>JAWLBI010000001.1:0-4456649 GCA_041394985.1 Candidatus Zixiibacteriota bacterium
ATCAAAAAGGTTGCCCGCTATCAGCAGTATTTTGTCATCAAGTCTACCCTGAACCGTGTTAAGCACTTCGATAGCACCAATTCACGTAAAGGCGGTGTTATCTGGCACACTCAGGGATCAGGGAAGTCACTGACCATGGTGATGCTTGCCCGTAACCTGGCCTTAGATCCCGAAATTTTGAATCCGCGAATTGTTCTTGTGACAGACCGTGACGACCTCGACAAGCAGCTCGGGAATACCTTTGCCGCTTGTGGCCTTGAAGCAAACCGGGCAACATCAGGCAGAAACCTGTTGGAATTGGTCGCTGAAAAGAAGTCAGGCATTATCACAACCCTCATTCACAAGTTCGACAAGGCTTACGCGGTAAAGAAATATCAGGATGAATCGCCCGATATTTTCATTCTGGTGGATGAAAGCCACCGTACCCAGTTCGGTTCCTTTTCTGCCCGGATGAGACAGATGTTTCCTCATGCCTGTTATTTGGGATTTACCGGCACACCGCTGTTAAAGAAGGAAAAGAACAACTTCACCAAATTCGGTGAACTGGTGGAGCCTCATTATTCCATCACACAGGCCGTTGAAGATGGCGCGGTGGTTCCGCTTCTGTATGAGGGGCGGCATGTGGAGATGACGCAAAATCAGACGGCAGTTGATCTGTGGTTTGAGCGCCACACACAGGGCTTGACCAAGGAGCAGCAGGCGGACCTGAAACGGAAATATGCACGAGCGGAAATGCTGAACAAAGCCGATCAGGTCATCTACATGAGAGCTTTTGACATCAGCGAGCACTTCCGCTCCAACTGGCAGGGAACAGGATTCAAGGCTCAGTTGGTGGCCCCGAATAAAGCATCTGCCCTCAAGTACAACGCGTATCTGAATGAGATTGGTATTGTCAGTTCCGAGGTTGTTATCTCGCCGCCGGATATGCGTGAAGGCTATGAAGAGACTGATGATGAAACAACGGATGAGATCGTTAAATTCTGGCAAAAGATGATGAAGCGCTACGGTAGTGAAGAAGAATACACCAAGCAGCTCATCAACCAGTTTAAACACGGTAGTGAACCTGAAATCCTTATTGTCGTTGATAAGCTGCTCACGGGTTTTGACGCTCCGCGAAATGCGGTTCTTTATCTGTGCCGGGTGCTAAGGGAGCACACGCTGCTTCAGGCAATTGCCCGGGTCAACCGTCTTCATGAGGGTAAGGAGTTCGGATTTATTGTCGACTATGCAAGCGTCCTCGGTGAGCTGGACAAAGCACTTACCATGTACAGTGCATTTGAAGGATTCGATGAATCCGATTTGGTCGGCACCCTGACATCAATTAACAGCGAAATCGAAAAACTGCCCGGCAGGTATTCCGATCTTTGGGATCTATTCAAAACGGTTAAGCATTCCTACGATGAAGAGGCTTATGAAGTGCTACTTGCCGATGATGAGCTCAGAGAAGAGTTTTACGGCTGTCTTTCGGAGTTCGGAAAAACCCTCGGTATCGCACTCTCCTCCGAGAAGTTTTTGACCGGAACCGATGAGAAGACATTGTCCAGATACAAGGCTGACCTTCGAAAATTCCAGTCACTCAAAGCATCTGTCAAGCTCCGGTATGCAGAGGCAATTGATTACCGGGATTATGAGCCCAAAATCAAAAAACTGCTGGATACACACATTCAGGCCAATGAAGTTGTTCAGCTGAATGAGCCGGTCAATATCTTTGACGACAAAATGTTTAATCAGGTCAAAGAGGAACAAGGCGTCTACCAAACCAAGAAAACAACGGCTTCAAAGGCTGATACGATTGCACACGCCACGAAGAAAGTCATCACCGAAAAGATGGATGAAGACCCTGCGTTTTATGAAAAGTTCTCAAAACTGATCCAGCAGGCGATTGAAGATTTCAGGGCGAAAAGGATATCCGATCTGGATTACCTGAACAAAGTCGTGGATATCCGCAACAAGGTTGTCGGGAAGGTGCATGATGACATACCGGATAAGCTTTCCGGGAATGAAGATGCCATGGCCTATTTCGGGGTGCTTAAGCCTTTCCTTGAAAAGCACGAATTAGGTGAAGAAGACCTTGAATCAGCTGCGGCTGATACGGCAATTGCTATTCATGCCATATTGGAAAAACACAAGAAGGTTCACTTCTGGGATGATGAAGACGCTCAGAAACAGGCGGTTAATGAGATTGACGATTACCTCTACGATGAGCTCAAGACGAATAGAGGAATCGAACTGTCGCTTGATCAGATGGATGACATCATCGAGAAGGTCCTGCAGGTGGCAAAGCACAGGAGCTATAACTGATGGAGGCTTTAATTCATAACAATAAACACTCGGTTGTTTACGGCCGGAAGACCATCGATTTTAGTCTGTTGTACTGTGACAGAAAAACGATGGAAATTGCTGTGCATCCTGACAGCACGGTTATCGTCAAAGCGCCCGTACAGTCCGATATTGCATTGATAGAAAAGAAAATAATGAAACGGGCTCGCTGGATTCTCAGGCAGCTGAATTATTTCAAGCAGTTTAATCCAAAGACTCCTGACCGCTGCTACGTGAACGGCGAGACCCACTTGTACCTTGGCAAGCAATATCGCTTGAAGTTAGCCGAAGGAGCGGAAAACTCAGTGAAATTGTCTCGCGGCTTTTTTCATATCACTTGCCGGAATGAACCGACTCCAAATGCAGCCAAGAAGCTATTGAACCAATGGTATTTGGAAAAGGCACAACTTCAATTTGCAGAAAGCATGGATCGCTGCTGGCAGAAATTTAATGGTCTCGGCATTGATCAGCCAAAACTATCCATTAAGCGAATGCAAAAAAGATGGGGCAGCCTTTCAGACAAGGGCACAGTAACCCTCAATACAGACCTGATAAGAGCGCCTAAAGAATGTATCGACTATGTTGTTACGCATGAGCTGTGTCACCTGAAATACCATGATCATAGCCCAGAGTTTTATAAGCTCCTCGACTCAGTCATCCCCGGCTGGGAAAAGATAAAACACAAACTCGAACTCAGTATGGTGTGATCATGAACCGGAATATTTTAATACATATAGAATGGGGAGCAGCTCTATGAACGTTCAAGACGCAGCCATACAGATATTGAAGGACGCTGGAAAGCCTCTCCATGCAAAAGAAATCGCCGAGCGGATTATGGAAGCTGGTCTGTGGTCAAGCGATGGCAAAACGCCGGCGGCCACTGTCAGTGCCCGCCTATATTCGGATATCAAAAAGCATGGGGACCAGTCGACCTTTGTGAAGGTTGCGCCTCAGACTTTCTTTCTTCGGGATATGCAGCTTGTTGCTGTTTGCGATGCCAAGGAGCCTGAACCAAGGAACGTGAACCTTTCGGATAATTCGAAGGAGACGTATTCCTTTCTGGATGCCGCTGAAAAGGTGCTGGAGCAGTTTGGTAACCGGAACTCCATGCATTACCGGGACATTACTGACAAGGCCATGAATCAGGGCTGGTTGAACACCTCCGGCAAGACTCCCGAAGCAACCATGAACGCCCAATTGGTGACTGAACTCAAACGGGCAAAGGCCAGCGGTGAGCCCGGCCGGTTTGTTCGAACATCACCTGGGTATTACAGCCTCGTCAAATGGATGGGAACCGGCCTGCCGTATCAGATTTCCAAGCACAATCGAGAGATCCGGAAGAAGCTGCTTTCCCAGCTGATGGATCTGAACCCGGCGCAATTTGAGGAGCTGGTTGGACAGCTGCTGGCGGAGATGGGCTTTGAAAGCATCGAGGTAACCAAGTACGGCGGCGACGGAGGTATTGATGTCCGGGGCACGTTGCTGATCAGCGATGTGGTCCGCATAAAGATGGCTGTTCAGGCTAAACGCTGGAAAGGCAATATCCAAAGCCCGACCGTTCAACAAGTTCGCGGCAGCCTTGGTGCGCATGAACAGGGATTGATCATCACCACCAGCGACTTCAGCACCGGAGCCATCAAGGAAGCCAACCAACCGGATAAAACCCCCGTGGGCCTCATGAATGGCGAACAGCTGGTCACACTTTTGATGGAATACAACATAGGTGTCCGCCGCATGTCGCACGACCTTTTCGAGCTGGAGGAACTGCCGATCGCTGAAAAAGAGAATATTGAGGATTTTAAGACAGGAGATAATTTATGACCGATAAACCAGAAGGAACCGGATCAAGAGTATGTTGGTTTGTTGGAGCTACTTACGGCTCTGACGATCAAACAAGCAGATTTCTCAATGACGGAATCTGGGAAAATGGATACCAAGACAAGTACCTTGATCAAGTGAAATCTATCCAGACCGGTGACCGAATTGCGATCAAATCCTCTTATACTCGAAAGCGAGACCTTCCATTCGACAATCGTGGGCAAAGCGTATCTGTCATGGCCATCAAGGCTATTGGCGTTGTAAAAAAGAACCATGGTGACGGTCGGACCTTAGATGTTGAATGGACCCCTTTCGACCCGCCAAAAGAATGGTACTTTTATACAAATCGAAGCACCGTATGGCGTGTTTTGCCCGGGGACTGGACCACGGATGCTTTAATCGGTTTTACATTCGAAGAAAAGGCTCAAGATATCAGCCGATTCAGAAATGCACCATATTGGCGTGAGCGTTTCGGAGACACATCTGTAGACAAAAGACGCTTTCTCTGGACCCGTTTTTATGAAGCTATCGCAGACAAACTTCTCTTATACAGGGATAAGCGAGACGAGCTCATAAAAGGCATACATTCAATTGCATCAAAAGTTGAAGGCTTGTCTAATCTGCAAGACCAGTTTCAAGATGGCTCAACAGGGCCTTTGAAGGATATTTGTCCATTTACAGCTATGGGGATCTTCAATCGGGGCATTACCGATGTGAACCGGAAAAATATAGCTACTGAATTGGCAACCTTTCTGGGTGTAGAAGAAGTTGTCCCGGACTCATTTGAAGGGATTCCCATACTCAACAACCAGAAATCTTGGTTCTTTGGATTTGATAACAAAAGAAAGTCTGACGACATCGATGCGCTATGGGAGATATTTGCCAAAGCTATCACCTTTTCAGATTCTGATGACGCTGATATTAGAGCAGATTTTATTTCGGCCTATGATAGTGCAACCGAGAGATTCGGTGTCGGTTGGAATTTGACAATGGGATTGTACTGGATTCGTCCATGGAATTTCCCGACTCTTGATGGGCAGTCTCAAAGGTATATCAGCAAGAAACTGAATATTAAAATCGGGCTCAATGGTCCCAAAGGTCGCTGTAATGCAAACGATTATTTAGCGGTACTGGACACATTGGAAACACGTTTTCAGGAGGAAGCTTATCCAGTTCACTCCTTTCCAGAGCTTTCACTTGCTGCTTGGCTTTTCAAGGATGGGGGAACATCGGCACACCCCAATGCTACTGATACAGATGTTCAAAGTGACGAGCTGGATAACGAGCCAGAAGAAGAAGTTACCATTGCTCCAATTGAACCGTATTCAGTCGATAATATTATTTCGGATGGTTGTTTTATCGAACGGGTGAAGCTTGAAAGGATTCTGGAGCGTCTTCGAACAAAGAAGAATCTCATTCTGCAAGGCCCTCCCGGGACAGGTAAGACATGGCTTGCCAAGAGATTAGCTTTTGCTCTTATTGGGCAAAGGAATGACAGCAAGGTACGAGCTGTTCAGTTTCACCCAAATCTTTCATACGAAGATTTTGTTCGGGGTTGGCGTCCATCTGGTGACGGAAAACTGACATTGGTCGATGGGCCATTCGTCGAAATGATCAGGGCCGCCGAAAATGAACCAAGTACAAGGCACGTCATTGTAATCGAAGAAATCAACCGAGGAAATCCGGCACAGATATTTGGTGAGATGCTGACTTTGTTGGAGGTCGATAAGCGAACACCAAACGAAGCTTTAGAACTTTCATATCGTCGTGAAGATGATGAGCGAGTTTTTATTCCAGATAACCTTTATGTGATTGGAACGATGAATATTGCCGACAGATCGCTTGCTCTTGTCGACCTGGCGCTACGGAGAAGGTTTGCATTTATCGATTTGAAACCATCACTTGGTAAAACGTGGAAGGACTGGGTAACAACCCAATGCGGAATAGACACGGACATACTTGATGAAATTGAAAGCAAAATTTTGTCACTAAACACAGAGATTACGTCTGATTCCAGCTTGGGCGAGCAGTTCAGCATCGGGCACAGTTATGTCACACCTCCGTTTGGTATTCCTATCAAGGATGCCCGGGAATGGTTCCGACAAGTAGTAGATACAGAAATTGGACCTCTCTTGGATGAGTACTGGTTCGATTCTCTTGATAAAGCCCAGAAGGCAAGAGAACGACTTCTTGAGGGATTCTAAAAAATGAGCACTGTTGCGGCCACATTACCTAAGCCCAGTACCACTCTTAAAGAGGCTGGTTATATAGGAAGAATTCCTGTCCGGAATCTTTGGCTGCTTATGCTCTATGCATCTGACCTTTTTCGGCAGCTTGATCAAGCCTCACAAGTCTCTGTCGAAGAAAATCCGGATGACATACCCGACTTGGTTGCTGAAATTTTATCCACACAGGTTGAACAGCGAATCAAGCGAAATTTAAGTTTTGGATACCAGACTCGCGAGACAACTCTGAATCGTGTTCGTGGCCGAATTGATTTGCTGAAGACTGAGCGACATAGGCTTCTTGATAAAGGTAAGGTGTTTTGCCGCTTTGATGAGTTGACCGTTGACACGCCTCGCAATCGCTTCGTTAGGTCAGCGTTAGAAGAAATTTCGAAGTTGGTGAAACGCCAATCTTTGGGCCATAGGTGTCGGTCTATTGCGAACAGTTTAAGACGTATGGGTGTGGTCGGTGAAAAGCCGGGACATGCAGAGATTTCGATAGACCGTTTTGGAAGGCACGATGCAATCGACAGAAAAATGGTTGCTGCTGCTCAGCTTGCGTTCAATCTGGCATTACCAACTGAATCTGCCGGAACAAAATATTTATCGTTGCCGGATCGTGAAATCACTTGGATTCGGAAGCTTTATGAAAAAGGAATTGCTGGTTTTTATGATGTTACTTTGTCCGGTCAAGGGTGGCGTATCGAAGCTGGAAAGTCTATCGGATGGGCCGTAGACCAGAAAAGTCCTGGCATCGACAAGATTTTCCCGTCAATGCGTACTGACATTACTTTGAGCCATGAAATTTCAGGCAGGCGGATCATCATTGACACCAAATTCAATTCGATTGTGACCAAAGGCTGGTATCGGGATGAAACGCTGCGCAGTGGATATATATATCAGATTTACACATATTTGAGGTCTCAGGAAGGGCTGGGAGATCCTCTCGCAGACAAAGCCACCGGAATTTTACTACACCCTTCGATTGGTAGCATGATTAATGAATCAGTTGCTATCCAAGGACATGAGATTCGGTTTGCCACGGTAGATTTGAGTGCAGAAACAAAACTGATACGGCACCAATTATTGCAAATTTTGGAGGCTGGTCATGAAGATTGATCGAGCCCAAGGATGCCTGCTGGGACAGCTTGCCGGTGATGCACTGGGAAGTCTGGTTGAGTTTCAGTCCCCGGATGAGATCCGGCGCAGCTATCCTGATGGAGTTCGGAAGCTGGCAGATGGCGGCACATGGAATACCATTGCCGGTCAGCCGACGGATGATTCCGAGATGGCTCTGCTCCTTGCCCGGCTACTGGTGAAAACCGGTTCGTATGATCCGGAGGCGGCACGCAAGGAATACCAATACTGGCTGAGTTCCGATCCGTTTGATTGCGGCATGACCATTTCGGCCGGGCTTCGTGGCAATCCAAACCCAGACAGTCAGGCCAATGGTGCCATGATGCGGATCAGCCCGCTCGGAGTTTTCGGAGCCGGATTTGAACTGAATCAGGTGGCTGAATGGGCCACGCAGGATGCGGCGCTTACACATCCCAACCTGATCTGCCAACAGGCGAACGCGCTGTTTGCCATGGGGATTGCCCACGCTATTCAATCCGGCTGTGAACGCAAGCATCTATATCAGCACATCCGGCAGTGGGCAGCAGACATGCCCGTTGAATCCGCTTTGCTGGATACCATCGACAAGGCAGCCGATGAGCCGCCAGCGGACTATGTCCACCAGCAGGGCTGGGTAATGATCGCTTTTCAGAATGCCCTGTATCAGCTGCTCCATGCGCCGAACCTCGAGGCCGGTGTTGTCGATACCATCATACGCGGAGGCGACACCGATACCAATGCGGCCATTTGTGGGGCGCTGTTAGGCGCTGTGTGCGGTCGGGAGGCTATTCCGGCCCAGTGGCTCGGCTGCCTGCAAAACTGCCGCCCAGAGGCCGGCAATCCGCGAGTACGCCATCCACGCCCGGAATGCTTCTGGCCGGTGGACGTGTTGGAGCTGGCAGAGAGGCTGATTAGCGATATTGATTGAGGAGGAACTATGGACGACTTACAAATGAAACTTCTGATTGATCTGCATAGATCAAATTTTAGACAAGGCCCGGGAGGCGAAGCCGAGACAAAACAGGCTTTGATGCTGGCCGGACTCGATAAATCACGCCCTTTGAAGATTGCGGATATCGGTTGTGGCACCGGTGCTTCAACTATCCAACTTGCCAAGGAACTGGATGTCGAAATTACCGCCGTGGACTTCCTGCCGGAGTTTCTTGAGGAGCTTCAAGGCAGAGCCACTGACCACGGCGTGGCAGACAAAATAACCACCTTGAGCTGTTCAATGGATGCGCTGCCTTTTGCCGATGAGGAGTTCGATGTCATCTGGTCGGAAGGTGCGATCTATAACATGGGGTTTGAAGCCGGAGTATCAGCTTGGAGACGCTTCCTGAAACCGGGAGGCAAACTCATCGTTTCGGAAATCACATGGCTGACTGCTGACCGACCGGCCGAGCTTCAATCCCACTGGGATTCAGAGTATCCCGAGATCGATGTTGCCTCGGCAAAAATCGGAATCCTCGAACGGCATGGCTACATTCCTGAAGGCTATTTCTATCTGCCCACGAGTTGCTGGATCGACAATTACTACCGGCCCATGCAAGACGGGTTCGATGCCTTCCTCGAACGGAATGGTGGGAGTGATCAGGCAAGGGAAATTATCGAATGTGAAAAGGCTGAAATTGCCCTCTATGAAAAGCACCGGGACCACTACAGCTACGGCGTTTACATCGCCAAAAAGATCTGAAGGTGATGTATCTGGAGGCAACCAGACATGAGTTGTAAAACACACCGTCGGGTATTCAATCGGGAATCGAACCCACGTCCGTTCTCTGTTTCGGGAAAATGTAGAGAATTAAATTTCTCTCGGCGTCCGGCAGTCTGAAGGGATTTAATGTGTGGTAAGGCATTGAATAAAAAGGGTTTTCGGATGTGTTTTGGTTTGGAGAATGAATTGGGGTAAGGCTCCGTGTCCTCCGATTTATTAGTTCGTAGCGTTAACACAACTCATGCTCCGTCCGGAAGTCCGGGAAATCGACATATAAAGTTAATTTCCATTTCCCCGATTTTCGGATTTTATGAAAATACAGCAACGCCCAAAAGCCTTTATTTACAACGGATTGCGGATTCTTGGTAATCAGACTTGAGTTGGAGAATCGGGTGCTTGTACTACTCCTGAACGAACAAGTCTGCGGAACGCCAAAAAGAAACTGAATAAATCCCGATTTCCCGCCCGGATTTTGAAGAGGCTGGGACAAGGGCACGGTAATTTGAGGCAGATAAAGGAGTTGCGAGTGTCGTTCCGGTCGGACGCCGGTTTTCAACACATCAAACGACATTCACCGACCACCCGTTCAAAAACTCAAGTCTGGAGAAACGCTTGGGAAGGGGTAAAAATGCCGATTTCCCCACCCATGGCACCGCCAGACACACGATTTTGGCAATTTTGGTCCGGATCGCTCGGGAAACGAAGTTAACATGGATTTCCCTTTCCAAAAAATCGGCAAGTCTGCACCGCCTGTAGGATGTACATCAATCCTCTAACCGAGTCTTAACGGCTTGAAAAACAGGACTTTTGCTTTCTCTGAAAAGTCAGATGGAGAGAACACCGGAGGGGCGCTCAGATGTGGTTTTGATGTGTTACGCCGGGCATGGCGGAATGAGTCGAACTCACGTCCGTTCTCTGTTTGGGGAAAAATCAGAGAATTGGATTTCTCTAAGTCCTCTGAATAAAACAGGTTACCTGCTGTTCGGATCTGTGTTATCTGAAATAACTTACGCGGATTTATCGGCTTTCAGACGTGGTTGCATTAAGGCTCTGCATCCTCCATTTTATTTCTTTCAATCATTGTAACTTTTTACTTGACAACAAATTAGAAAATCATATATTCCTCTTTGAAAGGGCTTGTGCCATGTTTGTGCCAAGTCCATAAAAAGTCGGAGGAATTCAATGCCACCGAAAAGGAGAATAATAAGAACAAATCGGATTCAATTGATATTTGCCTTAAACTCAATAATTGATGAATTACCTGAATTTGCTACTATCGACGAATGGTGTAATGTTGCTGAGAATGCGTTCCTTAATATTGGCTTTAAGTCATATTGCCATAAATCAGGGAACAATATATTTGACTATGCCGTGGACAAGAATGAATTAGATAAGTTCATAGCTGTCGACTATCATTGTGACATGCAACATGATATATCAATGTTAAATCATGATACCGTTGACCCGAGTGGGGCAAATACCGATCCGCTTTTCCCCCATGACAGTTATTGGGTATTTAGAAATCGAAATGGTAGTAGGAATAAATCAATGGATCTATCTCAACTTGAAAAGTGTTATGAAAAATATTCTCACATAGATCTAGATACTCGATACCTTATTTCACCAGATAACCATACATGTTTATCCAATGGGGAATATATTGTAGATGAGTTTTTATATGTGAATGAAATTTATCATGAAAAAGAAGGTGACATTAGCAAGGAAAATGGCAAGCGATTAACCGAGTATCCGTATGATGAGGATTTAAATTCCAGCAGACGAAGTAAAGAAGCAGATTGGCTAATTTACTTAGATGGAAGACCTATATATGTAGAATATTTTGAAGGAAAATATGATCTGAAAAAATATATGAGAAATGTTGAGATAAAGAGAGAAATTTGTGCTAAACACGGTTTTCAATTAATTGAAATTTGGAAAGATGATCTTGCAGAAGAGACACTGAACAGTAAATTTAGAGAATTCTTATAAATTTGTATGGCGAGAATATATCAAAGAGGAAAAATCTGGTATTTAGACCTGACTTATAAGGGTCGAAGAGTCAGGAAGAAGGTCGGCACGTCCAAACGAATGGCCGAGCTTGCCTTAAAAGATGCCGAGATCAAGATAATCAAAGACGAATATGGTTTCTCCAAAAGCGATATTACGATTGAATCGCTAATTGAGAAGTTTCTGGAGTATAATCGGACAAATCATCGAGCCTCTACAACGAAACGGTATAAAGCTGTTACTGATCACTTCAAACGATTCATCACAGAAAAGTGCAAAGATATAATCCTAGTTTCACAGCTCACTCCGGAAATTATTGAGGGCTATAAGACTTTTCGTCGGGATGAATGGATAAATCCCAATGGCAAATCGCCGGATTCTGACAACGCCAGACATGGAGCCAGGGCCCGGACGGTGAATCTGGAGCTGGAAGGCTTAAAGACGATGCTCAACCTGGCCATCAAATGGGACTATCTTAAAGAAAATCCCATTAAGCATGTTAAACCTTTAAAGGTCGATGACAAGAAATCTCTCCGATTTTTGACAGCCGAGGAATGCAATCGATTCCTGGAAGCCTGCCCTAAAGACCTATACCCGGTTTATTTCACGTTCATAGCTACTGGAATGCGAAAGTCTGAACTTGAATATCTCTGCTGGAAAGATGTTGATCTGACAAGACGGAAAATCTATATCCGAAGAAAGCAGAACTGGCAGCCCAAAACCGGTGAACGCGAAATCCCGATAAGCGATGATCTGCTTCAAGTTCTGTCTGACCACAAAAAGAAAAACAGCAAGGCGACAAAAAACGATTATGTTTTTCATATTGTTGAGAGCGACAGATCGCACAATATGCTCCGGAACGAGCTAATCAAAATCGCCCAAAAAGCTGGAATAGAGGATTTCACCAAGGTTCACACTCTCCGCCATACATTCGCCAGTCACTTAGTGATGCAAGGCGTCGATTTACCGACGGTTCAAAGGCTGATGGGTCATGCAAGCGTAGAAACAACAATGATCTACGCCCATCTCACACCTGATCACTTATCGAAAGCAGTGAATAAACTACCGGTGAAGATAAACAATTTGTGGTAGGCCATGTGGTTTTAAGTTTCTCTTACTGTTAAGCCGATAAGAAATGCACGCAAATGTGTTCAGCTTCCGACATTAAGCAATAACATGGATAATATAAATAATAAAGTTTATTGTTGTTATTTGCGGTAAAATAGTCTTCATTTCTGTAGAATCTTTTTATATGGCAAAACAATGACCTAACCAAAAAATGCTTGAGAAATTTGGGATTAATCACATGAAACTTAAAATGATTCATATCAGGAACTTCCGTCGTTTTGAGGATGCAAAAATAGACTTTGATGATGGTGAAACCATTTTTGTTGGTCCCAACAACAGCGGCAAAACATCAGCAACCGTTATCTTTAGATTTTTTTTGAAAGGAAGCGAATTCAGAATTCATGACTTTGCTGTGTCAAGTATTCGGAAATTCGATCATTTTGGCAGTGAAAAAGATAAAGAAGACTTGAGCTTGCCATCAATCGATTTGGATCTTTGGTTCAAAATTAATCCCGATAAAATTGAATTTGGAAGAGTCTTTTCACTTCTACCAAACACTTTATGCGATTTGGATGAGATAGGCATCAGAATAAAATTTGCTGCAAAGCAAGATGACATTAATGGTCTGGTTTCTGCTTACGATGAAGCCAAAGCCCTTAAAAAGGAAGGTGCCATTCGTGATGAATTTACATTATCACGATTTTTAGGTATCCAAGGTAATCTCAAAAGATTCTTTCGCCTTCATTATTATGTTTTAGAAAAAACGGATGACGAATCACTTGAGTCATCCCTTGATCCATCTGAGGCGGAACGCGTCCTATCCTCCCTTATTCGAATAGATTTTGTGGACGCACAACGAAATATTGACGATCAGGAAGCCAGTCGTAGCAATCGTCTTTCATCAGCTTTTGCGACTTTTTACAAACACAATCTGGAAGAGCCAGCAATCAATGAGGCTGCCAGCAAGGTCATTGATGAAAATAATCAGAGCCTATCAGAACACTATGAGATGACCTTCAGGGATTTAATGAAAGTGATTTCTAGGTTAGGTGTTCCTTCCGTCAATGATCGTAGTTTAAAAATTGTTTCTACCCTAAATCCAGAAGTTGCCCTCAAGGGCAATACGGAGCTTTTCTATATTGATCCGTTGATTAATCATGAACTCCCAGAGGCCTATAATGGTCTTGGATTCAAAAATCTGATTTATATTGCAGTCCAGGTGACACATTACCATTTGCAATGGATAAATACGAAGACCAATAGGCCTATATGTCATTTAGTATTTATTGAAGAACCAGAAGTTCACCTTCACGCACAGGTTCAGCAAACATTTATAACAAATATTTGGAATATCCTTAAGGAAAATGCCAAAGATGCAGGGGAAGAAACTCTGATACCACAACTTTGCGTTACGACTCACTCTTCCCACATTTTAGATGCCGTTGAGTTTCATAAGGTCAGGTATTTTAGGCGATGTCTGAGTAATGAGGGATACCCGAAAGGGGGGAAAACGCTTCACGCATCAACTGTTATAAGTCTCCATGATTTTCAGCCCAAAGACACTTCGGCTGAAGATGAAGAAGATAACAGAAAGAAAACCCTAAAATTCCTTAAACAATACCTGAAACTTACCCACTGTGATCTGTTTTTTGCCGATGCTGCGGTTCTTGTTGAGGGGATTGCTGAAAAACTATTACTACCAAAGATGATAGAAAAGGTAGCCAGAAAACTTAGATTCTGTTACCTAACAATACTCGAGGTCGGCGGTGCTTACGCGCATCGCTTTGCAGAACTCTTTAAATTTATCGGAATACCCTACCTTATAATTACAGATTGTGATTCTATTGACCCCACTGACTCCCGAAAATCTTGCAGGGCAGATACAATAGGTGCTAAGACATCTAACGCATGCCTTAAATATTTCTACGGTAAAGATATCACCATTGAACAGCTAAATAAAAAGCAAGAAGCAAATCAGATTCTTGAAGATAGCTATTGTTATCTAACCTTTCAAAAGCCTGTTTCTGTAGATGGGTATCGGGCAGATGAGAAAATGCATGGTAGAACCTTTGAGGAGGCCTTTATCTATGAAAATATATCCTTGTTTAAGGATGGAAAAGTATCAACATCTATAACATCCGAAGGCGATCACGATAAAGATTATGGGCAAATTTACGAACTAGTAAAATCAGAGAAATTTAAAAAAGCAGAATTCGCTTTAGATATTGTTTTTTCCGAAAATGATTGGAAAGTACCCCATTATATCAAGATTGGATTGGTTTGGCTCGAATCTAGATTGGAAAACCAATTTGAAATCGACCAGGAGGTTCTTGATAAATGAATTCCAGACTAATCCCGACAAGCGCAGATAAGGAAGTCAAGGAGTGTATCGAAGATAATCGAAGCTTTTCCGTTATCTCAGGCGCGGGATCTGGTAAAACTCAATCCTTATTAACGGCTCTTTCTTATATACGAGACTCAAAGACTGGTGGACAACTCAGAAAAAACGATCAAAAGATTCTTTGCATCACATACACTAACCGTGCGGTTGCTGTAATATTCAGTCGCCTAAATTTCGATGAAATCTTTTATGTCTCAACCCTTCATAGTTTTTTGTGGACTGTCATTAGTAAATTCACCACAGCTATCAAAAAGACTCTCATTGACCATCACATCCCAACGCAAATCGCTAGAAAGCAAGAAGATGATAATGGAGGAAGCAGCAAGAAGGCGGTTGACGCAAGGGCGAGCATCGCATCATTACAGGAAGATATTATATCTCTTCAAGAAGTATCAGCTTTTTCTTACAGCGACAATTCAACGTTCAGTAACTATAGCGAAGGGCAGCTCAGTCATGATGACATTATAGCTATTGGCGGGCATTTAATCACCAACAACGCAATCCTTCGGAAAATTATATCACAAAGGTACCCTTATATTTTTGTAGATGAAGCACAGGACACCTTTCCTGAAATTGTAACGGCAATTAATACCCTATGTTCAGGAACTGGATTACCCCTTGTTGGATATTTTGGTGATCCTGTTCAGCAAATCTACGATAAACGCGCAGGAGATTTCACTGGGCCAAAAGGATACAAATTAATAAAAAAGGAGGAAAACTTTAGATGCTCTAAGGCTGTTATCAATTTACTAAATGCATTTAGAAAGGATATTCAGCAAGTACCTGCAGGTGCAGCATCTAAGCTTGAGGGAAGTGTGGAAATTAGGCTTGTTGCTACAGAGCAACCAGAAGGACCAAGAAAGCATTACACAAATGAACAGATTGAAAGAGCATTAACCAAATATTACGATACTCTTAAAAATTGGAATCTTCATGAGAATAAAGAAACTAAATATCTATTCCTTGTTAGACAAATGATAGCCAAACGCCTTGGATTTGAAACACTCCAACAATTATTTACCGGTATATATGCTTCAACACGAGCTCAAGAGGATTATGAGTCTGGAAATCACTTCTTATTAAAACCGTTTATTAGAGTGATATTCCCTTTGCTGAATGCAAATAGGACAAACAATCAAAAAGAAATCCTTGATATCCTAAGAAATTCAAGTCCGACATTTTATCCCCAAGGTAGAAATGCCAACAAATCACTTCGAAAAATGCGGGATTTGGCCAAAAATATAATTGAGGAACTATCAAAAAAATGGTCAAACAATACCATCCGAGAGATATTATTGTTTTGTCAGGAGAACGAAATCATCGAGGTCTCAGAACGACTTTATCAACACCTTGAAAGATTGCCGCGGGATGATGATTATAACAAAGAATTACATGAAATAGATAAGGAAGACTGGCTCGTTGATGAATTTTTTAAGATGAATACGAATGAGATTGAAGCGTATACTGACTTTATAAATGAAAACACACCATACAGTACTCAGCATGGAGTAAAGGGCGAGGAATATAGAAATGTAGTCGTAGTTTATGATGATATTGAAGCAGCATGGAACCTATATAGCTTTACAAAAATGCTTATACCTGAGCTGGTGGGAAATCCAACGGAAGGCCAACTCCACAGGTCAACCAGGTTGGCTTACGTCTCTTTTTCAAGAGCTATTGAAAACCTTCGCATTCTTCTCTTTACGCCTGATCCCAATAGCACTAAGAATATATTAATCGAGAAATCGCTATTTCAGGAGTACCAAATAATCACTGATTAATGGCGATAAAGTTCCCTTTTGTCTTTGAATTTTGATTCCCCTTATGACTCCACTCTAGTCAATAAATCAACCACATCACCACCCATTGCTATTCCGTATTCGCCGCATGTAGGACATTTATTATTCCTCTTTGTTGCCTCTTTCCAGACATATGTCTTAAATGTTTTGGCGTCTATTGCAATTCCATCAAAGTTGAGTGCCTCTCCTGATAACATTCGCATAAAGAGCCATACGGCCTGAGAAGCAACCATCATATTAAGCGAATAGACTTGAGGGGCAGTGATATTTTCGCCTTTAATATATCCACGCTCTTCTAGGCGTTTTTTCTCATCTGCTGGCAACAATTCATTCATTGCCTCTTGCACATTAAACATTCCTGAACAATGAAGACAAAATCCTGAGCCTGGTTCAATTATTATTACTTGTCCACCTGCAGATATTAATTTTAATTTTTCGACATTTGCCCCTACTCCGCAATCAAAATACGTTATTCCATGAGCTAGACAAAGTCTATTTGCACTGAGCCTTACTGGGTTCGAATCTGTTGCGCCAAAAATGTAGTCGCACTCTCTAAACTGGGATTGATTTTTGGCTTCTAGAAAATCACCATGAATGGCAGTTATCTTTTGCCCTGAATTAAACTTCAGAATTGCTCTCTTCATTAAATCTACCTTATGGACTTTTAGGGCTGCATCAATTGGGAAGCTATTCGTAAGTCGATTGAGATTAGAATCCTCTACAATGTCATTGTCAATTATTACTAATTTTCCGGGATAAAGACGCATGAGTTGCTCAATAAGAATACTTCCAAGACCACCTACGCAGATTACGCCAATAGTTAGTCGAGAGAGTAGTTTTTGTATTTCTTCTCCAAAAACAAGTATATGGCGATCACACACCTCAAGGATTTTATTCTCAATTCCCCCCGATTCTCTCTCACAATTTATAAAGTTCATACTAGCCTCCTAAATCAGACGTATTCTGTCAATATTGATTAACTCTTTTTTTTCCCCTCCCCAAAATCTTGCCTTAACAATTCGAGAATTTTCTCCAAATACTATAAATGCCAGTCCTGTTTCATTGACAAATTTATGAAAGTATGGAATTTTCGTGTTTAGGGCTTCAGTGTCATCAATTGTGCTAAAGTTTACTTCTTTAGACCATGGATGCGTGTGAATATCAAGCAAACTGCATAGTCTTTTCTCGCAGGCTTGAATTGTTTTTTCGGTGAACTCGGGTGTAAATGCAACCGCATGCGATGAGCGCCTATAAAAGTCCAACTTCTCCGGAATAATTACTTCTTCTACAAGGACTTTGTAGAACTCTATGCCTTGAGAAATTCGATATAGAGCATATGCGCCTGTTTCGAGTGACCTATTTTTAAGGAGATAATTTGTAAGATTTTCCCAATCTCTTTTTCTAAAAACAATTTGCTTCATTAGCCCACCTCCATTGCGGCCTTTTTCATACCTTTTTGAAGACCATGTAATACATGAGTAAGATTTGTGCCATCCTTGCATTTCATTGCAGGTTTCCATCCTGATCTTAAATGAAATGAAAACCTTGCGAATTTTTTGCGTGACAAATCATTAAAGCCATTCAATTCAAAATAGTGCCCTGGAACTTTTCCAGTTATTGTCCTCAGTCCTTTATTCAAGTAGAATCTATCAGGCGGCTTGTAGAAAATCTGTGATCCTTTGGGTAGGACAATCAACAATCGTGACGAAAATGGCTGCCAGTTATTTGGAAGGCTATATGAACGAATCAAAATAGACTGCCAATCCTTGTTGTTTAGGAATACATTGTCTTTTCCATAGATCTTTCCAAGAAGAATCATGTTATCAAGTAGCCAGATTTGCCAATCCTTATATGTTTTTCTCATCATTTATTCCTCTGCCAAATCTTGGGGTGATAGGTCAGTAATTGGTCTACCACCCCAATTAACTAGCTAGATGATACCGTTTTCGAAAATTACAGGTGGCCTTACTTGAGGCTTAATTTCGGGTTCATCCGGTTCAACTGTTATGGCATCAAAGTCATCCGGAATTGAAGAATTTATAGCATCCGGGACTTTATCTGCCTCATCTCCAAAGATTCTGTCTAAGAATCCCACTTCTTACCTCCTTTAAAAGGTTAAATGTTATCTCACACATCTATCGCGATAGAAACCAATGGTTTGCTAATGTTATTGGCCCTCCTTTTATTGCAGCTGATTAACAAGGCTACAATGATAAAAAGAAGAATTAAGACACGTCTCCAGCGTATTCGATACACGCACTACCCCCTGCTTTTATAGAGTTTTATGTAGTTGCCAACTAACTCGACAGAAATGATCTTTTTAAACTCCTCAAGAATTTCCTCGGCTTTAATGAGCGATTCTAATTTCTTTTTCATTTTTGAGTCTTTGCATAGCATCAGAAGTCTTGTTGGAATTAAACTAGTTGAGAGGTTTTTTATGGCGTTACCCAATTCTTGCTTGGAAGATGATATTCCGATTTCTATAAAAACAGTTTCATCTTCCTTTGTTAAGAGAATATCGACAGCCTTGTTGTTTGAGAGGAAATACTCATTCTTTGCCTTGAAACCAAGTTCTTCGAAGTACTCAATTACTCTTTGTCTGCAAAATTCATGGAGATACCCACCTTTTGAAAAGGATTTAGACTTTTGAACATCACATTCCCTATAGGCTTTGGGTAGCGGTTCTAGAATAATTATTTTTTTTCGAGAGTGCTGAAGAGTATGTTCTTTGTACCATCCCCTATTTATGAGATATTTCTTTAGTTTAGACTTTTTAGACCCGCTGGAAATATCGGCCAGATTAAAAATTTCATTTTGAATTAGAAATGGATGCTTCGCAAGCAAATGAAGCTGCATTATCCTTCTTGCCTCTTTTTCGGTTGAACTTTGTCTTGAGGCAATGGCCATTGATGTGGTTAAGTCATTTTCTATAGTATCTGACGAGGATATTTCATGTTCCTTCACATTTATATATGCATTTGGAAGTTGCGTGTACTTCACATACATATTTTCGCTTCGTATATTCGATTCAATTTCGACTATATGAGTCGGTAGGTTTTTCTTAAACAATTTTTGGTACCTCCAGTGTGAATGGATATGGATACCGGGGATCTCTGACTACTGCCTTGCCTGGTTGTGTCATTTGTCTGATAAATTCCCTTTGTTCTGTATTCATCCCGGTGGCGGAAGCAAAAATATCAAAATCTGTTCCCATACCTTGACCGCCAGTCATGATTTTTAAGGAGGTATTAGTTAAAACTGAATTAGAAATGTTTGTGAGGCCTTGAGTACTAATTAAAAAACCTGAACCAAATTCTCTGGCCTGGGCAAGATAGTCAGTAAGCAAAAATGTCTGTTCTCTATTATCGTAGTACTTCTTGAAAATTGTGCTTGCCTCATCAAAGACAAAAAGATCAACAAGTTGATTGCTACGTAAATTGTTGTGTATTCTATACATCATGATCTTTGCGATAATTATGGTGATAAATAAGTTTTGATAGTCAGTTGGGATTCCATTTAGGGATATGGCCCAGTTTGTTGTTAAGAATTGATTCCAGTCGAGTTTTCTTTGAGAATTAATTTGATTGCCAAACACGCAGAATAGGCTATCAAGTCTATTTATAATTGATTCTTGATAGCGGGCATTTCTACTCATTAGGGGATATTTTTTGTCACATAGATAAATGTAGACATCTTTTAGGGTTGGATATACGCCTGTACTATAGGAATCTCTATTTTCGCATAATTTCTGAATAGTGGCTGCAAGAAGTCCTCTAGCAGCAACACGTATATCAAGAAATATTCCAAGGATTTCGCAAAATGTGTTTATATAAAGCCGAGGAGCAACACCTAAAGAAGGCTCGATTAAATTAATAAAGAAATCCTTAAGCATCCAATACACGAAGTTTTCGTATGCGAGTAGGCAGTGGTATTCGAATTTACGATCAAATATCTTGATTGTGTGATGCCTTATGAGTTGTAAGAGTGTGAGTAGAATTAAATTAGACTTTCCCCCTCCGGTTTTGCCGCTGATTAACATATGAGTCGTAAGCAATTCCGGCGAAATTAAATAGGGAATTTTAGTATCAGTAATATTTCCCAGAAATATAGAACCCTCAAATAATGGATTATTGGGATTGGTTAATCGAAATGGGTTAGGATCTTCAAGGTTTTTTACTTCTACTTCACTTATCATTTCCTGTAATAGATTGAGGACAATTGTATCAGCAGGATTAGTTTTCAATAGGCTAAGTAATCCTGAGAATTTACGATTTCTATTCAATCCTAGTTGGTGTGCTCTATGTAGAAGATGATTGAATTCTTTTTCTGATGCGGCATTCAATTTATCTAACCCTTTCTACAAAAGGCGATAGTACAATTCGCAGGGTTATAAGAGCTATTCTTTTTCGTTTAATCTTTTTAAGGCACTTTTTACAAAAATAGCGATTTGATTTGGGATCATATTTTGCACAATTGTCGCATAGGATAATATTGCAATTGGGCTCACTACAAATGCGCTGGGTTCTATGCGTGAGGTATTGCCGGCAGTCTGCTATTTGACAGCGGCCAATTATTTGTTGTTTCACATTGTGAATGATCTCACCATTTAATTCAAAGGATTTGTGATTAGTTATTGATAAAACACTTCCATTAGGCGCAATCATAATCACTTCATCTTGATCAGACTGTAGGGCCCCATCAGATGATTCAATAATTACTCGTTTTCTGTTTATTCTTTGTTGGATTTGGTCTTCATATATTTCGTCAGGCATTATTAAGTCCTCACTACAGAATTGGTGCGACTCTTTTTTTCTCGTGCTTTTCCTTTTTTTGAAGCCAGGTATCAATTGAACTTCTTCTAAATCGCAGATGTCGACCTATTTTAACGCACGGGATATAGCCAATATGTGACCAGTAATAGATTGTTGAGAGCTTTATCCCGAGTTCACTGGCCAATTGTTTTGGCGTAAAAAGGTTTTTATTCATAGTTCAGAAAGACCGATCATTTTTTGCTATCTCTAACAATTATCCAATTTATGGTTTCAAATGAGTGCCAGAAAATCACCTATAGGTCACCACCCATCTACATCTTTCATTTCTTCAATTGCTCTTGCAATACGAGAGAGAGTTTTTCTCATTTACGCCCCTAATACTAGATACAATGTCTGAGCGAATCCCCATCTGCGCCAAAATATGACTCCATGGCATGTCGTTTTAAATATTAAACGGATATTTTGCAGTACTGTTTTCTGACAATTAATGATTTTCTATGACAAGATTTATATACAAGTATGTCAACCAATTTTATGTACCCAAATGATAGTCAGGGGACATTTTAGTGAGACTGATCTTGTATGGATTGATGGGCTTATACCGAATAAAGCCTCACTAGATAGGCTTGTATTACCCAAGTCACTATTCAATTATAGGTTAAAACCAAATTCTACTTTAGACTTGATTGGACAAAACATCCTTGAAAATCTACCAGAAAATGATCGGTGTTATAGTTCACTATTAGCTTCACACCTATCTTCTTCATTAGACGCGCTAGAAATTGAAAGTAGGGATTTGGAAGTACTATATATAATACCGGTAGGCCTAAAACCATCCTATTCAGATATTTTAGAGTCATTAAGAAACGGAAAATATACGCCGCATGATTACCAACTCTTGCGATATGGTCCCGAAAGAGTTTTATTTGGAAGACGGAAATATCGCTACAGACAGATAATTGGCATATCAAAAAATCATGAGGCGAATGAATGCTTATTGGAAACAATTAATAAAAGTAACTTCACTGTTCTCTATCATTATTATAACCGTCATAGCTGGGGAGTGAATCTATTCAATCTTGAAGTTCAAGATTTTCTGAGAAAAATATCCGCAATCAAAAATGCAATAAATAATAATAATTACCTAGAAAATCTTATCGACCAAAAGATATTCGTTCACCGAATTCCATCGCGGCGATGATTTTATCATATTTATCCTTTTTCATGACCATAATCGTTTTAATGCCGGATATCCTATAAGGTCTTATATATACTATATGCCGTGAACTCGAATCAATGAAATTATTGGTCATATCTTTGCCTATTACGGATGCCAATCGCTTCTTAATTCTACAGATATTTGAATTTATATTTCCAAATAAACTTGTATCGAACTCATAGGGTTTATCAAATGTTTTATTATTTACATTCCATAGATATTCAAGTGTTGGCCCTAACATAGTATATTCCCACTCAAATCCTACCTTTATTAATAGAAGAATAAGTGTGAAATATATCGAGGTGTGGCCGGCTTGAATTGGCTGTCTAAAGATTTTATCACCAGCGAACTCCCTAAAATATATTGCACCCGAAATGTCATCAACATAGATATTAGTTGGCAGGTCCTCATTTGCCTTTTGAATCTCCTCGATTTCTTCCTCTGTCTTCCATTTCGCAATTGAAGAATTTTCAAAGACTGCACAGTTGGCATCAAATCCCAGCGCACCGCATCGATGCTTTACCAATTTTCGATCACCAAACTCCTGAATAACAATTGCAGGAAGTTGTTCTATTATTCGAGTTCTAAGCCAAATAGGAGTATTGGCATCTATAACGCAGCTCTCTAGGAGAATACGAAGGTCCTCAATTTCTATCTGTCTATTAGTTTTTCGAAGCTTATCTAAAAGATTGAAGAGTACATTAAAAGTATTCCAAATCGCCTCCTGAACATTGGGTACAGAATAGTTCTTAAATATCTTGTCCTCCGGCAAGGAGGATTTTGTTTGTTCATTGACTATGTCTCTAAGCCTGCCAAAGCAATTACTTCTGTCTATAGCACGTTGTAAATTATCAAAACCAAGTATTGACTCCGGAAATAGATCTGAAACTAGCCGATAGGCTGTAGCGATCATTGCTTGTGTTTTCAATAAATTTAATGAATGTACCATACTGTTTTCAAAACTTATGCTTCAACTGTTGACACAGAGTATACTTTTGGAAAATACAATCTTGTCTTATTCAACACCAATATATTGCTGAGATAATTGGGTCCAATCAATCATCAAACTGCATTCAGTATCCATATTTATAGTAGTGCATACCACATATATTCAATCTTCCAACCCAAGAATCACCGAAGAATCTATTAAAATCAGACCACCTATCGATCCTCTCCACCTTTGGTTCCTTTTCAATTAAACGCCGAAAGACCGGATGAAGGATTGGCCTTATATAGGCTATTTCACCTTCAGATGGCACTAATATGCACAAATCCAATGCCCTATGCGGTTGCATCGATAACTGATGATGATATGTGTATGTCTTTCCCCTCCTCTTTACTTGATTTAGAATCTGTTTCATATGACCTAAATTAGATCGATCTGGGTAAATTACTATTGGGCGTTTTACTAATTTCCTTATTTCAGGAAATAGGGAAAGTCTTCTCATATTATTATAGCTCGTTTCGTCAAAAGAAAAAACACATTCAATGTGACTTAATTCTCTAAGGATACTCAATATTTGATTTTCTCCCATATTCATCACACAAGACTTTGCCTTACGGCCAATAATATGGTTATCCTTTATACATCGGAATTTGAGTTCTACATTGACCTTTACACATTCTTGAAAGTACAAAAAAAACACCTGACCTTGAGGACTATGGTGTTCATTTTTGTCATTGAATTTTACTGCTTCCGGTCCACAGTTTATATGCACATAAGTTATCGAATTCAGATCGGCGAGTTCTTTGCAAAACTCTTTGTACTCATTCGTGCTTACCGGAATCGCGTTGTGCTTGGAAAAAAGAGCCTGAGGACGAGGTTGGTATAATATCCTATTTAGACTGAAATCTATGTCCATTAAATACGGTTTTTTGTCAAATAGCGGACCTTTTCCTATATGTATACCTTTCTCTGAAAGGTATTGTTTCCAAGAATTGAATAATGCGTTATAGGCCTTTATTCTCCTTTTCTCACCCATTACATCGATTCCGAGGGAACGCCTAAACTCCCTTATAGCAACTAATCTTGCCTGGTATAATTCCTTAATTCTTTGCTTTTTAGAACTCCAATTCGAATATCTCTTAAGTAAATCCGGGATTGATACTTCGCCAGATAAACTACTTAGATAATTGAGAATCGCTTGGGAAATTGACTGAGGAAGATTACTCTCTGCCACTTTTAAGGCGAAAATATTAAATCGTGAATCCGGGCTATTTTCTTTTGATTCGAAATAGTGTTTCCAATTAACATTTAATAATCTCGAGTAATCCCTAAAATCTTCCAATATTGAAGTGTTCATGATCGTTGTTGCAATTGCCTTGGTGTACACATCATCCAATACATAATGGACTATTGCTTTGTCAAAAAATGACTGAAATGGCTTAACCTTCATCCACTCCTTAGGTGGAATTGTGCATGCGGTCGACTCGTGGAAGTCTTTTCCCATCATACTAGATCGTATTAATTCGCAACTACAAGCATATGCTTCATGAAAAACTTTACAATGTTCTATTGTATGTCTCAATGCGCTCATATATGGGCGTTTTACAGTTTTAGGAATCCTTTCATTGTGTAATAAATATTGTAGTAGTACTTGAAACATTCCAAATGATGTTCTAACCGTTAGTTCAAGATGAGCCATTTCATGTATTATTAACATTGACGTCTCACAAGCTGATAATGCCATAAAGGGATGATACAATCTTACATAACCATCAAATGTACACTCACCAGGAACTGGCGGCGGATTATCCAAATTAGATAGCATCTCTGTCATAGGGTACAGATCCCTGTTAACAATATATCTGCAAGTATTAAACATTCAGTCTAAGAAGTACTATTTTACTTTAAAATTGCATGTATGTGGATTACTGTCAACTCAAATATTAATTCCGATTCTAGATTATTACCGACGCTTAAGTTCATAAAACTCGACTATTTCATTTCAATGATACTAGGCCTTTCACACTGCCTGAGTAAACTTTTCTAAATTTCATGCGGTAGCGGTTGAAATGGGGGAGGGCGATCTCTTTGGTCCAAAAAATTGTGATGTGTTCTTCAGGGGAGAGGCCGTATTCCTTGATAAGTATTTGAGGGATTGTCTTATAGAGATATTTGAAGGTTGTGACATAGACTAGCTTGCGAAGATTGAGATACTTTTTTGGAACCTTGTCCCAGGAATTATATACTGGTACAAGCCGTTTGACTATATATGGCATTTTGGTCGATTTTTCTTACCCTAAGGGTAACCTACAAGCCCTTGTATATTTTTATATGGGGGATTTTTACTTGAATTGGATTAGTGAATCTTTCTTTCATTTTGACAATCGCATGGCCGACTTTGAGTTGATCGATTGCAGATTTCTCTTCGCTATTTAGACTCAGACATTTGGCCATTGTATCTATGTCTTTACCGTTTCCTAAGTTAAAACATATTTTACAATTGGTATTTGCCAGAATCGAGTTACTGATTTTGCTTGGCTCTTGATCGATTGCAATCACGCTTTCTCCAAACTCTCGAATAATTCTAATGACTGATTCCATTATTGTCTCTTCGCCAAGTGCGAGCTCTTTTTGGCCCGAGAGGATGTGATGAGCTTCCTCTATTATAATTGCATGCTTAAATATCTCTCGCTTTTTTTCGTTTTTTCGATAGTGATAAATCCATAATAGCAGGCTTTCAATTAGAAATATCTTTTCAATTGTTGCCAGGTTATCCATTTCAAGTATCACATTTTGATTGAGTAATTCCTCAATTTTGTTGGGCTCTCGAGAGCTGAGAATATCTCCCAAAAGCCCTGAGAAAGTCATACAAGCCAAAGTTCGTTTGGCTGAACTCATCCAGAGCATTTCTCTGCCTCTGACAAATTCTTTTCTGAGAAGCTTTTCTAAATCAACAAATGTGGGGTAGTCAGTATTTCCCTCATAGATTTTGTATTGGCTGTATAGGTAGTCTATTCCTTTTCTGAAAAAATACTCAACCCCGTGCGCAACGAAAAATGCGTGTTTGATTACGTCAACAAGCATTGCCATCCAGTGTTTAGGATTTGTTCCTGGGGGAGGAATAAGGGGATTGAATTTGAAATTGAAGTCCTTTTCTCCGAGTCGAATTACTTTGAGGTCGGAAAATTCCGGAAGCTGCCTTAAGGCTCTATAGTTCATTTTCCAATCAAATACAAGAAATGGCTTTTCATGTTTTCGTAGTTGTCTGAGAAGTTGAAATGAAAGGTTTGTTTTGCCGGCGCCTGTTATTCCTGCGATGAGAATATGTTTAATGAGTTCGTTTTCGCGTAGTCCAAAATCAGATACTTCAACGTCCGGATAAACCGCTTTACCGATGTGATATTGCCCTGAAAGAATATGTGGAGCCGGTGGGGGTAGACGTATGCTTTTTTGATAATCGATTTTTGCCTTCTTGTCTGCGATTAGACCAAGCAATTTATGGTTTTCGAACTCCTCTCTTGGACTCATTGAAAGAAGGCATAATTTCCATAATGCTTTTGCCTTTTTTCCTATAATTGGTTTTAGTTTTTGTAATATGTCTTTAATCTCGTCAGTAGATGGCATAGTAGATATAGAATCCTGTGTGATAAATACTTTGGGGCTGACTTTAGGTTGTTCTGATATTGAAAGATTCGCTAAGCCGAATATCTCTATCGTACAAGAGGTTAATGAACCCAGATTATGGGTAATTGATTTTCATTCTAGTCAATATCATAGCGTATTGCTTGAGATAGCATTGCATGAACAAAGTATTGAAGCGATTGATTGTAGGTATCTAATATTTTAAGAAGTTCGACCTTTGATATTGGTACCCATTTATGAGCGTTTCCCTTTACAAATCCGGTGTATGGCCAGTGGTTACTTCGCTTTATTCTTGTGGCATTATATTCTGCTCCGAGCCACTTTGCAGTTATATTGCACGCGTATCCAATGCTAAATCCCGCATCACAATCTTCCATGATTGTATATCCTGCATACACGACTGCCTTACCAATCTTGTAACCACTTATTAAATTCTTCTCTAGCTGATTAATTATTATTAGAGACTTGTTCATTAGCGTATATATAATAAGATATATGCATGGAATTGATATTAGGCGCATATCTATAGAACCATGCATGGTTTAATTGAATACGAATCAGATAAAAAAAGACATATGATATATATAAATCTTGTGGATTTCCAATGAAAACAAATATATTGAGTCAATATGCACATATAATAAAACAAGGCAACCCAATAACTTTCATATTAGGAGCTGGAATATCAATTGGACTTCCTGCTGGCGCACCATCTTGGAATTCTTTTCGTGACGAACTACTAGTAGCAATAGTAGACAGTCTTTTCACCCGCAGAGAAATAAATAATAAAATCAGGAATGATCTCTCTAATTACTTTCTTGGTTGTGATACGCCAAGCGATTTGTGGGTCAAGCCAGAAGTTGCTCTAGATTGGTTACATATGCAGTTTGGGAATAAACTTTTTAAGACTTTAGAGATTATGAACTGGGGATATCCAAATGATAACCACTACATTATCGCTAATATGGCACATCAATATCCCAATATACGCATTACTACTTGCAATTATGATACCTATATAGAGAATGCACTACAGCAAATGAATATTCAATATCAAATTTATGCTTGTACGACGAAATATAGGCATGTTAATTCCTTCCAGAGATATATTAAGAACTTTGAAAGTCGAACCACAAATCAAGTGGATATATTAAAATATCATGGATCAATATGTGCACCATACACAATAAAGGCAACGCTATCGCAAATAGGGCATCCGATTCATAGAGATTTAAGGCGCGCAATTAAACGTATAATGGGAAAACGCGATGTTTTAGTACTAGGCTATAGTGGAAATGACTATGATTTGCTGCACGAGATTAAAAATAATGCTTCTTCTGCCACTAAGATTACATGGTTAGCACATAATAACTCTTCTAACGTATGTAAAAATGATGAGATTAAAGCCATATCAACCATTGCATACGGTGATGTTAATCAATTTCTAAAAGACCTACATAGGCATGTATTTAATAAAAAATACATATTACCCCAGAAAAACGCTATTAACTTAAACTTAACAGCGGCTTCCTTTTTCAAACAATGGGCGGATTCTTGCGATAGTATTATGCTGATATATGCCATAGGTATGCTATGCATGCATTTGGGAAAAACAAGTATTGCTGATAAGTTAATGGATACAATAATTGCAATGTCGAATGCAACGGATATTATTCAAGCCCAGGCATTTAATATAAAAGGCCTATGTTACAAGCGAAAAGACCCTAGTGAATCTTTTAAGTACTGCGCAAAAGCCGAGTTAATATGTAGACGTTCTCGAAATGTACACCCTGATATTTATAGCGAAATATTAGGGAATATGGGAGCAATGAATTATGAAAAAGGGAAGTACAAAGATGCACTAAAATTAATTAAAAAAAGTACTTATTGGGCTAAAAAGATTGATTTCAAAAAACGAATAGCAAAGAACTATGATAATATGGGAAATGTATTCAGGGCAATGGAAAATTTAAATCGTTCGATACTTTGTCACAAAAAAGCCCAAAATATCTTTATGGAATTGGGTGATTTAATTGGTATGGCATACTCTCTGAATAACCTAGGGCTAGTCTATGCAGATATTGGGAATTACACCAAAGCGGAAAAATTATTGACCAAGAGTCTTGATTTGAAATATAAGCATACCTCCAGTCATGCCGCCCTTGCTCGAGGGAATTTGAATTTGGCAGAAGTGAAAATACAATGTCGCAAATATCCTGAAAGTATTATTCTATTAAAAAAAGCACTGGTACTAGCAACTGAGGTCACGGATAATATTACTGAAATCCGCATAAAATACGATTTAGCTTATGCGTATAAAATGACTGGCAATAAATTGGCATCAACATGTTTTAGATCTGCTGAAAAACTGGCTAGACGCTCTACCTATTTTGGTCGATCGTCCTCCCGCATGGAATGGATTAAAATGATCCAATCTTGTTTTGCTAGTGCATAAATTAAATTATTTTATATTTCTTCTTGGTTTTCAATTTCTATAATCAAGGCGACTCTAGTCCAACAGCTTTAGCCTTTGATTTTGCTTGTTTAATTCTTCCTGGGCATCCTGAATTCGGAATTGAAGGTATGAGACATCCTTAAAGCAGGCGAGAATTTCATTTAACTTGTAGACTTCAAGAATTTGATGTTGGATTTGAAAATCTTTTCTTATGCCGGTTGCTCTCTCACTTCCTTGGGCATATCGAAGTGCTTTTATTCTTTCTTCAAGAAGAAATTGCTGAGTATTTAGTTTTGCTATAGACTCATCGCTTAGCTTTTCCCTAGTCCTTATTTGTTTTTCAAACCACTCTATGCGACTTGCAAGATTCTTTTTAGGAAGTCGAATAAATTCTTCAATTTCAGTGTCTGTTTCCTCCTCTTTTTTCATTATGATATTGCTAATCGCGTCGTAATTCAGAGCGTATTTGCATAAGTGGCTCTATTAGTCGCTTTCCTTTTCGCGTTAGAATGAGAGTCTTAATCTTTTTTGCGGGCACAATTACAATGAGTTTGTATTTAGCAAGTAGCCTGATTATTTCTCGCACATGAGTCCGTGAACATTTGAGAATTTTATAGAGTTTTTCGCAGTATCTGTGTCTATTTTGGTTTTTGTAAATCTCAATTAGTACATCATTCCATCTGGGTATTCGTAATCTTCTTGACATTTTATAGTACTTGCAGGACGACTTTATTTTGCCCTGAAACTGGTTTTAATTCGTGAATGTGAGAGTTCCAGTCATTGGCGAATTGCCAATTATACTGCCCATTTGCCTTTGCAATATCGGTTTCGTGCTTACAGCTTTCTGCATGAAGGAAATATCCGTCTAATCCATGAATTGAAAAATTGGTAATTGCTATTCGTACTAGATCTAAATCGCTTTCAACACCGAAATAGGAAGCGTTGGGAGCCAATTTATGCGCCGCAAGTAATAATCGACCTGTACCGCATGCAGGATCAAGGATATTTAGGTTTTTATCAGTTCTTGGAATGTGGGTCATGTCAAATACCTTTTCAATACTTTCTGGCGGGCGAACTTTGTCTCTGGTTTTTGTATCAAGGCTTTCTCCAAATTTCTCAAGATACATATCGCCTAAATGATCATAGAAGTCGCCTTTAAGGATTTTAGGATCATATGTATTAAGAAGCGATTTACATAGACTCAGGTCATCAAATAGCCATTCAAACTTATGTTTTACTTGTCTGTATAGTGTAGGCTTATTATCAACTGCGATAAATTCAATAAAGTGATTCCAGGACTCTCGAGTATCTTTGAATTTGGCTTCAAATATGCCATACAGGCGCTCAAGCATGGTTCTCACTGACTGGTCCATTTTATCCTCTATTATCCTCTAATTTGGGTTCAGAATTATGGTATAATATGAACTGAGTATTGTTCAAAGCCTGTATGTTGCAGCCTGAGTGTAGCACTGATTTTGCCTGCTTCTTTAAGGACGGCTGCTATTTTCTTCCATAGAACCCATGAATTTACTACAAGGATTTTGCCTTCAGTTGATTCGATAATGTACTTATAGTCGACCCCGGCCAAATTATCGGTTTTTTTTGAGTTCGTGACTTTACGAATGGTCTTTATTTGCAGGCAATCTATTTGCTCACCTATTCTGAGGGTATAATAGCCTGTGCCAATATCTTCGATTGATACATTCTTTATCTTCGTTTCAATGTGATTATCTGTCATTTGCGTTTTGTTTATTCAATTTATTTGTGAGCCTTGTCTCAATTTTAGTGAGTCTCTCAGAACTGAGATGCGAATGCTGTCTGAGTCTTATAATTTCTGCTTCATGATCGGCAATGGATTCGAGAATCACGTTAAGTCGGTCTTCTACTTTCCAGATTGCTTCTTTGAGAAGCATGATTGCCATTTTGCCTTTTTCGCAAGAATTATTATCCATAATATGCTCAAAGAAAGTGACATATTTAAAAGCTCTGCCACTTTTTAGGTACGACAAATTTAGGCGCAATATTTATAAAGAAGGCAATCTTGTGTAGGTCTTACTCACAGCGTGCGACTATGGAATATTCTGGATTTCTTAATGGTGAGAAAAATATATAAACATGTGTGAATCAAATGTTCTATGAAAAGCGAAATGATAAAAGTAAACGCAAGTGATTTTGAGAAACTAAAGCGCGACGTTGAGCTATTAAAGGAAGCAGTATTTGACGACGAATGCGAACTTACTGAATGGGCAGAAAACGCTCTTGAGGAGGCGCGAAGTACTCCAATTTCTGAAACATGCACACTTGAGGAAATTGAAGATATAATCATAAAAAAATGAGCTTTATAATTAGGCTAAAACCAAAACCTCAGAGATTCCTTAATAAACTGCCACACAATACTGCTACAAGAATTATTAAAAAATTAAAGGAAATTGAAGATAATCCCTTTCGCTATCTTAAGCACTTTGAAGGCAAGGATTGCTTTAAACTCAGAGTCGGTCAGTATAGAGCATTGATCAGTGTCGATATCACAAATAAAATTCTTCTGGTAGAAGTGCTTGACAAGAGAAGCCGTATTTATAAATCGTAATATGATTTACTGTTATATATTTTACCTGCATGTGCGCAAATTATATAAAGGTCAAACTCTTAATGGTAATGATATATGCTCAGTATGGTCGTTAAGGCAATACTGAGCCATTATTTCAGTTTCTTCTACGCAAGGTAATTTTCAATAAAAAGCTCGGCAGCTTCTAAGTTAATAAATGGGCCTGTATTTTTACCTTGATCAGGCAGTTTCATGTCTCTGTTTTCACCAGAGAAGATTCTGTCCTCTAGCTCGCTGTCGTAAAGAAGTTTAGCGAGAGTGGATTTGAATTTGTCTGGAATACCTTGGTATTTTGAAAGGTTGATTTTCATAAGAAGTTTGTAGAATTTCTCACTCCACTCTAGGTATGGCCTAGATTTTGTTTTCTCTATCCATTCGTCAATCGTGTATGATTGACCTCTTCCCAACCCACAATTGCTTTCTGTATTGACTTTGAAAAAATATGATGTCATGTCATTGTTAAGGATTCGTCCTAATGGATAGAGCCGGCAGACAAGGGGACGAGCTTCATATACTGTGCAATTGTTTTTATCAAGAAAAATGCATTGGTCAGAGAAGCTCTTGACCTTAGGAGAACTTAGTAACATGACAGGAAACTCCAAGTCAGATGCCAGTACTAAATCAGCGAAGTGTTTCTTAAATTCTCCTGAATTAACTCCTAAATGAGTTTGCAGTTTGAAGGCATCATATGGTGTGCAAAGTATTGGATTACTGTATCTATTCGTACAACAATCGCCATGTCTTTTACATGAGAACTGAAATGTGTCGTTGGGACTAAGAATATTGTCAATACTTCCTACGCGTTCGTGAATTACTTGGCGACTTTGTTCATCAAGAGAATCAAGATATTTCTGGGGATCGCCAATTATCATTTACTTTTGTGAATTACAATTTATTAAAGCATTGTGCCTAATTTAGGCTACATGGGGGTAAGATATTGTTCTTGTTTTGCCAATCGCTTTTTTGTAACTTTGGAAATATTTAGAAAAACTAAATGAGGAGCACAGAAAGTGATTAACAATAGAACGCTTTATGCCATTGAGGCCTTAATTGAGCTTGCCAACTCAAGGGATTATTCTTCAACTGCGCAAACAATTTCTGAGTCAAAGAAAGTCCCAGGAAAGTTTTTGCCTCAAATTCTAAGCTCACTATCAAATTACGGTATGGTGATTTCCACGAGGGGATTTGGTGGTGGCGTACGACTTGCCAAACCACCTGAGAAAATTACACTTCTTCAAATTCTTGAGAGTATGCAAAATAACATATTCTTTTTTGATTATATGGCTGATCAAAATTATGCTGCCGAGGGTATTAGTAATTTGGTGCTAAAGGCATTTGGAAATGCTCAGGACGCCATGAAAAAAGAGCTTGGAAATGTTACGCTTAGAGATATTGCAGGCAGGGCAAATGCAAAACCAAAAGTTACTGGAAAAGGTAAAAGGAAAAAGTAGGCAGTATTGCATTACAAGGTGTTTTGAAATATTAAAGAGTACAATTGTCACATAGTCATTACTTATTAATTCATTATGGGGAAAATAGAATATTCATTTATACTAAAAGTAGCGGGGTCAGCAATGATTACATTATTATTTGCTGCGATTGTAACGCTTATTTTCGCTTGTACACATAAGCCAGAAATTTCAACTCAAAACACTAATCAGACTCAGAAAATTGAAGAGAGCATCCTCGAAGATAAAGCACTGGCTTTTGCAATTCCTTTTCTAGAAAAAAGGTACGACCTTGAATTTTATCCAGATAAAATCCACTATACTCGCGAGGATAAAACTAATGGTGGCTATTTACAAGGTGGTCTGGAAATAAGATCCTATAGTTATGGCCATCCAGATTCATTAACTGGGGAGAGACCAAATTATGTTTATGTTTTTGAATCTTCAAACCAAGAGGAACTTTGGAAATTAGAAGTCGTAGTCCCAAGAGACACGACCAAACCTGCCTACAGACTAATGGACCGGCACTAATAATCAGGCAATCACCTAGGGTATGCCTTTGCAATGTTTTTGAAGTCTTTTTTATTTGCTCTTATCATCTTTGGATTTGTGTTTTGAACACCCGATCCATTTTTAGTGACAATTTCTTGACAATAACTCCCCGGCGCGCCTCTCCAAATTAACTTTTTTATCCATATATGGAATCGTCTGAGCATAGGATGTGAGTCCTTGAATCATTCCCCAACGAGTTGTGACATCTTCTCCTGACGTGATCCCAGTCTCCCAGGCATTTGTGATTTCCTTTTTTGTAAACGGCCTATTCCTAAACCACTTTAATGTATCTTCGAGTGTGTATGCGATTTTACTTTTCATTGATGTGGCGATTGTGTCCTTGACATTATCTTGGAATTTGTGGTTTTCAAGAAACCGATTCAAATGTGGAATAGCCTCTCTTTGGAAGTTCTCAACCGCATATTTCCTATGAAAAATTCTTAAATCTTTAATCCGCTCTGCGCCATAGACAAGGTGATTGTCACACAATTGGTTATATAGAAATGTGGTAAGCCCAAAGGTTGCTGAACCTGTTTCAGAATTCCATAAGAAAAATCCTCTGGAGAGCTTTGCATTTCCTATTTCAATTGGATTTTCATCATTTATCATGAATGCGAACAAATCTCGATCCGAAGCATAAAGCCCTCGATTATCTGTAGAGTGAAGACTTCTTGGAATATGCCAGCCACTACCTTCTGTTGATCGCATAAGACTTTCTACCACGTATGAGTCCCAAATTCGCCCGTAAGAGGGGCCTGTAAAGGCGCTGGCGAAACGTTGTGTATCTCCATGACCGTTTGTGTAGGGATTTCTTAGTAACAACTTGCAGGCCTCAGAGCTGTTTTTAAGCCCATATTGAAGACAATTTCTTGCCATTTCGGATGAGAGTGTCCTAAGATATTTTGCCGGAGCCCCTAATCGAGTGCATAGCTGCCCAAAGGCCCAATGCGATAGGTTCGCCGGTTCAAAATTGCCATTTATTGAAATTTCCCCGTTTTCAGTTGCCCCGAGGTGGATAGAATCTAGAGATTTTACGGTCTCAAATGAAGAGTGTTTTCGATTTTGTGTGAAACTATATAACTCTTCAAGTGATGCGAATCTTTGATCAGCTGGTCTTTTAATCCATTCTCGAAAAGCTCTATTTAGATTGGCGGCCATGCCAAGGGAAATTAATTGGTAGATTTATATTTTGCTCCTGATTTTGGGTACATTGCATAGAAAACCCGACTCAAAGACATGAATCGGGCTTGGTAACACATTTGGCAATGAAAATACTATTTATCTAGAATCGGAAAAACATAGCTTAGACTAAATAGAATCATGCTATTGCGTACACTGTATTCTCCGGAATCTTCAAATACATTCATTAGGCCTAAGGCGTATCGTGCATCTATTGAAAACCTCCCTTCCTTACTTGACTGAATGTCTATTCCGGCACCGAATACAACCTCCAGGTCAGTTTTGTTCATGTCATTTGTTACTTCTTCATTTCCAATCTTTGCATTATGTAATAGACTTATGCAAGGACCTGCAAAAAAGTTGGGCCTTACAGCACTTTTACTAGGGGGCCTGTACATCAAAAGTATCGGAAATTCCAGGTATGAAAGTTTAAGCCTTTCAGAATCATCAGAGTCTTGTCCTTGTGCGCCTTTTTGAGTCAACTGTAATTCTGGCTGAATGCTCATTTGAGGACTCAATGAATATCGGTATAGAATCGAGCCACCATATCCAAAAGTAGATTTTGCTCCGCTCACGTCTCCGACCAAACTTGAAACACCAAGTCCAAACCTTAATCCTAATTCTGATTTTGACTGTGCATTCACAGGTGAAATACAGAAGATGCCCCATAATACCAAAGTGAAAAACATTAGATTATTCTTCATGTCACACTCCTTACTCTATCGCATGTTAATTAGTTTTATTGATTTGAAATAATTCTTGAAGTTTGCCTCTTAGAATAGATGCCGCCGGAGATGATTCGCCTGAAGAAAATACTTTTTTTGCACCAGTAAGGGTGAGTTCTATTCTTCCAAAAGTAGTCGAGTGACAGGAATTACTATTTACAGGAACAACAATATAGACAGCACTTATATCGCCGTTGTTTTTTTGTGTTCCATCAATTAATGCAACGGCTCTGTCTTCACAGCCGCCTATGGACACATCATCAATTTCTAAAACACTATAGACTGTAAATTCACTACCTTCACCTCTTATAATTTCCCCTCCACCTGATCCTGTTTGAACTCCAATCTGATCGTACTCTGTACTAATGTGATTATCTGCTGTTTGATTTTTCCAATGCCAAGTGCCTGGTGCAAGTTGATTCCATCCATAGATAGAGACATAGGCTTGTCCTGTAAAATTATAGGTTCCACTTATAACCGGCGGACTAGTATCCTTTTCTGGTGTAATATCAACTCCCTTTTCCTCTGCATCATCCAGTGCGTTTATTACATATGGATTTGAGAGAATTTGATCTGGAGTATCAAGGCCTCGCACACCAGTCCCTGATGAACTAAGAAATGGATTCCAGCCGTCTTCGGAATTATTACTACAACTTGTCTGTATTAGGCATAGAATGAATGCGCATAATAAGGACCTTGTAATTCGACTCTTGAGTTTCATAATATCCTCCTAAGTGTATATTTTCTCTATTGCCTTGCGCCCCTCTGTTTCAAGGATTCCAGCATATACTTGGGTAGTTCGAATAGAGGCATGGCCAAGTTGGCGTTGGACAAAGCGATAGTTATTGCCGCTTGCTTTGAGTAGGAATGTCGCATAGGTATGTCTGAGGCAGTGAATTGAGTAGTGTGATGAGACGCCAGCCAGTGCGATAATAGTCTTAAAGTCTTTTTGAAGTGACCTTTTTGATATTGTGTGACCAGAGAGGTTATTTAAAAGCGGCGCGTCAGGACTATTTCCATACCCAAATGTATTCCCGACATGTTTTTCTGAATTTGTGGCTTATCCAGATTAGGCGCTTATTATTTCCTTTACCCACAATCACTATTTAGGACCGATCTTGATCTATGAAAAGATTGCCATGTCGCAAAGAGGCCATTTCTGATGCCCTGAGACCAGTATTCAGTGCCAATACAATCATGAACCATCGGCGTACTAAGGTAAAGCGATGATAATGAATTCCTGACCTTTTTAAGTTTGCTACGACCGACATAATACAGCCTAATTCGTTGGTACTTAGGTACTTTTGTTCATCAATAATCCAAGGTGTACGCTTAGCTACTTTCCTAGCCCCTTTAGATTCACTTTTCATCTGAAAGGTGAACCTTTCTTTATCTATTTAGCCCCAATTACTTACAAAATCAGAGTCGCCAGAATTCAATTCAGTATACTCAATATTGCCTGATGATCATATCACATTCTTCAAGAAAAATTAACTCAGAAACCTTTCCAAACATCCTCTTAATTTATTGCCACTTTGACACTTACCGAAATTCTTAAATACTTCTCAAGATGCTATTCCCCTATGCGACTCGCCAACAAGTTCATCAAACAGATGAAAAGTGAACATAGGGTTAATATATTATCACTATGGAGATTGTCAAGAATAATAAATTCTGTGATATATCCCTTGAACTCATTTAAATAACATTATTGAACCTATAATTTATAAGTTTGGTTGTATAGAAGGATCCTATTTGGGTGTTGTATAATGAGTACGCAATTTTTATAAGAGTTACTCAAAATAATGTCTGTCTAACCAAAACTACTGATGCTATCAAAAATAAATATCAATAACTAGTGATTCATAATCACTCTCTACACAATCTTTCAACTTTCTGATACATTCGCAAGGACTAATGTAGTAATCATCTTTAGCTGCGTAATTAAGCTCAATACACAATACATTATGAACGTTCTTCACATAGCACTTCATTTTTGATGTTTGTTTTATTTCACTTTCGTTTAATTCATTACAATTAGACATTATTCTTTCTATAATTAATCTTACAAGATTTTCTCCCTGCCGTAGCGAATCTTTATGGATGATATCGATTGCATCTTTGACAAAAAACTCTTTTGTCATGATTGTTGTTAATTTTTTATATTCAATATTTATATGATTTATCTGTCTGGTTTTTATCGAATCCAACATTGTACTATCATTAAAATGATACTCTATACACTTCGGTAATGTATCAACAGATAATCTAATTTTATAATAGCCATAATCAATAACACAACTGGTTAGTACGCCTTGACTTAAATCGTCATAATAATATATATTATTATAAGGGGCATTTATGGCATCAATGAATTCTTTGACCCTAATTTTATTTCCATCAATCATTTCGGAGATAGAATGTCTATTTACATTACCAATCCCATTAGCATCGCCTTGTACTGGAGAAAAGCACGAACAAAGGATGATACTTATTGCGTAAGCTATATAACTAATATACATACTAATACTATTGCTCCTTAAATTCTGTTCTGTTTTTATTTGCTTTAAATATCTTCATCCCACTGCCTTCGTAATTGATCATTCTAATTACCGCCGCCCGGTGCCATGATTCTTCATTTCCCCTAAGATTATAGCCTAACCCTGGATGCAATTCTAGTAACTCTTTTTTTGCCCTGTTGTACTCACTATCCAAGTCAAATGTCTTTGCCTGATCCAAATCAGTTACAACGATAACATAAAGTTCCTTCCCAGTTTCAACAAAAGAAAAATCTCCATGCCTGCCGCCAGTCACTGAAGCCATATCTTTGGGACTATGGAGATTATTAGTAACTAGGTGTGTATGCCAGGTTAGTATATGTTTATATCCTTTTTCTGTTTCGTTCTTGATTTGGCCGCCATCTTCCCTATCTGTTAATTCTTGGGCTAATAAGCTAAATTCACCTGTTTCTTCATTAACTTGCCCCGTGACATAGGCCTCTTTTGGATCTCCATCCTTGATCGATTGTTTGGCCTCCTTAATTCCCTTTTTAAAATACTCTAGATATTCATTCTGCAGAATAACTATACATGCGGCTGGTTTTTTACTTGCGCGCCACTTGTCATATTCTGTTGCCCCCTCAGTAGCAACCAAGACCGCCACTGCATATAAAGGGCTTATAAGATTCGGATTATCATTATCAATATACTGAATTGTCGATTTCATCACCGCTGATTTTATTCCTGCAGTTTTTCCTGTAAGCCCCTGGCCAATTTTTGATAATCCATAACCTTTTACATAATTAGAAAAGAACATTGCCAAAGGATAAAGGTCGAAGGAGCCATTATTATTTCTATATTGGGATACCACCTGTGTCGAACTCATGTAAAGCTGAAGATAACCATAACCTCTCATTATGGCGCCGGCGGCTTCAAGAACCGCGGCAACGGCCACTGCGAGGTTACCGTCTGGATCCGATAATGAGATTGGATTATTTCCACAGTAAACATATCCAGAGCTAAATTGTCCCATATGATCTACCGACGAAAAGCGGCCAATATCTGCATTGTAATATCTTGATCCAAAATAGGAATATTCAAAGGCGCCATGATCATCAAATTCCTTCCCTGAATACTTAAAAGGCGTATGGAAAGATCCTACACAAGCCTGTATTTGACCGAATGGATGATAATTCGTATACTCTACCAACATCGGCCCAGAACCATCTTGAGGACTGTGCATTACTATTCTATTAGAATTTATTTGATCACCAATATAATAATGCAATTGGCTATCATCGTTACTTCTATAAGATGCTATCATACTGTTTGGACCATTCACAAAATACTCTGTAATATTGTCCTCATTATCATAAGTGGCTATTAGTTCCTCACCATCATAAAGGTAAAAAGTCTTTTCATGCCCCGTATGCAAACAAAGGATTGGAGACGGACCTATGGATTCCAAAGTCATTAGGTCAAAAGTATTTACAGAATCATTATACGCACTATAAATGCTTGGAATAATTATATCCTCACATTCATCCCAATACTTATACTTATAGTACTTTTCTATTCTTTGACCCAATTCATCATATGAGAAATATAATGCATCTTGATAGCCTGGAGCTTGAGCGCCATTAAATTTTGCATAATTTATCAAATCCCGATAATCATACTCCAAGACAAATACTCCATGGGAAGTATCCGCGATTAAATTGCCAATGATATCATATTTATATTCCGATGACATACCCGTACAAGATATAAGTCTAGATGAACCAGGAAGAGAGGGATCATAGGAATAATCCACCGTATTGCCATTTGTCATTATAGAGGAGCGATTGCCCAATCTATTGTATACATATGACTTATCGTAATTATCATTATTTAAGTTGTCTGCCGCGATTAGCCAACCTAAATCATTATATACATAGTTATAGTCTTGATTTACAATTTGAGCCCCTCCGGATGTGCTACTAAATATACTTGATACTCGCCCATTTAAATAATCGTTCTGTCCACTTTCATAATATTCCAAGTGCATTCCAAAATGGGTAGAACTTGCTCCTCCCATATAGCTTGCTACAACATCTGCGGGGTTATTTATCCCAGTTAATTTACCTCGAGAATCATAGTAATAATATAATACCTGAGCCGTATCGTGTATCCCCAGTACATCATTGTCATATATTCCTAATCTATTTACCACCAAATTGCTGTTTGCATTGTATCCAAATTCCGCATGTGTTAAATTTTTGCCTGATATAATACCTTCCTCTTTTAATGAACATAAACGTCCTATCTCATCATAATCATATGATATATCCCTGAAGTCTAATTGATTTGACCAATCTGGATAAAACGTCGTGCGATTTATAGTCCTATCAAGATTATATTCATGTTTAACACCCTTAATTGTGCTTTCACCATCTATCGGGAGTTTTGTTAATACTATATCATATAATTTATCCTTATAATAGTAATACTCCTTATAATATGTCGCGGTACCGTTTTCTACCCTTACTAAATCCCCAATTGATACTATTACACTATCATCTCCTACATAATAATCATAGTACCAACGATATTTGACAATGGGCCCATCGGAAGCCATCGGGAAATCATTATCATAGGCATAATTTACTTCTTGATTAAATATATATTGGCTGGCACTACCCATTACCCCCTCTTCAATCTTCCTCCCCTGTACGTCATATTTGAAATATATGAACTGATTTTGCGATATAAATCCATCATTTTGTAAAAATCTTAAATTCCCCATTTCATCATACTGCATTCTGGTTATTCCATAATCCACTTGATAAGTGCTATCGTCTAATCCGAAATCGTTTTTCCAAGATGTTTTTAAATGGATTTCTGCAGTACTACTTGTACCTCCAGTATCAATAAATACTTGAGTACTTTGGCCCAGAATATCCTTGTATGTACAAACCGATATTGAATCTAACACATTGCTATTATTTTTAAAAAAGGATACACTTTTTGTAAATTTCCCTCTGGCATGTGTTTTTTCTGCCCTCTTCACCCCATCTGGGTCCAATGTTGTACAGACAAATATGGTATCATCTCCATCTGATTCAATTGATCTAAATCTATCCATCTTATATGTATTTCCTGATGCAATTGAGTATGTGGAACCTGGCTTGGCTGTCTCTGATACTTTTGATTTTACATCATTTGTATATTTATTTTCATAATATGTTACTCCTTCTAGATCAACATCATGTTCCCCGTTATAGTAATTTGAGGATTCATTAATAATATCAGAGGCAGATGAAAAGTTATTAATTCCATACGGTGATATAATATCTATATACGGCTTGTACCTTTTCAATACTTGTCCCCGTGCATTCAGTACTGTCGCATCTGATACAATGGCATGTTCTTCATTATCGATATTGACATAAGTTCTATTTTGTAATGTACGTCCAAATCCATCGCTAAAGTTTATAATTGAGGAATATCTATTATCACCTTTATAGATATTTGTTTTAGTATAATTAGGTTTTTCGGGCTGATACGGGCCGTCTAAATCAATCTCGCTGAATTGGACGGATGCAGATAGTGCAATCATTGATACATTACCTGCCGTCGCAAATACCTTTACTTTTATTATATTAGTTTCTTCAACACTTATCTGGCCGGAAGATGTCGTCAGATGATTCATATCTATCTCTACTATATCATACTGATCTCCATTTACATAAATAGCCGCATAACCCTCTATTGCATCTTGCCCATAAACTTCGCAAGATAAAGTGTAGCTTATTTCCTGATTATGAGTAATTTCAAAAACAGACTGATCTATACCAGTTTCATTCTCTAATACAGCTTCTTCCTCTTTTAAAACGATTGGTTTAGACCATCCATAATTATAGGTCTTAAGTAGTTGTCCGGAATGATTTATTACATTATGAACGCGCCCAAAATTATCATACTCTGTTCTGATGGGAATGTTATTTTTATCAGATACAGAGATCTCTAATCCGGTGATAGTGTCATACGTTTTTGTAATAACAGATGCGTCTGATGGATTAAATCGCACATCATCAATATACGCGATCCCTCCATCATAATCCATCATAAATATTCCAATGTCCATTAAAGATAAATTATTATACTCATAATCCGATAGATTAATTATACATTCTAATTTATGCCATTCATTATCTCCAGGATGCGGTTCGGTAAATACAGTCCTTCCAAGACTTTCATATATAATTCCTATAGCTCCCTTGACTTGACAATTACTTTTTGCCCAAAAGGAAAGAATATAATCCTGTCTAAAAACACTATCTGGGTACAGAACTCTTTCAATACCGGGATTGTTCTCGTTTGATGCTGCATCGTCTATTATTTTTAATGACCTATTTCCGTCAAATACTATCAACGAATTAATAGTGTTTAACGAGGGTTTCAAGTTTTCCCAACCATCATATCCAATGTTTTCCTGATCAAAATCATATTCCGCGCCAAATATAAATACATTATTTATATGCGCATGGGCTATTTCTGCAATCTTCTGTGTGCCATCCGGACTATATTTAATTGCGGAAGTGTCACCATCAACGCCTCGCCAACAAATTAAATTCCCCCAATCATCTCTTCCATCCTGTGTCATTTCTACATATGGATAAATATATGACCCACTGCCATATAATCCGGCATTGGGATATATTATTGTATAGTTTGGAAATACTTCACTATTTACTACACGCCAAACCTGATGCGTTCTACTTACTGGTTGCGAATTGCCTAAAGAATCATATGATTTGGCCATTATCGCCAGTCTATCATAAACGTTTAATGCAATTGGGAAATCATAATAAGTTAAGTCTGTTATACTGGTCTTATTATCAAACAAAGGCGATACAGTTCTTATTGCCCTGCCATAAGCATCATATGTATATGATACAGTATTTTGTACTCCTTTAGTGAGCGTCGATGTTGAATCAAGTTGAATTCTTGGGCTGGCATCCGAGTGATTAGTAAACTTTTTTAGTGAATAATAGTAATTGACCGCGTCATGGGGTAGATCCTGTGATGACTCCTCTAAAGATGAATCATATACTAGATATGCGTACCCATCAAGTAAGTATCCTCCATTCGGTTCGCCGTAAAGCCCCTCATCCTGTAAATCCGGTAATATCAAGGTTCCATCGCCATACGGATCTTGAAAATCATTATCATCGAGGTCATTATAATAATACGAGATTGAGTATCCATTTGGACCATTTCCCACTCCCTCATAGTATGGCGTCGATATAGAAGCACGTGCAAACCGTGGTGTATTTGCACCGGCATCGAGTATACCGCCATCATAATCAAAATCAACAATAACTGGTGTACTATTGGGTCCCTCAGGATATTTCTTCACTTGTTTAACAACGACAACCAAAGGCGAACCTAAATATGTGTCCTGACATTTTTGAAAGCAATAAAATCCTCTATCAACATAGTTTGTTGGCGCACCATGGTCTTTTATAAAAAATCTACCATTAAAAACCCAAGGATATGCATAAAAAGAGTTTACGGGGCTTGGGTCACAAGTATATTGAACAAGATCAAGGGTATCCCATTTTTGATCGGACTCATCCCATGTATACAGGAATCTCTGAAGACCGTCATCATATTTGTCATCACATGCCACTATTATTTTCCCAGCTGCCTGAATGTATGCATCTCCAAAAGTATACCCAAATTCTTGTATATGCTTTATCCACATATTATCATTTAATACTTCCGCAGGACTCCATGTACCATGCCCAAGATTATGACTGGCACTTAGATAGCCAAAATCGTTAGGACTATCGCTATTATATCGTTGATATAAAATACATATTTCTCCTGTGGCTAATACTTTTGTATTATTACTTATAATTGATGCGACTACGGTGCTATCCCAACCTATTCCATTCCATTCCAGTACAACGGCATCGTTATACCAATCCGACGCGACATCAGGATCCATACCAATCCTATTGCGAATCAATACAAATGAATTACCACCTGCTGCAGTAAGTGGTCGCAAAACCGGATCTTCATCGTCATAGCCTACGTATAAGGAATCGCAAGTCCACCCAGATTCATCTCTCATTAACCACTTTACTCGTCCATCCTCCCATTGAAAAAAGCAGTCTATATAGTCGGGATGACCATGTATAAATCCAGAATTAATAATGACTCCACTGGATACTGTTATAAGAGAACGTAATCCAGTAACGGAAAATGATGTATCACTCCAATTGTTTGATTCGAAACTCGAAATAGTAATTTCTGAAACCAAATCACCGGCATGACAGTGATATGGGTCTAACATCATTCCGCCATATGCTACAATATCTACGCCAACATCGTAAATAATATTGTCAATCCAACCATTAGTACTATTAATAACAATAAATTTATTGCTATAATCATATTTGCCATAATATATTTTATATTGTTGCGCATTGGCGCCATTTTGTATTCTTATAGCATAAAGATCTAACCCCAATTTGACATCTACTATGTTATTATTATAGTATAAATCATCAAACAGTAAATATTCTGTCCATAAACCATTATCCTTCTTATAAAGATAGGCCCTTCGAATCTTTACATCTGAACCATTATGCATGATATCACATGCAATAAAGTAGTTATTTCCCGCATCTATCCTTACATTATGCGCAACCCCTCCAACCCAGTTTTGATTAATTGTGTCACGAGCCCACTGACCACTGTTATGATTAAGGACTATAAATTTGCCTAACTCATGTTTATAAAGTACAACCCAATCGTCACCAGAAGCAATGCATGAATCTTTTTCAGAATCTATAATATCTGACAATTGAGTAATATGCCAATAGCCATCAAATGCCCCAATATCGAATCGATATTGATTTGGATTATCATTTATTAATCGATATTTTCTTATCATTACAGATGACGAATACGCATGACAAGGCCTTTCATCATAGGCAATATTGCCACCTGTATTTAACTTCATTAATATTTTTGTCGAATCTAAAACGTCATATATTATCTTTTTTACTCCCCCCTGAGGGGAAGTAATCTTTTCTATTGAACCATAGTAAAGAGAACTTTTATCAGTGTAATAAGAAAACATCGTAGGAGGTAGGCATCTTGAATTACTTGAATCACACGTGGATATCTCGGTTAATATTAATTTCTTTTTATTCGGATTCAGCCCCTCTCCGATATAATCATAATTTAAATTCACATATGAAATGGGATTATCTTTATAATAAGATACCAATGAAGATAGTCTTTTTGTTTGATAATACTCATATTGTGCCAATCCATAATAATCTTGATAATCCTCACGATCTGCAATTATAAATTCAATTGAGTACCCAAGGCTTGAAGATATTTTATGTGGATACGATGCTTGTGTATAGCTATTTTGTGTCAAATACGTAGGATTTCCAAAAACCTGTATCTTTTCATCAATCTGGATGTATTCATAATTAACCCATTTATTATTTCCATTTTCTATTTTAGAAATATCCCAGCGAAAAGGATACAGCAAATCGCCGTCGCTTGCGCCTATGGCCAAATGATTACCCCAATGTAATTGATACCAGGTGGCGTTCCTAACACTAAAATCTGTATCAAAATCTCCATATTTATAGACAATACCATTTTCTTTTATTATGATCCAACCAATTATATATTGATAATCCCCAATTGTTACAATACTCCTTTGAATTCGCCAAAGGTTGCCATTAGACGGATAATAAATGCCTGTTTCTGATTCCGATGGAATAAGTTTAACCTTTCCCCCTCCACTAGAGTAAAAATAATCATCATCCGCAATTGACACAGTCCCTTTATCGTCTACAAAAATGTACTCAGTGGATAATTCAAATCCTAATCCCACCCATGACGCTGATGAGACCTTATTTTCTTCCATTGCCGTCTGGCGAACATTTCCAGAATATCCCAATGTAATCTCAATATCGCCCAATCCATGTGTGGGAAGGCTAACTAAAGGAAATATTTCTGCATGCTGACCTGTATATAACGAGACACAACTATTACCTGCTCCGGCTGCGGAATTGCCCGTTAGAGAAGCATCTTTTGATATCTGTCCGGAATATGATAATTCTCCAGCCGCCAAATTCGTCGCACAGAGAATAAATGGCGCTACAATGACTAAACAACAAGCTAGCCGTAAATATACTGAGCCATATATGGCCGCACGTAGATGTTTACTTATAGAGATATTCATAGTATAGATCCCTCCCAGAAAATTCAGAGATGTATTTAGCAGCATAAATATCATATCTAAATAATTTTTAATTGGCAAGTACTTTTCGTATATATTTTCATTAATCCATTGACTGTACTATTCTTCACTTCGGAATCAGCCATATTCTATGTATATTTTTTGACACGATAAAATTCTTAATTCATTACTCCGGCAACATACCTTCGCACTGTTCGATTTTCATCTTCATTTGACGCTATTTTTCTGGCTTAGTAAGTTGTTCTCCTTTCTGGATCGCTATGAATTCTCGAGGTCGCCGCTCTGAGATTTCATTGCTGAAAAACATAACTATCCAAAAAAATCAAAAGACGCTATGAAAAATAAAATTCACACAGTTGAAAGGAGGTTAAATAAAATGAATGAAACAAATGTAAAAGGCGCCAAGCCTGATTACAAGGGCAGACTTGAAGTTTCCGCCTGGGAAAACACTGATAAGAATGGAAATCTATACTTGTCAGTAAAAATCTCAAATAGGGCTATTCTATTCCCAAATAAGGATGAAAGGCCTACCTATGAGATTGAACAAAAGGAAATCGAGGACATCTTCTGATTTGATTGCGACCTTATCTCCTATTATTCTTTTTTCTTTTTTTCCTTCGTCGTCGAATTAATCTATTGTCTAATTGAAAAGAAATTTTTAAATTAAACAATCAATACACTTCACCAAGATAGAATTTGTTTGATCAGCAAAAGGGTCGCCTAAGAATACCCTCCCAAGTACTAGGCGGCCTTTTAATTTTGGCGATAAGCCGAAAGACTTAAATACTTCATTGATTTCGATTATGTACGAAATTCGAATTTGTGAAAGTTCGTTTCCTATTTTCTTAACAAAAACAGTTTGCGTTCGGCGTGGGCGTCGACTCTTTCTGTTACAAAATAGGGGCAATAAATAAATACAATCAGAAGTTATTATGAGCATGCAATACTCGCCAGCTGTAACAGTAATCCACAAAGAAGGTAAGATTGACATTCATAAGCGAAGAGAAAAGTATGAACGCACCATAGAAAGATTAAAAGACGACAATACGCTAATAGCTGAAAACAGAGAATTCATCTTGGCCTTTATTCGCGATTGCACTCTTGGGAAAACAATACTTGGCAAATGCAAAAAGAAAATTGGGCCGGCTCGCTGTCTAAAATATTTGTCAATACTTCAGCGTTTGTCAAAGGAATATGGTAAGTCATTTAACAATGTTTCTCAGACTGATATGGAAAAGCTTGTTGAGGATTTAGAGAATGATCGAATACGAAAGGCCAATGATAAGGCTTATGCTGAGGAGACAAAAGTTGATATAAAAAAAACCATCAAGAAGTTTTGGAAATGGAAAGACGGAAATAATAGGTCATATCCTGAAATTGTAGAATGGATAGATACCAATGCCGAAATTAAAGAGATACCTGCTCTTTCAAGAAAAGAAATCGAAAAAATGATTGATCACACACCTTCGGTTAGAAACAAAGCGCTTATTATGGTCTTATTTGATTCAGGTGCCAGAGTTGAAGAACTACTCAATGTGAGACTTAAAAAGGAACATCTATTTTGGAAGGACAGCTTAGACTGTTATATGGTACGGCTAGAATTTAGTAAGACCAAACCACGGACTATTTCTCTTCCCCTTTCTACTAAATACATTAAGAATTGGCTTGAAGTACACCCAGGCAAAAATAACTCGCAATCGCAATTGTTTCCAATGGCGTATCCGAATCTAAAAATGACAATCAGTCGGATTGCAAAAAGAGTACTGAATAAAAAAGTCACTCCACACACCTTAAGGCACAGTTCTGCGACATATTATGCGAATAAACTGAAAAATCATTACAAACTCTGTTACAGGTATGGTTGGACAATGGCAAGTAATATGGTCAATAGATATTTGGACAGGGAAGGCATTTTTGACGAGGAAACACCTGAGATTATCAAGAGTGATGATTTTTCCAGAGTGAGACAGGAAAACCTCGCGTTAAAAGAACAGCTATCGATTTTAATGGAATCTCAAGAGAAGAGGAATCCGGGACAGAAAAATATTGGATTTAATGATGGGATATTGGGATTTGTCTTAGCAATTGCTAAACAGCAAGAGCAGATGGCCAAACAGCTAAGGGAGCTTATAAAAAGGAATTTTGATTATGTATTGCCTTTGTCTTAGACAGACAGGGATTGAAAATAATAAGAATTTGCGTCCTTCGGACGTTATGGGTAATGCCCTCGCTTCGCTCGGGCCAAGTATTGAATTCGATATTGAAAATCTGTAATTATGGAGTAAGTTATTGGTTATTGGTGGATTAGATGATTAAAAGGTAATTATATAGACTGGAACTGGAATTGGAAATAGAGATTGACTAGTTGCCAAATCAAAGCGTGTCTTTTAACTTACATTACTGCATCAAACCAGAATCTAACTGACCGCCAATTCCTTATAATATGTTGTACAATTATAAGCCATAATATACTAATAGCCATTTCTACTGCATTTATCCACATAATATAAATAACAGCGTGTATATAAGTAGCAATTAGAGATATTCCATGGCAATATCCCTTGTATCAATTAATGATACCCTTATTTGAAATTGTGTTTTAGCCTATTGACAGGACTAATACAAGAGATTATATAAATAGTGCAATTTTTAATGATATTTAGCAGTATCTTGTAAGGGCAATGCGAAATATTCGCTAGTATTTAATATTAGGTTGGTTGGTGTATTTGGATATCCCATTTTTCAGATTAGAATTAGCAAAGCTAATTGATTCCAAAGAAGCTAAGGTATGCGTAGTAGGCTTGGGCTACGTTGGTTTACCCATTGCGATTCGTATGGCAAAAGTCGGCTTTCATGTGATTGGAATTGATCTTAATGAGGCTCATATAGCCTCTCTTAATGTTGACAAATCTAGTATTGATGATGTCACACCAGAAGAGCTAAAGGAAGTAAAAAATAATATAGTTTATCTGCCTGTAAAGGAAAACTTTGCCGATACGACTCTTACAATTATATCTGAGATTGCTACTGCCGATATATTTATTATATGTGTTCCTACACCTTTGAAATATGGCATGGAATTTGGTCCTCACGAGGAATATCTCAAAAAATCTGCTGAAATTATTCATCACATCGATACTATCTTTAGAAAGAAGCATCGCCTAATAATAGTTGAAAGTACTACTTATCCAGGTTGTACAGAACACGTTTTTGATTTTCCTAATGATTTATTTTCTAAGTTTCATGTCGCCTATTCTCCAGAGCGCATCGATCCTGGCAGTAAACGCAGGTTTGAGGAAATAAACAAAGTCATTGGGGCAAATAGCAACATTGCGTATGAATTGGCAAAAAAGGTTTATTCCCCATTGTTCGTCACAAATAATGGAAAGGTGCCAGGAGTAATTATTAATGTCGGATCAATTGACGCAGCCGAGACAGTAAAATGTGCAGAAAATGGTTTTAGGCTAGTAAGCATATCCTTTGCTAACGAATTGGCTCGCCTATCTCCTCGATGGGGAGTAGATATTTGGTCTATTATTCGCAGTATAAGAACAAATAGCGTGAAAATTGATCTTCCCGATTTACTTAGTACTCCCCCACTATCTGAGTATGTTTTTAATGTAAAAAAAATGGAAAATATGGTCAAGGCTTGGAATGAGCAAATTCCTCTACCCAATAATCACACAATTAGTGATCTGGCTAATCTCTGCTTTATGGATGTAGCATCAAATGATCATCAAGTCACCAGTAATGAAGAACTTAAAAGATCTATTATACACTATTATAACATTCTATGCAGAATATTTATGTACGAACTTTCTTATTTTTGCAAAAGTTATAAAGGTAATATTTCATTCAGTAAAGTATATGAAGGAATTATGAGTAAATCTTTTGGCCTTGATTTCTGCGAGCCGGGACCAGGGGCAGGGGGGCATTGTATACCAGTGGACCCAGTGTATCTCGCACACCGCGCCAAAAAAAATGGGATACAATTAAGAATGATAGAGGAAGCGTACGCAATCAACGAACGGATGCCGCTCAACATTCTACGTATAATCTCAAATGAAATTGCACATTATTCTAAAGTACTCAAGGCAGCCAGGATTATTATATTAGGTGTAACTTATAAGCCGAATATTCCTGATCTAAGGGAATCAAAGGCGCTTGACCTTATGAATCTGTTGGTTGCTGCTGGTGCTCAAGTTTTTTATTGTGATCCCGTTTTTTCACGTCGCCAGAAAGATTTGTATCGGAGATCGAACGATTACGCTCGGAGACTTGTAAGTCTTAACCAACGAATCCGGCCAAATCCAAATCAATTAGAGACAACTGAGCCGTATGTTATTGGGGAAATAGAAATTCATAATTTTTCTGATAGCAAAAAGATCGATAGTTCAAAAATCGACTGTGCTGTCCTAGTTACAGACCATGATGACTTTAAAGATGAGGGATTTCAGAGCGCAATACTTGAATCTAGTAATCTGGCAATAGTAGATACGCGAAATGTTTTTAATCCTGCGAATAATGATACTGGTCATTCCAATCTTAGGGTATGGGGTAGGTAGTCGTTATTTTTTTGGAGCTCTATTCATTACTAATTCGTCTTGCTTCCTATTTATCATCGAGATTAGATTACGCTTTTCCCTAATTTCATCTAAATCTTTCCGATTAATATTAACTATAAACTGATTGTTAGTCAGAAATAGAGTATATCTAAATTGTTGTGAATACGGTGATTCCTCATTAATCGCAAAGACAATACCCCACTTTGCTTTATATGTGCTCATATATGAATTTATTTGTTGGATGTATTCTAACTTGCCTGTTCCAATTCTGTTTTTACACTCAACAATAATGTAGTCTCCGGGATTGCCGAAAAAACTCTGAGTTATTACTTGCACAACAATATCAACTATACCGGACTTATTGTCTACATGCTTATCAACCACTTTAAATAATTCGGTACACCTGGTAAGTAAATCATACACCAATGTTTCATAGGAATTACCTTTTTCCGTGATTGATGAAGCTTCATCTACATCAGCCAATAATTTATCAAAACTTTCGTTGTCAAAATTACTTGAAAATGCTTTGTCCAAATTTTCATAATGTATTTCTGCTACACCTTGAAGCCCACGCTCAATAATGACTTGCTTAATGCCCCCTTTACTTATCAATGGTTTAGAAATATCCTCAGTTCTTAGAAAGGCCGTTCCCCTAAGTCGAACTTTAAGTTTATCTATATCATTGCGAAAAAGCTCTTCTTTCACCTTTGGATAAGAACCACTTTTATTTACAATATCAAATCCACAACAAAGTTTTTTTCGGGGATACTTTAATGCCAATTTTAGCCAAGGTTGATCCTTAATCTCATAGCAATAATAACCATGTTTCGTATCATCTCCATCTGGTAGTTTATCCTTGACTGTCAGGAAAATCAGGGGCCATTTTATCTCGATCTCTCGCTTAAAAGACATATATCATCCCCAAACTGAGTATTACTCAGAAATTAAATCCTTAAATAAATATCGGACATATTGTCTACTAAGCGGAGATTCTCGCTCTAACTGATCAATACTAACCCTTTTTTGATATCGCTTTGCCTTGGCTCCCAGGTCCCAAGCCAAATGCATTGTAGTGTTTACATCTTCTGCAAGATTAACCAATTCGTCATATCTATTTGGTTCCTCGACAAGAATTTTCGTAAATGTTAAATAATCGTTTTCCCGTACGGCATCAATAACCCTTAGCTCTGGCGTACGTAAACTTGGAGACAAATGTGAAGGTGAAGTGTTCATTAAGTGGGTTCGCTCCTCAGTTTGTCGATACCATTCCCTATTTCGGTGATTATTTGGAAAAAGATCAATAAGATATTCCGTTATATCGTAGCGACCACATTGCTCCGAAGCCTCAACCCACTGCTGCAAGATGTTTTTAGGCAACCCTCCTGCCAGTTGTAAGTTTTCCTCAATTTGCTGGTAAAGATATGTCCAATTTCTGTGACATACTGCCTCTGTAACTCGCTCGGCTAAAAAATTCCTACTTTTTACTTCTGATTCAAGCTTATTAGATGCCTTTAACATATTATTGCCCAATCTAGAAGATACGCGGCCCTCACCAATTCGTATCTTCTCTTGATGGACGGTTCTATGTCTTTTGACTAGTAAGGCTCGATTCACTTTTTGAGTTCCCTCGCTTCCTAACTTTCTCAAATCGGTATAGGCTGTTTTGCCACGTAGGGGCTTTATTTTTGCCATTCTGTCGTTACTCATGAGTTCTTCTCATAAAATATTCAAGGCAATTTTCTTCATCCCAGATTCTGACCAACTCATATAAATCGAGAAGGTAAAACACAGTTATAAATATTTTCTTTTGATTTTTCCAATATAGTTCTGCCTTAAGTGTGTCAGGATTTGGATATCCAGGTACAAATAAAACCCCGTGCAAACCCTCGGGAAAGTAATGATGAACATCCTCAATCGCAAGCCCAAAGTTGTTAATTGCACTCACCCATGTATTCTCTATTGTACTTGTTCGCAATAAGTAAGTTTCGACATCCAAGCCAGATGTTAGGTTTATTAATCCATCAAAATACCTTGGTAGCCTCGATAGTCCTTCATAACTATCGCCAAATGCAAATGGTAAGAAGAAATCGTCCAAGAAATACTTCAATATAGATCGAAAAATAAGAGTTTGGGCAATACGCAAATATGTGCGATCTGAAAAGCGCCTAGTTTCATTATCCAGTGCTCCTCCTAATCTCACATGACAAGAACTTTCGGACAAATTCAGATAGCGTGCCCATGACATTAATCCAAGTTCCTTATACTCAGATATGTGAGGAAGTTTGTCCCAGGGATACGCCCCGAGCTCTTGAGCCAAATTTAGTTCGTCATCAGTGTTTTTTAAAACCCTATGTCGTACACTTTTTAGAGAATTAACTGGTTCAGTATTAAGAAGAATATCCTTAAGTGTTAAATCTAGGTAATTGTCAACTACTGATTGCGATTCTACCTCTCGGTCTTTAAGACTGTATTCCTCATGAGAAGTTTCATTGGCCAAAAAATCCATCATAGCCTTAAAATGGTTTGCAAAATCCAGATAGACTATTCCTGAAATCTCATCTTTGTAGAATACCTCTTGTTTGAGATCGTCAGAATACTTAATGCGAAATTGCTTTACAGCATTCAAATATGAGTCTTTGAGCATACAAAGGTTCTTGTATAGAAGTAGATCGTCAGTCCAATCCGATTTGCTTTTGACGCTCTGGTTCATTATAAGTATTGCCTTCCTCTTGATTAAAAATCGTCTGATTTTGAAGATGTCACTTCAGAAAACGGTGGAATATTATGTCTTATTTCTGTTCCCGGAGTAATAATGCTATGATGACCAATTTTTCTTCCTGGTTGTACGAAAGAATTCGCCCCTATTCTTACAAAATCTCCCACCAAGGCACCAAACCGATTTCTATGTCTAACAATAGTAGAAGAAGCATGATACTTTGACATTTGCCTATATACTAAATCAGGATCGGAGTATGCATATTCTGAGTCTATCTCGCTTGGCGAGTAATCAGTACCATTTTCCTTTTTTCCAATCGCGATTAATTTTTCACAGGCAATTATCGTTTTCCCACCAATTACTGAACCTTTGCCAATGACGCTATAGGCAATTGCGGCCCCACTTAGTATCTTTACATTTTCCATTACGACACTATGGTCAATATTACAATGACAATCAATGAGGCAGTTATCTCCAATATTTGCATTGTTCAATACTGCATTCGCTCGAATTCTGGATTTGTTTCGAATTACACAATTACCCTCAATCGTAACATTACTGCCAATATATAATAACACATCGTCCTGAGCCGTAGGATCTGGTATTACCAATGTACCACTGATTTCAACACTATCCGAAATGCCCCAATCATCAAGGCTGTCATATTCATGCGTAAAATTGTGACCCCGGGTGTCTGGCGTATCGTCGGTCCTATGAAGCTTGTTACCTTTCGATTTTTGGAATAAATTAATGAGTTCTTTTATTGATCTTACTAATATAAACTTCGTATCTTTGAGATCTCGTGGTTGATTCGTTTTGTTATCGACGTTATTACTAGTATGACTAGTTCTTGGTTTGCGCGCTAATCGGCGCCCCAAACAATCATTTGCATGTAAATATTCCCATGGGTAGTTAACATCAAGCCATGCGCTTGCATCAGTGACAACTCCAACTACTTTGAACGGATCATCGATTAATAACCTCCGGGCAGAAAATGGAACCGATTTCAATCCAAGCGGATCCCGCTTCTCTTGATGTCGAGTGAACTTATTCCATAACGATGTAGAAAATACTAACGCACCAGTTTCTACCAATACTTCATTATAGTCCTTCCAATCGCCATCACAATTATTTTCCGAAGGATCTATTTTAAATCTGCGTTGCATATATGATTTTTCAAGTAGATCTGGATAGGTTGGGCGATACAAAACATCCTTTATGTCCTGCCCATCCAGAATCCATATAGGGGGCATACCATTTTTATCATCCCTTTTTGCTCTTTCAATAAAATTCTTATTTACGATTACATGTCCCCATCGGTTTTTCTCAAATTTCTTTTTTAAAAGTCCTTCAATATCTCTAATGAAGACAACAACACACCAATTTCCCTCACCGCCCTCTTTTTCCTGAATTCGTAGCTTTTCAGCTTCAATCATGACATGCTTTAGCACTAAATCATGAATAAGAGTATCACCATAGAAAATTATAAATGGCCTATCTCGCTCGTCAACTTTATCTATTTCTTGTCGCCCACGATTGACAGAAGCCAGTATTCCTCTAAGTCGTCGCGAATCCTCAAGGATGATTTTTATATCATTTCTATCCTTGAATTGCTTAGTATAACATTCATCTAAATCTGCATTAATCACTAAATATATATCGCCAATTGAATTACGAAACTCATCTTTGCGAATATCATCTACTAAATATTGGATTATGCTTTTGTGAACAAGTGGTAGTAAATTAAAATTACCCGCCGTAAAGATATCTGGATGAATACCGGAATCGTCGACTGAACTGGGAATTATGACAGGGTACTTCATGGCGCCAGTTTTCTCCAAAAACGCCTCCTGTTTGATTGCCCCCTAATTCTATACATCTATGGCACAAAATCCATAGGATATTATCAATTAATTATGTCAAGTATAATGACGCTATATACTATTGTCAATATTTTATTAAAGAATTATAATAGATCTATCGTAAACTCCCCAAAGAGTAGACAGTTGTAAAATAGAGCTTTTTGGCATATACTAGCCAGGAGGTATCTATGAAACGGTCACGATTCAGTGAAACCCAGATAGTCGATATTCTGAAGGAAGCCAATGCCGGTCTGCCGATGAAGGGATGCGAGAGGCGTTAGCGATAGAAATCGATACGTCGTTGCCGGGCGAGCAATTTATTGTCTAACTTTATAATCGATTCTACACAGGAAGGAATCTGAAATTTGTGTCAGATTTGTGCCAAATTGAAGTCAAAACAACTTAAAACAACCAAAAGTATCTACAACTATTAAAAAGGCTGAAACTTTTGGCGGACAACAAAATGCGTCGCAATATAAAGTATCTCATGCAGTTATGGAAATCACCGCTTTCGATTCCCCCCACCTCCATTTTATTCATATGTCGTAGTAAAACAATAGCTTGTGACATTATAAGGTTCGGTGGTTAGACCTCCATGTCTATTCCGTAAGTTACAAATATATAAAGAGTTATGATTTGAAGTAATCATGCGGTGCCACTTTTGTTCTCAAAATAATCTAGAAGAACCCGGTTGAAGCTCGAAGAATTGCGAGGAACTAACAGCAATTCTCTTGCTCCTGATTGTTTAATGCGGTATAATATGTAGGCAGTTGTAGATATCTGCCGACATTTTAAGATAAGCGGTTATAATTATGAAAGCGGAAATTACAAATAAGATTATCCAGATTGTCAAACAGCTCGGTATCGTCCGGCCAAGAGATATGGATGAATACGGAATACACCGCAAGTATCTCCATATGCTATACGACCAGGGTATACTAAGTAGGATTGGACGAGGACTATATACTCTACCTGATACGGAACCGTCTGAAAATCGGAGTTTTGCCGAGGCCAGCAAAAGAGTGCCTTCCGGCGTAATCTGCCTCCTCTCAGCACTTAGGTTTCACGGTCTGACGACCCAATCACCACACGAGATTTGGATGGCGATCCACCACAAGGCCCGAAGCCCTAGAGAGCCAGGCATTCCCATAAGGATTACCAGATTTTCCGGAAAGTCGATGACTTCGGGAATAGAACAGCATGAAATTGAGGGTGTTTCGATCCGTGTTTATAATCCAGCGAAAACTGTTGCCGATTGCTTCAAATTCAGAAACAAAATTGGACTGGATGTCGCTCTTGAAGCTCTACGCGATTGTCATCAGTCTCGTAAATGTACGATGGATGATCTATGGAAGTATGCCAAAATCTGCAGAGTTGCTAATATTATGAAACCATATCTGGAGTCTATCGTTTGAGCAGGAAGAATCCTGAAAATATCACTGCTTCGGTTCGTCAGCGTCTGTTGAATCTCAGTCGGGAGCGTAAAGAGGATTTTGATCTAATCCTGACGCGTTACGCTGTTGAAAGATTTTTATATCGTCTATCACAATCTAATCATGCGGATAAGTTTGTTCTTAAGGGTGCGATGCTTACAGCAATTCTAATAGGCGAAGTGCACCGTCCAACCCGTGATCTGGATTTGCTCGGTTTTGGCGATCCGGAAGCAGAAGCTATCAGAAAAATAATGAGAGAGATATGTCTGGTAGAAGTCGCGAAGGATGGACTTGAATATGATGCTGATAGCGTTGAGATAGAAGAGATTCGCGGAAATCAGGAATATCCCGGACAGCGAGTGAAGATCAATGCAAAGCTAGGTAATGCTAAAATTAAAATTCAAGTTGATATTGGTTTTGGCGACGCTGTAACGCCAAAGGCAAAAATCATTAGCTATCCAGTGTTACTTGATTTCCCATCACCACGATTACGAGCCTACAACAAAGAAACTCAGATTGCGGAGAAACTGCAATCAATGGTCTTTTTGGGGATGGCCAATAGTCGAATGAAAGATTTCTATGATGTTTTTATTCTGTCTAAGACATTCTCTTTCAATGGCAATACACTTGTCAAAGCGATCAAGGCAACATTTGGGCGAAGAGGTACTCGGATTCCAGAAGACAAACCGCTTGCACTAACTGATGAATTTGCCAATGACGTTGACAAGAAAATACAGTGGAAAGCTTTCATAAATCGGAATAACCTTGAGGATATTAATTTTCCACAATTGATAAAGGCACTCAGAGATTTTTTACTCGAACCAATTCAAGCGGCTGCTGTTGGAAAGACATTTAAGTCTAAATGGGCAAAGAATAAAGGTTGGGAGTAGATGACTCGATCCCCATTTAAACCAAATACGGGATAATTGGATAAATTCAATATGAGTCAACCAGAGAAATGTAAAAGGCTAAGAGCTGAAATATCCGGTATAAAACGCGGACGGCGGTTTATCGATTACAATGAGTCAGGGCGGTATGCTCGTGAACTTGAAAGTTTGCTGGATAAGATTGATCAAACTGCCGATGACCCGCGCCAGGGTGTGGAACTGGTGGCGGCCTTTATCCAAACTGATTCGGCCGTCCTGGGGCGCGCCGATGACTCCAACGGATCAATAGGCAACGTGTATCAGATATTTGCCTGTGACAGCTTTATTCGCCATGCATCTCAGTGCGAAGACAAGGAATGGCTATACGATATTGTTCTCAAACTCTACATGAACGATGAATTTGGCGTTCGTGATTCTATTGTTGCAAATTCCGCTAAATTCCTGACGGAATCGTATCTTCGACGCATGGTCGATGAATTTTGGTCGTCAGGCGAGAAAGAAACCGACGAATTCAAAAGGTATAAATGGTATCTTCCAATTGAGGCAATCGCAAAGCAGTTGAAGGACCCTGATCTCTTTGAGCGTGCCTGCAAAGCCAAATGGCCGGAATTGCCGGTAGCCGGACACTTTCACATCGCGGAAGTGTATTTTGAATGCGGTTACCCCCTTGCCGCGCTTCAGTGGCTGGATAAGGTTCCACCGGCTGAGACGTTTAAACTCGATGAACGGGAAAGGCTGCTGCTTAAGGTGTTGGTAGCGCTGGGTGAAATAGCGAGAGCCGAAGAAGTAGCATGGAGAATCTTCCGACGGTACCGCAGCGAAGAGGCTCTGTCATTGCTTTTGGATGTAATCGGAGAGAGTGAGCGTGAACGAGTAATAGAAGATGAAATCGTGGAGATATTTCGGTCCTCTGAACTCGATTACGTCGCCGCGGAATTCATGGTAGAAATGGAGCGGTTTGATGATGTCGAGCGGTACATAACCGAGCGTTCAGAGCAGTTAAACGGCGATTATTATTATCAGTTATTGCCGTGGGCAAAGGCATTCGAGAAGCAAGGGAGATTTCTCGCAGCCAGCGTTGTCTACCGTGCCCTCCTGGAATCGATCCTCAGACGCGCCAAGTCGAAGTACTACACCTATGGCGTACGGCACCTTCGTAAACTCGATGAGCTTGCGCCAAAAAGAATTGACTGGGGTCGGCTACCAAGTCACGACGACTACAAAGTGAATTTGCGACTCGAACATAGGCTGAAGCGTAGTTTCTGGTCGCGATACGATCCGTGACTTTGTAAACATTGTCGGAATTGCTCGGTGTGAAGCTTTCCACTATTTACCAGTGGACGCACATTGGTTATATTCCGCATTTCAAGCTGGGGCGGTTTGTCCGCTTCAGAGAGAAGGATGTTATCAGATGGTTGGAGTCAAAAAAGCGAAATGGTCGACCAGATCGAGGCGTGACGGTGGAGTTCACCTAACCTCGTTGTGCCATATTTGTGCCAACTTGAGTGAAAAACACCCTGATTTCCCAGAAACAAACAAAACCAAATAAAAACTGGAATTTCATGGGATACAACGAGTTGTAACGTAATTTTAAGCGACTCAAAGAGTTGTAAAAATCGCAAATTTCGATTCCCCCCACCTCCACCAATTAAATCTCTTTTGTTCCGGTGTTCCAACGTCTATATAACTGATAATAGAAATACCATGTTGGTGCACGGGGACGTATATCAACCACGGAAAAGCTGTAGAGCACCCCTGCCAGGGACTGGGCACAGAAGGTCTATAAACCCGACATTGTCGGTAATTCGAAGAATCTTTATAAAAAGCCCGGATATACGATGTGAACTCAATAATCAAGACTTGTCGTTGACCAGCCGGGCAGTGATTTGCGGCGTTCGTAGGCACACAATAATAAATTGCAACATTCGCTTTTGATCAGTCGTCTATCGAATATACGTACTATGATGAAAGCGATCCATATGGCATTACAGAATTTCGTATCGACTTATCATTCTGCATTCGCCATCCTCGTATGCATGCTCCTTCTTATCTCATCGCCAGTTGTTGGCCAAAACTCTGACGGAAAAATTGCATTCTATTCCCCGCGAAGCGGTCGCGATGACATTTTTGTCATGAATGCAGACGGAAGCGACGTCCAGCTGGTTACCAAGGGTAAAGATGGCGGGAAGTGCCCGGACCTTTCGCCCGACGGAACACGCATTGTTTTCGTTTCGCTCCGTGACGGCAACTCGGACCTTTATTTGCTGGATATTGTCTCCGGTGTGGAACAGCGCCTGACCACCGCATCAAGTGTTGAGCGGCAGCCCAAATGGTCGCCTGATGGCGCCCGAATAACATTTCAGTCGAACTTTGACGGCAATTATGAAATATATATCATGGATGCCGACGGCACCGACTGGGAACGACTAACTTGCGCCGAGGCCGAGGAACTCTGGCCAAGCTGGTCACCGGACGGGAGGCAGATCGCATTCAGTTCCGACCGCGACGGCAATTGGGAAATCTATGTTGTCAACACTGATGGAAGCGGTCTCCACAGGCTGACCACGTCGGATCATAATGAAACCGGTGTTTCATGGTCGCCCGACGGTACCCGGCTTGCTTTCCGCAGCGGTCCGGCGAGGCAATTTCAGGGTAACATACACGTAATAAATATTGATGGTACCAATGAAATCACGCTGACCGATTTTGACGGCGTGGAAGAAAATCCTGTCTGGTCTCCCGATGGCTCACAGATCGCTTTTCAAACCATGAAAGACGGCAATTTCGAAATCTACATCATGGATGCCGATGGTTCGAGCCTGAGAAATGTAACCAATCATCCGGCGAATGACTACTGGCCATCGTGGGTGTCCTCGTCATCAGGATCGCCTGCCGGCAGGTGCCTTCCGGCGAGTTCAGTCGTATTGCATATTCTCTATGATAACAACTCTCGCGACAACAGTATGTCGCCGGCGCATGGTTTCTCTTGCCTGATCGAAGCCGGCGACAAAACCGTGTTGCTCGATGCGGGTGGTGACGGTGAACTGCTTATGTCCAATATGGCAGCAGGAGGATATGACCCGCAGGATATAGACATGGTGGCGGTTACTCACTGCCATGCGGATCACATCGGCGGACTGCCGTCTGTGATGCGCGCTTCTCAGCAGCAGGTGAAGTTATTCCTCCCCTGTGGCGGATATTCCGGTAATATTGCCGGCAGAGCATTGGCAACAATCGACTCTGCAGCAAATTATGCCGGCGAAGTCATTTTTGCTGAAGCACCGACACCGCTTTGTGATGGAATCATGACTAGCGGGCCTGTCGGGAGCGGAATCCATGAAGAAGGCCTAATTATTCGTACCGACGCCGGAGTGGTGCTTATAACGGGTTGCGCGCATCCCGGGATTGAATCGATTGTTCACAGGGCTGTAGAATTGACGGGGGCGCCGATCCTGCTCGTCGTTGGCGGATTCCATCTCGCGGCAGAATCACAGGAATCGATAGACGCTCTGGCGGTTAAACTGCATGGTTTGGTACGGTACATTACTCCCTGCCATTGCTCGGGGGATCTCGCACGCCAGCGTTTTAAACATCAGTTCGGCGCTCGATTCCTTGAACTCGGTGTCGGAAGCACACTCAGGATAGAAGACTTGATTACAGATGAGGATCATTGACTGGAGATATGATGGCTCTGAAGACTGTTTTATTTTTTGCCATAGTTATATCTATCGTTTCTCGTATTTCACCCTGCGTCCATGCGACTATAATCTCCGGCGCGGACATGACTATCGACTCCGGCGTTTCCGACTCGATTCAGTCGCTGCTTCGGGAACCAATCCCCAGAGGTGAAGCCTACATCTGGTATCTTTTGCACTGCGGTTATGCGGTTAGGACTGAAACTAAACTATTGATTTTTGACTATGTGCGCTCGACGCGTGACTTCTCGGATACAATGTCAGTGCAGTCATTGACGACCGGTCGAATCAACCCGGCGGAGATTAAGGACCTGGACGTCTATGTCTTCGTCACGCACAGTCATGAAGATCACTTTGATCCGATCATTTTCGAATGGCGGAAAGAGGTCGATAAACTGACTTATGTCTTCGGATGGCAGGCCACCGACGACACCAGCCATTATCATCTCGTCGACCCGAAAGCGTCACTTCATATCGGAAATATGGTTATCTATACGATCAATTGCCGATCGGGAGTACCGGAAGTAGCATATTTGATCAAAACCGACGGCCTGACAATTTTCTTCCAGGGTGATTTTAAGACTGATTCAATGGCCGATATTGATTACCTTCTTAGTTATTGTGAAACCGTTGACATGGCTTTTCTCGGTGCGCATACGCGTCAATGGGGAATGGCTTTTTCACGAATATCGAATATAATGAGGAGGTTGAGTCCGGAAGTCGTATTTCCAATGCATCATGGCGGGAAGGAACATATTTACAGGGAATTCTCTAATGATTGTAAAGATGCCGGAATTACACACCTCATTGAATGCCCGGAAAAACCCGGCCACTTGTTCCACTATTCTCGCGGCAGTGGGCATTGATATATAAAGTGAGCCAAAATATATTAGGAGTATAAGGAGTCTGGCGTGAAACGATTTGGGCCGTCTCTATTTTTCGTATCGCTGATTTGCTTTCTTCCTGTCATGTGTGTACAATCAAATGAATCGTCAATCGCAAGTGAAGATGAATACCTTGGACAAAGACCGCCCGGCAAGTCGCCGGAAATATTCGCCCCCGGTATTGTCTCTGATTCAGGTTGGGCCGAACACTGTCAGATCGCTATTTCCCCAATAGGAAATGAAATCTACTGGTCGGCGTGGACTTCTGCATATCCCAATAAAAACGGTGACAATACGGAACAGATATTCTATTCCGAATATAGACAGGGTGCATGGACAAAACCTGCTATCCCTCAGTTTATCAACAATCACTTAGACAATATAAACGGTGGTCCGGTGTTCTCGCCGGATGGCAATAGACTGTATTTTTATTCCGTCGATCGTCCCGGCGGCCTGGGTGATATGGATACCTGGTTCGTTGAAAAAGTTGACGGTGTATGGAGTGATCCCGTTAATGCCGGCGATGTTTATAATTCGCAAGGAATTGACTGGACTCCGACATTCACACAGACAGGATTCGCATACAGGAATTTCGATTGTCTGCTCAAATACTCCATTGTGGACGGGAAATTTCTGGAACCGGACACGATAACCATTTCTGACCAATATATTCCCAAATTCCCGGTGTATATATCTCCGGATGAAAGCTATCTCATCTTTACTGAAATAAAAGAAGACAGTTTCGGCGGGATGGATTTATATATAAGTTTTAAAAATGATAGTGGAGCATGGGACACTCCAGTGAATATGGGCCCGGCAATAAATACCGAATTGCATGAGCGGTTTCCTGTTTTATCCCCGGATGGAAAGTATTTGTTTTTTGTCAGGCATACAAAGCCGGATCAGGATATTTTCTGGGTTTCCGGCGATATCATAAATGAGATTAGGGCCAAGAATCAACAGTAATGGGACTTCGTATGTAATCCAAATATACGCCGGCCCCGATTGCTGCATTCATGACTTGTTGCCGGAATTCCGGAGCCACTATATTATAGTCGACAATTTCAGACGCGGGGCTTTTATTATAGTACAGACATCCGATATGGATAGAAGTGACAGGGGGCAATCCTGATGAAAATACTCCTTATTGATTACGGAATAGAGACGATATATATAATAGCGTGAGGCAGTTCTCACAATTGCCTGATTGACCCATTTATTCACCATTGGACGGCGCCTTCGTGTAAAATGTGGGATAGCAAACAGTACTATCACTGTGTTTAGGTATCACATGAGTTCAAAGCCGACATATCAGGAACTTGAAGCGCGAGTAGCAGAACTCGAGAAGCAAGTCAAGCAAATCGACATCACCAAGCGCAAAATCTACGAAAAGGAACTACTAGAACTCAAAGAGAAAATTCTTGATGCACAATCAATGGCGCATCTGGGTTTTTGGTATTGGGATGTCAAATCGGGCGATGTCGACTGGTCGGATGAAGTGTATAGAATTTTCAGGTTGGATCCCGAGCAATTCACTCCGCAAATAGATTCTATCATGGCTTTATCTCCCTGGCCGGAGGACAGTAAGCGTAACGAGGAATTAATACAAAAGGCTATTGAGAGTAAAGAACATGGATCCTTTGAGCAGAAATTCCTGAGGCCGGACGGCAGCGTCGGATACTTTCGGTCCACTTTTCAGGGAATTTACGATGATGCGGATAATCTCACCGCCATAAAGGGTACGGTTCAGGATATCACGATACCCAAATTGGCGGAAGTTGAATTACGGAAGAGCGAAGAGCGATTCAGGAAATATTTCGAACTCGGTCTTATCGGTATGGCGATCATTTCGCCTGAAAAGGAATGGGTCGAGTTCAATGATAAATTATGCGAGATGCTCGGATATTTCAGGGAGGAATTGGAACACCTGAACTGGACAAAACTGACTCATCCCGATGACCAGGAGGAAGACGCTGCCCAATTCGACCGCGTGATAGAGGGAAAGATCGACAATTATTCTCTGGAGAAACGATTCATTCATAAGGATGGAAGCATTCTTCATGCGGAGATATCGGCCAATGCCATTCGAAATCCTGATGGTTCCGTCGATTACTTCGTGGCGCTGATTCATGACATTACGGAAACGAAGCGTCTCCGCAATTTGCAATCCCGTGCAGAGAGATTAGAGATGGCCGGCATTATTGCCGGTCAAGTCGCCCACGATTTCAATAATTTGCTGGCTCCTATCATGGCCTTTCCGGAGTTTATTCGCGAGGATGTGCCCGAAGTTACAAAAGTCGCCGGATATTTGGATGCCATCGAGAATTCCGCCAGAAGAATCTCAGAAATTAATCAGGATTTGCTGACGCTGGGCAGACGAGGTCATTTTAACCGGGAAGTCTTAAATCTTAACACAATAGTCAAAAGTGCAATCGTGGAATTACAGCCTCTTCCTTGCACATTGACGTGCAACATCGTATTTGAAAACGAGTTAATGCCTATTTATGGGGCCGAAGCTCAATTGCATAGAGCCATCGGCAATCTGTTGAACAATGCCAGAGAAGCCATGCAGGATTCGGGCGAATTAACGATAAAAACCGAAAGCTACTACATAGATGACGTGTCTTTTGTATTCGACAGAATCCCCAAGGGAGAATATGTAAAACTCACGATCAAGGATACAGGGTGCGGCATTCCGGATGGAATTGCCCAGAAAATCTTTGATCCGTTTTTTACCTCCAAGACAACCGATAAAAAACGAGGCTCCGGACTTGGAATGAGCATTGTCAACGCCGTGATTAAGGATCATAATGGTTACATCGACCTGGATACCGAAGTCGGCAAAGGCACATCGTTTTACATTTATTTGCCAATATCCAGAGAGGAAGTAACCCCGCAGGAGCCAAAAATACTTACCGGCGGCACGGAATCAATTCTGGTTGTCGATGATGATGAGACACAATGCATGGTATCATCCAAGTTGCTTTCCTCATTGGGTTATACTGTTATTACCGTGGAGAGTGGAGAGAAGGCGATTCGACTTATTAAGGATAATCCACAAGATTTGGTGATTCTCGATATGATAATGCCCGGCGGAATTGATGGCACCGAAACGTACCGTCGGATTCTGGAGATGTATCCCAATCAAAAGGCAATTATCCTGTCCGGGTATTCCGAATTGGATCGAGTGGTTGAAGCCAAAAAATTAGGGGCCGGGGAGTTCGTAAGAAAACCGATCACCAAGCACAGCATCGCGGAAGCGGTGAGGAAGGAATTGGACCGCAAGATAGATATTTCAATTTAGGTATTCATCTCCTCCGTCTGCATCATTAAAATAGTTCTCTCAGGCCTTCCCGTATTATATACTGCTGAATGGTAAACACTCAGTTGTTGCTCGGCAACGAACACCTACGATTGTATGACGGCAAATCAATTGTAATAGTGATTCGTACTTATTCCAAATGAGGACCTGGCGAATCTCTCGGTTTAATTTGATTTCTGGTGTGGTTCTTTATAACTTTGAATACATACAAGCAAAAGGATAATTGAATAATGAAACAAGTTAAACTTGGGGCGCAGGGACTGCGGGTAGCGGCAATCGGTTTAGGATGCATGGGGATGTCTGATTTTTACGGGTCGTCATCGGAGGCGCAAAATCTTCGCGTTCTCGATCGCGCGGTTGAAATCGGATGCACGTTCTGGGATACATCGGATATGTATGGTCCATTCACGAATGAACTCCTGTTGTCGAAAGCTCTCAACGGGCGGCGTGACAAAATTTTGCTGGCGACAAAATTCGGCGTATCGCGCGGCGAGGACGGCAGTTGGCTGGGCATTAAGGGCAATGCGGAGTATGTGAAGGCGTGTTGCGATGCCTCGCTGAAGCGGCTCGGGACGGATTATATCGACCTCTATTATCAGCATCGGGTGGATCCCGAAACGCCGATCGAGGAAACGGTCGGCGCCATGTCCGAGCTCGTGAAGGCAGGAAAAGTGCGCTACATCGGTTTATCTGAGGCCGACTCGGAGACCATCGCGCGCGCGCATGCGGTGCATCCTATCAGTGCCCTCCAGACCGAGTATTCCCTGTGGACGCGGGATGTCGAGGCCGATATTCTGCCGACAGTGCGGCGCCTCAATATCGGATTCGTCGCATACAGTCCTCTCGGTCGAGGATTTTTAACCGGGGCTATCCGGTCGCGAAGTGACCTCCAACCCGGCGACTGGAGACTGGAGAATCCTCGATTTACCGATGAAGCTCTCGCCAAGAACGGGCAGTTGGCCGATTGTGTCGCCGAAATCGCTACAGAGTTGAAGACGACGGCGGCTCAAGTCGCATTGGCCTGGGTGCTGTCGCGCGACAGCCACATCAGCGTGATTCCGGGGACTCGGAGTATTGAGCGGCTGGAGGAAAACTGCGCGGCTCAGGATATCGTATTGCGGGCGGAGCATGTGGAGCGATTGGAGTCACTAATTAAACAGGGTGTGACGGGCAATCGGTATTAGTTGGGTGATTCACAATTCATCTCCACGAATACAACATAGTACTCTTCAAGAAAATAGTCTCCCGGCGGGGGAGTTGTCTCCCCTGCCGTTTGGCTTCATTGCTACAATCATTTTATAGCAGTACACACAGTTTTGTAACAATTTTCATCCATATCGGGAACATGGAGTAATATTGTCCCGTTTTATATACAAAGTCCGTATCGGACGGACTCTTACTCCAGGGAGCAGATATGAATAACTACGGAAAAGCGTTGAGCAGGTTAGGATTATTGGCGGTTGCACTGTTCGTTTTTGGCTGCAGCGATACGGATGATCCTGTCAGTTCACCGGTTGTCGATACGGGGAATCCTCAGGATACCGTGACATATACAGCGGACATCAAGGCGGTTCTCGATTCCCGCTGCATCTCCTGTCATTCCTCAAGTCTTACGGGACTCGACCGAAACGGCGCTCCGGTCGGCGTTAATTTCAATACCTATAGCGCGGCTGTCGCGAATGCCAGCGCGGCAAATGTACGTATTCAGTCGGGAACGATGCCTCCGACCGGCGGACTTCCACAGGGTGAACGTTCGCTGTTCCAGGAATGGATAAACGACGGCCTGATCGAATGATGCGCAGGCTTGTGTACGGTATCCGTGAATTTCGACTAACAATTATCTTTTGAATCATACCTGGCAAATCCAACACCAAATAGGCTTGCGCCGGAGCATAATGAGTATTTCATTATACCGTACAACTCAAAGCGGAGAGAATAAATGGCTGAGAAGACGTGGGCTGAGATGGTGGGCGTTGCGATTACCGTGACCGATGCCCAGGGGACGATTACTGAAATGAATCCCGCATCGATTGCGACATTTGCATCGTATGGAGGCGACAAGCTGATCGGGACGGATGTGCTGGCGTGTCATCCCGAGCCGTCGAAGTCTCAGTTGGCTGCCATGTATAAGGACAATCAGCCCAATCATTACACGATTCAGAAGAATGGGAAAAAGAAAATCATCCATCAGTTGCCGCTCTTCGACAATGGAGTATTTCATGGGTACGTGGAGATCTCTATTCCGATCCCGGATGATCTCCCCCACTTCGATCGGGACTAATATCACAAATTAGTTGCTCATGACGTGAGAATTATACTTAGTCAATAGACGAAACTCGGCCTGATAAAATTCGTACTGCTATGAATAGGGCTCGCGGTGTATCTTGCCGCAAAATGTGAATGGGCGGGCGCATACGGCAAAATCGACAATGTAGGAGACCGATATGCGTACTATCTCTATCTTCTTTTTGATTACAATTATTATCACAATCTCAGCGTCTTCAGCTTCGAGCCAATTTATTCGAGTGGAATCGGGACCGGCGGTCAGCGACGGTGGTTGGTCATTCGGCGTCAGTTGGATTGATTATGACGGCGACGATTATCCGGATTTATTCATCTGCAATGAGGATTTCAGCGGCTCCCCTGCCCCCAACTATCTCTATCACAACAACGGCGACGGTTCTTATACTCGGGTACTTGAGGGTGATATCGGGGCGAGCGGAGGTTGTCTGGCATCAACCTGGGCGGATTTTGATGGTGACGGCGACCTTGATTGCTATGCGGCCCGTCCATTTTTAAACGCCAATCTGTTATACATCAATAACGGTGACGGCACATTCACCAGTGATACATCGACCGCACTGACAGACGCGCGTAAATTTTCGATGGAAGTCGCATGGATTGATTTCGACAACGACGGCCGATTGGATATGTTCGTGGCCAATCATGGGCGCCCCAGTGATCCCGCCCTTGCAGAAGTTTATCATAATGGGAAGGATGGATTCGCACATATCAATAATAGTGACCTCGGTCTTATTGAGGATGAGGCGAACGGGATGGCCCTGGGAGATTTTGACGGTGACGGCAGACAGGATCTGTTCTGGACTCGGAATAATAAACTAAGTTTGCTCTACAAGAATTCAGGCGACGGCCGATTCACACAGATGACCGAACTGGAACTTATCGAAGGCTCGCGGAAATACTTCGGTAATTGGGCGGATTTTGACAATGACGGCTATCTTGATATCTATGTGATGTCCGATGAATCCGGAGTGACGCTTTACAAAAATAGAGGAAACGGCGCTTTCGAACCGATTATTAATCACGAAATGGCTTCCGATACCGGCAACTGGACGGCCGGCTACTGGGGTGATTATGACAATGACGGCTGGCTGGATTTGCTGGTACTGGGACAGAAAAACTACGCGGCCTATCCGAATCGGTTGTATCACAATAACGGCGATGGTTCCTTTACACGAGTCGTCAACGGCCCGATTGCGACCGACAATGAACCTTCTGCTGCCGCGGCATGGGCGGACCATGATCGGGACGGAGACCTTGACCTTTTTGTGGCCAATGTCGGCAATACCAATAATGCGTTGTACGAGAATACGGGAAATCAAAATCATTGGCTCCAGATTAAACTTGAGGGAACAGGGGTCAACAAATCCGCAATCGGTGCAAAAATCAGAATACGGGCTGAAATCTCAGGCAACGCGATTTGGCAGATGCGAGAGATCTCGGCGAAGAACGGATTCAAGTCGCAGAGTGATCTGGTAGCTCATTTCGGTCTTGGTGATGCAACGGATGTCGATTCGTTGATCGTTGAATGGCCGGATTTTACGCAAAGAATACTGACAAATATTAAAGCGGATCAACTATTGAAGATTGCGCGGCAGTAAAAAAAATAGGGAGGCCGAGTACATCGACCTCCCTTCGTATTTCATCTATCTTGTTTTCCTATTTCAGGTCGAAGCGATCGAGATTCATCACCTTGTCCCAAGCGGCGATGAAATCATTCACGAATTTCTCCTGAGAATCCTCGCATCCATATACTTCAGCGATCGCTCTCAGTTGAGAATTCGAGCCGAAGACGAGATCGACGCGAGTGCCGGTCCATTTGATTTTACCGGATGCGCGATCACGCCCTTCGAATACTTCCTCATCCTTCGATATGGCCTTCCATTCGATGCGCATATCGAGCAGATTCACGAAGAAGTCATTGGTGAGTGTTTCGGGGCGCGTGGTGAATACGCCATGCGGTGATTGGCCATAGTTGGCATTCAGCGCACGCATGCCGCCGACGAGAACGGTCATCTCGGGCGCGGTCAGTGTCAGAAGTTGGGCCTTGTCGAGAAGAAGCTCCTCGGGCCGCACGCTGAATTTGGTCTTCTGATAATTGCGGAAGCCGTCGGCTTTGGGTTCGAGGACACTAAATGAATCCGCATCGGTGTGTTTCTGCGAGGCATCCATGCGTCCCGGTGAGAATGGCACCGTCACTTTATGACCGGCATTCTTGGCCGCCTGCTCGACGCCCACGCAACCGCCCAGCACGATAATATCGGCCAGCGATACTTTCTTGTCGTCCGATTGTGCTTTGTTGAATTCCTTCTGGATGCGCTCCAGAGTCTTTAGCACTTTTGCGAGCTTCGTCGGCTGGTTGACTTCCCAGTCTTTCTGCGGCGACAGGCGAATGCGCGCACCATTGGCGCCGCCTCGCATATCGGAACCGCGGTATGTGGATGCCGATGCCCAAGCGGTTGAAACCAGATCCGAGATGGACAGACCGGAGGCCAGAATCGTACTCTTGAGGGATGCGATATCTTTTTTATTAATCAGCTTGTGATTAACGGCCGGAATCGGATCCTGCCAGATGAGTTCTTCTTTGGGTACTTCCGGACCGAGATAGCGCGAGCGCGGACCCATATCGCGATGAGTCAGCTTGAACCAGGCGCGAGCGAAGGCATCGGCGAATTGTTTCGGGTTTTCCAGATAGCGCTTAGCAATCGGATTGTAGATCGGATCGAATTTCAGCGAGAGGTCGGCCGTGGTCATCATCGGACGATGCTTCTTTGACGGATCGTGAGCGTCGACAACCATGTCCTCGTCTGCAACATCCTTGGCCAGCCATTGATTCGCGCCGGCCGGGCTCTTGACCAGTTCCCAATCGTATTTGAACAATACCTTCAGATAGCCCATATCCCATTTGGTCGGGTTGGGTTTCCATGCGCCCTCGATTCCGCTGGTGATGGCATCGCCGCCTTTACCGCTTTTAAAACTGCTCTTCCAGCCGAGCCCCATCTCTTCGACGGAAGCTCCTTCGGGTTCTGGGCCAAGTAATTTTGCATCACCGGCGCCGTGGCACTTGCCGAAGGTATGCCCGCCTGCGACCAGCGCGACGGTCTCTTCGTCATTCATGGCCATGCGCGCGAAAGTTTCACGGACATCGCGTCCGGATGCGACCGGGTCGGGATTGCCGTCGGGACCTTCCGGGTTGACATAAATAAGACCCATCTGTACCGCGGCCAGGGGGTTTTCCAGGTCACGATCACCGCTGTAGCGGCTCTTGGGTTTATCGCTCGTGGCCAGCCATTCCTCTTCGGAGCCCCAATAGACATCCTCTTCCGGCTCCCAGATATCCTCGCGGCCGCCGCCGAAACCGAAGGTTTTGAATCCCATCGATTCCAGGGCACAGTTGCCTGCAAGAATCATCAGATCAGCCCAGGATAACCTGCGGCCGTATTTCTGTTTAATCGGCCATAAAAGACGGCGCGCCTTATCGAGGTTCACATTGTCCGGCCAGCTATTGAGCGGCGCAAAACGCTGATTGCCGGTATTGCCGCCGCCGCGGCCATCGCCCGTGCGGTATGTTCCTGCGCTGTGCCAGGCCATGCGGATGAACAAACCACCGTAGTGACCATAGTCGGCAGGCCACCAGTCCTGGGAATCGGTCATCAAGGCATAGAGGTCTTTTTTCAGTTCCTTGTAGTTGATCTTTTTGAATTCCTTGGCGTAATTGAAATCCTCGCCCATAGGATTAGATTTCGCAGAGTGTTGGTGCAGGATTTTCAGATTCAGTTGATTCGGCCACCAGTCCTTATTGGTGGTACCTCCGCCGGCTGACGGGTTGCCTCCCATGCCGGTAACCGGGCATTTGCCCGAGCCTTCCTTGTGTTTGTCGGTCATACCGTCTCCTTTATTTCAAAATTGTAGATGTGTCTCTTTCCCGTTGCATTGACTTTTGTTTGGCTATGTCTTGTGTCCATTTAAACTTCACCGGTCAAATAAGGTCTAATATTAGACAGAGTATAGCTCACTGGCAAAAAAAAGTGGCTATTTCCGTATTTTACCTCTCAAGATGACTTGAAACTCTGAAATGTCAAAATCCCGGAGTGTTTCTTTTCCCTCAACCGTCAATTGATCCCATGGAATATCAAACACCTCGCCGGTATCGGTATCAATGAAATGGTGGTGTTTTTCTACATTGGAATCGAAGAGAACCGCACCTTCCTTAATTGTCTGCATCCCCAGAAGCCCTTTTTCGACGAGCAGATTCAGCGTGTTGTAGACCGTGGCTCGCGAGACAGTCGGGCATTTTTTTCTGGCATTAAATAATACGTCATCGGCTGACGGATGCGTATTGTTTTTCAATACATATTCGACGACGGCAATCCGCTGGGGAGTCGGTTGAATATTACACTGCTGCAAGATTGAAATAGCATCCATCATTGGATTAAAATAATTATAATTTTAGACAGTGTCAAGATATTTCTAAAGTAGACCCACAAAATCTTGTATTCTTGTCTAGATAATATGGTAAATCGTTGTGCAACAACATAATTATTGAATAGTATTCCCCCGGTAGAAGATTATTGGCGAACCTTATATTCATATTTAAAGACACATCTTCGTATAACCGATTAAAGGGGTATAAGACTGTAAACATCGAGAAAGGACAATAGACGCATGAAACTGTTATCCAGATTTTCCTGTGCCGGGCTACTGTTTGTTATCCTGTTGGCTCTCCCATCACTTGTCAATGCGCAGGCGATTGGGCCAAGAGGCGGGTATGATTTCGATACCGAGGATCTGGTCCTGGGCGTTGAGGGTGAATTCGGGCGCGTGTTTCGGGATTTCCAAATTGCCCCCAGCATCGACTTCGAATTCGGCGATCATTCGTTTACGGCCTTCAATGGCGATTTCAGAATGTATCTGTTTCATCTTCCGGAAACGGGTCTTAAATTCTACGGTTCGGCGGGTCCGACCCTTCTGATGATTTCGAGTAACAATAATACAGACACAGAGCTGGGGTTGAGCGTTGTTGCCGGAATGAGGATTCCGATGCAGGGCAATCGGCGATACAATATTGAAACCAGATTCGGCTTTGGCGACATCCCTGATTTCAAACTGATGGTCACGATTCTGTTCGGTATATAGCTTGGCCTGAAGTAGTTCCGAATGATGGACGGCGGAAGAGGATACTACCTTAATCCGTTGCAGAATATTAAAGATGCAGTGAGCGAATCGGTCGATTCGCTCGCCATAACTTCCGGATATATTTCACCAAACTCATTTTAATGAAGTGGGCAATTAAAAATCCTTTGGTCTCCGTATTAGAGGCGAGTCGGGACAAATAATAGTTTCGCATAAGGTATGAAATTGAAATGAAGATTCAAGTGGCGGGCTTCCGGGCCCTTTTTTTGGCAATATTGTCTTTATGCCTTATCGGTAATGTGGCGGCCGAGTGGCAAAGAGATGTGTCATTTCCACAACAAGACGTTACGGATGTGGAAATTATCGGTCAGTGGCTGTATTTCACATCTTTCGACACGATCTATCGTAAATCATCTCATGATAGCGAGATTGAAAGACTCGGAACTCTCGGCGATAGCGTCACTGTCAGTAAATTATTCGATGCAAAATCGAGACTCATCGCCGGCACGTATGGTAACGGCGTTTTCGAATCTCCCGATAGCGGTTTCACCTGGGTGCAGCGTAATTCCGGCCTCACCGGCGTCGGCGCTCAATCGGTGTCTTGTATCGCTTCACGAGGAGACAGTCTTTACATTGGAACATCCGGAGCCGGTATTTTCGTGACACCGACAGCCGGGCCAATTAGTTGGCAGCATTTTAGCGAGGGGCTTCCGTGGAATCTCGCGTGGGATGTATACTCATTGTACGAATGGAATAATATGCTTTTTTCCGGGGCCGGACAGAATGGATATATCTATAGAAATCTGCACGATAGCTCTGCCTGGAATCATTGTCAATTTAATGAAAATATCGGTACCGGATTGGCGATGCTCTCCTTTTACTCATTGGGTCCCGAATTACTGATAGGAATAGGCTTCAATGGAATCTACAACAGTACTGACAGCGGCGCCACCTGGCAGTATTCTCCGGCACCCTTTAATGCAGCCGCCAGCGGCAAAGTCATCGTGAACGGGGAACTGACATTGGCATTACTGAGCCATCCGACCTTGGGACTGTACATGTTTGAATGGAATAACAACACATGGCAGTTATGGGATCATCAAACCGGGCTGATCGCTTATGACTTTGAGTATTTTGACGGCTGTATCTATGCCTCCTGCTGGGATGGACTCTGGTATTATCAACTGCTGCCGACAGGAGTCGATCCTCATGATCCGATACTTCCGGATCGTCCGCAGTTATCGCAAAATTACCCGAATCCATTCAACCCCGTCACAACTATTGAGTATGTTTTACCTCAAAGGCAGAGTGTCACAATTGCCATTTATAATGTTCTGGGCCAAAAGATTCGGATACTTGTCGACAGAGAAGAAGCAGCGGGCCGGCATGTAATAGCATGGGACGGAAAAACCGCGACAGGAGAACCGGCGGCGGGTAGTGTGTATCTTTATAGCATCCGAACCGAAGACTATTTTGATTCAAAAAAACTCATGCTACTGAAATAAGGCGGTATTCGGTACAAGCTCAGGACGAGCCCTTCTAAAAGTCATGTCGGCGTCACGGATTCTGTATTGTATTGCCTATTACCGGCCTTTGCCAACGGAGTCTCACCCGTCAGCGCAGTCATAGGGTAACGCCGCAGGTAACAACATGGCTATTGTATTGCTTGCTCGTATCAAACCAAATCTTGCAGGCGGCGCGGCATGGGACTGGCATCATCCCTTGCCCGGCTATAATAACCGGCCAGCCTTAATATCCATAATCACGTCTTCGATTAATGGATAATAATAATCCATAACACACAAATAATTCTCGGACTTCGTATATTGTTTACAGCAAAAACCGGTCTCCCAGTAGAGACCATTAATCCGTGAAAGATGTATGCCGGAATCATCCAGAATAACTGTACCGATATCATCCAAGGACATTAAAAACCGTACGCGACTCGCGTCAGGCGGGGTCTCGCGGCTAACGGTCGTCCCGATGGAGTCCCGCCGGTTGCGGCTGATGGGATTGTATTTCGATACCGAAAAGAGTTTTCTCCTGCCCTCAGCCATGGCTGGGATTCGAAAAATCCGTGAGGTGTACGATAAAAAGGCTTTTCCCGAACTGCTTTGTGTCGGTCATACCGATGCGGCGGGAAAATCATCCTACAATCTAAAACTGTCGCTGGAGCGGGCACAGAGCATTGCAGCCTATCTGGCGGACGACGTAGAAACATGGCTGAAAAACTATAGCCATACCGACAGCGATAAACGCTGGGGCCGGCGCGAAGACGAATTGATGTTGTCGGCGCTGCCAATCAGCGGTGGGACCAAGTACTTCAGCGATGGTATTGGATTCAAGGATGCCGTGATGAAATTTCAAGCCGATGCCGGGCTGACGGAGGACGGCATATGCGGTCCGATGACCCGGCGCGCATTAATTACCGACTACATGAAATTCGACGGTACCAGTCTGCCGAAATCGGTGACAATCATCGCTCACGGCTGCGGCGAATATTTTCCGGTCGAGGATGTCGGTGACGGTGTGGCGAGTGAAAAGAATCGCCGCGTTGACTTGTTCGCATTCAACGGCAAGATATACCCGGAGCCGACAAGTCCTACCTCGTCGTCAACTGACCCTTTTTATAAGCAGTGGGTGGCGCAGGTGTCGGAGAGTATCGATCTGACCGAGGAGCTCCCTGATAATCTGCGCATTCGCCTGTGTGACGATCGCGGCGAACCGATGCCGAAAACAGTTTTCCTTGCCCGATTCGGCCATGAACCGGCTCATGCCGGGCAGAGTGATTCATCCGGGTATGCCAACCTGGCCCCTCCGAAAGTCTGTCCCGAGATGCTCAAGCTGGCCTGGGGAGCAGACAATACTGAGGGAGAGTATCGTTTCGTGCGCGAGTTGTTTGTCGACTGCGACGGGGGGAGTTCCGATCAGCAGTATTTGACTCGATTGCACAATCTGGGATATCCGTCGACTGAGGATATGGAATTGGCGGTGCGCGCCTTCCAGTCCGATTTCAAGGTCGATTGCGAGCCTACTCCGCGAGGACAGGTCAACGGAGAAATACCACCCGCCACACGCGAGCGTATCGCGCAGGAATTCAAGAAGCGGAAGTCCGCTTGATTGTGAGTGACCATGGGTAATGAATCATACAGTGTTGCATCGCCGGGAAGTTATACATTTACTTATATCCCGTCGCAAATCCCGCCTCGGGCCGAACGAGCCATCAATAAGTTTTTTTCCATGAATGAATCCGGCATTCGGGAGCTGATGGCTCACGTCGTGGATTACCGCGCGCTGATTGATCTGAATACCGCCGTCAATGCCTGGCCGACCGAGTCTAAGGCGGAAATCGAAAAGCTTAAGGTACTCTCTCAGGCGATCGCTCAGCAGTTGGGGGCAATCAGGAGCCGGCGAAAGGCGGTATTCGAAACCGCGGCGAAGGCGACTCGGCGCGAGGGCGAGGAGCGCCAGCGGGTGCTCGAACACTTGTATAAGCATTTGCCCGCTCGCGAACAGGAGCGGTTGCTTCATAGCTGGCGACTCTGGGATGATTCCGCCGTCTATGTCGATGTCGACACGATTCCGTCAAAACCTCATCCGGACGATATGGCGGAACTGGCGCTCAAGAATAAAATGGCGCCGGTACGAGTGAGCAAGGGATTCTCGCACAGCCTTTTTGAAATCGATTCGCTGGCTCATCTGGAAGTTGAATTATATTCGCTGGCAGAGGAAATAGCCGGAACCGGTCATTTTGGTGTCATAAAAGGTGTCGCAAATGAGGCGGTGAGTTTTATTCGCGAATTGCGATTTTTCGGGCACGGCAGTTCCGGCACCGCGACCAAGCAGCCGACATTTCATGCCTGCGGCGTTTTGAGTTCGGATAAAATCGATATAAGCTGGCTGTTGGGGCTTGCTCCCGATGATGATGCCGATGCACCGAGTGCCGATGCGGCTACCGTACTGGGACAATTGCAAAACTATTTATGTCCCGGAGCAACAATCTTTTTCGAGGGGTGTTCCGTGGGTAAAGGTGATGCCGGTAAGCAGTTTTTGGCCCTGGTCGGGCATCATTGCTTTGGGGATTTCAAATTCGGATTTTTAAAGGCCAATACTGAGGAGACATTCACGCTGTCGGCGGCTCCTGAGGAAGGTCTCCCTCCGGTTTCTCCGGTGACCTATAAATGGCCGGACGACCTGCGAAAAATCGCAAACATGTTTGATATCAAATAAAGAGCATCCATATTTCTCACACGATACAACCAGCAGTTTACCCTCTCCTTACTCTTCTATTATTCATGAGGATACTGCCGGCCAATACGGGAACCATATTCCGATGTCTCTGTTACTAATATGCAGTGAGAATCGTTGCTGCGTATATACTTGGATTTTTTAGTTTGGTGCTTCTGATACATGCCGATCCAGGAGACAATCAGGTGACGGAAAAGGAAAAACTGACTCATAGACTGTTTGATTTTAGCGATGAATCGGAAGCTGAGTCGTGGCTGCCAATAAATGACGATGTTATGGGCGGGATATCTCGAGGGGAAACACTATTGACAGAAGACAGCTGCCTACTGTTTACCGGTGAGATTTCACTGGAAAACAACGGAGGTTTCGCATCGATACGAACCCGGCCAACCGACTTTGACCTCGCTGATTTTCATGGCATTCGAATCCGGGTAAAAGGGGACGGCAGACGCTATCAGTTTCGGGTGCGTACCGGCCGGGAATTCGACAGCATCACTTTCAAACATGAATTCGACTCTGTGAAAGATAAGTGGCTCGCGATAGATCTCCCCTTCTCGTCATTTCAACCGACGTTTCGTGGCAGGATATTGACCGGTGTGGGACCATTAGTACCGGGTAATATCAGGCAATTCGGATTCTTGCTGGCCGACAAAAAGGCGGGGGCGTTTGAATTGGTAATTGACAGCATATCAGCATATAAACAGTAACGGCTTTTTCTGGAGGATGCGTAGTGCTACAAGCTTGTGTTCGATTCATACTTACAATTGGTGTCCTGCTGCTGGCAACGGGAGCGGCACGAGCAGGCTGGTCGATTGATTTGGAAGGCGGTTTGGCCTCCAGCGGGTATAATGATGTGCGCATTCCGGGCAGTACCGGCACGAAATTTTCCCTCTCTGAGGAGCTGGATGCGGAGTCGACACCGTTCTATCGAGTGCGCCTCATAATCGGTCTGGGTAAGCGGCACAGCCTGTCCTTTCTTGCGGCTCCGTTTCAATTCGAGTCCTCCGGCACCCTCGATCGAGACATTGATTTCAATGGTATGCGATTCGATGCCGGCGTACCACTGAAATCAAATTACCGATTTGATTCATATCGGGTATCATATCAATACACGTGGCTGGATAACGAAAATCTCCGGGCCGGAATCGGCTTTACCGGAAAAATCCGGGATGCCGCAATTAAACTGAGTAATGGACTGGTAGCATCTGAGAAAACGAATACCGGTTTCGTACCGCTCATTAATTTCGCATTCGACTGGCGTGTCGGGTCGCGAGTCGGGATACTTTTCGAGGGCGATGCCCTGGCGGCGCCTCAGGGGCGCGCAGAAGATGTCCTGCTGGCCGTTTACATAAATGCCACAGACCGCATTCGCTTGAGAGCAGGTTACAGGATTCTTGAAGGCGGCGCCGACAATGACGAGGTTTATACGTTTGCACTGGTGCATTATGCATCGGCCGGTGTGACTTTGAGATTCTAATGGCCACGACTCTATTATCACTCCCGTCAATAATTGATTCGTTACTGACGTATTGCATGCTTAACCGGAGGATTATCTGTGAACGAGCGCTATGAAGCGACATCATTAAAACGATATGCCAGGATTGCGGGGATATTATACCTGATAATAATAATTTGCGCCGGATTCGCCGAAGGGGGCGTGCGCTCGGTACTTATTGTCCCCGGCGATGCTACAGCCACAGCCAATAATATTCTGTCATCCGAGGGGCTCTATCGATTCGGGTTTGTCTGTGATCTTATCGCGTTTATCAGCGATGCCGCCGTGGCGATACTTTTGTATGCATTGCTCAAGCCGGTTAATAAAACAGTTGCCTTGGTCGCTTCAACGCTGCGAATAATCGCTCATCCGGCGATTGGTAGTATTAACCTGCTCAATCATCTGGCGCCTTTGAATATTCTGACAAATCCCGATTTCGTATCGGCGTTTACAGTTGAGCAGTTGCAAAATCTGGCTATGCAGTTTTTAACCGCTCATTATGCGGGGTATTTAATAGCCGGGGCGTTTTTCGGTGTGCACTGCGCGATACTGGGATATTTGCTTTATAAATCCGAACTGTTCCCGCAGTGGCTCGGTATTTTTCTGATCGTTGCCTCGATTGGATATGTGATCGAGAGTTTCGGGAATTTCCTCTTCCCGGCTTATAAAGATATCTATAGCTGGATTGTCGTCATTCCGGCAGTCATTGCGGAGCTATCGCTTTGCCTGTGGCTTCTCATTAAGGGAATAAGAACAAGCAGGGCGGCATAATAAACATTTCGCCTAACGATACAATTCTCCATTCAGGTATCGCAATCCGGAATCGATAATTACCGTAACAATCTTTTTACCGGGGCCGATTTCCTTTGCTCGCTTGAGTGCTGCCCAAACGTTCGCTCCGGATGTAATACCTCCCCATATTCCCTCCATTGTGGCAAGTTTTCGTGCGGTGTCATAGGCATCGTTGTCCGATACGGACATAACATCATCCTGCAAGTCGGCTCGATAGATCGATGGGATAAAATCGAGACCGATTCCTTCAAGGCGATGTGTTCCTGTCGTATCGCCTCCGGACAGGAAGCGGACATGTTCCGGTTCAATTGCGGTGCATCGGATGTGAGGAATTTCCTTTTTCAAAACCTCGGCATTGCCGGAAAAGCAAGCCCCGGTTCCGACTCCGGTCATAAATTCATCGATTTCGGTACCGAGTTGACCGATTATTTCTCGGGCCATCGCATGATAGGCATTGCGGTTGTCTATATTATTGATCTGGTCGGTCCAAAAAGTGTTCGGCTGGAGGCTGAGTTCCCTGGCCCGCGCAATCATGTCATCGATGAGTTTGGCGGTCAGTTTGCCATTGTCACTCGGGATAATTTCCAGTTTCGCGCCGAAGGCGCGCATGGTCTGAAGTTTTTCCGCGGCGAAGGCATCCGATGAGACGAAATGAGCGGTATACCCTCGGTTAGCGCAGATCATAGCCAAAGATGCTCCGGTGCTGCCGCCGGTATACTCAACTACCTTGTCGCCCGGTTTCAGGTCGCCTCGTAATTCGGCACCCTCGATCATCGATAGAGCCATCCGGTCTTTCATGCTCCCGGTCGGATTGCCGCCTTCGTATTTGACATACACATCTGCCCAGCCGGGCTGCACTAATCTGTTCAGTTTAATGAGAGGCGTGTTTCCTACGTGGTTCATAGTTGCTTCCTTGAAAATCGTTACGATTTATCGGTAAGATGCGACAGGGCCCTCTCGGTAAAACTCTTCTCGGCCAATTCCTGTTCGATGGCTTCCACGCTTTGCAGAAACGCTTTATTCGATCTGAGGATGTCGCGAATCGATTTTTGTCCTGCATCCCAGATATGCTCGAATTTTGGCATCAAATTAATGGCTTTTATCGAGAGAGTAAGGACTTTTTTTCGATTGTCCTCAGAGTCCCCGGCGATGGTAATATAGCCCTTTTTCCTAATTCGTGCGATCATCTTGGTCATGGCAGGTTGCGAGAGCCGGCAGGCCTCGGCGAGCTCCGACATAGTCATGGCTTGATTCTTTTTTAAAAGCAAAAAGACCAGATGCCAGCTCGGTTCGATATCAACGCCTTGCGATTTGTATAGGTCTTTGATTTGAGACGAGAGAGCATCGCTCAGTCTCTTGAGTCGAGCCGTCACGCCGAGGGATTTCAGGTCTTTGAGAAAATCGTTTTCCATGAGTAATTCCTTAACTGGTTAAGTAAATGTATAAACATATGCTTAACCGGTCAAGTATTTTCTGCAGAATTTGGTTGGGTGGTTATATGAGTAAACTGAAAAAGGCGACTCGCCCGGGCTCTTATGAGCCGAGGGCGAGTTTTGCCATTGGATGAGTGATTTATCAGGCAGGAGATTCGACCGGGGTGATCGTCACCTTGATGACATCCTTGGTTTTCGGGTAGGTGTACTGGTCGTGCACCGGCAGGACGCGCTTATTTTCGGTTTCACCGGTGTTAGGGCCGGACTGACGCGGGGCCTGATCGGGGCCGAGACCCGGCTCCTGATTGACCTCGGTACCGGCATCCCAGAGGCGAACGAACTTCGTCACATCGCCGCTTATCGGCCGGCGTCCCCACTTGAACAGCGGAATACCGACGGCGCCGGGCGCATAGAACAGGTCATTAGACTGGCCGAACATAGATGTAAATGACAGGTGATCGCCCGGTGAGGCGGTGACCATGAATTCATATGCCTTGCCCGGAAGGGCCCGGACCCGGCATATCATCGCCGACCGGAACCGCGAACACGCCGCTCGATTTCACGAAGTGGTTTGCCTCCATACTGGCGGCCAGCATGGTCGGATTGCCGTCTTCGGCCTGCTGCTCAAGCCCCTGTCCGAGATCGCGGCGGCCGACTTTGAAGAGCGGATTGAACAGGCGCGTGACCGTCCAGACGCCCGGAGAATGCGGAGCCGGGGCAGTTTCGCCGTTCGACAGATGCAGGGTCATGCCGTCGGAGACATTCTCGATTCTGACGAGGAATGTGACCGGATCGCCGGAATGGCCATATCCGCCGAAACCGGGCTTCATTGCGGCATCGCCGGTATCGAGGGTTGAATCATCGAGTGTTATATTTGTGTCGGTCTGATCGACGGATGGCGCCAGCGGCTGTTCGGAGGAGCAACCAATCGCGATAAGGGAAACAACGAGTAAACAGAGAAACATTCTGGTGAACATGGGAACCTCTTTTTTTAGGTTAAGCGTTTGTTTTCTGACATGAAATCTGCAACAAATGAAATATCACGAAAGAATCACGAATCCCTAAAGAGACTGTCAGATTTGGGAAATTCGGTATTTTTTTACCCGCCCGCGGAATAAACCCTTTTTCTGGTATAGCCTTCTGTATATTGTAGAGGAACAGCGAGGACATTTATGATTGGGAGCCGCAGCAATGCCAATAAATATCAGAATATTATCGAAGTGTTTCCTCCTTCTGCTTTCTATAATTGTAGTCGGAGAGATTTATGCCGAGAGCGCCGATGAACTACTCGGTAAGGCAAACAGCGCCTATACTGCCGGTGATTATCAGGCGTGTGTCGATTTTTATCGGCAGGCGATCGATAACGGTGCGACATCAAAGAGTATGTACTATAATGCTGCTTGTTGCTGCGCGCTCAATGGTAATACTGATTTGGCATACGAATATCTCAATACGGCTATCGAATATGGCTTTCATAATATCGATTGGCTGTCGCAGGACTCGGATTTGCAGTCTCTCCGCTCGGATGACCGATGGGCAGGATTGATTGGTGCATGCGAAGCGGCCAACGCAAAATATCTTGAGAACATTAATCAGGAGTTATATCGCCTGTATCAGGAAGATCAGGGTGATCGGATGGGTGCAGGTGGAATCGATTGGTCTCAGGTCAATGAGCGAGACGCCGAGCGAAGGAATCGGACAATCGAGATTCTCGATGCGGGCCTCGTAAAGGCATCCGATGATTATTACCATGCCGCAATGATATTTCAGCACGGCCGTGATACGACTGATTATTGGCGGGCCCATGAGTTAGCGCTGAAGGCAGTGGAGCTGGATTCATCGAACAATATCGCCAGGTGGCTGGCGGCGGCAGCTATGGACCGGTACTTGTGGAATGTCGGGAAACCTCAGATTTACGGCACGCAAACCCACTTGATCGATGGTGTGTGGACGATTGAGCCGATTGATACGACGGCGGTGACGGATGCCGAACGGGCCGAATGGCAGGTGCCGCCGCTATCCGAGGCCATAAAAAAGGCTGAGCGGATGAATCAGCAATAAGGCAGTACAGGATTCTCATGCTGTCTATCGCTTGGGAAATTAACATTTCTTAACACAAGATTTCAATCGATAATGCACATATTGGGAAACAAGGCTATTCGTATGCCGTCATTTCCTGTCTCTGGGAGGAATTTTGAATGAGAATCATAAAACTGATATGGCTCGGTTTCGCACTTGCATCTTTGTTGTGCGGAGGGTGCTCTCAGCAGTCGACCTCGAATGCGCCGCAAGAGTGGGATTTCAATGCGCAGAAGGTTTGGGAAATAAGTCAGATAGACGGCGCTCAATTGGCGCGCCCGGCGGAGCCTCGTGTGGCGGATGACGGCACCCTATATGTGCACGATTTCGAACAGCATGTGAGTTATATCATTGGTGCTGACGGCACGATTCGTGGCTCATTTGCGCCTCGCGGCGAGAACGAGAGTGAAGTCCCCTTCTATTTAAACTGTTTCCCCGCGGGTGAGCAGGTCGTCGTGTGCGCACCGGATAAACTCCATTTCTTCACGAATCAAGGACAGTTCGTGAAGGCGGTGCCGAATAATTTATTCGTCCGCTTCCCGCTTGCATTTAAAAATGAAAATGAATGCTGGCTGGCGCCGGGGGCATTGGGAGATTCTCCGGATGGCGTTGCGGCCGTAACTTGTATCAATTTCGCGACGGGCGAAGAGAAAAATATCTATACATTCGATCTGACCGGTGACGAGACCAAACCGACCGGAGGCGCCGTCGTTGTAGGATTGACTCCGCAGGCGAAGATGGGATATGATCGAAAGGCTGACCGAATCTATTTCGGCAAAAACACGGATACGCTTTTGTACTGCTCAGGATCCGGCGATGATACGATCGAAACGATTTCCATCGATGGAGTCCGGACTCCCATCTCTGAGGAAGTGAAAAGGAAATATTTCGCAGATCTCGGAATTCCTGAAGAACATGTGGCTGCAATAGTCGGAAACCTTCCCGAAAAGATGGCGTGCTATAATACCATCCAGATTATTGATGGACTGGTGTATATCATCAGCGCGCATGAAATCAGCCGTACTCTGCCGGGTTTGTTCGTGAATGTATATTCGCCGAGCGGGCAACATTTGTATTATGGCGAGGTTCATGTCGAAGAGGGTTGGCATCTGGCCAGTCCTGATAATTTGCAATTCGGCAGCGGTTGTGTCTATGCCGTGCAGGAAAACGATGCCGGTAATAAGAAGATTGTCAAGTATACGATAAAATCGTGTACATGATATTGCGCAATAACTGTTGTCCAAAAGGCGAGGTCGTCTTCACGGTCATGCTGACTGTATTGCAATAACATATTTAATGTGATACAAAATTGTCTCAATACTGCGTATGTTGTGGCATGGAGGTGCCATGAACATCAAACGACTGAGACAGGCCGAAAAAGAATTCCTGAACAGATATCCCGGCGGGTTCGAGCATCCGGAGATGCTCGAACTGGCCAAGAAACATAAAAAAGATAAACTAACGAATTTGGCGAGGGACTATTTCGCCAAAAAGAATTTTAGCGATCCGCACGAGATTGTCGCCTCGATGGTCAAACTCGTCGCACAATCGACGATGGTATCCCTGTTCGAAAAACCAAAATTCCGCGATATGGCTACTTCGCTGACGCCGAGGGAAAAGGAAATCTTTTCCCGGGCGCTCAAGGATCTACTGTATGGAAAAGAACAGAAGGGATTCGAGGCGCTCCTGTCGGAATTGGCCAACCGCAAGATGGCCAAGTGGACGCTGATGACGGTTTTTAAATATTATTTCCGGCCGGAGGTGGAAGTGTTTGTCAAGCCATCGACGGCGAAGCTGGTTATTTCCAGTCTTGAACTCGATCTCGTGTACAAACCGCGGCCAAGTTGGGAATTTTATGCGGCCTATCGGGACATTATTAATGACATAAAATCGAAAGTCGATATCACCCTGTCCCCCAGCAACGCGGCATTTTGCGGGTTTCTCATGATGGCGCTGGACGAGGAGATGATGCGGTAGGCTCGTCGTACGTCTTGATCTCCCCTCACTACTGGAGGGGAATAAGAGGCAAGAGCGGATTCTCACGTCGGCCTAAGAAGGCTTCCTCAGAATGACTGCTATAAATCGTTTTATATAAGTGAATCCCGCGGGGCGACAGATTTGGCCCAACGAGGAAATCATTAGCCTCAGGCTTTGGCCTTGGAGAATTGCGCTCCACTGATACTTATCCCTATCCAATTTCTTATCCTTCAGTACATTAGAAAACTCGGGCAAAACAATCGGCTTGTGTCTGCGGCCGTCTCTGCGTATATTAGCCGGCACAAAGTAAAATGAATGCATTTTCGGGCCGTTGCACAGGCAAACGGCTGGAATTCGAGGCAAGGCATGTTTAGGGCACTGAAATCTGTTTTGGCAGTAGCGCTCCTTTGTGTATTCTTCGTGATTTTAGGCTGCGGCGGGTCGGATGATTCCGCCAAAAACGATGCGAATAAAAATTCATCTGGCATTACTATCGGCGTGTCGCTGTTGACGCGGACGCATCCATTCTATCAGGACCTCGAGGCCGGTCTGCAGGAAGCGGCTGACGCCGCCGGTTTCAAACTGGTCGTCACCGCAGGCGAATTCGACGTCGCCAAACAAAAAGACCAGATTCACGATTTTATCGTTCAAAAAGTCAATGCCATTATCGTCAGCCCGTGCGATTCGCGCTCGATCGGCACCGCCATCTCCAGCGCCAACGAGGCCGGGATTCCGGTCTTTACCGCCGATATCGCCTGCCTTGCAACCGATGTTCAGATTATTTCGCACATTGCTTCAGATAATATCGAAGGCGGACGCCTGGCGGCAAAAGCTATTGCCGAGGCTATCGGCGGCGCCGGGAAAATCGCCATCATCGATCATCCCGAAGTCGAATCCGTGATTCAGCGCGTGAAGGGGTTCGAGGAAGAGATCGCCACGATGAACAGTATCACCATCGCCGCAAAATTGTCCGGGCATGGCGTCAAGGATCAAGCCTTCCGCACCGCCGAGGATATCATGCAGGCGCATCCGGATATCAAGGCGTTCTTCGGCATCAATGACGATTCCGCGCTTGGGGCTCTCGCCGCAGTCGAAAAGGCCGGCAAAATCGGCAAGATCAAAATAGTCGGGTTCGATGCCGTTCCGGAGGCTCGGAAAGCCATCTCCGAGGGGAAAATCTTCGCCGATGTCATTCAGCAGCCAAAGCTGATCGGTCAGAGCACGATCGAGGCGGTGAAGACATACCTCTCCGGTGGAGCAGTCGAGCCGACGATTTTGATTCCGTGCGATCTGTTTTCGCAGTCGAACGCTCAGTAACGGCAGCGGTTCGCGATGAATCGTTCGTCGGACAGACACTCCGCGGACTCCACATCTCTGATTACCATTTCGGAACTGAGTAAATCGTTTCCGGGAGTACAGGCTCTAAAATCGGCGAATTTTTCGCTGGTCAAGGGAGAAATACATGCCCTTGTCGGTGAAAACGGCGCCGGTAAGAGTACGCTCATCAAGGCTTTGACCGGTGTACACGAGCGGGATGCGGGAGATATTTACCTGCGCGGCGAACCGGTGGCATTTCATTCGCCTCTCGAGGCGCAGCACGCCGGTATCGCGACGATATATCAGGAATTCACGCTCGTGCCGTCCCTGTCGGTAGCCGCAAATATATTTCTCGGACACGAATCAACGACAAGCGGCATCATCGATCATCGCGAAGAGCGCCGCCGCGCAGATATGATTTTGGAGAAACTCGGCGCGAATTTTACCGCCTCTTCCCTTGTTTCGGAATTGACGCTTGCTCAGCAGCAAATCGTGGAAATCGCCCGGGCTCTGGCTCGAGATGCCGAGGTGCTGGTAATGGACGAACCGACGGCGGCGCTGTCACCGCAGGAGGTTGCGCAATTATTCGATCTCCTGAAGGAGTTAAGCGGGCGCGGGATGGGAATCATCTTTATCAGCCACCGCCTGGATGAAATCCTCACGATGTCTCAACGCATAACCGTGATGCGAGATGGCGTTACTCTTCCAACGCGACTAACCGAAGCCTACACACGCCATGAATTGATCGAACAGATGGTCGGACGATCGATCGAGCAGGAATATTATAAGGAAGATGTCGCAATCGGCGATGCGTGCCTTGAGGTGCAAGGTATTTCAGGCGGTATCGTACAGGATGTCTCATTCAACGTTCGAAAAGGCGAGGTGCTGGGATTGGCCGGGCTGATGGGCGCGGGCCGTACGGAAGTTGCGCGGTTAATATTCGGCGCTGACAATCGCGACTCCGGCGCAATTAGATTGAATAATGAGCCCTTGGATATTAATTCGCCGCGGGATGCGATTTCCGGCGGTGTTTGCCTGTTGACGGAAGACCGAAAAACGCAGGGGCTGGTGTTAGGCGGTACCGTTAAGGAAAACTTTGCGCTGGCTAATCTGAAGTCCTGGTCGCGGATGGGGTGGATAGATCAAAAATCCGAGTCGGATAAATTCGCCGGTCATGTGGATGCATTGAAAATTAAAATATCGAATGCCGACCAAAAGGCATTGGAGTTGTCAGGCGGAAATCAACAAAAGCTATTGGTCGCACGGTGGCTCGAGGCCAATACTGATGTCATCATATTCGACGAACCGACGAGGGGAATCGATGTCGGGGCGAAATACGAAATGTACGTACTTATCGGTAAGCTGGCCGCCCAGGGAAAGGCTATCATCGTCATATCATCGGAGTTGCCGGAGCTATTAGGAATCTGCGACCGGATTCTGGTTATGAAAGGTGGGCGGATATCCGGTGAAGTCGTTGATGTGAAAACCGCCACTCAGGAATCTATCATGGTGTTGGCTGTGTAACGATTCAGGATTGAATGTGGAACAGACGAAAGATAAACAACCGCGAGTTAAACAGGCGTCTCGATTAAGCCGATTGTCATCCGATTATGGCATGATTATCATACTGGCGATGCTGTGTATGTTATTTTCGGTCATGACGATTACTGAGCAGCACCCGGTCGGCCCGGATGCGGCAGAGAATATCGCCGAGCAGGTGCAAGATGAAGTTCAACAAGGGACTCGATTGCTTGTTATTACATCAACCGGTATCGACGATGTGGCATTCGCGAAGACATTACAGCAGGATAACGCCTTGACGCAGGAGTATGAACTGACTTTTATTTCCGGTGCGCCCTCCGATATTCGATCACATCTGACAGACATTGATTCGGCCGCGGGGCAGTATCAGTTTATTATCACGACGCATGAGTTCGCGCCGACGGTCAGCATGATTACCGCGCAGTTGCCGTTAGTAAAACAGGCCAAAGTCCTGTCACCATCACCATACAACTGGCCGACGTTTTTGATGCCCGATAATATCCGCAATGTCGCCAATCAAATAACCGTCATCGCGATAATTGCCATCGGCATGACGATGGTCATTATCACGGCCGGGATCGATTTGTCGGTCGGCAGCATCATCGCGCTGTGCGCGGTTATCGTGACCTGGATAATCGGGCAGTTCGGCGGAGATCAGGCCTCGGCTACTACCATGATTCTGGCTGCACTGGCCGGGATACTCCTGTGTGGAGGTGTCGGAGCTTTCAGCGGCTTTATGATAACCGGTTTTCGAATACCGCCGTTTATTGCAACACTGGCGATGATGCAGGTCGCAGCCGGTGTGGCATATATCATTTCCGAGGGGAAACCGATTTATCAATTGCCCGACAGCTATGTCACTCTCGGGCGCGGCGTCGAACCTCTGTTCCATATCCCTTATGCCGTTATCCTGATGCTGGTTTTATATGCGATCGCGCATCTTATAATGTCTCGAACGACATTCGGCCGCTATATTTATGCAGTCGGCGGCAATGCCGAGGCGGCTCGACTGTCGGGAATTCGCGTGAAGTGGGTCTTGTTCTGGGTATATACGATTTGTGGTATGCTGGCAGGGCTCGGCGGAGTCCTCATGTCGTCGCAGTTAAAGAGCGGCGCTCCGACATATGGTATAACGTATGAATTGTATGTCATTGCGGCGGTGGTCGTGGGCGGCACGAGTCTGATGGGCGGCGAGGGGCGCATACTGGGAACGCTTATCGGCGCATTTATTATCGCGGTGATACAGAACGGCATGAACCTCGTGAATGTCGAGAGTTACACGCAAAAAGTCGTGCTCGGACTGGTTATCCTCGCGGCAGTACTGATCGACCGGTTGAAGCAGCGAAAATATAAATTGAGAAGTATTCTGCGTCTGACGCAAAAGACGCATGGCAATACAAACGGTGCACAGAAGGGCGAAGGAGAATAATGATGCGAACAACTTTGATGATCACAGCATGCCTGTTCATCCTCATGGTCATGCCGATTGCGGCGCAATCGACCGAGGATTCGACGCAGGCAACGGCAGGAAAACTGCTCGTCGTGGGAACGGCGCATCTCGATACACAATGGCGCTGGACGGTGAAGGAGAGTATCGAGGAGTACATTCCCGACACATTCCGTCGAAACATGAAGCTGATGGATATTTATCCTGATTATGTGTTCAGCTTCGAGGGTGCGTTCCGGTATATGCTGATGGATGAGTATTATCCGGATGAATTCGCCAAAGTCCGGCCGTACATCGAATCCGGCCAGTGGCGCGTAACAGGAAGCTGGGTTGATGCGGTAGACGTGAATATCCCTTCGTTTGAGTCGCTCGTGCGCCACACGCTGTATGGTAACGGCTACTTCAAGAAGGAATTCGGCAAATCAAGCCGCGATATCTTTTTGCCCGACTGTTTCGGATTCGGTTATGCCATGCCGTCGATTGCCTGGCATTGCGGATTGGAGAGCTTCTCGACGCAAAAATTGACCTGGGGTTCCTGGGTCGGTACCCCGTTCGATATCGGCATCTGGAAAGGTATTGACGGATCATCAATTGTTTGCGCTATCAATCCCGGCTCATATGGATCGGAGATTAAGGATGACCTGAGCCGCGACACGACCTGGATTAAGGCGGCGAAGAAGCTGGGCGATGAAACCGGTCTGTATGCGGCATATAAGTATTTCGGCACCGGAGATACGGGTGGATCGCCGGATTCGGCCTCGGTTGCGTGGCTGGATAAGTCCATCAAGAGCGATGGGCCGCTGCAAGTCGTCAGTGCCGGCGCCGACGATGTTGTCGATCTGGTTAAAAGTATCGACCGGGATAAATTACCGGTATATGACGGCGAGCTCATCATGACCCGCCATGGCAGCGGTTGCTATACCAGTCAGGCGGCGATGAAGCGCTGGAATCGTAAGAATGAGCAATTGGCCGATGCGGCCGAGCGGGCGGCGGTGATATCGAATCTGTACGGCGGGCAATCATATCCGCATGACATGCTGCGCAATACCTGGATTCGCTTTATCTGGCATCAGTTCCACGATGATTTGACGGGAACGAGTATTCCTGAGGCATATGAGTATTCATGGAGCGATGAAATTCTCTGCCTGAACCGCTTTGCCTCGATTCTGGAAAATGCCGTGCAGACATCGGCCGGGATATTGGACACCCGCGTCAAGGGTGTACCGCTCGTCGTGTACAATCCTCTGGCTATTCAGCGTGAGGATATCGTCGAGGCGACGGTCAAGATTCCCGGAGTCAAGGATAAATATATCCGAGCATTTTACGGTAATAATGAAGTCTTGTGCGATGTCGTTGAGGCATACAAGGATTCGGTGCGGATTCGCTTTAGCGCGGATGTCCCGCCGATCGGATATGCCGTTTATGATATTCGGACTTCAGATAAGCCATGCCGGCTCACATCGGAGTTGTCCGTTTCCACTAATCGATTGGAGAATGCCAAATATATCGTCCTGATTAACAGCAAAGGCGAGGTGTCATCGATATTCGATAAGGCAGAATCAAAGGAATTATTGGCGGCGCCTCTGCGCTATGAAATTCTGGAAGACACGCCGAATCGCTGGCCGGCCTGGGAAGTCGATTTCGACGATATCATGGCCGATCCGCTGGATGTCTTTGTCGGAGCACCGGAAATACAGATTGTCGAAAATGGAGTGACAACTGTTGCGGTACAGGTAACGCAGAAGACGGAAAATTCTGTTTTGAAAACGATTATTCGCCTCGCAGCAGGTGGTGATCGGGTTGAATTCGAAACTGATATTGACTGGTATGAGCGCGAAAAGATGCTCAAGGTGGCACTTACGGCAGCTACTCCAAATGAAAATGCGACTTACGATATCGGCCTCGGCGCAATCGAGCGCGGAGTGAATTTCGATAAGCGCTATGAAGTTCCCGGCCAGCAGTGGGCCGACTTGACTGCGGCGGACAAATCCTATGGTGTGGCGCTGTTGAATGACTGCCGCTACGGTTGGGATCACCCAACAGAAAATAAACTACGACTAACGCTGATTCACACGCCGGGAATCGCCGAGGGCTGGGACTGGGTCGGCGATGAGCGCTCGCAGGATAATGGCCATCATACATTGACCTATGCGGTGCAGGGACACAAGGGCGACTGGCGCGACGGAAATGTCATCCAACAGGCGGCTCGGTTAAATCAGCCGTTGACGGCGTACCAGACTTCGGTGCACAAGGGATTGCTCGATACACAAACGTATTCGCTGATAGAACCACTCGGCAATTCTGCCGTCATGATTAGTGCGGTGAAGATGGCCGAGGCAAGTGATGAGATTATCGTTCGCGTGCGCGAATTGCACGGTGAGGTACAGGATAACGTGATAATCGCATTTGATCGCCCGGTCGTGTCGGCTCGTGAAGTGAACGGACAGGAGGAGGAAATCGGTGCGGCAGAAGTAAAAGACGGTAGCCTGCATTTCTCCCTCACGCCGTTCCAGCCGAAGGCATTTGCGGTGACACTGGAATCACCGGCACCATTGTTGAAATCGCTCGAGTCAAAACCGCTGGCGCTCGATTACAACATCGACGGTATCAGTACGGACGCCAATCGCTGCGATGGCGATTTCGACGGTCACGGCAACACGCTGTCCGGTGATTTGATTTCCGAGAAGATGAAATATCTGGATATTCCGTTCGTGTTCGGCCCGAAAGATGATGGACAATTGAATGCCGTGAAGTGCGCCGGGCAGACAGTTGCACTCGATAAAGGCAAATTCAATCACTTGTACCTGCTGGCAGCATCGGTCGATGGTCCGGCGACTGTGACATTTACGGTCGATAAAAAACCGTTCGAGATCAACCTGCAGGATTATGCCGAGCCGATCGGTCGCTGGAACAGCCGCATGTCGGACGGCGAGATGGTGGATTCGCCGGAGAGCATCTGCCCGGCCTATATCAATCGCCTGCCGGTCGCTTGGTATGGATCGCATCGCCATACTGCCGAGTGTGAAAACGATATCTATCGATTCTCATACTTATTCCTGATTGATCTGGCGATTCCCGAGCGTGCGAAGACAGTGACTCTGCCGAACAATGATCGCATTCGCGTAATGGCGGCAACACAGGTGGCGACTCCGTTTGCGCCGACGCTGCCGGCCCAGCCCCTTTATGATGAAACGCACAATTCCATCGTGCGCATTGCGGCCGACAGTAGTTCCTTCGCGGGCATGTCGAAAATTCGCCTGACCAGCCCGATTCCGGCCTCGACCATTTACTATACTCTGGATGGATCGAAGCCGACGGCATCATCCGCGCTGTACAGTGATCCGATTACGGTAAATAGCACGACGACGATTAACGCACGAGCCATCGCGGCCAATTATAACAACGACTATATGGCCAGTAAGACGGTCTACAAAATCGGCCTGCGCGATGCGGTCGAGGTCGGTGACCTCGTCAACGGATTGGCGTGCAACTATTATGAGACTGAATGGGAGAAGATGCCCGATTTCGATTCGGCGGAAGTCATTTCGTCCTTTATTGCCGAGACGGTGAATATTCCTGAGACGGCTCGCGATGAGGACTACGGGCTGACTTTCGAGGGGTACCTCTTTGTACCGGCTGACGGCGTCTATGCCCTGTCGATAAATTCGGACGACGGAAGTCGACTAATCGTGTCCGACACTCTGCTGGTTGACAATGATGGTCTACACGGCGACTATGAAATGACCGGTATAATCGGCCTCAAGGCCGGGTATCACAAATACATCGCCCAGATGTTCCAGTGCAAAGGCGGTGAGGCGCTGGGGGCATCGATCGAGGGACCGACGCTGGAGAAGCAAAACATCCCTGCGAATCTGTTCTTTCATAAAAAGTAACGATTCGCTTCGATAGGAAAGCAACACAAGCCGCCTCGTGATTTCATCCGAGGCGGCTTTTTTCGTTCCTTTTCTGCCATAAATAACGCTCATAATTTTCAATAGAAAAAACTGCAGTGGAATAGTATCTTAGAGTGCGATTGTACGATAGTATTTCATGTACTTGACTGCGATTTTTGATAGTGAAATGGGAGTTTCCAATGAGCATCGGTCGTCTGATAATAATCTTATGCCTATTTATACTGTGTACCGGTTCGGCGCTGTGCGATTCATCGGGTGAGATTCGCGAGAGAATTCGCTTGAGAATCGAGGCAGCAGGTATTCCGCCATCTCTGCAGGTCGGCGAGGAATCGATATATGCATCAATTGTCCTTCCGATATTTTATGAGCGTCGCGCCTATGAACCGGCCTGGATCAAAAATAACAAACCTGCGCCGATAGTTAAAGACTTGTTACATGTACTGCAGTCGGCATCCAAACAAGGTCTGCGCGCATCCGATTATCACGTACGCAGAATCGAATCCGTTTTCAAGCAGACTGAGTCGGGCGGTTCTATCGGTTCGCAAAATAATCCGACGCAACTGGTTGATTTGGAGCTTCTTTGCACCGATGCATTCCTCATATTCGGCGCTCACCTGTTAAAGGGTCGTGTCGATCCGATTACGATCGATGCCGAATGGCATGCCAATTTACGAGAAGTCGACATGGCGGGTGTACTTCAAACCGCCGTCACCAATCAAGCCGTCGATAGTGTCCTCCAGTCTCTGCTTCCTCCGCAAAAGGGATATGATCGCCTCATGCAGGCATTGGAGCGGTATCGCATAATTGAAAAAGCCGGCGGATGGGAAAACATTCCGGATGGCCCGGGATTGAGCAAAGGAAAATCGGACAATCGGGTGGCCGATTTGAGAGAGAGGCTGTATCTGACCGGAGATTTGGCGGACACGACCGGCGCAGACGAAACAGTCTTCGATAGTATTCTGGAAACGGCGGTCATATCTTTCCAGTTACGGCATGGACTGACAGCAGATGGAAAAGCCGGGCCGGCGACAATTGCTGCGTTGAATGTTCCGGTTAGGAGCCGTATTCAGCAAATTATTGCCAACCTGGAACGATGGCGATGGTTGCCTCAGGAACTGGGAAAGCGGAATGTCATTGTTAATATCGCCAATTTTGAACTTGATTTGAACTATGAGGAATCGACGCTGGTGTCAATGCGGGTTATCGTCGGAAAGGCCTACCGACGAACACCGGTTTTCAGTGATTATATTACTTATATGGTCCTTAATCCGACCTGGAATGTCCCTCGATCGATTGCCCTCGCCGATATCCTTCCGATGGTAAAAAAGGATGTTAACTATCTTGCCGAAAACGACTTCGAATTACTATCCGATCTTCAGGGCAGGGTGGAAGTCATTGATCCGATGACGGTCGACTGGAGCGCCATTACGACGGAGAATTTCCCTTATCGACTTCGCCAGAAACCGGGAAGTAAAAATAATCTGGGAAGAATAAAATTCATGTTTCCGAATCAGTTCAACGTATATCTCCACGACACACCGGCGAAGGGATTGTTTTCCAGGGAAAGACGGAATTTTAGTTCAGGGTGTATCAGAATAGAAAAACCTGCGCAATTGGCCGAGTTTTTATTATTGAGTGATTCGAGCTGGACAATGAAACGCCTCGAATCTCAATTGGCTGCCGGTAATGAACAGACGGTGGCATTAAAAAAGCCGGTGCCGGTGCATATTCTATATTGGACGGCCTGGGCGGCTGCGGACGGGACTGTGCATTTTCGGGAAGACCTCTATCACCGCGACACGCGATTAATTCGCGCCATATTTGAACAGCCGGATGGAGACGATTAAATGAATGGCTTTGTTATTAGATTCATCCTTCTGGTAATGGCTGTTCAATGTATGGCTATTGGTTTTGCGTTTTCAGTGGATCAGTCACTAATAGATTCGGGCAGCGTACGATTTCAGGAAAACAAGGTCGGTTTCAGTATCAGCGCTCGTGGGCATGTGACCAATTTAAAATTATTCAGTGTCTTCGCATTGCCAAACGAATCGCTCTTTGTTTCGTGCGCATCGTGCGATGAAGGCACCGGAATTCGAGTTGCGGCAGACGACAATGTCCCGGCGCTGACAGCCGTCGGTTGGCGCTGGATTGCCCCGAGCCAACCAGGCATTCATGATCTCATCGTTACAGCTGACTATTCGGCCGATACCATGTGTCTGCGGATTTTCGTCCTGCACCCGTTCAGCGAAGTAAAAAACGGCACACTCAACGGGTACCGTATCGGGCAATACCCCAAGAAACCATACAAGGGGTTGCCTCAGTACAACCCTCCTCGCGGATTTGTCGAGGTAACCGAGGAAAACGCGGACATCCTGCTTACGCCACATTTTCGTCTCAGGCAGTTTCTTTGTAAACAAGACGGCGAATATCCGAAGTATGTTGTATTGCGATCTCTTCTGCTTCTGAAACTGGAATACATATTAGAGAAGGTCAATCAGGCCGGATATCGGTGTGATACATTCGGTATTCTCAGCGGATATCGAACTCCCTGGTACAATAAGGCTATCGGTAATGTCAAGTACAGCCGCCATCAATGGGGCGGCGCCGTTGATTTTTATATCGATGAAAATCCGGTCGACAGCATGATGGATGATCTCAACCGGGACGGCAAAATCAATTGGAAAGACGCTGCCCTCCTCTATGATATAGTCGACGATATGTATGGGACCGAGCCATACGAACGATTTATCGGAGGACTTGGGCGATATCGCAAAACAGAGAAACACGGTCCGTTTGTTCACGTGGATGTACGCGGGTTTCGCGCCCGTTGGGGAGATTAATGGCTATCAGGTTAAAGTGATCGTCACCCAATCATTTTTTCACCGTAAAATACTAAACGGTTGCCGATAGCACGGAAATATCATAGTATTGATAATCGGATTAACCCTGTTGAGAGACGTGCGAGATGCTCCGAGGTTACACTTTCCTGATTGTACCACTGCTGTTGGGCTGGGTACTCAATAAGTTTAAATTCGTACCAAAATCGACTGCGGCAGTATTGAATTTCTGGGTTATCAATATCGCACTGCCGGCGACGGTGTTATTGAGTATCCGCACGATTGCGCTTTCGGCCGATCTGTTCATCCCCGCCGCAGCCCAATGGGTGGCTTTGCTTCTCACCGCTCTCATAATAGTGGGTATTTCCTCGATTTTCAAATTCGATCGAATCGTGACCGGGACGCTCCTACTGGTCGTACCACTCGGTAATACGGCGTTTCTTGGCCTGAGCATCATTCCGGTATTCTTCGGCAGAGAAGCCGTACCGTATGGTGTCATGTATGATCAACTGGGGTCGTTTTTGGCTCTGGCGACATATGGAGCGGTCATCGCGAGTATTTATGGCAAATCGAATGGTGTGACGCTAAAATCACTGGTCGTCAAAGTCGTAACGTTTCCGCCGTTTATTTTCCTGCTCATCGGGATTCTCATCCGAGACTATCCCCTGCCGGAAATGGCGAATGATATCCTTGGAGTTCTGTCGTGGACACTCGTCCCGGCCGCCATGATTGCTATCGGATTTAATCTATCGTTCAAGATCGAGCGGCGGCTGTACGGGCCTCTTGTTTCGGCGCTCCTGTTGAGATTGCTCGTGACTCCGCTGTGTATTCTGCTATTAGTAATCATTCTGCGATTGACCGGTCCGGCGGCGCAGATTTCGGTGTTTCAGGCGGCCATGCCGTCGATGATTACTGCGGCGGTACTGGCCTCGGACAAAGGGCTCGATAAAACCCTCTCAACGGCTATCGTCAGCCTGGGGCTGATTATATCTCTCGGGACTCTGCCGTTGATATCATATATTATATCTTTATTCATCCACCCGGCGTGATACACGTAATTGGTGCACCAACTCTGCAATTATTACTGAGCGAATAATCCGGGATATCGACTAATTCATAATCCAAATGGCAAAATTAAGGGCCGAAGCGAACGACACCCAGATTACATAGGGGATGAAAAGTAGTCCGGCCGCTTTGCTGCGCTGCCGGAATAAGATCAGGACAATAATTATCGATAACAACAGCAGCAGGATATCGAGCAGCGCCATTCCGATCATATGTCGACCGAAAAAGATCCAACTCCATAATCCATTGAGTATCATTTGTATAACATAACCGGTAAGAGCGGCTCGATTGGCCGACCAGCCGCCTTTTATCCATACCAGCCAGGCCGCTATCGCCATTGTAATATACAAATAGGTCCAGACGGGGCCGAATAACCAGCCCGGAGGCGTCCAGGATGGCTTGTTGAGTTGTAAATACCATTCGCCTGATTGAAAGGTGGCGCCGACCCACGCGACAATCGCTGAAAGAATAAGCAGCAATAGTAAACCAAGTATCCGAGTCAATTTGCGCATTCCAGATCCTCCCTCATTCCCTGCAGTTTCCCTGTTTCTCATAATATCAGAAAGTGATAATTTTCAATAATAGTTCCTGGAATTTTTTAATCGGAACCTCATCGGTCAGGAATCGTACCTAAAAATAAATACGGTACTGATTCACTTTTTGTAATCGGCAGACTATGGATATCATTTCCCATGCCTTATGGGGCGGCGTTGCATTCGGTCGCACAAACAGAGCCCGGTTTCTCGCCGCCGGATCCGTCTCAATCCTGCCCGACCTCCTTACCGAGGGATTATTTGGGGTATTATTGTTTTTGGGAATCGGTAATATGCCGGGTTGGGAGAACGGTCACCCCAATATCACCGACTACCCCCTATTCGCCCAGAATCTGTATAGCCTCACGCATAGCCTTTTAATCTTCGCCGTTGTATTCGGTATTGCCTTTCTCATTTATAAGAAACCGATATGGCCGCTTGCGGGATGGGGCCTCCATATTCTGATAGACATCCCGACTCACTCTCGGGCATTGTTTCCGACACCATTCCTCTGGCCGATTTCATCCTTCACATTCGATGGCATCCCCTGGCACACTCCGATCATATTGACATTGGATGTCATACTATTAGGGCTCGCATGTATTCTCTGGCTGTATCCGAGGTTCAGGAAAAATCGGCCGGTATAAATTTCTGCGAAATATTATTGTGGATTTTTTTATGTTATGAGTATAAATATTATAGCGGACCGGATATACACATTACCGAATAATCGATTTAACCAAGTTGAGCAGGAGTGTTCGATATGGGCGACAAGGGAAGTAAGGATAAGGGTAAACGGGAGAAGAAAAAAGAGCCGGCTAAATCTCCAAAAGAGAAGCGTAAACTGAAAAAAGAGAAAAAGAGCGGTAAGTAGAGTATCGGCAGACTTTTTTTACCCGTTTCTACATTCGTATCATTTTCGAATCAGGGCGGTCAGTCGACTGCCCTGAATCTTTCGGCTATCCCCTTTTATTGTTTCTGCTTTTGAGGCTCATATCCCTCGATGAGCAATACCTTCATGATTTCAATCGGTTCCGTCTGTGCATCGGCGCCCGCCGTTTTCATCGTCTTTTGTAAATCCGGTTCAATCCCCGCCGACTGAAGTCGCGAGACTGCGACGGCCGAGTCCAATCCAAGTCGTTCGCAGATGGCCCCGATAGTCTTGTTGCCGATTCCGGTTCCGGAGAATTCAACCTCGATCGATTCCGGCGTGTACGATTGTAGTTTTTCGGGCTCAGGAGTCGGTTCGAATTTTTTTATCATCAAATATAAATTCATCGGGGCCGTTTTGTTCCGCTCGGCGATATATTCCAGTGTTTCATTGGTGCTGTTGAATACGATATCGTTCGCCTTGAGCTCGCGGACCGCATCGGCCAGAGGAATGTCCATTTTCATCGTGAATGTCTTCAGGGACATGAGTTCGGCATGCCCGAAGGGAGGTTCGTATTCATCCTGTACGACCCAGGTTGTTTTTATCCACTCGTTGAAATCGAGCAAGTACGACAGGGGTGGAAACGGCCAGATGGAACTGATGATTATCCAGACCGAAATGATGCTCGCGATTGTCAATTCGCGGCGCAGCCGTACGCCCTGCCGGGCCTTATCCTTGATATAGTGCATGAGAGGCTTCCAGTTAAAATAGATGTGAAACCCGCCCGCGACGATAAAGAGAATACTCGACAGGATGTGGATGTTTCCCCAATCCGTTTTGGTCAATCCCAGAAGTTCCCAGATGGTCCAGTAGGCGACTCGGCCGGCGGGGACTATATATAAGACAAGTCCGGTAATCGACATGATGAGAAAGCCGAACAGGGCAAAAAATGATGTCAGGCCGCGTTTGTTGATAGTGCCGTTTGCCATATCTATCTCCGAATTAACTTTTTTTATTTAGATACGGTTGCGGCGAAAAGGATTCACGATATCGATGGGTGATTCAGGTATTTAATCGATGAAAGAGGGAAATAAAATAACGGAGGAGCGCCCGGACGCTCCTCTGTTATAAAAGAGATGCCACTAGAGACTATATTTCAAATTCCGATACCATAACCTTGAGGCTTTCTGCCTGCCTGCTGAGTTGTTCGGCGGCGGCAGCCGATTGCTCGGTACCCTTCGCCGTTTCCTTTGTCACCGCAAGTATGGAGTCGATATTCCGGGCGATTTCTTCTGCGGTCGCGGCTTGCTCTTCCGAGGCCACCGAGACCTGGCGGATCATATCCATGACGCGGTCGGACATTGAGACGATTTGGCTCAGGCTGTTGCCGGCTTTATCGCTCAGTTCCCGCCCGGTTGCAACTTCGGACAGACCCGATTCCATTGATACGACCGCATCCTCGGTGTTCGTCTGTACGGTCTTAATCATGGTCGTGATTTCATTTGTCGCTTTACCGGTTCGTTCGGCGAGTTTCCGAACCTCATCGGCGACGACGGCAAAACCGCGCCCCTGCTCACCGGCTCGAGCCGCTTCGATGGCGGCATTAAGGGCAAGCAGATTCGTTTGGTCGGCGATATCATCGATGACGCCGATAATCTCACCGATTTGAGTAGCCGATTCGGCGAGTTTTTGAATATTATCTGCCGATTCTTTGACGACCGATTGGATTCGCTGCATACCGTCCATGGAATCCTGGATGATGCGACCGCCTTCGCCGGCCGTATCGGATGCCGCCTTGGAGGCTTCGCTGGCATCACTGGAATTCCGACTTGACTCGGCAATGGCGCTGCTCATTTGCTCGACGGCAGCGGATATCTGCGTTATTTGCTCCGACTGACTATTGGCGCCGTGAGCCATCTGCTCGGATGTTGAGGCGATTTCCGTCGATGCCGCGACGAGTTGTTCTGCATTTTCTCCGATTTGGCGAATCATGCTCGTCAGGTTGGCAACCATCGTCTTGAATGATTGACCGAGGACATCATGATCCGATTTCGGATTTACGGTCACGCGCAGATCCTTTGACGCAATACTCTCGGCGGCCGAAGCCAGTCCTTTCATATATTCCACGAGCTGGCGAAATGCGCCTGCCAGTTTCCCGATTTCGTCCTTGCTGCGAACCTCGATATCCTGATTGACATCACCGTTGGCGACGGCAACAGCCAGTTCGGATATCTGGGAAATCGGACGCGTGATGCTCCGAGCGGTCAGAAAACCGACGAGCGTCAACAGGGCGGCGACGACAATACCGGTACCGAAGAACATCGGCACGACGGCCGCGGCTTCCTCTTCCGAATGCTTGGCAGACGTCATCGCAAGCGTACGCTTTTCCTTGACTCGTTCATCCTGGGCATTGATACGGTCGCGCTTGGCCGCAATATTGGCCAGTTCGACATCGATATCGGCTTGCTGAATCGTTTGCAGCTTGTCGATCAGATCGCGCATGTCATCGAAACTTTTTTGTGCAGAACCGCCATCGCTCATCTTACGGGCAAAGATCAGTTTCGTCGGCGAGTTCGACATCTCGACTACTTTTCTGGTTTGCTCTTCCCAGTTGTTGAAAGCCGTGACAAACTTTCCATATGTGGATTTTGCCTCGGCGCCGATGAAATGCTCGGACGCATTCGCCATCCGCTTACGCGCCTGCTCGATATTCTCCTTACTGGCATTATCTGCCGCTGTCATTTCCTCTTCCTGGTTCGCGACCAGACTCATTTTCTCGGCAATCACGGCCTGATGCACGTCTCGGTCGGCTTCCAGCATCAGCGCGATGCTTTTCTGGTACGCCTGCATGCGGGCGATATCTTCATTGATAAGCGGAAGCATATCTTCCTGTATCAAGGGAGTGATATCCTCATCAATCAACACCAGGAACTGGTCGTTAACAAGACTCTCCAGCGCATGGCTGATATTGGTGATCGACCATGAGCCGAACCCGATGAGCAGAGCGAGCGATAGTATAGGCAATCCTACTAATGCGAATATTTTCTGTTTGAGGCTCATTCCTTCAAACTCCTTTTATCTCCTCGTTAGAAAACTCCGGTTGTTTCAGGAAGACGGTCATCTCGAGCCGTATTCGTCGCATTCGAATCGATAGAAGATTCGAATGCGAACCGGGAATTATAAAACGAGTTTCTCTCTCTTAATCCAATGTCACACCGACACAGACGGCCCCGATGACTTTACCGGAGGCATCGATGATCGGTAAGGAAACTTTTTGGTCTATCTTACTGGTAGACTTATCAAGTTTCGGTTCGCTGATATCGACACCGCCTTTTCCGTCATTGAATGAATTGATCCATTTGGCCTCGTCTCCCTGCCAATAGTCGGATGTTATTTCATTCTGACCGACGTTTGCCCCCTGGTTGTCCATGACAAACATTTCGGTAATGATGGTGTTGGCCTTGGCGATGCTCTGAATTTCTTTGGCGCAAGCATTCCCGAGCATTTCCTCGTGAATGGGCAGGAAATCCTCGGCATGCTGCCACTTATCATCGAGCACTTTGATTTCGTCGAGAGTTATGCCTTTTGCATTCTGTTCCGTGACGGCCTTGACGAATATGGCATTCGTGCAAAGCGGAAGCAGTTTATCCTTGGCGAATTTCTTCAGTTCGGGTGTGGCATGTTCGGAGTTGTCTATCTGCTTGGTGAGTGAAGCGAGTAATTCGGCCGTACCGGCATTCGCCGCGGAAACGAGGCAAAAAACCATCGCGATGACCGATAAAATTGACAGAATTCTGAGTTTCATATGTGACCCCTTTGTAATTAGTATCGGCATTTAGAATGCGACCTGAAGGTTTAACAGTACTTCGTTATTGTCCACTGACGTTCCCTCTTCTCCGTTGATCTGGTAATTCAACTGGAGCTTCGTATACTTGCCGTCAATAAAGAAGTTCGTCCCAAGGGTGAGACAAGTCGTCGCATCGTTATCGACACTCTTGTCCTCGTCAACCATAGCATAGCGCGCCAGCAACTGAATTTCCGGAAGGAATTTCGAGTTCGTCTGGATGGTGTGTCCGGCCCAGACATGCCAGCCGTACATTTCGGTCGAACCGACTTCGGAACTGATATATTCGCCTTCGATAATTTCATTCTTGTATTTCCAGGTTGCCGAGGCGCCATAAGTATTGATATCTTCCTTCGCCGTGCCGGTATCGTTCGTCTTGCCGATGTAAACATCCGGTGCGATGGTAAACTGTTTTCCGAACGTGAATTCGCCTCGAGCGACGAAGTTCTTATCGGAATTAACGTCGGTCTTATTGTAGCCGGAGCCGTTGAACACGCCCATGTGGAGCGCGAAATCGACACTCGGCGAAGCTGAATTTTTATAGGTCACATGGGTACCAATATCGCGATCCGTTCCCAGACCCTTGACATCGGTCGTATTTACGAACGGCCAGTTGCTGGCAGGATAAAGAAATTCGGTGCCGAACGGCGGTTTGTACTGACCGAAGCTCACTGCCCAGTGTTTATTCGGAGCAATAGTCATAACACCGTCAAGAAGCTTCGGTGTACCGGCGAATTCGCCCATGAATTTTACGCTGGCATAATTATTCAGCTTTCCCTTAATGGCCAGCCTGGCCCGCTTGGATAGAAATGATGATTTGTCTTCTCCCTGCTCCTTATAGAATTGCTGGTGCAGGTAACCGGTGACGGTAATTGATCCATGCCCGGCCGCGGCAGGATTTTTCGGACGCTTCGCATCGGCGTCCTTAGCCTGCGTCATCACCTGCGTCATATCGGCGACGAGTTGCTCAAGGTTCATCGCGAAGTCATACATCAGATCCTGATTAAGATCTTCTTCGTTGAGTTGTCCGGTGATGTCAGTGTACTGGCTCGGTTCGGAATTCGTCACTTCATACTGCTGTTTAATTTTCTGGATCGTAGCATGAAGTTTCTGCAAGGATTCGAGAACCGCATCGTAATTCTGAGCCATCCCATCGCCACCGAAGCAGCATATCAGTGTAAATAGCACAAATAGAGATAGGATGTTTTTCATATAGCCTCCTTTTGTGGCCGCACGGCCCGGACTTGTCAAAAAGTCGCATGCACCGTACGCAAACTTGAAACGCCCCCGCCAATTTTCAAGCCCTATATACCTTCAGGCAGGACGGTATAAACTGTTTTCTTGATGAAGGTTGGCCCCCTTGTATCTTGAAAATTCTTCGGCACTATTTTGAGTTTCTTCAGTCGCCTTAAATAGACCAAAGAGGACTAAATTTACGCTTATTTAGATATGTCGTTGTATGCCAATAAAATAAGATATGTTGGCCCATGAGAAAAAAAATGCTGTTCCTGTCACTCTGTGCATATTTTAAGCATGTAATTTATATTTCATTGTCGCAAGTGAATGAATCCAGCCATTTACGCCAATAACATGCTTCATTCCTCTATATATATGTTGAATTATCAGTAGTGCATCCAGCGTACCGCCTGGTTCATCTGCACGATGTTAGTGGGTATTAACGTACACGAGAGATACGAAAAAAACCGGACGCCCCTTATCTTGTTATTGTCCCACAACGACATACGATAATGGCGCCCATTGGCATGGATTTTGATATTTGATTCCCTGAGTGTATTACCAAACGAAGTAACGAGGAAAGCAAGGCAAAATGAAATTCAACTCGAACATAACTGGCAGGAATAGAAAAAATTGGTTGGCGAATAATCACAATCTCTGTCTTTTGATGAGTAGAAAGGAATCAATCATGAAATCCCGGAATCTTTTATTTGTCGTGTTGGCTGTATTCGCGATGGCGCTGTTTATCTCTTCGGCGCAGGCGCAGACCTGCGACGGCAATGGCTCGAATTTTGTCGACCTCGACGGCGACGGCTACAATGATAATGCTCCGGATGCGGACGGCGACGGTATTCCGAACGGTTTGGATGAAGACTATGTCAAGCCGGAAGACGGCTCTGGCCAGCAAAAGGGCAAGCTCAGCAGCACCAGCGGCAATTTTGTCAATGTCGATGGCGACTGCTACAATGATAACGCTCCGGATGCGGACGGTGACGGTATTCCGAATGGTCTCGATGAAGACTATGTCAAGCCGGAGGACGGCACTGGTCGTCAGTTGGGCAAGATGAACGGCAACTTTGTCGATATCGACGGCGACGGCTTTAACGATAACGCTCCGGACGCGGACGGCGACGGCATTCCGAACGGTTTGGATGAAGACTATGTCAAGCCGGAAGACGGCACTGGTCGTCAGCTGGGCAATAAGGGTGAAGACGCCGAAAAGACTATGGTACAGACTCAGACCAAGTCCCAGCAGTTCAATAAACTGCAGGCAAAGAATTCGAACATGCACCAGAATCGCGTTAATGCGGTTGGCGGCATGAGCGGCTCAGGCAGTGGAGTGTGCGATGGTACCGGCAGCGGGAGCGGCTCCGGCACGGGCGTCTGTGACGGCACCGGCCCGAAGGGCAACGGCGGCGGTCAGAAAGGCGGCGGCAAGTAAAGTAACCTCTCTTTCTTAGTGCTGTAAGGCAGAGGCGGCGGTCGGAATTCGCCGCCTCTGCGGCGTAATACACATAAAGGGGTAACGAAATGAGGTCGTCAGAAATCCTACGCGTAGTTTCAATCGCACTTCTCTTTACAATAGCAGGAGTTCATGCCGAGGTCGTCACCGAGACGACAATCGGCAGCGGGTATCAGGGAAACCTGTTTGGTGATTCCAGCGCATTGGGCGCTGCATATGGATTCGGCGGCCTGGCTCTCAATTATTATCCGTCCGGATCGGTGCGCATCACCGCCGACGGCATGTACACCTATTATAATACATATGAGGATTTATCGAACCTCATCGGAAATTTATCGGTAACCGTTATACCGACGGCGGAAACATCGCCGTTTTCCCTCACACTGTCAGGCGGCGCGACGACCAGGAAATTCGGGACAGTGTATTCGCTCTATGATCAAAGCGGTGCATCAGCCGCCGCAGATATTGGTTATCGTTTGTCCTCTCGCATACGCCTGCTGTCATCCGCGGCATATGCCTATACCGATTACACGGAATCCGAATACGGGACACACAGCGGCCCGGAGTTTTCCGCCGGTGTAAATCTTACTATCGGGGCGGCTAATTCATTTGCCATAACCGGCGTCTATGCCAACCGGTCCTATGAACAGCCGGCCCTATCGACACAGGGACAGGGCGCATCTGCAAACACCAATTCCGAAAACACCGAAACATTCGATATGAGCGGTTACACTTTTCGCTTTTCGCGGCCGCTGGGCAGTCGCACCGGATTAAGCCTGTCGTTCGGGCAGCGTATGCTGCATATCAATAATGATTTTGCGGCCTACGGGTATACTATCGATTACCTCTCACCCTGGTCCGACTTGTGGGAGGGGACAATTGCGTTCGGAAATATCAAGCACTTCTTCCCGAAACAGGTCATTGCCGAACTGGGATTTTCCTATGTCGACAAGAGTTTTGTCGATGTAATCGAGACCGACGGCGAAGCGACGGAAACATATTGGCAGAATTCCCGAGATGATAAGCAGACGGCCGTATCGCTGGCCATCTCCCGCGCCATTTCTCTCGATAAGAATAAAATGATTAAGCCGACGGTGAGTGTGAGTTATCGTAGGAACGAATCGACGGCCGAGTATTATGATTACGATGACATCCAGGCGTCTCTCACCCTGAACATCACACTATAAATCGGATACAGCGATACACGCTGTCCCGAATCCTCATGAACATTTTCGGGTTGATGCCCATTCCTTAAATGGAATGGAGCGAGATCGATGTTTACCTATTATCGCCAGTGTGCTCTGGGGGCTGGCTGATTGTCAGGCAATATCCTTCGCTGCGAACGGACTGAATGATTCGCGGCTCACCGGGTTCTCGCTCCAATTTTCTCCGCAATCGCGAAACGCGCACATCAATTGTTCTGTCGAGGCCGTTGTATTCGACACCCAACAGGTTTTCGAACAATTCGTCTCGGGTAATCGTTCGGCCGGGATTCTGAATCAGGTAATTGAGTAAATCGAATTCGGCCCAGGTCAGACGAATACTGTGACCGTGCATGGCCACGGTTCGAGTCTGGCGATGTACGACCAGGTTTCCCAAAAGGATGTTGTTTCCATTGTCATTTGTCATGTCGGTCGTAAGTCAATACCTCCTGCCGTGGTATTCTTACCGTCAGATGCGAGTGAGCGGGACCCCAACGTCTCGCTATTGGCCCGGCGGCTTATTTACAGGCTAAGACAATGTTGTAACAAAAAAGACTAATCCTGGACGTAAAAAAAGCAGGGCGTTTTGCGGCGCCCTGCTCAATCGGAGGGAATAGTGCGGGGTTTTATGCTAGTTGGTTGATAAGTTCGCCGGAAACCAGACCGGCGATCGTCGTACTGCTGTCGCTCGAATACTGCAGGCTGCCGACGTTGCTGTAGGCGGTTTCCGACTGATGGGCCATGGCAGCCTGTTTGAACTCAGTCTGTGAAACCAGACCGTCGCCATTGGTATCGGCGGCGCTCAGCCGCTCGATCAAGTCGGCCATGCGGCTATCGGAGGTTTCCGAACTTTCGAGTTGTGACTGCAGTTCGGCAAGGTCGATCTGGCCGTCGCCGTCAGCGTCAAGCTGGTTAAACAGTTCGGTCAAATCCCCTCCGCCGGGCGGCGGCGCCCCATCCGGGGGAGGCGGCGGGGGCGGCATCTGCTCGAATTCCTCGAAACTGACCATCCCATCACCGTTGGTGTCGGCGGCGGTCAAATCCTCGATCATCCGAGACATGAATTCGTCGGACTTACCCGCCTCCTGCGATTGGGCCGTCAATTCCGCCAGATCGATTTGGCCGTCTCCATCCGGATCCAGGCGGGAAAACATCTTCTCCCGCATGGCGGCCATCGTCTGGGATGTGGAATCCGAGAAGCCCTGAATTCCATTTACCATACCATTCTCCTTATTATGGTTTGGGTTCCTTGGTAAATCCTTCCTCACGCTTCTGCTCCAGTAATCGGAGTCGGCTAGTATTTCGATTAGGAAATCGGACAGGGAAAACTGTATCAAATTGTATCAATGTGTAACAATAGCAATGAGTTACAGAGGTCGCATCTGCCCTCGGAGTACGATATTCGGGGCGCAAACTGACTGATCAGCCTCAATTGGTTATTGCCCCTGCTATCTGAAACCTTTATGTTTATGAAACACACGACTGCTAAAATCCGATTGAATACCGAGGCGAATCATGAAAAGTATTATCGTTCAAGAGCTAAAAATGGCCTATCACCCGGTCGCAATATCATTCACAGATGAGAAACCAGCCGAGGCGAATCAAATTCGCGAAGGGAAATGGGGCTGCGTCATGGCCCTGTATACCAATGTTATCAAACGAGGGAAACCGGCAGTGTTCGATCGCAAAACGTACGGCTGTATCGGCGGCGGGGTCGGACTGTGCCTCGGCGATACCTATGCCCCCAATCGCGAGTTCATGTTAAAGTTGCTGGCGGACGACGAAAAGTACTTCAAGAATCGCGAGCTCACGGCGGACTTTGTCGATAATTTCCCATTTGTCGATATCCCTCACGAGTTTGTTGTCTTTGCGCCGCTCGAGCAGATCGATAGTGAGGTCGACCAACCTGCATTGGTATCATTTCCGGTCAATGCCGATCAACTCGGGGCGCTGACGGTTTTGGTTAATTATCGTCGACCGGGTAATGAACACGTCGCCGCGCCATTTTGCGCCGGGTGTCAGTCGGTTTGTGTCTTGCCGTATAATGAGAGGAAAAATCAATACCCGCGGGGAATCATTGGGAATCTGGATTTATCCTCGCGCAAGATTCTTCCCAAGGACATTTTGACATTCACGGTACCGTTCGAGACGTTTCTGGAAATGGAAGAAGATGCACCGGACTGCTTTTTCAAGACGGACACCTGGGAGAAAATTGCGGCGCGTTTATAAGAAAAGCGGAAACGAAAAGACTCTGTATCAATTTCCCCATATGATGTCAGTGACAGCTCGGGACTTACATTTCATATTAGGTTTTAGCTCCATCGACGATTTATGTAAAAATATATCCCGCGGCAATACGGCTTTCCCCCCTTGCGGATTGTCAGGAACTTTGAGTATACTTAGTGGTTAATTGTGATATACCGGCCGCGCAATTCCCCTATTGCGGGTCGGAGTGTACACTGACGACAGAGGTGCCATGAAACGACCCCGCTTCGCCTGCGGGCAGTCATACTTGATTGCCCTGACCCTTCTCATAATTTTGGCTCTCCCCTTCCTGTCAGGATGTTCCGGCGATAATGGGAACGGATCCGGCAAACAGAAAAACAGTATCACGCCTGCGGTCGAAGCAGTGCAGGCCAAATTCGGCAGTCTGCCATTGACCGAGCGGCTGAGTGGCATCGTCAAAGCCCGAAATCAGGTTGAACTCTACCCGCAAATCAGCGCTACGGTTGACAAGGTCCTCATAGAAAACGGCGAATATGTCAAGTCTGGGGATGCATTGATACGACTCCGCGACACCGAATTTCGCGAGCAGTTGAAGCAGGCCGAGGCGAATCTCCAGATAGCGCAGGCGCAGGCAAAGCAGGCCGAGGCCGAATTCGAGCGGATGAGCGCCGAGTTTCGCCGCAGTACGGAATTGGCCAGGAAAAATCTTATCAGTCCGACCGAACAGGAAACCGCCCAGTCGGATGCTATCGCGGCCGAGGCCGATGCTGAACTGGCACGCGCGCGAGTCGCACAGGCCCAAGCCGTTGTCGATGAGCGCCGCGAGGAATTGTCCCGCGCAATTATTCGCGCTCCCGTAGACGGCGCCGTCGGTAATCGCAATGCCGAGGTCGGTATGCTGGTCACGCCGAATACGCGCGTGTTTACCGTCGGACAACTCGATACCGTGCGCGTCGAAATCGTCCTGTCGGATCGCATGCTGTCATACATCGAGGAAAACCAGCGCGCGCGCATTTCATCGCCGATTCTGCCCGATGGACACATCGATTCGAAAATCGCACGCATCTCGCCATTTTTACATCCGGTGGCTCACAGCACCAAAGGTGAAATAGATTTCCCGAATCCTGAAAATTCGCTCAAACCGGGCATGTTCGTTACGACCGATGTGTATTATGGTGAAAGCGAACAGGCGACTCAGGTGCCGCTCAGCGCCCTGTGGGAGGATCCGGCGACGCAACGAGTCGGCGTGTATATCTGTCGCGATTCGCTGGATGTCCCGGCCGATTTGCCTCGGGAGGCGCTTTTAGCCAATCCCGTCATGTTCTCGTTCGTGCCGGTGGACGTTATCGCCCGCGGCGCCATGAGCGCCGGTGTTATCGGTGTCGAACCGGGCGCGTGGGTCATGACGCTGGGGCAGGATTTACTCGATGATGATTCGGCGGAAGTGCGCATCCGCCCGGTGACGTGGGACTGGATCGAGGAATTACAAAGATTACAGCGCGAGGATTTACTCGAGGAAATCATCCAGCGGCAAAAAGAGAATCCGCTGGATACGAATCTCATTAGCATGAACAACTCGCGGCTCGAGGATATCGCATGAACATCACCGGAACCGCCGTCAAACGGCCGATTGCCACGACGATGGTGTTTCTGATCATCATTGTCCTCGGTATTATGGGATTCCGGTTCCTGCCTGTCGATTTGCTGCCGCCGATCGAATACCCGATGCTCAGCGTGTCGACGTCGTATCCGAATGTCGGGCCCGAGGAAATCGAAACGATTATCACGGATAAAGTCGAAAACGCCATTGCCAGTGTTCCCAACCTGACTGAGGTTCGCTCGACATCCGAAGAAGGTCGCAGCCGCGTGAGTCTCGAATTCGCGCAGGGTACGGATGTCGATGCCGCTGCAAATGATGTGCGCGCGGCGCTCGACAGAATACGCGATGATTTTCCTCCCGAGGTCGAACCGCCGAGACTGTGGAAATTCGATCCGGATAATTTTCCGGTCGTTATCCTCGGTGCGCAGTCAAGCCGCTCGATGGATGAGCTGACGCTGATTCTTGAGCGGGAAATCGCACAGCGGTTCGAACAGCTTCCGGGCGTCGGGTCCATCGATGTCTGGGGCGGTATCTATCGCGAAATCCAGGTGCGGCTCAAGCGCGACCGGCTCGCATCCAGCCAATTATCGGCCGCCGATGTACGTGCCGCGCTTCAGCGTGAAAATATCACGCTGCCGGGTGGAGATATGCGCGAAGGCGTCAGCGATATGTACGTGCGCACCACCGGTGAATTTGAATCACTCGATCAAATCGGTGCGACGATTATTAAAGTCGTCGACGGCTATCCCATTCGCGTACGCGATGTCGCCGAAGTTATCGATGGGTTCGAAGATATTAATCGTATCGTACAAATCGACGGTCGCCCGATGGTGCGACTGGGTATTCGTAAGCAGTCCGGTGCTAATACGGTCGAAGTGGCCCGGCAGGCGCGCGAAGTGGTGGAACAAATTAACAACGAGCGCGACGACATTGACCTGATCATGGTCATCGACCAGAGCGATTTCATCCAGAATTCAATCGATAATGTCAAGCAGTCGGCGCTGTTCGGCGGATTGCTGGCGATTATTATTCTTTATATTTTCCTGCGCAATGGATCAACGACGTTTATCATTGCCCTGTCGATTCCGATTTCCATCATTGCGACATTCGGACTGCTGTTTTTCAATAAACTGACACTGAATCAGATGAGTTTCGGAGGGCTCGCGCTCGGTATCGGATTGATTGTCGACAACTCAATTGTCGTACTTGAAAATATTGTGCGCTTGCGCGAAAATAAACACAGCCTCCAGGAAAGCGCGCTCACGGGCACAAAACAGGTTACCGGTGCGATTATCGCATCGACGCTGACGACGGCAGTTATTTTCCTGCCGGTCATTTTCATGCAGACTATATCCGGCCTGCTGTTTCGTGAATTGGCGCTGGTGGTCGTGTTCGCGCTTCTCTGTTCCATGTTCGTTGCGATGACACTGGTACCGATGCTTGCCAGTCGCTATCTGACGGTGCCGCCGGGCGGCCATAAAGAGGCCGAGGAAAAATCGCGCATCGGCCGCATGTTTATTCGACTCGATAAAAACTATGCGAAGACGCTCGGTCGCGCCATGCAAAATAAGAAAATCGTATTCGGAACGACCGGACTGCTGCTCATCATTACGCTGTTTCTCTGGCCGATGATCCCGGTCGAGCTCGCCCCGCAAACCGATGCCGATGAAATCAGTCTTGATCTGGAAATGGCTCAGGGAACGAACATCGCAGTCGTGAATACCTATTTGAGCGAACTTGAAAGAATTGTCCAAGGCGTTGCTCCAATGGACGAGATTCGCCATATCAGCACACAGATTCGTCCCGGTGATGCCGAAGTCGAAATCTCCCTGAAGAGCGCCAATGAGCGCACGATAAACAGTTTCGATCTGGCCGATCGAATCCGCCGCGAAGTAACCGGTAAGATACCGGGCGCCAGTATTCGTGTCTCGGCGCAATCGGGATTGTGGATGCTCAGGCGTTTGTTCGGCTCCGGCGGCTCCGAAGCCGTGCAGATCGAACTGCGCGGGTATGACCTGAACCTGGCCGATCAGATTGCGGAAGAGATTAAAAAGACCGCCGAATCATTCAAGGAAATCGCCGATGTGCGAGTCAGCCGTCGTGAGGGGCGCCCGGAGCAAAATCTTGTTATCGACCGCGAGAAAATAGCGGAACTCGGATTATCGGTCATCGATGTCGCCCAGGCGATTCAGACGAACATCGGCGGCAGTCGTGCCGGTGTGTTTCGCGAGGGCGGTGAGGAATTCCCTATTACGGTTCGCCTGCAACCGGTCGACCGATTGACAACCGGCGATTTGAGCAATGTGTCACTGCGCAGCAGCAATGGCGATATCATTCCTGTTTCGGCAGTCGTTCATGCCGAGCGGCGGCGCAGCCCTACCGAAATCCAGCGCATCGACGGTCAGCGCGTCACCTATATCACCGCGAATTTGGAAAGCGGCGCGGCCTTGGGTGATGTTGTCGGTAAATTACAGAACGAACTGCGATCGATGCCGTTGCCGAAAGGATTCTCCATCGTTTTCGGTGGCGAATACGAGGAACAACAGAAGGCGCAAACCGACTTCCTGTTATCCGTGTTAATGGCGGTCGCATTGATTTATATGGTGATGGCGGCGCAGTTCGAGCGATTCCTCGATCCCCTCATCGTCATGGTAGCGGTACCGCTGGCGATTATCGGTGTTGTCCCGACGCTGCTGATTACCGGGACGACGCTCAATATGCAGAGCCTGATGGGCATTGTCATGCTCATCGGCATTGTCGTGAACAATGCGATTGTACTCGTCGATTATATTAATTTGATGCGGCGCGAGCAGAATCTGGATATCGCCGAAGCGGTTTTGGCATCGGCGCGGCTGCGCCTGCGACCGATTCTGATGACGACCTGTACGACCGTACTCGGTATGCTGCCGCTGGCATTCGTTCTTGGAGCGGGTGGAGAAATCCAGGCCGCGCTGGCACGAGCGGTCATCGGGGGATTAACCGTCTCAACGCTCATCACGCTGATTCTCGTACCAGTCGCCTATAGCACTGTGTATACTTTTCTGGCCCGGATAAAAAATCGCAAGCAGGTGCTTGCGGCGAATCAATCGGCCGATCAGGCAGGAGCCTGACCGCCGCCCGGACCTCCGGAGCGAGTCTTGCTTCTCTCTATCGATTGCAGCGCCAGATAATTGTCACCAAACTTGGCCATCGATTCAAGTTCATTGTCATATTGATCGTAGTGGCGCTCCTCGTCGAGGACGAGATCCTCGAACAGCTTCTTCGAGGCGGAATCGGCGTTGGCGGAGCATTCCATCGCGAATTTATTGTAATCCTTCACGCTGCTCTCTTCCATCCCGCGGGCGATTTCGAGCATCTTTTTAACGTCGGTGACGGTTTGAATTGTACCGCTCACTTTCATCTCGACATCACCGCCGATAAACAGGATACGCTCGGCCAGCCGCTCGACATGGAGCATCTCCTCGATAGCGGTCCGCTTAAACAGATTGGCGATTAAATCATACCCCTGATCATCGCAGTGAAAGTGAAAATACATGTATTGGTGGACGGCAGTAAGTTCATCGGCCACAGCCAGGTTCAACAATTCCCGACTTTTTTCGTGCATATCCCTCTCCTTTCGTACTCACGATTGGTCATATAAATAGAGCGGCGTTCCATAATCCGCCGCCGTAATATAGCAAAGTTCTTCAGCAGCCCAATGCTTTTTTTGTTTCATGACACGACAGATATTGGTGTGGTTAAAATCAGATAACATATCGTGTACCATGTCATTATTCCACGCCGTTTATAATATGTATAAAATTAGACAGTGTCAAGGAACAAATTTTAAGATTGTATGGTAGTATCCAAATATAGTTGAATGTTAAAAAAAACGGGAAAACCAGTAGCCTGATTCTCCCGTGAATTTGTACGATACGGAAAGTATCGCATAAATTACTGTCCGCCCTTAGTAGGACTTGCGATAGCCTCTGTTATTGCCGCCGCCGCGATTATTATTCTGCGGACGCGGTTTTGCCTCGCTGACATTGAGATTCCGGCCATTCATGTCCCGACCGTTCAGCTCGTTGATAGCCGTCAGGGCTTCGTCTTTCGTCGCCATTTCCACAAAACCGAATCCACGCGATTCGCCGGTGTACTTGTCGGTAACGATACTGACGGTTGAAACTGTGCCATAGGCCTCAAAGGCTTGGCGTATTTGATCTTCCGACGTATCATACGTCAGGTTTCCAATGTAGATATTCATTCTACACTCCTTAGTTGCTTATCTCGAATCGAACCTTTGTTCTTAGAAGTCATCTTCTTCAAGATAATTGACCATTTGCGCACGATTGCGCCATTAATTCGAGATTTTGCTTTTGTCGGAGAGTTGTTTAATGAGACAAGACTGCGAAAAAGGACGAACTCAAATCAATTTGTACATTGTATGATACGCGTATTTCGAGAAAACGCTACATTTATTTTGGCGGTTTGAAAATTATTTTACCGGGAAGAAAGTACCAATACCTAATTGACGATTTCTATATCCCCAAAATCCCAAGACCTGAATACTTCCTCTACGCCTCCGGTACACAACCATATTTGGAGAAATTTCGATCAAAATCCGCACTTATGAAAAAAAAACTAAATATTCACTTGACTTTTGCCGAAACTTTACGTGTATATACACGTACAATGTACGTGACATGAAGCTGAAAAGGCAGGTAGTATGAAGTATCAAGGCAGACCAAACGCACCGGCATTGATCCGCGAAGTCAATCGATGCTGGCTGTCGGCAAAATACACCGCCAAGAAACTGCTGGCGAAATATAATATCGATTTAACCTTTGAGCAGCTGGTCATTCTGTTCATTTTGGATGAAAAAGACGGGCAGAACCTCCGGGACCTGGCCGAACGCGCCGATCGCGAGAGGACCACAATCTCAAGAATGATAGACGGTTTGGAGCGTCGGAACCTGGTTATCCGGGTGCCCGATAAAACCGATGGCCGGAACAAACTGGTTTACCTGACTCACGTCGGCCGGGAAATGACTGAACAGGTGCAGGTCCATGCCGAGGAGTTCGATCAAATGGCATATAAAGATATCACGAAAGAAGAAATAGCCGAGACGACGAGAATCCTGAATAAAATCATCGCCAATCTCGGCTTTGAGGAAATCTAATGGTCAACACAATTTTGACTATACGACATATAAGTGTATATACATGCGTTGTACCTACACTTATTAACCGAAAGATAAAGGACTGACCAAATGGCCAAGATACAGATGACAATATTGGCATTAATTCTCACCATCTTCGCCGTCAGCGGATGTTCCGACGGCGAAACTCAGACCCGGAGTATGGAGCAGATTTACGCCGAAGAGGGCGTGCCGGTTCGGGTCGAAGAAGTTACTCCGCAAGCGTTTGTGCAGGAAAAAGAGTATACCGCCGTCCTGTCCGGTATTATCGAATCGTCGGAATTCGCGATGATTGCCGACCGAATCGATAAAATTAACGCTAAGGTCGGTGATTATGTCGAGAAGAACGCCGTCATTATAGAGTTCCCCACGGATAATCCGACGGCCAATTATTATCAGGCCAAGGTTCAATTCGAAAATGCGCAGGCGCGATTCAATAGAATGAAGCAGTATTTCGAAACCGGCGGATTATCGCAGCAAGCCTATGACGATGCCGAGGCTTCCTTCCGAGTTGCCGAGGCGAACTGGGATGCCGTGAAGCAGTCGGTGCTCGTTCGCGCACCGTTTAGTGGCGTATTGACACAGCTCAATGTACGCGAATCCGACAACGTCGAAAAGGAAGACAAATTGTTTACCGTGTCCCGTACCGACAGGCTGAAAGCGCAGGTATGGATTCCCGACACCGAAATCGAAAACATCTCCGTCGGATTACCCGCCCATGCCAAATGGCAGGGCCGCGAACTAACCGGCAAGATCGTTCAGGTCGACCGGTCGGCGGATGTCCATCGCCGGGCCTTCGGCGCTATCGTCGAATTCGACAACCCCTCTTCCCTGCTGCCGAGCGGCACGACCGCGGATATAAATATCAACGTGTATTCGAATGATGCCGCAATCGTTACCGAGCGCAAGAATATCATGAGCGATGAATTCGGCCCCTATGTATTCATCGTCAAAGGCAATAAAGCGGAAAAACACTATGTCACACTCGGAAAAACGAGTCTCCTGTCCGTCGAAGTGCTGGAAGGCCTCTCTGCCGGTGATACGCTTATTACCGAAGGCCAGATGCAACTGGAGTCCGGTGCGCTGGTGAAAATCATATCCGATCCGACGGCGCATGCATCGGTTGACAATTCCACAGGAAACGAAAACTCCGATCATTAACCGTTAAACACGAGTGTAGAATATGTTTCTTTCGAATACATCAATAAAGCGCCCGATCATGATGACCATGATCCTGCTGGTGTTTTTGCTCTTCGGAACGCTGGCCTACTTCGGGCTGAATCTCGAATTGACGCCGGATATTGCGCTTCCTGCGATTACCATCCAGACCGTCTATGCCGGAGCGGGCCCGAAGGAAATCGAAACGCAGATTACCAAGCCGATCGAGGATGCCGTATCGTCCGTCTCGAACATCGATTACATGCGCTCCTTCTCTATGGAAGGCGTCAGCTTCGTCCTCATCATGTTCCACCTTAATAAGGATGAGGATATCGCCAGCCAGGAGGTGAAGGATAAAATAGACGGTATCTTAAACGATCTGCCTGATGATGCCGACCGTCCCATCGTTCAGAAATGGGATCCGACGCGCGAGGCGGTGCTCGAACTCGTCCTCTCGGGCGATATTCCTCCGACCGAGCTGTACGATATCGCAGACAAGACACTCAAGAATCAGCTGTCGCAAATCGACGGCGTGGCAAATATCGAAATCTCCGGCGGCGCCGAGCGTGAAATAAAGATCGAACTGCTCAAGCAGGTCGCCTATCAAAACGACATCTCGCTGAATCAACTCGCGCAATGGCTGCAGGCGCAAAATCTCGATATGCCCGCCGGCAGTTTTAAGCGCGGCACGCAGGATATTTCGGTTCGCATGAAAGGTGAGTTCACTGACCTTCAGACCATCGAGAATCTTGAATATCCTACTGCGGCCGGTCCGAAGCGAATTTCCGATATCGGTGTCGTGCGAGATACCGGCGCCGATGTCACTGAGCGCACAGCTTTTTATGATAATGTCACCGGAACCGGCAACGATAATGTCGTCGTACTGGGAATTCTGAAAAGCGACGACGGCAACACCGTCGAAATCGCGCATCAATTGAAAGATCGTCTTCCGGAACTGCGCAAGCTGGTGCCGGAGGGGTTATCTTTGAATCTGGCGACGGATAACTCGACCTTTGCCGAGGATACGGTCGAGGATACCCTTTCGACGATTATCCTGGGCGTTATCCTGACTGCGATCATTCTCCTGCTCTTCCTCCATGACCTTCGCTCGACGATTATCGTCGCCCTGTCGATGCCGATGTCGATTCTGTCGACTTTCATGTTGCTGCAAATGTCAGGATTCACTCTGAATATCATGTCATTGATGGGGCTGTCGACATCGGTCGGAATTCTCGTATCGAACTCGGTTGTCGTTATCGAGAACATATTCAGGTACAAGAATCTCGGCAAAAACAAGGTCGAGGCAGCGAGCCGAGGCACAGCCGAAGTAGTCGCCGCGGTCATGGCGGCCACACTGACCAACCTCGTCGTGTTCCTGCCGATTGCCAATATGACCAGTATTGTCGGCACTTTCTTCCGGCAGTTCGGACTGACAGTCGTCTATGCGACGGTATTCAGCCTGCTTATGTCGTTCACGCTTGTCCCGATGATGGCATCGAAAATCCTGCCTGAGAAACTCGGCACCGGCGGCGCGATGGGCAAAATGTCCGAGAGCTTCGTCGCATGGATCGAGAGAAAATATAAATCGACGCTGGAGTACTTCCTGAGAAATAAAAAGCGCGGTTTGGGCTTTATCGGATTTTCACTCGTGCTGCTGATCATCGGCTTTGGTCTCGGCGGGCAGGTCGGATTTGACTTCATGCCTCGCATGGACGAAGGCGACATGAATATTGAGATCGAAATGCCGCTCGGATATCGACTCGATCAAACCGCCGATCTCGTGCGCATAATTGAAGACAAACTTCATGAATATAAACAGGTGAAGTACACACTCACGACAATCGGTGGAATCAATACGACTAACACCGGCACCAACATGGCCAAAGTCAAAGTAAAACTGGTCAATGCCACTCAACGCAAGGAAACCACGGATGAAATGGCGGCTAAATTTACCGAGGACTTTTCACAACTGCCGAATGCCATGATTCGCGTACTGCCGGTATCGTCGGTCGGGACCGGAGAAAGTCCCATCCAATTAGTCGTCACCGGGCTTGACATGGACACGCTGGAGGTGTATGCCAATCGTACGATGGCGGCGGTCGAGGATATCCCGGGGATTGTCGGCCTCAATTCCAGCTCGCGCCCCGGCAAACCGGAAATTACACTGCACCCGGACAGAAAGAAACTATCCGATGCCGGATTAACCGTCTACGATCTGGCGATCACGCTGCGCAGCGCTATCGAAGGAGTCGTCACGACGCGCTACCGCGATTTGGGAGAGGAATATGATATTCGGTTATCAATGGTTGACGAGGCCGTCGACACGCCTGAGGAAATCGCCAATCTCACAGTTGTCGCGCCGACCGGTACCTATCGCATGGAACAATTGACCGATTTATCCTTTGCCGGCGGATATTCTAAAATCGAACACTACAATCGACAGAAATCGATTCTGATAACCGCCAACGTGGCGCCCGGATTCGTGCTGGGTAATATAACAAACGAGATGGACCTCCGCCTCGCCGACTTCGAACTGCCCGCCGGGTACCACTATGTCTGGCAGGGCAACGTCAAGCTGATGAATGAAACACTGGCCGACATGATGCGCACTTTCCTCATCGCACTCATTCTCACTTATATGCTGCTGGCGGCGATTTTGGAGAGCCTGACGCAACCGCTGATTATTCTCGGCACCGTGCCGCTGGCCTTCATCGGCGTCTTCAGTGCGCTGGTCATATCCGGCGTATCGATGAATTCCATCTCAATGATGGCCATCGTGATGCTGCTCGGCATCGTAGTCAACAATGCAATCCTGCAACTTGATTTTGCCAACCAATTGATTCGCGATCAAAAGAAGAGCATGACCGAGGCGTTGCTGGAGGCCTGCCCGGCCAAGATGCGCCCGATTATCATGTCGACTTTAGCGATTATCCTCGGCATGCTGCCGATGGCCCTCGGCTTGGGCGCATCGGGAAAAGAGATTCGCCAGTCGATGGGTGTGGTCAGTATCGGCGGTTTGATCGCCTCGACCCTGCTGGCACTGGTTGTGATTCCTGTACTGGCCAATCTGTTCGCGAAAAAGCAAAAAACAGAAGTGGGGCAGATATGATACATATGAAAAGCATTCGATTCTCGGTCCTATTGACAGCAGTGATTCTGATACTGGCTCAGTCCGCGGGAGCGGCTGAGCCCCGAGAATTGACCATAGATTCCTTCGCATCACTGGTCAAACAGTACAGCAAAGACCTCAAACTGGCGCAGAAGGATCGCGAGGAGGCCGATGCACAAAAGAGCGAGGCGATCTCGCTGGCCCTGCCGCATGTCTCGGCGCAGGCATCATACACGCGCAATCTGAGCGACACATATATGTACATGGATTTGTCGTCTCTAACCGGTGAGGATGGCATTATGAAGGTCGATGCCAACCGCAATAACGAATACGCCGCCGGTGTGTCACTAAGGCAGACACTGTTCAGTCCAACCGTATTCAATGCCATCGAGGCAGCCAAGCAGTATCGCAAAATGACCGACTATATATATGATGCGACCTATCAGCAAATCATGACGCTGGCCAAACAGGCGTTTTCGCAGACGCTGCTCTTGGAAAAGGTCGTCGAGGTCGCCGCGATGTCCGAACAGAATGCCTATGATAACTACATTGACACCAAGAATAAGTTCGACAACGGCCTCGCATCGGAGTTTGAGCTGTTGCAGGCGGAATCGCGGTATCGCGAGCGCGTCCCGACAACCGCGTCGGCGAAGCGCAATCTCGATCTGGCCTTGATCGATCTCAAGAATCTGGCCGGCATACCGGTTGATACCGAAATTAAACTCATAGGATCGCTCGACACCTATCCCGATATGCCGACAAATGTCGGCCTTGATATCGTGCTGGAACAACGCCCGGATTACAATGCGCTCTTGTGGGAGGAGCGTCTGCGCAAAACCGACGTCAGCGCCCAGCGCTCGGCCTATTTCCCGTCGCTCTCCGCGGTCGCCGGATACGGCTATGCCGCCCAGTCGAATGATTTCAAACTGGAAGAGGAGAACAACTCGTGGACGGTCGGACTGGTTCTGTCCGTGCCCATCTTTCAGGGCGGCGAAACTCGCGCCAGAGTGCGGCAGGCGAATGTGCGGCTGGAAAAATCACGGCTGGAACTGTCCCGCTTCCGCGATGATGTGGAAAAGCAATTGCAGGGAGTTAAATTGCGGCTGACCGAGGCGCACGCGCGCATCGCATCAGCCAAGGCATCGCTCGAGACCGCGAATAAGGCATTCTCTATAGCGGAAAAGACATCCAAGGTCGGATTGACGACACAATTGGAGTTGAAAGATGCCCGCGTCGCAAAAGACCAGGCCACGGTCGGATATTACTCGGCGGTGTTCGAATACCTGGCCGCATGGTACGACTGGCAGAGAATCTCGGGTGCGATGACTGAGAGCGATTCGTAACAGTCTTCCACTCCTCCCCACATTCCGGCGGGCTCGGACCAAGCCCGCCGGAATTCATAAGTAGTTTACATCAATGAGCCACACCAATACCGAAAAGTGGTCTTTCATACGGCAACCAGAAAGGGGCTCCGGACAGTATATATCTGACTTCTTTCGGGATCCCCATATTCATGAGAATGACGAGATATATTTCCAATTCCTTGATGGAGGATTTCAGAGGAATCTGCCGGCAATCTAAGTTGTAATAATTTTTGCCTCTTGTTGTTGGTCAATCGGATGTACATATAGAGAAGTATAAGGAAATAAGCTATTATAAATACTGTAAATCAGGATCACTCCACGCAATTAATGAATAGTCAATAAGCAGTTTGAATTTTATACCGTCCAGCTTGCTATTAACTTAAAACGTCACATGCCTTCAAACTGCTAATCTACAAAGTCAGGGATTACATGCCTGATTTTATCAATGAGTTCCTCGTGAAATCTGATATAATTGGAATCGATAGAATAGGTTTGTTCCTGGAGCCTGCCTATTGCCACCAGGCGTAACTTCTCAAGTTGCGATGTGGTCGTATCGTTATAATTTCTAAATGCGTTGTACATTATACAGTTCAAAAATCTTTCATATTGAACGGAGTCAGCTGAAAACTCTCTATAAAACGCATTCGGATCTAGAAGCACCGCCCAAATCATTTTCTTACAGAAAACTATATCAAGCTCTCCATCCGCTTTTGACCATTCCTGGTGCATTGCTTTCATTAGATATTTGCATCCGTCATCATAAATGGGTACAGATAACCCCGAATCATCCCGTGAGTTTTGGCAATTTATCGGTATCGTAAATATCGCCAGGAGAAACACGAAACAAAACGCAACAAGGGACCTCTGATACTTTTTGTTACTCATTTACTTTCTTCCTTGGTTTCCTTCTTTGGAGGATCATTCACAACCACCTTAATAGTGGTTTTTTCGCCTTTCTTTTTATCTGCCTTTTTTATTTTTTCAATATAGTTAGTGATTTCAGTAAGTGCTGCCTTCGATTTATTGACCTTATCTTTGCCGGCTGTCTTACCGACAAGTATGCAACCCTTTGTGTCCTTAGGGGCGTTCCCGCGGTGTATAACAATATTGCTTCTTCCTCTAACTCCGCTTAATTCAATTCTGGGATAATTGAAAGTACCCTTACTGGTTCTCAGCGATGCATTATACGTGCCTGCATTAATTCTACTTTTATTTGCAAGGTTTTTGTTTGCAGGAAGTTCCAATGTGGCACCGCTTAAGGTGTTCTTGTCTCCACTGTTACTAAGCTTGTAATTACCAACTGTGGAATTCTCGGTTTCAGTCGTTCGATTCACCGTAAATACAATATCGGTAAGACCATCAGGGTCAATCCGTATTATTGGATTATTCTGAGAATAATTATAAGGACTGAACGACGGCAAGTCACTTGCCATCGGATCAACCGAAACAAAACGTGCAAATGACAATTGCGATAAAAACCCCAATACAAATAGTAGCATTACCCAAAAAACAATGTTACTCTGTCTCATGCGCATATCTCCCTACTAATTCTTTTATCAATTTCCTCAGATCCACTACAGGATTTATACAACTCTTTTTTCTGACAGGGAAGCAAAAACATATTCATTTTAAATCCTTATCATAATTAATATGATAGTCAGTAGGGCAGATTTGTCTTCAAATCTGCCATTTTGATTAATTCCGTATTGATAAATATACTTGGCGGATTATAAGAAGAATCCGCCCTACGATTCTGACCCTGTTGGCGCACGAGGACGTATGCCAGTCAGTGGGGCAGATTTGTCTTCAAATCTGCCATTATGATTAATGCCTCAATCATAAATATACTTGGCGGATTGTAAGAAAAATCCGCCCTACGAATCAAAGCTTTTTGGTGTACAGGGACGGACGCCAACCACAAAATACTATCGTTACTTCTTCTGAGGCCGATGATAATGCGTACTCAAACCATACAACAAATCGGCCGTCTCCATTATCGTTTCCGACAGCGTCGGATGCGGATGAATCGACAAACCGATATCCTCGGCCGTCGCCGCCATCTCGATAGCCAGCACACCCTCGGCAATTAATTCGCCCGCGCCATGTCCGGCGATTCCCATCCCGAGCACCCGGTCGGTATCGGCATCAATGATGAGTTTCGTCACACCGTCGGTCTGCCCCAGCGATGCGGCTCGGCCCGATGCCGCCCACGGGAAGCGCGCAACTTTGATAGTGCGATTTTCCTTTTTCGCCTGCACTTCGGTCAGACCGCACCAGGCGATTTCCGGATCGGTGAAAACGATAGCCGGGATGGCTTTCGGTTCATATGCAGCGGTCTTCCCTGCGATAACCGATGCCGCCACGCGGCCCTCATGTGTTGCCTTGTGCGCCAGCATCGGCTCGCCGGTGACATCACCGATGGCGAAGATGTTCGGCTCATCCGTGCGGCGCTGCTCATCGACCTGCACGAAGCCTCGGTCATTGATTTTTACTTTCGTATTTTCCAGTCCCAGACCGGTAGAATTCGGCGTCCGCCCGACGGCCAGCAACACTCGGTCATACAGCTTGCCGGCGTTCTTGGCATGCTTCCCTTCGAACTCGACCTTGACGCCATTCTTCTGCTCTTTGATATCTGATACTTTCGTTTCCAACAGAACGGCCTCGAAGAGATTCTCGACTCGCTTCGACAGCACCTTCACCAGATCGCGATCGGCTCCGGGCAGGAGGCCATCGGTCATTTCGACGACCGTCACCTTCGAACCGAGGCTCGCATATATCGTTCCCATCTCCAGCCCGATATACCCGCCGCCGATAACCAGCAGTTTATTCGGGATATCCTTGAGGGCCAGCGAGCGAGTAGAATCCATGATACGCGATGTAAACTTTTGGGCGATCGGAATTGTCGCCGGACGCGAACCTGTCGCGAGGATGATATTGTCGAATTGATGATTGGTTTTCTTGCCCCCGGATGTGATTTCCAGCGTCGTGTTATCGACAAATGTCGCCGTGCCTTTGATGTAGGTCAGCTTGCGTTGCTTACTCAACTGCCCAAGACCTCCGGTGAGCTTTAACACGACATCGTTTTTCCACGAGCGGAGTTTATCGAGGTTCACTTTCGGTTTAGTGAATGTCACGCCCCAGTTTTTCGCCTCGGCGCTCTCGTTTATTAAACCCGCCACATGCAGCAGCGCCTTGGAAGGGATGCATCCATAATATAAACACACACCACCCGGATTGACCTCGGGATCGATCAACGTGACACTCATTCCCAGATCGGCCGCCATGAATGCGGCGGCATATCCGCCCGGTCCTGCGCCGATGACGGCGACTTTTTTTGTATCCGACATATCTATTTTACCTTCGCTTGTTTACTCATCCAATTGCATCACCAGTGGCGACTCCAGCGCCTCGGCCACCCAACGCAGGAACCGAGCCGCATCCGCGCCGTCGACGACGCGATGATCATACGACAGCGACAATGGCAAAAACTGCCGCTTGACGATATCGCCGCCTTCATCGACAAGCCTGTCGGCTGTGCGGCTGACACCGAGAATCGCGACCTGCGGCCATAGGACGATCGGCGTGAAATTCGTTCCGCCGATACCGCCTTGATTCGAAATCGTAAATGTTCCGCCGTCCAATTCATCCGGCTTGATTTTTCTCTCCCGCGTCCGGTCGGCGATATCTTTCAGGTCCATTGCCAACCGCACGATGCCCTTTTTATCCGCATCGCGGATGACCGGAACCAATAATCCCCGGTCGGTGTCGACCGCTATTCCTATGTGCACATACTTTTTCAGAATCAATTCGCCGTTTTGCACATCAATACTGGAATTGAAATTCGGGAATTTTTTCAGAGCCGACGCCATTACTTTAAGCAGCACGGCAGTCACAGTCAGCTTGCCGCCCGCCTTGGCAACCGTGTTCTTGTGCTTCTCGATGAAGGCATTGACATGCGATATATCCGCTTCATCGAACTGAGTAACATGCGGAATCGTCGCCCAGGAATTGGCCGTGCTCTGCGAAATCAGTTTGCGCACCTGAGACAGTGGCACACGCTCGATGGCTCCCCACTGTCCGAAATCCGGCATGTTGCTCGGAGTCATCGAAGCTTGCGGCACAACCGTCTCATCTTCGACGACATGATGCACGAAGTGCTTCACATCATCGGAAGTAATGCGCCCTCCCGGACCGCTGCCGGTAACTTTAGTGATATCGACACCCAACTCGCGAGCCAGATGTCGCACCGACGGCGATGCGGGAATATCGATCGGTTGCTTTGGCGGTGCGGAATCCTTCGGCGCCGGTTTCGGAATTGGAGCCGATTTCTGCACCGGTTGCTCCATGACCGGTTCGGGCTTTCGTGCTTCCTCTTTGACCGGAGGCGTTTCTACTCGTGGCGGCGGAATATCCTCGGTCTTTGGTTTTGCCTCTTCGGCTGGGGCCGCGGCCTGTTGTTTACCCTCGGTATCGATGCGCGCCACGACTTCACCGATTTTTACGACCTGACCTTCCTTGACCAGAATCTCGGTGATGACGCCGCTGTCCTCGGCCGGGATTTCAACGACGGCCTTATCCGTTTCCATTTCCAGAATCCCCTGGTCGAGCTGCACTGCATCGCCGACCTTAACGAGGATATCCACGACCTGCCCCGATTCGACTTTTTCTCCGATGTCCGGAATCTTGATATCTTTGATCATTCGGTAACCTTCTTTATTTATTCAAACAGCGGATTGGCTTTGTCCGCGACGATTCCCAGTTTACGGGCCGCCTTTTTAACAACATCTTCTTTAACTTTACCTTCGCGCACCAGTGACACGATAGCCGTGAAGGCGATATGCCGCGCATCGACTTCGAAAAAGTCGCGCAGGTCGGCACGCGTTTCACTGCGGCCAAAACCGTCGGTACCCAGTGCGACCATTGGTCCGGGCACCCATTTGGCAATCGATAACGGCAGCGCCTTGACATAATCCGACGCCGCGATAAATACACCGCTTTCCTTTTCCAACAATTCTGTAATGTATGGCGTCTTTGCCTTCTCCTGCCAGTTCAGCAGGTTGTGCCGCTCGCAATCGACGGCATCATAGTACAATTGTTTGTAACTGGTGACACTCCACACGTCGGCCGCGATATCGAAATCAGTCTCCAGAATCTCCTGCGCCTTGAGCGCCTCGGTCAGAATCGAACCGCTGCCGAACAGATGCGCCTTGACTTTCACCCGTTTTTTTGATGACTCTTTAAATTTATACATGCCACGCAGGATGCCTTCTTCGCAACCGTCCGGCATGGGCGGCATCGTGTAGAATTCATTCATCACGGTGATGTAGTAGAGGATATCCTCATTCTTGACGAACATACGCTCGATGCCATCCTTGACGATGATAGCCAGTTCATATGAGAACGCCGGATCGTACGCGCGGACATTCGGTACGGTTAGCGCAATGAGATGGCTGTTACCGTCCTGATGCTGAAGTCCTTCGCCGGCAAGAGTCGTTCTGCCGGATGTTCCGCCGACTAAAAATCCTTTCGTGCGGCAATCGGCCGCAGCCCAGATAAAATCGCCGATGCGCTGGAAGCCGAACATCGAATAGAAAATGAAGAACGGAATCATATTGATGCCGTGCGTCGAGTATGCCGTACCGGCCGCGATAAACGATGACATCGACCCGGCCTCGGTGATGCCTTCTTCAAGAATCTGCCCGTTGACCGCCTCACGGTAGTACAGCAGACTTTCCTTGTCGACCGGCTCATACAACTGTCCCAGTCGCGAATAGATACCGACCTTGCGGAACAGCGCCTCCATGCCGAAGGTGCGCGCCTCGTCGGGCACAATCGGCACGATTTGCTTTCCGATATTTTTATCGGCGAGCAGCTTGCCGAGCAGGTGCACCATCGCCATGGTCGTCGCAACCGGCCGGTCGCCACTCCCCTCGTGGAATTCCGTAAAGATGCTCTCATCCGGCAAATCGATTCCCGGCGCGGTGACGGTACGCTGCGGCACATAGCCGCCAAGGATTCTCCGGCGCTCTTTCAGGTATTTCATCTCCTCGCTGTCGTCGGCCGGACGATAGAACGGCATCTTGACGACCTCAGAATCCGATAGCGGGATACCGAAGCGGCTGCGGAATTCGCGCAGTTCCGCCTCGTTGAGCTTTTTCTGCTGATGCGTTACATTGCGCCCCTCGCCTGCCTCTCCGAGACCATACCCCTTGATGGTTTTAGCGAGAATCACGGTCGGTGCGCCTTCATGATCAACCGCCGCACGATACGCCGCATACACTTTGGCCGGATCATGGCCGCCGCGGCGGAGTTTCTGCAACTGCTCATCGGTGTATGTTTTCACTAATTCGAGAAGCCTTGGATGCTTGCCGAAGAAATCCTTGCGAATAAGATCACCATCAGACACGGTGTACAACTGATATTGCCCATCGGGGACTTCCCCCATGCGGTCGACTAATAAGCCATCGGTATCGGCGGCCAATAACGGATCCCAGTCGGCGCCCCAGATGACTTTTATCACATTCCAGCCTGCCCCACGGAATGCCGCTTCCAGCTCCTGAATAATTTTTCCATTGCCGCGCACCGGACCATCGAGGCGCTGGAGATTACAGTTGACGACAAAGATCAGGTTATCGAGCTGCTCGCGAGCCGCCAATGTTATCGCGCCGAGGGATTCCGGTTCATCCAGTTCGCCGTCGCCGAGGAATGCCCAGACCTTGGAATCCGATTTTGGTTTGAGACCGCGGTCTTCCAAATAGCGCATGAAGCGCGCGCGATAAATCGCCATGATGGATGACAGCCCCATCGACACGGTCGGAAATTGCCAGAAGTCCGGCATCAACCAGGGATGCGGATAGGATGACAGTCCGCCGCCTTCTTGCAGTTCGCGCCGAAAATTCACAAGTTGATGTTGGGACAGGCGGCCTTCGACAAAAGCTCGTGCATAGATCCCCGGCGCGGCATGCCCCTGAAAATAGATGACATCGCCGTCCTGCTTGTCGTTTTTGGCTCGGAAGAAATGATTGAATCCGATTTCATACAGCGTCGCCGACGAGGCGAATGTCGAGATATGCCCGCCGATACCGCTGGTAGCGCGATTGGCTCGGACGACCATCGCCATGGCGTTCCAGCGGACGATACTCTTGATCCGCCGCTCAATTTCCCGGCTGCCCGGAAAGACGGCCTGTTTCTCAAGCGGAATCGTGTTGATGTAGGGGGTCGTCAGCGGCTGTTCCAGACTCACGCCGTGGACGCGAGCACGGTTGTGGAGTCGCCCGATAATTTCGCGAACCCGGTCAGGGCCTTGATTGCGGAAGACATAATCGAGAGATTCCAGCCATTCCTTGTTTTCGAACTCTATTTCACTCAAATCCTTCGTGGATCTATAATCGGTCATTATAACTCCCTGGGGGACGGGTCCCGCCGAATAATCATACCTGTACATTTATAAGTGCATTTGGCCGCAAATTGTTTCCTAAAAATATGTTAGAAGAATTCTCGCTTATCTCATTGGCGACCAACATACTTTAAATACGAATGCTTTTGCGATTTAAATATGATTTTTCTGTAAGGGATACAAATGGCCAAAAATCCAGCCATTGAGGATATTGATAGCGCTAATAACTTATCTCATCCCACTCACAGAAGAGCGCGCTGAAAAAGCCAGTCATTGCGGGCATAATGTTCTTTTTTGTTGGTAAGAATCATGTTTTACACAGATGAAAGTACCAGGCGAAGTAGTTGGCTCGATGTTTTTGGATAATCCACGGTGTTGTCTATATCGAGCCTTGAGCCTGCTGAAGTATCCCTCGATCCAGTTAGTAGAATTTGGAATCAAGGGATCGTTGAGATAGTGAAACATGTGTGGCAGTGCGTAGAGAAGTAAGGAACGTGCTCGTTTGACATCGGAGAAGACCTTTCCTCGGCTTGGACGGCTGGCGATGGGGTATCCATATTGCTCCTCCCATGCTTGCCAAGCGGCAAGAAATTCATCTCGTTGATGTACGGTTGAGATATCCATGACACGACAGAATAAACGACGGAGATGTTTGACGGCTGCTGTTTTGGGATCACGTCGGCACCAGGAAAGCCCTTGCCGCTGAATATGCACCAGACAACGTTGAATGCATGCCTCCGGCCACACATCCTCCAGCATCGTATGCACCTGCCGAAGCCCGTCAATCGTGATGCTGACAGGCATGAGCCCTTCATGCCGCAATCTCAAACAGTAGTCTCGCATGCGCGCTTCACCTTCCTTGAGACCATAGCTGCCGGCGACAAGGCTCTTGGCAACTGGGTCAGCCAAACCAACGACGACGACACGCCGTTTTATCAGGTAGGTGCCATCAAGAACCAAGTACTTGAAGCGGGTGAGGTCAACCGAAGTCTTCGGTGGTCTATCAAGCCAATAGGTGATAATGCGTCTAACTGTACTTTGACTATAACCGCTGTGAGCCATCAATTGTCGAATGGTATAACCTTCAGTTATCCAGCGTTCGAACCAAACCCTTTGCTGTTCACGACGCTTTCCGATACCTCTGAGAACAAACGTGCGATGACATGACGGGCACCACCACCGCTGTTTCTCTTGACTATATCCATACCGTATGGCACCGTATGTTCCACAATGCAGACAGAACCTTTTTTAGCCATTTTCCTAGACCTCTCAGATATATCCCGTAAAACCCTAATTGTAATATATAGTTACAAAGAATTTACCAACATTTTTTGAACATTATGCCCATTGCGAGGAGCGCGTCCGCCTAGGCGGACCAGCGACGTGGCAATCTCAGGATTTATGCAACAAGCAATTGCGATAGATTGTATCTGCGTACCCCGCGACTTTATCTTGGGAAAATGAATATTTCAACACGCCACGAATGAGTGAGTGGCTATTTGCTCCCCCTCCTTCCCAAGGAGGGGGCCGGGGGGTACAAACCGGTCACATAGGTAACAGTTTGAACCGGAGACATAGGTAACAGTTTTAGATGGCATAATCATGAGAGGAGAGATTATGCCGTGGATGGACTGTAGACCAATGGACGAACGGATTAAATTTATTGGCATGTATCTGGAAGAAGTGTATACAATGACTACTCTTTGCCTGCATTTTGGCATCAGCCGCAAAACCGGATACAAATGGCTCAATCGCTACAGGAGCGAAGGAGCGGAAGGTCTCAATGAGCGTTCTCGGGCACCATATCATCAGGCACGTAAGACACCGCCGGAGATAGAGGCCGCAATTTTGGCAGCGGCTCGAAGCGGTTTGGTCAAGAAAGGACCGAAGAAAGTGCGCCGCATTTTGGAACTGACCGACCCGGCTATTGCCTGGCCGGCCGTCAGTACGATAGGCGCTATCTTAAAACGACATGGGCTGGTTGTTCCTCGGAAGCGGCGTCGGAAGAGCCCTCCATACGAATATCCGCTGGCCGGGTGTGATTATCCCAATGCCGTCTGGAGCGCCGATTTAAAGGGATGGTTTTTGACCCGGAACGGTGACCGCTGTGATCCCCTGACGATAACCGACAACTACAGCCGCTATATCCTGCGGTGCCAATTGGTTCGTCCGGCGACTCACCACTCCATGCAGCCCGTTTTTGAGCATGCCTTTCGTGAGTTTTGGGTGCCGGTAGCAATTCGGACCGACAATGGAGCACCGTTCGCGACGACAGCCGTTGGCGGATTGTCTCGGTTATCGGTATGGTGGATTCGCTTAGGCATTATTCCGGAACGGATTATGCCGGGGAAACCGCAGCAGAACCCGCGACATGAGCGTATGCATCGGACATTGAAACACGACACGTGTAAACCGCCGCAATCAACGTGGGAGCGTCAACAGGCAGTCTTCGATCAATTCTGTTATGAGTTTAATCACGAACGGCCACATGAATCCATCGACCAGCGGTTCCCGGCTGAATTGTATCAAAGCTCACCGCGACCCTATCCCGAGATTCTGCCGGAGATGGGCTACCCCGATGATATGGTGACTCGAAAGGTACATCATCAGGGAGATATCAAATGGAAGGGAAAACATCTTTACCTGACTGAAATTCTGGCCGGACAGACAATCGGACTGCGGCAGGTGACGGAACAACGCCTGGATATTTACTTCGGGCCTATCCGCCTGGCACAGCTTGATGTTGCCGAATGTAAAATCATTCATCTTAGGAAAACAAAGAAGCGATATGAACGTAACAAATAACAAAATAACTACCAAGATACTGTTACCCATGTGACCGGTTTAATCTGTTACCCATGTCTGGTTTGAACAGGGGGGTGGTTGATTGACGGCAGAGGTACGAATACAGGTCCCGTTCCCTACTGTGCTCCTTTCAACCTCCGGTCGGAGAATTTCTTAGCCAGCTGTTTCGAATGATCCCGCCGCTCCATCCGCCGCTCATATCGAGCCGGGGCCGTCGCATATAACTCTTTCTCGAACTCGGATTCCGGCACAATCGGCTCGACCGGTTGCGTCTTACCGTGCTCATCGATGGCGACAAAGGTCAGAAATGAGGTCGCGCAGATTTTCCTCGCCCCGGTCTTCAAATCCTCGCTGATGATATTGACGAAAATTTCCATCGACGTATTATGCGTCCAGGATACGAAGGCCTCCATGCAGACCATTTCGCCGACCAGAATCGGGCGCAGGAAATCGACCGAGTCGGTCGAGGCGGTGACGACCTGCTGGCGGGCATGGCGATAGGCGGCGATCGAGGCGATATCGTCAATATAATTCATGACCTTGCCGCCAAACATCGTTCCCAGCACATTGGAATCCGGCGGCAACACCAGCATCGCCTTGACCGTTCGAGATTGAGCTACGGTTTTCGCTTCCACGAATCCTCCCCTTGGGATGAATGAGATACTGTTATAATAAACGAGGCGGCGCATCGGAGTGCAATGTCAATTTGTGATAGTGAGACTGCTCGATTATTCGTACCATATGCCTCTGACAAGAGTACATACGCAGAAAGGATCGACCGCATGGACCAATTTTCAAAAGATATCATTCGCCGCCAGTTCGGAGCCGCCATCACGACGATGGAAAACGCCATCAAGGCCTGTCCCGATGACCTGTGGGGCAAGGAATCCGACTGGTTTGCATTCTGGTACTCGGCCTCGCATTGCCTGTTCTGGCTGGATTACTATCTCACCCCGGATCGTAAGGACTATATCCCTCCGGCGCCGTTCGGACTTGAGGAACTGGACCCGGCCGGCGTCCTGCCGCCTCGCGTCTATACCAAGGATGAGTTATTAACCTATCTGAATCACGGTCGAAAAAAATGCAATGAAACGATCAGGAACATGTCCGATGAGCTGGCGGCCAAACAATATAAATTCGGACAATTCGACATCAGTTTCGCCGAATTGTTATTGTACAATCTCCGCCATGTCCAGCACCATGCGGCTCAGTTGAATTTGTTGCTGCGGCAACAGTGCGATATCGGATCGAAATGGGTGATTTCCACCGCGGATTAAGCACGATGAATTGCCTTGACAGGATCGCAATATTCCTGCCCAATGGCTTTAGGGCCTTTTGAAAAACTTATTACAAGCAGGCGTCATTGCGAGCCCTTCTTAGGGCGTCGCAATCTCAAGATATCTGCTTTAAGCACTGAATATTAAATCAGCACAACCTACTCCCCCTCCTTTCCAAGGAGGGGGCTGGGGAGTGTTTGAAATCCAGCCTACACCCGGTACCTCAAGGCTTTAGCCTTGAGAAAACCGGTACCCCACCCAGCGGGTGGGCTCTTCCGGATAGTCCTGCTATATTGACATCATTGCATCATTCCATTGAAATTTCCATAAGCACCGGTCATTGCGAGGAGCGCGTCCGCCTAGGCGGACCAGCGACGTCGCAATCTCAGGATGTGTGCGACAAGCACTTGCGATTGATATCACCTGTGTACCGCAAGGCATTGCCTTGGGCAATTTGCTTTTGCCCCGGTACCTCAAGGCTTTAGCCTCGAGAAACAATGGTACATCAAAGACCCAGGATTCCAATAAACCGGTTGCAATTCCGCCAATGACATTTTATTCTATTATTGAATAGGCAATATACTCATCCCACCGCCATAGACTTCAATTAATTTTCGGCGGCTGTTGCCTCGGTAATTTAAATTTGAGTCAAAGGAGTTTACTGTGCGCTTCTCCTGTTCCTGCTTTCGGGGGTTTCGGACACTGGGGCTATTATTGCTGTGTCTCGGAACCATAATCATGTCTGTCTCGCAACCGGCATTTGCCGTTACCGATTACGTCTTTTTCGTCGTCAACGGCGACACGACAAGCCCTGCTCTGACACAGGGTGATACCCTGGCCTGGGGAGCCAATTGTGATCTCGGCAGTGCCGTCCGCTTTGAAATCTGGTATGATGTCAACAGCAATGGCATCATCAATGAGTTGGGAGATGTAATTCTGGAATCCTCCATCTCATACGACGGCATTTCACCGACCGATGCAACCCCGGAGGACGGCATAATATTATCGGAGAGTATCATGCTCTCCCTACCGCCCGGCATGTACATTTTCAAGGCAATGAATTTAACAGATAGTACTTCGACCGAGCGAACAATTGTAAATTCCGTCGTGCCGTCTCCACCGAATCGCATTCAGGGACACATTACAATTCCCGGAGTTACGGCGCCCGATGCCCTATTGGCAAACGTCTTCGTATTCTCCGAGTACCAGGATGCGCAGGGGCCTACCGCGTTCGGTGCCCTAACGGATACAGATGGCTTTTACGACATCCGCATTCCCATTTCCGGTTCCGGTCTCTCATTCGGTGTCGAGCCATCTCCTATTACCGGCTTTTCTTCGCCCGTCGGCCGACTGACAACCGTCTCAGGTACCGTTACTGATTTTGATTTTGCCTATAAAGCGGCAGTCGACAGTGTCTATGGATATCTGCGCGACGACGATGCCACGATTCTCAATACCCATGCGACAGTCGAATGCGATAATCAATATCCTGACACACTGTATAAAGAGGTGCACTTCAAGAACAATCGGTATGCGATTTATTTTGCGGCCGATGAACTGAGCGCCTGGGAAATGGAAGTCGACGAGGGTGATCTGTTTTACGATTATATAGTCCCCTATGGCCTGCAATTTGATCAGGATACGGTCGGCAGCTTCCAATATGATTTTACGGTCATCAGACCTGATACCTCGATATATGTCAGGATTCTGGAAAATGGCGGCGCACCATCGAATCGATATATCGTTTTCGCCTCATCGTATATTCTGAATGCCCGCGCCGCAAACTTCACGAATCTGGGCGCCGATAATATCAGCACGATTCATGCTTCAACTACGGATCCTGCCAACTGGACAGTCTGGCTCGACAAGGAAAACGATGACTTCCCAATCCCGGCGCCATTAATTCTGCGCACAGATACGTATTATAACATTTCGCCGGGCGATACGGTGACATTCGACCTGATCGACGGAACGCTCGTTACCGGTACTGTACAGCAGGATCCGGAAGATGACCCGATTAACTGGGAAGAAATGTTTGTGTCTGCCTGGAGTCCCCAGAATAAAAACGCCGGAGTGTATGTCGGCGACGGCGGCTTGTATGAACTATATGTCGATACCGGCGAGTATTACATCAGTGCGCATGGAGACAATCACACGAGTCTGCCGGCCTGGCATCATGTCATCGTGACCGAGGACACATCCGGCTTCGATTTCATACTCAATAATAAGCACTGCCGTGTTTCCGGATCGGTCGTAAATATCCCCTTGCCGCTGGACGCATCTTACTATACGGTAGCCGCATTCACCGGAACCGGTGGCCTCGATGGATACTATCAAAACGCCTATATCGACAGCGCGACCGGTACCTATACACTGTATTTATGCGACGGCGACTGGTCAATCAGACCGCCCGATTTCACCAACTTCACGACTCCGAGCAATGCACAACTCACAATCGGAGAAGCGCCCGATACGGTCAGGACTCTGAACTTTACTTACAATCAGGATTTGCCCTGCGGTGACGCCAATGCCGACGGCTCAGTTAACCTCGGCGATGCGGTCTATTTGATAAACTACATTTTCAGAGGCGGTGCCGCGCCGAATCCGTTGTGTCTCGGCAAAGTGAACCTGGACGGCGATGTCAATCTCGGCGATGCCGTCTACCTTATTAACTATATTTTCCGAGGCGGCGCAGCGCCGATCACCGATTGCTGTCCGTAATAACGAATACGAGCGTGTAATTTCTGAATCCTCCTAAAAACCTTGCGGGGCGGCATAATAAGCCGCCCCGATATTGTATCAATCTGAATTTTCCAAATCATTGAGATGCCCGGATTCATTACCTGAACATATCCGAATGCAATACTCATCAAATGTGTAATAGGCGCAATCCGTAATACTTCCAAATGAGTGTCATAAACTGATATTAAGGAGATAAACTCGTGAGTAAAATCAGTTCATATGCCGTTATTCAGCAAAATAAACCGTTGGAATTGTTCGAGTACTCCCTCGATGCCCCTGGGCCGGAAGATGTCGATATCGACGTGCAATACTGCGGCATCTGCCATTCCGATTTATCCATGATCGAGAATGAATGGCAAATGACCACCTATCCACTCGTTCCCGGACATGAAGTCGTCGGGACAGTGCGCGCGGTCGGACAGAATGTCACCAATCTCAAACCTGGAGACCGCGTAGGCCTCGGGTGGTACTCAAAAAGCTGTATGACCTGTGATGCCTGCATGGCGGGTGACCATAATCTATGCGCCAATGCCGAATCGACGATCGTCGGCCGATTCGGCGGTTTTGCGAACAAGGTCAGGGCTCATTGGAGTTGGGCAATAAAACTGCCCGAAATCATGGACGGTAAATCCGCCGGACCGCTCTTCTGCGGCGGCATTACCGTGTTCAATCCTATCGTCCAGTACAACATTCAACCGACCGACCGGGTCGGCGTCGTCGGCATCGGAGGCCTCGGTCACATGGCTATCCAATTCCTGAGCAAGTGGGGTTGTCATGTCACGGCCTTCACTTCGACAGGAAGCAAAGCCAAGGAAGCAAAAGAATTCGGCGCACATGATATCGTTAATTCCCGCGATGATGACGAGCTTGCCGCGGCGGCCGGCAGTCTTGACTTCTTACTCGTGACTGCCAACGTGACACTCAACTGGAACCTGTATATCAATACGCTTCGCCCCAAAGGCAGGCTGCACTTCGTCGGTGCGGTACTGGAGCCGGTACCGGTATCGGTGTTTATGCTATTGACCGGGCAAAAATCCGTTTCGGCCTCGCCGCTCGGCAGCCCCGCCACGACACGCCACATGCTTGATTTCTGCACCCGCCATGACATCAAGCCACAGATTGAGATGTTCAAAATGTCGCAGGTAAACGAGGCGCTGGAGCACCTCAAGGCCGGCAAAGCCAGATATCGCATTGTCCTTGAAAATGATTTTTAGAATCTGAAGAGAGCCGGGAGTCAATCCCGGCTCTTTATATTTACTTATCCCAGCGCCTTCTTCAACAGCGATTTGACAGCGCCTTCATATTTCTTCACCACAATCACCGCAGACGGCGAGAACCTCGCGACATTCTCCGGTATGCGACCGAACAGCATCTTGCGGAAGAACGGTTCCTTCGCCGCGCCGATGACGATTAAGTCAAAAGCCAGTCCCGCCTTGGCGATACCCGCCGCGACGCTGTTCGACGGAATGAGTGTGCGTGAGCGATTCTCTGATTCGCCGCCGAGGATATCCAGTGCGGCATCGATGTCTTCATTCGCTTCTTTCAGCGCATCATCGGTCGGCTGTTCAGGAATAATATGTCCCACCGTGACGTCAATATCATGCTCATCGGCAAATGCTCGTACGAATGCCGCCGCCATCTGCGCATTGGGACCGCCCGATGTCGGCAGCAGACAGCTCCTGAATGATTTATTCTTATCCGTCTTCAGCATCACCAGATCGCAGGTCACGTTTCGAATAACCGAGTCGGCGATTTCACCGAACAGCCGCTCGCGCGTATTGGAGTGCCCTTTCCAACCCATCACCAGTGTGTCGCCGTTGTGTTCGCGCACCGCCGCCAGAATGCCGTCGGCGGCATGGTGAGCCACGACGATTTTCGTATCGAGCTCCTCACCCATTTCGGAGGCGATTTCGCGCGCCCTGGTCAGGAGCGCTTCGCGGTGATGCGCTACGCGCAAACCATCATAAACCGGAACCTGTCGCGGCACCTCGACAATGCTGAATGCCACTACCGGAACCCCGTGATTGTGCGCGATCGGGAAGGCCAGCTTAAGCAGAATCTCGATATTGTCCGGATTGTGCAGCGCGACCAATACGCGGCGCGGAACGACTTCATCAAGCTGTGTTTTTTCAGGGATAAGCACCTGCGGCTTGAGCGCCGCCGATTTCTTTTCGAACACGGCATAATACAATAGGACACCAACGCCAATCCACCCCAGCGTTACATACCAGGCAATCGGTTGGAACTTGAACTGGTACAGCGCGAGAAACACATTCAAGGCTACACCGAGTATCGGAATGATCGGATAAAACGGTACCTTGTATCTTCGCGGCAATTCCGGGTACTTGCGCCGCAGCACGATGACGGAGAGATTGACGAGCGCGAACATTAAAAGGAAAATCAAACTGGCGGCCGAACCGACGGCCTCGATCGGCATTGTCAATGCCATACCGACGAGAATGATGCCGGTGATGAAAATGGCAATATGCGGAGTCCTGCGAACGGCGTGAATTTTTCCGACCGCCTTGGGCAGCCATAAATCGCGGCCCATCGAAAAGGCCACGCGGCTGGCCGCCATGACAGTGGCATTGAGCGCCGACATCGTCGACAGTAAACCGCCTGCGACGATAACGACAACCCCGATGGCCGGCATAAAACTCTCGGCGGCCCGCACAATAGCCGTCTCTTTGTATTCGCCCAGGAATTGCCAGGCGGATAAATTTCCCGGATCAATCGCGGCCAGCGATACGAACAGGATCAGCAGATAAATCGGTACTGTGATGCCGAGTGCCAGAAATGTCGCGCGGGGAATGTTTTTCTCCGGATCTTTTATTTCCTCGGCTACCGTCGCAATAAGATCGTACCCCTCGAACGCGATAAACGTCAATCCCATTGCAACGAGGACACCTCCGAGTCCATTCGGTAAAAACGGGGTGAGTGCCACGCCGGCGCGACTGGGTTCCTTGAAAATAACCATTAAACCGAAAAAGAGGAAGATTCCCAATATGATGATTTTTGAAACCGTGAGAGCATTCTCAGTCTTACCGGTCACCTCGGCGCCTCGAACATTAAGCCAGGTAAATCCTGCGCCGACCATAAACGTCACGACCAGAATCGCGCGATAGGTACCGATGAGATCATCGACCGTGTGGCCGAAACCGGGAAAATACTTGTGAATCAGTTCCCAGAAATACCCCGCGAATCCCAGCGCATAGAGGCTGCATGCAACGGTGTAAGCGAACCAGAGAATCCAGCCGGAGACGAATCCGATGACGCCTGGATAGGCAAGGCGAACAAAGGAATATCCGCCGCCGGCCCGAGGCATACATGATGCCAGTTCGGCATAAGCGAATGCCGTCAGGAGTGTCACGACAGCATTGAGCGCAAACGATAATAGCGAACCGGGACCGGCTTCGCCGGCCGCAATTCCCGTCAGAACGAATATACCGGCCCCGATCATCGCGCCGACACCGATCATGGTGGCGTCGAAGAGACCGAGGTCTCGGGCAAATGTTACCTGAGTTCCACTTCCTTGTTTATTATTACTGTCTGTCATTTTATCCGGCATAATGTGTTGTACTCTTTTATATCTCAACCCGAGTATAAAATTCGGTAATCTCTCAATATTTACTCTAATGCACTACCCGCTATTTGGATAAAAGATAGAATCTTGAATGTCCGAGGACAAGTCTATAGTGGCATCCGATTATCCTTCTTTATGTTACATTCAATCTTGCGTTATCGACACCCGGCAGTGAATATTATGCTATCGACCGGGTATAGTATTCAACTTTGGAAATAACCATCGCCCTGATGCAAAGTAACGGACTTATTCTATCGGGGCACTCTTTGTCATAATAAATGAACGTCGAATGAGGCATATGCCTGACGGATGATATTATCCGGTGACAGGCATTTTACTTTTTACCGGAGGTTGCTATGAAATACTCTATTCTGCCTCGAATCGGTTTGTCAATACTCCTTCTCGTCCTTGCCACGACCTGCTTTGCAGAGACACCTCGTGAGTATTACTATGCCATCGAACAGGATGGCTCCATCTGTGGGTATGCGCATGTCGTCATTGCGCCGACCGAAGTCGAAGGTCGCACATATTTACTACTGTCAGACAGCTTATGGATGAATTTTACCGCGCTGGGAAAACAGATCGAAGGAAAATATTTATTCACTTTTACTATCGATCCCAGCACCGGGCAATACATCAGACACACCAGCCTGATCGACCAGGGACAGACGAAGCTCGGTGCAGAGATGATTTACCACAACGACTCGATGACTATAATCGGACAACCGGGAAACGATACGAGCGTTGTCGCTGTTCCATCCGGAACCCTGCTGCAAAACACGCGCCTGCACGCTCATGTCCTTGATTATTTCGTGAACGATAACCTGACCGAAAAAGAGTGTCAGGTATTCAGCGAAATAGACGGCGAACTTAACACGGTCGTTTTTAAGAATCTGGGTCGTGAGAAAATTGTCCTGAATGACACATCCTACGATGCCGTGAAGTTCGAAACACTCAACAAGAACATCGGTATACAGTTTGTCATGTGGGTAGACCCGACCGACGGCCTGCTGTTGAAAATGGAACATCCGGTCAGGAGCGTGTACCTTGCCGATGCGAGCATCAAGGACAAAGTCGGCCGAGCCGATTTAGATAATAAAATATTTGCGCGCGTCGGTACGATTATCCCCAATGCATGGGCCGTTTCACACATGAAAGTGCAGGCATCTCTGCAACCGGCCGGTATGTGGGCAACACCGGAAACGCTGAATGTCCCGGGACAGTCATTTGAAGGCACTGTCGTCGATAATAAAATCAATGGCGTGTTTGATATTCATCATGTCCGCTACGACGGTAGCAATGCCCCGCCGTTCCCCTGCGATTTTTCCGGCGTCGATTCCTTGCAGGAGTATCTGCAACCATCCGATTTGATCGAATCGGACGAGGAAGTCCTCATCGCCAAAGCCAAAGAACTGACTGATGGTGCTACCAATGCATGGGATGCCATGACGAAGCTGAGTACCTGGGTCAATAAGGAAATCGGTTATGACCTTCCGGGCGGAGTTACGGCCCTAAAAACATATGAGATGCGCCTCGGCGAATGCGGTTCGCATTCGAATTTATTGTCGGCCTTCTGCCGGGCCGTCGGCATACCCGCCCGCGGCGTCTTCGGCTGCATGTATGTTCCCGATCACGGCGGAGCATTCGGCCAGCATGCCTGGAACGAGGTATACATGGGCGACGCCGGCTGGATCCCGGTTGATTGCACGGTCGAGGAAATCTCCTATGTCGACTGCGGACACATCAGACTCGGGGTCTGGAGTTCCAATGCCGCCATGTTGAATCCTGATACGATGAGCATTATCGAATTCGCCGTCGGTGAAGGAAGTTATGCGGACTTGGCCGCACCCTCCGGTCTCGATTATGACGCCTATATCGGAAAATATCAGGGCCCCGGTAATGTCTTTACCGTGCTGACACAGGATAATCATCTGGCCATCGATATTCCCGGACAAATGGTCTTCGCCCTGAAGGATCCGGACGACAACGGCGACTGGTTTTTCGCCCTGACGGCTCGGGCCTCTGTTTCATTTTCTCAGGATTCCGACGGCACGGTCACGATGCTGACAATTAATTCTCGCCAGCGGTTCCCTCGTGACGCCGCGGCGGACGGCCTCGCTGAAGTTGCCGATCTACCGGAATCGCACCGTCTCATCGTCGGTAGCTATACAGTTCCCATGCAGGGAGTCTCGTTTATAGTTAAATCCGAGGCCGGAGAACTCAGCCTGATCTTCCCCGGCAATACATCGCTTCCTTTAAAAGAGGATCCCGCCAATAACCGCTGGCTGGCCGATACCGGCAAAAGCACGCTGGATATAAGATTTGACGCTAATGATTCCGGCCAGATTCAGGCTATGTCGTTCAGCGAACTGGTCGACTGCGCGAAAATTCCATAGAAACTGTCCGATTCCCTCTTAATGCCATATACCCGAATACGTTCGGGTATATGGCGCCCAATAAATCGTTCAATCAAGGATAAGAAAACGAGCAAAAATGCCGAAAAAATGAAACCAGAAACTGATATCTTCGTAATATCAAAGTGATATCACTTTACAAGGAGATTACCATGATTAAAGAACGTGATCTTAAAGTTGCCTCAGGGTGGGCGATGTTAATTTTTCTGCTTTTCGTGCTGTTGGTCATGATTGGCGGAATCATATTTTTACCGCCGGTTCTCAAGGTCGTTGCGGTTATCATTTTTGTCGTCGCCATATTCCTTCTGAGCGGGCTGTTTATGGTTAACCCGAACGAGGCGCGCGTGCTCCAGTTGTTCGGCAAATACAAAGGCTCGACCCGGCAGGAGGGGCTCCGCTGGGCCAACCCGCTGTATGCCAAAAAGCGCATATCGCTCCGTGTTCGAAATTTCGAAACCGGCAAGATGAAAGTCAACGATATCGATGGTAATCCGATCGAGATCGCATCCATCGTTGTCTGGAAAGTCGTCGATTCGGCCGAGGCCTGCTTCGAAGTCGACAACTATGAAGAATTCGTCAAAATCCAGAGCGAGGCTGCCATCCGAAATCTCGCCACCCAATATGCCTATGACAGCTCGGACGATGATGTCATCTCCCTGCGCGGCAGCACGGCCGATATTTCCGATAAACTGCGGGTTGAGATTCACGAGCGATTGGACAAGGCCGGTGTCGAGGTGCTCGAGGCGCGCATCAGTCATCTGGCATATGCGCCGGAAATCGCCGAGGCGATGCTGCGCAGACAGCAAGCCGGAGCAATCGTTGCGGCTCGCCAGTTGATCGTCGAAGGCGCCGTCGGCATGGTCGAGATGGCGCTGGAGCAGCTCTCCGCAAAGCAGATCATCGAGCTGGATCACGAGCGGAAGGCATCGATGGTGTCGAACCTGTTAGTGGTGTTGTGCGGCGAGACATCGACGCAACCGGTTATCAACACCGGAAGTCTGTATTAGTGACATGGCAGCAAAAAAATCCTTTCTCATACGGGTTGATCCGGAATTATTGAAGCAGTTGCAGCGCTGGGCGGACGATGAATTCCGAAGTGTGAATGCGCACATCGAATACATCCTGCGCCAGGCGCTGCTCAAGGCCGGTCGCCTGAAACAAAAAGACGAGTAAGGTGCGATTCGCGAATCGCCCCTGCGATCGGAATAATACCAATCGTGGGGCAGACTCTTCTCAGAACCGTAGGGCGGATTCTTCTTATAATCCGCCATCCTGTCGTAGGGCAAACCGGTACCCCACCCACCGAGTGGGTTCTTTCAGATTGTTCGGCTATGTCTTCCTGTCCTCTCTATTCCATCAATTCAACCACATCCCCGTCATTGCGAGAAGCGAGTCTTCTTAGACGAGCGACGTGGCAATCTGCTCTTGCCCCCAAGCGGCTTCGCACCAAATTCGCTCCTGATTTCTCCATCGTCTCTCTATTTAAACGGAGGTTCTATCCATGCGCGCAAAAACGCAAAAACACCGAAATAAATTTTTGGGGGTCGAGGGATAACATCTTGTCACACAAGGGCCATTTTGGGCCTCGGAATCCGATGAAACGATAACATATGGTATATAAACGACTTACGTTTTTTCACATAAAAATAATGACTTCGTTGTCAGACAATACGTTATCTCTCCGACGCAATTGTTAGAAAAACGCATATCGTTAGCGAGTTTGATGCGAAAATGTGATTTTGTCTGCCATTCAGCGGTCAGAATCCTGTTTTCGCATTCCGGAAAAGATGTAGGGGCAATTCAAGAATTGCCCCCGCCTAAAAATTCCTAATGCTCCGCCTCGGTCCTCTTGCCGAATACAGAATACAACGCCGGGAGCACGATCAATGTGAGCGCCGTCGATGTGAGAATCCCGCCGACAACAACCGTCGCCAGCGGCCGCTGAACCTCTGCCCCGACTCCGGTGGAAATCGCCATCGGAATGAATCCGAATGCGGCTACTAATGCCGTCATGAATACGGGGCGAAGCCGAATCATGGCGCTCTCATGAATGGCATTGCCGATTTCCATTCCCTGCGCTCGATATCGCTTAATCGTCGATACCAACACCAGGCCATTCAGCACGGCAATACCGGATAATGCAATAAACCCGACGCCTGCCGATATGGAAAACGGCATACCGCGAAGAGTCAGCGTGATGATTCCGCCCAGAGCCGCCAGTGGTACTCCGGAGAAAATCAGCAGCGCATCGCGCGCCGATTTGTATGTCCAGTACAGCAATGCAAAAATCAAAAGCAGTGCGATCGGCACGACGATACTGAGACGCAATCGCGCCCGCTCGAGGTTTTCGAACTGCCCGCCCAGCCGAATAAAATAGCCGGTCGGCAGAGAAATGTCCTTATCGAGCCGCTCGCGCAACTCGCCGACAAACGACCCCATGTCTCGGTCGCGGACATTGCACTGAATCACGATTCTGCGCTTCGTCCACTCGCGGGTAATCGTGCCGGGGCCATCATCGATGACCACGGTCGTCACACGATCGAGACTAACAATGCTGCCTGATTCCGAGCGGATGAATATCTGGTCGATATCCTCGAGTCCGGCGATGCGGGTTGTATCGATGCGCATCACTAAATCGAATCGTTGCTGCCCCTCGAAAACATCACCGACGGTGATGCCTCCGAAGCTCTCGATTGCCGTGAGCACATCGCGAGCGGATAATCCGAATCGGGCGAGCCGCCGGCGATCGACTTGCAGACGCATCTGCGGTTGTCCCAGTAGTTGCTCGATGGAGACATCGGCGCTGCCCTCGATTGTTTCGACCAGAGCGGAAATCTCCTCGGCTTTTTCCTCCAGAACCGTCAGATCATCGCCGAAGAGTTTGATGCCGATATCCGAGCGGATACCTGCGATCATCTCGTTCACCCGCATCTCAATCGGTTGTGTGAAGATACGATTCTGTCCCGGCAAGTCGGCCAATTCGGCATCGATGGCGGCCACCAGTTCCGCCTGCGTTGCTGCTTTTGTCCAATGCTCGCGAGGATACAGCGACATGAACATGTCGGACAATTCCAGTCCCATCGGATCGGTGGACAATTCCGCCGTCCCCGTGCGCGTCCAGACGCTTTCGATTTCATCGGGGAAATTCGCAAGCAGCATCTGTTCGATCTTCGTGTTGAATGCAACCGACTGATCGATTGAAATACCGGCCAGGCGCACGAGATTAACGACGATCGTGCCTTCACTCAGTCGCGGTACGAACTCCGATCCGAGACGCGTGAAGAGAACGACTCCGGCAATGATCGCAACGAGCGCCCCAACGATGATGGCACGACTGTATCGCAGTGCTGTATCCAAGACTGGTTTGTATAGCTTTTGCAGCCAGATGACAAAAAGCGGTTCCTTTGATTTCACGCGCTTCGTCAACAGCGTCCCGATTAATGCCGGAATAACCGTAAACGACATCAACAGCGAACCGGTCAGAACGAATGTGACCGTCATAGCCATCGGTCGAAACAGCTTCCCCTCGACTCCCTCAAGTGTCAGAATCGGCAGATAGACGATGATGATAATCAACTCGCCGAACAGTGTCGGCTTGCGGACTTCCATAATCGCATCGCGGATAACATCCAGACGGCTCACATTTTTACCCGCCTCTGATAATCGCCGCACCGAGTTTTCCACCTGAATCACGGCATTATCGACGGCGAGACCGAAATCAATAGCGCCGAGGCTCATCAGGCTGCCCACGATTCCCGCACGGGCCATGAGATCGAAGGCAAACAGCATCGACAGCGGGATCGCCGAAGCGACGATTAATCCCGCGCGTAAATTCCCGAGAAAAACAAATAAAATTGCAATGACCAGCACCGCGCCGAAGATCAGATTGTGCTCGACGGTTTTAAGAACATTCTCGACCAGTGTCGTGCGCTCATATACCGGTTTGACTTCCACGCCGTCCGGTAATGCCTTGGCGGCTTCGTCTAATCGTTGCGCCAACGCATGCGTCACCGCTGCGGGATTCTCGCCGGTAATCATAAAGCTTAACCCGAGCATTGCCTCGCCGCGGCCATTGAATGTTGCCGCACCGCGACGATTCTCATGCCCGATAACGACCTCGGCAATATCCGAAACGGTCACCGGCGTTCCCTCGATTGACGCAATGACAATTTGCTCTATTTCAGCAATTGACTCGACAGTGCCGATTCCTCGCACCAGTGTCATTTCTCCGCCGCGAATCACCTGTCCTCCGGGGACATTACCGAGGCCTTCTTCTACGGCATCGATGACATCTTCGAGCGATAGATCATACTGCGCGATGCGCGCGGGATCGAATGAGATAAGATACTGGCGGACAAATCCGCCCCAGCTGTTGATTTCGGCGACGCCGGGAACGGCCTGCAACTGCGGTTTGATCATCCAGTCCTGCACCGTGCGGGCATCGGTTTCATCGTCGGAGTTTGAAATGACGATGTAGTGAAAGACCTCGCCCAGCCCGGTCGATACCGGTCCCAGTTGCGGCGGCTCGATACCATCCGGTAAATCAACCGACAGTAGGCGCTCGCTCACCTGCTGACGCGCGAGATACAAGTCTGCATCATCATTGAAAATGGTCGTAATTTGGCAGAGGCCATACTTGGTGACAGAGCGGACTTCCTCTAATCCGGTCAATCCGGTAACGGCCTGTTCCAGCGGATAGGTGACCAGCCGCTCGAGATCTTCCGGCGCCCAGCCCGGCGCCGCAACATTTACCTGTACAAGAACCGGCGTCGTATCCGGAAACGCATCGAAGGGCAAATTAATCAATGCGATAATTCCGAGAACGCATAACAATCCGGTCAGAGCCAAAACTGCGTACCTATAGCGCAGTGTGGCTTCGATTAATGATTTCAACATAGGCGGCAGCTCAACTGGTCGGTTCGAGACCGCAGCAGCCTGCCCCGATGCTGCTCTTCTTCAATTCGGTCTTCAGTAGAAATGATCCGTCGACGACAACTTCTTCGCCCGCATTCAGGCCGTTAACGACCTGATAGTACGGCCCTTCACCGTCGATAATCTCGACCTTGCGCGGTCGATAGCGGTCAATAGTTTCCTTGACGAACACGACGTTGCAGCAACCTTCCCATTGTACGGCATCTTTATCGACGAGAACAATCGACCTGTCCTCGCGGCCGATGATGGAAGCGCGACCGAATTCACCGGCGTGTAATCCATGATAGGGATCAATGACGCGAGCGCGTACCGTGCCGGTGCGGCTGTGCTGGTCGAGAAAGCGCGACACCCAGATGATTTCGCCTCCGACACGAGCCTGACCGCGGCCATCGGTTGCGAAAGTCAGCATCTGACCGGGCGATACCTGTCGGATTTGTTCCTCTGACAGACGCGCCTCGATCCACATGGCGGACGGATCTGCGAGCACGGCAAATGCGCGACCGGCATCGAGTAATTCGCCGATCTGTGCGATTCGGTCGACGACAACGCCGGCCCCGGATGCACGAAGAATAAATTGATTTGAAATCGTACCGGTGTTGAGCAGTTCCTCGATATCCGATTGGGCGACTCCGGCCGCGAGTAACAGGCCATGGGCGCTCTGAAACTCCGACTTGGCCTGTTCGCTCCGGCTTGCCTGCCGCTCGAATTCACTGTCGCTGATCAGGCTGTTTGCCCTGAGTTTTTCGCTGCGCATTAATTCATTTTTCTCGGCAGTGTATGAGGCATGAGCGGCCAACAGTGTAGCCTGCAGTCTCGCCACCTCCGGTGACTGCACTTTGGCGAGTGGTTCGCCCGCAGATACGACATCTCCCGGGGATACCATCCAGCGAGAGACCAGTCCCGGCACGGTCGAGGTGATAACGGTCGTCTTCGATTCATCGAAAACAACCTCGGCCGGAGCTTCGATTGCAGTTTCCAGCAATGCAGAGCGCGTCTGCACCGTCGAAATGCCGCAACGAGAAACTGTTTGCGCCGAGGCGAATTGAATCAACGCATCATTGGTGGCGCAAACGGATGCATTAGGCCGGAAAAAGAGCGATACCTCGACTGCATGCGCGGCTTCCTCCAGTTCCCGCTCTTGAAGAATCATTTCCTGCGGGAACTGCAGGCCGGGATTACACGGGCGGCACTGCGATTCCGGAACATCATGCCCGGCGCACCAATCGCCGGACTCCTTGAATTGTGCAATCAGTGCCGGATTACATTTGGTGCAGGCAGATTCCGGGACGAAATGTTCGCCGCACCAATCGAGTTCCTCGGTCTCATGTTCATCAGAGACCAATCCATGCTCGCCCGGTCCGTGATCATGACCTTCGTGGCCCGGTTCAACGGCCGGGGCGGCTTTGCCATGTTCACCCGGTGCATGATTGTGACCCTCGTGGCCGGTCTCCACCGGGACTGATGTCTGCGATGAATATCCTTCATCGCACCCACTGGTAAAAAAACCAATGGAGGCAACGATCAATATAAGAAATATCGAAAATATGGCGTTTGTCTTCATGGTGTTTAACTCCGATTTCAAACTGTCGAAGAAGTGCCGATTCTATATCACGGATAGACGTGTAGAATTCGACTTTCTCAAAAGCGGCGGCGAGTCCGCCGCGAATAATATTGGATCGGAGTTATATTCTGGGAGGGTGATCGATTCGTCCGGGGGTGCCGGTAGGTCGCCCGATGGAACAACAGAGTTTATTATATACTGCCGGAATATCTTTTGGCTGTTCGGCGGAGATATCAACGGCAATCATGAAAAGGCTCGGCAAACAGTGAATACAATCGCCGCAGTTATTACAGTCCTGCTCGGAATGGTGCTCGCAGTCATCGGAATGAAGGGCGGCAATGGCGTCACCTGCAACGGTTCCGAAAAGCGTAGCCAGAACAGCCAGCAGGACAAAGGTCCTCGCCATTTTAATGATTATCGATTTACATTCACGACTATGCATCAAAAAATTTCCGAAAGATTCAAGTCAGAATTTCTTGCATCGATTGCTTATACAAGTATACGTGCCTTTAGTATACAAAATTAGTCCGGAATCGCAAGCAAATTCGGCGTTTGCGGGGATACAAGAATCCATTTTCCAAGCCAACGCCTTGGGTCATCAAATCTTAAGTCGAATTACTCGTTCCGACCCTGAAGGGTCGGGCTACCTGGTTTTACCCGGCAGATGTGGACATCTGCCGGGCACAATTTTAATTCGGGGATGCTGCCCACAAAGGCAGACTGGAGATTTTTCAAATAGGCGGGACGAAAATTATCCCTTTTGCGGTTTCTCCATTATTCCGGCGTCGCGCATGAGATGTTTTAAAAGCAGGATCTGCCCATAATGTCCGCAGAAATGCTCGAGGACATGATAGATCATGGCAATTCTTGTGGCCTGCGTCTTCTTGCCGATTTGATAGACATCGTTGAGACCGCGATCGCGCCATTTTTTCATGTCCCGTAATACCGAGCGTCTCCCCTTGTCGATAAGCTTGAGATACTGCTCGAGAGTCCAGCCCTTCAATTGGGCCGGATGGACACCATCGGCCGGAAGCGGAATGCCGTCGTCTTTGATACCGAGAATTTTCTCAATCAGGGCATCACCTTCGGGTTCGAATGGAATTCCATTCGCGGCGACATTCACCCAGAAGACTTCTGCAACCGGCAGATGCGCCAGTAGCATTCCAACTGTATTCATTCCGGGATTGAGCTGCCACTCCAGTTGCTCGACCGTCATTTCTTTGACGGATTCTTTTAATCGCTTGAGTTGATCATCAAGTTGCGCAGCAAACAAGCCGACCTGTTTCTGAGTGCGAGGATCAAATCCTCGGGAAATTTTCAATTCCCATCGTTTCATAGGACCTCCGCATTGTTGGGTAAGTTCCATAATATGCGCTAAAAACGGTAATCTGTAAAGAAAGAACACAAATGAAACCTGAATTTCGGACTTTATTTCGATAAATGGAATCTCTTATGCCGTTTTCCCGTATATTTTGATTTATACGGAAGAGGTAGGGCAACGTGACCTGGTACGAAATTCTACTGTTTATATTCGTTCTGCTGATAATGCTCGGCGGCCTGATCGGGACTGTCGTTCCGGTTATTCCCGGCGCGCCGGTGATATTCGTCGCCGCAGTAATTTATGCGCTCATCGAGGGGTTCGAATCGATCAACGGCTCGACCATCGGCTTGTTGGCTGTAATGACGGGCGTTGCCATGATCCTCGATTGGGCGGCATTGATCATCGGCGTCAAGCGCATGGGCGGAACCTACTTCGGCGTACTGGGTGCGTTTATCGGTTTGATTATCGGCATCGTCTTCTTTGCTACAATTGCGTCTCTCATTATCGGACCATTAATCGGCGCAATATTATTCGAGATGCTTATCGGTAAAACATCACGAGAGGCGCTCCGGGCAGGTATTGGATCATTCATTGGATTCCTCCTTGGTGGGGCGCTCAAATTCGCTATCGCTGCGGCGATGATCGGTATTTTTGTCTGGAATGTACTCCTGAAATAAATTCCAAATGAAAAGGCCGCGCAGAATCCTCCGAGCGGCCTTTTCCCGTTCTGTCAAGAACGCAGTGTCTTTCACTTCTTGGAATATTTCACCGAACAACCATACGGCTGGGTACTGGCGACTTGGACGCTCTTACCGGCCATTGCCTGATCGAGCGCCATTGAAATGTAATTCGAGGCGCCTTCGACATCTTCCAGATTAGTTGACGGCTTATCATCGATTGCACCCGCATAGACAAGAACGCCTTCCGGATTAATGATATACATGTTCGGGGTCGTCTTGGCATTGTACATGCGGCCGACTTCGCCTGAGGCATCGATCATATAAGCCGAGGCCTTGAAATTGTTATCTTTGATTTGCTTCTTCAGCTCATCGCCTTCGAAATAACCCTGATTACCCGGTGCGGACGAGCAGATGGACAGCCAAGTGACACCCTTCTTGGTGTATTTGGCCTGGAGGTTCTGCATGTTACCGGATTTATAGTGCTTGACGACGAACGGGCAGCCGAAGTTGACCCATTCGAGGACGACATATTTGCCTTTGAAATCGGACAGCGAGTGCGTCTTGCCATTGGCATCGGTCAGGGTAAAATTCGGAGCATGCTTGCCGACTTCCGCAGTCATCATAGCATGGCTATGCCCGTCTTTTTTCTCGGCCAATGCCGTGAGTGCCAGCGCCAGAACGAACAGCGCGGTGAAAAGGATTATTATACGAGTCTTCATTGTCTGAACTCCTTTTTTACTTCCTCTGTTGAAATGTTAGATCTATAGCTTTTCCAGGGCATCGAGGACGATTCCCGGTGTTAAGATTTCGGGTAACAGAATCGGTTCATCGGAATCGGGGGTATACAGCACGTACAGCGGTACGCTGTTGCGCCCGTATGCTGCGAGCGCCCGCGCGATATCATCCGAGCGATTCGTCCAGTCGGCTTTGAAGGGGATAATGTCAAGATCATCGAATCGTTTCTGCACATCCTCGGACGAGAACGCAACCTTTTCATTGACCTGACAACTGAGGCACCAGGCGGCGGTGAAATCGATGAATACCGGTTTGCCCGATTGACGTGCCTCGGCCAGCGCATCACGACTGAAATTTTGCCAGGCGATGCCGTCGTCGGATGCGTTTTCTAATGCCCCCGGAGTCATGGCGAAGGCCGAGATACCCATTCCTCCGATAACGAATGCGACCGCGATGACTGCAATCGCTGCCAGTCGTCCGACGCGGCGTGTTATGACTGCGGCGGCGGCGTGCCCCCAGCGGCCATATATCCAGGCAGCAATGGATATGAGAAGCAGAACGCCCATCAAAAAGACAAGGGCGGTCGAACCGGCTTGTGCTGCCAGCACCCAGCCCAGCCAGATGACTGTCGCGGCGAGGATGAACCCCATGGCCTGCTTGAGTGTTTCCATCCATGCGCCCGGTTTGGGCACAAATTTTAAAAGCCCCGGAAAGGCCGACAACACCAGATACGGTGCGGCCATACCGAGGGCCAGCGATGTGTAAATCAGAAATGCCACGATCGCGGACTGCGTGAGTGAGAAACCGAGAGCCGCTCCCATAAAGGGCGCCGTGCAAGGTGTGGCTACCAGCGTCGCGGTTATACCGGAGACGAATGCGCTCGATGCGCCGGACTTTGCTTTGCCTGCCACCGAACCGGCGGCAACTGATAGGAATCCTATTTCAAAGACGCCAAACAGGCTCAATGCAAACAGGAACATAAAACCGGCCAGAATCATGACGAAGATCGGCGATTGCAGTTGGAATCCCCAACCAAGTTGTTCGCCGCCTGCCTGCAGCGTCAGCATGACACCGACGATCACCCAGAATGATACAAGAACTCCGGCGGTAAACAGCATGCCGTGCGACAGTGCGGCTTTTCTGCCCTGCCCGGCTTGATGGACAAGGCCGAGAACTTTTAATGATAATACCGGGAGCACACAAGGCATCAGGTTGAGGATCAATCCTCCGATGAACGCAAACAGCAGGGCCAGCGGCAGACTGGTCGATGCTGCGGCTACGACTTGCGGGGCCCGCGCATCATTCGGATAGGCGATTATGTCATAGTATTTGGTCTGACCATTCTGAGAAATCGCCAGAACTCCTGCGAGAGAGTCGGGATCTTTGGCGCTGTATTCCGATTGTGTCAGATGCAGTCTGAGTGTATCGCCGATCCTCTCGGGATTCTGCGCGGCCGCATGATCTATGACCGCCTTGTCGGCGGCGAAGAATTCCAGACCGGCATCGGTCGGAATGTCATTATTGTGAACGAGTTCAAGCGTGAGCGATTTTTCGCCGGTCGTAAAACCGGTCGACCATGATTGCGGTAGTGGTAGCGGAATCCGATTGCGCATCGACACGAATCGGGCGATGTCCTGCGCATTGGCCGGCATGGCTGATTTCTTGACCGGGAGGGTCAGGCTCAGTTCGGCTTTGCCCGGCAGACATTCCTCTTTGCAGACCAACCAATCGGCTTGTGTCTTCAGCGTTATCGTTTGTCCGGGGGCATATGTAGACGGGATTGTGACCGTTAGAGGATAGAGCGCATCGCCATGATAGCCGTATGCTGCCAGCGGCCCGGAGAAGATACGAACCGGTGCGGGCCAGTTTATGTCGCTGACTGTTACTCCGGCAGGCAGTTCCCATTTCAGATGAGGCGGCAATCCGGCATCGCCGGGATTTTTCCAATAGACATGCCAGTGGTCGTCGGGGGCAATGAACAGTCCGACATCGAAGGTACTCCCCGGTGTAACTGCGGAGACATCGGCGATTAACTCGACGGTCACCGGCCCGACTCGCTGCGGTTCCGCGGCCGAGGCGGCCGTATACAGCACTCCCGTCAGGAGCACGATAAAAAGAGCGACATATTTTCTGCAATGTAGATTCATAACATCCATTATAACCTGTCAACGGGAAATTTGTTCCACGCGTATAGCTGTGTAAATGGTTAATTGTTAAGGATATACCTCATATCGTACAGGGGGATGTCCATGTTTCTCCCTTGGAAAGGAAACGATGAAAACCAAAAATGCACTTATTATAGTTACCGCAGCCGTCGGGCTGTTTCTTGCGGCCGGATGCGGGTCGGGGGATGATGCGCCCAAGCTGGTCATGAAGGATAATTCGAAGACTCTTCAGGCGCAGCTCGATGCCAAAAGCGCGGAATTCATGGAAACGGCCCCTCCTGAACTGATTGAGACTTTTAATGAAGGTGTGAAGCAGGTGACCGAATCGGGTGTCATCCAGACAGCACTGAAGAAGGGCGATTCGGCCCCTGATTTTACATTGCCCAATGCTGAAGGAGAAAATGTCCGGCTAATGGATTTACTTGCCGACGGCCCGGTGATACTCACTTGGTATCGCGGCGGGTGGTGCCCGTATTGCAATATTCAGCTAAATGAATACAACCGCCGACTGGATGATTTCAAGAAATTCGGTGCGCAGCTCGTTGGCGTCAGCCCGGAAATTCCGGACAGTTCGCTGTCGACAAAAGAGAAATCCCTGCTGCACTTCCAGGTACTATCTGATGTCGGTAATCAAGTCGCTCGCAAGTACGGTATCGTGTATACGCTGCCCGATGTTGTTGCGGAAGTATTCAAGGGACGATTGGATTTGGCCGCATACAACCATGACAATTCCAATGAATTACCGCTGGCGGTGACCTATGTCATCGATACCGACCGGACGATTCGGTATGCATTCATCAATGGTGATTACAAACAGCGCGCGGAGCCGGATGACATCATTGAGGCGCTGAAAACGATGGGAAATTCATATTGAGAAAGCCATTTTCCCAAGGTAAAGCCTTGGGATACACAGTTTATATAAACGGCGGATGTGGACATCTGCCGTGCACAATACACACCCCGCCCTCGAAGACTCGGGCACCCCTCTCTAGAGGGGACGACAAGAGCGGATTGCCACGTCGTCCAGCAAGGCGGGACTCCTCGCAATGACTTGTGCTTCTTTTAAGTTCATCAACAGTCCCATTATTGAGGAGAGATAATCCACTAAATCAATCGGCGCAATATCAACGATTTCGTAAATCGCTCACTATCGCGCTCGATTTCCAACTCAACCATCTTCCCTTCCCGGCGGAACAGCGGTATTAATTCATGGATATCGTACGATGCCGCAGGTTTGCCATCAATGGATAGAACCTTGTCTCCGACTTGCAGGCCGATCTCGGATGCGGGGCTGTCGGGATAGACGATACTTACAATTCGCCAGTCACCTTCGCGCGTCGGTATGGTCTTCATGCCGGTCATATCATACTCGAATGGTTCATTGAAATCTCTATTCGGCGTGAAGTACATCTTTTGATGCGGATAATCGAAAATGATGTTAAAGCGCCGCATCAAATCCAATCCAAGCCAGGTATCGTGCATATTTACCGCAGCCGATTCCTCGGAAACAAAGGATGTCAGCATATTGTCCAATTTGTAATCGCCGATCGTCAATGATGAAACACGGCCTACGTGGCCGAGAATTTCGCCCAAAAGACCGAATCCCAGACTGGTCTTTATTGCATTAGCCGGAAGCGTAATATTATACTCGCCGCCGACGGACATTTCGAGCGCATTGTTGTAGCCCAAATCAAGTGACAGATTGCGATTAATGATGCGTCCGTCTTCAAGTTCGACAGTGGCGGGAATAGTCCAGGAGCCGTCGCCATTCGGGATAAGATCGACCGCCATTCCGGTGTCGGCAAAAACAAATTTCTCCGGCGGTATCAGAGTAATAATGCCATCCGTGAAATTGATATCGACGACGAAGTGTTTCAGGAAACAACCGCACACCTGACCGATACTCCCTGACCACTTCGTCGATGCCCCGGAGCTGGACGGCATGACGATCGCCTCCTGATCGTAGAATTCCACACCGGGGAAGCTGATCGTTACACCCGTAGCAACATCGGCTTGTATGGCATCACCATCGCCCACGCCTCCAATAGTGCCTTCCATTTCATAGGTAAAACCGAGCGAGTCGACTTCGGGGCCGCCCCAGAAGAGCAGTTGATCCCAGAGATATCCATTATCCAACAGCACATGTACTGATTTGCCGTTTATTTGTGCTCGCATGCGGATGTCGCCGCGATAAATTTCGAAAGGAATTTTGATCGTGCTGTCGGCATAAAGAATTTTATAGGTGCCGGGCGGCGGTCCGACAGGATCATCGGCTGCATCTTCGGCATGAATAAAAGTTATCTGGGCCAGCAATACAAAAACGAGGAGAAGGATTCGTTTTGTCGGGTGTTGCATCATAGTGATTTGTCTCCTTTGCCGGAAATTCCCCGGCAAAATATCTGAATGAACTGCTCGACATATTCATCAGCCTTCACCTCCGCAAAAGAATAGGTCGGGGTGAACACGCGATTCAATATGCCTCGATATGAATTGAGAAACTGGCTGATCGTCATGTTGATATCGCAATCGCGGCGGATGGTACCGTCCTTGACTCCGAGTTTGAAAATGGCAATCAGGCCTTTGGCCAACTCGGTATTGATGTCCTCGAATTTCTCGAAGACCTCGTCTGATATTCCGATACGATTCACACCGCGGTAATCCCAGTAGAACTGCAGGTGTATTGAAGCCGGATTTCGTTTCACGTATTCATAGAGCGCCTGCGCCCAGGCGACCAGTTTGGCCAGCCCGGTGCCGGCATCGGCGACGGCGAGTTTTTGCTCCGCCCAGCGCAAGTGCATGTCCTCGATCAGGGCTTGCAGGCAGATATCATCCCGGCTGGTGAAATATGCATAGAGGGTTCGCCGGGTATATTCCGAGGCCTCGGCAATGTCCTCCATGGTCGTGTTTTCGATACCCTTGTCGGCAAAGAGCCGTTTAGCGGCATCGAGGATGAACTGTTGTCGAGTTTCTCGCTCGGCTGTCTTTCGAGTCATGGTTTCTCCGCATTACACATAATGTGTAATATATAACACAATACGAGTATATACAAGTAAAGTTTCATATTCTTAGTCATTGTTATAGAAGATGAATGCTGCTATATATTGGCTAATGAGAAGATATCGGAGGAAAGCTGTTGCTGTCAGGCGGATCCTGCAGATATGCGCCGCCTTAGTCATAGTAGGATTCCTGGCCTTGAATATCCTTGCTTATTTTCATGCCAAATCAATGGTGTGTTTTGAAGCGACACAATCCGACACGACTTCGCCCGAATCGATGACATTTTTTCAAAAGATGAAAACGCTCCTGGCCGGTGTAAGCATCGCTCGGCCGACGATGCCGGCTGCGCTACAGGATTCGATATTGCCATATGAGCATATTCGAATTGCAGTCGATAGCGGATTGTATCTCGGTGCACTCTACCGGGCCGCTGACAGTGGTAAAGTTATCGTATTGCTGTTTCATGGATACAAGGCTGAAAAATCCTGCCTTTTAAAGGAAGCGGAGCTGTTTCATGAAATGGGATATGGGATATTACTAATCGATTTCAGGGGAAGCGGCGAGTCCTCCGAATCCTATACCACGGTTGGGTATTTTGAAGCCGAAGATGTGACTGCTGCGTTTAACTACAGTCGAGATAGTCTTGGATACCAGGAAAGTATTTTATATGGTCAATCGATGGGAGGGGCGGCCATCCTCCGTGCGATTGCGGTCGATGAAATTTCGCCGGAGGCCATCATTATCGAATCCGTATTTGACCGAATGCTCACGACGGTTGAGCATCGCTTTGAAGCCATGGGGATTCCTGTATTTCCGACGGCAAATCTGCTTGTCTTTTGGGGCGGCCGGCAATTGGGCTTTGACGCCTTTGATAATAATCCGATCGATTATGCTGCATCGGTAAACTGCCCTGCGCTTTTCCTGCATGGCGAAAATGACACAAGGGCATATTTACGAGAAGGTCGGGCGGTGTTTGATAATATTCCTTCGCAGAAGTATTTCGTCCCATTTGAGAATATCGCGCACCAATCTATCGCTGATGCAGCTACGAATAAGTGGGAGGCTTCAGTCGATGAGTTTCTGCAATCTTTGCCGCACGAGTAGAAAGGGTTGGGACACCAGTGATGGATGAGTACCGGACCTGTTAATTTACGAACTCTTAATGCCGATTTTGCGGCACATTATGGGGTTTTAATCGTTTAAGGTCATATGCCTTCGGGAATACTGCTTGTCATCGGAATCGCGGCGCTGATTTACGGCGCAGAGTTGCTGGTCAGGAATGCATCGCGACTGGCGGCCATGTTCGGCCTGTCGCCGCTTGTCATCGGTTTGACTATTGTTGCCTTCGGCACCAGTGCGCCGGAGTTGGCAATTGCCGCCGCGGGTGCGCTCAGTAATCACGCCGACACGAGCCTCGGTAATGCTGTCGGTAGTAATATTTTCAATATCTTTTTTGTTCTCGGGCTCGTCTCGATATTCTCCCCCCTCGGTGTAAAAAAGCAGATCATCAAACTCGATGCGCCCATCATGGTCGGCGCCAGCCTGCTGTTTTATTATTTCATTTTCGATGGTGTGCTCACGAAATCAGAAAGCGCCGTACTCATGGCACTTCTTGTCGCGTATACGTCGTTTACGTTCTTTATATCGAAAAGAGAAAACAGCGCTGCTCGTGAAGTGCAGTCCGCGGATGAGCAGGCAACTCGACCGGCAGGAACGAGGCCCTGGCTGTCTGCTGTGTTGATAGTCGTCGGCATTGTTTTACTTGCGCTGGGGTCGGACTGGACGGTGACCGCAGCGACGGCTATGGCTAGGACCTTTGGAGTCAGTGAACTGGTCATCGGGCTGACGATTGTTGCGATCGGAACATCACTGCCTGAACTGGTAACGTCACTGGTGGCAATCCGAAATAGAGAACATGACATGGCAGTAGGAAATATCGTCGGCAGCTGCATTTTTAATATCCTGGCAGTCGTACCGGTCATGTCACTGTTTGCAAGCGGCGATATTACAATATCTTCCGCGGCATTGACGTTCGACATCCCGATTCTTTTGGCGGCGGCAATTGTCTCGCTGCCGATTTTCTTTACCGGTTACCGGATATCTCGTTGGGAGGGTGTGCTGTTTCTTTTCTGGTATCTCGCCTATATTGCCTATGTCTTTCTCCATACGGCGGAGCAGGAAATGCTGCAGTCGTTCGAAAGGGCACTAGTAACTATTATCCTGCCCGCCACCGTCATAACATTGATCGTTATAACATGGCGAAGCCTGAAAAAAGAGCATTTTACATCATAGGCCACCTGTAATCCCTGCTCGACTTCTCCCTATACCAATTTAGATGTTGCAACAAATCCACATTTGCCGTACTATATAGTGTAATTCATCGGAGCACGGAATGGTTTATCCATGTCATAAAATTCAGGGGGTCTGAATGGATACTCATTTTGCTTCGGCTGAACGATCCGACAATGCTGAGTTGCGCCAGGAAATAGATATTATCAGCAATAATGCCGTGATCGATGGCCTGATGAACATCGTCAGCGGTCTCTTGGCCGTCCTCAATGAACACCGGCAGATTTTATCGGTTAATCAGAGGTATCTCGACTTTTTCGGCATTCCCGATGCCCGCAGTGTCTTTGGCCTCCGCCCCGGTGAAAGCGTTAATTGTATCCATGCGAATGACGAGCCGGGCGGGTGCGGAACATCGAAGTTTTGCTCATCATGCGGCGCGGCAATATCAATTGTCTCGGCCCTGGGAACGAATCAACCGTCCGAGCGTACCTGCGCGGTAACCGCCAAACGTAATGGGCAGAACATCGATTTATTTTTCAAAGTCCGATCGCATCCTGTCATGATAGACGGACAGAGATTCATTCTCATCTTTCTCCTCGATATCACGCGCGAGCAAAAATGGGCGGCAATGGAGCGCGTTTTCTTTCATGACATTAACAATCTCATCAGCGCCCTCATCGGCAAAACCGATCTCATGCTTGTTGAACCGGAGAACAATCTCCGGCAGATGGCATATGATGTCAATGATCTGGCCGGCCGACTGATGAAGGAAATCGAAGTGCAGAAACAGTTGCTGCACACAGGTGTCTTCTCATATCAACCGTTCATCCACCAAATAACGGCCCGGGATATTATTAAGAACCTTCAGTGTGATATGTCCGAACACCCGGCGGCCAAAGGGAAACATATAACATATCCTTCCGATGTACCGAACGTTGTACTTGAATCCGACATGTTGCTCATCAGCAGAATCATGAATAACATGCTCCTCAACGCGCTCGAAGCATCAGGTGAGAATGATACGATACGAGTATCCGCACGGAATGAAAATGGTTGTCTCACGTTTTCGGTCTGGAATCGCCAGGTAATCCCGGAGATTATGCGGCATCGCATCTTTCAGAGAAACTACTCCACGAAAGATGGTACGGGGCGGGGCCTCGGGCTTTATTCGATCAAGTTATTCGGCGAGGAAGTACTCGGCGGTAAAGTCGGCTTCAATTCATCGAATGGTGAGGGCACGGAATTTTACCTGGAATTACCGGTCAAGAAATAGCGAGTTCGATGCTGTCCTCCCGACTTTCACAATATTCCGAATCAAACAGGCCCATATTTTGTTGATTAATCCCTGTGAGAATTCGTATCGTATACCCAACAACGACAGGTAAAAGGAAGGATTGCTATGAGTATTCGGTCCCTTGCCACCCTGGTATTCGTAGTCACGATCGTTTTTGCATGTGCAGGAGTCATTATGGCTGAACAGGATAAGACGCAAAAGATTCATTTCGAGGATTTTTCCGGGATGGTCGGTCATTGGGTCGGGCCGGGTTTCGGCGGTACCTGCGAGGAAACCTGGATGCCCGCATCGGGCGGGAGTATGCTCGGTACCTTCAAACTGATCAAAGACGGCAAGACTATTTTCAGTGAGCTCATGTGCATCACTTTCGAGGATAACGGTCCGGTCCTGAAGGTCAAGCATTTCTCCGGTGAATTCGTCGCCTGGGAGGAGAAGGATGAATATACGACATTCGCTTTTACGGAGAAATCCGGCGATTCGATCGTATTCTCCGGGCTGCACTATATTCTCCCCGATGCGAACACCATGGAAATCATCGTCGACATGAAGAGTAAGGATGGTTCGATACATCAGGAGACGATCTCCTGCAAGCGTCAGAAGTGATGTTCAAATAAGGTATCCCTCGAAACACGAAAATCCCATTAAGCTCAGAATCTCCTGCCATTCGGCGACGTATGTGACAAACTATATCATTTGAATATGCCTTTTTGGCTTGACTTCATCTGACATGCAGTCTACCATCCAATAGATACACTGTCAGTGTACGGGAGTGGATGCTATGGATCTTGAAATGCTGTCTCGCCTGCAATTCGGATTTACTATTGCCTTTCATTATTTGTTTCCGCCGTTGAGTATCGGGCTCGGCCTCATATTGGTCATCATGGAAACGATGTACATGAAAACCAAGAATGAACTGTATCATCAAATGACCAGGTTTTGGGTCAAGATTTTCGGCCTCATCTTCGCGCTTGGCGTTGCCAGCGGAATCGTGATGGAATTCGAATTCGGAACGAACTGGAGTGTGTACTCCCGCTATGTCGGCGATGTCTTCGGGAGCGCCCTCGCGGCCGAGGGAATCTTCGCATTCTTTCTGGAATCCGGATTTCTGGCGATCCTCCTCTTTGGCTGGAACAAGGTCAAACCGCGGACACATTATATATCGACGATCCTTGTCGCCTTCGGGGCACATCTGTCTGCCATCTGGATCGTCGTCGCTAATTCGTGGCAGCAGACTCCGGCCGGGCATCATATCGTGGAACACAATGGCGCACTGCGAGCCGAAATCGTCGATTTTTGGCAGGTGGTCTTCAATCCGTCGTTTTTTGACCGCATTACGCACACATATATGGGTGCGTGGCAGGCGGCGGCGTTTTTTGTGATAAGCGTATCGGCCTACTATTTACTGAAGAGGATTCATGTCGATTTCGCAAAGCTGTCAATAAAGATAGCTCTCGCCGTGGCCGTGTTTGCATCGCTGATGCAACTCGTGACGGGCCACTCCAGCGCCTCGACACTGCACGAGACGCAACCGGCGAAACTGGCCGCATTCGAGGGACACTATCAGGTTTCCGGCCCGGCTGACTTGTATCTTTTCGGGTGGGTAGATGAGGAAAATGAAACGGTCATCGGCCCCAGTATCGGAGGAATGCTCAGTTATCTTGTGCATGGTGACAGCGAGAAACCGATTACCGGTCTCAATGCCTTCCGGCCCGAGGATCGCCCGCCGGTGCAGTCGGTGTTTCAGATGTATCATCTGATGGTCGCCATCGGATTCACGCTTATCGGTTTGTCATTACTTGGTGTTTTATCCTGGTGGCGAGGATGGTTATTCGAAAAACGCTGGCTGTTATATATATTCGTTTTCTCCGTCCTGTTACCACAGATTGCCAATCAACTCGGCTGGTTCGCAGCCGAGGTCGGTCGCCAGCCGTGGATTGTTTATGGGCTCCTGAGGACATCCGATGCCTATTCTCCTTCGCTTTCGAGCGGTGAAGTGATAACATCGCTGATTCTGTTCGGTCTTATCTATGCACTGTTGTTCGCCCTGTTTATCTTTTTGCTGGACCATAAAATTAAGAAGGGGCCGGAGCTCATGACTGACGGGGAGGGCATATAAGATGGAAATCTCGTTCGACCTCAATACGATTTGGTTCGCCCTCGTCGGTGTTCTTCTCACCGGCTATGCGATTCTGGACGGCTTCGACCTCGGAATCGGCGCTCTACACCTGTTCACGAAAACCGACACGGAGCGACGCCTGATGATCAATGCCATCGGCCCGGTCTGGGATGGTAATGAGGTATGGCTGGTGACCGGAGGCGGCGCCCTGTTTGCGGCTTTTCCCGAGGTATATGCGACGTCATTTTCGGGGTTCTATCTGGCCATGGTACTACTACTGGTTGGGTTAATATTCCGGGCCGTCGCCATCGATTTCCGAAGTAAACGAGAATCTGCGAGTTGGCGGCGTTTCTGGGATGTCAGTTTCAGCGTTAGCAGTATTTTGTCGAGCCTGCTCATCGGAGCGGCTATCGGTAATGTCATCTGGGGGATCCCGCTTGATGCCGATCATGAGTTCGCCGGAACATTTCTCGGCCTGCTGCATCCCTATGCCCTGCTGGTCGGCATCACCAATGTCGCCCTGTTCATGATGCACGGCGCCATTTACGGCGTAATGAAGACCGAGGGAGACCTGCAGGCAAAATTGCGCCGCTGGACGACGAACGCAACGATCTTTTTCGTTATCTGTTATGCCACCACCACGATGGCAACGCTGGTGTATATTCCGCATATGATTGACAAATTCCGTGATTTTCCGGTGCTGTTCCTGCTGCCTGTTTTAAACATGCTGGCGATAGCGAATATCACGCGGGAAAATTATCACAAGCGGGAATTCAGGGCCTTCGTATCGTCGTGCGCCTCGATCGCTGCACTTATGTTATTGTTTGGAATCGGGCTGTTTCCGAATCTGATTTTGTCTAATCCGGACCCCGCCAATAGCCTCAATATATATAATGGTGCATCGTCGCAGAAAACACTGCAGATAATGCTGATCTTTGCCCTCATCGGGATGCCGCTGGTGCTTGCCTATACAACGAGTATCTATTATATATTTCGAGGCAAAGTGAAACTGAGCGCAGATAGTTATTAGGAGAAGTAGCTTGAAGCAGGGCAGGTTTCCCTGATAAGACCAGTCGGTATGATATGAAGTATTCATCAATAAATATAGAAGAGAAGTTCGCCGCTTTCACCGAACAATGGCGGCCGAAGATTATTGCACAAGTAAATGATTATCAGATTAAGATTGTGCGCATCACCGGTGAGTTCGTCCGGCATCGACACGAGGAAACCGATGAATTATTCCTTGTCGTCAAAGGTGCGATGCGCATCGAGTTTCGCGATGGGTATGTTTCTTTGGAGGAAGGCGAGTTATTCGTCGTGCCTAAAGGAATCGAGCATCGACCTGTCGCCGAACGGGAGTGTCTGGTTCTCCTGATCGAACCGGCCGGAACAATCAACACGGGTGACAGCGGCGGCGACATGACTGCACCGAATGATGCCTGGATTTAGTGCCGACAAGGCTTCTTTCCAAATTACTTTTATAAAGCAGCAATCTGTTACGATTTCCAATACGACTAATCAGACTATTGATTGTCTCATAAACAGACACAGTGGCTAAGCGAAAAGACTTCTCCTTTCTCCTACCTGACAATGCGTAGTCAAACGGGCCTCGGGACACCGAGGCTCGTCTCCTTTTAAATTGGGAATTGTCATGAGAGTGTCACCTCATTGTCATGGTCGCGTCATGGCAAAAATGTAATTTTTGCGAAAAACGGCCCATTTTGAGGCCTTAGCAAAATATTTTTTTCACAAATTATGGCACAAAACACGGACGGAAAAATATACATTATGGGTTCAAACAAGCTGGTTTTCAATACGTAACAAAATACGACCATAAATAGTAGTAATTATTTAACTAAAAAGCGGTGAAATTTATCTTGCTTTCTGTTTTCGAAATACATATTTTTGCCGACAGAAAGAGATAATAAAGGTATTGTTTAACCGCCATCCTTCAGGGGGCGCCATGGAAAAAACAAGTCGTCACATTTCTTCGGGGCACTATGTCCGCCTGTTCTGGATTTTATGCGTTTTCTGCTTATTCTCATTTTCTTCCATTGCGTCGCTTGCTGCCGCTTCTGATTCCGTTGACAATGAGACATGCATGGATTGTCACGATGGAGTCGCCGCGGTATTGAATAAAAGCGCGCATCCGCTCATGACTACCGGAACGGCTCACGGCACGGACATCCTCTGTGTCTCCTGTCACTCCGGCGCGGCAACGCATATCGAAGATCCGACGACGGAAAATATCGGTAATCCGGGCAAGCTTTCATCGGCCATGACCGAGCAAGTCTGCATACAGTGTCATCAGCCTCATATGGGCCGAGGCATTGCAGCCTTCGATGTGCATGCCGATCAGGAAGTGTCCTGCACGGATTGCCACACCGTTCATGCCGTGAAGCAGTCTGCTCCGGCCGAACAGATGTGCGGCACATGTCATACCGCCGTCGCGACCGATTTTCTCAAGCGATCGCACCATCCGCTTCGGGAGCAGAATATTTCCTGCATCAGCTGCCATGATTTCACCGGCAAGGCTGAACCGAATTTCGGTCACGGCGGATCGGCAACCTGCTACACGTGTCATCCCCAGCAAAGCGGTCCGTACCTGTTTGAGCATCAGGCAACCAATTCGTTCACGGTAGACGGCGACGGCTGCACGGCCTGCCATTCGCCGCACGCATCGGCGAACGATCGCCTCCTGAAACAGCCGGACGACAAACTCTGCCTTCAATGTCACGCGGCGCCTCCGGGTCACAAGACCGCCCACAACGGCGAGTTGACCGGATATGCCTGCGTCGATTGTCACAGCCAGATTCACGGCTCGTACGACAATCTGTATTTCCTGGATCCGCAGCTCGGCAGCAAGGTCAGCGGCGGTCCCGATGGTTGTTATTGTCATTATTACCGTTAAGAGGTGGAAAGTGAAGAATACCGGATACACATTACTCGCCTTGTTGTTCCTGGTAAGTCTGCTGCCGACGGACGCGCTTGCCACCGAACACGGGGGTACTCTGAAATTGGGGTACATAACGATTGATCATGAGGGCAATAAGGGCATCAACCAGAGTTCCTTCAACTTATATGAAGGCGTTGCCCTGTCTCTCGAAAATTATACGGCGTACCTTGACAACGGCATGCGAGTCAACGCCAACCTCAGGAATATTACGCTGAAAAACCGCAATCTCTTCCTTGACGTCAACAAGCCGAATCACGGCGGCGTACAGTTCCGCCATTCGGCCTATCGGCGCTATTATGATTTCGACGGTGACATGGAAACCAAGCGCACCATGACCGGCGGCAACGTCTGGTGGCAGGCGCACCCCTGGTTCAAGGTCACCGGCGATATCAGCGTCAATAAGCGCTCGGGAGAGATGACACAGTTGTTCGCGCCCGGTTCGCTGACCGAAACCGATGAGGTTGATTTCACTGATACCTATTATGGTGTCGGTCTGACCTATCAGCGCAACCGGACGACGGGTGTAGTCGAATATCGCGGTTCGAGCTTCAAAGATGATATAAACGAATTCGACGATCGCACGACCGGCCGCTTCCGCGCGACTATCGCGACGCCGATTCCAAAACACGAGCAGTTCTCTGTCATCGGCGGCTATCAATATTATAAGCTGAACGTCAAGGACCGCAATGATACCCTCACTGCTAACACCGTCTGGGCCGGGGCACGATTCTACCGTACCTGTGGGTTGTCGTTGGGGTACAATATCGTCTTCGATCGAGCCGGTCGCACCGGTGACTTCGTCGACACCGACAATCTGACGCACGCCTTCTCCGCCGCGAAAGTCTGGCGGGGTCGCGGGGGGATTAACCTGGGATATCGTTACAGCGCAAATGATGATTTGTTCGTCAAGCGGACCGGCAACAGTTTCTCGGCTTCCGGATGGTTCAAACCGATTCCCGATTTGACTATCCGCGCGGGCCATGGTATGACGTCGATGGATGTAGATGAGGGCCGTACGCTGACCGGTCGCCTCGACCGAGATCGCGCCTGGGCCTCGGCTCGCTATGCTCTGCCTGACGGCTGGGTACGAGTCAAGATGACGGCCATTCAGACCGAATACGAGGATCTGGAAACATCAGCCGACTACGTCAAAGGCGCGGCCGATGCCTACTATGAACTGGCTAAATTCGGGGCGCTCTCCGGTAGTTATGCCTATTATAGAGGCGATTACACGAATGACGACGGCCGCTATGTCTTCGCCGATCATTCACTCTCCGGTGACATTATGACCGCCGAGTATTACCATGCCAAGCTTGGATTCGGCGGCACCTACTGGCGCAGCCGCCGCGATGAAGACATCGAGAGCTTCTCGGTCAGATTCACCGGCTGGTATACGCTTACTAACGGCCTCGGTCTGGAATTGACCTATCAGTCACACAATTTCGACAACTTTAACGATCCGTCGCCGGTGTACACCGAATATTACACGGATAATATCGTAGAAGTCACGCTGACCTACGATCTGAAATAGAAGATATGTTAAGAAGTATACAAAACGCGTTGGGAGTAACTATGAACAGAGTATTTGTATTGCTGCTTGTCATGTTCGCGGCGTTTCTCATGCTCACCGGCTGCGACCGTGAAATCAAGGGAAATGTCGTCGATACCGACAACACCAATGAAAACTGCTTTGAATGCCACAACGGTCTGTTGGACCAGGCTCAAGGCGAATGGGCCAATTCGATTCACGCTTCGGGTAATACCGTCGACTACACGAACCGAGGCGGTTCGGATTGCACGAAATGTCACGACCAGGAAGGATACATCAGCTTCCTGGCGACCGGCGAACTTCCGGATGTTCCGTTCGAGAACGTCAGCGCCATCGGCTGCTTCACCTGTCATGACCCGCATGGAAACGGCGACATGAGCATTCGTTTCGTCGGCGCGTACACGCTCGAGAACGGCGATGTATTCGATCATGGCAACGGCAACCAGTGTGCCTCCTGCCACCATTCCCGCATGAGTGCGGATGATATCGTCGATAACACGACAGTCAACAGCCGCTACGGCCCGCACCATGGTCCGCAGGGCGACCTGATTAACGGTTCGAACGGCTATGAATTCCCGGGCGAAGGCTATTCGTTCGCCACATCCCCGCATGCGCTCGTAGTTGACAATGCCTGTATCGGTTGCCACATGGGCGATCCGAGCACTCATATCGGATATAAGATCGGCGGCCATTCATTTAATATGGTTGACGAGGAATCCGGCGAAGATCTGCATGCGCTGTGCGCCGATGCCAGCTGCCATGGTACGGCGGCCGACGAATTTGATTTCACTGCCGATGCCGATTACGATCACGACGGAACGATCGAAGGATATCAGACCGAAATCGAAGGCATGATGGATTCGCTTATCGTTCTGCTGCAGGGCCAGGGAATTCTCAATGGCACCGGCGGTACCGTTTCCGGTACCTATGCCGACGGTCATCTGGTCGGTGCGCTGTATAACTTGCGTTATATTGAAGAAGACCGTTCCGAAGGTATTCACAACTTCAATTATGCGCGCACGCTGCTCGAGGCCTCGATTGATTATGTCTCCGGCCTGCCGGCGAAATCCGGTGTCATTGCCGGTAACGACGCTGCATTGATAGTGAATCACTAAAAGCATTACGTTTCTCATTGCACGACCTGCGAAAGGCTCCCTGGTTTCAGGGGGCCTTTTTTATTACAGAGATATTTTGCCTTATTTCCAATTCTCATATATATTCAAACCGACTGGGAAATCGGTGTCGTTTACACGGAGGAGTATATGTACGGCAAAAAACTTTTTATCATATTTTTATTGCTGGTGACTGGGCTGACCGTTTCATGTTCGAAAGAACCGGAGCAGGCTGCCCCTCCTCTAAAACCAACTACCTACACAATGACGGAGGTTGCCGTCAGCGACCATCAGTGGACCGGCGTCGCGGTATCGCCGGACAATCGCATCTTCGTCAATTTTCCGCTCTGGTCGCCGAAGATTCCCATGTGTGTCGGCGAGTTGCTTGACGACGGCACGGTCGAACAGTTTCCCGATGGCAAGTGGAATGGGTATTATCGCGGCGCCATTCCCGTCAATCATTTGATCTGCGTGCAAAGCGTCGTCTGCGATGCCGAGGGGTATCTCTGGGTGCTCGATGCCGCCAGCCCGTTTTTGCGAGGCATCATCGAAAAGGGACCGAAACTGCTCAAAGTAAATATCGACAGCGCCAAAGTTGTTGAATATTATGCTTTCCCGGATGGTTTACTTGAAAAAGCCAGCTATCTCAACGATGTCCGCATCGATACGAAGAACAAAAAGGCGTATATCACAGATTCGGGAATTGGCGGATTGCTTATTGTCGATCTCGAGTCGCATAGCGTTCGCCGAGTTCTGGCGAAACATCCATCGACAATGGCCGAGGATGTCATCCTCACGATAGAAGGTAAACCGTGGATACGGCCGGATGGCGGCAAGATTTATGTCCATGCCGACGGCATCGCCCTCGATACTGCCAATGGAATGCTCTATTATCAGGCCCTGACCGGGCGTCATTTATATAGGATATCGACGCAATACTTGCTTGATACGACCCTGACCGAAGCTGAATTAGCCGAGCATGTAGAGATGGTCGGTGAAACCGGGGCGTCTGACGGACTAATCTGCGGACCGGACGGCCGCATTTACCTGAGTGCAATCGAGGACAATGCGGTTAAGGCGGTGAATCCGGACGGGTCAGTACAAACGATCGTTTCGGATTCGCTTCTGTCCTGGCCGGACAGTTTTGCCTTCGGACCTGACGGCGCGCTGTATGTCACCGTATCGCAGGTGCATAAGGGTACGCAACCGGGATTGGTTTATCGACTATTCAAAATAGTGGCTGAATAAAAACGTGTGATATAACCGAGCGAATGTAAAAATCGCTTGGAAATAATCTGAAAACATCGATATTAGTGGTATGGGTTTACTGACGTACATGCCTGGTAAAGCCTGCGCCTCAAGAATCGGAACTCTTATCATTTTAATCCTGACCGTTGCGGCTCCCGCGCTGGGTGTCGAACTATCCGGTCGCGCGTTTCATGACTGGTACATGACCGAGGATTCCGCCGGCGGTGTTATCCGTTTATACACCGGTTTGCAGTCATCCGTTCTTCTGACTCCGACGAAAAACGATTATCAACTGAGCCTGAATGGATATGGCCGATGGGCCACAAACATCGACAACAATCATGATAAGGATTCGGATACGCGCATCTATGCATTGAATATGCGCTACTCGGGAAAGAAAGCTGTTTCCGAAGCCATTTTCGGGCGTATGTACCTGTACCATCCCGCCACCAGCACCGTATTTGATGGGATACGGATTAAGACAAAGACATACTGGAAGTTCGAGCTCATTGCATTCGGCGGCAGCGGCACGGATGGATTTCAACTTGATAAGGTGAATAGCCTATCCGATAATTTGCTCACCGGCGGCAGTCTGCGCTACAACGCGAGACTGAATGCCGCTATCGGTGTCCATTGGCTGTACCGAAAGCAGGGCGGGCATACGGCGTACAATTTACCCGCGATCGACGCAAGCTACCGATATAAACGATTCGACGGATATGCCAAGGCCGTCTATAATTTCACGCAACTTGCGATGAATCGGTTGGTCGTCCGGACTTCCTATCGCGATGCGGATTGGTACGCATCGGCAGAGTACACTAACCGTCAGCCGGCACTGGCCGTCAATAGTATTTTCAGCATTATTGAATATTATCGGGTCAACGAGATTCGCTTTTCCATCGAGCGACGAGTGTATCGTCATTTTCGGATTGTCGCGCAAACCTTTTTCGGAAAAGTCAGCGATGAAAATTCGCAGGTGTTATCGGCTGGCATCCGTGGATCGTATTTCACCGTCCTCTACCGCTACTACAATGGATTCGGAACCGATAATAACGGACTTCTTGCCAGTGCATATGTGCCGATGAAAAAAGATCTTTTCCTGTTTGCCTCGGCCGACTTCTCCAAATACCGCATTCAGGAATCTCAGGACGATGACAACGATAATATTTCGCTGTCATCCGGGGTTCACTACCGATATCGAGGCTTTGGACTGCGCCTTGAATACCAGTATCTCCGCAATGCCGTCGAGGATAATGATGCGCGCCTGCTGATTCGCCTCGATAAACGATTTCACATCGGCGAGGGGAAGTAACTGATGCTGACGCTACGATTCTATCTCGCCGTAATGATATTGATCGCCCTCTTTTGCGGAGTTATCTCTGCCGAAAATGGGAGCTCCACCCAGGGAGACATCATTTTTTCGCATGATTTGCATGTCGGGGATATGGAAATCGAATGCGGTACCTGTCATGGAAGTATTTCCAACAGCAATTCGGCGACCGACCGGAATCTCCCCGAAATGGATGTATGCGGCGATTGTCATGATATCGAGGATGACGAGGCCTGCGGAACCTGTCATCGCAATGCGGATGATCCCGGAGTCGCCACTCACTTCGTAGCACTGTTTCTGTTCAATCATGCGGCGCACATCGACGCCAAGGTTGAATGTACCGCCTGCCATCGAGATTTGTCTCAACTGGTTTTTGCATCGAATTCGAGAATTCAAAACAAAACATTCTGTCTCACCTGCCACGACGGGAACAGGCAATCGAATGTCTGCGAGCAGTGTCACAGCGCTTACAAAACAGGAAAAGATTACCATCCCATCGATTGGCGGCACAATCATGGTGATGCGGCGCATCTGGAACCGGAATGGTGCGGTACCTGTCATAAAGGCGATACCGACTGCCTTGCCTGCCACCGCGGAGATAATATCGTTGGAACCATACATGAATTGAATTATCACTATACGCACGGGCTCGATGCCCGCACCGGAACGATGAACTGCGCCACATGTCATGACCGCGAGCAGTTTTGCAATGACTGTCATCTGCGCGAACTGCGCATGCCGTTGAATCATTCGACCGCGGTCTGGAGAAACGAACACGGTATGATGGCCCGGATGGAAACCGAGACCTGTGCATCATGCCATGATGCGGATAATGCCACTTGCTTGCGCTGTCACAGCGACGCCGATGGTATTCGCGGCACAGATTTCCGATATCATGGAACCGGCTCCACCTTCTTTGACAGCAAAGGTCTCTGGCATGGAGATGACGGCTACATGTGTTTTCAATGTCACACCAACACCGGCGCGGCAGGGGTCGGTTTCTGCGGTTATTGTCATAATTAGTGAGAGGATGCTTGATGTTGCAACGATCTATCATATATATGCGTTTCCTTATCTCGCTAATACTTGCGATCGTGCTGTTGGCTGGTTGTGAAAGCAGGAAAGCATCGCCGACTCTCCCCGGCGCACATCCCGGCGACTGGATGGATATTGCATCTCCGGATTTTCATGGCTCGGTCGCGCTCTCAACCGGGGTCGAGGGGTGCCGTACGTGTCATGGCTTGGACTTTTCCGGAGGTAAATCTGGAATCGCGTGTACCGAGTGTCATGGCAGCGGTCAGGAAAACTGCGTGGTTTGTCATGGCGGTACTGACAATAACACCGGAGCGCCGCCCGTGGGACTGCAGGGTGAGACTGACGATACGACACTGGCGGTGGGAGCACATACCGTGCATCTTGCGGGGACAACACTGACCGATGGTATCCCTTGTTCCCGCTGTCACACTGTGCCATTGTTCGCCTGGGATGAATCCCACTTCGATTTCGATATCGCCCAAGGCCCCGGAATCATCGATTCTATTGCGGAAGTACACCTGAGCGACTTCTCCGATTCTCTTCATGGATCCTGGTTCAGGAATACGCGCACCTGTGCAGATACCTACTGTCATGGCAGTTTTACCGGAGGATTCGCGGCGAATGTCCCGAATTGGACCGCTGAAAATCAGGCATTCTGCGGAAGCTGTCATGATATTGGCAATAATTCGGAAGCTTTAGGCTGGAAGCATGCATTCCACATTGACGTCGCCGGTTTCGACTGCGCTGCCTGTCATGGCAATGTTGTTAACGACCAACTTGATATTATCAGCCGCAGTTTACATGTGAATGGAATCGGAGATACCCTGACTGCCGATACGGCTGTTTGCAACACCTGTCACGGTGCAGGAACATCTGCCTGCACATTCTGCCATGGCGGTATTGATAACGAAACCGGGGCACCTCCTGATGGTCTGCACGGTGAGACGCTCACGACAAGTTTAGCCGTTGGTGCACACACTGCACACATTATTGGAAAATCCATGAGTGACGGTATTCCCTGTTCCGAGTGCCATGTCGTTCCGGCTTCGGTGCTCGATGCCGGACACCTCGGTGCGGATTCTATCGCTGAAATGAGTTGGGGCACCCTGGCCGGAGGCTCGGCTTCATGGAACCGAGCAACAGGCGAGTGTTCCAATACCTATTGCCATGGAACATTTTCAGGTGGGTATTCGGCAAATCGACCGGTGTGGACGGCGAATAATCAGGCTGCTTGTGGCTCCTGCCACGATGCCGGTACTGCGCCGCAGTTTCTTGGCGGATTACACAGGAAACATCTCGAAGAGGAAATCGATTGCTTCCAGTGTCATTCCCTTACCGTCAATGCATCGCGGAATATCATAGGCCTTGCCGTTCATATCGATGGGGAGAGCACGGTCAGTTTCGCGTCCGGATCGGGGACATTCTCCAACAACCGCTGCAGTAACATTGTCTGTCACGAATCTAAACCGTGGAGCGGCGGCAAGATGTATGGATGGCGCTAAGTTATTGCGGGACGAACCCAATGGAGATGCAATCGGCGCGGTCGGCGTCCGGTTCGCGCAGATCGATCCCATGCTCAAGGACTGCCTTGAGATTTGTCAAATAGTGCGCCCAACAACTGCGGCAGTTCAAATGCGACCAGGCCTTGTTATCCTCGTTGTCAACCGGAATATCAGTCTGGCTCAATGTCAATAACAGCTCGCCGTCATTTCCTGAAATAGCCACCTTGACTCTCATCGAACCGAAAGAGAACACGACGGCTTCATTCGGAGTAACGTCGAAAATCGTCCCGGTCAATGAGTAGTTGTGTATCCAATCCCACTTGTAAGCATCTCCGGCTTGTGCCGGTTCATTCTTTTGCCGGACAGTCCCATCTTTCGCGGTAAATATCGATTGCTTGATAAAGAAACTCTCCAGCCCGGCCGAAGTTGCCCACGCGGCAAATAACTCCTTGCGCGTACAGTGATAATAGTGATGGAGTCGGAACTCCGTCCAGTTATACGCAACCGTTGATTCCATGTAGGTTCTCCAATTAAAAAATACTATTTGTCGGAATTGTTGGGCACGTCTTCCGGCAATTTGTACGTGGTGATGTGCTTATTTGAAGATATAGAATTTGCAGAAAAGCGGAATGAGGATGCTCATGAAGCCGATAATCGTATATAAGACAACATATAATCTGAATATCTTCGGGTGGGTATTGCGCTCAATAAAATCCAGTTGGCCCAAAATTCGGCCTCGCTGATTCGCTCGAAACGTATAGATCAGAACGATAATACCGAAGAGAAGCGAGACGATTGACCAGATATCCTGCGGTTGCATGGTGTAATTCCATTATCACAATTATAGTATCCCGATTGGAGTATAAGATTCACCTTTTCAATCGGGTAGAAAAAAACACAACCTTTTAAAAAAAACGCCGTAAATAGATACCGACACTTGGAATTCCTATTGCGGCAATACCGCCCGTTTATCCGTGCATATATGTAACTCAAAGGGGGAAAAAATGTTACGACAGCCCTTCTTTTTTTGCAAGATTACTTTCAGTACCGCAATATCTGAGTGAAAACCAAACATGAGGTTATATTCATGACGACTCACTCCTATTCGAAAAGACTGCAAACCCTTCTATTTGCGGTAGGCATAGGAGCACTATCGTTTATCTGCTCGGTGGCTCCTTTGGCAGCGGAACCGTTCGTGCCGACATACAATCCGCTCTGGGACGTCTCGCCGACCAATGGACAAATCAAGGTTGACGGAAACATCGACGATGCCGGCTGGAAAAATGTGCGCCTTATCTCGGGATTCGTGGAGAGAAATCCCGGCGATCAAATTCGCCCGGCGGTCAATACCGAGGCATATATTACGTATGATGACGACAATCTCTATATCGGATTCGTCTGCTATGATGATCCTGCCCAGGTACGATCGACAATGTGTCAGCGGGACCAGTTTTTCGACGACGATGAGGTCTCGGTCAGCATAGACACCTACAGCGACGCCTCGCGCGCATACATGTTCCACGTCAATCCATACGGCATTCAAAAGGACGGCCTCTGGACCAGCATCAGTACCCAGGGGGTAAACTACGGTATCGATTTCCTCTGGAATTCGGCCGCGAAAGTGACAGACGAGGGATATCAGGTGGAAATCGCGATTCCATTCGCCAGCATTCGCTTCCCTGATCAGGATGTTCAGAGCTGGAAAATCGATCTGCGGCGTGTTCGCCCTCGTGAGAGTCAGTTCCAGTACGGTTGGGCGGCTATCGATCGAAATGAACAGTGCTGGCCGTGCCAATGGAGCACCGTGACGGGCGTCAAACATGTCAAGCCGGGTAAGGGAATTGAGATCCTCCCGACATATCTTGCCTATCAATCCGGCAGCAGACCGTCGGCAACTGCCGACTTCGATAATGAAGATGTCAAGGGTGAGCCGTCGATCATGAGCAAGTATGCCATTTCATCGGATATCACATTCGAAGGCGCACTCAATCCTGACTTCTCGCAAATCGAGGCCGATGCGGCTCGTATCGATGTAAACTCGAATTTTGCACTCTATTATCCTGAGCGGCGCCCCTTCTTCCAGGAGGGAAGCGACATTTTCCAAACGCTGTTCAATGCATTTTATTCGCGAACGATTAACGACCCGCAATATGCCGGTAAGTTCACCGTTCGCAAGAATCGGTTCAGCTTCGGATACGTCTCGGCTCTTGACGAGAACACCTACTATATCGTACCGCTCGAGGAACAGGATATCAAGTTCAATATCGGCAAGAGTTATGTCAATGTTCTGCGCGGGCAGCAGACATTCGGTCAGGACTCACGACTCGGCTTCCTCGTCACTGATCGGCGATTCGATGTCGGCGGCGATGGATACGGTACGACCACCGCGGTGGACGGAGACATTCGGTTATCGCGCAATTACTCTATCGACGGTCAATTCGTCTATGCCATGACAAAAGAGCCGAATTACGGCAATGTCCCCGGCGGTTCACTGACTTTCAACCACGACAAGCATGATGTGGCGCTTAACAATGAATCATACGATGGATTCGGATACATATTCCGGTTCATGAGAAACAGCCGCACCTGGAATTTCACGTTTAATCATAACGCCGTGAGCCCGGGGTACCGGACGCAGCTTGGATATGACCCGCTGAATAACTACCGGGATTTGATGATATTCGCGAACTACGTTTCGTATTTCGACAAATCCGACATCCTGGAGCGCAGCGCGATCTGGGTCAATGCATACAACCGTTGGAATTTCGATGGCCTGAAAAAGAATCAGAATGTCAATATCGGATTGAACAATAATTTGCGATATATGCAAACACAGATAAATGCCGAGTATGGTCGTGGAATGGAGCGATATGACGGTATTGACTACGACGATATCTGGGATGCGACCATAAGCCTGTATACGCGCCCCAGTGACGCGTATGGTCACTATATTCAATTCGCGTTTGGCAGAACAATCGCATATGCATACAACATCCGAGGCAATGAGATCGCAATTGAAACAAACGCGACATTCAAGCCGATTGACCGCATTACGATCGAGCCTAATTTCCGTTTGTCGACGAGCCATACCGATTTACAGTATTATGACGCCGGATCAGGTATGGCGTCGAGTGACAATCGCGAATTGTACCGCCAAATGATCGTGCGTGTTCGCCTGCAATTGCAGGTCAGTAAGCAGATGTCCCTGCGTCTTGTAACGCAGTACAACAATACCCGAAGCCGGTTCCGCGGCGGAGACAGCGAATTTGCCGGAGATGATGTGTTTTATTCCGGTAAGCGCCTGGATATTGATCCGCTTATCACGTATCGGCTGAGTTCATTCTCGGTCTTTTATCTCGGCTCGACCAGCGGATATCGGAATTACGATGTCTCGTCATTGGGCGATCCGGTTCCCGAGTATGAGTGGAAACTGGCCCAGCGGCAGTTCTTTATGAAATTGCAGTATTTATTCCAGACCTGATTTAGTAATGTGCCTGCTTTGTGGTATCTTGCACCACATGCGCGGCGGTCCCTTACCCCAACAAGGAGCCGCCGTTTTTATTGCATGTACCTGCCAAAAAAGACTGATAATTTTTCTTCCGCTGCAAGAATATCCGATACCCGCCGTCTCATTGGTTAACAAGTAAGTTTTTTTACCGGCGGTGGGATAAAAGCCCCTTTTTACTCTTGTATTTTCCATACAAGAAAGGGAGCAGCGATATTGCTGCTCCCTATTTTATTGACGCTTTTTGTCATTTTCATGTCATTTCGGATGTCATGATAAACAGCGGCTGCATTTCGAAGCTTCGATACTGCGGGCGCAGGCGATCGACATTGTAATGGCGATCGACATTGACGAACTTCTTCGTACTTGTCACGACATCAATCGGTACATTATCATAACGACCGTTTTTCAGCACGACCAGGCGTCCATGTATATTTGACAGGATCAAATCGAGCGCCAGGTTGCCATAGGCCATCGGGACGATGGAATCGATAGCATCCGGATCACCGCCGCGGACGAGATATCCCAAGCGCTGCGTGATCGTGTTGATACGTTTCCCATTATTGAACTTCGGCGACAATTCTTTAATCTTCGCCGACACCATGTCGCCGATACCGCCCAACTTGGCATGACCATATGCGTCTTTTTCCTGATCCTGGAATACCATCTCGCCTTTTTCGAACATGGCGCCTTCGGAAACCAGCACGATGGAATACTTGCTCGGATTGGCATTGCGGTCGGCGCACAGTAATTCGGTCAGGCGTTCGACGTTGAATTTATATTCCGGAATGACGCAGCGATTGGCGGCGCCGGCCATGGTCGGCAGCATTGCCGTGAATCCGGCATAGCGGCCGAATACTTCCAGCACCAGAATACGCTCGTGCGATCCGGCCGATGTTCGCAGGCTGTTAGTCATCATGATTGTGCGTGTAACGCAGGTTGAAAAACCGATACAGTAATCGGTGCCGGGGACGTCGTTATCCATCGTTTTGGGAATCGCGACAACTTTGAAGCCTTCCTTGAACAGGCGAACGCCATAGCTCAGGGTGTCATCGCCGCCGATCGGAATAAGGTAGTCGATGCCGAGGAAGTCGAGGTTTTTCATAACTTCCTGCGTCATATCATTGACCTCGGCCGTATATTGAGATTTCAGGTGTTCCGGGACATTGTCCTGATGCACATGCCCTGGGTGAGTTCGGGAGGAATGCAGGAAGGTACCGCCTGTCCGACCGGATCGATTGACGATTTCCTCGGTCAGATACAGATAGTTATCCGAATTATCCGCCTTCTTATCGCGTTTAACTCCCAGAGCGCCCCTCCAGCCGCGGCGAATACCGATAACCTGATATCCCTCGCGGAGGGCACGAATCGTGACGGCGCGAATAGCCGGATTCAATCCCGGTACATCACCACCGCCGGTTAATATGCCAATAACACCTTTTTTTCGATTTACATTTGCCACTGTGCACCTCGATGAAACGTCTAATTTCTCTTACAAATTACACCAAAATAACGGTTTTTCCTATTCTGTCAATCGGCATTTTTCCCGATAACATCATAGACTTATACGCCGAAAACGCATTGACTGGTAACTATAGTTTAGCGCTTGGCAAAAAAGCAGTTGGAGGCAAACAAAGCCGCCCGTTTTCGCGTTTCTCCTGCATGTCATTACCAGCGAAATTGTAACCGAACAAGCCGATCCGGCGTATTCCCTGATGAATCGACCGCGGCCAATAGACACCACACGAGGATATTTATGGATTATAATGACGTGATGAGCGAACTGGAGAAGATGGGCACGGCCCAGAACGTGAAAATCTACAAGCGCCACGGCGCGGGCGATAACCTGTTCGGGGTCAGTTTCGGAAATCTCAATAAGCTGAAAAAGAAGACAAAATTCGATCACGATCTGGCTCTCAAACTCTGGGAATCCGGTAATGCCGACGCCCGGACATTTGCGATTCTCATCGCCGACCCGAATCAGATAAAGGCATCGACAGCCGACGCCTGGGTAAAGGATATTAACTACTACTTGTTGTCCGACCTTCTTGCCGGATTGGTCGCAAAATCACCTATAGCGGACAAGATGGCCGAAAAGTGGATGAAGGCGAAGAAGGAATTCATCCGGCAATGCGGATATAATATTATCGGGGCAATGTTTCGCGAGGGGCGAGATTTCCCTGATGCGACATGCAAACAAATACTCACGACAATCGAAAAAGAGATTCACGCCTCACCCAATCGTGCCCGCCATGCCATGAATATGGCGTTGATTGCCATCGGTATTTATAAGCGGAATCTCACCGACGATGCCATCGCTGCGGCCGAGAGGATTGGTGTGGTCGAGGTCGACCACGGTGAGACATCCTGCAAGACTCCTGCGGCTATCCCGTACATAAAGAAGGCGCTGGCACGCCCGGCCAAAAAGGGCGAGAAGAAATCGGCCGCGTGACCTTCTCCCCTTGTGCACCAAATATAAAAGCCGATTCAGTATTGAATCGGCTGGTATGAAAGAGGAGGGCGGTGCAATACCCTGTTTATTTTTTATCCTTGTCCGGCAGGACGATCTCGAAGTGGATAGCCTGATTGATGCCGAGCGAATCGGGAATGACAATCTCAAAATCTGAGGCGGTCAGGGAATCGCCGTTTTTATCGGTCATATCGACGACAACGCCGTACACATCTCCTTCTTTTGATGTAAGCTTGATGCGGGTCGGCGGGTCTTCGTTCGTGCTGTCGACCGACAGATAGAATTCGATCCTTTCCACCTCGTCATCGGTCGAGACAATAACATATTTTATTGACTCACTCACGCCGAGTTCATCCAGTAATTTCCAGATGGCTTTTCTCTTTTCCTCGCGCGTCATATCCTTGGCATCGAAGATGGCCGAGAGATCCTTGTGATTGAGTTGATATTTGCCGTTTTCATAGGTCAGTTTCAGCGTATTGCTTTTCGGCTTATCTGCGACCTTGTCGACCATTTGTGCATAGAGCGTTCCACTCAACACTTTGCGATCCGGTTCTACCATCGCCTGTCCGCCGCACTGGACGATATCGACGATTCCCGCGGCGAGTTCCTTCGCACCTTCCTCGTCCGGTAAACCGGACAGCGTATACGAGCGATTGTTTTCATCATAGGTGACTCTGGCATCGACATAGCCGATCGATTCCAGCGCCCTGGTCATCTGATGCACGGCGGTATCACAATATTTTCCCGCATCGGGAATAACGACTTTGTAGCCGACCGTTTTCGTGTATGAGAATGGAATCAATGTCAAAGCCAGCAGGGCGACGGCGAATACAGCCGACGCGGCGATAAATCGCGGGCGAATTTTTTTCTGTCTCTCTTTTTTCTGCATCTGCAAAGCCTCCACGCGCTCCTTGAGCGTCTCGAATGGCATTCCCGATTCGGCATTGCGAGAGCATTCGATGATGCCGTCCAGCAGCCGAGCAGCCTCGGCGACTTTTGCGCATCTCGGACACGACAGGATGTGCTTGCGGGCCTCGGCATCGAGGTTCGCCCCGCCGTCACGAATCTGACTTCGGATGTCCCGGCAGTGCATACTGCGCCTCACTTTGCAATCGGTGTACGGTTTCCTCCGGAAGGCGATGTTCCAAATAATCGCGGAGTTTATCCTTGCTGCGGAAAATTCGCGACTTAATTGTGCCCTCCGGGCTGTCAAACAAGGCGGCAATCTCGGCAATGGGCCAGCCCTCGAGTTCGTGCAGCACGACCATCGCTCGATCTTTCGGCGACAGGACGGTCAGCGCCTGTGCCAGCAGTCGCTCGGCCGTGTACTGCGACTCGGGATCGATTGATGCGGCCCGCGCAAACAGGTGAGGCGACAGCGAGACGCGGTGTTTCCACCAGAACGACCGGTTGCGGTTCTTGAACGTGTTGACGATGATGCGATAGAGCCACGGTCTGAAGGCATTAATATCCCGCAGATGGTGGATTTTTCGCATGGCCGTCAACACGGCGTTCTGATAGAGGTCGTCGCCATCGTCGGCATTGCCGGTTAGCTTGCGGCAGAAGTTCGCCGCCTGAGGATGAACCGGTTTCAGAAGCTTCCAAAAGAGGTCATTGTCCATATTCAGTATTTAAGACACCGAGAGGGGTACAGAAGTTTCATTTAAATGTGGCGTGAATAGTCTTTAACGTTATACGGAACACGCCCAGTCCCGTCTCCTTATTCCCTCTTGAGACGAGTCCACCAACCCCTCATAGGGTTAGAATAACATATTTGGAAAAATAGAATTTGTATCCCCTCTAGAGAGGGGTGCCCGAAGGGCGGGGTGTGTTCTCTTCTTTTTCCCAAGTTACCCACAATTATTTCGGCGAAAATTCCTCGTAACGCTGCCCCCGGCAGTGCCTTACGGCAAATTGGGTTTGTTTCCTCATTTTAAGGAGTCCCATGTTTGCTACTCCGGCAGATGTGGACATCTGCCGGGCACGGCAATATGGACTGGAGATAGCCTCTTATGTAATAATAAACTCCTCATAAAGTATTGGGAGCAATTCCTATTTAATAGCGGAATTATATGTATAAATCAGTGAAATGAAGCGGCCCATGCATGCGAAGTGAACAAAACCCATAGTATTCTTCTCGGTACACAAAGGAAAGCACCTTTGCAGCACCTAAAATACTCTACCTGGGATTGAAAAATATGTTTTTGCCAAGGCAAGCATACTTTATTGAAATGTATGGTAAATTTGTAAGTTATATCGACGTCGCATTTTCAAAAAATGTAGGCTTCTCAAGCGGGGGGAAAAATAATCAGCTTCTGTCTAAGAGTTATTTTCCCTTTTACGCATGAGACAATTTTCAAATCTATCAGCTTTTCAAAGGATTTATACACCTCATTATAGGCGACGTCTTCTTCGCATGCAATTACATGTAAATAGTCTTCGTTCAGCGGCATTCCATTAAAACAAATACTTGCCAGTCTTAACAGGACTACCGCGTCCAGATTATCAATTACAATGTTGATAGCTCTTATCAGTTCACGCCATAATCCTATTGCAGCAAGACTCGATAGCACAAACGCCGGCAATGGTTCGGCGGTCAAAATCGGTCCCACAGTAGCACCCAATTGTGGAAGGATAGACTTTATATTGTCTCGTAAATTATATTTTACATTATACCAACTACTACTACTAATTTTTACTGTCTTGTTATCAATGAATTCTATTTTAATAAACAACCTTGCTGAATCAAGATTCAGAGAAGTCTCGGGGCAATCGCCTATTTCCTCTAAAAAATCAAGTGTTTCTTCGACAAACTCATTTTGAATCCCAAGAGTTTGTTGAATCTTCTCAATTAAATCATTCTTTTGACGCATCAATTAGCCTACCAACTTTTCAATCATCGGATTTCTGTTTTCTATTGCATGCCGCAAGGCCATATATAGACTGGCCTTCTGGCTTATAACTAATTCCTCACTTAAAATATCTATTATTCGATCACCTCTTTTTATTGCATCTGGGTAGAATCCTAAATCGTTTTTTGAATATTTATAAAACAAATCCGTGAGGGCAAGCCATTCGCAGAGTTGTATGACAATATATGTTTTCCAGTCATTTACAAAATCACGGGGGTAAGATTTAATAATTCTACTTAAGTGTATTGCACTGTGTTCATCGGCCTCTAATTCTTCCATCTGGAGCGTTTTCGCATCAGCGGCATTGTTATTACGACGATAGAGAATCGAATCATTGATGTTGTTTGCCGGTTTAAAATGCCTACGAAGAATATGCCCAACTTCATGGTGAAGAATAAAAGTCAAGGTCATAAACATACAGATATCGATTCTAAAATTCCAAAACGGATCATTCGCCACTATTTCCGGAAGAAAGTTCATTCCAAAGGTATGGGGATTTTCAGCGTTTATCCATTGGCATTGAATAATTTCCCTCATCCCATCCAAAATGTCAGCCGCGGAGATTTTGGGTCCTCTTTGTGCAATATAACTAACTGATTCAACCGAGCATAATAATGTCATCCAGTTTTGAAGTATTTTAATCAATTGTGTTGTCAGCACAACTAAAAAGGAATTATCATTGCATGGTAGAGCAAAAGCACTACTTGCTCTCTGAGCCTCCGATTCGCCGGTTTCAGGATTTTGAATAATTAACCTAGGTAGATTACCGAATTTAACCTTCTCTAATCGTACTTTTTCCTCATCAGGATAAAACTTATTCGTTATACATGCAAGTGCGGCGATGGAATCATATTCCTCATTATCAATAAATCCATAAAAATACCTCAAGGAGTTGATCAGGTCCTTTTCCTGTACATTGCCTTTGCCGATTAATGTATTATTATACAGGACGAATATTTTATGATATCCGTGGGCATCACTAATCATCTTTTCATCCCAATCGGGGAAGGGGCCCGATTTTTTCCGTAAATCTCGGAATAATTCGTTCGCGTCAGTAGTATTTATAGTCATTCCTGCCTCGTACCTAATTATATCTGAATAAATCATTGGTTTTATAATGGCATATGACTGCATCCATAGGAATAATGCACATATATTGACTAATATATGTCAAAGGCGAAAATGATCAAACTATTTTTATAATCTCCTTTTTTGTTGATGTAAGGTTTAAGTCATCATTATGGGCGTGATATCATTGACTCCATCCCCAGCTAATGTCCTCATCTTCCGTATAATTCCAAAGTATGCATGGCAGGTTTGTGGACAAACCTGCCCCACTATTTCGTCAAGACCACGAGGGTCTTGACCTACAAATTCCTTGCGCTAATTGGCAAATTTCCGTTTTATCCGGCTCGGAGGTACTTTTTCACATGTCAATCTATCAGAAATTCGCCGGCGTCTATGATCAAATGGGCGAGGACAACTTCTCGGTCAGAATGTTCGACTACTCCAAGCGGATCCTCGCTAAACTCCGCTATCGTCCCAAAACGATGCTCGATCTCGCCTGCGGCACCGGTACCGCGGCCGTCCTCTGGGCCCAGGATAATATCAAGACCTTCGCCATCGACGGCTCGGCCGATATGCTCGAAATGGCTCGCCAGAAGGCCAAAGAGTGCGGCGTTACGATCGATTTCTCTCAGCAGAAGATGACGGAGTTTTCGCTTCCCAATCGAGTCGATCTGGTCACCAGTTTCTTCGATTCTTTGAATTACCTCCAAACCCCGAAAGACTTGGGGCAGTGTTTCGAGCGGGTGCGCGAGGCGCTCTACCCCGGGGCTTATTTCATCTTCGATGTCAATACGCCCGAGGCCATGCGAGTATTGTGGGGCGGCGAGATTTACGCCGACGAGACCGAGGATCTGGCCTGGATCTGGAAAAATAACTATTATCCCAAGGCCAAGCTGGCCGAGGTGCACGCAACATTTTTCGTCAAGCGCAAAGGCGCCTGGGAGCGGTTCGACGAGGTGCACGCCGAGCGAGGCTATACTGCGACCGAGGTCAAATCCGCTTTACAGAAATCAGGATTCAAGGTCGTTCATCTGTATGATTGTTTGAAATTCAAAAAGCCCGGTCGGGATTCGATGCGTATCGCCGCGGTGGCGACTCCGAGATAGATTCTTTACGCAAAGTAAAAAGGCGAGTCAGCCAAACCCGCCTTTCCATCTCGTCAGGAGAAATACGTGTCTAAAAACGAAACTCAGCAATGTTGTTCCTTGTCCTTTTATACGCCATATCCCCCTGAGGGTTCCGTTTATTGATAGATAATTTGTCGATTTTCGGTAGTTACCGGACATTTTTCCGGGAAATCGGGCAAAAATGTCCGCATTCGCCGGAAATCATCCGAATTTTTTTGTATTTTCCCCCAAACCTTTGCATCCTTTTGGCTGTTAGCTAATCTAAAGACCATAACCGGAGGAAAGATTTGAACCTGGAAATGAACTGGACCGGTGGTTTCAAATTCACCGGCACTTCGATATACGGACACGAAATCTCGACCGATGCCTCGAAGAAAATCGGCGGTAATGAAGATGGATACCAGCCGCTGGAGCTCATGATGTTCAGCGTCATGGGCTGTACCGGGATTGATTTTGTCGATATCGGGAAAAAGATGCGGCTGGAGATCACTGACCTGAAAATCAAAGTCTCGGCTGAGCAGGCCGAGGAGGCGCCTCGATATTTCACCAAGGTACACCTCGATTACGCAGTTGTCGGGAAGAATCTTGATCCGAAGAAGGTCGAGCGGGTGATTCAATTGTCGCAGGAAAAATACTGCAGCGCCGCCGCGACGATTTCCGGAAAATCTGAATTGTCGTACAGTTTTACTATAGAGGAAGGATAAGTATCGTGAATCTGGATTATTCGGTCGAATCGGACCGATCATTTGCCGATGTCGTGGCCGACGTGGAAAAATACACGGCCGAGAACGGCTTTAAGGTCCTGCACATTCATGACGTCCAGGCGACTCTGCAGGGCAAGGGGTTCGAGAGCGAGCCATTGAAAATTATCGAAATCTGCAACGCCAAATTCGCCCACGAGGCATTGAGCAAAGACATTGCCGTATCGCTGTTTATGCCGTGCAAGGTCAATGTGTACACGGAAAACGGCAAGACGAAAATCAAAGCCATGCGCCCGGCCCTGATTGCGGAATATTTCCCGAAAGCGGGGCTCGAGAAGTTGGCCTTGGAAGCCGATACAATCGTGACGACTATCGTCGATAAGGCGGCCAAAGGAGAATAACCGGATATGCCGTTGTATGAATACAGCTGTAAAGAGTGCGGGCACCGCTTCGAGGAATTAGTATCCTCCATGTCGGCGGAGAATCCGCCTTGCCCCTCGTGCGGGAACAAACAGACCGACAAACTGTTATCTACCTTTGCAGCCTCGACCGGAGCGACCTCGACAACCCCCTCGTGTGGAATGAAGGGCGGTTGCGGCGGCCGCGGGTTTACCTGAGGCTAAGACATTCGACTTCGCAGTTTGCGGAAAGGATATAAATCGTGAAAAAACCAGCAATCATCATTATCGCCATCTTGTTCATTGCCTGGCTGGGCTATAATGGATTTGTCAATAAATCGGCTACCGCCGGTTCCGCGTGGCAGGATGATATCTCATGGACCGACGCCGGAATCACCAAGGACGAACTGGCGGCCAAGAATAAACCGGTCTTTTTATTTATCACCACCGACTGGTGCACGTTCTGTAAGAAGATGAAGGGCGAAACATTCGCCGATCCCGACATTCAGAATTTGCTGAGCGATAAATTCGTGAATATCGTTGTCGATCCGGAAAAGGAAGGAACGGCTCGCTTCACCGGTGAAGAGTTGAGTTATAAAGATTTGGCGTCCAAGCTGGGCGTGACGGGCTATCCGACCTCGGTGTTTTACTCGGATGGCGGCGAGGTGATCGGCATACAGCCGGGATATATCGGCGTGAAGGACATGAAGCAGATTACCGAGTACATCGGCGACGGCCATTACAAGGACAAGAGCTTCCAGGATTATTTATCCTCGGCCGGTAATTAAAAAGATTTTACTTACTCCTCCTTTTTGAGAGTGCCCGGGTGATTCGCCTCGCCCGGGCTTTTTTTATCAGTGACAATTTAGAAGACTATCAATGTGATTTAAAACCCGGTACCCCACCCAGCGGGTGGGTTCTACCGGAATAACCGGCTATGTATCCTTTACTGAGTCATTCCATTGAAATCTCCTCAACTCCCGTCATTCCGAGCGAGGCATTCTCAGGGCGACGAGGAATCCGCTCTTGCCTCTTCGTAGGTCAAACCCGGTACCCCACCCAGCGGGTGGGTTCTTCCGGAATAATCCGGCTATGTATCCTTTACTGAGTCATTCCATTGAAATCTCCTCAACTCCCGTCATTCCGAATGAGGCCCGTCTTCGAGCCGACTGAGGAATCTGCTCTTGCTTCTTCGTGGGTCAAGTCTTGACACTGTGTACCCCCAAGACTATGCCTTGGGGAACCACCCGGTACCCCACCCAGCGGGTGGGTTCTACCGGAATAACCGGCTATGTTTCCTTTACTGAGTCATTCCATTGAAATCTCCTCAACTCCCGTCATTCCGAATGAGGCCCGTCTTCGAGCCGACTGAGGAATCTGCTCTTGCCTCTTCGTAGGTCAAGTCTTGACACTGTGTACCCCCAAGACTATGCCTTGGGGAAACGACTTCTTTTACACACCCACTTGGTGGGGTACCGGGAACTTGGCTCGATTTTTTTTGCCAAACCCACCGGGAACCGAACCGGCTCGCCGATTGTTTAAATAGCAGACGGAAAAATAAGGAAAGAATAGTATGAAACGATTACTATTCGCGGCGGTGTTGCTGCTGTTCATACTGCTGCCGTTTTCGGTACACCTGAACGCCGCCCCATGACATAGTAGGCAGGGATCGCTCGGACTTCTATGGACGGACAAGCGAGGATACCATAAAGTACACATACACACGCGCGAAAAGGGATACCCCCGGTATCCCTTTTCTTTTTGACTAATATGCAATAATTAATCGGCTGTCAGCGATCGTATTCTGGCTTCTATTTCGGCCGTAATTTTATCGCGGCTCTCTTTCGGATTATCGCCTGCATATTCTCGCCCATAGACGGGCGGCAGAACATTGATTGTGATATTGAACGGTACGGGGACCTGAGCCCCTCGGGGCAGTGTTTTCTCGGCTCCCGAGAGATAGACCGGATAAATCGGGAGGTCCGGAAAATCGAGGGCCAGCTTGCCGATGCCGGATTTGAATTCCTTTATAACACCCGGTTTGCCTCTTGTTCCCTCAGGAAAAATTATCAGCGAATACCCGGCCTCGATTTCCTTCGTGAACATGTCCATCGTTTCTCTGGCCGAGGCTCGCCGGTCCACTAAAATCGAATTAAAAACCGACCGCGCCATGAATCCAAGGAGTCCTTTGGAGAAATAGTCTTTGGCCGCAATTGTCTTGACCTTGTTTATCTTCGTCAGAGGAAACAACCGGAACAGCACCATGATGTCGACATGAGAATTGTGATTGGCGGCAATGATGCACTGCTTGTCGGTCAGTTTCGGTGCGCTGCTGACGCCGATGAATACCGAGATGAACAGCCTGCCCAGGGCATGAATGATGATGTTCAGCAAGTCTAAAAATACATCCAGTAAAAGAGGTGAAACGTCACCGGTATCGTGAAGACCAGGCTGTCGACTCGATCGATGATCCCTCCGTGTCCCGGCAACAGCGTCCCCGAATCCTTACTCTTCACATCGCGCTTGACCATCGAAAAGACGAGGTCGCCGAACAGGCCGAGTATTCCGATGAGCAGTCCGACTATCAGCGCATAAGTATAGGTCAGGCTGCCATCGGGGAATTGCGGCATTATAGGGACGAAACCAAGCGATAGCGCGGCGACAAAACACGACGAAAGCAGACCGGCAAACCATGTCTTATTCGGGCTGACATCGGGCGCGATTTTGTATTCAAGGATTCTCTTCGGCATTCCTGCGGACAGCCTGGCCGTTGCGGATGCGGTAATTTTGCCAATCCAGTACGAGGCGAGGTCGCGCACTTCGGTCAGAACGAAACAGAACATGATGAGCATCGGGCTGATATTTATCATGAACAGACAATGGCCGAGGTTATAGGAGAAAAACAAAAGTCCCAACGTGATGATGCCGATCGATTTGATGCTTCCCTCCGTCCTGTTTTGCAGAACAAAAATAATCGGAATCAGCAGGAATATGTACACGGGAACAACGATGATGAACAATTCATACCATTCGATATAGGCCAGATATATCATCAGCGGGACGGTCAGATAGCACAAAAGCACCGAGGGGCGGTCCTTGAAAGACAGGGTGCGCGATTGATAGACTTCCGACATGGGAATAAGCGAAAAATATTCGCGCAGCGCCGCAAAGCACAAAAAGCCGAGGAAGAAAAACGATACGATTTTATTCAGGGCGATCGCGAGCATAAAGACGGCAACCATCCACCACCAGGTGATGGTGCGCTTCTTGATTTCATCCGCCATCGACGACTTCTTCAGTTCGAGTAGTTTCCAGACCAGGGTGAACAGGAGGAGCAGCGCGACAATGCTTGCCATGATGTACAGCATTTCCTGTTCGTCTTTTCTGTAGACCAGATAAAACGAACCGGAAATGATCGTGATCAGGAGGAGATTTTTCAGGATGCCCATACTATCTGCCTATCCACGTATATGATTCGTACGACTTCCCTTTTGCATAGGATATGGTTTTTCTGATTCGAATCACACAGGTCATAAAGACAAAAAAGCAGAGGCCCCAAATATAGTATGGGACATAGGAAATAAAATCGGGAAAAAAGTACAGGATAAGGGCCAGGAGGCCCATCCAGACGGCTCGGTCCGGTTTACCGCCCAGGAATGTTTCATGGCGGCGCACTCCTCCGGGCATACTCTTTCCTAGCACGCCGAAATACTCGGCCGCCCAGGAGAGTATGATAAACACTGTTAGAGGTGCTTTGGGAAAAGCCGGCACAAAGAATAAAACGCCATAGCAAATATTGTCGCCTATGATGTCCAGACCCTCGTTCCAGATTTCACCGGCAACGGAGCCTGTTTTGTATTCTCGGGCCAGCATGCCATCAAGGGCATTCATAGCCATCCGCAGGACCAGAAATGGAGCGACCAGGATAAGTGCCCATCGGTACTGCTCGCTGGTCAATCCGACGTAATACGATGAAGCAACGAGAACAATGAATACTGTCCCGAATACGGTCGCCTGATTAGCCGACATCCATGTTCCCGCGATGCCTCGAACTACTTTTTGAAAATTCCCTTTTTGTAGATACAGCATAGATTTCCCTCGCCTTCCCTGCCCATGTACTTATTGCGCTTTTACATTATACACAATAAATGCGAAAAGGGATACCGGGTGGTATCCCTTTTCTCATTAGTACGAGTTATTTCGCGAACATGCAGCCGCAGGTCGGGGCCGGTCCCGAGCGGAATGCATAGTTAATCAAATAGACGGCATCACCCAGGTTTATACCGCAGTCCTCGTTGACGTCGGATTGATTAACCAATTCCGGCGGCGGGCCTCCGCGGAAAATATATGCGATGATATACACGATATCGCCGATATTGACATCTCCGTCATTATTGGCATCGCCTGCGACATTACACTCGTTATTGACGGCCTGGAAGTTCTGCCAGAAGCCGCTGTGCACGGCATAATCCGTTGAAGTGCCGGTTCCGACGGCGACCTGACCGACGGCGCCGGATAGTCTGTAATTAGTCGACGATCCGTTGATGCCGCCACCGCCGCAGATAACCTGCCAGTTGATATCCTCGCCGGCCATGATGGCTCGCGTCACCAGCGATGCGGCATCGTCCGCCGACATGCCGGAGACACTCTTCGCCAGTTTATCCTGATATTCGGCGGGAATGACGATGTCCTCAACCGTCAATTGCGTCGGCGTCGTCGAAGTCGCGGGTGTTTGAATTTCTACGGATTTCACATCCGGAGTTTTCTCCGTCGCGATCTTTTCTTCTGTCGCCTGTTTTTCCTTCGCATCCAGTTCATTGCGATTGGCCGCAATGAGTGCCGAAGTGCTCAGCAATAACAATGCGATGAAGATACAGATGAGTATCGATCGTTGCATGACAATCTCCTTATCTCGTTTATATTTACTTTTTTCTTTATTCATGTTCAAGTCTTTCTTTTGCTTTCTCGAGTTCCAGTTGCGCCTCGAGCGCTTCTATTTTCTTCTGCTTTGCCTTTAACTCCAGTTCGCGTAGGTCGACTTCATAGGCGGTGTATGTATTGCCGTCTGCATCCTCGACCGTAACCGGCTCGGCAATAGTGAAGCCGTCAGGATCAGATACTATTTTCTTTACTGCTTCATAGGATGTTGGGATATAAAATGCCGTAAGCCTGCCTCGACCGACTTCAAAAGTACCGGTGGAAGATGACCATTTCCTCGCCTGAAGATAATAAGTAGTAGGCGTACCGGAGTCTGCATAATCGTAATAGTCATAAAATCCCGGATCATAATAGGTACCGGTAGTCGGAAACCCATATTGAATGTGAAGGTTGCTGGTTACCATAATAGACGCCCCGAGTGTTTTACTAATTTGAACGTAACCGCCATTTTGACCGGTCGTTCCGCTATACTTGCAATTGTAGCGCGCCATCACATAGATATAACCATCCGCAGGCGGAACGATTGTAACCGAGTCAATCTCTACCATAGTGGAAGTGTTTGTAATTTCGGTAAGCATTTGATTTAAATCCGTCGCCAGACCAACCTCATTGAGAAGTTCATCGGAATCGATAGCGTCATCGGGGAATCGAGCGGATAAATTCCCGGTATATCCGCCATTTAATTCTATACCAGTCATTCCATTTGCTTTATTAAGAGTAATTTGACCCCCGCTGTTGTATCCGCTGATAATTACTCGAGAAGAGGTATTTTCTACTGATTTTAGATGCAGACTACCAAATGTAGAACCCCATAGTTCGGCCAATAGAGTATCGTTTTTATTGATTTGAAGAGTTGTATGATCCTCTTCTAATACAAACTCGGCTTCGGGGTATCCGTCATCATCTCTATCGATACCTAAGACACCGGTCATCGTATCGCCAGTTGCCAATACGAAATCACCATCGACCGCTTTTGCCAAATCGGCCGTTGCGGCATTGTCTGCCTGCAAAGCATACTGAGCGGTGTCGGAGTGCATCGCCTCGTATGCATATGGCACGGTGACCATTCGGGTTCGCGGTGAAATCTCCGCATCGGTCCCGACAGTGATTCCCAAATATCGATCCGCTCCGGTGAATAAGTCATTCGGGAATGGTCCCAGCGCCCGTTCAAACAATCCGCCGGATACGGCTACCGTGAGGAATCCCGAACTCCAGAGTGAGTCTTGTCCGGATTCACTGCCGTAAATCTTAAATTTGATCAAATAGTTATTGTCCGCAATCGGTGCACCGCTCTCGTCTGTCAAACGCCCTTGATAGTTTATCATCGGCGAGATCTCAGCCCCCGCAGTTCCGACGATTACCATCAGCAATACTGCTATGGTCAATGTGCGTTTCATGTATCCTCCCAGGATGTGTGTCTGTTGTCTATTCATTGTCCGCTTGCCGCTCCATTGCCTCACGAGCTCGTTCGAGCTCACGCTCTGCCTCCAGAGCCTTAATCTTTGCCTCTTTTGCCTTTAACTCCAGTTCGCGCAGATCTACCTCGTATACTGTTGTCGTTTTGCCGAATTCATCTTGTACTGCCACCGGCGTCGCATCGGTAAATCCGTCCGGCGACAATTCGGTCGACTTGACACTGCCGTACGAAGTCGGGAAATACATGGCCTTTATTTGAGAGCGGGAGGTGTTAACGGTTCCCGTGCTCATGGCGTATCTGGATCCCTCCAACCGGAATGTGATGGTTCTCGCGGCGCTGATATAATAGACTCTGTCCACGAAGCCCTCAAAGCTTTGTGTCTCAGTCGTGGGGAAAACATTCTGAAAAATAAAGGCATCCTGGCTTAAATTCCCCCCGCCCGCGGTCGTGTCTATTTGAAGATAGGCGCCATTTAAACCAGTGGTACTGCCAAACAATATACAACTACGGCCCGAAACGTACACATATCCCGGCCCGGGAGTAGTTATCGTTACCGTCGCGACATCCACAAATGTCGTCGACGTCAAACTCGGATTTAAACCCGTGCCGCTGACGATACCCGGCTCATCCAGGATTTCATCGGAATTGATGGCGCCGTCAGTCAGTTGAACGGAATTATCCCCGGTATAATATGCATTCAGCTCAATTCTCTCGTCATAATCACTATTGTAGAGTCGCAAATTTCCGCCGGAGGAATATGCGACAAGAGCTACCCGTTTGACACCATTGGTGCTATGTTGTAGTCCCAGTTCGCCATATGATGTTCCATAGAGTCTGACCGTTGTCGTATCGCCATCCCGCAAATAAAGGCTGGCGGAAGACGTGCCGACATAAATTCTGCCTTCATACGAACCATCGCCGTCGCCGTCAAAGAATAAATCATCATAGATAGTATCGCCGGCGGTGTGAACAAAGTCGTTTTCGTTAGCGATCGTGGCTGCGGAATCGGCCTTCAATGCTCGGTATGCGTACGGCACGGCCACCAGTCGCGAACGAGGCGATATTTCGGCATCGGTACCGACCTTGATGCCCAGATACCGCACTTCATCATCGAAAATACTATGCGGAAGCGGAGATACGGCGCCGAGAATATAGGAAAATATACCGCCTGCTGTCTTTATGTCCTGTTCGCCTGATGTCCAGATTGGCGTTGGTGCACTCGAACTGGCATAAATACTGAATGTCACACTATATTCACCATCGGCAAGCGGATTGCCGTTTTCGTCGGTTAGTCGCCCCTGATAGTAAATCAGCGGAGCAATTTCCGCGCACACCATGGCGGCGGTACCGACCAATAAAACCAAAAACACTATTGTTGTCTTCACAACAACCTCCCGAGGGATAACCCTCAAAAAACTTTATTCTAACTCATGCCTCGCCCGTTCGAGCTCCTGTTCCGCCTCCAATTGTTCGATATATGCTTTCTGGGCAGCGATTCTTTTATCCTTTGCCTTTATTTCAAGTTCTCGCAGGTCGACTTCGTACATTGTCGATGTATTGCCGTCATCGTCCGTTATGGTCACAGTTGTTGTATTGTCGAAGCCGGTGGGATCATTTGTTAATGACTTAACGCCGCCATAACTGGTTGGATAAAATTCCGCAATGATTTGAATCCTTCCTATTTCAGCGGTTCCGGTCGCACCAGATGCCAGTCTGCCGTTTAGGTAAAAATATCTGACACCAGAGCCTGATTCATTGAAGTAAAATAGTGTGCTGAAAGCTGCCGGTTCGTAATGGTCTCCTGTCGACGGAAATGCGCTATGATAGTGAAAATTATAATGGGGAAAAGTCAGCGATCCGCCCGATAGTGTATCGACTTGTATGAAGGCGCCGTTGATGCCGGTGGTGCCGCCGAGTCGGAGAAAGTATCGTGCCGTTATCTTGAGATAGCCGGGAACCGGAATATACAATAGGAATCGTTCAATTTCATCTAAATCAGAAGGCGAAGTTATTGAAACATAATCATTGTGCACCACTGCCGCGATTCCCGGTTCGTCAGCGATTTCGTCGGAATTGATGGCGCGGTCGGGAAGAATTACTGATAAATCGCCGGTAGCTCCTGCGTCAACTCTAATAACTTTATTATCAGTACTGTCGCTCAAATTGAAGATGCCGCCTTCTTCATAGGCTCTGAGTTCAACTCTTGAAACTCCGAGGCTGTCGGCCAGCCTGAGCCTGCCGCCTTCATCGCGAGCTGAAAGAGCGACCCGATAATTTCCATCGTCACCGTTTCTCAGAATGATAAATCCATAGCCGTCTCCGAGTAACGTGACAGTCTCCCTGTCAAAGTGATTCAAGTATAGTCGCGAGTAAAAACCCCCGATAACAATGCTGCCCTCATCCTGACCGTCCTTATCACTGTCGAAATGCAGAGTTCCGGTCAGTACGCCGCTATCGGCGCGTACATATTCGTCGGGATTAGTCAGGACATCGGCGGAGTCGGCCTTAAGTGCGCGGTACGCATACGGCGAGGCCGTAAATTGGGTACGCGGAGTCAGTTCTACATCGTTGCCTATGGTTATGCCCAGGTATCGCGTTTGATTGTCGAAAATGTTACTCGGTAGTGAGACATTCGAACCGAGGATATACGTAAATAGCCCGCCTGCTACCGCGACTTCCTGCGCTCCCGATGTCCAGATGGGCGATGGGGCTCCTGAACTGGCATAAATGCCGAATGTCACACTGTATGTTCCATCTGCAAGCGGCGCACCGTTTGCGTCGGTTAAGCGCCCCTGATACTGCAATAGTGGAGCGATTTCAGCCGATAGGAAACCGATGCAACTGATACAGAGTATTGCAAAAATAGTAATCGTTCTCACAATAACCTCCGGGGTACAATTTCCCCCATGATAAATAAGCCCTCTATTCAATCTCTCGATGCGCCCGTTCAAGCTCAAATTCCGCCTCGCGGCGCTTAAGAATTGCCTCTCGCTCTTCGAGTTGTGCCTGTTTCACCTTCATTTCGAGCTCACGAAGATCGACTTCATATGTTGTCGATGTATTACCGTCGTCGTCGGTGATAGTGACGGCCGTTGCATTATCGAATCCGGATGGATCATCGGTCAATGTCTTCACGGCATCATAACCGGTCGGATAATACTCCGTCGTGATATGAATCCTACCAATATCGACGGTACCGCTTGCACTGGTAGCCAGTCTGGCATTTATGTACAATGGTCTGGAACCTCCGCCCAAATAGAATATTCTACTTAACATTGCCGGTTCATAATGATCCCCCGTTGACGGATATGCATTATGATAATGAAAATTATAGTGAGGAAGAGTCAATGATCCGCCCGATACGGAATCGATTTGTATGAAAGCACCGTTGATGCCGGTGGTGCCGCCGAGCCGGAGAAAGTATCGTATTGTGACTTTTAGATAGCCATGAGAAGGCGTCGTCACCTGGAACGTACCTATATTTTCTAAATCGGAGGTTGCTGTTATAGAGACATAGTCACTTAATAGATCCGAGGAAATTCCCGGTTCGTCATAGATTTCGTCGGAATTGATTGCTTTATCGGGAAACATCACGGACAAATCGGCGGTAGCCCCCGCATCAAGTCTGATACTAACATCATCAGTACCGTCTCTCAAATAGAGAATACCGCCCAATTGATCAGCAAAGAGATTAACTCGTGCATCTCCGAGACTGTCGTTCAGATCGAGCCTACCGCCTTCATCTATGGCCGAAAGTTCAACACGAGTTCTGCCATCAAAACCATTTCTGAGAAGTAGTTCACCATAACTGTCACCAAACAGCATAACGGTTAACACACTAAAATGATTTAAATATATTCGCGAATAAAAATTCCCGACAATAATGCGGCCTTCGGATTCCCCATCATTATCGCCATCGAAATACAGGGTACCGAGCAAACGGTCGCCTTCGGCGTGAAGAAATTCATCGGAATCGGTCAGGACGTCGGCGGAATCGGCTTTCAATGCGCGATAGGCATATGGTGTGGCAGTGAAGCGACTGCGCGGAGTCAGTTCGGAATCACCGCCTATGGTTATGCCAAGGTATCGCGTTTGATTGTCGAATATGTTATTCGGCAACGAGACATTCGAGCCGAGGATATAAGTGAATAATCCACCTGCGACCGATACATCTCGCGCTCCCGATGTCCAGATAGGTGACGGAGCGCCTTCGCCGGCGTATATGCTGAATGTCACACTATATGACCCGTCCGCAAGCGGTGCACCGTTCTCATCTGTCAGGCGCCCCTGGTACTGCAGCAATGGCGCTATGTCCGCCATTAAAACACCAGTGCAACAGATGAGTAGTATCGCCAACGTAATCGCCGTTTTCACATCAACCTCCAAGCCCATTGTTCGCTTGTATCATATCGAGCTTATTCATTTTCTCGTTTTGCGCGCTCAAGTTCGAGTTCGGCCTCCTGTCGTTTCACCATGGCTTCCTTCTCCTCGAGTTGTGCCTGTTTAACCTTCATTTCCAATTCGCGCAGGTCAACTTTATAGGTTGTCTTCGCATTGCCATTATCATCGTTGAAAGATACGGGTATGGCATCCGCTCCTGAAATCGGATCGTCAGAGTATACAATAGCGGAACCATATGAACCGGGAAAATACTGCGCCGAGATTTTGGCGTTTTTAATCGCTGCCGTACCAAATGATGATGTTTTTTGACCTTCCAGCCGATATTCGTGCGTCCCGGCAGAACTTTCATAGAAGATATATGAAGTCGAACCGCTGTAGGATGAACCCGAAGTTGTAGCGGATGATGCAACAGCCACCGTTATCGAGCGAGCGGTATAGATACCTCCGCCGGCGGTACTGTCGATCTGAATTTTCACGCCGTTACCCTGCGTCGTTCCATAGAGATCCACGGTACAATCACTCATGACATATACATATCCCGGGGCCGGTATCGTAATTGAAACCGTTATAATGTCGAGAACATCGGTAAGTGACATATCGATGCTGCTACTGGTCGAATTAAAAGCGACTCCCGGTTCGTTCAGTATTTCTGTATCGTCGATGGCATCTTCGGGAAGTTGAACTGCATCGTTTCCGGTCGTGTATCCGTACAATTTAATGCGCGCCTCGCTGTCATTGTTATATAAAACCAAATTGCCGCCGTTGACTGCGCCAACAAGGCTTACTCGCCTGTTATCGTCCATGGCGTGATAGAGGCCTAACTCGCCATAGAGTGCACCGATTAGTTTGACGGTTGTCGAATCATGACTTTTTAAATTGATATTTCCGGCATTCCCGCTGGTGCCGACTCGCGCTTCAGAAATACCATTGCCGTCGCCGTCGAATTCAAGATAGCCGGACAACGTATCGCCTGCTGCGAGTACGTATTGACTATCGTTTATCAAGCCATAGGCTGAGTCCGCCTTATGGGTGCGGAAGGCATACGGGGAGGCAGTCAATCGTCTGCGCGGATACATCGGCGTATCGGAATTAACCGATACCGTCATATACAGACCTCTCCCGTCAAAAAGAGAATCCGGTAAGAGATCTGTGTATCCCATGGTAAATGAGAATAAACCGCCGGATACAGGGATGAGATGCGGTCCGGTCGAGTAGAGCAGATCCCCGCCCAGCCCCATGCTATAGATATAGAAGGTGAGCGAATAATTCGCATCCGGCACCGGCGCGCCATTGTCATCCGTCAGACGCCCCTGATAGTTTATTAGCGGGGCGATTTCTGCATATGCGGCAACTGCAAAAGTCAGCATCAGTACGGCGATGAGTATTAACTGCTTCATTATTGCCTCCGGGTAGTAAGACTCATACTACTATTCATGTCCTCTTCTTGCCTGTTCCAGCTCAAGTTCCGCCTCGCGACGCTTGAGCATCGCCTCTTTTTCCTCAAGCTGCGCCTGCTTTGCCTTCAACTCCAATTCGCGCAGATCAACCTCGTAAGATGTTGTTGTCCGACCGAATTCATCCTGCGAGGTGACCGGGATTGCCGTATCAAATCCTGAATGATCCGAGGCAACTGTTTGAATAGTGCCGTACGATGTTGATATATATCGGGCGATTATAATCGGTCGCATAGCACTAATCGTGCCGGTCGCTACGGGCGATTTCATTGCTTCGAGGCGAAACGTAAAAGTGCCGGCTTCGGAAGCATAAAAGACTCGATCCGAGTGAGCGTTATAGTAATAGCTGAGGACATTGGGAAATGCATTTTGATATATATAGGTATAATATCCGGAAATTTTTGATCCGCCCTCCTCGTCGTCTATTTGAAAATACGCGCCATTGCCGCTGGTCGTAGTGGTCATATGCACATTGCAATTTGCCGAAACATATATGTATCCTGCCGCAGGAGTAGTGATAGAGACCGTAACGATATCTATCATATTAAGCGTGTCTTCTATCATGGTAACATCATTCGATGCTGTAGATGCGAATCCAAACTCGTCTGCGATTTCATCGGAATTAAGAGCGTCGGCCGGCAAAATTACGGCATCATCTCCCGTTTCACCGGCATCGAGATTAATTTGAGTGGTGCCGCCGCCATTCCGCAGAATCAGTTCGCCGCCGGAACTGCTATGAGCATCCAAAACCGCCGTCGTCGTCTCGTCACCATCTTTCAGATAGAGCGAACCAAATGTTTGTCCGGCCAGTATCGCCGTATTATCGCCATCGGAGAACATCCAGAGATTACCTCCTGAAGCCGTTTGTTCCAATATGGCGCTGGTCGTGACATCAAATGCGCGAAAAACCAGATTACCGGTTATGGTATCGCCAGTCGCAAGTACAAATTGATCCGCATTCCCTAACTCCTCTGCCGTATCCGCTCGCAATGCATGATAGGCGTATGGTACGGACTGCAGGCGCACACGCGGAGAAATCTCGTCATCCGAGCCGACTGTAATACCCAAAAAGATAACCGTATCGGAAAACAAATTATCGGGAAACGCCGGTGAGGAACCGAGGTTGTACCGGAATATCCCGCCGGTGACGCTGACATTCCCGGTAGTCGATGTCCAGAGCGGTTTTGTAGTATACTTGTCATTATAGATTTTGAAAGTCATTTCGTAAGAGCCATCTGATACAGGCGCCCCGGAATCATCAGTGAGGCGTCCCTGATATGTAATTAGTGATGGTACTCCCTCTGCCAGTATTGCGGAGCAGAGTAAACTCGCCATAAGAATGAGTAGTGTCGTCTTCACTGTTTACTCCCAGTGTCTATCGTTCGATAAATGATCTGCCGATTACTCGGCCTCTCGCTTGGCCTGTTCCAACTCCCGTTCGGCTTTAAGCTGTTCGATATATGCTTCCTGAGTTGCGATTTTGGCCTGTTGTGCTTTGAGTTCCAATTCTCGCAGATCGACTTCATAGACGGTCGATGTCTGACCGTTTTCATCCTGCACCGTAACCGGTACGGCGTTTTCGAAACCTGAATTTTCCGCAACGGTACTGCCGACCGTGCCGTAAGATGTGGGAATATAGAGAGCCGTCAGTATCGGTCGATAGGTGCTGGCAGATCCCGTCGCCAGATTTGCGGTTTTTGCTTCCAGATAAAATGTGTAGGTCAGCGTGTCGCCCAAATAATACACTCGCTCGCAGGAGGCCGAATAGTAATAGCTCGAGATATCGGGGAATGCATTCTGGTATATATACGTATAGTGCGGACTTGTGGCTTCTCCGCCGGCTGTATAATCTATCTGCACATAGGCGCCATTGGCCCCGGTCGTGGCGTAGAGCCTCACATTACAACTGCCTGACAGACGCACGTATCCCGGCGCAGGTGCCTTAATGCTTATTGAGGCTATAGAGGTCATTTCCGTACTGTTCAGAATCACAACCGTGCTTGATCGATTGGTGGCGAAGCCCATTTCATTGAGAATTTCATTTGAGTTGACAGAATTGTTGGGAATTCTGACTGTGTTATCGCCCTCTTCGCCGGAATCGAATTCTATCCAGGACGCCTCACTCGGACCGCTCAGCAGCATCCAGCCGCCATCGGGATATGCTCGCATATCGGTCGAGGTAATTCCGTCCTCCGTGTACGACATTGAAAATTGACCATAATCATTGCCCATTAGATATACATTGGGAGCCCCATCATCTCTCAGGATTAGTCTCCCGGCATTGCTTGTTGTCTTCAATTCGATATCAGTATAGCCGTCATCATCGCCATCGATATACAATTCGCCTTCCATGGTATCGCCTGCGGTGTGAACGAAATCATCCTCGTTGTCGACAAAGAGCGCGGTATCCGCCTTGGCAGCCGTGTAGGCATACGGTACTGACTGTATCAGCGTGCGAGGCGATATTTCCGCATCGTTTCCTACCTTGATTCCCAGCCAGCGCGATTCATATGCAAACAACTTATTAGAAAACGGGACATTGGAGCCGAGCTTATAGGTGAATAATCCGCCCGACACGGTTATGTCCTGTTTGCCCGACGTCCAGGCCGCGGTCGATGATGTTTCGGTGTTGTAAATACTGAAAACTATCTGATAGGTGCCGTCCGCTACCGGTGCCCCGGTATCATCGGTTAACCGACCTTGATAGTTGATAGTCGGTGTTATACTGGCGGCTATCGATGCAGCCAGAATAAAAAGCATTGCTGTCAATACACATGCTGTCTTCACAAAATCCTCCCAGTGCGTCATACTCTTCATTGTCAACATCAAGTTATTCCGACTCTTGTCGTGCCCGCGCCAACTCTTGCTCGGCCTCGAGTTGTTCGATATATGCCTTCTGCGCGGCTATCTTCTTTGCCTTCGCTTTCAATTCAAGTTCGCGCAGATCAACCTCATACGCCGTCTGAGTATTGCCGTCTTCATCGACTACCTGCACCGGCGTGCTGTTGTCGAACTCACCGGCATCACTGACCAGTGACTTGACGGTACCATATCCAGTAGGGAAATATTTGGCAATCAGGCGCGGCCTGCCAATAGAGACTTCACCGGTACCTACCGCTCCTATTCTCGATTCGAGGTAAAATGTATGCTCACCCTCTTCGACAATAAAACTTCGTTCCACCGATTGCGGATATGTGTAATAGCCTGCCGTCAAAAAAGAATCAATCGTTGTATACTGATAATTGGGCGCTTCGACAAGACCTCCTTCGGCATCATCCAACTGAACATAGACGGATTTACCATCTCTGGAACCCAGGAATTGAACGAAGTAGTTTGCGGCTATCACCACGTACCCATCAGCGGGGACATCAATAGTAATGCTCGTGATGGTCTCCATGTATATCGTACTGGTAACTTCCGTATAGGTGTTAAGAAAGTCGGTTGCAATGCCGGGTTCATCGAGGATTTCATAGTTACTGATTGCATTCGACATGAAGTTGGCCGAATAATCGCCGGGAGTGCCTGCAATGAGTGACATATTGACTGCACCACCAAAATCCGCCAGGAGAAGCTGGCCGCCTTGATATTGCGCCATTAAGACTACTCTGTCAATTCCATCATCATCATGCTTGAGCTCCAATTGGCCATATGATCCGCCATTGAGATTCACCGTTTCCACATCGTAACTCGTGAGATTAATACTCGACGTTACCGAGCCAACGTTAAACGCTCCCTCATAGTCGCCATCGCCGTCGCCGTCAAAATACAAACCGCCTTCCATCGTATCGCCTGTAGTATGAACGAAATCATCCTCGTTTGCGACAACGAGCGCCGTGTCGGCCTTGGCCGCCGTGTAGGCATACGGTACTGATTGAAACTCCGTACGAGGCAATATTTCAGAATCGCTCCCGACCTTAATTCCCAGCCAACGCGATTCATATGCGAAAATCTTGTTGGGGAACGGGACATTGGAGCCGAGCTCATAGGTAAACAGCCCGCCCGATACGGTTACGGATTGCGTACCTGATGTCCAGGCCGGAGTCGATGATGATTCGGTGTTATAGATAGTGAATACAATTTCGTATACGCCATCCGGAACAGGTGCCCCGGTATCGTCGGTGAGCCGCCCCTGATAGTTAACGGTCGGCGTTATCGTTGCGACTATTGATGCGGCAAGAATAAAAAGCATTGCTGTCAATGCACATGTTGACTTCACAGAATCCTCCCAGAATCTTTACTATAGACAGAATTGAATGTCAGTCTTATTATCCTTTTCTTCTACATAGATTTCCCGAGCCTTGGCGGGAGCAGTAAATCAGTTATTGCCCCGCTTTGCGTCCTCCAGTTGTCGTTCCAATTCCAACTGCTTGATATATGCTTCTTGTGCCTCGATTTTTGCCTGTTTGGCTTTGAGCTCCAGTTCGCGCAGGTCGACCTTGTAGGCGGTCTGTGTGTTTCCATCCGCTGTTGTGATTTCCACGGATTCGGCATTGTCGAAGCCGGCGGACTTACTATACAGGCCTTCCACCGGACCGTAGGAAGATGGAATATATATCCCGATAACTTCTCTATGATTAACTAAGGCGTCGAACGAGGAGTGCATAGTTTTAATGGCCTGGAACGTATACGTATAAGTCCCCGCAGTACTTTCATATACCACACCTCTGACTGAACCATTAACTTCGAAATTATATTCGTTAAACAGAGTGTCTACCCATTCGGATGTAATGTCAATCATCTCTTCGCCTTTGTATAGCATGAATTGGCAAGTGCAATCGTTCTCGCAGTTTTCAGAGAGTAATTTGAAATATGCTTGTAGATAGACATATCCTGCATCCGGAATTGTAATAGTAACGGAGTCAACAAGTGTTCTGGATCCGTAGATTATGACATTAGTACTGCTTATTGATCTGGCAAGGCCGACTTCGTTTAGGATTTCGTCGCTGTCGATAGCACCGTCCGGGAGTTCAACCGAATTGTTTCCCGTTGCACCACCATCGAGGGAAATAGCTGTCCCGCCGGTTTCTGTTCTCAGAGTTAATTCACCCCCGGATTCGTCTGTGGAATTAAGAATCGCAGTAATGTCGCCATCGGTATCTCTAAGAAATAGAGTACCGTACAACTGTCCGTATAAAGCGACCTTGTTATCGTCATTATCTCTCAGGAATAAATTGGCATATTCGTTTTCACTGTGTATTCGGGCGTTCGTCGTGCCCCCGTCGCCTTCGAACACCAGTGGACCCGACATGGTATCACCAACGACATGGACGATGTCATCGGGGCCCAAATCACCCAGGTAATCAGCGCTGTCACTGTAGAGCGATTCAACCGCATACGGAACCGACATCAATTGAATGCGAGGTGTAAGCTCGGCGTCCGATCCGACCTTGATGCCAAGGTACCGGACATTATTATCGAATACCCGGGTCGGCAGGGGAACATTCGAGCCGAGGTCGTACGAAAAGAGCCCGCCGGTAATGGTCACCGACTGCGCGTCTGATGTCCAGAGTGAATCGGTTCCGGTTGGCGTCTTGTAAATACTGAATGTAATATTGTAGGTGCCGTCCGGAACGGGCGCGCCGGACGCATCGGTGAGACGCCCCTGATAAGTGACTACCCGGGGACCCTTTGCCGATACCGCCGCCGCGCACACAAGCAGCAGTACCAAAAGCATAGCTGTCGTTTTCATCTTGCCTCTCCTGGTCTCCCGAGCCCCGGCGGGAGCAGTAAATCAGTTATTGCCCCGCTTCGCGTCCTCCAGTTGTCGTTCCAATTCTAATTGTTTGATATATGCCTCTTGTGTTTCTATTTTAGCCTGTTTGACTTGCAGTTCCAGTTCCCGCAAATCGACTTTGTAGACGGTCGAGGATTCACCCTGTTCATTTGTAATTACAAGCTCTTCTTCACCCGGAATGCCTTGAGGAACATCTGATACCGCGGAGACGGTGCCATAAGATGTCGGATAATACTTCGCTGTGATGTACGAGTGCCCGACACTCATGACTCCTGCTGAGAAACCACTTAACTGAGCCTCCAGCCGAAATGTATAGGTACCTGCAGTGGAAAGATAGTAATTCCGAACCACTGACGCCGGTATATAATTCTCCCCCGCCGAGGCAAAAGCGAAGTAGTAGAGAAATACATACTCACCGTCGCCAATAGTCCCACCCTCATTCCTGTCAATTCGAAGATAGCCGCCATTGCTTCCTGTTGTGCCCTGTAAATTGACAACTGCATGAGATTCCACGCTGACGTACCCCGGTGCAGGTATGGTGATATCCACGGTTACAATATCTATCATCTCTGATGTACTGGTGACTGATACATAGCTGGGAGAGGAGTTTGCTGCTATACCCGGCTCGTCGAGAATTTCATCGCCGTCAATCGCATCATCCGGCAGGATAACCGAGTTATTGCCGGATGTTCCGGCTCTGAGATTTATTCTTGAAGTGCCGGTATTATCAAAGAGTTGAAGTCCTCCCCCATTGGCATAATGATCGGCATCGAGAACTGTCGTTACATAGTCATTGTTATTTGCCAGCTGCAAACGTCCATCGTCAGTACCGTCTAAATGGACTTTTATGTAGCCGTCAGTCGACAGCAAGAGATAGGCCGATTCAGGATACATAAATATGCCTCCGGCATTACCACTACCACCGTAAAACGCCAGACTTCCGATTAGAGTATCAGATGTATTTCGAAGGTATTCGGCATCGGCGGATTCGGTCAGCCCTTTGGCGAATAATGCGGTATCTGCCTTGAGCGCCCAATAGGTATAGGGAACCGTCGTAAACTGCGTGCGCGGTGTAATCTCGGGATCGCTTTCCACCTGAATGCCCAGATAGCGCTGGAGATTATCAAAAATGTTATGTGGCAGTGGAACACTTGAGCCCAGTGTATAGGTAAACAACCCGCCAGAGACGGCGATATCTTGTTTTCCGGAATTCCATATCGGCGAGGGGGCTCCGGAACTGGCATAGATCCTGAACACCATCGTGTAAGTGCCGTCCGCTAACGGGGCGCCGGTCGCATCAGTCACCCGTCCTTGATAGTTGATAAGCGCCGGTATCTCGTCTGCGCATATTGAGGTAGCGAGAATAAACAATAGCGCAACAATTGAAATTTTCATGTCTGCCTCTCCTGGTCTTTCAATGAGTAATTATTGTCTGCTTCTTTGTGCATCTTCCAATTGTCGCTCTGCTTCCAATTGTCGAATGTATGCTTCCTGTGCCTCTATTTTTGCCTGTTTCGCACGCAGTTCAAGTTGTCGTAAATCTGATTCGTACATTATCTGTGTCGTGCCGTCATCATTGGTCACCCGCACCGGCTGAGAATCTGCCCCGTCTATCGGTTCAGATGAGACAGTTTTGACCTCTTCATATGATGTAGGAAAAAACATGGCGGCAAGTCTGGCGTGTGAAACCGTCGCATATCCATTATTGCTGACCTTTTCGCTTTCCAATCTGAATGTGTATGTCCCGGGTGTATCATAATAATAAATATAGGATACGGCGCCGCAATGTGATGATGTTGACGTTGATGTCGATGATGGCTTAGTAATCAAATTCAATTGCGGGCCAAGTATTGACCCGCCTTCTTCATCATCTATTTGAAACCATGCCCCGTTTGAATTCAGTGTTCCATAAAGCGCAACCGTAAATTCTGCCATGACGTAAACATATCCTGCAGCAGGAATAGTGATGTCAATTGTTCTGATGTCTATCACCTCGTCGTAAACCAGGTCAACCGAGGAATATAAGTTAGCAAAGGAGATGCCCGGTTCGTCGAGAATTTCATCGCTGTCGATGGCATCATTGGGAAATTGAACTGCCGCGTTTCCAACGCCATTACTATTTAGCCGCATTTTGAAAGCGCCATCGCCCGCATATAAAGACAATGATCCGCCTGCACTGTACCCAGCATTTAAGGTAGCCGTTAGATCCCCGCTGTTATCGTAGAGGCTCAGGGTTCCGTAACTGCTGCCGAACAATATCGATTTTAACCCATCAGCATCTTCCAACTGAAGATTGGCGGCATTGTCATACACCGCAATTCTTCCTCCATAACCTCCACCGCCGTAGAATTCCAAACTTCCGGATATCGTATCGCCTGATGATTTGACAAATCCATCCGCAGCAGTGTCGGTCAGCCCATTGGCGACTGTCGCCGTGTCGGCCTTCAGCGCTCGATAGGTATAGGGCACCGCCGTAAACATCGTGCGCGGCGTTAGCTCGGCGTCGGATTCTACCTGAATGCCGAGATAGCGCAGGGCATTATCGAATATATTGTGCGGTAATGGCACTACCGATCCCAGCGTATAGGTAAACAGCCCACCGGAAACGGTGACATCCTGAGCCCCTGAGGTCCAAATCGGCGATGGCGCCCCCGAACTGGCATAGATGCCAAACGTAATCGTGTACACGCCGTCCGGCACCGGCGCGCCGGAGAGATCTGTTAATCGACCCTGGTAATTGATAATCGTCGGAACAGCGGCAAATACAAAAGTATGAATGAAAATACCTGCAAAAATAGCCGTCAATATCCCCAATTGCCTCATAATTGCCTCCCGCAGGGTGTTACAAAAGCGTGAAGTATGTATTGATTATTGGCGCACTACGGCCACAAACCGACCGTTAAAGAAAATATAGAGCCTTTATCTAAATTGTCAATGTAATTCATCGGCCGATTAGCCGTTAAAACCATGATAAATCAATCGGTTAGGGGGAAATTGGCGGCAATTTGTTCAGAATTTGCCAATAAAAAAACCCCGGCTGTGCTGGACCGGGGTTTTCGTGGCTTATTGGAATTTGCTCAATTATAAAGGCCGGACATTAGTCGCTTCGGGACCTTTGCGTCCCTCGCCTATTTCAAACTCAACTTCTTGCCCATCAGTAAGCGTACGATAGCCTTCGACGGTGATGTTGGTATGGTGAACAAACAGATCTTCTTTGCCGTCCTGGGGGGTAATGAAACCATAGCCCTTTTCGGCGTTAAACCACTTTACTGTACCTTTACTCACGTATGTCTCCTTGGATTTGCAATGCCTGCAAACCCGGTCTTGCGTTCCCTCATATTACGGATGTTACGTATGCCTCTGAGGGGGAAGGCGCACAACATGTTGTTATTTATAAAAAACAAAACTTTTCTCATCCGTCAAGTATATACGACAGGTTTTTTTAAGATATTTTAAATTAATTACTTATCCCGATTTAGTCCAAATCAAACAAAAGAAACTCCGAATCGGCCATTCCGGTAATATCTACCCGGCTTTCCCCGGATATCGAGGCCCCGTCGCCGGCCTCTAACCGATGCCCGTTTACCTCGATTTTCCCCGATAAAAGCTGTATCCAGCCGAATCGGCGGTCGCCGAAATCGTACGATAACACTATACCCTCTTGTATTACCGACTCATGCAATAATACATCCTGGTGAATCGTCACCGAATCGTCTCGACCATCCGGTGAGGCAATAAGGCGCAGGCGATTTTCCTTACCTGAGGGCGAAAACGTCTTCTGCTCATACTCGGGCTGGCGGCCTTGCTCATCCGGTAGAATCCAGATCTGCAGCAGGTGAACCGGTTCGGATTCGGACTCATTGATTTCGCTGTGGACGATCCCCTGGCCCGCCGTCATCCGCTGGATATCGCCGGGGCGAATAATCGCCTCGGTACCGGTACTGTCTTTATGGGTTAAGGCCCCGGAAATGACAACGGTTATGATTTCCATATCCCGGTGCGGATGCATTCCGAACCCATACTCCGGTCTGATGACGTCCTGGTTAATCACCCGAAGGGTTCGAAATCCCATATGATTTTCATCATAGTAATCGGCGAATGAAAAGCTATGGTAGGTTTTCAGCCAGCCATGATCGAAATATCCTCGATCGGCGGACTTCCTGATGTCAATCATGCCGGTCCTTTCTCCGCTACTGTATCGGCCACAGAAACATATAACAAAATCGGAGAAAAAAAGTTCATGATTTTGAATTGTCTTGCCGTACGTATTACAAAGTAATATCTTCCGGCGGAGGTTGTGAGCATGAGAAAACAGAAGACCGAGATTATTACCTTCAAGGTGGACGAGGCGATATCGGCGGCGTTAAAGGACGTCCCGAATAAATCGGAATTTATCCGCTCGGCTGTGACCGCCGCGCTGGCCTCAACCTGCCCGCTTTGCCAGGGAGCCGGGTATCTCTCGCCGAGCCAGAAGGAGCACTGGGACACTTTTGCGCGAAATCATACCGTGCAGGAATGCAATGAGTGCCACGAGCGGCACCTCATCTGCGGTAAGGTGAGTAAACTCGAAAAGGCAAATAAATGAATCGAAAACTGCTTCTGTCCATTTTCTACCTCGCGATAATTGTGATATCCTTGGCGAGGCCTCAAGCCCAGGCAACGGTGATGCCGGTTGATTCGCTGCGTATATTCGTCAGTATCCTTCCGCAGAAGTATTTCGCTGAGCAAATCTTCCCCCAGCCGGTCAGCATACAGGCGCTGATTGGTCCGGGACAATCGCCTCACACGTACGAGCCATCGCCGCAAAAAATAGCTGCTTTATCCAAGGCTGATATTTATTTGACTATCGGCTTGCCGTTCGAGCAGCGCCTGTTGGCCAAATCCGCTGATATTTTCAATCGGGTGCAAATAGTCGACACCCGCAGAGGTATTACCTTCCGGCATATGGAGACTCATCATGATGAACATGATGAGCACGAGGGTACACTCGACCCCCATTTTTGGCTTGACCCGGTGATGGCCAAGACGATGATCCGAAATATGGTTCCAGGTGACAGCGATCTTTGGCCATTATTGAGAAGAAATAGAGTATTTGAGGCGATCAATCTTCGACTCGATAGCCTTGATGCCTACATCGCGGCGAAACTCGCGCCGTTCAAGGGGCAGAAGCTCTACGTATTCCATCCGTCGTTCGGATATTTCTGCGATCGCTATGGATTGGAACAGGTCGCGATTGAAACTGAGGGAAAAGAGCCATCGGCGCGGCAACTGGCGAAACTAATCGAACAGGCCAAGGCAGATCATGTAAAAGTTATCATCATCCAAAGTCAGTTCTCGCAAAAAACGGCTCGCGCGATCGCCTCGGAAATCGGCGCCGAGGTTATTTCTCTCGACCCATTGGCCTACGATTACATCAACAATATGAAGCATATGGCTGACACCATTGCCGATGCGCTGAGTAAACGGTAAGGAATTTATGAGCGAAACCATAAACAAGTCGGAATCGGTCGTCGTTATCGAGAACCTGTCATTTTCCTACAACGGGTATCCCGTCCTGACAGATGTTACGGCGCACATCAACTGTTGCGATTTCGTCAGCATCGTCGGACCGAACGGCGGCGGCAAGACCACATTGCTCAAACTGATTCTTGGATTACTCCCACCGTCGAAAGGTAAAATTACCGTACTCAATACGACCCCGGAACGGGCCCGCCCGAAGGTCGGCTACGTCCCTCAGCACTTCCATTTCGATGCGCAGTTTCCTATCACTGTGAGAGAAGTCGTCCTGATGGGGCGGCTGGGGAATCTGTCGACACTCGGTAAATTCAAAACGCACGATAAGGAAATCGCCGAGCGGGTCCTTAAGGAAGTCGAACTGTCCGATCTGGCCTGGCGCCCGTTTTCAGATTTATCCGGCGGTCAGCGGCAGCGCGTATTGATTGCGCGGGCGCTGGCGACCGAGCCGAAAATGCTGCTACTCGATGAACCGACCGCCCATGTCGATATTGCCGCGCAAAAAGACCTCTATGAATTTCTGGAGAAGCTCAACGAATTGCTCACCATCGTCATGGTAACGCATGATATCGGATTCGTCGCTCCGTTTATCAATTCGGTCTTATGCGTCAATAAAAAGGTAGCCATGCACCCCACCCGGCAGATTACGGGTAAGATTATTTCCGAATTATACGGCAATGATGTGCAGTTTATCAGTCATGATACCTCGGCCTGCCCGCATCCGAACACATGCGAACACTGCCGGCGACTACAAAAGGAGATTACCGACGCGAAGCATGATCACGGCGGGAACGGGGGACACAATGATTGAGTTCTTCAATGCCGTCGGCAGTTTCAGTTTTTTACAATATGCGCTGATAACCGGACTGTTGGCATCGGTCGCCTGCGGAGTCGTCGGGAGTTTTGTCGTCACGCGGCGCATCAGCTATGTTGCCGGGGCGATATCGCACTTTATTCTCGGCGGGATGGGCGCGGCGAAATATTTTGCCGTAACGCAAGGCGTTACGTGGCTGACACCGCTGCACGGCGCAATCATATCTGCTCTACTCGCAGCGATCATTATTGGTTTGGTGAGCATCAAGGGAAAACAGCGCGAGGATACCGTCATCGGAGCACTTTGGGCAATCGGCATGGCCGTCGGAATTCTGTTTATCTCGCAGACCCCCGGCTATAACGAAGACTTAATGAGTTACCTGTTCGGCAACATCCTGATGGTTACCTCGGCCGACCTGTGGCTGATTGCACTTCTTGATGCCGCCGTTATCGTTATCGTGATGCTGTACTATAATCAGTTACAGGCAGTCTGCTTCGACGAGGAGTTCGCGCGATTGCGCGGCATCAACGTCGAGTTTTTCTATCTGCTGTTACTGTGCCTGACGGCCATGACGGTTGTATTGCTGGTTACGGTCGTGGGAATTATTCTGGTGATAGCGCTGATAACACTCCCGGCGGCGATCGCCGGACAGTTCACGCGGTCGCTGGGGCGCATGATGGTCGTTGCAACGATATTGAGTTTGCTGTTCACGACACTGGGATTAGCCGTTAGCTACGGCCCGGATCTCCCGGCCGGCGCGGTAATCATCATCGTCGCCGGTATCGCGTATGTATTGTCAATGATTGGGAGAAGACTAAAATATTCTATGTAAACTCAGGAATATTACTTGGCAATCCAACTCGCATAAAAAACCTGGCAAATGACTGAGAAAGATGTTCTCTATAGGGAGGTAATAATCTAATTCGATCCTTCTGTTTTTGTGAGTATTCAAATAAGAAATTAATATTAACACCAAATGTTGAACCAAAGTCTACAATTAGAAAGTCATTGAATTTACTATTCTCACATTTATGCAACATATGCATAGTAATTATTTTGCCTTTTCTGAGATTGTTTCGAATACCTACATTTCGATATTTTGCGTCTAGATTACTTAATTCCTCCAAACAATAAATCGGGCAGACCTGTACAATTCGTATTTTTCTTGCTGCAAGATCACAGCTTTGACTCATGATAATAACATCATATGCAGTGCTTTTTGCGGGTAAGTGTTTCCCTACGGTAATTTTATCTGGTGGGGTAATAATAGGGCAATCTAAAATTATATCGCCTTGTTCTAACGGATCTTTACCGTTTACTTGTTTATACCAATTATATTCAGTAGAATCAGACATTACTAATCAATATACATAAGAAGATCATCGTCGTCAATATCAGATGGTAGACCTTTCTCGACTTCGACAATCGTTATTTCAATTTGACTCGTTCTTATCTCATGGATTGCCTGCGGAATAGCCAATTCCTCCTTTTGGTTTGACCAATCCACTCCTTCAATAATATCTTCTATTTCTGCAATATGACTAAACGTTGAAGTATCATAATTTATTTCATGATTATATCCTCTAAAAACAGGATCATTATCTATCCAGGAACGAATCGGTGGAGTAAGGACAAGAATACACCCACGATAGTTTACAAAAAACCTATCCATCAAACGGAGAGAGGAACTAGCTTCGGATAGATCAAAATGTCCAATGACATTGTTGGATAGATTATCACGCCTATTCTCAAGGGCCAGGCCAGTCATTATTCAAACCTCTTTCGTAATTCACCTTCTATCATCTTAAAAAACCATTTATGGGTCAAGTTATGCGCTTCATTGGTCCATTTTTCAATTACTTCTCTCGTTAGTTCATGCTCATTAATATATTGAACATTGGTTTCCATTATTAATGCATTCGTTTCGTTTTTTTTGCCTCTGGCAAAACGTAATTGAATTAGACCTTCTGGTAATGTCGATTCAAAAGCGAACCTTAAATCAAAAAACAAGGGGAAATTTCTTACTTTTGTACATTCAAATAAATCTTCATCAAATTTAATTGTTGTTTTTAAATAATCCTTTAAGAAATCAAATGCGTTTTCCTTTTCGAAATCAAACTCTATTGCATCTATATATCTTAAAAGTATACTGAATGGTTTTAATCCATATTGGGAACTTGCATATGCATTATAAAGTGCCTCAACCGCCCTTTTAATTCTCCCATAGAAATCCTCCCACAAATAACTTTCAGTATCATTGACTGTAATTATTCCCGGCCCAAATTGAATCAAGGGCCAATTGTTCTCACTCACCCGAAACTGATGTTGCACAACGTGCCCGGCCAATTCTAATGGCATATGAGCATTGGGTAAAAGCTGGTGATGTTGATATTCATTTTTCAGTGAATTATATAATTGTCCGATAGATAATTGATAATGTGGATCCAAAAAAACACCCTTTTGGACTTCATCAAGCTTCCATCTCAATTCATATATTGCTTCAACTAATGGTTTATTTTTAAGGTCTTTTTCCGACATTTTACAACCTTGTTTAACATCTATGTGTATACCAATTTATACACATAAACCTCAAATGTAAATCATATTTTCTATATAACCTGCCTATTCTGAATTTCGACCAAACCGCTGTTATTTTTGATTAAAATACGTAAACTATTTCATATTTAATTCTTCAGAAGACTCCGCTATTCCATTCTCCGTCAACCGCAATCGGAAGACGTCGAAAATCGTCACGAATACCGCCGCGATGAACGGCCCGAGTACGATTCCCAACAATCCAAAAACATATATCCCGCCGAGAATCGAGATAAACAATAACATCGTGTGCATACCGGTTTTACCCGATACCATGAGTGGCCGCAGGAAATTATCGACCTGGCTCACGATAATCGTCCCGATGACGATGAGCAGTATTCCCTTGACGGTCGATCCCGTAAATATCAGAATCAATCCGGCCGGGATATAAATCATCGACGGCCCGACTATGGGAATGAACGCCAGAAAGGCCATGAAGGCGCCCCAAAATACCGGCGAGGGTAATCCCATAATCAGAAACAGCAATCCGCCGATAAAACCCTGTATTAATGAAACGACAACACCGCCGTACATGGTGCTCTCGATGACTTTTTTCAAATGCTTGAGCGTCTTACGCGACTTCTCGGAATCGGCCGGGACGGCCTGCATAATCTGGTTGAAGAGCTTCTCCCCGTCGCGGAAAAAATAAAACATAAAAAAGACCATCAGCGAGAAATTGAAGATGACGATTCCGGCATTGGTCAACACCCGAGTCGTCTGCGTCAATGCGGTGCGCGAAACCGATTGCAGGCTTTTTTCGACGATCACTTTCAGATCGATCTGTGACAAATCGACATACGGGGCGAGTTTGCCCTGCAACATGACATAGAACGGCGAATTCTTGATATCGATGAGGTCATCGATTTTCCCCTGTTCGACCCATTCGCGGGAATGATCAAACATTACTATCGCTTCCTGGGCCAGCGCGACACCCAAATAGATAGCCGGGGCAATGATGAGGAAAACCACCAGAATAGTGAAAAGCAGCGAGCGCAGGTTCGGTGATTTGATATGGGTCCCTGCCTTCTGATACAGGGGATAAAAGATCACGACGAAGATGGCGGCCCAGCACAGCGGTACCAGAAACGGCGCCAGAATTCGATAGAAGAGAAACAGCGCCAGCAGCACCAGCCCGAACAGGATGGTCAGCAGGATATGCTCTTTTTTCAGTATATACTGTTTCGCCATATCACTTCACGGGATAAAGAGATTATCTTACCATATTCATCGGCCGAATTGGCGAGATTCGACACCGTCTGCGGGATGAAATAAAAGTCGGAGAGTTATGCCTGCGGCGTCTGCGAATCGCCGGTGTCCTTATTCGGCTCTTCGGGTTGCGCTTCCTTTTCCAGCGCCTCAAGCTCGGCCGGGTCGATTTCGATTCGGGGCTGATTGATACCGAGATAGCGCTGATACCATGTCCAGTTTTTGCGCTCTTCCTTCAGTTTTTTCTTGTACAGCTTTTCCTTCTTGTACAAAACGGCATCCAGCCGTTCTATTTTTTGCAGCAGGACCTCGATGTTTTCCCTGCGTTCCATGGCCCTGCGAAACACATCATAATCCTTGATGACGAACACCGATTGTACGATCGGTTCGAAAAATATCATAGCCTGGGCGCCGATATAATTGAGCGGTTTGATCGATTCCAGAAACATAATCGCCGGGACGGCCATATGGCGGTCGACCACTTTCTTGGCGACTTTCTCCATCACGGCATCTTCATCGGCGGGAGTCTTCTTCTCTCCCCCTTCCGAGCCGCCCGGAACCGAAAATATGTCTCTGAAAAAACTCACTCGAAACCCTCGAAGTTAATTTTCGATTTGACGATATTCATCACCTCATCGCGATTGCCGGAAAACCTGATGTACTGACCCCGGAAATTCTCAAGCCGCGTCGGCCGCCCGAACGGCGATAATAATACACCGTTTTTGTCGGCATAGTACGACCGGTACAGCGACCATTCTTTTTTGAGCGTCTGCGTCGTCGTTTTAATATGCACGGCATGGTCAAAAAAGATGTACCGCGTCGGAAAATAAAACTGCGCCAGCGCACCGAACAGAATCACTCCGGCGAGTATCGTCATGAAGGCCGAATAGGTGATAAAATACGTCAGGACGATACAGACGATAATCACCATTGTTGTCAGTACGGTGATTCTGCGATTCCTTTTTGCCGGATGACAGATATATTCAAGCAGTGGTTCCGGCTGTTCGACTGCGCTCTCTTCTTTTTTCTCTTCGTCGCTCATGTCGTGCGAATTAATTCACTTTATCCTTATCCGGCGGCGGTTCGTCGCGGAAGCGTTCTTTGCGGATTTTCTGCATGTACTCCATCAGCTCAACCGGGTCGATAATCTTCTTATCCACCAGCAATGCGACCAGGGCTTCCTGCGCCAGGTTATTCGACAACGTCAGCTCTTCAAAAGTAATGACGCGTTCTTTGCCGTTTATAACCAGTTTCAAGGCCGGTTTTTCTTTTTTATCCGACATGTTGTTCCTTTCTAAGGCTCTCAAACCGGGAATCGTTGCTGCAACAAAAGTTATACTCCCGGCAGCATATAATACACAATAATTTTCGAATTTACAATACTCATAAGCGAAACAATTCCGCGGCCGGATTGTTGTGTATGAATAAACAAGAGCACTAACGGAAAGGAAAAGTCATGACGGAAATTCGCCTGAAGATTTCGGGTATGAGCTGCGGGGGGTGCGTCAACTCCGTGCAACAGGCGTTGGCCGAAGTCGACGCCGTCGACACGGTTTCTGTCGATTTACAATCGGCTCGCGCCAGCGTCACATCCGAATCCGGCAGCCTCGATCCCAACACCCTCGTTTCGGCCGTCAAACTGGCCGGTTTTCAGGCCGAAATAGAAAGCTAAGATTTGACGGGATATGTACATACGTACATATCCCGCCTCAAATACCAACTTAATATTCCCTTCTCCGACAAGGCTGTCTACTCCGATGAGTAATGCCACATCTATCCACTTAAGATATTCCCCAACTTAGAGATACGACATGCACGCGCAATCAGACGAGCGATCTGTTTTGCATATTGATTTGCGAATAATTATTTCGATATGATGGAAGCAATACTGCGCTTTAGGGAAGACGGCTGCGTCGATTCTACTTTTAATGTTTCGCATCCATTGAAAGAGCAATAATCTTTTAGTGTGGCACTGAGGGCATCCCAAAAATCGTCTGTCGACGTAAATGTCTCTTCGAGATAAAACTTTCTGATAATCAGCCTATTGGCTTTACGGTCTGCCTTGGCATCCATCCTCCCGATCAGGCTTTCGCCCCACAGAATCGGCAGGACGAAATACCCATAGACCCGCTTCGGCGCCGGCACATAACACTCGATCGTGTACTCGAAATCGAACAGCCGTTTTGTCCGGTCGCGCTGAATAATGAGGTTATCGAACGGCGAGAGGATAGAGAGTTGCGGTTTTTTCCTGCGGAGTTTCGTGAGGGCTTCCAGCCTGTCCGCCAGGATATATTGTTTCCCGTTCTTCTCGCCGGCAATTTGCACCGGTAAGATTTCGCCGCTGTCGGCCATCGTTGCAATGGCATCATCATACGATTTTTTATTGAACCCGAATAGATGGTTTTTTATCTCTGTATCAGTCGCGATGCCATAGGCATTGAGCGCCCGCCGAACAAGAAACTGCCCTTGCTCCTCATCGCTCGGTTCGGTTGTATCGACCCAATCCGGCAGTACCCGCTCGGTTAAATCATACAACCGATGAAAATTCCGCCGCCCGGTAATCATCAATTCGCCGCGCCAGTAGAGCATTTCCAGCGCCACTTTGGCCGGTCGCCAGTCCCACCAGGTGCCCTTTTTATTATTCTCCGGTGGATTAAAATCCTTCGACCCCAGCGGCCCCTCGTTGACGATACGCTCTTTGACCTGCGGCATCAGGTGTCCGTATTTTTCGAATCTTTGCTTTTCCCACTTCTCATGCGGATCATGAAAAGCTTTCATCCGCTTAATATAGTATCGATAATCATGCATCGGCAGATACGATGCCGCATGCCCCCAGTATTCGAATATACGCCGCTCTCTGGATTGCAGAGTATCCAGCGCCTTTTCGGTGTAATCCGGCCGCCGATTCCACAGCGTATGATGATGCGCGCGCTCAACGACTGAAATCGTATCGATCTGGATATAACCGAGCGTTTCTATGACTTTGGCGATGCCTTCTTTGCCGCGAGGGAATTTTGTGCGACCGTCGAGGAGTTGTGCGTTGAGTGCAATGCGTCTGGCCTGAGCTTTTGAAATCGTCACTGTCGTCATAATGTCAATAAAGCGAACTCGTCAGCGCGAGGGTATCACATTTATATACTAAAATCGAAGAACGAGAGCAACGCGCGTTTCATCCCCCGGCATGACATCGAGCGACAGCTTGTCGGTATCCTGTTTCGTTTCCGGAAAATCCCGCAAATGCGCATCGACATAGGCATCGATCATCGATAAAAATGTCACGATGACCGTATACCAGATATTGCTGTTGCGGTTGTCTCTATCATTCGTGTAGGTCCGGAATGCGGCTGCCTTTTCCGTCGCCAGCGAATCCGGCAGACTTTTCCAATAATCGCGCGAGTCCCCGGCCTTGATGCCATAGTCAACCGCCTTGTAAATAAAATACGATTCGACTGCAAAAATAACTCCCGCCTTGATATATTTCTTATTCGAGTATTGTCCCCAACCGGGAAAAACAACCGATTTCAGCATCGTCGTCGACGGAGAGCGCTTGGGAAGCGGAGTATAATTTTCCGTCAGATAGGCATTGATAACCGATGTATCCGTACCGGCGACATACGGTGTCGGGGTTAGGATAACCGTGTCCCCGATATTGACATCCCAAACAGGTTGTATCGTATCGGATGTTATTGTGAGTGTATCCGGGATGGATAATTCCTCGGCCGGTTTTATCGTATCATCAACCGCCGCGATTATCGAGGGAATTGTATGTGGGAAATTGACTGAGTTCGCAAGTGCCGGGCCGATCAAGAGACCCGGAATGATGCACATCATTCCAAGGAGTCGGGCCGCCATCACTTCTTATCTTTGGGTTTGAGCCCGAAAACGCGCACCGCTTTGTTGAGAACCTCGATGGAGATATCGTTGCCCGAAAATTCGACCGGATCGCTGTCCATGATCCACTTGCGCCCCTCGGCAGGCCGAATACTGATACGAGTGCCGCGAATCATCTGGATACCGTCGTTATATTGATACTTATCTTTTCTCAGATCCCGAATATATTGCGACATCATGTCGCGATTGCCGTTTTTATCATAGACCAGAACCAATCGTCCGTCATCGAAACCGGCCGCCGATGCGAATCGCAGCGACATGAGCCGCGGCAGCAGATGAACCTGTAACAGGAGCGGCTGTGCCTCGAAGGTAAACGAGTCGACCTTGATGACCGTCGATTGCGGCATGGTTTCATCGACCGCCTTGGCAGCCATCTTTCCCCAGCTCATGGCAAGGCGCGGGTACTTGTTATTCCCCAATTGCTCCATCATCGACGGTACGATTCCCGACACCAAACTGCCGACGAAAAACGTACCGTTGGCCAGACCGGCATCGATTCGCTGCTGAAAACCATCGGTGATAATTTCAATCCCCAATTCAGGATCATTATCGCCATACAGGGAGTGGAAGATATTATTGAATTGCCCAAAGGGAAGAATACCCATCAATCGCTTAGCCCGGGCGACCAGTGCCGCAGCCGTTCGAACCGATCCATCGCCTCCGCCGACAACAATAGCATAGGATTTCTGGCGGATTGCGGAGCTGACCTTCTTTTCGAACTCATCCCAGTCGTCGACCGTATCAAGATAACAATCCCAGCCGGCGTGCTTCAGCTTTTGCTGCAGCGCCTTTGCCAGCCGTAGAGCATCGTCCTGATCTTTCCAGCATTCCGCAAAATTAATCACCAGATTATATGCCCGTTTGGTTCGAGACGGAGACTTCCGCGTCTGCGGCCGCCCTCCTCGGATCTGTTGTCTTTTTTGCGGTTGAGCCATATACACCACTTTCGCAAGTTTAGCGGGCCAATAGACCCAATCCCTTATACGCCGTGGGACGTATTATTTTCCGATATTTCGGCGCCGAATCGATTCTTCTGCAAAAGAATTGCCTCCGGGGCCGATAATATAGTATATATTGTATGAAACGGGTAGTAAAAAAGGGACAAGCCCGCTGTTAACAGGGATTAGCAACCGTTTATGACCACCGAGACCGCCAACAGATCAGTTCTTTCCAAGTTCCATTGGATCGCCTTTGGCCTGTTTGTGCTATTGTATCTGCCCGTTTTTATCGGACTGGTCACTGAATGGTACACCGACGACAATTATTCCCACGGCTTTTTAATCCCCGTCGTTACCGCCTATCTCCTCTGGAAAAGACGAAAAACTCTCAAGGAACTCATCTCGCCGGAAGGCGACAATATCGGCCTTATCGTCATTTTGGCCGGGATGGTGATTTTTGTCCTCGCCAATGCCATGGCCGAATACTTCACCCTGCGGGCCTCGCTGGTCATTACCCTGTATGGGCTCATCTGGTATATACTCGGCCGGAAGTTCGCATTCGAGGCCTGGTTCGAGCTACTCTATCTGTTTTTCATGATTCCCCTGCCTTATGTCATTTATTATTCACTGACCTTCCCGATGCAGTTGTTCGCTACGAAAGTGACGGTTAAGATTTTAGGGTTCATCGGGATGTCGGCCGTGCAACAAGGCAACATGATTCATCTGCCGGGGTATTCGCTGGAAGTAGCCGAGGCCTGCTCCGGACTGCGGTCGCTGATATCATTGCTGGCGCTGGGAGCGCTCTATGCCCGCCTGACGCAAAAAGATATGCCGCGCCAGATTATCCTGTTTTTATCGACGATTCCGATTGCCATCGCCGCGAATATTTTCCGAGTGCTGTTCACGGCTGTCGGGGCATATACGATATCAAAGGAATTGGCCGAGGAATTCCTGCACGAATTATCCGGCATGATGGTCTTCATCGTGTCGTTTATCATGCTCTTCATCTGGGGTGCAATTATTAAGATCGGAACGAAAAAGTCATGACCGGCTCGGCGAAAAAAGCGGTGATCGCGATTATTATAATCGTGGTGTTCGGCGGCTTCGGGACGTTTCTGAGCTACAGCCAGGTATTGCCCGATAAAGGTCCGGACTTCTCGGCCGTGCCCTTCGATCTCGATGGCTACTACGGCACCGAGCATCGCTTCGATGATTATGCCTATGATATTTTACGCGCCGATACGACGACGCTGCGCATGTATCGAGACAATGACAACACGACCTATTGGCTGTTCATGGCCTATTTTTCGTCGCAGAAATACGGATCGCAGATTCACTCGCCCAAGCATTGCCTGCCCGGCGGCGGATATCGGATCGAGACGATTGAGCCGTTCACCATCGAGTTAAACGACGGCAAGGCGCTGGTAGTAAATCGCCTGCTGATTTCCAGTCCTCGCCGCAAGGAATTGATGCTGTACTGGTTCGAGACGCGCGGCGGCGTGATTTCATCTGAATTCGGCTTGAAATTCGATTTGATGCGAAACGCGATGCTCCTGCGCCCGACCGACGCAACGATTTGCCGAATAACTCTGCCGTTATCTCTGTCGGCGAGCTTCGACGAAGCGACCGACAAGGCGGTAAAATTCATCCGCGAATTCTATCCTTCGATGCAGAATTCCCTGCCCTTCAGCGAATAAAAAATCATCAACATAATATGGGTGCCCCACCCAATTAGAACGTGTTGAAAAAGCCAGTCATTGCGAGGAGCGCGTCCGCCCAGGCGGACCAGCGACGTGGCAATCTCAGGATTTATGCAAAAAGCATTTGCGATTGATGTTACCTGTGTACCCCGCAACTTTGCCTTGGGAAAACGACTTTTTCAACAAGCACTTCAGTAGTGGGATAAGATATTTTCATACTTCCGCCCCAGACAATACCGATTATTCATTTATTATCAAGGGTCATCGCGAGCCCTTCTTAGGGCGTCGCGATCTCAGGATATCTGCGACAAGTACTTACTCATGATGTTACTTGTGGTCAGCATACATCCCCGTGCGCCGACAAAACCTGTGTCCCCCAAGGCTATGCCTTGGGAAATCTCCTCGTAGGGCAGGTCCCCTAAAGGGACCTGCCATTTTTCCATAATCAAATCATTCCATTGAAAATGACTTATGCACCGTCATTCCGAGTGAGTCCCGTCTTCGGGACGAGAGATGAATCTGCTCTTGCCTCTTCATCCACTCTTGAGACGGGTGCCCGAGTCTTCGAGGGCGGGGTGTGTTGCTCGCGTGCCCCTCATTCACTATCACATTCTTATCTATCCGCTTGTATGCCTAATAACGACATCATATATTATTTCCATGTCTACTATCAAATGCAAAGAGATCACGCCCGAATTGTGGGGCGCATTCGAGAAGCTGTTCGGCGACAATGGCGCCTGCGGCGGATGCTGGTGCCAGCACTGGCGCGTTCCCAGTGGTAAGGAATTCTGGGAAGATTTCAAAGGCGCCAAAGCCAAGATGACTACCAAAAAGCTGATTACGTCCGGCGAGATGACCGGCCTGCTGGCCTTCGATGGAGACAAACCCGTCGGTTGGTGCTCGTATGGGCCTCGCGATGTATACACGCGCATCAATCAGATGAAGCCGTATGCGCGAGATGACACCGCCGGCGTCTGGAGTATCAACTGCTTCTTCATCGATAAGCACTACCGCCACCAGGGAGTGGCCACGCAGATGCTCGCTGCGGCGGTGAAATTTATCAGGAAGCACAAAGTCAAAATCATCGAGGGCTATCCGACGCCATTGACAAAAGCGGGCGATAAACTCCCGGCGGCATTCGTCTATGCCGGACCACTGAAGATGTTCGAGGACGCCGGCTTCGAAATCATCCAACGCCACTCCCACACGCGACCGCTGGTGCGGAAGATTGTTTAGACGATTTCTTTTGTAGGTCAATCCGCCTGGGCGGATTGTGGTCTTGACACAAAAAATACTTCGTATTTTTTGTCATTCCCGCACAGGCGGGAATCCATGCCCGACACCGCTACCCCAAGGCTACCTGGTACCACATGGCTTTAGCCATGTGCGATAAGTAGGGCAGGAGCCCTGTGCTCCTGCCAAAAAAAATACTTCGTATTTTTTGTCATTCCCGCGCAGGCGGGAATCCAGAGAGCTTTAGGTGCCCCACCCCTTTTGGACCTGTTGAAAAACATATTACAAGTACGGGTCATCGCGAGCCCTTCTTAGGGCGTCGCGATCTCAGGATTTATGCGACAAGTACTTACTCATGATGTTACCTGTGATCGGTCCGCCTTGGCGGATCCCCGTGCGCCGACAAAACCTGTGTACCCCAAGGCTATGCCTTGGGAAAAGAACTTTTTCAACACGCTCTGAAGTGATGGGACACCAAGCCATATACACTAACCACGACATAACGTTTGATTTGAGTAAATAAAATATTGACTTTGCGCCTAATCTATATAAAATTATTTTATATTAATAATATGAATGGTAGGAACGCGTATGAGATACTACTTTTTTATAGATGAAACGGGAAATCATGATTTAAGAACAATTGATCCTGAGTTTCCCATATTCTTACTTTGTGGAGTGATCATTTCTGAGCAAGCACTCATCGAAATGGAAGCCAAGATCAGTAAAATTAAAATCGAATATTTTAAATCCACTGCCGTAATATTTCATTCAAGAGAAATAAGAAGATGCGAAGGTGTTTTTCAAGTTCTATTTGATAGAAAAATAAGAGATGAATTTATAAAAGCAATGAATGAACTGCTGGCGGAATCACACTATTGTCTAATAGGGTCAGCAATTAGAAAGGAAGATCATATTAAAAAATATGGCAAAGGAGCAAGTAATCCCTATTCTCTAGCCACTTCGTTTATGTTCGAGCGAATGGTATTCTATCTTGATAAAGAGGATCCTAGTGCCACAGTAGATATTGTATTTGAAAAAAGAGGAAAACGAGAAGATAGAGGATTATCATCGTATGTAAATTCCCTTATGGATAGCGGTACATATTATGTCGGATCGGATAGATTAAAACAACGTATTGCTGATATTTCATTTCTCTCCAAAAACTATAATATAATAGGACTCCAGATAGCAGATTTATGTGCTTATCCATTGGCAATTCATATTTTGTTTCCTGAAAGACAAAATATACCATTTGAAATAATTGAGAAGAAAATTTACTATCAAAATCCCGGGAAATATTTAGGTTGGGGATTGAAAGTCTTCCCATAAAGTAAAAAGTCTCCTAACGCAGGAGACCCCTTACCGAACGAGAGACACCCCGTTCCCTTAGTCAAAGAAGTTTTCTTATCTATTTATTATAACGTTATATGTATCGAAACGTTCAACAAAAATATTTAGGGCTCTATTCTAAAAAGCCGCATTTTTGTTGGATTGTCAATCACATAATTCTCTTGATTCTGATTCAGTTGCATTTTTGTATTGATTTTGTGCAGCCATTATAGAAAATGGTTGGAGTAGACCAAATACATCTCTTTAAAATTCAGCGGGCCGGAGGACCCGGCCCCTACCCCCCATAAAAAAAAAGCCTCCCACTCCGGGAGGCTTTTTTTATCAACAAATCTTTTTGTCGAACCTATTCGACGACCGATACGCGCTTGCGGTCTTTGCCCACACGCTCGAACTGCACCACACCCGTTATCTTGGCATACAAAGTCCAGTCCTTACCGATGCCGACATTGTCACCGGCGAGAAAATGTGAACCGCACTGGCGAACGATGATCGATCCACCCTTAATCGCCTGACCGGCAAATATTTTTACGCCGCGCCGTTGACCGTTTGAGTCGCGTCCGTTTTTCGATGATCCGACACCTTTTTTATGTGCCATAGCAATAACCTCTGCTTTTCCGTTTTCGGTTTCAATTCCAGACCGACCAGTCAACCGGCCGATTCGAGCTTTTGAATATACACATTCAAGGAAAAAAAGCAAGCCCAAAGTACAGACAAAATACGGGCGGCCCAAAAAAGGCCGCCCGCTCTATCTACAGCTCTAACTGTCTTTCCTACTGAGAATTAACCTCGTCCGGCTGCGTTTCCTGCGGTGATGGGGTCGTTCCCTGGTGGAAAACGAATTCCAGCTTATCGCCATCATCGGTCACCTTGATTTCCAGTTCGCAGTCACCGGCATACTGGCCGCGCAGGATTTCCTCGGCCATCGGGTCTTCCAGATACCGCTGGATCGCCCGCTTGAGCGGCCGGGCGCCATAGGCCGGTTCAAACCCCTTCTGGGCCAGCCAGTGCTTGGCGTCGTTCGTAAAGTTGAACGATATACCCTTCTCGGCCAACCGGTTAGCCAGGTCGATGAGGAGAATATCGATAATTTCCTTGATATGATCGAGCGTCAGCGAATGGAACACGATCGACTCGTCGATACGGTTGAGAAGCTCGGGATTGAACATCTTCTTGAGCTCCTCGTTGATTTTGTGCTTCATCCGATCGTGGTCGGCGGCTAATTCTGTCTTTGCGAATCCAACCGTCTTTTCCTCGCCGATAGCCCGGGTACCGACGTTCGAAGTCAGAATCACGACCGTGTTTCTGAAGTCGACCTTGCGACCGAAGCTGTCGGTCAACTGCCCGTCGTCCATCAACTGGAGCAGAATATTAAAGACTTCCGGATGGGCCTTTTCGATTTCGTCCAGCAGAACGACCGAGTACGGTTTCCGCCGGACGCGCTCGGTCAACTGACCGCCTTCTTCATAGCCGACATATCCCGGAGGCGCACCGATGAGGCGCGACACCGCGAATTTTTCCATGTACTCGGACATATCGATACGAATCAGCGAATCGACATCCTCGAACAGGAAGGCGGCAAGCTGGCGAGCCAGTTCGGTCTTACCGACACCAGTCGGACCGAGGAACAGGAAGGTGCCGATCGGTTTGTTAGGATCGGCCAGTCCGGCTCGAGCCCTGCGAATCGCCTTGACCATTGAGCCGATGGCTTCATCCTGACCGACGATGCGCTGCTTGAGCTCCTCGCCCATGCGCAACAGCCGCTTGGATTCCTTCTCTTCCAGACGGAACAGCGGAATACCGGTCATCGAGGAAACAACCTGCGCGATGTCGTCGTCGGTGAGGACGATGCGCTCTTCCTCGCGGCTGGTTTCCCATTCCTTGTGCATTTCTTTCAGTTTATCTTTCTTGAACTTCAATTCATCGCGATACTGCGCGGCGGTTTCGAATTCCTGATTCTTGACCGCATCTTCTTTCTTCTGCGTCAACTCGGCGATTTCGATTTCGATTTCCGCGAATTCCTTCGGCCGAGTATATGAGGCCAGATGCGCGCGCGAACCGGCTTCGTCCAGCACATCGATGGATTTATCGGGCTGGAATTTGCCGGAGATGTATCGGGACGACAGTTTTACCGAGGCTTCAAGCGCATCATCAGAGATCGTGATGCGGTGATGCTCCTCGTATTTCTCGCGGAGCCCTTTGAGAATTTTAATCGTATCTTCGGTGCTCGGCTGTTCGACCATCACCATCTGGAAGCGGCGCTCCAAAGCACCGTCCTTCTCGATGTACTTGCGGTATTCATTGAGCGTCGTTGCGCCGACGCACTGCAATTCACCGCGCGAGAGGGCCGGCTTGAAGATGTTCGAGGCATCCAGCGAACCTTCCGCGCCGCCCGCACCGACGATCGTATGCAGCTCATCGATAAAGATGATGACGTCGCGCGAGTTCATGATTTCGGTCATGACCGATTTCAGACGCTCCTCGAACTGGCCGCGGTATTTGGTGCCGGCCACGAGGGACGCCATATCGAGCGTCACGACACGCTTGTTTTCCAGTGTCTGCGGAACTTTTCCCTCGACGATTCGCTGGGCGAGGCCCTCAACGATAGCCGTTTTACCGACGCCCGGTTCGCCGATGAGCACCGGATTGTTTTTCTTGCGGCGGGACAGAATCTGCGTCACGCGCTCGATTTCATTCTGGCGGCCGATGATCGGATCCAGCCGTCCGCGGCGAGCCATTTCGGTCAGGTCGCGACCGAAGTGATCCAGCGCCGGAGTTTTCGATTTGCGGCGTTTACGCTTGAACGAGGACGGCTTGCCGCTGTCAATATTTTTCAGTTCATCATAAACTTCTTTATAATCGATTTCGAACATCGACATGACCTGCGACGCGACGCCGTCTTCGTCTTTCAACAGCGCCAGCAGGATGTGTTCGGTATCGATATCTTTGGACTTCAGCGCCCGGGCTTCCTGGCCCGACACTTCCAATGTCTTCTTGGCCCTGGCGGTAAGCGGGAGCTGTCCCATCGTCATCGTGCCGCCGGACGGCTGCACGAGTTCTTCGACTGCGGCCTTGAGGTCATTCAAATCCAAACCGAGATTGGAAATGACTTCAATCGCGCGCCCCTCGGCCAGACGAATCAACCCCAGGAGGAGATGTTCAGTGCCGATGTAGTCGTGGCGCATCCGAGCCGCCTCGTCGCGGGCATACTCAATTGCTTTCCGTGCCAGTTCGGTAAACATTTCATTCATGATGTATTAAAACCTCCTCTGTCGATTCCTATCTAAGTTTTTCCCTGACCATTTCAGCCCGAAGCGTATCGCGCTGAGCGCTGTCTAAATCTTCTCCATAGAACTTAACAAGGTGCGCCGGTTGCGACAGAAGTAAAATCTCGTTGATCGTGTCGATGCTGATGTTTTCGATGACGCCGATGGCCATACCCAGCCTGACCGCCGAGAGGAGATTCATCACTTCCTCCGACGACAGGACGCGGGCGTATTTCAGGATGCCGAACGCGCGCCAGATCTTGTCGCAAATCTGGTCATACGCCTCGTCTTTGAGGCGGTTGCGGGCGGTGGCCTCGTCCGATATAATCATCCGGGTTACCCGCTCGATATCCTCGAGGATATCACTCTCCGATTTCCCCAGCGTCGACTGGTTGGAAATCTGGAACAGGTTTCCCAGCACGTCGGTCCCTTCTCCATAGAAACCGCGGACGGCCAGCCCCATTTTGGTAATCTTCTGAATCACCATATCTATGTCCCGGGTCAACACGAGGCCCGGTAAATGTATTAACACGGAAGCCCGCAGTCCTGTTCCGACATTTGTCGGGCAGGCCGTGAGGAATCCGAAGTCGCTGTCATAGTCATATTCCAGCAGCCGCCCGATCTCATTATCGTACTGGGCTGCCAATTCCATAGTCCGATCCATTTCGAGGCCCATCGTGATCGCCTGAATGCGCAAATGATCTTCCTCGTTAATCATGACCGATACTTGCTCCTGCGGGCCGATATACACACCCGCGCCGGTAAGCTTGTCGGTCATCGTCGGAGAAATCAGGTGCCGCTCGACCAGAAAATCGGTATCGGTTTCCGAGATATCCTCGGTACGATAAAACTCGCCGTGACCTAAAAATTCGGATTTTTTCACGGCGGAGTCGACATACTCCAGGATTTTGTCGCGCGTCGCATTGTCGGCCGAGGTCGGATAATTCATGTCCGAGATATTTCTGGCCAGGCGGATGCGCGTCGACAAAACAACCGATGATTCCTCACCTTTACCGGACAACCATCCGGCAGGCGTTTTCGCCATCTGTTCAAACATTTTCTTTTTCCTTGTCCGCTTCGACGGTGCAGGTCTGCTTCAATGATTTCAGTTTATCCCGCAGATCGGCCGCCCGCTCGAAGTCCTCGGTGTCAATCGCATGCTTCAGTTCGTCTTCAAGGCGCTCCTGCTCCTTGATGATCGTCGCATCTTCGGACAACATCGGCGGCAGTTTGCCGCGATGCAGTGATGAGCCGTGAATTTTTCTCAGCAGTGGTTGCAGTTTTTCGCGGAATGTCTGATAGCAATTGCCGCATCCGAAGCGGCCGAGCCGCGAAAATTCCGAAAATGTCAATCCGCACTTGGAGCAAGTCAAATCGGTGGTCATTACTGCCTTCGATTCACCCGCCGTCTTTTCCGCCTCCATCATTCCGGCCAGGAAATTGGCCAGCGGGAACGGGATGTTATCGAGCGGTGAATGAAACCCGCGCTTGGCGGCACAATCTTTACAGAGATTCAAGACGACTTTCTCGTTGTTGATGATCTGGGTCAGATTGACCGTAGCATCACTTCCGCCGCAATCCTGACATTTCATGACCTACCTGCTCTTTCTTCTATAGACTCGTCGCCACCATTATTCAGGTGAATCACTCGCCCGCACAAATCGGCCAACGGCTGATTGTGCGTCGCGATGAGAAACGACGTATGTTTCGTCTCGTTTAATTCGACCAGCAACTCGTGCAGCTTCCGTCCGGTCGTGGCATCCAGATTACCCGACGGCTCATCCGCCAGGATAATATCCGGTTCGCTCGCCAGGGCTCGCGCCACGGCCACGCGCTGCTGTTCGCCGCCGGACAGCTCGTCCGGCAAATGAGTAACCCGATGTTTTAAACCGACGTCGTCAAGTAATAGTTCCGCCCGTTCGGCCGCCTCGGCGTGCGATTTGCCCGCGATAAGCAACGGCATCATAACGTTTTCGAGAGCGGAGAACTCGGTCATGAGGTAGTGAAACTGGAACACGAATCCGATCCGACGATTGCGAAAGCGCGCCAACTCGGTTTCGGACATGGAAGAATACGGAGTTTCCTGAAAGTAAATCTCCCCCTCATCGGGACGATCGAGACCACCCAACAGATGCAACAGCGTGGTCTTTCCAACCCCCGATGCTCCCAAAACGGCCACCATTTCACCTTTAGAGAGTTCCAGTGTGAGCCCTCTCAATACCTCAATTCTGCCCTGCGGTGTATCGAACCCGCGATGAATATTCTCCGACCGCAGTATGCATTGACCCGGTTGTACCATGCTCATCTCTTACTCATCACGGTTATTCTTATTTTCGCCAATTTTGTCAAAATGTTTACCCAATAATCACTTATGTCGAACGATTCTTCATCATCCCATTGTCGTCTATTCCCTTAGACTTCCCCCTTTTTTACGCTATCGCCGCAGGACTTTTACGACTGACAGCCCGGAAGCCCTGAATGCCGGGTAAAGCGTTGCCAGAAAACAGAGTAGCACGGCGGCAATGCCCACAACCATGAAGTCGAACAAACGCATTTCTACCGGCAGACGACTGATAAAATAGATTTCAGGATCCAGCGCGATGAGCTCGAAGCGGATTTGTATCCAACACAAGAGGAATCCCAGAGCCCAACCCACCAGACAGCCGATAATTCCGACAATTGTCCCTATCCCCATAAAGATACGGCTGATAGCGCCGGGAATCGATCCCATCGTCTTGAGAATCCCGATTTCATGCCGCTTTTCCATGACAATCATGACCAGCGTCGAAATAATATTAAATGCCGCAACAGTAATAATCAGCGACAGGGCGATGAACATGCCTATCTTTTCCAGACGCATCCATGAAAACAGATTCGCATTCATCTTCATCCAGTCGATGGCGTCATACTTGGTAAGAAAACGCTCATTGATCTTTTCCGCTATCACATCTGCCGTCATGATATCGGTCGTTCGCAGATGTATACCGGTAACGCCGCCGGTCTTGAATAAATCCTGCGCATCGGCAATCGAGATGTATGCCATCGAAGCGTCATATTCGTACATGCCGACCTCGAAGATGCCGCGCACCTCGAACTTTTTCACCTTCGGCTGTGCTCCGGCGCGGAGCTTTTCGCCGCGCAGCGAAAACAACACCAGTTCATCGCCGGGGATAACATCGAGCCGCTGCGCCAGCATCTTGCCGACGATGATGCCTCCCTCGCCCAATTCATTCGGGGAAACATCGAAATATCCCGAAAAGACTTTATCACCAATACCAGTGACACTGTTTTCAAATTTGGTATCAATACCGCGTACGACAATGCCGTCACCGGCATCCTCTGAGGCAACTGCCGCCTTATAATAAATAAAGGGCGCCGCCGCGGTGACCCCTTCGACGGTCAGCAATTCCGCCATCGTGCTGTCGGGATTAGCGATTGTGTTTTCAAAGCGAGGAAACACCGTGATATGAGATGTCACACCGAGAATCCGCGTGCGCATTTCGGTCTCGAATCCGTTCATCATCGACATGACGAAGACCAGCGCCGCCACACCGATAACGACTCCGCCGATGGAGAAGGCCGTATTAAGTGAGATAAACGCGCCCTTTTTGCGCGCCATCAGATAGCGCCGGGCAATGAACCATTCATATCGCACACGCACATCCCTGTCAGTTCTGGATTCCCGCAACGACCCTGTCGGGTCCTGCGCGGGAATGACAACTCTTCTTCCCGGCCCGCATTCGTCATCCCCTCTTGAGAGGGGTGTCCCGAAGGGACGGGGTGTGTTCTTTTCGCGCCTTGCGCGATTGTCAAGACCACAGGGGTCTTGACCTACATCTCTTCTCCCCATCCTTCCCAAGGAGGGGGGTGGGGGGTGGTTGACAATTGGTACCCCACCCAACGGGTGGGTTCCTCCAGATGAACCTGTTAGGTCAGCTCATCATCGAATTTGTGCCCGGCAGATGTCCACATCTGCCGGGAAATTCGGGGTGGTTATTATTCCCACCTGCCACCAATTCTTTCAATTTCTTATACTACCAAACCGTTATTTAAGCCAGAGATTATTCTCTGGATTCCCGCCTGCGCTGAAATAACGATCTTTCTCCCCGGCTCGTATTAGTCATCCCCTCTTGAGAGGGGTGTCCCGAAGGGACGGGGTGTGTTTCCTTCCTCTCCCTCTCCTTTCCAAGGAGGGGGCTGGGGGGTGGTTAAATGTGCACCACCAAACTTTATAATGTGTCACTCCTGCGGAAGCAGAAGTCCATGCCGGAGATTAACCGAAGTGCGGCATGGATTCCCGCCTGCGCGGGAATGACAATAACTTCGTTTTTGCTTTACGCCTCCGGGCGCATCTGCGGGAAGAGAATCACATCCTGTATCGAATGCTGGTCCGTCAACAGCATCACGATGCGATCGACGCCGATTCCCAAGCCACCCGTCGGCGGCATGCCATACATCAGGGCGTTGATGTAGTCATGATCGAGCTGATGCGCCTCTTCGTCACCGGCCTCAGCAACCTTGCCCTGATCTAAAAATCTCTGCTTCTGATCCAGCGGATCGTTCAACTCGGAGAAGGCATTGCCCAGTTCCATGCCGCACACGAACAATTCATACCGCTCAGTCAAATTCGGATTATCGCGGTGCACCTTTGCCAACGGCGAAATGTCCTTCGGATGATTGATGATGAACGTCGGCTGCACGAGCGTATGCTCGACCAGTTCATCGAAGAACGCCTCGACGATTTTCCCGTGGTTCAACAACTTTTCCGTATCGAGGTTAGCATCTTTGGCCGCCTTCATCGCCTTGTCGAAATCGAAATCGGACAGGTCAGGTCCGCCGTGTTCGATGACCGCATCGATCATCGATATCCGCTTGAACGGCTCGCCGAATTCTATCTTCTGCCCCTCATATTCGAGGTAGGTATTGCCGGTAATTTCCTTTACCGTATGGCGGAGCAGGTCTTCATACAGGTCCATCATGTCGTGATAGTCGGCATAGGCCTGATACAATTCGATCATCGTGAACTCGGGATTGTGCTTGCGATCGAGACCCTCGTTGCGGAAATCCTTGCACATCTCCCACACTTTATCATAGCCGCCGACGATGAGCCGCTTGAGATACAACTCATCGGCGATGCGCAGATACAAATCCATATCCAGCTTGCGGTGATGCGTGACAAACGGCACCGCGATACCGCCACCGTAGAGCGGCTGGAGCACCGGCGTTTCGACCTCGAGGAATCCTTGGCCATTTAAGAAATTCCGGATCGTCTGAAGGATTCGCGAGCGCTTCTTAAATGTATCACGCACCTCCTGGTTGACGATGAGGTCGACATAGCGCTGGCGATAGCGCGCCTCCTTGTCGGTCAGGCCGTGCCATTTTTCCGGGAGCGGATGAAGCGACTTCGTCAGGATTTCAAAGTTCGTGACCTTGACCGTCTTCTCGCCGGTCTTGGTCGTGAACATGTGGCCTTCGACGCCGATGATATCGCCCATATCGAGCAGCAGGAACTGCTCCCACAGACTCTCGCCGATATCGTCTTTGCGCATATAGGCCTGCATGCGGCCGTATTCGTCCATGAAATGGAGGAATGCCGCCTTGCCCATTTTGCGAATGGCCATGATTCGCCCGGCCGAGCGGATGGTCGTCTCGTTGGCGGCCAAATCATCGAAGTCGGCGATCAGTTTTTCGGTCGAATGGGTGATGTTATATGTGTAGGGATAGGGGTTTATGCCCATTTCCCGGAGTTTGTCCATCTTTTCGATACGCCCCTCGATCAGTTTATTCAGGGGCTGAGTCTGTTCCTGCGGTTTTTCGTCGCTCATGGCAGAGTCCTTCTCTCGGTTCAATAGTCAGTAAAAACTGCAATTCTTTCACGTCAAATTACTTATACGGCCCCGGACCGTATTCCAGCCCAATAATATACAGGTTTTTTGGAGTAAAGCGCAATCGCTTATTGGACGAAACGGGCGGTTTTGTAGAGATCGTAATTAATAAGAAAGTGACTATGTTGATGTAGTTAAAATTGCAGAAGTTTTGATCTATATATCTAAAATATACTATACTTGCTTTTTGGACTTTCCAAAGATTGCATTATATGATGGGCCATTTAAATAGAAGTCTAATAATTTCTTCTGCCTAACGGTCCGCTTTTTAGGCGATTTTTCCTTAGCCTCACGAATACGAGCCATATAGACATCGAAAATCACATCACTTGATTTAGGCATTCTATCTATCTCCAAGTTTATATAAGTTCCAGAAACTATTTGTTAAAAGTTCATGTTTTGTTACAGCCCGAAAAGCACACCTAGTGATTTTTTCAACTAAACGATAGTTCAATTTATCGGGATGTTCCTCATCTCCATCAATTCGCTCTCCTGGTTTCAAGATGTCAAACTCAAGACTATTTGTCAATACCTTTTGGATTAACAAAGAACATTGTTTAGTTGTTCTAGTAACTAATACGCCATTTGCCACACCAGTCTTAAGATTAATCTGAAATCTTAAGGGATGATTAAATCTAAGTGTTTCTGCTCTCTTATCATAAAACTCTTTTTCAGCATCAGCTACGAGCTGCAATAGTTGCTCATATTCCTTTTTATATTTATATATCTGTCTTTTGAATTCGTTATCTGTGATTTTATTTCCCTCTTTTTTACTAACAATCTTCGCTAATGTATTTACTATATCCCTAAATTTCTCCAAATCATTAGAGGCAATTACCTTTTTCAGTAATTCGGCACGACTTAACAAAACATTTATGGAAACATTCTTTAATTCTCTTATTCTTTTTGAAGGATTAATAGTTGGGACATAGGCGATTACAGGCTTCCCTTGAGCCAAAGTTGATGCCATTTCAGAATCTTTTCCCATTGTATCTGTTTCTTGTACAAAATACAAGGTACATTTCGCACGCTTAAGCATTAACCCCTCAATCAAACTTTTTGCTATTGAATTCTCATGGAAATTCTGAGTTGGATCAAAGTACCTTACTTTAAGTTTCTTTAGTTTAGAGTCATTAAAAATCAATTGGCAATTATCATAAACGTCAATATACTCCCATGGTTCACGCATTGAAGTTGCAACATATACGTCTATATAATCCCAACTTAGATAGGTTTCAAAATTCTGTTGCCCTTGTTTACGGACTGATTGAACTAATTCTTTATCAATACCATCTGGAGTTAAGTACCCTAAGAGGTAAAGATTTTCTTTCTTAATTGCATTTATGGTAAGGATTTGTTCCTGCCTGTTTTGAAATTGAGACTTCAATTCATTTGCACCTAATAGCCAATGATCAAATTCTTCTGTTATATTTTGTCTCCTGCATAAATAATTAAAGGCAAATCGAAACGAGCCAAACTGAAGCATGGCGAGTTTGCGAAATTCTATTACTCTTTTGTCGAAGTCACCAAAACTTATATAATCTTGACCTACGCCATTTCCACTTACCAAAAAACGGAAAAATTCCTTTGAAACGATTCTCTCATTGCAAAGAAGTAATATTTCATTAAGCTGACGATATCCAAATGTATCGGTCTTCTTTTTTGATTTCATGGCAGAAGATAATTTATCTTTTACCTCATTTAATTTGCCTAGTGGAATATCATTTCCACACATTAAGGCAATATTTTGTATAAAGCTATCCATGACACTGAGATTTTTGGCCATAATATCCTTCAATTTCATAATTCAATAGTAAATTTATATTATAGTATAAGAATTAAACTTGATATGGCAAGTTAATATTCATCTTAGGTCGGTTTTAATAACATTTTGCTTTGTTTTGGCGGCCTTTTTCTCACCACTTCAACACACTAACGATACCGGCGAGGATGAAGCAGAACATCGCAATCAGATGATACCGAAACCCTCGGATATTCCACCCGGCCTTCGCACCCGATGGCGTGAGGATTTTGCTCGATACCATATCTTCTTTAGTAGTCAGCGTATCATACTCGGGCGATTTTTTATCATGCGCCCGGTAGTGCATCCCCATGATGAGGAACACGATACCACCCAACAGCCCGAATAACCCGATAAGATTCAACGCCAGTTCCATATTGTCATTCCTTGTTCTGTAATACTATTGCTGTTCACCCCAAGGGTCTTCATCACCTATAGGCATAAAAGTCTCCAAACCGGGCACATAAATACGCGGGTCGGTGATGGATTCCATATCATCCCACGGGTCCTCATCCCCAATCGGTATCGTTACTTCCAATCCGGGGACGTAGATGCGAGGATCGGTGATGCCGGTTTGAGGTTCTTCCCAACCAGTATCGTCCCCTATCGGCGTAGTTATCGAATTGCGATTGATTGCCTGTCGCTGTTGCGGGCTCAAATCATCCGCCAGCGCCGCCGAGACCAAAACAATCGCCACCGCCAAAATCATAAGACCAAGCTTATACATGACATCCCTTTCTCTATACTTATATTATCATTGAAGTCAATCTGACGGATTCGCCGAGACTTGCCCTCCCGGCACCCCTCGCATACACTTGTAATCTATTAAATACAATGAATCCTGTCAATATATTTGTTATCACATCCACTCACGCCACAGCCGTGGGATACACAGGTTTTGTGGGCGGCAGATGTCCACATCTGCCGCCAAACCCGGCGCCCACCCCTTCAGGGGTGGAATGAGATATGTGCCTCACAGATTGATTTGAAAGGCTTGTAGGTCGAAACCCCTGTTCGAGGGAATCTCGCCTGCGAGATTTCCGAGAATCCCGAGCCTGCGAGGGAGGTTTCGAAACATTACATCCCGATTAGGGTGGTTGAGCCCCACCTCACCGCTTCCGCGCGACTGTCTTACTGTAATCCCTGGGGCGGTAGCTATCCGGCACTGACAGCATCTTTGCCGGCACCGGCTTTTCCACTATTTCGCGCAAATCGAGATGATAGGTGAACTCCCCGCTGAATATGCTCCAGTCGCTGATTTCCATCGACAACGTTATCTGGATAGGGAAACCGGACATCTCCCTGAGCGCCTCCTCGACCGATTCCACCGGCGCATTGAATGCCACCCCCATCGCCAGTCCGACGATATAGTGCTGGAGCGGATCGAATCCCAATGAATCGACAAACCGAGAATACGTACGATTAATCGGTTCGTTCTCCACGCATCGCTCGGCGGTACGGATATCGACCTTGATGTTGCACTTCGCTTTGGAATTACCCTGCGATATCCCGATTCCCGAAAAGAATACGCGGTCGCACGGAATGTCGGCAATCGTATCCTTCGTCCGGCCGATGGCACTGGTCTCCCAGACGAAATCGATCCCTTCCGCCTTTCGAAGGCTGTCACACTCACGAATAGTTTTACTGGAAAACGGAGCATACGGGCGAAGCCGACTGTGAGTAAACTCTTCTTCGCTCTCGTAAAGTGACCATTTTTGGCGCTTCGGGAGATTATACAGGTAATCGGGAATTGTCGGCAACTGCGATGCAAACATCCCGACGAGGAAGTTGTTATCCGCCTCATAGTCGACCATGATGATATTATTGTCGCTGCAATAGGTGGTAACATTGCCTTTGAAATCAGGCAGCAGCGGAATACCGATTTTCTCGGTCTGTTTAATAATGCAATCGGCCGATGCCATCGAAGACAGCAACAAAACAGCCAATGCCACACGAATCCATGTTATCATGAACCCCTCCCGACAGACATATTGCACAGGATAAGATACGGCAAACATACACAATTATTCCAACCCGGTCAATAACATTCACCCGTCATCTATATAATATACCGCGGATGCCGCGTCTTCTTCCCAGGGGGCTCAAACAAATCGCATACTATACTTGACTCTTTTACCCATAATATTGTACTATTATATAAATACTTCACCTATTGCATCGAGGGATGTAACATGAAATACAGCGCTCTTGTTTTAGTTCTTATTATTCTCGTTTCCTCTGCGGCCGCATTCGATGGCCAGCGTAAAGGATTTGTCCTCGGCGGCGGGCTCGGTTTCTCACCGGTCCTGTATAGTAAAACTGATGTATTTGATTATTCAGAAACCAATGCCGGTGTTGGTCTGAATCTCTTCCTGGGCTATGCCTGGGACGAACAAAACATGTTACTATATGAAGGAAATGTGGCCGGTTATCAGTCGAATGGGTACAATAATAGTACCGTAGTTATGGGATTCGATGGCATTTCGTGGTATCACTATTTTGATCTGCCGGGCCAAACGTTTTATTCGACCATCGGATTGGGGACATACAATTTACAGATTGAAGATGGCCCCGACTATGATTTGGGATATGGCGTTATGATCGGCGGGGGATATGAATTCTCCAGACATTGGCAAGTGGGATCTTATCTTGGATTTGGTAAGACATCGTATCGCGGTGTTAAGACAAAACACATCCACCTAAATATCCTTGTCAGTGTTGTTGCATTCTAAAAATTATTTGGCGGCAAATGTGTTCCCGCGGTGCCCCAACCCTTCTTAGGGTTGGGATGAGACGTTCAACCTGATAATAAATTCGTTGGTGCACGGGAATATACACCAACCAAAAGCCAAATATAATCTGTCATTCTGAAGGAGGTCTTCTTAGACCGACTGAAGAATCTGCTCTTGCCCGGTGCCCCAACCCTTCTTAGGGTTGGGATGAGACGTTCAACCTGATGATAAATTCGTTGGTGCACGGGAACGTACACCAACCACGGGAATATAGACCGAGGCATCTTAGGCTTATATCCTGGCGGCTCCGAATGCACCGATGATTTGCGGATCATCGGGGACGAACACCGGCCGATCCAGCGTCTGCTCGATCAGTTTCCGCACACACTTGTTATAAGCGACACCGCCGACAAACACGACCGCATCTTCGATTCCGACGCGCCGCAGCATACTCACCGTGCGCGATGCCACCGACTGATGCAATCCCAGCGCGACATCCTCGCGCTTTGCACCGCGCCCGAGTGACGATATCACCTCGGATTCGGCAAATACTGTGCACATCGAGTTGATATTCTCGACCCGCTCGGCCGACAGCGCCATATCGGCAAAATCTTCCAGTTTACTGCCTAATGCCATCGCCATGATTTCCAGAAATCGCCCGGTCCCCGCAGCGCATTTGTCATTGAGCAGAAACTTCTTCATCTTACCGTTGGCATCGAGCGCAATCGCCTTGATATCCTGCCCGCCGATATCCAGAATCGTCCTCGCATCCGGATACACGCGCTGAATTCCCTGCGCGAACGCCTTTATTTCGGTAATCGTCTCACATCCGAATTCATTCCCGAATAAATGCCGCCCGTATCCGGTAGCCGTGATGGAGTCGTATGCGACTCCATCAAGCAACCGTTTGCACACATCGAGCGGATTGAACGAGTTCTCCGCCTTTTTGGCCACTATCAATTGACCATCTTCGACAACAGCCAGCTTCACCGTTCGTGACCCGATATCAATTCCGGCCGTTCGCATCCTACTCGGAAATCCTCTCGATAAACGCCTCGACCCGAGTACTAATCTGCCCGGCATCTTCCTGACTGTAATCGGTTTCCAACCGCAGGACCGGGATACCGTCGTCTTCGAGCTTTTTCTCCATCGGTCCTGCTTCCATCGTGTATGGCGTGCAGAACTGCAAACCATAATGAATGACGCCATCGGCCCCATATGCCTTTGCCATTTCTTTCACATGCTGCAGCCGATCCTGATTCGGCGTGAAAATGGCGCAATCGATCTTGAAATAGCGGTCCACGAGCCCTTCCAGCATCGCATCGACCGTTTCTCCGGTAATGGCTGTTTCATTACGCGTTCCGCGCTCACCGACACAGGATTCCTCGCCGACAATAACCGCCCCGGCGCCTTCGACAATCGCCGGGATTTTCCAATTCGGCACCGCCATCGGGCAGCCGGAGATCAAAATACGCGGCTTGCCCGCATCCATCGCCCCGACTCTCTTTGCGATACGCTCATCCAGTTCATCGCAAATCTTATTGACCGATTCGGTGAAGCGAACCGGATCGTCATAAAAATACACCTGATTGATGATCAGCGCATCGAGGCCGGATATCGGCGCCGGATCGGCAGCCCGCAGTTGTGCCAGACGATGGACCGCACGCCGTTTGGCATTGACGATCTCGATTCCCTTTTTCAGGCGCTCGGGAGTGATTTTTACACCGGTCAGCCGCTCGACGGCCGTGATAAACCGGGCATATTCCATCTTGAGGAGCGCTCGCCCCTGCGCATGTTTTACCTGCGGGACATCCATCACATAGAGGTTTTCGACAAGATCATCGAATATCTCATACGCCTTCTTCTTCCCGTCGCAGGTATTCTCGCCGACTATCATGTCGCAGGCCTCGATGTACGGACACACTCTGGTCAGTTTGAATCCGAAGAATGATTTAATCAGCGAGCAGGTGCTCCGAGGCAAATACTGTTCGGCTTCCTCGAATCCGAACTCGGCCCCGGCGCACAACCCGACTGACACGGCATCCGCGGCCAGGATGATTTCCTCGGGAACGAAGACACAAAATGAACCGATAATCTTGCGGCCCTCACTCTGAGCATCGATAAGCTCTTTGATGCGCAGGCCGTGCACCTCGGACATGACGAAATCAAAATACTTCATCCCCTCGGGACGATTCCGCTGCGACATGAAAATGTCGCCGTAGGCCTTGCCCAATACCGTGAGCAGAGCATCGTGCGTCGGCAGATCCAAACCGAGATCCGACCACATTTTAGTGTAATCCTGAGACATGGAAGACTCCTTTATGTAAAGACGATGTAGTTATTGGCGGGAGGAATTCGTAGAGAGACATTGAGACCAATGTCTGCATTGCAATGAGTAATTTATGTAAGGGGAAATTTTTAAAGCAGGGTAAAACCGCGGGAATTAGACCCGACCGGATACTCCCATTGGCAGGGAGCGGCCGTGCATTGAATAGTCTGTCCTCACACCGTGAGGAGCGTTGAGAGAGGCTCATAGCCGCTGGAACATGATCTTTACCCTTTTGCTTTTACTTTCAATGGTTTAACAATACTAAATCCGTCCGGAAAAGCAAGTGGATTTCCGTTGGTTAGTATTCATTTACACGTTTTTTCATAATTATTTATGCAAGAAATCGCGATTTGCGAGAAATATATACTGGGAGGATGGCGTGTCTTTAAAAAGACCGTTCCCGCCAACGCCTGTCTTCCCGCTTCTTGTATTGCATTGAGGAATGCACGCAGTTGGGTAACAAAGGAAGGCGCAGGTATGTATACACGAGTCGTGAGTGCGGTTCTCATTTGTTGTCTATTCTGTCTTTGCAATTTGCCGGCTTTTTCGGCGGATATCCTCACTGCCGCCCGAAACGGTGACCTACAGACCGTTAAACAACTGATTTCGCACGATAAAACTATAGTCAATTTCAAGGATGACCGCGGTACCACGGCATTGCATTTGGCATGCGACAGCGGTCGAACCGAGGTTGCGAAATACCTTATTCAAAACGGCGCAGACCTATTGGCCGTCGATAACGATGGCGACACCCCGCTGCATTATGCGGCCTTCTCCGGTTATCCCGATTGTATCAGGCTTCTTGTCGAAAAAGGCACCCCTGTCGATGTTCTCAACACAAACAAATCGACGCCGCTTCACTATGCGGCGATGCGAGGCAAGCCCGAGGCAGCGGCGGTCTTGCTTGATCTCGGTGCCGACATTAATCGCCAAAACTATGACGGCGAAACTCCGGTTTTTATAGCGGCGGCTATCAAAAATGCGGATATGATTAAGCTATTAGTCGAGCGCGGTGCCGACCTGGAAGTCGCCAATAACTATGGGCGCACTCCACTCCTCAATACCGCACGCGAAGGCGGAGACATTCCGATCGCCAGGCTCCTCCTTGATTTGGGGGCAAATGTCAATGCCCGCGACCGGGGCGACGAGACAGCTATCGGTCTGGCAACTTGGAGGGGGTTTCGTGAATTGGCCGACTTACTCCTTGACCGCGGCGCGGAATTCGACCACACCGGCCGAGAGGGTGAATTCCTGCTCGCCTACAGCGCCGAGAAGAAAATCGACCGGCTGTTCAATCTGCTGGTTGAACGAGGCGCCGATTTATCCATCCTCAATGAACGAGGCGGAACGCTCCTGCACTCTGCCGCATTGAGCGGTTCCGTCCCCATTATCAAGACGCTGCTCTCAAGAAAATTCGACGTCAATAAAACCGACAATTACAATCACACGCCGCTGCACTATGCCGCGGAGAAGGGGCGCATCGAGGCGGCGCAGGTATTGATAGAAAACGGAGCCGACCTGAAGGCCCGGACCCTCTCCGGTCTCTCTGCCTACAACCTGGCGGAAAAGTTTAATCGCGCGGAAATGCAAAAACTCCTCTGGGCCAAGGGCTCGTGCAAAATACCCCAGAAGTTCCCGGCTCTGACTGATAAATATATGGGCCAGAAACCTCCGGGTGACCAACCCGTTCCCTTCGCATTGGATATTGTCTCAACGACAGAAGGCGAACACGGCTGTATCACCTTCTCGCCCGATTACACGCAAGCCTTCTGGTCAGCCAATTACATGCTCAATGAATCCGGCTATGGCACCGGCAATATGCTCTGGTCCCGGTTTGTGGACGGTCAATGGACGATTCCCGAATTCCCGCCCTTCTGTCCCGATTTCGATCTCCGGGGCGATGTCCCCATGTTTACACCCGATGGTCAGCGACTGTATTTCATTTCACGGCGACCGACACTCCCCGGCGGGCCCGAGGGAAAGGAAAACATCTGGTATGTGAGTAAGCGCGGTGACGGCTGGTCGGATCCGATACCGCTCGGCCCGTCCGTTAACTCCATGGACACGCACTGGCAATTCAGCCTCGATAATGAGTATAATCTGTATTTCACGACGAGCGACGAGAATAGCCTGGGCATGGCCGATATTTATTTTGCGGAGTACAAAGACGGCCGGTATTTGACCCCCGTTCACATGGGAGATGTCCTCAATTCCGAAGTCTCGGAAGGCACCCCCTATGTTTCACCCGATGTAAGTTTTATGATTTTCAGTCGTCATGGATATAAAGACCGGTCTCAAAACGGGCTGTACCTGAGTTATCACACGCCGGATGGCGGGTGGACCGAGCCTGTTTTCCTGAACAAGGAACTCGGTATTCCTCGTATGGGATTGTGTCCCATTGTATCGCCCGACGGTCAGTACCTGTTTATGATCGGCTATACGACCGGGCAGAGCAATATTCACTGGATGCGAGCGGATTTCATTGATCGCCTGCGCCCGAAGTCATAATCGAAAAATCTCTTTCTCTCAGAAATTAGCTTTACACTCGCCCCCGGCATGTATGGGCGTGTTGCAAATCCTATTAGGATTTGTGCCAATTTAGGAATTTGAGTCGTTTTAGGAATTCGAGTCATTGCGAGCCCTTCTTAGGGCGTCGCAATCTCAGGGTCTATGCGATAACTATATAATTTATGTTGCCTGTGTCCCCCAAGGCTATGTGGGCATGTTGAAAAACCTATTACAAGCACGAGTCATTGCGGGCCCTTCTTAAGGCGTCTCAATTTCAGGATGTATGCGACAAGTATTTACCATTGATGTTACTGGTGTATCCCAAGGCTATGCCTTGGGAGAATGACTTTTTCAACACGCCTTATGTCTTGGGGGCGAGGCAAATATAGCATTCCACCTGTGTACCCCAAGGCTTCGCCTCGGGAAGAGGATTTTTTAACATACCCTTATAGCTCGGGGGCGTGACAGTGTACAGTGTACCCCAAGGCTTCGCCTTGGGAAAAGGATTTTTCAATATGCCCTTATAGCCTCGGGGGCGGGCCATATATAGCTTTCAACAAAAACAAATCCGTCGACCCTTGACATGACCATCATGCTATAGTTTATTTATTTCCAATACATCATGTTTCACTAATGCGCCGCCGGGATTATATAGAAATCCGGCAATCACATATTCATGTCTGAATAAATGAGGTACACTAATGCTGACCGATTTACGAATCATTGCAGACTTGTCAGAGTTTATTGGAAGGCAACTTATAGCTGCGAAAAATCTTTATATAGAAAAGACGAATGTCGGAGTGTACCAGATCAATAAAGACGAGCAAGTCATAAAATTAGATATGGATTATCATGAATTGGAAATCATTCCTGACATGATATTCAGGTTGACGCATTTAGAATCACTTTCGCTACGAAACAATAAGATCACGAGTATTCCTGCTGGGATTTCAAAACTAAAAAGGCTAAGATCTCTATATCTTTCTAACAATAAAATACAATCCATATCAAAAGGTATCGACTCATCAAATTTGGAGGAGCTATTTATTCCTCATAATCGGCTTTCAAAATTACCATCTGAAATTTCTCAATTCACTAAGTTGAAGAAGCTATTAATTTCAGATAATCAACTTTCAACCCTGCCTAGAAGTATTGCCCTATTAAAAAATCTAAAGGAGTTCGACATATCCAGAAATCGATTTATTAAATTTCCCACCGAAATTGTTAATTGTTTGAATCTAGAGAAACTCGATTTGTCACAAAATATGATAAGTAAAATTCCGCCGGAAATATGCCATTTCAAAAACCTATCAGACTTAAACCTTTCAGATAATCGATTAACAACTTTACCCGACGAATTATCAGAGATAAAAAAACTACAGACATTAGACATGTCTAAGAATCGATTAACGCATTTAACTAAGAATTTTTCAAAATTGACAAATCTGAAAATACTTCGCTTGAACCACAATAGATTCTCCTCATTACCACAAGAAATTATAAAGTTGAGGAAAATAATAAGTTTATATTTGGAGAAAAATCAAATTACTCAATTGCCACCCGAAATTACTCTTCTGACCGAGTTGAAAGTTCTGGAATTATTTGACAATCCAATTATCAAACCACCCCCGGAAATTGCATTAAGGTATAATAATATAAATCGAATCCGCGATTACTTTACCGAACTCGTTAAACAAGGCGAAGATTACATATATGAGGCGAAACTCGTCCTTGTCGGTGAACCGGGCGCTGGCAAAACTTCATTGGCGAAAAAACTCATTGATTTTAATTATAAACTTCCAGCCGAATGGGAAATGACCCGCGGTATAGACATTGAGATGTGGCGCTTTCCATACTCTAAAGGTGTGACGTTTCAATGCAATATCTGGGATTTTGGCGGGCAGGAAATAATGCATGCAACGCATCGCTATTTTCTTACGCAACGATCATTATATATTCTTGTAGCAGACAATCGAAAGGAGGACTGCGACTTCTATTATTGGCTTGATATCCTAGAACTGTTGACCGGAAAAAGCCCTGTTCTAATCGTCAACAATGAAAAGTACAAATATAAAAAATATGTACCTGAGGAAATCATCAATTCCTTCGATAGTATTATCGATGTATTTAACATCGATCTAAAATCCAACAAAGGCCTCACTGATTTAACAAAAGAGATTCAAGAGCATTTGCGAGATCTTCCCCATGTGGGAAAAAATCCACTCCCTAAAAAATGGGTGCAAATTCGCATTGATCTTGAGAAAGATAACCGAGACTATATTTCATTAACGGAGTATTTCGATTTATGTCTAAAATACAAAATAAAAGATAGGCATAAAGCGTTATTCATTAGTCAATTTCTTCATGATCTTGGTGTTTTACTACATTTTCAGGATAACCTTATACTAGAAAATACTCTGATTCTTAATACTAAATGGGCCACCGAAGCAGTTTATTATGTCCTGCTCGACAGTTCAATAGCAGCCAAGGGTGGGAAATTTGATAATAGTGATTTGGCACGGGTCTGGGGTGACGCCCATTATGCTGAGAAACAGGGCGAGCTATTGCAATTGATGCTCAAATTCGAATTGTGTTATCAAATCGAGCAAACAGAATCGTACATTATCCCTGAGCTTTTACCCGACAAGCCACTTAATGATAAGGAATACTGGGGCAGTGGGCATTTACGCGATGAGGGGCTTATTCATTTTGAATATCGCTATGATTTCATGCCTAAAGGTATTATTTCTCGACTCATTGTACGGATGAATAGACACATATTTATGGGGCAACAATGGAAGAGCGGAGTAGTTTTAAAAATTGGCGACGGCAATGCCGAAATTTTAGAATACTTTAAGGATAAAAAACTAAAAATCCGCGTTACTGGATCTGAGCGATTATATGCTCTGACCATTATTAGATACGAACTAAGAAAGTTACATGACACTTTTGGTAATTTAAAGTATCATGAAATGGTCCCATGCAATTGTGAAGAATGTGAAAATAGAGATGAACCTCACTTTTTCGATTTTGATGAGCTGAAACAATACAAACATGAAGGCGAGCAATTTATCAAATGTAGAGTTGGAAAAATAAAAAGTGTTGATGTGCTCTCCTTAATAAGTGATGTGCGCCCTAAAATGGAGAATGAAATAATGTCAAATCTAAAAAAGAATATAGAGGGCAAAGGCGTAGATTTTAGTTATACGGACAATAGTACACATTTTCATGAAAAAGTGGAAAAAAGTAATATTGCTCTCCATTCTGAAAAGATAAAGCAAAATATCTCACGGAATGAAAACATTGATATAACACTGGATAAGATCATTGCAACTTTGAGGAAAGATGACAATTTACATTTTGAGCAATTGATGAAATTCCTTGAAGAGGTCCAGGCCCTAAAACAGGAATTGAGTAAGGAAAAACCTCAAAAATCAATTGTCGAAAGATATCTTAACAATCTGGGCAGTGTCGCATCTATCGCAAGCCTGGTTAATCAGATTAGCCAGTATCTGCCGGCATTGCTTTAAGAGTATCTGCACTAAAATGTTAATTTTGCATATAGTACATCATTAATAAATTCTGCTGATTTGCATCACGCGATGTCGATTCCAATATATCCTTTGCAAGAAAACACCCCTTCAGGCAACAAAAGCGGTGAAGGCCGTCGGTTTAAGATATATATTACCGGCCAAAAACCCCTCACACGCCACCGGATATGCAGTGAAAACTTGAAAATAGAACCCGCCTGCAGGCGGCGAAAAATCTCTTTTTCTCCTGTAGTACTCCTCATGCTCGAAGGAAGCACGGGCATGAGGAGTCTTTTTTTTATTGAAAGAATTGTAGTATTCAATTGTAAAAAGTATAAAGGAGCAATGCTCGCACAGCACGAAGTGAGGAATCGGTCAATGTTCGTCGCGGCAGATGCCATGGCCGCGGGGCGGGTAGCGTATCTTCTTGTGTAAAAAGAGCTTGACATTATTCAACTTGGTTCGTATCATATAGTAAGAGGGGAGCAATCCCCCCTGCCCGCCTCTTTCTCTTTATATCCTCACTGCACCTGTTAGGGGACAAAAATGTGTATTTCAAATATAGGTCTTAAACAAGGAGTTTGTCATGTGGCGTAAACTTATCTCAGTGACGGCCATAATCGTGTTCCTCGTGAGCATGTCTGCCCAGGTGTCCGGGCACAATGGTGTAATCGTTATTCCGAATCAATTTGAACCCGGTGGTGAGGAACATCCCTGGGGCGGCGGAGAACAGGCAATTACCGATCCTGTGGCGCCATTATTGACAACGACCGGCTTCACATTCTCGAACAATATCTTCATCGATGTGGCGCTCAATCAGACCTGGATTACCGTTAAGTCGACATTTTATCGTATCTACGAGCCTGCTAATGACAAAACTGTCATCATTCAGGCAACCGACACGAAAACAGTAGACTTGAGGACCCGGTAATCATGGAGAAAATCATGCAACAAGAATCGAATATCCGAACCGAATTGGTGCGCCAGATGGCAGCATCGATTCAGCGGGGCGATATGTCGGGCGGTCTGCGACTGGCTGAAAAAGCCGGTTCGCTGATGATCGAACGCGCAGACGCCTTGGCCGGAGAATTTCGGTGTCTTGAAGCCCGATTGTACTACCTCTCCCATGATTACCGCCACGCCCTCACGGCTGCCCGTCTGGCCACGGCGATTCTATCGCCACTCGGTGAAACCGAGAAACTGGCCGAAGCATTTCTGATCACGGGCAAATCGTTAGTCGCGCTGGGTAATTATCGGGAGGCGGAGACGGCTTATACGGATGCCGAATCGCTCTACCGCAGATGCGATAATATCACCGGCCGTATAGACGCTATCAACCAACTGGCCCGCGTCTATTTCATTCGCGCTGAATACAAGAGCGCACTCAAGAACCTGCTCGAGGCAGCTCGCCTGACCGAGCAGATCGGCGATCGCAAGACCCTGGCATTCCTCTGGGGCAACCTCGGTCGCGTATACACATTTATGGGCGATTTCGCCAAGGCCCGCGACGCCCTGTCCCTTAATATTGAACTGTCCGACGAACTCGGCGACGTGCAGGAAAAAGCTCGCGCACAATTGTCCCTCGGCTACATCGAAATGCAGTCGAATCTGTTCGAGCGTGCGCAGCAGCATCTCGACGATGCCTACCTGACACTGATTCGCGAGAAGATGACCCGCTCGGTCGTCATCTGTCAGACTTATCTGGGCGAACTGCAATTGCGCTGCGGCGAATATCACACGGCTCGCAAATATTTGAACGAGGCCATCGACGGCGCCCGCAAGCTGGCTCCGGAATCTTCTTTGATGCTGGCCCCGGTTCGTCTGCTGGCCGAACTCGAACTCTGTGAAAAGCAATATCGCGAGGCGCGCCGTCTGGCCAATACGGCTCTGACGCTCGCTGAGAAAATCGAAGAACCGCTGGAAAAGGGCGCCGTCCTGCGCACGCTGGCTCAGTTGGCGCTCGTCGACTCGGCCGACACCAAGGTCAATCAGGACGAGGCTCGTCGCTTGTTCCAGCAGGCAATGGAACTGTTCTTCGAAGCCGATGCTCGCTATGAACAGGCCGAAACACTCGTTCTGATGTCCGACTGCGGACTCGGATCGGAGCGGCGGCAATTGGCGAATCTGTTCCGCGCCGCCGATTTGTACCGGCGCCTGGGCATTCACTCGAAATACGAGAAGACGCAGGCGCGCATCAATCGCACCGAAACCGGTCCGATTATATCGACGCCGACGCGCAGTGAGCGCTCTGATGAACCGACAATCGTGACGTCAAATCAGCGCATGAGGAAAATTCTCGATCAATTATCCCATGCGGCTCATTCCGAGTTACCTGTTCTGCTTACAGGCGAGACAGGTACCGGAAAGGACCTGCTGGCTCAGTATTATCATTCGCGGACAAATCGCCCCGGTGATTTCGTCGCAGTAAATTGCGCAGCATTCCCGGATACTCTGCTTGAGGCGGAACTGTTCGGATATCGCAAAGGCGCCTTCACCGGTGCCGGAGCCGACAAGGACGGTCTGTTACATCGAGCCAACGGCGGTACCTTCTTCCTCGATGAAATCGGCGAAATGTCGCTGGTATCGCAGGCGAAACTCCTGACCGTTATCGAAACCTGCCGCACCCGGCGGCTCGGCGATACGGACGAGGAGTCTCTCGATATCCGATTCATTGCAGCGACCAACTGCAATCTGGCCGAAATGGTGGCCAAGGGAACCTTCCGGCGGGATCTGTATTTCCGCCTGAGCGGAATTACCTTTTGCATTCCGCCGCTGTCCGAGCGTCCGGAAGATATTCCGCTGTTGCTGCAGCATTTCCTGACGAAGGAAGGTGTTCCCGGCGTAGATAAAGGACTGGATCCGGAATTGATTTCCGAATTCGCATCGCGCTCCTGGCCGGGCAATGTCCGCCAGCTCGAATCCGAAGTGAAAAAGTTGGTGCTGTTTAAGACCATTGCCAACGAGGATTCACTCGGCGACCTGGCCGGTGTCATCGTACAAAACGATGCCAACCCAGGCACCCTGTCATTGGTGAATCAGGTCGAGCAATTCGAGAAGGCGCTCATCATCAAGGCGCTTCGCAAGGCGAACGGCAACAAATCGCAAGCGGCTCGCTCGCTCGCGATTCACGAATCGACCCTGCGCGCCAAGATGAAACGCTACGATTTGTCGATGGAGGCTGCCTCGTAATTTCATACGAGTAGGCACAATTTCTGTGTTTTTCGATAAGCGCATGCATCGCATGCGCTTATCTTTTTTAACCTAATCCTCTCGCATTCCCATACGAATTTTGAACAATTCGACGCATTTACCACTCTCACTGTTACCAATTGTCACACAACGTATTACAATAAATTATTGACAACTATCCCGGCAAGGCATGGTCATTGCTATATGTATTAGTGTCATTTTTAGCTCCTTTTGCGCTGCTTTAATAGTCCTTTTTTCTCGGATGGCCGCCCGTACGTGAGGGGTGTACGGGGGGCCTTTTTATTTCCACCTCGCAACCTCGTCGCGATACTCTCGTAAAAATATTTGTAAAACAACACACCTTTTCGTATGATTGCGATATGACGACTTCCAGAGCATTGATTCGCACGATTCTTTTCTGCCTCTTTATCGGTTCCCTCGTTCTCGCCGGATCGGAAACAAAAACCGATTTCAGTCTCAAAACTCTCGACGGCAACTGGTCGGGCGAGGGGGAAGTGATCGTCCCGATGATGGGCTTCCCGATTTCGATCGAGGGTAAAGCCTCATTCGCCTATGACACATTGCAGAATTATCTGCGCACCTCTATTCAGGGTGAAAAATTCTATTTTTCCTATGAAGACTCGGGCCACCTGTATCACGATACCGCGACCGATTCAATTCGCTGGGAAATCTGGGATGGTTTCGGCGAATATGGCATCTACTACGGTCATATCGAAGACGGTATGCTGAAGGGGACGCTTGAAAAGGAAAAATGGCTCTTCCACATCAAAGTCGATTTTATCAATACCGACAGCATGACATTCACGATGACGGCGCAGAAGGGTTATGTCGGCGAGGAAAAACCGCAGGCGACAATCGACCTCTGGCGCGTGAAATAAATCTCCGCATCATTTTTCTATTCAAAACATTTGTGTCATGCCCCGCCATGCTATACAATAGTGGCTATGGATGATTACAACAAGCAACGACGCGAGGCGCTCATGGCCATGCCGAAAGAACAGCTCATCGGTATGCTCGAGGACGCCGCAAAAAACTGGCTGGCCCACGACGGCCTCTGGTTCCTGGCCGTCGAGGCCGGTCACGGCATGGACACGGCAATCAAACACGACACGACCGCCTGGGAAAAATTCACGGTCATCGAAGCCAAGCGCATCATGAAACGCCACGGCATCGGGCCGAATTCGGGGCTGGAAGGATTGAAGAAGGCGCTCGGTTTTCGCCTCTACGCCCATTTGAATATTCAGGAAATACTCGAGGAAACCGAGAACAGCTTCCTGTTTCGCATGAACGATTGCCGCGTGCAGTCGGCTCGGAATCGAGACGGCCGCCCGGATTTCCCGTGCAAATCTGTCGGGTTGGTGGAATATGCGAAATTCGCATCGACGATAGATCCCCGCATCAAAACGGAGTGTGTGTCCTGCCCGCCGGATAAACATCCGGCCGAGTACTATTGCGCCTGGAAATTTTCGATTTAAAATAGTCAGACGACCGGTTTGGGGTGCCGGCCGTCTGCTCTTGCAGGGGCAATTAAGGCAAGGAGGTTACCATTCACCAGACCTCTCGGGGGAAGAAGCCCGGTAAATCAGAGGACTCATGCACTTTCGTGCGTCTTCCTGATGCTATGCATTTTGTCCTCCACTATATTAAACAGCAGCAGGGTAGTCAGAGTTCCGCCCAAAAAACAATTTTTTTGCATTACATAGATTCAGAAAGGCGTATTTTTTTTCCCGTTGTTTCATCGGGTTAAGGGGTATATATTATACGAACCGGCCACCGGCCGTGCGCACTGAGGGGGTAGTGGTACCATCCTCGATAAAACCGCAAGGCGAGAAGACGAAAAGAGATGTCTATGAATATAAAAGACATACAGGCAATTCAGGGAGAACTGGCCCGGCTCGGACTCGATGGCTGGCTGCTCTACGACTTCCACGGCTCCAATGACGTCGCCATTAATTTTCTCGGCCTGACCGGGATAATCACCCGCCGGTCGTTTTACTTTATTCCGGCCAGCGGCGCGCCGATGGCCTTTATTCACAACATCGAGAAGAAACCCTACGAGAAAATCCCGGGCGAGAAGTTCTTCTATTCCTCCTATCGAATTCTTGAGGAGAAACTGCGGAGCATCCTGAAAGGACACACTCGGGTTGCGATGGAATATTCTCCCATGGGGCGCCTGCCTTATATCGGAAAAGTCGATGCAGGGACAATCGAACTGATTCGCTCGTTCGGACTCGAAATCGTCTCCTCAGCCGATCTCGTCGCCAAATTTAACGCCTGCCTCAATGCGGAGCAGGTCGCATCACACCGCGAGGCATGTATAAAGGTTAATGAGATTAAAGACGCCGCGTTTGCCTTCATTAAAGACTGCCTTGTCAACAACCGTACCGTTCGTGAATTTGATGTCGTTGCCTTCATCATGCAGGAATTCGAAAACGCCGACATGATTACCGATCACAGCCCCATCTGCGCGGTGCGCGAAAACAGTGGAAACGGGCACTATGAACCGACCGAGGATCAGTCTGCGGAAATTAAAAAAGACGATCTGATTCTCATCGATCTCTGGGCCAAATTCGATCAGCCGCGCTCGGTTTTCGCCGACATCACCTGGATGGCCTATGCCGGTTCGACGGTGCCGGAGAAATATGTTCGTGATTTCACGCTCATTACCATGGCGCGCGACGCGGCCATTGAATATCTAAAGAAAAACTGGGGCAAGAAGAAAATCTACGGATATCAGGTCGATGACGTCTGCCGCGGCGTGATCATGGCCGATGGACTGGAAGTGTATTTCCGCCACCGCACCGGACACTCCATTGCCGAAAACGTACACGGACCGGGCCCGAATATCGATAATCTGGAAACCGAGGATCGCAGACAATTAATTCCGGGACATTTATTTTCCATCGAGCCGGGAATTTATTATGATGAGTATGGCATGCGCACCGAGGTCGATGTGCTGATTACGCCCAACGGCCCCGAGGTAACCACGCAGCCGATTCAGCGGGAAATTTTGACTTTATTCGATTGATTCGCGAGAGTATTCTGACTTCATGTATGTGACCTATCGCCAAATACAACAGGCCGCCGATAAATTCGGCTACCCGCCGGTTATCCATATGCAGGCTCCGGTCGATATCGAGGAGTTTAATTTCATCCACTCGACCCAGCACTACGGCCGCAGCCATGACGTCACGATGTTTATTTTCAAGGAAACCGATCTCATCGTCATCGCCAAGCATCACTATCCGCCGGGATTATATCGGCCGCCTTCCGGTGCCTGTCATCCGGGCGAATCGCTGGAGCAGGGGGCCCTGCGCGAGGCATACGAAGAGACCGGCTGCAAGATCGAACTGGCTCGCTACATCCTGCAGGTCAATGTCGATTTCACTTGTGGCGAACACTGTATCCCCTGGAAATCGCATGTCTTCACGGGGCATTATGTATCGGGCGAAATTCGGCCGATTGATACGCGCGAGATTCGCGAGGTCTCAGTAGCGCCGATTGCCGATTTTGTGAAGTACAAGCAAATCATCCGCAACAAGACGGCCTCGGGCGGCCTGAACTATAGAGCCCGCCTCCACGACGAAGTCCTGCGGTTGTTGTAATAGACTATTCATCCCGGACATTTTGTAGGTCAAAACCCCTGTTCGAGGGAATCGCCATAGCGATTTCCGAGAATTCCGAGCCTGCGAGGAAGGTTTTGACAATCGCGCTATGGTTATCAAGTTACATCCCAAATTTCCCGACAACTAAAACTGGGAGGATGACAGATGTCGCAACTACCGAACATTGATTCTATCGCCATCAAACAGTCCGAAAGAAAAGCATACCTCACACAATTACTGACGTCTCTCATTCAATCTGGTTATCAAATACTCATTATCAGCAAGAAGCATAAACGAAAATTCGATGGTTTATTACTAAAATCAGGAAGCGAGCAATCTGTTTATGTTGTAAGCGGCGATTCAGTTAATGAAGGAGTCGATTTGCTTTATAATACGACTCCCTGGCACAGAGGCATATTTTGTGTTGTGATCGGACAAGGAGAATTAATTAGTAATTTCGACAAGTTAGAATTGAACGAACTGTCGAAATCAATTGACGAGATAAATGTGAAAATTGATAACTTGATTGACGGCTACTTCTTTCCTCTTGATGATGAATTAGTCTTCTACGGCAATGAATCTATCGCTGAGGAGATAGGCAATTTGTAATCATAACCTCAAAATTCTGTACGCGCTCTCAACCGGGAATCTGCCCTTTATGCAAAACTAAAAAAGGGCTGGGGCACCTGGTAATTAAACTAATAACCCACTCGCCGATACAGATAAAAAGGCTGTAAATTATGACCGACAATCCGAAAATCGAATACCCTCTCTACTTATTTGATCATGCCGGCTGGATGGTTGTGATAGAAGATGAAACACGCTTGTCTTATCATATTGAGGACGTTGATGTTATGACGACAGAATATCACGGTTGGGATTCATCCGGGCGAGAAATCGATTTATATTTGGATGATTCGAAAGACATAGCAGTCAAATTACTATCTAATAAATGCGAGCCGGAAAAAATTAAGAGCGAGATATTGCAATTTATCTCTCAGTATCAGATAGAGGCACGTTATGTCCCAAGCAGCGGGAATCTTTCTATGCGTGAGCTTTGGGAAGAAGTTACGGCATTTACAAGAGCAAATAAACCTCCCTCCAAATTCATAAGCTGGATAATGAAGCATTTCAAATAGTGATTAACCCCGGTGCCCCAATCCTTCTTAGGGTTGGGATGAAACGTTCAACCTGATAATTTGAAACCGTGTACTAAATGCCCAGCTTGCTGTGGGTGCAATGGTTCCAAAATTCTATCAAAGTATCCACTACTGCAGTCATTCTGAGGAGGCCTTCTTAGGCCGACGTGAGAATCTGCTCTTGCCTCTTCGTAGGTCAAGACCCTTGTGGTCTTGGCATGCGCGAAGCGCAAACTTCCATTTTCACTCCAACTCCGCTCCTGATTTCCACTTCATCTTCCTTACTAAAAGGAGATGCTACCACTATGTCCAAAAAGACAAAAATGGCGAAAAAAATTTTTCCTATCCGAGGGATAACTCTCTGTCCCCCAACATCAAGTTATCCACAATCCGACCCCCAAAACGATAACCGACTGTATAACAATCACATAGGAAAACACACCCCAAAAACAAATTTATGTTGCCGGACAATAATTATCCCTCCATCGCAATTGTTAGAAAACGCCCGATCGGTACCGGCATTGTATCGAAATTGCTAAAAATCAGTTGGATGAGAGGTCTGGGTGACCCATCCGATGCCCGTCTTCGGGACGAGGGTGGGTTCCCGCAATATATGGATTGTTGGTGCACGAGGACGTACACCAACCACAATTTCATGGCACATACCTCTCCCCCTCCTTCCCAAGGAGGGGGCTGGGGGGTGGTTGATTGATAGTAATCAAGTACTGCGATGCGGGCCTTCATAAACCGTCATATGCCTGTCATTCCCGAGAGGTCGTCATTCTTATGACGGCCGAGTCGGGAATCCAGAGCGGTGTCCTGATCAAACTCTCTCTGGATACCCGCCTGCGCGGGTATGACATTTTTAAAGGTTGGGAAGATGTAAATGCGGGGCGGTAACCGCCAACAGGCGATGCCTGCCCTCCTTATCGGTCAAAGGGAGATTATAAAAAACGCTGGAAAATATCACGAAATTTTTTATACTACCACAGGCTTTTGCGTTTTAAATGTACGGATGAAACTACTCAATTCACAATGGCTGGCGGCCGGACCGATTCGCAGAGTAACTCTCCTGTGCACGATCGCGGCATTACTCCTCGTCTCCTGTGCTCCGCAGGTAACGCGTCTCTACGAGCCCGTCTCGATGAAGCAAACGACGACCGCCCGCATCCGCTCGGCCGGTAAAACCTGCATCAATCGCATCGAAAACTTCGTGGTAGACGACCGCATCGCCATCCGCAACAATGCCGATACCCGTCAGTGCAATCCCGGCATCTGGTACGAGGTCGAGAGCGGCGAGTACACCGTCGAAGTCAGCTATGCGGGATTTTACACCCATGCCAATCCGGCCTATCCATACGTTATCTATGATGATAAGGCAGATATCCGGCGCGGACCGTTTCTCCGCCGATACGGCTCGCCTATCGGCGTAAATATGCGCTCGGAAATCCCGCAAACCATCCATATTCAAATGGAGCCCGGCAAGGAATACGAAGTCCGAACTCGGCTGTACAACAGCACCCCGGGTCATTTTATGCAGCCGGTAACACCGGAGCTTATCGCTCCCGGCGACCCCGCGGTGTCGATCATCAAGGATTTGGCCAACCCCGACTCCATTGTCTCAGTCGTACGCCAGCCCGAGGTAACGATCAGTGAATTCGAATGGCAGGCGTATGTCGTCGAGGTTGGAAGCGGCGAGGACGAGATCGACAAGCGGCCGGAAAACCGCCCGCTGACCAAGGCCATAACTGTCGGCGATACAGAGTTTGCCAAATTCCTCGTCGCGACCGGCGAGGACCCGATGGAGCGCGACCGCGAGGGATTGACGGCGCTTCATCAGGCCGCGGCCGAGGGTCGAACCGAGTTAGTGCGATTCCTGATCGCCAAGACGCCCGATATCGATGTTAAAAACAATGTCGGGATGACGCCTTTGCACCTCGCTGCCGACAGCGGTCGCATCGAGGCCGTACAAGTATTGGTTGATGCGCACGCCGATTTCAATGCCCGCAATGATATGGGAGCGACACCGTTGTTTTATGCCGCCGGGAGCGGACACAGCAACGTCGTCCAGTATTTACTGGCATCCGGCGCCGACATCAGGAAGAATCAGAAAAACAATTGGTCTCCCCTGCATCATGCCGTTCAGGGAACGCATCCGCGTACGGTCAGTATTCTTTTGAACGACAGCGCCGATGTCAACGAAACCACCGACATCGGCTTGACGCCTCTGATGATTGCCGCGAACGAGGAATCGCTTCCGATCGTCAATATGCTCATCCAGGACGGCGCCGAAGTGACTGCCGTCGATATGGACGGCTATTCGGCCGTGCATTACGCTGCGCTCCGAGGGAATCTCGAAGTCATCAAGGCATTAGTCGACAATGGAGCCGATCCTTGTGTCAAAAGCAGGAACGGCATGACGGCGCTGCACTATGCATCTGTCATCGGGAATACGACCGCGATTGCATATTTTCTGGAACATGGGTGTGATGTGAACGCGACAACCAAAACCGGATGGACGCCTCTGCACATGGCCGCATCGACCGGGGAATTCGATGCCGTGAAATATTTATGCGAGCATGGTGCGGATATCAATGCGGGCATCGACGATCATTTCACACCGATACTGTTGGCGAGGGCAAGCAAGGATTCGGACTGCATCCGCTATTTGTATGAAAACGGCGGCCGCCAGTAATCTTACATGTTTCTGAACGAAACATCCCGAATGCGAAGTATATAGATTTGTGATTGTATATAAGGCAATGGAATAATTTATGAATGTACTATCCTGCAAATAGTACTATATTGTTACCATGATAGTTATAACTCTTGATAGTCAAGTTCTATCTAAGATTGCTGGGGATGAATACCTTTTCAATCAGATTTATGAAAAGGCAGAGAAGCTTTATAAATCACAATGCCTAGTATTTCTGTTTTCGCCCATTGTATTTATCGAATCTATGAAAGGCGTAAAGTCAGAAAAGCATTTTATTATTGATCAAAATCGAGTGCGTAAAGCCAGTATACTCTGCAATAAGCACTTTCTTCCGGATACTTCTAATCATCTGAGAAACACTATAAAGCTCAATTCAGAAAAAGATGCATATTTAATAGGCAATAATTGGAATCGGCGATTTTACGAAATAGCGACGTGCGATAGCTTTGAAGTTTACCAGGCGAAACATATGCCCACATTTATTAGGCTTAATAGGCAAATAGAGGAGAATCATAAGGCAATAAAAACCATTCTTACGCAAGTTCAATCTGGTTTGAAGGGCGAGGAATACAAGAATGAAGAATTTATGAATTCGCTGAGATTAGATTTTCTAAATATTGCTATCGACCATTTTGATATAAAAAACGCGATAACTCTCACCATGTATAGCTTGACTGAAATAGAAAGGAAGTTACCCGGTTTAACTTTTTTTGCTTTTTCTTATGCCAAATTGGTACAGGATTATTTTGATCCCGATGGTCGGAAAGATTTACTGGCGAGCGATTATTGTGATATGTTGCAAACAATTTATTTGGATACATGTGATTATATAGTCTCTGAGGATCGCTATTTCGCAGGAATAGTAAATAATTCTGGATTAAAAGAACTTGAAGGACGTGTTATTACTTTTGCCGAGTTTACAAGATTCCTAGATAATTTACCCTTGGAAAAAAAGGCACCATATAACCCTGACTTTATTCAAATCCCGCCGCAAAATTAGCACCCCAAAATCCACGCTTGCACCCCGGTGTGAACAAGTGTATATTGCCGCCTATGGGAGACTTAATCGACAAAATCGGAATCGGGAAGAACTTCTTCCTGATCGCCGGCAACTGCGTCGTCGAGGACGAATTTGTCACCCTCGAAACCGCCGGCTTCCTCAAGAAACAATGCGACAAACTCGGCGTACCGCTGATTTATAAATCATCCTACCGCAAGGCCAACCGTACGTCGGCGAAATCGTTTACGACCATCGGCGACGGCGAGGCGCTGGAAATTCTGGCAAAAGTCAAGAAAGACCTCAAACTGCCGCTCCTGACCGACATTCACGAGACGTCCGAAATCGACATGATGGCCGATATCGACGTGTTACAAATCCCGGCCTTCCTGTGCCGCCAGACCGAATTGATTCGCAAGGCCGCCGAGACCGGCAAGTGGGTCAATATTAAAAAAGGCCAGTTCATGTCGCCGGACAATATGAAGGAAGCTGCCGAAAAAGGCGCTCCGATTAACAACGGCAGAATCATGCTGACCGAACGAGGCACGACATTCGGGTACAACAACCTCGTCGTCGACTTCCGCGGCCTGACCATCATGAGGAAATTCGGCTATCCCATCGTCTACGATGCGACGCACTCGGTCCAGCGCCCCGGCGGTCTGGGAACATCCTCCGGCGGCGATCGCGAGTTTATCGTATCACTCACTCGAGCCGCAGCGGCGGTCGGTATCGACGGGCTGTTCGTCGAAACTCACCCCGATCCCAAAAACGCCAAATCCGATGCGGCCACGCAACTACCGCTAATCGACATGCCGGATTTGATTATGCAAGTTCAGAGAATTTTGAAAGCATAGAGACATGCCTGCGAAAAAGAGACTGACAAAAAAGCAACTGGCAGCAAAGCTGAAGAAGCTGAAAGCGATTATTCTCGATGTCGATGGCGTTTTGACCGACGACCACTTGTACATTGGCCCGGACGGATTCGAAATTAAGAAATTCCACATCGGCGACGGCCTGCTGATAGTGCTCGCCATGCGCCAGGGGCTGGAAGTTGTCATCATGTCCAATCGCTACAGCCCGGCTACTACGACGCGCATGAAGGACCTTGGCGTCAAACACGTCATCCAGGAGCGCGGCGACAAGGCGCGAATCGTGAGTGAATACTTCGCCAAGAATGGCATGGATATAGACTTAAGCGAAACTGCCTTTATCGGCAACGATATCATGGACGTATCTCTTGCGACGAAGGTCGGTGTCGGCATCGCCGTAAAAAATGCGCACAAGGATTTACTCTCAGTGGCCGACTTTGTCACGAGTACGAAAGGCGGCGAAGGCGCCGTGCGTGAAATATTGGAACTGTACTTCGATGCCATCGGCATCAAACCGATTAACCATTTTACGAAATGATCAAAAAAACTGCCATAGATGTCATAACGAAGGAAGCCGAGGCCGTGCGCGGCCTGCTGGAACGGCTGGATGATAATTTCGAAAAAGCCGTCAAGGCGATCATGGAAATCTCCGGCCGCGTCATCGTCACCGGTATGGGCAAATCCGGTATCGTCGGAAAGAAAATCGCGGCGACGCTGTCATCGACCGGGACACCGGCCTTCTTCCTGCATCCGGCCGAGGCCATCCACGGCGATCTGGGAATCGTCACCTCGCGCGATATCGTGCTGGCCATTTCAAAATCGGGCGACACGGCAGAATTACAGCAGCTAATCCCGGCTTTCAAGCGACTCGGTATCAAAATCATCGCGCTCATCGGTGAACTCAATTCGCCGCTGGCCGAGCGGGCCGATATCGTGATAAATTGCTCGGTTCCCAACGAGGCATGCCCGAACAATCTGGTACCGACATCATCTTCCACGGCGGCTGTCGTTATGGGCGATGCCCTGGCGGTTGCGCTGCTCGAGGAGCGCGGCTTCACCGCCGACGATTTCGCCAAACTCCACCCGGGCGGATCACTCGGTCGACGCCTGTTGCTGCGCGTATCCGATATCATGCACACCGGTGACACGATTCCGATTGTCAAAGAGAGCGCCACGGTCGAGGAGACGCTCATCGTCATGTCGCGCGGAATGCTTGGAACGGCCGTCGTCGTCGACGCATCCGGCAAAATGGCCGGCATTTTCACGGATGGTGACCTGCGCCGGATATCGGAAAAAGGCAACGGCATCATGCAGCATAAAATCGCCGATGTCATGACGAAAAATCCTCGGACTATTTCCGCCGATGCGATTCTTGACGAGGTCCTCGCCTTATGCGAGAAGCACAAAATCACCGTACTGGTGGCCGTCGACGACAACCACTTCCCGATCGGCATCATCCACATCCACGATATTCTGCGGTCAAAGCTGGTGTGAGGCGGTGCGGCTGTGAACAAACAGTTCAAACGAGCAGCCGTGTACCGCATCGTCAGCGTTGCCTTTTTTATTATTAATCATCTCCCCCGTCGATTCACGTTGTTCCTGGGCGAGACACTCGGGCTGCTGACATTCCGCCTCGTCAAAAAAGAGCGCATGAAGGCTCTGACCAACCTCGACCGCGCCTATGGCAAGGAGATTTCCTACCGCGAAAAATACACGATTGCCCGGCAGAGTTTTATTACTTTCGGCCGGGCGGCTCTCGAGGCGATGCGCATCAGGAAGCACTTCCATTCGCAGATGTACGACAATATCGAAGTCGTCGGACGTGAGAATTTCGAACGGGCGTACGAAAAAGGCAAAGGGATTATCGCCTTCACCGGACATTTCGGAAATTTTGAATTACTTGCGGCATGGGTGGCGCAGACCGGACACAAGGCCGCCGTCATCGGGCGAGAGTTATATGAAAAACGGCTGGATGCGTTGCTGATTGCCAATCGTACCGAGATGGGTATCATTAATATCAAGACCGATGATTCACCGAGGAGGATTCTGCAATTGCTCAGAGATGGCTATGCGACCGGATTTCTGATCGATACCGATTCCTATCGAGTGGCCGGGGAGCTCACGCCGTTTTTCGGTCGACCGGCCAAGACGCCGATCGGCCCGACTCAGTTGGGGCTGGTTACTAAATCAGCCTTTATGCCGATGGCGTGTCTGTCGCTGCCGGGCGGCAAGTATCGGCTTATCTTCGGCGAGGAATTGACTATTGACGACTACAGTCGCACACGAGAGAATATTTATAGTATCACCAGCCGGATGACGGCAAAATTGGAACAGATTATCCGCGCCTATCCCGAACAGTGGATTTGGATGCACAACCGCTGGCACACCCGCCCGGAGGAGGATGATTACGACTTCCTGAATTCACAAGGATTATCCGTCCCCATCCCCAAAGAGAATAGTTGACAAAAATCCTCGTATGGGGCCGGTGCCCCAACCCTTCTTAGGGTTTGGATGAGACGTTCAACCTGATAATTTCTGTGGCTGGCGGACGTCCCCGTCTGCCAGCTTTCTTCATCCATTTGTTGGTGCACGAGGACGTACACTAACCATCAAAACACAATCGCCATTCCGAAGGAGTCCCGTCTTCGGATCGACTGAGGAATCCGCTCTTGTCCCTCCCGACCCTAAAGGGTCGGGCTACCAGAATATCAATTGTCTGAAAATCGTAAACTGGATTATTCCGTTGATGGCTTCCGTTGCTTGCGCAGCAAATAAATCGACATGACAAACACGAATATCAAAACCGTTAGAATACCGAGCTCAATCATATAACTCTGGAACACTTCCGGTTCGATTTCCGTCACATGCGCCGCCTGGAGAGAGATCAACAGTATCCGCCGTACGGTTGCTATCAGGCCGACGACAAGGAACGGTTCGGCCTTGAGCGAATGCGACTCGAACGATACGATGACAGTGTAAAGAATCTCCGTAACCATCAGAGTCAGCAGAATATTGTCGATGATGTGGATGATGTTGGTGAGCAGCTCGCCTCCGGCAAACGTATGAAAGAAGGCTTGGAGAATCGCCCAGGTTACCAGCAGTATCGTACCGATGAGAAGTACGGCGATAATGCCGTAAACAACATCTTCGATATAGAGGAGGACTTTACTGACCGACCGCTTCACTTCCATGCCGCACACCCCAGTGAAAGGTTAGTGTTTACTAATCTATCGAATTGTAGTCACGAAGCAAAGGAAAAAATAAATACTGGATTATATATGTCTTCTTAGAGATGGTCCGACTAACTCAATTTTTGTAAGATTTTCATTCTTCAATCATCCTATTAAATAGGACCTATTTTAAAGCGGGGCGGAAGGAGGATTCCATGAAATCCTTTACACTATCTGTCTTTTTCGCGCTTCTTCTGTCAAACCTGACTCTCGCACAAGGTGATTTTCAATGGCCGGTCTGGCCGGACAGTTCGAGTCATATCTTATCTGCACATTACGGCACATATCTCGGTGGGACACCTCCCTGGATGCACAGCGGATTGGACATCCGAATACCGGTCAGTACGCCGGTTTATGCAGTCAAGTCGGGGTATGTGAAAACCATTACCGCCAAATACGATCACTATAGCTATTGGCGAATTGTGATCGGCGATGAACCTGGTACGGACTCATGCGAGGCGTTTCTCTATGCGCATATGTTCGAGTCCTCACTGCAGAATCACTACTTCGATGAATATATAGAGGCGGGGACGAAAATCGGCGAAATCGTCGACTGGCCCTATCACCCAGGCACCGAATCGCACCTGCATTTTAGTCGTATTCGGTATGCCGGAGATTCCCTGCAATGGGCCGAGGGACAGGACTACTGGGTGTTTATCGCAAATCCAATAGATTTTTTGACCATTGACAACGATACACTTGCCCCGGTTTTGGAGCCCGCTCACAATGACAGTCTATTTGCCTTTTGCCGAAATGAAAGTTATGTCTATTTTGCCCCGGGAACAGCAATTTCCGGCGATGTCGATATCATCTGTCGCGGATACGATCAGCACAATTTTTTCGATTTGAAGAATACGCCGCATCATATCGACTATAAAATAGACGGTGACTCGTCTCTCCCCTGGATGACTGCAATAAGTTTCACCGATCAGTTCGGTATGTATGACAGTATGACATACTACATTCACATAATCTATCAGTTCGACTTTACCTGCAATACCCAAATTATTTACGACCCTCTTATCCAGAAATCATACTATATCCTCACGAACAGCGACGGCAACCTGCGCGTTGAACCGAGTGACGCCGCGCTGTGCTGGCAGACCCCGTATTTTCACAATGGCGAATACTGGGTGCATGTGCGCATGTTCGACGCCTCCGGCAATGTCGCCGAGGACTCCATGACGGTGTGGATTGACAATGCCTTTGCCCTCTCAGGCACCGTCACATTACAGGGGGGCGATGCAGTTCCGGAAGGAACACTCGTCATGGTGCTCCCGGATGGCGATTCGACGTATACGGATGCGACCGGCGCGTTCGCATTCGACAGCATCGGCGGAAGTTATCAGACTATTGCAGTAAGTCGATCGGTATATGTACCACAAGATTCCGCCTTTCTCATGACACAGGATACGACTGCCACATTCGTATTGCAACTGGGTGAACATATCTGCGGCGATGCCAACGGCGATGGCTCATTGAATGTCGGCGACGCCGTATACATTGTCATGTATGTATTTAAGGGCGGCGTCATGCCCGACCCCGAGTGCATGGCCGATGCCAATCACGATGGGCGCTGTAATATCGGCGATGCGGTATACCTGATCTCGTATATTTTCAAGGGTGGCGATGCACCGATACCGGGGTGTTGTGATAGTTGAAGGTCGAAGTAATCTCTATTGTGTGTTAACCAATCTGTACCACTGATACTGAATGGTGTCTTCGCGACCGTCAGCCCCCTTGAATGGGTGAAACCCCGCTCGCTCAGCGACTAATTGTGACGGCCGGTTATCTATGTGTGTTTTCAGGATCACTTTATCGAGACACCGTTCGCGAAACGCCCATTCACACAGCAATCTGAGAGCGAATGTCGCGAATCCCTTCCCGCGTCCCTCCGGCGCCAACCAGTACATTGCCTCGCCAATGTGCCTGTTCTCTTTCGTTGTAACCAGCGCAATGTTTCCCACGATACTATCAGAAGTGCGATCGATAATCGCAAAGCTCGACACATCTTCTCGGCTATTGACGACCGCTATTGATTCTCGGGCCTCTTCGACAGTCAATCCTCGCTTTTCCGTTGTCCATTTGAAGATTTCCTCATCCCGGGAATTGACATACCACTCGGCGTCATCTTCCGTCCATCGGCGAAGCAGGACTGTATTATTTCTGAGAAATGTATGCGAGGCTTCCACGCCGGCGTTCCAATTTATTACTGTGCTCTAATTTGGTGTCTCTGATGAATATAAAAAATACTCAACATGCAAGTTTGTCAAGAATACAAAGAGTAGGTTTCCCGGTGCCCCAACCCTTCTTAGGGTTGGGATGAGATGTTCAACCTGATAGTCCGAAATAATCAGGTCGTATGTCAATCCGCCGCCTCAGATTGTGGTTTTGATTTCGCGCAAGCTCGGAATCACCGTCATTCCGAAGGAGGCCCGTCTTCGGGACGACTGAGGAATCTGCTCTTGTCATACCAAGTGACAATATCTGGTTGCGCGATTCACTTTTTCAGGTACATTGCCTATATGCGATATTTTGGTATCCTTATATTTTCTTTGTCTATATTGGTTCAGTCTTCCGAATTGCGAGCCGAAACACTCTTCGATACCAATCTGATTAAAATCCATTTTCAAGGCAGTGATACATCATCCTATATCGGTAATAAAATTACTCCCTTGGGAGATATTAACGGTGATGGGTATGATGATATATCCTTCAGTAGTCTTAGCCCAGGGGGAACATTCATTTATTATGGCAATTCAACATTCGACACGATTCAAAGCAAATTCATTTGGGGAAGATACGGCAGCCTAATACCCAAAGATATTACAGGGAATGGGATTAACGATTTAGTCACACTTGGAGGTGGTTCAGTAGATGCTGGTTCCTTGTTTGTGTATATCGGTCCTCTTGATAGTATTGACAGCATTCCAGATGATATAATAGAACCTCTTGATGACTTTCAGGGATATGACACAAGAGCAGTCCTTGAATATATAGATAATGATGACAAGATTGACCTTGTTACCAAGGAATTTAATAAGTCGAATTTGGGCAGAGTATTGTTTTATTCGGGATTCTATCAAACGGACTGTGACCCCGACTGGCAATATGAGCTTACAACATATGAATACTCGATTAGAGATTATGGTACGATTGATTTCGATGGTGACTTGCATAAAGATATTTTTGTTGCAATGCGTTCCGTTCAAGCAGATACAAGCTTCATATATATTTTTTTAGGTCCCGATTTTAAGGACAGTCCTGATATTAAAATCGCCCCTCCTATTGAACTTATATTTAGTGATCCGCGAGAATTCCTATATGGACTTTGGAATATTAGTGATTATAACGGAGATTCTTGGGATGACCTGGGCGTTTACACCAGTAATGGCAATTTGATATATCTGTGTGGCCCTGGTTGTGATACCTTATATGATTTACTACTTAATCCACCATCGGCATATATGTCCAGGGCAGGCGATATTAATGGTGATGGATATAATGATCTCTTAATTGGAAATGGCGGTAGTATTGAAGGCTATGTTTATATCCATTTAGGCGGTCCAAGGCATGATACAACTTATGATGATATAATAACAGAGACCGATTTGCCTCCCGTTTTACTTGATGGAATTGGTTGGCGATTGTCACCGGTAGGGGATTATAATGGTGATTCTATTTCAGATTTTATGTTTTCTGCACAAAATTATACGTTAGAAGGTGTGGGCCAACCAAGAAGTGTATTTCTTATTTCCGGCTCCACTAATTTTATTGTCGATGTCAACGAGAGAAATCCTAATCAACGACCAATTGAATGTCAGCTCTCACAAAACTACCCTAATCCTTTCAATGCCGGGACGATTATCGCGTTTACACTCACACGCGCAAATTATACTGAATTAACAATTTACAATCTTCTTGGGGAAATCGTGGCAACCCCTGTAGCCGGACAATTACCGGCAGGCAAACATTCATTTCAATGGGACGGCACCGATAAATCCGGGATTATTGCTCCATCAGGCGTTTATTTTTATCAAATTACATCAGGTGAATTTTCTGCCGGTAAGCCAATGATTATGCTGAAATAACCACCCCAAAGAGACAAGAGCAGATCCCTCTCTCGTCCCGAAGACGGGACTCGCTCGGAATGACTTGCTGCGCACCGGGGAAGCCCAAATGGCCCGAGGTTGGAATTAGGCCCAAGCTATAATCCTGTAACTAATTGCTTGACAGGCGGAAGATATTTTGTATACTTATAGGCTCGAAAAAATAACGACAACTAACGGAACGGTGATTATATGAAACGTACATTTCAGCCGTCTAACCGGAAGAAACTGAATGACCATGGCTTCCGGAAGCGGAACAGCACCAAAAACGGCCGCGCCGTCCTCTCTCGCCGCCGGGCTAAGGGAAGAAAACGGTTGACCGTCAAGGTGGCTCGCAAGAAATAACGGTGGACAATCGGTTTCCGGCTGTCTGCCGCCTGAAGAATAAGAGTGACATCCAAGCCGTGTATGCCCGGCGCAAAAGTGCGCGAGGCGAGCGGCTTGTTTTCTACAGGGCAAAAAGTTCGGTCGAATTGACTCCTCCGGTCAGCCGTTTCTGCCTGAGCGTATCCAAAAAATGCGGCTCGGCGCCGAAAAGAAATCGAATAAAACGCGTATTGCGGGAAATAATAAGAGTAAACCGTTACCGGATTGAAACCGGTTATGATTATATAATCCGGGTTATCCCGGAAATGATAACCGACAAGGTAAAACAGGACGATTTCCTTGCCGACTTCAAAGCCTATTTTGGTTGGGAATAAGAGCAGGCTCTCCCCGCTTGCCTGGCTCTTCGTGGGATGTATCAAGCTGTACCGCTTGTTTATAAGTCCGATCATGTCAATGTTCGCCCAGTGCCGCTTTCACCCCACTTGCTCGCAATATGGACTCGATGCCGTCCGCAAATACGGCGCCTTCAAAGGCGGCTGGATGGCAATCAAGCGTGTCCTGCGCTGCAATCCCTTCTTTCCCGGAGGCTATGACCCGGTTGAGTGAGTGTTCTTATATGAGGTTACCGTGGATAAAAAAAGTATCATAATTATCGGTCTCTGCGTCATTCTTCTTCTTTTCTGGACGAAAATCCTGGAATTTGTCGGGCTGTACAAACCTGCCCCGCCGGCTCCGGCCCAAATCACTCAGGTTGATTCGACCGGTTCCGAAACCGAGACTCCGCTCTTTATTCCAGAGGATGAAACGACGACCTCGACGGTCGACCAGACATCGGCCGAACCGGAACTGGCCGATACGACCGCTCTTGATTCAACCTTCATTGAGAAAACCTTTTTGGTAACGACGCCGCTCTATGAGCTGCAATTCACAAATAAAGGCGGGGGCATCAATAAAATCGTCCTCCGCAAATTCGATTACCTGGATGATCGCACCGGACAAGTTGTCCTGGCGGAATCCGAAAATAAAGTCGTCCCGGATGTCTATGCCGGTAACAATACATTTATCTCCGGAAATCATCCGTTCACTACAACCGAAACCGGTTTTGATCTTGCGGCCGGAAGCTCTCCCCGCTCGCTGACTTTTACTTACACCGACCCGCGAGGAGGTCGCATTGTTAAGACCTACACGATCAATCCGGATGCATACGATATCGGATTCGAGGTCTCGATCGAGGGGATCGATCAATTCGGATTTGAACGTGATTATAAACTCGTCTGGGGTATTTCCCCTCGCTCGACGGAAAAGAAACAAAATGATGACTATGCCGAATTCAAAGTCGTGGCTCGTATGGGTGGGGAAACATCAGAATATAGCGATTTCGACGACGGCAAAATGAACGAGCATGTCCCCAGCGAGCTCACCGAGTGGGCGGGCCTGCGGACGAAATATTTCGCGGCCGTCATGATTCCGCAAAACAGAAACGCGGCCGGAGTCTGGGCCACCGGATATGAGAAAAAGGAAATGGTCGGCGGCGATGAAATCAACAGGCGATTCGTCACGCCAACACTCGATATGCCGATTCCCCGGTCCGGGACGCAGGTCGATTCATTCATGATTTATGTCGGCCCGATCGACTATGACGGGCTCGACAAATACGGCCTCGGCCTGCAGGAAATGACATCATTGGGCTGGGTAATCATTAAGCCGTTCTCCATCGCCATCATTTGGCTGCTCCCGAAATTGTACAGTGTCATCCCGAATTATGGCGCCGTGGTATTAGTTTTTGCACTCCTGATTAAACTGATCACTTTCCCGCTCAGCCGCAAACAGACCGCGGCCATGGCGAAGATGAAAGACCTGCAACCGAAAATGAAACAACTGCAGGAAAAATATAAAAACGACCCGCAGCGGCTGAATAAGGAGATGATGAAGCTTTATAAGGAGGCCGGGGCCAATCCGCTATCGGGCTGTCTCCCGATGCTTCCGCAGATGCCGATCTTCTTCGCGCTGTTCACCGTGTTCAAAACCACGATCGAATTCCGCGGCGCATCATTCGTCGGCTGGATTACCGATTTGTCCGCCCCGGATCCCTATTTTATTCTGCCTATTATCATGACACTGAGCATGTTCGTCCAGCAGAAGATGACCATGACCGACCCGAAGAATAAAATGCTGGTCTATATGATGCCGCTTATCTTCGGATACCTGTTCATGAACTTCCCGGCGGGCCTGGTCCTGTACTGGACCGGATTCAATATTTTGGCTCTGGCCGAAACCCTGCTGGTCACAAAACAGCAGGACGAGAAAAATCTGCAGGTAAAGGATGCATGATGATACGATAGCCGCCATCGCGACCCCGACCGGCTCAGGAGGCATCGGTGTGATCCGAATCTCCGGCCCCGGCGCCCGCGAAATACTCGACGGCATCTTTGTACCCCAGAGCAAGACTTCCCGGCCGACTCCGTATCTCCTCAGAGTCGGCCATATTATTAATGAGAAAAATGAAATCCTCGACGAGGTCATGGCCGTGTTCATGCCGGGGCCGAAGAGTTTCACCGGCGAGGATCTGGTAGAAGTTTACTGCCATGCCGGACTAATCGTGCTGACCACTATACTTAGGCGGATTTTGGAATTCGATTGCCGCCCGGCAGAGGCAGGGGAATTTTCGCAGCGGCGATTCGTTAATCGCGGCGAGGATTTATCGAAACTCGAGGGCGCAGCCGAAATGGTGGCGGCCAAGACCGATCTGGCCTATCGGCTGTCGCGGGAACACCTCGTCGGTAATTATGGTACTTATATTACAAATTTAAGACATAATATTGTTCATCTCCTGGCCGAAATCGAGGCCGATATCGATTTTCCTGACGAGGACTCCGTTGGGACGATCGGTCGTGAATTATTGAATTCAAAACTCGACGGTATTATTGTCGATCTGACGTCGCTGGCCGAAAGCTATCGCACAGGCAAAATCATCAAGGACGGCTATCGCGTCCTTCTTATGGGGGCGCCGAATGTCGGCAAGTCTTCCCTGTTTAACCGGCTGATAAAACAGACGCGATCGCTGGTTACTCCGGTACCGGGCACGACCCGGGATTATATATCGGAATGGCTCGATATCGCAGGTTTGCCGGTCGAACTCTATGATACGGCAGGTCTTAGAAAAGGCCGAGGGCAAGTCGAAAAGGCCGGCATCGACCTCAGTAAGAAACTCATCGGCCGAGCTGACCTCATTATATATATCTGCGACATCAATACTCGCCCGGCACCTCTCCCCAAACTCGGTTTGAAAAAACACCAGCGGCTCATCGTGGTATTTAATAAGGCTGACCTTTGTGGCGACGTCAAGTCTGCCTCGGCCAAATGGTGGGACAGGCTGTCAGGCGACGTCGACTGTCTGCCGATCTCGGCCAAAACCGGCCGCGGTATCAAGCAACTCCTGACATCGATTCACAAACTTGCCGGCGTGGCTGACCTGACGGATAATCTGGTCGTGACATCCGAGCGGCACAAGAGCAAGATCGATTCGTGCCTCGAGCATCTGAAAAAAGTCCGGAGTATTCTCTCGATGCCGCCCGAGATCATCTCGTTGGAATTACGCCAGGCGGCAAATACGATTGGCGAAATCACCGGACACATCTATACCGAACAGATCCTCGACGAAATCTTCGCCAATTTCTGCATCGGTAAATAAACTGACCTCAAAAAATCATTCTTTATGGTGAGAATCTACATATCCTTATCTGGAATATATTTAAATTCCAGAGTTTCAAGTTCAATTTCCTCCAGCGTACGCTCATCAGTAACTTTTATGTTTTTTACATAGACAATTTGGGCAACGGGAATTTCATAAAAGCCGGCTTTTATCTCTGAGACGAGACGTATCGTTGTCGTGGAATTGGCAGGAATGCGTGCATATTTCGTTATGCTCTTTTGGTTATTTACTTCTACTAAGAGAGGAGCATCATTCTCTTGTGGCCAAAATGCCGTATAAACCATTTCAACCATAAGTAGATCGTCGCTGTCATTATGGATGATTAAATATACGTAAAATTCTCGGCAATTAGTTTTTCTTTGACAATACGCCTCCAGCTCAAACATTTCATAGTCTTTCCTTAGAGAAAACTCATTTTTATTATGTTTACTTGGATAAAAATCATCGTTTATAATCATGAAATTTTTATAACTGCCACATCCGGAAAAAAATAAAGCGATGAAAAGATACAGATAAATATACGATTTCATTATTCCTCCCATAATTTTGGCATTTATTGTATACATACTGCCTTGTTATGGCAAGATAAATAGATAATAATCAAATATGGGTATGATTGCCATCCGAATAACACTTATTCAAGAATTGGTAGATGTCCACGTCTGTTGTCGTCAATCACTACTCGGTGGCATATACATCCTGGCCATCTTTTTTCTCATCGATCATATATGCGAACTCCAGCGGCTCAACGACAATAAACTCGTTTGAATAAGCCCTGGTCACCGTAATTCCATGTAATTCTATAGACTGCGCCAGAGGTATGACATCATAGGCGGAGTCTATTGTCGTGATAAGCTCGATCTTCCTAGAGTATTTCGCCGGGACTTTGATGGATTTCGTTTCGACTCTGAAGCGAAACACTTCCATGCGAACATCATTGTCCATGTCCGGCAGCCACAATTGGGCATCCGCGAAATCGGCTATAAGCGCTTTGTCAGTCTGATTGTGAATGATGACATAGACGTGAAATTCTCGGTCTTTGGTCTTTCGCCTGCAGTATGCCTCCAGTTCGAACATGCCATAGTCTTTGCGCAGTGAGAACTTTTTTGAATTATCCTTATACCAGTGGAACGCCTTATTCGAGACTTGAAACTTGTCATAATGCGTGCATCCGGAAAATGATATAAGAATGAGAATGATAAGACAGATAAAAGATTTCATATTCCCTCCTCTTATAAGAAATACAGCGCGAACGGTGATTTCTTCCGAGGAAAGACTCATTGCCAAGCCATGCATTACTGCATTGCAGTAAATCAATTCAGACGAGGCAGATTCCGTCCCCCTGCTTAATAGGGCGTATTGAAAAAGTCATTTTCCCAAGGCATAGCCTTGGGTTACACAAGTAACACCATGGGTAAGTGCCTATCGCATAAATCCTGAGATCGCGACGCCTTAGGAAGGGCTCGCGATGACCCGTGCCTGTAAAAGGTTTTGCAACAGACCCTATAAGAAAGGGATTAGAGGGGTAATCAAATCCTGAGCTTATCAAAGGCCGTATAGCCTACCCATCCGGGCCGGAGGACCCGGCCCCTACAGCGGAGATTAGTCGGCGGGTGAAACTGCGCCGATGCAGCCTCATTCATTGGCTGAGAAGTATGACCGTCTAAGCGACAGCGGGATTCGCGGTTCATCCCGCGTTTCACGTGAAACAGTGGTTAAGAATTGATTCTACAGGAGGATGGATTAATGCATCTCATTTGACTCGTCTCCCCGCCAATGAATTTGAATATTGACGCCGTACCTGTTTTGATATATATAGCAAACGCAAATGGATAATCGAGACTTTGACATAATTGTCGTCGGAGGCGGTCATGCCGGAACCGAGGCGGTTTGCGCCGCATCGCGGATGAGGATGAAAACCGCCCTCGTATCGATGAAAAAGGATAACCTGGCGCTGATGTCCTGTAATCCCGCTATCGGCGGGGTTGGCAAGGGGCACCTGGTTCGTGAAGTCGATGCCCTCGGCGGTATCATCGGCAAAGCCGCAGATATCTCGGGCATTCAGTTCCGGAGACTTAACCTGTCTAAGGGCCCGGCCGTCCGGTCGACCAGAATCCAGTGTGATCGACGTCTCCATTGCCAATATGTATCGGAAGCCGTGGCCAAACTGCCGGGAGTTGAAATTATCGAGGACGAGGCCATCGGGATTCTCTCTGAGGGGCACGAAATCCGCGGTCTAAGGCTGAGAAACTCCGGAACTATCACGGCCAAGGCAGTGATCCTGTGTACCGGGACATTCCTCGGCGGATTGATTCATATCGGCGACAAACAGATTCAGGCCGGGCGTCGCGACGAACCGGCCGCCATCGGGATGACGGACTCTCTGAATCAAGGCGGCTTTACAACCGGGCGCCTAAAAACCGGAACTCCTCCCAGAATCGACGGAAAAACAATCGATTATAATAAAACCGAGCGCCAACCGGGCCATGAGCCGGCGCCGTATTTCTCTCATTTTCATGAAGATACGCCGACGTTGGACAATTCAGCCCTGTGCTATTTAACCTACACAACGGAAGAGACCGCTCGTATTATTAACGGCTCAATCGACCGCGCACCGCTGTTTTCCGGCCAAATCGAGGGCACTGGGCCTCGCTATTGCCCGTCCATCGAAGCCAAAATCGTTCGCTTTTCCGATAAACCGCGCCACCAGATATTCATCGAACCCGAGGGAAACGGCACTGACGAAATCTACCTCAACGGCTTCTCGACGTCGCTGCCCGAGGATGTTCAGCTCGCGGCGGCTCGGACAATCATCGGCCTGGAGAATTGCGAATTTACCAAACCCGGATATGCCATCGAATACGATTTCGTACCGCCTCATCAGATCAAGGCGTCGCTCGAGACAAAAAACATTGCCGGGCTGTTCATGGCCGGACAGATTAACGGTACGTCCGGCTACGAGGAAGCCGCCGCTCAAGGGCTGGTCGCGGGGCTGAATGCTTCTCTATATATAATGAAGGAAGAGCCGTTCATTCCGGGTCGGCACGAGGCATACATTGGTGTCATGTTGGATGATCTGGTGACGAGAAATATTTCCGAGCCGTATCGGATGTTTACCAGCCGGGCCGAATATCGGCTGGCGCTTCGCGAGGATAACGCGCTCGACCGTCTTGCGGGATACGGCAGGCGGTACGGGTTATACTCCGATTCAGAGCTGGCCATAATAAATGACTATGACTCGGCGATTAGAGATATGCTGAAATATCTCGAGGCTACCCGCTTTAATAGCACTGAGATTACGAAGGCGTTCGGGCTGCAAACCAAGCGCGGCAGTCTGAGTATGGCCGATCTCATCTGCCGCCCGGATTTTGATCCGCAACTGCTTTATCAGTTATCAAATAACGGATTACATGAATCCCCCGAGGTTTTCGAGAAGGCCGCGATCCTGATAAAATACCAGGGTTATCTGGATAAACAGGACCGAGAAATCGAGAGAAATCGCAAGAATGAATCGATTCCGATTCCCGCAGGGCTCGATTATACCAGCTTGAAAGGCCTTAAAACAGAGGCAATCGAGAAGCTCAACCGGTTTACGCCGAGGACTCTTGGGCAGGCGAGCCGTATCGAGGGCGTGACGCCGTCGGATATCGCTGTTTTAACAATTCATCTGAAAAGATATTCCGTTTCGAAATAAATTTATTCTTCCGTAAGCCTATTTCAAGCTGTATATTGCGGAGCATCCATCGAAAAACCAGTTCTCAAACCGATTCATGGCTTTCGGGTTGGTTCGCTTATCGACTGGAAATTTTGGCCTAAAGGATCACTGAAAGGGATGTTTTAATCGGTTGTTTTATAATATGTTGAGGCAACTGGGCGAATATTGAAAAGAGCTTGTGAAACATGATTGACATAGCCGCTCGAACCAAAGAATCCCACCCACTGGGTGGGGTACCGGGGTAGGGGGCGACTCGGTCGACCCGCGGGCTGACGCAGTCAGCCCGCTACAGAAGAGGTTTTCGGTCGGCGATACCGGACAAAGGCGGCAGCAATCCATAAGGAGATATTTCAGAAGGACCGCGCGACGGCCAAAGAGAGGGTTAATCCCCTCCGGTAGCCGAAGCCGGACTGATGAAGCCGCAATTCACGACCGGATAATCCAGATGAACTAAGCGGCAGCCGAAACAGGCGACGCCTGTTTCACGTGAAACAGTGGAGGACACGTGAGAGAGTTTAAGACGAAGGAGATTCTGTCCAGGCATATCGAGCCCGAGAAGCTCGGTCTGTATCTGACCGAGGTCGAGAAGGCCAACGAGAAGTTCTCGCTGTTTTCCCGGAATCTGCAGCGAGGCGATCTCGAGGCCCTGGTCGCCGATTGTCTGGTCGCGGATGAACTCGGCCTGATAGGCGAGACTCCGGGGAGAGTCGTCGACATCGGCTCCGGTTGGGGACTACCCGCTATTCCACTGTTGCTGGCGACTAACAAAATCGATATCACGCTTGTCGAGAGGTCACAGAAGAAAGCCGATTTCCTGGCACTGTTGCTGCATAAACTGTCACTTTCGGCTCATGTGCATGCCGGAGATATTCAGACGTTGCCCGAGGATGCAAAATTCGATGTAATCATTTCGCGGCGAGTCGCGCTTGAGAAAAAACTGATTTCGCAGATCCGCCGCCATGCGAATCCCGGCGCGACGATTATTTATTATGGTACGGCATTTCCGCATGACGTCTTCGAATCGGCAAAAGTCGTTGAATATTCATTGGATAATTCAGACGTGCGAACGATAATAAAAAGTGATTTTTAGTAAAAATTTTTAGTTGCGTATCATCCCTAATTGTAATACTCTAAAGCGGTAACAGGGAAGTCTCGGACAGCGAGGGAATATGGCAAGAATCATGGCGGTCGCCAACCAAAAAGGCGGCGTCGGTAAAACCACAACGGCAATCAACCTGGCATCGTGTCTGGCCGCGGCCGAAAGGAAGACGCTGCTCGTCGATATCGATCCGCAGGCGAACTCAACCAGCGGGCTCGGCGTGTTTCTTAAAGATACCGACATTACGGTGTACGAGGTACTCATCAACGGCGTCAATGCCGCAGATGCGGTGGTCTCGACGCAATTGCCGTATCTGAACCTGTTGCCGTCGCATGTGCGCCTGGTCGGAGCCGAGGTGGAACTGGTGCCGATGGTCGCACGCGAGCACAAGCTCAAGGAATCATTATCTACTATATCAAGTAACTATGAATATATTATTATCGACTGTCCGCCGTCACTCGGACTGCTCACCCTCAACATTCTCACCGCCGCCCACTCGGTTATCATACCGATACAATGTGAATACTACGCTCTCGAAGGAATGGGGCAACTCCTCAACTCCATCAATCTCGTTCAGAAACACCTCAACCCCGATCTCGAGATCGAAGGCGTCTTATTAACGATGTACGACGGGCGGCTCAACCTGTCGCGCCAGGTGGCCGAAGAGACGCGCAAATATTTTCCCGAGAAAGTTTACTCGACGGCCATCAGTCGCAATGTCCGCTTATCCGAGGCGCCCTCGTTCGGCAAACCGATCATCCTCTATGATATTCTGTCGACCGGCGCACAAAATTACATTTCTCTGGCCAAGGAGATCATGGGTCATGGCTAAAATCGCATTAGGACGCGGGCTGGAAGCCCTTATCCCGACATCATCGCAGCTGGACGGCCAATCGTCCGGAACACTGAAGCAAGTTCCCGTCTCGAAAATCGCACCGAACCCGCATCAGCCGCGGCGTACGTTCGATACCGAAAAATTACAGGAGCTGGCCGAGTCTCTCAAAGGACAAGGCGTACTCCAGCCGATACTCGTCAAGAAAGACGGCGACGGCTATATCCTGGTCGCCGGCGAACGGCGCTTCCGGGCCGCCAAGATGGCCAATCTGGAGCGCGTACCGGCGCTTATTCTTGAAAACATCGACGACACCCGGATGCTGGAGCTGGCCCTGATCGAAAACATCCAGCGCGAGGATCTCAATCCCATCGAAACCGCTCGCGCCTATCAGTCGCTACTCGATACCTGCGGCCTGAATCAGACGCAATTGGCCGAGCGAGTCGGCAAGAATCGCGCCTCGGTCGCCAACACACTGCGCCTGTTGTCACTGCCCGATAATATCAAGCAATTGATTACCGAGGGGAAACTGTCCGAGGGGCATGCCCGAGCGCTGTTATCCGTGAGCGACGAGACGATGCGCGATCGCATGGCCAGTCGCATCTTATCCGAAACGATGTCGGTGCGGCAGGCCGAGGATCTGGCTCGCAAGGCAAAACGCCGCAAACTGGTCGTCCGGCGCAAACCGCCGGGGATCGAGGAGTCCGAAACATTCCTGAAACATCTGCTCGGGACATCGGTAAAAATAATACCGGGTCTGAAAAAGGGGCGGATTGAAATCGAATACTATGGCGATGAGGATTTGAACCGCCTGTTGGACCTCATGCGGCGGCTCTCGTAAACATACATGGCATCACAGTATCTCACATTCATGATCGTCCCGGACGACGAGTCGGAGCCGAAACGTTTCCGCCTTCCCGTCTGGTTGTTTCGTACTCTATTAGTACTGATTATCCTGACGCTTATCGCCCCGGTCGCCTATATCGCACTCTATTATGAAGTCATTGAACGGGCATATAATGCATCACAATTGGCCGAGGAAAACGAATCGCTTCGCAAGTATCAGTACAAGGTACAGATTCTCGAACAGTCACTCCTGGAATCGCGCCAATTAATGGCGGAGATTGCAGGAATGGCCGGTTTAGATTCCGTGCTCCTTGCCGATTTATATGGTGAGGATGAAACTTTTTCGAAAAACTATACCGAGACGCGCCCCGGTTCGATATCGCGGTCGCTTCCGCCGTCATCACCCATACCGGACGGCCTGCCGGCCACCGGTTGGATAACGAGAGGTTTTTCGGAAATACCGGGCAAGATGCATCGCGGAGTCGATTTCGCGATGCCCGAAGGAACTCCGGTATACTCGACCGCCTATGGCGTCGTCGCATATGCCGGAACGGACAAGGAATATGGCTATATGGTTGTCGTGAAAAATAACGACTCGATCGAGTCGGTATATGGTCACAACAGCCAGTTAACGGTACGAGTCGGCGATACGATTCTGGCCGGGCAGCAAATCGCGCTGTCGGGCAATACCGGAATCAGCAGCGCGCCGCACTTGCACTATGAAATTCGTTTACACGGCAAGGCCGTAAACCCGACAAAGTATTTTGTATATGAAGATTAAACCCACAAAACAAGAAGAGCCTATAATGGACGGAAAGATCAGCACAATCATCGGCAAGGATTCCACTATCACCGGAACCATCGACGTCAAGGGACCGCTTCGCATTGACGGCAAGATCAACGGTAAAGTCAATTGCGAAGACACGGTCACCATTGGCAGCGGCGGCGAGATTGAGGCCGAGGTCATTTGCAGAAACGCCTCGATTTCCGGTAAAATCACCGGCAACATCGTTGCGGCGGAAAAAGTGGAATTACTCGGCAAGGCCGAAATAACCGGCGACATAAAGACAAAATCTCTGGTTATTGAACAGGGCGCCATCTTTTGCGGCTCCTGTAACATGAAAGAAAATGCATCGGTCACAAACAGTTATAGCGATGCAGCAAATAAGGTGCGCAAAGAGAAATCCGAGACATTCAAATAGATTGTTGACAACATTTCTCGTTTTGTGGAAAAGTGCGTAACCTGTTGTACTTATTCATATTACAGCATCATCAATAAAGGCCGTCTCAAGCATTTATCCACAATCGCAACGGCCTGTTAGAGTTACGTTAGTTTTTCTGCATCTTCATCGATTTTTATGCGTATGCGTGTGTATAAGACGGTGAAGTACATCCATTGTCAATCAACAGTATAGGACCGGAGGGACTATGAGCAATAGTGCTGACGACATTGCCGCCCTGCAGCAGTTACAGGATTCATACGGACGCATTAAGGCAGAAATCGGAAAGATCATTATTGGACAACAAGATGTTGTCGATCAACTTCTTATAGCCCTTCTCGCCAACGGACACTGCCTGTTGGTCGGTGTCCCCGGTCTGGCCAAGACGCTTCTTATTTCAACCTTGGCCCAGATTATGGATCTGAAATTCAATCGCATTCAGTTCACACCCGATCTCATGCCGTCGGATATCACCGGTACCGAGATTATCGAGGAAGACCATGCGACCGGCAAGCGGCAGTTCCGCTTCGTCAAGGGTCCCGTCTTTGCCAATATCATTTTGGCCGATGAAATCAACCGCACGCCTCCGAAAACGCAGGCCGCATTGTTGCAGGCTATGCAGGAGCACGAAGTGACCGCCGCCGGGACGACATATAAGCTTGATGAGCCGTTCTTTGTCCTCGCCACGCAGAATCCGATTGAGCAGGAAGGCACCTATCCGCTGCCCGAGGCGCAGCTTGACCGCTTCATGTTCAATATTTTCGTCGATTATCCCAGCCAGAGCGAAGAAGAAGAAATCGTCATGACCACAACGGCCGCGCCGACTGCAAAACTCGAGAAAGCGCTCGGTGGCGACCAGATCGTCGCATTACAGAGGCTCGTGCGAACTGTGCCGGTGTCCGAACACCTCGTTTCGTATGCCGTACGACTGGCTCGCTCGACTCGCCCGGCCGAGGCTGATGCGCCGGATTTCGTCAAAAATTGGGTTTCCTGGGGAGCGGGCCCTCGCGCCGGCCAGTATTTGACTCTCGCGGCTAAGACGCGAGCGATTCTGCAGGGCCGCCCGACGCCGGCGGTCGAGGATATCCGCTTTTCGGCCATTCCGGTCCTCCGCCATCGCATCGTGACGTCGTTTAATGCCGAAGCCGAGGGGATAGACTCGATCGCGATCATTAACAAATTACTCGACGCGGTGAAAGAAAAGTAGTCAAAGACAATTATGGCGGATTTTTTTTACAATCGCGTAAAACGCGAAAAAGACTACCCCCCAACCTCCTCCTTGTAAAGGAGGGGGAGAATTTGTAGGTCAAGACCCTTGCGGTCTTGACATTCTCGCAATGCGAGAAAAAGAAGAGAACACACCCCGCCCTCGATCCGCCCAGGCGGACGGGCACCCCTCTCTGGAGGGGACAAAAAATGTAGGGGCCGGGTCATTCGGCCCGGAGAAAACAACTTGTAGGGCAGGTTTTTCCGAAAACCTGCCATCAAAGAATACGAAGTATTCATTGTCATTCCCGCGGAAGCGGGAATCCAGGATTAATTATGCCGAACTTCGCAATCGCCATACACGGCGGCGCGGGAACGATTCTCCGCGCTGCCATGACCGCCGAAAAGGAACAGGCCTACAAGAACGGCCTCGCCGCATCGTTGCAGGCTGGATATAATATCCTGAAAAACGGCGGTACCTCAATGGACGCCGTCCAGGCGGCCGTCATGGCGATGGAAAACAATCCGCTGTTCAATGCCGGAGTCGGCGCCGTGTTCACACACGATGCCGGCCACGAGCAGGACGCCTGCATCTGCGACGGTAAAACCAAAGATGTCGGAGCCGTTGCTGCTGTGCGACATATCGCGAGCCCGATTACGCTCGCTCGGCTAGTCCTCGAAAAAAGCCCGCATGTGCTATTTGCCGGAGACGGCGCGGAAAAATTCGCTATCGATAATGGCATTGTGCTGGTCGAGGAATCCTCATTCGACACCGATGAGCGCCGCAAACAGCTCGAATTCGCCCTCGCAAAAGAAAAGAAAGAAGCGCGCGAGCACACGCAGCTCGATCACTCCGATGACCAGAACGCCAAAATGGGTACGGTCGGCGCGGTGGCGGTCGATGTGCATGGCAATATTGCTGCGGCGACATCCACGGGCGGAATGACGAACAAGCGGCATGGCCGAATCGGTGACACGCCGCTCATCGGCGCCGGAACCTATGCCGACAACAACACCTGCGCGGTATCGGCAACCGGCGTCGGCGAATATATCATGCGCGCGATGGTTTCCTACGATATCGCAGCTTTGATGGAGTATAAGAATATGTCTCTGACCGAGGCCGCCGAATTAGTTGTCATGAAGAAATTCAAAGAACTGGGTGGTTCCGGCGGCGTCATTGCAATTGACAGAAACGGCAATATCGCGATGCCGTTCAACAGCGCAGGTATGTACCGAGGTTTCATGCTCGCTGACGGCACGATGAAATTGAGAATTTTTGAAGAATAGGACATATTTTTAAATGATAGATTTAAACAAAGAAGTGTCATTCTCAAGAATAGGATTTTCATCTTGGACTGCATTTGATTACGCCAGAACATACTATCACAAATTTAAGGAACAACATAAATTGTTGGATGGGATTTCAGAGGATGAAGATCCAAGCGAGTATCTTGATATTGCCATCAAAATGGATGAATATGGAACGATTACCGTAATATTGGCTGTAATATGCATAGAGGCGTTGATATATGAATATGCTGCAATTAATTTGTCAGATTCATATGCGAAAAAATATTTAGAAAATTTGAATATCTGTAGTAAATGGGTTGTGATTCCTAAATTGGTTACAGGTAAAGCATTTCCTGTTGAGAAGCAAGGCTATGAGCAATTGAAGAAATTGGTCAAATATCGAAACAGCCTGGTACATACAAAAACGGCACCTTATGATCCGAATATTAAATATGATATTGAAGGTACAAAGGATAAATTAATTTATATTGTTGAAAATACTCTGAAAACTATAAGGCTTTTGGGCAGAGGATTTATTTGAATTACACCCTGGATTCACTTACCTGACAGTGTTCTTCAACGAAAATAAAAGGATTGTGCCATTATAATAGGTGATTGATATGGACATTGGAAGCGTTGTTAATCTACTAGTAGGCCTATTAAATATTATCCTACTGTTTTATAATATTTTTGAAAAAAAGAAACAAAATGCCTATCAAGTAAGGCTTGCGCTCTTTGAGAAAAGATTGGCTGTAAAAGATTCAATTATGTCTTTTATATCAGAGGTACTAATTAGCCCCTCTAGCAAAGCACTTGATAAGACTACACCTCTTTTGCAAGCAACTAAAGATTGTGAGTATTTATTCGGAAAAGAAATAAATGAGCATGTAGGCATTTTACAAAGGAAAGCTTTAAATCTTTATAGTATAAATAGCGCATTAGAGAATGAACCCTTTGGCGAAAAACGTGACAAAATTGTAGATACAGAAAAAGAGATATTGACTTGGTTTATGGATCAATTTGATAAAACGAAAGAGCTTTTTGCCCCCTACCTTGATTTAACGAAAGAATAATACACAGCTTATGCCTACTGACTATAGAAAATATCTCAGCCCCGATACCGTGTCGAAACTCAAAGGCATGGAACTCAAGGCCCGCATGGTCGTCGAGGGATTCATCACCGGGATGCACAAGTCACCGTATCATGGTTTCTCGGTCGAATTCGCTGAGCATCGCCAGTATATGCCGGGCGATTCCATCCGCGATATCGACTGGAAAGTTTATGCAAAGTCCGACCGCTATTACATCAAGCAGTACGAGGAAGAAACCAACCTCAAGGCGTACCTGCTGGTGGACTGCTCGGGCTCGATGGGCTACACTTCCGACAAGAACCGCACCAACAAATTCGATTATGCGCTGACGCTGGCGGCATCGCTGTCATACCTGATGCTCAAACAGCGCGATGCGGTCGGACTGGTGACCTTTGCAGACAAAATCAATCAATACATCCCGCCCCGCTCGGCAACCGGACACATGCACCAACTGCTCAAGCATTTTTCCGATTTAACGACTGCCTCGATCACCGATCTGGCGATTCCACTGCATGAGATGGCCGAGCGCATCAAGCGCCGCGGACTGGTCGTGCTGATTTCCGATTTGTTCGACGATCCCGAAAAGATCATCTCGGGCATCAAGCATTTCCGCCACCGCAACCACGAGGTAATCGTATTCCATGTGGTGGATCCTCGCGAGCGCGATTTTGCGTTCTCTGGCGAGGCCATCTTTGAGGATATGGAGACGGGTGAGAAGATCACAACCCTGCCGTGGCAGATCAAGAAAGATTACCAGAAGCAGTTCGAATCAGTGATGAATCGCATATCAGCCGAATGCCGGCAGGCTCGCGCCGACTATCATCTGATTGACACATCGACCCCGTTCGATAAGGCGCTCTATGCGTTTTTATCGAAACGGGAGAGGTTGTTCTAAAGGGTTATCCATGGCCAAGTCATGGGATACACGGTAAAAGATTTCCCGGCAGATGTCCACATCTGCCGGCTCTTCCATTCACAAAATAAGTAATCCGCTGTAACCCACGGCTATGCCGTGGGAGAAAAGACCATTCTGTCCAAATTAATGATTGAACTTACTCGATAATTCCCTTAATTACTCCTATGTATTCATTTATGAGCCGGTTCCGGCACACTACCGTTATCGTGGGGCTACTTATTGCTGCGATTATTTTTGCATCATGCGAAAAAGAAGTCATTGCCGTCGATCCCGAAGAAATTTCCTTTACTTCGGAAAACCTGGCAGAAGATTATAACTATTTTCTTGCAACGATGAAAAAGTATCATCCCAATTTGACACGAGAATCAACATCACTCGAACCTCATACAAGACGGATGTATAATACAATCTACCGCCTGGACTCTCAAACACAGCAAATTAATCGAAGTATGAGCCTGCTGGAATTCTATACTTTTATCCGCCAGGCTTCCGCCTTGATTCAATGTGGTCACACACGTCTGTGGATTGGCTCCGAATTTTGGAAAGGTATAAAACAATATAAAAAACATTTTCCCTTACAAGTATATTATCGTGACTATAAGGCCTATGCGCTGGAAGATTTTTCAAATGAGCAGGCAATTCCGGCAGGATCGGAGATTGTGACTATAAACGGGCAGCAAATGCTGTTTCTTATTGAACACTTTAGAAGTATCATCGGCGCCGATGGTGTCAATGTTCAATATAAAACAGCAGAAATGAATCGTCTGCCTTTTGGTCTATTTCCGGGTTCGATCGCGTTTCCCCAATCATATGAAGTGTCCTATATTATTCCGGGTGATTCTATAGAATCAATGACTCACATTTCCGCCTTGCCATACATGGAAATTCTTCGTCGACAAAAAGAAGTGCATCCGCAGGATTCTCCCTGGCCGCCATATGTATTTGATATAATTGACGACTCGGTCGCAGCAATTATTACTATTCCGGATTTTGTGAGCGCATATGATTATAAGAATAAAATTGCCGAATCCTTTGAAATAATCCGCGATAAAGGAATTTCTCATCTCATCATCGACGTCCGAGGTAACGATGGCGGGGATCCATATGTCGCAGCAGAACTCCTCAATCATATAATCGATTCTGCATACATTTACTTTTCACACAACGTTTATGGATACGGAGATTTAAAAGACCGCATTGAGCCTGAATCCCCTAACTTTAATGGCGATTTGTATGTTCTGGCCGATGGCGGTGGTTTTTCCACGACAGGACATTTTTTATCCTTAATCAGGTATTATGATTTGGGCGTTATAATTGGCGATACCAGCGGCGGAAGTTATATCTGTAATGGTTGCTATGATGAAATCACGCTGCCTCATACGAAAATATCCGTTATGTACCCACGGTGCCGCTATGCCACGGCCGTAACTGGCTTTGATGAATTTCGAGGCATTGCACCTGACACGATTATCAAACCGACAATCGGGGACATCATCAATGATCGCGACCCGGTAATGGACTATGTTTTGGAGAGGATAAATGGTAAGGATATCCAATAAATGAAAAAATACATTATTGCCGCGATCGTAATTATTGTTTGCGTTATTGTCCTTGTCGTGCGTCCCAGGAATGTTTCCCAACTGCCCGATAATTTTAACGAACTGTGCGATCAGGTGGAAATCGGAATGACTCACGAACAAGTTCTTGAAATACTGGGAGAACCAAAGAAAAGCCATTTCGTGAAAAGGGATACAATCACGGAAGAGTATTGGTATTACACAACTGCCTCCAGAAATTCAACTCAATACTGTTGCACATTCGACTCCTCAACACAACAAGTCATAGAAATGACCTGTGGAGAGCATTCCAGCAAACGGAAGTAGAGGCAAGGCGGACTGACAGAGCGGCCCCTTTGAAGTATCCGTGCCCGGTAGATGTCCACATCTGCCGGCAAATCACTCAACCAATACCCATTTTCGGGCGCACGATGTGTTCACGCCGCAAAACTATGGAATGTAATCCGGAATTAATATTTTTTACAACTCAATAAATATATACAATAAGAGATTTTATTAGTCCGTATTAGTTCGATATCACAGGCGCCGCTATCCGGCGCCAACATATTCTATAGTTCATTGAAAGGATTGTTGTATGTCGAAAATGTTGTCCGGGAGGGCCAGGGCAACAGCGACCGGACTTATTCTGCTCGCTATTGCGGTATTTTTGGCATTCTGCAATGACAATCAGGCTGCGACCCAGACCCCCGTCATGCGGGGAGAATACCTGGTTACAGCCGGCGGCTGTGCCGATTGCCATTCTCCAAAAAACATGACCGACAAGGGACCGGTCGAAGACATATCGCGCCATCTGGCGGGACACCCGGCCGAGGCAGGTATTCCGACTGTGCCGGATAATGTGCTGTCGCCCGATGGCTGGATCGCCATGACCAATATCCACAGCACGGCCTGGGCCGGACCGTGGGGCATTTCCTTCGCGCCCAATATTACCCCGGATCTGAAAACCGGAATCGGCAACTGGACGGTCGATGAATTCATCAACGCGATGCACAACGGGAAGCATCAGGGATATGGCCGACCGATTTTACCGCCTATGCCCTGGGCCGCCATCGGCAAGTTAACCGATGAGGATCTGCGAGCCGTATTCGCCTACCTGCAGTCGATCCCTCCGGTCAATAACAAAGCCCCGGATTGGATTATCGGTCCGCCCCCCAAATCATAAGTGCAGCGTATTTTCTGGCGGCAGATGTTCACATTTGCCGCCTTTCTATACCTCCCCGCCCGGGCGGCCCATCCCTTTTTGGGCCCTGCAAAAAAAGAGTGGGTTCCTGTTAAAAACAACTTCTTGAGATCACGACGCCTCGCGATGATACCGAGATATTGCGTTTTCCGGCATCACTCATCTACCATTGTCGAAAGTTTTTGTAGATTTCAGAATTAATAAACCGGTATCTTGCCGTGAGTTTCCGCATGAGGAGGAAGTCATGGCGAAAATTCTTGTTATCGGCGGGACAGGTATGCTCGGTCGCCCGGTCGTGGTGCGACTGGTGCAGGATGGGTTCTCCGTGCGGCTTTTTACAACCGACGAGCAGCGCGCCCGCGCCTATTTCACCGACCATGTCGACTATGCCGAGGGGGATGTCGGAGACCTCGACAGCCTCAAATACGCCATGGAAGGCTGCGATGCCGTCTATGTCAATCTCAAAGGCGGCCCCTCCAACGACGACTACATTCGCATCGAAAAAGAAGGCTCGATCAATATCTATGAGGCCGCTATCGAAACGGGACTCGAAAAAATCGTGCAAATCAGTGAGGCGCGCGCCGATGAAAACCACTCCGACTTTATTCCCCATCGCGTTAAGTATGAGGCGGAACAGGAGTTAGTGTCGTCGGGGCTGACTTATACCATTCTCAAGCCGACCTGGTTCTGCGAATCGCTGCCTTTGTTTATCAAGGATAATAAGGCCGTCTATATCGGCTCCGGCAAGAGCTGCTTTCACTTTTTGGCCGTAGCCGACTATGTGGAAATCGTCGCGCAGTGCCTCAACTCAGACAAAGCCGACAACAAAATCCTGACTGTATTCGGGCCCGAACCGATGCCGATTCCCGAGGCCATGCGGCGATTTTTGGAAATCTGCTATCCGACGATTACAATAGATCAACTGCCGGTCTGGCTGGCCAGACTATCCGGCTTTTTCCTGCGCAGCCCGGCCGTCAAAGCGGCAATCAATCTGATGGCATTCTTCGATAAACACGATGATACCGAGGTCGCAATCCCGCCTGATGAAACCAATGCCATCTTCGGCGCCCCCAAGACAACTGTCCTTGAGTGGGCGCAAATCTACCGCAAAATCGTCAAAGGCGTATAAGCGAGTATATTCCGGTGAAGCTTGAATTACTGACAGGGTCGACTCATTTCTGGAATCGACTCAAGCCGGAAATCGAAACCGCCAAAAAGCGCGTCTATATTCAGACTCTCTCATGCGAAGGCGATGCCGTCGGTTGGGATATGGCACGCACAATGATGGCCTCGGCCGCCACCGATAAACGCATTGTCATCGATCATTACACCAGTCATATTATCAATGACCGCTTTATTTATATGCCGGGCAATATCTTCGATAAGGAGTTACAGGCCGAGGTCGCATCGACCCGGAAAATGGTCACTGAACTGAAGGGAAATGGCGTGGCCGTTACGTTTGTCAATCCATTCGGCTGGCTGTACTGCCATATTCCCAGGCGAAACCACAAGAAAATCATCGTCGTGGACGACGACATCTGCTATATCGGCGGGATAAATTTTAGCGACCATAATTTCGCCTGGCATGATTTAATGATGCGCATCGAAAACCCCCAAGCAACCGAATTCCTGGCCAATGATTTCCTGACGTCGTGTGAGCAGAAACATTTCGGGGGAGAGCTGCAACTCGATTCCGTTCGCCTGATATCATTCGATGGAAAAAACAATCCTGAGTCGTTCAAACCTGTCGTGGATCTTTTACAAAGCGCCCGGGAATCCATTGTTGTGTTCAGCCCCTATCTCAGCCCGCCATTCACGGATTTTCTCGGCGCGGCATCTCGGCGCGGCGTCAATGTTGCGATCGTCAGCCCGGGCAATAACAACAAGATACAACTGAAAGAATACATCCAGTGGGCAGCACAGCGATTCGGTTTCAATTTGCGATTATACCGGGGCGAAATGTCACATCTCAAGGCGATTTTAGTCGACAAGGCTCACCTGATTCTCGGATCCAGCAACTTCGACTACTTCAGCTACCATTTCGAGCAGGAAACGATTGCCATCATTACCGATCCCGATTTTATCGCCGGTTTCCAGCACGCCGTCATCGATGTCGATGTGGAGAATTGCCGGCCGCACACAGGGGGTATTTCTCGCTTTCGCGGCAATTGGCGAGCCTTTCAGATCAATGCGGTCAGTAAATTGATGCGCCTGTTCAATCGATAAAAAAAACGGGGCGGCTCTGCACCGCCCCGTTCACAAGGCAAAAGATGCCGGAGGCATTTGGGAGGGAACAGCCCCCGGCTAAAGAGATAAGGAGTCATTTTTCTCTCGCCGACTCTTGCGAGATTTTTTTATTTCGCCTTAATCAGCTCGATCTCCAGCGTAATTTCCACATCGTTGCCGACAACGAGCGAACCGTCCTGCAGTTTGTTATCAAACGCGACATTGAAGTCCTGACGATTAATTTTCGTTTTGGCGGTAAATCCGGCGCGCGTGTTACCCCACGGATCGTCGATCACGCCGTTGAATTCGCCTTCCAGCGTTACATCCCTGGAGACATCTTTGATCGTCAGCGTTCCAACCATGGTAAACGTGTTACCGGAACCCTTGGTGATCTTCTTGGATTTGAAGGTCATTTCCGGATATTTTTCGATATCGAAAAAGTCGCCGCTTTTCAGATGTTTGTCCCGATCCGTATTGTCCGTATCGATAGATGCCATCTTTATGGCAATGTTGACCGAACCGGCCTCGATATTTTTGCCATCGAATTCAACCGCGCCCTCGAAATCATCGAATTTACCCGTTGTCTTGGAAACAACCATGTGGCGAACGGCAAAGCCAACCGAGGAATGAGCCTTGTCAAAATGCCAGGTATCAGCATGAGCGGTCAGTCCGAGTGTGAGTACTACCAGGGCAGTCAGTATGCTTCGTTTCAACATGTATCAGCCTTTCGTGTCTGCTTCCGCGTTTACACAAAACAACGCGGGTTTTTAGAAGAATCTCATTATAATTACCTGATGTAACCGAATTCTCTTAAAAATGTTCACTGAATTTGTCCTGTTTTTCGGTTTTTTTCTGATTTTTTTGATCGGATCATCAACAAGTTGTCCACAATCTCGGAATTCGGTCGCCAGTCGAACCGGAAATGCAAAGGCCCGTCTTTTAAATACTTACGGAAATCAATACAAAGCGGTGTCAAAATAGACTGAATATAGTGTTCAAAATATGTACAGTTTCACCGACGCGGGATGAAGCTCAAATGCTTAACCATTTGATAATCTTTACATTACGGCAATTGGCACACTGTTTGATATCAATAAGGCTACCTAATAGAGTCTAAATTACAGCGCACTGCAAGGAGTTTACAATGAAAAAAGTACTTTTGACGGTTCTGGCCCTGATGTTGGTTTCCTCCGCTTCAGCGTTTGTCACCGAAACCATATACAACGATTGGACTTTCAACTCCGGCCCGCTGGCGTACGGCAATCTGGGTGACAACCACACTTACGATTATGCATCCGTAGTCGATTTCCACTCCAACTCCTGGCTGGATTACGGCTTTGACGGCGATTGGTTCTTCAATGATTTTTCGTGGAATCACAGCATTCCGGCCGATGCCTCCGGCATTACGACGGCCAAACTATACATCGATGGCTCGTTCATCGATAACGCCAACAACGAGATTTCGATTCAGGGTATTTTCACCTATCAGTCTTTGAACAACAACTGGATACCGCTGGTTGACAATGACAACACGCTGATCGATCTTTCCAATGTCGCCGATCCGGAATCATTTTGGGTCGATCCGCTGGTCGTGAGTATCGATTACTCCAATACGACGAATTTTTTCGGCCTGGCGACTGAATACGGTCTTCGCATCGATGAATCGATTCTGATGATGGACTATGACGGCACTCCGGTTCCCGAACCGTCAACGCTGATTCTTATCGGCCTTGGTCTCGGCGGACTGAGCGTCATTCGCAGAAAGCTTCGCTAATCGCCGACGCGACTGAGAAATTTCAACAAAAAAGGGACGGTACAAACCGTCCCTTTTTTTATTTCATATCATTACATTTCATTACATTAATTAACGAGTCTGAAACGATCGACAATCGCCTGCAAGCTTTCGGCCTGCTGATTCAGATTCTCCGCAGCAGAGGCGGATTCCTTGGCCCCATCGGCCGCCTGGCGACTGACATTGGCAATCTGTTCCATATTCCTCGATATTTGCTCGGCCGCAGATGACTGTTCATCCGATGCCGCGGCAATCTGCACAATCATTTCCATGACTCGAGAGGACATCGTATTGATTTCGTTAAGGCTGCTGCCGGCACGGTCGGCTTTGCTCTTGCCCTCCTCAACGAGTTTCCCGGCCTGTTCCATGGATTGGACGGCGCGGCTGGAATCGTTTTGAATTCCCTTGATCATTTCCGTGATTTCGCCGGTTGCCTTACCGGTCCGTTCAGCCAGTTTTCGAACCTCATCGGCGACGACCGCGAATCCACGGCCTTGTTCGCCTGCGCGAGCCGCTTCGATGGCCGCATTCAACGCCAGTAAGTTGGTCTGGTCGGCGATATCATCGATGACGCCGATAATCTCACCGATACGATCGGAGGCGGTGGCCAATTCATTGACGATTCGACCTGAATCCGATGCGGAATCGGCTATTCGGATCATTCCATGAATAGTATCACCGACAACGGACTGGCCTTCGGCAGCCATTGCCGATGCGCCCTCGGCGATCTCTCTGGCTTCGTTGGCATTCTTTGAAGCCTGAAGAATCGTCGCAGCCATCTCTTCGATTGCGGTAGAAATCTGAGCCGCCTGCTCGGTCTGACTATTCGCTCCGTGTGCCATTTCCTCGGCGGAGGAGGTAATCTCCGTCGCGGCGGTGACAAGTTGCGCGGCGTTTTTGGCGATATCTCCGACGATACCGGTCAGGTTCGCTACCATGGTCTTGAATGCATTCCCGAGAGCATCCGCCTCGCTGCGCGGCTCGACCTTGATAGTCAAGTCATTCCGCGCGATATCTTCGGCTGCCCGGGCAAGGTGCTTCATATAGTCGATCATATTTTTGAACGACTCGATCAATTGGCCGATTTCATCCTTAGACGAAATCTCAATATCATGTTCGATATTTCCCTGCGCCAGCTCCTCGGCGACGCCGCCAATGAGCGCGATGCGCCGGGAAATTTTTCTTGCCACGATATAACTTGCCCCGAGGGCAATAAAGGTACCCAAACAGGCAAGTATGATTATTTTCAAAACTAATCCGTTAAGGCTGCTCGTCACCGCATCGAGATCGATGGCCGTGACAAGCATCGGAGTCTTCGCCTCTTTCGAGGTGCCGATAGACGGAGGCGTTATTTTACTGGCGCCGGCCAGCATAGTTATATCACCCGCCTCTGTCTCGACAACCGAATTATTAATAGCGGTGGCGCTCCAATGTGCGAGCGCGGTCGTTCGGGATTGCACCAGTTCGATACCATCGGAGGCCAATTGAAGAGGTACATTGCCTGTTTGTGGAAAGACAAAGAGTACTTTGGCCCCTCGTAATCCGATCTTCGCCAGATTCTCGGTGCACATAGCCAACTCTTTTTCCGTCCGAGACCAATCGGTGTAGGCGACAAACGCGCCGATTACATTGCCGTCCATCGATTTGGCCGGATGGTAAAACAGGTAGGCGTGCGCCGTGCCGCCATTGTTACTCTTGAGAATGTCACTGTCAATGAAATCGACGCTGTTTTCAGCCATATTCGGCACCGAAGCGATATCGGAAAGGTGGCGACCTTTGAGCGATAGCACCTTTGAATTGTACGCCTCGTTGCCTGCGATTTCGATAATATTTCCGGACTTGTCCGTTAATGCAAGAACGGCAAATCCCTCATTGCTTTTTAATCGTTGAACAAATTCTGCCTGTAATTCTTTTGTTGTTTCAAATTCAATAGCCAGACCATACACATCGTCGCTGATCCAGCTTTCGAAGGCGGCAGATTGCTTTTGAAAAATATCGCCAAGCGAATTGGAATATTGTCTGTCTGAGAGAGAAATCAGGTTTTGAGTACTACCGATAAATTGTTCTCTGCTGAATCTGTAAAAACTCGCAATGGCGACAACGACAACCAGGAACCCGAGGATACCGGTTGAAAGAATCTGGTTGCGGATATTCCATTTGAACATCATAGTCTCCTTACCGCGATGCCACGTCGTTAATCACCAGCCCCCCAAAGTCTACACTTGTTTGCATAAAATGGACAAGCCGGAGTCGAACTCCGGCTTGTCGCTACTTCGAACGCTATTTTGCTTCCATCAGATTTTCGAGAGTTTTCGGCTTATTATTGGCCAGGCGAACGGCTTCCCACTCCTCGCGCGTCTGCGCGGCGAGAGGACCGCTCATTGAGCTGATGATCTCGAAATAGTCAAGATGGTATTTATCCTGCAGTACTTTCGTCTGTGGTTTGCACATGACGGCATACACGGTCTGTATGGATTGATGATCGAAGTCGCGCCACACCTGTTCGTCTTTGAGCAACTGATATGTGTGACCTTCAAGAGCGGCTACGATTTTCGCACCGTTTAAGCTTTTGGCTCGTTCAGCGGCGCCTTTATATTCGTACATGATCGTATAAGCCGATGCGCCCGAGGAACTGGGATACCGCTCGTATTTTGCAGCATAGTCCTCGACGAATTTTTTACCGCGCGCATAATTGTATTTGTATGGTACCTGCCAGCACCACGGAACGGCGCCGATAACGCCTTCCATGACCTTGGGACCGCCGCCTTCGGCCATACCGAGCGTCAGGTTGGGAACAACGATCTGACATTCATTCTTCAAACCCATTGTCGTCGCCTGACGAATAGCATTGGTCATGTCCATACCGAAAAGTACGAGTACGAGCACATCGGGCTTGACCATTTTGGCAAGTGACAACTGCTTGCTGTAATCGGTCGTACCGAGCGGCGTAAGGACTCCCTTATGCATCGCTTCGTCCTCGGTACCGGTCATCTTGCGAACCGACGCTTCGGTCGACCAGCCCCAGGTATAATCGGAGGTGATGTACATGTACTTTTTGCCGGCAAAATTCGTCTTAAGGTAATCACCGATGGCCTTTGCCGCCATCCAGGCATTGTAGCATTCCCGGAAGGTATAGCGATGACCGTCTTCACCGGTCGTGGCATTGGAATAGGTGAGAGTGCCGAAAAACGGAACGCCTTTTTCCTGGCAGATATTGCCGGCCGCAATGGCAACGGCGCTCGAGGAACCGCCGAAAACCATGACGACGCCTTCATTATCTATCAGTTCGGTAACATTTTGCCGAGTCGCATCGACATTTGATTTGCTGTCGCGAATTACCAATTCGACCTGCTTACCCAAGATACCGCCGGAGGCATTGATCTCTTCAACGGCCATCTTCGCCGCCTGTAACTGATCTTTACCCTGAACGCTATAGGGACCGGTCGCCGGATAGTTCAACCCGACCTTTACGGTTTCACCGCCAAATATCATCGCAGTCATTCCCAGAAGTACTACCAAAGCGGATACGGAAAATATGCGAAAATTCATTACCTAGTCCTCCATCAATAAGAAAGGCAATTAGAAATTGAGAATAAACGACGATTGCAACCGGAGATTATTTGCGGCATCACCGTTTTTATATTTCGTCTCCCAGGATGAAACTTCCAGCCCCAGCGTCACATAAGAAACGACACTGTACTGCAGGTTTCCGAATATGCAGAGATTCTGGCTGCGATTTCCATTGTTGATGTCTTCTTCTTTAACTTTGTCAACACCGCCGCCTGTCGTAAACTTGACTTTGGGGGAAAGCTTAAACCACAGGGTGCCGTATCCGCCGCTCGAATTGACGCCGTCAATCGTATTGCTGTTGAGAATGGCGCCATAGTAGCTACCCAGGTTCGAGCCGGTGTAGACTTCGCCATTAATCCCAAATCCCGAAGCATTACTGTATTGGAAATATCCGTTTGCGCCCCAGCTCTCATATGTCTCGGAATTGCCGAGATTGGTTTCCGCCTTGAGCTGTCCCCAGAGGCCGGAGAGACCGAGTCTTAAGGCATTACCGGATTCAGATTTGTTCTGCACATCGAATCGTCCCTGTAAGGACGGGATTGCGGCGTCGGTGCCGTCATCCGAACCTTCCGCGGTCTCGCCGGTGGCCAGACTGAAGGTCGGGGTGAGGTCGGAACCGATCGTCCGGAAGAATCCGAAAGCCATTTCCACATTCGTGTTTTTGCCGGCCGGTGTTTTATAGAACACCGACACCTGAGGACGGCGATAACCAAGATTACCACAAGCCCACAGAACCGGATAATTGAGAGTCGCGGCATTGAGCGGCGAGAAAATATCCCAACTCTGACCGGCCAGTAACTTCCAGTTCTTTGATTCCACGGTGAAATAGGCATGGCGCAATTGCAACATGGCCTTGTTTTCGGCCACCGTCGCACCGGAGACCGCACCGTAAAGATCGAATTCCAACTGACCGTTGACTTTTACATCGCTGTACCCTTTGCCTTTGACTTTCAAACCAAGGCGGGTCTGATTCGCGGTCATGTTGAACTGAGCATCATCCTTATCGGAACTCTGCGGATTGACCCAAAGAGCAAAATTGCCGTGACTGCTGAGATTCTGGTCATATGAGCCGTCGAGCTTGAAATAGCCGTACCAGTCAACATCAAATTCCGGTTTGTCATTCGCCGCTGCGGCCACAGACATCACGAAAATCATTAGTACGGCAAGGATGAACGCAAGATGAAACTTCTTCATTGTTTGTTCCTTTCCCTTACCTGTATGCGTGCGAAATAGATGCGAAATAATATCAGGATTGCCGAATTATTCGGACACACACGAGTCGGTTTATGCCTACGTAGTCCCCTTTGATTTCCTTTTTACAGATTGCTAAAAGCGCACAGTAAAAATCTCTATAGACTTAGTTCGGCAATAACAAAAAGAGCTTGACCTGACTGTTCAATCATTGCACAGTACAGACGGCCCGATTTTGGCTCATTTTATGCGTATATTGGAGAATTATCAGTTGTGCATTGCAATTAATAATCGCTTTCGAAATCTTCAAAGCGCCGGAAAATGCGGCTTCCCTGCCGCCTTTGCAAACACTGATATAGCGGCTTTTCACGGTTCACTCCCGACATATACCCCCACGCCTCTCTTTTCGCTTCCCGGACTGGCCAGGCGGCTCGGTATCCGTGAGTTGTGGGTTAAAGACGAGTCCGAGAGATTCGGCCTGAAAGCCTTCAAAGCCCTCGGCGCTACCTATGCCGTTTACCGCCATCTGATTCGAAGCGGGAGAGTAACACCGGACTCATTGTATTCTCCGGACAACCTTTCGATTCCGCAATCAATGACACTTTGCACGGCAACCGACGGCAATCATGGACGGGCAGTCGCCTGGGCCGCCAAATTGTTCGGTCAGCGAGCCGTCATTTTCATGCCGCAGGGAACGGTTCCGGCGCGCATAAGAAATATCGAGGCCGAGGGTGCGGAAGTCCGAATCGTTGGCGGGAATTATGATCTGGCGGTAAAAACGGCGGCGGAACAATCGGCCGCCAACGGCTGGCATGTTATCGCAGATACCGCCTATCCGGGGTACGAGTTAATCCCCGACGATATCATGGCCGGATATCTGACACTGTTTCGGGAAATCAATGATCAGATACCGGCTGATAACAATACCCCACCATTCGATATCGTCTTCCTGCAAGGCGGCGTCGGCAGCTTCGCTGCTGCAGGCGCACAATATTATTTTAATACCTACGGTGAGAAATCGCCGCGACTGATTGTCGTCGAACCGACGGCCGCGGCATGCCTGATGGCATCTGCGGCATCACCGGACGGGGCACTGACCACATCCGGCGGTATGGATGCAACGATCATGGCGGGACTCAACTGCCCGACTCCATCGCTGACAGCCTGGCCGATTCTCAAACATCTCGTCGATGTCTTTCTGGCAATTCCCGATCGTTTCGCCCGCGAAGCGATGCGATTACTATATTATCCGGCCCGCGAAGACAGGCGAATTATATCCGGCGAATCGGGCGCCGCGGGACTGGCGGGATTATGCGCCTTGCTATCGGAAGACTCACTGGCCGAAGCCCGGCGCGCGGTCGGTCTGTCCGAGGATTCTCGTGTACTCATTATCAGCACCGAGGGAGATACTGATCCGATTAACTATAATCGTATTGTAACCGATGAATAAATAAAGACTATCTTTTCGACTTTTCTCAACAGCCGACGAAACGTATAATGTAATAAGGGTGATTCAAAGGCTTTCTCTTTATCAGCGCGACTACTTTGTATGAATGAACAAGAGCAACTGCAACTTCGAATGCGTGAATTGACCGGGTGGCCGGTTCTTTCGCTGCCGAAAATAGTCACGGATACATCCGATCCGATGCGAATCGTCCGAGGACAAATCGTTCGAGTCGGTGGGAGAGATTTCATAATCGAAGGAAATCTGTACGAGACTCGCTTCGGCATCGCCGATCAGCCCAAGTACTGGGTGTTCGGCGCGATCGATGTCGAAACCGGTCGCAAGAAAATAATGAAGACCGTTTTTCACGAGGATTTCCATGTGCACATCGGCGTGTTCAAAATCCATTGCTACCGCAGTCCCGACAAGGAAGCCGAGGTGCTCGAACTGGTCAGGGGAGACTCTCGGTTCATGCAAGGATACACCGTGCACGACGACGCCGACAACAATGTCCGCATCATCGACTTCATTCCCGGGCGGACGATTTTTCAGCACATCCATGCCAGTACGAAATCGCATCGACAGTATTTCGAAGAGGATCTGCCTCCTATCCTGCACAAACTGGTCGGCTCGATTGAAGCGATTAAATTCTTACACGATAACGATTATTGTCACGGCGATATTCGCAATGACCATATCATCATCGAAAGCGATACCGGCGACTATCGCTGGATCGACTTCGATTTAAAGCAGCATGTCTCCGACTTCGATGTCTGGAGTATGGGAAATATTATCAACTATGCGGTCGGAAAAGGCATTAATTCGTTCCGGAGCATTATCCGCGGTAACGAGTTTTCCGATGACGTCAAGGAGAGTCTCGAGGCCGACGATGCATCGGCATTTTACGAATACCGGGTCATGAACCTGAAAAAGCTGTATCCCTATATCCCGGATCGGCTCAACGATATCCTGATGCATTTCGCCATCAGGCCGCGTGGACACTATGCGACGATCGGCGAACTCCTCGATGACTACACGACCATGCTGGCCAGGGATTTTGCGACGAGGTAGCGGCGTATGAATACTGTCATAATCGGCGGCGGTAAAGGATGCCGGGCCATTATCGACCTGGCCGCGAGCACATTCCTCAAGGAATTGACGCTCAATGTACAGTGGGTCGTCGATCCCGACGAGAACGCCCCCGGTATGCAATTGGCCCGCGAAAAAGGCATCCGCACCTCGACCGATATGAACGACGCCCTGTCGGCTCCCGGCATTCAAATGGTTATCGAGCTGACCGGCCAGACTGAAATCCTCACCGAATTATATAAGCGCATCCCGGCCGGCGTCCGGCTCATTGATCACACATGGGCGCGCATATTCTGGGACCTGGTGAACGCCCGTACCGAACTTCGCGAAAAACTCGATCATGTCACTCGCCTGGAACATGAAATGGAGCGCGAGCGGTACTTTTTGCAAAGTCTCTTCGATACCATCCCCGAATTGGTCGTGGTCGTTAATACGGACAAGGAAGTAATCCGAATTAATGACAGCTTCGCCCGCTTTGCGCACATATCTCGCCGCAAGGCCAAGGGAAAATTGTGCGATGACCTGCTGAATGGGACGGAATTGGCAGCGAGTTGCGATGCAACCTCTCCGCTGTTGGATGAAGTCCTGGACACCGGTCGTCCCCGCTCACTCATCTGGCACACGACCGATCCCGAGGAAGCCTACTGGGAAGTGAGTTTCACTCCGGTACTAAATCAGAATCTGGAAATCGAAGCCGTCGTCGGCACCTGGCACCGTATCACGGAACAGGTGCGCCTGCATCGCGAAATCGAGAGCGCTGAGGCGCGCTTCCGCAGCTTCATCGATTCAGCTCAGGACTGGATTTCGATAAAAAATCTCGAGGGGCGCTATGTAATCGTCAATCCGGTCTGCGCCGCTGCCTTTAATCGCGAGCCGGAGGAATTCGAGGGGAAACGCCCCGATGAATTGCTCGATGCCGAAACGGCCAGAATGATTCGCCTTCATGATAATGAAGTTATCGTAAACAAGCGCCACCGTTCCTATGACGAGGTCTTTATTATCGATGGGCGCGAGCGGCACTTCCACACCATTCGTTTCCCGCTCAATGATTACCGGAAGCGCACGATCGGCGTCTGTACCATTTCCCGAGACGTAACACAGGAGCGAGAACTGAGCGACCAGTTGGCCCAGGCGGTCAAACTGGCTGCGGTCGGTAAACTGGCCGCCGGAGTGGCCCATGAAATCAACAATCCGCTGACCGGCGTGCTCGCCTACGCCGAGGATATCCTCGAGGATATCGACGAAGATAACAAGGAACTGCGCGATGACATCGGCGTCATCATTCGCGAAACCATGCGCTGCCGGGATATCGTCCGCAACCTGCTTGATTTCGCCCGGCAGGAAACACCGCAACTGATACTGACAGATCTGAATTCAATCGTGACCAGTACACTGAACCTTGTCCGCAAACTGCCGCAGTTCCAGAATATCGAACTCGCCATCGACCGCACGGAACAGCTCCCGCAGGTCGAATGCGATCAGCATCAGATGCAGCAGGTCGTATTAAACCTGATGATGAACTCCGCGGACGCCATGAAAGGACTTGGCAGAATTACCCTAAAAACTGAATACGACCGCATGCACGATTCGGTCATTATCTCGGTAACCGACAATGGCCCCGGCATCCCCGAAAACATGATAGATAAAATTTTCGAGCCGTTTTTCTCGACCAAAGGAACCAACGGATTGGGTCTGGCCGTCAGTTGGGGTATCGTTGAGCGCCATCATGGTGTCATCGAGGTGGATAAGTCGGAGAATGGTGGTGCGGTTTTCCGCATCATACTGCCGGTCCCCGGTTAACACGGAATATTGTTCGGAGGAATATATGAACACACCATTGAAAGTACTGGTTGTGGATGACGAACAGATAGTCCTCGACAGCGTCACCAAACATCTCCGCAAGGAGGACTATACAATCGTCACCGTGCTGACGGCCACTGAGGCGGTCGCACTACTCGATTCCGATCCGCCCGATATCATACTGACCGATTTAATGATGCCGGGAATCGACGGATTGGAGCTGATGAAAATCAGCAAGGAGAAACTGCCGAACACGCCGATTATCATGATCACGGGGTATGCAACGATCAATACGGCGCTGCAGGCAACGCAACTCGGCGCATTCGATTATATTGCCAAGCCGTTTACTCGCTCGGAACTGCAATCGGTCGTCAAGCGGGCCGCCGACCTGCTGCAAAACGGGCAGCCGTCACAAGATGTGCCGACCGAGAAAAAGAAAACCAGTCGGACGCACGAGGGACTGACGACTATCGGCGATCATGTCTGGCTGATGGTCGAGGATGACGGCGTTGTCCTGCTGGGAGTCGAGAGGGCGTTTCTGCATGCCATCGGCAAAATACAAAACATCTTCCTGCCATCGGTCGGAGATGAACTCCGCCAGGGAAGCGTCTATCTGCAGCTGTTTTCTTCCGATTTACGCTCGCACACCGTATTGACGCCGCTGTCAGGTACGGTTGTCGATACGAATGAGGATCTGTTGAAGAATCCCTCGAAAATCGTCGAAGATCCCTACGGCAAAGGCTGGCTCATTCGCCTGAAACCGTCGCGATTCGAAATTGAGATTAAGGAATTGGGGTTGTAGAGTCTCAGCGAGCCGGTAATTCGGCCGGTGTGCGATCCAGCTCGGAGCGAACTGCGCGCCCGAGACTTTCCATCGTGAACGGCTTACGCACATATTCACCGGCGCCCAGCTCCTGCATTTCATTGACCCGCTCGGTCGCCGAAAATCCACTGATGATTATCGCCTTTTGTCCCGGATGAATCGCCAGAATATCCTTGTATGTATCCAGTCCGTCATAACCGTTTTCCATGATCATATCGACAACGACCATATCGACGCGGTTACCTTCTAAAAATCCGAGAGCTTCTCTTCCGCCTGCGGCTGTAATCACGGCATACCCGAGACTCGATAGCAGATCGGAAGTAATCTGGCGCTGTTCGGCATTATCATCGATGATCAGGATCGTTTCCTTGCCACGCAGATCGGCCTGTTTGTCTGGCCCCTTTTCTACTCGCTGTTTGGTAACCGGGAAGTACAGGACAAACTCGGTTCCCTGTCCGGGAGCCGAGAAAATATCATAATATCCTTTGTGGTCCTTCACGATGCCATAGACCACGGCCAGACCGAGACCACTGCCGGATGTGCCCATCTTCTTCTTGGAATAATACGGCTCGAAAATTTTTTCCAAATCCTCGGCAGAAATACCGGCGCCGGTATCTTTAACCCGCAGGAGTAAATAGGCATCCGGCGGAATACGCCTGTTGCCGCTCAACAGTTCCTGCAACATGCGAACTTCGGTTCTGACCACCAGTTCGCCTCCGGCCGACATGGCGTCGTAGGAGTTGACGATGAGATTCATAACCGTTTTCGCCAGATGCGGGGCCGAACCCATAATATACGGAACACTTTTCTCCAGCATCACGGTCAACTCGACATCATCGCGCCGCTCGGCCAACTGCTGGAATGACGGAGATTCCAGATAATCGCTGATGACTTCGTTGAGATTCGTCGGCACCATTTCATAGCGACCGCGCCGGGCCAGCGTCAACAGGTCCTGAATAACATCGGCGGCATCCTGGGCGGCCTTGCCGATACGCTTGATTTGCTTGCGATATGGGCTGTCCGCCTCCATTTTCGACAGGAGCAGATCGCTGTACCCGACCATCGGACCGAGCATATTATTAAGATCATGCGCTACGCCGCCGGCCAGAATTCCGAGCGATTCCATCCGCTCTGCCAGCTCGAGTTTTTCCTTGAGTATCTTCTGCTGTTCGCGGGCACGCTTAAGAGCCGTCAGATCGACATCAAGGCAATACATCTCTTCTTCGCCATGAATGTTTTTCAGTGTGACGTGGCTCGAATATACCGGAACGAGCGAACCGTCTTTGTGGCGCATGGCATTTTCTCCGGGCCCCAAATCGAGTTCGTCGGCTTCCTCGATCATGTGATAGTCCGGTATGATCAGTTCATCCAGCCGCTTACCCAAGGCCTCGTCGCTCGTGTATCCATAGAGCATCTCGCTGGCCTTATTCCAGAAGATAACTTCCTTTTCGCCGTTGTACCCCTGAACGGCAATATTGGGAACGCTTTCGATTACCGAGCGGAAGCGCATCTCGCTCTCGCGAAGAGCCTTTTCGGCCTCCTTACGGAAGCTGATGTTTCGCAGCAGGCACACGACGGCAACCGGCTTGCCTTCTTCGACATGCGCCTTACCGGTCACTTCGACGTAAAACGGCTCACCTTCTTTCGGTTTATACAGAAATTCGAATGTCGATTCGGCTTCACCAACGCTGACATCCTTCAGCAAGGCCATGGCGCGAATCAGATCGGTCTTGCGAGCGAAATATTTCGAAATCTGTTGGCCGATTTCCTCTTCCGGAACATACCCGCCGAATTCCCGGATGACGGGACTGACATATTCCAGAATACCTGTCGCGGACACCTTGACGACGACATCATGCAGGTTTTCCGTCAGCAGACGATATAAGGATTCACTCTCTTGCAGTTTTTCTTCGGCTTCCTTGCGCTCGCTGATATCCGTGATGAAATTGAGCGTTCCGGGTTTTCCCATCCAGTCGATAACGACAGCCCTGATTTCGACCCAAAGGATACGCCCATTCTTATTGATGACTCTAAACGGATACTTGTGCGCGAAATCTTCACCGGTCAGGCGGCGGCGATGATTCTCGACGACTATATCGCGGTCGTCCTCATACACCAATTCGCTGAATGGCATATTCGCCATTTCATCGGCGGTATAACCGGTTAATTCTTCCAGTTTGGGATTGCAGAACGGAATGACGCCGTTCTGTGCGATGAATATTCCCTCATTGGCATTCTTAAGAAGCTGTTGATACTCTTCCTTGGATTGAATCAGCTCTTTTTCCGCGGTCGCGAGCTCAGTAATATCGACGATATTTTCGACGCGTAACTTGCCTTCGCCGATTGAGCCTCGGGCGATAACGGCCAGGAATGTTTTGTCCGTGCCGGGATTCTTTGGCCGCAAACGCTTGATGACGCGCTTCTGTTCATCCGTATCGGAGTGCGATTGAATCATCTCGGCCGATGATACGACGAAATCCTTATAGGCGCCGCCGACTATATCGGAACGCTTGACATTGAACATAGTGGCAACGATGTCATTGCCGTAAATGATCTCTTCCGTGTCCTGATTGACAAGTAAAACGCCGATTTGCGATTGATCCAAAATCTTGCGAAGCCGAGCGCCATATTCCTCGATCGATTCGTCGATAGGAATTTTCGAGATGTCCTTGCCGGTGAGAAGCATGCCGGTAATATGGCCGAGGGCATTCGTGAGCACCGTCTCGCGCCAGATAATTTTCCGCTCTTGCTCCAGCCCGGATTGAAGTGCATGAATTTCATTCTCGGCGGGTTCCGATTCCCCTGCAATGATGCGCTGGAACGACAACATTTCATCGCCCCGAGTCTCCGCCGGTACGAAACGCTCAAACCAGTTGCGACCGATTGTATCGGCGGCATTTACGCCAAGAGTTTCACAACCGGCCCTGTTAATCATTGTCACGGTACCATCGCGATCCAGCGCCACCAAAATCGTTTCGACGGTGTCGAGATACATCTGCACCCGGCCGCGCTCGCGCGAGAATGCAATTTCATCCTGTTTACGAGATGTGCTGTCCGAGACTATGACGCCCAGACGCGATTCGGATATATTGAATGCGCGGACAAAGTATGCCTTTTTAACTCCCGAGTCGCCGTATTTCTGAAAATCCTGTTCCAATGTCCGGCCGCTCTCCATAACGGAGATGAATGCTTTCGTCAACTCGCGAGAGTTAATGTCAGGCCAGAGCTGCTCGATATTGCGGCCATTGAGATTTTTGGCATCGTCATTATGTGCCTGCGCCGCAGCCTGATTGGCCGATAGCAACGAAAACCGATCGGGCGTTTGATAGGCGAACATATACAGCGGTTCCGGAATGGCTTCGACTATTTCTTTGGCGTCCTGCAGGGCCTTTTCTATGTTTTTCGTGCGCTCGGCTATTTCTTTATCCAATCCTTCACGAGACATTCTCAGTTTTTCGAATGCCGCATTGAGCGCATATTGCATTTCAGAGGGCAATGCCTGCGTGGGATCGTCGGTGAACGCCTGCATGAACTGCTGCCTGTCGCTGGTAGCGATATCATTTTCATCTGCATTATCCGCTCCGCGACCGCGAATGAGGCCCAAACTGAGAATCATCGTCACTAAACTGACGAGAATGACGGCGAATCCTCCGGTCACGAATGAAGGATGAATTGTTTCGGTGCCGAGATATCGGGTGATTGCAGATGCAACACCTTGTGAAAACAGCGGAGTCAGGACGCTGCCGAGTACGACCACAATGAGAATCGTCAGGAGAATTCCGAATGTCTTTTCGGATATGCGCCGATTATGTTTCTTACCGTCCAACAATGCGCCCCAAATCAGTATATGAATAGTCGATTTGAACCTATCGACAGTATTGTCAATCTCTCAGTAGTTATCGGTTTGCCGCGTCAAAACTTAAGAGTCCGGCAAGAAGACGCGACCGGTACAAAAAACTCCCCCGGCGAATTTCGACGGGGGAGTCGATGAAAGGAGAATATCCAAAAGCCGTTATTTAAGTTTGAACCCGGCGACGATCTTCAGTAGATCCTCGGCCTGATTGTTCATCTTAAATGATATTTCGGCAGAATCTTCAGCCTGCTTGACTGTTTCCTGCGCCACGGTGGAAATTTCATCGATACGTTGGGCCACATTTTCGGCAACCGATGATTGCTCTTCGGAAGCCGCGGCAATCTGCTCGATCATCGTCAACACTTGCTGGGACTTATGCTCGATTTCCGTCAGACTGTTTCCAGCCTCATCTGCAAGTTCCCGTCCCTTATCGACTTCGTTGATTCCGCTTTCCATGTCTTGAACGGCCTCGGCCGTCTTTTCCTGGACTTCCTTAATAACTTCGGTAATCTCGCCGGTCGCTTTCCCGGTTCTTTCGGCCAGCTTACGAACCTCATCGGCGACAACGGCAAATCCGCGCCCTTGCTCGCCTGCGCGAGCCGCCTCGATCGCTGCATTCAATGCCAACAAATTCGTCTGATTGGCGATATCCTCAATCACCTCGATAATAGAACCGATCTGCTCGGCGGAACTAGCCAGCTTGCGAATCGATTCAGCCGAATGCCGAACGACATCGGCAATCGTATTCATGCCGACGATCGTGTTCTGGACGACACCGCCGCCGGTCGTGGCCGTCGTCGATTGCTCGCGAGAGGCTTCGGATGCCTCACCGGCATTCTTGGATGACTCAACAATCGTGGATGTCATCTCGGTAATGGCAGCGGCAACCTGACTGATGTGCTCGGTCTGATTGCGCGCCCCTTCGCTCATTTTCTCGGACGATGAAGAAATTTCACCGGCCGCATTGACAAGTTCGCGGGCGCTGAGGTCGAGTTGTTTTACCATGCTTATCAAATTGGCATTCATAATCTTAAATGAATTGCCCAACTGATCCGCGTCGCCCCGAGGCGCTACATTGGCAGTTAAATCGCCATTTGCAATCTTGCGCGCATGATTCGATAATTCCTTCAGATAATCCTGCAAACCGCGGAATGTATCCGCCAGACGTCCCAATTCGTCACACGATTTGTACTTCATTTTGAATTCGGGATTGCCGACCGCCAGCAGCTCGGCACAATCTTTCAATTCCTGCACCGGGCGCGAAATCGCGCGCTGGAAGAAATAGGCAACGACAACGCTGAGGAATGTCGCCGCCAGTAACACGAAGCCGCTGATTGTCAAAAAGCCCGAAACGCGCGCTGCAATTTTATTCAAATCGGAACGAATCCAGAGAGTCCCGATTGTTTTGTCTCCATCAACGATTTCTTTTTTAACCGTTAAAAAATCATCGGCAAACAGGACGCCGCTTTGCGGAATCTGGGGCAATTGCGAGGGTGCGATCGCATCTTTGCGAATATACGACGCAAATTGTTTATTGTCCGGCGTCGTAATCACCGACCAGACGATATGTTCGTCAAATGCGAGCGCCTGTAACACTTCATTCGCCGAGGCGTCATCTTCGAATGCAACCGCGCTCATGCTGTTACCGGAGATAATCTTCGCCATAAGCATCACGTTATCGACGAGTTCTTCATGATAACTGGCTCGTTCATTAATAATGAAAGCAAGTGATGCCAGGGCAAGTGTGATTACGGAAGTAAATACGATGGCGGAAGTGATCTTGGTCCGTATCGAGCAATTCCGGAATCGAAACATGTTTCCTCTCCATTCTCCGACAACCTCACAGCCCCAGGTTAGGCCGCCGGTATTCGTTCTTCTTCCTACTATCGGTCGTGATGCATAATCATTTAGGTTCCGCCGCCGGAAAAACGGAGACGTACTCTATGTCTCTTGTTATGTTATTCATGTTCCGCCGATATTTTTACATTGCGGATAATAAAACATTCGTATTAGTTGTATAAATATTGAACATCGGACACCGGTGGATATGGGATTGTATCGAGCCATTCCGGAAGAAAAAGGCTCGTTTGTGCACACAATAGCAGAAGTTCGGGTAAAAAAAACCGGAAATATCCCGATATACATATACTGTAAGTGCCTGTGAAAAAGGCGGGCTGGATATTTTTTGGGCTGACAGATGCTGGAGTACTGAGGATGTTAAAATCGTATGTGATACTGTGTGTTGCGCTTCTTTTCCTCACCGCGGTCGTTACGGCGACCGAGGACGTTGATTACAAGGCAAAGTTCATCGTTAAACTCATCGATTATGTGGAATGGCCGGCCGGAGCCGGGGCGGACGCCTCCGGCAATATTGTCGTTCATGTCGTCGGAGCATCTGATATGGCAACCAAGCTGACCGAATCCGCAGCCGGAACAAATATCACCGTCAAGGAAGTTCCGATTGACGACGCCGGTATTGCCAAATGCCAGATACTTTTTATGGGCACATCAGAAACATCGGATTTGGCGAAGATTCTGAAAAAAGTCAACGGCACAACGGTGCTGACCGTCAGCGATGCCGAATACTTCGGCAATTACGGAGTTATGATAAACTTCTATGCCGAGGGGGATAAAACCAAATTCGAAGTCAACAAAACCGTCGTCGATATGTCCGGCATAAAAATCAGCTCCAAGCTACTCAAACTGGCAAAAATCATCTGATGCAAAACGCGTAAAAATTACATTATAAACCCCCGACTATCGGGGGTTTTTTTATGGCATGACTTCTCTCACCATCACACAATTATTAGCAAAATAGCGGTTTGAAAAATCCCACCCGTTATTATCTTACATATAGCACCCATTAGAATGACTCCAGGAATACATTGCTATAAGATAGAATAACTGATACCGGGAGGGGTACCATGCCTATTCGCCGATGCCTGATTCTGTCCTGCATAATCGCGATGTTTTCTTTATTATTTTCGGCAGCACCTGCCTTTTCCGAGGAAGAGGAGCATATTCTCAAGCCGGTGACGCGCTGGCCGAAAGAATCCCCGATACGCCCGGTGTCATTTACCGAGTGGAAAACGACTCATACCTCAATCGGACCGTTTGAAATAGAACTACTCATGCGCGCCAATTCGCAAACGGCCGAAAAAACCCCGGGCTATATATGCATCATTATCAATCGCGATTTATACTATCAGGTCGTCTCATCCATCAGTCAATATATGGATGATCTCACATCCGATAGCTATACCGTCGAACTGATCCTGACACTCGGCGGCCAGCCTGCCGATTTACGGCAATTCCTGGCCGATAAATATGCCTCGGGTATGACCGGGGCAATCCTGATCGGTGACCTGCCCATTGCCTGGTATGAGAAAACCTGTGACTGGATCGATTGGGCGGAATACGAAGACTGGCCATGTGATCTCTATTTCATGGATTTAGACGGTGTATGGGGAGATCTCGACGGCGATGGGATGTTTGACAAACATGAGGGCGATTCGTATCCGGAAATATGGATCGGCCGACTGCTCCCGTCTCCTCTGACCTATGGCTCAGGGACCGAGGCATCACTGCTGGAAAACTATTTCAACAAGAATCACAAGTATCGCCTCGGACAGATGCCGCTTGCCAATAAATCCCTTTTCTTTACCGACGATGACTGGGCGCCTGCGGATTATTTGAATGATTACCTGGGTACGATTTACAGCGATCAGGAATATATCTGGGATCCGTATGAGACGACGGCCGATAATTATCGCGCCACAATTCCGGAACACTTCGAATTCATTCATGTCAATGCGCACTCCGATGTTCATTCGCATTACTTTTATATCCCCGGAGAAAACGGAAGAACCGTCGGATATGGTGATATTGTCGGTATCGACCCTCCGGCCGCCTTCTATAATCTCTATGCCTGTTCGAATACGAGATACAGTGATCCCAACTATATGGGCGGCTGGTATGTATTTAAGAGCCAGTTTGGACTGGCGGCCATCGGCAGCACGAAAACCGGCGGGATGCTGGACGATCAATATTTTTATTACCCCCTCTCCGATGACAGCACGATTGGCGAGGCTTACAAGGTGTGGTTTACCAATGCAATCGATGATAACTGGATTGACCCCTGCTGCTGGTTCTACGGCATGACCCTGTGCGGAGATCCGACTCTGCATGTCAAGCAATCCAGCTACATCCGGATTCTGGGAGCGAATTTTTCCGATGCCGCATACGGAGACGGGGACTTTCTGTATGAACCGGGCGAAACCGTGACGTGCGAATTTGCTCTTAAGAACACCGGCTCGATTCCTGCCCACGATGTTACCCTATCATTGTCCTGCAATGACAATCAACTGACATTTGGAAATTCCACGATGGCAATCGGCGCCGTCGATACCAATCAGACGATTATGACCCCGGCGACGATTACCTTCAGCATTCCGGCCAATTGTACGCCGAGGAGTGATTCCTTTTATCTTGAATTGAATTACAACGGCGGCGCCATAGATACGATCACCTATGTCATGACGATCGGCCGCGCGGAAATACTGCTGGTCGATGATGACGATGGCGATACGCTCGAAGTATTCTACACGTCGTATTTTGACAGGACCGGTATTCCATACGACTACCATGAAACGTCCGGCGCAATCCCAATCGGGGATACGCTTAACGGATATTCCGCCGTTATCTGGTTCACCGGCGACTATCGCATCAATCCGCTCGACAACAATGAAATCTCCGCCATGAAAACCTATATGGATGCGGGAGGCAATCTGCTTCTTACCGGACAGGCGATAGCCGCCCAGCTTCACCTGTACACCGATGTCGATTTCCTCAATAACTACCTGAAAAGCTCTTATCTCTCCACATCCTACATCCCGCTCGTTGTCTGTCAGCCGGGCGCGACGGTTTTCGGAGATATCGGCGATTCGGCTGCCATTGGAGGAAACCTCGGCGCACACAATCAGACTCAGCCGGATCACATCGCCGCCATCAATGGCGGGGTCAGTGAAATGAAGTATTTGATGTCCACTGATGATGCCGCCGTGTCATATGACGGAAGTTACAAATCGGTCTTCTTCTCCTACGGTCTGGAAGGGATATCCAGCATTGACTCGCGCTTCTTAGTACGCGATACGGTCATCGCCCGGGTGCTCGATTTCTTCGGATATGCACCATTGAATGCCCCGACACTGTCCGGTGTCGATATCACTCCGGGAGACCCGATGAAATTGACCGATCATCATCCTGCCATTTCATGGACATATTTCGATATTGACGGTCTCCCGCAGACGGAATATCAGGTGCGCATATCCGGCACCGGTCTCATCGGCGGAATCATCGTATACGATTCCGGTCCTGTGAGCGGCTCAGAGACGACACTGCCCTATTCCGGTGATGATCTACTTGACGGCGAAACATATGAAGTCGCGATTCGAGCCAGTAACGGAGTACTGTGGTCCGCATGGCACACCACTCAGATGCATTTCAATTCCATCCCCTCGCCGCAACTGATGTCACCCTCCGGCGGGGAAATGATTCAGGACTTGTCCCCGATTCTACAGCATGACAATGCCCAGGATGAAGAAGGGGATTCTGTGCTCGCTTTCTCGTATGAATTATACGGCGATGCGGAGCTGACCCAGCTTATCGAGAGTCTCTATGATATCTCCCCGGGCAGCGACACGCTCTGTTTCTGGTCGCTCTCGGCAACACTCGAACAGGGCGGATGGTATTATTGGCGGATTCGCGGCGAGGATGAACTCGAGGTCGGCAGTTGGGGCGAGCCGGCGGTTTTCAGGATTCAACCTGATTATATTTGCGGAGACGCCAACGGCGATGAGACGGTGAATATCGGCGACGCGGTATTTCTCATCGCATACATATTTAAAGGCGGCCCGGCTCCCGACCCGATAGAGGCTGCCGATGCCAATTGTGATGCGACGGTCAATGTCGGCGACGCAGTGTATCTGATTAATTTCATATTTAAGGGCGGGGACGCCCCCTGCGCCGGATGCCCGTAATAAAAAACCCGGCCGCACGCGACCGGGTTTGACGAACGTACAAGCGGCGAAAGATTATTTCAGAAGAGTCATCTTCTTTGCCGTTGAGGCATCTCCCGCCGTGAGACGATATACATATATGCCCGATGATACCTGCGCGCCGGCGGCATCTTTGGAGTCCCATACGACGCTGTGCTCGCCCGGCCCCATAACCTGATCGACCAATGTCCGGACAATCTGCCCCTGTACATTGATCACATCCAACCGCACATGATCGGACTGCGGCAGTGTGTAGTTGATGGTCGTCATCGGGTTGAACGGATTCGGATAATTCTGGCTCAGTTCGAATCCGTCAGGCAGAGCGGCATCGGGTTTTTCCGCGCCGTCGATAGTTTCAGTCGGCCCACCTATTTCATCAACGATGATATTCGGGTCGCCCTTTGCCCTGAGCTGCTCGGCAAAGTCCGGTGCCTGCATACTTATTTTATATGGATTTCCGTCCTTATCCGTTCCTGTCCAGTACTGGACGCCATCGATAGTCTCGATATTGCAGTGCATGGCCTTGATGCACTGGGCGCCTTGATTATAGCAACTCCATGCATCACTTGACGGATCGCAACCGGAATATATTTTTGCGCCGGTGTGAATTTCATGCAAGAGATCCATGCCCTTCGAATCATGGAGTATCATTTGCATCGCGCCGTCGCTCGCCGGTCCCAGGCACAGCGTACTGCAGTTAAACATCGCATTGTCGGTATTGCAGTCGACCGTCGTTCCGATATAGATATGCCCTTTCATCTGGGCGACATTTTCGGAATCTTCCCCGCAATAAAAGATACTGAAATTACCATTATGCGTCGCATGCAGGGAATCCATTCTGTTGATAACGAGCTCGCACAGCGCGCCTTTGTCTTCCAGGTGGTTACCCGATTTGTCGAAGAAAACATTTTTAATGTGGGCAACGATGCTGCTCGATTCGTCGCCCTCGATCTCCTGCACATTTTGCAGCTCGACATTGCCCAGTTCATTGAAGGCGGTCAATACGATTTGCAGATCCTGCTCGGATCGCAAATCCAGGATTTTCAGTTCGCATGTCTGCTCACACGCTCCGACTTCAAAACCGGCCTTCTCGACGCCGATAGTGGTCAGCAATTCCTGAATTTTGAATTCATCCATAGCCAGATCTTTTTGCACTCCGGCGAAGGCGACCTCATACCCGACCGTTTTGTGCATCCGGATGGGGATGAGCGTCGTGAGGAGAAGAAAGGCAATTACGGCTGATACGGCGACGAGTCTGGGACGGCGCTTGATGTGTCCGGTGATTTTACTCATGATAAGCTCCCTGTCGGGACGTGAGACGGCGTCGACTCGGGTGCGCAACTCCTGAAGCGGCAGACCGCCCTCGGCATCATCCCCTGACAGGCGCTGGAAATCTCGGGCCATCTGCAATTCGACCCGAGCGGCCTCGGCGCAGGCATGGCAATGCATGAGATGCTCGCGGATGGAGTTATCCAACTGCGACAAATTTCCCCGGCATTCGGTCAATCTTTGGCGGACCTGACGGCAACGCATATCTCGTCCTTTGTTACGAGTTCATGTCTGGTCTGGCCGGTGCGCCTGAGATGCTCCTCGATCGCCCGCCGCATCTTTATGCGGGCCCGCGACAGTCTGACTTTGACGGCGCCCTCCGATCTCCCGGTCATGGCGGCGATTTCCGCAATCGACCAGCCATGCAGTTCGAACAGTACGATAAGCGCGCGATCGGTCGGCGAGATTGCCTTGAATCCGAAATCAAGGCGATGCCTGGCCGCCTGCGCAGCGCTCGGATTTCCTCGCGCGGGCGGTTCGATCTGCCCGTCGGAGAAAAACAGCATTCGCTTCCACCAGGGGCTCTGTACACGGTTCTTAAAGACGTTGATAATGATCCGGTACAGCCATGGGTTGAAGGAGGCTTTGTCGCGCACATGTTCGAATCGGGAAAGAGCGCGTATCAGGCAGTCCTGATACAAATCGTCTCCGTCGTCTCGGTTGCCTGCAAGCTTGCGGCAGAAGGCGCGCGCTTTCAGGTGTTCCGGCTCGACCTGTTTCCAAAATTCGTCCCGTATGTCGTTCATCTGCGCCTTAGACAGGTGACATGGTAAAAAGGTAACAGTATATTTTACGATTAATCGGGGATAAAGTTGTCGTCCGGTGGGCCATTCCCAGTAGCCCGACCCTTCAGGGTCGGGACTCTTCGGGTGCCCCCGACCCTTCTTAAAGTAGGGATGAGACGTTGAACCCGATAACTCGAACCTGTACACGCCAAGGCTTTAGCCTTGAGATTACTTGGCTGGTACATCCTCACTCGACTAAATGCCGTTGGGTGCCGAGTGTGTTCTTCAATAGCATTATTGTCCCTCAAGTTTTTATTGTCCTGGGCCGTGGTTCGATTTTTATTACAGTGTATCCCTTTTCCCGGAGGTTGTCCGATGCGGCTGGCAAGAATAATTTCCATCTTTTTCACTCTCGTGATTGTACTCATCGTACTGTCGACAATCACGACCTGCACCCGCACGCGAACCGGCGCCGATCTGATTCTCCACAACGGTAAAATCGTGACGATGGACGACAACCTGCCAAGCGCCGACGCGCTCGCCGTCAAAGGCGGCAAAATCCTCGCCGTCGGAAATTATGAGGGGATGAAATCGTACATCGACTCGCACACCATGAAATTCGACCTCGATGGGCTGACCGCCATTCCCGGCTTTATCGAGGGGCATGCGCACTTCATGGGATTGGGCGAGATGGCATCGAAACTGAAATTACAAAAGGCGCAAAACTGGGACGATATTATTGCGATGGTGCGCGATGCCGTCGATAAGACGAAACCGGGCGAATGGATATTAGGCCGCGGTTGGCATCAGGAAAAATGGAATCACCCGCCGATGCCGTCCATCGACGGCCTGCCGCACCACAAGACAATCAGCCAGTTGACACCGGACAATCCGGTCTGGCTGAAACACGCCAGCGGTCATGCCGGATTCGCTAATCAAAAGGCAATGGACCTTGCGGGCATTTCGGAGGAAACACCCGATCCCGAGGGCGGCGAAATCGTCCGCGACAAAAAGGGCTATCCCATCGGTGTCTTCCGCGAGAATGCGATGAACCTCATCGACAGCGCCCTGCAAAAGTATCTTGATTCGCGAACACCGGAGCAAAAATATGCCGACCGCCTCGGCTATGCCATGAATGCCGTCGATGAATGTCTGGCCAACGGCATTACATCATTTCACGATGCCGGAGAGCCGTTCGAGACTATCGATTTCCTTCGCAAACTCGCCGCCGAGGGGCAACTCGGCGTGCGCCTGTATGTGATGATTAGCGAACCAAACGACAGCCTGCGCGGGCGGCTGGCCGATTACAAAATCATCGGCGAGGGGCACAACTTTTTAACGGTCCGCGCCATCAAGCGCGTCATTGATGGGGCCCTCGGCTCCCACGGCGCCTGGCTGTTGGAACCGTACGATGATTTGCCGTCATCGACCGGATTGAATACCGAAACGATTCAGGACATGCAAGCAACCGCGCAGCTGGCAATCGAGAACGGCTTTCAGCTCTGCACGCACGCCATCGGCGACAGAGCCAACCGCGAAACGCTGGATATTTATGAAGATGCCTTCACCACGCATCCCGGCAGGCGAAATCTGCGCTGGCGCATCGAACACGCGCAGCATCTCTCCGAACAGGACATCCCGCGCTTCGGACAATTAGGCGTTATCGCCGCAATGCAGGGCGTCCATTGTACGTCCGACGGGCCGTGGGTGCCAACCCGCATCGGCGAAAAGCGAGCCGAGGAAGGCGCCTATGTCTGGCAAAAACTCATGCAGTCAGGCGCAATGATATCGAACGGCACCGATGCTCCGGTCGAGGATGTCGATCCTATCGCCTGTTTCTATTCCACCGTCACGCGCCGCATGAACAATGGGCGACAGTTTTATCCCCTGCAGGCCATGAGCCGCATGCAGGCCCTGCAATCGTATACCTGCAACCCGGCCTATGCGGCCTTCGAGGAGGATATCAAAGGATCGCTCACCCCCGGCAAGCTGGCCGATATTACAGTGTTATCGAAGGATATTTTGACGATTCCGCCCGAGGAAATCCTCGACACCGAGGTCGAATACACATTCGTCGGCGGCCAGTTGATGTATCGCAATCGTAATAAATAGGGCGATTAAAACTCCCGATATTCAAACATGACCGTATCGCCGCCGTCGGCGCGAACGCCTCCTGTGGCTTCATACAATTGCATGGCGGCCGGATTGGATTCTTCGGTCAACACCCACATCTTTAACACATGCTGCTCCCGGCAATACTCGCAAAGTTTGTCAATCATTGCCCGCGCGACGCCTCGCCTGCGATGAGATTCGCGCACCTCGATTTCATAAAACAGCATCATCGGGCGATTCTCGGCCAGCCGCGGCAGGAGATAAGCAATGAGGAATCCTACCGGTTCATCATTCTCTATTGCCGCAATGAGATATGTCGCATTATCCCGCAATAATGAATCTATATGAGCATCATCCGCGGTGGCACTTTTCTGTTTCAAGTCAGATATAACTCGGGCCGTGATTCGTTCATCACTGGTTGTCAGACGTTTGATAAGCATACACCAAATATATTTATGCATCAGTACTATGGCAAGACAGCAGGCGAGCATATCCAATAAAAAACCGCCGAGGTAATCCGCGGCGGTTTTATATTTTCCGACGAGTTCAGCCTATTCCAGATCAGCCTCGAGATAATCCTGAATCGAACTGCTCTTGGCCAGTCGTTCCGTCAGGCGCCGCGAGAAATCCTGCGCCGAATGCTCGCCGTAGACTTTCATCATGTGATTCATCGCGATGACCTCGGAAATCACCGTGATGTTTTTGCCCGGCGACACCGGAATAGTGACCAATGGTATCTCGACACCAAGTATTGATGTGTACTTATCCTCGATACCGAGCCGCTCATAGTGTGCCGTGTCTTCCCAGTACTGCAAGCGCACCTCGACTTCGATACGCTTCTGCAATCGCACCGAGCGGATCCCGAAGAGCGCGCCGATATCGATGATGCCGATACCGCGAACCTCCATGTGCTGACCGAGCAGCTCCGAGGCGGAACCGACGATATAGTTGGCCGATTTTCTCGTAATCTTGATAACGTCATCCGCAACCAGCCGATGTCCACGCTCGACCAAATCGAGCGCGCACTCGGATTTACCGACACCGGATTTACCGGTATAGAGCAGTCCGACGCCGTAGACGTCGACCAGCGTTCCATGGACGGTAATCGTGGGAGCGAAGCGGTTATCGAGATAGGCGGATAGGCGACTGAGTAGTTCCGTTGTCGACAGTTTCGATGAGAAAATGGCGGTTTTCTTGCGATCCGCCAGCGCCAGCATTTCCGCCGGCGGCTTGATCCCCTTGGAGATAATCATCCACGGCATATCGACCGTGAAAACTTTTTCCAGGCGGGCAATCAGTTCGTCCTTCGACAGGCTGTCGACGAAAGCCATTTCGGTTTGGCCGAGCACCTGGGTGCGGCGAGACGGAAAGCGATCCAAAAAACCGCCCAGGGCGAGCCCCGGACGGTGAATTTCAGATGTCGTGAGTTTTTTCTTGAGCCCCTCTTCCGAGTTGAGCAGGGTCAGCATGAGAAAATCCCTGCGCTCGTTGTATGCGGTCTCGACGGTTATATCCAACAAATCGGCACCCCTTAGAAGTCAACAGCCTCATCATCGGTTTCCGGTTTGGCCGCGTTGCTCTGCAATGATGTTATTTCGCGCGGGTCTTTCCGTTTCAGTTTGCCTTTGTATTTTTTCAGCTGTGCCGTCGCCTTATCGAAGGCCGACTCGATAGAAACGGTCATATTGTCGGATTCCCCGGTCGCCCGGAGCGTCTGACCGTAGACTTTGACCTGCAGTTCGGCGAGCTTTCGGTGCCTCTCGATATCGAGAATAAGGTCGCAAGAAATAATATTATCGAAGAACCTCTGCAGTTCATCGAAATTGTGGTTAGCCAGATCTTTTAATTCGGGTGTTAATTCAAAATGCCGAGCGGTAACCTTGGTATTCATAGAGAGACCTCCTGTTTTCTCAACTCTGCACGTCTATATAGAGTCTATGGTTTTGTACGATGTAAGTAAAATTAAACTTTGCGGGACACATCATGTAATGGCCTTTCATCCTGACCGGGTGCGGCGGACGAAACTCCTCCCCTCTGCGGCGTTTTGCCGCCTGCCTGCCTACAATATTGTACGCTAAAGAATAATAAAGGGGGAATAAATTATCAATTAAAATGCGTGACAGGCTGCCTGCAAGTCCGCGGGTCACGGAGAGCCCCTTTGCCTTAAACCGACCGACGCCGGAAGCGCGCCGGCAGAATTTTCAACTCTTCGCGGTACTTCGTCACCGTGCGCCGCGCCAGTTTGATTCCATCGTCCTGTAATTGACGATAGATTTCCTGGTCGGAGAGCGGTTTGTCCGGAGATTCGGCCTTGATAATTTCTTCGATTCGCTGCTTGACCGAGCGCTTGGACAGCTCGCCTCCGCCCGATTTCGATATACCGGTGTTGAAGAAATACTTAATCTCGAATACGCCATGCGGCGTCTGCACATATTTTCCCGACGAAACGCGGGAAATTGTCGCCACGTTCATATCGACCTTCTGGGCAATATCTTCCATAATCAAAGGCTTCAGGTAATCGACCCCTTTTTCGAAGAAGTCAATCTGCTCCTCGACAATCGCTTCCATAACCCGAACCATCGTATGGCGGCGCTGATTTATGGCATTTAGCAGCCAGCGGGCCTGTTCCAGCTTCTGGCTGATATATTGCTTGGTGTCTTTAGAGGACGTATTGCCACGCTTGACCAGTGAACGATACGACGGATTTATCCGCAGACGCGGAACGTTCTGATCATTGTGAAAAACGGCAAATCCGCCATCCACCCGCTCGACAATCAAATCGGGGAGAATCGAGGCCGCCGGGCTGTCGAATCTGCCATAGGCCGGGGTCGGCGACAGGGATTTGATGACATCAAGAGCCGCCTGCGCCTTCTCGAACGGGACGCCCATTAATTTGGAAATTTGTAAAATCGATTTCTTTTCCAGGTCATAGAGATGCTCGTCAACGATTCGATACGCCAGCGAGCTTTCCATGCCTTTTTCCCGAAGCTGCGTCATCAGGGATTCACGCAAATCTCGCGAGCCGACGCCGAGCGGGTCGAAAGATTTTATCTGCTCTAAAATCGGGAGAATCTTGTCTTCAGGGACTTTGAGTTCTTCGGCCATTTCAGCAACCGACACGACCAGGTAGCCGTTGTGGTCGATATTGCCGAGAATATATTCGCCGATGCCGTGTTCTTCGTCGGACAGGCGCAGGAGTGAAAGCTGTTCGTGCAGATGATCGTAGAGGGATTTTTCTCCCGATGTCGTGGCCAGATACGTATCTTCCCGGCTCTCTTTGTGATCTTCCTTCAGCTTATATTCGTAGTCTTCATGTCGGAGATAATCGTCCCAGTCTATTTCTTCTTCTTCGTTTTTTTGCTTCTCTTCCGCAGACGTTTCTACTTCGAATTCAGGTTCCGCATCGAGCTCGTTTTCAGGTTCCTCTAACTCCTCGAGTAACGGATTAGTGGACAGTTCATGGCGCAGCGTCTGCTCCAGCTTCAATATCGGCATCTGAAGCATCTTCAGCGACTGAATGAGCTGAGGGGCCAGCGTCTGTTTAAGTTTTAACTGAAGTCCTAATTTCATACGATTATTCCCGATGCCTTAACATATTGTCCATGTGCCTTATGTTAATTCTATCGGACTGTTTCCGTCTAAAGATAATACGTTGTGCATATTATGCTCAATGTTTATTTTAATTGAGCTTGAACTTCTCCCCAAGATACACCTTGCGGGCTTCTTTATCCGAAACCAGAAACTCCGAATTGCCGGAGGTCAGGATTTTTCCGTCACACATTATATACGCACGATCACAGATAGACAGCGTCTCCCTGACATTATGATCGGTGATTAATATCCCCAGGCCTTTTTCGGTCAGACGCTTGATGATTTTCTGAATATCCTCGACCGCAATCGGGTCGATACCGGCAAATGGCTCATCAAGAAGCATATAAGACGGTTCGATAGCCATCGCCCGGGTTATCTCCAGCCGCCGGCGCTCACCGCCGGACAACATATACGCCTTGGATTTACGCAAATGGGCAATATCCAACTCACCGAGCAATGTCTCCAGCCGCTGTTTTCGCTCCCTGCGTGAGAACCCCTGAAGCTCCAGTACGGCCTTGATATTATCCTCTACCGACAGCTTGCGAAACACCGAACTCTCCTGAGGCAGATATCCCAGCCCTTTGCGGGCGCGGCGATACATCGGAAGGCCGGTCAGGCGCTCCTTTCCCAGATACACTTCCCCGGAAACGGGCCTGATAAATCCCATAATCATGTAAAAGGTTGTTGTTTTTCCGGCCCCGTTAGGGCCGAGGAGGCCAACGACCTCACCGGGAGACACGTCAATCGATACACCATTGACAACCACTCGGCGGCTGTATGTTTTGACTAAATTTTCTGCCTTTAGCGTCTGCATCAGCTACTATATAATCCCTTCCAAGTCAGATTCAAAAGAAATTTTTTATTAGGTCTAATCATTTGCTTATACCGAAAAAAACGCATAAATTTCCGATACATATACACATAGTCGTGTAAAAGACTGTATGCCTCAACAGATGATGGAGATTTCGAATGCCTAAAGCGTTAATTGCCGTTTTCCTGCTTATTGTCCTGCTAATCCTTCAGACCGGATGCAGTAAAACTCCAACCGATCAGGCCATGGATGCCCGCAACGTTCTTTACCACGGAAAAGTGGCCGCCGCCAAAGAGATCCTCGACAAAGCCGCCGCCGCGGATACGACGGGAGCGGTCGAGCGCTATGGTCGCGGACTCATGCGCGAATACAATGGCCTGGGCTGGGAAGCAATGATTACCTATCTGGACGGCGCCCCGCTGGATGGTGGATTTATTCCCAGTATCGAAGGTTTCATGGACATGGCCCTCAAGCTGAATTACCTCGGTAACGGCCTGCAGATGTCAAAGGCCATGATGGATAAGTTCCCGGACAACCCGCGCGGTTATCTGTATGCCGGACGGTTTTTCGCACGCTATTTCATGCACGACAGTGTCACGACATATTTCAATCTGGCTAAGGAGAAAGGCATCGATTCCGACGAGCTGTTTCTGGCTCAGACCGAATATTCATTCGTCACCGGTTCGAATGAGACCCTCTCCAATGCCATGGATGCGCTGTCAAAGAAATCATATTCCGACGGTCCGACATGCAGCCGGATTGCCAATTTGTATCACTCAATTCACTATGGCGACTCGGCCGTTGTTTATGCGCGCCGCGCCTGCGATGATGATAAAGGCAATGTCGTCTACGGCATACAACTGGCCCAATACCTCTTTGATGAGCGGCGCATTTATGAGGCAAACGCCCTGGTCAATGATCTCTTCAAGCGCACAGAAAAGTGCAGCCGCCTTGATCTATTAGGCGCCTATATCGCAACGGAGCTGGGCGATGTCAAACGAGCGCTCGAGCTGACCGCCCGACACATCGACGACAATCGTCAATCTGCTGTCGCAGCTGTGCAGCAGGGAGATTATCTGGCCTATTCGAATAATCTCGGCGGCGCCATCATCCAATATCAATTGGCCTACACGCTGGCCGGTAATCTGCGCGCCCCCGATGATTTCCTCACCTACCTGTACGTTAAACTCGAAAACGCGCAATTGGAATACGGCGACGTCACAACCGCATATGCCTATTACAAAGAGGGGCTCGATCGCTATCCCGACCTGAAAGATATGGATTTCTTTAAGGCGGAACTCGTACTGCGTTTTCCCGAAGTAGCCGATTCGGCCGCAATAATCGTTGACGATAATCTGTCTTACAACTGGTCGAACGGCGACTGGATGCAGCGGGCCGCCAACTATTATCGGCGCAGCAATAAATATCAAATGTCGGCGCGCTGCCACAAACGATTAGTAGAACTGCCGCAGGCAAAACCGGAACATGCTATTTATATGATGGATGCATACGATTACCTGGGCGAGGCCGATTCAATAGTCGCTTTGGCAGATCACTTTCCGCTGCGCGTCCGGCGCGACCTCAAGGTTATGGCACGACTCCGCGATGCATACCTTAAACGCGGCGATACGGCCGAGGCGATACAAATGGCCGAACAATTACATGCACGCACCGATGAGTATCTCCCCGATCTCAACATCCTTGCGCGACTCTATGTCGCCGAGGGAGAAACTGAAAAAGCCGAACGACTCTATTCGGCACTATCGGAGAAATATCCGGATGCAAATCAGCCGCATTGTGACCTCGCGCAATTCCAGTTCGAGCATGGGTCTCCGGAAAAGGCGCTCGCGGCAATCGATAATATATTGAATAGAGACAGCCTCTATTTCCCGGCCATCGAATTGCAGGGGCGGATGCTGGAGCGGCAGGGGGATCTCGATGGCGCACTGGTACGCTATCGGAAGGTCATCGATCTGCGCGGTACAATACCCTATTCCTATGATCGGGTCGCTCGCTATTTAATAGATAACCCTGACAGCCTGCTTCGAGCCGAGGGGCTGGCCAGAAATGCCATTGTCTTTTACGGCAATGAAAATAACCAAGGCTATATAACTCTTGGTGACGTCTACATGGCCGCAAAGAAATACAAACTGGCGCGCACACAATATATCAAAGCGCTCAGAATCGGTCCGAAAACCGCGGAATTGTATTTCTGGCTGGGCCGGGCGCAACACCGCGCCGGCGAAAAGAAAGATGCGCAGGAAAACCTGAAGAAGGCGCTGGAACTGGATCCGAACGGCAGTTTCGCCGCCTCGGCCAGGGCATTGCTGAAATAACTCGCTGCACAAAATTGACAACCAATAAAAAAGCCCGGTGCGTCCTTCCGGGCTTTTTGCTACGGCTCGGATATCCTCGGGTAAGGGCATCCGGTCTTGCCTCAGACCCCGTGGCTCCCCCAAATCCTTATTCTAATGTCAAACAAGGAGGCGCAAGCCTTATCGCGGTTTAAGTCTTCTATTCCAGTATACGGTTCGACCCTGACAAAACCTGTCAGTCGCAAAATAAAATTTTTAACTTTTTTTGACCTTTTTTGGTCAGTATCTCCTGCGCTTTTCCGTATTTTTCCTTGTTAAAGAATGAACCCGGTTCTACATTGAATTGTTGTTACGTATACATATGCAAATAAAGGAGTTGATTGATGTTTATAGAATCCGGCATACGGCAAAAAGTCGTTTCCGACCTGATCGCCCAACACGGCGATAAACAACGACTGCGCATAGAACGAGGGGTCGAACAGGCCGCCGCCCTGTGGACCGAGGGGGATGGAACCGCGGCAAACTTTTCCGAATTTTGCCTCAATTCTTTCATCGGTGACGACAAGAAGCTCGATGTGGCCTTCGAGCGGTTCGATTTCGCATTTGAGACCCTGCACGGGTACTTCAATGCCATGGCCCAGAATCTCCGGATGCCGCTCGATGAGGACCTCGGCGACATCCAACCGTACGATATGCTGCTAGGCGAATTCGATCCGTCTGCCCACATGATCGATGACTTATTCAAAAATAAACTGGCCTTTCTGATACTCCTGAACTTCCCGCAATATTCGCTGGAAGAGAAAAAGAAACTGGGCGAAAACTGGACGGCTCGCCAATGGGCGCTGGCCAGAATCGGCGACAGCTTCAAATCGCGCGTGCCGGCGGCACTGCAACAGGAATTATCCAGCATCATCACCGCCGCGGATACCTACATCTCCGAATACAATATCTACATGGGCACCCTCCGCGATAAAAACGGCAAGGCGCACTTCGCCAAGGATCTCAAACTCATCAGCCACTGGGGCCTGCGCGATGAACTCAAGGCGCACTACAGCGCTACCGATGCCGCCGACAAAATGGAAATCATCTTCGAGGTCATGAAGAAGATCGTGACCCAGGATATCCCCAAGGCGGCCATCAATAATGCGAAAGTCGAATGGAACCCCTATGACAATTCCATCACCGGCGGCCCATCCGATCCCGAACCGAACACCCGCTATCAACATATTCTGAACTGCTTCAGCATTATGCGGAAAATCGATGCCTATTACCCGGCCTTCCCGACCTACCTCCGGCGCAAATTCGAACTCGAGCGCGAGATGCCGGAGAAGGAAGTGGAAAAACTGTTTGTCGATTTCCTGTCGGCCCCGCAGATAAAAGCCGTCGCGGAATTAATCAAGAAGCGCCTCGGCCGCGACCTGCGCCCCTACGATATCTGGTATGACGGATTCAAGGCGCGCAGCGCCATCTCCGACGAGGAGCTCAACAAGAAAGTATCGGCTCGCTATGCCAACATCGAGGCCTTCGAAAAGGATTTATCGAACATCTTATCCACACTCGGATTCTCGGATGAACAGGTCGAATTCATCGTGCCTAAGATCGAAGTCGACGCCTCGCGAGGCGCCGGGCACGCCTGGGGTGCATCAATGCGCGAAGGCAAGGCGCATCTGCGGACGCGCGTCCCCTCCGGCGGCATGGATTACAAAGGCTTCAACACCGGCATGCACGAACTCGGCCACACCGTCGAACAGACGCTGTCCTTGCACAAAGTCGATCATCACATGATTCACGGCGTGCCGTTCTCAGCCTTCTCCGAGGCCTTCGCGTTTGTCTTCCAGAATCGCGACCTGGAAATCCTCGGCATGAACGGAAGCGATGAAATGACGCAGCACCTGAACTGCCTCGACCTCTTCTGGTCGGCATGCGAAATCATGGGTGTGTCGCTGGTCGACATGAAAATCTGGAACTGGCTGTATCAGCATCCCGAGGCCGACGCCGAGGCGCTCAAGCAGGCGACTATTTCCGCAGCCAAGGAAGTCTGGAACAAATACTTCGCACCGGCCTTCGGTACGAAAGACGAGATTATACTCGGGATCTATTCGCACATGATCGGCTATCCGCTGTATCTGGCCGAATATCCGCTGGGATTCTTGATGCAGTTCCAGATCGAGAAGCACCTCGAGGGCAAAAACCTCGGCGCCGAGATGGAGCGGATGTGCTCGCGCGGCAGCGTGATTCCACAGATGTGGATGAAGAACGCGGTCGGCTCGGACATCTCCATCCAACCGATCCTGATCTCGGTCGACGACGCCCTCCGCGTAGTAAAGTAGCATCTTGCTAAATTATAACCGTAGGGCAGGAGCCCTGTGCTCCTGCCAAAAGAATACGAAGTATTCTTTGTCATTCCCGTGTAAACGGGAATCCAGAGACAGTATGATCAAGCGCCGCTCTGGATTCCCGACTCGATCGCAATAAGAATGACGACCTCTCGGGAATGACAATAGGGCAGGTCCCCAAATGGGACCTGCCAATTCCGTGGTAGGGGCCGGGTCCTCCGGCCCGCAAGAATCAACTCCAAAACTCCATCCTATGGCTATAACCCATGGCTTCGCCTGCCTATCAGCTGTATCCCATGGCTTCGCCATGGGATTAATGAGTCATTCCGAGAAGCGATGCCCTCCCTGGCATCGCGCCGAGGAATCTGCTCTTGCCTCCCCCACCCACCGCTTGTCCAATTGCTTTTCCTGAGTACATATATTATACTTCTATTGAATATCTATGCGCGCTGCCGGTATAACAGGCAAGGATTTTGGGAAATCGCATGGCACTCATTCAGCGAAAAGACATATTTGTCGGGCGCGAGAAAGAAATCGAGATTTTCCGCCAGGCGCTCGCGGCAAAATTCGGCACGACAGCCATCGGCGACGAATCCGCCGAACCGATGGTCTTAGTCTTCCACGGCGTCGCCGGAATTGGCAAGTCTGAAATAAGCAAAAAGCTGATGACTGAGACGTTAACCAATGTCTATAGTAAAGCCATTGGCGTGCAAATCGATCTTGAGGAAACACTATTCCACACGCCAGAATCCGGAACCCTTCAAATACGCGAAAGGATTCACTCACAGTATGGAGTCAAATTTCCAGTATTTGATATCGCATACGCTGTGTACTTTGCAAAAGCATATCCGGATTTACAACTCAGCACTAAATCATTTGCCCTGTTGGGTCATTCGGAGATACTATCTGAAATCACCGGAGTTATCGCAAAAACGCCCATTATCGGATGGGCGCCCAAGATTGGTAAATTGCTTGGCACTATCTCAAAAAGCTCTCAGGAATGGTGGAGGACCCGCGGTAACGAGCTATTACAGCAGATTAGTTCTTTGGAAACGCATCAAATAGTCAAATATTTCCCTGCCTTCATCGCAGAAGACTTAGCGAGTCATTTCAAAAAAACCGGCCTCCCCGTCGTGATTTTTATCGACACTTATGAAAAAATCTGGGGCGACTCTAAGGATGAACCGCTACAGGAAGCCAAAGATAAGTGGATCGTCGATCTTGCCAAGGCCTCTACCCGAACAATGTTTGTAATTACAGGCAGACGTCCTTTGACATGGGAAAAACGTAATTCATTCTGGAACTCCAATAGATTAATTCAGCATGAAGTAGTGGAGCTTGAACCGAAATTCGCCGACGACTACATGTCACAGAACCATATACCCGATGCGGAGATTAGAGACAAGATTTACAAAAGTAGTGAAGGCGTTCCATTTTATATCGATCTGTCGATTGACGATTTTGCAATATTATCAATTCAGGAAAGACTCCGACGATTGATGATTTCGGCGGAACGTTTGAGGATATTCGTACACGGTTTTGCCGGAATGTCAACGCACAGCATCTTAAGGCCCTCAAACTGCTGTCGGCGCCGAGATTCTGGAATGATGATATCTATAAACTATTGAGTGAGAATTTCCCAGCGAAAGTAGCCAATGTTGAAATGGATGACGTTGAGCACTATTCATTCATAAAAAAAGGTGTTGATAACTCATACACCATGCACGACCTGATGCGAGAGCATTTGCAGGACTATTGCTGGAAAAACGAAGAAGAATTAAACGCTAAAGTTCATATTACCCTATTTGAATATTATAACAAACCACTACAGGAATTAAAACCAATAAATGTATCAGACAAATCCAAAAAGGATTTCAATGAGGCATTCTATCATGTATTTATTTTTGCTCCTATACAACTATTAGGAAACTGGATTTCTCATTCGCTTGAAGTGTTTTTTGAGGCCGCACAATGGAATTTTGTAGAACAATATCATATAATCCTTGTAGGTTTATTGGAAAATAAAAAGGTTGAGAAATTACAAACAAGTTTGGCAGGTGCAAAAAATAATCTTGCCTCACTGTATCATAAACAGGGCCGATACGATGAAGCCGAACCGCTATATAAAAGTGTTCTCTCAATATTAGAAAAGGCTTCGAATCAAACCCATCATAATTATTCCACTTGCCTTAACAATCTTGCCGAATTATATCGCGTACAAGGAGAATATAATAAAGCCGAACGTCTATATAAACAAGCCATTGAAATTTGTGAAAGCACACTCGGTATCAATCATCCAAGTTATGCAATACGGTTAAACAATCTTGCCCTATTATATCACTCACAAGGACAATATGAAAAAGCTGAGCCATTGTATAAAGGGGCTATGGATATTTGGAGAAGGACACTTGGTGAAAATCACCATGATTATGCAACATGGCTTAACAACCTTGCCGGATTGTATTATAAACAGGGCCGATACGATGATGCCGAACCGTTGTTTAAACAGGCTATTGATATTGGGAAAAAGACACTTGGTGAACATCATCCGGAATATGTAATGTGGCTTAACAATCTTGCCGGATTGTATGAATCTAAAGGGCGATACGATGAAGCCTTACCGCTGTATAAAAAGGCTATTGAAATAGACAGAAAGACGATTGGAGTGGGACATCCCAATTATGCAATACGGCTTAACAATCTTGCTGTATTGTATTATAATCAGGGCAGATATGATGGAATCGAACCGCTGTATGAACAAACATTAAATATTATCAAAAAATCGCTTGGGGTATTGCATCCGTCTTATATGAGAACACTAGAAAATATGGCGCATTTACATTATAAAATGGGAAATAAGGAAAAGGCAAGGGAATATGCATTACGGGCCCAGGCATTGCAACAACAGCGGGATGCACAGAAGTAATCCCACAAAAAAACCCCGGCGGTTTGCACCGCCGGAGTCTCCTCTCTCACTCTATAGCCCTTCTCTTGCTTTTCTATTCAGTCAGTCTCAGAGGCATCAGCAGACAGAGAAAATCTTCCTTGTTTATTTCCGACGAATAAATCAATCCCGCAGACACGGGCGTCGACAACTCGAATACGACCTCGTCACTCTCCAGCTTGTTCAAAATATCATTCACATAGCCGGCATTGTATCCGATCTCGATCGATTCACCCTTGAACTCGCACGCCAGGTTTTCCTTCGCCTCACCGCCGACATCCGTGTTGGTCGTCGAGAGCATCAACTGATTATTCTTCACGCTGAACTTCACCTGATGCGTCAGGCTGTTCGATAAAATCGCCACGCGGCGCACCGACGATGACAAATCATTGCGCGCAATAATCATCTTCTTATCCGCAGTTTCCGGAATAACGGCTTCATAATTCGGATACGGACCCTCGATCAACCGCGAGCTGACGATCACATCATCCAGATTGAACACGATACGGTTTTCCTCAAAGATAATTCCGATTTCCTTCTGATCATCGATGAACTTCGGAATCAGATCGAGCACCTTCGGCGGGATAATCACGTCGTCATTGAGCCCTTTGAGCTTTTTATTCTCAACGGAAACTTTCGCCAAACGATGGCCGTCGGTGGCCACCATCGTCATTTTATCGCCCTTGGTCTGCCAGAGCACACCGTTCAATGCCGGGCGCGTTTCATCGTTGCTGCATGCGAACGTCGTTCGCTTGATCATATTGACCAGCGCATCGGCTTCGACGGTAACTTGTTTCTTTAAATTAACAATAGGCAATTCGGGAAATTCATCGGGCGACACACCACCGAGCTTATATGATCCGTTCGGGACCTTTATTTCCACACGATTGGCAGTGCCTTCGAATGTTACTTCGGATTCAGGCAAATCTTTTACGATATCAAAAAGCATGCGGCCGGGAATGACCGCGGATCCCTTCTTGGAAACTTCGGCATCGATTGTCGCGGTAATCGTCACATCAAGATCGGTTGCGGATAGTTTGAGTTTCTTGTCCAGACACTCGAGTAGAATATTTGATAAGATAGGTAGTGTCGACTTCGCCGGGACAACCGACAAAACGGACTGCAGGTATCCGGTGAGGCGAGATTTGGGAAGTGAGAATTTCATCGAGTTGCTCCTTGATATGTTATTCACACCTCTTTCTTATTATTCTATTTTATATATATAAAGAATAAGAATAATAAGCGGTGTTCATATGTGTACAACACACGGTTTAGGTCCGTAAACTCCTGACAGATGAGTTTATACCATCCGGGAAATAATGTAAAACGGTGTTGATTTTATTGTCAACTATTGTTTTCAACTCGTCACCTGCCAACATTTCACCGGTAGTTTCCATTTGTAAACAATTTCTCGTCATCACAACTCACAGCTTATACACATCACCCGTTGATAGTCCGAATAATGCCGTCTATGCGCTGCCGGAAATTGCTGTCCGAATTCATCATGTTTTCGATGAGATTACAGGCGTGTATCACGGTGCTGTGATCGCGGCCCCCGAACTCTTCTCCGATGGATTCCAGCGAGCTGGATGTCAGACTGCGCGATAAATACATCGCAACCTGGCGGGCTCTGGCGATATTTTTCGTCTTTTTCCGAGCCGCCAGCAATTCGACGTCGATTTCGAAGTTGTCGGATACTTTCTTCTTAATGGCACCGATCGTAATCGAGCGTTTTCTGGTCCGGAAGGCATCGCACAGGACCTTTTCGGCCGTGTCATGCGTAATTTCAACACCGCGGAGCGAGGCATAGGCCAAAAGGCGAATTAACGAGCCTTCCAATTCCCGGATATTGCTCGTGACCGAATTGGCTATAAATGAGATTACATCCTCGGTGATACTGATATTTTCCGCCTCGACCTTGCGCCGGAGAATCGCCATACGAGTCTCCAGGTCCGGCGCCTGAATGTCGGTAACAAGGCCCCAGGAGAATCGCGATAAGAGTCGCTCTTCCATACCCTTAATGTCTTTGGGCGCCCGGTCGGATGACAGAACGATCTGTTTTCCGGCATTGTACAGGGCGTTGAATGTATGGAAGAATTGCTCTTGCGTGGATTCCTTACCGGCAAAGAACTGCGCATCGTCAATAAGAAGCGCATCGACATTGCGATACTGATTGATGAAATCGGTCGTCTTGTTGCTTGAAATCGAATCGATGAAATCCGATGTAAATTTTTCCGAGGTGGCGTATATCACCCGTTTTCCCGGCGCGCTATTGATGATGTGATGACCGATCGCCTGTAATAAATGGGTTTTGCCGAGCCCCACGCCGCCATAAATGTATAGCGGATTGTATTTCGTCGCACCCGGGGAATCTGCGACGGCCATCGAGGCCGCATACGAAAATTCGTTGAACTTGCCGACGACCAGATTTTCGAAAGTATACCTGGGATTCAGCATCGCGGCAGCAGCCCGAGCCTCCTGCGATCGCACAGGAGCGGTCTCGATGGCATGCGAGATAACCGGTGCTTCGGGTTTCGCATGAAAATTCAATTCCGTTTGCCCCTCATTGTCCTTGTTGACCGAAAAACTGAACGGTACTTCATGACCACACGACTGAACCAGCGCCTCGTCAATGAGGTCGCCGTAATGTTCCTCGATCCATTCGGCCACGAACTGATTGGGAACCAATATCTTGATTCCCCCGTTTCCGTCAGAAGCGCCACTGGTGTGTTTCATCCAGGTAGAGAAAGACTGCTTTTTAATGCGGTGAGAGATGTATTGCAGGCAGTCGTCCCAAACCTTTCCATGGTCGCCAATGGTTGACATATAGTCGTACCCCTCTAATAACGTTTTTCCACAACTCCTGTTGATAACTCAAAAGCCTTTTTGATTGTTACTCAATAGGTTGGTAAGATACAACGGTCAAGATGCCCAATTATCCACAATTCGAGCCCCCAAAATATCCACCCCAAAGGCCTTGAACGATAACACAATAGTGTCCCTGTAAAAAGTTATCCACATAATACTAACACGTTATCTTTCATTGAGTTCCGCTGTTAAGATAGGTGTTTGCCGTGAGGCTGTCAAGGGGCGTCCCGAATTTTAAACCGTCTATTTTATAATACCCCTGTTGATAACGGGTTGGACGCACAAATTTTTTGTAGTGCGAACTGCCGTCGCCGGGTCGATATATACCCGTTAAAACAGTACTTTTTCTAACCGTCCTGCCTGCAAATAGTAACCGCATTCACATAAATATCACCATCCAACCGGGCCTGTCGGTCATCACCAGTATATATGATGCATTTTTGAATGGATGCAGTAATTCGCGCATGATGCCGTCGATACTGATGGCTCGCATGCGATGATAAAGAACTAACAAAGGGCAATTATCCCGGATGCGATCGCATCCGGGATAAAAAATACTTCATGAGCGGTCGGCTATTTTTTCTTTGCCTTTTTTCCGCGCAAGTCGGTGAGAGATACCTTGGCAAATTCAGCCTTCATTGCATCCTGGGCCTTCTTGTAGACGCCAATAAGCTTGCAATCAGGTTCCTTGTGGCAATCGATCGGGCCCTTCAGGCAGTCGTACAGGAAAATGGTTCCCTGGATAGCTTCCAGGATCTCGAGTAATTTGATCTTTTCCGGGGGACGTGACAGGCGAACACCGCCGCCATAACCACGAACGGAGCGTACCAGGCCGGCACGCGAAAGGTCGGACAGGATCTGAGGCAGAAACTTACCCGGGATTTCCTGAGCCTGAGCGATTTTCTCGGATGTCGAAAAGAAATCCTTCGACTCAGACAACTGCCATAGTGCTCGTATGGCATACTCGGTACGATTGTTAATCACGACAACTCCTCTGTTGTATGTGTTGGTTGGCTCCCGCCAACACCTATCAAGAACTCTCTATTGTAGGCCGGTAGAACAGGGGCGGTCCGTTTGCGCCCCCCGCCCGGCGAATTTTCTAATTACACTATATAGCTCTGACTCCTATCATATACTGTCAAAATATGACAAAAAGTTATATGAGTAAAGGATTTTCTTTGTTATCATCATATTTATTAGTTAGACATACGACATTTTAAGAAAAAAAGCAAGCCCTTAAGCCAACAATCTGTGTCAAAACCGTAATATATTTTTTCACCCCAGAATCGACTTGACAAATCATTGTGAAGTAGTATTTTGCAAGTCCGCCGGAAACGACTTCCGAGAGGTGGCGCGTGGTCAATATTTTGTGCGGGCTGGGAAACCCCGGCCTCAGGTATCAAAACACCCGGCACAATATCGGTTTTGAAGCCATCGAACGCCTCACGGAACGGTATCCGGTCATCGAATCGGGACGGGCAAACGGGTTCGCATTCCAAAAAATTGCCACCACTGTCGATGACTGGTTCCTGGTGAAACCGGAAACGTTCATGAACCGATCCGGTTGGGCGGCGGTCGAGGCATTGACGATGTTTAATGCCGAACCCGCGCAGCTCTTTGTCATCGTCGACGATTTCAATATTCCGCTGGGACGGATTCGCCTCAGACGATCCGGCTCGGACGGCGGCCACAAGGGTTTGATCTCAATTATCGAATCCCTCGAGACCGACTGCTTCCCGCGCCTGCGCCTGGGTATCGGACCCCTGCCGGAGTATTGCCGCGAAAATACCGATTTGATTCCCGAGTTCGTGCTCGGGACATTCAGTCAATCGGAGCGCGAAATTGTCGATAAAATGATAACATTGGGAATCGAGGCGCTCGTCGAACTGATCGACCACGGCCTCGAACCGGCGATTAGACAATTTAATAATCGAAATGTTTTTCCTACTCCGGATCAATGAGTCCGGGGTCAACCTTAGTCCGAAGGGAGAACGTATATGTCCGTATACGATACCACCTTTGTGTTAAATCCCCAATTAGAAGAAGCCGGACTTGATCAGCGCATCAAAGAGGTCGTCGAGCTTATCGGCGCCAATGGCGGTACGATGGTCAAGGAAAACCGCATCGGCATGCGGAAACTGGCTTACGAGATCAAGAAGCTGACGCAGGGATACTACATCAGCCTGGTCTATGAAGGCAACGGAGCCCTGGTCAATGAGCTGGAGCGCCGCTTCCGCATGGATGAAAACTGTCTGCGTTTTCTGACCTGTCTGTATCAGGAAGTGACCAACATCATGGAAAGCGCGCTGATGGACCGCCACGACCGCGGCCACGGCGACCATCATCGTCCCCATCGCCGGGATCGCTACGACAATCATCGCCGTCGCGACGACGATGATTTTGACAGGAACGATGACGATATGGAAGATGATTCCGACGACGAATAGGTCGTTGCGTACAACCTTAAAACGTAGAGAGAAAAACCATGGCTTTTAATAGAAAGAAAAAATCGAAATTCGCGGACAAGCGCCGCAAACGGCACTGTCGCTTCTGCGAAAACAAAATTGACGTCATCGACTACAGAGAAGACCGGGTGCTTCGTCGGTTTGTTACCGAGCGTGGGAAAATTATTCCCCGCCGTATTTCCGGAACCTGCGCCCGCCATCAGCGGACGCTCACCATTGCGATCAAACGCGCCCGCCATCTGGCGATTCTGCCGTTCGTCGCGGAAACCTTTAAGTAAAGCGGGATTCCAGGGCACATGAGATCCCGATATGTCATACCTGTCACCGCGGCGTTTCTTACCGCCGCATCACCGTTTCTGGCCCTCATACCCGTGATCGGGTATTTGCTCCAGATCGTGACCGCGCTGGCCGTCATGATGGCCGTCGTGGAACAACGGGTGTGGTATGTCATCGGCGGTTTCATTGTCGCCATTATCCTGGGAAGTCTGGTGTTAGGTTCCATAAAGCCGGTGTCGTATCTCCTGCCTGAATTATGCCGCGATATCATCGCGCCGCTGCTGGCCGGCGTCGCGATAAATCAGGGGCGCCGGGCAGGTGTCGCCTTTATTGTCGCCTCATTGGCCATCGCTGTCGCCATGCTCTGGTACTATATACAGACGGCCGATATCATGGCGGCCGGATTCACGAAGTTTGCGGATATGGCAGAGAAGGCAATCGTGTCGACTTTCCAGGCACAAGGCTATGGAATCGAAACAATAAATGGCGCCCGCGATAAAATCGAAATGGGGTTGCGGATGGTGAATCACCTGACGCCCGGCATGCTGATCATGTCAGGGATGATACAAGTGTTTATCGCCTTGATCCTCATTGAATGGTATTATCTGCGGCGCGACAGTTACTTCCCCGGATTCGGATCGTTCCTGTACTGGAAGATCCCGGAATATCTGCTGTATATTTTCGGTGTTGCGCTGATAGTCCGACTCGCGTTCGATGGATACAATCGAATGATTGCCGATAACATCCTGCTTATCCTGTCCATCGTCTACTGCGTAACCGGGCTGTCGTTCATGGAACATCTGCTGCGGAAACTGCGCATGCCGATGTTTTTGAAAGTCGTCTTTTATATCGGGATGCTCATCACGGGGCTGGCCGGATTTATTCTGGCGGCAGTGATCGGGCTGTTCGACAGCTTTTTCGATTTTCGGAAAACAAAAGCGCACACCTTAGGGTAAGTAAAATAGCGAAAGGAAATAGATGTCATGAAGGTGATATTAACCGATGATTTAGCCAAAGTGGGAAAATGCGGACAAACCGTGAATGTGAAAAGCGGTTATGCTCGCAATTTTCTGATCCCCCGCAATCTAGCCATTCCCGCGACCAAAGGGAATCTGCGCTCGATTGAAAATGTCATGAAGGAAAAAGATCTCCGCGACAAGAAACGTCGCCGGGGAGCCGAGAAGATTCGCGATGACGTCGAAAAATTGACGCTCAATACGCAGCTCGCGGTCGGCGAGGAAGACCAGGTGTTCGGTTCCGTCACGACCCACAACATCGCCGATATGATTAAGGAAGCCGGCGTCGCCGTCGAGCGCCGCTGGATTCAGCTTGACGAGCCGATCAAGGCGCTCGGCGTGTACACGATCAAACTCAGAATCGATAAGGAAGTGGAAGCGAACGTCAAGCTCATAGTCGAAAAGAAAGCGTAAGCGCATGGGGATGGTTGAAATCCAGATCGACGGTCTGGCGATGGACCTAGTGTCCAATTCCCCGGTCGTTGTCCTCGCCTCGGAAGAACTCAATAAGGTTCTGCCTATCTGGATAGGTCACAACGAGGCTTGGGCGATCGCCATGGAAATTTCCGGGCTTGGTTCCAAGCGGCCGTTGACCCATGATTTATTTAAAAACGCTGTTTTGGCTTTGGGCGGCAAAATTGAAAAGGTCGAGATCACCGAGTTGAAAGAGCAGACGTTCTATGCGCGCCTGCACATCAAACTCGGCGATAAACACATCGACCTCGATGCGCGCCCCTCCGATTCGATTGCCCTTGCGCTCAAGGCGCAGTGTCCGATTTTCGTGAACGAGGAATTGTTCATCAATCAGGAGGACGAACAGGAAGACGGCGAACAGAAGAAGATGCCGCCATCCGGACCGCCGGAATCGCTGGCCGATCGCCTGAAGAAGATCGACCCGGAAGATTTCGGCAAGTACTCGCTGTAGAGATATCGGATTGGACAGACAGGCTGTGCGAGCGGACCGAATGGGTGCGCCGCATGGATACCAGTCTATCAATATCAGGCAGGTCGCACCCGCGGCCTGCCCTTTTTTAATGCAAATTCACGGTATTTTCGACCCCAAAATCAAACTTATACGAGGGATAAGTTGTTGCGGCATAACAGAAATGTGTTTTTGCCCCGAATTTTCGTATGTCGTTGGCATGTCAAATCTTATCATCCCTATACGTTGGTTTCGCAAAAATGCCCCTTGTGGGACAATATCTTATCCCTCGGATAGGAAAAAATTTTTTTGCGATTTTTCGCATTCGGGCGCACGGATAGAATCTCCTTTATATATAGGAGTAGTGATGCGAATCAGCAGCGAAGTTGGTGCGAAAGTGGAAATAAGTTTGGCGGGATGACAAATCGAGTACCGGTCTATCATCCGATTTTCAGAAAATAATCTATGCCAGCGTAAAATCTAAATGTTATATTGTTATTTCAATGATTTAATATTTATAGAGCTGAGAATGAAAGATCAAATTATATCTTTTCGAGAAATGTGTGATAATGAGAATATTCAGACTCTACAAAGGGGGATGAATTATCGGTTAAACGCAAACTATTCTGTTATTCTAATGTCGCAAAGATCAAATGCCCCCTACAATGACAAAATCTGTGATGATGGTATTAGTATTGAGTATGAAGGACATGATCTGCCAAAGACAAAAGATTGCCAATTTCCCAAGAAATTTGATCAGCCGAGGACTACAATGTCTGGCAAATTGACGCAAAATGGGAAATTTGCAAAAGCAGTAGATGATTATAAGAACGGAACAAGAAAACCTGAAATTATTCGTGTTTATGAAAAACTAATCTCTGGAGTATGGTCAGAGAAAGGTTTTTTTAATCTTGTTGACTATACATTCGTGAAGGGCGACAACAACCGCAAAGTATTTATTTTTAAATTATCTGAAACAGATTTCGATATTGGGGGAAGTGATTGCAAAAGGAAAACTTTAAAAACACGTTCGAGAATTATTCCAAGCGAGATAAAAAAGGAAGTCTGGATTCGAGACAAAGGAAAATGTGTTATATGTGGGGCTAAAGATGAACTTCACTTTGATCATGATCTCCCCTATTCCAAAGGGGGAACCAGTATAACCGCAGATAATGTACGCATACTTTGTGCACGTCACAATCTCCAAAAGTCTGATAAGATAGAGTAATCGGCTCCCGGGTGGCCCATCGGCGGCGGACTGACATCGTGCGGAATGCGCGAAAACACACCCTGCCCTCGAAGACTCGGGCACCCTTACCGAGAGGGGATGAAGAGACAAGAGCAGATTCCTCGTCGCTCGCCTAAGAAGGCATCGCTTCTCGGAATGACGGTAAGAAAGAAAACTCGCCAAAGATTCCCAAGGCAGAGCCTTGGGTTACACAGGTAACATCATTGGCAAGTGCCTGTCGCATAAATCCTGAGATCGCGACGCCCTATGAAGGGCCCGCGATGACTCGTGCATGTAATAGGTTTTTCAACACGCCCTGGAAAGGAGGGGGAGTAGTGTGTGCTGATTCAATCTTTTGTGCTTTATGCAGATATCCTGAGATTGCCACGTCGCTGGTTCGCCCAGGCGGACGCGCCTCTCGCAATGACTGGTGCTTTGTTAGGTTATTCACCTAACTTGGTTGCTGGGCGTTACATAACAAAAAGCCCCTCGTATTGTTGAGAGGCTTTTTCAAGTCTATTAGATTAACAGACTATTCGATTTTCGTGATTTTGTATTTCAGGACACCGGCCGGGACTTTAATATCAACGACATCGCCGACTTCCTTTCCGCGCAGCCCCTTACCGATTGGCGACTCTATCGAGATACAATTATTCTTGATATCGGTCTCTTCCGGCGATACCAGCGTGTACGTTTCTTCCTCGTCGTCATCGAGATCGACAATCGTGACTTTGGCGAACAAATATGCTTTCCCCTTGGCGACGTCATCCCGCCTGATCACCTTGACTCGGGACAGCTTGAATTCAAGCTCTGCTATTTGCCGCTCGATGTGCGTCTGCGCTTCCTTGGCGGCGTGGTATTCGGCATTTTCCGACAAATCGCCCATCTCCATCGCCCGCTTGATTTCGGCGACGATTTCCGGCCGCTTGGTGTATTTCAGGTGATGCAGATCTTGTTTCATTTTTTCGAGTCCTTCTTCGGACACGTAGACTTCGTTTGAGTTTCCCATACTACCTCGTCTTCGGGTTCAAAAGTATGCCGTCAAAATAGTCACGGAAGGCCGCGATGTCAAGTTTTGCCGGTCGAGCCGCACAGGATGGTACGCGGTTTTCAGCTTTATCGCGGTTAAAAATAGTACAACAGTAACAGCGACGTGCCCAGCCAGAGCAGGACGGTCGTTAATATCGGACCGTCGGTGAGGAGAATCCGCGTCGGCGATCCGCCCTTATTTTCGCGGTGAATCAGATAGTAATATCGGAAGATACCGTAAATGACAAAAGGAATGGTCAGGTATAAATAATCGGTCCCCAGCCGTTGCCTGACATCGGGAGAGATAACATAGATGAGATAGCAGACTAAAACGGCAGGAGTTACGATAGAGATGAGCTGATCCAGAAAATAGGTGGAATACTGCTCGAGGATTTTCCGATGATTCTTGCCGCCGTCTTCGAGTAGTACCATTTCGTGGCGGCGTTTACCGAGGGCCAGAAACATCGCCAAAAGGAATGATGTAATCAACAGCCAGCCGGAGAAATCGACATTGATAACGAGCGCTCCGGCCAGGGCTCGGAGCACGAATCCGGTGGCGATGCTCATGACATCGATCAGCACGATATGCTTGAGCCAGAACGAATACAGAATATTCAGGATAAGATATCCCAGGGCGGTCAGGAAAAATCCGAAGTGTAAGAACCATGCCCAGGTCAGTGATCCGGCGCCGAGAAGTATTGCAATGACTACAGCCGTTCCGGGAGTGATTCGCCGCGCGGCAATCGGGCGATTGGCCTTGCCCGGATGCCGCCGATCGGCCTCGGCATCGGCGATATCATTAATGACATACACCGTCGATGAGAGCAGGCAGAAAATCAGCGTCGCGATGAGGGCATCGACGACATTGGCGGTCTGCAGGGCATGCCCGGAAAAGATGAGCCCGGCCAGGACAATGCCGTTTTTAACCCATTGATGGGGGCGGAGCAGTTGAAAGATATCGCGCATCATAGATAAGGATAACATAACGCTATTTTCTTGCGGCGTAAAGAGTAAAACGATAAAAATTACTTGCCGGGAAAAACTGTGTGATCTTTATCAAACCAGACAATGTGGAAAATGCTATCTCGGTCGAAAAAGCCAATAATTCGAGGTTGCCTATCTATTGCGAATTGATAAGGGGGGTAATCATGAAAACACTTGGTATGACAGTTCACTGATGCCTGATTCCAACTGAATGGATGTGCATGATAATCATGGAATCTTTCTATTTCACCCCAAGTTAAGTTTGATAAATTGGTAAGCCTTTGGATGAATTTATGCCAAATTTTATCATTGGTTATATTTCCAGGCTTATATTCCTTGTTTTGTAGATCGCAGTCTAAAAAGGAAAAGACTGGTTTTTGTTGGTGATATGGAATAGACTTCTTAAGTTGTTGATAATCAGGAGTCTTCCCGGATTTTTTTAAGTGTATTGTCGGTTTTGGGGTTTTGTCTTTCTTTTTACCCATTTTGCTTATCATACATCTTTGTATAAAAACTTTTTAATTCCGGAACAGGAATTTCATTATTATAACCCTTCTTAAAGTTGTCTTTCCAGGGTGATTCGCTATGAGTCATACTCACCAAAGCAGTCGCAGAAAAGTCATTAAATATTAAGAATAGCTCTTTTAAGTATTTAAGCTGGCCTTTTTTAAGTCTCTCCTCAATATTGCTAACTGATTTAGGAATCGGTAGAGAATCGTAACCGTGCTTTTTAAAGCTATGGTATACATTGGAAACAACAGGTCCGAACTCCCAAGCCTCAATAGGATCAAAAAAAAGTCTTTTCCCAAAATTAACTAAATGCCATGCCTGTGCATAATAAAGCAGTTTCTGCATTTTTAAATTAGTAATGGAATCACCGTTATCGGCACCCCATTTAATAAACATCTTTGCCACTTCTAAGGCACTTATCATACGCATATAAACTCTCCTGTACTATTATATAGTACTCGGTTCGTTTTTAATATCAATTCACTATTTAATACGAATTGCCATACAAGAAAAGTAAAACTTGTAAAGAGCTTTCTTCTTTAAGTATACCCTTTATATGTTAAATAGATGTAAATTTATTGGAATTGTCAATAGAAATTTCCCCAGAAATTTGCATTTGTATCACATTTTTAGGCATTTGGCAGTGCAAATTTTACGCAGATGGGTTGAAATTTGGGGCAAAATCGCTGCCCTGTTTCAGGTTATACTCGGGGAGGCCGACATTATCTGATATACCGGAAGAGTAAAAACCCTTCAAAGGAGAAGTTATGGAAAATATGGCCCCTCCTACCATGCAGCCGCCGACAATGGCTCGCCCTCAGGCCGTCCGCGCGACCTGGGCCGACGCCGAACGCGGCTCGCGCCTCCTGGCGGCGATTATCGATGCAGCTATCGTATTTCTTATTTATGGCATCGCCTTTTCCATCAACGAACCGATGTTCGTCCCGTTCGGTATCATCGGGCTAGTGGCATATCAAGGCTATTTGCTGACGGTTTTCGGTCAGACGATCGGCAAGAAAGTAATGAATATAAAGATCGTGAAAATAGACACGGATGAAAATGGCGGATTCGTGACGAATTTCTTACTCAGATTTCTGCTGAACGCCATCCTTGGCTTTATCCCATTATATGGGCTGGTCGATGTGTTGTTCATTTTCCGGGATGATCGCCGCTGTATCCACGATATGATTGCGGGAACGCGCGTGGTATCCGAGGTTTAGTATCACATTTATATTTTCTTTGAAAAAAAATCTTGACTTTCGGTGAAACATTTCTACATTGAACTCGTTAACCGAAAAGTTGATTTGTTACATTAACCGCAACCGGAGAAACTTGATGAGCAAGTTTATCCAAAACTTAACGCTCTTGGGTATCATCAGCTAAATACCCAAAAGGAGTACCACGACTAATATGACTAATCAGATTACATATTTGATTCAGGTATCGTGCTCTCTTGAGGCGGTCCAGCGGTTGCGGAGGTTACTGTAGCAGACTATACGTAAGTATACATACAGGTAAAATCACGACCCGCCGGATCGAATCGCAGTCCGGCGGGTTTTTTATTCAATATTGATTCACTAACTCCGTCGTACTGCACCACTTACTAACACTCCGCCGGGTCGCGGCGGTAAACAACGGAGTTTTGCAATGCAGGCAGCATATTTCGAAGACGAAAAGCACGACGACATCAGTTCGAAAAAAGCGTTCGGACGCCTTCTCCCTCTCCTGAAACCGCATGTGGCGTGGCTGGTTATCTGTTTCGCCCTGCTGGCGGCATCGAAAGTCATTTACCTGGCGGGACCGGAGTTTATACGTCGAGCCATCGATATTAATATTGCCGGCAAGGACTACAACGGCCTGTTGATGACGACCGGCCTGTATGTATTGACGCAGGGAGTGTTTCTCATTCTCAACTTCATCTTCCGGATCCGGATGGAAATCATCGGCCAGAAGGTGATGACGAAGCTGCGGAAAACGCTCTTCGATCATATCCTTGAAATGGCCGTGTCGTTTTTCGATCGTAACCCGATCGGACGGCTGATGGCCCGGGTTGAGTCGGATACCGAGGCGCTGCGAATGATGTTCACCAACACCGTGGTGGCGATGGTCGGCGCGGTTCTGCTCATCATCGGCATGTTTATCTGGATGTTCATCGTCGCGCCGCGATTGGCTTTGATCGTGGCCGTGTTTATCCCGATTATCCTGACGGCGCTGTACATCTATCATCGGCTGACGACACCGAAGTGGCTGGTCATCCGCAAGCGGATGGCCGACATCACGGCGACGCTGACGGAACTGCTCCAGGGGATGCAAATCGTCCAGATATTCAACCAGATTCGCATGGCCCGGAAGCGGCTGTACGAGGCCAACCGCCGGAAATATATCCCGGAGGTCAAGGCCGAGCTGCTGGTTGTCGTGATGTTTAACGGGATTTTCCTGTTCGAGAATATCATCATTGGTGCCGTCATCTATGTCGGTGCGAAATGGGCCGGAGCCGGTAATATCTCCATCGGGACATTGGTCATGTTCATCTCGTACATCAGGATGTTCATGGAGCCGGTGCACATGGCGGCCGAGGAAATTGCGGCGGTACAGAAGGCCGTCGCCGGCGCCAAGCGCATCTTCGGACTTCTGGATACGCATGAAATCGTGCCCGAGTCCGTACGCCCGGTGGCGTGGCCGAAGTTCAAGGACAGCATCGTGTTCGACAACGTGTCGTTCTCTTATAAGGATGACGGCACCTATGCCCTCAAGGATGTCTCGTTCGAGATTCCGCGAGGCAAGCGCTTCGCTCTCGCCGGTGTGACCGGCGGCGGAAAATCGACCGTGATCAATTTACTTCTGCGTTTCTATGATCCGCAGAAGGGAAGAATCATCGTCGACGGCATCGACATCCGGGATATTCCGAAGGATCAGCTTCGGGCCAAGTTCGGACTCGTCCTGCAGGATATTATTTTGTTCCCGGGCAATGTCGCGGCTAACGTGTCACTGTCATCGAACGGGTTCGATCGCGGTAAAGTCGTCGACGCCTGTACGATGGTAGCGGCGCACGATTTTATCGAGCGGATGCCGGATAAGTATGAGACGGAATTGTCCGAGCGAGGCGGCAATCTCAGTCGCGGCGAGCGGCAGTTACTCTCATTCGCCCGCGCACTGGTGGCCGATCCTCAAATTCTGATTCTGGATGAGGCGACCAGCTCGGTCGATCCCGAGACTGAGCGGCTGATTCAGGAGGGTATGGCGACGCTGATGAAGGGTCGGACATCGATCGTCATCGCGCATCGCCTGCAGACAATCCTGAATGTCGACAGGATACTGGTTGTCCGCGAAGGCGCAATCGTCGAGCGGGGCAGCCATGACGAACTGATGCGATTGAACGGCTATTACAGCAAGCTGTTCAAGCTGCAGTTCAAACAGATGAATGGAAACGGAGTGCGTACAGCATGTTAACATATATAAAATGGTTCTGGAATTATTACAGGCATCACAAGAGGACCCTGCTGATTTTATTCACGTTCTCGGTCTTCTCGGGACTCCTGTTAGTGATACAACCGTTGCTTCTGAAGAACATATTCGACCTGCTGAAGTCGGGGGAGACGACCACGGTCAGTCTCCCCTATGTGAGCGAATTTATCGCCTCACTGGGCGGGCAGAGCATCGGTAGATATGTCCTGTTGTTGATGGGATTCGCATTTGCCTGGTTCCTCGTCTATGTGACGCTGGTCGGGCATCGCGCGTACATGAACATTACGCTCGAGATGGAATTCCGCCAGAAGACCTTCGACAGCATCACCGACAAGGGACCGGACTTTTTCAATAAGTTCACGACCGGTGATCTGGTGACGCGTCTGACCGACGACGTCGGGCATGACAAGCTGGCGTGGTTTGCCTGCAGCGGGATTTTCCGATTCTACGAGTCGGTCATTCTCATCATCTTCAGCCTGGTGATGATGCTCTCGATTCATCCCATGCTGACGCTGTGGACGGCCCTGCCGCTGCCGATATTGGTGTTCGTGTACATGAGAAGCTCCTCGGTGCTCGACAAACGATTCGATTTTCTGCAGCAGAAAATATCGATCGTCAACGACACCATGGAAGCGTGCTTCTCAGGTATTCGCGTCGTCAAGGCGTACGTGAAGGAAAAAGACCAGCGCAAACTGTTTGCGCAAGTGGCCGATGAGCGCCAGGCGGCCGAGATTTCCGCCGTCAAGGCCCATACGGTTATCGAATCGCTGTGGATGTACATCTGGCAGATGGGCATCATCATCATTCTGCTGGGCGGCGGCTATTATGTCATTCAGGGGACGCTAACTATCGGTGAGTTCGTGGCATTCAACTCGTATGTCATGTTCATGATTTACCCGATGTTCGATGTCGGAAACTTCCTTGTGAAGGGGCTTCGAGCTGCCGTGTCCATTAAGCGGCTCATGGAACTCGAGGATCATCCGCGCATGGTTGACGATAACGATGACGGCAAAATCGTTGCGGTCGAAGGTCCGACCGGACAGGTCGTGTTCGACAGTGTATCGTTCCGTTTCCCCGGAATGGAGCGTGACATCATCGATGCCATGACATTCACGGCTGAACCGGGCGAGCGTGTAGCGCTGGTAGGTAAAGTCGGGTCCGGCAAAAGCTGGGCCGTGCGCCTGATTCCGCAGTTGGTAAACCCGACTGCCGGTCGCGTGATGCTGGACGGCGTCGATTTGCGCGACTATGACATCCGCGACGTGCGCCGGCATATCGGATATGTGCCGCAGGAGCCGATTTTGTTTTCGGACACGATCGAAAACAATATCCGCTTCGGGCGCGACGGAATCAGCGACGAGACGCTCAATTGGGCGACCGATGTCGCGCAACTGCGCTCCGATATCGACGGATTCCCGAAGGGAATCCAGACAATGATCGGTGTGCGCGGTATGTCGATATCGGGTGGTCAGAAGCAGCGGCTGGCATTGGCGCGAGCCCTGGCCGGTAAGCCGAAGATTCTGATTCTCGATGACTGCACCTCGGCGCTCGACGCCGACACCGAGGCGATTCTGTGGGATCGGCTGCATGAAGTCATGCCGGATTTGACTTGCTTCATCGTGTCACATCGTCCGGCAACGCTGGAGAAGGCCGATAAAATCGTCGTGCTCGATGACGGCAAAATCGTCGAGGAAGGCGGCCATATTGACCTGATTCTGAGGGAAGGCTTGTACTGCAAGTTGTACCACCGGATTATGCTGGAGGAATCGGTAAAAGGCGGCGCCGCAGCCTAAAGTGATAAAGTAGGGCAGGTCCCCTATTGGGACCTGCCTTGCACGCGAGGCGTGAAAAAGAAAGAGAACACACCCCGCCCTCGAAGACTCGGGCACCCCTCTCAAGAGGGGATAAAGCAGTAGCCCGACCCTTTAGGGTCGGGAATGCATATGAGCTTTGAATAAACGGATGAAATAAAACAATAACAAAAGACCATCATCGCGGCGCCTCGCGCACTCCTTATCTCCGCTATAGACACAGGAAAATTCGCGGGGCGCCGCACTATTAAATAGAAAACAGGAAATCACATGACAGACACACCATACCGCATCGTCACCGCCTTTGAGGATGGTTCTCTTCGTCAGGCCAATTTCGACAACGCACGGCTCGTCTGGCCGACATTCATGCTCCATGATATCATGGGAGATTATTTTGCGGACCTTTTCACGGTACCGGAATTGTCCAAATACCAGTTCGCATTTATTGAGGATAAAACTGAGCGCATTATCCTCATGGGTAATTCCATTCCGCTTCGTTTCGACGGCGAGTTATCGGAACTGCCGGATAAAGGCTGGGATTGGGGAATTGAGAAAGGCGTACTGGACAGTCGTGCAGGCATTGAACCGAATATGGTTATGGCGATTCAAATCATGATCCCGCCGGATGGCCGTGGAAAAGGATTGAGCGTCCACGGCGTGACGGCTATGCGAAAGATTGCGTCCGGGCATGGCTTCTCCGATCTTATTGCGCCGGTTCGGCCGAATATGAAATCCAAATACCCGCTTGTCCCTTTCGAAAAATATATCTACTGGACCAATGGCGAGAGGTTACCGTTCGATCCCTGGATGCGCGTGCATGCTCGGATGGGCGCCAAAATTATCAAACCGGCGCATCATTCCATGCTGATACACGGGCCGATTGCGGACTGGGAAGAGTGGACCGATATGAAATTCCCTGAAAGCGGGGAATATGTGATCGATGGCGCCCTCAATCCGATTTCGATTGATGTCGAGGAAAACAAAGGTGTTTATCACGAGCCGAATGTTTGGATGCATCATCGATTATAATCATCAGGGCGCGGGAGGTGGCATGAATATCGATATCGTAAACGATAGAGAATATAATCTGTGGGAGGGCGAGCGCGTTCGTTTGCGGGCAATGGTCGGAGATGACTGGAAGACGATTCTCAGGTTTTCTCCCGATTGTAACGGCGACCGCCTGGTGAATTTCGGTATCGAATTGCCGAAAACCGAAGAGCAAATCCGTGAATTCGTTGAAAAATATCGCGATTTCAGAAATTCCGACACGATGAAAATGTTCGCTATCGAAAACAAACAGGGCGAGTACGTTGGCGGCATCAATATTCAGCGGGTTAACCATAAGAACGGTACCTTCAGTTGCGGAATGCGTCTGTTTCAGCCGTATCGCAACAATGGTTTCGGAGAAGAAGCATTTCGTATTGCCTTGCGGTATGCCTTTTATGAAATGCGCCTGCAGAAATGCAATTCGGGGTGTGTGGATATAAATGAGGCGTCGATTCGCCTTCATAAAAACATCGGTTTTAAGGAGGAAGGGCTGCGCCGCCGAAGCATTTATTTCAACGGGCAGTTTTATGGAGATATGCTCTTTGGCATAACGCGCGAGGAGTTTGAGGAAAACGATTCAAGGTTTTTGGCAGAAAAAGATAAAGAGGAAAACGAGTCATGAATCTAATAGATATTTGCAAACCGGATTTTGCTGCGAACATATCAGCCTCAACCAGTCGGAAAATCCCATGGGATGATCCCGAATTCAGCCGCCGGATGCTGGCCGAGCACCTGTCGCAGGCACACGACCTGGCCAGCCGCAGGCAGGAAACGATTGATCAACATATCGACTGGTTGCAATCGAATGTATTAAGCAATGGTCCGGCCAGAATTCTCGACCTCGGATGCGGGCCCGGATTCTATGCCGAGCGTTTGGCTGATTTGGGCCATACGATCAGGGGAATAGACTTTTCTCCGGCCTCGATAGCCTATGCAAAAGAAAACTCGCGGCATAAAAATTCATGTGAATATATCCACGCCGACATCCGCGCCGCCGAATTCGGAGAGAATTTCGATGCCGCATTTTTGATTTACGGCGAGTTCAATGTCTTCAGTCCGGATGAGGCCAAAGCGCTATTGCAAAAAATGTACCATGCGCTCATACCCGGCGGACGAATCGTTATAGAAGGAACAGTATTCAATGCGATCTCCGGACTCGGGGTGGCCGGGCCGTCATGGCTTGCGGCGCAATCGGGGCTATTTTCCGATACTCCGCATATTGTGTTGATGACCAACAGCTGGAACGACGAGTTAAAATATGCCGAGCAGCAATTCACGGTCATTGATGCGGAAACGGCGGAAGCCGAGAGTTTTCGATCGGTCACTCAGGCATATACAACCGATGATTTCTTAGAGATGTTATCGGCCGCGGGATTCTCGGATTGCAGCATCCTCCCGGCATGGGGCAAGGATACTATCGAGGATGAGGATATCTTTGTGCTCCTGCATGCGAGGAAATAAAGGCCCAAAAAACCCGGAAGCGGTACGGCCTCCGGGTTTTTTATGAGCGTATATCTTATCTATTCCAGCCAGGTAACCAGCCGGGGATGATGCTTCACGATATGCCGATTGTTGTTCGGGATCACGCGAGCCGTAATGCCCATGCGACCCGAGCGGGTATGCACCATATCCACATGATAGACATGATTGCCGTCCTTTTCGCTGTGATCCAGAGTCGCCGTGAAAATCTCCTGATTCACGATCTGGTCCTGAGCATTCAGGCGTCCGCGAATTACCTCGATCTTGACATCTTCGGGTTTCAGATCACCGAGGTAGACCTTGACGTTCACGAGCATGGTCTGCCCGACTTTCGATGAACCCTTCGTGTCCGGCATCTCAATGGATGCTACTGACACTTTGCCCCAGACATCCTTGACATGATTGCGCCATTTAGTGACTTCTTTGGCAAGATTGAAAGTATCCTTGCGCATATCTCCATTCGCCTGAATCGCGGGAATGTAGAATTTTTCGGTATATTCCTTGAGCATGCGATGCGATGAGAAATCGCGACCGCCCATGATGATGGAGTGCTTCATCATGTTAACCCACTGATGCGAGTAGTTGGCGGTATCGAAATCGTTCTGCCGCGAATAATACTGCGGGATGACATCGCGCTCGAGAATATCGTACAGCGCCTGGGCCTCGATATAATCCTGCTCGTCAGGATTCGAAAACTCATTCGGGACGCCGATGGCGTAGCCGGTGTCCGGGGTGTAGCCTTCTTCCCACCATCCATCAAGAATCGACAGGTTCAGTGCACCATTCATGGCCGCTTTCATGCCGGATGTCCCTGATGCCTCCTGCGGGCGGCGCGGCGTATTCAGCCAGACATCGACGCCGGCTACCAGTTTTGCCGCCAGGTCGAGGTCATAGTTTTCCAGGAAGACGATGTGATTGCGGAACTCCTCGTTCTGCGCAATGTGCATGATCGACTTGATGATTTCCTTTCCATTATTATCCTTCGGATGCGCCTTTCCGGCGAAGATGAACTGAATCGGTCGTTCTTTATTGCCGACGATTCGGCGCAGGCGATCGAGGTCCGAGAACAACAAGTATCCGCGCTTGTAGGTCGCGAATCGCCGGGCGAAGCCTATGGTCAGCGCATGCGGATCCAGAATCTGCTGTGTGCGGCGCAGCTCCTGCTGCGATTTACCCTTGTCTTCCAATTGCTTTTTCAGCCGCTCGCGGGTAAAGAACACGAGTCGTTCTTTGTTGTAATTATGGGCTCGCAAAAGCTCACCGTCCGGGATGCGGTGGATGTTTTCCCAGCAGGTGCTGTCCTCGGGTTGTTCGATATATCGTGGCCCGAGATAGGTCCGATACAACTCACCCAGGTTGCGCGCCACCCACGAGTAGGTGTGGACGCCGTTGGTTATTGAATGAATGGGAACGTCCTCAACCGGGAAGCCTTTCCAGACATGTCGCCACATGTTGCGCGAAATTTCGCCATGGAGTTTCGAAACGCCGTTGGCGAATGCCGACAGCCGAAGCGCGCCGACCGTCATCGAGAACGGTTCCTTTGGATTCCCCTGAATCATATGACCCAGATCCATGAGTTTTTCGAATGAAATACCCAGCGATGCGGCCATTGCCTTCAGGTATTTTTCCATCAGCGATACATCGAACTGCTCGTTACCTGCCGGAACCGGCGTATGCGTCGTGAAAATATTCGTCGACCAGACGACCTCGACGGCCTCGTCATACGATAGTTTTTCCCTGGTCATTAATGACCGAATACGCTCGAAACAGAGGAACATCGAATGTCCCTCGTTCAGATGAAAGGCATTGGCGGTATACCCGAGTGCCTCGAGCGCTCGCACACCGCCGATACCGAGCAGTATCTCCTGCCGGATGCGGGTATCTTTGTCGCCGCTATATAACTGATAAGTAATTTCACGGTGCATCGACGGGTTTTCCGGGATATTGCAATCGAGCAAATACAGCGGCACGCGGCCGACCTGTACGCGCCAGATTTGTGCCCAAACCGGCGAATCGCCGATTTCGACCGAAATCTTCAGCGGGTTGCCGTCTTTATCCTTTTCCATCGCGACCGGCATGTTGTACCAGTCGTTTTCATCGTATGTTTCTATCTGCCAGCCGTCGGCGCTGAGGGCCTGCTTGAAATACCCGTACCGATAGAGGAGACCGATTGCAACGATGGGAATACCGAGGTCCGATGCCGATTTTAAATGATCACCGGAGAGAACGCCGAGACCACCCGAATAGACCGGTAATGATACATCGAGGCCGTATTCGCAGGAAAAATACGCTATATGAGCCTCCTTACAGGCGGTATAGCGAGTCTCGAACCATTTCTTTTGAGCCATATAGGCGTTGAATTCGCTATACACACGCTCGAGGTGCGCCACGAAGGAATCGTCCTCGGCCGCGGCCCGCAGTTTTTCCTGCGAGACATGCGCCAGCATCTGCACCGGGTTTTGATTGCACTCCCGCCAGCAGTCCGGATCGAGCCGCTTGAACAGGCGAATCAAATTCGGCGACCAGGCATACCAGACATTATGGGCGAGCTCCTGCAGGTGCGAAATCCGGTCGGGCAGTGACGGCAATATTAAAATCGGCTTAATTTTCATGTATGTATCTTTCTTTCATTAACGGTTAGACAGCCCCGGACAACCGGCCGTTGGGGATCAAGGCACGAAATACGCCGCTGCAAATTCGTGAAAATTTGACGTGTCGCATCCATTCGACCTGAAAGCCTCGAATCTCCTTTTCGACGGGCGGTTGCAATTGTCCCCTTCATCTCATTTATATCGGCACACCGGCGATAAATCCTTATATCACATCGGGGCGTCGCAATTCACTCGAACGGCAACAAGTTACTCGACGATAATAAATTACACAACCTTAAAAACTAATACGTAATTTTATTGCAACTAATACCGAAAACTATTATGAGTGGGGTATAACATTTATTTTGGAGTGATTTATGTCGAGTAAGGCAAGAATCGGGATTTTCACCGGTGGCGGAGACTGCCCCGGCCTCAATGCGGTAATTCGTTCGGTCGTAAAAAAAGCCATCAATGATTATCATATGTCGGTCATTGGTTTCAAAGATGGATACGAAGGAATTATCCTGAACAAATATATCAGCATGGACAAGGATTCCGTCGTCGGCATTCTCGCCCAGGGCGGTACCATATTGGGTACCTCAAACCGAGCCGATCCGTTTCATTTCCCGATTCCGCAAAAAGACGATTATGTCTACCTCGACCGCTCCTCCGAAGTCGTAGAAAACTATGAAAAACTCGGCCTCGATGCCATCATCGCCATCGGCGGTGACGGTACGATGGTCTCAGCGGCCAAGCTGTCCGAGATGGGGCTCAATGTCATAGGTGTACCCAAAACGATCGACAATGATCTCTGGGGAACGGATCAGACATTCGGATTCGATTCGGCCATGGTCACGGCGACTGAGGCAATCGATAAGATTCATACGACCGCTCAGTCACACCACCGGGTGATGATTATCGAGGTGATGGGGCGTTACGCCGGATGGCTGGCGCTGGCCTCGGGCCTCGCGGGCGGCGGCGATATTATCCTGATTCCGGAAATCCCCTACGATTTGGAAAACATCTGCGATAAACTCCGCGAGCGCAATCGACAGGGAAAAAACTTCTCGATTATCGTCATCGGAGAAGGGGCCAAATCCGAGGGGGGCGAGATGGTTATCGCCCGAAAAATTGAAACCTCGCCCGATGCCATTCGCCTTGGCGGCGTGTCGAATCAACTGGCGGCGCAGATAGAAGGCTTGACCAAGATGGAAACGCGCGTAACGATTCTGGGGCACCTCGTCCGAGGCGGTTCGCCGACACCGTTCGACCGCTTGCTGGGTACCAGGTACGGCTGCGAAGCTGTCGATATGGTTGCTCGGAAGGAATACGGGAAATTGGTTGTTCTCAAGGGAGTCGATATTTCCTCGGTCAAACTGACCGATGTTGCGGGTAAAGTCCGAAAAGTGCCGCTGAATCACTATCTCATTAATAATTCACTTTCGACCGGTCTGTCGCTGGGCGTTTCTCGTGAACGAATGGAAGAGCTTCGCAGGCAGGCAGAACTCACGACTGCGTGATATAATTACACCGCAAAAAAAAGCCCCGATGTTCTCGGGGCTTTTTTTGTTGGGGCCTTACTATTTCAGAAGAAGCATCTTTTTAGATGCCGTGTATGAATCGGTTCTGATTCTATAGAAATAGATGCCGCTTGCCACTTTATCACCGAAACTATCCTTACTATCCCAAATAACCTTATAGCTGCCAGCCGGCTGAGTCTCGTTTACGAGAGTCGTTACTGTCTGTCCGAGGATGTTTATAATCTCCAGCCTGACATTCGACTCCGTCGGTAAATCATAGCTGATAGTCGTGGTCGGATTGAACGGGTTGGGATTGTTTTGGTACAAGGCGAATTTGTCAGGCAATCCACTACCCGACAACTCCGAGAGCTGCTTCGGAGATCCGCAATCGCAATCGAGCGGATTGCTCATATATAGGTAACCGATTAGCGCGGTCAAATCACCCATTGAAATACCGGGAGTACAATCGAGTTCGGCATACTCGAGCGGCACCGGTGCCGGACCCAAGTCGAATAAGTATGCGACGAGGAAATCCAAGTCGAACTCATCGATGACATTGTCGCCGTTGATGTCACCGCATTCATGTGAATCGGGATCGAGTTTCCTGACGTACAGATCGTTTCCTGCATCGGCGCTAAATACATATTTGCCGTCAGCCGCAATATCACATTCCGTCAGTTTCATGTCGATGGCACTACCGACCCACCAGCTGCCGGTCAGATTGCCTGAGGCATCCGTCTTAATTATGTATGGTGTATACACATCATAGTAATCCGAATATCCCGCCAACAGAATATTCCCCGATGTATCGATTGTCACAGATGTCGCGATTTCATCGGATGTGCTCTGTCCGAATGTCGTACTCCATTGAACAACACCGGCGCTGTTTACTTTAAACAGAAGGTAATCGTTGAGTGCGGCTGCCGTGTCCAAGACCGAGCCAGCAATAACGAAACCACCGTCGGCCGTGGCGGCCATTGCATTTGCCGTATATTCATCAGCCGCTGCCGTGTCATAGTACATCGTCCACACTGCGCTGAGAGATGTATCCAATTTGGATACGACGAGCAGTTTTTTGTCGACGGCATTGTGAATCGTCCCGGTCACACCAAAATTACCGCTGTTGTCACTAACGATATCCGCATAAAAATCGCCCCATTCCCCGAACAATTCATAATGGTATCGATTACCGCTACCGTCATATGCCATCGCGACGGCGCCTTCATTGGCCCATCCTGCGGTATAAATATTGCCGCCGTATTCGATTGCGGCATTTAACTGGCTTGAAACGATGGGGAACGACCATCCTCTATCGTACCAATCCAGAGTATAATCTGCCGAATATTTGTAAATGCCGTAGCCATTCTCGTATCGTCCGGCAATAACGAATCCGGAATCTGATGTCGCCGAAATATCGAGAGCTGCATCGCTGAACCATCCAATTGCCACGGTGTCCAGCCACAACATCTGACCGCATTCATTGTACCTGGCCGCAAATATATGGGCATAATCTTCATATTCGCCGATTCTTCCGGCGGCCAGATAAGTGCCGTCATCAAGCGCCTCGACCGTGTAAAGGGCATCATAATTCGAAAAATCGGTAAGGGATGTCCAAAAATCCGTTTCTATTCCGTCGCAATCACACACATCTCCGAATCCATCCGAATCCGTATCCGTCTGGTCGGGATTATAAATGGATTCGCAGTTGTCACACGCATCAGCATACCCATCGCCATCGGTGTCTTCCTGGCCCGGGTTGTAATCGCTCGGGCAATTATCGCAGGCATCGCCGACACCGTCGGAATCGGCATCTTCCTGCAAAGGATTGTAGACATCGGGACAATTATCGATATCGCAGGTGGTCATAGGCAGATCGGGATTGCCATACCCGTCCTCATCAGGATCGGTGCAGGCGTCGCACAAGTCGCCCTCACCGTCGGAATCCAGATCGCTCTGATCGGAATTGCTGACGAAGTGACAATTGTCGGTTGCATCCTCGACCCCGTCATTATCGTCGTCCAGATCGCAGACGTCACCGGCATAATCCCCGTCGTTATCATCCTGGCCGGGATTATAGGCATAGGGACAGTTGTCGCAGTCGTCCGCATAGCCATCGCTGTCCTGATCGCCATCGGCGACATCACAGTAAACGGCACGCAGTGTCGGATCCCCGAGCATAATCCCTGGAGTCGGGATATTGCAATTGGCCAAACAATCCAACATTGACTGACCGCATGATTTACCTTCCCCAAGGGATGCGAAGTATTGCTGTGGGAAATCAATTCCTCCCAGTGTTGTGAATCCATTTGCAACCAGACCATAAGCTGAATCGGCGAAAAGATACCAGTTGCCGATACAGTTTTCCGTCGTAAACCGCGCGGCACTACAGGCGAACAGATTGAAGAAGTGAGAGCGCAGCGTCGTGTTGTCTATCAGGTCGATATACGACCAGTTCGGATTCATACAGTGCGCCGTCGAACTGCTGTGGTTGCGCAAAATGACATATTCGTATCCCGCGGCCAGACTGTCGGAATACTCGACGCCTGATGAATACCCATTGACCCAGGTCTGATCCCGATAAGCTGCCCGCACAAAAGTGGCTTTTTCCTCGCTGTAATAGGCATAATCGGGTCCCTGGAAAATCAATGCCTTATGATCCAATTGATTGAGACCTATTCTGTATTTATGGTTCTTGGTAAGATATTTCCGAATGAGCCCCACTTCGGTTTCGCCCGTATATGTCAACAGCGATGTCGTCAGGCGGCCGACGAAAATTTCCGGCTGCATATCACCGGAAAACTGATCATAGGCGCCGTCCGAATCGGTATCCTGCCAGACGCCGTCAAGGTCCATATAAAAATAATCGGTCGGATGGTTAGGGCCGGGAGGGTTTTGGTAAACGCCGAGAGACCAGGCGACCGGGATGTCGCCGATCAAAATGGCACCGACAACATTGCCCAGAATATTGTACTTGTTCGCAATCCAGCTGCGGAGAGTTGCGGGAGTGCCTCCTAAGAAAGAGTAGACGGAGGAGCGGTAACCGTCTAGAAGCATATCCATCCGCAATTGTTCCAGATCCTCGCTGAGGTTTTTGTAGATATTTCCCTTCACGATTATCAATACAATCGGCAGCCCACCTTTATCCAATTGTGTCATCTCTTCGATTTTGAACTCAGATGTTTCCAATTGTTTTTCCATCCAGATGGAATATCCGTCACATGCCTGTATCGGGTTCATTTTTTCATCCATGGTCATCGACTCGAATGCGCTTTTAGAGTCGTCCGATAGACAGATTGAGACAAGTAGCAGGCATGTAACTAGAAGTGCAATTCCGGTTTTAGGAACCGAAACGTGAAAAATATGTCGCATATCTCCTCCTCTTATTAGCCCCCACAGTTTGTTGGTTATGAGGAAATCGATAACAGAATAAAGACGGCAATCTCCTCAGATGTCCCCGTGAATACATAAAAGGTATCTTCCTCCGGCGCCGGGAATCCGGGCCACAAGACAAGAGCGCTAACTCTCTAAATGTCTAATTTGATAAACCGGATAAATCTATCCCGATATTTAATTGGCAGGCCGATTCATTTTTTGGCAGGAGTTTCATTATCATAATTCCGCTTGAATTCAATTCAAGAGTAGATTAGATTTTTGTGGCAAATGTGTTTCTGCATTTGCATATAGGAAGGCGCGTACGAAATAGCCTATACTGAATCGAATTTGACGATATTACGGAGGGACTCGGGCCAGTTCCCGACAGGGCAGTCGTGCGTCGCCAGAGCAAAACGCATTGGCGTACCATTGAAAGGAATCGAAAAACATGGGCAAAATAAACGCGGCGAAAGATCGGCACGGCATCGGAAATCATGCGGTCGATCATTCATTTATTGCCGTCGTCGATGAAGAGCCCGGGTTCGTGAACCTGGGCGGAAATTATGACTATCTCAGTCGGGCATACTATATATCGCAGGACTATGAAAATGACGGCAAACCGATCAAGCCGACCTGCAAGGAGATGCTCGATGCCTATGTCCCGCCGTTGTTTCTTGAAAAGGCAAAAAAGGCCGGATTACCGGTTCCGGAGTATTATCTGAGCAACAGCTATTTCGATCCGCCCGTTATCGTCGATCCGGTCAATCCGTTTACACTGAAGGGGCGCACCGTCCTGAAGGCGGGGCATGTCAAAACAATTGCCAAATCGCTCACCCGAAACTTTACCTATGCCGTCTGTTGTCAGCAGATTCCGCCGGGAGGGCGGGTCGTCTATTTCAACTCCATTTTGGGATGGGCAATTCAGGCCAAATACCGCGAGGCCTCGCGCAGAATCTGGGAGTGTTTCAGTATTCCGCTGGCGCGCGTGCGACTCATTTGGACGGAATCCGGCGAATATCTTTTCAGCGATATCTCGCCTTTGTTTCCGGAGGATCTGCGCGAGCGCGAACGACATCACATCGAGGAGAATGTCTCATGGGAAAATTAGGCATTTTCGTCGAGCGGTATACGATATCCAGTTCGCTTGAAATGAATGCGCTCATGCGCCTCAGTCTGGAGGCTCGCAAGCTGGGCCATCGCGTCGATTTTTTATTCCGCCCCGATATGTACAAGATTCCGGAATACGATGCGATCTTTATCCGAGCGCTGACTGACCCGTTGAATTCGGCTTATGTCGCTGCTCGAACCGCCGAAATACACGGCGTGAAAGTAATCGACGATCCGGATTCAATTCGGATTTGCTGCGACAAAGTGTGTATGTACAGCCGGTTGGTGCATCAGAATATCCCGATTCCGGATACGCGAATCGTGGAGCGGCATGAAATAAACGAGGCGGTCACGAAGAAGCTCCTCGCCGAACTGGGTAAGCCGTTAGTGCTTAAGGCCCCTAACAGCAGTTTTTCGAAATATGTCGAGAAGGCCGAAAGCGTCAAGGAGTTCCTTGATGTCGCCAAGCGATTCGTTCGCAGGGCCGACCGTATTGTCGTCCAGCGGTTCGTCAAATCGAGTTTCGACTGGCGCGTCGGTGTTCTGGGCGGCGAACCGCTCTATGTCTGCCAGTACGGCATTCCCAAGCGGCGCTGGAAAATTCTAACGCACACTGCGGGCGGGCGGACGATCGAGGGGACCGTCCATGCGGTTCCGATAAAAGACGCACCGCAGGAACTGCTGGATGTTGCCGTGGCGGCATCAAATGCTATTGGCGGAGGACTCTATGGAGTCGACCTCAAACAGGTCGATAATGGATATATTGTTATTGAGGTCAATGACAACCCAACAATTAACGCGGGAGACGAGGATCAGGCCAACAGCGAAATTTACGAGCGGCTGATAAAATTCCTCCTTCCGTCCTGAGAACTGCATGGCGAAAAATAAAAACATTCGTCTGGCCACCGGACATGATCTGAATGCCCTGGTCGGACTCGAAGAAGCGGCGTTTACCACTGACCGCTTCACGAAAGATCAGATAGAATACTTACTGGTTCGCTCCCGCGCCACGACTCTGGTGTGGGAAGAGAACGGGAATATTCTCGGTTCGGCCTGTGTCCTGTGGCGCAAGGCCAATGAGAGCGGGCGACTGTATAATCTCGCCGTGCATCCGTCCACGCAGGGGAAGGGGATCGGATTGCAAATTCTCCAGGAGTGCGAGCGCGAGGCGGCTCGGCGCGACTGCAAGAGAATTACACTCGAAGTGCGCGAGGACAACGACGGCGGTATCCGCTTCTACGAGCGGCACGGGTATCATGTCGTCACGACCATGTCGGATTATTATCATGACGGCACGACCGGCATCAAGATGGCCAAGGATATTAATTATAAGTTTCCGCTCAGCCTCAAGTACGATATACCGTACTATCCACAATCGCTCGATTTTACCTGCGGTCCCGCCTGCCTGATGATGGCGCTGAATTATTTCCGGCCCAAGGTGGAAATGACCAGGTCGTTAGAGCTGACTATGTGGAAAGAGGCGACGACTATTTTTATGCTGTCCGGACACGCCGGTACCGACGGCTATGGACTGGCCCATTCGGCATTGAGCCGCGGAGTGGAATGCCGTCTCGTGATATCGACTGAGCGCACGCCGATGCTCCGGTCGGTACGCACGCAGAAGAAGCGCGACATCATGAGAGTCGTACACAATGATATGAAAACCAAGGCGCTCAAGGCAGGGCTCGGGCACGGCATCTATGAGTACGGTATCGATGAGATTATTTCGGCGCTTCAGCAAAAAATCATACCGATTGTATTGATCAGCACTTATCGGCTGACCGGAGATCGCACTCCGCACTGGGTTCTTGTTACAGGTTTCGATGAAAAGAACATTTTTATTCATGACCCGGATGCGACATCGTACAAGAAATCGAGGACGAAGCCGAAACACCTGCGCGTGGAGAGGTCTGAGTTTCTGAAGATGACCCGCTATGGTAAGGAAGTATACCGCAGCCTGCTCCTCGTCGGCCCGAAGAAGAAGTGACGGGGGGATACTTCACGATTTTCTGGTTTTGATAAATCCTTAAAAGCATTTATACAACCACCCCCCAGCCCCCTCCTTGAAAAGGAGGGGGAGCTGTTAGAAAGTAGGGCAGGAGCCCTGTCCGAGGATTGAGTATAGCGAAATCCGAGGATGCCGAGTGGCACGAGGCAGCTCCTGCCATTATTCGCCAAATTCCTTTTCGAAAGTCAGGCTTTTATCAACGCCCCAGTCATTCGGATAACAATCTGAATATAGATTTAATGAAGAATATGGCCAATGAAACGGATTTTTGCATAAGCCATGTTTTACCGGATTATAATGGATATAATCCATGTGACGATTATAATCTTCCTGATTACGGATCATATGATCCCAAAATCTCTTCTGCCAGACATTCCCCTTTTTCACTTTAAAGGCACCTCTATACAGCGCGCCGAAACTCATTTTGAATTGCTGTAAAATATCCGAGATTGAATTGTTTTTGGAGTCAACCAGACAATGAAAATGATCAGGCAAAACTATCCAAGCTAAGAGCTTAATTGATTTTCTTCTCCTTACAGCAAAAAACGCCTTAACTAACAGCGAGTAGTTTTTGTGCAATATTGGGATTCGATTGTGTGTGACACAGGTAATAAAATAAATGTCGCTGATTTTGGGATAGCGTAATAATTTAGACATATTTATCATTAAAGTATTATTAATAATGTGTCTATCACATTTATTCGCGTTACCGCGAATCGGCAGGAGCACAGGGCTCCTGCCCTACTGATCGGAGAGGTCTCATGTCACAGAAGTCGGCGATTGAATGGACTGAATCGACGTGGAATCCGGTCACGGGTTGCAGCAAAATCAGTGACGGATGCAAACACTGCTACGCTGAGCGCATGGCGCGGCGGCTCAAAGCCATGGGACAGCCCAACTATCTCAACGGCTTCGAAGTCACACTCCATCCCGATGCTCTGAAGAAACCGCTCGGCTGGAAAAAGCCTCAGATGATTTTCGTCAACTCCATGAGCGACCTCTTTCATGACAAGGTGCCTCTTGAATTCATCAAGCAAGTCTTTACGGTCATGAACGAGGCCTCGCAGCATCAATTCCAGGTATTAACCAAGCGGCCGAGGCGGCTGGCAAAGATTCATGATAAATTGATCTGGACGGAAAATATCTGGATGGGTGTTTCGGTCGAGAATGCTCATTATACCTGGCGTATCGATAAACTCAGAAATACGAATGCCAAAACGAAATTTCTGTCGCTGGAGCCTCTCCTTGGGCCACTACCGAATCTTGATTTGGAAAATATCGACTGGGTTATCGTCGGTGGCGAATCCGGCCCCGGCGCACGGCCGATGCGTCCCGAATGGGTGCTGGATATTCGCGACCAGTGTCTTGCTCAGAAGATTCCATTTTTCTTTAAGCAGTGGGGCGGGTTTAATAAAAAGAAAAACGGTCGTATTCTGGATGGTCAAACCTGGGATGGCGTCCCGCGCAATATTTTGAAGATTTCCGCATGATTCTCCCGACCCTGAAGGGTCGGGCTCCCCCCCAAAATTGTACAATGCGTGAATGGCAGGTTTGAGGACAAACCTGCCCTACGGTGTGCATTTGAAAAATCCTTAAAGTATTTATACAACCACCCCCCAGCCCCCTCCTTGAAAAGGAGGGGGAGCTGTTAGTAAGTAGGGCAGGAGCCCTGTCCGAGGATTGAGTGTAGCGAAATCCGAGGATGCCGAGTATCGCGAGGCAGCTCCTGCCATTATTCGCCAAATTCCTTTTCGAAAGTCAGGCTTTTATCAACGCCCCAGTCATTCGAATAACAATCTGAATATAGATTTAATGAAGTATATGGCCAATGAAACGGATTTTTGCACAAGCCATGTTTTACCGGATTATAATGGATATAATCCATGTGACGATTAAAATCTTCCTGATTTCGGATCATATGATCCCAAAATCTCTTCTGCCAGACATTCCCCTTTTTCACTTTAGAGGCACCTCGATACAGCGCGCCGAAACTCATTTTGAATTGTTGTAAAATATCCGAGATTGAATTGTTTTTGGTATCAACCAGACAATGAAAATGATCAGGCAAAACTATCCAAGCTAAGAGCTTAATTGATTTTCTTCTCCTTACAGCAAAAAACGCCTTAACTAACAGCGAGTAGTTTTTGTGCAATATTGGGATTCGATTGTGTGTGACACAGGTAATAAAATAAATGTCGCTGATTTTGGGATAGCGTAATAATTTAGACATATTTATCATTAAAGTATTATTAATAATGTGTCTATCACATTTATTCGCGTTACCGCGAATCGGCAGGAGCACAGGGCTCCTGCCCTACTATAGAGTTGGGTCTTCCTTGTTTTTTGAATCAACTTTTGGCGTTGTGCGCCGTATATTGCGGTGGTATATATAACGTTCATAGAAATATGAGACAGAGTCTATATAGCGAGATAATCTGATTAAACCCACCCGTGGGGTAGGGTACCGGTGCGGTATGTACGAAACGAATGAAGATCAATTGCCCGAACGGGCGATACTCGTCGGCGTCGCCCTCGGGCGCACACCGAAAAAAGAAGCCGAATATTCACTCGATGAACTCGAGCGCCTCGTCTCGACCGCCGGCGGCGAAGTCGTGCACCGGTATATCCAGGGGCGCCCGAAACCAGACGGCACCTATTATGTCGGCAGCGGCATGGTCGAGGAGATCAAGCAGTTCATCGAAGAAAATAACTGCAATATAGTAGTCTTCGATGATCAGCTCTCGCCGAACCAGATGCGCAATCTCAGCAAATATCTGGACGTGAAAGTCATCGACCGCCCCATGCTGATTCTGGATATTTTCGCCCTGCATGCCCGCACGCATGAATCGCGCCTGCAGGTGGAACTGGCTCAGATGGAATATTTGCTCCCGCGCCTGACCGGGCTCTGGGTGCACTTTTCGCGCCAACGCGGAGGTATCGGCTCAAAAGGCCCCGGCGAAACACAGCTCGAAATCGACCGCCGCCAGATCAGCAAAAAAATCGATTTTCTCAAAAAGAAGCTGAAGCAAATCGAAAAGCAGCGAGCGACACAGCGCAAAGGGCGCGAGAATTTTTACAAAATCTCCCTTGTCGGCTACACCAACGCCGGTAAGTCGACCCTGTTCAATCAGTTAACCAAGGCCGGGGTGCTTCAGGAAGACAAACTGTTCTCGACGCTCGATTCCACTACTCGAGTCATTTCGGTCGGGTATCCGCAAAATATCGTGATTACCGACACCGTCGGGTTCATTGAAAAACTCCCGCACCAACTGGTCGCCTCGTTCAAGTCGACTCTCGAGGAGGTGCTTCTGGCGGATTTAATCCTGCTGGTAGTAGATGCCTCGGATGAATACAAGGATCGGAAAATCGAGGTTGTCCGGCAGGTGCTGGATGATATCGGGGCCTCGGCCATCCCTCACCTGACCATCTATAATAAGATCGATTTGCTCTCGGATGAGAATGCGATTCCCGCCGCCGATAACGGCAATATCCCTCTTTCGGCTCTCAAAAACTTGGGGCTGAATCGGCTGAAAACGGAAATTTTGGCACGTTTTGGATAAATATATCGGTTATTCCTTAATGTAACAAGCGTTTCTGCCGATACCCGGAGTAATAAGGAAAGACACCATGAGTAAAAGAATACTTATTGTTGATGACAACCCCAATATGTCCTCATTGCTCTCAGAGATGCTGGAAGTCTTTGACTATGAATCGGTGCGCGCCGGCGATGGTGTCGAGGCGATCGAGAAGGTTGAGCAGGAGGATTTCAGCCTTGTCATCACCGATATGAGAATGCCGAAGATGTCGGGGCTCGACCTGCTGCAGAAAATCAAGCGGGAAAAACCGACCCTGCCGGTCGTCGTCATTTCCGGGTATGCCATCGATGAAGACGGCAACAGTCTCGTCGACAGCATGGCCGACGGTTTTTTAAACAAGCCGTTCAAGATGTCCGATATCGAAAAGTTACTCGACGAAGTCATTAAGTAAGTCTCTCAATTTTAGTATCATGTTCTCTCTCCGTATTTAATTGCATATCTGCGTCCGTTTTCTATATTCCACACATGAAAAAAGCATTGGCCGAATCCGTTCTGTTCTCGGGACTGTCCGAATCTGAATTGCAGCAGGTCGAGTCGACCGGCAATAAAGTTGAGGTCGACAAAGGGCGTATCATTTTCTTTCAGGGCGACCCCGGCGAGCATTTCTATCTTGTCCTGTCGGGCAGAGTGAAGATTTTCAAAAACTCACCTGACGGCAAGGAACAGATTCTGCTCATGGCCGGGGAGGGCGAGACATTCGGCGAGGCCGCGCTGTTTGCCGAAATCGGGTATCCGGCCAATGCCGAGGCTGTCGAGAAGACGACGCTGATTTCGTTCTCGCGCGAGAAATTCCTGGCACTCATTCATCAACAGCCCGATATTGCAGTCAACCTGATTGCCCGCCTGTCGATGCTGCTGCATCACCTGACGAGGCTGGTACAGCACTTGTCGCTGGAGGATATCTCGACGCGCCTGGCCGGTTACCTGCTGGATCTGGCGCCCGAGGATTGCGGCAAGAGCTGCTCGATTGTGCTGAAAGAGAAAAAAATGGTGCTCGCGTCGATTCTGGGGACGATTCCCGAGACCCTGTCGCGGGCTTTTGCGAGGCTGACCAAAGACGGCGTGATTGCCGTCGACGGCCAGACGATACAGGTCAAAGACATCGACCGACTCACCGACATCGCCGCCGGTCAAAAAATCTAAGGCGGCTTGACCTAAATCAAAGACTAATTTAGTCCTGTTGCCGATATTTACAGCGTAGAACGTGAATATGTATCGACAGGAGGACATATGGCGAAAAAGTTACGCGATATCGTCATTATCGACGAGGACCTCTGCGACGGCTGCGGTCAGTGTATTCTGAGTTGCGACGAGGGGGCGATTCAGATAATAGACGGCAAGGCCAAGCTGGTATCGGCCAATTTGTGTGACGGCTTCGGTAATTGCCTGGGTTCCTGCCCGCAGGACGCCATTACTATTAAAAAGCAAGAGGTCGAGGAGTACGATGAGGAGGCCGTAAAGGTCCACCTGGCAAGTCTCCAAAAGGGGGAAAACGCACAGCCGAATCCGGTGGAACGACCGCGCACGTCCGGCGGTTGCCCCGGTTCGGCCGTGCAGAGTTTCGGCCCGGCAGCTCAGCCGGCCAATCGCTTCCAGCAATTCAAATCGTGTCCCGGTTCGGCAATGCAGAGTTTTTCCGAAACCGGTACTGAAGGCGGTGGTAACGATACCAATCGCCCGATTCCGCAGACTCGCCTGACCCAATGGCCTGTTCAGTTGATGCTTGTCCCTGCGACCGCGCCGTTTCTGGCCGGTCGCGAACTACTTATCGCCGCGGATTGTGTCCCATTCACATATGCCGATTTTCACGATGGCTATCTCAAGGGGAAATCTCTGCTGGTCGGCTGCCCCAAGCTGGATAATCTGCAATTCTACCGGCAGAAACTGGAAGAGGTTTTCCGCCTCTCAGGCTGCACCGGCGTGACAGTCATGATTATGGAAGTCCCCTGTTGCGGCGGGCTCGATATGGTCACCCGTGAGGCGATGAAAGCAGCCGGTTCGGATATTCCGCTCAAGGAAATTGTGGTAGGAATTCGAGGAGATATCATCAGTGAGCGGGAAATTGCGTATAAGTAATAAGACCCCTCGCTATCTTTGAATCTAAAAAAAGGAGTTCCCGGTTACCGGGACTCCTTTTTTTATTGCTACCTGCAAAAAATCCCCTTGTCGGGGATTTCTTGCAGAGGTCGCACAGAAAGCAGAACCTGTGTCGAATCTAACATTGAATCGTGCGACCGAGCCCCCGCCGGTCGCACGAATTGTGAACAAACATCGGTATTACAGGCCGATGGTATGAAGCAAGTTTTTAATTGTTGACGATAATCTCCGCGCCGAGCGCCTGCGCACCGGAACCGGCCGCAAAGCCCTTGGCGAAAACTGTGTAAATCATGCCGTCGGAGATCGTGATATTGCCCAGAGGCAGTACTACCGTGCCGGTGCCCGCGAGGCGTACTTCCAGATTATAGGTACCGGCGTCAAGCGGGGTGAATCCCTGGAACTCCTTGAAGGAGACATTACCAAAGACAACCGGGCCGCCGCCCGCGACCGCGATATCGACCGCGGGGGCATCAGGGGACAGGTGCACAAAGCGTACGTGCGCTTTGCCGGAAGCCGGGGCAGTCAGATCATCAACCAGGACAAGCGGTTCGATGTTGGAAACCGAATTCACTGCGAAAACTGTGTAATTGACACTGGGGTCGAGCATCAAATCGGCATTGATAACCGTGGTGGTTGTATTGGCAACATTGACTTTTACATTGCGATTGCCGGACGGCAGTTCCACATATCCCGTATTCTGCGGGAAAGTCAGGTCGGTCAACGCCGTCGGATTGTTATCGACAAGCACATCGACACCAGGGGCATCCGGAGAGGCATGAACAATCAATACCTTGGCCGGAGCGGCGGGAGTACTTGTTATCGGGTTATTGTCGTCATCATCGCTGCAACCGACAACGACAAGCATGAGAGCCGCCAGCATGGCGATTGAAAACAGTGAGTGTAATTTTTTCATTGTGTCCTCCGTTATTTCTTCGTTTGAATTTACAATTGATTAGGCATTAACCGTTGCTGGTGTCCAGCGACGCTGAATGGCTTTCCACTGAATGGCCTGATATACGGCGCTCAGACCGACCAGCGAATAGACGATACTGGCCAGGGCCGAACCGGAGCCGAACAGGGCGGCAACAAGGTCGAAATTAAGAAATCCAACCAATCCCCAGTTTAGTCCGCCAACTACCAGCAGGACGACGACGATGATATCCAGACTTTTCATGAGACACTCCTTTTTGTTATTGTTTTTTAGTTTTCTCGTAAATCAAAACCAATCTTGTCTACTTATTGTTCCCAAAATGTCTAAAAAATAATGAATTTTTGTCTAAATTTTCAAAAATACATATAACTTATTGTTATTTTATTGGTTAAGCGATATTTTCTTTGGATTTTGTCCATAGAAATATCATTATTGTGAACTTTTGTCTAAAAAATCAGTTATACTGTTTGAAAACATAAAAACGAAAGAGAAACTCATATGGGGAAGCATCCAATCCGAGCCGTTGTCCGGCAAACCGGGCTTTCGCCCCACCTTATTAGAGTATGGGAGCGGAGGTATCAGGCGGTCACTCCGGAGCGCACCGATACCGGGCGCCGTGTGTATTCAGATGCCGATATCGAGAAATTATCCCTATTGCGGCAGGCGACACAGGCGGGTGAATCGATCGGCCATATCGCTAATCTGAGTCGAGATGAACTTGTTGCTCTGATCACTTCCACGGGAATATCCACGACGCCGGTGACGACACCGTCGACAACGGCGGAAACTCCGAGTCCTGATTTGTTTCTTGGACGATGTCTGGAAAATGTCAAGAACCTTGATGCCGGAGGGTTGGAGGTCAACCTGCTGAATGCTTCGGTTTCATTAGGTGAGCAGGTTTTTTTAGAACAGGTCATTCAGCCGCTTATGTCCAACATAGGGCGACTGTGGAGCGAGGGGGCTATTAAAGTTGTCCACGAGCATATTTCATCGGCAGTGGTCCGATCGATGCTCGGATCAATGGTGCTGGCCAGTAAACGCTTCGATGATGGACCGGTGATTCTGGTCACAACTCCGGTCGGCCAGGTGCATGAGTTTGGGGCGCTCATGGCGGCCTTGAGTGCTTCTTCGATCGGCTGGCAGTCGCTTTATCTTGGCCCGAATTTGCCGGTCGAAGATATCCTTGCAGTACTTAAGGAACGGCGAATCGATGCGATTGCGCTCAGCATTATTTTTCCACCGGATGACCCGCATGTTAAGGCGTACCTCCAGAAGCTCGGGCGGTTCCTGCCGCCAAATGTCACACTGGTCGTCGGCGGTGAAGCCGCGGAATCCTACAAACAGATCATTGGAAGTATCGGCGGTGTCATTTGCCATAATTTAAATGAATTGAAGAATCACCTAAACGATGCGCGGCGCACACGCTCATCCGATACCGGAATTAATTGAAATGAGCTCAAAAATGAATATAGACTCTCGTCGGATATATAATATCAATGACGGTCCGGATTGTGTCGGTCCGGTCATCTATTTAATGGCGCGGGATTCTCGCGTTTCGGACAACTGGGCATTACTGTTTGCGCAGAACAAGGCAATCGAATTAAAACAACCGTTGATTGTGGCGCACACGCTGACGGCGGACTGGCCGGAGATGGGCTATCGGCAGTACCGGTTTTTGTTGGATGGACTCAAGCCTCTCGCGAATAAACTTGCGAAACTGAATATCTCGTTCACGGTATTGGAACACAAACAAGCGAGAGAAAAATTCATTCACGAACAAAACCCGGGCGCTGTCATTGTCGATTTTAATCCGCTGAGAGAGAGCCGGGAATGGAAGCGGCGACTGGCCGATAGACTCTCTTGCGCCGTGTATGAAGTTGATGCGCATAATATCGTTCCGGCGCATATCGCATCGCCTAAACTGGAATATGCCGCCTATACGATTCGCCCGAAGATCAATAAATTGCTGCCGGATTTCCTGACACCGATTCCACCTGTGAAAAAGCACCCGAATGTGCTTGAGACTTCGTTAGTCTCCCCCGATTGGGAGAAGCTGGAATCATCGCCACGGATAAAAACTCCATTCCCTGTGTGGACATTTGCTTCCGGCGAGGAAGCAGGTGAGTCAATGCTCGATGAATTCCTGACTCGCCGCCTCCGCGGGTATCACGAGCGGCGCAATGATGCCAATGCCGGAGCGGTTTCCAATCTGTCGACTTATTTGCATTTTGGATTTATCTCGGCTCAGCGTGTTGCATTTGAAGCACAGCGCTTCGATGATGATTTCAATGCCCGGGACACATTTCTGGAAGAGTTGATCGTGCGCCGGGAATTGTCCGACAATTTCTGCCTGTACAATGAAAACTATGATTCATTTACCGGGTTTCCCGAGTGGGCGCAGAAGTCGCTCGATGAACACCGATCAGATCCTCGGAAATTTGTATATTCCCCCGATGAATTCGAAAACGCCAGGACACACGATCCGCTTTGGAATGCGGCCCAGATTGAATTGCTGACGACGGGGAAGATGCACGGCTATCTGCGGATGTTCTGGGCGAAGAAAATCCTCGAATGGAGTGTCTCACCCGAAGATGCTCAGGCGACGGCTTTGTATTTGAACGATATGTATGCATTGGACGGATATGATCCCAATGGCTTCACCGGTGTCGCCTGGTCGATCGGCGGTGTCCATGATCGGCCGTGGTTTGAGCGGGATATCTTCGGTAAGGTGCGCTACATGGCGGAATCGGGGTGCAAGAAGAAATTCGACATTCCCGAATACATCAAAAGGAACTCGCAAGCATCGCTGGAGATCGGTTCATGATGGTGTATACGCTCCGACAAGAGCAGATCATCGGCCGTGAAATAAAAGAGGTGTTCTCGTTTTTCGAGCGCCCGGAAAACCTGTGTAAAATCACGCCGCCGAAAATGAAATTCGATATCCTGACACCGCAACCGCTGGAAATGCGCACGGGCGCCGTGTTTGATTATGTCGTTAATATCATGGGGGTCAATCAACACTGGCGGACGCTGATCGAGCGGTACAACCCACCGCATTCATTTATCGATATCCAGCTAAATGGTCCCTATCGCCTCTGGCATCACACCCATGAATTCGAGGAACATGCCGAGGGGACATTAATCCGTGATACGATCCGCTATGTCCTGCCATTCGGATTTATCGGGCGAATTGTCCACCCCCTCATCGTGAGACCGCAATTAGAGAGGATTTTTAGCTTTCGTCGCAAGGCGATAGATATAATATTTCCTGCGGAAACCATGATTCAAAATTCGGCGAACGATTCCATATCGCCATTACATGGGTAGTTGCATGAGCGAGGATATTATCAAAATCGGTGTCAGCTCCTGTCTGTTGGGGGCAAAGGTGCGCTTTGACGGAGGACACAAGCGCGACCGCTTCGTTACCGACATTTTCGGCGGATTCGTGCAGTTCGTACCGATCTGCCCCGAGGTCGAGGTCGGGATGCCGATACCGCGTGAGTCGGTCAATCTGCAGGGCGACTACAGCGCGCCGTCGATGATCGGCTACAAGACCGGCGAGGACTGGACCGAGCGGATGAATCAGTACTCAAACGAGCGTATCCGCCGCGACGATGTGTCGGAATTATCGGGATATATTCTCAAAAAGGATTCACCATCGTGCGGCATGGAGCGGGTGAAAGTCTATACCAAGCCGGGGCAGTCGCCGACGAAGCAAGGTATCGGGCTTTTCGCTCGGGCACTAATGCTCAAATACCCTTATTTGCCGGTTGAGGAAGAGGGGCGGCTCAATGATCCCCTCCTGCGCGAGAATTTCATCATTCGTGTGTTCGCATTTAAGCGATTGCAAAATCTCTACGAGAAGCGATTCAACCGCGGCGAGATGGTGGAGTTTCACACCCGGCACAAGTATCTGTTACTGGCACACAATCAGGCGATTTATCGCGATATGGGGAAGTTAGTTGCTAAATTGAAAGAAATGCAACCGGCTGAATTCAAGCGGCTCTATCGCGATATGTTCATGACGGCGCTGTCATATAAGGCAACGGTTAAGAAGAATACTAATGTGTTGCAGCATATTGTCGGATTTCTTCGCGAGCATGTGACGTTTGTTGAGAAGCAGAGTATCATGCAGACGATAGATGATTATCATAAAGGACTTGTACCGCTCGTCGTGCCGATTACGCTTATCGCCCATTTTATCGAACGGTATGATGTGCCGTATATCAAGGATCAGATTTATTTGCGTCCGCATCCGAAGGAGCTGATGCTTCGCAATCATGTGTAAGGATAATCGATTCACCTGTCGGTATCCCATGGCTTCGGCAATGGGAAGTGTTGAATCCCAAGGCTAACGCCTTGGGCTACCAGATTATGTAGGGGCTGACTCTGTCAGCCCGCGGGTCGACGGAGTCGACCCCTACGAGGAATGTTGGCCAAACCCCTTGTGGTCTTGACGTGTGCAAAGCTATCCGACGAATACCTCGATCATGATCGCCAGTTGCCGCCAGTATTCGATATCCCATGCGCCCGATGCCGAACCGCTCGTCGATGGCGCAACGAACAGCCTGGTATCATCAATCATCGCTTTTTGCAGGCCATAGGTAATATTTCTGATGCGGAAGTATTCCTGAGCGGCGCGTTTGCCATTGAAGCAGACTATCTGCGGTCGATATAAGCGGATTTTATCCTCGAATGCGGCAATATCGAAAGCATTTCTACTCAATTCGGCATCACTGCCGGATTCGGTCTTGGCCAAGTCGGTGAGACCGATGCCGAATTTGGCAAGTTCTGCATATTCCGACGGCTGCAATAGGCGAGGTGTCAGGCCGGTAGTATAGAGAGTTTTCCAGAATTTATTGCCCGGTCCGGCATAGTAGTGCCCCCGCTGCGCAGACGCAGTCCCCGCGGCCGTGCCACAGAACACGACCGTCATTTCAAAATCCAGTATATCCCTGAGAACATGCATAGCCTTATATAATGTAGTACGAAATGATTCTAAAAATCAATGAAAACTACCGGAAATATTCCGAAATCCTCAGTAATCGAATTCCGCCCGGACTTCATAGTGTTGTGAGCGCTCATCGAAATGCGAAAGGACTGCGCGAGCCTTCGGTGGGACATGCGCGACGCTGTAATCTTCGCCCATGAAATTCCTGACCGATTCCAGCGAATCGAAATACATCATCGTGATGAACTCGACTTCCGATTCCAATGGTCGGCGGAAGACTTTGATCGAGCGGTATCCTTCGATATTCATCACTTCGATACCGGGAATGACCTTGTTCAATAAAAGGGTCTCGTATGCGTCGGCATTTTCCGGTGTCGTCCACCCGTGCCAGATTCTGACTATCATGTATAATTCTCCTTATCCTGAATCTTCACCAAGAATTCCTCCGCCTGCCGCGGATGAGAAAAACGAATGAATACTTCGCCCGCGGCCTTGCGCTCCCTCTCCAATTCCGGATACACCCGGCGATGCTGCCCGAACGTTTTTACCGCCCAGAGGATAATTGAATCGAGGCTGAAGAATCCTTTCCGGATTGTCTCGAAATTACCGTTATACAGTTGTTCCTTTTTCACCGACCGCACGAATGTCCGCTTGATAATGCGATACATGATGCGCGGGAACGAATAATCCAGCCAGATGATCATCGTCGCGCGTGGCAAAATATACGGGTGATATCTCCTGAAGTTTCCATCGAGAATCCAGCTGTCTTGTGCGACGAACGCATTGAGCCGCTCGAGAAAAACCTCGTTTTCCACCGGTTGCCAGCCGGGGTTCCAGTAGAACTCATCGAGCTGCCGGTGTTCGCATCGGAGCGCCTCGGCGAGTTGCCGGCCTAAGGTCGTCTTACCGCATCCTGATGTCCCGATAATATAAATCCGCTTGAGTAGTGAGAGGTCGGTGTTCATTGTGTGTCAATGTAAGATGAGAACAGGAATAATACAAGCGAGGAGTCATTCTATTCGTAAAGCAGGTCCCCAATGGAACCTGCCGAAGCCGGCGGTTCCTCCCGGGTTCTGATAACGATATAGGATACTGTGTTTTCCTGGTCTACGAGACACGTAAGATGAAGATAACCCATGCGTCTGACGCAGTACAGTGTCAAATAGTATATTAATACTGGATAAAGCCCTTAGCCAAATCGTCATTAGACTTTGGACATATGATCTATCACAGGGTTCAGAAAAACGAGGGGTGGCAAATGGGTGCAGGTAAGGCTGTAATAGTAATCGGTTTAGTATTTCTAATGGCGGTTTATTGTGCGACAACTGTTTTTGCTCAGTCAGAAAGCACAAAAGGCGACAGTTCTCAAATCCAGAAGAGTACATATCTCGGGCAGAAACGACCCGGGGTGATGCCTGAACAGTTTCTTCCCCACATTTTATTAGATGGTGTGCACTCGGCTCCGACATTTTCGCCGGATGGTTCCGAGATGTACTGGAGCCGATACTATATTCCGGAGGGGGGCAAGGCCCGAGTTCAGCACATATTTTTCAGCCGATACTCTGATGGCCGGTGGTCAGCCCCTGAACTGGCCGCATTCTCGGGAGTCTACAGCGACGGGGGACCATTCATTACCGATAATGGCAAACGCCTGATATATTATTCCAATCGTCCGATAGAGCCGGGAGCGGAACCGGGGGATGAATACCTCTCGGACATCTGGTATATCGAGATGACCGATAGCGGGTTTGGGGAGCCGAAACGGTTTCCTTATAATACCGAGGCCCATGATGGAATGGCATCGGCGGCGGCCGACGGCTCCATAGTTTTTCAATCCAATCGGCCGGGATCATATGGCATATTTGATATCTATTATTCAGAATTGATTGATGGGGCATATGCCAAGCCGAAAAACCTCGGAACCGGCGTTAACTGTGCCGGAATCAATTTCAGTCCTCTCATCGCACCTGACAAGAGCTTTCTCATCATAGCTTACAATAATAACGGTGCTGATAACGGTCTGCATATCTCATTCAGGAAACAGGACGGCGGGTGGACCAAGCCGATTTCTATGGGAGAGAGAATTAACTCTACATCGGTTCAGCGCTTCCCGGGGCTGTCTCCCGATGGCAGATATCTCTTTTTCACTCGGGCCGGTTCTGAGAGAGGTGTATACTGGGTGGAAACCGGTATTATTGACAGCCTGAAGCGAGAGGTGCTGGAGCAGAAATGAGCCGGCAAAATGAAGAATCCCACCCGAGGTGGGATACAATGCGGAGAATTATTCCTTTTTCCTGATGAAAGTAATGAGGGCCAATGTGAGGACTGCAGTAGCAAGACTAATGCTCCCGCCGCAGGTCACTGAATCGCCCGTAAGTAAGACCGCACAAATCCCTGCGATGATCGGTAACAGGCAGGCCAGAATAAACACAGGATAGAAACCTCGCCCCTTGTTGCCGGCTACCAACCCCGCTCCCCAAGCGAACAATCCTATGGCGCCCAATGCTCCCACATGAGCCAGGACATACAATGCAATCGCATTCCGTGAAACCAAAAGATATCCGCCAAATCCAATTATTATAAGGATGAGTGCGGAATATACTATAGACTTTTTTCCGCCATTAGGTCGATCTTTTATGGAAATAGAATTGTGCATTTAACTACTCCCTCCAATCTCCTCACTTGATTAGACCTATATGGAGTTAGATAGTTGCAGCGTTTACCTGAGTAATACGGGGTATTCTTTTATGGCCTATTGCTCGATTCCTTCCAGGGGACATGCTCGCCGGGCACATCTTTATTTTCGATTCTTAAGATAACTACTATATTGAAAATATTGAGCGCCGGCCCCAGGACTATAAAACCAATTGGTAAAACAAACCCTGCGGCAACAGAACTGCCTGTTGAAAAGAATTCGCCCGTTAATAAGACGACAGATAAGATTATGATGAACAACGACACTACAAGATTGATGACGACGCATGCATCGCGAGTGGCCTTTCCCTGCGCAATATTCTTTTGATCAAGAGATTTCAGATACAGCAGAGTGAGAATTATTGCAAGGACCTGAATTATTGGTACAATTACAAACAGCCATGGAATAGACAAAGTAGCGGGCATGACAATAAAGAGCGATAGTGCACTAATAGTATTAGTGACAACTGTGACTGTTTTAAACTTGTCATTCATGTTCGGTAATGCTACTCCGTTTCCTGGAATTTTAGAATAGATGCCGCCGATAAATTAATGAAGCAGGCGCCCACACAAGTAGTGAGAAACAATATGAAAACGAACGGATACACATGGTCATCCCAAACGAAGCCGCCCTGACTCAGGAAAAGTATAACCGGGTATAACAAGAGCATTAGGCCGGTAGCCCCAAACCCGACTCCGACCAGGCCTTTGCCTCGAATAGGAGTCAGTTTCCTGATCATGAGCAACCATATGAAATGAAATATGAGCGCGGGCATACTCATGAAAAATACAAACACAATATTGTATCTCTCTGAGAATGTCCATGTGAAAAAAACGACAGCAATACTCAGAAGCGTGATGATATGAAAAAACACTGAAGTGTATTTTATGACAGTTGACATTTCCTGAAATTCCCAACGGTGAAAAACCGATATCTTTTACCCGCCCAAGCATATATAACATAATAAGTGGCAGCCTTTATTACAAGAGCCAAATCATTACGAGAAACTGCCCAGTGGCGGCTGACGATTATAACCCACCTATCAGCTATCGTTGTTAGTAACTATGTAACAGGCAAAATGAGGATTCCACCCGTTGGGCGGGGTACGAGGTCCCGACCCTAAAGGGTCGGGCTACCGGGTTTTATTGTGTTATGCTAGGAAAAAAAGGGCGATTCGTGAATCGCCCCTACCGTGATTTTCCCAATAAAAAATGCGCCATCAGGGACTCGAACCCCGGACCAATTGATTAAGAGTCAACTGCTCTACCAACTGAGCTAATGGCGCATTCATGGTGAGGGTGGAAGGGATCGAACCTTCGACCACCTGCTTAAAAGGCAGATGCTCTACCCCTGAGCTACACCCCCACACTCATAAACTTTTGTCAGGCCGCTAATATACCCGAAATCACTCAAATGTCAAGCCGGTTTTTTGCCGCCGGAATCCGCCATATTTCGGCAGATGCGGATCCGCCGAGGCGGACCGGGGCACGGGATGCTGAAATAAATCCGTCATTCCCGAGAGTGATTCGCCTAGGCGAATTATACGAGCGAGTCGGGAATCCAGAGCGGAGTTCGGTCAATCTCTGTCTGGATTCCCATTTACATGGGAATGACAAAGATTACTCCGTAATCTTTGATGTCGAAACCACAGGGGGGGCGACCTACAAAGATGTCAAAACCGCGATCCGCCCAGCCGGATTGACCTACGAGGATGGCAGGAGCGCGAGGGCTCCTGCCTTACCGGTAAGATGGCAGGTTTCTTTTGGAAACCTGCCCTACAAATCTTTGGGAAAAGTCCACCCCACAATATGGTTGTGACAATATGTCCATAATATGCTCGTCAGGCGGAACTTCACTTTTTTGCAATTGTTACACCCTTTTGGAAACCTGACTTGCTTTTTCTTCATTTATTATCTATAAGTGAGTGCGCTAACCCATTTGAAAAGGAATAACCGCTCAATGCGCTACATACACAACAACGAGAAACTGGAAATCAAGAACCAACTCCCGCTGATCCCCCTCCGCGACGTCGTGATCTTTCCGTATATGATCTACCCGCTCCTCATCGGACGCCAGATGACGGTCAACGCCCTGCAGGAGGCCATGGTCCGCGATAAAATCGTCTTTCTCGTCACTCAAAAAGATCCCGCGACCGACAACCCGAACAAGGCCGATTTATACTCGGTCGGCGTCGTCGCCCGCATCCTCCAGGTCATGAAACTGCCGAACGGCACGATCAAAGTCCTGATTGAGGGGCTCTTCCGGGCGCGTATGCTGAGCATGAAAAAGTCCGGCGGCTATCATACCTCGCGCATCCATGTCATCGAGCCCGAGCGCAATATCAATGATTCCGAGACCGAGGCGCTGGCTCGGCGGGTCATGGACCTGTTCACCGACTATGTTCAGCGCAATCGCCGAATCCCCAATGAAATCGTGTCGCAATTGTCCGGATTCACTGACCATCGGCGCCTGGCCGATACGATATCGGCGCATTTGGTGCAGAAAAACGAACAGAAGCAAAAAATCCTCGAGAGCGAAAATATCAAAGGGCAGCTCTATAACTTAATCGACCTGCTGACCTCGGAGATCGAAATCCTGAAGATCGAGCAGCGCATCGACGGATCGGTCCGCGATTCGCTCTCGCGCAGCCAGCGCGAATATTATCTCCAGCAGCAGATGAAGGCCATCAAGGAGGAACTCGGTCAATTCGACGACAGCGCCGGTGAAATCGATGAGTTGTATGCCAAGCTGGATGAAATGAAGGCCGCCGAAGCCGTCAAACTCCGGGCTGAAGAGGAAATCAAAAAGCTCTCACGCATGCACCAGTATTCGGCCGAGGCCGGTGTCGTGCGAGGCTATCTGGACTGGGTGCTGTCGCTCCCGTGGGAGGAGCGTACTAAAGATCGTACCAATTTCAAAGGCGTGCAGAAGATTTTAGACGAGGACCATTATGGCCTCGATAAACCGAAAAAGCGTATCATGGAACACCTGGCCGTCCTGAAGATGGCCGGCAAAGTCCGCGGCCCGATTCTCTGTCTGGTGGGCCCTCCCGGCGTCGGCAAGACGTCGCTGGGTAAATCGGTCGCACGGGCGCTCGACCGGAAATTCGTCCGCATGTCGCTGGGTGGCATTCACGATGAGGCCGAAATCCGAGGCCATCGCCGGACGTATATCGGCTCGATGCCCGGCCGGATTATCCAGTCGATTAAAAAGGCCGGATCGGCCAACCCGGTTTTCCTGCTGGATGAAGTCGACAAAATCGGGGCTGATTTCCGAGGCGACCCCGCCGCCGCGCTGCTGGAAGTACTTGACCCGGAACAGAATGTGGCCTTTTCCGATAACTATCTGGAGCTGGATTTCGATTTATCCGAAGTCCTCTTCCTGACGACGGCCAATACGCTCATGGACATTCCGGTGCCATTGCAGGACCGTATGGAAATTATCCGCCTGCCCGGATACCTCGAATTTGAAAAACTGGGCATTGCCAAGCAGTTTTTGATTCCGAAGATCAAAAAGGCTCAGGCAATCGACAAAATCAAGGTCGATATCACCGACGAAGCGATCCTGTATATCATTCGCGACTATACGCGCGAGGCCGGCGTGCGCGAACTGGAGCGCAAACTGACGGCGGTATTCCGCAAAATCACGCTTAAGGAAGTTACCCGTAAGAAGAAGGGTGGCTACAAGATAACCCCGGTCGAAGTCGGTAAACTCATCGGCGGCCCGGTGTATCAGTTCGCCGAGGTTCCGGCTGTGGCGCCTCCGGGCTATATCGTCGGTCTGGCCTGGACGGAAACCGGAGGAGAGATTCTCCCGATCGAGGTATCACTCGTCGCCGGGCAGCACAAACTGACGATGACCGGCAAGCTGGGCGAGGTCATGCAGGAATCGGCGCAGGCCGGTTTGACTTACATTCGAGCCAACGCCGAGCGGTTCGGAATTGATCCCAAGTTGATAAATGATACCGAGATTCATATACACATCCCGGAAGGTGCGATTCCGAAAGAAGGCCCATCGGCCGGTATCACGATGATTTCGGCAATGTTATCGGCCTTGACCGAGACGCCGGTTCGGACGACAATGGCGATGACCGGCGAAATCTCATTAACCGGCGATATTATTCCTATCGGCGGCTTGAACGAGAAGCTCCTCGCGGCCAAACGGCTGGGAATTAACGAGATAATTGTCCCGTTCAAGAATGCGAAAGACATCGCGGAATTGCCCAAGGAACTATTGAAGGGGCTCAATCTGCGTAAAGTGAAATCGGTTGACGAGGCACTACGGATAATTTTTGGGCGCGGATTCGTAAAAAAAGCCCCCAAAATCCCGGAAGCACCGGAAGCCGAAGATCACAAAAAACGCACACCTGCTAAAAAGAAGTAAAAAGACTTGCCTGCGGAGCCGGAGTTGTGTACTTTATTCCGGCTCCAATCTCAGTATACCGCACAGTGGAGGTTGAAACAACCGTGGGCGTAAGTCTGCTTGCCGCCAATTTCGTTTCCTCAATTTACGACAACAAGAAAATACCATCTGATAGGCGGCCTGCCGTAGCCATTGCCGGACGGTCGAATGTCGGTAAGTCGACGCTTATTAATACGATCACACAGGGAAAAAATGTCGCTAAGGTGTCGTCAACACCCGGCAAGACGCAGGCGCTCAACTTCTTTCTCACAGACAACAAGTTTTACTTAGTCGATCTGCCGGGCTATGGCTTCGCCAAGGTCCCGATCGCGGTGCGGAAATCGTGGGGTGCGCTGGTCGAGGGGTATTTATCCCTCGCGCCGACCCTGCGCGGGCTCGTCCTGTTGATGGACTGTCGCCGAGAGATTCAGCCCGATGACATGACCATGCTCGACTGGGTCATCAATCGCGATCTGCCGTTTGTCATCGTGATGACGAAAACGGATAAATTGAGCAAGAGCCAGCTTCTGCAAGCCGTTCGCAAGATGAAGAAACAATTATTCGGCGATGAAAACGAAGGGGATCTCATACCGTTTTCGGCCAAAAACAATCTGGGGAAGAATGAGGTAATACAATGGATTCGCAAGGCGGTCGCTTAGGGCGAAAAAACAGGGTTGTCGTCGGTGCGCAGTGGGGCGATGAAGGAAAAGGCAAAGTCGTCGACCTGCTCTCGCGCGAGGCCGATATCGTGGCCCGCTTCCAGGGCGGCAACAACGCCGGTCACACGATTGTCGTCGACGGAAATAAGTATATCCTGCACCTGATTCCCTCGGGAATCATCCACCCCGGTAAGGTGTGCCTCATCGGTAACGGCGTCGTGCTCGACCCGTTCGTCTTCCTCGAAGAACTGGATACGCTGAAAAAGGCAGGCATCGATTTCTCCGACCGCTTGTTCATTTCGGCCGCGACGAATCTGATTATGCCATATCACCGCGCGCTGGATGGGCTCGAGGAGGCTGGCCGCGGCAAAAAAGGCATCGGCACCACCGGTCGCGGCATCGGCCCGGCCTATCAGGAAAAAGTCAAGCGCACCGGCATTCGCCTCGCCGATCTCTTCGACGATGCTCGCCTGACCGAAAAAATCAGCACTCACTGCCATAATAAAAAATATATGCTGGATCAGCTTCCCCCGGATCAGCAGGTCGACTGCGCCAAACTGGTGCAGGATTTGATGGCGTTACAAGACATCTTCCGCCCCATGATGACCGATGCATCATTGATGCTGCATGAGGCCACTCAGTCTGGTGCGACGGTTTTGTTTGAGGGCGCACAGGGCGCGATGCTCGATGTCGACCTCGGGACATATCCCTATTGTACCTCGTCGAATACGACGGTCGGCGGCGCATTGACCGGCCTCGGCATCGGACCGCGGATGATCGATGAAGTTATCGGCATCGTCAAGGCGTATACGACGCGAGTCGGCGGCGGACCGTTCCCGACCGAGCAGGATAATGAAATCGGCGAAAAGCTGCGTGAGAAAGGCTGCGAATTCGGCGCCACGACCGGCCGCCCGCGGCGCATCGGATGGCTCGACCTGGTACAGCTCAAACATGCCTGCCGCATCAATGGCATCGACAAGATCGCCATCACCAAGCTGGATGTGCTGGATTGTCTGGATGAGATTCAGGTCTGTACCGCCTATGAACTGGATGGCAAGCGCATCGATAATACGCCGGTCGATATGACGCGGTATAAAGACTGCAAACCGGTCTATAAGTCATTCGAGGGTTGGAATAAATCGACCGAGGGCGTTACGACGTATGCGGAGTTACCGCAGAAGGCGCGCGAGTATGTTGGATATATCTGCCGCGAGTTGAATGTGGAGATGTTATTATTATCCACCGGCCCCGCCCGCGAGCACACCGTGCTGGTGTGAGGAGTGAATTTTTCAATTGTTCGCCGGGTACCGGGTAGCCCGACCCTTAAGGGTCGGGAAATCGAAAATGTTTTTCTGCTCGCCCCTGAAGCGTTTGTTGAAAAACCTATTACAAACATCGATCATTGCGAGCCCTTCTTAGGGCGTCGCAATCTCAGGATGTGTGCATTAAATACACAAAATAATTATTACGAAAATAGACTGCGGGGAGGGAAAATGTGGCGTCTGTACACATCATTAGTTTTTACTTTGATATTACTATCGTGTTCCTATGGCGAATTCGTTGATGTTTTTACTACTCGGCCCTTAACAACAGTCGATCTAACTATCTCACAAGATCAGGAGGAAACAGGCGATTCCTTACGATTTACTGTCTTTGTGAAAAACAATAGCAAAAATGATATATATATAGTGAGAGATAATTTTATTGGCGAGTTTATTCGGCCCGGCAGAGGAGTCTGTACCTGGGGTATATACGTTCTATATGAAGACAGCATTCCGATGTCTAACGGTATCATGAGTGTACTTGTGAGTAATTTAGAAAATGATGATTATGTTATGATAGAAAAGGGCGGCGAGTACATTGGCGATTTTAATATTAATTTTGATAAGCTTTTTGGAGTCGGAACATCCGGCATGTATAAAAAGCTAAATGGCAGATTTACAGTTCAACTATTTTATCGCGACTGCTATCTGGATCATAAGGACGCACTAAAAGGGGTTCTCAGAAGTAACAAGGTTGAAGTTTACTATAATAATGACAAGGCTGCAACCTCTAAATAACCTGATATATACTGGGTAGCCCGACCCTTTAGGGTCGGGATATTATGCTTACGTTCATCTACTCGACCCTGAAGGGTCGAGCTACCGCATTCTTTTTTTGTGATATTAAATTGAAACTCATGTATTCGGGTAGCCCGACCCTTTAGGGTCGGGACTCCTCATTCATAATAGTTCCAGGCCATCAAGTTTGACAATACTCACTTGGTTCCGAAAGTATGTTTGATAACTTGACCAAGGCCAATCTTCCAGATTCTTAACTAAATTAGCCCTTACCGGATTATTATGACAATACCGAATTTTCTCCATTACTGCATCAGGTGTTCTGCAATTGTGATCATAGCAGCCTTCCTGCCAAAATGCGAATTTCTTTTTTCCTCCGCGTTTGATATGCAATTGCTTTAGAATGGGGTGCCTAATAGTTTTCCAGCCTAAAATTACATTGTAGGCAAACAGTGATTTGAATTGGCCAATAGAACGCCCCATATTAATCGGGTTCTCGGGATAAAGGACAAGATGAACATGGTTCGGCATTATGACATAAGCCAATAAGTATATTTCGTTCCGTCGTCTCCATATTTCAAGATGCTCTAGAAAGAGTATAAAAGATTGATGCATCGTTAAACAGGGGCATTTTTTGATGGCAACAGATAGTTATAAATCTTGCAGTACCGGTATTATTGTAGTGAGTTAATTTTGACATGCCTTAAAATAGTAATGAGAAGGAATGGCACAATCACAAATACAATGATATCATCCCGACCCTGAAGGGTCGGGCTACTGGGCTGTTATTAAAGAAAAGTGCATAAATAATACTGCCACGAAATCAGAATTTGTGGACTCGTGTTACTCCCCTGCCGCCTCCGGGGTGGAATTCCAGATGTCCGCATGAAGTTTCCACGAGCCGTCCGCCTGCTTCTTCCAGATGTGTATGTTCTTCGTCGGCCACCACTGCATCTCGCCGTTTTTATCCGGGTAGCCATAATCGTATTCATTCACCCGATAGGCGATGGTTCCATCGAAATCGAAATCGACGACCTTGACATTGCGGAGGCGGAATCCGCCCTCGACATTCTTCTCCCAGTTCTCGAAGATATTCTCGCGCCCCTGCTTGATTGTCCCGCCGTTGGGCATCATGATGAAATCATCGGCGAACAAAGCCGTTGCGGCCGCGCCGTCGCCGCTATCGACTGCTTGGTAAAATGATGCGATGGCATCTTCCAGCGCCTGTTTATCTTCGGCAGTATTGACCGAATCACACTGACAGGAAACGAGCAGCAAGCAGCCCATACATAAACACACTAATAATGCCTTCATTGTATATCCCTCCATCCCGGAATTTGTCGGTATAAATCAAATGATGTAATCGCCGATATCCTGCACCGCGATTCGATGCGTATTGTATCGATTCTGTATACCTTTTCGCAAATAAAAACGGCAGCCTTGTGAAAAGCTGCCGTTCGAATTTTATCATCCCGACCCTGAAGGGTCGGGCTACCCAGTTGTAGCGCTATACAATGGGAATACAATCTTCTAATATTAATAATCGCCCTTTTTCGGGACGATGCAGATCATCACGAAATCCTCGTCGCCGGCGTTGGCGTACTGATGCTCAGTATTCGGCGGCACGAATGCGAATGAGCCTTTAGTCAGATTATTCTTCTTTCCGTCTATTTCGAGCGTTCCCTTACCGGAAATTACATAGTTGACATGCTCCCAGTCGTGGCTGTGTTTGGGAGTGTGGCCGTCCTTCTGCAGCGTGAACACGCGCAGGGTATTATCCCAGCCCTGGTCGGGCCCGATCGGCACCTGCTTGAGGACGTTCTGGATTCCCTCGCCGGAAATCTGCTTCTTGTCTATATCCTGTATATTCTTAACGAACATATTGTCTCTCCTTTGAGCCTTGATTCTGTTTTCGATAATAACAGAAAATAAGGCAAAGAGTTCGGGCCGGGGCAAGAAAATTCTGATGCAATTCGAATTTGCCGGTACACACAATTCTGTACGCTTTGGTACGCCTGTGTCGAATCGGTACGGAATTTTCAAGCTTTACAGAAGGAGTTGATTTTCCTAATTTATTGAATGGTACGTCATTGAGTATTTTGCTTTGACTCGGCACGGATATTGTACCGTAATTATTGGAGGACTCTCGTTTTAAACAAAATTACCGATCTCTGGCAGAGGTGAGAGCTGTCGGATTGGGAATACGATTGTCATTCACTAAGGAGGAGGGTATATCATGCGCTGGCTTCACATTATAGTATTACTAGTGGTTGCCGCCGTTTTCTGTCAATTCTGTTCGCATGGCACGGCTCCGGAGCCTACCGATCCCGGGCCGACGCCGCAACCGGGCCGCACGCCCGAGGACTTCACCGCTGCCGAAAAAGCAACCGCCGGAGCTGTCAATAACTTCGGCCTGAAACTCTATCGCGCCATCAATGCCCAGGCAGATGCCGATGAAAACCTGTTCATCTCACCGCTGTCGGTATCCTATGCCTTTGGCATGGCTTACAATGGTGCGAATGGCGAAACGCGCGAGGAATTGCGGCAGGTGCTCGAGTACGGCGATATGTCACTCGAGGATATTAATAATTCCTACTATGGTCTCATGGAGGTATTGACGACCGTCGACCCGGATGTCATTATGGAAATCGCCAATTCCATCTGGTACTACGATAGGTTTACCGTCGATCCGACATTCGTCGATCTCAATCAACGATATTTCAATGCCGAGGTCTTTCCGGCCGATTTCACTGCAGCATGGCTGCCGGACACGATCAATCATTGGATTGACACTCACACGCACGGCATGATAACTCATGTGATCGATCCGCCGCTTGATCCTGAACTTATCGCCATGCTGATCAATGCCGTTTATTTCAAAGGATTGTGGACAAATCCATTCAACCCCGACTATACTCATGAAACGACGTTTTTCCTCGAGGACGGCACCGAGACGACGTGCGACATCATGCCGAAAGACACGATTCTGCCGTTTCTCAATACCGAACTGTTCAATGCGACCTATTTGCCGTATGGCAATGGGTACTATAATATGATGATACTAGTGCCCGATGAAGGCGTTACCACTACTGATGTAACCGAGGCGATGACGCCGGAGAACTGGGATACCTGGCGCAATGGGTTCACCAAAACCGAAATCCTGTTCGGTCTTCCGAAACTGAGTTATGAGTATAAGATCGAAATGAAGGATGCCTTGATGGCTCTTGGGATGACCAAGGCTTTCACTCCTTACACTGCCGACTTCACCAACATGTTCCCGAATCTGGAAACGTATATCAGTTCCGTGTTCCATGACGCCAGAATCAGAGTCGATGAAATCGGGACGGAGGCTGCCGCAGTAACAATAATCATGATCGGTACTGTCAGCCTGCCGCCCACAGTCTATTGCAATAAGCCGTTTGTGTTCGTCATCTATGAGAAGACGACCGGGACGATATTGTTTATCGGAAAAGTTGCCGAACCTGTCTGGGATGAATAAATAAATAAGGAAGTTTGTTCGGCGGGTAAGAGCCCTCTCGGTAGTGCGAGAGGGCTTTTTATTGTGAGACACGTTACTTTTTAATGGCCGAGACTTTGACCGAGGCCAGTTTATTGGCCAGCAAATCAACTTGTTTGGCGCTGTATCCATCCGTTGGCCCGTCGCTGCAGCAGGCGGTCGTGAATGTTGCCATCTGACTGTGGTCGTACACCATGCGATTGGTAACCTTCACATCGGATAACCCGGCATCGGCGGCAATCTGTAAATATCTATCCTCCGGTAGTGCACCACCAACACAGCCCGACCAGGCCAGTTTGTCGTTTTTTATTTCATCCGGCAGTTCACCGATGGAAACGATATCCGAGACCATCATCCGGCCGCCCGGCTTGAGCACCCGGGCTATTTCGGAAAACACTTTTTCCTTATCCGGCGATAAATTTATCACACAGTTCGAGATTACCCAATCGACCGAGTTATCATCGACCGGCATGGCCTCCATTTCTCCCTCGCGCACCTCGACATTCGAAAGACCTGACGCCTTGATATTTTCTCTGGCCCGAGCCAGCATTGCCGGAGTCATATCGAGTCCGATAGCGCGGCCGGTGTTACCGATCTTCTTCGCGGCGAGAAATAAATCCAGACCGGGGCCGCAGCCGAGATCAAGCACGACATCGCCTTCTTTCATTTCCAGCATATCCACCGGATTACCGCACCCAAAAGACGTGATGGCGATACCTGACGGCAGGCCGTTTATCTGTTCGTCGGAATACCCGGCGAGTTTGGCATATTTTCCCGCGGAACTGACACCGGAACAACACCCGCCGGTTTTTGCATCGGCGGAACTGATAGCATCGCTGTAATGCTTTTTGACATCGTCTTTTATATTATTGCTTTTGATTTTATCGGACATATGCGACTCCTGAATCGTGGGGTTTTGTGTCTGTATTTAAACGCCGGGCAATTGTGAATTGTTTCCGGCGAAAAGAAAATACCGGGAACCTCTTGATTTTTCGATCGACAGTAGTATCTTACTCTTCGACATATAACACCGTTGGGGGTGGCCACGACGCCTGAGATTATACCCCCCTTCACCTGATCCGGATAATACCGGCGGAGGGAAACGGAGTCTGAAAATTCCCATGCAGACGCTCCGTCTGCATTTTTCGTTTTACCCGGATCATGTGTTGTGGTGTGTCTCCCATGGCTAAAGCCATGAGGTGCCGAGTTGCAAAATGAACAGTTGCTCTGTGTCATTCCCGAGAGCGAGTCTTATTAGACGAGTGAGTCGGGAATCCATGCTGAGGTGTTATCGAAGTGCAGCATGGATTCCTGCCTTCGCAGGAATGACAATTTGAGGATTTAGCGATTGTAGTACTGCGCGACAGCCGAAAAGCGGGTCAATCCCCGCCGACAGCGGAAAAGAGGGTTCATCCCCTCCCAAGGCAAAGCCTTGGGTTACAAGATGAATTGATTGAAAGGAAGGCGAAGCCGTTCCGCTGCAATATTAGATTACTGCGCTGCTGCTGTGAGACTTATTGCGCGACAGCCACTTGGCGGGTTTAATCCCCGCCCCATTGGGGGTGGCGTGAGATGATTCTCGCGTCTGAGATCATACCCCCTGAACCTGAACCGGTTAGTACCGGCGTAGGAAAATGGAGTGTGTTATGAAACGTTTTCTTCTTCTCTTGCTCATGACAGTACTGCTGTCATTCACTGCCGCCGCGGCCGCAACGGTCGTGACCGGCACCGTCGTTGATACCGACAACAATCCAATCGCCAATGTGACCGTTCGAAGCGGCGACATTGCCCGTCCGACACAAACGAATGAACGCGGCGAATTCACTATTTCTATTGATAAGCCGACTGCGGTGACACTGATGCTCTCGCATACGGGATATATTCCGAAATCAGTCAAGGTATCTCCGTCCGAAAATGCGATTACTGTCGTGATGACCGCGCAGGTTTATCCTATGCAGGGTATAACCGTGACCAGCGGTCGAGCCGTCGAGGGGAAATCGCCGGTTGCCTTTGCCGAGGTCGATCGCGAGGAGATCGACAAGCGGATGGATATCGGCGAGTTTCCGGAACTCCTGGAAGCGACTCCGAATGTATACAGTTATTCCGATGCCGGCGGTGGTTTGGGATACAGCTACATGAGCATCCGCGGCTTCAATGCCCGCCGCGCGCCGGTCTATATTAATGGCGTACCGCTGAATGATCCTGAAGACCATGCGCTGTATTTTATCGATTTGCCGGATTTCGCTTCGTATGTCGATAATATCCAGGTCCAGCGCGGCGTCGGCAATTCACTCTATGGTGATCCCTCGTTCGGCGGTTCGGTCAATATACTCACGTCAGTTTTCGCTCATTCGCAGAAGGCCGAGATCATGTCCGGATACGGCGGCTACTTGCACGACGGCAAAACAGTCGGCTTGATGCGCAAGCAGTCGATCTATTATTCGACCGGGATGCTCGATGGCGGCTGGTCGTTATCCAGTCGCTGGGTCAAGCAATACTCCGACGGTTATCGCAAGCATGCCTGGTATGACGGCTCGGCATATTACCTGTCGCTGGGGCATCTGTCGCCGAACATGATTACGACGCTGAACATCTACGGCGGACCGATCAAGACGCACGCCGCATGGGACGGTATCGACCGCGCGACCATGGCCGAAGATCGCCGCGCCAACTGGTATACTTATGCCAATGAAACCGATAATTTCAATCAGCCGCACTTCGAACTGCACAATATCTACACGCTCAATGAGCATATGAACCTTAATAGCACGCTGTATTATATTCGCGGCGAGGGATTTTACGAGCAATTACGGTACGGCGAACGAGCATATGATTATCTGCTGACTGACGATCCCGATCTGTACACCGATCTCGCTCGCCGCAAATGGGTGAGCAAATATCAAACCGGGCTTAACTCACATATCGAGTATGGCGATGCAAAACGCACGGCCGTCTTGGGCGGTTCATACTATTTCTTCGAATCGGATCACTGGGGCGAGGTGCTCTGGGCCGAGGAGATGTCGCCGTCGAACGAAAGTTTGGAAAACCCTCATCGTTATTATGATTATTTCGGCAAATATCACAACGCCTCGGCATATGCATCATATCAGCAGACATTGACCGACAAGTTGAGCATCAGCGGCAATCTGCAGCTGCGTTATTTGCACAAGGACATCCACATGCCGGGCAACGCGGTATACCCGATGACAATCTATGGGCTCGACTGGCTGTTCCTGTCGCCGCGCATCGGCCTCAATTATCAGGTTAATGAGAATGTATCATCGTATTTCAGTTTCTCCATTTCCTCACACGAACCGAACGACGAAATGATCGACGATGCCGATGACCCGACCGACACGCCGCGACTGGAAGTTATCGACGATTCCGTCTCGCCGGTTATTTATGGTGATGCCACCGTCGATGCCGAGCGGTTGTATGATTTCGAACTGGGAACTGAATACCGGACACAATCGTACGCCGTTGGCATCAACCTCTTTTGGATGGAATACCGCAATGCCCTCGTTCCTGACGGCGAATTGAATGATGACGGTTTCCCGACCTACGGCAATGCCGATCGATCGTTGCATCGAGGCGTCGAATTGACCGCGGCGTATACTGTGTTGCCGCATTTGAAACTGTCCGGCAATTATGCCTATAACGATTTCCGGATTAAGGAGTACGATCAATATATCAGCGCCCATGAAGTCATAGAACGTCGCGATGTCGCGACGCCGAACTTCCCCAAATACATTGCCAACTTCAATGCCGAATACGAATACAGTGTATTCGAGGTCATGTATACGCTGCGAGCCGTCGGCCGGCAGTTTATTTCGCTCGATGGTCGCTTTGTCGATGTCGAGGGGGAATCGGTCGATATCTCCATCGAGCCATATACCGTATCATCGCTTAAGGGAATCGTCCATCTCGGCAATATCATCGCGGGAGCTGATGTGACTCTCGAGGCGCGGGTCGATAACGTCTTTAATAAAGAGTATGAAACGTTCGGCTACCGCTGGGGCGACTATTTCGCCTATTGGCCCGCAGCCGAACGGAATTGGTTTGTTAACCTGAAACTGAGTTTTTAGTCTGATACTATGCTAAGCTGGTTCGACAGTTCTCTCGTTTATCTCTACTTGCTGTCGCTGTTGGTGTTCGCGATAATCGGCCTGAAGCGCAAAAACGGCAATCAGGAGAGTCTGATTCTGGCCGGCCGCCGTTTGACGCTGCCGGCGTTCGTCGCGACGCTGGTATCGACCTGGTACGGTGGGATTCTTGGCGTGGGCGAGTTTTCCTATTCCTACGGACTGTCCAACTGGCTCGTCTTCGGTGTGCCGTATTATCTTGCGGCGCTGATTTTTGCCCTGTTTCTGGCCGGAAGAGCACGTCGGTCGATGGAACTGACCATCCCCGATCGACTGGCCAGATATTACGGTCCGGCGGCTTCTGCCGCCGGATCGATGGTGTTGATTGTCGTCACCCTGCCGGTCGCCTATGTGCTGATGATCGGGGTGCTGCTCAATCAATTCTTCGGCCTCCCCATCTGGCTGGGCATCATCGGCGGCGCATTCTTTTCGGTCTTCTATGTCATGACCGGCGGATTCAAGGCCGTCGTCTGGACGGACATCCTCCAGTTTGCATTGATGTTTATCGGATTCATCATCCTGCTTGTCACATCGTTCGTGCACTTCGGCGGATGGGAATTTCTGCAGGCGAATGTTCCGGCCGGACATTTCACCGCTACCGGAGATAATCCGATCGGCTACATCGCACTTTGGTATATCATTGCCTTGGCTACTCTGGTCGAACCGGCTTTTTATCAGCGATGCTATGCGGCCAAAACAGAGAAAACCGCGCGCAACGGCATATTCGTATCGATCGGATTCTGGATATTCTTCGATTTCCTCACGACTATGTGTGGGCTGTATGCGAGAGCCGCTCTGCCCAATCTTGACAATCCCGTTGCGGCATATCCTGCATTGGCGATGGAGATCCTCCCGGTCGGATTGCTGGGTATTTTCCTGTTATCGCTACTGGCAACAATCATGTCGACCGTCGACTCCTACATGTTTCTGGCAGGAACAACCATCAGCCACGATTTGATCTGGCGATTCAGGAAATTCAGCGAGGACAAAATCGGTCGCTATACGACGCTGGGATTGATTCTGTCTTCCATTGTGACAATCGGAATCGCCCTCATATCCGATTCCGTCGTACAACTCTGGCACGATTTCGGCTCGATCGGGACTCCGGCGCTGCTTCTGCCGCTGGTGACATCATTTTGGGGGAAATACAGGTACTCGAGCCGCGGCGCATTTATGTCGATTGTCTTGACCGGAGTCATAACCGCTTTTACGGTGTTTTATCCGAGATTCTCCGGCAGCGGTGAGAACCTGCTCGGTATCGAACCGATTTTCATCGGCCTGGGGATATCCCTGATCGTGTTTCTGTTGACGATGCAAAGAAAAACGGCGTAAGTTATTGCTATATTGTTTATTAATAGGATTTTTTCGTTTTTTTAGTCACCTCTTGGTCGATTCTTTGTAAAAATATATTCAATATTTTTTAATAGTATGAATTCTTATTAAAGATTTATGGAATAAATTTCAATAAGAGTGATCATTATTAAAGGAATATTAAATACGCCTGGAAATCGCTAATTATATTAAAATAAAAGACGAATATTTTAATAAGATACTTGATTTTTAAAAAAAATTAATGTTTCTTTAATACTTACCCCCCATAAAACTTGTACTTAGGGGAGAATCTGGCATGAAAAGAGAGAATACCGGCAAATATATCACTTCTTCAATCGCAGGGGAAACCTATAAGGCTTTTATTCCTATTCCCTTACCGCCGGAACCTGGCCTTGAAATAGATGAAGAACTGAATGAAAAACTGGAGAAGTCCATTTTACTACTGGGACGTTTAGATGGTCTTACTGCGATATTACCGGAGACTTTGTTGTTTCTTTATATGTATGTTCGCAAAGAGGCGGTTTTATCGTCTCAAATCGAGGGGACGCAATCTTCTCTTTCTGATCTGCTGCTCTTCGAAAACGATGTGGCTCCCGGCGTACCGTTTGATGATGTCGTCGAGGTATCGAATTATATTGCGGCCTTAAATCATGGAATTGAAAGATTAAAGGAAGGGTTTCCGATTTCCTCAAGATTGATAAGAGATATTCACAGAATTCTATTATCGAAGGGCAGAGGTAGCACAAAGGATCCTGGTGAGTTTAGACGCTCTCAAAACTGGTTGGGTGGCACACGGCCGGGTAATGCCCGATTCGTTCCCCCACCTCACGAGTATGTCGCTGATTGTATGAGCAATTTAGAAAAGTATATTAACGATATACCGAATAAAACGCCGGTTTTAATCAAAGCAGCCCTTGTTCATGGTCAATTCGAGACTATTCATCCCTTTTTGGATGGAAACGGCCGATTGGGGCGACTTCTTATTACCTTACTACTCTGTTCGCATAACGTGCTAAGGGAACCCCTTCTCTATTTAAGTCTCTTTTTCAAAATCCATCGTATGGATTATTATCAATACCTACAGGATCTTCGGACAAAAGGAAACTGGGAGCAGTGGTTGTCGTTCTTCCTGGATGGAATTATTCTGACTGCCGAGCAGGCAGTCACTACTGCCAAGACAATACTGGATTTACTTAAAAAGAATCGGGAGCTAATCGAAAAGAGTCGGCGTAAAGTCAACTCTATTCTTCGTGTTTACGATAGTTTTTCACAAAAACCTGTTTCGACTATTTCGAAGATTGCGAAACATGTCGGTTTAACTATACCGACCGTTACTGCCGCGATAAAAGAATTGGAAAAACTTAACATCATCGAAGAAGTTACCGGGCGGAAACGAAATCGCATCTACCGCTATGCCGAGTACATGGATATTCTGAGCGAAGGAACGGAACCTCTTTAAACCCTACTGCGAAATAATCGCCAGTCGCGCATATTTGGCAATCAGCTTCTTCGGGCCGACGCTCGAGAAATCCACATCGATTCGCATATCCTCACCGCGCCCCGATACCGACACGACGCGCCCATGCCCGAATTTCGGATGCTTCACTATGACGCCCGGCCGGATGCCGGATTCATCCTCTTCGTATTCGTAATGCACGCCTTCAGGCGTATGATTGACGCGCGACCTGGCCGGCTTCATCGGCTGTGTCTGACCGAATTCATATCGGAACGCCCGCCGGTCAATCTTATTGACCAGCTCCTCGGGGATTTCTTTGAGAAACCGCGAGGGAATCGATTCATCGCCGCCGAAACGATAGCGCATCCGCGCACCGGTCAAAACTAATTCCCTGCGCGCCCGAGTGGCTCCTACATAAAACAGCCGCCGTTCTTCCTCCAGCGTGGCCGGATCATCGAATGCCCGCGCGAGCGGGAAGAGGCCCTCTTCGAGGCCCGTGATGAATACCGTTTCGTATTCCAGCCCCTTGGCATTGTGGAGTGTCATCAGCGTGAGTTTGTCATCGGCTTCCTGATAGGTATCGAGGTCGGTGTACAGCGTGATCTCGGCGAGGAAATTATCCAGTGTCGGCTCGGGATTGGTGTGGAAGAAGTCGGCCGCCGCCGCGATGAATTCGTCGATGTTCTCCAGTCGAGCATCGCCGGTCACCGGATCCTCCTCGACCAGCGCATCGCGCAGGCCGGTATCGTCGACGACCTTCTGGATAAAATGATCGATGGGTAACTCGGTGGCCAATTGCTTGAAGGCTAAGATCAAATCGGAAAAGTTCTTAAAGCCGTTTCGCGCGCGCGGACCGATTTCCCCGATCGCCTGCGCATTCTGAGCTGCATCAAACAATGATATTCCGGCGATCTTCGCATGCGAGGATAATTTTTCCAGCGATGTATCCCCCAGCGCCCGCTTGGGGAAATTGACGATGCGCACGAACGAGGCTTCGTCGCTATTGTTCGATATCAACTTGAGATATGCGACGATATCCTTGATTTCCTTGCGCTGATAGAACGACATGCCGCCGATGATCTGATACGGGATATTTTCGCGCCGCAGGGATTCTTCAAAGGTGCGCGACTGCGCATTGGTGCGATACAGGACGACCATTTCCTTCAATGGATATTTTTCACGCAGATGCAGCGCGCGGTGAATCACCCAGTCTGCCTCGTCTCCCTGCGCCTCGTGCAGCGCGACGATGATGTCCTCGCCGCCTTCGATTTCCGACCACAGCGTCTTGTCCTTGCGCTCGGAGTTGTTCTTAATGACCGCCGATGCGGCCTTGAGAATCAACTGCGTGCTGCGGTAGTTTTGTTCGAGCTTGACGACTTTGGCGCCGGAAAAATCCTTTTCGAAATTGAGGATATTCGAAATATCGGCCCCGCGCCAGCCGTAAATGGACTGATCCTCGTCGCCGACAACACAGATATTTTTCTCCGGTCCGACCAGGGCTTTCAATAACAAATACTGGGCCTTGTTCGTATCCTGATATTCATCGACCATCAGATAGCGGAACCGATTGCTCCAGCGAGCGCGAACTTCGTCATTTTCCTGTAACAGCCGCACCGTCATGGCGATCAAATCATCGAAATCGAAGGCGGCCGATGCTCGCAGTTTGGCCTCGTAATTGAGGAACACCTGCGAGACCTTCTGGTCATAATAGCCCTCGGCCTCTTCGGCGAACGATTCTGCGGTATAGAGCTGATTTTTCGCGGTCGAAATCGTGCGCTGGACGGCATTGGCCGTGAACTGCGACTGCCCGTTGAGACCTAACTCCTTCATACCGCGCTTGATAAGCGCCTTGGAATCATCCGAGTCCAGAATCGTGAAATTGGTCGGATAATTCAGGGCCTGAGCCTCCTGGCGCAGGAAGCGAGCGCAGAACGAGTGGAATGTCGACACCCACATACGCGAGATGTCGAACCCGAGCAGCGTCTCGATCCGCTCTTTCATCTCGCCGGCGGCTTTGTTGGTGAAGGTGACCGCGAGCACTTCCCGCGGTTTGGCTTTTTGCTCGGCGATGATATAGGCGAGCCGATGGGTGAGGACGCGCGTTTTGCCCGATCCGGCGCCTGCGACGACGAGCAGCGGGCCGTCGGTAGTGGTGACGGCGCTCATCTGGCGGTCATTGAGTCTATCCAGCAGTCGATTATTCATGGGAGCCTAATATAGGCGATAGAGAAGGAGAGCGCAATCACTGTGTTGGCAGGCAAGTATCCTTTTATCTATCTTGACATTATTGTATAGCTAACTTATTATAATTATTGAGTAGATTTTGCCACAGAAACCTATTTGATTAGAGAAATGACCAAATAAGGCGAAAAGCAGAAAAAAATATAAAAAACCCAAAAAAATGTTATTTTATAGTAACAAAATGTCGACATATTTGTTATAATATAATAACAAAAGGACCTAAATGGAGGTCACAAAAGAGCAAGTAAACGAATTCCTCAAAGGACTAAACTCAGCAATCGATAACAGGCTTCTGTTTTTCCTGGAAGACCGCTCCAAGAATCGACAACTTCAGACAGAACTTGGTCTTTCACAATCCAATCTCATCGATTGCCTCAGGAATTTAAAATATACAGATTTTGTGGAGGTTATACCGAGTAATGCTGACCATATCATATATGTCTTTGGAATTCGAATAGAACCAATCGATTGCTATATAAAATTAGACTTGGTGCAATTTGGTGGGAAATCTATATGCACATGTCATTCATTTCATCAAGCGGAAAGGCCAATGTCATTTCCATTTGCCGGAGGTAAGGAATGAATAGCTTCTGCCCATATTGTTTGGATATGAGGGAGATATCTGATGGAACGCGGAATGAGAATATTCGCGTTAAAGGGCAAGACATCTCTATTCCCGAAGAGTATTCCAAGTGTAATGAATGTGGGAAATTGTTTTATTCTATGGACCAGGAGGAACGAAATATTGAAAAGGCTTATAGTATCTATAGAGAAAAAAATGGATTACTTACAACTGAATCTATAAAACAATTGCGTGAAAGATACAAATTATCACAGCGTCAATTTGCCCGACTATTGGGATGGAGCGAGACTATAATCAGCCAGTATGAATCCGGTCGTATACCTGATCGCGCCCATAACGATATGTTAATGCTTCTGCAAGATCCTCAAAATATGATGCTATTATATCATAAGAATAAAGAATTACTAAAGGAAAATGAAAGGAATCGCGTCGGTGAAAGAATACGACTTGAAGTTCTAAAACCAAGGCTTTTTGTTCGTGACTGTGATGAACTTGTAAACATGCATTTGAATTTTGAATCGAGCGAATTTACCGGAAATCGGACTCTTAATTTTGAAAGATTTATCAACTTGATATTGATCATAGTGAATAAAACCGGTGGTATACTGAAAACATCTCTAAATAAAATACCGTTCTATATCGATTTTCTAAATTACAAGATGCATAATGAATCTATTACGGGCATGAGGTATCTAAAACGGCAATTTGGACCGGTGCCGGATGAATATGAAAGAGTTTTTGCGCTGTTAAAAAATTGGGGGATGCTTTCATGCACTGAAGTCCAAAGAGGCGAGTACTTCGGGGAATTGTACACAACTGACAAACAACCCAAATACGATTGCTTCTCTGGAAGAGAGATACAGATTATAGAGGGTGTAATCAGTAAGTTTGTTGGATTGAATGCATCGCAAATAGTCGAATTATCTCACAAAGAGGATGCCTATTTACAGACGGAAATTGGCAAATCAATAAGCTATAATCTTGCTCATACATTGAAAATTGATGCCCTTTAACAATGGCGTTAATCTCTTGTTTCATGCTCCCCTTGAAAGCCTCCCCACTCCAACTTCACTCCTGATTCTGAAATACTCCTACATTATAGAAATGCAATAATTTAGTCCGAATGAATAAAGGGCAGGAAGGATGTACCCCCTCCCCCCCTTAAATAGACAAAACGAACCCATTTGTGGATGCCTTGCAATGATTAAGAGACCTGTACTCAATGCGATAGCAAAACCATATAAAATGGCTTTATGCGCAAGAAGCCATTTGAAAGCCATTTGATATTCCCGGTAGACCTGGAGGTCTGCCGGGCACAGATATATTGGGTCCCCTAAAAATGAGCAAACAAACCCAATTCACCGAAAGCCATTAGCCCATTATGCATTACAAAGGTTTTTCAGGTGTCCTCATGTGGATAACCTTTTATGATCCATAAAACCAATACTTTGGCTCGATCCGTTCTCTGTTCAAACCAGACATGGGTAACAGATTAAACCGGTCACATGGGTAACAGTATCTTGGTAGTTATTTTGTTATTTGTTACGTTCATATCGCTTCTTTGTTTTCCTAAGATGAATGATTTTACATTCGTCAACATCAAGCTGTGCCAGGCGGATAAGGCAGGTCCCCATACGCAATAGCTAAATAATAATAGCGGCATAATATAATATCATAAAATGAATTCTTACCACAAAGATAGAGATAAGACTTGAGGTATAAATAATATATTGTATATTATTGCCGATCACGCGCGAACGTCATTCACCGGGAAATTATAAGAGTATAAATCCTGTAATCCAGAGTGTGTTATGCAGGTGATAGATAGCACAATTGACTCGCAGATAGATTCCGCAATAGAACGCATTGACGATGTTCTGGAAATGCATAAAAGGACTTACTGGATTATCGTCTTCATGGCTCTGGTCGTCTTTGTCGTAGCTATTTCACTGTTAGTTATTGGCGTTTTGATGGAAAGTAAGTTCATTCTCGGTTGTTCATCCATCATAAGCGGTATGTATTGGGCCATTAAGAAAATCACCCGAATTCGGAAAGAAGATATATATCTGGCTGTTGTACCAAGGCTCGTTCGCATTCTTCCTCCCGAAAAGGCATCTGATGAAATCATCAAAATGTTGGAAGGGCTGCGAAAAGAGTGACGAACCCTGGTATTTTTGCACAATCGTGGCCCGGTTTCCTGGATCGTCTTGACAGCGATCCGCATATGGCAGCCGAAGAATGTTATAATTTTGTTCTCCACTTGTTGTCATCCTGGCCGCCAACCTGTTATCGAGCCTTGCCGGATGAGGATAAGAAAGAGTTCTTGCATGAATTGATAATTTCTTTGCTTGAGAATCAGTTTAAAAAGCTGAAATCATATGTTGATCGGGGACTCCCCTTTTCGGCCTGGCTGACCGTCGTTATAAGTAATAAGTGTCGCGATTTTCAGCGTTCGAAATACCGGGAGAAATCGACCGTATTGATACCCTCGGTCATTGACGCCAGCGAGTACGCTGACCAATTACATTCCAAAGAATTGACTCCTTTTGAAAAAACTGCGTATCAAACTCTTTTGGCCGCCGTCAAAACTGCAATGGCCGCGCTTCCGGAACACTGTCGCCTGATGCTGGAAATGGCGGCCGAAGAGACCTCGTTTGCCGATATGCAGAAACTGCTAGGGCCGCAATGGAATGATACCAAAAAAATATATGATGACCTACGCTATTGTCGAAAACGACTGAAGGAAACACTAGCCAATAATGGGGTTAATTTAAACGAGTGGTTTGACGCTACTTGATGTAAGACAATAGGTAACGATAATTTTACTCCAAAAATTCCGAAAACGGTCTTATCTCGTCGTTTATATGTATGAAAGGATACTGCCAGATGCGGTTATTTATTAATAACATATTACAATGCAAGCTATTACGTCGCCTAAAATTATCTACATCACGGAACAGGCGCAATCAATCAGAGCTGCTTTTAAGTGAACTAGTCTGTTTACTGCGCCGAAAAGTGTAATTTCCATGCTTTTTTCCGCCATTTCCAAAAATGCAGCTCTTTTTTTCCGAATCCAGATCCTCTCAACCGTTAATACTTATAGACAGCAACAATAGACGATAAGACAATCACGAAAGGTTGGTGATGACAATGAAAACTCACGATGATAAATATAGAGATACAGAAAGCGTTCTCCGACGATTAGCTGAACTGCTAAAGGAAAAGGCAGCAATAGCGCGTCAACAATACAAAGATGCCGACGAAGCCTTATCACGATTTATAGCCGCGCCGGAAATCAATGAGTTGGAGTTTACGCGACCGGCGGATGAAACGATTGAGGCATACATATTGGGTTATGCAGATGAGACACAGTACCGGGAAATTCTACAATGTATAGCATCTTCTCGTTCTTTCCGATATGAAATGCTTATTTTGTTTAATGACGTCACGCGGGTGATTACGGAGACAGAAATCCTGGCAGATCGCGTCAACGCACTTCAGGATCTCATTACTAACGAAACCTGGAAGAAGCAGGTGACATTCTGAGATTTGCCGCGAATGTAAATTAGAGCGGCTATTGTACATTAATAAAACGGTTAAATCGACACAGCCCTCCATCTCATGGGGGGCTGTTGTGGTTTAGGTATTATTCAATTGTAAGTGCTTGTTGTATATATTCTGAGATTGCGACGCCCCAATAAGGACTCGCAATGCCCCGAGCTTGTCATAGGTTTTTCAACAGGCCTTCCAATCCCGATTTTAGTTATCCGGTCGACAGCCGAAAAGAGGGGCAATACCCCCCCTAAGCCTTTCGTGGGCTTTTCTTTAGAAATGTGCCATAAATCGCTGCGCCCGGCCTAAGCTTTGAAACAAAAGTTCCGATACTTCAAATATATGGATTACCAGTACGGAACGGATACCAACAATTTTGAAGTTGGCGATTTACTGCAACAAAAGCCGGTCGAACAGCAACGGCGCAGTAAAAAAATTAAGATACAAAAGCCGATCTGGCGCGAATATCTGGAAACGATCATCATCGCGCTGTTGGCCGCGCTCATTCTGCGCGTCTTCGTCGTCTCGGCATATCGCGTCTCGTCAGGCTCGATGGAAGATACCCTTACAGAGGGCGACTACATCTTCGTCAACAAGCTGGCGTATAAATGGACGCCGCCGCTGGCCGGCGATGTCGTCGTGTTCCACAATGAGTTCCAGGACAGCAAGGATTACATCAAGCGCATCGTCGCCATCGAAGGACAGACCGTTGAAATCATCGACAAGACTTTGTATGTCGATGGTATGGTCGCGCCGATGCCGGACGACATGAAATTCGTCGATAACCGGATATTCCCGTCCGTACTCACGAACCGCGACAACTTCGGGCCGATGCAGGTGCCCGAGGGGCAGTATTTCGTCATGGGCGACAACCGCGACGATTCTCAGGATTCACGATTCTGGGGCTGCATCGATAAAAAACATGTCAAAGGCAAGGCGATTTTCATATATTTCTCCTATGAACCGGACCCCGAATCACCAGAATGGCAATCGCCCTATGTCGTCGAATTCTTCGAAATCCTCTGGCACAACCTCAAAACGTTCGCCACTCGACTCCGCATCATGCGGATTGGAAGCATCGACTAAACCGTTTTTTCGGCCCTATCCAGGGCCGATGGGCCTCTATTTACATTTTCCCTTTTGCACCAACCTCTGCCATTATTGCGATTTCTATAAAGACGCCTTCGATACCGTCGCCCAGAAACGATTCTTCAAGGCGCTCCGCACCGAAACCGAACTGGTCCTGGCGGCCTTCGAGCATGAACCGGTCGAGATAAAAACGCTGTACATCGGAGGCGGCACGCCGTCACTGGTCGATCCTGAGCTCCTCAACGACTGGCTCGCTACCGTCAGCGCCTTCGCCCAGTTTCAGCTCGATTTCGAATTCACTATCGAGGCCAATCCGGAATCACTGACCGATGAATTCGCGCGCCGAGCCGTCGAGGCCGGAGCCAACCGCATCGTCATCGGCGTCCAGTCATTCACCCCTGCATCGCTGCAAAAACTGGGACGCAAACAGCGAAACAAGGATATTTACCAGGCCTTCTATAATGCCCGCATAGCGGGATTTTCGAACATCGGCGCCGATTTGATCTTCGGTTTGCCGGGGCAGACAATGAAAAAGATGCGCACCGACATCGACCGCCTGATTGCTCTCGAGCCGAAACACATCTCGTTCTATCAACTCACCGTTGAACCGGACACAGTGCTCGAGCGGCGGCTGGCCGAGGGGAAAGTCGAATTGCCCGATGACGATACTTGCGCGGATATGTATCGCCTCGGCTCGCATCTGTTGATGGACCACAAATTTGACCGCTACGAAATCTCCAATTTTGCCCTCGACGGTTATGCCGCCCGGCACAATTGCAATTACTGGAACGGCACACCGTATATCGCATTCGGGCCGTCAGGGCACGGCTATCTCAACAATCACCGCTACAGCAATGTCGGGGATGTTCGCGAGTATGTCTCGCGCATCGAGGCCGGTCTGTCGCCGATTGATTTCGTGGAGACACTCACAGAAGAAGAGAAACTGGACGAGGCGATTCTCCTTGGCCTTCGCCAGGGGGTAGGCATCGATAAGCCAAAACTGATTCGCCGCTTCGGCGAACCGGCGCTGGCGATTCTGGAGGGGGAAATCGTCGCCGATTTCATCAAGCGCGGATATTTGACTGTCGATGAGGGATTCCTGCGGCTGACCGACGATGGTTTCCTCGTGGCCGACCGCATCATTTACGAATTAGTCAGTTGATTAGAGGACCGAACACCAGTTTTTCTTACCGCACTCGGGGCAAGTCAACCGCTTGCTGTGCATGGTGTGCGGCGAGAGGAAATCCCGCATAGCCGATACTTGAAATTCATGTTTACACTCGGGACAGATATACACGGTTACGCGAGCATGCCGGCGTACCAGCCAGAAAACGAGGACTATCGAATTGAGAATAAACGCATAAATAAGTATTACCCAATATGCAGGATTATAGATAACGACTAAAATAGGGGCCACTAAAAGGACTATCGCAAATAGTACTGCGTCTCTAACTCTCATGTCGCCCTCCCAATATTTATTATTATACTGTGCTGAATGTGAAATATTCAATTCTTGGGAATCGGTAGGGCAGATTTGTCTTCAAATCTGCCATTATGATTTAAGGCACAACACTCAGCCGAATCGGCGGATTGTAAGAAAAATCCGCCCTACACTCTATTTTAACATGAATGACGTCAGTTTGTACTCGGTCGTAATATCAGCCGTGCCGATCCAGGTATTGTCTTCACTGACAATGGTGAGATCATATCCCGTGATGGTTCGCTTGATCATTCCCTTCGATGAATAGTAGTCTACCCTGATTGACGGCGTGACATAGTCCAGTCCATCGACCAGAATCAGGTCGGATTTGACGGCATAGCAGGAGAAAGTCCCGGCCGGAACGGTAATATCGCCGAACCCAATGATGGATTTATTCGTGAACGAATAGATATCTTCGGTCCGAGCCGTCCAGTTGCGACCGATCGCCAGCGGATAGGCGAGCGTCTGATAGTAAACATCATATACCGGCGGATTGCCATCGGCAGCATACATTGTTGGAACCTCCTTTGCCGATTGACAAAGGAAATCTTCGAATGATGCAAACGATCTACTGCCATGATGCAACGTATATTCGGGAATTCCCGGTTTATGCAGGGTGATACCGAATCGTTGATCGCTGGCATAAATGTAGAGGCCGTCCGGTTCATTGTTCAGATATGTATAGCCGCTATCGACTCGGGCTCCCCCGCCGAACTCGACGCTTGAAACCAGGACATACGAAGGTATACCCTCCGTCAATGTATCATAATAGAGAATATCCAGATCCGAGGCGCCGATTGAAACACCGCTGAGTGCATCCACTACCGCCGCACTGTCACCGCGGATATTGGTTGCGGTGTAAGTAATCGAGTACTCCCAGTGATTGCCGACTGCGAGTGGATAGGTGAAATCCATCGTCGGGTCGGTCGCCTTACCGCATCCGATCATGGCGATAGCGAATAGAGTCAACAAAGATAACAACAGAACAGAGACAATGCGAGAGCGCATGAGATTTCCCTCCTGTGATTATGCTGTTAATATACCGAATATTATCCTGTTTTGCAAGGGGATGTTAGAGAGGTACGCAAGGTGGGATGTCGAAACCGCAGGGATTCGACATACAAGAATGGCAGGTCCCAGTGGGGGACCTGCCTTACTTTAGGATTATAGTTTCGGGATCAGGATGTACATCGCCCAGCCGAGGTACTGGCGGCCATAGCGGAAATACTCGTCCTGCCACTCGTGCAGTTTATCGACGACCTCATGCCGCTCGGGATGATCGGGATTCTCCTGAATCCACGAAATCAATCCCTCCCAGTTGGCCGTTTCATAGCGATCCCATTCGTCCGCCGAAGCGCGCACCATGAAGGCCATATCAAGACCTTCCTCGTGCACGACGCGCAGCAGATCCAGTTCCGAATAGAATTTCTCCTTGATGGCATAGGCCGGTGGGACATTGTCGGTCACCCAGTATGGCTCACCAATGAGAATCTTTCCGTTCGGTTTGATCGCCTTCTTCAGCGCCTGCAGGCTGGGGCGGAAGCCGTTCCAAATGAACGATGCGCCCATACACGACGCGACATCGAACGAATTCGGTTTGAATTCATACTGAGAGGCATCACCGAGAATATATTCGATATTCTTTTCGACGCCGTGTTGTTTGGCCAGCTCGAGCGCCCGGTTATAGGACCGCTTGCGAAACTCCAAGCCGATGGCATGTATACCGAACTTCTTTGCCCACAGCGTGAGCGGCCAGCCGCATCCGCTGCCGAAATCGATAATGCTTGTTTTGTCATTCAATCCCAGCTTTTCACCGATTTTGATGACTTTTTCGTCCGATGTGGGATTGATTAAATCCTGAAATCGCTCTGCGATATTGTAAAATTCCAACCAATGCATGATAGGACATCTCCTTTTGTGACTTGCCGGACACAAGATACACCTCGAGCCCGTCAGTTTAAATATAATTGTTGTCGGGAAATTAAAATTGTATCGGTACCGGCCGGGAAATCCCTATGATAAGGTGGGGATGCGACACGCTGAGTCCCCCTCTCGGACGCACTTGTCCCTGTGTCTAATCATAATCAGGCCGGTGCCCGATACTCCAGATGTGTTACGCTACAGCTTCCAAACAGCCTTTTCTACGGCAAAATCGCGAATCGGTTTCGCAACTTTGCATGTTTTAACAATTGCGCACTCCCCCAGGGTATCTTGATATAAATGTACGAAGATGCGAGTTGCGAGTCAAGTATCGCATGCGACAATTAAGAAAAAGCCCTGTCGGGGATAACAGGGCTTTTTGCGGAAGACGGGTATTGCTGTCCTGCGGACAGAGTTGTGAAAAAAGAGTAGAGATATGTCTAAGTTCCAAAGAACGATAGTTACTTCATTACAACACACACCATAGCGGAGAGGAGAACCGGCCGACGCCGTCACATCGGCCGGTTGATTCTAACGAAGCTCTTTCAGTATTACCGCCGAGGCCAACATGCAGTTGTGCGATTAGTTCAGTATGTCGCCAAAGTTAAATTGCTGTTAACTTGACAAACGATAGTGAAGGCGATTATCTTATAATAAGTTATGCCGATCGAGCACAAAAATTCACAACTGCCGGGAAAGAAAACAATCGGATTGCTGCTGGGGCCGATATTGGCCGTCATTATCCTGTTTTTTGATTTGCAGCCCGGTTCTCCCGCCGTCACTCGTTGCGCGGCCGCGGCTATCTGGATGGCCGTTTGGTGGCTGACCGAGGCCGTGCCGATACCGGCGACCGCGCTGCTGCCTATCGTGTTATTCCCCATGTTGGGGATATTGTCCGGCAAGGCGACCGCCGGACAGTATTTTAACAGTGTGATTTTCCTGTTTGTCGGGGGATTTATTATCGCCCTGGCCATGCAGCGATGGGGTCTGCACAAGCGTATCGCGCTAAAAATCATCCTGCTCATCGGTATCAGTCGCCGCCGCATTGTCCTCGGTTTTATGGCCGCGACATTTTTCCTGTCGATGTGGATTTCCAACACGGCGACGACCATGATGATCGTGCCGATGGCAATGGCCATTATCATCAAAATGAAGGAGTCGTTCGACGAGAAAATCGTCAACCGCTTCGCCATTGGGCTACTCATCGGCATCGCCTATGCTGCTTCGATCGGCGGAACGGCGACGCTTATCGGCACGCCGCCGAATCTGGCCTTTTCTCGGATTCTCGAAATCACCTTCCCGAATGCGCCGGAAATCAGCTTCGCACGCTGGATGCTGTTCGGCCTGCCGTTTGCAGTTATTTTTTTATTCGTTGCCTGGTATATTCTCACCAGACTCTATGCCTCGCGGAAGGAAAAACTCAATGCCGATGTGGGGCTCTTCCGCGAAGAATATAAAAAACTGGGGCCGATGAGTTTCGAGGAAAAGGCCGTGCTGGCGCTGTTCTGTCTGGCCGCATTTCTCTGGTTATTCCGCAAGAGTCTCACGATCGGCGGATTCACCATACCGGGTTGGTCGGATATATTCCCATCACCGGGATTTATTGATGACGGCACCGTGGCCATTTTTATCGGCATGCTGCTGTTTATCATTCCGGCTCGCATGCGAGTCGATGGACAGCGCACTCGATTGATCGATTGGCAGACGGCGATTCGATTGAACTGGGGGATCGTGATTCTTTTCGGCGGCGGATTTGCATTGGCGGCCGGATTCGAACAATCCGGGCTGGCCGCATACCTGGGTAATCAATTATCCGGACTGCATGGCATGTCGCCATTGCTTATCGTTATCATTACCTGCACACTGCTGACGTTTTTAACGGAATTGACATCGAATACCGCGACGACACAGATATTTCTGCCGATTCTGGCATCGCTGGCCGTTGCCATCGGGATAAACCCGCTGTTACTTATGATACCGGCAACGCTGTCGGCCTCGTGCGCTTTTATGCTTCCCGTCGCGACACCGCCGAATGCGATCGTGTTCGGGACCGGCGAGGTGCAGATTCAGGACATGATGAAGACCGGCATCATCATGAACATCATCGGCGTGTTTTTGATTACGGCCTTGATATACCTGCTCGGTCTGCATGTGTTCGGTATCGACCTGTCGTCCGTGCCCGCCTGGGCATTATAGTAATTGCGCTTGACGGTATGCCGCTGTTGATATATTTTTTATCATAACTGTCCCGTTTCCCAGGGGTCCGAAGCATGAAAAAAGTATTATTCCTTTTGACGATTATCCTCCTGTGCCAGCCGGTGTTCGGCCAATATTTTCATGCCGCACGCACAGGTGTGCATCTCACTCTTCCCGGCGCCGGCTGGGGGCTCGATTTTGATGCCAAAGATTTTCTGGTCGAGGATACGAAGGCCGCTCCCGATCGCACATCGGTCAGTTGCCGCGCAGGCGGGAACGATATCATTATGCTTTGTTATTTCGAGTATGCACCGGTTGAAGGAAACGCTGTGGCCTGCCGCGACTATTATATGGAGAAGAGTAAAGAGGCGCCGATGACTGTCTCCGGCCTTCGTTCATATGAAATGGGTAAAGTGGCCGTGTTCGAATATCTGGTCACTGCATATCAGGGCAATCCCGCCAATCAGATGAATATTCACGCCTATCTGGCGCGCAATGGGTATTGCGCCGAAGTGCATCTGTCACGCTCGAATTATACCACCGAATCGTACGAGGATTTAGTAGAAATACTCAATGAGGTGCGGGCATCGAATGAAGTCGAACCGGATCTTTTACTTCAGCTTGACTTTGCCACGACATATTACAAAGACGGAAACTACGACAGCGCCATCGTCGAATACGAAAAGTTGATAGCGCGCGAAGACGAACTAAAAAAATACAATCTATTTTTCTGGTACATCGCGATTGATAATCTGGCAATGTCATATGGTTTGAATGGCGACCCGGATAGGGCGATCGAAATTTGTAAGCGAGGACTCAAGCAGGATAAAAAGTATCCCATGTTCTATTATACTATTGCCTGTGCCTATGCCGAAAAGAACGATGGAAAAAGGGCTCTGGAAAACTTAAAAAAGGCATTCAAGTATAAGGACAATATGTTGCCGGGGGAAGTGCTTCCGGATCCGTTCGAGGATGAATCGTTTCAAGAATTGCTGAAGGACAATGATTTCTATAAGGGAGTGGAAGAATTAGTCTTTTAGCCGCACTACTATTTATCAAACGTTAATATATCCTTTACATTTATCGTAAAAGAAATGGTTTCACCTACGCTCAGTCGCTTCGCATCACTTTGCATGGTCATCGTCAGAGTTGTATTTTGTGTCCTAATTCGAACATGACTCATTGCGCCGATATACTCGATCGCCTCTACCGTTCCTGATAATTGTCCATCGGCATCGAAATAAATATGCTCGGGCCTTATACCGATTTTATACTTCCCATCGGCGAACTCGCGTCCATAAATGATCGGAAGCGTCTTTCCGACCGCAGCCTCGATTTTCTCATCGAACAGATTAATCGGCGGTGTGCCGATAAACGATGCCACGAAACTGTTTTTCGGATGTTTGTATATATCAGCGGGTGTCCCCGATTGCTGGACGATGCCATTTTTCAGGATTATCATCGAGTTAGCCATCGTGAGCGCCTCGGTCTGATCGTGTGTCACATATACCATTGTGATACCGACTCGCTTTTGCAACAGGACAATTTCCTGGCGCATCTTGATGCGTAGCGCGGCATCGAGGTTCGACAGTGGTTCATCGAGTAAAAAGATCGACGGCTTGCGGATGAGCCCTCGGCCCAGTGCCACGCGCTGACGCTGACCGCCGGACAGTTGCGCCGGTTTGCGGTCGAGTAGGCCGTCAAGCTCCAATAGCTGCGCGGTTTTGTATACCTCGACTTTGATTTTGTCCTTACTGACTTTGGCGACTTTCAGCGGGAATGCAATGTTGTCGTACACGGTCATGTGCGGGTAGAGGGCGTAGTTCTGAAACACCATGGCGGTTTTGCGGCGGCGCGGTTCGAGATGCGTGATGTCTTTATCGTCGAGGACAATACTCCCGACATCGGTTGATTCCAGGCCGGCGATGAGCCGCAACAGCGTCGATTTTCCGCAGCCCGACGGTCCCAGCACAACCAGCAGCGAGCCGGGAGCGGCCTCAAGAGAAATATCGTCGAGCACGAGTGTGCCGTCGAATTTTTTGGTCAGATGTGTGATGACGAGTCCCGGCATAATCAATCATCCAATATTTGCCCGCCGGCAATGCGGTAGATGCGGGCGCTGTCGAATAATATATCGGGCGGCTTGACGGCGGTAGTCAAAAAGACCTGTTCGAAGCGGCTGAATAAAATCGCAAGATGTTCGCGTCGTGTCGGATCCAACTCGGCGAAGATTTCATCGAGCAGTAAAATCGGTTTTTCGTCGTGTTTTTCCTCAAGAAAATCAGAGGCTCCCATCATGATGGATACCGCCGCACTGCGCTGTTCACCCATCGAGCCGTAGCCCTTGGCCGGAAATTCCTTGATATAAAACTCGATATCGTCGCGATGCGGCCCGACGACGGCCGTTTCCAGTATTTCCTCCTTGCGGCGATAGGCGTCTAACTTGGTTTGAAATGCATCGGCGATTTCCTCTACCGACTCGTACTCCACATTCGGCTTGTATTCGGCCGCAAACGGTTTTGAATCGCTATCGATTTCCCCTTCTGCGATACGAGCATAATAGCCGGGGGAGACGGCATCCAGGAATCGGATAAAATCATGTCGGGCCTTCATGATGGCGGCACCGAGCTGCACCAGAAGCGGATCGAAGGGGCACTCACCGCGCGGATGATTCTTTAAAAACGAATTCTTCTGCGCCAGCGCCTTGTTATAATCGGTCAGGTTGGCCAGGTAGTTCGGTGAAGCCTGCGACAGATGTAGATCAAGAAAGCGGCGGCGGACACCGGGTGAACCGGAAAACAGCGAAACATCCTCGGGAGCCATACTCACCAGTCGAAATAGTTGGTATAGTTTGGAAATGCGTGCCGGGTTTTCATCGATGGTTATTTTCTTACGACCGCCTTTTTGAAAGGCACAGGCGATTTTGACTCTGCTCTCGGACGGTGCGCGACCGATGACGCCGTCTCCTTCCAATCGGAAATAATCGCCGTTGGCCTCGCGAACCAGCATGACATCGCGAGCCCCTCGCTGGCTGCGGCCCAGGCACAGCGTGAAGATGGCCTCGAGCAGATTTGTCTTGCCGGCGCCGTTGTCACCGAAGAAGATGTTCACGCCCGGCGACGGGACAAGCTGAGCAGCCTCGAAATTGCGAAAATTGGTCAGTCCGATGCGGTCGATTCTCATACCGGAGAAACTACGAAAAGTGACGCCGCGAGGAAAGTAATTTTATGTTGAAGCAGTGTTTCTAATGAGGTTTGATTTTTACCCGACGCAATTTCCTCGTAGGGGTCGACTCTGTCGACCCGCGGGCTGACAGAGTCAGTCCCTACAAAATCGGGTAGTCCAAGGCTTTGGCCTTGGGATTCAACTCTTCCCATGGCTGAAGCCATGTGGTACCAAGATTGCGAAAGAAATGATTTTTTTCGCAAAAAAAGCGGGGATCCAGTATTGTGGCCGGATCCCCTTCCAGGTGTAACTACCCAGGTGCGATGGTGCTTTATTGCGCTAACCACGGACTCGCAAGAAGAGCCGTGGGCATTTGATCGTAGGTGAAAATGAGGCTTTCGTTGACATATGTCTCATACGATGAAATCAAACCGGTCCCCTCGGTGTAATTGGCCGCGAAGACCTGGTCGAGGGCATAGGTCGAATCATATTCCGCCGAATCCGCCGGAATATACTGGCGATAGCGGAGCGCGAACTCGGTGTCTTTGTTGCCGCCGCCGACGATACAGCCGAGCAGCGTGTTGGTCAGGCCGCCTTCAGGATCGGAATACCAGCTCATCCGATACGAGAAATCGGCATCATTGACGGAATGGATATCATAGACCCAACGAGCCGTCGTGGTGGCAGACATGTCTTTTAGGAAAATACCTTTGAAGGTGAATGAGGAATCAGCCGGGATATAGTTGGCATAGTACAGAGTCGTTTCGAAATAGGCCGGCGCATCCATATTCGGATATTTATGATACATGAGAATCGTCTCGACGGATTCACTCTGAGTGAAGGCGATTTGAATAATCGCGCCTTCCGGCATGCCTTCATACGTAATATCGAGGAGGTTCTCGACGGAAACCGAGGTGCCGATAATATCGTGCGCATAAGTCGGCAATGTCGTTGCCGAGGACAATTCCGTCAGCGTGATGTAGTTTGTATCAAAGACGAGAGCGCCTTCATCATTCGTTTCCAGCATCATCTCAATCTGGGCGATGAGGTTTTCGAAGGCATTGGCATTGGCATACAATGACATAGGTTCGTCTTCACTGAACACCTTGCCCAACAGCGGATTTGTACCGGAATTCCAGATCGGATCAATGACGAATGGCTTGGCCGCCGGTGCGGTATATTCGGGCGGAGCGATTTCGGTGATCAATTCCTCATAGTCGGCGAATTGCACATGCTGCGCACCCGCAGCCGTCGGGTTCGTGGACGAGTCATCGCTGCAACCGGCAATGAGAAGTACAGCCACGAGGAGTCCGAAGAATAATACAAACGAGCGATTCATACCCTCTCCTTCAATATGGTCTTTGTGGTTTTAGCCCCTAAAGGTGAGTATCGGGATTTGGCCTGTTTTCTTAATGGTGATTTTGAGGCATTCAGTGAGAGTACAGGCTTCGTTCGGAGTAGGTAACTCTGGTTCTCTATTGGCATAACTTTCTTGAAGATAGTATATTAGGCAGGAATGTCGTCTTCAGGTGAAGATCGCCTTGGCGACCGCCATAAAAATAGTGCATAAAACGCGCAAAGGATAGGGGCAGGCCATGATACGCAATACCGTTATCGATACCCTGATGAACCGCAGATCGGTTCGTAAATACACGAAACAAATGCCGACCGACGAGGAGATCGAAACCCTGGCGCGAGCCGCTCAACAGGCCCCCTTCGCCGGGCAGATGTGCAGCCTCTTGCTAAAAAAAGGGCCCAAAAAAGTCCCATTCAAGGCGCCGTTGTATTTTACTATCTGCGTCGATGTTCACAAGATGGAGTGCATCATGAAGAAGCGAGGCTGGTCGACGGGGTCGTGTGACTTGTCGCTGTTTCTCTTCGCAGTGCAGGATGCCGTACTCATGGCCGAGAATCTGGTTATTGCCGCCGAAAGCCTGAATATGGGCAGCTGCTTTATCGGCAGCGCGCCATACCGGGCGAAAACGATTATCAAGGAATACAACCTGCCCGAGCGCGTCTTTCCCATCGTGCAGCTCACGGTGGGATTCCCGAATGAGGACTGCCCGACGCGGCCGCGCTATCCATTGGATTATTTCCTCTTTGAGGATACCTACCCCAAATTCAATGCTCGGCAGATTAAAAAAGCCATGAAGGTCATGGATGACGGGTATCTGGCGCAGGATTATTATCGCGGCGTCAATTACATGGTGCCGCTGGAGGGCGACCGCGAAGAGACATTCACATTCGATAATTATTCCTGGACCGAACACATGGGCCGCAAGTGGGGCCAGTGGATCCCCTCGCCGAAGAGCCTGATCGCGGCATTGAAAGCCTGCGGGTTCGATTTGAATATGTGCATAGATAAGAAATAATGCCATAAATCGCTTGATACGTAACTATCAGTATCATATATTTAATAAATAATCGCGCTTAATAATAGGAGGGGTCTATGGCGGATTCACACGCGTATATTCAAGTCGATAATTCTTTAACGGTAGGTTCATATCTTAGGCAGGGCTGGCAAGTATATAAAACGAATTCATGTTTATGGAAGGCAGGGTTAATTTTTGCAGTCTATGAGTTACTGCTTACTTCAATTAATATTGCTATTAGTCCGACCGCGGATTTTATTTTCAACATCATAATGGCTGTTACTTTTATGCCGATCCTAATGCTCGGAGTCATGTATATGGCTTTGCAGGCGGTCCGGGGGCAAGGACGAGGTTTGGCCGATATCGGATTTGCTTTCAAACGAGCCGGTAAGAATTGGTTGATAAGCTTTCTATTTTATACCGCCACATTCATCGGGTATTTTTTCCTTATTATTCCCGGGATGTACTTATGCGTTACATATGTCTTTTCGCTGTTTATCATAAATGATAAGGATGTGTCTGTTCTTAAGGCATTCGAGGAGGCCGGAAAGATCGTCGATGGTTTCCGATGGCAGATTCTGGCGCTTGTTCTTCTCCAATTTATCCCGGTTTTATTCGGTATACCGTTTACATATGGTGTCAGTATGGCCGGCACAGTTAATTTTCAATGGGCCGCCGCAGGATTATTGCCTAGCCTCTTTGCCTATGTTGTGCTCATGCCAATTCTATTGACGGCGCTCGCAGCAGCGTACGAAAATATTTTGAGCGTGTATGAAAGAGGAATGCGCACAGAGGAATTGACTCAAACGGCATAATTGTCGACTATCACAACCGCCGCTTGCGGGTGGAGTTTTTTATCAGGCCGTTGATAAATGGCAGTTTGTAAATAAACAGTATGAACCGATACCGCTTGCCCGGTATCACGATGCATTTTCCCATATCCATACCTCGCAGGGATTCTTCGACGACCCGCTCGGCCTTGAGCCACATCCAGCCGGGAATCTGCGCGACCTCCTCATCAGTATACTTCGCCGCGACATGAAATTCAGTTCTTGTAAAGCCGGGGCAGAGCGCCTGGATGTGTACGCCATGCCGCGAGGTTTCCATGTCCAGACACTCGGAAAACATCGTCAGATACGATTTCGTGGCGCAATACGTCACACCTTTGGGGACGGGAATAAACGATGCCACCGATGAAACGTTGATGACCGTGCCATGCTTGCGGGCCAGCATATTCGGCAGAGCGGCATGAGTCAGCCGCATGGTCGCCTCGATGTGCACCCGGCACATGTCGGTGTTTTTGGTCACATCGATTTCATGATAGAATCCCGGCACGCCGTATCCGGCATTATTGACCAACACCGCCAGATTGTCGGTGGCGCGGATTTTATCCTCGACCGCCCGGATGTCGTCGTATGCCGACAGATCGGCCTCGATGATCTCGACTCGCACGCCGTGGGCGGCGGATATCTCCTGTGCGATTTGCTCCAGCCGGTCGCGGCGGCGAGCGGAGATGATAAGGGCATAGCCTCGGGCCGCAAGCTTCTCGGCGAAGAGCTTACCCAGTCCTGACGATGCCCCGGTAATGAGTGCGGTATATGTGTTCGGCATAGTGACTTCCCTGAAAACGATGTTTATAATCAATCATACGATGAGTGAAATACGAGGGCAATAGTTTTTCGATAGGGCTGATAAATTACGTCTTCAACGGCGGCCCCGAACCGTGTCATTGGAGTAAAGTCTTCTATAAAAACAGCAGTACGGCATGTCCGCACTGCTGTTATTTTGTAGTAGTGATTCTGCCAATCCAATTGACTGGGTGGGGCCCGGCTAACAAGACTCTAAATATAAATCAATTTCAAAATTCCCTTTGAATTAAAATGATTTACAGGTATTATTCGGTATACTCAAATTAACAAAGCCCGCTCTATGTTTGAATCTGAACTCTATATTATTGCCATAAAGATATTCCTTTCTCTGATAGCCCTTTTGGCACTATTTATTTTGACGGTCTATATCCTGAAAAAACTGTATTTAATGCAGAAGTTCACCGAATATGGCGCCGGATTGCATCACCTTGGCTTTAAAGGCAAAAACCCATTTCGCAAAACCGCAAAAATGCTCCGGAAGTACTCTCCGGATAATATTATTCATTTAAAAGAATGGAATTATTTACTGTATTCTAAAAGCGAAAGACTACATGTAGCTTTAGGTTTTGATGCCTTCGAAATTGGCAACTATGTAAGTGTTACTTTTAAATCCAAGTATACGACAATGGCCGATGTTGTGGGAAGAATTCCAAATGAAAGCATTGAGACAGCCGGCTACTTATCAATTGTCCCTATCAATCATTTCGATCAAATTCTCAATGTTCATTGCCCTTTTTACCGTTTATATCACGCATTAAAACTTCCGAGGAGAGCGCGTTTGCGACTCAGTATAATGCCCGTCTTATTGCATGTGTTTTCGGATGAAAATAAAATCAGGCAATTCAAGTTCATGCGAACGATATCCTCAGATGAATCAATAACCGGACATTCAAAAATACTGCTGAATGTGACGGATTGGTTGAATAAAGTCCCCGACTATAGCAAGGCCAATACATATGCATGCGGTGAAGTGGTTGAACATCAGAAATTAACTAATCAATTCACAGGGAGATCATTTCATGTAACGACAATTGATACCGGAATAGCATTAATAGATGTATTCGCAAGAAGACGAGCATTTTGGCAATTACCAAAAAAGGGAGAATTTATCGCGACTCAAGGAATTTTGAGCGGCTATATTGAAAACGTGCTTGATCCCCTGGTACGAGTACTTGATTGAATTGTCTTTCAAATAGAAAACCGGGGCGGGAGGCCGCCCCGGCTTCTGCTTCCGTGCATTGTCTGAAATGCAAAGGAAATCATTGTTTGGCTCCCAAGGCTGAAGCCTTGGGGTACCGGTTTGTTGAAAAATCGTTTTCCCGAGGCAGAGCCTTAGGGTACCAAATTAAAATTCGATCTTAATCCGTCACACCCGCGAAGGCGGGCGTCCATGCCAAACGGGTTCTGAGTTCAGAATCAAACCATTTGCTCAAAGAGTACCTCTGCATGGATTCCCGCGTGCGCGGGAATGACAGATACTAATTACCACTCGCGGTAAATGTCCGAAATCAAGCCTTACTAATTACCGCGGTGTCGTCGCTTTAGGCTTGGTCGAATCGGCAGGCATTGCCGGCTCAGTCTGGCCGCCCGATGCCTTCGGGCTCTCCTCGATCATCTTTTTCTCACCAGCCGGTTCGCTTTCCTTCATCGCCGCCTTTTCTCCGATGGTGAAGGTCTTCGTCAATAATACATTGCCGTCGTCACCGACAACCTTGACTTCCCAGTTGCCTGTCCACTCGGGAATCATGGTCTTATAGCTATATGTCCGCCACGGGCTGCCCTTTACGGGTAGCTGTACGTCGGCAATTTCCTGACCCTCATGCAGCCAGACATGCCGGATAAATGTTTCGCCTTCGGCGCCGGTTACGCGCGTCCAGAAATAGACTCGCTCGACATCTGCCCTGAACTGATCCCCCTCGCCGACCGGCATCCGCTCCTCGATGCCGCTGCACACCACGGCCTCGATATCCAGAGCCATCGCCGCGGCAGGCAATAAAAGCAGGATAGTAAAGAGATAGAGTACATGTTTCATCTGACCCCTCCAGGTTCATTGACTATATTTGTGTTACGTTTGGAAATCGGCGTATCGTGTTGTTTTACAATGTGTCGGCGGGAAAATCGGCAGAATTTGCAAAAAACCGGCTTTTTTTCAAGAAAATTTCTCATAAAATTCGACTCTTCCTGATGAACAAGATGTCTGTCGCATTTTTGGCTATAACGAAACCAGACCCGTTGCATCCGAAGCCAAATGAGTTTAAAAGAGTGCATTCGACACAGTCGGCGCACAATATTAGTGCTTTCCTGATATCCCCGATTTATCGGTCGGGAATATTGTATATTCATTACCTATTGTGTAGCAATGAGATCGCGAATAGTATGTGGGTTTGGCATAGCGCCTGCTATATACATTTACATCTCGGTTAAGCGCGCGAGGATCGCGGCAGAAGCACTGAGGGCAAGCTTCTGCCGCTCCTTGCGGTTATTTTTTCGCAAAAGATTTATTGTTTAATCATAGAGAATAAAGCGCTCGTGGGAGGGAAATTACCCGGCGCTGACAACTGAAAAGATAGGAGCTTTTCATGCGGGGTAACCAATTCGCGACTGCGGTCGCACTCGGTTGTTTTATCGTATTGAGTTTTTCTCAGGCTCTCCATGCCGGCGATAACGAATTCAAAGTCACATCCTATATTCCCGAACACTTCACCGATTTTCAATGGTATGTCGAAGGCGGATTTAATCTCGGTGGAAACAGTTCCAATATGGAGCAATATAGCAGCTTGGGATATCTACACACCGATGAGGATAGTAAATCCTCTGATCAGGCGCTTAGCATGACAAGCAATAGTGATTATTTGTTTGTCACGCGTACAATGAACTTCAGTTCCCATACGTCAGTATACTCCTTTTTTAATTTTGAGAATACGAATACCACCGAATCTCCCATTGGCACTCAGCCGACAACTGTATATAACTCCTCGGACTATCAGGGACGGGAAGTGACGTGCAGATTGGAACAGGATTTTTCCGCTATTATCTATCCCACGGATGTGTTTTTCAGTAAATTCGATGTGGCATTTAGTTATGATGGAGATTTTCAGCCAAAACAGACAAATCACAATTATAGAAAACATATTTATGACCCGGTAAATCCAACTTACATAGTTATTGATGATGACGAACGAAAACGGCCGCTGAAAACCTATAGATATACTATTAATGCTGCCTTGTCCCAGGGAATAGGCCGGGTCGAATATGGTGTCTATGGAGCCACTGCACTATATATCATCGATGAATTGGATGCGAAAGGCTTGTTAATAAAACGACCGGATTACGATGATATGATGAAATTGGCGGATTTGCTGTATCAGTATGAAAACAGTAGTTCAGATGATGCTCGTATCCACCGAATGGAGTCCATTCAGGGAATACTGGAATTTCTGAGTGAAACAGGTGCTCTGGCCGACTCCGGTCCGATATCATTTGTTGTCTGTACCGATGTACTCGATTATTTCCCAAAGGATAATCGCGCCTTTGGATTTCGTATCGGTGCGGGAGTCGGTTTATCATATTCTTTTTATAAGTCGGATCAGACAAATGAATCCATAGATCGGCGATATCAGTATTATTACGATGATGCAAATACGAGTATTTTTGATTCCGTCCGGTATTTCGAAAGCACGAGTCATGATAATAAAGTAACCCAGACAATAAACCGGGGACCGTATTGGGTGTTAACAGCAGGCTACTATCGACCAATCGACCTTAAGTGGCAATTGGGTGTTTCGGGAGAATTTCGTCGCTATTTCGATGCTGAGAGTGAAACGAATTACAATTACTATATATATTCATCGACTGTTACCAGCGGTGAAAGCCGGAATAAAACGTCTTATGATGATTGGTATTCGGCTTCAATCGCCGGGCAGGTAACGTATATAATGAATTCAAGGACCAGCGGTGCGTTTATCAATTCCTATTCATTCAATCAGCGGAAACGGACAAATGAGAATTATCTCGGTGATTTGTCACATGATGATTCTCGATCAAATACTATTCAATTCACGTCACAGCTCTCGTATCGACTGGCAATCCCAACGACCCTAACGGCTGAATTGAGCTATATTATTACCGATTCCGATAATTATTACGATGAAGTCTGGCGGGAAAATGATGGCAGGCATTGGGGAATAGCCGTTGGAATCGCCCACTACCTGTATTAAAAATCGATTGTATCCGCGCAACCCGAGACGCCCGCTTTCGTATATCTTATACAGGATGGCGGGCGTTTTTCTTCTCCTCAAATCCCGGCCGTCTCAGGAGGTTGCTATGTTGAGGACACTAGGTATCATCATTCTCACCGTTATCGCGCTGAGTCTTTTATTTTCGGGCGGCTTCGAAATTATCGTCGGGCTCATCGGCGGCATTATCGGACTCATAGCGGGACTGTTCGGTATCGTAATCGGTCTGATCGGAGGTCTCATCGGACTCCTGGCCGGTTTGTTCTCAATCGTACTTGTGATTGGCATACCGCTTCTGATAATCGGCGTGGTTATATCAGCTGTCTGCGGGGTGTTTTCCTGACAGTAATTCCCATGGCCAAAGCCATGAGGTAGCATTTCTCTTTATTTCGAAAGTCAAATCATAGAATTAAATTCATCTAAAACAGCTTGCGTTGACCGTGTCATTCCCGCGGACGCGGGAATCCATGCCTAAGTTATTTGCGAGTACAAATCATCCCATTTCGGATTTATTGATTCAATCAGTTCAATCTTCCATGCCCGACGCCATTTTTTCAGCTGTTTTTCTCGAGTTATAGCCGATCTGACATCTTCGCAGGATTCGAAATAGACAAGGCGATGAGTTTTATATTTTGAGGAAAATCCGGGGATAAGTTCATTTTTATGTTCATAGATACGTCTAATAAGATCATTAGTCATTCCAATATAGAGAGTCCCGCGGATACCTTTTGATAAAATATAGATATAATATGGCATAGCCGCAAAATACTCGATTACTTTTCGGCGACCATCACATACTAGGATCTGATCAATTTTTGGCATGGGCACCCGCTTTCGCGGGTGTGACAACTAGAAAATAACAACACTTTTTTCCAGTTCCATATCCGGGATTAATTCAACTACTAGTTCACCATCTTTGCGATTGCGCGCACTCTTGTTTTCCGCTATGTTATTCTCATGAAAACATCTATCATTCTCTTACTCGTAACAGGAATTCTCCTCATGAGCTGCAGCGACGGTCCTCTCGACTATAAAAGACTCCACGTTGACGCCTTCGTCGTCGACCTCCACTCCGACACGCCACTGCGCATGAAGCGAGGCGTCGACTTCGCAGTACGCGATACCGCCGGGCATATGGACATCCCGCGCCTGCAAGAGGGAGGGATCGACCTGCAGGTGTTCGCATGCTGGATATCGACCGAGACCCCGCTGGATTCCTGCAAACCCAAAACCGTCGAACTCATCGAAACCCTGGTGTCGCAGGTCAAAGCTAATCCCGATAAAATCGAAATCTGCCTGACAGCCGGTGATGCCGAGAGGATCGTCGATGGAGGTAAAATCGCCGCCTTTATCGGTATCGAAAACGGCGTCGCCATCGCCAATGACCTGGCCAATATCGATTATTATTACAACCGAGGTGTCCGATACATGACGCTGACGCACACGGCCTCGAGCGACTGGTGCATCTCATCGGCCGATACGGCTCCGGCCTTTCACGGCCTGACCGATTTCGGGCGCGATGTCGTGCGGCGCATGAACGATTTGGGAATGATAATCGATGTCTCGCATGCCCATCCCGATGCGGTAGATGAAGTCTTGAAGTTGACCACCGATCCGGTCATCGCCTCACACTCGTGCGTCTATGCGCTATGTGAGCACGACCGTAATCTGACCGATTCACAAATCGTTGCCATCGCCGAAAACGGCGGCATGATCGGCATTAATTTCTATAATGCCTACCTGTCGCAGGAATGGAAAGAGAAGTCAGAATCGCTTTATGATCAATTCGCGCCTGAGATCAAAAAGATTCGCGACAAATATCCCGAAGACGACAGCGCGCGCTATATCGCAACAATGGATTACTGGCGCGAGCATGCACACCCGCTTATGGACAGCATCGTGGTCGATGTCAACACGGTCGTCGATCACATCGACTATATCGTGAAACTGGTCGGTGCGGATTATGTCGGGTTCGGTTCCGACTTCGACGGTGTGCCGTCATTGCCACGAGGGCTGCAAGATTGTTCGATGGTTCCGAATATCACTGCTGAACTGGTCAATCGCGGCTACAACAAAAAAGATATTAAAAAGATCTTAGGCGGAAACTTCCTGCGGATATTCCGCAAAGTGTGCGATGGGTAATTGTTCCATAGTATTTTTGTTGCAAGTAATCCCTCGATTTCTCTTCTTGTGATTCAAAGGTAATTAAAATGTTGCAAAGACAAAAAATACTTCTTGGATTGCTATTGTGTTCAGAAGTTTCTCTTTCGAAGTTGAAGCTTGTAAAATTGGCTTTTCTTCTTAAGAATGAAACAATAATACAAAAGGACAACACTTTTTATGATTTTATACCATACAAATATGGTCCATTCTCATTCACTCTATATCATGAACTTGATGAACTAAGAAATCAGGGATTTATTAGTACTGATAAGCTACAAGTCAATATGAAATCGATGAATCTATCTAAAATGCAATTCAATACTCTATCAAAGGAACAGCGATACTGTATCAGCAAAGTGTTAAATAAATATGGAAAGCTTACAGACAGTAGACTAATTCAAATTGTTTATTCCAATTATCCTTGGTTTGCAATTAGAAGCGAATTAAATCATCATGTAAATGATGTAAAAATTGACGGCGAATTGAAAATTTATACAGCTGGATATGAGGAAAACTCGATAGACTTTTTTTTCCAAAAACTTTTAAAATTCGGAATTAGAAGACTAGTTGATGTGAGAAGAAATCCGATTTCACGAAAAAAGGGTTTTTCCAAAGGCAAGTTATCAGAATATTGCAATAAAATGGGAATTGAGTATATACACTTTCGAGAGCTAGGAGTCCCATCTGATCTTAGAGTATCGTTGAATAGTTTTGAGGATTATCAAAAGGTTTTAAAACTATATGATGAGGAAATTCTTCCTCAGAAGAAATATGTTATTGACAAAGTTACAAAAATCATTAATAAAGAACCTACAGTAATCGTGTGTTTTGAAAAGGACCATAATTGTTGCCACAGAAGTAGGTTGGCAAAAGTATTGTCTGAAAAAACATCATTAGAAATTCAACATATTTAGAGTCATTTATGGGCGAGAAGAAAAAAGTATTAATTTATGCAAAAACCTATCCATTACCATCATCTAAGTATAATGAATTAGTCTGCACTGGTGGTATACTGGAAAACGGAGATTTTATCCGACTTTACCCAATTGATTACAGATATCGCCCGTATTGGCAGTGGTATAAGAAATACCAGTGGGTTGAAATAGAGATTGAAAAACAAGTTGGTGATCCCCGGCCTGAATCCTTTCGACCTGTACAAGGCACTCCAATTGTTCCGGTAGGAGAACATCTAAAGGACTGGGAGTCGCGCAAGAAAATAGTACTGTCCAAAAGTATTGATATAATGTGCAATTTACGAACTGCACAAAAAGCAAATGTATGGATAAAATCCTTAGGAATTATAAAACCAAAGCAAATATTGGATGTCAAAGTTGAACCAGATTCTGAAAAGTGGAAGCAAAAGTGGGAAATGCTATTCTTACAACAAGAGCTTTTCGGCCCGAAACGCAAACCGTTGGAAAAAATCCCTTTTAAATTTAAGTATCATTTTCTGTGCGAACATCCTGATTGTAGAGGTCATAAAATGATGATAGAGGATTGGGAAGTCGGACAATTATATCTCAATCTCAAATTGTCAGGAGATGATCAAGACACAAGAGTTAAAAAGGTCAGGGAAAAACTTCTAGATATTTCTAATATGAAAAAGCGCGATGTTCATTTTTTCGTCGGGACAGTCTCTAGTCATCCAACTAGTTGGGTTATTGTCGGAGTATTTTATCCCCCCAAAGAAGTAATAGCAACTAACAGGAATATTGATCTCTTTGATTGCTGAATTCTATTAAGTATTTGCTTAGTCGAACATCATCAATTGCCGGCCCCCCCAAAAATCCTCCAAAAAATCCTACCAAACACATCTCGAATCGCTATATTACGGCATATCATGACACTCAAGGAGGTCGCATGCCTAAAAAAATCTCCCGACGCTCATTTATCAAATCGAGCGCGACGCTCGGAGCGGCAACCGTCCTCGGCGCCGGCTCGCTGGCGCATTTCGTCGACGGCGCCGTTTCATCGGCTTTCGCAGCCGATGCGGTTGATATTTGCGCCGTCAAAGGTAGTATGCCGTTTATAGCGACGCAGAAAGCCATCGAGAAAATCGGCGGTATCGACAAGTACATCACGAAGAATTCCGTCGTCGGCGTCCTCGCCAACGCCGTCCGCAACACGAAAGGCGCCAACGTCAACCCCGATACACTCCTGGCTGTTATCGACTATTGCTATATGGCCGGAGCGAAAATCGTGCGGCTGATCCGAGCCGTCCCGCATGACTATTGGACATTCGGCACGGTGACGCGCAACAAAGAATACGAAGAGATGTTGAAATCGATCACTTCCTCGGGCGGTGATTTTGTACCGACGAAAATCGAGGGCGTTATCATGAAAGAGGCCCACTACGAATCGGATATGCTCGAATGTGACCATTTTATCAATGTCGGTATCGCTAAACACCACACGGGAACCCATTTCACGGGTACTCTGAAGAACATGATGGGCGCTTGCCCGCACAATCCGACTAACCGGTTCTGTCACATGGGACACGGCACCGATCCTAATGGGTTCTACGAGGATGTCAATTTCCTCTCGCAGTGCATCGCGGATTTGAATACGGTGCGGACACCGGACTTCTGCGTCATGGATGCGACCACCTTTTTACTGTCCAACGGTCCGTTCGGTCCGGGCGACACTAAGTCGGCCAACACGGTCGTCGCCGGTGTCAACCCGGTTTCGATTGATGCCTACTGCACCCGGTTTATCGATCGGACGCCCGATGAAATCGCCATGATCGGATTCGCTGCGAAGCATAAGATCGGTACCGATGATTTAACGAAACAGAAAATCCTTGAACTAACGGTATAATTTCTATGAAAAAATTAGCTCTGTTCTCTCTTGCGATACTGTGTGTGATTACCCTCGTGCAATGCTCCGGCGGTAAGGAAAAAACCGGAATTGCAGCCCTTCTGCCCGACAGTGTCGATCCCGGTGGCTGGGAAGCGACCGATACTGTGCAGGTGTTCGTCGGACAGAACCTGTATGAATTGATAAACGGCGGCGCCGAAATTTATCATGAATATGGATTCAAGCAGGTCGCCGCCTGCGAATACTCGAACGGCGAGAAATCCATCATGGTCGAGGTCTTCGAGATGGAGGATCCGCGCAGCGCCTACGGCATGTATACATTCAAAACCGGCAAGAACGGTAAAGGCGCGCTGATCGGCGATGAGGCGATGCTCTCCGATTATTATCTCAACTTCCGAAAAGGATCGTATATCGTCACATTGACCGGTTACGATTCCGATATGGCGACACTACAGGGGCTCAATGCCCTTGCCAACGATATTGCCGATCGCATCAAGGGCGTCCCGGATGTACCGACCGAAATCCTCTCGATGCTCCCCGATGAAGGCCTGATTGATAAAAGCGTCGTCTACATCGAGGGCCCGCTGGCGCTGCAAAATATTTACCACTTCGGCGGAGATCTTTTTGGAGTAAAAGCCGGCGTCATCGGGGAATATCCCGATTATTATCATGTCTTTTTACAATATCCGGACGAGGCCACGCGCGATGTGTGGTTCCAAAAGGCTCGAGACGGTTTCCGGGATACGCCGCTTTTCAAAATATTCAAGCAGACGAGAAAGACCTTTACCGGTATCGACAACAAGGACCGGGAAATCACCGTGACGACACTGAATAACTACCTGGTTATTGTCATTAGAAAATAAAGTGGAGGGATGAATATCATCCCTCCTCTCGCCACAGCCTTCCTCACTCCCCATTCCGGGCTTGACTTGGCCCATACAAACCGGTTTTATTTATTGCATGATTGCCCGGAGAAAAGCGGCCGTCGCCGCCGTTGTCTTTACCATTTTAGTCCTCGCTTCCGTCAATATCGGATGGTGGTGGTATTATCGCTCGATGACTACTTACCTCGAGGAACAACTCTCCCGGCGGCTGACCGGTGCCGCCGCGACTGCGGCGCTTCATCTGACGCCCGAAACGGTCAACAACCTGCTCCTCGATAATCTGGATACCTACGCCGAAACGATTCTCTATCTCGATTCAATTGCCGCCATTGGGCTATTATCCGAGGCAACCATCCTCGATCTCGATTTCAACTACCTCGCATCCACGCGCACCGATGTCCCGACCGAGGGGTATCTGCTGGCGCGGCGCAATCTTGATTTTTTACAAATCGCCCTCAACGGGCAAACGACGGCATCGGCGCTCTATAATATCGATGGCACCTATTTGAAATCGGCCTATACTCCGCTCTATGACAGCGACGGATTAGTTGCCGGAATACTGGCCGTCGAGGCCGGGGCGGGATACTTCGATTTACTCGCGACCCTGCGGCGCAATCTGTATATTCTGGCCGGTGGATCGGCCGGAGTCGTTGTACTGTTGCTGGTCTTTTTCATCTTTTATAATCGGCGCATGGCCGCGGCCGAGGAGCAATTATTTAAGGCCGGTTCTCAGGCGGCGCTCGGACGCATGGTCGCCGTCGTCAGTCATGAGGTAAAAAATCCACTGATGATTCTTCGAGCCGCCGGCGAGAGATTGGAGAAAAAATACACCGATCCGGAAGCATCGTTCATTACCGAGGAAGTCTCGCGGTTGGATCGTATCGTCTCCGGTTATTTATCGTTCGCCCGCGGCGATGCGCAGGTCGACAAAACGAATATCGATATCGTTGCCCTGACGAATAAAATTATCGAGCGGATGCGGCCGCAATTCGAGGAGCAACAGGTCGAACTGGAGACGATTTTTCCGGACATTGCTCAGGATATTCCGGCCGATCCGGTCGGTATCCGTCAGGTTATGCTGAATCTGCTTCTTAATGCGCTGCATGCCGCTGCCGAACAGGACGGCATCGAGAAAAAGGTCTCAATTGGAATCGAAAATTCCACCAGTAAGTGTACCCTGCGAGTATCAGATAGTGGAGCCGGTATTAAGCCGTCTCAGCGGGATAAATTATTCGAGCCGTTCTTCACGACGAAGACACAGGGATCCGGGCTGGGATTATACCTCTGCCGGAAAATAGTCGAACAGCATGGCGGAACGATTTCCGTCGGCGATAACGAAAGCGGTCAAACGACATTCACGGTCGTTTTGCCCAAGGGAGGCGCGAGCCGATGAGCCGAATTTTAGTCATCGATGACGAACCGAAAATGACCATGTTGATTGCCGCCAATCTGGAGGATGCCAAACATACTGTCGAAACCGCCGCGACCGGTAAAGACGCCATGGCACTTCTAAAGAATAATGCCTACGATCTGGTTGTCTCGGATATTCGCCTGCCCGCTCCTGACGGCATGGAAATCCTCGGATGGTGCCGCGAGCATATCCCGGAAACGATAGTCATTATGATGACCGCTTTTGCCGAGGTCAAAACCGCCGTCAGTGCCATGAAACAAGGGGCCGCGGATTATCTCATCAAGCCGTTTCCGCTGGAAGAACTCAACCTGCAGGTCAGCCGTTTACTGAATCAACGCAAGACCGAAAACCTGAAAACACTCCGCGAGGCCGACTTCGATGCCCTCGCTTATGACGAATTTATCGGGCAGGCACCGGCCACGAACAAGATAAAAGAGCTGCTGAAAAAGGTCGCCGGAACCGATACAACGGTGCTGATAAACGGCGAATCGGGAAGCGGTAAGGAACTGGCAGCCAAGATGATACATAATTTATCTCCGCGCAGGGATAAACCGTTTATCGCCGTCAACTGCGCGGCATTGACCGAAACACTGCTGGAATCCGAACTATTCGGACACGAAAAGGGCGCCTTCACCGGCGCGTATGCGCGCAAACCGGGACGCTTCGAACTCGCGGAAGGCGGCACGATTTTCCTCGATGAAATCGGTGAGATGTCACCTGCATTGCAGGCCAAACTCCTGCGCGTTCTGGAGGAAAGAAACCTCACCAGAGTCGGTGGTGTTGACGTCATTTCGGTTGATGTCCGACTGGTTACGGCGACTAATAGAAATCTCAAAGAGATGATACACAACGGGACGTTTCGCGAGGATCTTTTCTTCCGTATTAATGTCTTTCCGGTCATGATGCCGGCGCTCAGAGACCGTCGTGAAGACATCCCGCTCCTATGCGAGTATTTCCTGAAAAAGAGAAACTTCGCGTATCCGACTTTGGATCAAGATGTTATAGACCTTCTTCAGAGCTATCATTGGCCGGGGAATATCCGCGAACTGAAGAATATTCTCGATAGGGCGGTTATTTTGGCAGGGGATGAGCCGATCAATCCGGGCTGCATCGGAATCGAGGATGAAGACCTCGCTGCCGGGGCGGCAATCCCTCGATCCGACAATTTATCGCTTGGTGATAATGAAAAAGAGATGATATTGCAGGCATTGGAAAAAGCGGGTAACAATAAGACTGAAGCCGCGAAACTGCTGAAAATCACGCGGCGTAAGCTGTACTCGCGGATGAAAATACATGGAATTGAACCGTGATTTTGTCCGCTCTGGTACAATTGCCCCGGCGGGTACAGGGAAAAGCACCAGCCGGGCGTGAATAATTAAGGCTAAGACATTGATATATAGGTTGTTATGTATTGCGGGGCGGTGCTGATAAATCGGCATGATTCTTGATTGTCATTTATCAAGCAAAGGATCGATTATGAAAAGGCACACGTCAATATTGTTCGTACTTCTCGCGCTCCTCACCGCGAGTTCCGCCTTTGGGCAAGGAAATGGCGGCGGTGGCGGTAATGATTTCGCGCGCCTGTGGGCGGCCATCGAAAAGACGGATGAAGTCATCGAACGGGCCAAAATCGCCGTCCAGGAAAGCGGCTCTGAACGGGCATTTCAGGAATTGAAAGCCGCCATTACCCTGCAAGAGGTGGCACGAAGAATGGCCGACGAGGCCGTGACTGTTGATATGGGAATTCACGCCGGTTCGCGGACACTGCAAGCACGGACGAAAGCGGAACGGGCGATTGCGATCACCAGACAGGCGGGTGAAAATGAAGATTTCGTGCGGAAACGGCTCGAGCAAACGCAGGAAATGATTCAGCGCATGGAAGGCAGAGTCGACAGCGATACCCCAGCCAATATTCTGCAACTGCTCGATTCGGCAAAAGACAGATATCAGCGGGCCCAGGAATTCTTCCGCAACGGCCGCCTCAAAGCCGCCCTGCAAATCACCCTGCAGATACAGAAATCACTCGAAAACGCCCTGCAGAAACTCGGCAATATTGATGACGTCGATAAACAATATCAGTATGCACTTGAGCGTTTCTATGCTTTGGAAGAGCGAATTCAGGAATCGGAGATCGCTCAGGATGAAGCGGTACAACAACAATTACAGGCCGCCCGAGAAATGAAGGAAGAGGCCCAGCAGGCCTATGCCGCACAGCATGTCGTACAGGCGGAAATGAAAATTCGCAATGCCGTCGAACGACTTTATCGCCTGGCGGAACGGCTCAAAGCCCCGGCGAGGATTGAAAACGAATTGACGTCTTTGCAGCGCCGGCTGGCAGCTATCAAGGATGAGATTCCGCGGGAAAACAATCAGTTAGTCGAAATGTATCAGAATGCCGAAAAGCACCTTGAAAAAGCACAACAGGAGTATCGCCGGCAGCAATATGACGGCGCGGCCGCGCAATTGCAGGCGACTCGGCAAATACTCCGTCGTATAAGGGATATATTGGGAGAATAGTGTTTGCGCGTAAGATTCGGGGTAACCACCTTACTAATTGTAATATATATTCTTAGCAGCAATTTGCTGGCCTCGGGAGAATCCTCGGAGAACGGATTTTCCTTTTTAGTAGGTACGGAATATCAATCCATTTCCCAGGAATACTATGACGCCATCATCGATACGACGAATTTCGATGAGTTAGAACAATGGGAGCTGGCCAAGGATAATATTGAGGAATTTTCCGGCAAAACAACGATTCAGTATCGTTTCGAGGATTCGCAAAAAAGATTTAAGATATATAATGACATGGAGTTATCAAAAGAGAAGTGGATTGGGCGCGGCGATGGAACATTGCGCCTCGGCAATTTCTCGCAATATGCTGAACTAAATGGCCGGATCGAGCATAAATCATCATTGGATGACTCCGATAATGGCGACTTGGGTTATACGACGCTATCAGGGTATCTCCGCGGAAAGAAAGATCTTAGCGAAAAATTTTCGCTTGGAGTTAAAATCTCGGGCGAATCGATTTTCTTTGAGGAAGCAGATCGGGCGGCGCAAGATGATGTCATGGCTAACACCGGTTTTTATAATGAGTATGACTATTCATTAATAACGGGGCGTATTGAAGGGCAGTGGCGTCTTTCCGATTTCGGCAGGACGCTGGATTGGGAAATAGGCGCGCGTAAGCGGTTCGTGCCCGATTCGGCTGCCGCGGAGTATAATCAATTCCAAACTCGATTGTCTTACAATGGCTTCACCGAATCCGGCTATGTTATGTTTGAAATCGGCGGTGAATTGAAAGACTATGCTCAACCATCGAATATCGATGACTATTTCCTGCTAAATATAGATTCGCGAATCAGTTATGCTTTGCATCCCGAATTCGAGCTCCGATTCGGCTCCTTCCTTGATTCTTATATGTATCGGGAGCAGGATGTTGTCAATAGGGATAATGTCCGCCTGAGGTTCGACTTGACCGGTCAACGGCAAATACGAGACTGGCATGTCGGTCCTGTCGTGCAATTCGAGATCTATTCGGAAAAGGAATTAGCGGATGACGACGGCATTGAGTACTCCGATAATTATGTGCAATGGGAATTGGGGGGCAAGGCCGATCTGCTGAGTGGTAGTCGGGTATTTGCCGATTGCTCGGCGACATATGGGCATCGTGGATATACTGGAGATGATGTTGTCATCACGTCATATGACTTGGTGTCGCTGTCGGCGATGGCCAGCGTAACCTTTTATCGCCAGGTGTCCGTGCTCCTGTATTTTGACGGCGTATTTGAGTACCATGAGGTCAAAGAGGATAATTCGAATCTTTACATCCTGTCTATATCTCTAACTACCCGATTCTAAGGCATTTGTGCAATTTTCAATCATACTTTTCGCTTGACAATTTCCCGAAATATATTAGCTTTCGGTTGTCTAGGGAATTAGTTGTGTTTTGTCGCACCTATTTTTGATTCAAGCGCACCTTGAGTAGCTTTATTCGTACTCGCATTAAAGGTACTTCACAGTTACATGTTTGCTCTTACAAAAGCCTTTTTCATTTGAGATGAACTGACCTACAACTGAGGCATGTTTGATTACGCCGTATCTGATGACATCTTGTTCAGACATCGATTCAGTGAGATATGAAGCGTTACAATTTAGCCACACTTGTAACAGAAGTTTATACTCTTCTAAAAGGTTCCTTAATTTCAGATGGTGTCTTCCGTTTTGCGATACCATGCTGAACAAATTTAAAGGAGCAGTGTAATGAAGCAAAACAAGCTACTTATTTTATCATTGCTGGCCTCGTTTCTGCTTCTGACTTTGACTTCCTATGCGGCAGCACAGAACACGGTTACCTTTGGTACCATTGATGTGTGCCCTCAGCCAGCCGGCAGCACGATATTATTGCCGGTGAGCGTTGCCAATGACGTTGATTTGGCCGCCCTCGATATTATCGGTCAAGTCATTTCGACAGTTGGCGGCGTTGACCTCGTGGTCACGAACGTCAGCTTCGACGATCGTATGGCATTACCGGAAGTCCTTGATCAGCGCTATCCCATTGGCGATCTTGGCAGCGGAATTTTCCGCCTTGGTGCCGTAAAGGTGAATCAGACCAATCTGCAACCCGGATCAGGTCAGATTGCTACCCTTACGCTGGAATTCGTTTCTGACTGTGCCCTCGGTACTGCGGTCATCGACCCCGGCACCTATGATTGTGGCTCAGGCGCCAGCTCGACCAGTTTCGTCGATGAAGATGCCAACCTAATCGTACCCGATCCGATCAACAGTGGTGCGGTTAATGTTGTCAATGCAGATCCGTCTTTCACGAATTGCCCGACATCCGATTATACCATCTTTTGGAAAAACGGTGTTTGGGGAACGAACAATGTAACGATTGACTTCAATGCAGACGATCCCGATCTGGCTTGCGGTTGCGATGCTTTGAGCTTTACCAAGCTCGAAGGTCCCGGAACAATTAACTCCGCAACTGGTGTTTATGTGTTCACCGCCGGCCCGGCCCAAATCGGTTGCCACAATGTCATCGTTCAAGTCGAAGACGAATTCGGCGGAACGGCTACCTGTGAATTCGGCATTACGGTTACCAATAACCCGCCGGAATTCACGGTCTGTCCCGACGAGACCATCAATATTTTCTGGGGTGAAACCGCTACCGCGACATTAGCGGCTGTTGACCCCGACTTAGGTCCTTCGGCATTAGTCTATACCCTCGAGAGCTACGACGGCCCGATGTCCTCGGTGCCCGATGTTAACCCCACGACCGGGGCTGTCTCCTGGGAAACCTTTGAGACTAATGACTTCATCGGCGATTTCGAAATCTGCGTTAAGGTTTCCGATCTTGCTCCGAGCACGATCGATTGCCCGATTCCGAACTCTGACGTGTGCTGCTTCAATGTTCACGTCGAGCCGACCTTCCGCGTTACCATAGAGAAGAGCCATGAGGTATATCTTGGCGAATACACTTCTCTGAGCATCGATCTCGACGACTCCTACGAGTCGATGGAGTTCGGTGGTTTTGACTTCCTGATCACATATGACAATTCAGTCCTTAGCCTCGTCGATGCTCTCCCGGGCGCGATGCTGACTAACTGCGACTGGGAATACTTCACGTATCGTCATGGTTATGACGGCAACTGTGGTACCGGCTGTCCTACCGGCGCCGTCCGCATCGTTGCTCTCGCCGAAACCAACAATGGTCCGTACCATCCGAGCTGCTTCAGCTCCGCGTCCGGCACCCAGTTGGCCATACTGAATTTCTATGTGTCAAATAACAATCTCTACAACGGTCTGTACATACCGGTCGAGTTCTTCTGGATGGATTGCGGCGACAACACCATCTCTTCGAAGTTTGGTGACAGCCTCTTCCTCGCGGATGAAGTCTTTGCCTATTATGGCGACGGCGGCGTCGACACGTATGTTCTGATCCCGTGGCATGATGGATTCCCGAATGAAAGCGGTACCGCTACTTCGTGCTTTGTCGGCACGGAAAAAGGTATTCCGCTTCATGCCATTGATTTCTTCAATGGTGGAATCGACATCATTCCGAATGATGAGATTGACGATCGTGGCGATATCAACATGAACGGTCTCGCCTACGAAATTTCGGACGCCGTTATGTTCACCAACTACTTCATCATTGGCGAAGCCGCCTTTGGTACGCACGTAGCTGGTTCCATCGCCGCTTCCGATGCTAACGCTGACGGTTCAACCCTGACGATCGCTGACTTGATTTACATGATCCGCGTCATTCAGGGCGATGCGCAGCCTTATCCGAAACCGAGTCCTGAGGCCCTCTTTGAGGTTACCGCGCAGGGCAACACTGTTACCATGAATACCAATGTAGACGCCGGTGCGGCTCTGTTGGTCTTCAATGTTGATGGCACCGTCGGTACCCCGACTGTCAACAACGGTATGGAAGTTGCCTATGGTGTTGAAGGCAATGAACTTCGCGTTCTTGTTTACAACATCGGCGATAACAGGCTCGTTGACGGTACCGTTCTGACGCTCAACGTCACCGGTTCCGCTCAGCTGACCGAAGTCGAAGCTGGTACGTTCGAAGGTGCCACGATGGAATCCTCCATCCGCAACCTCCCGACCGCTTATGACCTCGCTCAGAACTATCCTAACCCGTTCAACCCGCAGACCACAATTAAGTTGGCTCTCCCGAGTGCTTCTGATTACTCGCTCGAGATCTACAATATTGCCGGTCAGAGGGTTCGTACCTTCAGCGGCTCTGCCCCGGCTGGTACGCTTTCAATCGTGTGGGATGGTAAGGATGCTTCCGGCAGCACGGTTGCTTCTGGTGTCTATTTCTACAAGGTCGTTGCTGGCCAGTACAGCGATACCAAGAGAATGGTCATGCTGAAGTAATCAGCTTTGTCTGAGATCACAACTTGCTTCGTACCCTCGCGCCTATACCGGCGCGAGGGTATTTTTTATCGCCTCCCCGTTCATTCGATAATTGACATCCATCATTCGATTCTGTAGCTTTCGGAATGGAAAATAGACGCTATCTGGCAGTCGACTATGGCGACCGCAGGGTCGGAATCGCAGTTTCGGATCCGACCGGCATGATTGCCCGGCCGCTGGAAACACTGAAGGTTTCATCGCCGGCCGAGGCGATTTCAGGGCTGATTGAATTGATTCGCGAATATGAACCGGCCGCGATTGTCCTCGGGCGACCGCTCTCCATGTCGGGGCGCGAGTCGGAATTGTCGCAAAAGGTCGATGAATTCGCCAGGGCGCTTCGGGCTGCCGTCGATATTGAAATTATCTATGAGGATGAACGGCTGAGCTCGACGCAGGCAGAACAGATTCTGCATGCCCACGGTAAAAAGATAAAGGGCAATAAGGATAAAATTGATCGCATGGCGGCTGCCATTTTTCTGCAGACGTTTTTGGACAGGAAATTCGGTGTCTGAAGTCACCACGGGGGCCGATAGTACAAATGACGGCAAGCGATTCAACAAAGCGACCGCCGCTTCGCCTGAAGCAAGGTATCGCGGCCAAATTGCACTACTGGTGCTGGACGGGGATATTGTACTGCTGTCGCCCCGTTGCCGCCCTGTTTCGAATGATGGAAAATAACATAAGACGCAATGAGTAAGATAAAGAAATATTTTCTGCTGCTGTGCAGCCTGCTGATTCTGCTGGTCATCACCGGCGGATGGTGGCTTTTTGCCCGCCACGACATCTACCCGGCCTCGATTCTGGTAGAATCCGGAGATCCGCTGTACAAAGTTGTCGTAAAGCTGCACGACAGAGATATCGTCAGCTCTCCCTGGATTTTTTCGAAAGTCGGTATCCTCGTGGGCCTCGACAAGAAAATTATTCCCGGCCGCTACGACTTCAATACCCGCGTTTCCAACTTCGATATCATGCGCAAATTGTGGCGCGGCGATATCGCCGTCATGTCGATTACCGTGCCCGAAGGGTATTCACTCAATAAGATCAGTGACCTGCTCTATCAGCGGTGCGGCGTCAACCAGCAGCGCTTCGACAGCCTCACCCGCGATTCTCAATTCCTGCTGACTCTCGGTATCGACGCCGGATTCGCCGAGGGGTACCTGTATCCGGAGACATATCGCTTCGCGTGGGGAGTCTCGGCAGCCGAGGCAATCGAAGCGATGACGCACCAACTCTTCAGCAATATTGACGAGACCATGAAAGCCCGCGCCGAGGAATTGGGGTATTCCCTTGATGATTTATTGACGATGGCATCGATCGTTGAACTGGAGGGGGCCGTTCCCGATGAATACCCGACGATCGCATCGGTCTATCGCAATCGACTGGACATCAATATGCTCCTGCAGGCGGATCCAACCGTAATTTATGCTATGGGTGGACTGGACAGGCAACTGCTGCAAAAGGATTACAAATTCCCCTCAACGTATAATACCTATTTGCACAAGGGATTACCGCCGACGCCGATTTGTTCACCCGGATTGGATGCCATTATGGCCGCGTTGTACCCGGCCCAAACCGACTATCTGTATTTTGTCGCAGATGGCTCGGGGAGACATGTGTTCAACAGTACCTATCGGCAGCATTTGATAGATACTCGCCGCATCAAACGCACTATGCGCGGCTCCTGATATCGAATTTCTCATTGGAATAAAAAGTGACGCATGCGGCGAGGAACGCGCCGCATGCTTTGAAGTTTTCCCGGCGTTACCTTCCGCCGGCGGCCTGATTGATATACAAAGCCGTCGATAATTCCGCCACGATCCCCTCACCGACGCCCTCCAAATACGTGCCGAATGCGCACTCTTCATTTGAGGACATGGTTAACACGCCAAGCTTGTAGCAGTCGCAGGCAAGCGGGACGATGAGGAGCGATTTCGTGCCTTCGGATAGGAGTATTTTCCGCTCGATAATATTCGATGATATCAGCTCGGGATAATTGTCGACAATCGGATATCCTTGCATGAGTACCTGATACATTGTCGATTTCACCGGTTGTACGATAAGCGTGATACCCGTCTTCACCTGTTTGTCCTTGTACATGTGCGAAACATGAAGATTGTGGTCGGTAAAGTTGAATAACGCCAACGATGCTTTTTCGATCGAAAACAATCGAGACAAACGAGATAGTACCTTGTTCAGTAAATCAGAAATATCCTGAGACTGAGGCGCCGCAATTGGACGAGCGGCCGTCTCCTCGTAAGTGGGCATGCTCATAATGGCCTCGATACTGAATCCTGTATTGCGTTCATTGTTCATGTCGCTTTCGCCCCCTTATTGCTGTCTATGTGACTTTCTCCGGTTGTGATAAATTATACTTTTTAATTTTCCGCCAGAGTGTCGTACGACCGATACCCAACTGGTTCGCCGTCATGGAATAATTCCAGTCATTTTCCTCCAGCGAAGTCAAAATTTGCTGCTTCTGCGTTTCCTGTAGCGACCTGGGCCGACCGGATGACGCAGGTTGCGTCGTCAGGCAGGTTTCCCGCGGTGAAATAAAAATAATATCTTCATACTGAATCGTATTTCGGCGAGACAGCGCCGATGCCCGCTTCAGGGTGTTCTCCAATTCTCTCACATTTCCCGGCCAGGTATGCTTGAGAAGCAATTCCAGGCCGTCGGCCGATATGGTCAGGTGCGGACGGTCGTATTCTCGGCTGATGTTTTTAAGGAAATAATCGGTCAGAGCCGGAATATCCTCGGGGCGCTCTCGAAGCGGCGGGATGTGCAACGGCATAACATTCAGTCGATAATATAAATCTTCCCTGAACCGACTTTCCCGGACCATCGTGGCCAAATCGGCATTGCTCGCCGCAATCACTCGTACGTCAATAGTCTTGGATGTATTACTGCCGACCGGTCGCAGCTCTTTTTCCTGCAGAACACGCAGCAGCTTCGCCTGAAGCTGAAACGGCATGTCGCCGATTTCATCGAGAAATATCGTGCCGCCATCGGCCTCTTCAAAGAGTCCCTTTTTGGTGGAATACGCCCCGGTAAAGGCTCCCTTATTGTAGCCGAATAATTCCGACTCGAGCAGGTTTTCGGGAATTGCCGAGCAGTTGATCGGTACGAATGCCTTTTTTCGACGATCGCTGTGATGATGTATCACCTTGGCGAATAATTCCTTACCGGTGCCCGATTCCCCTGATATCAATACCGCGATATCGGTCGAGGCAATCCGATCTACGACGACCTTCAAATCGCGAATCGATTTTGACGTCCCGATAATATTGTCATACCCGAACGATTGCGCCACCGTCTGCCGTAAATAGCGGACGGTCTGACGTAAATTTATATTATCCAATGCCCGCTTGACTTTGAAGACGATCTCTTCGCTCTTGAATGGTTTCGTGATATAATCCGCGGCCCCGCCCTGGATAGCCTCGACGGCCGATTCGACCGACCCATATGCCGTCATGATAATAACATCAGTTTCCGGATGAATCCGCTTAACGCTCGACAGAACTTCCATTCCGGATTCACTCCCGAGTCGCAGATCGGATAGTACCAGGTCAAATACGCGAGTCTCCAGATGGCCCACGGCCTCTTCGACATTATGCGCGACGGCAGTATCAAAATCATTCTTGGCGAACAGCTTCGCCAGCATATTCCGCATTCCGACTTCATCGTCAACTATTAAAATCGACGGCATTGCTGCTCCTTCCTTCATTTCCGATAGAGAGAGATATCAATCCGGGTTTCGCCCGGAACTGATGCAATAGTTAAATCCCCGCCGTGACGACGGGCGACGGTCTGAGCTATTGTCAGACCGATTCCGGCCTTGCCCGGGCGTGATGTTACGAATGGACACACAATGGATTCTATCTCCGCCTGAGGGATGCCGGGGCCGTTGTCCGTGATTCGAATTAGTACCCCTTCACCGTCGCGTCTCGTAGACAAACTGACTCTGCCCGATTGCACTTCGACCGCGCTCTCGCAGGCATTTCTGATTACTTCTTGAATCATACCCCGGAGCAGTTCGATATCGCCGGATATGAGCGGGATATCATTATCCAGATTCAGCTCAGTCTTAATAGCTCGGAACGGATCCGATGCGATTATCTGTCCGAATTCCCGTCGACAAATGGCATTGATGTCACACGCCTGTATGTCCATCCGGCGGTTACCGGCGAACATATCGAAGCGCTCGAGAATCCCGTTCAACTGCTCGGATGCCTCGATAATGTTTTGCAAGAAATAAACATCATCCTCATCGAGCGGTTGACCGACCGTACTATCGAGTTGACTGGCAGCAGTCATTATGACGCTGAGCGGATTGCGGAGTTTGTGTATCAGCCGCCGTGCGATCCATGGAAGCTCACGTAAGTGAGCCGTAGATAATCCTTCGGTAGTCAACTGACCGGTCAATTGTTTCTGCTTTGTTTCAGTCTGCAACATTATCCAGTGTATCGGTTCAGAAGGAAAAATATTTACCGGCCCGGTGACAATTTTCAATGCGGAAAATATCGCGAGTATTGAGATAATATTTCTGAGCCTAACTAAATAGATTATAAGAGCTTGCAAGTGCAGGTTGCCGTATCGTGGACATGTTAATCGTATTAACATTTTTGTGATGCGTAAAATTCGCTTATGGAATACTCTGTGCATTCCGCCGATGATTCAACTTGAAAACAGACATTGTTTTTCCAATTCAGTGCAATCATCAGTTTTTTGCTTGACTAAAAATGACATTTTATATAACTAAGCCTATGCCGATAGCACAAGCGCACGTCGAGCGGATCGCCGGTCTGGCACGCCTGAAACTGACCCCTTTGGAGCAACAATCCTTCACTAAAGATTTGTCTCAAATAGTCACCTATATGGATATGCTCGCCGAGATCGATACCGACTTTATCGAGATTTCCGCCCCGGCCAATCGGGCGACTAATCTCCGAGCGGATGGACCGGAGCCGTCGCTTTCCGCATCGCAGGCGCTGGCCAATGCCGGCAAAACAAAAGATGGATTTTTTATTGTTCCGAGGGTTTTGTGAGTACTGCTCATGTTACCGCGATTATTCCGGCCCGCCTTCACAGCCGGAGATTTTCCCGCAAGGTTTTATTTCCTCTTCAAGGCAAACCGATGATTTTTCATGTCTGGGATTCGATTCGCCGCGCCCGACTGGTCAACCAGTTATTTATCGCCACCGATTCCGAGGAAATCGGGCGGGCCGTCAATGAGTTCGGCGGCGCCGTCATTATGACATCGGAAAAGCCGAAAAACGGCTCCGAACGGGCGGCCGAGGCAGTTATGGACATGAAGACGGATATCGTCGTCAATATCCAGGCCGACAACCTCGGGCTGTCGGGATCAGTCATCGATCGAGTCCTCAAGGAAATGATTGCGGATAAAGCGATTCGCTATGCCACCCTGGCCCGAAAAATCGAGGAAAAGGACTGGAAGCAAAAACTGGAAAACCCGAATGTCGTCAAAACGGTTTTGACCAACGACGGATGCGCCGGGTGGTTTTCGCGCCATCCCATCCCGTATATTCAGCGGCCGGGGAAAAAACGGGCGATTGATTTATATGGTTTTTTAGAACACATTGGCGTATATTTTTACAGGAAGAGCGGGCTGATGGATTACCTGGCCTGGCCGCAGGCCGGGACCGAAAAAGCGGAATCGCTGGAACAGCTCCGCATTCTTGAAAACGGGGGCAGAATTAAACTGTATACTACGCGCGCGAGTATACTGTCGGTTGACAGTAAACAAGCGATTACGAAAGCAAATTTGTATTTAAAATAGACGGAGAATAAACGTGGCGAAGCGTAATACGAAATTTGTGTTTATCACCGGTGGTGTGGTCTCATCGCTCGGCAAAGGAATCGCTTCGGCTTCTCTGGGACTCATTCTCAAGAAGCGCGGCCTGTCGGTCAATATCCTGAAACTCGATCCCTATCTCAATGTCGATCCCGGCACCATGAATCCCTTTCAGCACGGCGAGGTGTATGTGCTGGACGATGGTTCCGAGACCGATCTTGACCTGGGACACTATGAACGATTCCTCGATCAGTCGATGTGCTCCGACAACAACGTGACGTCGGGACAGATTTATCACACCATTATCACGCGCGAGCGGCGCGGCGACTATCTCGGTGCAACCGTGCAGGTCATTCCGCATGTGACCGCCGAAATCAAATCGTCCATCAAGAAGGTCGAAAAGATCAACGGCGATGTCGATGTTATCATCTCTGAAATCGGAGGCACCGTCGGCGACATCGAATCACTGCCGTTCATGGAAGCCATTCGCCAGATGGGTCTGGAAAACGACCCATCCGACACGATGTTCATTCACCTGACCATGGTGCCGTATGTCAACGCCGCGGGCGAATTGAAAACGAAACCGACGCAGCACTCCGTCAAGGCGCTCCGCGAAATCGGTATTCAACCGAATATGCTCCTCTGCCGCACCTCGAAATCACTCGGTGATGACATCACGAAGAAAATCGCACTGTTCTGCTCGGTTCCGAATCAGAATGTTATCGAGGCAATCGACGCATCGACTATTTACGAGGTTCCGCTGTTGTTCGAGGAGCATCACTTCTCCGATATCGTACTCAAGCATCTCAATATCGAAGCTCCGGCACCGGATCTGACCGAATGGGAAGAATTCGTCAATCGCATCAAGCACCCCGGCAATCGCGTTAAAATTGCTATCTGCGGTAAGTATGTATATCTCAAGGATGCCTACAAATCGATCATGGAAGCATTCTATCATGCCGGAGCCGAAAACGATGCCCGCGTCGATCTCATCTGGGTGTCGTCGGAAGATATTAAAAAAGGCGGCGCGGCGAAGTATCTCGATGATATCGACGGCCTGCTGATTCCAGGAGGATTCGGCGAGCGCGGAGTCGAGGGAAAAATCGAATCGATCCGCTTCATCCGCGAAAACAAGATTCCATTCCTGGGCATTTGCCTCGGCATGCACTGCGCGGTCATCGAATATGCCCGCAACGTGTGCGGCCTTGAGGATGCGCACTCGTATGAATTCTATCGCGAATTGAAGAACCCGGTCATCCACCTGATGGCCGATCAGGAGAAGATTACTGACCTCGGCGGCACGATGCGACTGGGCGCCTATCCGGCCATCATCGAGGAAGGCAGCTTCACGCACAAGGCCTATGGTGCAACGGAAATTTCCGACCGCCACCGCCATCGCTATGAATTCAATAATGAATACCGCGATATGCTCACCAAGGCCGGCATGAAACTGGTCGGCATGTCTCCGGACGGCAAACTGGTTGAGATCGTGGAAATCAATGACCATCCGTGGTATGTGGCGGTGCAGTTCCATCCGGAATTGAAATCGCGGCCGACCAAGGCGCATCCGCTGTTCCGCGACTTCATCGCCGCGGCGGTGAAATACAAAAAGGCTCGCGTCGCCGCCGTCGACCACCCGGAAGAGAATTCCGTGGCGTAGTGAGTTGAGCCATATCGGCAGATGTGGACATCTGCCGCGAACGAATACACAAAGCCCTCTCGGTATTACTGCGAGGGCTTTTTTAATTTCGCCTTCTACTGTGTACCCCAAGGCCTTGCCTTGGGATATAAATCAGCCTCCACATCGCGCCTTGCCAAATCCATCGGAGTGTTTTACATTACCATTGATATGAACTCATAACCACGAACTCAGGATGTGACCCATGCCGACCGGATTAAAAATCAACTGCTCCGACCCGGCCAAGGCGACCGTCGTCCTGCTGTGTGTTCCCTATGACAGAACGGCATCGTATCGCAAAGGAACAGCCGACGGCCCGGCCGCCATTGTCGACAGCCTCAAATTTCAAATGGAGACATTTGATCGTTACTCGCAGGCCATGCCTTCTCCCGAAAGAAAAGTAGCGCTGGTGGAATTGATCGGCATAAACTCACTCGAGCCTGCCGAAATGGTCGCACGAGTGAAGAATGAATACCGCAGACATCGAGACAATGGTGTCTTTGTAATGATGTTGGGCGGTGAACACTCGATATCAACGGGGGCCTTTCAGGCGCTGGCATCAGAAAAAGAAACCTCCGATGTCACGATACTGCAAATCGATGCGCACTGCGACCTGCGACAGGATGACAGCGATTACAACGACACGCCGCATGGACCGTTTGCGCATTGCACTCCCATGCGTAGAGGGCACGAGCTTGGCTTCAAGCTCGTCCAGGTCGGAATACGGGCGTATTCGAGCGATGAAATGGACTATTCGCAAAGCGATGGTATATCGGTATTCGAGTGGGGAGGAGGCGCGCCACCGGAAGTTTCTGCTATCATCAATGTTATAACGACAGACAAGGTGTATGTCACGATCGATGTTGATGGTCTGGACCCTTCCGTCATGCCGGCTACCGGAACACCTGTTCAGGGAGGACTCGGTTGGTATTATACTATCGATCTGCTTCGCGAGGTGTTCAAACGAAAACGGGTCATCGGCGCCGATATTGTCGAGGTGGCGCCCCGACCGAATGATGTCGTGACGGAATATGGAGCCGCTCAGTTGTGCTATACGATGCTGGCTCTGCGCGAAAAATACGGCAGCCATAAATGAATCGTACCGCGATTTTTGGCTGATAATAATAGGAGACAATATTTATGGTGCCAAAGATGATGTTTTTGACAAAAGGTGTTGGCGTCGATAAGAACAGACTCTCCTCTTTTGAGTTGGCCCTCCGGGATGCAGGAATCGAACGCTTTAACTTAGTGCATGTTTCCAGCATCATGCCGCCGAATTGCAAGATCGTCCCCAAAAAGGAGGGGCTCGAACACTTTCAACCGGGACAAATAGTCTTTTGTGTTATTGCCCGGAATGAAACCAATGAACCGAACAGGCTGATATCGGCCTCGATCGGCGTCGCACGACCAAAAGATCAAAACCAGTACGGGTATTTGTCCGAACACCATGCCTACGGTGAAACGGCGGATGCCGCCGGTAACTATGCCGAGGATCTCGCCGCCACCATGCTGGCCTCAACTCTGGGAATTCCTTTCGATCCCGAACAAGCCTGGGACGAGCGAAAGGAAGTGTACCAGGCAAGCGGCACGTTCTTTAAAACAAGTCACATTTGTCAGTCGGCTGAGGGGAATAAAAACGGACTGTGGACAACCGTTGTCGCCGCAGTCGTGTTTATCGAATAGGCAATGTGACGATCAATTCGAAATCAATGATTCTGAGACAATTCTTGTCTTCTGTGGGGCGGGTTTGTCCTCAGACCTGCCAATCGCGCGATGCGCGAAGAAGAAGAGAACACACCCCGTCCGCCTAGGCGGAGCACCCCTCTCAAGAGGGGACGACGAACCGGAGGGATAAATTGGTAAATTACTTAGTGAGGAATCGATGAAATCAGAATTTAATTATCCATTATTTAATTTCAATGGCAAATTGGAATTGCGTTTTGAGCATGATGTAGTGTGTGTCTATGGCACGGAAGAAGGATTATCCGAATTAATTGTTATAATCCAGGAATTGATTGATAATCCCAATATGGGACATATTCATTTGGAAGATAGACCGAATTTCCTAACGAAAGAATCAAAGAATGGCGCCGTGGCGATATTTGATTAGAATGGGTACGGGGCCCCAAGGCTTTGCCTTGGGACGTCATAGGGCGGGTTTGTCCTCAGACCTGCCATCGCGCGATGCGCGAATATCTCAGGGGCTGGAAAACGAAGGGGCGATTCACGAATCGCCCGGTTGCGCTTCGCGCATGTCAAGACCACAATCCGCCTAGGCGGATTGACCTACGAAGAGACAAGAGCAGATTCTCATGTCGTTCGCCCAGGCGAACTCCTCAGAATGACGAGGCTACAATTATTTTTGTGGTTGGTGTACGTCCTCGCGCGCAAATAAACATGTATCGCGGGAACCCACCCTTTTTGCAAGGCCAAAAAGGGCTGGGCCACCCAATCCTCAGAATGATGAGGTTATAATTATTTTTAGGAATGAATTATTGGATTAATTAAAGGCACAACCCGCTCCCCCTCCTTGCTAAGGAGGGGGATGGGGGGAGGTTAAATACTTTCTTTACGCCTGCGCCGCTTTCACCAGCTTTGAGTACTGATCAATAATTTCTGCGACTTCGCCTTCGCTTGGAGCCTCGGCCAGAATCGTAAAGGCCGCCTTCAGTCTGTCCGGCATCACCAGCGCCCAGCCGCCGCCCTCGAACACGCGCACGCCGTCAACGAGCTGCCGCTTCTTATCCTTCGTATCCGTAATCAGCGTCCGCATAACCTGACCCTTTTTACCCCACGGGCACGGCACCGACACCGACTTGCGAACATACCCGGCAAACTCCTGCCGCATATCGCACAGCTTGAGGTTTTGCTCCGCCAGCATCTCCAGCAGATGAATAGTCGCGAACATGGCATCCGACCCGATCTGGAATCCGGGGAAGATGAATCCGCCCAGCGTTCCGCCGACAAAATTGGCGCCGCCCTTGATATGCGCCTCCATCATTGCCAGATGATCGTTGCGCACCCGCATCACCTCGACATCATACCGCTCGGCAATCTTCTCGACACCCATCGATGCCCCGACCGGCACTGCGATCCGCCGCGCCTTATGACCGCGCAAATACAAATCGGTGACCATTAACAGAAGCGTCTGCGAGTCGATCATCTTGCCGTTGCTGTCGATGACCGTCATCTTTTCCGCGGCCGGATTAATCATCACACCCAGATCGGCCGACACGGCTGTGACGATGGTCGACAACTGTTCGATCTTATGGCTGAATTTCTTGGAATGCTCCGACGCGCGGCTCGGATTCGGGAAGGCATTGAGGCTGATTGCGTCGATATTCAACGCCGATGTGATCGCAGGGAAAAATTGCCCGGCCGATCCGTACGAATAGTCGATGACAATGCGAAAATCTTTATCTTCCACCAATTCGGTATTGATCGTCTGCAGGAACTCCTCGCGATAATCATTAAACAGCCCCTCTTGCATATCAAGATGCCCCGTTTCAGCCATTGAGGCCCGAGGGAAATCTTCATTCGCGAATGACCGCTCGACCTTCTTCGATTTCGCCGTCGGCAGATCGAGACCCGATGCATCCAGGAAGATAATATCGACGATGTTGTAATTGGTTGGATTGTGCCGCAGATAAATGCCGGCACCGTATTTTCCGTTCTTCAGTGCATGCCGCAGCACCGGCGAGGGGAGAATCTCCAGATCATCCACATCGACTCCGGTCGCCATCAGGCCGCACATGATGGACCGCTTGAGCAACCGAGTCGCATCCGATGCATCGCGGCTGGCCACGATTCGCTGCCTGCGCCCCAGTGATGCCCCGAAAGCCGCGCCGAGTTTTACCGCCATTTCCGGAGTGATTTCCGTCAGCCCGAGACCCGACACCTTCGAATCGGTAAACAGCTCGCGATTCCATTTCTCACCCCAAACGATGGATGACGACACGACCGCGCCTTCATCCACTACCTTACCCGGCCAGATTTTACAGTTTGCGCGAATATTCGCACCATCGCCGATTTTACAATCATCCGAAATAATGGCCCGGTCCAGAATCGCCGTCTCGCGACCGATGTGTACGCGATTGGTTATAATGGAACTGGAAATCGACACCAGCGCCCCGATTTCAGTCTTCGACCAGATCGTACTGTCGGATATGCGAGCATCCGCACCGATGTTGACATTCGCCCCGATAATCGAATTCCCGATTATCGCACCGGCCCCGATGCGGCAGTTGTCATCCAGCAACACGGTTCCGGAGAATGTGACTTTGTCGGCGATTTCGACATTGTCACCGACATACACGGTTGCCTCGCCGATGTCCTTTTTCTTACCGCGATGCGTCACATGCACTGTGCCATCGAGGATATCCTGCTGGGCGCGCGAATATTCATCGATATTTCCGATATCTCGCCAGTAACCCTGCGAGATTTTTCCGAGCAGGTTCTTTTTCTGTTCCAACATGATAGGGAAGAGGTTCTGGGAAAAATCGAAATTCGTTTTCGGCGGAATCAGGCGAATCGTTTCCGGCTCCAGAATATAGATTCCGGTGTTGATCGTATCGGAAAACGCCTCGCCCCACGAGGGTTTTTCCAGAAAGCGAATGATGCGATGCTGCTCATCGGTGATGACGATACCATAGGCGAGAGGGTTTTCCAGTCTGGTCAGCAGAATGGTCGCATCGCCTTTGTTATCGCGATGAAAATCCATGGCCTCGGTCAGATCGAAATCGGTGAGGACATCGCCGGATATAATCATCGTCGTTTCATCGCAGAAGTCGGCCGCATAGCGCACCGCACCGGCCGTGCCATAATCCTGATCCGGCAGCATGTACTCCATTTTCACGCCGAATTTACTGCCGTCTTTGAAATGGTCGGTGATGATTTCGTGCTGGAAGAAGAGAAGCGTCATGATTTCGGTGCAACCGTGCTCCTTGAGCAGGTTGACGACATGTTCCATCATCGGAAGATTGGCAATCGGTACCATCGGCTTCGGTATATTTATCGTCAACGGGCGCAGACGCGTCCCGAATCCGCCGGCCATGATAATCGCTTTCACTGTATATATCCCTCTCTCGGTTAGTCTTGAAACTTGAGAATGTGCTCTGTCAATACTTGTGTTATAGCAGAAAAAGTGTCGAAAGGCAAGAATTCAATTCGTTCCTGAAGACAGTATTCCGCCAGATAATCTTTCGCGAAAATCATATCCGCCTCGGGCAGCGCGCATAAATCGGACTTTCCATCTCCGATATACACGACCGTCGCCCCTTCGATCCGCAGTCGCCGCAGATGATACCCCTTGCAATTGGCACAATTCCCGCACGATTGCTCGAAATACGGAAATTCGAATGTCAGTCCGCCATCGGCATACCGTGCCGTATTTGCGAGCACAGGGATACCCGAAATCCTGTACTTGGCCAACAGGCGTGTGATATACAGATCGAGGCCGTCCGAGAGCAGATACAGCGGGAAGTTGTTTTTTGCCGCGAAATCCTTGAATGCGAGGAATGTCTCATCGATTTCGAACGAATCGATGAAATCATGCAGTTCCTGCTCGGAGAATGATCGCATCGAGGCCGCCTCGCCCAGCAGGCACTGCCGGGAATCGATCTCATTGCGCTTCCAGCGCGCCACGACTTCCTCGGACTTGCCGCCCGAGAAATGATAAAACAGCCGGTTGCCGACATCACGAGTCGATATCGTCCCGTCGAAATCGGAGAAGAGTATTAGCTTTCCCGAGGTGTTCTTTTGATTCACATCAGCCGCCTGCAAAATTTCATACCGGAGTCAGTGTAGGGGCGATTCACGAATCGCCCATTCTCTTGGCATAGAAAAAAAGCCCGGACGGGGCCGGGCTTTGCAAAAAACTTATTCGGTCAATCCGGCCGGTTTATCGATCCGGACGACATCGAGAATATAAATCGGTTCAACCGGGACATTAGCCGGTCCGGGGACCCTTTGCTTCTTACCTTTGTACATGATCTCTTCTTCAGGCATGTTTTTCGTCTTGGCGACTTTGATGGCGTCGACGACATCCATCCCCTGAATAACCTTACCGAATACGGCATAGCCGGCGCCATCCTGCTGTTTCATATCGAGGTTGAAATTATCTTTAACATTGATGAAAAACTGATTGGTGGCGGAATTGATATCGCCGCCCCTGCGAGCCATGGCAATCGTCCCGCGCAGGTTTTTCAATCCATTACCCCATTCATTCTTGATAGGATTGTGCGTCGGCCGTTTGGTCATGTCGCCATTGAATCCGCCGCCCTGAATCATGAAGCCATTAATCACGCGGTGGAAAATCGTGCTGTCATAGGCGTTGGAATCGACATACTCGAGGAAGTTCGCGACCGTTATCGGGGCGTTGGTCGGGTCGAGTTCGATAATGATATCGCCCTTCGTGGTCTTCATTTTGACATATTCCATGGGAACCTGCTTTTTATTGTCGTCCGGTTTCTGGACGCTGACTTTTCTGAGATTTATTTTACCGCCGGAGGCGTCATTCGCCTGGGCGAAAACGAGAGATCCGCAGAGAAAGAGGACAAGTGCGGTCAAGGCAATAGCGCGATGAATAGTCTGTCGCATAGATCGGGTATCCTTTCACTTCTTCGGTTACAAAGGAGAACAGAATATTATACCGTAAGTTTCCTGAAAAATACGAAATCTTCCCCCAAAATCAAGCCCCGGGTACCCCGAAAATGAGGCGACCTAACCATTCAATAAAGGGGCGATTCGTTGCCCGGCGGTATCTATGTAGGGGCGATTCACGAATCGCCCAATTCAAAGAGGGCAATTCGTGAATTGCCCCTACACGCCGAGACGAATGTGGAAAAAGTTAATTCCGATGGAGGAATGAATCCTTTTGTTCGGGAGTGATCAATCCCTGCTGTTCGAGTTCAGCGACGATGGCACCTTTGCTTCGCTCGAAGTGAGCCGACATTTGCTCGACACTGGCTCCGCCTTTAAATTTTTCCGCAATTGAGGCCCGATCGATCTCAGACCACGGCAAGCCGTAGTTCTTCGCGCGCCCTGCCGCAATGTTCTGTTGCTGTCGCTGTTCGAGCGTCAATTTCGGACCTCGAACATATTTCAACACAGTAAAAAGCGCCCGGATTATGGCGGGATTATTATAAGGACTCGCCGGGGGAAGGACTTCTCCGGTAGTTGGATTAACGCCATTGGCCAATGCCGTGACGATCTCCTTGGCTTGTTTCAATTCCATCATGATAATTTCCTGGTTTTGATTTCCTGTTATCACAATAACATGCTAATCAAACTATATATACTGATGCCCACATATATCACCAAACACATTTGCTTGAGCAGGGGAAATATGTGATATGCGAAAACAGCGGATCGGATGGTCATCTGCCGCAAAAATCACTCGCGGCAAAATACTCCACCTTGCCTTCTCGATGCTTTGCCCCTCGATTTCGATAGAGCCGGCCAGGTACGAGCGATTTATCGCGTCAATATATTCACCATAAACTGCGCGTTTTCATTGGCCGGATTCATCCGCAGCGATTTCTTATAATTGACAATTGCATTTGTCGTATCACCCTGTGCAAGTAGTACTTCACCGAAGCTGTCATATGCATTGGCAGATCGAGGGAATGTCATCAGGATAAATTCGAATATCTGCCTCGCTTCGTCCTTTCGATCGAGGCGGAGCAAATCATATCCGACCATATTCAAATCGCTTTCACTCCGCCGTTTATATTTAGGCTGGCGCTCGATAACATCCGCATACACGGACAGAGCACTATCCAAGCCATGCCTGTCAAGAATTATTCCAAACGCGTCTTTTGGAGGAACCGAGGGGATTTGATATGGCTTGTCAAACAGGATATTGATTATTTCATCGCTGGAAACAACCGTTTCATCATGATTACTGGTAATGATAATGGCAATGCTCTCTTCGTAGAGATATGTTATTGAGGCATAGGCACCGTATAAATGTCCATTATAGGTTTGCACCCAGACTAATTGCTCACCATCTCGGGGACGGAGCGAGTGTATATTCCAGCCGTATGCATACCCATAATACCGGTTGATTCGATAATAAGGAGTCATGATCTTGGTGATCATTGAATCCGAGAGGATTACGCCCGGGGAGAACGCATCGAGCCATGCATACAGGTCATCCACCGTCGACAGGATACCTCCAGTCCCCAGCTTATTGCCGACATGCACGTATGGTTCGTCGTGGAATGATCCGAGACAGCGCATGTAATTCGTCGCACGGTTTTCGATATTTTCCACATCCGAATCTAATCGCGTATTGTTCAGTTTCAGCGGTTTCAGCAGTCTTTTATTCAGATTTTCCTCAAACGATTCGCCTGTAACTCGCTCTATAATAACACCGAGCAAGTACGTGTTCGTGTTACAATATTGATACTTTTCGCCCGGAGGTGATATGGCCTTACCGCCGAGAAATTTGGCGATAAACTCCTCATGCGTATATGGTTTCTGCGCATAATTCTGCCAAAAATATTCGGTTGTATACGATGGGATGCCGGACATATGGCGAAGTAAATGATCTACTGTCACCTGCGATGCAATATCGGACCGGAATTCGGGAATGTACGTTTCGAGTCTATCATCGAATCGTAGTTTCCCTTCCTCCGCGAGCTGAAAAATAATCAGCGTCGTAAATTGCTTAGTGATCGACCCTATCCGATATTTGATATCGCGGCCGTTTGGCAATCCGGTGACCGTATCAGCCAAACCATACCCCTTGCAAAATACAGTACTGTCATCTTTTGCAACCAGGACCGTGCCATGAAATAGATTCCTGTTATGGCACTCCGATAAATACCCGTCGAGTGCAATTGAGACATCAGATTCCAGGGCGAGGCAAATACCATGAAAAAGAACTACAATGACTATTGAAATCGCGATCCGCATTCATCCTCCCAAATGATATAGTAACTCATGATTAATTCTATTAGTAGAAGGACACCATATATGGGTGAATTGTTTCGACTTTAACAGAATTTAACAGGAACGGGAGGTCCATTCGATGTTTGCCTTACCAAGGAGGAGGCCAGGGGGAGGTTAATAGGCATTTGATTTAAGCCGGGAAGAGACAAGAGCAGATTCCTCGTCGCGATGCTTGAGAAAGCATCGCTTCTCGGGATGACAATGCTATTATTTTTTATGAATTGTTATGACTTCACCTCTCGAGAGGGGTGCTCCGCCCAGGCGGACGGGGTGTGTTATTTCTCCGCGACCTGCTCCGGCTTCGTCTCCAGTATCTGCCGATACTGTACCGGGTCAAGAAGAATCCCCGATGCGAATCGGATATCCGCCCGCCCCGGAACAACGACATTGCGATACGCCGCCTCGAGCCCTGCCTTCCGCTCGACAACCAGCCGCCGGATGTGATAGCGCACGAAATTACTGTACCGCTCGACCGCTTTCGTATCGACCGCCTCGGACAGCGTCTGAATCTTCTTGAGCTGCTCCAGCGCCTCGGGCGAGGCCAGGTCAATCGACTGATACAGCAGGATGGTATTGACCACATGCGTCAACTCGGATGTATATTCCAGCCCTCTGCGCTTGAGAAATTCGGCGAACATCACCGTGACCGTGTCGGGATAGGCGAATTCGCTGGGCAGCTTATCCAGAAATTCCCAGTTCTCATCCATGAAATCATACAGGGTGAAACCGGACAACACCAGAAATTGAAACTTAAATTCGACATTATCATGGAACACGATATCGGGCGCCAGTCCCGAGAACGACAATTCGGAGTCGGGCGGATTCAAAAATCGCCCATCGGCGAAATAATACCGCGATGTCGTCAGCCGAATCGCCTCGTCATTGGCCAGTCCGAACACCGACTGGACGAGCCCCTTGCCGAATGTCGTGTCACCAATCACGATAGCCCGATCGACGCCGCGCATCGCACCGGTCAGAATCTCCGCCGCCGATGCCGTACCCTTGTCAGTCAAAATCACGACCGGTTTATCGGTGAGTGGATCGGATGTGGAATGAAACTCGCGGCGCTCCCAGCGCGACCGGCTCGCCGTACCGACAACCAGCTCGCCGTCATCGAGGAATATATCGGCTGCCGCAATCGCCTCGTGCAAATAACCGCCGGGATTTTGTATCAGATCGAGGATATACCCCTTGGGATTGCGCGTTTCCAATTCCTCGATTTTCTCATACAGATCATCGGATGCCCCAGCCTCGAAATCGGCGATGTGAATGTATGCGATGCTGTCTTCGGTCAAATCGGCATACGGGATATGCTCAAGCATAATCCGCTCGCGCAGCACATCCATCCCGACAGTATCCTTGATAAACGGGCGATAGACGGTAATATGCACGGTGCTGCCGGACGGCCCGCGAATTTTATCGGTCACTGCGGTCGGATCGTCTTTCGGTACCGGGAAACTGTCGACAGCAATGATGATGTCGCCGCCCTTCATACCGCTCGAATCGGCCGGCCCCTTGTGCCGCACCGAAATTACGACCAGCGCCGTATCCCGAGGTACAACTGTGATACCGATACCGCCATAATGTCCGGACGATTCCTCCTTCATATGGTCGTAATCGGTTCTGTCCATGCGGAATGAGAACGGATCAAGCATACTGAACATGCCATGCTCGGCGGCCTTGAGAGCCGTCCCTTCGGAAAATGGCAGGGGATACTCCGACGCGATGACATATGCCGTCCAGGTAAAGGCCAGCGTTTGCTTGAGCATGGGATCCTGCAAGAGACTGACGCCGGAGAAAAACAGCGTCATAAAAATAACAACCGAGGAAATAAATCCAACGATGATGGCCTTTTTATCGGGTACCGACAATGCGCTTCCTTTTCAGAGCCGTGAGTGTCCGCTCGAGAACCTGCTTGTACAGTGTATCGATATCGAGCTTTCCGTTCAGAAGTACGACGCGCTTCTTCTTCGCAATGGTCAAAAATCCTTTGCGCACCCGATTAAAAAATGCCCTTTTCTCCTTTTCCAATCGGTCCGGATTTTTATCCCGGCGTGTCAGCGAGGTTTTATAATCGACATCGAAAATGAACGTCATGTCCGGCTCCAGATTATCCGCCGCGACCTTGTTCAGGCGGTCGATGGCGGCCAGATCGAGTCCTCGGCCGAATCCCTGATACGCTGTCGTGGAATCGAAATACCGGTCACAGATAACAATACCCCGCTTTTGCAGCAACGGAATGATTTTCTCGCGGGTAATCTGCGCCCGAGCCGCCTCGTAAAGGAACAATTCGGAAATGGGATTAATATCGAGATTCCGATCGAGCAGGATGCGCCGGATTTTCTCCGACGGCTTCGTGCCGCCCGGCTCGCGCAACAGGCTCACGGTAAAACCGCACCGCTTGAGCACAGCGTATAACTTCTTCGCCTGGGTGCTCTTGCCGCAGCCGTCGATGCCTTCGAACGTGATAAACAACCCGGGATATGTCTTCTTCATTGTCCTGCTTTCCGTCGGTAACGATCAAAAAAAAAGGCGGTCGTTTGAACGACCGCCCGTAACGTACAAAAAAACTTACACCATTTCAGCTACTTTTTTTTTACGCGTCGTGGTTTTCTTCTTCGGGGCCGTTTTGGTCTTGGCCGTGCCCTTGATCGTCAATTTCGGCGTCTTGGCATCTTTCTGTCCATACTTGCGAATGAACTCTTCGACCATCTCGCGAGCTTCATCGTCGCGATACTGGACCGGCGGAGATTTCTTGAAATATGCGGACGGCTCGAGCAGTGCGCCCTTCAGATTATTATCCAACCCGAGTTTGCAGCAGCGAACGGCATCGATAACGACACCGGCTGAGTTCGGGCTGTCCCAGACTTCCAGCTTGAATTCGAGATTCAGCGGCACATTGCCGAAGGTCGTGCCTTCGAGGCGAATGTATGCCCATTTGCGGTCATCCAGCCATTCGACATAGTCGGACGGACCGATGTGAACGTTTCTGGCGCCGATGTCATAATCCAACTGACTGGTGACGGCGTTGGTCTTGGAGATCTTCTTCGATTCCAGACGCTCGCGCTCCAGCATATTCAAAAAGTCGGTGTTGCCGCCGACGTTGAGCTGCGAGGTGCGCTCGAGCTTCACGCCGCGGTCGAGGAACAGGCGGGTAAGAATGCGGTGCGTGATAGTGGCTCCGACCTGCGACTTGATATCGTCGCCGATGACCGGGAGACCTTTCTCCTCGAACCGCTTCTGCCAATACTGTTCCCTGGCGATGAATACCGGGATGCAGTTCACGAAACCGCAGCCGGCTTCCAGAATCTGCTCGACATACCATTTCGTGGCATGCTCGGAACCGACCGGAAGATAGCTGACGACGACGTCAGTCTTGGTGTCCTTCAGCAGCTTGACGATATCGACGGTATCGCCGGGAGCTTTCTTGATAATCTGGCTGAGATATTTGCCCAGACCATCGTGCGTCATACCACGCTGTACCTTAATCCCGGTTTTCGGGACATCGCAGAACTTATACGTATTGTTCGGCTTGGTGTAAATCGCTTCGGCGAGATCCTTGCCGACCTTGTTGGCATCGATGTCGATGGCGGCGGAGAATTCGATATCGGAAATATGATATCCGCCGAGGTTGACATGCATTAAACCCGGGACAAAATCCGTGTCCTTGGCGTTTTGGTAAAAATGAACGCCCTGTACGAACGAGGACGCGCAGTTTCCGACGCCGATGATGGCAACTCTGACTTTCTTTTTGCCCATGAGATATTCCTTTCTTCCCTTATGCAGGGTTTATCTAAGTGTCACCGTTTTCAAAATTCAAACCGTGAATATAGATATGTATACTCCGGAGAGCAAATTTTTTCGAAATAATATTATCTGTACATACATGGAATAAGACAGAATCATTATTGGTTACCATATTTGTATTTTTCCATTAGGCGCATCCCGCCCGGGGCGCAGCGATGTAATGTGTTGTATTTTAATGTGTTACATGGTCGCAGAGGTCATGCGGGATTCATTTTAGCCGTTTTGCTCTTTTTCTTGACAATATATTTGTATGTACATATATTATTGGCATGGAAAAGAGTCTCAATACATTTATCGACAGGTATCTCGGATTTCTCTGGGCCAAGCGTCAGACCATGCTGCGCTACTATCTCAGGAACAAACCGGATTCGCCGTCACTTGTTGATACGCCCGAACAGTATGCCATCATATCGATTCTCGATTCATACGGCCACGGCGTGCCGATCGGGGATATTGCATCGCAGATCGACATCCCGCACGCCAATGTGTCGCGGACGCTGAATCGACTTGAAAAGAAGGGGCTCATCCGGCGCACTCGAGGCAAATCCGACAAACGCCAGGTGTATATTCATCTGTCATTGGAAGGTAAAAAGGCCGCGCGGCTGGCTGGGCGCGCGACGGAAAAGCTGCACAAGACAATGTGGGGCGAGTTAAGCGAGGAAGAAGCGCAGACGCTCCATCACCTGTTCCGTAAACTCATTCAATCGTAAGAAAAGCCATTCTAAAAGAGCTTTCTGCCATTTGGCACCGGCTTGTCCGGGACTGCCAATATAACGTTACTGTCGGTATCGGGAAAGCCGGTAACGAGTACCTCGGATTTGAATCCGGCGATCCGCTTGGGCGGAAAATTAACCACGCCGATAATCTGGCGGCCGATAAGCTCATCAGTAGTATATCGCTCGGTGATCTGAGCGCTCGATTGCCGAATCCCGATTTCGCTCCCGAAATCGATCGTCAATTTATAGGCCGGCTTACGCGCGCCATCCAGAGGCTCGGCGGTGAGTATCGTCCCGACGCGCAATTCGACTTTTTTAAATTCATCCCAGGTGATTTCCTGCATGGGAAGACCTTTCTATTTTCAAATACTGGATTTGTACTGATTCCTAAACAATAAAATACTGCGCCACATTAAATAACAAATATTAATTTAAATATGGTACATTTTGATATCCATTAATTATTATAATAATACTTAATAATAGTGCGTATTATTCGTATTATTCGTATTATCGTATGCAATCAAAATAATCATAGAAAGGAGAGTTGTTATGTCTAATGAAATGCATGATGTTGAAATCGCGAAAAGTGATGATCTCTCTCTGCGGGATTACCATGAGAGGGATATCGTTTGTAAATTACTGGATCAATCCGGAAAATTAAAGGAGTATTCTATTGGGACTGGCGTAGATTTTGAGATAAACACAACTGAGCTAATAGTTGACAATGATAGCGAGGAGTTTCTGACAGATTCCTCGACTACAAAGGAAAAATGCCAGAGCCATGAAATTGGGACTATCATGAATGTGCCGGAATTTAAGACTGAGTGGGTTGTCAGAAAAATAGGCCCCATCAAGACGAAAATTCCTAAACTAATGAGAAGGACAAAATCAATTCGTGCCTTCAGTAAAATATGCTATCCATCAGGATTTTCGGAGGAAATTGAAAAAGAGATAATGGACTGTTTTATAAAAGCGAGTATAGTAGCTGCTCCTACAGCTATTGCCTCAGGCGGAGCGGCTGCGATGCCCGTTTTCTGGTCCGCATTTCAAACCTGTATTATCGCAAAGCTACCTCAAGTGGATGAAGTAATAAAAGGTGAAATTTATACGAAGACCACACACACTGGATGGAAAGGCATATAAACGTTTTCTATTTTCACCTTACGACAAACGGTACTATATTATCTAATTACTAGATAGTAACAAAAGTTGACGTTAGGCGGATACATACTGAGAGAAATCTCTTACGCCAGTCGGCTCTGGGCGACACCGACGATTTTCTTACAGTGCGGGCAGAAGTAAATCACATTGCGTCCGACCAGCCAGCCGAGGCCCTTGGCTCGATAATAGAGTTCATTGATCTGAGTATTGCAGAAGGGGCAGACAGGCGCGATATCGTCGCGCCGCGTCAGGGTCAGGTATGAATTCGACATGGTTTCCACTCCCGGGTTTTCTTTTTTTACTATACCATGTTACGGGCGGGTTTATTCGATGAATTCGATGAGTCATTCCGAGATTAGTATAATTCGGCGGGGCACAGAGTCGCCCCCTGCATAAGAGTACGAGAGACTTCGGATTAAAACAGCGTGTCGATACTCGCAGAATGCTCCGGCGGTTCAATATTGAAGTTGTAGCTGATTATTTTGAACTCTTCACTGCCGGATGGTTTGTACAGGAGGAGCATCTCGTTGGATGGCGTCTTACTATATGTTACCTTATACTGTAGAGTCACCAGCGTTCCCGACAGGCTGTCGGTGCCGAACCGTTTATTGACATGCCAGCCGATCAGGTCGTACGATTCGATAGCGCCGAATGTTTCCTTCAGCGTCGGCAACAAAAGCCGCATGTCATTTTCCGATGTTTCCCCGAAAAACTCCGGCGACAGAAACGTCAAAATCGAGTTGATATCGTCAGCCTTGACAGACTCATAGAATGCCGCACCGATTTGCGTGGCTGCGGCCCGGTCATCGGTCATCGAACATCCGGTAAAAATAATTCCGACACAAGCGCAGGCCACGATGAGAGAAAGCAATTTCATGATTGATGAAGCTCCTGCAACAGATGTGACCCACGTTATAATAAAAATCCTGATTAAATTGTCAAGCGGTAATTGACCATTGTGCTGTTAATAATCTGTTATCGTTAAATAAAATATGATATTTGGGCTGAATTTTAGAACCGATCGCCCAGATTTACCGTGATTTGCCCGGCATTCAGCAGTTTGCGGTCTCGGTTATTGAGAAAATCGTGTAACAAATAGGAAATATCCGGCGAAACTGATTTGTTGTACACCTCTTTGCCATTGACGGAGATATCAAGCGGTTTCGAGAAATCAAACAGGTCAACATCCAGGAATACACTGAGCGTCTTCAGCCGAGATTCTTTTATATAAATAGTATTGCCTTCTTTTTTGGCGATAATTTTGGCTGACGGCTTGTTCCGGATGAATAACAGGCTCGTATCGGTACTCGCACCCCCCTGCCAGACCATCTCGATATTGTAATCCGTATGCCACGGCTTTGGGAAATCATTGGCGACCGAATCTATGGCAATCCACAAATATCGCCCGAACGGCCCCTCGGCGCTCTCCCAGATGATACTGTCCGGCGCCAGGTTGCGCGGATGAGACTCCAGAAAACCGGCGATAATCGGTAACTCGAATTCACCATATGATAGATCATGCCCCCCGGTGCGTTTACGATAGGTGATATCAGCTCCAGCCGCGAGCGCCATAGTAATGAGCGGCTCCATCTTCGCCGTCGGATAGAGGCGATCCTGGTCGTTGGTGACCGCATATACCGGGCGATTCGCCATATTACCGGGATAATTGTATAGTTTTCCGGCCAGACTCCCGACTGCAATGTGGCAGTTGAGCGTCACGAAGGCCGCGAAATCGGTTCCGTCGGTCATGGCTTGCACGAATGCGCCCGATCCTCCATCGGAAAATCCCGCTATCCAGACGCGGTCGTCATCGATGTTGTATTCTCGCTTGACCTCGCGAATCAGATTCGAAATGTTGCCCATCCCGACACTGTCCCACCATTCGGCGTGCGCCTCGCCCGACGGAAACAGCGTGAACCAGCCGTGCTCTTCTGATAACTTGGTGAAATAATGTTCCAGCGCATGTTTGTGGGGATCTTTCATGATATACGGCCGCGAAACCCCGCCATGCAAAACGACCAGTAAAGGAGTCGGCGTATGAAAATCATATGTCGCGGGAATATGCAGCGCCCACGGCCGTTTTTTGCCGTCGAGGCACCTGCTCTTGTTGATGACGATGCCGTCATCGGGCCGGGACTTTTTATCGAATGAGATACTGCGAATGCGCGCGACAATCTGATCGACCGATGCGCCGGACGCAACGATTGAATCAATTAACTGTTGTTGTTTCTCCGGCGAATCGGTTTTAATCAATTCGTCGAATTGTTTCTGCCAATCCGCCCGGCACACGGATACCATCATCAGACAATACAGGACAACAATCGCGCGCTTCATTTTAGTCCATCTGTTTTCTCGACAGTGCGCGAACGATCTCGCCGATATATGCGCGATGATAATCATTGGTGTATTCGCTCTGAATATTCGGATCCACGAACTTTGTCGGGTCGATATCCTGATAATAAATCTTGCGGCACTCCAGCACCAATCGCGCCTCGTCGAAATACACCGACCCGCAGTGCCCTTCGACCGGCGTTAAACCGATCCCTTTCATCTTGTCGATATTGCGGCCCGATTTCGTGCCGCACAGCTTCAACACATCGCGATACGATTCATCGAAAAACGACATCGTAAAGCAGGTATTCTTTTCCATGAATTCATACGTGTACCTTTGCGGGCGGACAAAACAATAGGCGATTTTCTTATGCCAGAGCTCGCCCAGCGCCCCATAGCTGGCCGTCATCGTGTTAAATGATTTGAGCGACCCGGCCGTGAGAAGCATCCAGTCCGTGCCGATGAGCTGAAAGGGGTTGTCTTTTATCAGAGATGGATCTATCGGTAGCAATTTGTTCATATGTCTTGAGTCCTTTTTCGCTGCTTTTGCTAACGGTACGCTATATAAACGAGGAGAGCAATGGGAAAATGTATTTAGAAAAGAGTCTCCGTCGATTGTGCGCTATTTCGGCACAATCGACGGATTATCGCTTTATCAGGCATCTCGTTTGGATAAAATCGATACGCCGAGAGAAAATGTCAGAATGCCGATTCCGATCAGCATGCCGACCGGTATGAGCATGTCGGTATACGTGAATCCTCGCCAGACCGCTCCTTCGATAGCCAGAATTCCCCACTTGACGGGACTGAAATTGCTGATAGCAACCAGCCAGCCCGGCATAAACATTAAGGGAAGCATGCCGCCGCCGGTCATGGCACAGACCAGTAGAATGCCCCACGCCGCACCACCGACCGATTCCTCCGTCTTACCGATGGTGCTCACCAGCATGGCAATACCGACAAAACAGAAGGCGGTACAAGCCATAGCAATCGCCAAAAGCACCGGATCGCCGATTCGCACTTTGAAAACAAATGCCCCGAACAGCATGAGTAGTACCGATACCGTGAAGCAGGATATAAAGCAGGCCAGACCTTTGCCGGCCAGGATGTGCATGCGGGAGATCGGCGCCAGTCGCAGCCGCAAAAATGTTCCGGCTGTGCGCTCCTTGACAATCGATACCGCGAATGACGATGCAATACCGATAAGCGCCCAGAGGATTGATGAAGGGAATGTGATCTCAAACGATGATCGCGGGCCGGTTTCGTCGTTCGTTACCGCCGTCATTTTAATCGGGAATAGATTAAAGCCGTCATTCTGCTTGGCCGCCGCCCCGGTGCTGTCGTTCGCAATCGATTCCGCTTCGGGCAAATACTCGTAAGACAATTCTCTGAGATCGGTAATTATCGATTTTCCAAGTGTTTGCACATTTGCCGGCGCGCCCGCCCATAATCCGGAATCGGCCATGAGAGTATCCATATCGGCCCGCCATTTGTCCGGATCGGCGTATTGCTTCTGCAGGAGTTTAAAGTGCGTTTGTGTCAGGAGTCCCTGCAAATACCCGGCCGTCATTGTCTTCGAAGGATCGACTCCGACCTCGATCATCGCTGAATCGGTAAACATGCCGTGCGTTCGGCCGAACCCTTCCCTTATCGTTATGACGGCGCTCAGTTTTCCCCGACGTACGCGATCGAGTGCCGAATCGGCAGGCAATTGATATGATTCTAAGGCCGATAAGTCGCCTAATTCCTTGGCATAGGCCTGGGAATATGCGCTTTCATCTTTATCAATGATCGCGATCTTCATTTTGCTCGGGCCGCTGCCACCGGAGAAAATGAAGCCGAAAAACAATGCGATCAAAAGCGGGAAACCCAACACCCAAAACATGGTGCCTTTGTCGCGAAACAGCACCCTGAGGTCTTTGCCGGCCAGTGTGAATACCTTACCCATCAGTCTCTCAGGCTCCTTCCCGTCAGATTGAGAAATACCATTTCCAGATTCGGTTGATTTATCTTCAATTGCCGGAAGGTGTGGCCGTTTTTCGTCAACCGGGCCAGATCCTCCATCGGACGATTCGTCTCAATTCGCACCCAGTTGTCATCAACTTTGCCCGGTAACCCCGAAAAGTCTTCGGGAATCGATTCGAATTCCGCCTCGATAATAGCCGGTCCGCCATGGCGCTTTGTCAACTCCCTGACCGATCCGTTATCGAGGATTTTCCCGTTGTCGATAATCGCAATGCGATCGCAGAGCCGTTCCGCCTCTTCCATGTAGTGAGTCGTATACACAATCGTGCGTCCCTGTTTTTTCAAATCCTCGATACTGTCGAAAATCATATTGCGCGATTGCGGATCGACACCAACGGTCGGTTCGTCGAAGAGAATTACCGGAGGATCGTGAATCACCGCACCGGCCATATTCAATCGCCGCTTCATGCCGCCGGAATAAGTGGCGACTTTGTCCTTTTGTCGCTCGGTGAGTCGCCCGAATTCCAACGCCCAGTCGACGCGCTCTTTGAGCTTCGCACCGGACAGCCCATAGAGTTTGCCGAAAAATTCCAGATTTTCCCGCGCGGTCAGTTCGCCATACAGGGCGAGCGCCTGCGGCGCATTGCCGATTTTCTGCCGGACGCTCGATTTGGTCGGATCGGGGTTGCCGTCGATTTCGACCGAGCCGCCGTCCGGTTTGAGGATGCCGACGATCATATTTATCGTCGTCGTCTTGCCGGCGCCGTTCGGTCCCAACAGCCCGAACACCTCGCCCTTTTTAATCGTGAACGAGATATTGTCGACCGCGCAAATATGGCCGAATGTCTTCTTCAGATTTTCAACGGTTATCATAGATCCCTTGCTTTTAAAAAGGCGCAGCGTGCGAAATACAGTTACTCTGTTTATTGTGCCGTTAGTTTTAGATACGTAAGATTGGCAGAAAGTTGCCGCAAGGCAAGTCAAATAAATAAAAGCCTCCCTCGGAAGAATCCGGGAGAGGCATATTGTCTCTCATGCGAATAGAATTTAGAAATCGAAAAATCCGTTTACACCGAAGAAACTTCTGGTATCATAGTCGGAAATTTGCCAGCTGAATTTCGCGGATAGGTTTATCACACCCAAAAAAGGCGTCAAGTTATTCAAACCGAAACCGACCTCGGTGTACGCAGTCGGAGCCTCATACAGATTTAGATCTTGCGACGTGAATTCGCCGGTTATTCCCGTCCACATAGCGCCTCCGTGAATGGAAAACCCTATTGGTATTCTCTTCAGGAAATTTATACCGCTATTGCGGAACATGTATTTACCGAAGTCATGATCGACGAAAACATATCCCAGGCGGTCTCCGCCATAACTATCTCCGTAGAAAGTTATCAACCCGAGCGTTTGCATCAGTCCCATGTCCATGAAACTGGAGACATAATTCTCCTGAATAGGTAGTTGTCCCTCGGACGTTCCCGCATAACCAAACAGATTCGTCACACCCAATCCGGTGGCATTGGTGCGTGCCGTCAGTTTAATTGAGTATTTTTTAAAATCGAAGTCTGAATCGGCGAAATCCGGGGAGGAGTATTCCAGCGCGGCAGTCGCAATGATGTAATTCATTGTATAATATGGTTCGATCCTTCCCTTGTTTTTTATCAGGGGGCGGGAATCGTACCGAAGCGCCGCATGCAATGATCGTTTACGTCCCTCCGAAATGGAAATATTACGCTCGATATTTTCCGGTTTCGCGAAAAATGCATAATCCGTTTCCCGCTGCTTCGAGTAAAAACGGGATGATTCAAAACCGAGACTTACCGATGTTCTCGGTACTGTCCGCGATGAGGCATGAAACTCATAACCTTTACGGCGATAGTATTCGTTGGGGTCCTCTCCGAAGAATAATGCCGCCATCGTTTCGTTAAGTTCGGGAGCAAATGTGATGGAATGTCGGCTGACAATGCGGTCGCTGATCGAACCTCCGACCCAGAAATTCTTGTCCTCAATCAGCCTCGCGTCGGCGCCGTAAGTATATTGCCATTTTTTATCTTCAAAGCCATATCCGTTAATGGCCGTCACTTTGAAATCCGGAGTCAACTCACGTTTGATCGGTATTCCCAGGAAAGGTCCGTCCACCCGATTATAGTGGAAGAAATCCCGGTCGCCGAACAAAATGACAAATGGAGCCACAGCCAGGAGTCGCCCTGCCCGCTTCAATATGGCCTGCGGCGCATGCTGCACCGAATCGATATATGTATATCCGCGCTCCTGTTCCTGCGTCAGCGGTAACACCATACGCGAGGCCCAGACCGTCGAATCGAAATCATCAGCAGTTGGGGAGACCTCCAGTTGGAACTCATCGAATGTCTTTTTAGGAATCCCTTCCTCGATCTTATAATCGGAAATCGCCGCGACATAGGAGAAACCGATGTGCGAGGGTACGCCAACGAAGCCCAATCCCAATCTGACATCGCAGATAAAGCCGATTTCAATCGGCATCCAGTACTTACCGTCGATCTCGGCATAATGCTGATAGTAGCGCCCGTTCTCGATGTAGGGAATAGATATCCCTTTACTGAAACCGACATCCACACGCACGACCTCATAGGTCGAATCGGCGATGTGTATTTCACCGACGAACAGCGGTTCGAATTCATTGCGGGGTTCTATTTCAAGCACGTACACGGCCTTGTTATCCAGATACACCGTGTCGGTGAGATAATAATTATAATGATCGAGCGCATCCTCGGCGGTTGGAGAGACTACCGAGTAATCGTTGATGTCAATGCGGTTCTTATTGAAGTTCAATATCTCGCCGATGGCGACCATGTTGCCCTCAGCCGGTAAATTGGCCGTCTGGCGGCGCGAGTTGATGATTTCCTTGTATTTATCCGGCCGCTCCCAGAATGATGTCAATTGCGTCTCCGCAATCAGTATGATATCATTCTCGGCCGTATCCGGTTTCGTCTCATCGGTAATGACCAGCCGAGAATACGCCTCGAACTGATAATCATGGATGCGCGACAGAATATCGTCCTTGCGGGCGATGGCCTCGAGGATAATTCGCTGTCCGGGATCATAGGCGCGCGTATACACTTTTCGCTCACCCATATCTATAATCGAGGATTTCAGTACAAAATCCTGGATGACCTGGCCATCATCGAGTGTCAACTGGACGCTATTCGAATAATGGCCGATGTGGCTGGCCTTAAATGTATAGGCGCCGGCCGGAAGGATAAGCCGATATCGCCCCTCGGCGTTGGCCTTGGTGGCAAATCCGGTCTCTATCGCCTGAACGGTGACATCGGAAATAGGTTCGCCGGTTTCCTCGTCCGTAATTAGTCCGGTCACGACAATCCGTTTGACCGAGACTGCGGCATCGGTCGATTCAATTTGAGCAGAAAGAATACCCGGGAAAATTAACAGTGCGATTCCCAGAAGCGCAGATAACATTTTCATACATACTCCTACCTTAACATACCTGACAAACTGCTTTTTGTGATAGGGCTATGTCTCGGTTAACGATGTTCGGCTAAACGCGCTCGGTTTCGCGATAATAAACCAATCGTACGTAGAGAAAATCCCGCAGGTTTCATTTTTTTCAGGCAGCGCCGAATTTTCGATATTGTTTTTCGGCTACGTAATGGATTTTGCCGTAGAATTCAATACAAATTTGCCGCCGCGGCGAAAAAATGCCGCGAGTCGCGTATTTTTTTACTATATTATTGCCTCGGCGAAAGGAGTGTATTGCTATGCCGCGTACCCGACGATTTTTATTACTATTAAGTGCCAGTCTATTATTCCCGGTGCTGTTTTGTTTCGTTTCCTGTGATAGCCAGAAGACCGGTGAAGAAAATAAACCGAATAAGGAGCAGCGCGAACTGATTGATTATTTCCTCAGAATGAAAGAGGCCGGGCTGGATAAGGATATGCTGACCTTTCTCGATATGCGCGATTCACTGACCCAGGCCAAGGTCGCTGCGTATTTTACGCACTGGGGACGAGCCATCAACGGCCTCAAGGTATCGGAATGGGCCTATAACTGGCCGCAGGTCGTCGGGCTTCCGATTATCGAGGATTCTACAAATGGTGAATGGCGCCGCCTGATCTTCAAGATGCCGGATGTCTATGATAAAGAAGGCCGCCGGAAAGCCGTCTATCCGATTATCATGTTCCGCAATAACGACGGCGTGTGGAAAGTCTCGAATGCATCGCGCAAGTCAAGTTATTACAATACTATCGACGGGGATACGATCAAGTTCTCCGATTTCACCTATCATCCCTTTTTCCAGTTGCCGCCGAACTTCGATGATTTGAATAAGATGCCGGGGGAAGAGATGCCGTATGAGATGGAGCGCGGCCCGTCCGGCGTCATCGATACGACTGAATTCAAAACAGATAAAAAATAACCGAACGTCGAAAAGATTTATTAATAAAGGCGGCGGAGATGCACCCGCCGCCTGTTTTACTTGTATCAGCCGCTAATCACTGATTCAATTTGTCAGAAAGTGTCCAAGAAATAAATTACTTGTCAGTAATATATCGCCGTATCCGGAAAGCTTACCGATTCCTTCGACATCAAAGACATAACAAACCCGGTACATGCCGTCCGGCATTGTCGAATCACCTTCGGAAAAATCCCTGTTGCTGCTGACTTTCCAATTGCATGCCCGATAATCGTCCCGGCTGTCGAGGTAAAAAGATTTAACGACAAAACCATCCGTGTTGTAGATACTCACGGTGCCGGTAAAATCGTTTATGGCATAGAAGGCCAAGGCTATTGTCAATCCGTTAAAATAGTTGGGGCGAGCCGGATATAACCAAACTCCTTCTACCGAAGCTTCTTTACATGCCGCCATTTTCACTTCGGATTCAAGAGCCAGTTTTGTGACGTCTCCATAGTATAGATTCCAATCTCGCTCGTCCGGTTCGCCGAGTATATTGCCCTGTTCATCTGTCCGTGTGACGCCCGTATATTTCGAGTTGACCGAAGTCGGATCGAATGGCCCTTTCGTCGAACAGGCGGCCAGCAAAAGGCATAATTGTAAAGAGAGTAAAATCGTTGATAGTTTCATATCAGTATCCTGTCCACCAGCCATTACCGTGCGTCAGCCAAACGTCACCCCAGCCCGAATAATATCCTCCACCCGGAACATCGAACAAATAATATACTCGATAAATTCCATCGGGATAGTCCTGAGGAGTTCCTTCCGGGTTCTGCCAGGCGATACCGGGAGCCCAGGTGATATCATGCGCCCCCGCTTCAAACACCCGGTTTTCGGTATAGACGACCCGCCCCTCCTGATTGACGATTCGAACGACGACCGGAGTCGCCGCGGGCGTCGCAAATCGCAGGACGGAAATCGCACCGTTAAATGGATTCGGATATGCGGGACCGACGTCGTACCCCGATGGTAAGATACTGCCTTCTGCCGTATCAATGTCCATCGGTTTCAACGACTGCCACTGATATACATCTCCGGGATACAGGTGCCAGTCATCCGAATCTCTCGGGCCGATAATGTTGCCCAACTCATCGGTGTAAGTGATGCCGGTGAAACGGGCATTAAGCAGCATCGTCGGGTCGACCGGTTTATTTTCCGTTGAACAGGCAGTGAGACACAACAGAGTAATGCCGCATAGGATAAGTATCCTCTTCATCGCCGCCTCCTAAAAATAGAAATTCACCAGTACTGCCTGCGTCGTGTTAATATATGTCGCATCTGAATACGGCATGGTTGCGGAAAATTCCTTGTCCGTCTTCACATAGGTAATCAGGTATTCACCGCTGACCGAGAAATGCTCCGAGAAGAAATACTGGCATCCGAACAATGGCGCAATACCGATATCGGCGAATGACTCACCGCTCGCATTGAGAATCGCGGCTTCGAAGCGCATCCCGATATACGGGCGCAGCTCCAGGCCGGGACGGAAATGATACAGCAGACCGATACCCGGCGCAAACCGCTTCGTCGTGGAATAGCTACTGCCCGGATCAACCCATGCGATACCGAATGTAGGCTCAATCGTGAGTTTATCCGATGCCCAGAAGCGGGCGTGAATGACCGATGACTGATCGGTGACCTTGAAGCCAAACCCGACCTGCCCTTTGGTGCCGCCTGCCCAGACAATTGATGTGCACAATAAAGCCAGTGTGAGGATAAAAAGTACCCTGTAGAGCGATTTCATGTAAACCTCCCGTGTGATGTAATTGTAATGTTGTTTATAAGCACTAAGTTCATCTATCGCGAAATATACTTATTTTACACCAACGGTCAAAATAGTTTCAGGAAATTCGAATGGGAATGCGAGATAACAAATGGTCGATAGTCTCTAAAAGAATCGGATGCTGATATCGGATTTCTCGACAACGCGCCCGATATCGGCGGCATCGACCCCCGCATCCGACAGACGCGCCATCAGTTCATTCGCTTTATCGGGTGCGATGGCAATGAGCAGCCCGCCCGATGTTTGCGGATCGTGAATGATGTGTGAGGCATAATCAGGAAGTGAGGAATCGAGGCATATCTTATTGGCCAGATACATGCGGGTCGCATTGGCGCCGCCGGTCAGGGCTCCGGCCTTGACATACTCAATCGTACCCGGCAACAGTTTCAGCGCCGCGAATTCGATCTCACATGTCACGCCCGAACCCGATGCCATCTCATATCCGTGCCCGGCCAGGCCGAATCCGGTGATGTCGGTTGCCGCATGTGCGCCGAGCGCAACCATCGCCTCGGAGGCGGCCTTATTAAGCGCAATCATATTCGCGGTCAATGCGGCCACATGGTCGGCGGCGGCCTTGTTCTGTTTGACTGCGGTCGAGACGATACCGGAACCGAGCGGCTTGGTCAGAATCAATCGATCTCCGACGCGAGCGCCAATGTTTTTTATAATTTTGTCCGGATGAATCAACCCGGTGACCGACAGGCCGTATTTTAGCTCATTGTCCTTGACGCTGTGGCCTCCGGCAATGACCGCTCCGGCCTCGGCGATTTTATCGCCGCCGCCTCGTAAAATGTTAGCCGCGATGTCCGGCGGCATCTTGGCCGGGACCATCAATAAATTAAGCGCTGTGATTGGCCGACCGCCCATGGCATACACGTCCGACAAGGCGTTCGCCGCCGCCACCTGCCCGAATGTGAACGGATCATCCACAATCGGCGGAAAGAAATCGACCGTGAGCACCAGTGCCGTATCGTCGGAGATTTTATAGACGCCGGCATCATCGACGCCGTCTATTCCGACGAGCAGCTCCTTGGATACGGGCGGTGAGAACCGCCTGAGAATCTCGCCCAGCTCCGCCGGGCCCAGTTTGGACGCTCAACCGGCGCAGGCGACCTGCGCGGTCAGTTTATTGAAGATGTTCTGTCTGTCATCGAGCAAATCCATACCTGATAGTACGCGAAAGCCCGTGACAACTCAAGTGTTTATTTGTAAAATGTAGCACACCCATTGAATGGATTGAAGATTATTCTGTCTTTTTGTCTATACGGAAACTCAGGCGTAATTGCTCTAAATCGCCAAAGACTGGAATATCTTTTTCCTGTGCCACCGGACCAATTAAGTATTCCGCTATTTGTGTACTCTCAGATAAGAATCTACTAATCTTTATTTGGCAATTCCTTGATTTTACCACAAGATCCTTATCTACAGTGAATTCAATTATATCATGAAAATATATCCTGACAGTTCTTATAAATCGGTATTCTATATAATTGTGCGTCACGATTATCCGTAGTCTATAAATAGTCAGCAATAAATCGTATGCAGAAAGACAAAAGCGAGAACTATCAGACTAAAGACATATCTGCTTTTAATGTTATCGGGCAAAGATAAAATAAGTAGCCCCGCTCCAAAGACTACCCCGATGCCTGCACCAATTGCCTGATTGGTTTTAAGCCGTGAACGTATGGTCTTGTGACTCATTATGAGCATAAATACTCATATAAATAACCGGGTGGCCTATCGCTTACCATAGGCCACCTAATCTTGTAAGTCACCCAATTTTTTACTCTACTCCACCGCGCAGCAGTCCTCTACCGGTGCCGGGCCGCCTTTGAAGATATACGTCACCAGGTAAACCGCATCGCCAATGTTGGTGTTACCGTCGCCGTTGACATCCGCAATACACTGCGGATCCGGAGCCGCGCCACTCTTGAATATGTAGTTGATGATATATACACCATCGCCGATGTTGACATTCCCATCTCGGTTGGCGTCGCCGCATGGTCTCGGCAGAACCGTAATATTACCGCCGACCACGACCGGTTGAAAGGCCGTTCTGTCGAGAGTAATGAACAACCAATCTGCGCCGGAAACCTCAAAGGGCTTCAATTGGAAGGTCGAACTCCCGATGGAGCGGGGCTCGACGTAAATATGGTGAATAGGACCTGATCCCGGCTCAAGCATATCCGGGCAAATAAACGCCCCCATCGTCTGGAATGAGAAAAATGATCCTTTACCCGAAGTTCCCTCATCCTGACTTCCGCAGGAATATGGCTGAACGTTTGCCATTGCCGGTACTCTCGTTTCGAGACTGGAGACCTGAGTAAACCACTCACAATACAAATCGGCGTCGCCGCTCCACTCGAAGGCAATACCGAAAAGGCTGATCGCCTCGTCATTTGTCAAGTCGATTGCAATATATCCCGGGACTCCTTCATACAATACAGCATTCTCAATATACAGCGTATCAGGGATGCCCGGATCGGAATAGCTGCTGGCAGTATACTCGCCGCACTGCAGTGGAGGTGCGGAATAATATATTTGGTGGATCAAATAGTTGGCATCGCGGAGATCGACTCGCCGATCGCCGGTTAAATCGCCGATATATGGAAGATAGGGGCCAATCGGATTACACCCATAGTAGAATTTCTGAATTGCCAGATAATCTCCCACGTTAGTTGCGCCGTCATCATTGAGATCTCCAATGATATAATCGCAGGCAATATCGGCCGAACCGAGTTGGAATTGCGGCAGAAAATCGGTCAGGGCATAATCAATCAATCGAAGATTGCCATAGGGTGAGACGCTCATGGTATCGAGGATAACCTCGCCACCGAATTTCGGAGAAAACCACAAATCGCAAATGACGCCGTCTCCCGGCGGAAGCGGATCACCCGATGAAACGCTGAAGCGGACAATCACCGCCTCGACCGAAAAAGTATCGGTATAGTACGAATACGCCTCGCGCTCCGGCAGAACGACTCCGCCATCGAGCCGCCCACCGGCATAGGTGATGGAATCGAATGTCATCCACCCGGAATAACCGTTTATGAGTACCGGCAAAATAACTGATGTCAATGATTCGTCATTGTACAGAGATACCGGGACAGACAGGGCGGTCCGAACATCGCCTGAGACCGATCCTATTCTGACGGTATCCGCAACCCCCGGATCCTGAGCAGAGAGATTCGCCGTGCACAGCGATAGCATGATGACGAATGCCCAAAAAAGTAACCCATTAAATTTTCGCATGTTAATTCCCTCCTCAAAAGGGCACAATCCCCCAACAAGCGCAGAAGTCTGGGCTACATTTAATATAGATAAGGTTGCGAATTATGCAAATGGTATATTCCGTAATTACTTATCTGGACAACCCAGCCAGTATGGCAGGTCCCCAATTGCGACCTGCCTTACCTTTAAAGCCACTGCTGCTATCGTATACTGATTTACCCATTTTTTTGTTGTTGCGATTGACTTTATGGCCAAAATGGACTATATTAATACAGATTTTGCAGGGTCAAAAGTACTACTTGCTATCCCATATCGGCTGTCTTTATCTTGAGACAACCGGTCAAAAAAAGGCTGTGACCGATCGGCTTTTTAGGCAAAACCGATTGTATAAAGCCTTGGGAGACAGGGTGGGGGCGATTGTTCGTCGCCGCGCCTTTGCAAAAAAGTCAAACTTACGAGGAACCTTTTTCCGACCTATGTTGTTTTTTTACACAGAGGTCGGCTGAGAGCAAACAGGAACGCAGGAGAAGAATGGCTGACCACAAGCAGACAGAGCTTAGAAAGCGGTTTGAACGAGAGGCCATGGTGCACGTTGATGCCCTTATGCGCACCGCTCGCCGAATGACCAAGAATGAGGCCGATGCCGAGGACCTGGTTCAGGAGGCTATGCTCAAGGCGTACCGTTTCTTCGATAAGTTTGAAGAAGGCACCAATTGCAAGGCATGGCTGTTTAAGATTATGACGAACATTTTCATCAACAATTACCGTTCGAAGGCTAAGGCGCCGCAATCGCTCGCATTTGACGAGATCGACGACTCGTTCCTGTTCGGACAACTTGCTAAAACCAAGGATGTACCGGACCCGGAACGAGAACTGTTCTCGAAAATCTTCGATGACGATGTCAAAGCCGCGATTAACGAACTGCCCGAGGATTTCCGAATCGTCGTGGTCCTGTCGTTTCTCGAGGGGTTTGCCTATCAGGAAATAGCCGATATCACCGGCTTGCAGATAGGTACGGTAAAATCTCGCCTGCATCGGGGCCGGAAATTACTGCAAAAGAATCTCTGGGATTATGCACTGAAGAACGGGTACATCAAGGAGCCCCAGAATTGAACTGTCGACAAGCTCTAAAGCATCTCTATGATGTCATTGACAAAGAGGCAAACGAGGTTGACGTCAAGGAAGTCGAGCGTCATCTCAAAATGTGCCGCCACTGCATGGCGCAGTACGAATTCGAGAAGGCGTTCAAAGCCGTCGTCCAGGAAAAAGGGTCGAATCCGGGGGATGTTGACAAGGTAAAGGACAGCATCATGGCCAAACTGGATGCGATCGACGCCGCCGGGGAGGTCGGTCCCACCCGAACCCCTTTTAAGTGGCACCTCGTCGCGATGGCCTCGGCCGCCGTTATCGTCCTCTGTATCATTGCCGCGGTATCTTTAAGCGGTCCCGGTGAAACGCCGCAGACCGCATCGAACGATACCCCGGCCGCAACTGCCCCCTCGACCGACGATCCTATCCCGCATTTCATCATGGCACATATGGCCCACAGCAACGGAAACGGCGAGAAAGACACGCACACCGATCCGCTGAAGTACCTGTATGAACAGACCGGAATCCTGCTCGACAAGTCGCCGAAATTCCCGGTTGAAAATATCCTGTCGGTTTCGGTCGACACGATTTTGGGCGTGCAGTTCGGATGCCTCGAAATGCTCAACAATCACGGCGAACTGGTCACGGTATTCCTGACCACCTCCGACAAATACGACCTGCCGGCCAACCCGGTCGCGATGGTCGACGGGCGCGAGATGGTCGTGCACCGCTGTGAAAAGTGCACCCTGGTCGGGATGGAGAAAAAGGACCTGATTTACATGGTCGTATCGGACCCGAAGTGTGAACCGAAAGAACTCGCGGAGGTTGCCTCATTCTTCTAAACTGTTAATGATGTGATTGTTCGTTCATAGAGATATCTTAACGCGCGGTCCCACCTCTGAAGGGATGGGGTGCCCAGCGCGAGTATACAAGTCTACATGGCCGGGAATCTACATCCCGGCTTTTTTTGTGGTTGCGATTCGTCGGCAAAAGCGAATTCTTTACGGCGGACCGGGCATAGAGACCTGTATATTTCCTGATTCTGTTCGATATCATACTACTCATGACTGTGTCATTCCGAATGAGGCCTTCTCAGGCCGATTGAGGAATCTGCTCTTGCCTCTTGTGGGTATGATATATAACACTCCAACCACCCCCCGGCCCCCTCCTTGGAAAGGAGGGGGAGCAGGTCGTGCCCGTATTGATCTTAAATAGTAATCCTGGGTGGCGAGAACATAGAAATATCTCATCCCAACTCCAAAGGGTTGGGTTACCAGTTAATCTCCACTTTATTTATTAACATTAATTTATCAATGACACTAATGCCTCCCATTCATTATATTAACTCATAAGGAATCTCAATCACTCTTTCATTATGATGGAATGCCATATATGCCGAATAAAGGATTGTGCTACAATTCTAAAGTCTTCAGACTAATATGTCTTTTAATTATTCCGATTGTTTTTTCGGGTTATTGTCTTCAGGCCCAGGATATCGGTCCCGTAAAGATAGATTTCGAAATTAATGATTTTGCATGTGCCGTCAAAGAAGATACGCTTTTTACTCTTTTTTACGATGCGAGTAAACAGGAATTCATGTATGCGGCTATTTACAATGATCGCCTAATCAAAAATGAGATTATAGACGACCTTCATATTGCAGGATACAGCGGTTATGTAATCTTTAATTATCAGAGGCACAACCTCGATGTACTCAGTGATAACCGGTTGTCTACATTCGATATGTATTCCGGGAAAATGATAAGAGATGTTTATCTCGTTAATGATATCCACATGGGAACTCCCGTTTCGATTGCCAGGCACGATGACAGTGTTGTTGTTTTTTATAGGGGGTATGGTGAGAGCAAAAGAGTGATTGATATTGATAACTCACTTCGCTTATATGGTAAACATTTTTATTGTCAGCCGTTGGATACCGGTGCAAATCAATTGACTATGATTCAAGAGGGGCGAACAAGTTGTTATGGATTCGAAACGATTTCCGGTATTGATACTATTTTTGCTGTTTGGGAGGAAACGAGACTGGAATATTTTCGGTGGTTTGCGCTGGGAAGAATGCCAAATAATGTGATAACAATGTCATATTTTACATCTGGGGAGTGGAGTGAGCCTGTAACCGTTATCAAGGAATTAGAATCTGATTGGAATGGCAGGCTCGTTGATTTCTGTAAAATCAATAATATGTTTCATATATTTTTCGAGTTCACTATCAACAAATCATCTTGTGAGGTTCAATATATCACAAGCCAGGATGGAAAAAATTGGAGTGAGTTGAAAAAAATGTCGGGAACTTATCCTTCTTATCACTCCCCTTTCTTTAAGGATAGAACGCTGGTCGATAATAAGGGGGTGTTGCATTATCTGAGTGATGCCGGGGATGGCGATTCTTTATCCTATAATATCTATGATGGAAAGGATTGGATGGCGCGGGGAGTACCGATTCCATTTTCCTCGGACGGTTCTACAGAAGTAAAATTATTCCAGGATAACAAAGACCAAATATGGGCGATTTGGATTGTCGATCCTAATGATCGGTATCTGACCGACAATCCTGATGATGGATCCTATATTCTAGACACGATGATGATTATTACGACGGGAGATAGCACCAAGTATTATACAACCAGACGACCGAACCCCAAAATAAAACCAAAACCTATCGCAGTATATTATCGTTGTCTTGGCAAGATATGACTATCCGAGTAAAAACCTGGCAGGTCCCTTCAGGGGACCTGCCCTACTTTTCCTCACTTCATTCTATGATAACTTTGCTTTGAAAACACCTCATCAAACGTCACCGTGAACCGGAATGTGCGGCCGGGTTCGTACAGAATATCGCCTGATGCGTACGGATTGCGCAGATACGACATGTGTTGATAATACAACTCATCCGTCAGGTTCTCGACATCCAATGCGAACCGAAGCGACCCCGTCTTATACGATAAGCCCAGATCAAAGCGATGCCAGCTCGGTGTCGTGCGCTCATCCAGACTCTCGTCGATCCGCGTCTGGGCATCGGCAAAGGTGTGCTGGAACTGCGCCTTAAATCCCTTGTATTCCGGCGACTTCAGAGTCGTCGTGACGGTCAGCGGCGGGATTTCCGACATCGCGGAATCACTCGATGTATTATTCGCCCAGGTATAGAAGGCATTGAGGTCGACATACTTCCACTCGCCGGTGAAATTGAATCCGGTCAGCACCGCATCGATGTTTTCATATGTCATGTAACTGACCATCCCGGCGCTGGCGCGAGTGAAGTTCACATAATTCCAAATGCGCGTTGCGAACGCCTCGAATGATGCGCCTTTGTACGATGCCTTCGCACGCAGTCCGGCCTTGACCGGCGCATCCATTGTCGGATTACCCAGCCAGTACGGTTTGCCCATCGGTTTCTGCACCGTGATGTACATATTTTCGGTGGCGGGAACATCGGATGCGACCTCGGCCGAAATCACACCGAGTACATTCTTCGACAGCATTGTCTTGAAATAGGCATTCAGCCCGAATGTCGGCAGCAGGCGCGAGTCTTCCGCATCGGGATAGAGCGCCTTGAAGAAGTCGAGCCGATTCGCATCGCCCATTTTATGATAGACGATACCGGCCTTTCCGGATACACCCCAGTGCGGCTTATCGATCTGTTTTTGCAGCGCGCCGCTCGCAACCGACACATCCGGCATGAGATGATTTTCGATTCGCATCATCGGAGTAGCGATTTCATTATCCGCATCCCAATTACGATAGAACACCTCGTAGAATGATCCTGTCGCACCGACCGTAAAATTCGTCGCATCGGTGACCATCGTCCCGGTGCTCACGCGCAGGCCGTTATCCATCACATGCGAGGTGTGATTCGCATACAGCTTGTGCCCCTTATAGGACACGAATCCGGACCACACGCGGTTGACTCGCTCGTCCATCTGCAAATACGGGAACATGACATCATCGGTATAGGTGAACCCGGTGCGATACTGCCAGTCGCCGCGCCTGCCGATAACCGAGCCCTCGGCGAGGCGATAGGAATAGTTTTGTTTGTAGCCATAGCGATCGACGAATGATTCGCCGTCGGCATCTTCATATCCGCGACCGGTGGCATAGCGCGCATTGATGCGATGATCGTGCGAATTGATTGCGAAGGCGGCATCACTGTTTTCGGTGACCCCTGCGGCTTGAGACAATCCGGCGCGAATCTTCAATGGCTGCATCGGTTTCTCGCGCTGATAATTAATCGCACCGCCGATTCCGGATTGCAGCGTCCCGGTGTTTTTCACCATCTCGATACCGGCCATCTCCAGCGGATTGGCTCGCGTCAGCGGAGAATCCATCCGATTCGGGCAGGCGCTGTGATATCGCTCGCCGTCGACAACGACCTGGATGTCGCCGCGCTTAAGCCCGTCGGCATAGATGTCCTGGGCAAAGAATGTCCCTTTGCGAATAAGGCTGAATCCGTTGGTGTTCAGAATCGTATTGAACTGCCCTTTGGCGACCGGAAAATCACGCTGGGTCGGCGTAATTCGCTTCCCGGTGACCTCGACGACGGTCTGGATATGATAAACTTTGGTCGTGTCGATTGGCTCGACAGCCGCTGTCTGAGCAGGTTCGGTAGTATCGGCAATAAGTGTTGAAGTCAATAAAAGCGCAGTGATACAAAGCATAAGAATGAAGCGAATCATTGGAATCCCTCGCAGAATGTTATAAAATGCGATAGTTTTTGCCCTGTTAGCGTGTATTAACACGTCTATATTATGAATGAACATACGAGTCTATCTGTTTGTTCCGCAATAAAATAATAATCGAATCGGGATATCAATCCTGACTTCTTGTATCACTAATAGAAAATTAATATCAATTTATAAAAGTTTTTGTTGAACTTTATGCCGGGGTTGCCGTTATAAAGAGTACACAGGAAAGGAGGTGGTCGGATTTTGAAAACAAATTTATGTGAGGTGGCTGCTACTTAAGCGGCAATACCAACGAAATTGAATGTTGGGCCGTTTAAGTAAATCCCAACAGCAAAACCGACCCGGCGCCTTCCTGCAAGTCGCCGGGCTTTTTTATTGTGTCTCTCCATTCTCATCCGTATTTTCCGCGAAGTACATCCTGCGGGAGAATCACTGGGGAATTACTCTCGCTACGGTAACATATCGGCGATGAATACCGTATGTTGTGTTAAGTATCGAAAATAATTGATATTGCAGGAAGGCGATTCATGAATATTCTTGTCATCGGGGGAACTCGATTCGTCGGGCGGCATATCGTCGAAAAGGCGCTCGCTAATGGCCACAAGGTTACACTTTTTAATCGCGGGCAGACCGACCCGGTTGTGTTTCCGCGGGTGGAAAAACTCGTCGGCGACCGTGACGGAGACATTCAGGAACTGGAAGGCCGTACCTGGGATTGCGTCATCGATACCTGCGGCTATGTTCCCCGCATCGTGAAGCAGTCTGTCGACCTGTTGAAAAACTCCATCAATCTTTATGTGTTTATTTCCACGGTCTCCGTCTACGAGGAGAAAGGGATGTTGATTCTGCCCGAGGAAGCGCGCCTGAAAACGATCGAGGACGAGACGGTCGAGGAAATAAACGAGGACACGTATGGAGCGCTCAAAGTCCTCTGTGAACACGAGGTTCTCGCCGCTTATCCCAATCGTGCATTAATCATCAGGCCCGGACTGATCATCGGCCCGCACGATTATACCGATCGATTTACCTATTGGCCGCGGCGGATGACGCAGGACGGGCCGATGCTGGTTCCCGATCTGGCGAATCAGCCGGTTCAGTTTATCGATGCCCGTGACTTGGCCGCATTTCTGATCAATTTGATCGAGAAAAACAGAACTGGTATTTTCAATGCAACCGGGCCCGACGACAAGCTTCATCTCGGAGATTTCTTTGAACAATGCCGGGATATTTGCGGCGGCAAGGCCGAGTTCGTCATGGTTTCTGACAAGTTTCTGCAAAAGCGCGACGATATCAAACCGTTTCGCGATATCCCCTTGTGGCTGTCTGCGAAAAATGAACCATATGGCGATATGCGAGTCGATATCTCCCGTGCGATCGATGCCGGCCTTACATTTACATCACTCAAGAAGACGATCCTGGATACCCTGGCTTGGGACGAAACCAGACCGGAAGAAGAGAAATACATGTGCGGACTCAAGCCGGAACGCGAGCGGGAAATCCTTGATGCCTGGTTTGAGGAACGGGCCGGTGAATAAATTCCGGCCGCCGCTTGACAGCGGTCGAAAAGTACTGTATGTGTATATAGCTCTGTCGATGTACGAGTGTACATCGACTTTTTTATAGAGAGAAATACCGATGTTATCGCGACTGAGCACTATTTTTACTCCGGGAGTTCGCTCCATCATGTTGGCGACGCTGTTCTTCGCCTTCATGAATACGGGAGTGAAATTTATCGGTCGCATCCCCTCGCATGAAATCGTCTTTGTCCGGGCAGTGGTTACGCTCATTGTCGGATATATCCTCGTCCGCAAGGCGGGGCTTGATCCTCGCGGCAACAATAAACCAGTACTGCTTCTCCGCGGATTGACCGGCACAGTTGCGATGGTGTTGTATTTTTACACCGTTCAGCACATGCCGCTGGCCAGCGCAGTGACGATTCAATACCTGTCGCCGATTTTCACCGTAATCATCGCCGGCCTCCTTTTAAAGGAACCGCCGCGACCGATTCAATGGCTGTTTTTTCTCATATCGTTCGGTGGCGTGTTAATGGTCAAGGGGTTCGATCCGCGTGTGTCGGTTCTTGATCTGACACTCGGTATCTTTGCCGCAGTGTTTTCGGCCATGGCCTACAATTTTATCCGCAAGCTGAAGAACTCGGATCACCACTATGTCATCGTCTTCTATTTCTCTCTTATCACCGTCCCGTTCGTCGGCGCCTATTGTTTGTATGACTGGGTGACGCCGACACTGTTTGAATGGGCAGTTATGATCGGCATCGGGCTGGCCGTCACGATAGCGCAGATTTATATGACGCGCGGCTATCAATTGGAAAAGGCGGCCAATATCAGCAATTACAATTATCTGGGAACACTATATGCGCTCATAATCGGTTACTTCCTGTTCGATGAGATGTTCGGTATCCCCGCATTTGTCGGTATCGGATTGATTATCTTCGGTGTCCTGATGAGCTCCCGCTATCGCCAGAGCTGATTAAATCGTTGCCTCGCGGCATTGTAATCATTATAGAACAGTATGATGCGCAAGCGGTGTGTAATCCTCGGTATCCTGTTGTTCTGCATTCTCGTATGCCTGCCGACCGATTCGGTCGCGACGGAATATTTCTCTGCCGACCTGACGGAGTGTCTCAATACAATCACGGCACATATCTATAACGACCGCTTCGATAAGGCTGAACATATCATTGATTCGCTGTATGCCTCCCGTTGCTGTCGGCCATTCGATTTTCTGGCTTATTCCATCCTCTATCAGTCGGTCATGATGGCGAACGAGTCCGATTCGCTTGAGGCTGAATTTTTCGCATCGCTCGACAGCGTCCAGGTGTATGCCGAGGGCATGCTGGCCGAGGGGCGCGATTCCGTACTGGCATATTACCTGCTCGGACATCAATTCGCTTTTCGGTCATTATATGCCGGGCGGGCTGGGCATACCTGGTCGGCCATAAAAAAGGGTCTCAAGGCGCGCAATGCCTACAGCAAAGGGTTCGAACTCGACTCGACTTTTTTTGATATCGCGCTCGGCCTCGGGTCGTACCGCTACTGGAAATCGGTCAAAACCAATGCCGTCAACTGGACACCACTGTTTAAAAATGAAAAAGGCAATGGCATCGAATTGCTGCGGCGTGCGGCGGATTCCTCGGAGATTTCGCGCGATGCTGCGCAAACATCACTCATCTGGGTTTATATCAACGAAAAACGGTATACCGAGGCAATCCGACTGGCCGATGAGATGCGGCGCCGATATCCTCATGGATTGACATTTCTCTGGGCCCTCGGAGAGGCCTATTATCAACTCGGCGACTGCGACCAGGCCTTATTGATTTACACGAATATCTATGCTCGCCTGCAAAACAATCCGGGGAACTATTATAATATCATCGAGGCCGCCTGGTATCAGGCCAAGTGTTACCGCCGACACTATAAGGATGATGAATCCCGACGGGAAGAAGCTTGCGAACTGTATGAGGCCATTTTAACCCTGCCGATTCCGGAAGAAACAGCGAAACGCCAGAAAGATAAATTGAAGGATATCAAAAAAGCCTGTCAGTGAAAGCGGGCTTTACGCCAAAAGTAGGCTTAACTTCAGCGAATTTCAGCCGAAACAATGTATAACCGGCAGGATTTTGTGTATTTCGGGTAAAAGGACGACGACAGAGTCTTATGGAAAAGTTTGTCGAATCGAGTCGTGCGCTGGAGAAAATCGTTTCATCGATCGGTGATCTCCCTGCGACCCCGGCGATTATTGCGTCATTAATGAATCTGACTTCGGATTTGAATACTGATGTGAATAAAATCACTCAGGCGCTCATGTCCGATCAGTCGTTGACGGCTCGCGTGCTGAAACTATCCAATTCATCATTCTACGGCCGTTCCAAGGAAGTGAAAACGCTTAAGGAAGCGGTCATCCTGCTCGGATTCAAAACTCTTCGCTCTCTGGTTGTTGCCTCGTCTACTCACAGCCTGTACAATGCCACCGGCGGCGAAAGTCATAACAAGCTCTGGGAACACACGCTGGCGACGGCGATTTCCGCTCGGTTGGTGGCCAAGGCCTGTCGCCACCCCAATATCGAAGAAGCATTCATCGCCGGACTGCTGCACGATATCGGGAAACTGGTTCTGCTTCAGAAAAAACCGACCGAATATATTGAAATTATTGTCAAGGCCGAGGTCTCAGGGCGCACCTTCATTGAATTCGAAGAGGAAAAATTCGGCTTCAACCATACCGATGTCGGTTTGTTGCTGCTGCACAACTGGTCGTTTCCTCATCTGTTATCCAACGCCGTCTTCGAGCACCATGACCCGATCGAGATCGATGAAGACTGTGTCCCGCCGCTGTCATTTGTCATCAATGTCTCCAATATGGTCGCAAAGAAGCTGGATGTAGGTTTCAAAGACTATCGACCGGAAAATCTTGCCGAGATGAAGGCGGCTCAACGACTGAATATGAACGAGGAGATGTTCGATCAGATCATCGAGAACCTCGTCGAACAGTTCGAATCCGAACGCAAAATATTTCTCTCAAACGGCTGATTCCCTCCGGTCGAATGACCTGTTCACATTTTTTCCCGATAACATCCCTTTTGTTGAACGCCGGGACATAGTATATTCCGGCATCGATGAAACGTCAATTTGCCAAAAACCTCAGCTCGAACTGGGTCGTGTACGCCGTGTCGGCTCTCATCTCGATAGCCCTCACGCCATATATAATTGCCAAGTTGGGAAAAGCCGCCTACGGAGTCTGGATACTGGTCGGATCTTTTTCCAGCTACCTCGGCTTGTTTGACTTCGGCATAGGCTATGCCGTCGTTCGCTTCGTCGCCCGCTATCAAAAAACCGGGGAATCCGAAAAGCGAAACGAGGTGATCGCGACTTCATTCTATACGGCGGCCCTGCTGGCCGTTATCGTACTGGCGGCGACGGCGTTTCTGGCCGTGAAGGCGGCCAGCCTATTCGATATCCCACCTGAATTGGTTCGGGAATCGCAAGCCGTTATCGCACTCGTCGGCCTGTCGATCGCCTTCGCATTTCCCATGGGAATATTTTCCGAGGCATTGGCAGGTGGGCTGTGGCGCTTCGATCTTTTCAATAAAGTATCACTGACGATATCCATTGCCCGCACCGCTCTTACAGTATTGCTATTGGAATTGGGCTGGGGGCTGCCCGGTCTCGGTCTTGCCGTGCTGGCCGGGTCGATTGTCGGATACACCTGGCGGGCACGCATGCTGTATCGCCTATTGCCTGATCTGTCCATCAAATTGAGATTGGTATCTCTCAGGGTATTTCATCAAATTGGCGACTATACTCTTTTTTCGTTTATCCTGGTCTTGTCCGGACGAATCTCCTTTTATTCCGATTCGTTCATTGTTGGATTATATCGAGGGGTCGAGGATATCGCGATTTTCGGTATCGCCGTCAAATTGACAGAATATTTGCGCCAATTAGTATTTACCCTGACCAAGCTTTTTTCCCCGGTGGCCTCGCGATATAACCCCGATTCCGATAAGGCGTCCCTGAGGCGGCTGTTTTATACCGGGACACGCCTGAACTTACTCTTCGCCGTACCGCTGGCGGCCGGATTATTCTTCTGGGGCGGGCCGATTATCAGATTATGGATCGGCCCATCGTTCGACTATTCAAAGGTCATTCTCCAAATCCTGCTGATCGGGCATGTCTTGTCATTTACACAAGGGGTGAGCGGTGAGATCCTGCTGGGAGTCGGACGCCACCGAGTCTTTGCCGTTTTGTCGCTGATTTCGGCAATCGTTAATATCGTCCTGTCGGTAATCCTGGTGCAGAAAATGGGGTTAGTCGGGGTTGCCTGGGGAACGACGATTCCACTGACTATTTTATCGCTGGCGTACTTGCCGGCGGCGACTCTTCGACTGGTGGAAGGAAAGATTGAAGAATTTATACGACAATCACTTATCCCTGTTACGAAAGCTACAATTGGGCCACTCGTGATAATTATCGCGGCATCATATCATTTAAATAGTTACTGGTATTTGGCCGGGTATGCCGCTATTACTGGGTTGATTTACGGTTTGACCGCGTATATATGGGGACTGACCGAAGAGGAAAAGGGCAAAATCCGGTCGGAAATATCTCACTTTCGAGTGTAGATTTTCCTTGACTTAACCGCGTTGGATATGCTTTTTCCACAAAGCTCCGGCGAATTGCCCGAGCATGACACAGGAGAGGAGAAAGTCATGAAAGCGTTTAAACTGTTAACCATTGTTGCCTTTGTACTTATGCTGATGTTCGCGATCGGTTGCGGACAGAAGGAAGAAGCTCAGCCGGAACCGGCCCAGACTGAGACAATGATGGAGGAAGCTGCGGATTCCCTGCAGGGTGAGATGGAAGAAGTTGCCGATTCTCTGCAGCAAGAAGGTGAAGAGATGATGGAAGAGGCCACCGGCCACTAATTCCGCTGTTCAAAAATCATACAGTAAAAACACGGCACAACCTGCAAATTATTGCAGGTTGTGCAGATCATTATCCAAAAATTCAGTCAATTTTATCATCCTTTTATCTCCCTGCTGATGAAAATATAACATAACCGGCTCAAAATACGGGCTATTGACGTCGTTTGCCCGGAGGATAATAAGTTCTCCCGGTCGGGCATAGGGTTTGCTTTATTGATAACACACAAAGCTCGTAAGGAGGTCCTCATGATCGAAAAGACCTATTTGTACCAAGGGTTTTACTGACAAAGGTCGAAAAAACAGGTTGACAACTTTCCGGTAGGCGGTTATATTAGTCACGATGATACAACGATTTCTACACGTTGACCTATAACATTAGCAGGTGATAGTCTCCATAAACGTAGTTCAAGAGCCTGAGATTTATAGCAACGAACTCAAAATACTACAGTAGTAGTCTGACTGATATAGACTGCCTGAATCGAGTTACATGTCAAAGGCTTGATTTTGGCCACGTATTACATGAATTAAGTGGCATTTGCAACATGAGAGAAAACAAGCCGCGGAGGTGAGCGACTGACTTTGTTAACGGGAAGTTGTCGAGGACTCTTTTAGAACCTACACTACTTGCGAGAGGAGCAGGCAAATGTCGTTCAAGAGCCAGTCGCGTTTCTTATTTTTCTTTGCTGTCATGATGACGGCACTTGTCGTGACATCGGGGCATGCCAATGCCCAGACGCCGGAGATCTATCTGGCGATGAATGATACCTCGGTCACGGCTGGTGATACCACCGGATGGTTAACAGTATCGTTCGCCAATTACCAGGATACATTGGCGGCGTTTACAATGCGAATTGTTCTTGATAATCCGGATTTGATCAATTTCCGGACTGACGCCGTAGATACGACTTTCGATACGATCTGGCAATATTGCGGCGGATGGGATAATTTCGGGGCTTGTACGCTATGGGTAGATACGATGTTCGTAGATACCATCGTCAGGTCCGGCGCGATCGATACGGTTGGAACTCTTTTATCCGGATGGGAGTTTGTGACGGCACAATCATACTCAGCGAACAGGACGGATATCAAGGTGACGGCGCTGGCCGACGCTTTCGGCGGAGATAAGACGCCGGGATTACCGCCCCGCACCAATCCGGGGGTTTTGTTCCGTATTCGGTTCCGCGCGAACAATGAAACGCTGGACTCGACCGATAATACGGTCCTGCTTGATATTTTGAGCAACCTGACCGAGACAGGTTTTTCGGATCCGCAGGGCGATCTGTTCGGCGTCATCAGCGGATTCAATATTTGTGATACCGTATCGACCGATCCTGAATTAGTTTGCGATACTTTTTTCCGGTATTGGCGATGTGAAGTTTGGAACGGGCCGGTGTGCAGTACATACGTGACTTCGACCGATCCCGATTCCGCAGCATTCTTCACCGATTCGCTGTCGATCGATACTGTGAACTGGACGCTGTTAAACGATCAGACAGTCTTCTATACCGATGGGCATGTGACGGTTGATTTTTCCGATTGTCTGTGCGGCGACGCCAATGACGATGGAACATTCAATATCGGCGATCCGGTGTATTTGATTTCGTATATTTTCAAGGGTGGCCCGCCGCCGCCGTATATGGATTGCGCCAATGTCAATGGCGACACGACGGTCAATATTGGTGATGTCGTGTACATGATTCAGGCGATTTTCAACGGCGGACCGCTACCGAGCTGTTAGCGAGGACGAGAAAAAAGCAGTGACACGTTATACCGACATGAAACGCGTCGTAACAAAAATTAAATATTCGGTGAATATGAATGACACAGTTGTCACATAACTGTTACCCGTGCATATAAAAATCTCTACTATAGAGAGTTGAAAACCTTAAACCGGAAGAATTGAAAGGAGGTGACGCACACTTAAGAGGAATTTCTATAACACGCGCTCAAAAGAAGGAAATGAGAATGGCTCATTTCTCAAACTCACTTGCCATATCTGTCGGCGGTCGGCTCAACTGCCGGTGTGAACAGGCAAGCATGAGGGGGATTGTGTTGCATTCCGTTAACTACTAACGGTTTGTGTAATAATGAACTTAATGTAATGAAGGAGCACACAATGAAACGACTCATCGTTTTGCTCGCAACATTGCTTCTTTCTTTTGGGCTGACTCAGGCTGCCAACCATGTTGATATCGCTGCTGCTGGCGGAGGTTTCTCCGGCGATACGCTGCGTTATGGCATTAATGCCAGATACGATATCATGTTCGAAAACGACGAACTGCTTGGTGGCTTCTCTACTGGTTTTAAAGTCTTCTCGCCTGATGGCGTGGACTTTGCGTGGGTGAATGTCGGTGGTCTCGATCCGACGAACCACATGCTGGTCGTTCCGGCCGGCTGCCGTATGGATCCTCCCGGCACGGTGTGGGATCTTGGTGGCTTCCAGATCACTGAAAGTGACGTTGCCGGTGTTCTGCCGGATTCGCTGCTCTTCGGTGGCGCCGCTCTGAGCGGTGGTCTTCCGGCTGGTGCCTTGGAAACCTTGGTCCAGTTCAACTTTGTCGTGACATCTCCGACCGCTCAGGAAGATATCTATACCCTGTGTATCGATTCCTGCAAAATCGGCGCTGGTGAATTCGTATTCGTCGGTAGCTCAACGATCGTTCCGACCGTTGGCTGGCCGACCGGCGGCTACTGCCTCCCGACTCACTATATGCCGAATATGTGCCCGGTTATCAGTGGCGGTACCGCAATGACGGTAAACCACTGCGGTCAGAATTCTGTCACGCTGACGGCGACCGATGCCGAAGGCAATACCATTTCCTGGGGTATTGCCGGTAACACCGGTGCTGGTGTCGCTACCATGAACAATGGTGTCGTTACCTACACGCCGGCCAATGCTGACGTTGGTTCCTCGGTAGTTATTACCGCTTTCGCGACCGACGCGTTCCACGATGCGGCTGGTTGTGCGTTCCATGACATCAATGTCACGGTTACCAATACTGCCCCGACCGTAAACTGCGGCCAGGCCATGAGCTTTGTCGGTAAAGGTAATGTCTTTACCAAGACCGATATCACCGCTGCCGATGCCGATGCTTGTGATGCGTTAGTTTTCTCGCTCGCGGCTGGCGTTGTTGGCGACATGGCGATTGATCCGGTCAGTGGTGATTTCTCCTGGACGACACAAGAAGCCGATGCCGGCATGGTATTTCCGGTTACCGTCAATGTGTTTGATGGTTTCACAAATGCTACTTGCGTATTCGAGGTTGAAGTCCTTTCGGTAGAGCCGTATGAAATTCATGTTGACAAGGTCCATGATGTCTATCAGGGTACCTATGTTGACGTGCCGGTTCGTATGACGTTGGGTTCGGAAGCCATGGGCGGTTTCGACTTCCTGCTGGCCTACGACAACACCGCGTTGACCTTCACCGGTGCGACCCTTGGCTCCTACCTTGTCGGTTGCGATTGGGAATACTTCACCTATCGCTATGGTGCGCATGGTAATTGCGGCGATGGCTGCCCGTCCGGCGAAATTCGCCTGGTCGGTCTTGCCGAGACTAACAACGGTCCGTATCATCCGGATTTCACCTGCATTAAGAATATGTCCGGTACGGATGAAGTTATTGCCAACTTGACGTTCTTCGTCACCACCGACGTGAACTTCAACGACTACTATGCCGCTGTCAAGTTCTTGTGGATGGATTGCGGCGACAACACGATCTCGGTTGCCTCCGGTGACACCCTTGCCATTTCCCGCTTCGTGTACAACTACTACGGAACGGGTGGCGTGGATTCCTGGATCGATGTGACTGACGAAACCTTCGGTTTCCCGGGTACCTATGGTGCTCCGGTTGCCTGTGAAGTCTTCACCGAAAAGGGCGCTCCTGTCCGCTTCGCCGACTTCTACAATGGTGGCGTTGACATCATCGACAAGGATGACATCGATGATCGTGGCGATATCAACATGAACGGTCTCGCGAACGAAATCGCTGATGCGGTTATGTTCACGAACTACTTCATCTTTGGCGAAAGTGCCTTCGGTACCCATGTTGCCGGTTCCATTGCGGCTTCCGACATCAACGCCGACGGTACTCCGCTGACCATCGCTGACCTGGTCTATCTGACCCGCGTCATCGTTGGCGACGCTCTCCCGTATCCGAAGCCGGCTCCGGGCGCGCTGTTCACCGCTGTTATGCAGGGTGACGAGCTGACCGTGAACACGACTGAAGATGCTGGTGCTGCTCTGTTCGTATTCAACGTCGACGGTACGGTTGGTACCCCGACGATTAACGGCAACATGGACATTATCTCCAATGTCGAAGGTAATGAACTTCGTGTGCTGGTTTATAACATCGGCTCAGAGCGTTTGACCGATGGTACAGTTTTGAATCTCGATGTTAACGGTTCCGTGGAACTGGTCGAAGTCGTAGCCGCCACCTATGATGGTGCCGACATGCAGACCTCGACTCGCGTCCTGCCGACCGCTTTCACCGTTGCTCAGAACTACCCGAACCCGTTCAACCCGAAAACCATGATCAGCTTTGGCCTGAGTGTTGCCTCTGACTGGACTGTTGAGATTTACAACATCGCCGGTCAGAAGGTTAACTCCTTCAACGGCTTCAGCCAGGCTGGCCCGGTCCAGGTCGAATGGAATGCCACCGATGCTAACGGTTCGTCCGTTGCTTCCGGTATCTACTTCTACAAGGTGTCCGCTGGTGCCAACTCGGCTACCATGAAGATGGTCCTTCTGAAGTAGTTTTGTAACACTTTGTGCGGCAAGGGGCTTCAATGCCCCTGCCGCATTATATTGACAGAGGACAAACAGTGGGAATTGACAGGAAAACATATTGGAGGGTTGGTAAAATAAACAGATAACGCGTGTAATGCCGTGTACGAGAAAAAAAGGATAGCAAAATGCCCGCATATAAGCTTAAGATATTAGACAGTAATAGCTTACGGGCTTTTCGTTTTTTAAAGTCAGCAATTCACCTCACACTGTCACAAGAGAATCTGCAACGGATTGCAGATTACTATCAAAACCGTTTCATTACCCGCCGTACACTAAATTTTGCGTTCGCTTTAGGCACAGTAAGTTGGAGAAGAATAAAGACTGGTAAGGGAGGGCTTGTTTCAGTCTGACTTCGTTAAAGAGTTGATGTAGAGAGAGTTAAGAAGTTTTTGCGGCGTCGGATTCAGTCATAATTGGCGATCGACGCTATAAGAAGAGCGCCGCCTCGGCAATTTCGCCGATGAGTGTCTCTTCTTGTCCGGATTGGTAAGAGTTTTGCTTTATTACCACCGGAATAGAACAGTTACGGAAATATGGGTAAGAGATGAAAAATTTTGCACTTACATCAATCCTGCTGATACTCCTCGTCGGAGGCCTTTGGGGACAGAATGACCCGATCGGTGAAACCGATACGGTTTCCGTTGTCCCCATTACTATTAGCCCCGGCCAGGAATTCGGCCTGAAGATCAATCTGTGGAATGATGAAGAGCTCGGCGCGATAACGCTTCCGTTTTATTACCCGACCGATAAGCTCGAATTTCTCTCGGTGGATTTCACCGGATATCGAATCGAGTACATCAAAACCAAGCCGGTGACTCACCATGCTGACGTCGGTACGATTTTGATCGGGGCGGTCGTTATCACCGAAAGTTTCCTCCAACCCGGTTCGGGAACGCTCTGTGAAATCCGCTTTAAGGCCTCAGCCGAATTAACGGCCGATGAAATTTTCAGAGTCGATACCGGATTTATTGCACCGTCCAACTCACTGTTGTTGACGGATAATACCGGAACACGAAATTTCCTGCCCGCTTTTACCAATGCCGATATCACCGTCGGTATGGAAAACCGGGCGCCGTACTTTACACCGATTCCCGATGTCTATGTGGCTGAAGGGGAATCGCTGTATATCGATGTACAGGTAACCGATCCGGATGGCGATGATGTTTCCATCGTCAACCCGATTCACCCCTACAACTCCGATTTCGTCGATAACGGCGACGGTACCGGCCTGTTCGCCTGGCGTCCTGATTTTATCGGACCGCTTTCGGCCGATATGAGCCCGTTCTATTTCGTGTTCTGGACCACCGACGGCGACGCTTCGAGTTATTACCGGGTCCGCGTCAATGTCATCAATGTCAACCGCGCCCCGATTATCAATGCCCCGGCTTCCGTACAGAATGAAGCCGGCGATTCCATCGGTATTCATGTCTCCGCCTTTGACCCCGACTTCGAACCCGTTACCTGGGAAATTTCCGGATTACCCAACGGAGCGACTTTCGACGGTGAAAACCCCGGCCTGATTTCGTGGAACAGCGATTTCTCCGATTCCGGGCATTATGAAATTACCCTGATTGCCACCGACCCGTTCGGTCTGACCGATACCGCCACTATAGATATAGAACTGCTGCCGGTAACCCTGTTCAGCCTGACCATAGATACCCTGACCTCGTTCTCCGGCCGAATTGTTGATATCGATGTCTCTCTGAAAAACAAACTGAATGTGAAGGAATTCAGCCTGCTGCTGTTTTACGATCCGACGGCATTGTCGCTGCAGTATGTATCGAATAGTGGCAGCCGCAGCGAAGGATTTTCCTCGTTCACGTATCAAAACAACGCCAATGGTTCGCCGGGGTTGCTCCGCATTGACGGCGTGGCCGGCGGAGCCGACCCGCTTGGTGAAGGCGAGGGGACGCTATTCACGCTAACGTTCCAAATCAGTACCAATTTAAATTATATAGGCCAACAGGTACCGATTTCGTTTAAGACGCTGTTTACCAGTGATAACGTTCTTGTCCTTGATGATAACACGACTATCTATGCATATGAAATGAACCTGTTTGGCGGATATATCCTCATTGGGGCAAGCGGCGAGCGACTGCTCGGCGATATAAATCTGAACGGCATCGCGTATGAGATCTCCGACGCCGTGTATTTCTCGAACTATTATGTGTCGCCGGAATCATATCCGCTGAATGATCAGCAGATTCTGAACGCAGATATCAATATGGACGGCACCGCGCCGACAATCGCTGACCTCATCATGCTGATCAAGATCATTACCGGCGAGCAAAACCCGATTACCTATAAACAGGGCGAAATCCAGGCAATGGGCGCTTCATCCGTACAGGCGACTGCCGAATTGGTACGCGAAGATGATGGCTTGTTCATAATGTTTGATTGCCCGGTCGATATCGGCGGCGCCCTGGTGCGCTTGAGCGGCGAGGATGTCGGGCAGCTCAACGCCATCAACCTGACAACGATGGATATGATGTCTGCCGTGAAGAATACGACGGCCTCCTATCTTCTGTTGAGCTATGCCGGTGAATTGATTGGCTCCGGCGAAATGACGGCAATGCAAATTTCTGACGATCCGTCGCTCGAAATCGAACTGGCGGAAGTTGAACTGGCCGATGTCAATGGCGCAGTTATCGAAACGAATAAAGTCGGATCCGGCGTTCTTCCCGAGCAGTTCGAGCTGTTCCAGAATTTCCCGAACCCGTTCAATCCGACGACCGAAATTAAATTCAATCTCAGTGCTCCGGCGCATGTCGACCTGACGGTTTACAATATCCTCGGCCAGGAAGTCATTCGTCTGGTCAACGGTGAATATCCGGCCGGACAACATTCGATTACCTGGAACAGCACCGACCGCTTCGGCGACGCGGTTGCCTCCGGGATTTATCTATACAGAATCAAGGCCGGCGACACAGTCGCCAGTCGCAAGATGGTGTTGCTGAAGTAACGGAAAAACGAACTTAAAATATAGAGGTTTACCATGAGGCGTTTGGTAGTACCACTGACATTGCTAATACTACTCATCGGCTTGGCCGCCGGAAGCGCACAGGCGCAGGTCCCGCCAAGAGAAACCGACGAAAGCCTGGGATTCCTGAAAGACATAAAAGCGGGCCCGGGTGACACTGTTGCGATTCCAATTTACCTGAGGAATGACTCTGTTGTCACGGGATTGCAAATGGGTTTCCACTTCGATCATAACCTACTCCTGCCGATATTGCAATACGATAAGGATTATGATTCCATTGTGAATTACTATACCAATGCCGGGACTCCCGAGTTGATTCCCGATTCGACCGAGTGGACTGGAAGCGGCGCCCCGGGACTCTGGTATATGTATTTCAATCCCAGCGATTCGTTGAGACGGTACAATTGGGGAAATACCTCCGCGGCCAGTAATCAGGTTCTGTATAATCTGAACGAGCGTGACAGCGCGCGGCTTTTGATGATTCCATTGTATACCGCAACGAACCCTCCCTATATTCCTGCAATGATGGAGTCAAGCAATGTTGCTGCATCAGGGGATACCGTCGGCGTTTTTATCGGCACTATTCCATTCCTGGTGAATCCGAATGCCGAACATGGCGACGATGCCCAACTTCAAGTATATGAGTTCTACTACAGTAACTCACCCGGAAGTTCAATTTTGAATAGAACACAGTTTAGTGAAAAAGAAGTACACGATACGACATTATATGAAATTGATAATACGGTAGATCCTCCTGATACAACAAGAATTATCGATACGACAGTTACGTTTGAAGTTACGACGTACCCGCAGGATTTACTGGCGGCATATTTTATCGTGGATACAACGACCGGTGGCAGCGGCGGAGGAGATGAAAACGACTTACCGGTTCTGGCAACGATTACGCCGAGTGTATATAATATTCAACAGGGCGAACTGGTGAGCTTCACGGTTACTGCAACTGATGCTGAAGCGGGCGTGCTGACCATCCGCGCCAACGGCGGTAGTCTGACAACACCGAATGCATCATTCGGAACCGGAGGCGTCGTAACCGGAGCGGGCGGTCTTGCAACCGGTATCTTCTCATTTAGACCCGCGCTGGGGCAAGAGGGAACTTTTGCCTTTACCTTCCAGGCGCAGGATGATTCCGGAGCCGTGTCCGGCACCCAGGCGGTGACCATTACGGTCGAAGGGTTCGACGAAGACATCCTGTTTACGACTTCGTCTGAAGAATATACGCCGGCCGGCGGTGTTCCGGGATTCTCGGAAGTCATCGTTCCGATCGGTATCGTTACTGAAAAAACTATCTACGGTATTCAGTTTGACCTCGAATACAACGATAACTATTTCCTCCTGGATTCAATATTCTCGAGCGACCGGACGATGGGCTGGGAAATTTTCGACGACGTCGGAGCGACTCCCGGACGCATACGAATCGTAACGTTCGGACTGTCCAATGATTCGATGGTTGCCGGCAGTACGTCCGCGGCCCTGTACCTGGCGATGACGGTTGATGAGTTCGCCGAGCCGGGTTGCTATGATTTGAACATCTTTAACGGATACGAGTCGATCGATCCCGATCCGAATGTTCCGGGTCTCGAACTCGTCACCGATTCCGGCATCATGTGCGTCGACCAGTGGGGCGATATCAACCTCGACCGTAACGTCAACGTCGCGGACTTGGTCAGTTGCGTCGGCTACATTATAAGTAATTTCACTCTGAATAATCGCCAGTTTGCGGCCGGTGATGTCGTACCGAACGATACCGTGAACGTAATCGACCTGGTCGGAATTATCAATGTGATCTTCGGTCTGCCGATTTCCCCGGATCCGTCACCGGCTCCGATTGGTGAATTCGCTACCCTGAAAGTATGGCACGATGAAATACCATGGGCGGGCATCGAATCGGAAGTGATTATCGGGGCGGATATGCCGACCGAGATCGCCGGTGTCGAACTCGACATCTCATACAATCCGAATGCGGTTGAAATGATGAAACCGATCCTGGCGGATGCCTCCAGCGGGTTTAAGATTTACTCAACCGACAACGGCACTGGACATATGAAAGTACTCATTCACAGCAATCACCCGTGGGAAGAGAGTGAGTTGATTCCCGAGGGGCTCGGCGACATTATTAAGCTGCCGTTCGTTTCCAAGGCCGCCATCGCATATGATGATACCTATCAGGTGCGCGTTACCCGAGCGGTCATGACGACCGGTGCGGCCAAGGGAGTCGATGTCGAAGGCGTTACGGAAGACCCGATTCTTCCCGATCACTTCGAACTGTATCAAAACAGGCCGAATCCGTTTAACCCGACGACCGATATCAGTTTCTATATAGATGGATCCTTCGGAATCGAGCATGTCACGCTTACGGTCTTCAATATTCTCGGACAGTCCGTGAAGACGCTCATGGATAAGGAACTTCAACCCGGTCAGTATACCGTGACGTGGGATGGCACCGACAATTGGGGCGCAAAAACTGCCTCCGGTGTCTACCTCTATAGGTTGCAGGTTGGAGATGCGGACAAAACCAAGAAAATGGTACTCCTGAAGTAGTCAGGTGAGAGGGCAATGATGATGTTTACGAAAATCAATATATTAACGGTTGTCGTACTTGGGCTCTTTCTCATGGCCGGCTCGGCAATGGCGCAAACAGCGCCGGTAGTATCGGATATCCCCGATCAGACGATTGCTGAAGGAGCCACCTTTACGACGATTAATCTCGATGATTACGTCACCGATGTCGAACAGACAGCGGATCAGATGACGTGGACATATAGCGGCGAGACCGAATTGACAGTGTCGATTGACGTCAATCGTGTCGCCACGATTACTATCCCAAGCATTGACTGGAACGGTGCGGAAACAATTACCTTCCGCGCCACAGATCCTGATCTGTTGTTTGGAGAGGACGCCGCGACCTTCACGGTAACCGCCGTTAACGATGCGCCGGTAGTCTCGGACATTCCGGACCAGACAGTCGCCGAAGGCGCGACCTTCACGACGATTAATCTCGACGACTTTGTCTCCGACGTCGATAACACCGATGCCGAAATGACCTGGACATACAGCGGCAACACCGAGTTGACGGTTGATATAACCGCCAACGTTGCCACGATCACGATTCCATCGACAGATTGGAATGGCGCTGAGACGATTACCTTCCGTGCCACCGATCCGGGTACGCTCTTCGGCGAGGACGCCGCGACCTTCACGGTAACGGCCGTCAATGATGCTCCGGTTGTCTCCGACATTCCGGACCAGACAGTCGCCGAAGGCGCGACCTTCACGACGATTAATCTCGACGACTTTGTCTCCGACGTCGATAACACCGATGCCGAAATGACCTGGGCATACAGCGGCAACACCGAGTTGACGGTTGACATTACCGCCAACGTTGCCACGATCACGATTCCGAGTGCCGAATGGAATGGTGCGGAGACGATTACCTTCCGCGCGACCGATCCGGGAACACTCTTTGCCGAAGATGCCGCGACCTTCACGGTAACCGCCGTCAATGATGCGCCGGTTGTCTCGGATATTCCGGACCAGACTGTCGCCGAAGGCGCAACCTTCACGACGATCAATCTCGATGACTATGTCTCCGACGTCGACAACACTGACGCCGAGATGACCTGGACATATAGCGGCAATACCGAGTTGACGGTTGACATTACCGCCAACGTTGCCACGATCACGATTCCGAGTGCCGAATGGAATGGTGCGGAGACGATTACCTTCCGCGCGACCGATCCGGGTACGCTCTTCGCCGAGGATGCCGCGACCTTTACAGTTACAGCCGTGAATGATGCGCCGGTAGTCTCGGACATTCCGGACCAGACAGTCGCCGAAGGCGCAACCTTCACGACGATTAATCTCGACGACTTTGTCTCCGACGTCGATAACACCGATGCCGAAATGACCTGGACATACAGCGGCAACACCGAGTTGACGGTTGATATAACCGCCAACGTTGCCACGATCACGATTCCATCGACAGATTGGAATGGCGCTGAGACGATTACCTTCCGTGCCACCGATCCGGGTACGCTCTTCGGCGAGGACGCCGCGACCTTCACGGTAACGGCCGTCAATGATGCTCCGGTTGTCTCCGACATTCCGGACCAGACAGTCGCCGAAGGCGCGACCTTCACGACGATTAATCTCGACGACTTTGTCTCCGACGTCGATAACACCGATGCCGAAATGACCTGGGCATACAGCGGCAACACCGAGTTGACGGTTGACATTACCGCCAACGTTGCCACGATCACGATTCCGAGTGCCGAATGGAATGGTGCGGAGACGATTACCTTCCGCGCGACCGATCCGGGAACACTCTTTGCCGAAGATGCCGCGACCTTCACGGTAACCGCCGTCAATGATGCGCCGGTTGTCTCGGATATTCCGGACCAGACTGTCGCCGAAGGCGCAACCTTCACGACGATCAATCTCGATGACTATGTCTCCGACGTCGACAACACTGACGCCGAGATGACCTGGACATATAGCGGCAATACCGAGTTGACGGTTGACATTACCGCCAACGTTGCCACGATCACGATTCCGAGTGCCGAATGGAATGGTGCGGAGACGATTACCTTCCGCGCGACCGATCCGGGTACGCTCTTCGCCGAGGATGCCGCGACCTTTACAGTTACAGCCGTGAATGATGCGCCGGTAGTCTCGGACATTCCGGACCAGACAGTCGCCGAAGGCGCAACCTTCACGACGATTAATCTCGACGACTTTGTCTCCGACGTCGATAACACCGATGCCGAAATGACCTGGACATACAGCGGCAACACCGAGTTGACGGTTGATATAACCGCCAACGTTGCCACGATCACGATTCCATCGACAGATTGGAATGGCGCTGAGACGATTACCTTCCGTGCCACCGATCCGGGTACGCTCTTCGGCGAGGACGCCGCGACCTTCACGGTAACGGCCGTGAATGATGCACCGGTTGTCTCCGACATTCCGGACCAGACAGTCGCCGAAGGCGCAACCTTCACGACGATCAACCTCGATGACTATGTCTCCGACGTCGACAACACCGACGCCGAGATGACCTGGACATACAGCGGCAATACCGAGTTAACGGTTGATATTACCGCCAACGTTGCCACGATCACGATTCCGAGTGTTGACTGGAACGGCGCTGAGACGATTACCTTCCGTGCCACCGATCCGGGTACGCTCTTTGCCGAAGATGCCGCGACCTTCACGGTAACCGGCGTTAACGATGCTCCGGTTGTCTCCGACATTCCGGACCAGACAGTGGCCGAAGGAGCCACCTTCGCGACGATCAATCTCGATGATTTTGTCACCGACACGGATAACACCGACGCCGAGATGACCTGGACCTATACCGGCAACGCCGAGTTAACGGTTGATATTACCGCCAACGTTGCCACGATCACGATTCCATCGACAGATTGGAATGGTGCAGAAACGATCACCTTCCGCGCCACCGATCCGGGTACGCTCTTTGCCGAAGACGCCGCGACCTTCACGGTTACTGCGGTGAATGATGCGCCGGTTGTCTCCGACATTCCGGACCAGACGATCGCCGAAGGCGCGACCTTTACGACGATTAATCTCGACGACTTTGTCTCCGACGTCGACAACACCGACGCCGAGATGACATGGACATACAGCGGCAACACCGAACTGACGGTTGATATCACCGCCAACGTTGCCACGATCACGATTCCGAGTGCCGAATGGAGCGGTGCCGAAACGATTACCTTCCGCGCGACCGATCCGGGTACGCTCTTCGCCGAAGACGCCGCAACCTTCACGGTTACTGCGGTGAATGATGCACCGGTTGTCTCGGACATTCCGGACCAGACGATTACTGAGGGTTCCAGTTTTGTGACCTTCGATCTGGACGATTATGTCACCGATATCGACAATGCCATCACCGAACTGACCTGGTCATATACAGGCAGCAATGAATTGATGATAGTTATCGATGCTTCGAACATCGTCACAATCGGTATTCCGTCCGTAAATTGGAACGGCTCCGAAACGATTACCTTCCGCGCGACGGATCCGGGTACTGCTTTTGGCGAAAATGCTGCGACGTTCACCGTTAACGGTGTCAATGACCAGCCAATTGTCACGAATATCCCCGACCAGACGGTCTTCGAGGGAAACTCGTTTACCTCGTTCGATCTCGATGATTTCGTTTCCGACGTCGACAATACCGATGCGGAACTGACCTGGACATACACCGGTAATACCGAACTGACGGTCAACATCGACGCCAACAACATCGTGACGATTACGCCGCCCAGCGTGGACTGGAATGGTTCGGAAACGATCACCTTCCGCGCCACCGACCCCGGTCTGCTGTTCTCTGAAGACGCCGCGACCTTCACGGTTACCGCGGTGGGAGATACTCCGGTCGTGTCCGATATTCCGGACCAGACAATTGCTGAAGGCGCAACCTTCGCCACAATAAACCTCGATGATTATGTCACCGACGTCGACAATACCGACGCCGAGATGACCTGGACATACAGCGGCAATTCAGAACTATCCGTCTCAATCGATGGTTCGCGGGTTGCCACGATTACGATTCCGTCCGCGGACTGGAACGGCGCCGAAACGATTACTTTCCGCGCCACCGATCCGGGCCTGCTGTTCGCCGAGAACGCCGCCACTTTCACGGTAACGGCGGTGAATGATACACCGGTGATGACGGACATCCCGGATCAGACGATTGCTGAAGGCGCGAGCTTCGCGACGATCAATCTTGATAACTATGTCAGCGATGTCGACAATACCGATGCCGAAATGACCTGGACGTACTCGGGCAATACAAACCTGAGTGTCTCGATCGATGGCTCTCACGTCGCCACAATAACGGCTATCGACGGTGACTGGAACGGTGCGGAAACGATTACCTTCCGCGCGACCGATCCGGGTTCTGAATTTGCCGAAGACGGTGCCACCTTCACGATCACCGCCGTCAACGATGCACCGGTCGTCTCCGACATTCCGGATCAGACAGTCGCCGAAGGCGGCAGCTTTACGACCTTCGACCTCGATGATTATGTCACCGACGTCGACAACACCGACGCCGAAATGATCTGGACCTATACCGGCAATACCGAATTGACGGTCTCGATTGATGTCGATAACATCGTCACGATCGGTATCCCGACCGTAAACTGGAACGGAGCAGAAACAATCACTTTCCGGGCCACCGATCCGGGTACGCTGTTTGCCGAAGACGCCGCGACCTTTACGGTCACGAGTGTCGGCGATGCTCCGGTCGTGTCCGATATCCCGGACCAAACGATTGCCGAAGGCGCAACCTTTACGACAATCAACCTCGATGATTATGTCAGCGACATCGACAATACCGATGCCGAGATGACCTGGACCTATACCGGTAACACCGAATTGACGGTTGCAATCGACGGTTCACGCGTTGCCACCATAACGATTCCATCAGCCGACTGGAACGGAGCGGAGACGATTACCTTCCGCGCCACCGATCCGGGCCTGCTGTTCGCAGAAGATGCCGCGACTTTCACGGTAACGGCTGTCAATGACGCGCCGGTACTGACGGACATTCCGGATCAGACGATTGACGAAGGCGCAACCTTCACCACGATTAATCTCGATGACTATGTCTCCGACGTCGATAACACCGATGCTGAGATGACATGGACATACAGCGGCAACACCGAACTGACGGTTGATATTACCACCAACGTTGCCACGATCACGATTCCATCGACAGATTGGAATGGCGCCGAAACGATTACCTTCCGCGCGACCGATCCGGGTACTCTGTTCGCAGAAGATGCCGCGATTTTCACGGTCAACGCCGTCAACGATGCACCGGTACTGACGAACATTCCTGACCAGACGGTCGCCGAAGGCGAAACCTTCACGACCTTCGATCTCGATGATTATGTCACCGACGTCGATAACACCGACGCCGAAATGACCTGGACCTATACCGGAAATACCGAACTGACGGTATCGATTGATGTCGATAACATCGTGACGATCGGTATCCCGACTGTGTTCTGGAATGGTGCCGAAACGATTACCTTCCGTGCGACCGATCCGGGTACGCTGTTTGCCGAAGATGCTGCGACCTTCACGGTCACGAGTGTCGGCGATGCTCCGGTCGTGTCCGATATTCCGGATCAGACAATTGCCGAAGGCGCCACCTTCACCACGATTAATCTCGATGACTATGTCTCCGATGTCGATAACACCGATGCCGAGATGACCTGGACATACAGTGGCAACACCGAACTGACGGTTTCTATCGACGGTTCGCGCGTCGCCACCATTACGATTCCTAATGCCGACTGGAACGGGGCGGAAACGATTACCTTCCGCGCCACCGATCCGGGCCTGCTGTTCGCCGAAGATGCCGCGACCTTCACGGTCACTGCGGTCAACGATGCGCCGGTTGTCTCTGACATTCCGGATCAGCTCATTGATGAAGGCGCAACCTTCACCATGTTCGACCTCGATGACTATGTCACCGACATAGACAACACCGACGCCGAGATGACCTGGACCTATACCGGCAATACCGAACTGACGGTCTCCATCGATGTCGACAACATCGTCACGATCGGAATTCCGAGCGCCGACTGGAACGGTGCGGAAACGATTACCTTCCGCGCGACCGATCCGGGCACGCTGTTCGCCGAAGATGCCGCGACCTTCACGGTCAACGCCGTCAATGATGCACCGGTTGTCTCCGATATTCCGGATCAAACGGTTGCCGAAGGTGACAGCTTCACGACTATCAATCTCGATGATTTTGTCACCGACGTCGATAATACCGATGCCGAAATGACCTGGACCTATACCGGCAACACCGAACTGACGGTTGACATTACCGCCAATGTTGCCACGATTACGATTCCGGATGCCAACTGGAATGGCGCCGAAACGATTACGTTCCGCGCGACCGATCCGGGTACGCTGTTCGCCGAGGATGCCGCGACCTTCACGGTAACCGGTGTCGGCGATGCTCCGGTCGTGTCCGATATTCCGGACCAGACCATCGATGAAGGCGCGACCTTCACGACGATCAACCTCGATGATTTTGTCTCCGACGTCGACAACACCGATGCCGAGATGACCTGGACATACAGCGGCAATACCGAACTGACGGTTGCAATCGACGGTTCGCGCATTGCCACCATTACGATTCCTAACGCCGACTGGAACGGTGCGGAAACGATTACCTTCCGCGCGACCGATCCGGGCCTGCTGTTCGCCGAAGATGCCGCGACCTTCACGGTCAACGCCGTCAACGATGCACCGGTTCTCGATCCGATCGGCGCTCAGGTTGTGGCCGAGGGTGGCACGCTGAATCTCCCGATTTCGGCCTCCGATATCGACGGGACGATTCCGACGCTGACAACCTCGACACCGCTGCCGACCAATGCAACCTTCACCGACAACGGTGACGGTACCGGCACGTTCGTTTTCTCGCCGGACTTCACGCAGGAAGGTGCTCATGAAGTTCGCTTCTATGCCGACGACGGTGTGGAAATCGATTCTGAAATCGTTACCATCATGGTTACGACGACGAACCAGGCCCCGATACTCGATCCGATCGGCGCTCAGACTGTGGCAGAAGGCGTAAACCTGAACTTCACGGTAACGGCCTCCGATCCGGATGGCACGACCCCGACGCTGTCGGCCGAAAATATGCCGGCCAATGCGAGTTTCATCGATAACGGTGACGGTACCGGTACCTTTGACTTTACTCCGGACTTCACTCAGGCCAACGCGTATGATGTGACGTTCTCCGCGGATGACGGCATTACGCATACATCCGAAGTCGTTACTATCACGGTTACCGAATCGGGCAACCAGGCTCCGATACTGGATCCGATTGGCGCTCAGGCCGTCATGGAAAACGCAAACCTGAACTTTACGATAACTGCTTCCGACCCGGATGGCACGACCCCGACGCTGTCGGCCGAATTCATGCCGACCAATGCGACGTTCGATGCCGGTACGGGTGTCTTCGACTTCAATCCGGACTATGATCAGGCCGGTGACTATGATGTCGTCTTTAAAGCCTTTGACGGCGAACTCGTCGATTCGGAAGTCGTTACGATTACCGTAATAAATATGAACCGCGCCCCGGTTCTCAATGCCATCGCGACTCCGCAGTCGGTAGACGAAGGCGCAACACTCGCCTTCACGGTGACCGCCTCCGATCCTGATGGCACGGTTCCGACTCTGTCGACCGGAACGCTCCCGGCCAACGCCACCTTCGATGGGGCGACCGGTGCGTTCTCCTTCACACCTGACTTCTCGCAGCAGGGCGCGCACACGATCTGGTTCTATGCCGATGACGGCACGGATATGGACTCGCAGCTGGTGACGATTAACGTCGGCGATGCGGGCAACCAGGCGCCGATCCTCGACCCGATCGGCCCGCTGTTCGTGAGCGAAGGTGTCACGCTTAATCGGCTTATTACGGCCTCTGATCCTGACGGCACGATTCCGACTCTGTCGGCTATCAACCTGCCTGTCAATGCGACGTTTACCAATAATGGTGACGGCACGGGAACTCTTAATTTCACTCCGGACTTTACCCAGGCCGGTACCTATGGCGTGACGTTTATCGTCAGCGACGGCACGCTGGCTGATTCCGAACTCGTCCTGTTGTCGGTCACCGAATTGGGCAACCAGGCGCCGGTTCTGGCAGAGATCACTTCGCCGCAGGTCGTGAATGAAGGGGATACGCTGACAATTGAACTGTCGGCGACCGATCCCGATGATGATGCGATCGTATTCAGTTATACATATACCGGTATCAACACCGGATTCTCACTCGTCGATAACTTCGACGGCACTGCAACACTCAGATATATTCCGACATACCAGGCGTCCGGTACACATACGCTGCGAGTGTTCGCAACCGATGACGGCGCACCGCAGTTATCCGATGTTCAGGCAGTTGAAGTCATCGTCGTGGAAATGAATCAGCCGCCGACAATCGATCCGCTTGGCCCGTTCGGGACGCGCGTTGGACGCACCCTGACATTTACGGTGACCGCGCGCGATTCATCGGCTCCTGTCGGAAGTCGTGTCTATCTGACCGCCTCCGGATTGCCGACTGGCGCGACGTTCGTCGATAACGGCAATAATACCGGTACGTTCAGCTTTACCCCGGTAACCGGTCAGGACGGTGACTATGTGGTCCGCTTTATTGCGGTCGATGATGGTACGCCGCAGATGTCCACATCGCGAAACGTCGACATCACGGTCGTCGCCACAAACAATGCGCCGGTATTCGCCACGATATTGCCGCAGACGGTGCTCGAGGGCAATACGCTGACCTTTGGTGTGTCTGCCACCGATGCCGACGGCACAATTCCCACACTGACGGCGGAAAATGTTCCGACTGGTGCGACATTTATCGATAACGGCGATGGTACAGGTACATTCACCTTCGTGACCGACTTTACGATGTCAGGTCTCTACGGTATCGACTTCCGCGCTTTCGATGGTATCGACGTGACCAAGAAAACGGTTCTGATTCAGGTGTATGAAGCCGGTAATCAGACGCCGATACTCGATCCGATCGATCCGGTTACGGTGACCGAGGCCATTTCATTGACCCTTGGTGCTGCCGCTACCGATCCTGACGGTACGATTCCGACTCTGACCGCGGATTCGCTGCCGAACGGTGCGACCTTCACGGACAATGGCGACGGTACCGGAACCTTCGACTGGGTGCCCTACTACAATCAGCAGGGTGTGTACAATGTCTACATCATCGCTTCCGACGGCGAATTAGTGGATACAGCGATCGTCGTGATTACTGTCGAAGACGCCGGCAATCAGACGCCCGTCATTAACCCGCTCGCCGATGTAACCGGCACGGAACTGCGTACCATTAGATTTACGGTAACGACGAACGATCCCGATTCCGTGATTCCGATTCTCTCGGCCGCGCCACTGCCGGGAACATCGACGTTCACCGATAACGGCAACTACACCGGCAGCTTTGAATGGGTTACGACGCACGATGATGAAGGAGTCTATGATATCATTATCACTGCGACGGACGGTGAAAACGCCGGAATCACGGCGACCTTTACCATTCAGGTCACGGTGCTGGATTCCAATCAGGTTCCGTACCTGTTGGAGATCCCGCCGAACCAGACAAAGACTGTCGACGAAGGTTCAACGCTGACTTATCGGTTGTCCGGATTCGATAATGACGGCCTCGCGCCGATTATGACGATGGTCGAGGTAATCCCGAACTTCGTACTGGTCGACAACGGTGACGGAACGGCTGTCCTGACGATCACACCTGATTACACGCAGGGTCGGACGACACCGTACGCAATAAACTTCCGAGCGTACGACAGCGACCCGAGATATACAGATGATTACGGCACGTTCGGACCGATTAACTTCACGGTCCGCGACGTCCCGGCTCCGCCGGTGTTTACGACGATTCCCGACCAGGTTGTTAATGAAGGCGCCATACTGGCCTTTGCAGTCGTCGCCACGCATCCCGGTGGTTTGACACCGTCGATCACGGCCGAGAATGTACCGCTCAACGGCGGCCTCATTCCGGGTTCAGGTGGTACGCGGGCATTCCGCTTCACTCCTGATTATACTCAGGCAGGAGTTTATGAAGTACGCTTTATCGCCACGGTTAACCTGTTATCCGATACGGAATTAGTAACAATTACCGTAAACGAAGCCGGTAACCAGGCGCCGGAATTCACCAGCCCGTCCGATACCACGACGATGGTGCTTGGCGAAACGCTCGATCTTCATATCCTGGCCGAGGATCCGGATCTGGATGCTATGGTCCTGACTATGCTCAATCCGCCGGCGAATACGGTTTTCGTCGACTCCGCCAACGGGGCTGCCAGTCTGGCCTTTACGCCGGATGCGACTCAAAACAATGCGACCCATATCATGCGCTTTATTGCGACCGATCCTTCCAGCTTGGCCGATACGCTATTCCGTTGGGTACGAGTCACTTCGTTCCTCCGTGGCGATGCCAATAGCGACGGTTCCGTCAATATCGGCGATGTGACGATGATTATCGATTACGTCTTCCGCGACGGCAATCCACCGGAGGTCATGGAAGCCGCCGATGTGAATAACGACGGTGAAGACGGCCCGCGTGTGAATATTGGCGACGCCTTGTATCTCGTGAATTATATCTTCCGGGCAGGACCGCCCCCGGTCGAATAACGGATGAATAATTACTTAAAAAAGCCGTGCATCGGGCACGGCTTTTTTTATGCGTTACAGGCAATTACGAGAGGCATCGGCCATGAAAAAGGCTTGACAAAAATGTTACTTGACCTTATTTTACCTATACTTTGGGTCTATGGGGTTTTGTGCCCTGTAGTGGCGATGTAGAATAGGAAACGTGGTGGGTACTGTTTGAGTTACTTCACCGAGTTAACAGCCAATGGGGCGAAGCGATTCAAACAGTATGCTTCGAGTGAGAAATATCTTTGATGTAGTCAAAGTACCCTCACATCTTACTTCGAAAGCGTGCAATATCGATTCAATTGTCAATTAGTAGTCGCGGCTGAAAAATTTCGATCGTATCTTCTTCACTGACGGGTTCGGTCAGTCGATATTCACGCATACATCACAAAGGTGGGCGTTCAGCACATCGCAAAAAAAGCAATTCAATAATAGCAACCTGAGGAGTTACCTTCTAACCAATGTTCTCATGAAAGGAGAATAAAATGACGAGGAAACTTTCAGCAATGTTTCTCCTCTCCTTCGTGATTGTCGCGCTGTTGACAGCCTCAGTATTTGGCGCTACAGAGCGCGTGAAACCGTTCCACGAGAGAGCCTCTTTCCCGGCTCGCCACGCTCCGACCTTCGGTTTCCCGGCTGATGTAAACGCCGCTGCCACTGATGTCGTAAAGGACAATGCGTCCATTGCGCTTGGCGCGAAGACAATCTCAAATCCTGATACCCTCGGTTTCACGACCTATGGCTATCAGCAGAACTGCACGATGGGTCGTCAGGTCGAACATCGCGGTTCCGGTTACATTCACTTCGACTGGATGTGGCAGGACGACGATGATATCGCCAACACGAACCGCAGTGTATACTATCAGGCCTATAATCTGGTTACCTGTCCGTCGGTGTTTGCGTTTGCCGCCGGTGGTGTCGACGTGAGCCTTATCGGCCGCGCCGGTTATGTCGACCTCGATGTCGACGTCGACCAGAACCTGGGTATTCCCGTCGGCCACGAGTCCGATGGCCAGGTGTACAGCCCGTATGCGTACTGGGACTTCGTTGCGACCGGCGAGCCGTTCGCGCTGTTTGCTCCCGATGCGCCGACAGACAAATTCGGTTGGTATCTGAACAACGGTACCGGCAACCCGACCTCCAACGAGTCGATCTGGCCGAAAGTCGCCTATCAGCTCGGTACGGAAACGGTTCTCCACATGGTGGGTTCCGAATCCGGTGGTCAGGCCGGCGACCCGCAGACCATCAGCTATTGGCGCCGCGTCGGTGGTTACGGCGATCAGGCTCCGACTGCTGTCTGGTCCGACCAGCATGTCATCGACACGATCATGAACCTCAACCACACCGTGGTTGCTCAGTATGACGGCGACAAAGTCGCTATCGTCTGGAATGCTCCGGTTGCCTATCGTCAGAATACGTCCAGCGAATTCGACAGCCAGTATGAAAACGACATTTGGTATGCGGTTGCCACCGATCAGGGCGCGGCGTGGGCCGGCTCCCCGACGACCAGCACCAGCAGCCCGTCGATTGCTCGCCTTGTCGAACTCGGCACCTATTCGGGCGGTAACATCACCCAGTATGATCCGATGAGCGATTACAAAGCGTATTGCGACATCTCCGCATTGATTACTTCCGACAACAATCTGCACGTTGTCTGGGGTTGCCGTGAGTGGACCGATACGACTTCTCTGTTCCGTCGTAACGGTGGTATCTTCCATTGGTCAGAAGATAACACGACTATCCGTCAGGTTGTCATCGCCAACTGGGATACCGGCGGTACCTGTTATGCACACGCCTGGGGTACGGACGTTGCCAAAATGTCGATTTCCGAATGTATTAGCGGCGCCAATGCCGGTAATCTGTATGTTCTCTACACGCAGTTCGGTAGCCTGGCCAACCCGTGCGGTGACGTCGATAACGAAAACAATGTCGTTAACGGTTACCTGTACATGACTGCTTCCGACGACGGTGGTGTGAACTGGGATAGAGCCCAGCGCGTCACCAACACTCCGGCTACGCCGACCGGCTGTATTCCGGAAGACATTACGGATACCACGATTCATGGTACCTGTAACAGCGAATATTGGGGCTCCATGGCTCGCTTCAGCCGCACGGAAGACTGTGCCGGTGCCAACCAGGGCCAGGAAGTTCTCGATATCGTTTATATTAATGACAAGGCTCCGGGCGGCTGCGTACAGACCGAATCCGGTGTCTGGACGATTAACCCGGTGATCTGGTGGACCACCCCATGCCGCGACGTTGTGTATGAACCGCTGTGGTCAGACAACCTCGGCTTTGGCATTGGCGAATGCTTCGGTCAGCAGGTCCTCTGGTGCGATCCAGGTGGCGATACCACCGTGACCTTCACGGCATCCAACCCTGGTCTTCTGGTCAACAACTGGGCCATCACGTTTAATTATACCGATGGGTCCGGCTGGATGTCCGCGGCCCCGTCCAGCGGCGCCCTTGCCGCCGGTGGCGCCACGGTCGATATCGACCTGACATTCACCGCTCCTGCCGGTGCGGCTGATCCGTCAACATGGGTCGGTGAAATCGTGATTACCCACGATGCCATCGGCAGCCCGCGTGAAGTTCCGGCTTGCTTGGTCGTTGCCAGCAACCGTCCGTCCGTGGAATCCGCAGTCATAGCCACGTCCTGCAAGCGTCTCAAAATCTACAACCAGGGCGAATTGGTTAACAACGAAGCGAATTCGGCGATGGATTACATCGACGATTGCGATACCTTCAATATCAACACGACTCCTGAAATCTATCTCTATGATGGATCTCCGATCATCTCCCGCATTGACGGTACCGACACGCTTCGCTTCATGGCCTACTCGACTGCATGGACAGATCCGAGCGGTCTCCGCCCGCTGTCCTCGCTCGTCGTCGATTCCAGTGGTTCCGATTACACCTTCGCAACCTCCGAGTTCACCGTTGCTGACTCTTCAGTCGGTTTCATAGTTGAATACTATGCCCCGAAGACCGGTAACTGCGAATTCATCATCAAGAAATTGAAAATCTTCGCCACGACAGCAGCCGTGAATAACGTCTATGTCGGCGAATTTATCGACTGGGACGTCCCGTCAGATACCGCCTCCAACAACGGTTCCGATTACGACGTTTCCCGCAACATGATTTATCAATATGGTGCGGAATATGATGATTCCGGTGAAGCCGGTTGCGGTCAGGATTCTGACGATCGTTTTGCCGCTATCGCGACAGTTAACGCGCCGTTGAATGCCATGACGTTCGATAATGCGACGTATGTGTATTCTTCAGGCCCGTATGGCAATGCGGCCCCGATGGCCCCGGGTGCTACCTATGACCTGATGGCCAACAACGAAGGATTCAGCAAATACACCACTTCGGTGCCTGAATCCACCTACACTGACTTGTCAATGTTGGTGACCTTCGGTGAATATGATCTCGCCATCGGTGATACCGCCGAAGTTTGTATGATTCTCGTCACGGTCAAAACCGGATTGAGCGCTCTGCAGACTGCGGTCGATGATGCCAACACATTCATCGAAACCTTCGAAATCTGCCAGACGGACTGCTGCGTCGTGGCCGGTGACGCCAACAATGACGGCGGTCTGAACATCGGTGACGCGGTATTCCTGATTAACCACATCTTCAAGGGCGGCCCGGCTCCTGTTTGTATGAACGCGGCTGACGCCAACCACGACTGTGGTCTGAACATCGGTGATGCGGTATACCTGATTAACCACATCTTTAAGGGTGGTGCGGCTCCGCAGTGCGGATGTATCAACTAGTTTATTAGCCTCGGCTAATTGATAACTCGGGCCGTACCGGATTTTCCGGTACGGCCTTTTTTTTGAGCTAAAATACTCGGACTCAAGAGAAAAGAACGGTTGACCGATACTAAAATAGACGTATATTATAAGGTAGTAGACGTATGTTTCTGATCCGTTACCCGCTACCGCCAGCAGGTTATTTTCAAAATTAAATCGGAGAGTGCCAATGAGATATGTGGTTCACTTCTGTATCATTTGTACTCTGTTTATTTTGGCGATTCCCGCAGTGGGCGCCGCTTCCTCCGGGGACAATGAGGTAATCCCGATTCCGGGCCAATATATCGTCCGTTTTGCGGATGATGCCCGGCTCGATGCCGTCGCCTCGGGATTCGGTCTCTCCCGCCTGGGCATCCCATCCGTGGAGCGTGTGTTTGATGATTTTCAAGCCGACGAAGTACGCCCCCTGTTCCCGACCAGAACGGACAAATCTGATGAAATGAGCAGGTTTTATCTGGTGCGAATAGAGGATAAACAGAGGGAAAAACAATTCGTCGAATCCCTTCTCGCCAACCCGAATGTGCTCAGTGTCGAGCAGGATATCATGTGCCGGGTTCGAGCCGAACCGAACGACCCCGGCCGGACCAGCCAATGGTGGGTCTATCAGGCCAGCCGCAAGGATATTCATGCCTATGAGGCCTGGGATAAGGAACCAGGCTGCGATACCGTTATCCTGGCCATTATGGATACCGGCGTCAATTACTTGCACAGCGATTTGAAAAACAATATTTGGATTAATCCGGGCGAAGATATCGACGGAGATATGGTTGTCTTTGATTCGACCGATTTCAATACCGGCGATGATGACGGCAATGGATATACCGACGATGTTATCGGATATGACTTCTTTGCCGGCGGCAGCGCCACCCCATGGCCCGGCGAAGACGGTACGACCAAGGACAATGATCCCAGCGATTTCAACGGCCATGGAACGCATTGCGCCGGTATCGCCGGAGCCTCGACCAATAACGCCATCGGTGGGGCCGGTACCTGCGGCGGATGGGGAACCATGTACTACGACCGCGGTGTTCAGATCATGTGCCTGCGTGTCGGCTATTCGGCTGTCGATCCCGATGACGGCACCGAAGCCGGTCTGGTCGTCATGTCAGCCGTTGCCGAAGCCGTCAATTATGCCGTCGACAACGGCGCCGACATCATCAGTTTTTCGGCCGGCTCGTCGTTTACGTCGGCTCTCAATACCGCGATGCACCGCGTCAATGATTCGGGAATCGTTTTTGTCGAAGCCGCAGGTAATGACGGCGCCGATTCTCCGAGCTATCTCGGTACCTATACGGGAGTGCTGTCAGTCGCCAATACGGACTCGGACGACGAAAAATACGGTTCGTCCAATTTCGGCACCTGGGTCGACCTGGCCGCACCGGGCTCACAGATATATTCGACTTACTCGGATCATTATACCGCAACCTACGCAACACTGTGGGGAACATCGATGTCCGCACCGATGGTTGCAGGCGCCGCGGCAATAATTAAATCACACTATCCGGCCTTGGACAAAACGACAATCGATACGATCCTCGTGAATCGAGCCGATAGTATCGATGATCCGTACTATCTGTCGGGCCAACTGGGGGGCGGACGACTGAACCTGGAAAACTGCCTGGCCGGCTGGCCGTCAGCGCTCTTTTCCGCATCGATACAGTACGGCGCGCCTCCGCTGACCGTAACATTCACCGACAATTCGATCGATGCCACCTCGTGGGACTGGGATTTCGGTGATGCCGGCTCGTCGACGGATCAAAATCCGATGCATACCTATACGAGCCCCGGCTACTATGATGTCAGCCTGACAATCGATGGACCGAGCGGTTCACACTTCCGCAACAAGAAACGCCTGGTCTATGTCACCGCCGATACGTTCTATGCCGCACCGCAATCGGCTCAGCTCGGCGCCGATGTCGAAGTCGTCTGGAATCTGAAAAACAGTGTGCCGGTAGACGAATTCACCGTTCCGGTGACATTTCCCGCCACCGGCTCGCCGGTCTTTGTCCTTGACTCCTTTACGGTTGCCGGAACCAGGACCGAGGATTTCGACTATGTTGATAATCCCGGGCAGTCGAGCAGCAAGGCGGTTTTCGTGTTCAAGGCGGCGCAGACGACCGGCAAAAATGCGCTTCCGCCGGGCGACGGCCCGATTCTGAAAATGTACTTTTCGACCTCCGGCGCCGGGACGGCTAAGGTCGATACGACAACCTTCGGTTCATCGTACAGTTTCCAGTTCAAGAATCGATTTACGGTCTACAAGCCGACCGTCGTTCCCGCCTCGGTGTTGATTACTCTCTACCAGCGAGGCGACGCCAATGGCGATACGAGTATCAATGTCGGCGATGCCGTGTATTTGATTTCGTACATCTTTAAGGGCGGACTGCCGCCGATCGACTATCCTACAGTCTATGCCGGCGATGCCAATGCCGACGGCGGAATCAATATCGGGGATCCGGTATATTTAATTAACTATATCTTTAAAGGCGGCCCCCCGCCACCGCCGTGATCGAGATAGTCGCGGAGATTGAGGAACTTATTGAGTTCACGAGAGGTTACTGACTATAGGCAATCTGTTTTGAAACCGGCGGATGGCGACACCCGCCGGTTTAGCTAACAGCTTCGCTTTTCGTGGGTTGGGTGAAAATTACATGAAAACAAGCGTTGACCGATTCGAAATTTAGGGTATATTACAGGTGGCCACTGATACTAATTATATACCCGCCAAGTTACTCAGGTGGAAGAAGCATTTAATTTTAAGCCGGAGCTAAATAATGCGTTGCGTTCTCAAGGTATTACTTCTTTGTTGTTTGGTGTTAACCGCGACATCGTTCGGTCGAGCCCTGCCGGGGATTCCCTCGACGCTCGAGCGAGAAATGAAAATTCCGGGGCAATATATAATCCGCTTTGCCGATGATGCCAAGTTGTCGACGCTCTCCAGCGGATTCGGTATGTATCGCGTCGGTATCGCATCTGTCGATGCCGTATTCGATTCGTATCAGGCCGAGGAAGTCCGAGAACTTTTTCCCGGAAATACAAACAAATCCAATGAATTAAGTCGTTATTACGTCGTCCGCCTCCCCGAAGGTGAAGACGAGGCCCGCTTCCTCGAAGCATTAACCGCCAACCCGAATGTCTTGAGCATCGAGCAGGATATTGCCTGTCCGATAGCCGCCATTCCCAATGATCCGTCCCAGTCCAGCCAGTGGTGGGTCTATCAGTCCAGCGGCGTCGACATCGATGCCCGCCAGGCGTGGGATATTGAGCAGGGTTCGGATACGGCCATCGTCGCAATCATCGACACGGGTGTACTATATTATCATCCCGATCTGAAAAACAATATCTGGGTTAATCCCGGCGAGGATATCGACGGCGATATGGTCGTATTTGATTCGACCGATATCAACTCCGCCGATAACGATGGCAATGGATACACAGATGATCTGGTCGGATATGATTTCGTCTCGAGCAGTTCGAATCTCTGGCCGGGTGAAGACGGCTCGGTCAAGGATAATGATCCGAAGGATTTTAACGGACACGGAACCCACTGTTCCGGTATCGCTGCTGCCGTCACGAACAATTCTTACGGCGGCTGCGGGACGGCCGGCGGCTGGAGCAAATTCTTCGCCGATCGCGGCGCCCGCATTATGTGCCTGCGAGCCGGTTATTCCGTCAATGACGGCGGATTCGAAAACGGCGTTTTGACCATGTCGGCTGTTGCCGAAGCCGTCAACTATGCGGTCAATAACGGCGCCCATGTTATCAGCTACTCAGCCGGCTCTTCATATACGTCAGCTCTCCGGACTGCAGTCAACAGCGCCATCGCCGCCGGTATCGTTTTCTGTCATGCCGCCGGTAATGATAACGCCGACAGTCCCGATTACTTCGCCACCTTCGCCGGTCTGATTTCCGTCGCCGCGACCGACCCATCGGACAATCGCTGGGTTTGGGGATCTGGAAGCGGTTCGAATTACGGCACCTGGGTGGAAGTTGCCGCTCCCGGTAACAATATCTATTCGACGGTATCGAATCACTATACCGCCGGTTTCGCCACCTATACCGGGACGTCGATGGCCTGCCCGATGGTTGCAGGTCTGGCCGCGTTGATTAAATCGCATTATCCTGATTACGACAAGAATGAAATCGATACCCTGATTATCAACAGGGCCGACAGCATTAACGATTTTCAGTTCCTGGCAGGTAATCTCGGCAGTGGCAGGATAAATGCACACAACTCACTATCCGATGCTCCCTCGGCAGCTTTTATCGCCGGAGTGCTGTCCGGGCATGTTCCGCTGTCCGTCAACTTCACCGATCTTTCCCCGGCTGCCACGTCTCGCAACTGGGACCTCGATGACGGATTCACGTCGACCGATCCGAATCCCAGCGCGCAATACACGACACCCGGTTACAAAACGGTTTCATTACAAGTCACTGATCCCAACGGTACGCATACGGAAGTGAAGAAGAACTATATTTACGTGTCGGCCGATACGATATATGCCGATCCCATCGTACTGCAACTGGGAGAGCCGCTGTCCGTCGATCTGAAACTGAAAAACGATGTGCTCATTGACGAAATGAAAATAGTCGTGACATTCCCGGCCGTCGGTACGCCTCGACTCACATTCGATTCTGTCGTGACGACCGGAACGAGAACCGATTATTTCGATTATATCGATATCCCCGGCCAGTCTTCGAGTAAGGTAGTTATCTCGATGAAGGCCGCACAGACGACGGCCAAGGACGCTCTGGCGCCCGGCGACGGTACGATTTTGACACTCTGGTTCACGACCACCGGCGCCGGCTCATTGATAATTGACAAGGCAATATTTGGAACTTCCGATTCACTCATGTTTACAAATATGATGACGGAGTTTGTGCCGGCGTTCGTTCCGGTTTCAGTTACGATTACGGCATATCAGCGCGGCGATGCGAACGGCGACTATTCTGTGAACATCGGAGATGCGGTGTATCTGGTAAACTACATTTTCAAAGGAGGCCTGCCACCGATCGATTTCCCGACTATCTATGCGGGCGATGCGAACGCGGATTTGTCGGTGAATATCGGTGACGCCGTATACCTGGTCAACTGGATATTTAACGGAGGTCCGCCGCCACCGGCTTGATGAGCCGTGGGGGCCGAGGCAAAAAAAAGTATTTTTTTTATTGACTGGAGACGGAATTTTCGTAGTTTACAAGACGATTTAGTCTCGAAATCCGTCTGAGGCAGAGGTGTAATACAAGTAAGAAACCCATAAACAGACGCAAAAAGTTTTGCGCATGGAGGCATGAGCGTATGAAAGGTAAACTGTTAACGATTTTCTTTGCAGTAGTGTTGCTGTTTGGTACTGCCCAGGCGGCTGACTCTGTTTTCGTCCGGCTCTACAACGTGACGGAAGATGTCGCGGTAGACAACGGCGCCAATATTTTCACAGAGATGGATGGCGGTGGGACTATTGTCTATCGCCTGGAAATGTGGCTGGAAAATGACGTTGCGCTGGGCGGTATTTCGCTCGGTATGAAATTTACCGGCGATGCCGGTCTGATGATTAATTGGGAACCGCAGGTTGGTGGTTGGGGCCCGACCGGTATCAACACCGGCTTGCAGTGTGTTACCGTTGAAGCCGCTGGTCGTCTGGATCCGACCGATGACGGTCCTTTCGATCTGACCGGCCTATTGGTTACCGAAAATGATATGGATTCGATTCCTCCGGATGATATCCTTCTCGGTGGCGCTTCCCTGCTCGATAGCTGGGCGGCTGGTCCCATGGACCACATCTTCAACTACTGGTTCACGCTGACCAATCCGGGTATCACCGGTTTGGCGTTGACAATTGACTCCGCGAAGGTCGGTCCGGCCGGCGAATTCAAGTATGTCAACAGCAGCGGAACGGCCTTTGATCCGAAATTCAGCGGTCAGCTGAATTACACCGTTTGGGCCGGTTCTGCGGTCGGAGACGATGGCAATGTGCCGAACGTCTTCAGCCTGTCACAGAACTTCCCGAACCCGTTCAACCCGACCACTCGCATCGACTACAGCCTGGCCCGTAAAACGGAAGTCAACATTTCCGTCTACAATATCCTCGGCCAGAAAGTCAATACTCTGGTCAGCGGCGAAATGGATGCCGGCGAACACACCATTTATTGGAATGGTGATGACGCCTCCGGCGATGCCGTCGCCTCCGGTATTTACTTCTACAAGATGGTCACGAACGATTTCGTCAAGACGCATAAGATGGTCCTGATGAAGTAGTGCGATAATCAATTCGCATGAAATTATAAAGCCCTCTCGAAAGAGAGGGCTTTTTTTTATTGCATAATAAACCCGTGTTACTTATCTTAATTACAGACAGCGCTCCCTCAATCACTATTTTTCACCGCACACCGCCGAATGTCCTTCACAAGGAATACCCAAACGTTTTGCACAATCAGGGCGGACCGTCCGTCCAACCTGTGGCGTGCACTAATTGGGGAGGGCACTATCATGAAACAATCTCTTGCGATTTGCTGTGTGATTGTCGTGGTCTGTGCTGCAACCGGCGCAGCCGCAGATTCAGTGGCAGTCAGGCTTTTCAATGCCTATGATGGAATACCGGTCATGAACGGAGCGGTTCTTCGTCCCTTTGCACCGAGCGGGACGCCTATTTTATACAGGCTCGAGCTGTCTATAGAAAATGAAACCGTACTCGAAGGGATATCGCTCGGATTCGCATTCACCGGTGATGCCGGGTTGGGCATCAACTGGGAGCCCCAGCCGGGAGGATGGGGCGAAAACGGACAGGGAAACGGATTTCAGGCGATTACGATCGTAAACGATATTCGGCTGGATCCCTCTTCAGATGGTTCTTTTGACCTTGGCGGCCTGCTGATTTTCGAAGACGATATCGATTCCGTCCCACCGGATAAAATTATCCTCGGTGGCGCCAGCTTGAATAATGGATTGGCAACCGGACCGATGCAGCACATGCTGAATTACTATTTTACGCTGACCAACAACGGACCATCCAGCCTCACCTTTGCCATAGATTCTGCAAAAGTGGGAAATGCAGGCGAATTCGTCTTCTCGGCCGGGATTAGAACTTACAGGCCTGGCTTCAGCGGCCGACTGCAATTTGCCGTCCAAAGTGCCAGCGATGTGGATGACAATGGAAATCAGCCCGATATTTATTCATTGGCGCAAAACACCCCAAACCCGTTCAATCCCACGACGCGAATTGATTACAGCCTGGCCAGGAGAGGCGACGTCTCGATTATCGTATTCAATATTCTCGGACAAAAAGTCAAAACGCTGGTGGACGGCGAAATGGATGCCGGGCAACACACCGTGTACTGGAAAGGAGAAGACGCAGCAGGCAATGCGGTCGCATCGGGCATGTATTTTTATAAGATGATGTCCGGTGAGTTTGTCACAACCCGTAAAATGATTCTCGTGCGGTAGCGCCATTTGCAGGCGCGCCCTCACACTACCGAGTCCCTCACTTGGAATAATCGGACGAGTTGCGCATATGGATTATGCGACTCGTCCGGCAAATAGCGTTCACTTTAAGGGGAGGGTATCTTCATGAAACAATTTCTCATGATTTTCTTTTCTGTTATTATTTTATTCGCAACCGCAGCGATGTCGGCCGATTCGGTCGCGATCCGTCTGTATAATGTGTCCCAGGACATCGCGATAGCCAACGGGGCGGACATCTATACGGACAACAACAATGTGCCGATTCTCTATCGGCTGGAACTGTCTCTCGAAAACGATGATCCGGTCTATGGCATGTCTATCGGTTTAGTTTTCGGGGGCGATTCCAATCTGAGGATCAACTGGCAGGAACAGCCGGATGGCATTACTCGAGGCGGTGCTACCTATGACGGGTTTCCCGCAGTAACGGTGGAGGACAACGCCCGGCTGGATCCCGACAGCGGTACCGGATCGTTCGATTTTGACGGCTTTCTCGTGAATGCCGTCAATTCGGATGCCATACCCAGCGATTCGATTCTCGTCGGCGGCAGTCGCAAGGATAATTTCTTGCCAGCCGGTCCGATGGAACACATGATTAATTACTATTTTACACTGGCGAAGACGGATACGGCCGAATGCGCATTCGATGTGAATGTCGGTAAGGTCGGCCCGGCCGGAGATTTTATCTTCGTCGATGTAAACGGTCGTACCTATGTTCCCGGATTCAGCGGACGCCTGGACTACAATGTCCTGAGCGGCGGCGGCATAATTCTGGATGTCGGAGATGACGGCGTCATGCCGGATGTCTTCAGCCTGTCCCAGAATTATCCGAATCCGTTCAATCCGACGACCCGAATCGACTATAGCCTGGCCCACGGCGGACACGTCGCAATAGAGGTATACAATGTCCTCGGGCAACGCGTCAATACGCTGGTCGATGCCGATCAATCGGCCGGACAACACACGGCTATCTGGGACGGCGACGACAGCGCAGGCGAGGCAGTTGCCTCAGGCATCTATCTATACCGGATGATCACCGACGAATTCGTCGAGACCCGGAAGATGGTCCTGATGCGCTGATCGAGCAGTTGCACGTCATTTAATAAAAACCCCTTTATTGTATTAAAGGGGTTTTTCTATTGCATAATATGGATGTTTTTATATATTATATATGAATACAATACATATCTGAGCGCTTATTGTATCGGGGGAAAAAATGAAAAAAGGACTAACGTCTCTCCTCGCTTTTTCTCTTCTCTTGCCACTGTGTCTTCTCTTCCCACAATCTTTACCGGCCATGAATATGGTCGATATATATTGTCAATGCGATTCTTTGTACTATGATGTGGATATGCCGCTGCAAATCTACTTCGAGAACGATACTCCCCTCTATGGCTTTATTCTGGGACTCGAAATATCCTCGCCAGTCGGCACGACGTGGGAGTGGGCAAATGCCGATGGCGACGGATTTGTTACGGTCGTCGAAGGCAGCCGCATGTATCCGCCCGAAGATGTCTGGACCGCAACCGGAGGCATTGTTTTACAACCCTATGACATTGACATGATCGGCGCCGATTCCTTCGCCATCGGCGGATCGACGGTACAACCCGGCCCGCCCGGCTTGCCGTCAGGTTCGTATGAACATATGATGGATGTTCATTTCATTCCGCATCCGGCCGGCAGTCCAGAGGAAGTCGGCATTATTTGCTTCGATACGGCCTTTATTCCACCGTCGGGGTCACTGGTCTTTCAGGATTACACCGGCGATGTTATTCCTGTTATCGGCTGGGCCGAAGGCGGCCGCTGTCAGCCGGTAACTCAGCTTGTCAATTGCGGGCCGACTATCAGCGGTATTTCAGGAACTCCTTACCCACTGGATCATTGTTCGAGTATCACGATTCCTTTTGGATATATAAGTTCCGGCGGAGGCTGCGATCCCTATAGTGTTAAATATCGGATCGACAATTGTACGGGAGTCGGGCAATTTGACCTAAACTATAACTCAATTACCGGCAATGGAACCTTGACATATATGCCCGAATCGGCGGATGCCGGTAAAACAATTCAAATCACCCTGGAAATTTCAACGGACTGCCCGCCATATGCGAGTCTGACGACGGCGTATATTGATGTTTCCGGCAACCCGCCGGAACTCTATCCCGGTATCTGGCGAGCCGAAATCGGCATGAATAACTTGGTAACCATCGACGATATCGCCGCAACAGATGTCGATCTCTGCGATAATGTGACCTATTCGATTATCTCCGGCCCCGGCGAAATCGATGGCCAGACCGGCGACTATACCTGGAATCCGACCGACGAGGACCTGGGCGAGCACTGGATTGTTATCCAGGCATCGGACGGTGGCCAGACGACGGTCGACAGCCTGTATTTGAATGTTATCGAGGATTCCTTCATGTGGGGAAATGTCGATTGCAATGACGGCGTCAATATCGGCGATGCCGTCTCCCTGATAAATTTCATCTTCAAGGGGCGCGCTTGCCCCCCGATCATGAATTGGGCCGATGTCAACGCCGACTGTACCGTCAATGTTGGCGATGCCGTGTATCTGATCTACTATATCTTTACCGGCGGCCCGGCCCCGCAGCCCGGCTGCGTGAATCGATAAGTATTACAAAACGGGCGGCCATTTCATCCGCCCGTTTTCCTGTAATTTTGGTCTAATTTCCCCCCTAATTGTATAATACTATTGACTATATCGGATAATGGATTACATTACTTCTGCGGTATGAAAAGACCCTAAACACAAGGTAGCGCTCCGGTGTCGAAACTGCTCCTGACAATCGTAATTGTATCCCTTTGCACAGTCGCCGCGGCGCAGAATGCCCCGACATTCGATTCCTTTATCATTGATGGAAGCCCCATCAATCAAATCGATACGATCACGATTTACGAAGGCGAAACGACTAACTGGCTGATATCAACCTCCGATGCCGAATCCGACCCGATTACATTATCGCTATATATACGCGATACGCTGACCGAGGTAACCACTGCCATAGATGTCGCTTATCCGATATCCGCCCTATTCGTCGATAGCGGCAATGGTATTGCGACTTTCGATATTACACCGCTGTACTATGAACAAGGATCTTCCGGTATTCTGGCGCGAGCCTCCGATGGAGCCGATTCATCCGAATTTTTCTTCTACTTCGAAATCCTTGACACAAAGGTTCCGCCCGTGTGGGATCCGATTGCGGATCAAAGCGGAATAGAGGATGAGGAACTGGTATTTTCCGTAACCGCCACAGACCCCGACAACAATCCATTCGGTAGCCCGCATCACTATCCACTGGCCCGGCTGGGGGATGATGCCCCGGTCAATGCGTTTTTATCACCGACCGCAACCGATGGCGAGTTTCAATTTTCCTGGATCCCGACATTCTCACAGGCGGGAGCATACGATATCGCGTTCATTGCCCTGGATGATGAGGATTCACTCAATCTCCGGGATACATTCATCGTCCATATCGATATTGCCGATGCAGGCAACCAGCTTCCGGTTATCGACTCTATTCCGGATGTCGCCGACACCGTCGTAGAACGAATGCCTTGGGAAAAAATGGTATACGCCACCGATTATGAAGGCGGTATTGTGGCGTTGTCTGCGCTGAACATGCCGACAGGCGCCGGTTTTACCGACAATGGCGATAATTCGGGGTTGTTTTCCTGGACACCGGATGAAACCCAGTATGACAGTACCTATACCATCACGTTTCAGGCGACAGATGATTCCCTTGCCACCGTTACCAAAGATTACCTCCTCCGGGTCATCGGCCCCAATGATCCGCCTACCCTGTTCATTCGAGACACTTTGGGGCAGGCGATTGCGGCAGCGTCTGTTACGGAAGGGGATAGCCTCCATATCAGGCTTACCGCCAACGACCCAAACGGCGTCACTTGTGTGCTCTCAGCCGCGAATCTACCGGACGGTAACAGAGAATTCGGCGACAATGGAAACAATACCGGCTATTTTTGGTTTATCCCGGGCTATTTACAGGAGGGCCTGTACATCGTCAGATTTTATATAACTGACTACGTCTATCTTGATTCCATAGATTTCCCCATTACTGTTCTGGATGCGGGTAACCAGCCGCCGTATTTCATACCTGAAAATGTCAGCCTGACCGTCAAGGAAGGCGAATTCCTGGAATACACGGTAACGGCATCCGACCCCGACAGATTAACGGGACAGGCACTCCTTCTGACATTGCTTAGCACCGCCCCCAATCTCACCTTCACACAGGACGATGACACAACCGGTACGCTGACCTTCGCCCCCGACCTGACGCAGGGCGGAATGTATGATTTCCTCATTGAGGTATCAGATAGTACCGACGGAGCAATCCCCGGATCATTCTCGCTGGATACAACTACCATCTCGGTCGAAGTCTTTCAGTCGAATTTCCCGCCGGTCCTGAATACTATTAGCGATAAGACAATTACCGAAGGGAGCTTCGTCCGTTTTGATGTCATTGTCTCCGATGTCGATTCCGTCGGCCCCGAACCAAGACTGTCCGTCGTCAGCGCCCCCGAGGATTCACTCGACCCGGATTTCTATTCCTTCGTCGATTACGGCGATTCTACCGGCTACTTCGAATTCTATGCCGATTTCTCCCTCGTCGATACGGCCGACGTCGGCTCCCAGCGCGACTTCTCGTTCACATTCATCGCCGAGGATGATGTCGAGGCAGACTCGCAACTTGTTATTATTACAGTTTTTAATGCCGTAAAGGACGCCGATGATCCGGGCGAGGCCGATACGCTGATCGTCGAAAATATCATGTGGGACGGACGAGTCGATGGATTCAGTCTTCGTACGACCATCTGGAATGACTCCGCCCTGACCGCAGCCGGGACCGGATTCTCATGGGGATTGCCTTGGGTCAAATGCGATTCAGTGCGAATTCATATCCCGGTACGAGCATCCGGAGATTACCTCGGCGCCGATATTGTCAATGATTCATCGCAATTGTATGTCGGCTTTATTCTCTTCGATTCCACATTCTTAGATTTTGGCCATCATGACTACTTTACCGCTTATTTTTCAGTCGATACACTCTATATAAGTCATCATGAACTCGATATCGACACACTCTGGTTGCCCGGTGATTACACGGATTTCCTCAAGGCGCAAGTCGGCCCGACCGGCGGCTTCGCATTCGATAAACGCCTGCGCGGACCAATGACGCCGAAAGCCATAGAAAACCCGTTCGCATTGGATATCGAGGCGGACTATGTCTATATCCCGCTGGTCAACGATGGGTTAATTCGAGGCGTATTCAATTCTGCCGCTATCTCTCTGTTCGATGTCGCCAATGACCACACCATGCGAGACGGGGATACGATGTTTGTCGATGGCACCAACCGTCCCTATCAGCTTCGTATCGCCATCGAAAATCCTCGTATACTGAGCCAAATACAGCTTGGATTCGTCATATCATCGCCCGACGGCGCCTCTTGGACATATGAGCCGCAAACCGGCGGCCTCGGAGCGACCACACAGGCAGTCACACTACTCGATAGCCGCATGATCCCGCATACAGATACCTGGGATGCCACCGGCGGCCTTCTTGTCGCCGAGACGAATATGGATGGCATTGACGAGGATTCTATTATTTTCTCAGGCTCAGCGACGAGTGTCGATGTTGCAGGTCTGTCTGCTGATTTGGCAGAGGATATGATCGCCCTCACATTCATTCCCGGCGGCGTCGGCATCGACGAAGTCAAAACAATCTGTGTCGACACGGGCGTATTCGGCTCCATGACCGGTTGGGGGCTGTACGAATCCGAACTTATGCCGACCCGCTACAGCGGCATGCTCTGCTATCCCGTCAAAATGCTCAATCCAACCGATACCGATGACGATACCCAACTGCCATTAACATATAGTCTGGGTCAAAATTACCCCAATCCGTTCAATCCAGCGACGACGATTCGGTTCAGCATCGCCAAACGAGGCCATGTCTCACTCACCGTTTACAATATTCTCGGGCAAATCGTCCGGACACTGGCCGATCAGGACTATGATGCCGGAGAACACGATGTCTCGTGGAATGGTCGAGACGCATCGGGGCAGACGGTCGCATCGGGAATATATCTTTACCGTCTTGAATCGGAAGAACTTATAGAAACAAAGAAAATGGTGCTCCTCAAGTGACGCCTTATTGTTGATAACTCCGATAAATTGTTCAATTTTTCAACTGCCAGTGTAATAATAACTTACCAACATCGATATCCACATTGTTGAAAACGCTATAACTTATTATTTAGTAATTAGTTAGTGCGTGTGAAAATGTTTTCATATTTTTTTGTACCTGCCGTCATTTTTCTCCGGGAAGAAAACCTGTTTGATTGCAATACGATGCTTCCATCTTTTTGTCCTGTATACTGTTATTCACTGCCGTCCAATGACCTACATTGGATTTTTGTTGACTTTACATACTATTTGTGTTACCATCTATAATCGACTAATGCGGGCTAATATTTTATGTTCTTGAAACGCAGGGAGTTATATGTTAGGTGTTGACCAAAATCGGTTGAATATCGGTAAAGATATCTACTACCCCTTCTCTGTGGAAATGCACTATTTTCGTGTAGATAAACGCTACTGGTCCGTCTGCTTCGAACGCATCAAACGCGCCGGTTTCAGAATCATCTCTACCGTTGTCCCCTGGAATCTCCACCAGGGTAAAAACAAAGACATCGACTTCAATGGCTTCCAGGATTCTCGCAAGGACCTGATCGTCTTTCTCGAACTGGCCAGAGAATTCGGATTCAAAGTCATTCTGCGTCCCGGACCATGGGTTTCCGGCCAATGGCGCAACGGCGGCCTCCCGGATTTCGTTATCAAAGATCCCGAGTTGTTGGCTCGCAATGCGCAAGGCGAAGAAGTCCCACTGACCGATTCGACCGGCGTCGAAGGCGGAAAGCTCGTCAGCTATATGCATCCGCACTTCCAGCACTTCCTGAAAAACTATTTCAAGAATCTCATCGAAACGACCCGCAATTACATTCACCCGCGCGGCCCGGTATTCATGGTCGAATTCGACTTCGAAACCTCATTCTGCCACAAAACGGGCGCCGGCGATGCCGACTATAACGACTATATCGTCAAAACGCTGTTTCCGTCGTATCTTGATAACAAATACAAAGACATCAAAGATCTTAACAACGCATACAAGACGAAATTCAAAACCTTCGACGAGGTCGAACCGCCTCGCGATTTCTCTAAACTCGATACCAAGGACATGTCGCGCATCTTTGATTGGTTCCACTTCAAGGAATGGTATCTATCTGACTTCCTGAACAGCCTCGAGGATTTATTCAAATCCTATACCGTGCTGCCGTTCTTCTTCCGGTCGCTCTATTTCGACAGCGAGCATCCGCTTCCGGCATTCTCGCTTCGCATGGAGGGCGACGAGGATCACCTGGTCGGAGCATCGGTCTTTCCCGACGGCACGGCGTTCGATCTGATGCAAAAGGCTCGCTATATGCGAACTATGACCGATTTCGCATGGGCACCGTCTTATATCTCAGGCAATATGACTTCGAATAAGGAACAATCCGAGGTGATGTTCCCGATTTCCGACGGCCGCCGCCGGTTTTTCATCACGGCCGGTCTGGCCTGTGGTTTCAAAGGATTGAATCACTACATGTTCGTCAACCGCGATCACTGGTATGGCTCGCCGGTCGGCAACGATGGTACCATCGGCTCCGGATTCGAAATCATCAAGCGGCTTAACATCTCGATTCCCAAGATGGGCATCAACGTCTTGCAATCGGACACCTCCATTGCGGCGGCATTCTATCGACCGTATCAATGGGTGGCGGAGTTACCCGAGCCGACAAAATTTAATTATGCCAACCGCTTATTACATGAGACCTTCAACGGCGTCTGCCGCGACTTCAGCCGCCTCTGCTTCGACTATGGCGTCGGCGACATCGCTCAGGTCGATCGGTTAATGAAATTCAAAACCGTGTTTATTCCGGTTTCTGAATTCATGTCGGAAGAGGCACAGGAAAACATCATTAAACTGGCCGAAAAAGGCATCGATGTCATTCTGGCAGGCCTTATGCCAAAACATGATGAGGACGGCAATGATTGCGCGGTCCTATCGAAGAAATTGCATATCAAGACAAATCTCGCCGAAGGTATTGGCGAGGTCGAATACGAGAAAAATACGAAGTTCCTGTCATATGTTTATGGAACAATTAAGTCGACAGACTCTAAAACCAAACGACTGGCGACCGTGAAAAACAAACCGGTCGGTGTCGTTTCCTCACGATACAAAGGCAAGGTCTATTTCTTCAGCTTCGATATCGCAACCGGCGGCAATTTCCGCAAGATGTCATTTTTGGAATCGATTCTCTCGATGTCAAAGCTGGAAAGTCCGGTATATGTATCGGATCCGAATGTCGAGGTTATCGTCCAAAGCAGCGACAAACAGTATGTGATCTTCCTGATGGCGCCCCCGGCGGGCGAATTGAGCGATGCGACCGATATTCGCAAAAAGGAAATCCTGCTCAAAGTCGACCTGCGCAAATACGGCTTCAAAGGCGCTCGCATCAAACTGTACGACCAGTTCGACAATAACGATGCCGAGGATCCGGCCGAGCGCGACAAACCGCTGGTGACATCGGTGGAAGAGTTGAAAAACGGCATTAAGCTCAACATCGAATTTCCGGACGGCAAAATGTTGCTCGTCGGCAAAAGCTAACAACCATGTATTCGAAAAAGCAGGTCGCTGACGCGGCCTGCTTTTTTTTTGATTTTCCGGGAGTGCACGACATGAAACGATTTATTCCTCTCTTCGCATGTATTCTTCTGCTCAGTGGATTCTTCTTCTCTTCCTGCGATTACATTCAAACCGAAAAACTATACCGCCAAGGTATCGTCGTGTGCGCCGACCCGATTGCAGCCGGTATCGGTCTGGAGACACTGGAAAACGGCGGCAACGCGGTTGACGCCGCCTGTGCCACCGCCTTCGCGCTTGCCGCAACACTGCCCAGTGCCGGAAATATCGGAGGCGGCGGACTCGCGCTGGTATATATCGCAGATTCTCAAAAAGTATTCTATCTCGATTTTCGCGAAACGGCTCCGGCCGCATCCGATGCCAAGCGCTATCTTGCCGAGGACAATCAGGTCGACCGACATAAGGCCACCGTCGGGCCGCTTTCAGCCGGTACACCCGGAACGGTCGCCGGTTTGGCCGAACTGCACAAAACCTTTGGTGTTTTCGACTGGGCCGAACTCGTAAAACCGGCTCGTCTGTTGGCCGACACCGGCTTTATGGTTCTGCCGCATCTCGCCGAATCGATAGCCGAGCATCAGGATGATCTGAATAGCTACGCATCGACAAGCGCAATCTTTCTGCCGAATGGTGCTCCTCCGCAAGCGGGAACGAAGTTCATCCAGAAAGATCTTGGTCAGACGCTCAGTCTTATCGAGGCCGGCGGCAAGGATGGATTTTACGCCGGGGAAACTGCCGAAAAGATTGCCGCCTTTTGTCTGCAGAACGGCGGATTGATTACTGCCGAGGATTTAGCCGCCTACAAAACCGTCTGGCGCGAACCCGTCTCATTCACGTTCCGCGATCTTGACATATACGCGTCAGGTTTGCCCTCATCGGGCGGCATCGTCATGGGACAAATGTTATCGATACTCGACCAATTCGAACTGGAACGATACACAGCACAATCTCCCGAATTCATTCATTTGTTCACCGAGGCTGCGCGGCGAGCCTACGTCGATCGCGAGCAGTACCTCGGCGATCCCGAATTCACGCACAATTTCACCAAAGAATTACTCGACAAGGACTACATCGCAACCCGCATTCAGACCATTGACCCCAACAAAGCCGGTTCATCCGAGGAAATCCTGCCCGGCGTACCGAAACGCAAGGAATCGGATCAGACGACACACTTCGTCATTGTCGACCGCGACGGCAACATCGTTTCATTGACCTATACGATTAATCTGTCCTATGGCTCCAAGGCGGTCGTTGACGGCTGTGGATTCTTGCTCAATAACGAAATGGACGATTTCGCCATCGCTCCCGGACAACCCAACGCCTTCGGTCTGGTCGGCGGCGAAGCGAATACCATTCAGCCCGGCAAGCGAATGCTCTCGTCGATGACCCCGACGATTATCATGCGCAAGGGAAGACCCTATATGGCGCTCGGCTCTCCCGGCGGATCGAAAATCATTACATCCGTCGCGCAGACGATCATCAAACGGCGCATTTTCGATTTACCCCTGGCCGAAGCGGTCAATTCACCGCGCGTGCATCATCAATGGCAGCCGGATATTCTGTATATCGAGCAGGGGACACTCGACATCAATATCATGCAGGAATTGATTGCCCGAGGACACAATGTGAAGGAGCGCACGCCATTCGGAGAAGTGATGGCCGTCGGCTTCTCGGATGACGGTAAATTCGTCTCCGGCGTCGCCGATCATCGATGCCCCGGCGGTACCGTTGAAGGTTTCTGATATTTGCGCTGATTAGCGGAATAAAAAACAGCCGGTACGAATCGCGTATCGGCTGTTGTCGTTTTTACGCCAGTGCGTCTTCCTGAGGCGGTGGACTGTCAGCCGATTTGATTTTTCTTCGACACTGATTCATGCCGCGCAACAACCCGCCCAATCCGAAGAATATCGTCAGAACATAAACGATCCATCCGATATATGGCGCATTGAACAGCAGGCTCAGGATGATCAACCCGATAACGAATGCTAAACCCATTCTCACAGGAGTATTCTTGCGAAATGCCTTGATGATAAGCTCACCCAAGACGATCGATGTATAAATCTTTGCAATATAGAAAAATACGGTATATGCGAATAACAATATAAGTGCCGCTGGAATACCGATTATGGTAAACATCAGCAGAAGGATCGCGAACGGCGCCGCAAAGAGGAACACGAATCCGATCCCCAGACTCGCCAGTGGATTTATTTGAATTTGCTGAACGGTTAATTCCGTGTGCTGCCTAAATATTGGAATGAGAATAAGACCGGTCGTCAGTGAGCAGAAAAAGAGGACGATATCAAGGCCGATGTCGGAACCCTCGTCTTCTTTCTTAGTCTTCTCCGTCTTATCCCAATCGACCTCACCGTGGACAATGACATCATCGTCCATCTTGATTTCTCGAGGCCCCTTGTATTTAATATCTCCCTGAATCTCTGCCGGACCGACAATCGTCACGCTTTGGGCTTCGATTTTTACATCACCGCCGATATTGCCGGAAATAATAACCTGATCACAAAAAATATAGACGTCGCGGCCAATATCGCCGTTGATCGACACTTCATTTCCCATTAGTGAGACATCTCGACCGACGGAACTGGAACTGCCGAGTTCGATTTCGGACGCAAAAATCATGGCGTCCTTGCCGATTTCCGCATCCAGCGATACCATTTGGGCAGCGATTCGCACCGAATTGTGAATTTTTCCGCGCAGGTTTGCGCGCTGACTGGCGGTATTGAAATTACCCAGAATTTCGCCGGTGAAATGATAAGACCCTCCGGCCAGACACATATCACCAAGGACGGTACCGTCGATATATGCTCCGCCGGGACTACTGTCTTCCGAACCGAATTTGAGCCCTACGCCGCCGCAGGTAACATATAAATCGTCCCGAACCGTATCACTCGGAATCAGCGTATACCGGTCATCGGCGTGAAACTGCAGTGCCTGTGCCGTTTGTGTCAACAGCAATCCGCACAATACAATGCAAATCCCTATCGACACCTGTAAAAAACGTGCTCTCATAGTTTTGTCGTCCTGTTTAGACCCGTATATATTTACGTGATTCAAAGAACGATGTTTCACCGTGATTGTTTTACTCCCTTGTCGCTACCGGTCAAGATGATTATATTATGTAAATCATGCAACTAAAAATCAGCGGAATCGACCCTCAATAGAAAAGCCGGCCGCTGTCATCCGCAATGCGGCGGAGTTGTCACATGAATATTCTCATTCCGTTTTTTGTCGCCTATGGCCTGCTCTGGATCGGTTATCGGTATTATGGTCGTTTTATAGGAAAAAACCTGGGGGAAGACCCCGCTCGACAAACACCGGCCGAGGCCAAACGCGACAATAAAGACTTTGTGCCGACCAAGACCCATATTCTCTTTGCCCATCATTTTTCCACGATCGCAGGCGCCGGGCCGATTATCGGCCCGACCATCGGCATCCTCTATGGCTTTGCCCCTGCCTGGCTATGGGTCGTATTCGGAACGATTTTCTTCGGTGCCGTCCATGATTTTTCCGCCCTGTTCGCCTCGATTCGCGAAGGCGGCAAATCTATTGGCGAAATCGCCGGAATTTCCCTCGGCCGCTTCGGTATGTTTCTCTTCCTGCTGTTCACCCTGCTGATGATTTTTCTGGTGACGTCGGCCTTCCTGAGCATGACGGCGATATCGCTGACCTCCATGTGGCCGCTGGATAAATTATCTCTCGATGCCGGACAATCACTTCTTAAAACCGTTGATGTCAACGGTCAACCGATGGGCGTCATCGGCGGTATCGCCTCGACATCTGTCATCATCATCACGCTTTTCTCGCCGCTATTAGGATTTCTCCTCTATCGCAAATCGCTGAAAACAAGTTATGGCTATTTCCTGGCCGGAATCGTGTGTCTTGTTTCGATTATCGTCGGCTTTCTCTATCCGATATCGTTGCCACCGACCCTCTGGATGGTCATCATTTCCATCTATGTCATGTTTGCCGCCGGCACACCGGTCTGGGTGATTCTGCAACCCCGCGATTTTACCAATGTTCAAATCCTCTATGGCGGCATGACTCTGCTGATGGTCTCCATTCTCATCGGAGGATTCTCCGGCCTCTCGATTACCTTTCCGTCATTCTCACTGGATGTCGGAATCGAACATCTTGGGATGGTTTGGCCGATGCTGGCCATAACCATTGCCTGCGGAGCCATCTCCGGCTTTCACTCGCTGGTTGCATCCGGCACATCGAGCAAACAGGTATGCTCCGAATCAGCCGCCCGCCGCGTCGGGTTCGGTGGTATGATACTCGAGGGCGCGCTGGCTATCCTTGTCCTGATTACTATCGCGTCGGCCCTCCCATATAATGATTACCTCAATATCGTTTGGGGAGAGGGCGCCTCGAATCCAGTCCTTGCATTTGCTCTGGCCGTCGGAGGCATTATCCACAACAGCCTCGGAATCAACATTTCCATCGGAGCCATTCTGGGGATTCTCCTAATCGAGGGGTTTGTCGTGACGACACTCGATTCCGCCGTCCGCCTGAATCGCTATCTCTTCGAGGAGTTCTGGGCGCTGTTATTTAATCCCGTTCCGAAAATAATGACCAGATTCTGGTTCAATTCCGGCCTGTCGGTCATCATCATGTTTCTCCTTGCCTATTTCAATGCCTTCAAATTGATATGGCCTTTGTTCGGAACCGCCAATCAGCTCATGGCCGCTCTGGCCCTGATTGCCGTATCCGTCTGGCTGACAAAACGGGGCCGCCGGAACTGGTACACCGTCATACCGGCCGTGTTCATGGTCGTCACAACAATGGCAGCGCTGGTCTATTTATTGGTCAATACGTATATCCCAAGCGGGAAAATCACATTGATAGCCGCCGATATTCTGCTTCTGGCCCTTTCTCTCGGAGTGCTCGTTATATCCGTCAAATCCTTCCGGACATACCGGGAAAAGGCGCATCCGGCCGGATAACTCTTTATAAGCCATGATCTAAAAAGTCCGGCTCACATCCTGATCATGTGTTAATTTTTCACCGCTCACGCCGATACAGTAGTGTAGAGTACCGGGTGAGCACATATGAAATTAGTACATACTGACTCAAGATTTACACTGCCGCGAATAGAATCCTTACATGTATTCTCTCGTTTGATTATTCTGTGCTCACTACTCGGGTACCTGTACATCAACGAATCCGTCGAGAATATTACCGTCTTTTATGGACTTATCGCCGCCTTTGGCACCTTCACGATAATCTCCTGGATTCTCGGGAAAAAACAGCTCAATCACTATGATTATCTATACATGATAGCAAAAGGCTTCGACGCCGCATTCATTACCGTTCTCACCCGGTTTACAGGCGGTATGGCGTCGGAGTTTTATATTTTCTACTTCTTTACCGCACCGTTGGGCGCCTTTGTCATGTCATCCAAGAGTACCGTGCTTCTGTCGGCTCTCATCACGGCGGGGTATATTCTGGGGAACCTGGATACAATCACCCGGGTTCCCCCTCTTGCTATCGTCCTCCGCATGGGGATGATCTGGCTGTTCGCCATGACGGTCAACTATGTGGCCGAGTACATTCGCCGGTCGGAAACGAGACTCCTGAAAGTCTTCAATACCCTGAACCGCCGCACCAGTGAACTGGAAAAGACCCATACGCAGCTCGAAATGGTCTATGAAAACAGCCGTATTCTTGCCGGTATTCTTGATTTCGATGAAATCCTGAATGAAGTCATGAAAATCGGCGAGCGGGTGCTGGATTATCCGGCCTTGGGAATTCTCCTGGTCGGTCCGGGCGAAAATCTTATTTACCGAGGACGTCTGGTCGGCGGCGTCAAAGACACGAAGCTGAGCACCATCGGCCGCGATGAAATGTCCCTCGCCTATAACGTCGCCCGAAGCGGTAAATCGATTCGTACCGATCTCACGGAGCGAGACGATTATAGTCCGCTCCTGCAATCTGCGAAATCGGTCATGGTCGTGCCGATGATTACGCACTCCAAAACAACCGGTGTACTGACTGCTGAGTCCCCGCGCATCGAGGCCTTCAGCGAACAGGACGAGGCCTTCCTGTCGGTGCTCGCCCGCTCTGCCGCCATGGCGCTCGAAAACGCCGTCCTGCACCGCAAGACCGAGGAACTCACGATCATCGATGACCTCACCGGCGTCTATAACTTCCGGTACTTTTCGGATAAAATTCGCGAGGAAAAACGCCGAGCCGTTCGCTATGATCAGCCGCTGTCATTGATCATGCTCGATATCGACTGGTTTAAAAAATTCAATGACAACTACGGGCACGAAGTCGGCAACCAGGTACTGGTGCGACTCGTCACCGTTATTCGCCAGTGTATCCGCGACGTCGATATTCTCTGCCGATACGGCGGCGAGGAGTTCATCATCATCCTGCCGCAAACACCGGATAACGAGGCGAAACGAATAGCCGAGCGTATTCGCGGCGAGGTCGAACGTGCCGAATTCGGCGGCGGCGGCGGTATTCCGAAACTGAAAGTGACCGTCTCGGTCGGTGTGTCCACCTATCCCGATAACGGCATGACCGAGGAAGACCTGATCAATGCGGTCGACCAGGCGATGTACCATGCCAAAGGCGCCGGCAAAAATACCGTCTGCACGGTTTGATATTTCAAAAACCGCGCGCCTGTTTTATATTCTCCCACATGAATCAAACCGCTCGCATAATCGGCAGGCATTTCATCGTGTCATTCGCCGAGGATCTCCCGCGCGACAGCACGCTGTATTTCCTGCAGGATAATCTCATCGGCGGCATCATCCTGTTCGCCAATCACTGCAAGGATGTTCAGAGCGTCCGCCATTGGGTGACTGATTTGAAGAAATCTCTCAAGCGGCCGTTTATCGTCGCCGTCGATCAGGAAGGCGGCCGCGTGCGGCGATTCAGGCAAGGCTTCCCCTCGCTCGAGGCCCCGCGCTACTATGGCTATTATGAAAATATGAAACAATATCGAAGCGACCTTGCCCGCACATGCGAGCAGCTCTATGAAGTAGGCATCAACTGTAATCTTGTCCCCTGCGTTGATTTATTCGACGAGGGGCAGGGACATGTACTGGACAGCCGTACCTTCTCGGATGATATCGAAACTGTTGTAACTTTTGCTGCCGAGACTATTCGTTTGCATCGAGCCAATGGTCTTCTGACCTGCCTCAAACACTTCCCCGGATTGGGGCGCACGACAGGCGACCCCCACGCCGTCCTCTCGGCCGCCGATCTGGACGAGAAAGACTTTTTCGAAATAGAATTACAGCCTTATCAAAGGCTTATGGACCACAATCCGGATATGGTCATGGTCACGCATATATCACTGCCGAAAATCGATTCCGTGCCGTCACTCGTTTCCGAAAAGATTATTACCGGCTGGCTGAAAAAGAAAATCGGCTTCACCGGTCCGGTGATATCCGATGATCTGCTCATGCGTGGCGCCGCTGATATCGATCCGACCCCCGGATTGGCGGTCAAGGCTTTCAATGCCGGAAACGATATTCTGCTCTTCGGGCAGAATCTGCCAAGATGCCGAGAATTCTTCGATGCCGCTATCGAGGCCATCGAGGAAAGGCGAATTTCTCCTGAGCGCCTCACCGATGCTGCCCATCGCGTACGTATGTGTTTTGACCAATTGATAGAATAGTCGTTCAAAACTCCCAGAATTTACTTGTGCCTTGCACAAAACGAACTGAAATTATGGCGGACGCGATAATTCCGTATGATGGAGCAAGGATGCTGAAGAAACTCATTTCAAAGAAACAACTGTCTGTTATCGGTGTCAATACCGGTACCTCATGCGATGGGCTCGATATTGCCCTTATCCGGTTCACGCCGTCCGGGAAAAGGCCGTACGTCGAATTTATCGAAGGCCGGACTCTTCCGTTTCCGAATAAAATCAAACAACCCCTCGAACGCCTGATAACATCCGACTCCAAAAACGGCAAAACCATCGCCCGACATGATATAGCCCTCGGTACATTCATCGGAGAATCGGTTCGCGATTTCGCCCGCAAAACGAAACATAAAATCGACCTGATAGCCTCACACGGTCAGACCATTGGACATTACCCCGACAAACAGAATATTCTCGGCAACAAAACTGCCGCGACCCTGCAAATCGGCGATGGGAATGCCATTGCCTGCGCGGCGAACATGCCGGTCGTATCCGATTTCAGAAAGGCTGATATCGCGCTCGGCGGCGAAGGCGCTCCCCTGACGCCCTTCTGTAATCACCTGCTTTTCGCCCATAAAAAGCATTCTCGCCTTATCGTCAATATCGGCGGTATCGCCAATTATACATTTTTACCGGGTTCGAATGACTCCGGTCACATTGAAGGCGCCGATTGCGGACCGGGCAATACCCTCATCGATAACGCCATGCGGACCCTTTTCAATAAACCCTGCGATACCGACGGTACAATCGCATCGACCGGCAAAATTATCCCGGCCGTCGTGAAGGAAATCATGAAAGCCGCGGGAAAAACGAAATCGACCGGGCGCGAAATCTACACCCCGGAACTGCTGGCCCGGATCGTCTATCTTGCGCGCAGGGAAAAGGCAGGCAAAAACGACATTATCGCCTCAATTACCGAGGCGACCGTGGATGGCATCTGTCGAGCCATCGGGAAACACGCCAAATCCAAACCGGACGGCGTCTATTTGACCGGAGGCGGTCGCCGCAATCTGTATATCGTGCGACGCTTGACGGAAAAACTCAAACCACTCGTTATCTGGCCAATCGAGGCGCTCGGATTCGATGGCGATCTGCTCGAGGCTGTCAGTTTCGCAGTCCTCGGCGGATGCTATATTCACGGTATTCCGTCGACCCTGCCGAATGTGACCGGAGCGGCCGTCGGAGGCATTGCCGGGAAATTATCACTTCCGAAAAAGAATGTGAAATAATCACATTCCAAGGCTTAACCGTTTGTCTAAAAAGCCGATAGAGATAATATATATGGATTTCCAGCGAATGAAAACTTATGCGGCGCGGTTCTCCGCAGTCGTATTTTTTATACTGCTCCTCTGGGGATGCGGCCGTGTCCCGCGCGTTGACGAAGGCGCGCCTCCGGCCACACGCCTGCCGTTTGTCCGCGTTCTGCTTGATGACGCCGAACGACAACACAAAGTCTTCGCCGAAGGCGGCGAAATGGCCGTCGATTGCTATAAAGGCGACAAGCGCAATTCGTATTTCTCGCGCAATACAATGATCGTCATGGGCGAGGGAGCAAAACTGGGACTCTATGATGCCAAGGGACAAAATCTCGATTACGACATCGATCGCATCATCGTCTCGCCGCGCGGCAATAAACGAATCCTCTCGGTTAACGACAAAAAATATCGCGGATTGTTCGAACTGACCGCATCGTCGGGACAGGCGAAACTCGTCAACATTATTTACATCGAGGAATACCTCTACGGCGTCGTGCCGCTGGAAATCGGTCCGACCCCCGATGAACAGATCGAGGCCGTCAAGGCGCAATCCGTCGCCGCCCGCACCTATGCAATGGGCCACCTGGGACAATACGGCGAAGACGCCGGCTATGACCTCAAGGCCGATGTCATGGATCAAGTGTATCAGGGATATTCCGTCGAAAAAGAAAAATTCAACGAGGCCGTCCGCGCGACACGAGGCATGGTCGCCGTCTACAATGACATCATGATCGATGCCTATTATCACTCAACCTGCGGCGGCACGACCGATGATATCGAGGATGTCTGGGACAAGGACGCCCGCCCGTATCTCAAGATGGTTCACGACAATGATGCCTGTAATATTTCGAAGTACTTTACCTGGAAAGAATATTTCACCGGCGATCAGCTGGCGCTCAGAATCGAGCAATACCTGTCGCGCGAAAAAGGTCGCGATTTCCAGATTGGCAAACTGATGGATATTCGCATCAATGCCCTTACCCCCGGCGGCCGGACGGCATCGATTACTTTCGAGACTGATCAGGGACGCTATACCTTCGATAAGGAAAAAGTCCGCTGGGTCGTTCGCCGCAGTGACGATACCAAGTCGATTCTGCGCTCGGCCAATTTCACGATGGATATCAAAAAGAATGCCAAAGGTGAAATCGAACAGGTCATCTTCGACGGCCACGGCTACGGCCACGGTGTCGGCATGTGCCAAATGGGCGCCAAGGGTCTCGCTCAAAAAGGCATCACCTTCGACAAAATATTAAAGCTCTACTACACCGGCATCGAGTTAAAACGCCTGTATTAAACTTTTTTCAGTTAACGTTTGTAATCGCATTATCGGCACCCCATCCATTGGCCTGTTGAAAAACCTATTATAAGCAGCGGTCATTGCGAGCCCTTCTTAGGGCGTCGCAATCTCAGGATGTTTGCGAAGTGCGCTCAAATCCGACATGATTTTACATTATCGTATTTTTATCTGTCATTCCCGAGTTTTGAATATTCTCAAATCTCTTTCGGTACCCCACCCAACGGGTGGGCTTCTCCGGATTATCCGGCTATGTTCCCGTAATCACCTAATTCCATTAGAAATCACCATATCCTCCGTCATTCCGAGAAGTGCGCCTTCTTAGGCCAGCGCCGAGGAATCCGCTCCTGCTCTTCATAGGTCAAGACCCTGCGGTCTTGACATGCGCGAAGCGCAAAAGGACAAATAAAATTGTGTTTTTCGCAGAAAATATGCAAATTCTGTTGACAAATCGTCGATAATATGAAAAGTTATAGCTGTTTATGCGTATAATATGCAGAAACTGATGTAAAATTACATCACGCAAACGGATGGTGGATTATGATTATCGAGTTTTCAGTCAGCAACTTTCGGTCTATTGGTAAAAAGCAGACTATTAGTTTTGTAGCCGCCAAAGGCGACGATTCTCTCCCGGAAAATGTCATTCATGACACTGAACCAAAGTTGTTGAAGTCAATAGGCATCTATGGACCCAATGCCTCAGGGAAAAGTAATATCATTCGCGCACTTGGCGTGATGAAGAGTATAGTCATTAACTCAGCTACAGTCAAACCGGACGTCGAAAAACCGATACAGTCATTCAAATTGGACCAGACATTACATTTGTTGCCTACGGAGTTTGAGATAATATTCATTCACAATAATATTAGGTATCAATATGGTTTTGTAACAACTAAGACAACAGTGTTAGAGGAGTGGCTTATAGCCTACCCTAAAGGGTATGGGCAAACTTGGTTTCGACGTTTTCATGACAAAAAGAATGACGAAGTCATTTTTAACCCTGGCCCGTTTCTGAAAGGGGAGAAGAAAAGGCTACAAAAACTTACTAGGACGGATTCTTTGTTTCTTTCAGTTGCTGCTCATTTTGGAAACAAGCAACTTAAAGATATATATAATTGGTTTAAGGAGTACTTTTTTGTGATTTTTGATGAATCACTAGATAATCTTCCGGATACTGAATTACAATTTTCATGGATGCATAATAAGGATAAGGGTTTGGGATATTTGAAATCTGTTATTTTACGATATATTCAAAATGCAGATTTAGGAATAGCAGATATTAGGATAAGAAAAAGCGATATAGATGTCTCTGACATTACATTTCCTGACAATACGCCAGAGGATGTTAAACATGATATACGTAATCGTCTCAAAGAGAATCCTCCAGTTTCTATAAGGACAGTGCATAAGATTCCAGGAACTGAAGATGAGGTATTATTTAATATTGAGGATGAGTCAGACGGTACTCAAAGATTTATAGAATTGCTTGGTCCATGGCTATGGACCAAGTTTAAAAAAGCTACACTAATAGTTGATGAGATAGAGTCAGGCTTGCACCCATTATTAACTCGTGAACTAATCAAGCTAATCCATAACGAATCAGAAAATAGTCCTTCTCCGCAATTGCTTTTTACTACGCATGATGTTACTTTACTCTCTAATGATTTACTGCGGCGCGATCAAATCTGGTTTGTTGAAAAAGACGAAAAGCAAGAATCGGTATTAACGCCATTGACTGATTACAGCCCGCGTAATAAAGAGGCACTTCTTAAAGGATATATGTCCGGGCGATATCGTGCTATACCTAACTTAGACGATTTTGGAAAAGATGAAACCTAAATCACGAATAAAATCCAAAACCGCCTTTTATCGTAGGCGGCCAAGGAGATCAGCATTACCGCTAATTTTAATTGTTTGTGAGGGGGAACAGACAGAACCGATTTATTTTAAGTATATCAAATCAAAGAGAAATCTTGATTCTATAACAGTTATTCATGCAAAGAAGGAAGGTTCAGCCCTTGGTGTTGTTGAAAAGGCCATTCAAGCTATAGAAAGACGGCACCGTGATACAACTAAGGAACCATTTGAAGAAAAATACTGTGTGTTCGATGTTGAAATCCCAATCGATGCGACAATTCCTGATGCTATTGCCTTGGCTCGGCAAAATGATATTCAAGTAATAATGACAAATCCATGCTTTGAATATTGGTATATATTACACTTCAAAGTCATTTGTCCCATGTTTGATAACAATGGTCAGGTTGTGTCTGAATTAGAAAAAGAATTTCCTGAATACAATAAATCCTCCGAAAACATTTGTAAGAAGATCTTCCCGGATACTATGGATGCAATTTCAAATGCAAAAGCCTTGGAACAATCAAATTCCTGGGGGCGTGATTTAACGCAACATAATTCTTCAACGCATGTCCATAACTTGGTGGAACACTTATTTAAAATCTCTTAGTTATCCCACTCCGCCAGATTCACCTGCGTAAACCCCAGCCGGGTCAGCGAAATATCCATATTCAGGAGCCCTGCCATATGGCCTGCATCTCTATGCGCCAAAATGAATTAATCCCCGTGGATTCCGACACAAAAACAGACAAAACCAACGTCTATTTCAAGCAATGACATATCATACAATCCAATACATATCAACAATTTACGACGACAAAACGTGGATATTTCGCTTGACATTACCCAGAAAAATAATTATATATCTGTATCATTAGGGTAATCATCTACGATTCTAAATCTATTGTTGTCATGCCTGTCGGGTTCAGGTCATCTTAGTCTTTTTCAAACATTGTCACACCGCCAGCCTCTATCCTGTAGGGCGCAGTCAGTATGGTAATCCGGGCGCTCGTGTGCCCGAGATTCAGGGGCTCATATGTCAGGCCCGCATCGAGTCGGCGTTTCGCTGTGCCGAGATTTTATCTTTGCTGGCAGCACCGTGGTGATGCTGTCGATTGCAAAACTATATCCGGACTACTGGTTCGTTTCGTGCATCGCACTCATTCCGTTTTTATGGCACAGCTCGCGAATACAATGTCGCGAAACCATCCGCCTCGGTATCCTCGCCGGTATCTGTTTCATTCTTGTCACGGCTGAACCGGTTGTCAGTTCAGATTTACTCCTCAAGGTCCTGGTTTATTCTCTCGTCTTTTCACTCTACGGCTGTGCGGTCAGCCTCTTTAACCGGCGCATCGGCTATTGCGCGGTGTATTTCGCCGCGCTCTGGATACCGCTTGAATATGTTATCACCTATCACTTGAAATGGCAGCACGTTCTGATATTACCCCCCGAATCCAGCCAGTTCTCTATTAAAATCGGCTCCCTGTTCGGACTCATCACCATTACCTTTTTGGTCGTCCTGACGAATGCCCTCCTCCTGCGCATCTGTAAGAAAATACTGGATACAAAACCAATACCATCCAGGCGGCCGCATAGCACACGTCAATACTGGATACATATAGATACGACAGTTTTTGTGCTCCATAATATCTATTCCATTCCGGCCGGTCGGGCCCCTCCGCAATGTTCCCTCCTTTCATACTGATAATAACCTAATTAAAACCTGGTTCAGGCAATTACAGCCCCCTCGTTTTGTCTATTGTCTGTTTTGTGTCTGCAACACCGGAGACAATTCCCTGTTGATTCCTGACGAGAAAAAGGAATACAAATGCGAAAATATAAAATACTGCTGCCAATACTAATAATGCTTTTCATCCTCACCGCGCCCATTGGCGCCTGGCAGGTGAATCAGCATTATAAAAACACGACCGCCGAAACCGCGTATGATATGACCAAAGTTCTCCTGGGACCAAACATCACCTTTACACAAGTCATGCTGGGCCAACCATTTCCGGATTTCACCCAATACAGCCTGGGAGGGGTCACTCTTGGACATTGGTACAGTGTCGGAAATACTGCCACGGTGATTCCGGGTGAATATGGTCATGCATGTTTCTCGACCGACTTTTATAAACCGCCGCCGTTTGCCGCCTTCTGGACGCGAGCCGATCATTCGATTATCGGCCGAGCCGGCCCTGTTATGGATTTCGATATCAAGTTCGTAGGTCACAGGCTTTTAATAAAAATGAAAAACCAGTGGCAAGTGTGGACCGGTACGGCAATTCCGCCGGGAACGGGCGACCGTTTGGAGGGGCATGTCGGTCCCATCACTGTCGGAGAAATCAAGTACGCCGTCGATTCATTCGCCACTACGTTCTCACTCGAGGAATTGGACAGTACCCTGATCGGCCCGTACAATTTCATCGATGTTCCCGGTATGACCGGCGTTTTCGACACGACCGAGGAGCGCACGGCATCGGTCATCGATTCAACGATTCAAGCCGGACACACCGTACTGTTGTATTTCACACTGACCGGCCCGGGAGGCGAGGAGTCCTATTATATGATCGCCTGTGAGGCGAAGATCACACCTATGCCGGCGACGACAACTTGGGGAATCATAGCGCTGCTTCTTCTGCTGGCACTGACCGCCGGCTATCTGTTTATGAGGCGCCGACCCAAATTCTCTCTCTAACGCTCTTAGCCTAAGCGGCGCGTATTACACGGGGGACAGCACAGTGACGTGCTGTCCCTTTTTTAATGATTTATTATGCGAGTGAAATAATCGTTACTCCGCCGGATTCAAACTCGTGAATCCCAGCCAGGTCAGCGATAAGTCCAGATATCCCGTCGTCTTCTTCAAGCCGGGAATGTTACCATAATTTTCGATATCGCCGATGCCCGCATCTAACGATACATAGAAGTGCTTTCGCATATATGTTGAAAACGGCATATATCCGCCCGCGCGGATTGCCGCCAGCTTCGCCTTCTCGATTGTCCCGGTCGGGAACGGTTCGGTATAGTCGTCAACCTCAGTCCACGGTTCATCCCATGAATTGTAAATCGATCCCTCGCCATGCCGCCGATAGGCCAGTTCGACTTCGGCATAAAACTGCCGCGTCGGCCAGAATCGTATCGTCACCGCCACCGAATCCGCATCGGGACCGAGCGGATGCCCGATAAGTTTATTCCGGAACAGATACCGATTGCGCGGCTCGCGCTGATGATATGTCCGATTCGTAATGCGCACATACTCGGCCTTGATATCGGGAATAAACGAACCGATTGTCCCGGCTTTAAATACTCCCATCATCAACCCGATTTCGTTCGGCTCATTATCGCCGCGCGAGGCATCATCGATCTGGAAATCATCGATCAGAATCTGCCCATACGCCGATGTTCCTTTACCGAGCAATGCCGTAAAATCACCGCCTAAAATCGTATTGTCGTTTTCATCCTCGTTCAACTGCGCCGAGTGGAAAAACTGGAGCGGATTCAGATAATACAACTCCGGCGGACGCCCCTCGCCGCCATACAGAACAGTCTCGAACAATCCAATCCGCACCCGCTTATGCACGCGGATATCGATCCGATGTCCCGCCAGATACCGATTCTCGATAAACGATGCCTCGGGATAATTCGCCGAATCTACTGCATCAGGTGTGCTCCCGTCCAGCCGCGCGAAGATGAAATTGAATGAGAATCGTCCCTGCGAGTATCCGGCCGTAATTAAATCGAGCGGCTCGGCTGTCTCTGACATAATCAAATTCACCCGCTGCGGCCCCCAGAATACTCTGGTGCGCCCCAGCGATGCAGTAAATTTCCCCTTGTGAAACGTTAGCAGGGAAGTCTCCAGATTTCCCGCCAGCCCGCGGTATTTCTTGCCGGTGTAATCCGGATCGAGCGCCTTGGCGCGGTCAAGATTGAAAAACGACACCGCGCTGAAATATGCCTGCGGATGATATGCGAATCCGCCGAACAACCTGGGGACATCATTTCCGTGCGCATCCTTTGTTGTCCGGTATCGCTCGGTTGCGATAGCGAACAGATTAGCTCGGGAATTTTCGCGGATATCAAAAATCTCGAACAGCGGTGTGGAATCATTTTTCAGAACACCTCGTCCGAACTCGGTTGTCACCGGCCCGACAGGGGAGAGCAACGAAAAATCCTGTTCGAGGATGGCATTGCGATAGAGGAGATCATAATCGAGCGAGAACGGAGGATAATCGCCCAGCGGTACTATCGTGCCGCTACCGGCGAAAGCGCCCGAGGCCAGTAAACCGGCCAGGGCGATACTAACGATATATGTGCGTCCGATTCTCATAATTTGCGTCGGGCTTTTCCTCGAAAAACGATTGCAAAACCCGACCGGCGACCGCAACGTCCTTGTCGCGGAATTGTTTTTTCAGTGCGCCCCGTCGCCCTTGAGGACGGTCGGGACGGTTTTCATCAGAATCTTCGTATCCAGCCAGATCGACCAGTTATCGATATATTCCAGGTCCAGCTTCATCCAGTCTTCGAAATCGATCTCGCTCCGGCCGTTCACCTGCCAGAGACAGGTCAACCCCGGCTTGACGGCCAGTTTGCGCCGCTGCCAGCGATCATAATTGGCGACCTCATTCGGAAGCGGAGGCCTCGGCCCGACCAGCGACATGTCACCTTTGATGATGTTGAAAAACTGCGGTAGTTCATCGATCGAAGTCTTGCGCAAAAATCTCCCGACGCGAGTAATGCGCGGGTCGTTTTTCATTTTGAATACCGGACCTGACATTTCATTTTGATCGGCCAGGCGCTGTTTCAGCTTTTCAGCATTCGGCACCATGGTACGGAATTTGTACATCGTGAATGGCTTGCCGTTTTTTCCGCTGCGCGTCTGCTTAAAGAATATCGGCCCGCCGTCCTCCAGCTTAATCGCAATTGCCGTGATGATGCCTATCGGAATCGACACGAGTGTCCCGACCAGTCCGCCGATTCTGTCAATGGCGGTCTTCATTGTCAATTGCGTCGCGCCGGCCGGCTCCGATGTGTATACGACTGCCGGAAAATCCAAAAAGTTTGTCGATGAAGCCCTTGAAATCGGATGATAATAAAAATCCGACATGAAACAGACGGTCACGCCCATCTCCTCGCCGATGGCGAAGGCATGGCGCGATGGCGCGAGGTCGCCGTTTTCGACGGCGATAATTAAATAATCCACCTGATTGTGCGCTATAATATCGGCCAGGCCATCAGGGTGTCCGATGAGCGGAATATCCCGATAACTCCACAACCCGGTCTTCTTGTAGTCCATGAAACCGAGAATATGCAATCCCCAGTGGGGATTATCTTCGATCTTATCGACGATATCCTTCGCTCGATCATTTGTTCCGATGACGATAATATTGCGATTCGATTTGCCTCGCTTGCGGTAATGACTGAGCGAATATGACAGCGTGAAACGGAACATGACCAACAGCGCCGCATCCACGGCGAAAAAGGTCAGCACCATTTCATTCGGAAGTTGAATTCCCGCAAAGAAAAGAATCGCGACATAGGCGAAGTAACTGCGGCCGAGCGCAATCGCCAGTTCGCGGAAAATTTTACCGTACGATTTCATCCGGTAGAAATAAGATCCCGCCGGCCCGTACAAAGAAATCGCCCAGATGACAATCATCAGGGCAAAAAGTAAACCGGTCGTGTGTGAATCAATGGCCGGTTTGAAGAAGTGAAATGAACCCCATAAAGCAAAGGCAGTCAGGACTAGGTCGACGAGCAGATTCAGGCGCCGCCAGAGGTTCTGTCTGTCACGAAGCATCAAAACGACTCCCCTTTCCCATTGCCGGTACCATGAGTGATTCGAATGTTAGCAGAGTTGATTCGTTTGCCAATCCTAACCGGCGTGCGATACTCCATAAGTGTCCCCCTGATCTCTTTCACGGTCGTGCTGTCTGCGATCTTTCCCACGAGCAGAGCCGTTTTCGGTGTATCGGTCGTTTCCGCGATATGTTTATTGACAATCGTCACCTGATTATGCCCCGAATAACGAACTGAAAAACGCATCGAACCGCTTGGCGATCGACTGTATATCCAGAATCGTCAGATTTTGGTGGCAGGCAATACAGAATGTGTCCATCTTATTGACAGCTAAGTTCTTAGCGCGGAAGACCGGCATTGGGGTTGCGTTTTGCTCGAAGCTGAACGATTCCGAAGTCTCGACCCCGCAACTGTTTAGAAAGCGCTTTAAATCGCTTGCCTCGAAGTATGGATTCGGCTTTACCGATATCGTATAGGCCAAATACAGGGCGTTTTCGACCAGGTGCGGCAGGTCAATAAAGGATTCGTACCGCTTTAAATGTTCGTTCAAAAATCGCACGTTTTCGAAACACGAGCGAGTGATTCGGTCGGCTGCCCGCAATTCTTTATCGTTGTGCATACAGGGACCGGAGGCGAGCATGATCGGGCGGTCGCATTGAATGGGGGTTTCAGCCATCTGGTTGATTTTCATAGTCGGGATGTCGGTGTGTGTCTGGGCGTTCATACGAAACTCTCCTCGGTTTTTTCATTCTGCATGAGATAAGTTGACAGGCGATTTTTCAATGTCAGGCGCTCCAGGTCAGCCTCGACCATTATGCCGACCAGCCGCTCGAACGACAGTTCCGGCTCCCACAGCAAATTGCGGCGGGCATACGAGGCGTCGCCGATGCGCACGTCTTTCTTGCCGGGCATTATCACGTCATTTTTTACGACCACATAATCCCGCCAATCCAGATCGACCGTGTCGAAGGCAAGCTGGCAGAATTCCTCGATTGTATGCGCGGCGCCGGTGGCGATGATATAATCATCCGGCGTGGGGTGCTGGAGCATCATCCAGAAGGCGCGGACATAATCACCGGCGAATCCCCAATCGCGAGTCATCGACAGGTTGTCCAGATGCAGCTTTTCCTGCAATCCCAGTTTGATCTTGGCCGCAGCGCTGGTGATTTTACGAGTGATAAAACGAGTATCCCGCCGAGGCGATGTGTGCTCGAACAGGATGCCGGTCCAGATTTTCATGCCATAGCGGTCACGATATGATTTGGCCATGGCATGCGCATACTGCTTGGCGACCGCCGCCGGGCTGTCGGGACAGGTCTGGCTTTCCTCATTCAGCGGCAACTCCGATGTCGGCAGCATCGCGAATGAGGAGGCCTGAAAGATTTTTGTATTCGGTTTGACTTTACGGACGGCATCGAGCAGCCGGACGACAGCCAGCGCATTGTACTGTCCGTACAATTCCGGCATATCCCAGTCGGAATCCGGAGCCGTTATCGCCGCCAGGTTATAAATCTCATCGGGCCGGACTTCCGTGATCAGATCCAGAATCGCCAACTGATTGAGCAAATCCACACGATGCAGATGCAACCGTTGTGAAATGTGACCGATGTTATCGAGATTATCCTTGGATGATATCCTCATGGTGCCGTGAACTTCATAGCCGCGGCTGAGGAGAAACTCGGCCAGGTATGATCCGTCTTGTCCCGTGATGCCTGTAATCAATGCTTTCATTGTGTAACTCCACGCTTTCCTATTACTGAATTGCCTTGTGTCATTACCCCTGATTAAGCAAGCCCGATGCCAAGGGCACAAGAATGTCGCATGCGACCATCTTGTTATTTACCAACAGATTAGCAAGTATGCGATGAGCCCGAACCGCCCGCCGACCGGCGCCTGCGGGCATTTATTCCTTCGCACGCGGAATTGTTTTCCTGCGGTGTGTGATGCGATAAGCAATGGATGCAAAAAAAAGGCACCCGTCTCGTTCGGGCGCCTTCTGATGGGAGAGAGTGCGAATAAAATCCGTTGCTAACGGGAAACTATTGATCTCGTCAAACGGGATGTTACTATTTTCTTGTACAATTTTTCCGTACGAGGGAATGCGTCGCGCATGCCGCCCGTAAAATCATCGAAATCATTCCTGTTCTTGCCGCTCAGACTCTTCTGCACGATATCCCATACCAGGATGCCGAATGCGAGCAGGAAGAACGTCATGAAGCCGGTCATCAGAATCATGTTGCGGCGAAACGGTCCCGATTTCTGCGTCGGCAGCGACGGCGAATCCAATAGTCTCACGATGGGCACATCCTTCTGTGCATCGAGCTTGGCCATTTCATACTGCTGTTGCAGCATCGTGTAGGTCGATGTCTTCACCTCGACCTCGCGGCGCAACCGCGTCATTTCCTTCTGGATCTCCGGGCTGGTCGAACCGGCCCAATCGAGGTTGGTCAGTTGATAGGATTCCAGATTATCCTCGGCTTCTTTCAATTCCGCATTGACCTTTACGATCTGTGTCGCAAGATACGACGCATTATCCTTGGCCGACGATTTACGCTTATTGAGATTGAAGTCCTCGAGCTGCCGCAAGTACTCCGCCAGTATCGCCTGCGAAAAACCGGGATACGACGTCTCGACACCGAGGGCGATTTCCCCGGTCTTTTGATTCGTCCGCACCGTCGTGATATCCCGGAGCGCCTTGCGCTGCTTATCCGGGTCCCGCTGGTCGAAATATTCCGGCAGACTCATCGCCATATCTTTGCCGCGATAGGTAAATAAGTAAGTCTTGGACAACACTGCCTCTGCAATCAGATTCGATTGCAGAATAACCGGGAAGAGGGTGGATGAATTCTCATCCGAACTCAACATCGGGGCGCTCAGGCCGACCAGACTGGTCAGGGCCGACATACCGCCGGTCGATTTCCCCGAAGGCAATATCACTGCTGTCGAGGTAAACAAGTTCGGCTGCAGCAACAGGTAGGCGGCATATAATACCGTCACGATAAACGACCCGCCGAACAACAGCCGCTTCCTCCGAAGCAGACTTCGCCCCATGTCGAAGACATTCAGTTCGAATGTCGCCGATGTATTCTCGGTCGCAGTGGATTCGACACCGTCTTTGAAGATTACTTTACGAGACATGAGCAGGCTCCTCGATTCGAGATTCCGATTCTGTTTCAATGAGTGTCCGCGGTGTGAACTCGTCGCTGTATCTGTTTTCTTTTATTGTGTGATAATTCATAGTCTTTTCTGCGGCGGCAAAAAAGTTGTCCGCCTTTTCCTGCACGAACGATGCGAATTCGCGGCGGAACCGCTCGCGCGAGAATGTTTTCGTGAAATCGCGGATGAGCGCCGGGTCGAACTCATCGCGCATCGACTCGAACCGCTCGACCGCGGCAATGATACTCGCCTCGTTCTGCACATCGAAATGCACGCCGGTCACGCCGTCGATAACCGTCTCCAGTGCACCGCCCTTGCCATAGGCAATTACCGGCGTCCCGCAGGCCTGCGCCTCGAGCGGAACGATGCCGAAATCTTCCTCGGCCGCGAACACGAACGCCTTGGCCCGCTGCATATACCGGCGCAGGCCTTCCGCATCCATGAATCCCTTGAGGACAATGTTCTTGCCGGCCTTCTTTTTTATCTTACCGAAATCCGGACCGTCGCCGATTACGACGAGCTTCTTGTCCGGCATGCGATTGAACGCCTCGACGATCAGGTCGATTTTTTTATAGGGCACCATCCGCGACGCCGTGACATAAAAATCTTCTTTATCGGTGTGGAGTTTGAAATCGTCGACAGACACCGGCGGATACAAGACAGTCGACGATCGCCGATAGACCTTGTGAATACGCCGGGCGATATATTTCGAGATCGCAATAAATTCATCCACGCCGTTAGCCGTGCGATAATCCCAGTTGCGGATGCGATGCAGGATAATCTTTGCAATCCACCCCGAAATTCCCTTCTGCAGCCCGGATTCCTTTAAGTACTGGTGCATCAAATCCCAGGCATAGCGAATCGGGGAATAGCACATACAGATGTGCAACTGGTCCGGCCCGGTAATCACGCCTTTGGCGACGGCATACGAGCTGGATATAATGATATCGTATTGCGACAGGTCAAACTGCTCGACTGCCAGCGGCATCAGTGGCAGATAGCTGCGATATTTCTTCTTCGCGAAGGGGAATTTCTGTAAAAACGAGGTCGTGACGCGCTTATTCTGAACGAATCCGCGCTTGCCGCCGGGCAGAAAATCATAGAGTGCGAATAAATCAGCCTGCGGCAGAACCGCCAGCATCTGTTCCAGCACCCGCTCGGCGCCGCCGTAGGTGACGAGCCAGTCGTGCACGATGGCGATTCGCTTGCCTTTTAGTATTTCACACTCGAGATCAGCCGCTCGTTTGAGCGTCAATTTGCTATTCATACTACTCTCCCAAAACTCTCCGCCAGTCGTATTACAAGAACTGTGCCAAAATGAAACGCCGGGAGAAGATTGTATTTTGTTGTGTGGTAGGGTTTTAGGAGCATCTAAAAACAGCCTGTGCGATTGTCGCACAGGAGTTAAGAATTATTTTCCGCCTGCGATGGGAAGTTTTGTCGTGTGAGCAGATTGCTCTTACAAATTACAGAATCTAATATTAGACGACTCAATGCGACGGTGGACTTCTTAGGCCGCCTGTCGCAATCTCAGGATATCATTCTTTATGCTTCAGGTCGATATTAAATCCTGAGATCGCGACGTCCTAAGAAGGACTCGCGATGACGGCGTGCGTAATAAAAGACTCATGGAATGTCGAGGATTTATTATATAGCCAAATGATCTTATAAACCCACCCGCTGGGTGGGGTACCGTGTGTTTTCCTCACACTCCCCACTCTGCGTTCTGCAGTACGATGCGATATCCGTCCGGGTCCTGGAATGTTTTGCCTTTCACATCCCAGTAGGGATTAAATGCCTTCACCGGTGCATACCCGACCGAAATCATGTGGTCGATTTTCGCCTGCCACTCGGCCTTGTCCGGAATATACCACACGAGCAGATTATCCTCGGTCGGCGCCTTACCGGCATGACCGCCGCGCTTGCGCGTGAATTCCAAGTGATATCTGGCCCCTTTGTGGCCCAGCATGACGCCGTCGAACCCGTCGTGATTAGTAAACTGGCCGAGCACCTCGAACCCCAGACCGGTCTTGTAAAACCGGATGATCGGCTGCAAATTGTCGGTCGGCCGAGCAATACGAATGTGATAATACATGTTGTCCCCTGTTTCCGTCCCTGAAAGTTAGTGCCAACTAACATTACGGAGAAAAGGGTGATTTAGTTTGTTGGGTGAAGTTTACGAAATGTGCCTTATCGGCCGAGCCGCCCCGCCAAATACTCCAATAATCCCATTCGATTGTCCACCGCCCGGTTTTTTCTATCGGCGACGGCAGCGACTTCCCGTATTTGGGCTATCAGCCTGTCTTGGACATCGGAAGCAAGGCTGCGGTTAACGAACACTCCGATAAAATAGTTGGGAAACATCTTGATAAAGGCGGCCTGCTGGAAATCCGCCAATATAGAATCGGCAATCAGGCCATAGTGATCCGACCGAGGGGTTACCCCATCATAGGAATAGAGAATCAGCACCGTCGGGTTGGCTCGCCTGATATAGTCGGTCGCGTGTTCGCGATGATGCGCGATTGTTTCATCATTCAACCCGACGAGATCATAAGCGGTCCAGCGGGAATAGTAGGGGATGGCTCCCGCATCGCCGACGGCGAGTGTTCTTTTATCGCTCGGCACATCGGAATCGGCCAGCACCTTAGCCAGCGCGATATGCGAGTATTTCAGATGCGGCGTGTACAGCGCCATGTGAGCCACTTCTCGCTTGTCACTGTGGACAAGAGGGAGTATACAGAGCAGCCCGAGGAGTACCGTGACAACCGTCGCGCGACGATGATCGGCATACAACCCCCGCAAGAAGATCTCTCTCAGATTATCAAGACTGAATGCGACCGTGAAAATGATTACCGGTATCAAATGATACAGAAACCGCCCCATGAAATTCATCATCAGGTCGCTGATTGGATACACGATGACGGAGAAAAACAGAAAGAGCAGAAAATACAATTTGGTGCCGATTCGCCGCTGCCTGATCTGATTTTTCCGAGGCGACGCCAGCAGGATAATGATCAGACACCCGACCAGCGATCCGGCCGCCCCGAGAATCCACTCGAGCCCATTGACCAGCCCACCGAATTTGACATAGAATGAATTGGGGAAAAACCAGCCATAGTAAGAATAGCGAGCCACAAAATAGATGAGACCGGGGAGAACTAGTAGCAGCGAAGTGGCGATGAGAAATCGGCGCCGGGATTGCTCATCTATCGTAAAGTAAATCAAGGCCAGCACAAACAGACCGGGAAGCAGACCTTCGGGGCGAGTCATCCCGGCTGCGAGGACGAGTAGCGGTGTCGAGTAAAAGTATCCTGCCCTCAGTGAAGATTCGCATGTCAGAGCCTCGTATCCGGAAATGAATATCAGCAAAAGCAGGAATGCGAAGAACATCGTTTCCATCCCGGATACGGCATGAAAATACGATGACGGAAGGATCAGGAAAAACGACAGCGACAGCAGCGCAATGAGGGAATTACCCGTTTTGCCGCGAGTGTAGAAATACAATATCCCCGCGCACAACAGAAAAAAGAGCAGTCCGAGGCATTTTGAAAAAAACACGACATTGAGATGCAGATAATGCGGGACGACCATGAGCATCGTCCACAGAAAATTGGTGAATCCCTCGACGTGATTCGCATCACCGACATTCCACACTAAACCGTTGCCATCGGCGAAATGCTGCGCATAGCGAAATGAAATGAAGGCATCGTCGGCCGTGAAATTCCAGGCGATAAATAATTGAACCGCGAAGATTACTCCCAGTACCGCCAGGATGAACCATTCGCCCCAGGTGAGGCCAAACCGATGCTTTTGCTGCGATGTACTCATTGCTTACAGCATATGCCTATAGACTGATTCGAGAGCGTCAAGATGTCTGTCAATCGTCGGTGGATTTACCCAGAATGATGAATAAGCCGCCTGCCCCATTGCCTGAACCGTTGCGGAATCCTTAAGAATCGCAATCTTTTCCGCCAAATCGCTCACATCGCCGCCTGTAAACCAGAGGCCCGTCTTACCATCGACGACCATATCTCGAGCGGCGCAAGTATCAGGAACGATAGACGGCACACCCAACGCTGCGGCTTCGGCCACGACCATGCCCTGCGTTTCATACCACAGCGACGGCAGTACCAGCACCCGCGCCGAGCGAAAATGCGCATTCACCTGCTCGCGATTTTGCCAGCCGGTGAATTCGACCTCGGGATATTCTCGCTGCAATAGTTGTTTTAATTCGCCGTCACCGACGACCTTGAGTTTGGCGCCTGTCGTCCGGGCCGCCTCGGCCAAGAGACCAATTCCTTTTTCCGGTGAGAGTCGTGCAATGCACAAGAGTGTATCATTGTTTTCCGGAGTTGCCGGTTCGGCTTTAGCGACAAAGATCGGATTAGGCACGAAGTCGACTCGCGCATCGGAGGGGAGATACGACTTTAGTATCTCGAGACTGAAATTTGAGATCGAGATAAATTGCCTTATGCCCGACGGAACTTGCCCGGTTCGCATTTGCTTTCGCTGGCGGATCACACGGAACAGCTTCTGTCCGTATCCTTGTTTATCGCAATTGGTGAGAATACAATCGAGTGACATCGCGCGGCGGGTGCAGATTTTATTTTTCCGATAATCATAGAATCCGCCATTGGGGCAGGCGGCAAAATAATCATGCAGCGTGCATGCGACCGGACAACCGGCATCGACGGCGACTCGAATTACGCTCGATGATAAACTCTTCGTCCAGCCGTGCACATGAACGATTGTTGTTTTAGGATTTTTATCTCTCAGCACTTCCGCCAACCGCTCGGCCGCGATGGTATTCCAGATTCCCTGCCGGACGGCTCGCTTTCGATTCGGATCGGTTCTGATTTCATGCTGATCGGTGCAGACGACTCTGACGCCTGCCTTTTCGAGCGCTTCATCAATCGGCAGTACTGCCGCGAAGAGTGTCACATTCCATTCGCGAGCGGCCAGCCCCTTGGCCGACTCCAGCGCCACCATTGCCGCGCCGCCGTTGACGTGCGCGAAATCATTCACGATGACAACAGAGGGTGTGTCCGGGTGTGCGGCGGACATGGGAATCAGTCTCCCGTCGGTTGGTTGACCGGCGTTCCGTCGAGGTACTTGATAATTTTGGCAGGGTTCCCGACGACGATGGCATTGTCCGGAACATCTTTGACGACGACCGAACCGGCGCCGATTTTGACATTGTTACCGATCGAAATGCCGCCGATAATGCAGGAGTTAGCGCCGATCTCGACATTATCGCCGAACACCGGGCTTGGGCCCTGCGAGCCGTCAGGCATCATCTGACAGCCGATAGTCACACAGTGGCGGATGTGGAAGTTTTTCCCGATGACTGTCTGATCATTTATCACCATTGCATAGCCGTGTTCGATTTTCATCCCCGGTCCGACTTTCGTCTTGGCACGCAACTCTACGCACAGGAAATATTCGACGATGAACCGATACAGCACCATGAACGGGATACCGATGAGAAACATCAGTGATTTTTTTGGATGCCGGGCAAACAGGTTGACGAAGCGGAAAAACGTCAGGATAAAGATGATTTTGACCTGGCCTCGATTGCGGCTGTAATCCTGAAAGAGATATTTAAACATGCGCCCCGCTCCTGAGTTGTTTGGCTCCGCCCAGTTCCAGCAGTATCAATATGATGATTTTGATAGCCATCCCGAAAGTGAAAAATACGCCCAGATTTCCCGTGAACAGCACGGTGATATACGGAATAATCATCATGACCGTCACTAATGCTCGGAAGAAATGTCCGTACACGACCGCATAATAGAAATAATATAGCAGCAGGAAGAAAATCACTCCGGCGAAAAACTGAATGACAAATGCGGCCCACAGCGGGAACATGGCAATCAGGATTCCGGGATAGGTCATGGTATACAAATACCCTTTTTCGATAATCGGGTAAGCTTTTTCGGGTCCAAGTACCTCGATCATCAGATATTTCATGCCGACATCGGTCGATGAATACTCGCGCGGCGAAAACACCGCATTCAATTCGGTATTCCAATGCCCGTCGTCGTACATGCCCGACAGATGATAATCATAATCGATCGCCCACCACATCTCGCCCTGAAAGGCGAAGATGCGATTCAGCAGATAATTTCCGGCAAACGAGACATTGTCGCTGCCATAGGCATATGACATGAACGCAATCCCGACGAGGACAATCACGACAATCAGCACGATACCGATATATTTCGCCTTCAGCACTTTCACATCGGGGTTTTTGAAATAATACCGCGCGAAGATTGGGGCATAATAACAGACCAGCAGTAACATGAGCGACGAAAACTTATTCCCGGCCAATAACAGATAAATCATGAACACGGCCAGCAGGATGCCGTTGACCGAGTATTTGCCGCGCATCTTTCGGAAATACCCGAGTAGGAATGCGAATAGAAAGCCATACAGAATCAATGTTCGCTCGATTCGCCCGGCCTCCTCGAAGTGCGCCAACTTATCGAATCCTGAGTAAATCGGAATGCCGCCGGTGTAGAATGAATAGACAATGTACAGGATGACCAATCCGATGGTGCCGTAGATGGCGACTTTGACGGGCCCGAGCTTGAGCGTCTCCTTCGACCATGCATAATCGACTCGCGCCAGCGGCTTATCTTTGAGCAGGAATATCATGGCCAGAAAACCGAGATTGAATACGCAGTAAAGCATGCTCAGGCGAAACGTCGCGAGTGTTGTTTCGGTATAGCGAAACAGCTCGATATTGTAAATCCCGAAATCATTGTACCAGCAGGAAATCAATGACCACACCTGCGAAAAAGCCAGAAACGCAAAGAAGACGAATGTCTTCTTATCCTGCCTGACCAGATACCCGCACAGGACGATGTAAATCAGTACTCCGATCGTGTTAGCGATCAACATACTCGATAGCCTTCACGAACGCGGTTTGTAGTTTGGTGACATTGTCGTCTTCAAGAACATGTGGGTAATTTACCGGGTCTGACCAGAAGCCGGGGTGCGATTTGGCGATCAATGATTCCATAAAGGCGCAGTCGGCCTCGTAATCGCGCGAGAAGTCAGTGAGAAGATGGTATACCTGTCCGCGCAGCATGGTGAGATCGGAACAGAATCGCACCGATGACAGCCCGCCGAAAAACATAGGTGCAAACATCACGGCGGGGAGTCCCAGTAGTCCTGCCTCATAGGCAGGCGTTCCCGATACGGTAAAGATAATCGAGGCCCGCTCGTAAATATCGAATGATGACACATCGTGCTTGACCAGCGCGAGATTGGGGATGCGGCGCAGTTCATCGAAGAAGCTCAGGCTTTTTATCCCCAGGAAATTCGGGTGCTCCTTGACGACCAGGGTCGTGTCGAAGGGGAGAGCTCGGCGGATATCCTGAATCAGCTTCAGTTGATGGCTGAAATACGAACCGAGGACATCGATGGATGACTCAGGCTGCACATGCAGCCCGAAGTATGCGATACCGCATTTGATATCTTCCAAGTGGTCGTATTTGTAGATATGCCGCATGTAGCGGCTGTTGACGGTACGCTTGACCGCCAATCTGACGCGCCCGGACAGATCATGGTGCGTCAGGCTGTTGCCGCTGTCGATTTTTTGTCGGGTCGACCGGTTCCTGGCCGCACTGGCCAGCTTTTTCGGAGCCAGTGCCGACATCTTGCTGTTTTTCTTGAAATAGTACGGGGGGGCCTTTTTAATCTCGAATGAATCGACCAGCTCTTTGCCGGTGACACCGGTTTCGTTTTCCCCGCACGGGATAATCTCGTTTTGCAGATAACTGCTGAAAAACAAAACGCGATTGGTCGGGTAGCGCATATCGCGAGGTGATATAAAGCGAATCCCTAATTCGCGGCACAGCATAAACGTAATCAGTTCGTTGGAGTTGGTCGGTTCGGCGATAACATCGGTGGCATCGATTCGCTGCAGGAACGCCTTGATATCGCGGTAATACAGATACATGTAGTCGTTGATATCCGGCTTGTTTTTCTGCATGATGAACTGGTCCATCATCATGCATTGATTGACGGTCAGATCGGCATTGGCCTCGGCAGCGACGATTTGCGGCATCAGCGATGCCTTTTCGGAGACGGATAAAAACTTTTCCGGCGAATAGACCAGTTGCAGAATCGCCTCATCCCGCTCGCCCTGCTCCTTGAGCCAGTTGGTCCAGATTTCCTGCGTGGTAATCCAGAACACATCGTGGCCGGCGGCGCGGAGGGCCTCGGCTATTTTATAAAATACCCGGGTAAGGTCAAAGATGGAAACAATGACAATCCGTCTTTTCATCAATCAACGTCCCTGTTGAAATGGCTTTGTAGAATACTCCAGTCAAAAATCTACGGAATATTCAAGAGATTACAACTATAAACTGATTAATGAAAACCCATACGATAATCGAATATTGGATATTATAAGGTAAATTTCGGATGTGTGCCCCGCAACCAGTGGTAAAGGAGTTCTCGCAGTTCTTTCGCAAGCGAGATTGCCTCGTTCAATTCGGCCTCCGTTATTGTACCCGCCGTATCATAATTGACGATTGATCGTTTCTTACTAATTGCTTCCAGTGATATGATAATATCCTTGTCCGGATTTAGTGTATAGCGCAATGACTGAATTGTGCGCTGATGATTTCCGGCACCGCCCGGAATACGATAACCGCAAACTCTCAAGGCGGTCGTTGCACAGCCTATTCCGGCAAAGTCCGCCATGGTCAGGCGCCAATCGAGCGAGACTTCCGTTATTGCCGCATCCGCGATGTCGCGATCGATTTTTTGAAGGAGATCACGGACTTCTTGTCCATTCGCCACATGCTCTCTGAGCCAGCCGTTATTCAGCCAGTTTTGCAAGGTCATGTTCGAAACCTACGATAAAGAACATTTCCCCCGCCATCACATTCTGTAAAAAATTGTTTTGAGCGTGCAGTTTTTCCCGGAAATCCTCAGGCGTATACAGCGTCGGATTGATTGGGCGACGGATATGTTCCTCGATCGGTTTCAACATGGATACCAAATATCGAAACGGTATAGATCCGACGACCAGTAAATCGATATCGCTTTCACCGGTATCTCTACCGGCGGCAATAGAACCGTATATACATGCAAAGGCGATTTCATTCTTCGCATGTTTCCTGAAGACATCTCGTAATATATCTCCAACTCCAAATGTTTTCTGTACGATTGACTGTAATTCATGAAATATGGGATTATCCATGTTCGCCTGGTAGAATGTCTGAACGCCAATCGGCCGCATGATGAGAATCCCGGCCGAAGTGAGTGATTTCATTTCCCGCTGAAGAGCACCCGGAGATTCATCCAATATCCTCACCGTTTCCCGGAAGTAAAACTGTTTCTCCGGATTCAATAAAAACAGTGCCAACACCTTCCGCCGAATCTTCGAGAACAATGCTTCGCCGATTCCGGACTTAATTCCGAGGGACGGGGCATTTTTATCTCCACCTGTAGTCATTTAGTATCTCGATTCTGATTATGGTACAACTGATTCTATAATCGGTACAATTGTACGCAAAATGAGTACAATTGTCAATAGAAGGAATTTATTTTTTAACTCTTTAGAAATTAATAAGATACCTATTGCGCCTTACAGGTTTTCCAGCTCGAAAATCTGGATTCGCCCGTTGTGCCCATCCGCTATATAATACGTGCCATTGTAGTATTTAACATCAAATGGGGCCGAAAATCCGCCCGGATCGGTACTCTCGGCGGATAATCCGGTCATTTCCCAGCCCGATGTGACGCCGCCTTCGGCTTTGGCGCCCATCCAGCCTCTGAATGTGCCGTCGATGCCGAATTTCTGTACGCGATGATTGCCGTTGTCGGCGACGAATAACAGGCTGTCGCCGACGATAAACAAAGACACCGGTGCGATGAATCCGCCGGGCTGTGTCGATGAAATTGCGGTGCCGTCGGTTGCCCAGCCATTGGTTAACTGGCCGTTGGAATACGTGCCCAGCCAGCCAATAAATGATCCGTCGGGCGCGAATTTCTGGATGCGATGATTGCCCGATTCGACGACATAAAAATTCCCCTGGGCGTCGGTGCGAATCATATGCGGTTTGAAAAGTCCCCCGAAGGCCGCCGACTGCTGAGCCGATCCGGAATCGGCAAATCCATTCGTAATGCCGCCGCCGGCGAATTCGCCCAACCAACCGATCAATTCCAGTCGCTGATTGAATTTATAAATGCGATTGCCGTCGAAATCGCTCACCCAGAAAAAGCCGTCGCGATCGAATGCGGCAAAGGGGCACCCGGTGAATTTCAGATTCGTGTCGGCGGGGGTATCGAAAAACAGGCCGAGAAATTCTCCGTTCGCCGCATAGCGATGAATTCGCGCATTGGTGTAATCGGCCGCATACAGCACGCCGTTCGGGTCGAAGTCGACCGAGTGCACGAAGTCGAACTGCCCGAGCGCATCGCCGCGAATCGGCGAACCGCTGGTGTGCCACCCGGATACAGCCGAATCCTCGGCTCGCATCCCCAGCCATCCCGTATAGGCCAATTCGGGCGAAAACCGCACGATACGGCCTTCTTTCAGGTCGGGGACAAACAGGCTTCCATCAGAAGTAACCGTCAGGCCGTACGGCCCGACAAATCCGGAGATAATCGTCAACTTACCGCCGGCATATGAGGCCGTATCGACCGACCACTGGCCGCTCAGTCCGGGTTGAATCATATTGTTGTCCTTGCCGCACGAGCAGAGCGTGGCGAGTGCCAATAAGATGCACCATGCGAATAATTTATGTGAATGTGCTCGAATCGAAATTTCCCTCTCCCTGGCATGGATTCCTCTCGTATGTATTCTATAATGCGATACGCGTGTCAAGTTGTTTTCTGCAGTCGAAATGGGCCTCAAGTCGCTCGCACGACTGCCGATAAATTGTTTGTTGACTTTATCGAGTATGGGGGCATACTTTGTATACTGCTGAATATGTTCTTGTGCAAAAAATTATAAGGAGGGCTGGCTATTAAAACGCAGATTACCGTTCGGAAAGGGAGTTCCAATCGGCTGCGGGAAGGTAAGACGAATTACATAAAATATTGCACCCGCTGCGTCATGCCGGAAACCAAACCGGATCTGTATATTGACGACGAGGGCGTTTGTAACGCTTGCCGCAGCTTTGAACAGAGACAACATATTGACTGGGATGCGCGGAAAACGGAACTACGAGGCATCCTCGAGAAATACCGCAATAAAAACGGTAGCAATTACGACTGCATTATACCCGTCAGTGGAGGAAAAGACAGCACCTATCAGACAGTGAAACTGCTCGATATGGGCTTTAATCCGCTGTGCGTGACGTCGACAACCTGCAAGCTGTCCGAGATCGGGCGCAGAAATATCGAGAACCTGAAAATGCAGGGTGTGGACTACATAGAAGTAACAACCAATCCGCTCGTGCGCCGCAGAATCAACCGGCTGGCCCTGCGCCAGATCGGCGATATTTCGTGGCCCGAGCATTTGACGATTTTCACCATCCCGGTGCGCATCGCCTGCCAGTTGAACATCCCGCTTCTCATCTGGGGTGAAAACTCGCAGAACGAATACGGCGGTCCTGCCGCCGATGCGGAAAACAATGTGCTCGACCGGCGGTGGCTCGAGGAGTTCGGCGGGCTGTTAGGCCTCCGCGTGAGCGACCTCATCGGTCAGGACGGTATCGAAAAGCGGCACCTGATCAGCTACACGTATCCGTCGGACGAGGAGCTCAAGCGGGTCGGCGTGACCGGTTTATTCCTCGGTCATTATTTCCCCTGGGACGGCTATGCCAATGCGCTCTTCGCACAGGGCCACGGTATGGAAACTTACCCGGTTCCTATCGAGGGCTCGCTGGTCAACTATGAGAACATGGACAATGTCCACACCGGCATCCACGACTATTTCAAATTTTTGAAATATGGATTCGGTCGCGCGACCGATTTCGCCTGTTTACACCTGCGCCGCGGACGGCTGGTGCGCGAAGATGCGATCAAGCTGGTCAAAATGCGCGACGGTAAATTCCCGTGGACATATCTGGGTGTACCGATAGAGGAAGTGCTGCGGGAAATCGAAGTCCCGCTGGACGAGTTCATCTCCATCTGCGACCGGTTCACGAATAAACGGCTGTTCAAGTGCGACTCGCGCGGCAACCTCGTCAAGGACAGCGACGGCAATTTGACCAAAATTAATGACGATAACGTGGACGAATGAGCGAAGTACTGATTGTCGATTACGGCATGTGTAATCTCGATTCTATCGGGCGGGCCGTCGAGGAATGCGGCGGTCGCCCGATCATCTCCGATAATCCCAAAGATTTAACATCCGCGACACATATTATTCTGCCGGGCGTCGGGGCGTTTCCCGACGGTATGAAAAACATCAATGAATTGGGATTCAAGAAGGCGCTCGACCAGCAAGTGCTCAACCGCGGAATACCGTTTTTAGGGATATGCCTCGGTATGCAGCTTATGGCTCGCAAGGGGCACGAGGGCGGCGAGATGGATGGACTCGGCTGGATCGACGGCGAGGTGCGGCGGTTACAGCCCAAAGGCGAGGATTCGCGCATCCCGCATATTGCGTGGAATGAAGTATATCCGCAACAGGAGTCGCCGCTGTTCGAACAGATCGAACCGGGCAAGGATTTCTATTTCGTACACTCGTATGTCATCGAATGCGATGACGAGTCGCAGGTGCTGGCCACGACGCCCTATGCGGGCGGATTCACATCGGCCGTGTGCAAAGGCAATATCTTCGGGGTGCAGTTTCATCCCGAAAAAAGTCAGAAGGCCGGATTTCAACTCATCAGGAATTTCCTGAGTTTGTAGGATAGTCTCATCATGTCGGTAAAAACGCGCATCATGCCAACACTGCTGTACCGGGACCTCGGACTGGTCAAGGGCAAGGGGTTCGATTCCTGGCGCCGCTTCGGGTCGGTGATGCAGGCGGTCAAGGTGTACAACATGCGCGAGGTCGATGAGTTGATCTTCGTCGACATTTCGGCCACCCGGCAGGGGCGCGAACCGGATTATGAGATTGTCGATGAAATCGCCGACGAGTGTTTCATGCCGCTGACAGTCGGCGGCGGGATTCAGTCGGTCGAGCATGTCCGCAATCTGCTCATGGTCGGCGCCGATAAGACGGCCATCAATTCCGCTATTGTCGAAAATCCGCAGCTTATTACCGATGTCGCGCGCCGCTTCGGGTCGCAGTGCATGGTGGCCTCGATCGATTTTCGCCGCCATGAAGACGGTACGTACGAGGTCTTCACCGAGTCGGGCAGCAAACCGACGGGGCTCGATCCGGTTGAATGGGCGAAGGAAGTCGAACAGCGCGAGGCCGGGGAAATCCTATTGACATCAATCGAGCGGGACGGCACGATGCAGGGATATGATATCGAGCTGATTCGCCGGGTCAGCGATGCGGTATCGATTCCAGTGATTGCATCGGGCGGGTGCGGCGAGTATGAACACATGGCGCAGGCGCTGTCCGAGGGGCATGCCTCGGCGATTGCGGCAGGCGCGATTTATCACTACACCGAGCGGACGCCTCGCGAGGCGAAATTGTATCTCCAAGAGCACGGCTTCAACGTGCGGTTGTAATACACACACCCGTTTAATTATATTGGCGGGACCCCATCCTCACCCCGAAGACGGGATATTGGATGAGCCACCCGGGCTCTTCGTAGGTCAATCCGCCGCGGCGGATTGCGGTCTTGACGAAAAACACAACGTGTTTTTGTCATTCCCGCGCAGGCGGGAATCCAGAGAGCCAATATATTCTCCCAACCACCCCCCGGCCCCCTCGAAAAGGAGGGGGAGTCGTCCGTACCTCGGATTGCATTTGGTGGTGAATTCAGGCCGTAAATACGCAGATTTGTTATTGTTCTTGTACCGATATGCGATTTCCTAACAATTGCGATGGAGGGATAAGTTGTTGTCCTGCAACATAAATATGATTTTTGAATGTGTTTTTTTATGTGGTTGTTATACAGGCGGTTATCGTTTTGGGGGGCGAATTGTGGATAAACTGCTATTGGGGGACAAGGGGTTATCCCTCGGATAGGAAAATTTTTTTTTGGTGTTTTTGCGTTTTTGGACATAGTGGTAGGCTCTCCTTTTTAAAGAGGGAGGAAGTGGGTATTTGGAGCGGAGTTGGGGTGAAAATGTCGGAGAGCGATGCGTACATGTCAAGACCGCAAGTGGCTTGACATCAATTGTAAGTCAAAACCCCCGCCCGAGATTCCGAGCTTGCGAGGAATCAAGGGTGACGCCGCAAGGCGGCAGGTTTTGACAAGAATCTATTCCACAAGCTTATTCGGAAATACTGAGATTGCCTCATCTCCGGCAAGAATAACTAAGTCTAAATCGCCATCCATATCTATATCCCCCGCTCTTACATATTCGGGACCACTTCCGCGCGCCTTAAAAAACTCTTTAAATGTACCATCCTGATTGTTGATTAGAATCGCGACATAATCTACAAACCTGCCGTTGGAGATTAGAATATCACCATACCCATCATTGTCGACATCTGCAACATCAATTGACTTCGGTGCGTCGCCGGCCCCATAAAGAACAGGAGGTTTTGAAAATACACCGGTTCCAGGGTTTTCCAGAATCGCTACACCATTTGGTGGCCCAGCTATTGTAACTGCAATATCAAGATCATTATCTAAATCGAAATCGTATAAAGTTACAAAAAGCGGCGTTTGGCCTATGAAATAATACACTGAGCTTGCAAATGTCCCATCCCCTTTGCCTATGTAAACGGAAATATTATTCGAGTTTTTGTTAGTCATAACAAGGTCAAGGATATCATCACCATTAATATCACCGGCAATTATGCAATGAGGATCTAGTGCAGCTTCGTAGTATACAGGCGGTGCGAATTCAGCATTTCCCTCACCAATCATGACGGCCATTAAATCGGCATCTCTAATCGAGGCAGCTATATCTACTATGCCATCGCCATTAAAATCATCCGAACATAACCAGCTAGGATGAATTAAACTGTCAGAATAATCAATAAACTGACTGAAATCGCCGGTGCCATCGTTGAGAAATGTTCTTAATTCATACCATGGGCTTGTAATTGCGATATCGAGAATACCATCATTATTGAAATCGTTAACCGTTTGAGCACTGCGCTGGGCAAATAATGTCTCTTGAGCCCGTATGCTCCTATTTGTATTTTCCTTTTTTTGCGGATTCGTTTCTTTAACAACAAATTCGCCGCTTCCTGTATTTTCCAATATCCAAATATGGTCTGTATTTGTGACTATATCCTTATCCCCATCATTATCCATATCGAATATGGTGAAGGCATCACCAACGATCCCGTAAGAATTATATTGATAATAGTATGGTATTGTCCTCCCCCTTACGCTATGTATTCTTAATCGTGAGGAATTACCGGCACTATCCTTTGCAACGAGCGCAAAGAAATAATCCTTATATATGAGTAAATTGGAGAGCGTATAGGTTTCAATAGATCCAGCAGGGGCAGGCATGGGCAGACCATCGCAAGATACACCGGAATCCCAATTGGTCGAGTCGATATCATGATGCAAGTATCGCAGGTCGTATGATTCGCTGTTTGCTATGGCAGTCCATTGAAGTGTCAGCGATGTAAAAGTTGAATCAACTACCTCAAGGTCATATATAATAAGTGTATCAATGGAAATTGGAGGATCACTTATTGTTGGATTATCACTGTCCGAACAGGAATAAATTGTAAAGATTATAACAATGAATAGATAAATCATGAATTGTTTTCTAAGATTAATAATCATGAAAAAAACCTCTGGTATTGGAATATTAGTGAATTGTCGTTTTATCGAAACACCTTTATTTATGGTATAATATCGATACTACCTCTTATGTGGAATATAACCTAAATTTACAGATTAACAAATGATTTTGGATAGTTCAACAAGAAGCAGTTAGATTGCAGGCCCATCCGATGTCCCGCTTGCAGGGCGAGGGTTGGTTCCATGTAAGGGTGTCAAGACCTTCCTCGCGCCGCTCGGAATCCTCGGTTTTCGTTTCACTCAAACCTCGGACAGGGGTCTTGACCTACAAGAGGCAAGAGCGGATTGCCACGTCGCTGGTCCGCGGCGGCGGACGCGCTCCTCGGAATGACGGAGAGTAATTGAATTGAGTGCAAAATAATTGAATAACAAGCACATACAAGAATTTTTATAAAAAATCGGGAAGAATCTGCCCGCCGGTCTGTAATCAGGTCAGAACGAGCTAATCATGACCCCTAAGACAGGAGGCGGACAAAATGAAAACCAACCGCTTGTACAGAGTCTTACCTTTCTCACTCCTCGTAATTCTTTTCCTATTCGCCGGCTCGGCCATGGCGAATTACAAAATCAGGCCCCATGTCGATCCCGACCGGCCGTATATCAATGCCGACCGCGATGAATCGGTGTACCTTGTCGTCAAATTCGATCTTCCCGAACTGGATAAACGCCCTGACGACCGCCCCGATCTGAACCTCGGTCTCGTCATCGACCGCTCAGGCTCGATGGAAGAGCGAGGCAAAATGTCTTATGCCCGCGACGCCGCCAAGACGGTCGTCGACAAACTCTCCTATAATGATTACCTGGCCGTGGTCGAATATGACGATATCGTGTCCGTCCTCTGGCCGTCGTCTCATGTCGAGTCCAAGGAGCGCATCAAGTCGCGCATCTCGGAACTCTATCCGCGCGGTTCGACGAACCTGAGCGGCGGTATGATGAAGGGCGTCGACGAGGTCAACCGGTCATTCCTGCGCCGCGGCATCAACCGCGTGCTGCTGCTGTCGGATGGTCTTGCCAATCAGGGCGTGACCGATCCGCAGGCGATTAAGCGACTGGTCAAGGAAGCCCGCCGCAGAGGCATTACTATCAGTACGATGGGCCTCGGTCTCGATTACAATGAAGACCTGATGCAGATGATTGCCGAGCATGCCGGCGGTCGCTACTATTTCATCGAGAATCCCAAGCAGATGCATGCCATCTTCGAGCAGGAGCTGGGGACGATTTTCGCGACCGTCGCGAAGAATGTCAAGGCGCGGCTGCGCCTGTCCGGCAGTGTGCGGCACTGCCAGGTGTTCGGCTACGTTCATGAGAACAACGGCCGCTCGGTCGATATCGAAATCGGCGACCTGTATGCCGGCGAGGAAGTCTCGGTCGTGTTGAAGCTGGATGTCGATCCGCAGGATCCGGGCAGCGTGTATCTTGGCGACATTGAGTTTTCCTACACTGATGTAAACGATAATAATACGGTCAATGAATCACAGCGTCTCAGTGTCCGCGCATCGCGCGACGAGACGATTATCGAAAAGAATATCGATAAGGATGTCACGGTCGAGGCCGCGCTGGTCGAGGCCGATGCGATTCATGACGAGCAGATTCGCCTGTATGAACAAGGTGATATTGCGCAGGCTCAGTCGAATATTGCCATGCTGAATGATCATCTGATGAAAATAAATACGTCTTATGCCGATCCTTCGCTGTCGGCCAAGATCGAGGCGCTCGATATGGAAAACGAGGAGATGAAGGAAGCCGAAGAGAGCGCCGAGGGGCAGTCATCGTATCTCAAGAAGAGTAAGGCTCGGACCTATCAGGCCCAGAAGGGCAACCGCAGTTCCTATGTCATGCAGGATGGCGACAGCGGTTTCGAGGTCGAGCAGTTGCAGCGTGTCCTGACCGATAATGGCTATTATTCGGGGCCGATAGACGGTGTATATGATAAGGATGTGTCCGATGCCGTGAAGAGTTTCCAGACGGCCAACAGCATCGCGGCCGACGGTATTGCCGGACCGAAGACACTCAAGGCAGCAGGTTTATATTAAGGGATCTGTTTCGCATGCCCCTTCCGCGCGGGGCGGGTGATTTCTCACCCGCCTCGTTTTTATTTTGCATGCCCGAACAGGTAACTCAAGCCGAAGCTGAATTCGCCGCTCGAATAATTTCTCCTGCCGCCGATGGGATCGGCAAAATCGGTCATCAGGTTATATCCGGTGTAGACATCAATCATGAACATGCGGCTGAGTTGAATATCCAGTCCGGCTCCCAATTTTGCGCCGAAGGCAATTTCGGTGTTTGATTCGACGGTTATGGTCGTGAAGACCTCGGTACTCTCCTCATAGCCGATGAACGGGCCCACCGTCGCCGACAGGAACGGCCGCCAGGATGAAGTAAGGGCCGATTTGGGAAAATAATACCGAATGCCCGGATGTATCGCCCCTATCGTAGTCGTCTGAGTCGTAACGCCGGATGTGCCGCTGGTGACATCATTCTCGATGGCATGACCCGAGATGGTGATGGTCACCGCCATGTTTTCCTGCAGCCAGTGACCGAATATGAGGCCGCCCATGGCGCCTCCGGTTCCCGATGAGACATTGACGCCGGTTTCGCTGACGATGACTTTACTTTCGCCGCCTCGCCCGGCATATCCGGCAAACAGTCCGATGCGCGAGCGCCCGTTGAGGACATCCGCCTGCGCGGTTGAAACAATGAATAACAGGACTGCAAACATGCAGAGAATCCGCGTGCGAGAAATCATATCTAAACCTCTCCATTATTGGCGTTCACATTGTTACGGGTAGAGAAGTGAGAAGTTTCGAAATAGAGAGATTATTCTGCGCCAGCAAATTTGGCCTTGAGAGCCGCCACGCGGCCCCAGAGGAAGGTTTTTTCATCATTACCAAGCAAGTATCGGTAGTTGGCCAGATAGTTAACGGCGACAATACATGCGCCAACAATAACATATACGAAAATATGGCCGCCGAACATCCAGCGCTGAAGGACATGCAGAATCAGGAAAAAGACATTGACCAGCGCAATCGGCAAAAGCGGCTTTATCAAGCGATAGACCTCGAAATCAAGGAATTTTCGCATCGCCAGTAAATAGGGAATCAGTCCGAACAATTCGGCGCAGAACGTTGCCGTCAGCAGTCCGGCCAATCCCATCACATGCAGGAGCGAGACGCTCAGGGTGATATTTATTGCCGTCGACACGATAGCGATCCAGATGGTCTGGCGAACTTTTTCCAGACCGACGACGAAGGTCGAGGCGACTGAAGGAATCGGCAAGACGATGTATACGGCCAACAGGATCAAAGCCAGGTGCGAGTGGGGGACGAATGAATCGCCGACCCAGGCTCGGAGCAGATCGTTGATATACACACCAAGAATGGCCAGCACCGGGAGAATGAGGAGATAGGAATAGCGAATCATGTTGATGAAGAGAATCCGGATGGCGGGGATGTCGTTCAACTGGTGCATGCGGGCGACCTCGGGAACGATGGCCGAGTTCAATACCGACAGCACGAGGCGCAGGAGATTGGCCGGGCGGGAGACGACATCGTAAATCGTCATGTTGGCGACGACCATGTAGAGCCAGATGAGAATTTTGTCGATCTGGTTGCAGATCAATCCGATGATGCGATTGACGAACAGGATGGAGCTGTAATTGAACAGCGTCTTCAGTAATGCGAAATCAAAGCGGACTTTCATGCCTTTGAAGCGGTCGAGGCGTCGCGAGAAATAATACAGGTAGGTAAACAATTGAATCATCGTCAGGCCGGTGATGATGGCGAACGCATACTCGATCTTGTGATAATACACGGCCGCAATCATGATCAGGATATAGCGGAAGGTGGTCATGCCGGAATTAATTGATTTCGTTATGACGAATCGGCGCATGCCCTGTAACACTGCCGAGAACGGTACGGTCACGAATTGCAGGAAGATGTTGAAAGCGATTATCGAAACGGCAGTCATTACGCTTTCCCGGCTGAGGGCGACATTGTCATGCAGGAGCCGGTCGGCGATGAATCCGCCGGCAAAGTAGATGGCAGTGCCCAGTACGAATCCTATTGCGGCATAATAGACGAGGGCGGCCGAGAGAGTGTTTTGCAGCTTTTCCGTGTCGTCGTTGGCCTCGAACCGCGCGACGTAATTCATCAGCGAGCCTTCCATCCCGAGATCGAAGAATGACAGGGCTCCGTAAATGGAGAAGATGCTCAGGAAGACGAATGCGCCGTAGCCGTCCACACCGAAATTCTTAATCAACACCGGCGTGGCCAGCAGGTTGAGGACGATCAGGACGAAATAGTCGATGGAGGTGAAAATAGTATTTTTAAACAGGCGTTTCATCCGACGAACCTGCCGATAGTCGCGAAGAACCTGTCGCACACCCGGCCATCGGGGCGATAGAGATAGGTGTCGACGAAGGCGTCGCGGGCCTGTATCGCTTTGTCATCGAATTCGAATCGGGCAGTATCGCCGGTGAAAAAGTCGGTACAAACGATTTTGAATTCATTGAAGTCGCCGATCGGGATGATACCTGGGGCATCATGGTAGGGGAGGACATCGTCTCTCAATTGCTCGTAATTAGGATCCCAGTAGGTGTAAATGACGCGGCGATTCATGAACATGGCCTCGATAACGCCGGTAGTCTGGAAAGCAATTATCAGTTCCGACCGCTGGATCAACTCATTGGCGATCTGAGCGCCGCCGATGACGGCGATGTTGTCACCCGAATAACGCTCCTGGAGGGCGGCCAGGTCGGATTGTTGTGGATGTGTCTTAATGACAAAATTGTAATGCGGATTCCTTTTCGATAGCTCGTAGACGAAATCGTGCGTCTGCTTTTTCATAACCTGCCAGGTCAGCCCCTGTTTGATGAGATAGGGGGGGATGTAGGCGGTGTCTTCATATGAGAAAAAGGTAATCAGCGGTTGCGGCGTTTGGAAATATGAATCGACGACGCGGTTGTGCTCATGGTGAAACAGGTCTGAGCGCGGTTGTCCGAGTATTGTAATCTTATCATCGGAGACGCCGATTTTATTCCAGTATTGCCGCTGGCGGTCGCTCCAGACGTAGATGTGATCGGACATGAACGGCGCGCGTTCGCGAATGCGTTTGGCCTCGGCATCGAAATCGAACGGGGAGATGAGCCCTTCCTTGTCGATGACGACGGTTTTTACACCGTTTTCCTTTGCGACGGTGATCAATTCCCGAATCCACCAGAAGATATCCGATGGGGTGATGATGATGTCAATATTGAACCGCCGGTTCAGTGAATCGAAGATATAGCGGCATTCGTCTCGCCACATGAGCCGGTTTTTATCGCTGGTGTCCGAGTACGGTACTTCCATGCGGATGACATCGCTGTCATAATACAGTTTGCCGCCGCGCGCTAACTGCGGGGCATCGACAACGATGAAATTATAATCCGAATTTGCGTTTGCCAACGCGCGCAGATCCTGATCATAGAAATGATTCAGGGCCAGGATAGTCTTTTTGGTCGGGTCGATGGTGTAGTCTAACCCGCTGATGTATTTTTTTACGAGTTGCCGATAAATGTGTTTTTTGGCGAATGTTGTTGCGTTCAATGTTCAATCCTATGGTTGATGCGGTATCGATCCCTGATGCCGCCGTCGGTTCAGCCGATTAAATCCCAGTTAACCGGGGTACCCCGTTTGATATCTTTTGCCGCCCGTTTCCCCATGATTTGTTCGATGTGTTTGGGGGGGAGACCCAGTCCCGGGCGGATGGCTCGCAGATTTTTCTCGCTGAACGTTTCGCCTGCCTTGACATCTTCCACGATGTAGAGCGAGCGGCGGAATTGCAGCGATTTTTTCTCATTTTTGGTGGCGCCGTAATTGACTTTACCGAGCGCCTGGTGCGCGCGTTCGCATTCGACGACCAGACTCCGCAGTTCATCCGGTTCCAGTGAGAAGGCGGAATCGACGCCGCCGTCGGCTCGGGCGAGCGTGAAGTGTTTTTCGATAACCGTGGCGCCGAGGGCAATCGCGGCGATAGCCGCGCCGATGCCCATCGTGTGATCGGACAGTCCGACCTGGACATCGAATAAATCGCGTAGGTGGGGAATCGTCCTCAGATTCGTGTTTTCCGGGTTGGCCGGATAGGTCGATGTGCATTTTAACAGCACTAAATCTTTACATCCGGCATCTCGAGCCGCCTTAACCGTTTCATCGAGTTCCGCGATCGAGGCCATCCCGGTCGAGATAATCATCGGTTTGCCGGTCGCGGCAATTTGCTGTATCAGCGGGATATCGGTATTTTCGAATGATGCGACCTTGTAGAAGGCGACATCGAGGTTTTCCAGAAAATCCACGGCCGAGGCGTCGAACGGGGTGCTGAAGGGGACCATGCCAAGTTTGCGGGCGCGGTCGAATATCGGTTTGTGCCATTCCCACGGCGTGTATGCTTCCTGATACAGTTTATGAAGGGATTTGCCCTTCCACAGACTGCCGGAGTCCTCGATGCGGAATTCGTTTTCATCCAGATCGATGGTCATCGTGTCGGCGGTGTAGGTTTGGATTTTGAGCGCCTGTGCGCCGGATGCGGCGGCGGCATCGACGATGGCCAGTGCGCGGTCGAGAGACTGGTTGTGGTTTCCCGACATTTCGGCAATGATAAACGGCCGATGGGCCGCGCCGATTATATGTTGTCCGATTTTAATATCAAGCATTGTTTCCCGCCTTTGGTGAAGAATTTCTCTTCCAGCCGCGGCTTGATGCGAAGCCAGCGGTCTTTGATAATCGCCATCGCGATGACATCGATATAATAGCCGTTTTTGCAGGCATGGTCGATGAGGCGGCCTTCTTCCTGAAAGCCGAGCCGCTTGTGATATTTGATGCTGGCGCCGTTCGATGCGATGGCTTCGCCGATGACACGGTGAAAATCGAGTTCCTCGAACAGGTGTTCCAGTGCCAAAAATCCCATAATGGTGCCGCTCCCGCGCGGGGCATCGGTTTCGCCGATATAAAAACCCCAGTGACAGCGGCTGTGGGTCTGGCTGATATCGACGACATTGACGACACCGAGTTTGCGGTCATGCGCCTCGAAGACATAGTGAAGCGATGTGCCGGTTTCGGATATACACCGGAACCATGCCGTGTGTTCCTCCCATGAGATTTCATGGTCGGTGTACATCTCACGGCGGATGCGCAAACTATTACGCCATTTCCAGACCGTTTCAAGGTCCGATGTTTCCATCGGGCGAAGGATGTATCCGTCTCGCTCAGCCATGATTCATTTTGCCTTTCATCGCATTGTAAATTTTCTCGACGCCGCGTTTTTTACTCTTACCGAATACGCGGAAGGCCGCCGCGCTCATTTCGCGGAGGGCATCGTTTGTCACCTGAAAATCGATGGCCAGTTTTATCGTTTCGATATCGAGGTCGTCATTGTCGCCCAGATTCCAGACGGCGCCGGCGTTGGCGAGGCATTCGGTGCCGGGGCGCTGATTGTCGGCCAGGATAATCACGAATGTCGGCAGGCCCAGAAAGGCTCGTTCGAGCGCCGTCACACCGCCGCCGCCGAAGGCGATATCGGCTTTAGTCATGAACGATGATATTTCGCGGACACTTTGGTGGATATGGCATGCATGCATGTGCCCGGCGTATTCCTCGATAGCCATTTTATGCGGGTTTTCCGCGCCGATCAGCACATCGATGCGCAGGTCTTTCAGATTCGAGAGGTGAATCGCCTTGAGTGTCTTCAGGGTGGCATTATCGATATCGACGCCGCCGTAAAAGACGAAAATGCGCTCGAGTTCGCCGTCGCGCTTGCGCAGGTTATCTCGCGCATCGTAGAATTCCTGCCGTAAAATGGCATATTCGGGACCGAGCAGTTTGGCGCAGCCGCCCTTTTTCAGGTGCACGTCATAACGCTCTTTATCCTCATTGCAATTGTGATCCAGTAAAATATCGCAGTAGTGGTGGCGATCTGCCTTATCGTCGATTGCCATGATGAACGGATTACCGTTGCGCGAATGGATGTCATGCTCCCATACCGCATCGATGCCGTAGTGGTCGGTTATAATCCAGTCTTTGTCTGTGATATTGTTCAAATGCGAACCGGTCTGGCCGATGTCTTTGGATGTCTTGAGCCCGAGGTACCGCTCGAGCGGTGTCAGTTTGTCGGGGGGGATTGAGGGGGGAGCAGGCAGTTCGATGAGTTGATGGTTGTGCTGTGTCACCTTGCGATCAATATTGCCGGTATGCTCCCGGCAGATAAAGATACACTCGTGTTCCTGTTCGTTTTTCAGGTAGTCGGCCAGGGTGAGGCACCGCTCCAGATGCCCGCTGGCGAGTACGTCCGAAGAATCTGTTCTAAAGTATACCTTCACGATGCATATTCCTCCAGATATACAGAGTAGACCATGAATGCAATCTTGTCTACTAAAAACAATCCTTTATGCATCTACTATTCAGCCCCGCTCGCGTTGTGGAAGGGCCGGGTATTACCCCGGCCCGGAAGGTTGTATTACAGTGAAAAACCGAAACATCCGGTCATTCATCCCATGAATGCCCCGTCTATACCGGTTGCTTTTCGCGCGCTTCCAGATACTCCCGGTCTTCGCGCAAAGATTTTTCATACCCCTGATTGTGCATGATCGCATAGTTAATTGTCATCAAATCAGGCCGCTCGGAAATGAGCGTCAGTATATCGTGTGTCGTAAAGCGCGGATTGGTCAGATACAGCGCCTCGTAAATCTTGGTGACGAATTCAAAATCGGCCGGTTCGTCGACCGTCCAGCGATGTTCGGACAGGTCGGTATCACAGTGAAACTGCCCGACTTTATATTCATCGCGGTGATTGCGGAAATATGCGGTCACATGTTCGCGCTCCGACGGGAGTTCGGCCTTTTGAGCGGCTTCTTTCAGGTGTTTGAATGAGAACACTTCCAGATCGAGGCCGATCGGATAGGTCCGCTCGACGCTGTTGCTCACATAGTCGTACGGATTATTTTCATAAAAGGCGATACCATAGTCGATGACTTCGGGATCGGTCAGCGGGCAATCTCCGGTCAGGCGTACGATAAGCTGGGGTTTGTACTGCGATGCGGCCTGGTAGAAGCGGTCGAGTACGTCATTCAGATTGCCGCGGAAACAGTCGACGCCGAGATTGTCGCAGAGTTCCTCGATCGGATCGTCCTCGGGTTCGAAGCTCGTCGCGACGACCAGTTTGTCGATTCGGATGGATTGCCGGATTCTCTCGATCTGGAGTTCGAGCATCGGTTTGCCGACAATCTGTTTCATGACTTTGCCGGGGAGCCGGGTAGATGACATTCGAGCTTGTAGTATCGCCAGTATCATGATTCTCTCACTTTTCGTTGGCCCGACAGATGTACCATGCATCTGCCGGGCCGCTTCCAGTGCGTGTGTTAACGGGTTGCTTGTTCCATAACTTCCGCGCGCAGCGCGACGGCCAATTCATCGACAACGCGATGAATGTCCTCGTCCGTCAGCTCCGGATACATCGGCAGGCTCAGCGCCTGCGCATAATATTTTTCGGCTTTGGGCAAATACCCCGGCCCGGTGCCGCATTCGCGACGATAGTACGGCAGCAGATGAACCGGTATATAGTGCACCTGAGTGCCGATCCCCTTTACCCGCAGGCGATTCATGACGACCGCGCGATTCGTGCCCAGCCCAGCAAAATCGATTTTGACGACAAACAGGTGGTAGGCATGCGACCGGTTTTGGAATGTGACCAGCGGGAGCACCTCGCCGCCCGTGAATGTCCGGCCGATAAGCTGTCGATACTGCGATGCGATTTCGCGCCGCCGTTCGAGTGACGCAGGGAGCCGTTCCAGTTGCTTGATGCCGAGTGCCGCCTGAAGGTCCGACATGCGATAGTTATATCCAAGTTCCTGCATTTCATAATACCAGGGGTTGGGAATACCGTCATCGTTATGCGACAGTTCCGTCAGGATGCAGCCCTCGCGGGTAATGCCGTGACTGCGGAACAGGCGCAGGCGTTCGGCCAGCTCGGGAGAGTCGGTCGTGATGGCGCCGCCTTCACCGGTCGCAACATGTTTGACCGGATGGAAGGAGAAGACCGTCATGTCCGCGTGGGGACTTCCGCCGATAGTGTATTCGGCGCCGTCGTGTTTATAGGTTGCTCCGATGGCATGGCAGGCGTCATCGACGACGGCCGCGCCGTGTTTTTTCGCCAACTCGTATATGGCCGGTAAATCGACCGGTTGTCCGGCGAAGTGAACCGGGACGATGGCCTTGATGCGACCGGATGAATCCTGTTCCAGAATTCGCTGAATCTGTTCGATATCGATGAGACCCGAATTCGGATTGATGTCTGCGAAGCGCACCTGCGCGCCGACATAGCGGGCGCAATTGGCCGAGGCTGCGAAGGTGTTCGGCGTCGTTATAATCGCGTCGCCTTCGCCGATGCCCAGAGCCAGCATGCACAGATGCAGTGCGGCGGTTCCGCTGGTACAGACGACGGCTTCTTTCGCGTTCAGGCGGTCGGCCAGTGCGTGTTCGAATTCGGGAATTTTCGGTCCCTGAGTCAGCCAGTCGGATTGCAGGACCGAGGCGACTTCCGCGATATCGCTTTCGATGATATGCTGTCTGCCGTACGGCAGAAATGTTTGCTCTGACATATCCATATTCTCCGCTTAGTCTTCCTCGACTCCGACGAGTTCGGGTACGCGCGACGGGGCCGTTATATGTTCGGCGCCGCGTCTGAGTACCAGTCGGTTGTTGTCCCGTACCGTATCGGATTCCTGCCAGGTGAAATTGGGATCCATGTGCTGTTTAATCAGGTCGCGTATTTGCGCGACGGTGAGCCAGTCAGTGTTGGAGCCGCTGGAGTAGGAAAATCCGTGCTGACAGAATTGGCCCTCGAAGGCTGCGGCGTATTTGTGAACGTCCCACAGCGGCATTGACGGCAGGATGACAAAGTATTTATCGAATTCGATGCTGTTGATGGCATCGGTTTGGGTAATCATCTCTTCGTGGAGTTTTTCGCCGGGGCGGATGCCGATGAATTCGACTTTGCAGTTCGGCGCGACGGCCTCGGCCACATCCATGATGCGGTAGCTGGGAATCTTCGGGACGAAAATTTCGCCGCCCCACATGTGCGTCAGGGCATGGAGGACGAGATTGACGCCTTCTTCCAGTGTAATATTGAAGCGGGTCATACGGCGGTCGGTGACCGGGATGACGCCATCATCGCGCTTGCGCAGGAAGAAGGGGATAACGCTGCCGCGGCTGCCCATGACATTGCCGTAGCGAACGACCGAGAAGGAAATATCGTGGCGGCCGCGGAAATTGTTGGCCGACACGAAAAGTTTATCCGAACAGAGCTTGGTCGCGCCATACAGGTTGATGGGTGCGGCGGCTTTATCGGTGGACAGGGCGACGACTTTCTTGACGCCCATATCGATTGCATTTTCAATGACGTTCTGAGCGCCGATGATATTGGTTTTAACGGCCTCGAACGGATTATATTCGGCTGCCGGGACCTGCTTGAGTGCGGCGGCATGGACGACGATGTCGATGTCTTCCATCGCGCGGCGCAGCCGGTCGCGGTCGCGGACGTCGCCGATGAAATAGCGAATCTGCGGGTACTCGGTCGGCGAGAACTGCTGACTCATTTCGAATTGCTTGAGTTCGTCCCGGGAATAGACGACGACACGCCGCACTGCCGGGTACTGTTTGAGAATGGTGCCGATGAATTTCTTTCCGAATGAACCGGTTCCTCCGGTGACCAGTATAGATTTTGTCGATAACATGATGGCTTCCTGCCCTCTCTATTTAATAGCTTCCGTGTTTTTCCTGTTTACAACCTATCCACAATAAGAATCGTCGTCGCGACGCCGGTTAAGACCGACAGGCTGGTCGAGATGAACTTGAACCAGTCCTTTTCCTTCTTGATTTCTGCCGGGACGACAATAACGTCGCCCATACGGACGGTCTGCTTCAGGACGTCGCCGTCGGCGTAGACATGACCATTGGCTCGGACCAGGCGCGTTTCTCCCTTGTCCGCGCGCTTGGTGAATCCGCCGGCTTTCTTGATATAATCATTGACCCTGCGTTCCTCTTCGTAGCGAATCGTGCCGTTGGCCGATACTTCTCCGAGTACTGAAATGCCGGTCGGCACCTCGGGTACGTAGATATAATCGCCGGTCTGGAGTTTGAAATCGCCGCGCATACCGTTGGACTGTATCAACGCTTCCATGTCGATGATAATGCGGTCCATGCTGCCCGGCTTGAGTGCGATGGTCTGGACGGGGCGCATGATGCCCGTCGAATCGGCCAGCAGCGGCTGCGAACTGGCCAGGATATTATTGATGTCTTTGCGATTCAGATCTTCGACAATGGCGCGCCGTTTGAACACCGTGCCGACCGGGAAGGCTTTTTTCGTAAATCCGCCGGCTCGATGGAGCAGTTCCCACAGGGTTTCGTCGTTGTGCGTGAGTGAATACTCGCCGGGGAAGCGAACCTCGCCCTCGATTTTCACCGTGCGATGAAGCTGATATCCCGGAATTTTGCGAATAAACAACTGGTCGTTTTCATGAAGCGCCAGCTCTTTGCTGTCTTCGTGGTTGAGATTCACGTACAGGACATTGGTGTTGCCGAGGCTGTCGATTCGCGCCAGTTCGGCCGTCAGCATGTAGGCGCTCTCTTTCAGGTTTCCGGCCAGGAAGATCAGATCCTCGACGGTCATATTTTTGTACAGGGGATACTGGCCCGGTTCCTTGACGAGACCTTCGATGTAGACATATTTTTCCTGCTCGACGCGCGTGATGTCATAGATGTACAGCGAATCGAGGTCGCACAGGTAGAAATCGGCACCGGTATTGCCGTTGATGACTTCCTGCAGATTGACCGGGATGATTTCCGTACTGCCGTCGCCGTGCTTGCGGTACAAGTCGGCGCGATCCATATACACATTATGAGGGAGCAGTTGGCCTTTGGCGACCAGGTCGCTGACGCGCATCTGCTGCCCGCGCTCGAATGTGCCGGGATGTTTCACCTGCCCGTTTATCCAAACGACGTTTTCCCTGAGATTATAAATGGAGAAGACCGACAGGTCATCGCCGTTAGCCAGAAGGGGATCGTCGTGTTCGTCCTGTGAAAAGTTGAGGTCGACGATTTTGCGGGAATCGTCCTCGCCGATGCGGTCGAGCATCAGGCGTCCCATGTAGGCATTGGCGGTCGGCCCGCCGGCGAGCGTGATTAAATCCGAAATCGTTTCCTCGTCGACCAGTTCATAGATTGCGGGGCGTTTGACTTCGCCGCGGACGGTCGCCTGTGCGCCAACGAGCGGTACGAAAACGACATCGCCCGACATGAGCGGTACATCGCAGGTGTTATCGCCGGCGATGAGGAAGTCATACAGGTCGATGAGTTTCGTTTCGCTGTTTCTGATCAGTTTGATCTGGCGCATGGAGCCGTTGTCGGTCGGGCCGCCGGCGCGATACAGCGCATTGAACAGCGTCGATAGTGCCGAGACGGCATAGCCGCCGGGTGATTTGACTTCGCCGTAGACGAATACTTTAATGGTGCGAATTTTTCCCAGCGTGACTTTGCGCTTAAATCCGGTGTAGACTTTGGCCAGTTCGGTATCGAGGCGTTCGTTGAATTGATCGAGGGTCAGTCCCCAGGCATTGAGTTCGCCGACTTTGGGGATGAATACTTTGCCTTCGCGATCGACGGTCAGATTCCATTCCTGCTGAACGCGGCCCCATAAATTGATAATAATGTTGTCGCCGGGACCGAGCAGATAATCGTCGGGGATCAGCGCGCCGCTGATTTCTCCGACATTCGGGCTGTCGAACAAATTGTGGCCGAAGCGTCGTAATTCTTCGGTTTGCGGCAGGGTGAGCTGCTGGTCCTTCTCTTTCTCGGCAGGTTTGTTCGCATTGGCGTGCATCTGTCGCGCGCGCGATGAAATCTGAGTAGTATCGGTGGGATTACCGAATTTGTCGGATGCGATGTCCGCGAGCGAATCGTCGCGGGCTGATTCTTCTTCGTCATAAATCGGCGGCGTCTGGTACGATTCCGTTTTATCGGACATCGTATTGTTTTGCCGCTTCATCAATTCCTGGTATGCTTTCACCTGTTCCGCGGAAACTTGTGCGAATCCGTTGGACACCCAGTTGATACAAACCAGGATGATAATCAGGAGTGCGGTGATAATTACTTTTTTCATATTACAACCTTCCACAGTTTTGCCAATGTGATTGCAGATACGATGCCGGTGTGCGAAGGAAGTTTTAATTTGATGTGTGGCAATAAGTTGTATTGATAAAACGGGTGCGAAATTGAGGCGAATTGAGGAGACATTGGCAAAGAATTCCGATTGATACAGAAAAAATTTCCGTTCGATTGGAAAAAACGAGCAGGTCGTGCGTCATAGGGGGGAGGGAAGTGCATGGTAGTCAAAAAAATACTGCGCAGGCTTGACAAAGGTGGGTAGATATTGTACCTTTTGCTTTCATTTTTTTCCGCTATTGCGTCCGACGGGTGCGGGTGGAGTGGCGAGTGGGTAGTTTTGGCTAAGATACGATAATGGTTTGTTATCAATAGAGTTGGAGATGAGGATGAGAAGAGTTAGGGTCATCTTGCTATTAAGCGCGTTGTTCGCTCTTTTCCTGACTATGCCGGCCTGGGGCGGAGGCATGGGGACTTTGGGCGTGGGCGCCAAAGCCAAAGCGATGGGAGGATCGTTTCGGGCCATCGCCGATGATTGGTCAGCGGCATATTATAATCCGGCCGGATTATTCTATGTGACCGAGAATCAGATAACTATAAATGAGGCTATCACAAATTTCCGGTTTAAATACTCGCCGAGCGTAAACATGAACGGATACCCGATCGGTTTTTACGAGGGTGAGATTTACAACCGCTATGAAGTCCTCACGAATCCGACACTGGGCGGCTTTTTCAAGATGCCGGTTAAGAACAAGGATTTCGTATTCGGTCTGGCTATTTTCCAGCCGTTCGATATGAATAATTCCTGGGAAGTGTTCGGTTCATTAAATAATGAGGCGAATCTGCCGGGCCAGCAAATCGAGCACAACTTCGATGCGGTGGCGATCAATGCCGTCGTGGCGCTTGAGTTGGTGGAAAACAAGCTCAGCCTCGGTTTGTCCGGCGGTGTTTTAAAGGGTGATCTCAATTACGGCGGCTTTTTCCTCCGCGACAATCCGGCCGATCCGAATGCCGCCTATTATGAGGATATCGCCAGCCGACCGAATAACCTGGTTACCGAGTGGCAAAAGACTGACGGCAACGGCGTCGGCGCCAACCTGCGTGTTGGCGTTCTGGCCAAGCCGACTCCGAAGATTTCTTTCGGTCTGTCATACGCCATGAAGTCGACGATCACGATCGACGGCGATGCCGATTTTAATTTCTATATGCCGTATATTCCGTATTACAACAGCAATTTTCCGGATTCCGCCGATTATATTCTGACGTCCGGGGCCGTGTATACGAATTCCGGCAGTTTTGAGACCGAAGTGACGCTTCCGGCGCAATTCGCGGCCGGTATTGCGCTGCAGGTGACGGACAAGCTGTTGGTCGCCGGAGATCTCGAGTATACGTTCTGGCAGGATTTCGAGGGGTATGTGTTTAAGTATACGCTTCCCGATCCGAATCTCACCCGCAGTGCCCGTATCAATACCTGGGCGGCCGAGTCCATGAGTGTTCCGGTTGACTGGGACAATACGCTGCGCGGATCGATCGGCCTGCAGTACGATTACAGCGAAATGATTAAATTGCGCTGTGGGTATGCCGCCGATCAGACGCCGGTCAAATATGGAACAATGACCCCCGCCTTTTTCGATACCGGTTTGAAACACAGCTTTAATCTCGGTCTCGGCCTGGTATTCGAAAACGTCAGACTCGATATTTCCACCGAGTATCTGCACTATCCTGAATCTATCGAAGCCGGTAATACCTACCTCGAAGACGCCAACGGTGACACGGATACTATATTCGATAATATGGCCGGGACGTACAAGGGTTCGGCGATCGAATCAATCGTACAGTTTACCTACCGGTTCTAATGGAGGGTGTGATGAAACGACAGTATATATTTTATGTTCTGGCAATATTGATTGTCGCCGTTGTTGCGGGATGTACCGATAAGACGGCCGATAATCCGACGCGCCCGGTGTACGATGAAAACGGATATGTCTGGTATCCGCAGCCGTACCATTATGAAGCGGTCATGATGACGACGAACGGTGACGGCGGCAGTAAAGGTCTGGCCGTCTATACGCCGTTCGGGTACAATCCCAACAGTGGCGGTTCTCGCCCGTATCCGGTGCTGTATCTGTTAACGCCGTTCCGTCAGGATGAATTGTACTATTTCAAACGCGGTCTTGATAAGGTCGCGGATCGCCTGATTGAGGAAGGCAAAATCGAACCGATGATTATCGTCTGTGTCGACGGTCAATCGCAGTTGGGTGCTTCATTCTATACGAATTCACTGGCCCAGGGTCTCTTCTTCACCGGCCTGGTGAAGGACACGATTTTTATCGATGATTTCGTAGGGGTTCCGGTTCAATTCACGGGTTATTCTCTTATCACGGCCATCGACAGCCGCTATCCGACGTTGGATGACCGGGAGAACCGGGCCATTGCCGGTGTCGGTGTCGGCGGGTATGGCGCCATGAAGCTGGCGATCGAAACGGATCTGTTCAGCGCCGCCACTGCGGTCAATGCGCCTCTCGATTTCGATGGTACCGGAAGCGGCGGATTCCGTTCGCTCATGCAAAACTATGTTATTCCGGGTATGACCTGGCCGGTCGATACATCGCTTGGTGATGAAGTGACATCACTGATGGTTTCGGCCGCGGCCGCCTTTGCGCCGCATCCGACGGCATTGAATGGAGCCTTGACCCACTATGAACTCGATCAGTACAACCTGCGCGTATTCGTGCCGAGCGTCAGCAGTTATCTGACGACCGATTCCTCGACGCTGTTGACGGCTCACAATGCCCATATGCCGTTCAACTCCAGCGGTACCTGGAATAATTTCATCTGGGGACAGTGGATGGCGCACAACCTCGATTCGCTGTACGTCAATGATGCCTATGGCACCGCGTCGGGCTTCACTGCGATGCCGAAGTTGTTGATATATTCGGATGACGCGAAGTTCAATTACGATGAGCAGATGAATTCGTTCATGCAGTTCATGAACGGCAATGCCATCACGTACACGGCCGAGAAGTTCCAGGGTAGCGGCCGACTCGATGGCTCAGCCTCGAACTATATCTATGATCTGCTGGAAGATATTCTCATCTTCCATTCGGAACATTTCGACGTGCCTGACGGGATATAATATTCATCAGGTCTTGTAATAACAAAAAACACGGCAGCCGGAGTATGTTGAGATACTCCGGCTCTTTTTATGGTAACTATGACGTATGATGTGATTTCCATCGGTGCGCACCCCGACGACGTCGAAGTCGGCAGCGGAGGCGTTCTGATAAAGATGGCCGACGAAGGCCGCAAGACCGGTATTATCTATTTAACCGCCGGTGAAATGGGTACCGGGGGAGATGTAGAGACTCGCCGTCGAGAAGCGCAGGATGCGGCCGATAACATGGGCGCGGATCTGCTCAAGACATATGACTGGGGTGATACATCGCTCATCGATGACTATCAGAAGCGGTTGGCTCTTGCCGAAGATATTCGCCGCTATCGACCGAAAATTATTCTGTGCCCGACGCCGATTATCGGCCACGGCCGGCGGCAATCGCATGCCGATCATGTTGCATGCGGCGAAATCACGATTAATGCCGCGAACCTGGCCGGCCTCAAGAAAATTTCGATCCCCGGAGATCCGCATCATGTGTCGCGCATCTTCTTTTACTTCCTGCCGCCGGGCATGATGCCGGATTTCGTCGTCGATATCACGGATCAGTTCGATCGCTGGATCGAGGCGCTCAAATGCCACAAAAGCCAGTTTTTAAATCCCGAAAAATCGCGAAATTATATGTGGACACTGGAGAGTATGGGGCGATATTTTGGGACGATGGCCGGTGTCAACTATGCGCAGGGATTCAAGGCGGACCAGACGCTGTTGATTCAGGATCTGTTCGACCTGGCCAAAGGCGGGCGTTTTTAACTGAATGAAAAACACGGCAAGGGCTTTTCCGGGAACAAGTAGGGTCTGATTGGCATTTCAGTACCGGTGGTCAAAGGAGTGAAGTTATCCACAATGGGGAATCGGCGTGGTGAGGCGATTGGAAACGGGGGGCGGAAAATCGCCGATTTGAGGCTGTAACTTATTGATTGGCAGGCGGTTCGCGGCACAGAAAAAGCTTGACAGTGAGTCGCGAATTGCTTAGCTTGATAGGCTATGATACTGGATTTACGTAACATAGACGAGTTCCCGGCGCACATAACATTGCAGACGCCGGTGAGCGAGTTGGATGTTGTTTTTGACGGGTTAACGGTTGCGGGACTTGCGGATGTGACGATTGATATCATTCGCAGCGAGCATATCTATTATTGTCAGGGCACGATCGAGTGTGATGGTCACCTGATCTGTTCTCGCTGTGCCGAGGAATACCCGGTTCGCTTTCGTGGTGAAATAGATTTTTCCATCCAGGAAGCGGATGAAGGCAGCATTGATCCGGATGAAGTGCCGGAGAACGAACTGCTGGTAGCGCCCGGTACGCAGGAAATAGAAATCAGCCAGCCGATCCGCGAGGCGTTGTTGCTCGAAGTGCCGCTCAAACCGTTGTGTTCCGAGGATTGCCTCGGTGTCTGTCCGATTTGCGGCGGCAACAAGAACGAAACCCCGTGTGACTGTAAAGTTGTGACGGAGGATTCCCGCTGGGATGCCCTCCGCGCCCTAAAAGCGAAAATGAATTCTGACAACTAATGAGGAGATAGATCATGCCTCTTCCAAAAAGAAGACACTCACGAGCCAGAGGGCGCAAGCGCCGCACCCATTGGAAACTGCAGGCGCCCGCAGTAGTCGATTGCGGAAACTGTCATCAGCCGAAGCTGGCGCATCACATTTGCCCGAATTGCGGTTACTATAAAGGCGAAGAAATTATCGAGGAAAAGTAAGGTAGTCCCTTCGCCTGACGCGCATGACTGAGAAGAAGGAAATCAAGATAGCGCTGGACGTCATGGGGACTGATAACGGCCCCGGCGGTATCATTGAAGGCGGTATTGAGGCGGCTCGACTCTTCGGTTCGGACTCGAAAATAGTTTTAGTCGGGAAAACCGAAGTCATCAAGTCGGCGCTGGAAAAGTACCGCGACCTGCCCCTCAATATCGACATCCACCATGCCCCCGATGAAGTGACAATGCAGGAGGCGCCGGCGGATGCCATACGCAGGAGGGAGACATCGATTTCCGAAGCGATACGGCTGCACAAAGAGGGTAATGTCGATGCGGTCGTTTCGCCCGGTAACACCGGCGCGGTCATGGGTACGGCGATGCTGCACCTCGGTCGATTGCGGGAGTTAAAGCGCCCGGCAATCGCATCGTTTTTTCCGACGGTTGATAAAAAACAGACGCTGGTATTGGATGTCGGCGCAAATTCCGATTGTAAGCCGCTGAACCTGTATCAGTTCGCCGTTATGGGCGCCATCGTGGCCGAGTACATGATGAAGAAAAAGCAGCCGCGTATCGGCCTGTTGTCCATCGGCGAGGAAAAAACGAAAGGGAACGAGCTGACGATCGGCGCGTATCAATTGATACGGCGCAACGGCGCGCTCAATTTCGTGGGCAATATCGAGGGACGCGACATCCTGGCCGGAAAAGTGGATGTCGTTGTGACGGACGGATTCGTGGGAAACGTTGTATTGAAGTTTGCGGAATCCATTGAGGGATTTTTAACGACATCGATCAGGCATCAGGTGTCGACCAATATTTTTTCGCGCATCGGCGCGAGCCTCATGTACCCGTTCCTCCGGCGCTTGCGCAACACGTTCGATTATGCCGAATACGGCGGCGCGCCGCTATTGGGCACCTCCGGAGTCGTCATAATCTGCCATGGCGAATCCTCGCATCGGGCCATCGTCAGCGCCCTGCAGGTCGCCCGCGATATGGTGTTTCACCAGATCAACGGCAGGATCGAATCCGTGCTGCTGAAAGGATTAAACGGAGATACGGCATCGGTCGGTTTTAATATTAACGGCGTTTCCGATGTCAATCACTCCTGAAAACCGGAAGATGGATTGAATAGAAATGACCAGAGCTAAAATAATCGCAACCGGGTCATATACTCCCGAGCATGTGCTGACTAATTTCGACCTGGAGCAAATGGTCGATACATCGGACGAATGGATTCGTACGCGCAGCGGCATCGTGGAGCGGCGCATCGCGCGCAAAGATGAAGATACATCCGACATGGCCGTTGAGGCCGCGAAAAACGCTCTCGATATGGCCGGGATGAAACCGGAAGATATCGATCTGCTCATCATCGCATCGGTGACGCCGGATTATCGGTTGCCGTCGCAAGCCTGTATCGTGCAGGATAAACTCGGGATGGTCAATGCCGCGGCATTCGATATCGTGGCGGCTTGTGCGGGATTCATCCATGGCTTATCGCTCGGGCAAGCCTATATCGGAACCGGGCAGTATAAGCGAATTATGGTTATCGGCGCGGAAAAGCTGAGTTATATCACGAATTATAAAGACCGCAACACCTGCGTGCTGTTCGGTGATGCGGCCGGCGCGGCTATTCTCGTTCCGACCGATGAAGACACGGGCATTCTTTCGACGTTTATCAAATCGGACGGTACGCTGGCCAAGCTGTTGTATATCCCGGCGGGAGGCGTACACAACCCATACAGCATGAACGGAAGCGGTCCGGCGCCGGAAGATTATTTTCTGCAGATGCAGGGGAATGAAATTTATAAGCATGCCGTGCGCAGTATGGGTAATGCCGCCGAGCGGGTGATCACCATGTCCGGTCTGGAAAAGAAAGATGTCGATTGGCTGGTGCCGCATCAGGCCAATATCAGAATCATTCAGGCGACCGCGAAGCGTATCGATCTTTCGATGGACAAAGTCGTTCTCAATATCGAGAAGTACGGCAACACGTCGGCCGCATCGGTGCCGCTGGCGCTCGATGAGGCGATTCGTAATGGACGCATTAAACACGGAGACAACATCGTCAGCGTCGCATTCGGCGGTGGCTTAACATGGGGAGCGGTCTTATTCCGCTGGTAAATCGCACGTGAAGAAAACTGTATTTGTATTTCCGGGGCAGGCCTCACAGTATGTCGGTATGGGACAGGAGTTACATGCCAAATCAGAGGCGGTAAAAAAATATTATGAGCAGGCCTCCGACCTGCTCGGCGATGATCTCGCCCGGATATCCTTCGAGGGGCCGGCCGAGACGCTGAAACAGACGAAATTTACGCAGCCGGCGATTTTGATTCATTCGCTGGCATTACTGCATATCGCAGGAGAGAATCTTCCGCAGCCTGCCTTCGCAGCCGGGCACAGCCTCGGTGAATACGGCGCGCTCGTCGCATGCGGTGCGCTGTCGGCCGAAGATGCCATCACGGCCGTGTGCACGCGGGCCAAATTGATGGAAGATGCCTGCGTCAAGAATCCGGGTACGATGGCAGCCATCCTTGCTTTGCCCGATGACAAACTTCATGAGGTCGTCGGTGCGGCTTCATCCAAAGGTATCATCACTGCCGCGAATATTAATTCGGCTATACAAGTTGCGGTGTCGGGAGACATCCCGGCCGTGGAAGAAGCCTGCCGTCTGGCCAAGGATGCGGGCGCCAAGCGGGCCGTGATGCTCGAAGTCGGCGGTGCGTTTCATTCGCCGCTGATGGGCTCGGCCTCGGACGGTATGGCCGCGTGTCTCAATGATATGACGATCAACAATGCCGCGCCGCCGGTCGTCGCCAATGTCACGGCCAAGCCGGTGACCGATGCCGCGGAAATCGAAAAGCTGCTCGTTGATCAAATCACGTCGCCGGTGCGCTGGCGCGATACGATGGAATTTTTCAAGGCTGAGCAGGTCGAGGCGCTGATTGAAATCGGTCCGGGCAAGGTACTTTCCGGTCTGGCCAAGCGAGATATGCCGGGCGTCGAGTTGACGAATATCGATACGCTCGCGGATCTCGAATCGGTATTATCGACGATAGTCTAAGAACAGGATAGATACATGAAACCATTGGAAGGAAAAACGGCGCTGGTCACGGGATCGGCGCGGGGAATCGGACGCGCGATTGCCGAGCACCTGGGAAGTCTCGGTGCGAACCTGGTGATCTCCGATGTCCTGGCGGAACTGACGGACAACACCGCCGCCGAACTGGAAAAACTCGGTTACAAGACCCTCTCGGCTCCATGCAATGTCGTGAATGCCGACGAGGTGAATGACCTGATCAAGAAAATCGTGGACCATTTCGGTTCGCTCGATATTTTAGTTAACAATGCCGGTATCACGCGCGACGGATTGCTCATTCGTCAGACCCCGGAAAGCTGGGATCAGGTGATGGAAGTGAATCTGAAGGGATCCTTCCTGACGATTAAAGGCGCATCGCGCGTCATGATGAAAAACCGGTATGGAAAAATAATTAATATCAGCTCGGTCGTCGGTCTGATGGGTAACGCCGGACAGGTGAATTATTCCGCTTCGAAAGCGGGCCTGATCGGTTTGACCAAATCGGCCGCCAAAGAGCTGGCGGGAAGAAACATTACGGTAAATGCGATCGCGCCCGGCTATATCGCGACGAAGATGACGGAGTCGCTGCCGGAAGAGGCGAAGGAAGCATTTCTGAGTGTCATTCCTCTGAAGCGTCCCGGTTCGGCGGAAGATGTCGCGGCTGCGGTCGCGTTTCTTGCCTCGCCGGCATCTGATTATATCACTGGTCAGGTGTTACAGGTGGATGGCGGAATGTTAATGTAAACTCATGTTGAAAAACCATATTGACACCAACTAAAAGGAGTATGGGATGTCTGTTGAAGAAAAAGTCAAAGAAATCGTCATGGACAAGCTGAATGTGACGGCGGAACAGGTAACTCCGGATGCATCATTCGTGGAAGATCTCGGTGCGGATTCTCTCGATCAGGCCGAACTGGTTCTCGCTTTGGAAGATGAATTCAACTTGCAGATTTCCGACAAGGACAGTGAAAATCTGAAAACCGTCGGTGCGGCGATCGACTACATTACCAGCCACACCAGCTAATTCGGACTAACAAGGAAGCTTTATATTTATGAAAACCAGAGTAGTCATTACCGGTATGGGGGCGGTGACGCCCCTTGGTAATACACTGGAAGAAACCTGGAAAAATCTGTTAGCCGGTAAATCCGGCGTTTCCCCAATCGAATCGTTCGATACCGAGGGGCTGGCGACGACCATTGGCGCGCAGATTAAGAACTTCGAGCCGGAAAAGTACATCGACCCGAAGACGCTGCGACGCATGGATCCCAACGAGCAGTTGGCCATCGTCGCATCGCAGATGGCGTTCGATGATGCCGGTTTGAAAACGGCCGATCTCGACCTGGATCGCTGCGGCGTCATTATCGGTTCCGGTATCGGCGGCATCAAGACGTGGGAAGAGCAGCATCAGGCGCTTTTGGAAAAAGGCCCGCGCCGCGTGTCTCCGTTCTTTATCCCGATGATGATTATCGATATGTGCGCCGGGTTGGTGGCCATGCGGTTCGAATTCCGCGGTCCGAACTATGCGACCGTATCGGCCTGTGCATCGGCGGCTCATGCCATTACCGACGCCTTCCGTATCATCCAGCGCGGCGATGCCGACGTGATGATTACGGGCGGTTCGGAAGCGGCCATGACGCGGTTGTCGATGGCCGGATTCTGTTCTTCCAAGGCGATGACGACGCAGAATGATCAGCCGGAAAAAGCCAGTCGTCCGTTCGATAAAAACCGCGATGGTTTTGTCATGGGCGAAGGCGCCGGAATCCTCATTCTGGAATCGCTGGAATCGGCCAAGGCCCGCGGGGCAAGGATCTATGCCGAAGTGGTCGGCGCGGGGATGACCTGTGATGCCTATCACATCACGGCTCCGATACCTGATGGCGCCGGGGCTGCCAAGGCGATGAAACTGGCTCTGAAGGATGCCGCTATCGAACCCGAGGCGGTTGATTATATCAACACGCACGGCACGGCGACCGGGCACGGCGATATCGCCGAGGTCAAGGCGCTGAAGACCGTATTCGGCGACAGGGCATATAAACTGGCCGTCAATTCGACCAAGTCGATGCTGGGACATTTGCTCGGCGCGGCCGGGGGCGTCGAAACGGCCGTGACGGCGCTGTCGATTCACGATAAAGTGGTACACCCGACTATCAATCTGGATGATCCGGATGATGAGTGCGATCTCGATTTTGTCCCCGAGGGCAAGCGCGAGCTCGACATTCGACATGCCATTTCGAATTCATTTGGATTCGGAGGTCACAACGTCAGCATTATTTTAGCTGCTCACTCGTGATTTGTGTTTAGCATGGGTATTTGGGAATCGGTAAAATCGGTATTTGGAAACGGCGAGTCGGATCGAGACGATAGGCGGTTGAAGGAATTTCAGGAGCTGATCGGATATCCGTTCAGCGATCCCGGACTGCTTCGCGTCGCTCTGACTCACCGTTCCTATGCCAAAACCCGAGAAGGAGACTGGCTGCCCTCGAATGAGCGGCTGGAATTCCTCGGCGATTCCGTCCTCAGCCTCGTCGTCGCAGAATTTCTTTACGTCAATTATCCCGAAAAACTCGAAGGTGCGCTGACCAAACTGCGCTCGCGGCTGGTCAATGAAATGTCCTTGTTCACGCGGGCATCGGGCTTCAACCTCGGCGATTTTATTTTTCTGTCGCCTGAGGAAGAGAAGGCCGGAGGTCGCGGGCGGGCATCGATCATTTCCGATGCGTTCGAAGCCGTGATCGGCGCCATTTATCTCGATGGCGGTATCGCGTCGGTGCGGCCGTTTATCCAACGGCATCTGCTGGAATTTGTCGATGAGATTCGCGCCGATGAATCGTTCCGCAATTACAAGGGCGAACTGCTCGAATTCCTCCAGGCGCGCGGGTCGGGTATGCCGCGCTATGAAGTCGTCAGCGAGCAGGGCCCTGATCATCACAAGACGTTTACCGTCGACGTGTACAACAACGGCGACAAAATCGGCACCGGGATCGGCAATTCGAAGAAGGATGCCGAGCAAAAGGCCGCGGCGCAAGCGCTGTTCAAGCTCGATAAGAAATAATATTCTCCGGTTCTGTTTGACAGAACGCCCCATTCGTATTACATTATTCAATTGAAAAAAACGAGCATCCATGTCACCACCCGATATTTCGCGGGCAACTGGAGGTCCGATGAACATAGTAGTTATTATTAAACAGGTTCCTGAGATTGAACTGGTTCGCGTCGATGACGCGTCGGGACAGGTCACGCTGCCTTCCGGGCCGGGTATTGTCAATCCATTCGATGAATATGCCATTGAAGAGGCGCTCAAAATCAAAGAAGCCAACGGCGGGAAAGTGACTGCGCTCACCGTCGGTACTGACCGGGCCGTTTCCGCTCTGCGGCAGGCGCTGTCGGTCGGCGTCGATGAAGCCGTCCTGGTGAGCGACGAGGCTTTCGCCGGTTCAGATCAGATGGCGACAGCGAAAATCCTGGCCGCGGCTATCAATAAAATCGGCGATGTCAGTCTGGTGCTGGCCGGTAAACAAGCGGTTGATGATGATGCCGCCGTTGTGCCCGCCGCCGTCGCCGCCAATCTCAATTGGCCCCAGATCTTATTTGTTAGGAAAACCGAATCGATTTCCGGTGCCGAGGCCGTCTTCCAGCGCTCGACCGAAGATGGGTATGACAGCGTCAAGACATCTTTGCCTGCGGTCGTGTCGGTGGTCAAGGAAATCAATGAGCCGCGGCTGCCCTCGCTCAAGGGAAAAATGGCCGCCAAGAAGGCTCCCATAACGACATGGGCCTCAGGCGATATCGGTGTCGATGGCGGATCCGTCGGGGCGAATTCGCCGACGAAGACGATCAAAGCGGCCTCGCCGCCGCCTCGTCAGCAGGGCGAGATCATCGCCGGTGAGACTCCCGAGGAGATCGCCGACAAGCTGGTGAAAAAACTTCGCGACGACCAGCTCATCTGATAGCAAAAAACTCATGGAAATGGAGCCGAAAAAAAACGGCTCCATTTGCACAAAGAGCTTGATTTTCATTAAGCCATTTATTAATTCCGATAGAATAGACAGAGCAACAGAGGACCATCCCTACTCGAGGATTTTATATGCTGTGTGATTTTTGCGGCGAAGAAATTGAAGGCATTCCGTATCAGAAAGACGGCATGAATTTTTGCTCGCTCGAGTGTTCCGATGCCATGGAATCCGGTGAGGCTATTCCGATTTCCGAAGATGTACTGGAAGACCCGGACGACCTGGAAGATGATGAAGACTTCGATCTAGTGGACGACGATGACGACGAATATGACGACGACTATGAAGAAGACGAGGAAGAAGAGGACGAGGAAGATTACGACGACGATTATTACGAGGATTCCGACGACCGTTGACAAGCATTATTTTTTGTGACTGAATCCTTACGACTCAATACTTATATCCGATAATATATATAGTCAGACGTATCTGTAATTCGTAACATATATCGACAATGATGATTTTTGTATACCTGTTAATAGTGTGTTCGTGCCTTGCGGCGGCGTATCTTCTGCTGACCCGCACCTCGGTGTTCATCTCCAACCGCAACGGCGTCAAAATTGCCCGGCTGACCATATCCGGAGCCGGCGGCGAATACAATTTTGCCTCGAAGCGGATCGCGTTTTTCCTGGGGCCGCTTCGATATCGACCGAGGAAGAAGGAAGTTACTCCCGAGGAAATCGAGCAAAAGAAAGTCCGCAAGGCCGAAAAACAAAGGCGCAGGGAAGAGAAGAAGCTAAAAAAAGGGGCGGAAGAGAAAAAGCAAAAGAAACTCACCTGGAATGTCCGCGTACAATTGATAAAGGCGTTCCTCTTGTTTATCGGGAGATTGTTGGCGGCGGTAACTTATGATATCGGGCCGATAGTCGTTCGGCCGACGATCGCCAATCCGGCGCTCGCGGGAATGGCCTATGGCTGGGGACAGGCGTTTCTGGGCGCGATGCCCGGCCTTCGTCAAAAAACGGTGTTTGCGCCGAATTTTGACGGCAGTGAGAGTGTATATGAAGGTGAGATGACGGTCTCGATTAAAAATCGGCAATTCGTCGGTCTGCTCTGGCGACTTATTCGGGAATTGCCGATAGGAAAGATAGTAAAACAAAAATTCATACAGCGAGGTAGCAATGCCTAATCATGTCATGGAAGTTATCAGCGGTATCGTCGGCGAACTGAAGCAGATCGCCTCCTCCGACTCGGTCGTCGGTGAAGCCATCACCGTCGGTAACAAGACAGTTATTCCCATCGTCAAGGTCACGGTCGGATTCGGAGCCGGCGGCGGTGAGGGCGAGAGTGAAAAAGCGGGCGGCGGTTTCGGCGCGGGCGGCGGCGGTGGTTGTATCGTCGAACCGGCGGCGTTCATCATTATGGATGAAACCGGCATTTCGCTTCTTCCGGCCAAACCGGGTAAGATCGACTCGATCGTCGAGGCCATTCCCGGTGTCGTGAATAAGCTCGTGAATATCAAAGACAAATTAAAAAAATCCGACAAGGGCGGCAAGGTGGAAGCCGACGACGCCTCGGGCGAAGACGAATAAATAGATATCTCATCCGGCGGGCGGATTCCAACCGCCCGCCTCTGATTCTTATTCAATGTATTCTGATGAACCGATAGAATATCCGATCGACGGCACGCTCGATTTACATCAATTTCAGCCGCGCGATGTTAAAAACGTGGTGCTGGATTATATCGAGGAATGCCTGGCGCGAAAGATTTATGCGCTGCGCATCGTGCATGGCAAGGGGATAGGCGTGCAGCGAGAGATCGTGCGGTCGATTCTGGAGAAACATCCGGCGGTGGAGTCGTTTCGCCATGAGGGAGGGTCCGGCGGCGGCTGGGGCGCGACGGTAGTGGATTTGAAGAAGGGGTGAGAGTCTCCGATTGTTGGAATGCGGGTACTTCATCCGACAAGTCGGTTTAAACGCTTTATCCCAAGGCAAAGCCTTGGGGTACACAGGTAGCATCAATTTAAAGCGCTAGTCGATTATATCCTGAGATTGCGACGCCTTAAGAAGGGCTCGCAATGACCGCTGCTTATAATAGGCTTTTCAGCGCTTATAGGGTGGGGTACCATAATCCAAAAACGATTGAGCCTCTAGATTAAAACCTCATCGTCAGGCAGAAGAGATGATCGTTGTATCCGTTTTGGCGGATGTCGAAGCCGATGTAGTTTTCATCCGGAATCACTTCGCCGTACTTTTTGAATCGCGAGCCGATAAAAATCCCGGTAATCATACAACCGATTCCATACATGCCGGCATCGGCAGATTCTTTTCTGTCGTCTTCCTCATCGATTGTAAAATCAAAAAGCAGCGGTGATGTGAATGCCGCGACGAACAGCCCGGTGATCGCTCCGGTCGTGCCGTATGTCGAACGCTTATATAACCGCGAGATTTCCGATTGCCGTATAGTCACGTCCCCATAATCCTTGGTTGTCACGATTATTTGATTTTCATCCATGGATCTTATCTTACCGGCAATAACCCGATGGTCGGCCGTTTCTATTTTTAATCTTTGGCCGGTCGACATATTTCGGAATCGAGGCTTATCGGCTTCGCCGGTTGTGTAGGTCGCATTCAATTCATATGAGTTGAAATTTGAGCCAATCAAACCACCGACCATTCCGAATACGACTCCCAATCCACCGATGGCGCCGATTTTGGTACCGGTCGAGAGATCGGAGTCTTTTTTCGCGGTAAGCGCAACACCGGTAAATGTACCGGTAATAGCTCCCATGATAAATCCGGTTTTGACTTTATTCTCATAGCGATATACCTGAAAGATTTCCGATTTCGGCATCGTATCCCGCACGGCGCCGGCGTTTTCGATGATGTATGCATCGACCGTTTGCGCGCGGAATGTACTGTAAAGCGCGTTCTGCCGCACGGTGATGATTTTGATTTTGTCGCCGTCGTGCAGGTTCTTCGCAAAGACGAGAGAAGTGCAGAGCGATATAAGCAGAAGAAGGATCGATGAATTTCGTAATTGGCGCATGTGACTATCCCCTCGGAGCAAAAAGTAATGAGGCAATATATATAAAAAACGGGGTATACGCAAAAAGAAACCGCCGATGCGAGGGGGGGGGGTGTCTGAACTTTATATAATACGCCTTCCTCGGTATTGAATGGATTCCTTGTTTCATCTACCGGGCCGGAGGACCCGGCCCCTACAGGATCGAGTAGATTTTGAATTATCAGCTGATGAAGTGATTTCAGTTTTATAATGCTGTATTTGCAATATTACACATTCAGCGCCTAAGCATTGATCAAATGAAATATGTGATATTCTTAATGAGAATAAACATTATAATGAATAATGGACTATCCACAGCGAAAAAGAATGAGATTGTCAGAATATGATTACACCACGGAAGGTGCCTATTTTGTAACAATATGTTCGAATAAACGATTACCGATATTGGGACGAATTACTGATGGGATAATGATTCTAAATTCAAACGGAAAAATCGTGAGAGAGAGTTGGCTTGAATTACCAATAATATATTCTTCAGTCCGAATCGATATGTTTGTCGTTATGCCGAATCACTTCCATGGCATTCTCTTTCTTGTAGGGGCCGGGTCCTCCGGCCCGCAGGATAAACCTATGACCCCGTCGCTTAGCACAGTAATTGCTCATTTCAAACACTGCACAACGACGAAGATAAATGATCTCCACCATGCAATTCACACCAAGCGTTGGCAACGAGGATTTTATGAACATGTCGTAAGAAATGAGGAAGAAATATATAAGATTAGAGAATATATCCAAAACAATCCGATGAAATGGCAGATCGATAGGTATTATAGCAATTGAATGATAGTATTTTGACGCACTAATCCATGAAAAGGGCAGACCATTTTAAAGATCTGCCACGAATATTGTCATTATCTTTTTATGTGATTATTTCATCAGGATCATCTGTTTGGTCAGGCTGGTATTGTCGAAGAGGATGCGGTAGAAATACACGCCTGTCGCCACTCTGTTGCCGTCATTATCGGTGCCGTCCCAGATGAGATGATGTTCGCCTGTCTGATAGAAAGAATTCGTCAGCAGTTTGACCTCTCGGCCGAGAATATCGAACACCTCGGCCTTGACGGTACCCGACTTGGGTAATGTAAACGAGATGCTCGTCGTCGGATTGAACGGGTTCGGTACATTCTGCGCCAGCGTGAAGGTATGAGGCAATGCGCCGCCTTCGTCGTCAACGTCGGTCGGCAGGTCGGCATATACCTGTCGGGCCCGAACGACCGCTCCGATGAAATCTGTCCAGGTGTCGCCGCCGATAATGGCGAAGGCCGCCGTATCGGTCGCACCCGGTGCGAGTGTAAATGGACCGGTCGCGGTGATGTGCGACAGGTCGGTCGAAGTCGATGTCCAGGACAGTCGCGAATCATCGAACAGGCCGAGGGCTTTCTGTCCTTCATCGAAGAGGCTGCCGGAGACTTCCGCGCCGACGATGAACGGCCGGTGATTGATGAGCCCCTCGGGGTTCAATACGCCGACACCGCGATATTTACCGGTGTTCGGATGATAAATATAGCCGACTTCCTCGGTGGCATCATAGTCACTTCGATTCTGGCTGTAGAAGACAACGTCCCAATCCATGTACATACCTGCCCGCAAATTGGTAATCGTCGAACCGGATGAATTCGTGATGATATATTCCAGGATTACAAAATCCAGATCCGGGGCATCCGTCCATGCATACGAGCGTTGCTTTATGGTCAGGCCGAGCGGGTGTTCGGCGTATGAGTCGTCGAATAACGATGTCGTTTCCTGATCGGCATAGCGGCCCGGCGCCTCGGATTCGATCGATCCTCCGCCGATCACGTTGAAATCATTGTCGGGCTCCTGCGCTACATTGCGGGCGCAATCGGAAATATGCGCCGAATCGGTGCCGATAAGGAAAGCGCCTTCATACAGCGTGTAGGCAGTATCGATTCCGTACTGGAAACCGAGATATCCATAGGGTGTATAGCCATCGTTGTGGAATCCATATGCGCCGAAATTGGAGATAGTAAATTTAATCTGCCCGTTGATGTGATCGTAGAAGGTGCGCTGTCCTTCCGGGCCGAGGAAGAAGCTCAGGCGCATATCTTTGGAGTAGCCGCCGTCGGCGGTAATGGTCATATCGACGGAATAGAAGACGCCCGGCGAGGCGGTATCATCGAAGTGAATATCGAATGTTGCGCCTGACGTTATCGTTGCGCCGGACAGGATATCGCCGAATCCGAGCGAGGGCGAAAACGACAGAATGCCTGTTTCGGCGCTGGTGAATGTCGCGTTGACATTGGTTGCGTTGGCGCCGACATTTTTCAATGACACTGAGAGGCTGTAAATGCCGCCCGGATTGAATTCGGTCTTATCGAATCCGGCGACCTGCAGCGACGGTGCCGTGAGCGCATCGAGTTCATTCAATGCGGCGACGATGTCGATGAGGCCCCATCCAAATTTATTATCCTTCCCCGCGACGCCCTGGTCGATTGCGGAGTTGAGGAGCGCGGTTTTAATCTGGTCAACCGTCGCATCAGGATTTTTCTGTCTGAGAATCGCGATTGCCCCCGCCACGTGCGGGCAGGCCATTGATGTGCCCGTGTTGGGGAGATAGCTGCCGCCGGGAACCGACGAGACGATATTCAGTCCGGGGGCGACGACATTCGGTTTGATGGACACGCCGTCACAATCGGACGGTCCCTGAGCCGAGCGATACCAGAGGGAATCTTCTTCGACCCATGCCCCGACTGCAAAATTAGTCAGCGAATCATCGGCGCGATTGGCCGGATTGCGCAGCGTATCGAACGGCCCTTCGTTGCCTGCTGCGAATATAACGACGACCCCGAGCGCCTCGACATTATCGATGACATTCCAGAGAACATCGGAGCAGCCGATTTCCTGAATACCCCAGCTGTTGTTGATAACATCCGGCAGGTCGGAGACGGTATTGGGATTGCCGTCGGGATCGGCGGCCCATTGGAATGCCTGGAAAATCGAAACGCCGGGAACATCAATCGCCGCCGCCGCGATCCAGTCGGCGCCGGGGGCTACACCGACGGTATCGCCGGTCGCATCATCGTGACCGACCATGATACCGGTCGTGTGGGTGCCGTGAGCAGAAGATTGCCCGGCATAAGTGCGCGGATAGCTTGACGTATCAATCGGGGAGAACCAGCATTCGGCGGCCGGGAAGCCTTTATTGCCTCGGTAATTATTTATCAATGCGGGATGTGCTCCGTCCACGCCGCTGTCGAATGAGCATACGATTCGGCCGCTGCCGTCGTACCCCATGGCCCAGGAGGCGGGTGCATTGACGGCCGTCAGGTTACTTTGGGCAGATGCAATGCTCAGCGGAGTCGTTGCGCCTTTTATCGAAGCCATCGAGACGATTTCGGGATACAGGGAGATTTTTTCGACATCGGCCAAGCCGTTGATGTCCTCGATTGCCGATATAGTCAATTCGGCCTCGATGATGTTATCTATCCAGAATGCTTTGATATTGCGGGCCGTTCCGGCGGATTCCATCTCGGCGAGAATGCTCTTGAGTTCGACCTGAGACTGTTCGGCGACCGCCTTGAGTTCGAACATTGCCGCCTGATGCCGCTCGGCGCGGGTTGCATAATCGCGCGCTAATGCTGCCTTCATCGCGGCCGCGTTGTGCATTGATTTGGGTGCAATGATAACGCGGATGAAATCATCGGCCCGAGAATCCGTGAGTTTTGCTTCCAGACTTTCGGAAATAACTCCGGCTGCAATCGACGCGGTGAAGCAGGCGAGGATCAGGATAAGCGCGGCGAATAAAGCGGACTTTTTCTCAATAGCAAGCATACAATCTCCCAAAGATAGATTACCGTATCTCTATTTCAAGCGAACGGTATGCCGACGGGGCGGCAAATAATGTACAGTATACTCTTATGTCCGACAATAAGATACACAAAAGGAGACGATTTGACAAGGAAAGTGTGCAATCCGGTTGCGTTTTTATGCCGCGAATTTCAGAGTAACTCGTTGCAAATTATATTTTTACTGCCGTTCCCGAGGCGGCGACCATGAGCATGCCGTCGCGGATGACTTCGTAATCCAGGTCGATACCGACGACTGCATTACCGCCCAGCCCGCGGGCTTCCGTGGCCATTTCATCGAGGGCGATTTTGCGGGCCTTCTGCAGTTCCTGTTCATAAGCTGCCGACCGTCCGCCGACGATATCGGTGATCGAGGCGAAAAAGTCCTTGAACACATTCGCGCCCATAATGGCCTCGCCGGTCACGACGCCGAGGTATTCTCTGATTTCTTTGCCCTGTACTGTCGGTGTTGTCGTTAGTAACATGATTACTCCTTTGCTTCCCGCCGGATTATAATCCCGACCAAAAATCCGGCCAGGATACCGACAAGTCCGAAGACGATAAGATCGAAAATAATTTCCAGGAGAAGCCAGTTTGACAGTTTGAGCAGAATCTGCCGTTTGGCGATCCAGATCGGTGACGATCCCGCCCATAAAATCAGTCCTGCCCGCAGGCCGATTTTCCAGCTTGTATCCTCCCATACCCCGTGAAAATAATACGCGAGGTGTGCAATGACGACGCCCAGCACCATATTAATCAGCAGATAATAGATGCCGACGATCAAGCCGGGGTCGCGGACGATATCGGGATTTTCGAAATAGAAGCGATCGAAAATGAAATAGGCGCCGCTACCCTGCAAAAAATGGCACAGAACACCGGCCGCCAGGCCTGCCCAGACAATTCGCTTATTTATCATAAGCGGGATTGTACAATCGGGCGCCCTAAAAAGCAACCTCGTTCTGAGCTCTTTTCATTGTATATGCGGAATCTTTTGTAAAATTCACGGGAATGTGTTATATAAACCTCAGCGAATTTTAAAACCATGCTGCTGATTGAGATCATACTTATTGCGATTGCGCTCGCTATGGATGCCTTCACCGTCGCCATGGCAGTCGGCCTGCATCTATCCTGCGAAGGCTGCGTGACGCCTCGGCAGTACTTCCGCCTCGGTTTTCATTTCGGACTATTTCAGTTTCTTATGCCGGTCATCGGCTGGCTGGCCGGTACGACCATCAGTCATTATATCGAGACGTTCGACCACTGGGTAGCATTTGTACTCCTTGCATATATTGGAATCAAACTGATTCGCGAGGGGGGCAGCGCTGAGGAATATAATAAGGCCGATCCGACCAAAGGGGCATCTTTGATTTTGTTGTCGGTCGCGACGTCGATTGACGCCCTGGCTATGGGATTATCGCTGGCGATTTTAGGCGCGGAAATTATCTATCCGTCGATAATTATCGGTCTCGTCGCGTGCTTGTTTACGCTGGTTGGAATGAAGCTCGGCAATAAAATCGGGGCTCGCTGGCGCAGCCGCGTGGCCTGGCTGGGCGGGTTGATTTTAATCGGTATCGGCCTCAAAATCGTTGTGGAACATCTGTTTCTCTCCTGATTCCATTACAATTCTGTCTTTTTCCTTTTTACCGGCAACCTTCTCAATACCTTATCAGTCTAATAGTTGCGTGCTGTTGCCGGAGCGGCTGAAAACACCCGGCGAAACAAATTGCCCGAATTGCACGTAAAGGTATAACACGGGATGGGAACGTAAGTATCACTCATGCAGGTTGGAGCACATCATGCTGAAAAAAATCCTCATCATCGGAATCTTCCTGATCGTCGTTGCCGGTTCGATTACGATTCTTGCCATGAAGCTGTCGGCGACTAAAGAAGTCGATCAAAAGACTATCGAGTGCACCAAAGGCTCTATCGTCGATAAGGCGCTGGCGGTCGGGACGATTGTACCGCGCGAGGAAATCGCAGTCAAATCCAATATCTCAGGCATCGTGAAAAAACTCTATGTCGAAATCGGCGATCGCGTCGAGGTCGGCGATCCGCTCATCGATATCGCGCCGGATCCGACACCGCTCGAATATGCCGAAACCAAACGGCAGGTCGAAATCAGCCAGGTGGCATTTGAAAATGCCGAGCGTGACAAGAACCGCCTCAAATCGCTGGTCGACAAGAAGCTCATTTCCTCACAGGAATATGAAGACGCTAAAGCGAAGTGCGACGAGATGCAACTGCGGCTCAGCCTGGCACAGGAAAAATTATCGCTTATCGAAACCGGTCAGACCAATATCGCCGGTCGCGTCGTGGAAAATGTCATCAAGTCGTCCATTCGCGGAACGGTATTGACGCGCCATGTCAATGTCGGCGATCCGGTCGTGCCGCTGACCTCGTATCAGTCCGGTACCGATTTGTTGATTATGGCAGATATGGAGCGCCTGATGTTCCGGGGTACGGTCGACGAAATCGACGTCGGTAAATTGCACACCGGCATGCCGGTCGAATTGAAAATCGGCGCGCTGCCGTCGGCCAAAGTCGAAGGCATCCTCAACAAGATATCACCCAAGGCCCATGAAAATCAGGGCTCGACGGTATTCGATGTCGAAATCGAACTGACTGAAACCAATGACACGCACCTGCGCGCCGGATATTCCGCCAATGCCGACATCATCATCGTCAAGAAGGAGGATATTCTCCTCATTCCCGAGCGTCTTATCGAATTCGTGAACGACACATCATATGTGAATCTGCATGACACGCTCGGTGGTCCGATTAAAACGGTGATCGAAACGGGATTGTCCGACGGTATCAATATTGAAGTCGTCGATGGACTCGAAGAAGGCCAGATGTTGGTGGAACTGCCGCCGAAGCAGATCGAATAGTCTACCGGGCGTAAGCATATGAACTTCTTTATGTCGGTCAAACAGTTTTTCCGCGATCTGCGCAGCCAGAAGCTCCGCACATTCATGACGATGTTCGGTATCCTCTGGGGAACGGTATCGATCATCCTGTTGATGGCATTCGGCACCGGGATGCAGAAGTACCAGCAGATGCGCTTTAAAGGTCTCGGCGAAAATATCTGTATCTACTGGCCGGGAATCACATCGAAGCCGTGGAACGGTTTGCCCAAAGGGCGCAACATCCGCTTCGTCTCCGAGGACGCCGAGCGTCTGAAGGAAATGTACCCGGTCATCAAGCATATCTCGCCGGAATTTCCGGGACACAGCGTGATGCTCAAATCGCAACGCAATAATCTCGTTGCGCGTGTCATTGGTGTCTGGCCGGAATTTCATGAAATGAGAAACATCATTCCGCAGGCCGGTGGTCGCTTTATCAATGATAAAGATATGGAGGATAAGCGGCGCTCGATATTCATCGGCGATAGACTGGCCGAGCAGCTCTTTCCGGGCGAGGATCCGGTCGGGCAGACGGTGCAGGTGCGCGGTATGCCGTTCGTCGTCGTCGGCGTGATGCAGGCCAAAGAACAAAATTCAAGCTACGGCGGGCGAGACAACCGCAATGCGTATATTGCCTCGGAAACATTTTTGACGATGTTCTCGCAACGTTATCCCAACAACATGGTCGTGCAGGCCGTCGACGACAAATCGATGTCACTCGTGATGGATGCGGTCAATGAATATATGTCGAGCCGCTATAACTATGATCCGAGCGACACCGAGGCGCTCGGCGAATGGGACGTGACCGAGGGGTTCAAATTCATAACGACATTCTTCGTCGCGTTTCGGATGTTTTTGCTGGGTATCGGATGTCTGACGCTGGTGACCGCGGGAATCGGCGTGACTAACATCATGAATGTGGTGCTCGAAGAGCGCACCAAGGAAATAGGTATCAAGATGGCGCTTGGGGCCAAGAAGCATACGATTATGACACAGTTTTTATTCGAGACCGTGATGCTGACCGGTATCGGCGGATCTCTCGGGTTTGCCATCGCCTATGGTCTCGTTGCGCTGGCTCCGATGATGAATTTGAGCGAGCATATCGGGACGCCGACGATTCGTGGATTCGAGAGCCTGGTCGCCATCGGCATTCTGGGCATCGTTGCATTCTTATCCGGATTTTTCCCGGCTCGGCGCGCCGCCAATATGGAGCCGGTGAAGGCATTGAAGCTGTTTTAGGTAGCGTATGAAATTATCGATTCTGTACAACGTGTTCGCACGCGATTTCAAGAAGCAGCGCAAGCGCATGGTGCTGACGCTGGTTGCCATCCTCTGGGGCACCATGTCCATCATGTTGCTGCTGGCGTACGGCGAGGGGATGAAACAGCAGTTCGGGAAGAACCTGAACGGTCTCGGCGAAGGAATCATTATCATGTGGCCGGGGCAGACATCGATTGCCTTCCAGGGGTACGGCAAGGGGCGGCGTTTGCATTTTCTGCCGGAGGATGTCGAGTACATCAAGGGGCGCATGCCGGAATTCGAAAAGGTCGCCGCAGAATATATCCGCTGGGGTGCGCCGGTCAGATACAAAGATAATTTGCTCAGTGAACGTATCAACGGCCTGTATCCGGAATATAAGGATTTGCGAAATTTCATCCCGGAAATGGGGGGGCGCATGATTAACGATCTCGACATGCAGTACCGTCGCCGCGTGGCGTTCTTGGGCAATGAGACAAAGGACCGGCTGTTCGGAGCCGATACACCGATCGAGAAGGTTGTCGGTGAAACGATATATATTTATTCCACGCCGTACACCGTCGTCGGTGTGATGCAGCCGAAGATGCAGATGAGTTCGTATCAGGGGCAGGATTCCGATGTCATCGCCATTCCGGCCACGACATTCCACTCGGTGCTCGGTGATCCGTATCTCGACAACATCATCCTGAAACCGGATCCGAAGTATTCGTTCAAGGAGATCGAGCCGCGCCTGTTCGAGGTGATGGGCGCAAAATACAAATTCGATCCCAAGGATGACCGCGCGCTGTCGACATGGGATATTATCGAGGAGCGCAAGATTACGCTGGATATTTTCGGCGCCATTCAGATATTCCTCGGCGTTGTCGGCGGGTTGACGCTCATCATTGCGGCGGTCGGCGTCGCGAATATCATGTATGTATCGATTCGCGAGCGGACTCGCGAGATCGGTATCAAGATGGCTATCGGGGCCAGGCGCATCTATATCCTGATGCAGTTCATCGTCGAGGCGCTCGGTATTACCTTCTTCGGCGGTTTCCTCGGCATCAACCTCGCATTTTTGCTGACTGAATTGTTCAAAATGGTGCCGATAGAATCCGATGTGCTCGATTTTATGGGCCGCCCGACGGTATCGCTGGAAATCGGCATCACCGTCACAGTGATTCTGGGCATCCTGGGATTGTTCTCGGGACTGTTCCCGGCCCTCAAGGCCGCCTCGATTAACCCGAACGAGGCCCTGCGCTACGAATAAGAAAAGGACAGAGCCATGATTACAATGACAGGAATCCGCAAAGCATACCAGACCGGCAAGATTCGCTTCGAGGCGCTGCGCGGTGTCGACATCGAGGTGAAGCAGAACGAGTATATCGCCATCGTCGGTCCGTCCGGTTCCGGGAAATCGACCCTGATGAACCTCATGGGATGCCTCGATACGCCGACCAGCGGCGAGTATCTGCTCGAGGGCGACCGCGTGGAATCGCTCAGTCCGAATCAACTGGCCGATGTCCGCAACAGAAAAATCGGGTTCGTCTTCCAGGCGTTCAACCTGCTGCCGTATGCGACGGCCTATGAAAATGTCGAATTGCCGCTGCTATATGCCGGGCTGCGCGCCAAACAGCGCAAGGAGCGGGTGATCGAGCTGTTGACGCGAGTGGGGCTGGCGGATAAGCTGGGCAACAAGCCGACCGAAATGTCGGGCGGCGAGATGCAGCGCGTGGCGATCGCCCGGGCGCTGGGCAACAAGCCGAATATTATTCTGGCCGATGAGCCGACCGGAAACCTCGATACCAAGTCGGGCAGCGAGATCGTCAAGATTTTCGACGAGTTGTGGCAGGATGGCCACACGATCATTATGATTACGCATGACTTGAACATCGCTAAACGCTGCCAGCGAGTTATTCGTCTGAAGGACGGGCTGCTGGATACCGGAAACGGCAACGGCCAGGCCCAGACGAAGGTCGCCTGAGCGGGCGTAGCCGGGCGAGAAATTATGTAACGCGAGAGAACAAAAGCGTATTGCGCGTGTAGAAGGAATAAACGGGCAACAAAATAGGGGAATAATTAAAATGTAGGGCAGGTTTGTCTTCAAACCTGCCAAGGGACTTATTAAAAAAATAAAAGGCAGCGCTTTATAATAGACAACCTGCCTCACGATATCCTTCACCAGCCCCGCCTGCCGGACCCCTCCCGGCGGGCGGTTTTTTTTGAGGGGAGGATGCACCCTCTTTTCGGCTGTCGCGCGGCGTAGCAGGCAAAATTTGTAGGTCAAAACCCCTGTCCGAGGATTTTCGCGAAGCGAAAACCCGAGGATTCCGAGCCATGCGAGGAAGGTTTTGACAAAAAACATTTGATTATGCAATGTCGAAACCTCATTCGCCGAGGCGAATGCCCCTCGATGAAACGCTTTGCTTTTCCTCTCGGGCAGGGGTTTCGACCTACAAGTCGGTTTCGCGCGTTGCGCGATGTCAAGACCGCGAGGGTCTTGACCTACGATTCTCTGCTACTCCCATCGGACTCATTATCACTCGCTTGACTTAGCCCATACCAGCGTATAGATTGACGGATATTGTGATATCAACTTCGAAAGGATTTGGCTATGGGTATGCTTGATAATAAAATCGTGTGCGTCACCGGGGCGTCGGCCGGAATCGGCCAGGCCATCGCTCATTGCATGGCTCGCGAAGGCGCGCGCCTCATCATCTGCGCCCGCCGCATGGAGCGGCTGGAGAAACTCGCCGCAGAACTGAAAAAAGAATATGGTACAGACTCGCATAGCATCGAACTCGATGTGAGACATCAACCGGATGTCGAGAAGGCATTCGCATCCCTTCCGGACAACTGGAAGGCGATCGATATCCTCGTCAACAATGCCGGTCTCAGCCGCGGGTTGTCCAAGGTCCACGAGGCCGATTTACAGGACTGGGAAGAAATGATCGATACCAACGTCAAGGGGCTGCTCTATATCACGCGAGTCATCCTGCCGGGGATGGTATCGCGCAACAAAGGACATGTGGTAAATATCGGGTCGGTGTCGGGGCATCAGCTCTATCCCGGCGGGAATGTCTACTGCGCGACTAAGCATGCCGTCGATGCCATTACGCGGGGGATGCAAATCGATTTAGTCGATTCGCCGGTTCGCGTCAGTACGGTCGATCCGGGGATGGTCGAGACGGAATTCTCGCTGGTACGCTTCCACGGCGACAAGGAGCGGGCTGCGGGTGTTTATAAAGGGTTCACACCGCTGGCTGGTGAGGACATTGCCGAGACGGTGCTGTTTTGCGTGACTCGCCCCGCGCATGTCAATATCCACCAAGTGCTTATCATGCCAAAGGCGCAGGCGACCGCGACGATTTCTCATCGGAAATGATATCGGAATTGCCGGTGCCTGAAGACGTACACCGGCCACTTTGTATAGAGATTCCGTGCCCGGCAGACGTCCTCGTCTGCCGGGAAGATATTCCGGCTTTTTAGTAAAAAAAAGCGGAGGAGCGCCCCTTCTAACGCTCCTCCAGGGTTTGGGGCGTGACTGCCCGCCAAAATCAATCTTCAAAAGGCCGACTCAACAGACACACATGGGCGTCCGCATCGCCCCACCTCTTTTCCCCCTCTTGGGGAACGGAACTCCAGGTGCAGAGCAATTACCTTTTGAAGGTCTGCAATACCTTTTCGGGCCTGAAATCGTCCCACAATAAGACAGGCCCGGCGAATCGGGCAGTCATACCCGCGCCTTCGTATTCGTCAAAATCCCGGTTGAAAGTACGTTTCCTAGTCCGCCATATAATACGCAATTTTTTTTATAAAAACAGTATAAAAATCGCGCAAAATTCCGTACTACAGCGTAAGTATCGGCGGCCAATATCCACAGGCATTTGCGGCGAAAAAAGTCTTTACTTAGCTGCGGAAAATGGATAGATTATGTGGCTATACTGAAAGGCTTTGACTTATGAAATTCGATCAACTGAAAGACGGCTTTTCCTGGACAGAAGCTGAAGAACTCGTACTCAAAAACTGGGACGCGAACCGGATTTTCGAGAAATCCATCGAGCAGGCCGAGGGGAAACAACCGTTTATTTTCTTCGAGGGTCCGCCGACCGCCAATGGCCGCCCCGGCATTCACCATGTCATCAGCCGGACGATTAAAGACCTGATGTGCCGCTACAAAACCATGCAGGGCTTCAAGGTTGACCGCAAGGGCGGCTGGGATACGCACGGTCTGCCGGTCGAGGTCGAGGTCGAAAAACGACTCAAGCTCAAGACCAAACAAGATGTCGTCACCTATGGCGTGGCCGAGTTCAATGAACGCTGTAAAGAATCGGTATTTACCTATAAAAAAGACTGGGATGAGATTACCCGCCGCATCGGTTACTGGCTGGATCTCGACAAGGCCTATATTACGCTCGAGAATTATTATATCGAGTCGGTCTGGCATATTCTGGAGAATTTCTTCAACCGGGACCTGATCTATCAGGGACACAAGACGGTACCGTTCTGTCCTCGATGCGAGACGGGTCTGTCGTCGCATGAGGTGTCGCAGGCGTACAATGATGTCTCCGATCCGTCGGTGTTCGTCCGCATGAAGGCGGTCGACGATGATTTCTCGTTCCTCGTCTGGACGACCACGCCGTGGACGCTGCCGTCAAATGCGGCCATCTGTTTGCATCCGACCGAAACATATGTCAAAGTCGAACATAAGGGCGAAAAGCTGGTGTTGGCGGAGAAGCTCTGCACAGCCGTCCTGGGCGAAGAATACGAAGTGCTCGAGAAATACACCGGCGCGGATTTCATCGGCAGAAAATATGTGCCGCTGTTCGATACGTTCAAAGATGAATCCGACAAGGCGTTCTATGCCCTGAATGATACATTCGTCACGATGGAAGACGGTACCGGTATCGTGCACATCGCACCGGGATTCGGCGCCGACGACTATGACCTGGGTGTGAAAAACGGCCTGCCGATTCTGCAGGCAATCGAGGAGAACGGCCATTTCAAGGAGAATACCGGATGGCTGGCCGGCAAGTTTATCAAACTGGCCGACCCTGAAATCATTAAAGATCTGAAAAATCGCGGCCTGTTGTACAAATCGGAAAAATATTCGCACAGCTATCCGTTCTGTTGGCGCTGCGATTCGCCGCTGATCTATATCGCGCGTAAGTCGTGGTACATCAAGACGACGCAGTTCAAAGATAAACTGCTGGCGAACAACAAGAAGATCAACTGGTATCCGCCGGAAATCGGCTCAGGCCGCTTCGGCGAGTGGCTGGAAAATAATATCGACTGGTCGCTGTCGCGCGAGCGGTTCTGGGGCACACCGCTGCCTATCTGGATCTGTGAAGAGTGCGGCGAGAAGAAAGCTATCGGTTCGGTCGCGCAGCTCAAGGAATTCGGCGAGAATGTCCCCGATGATATCGATCTGCATAAGCCGCACATCGATAACATCGTATTCAAGTGTCCCAAGTGTTCCGGTACGATGAAGCGCATTCCCGAGGTGATCGACGTATGGTTCGATTCCGGGGCGATGCCCTTTGCCCAGTGGCATTATCCGTTCGAGAACAAGGAGCGGTTCGACAAGGAACTATATCCGGCGGCGTTTATCTCCGAGGCGGTCGATCAAACCCGCGGATGGTTCTATTCGCTGCTGGCGATCTCGACAATATTCTACGACAAACCGTGCTTCGAAAACTGTATCGTCATCGAATTCGTGGTCGACAAAGAGGGCAAGAAGATGTCCAAACATGTCGGCAACGTCGTCGATCCGTTCGAGATGGTGAACACCTATGGCGCCGATTCGGTGCGCTGGTACATGATTTCTACCTCGCATCCGTGGATTGCACTGAAATTCGATGTCGAAGGGGTTTCAATCACGCGGCGGAAATTCTTCGATACACTCAAAAATTGCTACGCCTTCTGGGCGCTCTATGCCAACATCGATGATGTCGCCGACAATGCCGTTAAAGAAGGAAAGTCGGTCGGAGATTATCTGCGCGCTCGCAAGGGCGAGGCGAAACTTATCGACCAGTGGATCTGGTCGCGCTACAACACGATCGTCAAAGAAACGACGGCGGCCTTTGACAATTACAATGTCACCCGGGCGGCTCGACTGATTCAGGATTTCGTGATCGACGACCTGTCGAACTGGTATATCCGCCTAAACCGGTCGCGGTTCTATGGTTCCGGCGATGATCCGGATAAATTTACCGTCTATTCGCTATTGCACGATATCCTGATGGGCGTGTGCGGGTTGATGGCTCCGATTGCGCCGTTTTTCAGCGATTTTATCTATGGGCAGCTCATCGGCAAGGGTGGCAACGGTGAACCGGAATCGGTGCACCTGTCGACTTATCCGAAATCCGATGCCGGCTCTGTCGATGAGAGGCTGGAGACCGAAATGACGTTCGTCAAAAAGGTCGTGTCGCTGGCCCTGGCGGCTCGGAAGCGGAAAAACCTCAAGGTCCGCCAACCACTGTCGCGGATTATCATTAGTGCCGATAACGGCGTGACTCCATCGGAAAACGTCAAGGAGATTATCCTCAAGGAGCTCAACATCAAGGACGTCGAGTTTTCGAATCAGGCGGCGGCGTTTATCTCCTATTCGGCCAAACCGAACTTCGCGAAGCTCGGTCCGAAATTCGGCAAGGGCGTGAAGGATGCGGCGGCGAAAATTTCGGCGCTGTCTTCCGATGATGTGTATAATTTCAGCAAGGCCGAAAAAATTGAAATTGATTTTGGCGGAAAATCCGTAGAACTTACGACCGACGAAGTCGAAATTATTAAAAATGAGCAGGAAGGTTTCGCGGTGGAATCCGATGGGCCGTTCACTGTCGTGTTGGATACGGCGTTGAATGAGGAGCTCATCAAGGAAGGATTCGCCCGCGAACTGGTAAATAAGATACAGAATAAGCGCAAGGCGTCCGACTTCGATGTCAGCGACCGGATTCGCATCACGATGTATGCGGATAATCCGGTGGCCGAGGCGGTGCGGACATTCGGCGCTTACATCTGCTCCGAAACGCTGGCCGAACCATTTGACCCGCAATCGATTAACGGCAACAGGGAAGTCGCGGCGCAGGCCTCGGCCGGGGCGGTCGAAAAACTGAATGTTAACGGCGAAACCGTATATATCGATATTGAACGAATGTAACCCATTCGTCGGGAGGTATTCTTGACTAAAGCGGACTTGGCGAAATATGAGAAGCTCCTGCTCGAAAAACGAGCCCGCCTGCTCGAAGATATCAAGGAATTGAGGGAATCTTCGAAAGATACCATCAAAGATGCGACCGGAGATCTGTCATCGTATTCTTATCATATGGCGGATCTGGGCACCGATGCCCAGGAACGGGAGAAGAAGTACATGCTGGCCTCGAAATCGGGCCGGCTCATTTATCATCTGGATGAGGCGCTCCGCCGCATCAAAGACGGTACGTTCGGTATTTGTCATGAGTGCGGTAAGGAAATCAAGAAGACGCGCCTGAATGCCGTCCCGCACGCTCGGTTTTGCATCGAGTGTAAGGAAGCCGAGGAGTTGCGGAAGAAAAAATCGCAATAGTAGATGTGACGCAGAAACCATTATTGAGACTCATCATCCTCTTCGTCGCGGTGCTCGCCGCCGATCAATTGACGAAGTATATCGCATTGACGACACTCACGATAGGGCAACCGGTCGATGTTATCGGTTCCCTCGTGCGCTGGACGCTGGCCTATAATCCCGGCGGGGCATTCGGTATGCGCCTGGGCAGTTCCAATTATTACCTGATAACATCGCTGCTGATATTCTGCGCGCTGGTCGTGTACATCTATCGCAACCGGTTCATCAATTATGTCGCGATTCCGCTGTCGCTGGTGGCGGGCGGGGCAATCGGCAACATCATCGACCGCATCCGCTTCGGCGAGGTCGTCGATTTCATCGATTGTGAATTTCCCGATTTCAATATGTTCGGATATGAGATGTACCGCTGGCCGATTTTCAATGTTGCCGACATGGCGGTATCGTGTGGGATTATCGCGACGATTATTTTAATTCTGTATCATTCCAGAAAAGAGGCGATTGCCCAGCGGGCGGCGCTTGAGTCCGACGATGGGATTGAAAATAATCCCTCGGTCAATGCGGATTAATCCTATAAACACACCCCTTTATTTCCCCTCTCAAGAGGGGACCTGTATCAATCAATGGAATATTGCTTATTATCAGTTTCAAAAAGAATGTGAAAGAGAATGATAAATCAAAGTATCTGGGTTCACAAGTGCCTGATGCCTTATGACAAAATCCCCTCTCGAATGGGGTGCTCCGCCCAGGCGGACGGGGTGTGTAGTCTTATGATGCGGATTAAGGCAGAGCAAACTCCATTTTCTCGCTTATCCATAAACCTATCGGCTTATCATCAATTATGACAGGGATATATTTCCTACTATAGACGCACTCGATGACAGCGTCTTCGAAGCCATAGCCGGGAGTCGTGCAGGAAGTGATTTCCACCCTGAGAACACATCCGGATTTGTCGATATACGCCTGGAAAGATACTTCTGCCGTTTTTTTGTGTTTCACGGCTTTGGATGGATAGTCGGGGATACAATCATACAGGAGTTCGGGCTCTTTCTCATAAAGGAATACGCCAGAAGGCGGTTGCGGAGGGATGCTGTCATCATCGATAGTCGTATTCTTCCGGATGTATTCGCAGTCGATAGTATCCAAGTAAGCCCATTCCCCCTCGACGATTTTTATGTGATGGCCGGATGACCCACATGATACGATTGATAGAAAAATGATAAACAATAATATTGGAGTGAGTACACGCATTATTCCCTCCGCGTCCATGACATGCGTTAGTATAATCAATTGCGCGTGATGGCAAAAGGTAATTTGTGGGCTCATGCCTTCGCGTTTTTTTCAATAGCGAGCTATGGGGCATAGGAATGGAGTTGAGGAAAATCATACATAGCCGGATAATCAAGAAGAGCCCACCCAATGGGGCGTGTTGAATAACCGGGCTTTTCTTACGCGGCTACAATACTTGCGAGTTTCGCGAGGAATCCGGTGGCAAATGGATTTTTATGGCTCTGATCGCGGTTGTGAGCGTCTGATGGCATGATAAACCGGCATAGATCGACTAAAAGGGATAAAAAGACGGTCGCCAGCCGTTTGAAATTGAGAACCGACGCGATCAAAAGGCACTGCACCCGCATCTTGGACAGACCTCGCCGCCAGGCTCGTCTCAACCCATGCCACTGTTTCGCCTCCGCAAACACGCCCTCAATCACCGGGGCACGAGACCGATACAGCTTCTTGAAACTCTCGGTTTTACTGTCGGCCCGCAAGCGAAGCAGGGCGGCATGATGTCTTCCTACTTTCAATTGACGACGAGATGACTTGGTGCATTTATGCTTAAGGGGACATTGGCGACAAACACTGCGTAAACAGGCATAGCGACGTTGCTTCGGTCGATCCGTGACCTCCCCAATGCACTTCAGTGTCGATCCCGCCGGACAAATAAAGATATCCTGCGTCTCATCATATTCGAAGTCCTCAGTTGTAAAATAGTGTGAAGAAGGAACCCGCGGAGGAGGACTGACCAAACGAATATCTCGTCTATCTAACAACTCCTTGTTCTCGCCACTCCCATACGCCCCGTCGGCACAGACCGCCTCAGGAGGCCTGGCCAACCGTGAGACCGCCGTATCGATGACCGATACCGCCTCATCATGCTCCGAACCGTTTGCCGCCGTTACCGAGACATCCAACACCACCCGCTTCTTGCCGTCAGCCACCGTGTGTTGTTTATACCCCGGGTGAATCTTCCCGTCCGGAAAGTGACCGAAACGAGCGTCGGGGTCAGGACTGTCTTCCTTAGTCACTCGGTTTGCATCCAGGTCCGCACGGATCGTCGTTGCATCCACATGCAGCACCTTCCCCTCAATCAAACCGCTCTCTCGGCATGCCGAGATGCTCCGCTCGAATAAGCGATTAAATATCTCATCTCCCAGGCGATCCAGGGCCTTCGACAATGTCGAATGATCCGGTACTTTCTCATGCACGCCATAGCCGATGAACCAACGGTAGCTCAAATCAACATGCACGCGATCCATCAAACGGCGAACCGAAGGAATCCCTTCGATCGCTTGAAGCAAAAACAGGCGAATGATCACTTCCGGATCAATTGAGGGACGACCGTTATTCTGGCAGTATTTATCCGCGACCGTGTCATGGATGAAATCCAGATCCAGGGCTTGGTTGAGGCGGCGAAGATAATGATTCTGAGGAATGAACTCTTCCAGGGACGGCAACAGCATCATGCCGTCGGTCTGATCTTTGTGATGAGTCTGCATACCTATTCTTAGGCAAATTACTCCCATAGAACAAGCCTTTAAATTCACCTTTTTCAACACGCCCAATGGGTGGGGTACCGAGTTTTTATCCCAAGGCTGAAGCCTTGGGATACCGGGTATGGGTAATTCATGAATTGCCCTCACGGCAGATGTGGACATCTACCGGGCACAATATATATCATAAAAAAACCCCCGAGTGAATCGGGGGTTTTGATTTGGTGCTATGGTCACGAACCGGGTCGGTTTAGTACATACCGCCCATGCCGCCGCCCATGCCGCCCATGGCTCCCATGTCGGGCATGCCGCCGCCTTTGTTCTCTTCCGGCTTCTCGGCAACGACGCAATCGGTCGTCAGGAGCAGTCCGGCGATGGAACCGGCGTTTTCCAGAGCCGTGCGAGCGACTTTGGCCGGGTCGATGACGCCGGCTTTGAACATGTCTTCATACACGTCGGTCTGGGCATTGTAGCCGAAGGAACCCTTTTGGTCGCGCACTTTGGCGACCACGATCGACGGCTCGACACCGGCGTTCGCGGCGATCTGGCGAATCGGGGCTTCCAGAGCCTTCTTGATAATCAGGGCGCCGATCTTCTCATCGCCGTCCAGATCACCCGTCACGGCCTCGATGGCGCGCAGCAGCACAACGCCGCCGCCCGGCACGATACCTTCTTCAACCGCGGCGCGGGTCGCATTGAGCGCGTCTTCCACGCGGGCTTTCTTTTCCTTCATTTCCGTCTCGGTCGCGGCGCCGACATTGATAACGGCTACGCCACCGGCCAGCTTGGCCAGACGTTCCTGAAGTTTCTCGCGGTCGTAATCGGAGGTCGTCTCTTCGATCTGCTTGCGGATCGAGTCGATGCGAGCCTTGATGTCACCGGTGCTTCCGGCGCCTTCGACGATCGTCGTGTTGTCCTTGTCGACGGAGATCTTCTTGGCATTGCCGAGATCCTCGAGGACGGCGTTTTCCAGCTTGAAGCCGACTTCTTCGGAAATCACACGGCCGCCGGTCAGGATGGCGATATCTTCGAGCATCGCTTTGCGGCGATCACCGAAGCCCGGAGCCTTGACGGCGCACACTTTAATCGTGTTGCGCAGTTTGTTGACGACGAGGGTCGCAAGGGCTTCGCCTTCGACATCTTCAGCGATAATGAGCAGCGGTTTGCCCATCTGCGCGACCTTTTCCAGAATCGGCAGGAGCTCTTTCATGCTCGAGATTTTCTTGTCGTGGATGAGCAGCAGGCAGTCGTCCAGCACGGCTTCCATGGAATCCGGATTGGTGACGAAATAGGGGGAGAGATATCCGCGGTCGAACTGCATACCTTCGACGACGTCCATGTAGGTTTCAGCCGTCTTGGACTCTTCAATGGTGATAACGCCGTCTTTACCGACTTTTTCCATCGCTTCGGCAATCTTGTCGCCGATGAACTTGTCATTGTTGGCGGAAATCGCGCCGACCTGGCTGATTTCTTCCTTACCGGACACGTCGCGGGACTGGCTCTTGATGGCTTCGACGGCCATCGTGACGGCCTTGTCGATACCGCGCTTGACGGCCATCGCATTGGCGCCGGCGGTGATGTGCTTGACGCCTTCGCGATAGATCGCCTGGGCGAGAACGGTCGCGGTGGTGGTGCCGTCACCGGCGACATCGGAGGTCTTGGAGGCGACTTCCTTCACCATCTGCGCGCCCATGTTTTCGAAAACGTCTTCGAGTTCGATTTCTTTCGCGACCGAGACACCGTCTTTGGTGATGGTCGGCGAGCCGAATTTCTTGTCGAGGCTCACATTGCGGCCGCGAGGACCAAGCGTCACCTTGACGGCATTGGCCAGTTTGTCGATGCCGGCGCGGAGTTTGTCGCGAGCCTGAACATCATATTCTATGATTTTTGCCATGGTTTATGTTCTCCCTTGCTTACTATTCAACGATTGCCAGCACGTCGGATTCGCGCATGATCAGAAGGTTTTCGTCATTGACGCTGATTTCGGTGCCGGAATACTTGCCGTACAACACCTTGTCGCCTTTTTTGACGGTCATCGGAATGAGCTTGCCGTCTTCGGTTTTCATTCCATCGCCACAGGCGATGATTTCGCCCTGCATCGGTTTTTCCTTGGCGGTATCGGGAATGATGATGCCGCCCTTTTTGACTTCCTGGGCCTCAATCGGCTTGACCAGAACACGGTCGGCCAACGGTTTTACTGTCATCTCTCAATCCTCCTTAACGAAAGATTTTATATAATTTAAAGTTGTCGTTTTGGCTCAATTCTTATTAGCACTCGTTTTATCTGAGTGCTAACAGCGAGACAATAAAAAAAATCGTGACACAATTGTCAAGCGATTATTTTGGTTTAACACCAATGGGTTAAAAAAGTTCCCGGCAAGTGGTTATCCACATCTGTGGATAACTTAATCGATGTTGATATCGGCTATGATCTTAATGCCGTCCAGGGTCAAAGTCGGGACGTTTTCCTTAATATGTTTAGAATCAACAAGATACGTTTCGGCGGCGCCGCCCGTTGCAATCACCGGCAGTTTTTGATCAAGTTCTTTATAAATGTTATCCACAATGGTATCGATTAAACCGATTGTCCCGTAATACAATCCCGACATGATTGCCCCGCCGGTCGATTTACCGATGACCCTATCGGGTTTGGCATTTTCCACCTCAAACAATTGGGCCGCCTTGCGGGCCAGGTTGATTCCGGCCGTCCGAGGTCCGGGAGCGATAACGCCTCCGATATAGGCACCGGCATCGGAAACAATATCAAAAGTGGTCGCCGTTCCGATATCGACGACAATCAGGCCGCTCCCCAATCTTGCGAATCCGGCGGCGGCATTGGCCAGCCGGTCGGCACCGATTTCCTCGGGTTTGGGATAGTCGATCTTGACCGGCAGTTTGACCTTCGAGGTTATAATAAGCGGTTCGACTTTGAAATACTTCACCGTCATCCGGCGGTAGATATCGGTCAAATGAGGCACGACCGAGCAAATGGCGACTCGTTTCGCCTGGCTGATATCGGCCTTGATATGATGGTGAAACAGCGATGACACGAACAGACCGGCCTCGTCGATGGTCAGATTGAGAGCGGATGCGACGCGAAAGTGTTCGGTCAGGGTACCATCGTCGTAGATGCCGACGACGGTATCGGTATTGCCGATGTCGATAGCCAGTAGCATGGCCGGAATATACTACACGGCCGTAACTTGTCAAGAATAGAAGGCAACTGACTTGTTTCGCACGAATGAACTATAATATAAGTAGAAAAATAATTGCAGGATTCCCCCTTTACAAATTCCCGGTCCGGCTCTATATTGTCCGCATATGCGTAAAACAATTATACTCTTGGGCACGGTGATCTTTTTGTTTGCCGTGGCGATTCCTGTTTCCGCATCTGATGTTATCATCAGTAAAGACAGGCTCCCTTACTTTATCGGCACCTACGATGCCGCCTCCAATTCCTTCACTTCCTACGACGTGAGCGGCTGGGATGAAGATCCCATGAGTTACACGACCAAGGTTTCCGCACTTCCTGACAAGGAAGGCGTTTATTACGGCTTTGCCATCTGGTACACGAATCTTGTCAATGCGATTCTGGAGATACCGGAGGACAAAATCGTGTATGCCGCGATTGTCGACCTCAAGAAAAAGAATGAAGTCGTCCCGCTCATCACGAAATGGGCGATCGAGGGTGACAATGTTCGGCTGATCTGTATCACGGGCAATTTTCCCGGTATGGCGGCGGCTCCCACGCTGGACGGTTCGTATGTTTTCGAAAACGGCGAGCGCTTCCTGGTGACGCGCTCCGGCGGCGGGGACATGAAAGAGGTCTGGCGCCAGTATTGTTTCATCATCGACAAGGGAGACTGCCAGTGGGAAATCTTCTATGAGTTCATGTCGGCGACGAAACAATTTGAAAAAGAGTACATCGACGGCTGGTGCCGCATGCTCCCGGAACTGGCTCCCGATTATAACATGATGGTGTACAAACGGGTCTTTCAGGCGGTCGGCGATCCGTTGGATGACGGGTCGTTTCAGCATGAAATGGTCAGTTATGATTCGACTGTCGTGAGCCTGTGGGATATAGCGCAGAAAAAGAAATAATCGGAATTAACCCTTCAAAAATTATTCAGACAAAACGGGCCGTGAAAACAGCCCGTTTTTTTCTAAATAGTATGACGACTATTCGGCGCGATGAATCTCTAAGCTGATTCTTCCCGGCGATTTCCCCTCGATGAAATATGTCTGTCCGAGGCCATGCACCGTTATGGCATCGCCGTTTATTTCGAGCATTGTATCTTCATCGATGGCCCAGCCGTTTTTGACCATTCCCTGATCGATTGCGTGCATCAGGCGCGATATCGTGCCCCATTGACTCGCGTGAACGTCGATAGAGAACGGTACGAATCCGAGGCCGGGGCGAACATCGACAGCATCCAAATCCTCGGCCAGTTCCTCATCGAGTATCGGCACAAGACGCCCATCGATTGTCAATTGCCAGCCACCGACGATAGCATCGCTTGCCGCAATCGCTGAACCTGCCGAAAACCCGGCATAGGGGATGTTCGTGCGCTTCAGATACTCGAGCCAATCGCGATTTTTGCAGAGCGCCTCTTGATACGCTGGGGTAAGCCCTCCGCACACGAAAATGCCGGTTGGTTGTATCTCCTCGAGTTGTTTCAGGGTAAGAGGTTCTTCAGGAGTGAGATGCAGCGGTACAAGTTCATCGGGGAATAGGCCAAGCGATACGAACACATCGCAGTGCTCTCTCAGTCTTGTGGAATCGGTCTTAGTCGGGCTGGCGGCGATGACCAGAATTTTGCGCCCCGATGACGGTATTGCTTCGATAAAACGGCCTTGGGTGAGCGGAAAACTGCTTTCATTCCAGCCGCCGCCGATGAGGAATAGTTTGTGCATGGTTTTTACTCTTTCTTTGTGCCGCAATATACATAAGAGACAGGGGGGATTGCAATGCGCTCTGCTGATTTTATTGCCCAATCCCCCGCTGACGCATACACGATGCATATTGATTCCAACCACCCCCAACCTTCTCCTTGGAAAGGAGGGGGGCAGGTTGTGCCGAATCATTCTTTACTCGGTAGCACATGGCTTTAGCCATGTGAGGATATGGCGAAATTGATTCCCAAGGCTAAAGGGCTTGTTGAAAAAGTCATTTCCCAAAGGTATCGCCTTAGGAACACAGGCAAAAATCAATCGTAAGTGCTTGTCGCAAATATCCTGAGATTGCGACGCCCTAAGAAGGGCTCGCAATGACTCGTGCTTGTAATAGGTTTTTCAACACGCCCTAAAGCCTTGGGGTACCGGGAGTGGCAAAGCTTTGGGTCACCGGGAGTGATATGGATTATAATGAGCATTAATTCGTGCACTTAGAAATTATGTACGACACCGACGCTGGGGAGGAATCCCGCATCGTAAACGAATCCATCGTAGGTGCTGATGATCGGATTTTTGCGATTGAGCAGATTGGCGATCGACCCGAATAATTCGGTGCGGCCAATCCGATATGTTCCCTTAATATTGAGCATCACATAAGCCGGGAAGCGGCTGGAATTTTCCGCCGCCAGCGCATCTTCATAGTACTCCTGCGAGTAGATGCTTCTTGCCGATGATGAATTCGTCGTTATCGCCGGGGTATAGGCATAGCCGGAGCGCCAGGTGAAGTCGATACCGAAACTGATGCGCCGGCTCGCCTGATAATGACCGCTCAGATACAGCACATGGGGAGAATTCAATTCATACGGCACGGTTACTTCGCTGACCGTCTTACGCGCGCGCGTGTAGCTGTAATATCCATACACATCCAGCAGACCATTCAAGAGGGAGTCGCTCGATGCGCTCACACTTCCGCCGATAAATTGCCGCCGCCCTGAGGACTGAATTGTAATGAAACCATTGCCGGGATTGCCGTTTTTGTCAACTTGAGCATAATCCGGGATAATGGTCGGCAGACGCCGGACATTTTTGACGAACATGGAAATTTCGGCGCTGCGATATCGATATCCCAGAGACGTCATCACCGACCGCACCGGAGACAGATTTTTTAAATTGGCGTGTACCAACACTTGATAAGCTTCCAATATGCGTCCGGTCGGATTCTCGGCGAATGTCCCCAGAAACGCCTTGAGTTCATTATTCTCATTTATCGCATATGTCAGCGACTGACGCATACTCATTGCCGATGGGTTTTGCAGCCTGTTGAAATGGTCGATGCGCACGCCGGATGTCGCTACCAGCTTTTTGTAATTCCTTCTTACTGATGCATAGACAGCACCGTTTTCCTCGTCATCCCATTTATAATATGTATCGTACAGGTCATTAAGTGCCGTCTGGAACAGATACGGGTTATCGCTGGTGGCATCCGGCGGCAGGAAATTCCAGTTGCTCTGAATGAGGCGAATCATGCGCCTCGGGATGTATTCGGCATAGATGCCGGCGGAGAGTTCGTATCCTTCATAATCGGTCGTGATGTCGGCGCCGGTCATGATGCGCCGCTGATACGATTCCAGATCGACCTGCAGGCCGCCCGCTTTCGCATCGACGCCGGAATGGGCAACATAATCTTCCGATTTTATATTCCCGGCCAACCGAATGGCGAATGATGTGCTCGGATAGTATCCTTCTAATCGCAAGCCGAAATAGTTGTCCCGCGAGTGTTGATAGGTGAATACGCCGTCCGGATTTCCGGCACTGGGATCGGTCGTGTAGGTCAGATAATCGCGGGCATGGAATTGATCGGAAATCAGATACATCGTCGGGCTGAGCTGATACCCGGTCGATAAAAACACATCCTGAAAATTGGTCGGGGGAATCGTGCGGCGATTCGATTTGATATCGAATTGATCGATAATCTTATCGAGGACCGATTTACGCAGCGACCCGAGTGCAAACATGCGGTCGGTTCCATAAGAAACTGCGCCGGTTGCCTCGACGAACGATACATTGACCGTCCCGTCGGTGTGTTGTTCGAATCGTTTGGCCGTGTTGATTTCCAGCACCGAGCTTTCCGCGAAGCGAGCCGGTGTCCCTGAGGCATACACATTCATGCGGTCAACGACGGAACCGGGAATAATCGTAAACACGCCGTAGTGGTTCGGATCCTGACCGATCGAGATATCATTTAAGTAGTAATCCGGACTGCTGCCCAGGACGCGAAGTTTGGATGAGTGCTGTGATCCCGCGCGGATGACCTCAGGCTGCACGATAGCGCTGACCGGATTGGTCGGCACGATCGAATACCGGGATGCCTTTGCGATCTCGGTTCTCGTTACGATACTGCGGCTGTCGACTTTTATCCGCTCGGCGGCGACTTTTACTGCGGCAAATTCCAGAGGCTTTTCTTTGAGCGAAATATCAAGTGATGTGCCGGTCAGATGAATCGGGCGAATATCTTGTTGCGACTCGACATACCCCATCGAGGTAATTTTAAGATACAGGTTTTGCTCTCTATCATTTATGGAGAGAGAAAATCGGCCAGTGAGGTCGGTCAGTGTACCGGTCTGGTAGACGGAATCGGCATAGAGCATCACCGATGCCCCGACAATAGCCGTTCCGGATGAATCGAACACCCGACCGGTAATGGTTGCGGCTCCGGCAATACTCTGTATCAGTACAATACACACAAGCGCGGTCAATATCACATGCAGTCTCATACATATGCTGTAGCTCAAACACCGTGCCGAATCGACGAGGCTGGCGACAAATATGTAACTTACTACTGATTAATATCTTAGTTGAATTGGTATGGGGGAGATTCCTATGCAATGCAGCGACAGGTATGCAGGCGAGCGCATATCTGTGATGAAATCCTGCAGCCTGAATCGGCATGATCGATTTTTGACTCCGATTTGTGTCCACTGCGATAAGGGTATATGAATTAACACGTTAGAAAGGCGAGACAAAATATCGGAAAAATCGCCACATGTTGAATGATTTCGGCCTCCTGTTTGCACAATCGATATACGACAAACAAGAACCTCTGACCTGAAATTCAGGAGGATACATGAAACTGAAAACCGCGTTATGCTCGTCGGTGCTCATGCTGGTACTACTGCTGATCCTGACTCCTGCGGTGCATGCCTTCACGTTCTCGGCCGAAAATTTCGCCGGCGTGGCTGCCTATGATAAGGGCGGCGACGTCATTTCGACTTTTGCCGATTACCGCGGTATCGACACCCGCTTCGCCTATGACCTGACCGGAAAGCACTACAATTTTACGACGTCGATGGTCTTCGATTTCACCTACAACCCGACTTACCCCTCGATTGAAGATATTATTGCCAACCCGAATACACAGTGGCACTGGACGGCGAAGATCCGCAATATCGACCTGCCGATCGGCGACCACCCGCTTCCCGATATGTCATGGGAAACGGTCGCCTCGTTCAAGGAAATCAAATACGGCGCCGAGATGATCGGTTCAGCCGTTTCGCCGTATCTGCCGAGTGATATCGTGTATGCATTCGACTATGAAATCAACGACCCGTTGGCCGGCACCGGATCGGCCTATATGTCGATGGCCGGTAATTTCGACGGGCTGTATTGCTTCGACGATATCCCCGAGACCGGCTATGCCCCGTTTTATTCCGGGATGCAGGTTGAATTGACCGCCGAACCGGTTCCCGAGCCGATGACGCTGATGCTGTTCGGCGCCGGTATCGCCGGTATGGGCATTGTCCGCAAGAAATTCAAAAAATAATCCTCGAGTGACTCCTCGAAGCGCGACAAAAAAAGGACCCGGAAAGCCGGGTCCTTTTTGTTTGCCCTGTAACTAAGGCATATGGATGGGGAGTCTATCTATTCCTGTAAACAGTCTACATATGGTATCCCATCCCGAACGTACATCCCTGTATGATTATTTTGACATCGATGAATCGAATTCACCGCTGTCGTCGTTGTCTTTGCGATGACCTCTCTTCCTGAGGAAAATTATCGGAATCGGAATCAGGAAGAAGAGGATGACGATGCCGACGGCCAGCCATCCGCTCACGGCGTTAACCTCCATCAGTGTACCTCCTACCTGTTAGATATACAAACACCGGTAAGGGTTTATTCACTCGGAAAAATAAATCGGCGATTTGTTCTATCCTGAATAGTGACATCCATAATTCCTTGAGCTGATTGACGGCGGCAGATGTGGACATCTGCCGCCCACGCTGTCTGCCGATCTGTTTCGTTTCATGTACCCATATGACAGGTGAAACCGCAAAATGGTTTCACTCTTTCCCTGTTAATCATTGTTAATTCGGCCATTTCGGTCTCGTATTGCCTCGGTCACAAAGGCGAAACTTCTGTTTTGTCCTGTCGTACAGTAAGTTGTATACTAACGGCAAGGGCAATTGACAGTATACTTTTCATATACAGACAGAACTCATAGGATCGAGGGAGTACTATGACCGCCGATGAATCCGCACTTCCGGCGAGTGATATCGCCGCACCGGTCGAACATCTGCAACCGGTTACCGTCAAAGAGCGAATTTCAGCCGTCGATATCCTCAGGGGATTCGCGCTGCTGGGAATTCTGGTCATCAATATCGAGGCATTTTCGCTGCCGTCCATCGTCATTTTCAACCCGCTGGCGCACGGCGGGGCGACCGGATTGGATCTGCTTATCTGGAAATTCGATACCCTGTTTTGCTTTGAGAAAATGATGGCGCTGTTTTCCATGCTCTTCGGCGGCGGCCTGATTCTCATGACGGCGCGAGCCGAACAGATCAATCCCAATTTCAAGGGATTCTATTATCGCCGCCTGATGTGGCTGTTGGTATTCGGCCTGATTCACGCCTATCTGCTGTGGTGGGGCGATATATTAGTACCGTATGCGCTCTGCGGATTATTGCTGTATCCCATGCGCAAGAAATCGCCTCGCGCCCTGATTATCGTCGGAATCTGCTTCATCTTATTCAGCGCCGCCATCGGTATCGGCGGCGGCAGCATGATGGGATATGTCCGGGATTCCGCAACCGAGGCGCAGAAGAAACTGGATGCGGGCGAGAGCATCAGCGCGCTGGAACAATCCATGCTGCGGTCGTGGACTCAGGTCGAGGAATCCGATATGATGGGCGAAAGAGCCGTCGCTTCCGAAATCGAGGCGTTCCAGGGGGATCTGTCATCGGTACACCAGAAGCGCGTCCAATTGAGTTCCATGATGCACCTTCAATCTATTCCATTTTATATCGCATGGCGAATCCTCGGCCTGATGTTTGTCGGTATGGGACTCATGAAGTGCGGATTCCTCAAGGGCGAACTGCAACTGCGAACGTATGTTATCTGGGCGATTGTCGGATATATCATCGGCCTGTCGATTGTCTGGTATGGCATGCAGACGAATATCGATAACAATTTCGATCTCATCCATCACCTGACCACCGGCGCGCCGCTCAATGCGATCGGGAGTGTATTCGTCGCTATCGCCAATGCATCACTGGTCATTATTATTTATAAACTGGGGTGGCTGACCTGGCTGCTGAAGCGCCTGCAGGCTGTCGGACGGATGGCCTTTTCGAATTACATCTTCCACACGCTGGTGTTTACGACGATTTTCTATGCCGGCCTTGGATTCGGATTATTTGCGCACTTCAATCGGTCGACGCTGATCTGGTTCGTAATCGGGATGTGGGTATTCCAGTTGTATATCAGCCCCATCTGGCTGAAGCATTTCCGCTATGGCCCGCTGGAATGGGGATGGCGCTCATTGACCTACTGGAAGCGCCAGCCGATGAGAGTGCGTGCGGAAGAAGAATAATGCAAATACCGGAGGGCGATTCGTGAATCGCCCCTACGGAACAAGTTGGCACAAAGGGGCGTGCACCAACCATGAATACAAATGTATTTGACATCTATTCACTATTCGAGTAATTTTTAGAATGATTTCCAGGTGTATTAATACAATCCTTGTCTTGTTTTGCTTGTTCATCCTATTCGGGTGTGTATACCAATACACAAGTTATAAACCATCCGAAGAGTTTCAAGGCGTTGAAGTCTTCGATTGGTATAAAATCGAATTTGACGATCCGCTCTGGATTACCCCGAAGTTTATGCACTCAATTGGGGATACAGCCAAAATATCTCTGGATACGATTCCGATTCTCTTTATAGATAGTATCTGCCTTACAAATAATTATACCGGGGAAACGGAGTGTTCCATAACGCATCATCCCAGGGTAGACCGTGATATGGAATACAAACTCCTGCATCATCTGCCAATAGAATGGAAGTATACTGACATCACGGTAAGTTATTCAGGTGAGTTGAAACCGAGTGTGATTTCGCCTATGTGTCTATCTTATGACTTTTATGATTATGATTCATGCCGGTCCGTGACGGTTACCTTTCCGGTCAAGTTATTAGACCGTGAAACGAAAGCGGTTATCGATTCGCAAACCATGACGGTGCAGTTCTACAGGGGACAAAGTACAGGGCTTAATGTTGGTCCATAATGCGAAAATAATGGTGTCCTTGTTTTTGTTATTTTTAGTCGGCTGCGGGCCGGTTAATTATGGCAACAAACAGGTAGACTTACATTGGTATTCGGAAGCTGCGACAAAGACAGTAGATCCTCCGGTGCGAATCTCCGTTGGAGTATTCAACGGTTGTCCTATTAATGACTGCTATATCGCTGGTTCCTTCAGGGAGGTCTGGGGGCCGATAGAATATCCCAATGGCGCCCGCGAAATTATGTTTGCCGTGAATGTATTGGCTGATTCCTCGCTGAAAGGAAAACCGCTGCTGGATATGATCCAGGTAACTTCGGGCGAAATTACTCTGTACCCGGATTCGGAACGAATAGAGCTATCGGGACGACTGTATCAGGATACGGTGGTATTATCCATCTCTTGTGAGTGCGAGAGCTATCTACACCTGGCGTCTTATGCCTTTGGGCCGTACTATACATTTACGTCATTACCGGATTCCGTGCAGTTCGATTTTGAGCTTACTATCCGATATCCCGATGTGTCTTCGGAGCCGATGAAGCAGGACCATACCTTAATTCTGAGAAGAAGGCATTTCTCGGGCAAGTACGATGATTATATCGCATTGCGCCGTTCTGAATATCGGGCTGTACAGGAGCAGTGGCCCGTCTGTGAATAAAAAGTCTCTTACCCTGTGGCGATACATCTGCCTACTTGTCACAACAGCCTATTCCTTAGCAAGCTCTTTAACGACCATATTTATTTTGTCGAATGTGACATTTTCCCCAAAACCGAATGCGCGATATCGAATATGCCCATTTTTATCAAGAATGAAAAACGTTGGAAATCCTTCAAATCCAAATTCTTTTTCGGCGTCTTCCTCGGCAAAGAGTAATTGCATAGCATAGTTATTAGCCTGGAATATACCGGTGTATCTTATTTTGTTTCTGGCAGCATTAGGTGATTCGATGGCCAGTACCTGTATATTGTCCGCATCCTGTTGGGCGGCGAATTTACTAAGATATGGCAGTGCCTTATTACTGAATCCGCACCACGTGACCCAGAATTCTATCACGACGATTTTGCCTCGATAATCGCTCAGTGAGACTTGATGCCCCTCGGAGTCGGTCAGCTTGATTTCCGGCGCCAGCGTCTCATCACTCGCCGGGAGAATCGATTGTATCAGTTTATCGTCAGCTGCTTTCTTGTTCTCGCCGCATTTTGTCGTATACGATTTCCATTGCGCGTCGGATTGATACGCGGCAAAAATCGTGTCGTCCGGATCCGGTCGTGAGGAAAAATACCCTCGGTCGGCGGCAAGATTCAGATAATACAGGGCGCTGTCCTTTCTATTCTGACTTGCAAATGCGAAAGCCATATCGCGACAAGCATATCCTGCCAATGAATCGACAACCGCATTCTCCTGCACATGGCGCAGTATTTCATCGTATGCGCCTGCTTTATATAGCAAGAAAACAAAACGGTCATGGAAATATCTGACGAATTTATCTCCATCAATTTCCTGGCTTTTCATGTAATCCCGCAACTTCTCGCTTGCTTCTTTATAACGGCCGGCTCGAGCCAGAATCTCGGCATAATCATCCGGATATATCCATGTGCCGCCGTCTCGTATGAATTCATCGGCGGTCTTTAGCGCGCCGTTGTAATCGCCGGTGAAGACCTGATATTTATAGTATCGATACAGTGCTCTTATGTCCGTCCACAGGTCAATCAGGTTCAAAAAACAGAGCGAATCCTCTTCGATGTCAGTCCACAGTGAGTCGTTTCTATTTAGCGTATCAAAGGCATTTAAATATGTTGTGGTGACCATCACATATCCATAGGGCCAGTCCGGATAGTCGTTGGTCAGTTCGTGCCCTAAACGAAGGTTTTCATATGGATTTTCGAGGGTGCGGGCATACAGATACTTGGCGACTTTGGAATCCGGTTCGGCCTTGTACTTCTCAAGTGCGTACTGCCGGGCGGTTTCCGGCGAAATTAGCATCCATTCCTGTTGTACATCGCGCGCATCGGCCAGTTTTTCGGTTTTGTCCATATATTCCCGGCACAGGTCGATTGCCTCGGCAACCGAGGCGGCTTTATTATAGGCCTTATTGAATGCCTTGATGCCGTAGTTGTCCGCGCAAGCGGGAAGATTCAATAACACAAGAGCAGCGCACAATATAACAATGATTCGATTCATGAGATCGTCTCCAAGATCATAAATTTGAAATACAAAGCGCGCGTGGATGTTACAAAGTATAGTTATTATATAAGTGTGTCAAGAGGAGGGTGTGAAAAATAGTAGACGACCAGGCGTATTGCAAAAGTCACGATAGCAGGTCCTTCTGAATAAACCCACCCGTTGGGTGGGGTACCAGTTAATTGGCTCATTTATTCTTACAACTCCTGTTGTTGCTAGACCATCTACGTGATCTAGTGATATCCCATCTATTGAGCTAGGCGATACCTTGTTATACAGGCTATCTTTATTAATTTCTAGATTTTTATCAATCACACTATCATTTGGTTTGTATCTATTATCCCAGGGCGGAAATGTAGTATATTCAAAACCGACTTTTTTGTCCCCCAGTTTAATAATAGTCTCAAGAGTAAGTTTCATTTTGTAATATTGACGATCGACATCAACTAAACAAGAGTCAGGAAATTGACCCAGAATTTTCTGAGCTCGCTCCCTGACTTCCGGATTTTTCAGATTTAGTATAACCTCGTATTTTCTACCCAATTGTTCACTTGTTAGAGTATCCCGTTTGGGGTCCTGAGATATAAAGGTGTCGGGAGATTTATATTTACTCAGCGGAGGGATTTTAAATTTCGTGTAATACTCAATTGATGGGCCGGTAGTAATAAATGTCCTAATTTCTCTTGTCATATATCGTCCAATGTGGGTTTCAATAAAGACAAGCGATGTATCATTATCAGGGACTGTAAATTCAATATCTTTTGAGAGAGCATTGCTATCTTGAACAGTTGCGCCCCAATTGAATTGACAAAGTGTATCGTCCAATGCCCTTATTTGGCAAACGAAAACATATACTTCACCGTTATCGCAATTACAATTGTGTCCCGGTTTTAAAATACTGGCAATGTTCAACTTTATTGGATTTTGTTTTTGAAAATCGCCAATTGGTTTTATACTCGTTTCCATTGGTTGGGGTACTTTTGGTGAACTACTCCTACAAAATCCAACCATTATAAAACATGTACAGGCCAACAAGAATACCTGCATTCTTCCCATAAGCATATTATCTCTCCATCTAGTTTTATTGACTTGCGATCGAATAATGATTGCATATGTGTTATTTCACTAACTCATTCCAACTCCTATTGCAAATACTATTTACTAACGGCTTTCTTCCCTATTTAATTAGAAATAACTATAAAAGACTTAACACTATAGGTAAATAAGAATATCTATTATTTTATATTATGTCAAGTTATTATCCGCGATTTTAATATATCTTTTGTTTGATTGGACTATTAGGTGTTTGCTGTTCATTGATAATGCCATTCCTATGCTCAGTAATACACGACTTAACCCTGGAGGCGAGGGGCTTTTACAACGCAATGCGGAGTAGCACATCACCCACAATGTGATTATTGTAAGGGGCAGTATTTTCCTAAGATTCTCATTGGACAACACCGTTAAAGTCGCGTATTATATGCTATTCTTTAAAGGAGGTCGCCGTGGAAAAGGCTCCGTTGATGAAATCAACGTCGGGAATTCGGGGGATTGTCGGCAAATCGCTCACCCCGGAAAATATCGTCCATTATGCCGCCGCATTCGGGCGGTTTCTGAAACAGGGGAAAGTCGTCGTCGGCCGCGACAGCCGTCCGTCCGGCGCGTATTTCTCGCATCTGGTCTGCTCGACTCTGGCCATGGTCGGTTGCAAAGTCGTCGACATCGGCATCGTACCGACGCCGACCGTCGAACTTGCCGTGACGCATCATAAGGCGGCCGGGGGGATTGCTATTACCGCGAGTCATAACCCCTTGGAATGGAATGCCTTAAAATTCTTCAGCTCGCTCGGCGAATTCATCACCAAGGCCCAATACGAGCAGTTGGAAAAAATCGCCTCGGGCAAATCGATCCAATACGCCGCCTTCGACGGCCTCGGCAGCATCGAATATGATAATCACGCCATTGAGCGGCATATTGCCTCGGTGATGAAACTCAAGTCAATTTCGATTCCGAAGATTCGCCGCGGTAGATTCACCGTTGTCGTCGATGCCATCAACGGCGCCGGTTCGTCAGCCCTGCCGACTCTTCTGGAGCGGATGGGAGTCATGGTCATTCGCCTCAACTGTAAGGGAGACGGCGACTTCTTCCGTAAACCCGAGCCCGTGCCGGAAAACCTCCGCCAGTTGGGTCGTATGGTCAAGCGGCACAAGGCGCATATCGGCATGGCCTGCGATCCCGATGCCGACCGCCTGGCGCTGGTCGATGAAACAGGCAAGCCGATAGGCGAAGAACAGACGCTGGGTCTGGCTGTCGGCTATTACCTGAAAAAGAAAAAAGGCCCGGTCGCGATAAACCTGTCGACCTCCCGGGCCACCGCCGACGTGGCCGAGGCGGCCGGCAGTACTGTCTACTACAGCCCGGTCGGTGAGGCTAATGTCATTGCCGAGATGCGCGCCCGCAATGCAGTCATCGGCGGGGAGGGGAACGGCGGCGTGATTCTGCCGGAATCTCACTATGGGCGAGACGCCCTGGTGGCGGCGGTATTGACTCTGGCCCATATGGCCGAGGCGAAGATGTCGGTGTCCGCTTTAGTCGGAACTATTCCCACATATGTTAATATAAAAAAGAAAGCTCCACTACCGGCCGGTTTTGAGCGTAAAATATTGCAGGTGAAAAAGAAAATCACCGCCGAATACGGGAAAATTAAGGTAGACCGGCGCGACGGCCTTCGTTTTGACCTGGAAGAAGGTTGGATTCAAGTTCGAAAATCAAATACCGAACCTATATATAGGTTAATCGTCGAAGCTCGTACTAACAAGCTGGCCGACTCGTATGTTTCTCTGGTGAGAAAAACATTAAAATAGAGGTACATCTCTTATGTGCGGAATCGTCGGATATATCGGAACGCAAAAAGCCACGCCCATCCTAATCGACGGATTGAAACGACTCGAGTATCGCGGCTATGACTCGGCCGGAATCGCGCTCATCGAAAAAGAAGGATTGATGCACGAAAAGTCGGCGGGCAAAGTCGCCGCTTTGGAAGAGCAATTGGTCAACCGGACTTTTACCAGCCATATCGGTATTGCGCACACCCGCTGGGCTACCCACGGCGAACCGTCAAATCTGAATGCTCATCCGCAGCTCGACGACACCGGTAATATCGCGGTCGTCCACAACGGCATTATCGAAAATTACCGGACGCTCCGCAAAGCGCTGGAAGGCGAGGGGCATAAACTGGTTTCCGAGACCGATACCGAAATTATTGCGCATCTCATCAGTCATTATTATACAGGCAACATCACTGAAGCTGTGCGGTTGGCCATGTCGCAGGTCGAGGGGACCTACGCGATTGCGGTTGTCGATTCCCGGAATCCGGAAACGATCGTCGCCGCTCGCAGCGGCGCGCCGCTGTTGGTCGGGCAGGGTGAAGGCGAGAATTTCATCGCCTCCGATGCCGCCGCCATTCTCCGCCACACGAAAAAAGTCATTTACCTCGAAGACAAAGAAGTCGTCACCGTTACGGCTAACGATATCCATATCCAGACTATCGACAACGAGGAAATCTCGCGCAAGGCCGAGGAAATCGGCTGGTCGCTGGATATGATCGAAAAGGCCGGATATAACTATTTCATGCACAAGGAAATCCACGAGCAGCCGGATGTCCTGCGCAATGCCATGCGCGGTCGGTTGAATTTCGAGGAAGGTACCGCTCGACTCCGCGGCCTGACCGATCATCTGGATGATTTGTCGCACATCAAGCGCGTCATCATTACCGCGTGCGGCACCTCGTGGCACGCCGGACTCATCGGCGAATACCTCATCGAGGAATACGCCGGGATACCGGTCGAGGTCGAATATGCATCGGAATTCCGCTATCGCTCGCCGATTATCGACAAGGGAACCCTGGTGCTGGTGATTTCGCAATCCGGTGAAACGGCCGATACGCTGGCGGCGATGCGCGAGGCGCAGCGCAAAGGCGCCAAGGCGCTCGGTATCGTCAATGTCGTCGGTTCGACGATCGCCCGCGAATCAGATGGCGGCGTTTATATTCACGCCGGACCGGAAATCGGTGTTGCGTCGACTAAGGCATTCACGTCGCAGATCGTCGTGCTGTCGCTGATTACGATTTTGCTCGGCCGCATGCGCAACATCTCGGTCAACAAAGGTATGCAGATGATCAGCGGGCTCGAGGAGATTCCGAACAAGATTCAGCGCATCCTCGATACCGAGAAGGAAATCAAGCGCATTGCCGAGATGTACTACGAGAACACGAATTTTCTCTATCTCGGACGCGGCGTCAATTTCCCGGTGGCGCTCGAGGGCGCGCTCAAGCTGAAAGAAATTTCCTACATCCATGCCGAGGGATACCCGGCGGCGGAAATGAAACACGGCCCGATCGCTCTCATAGATGAAAACATGCCCGCGGTCGTGATTGCCACGAAAGATTCCATCTACGACAAAGTCATGTCGAACATCGCCCAGGTGCGAGCCAGAAACGGCCGCGTCATCGCTATCGCCACCGAGGGCGATACCGAAATCGCGGAAAAAGTCAATCATGTCATCTATGTTCCGCAGACACTGGAGTGCTTCACACCGCTGCTGGCCGTGATTCCGCTTCAGTTGCTGGCCTATCATATGGCCGTGCTGCGCGGATGTAATGTCGACCAACCGCGAAACCTGGCCAAATCCGTAACGGTAGAATAACGAATTCGGCCGATGCCCCAAGCATCGGCCTTTTTATATATGAGAACAACCGCGCTATCAATCTCCGCTTCTATATGCATATGCCTGCTGTGTGCCTGCGTCGCTCCCGCTCTGGGAGGCGACTGGCAAAAGCTGGCCGACGGCTTCGAAATTGCCTGGTTCGCATCATCCGATTCGACCGATAGCGATTCGATGCTGACTATTGTGCGCGTCGATGCGAAAAAACACAAGCTGATGTTTTTGTCCGTTCCCGATTCCGACAGCGCGCAGAATATCAGTGTTCGCAAGTGGTGCGAAATCGAGCAACTGGCGCTGGCCATTAATGGCGGCATGTACGACGATGATATGCGCACGCACATCGGTGTCGTACAAGCCGACGGCAAGATAATCAGTAAACACCGCAACAAGTATAAATCGGCCGTGGCATGGAATCCGAAAGAAGACGGCCTGCCGCACTTCCGACTCTATGATCTGGATGAAGTCGAACTGGATTCGCTACTCCGGCAGTATGACAATGTCGTGCAGAACCTGCGCCTGATTAAGCGCGATCGCGATAACCGCTGGGAACCGGACCGAGGCCACAAGTGGACCGAGGCCGCGCTGGTCGAGGATTCTGCGGGCAATGCCCTGTTCATTCTCTGCCGCACGCCGATGACAATGTACGAATTCAACGAGCGTATCCTGGCATTGCCCCTCGGTATCGTCGCGGCACAACATCTTGAGGGCGGGGTACAGACGCAGGTGTGCATTCGCGTCGGCGAATATTCCGAGGCGATTTCCGGCGGGTTCGAATCGCGCATGGACACGACCGGCGAGACCGACTTCTTTTTCAAGCTCCCGCACGTCATCGGCGTGCGCCTCTCCCCGGAGGAATAATACTCCAATGCAAAAGCGCGGGCTTGCCGCCCGCGCTTTCGAGATAAGGAGTATATACCTAATATGGCAAAGAGAAAACGGGAAGTCTTGTGTCTATCTAAAACATAAATACCATTTGTAGTAGTGCTGCGTTGTCCTTATCATGGTTGAACTGATACTCACTCCGGAATTCGATATAATCACCCATCTGCAGCGCCCCGCCGACGCACACCCGCCGCAGATAGCCATCCGTGTACTTGTCCGAATCGAATCGGTCATACCGCCCGGTTATTGACGCGCGGCCAATTATATATGTCGCTTGGACATAATACCCCTCGTGTTCATATACATCATAGATGGGGTCGCTGAAGCGATGTCGAATAAACTCCGCACGCATATCCAGATTCTGCAGGGTTGCGGTGAAATCGACACCGATCATATCCATCGTTTTATCGCCCGACCGATCCAGCAGGTCGGCATACGATGTGCCGATTTCGAAAAAAGCCAGCGGCGCCAGGCCGATGCGCCCGCCTGCCGCGATATTACTAGGCACAAACACTTCTTCATCATTGGCGCCAATACGTTCGAAGTCAAATCCATTAGACAGAAACACCGTCACATTCCCCCAGGCCGCATCGGCGCGAGCATATCCGCCGATATCGTTCCACTCATCATGCGTATGGACGGTGACGAGTGGGCTGGAAACGAGCCGCCGGTCGGCCGAGGCATACTGTTGGCTGCCGATGCCGAAGGGGACATCGAATTGCCCGCCGCCGATTGTCAATGCCTGCATGCCAAGCGGCAGGGGGGACTCTTCCGATGCCTCTGCTGCCGTATAATCAATGATAAAACTCCCGATCGTGAAGCGGTCGACATCATAGGCGATGGCCAGCGATGCCGCCAGGTGATCGCGCAGGTCCGATTCAAACCCGATCTCGGCCTGACCGACCTCAATCACCTGTTCCTCGCTATGGTTTTTAATTGTCGAAACGAAATCACCGAATCCCGAAACGGTCACGACCGTTTCATCGTTGATGCGAAAGCCTCCGGCGCTGTCATCCTGACAGACAGCAAACCCGCAGAGCGCAATAGAACAGAACACTATCCCCGGCAGAATCAATCTATTGTTCGATCGCATGGCAATCTCCTTGAATAAATGTTCGGCATACCGAACATATAGTGCAAAAAAATATTACTCCAGTCGGCATTTCGAGCAGACGAGGGTGTCTTTCTTATGGCGGCACGAAAAGCCTTTTTTCTCATCCCAGTCCGCGATCCCCTTAGGGCAGCGCTCGATGTATTCGGCAAACTGCACGAAGCGATCCAGCACCTCCTGCGAAATACAATGCTCCATCCGGCAGGCCGCCTCATCGGCGTTTTGCTCGTCGATCGACAGCACCTTAATAAAGAACTCCTTGAGAGATACATGGCGCGACAGAACGTCGCGGGCGATTTTGGCGCCTGATTTCGTCAGCGTAACACGGGTATACGGGCTGTAGTTGACCAGTTTCCGAGCCGCCAGCGATTGCAGGGCTCCGGTGACCGAGGAGTAATTGACCTTGAGCGAAGCCGAAATATCCTTTACGCGCGCGCCGTCGTTTTCAGGGCTTAACAGGAGAATAGTTTCGAGGTAATCCTCAAGGCTGGCGCTGAGATGTCGCGATATGGCCATGGTGTACCCGGCTCCTTTTCGTTGTGTGCGAGAAAAGTACGCCACGCCAAACATTTTGTCAAGAGGCTCGTGAGATTTTTAGCGATTTTATGCGGATTTGTATCGCCGCATTTGAGGAATTTGCTTCCCCGCGGTGTTTTTGTTGACAATGAGGTTGTTGTCCAAGAGCTTGTGTTTATACGAAAATATCACAATCAGATAGGGATAGGGAGGAAAATCCATGAGTCTGATTCATACACAGGAGTATCCGAAAAAGGATTTCTCGCACCTGAAGGGGCTGACCGGTATTTCGGATAAGGAGCTCGAGGTGCACTTCGGGCTGTACGGCGGGTATGTGACCTTCACAAACAAGACCAATCAACTGCTGGCCGAGATGGCAAAAAACGGTGAGGCGGGGACACCCAAATGGGCCGAACTCAACCGCCGCGCCGGCTGGGAATACAACGGCATGCGTCTGCATGAGTATTATTTCGAAAACCTGCATCCGGGCGGCAAAGGCGCCCCAGGCGCGAAGCTGACGGCCGGGCTGGAGACATACTATGGCGGCGTGGACAAGTGGAAAGAAGATTTCTATTCGGTCGCGACGATGCGCGGTATCGGTTGGGTGATTTTATATTATGATCGCATGACGGGGATGTTTTCCAATCACTGGATCACCGAGCATGATATGGGACACCCGGCGGGATTCCAGCCGGTGTTGGTGCTGGATATGTGGGAGCACGCCTTCATGGTCGATTATGTCCCGGCGGAAAAGAAGAAATACATCGACGCCTTCTTCGCTAATTTAAATTGGGAAGCGGTAGAAAAGCGGCTGGGATAAATGCCCGGAATAAACAAATGAAAAGAATATATTGTGGGGCAGACTCTTCCTAGAGTCTGCCATGCGTATCTACTACCGATATGTGGCCCCTTTTATAGGCAATTGAATTATTTATTTTCATCATGGAAAATACTTTTAATAATTGTTTCAGTAATATATTATATATGAGTATTCTTTAGAAAATACGCAGAGGTATTTATATCATACGGAGGGATGATTATGTCACTATGGTTGGTGCGAGCCGGTGGACATGGTGAGTACGAGCAGAAATTCCTTGAAGAGAATCGTATATACCTCACATGGGAGGGGTTAAAGTATGATTTAAGTGAATGTAAAGACAGAGCAGCTTTAAAAGGCCTCTTATCTCATATCTATCCCGAATCATCCAAGGAGAAAATTGATAATCATGCCGGACAGATTTGGGCTTTTAGTCATAGGATTTCAATTGGTGATTGGATTGTCATTCCAAGCAAGTATAAGCCCGCCATTCATATTGGAGAAGTTAAAGGCGAGTATAGTTTCAATGATAAAGGTATCGCCCCATTTTATCATTTTTGTAAAGTTAAATGGATTGAAACTGATATACCGCGGACGAATTTTGACCAAGATCTACTTTATTCATTTGGTGCATTTCTAACGATTTGCATGATAAGTCGAAACGATGCTGAAGTGCGTGTCAGACAAATGGCCCGGTCAGGATGGAAGAGCAAGCTCAGTGAAAAGATAAAAGACAAGGCGCAAACTGCCTCAATTGATGAAAACATGCTGTCCGAGGATTTTGATCTTGAGGAAATCGGAAGAGATAAAATCACGCGCCAAATTTCGGCGAAATACAAGGGGCATGGCATGTCCCATCTCGTGAACGCCATTTTGAAAGCACTAGGGTATACTACTTATGTCAGTCCTCCCGGTCCTGATAAAGGTGTGGATATTCTTGCGTCGCAAGGTCCGCTTGGATTCGGAAGTCCAAGAATATGTGTTCAAGTAAAATCTGGTGATATTCCAGTAGACAGACCAACACTTGATCAATTGATTGGCGCAATGCAAAACTTCCAGGCCGAACAAGGATTGCTCGTGTCTTGGAGTGGTTTTAAGATTTCAGTCGATAAGGAAAAGCCGAGTCAATTCTTCAAAGTTCGTCTGTGGGATAGGAATGATCTTATAAATCAATTAATCGAACATTATGATAAGCTTGATGCTGATGTCAAGGCAGATTTGCCTTTAAAACAAATTTGGACAGTCGCCATATCGGAAGAAAACTCGGAATAATGCCAAAAGCCCATTCCTTTTGGGCCCTGCAAAAAAGGGTGGGTTCCCGAATGACAGAGCCCTCGTTCGCGTCGCATTCAGCAATGTTACATACAAATCGATTGTAATCCCGAAGTCATCACCTCCAATATAGGACCATTTTTATTATAGCCAAAAATTGGACACAGGGGGGTACCCCCCTTATATAGACAAAACGAACCCATTTCTACGAGCAATGCGATGAATAAGAACCCACCGGACAATGCGATAGAGAAATCATTTGAAATGGTTTTCAATGGCTTTTGTCTTTCCTAAGCCATTTGAACAGGACGTGAACAATGGGTCCCCTAAAAATGAGCAAACAAACCCAATTCGCCATAACGTAATAGTCGCCTGCTCGTTACATCGGTTTTTGAGATTTTGAATTGTGGACAACTCCCCTCTGGATTCCCGCCTTCGCGGGAATGACAATTCGCGCAGCGCGCGCATGGCAGGAGCGCAGGTTTCCAATGACATCTGCCAATCGCGCAATGCGCGATACCGAGATTATTAATTGTCATGGGAGTGCACATATGAGAGGTACATTCTTCCGGGCCGGAAAACCCGGCCCTTACATTCGGCAGATGTGGACATCTACCGGGCACGATCTCTCACATCGGGGAAAAAACGATGCCCTTGATTATCAGATTTGTCCGTATTACTAACATACAAATAGGGAGGACATCGATATGATAACGGATGAAATGAAATACCCAATCGGTCGTTTTGAAAAACCGGAAACAATCGAACCGCATCACATTGCCGATTGGGTAGACAGCATCGAAGCCCTGCCCCTTGGCATTAATGAAGTCATTAACGGACTCACCGATGAACAGTTGGATTGGCGCTACCGCCCCGAAGGCTGGACAATCAGGCAACTGGTCCACCATGTGGCCGACAGCCACATGAACAGCTTCATCCGGTTCAAACTTGCCTTAACCGAGGACACGCCATCGATCAAGCCCTATTTCGAAAATCTGTGGGCATTGACTGCCGATGTGCAACGATCAAATATCCTCGACTCGATAAAAATAATCGAGGGCCTTCACGCCCGCTGGACGGTTCTCTTGAAAAACCTCAAACCCGCCGAATTGAAAAGAGGGTTCTTCCACCCCGAATATCAGTGCACCTTTTCTGTCGAGGAAGCCATCGGCATGTATGCCTGGCACTCCAATCACCACCTGGCGCACATTATGCGGGCGGTCGCCAATGACGGCGCGTTTTAATTGTTGAGACCGGGTGGCCCGTCCGATGCCGGTTTGCGCTTCGCGCATGTCAAGACCACAGGGGTTTCGACCTACGAAGAGACAGTAGGGCAGGAGCCCTGTGCTCCTGCCAATCGCGCGAAGCGCGCAAAACACACCCCGCCCTCGAAGACTCGGGCACCCCTCTCAAGAGGGGATGACAAGAGCAGATTCTCACGTCGTTCGCCCAGGCGAACTCCTCAGAATGCGGGGCCGGGGGGTGGTTGAGGATTAATCCAATCGCGCTTTCCTTTTGCTATTTTCACGAATTTCGTTATCTTCGAACCGATGGATATTGAAAACGGTACATTCGAAATCGTCGCCAAGACACTGTCTTGTCTGGAAGACGCCCTCGCCGAGGAACTCACAGCCCTCGGTGCTAAAGATGTCAAGCAATCCAAGCGGACCGTCTCGTTCAAAGGCGATAAGCGCTTTCTGTACAAGGTCAGCCTGTGGTGTCGGCTGGCGACTCGAATCCTCGTCCCGATCAAGACCTTCAGCGTCAAATCCGGCGATGAGCTATATCATCATGTCTACCAGGTGCGCTGGGACGATTACCTGCGGCTGAAAAACACCTTCGCCATCAATGCCGTGATCAATTTCTCTGAATTCAACAACTCGATGTTCGTCGCACAAAAGGCCAAGGATGCCCTCGTCGACTGGTTCCGCACCAAATACGATAAGCGGCCATCGGTCGATGTCAAACATCCCGATGTGCGCATCAATATCCACATCCGGGGCAAACAGGCGACGCTGTCGATGGATGCCTCCGGCGAACCGCTGTCGAAGCGTGGCTACCGCACTGAGGCCGGTAAGGCTCCGGTCAACGAGGTGCTCGCAGCCGGGATTCTGACCCTCTGCGGCTGGGATAAACAGATGCCTCTGGTCGACGGTATGTGTGGATCGGGGACGTTTCTTATCGAGGCCGCGCAAATGGCTCGCAATATCGCTCCGGGATTGTCGCGCAAGAAATTCGGATTTATGAACTGGCGAGATTATGACGAGAACATCCTGCGCGAAATCGTCCAGGAGGCGCAGGAATTGATTCTGCCCAAGGCGGAAGCCGAGATTATCGGTTCGGACATCGATCCGGCGCGCATCAAGGAAGCCCAGGCGAATGCCGGGCGGGCTCGGGTGAAGGCTGATATCAAATTCTCTTGTAAGGATTTTGCCACACTGGTGCCGCCCAGGGGACCGGGGGTGCTGGTGATAAATCCGCCGTACGGCGAGCGGATGGTCGTGGCGAAAATCAGCCAGTTGTACAAACTCATCGGCGATGCACTCAAGGCGAACTTCGAGAATTACAATGCCTATATCCTGACATCGAGCCTCAAGAATATCAAATTTTTCGGCCTGCGGACATCACAGCGCATCAAGCTGTTCAACGGTCCGCTGGAGTGCAAACTGCTCAAGTATGAGATGTACAAAGGCAGCCGCAAGGAAAAGTATCAGACGATGGATGACAATCGCGACAACGATTAGATGCATTAGACAGACAGTAGGGCAGGTCCCCAAAAGGGACCTGCCAACCGCGCGGAGCGCGAAAGGCAGTAGGGCAGGAGCCCTGTGCTCCTGCCAATCGTGCTGGTTCCCAAAATTGATTTCTCTGCAACATCGTTGCAGGCGTATCACATATAAGAACAAGTAATCAGTTTCATCCCCTATCCGCAGGAGGCACTTATGGTCGACAAGCCGGAATTCGATATCGAGGCGGCGCATAAGTATTTTTCCGCTCATTGCTTCAATTTGTCGTGGGAACTCATCGATAAGAAAAACCGAACGCCTCAGGAAGACGAGGAGATGATTCGGACGAATCAGGTTTCGCTGTGGCACTGGACCAAGCGGCCCGATTGTACCGAGAAGCACCTGTCGATCGGCTACTGGCAATCGGCTCGGATCTATGCCATCATCAACCAGCCGGACAATGCCCGCCGATACGGCAAGATGTGTCTTGAATACAGCGCGAATCAGGCGCCGTTTTTCAAGGCATATGCCTACGAGGCGCTGGCGCGCGCCGAGATGATCGCTGGAAACTCGTCTCAGATGAACACGTATCTGGAGCAGGCCCGCACACTCACCAAGGAGGTTGACGACGAAATCTCAAGGAAGATGCTGATGGATGATCTGGCGACGATAAAGTGAGAATCGTTTAAAAATAGATATAAAAATAACCGGCGGACCAATTGGCCCGCCGGTTTGCATAAGCGCGAATCACTTATTCGTCCTTAGGAGGTGAATCGGATGCCGCGCCGTCGTTCGTTTCCGATGGACTGACGCAATCTCCATCGACGCAATATGTACCCGGAGGGCAGGTATTGCCACACGAGCCGCAATTATCTTCATCGGTCTGCAAATCAACACACTGTCCGCCGCAGTTGGTCAGTCCAGAGGGACAGATCAACTGGCACGTGCCACTGACGCAGGTGTAGCCCGGTGGGCAGGTGTGACCGCAGGAACCGCAATTATCTTCGTCCGTTTGCGGATTGATACATTCTCCGCCGCAGTTTACTTGGCCAGAGGGGCATTGCAAGACACAATCGCCGTTGACGCAGGTGTAGCCGGTCGGACACGTATTCCCGCATGATCCGCAGTTTTCCTCGTCGTCTTGCAGGTCGACGCACTCGCCGGCGCAGCTGGTAATTCCAGCCGGGCAGACAAGTTGACAGTTGCCGGCAACACAGGTGTATCCGGTCGGGCAGGTATGCCCACACGAGCCGCAATTATCTTCGTCCGACATAGGGTCGACGCATTCTCCGCCGCAGTTCACCTGACCCGATGGACACTGCAGAACACATACGCCGCTGACACAGACATAGCCGGCCGGGCAATTGTGTCCGCATGTACCGCAGTTATCTTCATCGGTCTGCAGGTCGACGCATTGGCCCGCGCAGTTGGTGAATCCGGCCGGACAGACAAGCTGACAGGTGCCGTTGACGCAGGTATATCCTGCCGGGCAGGTATGCCCGCAGGAGCCGCAGTTGGCCTCGTCGGTCATTAAACTGACGCAGATACCGCCGCCGCAGTCGAATTGCCCATCGGGACAACCGGAGCAGCAGTCCTGCAGCGGATCCGGGCCGCCCTTAAAGATATAATTTATCAGATAAACGGCGTCGCCGATATTGGTGCTGGCGTCGCCGTTGGCGTCGCCGCAGGCGGTATCATAGAAAGAGAATACCGGTGAAAGGAAACATAGCGCAAGAACACACACGAGCACGGTTAATTGAGCATTGGAATTTTTCATGGCTCCCCCAAAAAATTATTGCCCCCGCAACCCCCGTTTTAATGAGAAAAATCGAGTAGTAGTACTATAAATATAGCGGATTTCAATAATCAGTCAAGTATATTTGTATCAGAAACAAGTGGCTGGCTCCCTGCAGTCCATGGCTTTAGCCATGGGGGAGAAGTTGATTCCCAAGGCAGAAGGGCGTGTTGAAAAAGTCCTTTTCCCAAGGCAGAGCCTTGGGGTACACAGGTAACATCAATCGTAAGTACTTGTCGCAGATATCCTGAGATCGCGACGCCCTAAGAAGGGCTCGCGATGACCCGTACTTGTAATATGTTTTTCAACAGGTCCGGAAAGGAGGGGGAGAAGAAGAGAAGCCGTTTTCATCCCACAAGCGGGGCATCGAGTTAATCGTCGAATCCCAAGGGATAGCCTTGGGGTACACAGGTAACGCCCATTGTAAGTACATGTTGCATATATCCTGAGATTGCGACGCCCTAATAAGGGCCCGCAATGACATCAGTTTCAAAAAAAACAGCAAACCTTAATTGTTTTGTACTTGAGTCAGGCCTCGGCATGGATTCCCGACTCGGTCTGCCTAAGAAGTCAGACCTCTCGAGAATGACAGAAGAGAGGCATAAGCAGACTAACGTAGTGGACAGTGCTTATCCGTTAATTCTCTCGGCAGATGTGGACATCTGCCGCACACGGGAATGAATCAAATGGATCACCCAATCCCAAGGCATAGCCTTGGGGTACACGGCGGAGTATAACCACGGCTAATGTATTGGGCTGCCGGGTACGACCGATATCGGATGGGCTATTCGGTGCGGCATCACAAAATGGTTTTCAACTTTGTCATTTCTTGAAAATATCCGTATCTTGGGCAGATGCAGGATGAGCAGGAGACTATTGTTTTAATCGAAATTGCGCGGCGGGGATTGGGCTACCTTTTAACCTTTTCCAATGACTTCGAGGTCCGCGCAACCAAAGGGACTATCGACGCGTGCCAGTTGGTCTCCGGTATGATATTCTCGCCGAAGGAGTTCGCCCAGATTCGGCTGATTCTGGAGGAAGCCTTCGCCTTTACCCTGGCCGAGGATATGCTGGCCCGGCGAGCGCATTCGATCGGCGAATTGAAGATGAAACTCCGCCGCAAGGAAATCGATGACCGGTACATCCTCAAGATCATCAAGAATTTCAAAGACCGGGGAATATTAGATGATCTGGCCTACGGTAAGTTTCGGGCGACATCGCTGTTGAGCCGGAAGCCGGCCGGGCGAGGCTTTCTGATTGCCGATTTGCAGGCCAAACTTGTGCCTCGCGAAATCGCCGAACGAGCCGTAAAAGAAGTATTGGCGGAGGTGAGTGAGGTCGATTCGGCGGAGGCGTTGTTAGAGAAGAAGCGGATGTCTTTTCTCAAGTTTGACCTTGAAACGGCTCGCCGGAAAGCATATACTTACTTGTCGCGAAGGGCGATATCGTTCCGCGCGGCGAAAGAGGCATTTGAGGCAGTTTTCAACGAAGATGATTTCAAGTAAGAAGGCAGGTAGGATATCAAAAGTTCAGACATCAGGCAGTCGTTTATAGATTATTTCAAAAACCACGGCCATTCGGTTCAGCCGTCGTCTCCGGTAATTCCGCTGGATGATCCGACGCTGTTGTTCGTTAATGCCGGAATGAACCAGTTCAAGGACGTGTTCACCGGTTCGCGCAAAGTATCATACTCGCGGGCAACGACTTCGCAGAAGTGTATCCGTGCCGGCGGCAAGCACAACGACCTCGAAAACGTCGGCCAGACGACTCGGCATCAGACCTTCTTCGAAATGCTCGGTAACTTCTCCTTCGGCGATTATTTCAAAGAAGAGGCGATTCATTTCGCATGGGAATATGTGACCAAGACGCTCGGTTTGTCCAAAGACCGGCTTTTCGCAACGGTTTATGAAGAGGATGACGAGGCGTTCGGGCTGTGGGAGAAGATTGCACCGGAATTGAAAAACGGGCGGATTCTGCGCTTCGGCAAGAAAGACAATTACTGGTCGATGGGCGATGTCGGGCCGTGCGGACCGTGTTCGGAAATCCATTATGATATGGGTGCGCATCTGTCCAAAAATAATCCGGATGCATGGATCAATAACGAAAACGACCGCTACATCGAATTCTGGAATCTGGTCTTCATGCAGTTCGATCAGGTGCCGGGGCAGGATGAGCTGGTGCCGCTGCCTAAACCATCGGTGGATACCGGCGCCGGGTTGGAGCGCGTCTGCGCGATTATGCAGGGCGTCGAGTCGAACTTTGATACCGATTTGTTTACTCCGTTGACGGCGTGCGTCGCCGACATCACCGGCGTGAAATACGATAAAGGCAAAAACGGCATATCGCATCGTGTTATTGCCGACCATGTGCGGGCGCTGTCGTTCGCATTGGCCGATGGCGGCGGCTTGTCCAACGAGGGGCGTGGGTATGTTCTGCGGCGTATCCTCCGCCGGGCGGCTCGGCATGGAAGATTACTGGGGTATAAGGAACCCATTATCTGCAAGTTGGTGCCGACCCTGATAGACATCATGGGCGGGCATTTCACTGAGCTGAAGGAAAAGCAGCCGCATATCGAGGCAGTGATTAAATCCGAGGAAGAGCGCTTCGGCGAGCTTCTTGATACCGGGCTTGAGTTATTCTCGACACTGGAGAAAAAAGTCAAATCATCCGGTTCCGATACGATTGCCGGTGATGATATCTTCAAGCTGTACGATACGTATGGCTTCCCGGTCGATATGACGGCGATTATGGCGACCGAAGCGGGTCTGAAGCTGGACATGGGCGGCTTTGACAAGGCGATGAATGCTCAGCGCGAACAATCGCGGGCGGGATCCGGATTCGGTACTGCGACCGGAACGCAGTTAAAAGCTATCATTGATGTATTGGAAAAATCCGGTCTTCCTGAAAAGCCGACCATGTTTGACCGTTCAATGAGCGGAATCATGGATGGTGTCAAGACGACTATTTTGAAAGCAGCGCAAGGCTCACCAAATGAAGTAGCCGTTGTACTGGAAAAGACGCCGTTCTATGTCGAATCTGGCGGTCAGGTCGGCGATCAGGGGATGATTGTCGGCAGCGGTATCGCGATGCTCGTCACCAATGTCGTCAAGCATCAGGATATTTATATACACATCGGCAAATTGCAGAGTGGTTCTATTGATGATATCGTCGGCAAGCAAGTGACGGCTCGTATCGACAAACATCGCCGCAAAGATATCATGCGCAATCATACCGCGACGCATCTTCTGCATGCAGCTTTGCGGCAGGTGTTGGGAGATCATGTCAAGCAGTCCGGCTCGTTGGTCGAGGCCGATAGACTCCGGTTTGACTTTGCGCATTTTCAGGCATTGACACCAAGCGAAATCGGGCAGATTGAGAAAATCGTCAATGAGAATATCATCAATGCCTTTGATGTGAATACGGTCGAAAAACCGGTCGAGGAGGCGATGAACTCGGGCGCCATGGCGTTGTTCGGTGAAAAATACGGCGATACGGTGCGTGTCGTGTCGGTCAGAGATGCCGAACATTCCGATGCCAAACCGGTATCGATGGAATTGTGCGGTGGCACGCATGTGCATAACACGGCCGAGATCGGTTTGTTCATGATAACCGATGAATCGGCGATTGCATCGGGTGTGCGGCGAATCGAGGCCGTGACCGGGCGTAAGGCGGCCGATTTGATGCGGCTGCACAAGGATATCGCGCGGCAGGTCGGATCACTATTGAATGTTCCTGCCGATCAAACGATTGATGCGGTGAAAAAACTGTCGCAGAGTCTGAATGATGTACAAAAAGAGAATAAGAAACTGAAAGCCGAGCGGTTCTCGGGCGGCGGCAGCAATGGCGTCGGCGAGAAGGAAACGATCGGCAAGATTGAATTTACGTATAATGATTTCGGTGAGACCGATTCCGAGAGCATTGCCGGATGGTCGGATGCGATTAAGGGAATGAATAATCCGATTATCTCGCTGGCCGTCGGTGTGCTGGACGGGAAAAGAACGTTTATCGCATCGGCATCGAAGGCGGCGATCGATATGGGATTCGATACCGGTAAGCATTTCGGCGCAATGGTCAAGGAATTGGGTGGTCGCGGCGGCGGCAAGGCGGCGTTTGCGCGCGGCGGATTACCGGATGATGTTGCATTCACGGATTTGATTTCGAAAGCGAAGGAAACAATTCAGAGCATAGTATCATAAACCATGGCAGGGATTATGCCGTTATTTGAACAGCTAATGCAAGTCAGGGAAAACAAGGGGGCAGGCTTCTTCCTGCTGTTGGATCCTGATCGAGTCGACACGAAGCGGCTCAAAGATGTCTCTCTCGCCTCGCAATCGTATGGTGTCGATGCCATCCTGGCCGGCTCGTCGATGGTGACGGCGACGAATTTCGATGCCCGCATGGCCGAGATCAAGCGCTCGACGGAACTGCCGGTGCTGTTGTTTCCCGGCAATTCGGGACAGGTATCGAAACATGCCGACGGAATATTGTTTCTGTCGCTGATATCCGGGCGCAATGCGACGTTTCTTATCGAGGAGCAGGTGAAGGGCGCGCCGCTAATCAAGGCGTTCGGTCTGGAGCCGATCCCGACCGGTTATATGTTAATCGAATCCGGCAAGTTGACCTCGGTGCAATTCGTATCGGGAACGCTGCCGATTCCGCGGGAAAAAACCGATATCGCCATGGCGCATGCGCTGGCGGCTCGGTATCTTGGCATGAAGACGGTCTACCTTGAGGCCGGTTCCGGTGCGAAACAGACTGTTCCGGAAGAGATGATAACAGCCGTGGCCGAATACTGCGAGTTACCTGTCATCGTCGGCGGCGGTATCAATACGCCGGATGATGCGGCTCGGATCGTTCGAGCCGGGGCATCGTTTGTCGTGATCGGGACGCGTTTGGAATTCGAGAGTGATTTCGGATTCATGTCCGAGATGGCCGATGCCATTCATTCATCGGCTCGAACGGTTATATAGGAACAGACGAAGTACAGGACGTACATGAACAAGCAAGACAAGCGAGACGGACTTCTGAAGGCAGCGGCTGCGGGCGTGAGCCTGCGCCAGGCGCTGTGCGAAACTCTCTTAGATGACATCATCGATACGGCCGCGTTGATGGCTCGATGTATAAAAAGGGGCGGCACGATTTACCTGGCCGGCAATGGCGGATCGGCTGCGGATGCTCAGCATTTCGCGACCGAGTTAGTCGTGCGGCTGACGGGCAAATTTGAGCGGCCATCCATACCGGCGGCATCATTGACGGCTGACAGTACGCTGTTGACTGCGGCGGGTAATGACTATGGCTTTGATAAGGTATTCGCTCGGCAGGTACAGTCGCTCGTGCGGAAAAAAGACATCCTGTTTCTGATATCGACATCGGGCAATTCCGAGAATCTTATCGAGGCGGCGAAAGTCGCGAGGAAAACCGGCGCATCAATTGTGGGGCTGTTGGGCGGCAAAGGCGGCAAGCTGAAAAAATACGCCGCAAAATCAATCATCGTACCGTCGGAATCGGTGCAGCGGATTCAGGAAGAACACATATTTATCATTCACAATATTGTACATCTAATCGAACAGGACCTGTTTGGATGAAACCGGAGAATGTGACTCGGACGATGGCTTGGGCCGGATTGGGGGGATATGCCTTTTTTGCGTCGTCATCCATTGCGGCATCTCAGATTTTTCTCGGCCTGGCAGTGCTGGGCTTTATAGGATACCTCGCGACACACAGTGACAAGCAGAAGATGGTATTTCCTCCGGCGATGATCATCGTTGTCATGCTGGCGTATGTTGGATATCGCTTTGCTTCGATGGTTGCGAACGGCAGCGATCTGCTGATGATCAAGGAAGACTGGCTGTTTTTGCTCGTCATAATCGGGGCGGTGATGTTCCGGGATATCAAGAAATTGACGGTGGTGCTGGATTTATTCGTGGCCGGAGTATTGATCATCAGCGCCTATGGCATCTGGCAGCATTTCGTCGGTGTGGATTTGTATCATAAGGTACTCCTTGATCGAATGATGTTCGGGTACCGGTCGATCGGGACGTTTTCCATCTATCTAACATTCTCGGGCTTCTTCGCGGTGGCGGCGATATTTTTGATTCCTACCGGATTTACGGCAGTGGGAACGGTGCGTAAAATCCTTTATCTTCTGACGTCTCAGGCCGCGCTGACTTGTATCTTTTTCAATTACTCCCGGTCGACGATCGTGGCGCTGGTGGTTGGAATTATTCTGATGATTGTGCTGCTCCCGAATCGCTATCGCGTCTGGGCGATACCGGTCGTTTTGCTGACGCTGGCGATAGCGCTGGTGGTGTCTCCCGATTTTCTGAACCGGTTCAAGCACATGGATAAGACCGAATTTTCATCGGTGTATGCCAATTCGCGTATGGCGATCTGGGGGACGGCTCTGACGATGGTTGAGGAGGATCCGGTTTTCGGAGTCGGGCCGGGGAATTTCTACGACAAATATAAAGAGTTGCGGGCGAATCGGACGGGCAAGAATTTGTCTCATGCTCACAATGATATTTTGAATCAGGCGGCGATGTCGGGGATTCCGGCGGCCATATTATTTTTGTTATTATGGGCGATAGTGTTCTGGAGGTTGTATAAGGGGTACATGAAGTGTCCCGAGGGGTTTCAGAAGGGGTTGATTTTCGGGGCGTTTCTGGCGTCGGTGGTATTTTTCGTGATGTCTCAGGCGGAATCGTTTTTTGCCGATGAAGAAGTAAGGATGCTTTTAATGTTTTTCTGGGGTATCGGTCTGGCGGTCCTCGGGAACATGAAAGCCTCGGAAAGTTTGTCCGAAATAGCCTAATAAATTTCTTGACAACCTGTAGATTGGATATATATTTAGCGAGCCTATGGCAAAGGAAAAAGCGAATACTGTAGAGGGGCGAGGGCTCCCGTTCGGGCCGATAAATTACGGTCTGATGGGTGCGGCGCTGTTGTCGATAATCGTCGGATATCTGAGTTTGGGATCCGGATCGATAACACTGGCCCCGATACTTCTGGTGCTCGGGTACTGTGTCCTGTTTCCGCTGGGAATCATTTTGAAGGGGACGCCGGACAAGAGTGATGAGAGTGGAGATAATTAAGAGGTAGTCACCGGATACATACAGGGGACGCCCATTGCGGGCAGTTAGCTCAGCTGGTTAGAGCACCTGCCTTACACGCAGGGGGTCACTGGTTCGAATCCAGTACTGCCCACCATAGAACAGACGATAGAGCATAAAATAGAGAAGCGCAAAATTTGGCGCGGGGTCGTAGTTCAGTTTGGTTAGAACGCCTGCCTGTCACGCAGGAGGCCGCGAGTTCGAGTCTCGTCGACCCCGCCATTTATTTAAAAGGCCTCGATTGAAATCGAGGCCTTTTTGCTTATACTGATTTAGCGAAATTGAATTAATCACCTATTACAATCCCGAATGCATTGTAGTACTTCAAAACCTCTCGTTTACCATATTCAGTGACTTCCATAATCCTGGTTTGTAATTTTCTATTAATATGTTCTGCCGCATATTGATGCAGGGAATCGAGAGTCTCAAATGATTTCTGAATGTCTCTCCAGACACCGAGCTTTTCGTCACGGTACTGGATTTTGAAATAGGGGAATTTCCGGACCGGGTCGAGACCGGGGATTCGCGTTTTTTTCGAGTCATGCGAGGCGCTTTTTGATATGGTAAAACGGCCACATTTATTTTATTTATTGCCAATAAATGAATTTGTCGCAATCACATATTTGGTATTATTGATCATATAGTTGTTTAACAAGATGATCAATTTGTGCCAATCTCTTGTCTCTTGGTTTCCCGATTTTCTCATGTATTACTTTGGCGATTCGAATGATTCTTTGGCAGCTACGTCAGAAGGTTTTCTGCCTTCAATCAGGTTATTGACAGTATTGATTTTATTTTGTATTTTTTATTGAAAGCTGATCCAGCGCATTTAATCCATTAATTCAGACTCCGTCGAGCGCTATTGCATAGGTTGCGCCGAAAATGGATAATCAAGATCAAATCATACGTGATTTCCTATCAAAACCTCTCAAACGAGATTGTTTCAATGCCTATTTCACACTCTGTCATGGAATCGCTATCGGTTATCTGAAGTACTGTCGGGGAAAAGGATATCGTTTGGCTCCGGGACGGCAGGATCAGGATACGGCTTTTTCCGAACTCGCTTTAACTCTACTCGGAGAATTGTTTCGCTGTGATCAGGAGAGACCATTTGCCCCGGTTTTCGATTATTACAACCGTCAAGGATTGCCAAGTGCCGAATCGATGGATGATGGCGAGCTGCTGGTGCACACGCGCACATTGGTGTGCGGTTATTTGAAGAAACAACTTTACCGATTTCGCCAAATGGAAAACCGGCAGGCGGAAGTTTTGAAACGTCGCATAAAAGATATTCTGCAGCCTCCATTATTTATCCGGATTGTCGTCGGCTCGGGGCAATCGCCGTTGATTGCGATGTCTCAAAATGGCAATGCGCAGCACTCGCACGCCCCCGTGCCGTTGACCGTTTTGCGGGAGGCAGTTAGAAATGCATATGTCTTCTCGAAAAGCCGCTCGGAGTGGTGTACCGGTATTTTTCGACTGGTGGACAAGGAATTAGGGTACCCATGCTGTATACCACTCTATGATCTTATCGAGCTTATGGTTGCGGCGAATACCGAGGCGCTGCAGGAACTGGGGCCGCCTCCTGCCGACCCCGCTCAGTGTGTCACTGAATCGGAGAGGATATCTATGGATCGGCTGATTCAACATGTCCTTGATCGAGTGGAGCGAGAGGTTCTGGGTGGATATTTGCAAAAGGGCCGAATACAGCCTGAGGAGGCTACTGCCTATTTACAGGCTGCCGGGAATTATCTGCGAGATTTAGGATATTGCGGAGATAATGACAAAATTCCCAAGTATTTTCGCGAGGTTATGCCGCCTGAAAAGCATGCCTTATATATACCGAGGCATAAACATCCGTTTGAAATGGTGATCGCGAAATCAGTCGATTATTTCAGATCCGGTTTGAAGGAAAAACTGATATAATGCCAAGTTGGGGACTATACAAAATAAAGCGCAGGAAAGGAACGACATGCACCCGACGCATCATGAATTGAGAATGTTCTGTACCGGGGTCTTGAAAGCCGAAGTTGCTCGAAGGATGGACGATCATATTCGAGATTGCGGGTTCTGTGCCGAATTTTGTGAGGAATATCGCAACCTGGTCCAGGCCATCGATCGGGTCGATATCTCGGCATGTAATGACGCCGCCGTCTTGATCGCGGATGATCTTTATAGAGAAGCCATCCGGGGAAGATTGGTCAGTCTGTTGCCATTCAGGCGAGAGGAAAGTGGGCAACCGGCGTTACTGGCCGCAGATGGCGTTAGTGAGGTGCCGCCTCGTCTGGAGAATATCGCCACATTCTTCTCGGAGGATCCTGAAATGATACTCCGATTAATGCGAGATACTCGCCGCCGGGTGGACTATGTGCAGTTGGTTAGTGATGATCCGGCAGCGGTTTCTCATGTTTTAGTTGAGGCGCCGGAGGCTCGCCTGAGTATCTTGACCGACGAATTCGGTCGAGGAAATTTAGACCGGCCCTATGATGCGGATTTGTCAACGCAGCACTGGCAAATTAAAATGCCGGATGTTGAATTCACTCTATCGCCATTTGACTATCATCCCGACCGGATCGAATATGCCGAAGATGTTATCCTGGAGACGTCGCGAAAGGACAAAGTTGCGATCCGGTTCGAGGGGCGAACCGCCGGGCAGCACATCTCCGTTCGTGTCCTGGAACTTCATGGCACTGCTGATTTCGGGCCTATCCGGGTAGCGGTGTCACAGCAAGGAAAGTCACTTATCTCCAGTGCTTCGGGCAGTGATTCATTGTATTTTGATCTGGATGGGGCGGATGAATCGATACAGATCCGTCTGTTTCGCGATTGAGGAAAACAATGATCTCCAGACCGATACGGTTTGAGCAGCAGTTCCTGCGATTAATGACTCGTCTTCGAAATCTGACTGTCGCCGATATACGTTTAACGCTATTGGCCTCGTTTTGGCCGACAATTCGGCCGATGCTGGACAATCGCACTTATGACAGCCATATCGAAGAATACCTTGGGGCATTCATTGATCAATGCCGCGGGGACAATCTCGATGATCTGCGGATTGCCGAACTGGAGGATATTCACGGTATTCTCGCCTCGTTAATGCCGATTGGAGAGCGCCTCTTCTGTGCTGATGAAATTAGACGGGCTATTGAGGGAATCGGCATCGAATGGGCTCGGAAACTTTGTTATATTGGGCGGACTGAGTCTGGTGTGCGATTGCTCGAACGGACACTTAATCAGGCTGATGAAGGTAACTCCGGCGCCATTTCCGAGTTACCGGACGGAATAGATGAGCTGGATGGATTACGGTTAATCGATGAGATGAGATCTGATCGTACAGATCCTGCCTCGCATTATATTCGGAGTATTCTTTCCGATTGGGAGTTGCTCAGGGAAGGGGTGTCACATTCAGATGCCGCCTGTCTATTCGTCGAGAAACATGGGGATGGGACAATAACGCGCGGTCGCATGCGATTACTGCGAGCGGTCGCGGAATATCAGCAGGCGCGGGCAACTTCCCACGAGGTGACATTCGAGCATCAGATCCGCAGCCCTGATGATCCCTTTGTCGGATCGATTTATGAGGCCTTACTGGCGGTGCGGCAGGTTTTATCGGGTCCCGGATTCAAGCGGAATCGCGGCGAGTATATCCATTCGCATTTTCAGATTGTCCATTCCGATCATCAATTCACCGGTGATTCAATCGGGCTGGCTGCCGCCCTGGTCACGTTTGTCCAGTTGCTGTCGACCGAAGTCCTTCGCCATGAGCGGGGAATCGCATCGTGTGCCGTGTTTACCGGCAGCATAGATGGAGACGGTAAGATATCGGCGGTTAATGAGGATTCGCTGCAATTTAAAGTTGAACGGGCGTTTTGTTCTCCCGCCAAGTTTATGGTGCTGCCTCGTGAGAATCTGGTCACAGCCCATGCTTATCTGGAGAAGCTCAATCGTGAGTATCCGCGGCGGCGCCTTCACCTCATCGCTGTGGAGCGACTGGATGAGGTTGTGGCTGATCGCAATGTACTCAGGAGCGAAAAGGTCTGCGCCGGTCAATATGTCATTCGCAAAGCAGGTTCCTACAGTCGGTTAGGCAGAATCCAAATTCCACTCATGATAGCCCTCCTCTACATCCTGGTGTGCCTGGTATATCCTAAAGTCTGGATCGGGTTCGATTGGAATCCTGAGAGCCTCAATCTCAACGAAACACATGACAAAGCGCTTGTGTACAATGAAAATGGCTCGCTTCTGTGGCAGTTACCCCTCGACTGCGGACCGGTCAAAGACATAGCATATGATTTCTTCGATCTGAACGGCGATGGGCGTAAGGAGTTGATGTTTTTACGGACAGTGGACGAAGCCGTGCCCTGTTCGACATCCGCTCAGTTAAAAGTATACGACCCCGACGGCAATTTCATGTGGTCGCGACAGTGTAATTTAGTTGCCTTGTATCCTGGAGATTCGGCTGCCGATCAATATTATATCGGGGCGCGATTATTCACCGCCAATACGGCCCTGGGGCCGATTATTGTCACTGATGTCGCCCAGAGTTACCCGGGGAGAGCACACATCAAAATATGGTCGGCTGATGGAGAATTGATGGGCCGGTATGTACATGCCGGGCACCCACGGGCCTATTTCGCCTGGGACAGCGATGGTGATGGCATCGAAGAGTTGTTTGTCATTGCCATTAATAATCCTTTTGAAGCCATGGGTGTTTTTTCACTCCCGCTCAAGGGTTGTTTGGGCGTATCTCCGCCGTATGAAGCTCCGGGGCTCGATCTGAGTTGGGTAAAGCGAGGCAACCAGTTACACTATGTTGTTCTCCCGACAAGTGATGTAACTCAAGCCGACACCATTCCTTATAATACTGCAGTAAGCTTCGGCATAATCGGCGGCGGAGGGTTTCATGTGGATATCATCGAGTCTTTCAGCGGATCCAGTTGGCGATCGTTTTGTTTCGATTCCACTTTCCGGGTGACGCGCGTGCGATTGAGCGATAATTTCTGGACACAGCGTAAAAAATATGTCGAGGGCGGCTTTTTGCCCCCGTTGGAGCGCCACGACTATATTCAAATGGTACACGAGAGCGTTCTCTATTGGGCCGATAGTGGCTGGGTCAGCGAGAAGGATCTGCAGGCCGCTGATAATTCAATCATCACATCCCGATAAATTTCCATCTCGGGGACTATACCTCTAACAGATAACTCAAAGGGCTTCGGGCGTCGATCGATGACCCGAATCAGGAGGTATATCCCATGAAGTACAAATTGCTAATGATATTGGGGCTGACAGCCCTGTTCGTGTCATCGGCTGCTTTCGCACAACTCGCCGATCCTCTTGCCGGGCATTATACACTCGGGAATTCTGCAGAAATCGTATCACTGGCGACAGCCAACGGTACCATCGATTCCGCCAGTGTAAGAGTGTATGACTATATTCGCAGCACTCCGACAAGCGGACATATACAGGCCGGGACCAGGCGTACTTATCCCGGCATGTATGATCGCAAAGAACTCAGATTAACCAGCACGACAGCCGGCGATTATGACAATGACGGTTCGGACGAGATGGTTTTTGCCTATACGATTGAGACCGCTTCCGGCAGTCAGCTCGTGTTGTCAATGGCCGACTTCACTGCCGGTACAACATCTTGGTCGATAGTCTGGCGGGACACGCTGTGCTGCGTCAGTCAAGGGTATGATGTGCATTATGAGTATGCCTCGGTTCGACTCATTTCAGCGAACTTCGATGATGATCCCGAGGACGAGTTTCTTTTGGCAGCCTGGGGAACTGACGGATATGTCTATGTGCACATCTTTGATGCCGATACCCCCGGTGCGCCGGTCGAGCGCGTGTCACAGAGCACGTTTTTCGTTGATAAATTGCTGCGCGATGGAGCGCTGTTCGATGTCGCGGCGGGTGATTTCAATAGCGATGGAATTCAAGAATTGATTTTTGCCAGTGGTTTCTATAAGTCCACACTGGAGTGGCAAGTCAAGGCTCGCGTGTTTACGGTGAATATCAACGGCGGTTCAGTCACCCAGACCACTGAGCGCGTGTTGTATGAAAACCGGCCGTCAATGTATTCAAGCGGATTCTCGAGTCGCGGGTTTGAGCGGATGGCAATCGTAACCGGCGATTTTGACGGCGATCTTCAGGATGAAGCCGCGATAGGCTGGCAACTAAAGGAGGAAAGCTGGTCTAATATTTGGGAATGGTGCAATGGCTGGTACGTATCCAGTCTTCATCTTTTTTGTCGGTACACGTTCTTTTTGCAGCCGTTAACGGTAAATTCGAATCTTGCCGCAATCATGCCGACTGATTCGACGGCAGGCCGGATCAGCTACAATACCGGTTGGGTACAAACAGCAGTCGGGTGCGCGGCCAGCTCATATGCGGTTCCGGATCTTGCGGGGCCGTCGATGAGTCTGGCGGCCGGTGATTTGAACATGGATGGTGTGGATGAACTGGTGTGGACATATTATGATCATATGCGTGTTTATAAGACCGATCCGGCCAGTGTAACTGCCGAAAAGTTCGCCTTCTCCCAGATTTACGATTACACCCAGCGGCGATTCCTCACCCAGGCCAATTGCGTCAGCAGCGTACTGATCGCCGATGTCGATGCCGAGGCGACCGATTCGGTCTGGATACCTGAAGTCATTATGATGGATTGGGGCGGCACCAGTTCAATGATGCGGATGCAGGTGTTCGGTATCGGTGTCGACGATAGTTTGCGTTTTACCGGGACGGTAACAGTAAAGGCAAGCATCACCAATGAATTTGCCCGCGACGGTCAGGTGGCTTTCGCCGCGGGTGATTTCGACGGCGATGCCGTTCGGCTCGGACCGCCGACACATTATGTCAAGACCGGTATGGTGCAGCCGACCGTCATTCTCAATGCGCCTCCGACCCATATTGATGAATTCTCCGGCACAATGTACGATATTAACAGTTGCTATATGAATCCGTGCGATTTCTATGCGGAGTATAATGTCCAGAGTAGTCAGTCGTTCGAAGTACAGACGGAATTTCACAAGGATTGGGGCGTCAGCGTTAATGCCAGCGGCCAATACAGCGCTTGCGGAGTGGGCGTGAAGGCAAGCTTCGCGGCCAGTTATGGAGAAGGATTTTCCAAAGATCGGTCGGATGTGAAGGACGTTATCGTCGGTTTCTGGGCGCAGGCGCAGCAGGACGACGCTATTTTTGCCTCGGTGCTGGACTATGATGTCTGGGAGTATCCTGTCTATGGAGGCGGCAACATTCAAGCAGATAAGGCACTCGTAGTCAGACCACGGATGAATCAGGCCACCAACCAGTGGATGGCCTATAAAGGGGAATCGGCCAGCAGTTTAAAATTGAATCACGAGGTCGGCAATATCCTGTCATATATGGAATATGATTCTCTGGAAGCCAATCCGGACATGGCAGAAAAAATCGCATCTCAGACCGGGTTCGAAGTCGGAAATGGGATGCCGGGCGGTTGGAGTATTAATATCAATACATTCTATACTGCAGGTGCGACCGTTTCCAAGGATTTCGCGATGAATATCGGCGCCTCAATAAGTGGCTATGGCGTCGAGGTCGGGGTGTCCGGTAATTATGGTATCGGAGCCTTTTCCACGCAGCGGGTCACCGTGGGAGAGGAGCTTGGAGTCGAGGTGAATTTCCCGGGAATCAGCACGCCGCAGTCGGTCTATAAAGTAACTCCCTATGCCTATTGGTCGCGCAGCGGCGCCTTCGTTCTGGATTATGCCGTTACGCCCGTGACGGAACAGGACGGCAGTACCTTCTGGCAGCAGCACTATGGAGATAAATGCGATGCGGCCTTTATTCTGCCCTGGCGATTCGATCCCGAGTTACAGGGGATTCCCGAAGATGAGCGCTATAAGACTCGCGATATCACCTTTTATCCGGCCAAACCGGAGCCGGGCGATACCGTGACGATTAAAGCCACAGTCAGGAATTTCAGCCTGAGGGCGACAACCGGTCCGGTCAGTGTTCAGTTCTTTATCGGCGATCCCGACCAGGGGGGCGGGCTGATCGAGGGAATCCACGGCGAGACCTGGGTGTCCACTTCCGGTGCACTTGCGCCGCGAGGCTATGAGAATATTGAAATGACCTGGCGGATCCCCGAAACGATCGGGTACTACCCGAAGATTTACGGACTCGTTGATTGTCATGGTTTGCTTGATGAAGTGCACGAAACCAATAACAAAGGCTATCGTGTGCTGCCCGTCGATGGCGATCCGCTCGACGTCGATGATGATGAAACCGGCGCTTTGCCGACCGCGTTTGAGCTATCGAACAACTATCCGAATCCGTTTAATCCGGTGACGATAATTGAATATAACCTGCCGACGCGATCCTCAGTGATGCTCGAGGTGTTCAATATCCTGGGCCAATGCGTCAAAACCCTGGAGAGCGGAGAAAAACCGGCGGGATGTTATCATATTGAATGGGACGGGACCGATCAAAACAATCAACCGGTAACGACCGGCGTATATTTTTATCGTTTGCAGGCCGACGATTTCGCCCAGACGAAGAAGATGATACTATTGAAATAGTAAGTCGTTATTGAGGGGGAGTAAGGCAGGTCATATCGGCCTGCCTTTTTTTTATTTGCGAGTTATGCTTGTTCTGATACTATTGAAATTACTCCAGAATGCAATGACTTCTCTGTCAGGTCAATTGACTATTCAATCTTCCACACTTCCAGACTATCCAGGACCATGTTTGAGCCGACTGACTGGAAGTATGAAACTTCCCCCGAGGGTAATCCGGCAGAATACGAAGCCCCGACGATACTCTCCTTGAAAATCGTGGAATAGATCGTACAGGCCATAAGATACGATCCTCTCAAAGAGGGGTGATTCCAATCACTCAGATGTAAATAATGCAGGGGATAACTCTGTTCATACAAAACCGTATTCCACGCCCAGCCGACCGGAGAAATGATAAATCCAATGCTGTCGGAATAATCGAGTGTATTATCATAGATTTTTTGCTGCATCTGAGGATATTCGTCGGTCCAGCCGGACAGCCATATCATGCCGTCTTCGTACGCCCACGGCATTTGGAATATTATTTTGGTGTCCTCGCAGTTGGCCATAATTTTTGATTTTAATGTTACCAGTGCGGGATAGACCGGATGATCGTCCGGGAATGAATCCGGATACGCCATAAGCCGACCGACTCCCTGCAGGACAATATAATCCCAGGCCCGCTCGTTGATTTTATCCTCGGTACTCGTCAAGACTGCATGATCGGCAAGATACAGACCGTTCATTGTATGTTCATGGATAGTAAACGTCTTGCCCATTTCGGTTGCCAGTTCCCTCACCAATCCGGGAAGATTGTTATAGGTAAAATAGCTGCTGCCGATGAATAGGATTTCATATGGTGTGCTGTCCGGTACCGGGCAACAGGGTTCAATCGGGGGAGGGCCGCCTCTGAAGATATAATTGACCAGATACACGGCATCAGCCAGGTTTACCGTGTCATCGTGATTCGAGTCTCCGGAGCAAAGCGGATCAGGGCTGGGACCGCCTTTGAACACGAAATTGACCGCAAAAACGACGTCAGCTACATTCAAGTTGCCATCGCCGTTGGCATCGCCGCATATAACGGCACCGAGGGCCAGTGTCGGCAGAACCAGGCATAGCAGAATGATAGTTTTCATAATCCCTTCCCGTATTGCTGGTTACGCACAATGCGAGGTACGCTCGGTTGGCACTGTTATAGTGCTCCAATCCCGATTGCTCACGAATATTTGTGGATTGAAGGACGTGATTCTTTCAATTTTTATTTCAAGGCCCGATGATATCGGGCCTTTTTGTGTCATTGACATATCTGAAATTGGGCGAATACCTAAATAAAGGCTATATATATGTCAGTGAGGATATTCCTAAAATAGAGTAATATCCAAAAGCAACTGTCGGAGTACCGAGCTCTGATTTTTCTATTTTATTGATTCAAGCACTCTAAAAAATGAATAGTAGTAATAAATTGTTGTATTTACTATACTAAAGATGCAATTGAAACTGGCAATGTTTCATCTGAACAACGGACTAAGCTCTTTGGGGGATCTTTGTGAAGTTTTGGCCTACCAAAAATCAATGGAATAAATGGTCATTACCCAGTAAAATGACTGCAATGGGCCTCGCTGTAAGTGTAATCTCGTTATTCGCATTTACTATCGATTGGATAATTAAGAAAGATAATACTCAAATATTAAGGGAATTGCAGGAATTACGTTCTAATTTACGCAATTATATAGAAGTGGATTTTTCAGAAAGGGAAGAAGGATATCTTTTTGCCGCAATTTCTGCGTTACGACAAATTTCTGAATCTTGTGAGAATCGAATTTCGTACAGTGATTCAAGTATTATATCTGAATCGGAGCATCTTTTTGGCGATCGCATAAAAATTCAAACCCATGCAGAATTGATGAAAAGCGAAACGAGTGATCAACTTGGGCGATCCGAAGTGGGTCATTATTCTTCTAAAATATCAGTTGAATTTTTGGCATGGGGTAGTTTACGAGGTGTGCCACAATATCTCGTTATGAAGCGTTTAGATACTGATGGGTATTTTGTGTCTGATACTATTCCAAATATGGAGGTAGTCTCCATAGCGAACATATTAATCGAAATGAATATGGCAGGTCTTTACATTAGTGAGGTAAAACCGGACACAGTCTATCAAGTGGATTCCGAAGGCCACCAGGTAGCAGATCGATATATTACTGATAAATATTTCAGAGTTGTAATACACGATACGGAAACGAAACGAGATGGAAATGGATACTTTATGTTGAAGGATAACAAATAGTGGCATAAATGCACTAGTCACAGACTTGTGTCTACCCTTTGCTGCGGGATTTGTTGCATTGCCTACCCGGCGGGATTGATCTGAGATTGCCACATCTCTTTTGTCAGGGCCCACAACATCTGTCGGTCTATGCCGGGGAGGAAATCGTATGTATTGTGCCGCTCTCCCAGACATTCGAATCCAAGTTTCTGCAGGACGCGAGTTGATGACGGGTTGCCGGGATGCGTCTCGCCGACCATCCTATCAGCTCCGAGCTCCTCAAAAGCACAGCGCAACAGTTCCTGGGTTATCTCAGTGGCCAGACCGCGCCCCTGAAGCTGAGGCAGTACAAACCAGGAGAGTTCCAGTCCCGGTTCGTCAGGAATCGTATCCTGAGTAAAACCGGCCGTACCGATCGGATCTCCCGACTCTTTTAGTAAGAGCGTTCCATACCACCGATTATTGATTCCCCAATGGTCATGCCACTCCTGCAGGGCATCGGCGGTTTGCTCTTCGCTCCAGACTCCGCCCAGGTATTTCATCATCGTTTGATCACAGAAGAGGCATCGCATGAGCGCAAGATCACTTGCCTCAGGTCGCCGGATTAACAGTCGTTCAGTTGTCACTAACACTTGTCGCATGTGTCTCTCTTACATTCTTGATTTCTGCCTGATAATATATGGATTTATAATATACTCTAAACGTAGATACCGCCATTTTTGTTTTAAAATCCGATTTTTCGCAGGGTGTCTTAACAAGCGATGGAGTACCCGCTGATGTGAGTCCGCCGCGGCGGGCAGGTTACAATATAGACCACCTACACTTTTTTTGCAGACATGACACGCCTCAATAATTATTATTAGAAGGTATTATACGTGACCGGATAGCGATTGCGAGATTGTGAACTGATTGGCTTACCGGTCGAGTAAACCGCTAGTGCAAATATCAAACCAGTGACAGCTTCAAAAGGAGATACCATGGAACAAAATCCGGCTGCCCAAATTATGCAAGAGGGTCATGTCTGATCCGAAGCAGTGCTCCTGGCCGTGTGTCGGGATTATAATATCGAAAACGAACTCATTCCTAAAATCGCCACTTGTTTTGGAGGCGGCATAGGCAATACCGGCAGCGTGTGCGGAGCGGTAATCGGCGCCACGATGGCAATCGGCATTATCAGAAAACAAAGCGCAAGTATCGATGAATGGTTTGCCACAGCCGAAATCGCCCGAGAATTACGCCGTCGATTCGAGGAAGAGATGGAGACGATTAACTGTAACGAATTGACCGGCCTGGATCTGGGCTCGAGCAATGACCGCGAGAAACTTATGAATTCCGATGTCGCCATGACCGTTTGCTTTCCGGCTGTCGCCCATGCCTATCGGATAGTCTCGGAATTGTTAAAGGAAAACTCGTAAATATGAATTAGAGTAACACCCGGGGCGAGATCCTTCATACTTTTATGGCAACAAGTTGTGCCGATCCAGCGCTTGACTTTTACTTTATGGCGACAATCGGAGCATCATCATATCAATTCCGGTTGTTTACATATTGAATGATGATCTGGTGACTTCCACCGATTTTAGTGCCTATCTGCTGAACATAATACCCAAGCCGATTCGAGTCAGCGATTTGTTGTAATCCACCAGACTCTCGCCGTAGCCGTGAGACACGCGTATCGTGAAGAAACTCATATGGCTCTTAGGTACCGGTACGCTGTAGGTAAGAATGACTCCCCCATTGCCAGTACTCAAATTCCCGCGCACCATCAGGTGTAATATGTGGCGCTGATACGTTCTGAGGAGCAGGTGAAGATCATTGTATCCCAAGTAATCAGTAATATCAGGGTTGTCATCGCCGACCGCCTCTTCCGGAAATTCCTTATCATCTTCCGGAATACGATATCGGAATTTAATATATAATAGCACGTTCGTATTCGCGAAATACGGACAAATATATAACAGATTCCAGCTTCGTGAAATCGGCGGCTTCTGACCGTTCGATTCATGTTCGAATCCGATGTCCGCGCCGATTTGCCCGCCATGGAATGAAAATTTCTTCGTACGATAGAAAAATTCGGGATTATAATTGGTTTCGCGGAAAGGCGCCGAGTTTTTATGGTCGTAGGCCTGCCAGAAGGAAATCTGTGTATAGGCGAAGTAAATCGGCAAATCAAAAATCCGATGCTTGGCGCTTATCTGGAATACCGCCTCAGTTCGTGCACCATAATATTCATCCGAGAATGTTACCGGGAGCATGAACATTTCCTTGTGGAGGGATAACCCGGGGCCGGTGCGAATCATCTGGAAGTCGACCGGCGATTCTTGAGCGTGAGCAGGCGAGTGATTAATTGAGATTAATATCAATGCACTAATAATAAGTAATATCCAATGTGCTTTTGACATATCTATGAGACCTTTTCCTATAAAGTTCTTCTTGTCCCTGATTCATTAGTCTAAGAAATATGATGTCCGCCAGTTTGCAAACCCGATATCGTTCAGAAGACACATCGCATATTATTATCCAGTGAAGAACGATTCGATTATATAATTGATGCGAATAATGAAGTCAAGTGACGCCAAACCCGGTTGAACCTTAAATAGAGGAATAGTATAAAAATGAAAACCGGAGATTTACACGCGAACAGGGAACAGCTGATAATGCCTTTGACAAGCATTACTCAACACTTGTACAATGCAATGTGTGGTTATTTTTCACACTACTTAATCCTGAGGCGATGGAGGCCGTCGATAGGCCTATCCTAACACGCCCACTGACAGTACATTAGAGCGATCCGACCGGCCGGCTCGTGTGGCATGGCAATTGCTTCACACGTGTCTGGAGGTGATCTTTTTGAGCAGAAGATTTATTTTAATAGCGGCGCTCCTGTCGCTCATTTGCGGTGTTGTTGTCGTGCGACCGCTGACAGCGGCGACGACGACGACATCGACCAATGAGGAACCCGCTCGCCGGGTCCTCGAACTCGAACACATTGTCGTCGATGGTAACTCCCGTCTCAGTGATTCCGCAATCATCGCCACCCTGGAGCTTTCGCCCCAGGATACGGTCAATGTGGCTGTTCTTGAAGAGGCGCGCCTTCGCCTCTTGAACGGGCAACCGTTGTTGAGAACGGTTGATTTCTCGACGCGTCCCGGCTCACAGCGCGGCCTTGTCATTCTCGATGTTGCTGTCGTCGAGCGCAAAGCAGTCATCTTTGAGACCGGATATGGGCATCAGGATACGTACGGCTGGTTTCTCACACTCCTCGGACTGCGCATTGATCCCGCTGCCGCCAATGGCACTGAATTCCGCTTTGGGTTGCGCCTCGGCTTCCATATCGCCGGTTTGGATGGGCAATTCGAGCGGCGCGGGAAGCCCTATGGCTTTGGTTTTGGGGGGAAATTCCACATCTACACGCAGGAGCAAATATTTTTCGGAAGTGAAGCTGCTCCGACAGTCTGGGAAGCTCCCGGCGACAGTGACTATACTCGCGCTTTTCGGCAAAAAATCGAGCGATCGGGCGCGGAGCTGTATCTTTTGTACACGCTGCGCGACAGTACAAGGTTCACATTCGGATTTCATGCGGAAAATATTCGACCCGAAAGCACTTTTGTCGATTCTGAAGTCGGCAAGGACCTGGTATTCACAGATTTTCCCATATCACTTCGGACAGACATCAAGAAAACAGTAAAAACCGGCCTGGTATTCAGGGCTGTGCGCAATACGCGCGACCGTCAAGGCTATCCGCAGTCAGGATCATTCTCATTATTGCAAATGCAGTACAACAGCACTGCCTTCGGTGGAGATGTTAATTTCGGCAAGGCGGAGTGTGATGTGCGCAAATACATAGGTCTTGGAAACTGGTGCGTACTATCGAGCCGGCTCTCCGCGGGTATCGTTTCGAAAGAGACGCCGTATTACGAACGATTTTTCATTGGCGGTGTCTATTCCGTGCGCGGTTTCCGCGGACTCAGTCTCTCGCCGCCATCCGGCAGTGATGGATTCATAATTGCGAATGAGGAATTCCGCTTCCCGCTCATCGCATCGGCAGGGGATGCGCCACCGCGTCTTACGGGGCTGGTGTTTGTCGATGCGGGAATCGGCTGGGAGCGGAGTAAGCCGTTCCGATCATCGGATATCGAGGCCGCGGCAGGCTATGGCGTACGCCTGCGGCTCCCCTGGGTAGGGACGCTCGGTCTTGATGTCGGCGTTCCGTTCACGGATGGTCGAACCGGGGATCGTTTCTATGTCCACGGCTGCCTGGGATTTTCGTTTTGATGGATAGGTATCGGAGTGTCATGACAGGAAACACGCTGATAGCGGCACTGGCATTAAGCATTCTTCTTATAGGGGGATGGTCGCAACCTGTCCGCGCCGAGGATCCACAACCCGCCATATTGAGTGTTTCACTGGGGACCGACCAAGGGTATATCACATGTGATGTGAAGAGTTCGGGGCTCTTTTCCGAGCGTATCACCGGCACCGTTAAAAGCGGGCTTCCCGCCGTCGTGGACCTCTTTTACTATTTCTCGACTCGCGAAGGAAATACGGTCGCGGAAAACGTCCTGTCGTTCTCACTTCGCTATGATGTCTGGGATGATATCTATTCGATCGAGGCGCCGGATACGACGCGCTCATATTCGGCTTTTTCAGAGATGCAGCAGGCGATTGATAATTTGCACCAACTGAAACTGGTACAGCTCGATTCACTTGATTCCAACCGATCTTATCGCGTGCACATGCGCATCATGATCAATCCCCTTCGAGGCACAGATAGAGAGAAAATCGCCGGATGGGTCAGTGAAAATATGCGGACGAGCGAAGACGACTCATGGCACGGGCAGGTACTGAACCTGAATGAACTTATTTCGCACTTCTTTTCACGCGAGCGCGGCGTCGTTAATCAGAGTGGCTGGTATAAGTCGGATTTCGTGAAACCGGATTCGCTTCGTGTTCCCGGTAAGGAGGAAGAGTAATGTCAATCAGATTGCGATTGATTTTGATTTGCATCATCATTACGATTCTGCCGGCGATACCGATCACGTTCATCGTGAAAAACCTCCTTGAAAAGAGTTTCAATGTCGGGCTGAGTGCAACGGTGTCCGATGCTCTCGAAGAAGGGATGTCTGTTTCTCGCAGACTTCTCGCTCAACTCGAGATCGAATTCGAGTATAATATCCAAGAGATGACTGCCGATTTATCGCCGGGGCGGCCCAATGCCTCATCAGTTAATGTTACATTTGAAAAATACATCGAATCGCATCGAATCGACGGATATCTTGTCGCATTGCCGGGTGAATCGGAGGCGTCGGAGCAAAAGCCCGGCACCGTCCCTCAGGCGCTCGCCACATTCGCGCAGCAGCCCGCTTTCCATAACCTGATACAATCACGAGATATCAGTGCGCGGCCGACGCATCAGATTGACCGAGGAGATTTGAACTTTTTCGAGACAAGAGACAAGGCCGTGCAACTGGCGCTATGGACTCCGACCGGGGCAGATGGTGGCGGATTTCTCTTTTATCGAAAAATTGATCCTGAATTTCTGGCCAGTGCGCAGAGGCTGCTTGATGGGCGGCAGATATATGCCCAACTCCGCCTTGCACAAGGGGCCTTAAGCGAGAGTTTTTTCTACCCGTTCATGATAGTGTACGGGATAATACTCCTCGTTGCGCTACTCCTTGCTCTATTGATGGCGGAACAAATGGCATCACCCGTAAGGCATCTTTCGGAAGCTGCGGTGGCTGTGTCACAAGGGAACTGGCAGGTACAACTGAAGCGCGAGACCGGCGGCGAGATCGGTCGTCTCATTGACTCGTTCAATCTCATGGTGAGCCGCCTCGATTCCCAGCAGCGGCGACTGCTCGATATGGAAAAAGTAGTCGGATGGCGCGAGATGGCCCGCCATCTCGCCCATGAAATCAAAAACCCGCTCCTGCCCATCCGCCTGGCAGTGCAGGAAATGCGGGATCAGTACCGAGGCGAGGATGGGGAATACCGCGCCTTCCTTGGAGAATCGACGCGCGTTGTCGAGGATGAACTCGGGCACCTCCAGCGGCTCGTGAAGGAGTTTTCTACGTTCGCCAAAATGCCGGGACTGTCGCCGACTATGGGATCTATCGAACACCTGGTATCAGACCTCGCGAAACTTTATCCGCAGGTCGAAACCCGTATCACAGCAGATTCGACCCTGCCGGAGTTTCCGTTCGACTCCGACCAGTTGCGGCGTGTGTTCGTAAATCTCTTTGATAATGCGATGAGTGTTTCTCCGGAGGGCAGGGAAACTAAAGTCTCGATTGAGGTGAAACGCAATCTCGATGATGCCGTCATCGTTTTTTCGGACAATGGACCGGGAATTCCGGCCGAAAACCTGTCCCGGATTTTTGATCCTTATTTTACGACTCGAAGGACGGGGACGGGACTTGGTCTCGCGCTCGTGAAGAGCATTATCCTCTTGCATCAGGGAACGATTGATGTGGAAAGTCCGGAAGGCGGCGGCGCGGCATTCTCTGTAACGCTTCCCCTGAGTGGTCCTCGCGCCGCGAGTGATAATACGAGTAAACAGGAAGAGAGGTAGGGGAGAATGATCGGTCATGTGCTGATTATCGATGACGAGCCGAATATCCGCCGGATGATGGAAACGATACACCGCAATGCCGGCTGGGAAACGGCCTCCGCCGAAAGTGGCGATGCGGGACTGGCGATATTGCAGACGGAGTATTTCGATGTCGTCTACCTCGATCTGGCATTGGGCGATAAAGATGGTATTGACGTGCTGAAAGAGATCAAGCTGCGCAAGCCCGATCAGGTTGTCATCATTCTCACGGGGCACGGTTCTGTTGAGAAGGCTGTCGAGGCCATCAAACTGGGCGCCTTCGATTTTCTCGAGAAAGATTTCGGCAAAGAGAAAATTCTTATCACATCGCGCAATGCGCTTGAGCGGAGTTCTCTTGCCAGGGAAAACCGCATACTTCGCGATAAACAGCCGCGCAGGCAGGAGCTTGTGGGAAAGAGCGAGAGCATAAAGGATGTTCTCGAGCAGGTGGCGAAAGTGGCGCCGACCAATGCGAGGGTTCTCATCCGCGGTGAATCAGGCACCGGTAAAGAACTGATTGCTCGGGAAATTCACGAGCGGAGTAAGCGATCGCATGGCCCGTTCGTAAAAATCAATTGTGCGGCGATACCGGAAGATCTTATCGAGGCGGAACTTTTCGGCAGCGTTAAAGGTGCCTATACAGGATCGGTCGCAACGCGCGAGGGGAAATTCGAGGAGGCGAACGGAGGGACACTCTTTCTCGATGAGGTCGGTGACATGAGCCTTCGCGTACAAACGAAACTCCTGCGCGTTCTCCAGGAAGGCGAAATGGAAAAAGTCGGTGATAACAGAACAATCAATGTCGATGTCCGAGTGATCGCCGCCACAAATAAGGACCTCGACAAAGAGGTGTCTGATGGGAAATTCCGCGAGGATCTCTACTTTCGCCTCAATGTTGTGCCGATCGTGTCGCCGCCTTTGCGCTCTCATCCGGAAGACATTCCGTTGCTCGCGAATGCATTCCTTGAGGCATATTGTGCCGAGAATGATTTGCCGAAGAAGACATTGCATCCGAGTGTAATGGAATCACTCGAAAAGTACGCATGGCCCGGAAATATTCGAGAACTGCGCAACCAGGTGGAGCGCATGGTTATCATGTCGCCGGGAAATGTGATACGACCGGATGACCTCGGTACGGAGATACGGCACTTTAAAGCATCTTCCGCACAACAGACTTCGGAGACGGATAATTTCGAGGGCGTGACGTTGCAGACAGCCAAGGAACAACTGGAGCAGAAATTAATTCGCCAAGCTCTTGAACAACATGACTGGAACGTGACCAAGGCGGCCGAGGAACTGGGACTGGAAAGAACAAACCTCCATAAAAAGATAAAAAGCTATGGAATCACTAGGGTGGAGTGAAAATACGACACAACCGTGAAAAATAACCACACCTCCAATTACGGGAAAGGAGTTTGGGGGACTCTGAGGTCGAAAAGATAAGCATATGTATATCAATGTATTATAGCTGCAAGCCAGACAAAAAGACGAAAACATAAAACTGGCATGTTTCTTGATAGTACTGAAGAGTAGTACAGAAAGACGTTGAATGAGCGGCATTAGCAAGAGTAAAGGAAAAGTGAAATGAACCTGTCAGAAGCAAAGAAAAAGGTAGTCGGGAAGCGACAAGCGACTCTCATCGCGCTGATGGCCTTTTGTCTGTTCCTCGTACCGAGCTTTTTGCGGGCCGAGGTGATGGAGGACGAGAGTGGTTTTTATCTCGGCCTGGGATTGGCAGGCACGTCATTTGATACTGACTTGAACTCCCCGACTTTCAATATTAAGGAAGCGGGAGGGGCCGCCCAGCTAAGCGTCGGGTATCGATTCAATCCGGTTTTTATGATCGAGCTGGCCGCAATTGGTTCGAATCATGAGACCTCGGATACGACTATCGATGCCGGTATTTCAACTATCCAGCTTTTCGGATACTATCGATTTTTGTCGGAGAAGTCGTTTCGCCCCTATTTCAAAGGCGGCCTCGCCGGATATGCTCTCAGGCTCGACTATGGATCGGCGAGCGCCAAGATGAGCGGCGGCGGAATCGCATTCGGGGCGGGCTTCAGGTGCTTCCTCTCGCGGCGCTTTTCTCTTGGCTTCGATGTGACACACAACATGATCAGCTACGACAAAGAGAAAGTATCGATCGGTCAGTTCAGCTATGAGGCGAATACCGATGTGTACGGGAGACTGACCACTCTGGGGATTATAGCTGGATATTCATTCTAGGACGCGAATTTCATGTTTAATCATAATTTCTAGGAGGTAATGCCATGCGTAACCTTAATACTCTGCTCAGTGTGGTTGTGGTCTTCGCGATCTTCGCCCTGATGGGGTGTTCCTCGGACAATCAGGTGACCGAACCGGAAACTCCGGATGAATTGGACCTTCCTTCGGTCAGCACCATGACCATGGATGTGGATTTCTTTAAGTCGGCCCAGATGGATTCGCAGGCGGTCATGCTTGGAAAATTCGAAGAGTCGTCCATTGCCGCTTCACCTACGGCCTTGAAGCTCAATTATTTCAATGCCGCCGTGCGTGTCTTCTTCCTCAATGTGGTCGCTTATTCGGCGCTTGCCGAGCCGGTAGCGGCATTTACGACGGCGATTCACTCGGTACCTCAATACCAGGAGGACGGCTCGTGGCTGTGGACCTATGTCTATATCGACAATCACGGTTCCGAGTACAGCATTTTCCTCAATGGAAAGCGTATGGATACATATGTTGCCTGGAACATGGAAGTGTCGTGCAATGATCCGAACCTGCTTCTCGATCATTTCCTCTGGTTCGATGGACAGGTGGCCATTGGCGGGCATTCGGGGTACTGGCAGTTCTATGAGCCAGATACGAGTTCCGAATCAGGTGAAAGCGAAGCCGAAACTCCGGGTGTGCAGTGCATCCGCATCGATTGGGACAATAACGGCTTACACGACCGACAGTCGACATTCCTCATAAATAAGCTCGAGGATACGGCATACGGCAGCACGTTGACCTTCGACGAGGCGCCGGATGTGGCCTCGATCGAATTCTTCGATGCCGCCAACGAAACGACCGGCACGATTATATGGTACGCGGACGGCACCGGTAGCATTGAATGGCCGGACTACAAGGACGGGGTCAGGAGCTGCTGGGATGTCTGGCAGTTTGACGTCGACTGCGAATAATTAATCGTACGATACGCCCTTATACAGGGGCAAAACAGAGAGCATTGAAACCGTAATAAAAAGGAGGAGGCTAACGGCCTCCTCTTTTTCGTGTCTGCCATAGGAGCAGTATTCTATGAGTTCTCGGTAATCATCAGTTGATATTCTTTTTACCCAGCCGGCTGAGGATTTTTTTCAACATTTGCAGTTTATGATGTGTATAGAAGTATGAATCATATGCGCAATTAGAGTAACAGTCAATATTACACTCTCGTACTTTTTCTTTTAGCTGTCGTCGCAATTCTCTTAAATTATTCGGATCAAGGTTTAAAAAATGTATATCCAATTCATCCATTTTTTTTGTGCAGCTTCTCACCTTTCCGCTAGGGGCGACATTTATCCAGCCATATCTGGTTGGATAATTACATTCCCAGAATTTGTCTCGATCCAGAAAACGAAATATGTTTTCGAAATACGACTCGGGATCAATTATCGGATAGCCGTCGCTCTTCTTTTTGAGGATGTAAGAGATTATTTCCTGAAGCAACTCGGTATCATGCTTGCCGAAATAAATGTCCTCGGCACTTTTATGATCGCTGTCTATAGGCGGCACAACATAACCCAATGACAGTTGAATGTTGTTTTCCTTTGAGTACTCAATAATGGGTTTAAGGTCTTCGAAGTTGTTCTTATAAATTACTGAGTTAAGCCTGGGTCGCATGCGATATTTCGATTTTGCCTTTTTGAGATATTGGAATATCTGGTTTTTAAATATTGAGTTTTTTGAGGAAATTGGTGATTTCTTAGTGCCATCGACCGAGATATTCAGGAAGTCAAGACCGGCCTTGCCCAGCTGGTCGATTGTCATTTCATTCAGAAGAGTACCGTTTGTCGTCAAATCCGTTAGAATATGTCTTTGAGAACACAATGCGATGGCATCGTAGATCGATTTCCACAGTAATGGTTCGCCGCCGAGGAATGTAATCATCCCAACCCGAAGATCGGCGGCCTTATTCAGGTACTTGCCAAACTCCTCAAAGGTCATCTCGGTAGAGTCATTATTTTTTTGCCAACAGTATTGGCAATTCAAGTTGCATTTATCGGTAGGAATTATTCTGACGAATGCCGGGGTTGCATGCGTATAACTGCTGATGTGAGCATTAAAAAGATTCCTGAATTTCAGTATTTTCGAAATCGTTGCGCTCATTCTTGTATTCTCTTTATCTCAATATAGTATTATACAATATATGTATCGGAATAGTTGTTCAAATCAATAATTCGGGAATGTCTATGACCGATGATATGTATTATAAGAATTCTGCCAAAGATCGCCTTGTCAACGGTCAATTTTATCATATTCTTTGGGATCCGCCCCTGGCAGAAGTCCGCCGGCAGGTGATCGATTATATTCCCGAGGGGGCATCGGTTCTAGATATTGCCTGTGGCACGGGTGAATTGTGTTTTGATCTGGCTAAGGAGAGAAATTGTCGGGTTACCGGTCTGGATTTATCGAAGCGAATGATAGCCTTTGCAAGTGGGAGAAATCGTTATCCCAATGTTCATTTTGTACTTGGTGATACGGCAAATGTGAAGGACTATAAGCCCCGTACATTTGATTTTGCGACAATCGTTCTGTTACTGCATGAAATTCCCAAGAGTATTCGGATATCAGCCATACAAGAGGCTCTGCGTGTAGCCGGGAAGACGATCATTATCGATTCACTGGCCCCACTTCCCGCGAATATTCATGGGATTGCATTGCGTATTGTCGAGGCAATTGGCGGACCTCAGCATTATCGGTCTTTTAAAGATTTCCTCGATTTTGGCGGCATTAGCGGCGTACTTGAAAATTGTCCTATAAATGCTACAGTAGTCCATCGCTCGGTTATCTGGCACGGGTGTCGAGAAATGGTTGTGCTGGAGAGTCACAACCATTAGATTTTTACCGCCGCCGAAATTAATCTTGAGACAGCTTAGTTAGCACAATTTGATCAACGATCGAAAATGCCGATGCACCCGACCCGGTAAACAGAATTGATCCATCCCGATCGATAATGACATACACCGGTGTTGTTTTACGGGCATTGAAAACTTGCCAAAACTGCGGTTCGTAAGGGGCGATAATACCATAATAAGGCTTTTGCTGAAGGATCTCTTCAATCTTGCCGACATTCGAATCGGTTGTTGCACTGATCGCTATGAACCGAGTGGTATCGCAATGCGAAACAAGAGAATCAAGACTCGGCCGAATTTTCTCACAATAAGGGCATCTGGCCGACCAGAACGTTATGAGTACGATGTGATCCTTCATGTCTGACAGAGAATGCGAATTACCTGCCAGATCAGTGACGGCAAATTCGGGGGCAAGAAACCCGACTACCGCGGCTGTGTCAGCGGGGTAATCCGCGCAAGTGAATATCGTACCCGCGGCATCTATGGATGCTACTTTTAGTTTAGATCCGTTAATGCTAAATGGTTTCTCCAGGGCCATTCGCTCCGAGGAAACAAGGGATCGATCGGCATCGTTGATCCGCCATTTCCATGAGTAGGCTCCGTCGCGATTCGCATCAATCAGGCAGACGCCGTCAGAGGATATTTCATAGAATGGGTTATTGATGGACGGTGCATACAATCGCACACCATATTCGCTGTCTCCAAGTCGTAGAACTCCTTCCCGGCACTCGCCAAGGCGGGCGATGACTCGATTCTTTGAGAGTACAAGCTGGCAGGACATATAATTGTCTGATGAATCATTCGTTTCATCCGGCAATACAGTCATTTGAAAATAGGCAATCGACCGATCACCACTTTGATGAAACTGTAAAATCGACGCCGCATCAAACACGCCAGTCCCGTTATTGGATATCGCATAGGTGACGCCACCGCTATCGTTTCGATACCGTACGGCGATCGCCGGCTGTAGCCGAGGATTCTCCCCGATAGTTGCCATTTCGACAGCGCCCCATTCGGAGGGAACCGTGATAATTCCCTCGACCGGCTTGGCAAATGTAATTACCTTCGAACCATGATACTGCGCGGTATCAGGCAATAGTATTTTTGAGAGGTGAGCAGTATATGTCGCCTGCCCAATGGCTATTGCAGGCAATAATAATAATGACAACAAGACAAGAATATATTTCCGCATTATTAATCCAATCGTATTAGGATTAACCAAGTGTTTCGTACTTGGTAATCATGATAATCATCAATTAAAAGATAATCTGAATTGCTTGAAAGTCAAGTAGTGCCTATATGCTCTCGACTTAGACCGACAAAGGATTTATCACTCAGCCCGAATTAATTACTGACCGTCAGTACTCCTCTCAGGCGGATATCCTTGGATGATGCGCCTATCATAATGCGAAAATTTCCCGGTTCGATGACCGGTTGAAGTTCCGCATCCAACATCGTCAGCAAGTCAGGGGTGATTGTGAATATGACCTCGCGCGCCTCGCCCGGCTTGAGGTGCACTCGCTGAAAGCCCTTGAGCTCAGTTGTCGGGCGAGCCACCGAGGATAATTCATCTCGGATATATAGCTGCACGACTTCATCGCCTTCGCATTGGCCGATGTTCTTCAGAGTAAACCTGACGAAGGTATTCTGCCCCGCTGCAATTGCCGACTGATCCAGCCGAAGGTCACCATATTCGAAGGTCGTATAGCTGAGTCCATAGCCGAACGGGAAGAGCGGCTGGCCGGTCAGATCATAATAATCGTCACCCCGACCGGTCGGCAGGTGATTATACACCAGGGGCAATTGCCCCTCGGATATCGGAAAGGTAATCGGCAGGCGTCCGGCCGGAGAATAGTCGCCAAGCAGGATATCGGCGATTGCCCGGCCGCCTTCCTCGCCGGGATACCAGGCGCACAGCACGGCGGACACATCATCCAGCCAATTCGACATTGTCACGGCGCTTCCTCCAACAATTACGACCACGATCGGCTTACCGAGCGCTGCGACTCGTTGAATTAACTCTTCTTGTCGACCGGGGAGCGCCAGCGATGCGCGGTCGCGGAATTCACCTTCCTCGAGACCGACCACGATAATCGCTTTATCGCACTGGGCCGCAATGTCGACGGCTTCCTGAATAGTCGCATCCTCCGATTGTACTCCGACATTCCACAACAACTTGATGCGACCGTTTCCGGCCGATTCGGAGTATTCCAGACGAATGTTGTATTTACGGCCCTTCTCAAATGCAAAGTCCGATGTGACCGTTTTGCAGGATGCCTTGGTCCAATTGTCGATGACAAGTGCATCATCAATATAGAGGCGGTAGCCGTCATTTCCCTCGATGCCGATTTTGAATGTTCCTGAAACGGGCGCCGTCAACACTCCGGACCAGCGAACCGAATAAAAATCATAGGCGAGCCGCTCGGGATCGGGCGAAAAGAGAGACCAATGAAATTGTACGGCGCGGTCAATTCGAGTGAATACCGGAGTACCTGATAGTGTTACATTATCGAAATACTCGCCTAATAATCCCTCAGCCGTCGAATCGCCTTTTTGACAAGTAAGATATTCTGAAGGCACCGTTACATACTCAGTGGTTAACCTTTTACATCCTTCCGCATACTTCACTCTCTTGTCGCCGAGTCTTTCCCTGAGGCCGTCGAGGATACTGCATACCCTTGCCGCCGGAGCGCTGTACCCGCCGAATCGCGACTCGGCCGCATCCGGCCCGAGCACCGCAATAGATTTTGTATTTTTATCGAATGGGAGAACTTTATTGGCGTTTTTCAAGAGAACGATTGATTCCTGTGCCGCCTTGCGGGCCAACTTACGGTGTCCCTCAATTCCGAGTTTTGCATATTCTCCCACATCGATATACGGGTGTTCAAACAGACCGAGTTCGAACTTGGCCCGGAGGACTCGCACGACGGCAGAATCAATGACAGCAGAATCGATTCGACCATCTAAAAATGGCGGTATGAATAATTTATAATGGTCATACGATGTCTGAAATATGACATCGAGACCCGATTCAATCGCGCGGGCGCCGGATTCGGCATAATCGGCCGCCGTGAAATGCAGGACATTCGCCCCGCCGACGGCACCGGCATCCGAAATGATAAAGCCGGTGAATCCACGATCCTTTTTCAATAACTGATTATTCAGCCAATCGCTCGCCGAGCACGGCGCGCCGTCATACGAATTGTATGAAGTCATTATCGAACGCGAGCCGCCCGCTGTAATGCATGCCTCAAATGGTGGTAAGTGTACTTCACGAATGAATCGTTCACTGAGGTGTATCGGATAGCTGTCGCGCCCGCCGTCGCCGACATTGGCGATGAAATGCTTTGGTGTCGTTATGATGCCCGATTTCTCGAATTCTGATACAAATGCAACGCCCATTGCCGATGATAAAAATGGGTCCTCTCCGTAGGTTTCCTCGGTGCGCCCCCAGCGAACATCGGACGCGATATTGACGACAGGCGATAGCACTTGCCGGATGCCTCTACTGCGGCACTCCTGAGCAGTAACTCGTGCCATATCGTGCATTAAGGCTGTGTCAAACGTTGCGGCGAGGCCGATGGCCTGCGGAAAAATAGTTGCATCGCTTTGAACCAACCCGTGTAAAGCCTCGGCAAAGAAGATTATGGGAATTCCAAGTCGGGTATTCTCCACGAAATGACGCTGGATAGTATTGGCGCGCTCGACTGGATCGACATCGCCGGTTTCAGCCGCTGTTTGCAGGCCGAAGAGCCCTTCACTGTACCTTGTTTCATCGCCCATGAAGTCGCTGGCGATCATGAACAACTGCCAGAATTTCTCCTCGGGCGTCATGCGAGACAGAAGGTCCTGCACGCGATCATCGATTGACGCGGTCGAGTCGCGGTACACCTGAGCATGAACCTGAGTACTCAGGGCAAGCAGCAGGATACAAAGGGCAATACTAAAACACTTTGACTTCATCGATAAATATCCAGGCTTTCCCGCCCGACCCCTTGTGCCAGGCAGGACAGGTTTTGAAACTCGTCGTCTGTATTTTGACAAAGCGCGCCGATACCGGCTCGAATGAGACATTGAACGGCGCGGTAACAGGATCGCTTTGCTCAGGGAGAATTGTATTTAGCACGATACCGACCGAATGATATTCAATGCCGTCCTCCGATACGAGAAATTCGACCGACTGAGGCATGAATACCCAGGATAGGATGTCCTGCAGGAAATTCGTTTCGATGCGCGAAATTTCCTGTTTGGAACCGAGGTCGATGATGGCGTCCATCTCCTCACCCTCGAAGCCGAGCCAGTGGAAATGATAGTCGTTCCATCCGGTGAGGCCGTCGGTCAATGCCGAGGCCTCGCCATTATGATACTTCGCGCTCGCCGGAATGGTCAGAGTGACCAGTTTGTCCAGAGCAAGATGTGACTGGAGTGTACCTTCGATAAAGCTTCGCGATGATTGATAGTACTCCTCCGGGGGAATGCCGTGCTCCCACAATCGTGTAATTCCGGCGCGCTGACAACCCTTGTAGAAAGTCTCAAGCAATAGCTCCATCTCGGGTTTGGCGCGGCGAATGTTGTCAACATCTCTATAAAATAGACCGCGCTCGCCGAAACCGATCATCTTTGCCTGTTCGAGTATCGCATACTGTACGGGAAGATGGGCTGTTTTCGTGTGTAGCATAAATATTGAATCATTCTTAACTGCGCCTTCTGCCCTGACAAAAATCTCTTCGTATGTATCGAGCATCTTTGCCGAAAGATATCCATTTTCCGATGGATATGGGTAGCCGTATATTGACAAGTCCTCGCCGGAGCGCTCCAGTGCATCATGCTCGGCATCGATGTATTCTCGAACAAAAGGGGCGGCGGGGCCGTAATAACCATTCAGGAAGTCATTCATCACCGAATCGAAATCGAGGTAAGGGTCCCACATCAGCTTCGCAAGCAGGTATACACGCAGTTCGGCGAATTCCCCCTGCATCGATGCGACGCCCTGCTCAAAAACCGATGTGATGCCGTTCTCGACAAAAAACAGCATGTTTGGCTGTAATATGCGCAGATTCGGAAAGGGGCTGACCAGGTTGCGGAACTGAATCACATAATCCCAGAGGAATATGTTATTTGTCAGCGCCGCCCAATCCTTGATGTCTCTTACGAACGATGCATTGGCAGGATCGTCAGGGATAGGTTTACTGCGATTGCATTCGATACTGCACAGCATGATATTGACGTTTGGCCCCGGTTTTACCCGTTTCGGCGCTTTACGCGAATACAGATAGGCCAATGTAGAAATGGTCTTATCAGGAAACTCCTCTGCAATGCGATTAGCAAAGGATAAAATCGAGCCGGAAGGCGAACCCTCGATGCTGTCGACGGCCCGGCATTTTGAACAACCGCACGGTACATAGGTATCATTTTGCGATACCGACCAATATTGCGCGGATGGATTCTTCTCCATCATGCGCCTGAGTTCATCGACAACGACTTGATAGACATCAGGATTAGTAAGACACAATTGCGCGTCGGCGACTCGTACACCGTTATTCTCTGAGAAATATTCGGGATGCTCCTGAAAATATTTCTCGGGTGGAACGAGTTGCTTGAACGTGTGTACGAACAGGCCCCATGTCTTCAAATCATCCATCTTATGCCAGGCATTGTACGCCGAATCCTTGACATCCTGCATACGGAAGGTAATAATGGGTACCTGGATGTCATCAATCTGTGGAAGTGTGATTGTCGAAAAGTGAGGAATGACTTCATATGTTAAACTGTATTTGCGGCAACCGAGATAGTCCTCGAGGAATGTATACACGGCATTCTGAATGCCTCCGTCAGTCATTGCAGTGATGAAAAGGGTTTTACCGATAGTTTTAAGTCGGAACCCATCTTTGCCCAATGACGGCACATCAAGAGTCTTATCGTGAGATTCGCCGATTTCAAAAACAATGCGCTTGTCGGACCGCTTTTCGGTGGCCTCTATTTGTAATGTCGCGCCGGATACTTTTTCGATATACAGTTGAAGCACTTCCGCTGAAGTCCGCACATGCGGCGATGCGTCTGCCGGTATTGCAATGGAATATTGGCTGCTCCCATTCTCGGTCAATATGATTGAATCGGCGGCGAATGCCTGACTGACCAGGGTCAACAGGAGAATGCAGGCAAGCCCAAAAAATATTTGACGGCGCGTGCCCATCATTTACTCCGGCAGAAAATGAAATGCCCATGCATATTTACAGGGCGGATTATTGCGAATCGATTCCGGCACATGGATGATGCAACCGTTCCCTGATTTCTCCCATGTCATCTTCTCATTGATTCCCAGCATTATGACGTCACTACCATCTTGCGGAGTGAACGAAGGGATTGAAATCTCTTCCGGGAGTGATGCGGCACTATCAGCCGGTAAGTAAATGGCATTTATCGATCCGTCACGCATTTTTGTAAAGCACACATTTCCTTTTTTATATGGCGCAACCGCTCGCGTCTCATAGATGGCAGGGCCGTTGACCTTCATCCACTCGCCGATTTCCTTCAACCGATTCCAGGCATCGGGCGCCAGTGTCCCATCCGGGCCGGGGCCGATATTGAGCAGGAAATTCCCTCCCTTGCAGACGATATCAACCAGCAAATGTATGAGCTGCGGTGTCGGTTTGTATTCATCATTCTTGACAAAACTCCACGATGTCGCCATCGTCATGCAGGTTTCCCAGACATAATCGAGCGCCGTGTCCGGAACATGCTGTTCCGGCGTACGGTAGTTTTGATAGCGCCCCTCGACAGCGCGATCGACAATTATCAGACCCGGTTGTTTTTCTCGAGCCATGGCAGCGATTTTCGGCATGTCGATATTCTGATCGCAGGGGCTTTTTCCCCAGCGCGGCGATGTTTCAGTCATCGGCTGCACCCAGCCGCCATCGAGCCAGAGTATATCGACCGAACCGTAATCGGTCATCAGTTCCATGATTTGATTTTGGGTGAAGGTCTTAAAAGCCTCCCACTTCTCCGGATATCTTGTGATGTCATAATTCACATTGCGATCGAAGGGGGGGAAATACGGCCACCAGTAATCGGGGCAGTGCCAGTCGGCTTTGGAAAAGTATGCGCCGACTCCGAAACCCTCGGCACGGAAGGCATCGAAAATCTCTTTTGTAATATTCGCCTTTGAATTCGCGCTGAACGGGCAGGCGGGATCGGTGACTTTATAATCGGTCTCTTTAGTGTCGAACATGCAGAAACCATCATGGTGCTTGGTCGTGAAGACGACATATCGCATGCCGGCTTCTTTGGCGGCTTTGGCCCACGTTTCGGGATCGAACTCCGTTGGATTAAAAACGGTCTGTAGTTTCTCATACTCTTTGACGTAGGCATTATAGTCATCTTTATACGGCCCGCGCCGGATCGTCCAGTTTTCATCCTCCGGACAGATGCTCCAGCTTTCGACGATTCCCCACACACTATATATGCCCCAGTGCATCAGCAAACCGAACTTTTGATCCTGAAACCATTCCAGCTTTTGGAGCACTCGTGGATCGCTTTCGCGTTCCGGCGCCGGATCGGGTTCAGTTGCCTGAATGATAGAGGAGAGAGCAAGGAAGAAGCAAGAAAACATCAGACAGATAATCATCCGCCTCAGTAAGGCATGTGAAGGCATGTTCAACTCCTATCCTGAGTCAATGGGATGACTCAGGCTTATCTTATGATATATCGCTGCGGCGATACTTGACGCCGATTTTATCGAGCCGCTTAATGTGCGAGCGAAGTCTGGCGGCAAAATTATCCCACAGGCGCATAGATCGCGGTGACCAGAGTACTTCTGCAAGAGCACACAGCCTCGGGAAGGTCATATATTCGACATGATCGGAATCAGGCATATATTCAGTCCACACATTTGCCTGCGCGCCGACGATTCGGTCCTGCAATTCGGCCGGCAGCCCATCAGGGATCGGTTCGAATGCATATACTTTATCGAGCGGCGAGAATCCGCCGATTGCTTTTGGCTCGCCTGCCGGGTCGGCCTGGTAGTGATCGAAATAACAGTGTGTCATCGGGCACATGACGACATCATGACCGGCCCGAGCCGCCTCGATACCCTTCTCAGCGCTGCGCCAGGCCATGATTGTCGATCCCGCAGGCGCGCCGCCATCGAGGATTTCATCCCATCCGACCAGACGTTTTCCTATAGTATTCAGGTATTTCGCGATGCGGCGGATAAAATACGATTGCAGTTGATCCTCATCGCCAAGCCCCTCCTGCTGCATCCGCTGTTGACAGAGATCATGGGCACGCCAGCGCTCTTTTGGGCATTCATCGCCGCCGATATGAATCATCGGCCCCGGAAACAGTGAAGCGACATCGGATAAAATCGCTTCGAGAAATGCAAATGTTTTTTCATTTCCGGCGCAATAGACATCATCGAAAACTCCCCAGGTTGTGGGAACGGTAAATGGTCCGCCGGTACATGAATACTCCGGGTATGCCGTCAGGGCGGACATGGCATGGCCGGGCATTTCGATTTCCGGCACGATTGTCACGCATCTTTTTCGAGCAAACTCGACGATATCGGCAATGTCGCTCCGGCTGTAGAATCCGCCATAGCGATTACCATCCTCGATTCGCCAGGCCCCGACCTCTGTGAGTCGTGGAAATGCCGGAATTTCAATACGCCAGCCCTGGTCATCGCACAGATGCCAGTGAAACATGTTCATTTTATGTCGAGCCAACAGGTCGATATATATTTTAATGAAGGATACCGGGAAGAAATGGCGACTGACATCGAGATGCATTCCGCGCCATGCAAAGCGAGGTTGATCGGCAATCTCCGCCCCAATCACTAGTACCTCGCTACCATCAATTCGGCACAATTGCAGAAATGTATGCAGGCCATACAACATACCGGCCGGTGACGATGCTGTTAATCGAGCACTACCTGGCCCGATGACAAGATCATACGCCTCGGGAGCTTGCATATCGGATTGAATCGATATCGTGAGCCCGGGTTTGTTATCGCTTGCCGCGGCTTGCCCGATGAGTGTCAATAATACGCCATCAGGCGGAGCCGATTCTTCAATAAAAGTCTGCAGGACTGGAGATATCTCAGGCATTGACGGAGCATAAACAGGAACAGGCAATGACAATCGCAGATCGTGCCCGGTCAGGCGACATTTCGCTGGGCGTGGAATCAAATTCACTGTTGAAGAAGCGTTTGTCTGAGACATTTCTGTAATATCCTTCCTCTTACCGCGTCATTGCCGCAGTTTAAACGTGCGTATTTCGAACGGTTTAAGCGGTATGGCAATATTATCATCCGTATAAGTTGCGGTGTCATGCCATTCCATCAAATCGGTTTCCTGAAGAGTCGCTCCGGAGAGCCCAATGCTCAGGTTCGCCGTTGCCGCGCAGCCGATCGTTTCGACGATACGAATAACCCAGCAGGATTCCTTTTCAGCTTTTTTGACGACTTCAAGAGAAACGCCTTTACCTGATAATGTAACCGGCAACTCGCATCCATCACCGGCGCGGAATCCCTCAATCATGACAATTCCTTGATTCAATTGCGCCGCCTCGGCAATGACATTCGAATGTCTCAAATCACCTGAATGCGGAAGAAGACTAAAAGTAAAATCGTGTTCACCCTGATCGGCATCCGGATCGGGATAATTGGCCGAGCGGAGCAGATTCAGATCGAGCAGTCCGTTTTCGATGAAGTAACCGTATTTGCAATCATTGAGAAGTGCGACACCATAGTCAGCATCAGACAGATCGGCATAGCGATGACCGACGACCTCGAATTTCGCCTGTTCCCACGATGTATTGCGATGCGTACTTCGGCGCAGATATCCATACTGAATATCGAAGGCCGCCTCATCAGCGTGAATCGTCACCGGGAAGGCAACGCGCAGCATTGTATGTTTTTCCTTCCAGTCGATATGTGTTTCGAAATCAAGCCGCTTAGAAGCTTTTGAAAGGGATATGTGCTGTACGATCGAAGATTGTCCGATGCGAAATTCTAATTTCAATTCCGATCGAACCGACCCGGTACAAAGCGGTGTAACCTGTAGTGCCGTCGCCGTTTCAAGCGGGACGTCTCGATAAAACACATCGATATCCCAGGCGTCCCAGGCATTCGGATAATCCTCATAGAGTGTGAATATATTTCCCGGTTGAGTCGGGTCGATGATTTCCCGTTCGGACTCCTTATCGTATGCACGAATCAATTGCCCCTGCCGGTCGAATTCATATCGAACGACATCATTTTCGAGCACCAGCGAATCCTCTTTGGCAACGTCAATCGGGGCGGTGTCGGATCTGATAAGAGTATAGAATGAATACGGGGGCACAACGACTCGCGCGATTGTTTTGTCCCCCTCGGATTGACAGGTGAGTGCCTTACCGTTCTCATCCTCCACACCGGCATTTTCCCAGGATTCCGGAAGCTCAATCGCGCCATCATAGGTATAATGCAGGCTGTTGAACAGCGTGATGCAATTTTCGTCCGGCTTGCCGAGGAGTGCGCTAACTTCCTTTATTATTCTGTCACATCGATCAAGGGCATCACGATGCTGTTCATGCGTCACGCGATAGACTTCGGTGATGCTGGAGCCCGGGATGATATCATGGAACTGGTTCAACAGGACGGTTTTCCAGATTGCATCGATAGATTTCTGCGGATAGTTCTCCAGCGGCAGGCAGGATGCGAGCATTTCGATTGCGCGCAGTTGATGTTCCAGCTTTCTGTTGGCCCGTTTTACCTTCGCCTGAGTTGTCAGTGTTCCGCGGTGGAGTTCGAGGTACAGCTCGCCGACCCACACGGGGAGTCGGTCGCGATATCGCTCCAAACGCCGGAGGAAATCACACGCCGGGCCGAATTGCACGCGGCACGCTCCCTCCAGATTCGACTGCCTGCGTCCCATTTCAATATGCTCTGCTTTCGGTCCGCCTCCGCCATCGCCTACTCCGAACAGGCTGATGAATTCGTCTATATACTCTTTCTCATGGAATCGTTCAGATGCTGCGACAAGTGTGTCCGACGCCAATTGGCTATTGTATGTGTTTTCAGGCGGAAAATGGGTGAGGACTCGAGTGCCGTCTATCCCTTCCCATATAAACGTATGATGCGGGAACTCGTTTATCTGACTCCACGATAATTTTTGCGTCAGGAAGTATTTCACTCCGCTCTTTTCGAGAATCTGCGGCAGCGCGGCCGAGTAGCCGAACACATCAGGCAGCCAAAGGTTGTCCACGTCGACGCCGAATTCGTCCATAAAGAAGTTTTTGCCGTGTAATACCTGTCTGACCAGCGACTCGCCGCTGGTAACATTACAGTCGGATTCGACCCACATACACCCCTGGACTTCCCATCGCCCGGCGGCAATTGCGGCCTTAATTCTTTTATAAAGTTCCGGATAGTATTCCTTGATGAATACATAGTGTTGAGGCTGCGACGCACCGAATATATATTCCGGATAGCGCTCAATTAAATCAAGCTGAGTCGCAAAAGTACGGGCACATTTGCGGATAGTCTCGCGTACCGGCCAGAGCCATGCGGTATCGATATGAGCGTGACCGATAGCCGTCACAGATAGGGCAGAGGCATTAGCCGGTTTTCCCAATTCGCGGGCGAGTATTTCCCGTGCGAAACGAGGATTATTATTGCTTTTTCCGAATGCATTCATGGCCTCGACTGCAATCTGAATGATACGGGCGCGGCGGACGGATGCCGGCGGTAAGGCCTTAATTAATCCGAGCAGCACTCGAACATCGAGCATCAACTGCCAGATATCCGTATCAAACACGGCAAGGCGCGCCTGGTTTAACTTGGCATCATATTGTCCATAGCGGTTCGTCGAGTCCGGTCCCGGATCGAGATCGCAAAACATTCCGAACAGGCCGTTGGCGGCTGATTCCACCCAGAGTTCGACATTTTCGCCGCCATCGCACGCATCGACAAGAGGCACGATATCGCGACCGAATTCGGTGTCGAATACCGAGCCGTTCGTGATTCCCTGTAGAATTGTTCCATCGGGGCGAAAGACGAGTCCTTCACCGCCGACATCGATTTGTGCCACGACAGTTTTTCCCTGCCAGCCCTCCGGAATCGTCCCGGTTAAATGCATCCAGCCGGAATCCCAGCGCTTACCCCAGATGTCGCCGATACGCAGATCGCCATAATCAAGTTTCAGTCGTTTTTCGAAGGTGATCGGATTGGCCGTACGAGCGCAACGCACGGCAAAAGGAGTCGAATCTCGCACGACTGCTTTGATAAGCCGAAAATGGAACAGCTCGAAACGCCGGATGTTGATGTCTTCTGTTTTCTTGTTCATGCCGAGTCTCCTTCCGGAGTGGATTCATCATCCGTTGTTTCCTTGACGAAACCGTCGTCACTATCGTCTCGTGTACCGGACTTGAGGCTCCGGTTCATGCGAAACAGATCACGAAAACCACCCGTGACGAACCAGATGATGATCCCTGCCGAAACCGTGATGTAAATGACCAGATAGGTTCTCCAGAACTTCGCCCAAGTGGCATCGGCAACATCGTGCGTCAGATTATAGATTGTGCCGATAGCGAAGACAAGCAGCCAGCCGCCGGTCCAGATATAGTTCAGGATGTAAATAATCTTATCGCCGCGCGTAAACTCTTTGCCCATACCGAGTACCCGCCAGCCTTTTGACGGGACGGAATCGATGATTTGCTTTTCGCCGGCCAGTGTGAACTTGCCGCGGTGCAGGAGTTTGTCGAGATTATACTCGCGGCGCTTTCCGAAGAGCGAAAAGATGACATACATGAGGCTGGCGCCGATCATGCTGATTCCCCAGAACCATTGCCCGTTGATCGGGAAGTCGGGAATAATCTGATGGATGATGATACCGCTGACGGCAATGCCCGAACCGGTGATCATGGCCGCCCAGGCCGCGGCGGTCGTACCGCGCTTCCAATACAGGCCGCCGATGATAACCGCGCCGGAACCGCCTGCGAAAATCGCTCCCGTAATCGCAAAGAAGAGGAAGATGTATTCCGCCTGTTTGAAAATGAGACTGAAGAAGAAGGCAAAGACGCCGACTGCCACAATCGCCCAGCGCAGCACCCGCAAGTGCGTTTTCTTGTCGAACGGCTTTTTACGCAGCGGCATGATAACATCCTGTACGATGATGCTGCCCCATGAGTGCATATAGGCATCGAGAGTGCTGATACTGGCCGCGAGCATCATCGCTGCAAAAAATCCCATCAAGCCGCGAGGGAGAATGTGGGTCAGGACGAGAGGCGCTTTGAGCTGACTCTGTATCGCCTTATTATCTATTCCGGCCAGCTTATCGGATACCGATTGCGCAATATTCGCAAATTCCGGACTGTTGAGTATCGTGTAGGCCACGATCGGTACGAAAAGAAACATGACACCCATTGGGAGATTGCGAAGTGATGTCAACACCTGGGCCATCTTGGCCTCGTGGGCGCTCTTGGCGGATGAGTTGTAGGCCTGGGTTCCCTGCCACGACATCGTACCGTAAATGACGCCGACGATACCAATCAGAAAGTACCAGAAATTGAAATCCTCGACCTGACTTGTCTTAAATGGATTTATCAGTGATGCATCCTGCGGGGCGGCCATCAGAGTCGATTCGATCGTGTTCCAGTCGAAATGGAAATAGAAGTATACGACCATGACGACAAAGACACCATAGACGAGCACCCCCTGGAAAAAGTCGGCGTATATGACCGAGACCTGGCCGCCGCCGAGTACGAAATACAGTGCCAATCCCAATAGCAGCAGCATAAGAATCGGGAATGTTTCGACCTGAAAACCGAGAACCGAGATTTGCTCCGGCAGGCCGCAGAAATACAGGAAGAAGCGAGCCTCCACAGCCGGGAAAATACCGAAATTAACAATGCCGGATACGAAAGCGATTATTCCGGTGAAGATGCGAAACTCGCGGCTGTAGCGGGCCTCGAAGTACTGCGCCAGGGTGAGCGACCGGGTTTCTCGGAAACGATAGATGACCCACCCCGATACAGTTATTATCAAGACAACGAGGGCAGTTGACATTCCCCACCATGACATCGAGAACCCGGCAATCAGGTTCATCTCAAGATTGCCAATCACGGTGATGGCTCCGATTCCTGCGGCTCCTCCTGCAACACAGAGGACGTACCGACCGGCGGATCGCCCCGCGGCAAGGAAGTCGGCCACGCTGCGCATGACCCGACGACCCGATTCAACCGACCAAATCATCAGGGCCAGGGATATAAATACGATTGCCCAGTCAAGAATTCCCAGGTTCATAACTACTCCGCGATTATTTCGTGGTTCTGTTGCCCGGTGCGGTTGTCTTTATTCCGGCATCGGAGTCGCCTATTGTTGCCTCTGCAGCAGTCGACCTTCCTGTGTTATAGAGAAAATAGTCCTGCCGTCCTCACATTCGGTGTAAGCCTCAAACTGGTTGGTCGATGCCTCGATTTTCGGAGGCCATGTGCAGCCTTTGATTGAGACATCCAGTTTGAGCTCTTCCCAATCTGATGTATATGCGCCGTGTTCCGATCTGTAGTCCGTTTCTGCATAATAAATTTGCCGCAGTCCCCAGCGGATTGGTTCGTGGATATCCTCGACGAATGCGACTTCCTCAGTTCCGACTTCAGCCTTTGCAAACTGGACAATGCCCCACATTTCGGGGTAGTGCATGGCAATCAGCCCCTGCGGGGACCAGACCCAGTTGTCTTCGGGAAATGACTTGCCGGTTGCGGGGTCGATAGTCTTTTCGTATTGACCGTTTTTAATATCCATCCGCCATTCGACGCGCGAGAAATTGACGCGCCATTGGTCGCCATCTCGAGGCGGTGATGGGCGATGGGCGCATTCGGACAGCACCTTCCAGGGGATTGCGATCTCGACACTCCACTCCGAATCTTTGTCACTTGGATTGTTCACTGTACCGGTTATTGAAACGGCGGTCTTCAGACCCTGAATATCCCAGGCGTTCACGGCCGGGGCGCCATCTCGATACGGTTTTATGAGTAATAAATCCCAGACGGTATTGAAGGCGTTCATTTCGAGCTCATAATACTCGTGCGTATCGCCGTCGGGGTCTATAAAAACCTCGAAATCATTATCATGGTAAATAACCGCATCTCGCTCGGTTAACTTGGCCCAGATATGCGGCTCGACCATCTTGGCAGCGACATAGAAATAGGCTGAATCCCACAGCATGTAGGCGCGTGTCTCGAATCGTGGGGCAGGTTTTAAATGACCTTCTATATCGACAAATAATTCGGTTGGAGTCGCCTTTTGCCACGAATCCTCATCCAATCGACCGTCGATAGTCAACGTTTCCGCAGTTTGGTAACAAACATACTGGCGCGGGGCATAAGGAATTTTAGGGACGGGGAGAGGATCGGCCGATAAAGATTGAATGGCAAAACCGATAATTATGGTGAAGGCACATATGATGGTTATCAAAGCTCGACCTCCGTTACACTTCATCGCATGCCTCCAATAATGCGTTGACCGTCGTTGTGGCCAGACAGACCGAGGTGTCCGCCGCACCATAGTACACAAGTAACTTTGAATCCCCGGCAACGAAACCATCGGAGTCAGGCTCTACATGAATTAACCCCGACGGGAATACGACATTGGGAACCTGGCCGACCATTTCATACAGCTCGCGAGGTTCCAGAATGTTGCCGCGACTGCGACCGATGACCCGCCGCGGCTGCTCAAGATCAAGCAGTATAACTCCTGCCTGATAGATATTACTGGCCGCAAAATGAGTCGCCACACCGTGATAGATGTGCAGCCACCCGCGGCGTGTTTTGATTGGGGGCGGGCCGGAACCGATCAGTTCATCCCAGTAATGAAAGCGCCCCTCCATAACCGGGCCCTCGGAATGCCACGTTTTCAGGTCAGCGGATGTGGCCAGCTCAATTGCACTACCTGAGGCGACTCCGCCGTCGAGGTTGGTCCGATTGGGGCGATACAGCATATGGAAGCGGCCATTTATTTTTTCGGGGAATAGAACGGCATTGCGTGAATCCTCATCGAAAGGGATACCGATATAATCAACGGAGCGAAAATCGGTCGTGCGCAGCAGACCGATGCGACAACCGTCATCGGTATCGATCGCGACCGTTATGATGTAACAATCGTCAAAAGCCGTTATCCGGGCATCATATACATGATAGATGCGGCTCCCGATTCCTGTAAATTCCGGTAACTTGAATAACTCAGGCCAAACTTTAAATGTAATGCCGTCAGGGCCGGAGGCTGGTAAAAGAAACGTCTCGCGGCCGCGGCTCTGCACGCGGAGGAGGAGTAAAATCTGGTCGCGATAGCGAGTTGCACCGGGATTAAAAACCGAGGAGACATCAACGAGTTGCGAGTCGATTGCGGGAATATCGCTTCTCGTGAGAATAGGGTTCTGCAAATGTCGTTGCATAAGACTGGACGCGCCCATGTCTTTTTTTGACGGGAATATACGGGTCGCGGCCCGGATTGGCAACTGTTTTCACGAATCTCAGAGAATGAGGCGGTAGCGTGCCTGGCATGGGAGCGGACACTGGAGTTCCTGAAAATACAACCTCCAGCCCAATAATGTACATGTGACAAACGCCGGTTGCACAACCGGCGTATTTTTGGCAATAATCAATAGGGCATTTCTCGTAAACTTTTTCATGTGAGACATAGTATGGCTACCAACACTGTAACGCTGCACCGGGTATTGAAATCGGCGCCGGAGAAAATCTATCGGGCGTTTCTCGATCCCGACGCCATAGTCAAGTGGATTCCGCCCTATGGCTTCGTTTGTAAAATTCACCAGATGGACGCAAAAGTCGGCGGAAAGTTCAAATCGTCGTTTATCAATTTTTCGACCGGATTTACGCATTCATTCGGCGGTGAATATATCGAACTGGTAAAAAACGAGCGGATCAAGTATTCGGACACCTTTGACGATCCGAATCTGCCGGGCACGATGATGACGACGGTGTCACTCAAACAGGTTTCGTGCGGCACCGAAGTATCGATTGTCCAACAGGGAATTCCCAAGGCGATTCCGGTCGAGGCCTGCTATCTCGGATGGCAGGAATCTCTCGAACAGCTGGCGAAACTCGTTGAACCGGAGATTCCGGATCCCCCTGCGTGAGACAACAGATTTTGGAGATAAATTGAATACATACATCGCGCTGTTTCGCGGCATCAATGTCGGCGGAAAGAATATCCTGCCGATGAAAGAGCTCGTGGCAATTCTCGAGTCGTTGGGATGCGAGGATATTCAAACGTACATCCAGAGTGGTAACGTCGTATTTTCGAGCAGGAAAAAAGTCGCCAGAGGATTCGCCGATGAGATTTCTCGCGCTGTTTCGGATAAAAAGGGTTTCGAACCTGCGGTGTTGCTCCTTACCGCAAAGCAGATGCAGGAGGCAATAGCGGGTAATCCGTATAAAACCGATTCGGGCAAGGCGCTGCATTTCTTCTTCCTCGCATCCGCCCCGAAGAAACCAAATTTGGATCGATTGGAGTCGCTCAAGGCAAAAACCGAACTGTTCACGTTGACGAAAACAGTCTTGTATCTCTTCGCGCCGGATGGCATCGGCCGGTCGAAACTTGCCCCGGCAGTCGAGAAAGCCTTAGGCGTTCCGGTCACGGCACGAAACTGGAACACGGTTCAAAAGCTGGCTGAGATGACAGCCCAGAAAGACTAAATTCATTGGGGCAAAAAAATACCCTGCCGGACGACCTCCGGCAGGGCACATGACTAAATTGGTTCTTCCTTGAAATTTACTTCAACAGCATCATCGGCTTTGCATCGGTAAACGTATCGGTCGTTATACGATACATATAAATTCCGGATGCGACCTGTTCGCCCGATGAGCTAACGCCATTCCAGGTTACTTCCTTGACCCCTGCGGTTACGAATTCATCAGCCAATACGATAACCGATTGGCCGAGCATATTATAGATTTCCACCTTCACATGAGATGATTGCGGCAGAGAAAATCTGATCGTGGTCGCCGGGTTAAACGGATTCGGGTAGTTCTGCTCCAGTGAAAATTCATCCGGAATAGCGCCGTCGGTATCATCGACCGAGAGAATTAGCGAGAGGCGACTGAATAATATGGCGGCCTCATCGGTCGTATAGGATGTGACTGCCATATCCGGATAGGTGTCGCCGTCAAAATCGGCAAAAACCATATCCTTCGGTGCTCCTGCAACGGTATATGAAGAGTCATAGGCGAATGCATTCGACCCATTATTGAGATACAATTCAATTTCATTAGTCGTGCCGATGGTAAGGAGAATATCCTGGTCATCATCGAAATCGACATCCGCGAAATGAATGGAAGTCGGATTATCCGTAACCACATACGCGTGGTCGATACTATAGGTACCTTCGCCGTCATTTAGGTAAGTGTACAAGAAATCATTGACCGCATGGGCCATACCGTAGTCACCGATATTGTCGCCATTTAAGTCGGTAATGGCGATTGTGGGCGGATCGGACAGGTTTCCAATATGGACCTCGGTCGCGACAAAACTACCGGCCTGATCGTTTTTCAGATTCCAGACCCGTCCTTCGCTGCATCCGACAAGCAAATCAATGTAATTATCGGAATCCAAATATCCTGCCGCCAGAGAAACGGTTCCATTGGCAGTGGCGACAAAATGAGTTGAATATGTCGAGTCATGATTGTTTATGTGAATACCAACCGAGTCGCGGACCGCGTGTGACGTTGCGATATCCGGGTAAGTATCATTATTGAAGTCAGCCACGACAACATCCAAAACGGCTTGGGCGAAGTAATACACCTGGGCAGTGCCGAACGTACCATCGCCGACTCCATAAAAAATTACGATTCCCATACTTCCGCCGGTGACGATATCAATAGAGCCGTCACCATCCATATCGCCTGTATCGACGAAATACGGATACTGCGAGGCGCCGGTCGAATAATCGACATGCGTCGCAAACGTCCCGTTTCCGTTTCCGAGAAGTACCGAGACCGTGCCTGCGGCATAGTTCGCGGTTACCAAATCTGCGTAAGTATCGCCGTTAAAATCGGCGGTGGCAATACCATAGGGATATGATCCGACGTAATTGCCGGTATACGAGTTAAAATACTGAATGGCGTAAGCCTCCGGTCCAATCAGGCAAACAAGCAGAAAGACGAAGCTGATAAGTATGAACGATTTTTTCATAAACTCCCCCACAATTGTGTCAAAGCATTCAAATCACTGTTTATAGACAAAATCGACCATTTATCGGCATTCTTGAGCATGGCCCGACGAAATAAATTCGAGGCGAAATCAGAATAGTGGCCAATTTCCCGACAGAAACGGCTACTCACACATTCCCCATTTTATAATGGTGGCAGCCTTTTTATCATAGCCATTTTCCGGCCCACGTTTTATATTCACGAACGTACAACAACTGACCTACTCGTGTGAGAAACGCCAACCCTCGGGGATCCTGTCATGGCCAAAGAACTGTCCGAACTGAAACACACTGCCGTCGATATCGAAGGCGGAGGCGAAGTTATTGTCCTCGATACGGGAGCCATTATCGATTCCGAGGCCGAGGCGATGCTCCAGGCTCTCCATTCCCGCTCGACCGGCGGCCTCAAGAGCCACCTCGAAGTACTGGCCAAAAAAGGCGCCGACAATTTCATGGAAAAGTTCTATGTCGGCTACGGGCACCACTCCATCGGAGACTGCGGCGACACGACAATTTTCATCGAGGGGGTCTCGATGCCTGCTGTTAAGGCCGTGCAGGACAATCCGTTATTCCGAGGCCAGGAATCCTCAACCCGCTATCTGGACTTCTCGCAGCAGGCTTTCATTGATCCAACTCGGTCGGACAAGGGCCGAGAATTACTGGAAAAACAGCGGCAGTTTTATATCGACGCACAGGAACCGACGCGAGAACATCTGAAACGACTCAACCCGAAACAGGACAGTGAAAAAGCATCGATTTATAACAAGGCCATCGATGCCCGGACATTCGATATCACGCGGAGTCTCCTCCCGGCGGGAGCCTCGACGAACTTCGCATGGCACACTGACTTACGGCAGGCGTCCGATCGCCTGATGTTTCTGACTCATCATCCGCTGGCCGAGGTTCGGAACATCGCTGCGGCGGTAAAGGAAGCGCTCAAGCAACATCACCCACATTCTTTCGGGCACGAAATTCCCGATTATACCCAGGCGTACCAGGATGTCATCGCCGAAAACTACTATTATCATGATGCGAACTGTCCCGAGGAACCGATTGTCGATTTCAGGCATATCGACCGCAAGGAGTTAAAAAAATTCGATGATCTATTCACGAAGCGGCCGATCAAGACCGGGCTGCCGAAATTCGTCGGGCAGGTCGGGACAGTCGATGTGCAATACCGATTGGATTTCGGCTCATTCCGGGATATTCAAAGACACCGAGCCATCACTCAGCGGATGCCGCTTCTGACAACCGAGCTTGGATTCAACCAGTGGTATTTTGATAATCTGCCGGAAGAGGTTCGGGCGAAACTGCCGGGGCATTTGAAGATGATCGAGCTATCTATTGGCGACTTTGGTTTACCTCGCGAATTACAACAGTATTTTATTCCCATCGGCTACAATACATCGAACCGCTTCACCGGTGATTTACCGGCGACGATTTATATGGTAGAGATTCGCGATTCACGGTTCGTCCATCCGACTCTGCAGCGAGTGGCGCACAGTATCGGACAGCAGATTACCAAAGAGTTGGGGATCAAGCTGAATGTCGATCCCGAGCCCAATCGATTCGATGTGAAGCGCGGCGAACAGGATATCGTTGCTATCGATTGATAGGCTGTGCTTTCGATTACAAGTCCTGGTTTCACTATCACACCTTAATACAGAAGGAAGTGCCCTTGCGACAATTCGGCACACCCACACCCGCCAATAAATATATCGACAGACCAAGTGCCTATGGAGTTGTCTTCAATGCGCGCGACTACATATTTTGCGTCGAGCATCATGGCAGGTATTTCCTGCCCGGCGGCGGTATAGATGATGGCGAGAATGCAAAAGAAGCGCTCGCGCGAGAATTTATCGAAGAGACCGGTTTTGCCGTGCGAATCGGAGAGATAATCGGAGGCGCCGGAGAATTCGTCGATATCCCTGCCGAAAATGTGTTCGTCAATAAAATCGGCCGTTTCTATCTCTGTGAATTCATCAATCCCGGTCATTTACTATCAAAACCGGAATATAAATCGCTGTGGATCTCGGTTGATGAGTTTCGCGCCGGAGCCGCTCACGAGAGTCATGTCTGGGCAATCACAACGGCACAGCAAAATAGGCCGTGAATACGAATTTTTTCGTATTATTCTTCAGTAACTTCCGCCTCCAGTTTCTCTATCCACTTTTTCGCATTATCGTTTTTCGGATTGATTTCCAGAGCCTTTTTATATAGCCGCAGAGATTCCTCTTTGTGACCACTCATAAACTGTGCCTCGGCAAAGCTGTCCCAGCAGTTCCCCGATTCAGGATACAGTTCCGTATTCAATTGGAAAATCGCCAGCGCCGCGGGTAAATTGTCCTGACTCAAGAGTTGATACCCGAGTCGATTGAAGCGGCTCTCCGATACCTGCGGATCATCCGGCGCGTCTTGTTTGTGCTGTTTGTATTGCTCGATCGCCTCTTCCAATTCTCCAGCCAGCACCATTTCAAGAGGCGTCTTATCATCTGCGGACAGTTTGCCCGCGATAGTCTCTGATGCGGGAAGTCGGCCGATATCATCCGAAATAAAGGGAATACAGGCGTTAACGATGCCGTCGGCATTCGAGGAAAACACGATGTGTCCCAGGCGCTCTTTGGATACGAGCGTGTCCTTTGTCACCGGATATAGTCTTAAATCGGGATTTCCGGGAATAGCGGCATATAGAATTCCATTCTGCTCGGAGATGCGGCAGATTTGATCGAAACCGATGAGATAGCGGCCGAGATATTGAGCCTTCGTATCGGCATCGAGAGCGAATAGCCCCCGGACTTTCGGCAAATAACTCTGCCAGCCATAGACTGATGCGACGCCGGCCATAATTTCCCGGGCAAGGTTGATACCGTTCTGGCCGTTTGTCATGACGACGGCGCCATATCCGTCGGTCGGGTGAGCCGTGAATCCGGCGACGAACCCACGCAGGTCTCCGATATGACTGAAGTAGGTCACATCGTCTCGATAGCGCATGAAAACGCCCAACCCGTATTCCTTCGCTTCCTGAGGCGACGTCATTTGCCTTGCCAGGTCCGGAGACATCACCGTCGAGGAATCGCCGCGCAGGATTCGCTGTATTTCGATAACGAATTTGGCATAATCCTCGGCAGTGCTCCAAAAGCCCCCCGCCAGCAGGCAAGGATATGCATATCGCTTGATTTCATACACTCGGCCATTCCTGTCGTGCCCCGCGGAGGCATTGGCATCGATTGCGGCCGGCAGCGGTTGTTCGAATGTGCTGCGCGCCATGCCAAGAGGCTCGAAAACTGATTTCCGCGCGAATTCAGCGAATGGTTCTCCGGTGATGTCCTCCGCCATGACCTGAAGAACACCAAATCCGGAATTGGAATAATGAAAAGCAGTTCCCGGGGTATAGTCGATAACGGCAGGCTGGATACCTCGTTGGGGATCACCGTTGAGGTATTCAATCACGCTCGGCATATTATCGGGAGAAAATGAATGAGGAGGACTCGACCGAAAACCACCTGAATGATTTAATAATCGGCGAACCGTGATCGCCGATTCCTTCGTAAACTCGTTTTCCGGTATATTCCAGGACCGCAAATAATCCCTGACATCATCGTCGAGTCCGAGTCTTCCTTCATATACGAGGTGCAAAATTACCGCTGTACCCGCGGCTTTGCTCAGAGATCCTACTCCAAACATAGTGCTATCAGTCACAGGTGTTCCGAGTTCGGCGTCACTGAGTCCATAGTGCTTTATCCAGTCGATCTTATAATCATTTATAACGGCGATACTGACTCCCGGGACATGATAATACTGCATTCGCTCTTCAAGCGTATATGGTCGCTCACCCTGTATCAATACCGGCGGGAGTAGAGTATTTTCGACTTGAGATATATGTTCATCTTCTGCTTTCACATCACCGGCGAGGAAAAGCGAGAAAATTACTGTCGCGGCAAAGGTAAGGAAAACCAAACAGACTAATGCGGTGCGATGGAAAACTGACACGTCAACGTCCTTTCATTCAGCGATGCATTCAAATGTACTGACTCTTGGAGTAGTGCCCTATCCTTTCCAGTAATCTATTAATGTGCCGGTCACTGTCAACCGTTCTTCTCAATGTTTATTTGGAATTCATATTTTTCCAATGGCTATTATCCCGACCCGATAGTAGATTGCGGTATGTGTGATATTGGAATTCATGTTATTACTGAGGCGATCGAGCGGTCGAATTCGCTGTGGCCCCAGATCGATGGTTTGGTTGAATATATTTCGACCGACCGATATCTACTGAATTTCTCGGATGACCGGCATCATTTCTCCAACCGCGTGAGCCTCGCGAAACTGACAGAAGCCAATGCGGAATCAACGATACATGAGATTATCGATTTTTATCGAAAGAGGAAACTGGATTTTATCTGGGTAATCGGTCCGAATTCGACTCCGGGCAATCTCGCACAATATCTCGAATGTAACGAATTCATCCCGGTTTCACCGTCTGATGGATTGTATATGTCGAATTTGAAGGAATATAATATGGCCGAGACTGACTTTCGGATTTCGGAAATTCCGATTGTAGAGGACGCTGCAACGATTCGAATCATGGCGGAAGGGTTCGAGATGCCGATGGAGTCATCCGTCAAATTTCACCGAACACTGTTTCTGATGAAGGAAAAGATTCGCCTTCGAACCTATGCGGCATTAATGGACGGAGTCGACGAGCCCGTCGGATGCGCATTTTCAACGTATTATCCCGACCTGCCCATCGCCTTATTGAGCGGTGCGACAACGCTGCCCGAATTTCGAGGCCGAGGTATGTATCGGGCGCTATTGCAGAAGCGCATCAATGATGTCATCGGCGATTCGATCAAAGCCGTTATCGTGATGGCGGATCAACGGTCATCGGCGCCGATTTGTCATAAATTCGGTTTTACGAAAGCCTGCGAGCTATTTATTTATAAGTACTGCTTTGACGAAAACAATAGAGATGAGTAGTACAGAGTCTGTTATTGACACACTGACCCTCGATTGCTATATTTTAGGCACGAATACATCTTTCGAATGACAATCTGACAACTGAATAGAACACCGGAGAAACGGCTGCGGCACGGCGGTACCACTAGTCGGCAATGATCCTGATTGTAGGTAGTGGCGACCGCGACAACTTTTCAGCACTCCGGATAGTTTACATATTTAATCGAGGAGGTTGCCGTGCACAGGTGCCTGATTCTCGGATTGCTCGTATGTCTAATTCCAACATTGGCATCGGCCGAAGCGCCTGATATCGAATGGCAGGCCATGTATGGAAGCAGCGGTCATGACTGGGCCCATTGCGTAATCGAGGTTGAAAGCGGAGGCTTTGTTATTGCCGGACAATATTTTCACATGCCGTATGGAACCGGAGATGATGACTTTTATGTCGTGCGAGTCGATGCGAGCGGCCACATTATGTGGGATAGTACTTATGGCGGTGAAAACAGCGATGTCGCCGGATGTGTGGTCAATGCCGCTGACGGCGGCTTTATGGTATGCGGGTGGGAAAATTCGTTTTTCCCGGACGGTACCAATATCTGGGTCGTTAAAACCGATGCGGGCGGGCGTCGGGAATGGGAAACCGTTTACGGGGGAATCGATACCGCCACATCTGCCAGGAGTATGTGCAAAACCCTCGACGGCAATTATATGATCGCCGGCAATGATATCGGCGGCTGGTATTTCGTAAAAATAGATTCGGACGGTCATATTCTCAATGAAGTGAGAATCGATCGGTCGCTGGATTTCCATGAAATCACTCCGACATCCGACGGCGGCGCGATTGCTATCGGTGGGGGAACCGTCATGTTTCTTGCCAAGCTCGATGTCGACGGCGACACACTCTGGACACGCAGTTATGGGAGCGGATACGGAAGCTCAGTCATTCAATTGCCCGACGGCGGCTATGCGGCCACCGGACACAAATCGGTCACTCTCCTGGATGATGAATTCTGGCTGTTACGGTTGGATGAGAACGGCAATAAACTGTGGGACAGACACTACGGCAATCAATTTCCCGATAAGGCATATTCTCTGCGCAGAACCTTTGATGGCGGTTTCGTTATGGCGGGCCTCATGTATCCGGCGAATGGAACTGAAAATGCGCAGGTCTGGGTCGTGCGCACCGATGCGATCGGCGATACGATCTGGACAAAGGCATTCGGCGGCACCGGCACGGATTTCGCCTTTTGTATTCAACAGACATCCGATTCGGGATATATTGTCGCCGGGAAGTCGACTTCCACAGCCAACGATGATAATGATATGTATGTCGTCAAACTGGAGAAGGATCCGGCAATGATTACAGCGGCGGATGACGAAAACCAGGGCACGCTGCCGCAGTTCGCATTAAACCAGAATCATCCCAATCCATTCAATCCGGAAACGGAAATCACATTCTCATTGACTAAGAAATCGAACATCAGGCTGGTTGTATATAACCTGCTTGGCGAAGAAGTAGCGACACTCGTTGATGCCGAACTTGGCGCCGGGGAACATCGTGTCGTATGGGATGGTATGACAAAGGCCGGTCGGCGAGCCGCGACGGGCGTCTATTGCTATCGAATCGAGGCGAATGGGATCGCCGAATCGAAAAAGATGCTGTTGTTGAAATAAAGGGAGGAATTGGGAGAATATAATAGACTACTCCTGCAATTTACGCCAGAGGGTCGATTGGCTGATTCCGAGGATTTTCGCCGCGCGGGGCCGATTGCCGTTTGTGTGCGCCAGCGTCTTTACAATATGCTCGCGCTCGATAGCCTCCAAACTCCGTGGCACATAATCGGTCGTTGTCGCGGCGATTAATTCCGGTTTGAGAACTTCCTTCGGCAGGTGTTCCGGCCGAATCATTTTCCCTCGGCTAAAGATAATCGCCCGCTCAATCACATTATACAATTCGCGAACATTGCCCGGCCACGGATAATCGAGAAGATAGGTATTGCAATCCTCGCTCAATGTCAGGTCGGGCAGATGCATTCGCGCCGCAAGCTCATCCATGAAATGATGCGCCAATGGCAGGATATCCTCGCGTCGCTCAGCCAGCGTCGGGACGCGAATCTCGACGACGCGCAGACGAAACAGAAGATCCTTTCTGAAACGCCCCTCGGCGACCGCACTGGTCAGATCGATATTCGTTGCGGCAATAATTCGGATATCGACTCGGCGAGGAATGTTCTCGCCGATGCGCAGGATTTCCCGCTCCTGTAACACGCGCAAGAGTTTGACCTGAATGGCGCCGTCGACGTCGCCGATTTCATCGAGGAAGGCAGTCCCGCGAGCCGCCTGTTCGAACAGCCCAACCCGGTCGGTGACCGCGCCGGTATACGAGCCGGCCTTGTGCCCGAATAATTCACTCTCCAATAATGCGGCGGGAAGAGCTGCGCAATTGATCGTTAACATGGATCGCTCGGCCCGCCGGGAGCTATCGTGAATGAATCGAGCGACGATTTCCTTTCCGACCCCCGTATCGCCGCTTAATAAAACCGAGGAGTCATATTCGGAGACCATGCGGGCCATCTCAAGAGCGTCACGATACGCTTTGCTTTCAACCGGCGCCATATATTTTGGCAATGACAGATGCTCCGCCATGGATCTCCAGTAATTCTGAAATAGAAAATCTGATTCTATAATAGAATAGATTGAGTCGTCTGTCAAGGGGATTTATTCCCATAACCTATTAATAAATAATGTATTAATAAACAATGTTCGATTTTGGCCCTGCTTTTGCTATTTGCCTAAGCAGCATAAAAATGGAAAGGGCACGACAATGCCGGATTACAAAGACAATAAATTCCTCAATCGATATCTCGGGACACAGAAAAACCTGAAATGGCGAATCGTTGCCGTCCTGTTGATTGCCGCCCTGATTCCGCTGCTTCTGGCCGGGATCGGATCGTGGGTCGTATTCGGGAATCTGCTCGAGCAAAAATCGCTGGATTTAATGCGTGAGTCGGTAGATCGGCATGCCGGGGCAATCAATGCCCATCTGGATGGTCAGCGTCACTTACTGCAATTAGTGTCCGAGGGGTACGGTCTGTCGAAGCTGGCGGAACCCGACCGGCTTCAGGAAATTTTCAATCAGCTAAATCAGGTATCGGACCAGGGATTCGTGGACCTCGGCATCATCGACGAGCAGGGAAAGCATCTGGCCTATGTCGGGCCCTACGATTTGCTCGACCGCAATTACAAGGATGCCGAATGGTTTCGCGAAGTGCTGGTGCGCGGCTACTATGTCAGCGATGTTTTCTTGGGGTTCCGCCAGGTGCCGCACTGCGTCATCGGGGTTCGCTCGGCCAAAAACGGCAAGGTCTGGGTACTTCGGGCGACGATCAACAGCGCGCAATTCGATGAATTGGTGCAGTCCCGATTCACCGCCGGCAGCAGCGAAGCCTTTATTGTCAATCGGGCTGGTCTTTTTCAAACGACCCCGCACGAAGGCCGAGTGCTCGACACATCATCATTAAAACATATCGAGCCGTTTACCGGATTACGGGATTCTTACGTCGATGCGGGCGACAGGACAATGATTCGAGCGATGACCTGGATAAATAATAATCGCTGGCTCCTGGTTGTCCAGCAGGATCGGGCAAGTATCCAGGCGCCGGTGGATCAGGCGATCGCTCGCGGCGCATATGTCGTTCTGGCGGCGGTGCTGGTCCTCGTGCTGGCGACGGTGTTAGCAACCTGGCATCTCACGCGACAGATTGAAAAGGTGACGGCCGAACGAGAAGTCCTGTCCAAGGCATTCCTGCGCTCATCGAAACTGGCCTCGATCGGCGAACTTACGACCGGGTTGGCCCATGAGATAAACAATCCGCTGGCAATTATCGGAGCCGAGCAAACCAACATCGCCGATATTCTCGGTGATGCGAATGCAACCAGAGTCGACTTCGAGCAAGCGATGGAATCGGTCAAGCGGTGTCAGAACCAGGTACGGCGATGTGGTGCGATAACTCAAAAGCTGTTGCAGTTCGGGCGGTCGAAGGAACCGCATATTGAACCGACGAAATTGGCGCCGCGCCTGCATGAGATTAAAGAACTAATGGATCGCCAGGCCGGCCTCCGCAATATTTCAATTGAATTACAAGTAGACGACTCACTCCCGCCGGTATTGGCGGATCCGATTGAAATCGAGCAGGTCGTCGTGAACCTGATCAACAACGCCTTTGATGCGATGCCGACCGGCGGCAGAATCGCTATCCGAGCCGACGCGAATGACGAGCGAGTGCTGGTGGAAGTCGCCGATTCGGGAACCGGGATTCCGCCCGAGATTCTTGACCGCGTATTCGAGCCCTTCTTTACGACCAAGCCGGTCGGCAAGGGTACAGGGCTTGGCTTATCAGTCTGCTATGGAATCGTGCGCTCATGGGGAGGCGATATGGAAATTAAGAGTCAGGTCGGCAAAGGCACGGCCGTGCGATTGCTCCTGGCTTTTCAAAATACAGAGAAAACCGGAAAGGTTGGAGAATAGAATATCATGGAAACTCAATCACACCCTATTCGGCTGTTGCTGGTGGACGACGAGGAGATGTTTCTGCTGGCGACTTCGCAGGCGCTCAATCGGCGAGGCTTTACGGTATCGGTGGCGCCGAACGGCGTAACGGCCCTCGATAAAATAGCGGCTGAGCAGTTTGATATCATCGTGCTCGATGTAAAGATGCCCGACATTGACGGTATTGAAGTATTCAATCAAATCAACAGCCGCCATCCGAATCTGCCGGTGATTATCCTGACCGGGCATCCGTCGATATCGGATGCCTTTCACACGTCGAAACAGGGTATTGCCAGCTATATGTCAAAACCCGTGGAGATCGAGGAACTTGCTCGCAAGGCTCGCAATGCAGTCATTGCGGCGAAAGACAAGGAGGAGGCGAAATCGCAGAAATCCGAAACGCCCAATGTCGACGAGCAGGTTCGTGTTCTCATTGTCGACGATGAGGAGGAATTACTCTCATCGCTGTCACGTCTTTTCTCGCGTCGCCAGATTCAACCGCTCACAGCCAACAGCGGGCAACGAGCCCTTGAGATCCTGCAGGATAGCCTCGTCGATATCATGGTGCTCGATGTCAAAATGCCCGGCATGGATGGACTCGAAGTTCTGCGAAGAGTGAAGAAGCAATATCCCAGTATTCAGGTGATTCTGCTCAGCGGACATCCGTCGGTCGAGGCGGCGCTGGAGGGCGTCAGGCTGGGTGCCGGCGAATATTTGAGAAAGCCGCCGGACATCGATGAACTCGTGAAAACGATTCACCGGTTATTCAGGCGCCGACGCGAAATTCTGGAAACAGAACAAAAAAAACTTATCGACGACATATTAAAGCGCTACCCGAATTGATAGACGAGTTGTATCGCCTCAATTCATTTTGCAAAGGGCTCTATCGTTTTGAAGGAGACGTTAGGCATGGGAGAGAAACTGAAAGCGAAGATCAGCGCCTATGACCGGTATATAGATTACAAGCGGTTTTCGATTGCCATCGGATTGTTCGTCGTGATCCTGCTGTGTCCGATTCCCGACAGCATGCGGGATGTCGCAGTCGAATATACCGTCGGCCGGGAAGAGGTCGAGCAGTTCATCGTACTGGAGTTGTTCGATAATGACATCGATAATGTCGAGCAATGGCAGAAACTCACGGCCGAGACGATGAACGCCGTTATGATGCAGGGGGCATCGAAGAAGGAAACGCTGCTGAAGCGAAAAATGAAGGACATTCAGAAAATGGGTGTCGTGTGCACCGAGGCGAATTTCAATAAATACAAGGAATTCGTCAGCGGATTGGAGGCGGACAAGGTCCAGCAGGTGCTCGTCCAGGCCCGCAGCCTGCGACACGACAAGCTTGTGTATGATCAACTCACGGATAAACAGAAGGCGCGCGTCGACAAATGGGCGATGAACATCCTTATTTGCATCGCGATGGTCGGTTTTGTCGTGACCTGCTTCATAACCGAGGCGATGCCGCTGCCGGGTGTAGCCTTTTGTGTCGGGTTGATTCTCGTTTTCTCCGGCGTGATACCTCGGACGGAAATCGCACAACTCTATTGGTCCGATGCCGTCTGGTTTATCATGGGGAGCCTGATGTTCGCCGCGGCATTCGTCAAGACCGGTGTCGATAAGCGAATTTGTCTGCTGATCTTCAAGAGGCTGGCCAAACCCAGCGTCGCATGGGTGACGGCCATCATGGTACTGGTCATTGCGCCGGCGGCGTCATTTATCTCCGACCATGCCCTGGCGGCGATTTTTCTCCCCATTGGTATCGTGCTGTACGGCAACAGCCTGTCCAAACAGGTACCGGAAGACGGTGAGCTGGCCAAGTTAATGATGATTACGATTGCGATGGCTTGTAACATCGGCGGATTCGGATCGCCGTCGGGCGGTGCCCGCAATGTCATCATGATGACCTATATGGAAGACATGTTCGGCCTGTCATTCGGATACGGGCAGTGGATGTTATATGGTATGCCGTTCGTATTTATTATGATGCCGATCACCTGGTTCGTCATCAATCGGACGTTTCGTCCCAAAATACGAGATTTGCGCCCGGCCATGGATGCCCTGAAACGAGATATCGGCCACATGGGCAACTGGAACAAACAGCAGATTATCGCTGTCATCGTGTTCCTCGTGATGTTCTTCGGATGGGTGACGGAAAACAACCTGATACATAAATTAATCGGCATTCGATTGGGTATCGGCGTCATTGCAATTGCGGGTGCAGTGGCGTATCTTTTGACCGGTATTGTTAACTGGCGCGATTACCATGAAAAGGTCGACTGGGGCGTCGTGTGGTTATATGCCGGCGCGATTGTCTTCGGTCGCGCGCTTGATGAAACCGGCGCGGCATATTGGATTGCCCGCTCGATTGTCGAAGGAATGGCCTCGATCGGAATCGCATCGGGAACCGCCCTGCTGGCGGCAGGAAGCGCGGTGACAGTGTTTATGACGAATCTTATGGCCGACGGTCCTGCGGCTGCGTCGGTCGGCCCTATTACGCTGAATATGGCCGCTGTTGCCAATCCAGGCACGACACTGATTCCGTTCATGGGACTGGCGACCGCGTGCGCATCATCGATGGCATATCTGCTGGTTATCGGGACCCCGCCGAACGCAATCGTGTATTCGAGCGGCTATTTGACGGCGAAGGATTTTCTGCGAGCAGGCATCATCTGCACTATTATTTCTTTCGCAGTTTTAATCCTGCTGACCACACTGTATTGGTCGTTCTTAGGCTTTAGCGGCCTTGCCAACTATTAAGAGTGAAGTCAAGGAGTATGAATATGAATAGAGAGAGTCAACACATTCGGCTCTTGATCGTCGACGACGAGGCGGACTTCCGGCGAGCTATTTCACAGGGGCTGTCGCGGCGAGGTTTCGAAGTGCTGGAGGCCGAAGATGGCGCGGCCGGATTGAATGTCATCGCCGTGGAACATCCCGATATTGTGCTTCTGGATCAGAAAATGCCCGGTATGTCGGGAATCGATACACTCAAAGAGCTCAGAAAAACGAATGACGATATACCGGTGATCATCCTGACCGGCCATGGAGATTATAATACGGCGCTGGCCGGAATCAGGTTGGACATCGTCGATTTCATCCAAAAACCGGTCGATGTCGATCAACTCAGCGAACGCATACACAGGTTGCTGGAGCGCAATATCGGCGACATGATGCGCGAGCCGACTATCTCCGAATTGATGGCACCGCCGGATCTCTATCCGCGCGTATACGTCGATGAGATGCTGACATCGGTGCTCAAGGCAATCGCCGACGCCTATCGGAGACCGATCTCTGTCGGTTCGAAGTACGGACAGGTACGGTCCGCACTGGTATATGATCGACATGATAATTTCCTCGGCATGATTCGTTTCTCGGACTTATTGCAGTTTCTTATTCCGGACGCCTTGCGCGATTCGCCATATGCATCGTATTTTACCGGCATGTTACTGGCGCAGAGCAAGGTGTTTGGCAAGAGGACAATCGAAGGACTGGTGCGCAAACCGGTGACCGTCGAGGTGGATACGCCGTTAATGGAGGCCGTGCACCTATTAGTCGAGCATAAACTGATTAATATTCCGGTCACGAAAAACGGGAAGCTGGTCGGGGTTCTGCGAGGGCGCGATCTCATTATTGAGACGGCTCATCTGGCAGGTGTGGATCTCTGAGCAGGGCTGCATTGAGGAGGAATCTGGAGTCATGAGAATTATCATCATTGGAATGTGCTTGTTCTGTATGGTCGGGGGAGTATCCGGAACGGTTGGGCCATTCGAGATTTCGAATGCCGACAGCAGCACCACGGCGAGACTGCAATGCGTCGGGCAGTTTCAAACGGTGTACGAAAGCAAGGATCTCGGGCCAGGTAAGGAATCGGACGAATCGATCTATATGAAAGTACGGCGCATCCGCCCAACGATAGTCGTTTCCGTTCCCGAATATCGCACGAAATTCAAATTGCACCTGAGCGCCGCGCCGGGAGCTATCGAATTAATGGACTGCTACTTCGATGTGGCCATAAGGCCTCAATTCCAGGTGCGAATCGGTCAGTATAAAATCCCATTCACGCGGTATCGAATCCAATCATTCCAGCGGCTGACATTTGTCGACTGGTCGCTCGTGACGAAATATTTCGGAGCCGAACGGCAGATGGGACTGACGATTCACAATGGCTATGAAAAACCCTCCATGTACGGATATGAATTCGGTATCTTCAACGGCGTCAATGCCCGCGGGTCGCATGCTATTGGCCTGTCTGCGGTTTATGGCGAGGAAATAATCAACCGCTCGGATTTATCCGAATCAGCACCCAAAGCCGAGTTTCACCCGGAACTGGTCGCCCATCTTTCATATAATGAAGAGGAGATCGATGTCAGGTCGGATTCGGATGAAAAGCGCGGACCGCTGGGGATAAGCGTCGGCATCAGTGCGGCGTGGGATCTCGATCCGGTTCAATACGAGGATCTGGCAGTGCGACTTTCCGAGGAAATCCTGTTTAAGGTCAACGGGGCCTCATGTATGGCGGCGCACTATTTGGGGTTTGTCAGGATGGGTGATTCGCATCGCACCCAATTGGCATTTACTGGTATTCTTATTCAATGTGCCTATCGGGTGAACTCACGAGTGGAATTCTCCCTGAGATTCACCGAAGTCGACACCGAGAAGGATATCCGACATGCGGCATATAGTCGCGGGCAGGCGATTGTAAATGCGACAATGGACAGCGATATCATTTCTCAGTACAAGAACGCCGGGATGATCTTGTGGGAAAAAGAGGGGACAGTCGGCTTCAATGTGTATCTTGATGGGCATGGACTGAAATTACAAAATGATTTCGGTTTCACGACCCATGATCGAATGGACGGCGACCGCACGGATTATCTGGTCCGCTCGCAATTGCAAATTGCTTTCTAACTGCTATTGGATGTTCTCGAGCAGTCAGTATCAGGGGAAGGCGGTAGGCAGCCGCCTTTCCCATCATTTTTTGCAGGAGGTACAATTCTATGGGAGTAGAGAAAATCATTACACCGGCTGAAATTAATAAAGGAATGAATGCGTTTGCCAAAAACGAAGAAAGGGATGGCTTTTATAAAACAGCTACGTTTGTGGTAGAGCATTTTTGGGGGCAGTCATCTGAAATGGTTGATGGCTTAAGTGTGTTGCTGCTGACTTGGAATGCAGCGTTTTATCGCTTTGGAAAATTCGATTATGATCTTCTTGAATCTACCATTTTAGGAAATTTATCGCTTCTCACCAATTTCAGAAAAAGAGATATTGCTACATATAATTCAGTCAATGATGATAAGGATATCAGGAATTTATTTCTTGATTTTTTAGATGCCTTAAAAATTACGAATAATAATGGTACCAGTAAATCACCAGTGGCGGTGGCAAAAGCCCTTCATTTATGTGCTCCCGGGTTTTTTCCACTTTGGGATAAGGCAATTGCAAATGAATACAAATGTAATTATTCGGAAGACCCGGAACAAAAATACATCGCCTTTATCGAAATAATGAAAAATATTTCCGATAAACTTAAAGGAGTTACTTTACCTCCGACGACGACACTCCTTAAAGCAATTGACGAGTTTAATTACTCAAAATACACAAAGCATTGGATTTGATAATGTAGCTATTTCGGGGATTTTACTTTCTGCGCCGCGCGGTAGAGGCAATTGGGGAAGGACTCCGTGAAACTGCCGGTGTGCGCATATGTCAAACTGCGGCATGCCCCTTTGCAGTTTTCCGTATTGTCGCATGATGCACACGGCCCCTCGATCTCATCGTATGGAACACATGACATGCCTGTCATGGCGGGGGATTCCCACAACTCTTCCAGTGATTTTTCTTTCACATTACCGACGATAAACTGATCGTACAGCATGGCAGTGCATGGAAACACATCCCCGTTAGCCTTGATATAGCAGGTCTGTATTCCTGCAATGCATTCATGGAACCAGTAATCAGGCGGCACCGGGCCGAATCCCGGATCGAAGACGCACTGTATCGACTCCAACTGCGAAGCTTCGGTGATAAACTCATGCAGTTCCGCCAAACGATTGCCGAATTGGAATCTTTCCTGAATTCTCGAGTTGCGAGCGCGTCCCTCGGGAGTGAAGCCGCAGAAGCGGATGCCGAAAACACCGAGTTCCTCGGCCAGTTTTAACATCTCATAGCCGTCATCCAGATTCTCGGCCCCCAGTAACATCGCGAGGTGGACGCTGATACCGAGATTTCTGCAAACATGCACGGCATTGATGATGGATGCAAATTCATCGTCCGTGGTACGGCGAATGTTCCAGCTTCGCTCGGCAGTCGTTCCATCGAGACTTATCTGGATATTCCTCATTCCGGCATCGAGGAGCTTTTTCCCACGCTCCTTATCAAGCAGTACGCCATTGGTCGTGATGCTCGATCTGATGCCGTGTTTTTCGAAGGCATAAGAGATCAGGATTTCAAGATCGTTTCTCAGGAGCGGTTCGCCGCCGGTCCAGCCGATCATGGAAGTCCCGAGGTCGGCGGCGGAATCGATAACTTCCAGGCATTTCGGAGTCGTGAGTTCTTCCTGCGGCTTTTGGACGAGCGGATTGTAACAATGGGGACAATGCAGATTACAGGCATTGGTAATCTCCCAGCCCAGCAGCGATAATTCTCGTTCCATTGTCACATCCATACCTTTCTTGCAGCGCGAGCGAATTTCGAGCGCGCCGGCATTTCAACCGGCGCACTCGATGCTTATTTCATTACATCATTGACCCGGCGGAATAATCAAAAACAGTTTCAGATAGCACGGGCAATGTTTCTGCGGATTACCCTTCTTGGGCTGTTCGATCAACTTCATGTACTCACCTCCTTTCGAGCGTTACAAAGATACCTCAATACAAGCATTTCCTTCAGGCTATACTTGAAAGGGGAACATGCTCCTTTATCCGGGTCTCCCATTCGCATCCCCTGTACCGGACATCCGCCCATGCAAATAGGGAGGATATTGCACTTCCGGCACTCGGATTTGCAAAAGGGATCCCACGCGAGATAATTTTCACCGTTTTCCTGCTGACGATGCGTTGATACCTTGCTGCTAATATTACCGACAGATTTTTCTGCATCCAAAGAAAGCTCTTCCCAGCACTTGAATATGTCGCCGGTGGGAGAGATGACAAATGAATTCTCTGATACTGCACCGCAATGACCGCCCGAAAATACCTGCGGGTATTCAACCATATAGATGTCGCGATCAAAGAGTTTCCTGTATAATTGCGCCTGGCGCTCTGAAAATTCGCGGTCCGAAAAACAACGGTCCCGAATCGAGGCGCATGTCGCGCCTGAGGCCGTCACCTGTGCGAAATGGACATTAATGTGCTGTAAGAGGCCTCGGTCCTTGAGCTCCTCGACCATATCAGCGGCGGCATCTATATTGTCCCGGTCGATGTTGATTCTCAGCGCAATTTGCAGAATATCGTAGATTCGCGAAACATTCTCGATAATGCGGTCAAAAGACCCCTGCCCGTTTTTCAATGGCCTGCGAGTGTCGTGAATCTCTTTCGGACCGTCGAGTGTGATTTGTGCGAGTGTGATTCCGGCGGCTTTGAGGCGTATCGCCATAGTTTTGTCGAGGAGATACCCGTTCGTGACGATCATACCCGGTTCGAATGTCGCTCCGATTTTTTCACACAGTTCGGAAAATTTGGCCTGGAGCCGCTCGATTTGCGACAGGCACAGAGTCGGTTCGCCGCCGAACCAGGTCGTCTGCAGATGATTAACCTTCCCAAGGTGTTGTTCGGCAAAGGACAAAAGCGCCTTTTCCGTTTCCTCGTTCATGCGAATCGGGGAATGTCGCTCAAAGCAATAATCACACCCGAAATTACACGCAAGGGTCGGCGCGATGGTCAATGAGAGCGTATCGTTCGCGGTTCGCTCCCGAATACTCGATTGCTCAAGCTCACCCAGCTCATCACACGATTCATCTACCAAAAACTCATTGGCAATGAGGGCTTCCCACAACTCGTGTCCATTGCTGGTTGAATCGGGAGGAGTCCCCGCAAGAAATCGTTTTACCTGCGGATAGGATTCCGGATCAAGCTCGGCCAATGCCCCATTGGCGCTGCTGAAAAGAAGCCCTTTTCCATCTTCTATGCCGAACAGAAAACAATATCGCGATTGCTTCATAGGCTCTAATGTGTCTAATGTGTTAGTACGAGAGATTTCGACCCTTGAGTGCTCCTTTGCCCAATCTATGGTCTATGGGTACAAAGTCAAGATATTATTGTAACATAAATTCAAGATTTTCCTGAAAACGTCGGTATTTATTGACCTCCCGGAGCAACAGAAATGTGAAGTCTATACTGCGGCGCGAGTTGTTTGTAAGGGATGATATGTCATTAAGATGCATGCGCCGATTGCTGATAGAGGCTGTGCAGGCGGTAGTAAATGTCTTTTCGCTTCAGTAATTCATCATGAGTCCCCAATTCACGCAGTTCACCATGATGTAAAACCGCAATTCTGTCTGCCGTATAAATAGTCGACAGGCGATGCGCGATAATAATTGCCGTGCGATCCTGAAGAATACGATGTAGCCCCTGTTGTATCTTACACTCGGTTTCCGAATCGACGGAACTGGTTGCTTCATCCAGAATCAGTATTTCCGGAGTAAACGCGATGGCCCGTGCAAACGACAACAGTTGCTTCTGTCCCGTCGACAGGTTCGCTCCGCGCTCGCCGATAGGCGAGTGAATTCCATCGGGGAACCGGTCCGGCGGCAGGTCGAGACCAACGAATTCAAGCGCATCCCCTATGTGTTTATCGGAGATTTCGCTGTCGCCCAGCCGGACATTATCGGCAATTGTCCCGCCGAACAGGAAAAAGTCCTGGAGAATCAATCCCATCCGCGCGCGGAGATCATCGAGTGGGATGCAATCAATGGGTGAGCCGTTCAACCTGATCGTACCCCGCTGATTCGCATAAAAACGATACAGCAATGAAATCAGCGATGTCTTACCGGCGCCGGTCGCACCGACGACCGCCAGTTTCTCTCCGGGCAAGATATCTAGACTGATATCCTTAAGAGCCCATTTGTTGCCTTCATACGCGAACCAGACATTCTCGAAAGATATGATGGACTGGGATGGCATCACTTTCTGCTGTCCGGTAACTATTGTCGCCTCCGGTTCATTGTCGAGAAGCTGGAAGATTCTCTCCGATGCCGCCAACGAAGACTGGACAACATCGAATTCCTCAGACAGACTCTGAATCGGTTGGAAGAACCGCTCGACAAGATTAATAAACGCGACCAGTTCTCCGAATGTCAGAATGCCTTCACCGATACGAAGACCACCGGCATACATGAGAATTGCCAGCGACAGCGCCCCAATGAGTTCGATCATAGGCAAAAACAACGCCGAGTAGTGGACGGATTTTAACTGCGATGAAAAGAGTTTCCTGTTTATTCCCTCGAATTCACCTCTTGTCTTTTCCTCCATACCATACAGGCGCACCTGATCGATTCCCGAAATATGCTCCTGCGCGAACGCATTGAGCCGCGCGATTCGCGTTCTGATATTCCGGTATTGTTTGCGAATTTTCGATCGGAACCAGAATATGACGGCAATCAGTAGAGGAATGGTCGCGAAAGTCAACATGGCCAATTGCCAGTTGTAATAGAGCAATGCCCCGATGATAAACAGAAGCGTGAGCCCCTCGCCGATTATCATAATAATCGATGATGAAAACAACTCGTTGAGCGTACTCACATCGCTCGTGACGCGAGTCATCAGGCGGCCGACCTGGTTTGTATCGAAAAAGGCAATACTCTGTTTTTGAATATGAGCAAACACGCGGGTGCGAATATCATGCTGCACGCGCTGTCCCAGCCAGATAGTCGTAAACAATTGCCCGTATGCCGTGACCAAAATCAGACAGATTACGGCGATAAACTGTAATGCCGTGCTTTGCAGCCCGGCGGCATCTCCGGTAGTAATATATTCGTCGATACCGATCTGTATGAGTACCGTCATGGAGATTTCCAGCGCCGCATTAATGACGAGCAGAAATAACCCGCAGGCGACGGCCCACCAATATGGTTTGGCATAACTCAGCAATCGCCGCAGAATTCGCCAGTCATTCGCTTTCGATAGCGGTGTTTCGGTATGTAACTGTCGCTCGTCGGTCATGATACGTCCAACTCCTCCGACAGTTTCTGCATTCGATACATGGCGGCAAATGGTCCGTCACGTTTTATTAAATCATCGAATGTACCGCTTTCGATAATACGACCCTTTTCAAGGTAAAGAATTACGTCGGCGTTGTTCAGCGTGGAAACACGCTGCGAAATTATGAATGTTGTACCGGCAGTGATGTTCTTTCGAATTGCATCAAGTATTCTCGCCTCTGTCTCGCTATCGACAGCCGATGTCACATCATCGAGTATGAGGATAGGGGCGGAGCGATTAATGGCCCGAGCGAGTGATGTGCGCTGTTTTTGCCCGCCGGACAGCATCACGCCACGCTCACCGACGATCTCATCGAGTTTAATATCCGAATTTCCGGCATCATCTATCAGGGCCGCAATCGTTGCGGCATGTTTGATATCTGCTTCGGTTCCATCAGGTCGGCCCAAATCGATGTTTGATGCGATAGTATCGGAAAACAGGAATGCCTCCTGTGTCGCATATGCAATATTTCTCCGCAGGGTATCGGAATCCCATGAATTGATATCGATGCCATCGACAAAAATTTGCCCGGACTCACAGGGAAATAATTTTGGCAGCAGTGATACCATCGTTGTTTTGCCCGATCCGGTCGGGCCGGTTATTCCGACTACCTGTCCCGGCTCGGCAGTAAAGCTGATGTTTTCCAGCACAGCATGTTGCGCATTGTATCCGAAACAAAGATCTTTAAACTCGATATGACCTTTAATTGACCGAGGCATCGATGTCATTTCACCTGGCGCGGCCTCTTGTTGCTCGGCAAATAACTCTTTGAGGCGATCCAGCGATACCGTACCACGCTCGTACATCGAAATCAATCCGCCCATCGCGAACAAGGGCCAGAAGAGCAACCCCAGATACACAAAAAACGCGACCAGCGTTCCCAGGGGGATATCGCCTCGAATCACTTCGAGTCCACCGAAGTAAAACGTAGAGAGCATCAACAGTGATGCCGTAAACATCGTGAGGGGAAAGAAAATACCCAGTAATCTCGCGAGTCTCAGATTGAGGCTGATATACTCATTCGATAACTTCGTGAATCCGTCAACCTGCGCCCCTTCTTGCCTATAAGCCCTGACGATTCTGGTACCGGCCAGATTCTCTTGCACGGCAGTCGTCATTTCCGCATATTTCCGCTGAATCGGGATATAGCGGGCATGGATGGCATTCCCGAGTCGATTGGTCAGAATCGGCAGCACGATTGCCGGGGCCAGGCTGTACAGCGTTAATTTGGGAGACAGATATATCATCATCGGCAGAGCAATGAGAAAGGTCAGAATCGTCTCGGCGGCATGGAGCATGCCGTTGCCGATCATCCGGCGGACAGCTTCGACGTCGCTATTGAGTCGAGCCATAATTTCGCCGGTGCGGGTCTGTCGATAGAACAATATCGGTAGTCGCGTCAGGTGCGCCATAAGGTCCCGCCGCAGTGAGAATTCAACGTCCCGACCCAGTGCCAGGAATGTCTTTCGAGAAACGAACGCCATCGCCCCGGATATCGCGGAAATAGCGAGGAGGAGGAGCACTCGGGGCACCAGCCGCTCAAGTGGCTCGCCCTGTTCCAGTAATTCAAAAATCGATTTTATGATATATGGGGCTACCAAAGCAAGTCCGATTGAGCATAACACGGCCAGACAGCCGCCGACGATTCTTAGAATGTTAATCCTGAGATATGCGCCGACGATAGCGAATCGGGTCAGACGAGATTGATTGGCAGGCCTATCCGATGCCATATAGTTGCCTTTGTAACAAAAATACGGACAGTTCCAAATAACCGGGTTATCTCGATTAAGAGCTATCAATATATTGAAATTGTTACAAAAGACAAGCAAATGCACACGGATCGCCCGGAATATGACTTTCTTTTATTTTTTTGCCGCTTGATTAGTCTTTTTATTGATGTAAATTGTCGAAATAAAAATACGGCACTGCATAAGATCTTAGGAAAAGAGCACGTCCTGCCGACATTGTGTGCCTGTAACTCGCCAGCAGTGATGATGTCCGCCTTAAAACATGGATTGTTACAAGTATCCCGAATTGAGGGATATACCGGCGGTTGTGCACCGGCCATTTTGCGTTGATTGTTCAATTTGGGGAAGGAGCACAGACTGAACCGAACGCGCTAAGGGTATTGTAATTGAGGCGGGAGCAGCGCCTGTGTATTCACACCGAATATATGCGTCTCCCGAGAGCCCTGGGAAGAGGAGTTTACCTTGCGGAAGTACATACTTGTGTTGTTGGCGATTTGCGGGCTGTGCGTTCCTGCGTGGGGGCAGGATTTGTACGATATCGACGTCGTACACACGATTCAAATTTACTTCGATGACCCGAACTGGGATCAGATACTGGATAACCTGTATGCCGCGGGCGATGAAGAGCGCCTGATGGGCTCGGTGATTGTCGACGGTGTTGAATACGACAGCGTCGGCGTTCGATACAAAGGATTCAGTTCCTATAATCCTTCAAGAGTAAAAAACCCATTTAATATCAAGCTGGATTATATAATCGATGATCAGGAGCACCAGGGGTACGGTACTCTGAAACTGGCCAATGTCTTTGCCGATCCCAGCTTTTTACGCGAAGTTTTGAGCTATGAAATCGGTCGCAAATATATGGGAGCGGGCCTGGCCGCCTATGCCAACGTGTATGTCAATGATGAGTTGATCGGACTGTATACCAACGTCCAGGATGTCGACAAGTATTTCACGCGCACGAATTTCGACAGCGACGACGGCGCGCGCATCAAAGGCGAAACTTCGGGAATGCCACAGCTGTATACCGTCTGGGGATATGAAGGCCAGGATTCGACATCATATATGGATATGTATGAGCTCGACACCGATTTCGGCTGGGACGATTTGATCGATTTCGTCGATACACTGAATAACTACACAGCGGATGTCGAAAAAGTACTCGATGTCGATCGCCATCTCTGGTTTTTGGCCTTCAGTAATCTCACGGTCAATCTCGACGGTCCGATTAATTTCGCCCATAATTACTATTTGTATCGCGACGATTCGCACCGCTTTATCCCCATCCTGTGGGACCTGAATATGAATTTCGGGGGATTCACCAATATCATCGGAGGCGCTCATCTGAACCTGACGCAGATGCAGCAACTGGATCCGTTTTTAAATGCAACCAACAGCTATTATCCGATAACCAACAAATTCCTGCAGAATACCACCTATCGGAAGATGTACATCGCGCATATGAAGACGATTATAGCGGAGAATTTCTCCAATGGCTGGTACCAGACACGAGGCCTCGAATTGCAGGACATCATCGATGACGATGTCGCGGCCGACCCGAATAAGTTTTATACATATAGTAATTTCCTGAGCAACCTGACGGCCGCCGTCGGCAACGTTCCGGGCATCGTTCAGTTGATGAATACGCGGGCTGCGTATATTTGGGGCCAGGCGGAATTTATGCAGACGGCGCCGACCATTTCCACCGTCGTTGCGGCGGCCGACACAATTCCGGCAAACAGCAGCGTATCGATAACGGCAACGGTCAGCGGCGCCACATCGGTGCAACTCGGATATCGGGATAATACATCGACCCCATTTACGAAAGTCGAGATGTACGATGACGGCGCCCATGATGACGGCTCCGCCGGCGACGGCGTGTACGGCGCATCGATTTCGGCGAACAGTACCGATTTATGGTACTATGTATATTCCGAGAATAGCGATGCCGCCTCATTTATGCCGGCTCGCGCCGAATTCGAATTCTATACAATTACCGTCGAGGTAACTGAATTCTCCGGCGTCGTCATCAATGAATTCCAGGCGGACAATGATGTTACCATGATGGATCAGGACAGCGAATACGACGACTGGATTGAATTGTACAATCCAACCGACACGACGGTGTCACTGTATGGATACTATCTGTCTGATAAAACCGATGATATCGACAAATGGGCATTCCCGGATACGACCATCGGGCCAGGCGAATATCTTATCGTATGGGCCGACGAAGACCTGACTCAGGAAGGCCTGCACGCAGACTTCAAGCTCAGCGCCTCCGGCGAGGCCGTAGTTTTCTCGAGTCCAACCCTGGCGGTTGAAGATCAGGTTGAATTCGGCATTCAGACGACCGATATGACAACCGGCCGCTGTCCAAACGGCTCCGGTAGCTTTATTGAAATGAACCCTACGTTTGGCGCTGCAAATGGATGCTCATCTCTGCCGACGGGCGTCGTCATTAATGAATTCCAGGCGGACAACGGCTCGACGGTGATGGATCAGGACAGCGAATATGACGACTGGATCGAGCTGTACAATCCGACCGATACGACGGTCTCGTTGTATGGTTACTACCTCACCGATGACACGACCGCCCTCGATACCTGGGCGTTCCCTGATACGTCTATTGCTCCGGGTGAATACCTGATTGTCTGGGCGGATGACGACGGCGCGCAGGTCGGCCTCCATGCAAGTTTCAAACTCGGAGCCTCGGGTGAAGCTATAGCATTTTCCAATCCGTTGCTTGAAATCGAGGACTTCGTCATATTTGGCGAGCAAACGACCGATATGACGACCGGCCGCTGTCCGAACGGCTCCGGCAGCTTTGTCGAAATGGATCCCACCTATGCTGCGGAAAACAATTGTTCCTCAGTGCCAACAGGAGTCGTGATAAATGAATTCCAGGCGGACAATGATGCCACCGCAATGGATCAGGACAACGAATATGACGATTGGATTGAACTGTACAATCCGACCGGCGCGGCAGTATCACTCTATGGCTTCTATCTGTCGGACGATAGCACGACTCCGACGAAATGGTCTTTCCCTGATACGAGCATCGGCGCCGGTGAATATCTCATTATCTGGGCCGACGAGGATTTGACGCAGACTGGATTGCATGCCGACTTCAAACTGGGTGCATCCGGCGAGGAGATCATCTTCTCGAATCCGCTGCTCCTTGTCGAGGATTATGTCGTGTTCGGCGAACAGACAACCGATCTGTCGACCGGTCGCTGCCCGAACGGCTCCGGCGACTTTATTGAGATGTCCCCGACCCATGGTGTAGAAAACGACTGCTCGAGTTCGTACGTCTGCGGTGATGCCAATGCCGATCAATCCATCAATGTCGGCGATGCCGTGTACCTGATAAATTATATTTTCAAAGGCGGCAGCGCTCCTGTGCCGCTGGAATCAGGCGATGCAAATTGTGACGGCAGTGTCAATATCGGCGACGCCGTATATTTGATCTCGTATATTTTCCGAGGCGGACCGGCCCCCTGCTGCCCGTAGATTTCCATAACTCAGTAATTCAAAAGGGACGGTCAACGCCGTCCCTTTTTTATTGCACCATTATCTGTAAATTATTACTTACAGCCGTTTTGTTCTAAATCCGGCCAGTCGGATACCTGTGGATTCGGGTACCGATCGTGAACGAACTTGTGCCAATCGCTTTCTATTGAAGACTTATCTTTCCCGAGCACCTTCTCTATCTCTGCATATCCCCGCTTCCATAACTCCTTCAGAGATTCTGCGCCATAGGTGTTCATAATATAGTCTACAAAACTAGCCATGAGCACATATCCGATCATCTCAGGGTAATCGCGAAAGTTACTTGCGAGAGAATCGAGCGGCGCGCCTTTGTCGGTTTTACTGAGAATATGCGCCGCCAGTTCGGTCATATCATATCCGTTGCAGGGGATATCGGAAAATGTCGCCAGCCCTTCGCTCAACCAGGCGATCTCATCGCGCCGCTGCCAGCCTCCCCACAAATCGAACGACACGACATGCATGAGTTCATGCGCATCTCGCGCAATATCCGTCTCGCTCCTCACCGCCAAAACGGTCAGACTTGCGGCATCGGCCAGAGCCCGAAACGGCTTGGTTACCACTTCTTTTATCTGCTCGCGGGAATCGAAGTAGAAGAGGTCGATTGTTTGGCGATACTCCAGTTCCTGCAAGATACTCAAATGATTTCGGAGTGTTCGCTCGTTCCGGTCGATAAGTTCATCTATTACAGAGGCGGCCGCTGAATTCGGCAGATAATGAATCCGAAAATGTTCCGATGTCCGCGTCTGCCAGTCGAATTGAGGTAAACCGAGAGTATAGGCCGCAAGCCCGACAGGCTCATTGGCCGAGATAGCCGCGCCTCCCGTCAGACAATAGAATACAGCCGTAATCAGGAGTATAGTGAAGGCGAATCTCTTCGATTGAATCCACATATGCAATCAATCTACACATGGCCTTGTTTTTGTGCACGCCCAAAATCCGGCACTGACAATTTTTGTGCATATTAGAATCGCCACTATGGACATAATGACAGTCGTTAGTCGTAACTCCCTGTCAGGCTGTATGATACAGTTCTTGGCACGAGGCTTGCAATCATTTCCTCCCAACGACAACAGTATTTCGAAATTCATTCGACTCGCCTCGGTTGGGGGAGGGGATCGAAAAACAGCATTAAGGCTTAGGGAGAAAGAAGAAATGAAATCCTCAGTTAAATCAAGAACAACCATATATGTCATGATTATCGCGGCGATCATCTGCTCGACAGGCGCCTTCGCCAAAACGAATTTCATGGGTGGTATCCACTTCAACACCGGATTCCCGCAGGGCGACATGAAAGACTACATCGACCGCAATGCCTACGGCATCGGCGGCCAGATTTTCTACGCGCCGCAGAAAAGCCCGTTCGCCATCGGTATCGAGGCGGGTTGGATGAACTATGGCAATGAGAGCCGCCGCGAACCGTTCTCGACAACGATTCCCGACGTGACCGTCAACGTGGAAACCTCGAATAATATCGCCCAGGCGTTCTTCGTCTTCCGGGTGCGCACGCCAGAAGGCCCCATCCAGGTCTACGGCGACGCTCTGGTCGGCTTTAATTACCTGTTTACCGAAACGAAAATCACCGATTCGGACTGGGATCAGGAAGAAATCGCCAGCACGACTAATCGCGATGATGCCGCCTTTGCCTATGGAGTCGGCGGCGGATTGATGGTGCCGGTATTTACCCGCGCCAAAAAAACGGCCGACGGCGCCCCGATTCAGGTGTTATTAGATGGCGGTGTCCGCTATGTGTTCGGCGACGAAGCGGAATACCTGAAAAAAGGTTCGATCCGCCGAGTCGACGGCGCAGTATTGTATGATCCGATCAAATCGAAAACCGACATGATGCGCCTGCACATCGGCGTCATAGTGAAATTTTAATCCCCTTTCTCAGACGCATTCACAGGACAGGCCCTTACCGCTTTGGCGGCGAGGGTCTTTCTTTTTAAGATCGCAGACAAAACACCGCAGCCAATGAGACAACTTGAGAAACTATTATGAGCAACCGTCATTGCGAGTCACGCTTGTTCCCCGTCCCGCAACCCTACAATTCTGAGGCGCCGGCAAATGTTTACGCCAAAAAAATTCACCGCCGAATGGCGAATGACACTGTCAATCACGGCAATCCGGTCTTTGCAGAGAGACAGAATTGTGTTTCGAAACGGGTTCGAAAGTCATATATTTAAATAACGGAAAACGACAGGGGTACTATGGCGTTTAATAAGACCGAATTGGACATGTATATGCCTGCGGTGGCGGCATTTGTCCATAAACGATGCCTGCCGGATAGTATTCGCAATAAGTTGGATATCGGCTTTCGGTTTGAGGGGCTGAGTGTCGTGATATTCGAGATCCGTCCCCGTTGGAATGATCCTGCAGAAATAACCGAAACACCGGTCGCGAAACTTACTTTTGTGCGTTCGAAAAACGCATGGAAGATTTTCTGGATGCGGCAGGACCTCAAATGGCATGCATATACACAGATGGCGGAAATGTCGGAGTTGAACAGGGCGCTCGAAGTTATCGATAGAGATGAATATGGGTGCTTTTGGGGATAGCGGAGGAACCATATATGACTGTGACAGACGACAGAAAAGGAACAAAACAAAATACGATGATATCCTTATCGGAAATAGTCGATGCTATGCAGATGCAGTCGAGTACTATCGCGGTATATATGCACCGATTGACCGGAGAATATATTCCGGTCGCCGATGAAGACCTGACGGATATCGAAGCCGGAGAAAAAATAAGCTCCCTCACCGGCATAGAACTCGCCCCGATTCGCGAGGCGCTGGACTCTCCCGATTATATACCGCTGCCGACTTTGTATGATATCAATGAATATCGCATGATGGCTGAATTCGCCGAACAATGTCCGGATGACGCTGCCTTTGAACGGTTGGCTGCTGCGCTTCGCGGAGCAGGCGCCTTTCGTCGATTCAAGGATGCCGTCATTCGACTGAATCTCGAAAACGACTGGTATGCATTCAAAAATGAATCGTTTAAGCGCATCGCCATTGAATGGTGCGGCGAACATGGTATCAAATTTTCGAAACCGTAAATTGATTTGATGAACAATAATCTATCGGAGTTGTTTTGAGCAAATCAGTATTGTATTTCTTCTGCTTATGCTGCCTTGCATTCAGTAATTGCCCCGTAAAGGCCGAAGTCTACGACGAACGCGCCATTGTCCAATTCGACGGTCGCGAGTGGATCGCCGCGTTCGCCCACGCCAATGAATCCGAGATTCTCGTCGAATATACGCTGGAAGGGGAGACGGTCGAAAATTGGACCGAACTCGTCACGGCCAGCATGTTTGCTGTTCCGGCCGACAATGAGTCGCTGTCGTATCTCAGGGATTATTATAAGGAAAACATTTTAAAGGATTGCCCCCAGGTGAACTGGGAAAGCCTGTATACTTCGGATAAAATGATAATCTGCACCTGGGATAAAGGGCCGTGCGTTGCTCCCGACAAAGTGGAGTACACCATGGTTTGTTTCGCCCAGGGAGTGCAGTATCTGCACACGGTATATTATGCCGCCCGCGATAAGGCCGTCTTTCAGAGAAACAAGGCGAAATGGCTCGGACTGATGAAGCAGGTGCAGTTCTTCTCACCCGGCGATGCCGATGTGACCGGGGCGCAAAGCTTTCTCTCTGATACATCGACTATGATTCATGTTATTTACCGGTATGACAATCCGACCATTCCGGATGATGCCTTTTATAAAACACAGAGAGAATTCTGGCGATCGGGAACCGAATATTTTCGCATGGAGGAAAAGCCGGATTCGACCAATGCCATGCACCTGCTGTATGTCTGCAATGAGCCCGATATGTGGATGGTCAATCGCTTCGATAACTCGGGACAAAATGTTGTCGATCCCGGTCCGACCTTCAATACAATATGTCCCGTATTCGGAGAAATGCGGCAAGACGGACTGAGGCAACTCGAGTTCGGCAATGAGCGAGCGTTCTTTGATTTCTACGGCGCTCGCGAAATCGGCATTGATAACATCGACGGCATTCCATGCCGCATTTTTGAATTACCGCGCCTCTATTGGATACTCAGATTGTACATCGCCATGGAAACCGGTTTGCCCGTCGCCATTACTCGGCAGGGACCCGACATGGTTGTCGGATCCGTCAGGTATGATCTCTATGAAACGAATCTGCCGCTTGATATAAATCTGTTCACTAAACCGGACGGCATTACATTCGATAAAGCCATAAAATGACAGCCGCTTCCGGCAATCTCTTTACATTGACATGAAACATTTGCCGTATTATGATACGAATGGTAAGCACCAGGACATATTTCTGGCAAGTGTAGGAATTAACAGGGAATAAACAGCAAAGGCATATATGCACGAGCTTTCGCTACTAAAAGATATTCTCCTGATTCTGGCCGTGGCGGTCATTGTCGTCGCCGTTTTTTATCGGCTCAGGCTGCCGTCCATTGCCGGATTTATCCTGTCGGGTTTTATCGTCGGACCGCAGGGGCTCAAACTCATCAGCGATATCGGGCATGTCGAAGTACTTGCTGAAATCGGCGTCGCACTCCTCCTGTTCGGCATCGGAATGGAGCTGGCACTCAGTAAGCTCAAGCGGCTCTGGAAACTTGCCGTAATCGGGGGAGTCTTACAAGTCGGACTGACGATTGCGATTGCCTATCTTATCGCAAGCATTTCAGGGATGAGCGATTCCGCGGCGATTCTTTTCGGATGCGTCGTTGCCCTCTCGAGTACGGCGATTGTTCTGCATGGCCTGCAACAGCGAGGCGAAGTCGATGCCCCGCACGGGCGGTTGATTCTTGGGATACTGGTTTTTCAGGATTTCAGCGTTGTCCCGATCATGCTGATTCTGCCGTTTTTGGGCGGCGCCGATATGAGCGCTTCGGCCTTTATCGGAACTCTGGCCAAATCGGTAGGAATTATCCTTGCCGTGCTGCTGGCCGCGATTTACATCGTGCCCCGGGCCCTTCGCGCGGTGGCGAGGACGAAACAGCGCCAGTTGTTTATCCTGTCCGTATTCGTCGTGTGTCTTGGCACCGCCTGGCTGGTGACACGCTCCGGCGCATCGCTGGCTATCGGCGCATTCCTGGCCGGTCTGGTCGTGGCCGGCAGCGACTACCGCCATCAGGCGCTGGCCGACATGATTTCATTCCGCGAAGTATTCTCCAGCCTGTTTTTTGTCTCAGTCGGAATGTTGGTGTCGGCGTCCGCAATCGGCGAAAATCTCGGAACGATTCTGCTCCTTCTGGCCGGCATCATTATCGGAAAGGCGCTCATTGTCTTTATGGCCGCCATTGTCATGCGCATGCCGCTGCGCGCCTGTATTATCGCAGCCCTGGCGCTGGCTCAGGTCGGTGAGTTTTCCTTTATTATCCTGTATGCCATTAAAGGTTCGAATGTAATCGCACCGGCATTCGAAAACAGCCTCGTGTCCGCTGCCATTCTCTCAATGTTTATTACTCCATTCGCAATGTCATTTGCGCCGAAACTCGCTGCCGGTATCGGCAAATTCCCACGCATCTCCCGAATGTTCAAAGTCGAATCGGTCGAAGATAAATCGGACGCTATCTGCAAACTGTGCGATCATATCATTATTGCCGGGTACGGTTTCGCAGGCAGGGAATTGTCCCGAGGCCTGATAGAAAACGGTATTCCCTTTATCATTGTCGATATCAATATCGAAAACGTCCGCAAGGCGACGCAGGAAACCGGGAAGGCGCTTTATGGCGATATCACTGCCGAGGAAGTTCTCGAGCAACTCAGTATCACGACCGCCAGAGAGTTAATTATCCTCATCAACGATCCGGGCGCGTCCGAACACGCGGTTCGCGTGGCGCGAAAGCTGGCTCCGAAACTGCATATTGCCGTCCGCACATTCTATTTGCTCGATGTGGATGGATTACTTGCCGCGGGAGCGGACGAGGTCATCCCGGCCGAGCGCGAAGCCGCCGTCGAAGTCGTTTCACGGGTCTTAAAGCGGCACAAAGTCGAATCAAAGGCAATTTCCGAGCAAAAATCAGCCGTTCGGGAACACACCGATAACGATGATTGACCAGCCCCTCGGATTATAAAGATTGTTTCTTTTTGGCAGTGCCCGGCGCCTCGGGGATTCGAAGCGCCGGATTAATAATTGTCGTCTACGTATTATTCAGGAAACAAACTACTCCGCGTATTTATCCTTTCTCAGCTGTCCGCCTTTTTCCTCATCCGCGACGTGTAGTTCGAATTCCGTGTCGCAAATGTCGCACACCATCAACTGCCGGCCTTTCTTGCCGAAGCCGAGCCGCTGAATATTGCGACTGCCGCACTTGGGGCACTTGTTTACGCTTTTGTTCTTTCCCATTGGACTCACACCTTTACTTGATTCTTACTGGCTTGCGTTTTCGTACGGCGCGAATACACGACACAGCGCGGCAATGGCTTGATAAATGTCTGCCGCAGGCAGAATGTATAAGCGCCCTGTGAAGGAATTAAGAGAGTATCATTTTCCTCTATTCCGGCTCCCCAGTACGAAAAGCCCCATACATCATGAGGCGTACAGAGGGATCCCTGAATCTGACATTTGTTTTCTCGCAATGCCGGTCGCGTCAGGTTGATAACGGGACAATAATCGGCCTCATACCGCTCCCATCCGACGATATTCGTTCCGCCGTCGGTGATGACAAGATCATCAGCCTTTTTATCCATAACCCTGAGAAGAATAAGCATCGAATCATCGGACAGCCAGCGGCCGGGTTCGACATAGACGCGCGCATCGATGTGCGGGGCGAGGTGCATCTTCCAGGCTGCCTGAACGGTAGTGAAATACTCACCGATGGATGCGGAGACAAGGAACTTCGGCTCCTCGGTCGGAATCATTTCGTTGTTAAGAATCTTGAACAACTGCCCATCGCGGGTAGCCGTCGATAACTGCCACTCGCCGCGGCCGGGCCAGAAACCACCGCCGATATCAAGGAAGTCAAAGCCTTTGCGCACATCGCCGGGAAGCGCCGAGAGCGCCTTGCCGAGGCGGGAGATAAAGGCCGATACGCGGTCGGGAAACAAATTCCAACTGGTGTGGAAGTGTATGCCGCTCAGCGTGATCTTGTCATACGACTTGACGGCCTCGATAAAGGCAGGTAATCGATCAAGCGGGATGCCGAATTTCTTCCACAGTCCGGACTCGTCGACATTGAGCCGTACACCGATTTTGACGGCGCAATTCTGGGTAACGGTGCTTTCATGCAACCGGCGCAATTCACTGAAGTTATCGACAATGATCGTTACCCGATCGCGATTCGCAACGGCCAGATCCAACTCTCGCTCAGTTTTTCCGGGACCGTTAAAGACAATTTTCTGGGCCTTGCATTCGAGCGCGAGCTGCAATTCCTCGCCGCTCGAAACATCCACGCCGAACCCCTGTTCGACAAGCGCTCTGATAATCGTTCGATTGTTATTACTCTTCATCGCATAGAATGCGGCAGCGCCCGGAAAATGCTTTTCCAGTGCAGACATAAACTGGCCTGCGCGCTTCGTTAGAGTGTCCTTGTCGATGATATACAGGGGCGAACCCGAACTTTGCCGGAGATATAAAAAGTCGTCTCGGTTGTTCACGAACGGTTCGACATATTCGATTATTCGCGATTTCGACAGCACCGGCGGGCGATCCGCCTGTAGTGCGTTGATTCGCTCTATGAGATCGCTGCGGTCTTGCATGTTGGTTCCTCGATTGTGAAATGGCATTGTCTGCCTATTTCATCGCACTCCTGGGAGATACGCTCCACATTATCCGGATAAAATACGACGGTTGCCAAAAGCCAGGTCGTGTAATCCTGAGGAGGAAGCGTCACTTCATCTCCAACCAGGCAGTTCATTTTGATTTTGACGATTTTCGGGATATCGGTGATATCGCTGCAATCGATTTTGGTGATAACACCCTCGTTCTGCGCAAACAACCGCAAACCGACGACAGGTCGCCACTGAGAAAACGGCGGCGTCTCTATTCGCTTCCCTTCGGCAAACGAAAGAGCAAGATCGAGCGTGTCGATATCGCATGATGCTCGCACCAGATCCGGCAGGCAATCACCGCCCGGACGGGGAGTGATCTCCAGTAAGTATATACGATCATTATTGATGATAAAATCGACCATCGCAAATGCACGATCGATTCGCACGGAAATCATCGCTTTAGCGAGAATCTCACGCAATTCATCGAGTGTCAATTTACCCGGAAGATCCGCCGGAATAGTATACGCTCGCGTCGTCCCGAGCGGTCCGTCATTCATCAGTATCTTTTTCGCAAGTCTGGTAATGCGCACGTCGCCGTTTTCAATGACAAAATCGCAACTGTATTCGCGCCCTCGCACGAACTCTTCGGCAATGAATGGAATATCCGGCACGTGTTCCATGGATGGCGCCAAATCCTCTTTTACCTTTCCCGCCACAGTCGTGATATAGTGAAAGGTTCGGATGCAATCGTATTTGGTTGAACAGATGAACTGGTAATTGCTGCCGGTACCGAGTATCGGTTTGACGACCAGCGGCCGGGACAACTGATTAAAAAACGAAACTAAATGATTGAGCGACAGGACGCGCATGGACTTAGGCGCATACAGCCCGTTTTTAGTCCAGAGGATTTTACTCCTGTGCTTATCCTGTACCGCCTCAATTGATTCGGGCGAGGGGAATGGTAACCCCAATCGCAGCGCCAGTCGCGACGCCGCCTGCAGGGTCTCGCAATCGAAACCGACGAGGCCGGACGGCGTCATTTCGGACGCCGCCATATGCGAGCGAACCTTGTCGGTCGTCTCGTTCAAATCGGCAAGATCACAGACCACCGTATCGACATCGGCGACAACAGAGGCCTTGATCTTTTTCTTCTCGGCAGGCGATACGATAAACAGGGCGCGACCGGGATAACGGCGTGCAATAAGTTCGATATAATCGGCGGTTGTACCGTAGACGATAACGCGCTGACTGGCCATGTTATCCTCGCAGTTCCACTCCAACAACGGGTTCTATTGGACGGACAAACGGCATCGCCGGGCGGACGGCCTCGAGAGCCGGAATATTGCGCACCTGGTAAAGCGGACGCGGCGACAGGTGGAACATCGGTTTCCATGAGAAATCTCCGCACAGGAAATCGACCTCGTCAAATTGCTCTTGGCAACTCAGGCGCATATGGTACAGATTAATGTACTTGGCGATTCCCGGAAACGCTGCACTGGTGCCGCCTGCAAACAGGGTGTAAATGTTGTTGTAGATGACACCCATGTCGATGGCGGCATATTGCCCTTCGACCAGTACCGAAGTAATTCGCAACCAGTCATTTTTGTGCAAATGCAGCATCATCTCGCGGAGACTGTTGACGAAGCTGTCATCGGCGAAATACGAATCGGCACCATAACGATCACGATTCATCTGAATCATCAACGAAAAGTCGGACAGGTTATTGCTCCGAATCTCGACACCGCGCTGTTCGAATGCCTCGATTTCCCGTCGAATTCGCTTCTCCGACTTGCCGGAAAACAGGTTGAAGTAGTTTTCCATCATATAGTCGAAGTTCTTCGGATAAAAAAGATACCCGATTTCATCGATGACCGCGGAATCCTTCTCGGGGATGTCATCGTGCAGGACATAACGGATATTTACCCGTTTCCCTCGATCCGTCATATACTTCTGCATGGCCTCAAAAACATGCTGATCCTCGGCGATAATTCGATTCTGTTCCAGCCAGGTTTTACCATGCCAGAGTTCGCCGGGGAAGTACCCGTAGTACCCTTCTGAGGCGATATAGCTGAGTGGGAGAAGGCCGACGATACGGCCGTTTTCTTCGGCATAAACAAAGAAGGGACGATTCTTGTAGTGGCGATGAAATTTCGCCCGGACGTCCCAGAGGTCAGTGATACGCGCCGGGGGGATGACCTCGTTCCAGAGCCGGCGGCATTCGTCAAATTCAGTCGTATGTGATATTCTGAGCATCGCTAATACCGGAAGGTCACGTTAGTACGACAATGGGAGCCACCGAAGTATTTTCTCGCGAACTCTTCGACGACCGCCGGTTCGTACGGTTTACAACTGAAGACGTCAAGATACACGGCATTACTCTGATTCGCAAAATGGGCCGATATCAAAGAAGTCTCAATGAGCTGGGTCATGGAATATCCCGCCACCCGCTCGTCCTCACCGAAATTGACGACGACGGTTTCGCCGAAGCGCTTCATCTCGATTAAATCGCACAGTTCAACAACGAACTTTTTTATTTTGTCGGCGTTGCGAATTGACTCCGGGTCGCAATCATAGATGTCGATGCTAGTCGCAATACCCCACACGTTTTCTTCGAGCGCGCGCTGAATTGTGTTCGTTCCGCACTCGTTATTAAAGACGGCCTCTTTCGTTTTCATCTGTAGTCCTTGAAAGAAGTCTCCGGCAGACCGCTGCCGGCCGCTTCGCCGAGGTAACCGCACTGAGTCGGTTTCCGGGCGAACACTATCACTTACCAGCGAACCAACGACGCTCCTTTGGGAATCGATTCCTTAATAAAGCGGGTCAGTCCGGCGACCAACGCAATTTGCATCGGCTTCATTGCTTCCAGCATATTGTTGTCATCCGATGCGATTACCGAAAATGAATAGTACCCGGACACGAGTCCGGCTACTGCGCATGATATGTTTTCGAGAACTTTCTGATCGAGCGTATATTCTATATAACGATTCAAATAGCTTCCGATTTCCTGCAAATATCCGATAAACGGCGTCTCCAGCCCATCGTACCCCTCAGCCATCGTCAATTCCGCAAGCCCCTGAAAATACAGCGTATAGTCTTTCCAGCGCTTATCGAAAAATTCAAGATGGGCGACAATCAATAAATCGAGGCATTCCTCGAGCCCCTCAGCCGGCTTGCATCTCTCTTCGATATGGGAGGTGAGCTCATCGAGCGTTTGACGCATTAGCGCCTTGATGATACCATTCTTGTTCTTGAAATGATAATAAAACGTCCCCTTACCCAAATCGGCGCGATTCGTAATATCATCTATCGTGGCGACCGACATGCCTTTATCGGCAAAGACATCCCGGGCAGCACTTACCAGCGTTTGGCGGGTCTGCTGAGATTTCTTCGCCTGTCGGTTTTTGGACTTGCGTCCCTTCTTGGCAGTCATTGCGCCTCCGTACAAAACTGACCAAGTAGTCAGTAATGACATTATCGTCAGATTAGACCAGATAGTCAAGTAAAAAGTTGTATCGGCGGCCTAAAAAGGCAAAAATAATTCCATTGTCTTTCAACGAGTTATGAAAGTTGTTCAAAAAAAGGTAGACAAGACGGCTGTTTTGGATTATTAAAGCGTAGCATAAGTTTTGGGGGCGATTTTTAACCCTGATTATCGATATTCAGGGCTGGTTTTTCTCCGCGAATTTAAGGGTTTTATGGCTGCAAAATCGGTATTCAATCTTAAGCCCGGAAGCACGCTGGGACGCAATTATTTCGTTGTCGAATTCCTGGGGGGCGGCTGGGAAGGCGAAGTCTATAAAGTCGCCGAACGGCGGACCGGGATTCAACGGGCGGCCAAAGTGTTCTATGCAGGGCATCGACTGCAAGAACGTCAAATGCAGAGATATGCCAGTAAGCTGTATCGGCTGCGGACCTGCCCCATTATTACCCAATACCATCATCGCGATATTGCCCGCGTGGGGAGAGAATCGGTCGAGATTCTCATTTCCGACTTTGCCGAAGGGGAAGTACTGTCTCAGTTTCTTGAGCGCCAGCCCGGAAAACGGCTGACGCCGTTCGAGGCCCTCCACCTCCTGCACGCCGTAGTGTCGGGAGTCGAACAGATTCATTGCCTGGGAGAATATCACGGCGATATTCATACCGACAATATCATGGTAGCCCGCACCGGCCTCGGATTCAATGTACATCTGCTCGATTTTTTCGATCTCGGTCGTCCCTCGAAGGAAAAAATGCAGTTTGATGTCATCGAACTCATCTCCGTGTTTTTCGAATTACTGGGAGGCGCCGGGCAGTATGGAGGTACACCGGAAAACATCCGCAAGATCATCATGGGCAGAAAGCACAGCCTTATTCGCCAGAAATATAAAACGGCCGGCCAGCTCAGGATTGCGCTTGAAAATATAACATGGTAATGTCGATACCTGAATCACCATCTCCAATTCAGGAATAGAACTTTCTTAAATAGCGCTTCATCTGGTCAGGAATAAAGAGATCCTCAATTTCCGCAATGTTCAAAATTTCGGTTTTGATCTCCGCCGCCCGACCTGACTCGGCCTTATTACCCCATTCCTGATCGAACAGCAGCACTCGCCCCAGCGCAACCGCATCGATACCGTCATGAATGACATCGAGCGCCCGCTGCGGAGTCGTGATTTGCCCCACTCCGATAACGGGAACATGCAGCGCCTTTTTTATTGCAATCGTCGGATGTTCGCCGGGCGTAGAAAACGGGTACAGGCTCTGACCGTATTCCCAACTGGACACATGCACGACATCGATTCCAAGTGGAACGATTCTTTGCAGGAATGCAATCGCATCGGCCGTCGTATACCCATCCGGCTCCGGTTCCTCCGGGGAAATGCGATAGAAAATCGGATAATCGCTTCCGACTTCGGAGCGAATCGCCTTGATAGTCTGCGCCGCGAAGCGGCTCCGATTAATCAATGACTGGGCCCCGTAGTCATCGTCGCGCTTATTTGTAAATGACGAAAAGAATTGCTGCAACAGATAGGTGTTGGCACCATGAACTTCGATACCGCTGAAACCCGCCCGCTTGGCGCGACCGGCGGCGCGGGCAAATGCCTCAATAATTTCCTCGATTTGCGCGATCGACATCGCCTGCGGTTTTTCCGATGTTCCCCGCCGATTCATGACCGCCGATGGCGCCAAAGGCGGCTGCCCAGAGAATTCGGTTCGGGCCGCATTACCGCCATGGTGAATCTGCAAAATGGATATTCCGCCGGCCTTATTGATGGCATCGGCACATCGAGCCAGTGACGGCACCATGGCATCGCTGTCGGCGCCGACTTGTCGCGCGAAAGAATGGCCCGATTTGTGTACAAAGCAGGCAGGAGAAATAATCGTCCCGATTCCGCCGCGCGCCCTCGCGGCAAGATATGAAATTTCCTGGTCGGAAAAAGAACCATCTGACGCTCCTGCCGTCGTTGTCATCGGCGCCATGACCAATCGATTCGGAAGAGTCATAGTCTCACGAATAAAGACCGGTTCAAAAAGTCTATCGAATGTCATCCGATAATCATCCTTTCTCATAGTCTGTCCGTATAATCGCATTTTTAGTCGAAAGTTCCAAAATTAAATCCTGATTTTGGGAAGCAAGATAATACTGGATTCAATAATTTACAGTATGTATATTAATTATGCCTGAGCCGATAATACAAGGTGGCGGTAGTCGGTGGCTATACGCAATTTCGGACAGGGCTATGTCATAACAAAAAGAATCTAAGTAAGGGGCTGGCTGTGCTATTTTCACGTGACCGATGTATTATCTGAATAATCACTCCGTATACAGTCGTGTTTATGTTGTCACTTCTGTTAGTGCGGCAGGCTCTGAACGAGTCTGCGATTTAGGAATTTCATTCCGGGTGCCGCCGCATGCACCGAAGGATTGATATGGATTTGTTGAATGTGCTATTGATACTATTTGCCGGACTGACAACTTTATCTGCGATTTATATATATCGCAAGTATCGGCGATTACGAAAGGGACCCCTCTATGCGGCGATTGTATCTCAGGAGACCGCACACAATAACCATGATGAGTTGACAACACTGCTGAAGAAAATCGCGGATAATATTCCTCACTCATATATCTCCATTATAGAATCCGATTATACGATTGGATATACCGCCGGACAGGAATTTGCCAAAGCGGGACTGGATCCGAAGCGGTTTATCGGAATGAGACTGAGCGATGTCTTTGGCGAGAAGACGGATTTCGTCAGGAAATTTTATGAAAAGACATTTCAGGGTGAGGAGTGCTTCTTTGAGATGACCATGGGGCAGCAGCCGCAGGAATATCGCACGGTACCGCTGCGGTCAGATGATGGTTCGATCCCCCAGATTCTGGTCGTTGTAGAAAATATCACTAAGCGCCGCGAGAGAGAGTTGGAATATGCGCAGATATTAAAGACATCCATTGATGGCGTCTGGGTGCTGGATATGATGGGAAACCTGTTGGAAGTGAATGAATCCGCGGCGAATATGCTCGGATATACGCAAGATGAACTGTTGAAGCTGAGGGTTACCGATATTGATATCATTGATTCGAAACAGGAGGTGCACGACCGCATTCGGCGACTGACGACAAAGGGATTCGACAGAATTGAAACGCGACATAAGCGAAAAGACGGTCGCGCCATTTACGTTGATATCAGCGCCAGCTTTTTCCCGATAAACGATGGTATCGTCGTCGCGTTTATACGGGACATTTCCGATAGAAAACTGCTGGAATCGGAGCGGGAGATTACCATTCAGCTTCTGAATAATTTGAACAAGATCAATGAAACCCATGACTTCATGTCTAAAATCACGCGCTTGATGCAGGAGTGGTCAGGCTGCGAGGCGGTGGGTATCCGATTAAAAGAAGGAGATGATTATCCGTACTTTGAGACACGAGGATTTGCGCACGAATTCGTTGTTGCCGAGAGCAGTCTCTGTCGCGTCAATGAACAGGGAAATATCGTACGAGACAGCATCGGCAACCCGATCCTCGAATGCATGTGCGGTAATGTCATCAACGGTCATTTTGATTCATCTAAGCCGTTTTTTACCAAGTGCGGGAGTTTCTGGACGAACAGCACATCTGATCTTTTGGCTTCGACCAGTGAAGAGGATAGACAAGGGAGAACCCGAAATCGCTGCAACGGCGAAGGATATGAATCAGTCGCCTTGATTCCCCTTCGTTACGGTGATGAGCGCCTGGGGCTTCTGCAGTTCAATGATTCTCGGCGCAATCGCTTCAATCATGAACTGATACAATTGTTCGAGCGGCTGGCCGCTAATCTCTGCATTGGTCTCATCCAGAGAAAATCCGCTCAATCGCTGCGCGAAAGTGAGGAGAAATTCCGCGAATTAGCCGAGACAATTAAGGATGTATTTTGGATTTGTGCTCCGGATTGGAAGAAGATTTGGTATATCAGTCCCGCCTATGAAGAAGTATGGGGAAAATCACGCCAAAGCTTGTATGATAAGCCTGAGTCATGGCTTGACTCTGTTCATCCCGACGACAAAAGCAGACTTGTCGATACGATTCAGCGGAGAAGTGGCGGGGATTTCGATTCACAGGATTTTCCCGAGTATCGGATTATACGTCCCGACGGTACGCTCAGGACCATTCTGGCGCGCTCATTCCCGGTGTATGACCGCAACGGTACCGTCGTTCGAGTCGCCGGTATCGCCGAAGATATTACCGAGCGAAAAGAAGTTGAGGAAGCGCTCCGTGAAGCTTCCATGCGCCAGAAAGCAGCCGTGAAAGCCGGCAATGTCGGCCTGTGGGAATGGGACCTGGCGACCAATAAAGTCCGCTTCTCGGCCGAGTGGAAAAATCAAATCGGCTATCGCGACGATGAAATCGGTGATGCATTCAATGAATGGGAAAGCCGCGTGCATCCCGATGATATCGGACCGACCAAGAAGCATATAGAAAGATGTATCTCTGAGATCAGACAAGACTATCGCGTAGAATTTCGCCTAAAACATAAGGACGGAGCATATCGCTGGATGCTGGCTCAGGCTTCAGTGGAGGCCGATGCCAAAGGGCAACCGATAAAAATGCGCGGATCGCATATCGACATAACGGAGAGCAAGCTGGCTGAGGCAGCCTTGCGCGAAAGCGAAGACAAGCTCCGCAATATTATCGAACACAGCTCGAACCTGTTCTACTCGCATACAGCGGAACATCAATTGACATATCTCAGCCCGCAGACGAAGGAATTCTTCGATTGCGAACCGGAAGAGGCGCTCGTGCACTGGACCGATTTCGCGACCGATAATCCGATAAACGAATTGGGATTCGCCAAAACCCTAAAGGCTATCGAAACCGGTGTACGGCAACAATCATATGAATTGGAATTGGTCGGCCGCAAAGGGCGTAAAATACGGGTCGAAGTTAACGAGGCGCCGATCGTCGAAAACGGAAAAGTCACGGCTATCGTGGGGGCGCTGATTGATATAACCGCCCGAAAGCAGGCCGAACAAAGTCTGGAAAAGGAAAAGGAAAAGTATCAGTCGATCTTCGAAACGGCGGCCAGCCTGATTATTTCCGTCGACAACATGGGAATTGTGCATGAGTGTAACTCCCGCATAAAAGAAGTCCTTGGCTTCGATAAGGATGAAGTCATCGGGCGATCAATGGCCACAATCATTCATCCCGATTATGTCGAAGTGGCGAAGCAGAGTCTCATGGAAACGATGACGACCGGAATATCCCGCGATAACGAATATAAAATGATTAAGAAGACGGGAGAGTTAATCGACGTTCGGATCAACTCTGCCGGCATCAAACTCGAAGCCGATTCGTTTGACCGGACTATTTGTATCGTAGAGGACATCACTGTGCAAAAGCAGGCGGCCGAGGTACTTCGCAAAAGCGAAGAAACACTTCGAGCATATATATCCAGCGCACCATACGCCATTTTCGTCTCCGATAAGCTCGGTCAGTTAATCGACGTAAACGAGGCGGCATGCACTTTGACCGGATATGCGATGGATGAGTTACTGAAACTCTCGATTATTGATCTGGCGGCAGAAAGCTCATCAAAGAAAGCATTTATCGAGTATGTTAAAATAAAGGAAACGAAACCGCTGAAAACGGAAACGAGATTACGGCGCAAAGACGATTCTGCGCTACTCGTTTCGCTGGACGGTGTTCGCTTAAGCGATAATCGGTACATGGCGTTTTGCATGGATATTACCGAGAAGAAACGCCTCCAGGAACTTGAATCGCGAGCTCAGCGGCTGGAAATGGCCGGCTCGATTGCAGGGCAGGTCGCGCACGATTTCAACAATCTGCTGGCGCCTATTATGGCCTATCCGGAGTTTATTCGGGAGGAACTATCTCACGATAATATCGCGCATGCATATCTTGACTCAATAGAATCGGCCGCCAAGAACATCGCCAATATTAACCAGGATTTAGTGACGATGGGGCGGCGCGGGCACTTTAATCAGCATGTTATCGATCTCAACCGCATTCTGCTCCAGGCAGTCAGGGAAATGGAATCACGGGCGGATCATGTAAAGATCGATTTGAATCTCTGTGCCGATTTAATGAAGATCAAAGGCGGAGCCGCGCAAATTCACCGCGCCATATCCAACCTAATTGCCAATGCCCAGGACGCCGTGCATGACAACGGTGTCATTACCGTTACCTCGGAAAATTACTATGCCGATGAAACATCGGTAGCATTCGGGCGCATTCCAAAGGGCGAGTATGTAAAGATTACGATCGCCGACAACGGGTGTGGAATTGACGAAGACGTGATGCAGAATATCTTCGACCCGTTTTTCACAACCAAAACGGCCGACAAAAAACGAGGTTCGGGGCTCGGACTGAGTGTTGTCGATGCAGTCATGAAAGACCACGACGGCTATCTCGATTTGTATTCGGACGTCAATCACGGCACCGCATTCTATCTTTATTTCCCGATGACACGAGAAGTCAGTCGTGATGTTATCGATGACAAATTAAAAGGAGGGAATGAATCGGTACTGGTCGTTGACGATGATCGCGTCCAGCGAGAGGTCTCGACGCAATTGCTGAAGCGACTGGGATACACCGTTTACGCAGTGACGGGCGGCGAACAGGCCGTAGAATTTCTCCAGGAGACACCTTGCGATTTGGTCGTTCTTGACATGGTCATGCCGAGCGGTATTGACGGGACGGAAACGTATCGGCGGATACTTGAAATCTATCCCAATCAGAAGGCGGTGATCCTCTCCGGATTTTCGGAATCCGATCGCGTTCAGGAAGCACAGAAGCTGGGAGCCGGAGAGTTCGTCAAGAAACCGGTTACCAGGAGCATCCTCGCCACAGCCGTGCGCAATGAGCTCGATAGAGTCGTCAGAGACTCAGCGAAGTAATCTTCCTCATAATTGAGATATTTTTATTTGATGTCCGGTATCACTTCGTACTATTATCAATTCATGGTTATACATTTATAGGGGTGGGAAGCTCTATGGGTACTATCGGTATTATTTGTACAATTGGTCCGGCCAGTCAAACCAAAGCGATACTCACGCAAATGGTGAAAGCCGGAATGACCGTCGCACGACTCAACTTTTCGCATGGAACACATGCAGATCACTTGAAGCGCATCAAGACTATTCGTCAGGTAAATAAAAACTGCCGACAGCCGGTTAAACTGCTTCTCGACCTGGAAGGTTTTCGCATCCGCATCGGCACGTTTGAGCATCTCGGCGTCAAGACAATTGATCTTCAGCCCCGACAAACAGTCATGTTGTCGAATCAGCACTTAACCAGCAAACACCAGACGATCCCGCTTGACTATGACGGACCACTCACAGCCGTCTCGCCCGGTGATACGATTTTTATAGACGATGGCAATATTGCACTGGAAACTGTGCAGGTATCAATGAAATCCCTGCGCTGTGTCGTCAAAAATGCCGGAGTGCTCAAGGAAAACAAGGGAGTAAACATCCCGCAGGCCCGCTTTCCGTTCGCCGGTTTGGGAGAAAAGGACAAATGCGATATCGATTTCGGCATCGCCAACGATGTCGATTATATCGCGCAATCATTCGTTCGCACCGGACAGGATATTGTCGATATCCGCCGCTACATTCATGAACGTAATTTTAACTGCCCCATCATCGCTAAAATAGAAAACCGGGATGGCATTAAAAACATCGACGATATTCTCGATGTCGCAGACGGCATCATGGTGGCCCGAGGAGACCTCGGCGTCTCCCTCCCGATTTATGAAGTGCCGATTCTGCAGAAAAAAATGATTAATAAATGCCGCCAGCGACTGAAAACCGCAATTACCGCCACGCAAATGTTGGAGAGTATGATCACTAACGCTCGCCCTACGAGGGCCGAGGTCAGTGATGTGGCCAATGCGATTCTCGACGGAACGAATCATGTCATGCTGTCGGGCGAAACCGCCATCGGCGCGTACCCCGTCGAGACAGTCGAAATCATGCGGAAAATTATCGATTTTGCCGTCAAATCGAAAACAATCTGACGGCAAAACCGAAATTCAATATTATTATGGACCACAAACAGGTGCGACACCACCCCTGAAGATATAGTTAATCAGGTAAACGGCATCGGCGATATTGACACTGCCGTCTCCATTGGCATCAGCCGCCTGCGAGCAACTCGGAGCGGCTCCTCCCGAAAAGATATAATTTATGAGGAAGACCGCATCGCCGATATTGAGAGCGCCGTCATCATTGGCATCACCGGCCAGATCGCAGCACCCCGAAACCATGATGCCGTGCGGCCCCGGACCGTCAGGCGTGTACCCATGACAGGTGGCGCAATTATTCAATGTCCCGGCATATCCCTGCAATGCGATGTTCTGGACGTTGTCGCGAGCATTACCGCTGGGCAAGATCGCATGCGGTTCACCATGGCAGGCGCTGCAGAATAATCCGCCGTGGCCCTTGGATTCGCGGAACAGCTTACCGGGCTCTTCGGCAAATTGTGAGCCGTGACAATTGGCATCACCACAAGAGGGTTCTTCAAACCATGGCTCACGGCCATCACTGATACTCTCACCGACCTGTGTGACACTGCCATGGCAGGTCTGACACTCGAAATGATATTCCGTCTTCATCACACCGCGGAGACACTGCGTGTTCGGACCCGGATGACATTTGTAGCAGTCATTAGTCTTATCCCCGTGCTTTTTATGAATAGCCTCGGACAGCGAGGGGAGACCGGGCTGACCGGTCGTACCGAGCGCATTGGACGAATGACAACTGGCACAAAGAATCGGCGTGTTGTTCGGATTGAATCCGCCTTCATCGTCGTGCTCATTGAGAATATGTTGCTCGCTGGGGTGACAGCCGGAACTGACACAGTTGATTTCATTGGATACCGGGACGACCGGCTGCGTCGATGCCAACAACTGTCCGCCACTGTTATACAGGGACAAAAGACCCAACTGGAAGGGATCCTCATTGATCAGATCCGCATCCGTGAATGGGGTGATCGGGACGCCCTCGACTGCGAAAAAATTATCCGATATATGCATATCGCCGGATAAGCCGACACCGGTCAAACCGATGTTGTCGGGAAGACTGACTCCGAAGAGGGCATCCTCATAACTCCAGAAATTCGTTTTGCCCACAGAATACGTGTTACCGGGAATTTCATAAGCGACCCGAAATCCGGTCGTCATGACCAGCGGATTGGTGAGGGAGTCGCCGACCCGAATGACCTGGGCGCGGATATTATTGTATGGCGGCAATACGACGATAGTGGAAAAATCCTTGTTACTGCAGTGCATGCCGAGATCGTTCCACCCGATGACAATATACTCTTGAGCGAATAGTGCCGGGGCTGAGATGGTAAGCAGGATAAACGCGAAAACAAATAAGGCTTTCATGGATATCTCCTGTCCGTGAGTTAATAATACTATAATGTACTATAAAAATCCACGTTTGCAAGTTATAACTTCCGAAGTTGCAATAAAATACGTTTTACCTATCCCCGAAATCTTTACGGAATTACCGGAGAATATTTAGTCTCAACAAGATAACTTCAATCGGATTGCCTCTCCACTCCCAAATCGTATTTAACGATTATTAACAATTCCGAGGCAACTCCGAACCTGCCTCAAGTGTATAAAGTCGTGAATGGAGAAAACGAAGTGCCGATTGATAATGAAACGACGAAGCTTGAGACTTCTTGAGATCGTCGTGAAAGATAAATGTGTTGTAACTGTAGATGGACGCTCAAACGAGGGCGGAAGCAATTCCGCCCTCCTTTTTTTATATTTCCATTCTCAATGAAACCATTACTATGCCACAAGAGTATACAACTCAAGGCACTGCGAGAACTCTTTATCGCGGTTTAGGGGAGAGCAGGGAGTGTTATGCGAAATCTGGTTTATGCAATTCTGACCATTGTTGTCCTATATTCCTATTTACATTCGCAAGAAAACAATGACAGCGCCTTAGTAATTGGCGAATACATCAGCGTACAATCTGAAATTCTAAACGAGACCAGGACCCTGTCCGTTTATGTACCGAGCGGTTATTCGGATTCCAAGGAAAAATATCCGGTCCTGTATGTACTGGATGGAGGAATCACGCCTCGCATGATGCTGGCCGCAGCCACAACCGAGGCGTTGAACAGCCTGGGATTACTTCCGGAAATGATCATCATCGGCATCGATAGCAAAAACAGCGTTCGGGATTATTTCCCGCAACCGCTGGACTCCCGGCCCGGTTCAGGCCATGCGGATGACTTTATCGATTTCATTGACAAAGAGTTGATTCCCTTTGTCGACAGCCGGTATCGGACAAACTCATATCGAGTACTTTGTGGGGCATCCAACTCCGGTATGCTGACGGTGTATACGATGTTGACAAAACCGGAGTTGTTTTCATCATATATCGCGGCGAGCCCGTCGGTCGGATGGTTTCCGGATTTTATAACGCAACTGGCGGCACAAAGACTTGATGGCAACGCTTTTCCTTCCAAATCGATATATATGAACTATGGAACCGATGATCTCGAACGAATCGTCCTCAATGCCATTGATACATTCACTACGGTTTTCACGAATCATGCGCCGGAAAATCTGCGCTGGACAATGGAGCGCATTCCGGATGGCGGCCATGTGCCGTATATTTCATTTTACGACGGTCTGCGATTTGTCATCCCTGATTGGAAATGCCCCGATTCTATCATCACGGCCGGTGGCCTGGCCGGGGTTCAAGCATATTACGAGGAGTTATCACAGCGATACGGCTTCCCGATTCGAGTTCCGACTCAGTATTTTTCCGATATCGGTATGAATTTCCTGCGAGCGACCGATTATACATCCGCGATTGATATCTTTACCGCATTCACTACCGAATACCCAAACTCGGTGCGAGCGAATTACTATCTTGGTACGGCGTACCTCGGTGCGGGAGATACGACTCAGGCGGTGACGGCTTTGCAACGGGCAATCGAGGCCGATTCGACCTTTGCTCCGGCAAAGAATAAACTACAGCAGATTCAAAATTGAAAATCGGACATCCCGCGGAATTAGGATACTTTCTGCAATAAGACTTTTCTACCGCCGAGGGTAATCGTGCAGCCGGTTACCAATCCGAAGTCATCGACAATAAATGTCAGCAGGAAATCGGCCGCCTGATGCGAGAACTCCGTCTCGGAATAGGGATAAACCTCGACCCGCTCTCTGTCAAAAACGGCAATCAATGAATTATATGTTCCCGGCTCGATATTCAGCGTCAATTGGACCGCCCCGGATTCATCTCCAATGGATTGATATTGGCCGACAAACCGATGTAATTCATCCTCAGTCAATTCGACATGTTCCTTGTGGATAATAAATCCCGCCGCCTGGATGTCATTCAGCTTCCCTGCGGGAACCTGAACTCCTTCATTAATATACAGCAGGCCGTTTACAAGTTTATCCCGGTCGCGCCTGAAAACAATAAGCTGCGTATTGTCGAAATCGAAGAAGAATGTATCGGGAGCCTGTTGTAAAAGTTTCTGATGCTCGTCGCCATAATTATACGTGTATAATTCATCCTCGAATGCCGTTACGATACGATATTGCTCCGAGCCACTTTGATAGACCCCTTCATAGCCAAGCAGCGCCGCAAGATTATACGGAATCGGTTTTTTCTTAAACGGAAAATCGTACGGCATACGAAACGCGATACGAGCTAATCCATGGGCGATTTTATCGACCGGAGCATTATCATCATTACTGAATACGATAATAGTTAACTGATCATCCGTCCATCGATCGATAATCGTATTGAACCCATCCAACAGCCCGGTATGAAAGACATGAGGGTGCCCGTACAGCTCATCGATATACCATCCGTACCCGTAAAAACCCGTATATGGCGTGAACATCATTGCAAGCGACGAATCGCTTAGAATCTTCCCCGAATGAAGCGCCACATCCCACTTCAGCATGTCCTCAACCGTAGAATACAAGGCCCCCGCCGTATGCAGGACGGAAAAATGAATCATCGGAGCCGTCACTAACTGACCGCCGGATTCGGTTGTGTACCCGACTGCCCGGTCCGGTAATCCCGCCTCGCGCCGTGCATATCCCGAATTGTGCATCTCGGCCGGTTTGAGGATCTCATTGTGTAAAAACGCCTCATATGATTGTCCGGATACGCGCCGAATAATTTCACCGAGTAATATATATCCCGAATTGCTGTATTTAAATTGTGTACCGGGGATGAATTCGAGCGATTGATGCCTTATAAAGTCGTACAAATCATCTGCTTTGATTGCAGTCGTGCGGCGCAAAAGAATTTCCGGAGAGTCCGTGTAATTGGGCAGCCCCGACGTATGTGTCAACAATTGATGAATCGTGATTCGATCGGCAATATCCCGAGGGAAGTCCGGTAAATATGTCGAAATCGTATCAGTGACCGACAGCAATCCCTTCTCCTGCAGCTTCAATATAGCCGCTGCCGTGAATTGCTTCGTAATCGATCCGATGAAGAATTTCGTCTGAGGCGTATTGGCGATATCCATGACCTGATTCGCCTTGCCATACCCCTTCTTTAAAATAACATGATCTTTATACGCAACGAGTACGGTTCCCTCGAATCCCCAGTGCTCATGCGCGGCATTCAGATAATCATCCATTTCTCGGACGACCGAACGACAGCCGAATAGGCCGGTTGAAATGATGACCATGAGTAGGACTAATATTAGGAAACAATTAGCTTTGTGTAAGGCGCAGCTATTCACGAGTCTCTCTTTCGTCTCAATACAACATATTTCAACAGCTTGCGGCAATATCTCATAAGCTCGGTGCAAAAGCAAGCCTTTCCGAATGCTTATCAACATTCAACGTTTAGCAAACACTCTCCTAACACAAAAAATCGTTTTTCGGTGTCATAGAAAACGCCCGACAAGCGGGCGCGACCAAAAAAACAATGTCTAATTTTGGGGAAGAGGAGACATTACTCATGGGCTTTACGATCAAAACAGGGAAGTTGTACAATCTGCAAAAACTTGTTCTCATCGCACTCGGTGCGGTGATGTTGTTCACTACTTCGGCCTTCGCGGCCGGCGGTAAAATTGCCGGTAAAATCGTCGATGCCGAATCCGGCGAGGCGATGGTCGGCGTGACCGTCATGTTGGAAGGCACGCAAACCGGTACTCGCTCCAATCTTGAAGGTGAATACACCATCTCACAAGTGCCCGGCGGCACTTATACATTAAAGTTTACGAGCGTTGGCTACAGTGATATGAAAGTGGCGGATGTTATCGTATCCGCCGGTAAGGTTCAGCACTTAGACGTTTCCATGGAAATGGCCGTCATTGAGGGCAAAGAGGTGACCGTCACTGCGAAACGTGTCCAGGGAACGGATGCGGCGGTTTTAGCCGATCGCAAACGCGCTACTGCAGTCTCCGATGCCATCAGCTCGACGACAATAGAGCGCACCGGTAGCTCCGATGCCGGCGATGCGGTAAAAAAGATTGTTGGCGCGGCCGTGACCGACGGTAAATATGTGAATGTTCGCGGTATCGGCGGCCGCTACAATAATACGACGCTGAACGGTATGCCGATGCCGAGCGCCGATCCCGACAAAAATGCCGTCCAAATGGACTTAATGCCCGCGAAACTGCTCGACAAAGTCGTCGTCAAAAAAACATTTACTCCCGACCAATATGGTGACTTCACCGGCGGATCGGTTGATCTGGGCACCAAGGCGATGCCGGAAGAATTCACGCTCGTGTTCAGCCAGTCAGCCGGATACAACTCTAAAACAACCGGCAAGAATGGTTTCCTCACACAGAACGGCGGCAGCACCGATTGGCTGGGTATCGATGACGGCAGTCGCGCTGTACCGGATATTCTGGCCGATCCCAGCACCGTTATCCCGAGATATACTCAGGCCCGGCGCGATGCCGACCTGGCCCATCAGCTCGATATGTACTCGAATGCCATGGGCAATGAAATGGCCCCGACGAAAAAAAACGGCCCATTCAATCAGGGATACTCCTTCACCTTCGGCAATCAATATAAGATTGACGACAATCCGCTCGGCGTCATGGCTAGCCTGTCATACAGCAACAAGGCGAAATTCTATGACGACGGTATAAAAAATCGCTGGGAGCGCCCCGGTGTCACCGATTACATGAATTCATACTATGAATTGCATGACAGTCGCGGAATCGAGGAAGTCCTTTGGGGAGGCTTGGCCGGTGTCAGCTATGAACCGAGCGATCATCACCGCCTGTCGGCCCGCTATACCTACTCGCGCAGCAGCGAAAAGGAAGCCCGTTATCTCTACGGCGACTTCAACTACGAATTCCCGAACAGCAATCAGGTATTCGAAACTCGCGCCTTGAAATTCACGGAGCGCTACCTGAACGCCTTCCAGCTTTCCGGCAAACACCTGTTCCAGAAACTCGAAAGCACCGGCACACCGTTCGAAGTCGAATGGATGGCGTCATACTCCGAGAACAACGTAAATACGCCGGACTTCCGGACTTTTTCGAATGCCGTCATTTATTCGGACTCGACACTGACCGACACGACCGGCTTTGTAGTTCAATCCTCCGGCGTCGACTATCCTACCCGCTGGTTCGGCGATTTGCAGGAACGCAAGAAAGCAGTCAAGGTAAATCTGTCGCACGATTTGAGCAACGATCCCGGCTATACCGGCAAGTTCAAAGCGGGTGTGTTTGCCGAACAGACACGCCGCGAAAACCGGGAGCTTCGCTTCTGGTACAAAAATACTGATTCCAACGACATGTATCTGGATGCCGATGGCAATCCCTTCGATTACTTCAGCGAAGAGTACACCGGCATCGTCGACAGCACATTCTGGCAAGTCGACAGCGAGACCGGCGATTCTCTGTACCGCTACACATTCGGCAATGTGCTCGAATACAAGCAGGCTGAACAGAAAAACGCTACCTACGATGGTCAGCAGGATATCTACTCCGGCTACGGGATGCTCGAGATCCCGGTCACGCAGAGACTTCAGATCATCGGCGGAGGACGCCTCGAACTGACGGAAATGACGGTCACCAATGCCAATGGCATTCGCGGTGACCTTGATGACGTCGATTTCCTCCCGTCACTCAATGTCGTCTATCGGCTGCTCGACAATATGAATGTCCGCGCCGCGGCGACCCGCACACTGGCCCGACCCAGCTTCCGCGAAAAAATGCCGATGAAGACCTACGAATTCAACTACGGTTACGCTGTCTACGGTAACCCCGATCTCGAACGAACACTCATTTCGAACTACGATCTGCGCTGGGAATACTTCGTACGCCCCGGTGAAATTCTCGCCGTCAGCGGCTATTACAAATACTTCGACAAGCCGATCACTCGCTTCATCGTCGACGTGAACGGCAACCTGGAACCGCGCAATGTCGATTACGGCAAAATCCTCGGCCTGGAATTCGAATTCCGCAGTCGCCTCGACCGCATCGCTGGATTTCTCGGCAACTTCACCCTCGGCGGTAATGTCTCCTTCATCACCTCAGAAATCCGAGTCGGTGATGCCGAACTGAAAATTGCCCGCGGTCAGGATCCGAACTATGCAGCCACCCGCGATATGGAAGGCCAATCCGATTATCTGGTCAATATCGACCTCGGCTTCGAATCTCGCCGCTCCGGCACGACCATGGACATGCAATACAACGTTTTCGGTCCTCGCATGACGGAAGTCTCACTCGGCGCCGCCCCGGATGTGTACGAACAGCCGTTCCACTCGCTGAATGCCAAGCTCAGCCAGAAAATTTTTGGAAAGCTAAAGTTTAGCTTATCAGCTTCTAACATTTTGAATGAAACTATACAGAAAACACAGACCCTCGGTGGGGTCGTTTACACTGAATCGGAGTACAGACCGGGAAGAACCATATCGGTCGGTACTTCATACAGCTTTTAATTAACTCCGAAAGGTACAAATTCAGACTCCGGAACTAAGATGATGATGACCGATACCCAACAACCGACAAAAACTTTTTCTGAGCGCGTGGAGGTTTTTGTGTCAAGCGAACTCTTGAGCCGAGATGTCGCGGACGAGGCGTCAGGGATATCCGTTGATTCGAATCATTATGTCGGTTTATACAATCGTCGCGCGTGGACGAATGCTATAAGCCTGCAAGCAGCGAGACTGTGCCTTAACGGGAGTTCTGAATTGTTTACCGATAGTTGTAAAGGATTTTAGGAGGATTCCGAACAATGAGAAATCTACTGCTAAGTTTCTTGATGCTTTGCCTCTTACCGGGTTTCACTCTCGGCGCCGATATCACCGTTACGAACGCTGATATCACCGGTACCGTGAACTGGACCAATGACAATACCTATATCCTCGATGGATTGGTCTTTGTCGAATCAGGCGAAGTTTTAAATATTCAGGCCGGTACGGTTATCAAAGGTATGGAAGTACCGACGACCGACTTTGCCTCGGCCCTAATCGTCGCCCGCGGCGGCCAGATTTTCGCCATCGGTACCGAAACCGATCCGATTATCTTCACGACTGATGCGGATGATGTCAATGACCCGAACGATCTCGACGCATTCGACCGCGGCCTCTGGGGCGGTGTTATTATGCTCGGTGATGCTACGATCAATACATCCGCCGGTGAAGGCTTCATCGAAGGTATTCCGCCGGGATTCCCCGGTGAATACGGCGATGCGTCGTTCAACTTCGATGACAACCACAATGGCGGTACACTTCAGTATGTCTCGATCCGCCACGGCGGCGCCGAACTCGAACCGAACAATGAAATCAACGGTTTGACTCTCGGTGCGGTCGGTGCCGGTACGACAATTGAATATGTCGAAGTCTACGGTAACCTCGATGACGGTATCGAATTCTTCGGCGGCACGGTCCGTATGAAAAATATCGTCGTCGCCTTCCCGGCCGACGATTCATACGACTATGACGAAGGCTTCAATGGTTCCGGTCAGTACTGGTTTGCCATTAACGATAACAACGGCGATCACACCGGTGAACACGACGGTGGTACGACTCCTGAAGACGGTACGCCCTATGCGATTCCGCGCTTCTCGAACCTGACCTATATCGGCGCAGGTGCCTGCTCTGCTTCCCCGAAAAACCCGTACTGCTTCAACATCCGCGACAACGCGGGCGGCAAGTGGTACAACTCGATCTTCGCCGACCATGCCCACGCTGGTATCACGGTCGAAGACCTGGCTTCCGGTGAAGACTCTCGCGCTCGCCTCGAAGCCGGTGATATCGAATTCTCGAACAACCTGTGGTACGGTTTCGGCGACGGCAATACCTGGAATGCGATTGCTCCGCAGAGCTTCGTTTCCTCGGTCCTGTCGACCTCGAATACGATTTCCGATCCGCAACTTCGTGGCCTGAGCCGCATTGCCGGCGCATATGCCATGGATCCCCGGCCCCTTCAGGGCGGTCCCGCCGACGGCAACTTCGTTTCCGTCACCGATGACACTCTGAACTTCTTCGACGACGTCGATTACCTCGGCGCGTTCGACCCGAATGCCGACCTGTGGATTCGCGGCTGGACGGCCTTGGATACCTACGGCTTCATCGCTCCGACGACCGGTCCGGGCGGCACGGTTACCGTGACCAATGACGATGTCCAGGGCGGATATATGTTCTTCGCCAACACGACCTATGAACTCGACGGTCTTGTCTTCGCCGAATGCGGCGAGACTTTCTACATCGAGCCCGGTACGGTTATTAAAGGTATGGAAGTCCCGACGACCGACTTTGCCTCGGCGATGATCGTTGCCCGCGGCGGCCATATCTACGCCAAAGGTACCGCAGCCGATCCGATTATCTTCACGACCGATGCCGACGACGTCACCGATCCTAATGATCTGGATGCGTTCGACCGCGGCCTCTGGGGCGGTTTGATTATGCTCGGTAACGCCACGATCAACACTTCTGCCGGTGAAGGCTTCATCGAAGGCTTGACTCCGGGTACTCCCGGCGAATACGGCGATGCATCATTCAACTTCGACGATAACCACAATGCCGGCGTGCTGCAGTATGTATCGATTCGCCACGGCGGCGCCGAACTCGAACCGAACAATGAGATCAACGGTTTGACACTCGGTGCGGTCGGTGCCGGTACCGATATCGACTATGTCGAAGTCTATGGCAACCTCGACGACGGTGTTGAATGGTTCGGCGGCACGGTCCGCGCGAAACACCTGTTCGTCGCCTTCCCGGCTGACGATTCCTTCGATTACGACGAAGGCTTCAATGGCTCCGGTCAGTTCTGGTTTGCCATTAATGATAACAACGGCGATCACACTGGTGAACACGATGGCGGCACGACTCCTGAAGACGGTACTCCATTCGCGATTCCGCGCTTCTCGAACGTGACCTACATGGGTGCCGGCGTTTGCTCAGCTTCCCCGAAAAATCCATACTGCTTCAACATCCGCGACAATGCGGGCGGTAAGTGGTACAACTCGATCTTCACCGACCATGCGCATGCCGGTATCACGGTTGAAGATCTGGGCTCCGGTGCCGACTCTCGCGAGCGCCTCGAAGCCGGTGACATCGAATTTTCGAACAACATCTGGTTCGGATTCGGCGATGGTAACACCTGGGATGGCATTGCTCCGCAGAGCTTCGTCTCTTCGGTCCTGTCGACCTCGAACACGATTGTTAACCCCGGTATCCGCGGCCTGAGCCGAGTTGCCGGTGCGCACAATATGGATCCTCGCCCGATTAGCGGTGGTCCGGCTGACGGCAACTTCGTTTCCGTCGCCAATGATACACTGAATTTCTTCGACGATGTCGATTACCTCGGCGCGTTCGATCCGAACGGCGACCTGTGGATTCGCGGCTGGACGGCCTTGGATACCTACGGCTTCGTCGCCCCGACAACCGGTCCGGGTGGCACGGTTACGGTTACCAATGCCGACGTCGAAGGCGGTTACACGTTCTTCGCGAACACGACCTATGAAATCGATGGCTTCGTCTTCGCCGAATGCGGCGAGACTTTCTACATCGAACCCGGTACGGTCATTAAAGGTATGGAAGTCGCGACATCCGACTTTGCTTCGGCGATGATCGTTGCTCGCGGCGGTTACATCTACGCGATGGGTACGGAAGCGGATCCGATCATCATGACGACGGATGCGGATGATGTTACCGATCCGAACGATCTCGATGCCTTTGACCGCGGCCTCTGGGGCGGTTTGATCATGCTCGGTAACGCCACGATCAACACCTCGGCCGGTGAAGGCTTCATCGAAGGCCTGACCCCGGGTACTCCGGGTGAATACGGCGATGCGTCGTTCAACTTTGACGACAACCACAGCGCCGGTGTCTTGCATTACTTGTCGATCCGCCACGGCGGCGCCGAACTCGAACCGAACAATGAAATCAACGGTTTAACGCTTGGTGCGGTCGGTGCCGGTACCGATATCGACTATGTCGAAATTTACGGCAACCTCGACGATGGTGTTGAATGGTTCGGCGGCACGGTCCGCGCGAAACACCTTCTTGTGGCATTCCCGGCCGACGATTCTTTCGACTACGACGAAGGCTTTAATGGCGCCGGTCAGTACTGGTATGCCGTCAATGATAACAACGGCGATCACACCGGTGAACACGACGGCGGAACGACTCCTGAAGACGGAACTCCGTATGCGATTCCGCGCTTCTCGAACCTGACCTATCTGGGTGCCGGTGAAGCGTCCGCTTCTCCGAAGAACCCCTACTGCTTCAACATCCGCGACAATGCGGGCGGCAAGTGGTACAACTCGATCTTCGCGGACCATGCCCATGCTGGTATCACGATCGAAGATCTGGCCTCCGGCGAGGACTCCCAGACTCGTCTCGCCAATGGCGATATCGAATTCGCAAACAACCTGTGGTACGGTTTTGGCGACGGCAACACCTGGGCGGCGATTGCCCCGCAGGCCTTTGTCGCGACCTACTTCTCGACCGTTTCGACCGACCAGATCGTCGACCCGGAACTTTGCGGCCTCGATCGCACTGCCGGCGCGAACGGATTGAGCGCAGTTCCCGCCGCCGGCGGCGCTGCCGACGGTACGGCCATCCCGGTTCCGAGTGACACGCTGAACTTCTTCGACGATGTCGCCTACATCGGCGCCTTCGATCCGAACGGCACCGACTGGACTATCGGTTGGACGGCTCTCGATACCTACGGCTTCATCAAGACGGATTGCAGCTCCAGTTGCTGCGATCTGGCCGGCGATGCCAACAATGACGGCGGCCTCAACATCGGCGACGCGGTATACCTGATTAACCACATCTTCAAGGGTGGTGCTGCGCCGGTCTGTATGGATGAAGGCGATGCCAACGCCGACTGCAGCCTGAACATCGGCGATGCGGTGTACCTGATCAACCACATCTTCAAAGGTGGTGCGGCTCCGACGTGCGGTTGTATCGGCAGCAAATAAGTCAGACATTTCCCGTGACTGCCGAATAATTCTCGGCAGTCCGGTGATATAAAAACCCCCTGGAAAACTATAACAGTTTTCCCCTCTTCCCAATAAGGTCCGCATCTCCTGCGGACCTTTAATTTTTTTACTATGGATGATGACTAATACGAATGACAATTAATTATGAGGGGAGAGATGCACTCAGGCTAACCACTGCATGAGACATTGCGCCCGCATCAAGCCCGACAATCGTAGAGCAGTATGTAATAAAAAAGGCGGCTCACAGTGAGCCGCCTTTATCTTATCCGATGAGCCTGAGTCGTCGCAATACTTATCGATTCACATGATCGCTATCAATTACCGGCTACTCCGATCGAATCCTCTATCTTGATCCCCTCGTCGAACTCCGCATCGAACTTGATCGAACCGTCTTCATTCCACTCCGTCCAATGTCCATGCTTCTTGCCGTTTTTACTGAATCCTACCGTCTTTTTCGATCCGTCCGGATAAAACTCGAAATAATCGCCGATCATCTGACCGAGCGAATCATACGAATAAATTTTCTCCGGTTGGCCGTCCTCGTACCAGTCTTTCCAATCGAAAATATGTTTCCCGACCATCATGTCGCCGGTCGAACTTATTTTTCCGTTCTTATGCCACCAGCTCCAGGTGCTGTCGCGCTTGCCGTCGACATATGTACCCTCCGATCGCTTCTGGCCGCTCGGATACCAGGTTGTCCAGAACCCCTCGCGCTTGCCGTCCTTAAAATATCCCTTTTCATGCAGCTGGCCGTCTTCATACCACTTGATGCTCCTACCGTATGGACGATCCTCGAGGTACTCCACCTCGCGGTAATTACTGCCGTCCTCATAGTAATACTTCCACAATCCGATTTTATTGTCGCCGGAAATATGACCGCTCATCTTGACCTGTCCGTTTTCGAACCAGGTCGTTATTTCTCCGTCAGGCAGACCATCCTTGTACTCGGTAATGCTAAAGAGCTTTCCATCGGGATAATATGCCTCGACTGCTCCATGGATTACCGGCGACCCGGCATCATCGATGTACTCGGTCCAGACTCGCTTGTACCCCTTGTCGTCGACAGCCTCGCGCTTGTGAAGCTCCAGCCTGACACTATCCTGTGATACTCCGATTGCAGGCAATAGGAGCAGAGCAAGCAGGAGCGTTGATTGTATATGTTTCCAATTCATAGATATGTCCCTCATAAAACCATATACCCTTATAACCGGTAAGAATAATAAAATATTGTTAGATTACGGTTAATTGCCGAGGAATTCAGGTTCAGCCAAAATAGAAAAAAACCCGCCCGGCGGCTGCCGAGCGGGCTGTGTTTCCATACCACTGCTATTAGAGGGCTTTCGTAACTACTGAATAATTCATGGTGACATTACAGCCTTCGCCAACCAGTACACCCAGCGCCCAGGTGCGGTCGCGCTTGTTGACCGTCCAATTCATCGTACCACGCTGTGTGGATGTGCTATAAGATGAGAATACCGAATTCTGCGGACCGTAGACCTGCGGGTCAGAATCATGGTAGACATGGATAATACTCGTGGAGGAACTGAAGTCATTTGAGCTGCCGTCGATCTCGCGGATGCTCAAACGAACACGGAATGCCTGACCGTCGCTGCGCACCAGACGAAACGTAGCTGATTTTGATACCGTCGCGGAATTTCCGGTATTGATTGAGACACTGCTTTCATTATTTTTGCTTGCCGATACCCAGTCGCCGTTGGAACTGAGTGTATCGACATTAATATTGTAGCGGAAATCGCCCGGCGAAGTGACACCGACCGGATCGAAATCGCAATCATACTTGGCAAAAATACTTCCCAATGTAACAGTAATTTCGTCAATCTTCGGCGCGCTACCGGAGCCGCTGGGCCCCGTCGGGCTGCTGTCATCGCTGCTGCAGCCAAACGTGATAAAGGAAGCCAGGACGGCGATGATGATGGTGAATTTCGAAAAAGCGTTTACTCTAGCGTTCATGAGGTTAACCTCCGTTTTATGTTAGTGCTGTTTCAATTGTCTCTGCCCCTAACGCGCCAATCATGGAGAAAACAGGTCAACGAAATCGTAAAAAACTCGTTTTTTTCTCTAAATACCGCGAAATTAAGGAGAATAAGTTCGCACAGGCAGGCGACAGGCACGTATTAAATATACCCTATTTTGGTCTATATTATGAGCTTACAAAGTCAGGTCACAATACTACTGGAGAAAATCGGCGAGGGAGACGGTCGAGCCATCGATGAACTCCTGCCGCTGGTCTATGAGCAACTCAAGGCTATCGCCGCCAACCAGCTCAAAAAAGAACGCCCTGACCATACCCTCAATACGACGGCCTTGGTACACGAGGCCTATCTCAAACTCGTCCACCAGGATAAGGCGAGTTGGGAAAACCGCGCGCACTTCTTCGCCATCGCCGCTCAGGCCATGCGCCGGGTCCTGATTACCTACGCCAAAGGACGATTGGCTCAAAAACGAGGCGGCGGTGAAGCCATCGTCACCTTTAATGAAGAAGTCATGAGCGGCGACGTCCGGGCCAACGAACTCATCGCACTCGACGAGGCGCTCACCGAACTGAACGAACTCAGCCCCCGACAGGGTAAAATCGTCGAACTGCGCTTCTTCGGCGGCCTGACCGAACCGGAAATCGCCAAATTACTGAAAACCTCCGAATCGACCGTCAAGCGTGAATGGCGGCTGGCCCGAGCCTGGCTCAACCGGGAAATCAATCAGTAGCCTGTCCGAGGCGAATCTCTCATGCACAACGATCGCTGGGAAACAATTCAACGACTATTCGAGGCGGCGCTCGAACTGAAGCCGGATCAAATCGATGAATTCCTCGCCCGCGAATGCCGAGGAGATGCCGATCTGGAGCGCGAGGTTCGCTCCCTGTTGGATGCCGATGCCCGGGAAGGTGGATTGTTAGATATCCAGGCCGAAGATCTGCTTCCAGCTGCCGAACCCGCCTTCCGACCCAATACGGTAATCGGTGAATATCGCATTATCAAACAATTAGGCACCGGTGGCATGGGAACGGTGTATCTTGCCGAGCGGGCCGATGATGATTTCCATCAAAATGTCGCCCTCAAAATCGTGCGCCGGGGCATGAATTCCGAGGAAATCCTCCGCCGCTTCCGCATGGAACGGCAAATCCTGGCCGGATTGAATCATCCGAATATCGCCCGTTTATTCGACGGCGGCATGACCGAATCCGGAATCCCGTACTTCACACTCGAATACATTGACGGCGAAAATATCGATGTCTATTGCGATAAGTATTATCTCACCGTCAGGGAACGGCTCGAAAAATTCCTGACCGTTTGCGACGCCGTCGAGTATGCTCAGCGGAATCTCATCGTGCACCGCGATCTCAAGCCGGGAAACATTCAGGTCACGGATGACGGCACCGTCAAGCTCCTCGATTTCGGAATCGCCAAGCTGCTTGACGCCGACGGCGGATTCGATATACAAGCCGATATGACGCGCACCGGCGTCCGATTATTGACTCCTCGCTATGCCTCACCCGAACAGATTCTGGCCAAACCGGTGACGACTGCCAGCGATGTGTATGCCCTCGGTGTCATCCTATACGAACTCCTGACCGGCTCACAGCCCTATGCGATTACGAAAAATCAGTCGGCGCGAGAAGTTGAAGATGTCATCTGCACGACCGAGCCGCAAAAGCCGAGCATTTCCATCGGGCGCATCATTGGCGAGGATGGAAGTATCTTCAGTCAGGAAGCTACTGAAAAGACTGCCGAGAAGCGCCGAACCACCCCCGCGAAGCTTAAACGGCAACTGACCGGCGATATCGATACCATCTGCCTGACGGCATTGAAAAAAGAACCTGAACGACGATATCAATCGGCCGGGGAGATGGCCCGCGACATCCGACTGCATCTGGAAGGGCGCCCGATTACTGCGCGACCGGATTCACTCGCCTATCGCACACGGAAATTTATCGGCCGCTATCGATTCCCGATGGCTGCCGCTCTTGTCCTTATCCTCACGGTGACGACTCTGACCGTCTACTATACGATTAATCTTGCCAGGGAGCGCGACCGAGCGCGGATCGAAGCTCAAAAGGCGCAACAGGTCGCTGATTTTATGATAGAGCTCTTCCAATCGGCCGATCCCAATAATTCAAAGGGAGACGAAATTACCGCCCGCGAGTTGCTGGAAAGCGGTGCCGCACGCATCGAACAGGATTTGGCGGGCGAGCCGGAGATTCAGGCGACCCTGATGAAAACCATCGGGTCCGTCTACCAGCAATTAGGGCAATACGAGAAAGCAGAACCATTCTATAACAAGTGTCTGGCGCTGCAAATCCAGGCGTATGGCGAAAAACACCCGGAAGTTGCGGCAACGTACAGCGATATCGGTGTCCTCATGTATGATTTGGGAGATCTGGATTCATCCGAAACACTCTATCGCAAGGCATACGAGATTGACACGATGATATTCGGGAACAATGATACGATCGTTGCAACGGACTTAAACAACATCGCCACCGCCTTGCGCGCCAACGGTGAGGATGACGAAGCGGAAAAACTGCTGCGCTCCTGTCTCGCTGTCCGCCTCCACATTTTCGGCGAAGATCATCTCGATGTCGCTCACACCATGAACCATCTGGGACGACTCGTCGCCCAAAAAGGAAATACCGAGGAAGGCGAGGATTTCCTGCGGCGCGGTTTGATAATCCGACGGAAATTACTGGGCAATGAAAATTACGAAGTCACCGCAAGCCTTGGTGCGCTTGCCGGCCTGCTGCGCTCAAAAGGAGACCATGAAGGCGCTATCGAAGCATACGAAGAGGCGCTCGCGATAATGACAAAACTCACCGGTCGCGAGCATTCCTACGTCGGTGGGCTAATGAGTTCACTCGCCAACGCATATAATGATTTAGAAAAATATGATACGGCATTGGCGCTGTTTACCGATGCAAAGGATATCCTGACTAAATCGCTCCCGGCGAGTCATCCCAATCAGGCATATGTCTATGTAGGCATGGGATTGTCGCTTACCTATCTGAACCGATTCGATGAAGCGGAGGAAGCGCTGCGCAGGGGAGTCGAAACTCGAAGAAAAGGACTTCCCGAGGGACACTGGATGACCGGCGTCGCCGAAAGCTGTCTCGGCCTCTGTCTCATGAAAGAACATAAATTCGAAGAGGCGGAAACCTCGCTGGTTGCCGGGTATACGCTATTATACAACCATTTCGGAATAGATAACAGAATCACGCAAAAAGCATTGCAGCGAATTGTCGAATTGTACGAACTGTGGGGGAAAGAGGATAAAGCCGCCGAGTATGCAGCCCTACTGAACTGATTCCGACTTCGTCGTAACCGGAACTGACTCCTGCGGTTCCTCTTCGACCTGAATCATGCACTGCGACCAGATAGAATACATTTCATCGTCGCGCGTACGCGAATTAATCACCAGATCCGCCTTGCCGTCCCGAATCATCTTTTCAAAGATGGCAAAAATATCCGGATCGAATGATGTCCCGGACTCCTCCTGCATGATACTCAACGCTCGATCGGTATTGAACGCCTTACGATAGACGCGGTCGGATGTGAGCGCATCGAATACATCCGCAACGCAGATAACCCGCGCACCATACGGGATGTCCTCGCCCTTCAATCCCAGCGGATACCCGGTACCGTCTATTTTCTCATGGTGATGCAGGATGAGCGGCTTCAAATCCCACGGGAATTCCTTGGCACGCAGAAGCTCCACGCCGAATTCCGGATGCTTCATGATATGCTGGAACTCTTCCTTGCTCAGACGACCGGCCTTTTTCAACACATCATCAATGATGTTTATTTTCCCTATGTCATGAAGCAGTGCCGCCGCGACAATCGTCTTGATCGTGTTGGTCGGCAAATTTAACTCGCGCGCTAACAACAAAGCAAATGACGCCACTCGGTCGGAGTGACCTTTCGTATACGTATCCTTACGATCGACTTCCTTCGCCATGGCATCAAAGATCTCCAGGTATAATTTCTCTATGGAGTAAATGACCTTTTCGGTTTGCTCGCGCCGCCCTTCTGCCTTGAGCTGCGCATAAATATGATATGACGCCTCGAGATCGGCCAGGGCATCGAAGTGCTTCTGCATGATGCCGAGTAAATTGCCCCGCTCGAGCAATACCTCGGCCTCCAGATACCTCATGCCGATATCTCGGCTGATATCGAGCGCCTCATCGAAAAACTTGAGAGCGATTTCCTGTTCCTTGCCGTGCTGGGCAATTTTGCCCGCAATTCGCTTTACTTCGACCAGGTGCCCGTTGACCAGCTTCGATTCCATCAGGTATGCGTCAGCCTTTTGACAGTGCACCTTGGCATTCAGTATTTCACCCTTTTTCAGATACAGGTCGGCCAGGTTGATATCGACGATCAGAGAGAGCGAGGCATCCTTAATCGACGTTGCGATTTCATATGCTTCCGTAAAATACTCGAATGCGATATCGTTTTTGCCTATTTCGATGTTCGTGATTCCGATGTTGTTCTTGGTATAGGCGCTCTTACGCACCTGGTCGTGTTCCTCATAAATTTTCAGAGAGTCATTATAATACTTCAGCGCCTTGTCCCAGTTGCCTTTCATATTCATGATGGCGCCGAGATTATTGACGAGGTCGGCAAAGAGGATGTCGTCGCCGATTTTTCTGGCAATCGCAATGGCCTGCGTATAGTTGACTTCCGCCTCCTCGAATTCACCTAACTCGAGATAGATGACGCCGAGATTACGGAGTGCCTTGCAGGTGCCTTTATCGTCATTGAGACGACGATTGGCGCCGATTGCCCGCTGGACATATCCGAGCGCCCGATCGAAATCACCCTGCTTGGCCATCAACTGACCGATTTGCGTAAACGTCTCCGCTTTGACGGAGAGGTGTTCGTTATCGCGACAATATTTGAGGATTTTCTGATACTCTTCGATCGCCTCGTTATACCGGCCTTTGGCCGAGAGAGCCTTCCCCTTTTCCTGGTACATCTTGAAGCGAAGTTCGACGGACCAGGTCGCGGTGGATTTAGTCTCCCAGATTGATTCGAGGGTCGAGAGATAACTGATGGCCTGATCATAATCAAACGCCTTATTGGCCCGCTTGGCCAGGGAAAGGAGCTTCTTAATCGTCTTCGACCAGTCGCCGTCGACGCCGACCTGGAGTTTTCCGGTTATTTTCTCCAGGTCGCGCGCGACGTTGATTTCTCTGGTCATATCTTGAAAAGCGTTTGCCATAATCTGCTATTACAAAGAGCCTCGTTTGAGTTGTTCCAGCACGCGAATCGCCTCTTGCAGCCCCTGATCGACACCGACGATCCGGTATTGATTGATGGCGGCGTTGATCTTGGCGATGGCCATACTGTTGTTGCCCAACTCTTTCTCTAATTGACCCTGTTCAAACAGGATGTCCGCCTCGAGGGCCGACAGGCGCTTGTCCAGAGCCATTTGATAGGTTTTCTTAAGCAATGTATCGGCAGCCTCAAGGTTTCCCGACATACGTAAAATCTTGCAATCGATAAGATTTAGCTCTGCTTCGAGTGCTGGGGATGAAAGTCCCGGGAGAATCTTGCGGGCCGTATCGATAACCGACTTGGCCAGCTTGATTTCCTTACGCGCCAGATAGCACTTGGATATATTCTGATAGCAAATCTCGACCAGATTCAAGTCTTTTTCCTCCAGCGCAAAGGCCAGGGCGCGATTCAGGCTTTCGATCGCCTGGATATGCTCGCCCAATTCAGTCTGAGTCAGACCAATGTTCAGTAAGACATATCCCTGACGCACTTTATTACCGGAGCTCTCGAAATCAGAAAGACACAGTCGGAACAGCTTGATGGATTCCTGAAGCTCTCCGGTCGCCGACTTAATCGCCCCCAAAGTATTCAATATACTCGCTCGTAATTGATAATCGTTGATAGATGTTGCCCAATCCAATGCCATGTCGCAGAGTTCCTCTGACTTGCGGTATTGGCCCTGCTGAAACAGCATGTTTGCCCGATTCCGTGCGCACTGGGCCGCGCCGTTGAAATCTTCCATCTCGACAAACTGCCGCTGAGCCTCGGTATAGTAGAACTCCGCCTGATCCCATGAAGATTGCATCATCATCGCCCGTCCGGATTCCTTGAGAATCTGCGCATGCAGTTCTCTGTCTCGCAAGGATTCCGGCGTTTCTAAGGCGGACCTGAGCAATTCGATGGCGACTACTGGATTGCCCTGCTTTAACCAATCACGAGCAAGAGTCAGCAACGCGAAGCCGTCGGTGATCCCCGAGGCGATCTGATTGCTTTCGTAATTTGCGATTAACTCTTTCATCGTCTCTTCCATCGGTTAATGGGTTTAAATCGCCGGTTTCTACTGCTCGTCCGAAATAAGACCATAGGCCGAAAAATGATACAGCTTCGCCGTCACTACCTGTCGCTCAAAATCAACGCGACAATCGACATCTTCGATTTGGCCGGATTCCTCGTTGAAATACGCGATACGAATCGTCGAAACATCTACACCCGTTAAATCGGCATCGCGGAACGACATCGTTACCGTCACCGGGACATTAAAGACCAGCCCGCTGGTGCCGAATTCGTTGTAGAATACACTAATATCAGGAATGCCGATGCTGAAGGTCGTATCGGTATCGACCGCACCCGGAGGAACTTCCAGAGTGACATCATACAACTCGATTATTCCGCCGTCTTTGGCAGAAATAGTTTCCGACGTATAATAGCTCAGCACCTTAAAGGCGGCGCCGTCAGCCGGCATACGGGTTAAAACATGAACCTGACTTTCGGTACTATCCGTGCCCGTCGGGGACTGAGAACAACCCGCGAATAATACCAGCGAAAACATGACTAAGAGAGTTGCCACGAATCGAAGTGAGAGTTTGGATACATGGTTTGACTTCATCACAGCACTCCTTTATTTATTGTGTGCCCTTTTATTTTCTTTTCCTTGGTTATTGTTTAGCAACGACTATGCCAAAGTCGAAAATTACGCACAATTAATTGATAGACATCAGCTTGCGGGAAAACGTACCGATAGGGTCACGAAACGCTTTTGGGGCCGTTTTGGAACGAATCGTTCCACCGCCCTCAGAGATCGATTGTCAAGCTGTTAATTGATAATGATTTGAATGGGGAGATCGGAAATTGGAACGAATCGTTCCAACGTTCAGCTTTTTCGTCTGTTTTGTTCCAGTTTATTGCTCTCGATAATTCTCCGCAGACGAGGACGGGAGATATTGAGAAATTCCGCCACCTGAGATTTGTTCCAGTTGAACATATTTAACACCTCAAGCACGATATTCGACTCGATCTCATCCAGCGGCCGCCCCTGATGAGGCAGCTCAATGACTATCTTCCGTCTGTCGGCGGCAGTTACCCGCGACCGCTTCAGCGCCGACTTAATGTCGTTCAGCTTTATCGAGCGGCCCTTACCGAGCAGAACTGCCTTTTCGATGACATTGGATAATTCACGGACATTTCCCGGCCATCTGTAATGTTGCATCGCCTGCAGAGCATCCTCAGCGATCGTATAATTGGGCTTACTATATATAGAAGTGTAAAAGCGAAGGAAATGCCTGGCCATGTCGGGGATATCCACCGGCCGCTCCCGCAATGGCGGTATATCTATAGTAAGGAGATTCAAGCGGAAGTACAAGTCTTCACGAAACTTACCGGCATCGATCGCCTCGCGCAAATCGAGGTTCGTCGCCGCCACGACTCGAACATTAATATCTCGTTCATTGACATCACCGACCCGACGCAGCTTCTTGTCTTCCAGAATCTTAAGCAGTTTCGCCTGAGCCGAGGCCGTCAGGTTGCCGACTTCATCCAGAAACAGCGTCCCGTTCTGGGCATATTCGAACAAACCGAGCTTCTCCACCTTGGCATCCGTAAATGCCCCTTTGGCATGACCGAACAATTCCGATTCGAACAAATCATCCGGAATCGCCGAACAGTTCACCTCGACCAGGTTATGATCCGAGCGCATCCCCGTATTATGCAATATCTTGGCAACAAAGCTCTTACCGGTGCCGGTTTCACCCAGTATCAGCGCGCTCGGAAAATCGACATCTCCCAGCACCTGAATCATTTTCCGGATTTCCATGATATGCCCTGATTTACCCACCAGAGCATCAACGCTGAATTCGGCATTTCCAGCCGCCACCGGCTGGTCAGTCTCATGCTGCAGATCCTCGAGGAAATTGTGGAGTTTTTCGAGACATTGTTGCGAAGTGAGAATTTCGGAAACCCCCAGCTTGGAAACGCGGATGGCCTCCTCGGTTGTTGGATTTTCCGATTTTCCGATTATTTTTCTCGATTGATTGGTCGAGGCGACAGACAGCAGAAATTCCGGCGTGGAAAATTCGGGATTATCCAAATCGACGAACACAAAAGACGGATCGTCCGATTCATCAAGAGGCTCGGCCGCATGCTGCCATTGCAGAAAATCAAACGACTTCCGATGACTGGTTTTCAGTTGTTCCTGGCCGGCGGCATCTATGATTTCGCCGTAAATAATCGAAACATCGGGCATAACTGCTTATCCTTAGTCTTGTTATCGGACTATTTCGGAAATGATTAATATTCCGCCCCTCTGACAGTAGGATGAAATGAAAAACTTATTACAAGTACCGGTCATTGCGAGCCCTTCTTAGGGCGTCGCAATCTAAGGATGTTTGCTTCAAGTACTGGAGATTAGACCAGCACAATCTGCTCCCCCTCCTTTACAAGGAGAGGGCTGGGGGGTGGTTGGCATCATAACCTGAGGCTATACACTATTATAGGGAATCCCAAATGTGTACCCCAAGGCTCTGCCTTGGGATAAGACTTTTTCAGCATGCCCTAGAGAGAACGGTCAAATTACTGGCGAAATCTGTGGCCGAATCGTATATTCTCGAGATTAGAACAATTCGTTTGGACTCGATAAATCTGTAAGGAGACAATATAATGCTGAAGACCGAACAAGCCGTCCTGGTTGTCATCGATATTCAAGGTAAACTGGCGACACTGATGCATGACAAAGACCATTTTTATAAACAAGCCGCAACAATGATTCAGGGCTGCCAGGCGCTCAATATCCCGATACTCTGGAATGAACAACTGCCGGATAAACTCGGCGAAACCGTTGATGAAATCAAATCACTGTTCGCCGGAAAATCACCGCTGGTTAAAAAGACCTTCAGCGCCTGCGGTAATAATGAATTTGTCTCCGAACTGAAGAAACTCGGACGCAAACAGGTGCTTGTTATTGGTATGGAAACCCACATCTGCGTCTACCAGACAGTAATCGATTTGTTACAGGATGGCCTCGAAGTCCACGTCGTCGGCGATGCCGTTTCCTCCCGCTCACCGGAAAACAAGAAAATCGGCCTGAAGGCCATGCGCGAGGCCGGCGCCAAAATCACTAACGTTGAAATGGCTCTTTTCGAAATTCTCCGCGTCGCCGAGGGAGACGCCTTCAAATCGATTATCAAAATCGTCAAATAAATCTCTCTATTTGACTGCACGTATAAGACGGCCCTGTCGGGCCGTCTTTTTTTTAGTATTCCGCAAATTACAGGGAACCGGACGGATTTCTCTTGGTTTCCCCATAAGTAAGACAGCGTATATCATTATCCGACCGACAATTAAAAATCGGTTAGGTTGAAAATTCCGATTGACCTCCGAAGAAAAATCCGTATCTTCGGCGCTTCGTCGAAGTTTTGATAAATAAAGGAAAGTTGCAATGGGTATAGCGCGGACACAAAAGATTAGAAATATAGGCATCGTCGCCCACATCGACGCGGGAAAGACGACGACCACCGAACGAATCCTGTTTTTCACCGGCATGATTCACAAGCTGGGCGAGGTGCACGACGGTCAGGCCGTCATGGACTTCATGAAACAGGAGCAGGAGCGCGGCATCACGATTTCATCGGCTGCCATCACGACCAAGTGGCTGGACCACCACGTCAACATCATCGATACCCCCGGTCACATCGACTTCACACTCGAGGTCGAACGCTCCCTGCGTGTCCTCGACGGCATCGTGATGCTGTTCTGCGCCGTCGGCGGCGTCGAACCGCAGAGTGAAACCGTGTGGCATCAGGCCGACCGCTATAAAGTCCCGCGCATTGCTTTCGTCAACAAAATGGATCGCACCGGCGCCGACCTGTTCCACACGGTCCACATGATGAACGAGATGCTGGGCGCCAACGCCGTCCCGTTCCAGATGCCGATCGGGGAAGAGGAAAACTTCGAAGGCATCATCGACCTCGTCACGATGCAGGCGACATACTACGAAGGCCTCCAGCGTGTCCCCAAAGACATCCCGGCGAATCTTCTGCCGAAGGCCGAAGAACTCCGCGATCAAATGATCGCCCGACTGGCGGATTTCGATGATGCCCTGATGGAAAAATATCTTAACGAGGAAGAAGTGACGGTCGAGGATATTATGCGAGCCGCTCGCACCGCCGTCCTCGGTATCTGCATCACGCCGGTTTTCTGCGGCTCCGCCTTCAAGAATAAAGGCATACAGCTCCTGCTCGATGCCGTCGTCAACTATTTGCCGTCGCCCATCGACCGCGGCCTCGTCCGCGGCATGGACATGGATAATCCCGAAACGACCCTCTCGCGACGCCCGTCGATCAGTCGGCCGTTTTCTGCCTTGGCATTCAAAATCATCAACGATCCCTATGTCGGGCAGCAGACCTTTATCCGCGTGTATTCCGGCGAACTGAAAGCCGGAAGCTATATTTACAATGCGACCAAACGCAAACGAGAGCGCGTCGGGCGCATCATGCGCATCCGCGCCGGCGAACGACAGGAACTCGAATCGATCATGGCGGGAGATATCGGCGCTCTGATCGGATTGAAAGCAACCACGACCGGTGACACGCTCTGCGACGAAGAAGATCCAATCATTCTGGAAAGCATCCACTATCCCGAAACCGTTCTCGACCTGCGAATCGAACCGGCCGATAAAAAAGACCGCGAAAAACTCGGAATGGCTCTGAGCAAAATTTCACTTGAAGACCCGTCTTTCACCGCGACCTTCGATGATGAAACCGAGGAAACGATTATCTCCGGCATGGGCGAATTGCACCTCGATATTATCGTCGACCGCCTGCGCACCGAACACAAAGTCAATGTCAATGTCGGGGAACCGGCTGTTGCCTTCCGCGAAACGATTGTCCGCGAAGTCAACCATGTCTACAAATACAAAAAGCAAACCGGCGGCAAGGGGCAGTTTGCGCACATCGAGTTCCGCCTCGAACCGAATCCCGACGGCGGTCTCGAATTCACCGACCGCATCACCGGCGGACATATTCCGAAGGAATATATCCCGGGTGTCGAAAAGGGCTTCCGCGCGACCGCTGCCAAGGGACTTTTGGCGGATTATCCGATGGTCGATCTCAAATTCGTCCTGATTGACGGTTCATACCATGATGTCGATTCCAGCGAAATGGCCTTCCGTATCTGTACGGCCCAGGGCATGCGAGAGATTATCCACAAGGCCGGTCCGCAGCTGCTTGAACCGATGATGAAAATCGAAATTAACACCCCCGATGAATATATGGGCGATGTTATCAGCGATGTCAATCGCCGTCGCGGCAAAATCGAGAGCATGCGCCGATTCCGCAAAGGTTCGCAAAAACTCAACGGCCAGGTGCCGCTGATGGAAATGTTCGGCTATGCCTCGGCTCTGCGAACGATTTCGTCCGGCCGCGCCAGCTTCTCTATGGAATTTCTGAATTATGCGGCATTACCGAAGAATATCGAAGAAAAGATCGTCGAGGAGCGCCGCGAGAGAAAAAGAAAATAATTCCTTCAGCCGAAACAAATTATATGGACGAGCCGAAAATATTATATTATGTAGGGGTGCCGAAATTCGGCGCCCTTACGGGATTTGAAAAAAGGACTCGATAACATGAAAATCGTTTCGGCGGTCGATGAAGCCATCAATTCGACAACTCTGCGACCGGGCACTACCATATACACGTCCGGCAACGCCGCCACACCGCAAGTACTCCTCGGGCAACTTGCCAGAGATTTATCCATAACCGACGTCAGCCTCTACAGTGTCTTGCTGCTGGGCGATCACATCAACGAACTGTTCACTCAGGAGCGCTGCCAGGGACTGACGCACCGCGTTATTTTCAATAGTCAATTGACCAAGAATGCCGTCAACAACGGCTGGGCCAAATATCACCCGATGCACCTGTCGGAAATCCCTCGCCATGTCCTGAACTACATCAAACCGGATGTCGTGCTTCTGACGGTCGCCGGACCCGACAAAGGCGGGAATTACAGTCTCGGGACAACCGTCGAGGCGGTTTTCTCCGCCGTCCGAGCCGCCAAACGAAAAGGCGGTCTGGTGATTGCCGAACGCAACAAGCGCATGCCGTTCGTTCTCGGGACGACTATCCACGAAAGTAAAATCGATTATTTGCTGGATACGGATTATGCGCTTCCATCAAGCCCGGTTAAGGAACCCGATGAGCGTGCCTTGAAAATCGGTGAAATCATTGCCGCCCTCTATGTACAGGACGGCACCGGTGACAAGCCGGGATCGACACTGCAGTACGGTATCGGCGAAGTCCCCGAAGCGGTTACATCGGCGATTATAAAAAAGGGAGTCGGCGACCTCGGCATACACACCGAGCTACTTGCCGATGCCATGATTCGCCTGATTAAGCAGGGAGTCGTGACCAATCGCTGGCGGCCCAATGTCAGCTTCTCGGTCTCATCGATCTGTCTGGCCGAAAACCAGGACGAATACGACTGGCTGGACAATAACAGCAGTGTACAAACGCGCCCCTGCGATTACACCAACAGCATTTTCAAAATCGCGGAACAGCCCAACATGGTCACTGTCAACAGTGCTATCGGCGTCGATTTGCACGGCAACATCTGGGCCGATTCACTCGATGCCCGCAAAATCTACAGCGGCGTCGGGGGACAGGCGGACTTTATTCGCGGTGCCCAATATTCACCCGGCGGTGTGGCTATTATCGCCATGAAATCGACGACCCAGGACGGCACCCCGAAAATCGTCGACCGCTGCCCGGCAGGAATCACGACGACTGCCATTCCCTCGGATCAGGTCATTTTAGTTACCGAATACGGCGCCTTCGATCCTCGCAATCTCAGCCTTGGCGAACGAGCCGTCGGTATCGCACACCTGGCCAATCCCGACCAGCGGGAAATGCTTTTAAAAACCATCCGACATGATCCGGCGTTTCACAGACCGGACGTCGCGCTGCACAAGGGAATTCCCGGATTCATTCCCTATGAAAAAGCCGTCCAGCGCCTCTAATCGACCAAACACAAACAGGCCCGGAAGCAATCGCAACCGGGCCCGTTTTTTAACCGTTGTGTTTTCGAAAAATCTAAATCTCAGGCTCGACCTTAAAGACAATCGTCGGTACATTCAGTAATGAACGGTTACCGGCCAGATCGACTAAAGCATTGATTTTATCCTTCGGAAAATCCGATTTAACGAATTTTACACTCTGCTCGACACTCAACCTACCCTTTTCCTTCTGATATTCACCAAAAAGACTGCCGAACAGATTTTCGAATGTCACATTCAACAAATCAGACGATATCGTCCAGTTCTCAGGATACTCGATCGTGATATGCTTGTTGTATTGTAGATCATACGGTATTTTGATCGGATTGCAGCGATGCTCCTCCTCGATTTTATACTCCCGATTGGACAGCGGCGAGAACAAACCGGCAGTCTGGAAAACCACCTCATCCGGCAGAATCATGACGAGGTTCTCAATCGAATAGTTGATTTCGACAATGAGCGGTTCCTTGTATGCATCAAGGTTTTCTACTTTATACGATTCGAATGTAATGTCACCGTCCGTATACGTCATCGAGTTCTTGACTTCATCCTCGATCTCCTTCTCGGTCAGATCCTTGAATTCCGTCCGCAGATGATAGGCGTCCGATCCGCGAATCGTACGCAGCTCGCGCACCGCAATGTTTCCGGCATCGTCGATGGTCAGATTGTACTCCTCGTCCATCGTGTTATTATCGAGGTTGCCCGGCGGCACCATCCAGAACCATGACCCCTCTGGATTCTCAGTAATAACCAGCGCCGTCTGTCCCTGGAATATCTCCGGCGTGTGATTGATAGGGAGATGTTCGAGATACGGAAACAGCACATAATCGAGACTGTCGATTGTCACTCGCAGCGCAGGAATATACAGCTGATCCTCGCTGATATAATCGCGGTCGAAATAACCATCCTCGGAATTGTGCACAAGCAGGAAACTCGACTCGATCCCCGCATGGGCCAGCATTTCCTGGACCAGACCGACGAGGTCCGGTCCGCTCCCTTCCTTATTCGTCAGGACTTTCTCGAAATGAGCCTCCTGAGATTTCCCGGTCTTAATGTTTTCATAAACATAATCGACAATCGCCTCGACCCGCTCATATTTCGATGTCTTATCCGCCAACAGGCTGTCGACTACGCTTTCCAGCGTCTTGGAGCGCTTGTTCGCCTTCTTCATGACATATTTCTGATAGAGCTTGGCCAGATCCGGCCATGTTTTCGGATGCGTATACGCCATCCCCTTCATGGCGATATCCGTAATCAGTAACTCCGCATACAGAGCAACTTCCTTGAACGACGGCGAATACGGTTCGGGCTCGATTGCCGGGACATTATTTGCCTCATAGACAAGAATTTTCTTTTTGTGCTCGATATCGTTATTCTCGATAAACGGGATGCCTCGCTTATCACTGACCCGCTTGACTTTGATCTGCCACCACTCGGGATACGCAAAGGAGAATTTGATATGCTCGATCGGAATCGATCGCTGCAGCAGCATCTCCTGATCCATAAAATACGATGCGTATGCCGGGAATATATTTATTTCGTAATCATACGCGAAATCGACAGTCGTACCCTTGACTACCTGGGGAAGAGCGAATTTATACTGCTTATATCCGTCATCATTCTCCTCGATAACCAGGTCGTCTACTCCATATGTCTTTGACACACCCTCCGGCGATGTCACTCTTATATATAGATTGTCCGGATGCCCCGAAAGTTCAATCGTTGTCAGATAGTCCGCCTCGGGATTCAAAATGATGTACCGGCACGCATATATCTGGCTGAATGTCCATTTGTCTCCGAGACCATACAGGGTTCGCTCGCGAATCCCCGAGTGCTCGATCGTTCTCTCCAAATTGAGATAGACACCGTCATACCGGCCATACCGCGCTTCGATATCGGCCAGATTTACCGGCGCCACGGCATCCGCTTCCAGTGCATCGATATCGAGAAACGAAATGCGCTTCGAACTTGTGCATGAAACAATGACAAGAGGTAAAAGAATTATCCAAATAAGCCGCTTCATTTAACCCTCCCGATTTAATATAAACATATCAGTCTTCAATTTTTTGTACCATTTGGCCATATCCAAAAATTGCTCTTTTCCCCGACCGGAAATGTCCTTGTGTGGACGCAGATACTCATATCTGAAGCACACCGAATCGCTCCCGATCGGCGTCATATATGTGCGGTATTCCGCCGGATTACTGTATACCGAGATCGCCGAATCTGCCGCGAATCGGTATATGGAATCAACTGCGACTGTGATTGACAATTGCATGCGCATAATGCCATCCGGCTGAATGGGCAGGTTGTCATTCTCCCGCTCCATAAGGCTGCGACCGAGAATACTGAATGGCGTCTTTGGTACATACAGCCGCGAATCCGTCGCTACGAAAAACTTTGATAAATCCCCGACTGCCTGCAACACGCTCGTCTTATCACCACTCTCGCCGGGGGCGAAATCATTAAGGCTGATTTTGGTGAACATGGAAGTGATCACATTCATGAAGTAATTCTGCAAATTGCTGCCGGTAAATGTCTCCAGCGCATACGAGGCCGATCCGGCAAAACCGCCGCGTAACTCTATTGTCGCCTCGGCGCTGTCGAGATGTAATAGGTTTCCCCGGATATTTACCGATAACTCCGGCTCATCGTGCGTCTCTTCGATAGTGATAAAGCGAGGGTTGTCGCCATTCAGAATCAACGCCCGCTTGCCGATTACCCGGTCGATTAAATATCCGAAGGGAAGATACCGCTGCGTCGGATCGAAAAACAAGGCGGTGTCGGCGTTTTCAAAATAACAGATCATGTGGTCATACAACCATGCATGGTTTCCGACAAACCGCGGCCGGGAGTTAACATTAATCAGCGCCATGTCGACATCCAAACCATACTGCCGGGCAATAGCGGAAACCAGAGACGCCCTGTCCTTGCAATCACCATAGAGGAGATCATATACCTGCGACGGCGCATGCGGGATAATGGAATGAACCGACCGCTGATCGGCGATATAGCGAATGTTTTTCCTGACGAAATCATAGATGATTTCGAGTTTCTCCAAATCTCCCGATACCTCCGCCAGTTCCTCGGCCAGTAAGTTTTGATGCAATGAATCGAGGCCCGGCTTCAGACTCGTCATCTTCTCATACCAGCGGACGAAAGTCTCGGCAGTCGTCGGCGTGATATACCGGTCACCGTGTTTTACCGTAATGAGCACGGCGGCGAGTAAATCATTGTATTGAAATTGATCCAGCGTATCGCGAGGATCGACATCCGAAAATGTCAAGACCGTTCGCTCCGCATCGGGCCGATCCACTTTAAACGGAATCGGGCCAAAAGGGAAAAATGGTTCGAATTCTATCGTTATCTCTTCGGGGTGTATGATATCGAGCGAGCAGACGCTCAGGTGCCCCTCGTTCGGAATATCAAGTATGGGCAGGAAGGCGATATCGGTAAACTTTTCCCGGTACCAATAACGAACCGTATCATTGACCTCGATAGAACCCGGCAGCCTGATACCGTAAAATTTGCTGCCGCTGAGAAAGATGTCCCTGCCTTCAAGAATATAGGAGTTGATTAAATAGCCGCTGATCCCTTTGCCGTTTATCTTCGCCTTTGGCTCGGAAACGTCATTGTAAAAAAACTCGTCGACCACAAATCCTTCGGTTTCCGTCGAACGCTCGGTCAAAAAAACATACTCATATTCCACTCTCGACGAAAGTTTATAGTCGCCGTCTTTTTCCTTGATCGTGTATTCGATTTTCTTGAAAAAGGATACTTCCGGTGGCGTTTCAGCACTTGCCGGGACGATCCAAAACAACAGGATAGCCAAACAAAGTCCGGGCAAAGTTTTTATCATTCTGTCCCCATTCGATTTATCAAGAGCTTTTGTAATGTGAGGCATTTTTCGCCGTTTGTCAAGATGCCGTTTTGAATACTTGATTCCGGGGCACGGCCTACTATATTTTTAACAGGTACGATTGACAAATCGGGCTTTTTCTCTATTTTGACAGTCAACAATTTCAATAGACAGCCCCGGGGGCTGGTGGGCAGGAGAAAAGATGGGCGAATTGATTTACCTCGACAATGCGGCAACGACCTGGCCGAAACCGGACAGCGTATATAAATTCATGATCGAGTTTTACCAGAGTTGCGGCGTTAACCCGGGTCGCAGCGGGTTCGACAAGGCGATCGAGGCCGGTAATATCCTGGAAGACTTGCGCAAGCACATGACCGTCTTCTTCGGCGGTGATGTCGATGCTACCGAACGCCTCTGCTTCGGATACAATGCGACGGACGCCCTCAACCTCATCATTAACGGGAGCCTGTTCGCAGGCGACCATGTCATCGCCACGAATCTCGAACACAACTCTGTTATCCGGCCGATCAATCATCTCGTACGGGATGGCGGAGTCGAAGCCACATTCGTGCCGTTCAACTCCCAGGGGTTCGTCGAACCGGATGATATCAAAAAGGCGATAAAGAAGAATACCAAACTGGTCATCGTCAATCACGGCTCGAATGTGCTGGGTACGGTACAACCGGTGGCGCAAATCGGCGCCATCTGCAAGGAATATGGCGTCACATTTGCCATCGACGCCGCCCAGACCGCCGGCATGTCGCCCATCAATATGAAAGAGATGAATATCGATGTCCTTGCTTTCACCGGGCATAAATCACTCATGGGCAGCACCGGCATCGGAGGATTGTGCGTGCGGAAGCATGTCGAGTTAAAACCGACTCGCAGCGGCGGTACCGGCGTACGCTCGGCATACCCGTATCACCTCGAAAACTACCCCTATCGCATGGAATTCGGGACACCCAATGTCGTCGGTGTGGCATCATTGTGGGCAGGGCAAAAGTGGATCGCCGAGTACGGCGGCGTGGAAAAGATACATGCATACGAGATGAAACTGGCCGCCAAACTGCTCGATGGATTGAAACAGATCGAAGGTGTGAATACCTACTGCTGCGACAGCCTCGAAAACCATCTCTCCACGATAACCGTTACCGTCGATGGCTTGGAGGCCGGCGATGTCGGCATCATGCTCGATGTCGATTTCGATATCGCCACGCGCACCGGACTCCATTGCGCCCCACTCGTCCATCAGCAAATTGGCACCCTCGATATTCATGGCGGCGTGAGATTCGCAATCGGACCGTTCAACACCGAGGCCCATATCGACCGCGCTGTCGAGGCCATGGAAGATATTGCGCAGCGGGCGGTTGAACAGCGAAAGCGCAAAGAAAGTATCGGCCAGAAATAACGATTCCGGCAAATACTGACTGAATAGAGGCGTAGAAATTGTAAGACCACGGGGCGACTTCATACATCCGTGATTTCTATTGACTTTTGTTTCGAATTGTCGATATTTTTTACCGGTACACTTCGATATTGCGTCGTTGACATCCGGCGAATATATCGATGTGCGGCAAAAAAGGCGGGATGAGAGTAAGTGGCGGCGAATCCTGTCGAGGGCACGTGAGACTATAATCACGATTACTTCTCGCAAGTCGTCTGGGCGAATTTTATCAGGATCGCGACATGAAGAGACTTTTCCGCAAGGCCAACGGCTTTTCCGGTGGCGATGCCACGGAAAAACACTATCAAAAGATTCTGTCCAACCTGCCGGTTGGCATCTTCCGCTCGACGACAAACGGTCAATTTCTGGAAGTCAATCCCGCCATGGTCACTATATTCGGGTATGATTCCGCAGACGAATTGAAATCCGTCTATATCCCCGATATGTATGCCGATTTGGATGTACGCAAAGCGAACATTCATGAATTGGGGGAGGGGCAAAAGAACGTTTTCTTCGAAACGCGCATGCTCCGGAAAGACGGCAGCTCGGTCTGGATTTCCTCAAATGTCACCGCCGTCTACGATGACAACGGCCAAATCGCCTATATGGACGGCGCCTTGATCGATATCACCGGCAGAAAAAAAGCGGAGCAACGTCTGCTTAACAGCGAGGAGCAGTATCGAAATTTATTCGAGAACGTCCCCATCGGTCTGTGCGTGACCGACCCGAACGGACGATTGCTGCTCGGCAACAGAGAACTATTCGAAATTACCGGATACGATGAGTCAAGCCCCGAAACCAAAAACATCGCATCGATTTATGTAAATCCCGACATCCGCACTCACCTCATCGAAAAAGTCCTGCGAGAAGGACAGGTGCGCGATTTTGAAATCCAGGTGCGGCGCAAGGACGGCTCAATTGCCAATCTTCTGCTCAATACCGAAGTCGTGGACAAAGAAGGCCGGCGAGTCCTGTTTACATCAATCCGCGACATCAGTCGAGAGAAAAAAACCAGAGAGGCTCTGGTCGAGAGTGAGCGGCGCTTCCGCATGCAACATGAGTTTTCGCCGCTCGGATACCAGTCCCTGGATCAACACGGCACGATACTCGATATCAACCCCGCATGGCTGAAAATGACCGGATACGAACGCACCGACGTCGTGGGTAAGTGGTTTGGCGAATTTCTCCTGTGGCCGGATAAGAGTACGTTTCAGCGAGGGTTCGAGAAATTCCTGAGCGAAGACAAGGATAAAACCGTTCATCTTGAAATGCGGCGCAAAGACGGCGGTGCCATTAAGGTCGAACTGACCGGAAAAATCGGCGAACGCGAGGAAAACGGTGTCGTGCGGGTTCATTGCATGCTCCAGGATATTACCGGGCGCATCAGGATGGAGGATATGCTGCGCGAATCGCTGAAAGAGAAGGATGTTCTCATCCGGGAAATTCATCATCGTGTCAAAAACAACCTGCAGGTAATTTCGAGCCTGCTCGATTTCCACGCCAACCTTGTCGACAACAAAGAAGCCACCGGGATATTCGAACGCTGTCAGAGGCGAATTACCGCGATGTCGCTCATTCATGAGCAATTGTTCAAAGCGACCGATTTTTCCCACATAAATATGCAAAACTATATTCGTACTCTCACCGAACAATTAGTGACCTCATATCAACCGGAATCTATCTCGGTCGATCTCCAACTTGATGTTATCGATGATACATTCACCATCGAAAAGGCGATTCCATGCGGCCTTATCATCAACGAACTGATCGCCAATATTTTCAAGCATGCGTTCGTTGATAATCACGGGAACAAAATAGTCTTGTCTCTGCGCCGCGAACTAGATACAATAACACTGCGCATTGCCGATAATGGGATAGGCATAAAAGATTCGGTCGATCCCGATAACCCGAACACCCTCGGCCTGCAACTGGTGTCACTGCTGGTCCGCCAGATTGGCGGAAAGGTTCGCGTATCGAATCATGATGGGACGGATTTCACGATTACCCTCGATAAATCATTTCTTAATTGAGGGTTCCTAAAGGAGGGGTACAGGTGTCAAATACAAAACCGCGAGTCCTGATAGTCGAGGATGAGCTCATCGTCGCCCGCAATCTGCAGGAACGGTTGCAGCGGCTCGGCTATGAAGTATCGGATGTTGCCTCTACCGGAGAGGACGCGGTTGATCGGGCCGGGCGACAAAAACCGGATATCGTCCTCATGGACATCAAATTGCAGGGCGATATCGATGGTATCGAGGCTGCCGAAAGAATCAATGCCGAATATAATATCCCGGTCGTGTATCTCACCGCATACGCCGATGACAGTACGCTTGTTCGCGCGAAAAATACCAACCCGTATGGATATCTCCTGAAACCGATAGAAAGCCGCGAGCTGCGTTCGACCATTGAAATGACACTCATGAAGCATTCCTTCGAAACGAAGATGCGAAATCGTGAGCAGTGGCTGTCTACCATCCTGCGAGGCGTCGGCGAGGCCGTCATCGTGTTTAATACCGCGGGAAAGATAACCTACTTCAATCCTGCCGCCGAACGGCTTTTGGATGTCCCGCAACATTTGGCGATCGGACGACCGATCTCCGATGTCTTTACTCTTCATACCAATGAGGCCGACGCCGATGGAACCCCGCTCGAGATATCGGATATCGCTCCCCTGGAAACGAAAGTCCTCGAGGATGTCATCCTCAGGACGAAAGACGATATGCGAATCGATGTCGACAGCACACTGTCGCGAATCGTCGATGACGGAGGAAATGCTGCCGGTACCGTGGTTGTTCTGCGCGATATAACGGAACGGCGAAAAGCCGCCGCAGAAAAGGAACGGCAGCTCAAATTCGAATCGATTATTACCGCAATATCGTCTCGCTATGTCTGCGTAACCGCCGGGGAAATGCACCGGGAAATCGTCAAGACACTCGAGGAAATCGGCAGTTTTCTCAGCGTTGATCGCGTGTATATCCTCATCGCCGATTATCTGGAAAATATTCTCGAACTCAGATACGAGTGGTGTGCCTCGGGTATCGTGTCGCGCCGGGATATCTCGTCACGAGTTTTGCTAAAAGACTATAAGTGGGTCCTTCAACAAACCGACAAGCCGGAAATCGTAAGAATCCCCAAAAAGGCCGATCTGCCCGATGAGGCGGCATTCTTAAATTCGGAACTGCACAAGGCCGGGGTTAAAACTTTTGTCTCACTCCCTATTAAATACGGTGATCGTCTGCTGGGAATACTCTGTCTCGATTCCGTCAAGGAAAGGAAACGCTGGAAGCAGAACAGTATCCGCCTGCTGCAAATCGTCAGCGACCTCATCGGCGCGGCTATCATTCGCCGGAATATGGAAAAAGATCTGCGCGAAAACCGGGAGAAGTTTGAAAATATCACCGAACTGGCCCCCGAGACGATTTTCGAGACCGACGATAAGGGTTACATAACATTCATCAACAGACGGGGATTCGAATACTTCGGATATTCCGAAGAGGAATTCTATAACGGATTCAGCGCCGTCAATCTCGTTGCGCCGCAAGAGCGCTCCCACATGGATCAGAGTCTCTCGCGCATCCTGAAAGGGGAGCAGATGGGCACCAGAGAATTTTTGGCGCTCAGAAAAGACGGTTCAACGTTTCCCGCGCATTTTCATTCACGTGCGATCATCCGCAATCAAAAAGTTGTCGGTATCGGCGGCATTGTGATAGATATCTCGGAACAGAAAAAGCAGGAACAGGAACTATTAAAGACACAGAAACTGGAATCGATCGGCGTTCTGGCCGGCGGAATTGCACACGACTTCAATAATATTCTGACCGCGATCCTCGGCAATATCTCGCTCGCAACCATGGAAGTCGACCCGTCAAGCGAACTGTATGCTATCCTCTCCGATGCCGAACGAGCCTCCGTGCGCGCCCGCGACCTCACGCAGCAGCTGCTGACATTCTCCGAGGGCGGGTCGCCGGTCAAGAAAACTTCATCGATCAGTCATATCATTCGTGATTCGGCCGAATTTTGCCTGCGCGGCTCGAATGTCCGATGCGAATTCTCGCTTCCCGATAACCTGCACCGCGTACAAATCGACCAGTCGCAGATGAGCCAGGTCATCAACAATCTTATTATCAATGCCGACCAGGCGATGCCAACCGGTGGGAAAATACAGGTCGCCGCGGAAAATACCGAGATTACCGCTGCCACCACACTGCCGCTCAATCCGGGCGCATATATTAAAATCACGATTACCGATCATGGAACGGGAATACCGAAGGCCGAACTGCCACGCATCTTCGATCCCTTCTTCACGACCAAGGAAAACTGCAACGGGCTCGGTCTGGCCATCGCATATTCAATCGTCAAGAAGCACAATGGAGCGATCGACGTTCAATCACAGCCGGCTGTCGGTTCGACCTTTTCCATCTATCTGCCGACGACCGATGACGAAACCGAAACATCGGCGGAGCGCGCTATCCTGCAAACGGCAGGCGCCGGGCGAATATTGATTATGGACGACGTCATGGCGGTACGGAAACTTGCGGGGCGTGTTCTCGAGCGCCTCGGCTACGACGTCGAATATGCGTCGGACGGGGAAGAAGCTATCAGACTGTACAGCGATGCAAGAAACACGAACTGGGCATTCGATGCGGTTATCATGGACCTGACCATTCCCGGCGGCATGGGTGGACTTGAGGCCTTAAAGCGGATAAAGGAGATCGATCCCGCCGTCAAGGCGATTGTCTCCAGCGGCTACTCCAACGATCCCGTTATGGCCAGTTATGAATCCTATGGCTTTAAGGCGTGCGTTATCAAACCATACCGCCCGAATCAATTGGCCAGCGTCGTCAATTCGGTAGTCACCGGACAATAAAAAAAAAGTCCGGCCGTCGGGCCGGACTCTTAGTTTTTAAACTTACTCATTACTCAGATAGTCATATTGGGACCTTTGTGGCGGACGATTTCCCCGTTGACCATATAGATCACATCTTCCGCGATATTCGTCGCATGGTCGCCGATTCTCTCCAGATGCCGCGCGATGACGCGCAGTCCGATGTAATACCGCGTCCGGCTGCTGTCGGCCATAATTTTATGCACGAGTATTTCGTTTGCCTCATGATAGATGATATCGAGCTGGTCGTCCATCTTGCAGACTTTCAAAGCTTTTTCGGGACTCATATCGACCAGGGCATCGGCGCTTTTCCGCACCATATCCATTGACAGTTTCAGCATGCCATCAAGATTGAATGGAACATCGCGCTCATCCGATCCCGCCAATTCCGGTGTCAACTCCGCAATATTCACGGCCAGATCACCGATACGCTCCAAATCGCTGTTTATCTTCAATGCCGCAATGATAAATCGAAGATCGATGGCGACCGGCTGATGCAGGGCCAGAATCTTTAGACAATCCTCTTCTAATTCGACTTCAAAACGATCGATCTCCTCGTCGCGCAGGATGACTCCCTTGGCCTTGTCAGGGTCGCGTCCGACGACCGATTCGACCGCCAGCTTCAGGTTTTCCTCGACCATAGCGGTCAGGTGCATGACCTTCTGATTCAGTATGAGGATTTCCGAACGAAAATGCTTTGTCATATGCTTGTTCTCTTATCCGAACCGACCCGTGATGTAGTCTTCCGTTTTCTTTTTGTCCGGATTGGTGAAAATTTTCTTGGTTTTTCCGAATTCAATGAGTTTCCCTTCGAAGAAAAACGCCGTGTTATCCGATACACGGGCAGCCTGCTGCATATTATGTGTCACGATGACGATCGTATAATCGGTTTTCAACTCGGCAATAAGGTCTTCAATCTTGGTCGTTGAAATCGGATCCAGCGCCGACGCCGGTTCGTCCATGAGCAGCACCTCGGGACGAACGGCAAGTGCTCTGGCGATACACAAACGCTGCTGCTGCCCGCCCGACAGCATCAACGCGCTGTTGTCGAGTTTATCCTTTACTTCGTCCCACAAAAACGCCCGCTTGAGCGTTGTTTCGACAGTCTCCGCGATAATTTCCTTGTCATTAATGCCGTTGACCTTCAGGCCATAGGCGACATTCTCGCGAATCGATTTCGGGAACGGATTCGATTTCTGAAACACCATCCCGACCCGCGTCCGCAGCGATGAAATTTCCTGAATGTCCTTGTAGATATCCTGATTATCGAGCTTGATGCTGCCTTCGACCCGCGTCCCCGGAATCGTATCGTTCATCCGATTGAGCGTACGCAGGAACGTCGATTTGCCGCAGCCGGACGGACCGATTAGCGCGAATACCTCTTTCTCGTTGATGTCGACCGAGACGTCATAGAGCGCCTGACTATTCCCATAGAAAAAATTCAGGTCACGAACCGTGATTTTAGTCTGTGTTGTTTCTGTCGACATATCGTGCGCCTTGAGTTTCTTGAATGTCACTTTCGCCCCGGAGGGCACTGTCTCTCGGACGACATCGGCAATAACGTCGTCCTGTACGTCTGACTTATCCATGATGCTTACTCGTCCGCATGCGCGAGCGCATGTATATGGCCAGGAAGTTCAATATAAACGTCAACACGAGAAGAACCAACACTGTTCCGTACAGAATCGGCTTTGTTTTCTCGACATCCGGTGATTGCGTCGCCATGACAAGGATATGATATCCCAATTCCATGAACTGGTCGCTCAGCTTGCCGGGAAGATACGGCAAATAATACGCCGCCCCGGTGAACATGATCGGAGCCACCTCGCCCGCTCCGCGACTCACGGCCAGAATCCCGCCGGTCAAAATTCCGGGCAGCGCCTGCGGAATGATGATGCGGCGAATCGTCTGGAGCTTGGTCGCGCCGAGCGCATAGCTGGCATCGATAATTTCTCGCGGAATCGTCCGCAGCGCTTCCTCGGTCGATACGATGACGACCGGGAGAGTCAAAATCGACAGCGTCAGTGCCGCCCAGATAATCGCCGGCTGCCCCCACACCGGACTACCCGGTTCGGAAAAGAGTGCGTCCATACCGGTGCCGACGAATCCGATAAAGAAGCCGAGCCCGAACAAACCGAATACGATCGACGGCACGCCGGCCAGGTTGTTGATAGCCATACGAATGATGCGCGTCAGCATCGAATTCGGGCGCGTGTATTCGTGTAAATAAATCGCCGTTAATACGCCGACCGGAATCACTGCAATCGTCATCAACAAGACCAATGCCACCGTCCCGAATATGGCCGGGAATATACCGCCCGATTCCATACCGTTTTCCGGCGGTTGCGTAAGAAACTCGAGGCTGATTATACCTGCGCCGTTCAAAATGATATTGCCGAGGATGATCGCCAGCATAATGACGATAACGATAACCGCAGCCAACGTGGCGCCGCGCGGAATGATACCGCTGGTTTTCTTTTTAAATTCGAGTGGCCGGTCATTGATTCCCGGGGAAGGAGCCATTATCGTTGCATCTGTCATGATATTTTCCCCTGAAATCGTTCCTTAAGCCGGTTCAACACGATATCGCCGCCCATGTTAAGGAGGAACGTGAAAATAAAAAGCAGCGTCCCCAAAAAGAAGAGCACATTATAATGCGCGCTTCCGAAAACGACTTCTGCAAGCTCCGAGGCGATTGTCGCCGAAACGGTTCGAATCGAATCCGTGAAACTGGCCGATATGACCGCGGCATTGCCCGACGCCATCAAAACGATCATCGTCTCACCGATTGCCCGGCCGAATCCCAGAATAATCGAAGCAGCGATACCGGGCAAAGCCGTCGGCAACACGACAGTCATCGACACCTGCCAGGGGCTCGCGCCAAGAGCCAGCGAGGCATCCCGCAAAGATTGCGGTACCGATGTCATCGCATCCTCGGCCATCGTGAAGATAATCGGAATAACCGCCAGACCGAGTGCAACACCGGCATTGATGGCATTCAGGCGGTACGTGAAACCGAAAATATTTTGTAAAAACGTCGCCATGACAATCAGTGCGAAAAATCCAAGTACGACCGACGGGATGCCGGCCAATAGCTCAATGACCGGTTTGATAAACTCCCGCATTCGCCGCGAGGCGAACTCCGCTGAATAAATCGCCGCACCGACACCGAGCGGCACGGCAAAGAGCATGGCAATAATGGCCGCCTTGAGTGTTCCGATGAACAATGGCAGAAGCGAATACTTGGGGATGTCCGAATTGGGCTGCCACGACCACTTCGGGTCGCGCCCCTCGACATATTCCTGCTTGAAGACCATCTTATCAAGGCTCGCCTCTTCCTTGACGAATTCGTCGTGGAAAATCGGAAGAGACTCCTTGAAAATAAAAATGAAAATCAACATAATCGCCACCAGGGCCGCAAAGGCCGTGACGGCGATGGTCTTTTCTCCCAGAAATTCCTTTATCCGGGATTTCGGCTTAAACTGCAGTTTATCCATGTCACCTTTTTATACGGCAGGGCGAGATGCCAAGTATCTCGCCCTATCGTGGTCTGACAAAGGAAAAGTTACTTTACTTCTTCAGCGGAATATAATCCATATCGATTGCGATCTTCTGTCCTTCTTCCGAAAGCGCCCAGTCAAGCAGCTTCTTCAGTTCGCCGGTCGGCTCGCCGCTGAAAAACCAGTACAGTTCGCGCGATACCGGATATGTACCGCTCATAACCGTCTCTACCGTCGGCAAGATTCCCGGGGTCGCATCATCCGGCTTTACCGCGGCATACTTGACGCCGGTCGCCCAGGCGATACCACCGTATCCGATGCCGTTGACATCCTTAGACACTGCATTCACGACCGCCGCCGTACCCGGCAGAGTCTGCGTGCGTTCAGCATAGTCTTCACCCTTTAATACGTGCTCTTTAAAGAACGCGTAAGTTCCGGAATTGTTCTCACGACCGTACAGAATAATCAGGTGATCCGGACCGCCGACCTCTTTCCAGTTCGTGATCGCGCCGGTGTAAATACCCTTCAACTGTGCTATCGACAGTTCCTTGATCGGCATGTCTTCATTTAAGAAAACCGCGATACCATCGAGTGCCACCGAGGCGCGATGCGGCTTGAGGCCCTTCTGCTCGGCCAGCTTATATTCTTTTTCCTTCATGTCGCGCGAGGCTTCGCAAATATCGGTCGTGCCGTTCAGCAGCGCCGCGATACCGGTACCGGATCCGCCGCCCGAAACCTGGATGACGACATCAGGATTGTGCTTCATGTATTCTTCGGCCCAGCGCTGTCCCAAACGAACCAGCGTATCCGAGCCTTTAATGGTAATCGTGTTGCCTGCGAAAGCAAAGCTCGTCGCAAACAGCATCAGCATTGTCGCTACAAGTAATTTCTTCATTCTATCCTCCCTAATGGGCGTTAAACTTCTTCCTACACAACCAAATATGTATTAGTCTTTTGTTAGCAGTTTGTGAGCATTGTGCCCGGTTTCTTATTTGAATTTCAACTGCAAATCGACCTGTAACCGCTTAAAATCCTCTTGTGTCGGGGCTTCGAGTCCAATTTTATTGTCGAAGTAGCTGACGCTAAAGACCGTATTTTCACTGAGAACCACAGATCCGCCGATCTCATGCCCCTTGGCATCCGTCCCGCCGCCGCGGAAATCGGAGTCGGCATACATTCCGACAACCGCATCCTTCTCGACATTGCGGTAGCAATACCGGAGCGCCCAGGAGCCGACCTTTTTGGCCTTACCAATTTCGAATCCAACCAGCCACCCTGAGTTCAGGCTGTCGGCGGCCGAGTTCGAGACGAAATCACCCATGACGGTGACCGGGATATTATCGAAATGATGCGTGAACTGGCCAAAGGCTTCGAACAACTCATATCCATTGGCATAGACCGTCGTCGTGTCGGAACCGTCAACCATTTCCATTGTCGTATTGCCCATGGCATCCCCGTCATCATAAAACGGCGCATATTCCTTGGCATTACCATAGTAGAAATAACTGCCGCCCAAGGCGATGGATGATTTTTTCTCATTCAGGTCGAACTTGAGAACACCCTGCCCGGCGGTCAGGTACGAGTTTTTATCTTTCGACCGCTCCTCAATCCACAGACCGGCGCCGGTCAACTGAAGTGAGCCGTTAGTAAAGTCCTTGTCATAATGCAAGGTTCCGCCCTCGGGATTCCAGTCGCTGTCCCAGATAAGCTCGGAACTCCCGGCTTTGAAAAACGGGTTATGGAATTTACCGCCGATAAGCGTAAAGCCCGGCAGCTTGTTATTGGTCATTTCAAAATAAGCCATATCAAGGACGATGCTCTTGCTCGAAAAGCCGCCCGTTAACGTCTGGTTCGTCGAGACCGGATCACTGGAACCGGTCGCAAGTTGTATACCGATTTTCGTATTGTCGGAAACATCACCGAAGAGGCCGAAACGGGCCCGCAGTCTGTGGCGATTGCGCGCATCGGCATCATCTTCCTTAATCATCTCGTGACGGTAACGCAAATCCCCCTTAACTTTGATAGTCTCCCACCAGTTACCTGCCGAGGCGGCGGAAGTCATCAGCGCGGCCAGTACAAACACATATACCGCTTTTTTCATCTGTCTATTCTCCTTTGAATTGTACACTCTTCCCATTACGTGCGTTGCCGGATAAAACACGAGTTGTGTTAGAATAATGTTAGCGAAGTATGAGAAAGAAATGAATGAAAAATAACCCAATCTTATGAAAAGATATTACGATTTGGTGATTATAAGATTAGTGTCAGATGAGTGTTAAATTCCCGTTAGGAGCCTCTCGTAAATAGCTTTAGCGCCATATGGTTACGAGAATCAATGGAATGATGAAAAAGACAATCAGTACGAATCCGATCGGGATTAATTTTGAACGGAGCGAAAGTTCTGCCAGCTTTGTTGCCAGCCTGATCGGGATTTTCTTAAGTGGCATAAAGACGATAATACCGCACAGATTAAAACACATATGAGCGAAGGCGATTGAGACTGCCGACAGATTACCCGTCGCCAGCGAAGCCAGAATTGCGGTCGCCGTAGTCCCCAAATTCGCCCCCAGCGTATAGGGATACACTTGAAAAATATTGAGAACTCCCGACCCCGCCAGCGGAATTATCAACGATGTCGTAATCGATGATGACTGCACCAGCACCGTAATAATCAAACCGACCATAAACGAACGCAGCTGTGTCTTGAAAATTACCCGCTCGAATAAACCGGCCAGATGCCCGATAAATACCGACTTGAGAATCTTCACCATGTAATTGAGCGAGGCAAACAACAAGACTATCGCGATTATCGTCCCGATAATGGCGTTGTTGTTGATCCCTTCGAGTACAAGATGAATAACCGGCTTCGTGACTATCTTAACCGGATTAAACAGAGTCATTCCACCGACATTGGAAAATGCCCTGGCTAACGTCTCACTGGCAATACCAAGAAAATTCGTATAAATCTGTAACGGCATAAAGAGCGCCACCGACAACAGATTGAACATATCATGAACGACACCGGCCGCGAACGCCCGCCGGAATTCTCCTGACTTCCGAATATGGGCCATGGAGACCAGAAGGTTGGTAATCGTTGTCCCGATATTCGCGCCCATCACCATCGGAATCGCATTCTCGACCGACAACATAGACGAACCGACCAGCCCGACAATGAGCGAAGTCGTCATCGATGACGACTGTACAATACTCGTGGCAAGAATACCGATAAACAGCCCGACGATCGGGTGCGATGTTGTCGAAATAAGCTGTTTGGCGAAATCAGCACCGAAAAGTTTTAAGGAACTGCCAAGGAGGCCAATCGAGAATAGAAATACATAAAGAACCCCGAAAAGAAGGGCCACTCGTATAGACAGTGCGGCTTTAGACTCTGTAGACAAATGTACCGGTCCCTGGACCTATAACTGTATTCATTCCCAATTGGGGCAAATATAACGTCCTCGAACGTCTTGTCAAGTGCCCCCGTTCGTTTTTCGCGACATCTTTGCTATGTGTTGTGCGACAGCACGTTAGGTTACTTGGGCAATTGTATCGTGAACATGCTTCCCTGTCCGATTTCGCTCTCGACGCTGATTCTGCCGTTGTGCGCCAGAACAATGTGTTTCACGATAGCCAAACCGAGCCCCGTTCCGCCGTGGTCGCGACTGCGCGCCTTGTCGACTCGATAGAACCTTTCGAACAACCGAGTGTGGTGTTCCTTGGATATTCCACAACCCGTATCGATGACACTGATGGCTACTTCGTCACTGAACACATTGGCCTTGACCTTAATGACATCCCCCTGATTGCTGTACGTTATCGCATTATCGATTAAATTTATGATAGCCTGCTCCAGCAGGCGAGGATTAACCAGGGCAGTTATTGATGAATCGGCGCTCAATTCCAATTGAATATTTTTCGCCTCCGCCTTCTGCTGGCAACTGAGAATCGCATCCTTGAGAATCGGCGCAATCGGCTTGCTCATGAGCTCGATTTTATCCTCGTCGGCTCCCTGCTCGATTCGAGCCAAACTCAGCAAGTCCTCGATAATCGCCTGCAGCCGATTCGATTGTTTCGAAATGATATCCAGAAACCGATGTGCATCCTCGATGTTTTCTACCGCGCCGTCCTTCAGCGTTTCCACGAAACCGTGAATTGCGGTAATCGGCGTTTTTAGTTCATGCGAAACATTGGCGACAAAATCGCGCCGAATTTTTTCCAACTGGCGCATCTGCGTGACATCGTTGACGACAATAAGTACACCCAATTGCCGGCCATCGGCGCCGCGCAACAGGGAAGAGGTTACTTCGGCAATCTTCTTCTTCGCCCCTCTTGCCATTTCGACTTCGGCCATAGCCGCTCGACGCGTCCGAATCGTTTCGTTTACCGTGTCGTGCAGGGCCGACGAGCGGATCGAATTATGCAGCGGTTTTCCGACACACTCATCGATGTTCAATCCGAAAAACTCCGCGGCCGCTCTATTGAGATTAATGATCAACCCATCGGTGTCGATGGCGATTACGCCTTCTACCATACTCAAAAGAATCGCTTCCTGCTCATTACGCTGATTGGTAATCGTCGCGATTCGCTGTCCCAATTGCCCGGCCATCTCGTTCATCGCCTCGGCAAGTGCATCAATCTCTACGCATTGCCCCTCGATCAACATTTTTCTCTGCAGATCACCGGCCGCGAATCGCTGAGCGCCCAATTTGAGCCGCTCCAGCGGCTTACTCAACCGCCGCGAGACATATAAACCAACCGCGGCCGATAATATGGCGATGATAATTCCATCTAAAATCACCCGCATCCGAGATGACGTCAATACCTGATCGATAAACGTGAGAGGAATCGCCATACGAATCACACCCGCCGGTTGTCCGTCTATCTCAAAAACGATCGTTCGGTACATCAGTCTCTGCTCGACCGTGCTGCTGTAGCGAATCTGTTCGCCTGCGCCATCCTTGATAGCTTCGACGATCTCCGGCCGGTTGCCGTGATTTTCCATATCGGCAGGATCCTTTTCCGTGTCGCCGATAACTTCACCCGAGGGTAAAATGACTGTAATTCGCGTTGCAGAAATATCGCCGAGTTTCTTACAGAGGCTGTCGACCGCCTGATAATCTCCTTTTTCAACATGAGCAGCGATTTGATTTTGAACGAGCAGTGCGCGCGCCTTAAGATCGGAAGATGTTCGTTCCAGAAAAATCGTTCGCTGGGCACGCAGGGAAAACCATGACAGCGCCAGAACCGTTATCACGATAATAAACAGGTACGAGGGGTACAGTCTCCAGAATATCGGTCGCTTCGCCATTTCACATCCTTCGGTGCGGTGTATCAGTAATTATTCTAACATAAGGCAATACAGGTAGTATTCGCAAGACGAATGAAAACTGCTAATAGAAAATTGTTAGAATTGTGTTAGCCCGCCTGTTTGGCATGTTGTTTTTAGCCGCCGCAGTTATTATTATGGCGGTGGAAACGGGGAGCGCCATCAAACATATATTTCCCGGAACTTTTAGTCCGGTAAGAGCTTTATTAGAGACATGGCAATTCTAAGGCGGATTTTTCCATTTATAGCCTGGTTCGACGGCTATACCAAACGGCACTTTCGCTTCGACCTCACCGCGGGGCTGACGGTATCTTTGATACTGGCTCCGCAATCGATGGCCTATGCCCAACTGGCCGGATTGCCCGCATACCACGGGCTCTATGCGTCGATCATTCCGCCGCTCATGGCCGCGCTGTTCGGCTCCTGCCGCCAATTGTCGACCGGCCCGGTTGCCATCGTTGCCCTGTTGACTTCTATCGCACTGGAACCGCTGGCCGTTACCGGCAGCGCCTCCTATATTGCCTATTCCATTCTCCTGGCCTTTATCGTCGGCCTGTTTCAGTTCCTGCTCGGAATCCTGCGCCTCGGCCTGGTCGTGAATTTCCTCTCGCATCCGGTCGTCAATGGCTTCACGAACGGCGCCGCCCTGATTATCGCCACATCGCAGCTCCCGACATTATTCGGCATCACTGTCGAAAAGGCCGATCATCACTATGAAACGCTGATAAACACCTATCATGCCGCCGGTCAATTCATTCACTGGCCGACACTCCTGCTCGGACTGCTGGCGTTTATCATCATGTTTACGCTGCGCCGAATATTCCCGAAAGTACCCAATGTCCTGGTCGCCGTGGCAATCACGACTATCATCGCCTGGGCTATCGATTTCGAGAAAAACTACACCGGAGAGATCGGCACGATTACCTCCCCGGTCATCCGCGAAAAAATCGTCGACTACAATCAGGCACTCACGATTCTAAAAGCGAAATCTCATGAGCGGGCCACCGCCATACACGAACATGATAAGGCCGCATCCTCGCAATACAGTGAAACGATAGACGAAATCGTCCACCAGTCGAAAATCGATGTGCTCAGCGTGGAAATCGAATCGTTAAAGGCACGGGCCGCACTGTTGCGCTCCGAACTGCGAGGATTTCTGTTGACGGCCGTCAGTGATTCGAAAAAACATCTGCGCTTCGAACCAAACCGAGCGGCCGCCAGCGCCGACCGAACCTGGCGATTGAAAATCGGCATGCATCCGATAGACACCACAGCCGTGCAATTTATCGGAGGCGGCGCCGTCGTCGGGCACATTCCATCCGGTCTTCCGGCGCTGTCACTGCCCGATTTCGATCCCAAGATCATCACCTCACTCATACCGATTTCCGCCATCATCGCACTACTCGGGTTCATCGAATCGATTTCCGTCGCCCGAGCCATCGCATCGCGAGCCGGATATCGGCTGGACGCCAACCAGGAACTGATCGGTCAGGGGCTGGCCAATATGTCCGCTTCACTGACTCAGGGATTTCCGCTCTCCGGCTCATTCGTCCGCAGCGCCATCAATTTCCAACTTGGCGCCTATTCCGGCCTGTCGAATGTCATCTCCAGTGTCGCCGTCTTAATCATTCTGCTGTTTCTGACGCCGCTGTTTTATTATCTGCCGCTGTCAGTGCTGGCCGCCACGATCATCAATGCCGTCATCCATCTATTCAATTTTCAGGGCTTTATCCACGCCTGGCGCGCTCAATGGTACGATGGCCTCATCGGCGTCGTCACATTTTTCGGGACGCTGTATTTCGCGCCGCACCTCGATCAGGGAATCATGCTCGGTATTGGGCTGTCGGTCGGCTGGTATTTGCTCCGCAGCATGAAACCGGCCGTGACGCTGTTGGCCAAGCATCCCGACCGTACTTATCGCAGCCAGGATCGCTTCGGCCTCAACCAGTGCCGCCACATCGCTCTGATCCGCTACGACGGCGCGCTTTTCTTCGCCAATATCAATCAGCTCGAGGAAATCATTTTTGATCACATTCGCACCATGCCCGAGCTCAAGCACATCATCATCATGGCCAACGGCATCAATGAACTGGATGCCTCGGGCGAGGAGACCCTGTCGAATCTGGTCACACGCGTGCGCGAGGCCGGTATCGATATTTCGCTGACCGGCCTCAATAATGCCGTCATCGGCGCCATGAAGCGCACCGGCCTCTATGAAAAAATCGGGCGCGACCATCTCTTCCGCACCGTCAACCTCGCACTCGGACACATCTGGGATAAGGCACACCACGAGTCGGACGAAAAACTCTGTCCGCTGGCCATGCATCCATTCCGCAAGTATCCCGTCGCCAGCACAGTCAAAAAAGACCCGCGCTTTCTCGATGGCCCGACCGGTAAATAATCCCCATCCGGCATCACTTTCTCTTCCCCTTATATTGACAAACTATAATTACATGCTATTATTATATCAATTCCGGGAGGGAAGTATGATACTTTTCACGCGCCTGTTCTTGCTTGTATTGATGTTTCTGAGCCTCGTATCGGCCTTGCCGTGTCAAGCGCAAAGCACTTCTTATCAATATGAAGATATCGGGTCTGTGAGAAATCTCGGCATGGGAGGCGCCGGGGCTGCGCTGATGAGTAATCGCAGCTCTTATGGCAATCCGGCCGGTATCGCATATCCGACCAACGAATATACTATCAGCCTTTCTTCGACGCCGGGGTATGCCACATATGCCGAGTACGGTATGGAATCGGCGGAAGGTTATGCCATCAGTTGTGTCGGCGCCATAAACAGAAACAAGGATTTGCCGTCGCCTCGCCGCCTCGCATTCAGCTTTGATTATTTCGGCAATAAAATTACCAATGCATACATCTATGATGATTACGGCAGCAGCGGTATTGGCGACATCAAATCTAGTATATACAGAGGAACCGTTGCCTATGGCGGAGGACAGAAGTACCCCGCCAGCGTCGGCCTAACCTATGAATCAACCCGCCCAACGGGCACTGGGAGCTCAAGTAACAACGAACTCTATCTGGGCTTTTTGGTTGGAATTCCCTACCCCGGTCTTTATGATGCATTCATTCTTCCCGGAGAAACACGATTCAATACGTATCCGGCAGCAGGCATTCGCATCGGCAACGATCAAACCTATTTCAGCCTGTCTTGCAAAATGAGCTGGGACGAAAACGATGGAGAACGCAATTTCTCCAAACTCGCAATCACACCCGCGCTGACAGTCATCTCATCGAGTGGTCAGACGAAAAGCGGATATGGTATCGAAGCAGGTTGGTACGAAGCGGTCTTTATTCGCGGAGGTATTATCGATTTTGAATACAATGATAATGCCTCGACGATAGGGCTTTCTCTCAGCAGTCGAGGCATCATTCGGCGTCTCTCTCCGAAAACCAGAATCACCGACGACGAGCCGAATACGTTTTCGCACAATGTCGATTTTAGTTTTGATGTGGCATATATAAGTCAGGAAGCCGACAATCACACCCTGTTTTCCATCACTATGACTATATATTAAGGTCGTCTCGGGAGGGATTTGTATGAATACATCATGGTCACTTCTAGTATCGATACTTATATCGATTGTTATCGTTACCGGTTCTGCCTGTGCGATTTCCGGCGAAATTTACGACATGTCATCCTCGGTTCGCATCGGGGGTATGGGTGAGGCTGGAGTCGCCATCACCGATGGTGGTGCGGCCTATTACAACCCCGCCCAAATCGGCTTCCCGGGAATCGACTATCGCATCTCTCTTACCTCCAGTCCGGGATTGTATTATTATTATGAAACGGACGATCAAACATACCGGAGAAGCCGCAATAACATATCACTAATCCTCCGCCCGATTTCCGTTGATGTCGGCGAAAACGCAGTTTTCACTGCCGGTATCGGCTTTGAATTCATGCGCGACGACACCCATATGTTAACGACAACATATGCACATCCCGAGGGAACGGGAGAATTGTTCAATTACCGGCAAAATCTCTACCGACTATCGATTGGCCTCGGCCTCCGGAAATTCGCCGATTTTGGCGTCGGCTTTTCGGTCAACGGATTCAAAACGCCATATTATGAAGACGACCGGCGCTATTCCCTCGATATCGGAGTTCTCATCGGCCTGCCGTACGACAAAATTTATTCGGAGAATATTGCTGAGGGTGAACAAAGAATAAACATTTATCCCTCATTCGGTGTATCCGTGCAAAAGCTGTTGATGGACAGGCCGACTGCCCTGATGCATGAAGACTTCGAATTGACACCGGCCGTTAGAAACGGTTTTGCCGTGAAATTCAGTCTCGATACGAAATCAGGCAATGACATTCTATCCAAATTCTACTTGTTGCCGTCTTATGAAAATTGGAAAAACCATTACCTTACCAGAGGAATCTATACCACATATTCGGAAGCAGAAGAGAAAACCACCGCCTATGGCATCGAGGCCGGCGTCTATGAGGCGCTCTGGCTGCGCGCCGGGCATTATGAAATTAAGGATAATAGCAGATACGACACCTATGGCGCATCTGCGAGCCTCAAAGGCATATTATGTCTGATTTTCGGCCGGGATGAGAATCGAGATCAGGGCTTCCTGGATCTGTTCGCACGCCGCATCGACCTGCGCGCCAACTATTTGAACCGCAGTTATGAATTTAAGTCTTATGACGGATATCATGACGGCTACGATTTCGATATGTATACGATTGAGCTGCGCTACTATTCATTTTAGGTAAAACGACAACTGAAAGCGAATGAGCATTAGAATTTTTTAGTTTTGGGGCTATCGGGAGGGATACATGAGACAATTCTTGCACGTACTGTTATTTCTAATCGGATTATTGTGCATAACTCCCGCTTGTTTTGCACAGGCAAAAATAGTATCGACCCCGTCATATGTACGAACCGACGCCTATGCCTCGACACGCCTGATTGGAATGGGAGGTGCCGCCGTGGCAGTCACTGACGGCAATGATCCCTACTTCAATCCTGCCCAGATCAGCTATCCGCTCAATAAATACAGATTCCGCATCAATTCCTCACCGGGCCTGATTGACTGGTATGAATCCTCCGATGGATCGATAACACAAAATCAGCGCAATATCTCAATCATTGCCGCTATTCTCAGAGCGAATCGGGCGGAGGGGAAAACGTATAACTTGAATGTCGGAGTCGGCTATTATCGAGACAAAACCGTCATGACCTCCAGTTATTTAGTTATCCATCCATCCGGTGGTGAAGAATTAGTGACTAGCTCTTCGCATTATACGAGCTCACTCATTCGCGCCAGTGTCGGCATCGGGGTTGAGCGAGTCGTCTCGATGAGCTGCGGAGCGTCAGTCAATATATTTGAAGAAGTCGAATCTGCCGGCTATCGAAAAGATGTGGATGTCGGTGTTATATTCGGTTTGCCGGAGGGGATAAAGCAGCGCGTATGCTATTCACCGGAGGAATCGATGTTCAACATCTATCCGTCACTCGGTTTTACAATGCAGCAAATGGCGCTGAAAATCGAAGAGGAGACGATCACTCCGATTAAACGATTTGGATTGGCCGCAAAATTCTCCTGGGATTACCATGATGGCCGGAGCCAGTTATCGAAGCTGTACATCATGCCGACCTATGAGACGCTGTCCCAATATGACACAATGCATAAATTCGGTCTCGAAGTTGGGTATCATGATGCGCTGCAATTGCGCTATGGCCGCCGAGGGACGCATACCTATGAAAACCGGATTTCCTACGGTGTATCGCTCAACAGTAGGGGTATCGCGCGATTCCTGAATAAATCGGAACGTTCATTGTTATATCGTGCAAATCTCTCCCTGCACTATGCCTATATAAAACCGGCATACGTGGATGATACCTGGTCGTATTTCGACATCACACTGGAACTCGGGTTGTGAAGACCACAATCAATGAATAAAAAAAAAGCCCCGACAAGTCGGGGCTTTTTTCATTATTTCAACAATTCCAGCCATTCGGCAATGAATGCGTTCTTATTCTCTGCATACCCGAAAAACAACACGACCTTATCACCCTTCATACCGCACAATAGCGGTCCGTACTGGGGATGATTGAAAATGAATCCCTTGCCGTCATCAAACGGGATCCCCTCCGGCAATGGCGCCATCGCATTTGCCTCCTCGACCGCCTTGCTCATCTTCAACAGCGTCGGTCCGGCACTGTCGATAATTAAAAACGCATCCAGCGTATCAACATCTTTGGCGTACTGCGCATAGTATACTGGCGGAGCAAACTCGAATCCCATAAATCCAGTCGGATAATACATCTGGATTCCGGGTACGGCATACGCCTGCGGCATCGCAGCGAATCCTGCCGGAGCCGCCGTTTGACCGGGGAAGACCTTCGAAAAATACTCGGCCAACCGGTACATGGCATCGGTATGCGCCTTCGAGTCGCTGAAGCACAGGAAATTCGCCATGTAGCACCCCTTGACGAATACTAACCCCGTCGGATCGGTAAATCCTTCATACCCCAATTGCACAATTGTCGAATCAGTATAACTGCCCGCCCGCATGGCGATATAGGCGCCAAAAGCATTTGTGGAACTCGAGAATCGGTATAAATCCGCTTCCACCAATATCGAATCGATCATATACTCCGACGTCGATAACTCCTCGCATCCCAGACGCTGAAAAAAGATGCCGACATTGTTTAAATAATTCACCAGCGAATCGGATGGAAAATAGAGGACTTCGCCGCTCCGCCTGGCGGAAACCGAGGGGATGGACTCAAGCAGGAATGCTTCGGTGCCGGTACCCTCAGGATATTGCGGCATCGAATCACAGGCCGTCAACGCGATAAGCAAACACAAACACAAGAAACGAATAGAGTACTTCATAACGAGCCTCCCCGATTTTCGACAATCAATTATATGTTTCGCTGGAGAAGGATTTGATTGTCCGGCGAGCGTGTCTCGCCGATATTCGTCACATACACTGCCGGCTTATCAATAACCGGACAGGCATACTCGCATGCCCCGCACCCCGTACACAGATTCGGGTCGATATGAGGCCTCCGAATCGATATCGGATTGCCGTCGCGGTCGACCGTCTGTTCCTCTTCCAAATAAATCGCCTTCGGCGCTGTCGGGCACCATTCCTCGCACACCAGACATGTCGTATTCATTGCCCACGGCAGACACCGCCCACGATCGAAAAACGCAGTCCCGATTCGCACCGGCGGATCATCCTTACTGCCGACCTTCTGCTTCACCGTCAGCGGCAATATCGCTCCCGTCGGACACACCTCGCCGCACAGCGTACAGGTCGGCTCGCAATACCCGATTCTCGGAATGAGAATCGGCGTCCAGATACCCTCCATGCCCGACTCACTCAACGTCGGATGCAGGGCATTGTTGGGACACACTCGCATGCACTGGCCGCAGCGGATGCACCGCTCCAGAAAATTATCCTCGATAACCGACCCCGGAGGCCGAATCGCCAGCGGATTCGGAGCCGCCTCGCGATCGATTCCCGACCGGAAGAACGGATATAAGGCAATGCCGCCCATCAGTGACAACATGACTTTTCGCCGAGTAATATCGACCTTCTGCGTCGAGGCCGGAACGACCTCGGTTTTATCCATCCGCGGGAAAAACCTGAATGACAGCGAACCCTCGGGACACGATGCCGCACAGTTCAGGCACAAATGGCACTCGGCCTGCCGCCACTTAGATTCGATATCGGGATTATCCGCCCCCTGACAATGTTCCAGACACTTATTGCACTTGGTACAGGTCGATTCATCCTTCTGCAAACCGAAGATGGCGAAGCGCGAGAATATTCCCAGCATCGCACCGAGCGGACAGATACCCCGGCACCAGAAGCGAGTGAACAGGCGATTCAATGCCAGAATCAGAGTGAAAAACAGACCGATCGAGAATATCGTATTGAAGTGCATCTGCCGAAACGGCAACAGCACGATGGCAATCACATCATATACGGCCTGAGCCGCATTTCCCAGCGGCGGCCATCCGATACTCTTGACGAATCCGACCACACCCAATGCGAGGGAATGAAACGTCGGGAGCACGAACGTGCCGATAGATCTCGCCAGAAGCGGCAGCGGGTCCAATAGCCCGATTTGCAGCGTCCCGGCCAGAGCCGCCGCGATGAAAACAAGAAAGATGTAATATTTGATGCGCTGATATCTTTTGTAGCGATTGGAATCGATTTTCCCCTTGCCCTTGCGCGTCAGCCTCTCGGAGGTGATCTCGGATATCCAATGATTGAGTGTCCCCAACGGGCAAATCCATCCGCAGAAAAACCGCCCCAGGAATATAGTCGGTATCAGAATGACCAACGACCAGAGTAATTCCTTATAGAGCGACCATGTCGCCAGCAATGTCCCCAGCGCCGTCAGCGGATCGAATTGTAAAAACAATGATACCGGATAGGGGAGAGTTATTTCGCCCTCACCGGAGAAATGTACTTCGAAATTCGTTTTCAGGATAAGCCAGAAAAACAGGGTGAAGAACACGAATTGCGAAAGGCGCCGAAGATTGCGGACAGTCCCGACGGTCATGCGGCGATCTCTTTGTACCCTGCATTCTTATAATCGATTTCGCCTAATCCCGATTTACTCGCCAGCACGATGTGCCCGACTTGATCCGGGGAGAATCCCAAGAATTCCGCGCCCCTCGCGTCGGCCGCTACCTGGTCCGTCGCACAAATGACGCTGTGCTGAATATCGACATCCTCCAGCGAGCCGCCGGTCGGGCCGCCTCGCATCAGAACGCGCGTTGCATCGACGACTGTGAGGGTCGGCTTGACGAATGCCGCCAGATCGACGATTGACTGGTCGATCTGCTGATGCAGCTGATTGCGCCGCCCGCCTAATATGCCATACAGATTCTTCATGGCAATCGTGCAAGTCGACAGTGAGTGCGTCTTCACGATGGGCATGTTAATAAACCGGTCGGCCTCAATGAAATGCTTCAGCACCGGCCAGTCGGTCAGTAACTTTCCACCGAGATTGGTCTGTACATAATCCTCATCGCGCGGCAGTATGACAGTACCGCCGGCCTTTTCAACCGCCTCCTGAATACCCGAGCGCGCGAAACAGCGCGGAGCATAATTACAGGTCACATCGGTTACGATAACCTGCGATGCCCCCGCCGCAAGGCATAATCTAACCATCTCGCCGACGAGTAAGGGATTGGTATCGGCAGCCTGCTCCGGAACGCGGTCCCAGCCGACATTCGGCTTGACGACAACCCGCTCGCCCTTTTTCACGAATCGAGCTATCCCGCCGATGGCATCCAGCGTTGCATTGAGCGCCGCGACATGGTCCTCGTTCCTGGCCAAAACAATCTGTGGCAGCGCCTTGTCGGCCGGAACGGAAAAACTGGCGGTTCTTGTCGTTAACTTCGTGTATGCGTTGGAATTCCGATTGTGAAACAGGACTCCGGTTCCGCCCGTTATGGCAGCCAGGGCCACCGCCTTGGAAGTCTTCTTGATAAACTCGCGGCGTTGCATGCAGGCCTCCTTTCCCTTTTTACCTAATTAGCGCAATCTAACATATGAGAAGGGGGAGAGCAATTATTATATTTTGACGCTAAGGCCCCGCCATGCGTTTAATCCGCCGCTGAGATAATTCGTCCGAAAATCGACGAAAAGTTATCGGGATTTTATACCCGCCTCTTGCAAAACGACCGCCTTTTATATACTTTCCTATGCCGACTCAAATAGTTGCGACCAACTAAACCGCGGCGATGTGTCGCCGACCGGGAGGAAGATATACGATGAAGATAAACGGCAAAGAATATACTCCATTCACGGCGGCATTCAGCCCCGATAAACAGACCGGCCGCTTCACCGGCCGCAAAGTCGCCGAAATCATGCCGCGCCGCAAAAGTAAAGTCACGACGCTCGATGCGGTCATGGATTACATCAACGACGGGGACACCATCTCCTATCCGCATTATTATCGCACTGGTGATAACGGCCTCAAAATGGTCGTTGACAAGCTCCGCGAGACGGGGAAGAAGAATATCATCATCTATGGCAATGCCTTTTTCGATCACACTGATCCCTGGCTGATCGAGGCCGTTCGCGACGGCATCATCAAGGGGCTCTACGGCAACGTCTATCGGAAACTCGGCGCCAATGTCATGGCCGGCGAATTCCTCCCCTGGGTGACGGTCGGATTCTCGCACGGCAACCGCGTCCGCAGACTCCAGACCGGCGAAACGAAAGTCAAAGTCGCCTTCGGACCTGTCCCGATTGCCGATATTCACGGTAATGCCAACGGCCTTCTGGGAAAACCCGAACACCTGTGCGGTCCCGTCGGACTCTTCCAGGCCGATGCCGAATATGCCGACTATACCTGCCTTTTGGCCGGAACGGTCAGCGACCATGTCATCATGCCGACGCCGCTGTCTATGGAACAGGTCGATTTCGTCGTGCCGGTCGATTGCCCCGGCCTCAATTCCGGAATCGGTTCCGGAACACTCGATATCGGCAAAGCCCGCTCGAACCCGTTCAATGCCCAGGTCGCCGACAATGTCACCAAGGTCATGCGCGCCTCCGGCGTCGTCAAAAACAACTTTGGATTCCAGGTCGGATCGGGAGCCGGACTCATCGTTCTCGAAAACATCCGCGCCATGCTGAAACAGGAAAACATTAAAGCCAACTTCACCATCGGCGGTATCACATCATTGCATGTCGATATGCTCGAGGAAGGCACCGTCCGCCATCTCATGCACGGACAATTATTCGAACCGAACGAGAACATGTTCAAATCAATGCTCAATCACCCGAATCACCATGAGATCACGACCGCCTATTATGCCTCGGTCGCCAACAAGGAATCGGCCGTCAATATGCTCGATCTGGCTGTGCTGTCGGCGCTCGAGGTCGACCTCGATTTCAACCTCAACACCGTCTGCGCCAACGGCCGCATCATCGGCGGCATCGGCGGCGGTCAGGATGTCGCGGCCGGAGCCGATCTGACGATTATCTTCCTGCCGCTGGCCACCGGCAAAAACGACAGGGGGTTTCCGAAGGTCGTGGATAAAGTCTACACGCGCACGACCCCGGGCGAGGTCGTCGACGTCGTCGTCACCGAGGAATACGCTGCGGTCAACCCGAAGAGTACCAGCACCTATAAAGACGCAATCATCGAACGCGCCAAAGCCGAGGGGCTGAACGTTGTCTCCATCGAAGAACTGCACGAAAAGTCGATTGCCAAGGCAAAGGAATTCGGCGAAATTCCGCCGAATGCCGAAACGACCGACGAAATCGTACACGTCATCGAATGGCGCGACGGCACACTCCTCGATGTCATCCGTAAGCTGGCCTGATAGTTGAATTATTGCATCGGGAGAGACATCTCCCGATGCAACCTACCTGCGAGGAATCAATCATGAAAGCCTGTATTCCAGTTGAATCCGATTCCGGACCGAACGCCCGCATTGCACCCCATTTCGGCACCGCACCTTTTTACGCGCTATATGAATCGGATTCGAAATCACTCCGCTTTGCGACCAATAAAAACCCGCACAAAGGCCACGGCGCCTGCGATCCCAGGGAAAAAATCGGCGATGCCGATATCGACTGTATTCTGTGCGCCTCTATGGGCAAACGGGCTATCGAGAAATTCGGCGACCAAAATATCGCGATATATAAAACCGATGCCGAAACACTCTCCGAACTACTGCCGACAATTCACTCCGGCAACGTAACCGTACTGGAACCGACCGTAGGCTGTGCCGACCACAATCACGAGGAATCATGTAATCCGTCCGATTGTATCGCCGGTGGCGACTGCTCCGAGGGCGGCTGTCAGCCTCCGGAACGATTCGACGTTTGACCGCAATACTGTCGACTAAAACAATTGCATCCTGCGCCCCGTCCCGCTATCTTCTCTCAGGAAGGGCGGGGAAAACCCCCATTATATCGATATGACGGAAAACGAACCCACATCTGCCGCATCACTCAAAGCGATACAGGACAACTTCGCCGTCTTCCTGCAATTGCTCGACAAGAACAATCGCGTTCTCGAAGTCATGAGCGACATGGAGGAGAAAGCCCAGGGCGAATACCTTTTCGATGTGAACTATATCCGACAATCGCTGGCCGTCATCCGCTCCGGTGTTTCCGATATTATCGAAAAAATGGTTATCCTCGGCGGCCGCCAATACATAACCCTCAGCGACCGCTTCGACGAAATCGACGGCGTTCTCGAATCTGTCCTGCCCGGCAATCGACCGATCGCCGATGATGACCTGACGATTCCCTTCGACCGCCTCAATCGCAAGCGAGCCTACAGTGTGGGGAGCAAAAACGCGCAGCTCGGCGAGATGAAGGCGCGCCTCGAACTGCCGGTACCCGAGGGATTCGCGATTACCGCCCGGGCGTATAAACTTTTCGTCGATGCCAATGATCTGCAAAAGCGTATCAGTCGCCGCATCGAATCGCTCAATATTAGAAGCTACGAACAATTGGTGACCGTCAGCCGTGAAATCATCGAAATGATTTCAAAAAGCCCTGTCCCGCAGGAACTCGTCGATGAAATATATGCCGGGTATCAGCAATTAGTCGCCAAAACCGGGCACAAGCGCATATCGATGCGCTCCAGCGCCGTCGGCGAGGACACCCTGTTCAGCTTCGCCGGGCAGTATGCATCATATCTCAACGTCCGCGAGGATGAGCTCATCGATCGCTATCGGGAAGTCCTGGCCGGTAAATTCACACCGCAGGCGATTTACTATTTCCTCAGCCATTCGCTCTCCGAGGCGGAAATGGCCATGAGCGTCGGCTGCGTCAGCATGATCAATGCCACGGCGGCCGGTGTCGCCTATACCCGCAATCCGATTAATCCCCGCGACGAGGCCATTCTCATCGATTCAATATTCGGCCTGGGCAAATACATCGTTAGCGGCCGCCTTACTCCGGATGAATTCCGCATCTCGCGCGATGGCGGGACTATTCTGTCGGCTCGCATCGCCCGCAAGCCGGTAAAGCTGATAAACAAACCGGACGGCGGTACCGAGGAGGTGGAGATTCCGCCCGACGAACAGCGCCGCCCGTCATTGACCGAATCGCAATTACAGGAACTTGCTAAATACGCCGAGATTCTGGAAAAGCACTACCGCACACCGCAGGATATCGAATGGGCCGTCGATCAGGATGGCAAACTGTTCCTGCTCCAGTCGCGACCATTGCAAGTTATTCAAACCGAGGACAGCCAAATCGAGGTCGATACGTCACATCTCGATGTGCTCGCCTCCGGCGGCACAACCGTTTGTCCCGGAGCCGGAAGCGGCCCGCTATATCATGTGAAATCGATTCGCGACTTGCCGGATGTTCCGGAAGGCGCCATCCTGGCCGCGGCACATCCGTTCCCCGGACTGATTACCGTCATGGGGCGCATCAGCGCACTCATTACCCGCGTCGGCGGTCTGGCCAGTCACATGGCGACTATCGCCCGCGAATACCATATCCCGACACTGGTCGGCGTGAAAAATCTGCGAGATCTGCCCAAGGGAAAAGAAATCACCGTCGATGCCACGGAAAAAGTCATTTATTCAGGTCGACACGAGGATGTTGTCAAAGGCCGCAGCCTGAAATACGATATCTTCGAAGATTCGAGCATTCATCGATTACTTGATAAAGTCCTCGACCTCGTTTCACCGCTGCGACTGCTCCACCCGACCGATGATGATTTCCTACCCGAAAATTGCGTTACCTTCCACGACATCACCCGCTATGCCCACCAGAAGGCGATGGAGGAGATGTTCAAGAGCGCCCAGGCACTGGAGAGAAAAGGCGCCCTCGGCACGAGCCTCAAAAGCGACCTGCCGATTAACATGAATGTCATCTTCCTTGACCAGGATGCCAAGCGGTCGAATCGCAGCGATTTCGTCACCGAAGAAGATATCTCACTCACGCCGATGAAGTACTTCTGGGACGGCATCAAAAAAGAAGGCTGGCCGCGCCTCCACGGCGATGTCAAACACATCAAGGGGTTGGGGACGAGCCGCGATAAAATTCGTAAGAGCGAATTCTCCGAGAGCAGCTTCGCGGTACTCGGCAAAGAATACATGATGCTGTCGCTTCGCATGGGATATCATTTCACGACTATCGAGGCGATGTGCGCCGAAGAAACCAATAAAAATTACGTCCAGATGCAGTACATGGCCGGCGGCGCAGCGCTCGAACGCCGCATCCGCCGCCTCAAGCTGGTGACCGATATTCTGGGACACCTGGGATTCGTCCAGCAGCGCCGCGGCGATTTTCTGCACTCCATCATTTCCTATCAGGATAAATCACTGATGGCCGAAAAACTGTATCTGCTGGGCCGCCTGACTATCATGACCAAACAGCTCGATATGGCCCTGTCCAGCGATGCCGTCGCCGAATGGTACCGCGACGACTTCCTGAAAAAACTGGGATTGTACGAGGGATAACCGTATGAAAAGATCAATACTCGCCGTCGACGCCGAGGTTCACATGGTGCGCCTGCTGGAGAGAATCATCCGCGAGAAGACCAATTATCAAATCAAGGTCACGCACAATGCCCTCGAAGTCCCCGACCTGATGAACAAGGAATCATTCGATGTCATCATCGCCGAACTGATGATGCCGGGCTTCAATGGTCTTGACCTGCTCGATAAAATCGCCAGGGACAAGCGCACCGAGGCAGTCATCGTCATGGCGACCGAACAGAACTTAAAAAACACGGTCGAGGCTTTCCGCCGCGGCGCCTCCGATGTCGTCATTAAGCCGTTCAAGGCCGAGCAATTGTTCGAGGCCATCGAGCGCGCCATGAATATCAGTGAGCGCAACCGTAAATCCTGCTGCATGACAGAGTTGTTGGACATCCATCCGTTTAGTGAGGCGCTCGAGGCATTTAAGCGCGACTACATTCGCTGCCTCACCCGCGAGACCGGTCGCGATGTCGGTAAAATCGCCGATATTTCCGGACTGAGCCGATCTGAAATCGAGAAAATCCTGAATTCGCTATCATAAATAATTCAATTATCCGTATGTATCCGAAAGAGGAGAGCTGAGTACAATGAAACAAATGCTGCGAGCCGAAGATATTATGATCCCCCTGGAGCGCTACCCGCACATCCCCTACTGGTTCACTCTGCGCCAGGCCATGGCCGAAATGGAACACTCCGTCCTCGACGTCGACGGTCGACTGTCACTGCCGCGCTTTATTCTCATCTTCGACGAACAGTATCAGCTCATGGGCCTGGCCCGCCGCCGCGACATCCTGCGTGGACTCGAGCCGGAGTTTCTGCTTGATAAATCCATCGAGGAGCGCCGTCTGCTGTTCGATCCCGACCAGGATCCGAGCACCTGGGAATACCCGATCGACAAAGTGATCGAGGAAACGCGCCGCCGAGGTGAGCGAGCCATCAGCGAGGTTATGCGCCCGATCGATGTCACGGCCGACTACCGCGATCATATCTTTCAGGTCATTTATGATATGAATGTCAACGAGGTGAGTTTGCTGCCGGTGTTGAAAGACGGCAGCGTCGTGGGCGTCGTCCGCACGGTGGACGTCTTCCACGAAATCTGCCAGATCACCCTGTAAAAGTATCCACTCTCTATAATATCCAATGAAGGGTGGCCGAGTGGCCCATCCAATGCTCCGTCTTCGGGGCGAAGGTGGGTTCCCGCCATCAATGGAAATTGAAGCTCAGGTGCGCCACAGCTAGCTGTTCTGTGCCCGGCAGACGTCCACATCTACCGGTGGCGTTCCCGCCGACCTTATAACCGGATACCGGGTAATACTCGTACCACACCGGCCGCATTAGGCCGGGCATTCATTGAGAGTAGTGTTTAGTATAGGTCGTTACAATAATTGTAATGGAATCCAGTTGCACCTCGGCATTGTCAGGAACATAATAGCACATCAGATCTACATCCTTTAACAGCAAATACGCCTTATCACGATTCAACGTATACGGCAGAGACGCCTGCCAGTCAAAGTACTTCGAACTGCCGGGCTGAATCACCGCTCCGCGAAATACCTCGAGCGCGTTCCTCCGCACCATATCGGCATCGCTAAAATCCATCGTATCCTTATATTGTGAGAAATAAAGTGAAAATCCGGATGCGCTGTCGCCGGAGTTCGATACCCAGAGCTGGAAACCGAAATTTCTAACGTCATCAATCCAATATTCAAGATCGACGCTTGGATTGTCCTCATGTTCTATCACGCTAAAGGGAAAATAAACAAATCCGTCTTCATATTGATATGTTGAGCCGGGAATCTCGACATTGTAAACAAATATTTCAGTTTCATAATGGCATCCGCCAATGATTAGAAATATTAGAATGATACAACCAGTCAGGAAGCATTTATTTTTCATCGGAATGTCCCCAAAGTTTAAAGCGGTAATGTACTCCAAGCAGAAGCTCCCCTCTGGAGTATTCATTGTTGTGAAACAAAGCTTCGACAGTGATATGTATGCTTTTTGCAGGGCAATAGGACATCCCGCCACCCAGCTCACCGTTATGGTTTTTTAAAATTTTGTCAAAGTCGCGCCTGATCGTAAAATGGGTAAATCCCAAAAAACAATATCCCTGAAACTCTCCGGGCCTTTCGGCGAATTTCCCATATATAAAATCCAATGACGCCGTTTCAATGCGCGATCCTGAGCGATCGCCGAACGAAAAATGAGCATCTCCCAGATGTATCGCTCCGATTTTGATCCGCATACAGAATAGGCGATGCAATCTTGCCTTGGCATCCATTGCAATCGAATACCCGTCGCCCTGGTCCATTGCCGGTGTCGGCGCATAACCACCGGAAACTCCAATCGAGTATATCTGCCCCAAAGCCGAGCCTGAGAAGAATAGGCAACTCATGATTAAGAATAAAGAAATGGAAAATCGCCTCATCAAATCCCTCCCCATCCACATGATCATCAGAAACTATAATAATGACGAAGTTATTTTATTAATATAAAATAAAAAGAGAATCGGCAAAGCGGGTTTTTTTATTATTCCATTCTCTATGTATTTTTGATTTGCCACGGTTTATTCCTATGCGTCTACACTTTGCAATCCTTGCAGTCCTCCATTGGGGGAGTCTTTTTTGGATGCGGATATATTGGAAAATTCACAATTTCGAGACAGAACCTGTACCGAAACGCGTTTTCCTAACAATTCGGTCGGAGGGATAAGTCATTGTCCTGCAACGATGATGTTTATTTTTCGCGTGAAAATATAAGCTGATGTCAGACAGGATGTTATCATTTTTCATGGCAAAATGTGGAAAAACGGCCATTGGGAGACAATGAGTTATCCCTCGGATAGGGAAATTTTTTTTTGGCATTTTTGCGATTTTGAACATAGGAATAGAATCTCCTTTTTAAAGGGAGGCAGGAGTTGAATCTGGAGCGGAGTTGGAGTGAAATTGATTTTATTCGCACAAAAAAAAGGCTCCCATCGCTGAGAGCCTTTTTATGAAAATTGTTGGATTTTCTATTTCTTGAAGAACGTGAACTTGATCGCATCCTCGGGACAGCTCTTGAGACATTCGCCGCACGAGGTGCAGTCGGGCAATAATTTCGAATTACCTTCGTGCATCGGTTTGATCGTCGGGCACGGCGATGCCGTCTCGCATTCACCGCAGTCCGTGCATTTGTTCTGATCGACCGTGACGCGCCCGAATGAAATCTTTTCGACCAACCACGTCAATGCGCCGATGGGGCAGATCAAATAACAGAACGGCCGATACAAAATAAGACTCGCGATAATGAGGATAATCAACATGATCGTGAATTTCGTCGTTATCGACCAGTGCAGCAGTTCAAAGAAGTTCACCGGGTCATAAACATTGTATGCCGAAAACGCCACCCATAATCCCTGCGTCGTGTCGGCATCGAGCCGCTCGCCGAGGTACAAAATCTGATCGCGGACGGCGAAGAACGTCAGGAAAAAGAAGACCAGCAGACCCATGCGGAGAGCATTGAAGGCCGTGAAATTGAACTGCTTGATTTTGAACTTGTGCGGAATCTTATTGATGATATCCTGCAGGGCGCCCAGCGGGCAGACCCAGCCGCAGAAGAGTTTCCGCCCGATGAGGCTCGGTATCATAATTGCCAGGAAGATCACAAGAAATGCGGCGAAGAATTCACCCATAGTGAACTTGAACATGAACAGTTTCGTTATGCCGCACATCGGGCTGGGATGCAGCGGGTAGAACCGGTCTATCCCAAACAGGACAAAGGCAATAACCAGCATTCCGATTCTGACCCAGACATTGACCCAGCGACCGAGGACGAGGGCCAATCCGGCAAAGGCCATGATCATAAAGGCGATATATTTTCCGGTAAGCAGGAAATCCCACACGGTCGGGCCTTGCGTCTCCTCTTCCTCCGGAGGAGCCTCTTCCTGCTGAGCCATCACCTCGGCGTTATCGGAGGATTGTGACTCAACGAGTGCGGCCGTATCGTGCGGATGCGGTTCGGCGTCGCCCGAAGCGGCGCCATTGTCCTGTCCCATGATATGTGCGGTCATCCCGAACAGGACAACGGCGGCAAGCATGAGAAAGAACAGAGTCGGCAGTGCTGTTTTCAGATTTTTCATGGCGATAATATAAGAATCCTTGATTCCTTGTCAATTGAGGTTTTCTGTTTTTGTGGAGTCGGATGTCGGAATTATCTGCATTTTTGTTACAATATCCGCCTCGATCCGATCCGAGCTTAGCACAAATGGCCGGTAGTCGCCGTTGAGCCACATCTCGGATTGATCCTTATAATGCGGGCTCATGAAATTGCCCGATATCCCGGTCGGAATTATGCGCAGCGAATTATCGATATCCGACAAATCGAAAATATGGCGCTGAGACGCTCCCGCGACCATTTTGTATGATCCGTTCAGACGATACAGCGACGGATTGATGCTGTGAGATCCTCCGCCGACGGGATACGGGCCGATATTGAGCATCCCGCCCACAAACGGCAATACCCGGCCGATCGGATGGAAAATGGTGAGTGTATGGAATTCTCCCCAGTGCCAGTCGGCCACATTTTCGCCATATGCGGATGTCAATTCGGCCACGGCTTGGTTGAAGCTTTCGGCAATAACATCTGCAAGCGTTTCCCGCTCGCCGGTTTCGGAATTGTCGAACCAGTCCGATTCCGGAATCGACTTCAGATTTTGCATTGCCTTGTGAACGGTGAAGTTGTTCTCCGAGACAAAATATTCATAGAGCGTGTCACCGAGATGCGGCTTGAATGTGTTTTCGATAAGATGCTGCCAGGTTACATGAAATATTGCCGCCGGAACCGACTCTTTCGGCGCATAATAATCCCAACCGGCCAGCGAATCGAGAGCCGTCTTTTCGGTTTCGGTCAATTCTTTGCCCGAAACCGCAGCGATAATATCAGGCGCCCAGCGCTCGCCAACCAGCAGATAATTGTCATATTGAATGCGCTTGAAATCATCGATTGACAGTTTTTCTTTTTCGGTCAACAGGGCGGCGATACGCTCGAACCGCTCCGATGGCGCATAACAATGCGTGATATAGTATGGATAGCTGTCGTCCATATGCTTGTTGTTGGCCGAGGCCATCCAGCCCCGCTCGGGATTTCTCACATGCGGCTGTTTATCGGTCGGCAGATAGCCGTCCCATTCATACTCGCCGCTCCAGCCGGGGAGCAGGCTCTGTCCGTCGAACCCATTTCGAATCGGTATCCCAACGGCCGCCCAGAAGCCGATATCGCCTTGATCGTCGGCATACACCCAGTTCTGTCCGGGACACTTGAACAATTCGGCCGCGGCCTCGCAATCATCGATACTCGCGGCTTTATTGAGCCGATAAATTCCCTCGGCCTCGTGACCGAAGTCGACAATTGTCCAGCGCATCGCGATAGAATAAGCCGTATCGCCTCGAACCGTGCTGTCGGTGATCTCGTCGACGATAATGCCGTGCCGGGTGCGGCGAATGGGGAAGACATGAGCCGAATCATTCAATACGGCAATCGTATCGTACTGAATGTCCAACGACTCCCAGTTTCCTTTGTATTCAAACTGCGAGGAATCAACGGGATTGATTTTTTCCAGATAATAATCGGCATCATCAGCCATGACATTGGTGAATCCCCAGGCGACCTGCTGATTGGCTCCGGCGACGATGAGCGGTGCGCCGGCCAGCATTACACCGGATACATTGACCGTCGGCGTCGACCAGTGCGCCTCATACCAGATACTCGGTGCGACCATCCCGAGGTGCATGTCATTGGCCAATAACGGCATTCCGGTGACGGATTTCTTGCCGGACACGACCCAGTTATTGCTGGCGCCGCGCATCGGAGCCCCGGTAAGTGACCGGGCGAGGCGAATATTATCGACCGTCCGGGACATGTGTGCCATCGTATATCCGGACGGAAATATCGTCGGCATACCGGCGGGATATTCGATGAACACCTGTTTTGCCATGTCCTCGCCGACCTTGTTAATCATGGCCGCGAGAGTAAGCTCGGAATCGTATGAAAAATTCAGCGCCCAGGCCATATAGTACAATACCGTCAGGCAATCGGCAGGCTTCCAGGGGTTCGGTTCATATCCGAGTAGTGAGAACTCAATGGGCAGTTTCTCCGAATGCTGTTCCAGATATAAATTCACGCCGTTGGAATAGGCGATCATCAGTTCCTTGAGGCTGTCCGGGAGGGCGTCGTACATTTCCTCGACCGATTTCCCGGCAGTGATCGTTCGATACATCTGGTCGATTTCGATGGCGTCTTTCCCCACGATTTCCGCCAGCTGGCCGCGGATCGCCCGCCTGACCATATCCATCTGAAACAGCCGATCCTGGGCGGAACAGAATCCAAGGGCAAAAACGGCATCCTTTTCCGATGCGGCAAATATATGCGGCATACCGTATGAATCGCGCGAAATGGTCACCGATTCGGAGACTCCGGATGATGTCATATCCGTACTGTAGTCAGGAATCGTACTCCTGAGATAGAAGTACATGCCGACAATAACAGATAGTATGGCAGCGATGACGACGCCACCGATCCATTTGAACTTTTTCATGGTCTGCTCCGCACATTTCAGAATTTCAAACGTCTTATAGGTACACAAATTGGGGCCAAAAGGCAATGGCTTCTCTGGGGATTCGGGGAGATTTACGAAGATGTACAAAAGGCGCACACCCGGGACAAGTAATGACTTTACAAATATTCGCGAGAGTATATATTTATGTGTGTACTGCGCCCCGCATGTTCGTGTCAAAGGAGTCTGCCGTGTTTAAAAAAGTTGTCTTTTTAACTATCCTGACGTTTATCTGTTCGTCCGCCATTATCGCCGGAAACCTGTACCGCGTTACGCTGACCGGTCAGGAGGATGCCCGGATCGTGTCGGAATTGCCGATCGAGCCCGTACTGCGCCTCGGAAATGATTACGTCATTGTCGCCGATGAATCCATCGAAACCGTACTCGTTTCCAAACATATCGATGTTATTCTGTTATCGAAGGATGTTGCCGTCGATGAATTGGCATTGCAGCGAGACAGGGGAGATGTCTCCAAAACTGCACATGACGTACTCTTTCAGGAGGACGGCCTCGTTTTGTATCGCGTGACCGATGATGCTCTCAAATCGGCAGACAAAGATTCTCCATTTATGCTGGTACGGCCGGAAAATATCCGGATATTCTATAAAGAACCGACTGTGTACAACACTGATTTTGCCATTGAAGATGTCCCGCTGGATTCCCTGGTGGGCCTGATGAGCCGGGATACGATGACGGCCAATCTACAGACACTGCAGGCTTTCAATGGTCGCGTCGCCGGTTCGACATCGAACCGGGTCGCTCGCGATTGGATAAAACTGCAACTCGAAAATTACGGGTACGACACGGTCTATACGCAGCCGTTTTCCGCTTCTACTCCCTATGGCTGGGTGACCTGCTACAATGTCGTAGCGGTCAAGCCCGGTTCGACCTATCCCAATCGCCAGGTAATCTACGGCGCACACTTCGATGCCGTCGTCGGTTCCCCGGGTGCGGATGATAACGGTTCCGGTACCGTCGCAGTTCTGGAGATAGCGCGCGCACTGGTCGACATCGAAACCGACATGACCGTTATTTTCATACTCTTCGACAGCGAAGAGCAGGGGCTCAACGGCGCCTTCTATTATGCCGACGGCGCCGCCAGTCGAGGCGACAGCATTGTCTGTATGCTCAATATGGATATGATTGGGAATATCGATAACACGAACACGGCCAGTATCAAATACGGTGATGAAACCGGGTATGCTACCCTTTGGATGTCGCTGTCCGAGCCGCTGGTGAATATCACCGGATTATACGGCGGGCAATCGAGCAGCTCCGACCATTATGCATTCGTTGCCTATGGCTACAATGTCGTGTATGCGTCAGAATATATTTTTTCCTCGGTCTATCACACTCCTCAGGACAGCACGACCCGCATCAATTTCGATTATATGACGCGCGTCGCCAAGGCGACTCTTGCGACCGGATATGCGGTCACGACCGCCCCGCTGTCGGTCGATATCACATCGGTACTGGACGGCGGAGACGGACAGTCCCTGCAGGTGAACTGGGTTGAAACGGATTCCGATGTCGACTATTACCGCGTCTTATATTATGCGCCACCGTCAGGACCGGTCGATTCCGTTATCGTTCCCGGCGGACAGGAATCGGTATTGGTCGAGGGACTGGATACCGGCGTCGAATACGATTTTACCGTCATCGCAGTCGCAACCGACGGCGGCCAGTCGATTCTCCGGGACATCGAATCCGGCATACCGTATGTCTTGCCGCGCATCCCATCAGGATTGGCGGCTCAGCCATTGAAAGAGGCCATTCGCCTCGATTGGTCGGCCAACAATACCGAGCTCGATTTCAGTCACTATTTCATCATTCGCGACGGTCATGTGCTTCCCGATATCGTAACGACCGACTACTTCATCGATGATGATTTTTCACTCGGTTCGCAATTTCATGAATACCTCGTCGTGGCCGTCGATAATCAGGGATATATATCGGACACTGTCGGCATTGAGCCGGTCGTGAGCAAAGCGGCGACTCTGCAACCGGGAAAAGTGCTGGCCGTTAATCGCTCGTCGTTTTTGGCTCCGTATATCGTCGATGAAACAGAAACCAGCGCCCTGCTCAATGATGTCTGTAGCGCCTATGATTATGTCTATATCTCTGATACGCTGCAATCGACAGGTGCGGAAAAGATGTCTCTCTTTGATTTCCTCGATTACGAACTCATCGTGCTCGGGGGCGAATCGGGCAGGACGGATGATTTCGGGATAGAACCCGAGCTTGGCGGTATTCTGGAATACCTCGATTTGTTCATGTCGATGGGCGGTAAAGTCATCATGTTCGGACGATGGGGTGATTTGAAGACCGGCTCCGATGCGACGAAAACGATTACATTCGGCGCCGGTGATCCCGATTATGCATATTACTCGAGATTCCATATCGGTTCCCGCATCCAGTATCTCAGCGCCTTTACGTCATCGACTCTGAGTTCCGATTTGGTCGGTGTGCACAGCCTGACTGCGGAATATCCCGCTCTTGTCTGGGATTCGACGCTGACCGTTCAGCACAGTTATCCCTGGACGCAGTGCTCCGGCATTCCCTGTCCGACCTATGCGAATTTACGAAGCGGCTATGATCAAATCATCTACACCTATGATTCCCGCACCGATTATGCACTGACGGAAAACAAGCCGCTCGCCTGGAAATACCTCGGTCCCGATTATCAATATATCTTTTTCGAATTCCCGCTCTCGTTCATGGATCGCGCGACGGCCGAGACCGTATTGACGACGGCAATTGACGAACTGTTGTCGGATGGCCCGGCCGGTCGAGTCGCCATCGAGCCCGACTCGGTTTTTGTCAATTCCGGTTCCGAGACGATTGCCTTATACCTTGGCGATTTCTCAGGCGGTATGACGGCATCCGATGTTGATGTCGCCCAACTGATCATCAACGAATCACTGGCGCCTGCCGTGACATCGGTTATTTCATCGCACCCGGATTTCACCGGCGATGTGCTGGAAATCGAGGTCAACCGCGAGGCGTTCGCGGCATCCTATGGCGTGATTACCGATACGCTGTTAGTCGGGTATAGGGTCGATTGGAAGTTCACCGGTGAATCGACGGTAAACTCGGCCACTGGCAATGTCGTTATCATGGGAGAGTCGCCGGAGTATACAACAGGCGATGCCAACGGCGACGGCACAATCAATATCGGCGATCCGGTCTATCTGATAAATTATATTTTCAAGGGTGGCCCGGCTCCCGATCCGATAGAATCCGGCGATGCCAATTGCGACGGCAGCCCCAACATCGGCGATGCGGTCTTTCTGATAAACTACATCTTTAAGAGCGGCCCGCCTCCGGGCTGTTAAGAAATTTAACCGCAGATATGCCTCCGGGCTCTCTGCGCACCAAAAAAAACCGCGCTCGTCTCGATATGCGGACAATGGAATAATGCGCTGCGGAGGGAATCGTATGAAGCGTTTATTCGGAATTATTTGCTGCGCAGTAATCATCCTGTGCAATGCCATTGCCGGTGCCGATGATATATACCGCGTAGCAGTCGAATCGCAACAACAGGCCGATATCCTCAATGCTCTGTCAGTGGAACCGCTCCTGCAACTGCGCGATGGCTATCTCGTTTTCATGGATGAGAAACAGCTCAATGCCGCGGAACAACTTCATATAAATTCTTCATTGATTGCGGCAGATGTCTTGCGGGAGGACATTGGTGTTTCTATGGACCCGCATGCATTTGAAAAAGCCGCATCACAACCGTTTTATAATGAAGGCGGTATTTCCCTGTTCCGAATTTCTCAATTTCCGGACAAATCTCTCAGCGAGGCGGGAATCGTTCCGATCGAGCGCTCGCCTGACTTGATTCGCTATACGCCGCCGCTGTCATTATTTTCCGGCTTCCGGACACCGACCGATGAGTTCGACAGCATGATGGCTCTGGTTGAGCAGGATTCGGTCGAATCCTATCTGTATCGGCTCGAAGCCTTTTACCGCCGCCTGACCGGCACCGATTCATGTTATGCGGCCCGCGATTGGATCGCGGCGAAGCTTCTTTCATTCGGGTATGACTCTGTATACATCGATAATTTTACCGGCAGCCAGCTGTGGCCTCGCGTTCCCGTATCCAGCGATAATGTGGTCGCCACGAAAATTGGGACGGTTTATCCCGATGTCCATATTATCATAGGCGGGCACTTCGATGCCGTACCGGATTGCCCCGGCGCCGATGATAACGGCACCGGCACCGTGGGTGTACTGGAAATCGCTCGAGTGCTGGCTGATTTCGAGACGGAGAGGACGCTGGTGTTTATCGCGTTCGACTCCGAGGAGTCCTGGATGTGGGGCTCATATCATTATGCCGACGAGGCGATGGCGCGAGGCGATAATATCGAATACATGATGAATATCGATATGATCGGCCATTACACGAACAGCACTCAGGCAAACCTGTATAACGGTTCTGTCAGCGCATATTCCGAACTTTGGGCCAGCCTGGCCGAGGAATACGTCGGCATTTATGCATATCTCGCAGGTTCGACGGCGTCGGATCATTTGCCGTTTCAGGAATACGGCATTCCCGTTACGTTTGTACAGGAGGGAGATTTTTCCACCCACTACCATCAGCCGTCGGACAGTACGACATATATCAATTTCGAATACATGACGCGCATGATCAAGGCGTCTCTACTGACGGTCATCAGTGCGGATCGCGTGTTGCCTAAAGTCGAGTTGTCACAGATTCGCGATGTCGGGAATGGCGAGGCGCTGTATTTTGAGTGGACACCGCTGCCGGCCAATGAAATCACGCACTATCGGCTGCATTACTATCCGAGCGGACAACCGGCGCTGGAGCAATCCGTGTTCATCGATGAAAGCGAATCGAGTTATACGCTGCACGGTTTAGCCCTGGGGCAGGCGTACTCCTGTTTTATCATGGCCTACAATGATGATACTCATGCAACATCGATCGCGTATTCGACGATGACCGGTACGCCATGGCTTTATCCGGCCCTGCCGACGAGTCAATCGGCGTTGCCGGTTCTGGGCGGCATCAGACTCAACTGGTCGCTCAACAATACTGAACTCGATTTCGACCACTATGAAATCATTCGCGACGGAGAAGTATTGCCCGATCAGGTAGCCGCTCCTCCGTTCATCGATGATGATCCGACACTGGGAACGGATATGCATCAGTATCTGGTAGTTGGAATAGACGCGGATGGATATTCTTCCGATACAACGGGAGCCGTGAGTAAAAGCAGTCGTACGGCGACACTGCGCGAGGGGAAAATTCTCGCTATTAATCGTGCATATCCGGCGCATACGTATTTCGTGGATCATGTGGAGAGCGGCGCTTTTCTGGAACAGGCCATGGCCCATTTCGATGCCGACATCGTTCATGATACTACCTATAAGTTGGGCGACGATTTAACCACCGGGCTGATGGAATTCATCGATTATGAGCTCGTTGTCATCGGAGAGGAATCGGGTCGCATCGATATGTTGGCCGAGGGGCAGAATGGCAGTACGTTATTAAATTATCTGGATCATTATCTGTCCATCGGCGGAAAAGTAGTCATTTTCGGCAGGTGGGGAGATATCAGTACTCTCGGAACCAGTGTCAGGGATGTGTCATTTCCTGATAATCTGCCAAAGTACTTGTATTGCACTCGCTTTGATGTCGATGCTCGCAAGCAGGTGCTGACATATTTTCATGACGGCGCATTCGACAGCGATTGTATCGGCGCCCACAGCCAGAATTTCTACTTTCCCGATCTGGAGTGGGATTCCCTGCTGGCGTTACAACATACGTATATCGTTCCGGAGATCAGCGGCCTGTTGTGCCCGAGTTTCGTTGAAACAGAAATGGCGCCTTTGTATACTTACGACTCCCGCACCGATGATGCGCAAACCGAGGGGCAAACCGTCGCGTGGGAAGGCGTTGGCGAGGAGCGGCAGTATGTGTTTTTCGAAATGCCGCTGTCTATGATGGACCGCAGCGCTGCCAAGTTGACTCTGCAGATGGGAATAAACTGGCTTTTGAAAAATGATTGCGCGGCATATCTCTTTCCGAGTAACGAATATAATGCGTATGACATCCCCGAGACCATCGAAATGGAAATAGATGATCTCGAAGACGGCCGGGATATTTCAGAAATCGACTTGTCGACACTGTTATTGAACAATACGATCATGCCGGATTCGGCGATTGTGCGCGATACTATGGGAAGCCAAATCCTGTATCTGTATTTCAATGGTCAGGATATTGTGAATTGTTTCGGAATTCTCGGCGGTGTCCACATGTATCCGATCCATGTCGCCTATCAGTATATCGGTGAAGAGGACATTGCAAACGCCGTCGGTTTCATTCGCATGTTTGGAAGCGAATTGACAGAAGGCGATGTCAACCGGGATGGTTCGGTCAATCTGGGCGATGCCGTTTTTCTCATCGCGTATATTTTCAGAGGCGGTGAAGCGCCGTTTCCGCTGTCAATCGCCGATACGAATTGCGATGAGGGCGTTAACCTCGGAGATGCCGTCTATCTGATAAACTACATATTCCGAAGCGGCCCGCCGCCCGGTTGCGATTAATCTCCATAACAAGGCGGAACAAAATTCAATTTCTTGCTGTTTTACTGAGTTATTCATACTATATTGAATAACACATGCAAAGCAGGCAAAAGAGTACAAAGAGAATAATCGGGCTGATCGCCATTGTGGCGCTTGCCGCCGCGCTGGTACATGTTGCGGAATGCGATCACCCTGAATGCCCGCTCTATTCAACGCTGCAGGCATCGTTGATCATAGTCGCGGCGATTCCGGCCATCGCGACCGTTATTCTGTTCCTGATTGCACTGACTACCGAGAGATTCTCTCGGACACTTCAATTAAATTCATGCGCTCCGCGCGCGCCTCCGTTGTAATACCTTTACCCACTTCACGAATTCGACAATTGAATAAGACTCAAAACGGAGGCATTCATGAAAAAGCTGCTTGTCCTGATGCCGGTTTATATCCTATTGGCTATTCCGGTATTGGCACAGACGACGATAAATCCGGACATATCGCTTATTGGCGACTTCCGGTCCTTTGTGCACAATGATATTTCACGCGAAGTACAGAACGAGAAACTCACGATCGAGAGCCCCAGTCTCGAACTCGTTGTCGCGGGAAATCTGAATCCCTATGCGAAGGCCAATGCCACTCTTGCCTGGCATGGGGAGGAAAATGCCGAAATCGAAGAGGCGTTCTTCACGATTCATCGTGGCCTGCCGCTCAGGACGAATCTGCGCGTCGGCAAATATCTGCTCGAATTCGGACGCCTCAATACCGTCCACGAGCATGCCTGGTTGTTTATTAAGCGACCGCTTCCCCACACTGCTTTCTTCGGCGACCATGGCCTGTCCGATATGGCTGTAAGAACATCCTTTCTCCTCCCGACGGGCGATTTGTACACCGAATTGATGGTCGGTGTTCTCAAAGGCGATGCCCTGATGGGGCACCATCATGACCATGAAGAAGAGGAAGCGGATATTGCCAAATCCGGGGAACAGGAGGACGAGGCGACCTACGCCGAGAGAACTGATCCGGGATTTTTCGGGCGGCTCACGACATCGCATGCGGTCGGTGAATATTCCGAACTGGCGTTCGGTGTATCGGCGCTGAATGCGGTATATATCGATGAAACCTGTGATGAGACCATCGAGGCCATCAAGTTGCGCAGTTGGCTGCTGGGTAGTGATGTCAAATTCAAATATAAACCGTCCCGATATACAGCCCTGCAACTGGAAGGCGAACTCATCCTCCGGCGCGCGGAACAAGAGTCCGGCAATGATCTCAATTCACTCGGGGGATACGGCTGCATCGATTATCGCTTCCGCCAGAAATACAACATCGGCGGCATCGCCGAATATGTCAAAGAAAAGGCCCTGCACGAACACGAGGGCGAGCATGAAATCGAGGAAACGACGACTTGGCGAACGGGTTTGTTCGTCGGATTTGCCCCGATAGAGGAGACAACGCTCGTGCGACTGGCCGGCCACTGGACAGAGCCGGATGAGGGGGGCGGGTTCTGGGAAGCCACCCTGCAGCTCGTCTTCAGCCTCGGTCCCCATCAACCGCATAATTTTTAGAGGAGGGTGAATGATGAAAACGATTTTACTGTCTCTGCTTGCCCTGTTCGTGTTGTATTCTTATGGCATGGCCGGCATCGATGTGATAACCTCGACATCCGACCTGGCCTATTTCGCAAGGGAAATCGGCGGCGCTAACGTCAATGTCAAGGCCATTGCTCCGCCCAACGCTGATATTCACCACATCGAGGTGCGGCCGAGCTATATCATGAAGCTCTCCAAGGCCGATGTCGTGTTCAAGATCGGTATGGAGCTCGATCAATGGATGGATAAACTCATCGAGGGGTCGCGAAATAATAATCTCGAAATCGTCGACTGTTCGAAATATATCCAGCCTCTTGAGGTTCCGGAATTCAAGGCCGATGCATCATACGGTGATCTGCATCGCTTCGGCAATCCGCACTATTGGATGAACCCATACCAGGTCAAGCATATCGTTGCCGCCATTGCGGAAGGATTGGCCAAGGCCGATCCGGAATCGGCGGATTTTTACGAAAATCGTCGCATGCAATATCTGGCAACACTTGAAAAGGACATCGATGCGCTCAGGAAAAAGGCGGCGCCTCTTGCGGGAGTCAATGTCGTGTTCTATCACAATTCCTGGCCGTATTTCGCGGAGTTTACCGGTGTTGTTGCCGCGGGATTTATCGAGCCGTTTCCCGGCGTCGCGCCTTCTCCGTCGCAGGTCAAGAAGATCACCGATTTGATATCCGGGCAGGGGATTAAAATCATCGCGGTCGAGCCGTATTTCGATAAGCGCGTGCCGGAGAAGATCGCATCGATGACCGAGGCAAAAGTGGTCGAGCTGCGGCCGTCACTCGGCGTCGATGATAAAAATGAATCCTATACTCATTGGCTCGATTACAATATCGAACGACTGCTTGAGGCATTGCAATGATGGATTATATTCAATTCCTGCTCTGGCCGTTTCTGGCGGCGATCGTGCTGGTCGGCATCCATGTGTATTTCGGTCTGCATGTCATCAAGCGCGGGATAATTTTCGTCGACCTGTCTCTGGCGCAGGTCGCGGCGCTCGGAATGACGCTGGCGGGATTGCTGGGCTATGGCCTGCAAGGGGATGTCGCGTATTTTCTGTCCCTGTCGTTTGCGCTGGTCGGCGGTATCGTGTTTACCTTCACGAAGGATGTCGAGGGAAAGGTCCCGCAGGAGGCATTCATCGGCATCGTTTATGCCGTGAGTTCGGCCGCCGGGATATTGCTCGTCAGCCATTCGCCCGAGGGGGCGGAGCATATCAAGTATGTATTGATCGGATCGATTCTGACCGTGACACCGATTATGGTATTGAAAACGGCCCTGGCATATGCGGCAATCGGATTATTTCACTGGTTCGCGCGCGATAAATTCATCCCCCTGACATTCGGAAACGGCAAACCGGTCGGCAATGCGAAACTGTGGGATTTTCTCTTCTATGCCAGTTTTGCGGTTGTGGTGACGTCTTCGGTGAAAATCTGCGGCGTATTGCTGGTGTTTATCTTTCTTGTCGTCCCATCGGTCTTCGCGGCACTCATTACCGACAGCATCAAGTTGCGCCTGTTATACGGGTGGATTTTCGGGTTTCTCGGTTCCGCCATCGGGTTAATTCTGTCTTTCGTACTGGATACTCCCACCGGTGCGACAATCGTGTGTGTTTTTGGATTGTTGCTGCTGGTTCTTCCGCTATTCCGGCGACGCAAATGAATAAAAATAAAGCAGGCCCTGGTTGGGGCCTGCTTTTTTTGTAAGTTGGTCCGAAGTTTTTACGTTTTTATGCCGCGATGTCGGTGACGCCTTCGATACAGCGGCGGAGTTTCTGCATCGTGAACGGCTTGCGAATCCACCCGAAAATCTCGCGATCGCAAAAGTCACCCAGACGATTTTTCTTCGATGTCAGGATCAGGCGGGTGAACGGAATTCTGCCATCCTCTCCGATGTGATTACACAGCTCGCGCGTCCGGATCGCACCCATCGAACAATCCACGATGACGAAATCGGGCCGGAATTTTTCGATTGTCGAGGCGCATTCGTATTCGCTCGAAACCGTCATGACATGATATTTCTCGTCATCGGCCCACTCCTGTACTTCCGTCAACAAACGATTGTTATTGCTGATGATCAGGATATTGAGGCCGAGGTTGTTGACGAGTTTATAATAATCGCATTTTTCGCACGAATCTTTACAGTATAATTTCAGGCTGCCGAATTCCTCGGGGATGTTCCGCAGTTCATAGCATCGGCGGGCGCGGCTTTTAAACACGACACACTCGGTGCATTTGGTATTCAGTATGCCCATTTGAGATTGGTGTTCCCAGCAGTACTGAAACGAAGGATTAGAAGCGACCGGCATTGAACCGCTCTTCCGAAGTCGATTTTCATCCTCGATCAGGGTATCTATGAGCCCGGTCGGAATGCGAAAATGACCGCCTAATGTGCGATGGGCCTTAATCTTACCGGCTTTTACCCATTTCAGGACGGTATCAGGTGAGACGGATAATCTCTTGGCAGCTTGAGAAGTTGTCATATACGATTTCGCCATTGTGAGCCTCTTTTCTCAAGTCTTGGCATTCTGTGTTTTCTGTCTTTCTATATATCGGTAAATCGTTGAAATGTCAAGAGATGATTTATAAAATTCATAAAACTACGGTCATTGCAAAAACGTGTTCCTTTCGGAGTTTGTGCGTTATTCTGATTTCTTTATCCACGTTTTTTGATTAGTGCCCGAAAACGGTATATTGGGCCGACTCATTCGAAAATTCGGGTCCATTCGGGAATATCCGGCTTGCAGAATCAGTTGCCGTTGCGTATGTATCGGTATTATCTCATAAAGGACGGCAAATGAAGGAAATTAAAATATATACCAAAACCGGAGATGGGGGCGAGACCGGTCTGTGGGGCGGCACCCGGGTTGGCAAAGACAATGCCCGTATCCACGCCTATGGGACGGTTGACGAGTGCAATGCTATTTTGGGTGTTGCCCGGACGTTTGGCGCGCCGGCTGAATTCGATGCGCGACTCGAGCGTCTCCAGAATATACTCTTTATCGTCGGGGCGGACCTGGCGACGCCGTCTGACGCAACGACTGCCATTGATCGGATCAGCCCGGCAGATACGGCGTTGCTCGAATCGTGGATTGACGATTATGAGGCCGAGTTGCCGAAACTGAAGCAGTTTATCCTGCCGGGCGGTAAGGAACTCGCCGCGTATCTGCATCTGGCCCGCACCGTTTGCCGCCGGGCCGAGCGTTGGGTCGTCGAACTGGCGGGGCAGGAAAACATCAATCCCGATGCGCTCACGTTTCTCAATCGCCTCTCGGATTTTCTCTTCGTAGCGGCGCGCATGGCCAATCATCAATCCGGCGTGAATGATATTCCCTGGGATAATCCGCGCCTGAAGAATAAATAGGATTACACGCGTGGCGGATAGAATCAAAATCCTTTTTCTCTGCACGGGAAACTCTTGCCGCAGTCAGATGGCCGAGGGATGGGCGAAGGCCCGGCGAGGCGACGAGATCGAGGCGTACTCGGCAGGGATCGAGACGCACGGTTTGAATGCCAATGCGGTCAAAGTCATGGCCGAGGCAGGCGTGGATATTTCGGCGCATGAGTCGAAACATGTCGCATCATTGTCAGGCATCACATTCGATTTCGTTATCACCGTCTGCGGTCATGCCGATGAACACTGTCCGCGTTTTCCGGGTGAAACCAGAGTCATCCATATCGGCTTCGATGATCCGCCCAGGCTTGCAGCCGATGCCAAAACGGAGGATGAAGCACTGTCGCATTACCGTCGCGTACGGGATGAAATAAAGTCATTCATCTTGACCCTGCCGGGAATTCTCCGCAAGTACGATGACGACGATGACTGAAGTGTGACATTCGCCTTATGGATTTTTTCTAAATCTGCGTATCTTTTTTCAATATATAAAGACTCTTACACAACAGCACAAAGGGCAGAAATCATGGCGACTGAGGCCTGCATCACCAAACAAGCGAAGGGGCTCGGTTTTTTCGAGCGGTATCTCACGGTATGGGTAATTCTTTGTATAGCGGCCGGTATTGTCCTTGGTAAGGCGGCGCCGTCGGTTGCGCATTATCTGGACAGCCTCGCCGTGACGGTCGATGGCGCGCCGGTCATATCGATTCCGATTGCCGTGTGTCTTTTCTTTATGATGTACCCCATCATGGTGAAAATCGATTTCGGCGAAGTGCTGTTGGCAGGCAAAAACCTCAAGCCGGTCGGCCTAACGCTGTTTATCAATTGGGCAATCAAACCGTTTACGATGCTGGCTATTGCCGGTTTTTTTCTGGGATATGTGTTCTATGAATTCATCGGTCCCGATGCGGTCGATCTCGTCAAAATGCCTTTGGGATTGAATATGTCGGTAGGAGATACCTATGGCGTCGGTACGGTCGTGTCCGTCGATGGTATAAAAATGCTGGAAGTCCCGCTGTGGCGGTCGTATCTGGCTGGCTGTATACTCCTTGGCATCGCGCCCTGCACCGCGATGGTTCTGGTCTGGGGTTTTCTGGCGCGCGGCAATGATGGTCACACGCTGGTCATGGTCGCTATCAATTCTCTGACGATGCTGTTTCTCTATGGCCCATTGGGCGGGTTTCTCCTCGGTATCGGAAAACTGCCGGTACCCTGGCAGGCGCTGCTGTTATCGATCGGCGTGTATGTCGCGCTGCCGCTCGTGGCCGGGTATGCGTCTCGCAAGCTCATCGTGAGAGCCAAGGGGGACGCCTGGTTCAATGAGAAATTTCTGCCGATTCTCACTCCGGTGACAATATCGGCGCTGCTCATTACGCTCATTCTGTTGTTTTCCTTCAAAGGCAATGTCATCCTGTCGAATCCATTGACAATCGTCTGGATTGCCGTCCCGCTGTTTTTGCAGACGGTTCTCATTTTCGTTATCGGGTATATCGCATCGAAATTTCTCAGACTACCCTATGAAGACGCCGCGCCGACGGCGATGATCGGGGCATCGAATCATTTCGAAGTCGCTATCGCGACTGCGACCATGTTATTCGGATTATCCTCGGGCGCCTCGCTGGCGACGGTCGTTGGAGTTCTTATTGAAGTGCCGATTATGCTGATGTTGGTGCGCATCTGTCTGAAAACGCAGGGATATTTCTCGCGCAAATAGTTATTTCAGTATTTCCGGAATGACTGTCCAGAGCAGAGTCCAATCGTTATCAATATATTGTAAACAGACGACTCCGGAATTGCGAAATGAAATGCTCATTTTATCGTCCTTGCGCTCCAGCAGAGTCGTTGCGAGTTTACTCAGGTGCGGCATATGCCCGACAATCATGCAGTCATCGGTCAATTCATTCGCCTTTTTGACCCATTCGCCAGGATCATCCATCGGCGCCAGTCCGGTCGGGACTTCCTGAATATGTTGAGGCGTAATATGCTCAGCAAGGATATCGGCCGTTTGTTTGGCTCGAATTTTTTCGCTGTGGAAAATCGTATGCGGAGACACGCGGGCATGAATTTTGAGAAACGATGCGATTTTCAATAATTCAGCGATACCTTCTTCCGTCAGTGTTCGCTCCGTTTCACCGGCCTTGACATCGGCCTTGGCATGCTGGACCAAATATAATTTCATAATCGACCTCGCTCAATGAATACATGCGAATATTGGGACGCCCTGCCGGATTTATCAAGTAAAAAATCCTCACCAGTCGATGAAAAGGTCGTGCTTGCGCAAAGCTTGCTGTCGCCGTATCATTTGCCGTATGAAGTGCGTGTTTACAGTCGATGTCGAGGATTGGTTTCATATCCTCGATACGCCGGCCGCTCCGAGCGTCGAGGCATGGGAATCGCTCCCGTCTATCGTTGAGAAAAATACTCATCGATTGCTTGATGTTTTCGATGAGTTCGGAATCACGGCGACGTTTTATTTCCTCGGCTGGATCGCCGGGAAATATCCGCAATTAGTGAAGGATGTGCATGCTCGCGGGCACGAGGTTGCATCTCACGGATATTGTCATCGACTGGTCTACACGATGTCGCGGGATGAATTCGTCGAGGATACAAAAAAGACAAAGGCTATGCTGGAAGATTGTATCGGCGAGAAAGTCCGAGGCTATCGTGCGGCAGGGTTCTCTGCGACAAATGATATCCCGTGGTTTTTCGATGTCCTGGCCGAGGCGGGGTATGAGCATGATTCATCGGTATTTCCCGCGGCGCGGGCGCACGGGGGACAGGCCCGGGGGAGGCGCGAGCCGCATCGAATATCGACCCAAAATGGCAGTATATGGGAATTTCCGATTTCCGTCGCGCCGATATTCGGAAAGCCGATCTGTCTGTTCGGCGGCGGGTATTTTCGCCTGTTTCCTTATTGGATGATTCGGCAATATGGGAATGAAGTTCTCGCAGATGAGCGTCCGATTGTCTTTTATTTGCACCCGCGCGAGCTGGACAGGGATGCGCCGCGGCTGGCGATGCCACTGTATCGGCGCTTCAAATCGTATGTCAACCTGAGCGGCGTCGATGCAAAACTGCGGCGATTGCTGACTGATTTCGAGTTTACGACTATTCCCGAGTTGATGGCGGAGTACAACCATGAGTAAAAAGACGGCCGATTTTTTTGACGGCTATGCGCATGATTTCAATGCGATTTACGGCGGCGATAATGGAGTATTCGCCGGGCTCATTAATCGCCTGTTTCGGAAGAGCATGCGTCTGCGCTATCAGAAAACGATCGAGGGGTGTCAACCGGCAGGCCGCAAAACGGCGCTCGATATCGGGTGCGGTCCCGGTCATTATGGTATCGTGCTTGCGAAGCAGGGATTACAATCGTACACCGGTATCGACTTCGCACCCGGCATGATCGCTCTTGCCGAGAAATCCGCGCATGAAAGCGATGTTGCCGATATCTGTCGATTTATCGTCGGTGATTTCATGGCGCAGGAATTCGACGAGTCGTTCGACTATATAATCGCCATGGGTTTTTTCGATTATATAGCCGAACCTCGAGAGGTTATTGATAAGGCTTTGAAGTTTACGAGGATGAAAGCATTCTTCAGTTTTCCGGCTTCAGGCGGTATTCTGGCCTGGCAGCGAACACTGCGCTACAAATCGCGCTGCGACCTGTTTCTCTATTCGCGAAATGATTTGGAAAAATTGTTTGCCGGTTGCGGGGATGTGAGTATAGAGAAAATCGCTCGCGACTATTTCGTTACAGTCATAAAATAACCGATTACTATTTATTGTCGACGAATTTGATATTGCGCATGAATCCTTCGTATTTGGCGCGCTTCTGCGGCATCCCCTCGAATAATTCATCGAATCGTCCCTTCGTCAGCGCACGCCATTCGTCGCGGCACATCGACAGGATTTCCTCGTGCGGCGTGAAATCCTCATCGTCATGAAATGATGCGAAGCGGTTGTGGGGGCAAACCTCCTGGCAGATATCGCACCCGAATATCCAGCCGCGATATTTGCCTCTGAATTCATCAGGGATGTCGCCCTTCGATTCAATGGTCAAATACGAAATGCACTTACGGGCGTCGACGACACATGGTTCGACTATTGCGCCGGTCGGGCATTTGTCCATGCAGATACGGCATTCTCCGCAATGATCGGTCGCGGGTGCGCCAGAGGGCAATTCAATATCGACGAGTACCTCGGCCAATAGGAAATAGCTGCCTTTATTCGGAGCAATGAAGCAGCCGTTTTTACCGATCCACCCGAGCCCCGCGCGCTGCGCATATGCCTTTTCCATGATCGGTGCGCTGTCGACGCAAATGCGATAGTCTACTGTTCCAAAGCACGACTCCATTTCAGACATCACAGTCTTAAGTTTTTTACGAAGTACTTTGTGATAGTCGCGACTCCAGGCATACCGCGCAATGGAATATCCGCAGGCGGCCGTGCTGACAGGTTTGTAGTAGTTATAGGTTAGGGAGATAATCGATTTGGCTCCGGGCAGGAGTTCTTCGGGATGCTCTCGTATGGCGGCATGCTCCTGCATATAATCCATATCGCCATGCATGCCCTTGGCCAGCCATTGCCTGAGTCGCGCGGAGGCCTCCGGCAGCGGGTCAATCGGCGATGCGGCGACATTATCGAAACCGATTTGTTTGGCCAATTCTGTAAATGCCTGTAGCCACTTCTTTCCATCCATATGAATTACTCCAACAAGCAAAGCAACGCATCACATGTACATATGTCAAGCCGCCGAGGGAGAAAAAGAGGATATAAGTGATTGTCCTTTTGTCATAAATACGTTACCATTGCCGTATATCTGGTAAAAATCGAATCGAGGTGCATCTATGAAATACAGGCGTTTGGGCAATGCCGGGATGAAGGTGTCCGAAATTTCCATCGGCGGATGGCTGACCTTCGGTGGTTCTGTCGAATCCGGCATGACGGAGAAGATTCTGGATACGGCTATCGACAACGGCATCAATTTTATCGACCTGGCTGACATTTATTCCAAGGGCGAGGCGGAAAAGGTTTGCGGACAGATTCTGAAGAAATATAAACGAACCGATCTGGTCGTATCATCAAAGGTCTTCTGGCCAATGAGCGATAATGTCAACGACAAGGGTCTCTCGCGAAAACACATCATTGAGTCCATCGATAAGACCCTCAAGCGATTACAAATGGATTATCTCGACATATATTTCTGTCATCGCTATGATCCCGATACGACAGTCGAGGAAGTGGTGCGGGCGATGGATGATGTCATCCGGCAGGGAAAGGTCCTCTACTGGGGGACATCGGTCTGGGATCCGCCGAATCTCGATGATGCCGTCAGCTTCGCCAACAAGTACAATTGCTATCGACCTCAGGTGGAACAGCCGCGATATAATATGCTCGATCGCCATATCGAGATGGGTATCCTGCCGACCTGCAAGCGCGACGGCATTGGGCTGGTCGTCTGGTCGCCATTGGCGCAGGGATTGTTAACCGGTAAATACAACGATGGCAAACCGGAAGGCAGTCGCGGTGCGACATCGGCCTGGATGCGCAATGATCTCACTGCAGAAAATATCGCCAAGGTGAAACAGCTTGCCGCCATCGCGAATGAGCTGGGAATTACGACTGCCCAATTGGCGCTGGCGTGGATTCTCCGCCTGCCCGAAATATCGTCCGCCATCACCGGGGCGACGTCGGTAGAGCATGTGATGTCGAATATCAAGGCCTCGGAGGTTGAACTGTACACCGAGATTCTGAAGAAAATAGCAGCAATTTTGGATTAAGGATGAGGCGCATCGCGCGCCGATATCCGACGGAGGTTTCATGTTCGTTCATGTCAGTGATTTTATTCATGTGTGGAAGCAGGAGCTGGCCAATACGGCCAAATTGTTCGAGGTCTTAACCGATGAATCGCTGGCGCTTCCGCAGCACGACAGCATTCGATCGGTCGGTCGAGTCGCATGGCATATCATTACTACGATTCCCGAGATGTTTCAGCGAATGGGAGTTGATTTAGGGTGGCCGACCGAGAAGGACCCGATTCCCAAAATGGCATCCGAGTTCAAAGCCGCATATGCCAAGCATGCGCAGGCGGTCATTACTGAGATCAGTAAATGGCAGGATCCTGATTTACAGAAAGAAGACGATATGTACGGCCAGAAATGGCAGCGCGGTCTGACGCTGTGGATATTTCTCAAACATGAAATCCATCACCGCGGCCAGTTGACGGTCCTGATGCGTCTGGCGGGAATCGAGGAAATGCCCGGCATCTACGGCCCATCGAAGGAAGAGTGGGCCAAGTATGGGATGCCGGAGCCGGAGTTTTAGAGGCGGTCGTCATCCCAAGGCAGAGCCTTGGGGTACACTGGTCGCGTTTTTTTCTAACGAATTTATTCAACCACCCCCCTGTTCAAACCAGACATGGGTAACAGATTAAACCGGTCACATGGGTAACAGTATCTTGGTAGTTATTTTGTTATTTGTTACGTTCATATCGCTTCTTTGTTTTCCTAAGATGAATGATTTTACATTCGGCAACATCAAGCTGTGCCAGGCGGATAGGCCCGAAGTAAATATCCAGGCGTTGTTCCGTCACCTGCCGCAGTCCGATTGTCTGTCCGGCCAGAATTTCAGTCAGGTAAAGATGTTTTCCCTTCCATTTGATATCTCCCTGATGATGTACCTTTCGAGTCACCATATCATCGGGGTAGCCCATCTCCGGCAGAATCTCGGGATAGGGTCGCGGTGAGCTTTGATACAATTCAGCCGGGAACCGCTGGTCGATGGATTCATGTGGCCGTTCGTGATTAAACTCATAACAGAATTGATCGAAGACTGCCTGTTGACGCTCCCACGTTGATTGCGGCGGTTTACACGTGTCGTGTTTCAATGTCCGATGCATACGCTCATGTCGCGGGTTCTGCTGCGGTTTCCCCGGCATAATCCGTTCCGGAATAATGCCTAAGCGAATCCACCATACCGATAACCGAGACAATCCGCCAACGGCTGTCGTCGCGAACGGTGCTCCATTGTCGGTCCGAATTGCTACCGGCACCCCAAACTCACGAAAGGCATGCTCAAAAACGGGCTGCATGGAGTGGTGAGTCGCCGGACGAACCAATTGGCACCGCAGGATATAGCGGCTGTAGTTGTCGGTTATCGTCAGGGGATCACAGCGGTCACCGTTCCGGGTCAAAAACCATCCCTTTAAATCGGCGCTCCAGACGGCATTGGGATAATCACACCCGGCCAGCGGATATTCGTATGGAGGGCTCTTCCGACGCCGCTTCCGAGGAACAACCAGCCCATGTCGTTTTAAGATAGCGCCTATCGTACTGACGGCCGGCCAGGCAATAGCCGGGTCGGTCAGTTCCAAAATGCGGCGCACTTTCTTCGGTCCTTTCTTGACCAAACCGCTTCGAGCCGCTGCCAAAATTGCGGCCTCTATCTCCGGCGGTGTCTTACGTGCCTGATGATATGGTGCCCGAGAACGCTCATTGAGACCTTCCGCTCCTTCGCTCCTGTAGCGATTGAGCCATTTGTATCCGGTTTTGCGGCTGATGCCAAAATGCAGGCAAAGAGTAGTCATTGTATACACTTCTTCCAGATACATGCCAATAAATTTAATCCGTTCGTCCATTGGTCTACAGTCCATCCACGGCATAATCTCTCCTCTCATGATTATGCCATCTAAAACTGTTACCTATGTCTCCGGTTCAAACTGTTACCTATGTGACCGGTTTGTACCCCCCGGCCCCCTCCTTGAAAAGGAGGGGGAGCAAGTTATACAAAATTTATAATTTCCTCCGTCATTCTGAGGAGACCCGTCTTCGGGCCGACGTGAGAATCTGCTCTTGCCTCTTCGTAGATACTGTCTTTCAAGTCAAGGTTTGATAGTTGGGGTCGAACGATTTTTTACTTATAAGTATTGCCCGAATAATGTTCAGGAGCTTTCGCATACACGCGATGAGGGCGACCTTTTTCATTTTGCCGCGAGCCAATAATTTCTCATAGTGTCGTTTCAACACTGGATTGTGATGGACAGCTACTAGCGTTGGCATATACAATGCCTTTCGCAACCGGGCATTGCCTTGTTTCGCCAAGTGACTTTTTCCCCGCACCGATGTCCCGGATTGGCGTTCAGCCGGAACCAACCCGGCATGCGCATCCAGTTGGCAGCGCGTCCGTTCGGTCAGACTGGTGCTGCCGTAGGCCAGGATCTGAGCAGCTGAGCGAACCCCGATACCCTTGATTGAAGTCATAAGAGACATATCGGTAGTCAGCATCGGAGCCGACGCGCAGACATCCTCAATCGCCTTGTGGAGGCGCGCCTGTGCCCGCTCCAGCGAGCGGATAATGGCGGCGGTCGAGGTGGTCACGGCCTTGGGAATGTTGATGTCATGGTGTTGTGCATGGCGGCGGTTCTTCCATTGCTGAATCTCCTGCCCCAGCGCATCGGCCTGTGACACCAGGGCATATAACTGCTGGCGGATGACAGGAGGCGGCGTCCACGGAGCAGGGGACTGACTGCGGACAAACTCGCGAATGACTTTGGCATCGACGCGATCGGTTTTGGTTCGCGTCAACATGGCTCGCCCGAACGCCTTGATCTGGGCCGGATTGATGACACTGACCGTTATTCGCTCGTCCTGACTCAATCCCGCCGCTACGCCATGGCTATACACCCCGGTCGCTTCCATACCAACATGGATTGCCTGATCGCCAGCGTGATGAAGCAGCCATTGGCTCAGCCGTTTGATTTCGGCGACGGTTGTGCCGAATGAACGAGACTTCCCCGATCCGGCAACCACAATTAATTCCTCTTTGCCGACATCAATTCCGACACAAAATCGATCCTTGTTCATGGCACTTCTCCTGTGTATATTACGTCTGTTGAGGACGGCGATGTCAACCTTGTACATGCAGGCTCTCCGGTCAAGCGGAGGCCTCAGATACTGTTCGGCATGGTGCGATCCTGTGACAGGCCGGGAGAACTAATCTACGAATCAGACTCGTCTGGTCTTGGTCAAGACACAGTTTCATCCCGGCCTGTTCCAATATACCAAATACTCAAACGGTAAGATACAAGGTCAAGACCCTTGCGGTCTTGACATCGCGCGAAGCGCAACCGTCCGGCGGCGGGACCCCACCCTCGGCCAGATATCTCCCGACGAGTTCGAGACAACGACAAATCAAACTTAACCAGGTGTCCATTTTATCGGGGGAAGACCAACAACACACCCCGCCCTCGAAGACTCGGGCACTCCTCTCTAGAGAGGATGAAGAGGCAAGAGCAGATTCTCACGTCGTTCGCCTAGGCGAACTCCTCAGAATGACCGCACCTGTTATATGACTTTCAGGAAGCCCGACCCTATAGGGTCGGGAAGGCAAGAGCAAATTGCCACGTCGCTCGTCTGGGAAGATTCGCTCCTTGCAATGACTGGTGATTCTAACCGGCATTCGGCAGATTCCAAGGATTATGGGGAATAGAATTATTTCGCGGATAAAAAAATCCCCGGCAGTGAGAGTCGTCTGCCGGGGGATACTCGGGTAGATATGGCATAGCGCGGTTGTCCTAAGGACAACAGGGGGCAGGGCCGCCTTTGAAGATATAGTTTACCAGATACACCGCATCACCAATGTTGGTGCTGCCGTCACAGTTGGCGTCACCGGATTCAATCGGATCCGGAGGCGGACCGCCCTTGAAAATATAATTTACCAGATACACCGCATCGCCGACGTTGAGACTCAGATCGCCGTTGGCGTCTCCGCACATATATTGGATAAATACGAACGATTCGGCGGCGCCGAAGCCCGACTCATTACCGGCAATATCATAGTGATTGATGCGCCAGTAGTAGGTGCTGTTAACGGACAGAGCATCCGTCATCGTGAACGCCGTATCGGCTATGCCGTCATAGGTGAAATAGGGAGGCGTTCCGGAGAATGCCGGATCGGCCGAAATCTCGATTTCGTACAACTCGGTCGTGCCGGTCGGTGCGACATATGACCAGACGAATTCAGGCGATACTTCGGAGATCGTAATATCGTCTATCGGGTATTGTAATATCGGGAGAGTCGGCGCGGTCGCATCGCGGAAGAAAGTCCAGGTATCGGAGTAGTCGGTCGAATCCCCGACGCTCGTCCGATAGGCTTTTACGCGCCAGAAATAGGTGCCGTCGGTCAGAGCGGCCGATGCGGAATAGAGTTTGTTGTCGCCGAGGACTGTTTCAATCTCGGGAGATGAAAAGTCACTGTTATTGTCGATTTGAATTCGATATGACACATCGCTTTCATGCCAGCAGGTTGACCAGAACAGGCTGTCGCCGACAGTTTTGAATACCGCGCCGTCTTCGACGCCATAGAGGCGAGGTTTCAAGAACTGTAATGTGAACGAGGCGCTGAAGACATCCTGATTGCCCGTGCGGGTATCCGTCCACACAGCCGTGACATTGTCATGATAGGCGGTGACGCCGATGTATTCGGCGATTTTACCGGCCATCGGCGAGAGGACGTGGTATTCGCCGTCTTCATCGAAGCGCCCCTCGTACGGATCGATCGGTTCTTCGCTGCTTTTTGTGCTCTTCAAGTCATCCGGACTCGATGAAACCGTCGTGATGCGATAATTGGTCGTGAATGTCTCGCCGCCGTCGAATGAATAGGCGCCGAAGACATCAAAGTTGTAGTGATTGGGATCGAGCCGCTGGTCATAGAAGATGATGACGACGACGCCGTCCTCGTTGACGATCAGCCAGGGATGGAACTGATCGACATCGACGCCGAGCGGATCATCGTTGACGCGCCGGGCGGTTTCCCAGGTTGCCCCGCCGTCGGTCGAGCGGATCATAACGACATCGGCATGATACAGCGGGTCTTCATACAACGCGTTCGTCGTCGAAATATAGATATTGCCATCATAGGGGCCGTCGGAAATATCGGCATCGCCGGCCGGGGCATTGTATACATTGATGTCGCCGTCTACATAGCTAATAGAAGTGTAGTTGAAAACGCTGACGGGCGAGGTGAATGAGGTTCCGCCGTCGGTCGATTTCACCATTTTCATGGCATAATAACCGGCACACTCGTCCGGAAGTAAATCATATCCCGACCAGAACACATAGACCGAACCGTCGGCGCCGACTATCGGCTGCGTAAACTGACCGGCATCCACGACGTAGCCGCATGGTTCATGAACTTGAGACGGTCCGATTATGAGCGTATCCGAAAATGTTTCCGCTCCGTCCGTAGAGCTTGCGAACATGATGCGAGTCGGATTGTCGAATCTGGCCCAGCCGACATAGACATTACCATTGTAGGGCCCGCCGGTGCGGTCGGCCGTGACGAACTGCTTATCCTCGAAATAGGGGCCGGGCCCGTTTTCCACGGGATACGGTCCGGTCCAGGTTGCGCCTTTGTCTGTCGATTTGATGAAGACGACGAAGCTGGAATCATCATAAAACGGGCTGTAATCGAGGAAGCACATATACATATCGCCGTTGGCCGCAACCGTCATGGTCGGGTCCGATTGTCGTGAATCGAATCCCAATTGGAGGGGATTGAGAAAATCCGTCCAGGTTGTACCGCCGTCAGTCGTACGCCCGATACCGCACTGGCGATAGCCGAGGCGGAAATCTCGCCAGTTCGCAACGACGATATTGCTGTCGGTGGGACAGTAAAAGACCTGCTCCTCATTCTGTAATTGAGTCGAAGGACTTGATATTTGCTGATTTGTAATTTGCGCGGAAAGACCGGATGTCAATAGCAATGCAAAAACGATCCACAGCATTGGCATTCTCTTCATAGAGCACCTCGCATCCTATTAAATTGTTCAAATGCCTGCATTGCGGTGTGTAACAATCTTAATTGAAATATAAAAAAAAGCGGATGTTTTACAACCGCTTTTTCAAATTCGATTGTGCGGAATTAATCAGGTCGTGATTGAAGCGTCCTTACCAAGGTCTTTTAAAAGCGACGTCACCGCCTCAATCTTAAACGGTTTCATCAAATAGCCGTCGGCCGCCTGTCGTTCCATATCGGGTACTTCATCGAAATTCAAATAGGCGGTAATCAGGACGACCGGGATTCCCGGCCATTGTTTGTGAATATACTTGGCCAGGGAGATTCCGTCCATACCGGGCATTTTGACATCGGTGATAACGGCCGAGATTCCGCCCTTTTTTATCCGTTCGACGGCGCTGATTCCATCGCCGACTCCGGCGACGGTATAGCCGGACAACTTCAGACTTTCGATGAGCATCAGCCGGAAACTGTCGTCGTCGTCCACTACCAGAATCATGTCGCCCGGTTTCGATTTGACCGGCATGGCCACCCGGTTGGCGACATCCTCGATAATTTTTTCGATTTGATTGATTCTGAACGGTTTCGGAATGTAAGGCTCGCCCTCAATTTGCCGTAATACCGACGGCGTAAAGGCGCCGCTGATAAAGACAATAGGGAGATCAGGGTATGTCCGGCGAATCGTTCTGGCGAACTCGATACCGTCCATCTGGGGCATCTTGATATCGGTAATAATCAGGTTGACTTCCGAGGTCTCGAGCATTTTCAATGCCTCGACGGCATTGGGAGCGCCGATCGCGTCATACCCGATTGTCGTCAATGTCTCAATCAGCAAATCAAGCAGGTAAGCGTCGTCATCGACAACAAGAATATTCAGTTCACTTGTCATGTCACGACCTTATGATAGTGAGCAGTTTTGTCACGTTAGTATCCAAGATATCCTTATTATCGGCTTCCACGTTCAATCTTAACAGCGGTTCTGTATTTGAGGGCCGTAAATTAAACCACCAGTCCGAATATTGCACAGTTAAGCCGTCCATTCGGTCGATTTCACCATCCGAGAAGGCCTCGGCAACCTGTTCGATTTTCTGCTCGATCGATTTGACTCGAGTATTGATTTCGCCGGAGCGGACATAGGGATTGATTTCGGTGAGAATTTCATCGAGATTCCGGTCCGATTTCGAGAGAAGCTCCAGACAGACCAAGAGAGCGATTAAGCCGGAATCGGCAAACCAATTTTCCCGGAAGTAGAAGTGCCCGGAATGTTCTCCGCCGAAAACGGCATTGTGCTTTTTCATCAGCGGCTTGATAATGGCGTGCCCGACGCGGGTTCGAAGTGGTGTCCCGCCGCGGCGTTTTACCAATTCCGGTACGGCACGGCTGCAAATGAGATTGTAGATAATGGTCTCGTTGGCGCTGCGCGAGAGAATATTATCGGCCACGAGCGCCGTCACCATATCGCCGCCCAACGGGGTACCGTCTTTGGTGAGCAGGAACATCCGGTCGGCATCGCCGTCGAAGGCCGCTCCGAGATCGGCGTTGACTTCTTTCATTTTATTCTGCAAATCGACCAGGTTTTTGGCCTCGATCGGATTCGGTGCATGATTCGGGAAGGTGCCGTCCGGTTCATAAAACAGCGGCGTAATTTTGCAGGGGAGTTTCTCGAACACCGGAGGTAGCGCAACCCCGCCCATACCGTTACCGGCATCGATGACGATATTGAACGGTTTGATAACCGTCGGATCGATAAATGACAGCGCATGTTCGGCGAACGCCTGGGTGATATCCTTGCGCGCGATTGTGCCGCGATTGGTCGCCTTGATCAGTCGATCTTTCAGGATATCGTCCCGAATCTGGTCATAGCCGTCGGCCTGAGACAGGGGAATGGCATTGCGGCGACAGATTTTGAATCCATTATATTCCGCGGGATTGTGCGATGCCGTAATCATTACGCCGCCGTCATATCCGTATTTCCCGACCGCGAAATAGAGCGCATCGGTCGAAATCATACCGAGATCGACGACATCGACGCCGCGATCGGTGATTCCGGACGTGAGGTGTTCGAACATTTCTTTGGAGCTCGTGCGCATGTCTCGCCCGACCGCGATCGCTTTCGGTTTCAGGTACCCGGCCAGCGCATTGCCGACGCCATAGGCGATTTCCGGTGTCAGTTGATCGGGGACGGTACCGCGAATATCATATGCTTTGAAAATACTTGTATCGAATTCCATGATTTTTCCCTTATTTGGGCGAAATATAGTCCATTTGGTAGTACGATGTCAAATCTATAACCTGTATCGACATTTTTAAAATCTTATTAAATGCCTGTAAGCAGTTGACTAAAAATCTTGTTCCGGTTATGATAGAGTATTCGAAAGGAACACCATGGCACTGACCTGCTGGAATTGCGGAAAAGACACCGGCGTCGAGGGGAAACCGTTTCGCAACGATCATTGCCCGGCCTGTCTGGCCGACCTGCGCTGTTGCCGCGGATGCCGATTTTATGATCCGGCATCTTCGCATCAATGCCGGGAGAGAATCGATGAATCGATAAAGATCAAGGACAAGGCGAATTTTTGCGATTATTTTCAGCCTCGCATCATCGGCGCCAAGGCGCTGGATCAATCCGGCAACAAGGATGCGCGCAAACGCGCCTTTGATAATCTCTTCGACGATTGAGCCGGAGCACTGTCTTCGGTCTATCATGCGTGCGCGAGTTGTTTTAATACCGTTAGATGAACGTCCTGTGCGGTAAATAAATCATTTATTAATTGACATTCTAATCTAATTACATTATTTTCTGCAAAGTGAGCAACGTTTATCATATTTGACTTGTTATTAATACACATTAATGTGTTGTGGGACAAAAGCATAAAGATGCTGTTGCAAGAATGTGAGCGGACTGGTGCAGATTCAGGAATTACATCCATGGCCGAAGACCGAAGAGGAAGCGCTGTCTATTCAGCAGACACTGCGAGTACACGCGATACAGAAACCTCTGCCGCCGGACTGCAAGCTGGTGGCCGGGGTCGATACCGCATATGATCCGCATCAAAATCTCACTTTTGCCGCCGCCGCCGTTTTTTCTCTCCCCGATATGAAAAAGGTCGACTCTGCCCGCGCCTCGAAAACGGCAGAATTTCCCTATATCCCCGGACTGCACGCCTTCCGCGAAGGCCCCGTGCTGCTCAAGGCAATTCGGCGATTGACTGTGACGCCTGATGTGATTATCTTTACCGGACACGGTATTGCTCATCCTCGGATGTTCGGTTTGGCCAGTCACCTGGGTGTAATTCTCGATTGCCCGACAATCGGTTGCGCACGCAAGCGACTGGCAGGTCAATTCGATCCGATCGGCGAGGAACAAGGAGGATCTGCCGATTTGATTCTGCGCAATAAACCGGTCGGGCTTGTCTATCGCAGTCGCGAAAAGGTCAAACCGATATTTATTTCGCCGGGTCATTTATGCACGATTTCGGATGCCGTGCGTATAATAATTGAATGCCTTCGCGGGTACCGCCTGCCGGAACCGCTCAGATATGCGCACCGGATGGCCAACCGCGATAAACGAGAATCCAGATAATATCATTCCCTCCGGGGTGACTATGACCAAGTCCGACTCTCTTCTCGCACGGTTTGACCGTTTTGGACAATCCATTGAAAAAAGTATCATCGAACTGCGCCGTCAGTTACACCAGTATCCTGAAATTGGCCATCAGGAAATTAAGACGACTGCGCGGCTCAAAAAGGAACTGGCCGGCCTTAAATTGAAAATACACGACGGCCATGCTCCGACTGGACTGTGGGCGGAGCTGGAAACCGGCAAAAAGGGCCCGGTCATTGCCGTGCGGACGGATATCGATGCTTTGCCGATTACGGAGATGTCCGGATTACCGTTCGCATCGAAGTATCCGGGATTCTGCCATGCCTGCGGCCATGATGTCCACATGTCGGTGCTGATAGGAACGGCGCGCATTCTGACCAAATTCAAGGACGAACTATGCGGCACGGTGAAATTTCTCTGTCAGCCGGCCGAGGAGGTCCCGCCGGGCGGCGCCAAAGAATTAATCGCCGCCGGTGTGTTGAAGAATCCTGCCGTCGATGCTATTCTGGCCCTGCATGTCGACCCTGATATCCCGGTCGGGCATATCGGTATGCGAGACGGCGTGACGATGGCGGCGACATTCGATTTCGATATCATTATTAAAGGCCGTACCGGGCACGCGGCGCTTCCGCATCGAGCAATCGACGCGATTACTATTGCGGCGCATGTTGTCTCCGGTATGCAGCATATCGTGTCCCGGCGCATTGATCCTATCGATGCCGTCGCCATCAGTTTCGGTAAAATCTCCGGTGGTACCGTCCGAAACGGCATTGCCGAATCGGTGCACATCGAAGGGACGGCTCGGTCACTTAGTCCGACAATGACGAAAAAGCTCCCCGGTCTGATAAAAAAGGCCGCGGTCAATATCGCATCCGGTCTCGGCGGCAAGTGTGAATTCAAACCGATGGGCATGTATCCGCTCTTTGTGTCTGATGCCCGCGTTAATGCGCACATCGCGGAAACGTATCGTGAGTTGTACCCCAAAGGCAGGGTGCATATTGTCGAGAAGGTGTTAGGTGGTGAGGATTTCGCGTGCTACCTCGAAAAAGTACCCGGCGCCATGTTCCGGCTGGGTGTGCGAAATTCGAAAATCGGCGCGGATAAACCGTGGCACAATACGGCATTCAAAGTCGATGAGAGCGCCATCCGCGTTGGATATACGACGATGGCTTCGACCGTCGCGCGGATGCTGGCCAAATGGAAAGGCGGCGGCAAAAAATGATGAAGTGTGTGCTCGTCGTACTGCTCCTATTCATGACAACGGCGATTCCGGCCGAGCTTATTCCCGATCAGATGGTTACCTGGTCCAATTTCTCGTTCGTCACCTGCATCGCTATCGGTCATGATTTTGTTTTCTTTGGCACGACCGAGGGAATACTGCGCTATCATCGATTCGAACGTACCTGGTACACACCGATAACGATATCCGACGGCCTGCCGAGTAATGACATCTCGCGCATGGCAGCCTCGCCCGATGACGCGGTTTTGTATATCGAGACGACGCAGGGCATTTATCGGTATGATTTCATGTTCGAGCAATGGTTCTCGGAATCGGAAATTCCTCCGGAATTTTATGTGTCATCGGGAGTACCCGCTCAGATGCCTCGTTTCTATATGCCGTTCGAATATTCGATGCCGACAATCGGTGTGATTTCAGATAAGAATCTGCGTGATTTTCGCGTGACTGCCTATGTGAACGGTGATTTTAACATGATTTATTCGGCGGCCTGGGGACTCGGGCCCCTGCTCGTCGACGGCCGCGATTTTGAGACGAAAGTCGCGACCTATGGCCTGGTGCAGAAGCGCGTCGATGCCATTTATAAGGACGGCGATTCCCTGTGGATAGGCGGCAACGAGGGGAATAACAGTGTGTCGGATTTTCAGACTCGCTTCGGAGTGACCTGCTTCAATTTGAAGGAAAACACGTTTCAGTGGTTCGAGCCGCGCTATATAAATGGATTCGATTCGGAAATTATTTATGATATCACCGGTGATGAGGATGATATCTACTTCGCCGGGCAGAACGGCGTCACGGTTCTCACCAAGAAGGACAAGTCATTTTTCACGCTCAATATCGGTGATGGCCTGCCGGACAATGAGGCAACCGCGGTTGCTATCAGGAATGATTCACTCTGGATCGGTACGGCAAGAGGTCTGGCATTGTATCATCCATCGATTAAAACCGTCAACATAGTCGGCAGGCGGTTGCTGGGAGATCTGTTTATAACGGATGTGCACATTGCCAAAGACAAACTTATCATCGGTACGACCAAAGGCGCATACTATATCGATTTCGTATCCAAGTTAACCGGGCGGCTGAAGGATCCCGAGGGAGACCTGGGCGGCGAAATTCGGCATATCAGCCAGTTCGATAATGAGGTGCTGATCAGCACCGAGTATGGGCTGACCACGATTAATATGCTGACTGAGAAGGCGCGATCCGTGCCGCATATGAGCGGTCCGGGGGGAACGTATGCCGCGGCGGCCAATGATAAATTATATGTCGGTATTACCGGGCAGGGACTGCAAATCGTGACGCGCGAGGAAAACCGCCGCAATGTGCTGAATCAAGAGGACGGCCTGCCGTCTATCGATATCAATGCCCTGCTGGCGGACGGCAAATACTTGTGGATCGGCAGCGCCGAGGGGTTGACGAGGTTTTACTGGCTGGATCCGAGGCGCGTGGATTGAAAATATGTGACAGTATCGGTCCATTTTAACCTTTACAGTCGTTGAATTATTGCTATATTGGGCCGACAATTTATATATAGGTGACACCCCGCCGAATTTTTTCGACGGGGCTTTTGGCGTTTTTAAACCGAGGAAACTTATGCAGCCGGCATCGATACCGCTCAAGATTAAAGACAGCTTTACCGCCAATGACCGTTTCCGTCAACTCTGCGATGAATTGCGAGAATTATCTGCGCAGCCGCCGGAGATGAAGAGGCGGATAAATCTTACCGGACTGGCCGGAGGCGCTCCGGCATATCTGCTCGCGGGCCTCTATAATGAACACCCCGGGCATATCCTGTATGTGATGTCGACGTTTGACGAGGCGCAGGTGCTGACCGATGATTTGATCAATATCATCGGCGAGGATGCCGTTCAGTTTTTCCCCGGTCGCCAGGTGGGACCGTATGAATTCCGCTCGCCATCGGGTGAAATCACCGGGCGCCGACTCTCTGCGCTGGCCGGTCTGCTCAATGGCAAAAAGCAGGTTGTCGTTACGACCGTGCCTGCCCTGATTGAACCAACGATGGCGCGGAAGATTTTCGAATCGGAATCATTGCATCTGCACACCGGACAGGTTATCGAGCCGGAAGATCTGGTAGATAAACTCATCGTCCTCGGGTTCAATCGCGTCGATACGGTCGAGGAAGTCGGAGATTTCGCCGTTCGGGGTGGACTTATCGATTTCTTCTCGCCATCGAATGAAATGCCGGTGCGCGCCGAATTCTTCGGCGATGAAATCGATTCCCTGCGCTTCTTCGATGTCCGCAATCAGCGCACCGTAGAAATAATAGACGCGCTCGATTTGCTCCCGCGCCGTGAGGTGCCGGTGCGTTCGGAGACCATCGAGGAGTACCTCGATGCCATCCATCCCAAGGATGCCGATTTGATTCGCGCGCGATTTTTAAGTGAACCCGATCTGCCGGGGCTCGAGTGGATGTCGGTCATGTTCGGCATCGCACGCAGCAGCCTGCTTGATTACATCAAAGATGATACGCTCGTTATTTTCGAAGGCGGCTCTTCGATTCGCGATGAAATGAAAGACATCTATGCCGAAGGCGAGGCGCTCAATACCCGGGCGCTGGATCGTTTTGCGCAGCCGCCAAATATAGACACATATTTTTATCATCCGGAATCTCAGTACGAGCGATTGACTCGGCTTGTCCACTGCATGGTTCATCCGTTCCGGTCGAAGGAGAACCGCAAATACGATTTTGGCTGCCGCGAACATCCTGCCATCGGCAGCCGTCTCGATTATTTGTCGGAAAAAACCGCCGAGTACCGCGTCAACGGGTATCAGACAGTCATTACCTGCGACAACAGGGGGCAGGCAGACCGGTTAGCCGAGATTCTCGCTGAGCGAAACATCAATGTTCCGGTTGAAGTCTTTCATATCCATTCCGGATTCGTGTCGGATGAGATCAAGGCCGCGCTGCTGACCGATCATCAGATATTTTCGCGACAGTTCCGGCGTATCAAGCGGCGCCGCTACAAAGAAGGCGTTGCGCTGACGTCATATTCGAATCTGAATCCGGGCGATATCGTCGTCCATGCCGACTATGGATTAGCGCGCTTTGCGCGGCTGGAGACGATCACCGTCGACGGGCGCACTCGCGATTGCCTGCTGCTGATGTACAAGGACGGCGATAAATTATTCGTCCCTATCGAGGAATTCAACCGGGTCTCCAAGTATGCAGGCAAGGATGCGGCGCCGTCGCTGACCAGTCTCGGTTCCGCATCGTGGGAAAAGCTGAAAAAGAAAACGAAGAAGGCGTTGGCCAATATGGCCGAGGAGCTCATCAAGCTGTATGCCGAGCGCAAGATGACGCCGGGATTTCAATTCAAACCGGACAGCGTGTGGCAGCGGCAGATGGAAGCGGCCTTCCCGTATGAGGAGACACCGGATCAGCTTAAGGCGATCAATGATGTGAAGAGCGATATGGAATCGGAGAGCCCGTCCGACCGCCTGATTTGCGGCGATGTCGGCTATGGGAAGACAGAAGTGGCAGTGCGTGGGGCATTCAAGGCCGTCGAGAACGGCAAGCAGGTTGCCGTGTTAGTGCCGACGACGATTCTGGCGCAGCAGCATTACAATACATTTTCAGCGCGTCTGCGCGATTACCCGATGAAAGTGGAAATGCTCTCGCGCTTCCGCACCCGGCCCGAGCAAAAAGTGATTCTGGATGATGTCGCCGCCGGAAAAGTCGATATCATCATCGGGACGCATCGTCTGTTGTCAAAAGATGTAGCCTTTGCCGATTTGGGATATCTCATCGTCGACGAGGAGCAGCGCTTCGGTGTTACGCACAAGGAGAAACTGCGGCAGCTCAAGAAAAATGTCGATACGATCACGTTGACTGCTACTCCGATACCAAGAACGCTGCAACTGTCCATGATGGGCGCGCGCGATATGACGTTGATCGCGACATCGCCTCGCGACCGGTTGCCGATTCACTCGGAGATCGTCGAGTTCAACCCCATTACGATTGCCGAGGCCATCCTGCGGGAAATTGACCGCGACGGGCAGGTGTATTTCGTGCATAATCGCGTGCAGACGATCGAGGCGATGTATCGGTATCTCAAGAAGCATCTGCCGCAAGTCGAGATCGGTATTGCACACGGGCAGATGCATGAGCGGGAACTCGAGGGTGTCATGCTGGCGTTTCTGGCCGGGCGCTATCAGGTACTCTTGTGCACATCGATTATCGAATCAGGTTTGGATATTCCGCGCGTGAATACGATTATCATCAATCGCGCGGATCGATTCGGGTTGGCGCAGTTGTATCAGTTACGCGGTCGCGTCGGGCGGTCGTCGGTGCGGGCGTATGCCTATTTGATGACACCACCGTACCGGCTAATGTCGCCGGATGCAAAGAAGCGCATGCGCGCGATCGAGGCGCACAGCGAGTTGGGCTCGGGATTCGCTCTTGCTATGCGCGATCTGGAAATTCGGGGAGCCGGGACGATTCTGGGCGCCAAGCAGTCGGGTTTTATCGAGGATATCGGTTTCGATTTGTACACGAAGCTGCTCGAGGAGGCTGTCGCCGAATTGAAGGGGCAGAAGCTGGAGCGGCTGCCCGATACGAAGCTCGAGGGGGCGCTCGATTTGTATCTCCCGGATGAGTATGTGAATATCAAGCAGCAGAAGGTCGATATCTATCGCCGCCTGGCTGATTGTCGGAAGCTCAGCGAGATTGAGACGATTCGCGAAGAGGTCGAGGACCGCTTCGGTCGCATGCCGAAACTGGCCGAGCAGTTCTTCGATGCCGCCGGTTTGCGGCTGACCGCCGCGATTATCGGTGCGGAAAAGGTCAAAGTCAATACTCTGCGCGTGACGGTAGAATTTCCCGAATCGATCGAGTTCAATCGCCAGGATATTGAAAATATCCGCCGAGCCATTGAGGCGCCGATTGAGTTTTCTCTGATGGGCGGATTGAAGTTTACGGTCGATGTGTCGGGCGTCAAGGCGGATGATCGCATCCGCTATATGAAGAAGGCGCTTGATAATATCGGCAGCGGCAAACTATCCGGGCGCGTGCGGGTGTGAGTAATCAATGAATATTTTGCCTCGCGTTTCGCGCGAAAAAGAGAACACACCCCGCCCTCGATCCGCCTAGGCGGACGGGCACCCCTCTTGAGAGGGGACGACAATTGCCGCTTATCGCGGCGACATGAATTATTGAATTCCGTATCAACCATCCCCAACCCTCTCCTTGGAAAGGAGGGGGAGATGAGGACATACTACTCAGTGTTCATTTCGTTAATCGGTCGTCGATGACATCGAGCAGGTATGCCGTTTTTATGAATTCTGCGGCGTCGCGCATGCGGACGCGCTGAGCCTTTTCATCTTTCGTAAACAGATTCTCGGTTGATTCATCGTAGTAGACTTCGCGCGATGGCCATTGCGCGTATGCGACATACAGGCGTTCCTCTTCGGTTTTGTGCAGGCGCGACCCGAGAGAGCCTCGGTGCTTGTGGATAGCATCGGTGACGGCGGCCCAGGCGGCCTCGAATTCCTTCTCACGCCCCTGTTTGGCCTTCATCTCATACACGGCAATGAACATAGGGTTGTCTCCCTGGTGTTTATTCACATATACGCGGTGAGGTGGGGATGGGTGTGGAGTAAATCAAATGCTCGTTGACCTCCCCCCAGCCCCCTCCTTGGTAAGGAGGGGGAGAAAAGAGGCAAGAGCAGATTGCCACGTCGCTGGTCCGCCCAGGCGGACGCGCTCCTCGCAATGACGGAGGTAACATTTTAGATCACGGAATAGAAATAAAAAAAGGCAGGTTTCCCAGGGAAACCTGCCCTACAATGAAAAACTATTGCGATTAAAATCTACGATATTTGGCATCACATCTTGCTTGATGCAGCGGTGATGCCTATCCCTTGAATGCCTGTATGGCGAAAATCAATCCGCCCGTGAGTACACCAATGATGCCCAGGATGAGGAAGACCATCGGGCCCTGGCTGATGCCCACCTGCGTGCGATAGGGATCGATATCCGATGCCCCGGCGCTGGTTCGGCGGTCGATGCGGCGTTTGAAGCGCACGCGGTAATTATCGAACTTTTCGACCATCTCCCAGCCGTTGCGAGACTCCTCGTCACAAATCTTGCGCAGGTTCTCGGGCTTCTTAAAATACTGCGTATTCGCTCGGACGATTTTGAATTCCCATCTGTCCATATCATCACTGTTATAGGTAGCCAATTCTTCCTCCTCCTTACGCATCTTTTCTGCGTGCTTGGCCGCAGCGATTGCAGCAGCGGCAGCCCCTCCGGCAGCAGCTCCAGACATGATTTGTCCTCCGTTTACACACTATACCTGTTTTGTATACGAAAATTCGAGGCCGGAGATTCGATTTTCGTTGGGGGTTGTTTCCCGGCGGATGTGGACATCTGCCGGGCACGAGGCAAGGCGGGAACCCACCCTCGCCCCGCAAGCGGGACATCGGATGGGCCACCCGGTTCATTGGGCACACGGGTAACATCAATTGTAGGTACTTGTCGAAAATATCCTGAGATTGCCACGTCGCTGGTCCGCCTCGGCGGACGCGCTCCTCGCAATGACTGGTCATTTCAACAAACCTTGTGGGGTGGAGATGCGGCGTCTAGATACTTAGTGCTTTCCATTTGCATCGCGAGGTTGACCGGCGGGCGGAATTGTTTTATACTATGATATAGTCCAATCATATCAAATTCACAGGGAGGTTTGACTCATGAAGAAAATTGCAGTCGTCCTGTCCGGATGCGGCGTCAATGACGGCGCCGAAATACACGAATCGGTCGTTACGCTCCTGGCCATCAAGCGAAACGGCGCCGAGTATACCTGCTTCGCCCCCGATAAGCCGCAGTATCATGTCGTCGATCATGTCAAGGGCGAGCCGGTGAAGGAGTCTCGCAATGTATTAACCGAGGCAGCTCGTATCGCCCGCGGCGATATCAAACCGCTGTCGGCATATAAACCGGCCGATTTCGATGCGCTGGTGTTTCCCGGCGGATTCGGTGCGGCCAAGAATCTGTTTACGTTTGCCATCGATGGTCTCGATTGCAGCATTGACGGGCAGGTGAAGGATGCCATCATGAAGACTAATGCCGCCGGCAAGCCGATTGGCGCCATGTGCATTGCCCCGGCGCTGCTGGCGAAGGCGTTCGAGGGATCCGGTAAATCCATTACGATTACCATTGGTCAGGATGATGGTGTTGCGGGAGCGGTCGAAAAGATGGGCGCAAAACACGAAAAGAGGAAGGTGACCGAGGCCTGTATCGATTCGGCCAATAAAATTGTGACGGCTCCGGCTTATATGATAAATGCCGATATTTCACTGGTTGCGACCGGAATCGAAAAACTAGTCGAACATGTCGTTAAAATGAGCTAATTGATTCGTCAATCGGATTTTTAAAGCCCGCGGCGAAAAATCGCACGGGCTTTTTTATTTAAATGTGATGGACATTTGTGCAGGTATTTAATACACTGGCGATACACTGCAAATACAAAGGAGTCAGTTATGGAATTGCAAATTAAACACTTAGAACCGATGCGGGTTGCCTGTATCCGCCATATCGGGCCATATCAGGAATGCACCAAGGCCTGGGAGGCCCTCTTTAAATGGGCCACCGAAAAAAAGATCGATCCCAAGACAACCCATTGGATTGGGGCGTCGTATGATGATCCCGAAACCACCCCGGCGGAAAAACTCCGCTATGATGCCTGCGTCGTCGTCTCGGGTGATATTCAGGCCGATGATACCGTCGAGATTAAGAATTTCCCCGGCGGCAAGTATGCCTATGCTGTCCATAAGGGCCCATATCGTAATATGGGACAGACATTTAAGGCCATATTCACAGAGGGCTTTCCGAAAGCCGGCCTGGAATGGCGTATGGAGGCATGCCTGGAATTCTACCCCGGCGAGTGTGACGGCCGTCCCGAAGAAGAACTGATCACGGAACTCTATGTGCCCGTGAAGTAACCGATACCCCTCTCTGTAACCTGTATTTACTCCACCACCGGGCAGAATAGTTATTCTGTCCGGTTTAAATATTTCTTATATTTTCCTTGCAAAAAAGTCTGAAACAATTATGTTACAGCCGTCGTATTAGACTGTGAGTCAAATAATGACTGATGGTCATTACTAATAAAAGGGAGAGGCCGTGGGGACAGCCGACAGAAAAGAGCGCGAGCGCGAGCAAAGAATTAGCGAAATTCTCGATGCCGCCGAACGAGTCATCACCAAGAAAGGATATCGAGCCGTCACGATGGACGATATCGCAGCCGAGGCCGAACTGAGCAAGGGAACCCTGTACTTGTATTTCAAGAGCAAAGAGGGGATCTTCATGGGGCTCGATTGGAGAGCCTCGGGGATATTGGCTGAACGATTTCAGCAGGCGGTTGAATCGTCCGAGACCGGCAATGAGCAGGTGCGAAAGATCGGTGAGGCGTATTTCAAATTCATCGATGATTTTCCGGTGTACTATCAGATCATGACATATGCGGAGCATCTGCCGGAGGAAATAGCCAAGTCCCTCGAGGAAGAACCTCTCTATGATCGATGCTGCGACCAGGAAGGCAAGACGCTGGGAATTCTATCCAATGCCATCCTGACCGGTCACAAGGACGGTTCCATCGATCCCTCTGTTAATCCTCTCGAGACGTCGATTCTTCTCTGGGCCATCAGCAATGGCGTCGTCAACCTGTACAAGAATCATGGAGACGACATTAAGAAGTGGTTTGATCTGGACCCGAGTTTCCTGATGGATCGCTTCTTCTTATTCGTGAGAGACGCGCTCAGGCCCAAAACGAACAATTAAGTCATACGAAAGTCTCAATTCGTAGGGGAGTAAGACACGTGCACAGACAGTATCTGACTATATTTATCATAATGACAATCGTCTTCATTGTATCGTCGCCTTTATTTGGCAACGACAATACGAAGGCAGCCCAGCGATTCGGTACACTCAAAGGGCAGGTCATGGATATCGAGACGAAGACGCCGCTGGTCGGTGCGACGGTTACAATCGTCGGCACGAATAAAGGTGCCGCCGCGGATTTGGACGGCAATTTTGCTATCGAGCGTGTCCCGGTCGGCAATTATTCGCTGAAGTTTCAGTCGATCGGATATAATGCGTTTATTCAGACCGATGTTATCGTCAAGTCGAATCGCATCACGTTCGTCAATGCCGAGCTGGCATCGAGTGCCATTGAGGGGAAAGATGTCACGGTATCGGCGGGCTATTTCCGGTCGGTGCAGGACGAACCGACCTCGGCCACGAGTTTCTCCGGCGAGGAAATTCGGCGGGCGCCGGGTTCGGCAGGTGATGTCAGTCGCATCGTAGCCGTCTTGCCGTCGGTTGCCAAGGTGAACGATCAGCTCAACAGCCTGATTATCCGCGGGGGAGGCCCGGCAGAGAATGCATTTTATCTCGATAATATCGAAATTCCGAACATCAATCATTATCCGGTGCCGGGGACGTCGGGCGGTCCGATCGGGCTGCTCAATGTCGATTTCGTGCAGGATGTACAGTTTTCAGCGGGCGGATTTTCGGCATTGTACGGTGACCGTCTGTCATCGGTGATGAATATCGAGTTTCGCGAGGGGAATCGCGATGAATTCGACGGCCAGATCGATTTCAGTATGGGCGGCCTCAGTCTGGAGGTCGAAGGGCCCATCAGCAAGGGGCGCGGATCGTATATGATTTCCGCGCGCAGGAGTTACCTCGATTTACTCGTCGATGCTATTGGTACCGGCGTAGCGCCGAAGTACAGCGATTATCAGGGGAAATTCGTGTATGATTTGTCGCCGTCGAATAAGCTGACCTTCCTTGGCGTGGCGGGCGTCGATTATATCGAGTTCGACAGTTCGACATCATTTGATGACGGTAATACCGTATTCGGTGAATTCGATGGTTATGAGTATGCGGTTGGTTCCAACTGGGAATATATCTGGGGCAAGCGCGGGTATTCCAATACCTCGGTTTCGCTGTTATCAACGAAGAGTGAGGACCATTGGAATGAAACGAAATCCGGCGACAAATTGTCCCGGGGGAAAAATATCGAGAGTATCGCGCAGTTTCGCAATGTGAACAATTTCCGCGCCTCGAACAGCGTCAAGTTCGAGTTCGGCATCGACGTGAAATACTTCTTCAATGATTATGATTATTACTTCGCGGAATACACCGATATGGCGGGAAATCCGACCGATGCTATTATTGTCAATGACGAGATCAATGCGCCGAAGTATGGGACGTTCGCCAGCCTTGTCTGGAATCCGGCGGAAAAACTGCGTTTGACTTTTGGCGGCCGGTACGATTATTTCGACTATGGCAGTCATTCGCATGTTTCGCCTCGTTTTTCGGCATCATACAGCCTCAACGACCGGACATCCATCAATGCGGCATCGGGTATCTACTATCAGAACCTGCCGTTCATGCTGCTGTCACAGAATGAGAAGTTCAAAGAATTGAAAAATCCGGTGTCGTATCATTACATCCTCGGCTTGCATCACATGCTGACAAAGGATACTCGGTTGACGCTGGAGGGGTATTATAAAGATTACGATAATTTTCCGATCAATCCCGATTTACCGGAAGTATTTTTGGCTGATCAGATAGCCGTCGATTATTATTCGGGCACGTTCGATGAACTGCGCGACGACGGCAAGGCGCGATCATATGGTGTCGAGTTGACCGTGCAGAAGAAGCTGGCGCAGAATATCTATGGCCTGGTCAGTGCGGCATATACCAAGGCCGAGTACGAGGACACGATGGGCGTTTGGCGCGATCGCTTGTTCGATAATCAAATGTTAGTCAGTATCGAGGGCGGCTATAAGCCGAACGAGAAGTGGGAATACTCGCTCCGCTGGATTTATGCAGGTGGTACACCATACACGCCGCTCGACCTGGATGCATCACGCGCAATGAATCGTATGGTTTCCGATATGTCGCTGGTCAATGCCGAGCGGCGACCTGCCTATCATTCATTGAATCTGCGGGTGGATCACCGGTATCATTTCGGGAAGACGAATATGGTACTGTATTTCTCGGTCTGGAATGTATACAATCGCAAAAACGTGGCAATGTACTACTGGAATGAGATCGAGCAGAAACAGGACGTAGAAAACCAGTGGTCGACTCTGCCGATTATCGGCCTGGAGTTTGAATTCTAAATTACCTTACTCGCGTGAGTCGGCGGCGGGCGTCTCTGATTGGTATGCCCGCTGTTTTTTTTGTACGATGCGGTGGATGAGCACGGCTAGGATTATAATCACCGAAAGCGGCAGCCAGATCAGACGCATTTCCGAGATCATCGTATTCCAGCCCCACTCCGAAAAGAATGAGCGAATACCGATGGGCGATACCATAATCGGACGCCACGGCCAGAAGAATCGCTCATCGGTGAAGGGCGACAGCAGGGCGATACCCGGTCCGCCATCGGTGAACATATCCAGAAGCGGGTGCGAGGCGGTGATGATGAAAAAATACAGAACCAGCGCATTCCAACGCCTGGTGAAGTAGCCCTGCCTTTTGAAAAAAACAAAGGCGACGATGAGAGCGATGATCAGGGCAAAGGTCAGCGAGTGGAAAAAGCCCCGGTGGGCGTAGAAGCTCTTGAAGGGCACGCCGAAGCGGGACAAGACGACATCGAAGTCGGGGATCATCGGGCAGATAATGGACAGCATCCAGAAGCGGGCGGGGAGGTCCTTGAAGAAAGACAATTTTCCCGCGGCAAGTCCGGTGACAGCATGTGTAATAATCGTCGGCATAGTATTTTATTATACGCAAGTATTATTCATTGCGGGGTATTTTTTGGGATCAAGTTCGGTTCAAACCCAACGCTCAATAGATTTTGAGATTTATTAGTTGCGGCCGGCAGTTCCGGTATGGCGCAGGCGCCGAGTTCATCATCGTCGCAGTATTCGGTGCTTCTGCGGACGAACACCACGTATTCCGCGGGGAGCTTGATTCATATCCAGACATCGGGAGGTGTTGAGCTGTTGACCTTCGCACCGTCCAAGCAGTATCAGTCGCTGGCGTTTTCATCGCCGGATCTGGCATCGGGGACGGGTTATGTGGTATATCACAACGGCAGTTCGACCGGTACGGTGACCGATGGATTGTATGAGGGCGGCGCGTATACGGCTGGATCACAGGTGGCGAGTTTTACGATTTCAAATACCGTTACGACGATAAATCTTCAATAGAAAGAACCCCTCTACGACTCCCCGAGTGTATGACTCGGGTCAGTTAGCAGGCCCATCCGAATCGCGGGAATGATTCGGATGGGCGACCTGTTTATGGGTGAATTATTATTAGCAGCGGGAATGCCACTGCTCCTGAATACTACTATTCAATCGTTACGAACTCACACCCGGCCGAACTGAATGCCACTTCCGTCGAGAACGGTTTAATCGGCGGAATAATCGGTGTTATGCCGGGCTTTGTCGTTACCGGTTTGACCGTCGCAATTGTGGGACGACCCGAGAATTTGACGCCGACGGAAATTCCCAAGCCATATTTTATGGTCGGGTGTTTCGGGATACTGAATTTGCGAACCGTGAATTTGCTAACGCCTGAAATGTTCAAACCGGTATGGCTCGCGATTTTTTTCTCGGCGTCATAGATATCGACCGCATAAATCGAGGCCCCGTTTCCGATGCGGAAGCGTATCATAGCCGATCCGGCCGATAGATTTTTCCTGTTTGCAGGGGCCTTGGTCGGAATCGCGAAGTGGAACCAAGTACTGTTGAATGCTTTGCCGCATGCGGCAAGACATGATCCAATGCGCTTCTCTTCCGAAAGTCTTTCCGGGTTTTCGATGTGGCCGCTGTGTCCGTGGATCCACATCGCGTGAGCGAGCGTCATCTGGACGGAAATGAATGGGCCGGTGTCTCCGCTGAGGCCGTGTGACCCCTCGGCCGGATAATGATCCCGCTCGCACTGGGTAAGCGTCGCGCCCATCGGGTTCTGAGTCGTGAGGACCGTGTTCCAGAAGCACTTGCAGACCTCCTCGGATGGCCCGATCAACAGATTCACATTACCGCCGATAAAGGTGCGCGCTCCGGATTTCATGACTGCCGGATCGAGTGGATCGTTGTGTACCTGGCAGGAGTTAAAGTAGACGACGGCGGGATTCACGGCATTACCGGCGACGCCGTTGAACCAGGTGTAGCTCAGGCTGCCGTCGTGGAGCGCGATGCCGGTGGTATTGCCGTGTCCGACATTGACGAATCCCTTGAGGCCGGAGGAGAGGTAGGTTTTGTAATTGGCGACGGTCGCCTCGGCTCCGGTCAGTTTTTTACATCTGAGGCCGGCGGCGATGACCATATCGTAGATTGCATTGATGGCCTGAAGCGCGGTGGGAATATCCGGGACGGGCGTTGCGACGACGATGTCGAAATCTGCGGCATAACTCATATCGTCGTCGAGGAACTCCTCGGCCTCGTCTTCCTCGGCCTCGGAGTCCTCTTCGCTTTCCTCGTAATTCCAGGTCGTCCCTACGACGTTATAGTCGCCTTCGAGGTCGACCTTGACGGTTTCGGCGAGGTAGATGTCCTTGCGCAGCATGTAGGCGATGAGATACTGCGGGGAGCGATCGGTTTTGCGTTTGACCTTGACGTCGATGCGATAGTATTCCGCCTCGACATGAGGGAGGATTTGATTTCGGATGGTGTCCGCGATGCGCGGTTCATCCTGCATATCGAGATCCGCATATGCTTTGCGGGATCCGAAGACTCTGATTTGAATGTCTTTTGAATCTGCCATAGAGCAAATCTCCTGTTTAGATAACTACGATTGTCCGGCGGGTCTATTGGATGTGATATGGATAGGCGATTCAACCGACTCGTCGGAGTTTTACAGCGATTTTTCGAGCATAGGACTTTCAAGCGAACCGGCAGGAAAATCCTGAAAATAACAATGCAAGTAACCCGGACAGATCGTGCATGAGAGTTCCCGGTGTTGGCCGGATGACACTATTGAGATGAGTTTATTCTATTGTGATCCCCACTAATATGATCGTGCGAGTGCCGAAGGCCTCGCAGACGGGGTCAAATGTAAGTAAAATGGATGGTAATGTCAAGCTTTAATTCGATAATAATGGTGTTATTATTGTGTTAGGGGGGAGGAACACACCCCTTTAATTCCCCTCTCCAGAGGGGACGTTGGGTTAGTCCGCGCCATGAAATAGTTGTGAGGATGTATTTGCAATGTGCTTGGAATTAAGAAGAGAACACACCCCTTTAATTCCCCTCTCCAGAGGGGACCAAAATCGACCGATGGGGTTTTGCTCATGTTCAGTTTCATTATGAATGCGAATTGAATACAGGAGAGATTTGTAAATCAACGCCGCCGATGCCAGATACTTCTTATGCCGTGTGACAAAGTCCCCTCTCGAGAGGGGTGCCCGACAGGGCGGGGTGTGTTTTCTTGTCCGGCGGGGGGGAATGGCGACGGGAATAATCCGAATTAATTTCGTGCTTTTGCTTTCTGAGTGGGTGTATTATATTGGTTGAAGTTAGAATAATTGCTAATTAATGCAAAAATGTTGATAGATGGGTATTCTATAAAGGAAAATGCCAATGAAAGGTATGTCAAATTGGGAGGGCTCATTTTCATTATCGGCTCTTAATGAGATATTTAAAATATCACCCAAAAGACCGGACTGCGTTAATTCAAGAGAAAGTAGTTGGCTAGAATTTAAGCAATCATTTGGATGGGGAAATGCAGCGAAATATGCCAAAACTTGTGCCGCATTTGCAAATGCAAAAGGAGGTTACATTGTATTTGGAATTAAAAATAGGCCACATAAATTAGTGGGACTAAATAAAAATCAATTGACGAGTTTTGCGCAAATTGATCCTGAGAAAATTAGTACATTTTTTAGTGAGCATTTTGCCCCGGAAATTCACTGGGATATTCATTTGCATGAAATAGATGATAAATCTTTTGGTATTCTACATGTAGAAGAAAGTAGGTCTAAGCCCGTTATTTGCTGTAAGAATGCTAGTTCAGAAATAAAAGAAGGAGATATTTATTATCGATATAGAGGCAAAACCACGAGAATAAAACATCCGGAATTGGTACTGATTTTAGATGAACAGCGCAAAAGGGAACAAAAACTTTGGCTAAGGCATCTATCACAAATCTCTAAAGTTGGGGTACAAGACGCAGGGATTTTCAATTTAAGAAATGGGAAGATAACTGGTGCAAAAGGTACATTTATTATTGATGAGTCACTTTTAAGTCAACTTGCATTTATTAATGAGGGTGAGTTCGCTGAGGTTGAGGGAAAACCAACGCTCAAACTTGTCGGAGAGGTCCAATCCTTAGCGGGGAATCCGACTATAGTGGCCGGCAAACAAATAATAAAAACAAGAGGAATTAGAGTATCCGATATTGTAATTGGTTTTCTTGAAAAAAAATAAAGTAGAATCGCCAGAAGATTATATAAGTCAAATATGTTTTGAGACCACAGCCTACTTGCCAGTATATTACTATATCAATAAATCAAAAATGAAGACCACAAAGATAATAGAAATGATAAATGGCATTGTTTCGCGCTCCCCCACAAAGAATAAATTGTTGGAAAGGCTTAAAGGGAATAATTCGAATTATTTTAGATTGCCTTCAAAGGATGGGCGCACCTATGAAGAAAAAAGCGAGTTTGTTGCTCAAGCATTGAACGAGAATTTAAATCGTAAATTATCAGGGAAAAAACTTATTTATTGTCTACAAGCTATTCGTTCGATTGAACCTAACGCAATATCACGAAAATCGAAATACTTAAGAAAACTACTACTAGAGTGGTTTAATAAGTACTACTCTAATTCCGATTCAAACTTGGCCCATAATCTTCGACGCACTATTTGTTGGCTGGATGAGGCATTATATGGCGGTAAATAACAAGAAAAATATTAATTGTATGCGTCTTAATAAAAAACGAACTAGGGGGAAAATGAAGATTATTAAGGGGGAAAAGATAGATAGAATAGAGTATGAGTATAATTGTCTGATAGAGAATATTCCTGCTGATACATACGTAATATTTAAGAAGGATTTCCCCGAATTTACGCCTATGCCTGGAACCTATAAAAACAATATTGGGATATTCACAAGATTGGATTATAATTCACCAATAAATGTCGATGGTCAATATTTAATCGGTCCTGCAATAGAAATCTGCTATATAAGAGATGATCGTGAAAAGGCAGATGATCCGTCAACAAAACATATTAATGTTGATTATAGGATTTTAGGGAAAAGTATCGATGGGCATTTGGTTCAGGGGAATTATCGCAAAGATGATCATTTCATTAGTCCCGTAAATGCGACGTCTATGGGTTACATTGAGGAAAATCGCAATTTAACAGAGTTGGGGACATCAGGTACTGTTTCCTACGCGTACAATGCAGGAATAAAGTTTAAACTATATGAGCTGCAAAAAGACAATAAGTAAGTAGTAAACCAATTGCTTTATGTCTTTTGAAGGGAACGGCAATGTTTCAATTCATTTCGCAAATGCTAATAATTCTAGTTTTATTCACACTAACTCAGGGGAAATTATCTGCACAAGCAAAGGTAATTTTAGAAAGCGGTGATACTATTGTTATAAAATCCAATGGCACATGGGAACCCTATCGCCAAAAGGATTCTACTCAATCATTCGTTTTTAGAAAAACTATATGGGGGATGAGTAAAAAAGAAGTTAAGCATAATGAAAAATCAATCTTGGTTAATGAAGATGATAATTCTCTTGTCTATAGCGGAGTATTGGGCAAGGATAGTTGCATAATAACATACTACTTTTTCAATGATGAAGTCGAATTGGACCGTGGAAGATACCAATTGATCTATGATGAATGCAGTGTGTTGGGGATTTGGGGAAAATTTATGGGATTCTATTTTGCTCTAAATCAGAAGTATGGCGTTCCAGAAAAATATAGCGAAAAAGTTTTTTTTGATGAGAATATGCCATTTGATAGCCTTATCAGTAATCCTGATTTATTTTGCAGTACATTATTTTCTGGCAATGGCTTTGTCATGTTTCTTTGGTCACATAATAATACTACAATATCATTAGCCCTTTCTGGTGGTCCCTTTTCAGGAATAGAGGGAATTGATATTACTATTGAATATTCAAATAACGAGGAAAGTCTCAAAGAGAATATAGAACAATTAAAACTTCTAGAGGATCTATAACCAATAAATTAGAAGAGGCTTCCTCGCAGGGCTCGCAACTACCGGTTTTGCCTACGGTGCAACCTCGGACAGGGATCCTACCCTTCTGCAAGGCTTATTGGCAGGTCCCTTGGGGGGACCTGCCCTACCTGTTTTTTCCCGGTTTAAACTCCTTGATATTTCTTGCAGAATTGTTATATTAAACGGCTCTGGCCTAAGGGGACGAGTACGCCCGATGCTTTCGTATGCCCACGGCGACGATTAACATGATGACTTCGGTACCGATTGCCCAAGCCGGATAATGAAAACGATTGTGGAATTTGACGTTGCGATATGTTTGACAGTCTGACAGAAAAACTCGAAGCGACCTTTAAAAAGCTCCGCGGTCACGGTTCGCTGACAGAGGATAATATCAAGGAGGCGCTCAAGGAAATCCGCCGCGCTCTCCTCGAAGCCGATGTCAACTACAAGGTTACCAAGGACTTTATTCAGGACGTCCAGGCCGAGGCCGTCGGCATCGAAACGATCCGGTCGGTCGAACCCGGTCAGCAAATCGTCAAAATCGTCCACGAAAAACTGAGGAAACTGCTCGGCGAGAAAACCGCCGAGGTGCGCGTCTCGGAGCGGCCGCCGTCGATTATTATGATCTGCGGCCTGCAGGGGTCCGGTAAAACGACCCTGACGGCCAAACTGGGGCTGTTCTACAAAAAGAAAAAGAAAAAAGTACTGCTCGTTGCCGCCGACCCGTATCGGCCGGCCGCCGTCCAGCAGTTGATTACGCTGGGCAGGCAGATCGATGTTCAGGTCTTCGAAATGGGTCAGGAAGACCCCGTGAAGATCTGCAAGAGCGCTATCGACAAGGCGCGCAAAGAGTTTGTAGATTTAATCATCTTCGACACGGCCGGTCGGCTGCACATCGACGAAGAGTTGATGAACGAGCTGTCGAAGATTAAGAAGATGGCCGAGCCGCAGGAAATTCTGCTGGTGGCCGATGCCATGACCGGTCAGGACGCCGTGAATGTGGCGCGCGAGTTTCACGAGAAGCTCGATGTCACCGGCGTCGTGTTATCGAAAATGGACGGCGATGCGCGCGGCGGTGCGGCGCTGTCGATTCGGGCGGTCACGGGCTGCCCGCTGAAGCTCGTCGGTGTCGGCGAAAAATTGACGGATCTGGAGCCGTTCCATCCCGACCGGATGGCGTCTCGGATTCTCGGAATGGGTGATATCGTCTCCTTCGTCGAAAAGGCGCAGGAGACCGTTGATATAAAAGAAGCTGAAAAGCTCGAACGCAAACTGCGCAAGGCTCAGTTCACGCTGGAGGATTTTTACGATCAGCTCCAGCAGTTGAAGAAGATGGGGCCGCTGGAATCGTTGTTGGAAATGATTCCCGGCGTCGGCAAGGCGCTCAAGGGCGCGACGATCGATCCGAAGGCGATGAAGCGGATCGAGGCGATGGTGTTGTCGATGACGCCGTATGAGCGGCAGAATCCGCAGATTATTAACGGGTCGCGGCGGAAGCGGATCGCGCGCGGGTCGGGCACGACGATTCAGGATTTGAATCGGATGCTCAAGCAGTTCGAGCAGATGAAAAAAATGTTGAAATCAATGGGTAAGATGAAGTTCAAAAATCTGCCCAAGAATATGCTACCTATGTAGTCTTTTAATATAAAGGAAGGAGCTATTGGCGACTAAAATCAGACTTAAACGGATGGGCTCCAAGAGGCGGCCCTACTACCGCATCGTTGCGATCGATTCGCGCCGTGCGGTAAACGGTCCGGTGCTGGACAATATCGGCACGTATGCTGCGATTGAACAACCGGCCAAGATACTCGTCGATGAAGGTAAGGTGTTCAAGTGGTTGAATGACGGCGCGGAGCCGTCCGATACCGTTGCGGCGCTGTTCACCCAGATCGGCCTGACGAAGAAGTATCATGCTCAGAAGGCCGGCCAGGATGTATCCGGAATGACGATTGAGACCACGATTACCGAACGCCCGAAAAAGAGGAAGTCGAAGAAAAAAGCGGAATAACTCTTAAAACACGTTTCACGCGGATGCGTACTTATACTGATTTCTGATTCCGGAAAGGAGTACCGAATGAAAGAGTTTATTGAGACTATCGTGAAGGCATTGGTTGATCATCCTGATCAGGTGACACTCACTGAAGTACAGGGCGAACGCACAACGGTTTACGAATTACACGTCGGCGAAGGCGATCTCGGCAAGGTAATCGGAAAACACGGCCAGACGGCCAAATCCATTCGCACTCTCATCGCGGCGATTTCGGCGAAGAAGGGCAAACGGGCCGTTCTGGAGATTCTTGAGTAGGTAAGTGGTTTCTCGACCGGATTATATCACCGTCGGACGGTTCGGACGGCCCCGCGGTGTGACCGGCGAACTATACATTACTCCGGACACCGATTTTCCCGACCGGTTTCTTGACCTCTTTGAGGTCTATATAGAAGAGGGCGGGAAGAAAAAGTCGCTCATCATCGAGTCGGCCGAAATCATAAGCGGCCGACCGGTGGTGAAGGTCGAGGGGATCGAATCGAAAGAGGAGGCCGCGGCGCTGACGAACCTGGCGATTTTCGTGCCGGGGGAGCAGGCGGTGGAGCTTCCCGAGGGGAGTTATTACCAGTTCGATCTCGTCGGCAGTACCGTCAAGAGCGTGGATGGCGTGGAATTCGGGGTTCTGGAAGAGATCCTGTTTTACCCGGCAAACGACGTTTACCGGATAAAATCGAAGGATTTCGGCGAAATTTTGCTCCCGGTAGTGGATAAATTCGTTAAGGGAGTTGACATAGAAAAAAAAGAGATTATAATTGAGCCCCCTGATGGGCTCATCGAATCATCTTCGTAAGCCGCAAAGATTTGGACGCGATGCTGCGAATTGATATAATAACGCTGTTTCCCGAGGCGCTTGCACCGCCTCTTGAGGCGTCGATACTGGGCCGAGGGAAGACAGACGAGCTCTTTGACATTAGAATTATCAACCTGCGGGATTTCGCGACCGACAAGCATGCGACCGTTGACGACCAGCCGTTTGGCGGGGGCGGCGGTATGGTGCTGAAGGTCGAAGTCCTCACCGCAGCACTTGAACACCTGGACATCGATTTTGACGATTTCGATCGGAGCACAACCAGAATCTTGTTGACGTCGGCGGCCGGGGCCACATTTTCACAGGCGAAGGCGGTGGAGTTTTCCATGCTGGAGCGACTGGTCATTATTTGTGGTCATTACAAGGGTGTGGATGAAAGAATCCTGCGGTTGTTTCCGATAGATGAGATATCGATCGGTGATTTTGTCCTGACCGGCGGTGAGCCGGCGGCCTGGGTGATGGTTGATGCCATCGTACGATTAATCCCCGGCGTAGTCGGCAATTTCGAATCGGCCATCGCCGATTCGTTTACCGAGGACGCCCTGCTGGGGGCGCCGTCGTATACCCGTCCGGCCGAGTTTCGAGGGCTGAAGGTGCCCGATGAATTACTCTCGGGTAACCATGCCGCGATTGAGAAGTACCGGCGGTGGGCGTCGATAGAGAAGACGCTTGAGAATCGCCCGGAACTTCTGGACAAAGCCGATTTATCTCGCGAAGAACAAGAATTTGTGAAGAAAACAAAAAAAGAGAAATAGATAAGGAGTGGTTCCGATGAAGAGGATCGCCCAGATTGAAAACCAGTTCGTGAAGGATTTCCCCACCTTCAATGCCGGCGACACTGTGTCCGTGCATTATAAGATTAAAGAAGGGGACAAAGAGCGTATCCAGGTCTTTACGGGTATCGTTATTAGCCGCCGCGGCTCAGGCACCGGCAAGAGTTTCACCGTCCGCAAGATTTCGTCGGGCGTCGGCGTCGAGCGTGTTTTTCCGCTGTTCTCGCCGAACATCGACAAGATCGAGCGCGTCTCGATGGGACGCGTCCGCCGGGCGAAACTGTATTACCTGCGGGGCCTCACCGGCAAGTCGGCTCGTATTAAAGAAAAATTGACGGAAAAGCCGGAAAAGGTTACGAAGAAGGCCGCGAAGGTTGCCAAAGTGAAAGCGGAACCGGTCGTTGAAGCGCCGGTCGCCGAGGAAAAGACCGAAGAATAAGACATTCTTATCGTGCTTTTCAGACAAAGCGAAAAGAGCGATAAAGCCCTTTGCTCAGGCGAAGGGCTTTTTTTTAATGCGTAATCTGCGATATGATGCCGTAACAGGGTATAATGATTTATTGTGCCCGGTCCGCCCCGGCGGATCCTCATCTGCCGGGGAAATTGGCGCACGGGGACGTACGCCAATCACGAAATAAGAAAAGAAGAGAACACACCCCGTCCGCCTGGGCGGAGCACCCCTCTGAAGAGGGGACGTGAAGGCCGATTCTCTGTTCTCGGATACGTGAAGAGGACTTTCAGATATCCTGAGATTGCGACGCCCTAAGAAGGGCTCGCAATGACGCGGCGGCAATGGATTTGTTCATGGATGATAGTAAAGATTGAGCAATCGATTAGTATACATTGATGAGGTATAGATGATTCAATTGAAAGATCATGAGTTGACCGTGCGGACACTGCGGCCCGAGGATGCCGAGCACCTGGTGACGTTTTCTCAAAAGAATGCGGAGTTTCTCTATCCGTCCGGATTGGTCTTATTGCCGGATGATTTGACGGTCGATAAATGGGACGAGTACATACAAACGGCAGCTCAGGAGTTGCATAAAGGGACAGCGGTCAGGTTTCTTATCTTTCATCAGGATAACGGCGCCGTGCCGATCGGGAAGATTAATTACTCGCAGATATTCCGTGGTGTTTTTCAGGCCTGTTATCTGGGATATGGTATCGATAAGGATTACACCGGTAAGGGAATTATGACGCGGGCTTTGCAGTTGACGAATGAATATATGTTCAACGAATTGAATATGCATCGCATTATGGCCAATTATATGTTATCGAATTTGCCGAGCGCTCGGGTGCTGGTGAAGTTGGGATTCGTGAAAGAAGGGATTGCGAAGGATTACTTACAGATCAACGGCAAGTGGGAAGATCATGTATTGACGAGTCTGACGAATCCGAACTGGCAGGAGGAGGGTGAATAACCGAGAGCGCAAAAAGACGCAGGGTACAGGGAACGGATTCAGTATTTCATCTTTCGCGAAACGAAAAACAGGTACACTGCCATAAGAACAAGTCCGACGATGAGCGCTTCAGGCATGAGCGCCTGTGAAAATTCGATTTCACCGCCGTGGAGTGTGCGCCCCTGATATTCATATCGCTGCGTGAGATACCGCGCGATATACTCATCCCAAAGGTTCCAGCTCACAATAACTGAGGTAACGCTCAATGCAAGTGTCGTAAATCCCCAGTAGATCGCCGATTTTTTCAAGTGAAGTACAAGCCAGGCAATGTAGACGGCTATTCCGCCGGTTATCATGTTTGGTATGTACCCTACCCATGAATCAGTTATTAATCCGAAGCATGGTTGCGGTGGCGACCACATCGTCCAGCGGGCGAATTCTTTCGCTCCGCTGTTTATCAGGATGACGGCAAACAGAATCGTATACCATGTTTCGAACCGTTTTATTTCCGGAACGACATAGAGGATTTTCTGAAAGGGATTATACTGAAAGCGGGCGATTTCATCCGGATCATCGAGGCGCCTGATGTTCATAAAGCGCATTCCCGGCGATCCGAAGCGATACAGCATTACGGTCTCGACGATAGAGAACACAATGAATTTTACGAGGAAAGCGGATTCTCCGCCGGTGACAAGGTACCAGCCGACTTCCCAAGTCGGAGAAAACAACAGTATATCCAGATATACTGCCAGGATAAAGCGGCCTTTTGAAATCGGCAGATAGGCCGGATAATCGTTCATAGATTCAGTTCCCGCAGGCGTTCGCCGACGCGGTCGAAGAATGCCTCAGTTGGGCGGGCGAAAAATAAACAGGTCAACGAAATCAGGACAAACGGAACCATTGTGAAAAATGTGCATCCCATCATCACCAATAAGAGCCCATATATGCCGACTGACTCGAAAAACGCAAACAAGACGATACTGATTGTCTGGGCGTGTATGGCCGTGGTTCGGGCTTCGGGATCCATTTTTTGCATTTTAGCAGAACCTGCCATCGGCAAGGCCGCCGTATTCCTTGCCTGGAGAAATGCGGCAGGGAGTTTTGATCGAATGATAAAGCCAATAATGATCCCGATGACCGAAACTCCGCACAGAGCCAGGAATAAAATACTCAGTTGTTCAGGGATATGTATAATGAATAAGTCGGCGTCTCGATGCTTTGTAATGGAGTATGCAATACTAAGATAAGAAAAATTGGCTATCATAAATGCGAGCCAAATGATAGTTGTAATTCGGATTGCCGGTGAATACTTACCAGTAGACATAAGATACCCTTTCATGATTATAGATTACCTCCGGGATAGCCATAATATAAGTATATTGATGGCCGGTTTCAGTAAGAATCTGAATTTTAAAGACTTTTCGATATCTGTCGATGAATTGAAATAGTGGCTAGGCCAGCAAAAGAGGGAGACAACGATGTACAAGATTGAGAAAACGGATTTTGGATTCAAGCTAACCTTTGCCGACAAGATTCCGCCGGCGGAGATGAGGCAGTGGTATAATGAATCCAGGGAAATTCTGACCTCTCAATCAGCCCCGTTCTATGTTTTCGTGGATATGCGAACGCTGCAGCCTCTTGGGAAAGAAGAGCGTGAGACCATGGAAGCCGGTCAGAAGATGTATAAAGATTCGGGCATGGAGCGGTCGGTAGTGATTCTCAAGAGTATGGTGATCGGCGAGCAGTTCAAGCATTTGGCCAAGAAATCCGGTATTTACGAATGGGAGCGCTATATTATTTCCGAAGTGTGTCCTGAGTGGGAGCAGGTCGCGATGGATTGGTTGATCAGGGCAGTAGATCCTGATGTTACAGAGCCTGCTTAGCATCAGCAGTATAAAATACTTTTAACCCCGGTTGATACCGGGGTTTTTTATTGCGAACGCGATAGATAGGGACGTCTGCCGGTCACCAGATTGTTAATACTCCGTTTGTAGAAAAGCAGAGATAGCCGAATCGAATGAAGAAACCCGCCCAATGGGTGGGGTATTGGTATTCGTGCCCGGCAGACGTCCCCGTCTGTCGGGAAATGTGATATTAATAAGTGAATATATTATTATATTATCCGTATGGTATTAAGAAAAGACTTACACCTTGAACAAAGTCATGCGGTATTTATTACGACAACGATTTTACGGCATTTTCCGATATTTAATCATAAAAATATAGCAGAAGCATTTCTGTACCAATTTCGGGAAACGCTACAGTTCTTCAATGTGGAAGCTATTGGCTATGTATTAATGCCTTCGCATCTGCATGCAATATTACATTTTCCTAAAGTTATTCAAATGCCGAAATTTATGCAAAGCCTCAAATCATTATCCTCGCGTAAAATATATCGCATGCTTAATAGGGAAATGATTGAGAAATTCACTGTAAATGGTCGTTTTAGATTATGGAATCCTCGCTATGATGATGTGTATATATATTCGACATTGCAGTTTCGGATAAAGCTGGAATATATCCATAATAATCCGGTGAAAAAGGATTGGTCACATCTGCCAGTCAGTGGGCCCACTCAAGTGCTGCAGATTGGTTTCTTGGTGAAGGGGGGATAATTCCAATTAATAAAGAGTTATTTTTTTTTAGAAATTGCCGGCAGACGGGGACGTCTGCCGGCCACAGGGAAGTTGATAATCGGCAGACGGGGACGTTTGCCAGCCACAGGGAAGTTGATAATCTGCGAACAAGGATGTCTACCGAATACCGAGGATTGCCTGTCAAGCAGTAACCTACTTCAGCGCCGCATTATTATTATTCCGTAGATAGAAAAGCAGAGATAGCCAAATCGAATGATGAAACCCACCCAACGGGTCGGGTGCCTGTATATTTTTCGGGCGAGTTTGCTCTTATGATCGCAGTGTATTCGAGAGCCCGTATTTTACTTGCCGATCGAGTCGATGTGGCGGTAGATGATTTCGTTCAGCTCGGTGATCTCGTGGGTCAGTGAGATATCCAGTTCCGTCTCCAGTTCGGATTTGATATTGCGCACGCATGATGCCGTCGCGGCAGGAGCCCATTTGCCGATGTCCCGGCAGTCAATATTTTCCTCGCCATCGGTCAGTTGATTGCACCAGTGGTCATAATACAATGACAGGTTCTCGATGACGTTCGTGACCAGCACATCGTAATCGTAATCGCGGTTGGTGGCCGAGTAGATCGAGACCAGCCAGTCGCGCAGCGGCTCTTTGGTTTCCTCGATGAGGTGCTGCTGATCATTGCCGTTTCTTTCTAATCCGGTCGTCAGAGACAGGATGCACAGCGATGTCATGTAGCTTTCCTGCAGGATCAACCCGATATGGTTGAGTTTGAGGAAATAGCCTTTGCCGATGAGGAAGTTAGTTACGTCGAAACTGATGCCGGTGGCCAGACGGGTGAGCCGTTCGGCGTTTTGTGAAATGACAGCCCGATCGGACACGAAACACCTCCGGTATTGATGGTTCAAACAGGCACTTGGAGCGCCCCGGACGCGTGACAGTATCTTTTTACATTATACGGCAGAAGCAAAGATGTGATTCTATTTAAATTATACGAAATTTCATCTCTCTCCGCAAGTGTGTCGAGCACCGACGGAGAGAGATATCTCAAGATTTTTACCAGGCGGCTTTGGCCTTAAATGATGCCAAGGCCAGTAAATAACAGACGCCGCCGATCAATAAACAGAGTGTAAACCCGTGGGCAAAGGCGACCAGCATAATGCCGGTGGCAGCGAATACCGATGCCGCGCCATTGACGGCAAAACCCCAGTCGACCAGTTCGCCGACTCGCTTTGTCGCCTTGGGGAACGGCATCCCCATGAAAAATCCCAGCGGCGCAATCAGAATCGCCGTCACAATCAGTCTCGGGAATAGCGATAAACCGACCAGCGCTTTGGTCAGCGCGCCGAACACAAAAATATCCAGCAGCAGCCAGACGATGATGACACCGATTGCTGTGCCGATGGAGAATTTTTCTGAGAAGCGACTGCCAATGCCCGATGCGATAAGCATGGTCAACAACACCGTCGCGATGGAATAAATCGGCGCTCCGATGAACAGCGTGTACTTCTGAATCAGGATGACCTCGATAACCATAAAGCCCATCCCGATGAAGAAGAAGTACAGCCAGGGAAGAGCCCGCAGTTTTTTATCGGAGATGAAGTACGGTATGATGTTCAGCGGAATCAGTATCACGACGACGACGGCCAGGATGACGACCATCATAAACATGGAGGTCGGAAAGCTGAGGAAGTCGTAGGGTTTCAGTTTATCGAGCTGTTCCCATGAGAAGTTGCGCCACAGGCCCAGCTGCGCCGTGTAGGGGCGATTGTCGGTACAGGGAGTAATATCGATGGGTAGGGAATCGGCCATTGTCTGCCAGCCCAGAGTCACGATGCGATTGACGGCTCGTGCCGCGAGAGAGTCATCCGCCGGCGGATACAGCAGATTGATATAGCCCAGCGCCTCCGGCGTCAGATCGATGATGGCATGGTAGCGCAGAGAATCATCGAGCGGACGCTTGGATATGACAATGGCGTTGCGGCGGAGTTGCGGCAAATCATATACGGCGAAGTGGTCGGTCGGATGTTCCACACCCTGATTTTCGAGCGCGGTAATCACTTCGCCGACGAGGCGCGGCATGTAGAATTGATGTTCCATCATCATGAAGCCGCTGTCGGTCATCGCCTGCCAGTAGTCCTCAAAAGCCTCGACGGTAAACAGGTAATTCTCCGCCATGGCGAACGAGCCGGATGCCAGGGCCGCCCAGGAGTTGGAGGAGAGCGAGAATATCACGTCGAATTTGTTTTTGTGTCGCCGGACATAGGCGCGCGCATCCTCGGTGATGACCTTGACGCGCGGATCATCGTACAGCCCACCGGTGAATTCGTGGGTTGTGATGATGTCGTCGGCGGTTATGGAATCATTCAGGATATAGCCGTCGGGGTCGCCCTCGAGCATCATTTTATTTACATGGCCGTTGATTTCGACGGCGTGGACTTCTTTGGCACCGAACTGGAGCGCCTGCATGACATCCGACCCTGCGCCGGAGCCGAGGCCGAGGAAGACGCAGGAGTCGAACTGTTTGATGAGATAGTCGACCGGGATGTTGTATTGCATCTGCTCTTCTTCCGGTTTATCCCAGTTGCCGTCGAAGGGGAGAATCGGGGAATTGGCGGCGTTATCGATTTCGATGCCGCGGTATTCGCCGAAATCATAAATTTTGACTTTGGCGAGGGCATCCCAGTGGGTGTAAATCACAGGCGCGCGCTGCGGGCGATCGAGTTGGAGGAGCGATTCGGCCTTCGTCCCGAGAATGGCCATGAGGATGAACAGGAGTATCGGGAAGGCGATCAGGGCGCCTCGCGAAGATATCAGCGCAGCCAGCAGAATCGGAATTGCGACAAGAAATACCGCCCAGGGGGTGCCGAACCAATTCATGAAGAAAATGGCGACAAGCGTTCCCAGCGCCGCGCCGATCAGGTCGGCCATATAGAGGCGGGGCATATCTTTGTGATTGTGGCGGAAGATCAGGGCCAGCGCCATCCCGCCGAAGAAGTAGGCGGAGCTGAGGAGGAGAATCGTCAGGGCGAATTTGCCGACTTGCGCCCAGGAAACGAATAGCTGCGAATAGTCGACCCCGATATAAAATGCCAGCGGCGGGCCGACCAGCGCCATGAGTCCCGACAGGGATAGGTAGAGGCCGAGTAGCTTTTCCTTATTGCAGGCCGGGAACAGGCGCAGAGCAAGCGCCCCGACGCCGAGGCCCATGATGGCCAGAGACAGAGTCAGAAATGCAAAGGAATAAAAAAATTCGGCCGAGAAGATTCTCGTCCAAACGAGTTCGAGAGAGATGAGGGTGACAGACAGTAATGTAATAATTACGAATCTGTTTTTCATTGAATAAAGACCTTTCTCGGAATAAAGCGACCGGATGGATGTCCGCGGATTGCGCTGCATGAGCAATTCGACATAGCCGGGCGGCAGTCCCTTTTACCTTGTATTGCCCAAAGTGGATTTTTTGCTCCTTTCTTATAGCTTTCAAGACGTAATGATACGTATATCTGTTGCACGGAATTGTCAAATAAATCGGTCCGAACTGCCGACAAAGGTAGTAGCGAAGATTTCTGTCTCATTCCTCCCGCGGGCGGCCGCCGAGGAATTCATCCGAATTTTCAGGTTAGGAGGTCTTTCGATGGCGACCTTTATCATGGCCATGAATATCAATTCGGACGCCAAGAAGGCGCACCCGGATCTGTATCATCAAATCAACGATTCTCTCGAATCGTTCTCCAAGCACAGCGTCAAGGTCGACAACCTGTATGCGACACTGGGGCGGTACGATTATATCGCCATATTCGAGGCCAACGATCAGAATGTGGCGTTTCGAATCGCATCGGAAATCAACAGCAAGGGGATTCTCAATACCGAGACCTGGCCGGTGATATCGTACGATGATTTTTCTCGTTTAATTTAAAGGATTCGAATGCCGAATCGGAATCATACCGACGCGGCATCGGAAGATTATTTTTTGGGAAACGGCGAGAAGTGATCGGCGATGACCAGCCAGCGGTCGCCTTCTTTGATAAGGGTGAACAGGTCCCGGCCGGTGCTGTCCAAAGAGCGGCCTCGCTGTTTGTATGCAATATCATAATAATAGGACACGATGGCGACGGTGTCGTCATTGTACATGACGACTTCAGGTGAAATTTCATTCCAGTATTTAATTTCCACCGATTGCGCGAAGGCCCGCCAGGCTGCGACGCAGACCTTTTTTCCCTCCAACCGCTCGCGGTCGGTCGGTGAAATCGCGACCATATTTTCGTGAAAGAATTCCGCCAGTTTATCGAAATCACCCTCGACCGCCCAGGTCTTGTTGAGCTCCTGCACGGTTTCCCAGACTTCTTTTTGTACCTGTGTAAATCCCATTTCGTTTCTTCCTGCTTGTCGTATGAAAACCGCCTCAAATAATATCACGGCGGCCGGAAAGTAAATCACAAAATTCGACAATATGAAATTCTAATCGAGGAGTCTATTCCTCTGGAAGAGGCAAGAGCGGATTGCCACGTCGCCGGGCAAGAAGGCGCGCCACCTATAATGACTTGATTTTCATTTTTTCAGAACGAGTGGGCCAGCCTGGTAAAATTTATTGCCCGATAAATAATGCCGAGATATTGGTCAGTTAAGGCCTTTGTATCTGTGGTGTCCCATGAAATGAGATGAAATCCTGTTGATACATTTGTAAAAAAAAGGCGCGAATATCTATTCTAATTCTATCAAGATCACCCATCGAAGTTAATTTGTAGACCTCGTCTGCGATTTCGTCCATATTTCTTTCGCCATTACTTAGGCTCCAGATTAGTCCACCCATGTGATCCAGTGTTACAAGACCGCTTACTTTGCTATAAAGAAGTAAAGTATTATCCCGCTCCACTCGCCATTTTATTTCTTTATTGATATAAGGATAAAGTCCCATTGAAATATTTGCCGGATAGGCAATTACAACAAACGTCGGCAATGACTCAAGTCCATTTGTTTTTATTTGATCATCTAGTTTTTGTATTTTTTGTGATACTTTTTTCAATTCATCTTTAGAATAATTCTGACACATTTCCTCAAAATCTTTTTTCTTATTTTCCCATACATCAGGTGGTAATGATATTGTGTGCTCATCAAAAATGGATATTTGTTTTACTAAAAAACCAATTTGATAAAGCTCAGTCTTAATTTCATCCGGTTGATAGAATGCCTCCGGTACATTGCCGGCCCTTTCCTCTAATTCATTTTCAAGACAATATACATCCCAAAGCAAATCTTGGGCTTTCGTAGATGGTTGTGGATATGATTCAAAAATATAAATGTTGCCGTTTTGGGATAATACCCTCTTTGCCTCCAATAATGCCGGGCGCAAATCTTTTTTTGGAAGATGCCGGATCATGTTAAAGAACAAAACTATTTCAGCAAAGTTATCTGCCAACGATGTGTCAAGGATATCTTCTTCTAATAAATTAATATCGCTGATATTTGATGAAGTCAAAAGTTGCGATATATAGCTAATATCTTTATCGATGCCTGTAATTTTTAAATCTATAAATTTCTTTTTTAGTTGAATTGCCAATACGCCGGACCCAATCCCCATATCAATGGCAGAGCAATTGACGCTTTCAAAAGTGATACAGTCTATAATTTCGGATAGACATTTTCCTCTTGCATCTTTCAATTCTTGTAAATTGGAACATGTGATCATTGTTTTTTCCTCATCTTTTGTCACTCGTCTTTCCAACAAAGAGGATCTGGAGCTTTAATATTGCCTGATTGAAGAAATGCCTCTCCTCTGCAACCTCCCCGGCAAAAGGAAACGAACTCACAGAACTCGCACTTGCCCTCAACCTTAATACTTCTTAATTCATTAAGAATTGGAGAATTATCCCAAATGTTCCTTAACGAGTCCTTACGTACATTGCCAACAATAAATGTTGGAAGCCCGGAACAAGGTATTACATCGCCATTTGACAAAATAGTAAGCGTTTCTACACATTCAATATTGGCATTAATTAAATTCACGTTTTGTTCTCGGCAACGTTTTCTATTCAATAAAAACATATAGCAATAAAGATTGCATCCAATCACTAGGCTATTCTCTTTTTCTATAAGTTCATCGATTTTTCGTTGGGCATCAATAAATTCATTTATAGATAACTCAAGCACAGTATTATTTAATTTTGCTCTTCCAGTGTGTTGAAGTCTAGAAAAATTACATGCCGTGGCGCCAAGTGATTTTCCCAGTTCTATATAGTCAGTTATTTGATGAACATTCAATTTTGTCAACACCATACCCATACCAATGGGTATATTATTATTCACACAGGCTTTAATTGCCTTTATTGCCATATCATATGAACCATTACCCCTTATCTTATCATTTACTGCAGCATTCGCGCCATCAATACTGATTTGAATATAATCAACAATTGGGCTAAGTCTACGTGCCAAATCTTCGTTGATTAGAAGTCCATTTGTCGATATGCCAAGTTTGAATTTACCGGACATATATTGTAGAATGTATAAGATATCTTTTCTCGTAAAGACTTCTCCCCCTTCGATCATAATATCGAATGCTCTCATTTCGAATAACTGGTCTATAATGTGATATACCTCTGCTGTTGAAAGCTCGTTTTTTAATTCATTTGAAGAATTATTAAAGCAATGTATGCATCTCAAATTGCATTTTCTTGTCAATTCAAGCCTTACTTCATTGGGAGCAGACATAGTAAAATTCAAAAAATTGCCTCCAGAATATACGTATTAAAACGCTATCAAACCAACCAGCAACGCGGGTCTAAACTTCTGATATCTCCAGTTTCAAAATATGCCATTGCCCTACATCCACCATGACACATTTCATGAATAGAACAACTCAAACATTCTGGTGACATTTCACCCATACCGCGAAATGACTTTAATATCGGTGAATTATGCCATATATCATATAATGATTGATCGAGAAGGTTCCCGGCAATGAATTCGGAATCCCTGAAATAAGTACAAGGAATTAAATCCCCAGTTGGTGTTATTGTACACAATATAGTCCCGGCCTCGCACATTAACTCCTTGCAAGGTGCTATTCTTTGAATTATTGCTGAAGAGTCCTCTGGGTGAAGGAATTTCGGTGTTGGCGTATATACCTGCAATCGATTTTTTAACTCTCTTTCTTTTTGAACTAAATATTGTGCAATAGAATATAAGTCTCTCTGGTCAATTTGTAAATTATCACCATAGGAATGAGTATGCACATAAGAAACAACTCTGTAGCAATTAGCGGGAATTTGTAAACATATATCAATGATTTCCGGAATTTCATCCTTATTATGTTTAGTTAATACCGTACTGATATTAATTTCCAGACCTTCTTGTGCGGCACGGATTGCATTATTAATCACAAGATTATAAATGTTCTTGCGACCGCGTATCTTTGCATACGTTTCAGGATTCGCACCATCCAAACTTATCTGTATTTTTTTTATTCCGATATCCAAAAGCTTTCTAATAACATCCTCAGATAACATTATTCCATTCGATAATAGTAGCGGAGTAAAACCCAATTTAACTAAATACCCCAAGAGTTCATACGAATTCGGGTGTAGAAGCGGTTCGCCTCCGCCAACTGATATCCTAAACACATTTGCGTCAGCCAACATATCAGCAATTCGTTTCAATTGTAAGATATTAAGATCACTCTCATTAGGTAATTTATTGTGTACTACATTACAGTGAATGCAGTTTAGGTTGCAGCTATAAGTTATTTCCCATTCAACAGTTTCCGGTGCAACTAAGTACGTCATTGCCTACAACCTTAATATTTGAGTCAAAAATACTAAACGAGAACTCACTTGATTATTACACTAAATAATGAAAATTACTATTAGCAAGCCAGTTCTCGTTGAAATGTCCCCAGAGTATTACTTTAGCGCAGTTGTCGAGCCTGTGATTTGATTATTGCCATGAATAGCATCACAGCCTTTAATTTGACCTCCAATATTTGGAGGGCCATATACTACTCCGTTCAGTAGTACACTAAAAAGAGACCAAAGGCTTCCAAGGTCCATACCAATCACCTCCTTTCTAAATGATAATATCTTTTATGTATTATACACTATAGTAGTAAAAAACACTATTTAATAAAATATAATTATAATTATATATAATTTATGTAATATAGTGTGACCGGGTTGCCCATCCAATGCCCCGTTTGCGGGGCGAAGGGGGTGGACCCGCTCCCTGCAATGACCGGCGCTCGTAATAGGATTTAGTACTTGGCCGAGCTACCGGGTTATACTAGTAATTTCTTAGGTCCATAAAAAAAGGCGAGTACCGAAATCGATACTCGCCTTTTTATATTCTCCCGGCAGATGAGGATCCGCCTTGGCGGACCGGGCACTTAATTCAATTCTAAAACGGTTACACGTCGAGTTCTTCCTGCTCGGCGAGATCATCCATATCGTCGTCGTTGTCGACTCCGTTTGCATCATCAACATCGCTGCCGTCATCCTCGGTCAGTTGTTTGCGGCTGCCGAAAACGATCGCGACATCGGTGACCTTATCGCCGCTGTTGAGCGATATCAGCCGGACGCCCTGCGTATTGCGGCCGATGATGCTGACGCCGGAGACTGCCATGCGATTGGCGATACCGCGCTTGGTCATGATGATGAGCTCGTCGTCCTCCAGAACTTCCTTGACCGAGACAACATCGCCGTTGCGGACCGAGCATTTGATGTTGATGATGCCTTTGCCGCCGCGATTGGTGATGCGATAGTCGCTGATATTCGTTCGCTTGCCGTAGCCGTTTTCGGTGACGACCAGAATCGCGGATTGGCGCTTGACGACGACCATTCCGACGACATAGTCATCCTTGGCGAGGTTAATCCCCTTGACGCCGGCCGCCGTGCGACCCATGGCTCGGACTTTGTCCTCGGGGAAGCGAATCGCGAGCCCCTTGCGGGTGCCCAGCAGGATATCCTTGGTGCCATCGGACACGGCGCATCGGATGAGTTCATCGCCTTCGGTAAGGCTGATGGCCTGAATACCGACCTTGCGCGGATTCGAGAAGGCATCGAGCGATGTTTTCTTGATCGTGCCCTGGCGGGTCGACATGATGATGTACGAATTCGGATCGAACTCGCGCACGCGAGTGAAGGTCGTCACCCGCTCGCCCTGCGACAGGTTGAGCATATTCACGATGGGGCGGCCTTTGGCCAGGCGTCCGCCTCGCGGAATTTCATGCACCTTAATCCAGTAGCATTTGCCTTCCGAAGTGAAGAACAGAATGTACTGGTGCGAGGTGGCGATGAAGACATGTTCGGCGAAGTCCTCTTCTTTCGTCTCCATGCCGATGACACCCTTGCCGCCACGGTTTTGCCTGCGGTAGGCGGTAGTCGACAGCGCCTTGATATAGCCGCCGTGGGTGATGGTAATGACCATTTCCTCGTCGGCGATAAGGTCTTCGATCGTCAGTTCGTCGACATCATCGATGATTTCGGTCAGGCGGTCATCGCCGTATTTCTGTCTGATTTCCGCGACTTCGTCGCGAATGATTTTCATCCGGCGGGCCTTGGAGGCCAGGATCGATTTATATTCCTCGATCTTCTGAATCGTCTCCAGGTATTCCTGTTCGATCTTCTGCCGTTCCAAACCGGTGAGGCGCTGGAGGCGCATCTCCAGGATTGCATTGGCCTGAATTTCGGACAGCTTGAATTTTTTCATCAAGCCTTCGCGGGCATCAGGTACCGAGGCCGCCTTCTTAATCAGTTCGATGACGGCATCGATATTATCGAGGGCGATTTTGTACCCCTCGAGGATGTGCGCGCGAGCCTCGGCCTTGCGCAGGTCATGTTCCGTGCGCCGTACGACGACTTCATGGCGGTGCTCGATGTACAGTTCGAGAATGTTCTTGAGAGCAAGCCGTTTCGGGACGCCTTTGTCCAGTACTAGGTTGATGATGGAGAATGTCGTCTGGAGATTGGTGTGGTGATAGAGCTGGTTGAGGACGATTTCCATCTGCGCATCGCGCTTGAGTTCGATAACGATGCGCATGCCGTCGCGGTCGGATTCATCGCGCAGGTCGGAGATGCCGGAAATTTTCTTATCGCGCACCAGGTCGGCGATTCTGATCAACAGGGCCGATTTGTTTACCTGATAGGGGATTTCGGTGATGACGATGCACTCTTTGCCGCTTTTTTGCTTTTCGGATACGGCTCGTGCCCGGAGCAGAACGCGCCCCTTGCCGGTTTTGTATGCCTGGCGGATACCCTCGCGCCCGACGATGATACCGCCGGTCGGAAAATCGGGACCGGTAACGATTTCAAGGAGTTCGTCGCTGTCAATATCCGGATTATCGATGATGGCCATGATGGCATCGGTTATTTCGGTGAGATTGTGCGGCGGAATGCTGGTGGCCATACCGACGGCAATACCGGTGGATCCGTTGCAAATCAAATTGGGGAAGCGGCCCGGGAGGACGGTCGGTTCCTGGAGTGTGCCGTCGTAGTTGGGAATATAGTTGACCGTTTCCTTTTCCATATCGGCCAGCATTTCCATGGCGATGGGCGTCATGCGCGCCTCGGTATATCGCATGGCAGCCGCGCCGTCTCCGTCGACCGAGCCGAAGTTGCCCTGGCCGTCGACCAGCGGATAGCGCATGTTGAAGTCCTGCGCCATGCGCACGAGGGTGGGGTAGATGACCTGCTCGCCGTGCGGATGGTAGTTACCGGATGTATCGCCGGAAATTTTGGCGCATTTTCTGTAGGGCCGTCCCGGTGACAGGTTGAGTTCGTGCATGGCGACGAGGATGCGGCGGTTGGACGGTTTGAGGCCGTCGCGGGCATCGGGGAGGGCTCGATTGGTAATAACCGACATGGAGTAATCGAGGTAGGAATTTCGCATTTCCTCCTCGAGGAATATCGGAAGGATTTTCTGATGTTTTAAATCCATGGTATCTGCTTTATCTCACTCGTTTTTAATCACTTAGGCGGACAATCCGCGCTTTGTATATAGACTCAAAATATAGGAAGTTTCAATGCAAAAAGCAAATATTGAGTATCGAAAATAATACTTTTTTTGGCCTCGTATCGCATTATACGGCAATAGATTACGAGCGAAAAATCGACGTTTTTTCGCCACTATCACATTTTTTGTATATTTGTCTGATGACACAGGGTTAAAACCAATTATATTGTATTGGGGAGGCTCGCGCATGCGAATAATTGATTTCACCGACAGATACCTGCAATATGCCGGCGGAAAGATCTCCCGGGCCGAATATGAACAGTCCTGTCCGGAGCTGTTCGAGCAGTATCGTCTCTTTAACATTGCAGAAAATTGGGAATATAAGAGTCTGTCGGCGGACGATATCAAACAGGGCGTCGACATTATCATGGATGAGCTTTCGTTTATCGAACGCCGATTCCGGACGGATGGATTCGATCTCACCGATTTGGAATTGCTCCTCTTTGTCGGGGGCGGCTCGACTAATGGCCACGCCGTCGAATTGGACGGCCGCATGGCCGTCTGGCTGCCGGTCGAGACATACACATCGCCGATGCTGGCTCGAGTGTTTATCGCCCACGAAATCATCCATGCCCTGCATTATACATCGCGTCCGGAGTTTAGGTTTACTACCTCCCATAAACTATTGGATTTCGAGCGGAGTCTGATTACCGAGGGGATCGCGACATTTTTGACGGCCGAGATTCTCGGTATGCCGCTCGTCGATGCGCTCTGGGCGGATCATTTACCGGCCGAGGATGCAAAGAGATGGATGGATACCTGTAATGCGAAGAAGCGGGAATTATTGAACTATTGCCTTGACCATATTGATTCGAAAGAGCAGGAGCCGGCGTTTTTCCGAGCCGATAATCCCGGCGATATTTATGAATATCGCGCGGGGTATTATATCGGCGCCATGATTGCGCGGACGATATATATCGCGGATAATCTGATGCCGCAGCGGCTGTTGTCGCTGGACAGGAAAACGATTATCGAGATGATGCGGCGGATGTAGATGATCGTATGATAGCGATTACTGTCTCATCTCACCCCTGAAGGGGTGGGCACCCGGGAAATTGGCAGATTTGAAGACAAATCTGCCCTACTGACTAATGGGTAGGGTACCGGTGTAAGTCAACTACTGCTCGATTCTATCCGTAATACATTGAGAAATTACATTGTCGATTATTGTCGCGAGGATACATGAAAAAGTGGTTGAAGCGTGTCGGGATTACCGGCGTTCTGTTTTTTACGGCCAAGGGGATTGCCTGGTTGATAGTGATTTATATTGTCCGCGGATGCGTGTAGGGGAAGGTTGATTTTGTCGATGAAGGACAGGTTTTGATTTTGGTTCAGTAATTTGTGCCGATTGACGGCATCCTGAGATTGACACGTCGCTGGTCCGCCTAGGCGGACGCGCTCCCCGCAATGACATGAAATTCGAATATATTTCCGAATTAAAAAAATCCTCACAGACGATAAATCGATTCTATTTTGTGGTAGGTCCGCCTAGGCGGATCTCCGTACGCCTATATGCCTTCATCATCGCGCTATTCGCATGAGGCCGGTTCGGGGCCGCCTTTGAAGATGTAATTCAACAGGTACACGGCATCGCCGATGTTAATGGCGCCGCCGGCATCGACGTCGGCCTCGTCGCCGCAGGTCGGTGCGCTCCCGCCTTTGAAGATATGATTGATCAGGAATATCGCATCGCCGATATTGACCGCGTCATCGGCACTTCCGTCGGCATTGCCGCGCATGCCTTCGCAACAGGCGAATTGCCCGATTTTCAGGGCATCATCCATATCCGCGATGAGAAACTTGCCGTCATTAATAGGGAGAAAAGAGACGAGGCGATCGCCTTGGGGAATACCATCGGAAATATCAATCCAGGTATTGCCCTGGTCTTTTGAATAGACCGCCGGATGCCTCCCGCTGAAGACATTGCCGTTTTCATCGATTCCCATACCAAGAGATATGCCTCCGATACTGTCAACCTGTTCCCAGGTATTTCCCTCATCATAAGAACGGAAGACCAGATTGTAAGTCGGTGTTTGATAGAACATATGAAAGGCGGTGACGTACACGATGCCATTGGCGTTATCGGTGACGACGTCTTCGAAACTATTGACCGTTGTAAATCCCGCCGAGATATTTTCCCATGTCGCGCCGTTATCAGTGGAGCGAATTAGACCATCAAGCATAGTCGTGATAAATATCGTGCCTGATTCAGAGAAGGCGATTCCGTTGTGAAACGGACCCAGTTGTGAATCGCCGAGAGTCCAGGAGTCGCCATTATCGGTGCTGTACAAGATGCCGGCCGACCCTGCGGCGATAACAAGGCCATCGTTTCGTGCCCTGAGCGAGTAGGTGCCGCCTATGGAATTGTCGAGTTTTGTCCAGTTGAGGCCGCCATCCTGCGAGCGGTAGACACCGGCTTCGACTGCCAAAAATATAGAATTTGTCACCGGATTCACCGTCATCGAAAAGGGATCGAGGAATTCGGCGCCGGATGCGATTGTATCGAACGTCGTACCGTTGTCGGTTGATTTGAAAATCCCTCCCGTGGCGCCGACATAAATATAGTCCAGCGTGTCTTTGGCCAAAGAAGTGGGATAACTAATAGGGCCGTCGAGCCAGGCGGCGTTGGTTGCTGAGATTATGATGAAACAGAATACAAGAGTGAAAGAGATTGCTAATCGGTTTCGCGTGATCATGTGGTTCCTCTATGTCTTAAATGGAGTGCTATAGTCCATTATAATAGGATATATACGGTATACAAGCGGTTTTTTTGTTGTCCGGAATATTGATGGGCGCATTAATAACCGATTTCCCCGTCGACGAATGGGGGGTGATATAACAAATAGAATGCTAAATTCCTGAATATGACTTGCAAATTATATTTATGGATATATATTATCCACGTATAACAATTTTCCAGGGGAATGTCATGAAAAAGTTAATCTCGTTTTGTGTGCGTTCGCACATCGGTTCATCGTGTATGGCGTTTGTGTCATGTCTTATTTTTATACTTATGCTGGCGATGCCGGGAATCGCAGGGGCCGATACCTGCTACAAGGATTTGGATCATGATGGTTTCGGCGATCCTAATAATTCCGTCTTTTGCGTTTTCGGTTGCGCGTGCGATGTGGATCTCGTCGAAAACAATCTCGACTGTGACGATACCGATCCTAACGTGCGACCGGGTGCGCCGGAAATCTGCGACGGAAAAGATAATGATTGCGACGGTCAGATAGATGAGGGGGTGTTGAGCGTTTTCTTCCGCGACCAGGACAATGACGGTTTCGGCAATCCGAGTATCACCATTCAGGCATGTTCACCGCCGGCCGGTTTTGTCGCCGATAATACCGACTGCAATGATTTCGATCCGACGGTACATCCCGGTGCGCCTGAGATTTGTGACTTGAGCGACAATGACTGCGACGGCCAGATTGATGAAGGGGCGGGTACTGTTTATTTTCAGGATTTGGATAATGACGGATTCGGCAATCCTCTCGTTACCATCATGGCCTGTTCGCAACCGAGCGGATATGTCTCCGACAACACCGATTGTAATGACGGTGATCCTACGGTATATCCCGGAGCGCCAGAGATATGTGACTTTTCCGATAACGATTGCGACGGTCAGATCGATGAAGACGGCGGAAATATCTACTATGCCGATAATGACGGAGACGGATATGGCGACCCGGGCAACAGCGTACAGGCCTGCGTCCAGCCCGCGGGGTATGTGTCGAACAACTTCGATTGCGCAGATGCGAATCCATTGATAAATCCGGGTGCGGCAGAAGTGTGCGATGGGATTGATAACGATTGTAACGGGCAAATCGATGACGGCATCGGGACAGTGTTCTTTGCCGATACGGACGGCGACGGTTTTGGCGATATTAATTCATTTGTAATTGCCTGCGCTGCCCCGCCGGGGTATGTTGCCGACGGTACCGACTGTGATGATACGTCTCCGGCGATTTATCCCGGTGCAGTCGATATTCCCGGTGATGGAATCGACCAGGATTGCAGCGGAGGTGATGCTGTCAATTGTTGTACGCTGCCGGGTGATGCCAATAATGATATGTCGGTGAATATCGGCGATGCGGTGTTCCTGATTAATTATATCTTCAACGGCGGTCCCGCTCCGACTTGCGGTAATTAGGGAATCCTGTTAGGAAGGCGGGCGGCGGATACGGATGTCTGCCGCCGGTCTGAAAGAGATGCGAAGTTTAACTCCTCCCGGCCCTTGGTAAGGAGGGGGAGAATTGTAGGGCAGGTTTCCAAAAGAAACCTGCCATCGCGCAGAGCGCGAAGAGGCAAGAGCGGATTGCCGCGTCGCTCGTCTGGGAAGACTCGCTCCCCGCAATGACGGAGATCAATGAAAGATTAAGCCTAAGAATTGATTACTTCATGATCACGAGTTTGCCGATCTGTTCGCCCATCTCCGAGCGGACCGACCAGATGTAGATGCCGGTGGTAATTGCCTGCGTGTTGCGCGAAAGCATGTTCCATTCCTCGTGCTGGGCATCGGGGCCTTCATCGGGGCGATAGTGTTTGATTTCCTTCACCAAATCACCATCAACGGTGAAAATCCGAATCGTGCAGATACTCGGCAGGTTGGCAAAGTGAATCGCTCGCGCCCGCTCGGCCGATTTAATCCGCTCGCGATTTTCGTATCCGGCTCGCGCATATCCGCCATCGATGCGATAGGGATTCGGATACACCATGACTTCCAGCCCCTCGGATTCGACCTCTTCGACGCCCGGCAGGGCATAGGCAACGATGCTGTTTTCTAAAATGGAACTTTCAAGCGCCGACAGCTTGTGCGTGCGGCTGCCGAAGTCGAATGCCGTCACTGAGACGTAGTATTCTCGCACCGGCTGAAGGTTTTCGATAATGTATTCGTATTCATAATAGCGATGCAGGCCATCGGCCGTGGTATCGCTCGAATCGGCCGGGTCGGCATCCGGGTAGACTCGGTGAATGCCGTACGGGCTGTCGAGATCGGACGCATTCCAGTTTTGCGGCGTGAAGTACGTATAGAGACCGGTAGGATTGTGCGGGTCATCCGGTTCGAGCGGTGAATCGATCGTGTATAAATCCGGTTCGAATCCCGAACCATAGAGGATGACCAGGGAGTCATAGTCAATCGGCGACGTGGATACTTCCCAGCGCTGGCGCACCGTATGCCATTGATTGTGGTTATAATTGCGTTTATCGTATGTCGCGACCTGGATGAAGTCCGACCGGCGATTTCCCTCGCCATAGTACACTTTGTAGCCCTCGAAGTCTTTTTCGCCCGAAAAGATATCGATGAAATTTTCCGTCACATGGCCGTTCCAGCGGATGCGCAGGCGTCCCATCTCGGGGATGACTTGTAATCGCGGAGATGGAGGCGGGGCTGCGCCGCGAAAGTCAGGCACGCCGCCACCTCGATAATAATCCCATACCGAGTCGGTGCTGTCGACATTGTAAAACCAGCGGGCCAGCCCGGAATCGCCGTCGCCGTCGGTATCGTAGCCGGGATTGTCATAGACCCAGTCGGCCCAGAGGGCGTTGTAACCGATATCGCTGAAATCGAGTTGATCGATGTAGGGATAGGGATTGTACGGATCGAAGATATCCTCGAATGCTTTCGGGCTGTGATGGAAATCCTCGCCTGCGACATAGGCCATGGTCACCGGGAGTGTCTGGCCGGGGTCGACATCGAACGGTCCGAAGCTCAGGAGATAAATCGGGTTCTGGCCGTCGGCATAGTCGTTGGCCTCGCGCGGAGGGCTCAGCCAGCCTTCACCGGAGTGATTGACGGCGCATTCGAGCTGATCGTAGTCGAACTCCGGTGTGCTGAGCATGTAGTATTTATTCTTATCGCCGACCGGCGAGCCGAAGGTCGGGCCGAAGCTGCGAAACGGTTTGTCGTCGGTAACCTGGCGCGGCCCCCAATCGAGGGAGGGGTCGAATTCAGTCACCCACCAGTTGAACGAATAGTTGAGCGTATCCGATGGCGTGCGGATGACGCGGACGCCGGTGACGCTGGTTGCGCTCGTATTGTCGAAAAAGCGTCCGACCGGGTCGCCGTCATTATCTGCCACCCAGGCGATGCGCACCGTATCTGTATAGCCGGGCCAGAAGGGCGAGGGGATCGTTTCTTTGAATCCGCAGATGTCATCCTGCCAGGTTTCATCGGCATCGGATTTCGAAAGATGAAATACGATGGCCTCGATAACGATGCCGATATAGAGCTGCTTGATAGGATACGTGCCGATATTTTTTATCTCGAAGTCGAACAGGATGAAATCCTCGGCATAGGGGTAGCTCCAACCATACGTTTTTTGTGTGACATCGATGTTGAGCGGAATATGCGGCCTGTTGTCGAACGGGTCATCGCGAATGAGCGATGGATTGGTGACCGTATCGGTGTAATGGGCGATGATGTCCTCTTCCGAGACGGCGTCGAGCGCATAATAGCGTGAGTATTGCTGATTCGATTTGCGAATCATGCTCGCCTTCTCGTCATTGTCCGGCCAGATTTCCTGATTGAAGAAATACATACCGGCTCCGACCGAGCAGAGGGTGTCGCGCCCGACGACGGCTCCGAACCAGAGGGCGCCGGTCCAGAGGTATTCGATGTTCGAGTTGATAGGATAAATGCAGGAGCGGGCCAGGCGGCCGGTTTCGGGATCATAGGGGCGCGGCCGAAAATAGCCGGTGCCGAAGAAGCCGTTGTTGGTGACGGCCAGTTGCAGGCGATTGATTTTGTGCACCTCGACCGCGCTTCTGGGCAGATCCTCGGCCGCGACCGGAATATTGCTGCTTGTTTTAATTTCATTGAGTTCAATGAGCGCCTGTGTTTGGCTCATGAGAAGGAAGAGGCAGATAATAAGCAGCGATAGTCTTCGTCGCGGTGTCTGTGGCGTCCCGGTTGTCATAGTGACAAATATACGAAAAATTCGGGCGAGGTAAAAGCATTGGTTGAAAAATCGGGTGCGGCAGGCAATTAAATTCGCTACGTTGGGGCAAACCAAAGGAGACCTCCATGCCGACTGCCGCAGAAATCATTGCATTATTGAAATTACAGCCTCATCCGCACGAGGGCGGGTATTTCTACGAGACCTACCGCTGTGACGAGGTCATCGACCGCGATTGCCTGCCGGGCCGGTATGACGGGTCGCGGACGATTTCGACGGCTATTTATTATTTATTGACGCCGGATACCTATTCGGCGTGGCATCGGCTGAGAAGCGACGAGATTTTCCATTTTTATCTGGGCGACCCGGTGACGATGTTCAATTTGTTTCCGGACGGCAGCAGCAAGATTATTACGCTGGGGCAGGACATTATGGCCGGTCAGCAGGTGCAGGTGGTTGTGCCTAAGGGCACCTGGCAGGGGGCGATTCTGGCCGAGGGCGGGCAGTTTGCGCTGTTGGGGACAACGGTTGCGCCGGGATTCGAGTATGATGATTATGGTGTTCCGAGTGATGCCGAGGTGGAGATGCTGGTTTCGCAGTTTCCGGAGAAAGAAAATGTAATCAGAAAGTTGAGTCCGTGTAAATAATTACAATAAATTTGTTGACAAAGACTCAACAGGTCTATATTTTCGTATTTTCAGAGACATGTTCATCGCAGAAATGAAAATTTGGTTCCGGACGGATTCGTCTGCCCGTGCGTCTACCGAAAGGCGGTCCGCACTTGCCCGGTAGATTCTATCATAACGGGGACGGTCCCTCAATATATGTTGACAGTTTGGCCATCCGGTTTGCACCGGGTGGCCTTTTTTTTGACTTTTTTTCTTAAGGAGTATGCTCAATGAGACACTTGGCCATCACAAAGGGGGAATTCGCAACACTCAGTTCACTTCGCTCGCAGTTGTTGAAGACGGCTCGGCACTGGTTTGATACCAATGCATTCATGGAAATCCAGGTGCCGCACATCACCGGGGCGACCGGCTCGTGCGAGTGGTTCCCCAATGCCATGCCGGTGGCGATGTACGATGAGCGCGGCGATGAGATGCAGATGTTCCTGCGCCAGACAGGGCAGTTGTATCTGGAAGCCTTCACCGTGGCGCACAATCGCGTCTACACGATCGGGCCGTCATTCCGGCAGGAGCGGAAGGTTACCGACCGGCACCTGTGCGAGTTTACGCTGATCGAATTCGAAGGGCGCGATTTCGAACTCGACGGACTTATGAACAATATCGAGGCGCTCATCAAGAAGATGTACGATGAGGCGATGTTGTTTTATCCCAACGAACTGCTGAGAAAATATGTCGATCAGTCGTTCGCGCGGATTCAGTATGGCGATGCGATCGCCCTGCTGGCCAACAATGGATTTAACGTCTCGTATGGCGATGATCTGGGCAGTGCCGAGGAGAGGGCGCTGTGCACGCTGTGCGATGGGATGCCGACGTTCGTGACGCACTATCCGTCGGACCCTCGACCGAAGGAAGGCGGCGTGATAAAGTTCTTCTCGATGAAGCGTGAGCAGGAATTGACGCTGTGCTGCGACCTGCTGCTGCCGTTCGTCGGTGAGTCGGTGGGCGGAGCCGTCCGCGAGGGAAGTTCGCAGCGCTGCAAGACGCAGTTCGAGGAATCGTACATGTACGATCATCTGGTCGAGCGGGGAGTGGACCCCAAGCAGTTCGGCTGGTATTTCGATGTGCTGAGCCAGTCCGAGGGACAGTCGGCGGGATGCGGAATCGGATTTGACCGCGTGGTGCAGTCGATTATCGCGACGGTCGGCAAGGCGCCGAGCATCAAGGCGGCGGTGGAGCTGCCTCGGTCGCCGGAATATCTCGTGCCGTGATGAGTTTGTGAAGATTTTGTATTAGTGATGTGTAGGTAAACAGTATCCGGCGCCGGGTACAGCGTAAGATTGTTCTTTTACAGCGGTGTTTGATCTATCGCCTTCCGACTCCCCGTCAGAGGGTGCAGGGGGAGTATTTTTTTCTTTCCAAGTAATGCGAAGAGAATCCACTTATTCAATTGGCAGTATTAAAGATGGGGTGAAAGTTATGAAGGATTGATATGTCATATCATTTATAATTAAAAATAAATTTTTAACATGTATAAATAATTTAAATTTCCATGTTCGATTCGCATTATATTGCATCAATAACATTGATCGTTACTGTCATGGATTGAATTGTGATAAGACATGGGCTTGGGGGCTGTCATATATTGGAAGGGAGGTTCCAATGCGATTGATGCGTTTTTCTCTAATATTGTCTTTCTTCATTTTAATTTGTGGTGCGTTATCGGCGGGAAACATCCCGAATGATCCGTATTTCGAGACTCATCAGTGGTATTTATGGAATACCGGACAAACCGGCGGTACACCGGGGGCGGATAATTGTTGGCTTCCGGCCTCATGGATTACCATGGGATCATCTGATCAGCGGATTATGATTGTGAATACCGGAATTGCCATCAATGATAATAATAAATTATGTAATATCGATCTAAATGACACTAACCGTATTATACTTGGTACTGCCTATGACACAACTTATGGAGATTTGCCAAGAGATTGGTTGGATGAAATGGTTGGCCATGGAACAGGAATGGCAGGACTTGCCGGAGCCGAAGGTAATAATGGAGAAGAGATTATCGGATTTTGTCCAGAATGCGAATTATATATCGTGTCGGATGGATTATATGCTTTTTTGAATGGACTTGAAGAGGCGGCCAATAATGATGTAGATGTTATTGTATCTGGCGCGAATTACGGTAGTCTTGATCCTGATTCATTGGCATATTTGGAATACTGGGCAGATAGTCTTGAAGCGCTTGGCATCTTTATAGTTGTGCCGGCAACGGCTTTATATAATGAACTGGCAAGTAGCGGTGACCATAACAATTTCATTTCAGTGAATCAATCTAATGAAAAAGATAGTACTCGGAGCAACATTTGGTACGATGATCCTGATGCGAGGATTACGATTACGGCTTCCAATGGACATACTTCGACATGTGCCTGTTGTGATACAACGAATCATCCATGTGGAGATTCTGCCATCTATGTCCATTCATTATTTAGTGGGGAATGTTTCTCCGTACCCCAGGTAGGTGGTTTGATTGCACTGTTGAAGGACTACCATAATGATACACTGACAGTGAACCAAATCAGAATGGTGCTTGAAAATTCGGCGGATAAGGTTTGGCAGTGGCCTAAATGGCCTCCATACGATACGACAGGAGTTTGGGTCGATTCGACTTGGCACCCGCAATATGGTTCCGGACGGATGAATGCGTTTCGAGCCCTGACGTATTTCAAGGAAGGAATTGCAGGATATATTCGAAAGGATTCGACGCTGAGCGGAACCGTGACGGTGTTCGGTGATCTTATTGTTGGTGCAGGTAGTAATGTAACACTGGCCAGCGGCATGTCATTTAGCTTCGATACCGGGGACATGTTCCAGAGTACACTTGGATTTGACACGTCGGTATCCGAGTTATTAATCGATGGCGGATTCGTATACGATGCCGCCAGCGGTGGGATTGCCGGCCATATCACTGCCGATACGACATGGAGCGATACTATTCGAATTATAGGTGATGTAGTTATTGACAGTGGGGTAACCGTTACTGTCGATTCCAATTTTGTATTCGTAATTGAATCACCAAGTATATTTCAATCACCTTTAGGAAATGATCCTGACAGCTCAGAACTTATTTTGACGGTTGTTGGGGAACAGGTCAGAGGCTATATAGAATACGAGGATCCACCATGTGGAGATGCCAATGGCGATGGTAGCATAAACGTCGGTGATATCAATTTTATTATAGATTACGTGTTTCATGGAGGTCCGGCGCCCAATCCGTTATCTTCCGGTGATGTTAATGGCGATAACGCAGTAAATATCGGTGATGGAATATATCTGACCAAGTATATATTTCAGTTTGGCCCACCGCCCGTCTGTTTCTATTGGTGAAGTATTATGCCAAGAAAAAACCCCGCTTGGATAAGCGGGGTTTTTTTGTGCTTGGTTGTATCGCGCGAAGAATCAGATACGGAATAATTATTCCTCTTCTTTTTTCTTCTCGTCGCCTTCGCCTTCCTTCGCTTCGCCTTCGGCACCTTCGGCAGCTTCGCCTTCCGCGCCTTCGGCAACAGTCTTTTCCTTGACGACGGTCGGGGCGGCAATGGTGACGATGGTGCGTTTGGGATTGGTCAGAATCTCGACGTTTTCGAGCACGATATCGGAAACGTGCATCGAATCGCCGACACCGAGCGCCTCGATGTTCAGCACGACTTCTTCCGGGATATCCGCCGGCAGGCAGGACACCTCGATTTCACGGCGAACCATGGAGACGATACCGCCGAAGTTCTTCACGCCGTCGGGTATACCCACGGTGTGAACCGGAACGGTGGCGATAATCGGTTTATCCATCGAGATGTGATGGAAATCGATATGCAGAAGCTCGCCCGTGACCGGGTCTTTTTGCAGGTCGCGAATGAGCACCTTGCGAGAGTCGGCTCCCTCTATATCGAGATTGATAATGGTCGACAACGATACACCGTGCATGCTGCGATACAGATCACGGTAGTTAACTTTGATGGCGATCGGCTCGGAATCGGGGCCGTACACGATGGCAGGGACGAGACCTTCACTGCGCAGGCGTCGATTGGGACCTTTACCGGTACCGTCGCGTTTTTCAACTTTCAGACTAAGTTCTCTCATCTATTCAAACCTCCAGAAATTATTTTCCGCTATTCTCGGAACATGATAGAAACGGATGCATCGGTCTCTATCCTGTCAATCGACTCGGCGAACGTTTCAGCGCAGCTCAGGATCACGAATTTATCGGAGAGATTGCGCCAGGAATTATCTATCGAATCAGAGATGATGATTTTCTCGATTGGTGATTTTTCGATGCGCTCGACGGCGTTTCCGGAGAGGACGCCGTGTGCTGCGCAGGCATAAATTTTGCCGCATCCGTTTTCTTTGAGAGCGACGGCCGCTGCCGTCAGGGTGCCGGCAGTATCGATCATGTCATCCCGGATGATGACGTCGGCGCCTTCGACCTCACCGATGATGTTGACGACCTCGGCCTGATTTTGCTCGGGGCGCCGTTTATCGATAATGGCGAGGCTGCAATGCATGGTTTTCGCGAAGGCTCGGGCGACTTTGATGGATCCGACATCGGGGCTGACGACGACGAGGTTATCGGTCGGAATTTCGCGCAGGTAGCCGTTGAACATGATCGACGAATACAAGTGGTCGACCGGGATGGTAAAGAATCCCTGAATCTGTGCGGCGTGCAAATCCATTGTGATGACGCGGTTGGCGCCCGCCGATGTCAACAGGTCGGCGATGAGTTTAGCCGCGATGCTGACGCGCGGCATCTCCTTGCGGTCGGCGCGGGCATATCCATAGTAGGGAATAACGGCGGTGATGTTTTTCGCCGATGCCCGGCGGGACGCCTCGATCAACATCAACAGCTCCAGTAGATTTTCGGCCGGAGGGTTGGTCGGTTGAATGATGAAGACATTCGCCCCGCGAATATTTTCATTTATCTGGACGAATACCTCACCATCGGAGAATCGTTTGATCTCCGTGTTGCAGAGAGGTACGTTCAGTTTTCTGGCGATGGCTGCCCCCAAAGGTCGGTTAGCCGTCCCACAGATGATGCGCACGTGTTTGTTATTCAGCATTACCTATTATCCGCTCGCACAATACCCTGATAAAAAACCCGCCTTCGGTTCTGCAATAACCTGGGGCAGGCGAACCTTCACTTTCACTGTCTGGCTGGGGCGGCAGGATTCGAACCTGCGAATGCAAGCTCCAAAGGCTTGTGTCTTACCGCTTGACGACGCCCCAAAAAGTTTTGTTTACACCTGTTGTGCCGTCGAGGCCTTGAGTTCCACTTCGTAGGCCTCCAGTACTTTCTCCTCAATGAACCGCCGCGTCTCGTTGTTGATAGGGTGGCATATATCCTGATGCGACCCATCCGGACGCTTGCGGCTCGGCATTGAAACAAAATAGCCGGTATTCCCGGCAATAATCTTGAGACCGCGAACCACAAAGGAGTTGTCAAAAGTGACGTTGGCGAATCCTTTTAACTTCTCCTCATTCCGCAACGTAATCCTAATTTCTGTGATTTCCACGGTTGCCTCCTCCCGCTGTTAGATCGGTTAGCTTACCTTTTTATGCGGTAGGATTACAGGACCAGCCATTCGCCAATCCCATCCTTTCCCCACGAAGGACGATGCGAATTCTTCCTTTACTAGAGCATCGTTATCAAAAAGGGCAAATACGGTTGGACCACTTCCGCTGAGCCTTACGACCCTTGCCCGTGCTTTCAACAAATACTCCCGTACTTCACACAATACGGGATATGACTCTCGCAGTGCTCTTTCTAAGTCGTTCGCAACTTGGGAAATCACGCCAAACAACTCGTATGCCTTTCGGCAACAAGTAAAGTTAACACCGGCAACCGGTTCTGTCAAGTCTAATTTAAGTCTTTCATAGGCTTCCGCGGCTCGGATTGCCAGTCGCGGTGTCACCAGTAATACGCGATAATCGACGGGTAAAGCAATGTTTTTTACGATTTCACCCCGCCCGGTAACCTCGGCCTGCCCGGAACTGAAGAAAAACGGGACATCGGAGCCTATTTTTGCGCCCAATTCCATCATTTCCGGTGTTGAAAGCCCGATTTTGAGCAATTTATCGAGTCCCTTAATCGTGGCTGCGGCATCCGACGATCCGCCGCCGAGGCCGGCCGCGACCGGAATTTGCTTGAACAGGTCGATTGTCAGACCTGTCTCAATTTTTGCCTGGGCCAGCACCAATTCAGCGGCCTTGATGACCAGATTGGACGAATCCGTTGGCACGTCGGGGTGGTTCGTCCGAAGGCTGATGCCTGATTCGGCCTTTTCGATATACAGATGGTCGCACAAATCGAGTGCTTGAAACCATGAGAATATGTCGTGATAACCATCGGGGCGCTTGCCGAGAACGCGCAGAAACAGGTTGATTTTGGCCGGGGCCGATATGGTAATTGCATCGCCGTCCGGGGACAAAACACCCTCAAAAGTCATTTCTGTATCGGGCCCGATTTTCATGGGGGACAGTATATGCTTTTTCCGGGCAAAGTTCAAGCGCTCAGTCAATAAACGGTTGACTTTCTTATGCTTTCGATGTTTTTTACAGCCTAACGTTAAGGAAAAATCAAGTATAGGAGTGAGACAATGGGAATGAATATTGCCGAAAAAATAATTTCTGCACATCTCGTTGACGGAAAGATGATAACTGGGGAAGATATCGCCATAAAAATCGACCAGACGCTGACGCAGGACGCGACCGGCACGATGTCGTATTTGCAATTCGAGGCGCTCGGGCTGAAAAAGGTAAAGACTGATTTATCGGTCAGCTATGTCGATCATAATATGCTGCAGACCGGATTCGAGAATGCAGACGATCACAAGTATCTGCAATCGGTTGCGGCCAAATACGGTATTTATTTTTCTCGTCCCGGCAATGGTATTTGCCATCAGGTGCACCTGGAGCGATTCGGCGTTCCCGGCAAGACGCTGCTCGGTTCCGATTCCCACACTCCGACCGGCGGTGGTATCGGCATGCTCGCGATGGGCGCGGGCGGTCTCGATGTCGCAGTCGCGATGGGCGGCGGCGCATTTCATCTGCGCATGCCGGAAGTCGTCCAAATTCATCTGACCGGCAAACTCCAGCCGTTCGTGACGGCCAAAGATATTATTCTCGAAGTGCTCCGCGTTCTCACCGTCAAGGGTGGTCTCGGCCGCGTCATCGAGTACGGCGGCCCAGGCGTAAAATCATTGTCGGTGCCGGCTCGATCGACCATTACCAACATGGGCGCAGAACTCGGCGCGACGACATCGGTATTCCCATCCGATGAAAATACGAAAGAATTCATGAAGCTCCAGAAACGGGTCAAAGATTGGGCGCCGCTGGAAGCCGATGCCGATGCCAAATATGCCAAGACAATTAAAATCGATTTGAATAAGCTGGAGCCGCTGATTGCCAAGCCGCATTCTCCCGACAATGTCGTGAAAGTGAAATCGATCAAGCGGGTGAAGGTCGATCAGGTTTGCATCGGCAGTTGCACCAATTCGTCCTATACCGATTTGGTCGTGACAGCGAAGCTGCTCAAGGGGAAAAAGGTTCATCCGACCGTGTCCTGCACGATTACGCCCGGCTCCAAACAAGTGTTCGAGGCGATTTCGGAGGGCGGCGCATTGACCGATATCATCGCGTCAGGCGCTCGTATCATCGAATCTGGTTGCGGGCCGTGCATCGGAATGGGGCAGGCTCCGAGTTCCGGCGCCGTTTCCGTTCGGTCGTTCAACCGCAACTTCCCGGGACGCTCCGGTACCAAGGATGCACAGGTATTTCTGGCCAGTCCGGAGACGTGTGTTGCGGCCGCATTGACCGGTATGATTACCGATCCCCGCGAATTGAAGAAGTATCCTAAAGTTGCGATGCCGGACAAAATCACGATTGACGATTCCGGTATAATTCCTCCGTCCGATACGCCGGGCAAAGTGAAAATCGTCCGCGGCCCGAACATTGCGCCGCTTCCGATCAATCAGGCGATGCCGTCGACGCTCGAGGGCGAAGTGCTGCTCAAGGTCGGCGACAATATCACGACCGACCATATCATGCCGGCCGGCGCCAAGGTGCTCCCGCTGCGCTCGAATATTCCTAAAATCGCCGAGTTCGTGTATTATCAGGTCGATCCGGGATTCGTGGGTCGCTGCAAGGAAAAAGGCGGCGGCTTCATCATCGGCGGCGACAACTACGGTCAAGGCTCGTCCCGCGAACATGCGGCGCTGGCTCCGATGTATCTGGGCATCAAGATGGTGCTGACGAAATCGTTCGCGCGCATCCATCTGGCGAATCTGATAAACTTCGGCATTCTGCCACTGACATTCGCCGATCCGGCCGATTATGACAAGATTGAGCAGGGCGACAAACTGAAACTGCCGATGGTTGCGGATATCCTGTCGACCGGCGCCGACCTGACGGTGAAGAACGAGTCGAAGGGCATCGATATTCAGGTGACGTATTCGCTCTCCTCGCGGCAGGTGCAGATTGTCCGCGCGGGCGGCCTTTTGAATTACACCCGCGGCGGCGGAAAATAAGCAATCTATCGATTCGCCGAGCGAATCGATCTTGATAGAGTAGAACGACATCATGAATACGCAGTCGGCAACGCGCCGGCGGCGTATTCATGGCTTTAAACCGTGCATCGGCGAGGCGCCAGCGTCTCGTGCGCATGCTATTGTGGGCGTATTACATGACTGAACATACAGATAATTTAAAGCGCACGGCATATACCGATTTCCATATCGCGGCCGGAGCCAAAATGGTTCCGTTTGCGGGATATCTGATGCCGGTGCAGTACAAGGGAATTATCGAGGAGCATAAAGCCGTGAGAACCGGCGTCGGCCTGTTCGACCTTTCGCATATGGGCGAGTTTGTCGTTACCGGGCCGAATGCCCTCAAATTTCTCCAGATGGTAACAACCAATGATGTCGCGGCCCTTGAGGAGTGGCAGATTCAGTATTCCTGCATGACCTATGAAGACGGCGGAATCGTCGACGATTTGCTGGTGTACAATCTGGGTGATCATTACATGCTGGTGGTCAATGCCGCGAATATCGACAAAGACTTCAAGTGGCTGCAGGATCACCTCATTGATGATGTCGAATTGATAAATCGCAGCGATGATTTTTCTCTGCTGGCGATTCAGGGGCCGGATGCACAGAAACTTCTGGAAGAGTTGACCGACTTCGATCTGGATGGTCTCGAATATTACACTGCCGCCGAGGAGGAAATCGCCGGAAAAATCACGCTGTTTTCTCGTACCGGGTATACCGGTGAAGACGGATTCGAGTTGTATATTCCGCCTGAAGACGGCGAAGAATTATGGCATGCGATTTTAGAAGCCGGTAAGAAATACGATATGGAATTGATCGGCCTTGGCGCGCGCGACAGTCTGCGTCTGGAAATGAAGATGGCCCTCTATGGCAATGATATCGATCAGACGACAAATCCGATCGAGGCAGGACTTGGGTGGATCGTCAAAACGAACAAGGGCAAGTTTATCGGTTCCGATGTGATTACAAAGGTCAAGGATGAGAAGCCGGAGCGCAAGTTGGTTTGCCTGGTGTTCAAGGATAAATGTTTTCCGCGGCATGGGTATGCCGTCATGGACGGTGACGATAAAGTCGGCCAGGTGACGTCGGGGACGGTATCACCTTCGTTGAATATACCGATTGCCATGGCGTACGTGCCGAGGAAGATGGCTAAGATCGGGAACACGGTCGAAGTCGACATTCGCAATAAGCGGTTTGCGGCCGAGGTGATTAAGCCGCCGTTTTACAAGAAGAATCAGTAAGACTCGTATGATAGAATTGTATACCGTACCGGCCGGAATTCCCGACGAAATCGAGCATGACCGGCCGGTTGTCGTTTTAGATATCTTTCGCGCCTCGACCAGTATCGCGGCGGCGTTGAACGCCGGGGCGAGTCGCATTTATTTCGCGGGTTCGATTGCCGAGGCCGAGGCGATAAAAGCCGAGCGCGGCGGCGATGTTATTATGGCCGGGGAGCGCAAAGGATATCGTATCGAGGGGTATGATCTGGGCAATTCGCCTCGGGAGATGACCCCGGATATCCTGAGCGGCCGGGATGTGATTTTCAATTCGACCAACGGTACAAAGCTGCTGAGGCGATTCGAAAATTCGCAACACGTTATTGTCGGGTCGTTCGTCTGTCTCGATGCAGTCGTAACATATGTGCATGCATTCGCGCAGGATCCGATTGTGTGCTGTGCAGGGACGGTCGGTAAATTTTCCGGCGAGGATACACTGGCGGCGGGTATGATCATCTCGCATTTGCATCGGATGGGCCGCAAAGGAGATGACGCATCGGATTTTGCCCGGCGGCTGGTGGAGAATCATCCCGGTCAATGGCGCGAATGGGCGATTCAGTCGAAACACGGGTGCTATCTGGCCTCTATCGGTCTGGCCGAGGACCTCGAATATTGCACCGAACTGAACCGATTTTCGTTTATGGCCATTAAAGAGGGCGAAGCGATAGTCCGGCGGGAGATGTAGAAAAAATTAACGGCGGCGCGTTGAACCGTGCGCCTGCCGATCTGTATAATAGGTACGCATAAAAACGCGAGGTAGAACGGTGAGAGTTGATAAAGCGGTTTATGTCTTATTCGTCATATGTCTGGTCGTTATTCCCGCCTTTATTTCGGCGGCAACCATAGATTTCGATATCACTGTCCGTGAGCGGACGGCCGACGGTGATTATATTCTGGTCGAGCAGAAGCCGTTGACGATCGGTGAGGGGATTCGAACATCGAGTTTTATTTCCAATTTCACGCTCGATCTCGAAGCTACGCACACCGATTCCGGCGTATTTTTGTGCGAGTTCAATCTCTACACCGTTGGGCCACAGTCGCAGACGATTTTTAAGCGGTTTCATAGCTATCTCGGCGGCGTCTATTTCATCGATAATGTACGCGTGAAAAACGGAGTCGTGTACCGGGTCGGCATTTCGCCGGTATCATATGACAGCACAGCGACCGTCGGGGACGGCTGCGAATACAATTACCGCGAGCAGGGAATCTGGAAATTCGATCCGGCGGCTCATATGGATTTGTATTACATCAGCAGAACGCTGGGTGATGCGCGCTGGAATATGATTCGCGATTACCTGGAGATAAATTACAAGGATTTTAAAAAGACCCTCGATCCGACCTTCCCCGGGAAAGTGAATTGCTTTCTCGCTCCGTGTATTCTCCCCGAGGTAACGTGGGATAAGCGGAGCGGCTATGCCATCGATCCCAGCCGTTTTAATTGCTTCATGCTGTATTCGCATCAGTATCACACGATCGATCCGTTCCCGGTATATCTGGTGCGCATCTATCGTTTCATGGGGTATGCTCCGCCGATTCTGGCCGAGGGGCTGGCGGCGTATTATGATTTCCCGCATTATTATGCCAAGAAGCTGTTGGATAAAAACGAACTGCCGCCGCTGGGGAGTATGCTCAAATCGATAGATTATTACAATCTGCCCGGCCATACGAATATTACTGCGGCATCGTCGTTCGCCAATTACATGGTCCAGGTGTACGGGTACAATCGATTCGAGAGCCTGTATCAGAAATCGACCGATTTGACGATTCAAGATGTTTTCATGGACGTGTACGATAAATCGCTTGATACACTGGAGTGGGAATGGCGGCAGATGCTGGATACGTTCCAGGTTCAAATCGGCCATGTGAGGTACTTCTATGAGAAAAACGAGTACATCTACAACCGCCTCGGTATGGATACATTTATAGAAGAATTCGGAAGACTGGGCAGTACGAAAGGCGACACGATTTTCTATTTGAGCGAAAAAGCCTGGTCGCTGTACATGGACGGAGAATACGATACGGCCCGCACGCTGTATGAAAAGTTGATACCACTGGATCCGAAGAATGCCAATCATCGGATGGTGTACGGCAATCTGCTGTTGATAGACGGTCAATATGATTCCGCTGTCGGTGCATACACGGAATTGTACTATCGTGATTCGACTGTGAAGACATCGTTTTATAAAAAGGGCGAGGCGTTCTGGTATCAGGGTAATAAGGACAGCGCCGAATACTATTTTTATAAAGATATCACCGATGATCCGTCGCAGTTGAGCCAGGCATCGTCAGGTATCTTTATGGGCAGTATCGAATTGATGAAGGGCGATACGTCAAAGGCCCGGGATTACTATGCCGGAGCGCTCGATGCCATGGAACATATTTACAAATTCGGCCGGACGCGTCCGGGGTATTTGCTGCGCCTCGGTCAGGCGCACATGGGGCTGGCAATGTGCGATAATATTCCGCTGGCGACGGCCCGGTCATTTTTGGAGCAGGCCCGGTATTTCGAAATTCACCCGCAGCGGGTCATATTTTTGACCAGAATTTTGCGGGAATTGGGCAAAATCGCCGATTTAGAAGGCAACCGGGACAAAGCAATTGCGTTATATCAGGAGGCGATGGGATATCCTCTGTCGCCGCACGCCGCCGCCGAAGTGCGGCAATACTTGACGAAACCGTTTACCGGGTATCATGCGGAAGAATAAAGAGAACTAACACCGATGTTTAATTTTCTCAACACTGCGGTCCTCGCGGCCGCGGCGGCCGCGCTGCTGCCGTTTCTCCTGCATCTGTTTTCGAAGCGGAAAGTGAAAATCGTTCCGTTTTCCTCGATTGCATATTTGAAGGCGATGCAGAAGAATCAGGTGCGAGCGATTAAAATCAAGCAGTTGCTTCTGCTGGTTCTGCGGACACTGATAATTCTGGCTGTCGTATTGGCATTTGCCCGCCCGGCAACGACCGGCGGGTATCTCGGTTCTCATGCATCGGTGTCGGCGGTTATCGTGATTGACAATTCCGCCTCGATGGGATATGCCGCCGCGAACGGATTGTACTTTGAGTTAGCGATACGCAAGGCGCGATCGCTTCTGGAGATGTTCGGTCCGGAAGATGAAATTGCGGTGTTGGCGACCAATGGAATACTATCGACGCCTGCCACGGAGCGGGCATTCGGCAATACGTCGGCAGCGAATGATGTTCTCGATGATATCACATTGACCGACAGCAGAGCGAATCTGACTGAATCGGTCACTCTGGCGAAAGAATTGCTGGACGGTAGCTCAAATCTGAATCGCGAATTGTACATCATCTCTGATTTCCAGCAATCATCGTTGACTTCCGAAAACAAAGCGAAAGATGTTGAAGCGCGGACTTATCTGGTCGATGTGACTGAGGGCAACATTGCCAATAATGGAATTATCGATGTCGATTTGGGTAATCGTCTCATTGAGGTCGGTACTGAATTCCCGCTGACGACGACAATAAAAACATTTGCATCAGACAGTCGCGAGGATATTCTGGTATCGCTGTACATCGACGGTCGGCGTATGTCGCAGGACGGTATTCGCCTTAATGCGGGTGAGAGTGGTCAGATTGTATTCCCCGTGACAGTGAGTAACCCCGGATTCCATTCGGGATCGATTGAACTGTCCGATGATGATTTGCTGGCCGACAATGTGCGCTATTTCAGTTTCTTCATACCGGATAATTTTAATATCCTCATCGTCGGCAACAGCGGCGTCGATGCGCGCCTGACCGAATTGGCTCTGGCCCCGGATGAAAAGCTGCGGCGCCACTGGTCGGTGACGAAGATTACCTATCAGCAACTGGCGTCAGCTCGATTGAATGAGTACGATGTCGTCTACCTGATAAACGATGCCTCGCTTGCATCGGGTGATGTCAATCGATTGAAAAATTATGTCCGCAACGGCGGCGGTCTGTTCGTCAATGTCGGTCGCGAGGCCGACAGCGCGGCGTTTAATTCACAGCTAAGCGAAATGCTTGGCGTATCGCTGACATCGGAGTTTCCGAAGCAGTTTTCGCGGAGTGGATTCTTCCAGCTGTCTCAGCTGGATCTGGAACACCCGATTCTGTCGGTTTTCTCCGATGATGCCAATGCCGGGACATTGAGTTTTAAATCGTATGCCATTGTTAAATCTCAGTTAAATAGCGAAAACCCGGCGCGCATTCTGGGCAGGTTCTCGGATGGATCACCTGCCATCACCGTGAATAAATTCGGCCGTGGCCGCACGATGTACATGGGGTGTGATTTAAACCCGGATATCTCTGATATTACTCTGCATCCGTTCTTTGTGCCGTTCCTGGTGCGCAGCAGTGAATTTCTGTCATCGGGATTTTCTGCGGCGACGGATAATATCACGACAGGCGAATCGGTGCGGCGCACGCCGGGGCGTGATTTCAATGTGAAAAATGAATTCACGCTGATCGAACCGGATAGCACCCGGCGAATCGTGACGGCTCAGGTGCTCGATGATGTCAAGGCAATCGATTGCGGTCGATTGGACAAGGCCGGAATATATCGTATCATGAACGGTACGACCGAGAGCGACCGTCTGGCCGTGAATATCCCGGTTGAGGAAGGCGATCTGTATCGGGCAGACTGGGAAAACCTGGAAGCACAATTTAACGCCTCGCGAATGCCGCAGACGACTAATCTGGCGTCGTTCGTTTCCGAGCAACGCTTTGGACGCGAATTGTGGCAGTATTTCATTCTGGTTGCGATTTTATTGATGGTGCTTGAGATGATTGTCGCCCGCGATAAAGGCGCACCGCTTTCCGAAGAGTAACCTGCCGTATGCTTCTTGCCACCCTGTCAAATATTACCAAGCGATTCGATAAGCAGTTGATTGTCGAAGACGGTACACTGTCGGTCAACGAAGGGCAAAAGGTCGGACTGGTCGGCAGCAACGGCGCCGGGAAGACCACGCTGTTTCGCATTCTCGACGGCACCATGCGGCCGGATTCCGGGCAAATCGATTTCAAGAAGGGCACGCGCATCGGGACAATCGCCCAGGAATTACGCGATGAACTGGAATTGTCGCTCTATGACTTCTGTTTTTTGACCCACGAGAAAATCAATGACATGCGCCTGCAGATGGCGCGGCTGGAGCCGCAAATTAACGAGGGTAATGCGCCTCAGGAAGTCATTGACGAGTTCCATGCCCTGACTGAAGCATATACCGAAGCCGGCGGGTATCGGTTCGAGACGGAAGTGAAGCTGGTGCTCGAGGGAATCGGATTTACCCGTGCGCAGATGAATCGGCCACTGTCGACATTTTCGGGCGGCGAGCGCAATCGCGCGCAGATTGCATCGGTGTTGTTGGGGCAATATGATTTACTGCTGCTCGACGAGCCGACGAATCACCTTGATATTCAATCGACAATCTGGCTGGAAAATTATATCGCGGGCTCGCGCGCGGCATACATTATCATCTCGCATGATCGGCGCTTTCTGCAAAATACGGTTGATAAAATCGCCGAACTGTCGCTGGGGCGTTTGACGCTCTATCATTGCAGATACAATGATTATCTGGTGGAGCGCGAAAAGCAACAGCGATTGGCCGAGCATTATTTTCGGCATCAGCAAGAGGAGATCGCGCGCATCGAGGAATACATCCGGCGCAACATGGCCGGGCAGAAGACGAAGCAGGCACAGTCGAAGCAGAAATATCTGGCGCGAATGCAGAAGCTGGAACCGCCGCGCGAGGAACACAAGAAGCCGGTGTTTCGCATTCACGACGGCGGCCGGTCATTCCGGCAGGTTATAAAGGTCGAGGATCTGGCGGTCGGATACGACAGTTATCCGATTGTCGGGGATATCGGCTTCGAATTGACGCGCGGCGACCGGGTTGGTCTCATCGGCCCGAACGGGTGCGGAAAATCGACGCTGTTAAAAACGCTCGGCGGCCTCATCCAACCGGTGGCCGGAGATATCACCATCGGCGGCAATGTCGACGTCGCCTATTTCGATCAGGAATTGTCGAATCTGAATATGAACAGCGACGTGATTTCGGAAGTGTGGGACATTGATCCGCTTGCGGAATCGGGGCGCATCCGGTCATTTCTGGCTCGTTTCGGTTTCAAAGGCGAGGATGTATTTAAACCGGTGTCGCTTTTATCCGGCGGAGAGAAGACGAAGCTGTCGCTGGCAAAGATTCTCTATCGCCCAGCGAATCTGTTAATCTTTGATGAGCCGACTAATCACCTCGATATCGTTTCGATAGAGGCACTCGAAGAAGGTCTTAGTCAGTATAACGGTACGTTATTCGTCGTCAGCCATGACCGAGATTTCCTTGATGTGGTGGTGAATAATATCTTCGAAATCAACGGTCGATTCCTGCGCCGGTATCTCGGCAATTACAGTTATTATGCGGAAAAAACGAATGCTGCGGTGACGCAAACGAAGACCGTCTCCGATGAGAAGAAGGCCTCGTATGAGGAGTTCAAGGAGAAGGGGCGCATCAAGTCGCGATATAAAAAGCGCCTCAAGGCATTGGACGACATGATTTCCGACGGCGAGAAAAAACTCAGGGCATTGGAGCGCGACGAACTGGCCATCGATGGATCGAACTGGGAAAAGCTCAATGCCATCGCCGAGGAAAAGCGGCATCTGGAAGAGGAAATCCTCGGTTGGTACATCGAAAAAGAACAGATGGAAAAGGAGCCGCCGCATGATTAATGTGCTGGGTCTGACCGGATCGCCGGTCGCAGATTCTTCGACCGAGATTCTGGTCAAAGAGGTGCTGCGCGGTGCGGCGGAAAAAGGCGCCGATACCGAACTCATCTATCTGAACGAATTTGAAATCATGCCCTGTCAGGCGTGCGGGCAGACACCCGAGAATGGGTATTGTTTTTTCTCCGATGGCATGACGGAGTTGTACGAAAAATTTGAGGCGTGCGATGCTATCGTTATCGGTTCGCCGATTTATTTCGATTCCGTCTCGGCCCAGACTAAGCTGTTTATCGACCGGACGAATTGCTTTCGGTCAATCGATCCCGATAAGCCCGGTGAGTACACGCCTCGCTTTTCACAGAAGCGCCGCGGAGCGATCGTGCTGGTGGGGGGCGAGCGGGAGCAATTCGAGTTCGCCCGGCGCGTGATCGGCGGATTTTTCGTCTGGGCGGGAATCGAGAATCTGGGGCTGGTGTCGTTTGCCTATAAGGGATTCGAAAAAGGGGCGGCCGCTCATGACAAAAGAATCATGAAGCAGGCATTCGATATGGGTAAGAAACTGGCGGCAAAAAAATAAGCCGCCCACAGATGCCTGCAGGCGGCTCGCGCAATGTTCTCAGAATCAAAGAAGTTACTTTTTAAATTTTCTGTACACGCCTAATCCGGCCATGCCGAGACCCATCAAAACCAGCGTGGTCGGTTCGGGAACCGCATTGGAAGCGGTACCTTTGACCGACAGCATGGTGAAATCGATCGCCATATCGTCGCGATACTCGCCGTCGTAGGTGTCGAAAAAGACTTCCAGTTCACCGTCTTTAATCATATCCAGATCGACTGCAAAGGTGTAGATACCGGTGCCGTAGGGGGTCTGTCTGATGGCTGCGAAATCGGCAACTTCCACACCGTCGAAGTACAGGTGATGATATGAACCGTCGAGACCAGCAATGTCGATCGTGAAGTATGCAGCGGTCATTTGCTCGAAGTCGTAGATGCTGAATTTATGGTCGAAGGTAACATCGTAGATGTTGCCCATATCGGTCGCCTGGGCGCCGTTGGTTGCATTGATCTCGTTATCTTCGCGGTTATCGAACATCCAGCCGGTGGGATCGCCGATGAACGGCAGGTTGTCGAACTCGCCGACTTCATCTTTTCCGAAACCGTAGCCGTCATTGTCGCCGATAATACTGGCAATGGCGAACGGGCGATCGCCGGTGGCGTCGCCGGTCGTCAGGCCGGACGGATCGTTCGGATCGTTGCGGCCTGTGCCGCCATTATCTCCGGTGGAGCCGTAGGTGCCGAATGCCGAAGCCGGCAGCGTCAGGACCAGCAGGCAAATGATGGTCAGTGTAACTCTCAGCAGTGCTTTCATGTTGTCTCTCCCGGCAAAAATTGTTTGCCTCAGTGCAAATCCTGTAATGTCTTTTCTTCTCCGGTCCGCCGGTTTTGGGTCAAAAACCCGGCCGGTTTTCCTTGCCGGAGTCAGGCAGACATCTGTTAATGAGAATAAAGCAAATATCGTACCCATATGGGCAGATTTGGAAGAATTCAGCCATACTTATAAAATTCCGTCATTATTCATTACTCGAACTGAAATATCGGGGATGACAGGGGCTTGATTTTTGTCTGTAACTTGTTAATTCATTATGAGATAGATATGTGGGCATGAATACGGATAAAATCTGTCTCTTAATTATCATACTCTGAATCGATTTCGGAGAGTTTTCCAGTTTTATGTAACTGGAATGTAATCTGAAAAAACATGAGTTTTTTGTCCTGTTTACTGACTCAATTATGCAAAATGTTGCATACAAGGTACTCGTTGCGTGCTATTGATTTCCGTGCCTTAATGCCTTGATTTCGGCGAACAAAAGTATATATTATTTGGTTGCGGATTTTAGATAAGTACTAACGAACCGGATCGGGTATAACGGTCATGAACCCGAACGGGCAGGATAGCATGATTTACAATTTTGAAATAACCGACGCCTCGTATGTCGACTTTATAGATGAACTGCGAAAACACTCTCTCGATTACGAACTGATCAAGCGGGATAAAATCGTTATTCGGATTTTCGGGCATGTCGATGACGGTCTTCGCACCAGACTGGATTCCCTGGCCGAGTCTCGTCGGCTGGTGTTGAAGAAATCGGAGGAGCGAGAATCGCCTTTTGCCGACGGCAAAAAAATGTTTATTGCCGGACCGTGTTCGGTCGAATCGGAGGAGCAGCTGGATGCGATCGCGCGATTCTTATCTTCTAAAGGCATAACGTACCTGCGCGGCGGTGCGTTTAAGCCTCGCACCCAGAGCAGTTCCTTCCAGGGGCTCGGAAAAGTCGGCCTCAAGATTCTATCCGAAACAGCACATCATTATAATATGAAGGTAGTGACCGAGTTGATGGACCGGTCGCAATTGAACGATGTCGTCGAGCATGCTGATATCATTCAAGTCGGTTCCCGCAACATGTTCAATTATACGCTGCTGACGGCTCTCGGGTCGGTCGACAAGCCGATTCTTCTCAAGCGCGGTATGGCCGCGACGATTGACGAGTGGATTTTTGCCGCCGATTATATCCGGAAAGGCGGCAATACCGATATTATCCTGTGCGAGCGAGGGATTCGGACATTCGAACCGCGCACCCGTTTTACGCTCGATATCCTGGCGATACCGCTGGCGAAAAAGATTTCCGGATTACCGGTCATTGCCGATGCCTCGCATGCGGCCGGCAACCGCGATCTGGTACCGCCGCTGGTCAGGGCGGCTCTGGCCGCCGGAGCGGACGGCGTGATGGTCGAGGTACACCCGGCTCCGGGCGAAGCGCTGTCTGACGGCGCGCAGTCGATGTCGTTCGGCGAGTATGCCGAACTGCTGGTAGAATTGCATGGCGCCGGCTGGTATCACCCGACAAACCTGAAAGCGTCCCAACCCAATAAGCCGGAATAGGCTATGGCCGAGGCGAATTCCACAACAGGGGATGTATCCCCGGAATTTCTCGCACATATCGAATCTGTATTAGAAACTGCAGTGAAGAATCGCTGCAGTCTGCCGCTTCGCGTGCGGCGAAAAGTCCCAAAACTTTCCGTTCTGGACTGGCTGGATAATCAATATCAAAATCAGAAAATATATTGGCGGAGCCGCGACGGCCGGGTGGAAATCGGCGGTATCGGCATGGCGTTTATTCTCACCGAAGACATACAGCGGGTACTCCAGATAGCTGGGGATCCCGGATTAACGGTGTCATTCAACCTTTCATTCGATCCTGAGTCGGAGAATGATGATATCTGGAGCGGGTTTGCCCGGAAGTCATGCTATATTCCCGACACAGTTTTGAAGCGAATCGATGACGAGTACTATATTGAGCACTGCCTTTCCATCAATAGTGGAATACGGGTTGCTGATATTCTCCTTCTTATTCGGATATTGAAGTACGAGACTGACGATACGGACAATCGCCAGCCGGCCCAATTCGTGCTGCGGCTCAAAAAGCATAGTCCCGATTTTGCGGGGTGGAAGAAAAACATCGATGCGGCCAAGAAGGCAATCAATTCGGGACGGATTAAAAAAATTGTCCTGAGCCGTCGCAGTGATTTTGAATTAGATCGTTCAGTTAAGCCGATTGACTTCTTCCGCACGCTGGCAGAGAACAGTCCCGGGACGTATCTATTATTTTATCAGCGCAATGCGACTGAGGCCTTTATGTCTCTGACGCCGGAGCGATTGTTTGCTCGCAGGGGAAGGAACATTTCTCTCGAAGCGATTGCGGCGACGGAAAGACGCGGTGCGGATACTACTGAGGATATACGAATCGAGCAGCAATTACTGAGTGATACGAAGCAATTGCAGGAGCATCGCTTCGTCGTCGATTACATTGTCGATACTATGGCCCTTGAGTGTGAGGAACCTCTTCAGGTGATGCCCGCTGAAGTACTCAAGCTGGAGCGGATTCAGCATTTGCGGACGCCGATGTCGGGAGTGCTCAAGGCAGTTGATGATGAGAGACTAATCCGTATGCTGCATCCGACGCCGGCAGTCGGGGGGCTTCCGAAAGCGGATGCGATGAAGTTGATCGCCGAAATCGAATCGCATCACCGCGGCTGGTATGCCGGAGCCATGGGGTTTTTCTCGAGCGATGAGGCTGAAATCGCGGTTGGGATTCGCTCGCTGGTGATGCGAGGTCGCGATTTATCGGTATTTACCGGTGCCGGAATTGTCGCGGCATCGGATGCGAAGCAGGAATGGGCCGAGATTGACAGTAAGAATATATTGAATGGGTTGTTGTAGAGTGATGTTCAGGATTAGACTCTGAGATTGCGACGTCGCTGGTCCGCTTCGGCGGACGCGCTCCTCGCAATGACATGAGGTGCATAATAAGATGCGAATCGAATAGGATGTTGGTAAATTAACATGAGATTGGGAGAAGTGACAGCGTGACGCCGCCGAATATCAATATGTTCTTCGCACGGCTGCTCGTTGACCGATTGGTCAATGAGGGGGTGAGCCTGTTTATTATTTCGCCGGGTTCGCGCTCGACGCCACTGACCGTTGCGGCAGCAGAGCATCCCGATACGGCGACGAAAATTATTCTCGATGAGCGAACGGCGGCTTTTTATGCTCTGGGTTTCGCCCGCGCGACGGGAAACGCCCCGGCGCTTGTGTGCACATCGGGAACGGCATTGGCGAATTATTATCCGGCGCTGATCGAGGCGTTTCAGTCTCGGTTGCCGCTTATCGTGTTGTCGGCCGACCGGCCGGAGGAGCTCCAGGGTGTCGGCGCCAATCAAACGATTCAACAGGCGAACATCTATGGCGAATATGCGGTGAACCTGTCTTTCGAGGCGCCTGATACGACACTTGATCCGTATCGGATTCTCGAAAGCATAGAGCAGGCGATTCAAAAGACCTGGGTGCAGGGAAAAGCGATGACGATGCCGCTGCACATAAATTGTCGATTTCGTGAACCGCTGGCGCCGGATGACGACAGCTTCCCGCTGCAGAAAATGAATGGCCGCGTCGCATCGTGGTATAAAAATCGCCCGGTCGATTTGACCGGGTATTCAATGCCGGATTATGCCGAGGAAGTCGAATCACTGGCCCAATTAATCGCCGGAAAAAAGCGCGGCATTATCGTGGCCGGGCCGGAATCTCGCTATCGCCATTGTCCCAAACTGGGTGAATTGTCGGCGCGCCTGAAATGGCCGATCGTGTGCGATATTCAGTCGCAGTATCGCTTCAGTACCATGGAAATCGGCGGATTTCCGATCGGGCATTTCGATTTGTTCCTCGATCATGAGAAGGCCGCCGAGGAATTAAAGCCGGATTTGGTTCTGCACTTCGGCGGTTTACCGACATCGAAGCGGCTGAACGGATTCCTCGCTTCACTCACAGGCATCGACTATATAAAAATCCAGCAACACGAGCGTACGATTGACCCGGATGGGCTGGAGACAAAGCGCATCATCGCGCATGAAAACCTGTTTGCCGAACAGCTTCGCGCGCGTGTATCCGAGAACAAGGATGCGACATATTTGGCGAAGTGGATGAAGACCGAATATGCCGCGCTGACGATAATCAACCGGTTTGCGGCGGATAACAACATCAACGAAATCACGCTGCCGAAGACTGTCATTGAGATCATGCTGAGTAAGTCCGCACTTTATTTATCGAGCAGTATGCCGGTGCGGGATGCGGATAGTTTCATGCCGGTGTCGAAAAAGGCCATACAGGTCGGGGCGAATCGGGGTGCATCGGGAATCGACGGTATACTGGCATCGGCCTGTGGATTTTCCGCCGGATGCGACCGCGCGGTTACTATCATCATCGGTGATCTGGCCTTTTTGCATGATATCGGGTCGCTGAAGCTGATTCGCGAAAACAAAAAGCCGGCGATTGTCGTAGTAATTAATAATAACGGCGGCGGGATTTTTCATTTCCTGCCGATTGCTCGTCATGAGAGTGTGTTCGAGGAATACTTCGGGACGCCGCACGGCTTGACATTTGGAAAGGTCGGTGAAATGTATGGCCTGCCTTATAGCACGCCGAAGTCGGTTGGCGAGTTTTCCGAGGCATATCTCGATTTATTGAAACAGGGCAGGTCGGGCATTATCGAGTTAATTGCGGACCGGCAGGAAAACCCGGCACAACATGCGATGATACGCGAACGAGTCCACGAGGCGGTAGCAAAACTATATGAGTGATATGATACAAAACTGGCATGTATATTCGGCGGGAAGCCCCGAGAATCAGCCGATTCTGTTTCTGCATGGCTTCATGGGGAGCGGAAAAATCTGGCTGCCGACATTCGAGCAGCTCGAATCGGATTTCTATTGCGTCGCATTGGATTTGCCGGGGCACGGCACAACCGAGGCGAATCTCGATAAGCTGACGTTCGATTCTTTGGCGGAAAGTCTGGCCGACTATATCGAGTCAACCTTTTCCCGGCCGCCGATAGTTGTCGGGTATTCGATGGGAGGGCGCATCGCGCTTTATACTGCACTAAAATATCCCGACAGCGTGGCATCACTGGTGATGGAATCATCGACTGCGGGTATAGCCGATGGATACGAGCGCAAGAAGCGGCTGATGCAGGATACGAACCTGGCCGAGATATTGAAAAAATCCGAAATGCGGCAGTTTCTGATCGACTGGTATGAACAGCCGGTGTTCGCCTATCTGGCGAAACATCCCGGGTTGGTCGAGCGAATTATCGACAAAAAATCGCATGGTAATCCCCAATCGCTCGCGCAGGTCATGGTAAAATTGTCGCCGGGAAATCAGCCGCCGCTGTGGGATAAACTGGGGCAGTGGATCAAGCCGACTCTGATAATTGCCGGGAGTATCGATGCGAAATACTTCGAAATCGGCCAGAGATTGCGCGAAAAATTGAATAATGCGCGGCTCGAGGTTATCGAGGGGGCTGGACATATCGTGCATCTGGAAAAGCACAAAGAATTCATGTCGGTCTTGAAATCCTTCCTTTCGTAGTGTATCTTACAGACAATAGTATGATGGCGAATGAGTAACTATTAGTCGCAAAACTGTCATTCCCGAGAGGGAGTTCGCCTCGGCGAACGACCGAGTCGGGAATCCAGATTCCGGCAAATGAGGACGTCTGCCGGGCACTCGTTTTGTCCCCTCTTGAGAGGGGTGCCCGTCCGCCTGGGCGGATCGAGGGCGGAGTGTGTTCCATCGATTTGGCAGATTTGAAGACAAACCTGCCCTACAAGATGGCGGATTTTAGGATAAATCCACCCTACAAGAAGCGGATGTGAAAACAAGGAGTAGCTCGTGTCTGATATACAGTGGAAAAAGGCCGGTGAGTTTAAAGATATTTATTATCACAAGGCGGAGGGGATCGCCAGGATTACCATCAACCGGCCCGAGGTGCGCAATGCGTTTCGGCCGCAAACCGTGACCGAGATGTCCGAGGCCTTCGCGGATGCTCGCGACGATTCTGAAATCGGCGTCGTGATTCTGACCGGCGAGGGGGAAAAGGCATTCTGTTCCGGCGGCGATCAGAAAATCCGCGGCGATTCAGGATATGTCGACGGCAAAGGCGTGCATCGATTGAATGTGCTCGATTTGCAGCGGCAGATTCGCACTCTGCCCAAACCGGTGATTGCGATGGTGGCCGGGTATGCCATCGGCGGCGGACATGTGTTGCATTTGATGTGCGATCTGACGATTGCGGCCGATAATGCGATTTTCGGGCAAACCGGTCCCAAAGTCGGGTCATTCGACGGCGGGTATGGCTCGTCATATATGGCGCGAATCGTGGGCCAGAAAAAGGCTCGTGAAATCTGGTTCCTGTGCCGCCAGTATAATGCGCAGCAGGCGCTGGACATGGGACTGGTCAATACCGTCGTGCCGTATGCGAAGCTGGAAGAGGAAACGGTGCAGTGGTGCCGCGAGATTCTTGCCAATTCGCCGATTGCCCTGCGCTGTCTCAAGGCGGCGCTCAATGCCGACTGCGACGGGCAGGCGGGTCTGCAGGAGCTGGCCGGCAATGCCACGATGCTGTTTTATATGTCCGAAGAAGGGCAGGAAGGCCGCAATGCCTTCAATGAAAAGCGTAAACCTGATTTTTCGAAATTCCCGAGGCGTCCTTAGGGAGAAATAATAGAGGGGCATAAGGGGCGATGTGAATTCGCCATATATGGGGAGGTCTATATGTGCAGTGTACGCTCGGGGGTGTTATTGATAATTTGTCTTATCTATGTGACGTCTTTTTGTAATGCCTTTGACGGGAATCGCAAGGGATTTGTCGTAGGAGTCGGTACCGGATTTTCGCCATTGATTGGATGGTCCAGCAATCCCGGATCTAATCAATTGAAAATTGGGGGATCCTTCAATTTCTTTATCGGTTATGGCTTAGATAATAAGAATATTCTGGCATTAGAAGCCAATCGATCGATATCATCCTATGGATCGCATAATAATAGCCGTATACTTGTTTCGAATGGAATTCGTGGCCTGAATTGGTACCATTACTTTAACGAAAAGTATACTTCGTGGTATGCGATGTGTGGCGTTGGCGATTACCATTCTGCAGAGGCTGATTACGATATTAATGGGAAATTAGGATTTATCGCCGGTGCTGGATTCGGCCTCAATAAAAGTTTTAAGACGGGACTGTATATTTCAGGCACGCGTGCGCATCAGGGAACTGACAAAGAGACAACAATCACCTGTTATCAGGTTTCGCTTTCGATAGTGTATCTGGCTTATTAAGGACATCCATGCCCGAATACTCGCCCGCAAAGATTTGGTTTCTGGCCGCAAGGCCCAAAACGCTGCCGGCCGGAATCGTCCCGGTGCTCGTTGCCGGTGCGATGGCTTATGGCGCGGGCGGATTTGATCTGTGGCCGTTTCTTGCTGCGTTGTTCGGATCGATCACGATTCAAATCGGCACCAACTTCGCAAATGATTTATTCGATTTCAAGAAAAACACCGATACCGCGGAGCGTATCGGCCCGATGCGCGTCACGCAGGCGGGGCTGGTATCTCCGAGACAAATCGCATGGGCGACGGCTATCACATTCGGACTTGCATTTGCCGCCGGGATATATCTTGTGTACATTGGCGGCTGGCCGATTGTAATTATCGGTCTATCGTCGATTTTGTGCGGTGTGTTGTACACGGCCGGACCGTATGCGCTGGGATATTTGGGACTGGGCGATTTATTCGTCTTTGTCTTTTATGGTCCGGTGGCATTGGCCGGGACGTATTATGTGCAGACATTGACCGCCCCCAATGAAATTATCGTAGCAGGAATCCCGTTCGGGATGATCTCGGTTGCAATTCTGGTCGTCAACAATCTGCGGGATGTCGATACCGATTCCAAGGCGGGCAAAAATACGCTCGCGGTGCGATTCGGGCGGACATTCGCTCGGGCAGAATACCTGACGATGATTCTGGGCGCGGGACTGTTGCCTCTCGTTTTATCTTTGGCCGGATGGTACGGCACATACATGTCTCTGCCGGTACTATTTATCCTCTTCGCATTCGGGACGCTGAAGACCGTGTTTCAATCGACCGATGGGGCGAAGCTCAATTCCATGCTGGCCGCGACCGGGCGGCTGCTCATTATCTATGGCCTGTTATTCTCTGTCGGGTGGTTGCTGTGAAAATCGCGAAATGCGATATCGTGCCGTATGTCCGGCCGTTCAGGCGGCCGATACGATTTGCATATGGGACATTCAGTGAGCGCTCGGGGTATTATATCGATATCACAACTACCGAAGGCATCACCGGCTCGGGTGAAATCGCGCCACTGCCGCTATACCGGCCGGTAGATACTAATGCAGTCGAAAGTGTGCTGTCGAAATTTCAGAAAAAAATCATCGGATGGGAAATCCCGCATGCGGCATCGGAAATCGAGACGGTTATTCGAGACATCGTGCCGTTGAATTTCGAGGAGACATTCGGTATCGCATCCGCGCTCCTCGATGCTGCGGCTCGGACCGAGCGAAAACCGCTGGCGGGATTATTGAATAAAAACTACCGTCCGGATGTCGACGTCAATTGCTTGATTACTCCGCCGATCGAAAATATGGAGGCTCTCGCCGAGGCCATTCAGGCAAAGAGATATCAAGCGGCTAAAATAAAAGTCGGGGCGAGGACGATTCAGGAAGATGCCGAATTCACAAAAGAAGTCGCCGCGGCGCTCGGCAGCACTATTTCTCTGCGACTGGATGCTAATCGAGCGTGGAGTCTGCGTCAGGCGATTGATTTTTTCCGGCGCATAGATGGCGTAGCGATTGACTATATCGAGGAGCCTGTTTCGGGCGGTCACGATGAATTACAGGCGTTTAGAGCATCCACCGGGGTATCGGTTGCGCTGGACGAAAGTCTGATTTCCTATCGGGATATCATGGATGCCGCCGGCGACGATAATTGCGATATAATTATTATAAAACCATCGTTGCTTTATGGACCCGCAACTACTATATTGGCCTGCGAGACGTTAGTCTCGAATGGAAAAAGGGTGGTAGTGTCGTCGCTGCTGGAAACGGAAACCGGCATGGCGTCGCTTATTCACCTCGCATCTGCGCTTCCGGACGTTACAGAGCCTGCCGGATTAGATACGCTGAGCTACTTTGCCGAGTACAGCTCACGCCTCTCTCTCGTGACTGATGGAGCCATACGCGTACCTGAGGGCCTCGGTAATGGATATGAACGAAGTCATAGCGGACCCCGTTAGAATTGCCGCACAGAAGTGGCCGGATGACACGGCCGTCATTAGTGATAACACATCCCTGACATTTTCAGAATACGACGTTGCGATCGATAGTGCGGTCCGGTTTCTCCTGGATAAACAAGTCGAGAGCGAAGATATCATTGCCGTCTTAGGGCGCAATTCGATATCGGTTGCGGTGTTGTTCTGGGCGGCCTATCGCCTCGGTGTGACTCTGATGCCTTTAAATAGCCTGGCATCGATTCGCGACTGGAAAGATCAACTCGATCATGCCGGATGCAATATCCTGTTTTACGAGTCGTCATTTTCGGAATACTCCGGTATTCTGCCCCAGACGCACGAATTGCAGGTTACATACAAGGCCAAAGAACATGAGTTGAATAAAAAGGCCTATCAGTTTTTATCATTACCGGCTGTTGTCCAGTTCACATCCGGCTCGACCGGTAAGCCGCGCGGCGTTGTCCTCGATTGGGGCAATGTATTCTACAGCGCTCAGGCGGCCAACGAGGCGCTGGAAATGTCGCCCGATGATACCTGGCTGGCCGTGCTCCCGTTTTATCACATCGGCGGTTTATCGATCATGTTCCGGACCGTGTTGTCGGGGAGTCGCATGCGCGTTTTTCGGCGTTTTACGCCGAGTGAAATTTTAAAGGCTGTCTCAGAATTCGATTCGCCGGTTATTTCGGTTGTCCCGACGATGTTGAAAATGCTTATGGAACATGATACCGACAACAGGCTCGCCGGATGTAAGGCGATTGTTCTTGGTGGTGCGGCGTTGGATGAGCCACTTCGCAAGGATATCCTTGCGCGGAAATTGCCCGTCCTCACGACTTACGGCATGACGGAGACGGCTTCGATGGTGTCGTTATTACCCCTGGCCGACAAAGGCGTCCGCCTCGATACTTCCGGAAAAACATTGGCCCATGCCGAAATTAAGAGCGATGCTCGCGGCCGCATACTGGTTCGAGGCCAATCGTTGTTCGCGAAATATTTGCAGGGCGAGCGAATGACCGATTCGGACGGCTGGTTTGATACCGGTGATACCGGGTTTATTGACGATAGCGGCTATCTTATAATAACCGGGCGCGATGACCGCCAGATTAAATCGGGCGGCGAAAATATCGATCTGAATCGCATTGAGGCGGTGTTATTGCATCACGACGCCATAGCCGAGGCGGTCGTATTGTCTCGCGATGACGATAAATGGGGCCAGCGGCCGGTAGCATTTATCAGGACCACCGATGCTGAATTCAACCTGGATGAATTGGCAAAACGCATAGCTGCCGAATTGGGTAAAATTCATATTCCGGATGTGATAGAAACAATTGATGAATTTCCGCTGACGGCTGTGGGGAAATATGATTTTCCGGCGCTCAGGGAGCGATTCGCGCATTTATTTACATCAAAATAACTTATTCGGTTCTCAGTGATTCGAGCGCCTCGCGAAAGCCCGGCGGAAGCGGAGTTTTTTTCCATGTTTTCGGATCAATCGTGACATGAACGGTTTTGGCGGTCCCGGCAGTTGTGCCGTCGAATAAATGCAGGGAATAGGCAAGCGTAAACGAGGTTTCTCCCAGCGCTGCCACCTCGACCTGAATTTCCACGGTATCGCTATCGCGCAGGGCTGTGAAAAAGTCGGTTTCCGCGTGGACGATGGGGATATAGAAATCCTGTTTTTCGAAGCGGTCGCGGAATCCGAATCCGATTTTTTTCATCAGGCTCTCGTAAACATTGTGCACTATTTTTAACTGATTGGCGAAGAACAGAATCCCCGCCGCATCGGTGTCGTGTAATTGAATCGTATAATAATCTTTGAAAGCCGCCATAGGAAACCTCATTTCTATCGATATGATACGAAATATATCCCGCCTTTCGTAAGAAGTCAAAGCAATTGCCTGCGCACAATTGGACAGATTGTACTAATATGGAAATAGAGATAGACAACGATATGAAAAATTCTCTCAATTGTGTTGAACCCCTTGACATTCCGGTCTATTTATTGTATCTACCAAATTGCGACAGAGAGAGATAATCTGTTTTCTGGAAAATATGGATAAGAAACAAGAATATTTCGACATGTTTGGCGAGGAGTGGGACAAGGATCTCACATCAGAAGACCTCGAGCGCCTGGCCCACATCATCGACAAGTTCAATTTGACCGAAGGCATCAAAGTGTGCGACCTTGGTTGCGGCACCGGTGTGATGTTCGATCTGCTCCGGCGCCGGGTCGGCGAGGCCGGGATGATTGTCGGCGTCGATTTCGCCCCTCGCGTTGCTCACAAAGCCAAGCGGAATTTCCCGTTTCACAATATCGGCGTCGTCGAGGCTCGGGCGTCACAATTGCCGTTCTATCGCGATAATTTCGACCTCGTCATTTCATTTGCCGCCTTCGCGCATTTCTGTCGCAAGGATGAATCGATACACCAGGCCTGGCATATTTTGAAACCGGGCGGTCGCCTGGTCATTATTCATTTCGCCAGCCGCGAGGAATTATCCCGGCATCATCATGAAATGGGTGGACCATTGGACTGCGATGAATTACCGACCAAGGATCAGTTGGAACAGATGTTCAATCGCAGCCATTTCAATAAATTCGAATTCACGGAAAATAAAGACCTCTACCTGGCCATCGGCTATAAAGAGTAGTGAATCCCAGAACACAATTTATTGTTCGTACGGCGCTGTTTTTGGCTCTCAGTATTTTATTCCCGATCGCATTTCATCAATTCGGCCTCGGCGGGCGGATTTTTTTGCCGATGCACATCCCGGTGTTATTGGCCGGGGCGATTGTCGGGCCGGCAGCGGGATTTCTGACCGGGCTTTTGGCGCCGAGTCTCTCATTCATGCTGACCGGCATGCCGCCCTCGTATGCGGTGCCGCTGATGACGTGCGAGCTGGTACTCTACGGCATTATCATGGGATATTTCTACCGGAAACTTAAGTTGAACATTTATGTCGCATTGATTCTGGCGCTGATTGCCGGGCGTATCGGATTTGCCGCCGGGCTGTTTCTACTCGGACTGGTGATCGAATTGCCCTACGGTGTGAAGGAGTACTTCACCGGAGCCGTTCTGGCGGGGCTGCCCGGTATTGCGATTCAAATCGTCTTTATCCCGCCTCTTGTGCTATCGATCGTACGGCGCATGAAGCGCCGCCCGCTACCATAAATACCTTGATATAATTTACTATTTATCTTATATTGTCCGATTATGCCGGACGATGTCATCCTCGGAAATCACAAACTTCTCAATTTCGAAAGCGCCGCGGTTCTCAATTCTCGCCAATCCGCCTATCCGGTCGGAAGTGATGCCTGGGTGAGACAAACATTGCGTGCTGTCGAATACATCGCCGGACGCGGCTGGACAGTCGTAACATCGGTCGGGATGAATACATGGGAGTTAGTGCTGGCGTGCGCTGCGAAAATCGGTATGCCGGTTATCGTCATCGCTGCGATTGGGGAGACGTCAATAGAGGACCTGATTGCGCAATATGGTTTATCTCCGGATAATCTATGTCTTACTACACCACATGGCCGAGTGTCGGATAAAGAAAGACGTCTGACCGGGAGAGATACCGCAGTTTGTCGCCGGGCCGACTGGCTGATTCCGGTTGCGGTCAGGCCTGACGGAAACTTGGAGCGATTGTTAGATTCCGCAGGGGGGAGGGTCTTTAATCGTTATCGCATTCCATACAAGAAGCCAAAGAGGAAACGACCGGTATACTCCGGCAAATCGTTTTCGGATGAATTATCCGATGATCACTGGCTGATTCATTTCACGAGAAGCTGTCGCGGCCCCTGGCCGGGCGAAACATGCCTGGATTATTATCGGGCGGTTTTACACTCAAATTGCGATTACTGCCACTGTGCCCGAGAGGGATTACAAAAGATTATCAGAGAAGGTATCATTCGGGGAAGTACCCGGAATATCCGATCCGGACATCGAGTAGTCGCATTTACATTATATAACAGTGAAGCGGCGCGGAATCTGTTCCGCTACCGGTCGCGGTTGGCCAATCCGTATTTTGAACCGTACGGGATTGCGGTTGCCAAATCCTGGGCCGATAGGATCGGGTTGTATCCCGTTGTTTATGGGGATGATGAAATCTATAATGGGATGGCCGAGGCCATGCGGCCGTATTTTCAGGCTGAGGGGGAGGATGGCCGATGGATCGGCGAGCGGGAGTGGCGGATTGTCGGTGATGTTGCATTGCAACAACTCAATCCCGATTATACTCGAATCGTCGTCGCGTCGCCGGGTGAAAAAGCCTTATTTGACGAGGGTTCAGCGTATCCGGTCAGTACGGTATTTGGATAGCGAAATCGCCCTTTTTCGTGAGGACGACTAAACAGGCGGTCGTTATTGTCCCAATTCAGGCGAAAAGAACCGAACACGGCGCGAATGTTCCGTTAAAATGTTAAGAATTTATAAGGCATGAAGTTGTCGGCACCCTTCTGTCTTATATGATACGGCTTTGCCCGATATTTTTCTCTTTCATGCGCTCATTTCATCGGTGGAGAGCAGGTGCGCTTGTGAAAAAATTATCAAATTGTTGCCGAAATCGCTTGACATCCCGGGCGGAAAAAATATATTCACTCCTTATGGTACCGAGTGCGGGGTGCACTCTATTTAGGTTAACCAATAACCGGTTGAAGAGGCAATAAACTCAAAGAAAAACAGATATGAAGGGTTTCGGCAGTTAGGCATAGCGACAACGATTCCATTCATGTTGGTGGCGGGGCCACTGCTGGGGTACTTTGCGGGCAACTGGTTAGACAAGAAACTTGGTACCGAACCGTATCTGATGGTCATCCTGATTCTGGTCGGGCTGGTTTCATCGGGTAAGGAAACTATTAAATTGTTAAAGCAGTTGACTGATGGCGGCGAAAATTCTGACGACTAATTTCGGGCTTGATTTCATTCAGCGGACGCTGCGCACGACCGGGGTGGTGTTGCTCGTGACGTTCGCCATCGGATGCTACTATTTCCCATTCTATGACGTGCTGGCCTACTTCTCCGCCGGTATCTGGTCCATGGTCAATCTGCTGTTTTTGGCGGCTCTCGTCCGCACTGCTATTAAGCCTGACGGCGTCGATAAGATGGCCGCAGCCGTTTTGGCGCTCATTAAATTCCCGCTGCTCTATGGCGCCGGGTATTTTTTATTTACCGTAGAAATTTTTCGCCCGATTCCGCTCCTGATCGGCCTCTCACTGGTAATTGTGGTTATGGTTCTCAAGGCGGTCTCGCGGGTATTATTAAATCTTGATGTCACAGGCCAGGAAACTAGTTCCCGAGGTTTGGCATGATTCAGTACACGCTTTTAAACAAATTACTTATTACAACGCAGGAAGCAGCCGGTCATGCCGCGGAAGCGGCAGAGCATGGTGGTGGTCATGGTGAGGAACAAGGTCTCAGCATGCACATCCCCAGCTTGTTGACGTTTACCGATAAGGTAATGCACACGCACTATGCGCATACCTTTGCTGTGACCTTTTTCGGTCTGCTCATCGCGCTGATGCTGATGTTCGCCGCTATGATGGTATATCGCAAGCGGCAGTTGATTCCGGGCCCATTCCAGAATGTGGTCGAGATGATCTTCGAGGGGCTCTATAATATGGTTCACGCCATGCTGGGCAAGGAAACCGACCGGTATATCCCGTTTCTCGGTACCCTGTTCATCTATATCTGGTGCATGAACATGAGCGGCCTGGTTCCGGGGTTCCATGCCCCGACATCGAGCATCAAGATGACAATCGCCCTGGCGGCGACTGTATTCCTCTATGTGCAATACACGGCGGTCACTCGCCTCGGAATAAAAAAATATCTTCTGCATCTGTGCGGTGATCCGAGTTCGGGAGTAACCTGGGGATTGGCGATCCTCAATTTCCCGCTGCACGTCTTCGGCGAGTTCATCAAGCCGGTCTCGCTGGCCGCTCGTCTTTTCGGTAATATTTTCGGTGAGGATACGCTCATCGCCGTGATGATTTCTCTCGGTGTGGTCTTTATGTCGATATTCTGGCACAATAACCTGGTCGGTATTCCGTTCCAGCTGCCGTTCTATTTCCTGTCGCTGCTGCTGGGAACGATTCAGGCGCTGGTATTCATGATGCTGTCGACCAGTTATATCATGATGGCATTGCCGCACAGTGAACACTAAGATTGAAGAAATCTGAAATAGAAAATAGACAAAAGAAAATAAACAGATAGCAACATCAGTTTTTTGGAGGAAATAATGGACTATCAGACTGGTTTAGCGATTGCGGCTCCGCTGGCGATTGGTATTGCAGCGGTTGGTTCTGCTCTTGGCCTGGGTAAGGCCGTTGGTTCCGCGATGGAAGCCATGGGTCGTCAGCCGGAAGCGATTGCGAAGATTCAGACCGGTATGATTATCGGTGCGGCCTTTATCGAGGCTTTGACGATTTATGCTTTGCTCGCATTCCTGATGGTTATGGGAAAAATCGGCGCGTAGTAAACGTTCCATTCGTGGAATTGGCGTAAAAACCTGCCGGATTAGTGCCGGGCATAATAGCCCGGCGCTTCCGGGGAGAAGATTTTTATGGATCTTTTTGCAGAACTTGCCGATTGGCAAGCAATTTTGACTCATGTGGTCGGTTTTGTCATTACCGTTTTGGTTCTGAAGAAATTTGCCTGGGGACCGATCCTCGGCATTCTCAGTGAACGGCGCGAGAAAATCAAATCCGAGTTCGACCACATTGCGTCGGAAAAGAATGAGATAGCCAAGACCAAGGCGGATTACGAAGCCAAGCTGAAGGATATCGATAACCTGGCGCGCCAGAAATTGACCGAAGCGGTCAACGAAGGCCAGAAAGTCGCTGCCGAAATCAAAGAACAGGGTCGCGACGAAGCCAAGGAAATCATCACCAAGGCGAAAGCCGAGCTGGATCGGGAAGTCGAAAAAGCCCGGGCCGGGCTCAAAGAAGATATGGTCAAAATGACCATTGCGGCCGCCGGTAAAATTATCTCGAAAAACCTCGACGAAAAAGAAAATCGTCGGCTTATCGCCGGCTTTATCGATGGCGTGGAGAAGGCATAGCTTATGTTAGCGCAGCAAGTTGCCAAAAAGTATTCGACCGCGCTGTTCAATATCGTCAGGGAGAAGGGGCTGATTGACACCGCGTACGAGCAGTTCGAGGAACTCGACAAACTGGTCAATAGTGATCCGTCGCTGTTGCAGTTTTTGCTGGCTCCGCATATTCTGGACCAGCACAAGGTCGCGCTTCTCAAGAACGTGTTCGGCTCGCGTCTCAATCCGCTGTTTTTGGAATTTCTCCTGGTGCTGGTCGGCAAGCACCGTATCGGATTCCTGCATGAAATCATCGAGGAATTCCGGTATCGAGTGGCCGATGCGCGGGGAATGATGGTCGCCAAGATCACGACCGCGATTCCGCTGAATGATGCGGACCGCAAAGGTCTGATCGCGAAACTGGCGGCAAAAACCGGTAAGTCGATCGAACTCGAAGAGAAAGTCGATCCCGCTATTATGGGCGGCATGATTGTCATTATCGGCGATCAGATTATCGACGGTTCGGTCAGACACGGTCTTTCGCTTTTGAAAGAAGAATTAATGAAGTTGAAAGTGAACTGACGCATGGCGTCGGTTCTTTCGACCTAACTTTGAAAAGAAATAAACATTACTATACAGGAGTAGTGCCTTATGGGTCTCAATCCTGAAGAAGTCTCATCGGTCATACAAAAAGAGATCGCCAAGTATGAGACCAAGCTTGAAATGGAATCGGTTGGCACCATTCTTCAGGTCGGCGACGGTATCGCCCGTGTCTGGGGTCTGGAAGATGCCATGATGTCCGAGCTGGTCACATTCCCGGGGGATGTCACCGGAATGGTGCTGAACCTCGAGGAAGATAACGTCGGTGTGGCCATTTTCGGCAGCGATCGCGGCATTAAAGAAGGTGACAGCGTCCGGCGGACCGGCAAGGTCGCGCAGGTACCGGTCGGCGATGCACTGGTAGGACGGGTTGTCAACTCAATCGGTGAACCGTTGGACGGCAAGGGGCCCATAGTTACCGATAAATTCCGTCTGCTCGAAGGCAGGGCGCCAAACGTGGTCGAACGTCAGCCGGTGAAAGAACCGATGATGACCGGCCTCAAGGCTATCGATTCGATGATTCCGATCGGCCGCGGACAGCGCGAGCTTATTATCGGCGACCGTCAGACCGGCAAAACGGCCGTGGCGATCGATGCCATCATCAACCAAAAAGGAACCGATGTCTTCTGCATCTACGTCGCCATCGGTCAGAAAGCATCCAGTGTCGCCCGCGTTGTCGAAGTACTCGACAAAGCCGGCGCCATGGAATACACGACTGTCGTCTCCGCGACCGCAAACGACCCGGCTCCGCTGCAGTACATCGCACCGTATGCCGGCGCCGCCATCGGTGAGGAATTCCTCTACACCGGTCGCCACGCATTGGTCATTTATGATGACTTATCGAAACAGGCGCAGTCGTATCGTCAGTTGTCGCTGTTGCTTCGCCGCCCGCCGGGCCGTGAAGCGTATCCGGGCGACATTTTCTACTGCCACTCGCGTCTGCTCGAGCGCGCCGCCAAGCTGAACGATGAATTGGGCGGCGGTTCATTGACCGCTCTGCCGGTCATCGAAACGCAGGCAGGCGACGTGTCGGCGTACATTCCGACCAACGTGATTTCGATTACCGACGGTCAGATTTATCTGGAACCTGACCTGTTCTTTGCCGGTGTTCGCCCCGCTATTAACGTCGGTATTTCGGTCTCTCGTGTGGGTGGTAATGCGCAGACCAAGGCGATGAAGAAGATCGCCGGCTCACTGCGACTCGACCTCGCGCAGTACCGCGAACTTGCGGCTTTTGCCCAGTTCGGTTCGGACCTCGATGCCGCGACCAAGCGTCAGTTGACGCGCGGTGAGCGCATGGTTGAAATTTTGAAACAAGGCCAATACGTGCCGCAGAACCTGGGCCGCCAGGTTGCGATTATCTGGATGGGCGCCAATGGATATCTCGATTCCATCCCGGTCGACAGTCTGAATAAGTTCGAGAAAGAATTTTTGGCCTTCGTCGAAAAAGACTTCCCGGATATCATGCACAATATCGAGAAGGAGAAAGTTATCTCCGACAGCACCGAGAAGAACCTGCATGAAGCCGGTAAGAAATTCAAAGAGCAGTTTAAAACCACAAGTGAATAATTTATGGCGACGCTTCGGGACATATTAAGAAGAATCAACTCGGTCAAATCGACCCGGCAGATTACGAAGGCGATGAAGATGGTTGCGGCCGCCCAGTTGCGCAAGGCGCAGTTGCAGGCTGAACAGTCCCGGCCGTATTCCGAGAAGATGACGCACATGTTGTCGCATCTCTCAGCGGCCTCGACCGACAAACTGTCTCATCCCTATTTCGAGAAGCGTGATGTAAAGCGGCAGACCCTGGTTTTAATGACCTCGGACCGCGGCTTGTGCGGATCGTTCAACTCGAATCTGATTCGTAAGGCCGAGGACTGGCTGAATGAGCGCGACAAAGACAAAGTTGAAATCGTCTGCGTCGGGCGGCGGGGATATCTGTATTTCAGGAAACGGCAGTGGACTATCGCAAAAACGTATAATGAGTTCAATGCCGAAATGAAGTTCGATATGATTCGCGGTCTGGTGAAGTATCTGACCACTCAGTTCGTGAGCGGCCAGACCGATGAGATTTATCTCCTGTATGCCAAGTTCTATTCGACTGCCAAAAACGTTCCGACCCTCGAGAAGTATCTGAATATCGAGCGGCCGGAATCGGGCGGCGAGAGCGGCGGCGCATATATTTTCGAGCCGACGCCGGATGATATCTATTCGGCGCTGTTGCCTCGCTATGCCCAGGTCGTCTTGCAGTCGGCCCTGGCGGATTCGTTTGCATCCGAGCATGCGACTCGAATGATGGCGATGACGCTTGCGACCAATAATGCCGGTGAAATGATAGACAGTCTGACGCTGCAATACAATAAAGCGCGGCAGGCGGCTATCACGACTGAAATTACCGAGGTCGTCGGAGGCGCCGAAGCGCTGAAGGCGTAGATAGACATAGATTCGCGCCTTTGGGCGCGCATGAATGTGAAAAAAATGTAGTTAATATAGCGGAGTTTTCAAATGGCTGACAATTTCGGAAAAATCGTACAGGTTATCGGCCCGACCGTCGACTGCACCTTCGATTCCGATAGACTTCCCAACATCCTCAATGCATTGAAGATCAGGGATGCCGAGAAGGGTATCGATCTGACCGTCGAGGTAGCCAACCATATTGGCGATAATATCGTTCGGTGCGTCGCGCTGGCGTCGACCGATGGTCTTGTTCGCGGTATGCCGGTACTCGACACCGGAGCGCCGATTTCCGTTCCGGTTGGCGAAAAATCACTCGGACGACTCTTTAACCTGCTCGGCGATACTATCGATACGCTCGACAAGATCCCGGCAGACAATCTGCGTCATCCGATTCATCGTCCCAGCCCGCCTCTGACCGAACAGGAAACCAAACCGCAGATGTTCGAGACCGGTATTAAGGTCGTCGACCTGCTGGAACCGTACTCCAAGGGCGGTAAGGTTGGTTTGTTCGGCGGCGCCGGCGTGGGCAAGACCGTGTTGATTCAGGAGCTCATCCGCAATATCGCGACCGAGCACGGCGGCTATTCCGTCTTCTGCGGCGTCGGTGAGCGTACTCGTGAAGGTAACGACCTCTGGCTGGAAATGAAAGAGTCCGGCGTGTTGGCGAAAACGGCTCTGATGTTCGGTCAGATGAACGAACCCCCGGGTGCTCGTCTTCGTGTGGCTCTGTCCGGTCTGACCATGGCCGAGTATTTCCGCGATGAAGAACACCAGGACGTGCTTCTGTTCATCGATAACATTTTCCGATTCGTACAGGCCGGTTCCGAGGTGTCCGCGCTTCTGGGACGTATGCCGTCCGCGGTGGGATACCAGCCGACCCTGGGTACCGAAATGGGCGCTTTGCAGGAACGAATCACATCGACCAAAACCGGTTCGATTACGTCAGTGCAGGCGATTTACGTTCCCGCTGACGACTTGACCGACCCGGCGCCTGCGACATCGTTTGCGCACCTCGATGCCACCTCGGTGTTGTCGCGCCAGATCGCTGAGCTCGGTATTTATCCGGCCATCGACCCGCTCGATTCGACCTCGCGAATTCTCGATCCGCTGGTCGTCGGAGAAGAGCATTACAATATCGCTCGCGAAGTCCAGCAGATTCTGCAGCGCTATCGCGACCTGCAGGATATCATCGCGATTCTCGGTATGGACGAATTGTCCGAAGAAGACCGCCTGACGGTTAACCGCGCTCGTAAGATCCAGCGCTTCTTCTCGCAGCCGTTCTTCGTGGCCGAGGCGTTCACCGGCAAATCCGGCAAATACGTCAAGGTCGAAGATACGATTAAAGGATTTACGATGATCGTCAGAGGCGAACTCGATCATGTTCCCGAGCAGTGCTTCTACTACTGCGGCGGTATCGAGGAAGTCTTCGCGAACTATGAAAAACAGAAAGCTCAAGACTAATGTATAAACTGGCTGTTGTCACACCGGAAAAGGTCATCTATGAAGAAGAGGTGGCCTCGCTGATAGCTCCCGGAACACTGGGGTATCTGGGAATTCTCAGCAATCACGCCCCGATCATCACATCGCTGAAGCCGGGCATCCTGAATGTCAAGGACAATACCGGCAAGGAGATCAACTTCGCGGTGTCCGGCGGTTTTCTGGAATGCTCGAACAATGTCTGCACGATTCTGGCCGATTCGGCCGAATTCGCCAAGGATATTGATGTGGAGCGCGCACAGGAATCACTGAAGCGGGCCAAACAGCGCCTGCAGGATGCGGCCGGTAATATTGATACCGGGCGCGCTCAGGCGGCCTATGAGAGGGCAAAAAACCGGGTGACGCTCGCCAAGCGAGATTAATTAGTTTTAGCAAAAACCCCCCCTGTTGATTGATACGGTCGGGAGCCCCCAAGGCTCTCGGCCGTATCTTATTTTAAACGCCTTCTCCCACGGCATAGCCGTGGGGTACAGCTATTTTAAACCTGTGCCAAACAACGCATTGCGTGTATAATAATAAGTATATGTACAAAAAATATATCGGGGGATATATGCGAATAGCTATCTGCCTACTGGTCCTTACAGTTTGCTTTACTGCACTTAGTTACTCTCAAGAGGAGAATTATCCTCCCTATTTGGATTATACAGTCGAACCTCCATGGCCACACATTTTCCATGAAGGGCAAATGCTGGCTATAGCCTATATTTATAATGATACAACGTATCTCAACGGATTTTTCGATTATTGGGAAAATGAATCACTGCCTATTTGTGACTCAGAGTATGCCGAACTACCAATTATTGAAAAGAGTATTTATGATATCTTTCAGGTTTTCTTCAAGCCCGATACGACACTGTATTTAAAAATTAAAAATAACAGATCAATGGATGAGCAAGAGAAAAGGTGTGAACTCAACTTCAACGCATTTTATGAACATGCAGAATATTTAATTATACAGTGTAGTGTTCCCTATGAAATTGTCTCGAACTATGATAGTGTCATGCAATCGGACATATTTCTGAATAATGTAAATGTGTTGGTATCAGACACGCTTAAAGACTTTAGGCCGGATATTAGAATTGGGGAGAAAAAAATACTGTATCTGCATAGTAAATATGAAAATGCTTTGGAGGATTATTTACGACATTCGGGACGGTACAATAATTGCGATAAACGGTATTTCATATCCGATAAAGTGCAAATCACATTAGATAATTGGGGCTGTGATTATCTCTATGAAACACTTCCAAGGATTTATAATGTGATCTTCAATGAAACCCTATCAAAAGCTGTTATAAATTATCAACCCAGACATGGATACGGTGCAGAGGTTGAGTATATTAGGTCAGAGACAGGATGGAAAAAATCTCGAGTTATTGCTATAATGTTTAGTTAAAATACTATTGTGTCCCTCAAGGCTCTACCTTAGGAAATTCGTCCCTCCCACGGCTCAGTCGTTGGTACGCCGCATCATATTTTAAACCTTTTCCCACAGAAATTTGTCATATTAATTAGATGCCATATTAGTGAATGCGGGGGAGGGATGACTTTGAGACTCTGCTTATTAATTGTATCATGCCTATTATTGATCAGTTGCGGGCCGCATAAGGATCATGCGCTATTGTATCAGGAAATGATGGCCAAAGCGCCGATGGATGAAATCATCAGAGAAGGACTACAACTAAAGTTCGCATATAAGCATAAGGATACGACATTCCTTATGCCTTTTTTTACTCGCTGGCAAAATGAATCGCTGCCAATAACTGATATTGAATACGACAGGCTGTCTGAAGTCGAAAAAGCCATCTATGATGTTTTTGAGATGTTTTATGTTAGGGGGCAGAATCTACATGAGTCCGAATATCTCGTTGTTCAAAATACCATTGATTATAAAGTGGTCACCAAAATGATTGGACTTGATACTCTTTCAAGTTACTCCATGAGTGAATTACGACTATTGCAGGAAGGGCGAATCGATGATTTCAGGCCGGATATCAAATGCCGAGGCAAAAAAGTACTGTATCTTTCAGATAAGTATCTTGAAGCAGTAACATCGTTTTATAAAAGCGGCGGATTTTTTGGGAAAAGGGAATTTTTATTGCCAAAAATGAAGGTTCAGCCAAATCATTGGAGCATGAAATTCTATTATTATGTGACTTTTCCAGATGTGCATGAGATTACATTTAATGAATCTTTGGACCAGGCCAGAATAATCTACAGGGCTACATTTAACACAGGAAGATACGCGATTTATGAAAGAAGCAATTCCGGATGGCTTATGGTTAAGGATGTTGAAAAATGGATTGAGTAGCAAATTCCTATAAAATCATAATCAATTTGCATCCTTCTAAGTCCTTATCTGTATAACTATTAGCGCTCGAAATTTCACAAAATCCGCCTTTGTCGGGAAGAAAACTCAGCCCGCCGTGTAACCCTACTAAACGCCGTGCAGCCATCGAGTTTTTCTTCGCGATCCCACAACGGCTCAACCCAACCGCCATCCAAGAGGAGGGTATAATGAAAAAGTTACTAATTCTTGCAGTCGCGTCGCTCCTGCTGTATGCTTGCAGCAGTAAGCCGCCGGTTGAAGAAAAACAGGATAATAGTAAAACAGAACAAGATGCCGCCCAGGCCGCTCCTGTAGCTACTGTCGATGAGTTACTCTCAAAAGAGACAGGTCTAGTCACGACTGTTCAAGGTCAAAGAAAAGGAATTGAATATCAAGCCTGCGGTGCAATGCAAATCCGCGGCTGCCGCGCTCCCGGTTTCGATGATTTTAATACCGAGGAATATTCCCACATCACGGAAAACGGGTTCCTGGCCGTGACCGACCATCCGCTGTCGACGTTTTCCATCGATGTCGATGCTGCTTCTTATAGTAATGTCCGCCGGTTTATCACCGAAAGCCAGCAACCGCCGGTCGATGCCGTCCGCATCGAGGAGTTGATCAATTATTTCACGTATGACTATCCGCAGCCGACTGGCGATCATCCGTTTTCGGTTATTACCGAAATCTCCGACTGTCCGTGGAATACAAACAATCGCCTGTTGCATATCGGCCTGCAGGGAAAATCATTCGAATCCGAGGAACTCCCGGCCAGCAACCTCGTGTTTCTGTTGGATGTTTCCGGCTCGATGAATTCACCGGATAAGCTCGGTTTGGTAAAAAAAGCCTTCCGGATGCTCACCGATAATCTGCGCGAACAAGACCGTGTGGCCATCGTTGTGTATGCCGGAGCCGCAGGTCTGGTGCTGCCGTCGACATCGGGCGACAATAAACAGGAAATCCTGGCCGCTATCGAAAAGCTGCATGCGGGCGGTTCGACTGCCGGAGGAGCCGGTATTCGCCTGGCTTATGAAGTCGCCTCCAAGAATCTCATCAAGGGCGGCAACAACCGCGTGATTCTCGCCACCGACGGTGATTTTAATGTCGGCATCTCCAATACATCCGATATGGTGCGGTTGATGGAAGAGAAGCGCGAGTTGGGTATCTCCATAACCGTGCTCGGTTTCGGCATGGGCAATCTCAAAGACAGTCGCATGGAACAGATGGCCGACAACGGTAACGGTAATTACTATTACATAGACAATGAAAAGGAAGCGAAGAAGGTATTCGTCAATGAAATGGGTTCGACGCTGTTCACCATTGCCAAGGACGTAAAGATTCAGATCGAATTCAATCCGGTCAGGGTGGCATCGTATCGGTTGATCGGCTATGAGAATCGCCTGCTCAACGATGAAGATTTCAACGATGATAAGAAGGACGCCGGAGAAATCGGCGCCGGGCATACTGTGACTGCTCTGTATGAGATCGTTCCGGCGGGAGGCGAAACGGGGCAGGCCTCGATTGATCCGCTCAAGTACCAGACGACCGGTATTACGAATACCGCGGTCGACAGCGATGAGCTGTTGACGCTGAAGCTCCGCTACAAGCAGCCGGACGGAGATGTGAGCCGATTGATTTCCGTGCCGGTGATTGATGAGCATCTGGCAATTAACAAGACTTCGAATAATTTCCGCTTCTCGGCGGCCGTGGCCGAATTCGGGATGCTGCTGCGCGGATCGGAATTTTCCGGTGATGCGACGTTTGCCGATGTGATCGATTTGGCCGGAGGTGCCAGAGGCAGGGATAAGTTCGAATATCGGTCGGAGTTTATTGATCTGGTGAAGCGGTGTAAAGATATGGGCTTTGAAGTGGCGCAGAAGAATTAGCTATAAATGCACGCTTACTCCACTGTTGTTGTTGCGCACGGCCGGGTTGTGTGAAGACCCGGCCGTGTTTCTCCTTAGCGCACTTCCCAATGTCCCATCCGCGAGAGCGGTCCTCAGTGGACTCTTCCCAAGAGAAAAGAGATTTTTCTATTCGTTAAATAAAACTGGCGAGCCGGCGGCTCCGATTATTCTATTTTGATGTGTGAACCCATTGATCGGGAAAGTCAGACTCCGGGAGGAAATAGCACAAAAAAGAGAAATCAAGGAGCAGTATCAATGAGTTGTCTTCCTACGTCGGCAATATACACAACAGAGTTGATTAACGCAAGCATTTTCGTCAATTTATTTATGTTTATGTAATGCGTTGATAATAGTTAAATTAATCTCCCACGGCACAGCCCTGAGCCACAGCGGAGGCCTTTCTCCTCGATATTCTAAATCGGTATCCCAAGGTCTTACTACCCGGTATCCCAAGGCTTCATATCCGATCTCCCAAAGGCTTTTTATACCCGGTACCCCAAGGCTTCAGCCTTGGGATAAGACGCAGCGATAGCCTCACATGGCTAAAGCCATGTGGTACCGAGTGGAGTGCTTTGCTGCGTGAGTAAATGAATTCGTACCCGGTTACCAAAGCCGTTTCATACCCGGTACCCCAAGGCTTCAGCCTTGGGATTAGATGTGATAGCGGATAATAAAATACCACCCTATGTTATTGTCATGAATCAAATACGACATTTTGATTATTCTGGTACTGTGCGATTTATAACAATAGCATGTCATAATAGACTGAAACTATTAGCCAAAGATCGCCTGCGCAACAAATTCTGCAGCCACTTAGAGGAATTTCATAAAAGAGTGAGGATAAAACTATTTGCCTATGTGATTATGCCAAACCATGTTCACCTCGTGTTGCTTCCTCCTGACGGACTTAAAATAGGTAAGTCTATAGGCCAACTAAAAAGTCAGTTTGCTTACGATGTAATTCAATCGTGGAAAAATACCAATGATCATATTCTGGATTCTATTCGGGTGCCGAATCGTCTAAGGCAAGATTATGCGTTTTGGATGATTCGGTGCCATGACTATAACTGCAGGACAACAGACAAAGTCATTGAGAAGATAAAGTATTGTCACAGGAACCCTATTAGGGCCGGCTTAGCGAAAGATATGTCTGATTGGCCATGGTCAAGTTATCGTTGGTATAATGGAGATCGAAAGGGAATAGTTACAATTGACGATTTACCGATTTGAATTCACATGGCTAAAGCCATGTGGTACCGAGTGGAAAGCTGGGCTGCGTGAGTAAATGAATTCGTACCTGGTTACCAAAGCCGTTGCATACTCGGTACCCCAAGGCTTGAGCCTTGGGTCAATCCATCCCCAGCTTCTTCATCTTTTTGTATAGATGCGAGCGCTCCAGACCCAGCCTGCGAGCCGCTTCGGCAATATTGCCGCCGCACGTAGATATCGCGCGCTTGATATAGTCCGCCTCGTACGACTCGACCGCATCTTTCAAAGGCTGAACGATACCTTCGCCCGCCGACAATAATAGCGGTTTGATATCCGCCTGTGTGGCTGAATCTTTATCGATATAAATGGATATGCGCTCGGCGATATTTTTCAGTTCGCGCACATTTCCGGGATAATGATACTCCTGCAATAATTCTTTTGCATCCTTACTCAGTGTAATCGGTGTCCGACCGGACTGCTGGGCGAAGATGTTCAGGAAATATTCGAACAGCAACACGATGTCTTTTTTCCGCTCGCGCAGGGGAGGAAGGTTGAAGGTGACGACATTGAGGCGATAGAACAAATCCTGCCGGAAACTGCCATCGTCAACCGCTTTCAGAATATTCTTATTCGTCGCGGCGATGACCGACAGGTCGATTTTTATCGTATCCGCCGAACCGACCGGGCGGAGTTCGCCCGATTCGAGGATGCGCAGGATTTTCGCCTGAGCATCGGTGGACATGTCGGCGATTTCATCGAGGAAGATCGTCCCGCCGTCGGCCTCGGCGAAGCGGCCGGTTTTATCGCTTGTCGCGCCGGTGAATGAGCCCTTGATATGCCCGAACAATTCGGATTCGACCAATTCCTTCGGAAGCGCGGCGCAGTTGACCGGGACGAAGCGGCCGGATTTATACCGGCTGTGGCGGTGTATTATGCGAGCCGCCAGTTCCTTACCCGTGCCGTTTTCTCCGAGAATCAAAAAGCGATTCGAGCGCGGCGCCGTCGTTGTGATGTCCTTAATGAGCTTTTTAATCTCGGCCGATTTGCCGATCATCTCGCCGTATAATTGCCGCGACAGCGAGATATTTTCCGACCGGAGCAGTTCCGTCTTGAGGACGTTCTCGATAGTGATGAGAACCCTGTCCAGAGATAGCGGCTTTTCCAGAAAATCGACCGCGCCGATCTGAATGGCTTTTACCGCAGTGTCGATACCTGAGTGTCCGGAAATCATGATAACCGGCGGCGCATCGTCGATTGCGACGATTTCCTCCAGCAGCGCCACGCCGTCGCCGTCGGGCAGCATGACATCGAGCATTACCGCATCAAAATCTGAAAATGTCTTTTGCTTCGCCGCCTTGATATTGATGCAGGTATCGACCGAATAGCCGCGCCGCCCCAACGCCGCCTTGAGCGTGCTGCGGATTTCATGTTCATCATCGATTAATAGGATATCAGGCATGAGTCTTCGGCAGGCTAATGAGTACCCGCGCGCCTCCATTCGGTTTGTTTTCTAACGACATCGATCCGTTATGATCGAGAACGATGCGCTGACAGATCAGCAATCCCAGCCCACTGCCGTCGGCCTTGGTCGAGAAGTACGGCGTGATGCCTTCGTTCACGATTTTATCGGGAAATCCCGGCCCTGAATCCTCAACCATTAGTTGATATTCTGCATCTGACTCATCGAAAGTCAGATTACACGGCGCACCATTTGCCTCGAGGCTATTCTTCAGTAAATTTATAATCACCTGCCGCAGCTGGTCAGCATCAGCAGCAAGCATATTGGATCGCAGCTTATTCTCTATGAAAATATTCTTATTATCGATTTCCGCCTTATATAGTGCGGTAATTTCATCGATGAAATCAGTTGCCGAAAACGGCTTAATCTCCGGCGCGGGCATTTTGGCGAACGAGGAAAACCGGTCAATCAGTTTTTTCAGCCGGTCGATTTCATGTTTTATCGTGCCGGTGCAATCGGTGAGTATTTTCTCGAAATCCGGTTGTTGCTCGCGGTAGCTGCGATACAAATCATCGGCGGCAATCGAAATCGGCGTCAGCGGATTTTTAATCTCATGCGCGACTTTGCGGCCAACTATCTGCCAGGCGGCAATTTTTTCAGTCATGATGAGCTTCTTGCGATACTCGGTCAACTGGCGCATCATCGTATTGAATGAGTCGGCGAGGTCATACAGTTCGCCCTCACTCTCGGAAATCACCGGCTGCGAAAAGTCGCCGGATGCGACTCGCCCGGCACCTTCGGTGAGGACGCCGATCTCGCGCTTGGCTCGCGACGAGAAATAGACGCTGGCGACGATAACGAGTACCAGCGATACGATCGTGATGGCGGCGACGCCGGTCAGGAAATTCGAAAAGACGGCATCTTGCCCGCCCGATGGGAAATGGGCGCGAATAAAAAACTGGCTGATATCCTCATTGAGCAGGATGGCATTGAGTTTATCGTCATATCGATATGGGGTGCCGACGACGGGGATATCGGCCGGATTGTAGTCTTCATCTTTGGCGACGAATTCGATTTCCGATCTGGTTACTGCCTGAGACAACAATTGAAATGCGCCATCCAAGAATATGCCACCGCGCAGGAATCCCTGCTCGGTTGGCATGACGATGCCGATTGAAGGATGGCTGCCTTCGAGATCATTTTCGAAAACATAAAAGGCGGATGTTCCCTTGACGGTATCCAGCGACATCGCTCGTCCGACCAGAGCCGGCCGTTCGGCCGAAAGTAATGCCGTACCGGTTGAATCAATGTACTCTAAAAAATCCAATGACAATATCGGCAGGCGATACTGCGGATCGGGCCGTTTGCCGGATTCCAGGCGCATCTCCATGATGAGAAAGGCCTGACTCCCGGCGACATACTCGATATTGCGCTCGATGCGAAGCAGGGAATTATTCAGCAGCTCGGTGAAATGGCCGCAGGCCTGCGACGCCTCGCGCGATTCGATACGCTGAATCTGTTCGCCCGTACCGATGACGACGATTCCGGCTATCAATGCCGCCGGAACGATGGCGACGATGAGCAGCGTCAGGCGGAGGCGATTGGAGAATGTCATCGCGGGCCTCCGGTCGGTTTTTTGAATTTGACGGCATGGTTGACATCGGGGAAGCCGTAGAAATCGAAACCGAGACCCCGCACACCCTGCGTTGCGATGCTGTACACCCAGGGCCGGAAGAGCGGGAAGAAACTGCCGTCCTCGAATACGGTATTATCGGCGCGCGCATAGAACCGCTCGCGATTTTCCGATTCGATAAAGCTGAATCCGGTACCAAGCTCATTCCAGCCGGGATTCTGCAGGCGCCGGCTGGCCGGTAGCTGGCTGTTCTGATCATTAAGTTCCAGTACTGCTGATATGAGCGACAGCGGCAATATATCATCCGATGCCGGGATGAAGGTCAGGCGAATATCGAAATTCTGCCCGAAAGTATATTCGGCCAGATCCGATTTGCATCCCTCGCGAGCCACGATATCGGCCAGATACCGGCCGGTCTCGTACAGCAAATCATCATCGTACAACATGCGGATGCGCGTGACTTGATTGCGCACCGTCCCCTGCAGCGTCGTGCCGTCGGCAAAATTGAATGGATAGTATCGCTGATTGGATTTATTCCCCACATACCAGCGGAACACATCCTCGATTTTGCCGTGTGGATAGATCAGATGCGATTGCCCGGTGTCGAAGCGATAGTAAATCGATGTCGGGAATCTGCCGCCGGTGAATGAATCGCGGCCGATGCCGGAAATCATTGCCGCGATATATGGATATGCTGCCTTCGCCTCATAGGTGCCGGCCAGATCCTCATCGAAACCGAATCCGAAGTAACCGTCGAGCTGTCCGTTTTCATATTCGAATTTCATCCGATACGACTGCCGGAACTGTTTGATATACACGCGGGCATAGGCCGTCGGCGGGCCATGATAATAGAGGTTGCGCACGAAGGCGCGAATTTGTTCGCCGGGAGTTTCATAGGCGATTTCGACCAGTGGACCGGTGCCGCGGTAGCTTCTGTTATATACACCGAAGTCGGGATAGCTGAGTAAATAATCCGCGCGCGGCATATTCTGATGGAAGGTCAGCTTAAGCGTCATCGCATCGATCTGCTGCGCGCCGCCTTCATCGATGGGCAGCAGCTTGGCGAAGAAGAAGCGCACCGGATACGAGCGGCTCCGATAATTCAAATCCTTCAGCCACCAGATGATCGTTTCGGCATTCATGCGCTGATTATCTGAGAAGCGATAGTCGGGATTGAGATACAGCGTCATCTCTTTGCCCGAGATGGTACAGGAGTCAGCGATGCCGGGGGACAGACCATCCGGCGTGCGGATGAAGAGCGTTTCGAATGACAGGTTGAACAACTCCAACGGCATGTCGGTACCGAGATTCAATGCTGCATTCGAATCGGCCGCTGCAACCAGTAGCCGAGCCGTGCAACTATCGTCGATTCCCAACTGCTCGATGTCGGCTGATGCTCGACTATAAGAAACACCTTCTCCTGCGAACTCGACGATGTCGCCGTAGATGCTGTCGCCATTACAAATGATGGTGTAGGGAGTCCCGACCGCGATTCCGGCCTCGCTGCCGTGCGAGAAGTACAGGCGATTGAGGCGCACCTGGAGAATATCGGAATCGATATCCTGTGCCGCCGCAAGTGAACTCATTATTATAATTGTCGCGAGAAAAACCCATATCGATGATTTCATACTGGTCCTTTGTACAATCGGCGCAGATAAAAGATACAAGTTTTTTGAACCTGTGTCAATTTTGACACATCAGAAGCACGAAAAATCTTTTTTGTAATTTATAATTCATTGTAAATCAGCGATTTATAATTTTGGCACGGTCTTTGATATATATCTCCTCAGAACAACCAGAACCCAAACCTTTCAGAAGGAGACAAGACATGAAGACCAGGATGTACACAATCGCAGCCGCCGCCCTCGCTATGGGGCTGGCCCTGTTCCTGATTGGTTGTTCTTCGGATGAGCGCGGAGATGTTTCCGACCCTGTCACCGAGGAAATCGTCAGCCAATTGGTCGAACATTCAGTTCTCGCAAAAGATTCTCAGGCAGTCGACGTTGCCTATGCCCAGGAAGATACGATGATCGAAGATGATGCGGTCGAAGAACCGATCGAAGATGAAGCACCGATTCCGGTCACACCGCTCATTAAAGATATGCTGCTCAAGGATGGTATCGTGTATTCGCTGTACGACAACGGCGTGGCGATGCACACGCTCGCGACCGGCGTGAATAATTTCATCCCCAGCCCGGAAACGCTCGGCGCCATGGTCGATCTCGGCGACAAGATTGTCGTCGGCGGTGAAAACCTATACACGATCGATGGCGGCTATCTGTCGGGCGAAGATTTCGATCTGGAACTCGACGGTCCCATCACGGCACTCGAAAAGCACGGCGCCAAGTTGATGGTCGGCACGACGAACGGATTCTATCAGGTCGATATCGACGGCATCCGCGAACTGGCGAAAGACATTAATGTAACGCATATCGCCTCCAGCGAAATGGGCGTATGGGTGGGTACAGCCGGGGAGGGTTTGTACTACTATAACGGTGATAGCTTCCGCAAACGCTATCTGCAGCGCGATCCCTCTCTCTTCGACAACGTAACTGCGCTGCAGCATCACTACAACCATCTCTATCTTGGAACCGACAACGGGTTGTTTGTGTACGACGGTGGCCGCTGGCAGCCGTTCGGCCTCGCCGACGGCCTCCCGTCCGAAAATATCACCGCCATCAATGCCGACGAATGGGTCGTGAAAATCGGCACCGACCGCGGCGCGGTGACGCTCTTTAACAATGAATTCAAGCCTATCGGCAAGTTTGAAGGCATGATCGTCACGGACTTCGTCAATGACGGCCGCAAGCTGATTGCCGCGACGACAACCGGCGTGTACATGAAATCCGGCGATTTGCTGGCGACGCTGTTCGACGAATCGATGCATGCTCCGGCGATAGCCTTCGAAGAACCGTTCTAATCCTCCGCTCTTATATCACACGGGGAGGGGACGCCCGCGCCTCACGGGACCATCAAGTCCCCTCCGCTCCACTCCTTCCTTCCTCCTCCAAAAGCCCGGCCGCTCCCCGGGCTTTTTCTATTAACACACCCCGTCCGCCTGGGCGGAGCACCACTCTCCAGAGGGGACTTTGTCTACAGACAATCGTAGTTCACAAGTGGCATGTAGGGCGGATTCTTCTTATAATCCGCCTATATAACACGCCAATGGTATAATGGCAGATTTGAGGACAAATCTGCCCTACTTTCTCTTTGTAGGGGCCGAGTCCTCCGACCCGCATGATGTATTCGCTCAATCAAATCAACTCGCCGGGTAGCCCGACCCTTTAGGGTCGGGAAGAATTGTAGGTTTTGTAGGTCGAAACCCCTGCGGTTTCGACATCATAATGTAGGTCAAGACCCTTGTGGTCTTGACATCAGAGTAGGGCAGGAGCCCTGCGCTCCTGCCAATCCTGTTGTAGGGGCCGGGTCCTCCGGCCCGCATGAATCAATCACTCAATCAGCCCAATGTCATTCCCGCGCACGCGGGAATCCAGAGAGAGTACGATCAAGCGCCGCTCTGGATTCCTGACTCGGTCGTCTAAGAAGACTCCCTCTCGGGAATGACAGTCAAGAGACAAGAGCAGATTCTTCAGTCGTCCGCCCAGGCGGACTCCTTCAGAATGACGGTGGTTTTGTCTATTTGAAGTAGGGCAGGTTTCCAAAAGAAACCTGCCAATCCTGTTGTAGCGACCGGGTCCTCCGGCCCGTATGGTCTCATCGCCTATGGTTGGTGTACGTCCCCGTATGCCAACAAAGCCCGTCATTCCGAGAAGCGCGCCTTCTTAGGCCTCGCGACGAGGAATCTGCTCCTGTCTCTTTTCGCAAATCTATTATTGACAAAACAAAATTATCCCTGATTTTACGGTATCGCGTTCTGGAAATACATATTGATATGTACCTTCGTGTTTGTATCCACTATTCAATCGGAAGAGTTGGAACTTATCGATTATATAAAGGGCAACGCCGCCGGAAGGCGCTTTGGCGATCAATGTGAAGGGTTGGGCGATATCAACGGCGACGGGTACAATGATTTTTTAATTACAAAATATAATACATCGATTGAGGGGGGGATTTTATATCTATATCTGGGAGGACCGCATCCGTTTGATAGTGCCGCAGTACTCTCATGGGAAAATATTGATAATTATTGGAATCAATGTACACCACCAATATGCATCGGAGATATTGACTGTGACGGCGTGAATGACTTTATTGCGTCATTTGCCGATCAGGATACGCTAAAAGTATTTACCGATCTTGAAATTTTAGGCTCTGAACCAACATTGATATTCCCACTCGATACTTCGTATTCTTGGTTAGGTCTGCGCGCTTGCGGAGGAGGAGATAATAATAATGATGGTAGACCAGATTTCTGGGTTTATTCTACAAAGACTCTTAATGATACAATTTGGGGATATTCAGGGTGCGATTTACTGGATACCATTCCGGATTTCAGGATAATTAGATGGTCAGGCCCCGATTATGATTTTAGTGAATTTGGGTGGGAGTTTTGCAGCGATTGCGATTTCAATGGTGATTCAATCCCTGATATTGTCTATGGGCAGTATAATGGAGGGTCTCAAGATCCTTCCGGTCGGGTGTGTATTATCTGGGGAAATTCCAATCTCTCCGAAACCCCTGATCTCGTTTTTTATGCTCCCATAGATCATCCCGGTGATCCCGAATTCGGAAAGGACCTGGCTTGTCTCGGCGATATCAGTGGCGATGGGATAGACGATCTATGGGTCAGCCAGGGTGGCCGAAATTATATTTATTTTGGAGGTCAACCATTTGATACTATCCCAGATTGGGCCATGGATTATTCCTTCATGTATGCTGATATCGAAAACATCGGTGATATCAATAACGATGGGTGGAATGATGTCGGTCTTTTTCGGGACGACTTTCTCATTAATCGCGTTTCGATTGTATATTGCTATCCGGGTATGGATACTCTTGTTGATGTATGGTTTTCGGATCAGGATTTTTATGAAGCCATATTGAATGGCGAGATGGATAACGTTGGTCATTCCCATTCCTGGGTTGGTGATGTCAACGGTGACGGAATTGATGATTTATTATTGGGTGCACGTACATCGGTAGTGGATGGTAATGATCAGGGTTGGGCAATTATCCAATCCGGTTGGCAGGAACCCGTATCAGTCGATGATGAGCCTGATAATTTGCCGCAGACATTTTCCCTCGAACAAAACTATCCCAACCCATTCAATTCAGGCACGACGATTAGTTTTACGCTCTCGCGAGGCGGCTATACCGAGGTCATGATATATAATATCCTCGGCGAGATCGTCGCAACACCATTGGCGAAGCAATTGCCCGCCGGGGAGCATCGCATCCAATGGGATGGCAAGGATACCGCCGGCAATCCCACCGCGACCGGCGTATATTTTTACCGCATCACCTCCGGCGATTTCACCGAGACAAAAAAGATGGTGTTGTTGAAATAAAAGTAGGGCAGGTCCCCCATTGGGACTTGCCATTTTTGTACGTCGAAACTTTTACCTCCCCCAACCCCCTCCTTATAAAGGAGGGGGCTATATGAGGCCTCCATAATCTTTGTGCATAAGAATAGCTTCCGAATCTTTTCATATTTCTTTAAATTCGCGACTTTGGAATTTCATTTACAAATTCATAATAAAGGAGAGGGCTTTTCGGCGTCTTTTCAAGCTCTGTACACGGGAATGAAATTATTAATCACATTAGAATTAATTCCTCTTAGAAAACAGCAATATGTGATTGGGGGGTTTTCCTCATTTAGATATCTTAAAAAAGGTGCCCAACGGTGTTCAAACCAGACATGGGTAACAGATTAAACCGGTCACATGGGTAACAGTATCTTGGTAGTTATTTTGTTATTTGTTACGTTCATATCGCTTCTTTGTTTTCCTAAGATGAATGATTTTACATTCGGCAACATCAAGCTGTGCCAGGCGGATAGGCCCGAAGTAAATATCCAGGCGTTGTTCCGTCACCTGCCGCAGTCCGATTGTCTGTCCGGCCAGAATTTCAGTCAGGTAAAGATGTTTTCCCTTCCATTTGATATCTCCCTGATGATGTACCTTTCGAGTCACCATATCATCGGGGTAGCCCATCTCCGGCAGAATCTCGGGATAGGGTCGCGGTGAGCTTTGATACAATTCAGCCGGGAACCGCTGGTCGATGGATTCATGTGGCCGTTCGTGATTAAACTCATAACAGAATTGATCGAAGACTGCCTGTTGACGCTCCCACGTTGATTGCGGCGGTTTACACGTGTCGTGTTTCAATGTCCGATGCATACGCTCATGTCGCGGGTTCTGCTGCGGTTTCCCCGGCATAATCCGTTCCGGAATAATGCCTAAGCGAATCCACCATACCGATAACCGAGACAATCCGCCAACGGCTGTCGTCGCGAACGGTGCTCCATTGTCGGTCCGAATTGCTACCGGCACCCCAAACTCACGAAAGGCATGCTCAAAAACGGGCTGCATGGAGTGGTGAGTCGCCGGACGAACCAATTGGCACCGCAGGATATAGCGGCTGTAGTTGTCGGTTATCGTCAGGGGATCACAGCGGTCACCGTTCCGGGTCAAAAACCATCCCTTTAAATCGGCGCTCCAGACGGCATTGGGATAATCACACCCGGCCAGCGGATATTCGTATGGAGGGCTCTTCCGACGCCGCTTCCGAGGAACAACCAGCCCATGTCGTTTTAAGATAGCGCCTATCGTACTGACGGCCGGCCAGGCAATAGCCGGGTCGGTCAGTTCCAAAATGCGGCGCACTTTCTTCGGTCCTTTCTTGACCAAACCGCTTCGAGCCGCTGCCAAAATTGCGGCCTCTATCTCCGGCGGTGTCTTACGTGCCTGATGATATGGTGCCCGAGAACGCTCATTGAGACCTTCCGCTCCTTCGCTCCTGTAGCGATTGAGCCATTTGTATCCGGTTTTGCGGCTGATGCCAAAATGCAGGCAAAGAGTAGTCATTGTATACACTTCTTCCAGATACATGCCAATAAATTTAATCCGTTCGTCCATTGGTCTACAGTCCATCCACGGCATAATCTCTCCTCTCATGATTATGCCATCTAAAACTGTTACCTATGTCTCCGGTTCAAACTGTTACCTATGTGACCGGTTTGTACCACGGTTTCCCCTCCTTAACAAGGAGGGGCAGGGGGAGGTTCTGCTGCGATGATATAGATAAAAACAATGGCATCATTTTTTAGAATTCTCACATCTGAAGAACTCTATCAATGGCACCCAACGATTCCCCCTCCTTACCAAGGAGGGGGTTAGGGGGAGGTTAATAAAAACATGACCAAACTCTATAACATCAACCATCTCAAAAAACGCAGAAAAGCCTTACGCAATAACGCCACCAGCGCCGAACAATGTCTCTGGCACAAACTGAAATCTAAACAACTATTCGATTTAAGATTCAGACGGCAGTACAGCATAGGAAAGTATGTTCTCGATTTCTATCTTCCCAGTCACAGACTCGCAATTGAAATCGACGGCCCGACGCATATATCCGCACATCAGAAAAACAAAGACAGGATAAGGATGGCTTTTTTGAAATCGTGCGGAATTCATATATTGAGATTCACAAACAATGAAGTCTATGATAATATCGACGGTGTTTTACAAATAATTATTGATTATACAAAAGCTAATGCGTATTAAAACAACCGAACTACGCCTCTATAAAATTCGACGCAACCGGGGCGACTTTCTTCAATCGCAATGAGTTGGTCACGACAAACACCGATGACAGCGCCATCGCGGCCGCGGCGAAAGCCGGGGAGAAGCTGATGCCGATCGGGTACAGCAGTCCCGCTGCAATCGGGATCATGATCATATTGTAAATAAAGGCCCAAAATAAATTCTGCTTGATGATGCGCAGAGTCATCTTCGACAACTTCAAAGCCGTCAGCAATGACACTAACGATTTTCCGGTTATTGTAATATCGGATGCCTTCACGGCAATATCCGCTCCGCTGCCGATAGCGATACCGATATCTGCCGTCGTCAAAGCCGCCGCATCGTTGACACCATCGCCGACCATAGCCGTCGTGTATCCGGTACGACTGAGCGTATGAATAGTGGCGAGTTTCTTCTTCGGGTCCGCCTCGGCCTCGATGCGCGTGATCCCGACTTTGGCCGCAACAACCGATGCCGATGAATAATTATCACCGGTCAGCATGACGACTTCGCGTCCCTCGGAGATTATCGTTTCGACAGCCTGTTGCGCATCTTTTTTCACCGTATCGGATAGCGTTATCGCACCGAGATACTCATTATCCATGGCGACGTGAACGATGGCAGTGCCTTCTTTTTTGGCGACCGCATCCAACAGATCCTGTTGTTCTTTCGGCAGTTTCAGCGCGGCAATAAATTTTCTCTTTCCGGCCACAATCGTCTTGCCGTCAACCTCGGCGATGATCCCCTCGCCAGGCTTATATTCATGCTTGTCAACGGTCGAAAGCTTTGATCCATCCTTCTTGGCCCGGCGACAGATTGCCTTACCGTACGGATGCTCGGACATTTGCTCGGCCGATGCCGCAATGCGTACTAACTCGGTCGGGGAGAGCTTCTCTGCCCCGAACCGCTCGGCCGGAATAATCTCGTCAACCGATGGATGCCCCTCGGTGAGCGTTCCGGTTTTGTCGAATACGAAGCAGTTGGCCCTGCTCAACCGTTCGAGAATCTCGCCGTTTTTAAATAGTATACCAAGTCGAGCTGCTCTACCTGTAGCGACCAATATAGCCGTCGGCGTCGCAAGTCCCAGCGCGCAGGGGCAGGCAATGAGCAACACCGCGACCGGCGCGGTGAGAATCATAGTCGATCCCGGCGAGGCAATCATCCAGACGAACAGCGTGACCAGCGCAATAATAATGATAACCGGCACGAATTTACCCGCAACTCTGTCAGCGAGTCTTTGAATCGGAGCTTTTTTACCCTGAGCATCGCGGACCATGCGAATCATCCTACCCAGTACCGAACCTGCACCGACACGGGTCGTTTTCATTTTAATGCCGCCGGACATATTAACGGTGCCGCCGATAACATTGTCCGCCGGATTCTTAGCGACGGGCAATGATTCGCCGGTTAGAATCGATTCATCGACGGCAGTCTCGCCGGAAATAACGACGCCATCTGCCGGAATCGACTGGCCGGGTCTGACGATGACCGTGTCGCCGACCAATAAATCATCCGATGGGATTTCCTCTTCGGTGCCATCAGCTTTAACTCGGGTCACTGTATCGGGTATCAGTGATGCCATTCCCAGTGCGGCATCGCGAGCCTCAACCGTGGCTTTCTTTTCCAAAAACCGTCCGATCAGGATAAACAGAATAATCATCGCCGTCGTTTCGAAATATACGGTATGTGAAGCGGGAGAGGAGCCGAAAAGAATATGTCCCGTCACGAATGTCGAATACAAAAATGCGGTTCCTGAACCGAGGGCAATCAGGCTGTTCATATTGGCGCGCTTGTGGCGCGTTTGATTGACGGCATCCGCGAAGAATTCCCGTCCGGCATACAGGACCGGAATCGCTAAAAAGAATTGAACCGTTGCCGAAACGGCGATCGGCAGATGCAGAATGCTGAGCATATGCTGACTGAAGTGGATGATGAATATCAGGGCTGCACCGAAAAAGGCAATCGCCAGATTTTTCTTTTGATTGTAAATCTCGGCCTTGTCGCGATTTTCATCCGGCTTGAATTCGGCCTCGTATCCGACTTCTTTGATATCCGCGATCAGGCGTCGCGGGTTATAAACGTCGCTCACGAAATCAACCTGAGCCGTCTGAGTGGCGAAATTGACCCGGACGTCGGTAATTCCCGGGACTTTTTTCAGTCCGTTTTCCAGCGCAGCAACACAGCCGGCGCAGCGCATATTCAGCACCTGCACCTCGCGGCTGTCGGAGGCTACGGAAAGCCCGGTGTTTTTGATTTCGGTCATCGCCTTCTGCATCTTTTCCCGGTTATCGTCAGGTTGAGTCATTCGGAAAATAATCCGCCGATTTTCCCTGTCTATCCTGATATCGGACAAGCCGTCCACCGTCTTCAGTCGGTCGGACAATTCCCTTGCCTTCCTCGATTGAGGAGTTTCGGTCAGGATAATCTCAATATCTTCTGACGTTTCCGTATTCATGATAAGGCGTTATCCAAATCTTCCAATAAGTCGTCTACGTTTTCGATGCCGACGGACAATCGGATCAGCCGGTCCGACAGGCCTTTTGCCTCGCGAATATCAGCCGGTATCGAGCTGTGAGTCATGACGCCCGGGTGCTCGATCAGCGATTCGACGCCGCCCAGCGATTCCGCAAGAGTAAATATCCGGGTTTTTGAGACGATATCAAGGGCTTTTTCCTTCTTTCCCTTGATTTCAAATGATATCATCCCGCCGCCTGCCGACTGTTGCTTTTTGGCTATTTTAAAATGAGGATGAGATTTCAGCCAAGGATAAATGACGCGGTCGACCATCTTGTGAGATTCCAGCCATTCGGCGATCTTCAATGCATTGGCGCTGTGGCGCTCCATTCGGAGGGGCAGCGTTTTGATGCCCCGATGGGCGATGAAGCAATCGAACGGTCCGGGAACCGCCCCGGCGGAATTCTGGATGGTTTTAAATTTCTTATACAGCTCCTCATTATTAGTAATAATCGCTCCGCCGACGGTGTCGGAATGCCCGCCGATATATTTTGTCGTCGAATGAACGACGATGTCTGCGCCTAACTCCAGCGGCAGCTGCAAGGCAGGAGACATGAATGTATTGTCTACGATAACCGGTATACCGGCCGCCTTGGCGGCCTTGGCTATTCGGGCAATGTCGCTGATTTTCAGCAGGGGATTCGTGGGAGATTCCAGCCAGATGTATTTTGTATTTGCGGTAATGAGCGGTTCGATATCGAAGTCGCCGGAGGTATCGACGAATTCGAATTCTATCCCCAGCGGCTTATATAATGTGGTAAACAGGCGATAGGTACCGCCGTACAAATCATCGCCGGCAATGACGCGATCGCCGGGTTTGAGTGTTTTCATAATCGTGTCGGTAGCCGCCATTCCGGAAGCAAAGGCCAGTCCGAATTTGCCACCCTCGAGAGATGCCAGCGCGGTTTGATAGGCGCTTCTGGTCGGGTTATCGGTTCGCGAATATTCGAAGCCTTTGCAGTTTCCGGGGGAGGACTGACCGTAAGTCGATGTCTGATAAATCGGAACAATAACAGCGCCGGTTTGCGGGTCAGGTTCGGAGCCGGCGTGGATGGCTCGGGTCGCGATGTGTAACTCGTCGATGCTTTTTGCTCCCATGTGTCGTGGGCCTTTCTCGTTGAGGTCGATTCACAATTTCATCATAACAGATAATATAATCGCCCGGTTCCATAAAGGAAAGCGGGCGATCCATAGAATACACAATGACCCTCAGGTCAGTCAGGAGATATAAGGATTTACTTTATTCCGCAGGCGATCAAAAGGCTGGGACAGCGGCGCAGCAGATCCTTGCGGATTTTCTGCCGGGCCCGGTGCAAATACCAGCGAACGGTCGCCTCAGGCATGTCCATGATATTCGCGACGTCATCGATCTGACAGCCTTCGATATCACGGAGGATAAATGCCGATTTTTGCTTGCCGTTCAAGCGTTCGGTAGCCTCGTGCAAATGCTCGCGCAGACGGCTGTTGCGGAAGTTGCTCTCGGGATTATCCCGATGATGTTCAGCCGTTTCGCGGACATTATCCAGAGGTTCATGACGGTGACGGCGATGTTTACGCATATAGTCTATCGAGGCGTTGACGGTGATTCGATACAACCAGGTATAGAATCGTTTATTCTCGTCGTAACGCCACAAGTTTTGAGAAGTCTTGACAAATACATTCTGAGTGATATCGGCGGCCTCATCATAATCGCCGACCATCTTGTAAGCCAAAGCGCCGACCTGGTTTCGGTAGCGGCTGACCAGTTCGCCAAAGGCACGCTGATCTCCCTTCTTCACCCGTCGAATGATCGCCTTGACCTCCAGTTCGTCCTTATCGTCTACATTGACTTTTAAGTCTGCAGCCCGAGTCTTGGGACGACTTTCAGTAGTTATAGTTGCCACTGTACAATCCCTTCATTTAACCGTGACACATAAATAATTAGATGGACAACAATAGTTCGTTATTTACAACAAATCTTGTCCGGATTTGTTCCGGCAAATACTAATATTACATCAGTTTTTGAGGAAAAAACAATTCCGCCAACCCCCCGGACGCATTCACATTAATAGGCTATAGGTGTTGTACTGTAAAAATGCGCTTCCTGCACGGTACTCAAGACATCCGTTGACGCTGTCCGGGTAACTGTTCCTTTCCCCCATAAAGAGGAAACTTACATACACCGAAGTAAAATATGGAGAAGATAAGTCAATAATAGAAAACAGGTTGTCTCAAATCTTCGAGAAATAATAAAAAAGAAAAACCCCGCACGTTGCGGGGTTTATAAATTTAGTGTCCGGCAGCCTATTTCTTGTTCAGAATGAACTGATAGGGATTGATATGCTTGCCGTTTTTAATGACTTCATAATGAAGGTGCGGTCCCGTGACATTGCCTGTCGCACCCATGAGGGCGATGATTTCGCCGCGTCTCACCCGCTGTCCAACCTTGACTTTGTACTCGCTCAGATGTCCGTAGCGAGTCTTCAGGCCGTTGCCATGCTCGATGGAAACCATTTTACCGAGACCGCCATTGGTGCGTACGGATACGACTTTGCCGTCCGCCGTCGCATAAATTGGCGTCCCATGATGATTGGAAATATCCAGACCGGGATGGAATTCACGCAGACCGGTAAACGGATCTGTTCGATAGCCATAGCCGGAGGAAAAATATCCCTTGGTCGGCATAATCGACGGCGTATGATCCAGGATGTCTTTTTTGCCCTGAAGCAATTCATACACTTCATGATAGCGCTCTCTCTCGAATTCGGAGACGCGCAGAAGTTCGTCGACATCGGTCGTGACTTCCAGTGCCGCAGCGGTTGAGGGAGTAACTTCTTGAATAGAGGGGTCCGACGGACCACCGATACCGAGCATACGCTGTTCCGGATTGATCTCGGGTAAACCGAAGATTGTCCGGATTGCCTCTTCCTTGGACACCAGCGCATCATAATCTCCCTGCAAGAGATCTATCGATTCCTGCATCGCCAGGAACCGCTCGGATAACATTTGATTCTCCTCGGTCAACTTCACCAGGCGAGCCTGGTCGACGCGTTGGTCGAAATAATCAGCCAACAAAAACATATTGACCAAAACGAAACAGACGCCACAGACGCCTATCGCCCAGAGGAGTTTTGCAGGGATGGAAAACTGGGATAGTTCAGCCCCGTCGCGGGGGACTATCATGATCGTTATTTTATCTTTCCACATACCTCGTCCGAGAATGGAGTTCCGTTCCACTTCCCTAAAAAGTGCCCCAAATGTACAGCCCGGGGCTACCCCTGTCAAGTCTAAAACATTCTATATCTTAGTTTAAAATATCGGCAGAAAGGTTGCCGTATTTTACTTTATTAGCATAAACTCCTTCCGCAGGATCTTATTGATGACCTTGATGAATTTCTCGGAACTCAGTGTCTGAAGACTGTACAGGTGCCAGCAGCTCTTTTTCGGCTTCTTGTACGATTCTTTCTTTTTCGGCGCCATAAGTACCTGCCTTGCTACGAGATTGTCATGAAGTGGACGAGAAGCGAGTCTCCATGTACATCAATTCAGTTGTCGTAACTCCATAAATAGTTTAGCAAGTGACATGCCTTTTTCTGCAATCGGGCAAAGAATAAGCATTTCAAAGCTAAGAGACTATTTGGCAATGGCTTATCGCGACGGCTCCCCGTCTGTGATTTTAGCAGTACGCAAGACATTTCGCTTAAAGTGTGGCATCCTGCCCACAGGCAGTTGGCCGCAGGCTATTTGGGTACAAATCGTCAAATTCGTGTGCAACAATTGAACAGCCGGACGATATGGAAACGAATGTTCCGCTCATCATCAGCCGGCGTACTTCAATCTAAACCGGTATTTTTTACATGAAATGTGATTCTGTAATCGAAGTAGAATTCGCACGACCCGAAACATATTTATAATATTGACATCTCTAAAGTTGAGTACCTATTTTTTTTCGAAAAAATGAGGAAAAAATTTGATTTTTGAAATATTTGTTGTAGATTAGAAGTAACAGATGGCGCACACAATGCGTATATAAATATAATCGCGTTGTCGGAAATCCCGGGCACACCCTCCCGCCCTGGCAGCCCCCCCAAGAGCGCTAAAAGTGATTGCTGCCATTCCGGCGACGCGAAAAATTACTGATAAAAAAAGGCCTCGAAGGAATTCGAGGCCTTTTTTATCTTTATAATAATCTGGATAGCTGTTATAGGCGTTCAACGACTCCCGCAATCAATTCCCGCAGATGCGGCTCGGCTCGATTGGCGGTATCGATAATCCGATCGAGCGAACACGGCTCAAGCGTATCCGGCAATCCCATATCGGTAATGATGGACATGCCGAGGACTTTCGTACCCTGATGCCTCGCCACGATGACTTCGGGAACAGTCGACATGCCGACGACATCAGCTCCGATAATGCGGAGGAAGCGGTACTCGGCTCCGGTTTCCAGATTCGGACCGGCGACGGAAACATAGACGCCCTTCTTGAGCGGATATTTTTGATCCAGCGCCACCTGCTGGACGAGTTCGAGCAGGTCTTTATCATAGCAGTTGTACATGTCGGGGAAGCGTACGCCCAGCCGATCGTCGTTCGGACCGATAAGGGGGTTGTTGCCCAATAAATTGATATGGTCGGTGATGGCCATGATGTCTCCGGCCTTGAACTGCGGATTGAGACCGCCGCAGGCATTGGAGACGATTAGGACTTTGATGCCCAGTTGTTTCAGGACGCGCACCGGGAAGGTTATCTTCCTCATATCGTAACCTTCATAATAGTGGAAGCGCCCCTGCATGGCGACGACTTGTTTCCCCTTGAGTGTTCCCAGCAACAGCCGCCCCTTGTGCGATTCGACCGTCGATACCGGAAAATGGGGGATGGTATCGTATTCGACGGTAGCGTCTACTTGTATTCCGTCGGCGAGAGATCCGAGGCCGGTACCCAGAATAATGCCGACTTCCGGCCTGATTTTTGTCTTCCCTGATATGAACTCGGCTGATTCTTTGATCCTATCAAACATATTGTCCATCTACTTGTCCTCATTAAGTTGGTTCGCCAGGTCCTGCCATTCCTCGGACAACCGCTCGCCTTCCTTCTTTTTCGCCTCGACCGGTTGTTCCATCGCCGGCTCATTATATTGAGGCGCCGCTTCCTGAGTCGGCGCATTCGACGGAAATATCGGTTCATCGAAAGAACTGGTCGGATTTTCATCGTGTTGCCGGTGCGCCTGTGGCATGTTATCATCGCCATCGGACAGCAGATCGGCTTGTTCGACATGTTCGGTTTGCTCCTCTTCGGGCGGCGTCGAGGCAAAGCCTTCGAGTTCTTCTTCCGGCTCATCATGCGCCTGTGTCCGCCATCCGGAATCCTGTGCTTCCGGCGCCGGAGGCGGGGCGAAATCGGCGTCTTCGTTTTCATCTTCCGCAATCGTCTGCTCCACGATAGTGAGCTGCGATGACACCAGATTCTTCAACTGATGCAAATACTGCGATTTGATGAAGCGGATCTTGTTAATGTCGGCCACCAGCTTGCCCATTTTCCGGTGCATATCGCCGGTGATTTCTTCATACTTGGTGCGAGCCTCGCGAACGATCAGATCGGCTTCCTTTTTGGCCTGACTGACGGTGACCTGAGCCTCTCGCTTGGCATTGTCAACGGTCACTTCCGCATTTTTCTGGGCCTCAATCATGGCCGCCTTGAGCGTTTCTTCCATGGCGACCAGGTGTTTCAGCCGCTCGCTCAAATGGCTGTTTTCCTCTGTCAGTTTGAGGACTTCGGCGCGCGCCTCTTCGAGGGCTGCCGCGGCGAGGTCACGAAAAACCTCGACGTCGTCGGGATTATACCCGCGGAACTTGATTTCAAACTGCTGTTGACGCAGATCATTGGGCGTAGTTTCCATAATACACACTCTATGTTGAGTTTTTTACGTTTTTGTTCTGTCTCCGAATATCGCGGTTCCGACTCGTACCATCGTCGAGCCGCTCGCGATCGCCATCTCGAAATCCGATGACATCCCCATGGACAAAACGGAGAACTGCTCTCCCAATTCCCGGTGCATCGTCTGATACAACTGATACGTCATATCGAATGCTTTTCGAATGCACCCTTCATTTGTTGTCCACGGGCCGATTGTCATCAAACCACTAAGGCGTATACCCTGTAGTTCGGCAATACGTGCCGCAGATATTAAGATTTCTTGCGGAGAAAAGCCAAATTTACTGCCTTCTCCCGAGGAATTCACCTCGATCAGACAATCCATTGTCTTGCCCGCCTTTACGGCTTCCTCGGCAACCTTTTCTGCCAGCTCTACCGAATCAAGCGATTGAATCAAGTCGAAATATTCGATCGCCTTCTTTGCCTTGTTGCTCTGCAGATGCCCGATCAAGTGCCAGGCGGCAATTCGACCGAGTTCATCGATTTTTTTGGCCCCTTCCTGCACGCGACTCTCGCCAAGTACCACCGCGCCTGCCTCCACCGCAGCCCGAGCGGCTTGGGCAGGGAACGTTTTCGACACGGCGACCAGTGTTATCTCTTCGGGATTTCGTCCCGCCTGTTGTGCCGCCTCTGCTATTTGGGTTTGAACCGATTGCAGGTTCTCTTTTATTCGAGATTTGTATAATTCTTGCACAATACTACGATAATAGAAAGGCCTCCCTGCTTTGGCAATATAAAAAAGGGCGATATCATTATCGCCCCTTATTTATATACACTCGCGCCGATTACCGGGTTTCCAGCAGATGAGCCAATTCATTTTTCAAGCCTTTCACATCCGTCACCGGCAGGCGACACGCCTTATCCCTACAGAAGAAATAGGTCAGCTGCTCGACATCCTGGCGCCCCTGCAACAGGGGAAGGTCGGAGTTTTTTCCATTTATATTGCCGACGATGATTCGATTCGGGATATATGTACTGAATAACTCCCGATTCATTTCCCGCAAGTTGCCGGAGTCTTTCCCGGTCACGACTATTTCAATCGGGCCATCGAGGGTAAAATGTCCTGCCGCCAGTATTGTCGCCGTCGCCTGCGGGATGCGCGCCGCAAGACCCGATGTTGCTTCCAATGCTTCCTGACCGACTGAAGTAATCGTCTCTTTTTCGGTAATAGCTGCCAGTCGCAATAAATTATATATCATAACTCCTCCCGGCGAAGGTGTTGCACCGTCGGTGGCGTCCTGCGGGCGATAAATTAATTCCTTATCATCGACAGGGGCGAGGTAGAACTGCTTGTCGGCATAGAATAATTCGATTGCCCGCAAGGACAATGCCTCGGCCCGCCGCAAATACTCTTCTTTAAATGATGCCTGATACAGGTCTATGAGCCCGGCCGTAAAATAGGCATAATCTTCCAGCAATTCCGTCTTCAACAATCGCCCATCACGATAGCTGTGATACAAGGCATCATTTATATACATGTTCTTCAGCACATACTCGGCTGCCCTTATGGCTATCTGCAAATACTTTTCATTCCCTGTCACCTGATATGCCTGCGCAAATGCCGATACTGCCAAACCATTCCATGAGGCCAGAATCTTATCGTCGGTCGATGGCGGTACGCGCCTGGATCGAGCGGTCAATAGTTTGTCCGAGGCTTCCCGGACTTTATCGCTCATTGCGGCATCATCCAGCTCCAGCTGCTTCTGCACTTCATATGAATGAGTACCTCGATGCAGGATACTGGTCCCATGTTCGAAATTCCCTCGATCAGTCACGCCAAAAAACCGGCAGAACCAATCGGCATCTTCGCCGAGAATACTCTCTATTTCGCCTTTCGTCCAGACATAGTATTTTCCTTCTTCGCCTTCGGAATCGGCATCCTGGGTTGCAAAGATGCCGCCGTCCGGGTTGGTCATCTGCTTTTGCAAATAGTCGAGAACTCCGGTGGCGATATCGAGGAAATCCCGATTACCACTGATTTGATATGCCTCAAGATAGGGAACAACCATCAAGGCATTGTCGTAAAGCATTTTTTCGAAATGCGGAACCAGCCATTGCTCATCAACCGAATAGCGGTGGAAACCGCCGCCAAGTTGATCGTAGATACCGCCCTTGGCCATCTTGTGCAGTGTCAAGTATGCGGCCTCGGCCAGCTTCTCATCGCCGGTCAGATGATAGCCTCGAAACAGAAGGGAAATATTCCCGCTGTGCGGGAATTTCGGGGCCGAACCGAATCCTCCGAATCGATGGTCCACCTGCCCATATACCGCTCGTGCCGCGGAGATGATAACATCCCGATCGATAGCCCGAGGCGCCGCCGTCAGATTTACCCGCGAAGCAATCTGTTCGGTGATTTTCTCGGATGAAGCAAAGACGTCATCGCGGCGCGTTTTATAAACTTCCGCAATCTGCGTCAAAAGCTCGTTGAATCCCGGGCGGCCATAGGCCGACTGGGGAGGGAAGTAGGTTCCGGCAAAAAACGGCTTCTTGTCATAGGTCATGAATACTGACATCGGCCAACCACCGCTGCCGGTCATCGCCGTCACCGCCGACATGTAAATCTGGTCGATATCCGGGCGTTCCTCGCGATCTACCTTTATGGAGATAAAATACTGATTCAATATCGTCGCCGTGTATTCGTTTTCAAACGATTCATGCTCCATGACATGGCACCAATGGCAGGCATTGTACCCGATGGAGAGAAATATCGGTTTATCCTCGGTCCTTGCCTTTTCGAATGCCTCATCGCCCCATTCGAACCAGTCAACCGGGTTGTCGGCATGGGCCAATAAATAGGGGGAACTGGCGTGTTGGAGTCTGTTTTGCTTTTTATTCTGAGATTCCATTTGTTCATCCTTTGCCCGTAGCGGGCCGGAGATTATCATCAGGGCGAGCAGTACAATCTCTAAATGTGGCGTACAATAAAACCTCGCCTTCAAATCAAAAACACTCATCGTACAGGTTAGTACGGCAATCGGGGTCTATCCGCGGGCGATTTTACCCGGAATTGCGGGAACTTTGCCGGGGGAGACGGATAAAAAGGACAATGGCCTTGCGTGTTTTACTGCCGATATGTACTTTACAGGCCTGTTTGCCAATTGCCCGAAGGAGTTGAATGCATGAAAAGAGCGCTCACGATTTGTCTGTTGTCCCTCATACTCTTTGCCGTAGCAGCCGCTCAGAATGAGAAGCCGGTTATTACGATTACGCCGGCCATCGAGCAGCCACTGCTGGAGGGGCGCTGGGAAAAAGTTTATAATACTATCAAGGACGACTCCATTCGAGTCGACGACCCGGTGTCGCGACTGCTCATGGGGCACGCCTGCCTTTCGACCCAGCGCAACTATGGTGCGACGAAATTATTCTCGACCGTAACCGAACCTTCCGATATTAAAAAGTATTTCGACTATGTCTCCAAGCTGGCCAATGATAATCCCGACAATGCCATCGCGGCTTATCTCGCGGGCGACGGCTATTTGCGCCGGGGTGACTATGACAGCGCCATCGCCGGTTTCACCCGAGCAATCGAGATCAATCATCTTCTGACAATCGCGTATTTTCAGCGCGGCAATACCTATGAATTGGCTCTGGGAAACAAGAATAACGCTATTGCCGATTACAAGAGCGCCATTCAAATCAACCCGCGCTATGCTCGAGCCTATCTGAATCTCGGCAACATCTATCACGACCGCGGGGATCTCGAATCGGCCCTTAAATATTATGACGATGCCGTCATGGCGGACTCCCAGTACAGCCAGGCATTCTTCAATCGCGCCAATGTCTATTTCGAGCAAAAGGAGTTTGACAAGGCAATCCTCGAGTACGATAAGGCGATTATGCTTCGGCCGCTGTGGTCCGAGGCCTATTATAATCGCGCCAACGTGTATCTGTTCGGCAAGGAAGAATGGGTCAATGCCATCTTCGATTACGACAAGGCGATCAATTTCAATACATCATATATTCCGGCCATCCGCAATCGAGGCGTCGCCAGATCGCGCAACGGCGAATTCGCTCAGGCGATCGCTGATTTTACCCGTGTACTTCAATTGAAAGAGGATGATGCCGAGGCTTTCAGCAATCGCGGTAATTGCTGGGTGCAGATGGGTGACTATGACAAGGCGCTCAATGATTACAATCAGGCAATACACTTCGATCCGCGCCTCGCCGAGGCATACGAGAACCGTGGCTTCTTATATATGGTGCACATGAATAACAAGGAGAAGGCCTGCGCCGACTGGAAGAAAGCCTGCGATCTGGGCCGCTGCGACAATTATCGTCTCGCCCAGAAAAACGGCGACTGCGAGTAAGCAATAGTGATTATAATGAATTGAATACCCCGCGGCAGTGCCGCGGGGTATTTTTTTATTAAAACTCTTTATACCCCTCTGGAATTTCAAACAGAACCGGATCGACTTTGTCGGTTTCGATCAACTTGATTTCCATCGACATCGACATCATTTCCGCCATGCCGTCAATTGTACTCGATGCAAAGGCATCGAGCGCTTCCATCATCTCAGGATCGACATCCTCCCGGCCACCGGCGAATATGTCATCCTCGGCGTTTTCGGTTTCCTGCTGACTCTTTATCTGCTCGTAATCTGCTGAGTCCTTCGCGCTCGGCGGGTTGATCATATCTGTGTTGACCTGCATGAAGACTTTCAGCGATGTCTTAATGATGATTCCATCGAGATCCTCGCTATAGGAGGCCAAGGATTCGATATCGACTCCCAGTGCCTTCATGAGATGCTCCAGCATCTGCAGATTACTGAAGACTTCGATATCAGCCGCCTCAGCCGCGCCTTTGTTGAAGGCATCAAGCTCCGCCTGCCCTGGGAGGGCATTCGATGCCCAGGCCTCGCAATCGAAGGCTTGCCGGCTGCCGCTCATGTGCAGTTCGCCATGCAGCGCTACGCCATGGCAGAGAAAGCCGTTTATGTCTGTATCGGGCAGTGTTTTGGCCGAGATTGTCCAATCCAGTTGCTGTTCCGGCACATTCGGTTGATTGCCGTTCGCAGCCTCGGCCATCAGTTGTTTCAATTCGGATATTTGCTTCACGGCATAGCTGCTGTCGATATCATAGACGATCCAGTTGACTCCTTTATCGAGCCGTGTGATATACGTCGCCTTCGGCGGCGCGTCCTGTTGCATCATCGGGAATGCGGGCGCGATTTCGGAGATGCTCTCCATGCGCATTTTCTCGCCCGAGACATATGTTTTTATGGTGCCGCCGCCCATTGACATGCCCATGGCGTTCATGATTGTTTCGGATGTCATCGTAACATCGGCGGCCGCGAAAGCGGTCAGACACAAGAGACTCAGCACAGCGACAAGACATGTTTTCATATAACCCCTCGATTATAACTATTTATTCGATTGCCTGTGTATATCCGTCAGGCAATAGGAACTCCGTATCCGGAATATCATCATCTGTAATATGCAATGGCTTTCTACTCATGGAAAAAATTGTCGTTCGTGAATCATCCTCAACCGACTGCACAATGAAAGTGACTTGGAGAGGAAAGTCTTTATATTCTCTTATGATTGACGTCATACCGCCAATATCTACTCCAAAAGCCGGGGCAAATAGCACCATTGGCTGAAATAATTCAAAGGGATCAAACCCGGCGATGTCCATAAGTCGTTGATATGGTTTCTCCATGCAATTATAGGCGCCTACAGGTTTGGCGAACCAGCATTGGAGACTGAAGTGAAGAGCCTCGGTCGTATCATCAACTACCTTACCACAACCGGTGATCTCGAGTAAGCGGCAAGGGATATTGAGAATTGAATCTTCTCGAACGACCTCCGGTTTAATTCCCCAATCATATTTAATATCATTGTCGAATTGCATCGTATCAAGCGATGCCAGAAGCGAATCGTAAAAGATTCCCTGATCAATAAGTGAATCAATAGTGAACGATTTTTCATCGTGGTCTATAGAATATTTGACATGATTCGCCAAATCGTATAACATTGTCAGAGTTTCGCCCATATCAATATCAACGAGTTTGACAAGTAAGGAGCTTTTATCTTCAGATGAGACCTTAATGTGATTATCACCGAACAAATAGGTCGTTTCGGTCTGCATATCGGGGAGCAGTGGAATCGAGATTGCATTGTCTATGACTAATTTGCATCCGGCCATAAGCGGCGGCGCAAGATAGAGCATAATAGTACATATAACTGCAAGTGTTTTAAATATTGCCTTTAAATTCATTGACGATATTCTTTCATCCTTGTGCGTGATGATAATACATAATATACCCTATCTGATTGGTGACAGCAATCACTAATTGTGTGAAAATGTGAAAAGACCGGGTGGCCCATCCGATGTCCCATCTGCGAGGTGAGAATGGATCCCACTGGCCGGTTGTGCCTTGCTATTCAACTCCGCCGTGGGATTCGAGCGTGTGGGCACAGATGACATTGCCTTTGCGATTCGCCAGGAAGAGCGGCGTCTCACCGTCAACCGATCGGGCATTGACATTTGCTCCTTGATCAAGCAGCAACTGAATAGCGGTTGCCCGCGCATTTAACGCCGCCATGTGCAGAGGCGTCCAGCCGTTTTTCATCCTTGCATTGATATCGCATCCGGCATTCAGAAGCATTCGAATACAGACAGTATCACCTACAAGGGCCGCATTGTGGAGCGGGGTACAGAAGCGTTTGTTCGGCAGGCAGGGCGAGGCTCCCGCCGCCAGTAACTCGGCCATTTCATCCGGCAAGTCATTCAATGCCGCATAGTGCAGCGGTGACCATCCTTCGTTATCGCGGCAATCGACATCGGCCCCGGCTTCGATTAACAGTTTCATCGTCGACGGATGCTTTTCGTTGACGGCGATCATTAATGGCGTCAAACCGATATCGGATTTGATGTTGAGTTTCGCGCCGTGAGCAATGAGGATCGACACGACTTCATCGTGACCGCCGTGGGCGGCATGGTGGAGGGCGGTCCAGTCAATCGATTGTCTGGCATTACTGTCAGCGCCGTTATCGAGGAGAATACTCACCGTTTTGGCATGACCGTTTCCCGCCGCATAGAAGAGCGGTGTTGCCTTCATATCATTTCTGGCATCGACTTGCGCACCATTGGCGATAAGGATGTTCACGATGTCACCGTATCCACTCTCGGCAGCCAGATGCAGCGGCGTCATGCCGGTCTGGGAGCGGGCATTGACATCAGCCCCTTTCTTAATCAGTTTGTCGACGACATCTTTTTGGCCCAATGATGCGGCATTATGGAGCGGCGTGATCTTGCCGGGCAATTCGATGTCGATATCTTCTCCGGCGGCGATGAGAAACTCTGCGAATTCGGCCTGCCCGGCCTCGATTGCTCTGGCCAGAGGTTGATTTTGCGGCAGTTGATCCTCGATATCCTCATCGCTCCCGACCTCGACGATATATGCCTCCCACTTGAAATCGGTGATTGTGAAGTTCGATGCTCTCGGCACAGGCAGAATTTTCGTTGGATCGGCTATATTGCCGATGATGTAGATAACCGGATCTCTGGGGCAAATCAATCGCGGTAACTGCCTCGTATCGAATGGTCGCATTGGATTTTGCACCAGGCGTCCTCTAATTTCATATTCTTTACCGGCCTCCAACCGGCATGTAATTGTCAGTGTATCAGATGCAACCAAATCCAGGAAGAGGGTGTTAAAATCACTCATTACGTATGGTCCGGAAAATGCCATCGATCCCGGTTCAACTGTTTTAATCCAGTTGTATCCTTGATTTGTAAACTCATAGTATCCCGCATAGAATACTAGAAATGTATATTCGCCTGGCAAAAACTCGATATTTCGTCCATAGCTGCATACACCGTCATCATAATTGTTTCGTGTGGGATAACCGTCGTTAGTTTTATTGCCATTCACCGTATAAATGAATACAGATGGTCCTGTATGAAGGATACTGACCCTGTTTTTTGCCAATCGCTTGCCTTTATAGTATTGATATCTATTTGAGGTACAACTCATCAGAATTAGTAGCGTCGGGATTATTATCAGACTACACTTTTTGAATTTCACCTTTGACCCCTATTTGCCAAAAAGGCGATGGTATTATTAAAGTAAAGACGTTTAGACAGACTTACTATTTAATGAAAAACATCCCGGGCAATTAGGGGGGGAGGAGTATTCCTCCCCAATATTACTTAGTTTTCCAAAGGCTGTTGATAGCTTTGCTGGCAAGCCGTACATGGCCCACTGCTTCCCCCTGAACTATCGGATATATTATCGCATACCCATTCGGCCAATTCTTCTATAGCTTTTTGAACAGTTATACGTGGTTTCCTTTGTCCGGCTATTTTCTTACAGATTTTAAGAGCAATCTCTAAAATAGATGATTTTTCAGCTTCATCAACACCCTCATTATACGCATCCCAGAATAAATCTCTTTCTTCCGATGTCATATATCCTTCGTTCACCAATATATCCAGGGCGTCTCCCGGCGGCGGATCTGCAATAACAACTAAAGGTGTGATTTGATCCGCAATTCCGGAAATATCACCGGTTTCATTCTCGGGAATATCTGTCACGGCAACTGTTGCAGACACTAGAATCAAAATGCATAAAACCATAAGCATAGAATTCTTCATAGCTACCTCCTAGGTAAATGAGTATATTTTATCAAGGCGATCACAAATACCTTGACCGTTAATTCTATCGCTAAGGCCTTAGCAGATAATTCTTGATTGCTTACTCTATAATCCCACCATTAAATTCCAATTGGCGGGAAAAGTCCCAAGTTTAAAAAACAGATTTGAAAGAAAATCGTAAAATTCCACATGGCATGATATAATATCGTTGGATATAGCGATTTTGATTTAATGTACAGCCAAGCATCAAGCGGAGCACTTAGTGCAATTATAAAGGTGCCAATTAATCCCGCCTGAAAAATATGTAGTAGCGCAAAATAAACAGAAACAATAATGATGCTTTTCCTGGCGCTTATATGCTTTAGTAATACCGAAAGAAGCAGACTAAAGACCAAAATTGATTCGATTATAGACGGCAGTAAAACAATGTTTATTAATGGGCGCACTGAATATTTCGCGATTTTTGCCCAATCATATAAGTACAATGCTTTATAGATTTCTGGTGAGAAATCCTCGAAGGGGGGAGTTTCAAGCTTGACTTGAGTGATCAACTCGATGTCTTCTGGGCTTGATATTTCAATACTGCTCTTTCCAATTGTAATCAGCAGTGCCAAAAATGTATTTACGGAAAGAAAGACACAAATGAGCACAATAATATACTTTTTCGTTCTATTGCCTATTTTAGGAGAAAATCCGATTTGATAATCCTGATCTACTATTTTTTTTCGTTTATATAAAAGAAAAAGAATAAAAGCGTATCCAAGATAGTACGGTACTAGTCCTACTGCAAAAAAGGCAATAGTTATAAGCACAAAGGCCCGAGGAACTTGTCGTTCATTTATATAATCAAGTATCATACTATTAATAAGGGGGAACAATATCGTGTCCCCCCATATTGAAAACTATTGATTTGGTTCGCCGCATATACGGGGAACCGGGTAATCTGACGGTATTCCGCTGCCGCCCGGTAATGAGTCTAGCCAATTGGCCAGATCCTGACCTGCCTTTATTGTTTCATATAGCATTACGGCACGTTCTATTAAGCGCCATAAGGATTTCAGGAATATCCACCATGAGATCTCGCATTCATCCAATTCATCCCCAGGGTTGTTATACAGACGCCAAATAAATGCAATATCGGCTTCTGTAATATATCCGGCCTCCAATAAAGTATTCATGGCATCGACCGGGGGCGGCGCGATATTCGTTTCCATCCCGCTTATACTGAAATCTGTGACACCCGTTATAACATTATCTGCCAATGCCATTGATCCCATTATCAATAGGCATGCACATGTAATGACGAGTTTTTTCATAGCTACCTCCAAGGTTAATGAATATTGTCTATCAAGGCAATTACAAATACCTTGACTGTTTATATTATCGTTAAGGCCTTAGCTGATATTTCCATAGTTCCAGGCAACCGGCCGGAGAGAGAGCGCAGGGGATTAACCCCGCCGGGTGTCGCGCATCTCACCTCAATTTCCGATTGCCATCAAAGGTCGATGCGAAACAACCTAAAGGTGGAGTCCTCCGGCCGGATACCGTCGATAGACGAGGGATACGTCGCATTCCCTCGATCCACACACGCGCTACAATCAGCCATCGCGAAGGCCGAAACCCGCTCTCACCCTCTGCAAGCAGGTCCGCCTCGCGACAGCCAAAAGGGGGGTACATCCCCCCATCATACAAGAGAGGGAGTTACCGTCTCGCCTCAAGGAGGATTCCTTCAGCAATTCTGGAAAACCATATATCAACAACCGTGCCGGAATAGGCGGGCGAGTTTGTAAATCGTGTAATGTGTGTGATTGCTTTTAGTTAGGAGGATATTGCTGTGTGATAATTATGGAATGCGATGCGGAAGAATTCGCAGATGCGAGTTTTTTCGGCTATTCTTCTCGCAGATGCGAATTCGGCGCGAGACCATATCTGTTGATTTTACTGCGAACCGAACTCTCGCCAATCCCCAGCTCGCGGGCGACGGCGCTGCGGTTCCAGGCGTGCCGCTCCAGAAGTGCCGCCAGCCGCTCGCGCTCCGGCACATAATCCGCCATCACCCGGTCGGCCATCTTCGCGATATCCCGCTCGCACAGTACGATCAGCTTCTCCAGTTCGGCTTTGAGCTCCCGGACATTCCCCGGCCAATCGCGATTTTCCAATCCCGTGACCAGCCGTGCGAACGCCTCGCTATTGCCATTGACCGACAGGTCCGCGCGGTGCAGGAAATGCTCGGTCAGGGGGGCGATGTCATCGATCCGCTCGGACAGCGGCGGCAGGTGAATTTCCACATGCCTCAGCCGCTGGTACAGATCGGGCCGGAACAGGTTGTTGCCCACCCGCTCCTTCAAATCGGCATTGGTCGCCGACAACAGCCGGAAACTGACCGTCCGCTCGGCATTCTCGCCCAGGCGGCGGAGGCTGTTTCGCTCGAGCACATCCAGCAGTTTCGCCTGCATCTGCGGCGTCGCATCCGCGATTTCATTCAGGAACAGCGTGCCGCCATTGGCCTGCTCGATCAAACCGATCCGCTCGCCGGTCGCGCCCGTGAAGGCGCCCTTGCCGTGCCCGAACAGCTCCGCCTCGATCATGTCGTTGGGAATCGCACTGATATTGATGGAGACGAAATCCCCGGTGAGGCCGCTGAGCTCGTGGATGTAGCGGGCGAGTTGATCCTTGCCCGTACCGGTCGGCCCCAGCAGCAAGATGGACATCGGCGAGTTGGCGATATTGGCCGCCATCTCGAGGTTGTCCTTCATCGTTTTTGAAACGGCGATCATCGGCGTTTTGGTGCTGCCGGCGGGGGGAGCCGCAACTTTGTGGCCGGGCAGTTCGCGGTCGACTTTTTCGACGAAGTAGGCGACCTCTTCGGTCTCGAAATATTTGCGCGCCATATACAGGAGCGCCTGGCGCTCGCCGTTGCGATAGAGGCCGGAGGTCGCGGCGGTGTAGCGTGTGACGGCCAGGTCATAATTCGATTCGATCATGGCAAACATCTCGATGGCCTTGGCGAACCACTCGCGTGCAGACTGCTCCTTACCGGCAATGGCATCGAGCTGTGCGAAGACGCGCCAGCAGGCGGCGATTTCGACGCGCTCATTGAGATGCTCGGACACTTGAAGCGCCTCGTCGGCGAACTGCTTGGCCTTGTCGTATTGTTTGAGGCCGAAATAAGCATCGGCGATGCGGCGTTTGATTTGCGAGACGAGGTCGGATTTGGGCGCGATTTCCAGAGAGATACTCAGGCCTTGTTGGAGCGCCTCGAGCGCGGGCTGATATTCCTCGGCCAGCAGGTGTATCCACCCGAGGTTTTCGTAGTAGATGGCGCCTCGGCGTGATTCCTGATGATCTTCTATGGGAAACTCGGTAATTATTTTAAATGCACCTTTGAAATTAAAATATAGTGAATCGAGCATTGCTGAATTTATGATAATTGGTAAATGATTCTTTGCATGTGTCCCGAAGCTCTGTATTTGATACAGTATAGACCGAGCCTTCCTCAATTCTCCATGATTATAGTATATCGAAAAGATATTTATTAATATCGCAATCTCATTATCATAGTCTTTTAATGAACTATAAATCTCGCGACTTTGCTCCAATTGTCTTAAAGCCAGTCGATTGTCACCAATTTTAAAAGATACGAAGGCCAACCTATTTAAAACATTGCCCTGTTCACGAACTAATTTGCAGCGTTTATAATATACATATGATTCAATAAGAAACTCTCTCGCCTCAAGATAATCACCCTTTTCAATAAAGAACCAACCTAAAAGAAATTTCCCTTTTGCATATTCTTTATGATCATTTGTCTTCTCAAAATAATCTAATGCGACCTTCAATAGATTTAAATTCTCCAGTTTGCCAAGATAAAGATAAACTTCAGCCGATATTAAGTAGTAATGGGCCTTTTCAACATCCGATAATTCCTTCACATCAATGGCCCTTAAACGTTGCTGGGCATGTGCGAATTGTCGATTCTGTATAAATTGCCTTATTTCATGCAAACATACATTTGTCTGAGTATCCATAGTTTTAACTGCCCACGTTAACGATTGATGTTATACAGTTTAGAGAATTGTCAAGAATTTCAATTACTCTGATGATTGTTACAGGGATATCCATTGATTCAGCATTTAGCGTAAGATTTTCCTCTTCTAATGGAATCACTGCCGATTGTACCGGATCATCCCAATCAGTTCCTTCATTCGTATCATCAGGTGTACCGTCGGCGGGGCGGGTGGCTTCGGTGGGGCTAGGGGGGCCGCCGCCTGCGATTATCGGCGATACGCACAGCACCAAGAGTATAATCAGTGAAAAGACGATTGACTTTTTCATAATACACCTGCCTCTCATGCGATCTGTTCCCCACGACTTCGTCTGAGATTCCATATTAAAGATTTGTGTTAGGTGACGATTCCCGGCGGATGCGACCATCCGGCGGGCACGGGATATTTTGATAGAGTGAAGTCAGTCGCCCTGCGCCACCCTCTCTTGTATCTTACAAAGTAGATATGATTCAAGGTGTTGTCAAGAATAAATATGACTCTCCCTGACAGATTCTGTCAGGGCAACACGATTTTTTTGCAAATGTGACACGAATTGAAGAGGCAAGAGCAGATTCTCACGTCGGCCGCCTAGGCGAACTCCTCAGAATGACGAGGTTGTGGCCCATCCCTTTTTGGCCCTGCAAAAAGGGTGGGTTCCCGCAATACATGGATTGTTTGTGCACGAGGACGTACACCAACCACGAAAAATTTCTTTCATGCGGGCCGGGAGACCAGGCCCCTACGGAAGAGGCAAGAGCGGATTGCCACGTCGCTCGACTGGGAAGCCTCGCTCCTCGCAATGACCGGTGGTTATTGATGCATTGATGGAATATTGTAGAAGAGAGAATAATACCGGCACAATCCGCTCGCCCTCTTTACCGAGGAGGGGCTGGGGGGAGGTCAGGCGCATAGACAGCAATGGCAGACTCCCGAAGAAGTCTGCCGCTGCCATCAAAAGACTATCGATGCGACATGCCGTCCTATCGCTGCATGCTCATGATCGAAACATCCGGCTCGACCAGGCATGGCTCGGGCCCAGACCGGAAAATATAGTTCACAAGATACACCGCATCTCCGATATTTACTGATCCATCGCAGTTCACATCGCCGATTTCCAGCGGCTTCGGAGGAGGGCCGCCTCGGAAAATGTACTCGATAAGATACACCGCATCTCCGATGTTGACGCGGCAATCTCCGTTCACATCTCCCGTACGCGAGGTAATCATGACCCGGCACTCAAACTGGCGGAACTCCTCGCACTCGGCATCATAACACGTGGTCAGGATCACCGAGGCCGTGTCGCCAAGGTTAACGAGATTCGGCGTGCAGATGGAGAATTTCACCGTGTCAGGAGTCATAAGCGGGAACTGCGGCATATGCGTTTCCCAATAGGTCCACCCGGACGGCGGCAGGAACCTGGTCCAGACCGTGTCAAGCACGGGGAGACTGTCGAGGCCGATGGAGAACTCATAGCACACCAGCTCCTCGGGCGAGCACTCCCAGATGATATCGAAGCAGCGTTCGACGACGATCAATGTGCTGCAGCAATCGGTCGTAAACTTGGCCCTCAGGCACCCCAGGCCGGTGTCGGGGATGATATAATCGGTCGTGATCGCGGCGGACTGTCCCGGACCGAGAATCGTATCGAGCGGAACATTCTCTATGAATACCTCGCCCTGCAAGCCGAATCCCTCGGCGAAGAAGCCGACTGCATCGACGCGGCATGAATCATGCGAATCATTGTACAGGTTCAAGGAAATCGAAACCTGCTGGTTGGGCATCAGGTCGTTCTCGGGATCGACGGTCAGCGCATAGCCGAACATCTCACAGCGATCGAGGTCGCAGCGATGCCCGATGTGCTGCGAGAACAGCGCATAGTCCGACTGATTGATGAGCCCCTCGCCGGTATAGTCGTTGCAGGATGAATAGTTGAAATCATCCCTGACCGACACGATAAGGTCGCCGGTGTTATCCAGCATCTTCACGGGCACGGTATCGAAGACGCAGGCATTGGTTTTGACGACTGCCATGCACAAGTCGCCGCAACGGCCGCCCTGCATATAAAATGTGACCATCCCGTTTTCGTCGGATGGCGTCGCCGCCGTTATCATCGTGAAATCGGATTCCGATTCGTGGCAGGCGAGCGCCTCGTCACATTGAATGAATTCGATATAGACCGATCCTTCTCCGACGATAGGATTATCGAATTCGTCGCGCAGATATACGCGGAAGGGCGCATCACCGGCCGGACACACCAGGAAAACCGGGTCGCAATAGGAATACTGACAGATATCCAGGCTGACACACGAGCCGATCGATGGATCCTCGCAGGTGCATTCGACGGGTGTCGAGCCCAGTGCGAGAAACAGGATATCCAGCGTATCGATGATGCAGTCGCCGTTGGGGTCGCCGTTGGCGAGCGGTTGAGGCGGAGGACCGCCCGAGCAGATAAAATCTATCAAGTATTCAACATCGGCAATACTATCAATGATGCCGTCACCGTTCGCATCTCCCGGAGTTTGCCCCGGACAGGCATTTAAATTCTGCCAGAATCCATGCCTAACGATCAAACCCGGAGCCTCGGATACGCCAATAATGGTCTGGCTCATTGTACCGGTGATGGCAATACCGCCTCCCTGGGATGTCGTTCCTCCCGATGATACGACTTTCCAGAACACGGTCGTGTCTTCCGCCGCGGCCGCATCAAATAGTGCACCGTCGACATTGATACCGTTTGTCCGCGCCTGCCGAAGCATTTCAGAAACGTCTTGTGCCTCGATAGTAATCGGATTCGCAGAGGCAAGCAATGGCACCAACAGGAGAAACACCGCGGCGAGGCATAACTTATACTTTCCGGCCATGGTTATTCTCCTTCGTTTGATGAACCGATTGCGGAAGTCGTCGCGAAATCGTTATCCTTCACGACTTCAAATCGTTCTTTTTCGTATCCCTTTCTCTTTGCAACTACACGATACCCGAATGCAGCGGAGTGACGGCCGCCATTGCTTTCGATGACCTCGAATGACTCCGCATGGCGCTTGACGACAAGCGTGTTGCACTCATCATACGGCGTTAAAAACACCTGTATGGGATGGTCGTCTGAGATAACGACCGTTTCCAAAAATATCTGATCGAGCCTAATTGTGGCGCTTCCATTCTCCAGCTGCCCCTCGCCGAAGTCCTCGAACCACACCTCAGGTGATTCCTGGCAATACACTTTAGTCATGCCGAGTGATGTCGGAATAACGGCGTTTTTTGTGCCGTTCGATTGAAGCAGGTTACCCTCGATTTTTGTCTCGCCTCGCACCCAGAGGCCTTTACTGGTTGCGGCATTATTATATCCGACGACATGCACCGGGTAAGTTGCCCCGGAGACTTGATTTCCCACAAAAAGCGCTTCGCCGGAGGAGCCGTTTGATAGAAACATTGTCGGTTCACTGGATGAGCTGTTGCGGAATGATACCGCCGGAGTCGAGGATGCATTGACATCGAAGAGAGCGCCAGGCGATGTCGTTCCGATGCCGACACGACTACCGTTGTCGTAAATCAGTGAATTCGAAAATGGGCTTGTCCCGTTTCCTTTTACCAGACGCCCTGCCGTAATGGAGGATACTCCCGTTCCACCGTTTCCGACTGCCAGATCTGTCCCGATCCAATTACCATTATTTACTGAACTTAGAGTAGCTAAATCTCCCAACCCAAGGTTGGTGCGGGCTGCACTGGCAGTCGAAGCGCCCGTTCCGCCGTTGACAACAGTGAGATCAGTTCCGGACCAGTTGCCATTATTGATTGTACTCAGTGTCGCCAGCGTTCCCAATCCCAGGTTAGTACGCGCACCGGATGCCGTCGTCGCACCGGTACCGCCATTGGTCAAAGCCAGCGCCGTTCCCGACCAGTTTCCGTTGTTGATCGTGTTCAGCGTCGCAAGTGTGCCTAACCCGAGATTGGAGCGCGCAGCCGAGGCGCTGCCCAGGTCGCTCAAGTTGTTGCTCTGCAACAAGGCGGAATTCCAGATTTGAGAATTTCCGCCGAGTGCGGTAATAACGCCATTCACATCGAGCATTGTGGTTGGCGATATTGTCCCGATGCCGACACTGCCGGATTCATGATAAATATCGTTACCGGAAATTATCCAATCATTGTCGGCGCCTGCGACCATAGCCGTGTCGGCATAGATTGCCGTATGCGAATAGAATGATGTGTCCGCAATCACGGCATGACCGGCATTTTCGGCGCGAAACGCATATGGAACGGCGATTAATCGCTGCCGCGGATCCAGTTCGCTGCCGCCGTCAACGGACAGCGCCAGCCAAAGATTATCATTGTCGGCAATGGCCACATCAATCGGATTATCATTCCCCAGCATGACATTGAATAATCCAACAGTGGTGACGACCGCCAGTGTATCGCTCCAGACGATATTTCCCGCAAATTCATTGTCATAAATGGTAAATGATATATCGTATGTACCATCGGCCAATGCGGTTCCGAGTTCATTGGTCAATCTTCCCTGATAATTAATGATCCCGGGAACGGCCCCCAATGCCGCGACCGACAATACAAATACCATTAGCAGAGTCGCACATATACCCCTCGACATAGTATGCCTCCTACAAGTAAAAATGTGTGTAGAAACTCGATTAACGCTTTGTGCTCAATGATAGGTAGCCCGATACATAATAAAGTTGCTCTTATGTCTTGTGTCAATGGAATTGTTATAAATATTAAAGTCATTGGCTGAAATTCCCGCATTGACCGAAATAAAAACCCCCGGGGGGAGGACCCGGGGGGTGGGTTTTAGATAGAAGGAGGGAGTTGTTGAATGTCTTGAGCCTTTAGTACCTATCCGATTCTTGCATAAGGCAGGAGTTCGGAAATCGCATCCCGCCGAGCCGTGTGATCGGCAGGCTGCGATGCGTTGCGTGTTGGATGTTTAATCCAGTTTTTCTTTAATCTCTTTGAGCTCCTTTCGCAAAGATTTCAGTTCTTCTTTCAGTTGATCTATATCTTCACTATCATTATTGTCGCGCTTCATCTTGCGGATGTAGACGTCATTATCGTCGTCGTCCTTGTTATTCTTGTGGATGATGATATCGTGGTCGTCATCCATGAACCGCCCCTTGCGGATGACGATGTTGTCATCGTCGAAATCGCTGTCACCGTAAAAATGGAAGCGTCCGTTCTTGTCGAATATCTGCGGCATTCCGAAATTACCGAGGTTCGGGAAGGTGAATGCGTTCATTCCCATCTCACTCTCAGCGACTTCAACGGACAGCGTCTTCTTTTCGCCGCGGCGCAGCAGCTTTACATCGACCTTATCGCCTTCCGATTTCGCAGCGATGTATTCCTGTAAATCCTGCGAGGCCTCAATCGATTGATCATCCACGCCGATGACGACATCACCGGCCTTGAGCCCGGCCTTGGCGGCAGGGGAATCATCCATAACTTCGACAACTAAGACACCATTGCCGTCCTGTACACCAAAGTAATCACCGAGTTGCTCGTTCAAATCCTGAATCGACACGCCGATATATCCGGATTTCTCGCCGTTATTCATCCAGGTGCGAGCGTATCCGAACGGGCCGTTTTTTTCGATCAGAACCTGCTTTTCAAATTCCTCCGGACGACTGGCAATTTCAATAGTAGTCTTTTTCGTATCATCGCCGCGCATGTAGACGACAGTGACCTTATCTCCGATGTTTTTATCGACGACGAAATCCTTGAGCGCCTTCGATCCGTCAATGTCATGACCGTCGAAACCGATTATAACATCGCCTTCCTCAAGCCCTGCTTCATCGGCAGGAGAACCATTAATAATGTCAACGACAACGATCCCCTTATCCGTGGGCAAATCGAAGGCATCGGCTACATCTTCATCGTTGCTCTGGGTGTACACGCCGATGTATGGGTTTTTGTTTTCAGAACCTTTTTTCGTGTCGGCTATCCCGGTTGCTGCGAGCACGAGGGTCAGGGCAAGCACGACGGTGAGGGCCAGTATCACGTGCTTTTTCATAATTTATCTCCTCCGAATTCAATCGGTTATTTTTTCTGCGGGTTCCGCTTTGTTTGTACTTTCTATGTTTCGTCCGGTTCCCTTCGTTTGTCAATACCTTTTACAACAGCGCATCAATTTTGGGTTGTTAAGAAGTGTTAAACTTTTGAACGGCCCCAATCGCAAAGTTTGCGATTAGGAAATAAGTAGTTGACAAAAACAAGCGGTGCGCTTATAGTATTTGTGTAAGCTTTGAGTGCGGAGTGCCTCACGCGCCCGCTTCCCACCCTCAGGGCTCCTTAATCAGACAGCAGGGCAAAATCTCACAACAAAATCAATCCCACTGATTTAAGTACGCCTGTTTGGCATGATAACGTCGAGAAAGCGAGGACAAGTAAGTCGCTGCCTTTTCTCTTGGCAAGGAGTGCGCGCTCCTGTCTGTTGTAGCATGAGGGGTGTCGCAACCGGCGGCGCGTGCTCCGAATAAATTAAAGATATACTTCCGCTCTCGAGGTTGCTTCAGGGAGAACCGCCTCGGGTCCCGGAAGTCATGTTGTTCCTCAGGATTAGGGATGACTCAATGCCGAGGGGGACCGTATATGGATTAATCTCCCGCGAGGGGGATGGGCTTTTATGGGAAAGTGGAAGCCCGGGGTGGATAAAGTGCGTTAGCCGCGCGCTGCCGAAACGGGAGATTAATCCTTAAAATCTTTTCCCAGGATACCGGACCCTCTACTCGCCCCCCGAAATCATCTCTGCCTTGAAAACGGCGGGGAGCTTTGGCGCCCCGCCGTTTCTATTGTAGTTGGGAGTAAGTGGCTGCCATTTTTGCGTCCGTTCATGTAGCAGACATCTACTCATTGGCCAATGGGCAATCCAATGCATTTATCTTTGTTGGTATGAGTACATGATTTGATCGGCAATCAAACTCATTTCCCGGCATCTCAAAATACCTCCTAACTCCTTGTTTTTCCACCCCGTACGCCACTGCTCGAATAATTGGATTCTCCCTATACTGTCGAGGCGAATCCCATAAAAATCCAGTGTTTCGAATCTATTTCAACGTTATCGATATTAATTTATTTTGTTGTGCATCAATCACTTAAGTAAATAATTTTGTCTAAAAGCCGTTTGGCACCCTGCTTGCAAAACCCTCTCTGTGAAACGATGAAACCTTAGGAAAGCAGGCGGGTAGAAATTATGAAGGTCAAGTTTACGCTAACCATGGACGACGTAATCGTCGACAATCAGCACCTCGACAATATTATTCTTGGCTGGGAAGAAGAACTTAACCAGGATCAGGTTCTCGAGCTGTCCCAGAAATGGATCACCTCGAAAAATTTCCTGACCAGCCGGATGATTGGCCTCAGCCATGTCGGTGAATCAAGTCTGACGATTGAACCGGTCGATTAATATGTTACCAAGAATGCCGAAGTAAAGGACAGAAGGTAGGCAGATGAGTTTCATAGCAAACGCACAGACACAGATTATTTCCCAGCAGATCGATCAGCACAGAGAGATGCTGGATCCGATCCGGCAGTTCATCGTCGACACGTTCGGCCAGAACGGTCTCTATGCCGCGTATTTGATTGCTGCCGTTGTCGTCGGATTGATCCTGTATAAGCTGGTGAAATTATCTTTCGACCTGATCTTTTTTGTCGCCCTGCCGGCGCTTGTTTCGGCATTTGTCCTGTCGTTGTTTTTACCGTACAGCTTCTTCTATCTGTTACCGGTAACGGCGGCGCTGTTTACCCTTGGCCTGGTAATGAAAAATGTAGGTTTCTCGAAGAGTTAGCAAAGCCCCTTCCCAACCCCCTGTGCGATAAAAGGCCCCGATTTACATTGGGGTCTTTTTTTATGCCTTGACGACCGTCACCTCTCCGGCCGTAAAGACGCGATTCCCTTCAGGCAGTTCCAGTATCAGTCCGCCGGTCTCATGAATGTCGATCGCCTTGCCGGTGAATCTGGTCCCTTTGTAATCCAATGTAATCCGGTTCCCGATCAGCAGACTATAGTCGATGATGCGCTTCCGAAATGCCATCAATCCGTTTTTTCGAAACGCGACATAATCTTTTTCGAAATGGCGCAGGAAACTCTGAAGAAATTCCACCCGATGTATCGTTTCTTTCATCTCCGCGCGCAGAGATGTCGCTCGTTTTCGAATATCCTCGGGAAAATCGCGGCGCCGATGATTGATATTGATCCCGATTCCGATAACCGCGCGATGCACATGGTCGAGATCTGATGATAATTCGGTCAGGATTCCCGCCACTTTGCGGCCATTAATCAGACAATCATTGGGCCATTTGATCTTGACATCGAGATCATCATATCCCGAGATAGTGTCGGCCAGCGATACGGCAGTCAGAATCGATAATCCCGGCGCGTGCATTGGATCAATTTTGGGGTAGACGATCATCGATAGATAAATGCCGAAACCTTCGGTGGAATACCACTGCCGCCCCAATCGACCGCGCCCTCGAGTCTGTTCTTCGGCAATAACGATCGTTCCTTCGGGAGCATCAGCGGATGCCAATTGCGATGCAATCGTGTTGGTCGACTGCACCTTTTTATAGGCATGTACAATTCGGCCCATAAATTTCGTCGTCAGCCCATGGTAAATCTCGTTGGCATAGAGGAAATCGGGAGCGGAAGTAAAGGCGATTGTCCCTTTTTTTGTCCGGCTGACTTTATACCCGGATTGGCGAAGCAGCTTGACGGCGAGCGCCAGCTCCTTGTTAGTACATTTCAGTTTTCCGAGGATGTACCCGAGTGTATAGGCATGACCGGAACGCCGCCGAATAAGCGCCAGCAGCTTATCGGAGAGCGCGTTGACGGCGATATTATTCATCGTTGAGTAATTTAAGCGAAAAATCACAGGCCGGAGCCGAATGCGTCAGGGCTCCGATAGAAATATAGTCAACCCCGGTTTGTGCCACAGCCTCGATATTGGCCAGCGTTACATTGCCGGATGCCTCGAGCGTGACGCCGGTTCCGTTGGCATGCTCACGGGCCAGGGCGACCATCTCTTTGAGATGCTCCGGCGATTTGTTGTCCAGCAGAATCCGCTCGATACCGCAATTGAGCGCCTCGGTCAACTGCTCATTCGTTTCCACCTCGACCTCGATCTCACAGGTGCTCGGGTCGGTGTGAAAGATTTGCAAATACTTATCCGAGGCCAAAAACTCACGGACTTTCTGTACTGCCGTCGTAATCGACCCCGCCGCCGCGATATGATTGTCTTTTATCAAGACCATATCATACAATCCATAGCGATGGTTTTCACCACCGCCTGTCGCCACGGCGTACTTCTCGATGTATCGCAATCCCGGCGTAGTCTTGCGCGTATCCAGTATCCGCACCTTATCCGGTCCCGCGGCAGTTACCATTTTGCGCGTCAAAGTCGAGATACCCGACAAATGCATTAAGAAATTCAATGCGGTGCGCTCGGCCGTACAGATCGACCGATACCGGCCGCTGATTAGCGCAATTCGGTCGCCCTTGGAGAAGGCCTGTCCTTCCTCGAACATTGGATTGAATTCGATTTCAGGATCGACTTTCAAGAAGGCCAGTTCGCATAGCGGTAAGCCACAGACAACGCCGTCTGATTTGGCGACAATATGGGCTTCTCCAACGAGTGAATCGGGAATGGTCGACAGACTGGTGATATCTCCCGCGCCGACGTCTTCCTGCAGAGCCCCCATAACCTGTTGCAGCAAAATTTTTTCTCTACTCGGCATATCTATTTGATACCATCTCACACACATTTTGTCAATTAATATTATTCCGCTAAAAATCGATTGGCCCTGACGGATATTCTCGTATATTATTAGTCGATTGAGAGGTGCCTATGAAGAAAATGATGTCCGTCGCCGTGCTCGGATACGGTTCACAGGGGAGAGCTATAGCCCAAAATCTCCGCGATTCCGGATTCACTGTTACTGTCGGTCTGCGGCCCAAGTCGGTTTCCCGTAAACAGGCAAAAAAGGATCAGATTGCGTCAGTATCCATTCCCGATGCCGTCAAACATGCGAGCGCCATCATCGTTGCACTTCCCGATCATGTCCACGCAGCCGTCCTGAATGAAGCCTTCTTTACCGATATCAAAAATGATCCAGCATTGGTGTTTCTTCATGGCTCATCAATCCATTTTAGGCAGGTGGAACCGCCGAAAGGCTCCCCGATTCTCCTTCTTGCACCGCACGCGCCAGGATTGGCCGTACGCGATAACTTCCTGAAAAAAGAGCCATATTCGGCCTTCTATGCCGTTTACTCCGGGAATGTTAAAAAGGGGACGGAACTCGTCGTCTCATTGGCACAAGGAATCGGCATCCCGAAATCGCATCTGGTTAAGACAACATTTGCCGATGAAGCCATCGGCGATTTGTTCGGCGAACAGGCCGTGCTGTGCGGAGGTCTCGCGCGGCTGCTCAAATATGGATTCGAGACTCTCGTCGAAGGAGGACTGCCGAAACAGAATGCCTATTTGGAAGTCGCTTATCAGATTGACCTGATTGTGAGTTTGGTAAAAACATACGGATTAGACGGCATGTTCAATCGGATCTCACCGATGGCGAGATATGGCTCGATCGTCAACGGGCCGCAGGTAATCGGCCCGAATGTGAAGCGGGAGATGAAAGCCGTCCTGAATGAAATCACGAGCGGAGGATTTATCGCCAGGGCAGATAAGACTCGACTCGCCTATACTAAAAAGCAGTATCAACAGCTAACCAGTGCCGACTTCGATAGGCAGGCAAAGAAGTTTAAACCGAAATAAATGATTACCGATATCAAAAAACGCGCGGCAAAAATTATCCAACTGCTAAAGGATGCATATCCCGATTCGCGATGTTCCCTGACCTACAAATCCGCCCATCAGCTGCTTGTCGCGACAATATTGTCCGCGCAAACGACCGATGCGCAAGTCAACAAGGTCACGCCTGCGCTCTTCAAGAAATTTAAGAGAATCGAGGATTTCGCGGGGGCGAAAATTGAGGCTGTTGAAAAGGCTATTCAGTCCATCGGCCTCTATCGCAACAAGGCGAAATCGATTAAAAACGCCAGCATCGCCATCCTGCATGAATACGGCGGCAAGATGCCGGATTCGCTCGATGAGATCACGAAACTCCCCGGCGTCGGACGCAAGACCGGATCGGTTGTTCTGGGAACCTGGTTTAATAAGGCCGAGGGGATAGTCGTGGACACGCACGTCAAGCGCATCGCTCGGTTGCTTGGATTAACCAGACAATCCGATCCGAATAAGGTCGAGCAGGATCTGATGGCAATTATTCCGCGAAAAGACTGGATTATCCTGACGCATCTGTTCATTGACCATGGGCGGGCCGTCTGCATCGCCCGCCGTCCCAAATGCGAAATCTGTGTATTGAAAAACCAGTGCCCGTCAGCGTCGGTATAATATATCTATCTCGATAATCCAAAGCCGGAGCACCTCCTGTCATATGGAACGGGAGGCTTACTTTCATATTTATAGTTCATATCTGTAATACTATTATTGTGCTTGCCTCGCATATATTAATTTCGTAAAATATATTATCTTATTGATTTTCACCCACCGAATCATTGAAAACGGCATTGCAGCCATGCCGTGTGCGCTTTAACCGTCAAGGAGGATGCTATGCGCAAACTCGTGTTCACTCTCTGTTTTGGATTTCTCTTGTTTATCCCAACCGTGGCCGTACAGGCAGATTGCGGCGTCTGCGGCGATTTGACCGGTGACGGCTTTGTCGATATCGATGATATCGTCGCTTTCGTGAATTGGTACTATCCTACGCCTCCGGCGATGCCCGAAACACCGGAATGCCCTTTAGGCGGTGACGTCAATTGTGATAGTGGGGTTCAATCCTGGGAACTCCAATATCTCTTCGACTATATTTTCAATGGAGGCCCGGCGCCATGCGATCCCGAGGAATGGCCTGCCTGCGCCGAATAATGTCCTGAGATAGAAACGATGTATCCGATTCGGCCCGCGACCTTAAAATCGCGGGCCGGTTGCTCGCCGCCCGATCCGCCGTATATATCAAGGTCACGGAGCATTATAATGATTAATGATATCTAATAACAATAAATATATAATAATGATTGCATAATATTATTTCGTATTATATATTAAGAACGTCTCGGGCGAATCAATAGGAAAGATGTACATGTCGAAACAGGCGCGATAACCGCGCCGAATGGACAATTATAATCATGGAGGAACACATGCGTAAATTAGTTTTGATGTTTTGCTTGGGCCTTATTCTCTGTCTTTCTGCCACTTCTCTGAATGCCGATTGCGGCGTGTGCGGTGATTTGACCGGCGACGGAAATGTCGATATCAGCGACGTGACGGCGTTTGTCAACTGGTATTATCGCTGGCCGGATCCGATTACACCCAATTGTGAACAGGGCGCCGATATGAACTGCGATAATTCCGTGCAGCTCTGGGAGCTCGATTACCTCGTCGATTATTTATTCAACTTTGGTCCGGCCCCCTGCGATCCGGTTGAATGGCCGGCCTGCGCCGAATAACGCAATAGCCCGAGACATGCAAATGGAAAAGACTCGCGACCACCAGGTCGCGAGTCAAAGTAATCCAAGGTTAGAATTGTCTAAAGCAGCCGCCCCGATATGCTGAAGTATGGCCGGAGCGAATGTCCTGTAGGTCATTAGGGTATCGGATGTCATCGGATGGCTCGGGAGAACGGCAAAGCGGAATGATTACAATCTGTATTGAGAGTTAAATACACTTATTTATTATTGACTTGCAAATAATATTATATTTAGTATTATAGAATAGCACGGGGACTGATATTTCAAATTATAACAATGGTATCCTGCGATACCGGTCAGCAAATCCTGGATAAGGAGGGATCTATGCGTTTGTTCGTTTTTCTCATCGTGTGCGGTTTATTGGTTTGCCTGCCGTCAGCATCGACTCAGGCGGATTGCGGTGTTTGTGGCGACGTCACAGGTGATGGCAGTGTCGATATCGCCGACGTAACGGCATTGATCAGGGCAATCTGGGATCCGCCGTTCATGCCCGAGTGTTTTGAAGACGCCGATATGAATTGTGATAATGTTTTTCAAATTTGGGAATTTGACTATTTGATTGCATATTTGTTCGAAAACGGCCCGGCTCCTTGTGACCCCGAAATATGGCCAAACTGCGCCGAATGATCTTCCGCAAGTAAATTGAGCATAATGAGCAATGAAGCCTGCGACCGGGTGGCCGCAGGCCATATAAAAGTCTATTGCTTTCGCCCTACGAAATATTATTTAATATAATTAAAGAAGATTAAATTAATAAAAATACTTGCATAAAAATAAATAATGATTATAATAATTTAGTCTCGGGCGAATTTATGGAACAAATGAAACAATGAATGATGGCGCTCAAACGCCACATGGATAACATTAACCACGGAGGGAAACATGCGTAAGTTTATTATTCTTTTCTGTTTTGGTATTCTGCTTTGTGCCTCGACCGCGTCACTGAATGCCGAATGCGGCCTTTGCGGAGATTTGGATGGCGACGGCACCGTTGATATGACGGATGTCACCGCCTTTATCGCCTGGTATTATCAGTGGCCACCGATTACTCCTGAATGTCCCGGCGGAGGCGATATCAACTGCGATAATTCCGTTCAAATCTGGGAACTTGATTATATCATTGCATATTTGTACGAAGGCGGCCCGGCCCCGTGCGATCCTGAGGTGTGGCCGGCCTGCGCCGAATAACACAATAGCCCGAGACACATGAAAGAAAACAGACTCGCGACCTTCAGGTCGCGAGTTTTAATACCTCATGAGTCAAAATCTCGCGATTTAGCCAACCCACTCGTTTTTTATTGAATAAACGCATGTATCCGGGGTATATTCGAAGACATCACCTGGCCGCCTGGGTGTAACTACTACCACGGGCGCATATTCTGGAGGTTGTTATGGAAATGAGTGTCAGTATCTGGGTCTGGCTGGCGGCGGCGGTTCTCTTCATTATTATAGAGATTTTCTCGCCCGGTTTCATTTTCGCCTGCTTCGTTGTCGGTTCCATTGCCGCCGGAGTTACCGCGGCGTTTACGGATTCGCTGATTGCCCAGGGGGCCGTCTTTGCAGTCGTATCAATTGCCCTGATTCCTGCAACCCGGCCGCTGGCTAATAAAATCACCAAACCGTCTCCGGTCACGAGCAATGTCGACGGATTCCTCGGCAAAACCGGCATCGTCAAAAAAGAGGTCTCGGAAATCGCCGGACAAATTCTCGTCGACGGCCAAATCTGGCAGGCGCGGTCCGAAACTGCGATTCCCGTTGATACGAAAGTGAAGGTCATTCGCATCGAAGGCGCCAAGTTCTTCGTCGAGGAAGCCTGAGATAGATTAAGGAGGAAAACATGCAAGGTACATTCATATTCGTCGGTGCATTGGTCTTCTTCGCCTTTATTCTGGCGATGATGTCCTTCAAAATTATCCGGCCGTTCGAAAAGGGTCTTGTCGAGCGCCTTGGTAAATACCAGAAGACTCTCGATTCCGGCCTCAATATCATCGTGCCGTTTTTCGACTCGGTTATCAAGGTCGATATGCGCGAGGTCGTTCTCGATGTGCCGTCACAGATGGTTATCACGAAGGATAACGTCGGCGTCGAGGTCGATGCGGTTATCTATGCCCAGGTGACGGACCCGGTTAAATCCCGTTATGAAATCGGTAATTACATCCGGGCCGCAACGAAGCTGGCGCAGACCAACCTGCGAAACATCATCGGTGAAATGGAACTCGACCAGTCCCTGACCTCGCGCGATGTCATTAATGGTCAGCTCCGCGATGTCCTCGATAACGCCACCGACAAATGGGGCGTGCGCGTCAACCGCGTCGAACTCCAGCGTATCGATCCGCCGATGGATATCAATCAGGCGATGAGCCAGCAGATGAAGGCCGAGCGTCTGAAACGAGCCAATATTCTTGAAGCCGAGGGGCTCAAGCAGTCGCAAATCCTCAGGGCAGAGGGTGAGAAACAAGCGGCGATATTATCGGCCGAGGGACAGGCGGAAGCGATCAAACGGGTAGCTGATGCCGATAAGTATAAGGAAATCGCCATCGCCGAGGGACAGGCGCAGGCAACCATCAATGTCTTTGGCGCTATCCATGAAGGGAAGGCGACCGAGGATGTCGTGACGATTAAGTACCTGGAAGCCCTGGCGCAGATCGCCAATGGGCAGGCATCCAAAGTATTCCTGCCGCTTGAGGCCTCCGGCGTACTTGGGGCGCTGGGGAGCGCATTCGAGGCGATCGGCAAGAAGAGTGACGGTAAAGTCGTACAGTCGTAAAAAATTACTTTCTCGCACGACCATCGAACAAAAGGCGGCCTATACCCGGCCGCCTTTTCTTATGGTTCTATAAATTTAACGCGCATCTACTTGAAATATAATTCATACTAACTTATATTAAAGCGGCAATTGAGAAATAATCTCTGGTGTACATAATTATCTCTGGGAGGATCCAATGCTTCGCACAAGTGTGTTTGTGTGTGTCTTGGTGTACCTGGTATCATTTGCGTGTGCGCAGTATCAGGTTGTTGAAACAGAAATTCCGCTGCCGGATGCCTTTTCCGGAGCCTTGCAGCCGCAAACCGGTGATATTGATACAATCAATCATATCATCTATGTGTCTGGGCCATTTGGTGAAACAATTGTCGGCATAAATGCGGCAACGGCCGAAAAAGTCCGGCGCTTTTCCATCCCGTCAAACGTGACAAAAATGGTATATAATCATCAGGAAGACAAGATTTACTGTACGGAATGGGAGGGAGACAGTCTGTTGATCGTCGATGCCGCGGCGGGTTCATTCATTAAGAAACTGTACGTCGGAACGACCTGTTATTTCGCATTGTACAATTCGCTGGCCAATAAATTATACTGTGCCGCCGGTGCTAATGTTACGGTTATCGATTGCGCCAGCGACAGTATTCTGGCCGTAGTCAATGTCGGATATACACCGGCCGACCTGTGCCTGAACAGAACGAATAACAAGGTGTATTGTTCGCGCGCCACCGGCGACAATGTCGCCGTCATCGACGGCATCGGCGATTCCCTGATTACCCAAATTTATTACAATGGCAATCTTCGTGAAATGACCTGGAATTCCATCGAAAACAAACTCTACGTCCTCAATACCTCGGATGATGAACTCGTCGTCATCGATGCCGAGGCTGACACGGTCATCACGGCCATACCCTCGGGTGACGACTTGAAAGCCATTTGCTACAATCCGACAATGAATACAGTCTATGCCGCATTATATTATCAGCGCAAAGTTCACATTTTTGACTGCGCAACTGACGTTTTGACCGATAGTATCATGATACCGGGATTTCCGAATCGCCTGGTATACAATAACGTCGACGATAAGCTGTACATCTTCGACCGACAGAAGGATTCCGTCGTTATCGTCAACGGCACGACGGATATCGCCATAGATACGCTCGCAACGGGGAGACTCGCTTGGTCGGTCGGTTTCGACCCTGCTGTCGATGTCGTCTATTCCGTCAACATGGATGATCACTCGGTCACCCTGATAGATGGCGCTGCGAATACCACTATGCAATCAGAACCGTTCGCCGGACGCCCGGATGACTTTTGTTACAATTCCGTGGAAAATAAAATCTACTGCTCCATGTATGACATCAACCGAATCGCCGTTGTAGATTGCAACACGAAACAGACAACTAAACTACTGACGACATCGGGAAAGCCATACGATATCTATTGCAGCGAATCGGAAAACAAAGTGTTTTTTAATCTGCCGTATGAAGATCAGATCGGTGTTATCGACTGTTCGATAGATGAGATCACCGGCACATTCGACTTGCTCAGCACAGCTTCGGAATTCGCACCGGCCCCGGCATTGAACGGCTTCTTCGCGTCCCTCCCTGAAACGGACAGACTTCTGCTCATCGACTGCGCCGGCGATTCCATCTATAATGACTGGCAAGTCGGCCCCTCACCATATCCGATAGTTTATAATCATATATCGAATAAGGCATACGTCGGCGATCAGAGCAGGGACAGCGTCATGATCGTCAATCTTGGTGACGACAGCATCATTCGCCGCAATGCCGGTGATAAACCGGTCGACCTCGAATTCAATAGTACCAACAACAAGGTGTACTGCGCCAATTCTGACGGCAACATGGTAACCGTGTACAACGGTGTGACCGACGCCTTTATTACAAATGTACCCGCCGGAATCGCGCCCTTTGGATTGTGCTATAATGCCATCGACAATAAGATATACTGCGCAAACCATGATGACGCCACAGTCACCATCATCGACGGTGCGACAGACGGTGTCATCGCGACACTTCCGACCGGCACCTGGTCGCGATCGATTTGTCAGGATACCGATAACGATTGGATTTATGTCGTTAACAGATATCCCAATACCGTGACGATTATTGATGGCGCCGGAGATTCCGTGCTGCATACGGTCAGCGTGGGTACCGATCCCGAAAAGGCTCTGTATGTGTCCGCCGAAGAGCGAATGTTTGTCCTCAATATCAATGGCTCGAGTCTTTCCGTTATCAAGAACGAGCCACCGGTCAGCGCCGATGATGATGCCGTTGGCCTGCCCGGGCTATTCGCACTCGAACAAAATTTCCCGAACCCGTTCAATCCGTCTACAACAATTGCCTACTCCTTGCGCAGGCAGGCGAGAGTCTCAATCGAAGTCTATAATATCCTCGGCCAGCGAGTCGTGACCCTACTGAACGAGGAAAAACCGGCCGGTGAGTACGAAATTTCATGGGATGGTTCGGATGGAGAGGGGAAAGCGGTTGCATCAGGTATCTATTTCTATCGCATGAAAGCCGATGATTACGTCGGGACCAAGAAGATGCTTCTTATAAAATAGATATCTCGAAAATAAAAAAGGCCTCGTTACATAACGAGGCCTTTTTTGTTTCGCTTTGTCTGAATAACACTAACGAATCATTTTTTCGAATTCCTTGCGGAAGACATCATGCGGCTGTGCGCCCGTGACGCGTCCGGTCTCTTCACCTGCGGCATTGTAAAATACAGTCATCGGGATGCTACCGCCCAGTCCGAATTCCGTTGCCGATCCTCTGTCGCCATACACGACAACCCAGGGAATTTCCATCTGATTGACGAATGGTACGACATTTCGGACTGTCTGCTGCTGATCCATGGAAATGCCGATGATCTCAACGCCTTGAGAATGATACTCTTTGTACAATTCCTTCAGAGTAGGTATTTCCATGCGACACGGACCGCACCAGGTTGCCCAGAAATTAATGACAATCGGCTTTCCGGAGAACTCCGACCATTTTCGCACCGCGCCGTCGACATCGCGCAGCATAAAGCGTTCGCGATCATTTGTCGGCATCGATGTGGCCGATGCGCCGCTTGCGGAGGTCGTTTCTCCTTCCGGGCCGTTATCATTACTGCATGCGGTCAATGCCAGAAGTAGTAATACTATTAGGCTGAATCGTATCATCGAATGCTTTCTAAAGGCAGGGGACACGCCGGTTCTCCAACATGCCATCCGCTACTTCTTGTTGTATTTTTCTTCCAGGAAATCCTGGAATTTCAAATCCTGATAATTCGGCAGTGACACAAACTCCAGCATATCGCCGAGTGTCTGTTTGTCTTTATATCCCTTAATCGGCGCGATCCTCGTGCCGTCGGCCTCCAGTATCCAATAGGTCGGATAACTGCTGACGCCGTAATCGCGAGCGACGCCCCGTTCAGTAGTCAAAAAACCGCCGACATTGAGCGAATCATGCGATTCGGCGTCGATGCTGATAGCAATAAAATCATCGGTCAGATACCGGATAATCGTCGAATCCTTAAAGGTCGTCGCGTGCATCTTCTTGCACCAGCCGCACCATTTTGTCGTGAATTCGAGAAAGACTTTCTTGCCCTTTTTGGCGGCCAGATCCATACCCTCGTCATAGCGAATCCAGGTGATGGCGTCTTTCTTCTCATTTGTGGTATTGAGGACTTTCTTGGCGGTGTGGTCGTCTTTGCTCTTGTCTTTCTCGCCGCCGACCGCAAATGCAGCCAGAGTAAACGAGAGGGCCACCAGGATACAAATTGTCCGAACGTTCATAATGCTCCAGTGCCGGAGTCCAGCCGGGTTGTCAGTTATAGATACTACTTTATATGCGACGAATTAAGAATAGTTTAGGCCAAAATCAGGAAAAAGCAAGGTCTTTCTATCCTAATTGGCCATCGGGATGAGATAGGCCCGAGATTCGCCGAACAGGTTTTTGACTTTATCGACAACTTCCGAGTCGAGCCTTACCTGAAGATTGCGCGGTCGAATCAGAATTTCTTCTCCATCATGTCGCGTCCGAACCAGTATTTCCTGTGTTCCTCGGTAGGTTTCGAGCATCGGCCATACCGAGTCGATCTTCGCAAAGTCTTTTCGTTCAATGTCTAAGACCAATCGACAATTGAAGTGCTCGGCCAGATTACAGAGCGGGACAATCCGCGATACTATCAGCTTCGAGGCCTGTCCTTCTCGCGTCGAGACCCGGCCCCAGGCCAGGATAATACTGTCTACGGTCAAAAATGTCTTTGACTTATCATAACAATCGGAGAAAACAATCAGTTCCATGCTTCCGGCGAAATCCTCGAGCGTCACGAACGCCATCTGATTGCCGCGCTTATCGATCATAATTTTCAGGGTCTGGACGATACCGCCGATGCAAATCTCCCGGCCATCATCCTCCGAAACGATATCCCGGGTCGTCTTGCCCGCAAACCGATCCAGTTCCCGCCGGAATTTGGCCAGGGGATGGCCGGAGACATAAAATCCGAGCATATCTTTTTCCTTGTTCAATCGCTCGGAAATCGGCCATTCCTCTGTGTCGGGCATTATGGGAGCCCGGCGAGTGGAATCTTCGGCGCCGCCGCCGAACATATCGACGGTATGAGAAGTCTCCTGAATTGTTTGTCCGTAGGATATCATTTCCTCGAGTACCATTATCATGGCCGCCCGATTCGGATGGATATTATCGAACGCCCCCGCGGCGATCATCGATTCGAGCGCCCGCCGGTTGAGCGAATGAAGGTCCACGCGGCTGACGAAATCGGCCATCGATTCGAACTTTTCGCCGGATTCTCGCGCTTTTAATATCTGTTCCACCGGTCCGGCGCCGACGTTTTTTATCGCCAGCAGGCCGAACCGGATTTTATCGTTTACGACCGTGAAAGTTCCCATCGATTCATTGACATCCGGAGGCACGACTTCGATACCCATGCGGCGACATTCATCCATGAGGACAACCACGCGGTCCGAATCGCCCATTTCCGATGTCATCGATGAGGCCATGAATTCATGAGGATAGTGCACTTTGAGCCATGCCGTCTGATAGGCCAAAATCGCATAACAGGTCGAATGCGCCCGATTGAATCCATACCGCGCAAAGGTTTCGATCAAATCGAAAATATGCTCGGCGACTTTGCGGTCGACTTTGTTATTTACCGACCCGTCGATGAAGCGTTTCTTCTGCTCCTGCATGATGGCGATATCTTTTTTACCCATTGCCTTGCGCAACAGGTCGGCCTGGCCCAGCGAATATCCCGCCATCCGGTTCGCGATTTGCAATACCTGCTCCTGGAACACGATAACGCCATAGGTATCCTGCAGGATACGCTCCAGAATCGGATGCTCGTATGTGACCTTTTCCTCGCCGTGTTTGCGCTTGATATAGGTATCGATCATTCCGGAATCCAACGGTCCCGGTCGATACAAGGCGTTCATAGCAATCAAATCCGTCAGGCAGGTCGGCTTGAGTTTCGAGAGATAATCGCGCATACCGGCCGATTCAAACTGGAATATGCCGATCGTGCTGCCTGCACCGAATAGTTCGTAAATTGCCTTTTCGTCGAGGTCAATTTTATCGAGGTCGATTTCCTTGCCGTGAATCGCCTTTATCATCTTGACGGCATCGTCGATGACCGTCAGTGTGCGCAGACCGAGGAAGTCCATCTTCAACAGGCCGATGAGTTCGACATGTTTCATCGCATATTGCGTTGTTATTTCGCCCTTGGACCCTTTGAACAGCGGCACGTAGTCAGTCAGGTCGGCGGGAGCAATCACGACTCCCGCGGCGTGCGTCGAGGCGTGCCGGGTGAGCCCCTCGAGCGTCATCGACAGTTCAATGAGCTGCTCGACCCGCTTATCATTCTCGACCAATTCCTTGAGCTCGGAATTTTGCGTCAACGCCTTGCTCAGTGTCATATCCGGCGCGGCCGGAATCATCTTGGCGATTTTATCGACATCGGAATACGGCATCGCCAACACGCGGCCGACATCGCGTACGACTCCCCGAGCGGCCATCGTGCCGAACGTGATAATTTGTGTGACGTTTTCCTTGCCGTACTTCTTCTGTACATATTCAATGATTTTATCCCGCTGGCGGTCGCCGAAATCGATATCGATATCCGGCATCGAAATACGCTCGGGATTCAAAAAGCGCTCGAACAGCAGTTCGTATTTCAGCGGATCGACATTGGTGATACCGAGACTGTACGACACGATTGATCCTGCGGCCGAACCGCGCCCCGGACCGACCGGAATATCATGTTCGCGCGCGTACTTCACGAAATCCATCGTGATGAGAAAATATCCTGCCCAGCCGAGCTGTTTAATCACGCCGAGTTCGTACGTCAGTCGCTCCTCGACTTCCGGCGTAATCTCAGGATACAATTCCTTCAGGCCTATGCGACAGAGTTCTTCGAGGTATTCATCGGGCGTTTTGTTCTTATCCGGAATCGGGAAAGCGGGGAGAAGCAGTTTTCCTATTTCAATTTCAAGGTTACACCGCTCGGCAATGCGAATCGTATTTTCAATTGCCTGCGGGTAATCGGAAAACAACGCTTCCATTTCCTCGGCTGACTTGACATAAATCTGGTCGGTGTTGTACTTCATCCGGTCGGTATCGGAGACCATCTTGCCGGTCTGAATGCACAACAGCGCATCGTGCGCCTCGGCGTCCTGCTGCCGGAGATAATGGCAGTCATTGGTCGCGACCAGAGGCAAATCGACTTTGCGGGCCAGTTCAATGAGTTTGGGGCGGATTTCGTCTTCTTTATCAATACCATGATCCTGAATCTCGATAAAGAAGTTATCGTCGCCGAACAGGTTACCATAGAATTTTGCGGCTTCGATAGCGCGGTCCTCATCGCCGCGCGCCAGCCAATATGGTACTTCACCTTTCAAACAGGCCGACAGGGCAATAAGTCCGTCATGGTGTTCCGTCAGAATTTCGCGATCGATTCGCGGTCGATGATAGAACCCCTCGCGATATGCCGCCGAGGCCAGTTTCATCAGGCTTTTATAACCCTGTTGGTTGCGAGCCAGCAGTACCATGTGAAAGCCGCCGTCTGGATATCCGGGGACACGCTTGTGATCGAAGCGAGACGTTCCGGCGACATAGGCTTCGATTCCGATAATCGGTTTGACGCCCGCGCTCGTGGCCGTTTTGTAAAAGTCTATGGCGCCAAACATGTTACCGTGATCGGTAATGGCAATAGCCGGCATTTTTAAATTTTTAACGGTGGTAATGAGATCTTTGACGCGACTTGCTCCATCAAGGAGTGAGTACTGCGTGTGATTGTGTAAATGAACGAAGCCGCTGAATTTCATAGCAAATACGTACCCCTAACATCCTGTCTGCTCATTGTAGTAGAGAAGTACGGCTCGTTCAACCTTAAAATTTTAAAAAATCACAACGGCTTATAATTCAACAACTTTCTTTTCACCGTACAGCAGAATGTCATCGGGATCAAACAGCACATTTTTGATTTTCTCGGGAAATGGCCCTAAAACGAATGATTCCTGCTGTCCGACATTGTCGACGCGGAAGTTTTGGACCGATCCATCGTCAAAAACAATGCGAATGGGGAACGGCGTCGCGAATAACTCATCAATTTTCGTTGCGACAATAGAAAACTCCAGAGAATTGCGCCCCTGTTCGTCATAACGAATATCATATGAGCAGGAATAGTCGGGGATACGCCAGTCAAACAGCCATTGATTGAAAAACTGAATCGCACGCTCCTGGCCGATTCGCCTGGCAGTCATTTTCATAAAATCGGTGCTCGATGTGCCCTGTCCGAAATTCTCGCGACAATATTCACCCAGCATGCGAATAAAGAAATCGGTGCGATAATCGGGACCGTCGATTTCGAAACGCAGCATATTCAGCATATAGGCGGCCTTGGCATATACCAATGCAATATAATCGCCGGGAGAATACGATTGATACAGCCGTCCGCCGAGTGAAATCGGTCCGGCCTTGTACCCGCGCGAATACATATCGCCGATCATACCTGTCTGGACGACGTGCTTGCGCCAGGTATCGACCATTTTTTTGCACTCTTTTTCGTCTTTATCGATGTCCTTGATATACAGATAGGAAACATATTCGGCCAGCCCCTCTGACAGCCACATTTCACGATAGGTTTTCGGCACAGCGGTATGGCCGAACCACTGATGTGCGACTTCGTGTGAGCACAGATGCACGCGCCCCTCATCGGAGAATATATTGCTGTTCGGCAGATGAATAAGACCGGGGCTGCTTTGTCCGGCATACTTGGCCCGATCGACAACGTTCAGTTTATCGACAATCGGCGGCCCGAACCAATCGGCAAATGTCCGGAATGACTCAGTAATGATCGACAGGATTTTCTCCGGCACATCACGATTAAACAGCCCGATCGTATTCTGTGTTTCGATATACAGATTGATGGGCACCTCGCCGACCCGTTCCGAGAAAATCTTGTATTTCCCGAGCGCGAAACTGATATACGATATCTCCGCATCGGTTGTAAAAGTCGATCTCCGGAAATCCCCGCTGTCGGTTTCATTGATAAGTTGCCCGACGGATAAAAGCGTCAGGTCCTTATAATATGTGTAGTTGATCGTGAAATGTCCCAGGTTGCGATGCTCGAATCGCGGAAACCACCCGGTGAGATTCGAGGGATAATCGTATCCCGCGTAGCGCGCGGCAATGAATTTACCACGATAATAAATCGTAATTTCGTCCGACTGTCCCGGAATAATTTCCCGATTGCCGACATACATGCGGTTGCGCAGATGCTTCTTGATAAACGGCAGCCGATTGCCTTGTCCGTCGAGTACGGAATCGACGTCGTATAAAAACGGCAGTATCAGTTTCAGTCCGCGTGCGTCCGAATCCTTGGCAAAGCGCAGCCGACACGAGGCATCGAATTTTCCCGATTCCTTGAGCAGTATCGATATCTCGGTAGTATCGATGGTGATCGGTTTCGATACGATTTGATTGTACAATTGAAATGCCGCCGCCAGAAACGGTTCACTCGTCAATTCGTCATAGACATACACATTGAGCTGTTCATCGATTTCCGGCGTTACATATAATACGAGTTGATTCGTATTGTCGATTTCGATATCCATCCAAATCGGCGGCACATTCATATCCATGGCCGACCAATTGGCTAGTTCTCCGGGGAGACTGATCCCGAAATATTTATCCGCAGAGTTTGTCCTGAAGTGAAGTTTTTTGTGACTCGGCCGCGGTATTTTGTCGTTTGTCCAGACCGATGGATCGATACCCAGCAATTCCGTAATGTTTTCGCCACATATATATGCTGAGCGAAATGCCAATTTCGTACTGTCCTTGAAGACACGGCTCCACAAATTATCGAGCGCCAGCGTGTCATAGACTACCAGTCGAGCGCTTCCCTCAAAGAAGTAGTCATAATGGACATCTTTATTTCGTCGCCGATGGAGTTCTCCCGATTCGAATATAACGGTCAGTGCCTTGCCGTAATTAACCGACCGGTTTTCGATGAGACAGCTTTCCGTATTCGAGCTGAACCGTCCGCTCAGGTCAGGAAACTGGTCCTTGTCATCGGCCAAAACAGGGGAGAAAACAATAATATTGAGGAGGGAAAATAGGAAAAAGACACGAGTGAGGAGGCTCGAAGCATTCAGTCCGTTCAATGTAAACCTCGCATTATTTCAGGGCATCGACTATAAACGTCACTCCCATATACAGTAGAAACAGAGCACAGAGGGAAAGTATAATCACATAGGGCTTTCCCGCCAGTAATTTTTTGCCGGCGGCGATTAAAAACGACACCAGGCTGTACCAGACGAGATCCGAAAGGATATGTCCTATATAAAAGACGACCGGTCCGCTGTATCCGTGCGAAAGAGATTTGGACATAAGGGCCGAGCCGACTGTCGCCCACCAGACGAACCAGTAGGGGTTGGATAATGAGGCGGTGATTCCTTTCCCGATGAGAAGTCCGGAGCCGGAACCGGGTTTGGAATCGTCAAACGTGATTTTTTTACGAATAAGGTCATGGAGCATCATGGCGCCCATCAGGACCAGGGCCAGGCCGCCGGCCAGGCCGATAATTTTAAAGGCGGTATCGGAATTGAGCAGTTGTAACAGCCCGACGGCCAGGGCAATAACGACCGCCAATTCAGCAATAGCGTGCCCGACAACGAGTATCGGGCCGGTCCAGAACCCTTTTCGGGTGGCCTCGGCGATATTTACCGTTAACAGGGGACCGGGCATGAGCGCCCCGGAAAAGCCGATGCCGAACGAAGTCAGAAAAAGCATAAGTAAAGACATACAGAAATATACGCAAAACGGGGTTTTTCGGTAGTGAAATATCAAATCGTCAATAAACGGACTGACAGGAATAAAATAGGAAATTGCTGATAAGTTATTGACAACGGCCGATAATGTATATACTTTTGGGATAGTCAGAAAGCTCTTCATAATATCGTCACAAGAATTGTCCCCATAACAAATCTTGTCCTCGTATTATTGAACGGGCTGCGCAATAGTGCGCGATTGTTTTTGGTTTCTCCGGCGGTTGCCAGGCCGCGCAGGGAAACGTGTTTTACTTGGAGACCTTTATGAATATCTATGTTGGCAATCTGTCGTATCAGACGACGGAAGATGACCTGCGCCAGGCTTTTGCGTCCTTTGGCGAAATTAAAAGTATCAACATCGTCAAGGATAAGTTCAGCGGCGATTCTCGCGGATTCGGTTTCGTGGAAATGGCTGATGATGCCGCCGGGCAAAACGCCATCAAGGAATTGAACGGCAGTGACCTGAACGGACGCAGCTTGCGTGTCAGTGAAGCCAAACCTCGCCAGGATACCCGTGGCGGTGGCGGCGGCGGTGGTCGTCGTGGCGGCGGCGGTCATGGTGGCGGCGGACGCGGTGGTTTCGGCGGTGGTCGCGGCGGTGGCGGCGGTCGCGGTGGAAATCGCGGCGGAAACGACCGATATTAATTTCTTCTTTGGATAATAAATTCGAATAAAGGCTCCGGTATATCCGGGGCCTTTTTTATGCTATTCTCGCAGAGTACTCCTGGGACGACAAATAGAAAAAAGGCGCCTGTAGATTTTGCCTATTGGCGCAATTTGCGGCTCAGCAAACAGCGTGTGCAATACCAGATCGGAAACATTGAGCACGCCGATCGGATCGGTATCTTCGTACAGCAATCCTACATGCCCATCCCAGACAATAAAGTCACCGATATGCACCCGACCCGAATCGATGGCGATTTTCTTTCCATGCCCGTCAATATACACATCCCGGCGAATCTTCCGAGCATTCGCAATTGCATCCGTGTACGGACCCAATGTAGAACTCCCACCATATGGCATTTTAGAATATCCGGCCATCCTGGCCGCTGCGACGGCAAAATCGGCGCAGTCCGCGCCCAGAAATCGCTCGGCCTGATTATCGAATTCACTTCCGCTAAACGATGCACTGCCCCATATGTAAGGATTGTTGCACATGGTCAATCCATAATCAATGATAGCATTGCCGGTATTGCCCTTGCGCGAAATACGGTGAACCGCTTCCGTAATACACCCCTTGTATTTCTCTCGCATTCCCGGCGACGAATATTTCTTTCCATCAACGTCGATAACCACCCGATACCTCATGGTGCCAACCGCGATTTTATCAAGTATGATTGGATAGAGAACAGTCGGTGCAACATCGGCGACTACGGATGCCGCATTGGCGACCCATGTTGTTTGTACATAATCAAGTGAATCCCAGTGCCACTCCGGACTGGTGTTGGAATACCATTTGCCCCGAGCATCACTCTCGATCTTGTACCATGCAATAGTCGCATTTGGGAAATAGTCTGCCAGAGGCTTCGCGGCAATAATCCCTTCGGATAATATAATCGTGTCCGTGGTCGAGACGATAAATTGCCGGCCACTTTCGTTCACATTAAGGACCGGGTAGAGGGTGCATGTATCGGTGAATTCAATAATTTTATTTCTATCCGTGGGGATAGAATTTCCAACCCCTGAGACAATAGATACCGATGCTATCTCAGGTTTTTCGGCCTTACAATTGTTATGCAGGGAAAAGAAAATTGAACTGACAATTATACAAGCTGTTACCAGTCGCTTGAACATGTACGAATCCTTTAAGAATTATCACATGAGTCCCGATTCAATGATTTATACACACGGTATTGCTCATTCAACGGTTACATTGTTTACCTAACATAGGCATGCGTATCAATAATTACTATTAAATATAGTGCGGATTTGTGAATTTCGCGGCCTGCGATCATCGGCCTAAACGATTAAATTACGAATCGTCCTGATAATTCCCAGATGTATCGATTCGTGCAGGGAATTGAATTTCAGACCGTCATCGATCGTTTTCAGTGTGATACCGACCGATGTTTCGTACTCGCGAAACTTTTTCTCGAATTTTCCGGATTTGTAGTCGTCTGCCAATTTGGCGGCAGTCTCAATCAGGTTTTCGACAATAAATTCCGGCGAGGGTTGGGCCGCCCACTCCTTCGGAGATGATCCCTTCCGGAACATGGATACTAACTCATCGGGAATGTGCATGTCCTGCCCGGTCAGCCCATAGCAGAGAAGCTGTTGAGTCACCAGAACATGCCCGGCATTCCACAGAATATTGTTGCCAAGCCCATCCGGTATTCGGAGTATTTGTTCGTCGGTGAGCGGCTGCATTATATCGACGATCTGACGTCTCACTATATGTACTAACTCAATATATTCCTGCATTGAAATACCCTCTTTTTTATATAGGTCAATACGCAGAGAATGTCGTTTCTCAGGCGGGAAATATCACATATTAAAAAAAACGCTTGCCTCTGTGCAAACTATGACTATATTGCGGCTCAATTTTTCCACGATTATCACACCAGGGGAACCGAATCTTTAACAGGGAGGCCTATCATGAAACCCTATCAAGGGACACGTATCGTTACTCTTTTCTTTTTTTTATTCCTGGTATTCTCAATTGTCACACTGTCACAATCCATCCACGCACTGGATACGGTTCGCTTCGCCATCATGGGTGACCGCACTTCCGGGCATGTCGAAGGAGTTTATGGTAAGGTTCTTGAGGAAGTCGAACGCATGCGTCCGGAAATCATTCTCTCGGTCGGTGATTATATCGAGGGGCACACCGAAGACTCGACTGTTCTCGATGAACGATGGCAGGAATTCAAAAAAATCATCTCAATTGCGACCAGCCCATTTTACTTCGTTCCCGGCAACAACGATATCGAGTTCGATATTCAGGAGCGCCTGTTCGAAAAATACGCTTCAAAAACCTACTACTCATTCGATTACAAGTACATCCACTTCATTATGGTCGACAACAGCCGCTGGGAGAACTGGGGACAGATGCCCGCCGAACAGATGAAATGGCTGGAAGATGACCTCAAGGCACACGCCGACGCAGCGTATACGATGGTGTTCATGCACAAACCGTTTTGGTATCGCACACTGTCGGCAGGGGAGGGAGACCTCGGGCATGACCTATTTGTCAGGTATGGTGTTGATGCGGTCTTCTGCGGACATTTTCATACTTACTTCGCCGGTGAATACGACGGCATAAAATACACGACCATCGGCAGCTCCGGCGGAGGCATGATGCCCGGCATATCCGGTATCGGCTACCAGTTTGGCTGGGTAACCGTTGACGACGACGGCATTCATATTGTCACTATCGATCACAGCGCCGCGCGCGCCTGGGATGATGTTCGCGCGGATGAACTCCGACTAAAAAATACGATGGAATTGCTGGGTTGTGTGAATACCAAGCTCATGGTATCGGATGATAATGAAATCCCTGAGCAGACATTCGATGTCACCATACGCAACTACTCCGGGCAATATCCTCTCGCCGATACTCTCACCTGGAATGCCCCCGACGGCTGGACCATCACGCCGATGTCGAGCGAATTGAATATCGCTCCCGGAGAATCTCAGACGCTCACCTTCACGGCCTCGGCAGCAGAAAACGTATTTGCGATTCCGACAGCACAATATAAATTCCCGACTCGTGAGAACCGGACAATTACCGGCAATCACTCGCTGATGTACGCGAAGCAGGCATATGCCTCGAAGGCCAAATCAATCAAGATCGATGGTAAAATCGATGAATCCTGCTGGCAATCACCATCCAATGATTTCCTTAAATACGATGGTACCGAGTCTAAAACCGACTCTACCGCTTTCTATTTCGCCTGGGATAAAAATAATTTGTATCTGGCTGCCCGCTGCTTCGATTCCGATATGTCCCAATTGGCCGCCAACACAACCGAACAGGACGGCCCGGTCTATTCCGAGGATTGTGTCGGGTATTTTATTCAAATCGACCCGACAAAACCCGAGGTCTACCAGATGTATTTTAGCCCCAACGGCGTCGTCTTTGATCAGATCCACCGCAAGGGATCGGATGGTTATTATGCCTCGGACCGTTCATGGAACGGCACTTATGAGATCAAGACGAGTAAACTGGACAATGCCTGGATTATCGAAATCGCGATTCCATTATCTCAGTTTGGGGTTAAGTTAAGTAATGACAATGAAATAGAATTGAATTTCCGGCGCAAACAGTTCCGTACCCATGAAAACGGTGACTGGCAAATTCCGATCGATTCAAATCCTAAAACTTTTGGAATTTTGCATCTCCGGTAAATATGACTTGACAAATTCGCGTATATATACATAGTGCGTATGTGCAATTGCAATATGGGAGTAATGATGTACAACGAAAAGATAATGGACCACTTCCAGAACCCCCGAAACGCCGGCGAAATCGATGATGCCGACGGAATCGGGACGGTCGGAAATCCCTCCTGCGGGGATATCATGACCATCTATATAAAAGTGGAAAACGATAAAATCGCGGATATCAAGTTCAAAACTTTCGGGTGCGGAGCGGCTATTGCCTCATCCTCGTTCACGACGGAATTAGTCAAAGGTAAATCAATTGACGAGGTGCTCCAGTTCACCCGCAACGACGTATCGGACGGCCTCGGCGGTCTCCCGCCGATCAAGATGCACTGCAGCAATCTGGCCATGGATGCGCTGAAAGAGGCGATCGAGGATTATCGCAAAAAGCACTAAGGGGTTTCTGTCCATAAAAGCCCTCTGCGCAGGCGGAGGGCTTTTTTTTGTATCTCACCGCGAACAAAAACACCTGAAAAGCGTTCGATACCATATGCCTGAACTACCCGAAGTTGAAACAGTCGTCCGGGGTCTTAAGGACTGCATCGCGGGCGAGACGATCGCCGATGCCATTATCAAGCCGACGGCGCGCGTGGTGCCGGAGCCGAAAACATTTATACGGACTATCAAAGACGCTGCGTTCAAGACATTCGCACGCCGAGGGAAGAACATCCTGCTCGGGCTTTCTAATGGGCATACTCTGTGGGTGCACCTCAAGATGACCGGCCACTTTTACTATTTGCCCGAATCCGATCCGACCGACAAGCATGACCATGTTATTTTCAAACTGAAGAACAACAATCACACGCTCCGCTTCAACGACTACCGCCGGTTTGGGTATCTGAAACTTGTCCCGACGGCCGACCTCTGGTTTCAGAAAGGACTTGCCGATCTCGGTCCCGAACCGCTGGAAATTACTCCTGACGAATTCATCACCCTCTGTAAACGCCGCGGGCGACAGATAAAGCCTGCTCTGATGGATCAGACATTTATCGCGGGTATCGGTAACATCTACGCCGACGAATCGCTTTATTTGTCGCGCATCCACCCGACACGCCTGACCGATTCGCTCTCGCATGCGAAACTGACCGAGCTCCTTGGGCATATTCAGTATCTGCTCAAACGCTCAATCAGTCTCATGGGCACTTCGGTGGATACGTTTGCCGGCGTGAATGGTCAGCCGGGAGAATTCCAAACCTACCTGAAAGTCTACAATCGCGAAGCCGAGCCGTGCGAGCGGTGCGGCAAGCCGATCAAGCGAATCAAGCTCGGGAGTCGTTCGGCTCATTTTTGCCCGCATTGCCAGAGGCGTCGCTAATTTCTTCGCATCTCTTGACTTGGCGGCAATTTTCATTACTTTACTTCTCTGCCGTATGACTACAACGAACAAACATAAATTGAACAAGGAGTATTCATGATTAAGACACTCGGAGTCGTCGGATGCGGACAGATGGGCAGCGGAATCGCCCAGGCAGCCGCTCAGGCCGGGTTCAAAGTTATTTCGTATGAAATCGACGAGAAATTCTGGAAGAAGGGCTTTGCCCGCATCGAAAAGAATATCGACAAGGCAATCGAAAAGGGGAAAGCCGACCAGGCCTTTAAGGACAAAGTCATGGCCAACCTCACCGGCACCACGACCCTGGAGGATCTCAAGGACTGCGATCTGGTCGTCGAGGCCATCATTGAGCGCATGGAAGACAAAATCGATGTCTTCGCCAAGCTGGGCACAATTTGTAAGCCGGAGACGATTCTGGCGACGAACACATCTTCGCTCCCGGTCGGTGATATGGCCGTCAGCTCCGGTCGCCCCGATAAATTCTGCGGTCTGCACTTTTTCAATCCGGTGCACATCATGAAGCTGGTCGAACTCGTCCGCACTATCGACACCTCGGATGAAACGATTGCCGCCGCGAAGGAATTCGCCGTGGCCTGCGGCAAGGAAGTTATCCTGGCCAAGGATCGCCCCGGATTTATCGTCAATGTCCTGCTGGTACCGTATCTGCTCGATGCGATTCGCCTACTGGAAGACGGTCATGGCACGCGCGATGATATCGACAAGGGCATGATGTTCGGTTGCGGCCATCCTATGGGTCCGCTGACGCTGAACGATTTCATCGGTCTCGATACGATGCTGCACATCGCCGATATCATGTTTGAGGAGTTCAAGGACAAACACTATGCCGCGCCGCCGCTGCTGCGCCGTATGGTCAATGCCGGATACCTGGGCAAAAAATCCGGCCGCGGATTCTACGACTACACCAAATAGGAAACGAGGGTTACCATGGATTACAAACACATACAGGTTGAAATAAAAGACGCCGTCGCGGTTGTGACGATTGTGCGCGAGGCGGCGCTCAATGCGCTCAACAAAGACGTTATTGCTGAATTGCATAATTTCTTCTCCAGCAAATGGCTGGAGCGGGATTTCCGCTGTGTCGTTGTTACCGGTGCGGGCAAGGCCTTCGTGGCCGGCGCCGATATCGGTGAGCTGTCCGTTCTGGATTCCGCCAGTGCGGCTCACACTGCCGAAATCGGCCAGTATCTCATGAAGACGATCGAGAACTTCCCGTGCCCGGTCATTGCGGCTATCAACGGTTTCGCCCTTGGTGGTGGATGCGAACTGGCTATGGCCTGCGATTTCCGCATGGCTTCGGAAAAGGCCAAGCTCGGACAGCCCGAGGTTAACCTCGGCATCATCCCCGGCTATGGCGGCACTCAGCGGTTGGCTCGTCTGGTCGGCAAAGGCATGGCAAAAAAGCTTATCTTCACCGGTGATATGATTACCGCCGACGAGGCGTATCGTATCGGCCTCGTGGATGAACTCTGTGCGCCGGAAGAGCTGATGGACAAGGCGATGGAGATGGCGAAGAAGATCGCATCCAAGAGCGGCCCGTCGATCAAGCTGGCGAAAGAGGCCATTAACACCGGTCTCGATGTGAATTTGTCGGCCGGGTTCGATCTGGAGAAGGGCGCGTTCGGTGTCAACTTCGGTTTCACCGATGCGAAGGAAGGTCTGAAGGCCTTTATGGAGAAGCGCAAAGCGGAGTTCAAGCATAAATAGAGGGGATGAACCCTCTTTTGGGCTGTCGCATAAATGACCGCACATCTAAGGTCCGGGAATTAATCGGCATCGGCACAGCTTCGCTTGCCGACAAATAGTGTGGCAGGTTCCCGAAAAGGACCTGCCTTTTTTTGTTGGTGCACGAGGACGTACACCAACCACCCCCCGGCCCCCTCCTTGGGAAGGAGGGGGAGAATTTGGTACAAACCGGTCACATAGGTAACAGTTTGAACCGGAGACATAGGTAACAGTTTTAGATGGCATAATCATGAGAGGAGAGATTATGCCGTGGATGGACTGTAGACCAATGGACGAACGGATTAAATTTATTGGCATGTATCTGGAAGAAGTGTATACAATGACTACTCTTTGCCTGCATTTTGGCATCAGCCGCAAAACCGGATACAAATGGCTCAATCGCTACAGGAGCGAAGGAGCGGAAGGTCTCAATGAGCGTTCTCGGGCACCATATCATCAGGCACGTAAGACACCGCCGGAGATAGAGGCCGCAATTTTGGCAGCGGCTCGAAGCGGTTTGGTCAAGAAAGGACCGAAGAAAGTGCGCCGCATTTTGGAACTGACCGACCCGGCTATTGCCTGGCCGGCCGTCAGTACGATAGGCGCTATCTTAAAACGACATGGGCTGGTTGTTCCTCGGAAGCGGCGTCGGAAGAGCCCTCCATACGAATATCCGCTGGCCGGGTGTGATTATCCCAATGCCGTCTGGAGCGCCGATTTAAAGGGATGGTTTTTGACCCGGAACGGTGACCGCTGTGATCCCCTGACGATAACCGACAACTACAGCCGCTATATCCTGCGGTGCCAATTGGTTCGTCCGGCGACTCACCACTCCATGCAGCCCGTTTTTGAGCATGCCTTTCGTGAGTTTGGGGTGCCGGTAGCAATTCGGACCGACAATGGAGCACCGTTCGCGACGACAGCCGTTGGCGGATTGTCTCGGTTATCGGTATGGTGGATTCGCTTAGGCATTATTCCGGAACGGATTATGCCGGGGAAACCGCAGCAGAACCCGCGACATGAGCGTATGCATCGGACATTGAAACACGACACGTGTAAACCGCCGCAATCAACGTGGGAGCGTCAACAGGCAGTCTTCGATCAATTCTGTTATGAGTTTAATCACGAACGGCCACATGAATCCATCGACCAGCGGTTCCCGGCTGAATTGTATCAAAGCTCACCGCGACCCTATCCCGAGATTCTGCCGGAGATGGGCTACCCCGATGATATGGTGACTCGAAAGGTACATCATCAGGGAGATATCAAATGGAAGGGAAAACATCTTTACCTGACTGAAATTCTGGCCGGACAGACAATCGGACTGCGGCAGGTGACGGAACAACGCCTGGATATTTACTTCGGGCCTATCCGCCTGGCACAGCTTGATGTTGCCGAATGTAAAATCATTCATCTTAGGAAAACAAAGAAGCGATATGAACGTAACAAATAACAAAATAACTACCAAGATACTGTTACCCATGTGACCGGTTTAATCTGTTACCCATGTCTGGTTTGAACAATTTCGGGCGATTCATGCATCGCCCCTACGACGGGAACCCACCCTCGCCCGAAGACGGACATCGGATTCGCCCTCCAGTCTAAGTCCTTCTAATCATCTTGCTCCGCTCGTTGATAATCCCTATAGATGACGACCGGCCGGGCATAGTTTGTTGTACTTTCATTCCATTGTTTTCCCCAGACATCCAAATCCGCCAGATACCAGCCATTCAAAATGACGCCGGTATTGATTGCCAATCGAAGTGTTTTAAGAGTAAAGAATATTAATATAAAAAATATCGGCGTCTCAATGAGCACTCTGACATTGGCCTGATATCCCAACCCCGGTAATGTGATCAAATCTCGAAAGTCCGTATACCAATGCCATGTCGCCACGAGTGTCGGCAGGAGGATCAAACCAATTGTCGCCCAGATCATAGGGGATGATTTGGTCGAGACAAAAAACATAAAGCGGTGGGCGACGGACTGATAGGCATAGGAATAATGTTCGGGCTCAAGGAAGTTCTGCTCGGGATTTAAGACGTATCTTTTGGGAAAAAGAGGCGACTGGCCTCGTATATCAGTGATATCGACGAAACTCCGTATGGCCCTGTTCTCTCGCCTGGATGCATAGCAGAACCACAACATGAGAAGTGTCAACCCCATGTGACCGATTACGCCATAGTCGAAGCAGGTGACAGGCAGCTCCAAAAACGGAAGGTTAATCTTCCATGATTCAACCTGTTGCCTGATCAAAAGTCCTTCGAGCGTGTCTAATATGTTTTTCGCCATTCTATTCAGCGTCTCGGCGCTGACTTTCGCCGTATCGTTTTTGGCGGCAATGGCATCGATCGAATCCCTCTGTTCAAACACCTTTTGCATCTGGGAGTAAATTGAGTCAGCAAATAATTCCGGATAGTATCTTTTTAGACTAATAGAATTTAATGCCCTCCAATGGCCGATATCTTCAGCCTTCATCTGTGCCAGTTCGACTCGCTTCAGCAACTCTGTCGTATAGCTGAATTCGTGATTATAAATCGCCGCAAACCAGACGAATGCCCAAATTAATGTCAGGACAAACGGAATTCTCGCGGCACTGACCGCCTCTTTTAATTGATAGCACTTGGCGTCGACCAGTTTCCAGATTGTCTTCGCATGATGTTTGCTTAACTCATCATGAGAGCCGTCTTGAGAGTTCTGCGTCAAAAGAACACCTCCTGTCTTATACTTTTTCCGGAATACATACCCTAGAAGAATATTAGTAACATACATAAAATGGGGCTGATTATCAAGGATATTTATTAAGTGTAATTAAATTAAAATATACATATCATGGCGACCAATTGGGATGAGTCAGAGAGCGATTCGTGAATCGCCTCTGCGGCGGGAACCCATGCTCGTATCACAGACGAGACATCGGATGGGCCACCTGCCTCTTGGGAAAGAGGGGGAGCAGGAAGAGAACACACCCCGTTCGCCTAGGCGGAGCGCCCCTCTCAAGGGGGGATGTTTAAGCGGAAAAATTCGTCGTTGATTTTCGCGGTTTTGGGACAGATTCATGGTTTGTGTACGTCCTCGTGCACTAACAATCCATGTATCGCGGGAACCCACCCTTTTTTGCAAAGCCAAAAAAGGGATGGGCCACCGGATCCGCTACATCAGCCAGTATTGGCAATTTCAATACAATACTGGTACCGATCGGGCGTTTCCTAACAATTGCGATGGAGGGATAAGTTGTTGTCGGGCAACATAAATGTGTTTTTGGGGCGTATTTTATTATGTCGTTGTCGTTCAGGCGGTTAACGTTTTGGGGGTCGAATTGTGGATAACTTGCCATTGGGAGACAAGGAGTTATCCCTCGGATAGGAAAAATTTTTTTCGGCATTTTCGTGTTTTCGGACATAGTGGTAGAATCTCCTTTTATTCAGGCGGATGGGTTGGGAATCAGGAGCGGAGTTGGGGTGAACTTGGAAGTTTGCGTTTCGCGCATGTCAAGACCACAAGGACTTTGACCTACGGAAGAACAAGAGTGATGCGAAGAGGCAAGAGCAGATTCCTCAGTCGGCCCGAAGACGGGCCTCATTCGGAATGACGAGGAACACACATCGCCCTCGATCCGCCTAGGCGGACGGGCACCCCTCTCTAGAGGGGATAAAAGAGAAAGGCAGGTCCCTTTGGGTGACCTGCCCTACTCATAAAATTATCCCAGGGCTAAAGCCCTGTGATACCGATATGTCAATGTACCCGGCAGATGTGGACATCTGCCGGGCACATTAATCTGATTTGAAAAAATTATGATTGTTTCGGTTTGCCGAAATAGGATTTCAGCATCCAGAACAACACGATTAGGCCAACGACGAATGTGAGCAGGAACATGACCAGCGGTCCGACTTGAGTCGTTGTATCCAATGCCGCCTGATCGAATTCTCCCTCGAGGTATACCAGCCGCAAGTAATGCCGCGTCATGACCATCAGAAATATGGCGAGGAATGTCAGTACCGCATTGATCAGTACAAGCGGTCTGGGATTCGATGATGTGCTCGTCTTATACACCAGCCATGCAATTATCATATTGATGACAATCGCTGTGACCATCACATGCATTCCGGGTGATGCGAGGAAATTCCTGAGTACCATCGGCTCGAGCGTGATTAAATATATAATCGCGAATAACGTGGCCTTGAGCGTCCCCAGAAGGAACATCCGCCCGCCGAAGTTCAACAGGTCGCGGTTGCCTCTGACCTTGGCGACAAAAAGTGTATATAACTGGATGATAATGCCTGCCACGGCCAGCGCTCCGGTTACAGCGTGTGCCCATCGAAAAATCGTCTGGCCCCACGAGGGATTGAGGCTGCATCCGGCCGGGGAGGAGAGATACAATTCGCTCCACAGATATGGTTTTGATGCCAGATCCGAGAGCATCGTGAAGGTGAATGAGATGTACACCAGACCGATGAGGGCAAATATCAAGAGCTTGATGCGGGCGCTATCGGCGATTTTCTTTTTCAGCGATGCCGCATACAACAGATAATAGACAACGATGACAACCGGGATGAGCCAAAACCAGTTCCACCCGGTAACGATCGATGCACTATAGAAGAATTTTCCGTAGATGACCTGCAGAAACAGCAGCGGGGCGACACCGAGCGTAATCGTTGTCGCCATTGCGGACGGGAATGCCTTGAGATTTTCGGAGAACAGAATTCTTCGATAGGCCGATTTCTTCGACAGGACCATCAGCATCACGCCGCCGAAGAGGAAATTCATGGCGATGAAATGCAAGGTCAGTGTCAGCCAGTGCAGGAGCGTAAACAGGAAATACGGTCCGGGGATGGACATCGACGGACCGGCCGTCGCGATTATCGATTGAAATATCGTATTCATCAGTCAGCACCTCCCGTCAGGTGGAGGATGAGCAACCGCAGTTCCTCCTCATCGCCGGTAAACTCGGGCATCTCCTCGGTCAAATCCTGAAGCGCGAGGATAACCTCTGATGCCTCCTCGGCGGACATGTCCGTAAACGTATCGTTCAATGGTCGGAAACCGGTCATGGTGTGGCATCCTCCGCAGCGACGATTGAATACGATTTGCGCCTTTTCCCAGTCCGGCATCATCGGATGCACCGAGATAGGATCCTCCGCCTTATGCGCCGTCAGATAGACAGCCAGAGCGGCGGCATCCTCCTCGTTTCCTGCGAACGGCGGCATTTTCCCCGTGTAATGATGGAGGCGTGGAATGATTTGCGCGATATACGCCTCGTCTACGCCGGCCAGTTTCGGCGCCAAGGCCTTATAGCCGTTCAGTGTGTGACACGAGCGGCACTGGCTGAGGTATATATCGTGTCCGCGGTCGCCGGTCGAATAGTCGATAGCCAGCGGCGCCTCGGGCGGGAGATTCGCCTCCTGACTGACCAGGAGATTATTGCTGTAGAGGAATCCGTAAATGACGAACGGTTTGCGGAGCGCCTCGCGAGACCATTCGAATCCGCCCATCGCCATCAGTCCGCAGAGCATCAGGACGGCGGCCGAGACATAACCCGTGTGGCGCGGGAAGATAATGTTGCTCAGAAGCGTTAGCACGAAAAGCAGACCGGCGGCGAATATCATCACTTGCAGGGCGAGCAATTGTACGGAGCCGGGGAGTAGTGTTGCGATGATGGCATCAGGCAGCGCCTTGTAATGCCACCAGCCGATCGGGATGGCGAGGACCAACGGCACGATAATAAACAATCCATTGCGGCGCATGATGCGTGCCCGGAGATCCTTGTCTTTTTCTTTGGCGACTGAGAAGGTCGCAAAGAGCCCGGCCAGAATTAATGCGATACAGGTGCGAAACAGTGTTGATGGCCAGTAGGTCGGGTTGAAGAAGCCGTCCCAGAAATTACCGGTCGTAATCCATTCTCCGGGGGTTAGCATGAATGTCAGAATGCCGTTGATGATGACCAGCGACAGCCAGGCGGCTATAAAATAAATCCAGCCGATGGCGAGATGGGTCGATGCTTTCAGCTTTTGCCAGCCATAGTAGTACATTAGGGCTGCCGTGATTTCGACGAAGAAGAATACCCATTCGGTGGCCCAGCCCCAGACGAAATTGTTGATGAGCCATTTCGTTCCGGTCGGATGAATGAGGCCAATCGTAACCCAGATGCCGACGCCCGATGCGGCTCCGAATACCAGAGTCGTCAGGGCAAAGAATTTCGAGTGTTTGACCAGGTACTTTTTATGCTGCTCGTCGTTTTTCTTGCGAGCCCAGATTTCAGCCAGTACCAGGTAGAGCCCCCCGCCAACTGCAAAGTGCGAAACGAAGACGTGAAGTATTGCCACAATGGCGATGAGCAGACTATTGGAAAGAAATGGTTCCCATACCGGATAATTCATGACAATCCTTTCATCTACTCCGATAAAAACACTTTAGTGTCTCAACACCCCGTTGATTTTTTATTCAGCCGCTTGCTGAAATACACGATGTCGTCCCATGGATCATAGCCATTGCGGCGGAACAGCGCCATCGAGGGGAAATTCTTATCCTCGATGAGCGCCGAAAAATAGTCGACTCCCATCTCGATAAGCGCCTCCTCGGTGCGCTCGAGCAACCGTTCGGCCAGTTTGCGGCCGCGGTATTCCGGTTCGATGACGAGGCGATTGATCCATCCCTTGCGGCCGTCGGATGAGCCGATCACTGCGCCGATCATGCGGCCATTGTCTTTCAGAGTCAAAATGACGACATGATCGTCGTACGTCTGCTTTTCGATTTTATCCCGGGAATCACGGTCCGCCTTGTCAAACGGCAGGCCGGATCTTTCCCAGAGAGCAATCAGTTCGTCATACTCTTCGATGCGAAACGGTTCGATTTCCATACAGCCCACCTAAAATAGTCTTGTTTTTCAAATCAATTGTAAAGAAGATAATTTGCTAAGGCAAGCATGAACAATCATAGTCCATGAAATATCAAAAAAATAACCGGACAAAAAGACCTTATTTGTCCGGTTCAGATGCGAAATGTGACGAATATTTAGAAGGCTTTCGGGTCTTTCTTCTTTTTATGAGTTTTTGCAAGTTGCAATTGGATTCGCTCCGCCCCTGCCTTGGCGGGCGCATGCGAGGGATTCAGAGTCAATGCCCGCTTGTATAGCTCGCCGGCGCGCTCCATCATTCCTTCTTTTTCCCAGCTAACCGCCATGGAATAGGTGATCTGGGCATGGATGAGAATATCCTCGGGGGCATACTTGAGCGCATTCTTAAATGAACTGATCGAGCGATCGAAGCGATTCTGCTTCTGCTGCGTCAGGCCCATGTAATAGTATGCCTCGTAGTTTTCATGATCATTGGTAATGGCGCGGATGAAGTGTTTGGTTGCCTGGCTGTATTTCCCGACGAGATACAGGCGCTTTCCCTGCTCGACATGATTATATGTGGAGACAGTATTGCCGCGAGTTATCGTATGGCCGGAATCTTCGGACGGATAGGTTTTAATCGTTTGAGTTTGTGAGGAACAGCCGATTAGGCAGAGAATCCCGAACATCAATATGAAAAAACGAACCATGACAGCCTCCGAATAAAATCAGTTTCTCTGTATATCGGAGACATGCGGAATGTAATAAAAGGTGAATACAGAAAAGGAGACCGGGGTCTCCTATCCTGTACAGATTTTGCACACCGGAAATTTGGCTTATGCGCTGAGGGCCTCGGATGAGGTAATGGCGGCGAGGCGATTGAGAATCGGGTCGCTCGGTATGGACAAATATGTTGCCGCTTTGAGCGCCGATTCAAAGACTTCAGCGGTGGTCAGGTTCAGGTCTTCGCGGACCAATATATACTGGTGCTCGGAAATTTTGGCCGCGGTCATCGAATACAACTCATAGATAAAGCGCAAAGCAAATCGGCCGTCGGGGGGGAGGAAGTCCATGATGCCGTCGAGCGTTTTTTCGGCCTCGACCTGGAATTCCGTCAGGCGATTGAAATACCACATGATCATCTTGGTGAATTTCAGGCTCTGATTCCAGCCGTTGGCGTTTTTGGCCAGTTCATTGTCATCGACATAGAACATGTCCGTCGTTTCCATATCGATGTAAATCAGCGGCTTTTGGCCGGATGTAAAATCCTTTTTGAAATCGCGGAGGATATGCACGAGATAGGAGAATATCGCCAGCGGCCGCGCGGCCTTTTTGATATTAAAGGACGGCAGGATGAGCAGGCTGGCGTCATCGTTGAAGGTGCAGGCGGCCAGGTGCATGAATATCGATGCCGGGGCGACTGCGGCGCCTTCTGAATAATTCAAAAACTGCTGAAATGTGTCGAACCGATCGTTCTCGATATCGAATTTCATTGCCTGGGCCAGGTCGGTAAACGGCCAGGAGGGAATCTCGAATCGGGCCAGGGCGAATTTGATGTCCTGGGCATAAGGCAGAGAGTCATCGATTCTCCGCAGCGCGAACATGTCGGCGAAGCGATCGATCTCATCGGAAATCTGCTCTTTGCGGAGCGTGGTCATGTTTCCGTCTGCTCGATTATTGTCGACGATATCGTCGGCCAGGCGCATGGCGGCATAGGCGGCCAGGAAGGCCCGGAATTTATCGTCCGGTTCCAGGAAATTGGCGGCCAGATACAGGTTTGGTGTGCCTTTACGGGCGAGATTGTGGCTGAAATCGTTGTTGTTGGTCATAATATTCATTTATACGGGATTTCAAGAATAAAGTCGAACAATAACTGGGGAATGGTCAAATTTAACGCTTTTTTACAATGCGAGCGAAAAACTCAGATATCATTTGACCGGTGATTTTCTTCGTTCCCGGCCAGTCCGAGAAGTCGATATCATCCAGATACAATCGCCGGAAGTTGAAATAATCCAGCGTATTGTAGACTATTCGGCGACCGTGGAGGATGTTGAGTACATACGATAAGGTATCGGAGAATAATATTCGGGCGCGAATTTTGTTCAGGTTCGTGGCTTCCGGAATGTCTCGCCCCTGAGCCGCTCGGCATAACAGTACCGGGAAGTTGATGCCGTTGACTATGGCCAGAGGCACCGAACCCCAGAAGCGCGGGTTGGCCTCGAGGAATTTATATTCGAATCCGTCGCCGCGGTTGATTTCCTTCAATTCGAACATGACCACGCCGTGCCAGTTCAGTGTATCGAGCAAGCCGGACAGGTTTTGCGCAATCGGATGTCCCTTGACCGGCCATGGTTCGCGACTGGTGGATGCGCCGCCGGAGATCGGGTATTCACGAACGCGCTTATGCCCGAAGTGGTGAATGAATGCCGGATTATCCCAGCGAATCGAGGAAATCCCGACACCGCGGCCGATGATGTTTTCCTGCACAATGATGTCGGCATTTTCCAGATTGTTACAGGCGGCCTCGAATTCCTGTGCATTGCGTACGCGATAGACGCCGACCGATGAGGTCGACCGCCGGGTTTTCACGATGAGCGGAAAGACGATACCGTTGTTGGCATTGAGAAATGTCTGTGCATCTTGATAATTGTCAATCGGATCGCAGGGGACGCCTGTGATGCCTGCCTTTATAAGAATCTCCGTTGTCGGTGGCGTTGTGTCGCCGATGGAAATTGTATGAGGCAGATATTGCTGGCCGATGTTCGCGGCCATCAGTTCGAAGAAGTATTTCTTATCGTGCAACAGCAGGAGCTTGTAATAATTCTCGAAGGGGAACAGGGCCTGCTTCGTGATTCTATCGCGGTGTTTGGCCAGCGCCATCATTTCAGCGGCGTTGACAGGTAAGACGATGTCGAAGTTTTCTTTTTCTATATGTGCAGCGACGGCATCGACGAAGGCATCCTCATCTATTTTCGGGTTGGGGTAAATGAGATTTTTCGATTTATCGGCAATGCGATTGGAATTAAGGCCGGGTGCGCCGGGGCGATAGTCTCCGCCGTTGACTTTGTATCCGTCGTCGGCGAGGCGCTTCAGGATATTCCAGCCCTTGACGAAGCAGTTGAGGACGAGTACCCGACCGCTCATGAGGCATACTCCGATTTCATAAATGGAATTGGCGGCAGATGTGGACATCTGCCGCCCACGAATTCTTCTCTAAGCCGCATCGTGTTTTCCTGCTTTGTCCCCGACCAGTTTTCCCTTATAGCCGGAAGTTCCCATGAACCGTTTGACCATATTTTTTATTGTATCAAGACCGAAGTCGAACAGCCAGGTGAGCGGGTCGCCGGACCAGCGGTCCGGGTGCATATTCATGTAGACGCGGCGGTTGTTCGGATTCTTGAGAATCGCCTTTAAATCGGCCAGCGAATTGAGTTTCGCAGTCGGGCAATCGTCGATATGGTCTTTCAGGTTATACCGGGGATTGAAACGTCCGGTATCGGGGATATAGACATCGAAATCCTTACCGGTGATGTCGATTGATGCATCGCCGATAAGCCGTTCGGATACTTTTTCTCTCACCATGTCCCGGTCGAAGGTGAAGGCGAGTTCATCGAGAAAGCGTTCGTCTCGCAGAAGGTGAACGACCTGGCGATTATCGACATCCGATATTGGATTGCCGTGTGCGCAGACGGTTTTGATCGGAAAGCCGAGTTTGTCCAGATCAAGCAGGGAACCGACGAAAAAGCCGACGGCGTCGCGGGCGACCTGGTTGTTCGGGGCTTTTTGGTGCGTATCGACTTCTTCGTAGTGATAGCCGATTTGATGGCCGAGGTCGGCGATTTGGCGAATCAGATTCAGCTGTTCGTCGCTATCAAAGAATTGACGGCGCACATAATAGGTCGTGTACGTCTTGCGCTCGGCCTCGATTTTAGCCAGCACCAGCGCCCGTTTGGGGTAATAATCGACATCGTGGCGAATGGCGACGAATCGCCCTTCCGGTACAAATCCCTCGATTCGAGATTCGATTATTTTCTCGATTCCGTGAACAGTGAATTCGGCATCGGAAATCGTGTCCAGCAGGTGTCGATATGAGTCAAAGGTAAATAGCATACACTGTTATACGCGCCAAAATTAAAAATCGCCGTCTCCGGTCGGAGTATCGGCATTATTCCAATGTGTTATAATATAATGACCTGTCGAGGATGTAAAGGGGATTATCTGATAATCGGCAGGGTATTGGCCGGATCATATTCCTGTTTGATTTTGCGGCACATGTCACCGAGTGGTGTGTTGCCGTTCAATTCATTCAGGAACCGGTTAAAATCGGGGGCAAAAAGCTGCACCGGATGCATTTCATCCCGCTTCGAAATCGGCAGCACTCGGAACGACAGATTGACTAACATCCCAAGCATCCCCCAGCTATTGAAGAAAATCCGCGAGATGTCATAGCCGGATACGGATTTGAATGTTACTGCACCGGGTGTCACGATGGAGCCGTCCGGCAATACTGCGGTGACCGATAGCAGCGAGCGATTAAGTGGAACGGTATGCGTTCCGTCGCCGCCCGCGAGACCGATAGCGAATGCGCCTCCGCAGGATCCGGGATATTGCGTATCGCTGAATGGGAACCAGAGGTTGTATTCGGCCAGAACCTTGTTAAGCTCCTTGAGCGGGTATCCCGCCCCGACCGTGACAAAAAAATCTTTGTCGCCGACCTCAATGATATCGTTGAGGCGATCTGATTTCAGTACCAGGAGTTCGGCAAATTTTTCGCCGACCGGATCGATGTTGTTTCCGAATCCGGAAATAAAGCATTTCTGGCCAGCTTTTCCAGTGCGTCCGAAAATGTCGGCAATTTCCTGCGGAGTTTCAGGGTGGAAGGTGGCGATTGATTTTTGCCAGGTCATCCCCAAGGGGTAGGCCGCCGTCAGTTCGTGTTCCAGTCGCGTGTTCATAGTGCCGGTATATACGCAAGACTCATGGCGCCGGTCAAGCATAAAGTATGAGGAGGCGGTGCCGGGTAGGGAGGGGTGTTTTAGAGCTGCTTTCCCCAAGGCAAAGCCTTGGAGTACACTGTAAAGTTGGGTCAACTCTTACGCCCGGGAACGAAAGCGGGCGGACTTGTCTGCGCTTGACAAAAAACGATTTTCCCGTATCTTATAACTAATACCGTGATAGGGCACGGTTACATCTTAGACATTTTTATACGACAACTGGGTTTGTGGCCTTTATACGTGCTATTCGTGTGACAACACACTAAACCTTTCTCTATAAAGGCGGGTTGAGATGTCCTCACCATCCGCCGGCATACGCTCGCCCCGAGCGCCGCTTGTCGTTGGCCTTCTTCTGTTGCTCTGGGCAATGCACTGGCTGCCGTTTCTTTTCCCGCAGTCTCGGCTGTGGGGTATCAACCATTTATTATTCGCACCGCTCTGGGCGCGCATAGTATTCGGTATCGGTGGTTTGTGTCTTGTGCTCTTTGCCTTTTCAGCCTTTCGCGATTTTGCAAACCGATGGTTTGCTATGGTTGCCGAGGCGCTTTTTTCCGAAAAGCCGCTCGCACGCTGGCTCATCGTTTCGCTGATTTCAGTAGCGCTGTTTTGGTTTTTGCGGCCGTCGCTGTTTTGGCTGGGCGATTCTTATTCCGTTCCGGTCAATATCGGTAATGATATCCCGACCGTATTTAAATGGTCGGAAATGGGGGCCATCTTTATCGCGCATGCGGTCGCGCAATTATTCCCGCAACGCGGCGCTGAAGTCGGGCGATTGGCTTATGCCGTTATTTCGGTCGTGTCCGGTGGGGTTACCGTCTTTTTATTGTTTACGCTGGCCAGGGCTTTGACTGAAGATGCGCGGCAACGATTATTAGTGTGGTGCGTACTCGTATTCGGCGGATGGCTGCTCTTGTTCTTTGGATATACGGAAAACTACCCGATCCTGTGGCCGTTTATCATCGCATATATATACAGTTCGGTTCTATATCTGGAGAAGCGGGCGCCGCTTCTGATACCCGCAATATTATTACTCCTTGCGGTCGTTATTCATTTACAGGCGCTGTTTATTGCACCGTCGCTGTTGGTACTATTGTTTGCCCGAGGACGGTTGGCGAAGTTTTATCACAACAATCGGACATTGGTCTGGGCGGCGATTGTCGTCGTGTTTGGGGCAGGAATATATAATATCGTACGTCTTTATACTCATTCACTCGAATTCATGCTCGCAGTCATACCATTGTTTAAGGGCCGACCACCTGCCGCCGATTATAGCCTTTTCTCGTTGCCACATATTTTCGATTGCCTGAATCAATTACTTTTGTTGTCGCCATTGCTGATTCTGTTTGTCGTCGCTTCGGGAAAATGGAAAAGGCCCATATTCCATTCTAAGGCGGACCAGTTTTTGGGTTTGTCGGCGATTGGTGGCCTGATTTTCCTCTGTACGATTGACCCGAAGCTTGGCATGGGGCGAGACTGGGATCTGTTTGCTCTGGCGGGTTTTTTCCCGCTAATTTGGCTCTCTCTGCGTGCTGTGCCTCGTATTGCATCCGGTTTATATCCGGCTATTGCTGTCACCGCAGTTATACTGGTATTCCCGTTTTTGACTTCGCAGCTTGCCGAGCAGTCATCTTTATCCAGGTTCGAATATTTATTGAATCTCGATATGTCTCGTGCCCGCACCGGGATGCATATGCTCAAAGAATTCTATGCCGAAAATGGGCAACCAAAAAAGGCAGATAGTCTCGATAGTATATTGCGACAGTCGTTTCCGGAATACACACTGGTGCCATTGGCGTATTCCTATTTAGAGTCGGGTGATTTTTCGAATGCGCATCGGCTGGCGGATTCAGTCTTTCGAGTGAATCCATATTCTAACGAAGTCTTGGTCCTGCGGGGAAATATTCTCGTACAATCCAGGCAATTCCAGAGGGCGATTAGTGATTTCGAGATGGCGGCATCTCTGGGACAATATGACGCCAGAATCCTGACGTCTCTCGGTTCGGCGTACGGTCACACGCGCCAGACCCAAAAGGCATTCGACTGCTTTAAACAGGCGTTGTCGTTGAATTCCGAGCACTGGGAAGCATACGAAGGTATGGCGATTATATATTTCGAGGTCGGCAAGTATGATTCCTCTCTGGTTTGTATCAGAAAATATATTGCCGAAGACGGTCGCAAGCCGGAATCTCTCATGCTGGCCGGGTACTGCGCGTATAATTTGGGAAAAAACAGTCTTGCCCGGGGATATTTCGAGCGGTATCTCTCCGTAGCGCCCAACAGTTCGTACCGGGAGCGGGTAGAAAACACACTTGCGACAATTCAGTAATGTCCATGTATGTATTGACCGGAATGGCCGGACTCGTTATCATATATCATGAGTGAATCGACAACATCCCGACAATCGGTTTCAGGCGTTCTTATTCCGTGTTATTTGGTCTGGGTTCTTCATCTGCTGGTATTATTGTGCGCCGACTGCCGCGTGTGGGGTATCAATCATTTACAATTCCTTCCGCCGATATTCACCTATGCCTATATCTTTATTGGGTTAGTGTCTCCCTTGATCCTGTTGCCTCGTATGGAAACCATCATTTCAAATGGGCTGGAGAAAGTTTCCGGCCTTTTCGAAACATGGCGAGTTGTCCGGTGGCTGGTTATCTCATTGGTTGCGGTTGTCTTGTTTGCGGTGTTTCGCGCACCGGTGACGCTTCTCGGGGACGGATATGCGGTCGTCAACAACATCGGCAATGAATTGCCGGTCGTGTTTAAATGGACCGAGACCGGGGCGGTGCACATTGTATACTGGGTGTCACTGTTATTGCCGGTCGAGGGGCTGGCGCGAGGCGAAATCGGGTATGCGATCACCTCTATTGCCTCGGGGGGGATATCGATATTTCTTTTCGGAGCGATCGCTTTTACATTAACGAACGATGCACTCTCACGCCTGATTTCATTTTGCCTCTTGCTCTGCTCGGGATGGATACTGTTGTTTTTCGGGTATACAGAAAATTATCCCATGCTGTGGCCATTTATGCTGCTTTTCATATTGGCGGCGATACAGTATTTGCAAATGAGACGATCGTTGGTTTGGCCCGTCGCGCTGTTCATACTGGCAATGGTCATTCACTTGCAGACATTGTTTTTTGCTCCGGCGCTCCTGGTGCTTTTCTTCGGTCGGGGCAGAGGGCTTGTCTTTTATAAGAATCATACGCGCACGATTTGGTTTGGCATCGGTATTCTCATCGCAGCGCTGATCGCTGCGTTTGTCTGGAAATATACGACATCGTTGGCATTCATGGTCAATTTCCTGCCTCTGCTCGAAGGCCGACCCTCCGGTCCCGGGTACACGATATTTTCATTTTCGCATATTCTCGATATTGCAAATCTGAGTCTGTTGTTAATTCCCGTGTGGCCGGCGTTGCTGTATCTTGCATGGCGCAATCGCAATGCACTCCGATCTGATATCGTGGCTATCTTCCTGATGGTGTTGTCGGCGAGCGGATTCGTCTTTTTATTCATTGTCGATCCCCGGTTGGGGCTGGGGCGAGACTGGGATTTGTTCGCCATGGCGATGCTGGGGCCGGCGCTTGTACTCCTGCGGCTGGCTTTTATCTCTGACATCAAACGTGGATTGTCAGGTATCCTCATTATCATAGCCGCGATTTCTACTGTTCCGTATATCGTCGCGAATGTCGTCAAGGAACCATCCATTTCGTATTTCCGGACGTTGTGTGAACTTGATCCGGTGCGTTCTCGGAGCGGGTTAGTCACCTTGCGGAATTACTATTTCGATAATCGAGATTCGGCCAGCGGCGATGCGATTGAATTAATATTAAAGGATCGATTTCCTCAGGCACGTCTTGGGTATATTGTCGATAATCTTCTGGATCACAAGCAATTTGATTATGCCGGGGTTCTGGCGGATTCCATTTATCGCATCAATCCCTATGTTGTTGACGGTTTCAATATGAAGGGAACCGTGTTTCTGAAGTCGGGATATTTGGACAGCGCGGAATATTATTATAAGCAATCGGCCGAACTCGCCCCATATGAGTATCGGACACATGTCCATCTGTCCGCGATTTACTCGCGGAAGGGAGACAAGGATGAGATGTGGAAACACTTGTGGCGGGCATTTGAGCTGAACCCGACCAAGCTCACCGTCATTCATCCCATCGCGATGGAATTTTATCTCGGGCAGAAGTACGATTCGGCCATTGTCTATTCCAATAGGATGCTCTCGCTCGATTCGACCTTTGCCGACGGTTATTTGATCAAGGGATTATCCCAGGTATTCAAACGCTCTTTTACTGAAGCCCGTGTAAATCTTGAGACATACCGGCAGTTTGATTCTACTTCTGAAAGGTCCGGTTTGGCGCTGCGGGCATTACAGAAAATGAAGGAGTTGAAGACCGCTGAAGGACAAAAATAGGGACCGCCGCGGTCGACGGCCCCTTGTCCGGTTATTTCAAAGCCAGTAATTCGTCAATTTTCGATGTCAATTGTTCATCTTCCGGAGTAACCGCCGAGTCATAGCGGGCGACGAGATTCCCGTGCTTATCGAGTAAAAACTTTCCGAAATTCCATTTTATGTCACCGGGAAGCGATGATTCTTCGGTCAGATATTTATAGAGTCCGTGAATATCATCACCCTTGACGGAAATCTTTGACATCATCGGGAAGGTGACGTCGAATTTGGTCTGACAGAAATTGAGGATTTCCTCGTTAGAGCCCGGTTCCTGTCCTCCGAAGTTGTTGGCCGGGAATCCGATGATGACAAGGCCGTCATCCTTTTTAGAGCGATACAATTCTTCCAGACCGGCATACTGCTTGGTGTAGCCGCACTGGCTGGCGACATTGACCAGCAGGACGACGTGACCCTCGAAGTCCTTCAGTGAAGTATCCTCGCCCGTTATGGTTTTGAACGGTATCGATTTATAGTCAACAGCCTGCATCGGAGCCTCCTCGTGGGTCATCGTTGTCGTGTCGGATTCGGCATTGTCCTGTCCGGCGTTACCGCAGGCCGTCAGGACAAAGACGGCGAAAACTGCGGATATAATTAAGCGAATGGTCATTGCGTTTCCCCTTGCGAAATAGGTTTGTTAGTAAAACAGGACTTATGTGGTCTATGTTCCATAAGATTTCCTTTTATAGAAAATACATAAAAAAGGCCCGCCGATTTCTCGGCGGGCCGGGGGAACGTGGATTCGAGCGCTTATTTGTGGAGAATTCCGCCACAGATGGCAAGCCAGCGACAGCAGTCGCAGGGAGGCGCTCCGCCGTTGAAGATGTAGTTAATCAGGAAGACGGCGTCACCGATGTTGACCGTACAATCGCAGTTCGCATCTCCGCTGCAGACGGCATATGGATTCGGTCCGGGGCCGCCGCCGAAGATGTGATTGATGAGGTATACGGCATCGCCGATGTTGATTGTGCCGTCACCGTTTGAATCACCCGGTCGGCAATCACACAGCGGCGGATCGACGCAGGTGCAATCGACCGGCGCGGGACCGGCTCCGATCAGCCAATTGCTGAGATAAGTCACATCGGCCTGGCTGATGCAGCAGTCGCCGTTGACGTCGCCGTTTGCCTGTGGGACAGGCGCGGGGCCTCCGAAATTGACGTAGGTATTCAGGTACTTGACGTCATCGGCATCGATATCACCGTCGCCGTCGACATCGCCGGGCATCTGCGTATCGCAGGTATCCTCGACACAGCAATGATCCCAATGGCTCTGGTGGAAGGCCTGATCGTCGGCATCGACATCGCCGTCGCAATCATAGTCATTGCAGGGGGCGGCACCGAGGAAATCGTTCGGCGTGACACACAGATCGCCATTGATATCGAGGAAACGCCCGTTAAACTCGCGACATGGTTGTCCATTTATATACAAAATCGGGGTGCAGTTAATACAATCCAGACTGCTGGCCCTGATATTGAAGAAATGCTCGCCGGTGGCCGCATCGCATGAATCCGGGAATGCCTTCGGCCAGTTGGCGGCGAACGTGCTGCATGGTACTGTCGGGCACTGGGAGAAATCAATCCAGATATTGGTCGGATCACAAATCGGGTTGCCGCAACTGTCTTTGACGAAGACCGAGTGCGTGATATCTCCGAGCGGACAGATGACCAGGCATGGATCGGTCATCGTGCTGTCGCAGAACGGCGCTCCCGGTTCACACGGCTCGATACCGCAGCAATGATCGAGGTGCTGATTGTGAATTGCCAGGTCACCGGCATCGATGGTGCCATTGCAGTTATAATCATTACAACCCGGGGAATCCTGCCAGTCATCCGGGAAGACACACAAATCGTCGGTGACATCGAGGAATTTCGTCCGGATGAGTTTACAGAATTCACCGTTGACATACAATGGGATATCACACTGGAAACAATCCGGTATGCCGGCGGCCGGATAGAAGAAATGCTCGCCCGTCGTGGGATCGCACGAGTCAGGGAAGACCAGCGGCCAATTGGGCATCAGCTCCTGGCAGGGCAGCGCGGCGCACTCTGAGAAATCGAGCCAGGTATTCTTCAGGTCACAAATGCGATTGCCGCAGGTATCGGCAAGGGTGACTTTAAATGGAATGTCTCCCTTGGGGCAGACGACCATGCAGTCATCGGTGATGGTGCTGTCGCATAGTGGCGGCCCGGGTTGTTCGCAGTCGTAAATATTGCCGAAATTGAGGTTGTACAAGACCTGATTGACACCGAGCGTGATGTTATAGGTACCGCCGCCGGGCGGGCACACCTGAACCCAGCTTGGCTGGAGAACCTCGGATACGGTATAGGCGCCGGGCGGAATGCCGGTGAAGTAATAATTGCCGAATACGTCAGTCACGGCCGTGTATCCGCCCGGATTGAGCAGTATCGTCCATCCGGCCAGCCCGGGTTCGGATGCATCCCATGCGCAATCGCCATCCTCGTCGAACCATTTACTGCCCATGACGGTGCCGGAGGAGTCGCAGCAATAGGATTGTTCGAGGCCGATACCGTCGGCGGTCACATATCCGGCGACATTCAGGCCCGAGGCGACGCTGAAGACATTGGACATCTCGATCGTGATACAGTTTTTACCCGGCTGGAATTTCGACTGATCGATTTCCAAGAATGTCGTCGGGGTGGGCGTGTTGAATGAATTGATTGGCGTCGTGACGACGAAGTTTCCATTGAGATAAACCGCAGCGCTGTCGTCGGCTCGCAGTTCGATATACAGCGCGGCATTTGAGAAATTATCATCGAGGCAGAAGCAGTATTGATAACAATAGACGCCGTTGAGCGTGTTGTTATCCATCGGATATGAGCTTATCCAGTGGGACATCGGCAGTGCCGGGGCCCAGGCCGAATTCGGAACAATCGTCGAAGCGGGCCGGGGTTCGGAGGTGAGCGGATCCGGATCGCAGGTCACGGTCCAGTAGGCATCGAACGAGTTGACGGGATACGTCGTGCCGTTCACATGGTCGTACCCGGTGTTAATCAACAGGGTATCGGTGCCGCAGGTGTCGGTCGGCGGGGGATCGCAGCAGTGATCGAGGTGCGCCATGTGCAACAGCATGTCCTCATCATCGATGAATCCATTGCAATTGTAATCGTTGCATGGTTCGGCTCCGATCCAGTCGCCACTTGTCACGCACAAATCGCCGTCGATATCGAGGAAGCGCACATCGAGCAAGATGCAGGGCTGACCGTTCACAAACAGGGTGGGATTGCAGGTTATGCAGTCCAGACTTCCGGCATGAATGTGAAAGAAGTGCTCGCCCGTCACCGGATTGCAGGAATCCGGGAATGTCAGCGGCCAGTCGGTTTCGTACTGCTGGCAGGGGACAGTGGGACAGGTTGAAAAGTCGATATACATATTGGGATCGCAGACCGGATTGCCGCAACTGTCTTTGGCCGTGACGATATACGGTATATCGCCGCTGGGGCAGATATCGACACACCGGTAGGCGGTAATGCTGTCGCAGAATGGTTCCGGGCAGGCGGCTTTTGCGATGCCGCTACACAATCCGGCCAGGAGTACGACTCCCAGCCCCAAAAGAATCCTCCGTAGCAAGAAATTGTCCATGAGACTCCTCCTATGAGTTTGCCCTCCCCTGTTGCACCTCCGATAATGCTATCGCATGTGAAGATAGTCCCACGTTTATTAAAATATAATGGGTAATTTTACACCATATTTATGATGTTTTATCCCGTCGGGCGGGCGTCCCCAAAATCGATTTCACATGTGATGCAGATACGAGATGATAGACCTCTTCCGGCATCTGTTACGCATGGGATTGCGAATTGTGATGGAATGCGATAAAAAATTAGTCTATAAACCGGTCTATGAATGGCTGAAAAAAATCGTCGTGGTAGCGGGATTGATTCTATGCACAGAAATTGCAGTTGGCCAGGAGAGCGACGGTGAAGAATTCATCATCGAATTGGAATGCGATGGAATTCGTCAGGCGCTCGTCGTAATCGGAGAAATTGATATCGGGCGCATGGTCGGCGATTTCCGGTGTGGTAATGGTGAAGTCGCGGCCGAATTCGCTGAGAACGGTGCGGAATTTTCCGGCGATCTGATTGACCATTTCGCCGATGGCGTCATGCAGCAGCGCATCGGTGATTTTATCGGGATGATTCATGGACATACCTGCGGCGATTTCCATTGCCGGGCCGCGATTGATGGACAACAGGATGAACCCCTCGAGGTAGCCCCCTATTCGTATCATGCTATACAGGTCGGAAACAGGCAGGCGGTTGGGATTGGCGTCGGCGTCCCGCTTGAGGACGATTTTTCCGGACAGCACGGTTATGACGCGCATGACGGAATGTTCGAACGCATGCTGAATGGCTACGGGCGAGTGCTGTTGCATTTGTATCGTATGTCGTGAGACTTCCACGGTAGACCTATGCCTTCGTCGTCGGGGTTCCGGTTGACAGGAGTTCATGAATCGTGTCGGCGAGTTTCTTCTTGTCGAATGGCTTGACCAGATACGATGCCGCTCCGGCCTTGAGTGCCTTGATGACATCTTCCTTGACTCCGTCCGACGTTGCCATCAGGACCGGGATGTGTTTGAATTGATCCGAAGCCTTGATTTTGCCAAGCGCGGTAAAGCCATCCATGACCGGCATATTCCAGTCGAGGATGATAAGGCCGACCTGGCGATAGTGAGTCCTGAGCTTTGCGAGCGCCTCGGCTCCGTTGGCGGCTTCGATCGGCTCATACCCCAGTTGTGTGACGATTTTCGATAGTGCCTGGCACACGGTCTGGGAGTCGTCAACGATGATAACTTTCATGTGCTTTTTTGCCCCTTTGTATAAGTCTATTCCAGTATACTTGATATCGGAAGAATCGGCAGGATAGTTATCCTCTTTTTAGGGATAAAAGAGAATATCAGGGGAGTATACGCCAAGTGTAGCTCAAAGGGGTGGGGGAATGGCGGGAACACACCCCGTCCGCCCAGGCGGAGCACCCCTCTTGAGAGGGGATGATGTCGTAAGTCTATTAATAGGATGAAGTGCCGAGGCCTTGAATATGTATAAAAGGCGGATTGTAAGAAAAATTCGCCCTACCAATTCGCGCGCATTTTTGTTGGCGCAATGGGGACATGCGCTAGCCACAAATAATTGGCTAAATCCATCCAATCATCTTATTAAAACTGTCTGCACCTTCAAGACAGAGAATAAAATATCGATCAATAAATTGAATAAAATTATCAGCGACCTTTTTACTATATCGTTCACTGAACACCGGCATCTCGCCAGTAGTATCAAATGTTCGGGTATCAAAGTAGAAATCACCATCCAGGCTTGATGAACAAATAACAAATTGAGATGAGTTATAGGATTTCATCTTTAGTTCGCCTGTGTTGTGATACACTAATTCATTTGTAATACTATCTTCCCAACTTTCAATGAGTATTCCATATATTTCTAAATCTCCAATACTTGCCCCGCTATAGTTTTCCAACCACCAAATATATGAAGGGGGAAGTTTAGCATGTAATTGTCTTTCAGTCTCAGTAATGATATCGCGAGTTACTGCATTTCTTCTGTCATAGGTATCTACTAAATCCGGATTTTCATCAATGTATCTTTTTACTCGTCGATAGGTGTTTTCCAAACTCAGGTATTCCGGACTTTTACGATAGAGCGAATTGGCCCGAATTCTCTTTTTAATAAAATTCAGGAAACTGTCTGCATATACCTCTCCATCATTACTTCTATAGATCTTCAGTTCATTGTTCTCGTTCGTGAATCGAGTATCAAACCAGAAAGAACAGTTAAGCGAACCGCTGCAAAACTCTATGAAGTGGGGTGGAAGATCATTGGACGTATGCTTTATAGTATTGACATAGACAATATCATGGAATAAATCCATCTCTGAATCGTTTTGGAAGGCACCGTAGATTGCCTCCTCGCCGATTCTTCCCGGGCCGTAGTTTCTCAACCACCATTTAAATGATGGAGGCAGAACTATGCCGAGTTCTATTTCTATTTGTTGTATTGTGGTATCAGAAAGACTGTTGCCGAAGGCGGGGATTTTAACCAGTCCTTTATTGCGCTCAATTAAACTAACAATGTCCCTGAATTTTTCTTCCATAAAACAATCCAACTTAAAGGATACTACAATGGAAATATATAATTATATGGAAATTATGCAACAATCTGTGCCCGGTTAATCTGGGCAGATTGACCTACGAAAATGGCAGGTTTCTTTTGGAAACCTGCCCTACAGATTTGTTGGCGCACGGGGATGTATGCCAACCACGAAATATAGTTCAAGAATGGTGGAGGAATACGGGCCTTTTGACCTCCCCCTAACCCCCTCCTTGGTAGGGCGTGTTGAAAAAGGGATATTTAAAGGCTTGCAATGAGATGTTCATTTAGATAAGAATAGGTATGCAAACACGCCGAGAGAAATTAGGATACGGGATGACGCTGATGCCGTCTTTGGAAGAGTTAGTACCCACAGACCATCCTCTTCGTCGTCTCGATCGGGTATTGAACCTGGATTTCATTCACGACGCCGTTGCCGACAAATACTGCCCGGATAACGGTCGGCCGTCGATAGATCCGGAAGTCGTGATCCGTTTGTTTCTACTTCAAGCCATAGAGGGTATCGTTCACGTGCGTGACCTGATGCGTCAAGTGCAGGTGAATCTGGCGTACCGGTGGTTTATCGGGTATGGAGTCGATGAGAAGCTTCCTGACCATTCAACCTTGTCGAAGGCGCTGGATCGCTTGGGCGGCGAGGTGTTCGATGAGCTTTTTTCACGGAGCATATCTCAGTGCAAGAAGAGCGGATTGATCGAGGGGAAGGTGCTGCATGTGGATGCGACGACGATCCGAGCCGACTTGGATGTCACCCGCGTGAATAAGGCAGACAGTCCCGATCGGGATGCTCGTTTCGGTCGCTTTCCTGACGGGAAGATTCGTCCGGGGTACAAACAACACACGGTAGCCGACGGTAAGAATCGCGTAGTGTTGGATGTTTCGGTGACGGCTGCAAACGGTTCAGAGCATGACGAGGCGGTGTCGGTGATTGATGAGGCAGTTGCGCGGTTGGATGCGCCACCTGAAGCGGTGTGTGCCGACGGAGCGTATGCGAGCGGGGAGAATAAAGATTCCTTGAACAATCGGGGCATTCGTCTGGTGAGTCCCCCGGCAAAGGCACGGAAGGCAACGTGTCAGGGGAAGTTTACGGTCGAGGATTTTGTGTATGAGGAATCAGATGATGTGTATGTGTGTCCGGCCGGGGAGCGGTTGACGTTTCGAGGTTTCGATTCGACTCGCCCGGGTCGTCGAGAGTATATGGTATCAGGTCGTCCCTGTCGTCATTGTCCGTATCGTTCCCGCTGTACAACTAGTAATCGTCGTCGTTTGCGAGTTGGCCCTCATCATCAATCATTGAATCAGTTGCGCGCCGATAGTCAGACAGAGAGTTTCAAGAAGCTGTATCGGTCTCGTGCCCCGGTGATTGAGGGTGTGTTTGCGGAGGCGAAACAGTGGCATGGGTTGAGACGAGCCTGGCGGCGAGGTCTGTCCAAGATGCGGGTGCAGTGTTTGTTGATCGCATCAGTATTGAATTTCAAGCGGTTGGCGGCCGTTTTTTTGTCCCTTTTAGTCGATCTATGCCGGTTTATCATGCCATCAGACGCTCACAACCGCGATCAGAGCCATAAAAATCCATTTGCCACCGGATTCCTCGCGAAACTCGCAAGTATTGTAGCCGCGTAAGAAAAGCCCGGTTATTCAACACGCCCGGTAAGGAGGGGGAACAGCTTTAGAGATAATTATTTAAAATCGAAGATTTACCCCTGCTCGACGATTGGGAGGTGGGTGCGGAGGGGTTTGTCCTTGCGGAAGCCGAGGGCATAGTCCGCCTGCATCAGCGTGTGTACCTCGCGGGTTCCCTCGTAAATCGATGCGCCCTTCGAGTTGCGATAGAACCGCTCGACCGGATATTCGTCCGAGAATCCATATGCACCGTGCACCTGAACGGCCTCGGCGGCGGCCTTTTCGGCCTCGCGGCAGGCGATCCACTTCGCCATCGATGTCTCGCGCGTATTCGGTTCGCCGAGGTTCTTTTTCCAGCCGGCTTTAAGCCACAGCAGGCGCGAGAATTCGTATCCGGCTTCCATGTTGGCAATCATCTGTTTGACGAGTTGATGTTCGGAGATGGGCGTGCCGAATGTTTCGCGCTCGTGAGCGTACTTGATGCTGGCATCACGGCAGGCCTTGATGAGGCCGGTAGAACCGGCGGCCACAGTGTAGCGGCCCTGGTCGAGGCAGAACATGGCGATCTTGAAGCCTTCGCCTTCGTTGCCGACGAGGTTGGCGGCGGGGACTTCGACATCGGTGAATGAGATATATCCGGTGTTACCGGCTCGCACGCCGAGTTTGCCGTGAATCGTACCGGTGGCGACGCCGGGGAAGGCGCGTTCGACGAGGAATGCCGACAGGCCGCTGTGGTCGCGGGCTTTTTTCTTGTCCAGGTCATGCCATGCGAAGACAATGAAATAGTCGGCGACATCGGCCAGCGAGATCCACATCTTTTCGCCGTTGAGGATATACTTGTCGCCTTTTTTGACGGCAGTCGTCCGGATGCCGACGGCATCGGAACCGGCGGCCGGTTCGGTCAGGCCGAAGGTCGCGATTTTTTCGCCCTTCACGCACGGGACGAGATACTTTTCCTTCTGCGCCTCGTTGCCCCAGGTGCAGACCGGCAGGGAATAGAGGCCAATGTGCACGGACAGGACGACGCGGGCCGAGGTATCGCCATATTCTAATTCCTCGCAGGCCAGTCCCAGCGAGATATAATCCATGCCGAGGCCGCCGTATTTTTCCGGCAGGCAGAAGCCGAGCAGGTCGGCCTTGGCCATGTCCTTGAGCAGGGTCGGGTTCAGTTTCTGTTCGCGGTCGAATTCGGCGATGTTAGGAATAATCTTTTTCGCGGCGAATTCGCGGGCCATGCTCTGGGCCTCGCGGTGGCTGTCGGTTAGGTCAAAGGAAATCATATATCAACCTCATCGATAATTTCATATTCAGGGTTGTAGCAGTATAGCAAATCCCGATTCGTTGTCAATACCGTTATATACGGCGGCAAAAGGTGATTGCGGGGGCCTTAATGTGGAGAATTCAGGAACTTTTTGCTGAAAATATCATTTCCCTTTAGTATAATAGTACTTTACGTGGCCCATGGGGGATGTCTGCTTCGCACATGATTTGTACAACCACCCCCCAGCCCCCTCCTTGGGAAGGAGGGGGAGCAGGTTGAGGCAGAATCGTTTCTTTTGCTGTAGTGTGATATAGTGTACTGACAAGTATCGGCAGATGTGGATTCGCCTAGGCGGGCCGCGAACGTGATTTGTACAACCACCCCCCAGCCCCCTCCTTGGGAAGGAGGGGGAGGTATGGCACGGACCGCGCACATGAAAGACGGGAATCCGCCGCGGCGGATGAGGCAAATATATTCAGTAGAGGTTGGGTTTTCCGGCCGGTTGGAATCTTTGTACAACCACCCCCCAGCCCCTTCCTTGGGAAGGAGGGGGAGCAGGAAGTACGACCGGGCACGCGATACTGAAATCACTGTGGGGTATAACAAAGCGTAAAGGGGACAAGACCAAAGGGTAGATATGAAAGCATCCGAGTTTTTCGTGAAATGCCTTCAGAATGAAGGCGTTGAATATATTTTCGGGCTTCCGGGCGAGGAAAATATCGCCTTTCTGGAGGCCGTCAGGCAATCCGATATCAAGTTCATCCTGACCCGCCACGAGCAGACCGCCGCTTTTATGGCCGACGTCTGGGGACGCCTGACCGGCAAGCCCGGCGTGTGTCTGGCGACAATCGGGCCGGGTGCGACGAACCTCGTGACCCCGATTGGCGACGCCTATCTGGACCGCTCGCCGCTGGTGGCGATAACCGGGCAGGCCTCGACCGACCGCATGCACAAGGAGTCGCATCAGTTTATCGATATCGTGTCGATGTTCCAGCCGATTACCAAATGGAATACACAGATCAATCAGCCGGACATCATCGCCGAATCGGTGCGCAAGGCGTTCAAGCTGGCCGAGGCGGAAAAGCCCGGCTCGACGCATCTGGAATTGCCGGAAAACATTGCCGAAATGGATGTCAAGGATAATTGCGTTCCGCTGACGACTCGCAAAGTCCGCCGTCCGGCGGCCGATTATAAAGCCATCGATCAAGCGGTTGAGATGATTAAGGCGGCGAAGAAGCCGCTCATCCTGTGCGGAAACGGCGCCATCCGCAAGCGGGCCTCGAAACAGCTCAAGCTGTTTCTGGACAAAGTGAAAATCGCCGTGTGCAACACCTTCATGGGCAAAGGCGCGGCGAACTGGGATTATGACTACAACCTGTTGACAATCGGTCTCCAGTCGCGCGACCATGTGTCGTGCGCCTTCGAGGAGTCCGACCTGATTATCGCTATCGGGTATGATCTGGTCGAGTATGCTCCGGCGCATTGGAATCCGCATCGCGAAAAGCGAATCATTCATATCGATTTCACCGAGGCCGAGGTGGATGAGTATTATCATCCCGAGGTCGAGATCGTGGCTGACATCGCGGGCACGCTGTGGGAGCTGAATCAGCGATTCAACGGGTCCACCGAGGACAAGGGTTCATGGGCGGTCAAACATCGCAAACCGATTCTTGCCGATATCCATGAATACGACGATGATACCGCCTATCCGGTCAAGCCGCAGAAGCTGATTCATGATATCCGCGCGGTCATGAGCAATGATGATATCTTAATTTCGGATGTCGGCGCGCACAAGATGTGGATCGCCCGCATGTACATAACGAAGTCCCCGAATTCGTGCATTATCTCGAACGGGTTCGCATCGATGGGCATTGCGCTGCCTGGAGCGATGGCGGCGAAGCTGATTTATCCCGAGCGCAAAGTATTGGCCGTGTGCGGCGATGGCGGCTTTTTGATGAATGTACAGGATCTGGAAACCGCGGTGCGGTTGAACCTGCCGGTCGTGATTATGATCTGGAACGACAACGGCTATGGGCTGATCGAGTGGAAGCAGAAAAATCATTATGGCCATTCATTCGCCACGTCGGTGGGCAATCCCGATTTCGTGAAGCTGGCCGAATCGTTCGGGGCCGTGGGGATGCGAATCGAGAAGACCGAGGACGTGAAGAGCGGGCTGGAGAAGGCGTTCGCGATGAACAAGCCGGTGGTGGTCGAGGTCGCGGTCGATTATTCGGAAAATATTAAACTAACAGAGAAACTGGGCAAGATCGTTTGCCCGATCTGATGCAGGAGGCATCATGGCTAAATCGTATAAAATGTACCTGGCCGGCAAATGGGTGGCGGCCAAAAATACAATTCGCGTCGAATCGCCGTACGACGATAAACTCGTCGGCACGGTGGCATCGGCATCGAAAGCAGACTATACCAAGGCAATAGACGAGGCGCAGAAGGCGTTCGAAATCACGCGCAATCTCCCGTCCTACAAGCGCGAGCAGATTTGTCAGCAGATAGCGGACGGTATCGAGAAGAATGCCGAGAAGCTGGCGCGCATGATGTCGTTGGAAATGGGCAAGGCGATAAAAGACGCACGTGTCGAGGTTGACCGCGCTCGCAATTGTTTCCATGTCGCAGCCGAGGAGGCCAAGCGTATCGGCGGTGAAATCACCGATCTGGACTGGGTGCCGGGCTCGGAAGAGCGAGTGGCGCTCATCCGCCGCTTCCCGGTCGGCGTCGTGGCAGGTATCTCGCCGTTTAACTTCCCGCTCAACTTGGTCGCGCACAAGCTGGCCCCGGCGTTCGCATCGGGGTGCCCGATTGTGCTCAAGCCTGCATCCAAGACGCCGATTGTGGCTCTGATGCTGGCCGAGATTATCGACAAGAGCGACCTGCCCAAGGGCGCGCTGTCGGTGTTGCCGGGCTCGTCCAAGGAATCGACTCCGCTGATCGAGGACCCGCGCATCAAGGTGATTACGTTTACCGGTTCGTCGCCGGTAGGCTGGTGGATCAAGGCCAACTCCGGCGATAAGCGCACGGTGCTGGAACTGGGTGGCAATGCCGGTGTCGTCGTGGCGGATGATGCCGATGTCGATTTTGCGGTCAAGCGGCTGGTCTATGGCGCATTCGGCCAGGCGGGGCAGAGCTGTATTTCGGTGCAGCGGATTTATGTTCACGACAAGGTGTATAATTCATTCGTGACCAAGTTCCGCGCGGCCATCAAGAAGATCAAGATGGGCAATCCGCTGGATGACAAGACGGATCTCGGCCCGATGGTCGATATCGAATCGGCCAAGCGCACCGAGCAGTGGATCAATGAAGCCATCGACGGCGGCGCAAAGCTGCTGGCGGGCGGCAAGAGAAATAAGCGATTGCTCGAGCCCACGCTGCTTGGCGACGTCAAAGTCAATATGAATGTGTGCTCGCAGGAGGCATTCGCTCCGCTGGCCGTGCTGTTCAAGTACAAAGATTTCAAGGCGGTCATCGAGCAGGTCAACAATTCCGAGTATGGCCTGCAGGCGGGCGTGTTCACGAATCGCATCAAGGATATCTTTTATGCCTTCAAGTACATCGAGTGCGGCGGCGTGATTATCAATGATATCCCGACGTATCGCGTGGATCATATGCCGTATGGCGGCGTGAAGAAATCCGGTATGGGCCGCGAGGGCATCAAGTATGGTATCGAGGACATGACTGAACTGAAGATGCTGGGATTAAACCTGAAATAAGGGGGGCTTAACCCCCTTTTCGGCTGTCGCGCGGAATATCTAACGCCTTGATATAAAAATGTCTTTCCGGCGCAGGCGCAAATCCAGACGTAGGGCAGGTTTCCAAAAGAAACCTGCCTTTTTATTTCTTACTTGTGCGCCAAAGCTTGCAACAACCACACGCGCAAAAAGGCTATTTATGGTAAGGGTCATCGCGAGCCCTTCTTAGGGCGTCGCGATCTCTGGATGTATGTTTTTGCGCGGGAACCCACCCTTTTTTGCAAAGCCAAAAAAGGATGGGCCACCGGACCTATTGGCGGATGAGCTATAGCAATTACTCAAAATTGGAAAGTTGATGATTCAGTCCCATACATGCTCCACTTAATAATTCACATGTATTCTTGAGTATTAAAGCAAATCTATAAATGTCAAAATTGATACTTTTATTGATTGGTGTTTCGCGCGTCTTCTTTGTAAATGGATATCTAAACGTTGTGGAACTCATATCAACTTTGGATAACTCAAGAATAACTTGAGGGAGTTCAATAGTCTCATTTTTCAATTGTATAATTGGCGGCCATTCCCAACTCGCCATTCTGCAAATTGATTTCAATTCCGGGACAAACCACTCAAGCTTGTGATTAAAACTAAACAGATCGGTCGGTATTTTAGAATTGGATTTCAACGCATCGATACATTTGCCATAGATAAAAATACCTTTCAAATACAACTCAACGGCATGTCGATATAAAAACATGATCGGAAGTGTACTGAAGTCGTTATAACCCTTGCGCGTAGATTTGTGTTGAGCCAATATCCATGCAGCATAACTATATTCGTCGGCGAATTGTTCAAACATAAATATACTGTCATCTAGATACTTTAAATTTACGTTAAGTTTATAGTTGGGATTTGGCTTGAATAATACAGATTTTGACAGATCTAAATCATTGATATGCGACATATATTCAATTTAACGTGATAACTATGTTAGTCAAGACAAATCGATAATTAGACAATCATTAGCTGTAGGGTAGGAGCCTTGCGTTCCTGCAATCGCGCGGAGCGCAGGGAACACACCCCGTCCGCCTGGGCGGAGCACCCCTCTCAAGAGGGGACGATGAATCTATCTACTCTACACTACACTACACTACACTACACAATCTTTATTGTCAGTTTCCCGTCTGCGAAGTCGACCGGGTAGGTTGTGATGTCGGATAGCTTTTCATTATTCAGTATTTTTCCTGAATAATCATAAGTCGATTTGCCGATTGAGCAGCACTGCACCGTGTGCGTACCCGGTACCGGATCGAGCCTCCGTTTGGCGTGTGCGCAGTGATTGGCGAAGGCGTGATATTCATTATCCTCGCCATAGATGACCAGAACCCGATTGGGGAGGTTGTCGCCCTCGATGCGCAGTGCGCCGTTGATGGGATCGAGCTCCTTGGCCTTACTCAAATCAACCGTAATGACACCATCGGCATATGACCAGCAGTCGGGATTTTGCGGCAGTTCCGTCGCACACTTGCCGAACAGGCGCTGGAAGAAGCCGCGCTTGAGATATTTTATTTCCTGCTTACTCATCGAATACCTCCAGTTCCGGAATGCGACCGGTGTCGGCATCGATACCGATGCCGAAATTGTTATAGCCATAGTGCTCGTCGTCTTTATCCAGCGTCCGCCAGATAGAGTCATTGGTGTACTTTTCGGCCGCGGCGGCATTGTCGCCGTCGACTTCTATGTATTGGTCGGTGCCTTCGGCGTCGATAAATATGCCGGCCGATTTCGCCTCGTAGCTGTAGGTGTGCAGTTCGGACGGTTTGTCGAATCCGTCGCGATAGGATGCCGCGCCGAACCCCTGCTGGCCCTTGTTATAGGTATATGAATCCGCGCCGCCCATGTCGAAGAAGAATGCGAACGAGCGAATCTGGGCGAGGCCGTAGGAAATAATTTTGGCCTCGTATTCGTCGTTGCCGGCGCGGTCGATGAACAGCGCATTGGTGAAATCCCAGCCGAATCCGAGAGCGGCTCCGGCTGTCTCATACAGGAGGTGCTTGTCGTTGCCTGCCTCATCGACTAAGACGCCGTTGCAGAAATGCGCGCCGGACGCCTGAGTGAAGTAAACCGATTGGTAGATGTCATCGCCCTCGCCGTCATAGCAGATACCGGTGCCGAACCAGTAGCCGCATCCGAGCGACCAGTTGCCGGAGATATAGGTGTCGTTGCCGGAGATGTCGACGATCGCACCGAGGCCTCCGGCCCATGAGTGGCCATCGGCACCGTCACCGCGGCGGCCGAATCCGGCGCCCTGGGCGTTGTTGACATTGATCGTAAATTCGCTGTGATAGTCGCCGCGATTGACGACCTCGGCCGATGGTTCGGCCTTGTAGACATCGTCGCCGGAGAAATCGGCGAGACACCCGATCCCGCCGCCGATTCCGCCCATTCCCTGGCCGTCGCCGTAGATGTAATATTTGTCATCGCCCGCGCAATCGATGGCCAGCCCGATACCGAAATAGCCGCAGCCTTGTGCGGAGGTTTCGGCTTTGTAATCGTCGACTCCTTCTTTATCGAAGAGGACGCCGAGGCCGAAAAATCCTGCGCCCTGCGTCAGAACTTTGCCCTGATAGCGGTCGGAGCCGTTCGCATCGTAGAGTAGGCCAATGCCGAGGATACCTGCGCCGCATGAGGGAAATTCGAGTTTGTCATTGGTATAGGTGTCGTTTCCATCGAGGTCGATGGCGACTGAGATACCGCGATCGGGACGAGATGTCGCGCCGACCGGGCCGGTGTAGGTATCGTCTCCACCGAAATCGATAAGCAATAGGCAGTCCGAGCCATCGTTCGCATTGTCATTCGTGCCCGAAAGGACGATGCGGCCGTAGGGAGTCGGGAAGTCGAATGTGAAGTCCTCGGGCACTTCGATGCGATAAGATTCGACGGCTTTTTCGAACTTTTCGGCCGCCTCGGTGATTTTCAACCCGGCATAAAAGAGCGACTCGAAATCGATTGTTTTGGCGGCATCGTCAATTGCGGGGTAATAGACCTGCCCGTCGCCCTGGGTATCGGCGATATCGCGGATGGAGAATATTTTTTCCCGGACGCCATGAGGAACATTGCGCAATGCGATGTCGCGCCACTGGAGCGCCTCGCGGATATTTTCTACCAGCATAGCCAGCGGTTGTCTGATTTCCAGCGGCAGGGCGGCGGTTTGTTCGGCGATGTCTTTTTTCAAATCCGGCCAGTCAGCTTTTTTACCGAAGGTGATGAATTCGGTTTTTTGGCCGGCCGCGATGTACAGGTTTTCGATAGCCTGGATAAACGGGATTTCGCCGTCGGGGGCGTCAATCGTGTTCGCACCGTAGACTCGCAGCCCGCCCAGTTTGCGCTCGATGCCGAGGAAATACGTGAGTCGATAGAGATTGTTGTCGAGGCTGTCGAGATATTCCGGCGAACAGAATTTGCGAGCGGCTCCGGCGAATGATTTTGTATAGTCGTAGAGTTTGAGCGGTTCGGCGAACAGGTCATCGAACGATTTGAGTTTGTAGGGAATATCGGTCGGGAAGCGGATCCAATAGCCTTTGGGGGTATAGCCGAGGTCGGTGCGTGCGAATCCGATGGAATCGAGCGCTTGAGACAAAAGATCGGGTGGTTCCTGAGCCTCAAGCAGGCCGGCTGATATAATTATTACACAACAAACGGTTACAATGCGAAAAAACATAGCGCCTCCTGATGAAATTCCGGTATCACCATAGCGATGAGGCCGAAAAAAATCTATAAAAATATGTTAAAAAACTACTTGCGTTAGAATATTGAGCACTGTTTTTTTAAGCGAAATAGGGATGCAGGATGAAAAGGCTGACGTTAATAACGATTGCGATGCTTGCAGTTGCATTGATTTTTGTCGTCGCATATCGAATCGGCACATAGGGACACGAGATACGAGAAAACAGGACTGATTTTGTGGATTTACTCAATCGTGTTGAGTGATTGTCAAGCGAAAAAATAATTAGTTTATTTTTTTTCATATTTTGCTTGCATCACGCCGCAGAAACGGTAATTTGTGCATCGAATTTTGATGCAACACGGATAAGCAGGATAGCGTAGGAAAAATAAATTCAGGGGTTGGTTTTACCGTATCAGGGATTTTGGGTAGAACACTACAAGGAGGAGCGCATATGGTCTAAAGCTCACGGTTTTTCCCACTACATGATTAGGTAAGATTTTGGCTGGGATAACAAACCGTTTTCCAATTTTGAAAATAAACAGGAAAATTACCAATATATCGTGAACTTCTTAACAAAGGAAGAGCAATGAAGAAAACGTTAATTCTGACCGTGCTGGTTGCCTTTTTACTCGGCAGCTTCGCATTCGCTACTGAAACCCGCGTTGCGACGATGGGTTATGTCAACAACATCGTGAAAGACGATGCCAACATCTGGATGTATCCGTCAACGATCAACTACTACCCGAATCAGTTCGGCGCCGAATTCGATGGCAATGACTTTTATGAAGCCGGTGCGCATTTCCGCTTCAACGAAGACAATCCGTGGGTTCTGGGTGCGTATTTCTCGACCGATGACTACTATCACAGCATCCTGGACTATTATTATGCGACCAAGGCTGTCAGCCCGTATGCTGACCAGCGCATTCACCTGTTCTATGGCCGTAACCTGAACGAAATGCCGTTTGCGGTTGCCATCGGTTATTATGCCGACAGCTACAAGAACGAAGATACCACGACGGCCAACAACGAAGAGACTTCACTGAAGCGCTTCGAAATCGGCTTCGGTCTTTCTCCGATGCAGGGCAAGCTGGATCTCGGTCTGGGTATTTCCATGACGACCTGGACGGACAAAGATTATTATAATGGCACCGTCGGTGTCGTCGACATGACCAAACCGAAAGGCAATATGGAATTTGCGTTGACCGGTCGTTACTGGATGGATCCGATCGGCAAGGCCGTCTTTGTTCCCCATGGCGCCTTGTACTATGAAAAGCAGGGTATTGAGCTGTATGGCTATAATGGTACTGCCTGGGTCCTCGGCTCGACGATTACCGATAAGGAATTCGTCATTGACCTCGGTCTCGGTATGAACTACGAAGCCAGCGAAGACGTCCTGCTCGTCACCGATTTCGGTATTATGCTCGAAAGCTACAAAACCGAAGTCGATTATGCCGATGCAGCCGCCACCGACACGGAATCCAAGGACAAATACACCACGCTGCCATATTTCAAAATCGGTATTGACGCGAAGGTCTTCAAGTGGATGGATCTCCGTGCCGGCGTCAGCAGCTACTGGGTGAGCGAAACCTGGGAACCGAACGATGTCACGAAACGCAAATGGGGCTGGGGCGCCAATGACACCTATTTCGGTCTTGGCTTCCACTGGGGCGACCTCGAACTGGACGCTTGGGTTGATACCGATTTCGTCGAAAACGGCCCGTATTTCATCTCTGGTGACGAAACCAGCAGCATGTTCGAGCGTGTCAGCTTGACCTACTATTTCGACTAAGTCGATGATTGAAATATCTCTTTGATTTCAGAAACCCCGCTGAGTACTCGGCGGGGTTTTTTTGTGGTCTTTTCCCCAAGGCAGAGCCTTGGGGTACACGGTTGTGGATATCCGCCGCCCACAATATATAAACGAATTCGTTGGCGCATGAGGACGTACGCCAACCACGAATACATCTCCCGGCAGATGTGGACATCTGCCGGGCACAGTTTTTACTCTCGGAGAGACCTTACCCGAAGTCTGCAATTGAGCAGCCGTTTGCATAGATGCGGCTGATCTGCAACTCGGTCATTCCATTTGCATAATCGATTGTGTCACTGACATGCAATCGGTAGTATTGTGTCATCTTATTATAAAGCAACACGTTAACCTCCCGAAATCCCTATTGGGCGGCCTTTTTTCGCATTTTCGTGTCTTTTTTCTGAAACGGCACAGCGCTTGCACTAACCCCTTCAGAACGACGACAGCAAAGGAGGAACGAAATGCTGGCACAGAATTACAGACGAGGATTCACCGAAGAGAATTTGAAGGCCATGCCCGATCCGCGCGTTAAATACGACGAAGGCGGCTTCTATATCATGACAATCTCCGAAAACGTTAAAGTATATTTCGATGACTTCTACTCCTTTATGGAAACGACCTATGATCACGTTATGACCGACCTGGCCCGGGTCGAAGAGCGCCTGACCGAATACAGCACTGAATGGACGGAAACGGTTGCCTATTACAACGCGGTAAAGGTTATACTGGAACTGGTCGCCAAGAACATTCGCTCCTTCTACACCGACGGATCCAATTTCGGCGTTGTCATGACCCCCTGGTGTTTCGGTACGGTAATACTGGAAAAGGTTGAAGCGTATAGGGATCGACTGGCCAAGGGGCAGGTGTCCGACAACACCCTGCCGGATAATCTGTACTATGTGTCCCAGTATATCGAGGAAATCCACCGCAAGACTTTGCTGGACGTCTTTGATTTCCCGGAAGAGGCATTCAAAATGCGCTGGCAGTACAGTGAGCTCCTGAAGCGTTATTCCCGCGTTCTGACCAACATCGCCGGTTCACTGCAGTCGGTGATGATGATGGTAAAAAGTTACGGAGTCTAAGTCCATACAAGCCTTTCATTTGTTACACCTCGTCCAAAAAACCCGTCTTACCTCCTGAGGCGGGTTTTTTTGTATCAACTTACACCTAAATACGCCGATACAGTTACTGAAAGCTTATTTGTACGCTAACAGTTTGTGCAGAACCGCATGAGTACATTGAATACATTAGGCGTTATTACAGATAAATACCTTCCGGTATATCTCGATGCTTTGCGAATCGACAGTATCGTCGACTTCGATTTGTATATTAAAATCGGGCATGATCTGATTTTATACCGGGCATCGAATCTGCCGTTTACCGAAAAGACCCGCCAGACGCTGCTCGATAATAATGTCTCGACTCTGTATGTCCCGATGTCAGAGCGGGAGCAGTATCAATCATATATCGAGTCAAATATTAATCTTATTCTGCATGATGAAACGATTGCACCGGAGACCAAATCCGGGATCGTCTATGAAAGCACCAAGCTTCTGGTTCGTGACGTTCTGGCTAATCCGACGCTGGGGGAGAATATCCAGCGCGGTAAATCAATCGTCGAATCATCCGTCGGATTTATCCTACGCGAGGAAGATGCGTTCCACAATTTGCTCAAGGTGATGTCGTTCGATTATTATACGTATACGCATTCCGTCAACGTCTGTACGTTTTCGGTCGCTTTTGCCCGCCACCTCGGATATGATGACGAGGAATTTCTGAACAATCTCGGTATTGGGGCGCTGTTGCACGATGTCGGCAAGACGAAAGTTTCGGACAGAATCCTCAACAAGCGCGGCCGCCTGAGCCCACTTGAGATGGAGATTATCAAGAAGCATCCGCAATGGGGTGTCGATCTGATGCACGAAACCGAAATGCTGGACGAAGATTCATTTTACCCGATAATCCAACACCATGAGCGCGAGGATCATTCGGGGTATCCGCACGGCGTCGCCGGGCATGATATCCATATTTCCGGCAAAATCGTCGGGATTGCCGATACATTCGATGCCATGACGACGCGGCGAGTGTATCAGCCTGCCGTCGAAACGTACCCGGCGCTCAAGACGATGTTCGCCTGCGAAAACGCATACGATCGTGATCTCCTTGAAAAATTCGCAACATTAATGGGACCGAGCGATATCGTAAAAATCTGAGTCTTCTATTTTCCTTTTGCCTTAACACTTAAAATTCCGTATATGCAATCTCGAATAGGAGAGATGCATATGAAAAAGACTATTATCGCAACCGATACTGCGCCTCGAGCCATCGGCGCCTATAGTCAGGCAGTGGCAGTCGAAACCGATAAATTGCTGTTCATCTCTGGGCAACTCGGTATGGATCCGAGAACTATGGAATTAGTTCCCGGCGATGCGGCTGCGGAAGCGAAGCAGGCATTGAAGAACCTGGGCGCGATCCTGGAGGCTGCCGGCGGAGATTTCAACTCTATCGTCAAAGCGACGATTTTCCTGGCGGACATAAAAGACTTTGTCGCCGTAAATGAGGCGTATGCCGCTTGTTTTTCGGCTGATTTTCCGGCCAGGGCGGCCTTTGCCGTCGGCGCGCTGCCGAAAGGCGCCCGCGTCGAGATTGAAGCCATTGCGGTATTATAGCATACACATCTTTAGGTATCAACAGAGATAGTTCATGACACGAAACATCACGGTTTTTCTCATTTGCGAAGCGATGCTCGCCTCGTTCGGCGGCTTTATTTTGCCGGTTTACGTGTTGTACTTCCGATATTTCGGTATCAATCTTTTGCAGATTGCGCTGCTCGCGGCCGTGTTTGAGGCGTCGGTACTGGTATTCGAAATACCCACCGGGTTGTTTGCCGACAGGTTCGGGCGGAAGGTATCGGTCATCATCGGGTTTTTCATTTTCGCAGTCAGCGGCGCCATATTTATATTCTATCGTGATTTTACGGGCTTTTTAATCGGTGAAATTCTGTTTGGGTTGGGCGAGGCATTCATTTCCGGCGCGGCCGAGGCCCTCGCGGTCGATTCGATTACATCCGCGGATAGAGAATCGATGCTCAAGACTGTTTTTACACGCCGCAGTCGGGTCCGAATCGTCTGTACCGCTTTGTTTATGATGTCGGCCGGATGGGTTTTCGCTCAGCATCCGGAATTCGTATTTTATCCGGTATTAATCGGTAGTATCGGCGGTCTGTGCGCAGCATTCTTTTTCGAGAAAAATCCGCCGCAGGGGAATGAGCGGCAGAAATTTTTTACGCCGATTATCGGGATGTTTCGCCAGATTCGCGTCTTGACCGTCCTGCGGATCATTTTTCTCGTATCATTAGTCGCCAATTTTTCGTTCGAAGGTGCGGACCAATATTGGCAGGTGTTGTGTTCCGAAATGTTTGATATTGATGTGACGTATTTCGGCGTCATGACGGCTCTGGGAGCGGTGCTGGCGTTCATATTCGTGGGCCCGGTCGTACGGCGGTTTTCGGGCAACCTGTCGATGCCGCTGTTGATAATACTGCTGGGCGGTGTTGCGATTTCGTCGATGCCGAATATATCGGACATTCTGTTGCCGACGCTTATCGTCATTTACTTTATCTGTAAGGAACTGATTATTCCGCTTTTCTCTACGACGATCAATACGGTAATATCATCCGAGGGACGAGCGACGTTTCTATCGGGTTACAACCTGACCTGTTCGATCGGGGAAGTGTTGTCCGGCGTGATGGTCGGGTATATTGCGGCTTATCTTGGATTGCCGGTCGTATTCGTCCTGTGCGGCGGATTACTGGTGTTGTTTACACTGGTGATGCTGGTGTACAGCCAGGTAAAACCTGCGCATGTTTTGACCAAATAAAAATCCCTCCGCCGCCGAAGCGGACGAAGGGATTGACAGATTTTGAGTCTCTCGATTTGCTAATCAGTCATAACAATCGCTGCAGACGGGCGCGGCGCCGCCGTTGAAGATGTAGTTGATCATATGGACGGCGTCGCCGATGTTGATGCTGCAATCATTGTTGACATCGGCGGCGGCCGGGCGGACCGGCGGAGCACCGCTCATGAAAATATACTGAATCAGGTAGATGGCGTCGCCGATATTGAACGCGGCGTCATTGTTGGCATCGCCGATGACTTCACAGGCCAGGTGATAGTCCGCATTCAGGATAAGGAACGCATTATAATCCGCTACCAATACCTGATCACCACTGATAGTGATATCCTGCGGGTCGCCCGGCGTATCATAAACGCCGAGTTCGATCGGATTGAGCGGATCGGTCATATCATACACCTTGATATTGCCGTATTCGTAGGTGGTGTATGCCAGATTATTCAGGACAAAAATGTCCTTGGCGCTGAAATAATTTTTGGAGGTCGTGATGTTTTGCGGATTCAATGGGTCGGTGAGATCGAATATCTCGACTCCGGTCGCAATGACATATGCATAATGACCGCTGATGGAGATGGACTGGGCATAGCCGGTTGTGGGGACATCGCCCACGAACACGGGAATACCGGGATTACTGAAGTCTATTATTTTCACGCCGTTATCATCGTCGGCGATGTAGGCCGTCGTGCCGTAAATGGCGAGATCCCGAGGATAATTGGGAGCATAGTAGTATAATCCCGTGACGAAGGGATGATAGGGGTCGGAAATATCCATGACCGTCGCCTGGGCGGGGTTGGACACGACCACGGCATAGTCGCCCTCGACATCGAAGCCCTGAATATCGAAATTAATGGCGCAGTAGGAAATCTGTTCGAAGACGCCGGGAGATGTCTCGGAGAATATCAGCAGGTCATTGTCGGCGATTGCATAGATATATCCGTTTTCGATTCGTACGTCATTTACGCGATCCGGGATTTCGATCGTGTATTCGACGATGGGATTGGTCGGATCGGCGATATCGATAATGGAAATACCCGTTCCTGCCGCAACGGCCAAATCTCCTTCTGAATCGACTGCATATGTTTTTCGGTGTGCCTGGAATGTGCCGAATCGTTCGGGATTTTCCGGAATTGAAATTGATCCGCACGCAACATCATCGGCGTAATAGGTGAGCGCGACCAGATCAGTGCCGTTAATATCAAGCCCTCGGCAGTCGTAAAAATCAGTATCGTATCTTATAAATTGCGGATCGGTCTTATCGGTCACATCGATGACGGCTATGCCTTGCCCATTGGCGACATACACGAGGTTGTCGACCGGGAAGGCATCGTATGAATTTTTATTGAATTCCGTGTTTTCAAAATCATAGGTGCCGACGATCGTCGGATTGAGTGGATCGGACAGTTCAAAGATAATCAAGCCTTGGTTGGCGTTTGCGCAATACAAATATCCTTCCTGATATCGGATACTGTGCGTGAACACCGGTGTATCGAATCCCGATACGAGAACCGGGGAGTACGGATCCGAGATATCGATTACGTTTCCCTCTGCGATATCGATGCAGTAGAGATAATCACCTCCAATTTCGATAATGTTTATTCTCGGGGCCGACGTATATGAAATTTGTTGAGGATTTGTCGGATCGGAAATATCATACACGCGGAGAGCCACATCGCATTCCGCGACATAGGCAAAATTACCGCGCACTTTGATATCACTCAGAAATCCAACTCCCGGTATTTCATATGGAATTTCGGCATGTCCGACAATCACGGGACTCGACGGGTCAGAAACGTCCACGACTTTCAGTCCGACTTTTTCATGAGCAATATATGCATACATGCCGACAATTTCCATCTTTCGGGCCCTGCTGCCCTCAAGGAACAATTCGGATAACAATACGGGCGAGCCGGGGTCGCTGACATCGAGAATCTGGAGGCCATGCTCCTTGAGACAGTAGGCATAATCGCCCTCAATCTCAATATCATAGTTCAATGACCACAGCGTGCTGCCGGCATAGCTCAATTCGACGCTGTCGGCAAGAACGGGAACACAGAATAAGATAAGGCAGGAAACGAAAAGTGAAAGGGCGGTGCGGTTCATGATCATTCCCCCGAATAGATTTTTATTGTATGCAACGATGTCATATGCCGGGCGGCACGCGAGTGAGTCCGTCAAGTTGCATACGTATGAGACTATTTGCGCACTAGTAAAATGACCCTATGTCTATAATATAGGAATAAATAATACGGTGTCAATCGATTATTCCTCGAATAGAACAATTATGATGAGGCATGTCAGGGGTGAAAAAAGATGAGCCCGGAGCAAGAGGGTTGCGCCGGGCTCAGGAGTTACTAGTAGAGGGGGAATTTATTTCAGCAATACCATTTGCCGGGTAACGGTGTTGTCACCGGCCGAAATTTTATAGAAATAAATTCCCGATGCGACCGCTTGACCGGCGGCATCTTTGGAATCCCATACGACCTGAACCGTGCCGGGTTCGGAGATACCTCTGAATTGTGATACCTTTTGCCCTGCGATATTATAAATATCGACAGTCCACTCGCTCGCCATGTTGAGATCAAAGCTGATCGTCGTCTTTGGGTTGAACGGGTTCGGATAGTTCTGGTGTGCCGTAAATGTGCGCGGCAGGGTTCGAATCGTCGCATCGAGTTCCGCTCCCTGATAGGTGGCAGCCTCGACGGAGATCAACTCCGCCTTACCTTCGACCGGGATCGTGATCTCGGTTGCGGAGGTTATCGGAGTTGTTCCGATGTCGTATACGAGCAGGCGCAGCCGGCCGCCGATGACATCCGAGAGAATCTTCAGGTTGTCATTTACCGTAGGTTTTCCAACCGTGCCATCAATATCGAAGACGAACAAGGCGGCTCCGGCGTCGACATCGGTCGAAATGCGAATTGTCTCGCCATCGAAGGTCGCATCGAAGTGAGCATCCGGAACCGGTTTCGGATACGGCTGGGCATCGCCGACGATGATGCGCGTAAGATAGACCAGGTCGGCAATCGTGACCGGCGTGCCATCGGCGTTGATATCCGAGGCTGCCAGAGATGCGGCGACGTGGTTGTTAAACGCGCTTTCGCCGTAGATGAAGAAGTTCGTCAGCATGACCGCATCGGCGATTTCATTGGAGATGCCATTCTGGTTGATATCGCCTCGGTCGTCGATTTTATCCTTGTCGATGATGTCGATACCGCCGTTGTAGAAATCGACGAATCGCACCGGAGGAATTTTGTCGGTTCCCGGAGTGAACTGGGTAATGCACGTCTCGGGAGCGCCATACCAGGTCGGGAAATCGGTGTCGGTATCAGTGACATCGACGTAAGTATCGGTTCCGTTTTCGCCATAATAGTTATAGACGTTTCGTGAGACGGCCAGCGTGTCGCCGGATACGACAGAAATCGTATTGTCTCCGCAGTCCATCCAGAAGAATTTCACCTGTGCGAACTGACCATTGGCATTGACGTCCGACGTGACATAAAATTGCAAATTCACAAGTGCTGCATCATTATTCGAAGCAATATTTATGCACGAATAGTCCGGGTGGTAAGGTCCGTTATTAGTTTCGGCGAGTCCGACAAGTCGAATCTCTCCGGAAGGACACCCCGTACCGCAATTGCCGTTCCAACTGTGGCGATAGGTGAAGTACTCCCAATTGCACTCGACTAAGTGATCGCCGAGAGAAGCCTGGGTAAAAGTCAGAATAGATTCGTCATAATGAATTAAAAAGTCGAAACCGCCCATCGTTTCCGAGGCCGCAATCATTTTAATCGGAAGATTTGTATATTGCCCCTGATAAACATCATGGTACTTTTCAATTTTGACCATGAAAACATCCAAACCCAAGACTTCCACATTAAATGAGCATTCATCCGATTGAAATCCATCGCCGACACTAACAGTAATAGTATGTACTACTCCATGGTCCATTTCATTTGGCATCCAGGTATAGACGCCGGTCTCAGCATCTATTTGACCCGGGCCATTGAGTAATTCAAATGTTAGATTGTCACAGGCATCGACATCTGAGCCAATGATATCGCTTTTTGTAAATAGTACATTGTCGATTGTTCTTTCAAACACAGAACCGCAATCGATCGTCGGCGTATTATTCGTCGCAGTGATAGTAATAGTGTGTGCTGTGCAGCCAGTGGCATTGTGGCTGGCATCTGTGGCATAAACAGTGACCGAAACCGCCGCGCCGATATCGGCGCCGGTTGCGGTGTAGTTGACCGTGCAGGTGCCGTCGTTGTGATTTGTGACCGTGGCCGTACCGTTTCCGGTATTCGCGGAAATGCCGAATTGAATGGCATCACCTTCAAAATCGGTTGCGCTTAATACTACGGAATTACTGCCGCAGTGGCTGACGCTCATTGTCGAGGGATTACCCGATACGAATTCGGGACATTGATTTTCGATTTTATCGACGACATAACAGCGACCGCCTTCGCTCCATGCAACAGAGGGGACGAATGTGCCGCCTCCGGCATCGACAAAGACGAATGATCCTGCCGGCGGTACATACGTACTATCGATACAGATAATTCCTTCATCGACCGCGGTCGGAAGATTCGGCGTGAAGTGCAGTGATATCATGTGTTCGAGCGGTCCCGAAGCGAGGCCGCCGTTCAGTGCGGCGCCTCCGAACATGATCGTGTCGGGCGAGATGCCGTCGAGGGTCGTATCCGTTATCTGCATACCGCCCAAGTCCCAAACCGTGTTGGGGGGAGACATGCGGGAACCGGGGACGACGGTCAAAATTTGATTCGATCCCAGACCTTCGGATTGCGCATTCCAGGTCCAGGAAGCATCATCGGGGGACCAGATATGAAAGCCCAGTCCCAAGCCGCCGAGAGTCACGTCGTTTTCCAAAGAGATAAGAAATTCATTTGCCTGATCGGCAAAGATGGTGTCAGTAGTGGAATTTATTCCTAAATCAACGACATTTCCGGCCGCTGCCGTTCCGCCGATGAGACAAACGGCAACCAGTGTCCATAAAATGCGTTTCATAAACAAGAACCTCATAGTGTCATTTATTGCTACAGCAATGCTTTAATACGTAAGTCTCTCGTATGTAGTAGTTGATGCGTTTACCAGGATCGGTAGAGAGAAATCGGCGGTGGGGATTAATTCCCTCCCGAAACCCTTATTCTATAAGAAATATAGCATCCTCTTCCAAGCTGTCAAGCACTTTTGCCTATTTAATGGACTATTATTACGCAAATATACGAATTATGTTACGAGATTGTTAGTCGATTCGCAGAATCTGCGAAATAACCGTATGGAAATAGTTGGATTTAAAGGAAAAGGCCCCGAATTCCGGGGCCTTTGAAAATCATGAGCCAATAAGCTAAAACTCGCAATCACTTATGACGGGCGGGTTACCGTCGCGGAAGATGTAATTCACAATATAAACGACATCGGCGATATTGACGGTGCAATCATTGTTGACGTCCGCATACTTCGAATGAACAGGGGCAGGCCCGCCTTTGAAAATGTACAGAACCATGTAAACAGCGTCACCGATGTTGGCGTTTCCGTCGCCGTTGATATCACCGGGCGGGAGTTCGGTAACATTGACCTGGAAGGAACCTTCCACCGGACTGTTGACTGCATCCGAGACCGCTATCGTGACAGTATATAATCCGGTATCGGCTTCATCCGGCGTCCAAAGGTACACTCCGGTTTCGGGATCTATTGCGCCGGGACCTGAGATGAGTGAAAACGTCAGTTCTTCACCCGGGCAGTCAGTAGCGGAAATATCCGTTTTGGGACGAGAAATACCGGGAGGAATGTTAAACACTGCCTGCCCGCAGTCCAGGCTAGGCGGCGAATTGCCTATCGTGACACTCAGTGTATGCAACTCACCCAGATTGGAGTAAACATTATCGGACAATGCTTGAATAATAATATCGATGATTTGTCCGCTGTCGGCAGGGATTGGTGTATAGGTGATATCGCAGGTACCGTCGCCGTTGTCGACAATGGAGGCTTCTCCGGCGCCATTTACGATACCGAACAATGAAATGGAAATGTCACCGCCGCCGCTCAGTGTCCATGTCGCCGCATCCTCTACCGTGACTGGCGTACAGACGTCGGTCAGTGCGGTTTGAACACCCGATTGTAATTCAGGAGTCGGCAACGATTTTTTCGCAGGATAACACCGGCCGCCCTCACTCCAGCCGATTGCGGGGATGTAGGTTCCCTGAGCATCGATAAATATGACCTGATTGCCGCCTAATGAGGTGCAGCTATCCATGCATATTGTGGTAATTCCCTCCGGGGTATAACTATCGATGACAAAATTCAGCGCGATCATCGACTGCATGGCGCCCGGCGCTATGCCATTCATTTCGGCGCTGCCGGAAAAAACAATCGTATCGACACCCTGGGCATCGAATCCATATTCATCTACCTGCAGGCCGTTCGGATCTAACATCGTCATGTGCGGGTCGAGGCGACTACCGGGCATTACTCGGACGCATTCGGATGCGCCCAATCCATTAAGATCATGCCAATACCAGAAAGCATTATCAGGTGACCAGATTTTAAATCCGGTCATTATTCCTGTTATCGTAACGGAATCCTCAATATCGATGAGGAATGCGCTGTTATCTCCATATGAGAATGTATCCCCAACGCTGTTAGAGATGTCAATAGTGCCCCTGAATACGGGTGTATAATCTCCGACTTCAATATAAAGAGTAAAAGTATTGATTGGTTTCACACAATATTGGCCATATGCCATTACTTCAATACCGACAATATGCCCCCCATCGGCCGGCGAAGGCGTATACGAAATATCGCAGGTATGATCGCCATTATCCGTAACCACTACATTGCCGGATCCATTTTGGACTTCATGGAGCGCTATGTAGACAGGATAACTGGAGGAGGCCGGATCGATGAATGTTACGACATTTTCCTCCGTGACTGTTTCCAGCGGATCGGCCTGTATCCAATTCGTCGTATAACTCTCGACCACAACGGCCATACAGGGCACGACTACGATCGGATAACATATGCCGCCTTCATTCCAGCCGACTATCGGGATAATCGTCGAAGACCCGACAAAGATAAAATCACCGGGCCCAACCTTGGCACTATCGATACAAATAGATGTTACCTCATAAGAGGATGCTGAGATATGTCCATTTAAAGAAATCATATGTTGAAGCGGGCCGGCTGCCATACCAGTGCTTAGACTCGAGCCACCAACCAATATGGAATCCGGCAGAATATTATCGCAGGATTTTTCAAGTACCTGCATACCTCCCAGGTTCAAAACTTGTTCCGGAGGATAGAGGCGCGAGCATGGATTAACTGTAACAGCGCCGGAAGCGCCATAGCCGCCGACATCCTGCCATTGCCAATGGGCTCCATCCGGAGACCAGATGACAAAACCGGTTGATAATCCACCAAGTGACTCGTCGTTTTCATAGTAGATTTCAAAGGCGACATCTTTGCCTCCATACATTGTATCTGAATCAGTGAGGCTGAAATGTGAGATACCGATATCGACGACGTTATCGGCAAGAATTGCGGATGACAAGACAAGAATCACGCAGAGACTTGTTAACAGGCGGTGCATGGGTTCCCTCCTTAGCCCAAGGATAAAAAGGATAAATTTTATTTTCTATATCGCAAGTAAGTAATTGTAAGAGAGCGCGCTGCGAAACCTTAATTCTATAATTAACATATACTATTTTAGTTTCACTGTCAAGTCGTTTTTATTTCGAATCCAGGTCGACTATCCTTATTGCGCACAGTCGCTCAAGACCGGTGCAGGGCCTCCTCATGATGCCATTAACAGACTATGGAATTAATATCTGCGATAAGTGCCCGTCGCATATATCCTGAGATCGCGACGCCTTAAGAAAGGCTCGCGATGACCGGCACTTCTAATAGGCATTTCGAGAAATCCCAAATGATTGAGAAAGGGGATGTCCGGCAATTCGGTATTCAGATAAAGCCGCGCCGGATAAGGCCGGGCGGCTCGATGCGTACAAAATGGGCAGATTGGCCCAATTTTTTTGGCAGAAATGGGCTAATTTTTTTAGTTGCGCCGTTAGGGAAATTATAGATAATTATAGTCCACTTAGGGCTGGTTAATTGGTTAGATTACATAGAGTTGAAATTTGGAAAAAGGGCTTGACAAAAAGGCTTTTTTGGCTTTCTTACCACGATAATTGTCTGGCCAGTATGTGAAAATCGTCACATGGGAGACCTTTTCACACCGGCCGTCAGGAGATGGTGTATATGCCTGCAGATTATAGCGCTGTTTTGGTCTTTATCATCGCCGGCATCGGCATTGTCGCGTTCACATTCTTCCTGTCCTACCTGGTTCAGCCCCGCAACCCTTACAAAGTCAAGACTGAGACCTACGAGTGCGGCGAACCGATTTTCGGAGACAGTTGGACGCAGTTCAACAACCGGTTCTACATCTTCGGATTGATTTTCGTGATATTCGACGTGGAAGCGGTGTTCCTGTTTCCCTGGGCGGTGGCCTTCAAGTCGCTCGGCGTCTTTGCGCTGGTCGAGATGGTGATCTTCATCGCCATCCTGCTGGTGGGCCTTGTCTATGCCTGGAAGAAAGGAGCCTTGAAATGGGTGTGAACGACGACAAGCTCCCGGTGTATGCCGAGAGCGTGCCCGGCGGTGGTATTATCACAACGCAATTAAACAAGATATTTACGTTAACCCAGGCGAAATCGCTGTGGTATTTGCTGTTCGGGACGGCCTGCTGCGCCATCGAATTGATGGCCACCGGCGCCTCGCGCTATGACTTCGACCGTCTGGGAATGATATTCCGGGCCTCGCCGCGACAAGCCGATCTGATGATTGTCGCTGGTACGATTACCTACAAAATGGCTCCGGTCGTCAAACGCCTGTATGACCAGATGGCGGAACCGAGATACGTGTTGGCCATGGGCGGCTGTGCTATCGGCGGTGGACCTTTTTATTACGATAGCTATGCCGTACTCCGCGGTATCGACAAAGTCATCCCGGTAGACGTGTATGTGCCCGGCTGTCCGCCTCGTCCCGAGGCGTTGCTGCAGGGTTGTCTGGAAGTCGGCAAAAAACTTCGCACACAGAAGATGGAAGACTGGAGAGTCAGAAACGACGGGTAAGCCTCATGACCAAAGAAGAACTGATTGCATATATTCAGGAAAACTTCTCCGGTAAGATAGAACTTATCGAGAATGACATGGCCGAACCGTATTTTCTGGTTCCGGCCGGGGAGATCGTCGCGTTTTCCCGCTTTATCCACGACGATACCAAACTTTTGCTACATTTTCTCATGAACCTGTCCGGGGTCGATACGAAGGAACAATTCGAGGTCGTCTACAACATCTGCTCGTATCGCCACAAACACCGCATCTTCTTCAAGACGGTGTTGCCCTATGACAAGGCCCAGGTCGATACGGTCATCGGTATCTGGCCGGCGGCCAACTGGTATGAGCGCGAGGCATGGGAATTGTTCGGTATTACGTTCGTCGGTCACCCCAACCTGAAGCGCTTTTTGCTTCCGGACGATTGGGACCAGGGACATCCTTTACGCAAGGACTGGGTTGGCAGAGATGTCATCCCGTTCCCGGAGGTGTAGCGCATGGCGGAACAACTTCGTACCGAAACCATGACCGTCAACATGGGGCCGCACCATCCGTCGACGCACGGCGTGTGCCGCCTCATCCTGACCATCGACGGCGAAAACGTCGTCGACTGTGTCCCCGATATCGGTTTCTTGCACCGGGCAATCGAGAAGATATGCGAGAATCGCACGTATCCTCAGTGCATTCCGCTGATGGACCGTTTCGAATATGTTACCTCGATGATGTGCAACTGGGGATTCGCACTTGCGACTGAAAAGCTGACGGATCTGGAAGTGCCCGAGCGGGCCGAATATCTGCGCGTCATCATGGGCGAATTGAACCGAATCGCCTCGCACCTGCTGTGCATCGGTGTCACCGGCTTGGATTTGGGCGCCCTGACGCCGTTTTTGTATACATTCCGCGAGCGCGAGGATATCCTCGATCTGTTCGAAATGACCTGCGGCCAGCGGTTGACCTACAATTATATCCGCATCGGCGGTGTCGCCAGGGATATCCCGCCGGAGTTTTATCCCAAGTGCCGGCAGTTCCTCGATAAAATCGATGCCAAATGCGATGACTACGAAAAAGTCCTGACCGAAAATCCGATCTGGATCGCGCGCAACAAGGGTGTCGGAATTCTTACGGAACAACTGGTTCTTGATTATGCCGTTTCCGGTCCGTCGGCTCGCGCCTCCGGCGTCAATTTCGATATTCGAAAACACGACACCTATTCGATATATGACCGCTTCAACTTCGACGTGCCGGTATTTCATGGTTGCGATTCATATGACCGGTATCGGGCTCGTATGGCTGAGATTCGCCAGTCAGCCCGCATCGTCCGGCAGGCGCTGGATCAGATGCCTGAGGGCGAGATTCGGGCCAAGGTATCGCCGAAATTCAAGCCGAAAGTCGGCGAGGTGTACAGTCGAGTAGAAAATTCCCGCGGTGAGATGGGATTTCATATAATTTCCGACGGCACTGTCAAGCCGTACAGGGTTCGCGCACGGGGCGGCAGCTATAATCACCTGCTGGTGACCCCGGAAATCGTCAAGGGACTCAAGATCGCCGACCTGGTCGCGATCTTCGCCTCCCTCGATATTATCATGCCGGAGATTGACAGATAATGGATAAATTAGAACTGGCATATTGGATAGGTCTACTGAAGGACCAAGTCATCACTCCTATTTTCGGTGACGGCGCATTCGGAGTGCTGGTGCAGAATGTCATTGTCGCATTTGCGGTCTTCGGATTGCTCAGCCTTATCGCGTTGTTTTTGGTCTGGTGGGAGCGTAAGATTTCGGCTCACATCCAGCAGCGATTCGGTCCGATGATGACCGGCTGGCACGGTGTGTTGCAGACCATTGCCGATGCCGTCAAGCTGATTCAAAAAGAGGATATCACTCCCAAAGTTGCCGACCGGGCGGTCTTTTTCTGGGCACCGATAATTTGTTTCGCGTGCGCCTTTGCCGCCTATGTCGTGATTCCCTGGGGTGATGGACTTATCGTTTCCGATTTGAATGTCGGTATCCTCTATATCATCGCCATAACGACCTTCACGATTATTTCACTCCTGATGGCCGGATGGGGCTCCAATAACAAATACGCCCTGCTCGGCGGTATGCGGTCAGCGGCTCAGGCGGTCTCGTATGAAGTGCCGCTGGCCCTGTCGATTCTGGGTGTCGTGATGGTCTCGGGTTCGATGTCGATGCAGGAAATCGTCAAGGCCCAGTCGGGGTGGGGAGGATTCCATTGGAATATCTTCTTCCAGCCGCTGGGGTTTTTCATATATATCATCGCGGCCACGGCCGAAGCCAACCGGACGCCGTTCGATTTGCCGGAAGCGGAGCAGGAACTGATTGCGGGATTCAATGTCGAGTACTCCGGCATGAAATTCGCGATGTTCTTCCTGGCCGAATTCGTCAACATGTTCACGGTGTCGGCGATTGCCACGACCGTCTTTCTGGGCGGTTGGAACGGTCCGATCCTGCCATCGTGGGTCTGGTTCCTTGGCAAGACGCTGTTCATGGTCTTCCTCTTCATGATGTTCCGCTGGACGTATCCGCGCTTGCGCGTCGACCAGTTGATGGAATTCGCATGGAAGGTGCTGTTGCCGTTGGCCTTCTTGAATATACTTTACGTTGGGGTAGTTGCTAAATGGTTGAACTGGTAAAAGAATTCGCCTCGGGGATTTATAATCTCGTTCTGGGGATGTTTACCACCGGCAAACACCTCGGACGACATGCCATTACGATTCAATACCCGAAGGAGCGATGGGAAGTTCCCGAGCGATCGCGCGGCATGGTTGTGCTGTTGACCGATCATGAGACGGGGGAACTCAATTGCACCGCCTGTCTTTTGTGCATGCGGGCCTGCCCCTCATCGGCCATCACTATTGAAGTCGTGAAGGATGAAAACAATAAACGAGTTTTAACGGGATTCAATCTCAACTACAACATCTGCTGTTTCTGCGGTCTGTGTGAGGAATCCTGTAATTTCGCCGGTATTAAGCTGGCGACGAAGTATGAATTCCCCGCCTGGGATAAATCCGAACTTCAGTGGGATATCAAGAAGCTCCAGGATATGGGGATGGATGTACCGTACGAGAAGCCGGAGCGCAAGAAACCGGCTCCCAAGAAACCGGTAGAGAAGAAGCCTGCTGAAGAAAAACCGGCGGCGGAACCGAAGGCGGAAGCCAAACCGGCCGCGGAGGCCGAACAGAAACCGGATGACACTCCTGCCGACAAACCCGCGGATGCGGATAAGACAGAAGGCGAGGGTTGATTATGGCGGATACCGTATTTGTAATTCTGGCGATTTTGATAGTCTCGTCAGCCCTGGCCGTTGTGACGCTGCGCAATATCTTTCATTGCGCGCTGATGCTGATTCTTTGCCTGTTCTGCGTGGCCGGACTGTATATCCTGATGTATGCGGAGTTCCTGGCGGTGGTGCAGGTGCTGTTGTATGTCGGGGCGGTGGCGATATTGATGATTTTCGCCATCATGTTGACATCGCGACTGGCCGGCCGGGAGATTCAACTCTCCAATGAACAGACATTCATTGGCGGTTTTCTGGCGACCGTGTTCGTCTTCGGATTGGGCTACCTGTATTATAAAGATATCGAGGCCGGGCAATTCGCTCGCGTGTCCCTGAAGATTCCCGGAGCGGAAAATTCGCTGTCGATCGGCAAGCTGCTTATGACTGAGTATGTGCTGCCGTTCGAGGTAGTGTCGATCCTGCTGCTGGCGGCTTTGATCGGTGCGATTATTCTAGCGCGCAAGGAGGGTAATTAAATGTCTGATCCGACGATGAGTCAGCTTTTGAATGCCGAGATGCTGCGCTATCTCTGGCTGGCCGCGGCCCTGTTCGGCATCGGCCTGTTCGGCATACTGACGCGGCGCAATGCCATCGCCATCCTGATGTCGCTGGAATTGATGTTCAATGCCGTTAATATAAATCTGGTTGCGTTCAACCGGTTCACCAGCCCGTCGACCTTTGCCGGGCAGATATTCGCGATTTTCGTCGTTGTTATCGCCGCCGCGGAAGCGACCGTCGGACTGGCGATTGTCATTCTCATCTACCGGAACTGGCGTTCTATCGACGCCGACCGGGTAAACCTGTTGAAGTGGTAATATGCACGAAACAGCACATTCATTTATACTCGATAATGCGTACTGGATTGCGCTGCTGCCTCTCATCTCGAGTGCGATAATATTATTCTTCACGAGATGGAGAGAGCCGCTTTCGGCCGGAATATCGATTACCGCGATTGTCCTCGGTTGGGTGGCATCGATCTGGGTGATGATCGAAGTGCTGATAAATTCCCATGGCGGGCATTTCCAGTACATCGAGCGGGCATTCGATATCGTGAGCTTCGAGACGATGCACTTGCAGCTCGGCTTCGTCATTGATCCGGTGGCGGCTATGATGCTCATCGTCGTCACGACGGTATCATCCTGCGTCCAGATTTACTCTCTCGGGTATATGCACGGCGACCCGCGCTTTTCGCGGTACTATGCGTACCTGTCGCTGTTTACCTTCTCGATGCTGGGACTGGTTCTGGCCAACAACTTCTTCCTGATTTTCATCTTCTGGGAGTTGGTCGGTTTGACCTCGTACCTGCTCATCGGTTTCTGGTTCGAGAAGAAGTCAGCATCTGACGCGGGCAAGAAAGCGTTTATTACGACCAAGGTCGGCGACCTCGGTTTCCTTCTCGGCCTCATGTTGATGTTCGCCTGGATCGGCACCTTCGATTATGACGAGGTGTTCGCGGCGGTCAAGAGCGGTCAGATCGAGACCTGGAAGCTGACAACTATCGGCATTTGCATTTTCTGCGGTGCTGTCGGCAAATCGGCGCAGTTCCCACTGCATGTCTGGTTGCCGGACGCGATGGAAGGCCCGACTCCGGTTTCGGCATTGATCCATGCCGCAACAATGGTCGCTGCCGGTGTGTACCTTGTCGCCAAGGCGATGCCGCTCTATACTGCGTCCACAACGGCTGCCGCGGTAGTCGCCTACATAGGACTCTTCACATCATTCTTCGCAGCGAGTATCGCATTGGTGCAGAATGACATTAAACGAGTTCTGGCGTTTTCGACACTGTCGCAGTTGGGCTATATGATTATGGCGCTGGGATTGAACGGTATCTTAAGCGAGCATGTCGAGCCGGGTACCGGTTATGCGGCCGGCACGTTCCACCTGATGACGCACGCCTTCTTCAAAGCTTTGCTGTTCCTCGGCGCCGGATCCGTCATTCATGCGGTGCATACGAATGATATTCAGCTCATGGGCGGTCTATATGGCAAAATGAAGAAGACCGCGTCCACATTTTTTATCGCCTGTTTGGCTATTGCCGGTATTTTCCCGTTCGCCGGATTTTTCTCTAAGGATGAGATTATCGTTGCGACGATGGGCCACCCGGTATTCCAGACCGTGGCCTCGCTGGTCGCTTTCATGACGGCCTTCTATATGTTCCGGCTGTACTTCCTGACCTTCACCGGCGAGCCGCGTGACGAGGAAAAATATCATCATGCGCATGAATCGCCGAATTCAATGACTTATCCGCTGATGTTTTTGGCGGTATTGGCATTCGGGGCCGGATGGTTCGGTGCGCCAGGCGTAAAAGGATTTTCAAATTACATCTTCGAATATGGCGGTCACGCCCATACGCCGAGTGCGCACTGGTCGGTAATCATAATTTCGACAGTTCTGGCTTTATGCGGAATCGGCCTGGCATATTTGATGTACTATAAGAAAAGCATCTCACCCGATACAGTGGTCGAGAAAGTTAAACCGATTTACACTTTGTTATATAACAAGTATTACATAGACGAACTTTACGATTTCATACTGATACAGCCTACCTACCGTCTGGGGCGGTTCCTGTGGAGTTTCGATGCCAATGTCGTCGACGGTCTGGTGAATTTGCAGGCGACGATTACCTACTGGTTGTCGGATGTCAAGCATTGGATTGACAAGAACATCGTTGACGGTACGGTCAACGGGTTCGGGCTGTTTTGTGATGCCGCGTCGGGCGCGTTCCGCAAAATGCAGTCGGGACGTCTGGCGCATTACCTGCTGGCAGTCGTGTTCGGAATGATTCTCATCATACTGCTGGCGTCTTCGAATCTACTAAACTGGACCTTAGCGAAGGTCGGTCTTTAAGACGGATTAGTGGGAGGATACTGAGAAAATGACGTATAGCTATCCGATATTAACCTACACCATCTTTGTCCCGCTACTCGGGGCGGTGTTACTTCTCTTTATAGACAAAGAGAAGCACAATGCCATCCGCTGGACATCGGCCTTCTTTGCCTTCGTCACGATGATACTGACGCTGGTCATCCTGAAAGATTTCGACTGGACGACCAGCCAGATGCAGTTTCAGGAGATGCACTCGTGGATTCCGGCGATCGGAGCCCAGTATTTCCTCGGTGTCGACGGCATTTCGGTCCCGATGCTGGTCTTGACCGGTCTGTTGTCGTTGATTGCCATTGTGGTCAGCTTCAATATCACCAAGCGGGTGAAGGAATACTTCGTGTTCTTCCTGCTCCTGGAATGCGGCATGATCGGCGTCTTCGCGGCGCTGGATTTCTTCCTGTTTTACATCTTCTGGGAAATCATGCTGGTCCCGATGTACTTCCTCATCGGTATCTGGGGCGGTCCCGAGCGCGAATATGCGGCGATCAAGTTCTTCCTGTATACGCTGTTCGGCTCGATCTTCATGCTCGTCGCCATCCTGGTTCTGTATTTCGCGGCTCCGACACCGACTCTGAATATGATGGAAATGACCCGCATCGCACCGACTTACACATCTGGCATCCAGATCATGACGTTCGCCTTCTTCTTTATCGCCTTCGCGATCAAGGTTCCGGTCTGGCCGTTCCACACCTGGTTACCTGATGCGCACGTACAGGCCCCGACGGCGATTTCGATTATTCTGGCGGCCGTTCTGTTGAAGATGGGCACATATGGTATGCTTCGTATTTCCTGGCCGATGCTGCCGGAAGGTCTCCATTATTTCTCGATTCCGATTGCGATTCTCGGCGTGATAGCGATTATCTACGGCGCATTGGTATCTTTGGCGCAGAAAGATTTGAAGAAACTGGTCGCCTATTCATCGGTTTCCCACATGGGATACTGCATGCTGGCGCTGGCCGCTTATTCCAGCGTCGAGGCGATTTCGGGCTGTATGTTCCAGATGGTCTCGCACGGTTTGATCACCGGCGCCCTCTTCCTTTTGGTCGGCGTTCTTTATGACCGGGCGCACACGCGTGAGATCGCGGCCTTCGGCGGTATCGGCAAGAAGATGCCGGTGTACACCGCCTTGATGGTTATGTTCGGTATGGCCTCTCTGGGTCTGCCGGGTATGTCCGGATTCATCTCGGAATTCATGATCTTTATGGGCTCGTTCCGCCACTTCTGGGCGACGCATCCGTCAATCGTCATCATCGCGGTACTCGGTGTCGTGCTGACGGCGGCCTACATCCTTCGGATGGTACAGCGGGTATTTTTGGGCGAGTTCGATCAGGAGAGATGGGGTCATTTAACGGAAATCAACGTCCGCGAGACGCTTTGTGTCGCCCCGCTGGCCGTGTTAACGATTCTGGTCGGCGTCTATCCCAAGCCGTTGACCGATTTAATGGATGCTACGTTACAGAACTTAGTAACCCTGATGGCGCGTTAATATGATAAATATAACACCGCTCATACCGGAACTGTTCTTATTCGTGATGGCGATAGTCGTGCTGATGCTCGACCTCTTTTCCAGCCGTCGCACGGTGACGCTGCCGGCGTACGTAAGTATGTTCGCGCTGGTCGTGACCGGGTTCCTGATGTTCAAATACCACGGTGACGCCGTTCGCTGGGGCACGCAGGCCATTTTCATCGCCGACACATTCGCGACCTTCTTCAAGATAATCATCCTCGGCGCGGCCTTCCTGTCTATCGGCATGTCGTTCGGAACGGCCGAGAAGATGTCGCATCATCGCGGCGAATTCTTCTCGCTGATCCTGTTCTCGACCGTCGGAATGATGTTTCTGGTTTCGGCCAAGGAGTTGATACTCTTGTATGTCGGGCTGGAACTGACGACTATTCCGTTATTCGTTCTGGCGGCGTATCAGAAGACGAAACAGGCATCGAGTGAAGCCGGACTGAAGTACTTGATTATCGGCGCCGCATCGTCGGCGATTTTGCTTTTCGGATTTTCGATACTCTACGGCTTTACCGGATCGACGTATTTGAACCAGATAACGATCAACCTGTCCATCTTCTGGCTGGCCTATGGCGGCCTCGGTACGACGTTTACCGTCGCCCTGATGATGATGATTGCCGGGTTGACCTTCAAACTGGCGATTGTCCCGTTCCATATGTGGGCGCCGGATGTTTATGAAGGCGCTCCGACCCCGATAACGGCCTTTTTATCGATCGGTTCCAAGGCAGCCGGTTTGGCGGCGATCGTGAGGATTTTTGACGGTACGCTGATCGCCTTTGCGACCGATATCATGGCGCCGAGCAACTGGGGCCTGATGGTGGCCGTTCTGGCGGCGGTAACGATGATTCTTGGGAATATCATCGCCATCAGACAGACGAATATCAAGCGTATGCTGGCCTATTCGTCGATTGCGCAAGCCGGCTATATTATGGTCGGCGTCGTGGCCGCGAGTCAACTCGGCGTCGCCTCGACCGGTTTTTACATGTTTGCATATATGTTTGCCAACATGGGCGCCTTTGCTGTTGTCGCCATTTATGCCGAAAAATCCGGTTCCGAGAATATATCGGATTTTGCCGGGCTGTCAAAATCCTCCCCGGTTCTGGCGATCCTCATGACGATGTTCATGCTGTCCCTGGCCGGTATCCCGCCGATGGCCGGATTTATGGCCAAGTATTACATTTTTGCGGCCGCGATTCAGGCCGGATACACCTGGCTGGTAATTCTGGCGCTGTTGACCTCGGTGATTTCGCTGTACTATTATGCCAATGTCATCCGGTTGATGTATTTGGTCGAAGGCGAAAATAAGTATCATATCGTACCGTCCTTCCCGGCCGGTATGGTTCTGAGTATCGCCGGTATCGGTGCGGTCCTGTTCGGCATCCTGCCTCAGTCGATGCTTGATCTGGCGATCAAAACGGCTGCCAGCTTCGCATTTTAATCAAAAAATTCGCATTATTGACGGCATAGCGGTTACAAAACCGCTATGCCATGCCGACGTATATCTACAAGGGGATAGTTGGGCCAATGATGCAGAAAATAAGCCATATATTGAAAAAGCAGTTCGTCTCCGGACTGCTCGTTACCGTACCGATCATCGTAACTTATTTCGTCCTGCGGTTTCTGTTCAAGACACTCGACGGGCTTCTCAATCCTGTCGTCCAGAAACTGCTCGGATACGATATTCCCGGCCTCGGGGCGGTCGTGACCATCCTGGGTATCCTCCTGGCCGGCATTATCACGACGAATTATATCGGCGCCAGATTATATTCCTGGAGCGACGGATTTTTGGGGCGCACGCCGCTGGTGCGCATCGTATATACTGCAGCGAAACAATTGGTGCAGTCGATGATTGCGCCGAAAGTGCGAGCCTTTTCGGAAGTGGCCTTCGTGGAATATCCCAGAAAGGGTATGTTTGCTATTGGCTTTTTATCCGGAAACAGCGATATTATCGTAAATAATGAAAACAGGGAAATGCGACCGGTGTTTATACCGTCGACACCGACACCGTTTACCGGCCTGGTCGTCTTTGTACCGGTGGAGGATGTGCACCCGGTCGATATGGGGGTAGAAGCGGCAATAAAGGTATTGGTATCCGGGGGTATCGTCGCACCCGAGCGGATCCGTGTCACCAAGTCGAATCAAACTCGAGAGGAATCTCATGCGCCTGGCGAACTTGTTGGATGAGGAACTGGTTATTCACAGTCTTGAGGCCACGAATAAAAAAGACGCCATTGTCGAACTCCTTGAGAAAGTAAAATTCAAATACCCGCTGCACGACTATACCGCCATACTCCAGAGTGTCATGGAGCGCGAGGAAATTCAGAATACGTCGTATGGCCGGAACATTGCCTTCCCGCATGCCCGCACCGATGCCGTCGATGATATGTTTGTCGCCCTCGGCATTTCGCCCGAGGGGCTCGATGATAAAACACCGGACGGCAAGCCGTTGTATGTCGTGTGTTTGCTTCTCACTCCTTCCAATATCGCCAAACTGTATTTACAGACGCTCTCGGCCTTTGCTGCCTTCGCCCGCAATCCGCAAAACATCGAGGCCGTTATTCAGGCCACCTCGCCCGGCATGGTGATCGATACTATCTGGAAATCCGGCGTCGGGGTGGAAAAAGAGCTTCTGGCCAAAGATTTGATGCATCACAATGTGTTTTCGATCAAGCCCGATGAGAGTCTCAAGCTGGTCGCCAATTTGATGTTTCGCCATCGCCTATCGGCGCTGGCTGTCGTTGATGACGAAGACAACCTGCTTGGTGAAATCACCGACAAGCAGCTCATTCAGGCCGCATTGCCCGATTTCAAATCGCTGATCTCCAATCTCAACTATTCGCTCGATATCGAACCCTTCGAGGAGCTGTTGAAAAAGGAAGATAAACTAAAAGTCAGTCAGTTTTACGTGCGGGATTTCGAGGTCGTGGAGCGGGACGCCCGCATTGTCGAGGTTGCGGCGATGATGTTGTTCAAGGACTTGCAGCGCGTCTACGTCGTCGAGGGGAAACGACTGGTGGGAATTCTCCTGCGCAAGGATATCGTCCACATGATTATCCGCGGATAACTTCGGAATAAAATTGAAAACGGCCCGAGTGCAATATGCCTTCGGGCCGTTTATGTTTTAGGGACAACAGGGGGCAGGACCACCCTTGAAAATGTAAGAGACGATATAGACGGCATCGCCGATATTCGTGCTGCCGTCACAATTGGCATCGCCCGATTCAATTGGATCTGGTGCAGGGCCGCCTTTGAAAATGTACATGACAAGATACACTGCGTCACCGATATTGATGCTGATATCTCCATTGGCATCACCGCACACGAACGTGATATAATTGAAGCTGTATGGCGTTGTATATCCTGACTCGTTCCCGGCCTGGTCGAGGTGATTGACTCTCCAGTAGTATGTCCCCGGAACGGCGAGCGGAGTATCAAGTGCTAGAGTCGTATCCGTGAGTCCCTCGAATGTGTTAATTGTCTCCGGCGTTGAAAATGTATTGTCAGTCGACAGTTCAAGTGTATATGATTCCGGCGTGCCGGTCGCATCATTGGAATATGACCAGACAAACGTCGGCGTATGGATTGTCGTCGTCACACCGTCTCCCGGGCTGAGCAGAATCGGGCTATCCGGTTCATGCGTGTCGTAGAGGAATGACCAATAATCGGAAAATTCGGTCGAATCCGCCTCGGCCGTGCGGTAGGCTTTGACTCGCCAGTAATAGATACCATCTTCAGCGAAATTGGTCGCTGGTTGATAGGCATTATCGGAGACGAGATCATCAATGGCCGGCGAGCCGAACAGTGAATCATCATCGATTTGTACGCGGTATGTGACATCGCCTTCATGCCAGCAGGTCGACCAGATGAGAGGGGACAAACCGCTATAGCCGGCATTGTTCTCGACGCTATAGAGACGCGGCTTCAGAAACGGCATTTGATAGTGGGCGGAGTACACGTCCGAGTTGCCGTTGCGAGTATCCGTCCACATGGCGACGATTTTGTCGTGAACCGCCGTGATGCCGATATATTCAGCCACTTTGCCGGCCTTCTCATAGGGAAGGCCTTTATTGATATCCGAGGCGTCCTTGAGATCATTGGGATTCGATGAAACGGTCGAAATGCGCTGGTTGGTCGTGAATGTTTCACCGCCGTCGAATGAGTATGCGGCGAAGGCATCGAATGAATAGTATGCCGGATCCATCCTCTGATCGTAAAAGAGCGTGATAATGACGCCGTCTTCATTGACGATGAGCCAGGGGTGGAAATTGTCGCAGTTTTTTCCCAGCGGATCATCGTTGATGCGCAGGGGCTCGGACCAGGATTCGCCGCCGTCGGTAGAGCGCATGAAGTTGACGTCGGTATGATAATAGACATCGTCGGCATTGCCGTTCGTGAAGGCGATATACACACTGCCGTCATAGGGCCCGCCGGTTATATCGGCATCTCCCACCGGGATGGTGTACACATTGATACCGCCGTCGACCTGAGCATATCCATTGGTCGCGACGATGTCGACCGGTTCCGTAAATGTCTCTCCTCCGTCGGTCGATTTCACCATGCGGATACTCTCGAATTCGCCCGTACTGGTGCAACCGTCGTATTTACGAAGACCATATGCGACGATAAGCGAACCGTCCGACAGAACGATCGGTTTGACAAAATGCCCGGCCTGGCGATCATTGGCGCATCCGGGGAGCGGAATCGACGGGCCGATAATCTTTGGAGTCGTGAATGTTTCTGCGCGGTCCGTGGACTTGGTAAACATGACCATGGAACTATCGTAGGCATAATACCGAGTGTATGCCATATACAGGGTTCCGTCATAGGGGCTTCCCGTATTGTCGACCGTGATCATCTGCTTGTCCTCGAAAAATGCGCCATGATCCTCGGACATCATAAATGGTCCCTGCCAGGTAGCGCCGAGATCATCGGATCGGAGAAACAGGATGAAACTCGAGTCAGTGAATAACATCGTTTGCCGGAAATCCATAAACGCCATGTAGAAAGTACCGTCTTCGTCGATGGTCATGGTCGGATCCGACTGATAGCTTGAACTGGATACTAATAGCCAGTTTGGACTGCTCAGCCATGTTGCGCCGCCGTCGGTCGAGCGCCCGATGGAGCAGAGGAGTCCCGCGTACGGGTCGACATAGTCGCGCCAGTTGGCGACCACAATATTGGTGTCGATAGGGCAGATAAATACTTGTTCTTCGTTCTGAAAATACATCCCCGCGGTTACCTGTACATTCGGAACCGGATCTTGAGCGTAAATTGAAGCGATGAGTGCAAGACATAGACATACCGCGATAACAGCGACTTTCATAAAGTAACCTCCAATGATGACAAGGCTATTACCGGGCGGCGAGACATTGATAAGATAGTGCAAAATCGAATTCATGCAAATGATTTCTCATGGATATTATTTTAATAAAAAGTGATTGCCTACAAAAACTCTCTGCTTTATCGTATCAGTATCATAATCGGAGGAACTCATGAAAACTGCGATTGCAACTATTATATGTCTGCTGACCATGCTCAGCGCTTCACTTATTGCCGAGGAGAAATCGCCCATGCCCGAATACAAAGAATACCTGGTACGCCTGCTGGGAACCCGCCCCGGCTGGCCCGATAACATGACCGAGGACGAGCAGAAGGTTATGGAGAAGCACTATTATTATTTGCAGAATCTGGTGCGAGAAGAGAAGTGCCTCATGGCAGGGCCGTGTATGGATCCGGTTTTCGGATTGGTGATCTTGCGAGTGACCTCGGAAGAGGAAGCCAAAAACATCATGGATAACGAACCATCGGTCACGGCTGGTGTGCACACCTATGATATAAATCCGCTGCATGTGTCGCTGATGTCTATGAATATACCGAGGAACAGATACCCGGATACTATTTCCGACCGAATGTTGGTGAAAGAGGCCGTAGTCGCGGCATCGATCGATGATGCCTGGCATGCCTGGACAACGACCGAGGGGCTCAATTCGTTTTTCTCGGAGCTGGCGTATGTCGAACTGCGCGTCGGCGGGCCGTTCGAGATTTATTTTTCGGATGAAATTCCCTATGGACAGCGGGGATCGGAACATTGTAAAATACTGAGTTTTTTACCGAAAAAGATGCTGTCGTTCGAGTGGAATGCGCCGCCGTCATTCAATGAACTGCGCTTTATTCACACCCGAGTCGTTCTCATGTTCGATGAATTGGATGATGGGAAGGTCAAGGTAACGCTGTCGCAACTGGGATGGGGGACAGGCGAGAACTGGGATGGTGTATATAACTATTTCGACAAAGCCTGGAGCTATGTCATGTCGAATTTCGAGAAGAGTCTTGCGGAGGATTCGTGCAATGGCGGCCGTGAGAGGTAAAGATGAGTGGCATAAAAGAACACAATCAGTTTTTTATCGAGTATTTTTGTCATCTTATCAAATTTGTTGAGGAAAATTGCCTCGATAGAATTGAAGGTACTATTCTTTTCTCCTGCTATCTGGATTCTTTAAGCGGTTATAGATGGCCAACGTTGGGTAATCGAGAAAGATTCGAAAAATTTATACTTACGTATTCAACTGAAGAAAGTACTTGGATTAAGATCAGTTTGCCCAAGTATATGAAACAGCTACAAGTGCAAAATCCCGAATTATTGAATTCTTTGGACCGATTGTTTAGAAAAGTTGGAGTAATAAATAATGAGTATTTAAGACAGGGCTATAATCCGGATTGCACGATTTTAGAATTAGAGAAACAAGCAGATGGCGTTATCTTGACACCATTTTCAGATGAATTAAAGAAAGATATTAATGGGTACCGATATATTGATATTCTATGGAAAGAATATAGAAACTTGGCAATACATGAAACGAGAACGCATAAGGATGAAGCACCAGGACTTTGGGAAGATATGGATGTCCCTTTTTATGTACATGTACATAAAGGATTTGAAGATAAAGAAGGCGAGCCTCGTTTTAAAATTCCAAGTATTTTTATATTGAGAACACTAAAAAATTGCCTAAATGGATTTGCTGGATATCTCGACGAACAACAAATAGATATAATACAACTGGCGTCACAAAAGCGTATTTGATACTTGCGCACCCGGTTCTTTCTTGACACAGTCGCTTTCAGCGCGTAGATTCCGCGCAATTGGAAATAACGACAAAGGGTTAGGAAATTATACCATGTCCGAGGCGAAACCTCCCGGCAATATCAGCCGAGCCATGATTCCGGCGGCGATGCTTATCACCGTTCCGGGACTCCTGCTCAAAAGCCATATTATTCACACCGGGTATGGACTCGAGGCGCTCCTGTTCGGCATCGGGCTGCTCGGCGCGGCCTTCATGCTCTCGTGGGCGGCCGAGGTCATCCAGATGGATATTTCACAGGGGTTCGCGCTCGCGATTCTGGCCTTGATCGCCGTGTTGCCTGAATATGCCGTGGATATGGTATTTGCCTGGAAGGCGGCCGGAGATCCCCAATATGCGCCGCTCGCGTTGGCCAACATGACCGGAGCCAACAGATTACTGATCGGCCTCGGCTGGCCCATGGTGCTCGTTATTTTCTTCCTCCGCTCGCGCAATAAGGCTCTCCAACTCAATAAAGAGCACGGCACCGAGGTCTTCTATATGGCCTGCGCGACCGTGTACGCCTTCAGCATCCCGTTCAAGCGGGAATTAAACGTGCTCGACGCGGCCATCCTTGTTTCCATCTTTATCATGTATGTGATTCGGACGGCTCGAGCCGAAACCGAGGAGCCGGAACTGGTCGGCCCGGCGGCGCTCATCGGCAGGATGAGCAATGGGCCTCGTCGAACAGTCGTCTATTCGTTATTTTTATATTCGGGGTTGATAATCTTTTTCTCTGCCGAGCCGTTCGCGCATTCGCTGGTAGAATTCGGGAAACAGTCCGGCATCGATGAGTTTTTACTGGTGCAGTGGCTGGCGCCGCTGGCATCCGAGGCGCCGGAGTTTATGGTTGCGGCCATCTGGGCGTTCCGGGGCCAGGCGCAGGCGGCGATAGGAGCTCTGATTTCATCCAAAGTTAATCAATGGACGTTGCTGGTGGGAACGCTTCCTATTGTATTCTCGATAGCATCAGGGAAAATTGCGGCTCTGCCTCTGGATATGCGGCAGGATCATGAAATCTGGCTCACCGCCGGGCAGTCGATTTTTGCGGTTGCGATTCTGGCGAATTTGCGGATGTCCTGGTATGGGGCCGTACTATTAGCTGTGCTGTTTATCGCGCAGCTCATCATATCGGAAATTCGCATGGAAGTGATGTACATTTACATCGCATTTGCGGTATTGATTTTGATTCGCGATCGCCGCGTGTTGTCCACGCTTCCGAAAATGGGACTGAAATTCAAAAAGTAAAATCAGTCGTCCAAATCCTCTTTGTTGCGATATCCCACGCGAGGGAAGGGGTTAATAATCGACGACACGATGTTGGACAGATGCGATGAAATCCGCTTCAAGTGGCGGATATAGAGCGCAACCGCCACGGCATCGCCACAGGACAATTCGCAATCTTTACTTGTAATCATTTCCTTGACTGTCTTGTCGCACCACTCGGTTATACTCCGGTGATTCAGCATAATTTGACCGGCGAGAGCCTCATCCTTCTGGGAATATGCCTTGGTGACGCGCTGGAATTTCTCCATTACGGTCTTTTCCGTTTCAACCAGTTTCTCTTCGAATTTCCCGGCGTGGAGAATTTTTGGATGGGCATCGGCCAATTCATAAATATTCTTGGTATAGTCACCGATTCGCTCGATGTCACCGACCACGGAGATAAGGATGAGACCCGGTGCGATATCGATCGGTTTTGCGATAGCCAGTTGGGTGAGGACTTTGCGGCGCACTTCGCGTTCGAATTTATTTATTTTTTTGTCCGCGGCATACAGATCGAATTCCAGTTCGGCATTATCGGAATGGCGGAGTGATCGAACGGATTCTCGAAACATGGTATAATCTTCATGAAGCATCGTAACCATTTCATTGAATGCTTCCTGGAACAGATCATTGGTTTTAAATGCTTTTTTGAGAATGTTGAACATCTGCTATTCCTCCGCGCCGATGACGCGCAAATGAATGTATGGGACGTATCCGGTTCGCACCGGATTGTATATAACCTCATCATCGGAAAAATTCGTAAAAGACTTATACGAACCGACAATAAATATTATATACGGATTCCGTTTATTCTCTTCCCTGGGGCGATTGTCAGAGTATATCGCCTTATGAATCAAAAAGATATAGCTGTTTTCCCGGGATGTCAAGCGGGAACTGTGAACAATCTGCGGCTTTAATCGGTTCGATAAGGGAGAATCGAAAAAAGATTGGGCTTGACTTTCGCTTATTGTGTATTAAGTATACAGGGTTACCGCCGTATTGTCTTGAGAAAGGTACTTGATATGAAACACCTCTGTCTTTTTTTGGCTCTGGCTCTTGCACTGGCAATCGTTTCCTGCGATTCGAAATCGGTTCCGACGAAGCCCGATCCTAATATCAATATGGCGATTTCACTGGTGTCGGCCAATGACCAAAGCCTCGTGGCGGGCTCCTATCACATCGATTTAATACAGGTACGGGTTATAAACGAGGATTCTCTCCCGGTTGAGGGAGTCGAAGTGCGCCTGCTTCAGGTCACTCCCAATGACCGAACCAATCCGTTCAATCGAATCGACTCGACCGATGCCTCCGGTCTGGTCAGTATGGCATATCGAGCGGATACGCTCATCGGCGCCGACACGATTCGGATTACGGCGACCGGAGCGGTCGATTCCGTTGCCTATTTCTCGGTCATTGTCACGCCGGATGTCGCCGATACGTTTTACCTCGAATCGCCGACCGGGGCTCTGGCCAGTGTGGCGGGCGAACCGATTGCGGACACACTCAAATTTAAAGTGCTCGATAAGTACAATAATCCGGTTCCGGACTATCGTGTGTTGTTTAAATCACCGGGGCGCTGTCTTGTCGTGACCGATTCGACCGCGCTGCTGCCCGTGGAAAATGATTCGGTCTATACTCGCACCGATGCCAATGGGATGGCCTGGGCAGTGTGGCATCTGTCGGTCAATCGGCTGCAGATTGTCGGATATCCCAACCAGTTCGTATTTCGGGCCATCAGTCAGGATAATGACACGCTGTCATTTCAAGGAACAAGTTCCAATCCGGGAACGATCGATTATTACAACAAGATCAGACCCATTTTCGAGGAAAACTGTTTTCTGTGCCACCCAACAGTTTTAACGACATACAGTATGAATACATACGATTCGGCGGTTACTAATCCGATCATCATTCCCGGGGATACGCTGAATTCCACGATGTTGACCGGCGGCTATGCAACCGGCTCCCATCAGGCCAACGATATTAATGTCATTGAAACGGATAAAATCAGGCTCTGGATCGGCTACTACAATGCGGTCGCAGGGACGCCTCCGCCGATGATTTCCGCGCATGGCTGGACGGCATACACTAAGAAGTAATAACTTGGCGGCTGTTGCATATCCGCCGATTTGCGTCGTTCATTTAATCAGAAAAATAAATTGAAAGCCCGAAAGGCAGGCACGCCTTTCGGGTTTTTTCATGATTGTCCGACCGAGTAATTAAACTTGTCTCGAATGCCTCACCTGCCGATATTGCTCCTATGGCATATTATTATCGGGAGACTCCCGAGGATAGACTCGAAGAAAAAACCTGGCTGCCGTATATCGTTTTCGCAGTCGTGACAGCCATTCTGTCATGGCCGATAATAACGACGTTGAGCAATTGGGGAATTCGCGACTGGGATCTGTTCACGACTCTTCATGCTTCGGTTGTGCGCTCGATTGTCGAATACGGCCAATTTCCCTTTTGGAATCCCTACATCGGCGGCGGAAACATACTGTTTGCGCATCCTGAAGTCCCCGTATTGAATCCGGTCGTGCTGCTGTATCTTGTTTTCGGGCCGCTCATCGGCCTTAAGATTCAGCTACTCCTGGCGTATTATTGTGGCTTTATCGGTACGTATAAACTCGCGCGCGCATTCGGTATTTCCATTTATGGTTCATATATCCCGCCGCTGGTATTTATGCTGAGTTCATACTTCGCACTGCATTTCTCGGCCGGACACATCCCGTTCCATTACTTTGCCGCGCTGCCGTGGCTGGTGTTCGTATACAAGAAATCGTTGGACAATCCCTGGTATATTCTCTGGATGAGCGCGATTACGGCCTTTATGATTTTAGGCTCCGGAGCCGCCGTACCGGTTGTCTTTTCACTGTTTTTTCTATTTCTCTTCAGTTTATTCGATCTTTCCGAGCGGAACCGCTTTTGGCCGCCGCTGTATGCGATAGCCGGGGGAGTCGGCGGCGTACTTATTGCGGCCGTCAAGTTTTTACCGATGGCGGATTATCTGAGTCGCCACCCCTGGGTACCGGATGGTACTGTCATGACGACACCGCTCTCACTCCTGCCTACGATGCTGTTCAATTTTAACCAATCGATGTTCTCGGGATATGCGCAGGGATACGTCTGGGGATGGCATGAATACGGCGCCTATCTGGGACCGCTGGCGGTGATACTGGTTGCCATTGGATTGCTATTTGCATTCAAACGGACCTGGTCGTTTCTTGTCCTGGCCGTGTTTTCGCTTCTCCTTGTCCTTGGTTCATTTGCATCCTGGGCGCCGTGGGAATTGCTGCACAAGCTACCGGCTTTCGAGTCAATGCGCGTGCCGTCTCGATTTATTATTCTTGCGCTGTTCGCATTGGCGTTTATCGCGGGTATCGGGCTGGATCGGCTCATTGCGCTGTTTAAATTCCGTCGCGGAGCAATGACGATCCTATTCTTCATTGCGATTGCGGGAACGCATCTGCTGGTCTCGTTGCCGATTCTCGGTGAGGCCTTTACGCGAGAAGCGGAACAACCGGAAATTCAAGCCGATTTCAGACAAATTCAGGGCGATCCGAATCGCATGTATGCCGCCTTTCTGGCCAACGAAGGAACCGTTCGAGCCGCCTGGCTCTCGGCGTATCGGGGGGGACGAGGAATCTTTGATGGGCAGGAAATGCAGGAATGGTATTCCGAAGGAGAATTCGTACAGGTAATTGATCGGGAATTTTCGCCCAATCGACTCGTTTTTCACGTCCGAACGGCCGCTGGCGGTCAATTGGTCGTGGGGCAGGGGTACGATCCCGGCTGGCGGCGCGCCGATGATGGTGCGATTAAAGAATTCCATGATTTACTATCTTTTCGAGTGTATCCGCACGACGAACGAATCGAATTATATTATCGGCCGGATTATTTTGCCGTCGGTCTGATTGTGTCGATTGTATCGGCTCTGCTGGCGATTGCCGCGCCGATTGTCTATCGCAAACTCAGTTCATAATCCGCAGCCGAAACAGCGTCCAGATGGCTTCGGCGCCGTCATACCAGCGGATTTTCTTGCCTTCATATATCTTGCGCGGATTGTACGAAATCGGTATTTCGTAGATTTTTACTCTGCGTTTACCGAGCTTGGCCACCAGTTCCGGACAAAACTCGAATCTTGTGCAGGTAAGATTCAGCGACTTCATCAGGGAAGTCCGGACCATCTTGTAGCAGGTCGACTCGTCCGAGATGTGAACGCCGTATAAGATATTCGCAAGCAGGGTTAACAGCTGTCCACCCCAGTAAAAGCGGCGATACGATATACCCGATTGTGGATTGTGAATTCGCGACCCGAATACGGCATCGGCATTGTTTTTATGCGCCACCTCAAGCATTTTGATGATATCGTGCGGGTCGTATTCCAGATCGGCGTCCTGAATTACGGTATATTCCCCGGTTGCAAGCTCAAGCCCGGTCCGAATGGCGGCTCCTTTGCCTTGATTTTTCTCATGGTGAAGAATCCGGATGTTTGGCGTGTAGCCATACTCCTGCAGAATCGAATAACTGGAATCGGCCGAGGCGTCATCGACGAGGATAATTTCGATACTCTCATCGAGTGAAAGCAGAAGATCGACCAGCGTTTTCAGCGTTTGTTCTTCGTTGTATATCGGGACAATAATCGAAAGCCGCATGCGGCAAATGTACGGATAAATCGATTGATTGTCAACGAAGACGATACCGGGCCGTTTGGAATTGTTGGAACCGGCGTAATTAGCTGGAGTATAACGAGATATGTCGCTTGTGGCGAGATCGCATCCACGACTAAAGACTTGACTTTAACTGGGGCGTGTCATATACTCATTAATTGACTTTTTTGCGGAAAATGTACATGAATATACTGATACGGTTTGCATTTGCAGGACTACTGATTTGTTTCGGCAGCGATATCGCCGCCCAAACGACAACATCCGATAATACCGCGGCGAATCCAGGTCCGACGATTATCGATGCCGGGAAATCATATCGCGAACTTGCGCTGGAGATGATTTACTCATCGGGCCAGTCCGGATTTCTTGATGGCTATATCGATCCGGGTGAATACACGGTCGGTCCGGGAGATGAGTTTCTAATCTCGTTCGTCTCCGACGACCAGGTTGATATCAGCGCCGCGATCAACTCACGCGGCAGCCTGTTTATCAAATCCGTCGGTTCGATTGAACTGGGATATATCAGCCTCAAGGAAGCGTCCGAGCGTATCAATGAGGTTGTCAGCCGTGTCTTTAGCGGCGTCGAGTTCTCCGTGCAGATTAAAACGTTCCGTTTCACAAGAATCAATGTTATCGGGCAGGTAAAGCAGCCGGGAACGTATTATGTTCCGGCAACCTGGCGGGCCTCGGAGTTATTGGATCTGGCCGGCGGGTTGACCGACGTTGCCACCCGCAGGAATATTATCATCAAGGGGTACGGTGAAGAAACCAATGTCGACATCGTTCGCTTCAATGCGACCGGAGCAGTTACCGCGAATCCTCTCGTCAGTCGAGGCAATACTATTGTCGTCCCGGAAAAATCGCCGTCCCAGGGATATATCTCCATCTCGGGTCAGGTCGTATCTCCCGGATCCTTCGAGTATGTCGACGCGCTTCCCGGAAGCGATTATGTACAGTTCTGCGGTGGATTGACCGGCAATGATAACGATTTGAAAGCCGAAGTGTACTCCGCCGACGGAAAAAGGATGGAATTTGCTATTGCCGGCGCCGAGTGGAAAAACTATCAACCGATTCCCGGTGATAATCTTGTCATAAATTGGAAGGCCGATACCGAGAATTTTGGTTTTGTCAGCATCGCAGGCGAAGTTAGGCGCCCCGGCAAGTATAAAATCCCAAGCAAAAATTTCTCCCTCGATGACCTGTTAAAAATCTCAGGTGGTTTGACAAAAGACGGATGTCTGGAACGGACTCAGGTGTATCGGTTGTCACTCAAGGAAAAAATGGCTGTCGTATCCTATGGAGATGGGCAAACAAAAGATGCCGTCACCGGCTATTTACTGAGCCTAAATGCGCGCCGGGCCATCGATAATTCGAAGCTGGTGTTTATCAATCGCGATTCGATATATGTCCCTGTGAAAACAGGACTTGTTTCCGTTCAGGGGGCGGTGGCCTATCCCGGATTGGTCAGATATCAGGAAGGGAAAGACGCCGAGTATTATATCGAACAGGCCGGTGGGTATGGATTCAATGCCGATCCCAATCGCACGGTCGTCGTCAATCAGGCGAGTGGCGGGTCGATTCCGGCATCCGAAGCGGGTGATTTGTTCGATGGGGAGACGATTCTGGTTCCTCTCAAGGAAAAGCAGGGGAAATAGCGATGGATGACGCAAGAAAATTCAATCTTTGGACCATGCTCCTGGTTATAGCCCGGAGGAAAGTGTTCATTATCAGCCTCGTTGCGGTTTGTACTGTGGCAGCGGTGGTCGTCGCACTGATGCTGCCGAAGTGGTATCGAGCCAAGACATCCATGTTGCCATCGCAGCACGATCAATTGACCGGATTGACCGGCAATTTCGCCCAGTATGCAATGTCATCGGCCGGATTCGATTTACCGATGATGGCGACGGCCTCCGATGTTTACGCGACAATGCTTAAATCGGAGACGATTTCCCGAGCCGTGACCGACAGGCTTAATTTGAAAGAATATCTTAAGCTCGATTCTTATCAGAAATGTCATAATTACCTGAGGGAAAACGTCGATATCAAAGTCACTCCCGAGGGAATTGTCGAGTTATATTGTCTCGACAAAGACCCGCAGATGGCCGCGGATATGGCCAATGAATACGTGCGGCAACTCGATTTACTCAATCGCAATGTCAAGGCCGCCAAGGCGAAGTCAGACCGGGAATTCGTCTTTAATCGCCTCGATTCCACCAAGACAATCCTGGAACAGGCGCGCGACAGGCTGCTCGATTTCCAGATGACACACAAGGCGGTCGATCTGGTCAGCCAGAAAAACCTTGCAATTACTGCGGCGACGGAACTGAAAACGCAATTGGCGCTGGCCCGAGTCGAGCGGGATGTCAAAAAGAAATCACTGTCCGCGACGCATCCGACGGTCGTTAGTCTTGATGAGCGGATCAGTCAACTGGAAAATCAGATCACGTCCCTCGAAACCGGAACCGGCGATGATACATATCTTAACCTTCCGCTGTCCGAAATTCCGGCTCTCACGATAAAACTGGCCCAGTTGGAAGCGGATGTTAAGCTGCAAGAGGAAGTATACTCGCTCCTGACCGAATTGTACGAAGAGGCGCGGATAAAGGAGCAGAAGGATACGCCGACGATTGCGGTGCTGGAAACCGCTTATCCGCCGGACTTGAAATACAAACCGAAGCGATCGATCATTGTCGCCGGGGCGCTGTTCGGCTCGCTGTGTCTGGCCATTTTTATTGCGCTGTTCGCGGATTATCTGGAAAACCTGCGGCGTACATCGCCGACCGATTTCGATATCATGCGCCAGGCCAGAGACGAACTTTCAAAGAAACGCTACACCGATTAAAATCAGGTGCAGATATTATTCGGGCGATCCGTATATCGAACAATAGATGTCTCGTAGGTTCAAACCTTTAAGTGCACGGTTCTTACAATGGCGAATAACAAAATCGACCCCGATGCGAAAATCGGAAAAAACACGACAATCGGCGAATACGCCGTTATCAGCAAAAATGTTTCGATAGGCGAGGGGTGCCTGATCGGACATCATGTCGTCATCCACGAAGACTCCAATATCGGCGACAATGTGCGTATCGATGATCACACCGTCATCGGTAAAACCCCGATGCGGGCGGCCAATTCGGCGGTAACGAAAGATGCTCAACTCCCGCCGTGTGAAATCGATTCCGATTGCATCATCGGAACCGGGGCGATTCTCTACCGAGGTTCAACAATCGGACGCAAGGTGCTAATCGCCGACCTGGCGACCGTGCGTGAAAATGTCATCATCGGTGATTTCACGATTGTCGGTCGTGGTGCGGCAATAGAAAATTTTTGTACGATCGGCCGCTATTGTAAGCTGGAAACGAACGTGTACATCACCGCCTACAGTAATCTGGCCGACCGAGTTTTCGTCGCCCCCTGCGTTGCGACCTCCAATGATAATTTCGTCGGCCGTACCGAAAAACGATTCGAACACTTTAAAGGCGTTATCGCCGCTCGCGGCGCTCGAATAGGCGTCAATGCAACGATTCTGCCGGGGAAAATTATCGGCGAGGATGCGCTCGTTGCCGCAGGCGCGCTGGTGACAAAAGATGTCCCACCGCAGCAGATCGTCGCCAATACGGCGGGAGATATCAGTGTTAAGGCAAAACCGATTCGCTCGGTCCCCGATGATCAATTGCTCGACAACCAGGATTGGCCGGAATAAGGAGAATTAATATGGCAGTGCCATTAATCGATATACACAGACAGCATGATCCGATACAGGACAAACTCGATGCGGCGATTAAGGCCGTATTCGCCCACGGCCGTTTCATCCTCGGTCCCGAAGTCAAGGAACTGGAGGAGAGGATCGCCAAACTGTGCCGCGTCAAGCACGCCATCGGCGTAGCGTCCGGTACCGATGCCCTGCAACTGGCATTGCATGCGGCCGGAGTAGGACCCGGCGATGAAGTCATCACCTCGGCTTTTTCCTTCTTTGCCTCGGCGGGCGTTATAAGCCGCCTCGGGGCCAAACCGGTATTTGCCGAAATCGATATCGATACATTTAATCTCGATCCGGCCAAACTCGAGCGGCGTATTACCGATAAGACTAAGGCGATCATGCCGGTACACCTGTTCGGTCAGTGCGCCGATATGGATGCCATCTTCAGCATAGCGCTGAATCATAAGGTGAAAATTATCGAGGACGCCGCCCAGGCTATCGGTTCTATTTATTATGGCCGACCGGCCGGATCACTCGGTGATGCCGGGTGCTTTTCGTTCTTCCCGACCAAAAATCTCGGCTGCGCCGGCGATGGCGGAATGATTGTAACCAATAACGATGAATTGGCCGAAACGATGCGCATGCTGCGCGTGCACGGAGGCAAATCCGAGTACCATCATGATATCGTCGGCTACAATTCACGACTGGATACGCTGCAGGCGGCAATCCTTAATGTGAAGCTCGATTATTTACAGGCGTGGACCGAGGCGCGCCGCAAAAACGCCGCACGATATGATAAACTGCTGGCCGATGTTCCGGTAGTCACGCCGGTTGTTGCTGAGGAGCGCTATCATATTTTCCACCAGTATACGATTATGACCGATAAGCGCGACGAATTGCAGGCACATCTGCATAAGAAGGGTGTCGGCTGCAAAGTATATTATCCGATACCGTTCCACATGCAGAAGTGTTTCGCGGATCTTGGCTACACCAATGGGCAGTTCCCATTGGCCGAGAAGGCCGGCAATCAGGTATTGTCTCTGCCGATTTTCGGCGAGATGACCGAGGCCGAGCAGGATGAAGTCGTCGCGGCGATTAAAGAATTCTTTTCCTGAAATCGGTTGGCATGACGAGTCGTAAAAAGAAAACAGTGTTATCTCTGGTCGGCGCGAGGCCGCAGTTCGTCAAGCTGGCGCCGCTGGCCGCCGCCTTGAAAAAGTCATTTCATCATATCATCGTGCACTCGGGCCAGCACTATGATGCGCGCATGTCCGATTCGTTTTTCTCGCAATTGCACATCCCGGACCCCAATATCAATCTTGAAATTGGCTCCGGAAATCATGGGCAGCAGACCGGAAGGATGCTGGAGAAATTCGAGGCCGTCCTGCTGGAAAAAAAACCGGACATGGTGCTGGTCTATGGAGATACGAATACGACTCTCGCCGGGGCGCTCGCAGCGGCAAAGCTGCATATTCCGGTTGGACACATCGAATCCGGTCTCAGGTCATTCAATAAACGCATGCCCGAGGAAATCAATCGTATCGTCGCCGATGCGACAGCCGATTTGCTGTTTTATCCGACGACCGCGGCGCGCGAGAATCTCCTGTGCGAAGGCCAGAAAAACGGGTTGGTCAATTCCGGTGATTTGATGTATGAAATCCTGGATGCCTGTACCGAGCTGTCCGGGTTCAGATCCAAGCAGTACGAGCAGTTTGGTGTCGGCGAGCGGGACTATTGTCTGGTGACCCTCCATCGCGCCGAAAACGCCGACCATAAGGACAGGCTGGAAAAATTCGTCGACATTTTGAAATCGCTGCCCTGTCCGGCGGTGTTTCTCGTGCATCCGCGAACGCGGAAAAATCTTATCGCATTCGGATTGATGAAAACTCTTGATGATAGCCCCTCGGTTGTTGTCTCCGAACCGCTCCCGTATATTGAAACACTGTCATTGTTATCGACCGCCAGAGCATTATTGACGGACTCAGGCGGTATGCAAAAAGAGGCGTACTTTCTCGGTTGCCCCTGTATCACGCTGCGCTCCGAAACGGAATGGGTGGAGACGGTCAAGGCGGGAGCGAATACCCTGGCCGATCTGTCCAAAAAGAAAATTCTGACCGCTCTGAAATCGAAAGCGTCGCGGCGCCGGAAGCTGAATTACCGGATTCGGGGCATCAAACCGTCAGACGTTATAGCCGGAGCAATTGAATCATTTCTCACGAAGCACGAATAAATTCCACCGCCGGAACGATTAAGCGGGCGACTATTGGTATCGCCCTGCTGGTGTTGATCTCCAAAGCGGTCGGATTTGTCCGCGAGATGGTCATCGCCTATCACTTCGGCACTGCCGCCACGTATGACATCTATCTTGTTGCGGTCGCCATTCCCATTGCATTGTTCGCTCTCATTTCCGGATTATCAAATCTGTTTATTCCGGCCTATGCCGAGGCTTCTGCTGCGAAGGAGAACGGTGTCGAATTATCTCGACTGTGGTCGAATTTCAATCTTTTGTTTGTTCTGGCCATCGGCCTGACAATAGTGATTGCGCTGTTTGCGGAACCGCTCATTCAGCTGACGGCTCCCGGATTCTCTCAGGAACAAGTACATGAGGCGGCGAAAATTTGCCGTATTGCTTCGTTTATTGTCCTCCTCGGCTGCCTGGAAACATTCTTCAGATCGGCCCTGAATAGTGAGAAAAAGTTCTATTTACCGGCAAGCGGACCGATAGCCGCCAATATCGTCTTTATTGCGATTGTCGTATATTTTGCCGATTCATTGTCGACTTATGCGATTCTCATCGGTTTGGTCTGCGGGTATTTCATCCAGATGCTGTTGGTTCTGGCAGCATTTCGCTCGTGTGCCATCAATCGCTTTTTTACCCTTCGGATTTCGGCCCATACGACGAATCGATTCTTTTATGTGGCGGTTGTTATCGTCCTGGTTGAAACGGCCTCGCAACTGTACACGATCATTGATCGCTATTTCGCATCATCGATGCCGGACGGCGTGATTTCCGCACTGGGATATACGTATATCCTCTTTATGCTGCCGGTTTCGGTCTTCGCCTATGCACTGTCGACCGCAATTTTTCCATTTCTGACCGATACTGTCGTCCAGAAAGACGGGAGTGCGACCGGCGCATTGCTCACGAGGGGGATATCCGTGACGCTGCTTCTGGCCCTGCCTGTCAGCATGTTATTCTGGGTATTTGCCCGTGAGATCGTCGTACTGGTGTTTCAGCGGGGTGCTTTCGATGCCGCCTCGGTTACCATAACCAGCGGCCTGGTGAGGGTATTCGCGCTGGGTATGGCCGGGCAGTCGCTGATTTGGCTGATGTACCGGGCATTTTATGCGTCACGGAAGTACAATGCGTTGCTGTTTAATATCATTATTGCCGTGGCAGTGAAAATCATCCTCGCATTTGCCCTGTTTTCCCGGTGTGCGGAACTGAGCCTCGCTTATTCCAGCAGCGCCAGTTATACCGTCAGCGCAGTATTTTTAATTGTCCTGGCGGGCTTTTCTATTGCTCCACTTGACTGGATTGCGATAATACGTTATCTTATAAAGCTATGCATTATTACGGCAGTTGGGGCTTTGGTTGCCGTGTACCTGCAATCATCATTGCTGGCCCGGGGAGGGTACTTCGGAAATCTCTTGGTGATGCTACCGGTAGTCATGGTCGCGACGGTATGCGTCATGGCACTCGTGGCATATTGGATTAACATCACCGAAGTCCGAGAATTCGTATCAAGTATGAAACTGAGACATAAAAACTCATGAGCACGTACATCAGCCATATTCCGTTTTTTAATCGGGCCGTTATTCCCGATTGGCAATTGTTTGTGGCCGGAATCCTGTTTGCGCTGCCGGTGGGTGCTCTTTTGCTGTGGAATCCGGTTCTTGGCATAGCCTTCGGCGCCATTCCGTTTATCGTATTACTGGTCTGCCAGGGAACGACATTGGTATACCTGCTTATTGCATCGACATTTGTTTTTTATCAACTCAGTCAAAATCTTGCGCTCTTGCCGTGCGATGTGTTTGCCCTGTTATTGGTAGCGGCATATGCCATTGATTTGCTGATAAAAGGACCGGTCAACAGGCGCAACTCGATTGCCGGCCTGTATCTGGTATATCTCGGTATCGGGATGATATCGTTGTTTCTGGAAGGCGCCACGGGGATATCCATTCGGTATTTTCTCCGCCAGATTCTCTTGTTTTTGACATTTTGTGCGGTGGCGCATTTTGTACCTCGAATCAACATTCGAAATCTTCTGGCCGTTTTTATAATCGTCGCCGTCGCCAATTCGACATTGGCGTTATTCGATTTCCTGCGGGCCGGCGGGTCGATTCGGGCCTTCGGATTGGCAGGGCTGGGATTCGCTGATCATGTTATGGTCGGGATGCTCATCAGCGCCGTATTTTATATCTGTTCCGGAGACCTGCGGGCCCGGTTGTTCTGGGGAATCAGTTTTCTGATTTTGGTCGCCGCCCTGGCGGCGACGCAAACGAGGGCCTCGGTTATCACTGCGGGATGGGCATTGCTTATTGCCCTGTATATGGCATACAAAGCCGGCAAAAGGATTAGGCTCACGATTCCCAAGCGGGGTCTCATCGCGGCAGTTTTTCTGTTCGTGATCATCGTGCCGATTGTCCTGTTTACGACCCCTATATTCGAGGGCGTTGTCCATCGGTTCGGGCGCATGGGATTTCAAATTTCCGGAACGATTCTTTTGCGTGTCATTTTGTGGAAGCTGGGCATTGCCGCCTTTTTGCAAAATCCCATTTTCGGAATCGGGCCGGGACACTATGCGGTCATTATCCAATGGGTACCGCAGGCCCGCTTCGAACCTATGTACGCGTGGATCAAGGGGATGGGGCCTCATGTGTCGTTTATGACCGCCCTGACTGAAACCGGAATTCTGGGGTTTTTGGCGCTGGCTTCCCTGTTTGGTAAAACCGTACATTTGGCTCATAGCAGGCTAAAAGATGCCGTCGACCGGGAAGATTTAGCCGTACGTTTATTTTTATTCGTTTTTGCGGCCGCGGTGCTCGGTTCGTCTCTATATGCAGGCGCCTGGCTCTGGGGCAACAACAGTTATCATATGGCGGTATTCTTCGGATGTATCGCCGGTTATGCCGGAATGCCCAAAAGCCGGCCGGAAGGAGTCAATTAGTCGTTTGTTGCAAATAGTTCCGAATGCGTCGTTTTTTGTGTATTTCATGCTTTACATAAAAACCGGAATAGTGTAAAATGTCTGTCATCTCTGCCGCCATACCGAGATATGTCTTGAGGAGATTCTAAGTGCCGGGTTTTCATATATTTCACTCTATCTCGGGCACACTTAAATCGTGCGGTCATATTCCCGATGCGTCGCACCTGTTACACGATGCCGGTTTCAGCGAGTCGGTGCTGTTTACCAATACGGCCAGTCAGCTCAGTTTTACCGCTTTCGAGGAATACCCGCGCAGAATTATCGAAACCGATCAGTATTTTATCCTGGCCGAAGGGTATTTCTATCCGGCCGCCTCGGTAACCGATACTATCCTCATCGATATCGCCGCCAAGATGATTTCCGGAGACGAATCCTCCCGCCGCCAATTGACTGAATGGCTGAAGAGTACCGACGGAGATTTCGTGATTGTCGTTCGGGATAAACAGCACGGCCGATGGGCGCTTCTGAACGATGTCCTCGGGCGACTTCCCGTCTATCTCTATCATGACGAAGAAAAGATTCTCATTTCTCGCGAACTCCGCTATATCTCGGGACAAATTCGTGATGCGCAATTCGATAAAATAGCGCTTTCACAATATTTACTCTTCGGATTTCCGGTTGCCGAGCGCACCCTGCTGAAGGACGTTCGGATTTTGCCGCATGCGACACTGTTGACCTGGCGCGATGTCGAGTGCAAGTTCCTGTCGCATCAGTTGTACATCTTCAACTATGACGATAAGAACCGGACCGATTCATTCAAAGTCCAGCTTGACGGCCTGCTCGATTCGTTTATCGAATCCTGCCGTAATCAGATCGTATCCGGCGGCCCGACGGTCCTCTCGCTCAGCGGAGGACTCGATTCTCGGGCGGTTGCATTCGGATTACAGCGCGGCGGCTGTGAATTTAACACCGTCACCTATCAGTACAAGAACGGCGGTAATCAAGCCGATGTTCAGCAGGCCAGGCAACTGGCGGAGCTTCTCAAAGTCCCGTGGGATTTGGTTAAAATCCCATCGCCAACCGGCGCGGAGATCAAACATCTGTTGAATCTCAAAGGCGGAATGAATTTCACCGCGATGGCATTCTTGATTTCCTTCCTCGAGAGAACGCGCGAGAAATACGGCCGCAGTATCAACTATTTTACCGGCGACGGCGGCGATAAGATTCTGCCCGATGCGCGACCGCCCAAAAAACTGCGGTCCGCCTCGGCCCTCGTTCACTATATCGTGGAGCGCAACGATGTGCTCAATATCGAGCGAGTCGCAGCGCTTGTCGGTCTCGATACGGATGCCATTTATCATGAACTGATGAATATGATAAACGGGTACCCCGAACAATCATTGACGCAAAAATACGTTCACTTTGTCATTCATGAGCGGGGCCGCAAGTGGTTGTATGAGGGTGAGGATCGCAACCGATTCTATTTCTGGAGCCGCACGCCGTTCTATAGTCGCGACTTCTTCCTGAAAGCCATGCGCTGTCCGGATTCATTCAAAAAAGGTTTTACCCTGTACCGGGCATTCCTGGATGGGTTATCTCCCGAGGCCTCGCGAATCGTCGATTCCAATCATGGCATCCCGATTACCTCGCCGATGTACACACTGCGAACATACATGTTTTCTATGCTGGCCAGATATCCCAAGATGTCGCGAAAACTCAAGCGTTCGCTGAACCATACCGGACATTATACCGGGGCCGCTCCGATCATTACCTGCCTTAACAGTCAGATAAAAAACTGCGCCAAGGTATCACATTATTTCGATACCGCCGCTCTGGAACACCTGCTGGCGGATTCCCCGTCCGTTCCCCGTATCTGGTTCGACAATTTATTTACATTGATTTCCACCATCGAGAGCCTTAATTGTAATAGCAGCACACTTAATGATTACACCGAGACGATTTTCGAGTAGAGGATATCGTTCGCTGTGTCTTTGCGAGTGACGAGGAGGTTCGCGAGTGAAAATCGTAATGCTGGCGCAAATTGGTTCCGTACACACGGCACGGTGGTGCGCCGCCCTTCTGCGACACAAACACGATATAACCGTCATCAGCAATAGCTGGAAACAGCAGGATATCCCCGGTGTCAGGAATATCTATTTATCGGGATTTTCCACACGAGCCTACTTTTCAAACATCCCCCGAGTCAAAAAACTCATTAAGGAAATCGGACCTGATATTGTCCATTCGCATTATGCGACCGGCTTTGGTCTGTGGGGGAGCATGCAAAGCATAGCGCCATTAGTCGTATCGGTATGGGGAACCGATATCGTCGATGCCGGGCGCAAGAAGCTGGTCGGCCTGGTCACGCGGCGAACGCTGAAGAAGGCGCGCCTCATCACTGCCACCAGCCAGTATTTGGCGAATAAGACTGCCGAGTTCTGTTCTGATGCAAAAAACAAGCTCGAAATCGTCCCCTTCGGCATCACGATGCCGGAAGATGATGAAATTACCAATAGCCCGTCGAATGAAGCCGTGACGTTCATTTTTGCGAAAATTTATCTGGCCAACTACGCACCGGAAATGGTCATTCAGGCGTTTGCCGATGCTCGAGACAAAATGCCGCCGGCGCGGCTGAATATGTTCGGCGGCGGACCGCTCTGGGACAAAATGAAACGCCTGGCCCACAATCTCGGCGTTGACGATGTCGTCAATATCGTCGGAAGTATATCGCATCAGCAGGCCGCCAAGGAAATCATGCGCTCCGACATCATGGTCATGCCGTCGTACAATGAATCATTCGGAGTCGCCGCCGTCGAGGCCTCCGCCAGCGCCTTGCCGGTTATCGCGACCAATGTCGGCGGTATTCCGGAGATCATCAAACACGATGAGACCGGGATTCTCATCGAACCGGGCAATTGCGATGAGTTAACGGCCGCAATGATACGGCTGGCTAATGATGCCGACCTGCGGCGCAAAATGGGGCGGGCCGGCCGCGAATTCGTTCGGACGCGGTTTACCGAAACGATTTGCCTCGATAAGATGGAAGCGGTCTATCAGCGAGTGAGGCAGGGCTGATGCGCATCCGGTTCGTGACTCTGTATTTCCCGCCCGAGGTTGGAGCGGCGCAACGACGCATCTCAGAACTGGCGCGGCGACTCGCCGGACTGGGACATGAGGTGACTATTGTCACCGGATTTCCTAATTATCCGTCAGGTATCAAACCCGAGGGCTATCGCGGGCGCTTCATCATGAAGGAGAAGACCGATAATTTTGCGATAATCCGCCTGCCGCATTATGTCGCGCCGAATAAGGGATTCTTCAAGCGTATCCTGATTCATTTGACTTTCGCATTCTCCGCCTGCATGTATTGTGTCTTCATGAAGCGCGATGATGTCGCTTATGTTGAATCTCCGCCGCTGTTCAATGGATTTGTCGGCCTGGCTATGAAATGGCTTCGGCGCATCCCATATGTGTTCAATGTTGCCGATCTCTGGCCGCAGACCGCGATCGAGTTAGGCGCATTGAAAAATAGACAGCTTATTGCTTTTACTCAGTTTCTGGAGCGGCTTTTCTACAATAAATCGGCGCGTATTCTGGCGGTTACGGCCGGGATTCAGGAATTCGTCGTCAACATGGGGTACGACAAATCGAAGGTACCGTTGATTACCAATGGCGTTGACCATACGATATTCAATTTGGATGTCAAACCGTCGCCGGATATTCTCAAGTATAAAAACGATAGCCGCATCCTGGCGCTTTATGCCGGGACACACGGCATGGCGCACGCCCTTGGAGTGATCCTTCAGGCGGCGAAACGACTGGAGAATGAACCGATCGATTTCCTCTTCATCGGCGACGGCGCGGAGAAGGATGACCTGCTGCAACAGAGTAAAGATTTGGCGCTTGCGAATGTGACATTTCTCGAACCACTCCCACAATCAGAGATGCCCGCCGTACTGCGGGCCGCCGACATGGCGATTATTCCGCTAAAGGATTTGCCGCTGTTCGATTCGGCCATGCCGTCGAAGTGTTTCGAGGCCCTGGCCGCGGGATTGCCCATCATGCTATCTGTCCGAGGGGAAATGGCCCGCCATGTCAACAAGGCATCGTGCGGTTTCACTGCCGAACCGGAGAATCTGGATCAAATCGTGCAGGGATTTAAAAATTTCATTTCCCTTTCGCCGGATGAACGAAAGCAAATGAGCAAGCGGGGAAGAGAATATGTCGTAGCGCACTTTTCGCGCGAGGCCATCACGAAGCGGCTCGAAACCGAATTACAAGAGATTCTGAATCATGGGTGACGAACAGAAAAGAATCGATGCCGTCTTCAAGGGGCGCGCCGGATTGGAAGAGAAGTACGCCATCGGCAATGCCGGAAATGCGTTCAATCTTCGCATGCTGACCGGTCAGCTTAAGGCGTTTCTGGACAGACTCCGCACGCCGCTTGAATCGCTCAAACTTCTCGATACCGGCGCCGGACAGCTTTTCTGGCCCGAGTTATTCATTCAATTCGGATTGAAGCGCAAACACTGTTTCGGGACCGACCTGTTGCACTGGCGACTGGCAAAGGGGCATGCCGACGGGCGAGACGTCTCTGCCGTGACTGCCGACGCGGCAACAATGCCGTTTGCCGATAACCAATTCGATATCGTGACGCAATTCACGCTGCTGACATCGGTGCTCGATCCTGAAATTAAGAAAAATATCGCATCCGAGATGATGCGGGTACTCAAACCGGGCGGGCATATTCTGTGGTATGATTTTCGCTATGACAATCCGGCCAACGAAAATACCAAGGCCATCGGCAAGGCCGAAATTGTAAAACTATTTCGGCCGCTGAAGGCGGAGTTTCAGACGATAACACTTCTGCCGCCGCTGGCCAGAAAAATACCGCGGTCGATGAGTCCGATATTGACGATGCTCTATCTGTTTCCTATTTTGCGTTCGCACTATCTGGCCATAATTGGCCCGAAAGGATAAATGATGAAGACAATCACAGGCGTTCCGTTTTACCGGCAGTCGTTCGGCCGCGAGGAAATCGCGGAAGTCACTGACACTATTAAAAGCGGCTGGGTAACGACCGGCAAGAAGGCGATTAGGCTTGAGGCCAATATTTGTGCTTATACCGGCGCCAAATATGCCGCCGCGGTGAACTCCTGCACGGCCGCGATGCACTTACTTCTTGTCGCATCAGGTATCAAGCCGGGAGATGAAATCGTCACGACGCCGTATACATTCGCCGCGACCAGCGAAGTAATTCTTTACACCGGGGCCAAACCGGTTTACTGCGACATCAATTATGAGACGCTCAATATTGATGCCGATGTTGCCGCGAAAAAAATCACGAAAAAGACCAAAGCCATCATGCCGGTGCACATTGCGGGACTGCCGTGTCGCATGGATGCATTCACAAAATTGGCGCGAGCAAAAAAGGTAAGACTATTCGATGATGCCGCTCATGCGCTCGGTGCAGAATTCAAAGGCAGGCGAATCGGCTCAATCGGCGACGGCACCGCCTTCAGTTTCTATGCGACGAAAAACCTGACCACCGGCGAAGGCGGTATGGCCGTGACAAGCAACAAACGCCTGGCGGAAAAGGTCAAACTGTTATCCCTGCACGCCATGAGCAGAGGCGCCTGGAAACGATATGCCAAAGGTGGTAGCTGGCGCTATGATTTGCTCGATCTGGGATATAAATATAACATGTCGGATCTGGCGGCATCGCTGGGCGTGGCGCAATTTTCAAAATTCGAAAAATTCCAGGAGCGCCGCGATGCGATTTGCCGGCGCTATATCAAAAATCTTGCCGCTGTTTCCGAGGTCAAAACGCCGTATATCGATCCGGATTCCAAACATGCCTGGCATCTGTTCATGATTCGCCTCAATCTCGATCAACTGAAAATCGGCCGCAGCGAGTTCATTCACGAATTGAACAGTAAAAACATCGGAACATCGGTGCATTTTATTCCGCTGTTTTTACAGTCGCATTATAGGCGGACGCTCAAGCTGAATAAAAAAGATTTTCCCAATGCCGATAAGGCATTCCGCGAGGCTATCACTCTGCCGTTGTTCCCGGATTTGAAAAACGCCGAGGTCGATTATGTCTGCGACGTCATCGCCTCGCTTTGCAAGAAATACCGGAGATGAAACGAGTTTTTGATTTCATCCTTGCCCTCTGTGGGTTGGTCGTGCTGTCGCCGCTATTTCTGGCTCTGTCTCTTATTATTCTGATTACAATGGGCTGGCCGATATTTTTCCGGCAGGAGCGGGTCGGCAAAAACGCGGTACCGTTCAGGATCGTCAAATTCCGCAGTATGATAAAGGACGCTGCGAAAAAAGGCCCGGTCGTCACCGCCGGAGGCGATCCTCGCATTACTCCGGTCGGCCGCTTTCTCCGCAAAACCAAGCTCGATGAATTGCCGCAGCTTATCAATGTCTTTTGGGGGGATATGTCCCTGGTCGGGCCGCGACCGGAGGTTCCCAAATACGTCAAAATGTACAATGATGAGCAACTCCGTGTCCTGGCCGTTCGCCCCGGCCTGACCGATCCGGCTTCGATTGCCTACAGTAACGAGGAGGAAATCCTTGCCAAGTATGAGGATAGGGAAAAGGCGTACATTGAAATCCTGATGCCGGCCAAACTTAAGCTGAATATTTCCTATATCGATCGCGCCACCTTTTTCTCCGATGTCGGCATGATTTTCAAAACGATAGGAAAAATCATTTCCCGCAAGTAGACTCTTGCCTCGAATTTTAATTTGCGTATATTTACGGACTTTAACGAGAGGCCGGAATTATGCCGCGGAAGCAATATTCATATCTACAGGCGACCACCGATTTTATCGCGTATACGATAGTCCTGTGGATAGTCGTTGCTCTCCGACCTTCCATCCGAGACATCTACGGCGGCGGCTTTCTCGAATACGCTTTTCCGCCGCTCATGGCGGGACTCATGGTTGGCCTGCTGGCGCTGTTTCGCCAGTATCGCCTGAAGCATCGCGACCGGTTTCTCCGCCAATTCATGGGCGCCTTTAATGCCATTACGCTCGGGTTTCTGCTGCTTGTCGTCATTACCTACGATCTCGGCTATCTGGCAACCAATGAGCGCGGGCATTTGTTCATGCTGCTGGTCGGGCTGTTAGCTGCGACCGCGCTGTCTCGAGTCGTCACGTATCTCTGGTTCGGTCGCAAACCGGATTTTTCGTTAAAAAACCCGGTAATTCTAAATCAAAATCATGTGGCCAAGCATTCGGAATCCGGACCTCTTATTCTGCCGGATAAACTGACGGTCGAGGAAATCAAGAAACGCATCGACGAATCGCCGTACGATTTCGCCGTGATTACAGATGAGAGCGGATATTTTTGCGGTACGATCAACGACGGCGATATTCTCGAGGCGCAACTCAAGAACGGTAACAAGCCGTTGATTCTCGGCGAAATCATCGACCGGTCGCATCCGGTGGCCCGAGATACGATGGCGGCCGGGCGGATGCGCCAGATGATGCTTGAAAAAAACCTGCGCTTCTTGCCGCTCCTGGCCGATAACGGCAAACCGGCCAGTATCATATTGCTATCCGATCTGGAAGGCAAATACAAACAACCGCGCAAGGATGAAGACAAGCGGCGCGTGCTTATTATCGGCGGCGCCGGATATGTCGGGTCGGTCATGACGCGCTATCTGCTCAGGCGCGGGTATCATGTTTCCGTGCTCGATAATCTCATGTGCGGCTACGATGCTCTCCGCGAACTGGATAATCATCCGGCCTATCAATTTTATAAGGGCGATGCCCGCAATATTCAGGATTTGCTCACGGCGATGAACGATATCGATTCGGTCATTCATCTGGCGGCGATCGTTGGCGATCCCGCCTGCGCACTCGACCCGCGAGCGACCATCGATATCAATTATGAATCCTGCAAACTATTAGTCGATGCCTGCCTGCATAAAAAAGTCAACCGCCTGCTGTTCGCATCCAGTTGCTCCGTGTATGGTGCGAGTAAAGAGGGTGAACTGCTCACTGAGACATCAGCGTTGAACCCGGTTTCGCTCTATGCCGAAACCCGCCTGCGCTCGGAAGAGGCGCTGCTTAATCAGGCCGAGGCTCCGCTGGCTGTGACGATGTTCCGGCTGGCGACCGTATTCGGCTTCTCCTATCGGCCGCGCTTCGACCTGGTCGTCAATATTCTCACCGCACGAGCTCTCATCGATGGCGAAATTTCCGTCTTTGGCGGTTCTCAGTGGCGGCCGAATATTCATGTTCGCGACGTCGTGAGCGGCTTTATCGCCGGAATGGAAGCCCCCAAGGAAGTCGTCGACCGACAGGTGTTCAATCTCGGTTCCGAGGCCATGAATTATCGCATATCGGAACTCGGTGATCTGGTCAAGGAAGCTCTCCCTGATACGATCGTGAAAACCGTCGAGGCCGAAATCGACCGCCGCGATTATCGCGTCAGTTTCGATAAAATCGAAAAGGCACTCGACTGGAAGGCGGAGATCTCCGTGCGGGATGGTATTCAGGAAATTATCGAGGCCTATCGGCAGGGCAAATTCATTCATTATAACGAACGGCGCTATTCCAATCTGAAAATCCTCCAGGAAGTCTGATTTCGTACGATTGAAACTTACCGTTTGGATTCCCGTAATACACTATATCTTCTTGTAATTCCGTGTGAAGTAGGGCAAGACAATCAATATCTATCCTTTTGGCACGAGGAATGAATTATGAACAGAGTTTGTATTCCGGTTTTTCTGTTTCTCTGTCTCAGTTGTATCCTGCTTCTCACAACTCTCTTGTTTGCGGATTCTCCGGCGGATGACACCTATGGCGCGACATATGTCGATACGAAGCACATCGACTTGACTATCACCGTCGATTACGACAATGAGAGACTCCACGGCATCTGTCAGATGACGTTTCTTAATCCGACCGACAAACCGGCTATCCGAATACCACTCCTTCTGTATCGGCTGTTATCCGTCAAGACAATTACCGATGCTGCCGGCCATCCGATTCCGTTCACGCAACAGATCATGCGCTATGACGATTTCGATATTCAGCAGGAAAATTTTATCCTCATCGATTTACCGCAACCGCTCGTACCGCAGGACTCGATAACCATTTCTGTTGAATATGAAGGCGCGCTATTGGGCCGCTCTGAAGTGTATGGCTATGTGTATGATCACATCGATCCGGCATTTACGATTATCCGCAATGATTGCAGCGCCTTTCCCTGGGTCGGTTTTCCCAGCTGGGCGAAAAACAGGGCCTTGATTTTCCAGCGATATACGTATCGGGCATCGATTAATGTGCCTGATTCACTGGTCGTTGCCAACGGGGGAGATCTGGTGGCTAAGAGCGCACTCGATAATGGCCGCATCGAATATATTTACAAGAGCAGACGCCCATCATGGCGGATGGATTTTGCGGTTGCCCCGTACCAGCGAATCACACGCGGTCAGGATGCCGTCTTCTGTTTTCCCGAGGATACACTCAATGCAAATAAAATCCTCGATGCCATGGCAAATGCTAAAAAACTCTATACCGACTGGTTCGGGCCGCTCCCGCACGATGATGGTTTGACGGTCATCGAAATCCCCGACGATAACGGGTCGCAAACCGATGTTACGACGATAATCCAAACCGCCGCTGCTTTCAAAGATGAACACAGCATGTATGAATTTTATCATGAATTGTCACACAAATGGAACGTCTCGATTATTGATATCCCGCACTGCCGATGGGAGGAGGGACTGGCTTGTTTTTTGCAGGATTTGGTGACTGAGAAGCTCGAACACCGCCCGGCCCTTGATTCGACCATTTCCCGCACGATGGCTCGCCTGAAAAGCAGCTTCGAAAGCAAACCTGCGAACCGCGTGCCGATGATTGACTATGGCAAACAGCAAATTACCGGGTACTCATATCTGGTCGGCCGGGTTTTTTTCTACCTATTGTATGAAACGGTCGGGCACGATGACTTCGTTAAGGCGTACGGATCGTTTTTCCAGCAGTATGCCGAATCGGAAACGACCACGGAAGAGTTTTATCGCTATTTCAATGCCCAAACGAAAACCGATGTCGGCCGCTTGTTCGAAGAATGGATGTACGGCACCGAATACATCGATCTCATAGTCAACGAAACGCCGACAGCCGACATCCTCGCCAGATACAAAAGGTAACAGTTATCAAGGCAGCGGCATAAATATCCCGCCGCCTTGAGATTTCCCCTTACTCCCAAATTATCCTTATTGACCTGCCTTTCTGTTTTCCCTACATTATTTGATTAACCTTTAATCGGTGGATAGAAACCATGCTCGATATTAAAGTCATCAGAGATAACCCGGACCTGGTCAAACAGGCCTGCGCCAATAAAAACGACAAGGCGGACATCGACGCCATTATCGCTCTCGATAACCAGCGCAAGGCGCTGTTGACGGAATCGGAAACCCTGCGGGCCGAGCAAAATAAGGCCTCTCAGGAAATCGCCAAGGTCAAGAAAACGGGCGGCGACGCGACTCAGGCTATCGCCGATATGAAAAATGTCTCGACTCGAATCAGCGAACTGAACGGCAAGGTCCGCGAAGTCGAGGAACAGCTGGCCGCCGCCATGCTCAGAGTCCCCAACATTCCCGATCCTGATGTACCGGTCGGCCCGGATGAGGAGCATAATGTCACCGTCCGCGAATGGGGCGAGAAACCCGCATTTGCCTTTAAACCCGCTCCTCACTGGGAGTTGGGCGAAAGACTGGGCATTCTGGACCTCCCAAAGGGTGCTGCCGTCAGCGGTTCCGGATTCTATGTCCTCAAGGGAATGGGCGCGAAACTCGAGCGGGCGCTGATATCTTTTATGATAGATTTCCACGTTCGCGAGTATAACTATACGGAGATTGCGCCGCCGTTTGTCTGCCGGAGCGCCTCGATGCAGGGAACGGGTCAGCTTCCTAAACTTGAAGAAGATATGTACAAACTCGACAACGAGGATCTGTACCTTATTCCGACCGGTGAAGTACCGGTGACGAATCTCCATCGCGAAGAGATTATGAATGCGGAGGACCTGCCGAAGTATTACTGCTGCTATACGCCCTGTTTCCGCCGCGAAGCGGGAGCGGCCGGCAAAGATACGCGAGGCATCCTGCGCGTCCACCAGTTCAGCAAGGTCGAGATGGTAAAAATCGTCAAGCCGGAAACATCGGAAGAGGAACACCAGAAATTGGTCGGGCAGGCCGAGAAGATTTTGCAAATGCTGAATATACCATATCGGGTGCGAATGTTGGCCACCGGTGACCTGTCATTCGCCGCTGCCAAGTGCTATGATATCGAAATCTGGTCGGCCGGAGTTGAGAATTATCTCGAGGTTTCCTCGGTCTCCAACTTCCGCGATTTCCAGGCTCGGCGCATGAATTGCCGGTTTCGCGATGAAAATAAAAAAGTACAGTTTGTCCATACGCTCAACGGCTCCGGCACGGCCCTGCCGCGGTTGATGATTGCGCTTCTGGAAAATAACCAGACGGAGAACGGCGAGGTAACTCTGCCGGAAGTCATCCGGCCATACATGGGCGGATTGGAAAAACTGTCATAAACAGGTGCGTGTTTGGCGGAGAATAAACAAAAAATAAAAGTCTCCGGTGCGGGACGATTCAACACCTACTTCAAGGCGTTTATTTTATTCGGCGTCTGTGCCATCGGGGCGGTATTCGTCTATTACACGAACGATGTCATCGATGACATCCGCGCCAATGAAGCACGCATGGCTCGCACCTACACGCACATCTGGCAATTGGTCGCATCCGATTCGATCAGCAGCAATGTGACCTCGGTGCTGTTCGACGAAGTGATCCTCGGATCGACATTCCCGATTATCGTCGCGGATACGCTGGAACAGCCGCTGTTTTGGAAGGCGCTTGACGATATCCCATCGACGAGCAATGATCCGAAAACACTCGAGAAAGTCCGCGAGCGCGCCCGAATCATGAAGGAAAACAAGGGCGAGATTCCGATCTACATGGACTCGACCATGATTTATAAGCTGTTTTACGATGATACCGCCCTGGTAGACAAACTGCGCTGGATACCAATCGTCGAAATGGCCATGGTCATCAGCTTCGTTTTCCTGGCCCTGATTGGATTCCAGCATATCCGCCTGTCGGAACAGCGCAACATCTGGGTCGGCATGGCCAAGGAAACGGCGCATCAACTCGGGACGCCGATCACATCGCTGTTAGGCTGGGTGGATTTATTGAAGACAGGGGATGAATCGTTTACGAAGGAGGAAATATATCGCCGCATTGATATCGATTTACAACGATTGGGTACGATTGCGAATCGCTTCGGCAAAATCGGTTCCGAGCCGATTCTGAAACGGCGCGATATCAACGAATTGACCGGCGAGGTCGTGCGCTATTATCAGGAGCGCCTGCCGCACCACGGCGATGGCGTCAAAATCACCTATTCGGCCGGTGACGTTCCGGAAATTAACGTCAACCGACAACTGTATGCATGGGTGATTGAAAACCTGATAAAAAACGCACTCGAATCCGTCGATGCCAAAACCGGCGTCATCGATGTGACAACGCGCTTTGATACGTCGTCCCGCAAGGCGAAAATCCGAGTAAGCGATAACGGCCGAGGCATCCCTCGGCGAGTCGCCCGCAGGATCTTCAAACCGGGGTATACGACCAAGAAGCGCGGATGGGGACTGGGACTCTCGCTATCCCGCCGTATCATTCATGATTATCATCGCGGTACGCTGTTACTGGTCAAGAGTGAACCCGGCAAGGGTTCGGTTTTCGAAATCAGTCTGCCGATTGCATGATGACCCGCGAACATTATCAATGAGGTGCTCCGGCTATGAATACTGCCACACAGAAAATTCTCTGGATCGACGATGAAATAGAAATGCTCGAGGCGCATATCGCCTTTCTGCAACAAAAAGGGATAGCTGTTACGCCCTGCCAATCCGGCGATGACGGTATCGAAGCCATCACTAAAGACGATTATGATCTGATTCTTCTCGATGAAATGATGCCCGGTAAAGACGGCCTGCAGACATTGGTGGAAATCAAGGAAATTAAGCCGCATATCCCGGTCGTTATGGTGACCAAATCCGAAGAAGAGACCCTGATGGAAGAAGCCATCGGCCAGAAAATCGATGATTATCTGACTAAACCGGTCAACCCGTCGCAGGTATTGATGGCGATTAAGAAGCACGTCCAGAGTAAACAGATCGTAACTGGAAAACTCGGCCAGCGCTATATCACCGATATCAATCGCATCAATTTCACTCTCAGCGGTTCGACTGAATGGACCGACTGGGTCGATGCCTATCGCACGCTCAGCGAGTGGGATCTGGAAATGGACCAGTATCCCGACGAAGGGCTTTTGGATACCCATCGCGGGACGCATAAAGAGTGGAATAATCAGTTCGGGCGATTTTATGAAAAAAATTACGAAAAGTGGGTGAACGGTAAAAATCACCCGCCGCTTTCCGTGGATGTTGTCGACAGAACGGTTATTCCTCGCCTCAAAGAGGGCGAAAACGTCGTCTTTATCGTCATCGACTGCATGCGCATGGATTTGTGGATGCGGCTCGAGCGTATTCTGGCTGACCTGTATCATATCGATCATGATTACTATTTCTCGATTCTTCCGTCAGCCACGCCGTTTGCGCGCAATGCCATATTCGCCGGCCGCTATCCCGTCGATGTCGCAAAAATGTATCCCGATGACTGGAAGGCCTATCCCGATGATGAAGTCTCGCGCAATAAGCGCGAAGGCGAATTGATTGCGAAACAGCTCGAGGCAAAAAAGATTAATCTCAATGGCGGCTCGAAATATATTAAAGTACTCAACGCACAGGAGGGCGAGGGGCTGGCAAAGCGCGTCGAGAGCATGCTGTCTGCGCAGCTCGTGTCGGTTGTCATCAACTTCGTGGATGTCTTGACGCACGGTCGCTCCAGCAATGTATTGCTCAAGGAAATCGTCCCCGACGAGGCGGCATTCCGCTCACTGATGCAAACCTGGTTCGAACACTCCACCCTATATGAAACGCTCAAGATGCTCGCACGTAAGAATGTGACCGTTGTCATTACGACCGATCATGGCTCGGTGCTCTGCGCACGCGGTACGATGGCCCACGGCAAGCGGGATACCTCGACTAATCTTCGCTACAAGTACGGCGACAACCTGAACTGCAATCCGAAGGAAGCCCTGCTGGTGAAAAACCCGGATCGCTTCCGCCTGCCGTCTTTCACGCTGGCGACGACTTATATCATTGCACGCGAGGATTACTATTTCGTGTATCCGAACAAGTACAACGAATACCAGCGGCATTTCCAGAACAGTTTCCAGCACGGCGGCATCACCATGGATGAAATCATCCTGCCGATCGCGATTCTCAAACCCAAAGGATGATGAGTACGCGTGGAATCCCTGCCGTTTGATACCGCGATTGTCAGCCGCTCGCTAACCGAGACCGAAACGCTGGCCGAAAAAGTCTATCGCCTTATAACTCCCAGCGGGTTTATTGCGCTGCGCGGACCATTGGGAGCGGGCAAGACGACATTCGTACGCGGCTTTGCGAAGGCTGCAGGGTGCAACACCGATGATGTCAGTTCGCCGACATTCACGATTATCAATGAATATCATGGCGGTGAGACCCCGCTGTTTCACTTCGACTTGTACCGGCTGGGAGATGCCTCGGAATTCTACGCCATCGGCGGGGATGAGTACTTGGAGCGCACCGGCATCATTCTCATGGAATGGCCGGAGAACGGCGAGGAGTGCCTGCCCGATTCATATATCGATGTGCGCATCGAAATCGTCGATGCCATATCCCGGCAATTTACATTCACGAGGGTCGGCCAATGATCGTACTCGGTATTGACAGCTCAACGGATAATCTGAGCATCGGGGTGGCATTGGGCGAGGAGATTCTTGCCGAGGTGAATCTCGATTCCCAGCGCGAGCATGCCTCGCACATTATCGGCAAAATTGAGGAGGCATTGGCCGCCGCACGGAAAACGACTGCCGATATCGAAGGCGTCGCCGCCGCGATCGGTCCCGGTTCGTTTACCGGCCTGCGCGTGGGGTTGTCAGTCGCCAAAGGAATCGCAGTCGCCCGGAAGCTGCCGATTATCGGCGTCTCTACATTCGAAGTCATTGCCGAACGTCTCCAAACGACCTATACCGATTTTTATCTTGCCGCCCCGGTCCGCAAAGGCGAGTTGTATCTCTATCGCGTCACGGCCACATCAATGTTTCCGGATGACATCCAACTCATTCACCAGACCGATTTGTCCGCCATCGTGAAAGAAGGCCCGGTTGGTATGATCGGTCGCGCCCCGAAAGACTGGGATACTGGGCTGCAAAACATTATCGATAAGACTGCGACCGCCATTTCGGGCGGCGAAATGGCTCGCATCGGTGCTCGGCGGCTGGCCGAAGGACAATCCGACGACCCGATTACACTCGAACCGCTCTATATCGCCCCCTCACAGGCGGAGGAGAACTTTGTCCGAAGACAGCGCAAAGATTCGTGAGATGACCGAGGCCGACCTTGAGGCCGTCTCCGAGATAGAATTAGACGTATTCACGGATCCCTGGCCGACTTCGGTGTTTCTGGAGGATATTGCCTCCGATTATAGTCATCCCTTTGTCGTGCAATGGGATAATGATATTGTCGCCTATGCGATCCTGTGGCAGGGGGTAGACGAAGGCCACTTGACCAACATTGCGGTCGCAAAAAACTATCAACGAAAATCTATTGCGCAAAAGTTATTATCTTTTATCTTACAGTTTGCCTCGGAAGCGGGCCTGACGCAGGTTTTGCTCGAAGTACGCCTGTCGAACGAGGCTGCGATAGCGCTGTATCGGAAGTTTGGGTTCATCGATCTGGCGATTCGAAAGAATTATTACACGCATCCGCGCGAGGATTGCCTGATGATGATTAAATATTTGGGCGGAGAAACTGATATCCAAATCGGTGAGTAGAATACATGGATTGGTTTAGAAAATCAAAAGACGGACTTGTCTCTCAGCAGAAAAAAGAAATCCCCGACGGCCTCTGGACGAAATGTAAGGAGTGCGGCGAAGTCGTCTACTCGAAGATTCTGGAGGAACAGCTCTGGGTGTGCCCGAGTTGCAACTATCACTTCCGCATCAATGCCGCGAAGATTATCGAACTGCTGCTCGACGACGGCAAAGTCGAACGCTATGATGAAGACCTATCGTCTTTGGATCCGCTCAATTTCCGCGACTCGAAAAAATATGTCGATAGAATAAAAGGCTCGCAACTGAAAACCGGTATGAAAGACGGTGTCGTCTCCGGTCTCGGTATGGTCGACGGTATCCCGATTTCAATTGCGATCATGGATTTTGCTTTTATGGGCGGTTCCATGGGGTCGGTCGTCGGTGAGAAAATTGCCCGCGCCATCGAACGCGCTATCGATCGCGAAATCCCGCTCATCGTCGTTTCTTGCAGCGGCGGTGCGCGCATGCAGGAGGGAATCCTGTCCTTGATGCAGATGGCCAAAACATCGGCTCTGCTGGCCATGTTGGCTAAAAAGAAAGTTCCGTTTATCTCCATCCTGACCAATCCTACTACGGCCGGCGTCATGGCATCGTACGCCTCGCTCGGCGATATCATCATCGCGGAACCGAAAGCATTGCTGGGATTTGCCGGACCGCGCGTAATTCAGCAGACGATAGGCCAGGATTTACCCGAGGGGTTCCAGTCATCCGAATTCTTTATGGAACACGGCTTCCTCGACGTTATTTCGGAGCGAAAAGATCTCCGCAAAAACCTCGTACTGTGTCTGCAGTACACGTACAATAAGCCCGCCACCATTTAAGTTACAACGCCATGAGCGACACTCGGTCTAAAAAAGCGCTCGATTTTATCTATAATCGCCAGCACTTCGGAATAAAACTCGGGCTTCACAATATCGCGAAGCTCAGCGAGTTGATGGGTAACCCGCAAAATGCCTACCCCAGCGTGCATGTTGCCGGTACCAATGGCAAAGGTTCGACATCCAGTTTCATCGCCGAAATTTTACGTTCGGCCGGATACAAAGTCGGGATTCTGACATCGCCCCATCTGGCCGATTATCGTGAGCGCATCCGCGTTGACGGCAAGAAAATCGAACCGGAAGCCATTGCGAAGTTCATTGACTTGTACAAAAAAGACATCCTCGCCACACAGGTAACGTTTTTCGAAGTTACGACGGCGTTGTCATTCTGGTATTTTGCCTACAAGAAAGTCGACTGGGCGGTCATCGAAGTCGGACTCGGCGGGCGCCTCGATGCGACGAATATTATTACGCCTCGAGTGTCGGTCATAACGAATATCGCTCTCGAGCACACGAATCTGCTAGGCCATACGATTTATAAAATCGCAGGTGAAAAAGGCGGCATCATCAAGCCCGGCGTGCCATTAGTAACGGGTGTGACTAATAACGGCAACGATGCGGCGCGAAGATTCCGGGAAATCTGTAAAGAGCGCAAATCTCCCATTTTCTACCGGGAGGACGATGGCTTCGCATATCGCTTTGACGATGACCACGATACCCTTATATTGAAGAAAGGCCCTTTTAAGGGGCTGGTCGCTCGCGTATATCTTCGAGGCAAACACCAGGTCGAAAACGGGTATCTGGCGGCGCGCGCCGCCGAGATTCTCAAGGCGCAGGGATGTCCGCTGACGGCGGACAATGTGAAGCAGGGGCTTGCAACGAATGACTGGCCCGGCCGGTGTATGACGATTCGGAAAAATCCGACGATTATTATAGATGTCGCGCACAATCAGGAAGGGTTCGCCGTCCTTAAACAGACGCTGGAACATTATTATCCGGGGCGCAAATTCCTGTTTCTGTTCGGCATGGTCGAGAAGAAACACGGCGATAAATGCTTTGAAATGATGGCGCCGTTAGCGAAACTGATTGCCACGGCCAGTATCGAGAATCCGCGCCGCGATGATCCGTATTATCTCATTTCGCGGCTGCGCCGAGACAAAACACATATCCGAGTATATCCCAGTATACCGGAAGCATACACTGACCTGTTAAAAAACTGCTCTCGAACCGATATACTGGTTATAGCCGGTTCCCATTTTATTATGGGGGAACTGGCGCCTTTTATCAAACGAGACGGATTTTGAAGAGAGAAGAAAAAGCCAAACAGAGATCAAAGCGGGCCGTGGAACTGCTCGGGACGGCCATTGATGTAAAAATCAATGAGTTGACCGAGAGTAACCGGCAACTAAAGCGCAAAATATTTGATCTCTATACGATTTTCGAAATCAGCCGAAATTTCAATTCCGTTCTCCACTACCATACTCTGGTCGATTCATTCCTTTTGACCTCACTCGGGCAGGTCGGCGCATCCGCCTCGGCGCTGTATCTCCCTATCGAAGACGGTTCCCCCGTATTCGAACTGGCAAAATCAAAGGGATTATTACATAATCAGCAACTCAAAGACGATATCCGCCTCGGTGATTATATCATCGATCAATTATCGCATTCGGCCAAACCGATGCCGGTGCAGGAATTCATCGGCCTGCTCGGAGGAAACGGCGAGTACCGCACACTGAATGTCTTCTCATCAGGCATCCTATTGCCCTTGATTATTAAATCCGAGCTCAAGGGACTGCTTCTCGTCAGTAATAAAGTGACGGGGGAATTATTCGCCGCCGATGATATCGAATTCCTCTCGATTCTCGCCAACCAGTTCGTCGTCGCGCTCGAAAATGCGCGCCTCTATGAATCGGAAAAAAACGCGCTGGAAGAACTTCGCATCACGCAAAAACAACTCGTATTGACGGAACGTCAGGCGGCTATCGGTGAATTATCCGCAAAGATTGCCCATGAAGTGAATAATCCGCTCAGTATAATATCGAATTATCTGCATCTGGCCGGCCGCAATATCGAAAAGCCGGATGCCGCATTAAATCATCTCGATGTCGTCAAGCAGGAACTGGGCCGCATCGCCCGCATCGTTCGCCAGCTACTCGATTTCCATCGCCCGCAGGTGCTCGAAAAACGAGCGGTCGACGTCGGGCAAATCGTAGAAGATATCCTTGGTCTCATTTATTGGCAGCTGGCCGACAATAAAATCATCGTCGATAAGCACATCGCGCCGAATCTCCCGCGAATCCTCGGAGCGCCGGAACAGCTCAAACAAGTCATGCTGAATATGGTTATTAACGCCAAGGATTTCATGCCCGAGGGCGGTACCCTCACTATCAAGGCGTATGGTCAGGATGGCTGGCTGAAAATATCATTTGCCGATACCGGGCCGGGAATTCCGCAGGAAAACCTGTCTCGAATTTTCGAGCCGTTCTTTACGACGAAAGAAGGCTCTAAAGGGACAGGGCTGGGGCTGTCCGTCTGTTTCGGCATTATTAAGGAACACAATGGCAGAATAGCGGCGGCAAATGCGCCGGGCAAAGGCGCTGTCTTCGAGATAAGCATTCCGGCCCTATCTGCCGACAAAAAGGTATAATAACTGAGTATATCAGGAATCAAAGGACAACTTCCGTGAATAAAAAGGCCCGCGAAAAAATTCTCGTTATCGATGATGAACGGCGTATGTGCGATTCGCTCGAAGCCCTTCTCTCCGAATCCGGTTTCGAAGTCAAATCCTTTCAGGAGAGTGAAAAAGCGGCGGACGAGATAAAATCCGGCAATTTCGATCTCATCGTATCCGATATAAAAATGCCCGGGATGAGCGGCCTTGATTTATTACGATTGGCGCGGAATATCGATCCGCAGGCGCTGGTCGTCCTCATGACCGGCTATGGATCCCTCGAAAGCGCCATCGAGGCCATCAACGAAGGCGCATACGACTACCTGCTCAAACCGGTCGAGTTTCCACAGCTTGAGTTGGTCATCAAGCGCGGTCTTGAACGGCGGCGTTTGGGGCGGGCAAAATCATTCCTGCTGACCGAACTGCAGGAGAAAAACCGGGCTCTCAGCGATCGCCTCGATGAAATCAACGCCCTATACGAGGCCAGTAAGTCTCTCAGCTCGACCATTGAACTCGATACCCTGCTCGATAACATCATTGATTTATCTACTGCCACGCTTCGGGCCAGTATTGGTTCAATTATGCTCGTCGATGAAAACCGGGAGTTTTTGACGATCGCCGCCGCCAAGGGACTCTCCAACGAAATCGTGCGCAAGACAAAGACACCGATCGGCACATCGATTTCCGGTCATGTCGCGCAAACCGGAGAACCGCTTTTCATCTCCAATGTCGAAGGGGATCCGCGCTTCAAAAAGGAAAATCGCCAGGAGCGCTATGGCAAATCTTCCTTGCTCTGTGTGCCGCTGAAGGTACAGAATAAAGTTATCGGCGTCATTAATATGGCCGCCAAGACAACCGGCGGGGAATTCGGCGAACACGATTTTAAGGTTCTCACGATGTTCGCCTCCCAGGCCGCCGCTGCTATCGATAATGCCGGGAAGTATCTGCAATTGAAGCGCCGTGTGGATGAATTGTCGACGCTGCAGGATATTTCCGATGCCATGTCGCGAGCCGGATCGGTCGCCATTCTGCAGGAAATTATCTTCTGGGGTATTCGCAACCTCATGCCCGCCGAGATGTCGCTCTGGTTCCGCTGGAATTCGAAAAACAACTCGCTCGCATTTGCCGGCGGCGCCGGAAATGTCTTCATCGATCTCGAAGATGTCAACTATAAGGCCGATCCCCGGGAAATAGCGACTCCGGAAAAAGCGCGCGAGTTTTTACTGAAACATCTGCCGTCCGAGGAAGAATCCAAGATTCCTCGGAAATCATTCAGCGTGTTTCCGATTAACAACGAGGCCGGACTTGCCTATTTGTTCTGTCTTTCAGCCTCGGTGGAGAACTGCTTCTCCGAAGAAGACGGTAAAATCGCCGCCCTGATCGCCGGCCAGTCGGCCACGATGTACGAACGGGAAAAGGCGATTCTCAATGCCACCCGCCTGCTCACGATGGGCAATATGATTTCGGAAATCTCGCATGACATGAGAAAACCGCTCACCAATATCCGAGGCGCCCTTCAAATCATGCGCTCCCGCTGGCCTGAACTGGCCGAGGACTCCGACATGTTCAAGATGGCCGAGGAAGAAGTTCTGCGCCTCAATGAGTTGGTCCGCGAGTTGGTCGATTTCTCTAATCCGAACAAATACCAAACCGAACGCACGAATATCGTAACCGTGGCCGAGCGAGCAATTCAGCTCGTCAGCCGCGACATGGAGCGCAAGGGGATCGAGCATATCTTCACACACGATGAAGAGCTGCCCGAAATCTTCGTCAATAAGAATCAAGTCATGGAGATGCTTCTGAATCTCCTCATCAATGCCATCGATGCCATCGACGGCGAAGGCAAAATCACTGTCAGCGTAACCGATGCCCGCCATGAAAACCGGAAAATGATCAAGGTCGAGATTTCCGACACGGGATGCGGAATCGAGCAAAAAGATAAGGCCATTATTTTCGACCGTTATTACACAACCAAAGATACCGGCACCGGGCTTGGATTGGCCGTGGTCGAGCGTATCATCTCCGCACACAGCGGTCGCATTGTCGTCGAGAGCGAAAAGGGCGTCGGTACGACCTTCAAAATCTATCTCCCGCGCCCGCAATAACTGCAAAATCTTGCAGAAAATTGGTGCATTTTTTTGCAAAACGCCTTGATTTTTTGGGCGATTTGACGATTTATTGTGTAAGAATTCGGGAATTAGACATGAAACGAGAACAAGTGAAAGTATTGGTTATCGACGACGATCCTAAGGTAGGCTGGATTCTATCCGAAGGATTGGCAGGGAGTTTCGACTTCGTATCCGCTCGCAACGGAAGCGAAGGCCTGCAAATGGTTACGACCGAAAAGCCGCATCTGATCCTGCTCGACATCAAAATGCCGGATATGTCAGGCATCGAAGTCCTGAAAAAGCTGAACAAGGTCGAAGACCGCCCCGAAGTCGTCATGCTCTCGGGTCATGATGATACCCACTATGTCGTCGAATCGATACAAAACGGTGCTGCCGAATTCATTAAAAAGCCGTTCGACGTCAAGGAAGTGGAAATCCACATCAATGGCATCTTGGAAAAATCCAAACTCAAACGCGAAGTTTCGACGCTTAAAACCGAACTGAAAGTACGCTCGCAGTATGACAGTTTTATCGGCGATTCTCCGAAAATCCAGCAGGTGAAAGACCTCGTTGAGCAGGTTGCCAATTCCGAATTAACCGTGTTGATTCGCGGCGAATCCGGAACCGGTAAAGAGGTCGTCGCCCGTATGGTTCACAACGTCTCCGATCGCAGCGATGAATCGTTTACCAAGGTCAACTGCGCGGCTATTCCGCGGGATTTGCTCGAAGCCGAACTGTTCGGGTATGAAAAAGGCGCCTTTACCGGCGCGCATAAGACAAAACCGGGACGATTCGAGGTCGCCAATAAAGGCACAATTTTCCTCGATGAAATCGGCGATATGCCGATGGAATTGCAATCCAAGCTCCTGCAGGTGCTCGAGCAACAGGAATTCGTCCGCGTCGGCGGTATCAATAATATTCGAGTCGACGTCAGAATTATCTGCGCCACGAATCGAAATCTCGAAGATGCCATCGCCCAGGGACGCTTCCGCGACGACTTATTCTATCGTCTAAACGAAATCACGATTTTCCTGCCGCCGCTGCGCGAGCGGTTCGGCGATATATCACTGCTGTCGAAATTCTTTATCGACAAATACAATCAGTTGTACCAAAAAGAGGCCCAGGCGCTCAGCCAGTTGGCCCTCGACCAGCTCAATGGATATCATTGGCCCGGAAATGTCCGCCAGCTCGAAAACCTGCTCAAGCAGGTCGTCGTTCGCGGGGATGAGTCCATCATTCCCGATCTGCTGACAGGCCGAAGCCAGCCGACAGCCGCGATGCCCGCGCCTCAGCTTCAACCGGTCGCGGCAATGTCCGCACCTGCCCAGGCGAATGCCTCAGGTCCGATTCCAACAGTGGGTGGCGATACCAGGTCACTGTCGTTGAAACATCGTGTTGCTGCTGCTGTTAGTCGTGAAGAAAAGGCTTTGATTTCCGAGGTGCTCAATCGAACCAATTGGAATCGACGCAAGGCCGCGGATATGCTGGAAATATCCTATCGGTCGCTGCTCTATAAGATTAAAGAGTACGGGCTGAACGAAATAAAATAAACAAATAATATAACTGTCTTCATGATTGTAGATATTCCTGACACTTTTATCCTCATGTCGTATTAAAAATCGAATTGCTTTCACAGTACCTGCGCATTTTTTGCACAGCGATGCACACAATGCGCCTTTTTTTACGAAATTTGCGTCCTCGCGATTCTGACTTTATCGTCATAACTACTTGAAATACAACAAGGTCGAAATTACTAATCTTTAAGGCACCGGTAGTGGTATACTAAACGGGAATATGAATTGCTTACTTTTGGTGGGGTCACTGGCTTTTGATGGTATAAGATTATGAATGACCACACCGGGAGGAACAAATCAGGCATGGAAGCCGATAAGATGATTGAATTCCGGGACCTGGCGCTTTTAGAGTTAAAGCGGGCGGAGAGATATAGAAATTTCCTCTCGCTCTTAGTTCTCAATCTGTCCGAATTCCTCAGTAGTGCAGGCCGGAGAAAAATCACATCTCAGGAAGAGGCGAACCAGTTTATTCATATGGTCATCGATCGAGTCAAGCGAGAAGCTCGGGAAACCGACATGATTTCGAACCTCGATGATGCCCGACTGGTTATGATTTTACCCGAAACCGACCGCTCAGGGGCGGAAATCGCCTGCGGCCGGATGAAGGAATTATTGTCAGAATTTATGGCCGAATTTCTCGAATCGAACTATCGATTCGATGTTCCGGTAGAGATTTCGTCATTTCCGGATCAGCGGACTGACAATATTTCGTTCAAAACGCAACTGGAAAAGCTCTTTGCTTTAGCATAAGCGAAAAGTTCCAACATAACCCCGGAAAACCGGGGTTTTTTGTTATATCACAATGTCTTATGACGATGTTTCTATCCTGGATTTCCCATGAAATGTCTTGGCAACTTCCTTTTTTTTCCCTATATTTGCGGCTGAATCGAAAAAAAGTTGAATCGAAATACTGCGATGGCTATCAAAACAGACGAAAAGGAACTGGTCAGACGAGCGCAAGAGGGTGATTTTGCCTCGTTTAATGAGCTTATCCAGGTGTATCAACCGAAGATTTTCGGCCTTGCCTTAAAAATGGCCAAGAATCGGGAGGACGCCGAGGATATCTTTCAGGAGACGTTTTTGAAAGCCGTGGATAATATTCAGAAGTTCAGGGGAGACAGCGCCTTCGGAACCTGGCTCTATACCATAGCCATTAATATTATTCGAGCGCGCTATGGCCGGGACAGCAAGAAGGAATTGCTCCCGCTTGAGGATTACCTGCCGATTAAGCAGGATAATCATGCCTCTGCATCGGCTCAATTATTCGACTGGAATGACCCTCTCTCCAAACTGACCGGCGATGAAATCCGGGCCAAAATCGATGCCGCTCTTGTTGAATTGCCTCAGAAATACCGACTTCCGTTTACACTGCGGTACATGCACGAAATGAGCGTTCAGGAGGTCGCGGATACACTGAAATTATCTTTGGCGGCCACTAAATCTCGTATCCTGCGGGCCCGCGTAGCCATGCGCAGTCGCCTCAGTGAATACTTATCTGAGGAGGATATTGATGTCTCATTGTCATGATATGCTTGGAAAAATGTCCGACTATATAGACGGCGAACTGGATCCTGAACTCTGCGCCGAGTTGGAAAAACACATTGATGGCTGTAATAACTGCCGTTTAATGGTCGACACTATGAAAATGACCGTAAAATTATGCAAGGACGGCTCGTGCGAGGATCTGCCTCAGGAAATTCAAGAGAAATTTCAGAAAAAACTGGCCGAACGCTGGAAGCAGAAATTCGGACACCTCTAAAGTATGCTTAAATTTCGTTGTACGAATTCTCGACAACGAAATCATCTCTAACCTACTGATAATTAATTTCTTAACATTTTACAATCAAGTTAAAATAATAGTGTTCAGCTTCTGAACATATCTGTCGCCATTTTAGAATTCATCCTTTTCTATTGCCGAATCTACCCAAACCCGATATATTCATGTTATAAATGATCAAGCTGTCGGGGCGCACTCCACGAAATTTGAAAAAAAACCTTCGATTTTTGAATCGTTTTGCCGGTTGTCCTATCTAAAGGGACAATTGAGTCAAACAAAAAGCGAAAGGGTATTAACGTGAAAGAGGGATTAATCAAGTTTTCTACCAAGCACCCGCTGATAGTAATCGGAATTATTGTCATCCTGACCGGAGTTTTCGCGTACCAGCTCACCGGTATTAAGATTGATACTGACCCCGAGAATATGCTGCCCGCCGATGAACCGGTTCGCGTGTTCCACAGTCAAACCAAAGAAGAATTCGGCATGTATGACTTCCTGGCCGTCGGTATCGTCCGTGAAAACGGCGCCTTTACCGCCGACCAGTTGACCAGCATCTATAACATGACCGAAGAAATTGCCAAGATCGAAGGCGTCATTAAAGAAGATATTATGGCGCCGTCAATGGTCGATGATATCCGCCAGGGCGGAAATAATACACTTGTCATCGAGCCGCTCATGGGCGAGGCGCCGGAAACGGACGAACAGGCACAATATATATTGAGCCGTATTAATGCCAACCCGGTCCTCAAAGGCAAACTGGCCTCCGAGGACGGCAAGGCGCTGGCACTGTTCATCCCGATCGAGCAAAAAGACATGTCCTATCGGATCGCCGGTGAAATCAAGGCGATTACCGAAAAGTACGGTGACGGCGGCAAGTACTTTATCGCCGGTCTCCCAGTTGCACAGGACAGCTTCGGAAATGAGATGTTCGGACAGATGATTTACTCCGCGCCGATGGCCGGACTGATCATCTTCATCCTCATGTTTATCTTTTTCAAGAACATCCGGATTATTCTGCCGCCGATGATCGTCGCGGTAACGTCAATTATCTGGACGATGGGCGCGCTGGTTTGGACCGGACACCCCGTCCATATCATGAGCTCGATGATTCCGATTTTCCTGTTCCCGATTGCGGTACTGAACTCGATTCATATCATTTCGGAATTTCACGATCGCTATAAAAAGTACAAACATAAAGAAACGACGATTCGCCACACGATCAATGAACTGTTTATGCCGATGCTGTTTACCTCGGCCACGACGGTCGTCGGTTTCCTGTCGCTGTTGACGAATAACATCCCGCCGGTGCAGGTCTTCGGCGCCTTCGTCGCCTTTGGCGTGGCCATTTCCTGGCTGATGTCGATCACGCTGAATCCGGCCTTCGCGATGCTCCTGCCGGACAAGGCCCTACGCAATTTCGGCGCGTCTGATGATAAAGAAACGATTCTCTCCAGGGTCGTTCGCGGTATCGGGCAATTCGCCTCACGCCGCTATCGGCTGATTCTGTTCAGCGCCACGATCGTCGTTGTTATTTCAGCCGTTGGCTTGTCGATGATCGTCGTCAACGATAACCCCGTCAAGTGGTTCAAGGCCAGTCATGAACTCCGCATCGCGGACCAGGCGCTGAACCAGCACCTCGACGGCACCTATATGAACTACCTCGTTTTCGATACCGGCGAACCGGATGCCATTAAGAACCCGGATCTGCTGAAATATATCGAGAACCTGCAGCTGCATCTTGAGAAAAATGCCATCGTCGGTTCCACCGCCGGTATCACCGATATCGTCAAGAAAGTCCGCTTCGAATTATTCGGCGGCGCCGACAAGTCAAAATATGCCATTCCCGATGATGAAATTGAAGTCGGACAGAATCTGTTCCTGTATGAAATGTCGGGCGGCGATCCGGACGATCTGTTCAAGATGGTCACGGATGATTATGCCAAGGCCAACGTTTGGATTCAAATGACTAACGGCGACAATCAGGCGGTAGCCTCGGTCGTGGCCGACGCCGAAAAGTATATCGCCGATAATCCGCCGCCGGTGGATGTCGATATCAACTGGGCCGGTCTGCCGTATGTCAATATCGTCTGGCAGGACAAGATGGTCAGTGGCATGCGCTTCTCACTCCTGAGCTCCTTCGCTATCGTCTTCCTGATGATGGCCTTCCTGTTCCGCTCGGCTCTGTGGGGAGTTATCTCCATGCTGCCGCTGTCGATTACGATTATGGCTATCTATGCCAGCATCGGCTACTTCGGCAAGCCATACGATATGCCGATCGCCGTTCTGTCATCGCTGACGCTGGGACTGTCTATCGACTTCGCGATTCACTTTATCGAACGATCGCGCATGATTCACAAGCGCACCGGCAACTTTAAAGAGACATACAAAGAAATATTCGAGGGTCCCGGTCGAGCCATCAGCCGCAACGTGCTGGTGATTGCCATCGGTTTCGTGCCGATGTTCTTCTCGAACCTGGTTCCCTATATTACGGTCGGTACCTTCTTCTTCGCCATCATGACCGTTTCCGGCGCGGTGACCCTGATGTTGCTCCCGGCGATTATCACGATGCTGCACAACAAGCTGTACCCCGATTCCAAACATGCAAACAAAGACAATGAAATCATAGAAACTGTGTAGGAGGTTTCAAATGAAAAAGTTTACTCTGTCCATACTGATATTCGCTCTGATGGCCGTGTTTGCCAAGAGCGCCTGGGCGCAGGAAAGCGCCGAAGAAATTATGCAGAAATCACACATGGCGTACTATTACGCCGGTGACGACGGTATGACCGAAGTCACGATGAAGATCGTCAACAGCAAGGGCCGCGAGCGCCTTCGCGAATTCTCGATGCTCCGCCTGGACGTCGAAGAAGGCGGCACCCAGAAGTATTATACGTACTTCAAAAAGCCGTCCGATGTTTCCCGCCTGACCTTCATGGTCTGGAAGAACCCGGATGCCAACGATGATCGCTGGCTGTATGTCCCCTCGGTCGACCTGGTCAAGCGCCTCTCGGCCGACGATAAAAACTCCTCCTTTGTCGGCTCCGACTTCTCCTACGAGGATGTCTCCGGCCGCCACTGGACCGAAGATACGCACACCCTCGTTTCCGATAAGGAAACGCTCAACGGCCATGACGCCTATCTGATCAGCTCCAAGCCGAAGGCCGGCGGTGACTACTTCGTCGAGAAGAAAACCTGGGTCGACAAGAAAACCTATCTGCCTCTCAAGGAAGAGTACTACGACAAGGACGGCAAGGTGTTCCGCCGCTTCACCGCGGATAAGATCGAAGACATCGACGGCATCACCACGATTACCCAGCGCACGATGGAAAATGTCGACAAAGGCCAGCATACGACGATTATTTTCGATTCCATCGACTACAACGTCGGCATCACCGATGACATCTTCACCGAGCGCTACCTGAAGAATCCGCCGAGAAAGTTCATCAAGTAAGGTTTGGGAGGGATAGAATACATGAATTTCAAAAAGGCAACGTGGATGGTGTTAATCGCGGTGGCGATGTGGGCGATGCCCACTATCGCCTCCGCACAGGAAGTCATGTGGGGCGGCTTCGTCGAGGGCTTGTGGGGCGCCGGACTCGATGATAAAAATCCGACCTCGCGCGATTACCCGGTGGCCGAAACTCGCCTCCAGCTTCGACTGGAATCATATGGCGACCGCGCCGAGGTATTCGGCAGACTCGATTTTGTCCAGGACGGATTCGATTCCGCCAATTATGATGTGCAGTTGCGCGAGGCGTACATTAAATTCCGCATGGAAAGCGCGAACATGGATTTCAAAATCGGCCGCCAGATCCTCACCTGGGGCACCGGCGACCTGATCTTTATTAATGATGTTTTCGCCAAGGACTACCAGTCATTTTTAATCGGCCGCCAGGACCAGTATCTCAAGGCCCCGCAGACGGCCGTGCGCGTCGAATGGTACAACCCGCTCGGTTCCTTCACTATTGTCGGTATTCCCGACTTCGAACCGAACGTGACGCCGACCGGCGAGCGGCTGAGCTTTTTCAATCCCAATTCGGGAACGATTGTCGGCGCCGACGGCTATATGGCTCCGGTCGAACCGGCGAATAAATTCGAAAACTCCGAGATCGCCTTCAAGTATTCCAAAATGATCAAAGGCTTTAATTTCTCGGGTTATGCCTACAAAGGCTTTTATAAGAATCCGATAGGATTCGATCCGAATACGAGCACGGTCTTTTATCCGGAGTTGAACGTGTATGGTGCGTCGCTGCGCGGCCAGGTCATGGGCGGGATTCTCTGGATGGAAGGCGGTTATTTCGACTCCCGCGAGGATCGGGACGGCACCAATTTCTTCATCGAGAACTCCTCGATGAAAGGCCTCGTCGGCTTCGAGCGCCAGGTCGGCACCGACCTGACGGCTAATTTGCAGTTCCAGTATGAGCAGATGGTTGACTATGATAAGTACGAAACCTCCCACACACAGATGGCTGATTATGCCGTGATGATGGGAATGCCCACACCGGCGAAGGCCGACGAAACGCGCACTCTGGTGACCTCACGGTGGACGAAACAGCTGTATGCGCAGACACTCACCCTGTCGTTGTTCGGTTTCTATTCCCCGTCCGATGAAGACGCCTATGTGCGCTTCTCGGCTGAATATAAATACTCTGATGAACTGAGCCTCATGGCCGGCGGGAACATTTTCGACGGCAACTATGCCTACACGCAGTGGGGACAGTTCAGCTACAACGACAATCTCTATATCAAGATTAACTATGGATTTTAGGAGAGACACGCCATGACTGTAGAAAACATGGTGAGAGTAATGGCCGGGGTCATGGTTCTTTTATCGCTGACGCTGGGCCTGATGGTCTCGAAGAACTGGTTTTATCTGACCGGTTTCGTCGGCCTGAACCTGATACAATCGGCCTTCACGCACTTTTGCCCGGCCGAGATGATATTCCGCAAGATGAAAGGCGAAAAGGCGAGCGCCTGATGCGCCGCCTTTTATCGCACAGGGTCTTTGAGAAGTAGGGCAGGTCCCCAATGGGACCTGCCAAAAGAAAGGTAGGTCAAGACCCTTGCGGTCTTGACACTCGCGCAACGCGCGAGAAAAGAAGAGAACACACCCCGCCCTCGATCCGCCCAGGCGGACGGGCACCCCTCTCAAGAGGGGATGAAAGAATGATCTTTGACAAGGCGAAATGATTGACCACCGTCATTGCGGGGAGCGAGTCTTCTCAGACGAGCGATGTGGCAATCTGCTCTTGCCCTTTTCAACCGGGTAACCCACGGCTCTGCCGTGGGGAAACAAAGCATCAAGAACTCAAGCGGGATGAAGATCCCGCTTGGGGGTAACACTTTTTTACTCCCTCCTACATGAGCCCGGCTGTGCCTGCACAGCCGGGCTTTACCCTATGATTAAGATTGATTAATTTAAGAAGATACATATATTGAAATGAATTGACAAAAAATATTTAGATAGTGTTGTGTTGGCTAAGTACTTTTTACTATCGAGATTAAATATGGAATCACTATTTATAAAAATCGGATTAAAGATCGGTGAGTTATTCCTTCCTTTAGTTCAATGGATATTTAAATATCCCGTAGATATTCAGCATATAAATCAATTTGAAACAAAAAAAGGATATGTATTTCAAATAACGATCAAAGCAAAATCGAAAAAAATAATGAAAATTCCAAAGAAATGCGTTAGATTCAAAATTCTAAAAGATAAGGAACTTGTGAAATCGGCGGAAAAGGAGAAAATAATATACGGAGAGTCTATTATTATTTTTAATTCACAGCATACCCTTGAGGCATACCTTAATGATTTGTCATATGGAAATGAACCAGACTATTTGATATTACAGGAGCAAGTAAAAACTATATACGCAATATTACGGGTCGAAGGGCCCGGACCAATAAATCCATCACTTAGATTGCAGCTAGGCCCTTTATATATTGGAGTACGAATTTTAATTAAGAAGTCTGGATTGTGGTTGGCCTATCAAGAAGTATCATTAAATAAATTGCCCATCATAGCCGGAAATGGAAAAACTAGGATATCATAGCAATGGGAATTATTCCCGATAATGTCCAGAGTTATTAAGTATTCTTGCAAGTGCAAGTGCCATTAATTTTTCAATTAATGGAATAATCAGAAACGGTTCCACAATAAGCCCAATAAGTATGAGTATGGCTAAAAGTTTCCAGTTATAAAAAACCAAAAATATTGTAAATAATAAAAAGAGAATAAAGCAAATATTCAGAAGGAATTGAACGACTACACTATTATAAATTAGCGGTTTTTCTGCAATGCCCAATCTACTATTTCTTCCATTTATTATTGCAAATCCCAATAGTGTTAAGAAAACTATGGAAAGCAATACGTCGAGCATTTTTTGCTCCTATTTACAAATTGTCCCAAAAGTCATTTGTAGAATATACTAATCATATCAAACATAATATAGTCTATAAATAATGAAATGTCAAGTATTCGTGCGCGAGAATACTACACCAAGTATCCATTAAGGAAGAACGGGTAGAACCACCAAAAGGTCAGGAATAATCCTATCGCAATAAACAGCACCTTCAGCCACAGCGGCCGAGGCGATGCGCCAATCATCATCGCCAGCGGAAACAGCACGATATAATGCCGATACACCGACACGATATTCCCCGTCGCCGGAGAGAAGAGATAAAACACTATCCCATACGCCAACAACTCCGGCTTGATGCGATATGGCGGAAACACGATGAATATCAAACCATAATACACCAGCACCAGCTTCTCGTATGACAGCCGAGGCGGTAGATAGAGCCCCGGCTCCCAGGCCGGAGCCTGAACGAGCGACTTCCACATTACGACGAACGGGATGCCCCAGTTGCGGTCGTACTTTTCCTGGAAATGCGTGATCAGGAAAAAGTCATCGAACTTGAAATAAAAATAGACCGACACCGCCAGCGGTCCCAGCGCAAACGGCGCCAGATAAAACAGCATATCGCCAATGATCGTGCCGATACTCGGCATCATCAATTTGCGGCGATAATTATTTATCATCCACACCAGCGGGATAATCGCGGTCAATATTCCCGTCGGATAGGTGAATGAAATCCAGAAGGCAATCAGCGGCATCAGGAATGCTCGCCCTTTGGCCTTCTCGTTATAGAGATAATACAGATACCCGCCGAACAGCACAAGCAGCAGGGCATAGGGGAAACCAGTCAGCAAATAGAACGATGCCGGAGCCGCCAGCAAGGCCAGTGTCGACAGTATCGCCGTCGTCTCGTTGTGCAGCTTCAGGACGATGTTATAAAAAACAATCGTCCCGAAAAACGTCAGCAGAAACGGCAACAGCATCAGACCGATGCGCACATGATTCACCGAGAGCGCCTTGACAACCAACGGCCAGCCGGGAAACCAGCCGACATTACCGCAGATGTCTCCGGCCGGCCAGTATTTACCCGGATCGCAGGGATAGGTCACATAGCCGGTCTCGGCGATGCTTTGATAATGCTTGATATCCCACACGGGCTGCACGAGCAGGTCCTCGACCGCGAAACTGGCCGCCGAAATGATGCCGCAGTGATTGCATTTAAAATAATGCCAGTGCGCATCCGGCAGCGCCTGAGCCCCCTGCGGCGGCGCAATCTGTGTCACATCGGTACTATGGCACTCGGGACCGGGACAATACACGACCCGCTCGGGAGGCATGAATTCGCCGATAAATATAAATACTCCGGCGAACAGGATGAACAAACAAGCAGGTATGATAATGTTCTTCATCTGCATGCGCATCTATATCCAATGAATGAATTTCAAGAGCTGAAACACATATACTCCCGACACCGACCAACACAGGGCCAACCGTCCGGCCTTGTACAGCGGTCTGTCCCTGAATACCGGAATCGGCTTATCGGCGCTGATTCTGTACAATATACGCGAGTACACGATCAACGATGCGGCCGAATAAAACAGCGTCCAGAAGGTGAAGAACCATATCCCGAACGGAAACTCGATCAGATAGCTGATCAGCAATATCGCGATGGCTGCGAAACAATATTTCCCGGAGAGGGTCGAGGCCGGGACTTTATGAATCTTGTTCTTCACGATCAATCCACCGAGGGAAATCACGATATCCCGCCCGATAATCACCGCCGCCAGCCACAGTGGGAAGTCTCGATACAGGATAAGCAGAATCGCCAGCACACCCGCCAGAATCTTATCCGACAGCGGATCAAGCAGGAGCCCAAGCTGCGTTTGTTGCTTCAGCTTGCGGGCGAGAAAACCATCCAGAAAATCCGACAGCGCGGCAATAGTCAGAAAACAAAGCGCATAGATTTTGGCTTCATTCCCCGGCTGCGCGATGAAATATCCGGTGGGAATTAGCAAGAGCAGTCGCCCGATGGAAATCAGATTCGGTATTTTGGTGATATCCGACCACATGAGGATAAGATAGGCGACTCAATGCAGGCAGGCAAGAATTGACTGGTACAAAAAAATGCCGGGAAACGCCATACGCGTTTCCCGGTCTTGAGATGCGGGGTCCATGCGGGGGGATGTTTTTCTTATCCTTCGTCGGCCTCTAAGTATGAGGCTTCGTCGGTATAACTGACATCGCTCTGCTTCCAGCCCATGCGGATAAAGGTACGCACCGCGGGGCATCCCGGAGGCAGCTTGTTCGGGTCAGTCAAATCGGTATCGAACGCCCAGTCACGGTTGGGCGGATTGTATACGGAGCCGTTCCAGGCGCCGGTAAGCTTTTGCGCCAGCCACAGACAGATAATCGACCCGCGATAGGTGAGCGTCTGGCTGGACCAGTTTTCGAGGAAGCGCGGCAGGTTTTCGAGTCCGCCATTGTACCCATAACCGCCCGAACCGGTATTCTGATTACCGGTGATAAATGAAAAGTTGCAATCGGTAGCAGTCGCCGGACGCTGGTATTTATCACTCGATGCCGCCCGGGCCGGGTTATCGCTCCAGTTGTCCGACAGAATCGTCAAGGCATCGGTAATAATAGCCATCGGCTGCTTGTTGACCGTATTGACATCACCCTTGGTATAGATCGGATTATCCGATGCAATCGTAAACGGCACACCGATATCATCGGCGTTGAACAAGCGCGTACCGCGATCGCCGCTTCGATCATCGTCGGCATACATGATGCCGTTTGACGGGAAGTACGGTGAGCTCGTAAATACGCTCATATCTATATCGTACACGGTGACATCATTGCCTTCGCGCTTGTCGTGGAACGTGGTCGACGTCAGAGAACCGTCGGCGATCAAGGTCGCGGTGACATCGGTCCAGGTGCCGCCGGCATTCTTGGAATATGCGACGCCGTCCATAATCTTGAAGTCCGCTTTGTTCTCAAACGAGTCATCATTGCCGCCGCCGGCCGATGCCGGTTCGATAATCTTGTGGGCATCGATAGAACCGCCTTCCAGCGGCAGATTGAGACGACTCTGGCCGAAGGCCGCGTCCTGAACGCGCCCGCCCCAGCGAGCCGCCGCGGTATCGAACCAGTGGGCATCGGTAGATTCAAGCCATCCCGCGCCGTCGCGCATTGAATGATAGGAACCGTCAAGGCCCATGATATTTACGTTGCCGTTGGAAACGGACTGTCCGGAACCGGGCTTACGACCGTGAAAGATATCGCCATATGCAGTCATGTACGAATCGATATTGAGTGTATTGCCCGACTGCAAATAAATATCATTGTTGGAGTGAACTCGCCCGAAGAGCAACATGTTCGGACCGGGAGCGATTTCCAGATCGTTCTCGTAGAACACACTGAACTGGAAGATCGGCACCAGCGCGACTTCGAAGGTTTCCTCGAGCGTAATCGTCGTCTGCTTGTCCGGATCCAGCGCCGTGGCGCGAATCGTAAATGGCTTAACCAGTGAGTGCAGACCGGCCAGCGATCCCTTGGTCAGAACCTTCTGTACCGTGTCTTCGGGATTTGTCGTATATATGACACCGACCGTGTCGAGACTTAGTGTACCCTCCGGCATATTGACCGGAGGCACGCCGGTGGCCTCATATTCGGTTTGGATTTCCGCGGCCGCCTTATCCAGCGCCGCCTCGGCGGCATAGAATGTCCGCAGTTCGTTGAGCTCATTACCGGCAATTGTAATTTCATCGTTCGACGTCTTAATCAGGGCGATGCCCATGATCGAAATCATCAGGGTCAGGATGAGCGCTATGAACAGCGCCATACCCTTTTCATTCTGTATTTTCCGTAAACTCATCATGTCCCCCTTGATATGGGTATTAGATGATGTAATATCTCGTTTATCCTTTGAGCCGTGATATGTCTTTAGCGTATTCATCACGACCCCAGGTTCCGTAAATAAACCTTGGACTGATAGGTGCGGTATCTGTAAATGTTACCCGATTCAATATCAGCTCGAGGAGTCCTGGCCTTCAATTCAATACCGATTTGTCTCACGTCAGCTTTCAATACAGGCTCATCCACGGTAATGCCGTTTTTCAGCACATACGTGAACTGCAGATCCTCGATATCCTCGGCGTATATTTGCGGGGTCTCATTCGAAAACTGAACCATGAGACGAGGGTGATCCGCATCGCTCTGGTCGATATAATATTTTATCATCTCGATAGCCATGAGCTGAGATCCGGCGGGATATACGCGCGACAGCACGTCGGTATTATGCTGGATATGCGCCGACCCGGTCTGAACATGGGATATTTCGAAAAATTCCCCGGATTCGAGGTTCGGGTCATAAATGTACGCTATCTGACCGTCATAGAAACAACTCACATCATGACCGTCACAGCGCAATTCGGCGGATGGCAACGGCATATCGTGCTCGATAGGAGCTTCGCAGCTAACCGTCTTATAGTATATCCGAATCGTGTCAGGATCAGTGTCGAAGGCATCAAACGCACTGAGACCGTTCGGCAGTGCATAGCCACTCATGCGGATTTGTCTCGTTAGTTCATCGATAGCCGCGCGAGCATTCTGCTGCATTTCGATGACGTTATCCTGCACGTTATATGCCTGGTGCTGGTTAATGTATACGCGGAACATGGCGGCCGAGATAATCCCGGTCAACAGAACCGCAAGCAGCACTTCGACCAGCGTCATGCCGCCTTGTGATCGTAGTTTCTTCAACATGGCCGCCTCCTACGGAATATCCGTTTTAATGTACGAATTAATTGTGTACGTCCGTCCGAGCGAATCCGGCGAGAACCAGGTGGCTGACAGGACGACCTTCCGCAGGTGCGTTGCTTCGGTAGTTACGGTCCAGTTTCGGACGACTTCGCCCACCGTATCGAGACCCGATTGGGGGAGCGTGTCGCCGCGGAGCTCTTCCAACTTCTCCTGAAGCAACTGGGTACACGAAGTTGTTCCGGAAGCCCAGCTGTTGCTGTCGACCGCAATCATGGCCAGATGCAGAAGCAGCAGCAGGGAAAATGTCATGATCAACATAGAGGTCATGACTTCCAGAAGCGTGAACCCTTCTTGATTGGTTAGTTTCCTCTTCATACAGATACCCTTCATGCCTAATTCTATGGGGATTGATACAAGTTGCATGCCGGATTGATGAATTGTCGGGGAGAGAGGGGTACGAGCCCGTTGTTTCGAACTGAAACACAGGCACAAAAGGGAGTTAACTTATTGTGAGTCAATGCGTAAGTCTTCTGTTTGAGATTCGGGCAATATTTTTTCACTGGCAAATTTATATTTGCGATTTAGGGTGTTCAGACACAAAAACCGGGCTTTTACCCTCCAAATTGTAGTTTCTATGCGGGTACCTGTGGGAATATCCCCATACTACTAAATGGGCCATTGATTCAGTCGGGCCCGGGCACCATAAGTATTTGGTCGTGAAGAGATTGAGCTAACACAATCGGCGTCGATATACATTAATAGAACGGCTGCAATTGTGCTGCGTGGTGAAATTTCCATAGACAGTAAACGCTTACAATATGTATATTGCAGTCGAATCAAAAAGGATGTTTTGATTAAGCCAAAAAGGACTTTATGAGCCCACAATCACGGCTGCGTCTGGCCATTATATCTATTAGCCTGGTTATTGCCGCAGGCACCCTCGGCTATTCGGTCATCGAAGGGTGGGGGTTTATGGATTCTCTCTATATGACCGTGATTACCCTGTCGACGGTCGGATTCAAAGAAGTCCATCCATTATCAGACGCCGGGCAAATGTTTACGACATTTCTGATTCTCTTCGGCGCGTTCAATCTCGCCTTCGTCGTCTCGGCCGGGGCACAGTTTCTCCTGCAGGGGCAGTTGGAATTACTGTTTGGAAAAAGAAAAATGGAAAAGAAAGTACAAAAAATGAAAGATCATATAATTCTCTGTGGGTTCGGCCGCGTCGGCGGACAGGTTGCCGATGAATTCAAACGCCGCAATGAAGACTTCGTGATTATCGAGAAAATCCCGGGAATGGTAGACGAGGCGCGCAATCAGGGCTTCAATGTTCTCGAGGGCAACGCAGCCGATGATGACATGTTGGATCATGCCGGAATCAGCCGGGCCAAGGCGATTGTTTCGACACTGCCTGACGATGCCGATAACGTCTATCTGGCATTAACGGCGAGGCAAATAAATCCCGACTTATTTATCATTGCCCGCGCCGAAACGAGGCTGGCGAAAAAGAAACTGCGCCGGGCAGGGGCCGATAAGGTCGTATGTCCGCATGAATTAGGCGGCGCGCAAATGGCCATGGCGACCCTGCGGCCGAATGTCGTCGATTTTCTCCAGTTGGCCTCAGTCGTCCCCGGCGGCGAGCGCCTGGGTATTGAGGAAATCGAAATCCGCGATGGCGGGTCACTCACGGGAAAGACGATTATCGAGGCGGCCGTCAAGCGAGAATACGACGCCATTATCGTCGGCCTGCGGAAAAAGACCGGCCAGGTATTATATAATCCATCCGGCGATGTTATTATGGAAGACGGCGATATTCTGATTGCTCTGGGGGAAAACAGCAAACTGGAAAAGCTCGCCAACGACCTTGCATAGACTATAAGACAGTCCTTATATATGTTTAGGCCATAATTATTTACTGCAATTATTCCGATTCTGTTCCGAGGCAAAAATAGCTTGCGTCGCGAGGCAAAATTGGGTATCCTTTTGGGTTACTTTTAACCTCTATGGAACGGAATGCTATGTTTGACCGAACCGGTAAGTATCTGATATTCGCCATATTACTGGGAATGGTTCTTGGGGTTCTGTTTGTTGCTGTCTTCGGAGAAGCGGGTTTATATGTTAAGTTTCTCGGAGACATTTTCTTAAAGCTCCTCAAGATGCTTGTCATTCCACTTCTGTTCTGTTCCATGGTCGTAGGTATCACGAATCTTGGCGATGTCCGGAAACTCGGGCGTACCGGATTCAAAACGATTCTGTATTTTCTTGCCACAAGTACGATTGCGGTAATCATCGGCCTGGTGCTGGTAAATATTATCCGCCCAGGTGTGGGAGCCTCGTTGGATCAGGCCATAGCGCCGGATGCTATCATCGGGAGCGAAGGGTATTCATTCCTGACCTGGCTGACTGCCCAGATACCGGATAATATCTTCTTTGCGGCAGCAGAGACGCAGGTGCTCCCGATTATTGTCGTCGCTTTGTTTTTCGGCGGCGTTTTATCGACAATCGGCAGCAAGGGACGACCCGTCGTTGCGATCTTTGAAGGTCTCAACCAGGTCCTGATGAAGGCGGTCCACATTATTATGTGGTTTGCGCCGATCGGTATTTTCGGCTTAGTCGCCGGACAACTTGCCGCCGTTGGGGGAATCGGTCAATTTACGACCATTCTTACCAAACTGGGCTGGTATTCGCTTGTCGTAATTCTTGGTCTGCTGATTCATGGCGCCATTATTCTGCCGCTAATCCTCAAGTTCATTGCCGGACGTCCTATTTTCGAATATTTCTCCGGTATGTCTCAGGCATTAGTGACCGCATTTGCGACGGCCTCATCGTCCGCGACGCTTCCCGTTACAATGGAGTGCGTTGAGGAGAAAAACGACGTCGACAAACGCGCATCCTCGTTTGTCCTGCCATTGGGCGCGACAATCAACATGGACGGCACCGCCTTGTATGAGGCCGTGGCTGCCTTGTTTATCGCGCAGGCATACGGCATTTCCATGCCTATCCTGGCCCAGGTTACGATCTGCGTGACGGCAGTTCTCGCTTCAATCGGCGCGGCCGGTATTCCGCAGGCAGGATTGATTACGATGGTGCTGGTGTTGCAGGCGGTCGGTTTGCCTTTGGAAGGTATCGGTATGATTCTGGCCATCGATTGGTTCCTCGACAGATGTCGTACGACCGTCAATGTCTGGGGTGATGCCATCGGCGCCGCCGTTATTGGCACCACGGCCGAAATCGGATTGGTTGACCGGCGTCGCAGTCGGGTAAAACAATCCGATCAGGATTCGCGCGGCCGCGGCGACAATCGTCGTGACAATCGTCGGGATAATAACCGCAGAAGACAACAGCGCCCGGATCCTCGTTCGAAAGACCGCGATAGCGGATCTTTCCAGGATAAAAGGAAAGAACAATCCTCGGGACCGCAGAAACGACAAAAAGATCGCTCGAAGAGACAGGATCGTAATGCAGCCAATCGTACCGTTCGTAAAATCCACAAGGTCGAAGTAGTAACTGAAAATCAAGACAGTGAACTGTATCGCCCTGATGGAAGGAAAACGGGTGACGAACAATCCGCACCGAATAAGCAGGTGGTTGCCTCCGGAAGACCAAACGGTAACGTGAAACCGGATGAAAAACCGGATAGCAACAAAGCCTCCGACACTACGGCCAAGGGTTCTTTCCAGTCGAAAGATTCCGGCAGTAAACAGTCGAACGATAAGTCACAGCCAAAATCTGAGACGACATTCGGTCGTAAACGAGGGCGCGGCAACAGGCTGAAAAAGCAGGATAGTCCGGCGAAGGAATCACCGGAAAAACCTGAAGTGAAAGACGGCACAAGCAGTTTGACGGCGAAGAGTAAAACTGAAACCGACTATGAAGTGCCGAAATTCCCGAAGGGAATTCTGAATGATTTGGCGACACCCGCCAAGCCGGTTATCGCTGCTGCTGTGGGGATCAATGAATCCCCGGAATCCTCCACGGATACGGTAAAACCCGAACCGGTGGAGGCGTTCGGTGCAGAAACGAATGCACCCAATGATCCGTCGACGGAAGGATCCGTGACGTTTTCAAATACGTCGCAGGACTTTTCGAAACTCGACAAGGTTATTTTCGGAGAGAGGGCTCTCGATGAAGCGCGCAATAAGGCGTTCGATTCCATTCTCGAAAAGGAAACGGTAGTCGATACGACCGAGGCGACGGCGGATGCCGTCGAAGAGTCGGACCGACATGACAATCGCGAATCGGAGACAAAAGTAGAACCCGTATTGCAAGCCGATACAAATGTCGAAACTAAGCCTGAATTCGAACATGACAAATCGCAGGAGAAGGATGACGCGCCATTTGCTTCACAGACTTCTCCGACAGAGGACGAACCTGCGATTCAGATTGACGTTCCGGAGCCGGAAACAAAGCAAGAGGCCCCGGAAGTCGAGCCTGTCGAGTCCTCTGAAGAAGTGTCTGTCCCGGATACAACAGATGATGCCACTGAGCCGAAGGCGAAAGAGTCATTGTCAGGAGAAATGGATTCCGAGACGGATACAGGTGAAGATGATGCCGAAAATGCATCGGTTCTTGCCAATAATAATGAACAGACAGAAGACAGCGACGATTCACCCGAGTGGGGGCGTACGAAACGACGCAAGCCTGCTCGATAATTATCGTCGATTTGGCGAATACGAGGCGGTTGAAATCATCGATTTTGGCCGCCTTTTTATATCCTCGAAAATCGAATTTCGACAAGAAACATTTTGAATCTCCTGCTTGTTTTAGAGGTATATAATAGTGCTTGACAGATGTAACGGAGTCTTGCATATACACTAACACAGGAAGAGATGAAATGAACAATTTGAAAATAACGTTGATGCTGATCGGACTGACTCTGCTGTTCGTTTTTCTGGGGTATTCGTTCGCGGGACAACAGGGGATGATTATTGCGTTCGTCCTGGCCATCGTCATGAACTTTTTTTCATACTGGTTTTCCGATAAAATCGTCTTGAGCATGTACCGGGCGAGGCCTGCGGACCCGTCATCCGATAGAAAACTCATCAGTATCGTCGAACGGGCAGCGACCATGGGCGGTTTGCCGCTACCGAAGGTTTATGTCATTCCGACGCGCGCGCCGAATGCATTCGCCACCGGACGAAATAAGAACCATGCCGCGGTCGCCGTCACCGAGGGGATACTGAGTTTGCTGACGCCCGAGGAATTGGAAGGTGTCATCGGCCATGAACTGGCTCATATCAAAAACCGGGACATTCTTATCAGTTCCATCGTGGCGACGATTGCGGGCGCAATCGGGATTCTGGCCTCGATCGCTCGCTGGGGAGCCATTTTCGGCGGATACGGAGGACGCGACGACCGCAACGGCGGTATCTTCGGCCTTTTGGCGATGGCTATTGTTGCCCCGATTGCGGCCATGATGATACAATTCGCTATTTCTCGCACGCGTGAATATAAGGCCGACCGAATCGGGGGAGAAATAACCGGCAATCCGAATGCGCTGGCCTCGGCGCTGGAGAAACTCCATCGCGCCCCGGTGCAATTAAACCTTGACAGTAAGCCCGCGACTGCGCATTTATTTATTGCCAGCCCGCTCTCCGGCAAGGGCCTGGCGAATCTGTTTTCCACGCATCCTCCGGTCGAGGAGCGCGTGCGGCGATTGCGCGAACAGGCGATGGCGCCGGTCGTCCATTAATTAAGGCGGAGGACTATCGGTCGGGTTCGCCCGACCCGTTATGGATAATGCGTACACCGAGATTATCGCGATATTCGCGCTAATTCTTGCCAATGGCTTTTTCGCTGCATCCGAGTTTGCACTGATCGCATCGCGAAAAAGCCGCCTGAAAAACTGGGCCGCCAAGGGGGATAAAAAGGCGGCCAGAACCCGGGAATTGATAAAAAAACCGGACCGCTTCCTCGCGACTATCCAGGTCGGCATTACATTCGTGGCGACACTCGCGGGTGTATTCAGCGGCGCGACGCTTGTCGAATATGTCATTCCAATCATCAAGGAAATTCCGCTTACCCTTGTTCAGAAATCGGCCGAGCCGATTTCAATCGGCATCATCGTCGTAATCGTATCAATTCTCTCTGTCGTCATCGGTGAATTGATTCCCAAATACATCGCCCTGTCGGCGCCGGAGAAAATCGCCATCTGGGTGACGCGCCCCATTTCACTCTTTTCGAAAATCGGATTTTTCCTCGTCACCTTTCTGACCTTTTCCGCCCAGCTCATTCTCAAGATCTTCGGCCTCAAGCAAAAAGGCGATCATGTCAGCATTACCGAAGAGGAAATTAATATATTGATTTCCGAAGGGGCCGAGCGGGGCGTATTCGATCGCACGGAACAGAAACTGATTAAATCCGTTTTCGATTTCTCGGATTATACCGTTCGGCAATCGATGACACCGCGGGTCGATTTCATCAGTATCAAACTGGATTGGCCGATCGAGCAGGTCAAGGAAGTCATGACGACGAACGGATATTCACGCTACCCGGTATATAAAGATACGATCGATCAGATCATCGGCATCGTCTATACAAAAGACCTCGTCTCATTGATGGTACACAACGAATCCGTCATCCTGAAAGATATCATTCGCAAGCCTCTCTTCATTCCGGATTCGATGCCCCTGACTGTCCTCCTGCGAAAATTCCAAAAGCGTAAAGTACACATCGCCATTGTCCTCGATGAATTCGGCGGAACGGCCGGACTGATTACACTCGAGGATATCCTCGAGGAAATCGTCGGCGAGATTCAGGACGAACACGATTATGAACAACCGGAATTCGTGGCGCACAGCGACATTATCGCCTTCGCGGCGGCGACACTCAGGCCGGATGAACTGAACGAGGAATTCGGCACCAATATGCCCGAGGATGTTTCCGATACTGTCGGCGGCTATGTCGTCGAGACTCTGGGACATCGTCCCAAGATCGGGGATAAACTGACGGTCGGTAACCTTCGTTTTACGGTCCTGGAAATGGAAGCCAACCGCATCAAACGGCTACGCATCAGAAAACTCAAGCGCGGAGGGGCGTGACATCGAATCCCTGGTCGAATATCTGCTTAATTTCTTTCTCACGATGGGATACACCGGTATTGTCGTTCTGATGATGCTGGAGAGTTCCTTCTTTCCGTTCCCCAGTGAAGTCGTCATGCTTCCCGCCGGTGTCCTTGCGGCGCAGGGGCACATGGATCCATGGGTGGCCATATCAATGGGTATCCTCGGCAGCTGGCTGGGAGCGCTCTTGAATTATTATCTGGCTGTCTGGATGGGTAAACCGCTCCTGCATAAGTACGGCAAGTATTTTTTTATGCCGCCCGATCGCCTGGATAAGATGGAGAAATTCTTCTATCGTCACGGCGAAATCAGCACCCTGACCGGGCGCCTGATTCCCGTCGTCCGCCAGTATATCTCATTCCCGGCCGGACTGGCCCGCATGAATATCGCGCGATTTTTATTTTTCACCGGACTCGGCGCCGGTATCTGGGTGTGTATTCTGGTCTGGGTCGGATATGTCGCCGGAAAACAACTGGAAGAAATTACTGCCGATTCGATACATGCGTTGTGGAAACAGTATTCGACTGAAATAACGCTGGGGTTGCTGGCGTTCTGCGCTGTCCTGATTACCGGCTATGTCCTCTGGCAGCGACATAAAAAGAAATAATGTGAACCTTCTGTCCGGATCGCGGTTACAGTGACAAATGACTCCATGGGTCGAATTACAATTGCAGGGCAGAAAAATGAACGGGCATATGACACAATCCTTTTCCAGAGCCAAACAGACCAAAGAGGAAATCAAAGTACATCTCCGAAATCGAGATATTGATGCCGTCATCGCATGGGCGAAAACCGTGCGCAATCCGCTCAGGACGCTGGCGTCGCTGCTCTTCGAAGAAGACCCGCTGATCTGCTGGCGGGCAATCGAGGCTATCGGACCGGTCGCGAAAATAGTCGCTGAGGACAACGAAGAACAAACCGCCAAGCAGATCCAGAAATTCCTGTGGATGATGAATGATGAATCAGGCGGCTTGTGCCGGCGAGGCCCCGAGGCGATTGCCGAGATCCTCGTACATGTTCCGTCACTCATCCCTCGATTCGTGCAAATCCTTCCGTCATATTTGTGGGAAGAGCCATTCGAGCGCGGGACGAGACTCGCTCTGTACCGCCTGTTTACGACAAGACCTGAAACGACCAAAATGGTTTGCGGATGCCTCGGTGATTTGCTCAAATCACTGAATCACGAGGACGACGGTATTCGCGCTTATTCGCTCCTGTTGCTTCGCAAGACGAATGAATGCATCGCTTGTCCGACGGCGGATTTGCCGGACGTTAAACCGGCTGTCGCACCGTGGTATGATTTCGATTCCGGCGAATTGACGGAAATAAAGATCCCGTAAAAATAGAGACTATAGTAGTAGGGCGGATTTTTCCTACAATCCGCCAATTCATTTTGCGATGTCTCCCTAAAAAAAGGCAGATTTTAGGAAAAATCTGCCCTACATCTTATCTATCGATTTCAGTACAATCTATTTCAGATTGACTTCCATCAGATGAATATGCGCCAGCGCCGAGTCTTTTTCGATGCCCCGCTTGAAGAGTTCATCTGCGACTGCTTTCTTTTTCAAACCGTCCGCGAACAACTTCATGATCAGGATGGACAATTCACGGCCGGATGGATTCAGCCTGGCCGAAGTCCAATCCGTATTATTAAGAGCATAGTCGCGCTCATTTTTCGTCAATCCCTGCCAGGCGGCAATCCACTTCGGCTGGGGAATAATATCGTCGTAGTTCTCGGTCAAATGTTTTTTCGTGCTGTCGATAGCATCTTCGCGAATCTTCATCGTTTTCTCGCCGAAGATGGCGAATTTAATCCATTCGTAAGCGAACCTGAGCAGTTCGACATCATCCTCTTTAATTTTACTGACGATCGCCTCGTCGACATCGAATTTCTGCAGGAACGTGCTGTTGAAAATAAAACTACGGAATTTATCGATGTTATAACAGGCCGTGAAGAACATCTCCATTTTTTTCGGATCGATGGTATTGCCCTTCTCGAAGAAATCATGCAGTGTAATGTCCTTGAACCATTCACCGTAGACGTTGTATTCCTCGATACCCTGATTGGACAGCCAATCCTTTACCGTCAGCTTGTTATCCTCTTTGTGCCCATAGCAGGTGGCTTCCTTGAGCAGGAAATAGAACTCACTATCGGAATCTTTTTGATCCCCCTTGGTCGATGCCATTCCCAGCGGATACATACGGCAAGGCCAGGGTCGGTCTTCATATACGGTACAACCCGCTTCGGAATTGAACGGACACGATTTCCGCTCGTTGTCCTCCATTTTGAGAAGCAGTACCGGATACTTGGCGTTTTCATCGAATGGGGAAATCGTGTATTTGGACAGGAAGTCGGTCGATGTGATACCAAGGCGATTTTTCAACCGGATGACGTCGTACGGCGTCAGAAAGATGTTGACGTCGCCGCAGCAGGCGTTGAAGCAGGGAACATCCTTATGACATTTAAAGCAAAACTCGCTCTCTTCATTCAGGCGCGGATATTCTTCGAGGATAGCCTTTTTCAGGCGTTCGATTTCATTCATGACACGGCTCCGGCTAATCTTTGATTATGGCGTTTTTATGCGCATCAGGAGACCAGACGGGGAGAGGTCCGGAATCACCGGTAGTCGGGTCAAAGCGGTAGCGGTATGACGCATTTTGGTTATACTGCTCGAGCATCCAGGCCCAACCTTTTTTGTAGTATTCACACTCGTCGTTGAAGCAGACATATTGAAAGTGGTCGCCCCAGGTCGATTGCTCCGGGGGATTCCATTTGGTCAATTCCTGACCACAGTATTTGCAAGTCGGTTTTTCTGTACTCATATCTGTATATACGCAATCTTTCCGGTTATTGAAACAGTCAGTGGCGATTTTTCGCCGCTGTTTGGCAAAAAAATCCTCCGGACGGCAAGCGTCCGGAGGACTGTATCGTTCAAAGTAACGGCAAATTATCAGCCGCCGATGAGCTCGTGTTCCTGAGCTTTCGGATACACGTGCAGCATCGGGCGCTTGATCATTTCCCATTCGCCATTGTCCGGATTCCAGCGGCAGTTGGCGAAGCAGTGCCAGTTCTTCTCGTCCATCGTCGGGAAGTCGGAGCGGCGGTAGTAGCCCGGCCAGCGCGTTTCTTCACGGAACAGGATGGTGCGAGTATGGGCTTCTGCCTGCCACATACGCTGTACATTTTCCCAGCAGCGGAGCAGGTCGTGGAGATCCTTGGCCGCGAGATTCGCGGAGTCCTCTTTGAGGAATGTAAGGAGCTCGAGGGCCCTATCCAGATGCGCTTTGTTGGTGGCGAACTGCGCGGAGACACCAGCAACATATTCGTCCATGATCTTCTGCAGACGGAACATGAACATCTTCGGGATAATGTAATGCGGGTTGATGTTAGGATCGGTGGTCTTACCGGAGAACTCTTCGTAGATCTTGAGCGGCTTGAAGGCAAGGTCTTTGTACTCGTCTACTTTACCCTTGTCGACATTCGGCAGGGTATTGTTTTCGACGATGAACTTGATACAAGCTTTACCGGTGATACGACCTTCAGCATGTGAACCGGAGGAGAACTTGTGCGAGGAGGCGCCGGAAGCGTCGCCAGCGCAGAAGAGACCCTTGACGGTCGACATGTTGGCATAACCCCAGAAGTACTCACCCTTGGTTTCGGCGGACTGCAGGTCGGCAGGACCGGAAACCCAGGCGCCGGAAGCGCCGGAGTGGGAACCGATGAAGTACGGTTCGGCCGCGGCGATTTCTGACGGAGCCTTTTCAGGTTCGATGTTCGAAGCGGCCCAGAGAATGGCCTGTGAGATGGTCATGTCAAGGAAGTCTTCCCAGGCTTCGGCTTCGAGTTCTTTTAATTTCTTCTTGGCGGCTTTTTCGTCACCAGACTCGGCGGCAATCTTCTGGATCGCAGTATCGGTGCGCATGAAGATCGGGCCTTTGCCTTCCATGACGTCAAGCATACCCAGCCAGTTACGGAGGTTGGCCGGAATCGGCTTCACCAGACCGTACGGCTTCCAGCTTTCGAGCTCATCGCGACGTTCGACCATGTAGCTTCCGCCGAGGGCGTTGAGGGCCTGCGCCTTGAAGAGCAGGAACCAGGCGCCGACCGGGCCATAAGCGTCTTTGAATCGAACCGGGATGAAGCGGACTTCCTGAGACGTCAGCTCAGCGCCGGCGCGCAGGGTGAAGTAGGTGGAGGAGCCGGAGTTCCACGGAGGATACCAGGCGCGTCCAAGGCCTTCACCGGTTGACCGAGGCTTGAAGACGTGTACCGCACCGCCCATGGCGCACATGACGGCTTTGGCACGGAAGACATAATATTTGTTTTCACGAGTGCTGAAACCAACAGCGCCGGCAATGCGGTCGCCGTCCATCAACGGCTCGGTGATGAAAACGCGTTCGAAATATTCGCCACCGGCTTCGGTGAGCGCATTCTTGGCGGCTTCAGCGACGATAACCTTGTAGGATTCGCCGTTGATCATCAGCTGCCAGCGACCTTCGTGAACATAGCCGCCGTTTTCATCGGTCCAGATCGGCAGACCCCATTTTTCATAGAGGTGAACCGTGGAGTCGACGTGACGCGCGATATTCGCGACGAGGTCTTCACGAATAATACCCATAAGGTCCATGCGGACATAGTCCACATAATCTTTTACGGTGTTTTTGCCTTCGTGGAGGCCAACATACTGGTTAATGGCGGAGAGGCCCATGGCCACAGCGCCGGAACGATCCATGGCAGCCTTGTCAACCAGGGTTACCTTGAGACCATTTTTCTTCGCCCAGTAGGAAGCTTCAACTGCGGCACCGCAAGAGGCCATACCGCCACCAATAATCAGAAGATCTGTGGTGACTTCGACAGTTTCGAAATTCTGCATTTTATTCTTCCTCCAGGTTTACTTGATAGTATAAAGTGCATCAAGTCTTAACGCTTCAGGCTCTTGAGCCAGCACTTCGCTGTTCAAGTCGTCATGAGCGGTGCCATAGCCACCACCCGGGACAGCCTTACCCTCTTCCGTCGTACGGATCGGGAATTTGAAACGCTTCAGCATGTTGTTACGGAATTTAACCGTCCACATGATGCTGTCGGTCGAACGCATCGGCGTAACCGTCGCACCCATCGGAACGAAATCCGCATAGCCGCGAACTTCAACAGCCTGGGTCGGACAAATCTTGACGCAGCTGTAGCATTCCCAGCACATTTCCGGTTCCTGATTATAGGCCTTCATCAGGTCTTTGTTCAGAACCATAAGGTCGTTAGGGCAAATATACTGGCAGGCAGTTTTGTCCAGTGCTTTGCACCCATCGCATTTTTCGGGGTTTACAAAACTAGGCATACATTCCTCCTATTGGAAGTTTCCCGATTTGTGTCTCTTTTGCCTTAAACTTGTCATAAGTCTATTTTCAGTTATTTCTTTCTCTCGACTTTCGCATCGCCGGTCGCATGGCCGTGCATCTTGACCTCGACCTTGTCCTCATCCTTCAAGCCGCCGTAATACTTGCGCAGAATCGCGAGCACTTCGGGACGTGAGAATTCGGCCGGAACATCGCCGCCCTCGGAGAGAGCCTTGCGAAGCGCCGTACCGGACAGGAACAGACGGTCTTCTTTCGCATGCGGGCAGGTCTTCATGGAAGCCATACCGCCGCACTTGTAGCACCAGAATGTCCAGTCGATCGGGAGCATCTTGCACTCGAGCGCGCCGTCCCACAATTTGTGGAAAATGTCCTGCGCATCGAACGGACCATAGTAGTTGCCGACACCGGCATGGTCACGGCCGATAATCATGTGCGTGCAGCCGAAGTTCTGGCGGAACACGGCGTGGAGGAGACCTTCACGCGGACCGGCATAGCGCATATCCAGAGGATAGCCGCCCGTTACGACGCGTCCTTTATCGAAATAGTAATCAACGAGAGTGTTGATGCAGTTGACGCGAACATCCGCCGGAATGTCGCCCGGTTTCAGTTTACCGACCAGCTGGTGAATGTACAGACCATCGGAAACTTCAATCGCGATCTTGGCGAGATATTCATGTGAGCGGTGCATCGGATTACGAAGCTGCAGCGCAGCGATCGTCTTCCAGCCCTTCTCGGCAAATACCTTGCGGCTTTCAGCCGGACGCTGGTAAATACCCGCGAATTCCTTCGGGAAGTAGCTTTCGGAAAGAACTTTAACCGGACCGGCCAGGTTCCATTCCTTCTGCTCCATGACCATCTTGACACCGGGGTGTTCTTTGTCGGTCGTGGTATAGACGTGCTTGCATTCGAACTCTTTGTCGATCTTGTAGCACTCGGTCACTTTCATCGTGCCCATGACTTCGTTGGTCTCGCCGGAAATCAAGCAGATCTCGGTGCCCGGAGCGATCTTGTTCTCATGCGACAGTGTTACCGGAATCGGCCAGAATGTGCCATTGGCCAGTTTCATATCCTGGCAGACGCCTTTCCAGTCGGCTTCGGTCATGAAACCCTCGAGCGGAGTGAAACCACCGATACCGATAAAAATCAGGTCGCCGGTTTCGCGAGTTGTCATGACGACTTTCGGCAGGCCTGCGGCCCGCTTCAATTCGGCTTCGCGCTCCTTGCCTTCAAGGAGACAAATTTTCAACTCAGCACTTCCGTGAGGTGAGATTAAATTGTCAGCCATATCTCATCCCGTCCTACGTTAGAGTGTCTTGTATATATGTTTACGCTATATTTTTCGGCAAGGTTGTGACTTTTTTCACAAGCGTTTTGATTAAAAAAACGGCCTACGCCTCCATTTTTCATTCTTTTTTGCCGAAAAGAATGTACTTATTTTCACAAGCGAAGTCAAGCGAAATCAAGGATTTTCGCATATTTTTTGGGCTTTTTTGTCTAATTTTAGAAGTATGCGACACGGAACAAAAAATTCCCCCTTCGCATTACAATATTAGCCCTAATTCACTAATAATCCCTAATATGTTGCAAGTGAGTATACTCAAGACAAAAAATAATTTATTGCTTCATAAGTGCATGGAATACAACAACTAATGAGGTTCAGCGTGGTGCCGATTAGTGTATTATCCGGCAATATGTTACCCGTGAGTGCGTACGTTTGCGATAGTGCGGATAGCCCCGTTTCAATCTTCCGAGCCGATGACTGTAAAGTACCGGTATTATGCCGTATCTGGCCTGATAGACTAAATTTGAGGGGGGAGGAGCGAAGAAAGAGAGACCGATGTATTTGCTATCAGATTGTGAAAAAAGTAACAAAATCCTTGACATAATATGACTCGGCGACTATTTTCTAAATCGGAAAGATGGCCTAATTTATTGCGAACAGCATGTGGGCCGTCGTGGGCCCAATTAAGGAGCGAAATTATGGCTGAGTATCGCCGCATCGATCCCGATTTGCAGTTCATTCGGGAATTAAAACAGGCCGGCGGAGACACCATGAAAAAGTGTTTTCAGTGCGCCACCTGCTCGGTCGTGTGTAACCTCTCCCCGGACGACAAGCCGTTTCCGCGCAAGGAAATGATTATGTCGCAGTGGGGACAGGTCGATGAGTTGGTCAAGGATCCCGATATCTGGCTGTGTTATCAATGCAACGATTGCAGTACCAACTGCCCGCGCGGCGCCAAGCCGGGCGATCTGATGGCCGCAATCCGCAGTGTTGTCTATAAACGATTCGCCACCCCGGCGTTCATGGGAGCGGCCCTGGCCTCGCCGAAAGCCCTGCCGTTTCTGTTCCTGCTGCCGGCGCTTATCATGTGGGCCTGTATCGTCCTCTTTGCGCCGCAAAATGCCGACGGCACATTCGTCTTCATGAGCTCGGAAATCGTCGACTTCAACCTGTTTCTCCCGCACAGCTCCGTCGATGCCCTGTTCGTTCTCGGCAATATTCTGATTTTCCTCCTCGCGGCGGTCGGATTCCGGAAATTCTGGCAGGCACTGAAGAGCAATGGCGATGAAGAAAAGGTCTCATTCCTCAAAGCCGCCTGGTCGACGCTTTATGAGGTCATTAATCATTCCCGCTTCATGGAATGCGATGAGAACAAGGGCCGCGGCACGGCGCATATTCTGGTATTAGGCGGATTCGTCGGCGCAATGATCACAACCGGCTGTGTGTTCGTGTTCATTTTCATTCCGCATTACCTGGGCATGCTCGGCCTGGAAAACTGGCACTCCTTCTTCGAACTGCCGCTCGATTTGCCGCACCCGGTCAAGTTCATCGGCGCATTCAGCGGATTGCTCCTGTTCCTGGGTACCGGCATCATGATTTTCCGGCGCTGGGCGGATAAGGATAAAGTCGGGGCATCCGGATATGCCGACAACCTGTTCCTCTACATTATGTTTTTCACCGGATTCACCGGCATGATCTCCTGGCTGTTCCGAGCTGGCGGTGTGGCGGGATTCGCCTACACCAGCTATTTCATTCACATCCTGTTCGTCTATTTCCTGCTCTGGTATATGCCATACTCGAAATTCGCTCACATGATTTTCCGCACACTGGCCCTGACTTATGCCACGATGATCGGTCGCATACCTCGCTGCGAAGTAAAAGAAGCGCAGCAATCCGAAGCCAAGCCGCAGCCGGCAGCCACGCACTGATTCTGAAATGAAGATATCAAGGGAGCCCTCGGGGCTCCCTTTTTTTGTTTCATATATTGTCTTCCGTATTGTGAGATGGTATTTTATATGCAATCACAAGGCAAAAACAATAAGGAACGTGTGCTATGAGCAAGGGTATCCGAGATCTCTGGCAAAATGAAGATTGGTGGGCGGTCTGGATCGGCTTCGCCATCAACTTCGCCGCTCTCGCGGGCATCATTCCCAAGATTCCGAAAATAAAAAAATGGACCGACAGTCCGCTGGATGCATTTCTAGTTATCAAAGAAGGCGTCGTTACCGGGAATATCATCCTCCCGCTCATTCTCCTGCTGATTGGAATGTGCGTCCTGACACTGATCGCAATCGCCGTTATGAAAACCAAACCGGTCGGCCAGTACGTTGCAGGATTTTCGGTGATTTTCATGTTGGCGGTAGTATCCTACTGGATTGCCGATCAGGCCAATGTCAAATACTGGGGACTGAGCTATGCCATGTGGGGGCTATTGGTCGGCTTGCTGATATCCAATACTATCGGTACACCAAAATGGCTTCTGGCCGGAGCCCAGACCGAACTGTTTATCAAGACCGGTCTGGTGCTGATGGGCTGTGAAATTCTGTTCAAAAAGATTCTCGCACTGGGGCCTCCGGGACTCATGGTTGCCTGGATTGTGACACCGATCGTCGTTATCTTTATGTACGTCTTCGCAGTCAAAGTACTGAAAATGAAAAACAAAGCGCTGGCCATGATCGTCGCCGCGGCAACCTCGGTGTGCGGCGTTTCGGCTGCCATCGCGACCGCAGCCGCCTGCCGAGCCAAGAAAGAAGACCTCACGCTGGCCGTCGGCATGACCCTGATCTTTACTGTTCTGATGATGGTATTGATGCCTATCGGTATCAAAGCCATCGGCATGGATCAGGTTCTCGGCGGCGCATGGATGGGCGGCACGATCGACTCTACCGGCGCAGTCGTCGCGGCCGGCTCGATGCTCGGCCCGAAGGCGGAAAAAGTTGCCGCCGTCGTCAAGATGATTCAAAATGTCCTGATCGGGTTATTAGCCTTCTGTGTTGCCATCTTCTGGTGCTGCTCAGTCGAGCGAGCGCCCGACGGCGCTAAGCCGAACATCGGCGAAATCTGGAATCGCTTCCCGAAATTCGTCATCGGATTCGCCGGCGCATCACTCCTGTTTTCATTCATCGTTTTGCCTGCGATGGGCGGTGACTTCAAGGTCGTCGAGGCCGATATCATCTCGCCGATTACCAGCCCCCTTCGCGGATGGTTCTTCTGTCTGGCCTTCGTAGCTATCGGCCTGGAATCGAATTTTAAGAGCATGATCGAGCGGATGGAAGGCGGCAAGCCGATGACGCTGTATATCGTCGGACAGTCGTTCAATCTCGTGTTGACGCTGGCCGTCGCCTATCTGGCGTTCATGATGATGTTCCCGAATGCGATTTAAGAGATGAAACGATCTATAGTACAAATGCGCATGTTACCCTGGCTGAAATTGATTGCCGGGACGATTCTGCTTGGCCTTTTGGCCTTAACGCTATTCTCCGGATATACGCCGCCGGGAGTACTGGGCGAAGTCATTCGCCACAATCGAGACATAAATCTCGACGCCTCGCCGTTTTTCTACAATGACGTGGAAAATATGACGGAAATTCTCAATGAGGCGGAACAAATGCACCTGGAGGCGCGGTTACAGGAAGTAACTAATCTGAAACCAGAGACTAAGGCTAATTAACTAATCTGGAGGGATAATGTCCACTAAAGAAGTCCAGCAGAGACTTATCGACAACATGCGCAAATGGCAAAAGATCGAAGATATCTCCGTCGCCCAGTGCTCGGAAATCATCGCCAAAACCAAGAATCCGATTATTCGCATGGTGATGGAAATCATCCGCAATGATTCCCAGAATCATTACCGGGTGCAGGAACTGATCGCGTCCAGCCTCGAAAAAGGTGTCAATTCGATCAGCCCCGATGAAATCGCCGACGTATGGGATATGATTCAGAAGCACATCGACATGGAGAAAAAGGCCGAGGAACTCGCCCGCGACAGCGTCGAGGCCCTGTCCGGCAAAAAGATGGTCGTCCAGGAATATCTCCTGCACTACCTGCTCGAGGACGAGGAGAAACACGATCATCTGCTTGATAATCTCGAAACCATCAAAAAGGGATTGTATCCCTACGGTTGATTTTCGAGCTCTCGAAATTTTAGGCGCGGCCGCCTTGGCCGCGCCTTTTTTTTGCTCAAATTGTTATCTTTGCGTGAATAATTGCAACTTCCCATTGAAAATTCGAGGGCTTTTGATTATACTTACCAGTTGTAAAACAGGCAAAAATACACTTGCTATAAACGAAGATTTCTGGCATGGCCCGCCGGGGCGCGTGGCCATGAGGAGGAGAGAATGAAATTAAAGACTGTCGAGCAAATCCTTGATTTTGCCATCGAAAAAGAGCAGGATGCTTCCGATTTTTATACCGGCCTGGCGCAGAAAATGAAAAAGCAGCATATGAAAAAAGTGTTCGAGGGGTTTGCCAAGGAAGAACAGGGTCACAAGAAAAAACTGCAGAATGTCAAGGCGGGCAAGTATGCCATGCCGGCCAAGCAAAAAGTGCAGAACCTGAAAATCGGCGATCACCTCGTCGAGGTCGAACTCAAGGCCGACATCGAATTTCAGGATGCGCTGATTCTGGCTATGAAAGCCGAAAAAGCCGCCTTTAAGTTGTACCATGAACTGGCCGAGGCATGCGATGATGACAAAGCCAAAAAGCTGTTCATGTCTCTGGCGCAGGAAGAAGCCAAGCACAAACTGCGGTTCGAAATCGAATACGACGACTACACCTATTCCGAAAACTAAATCGGATAATATAATTGTGAAAAAGCCTCGGATATTTCCGGGGCTTTTTTTATGGGATTTTTGAGGGGTGATGGTAGGGCGGATTTTTCCCAAAATCCGCCAAGAAAGTAGGGCAGGTCCCCAATTGGGACCTGCCTTTTTTGTAGCGCCAAGCGCTACCGTCCGGCGGCGGGACCCCACCCTCGCCCGAAGACGGGCATCGGATGGGCCACCCCGTCTTTGTAGGGGCCGGGTCCTCCGGCCCGTGAGAATCGACTTCCAAACTCCATCCTATAGCTGTAACCCATGGCTTCGCCATGGGATTAATGAGTCATTCCGAGAAGCGATGCCTTCTTAGACATCGCGCCGAAGAATCAGCTCCTGCCAAACACGTTTCATCTTGCACATAACAATATCCGACTTATATTTATGACATGCGCTCGTTGATACCAATATTCATTGTACTTTGTTTATTCACATCTCTTTATTCTCAAGAGCTTACTGTTATCGATGCAAAATTGACTGGAATTGATGATACAGAATTCAGATGTGAAGGATTGGGAGATGTGAATGGTGATGGATATGCTGATTTCTTATTAGGAGTATATAATATTCATGAGCTGCAATTGTATCTTGGTGGAACGAAACCATTTGATAGCGCACCTGTACTGACTTGGCCCAATTTAGGGTACTTTAATGATTGGTACTCATTTTCACCTGAGAATATTGGTGATATAGATTGTGATGGAGTAAATGATTTCTTTGGTGTATTTCATGTTGAGGATTCATTAAAAATCTTTTTTGGATTAGAGAGTCTTGATACTACTCAACAATTGACTTTGCAAATATTTGAAGCGCTTTTATATCGCGCAGACGGTGGTAGTGATAATAACAATGATGGTAACAATGATTTTTGGATATACAAATCAGGAGTTCAATCAGACACAATATTTGGTTTTACCGGTTGTAGTGAAATCGATTCACAACCTGATTATTATATATTTCCATCAAAAGAGCCCAGCTATAGATTTTACATACCAGGTCTTGAGTTTAGTTCAAGCTATGACCTAAATGGTGATTCCATCCCTGATGTCATTTATAGCCAACCCTCTCAAGACGCTGGCTATCCCGGTCGCGTTTGCATCATTTGGGGCGGGGAGAGTCTGTCGCAAGAACCAGATTTGATATTCTACGCTCCTGATACACTTGGCCTATTCTGGAATTTTGGGTATGATATAGCACTCTTGAATGATATTTCAGGGGATGGCATTGATGATTTACTTGTAAATCAATATCGATACAACTATATATATTTTGGTGGACAGCCGTTTGATACTATTCCGGACATAATAGTTGATTGGACACTAGTTGCTCATGATCATGTAGAGAATATTGGTGATATCAATAATGATGGATACGACGATGTTTTGTTTTCGAATGACAATAATCTACTCAGTCATACAGCCATTTTATACTGTTATCCCGGTATGGATACATTAATAGATGTTGATTTCACCGATAATGATTACTATACAGCCCTCCAAGTTGGTTCAGTCGGTGAATTCGGCGGCGATCGATCTTCTGCTGGTGATGTAAATGGCGACGGCTTGAATGATTTTCTAAACATAGGAATAACGGGAGGTTTTACCGGTAGCCAGGGAGTGGCTGTCATCCAATCCGGCTGGCAGGAACCGGTAGCAACCGATGATGTACCTGACAATCTACCGCAAACATTCTCTCTCGAACAAAACTATCCCAACCCATTCAACTCCGGGACGACGATTGATTTCACGCTCTCGCGCGGCGGTTATACCGAAGTCGTGATTTACAATATCCTCAGCGAAGTCGTAGCAACACCATTGGCAAAGCACATGCCTGCCGGGGAGCATCGCATCCAATGGGACGGCAAAGACACGGTTGGCAACCCAACAGCGACCGGAGTCTATTTCTACCGCATCACTTCGGGCGATTTCACCGAGACAAAAAAGATGGTGTTGTTGAAATAGGGAACACACCCCGCCCTCGAAGACTCGGCACCCCTCTCGAGAGGGGATGGCAAGAGCAGATTCTTCAGTCTCTGTAGGGCAGATTTGTCTTCAAATCTGCCATCCGGATTTCGGAGCATTATTTAAATATGAAAAGGAGGATTATAAGAAGAATCCGCCCTACAATTATTTGCTCAAAGATGACAGGATAAATAACGAGTTTGGGTAGCCCGACCCTTCAGGGTCGGGCGGGATATGATTTATTGCTTGATCTTATCCTTGTAATAATCCAGCAACTCGTCGATCAGGCCCTCGACCGTGTGCACTTTCGCCTCACGCGTCAATTCCAGATTGTGCTCCTTCAGGCGAACCGACATCTTCGGACCGATGGAAAATATCTTCGCATCCTTCAGCACAATCTTCGCTTCCTCCTCAGTGAGATTATGATATAATCCCTCGAGAGTCGAGCCGCTGGTGAACAGGATCGCATGCGGCGGATACTCGATAACTTTCTCCTTCAATCCATCCGGCCACATGGGATGATAGGTCCGATACACGGTTAGCGGGATAATTTCTGCGCCGTGCGCCGGGAGCGTTTTCTCCAATATATCATCGGCGAGATTCCCGCGCACACGAACGATTGTCGCACCGTCCAAATCGAGCTGCTCCGCCATCTCCTTGGTCAGCACATCGACGATTGCCTTGGATGGCACGAAATCCGCTTTCAGGTGATATTCCTCGAGCATCTTCGCCGTCCCGACGCCGATGGCGGCAATCTTGAATCCGCCCAGCCTGCGGATGTCATCGAAATGATCGCGCAACTTCGCGAAGAAACAGCGCACGCCGTTTTCCGAGGTAAACACGATCCACTTTTTTTCAGATTCGATAGCCGCGACCTTATTCCAATTGCGCGGATCCTCGAATGTATCGATCGAAATCGTCGGATACGGCATCGGCTCGGCGCCGAGCCGCCGCAGGCGCTCGTACAAATCGCCCGCCTGCTGTGCCGAGCGCGTCACCATGACGCGCAGACCGAACAGCGGTCGGTCGGTAAACCAGCTCAGATACGGCTGCAAATCGACAACATGCCCGAGTACAAACAGCGCCGGAGGCACTACCTTGTTTTCCTCCGCTACTCTCGGCAATTCAGAGAGTGTCGTCGTAAAAACGCGCTGCGAGGGGAATGTCCCGCGCTCGACGATAGCCGCAGGGAGCGATGCATCCATCCCATATTCGGTCAATTGCTTCACGATTTCGGCGATTTGATTGACGCCCATATAAATGACAACGGTGCCGTTTTTTGTTTGCGCCACCCAGTCCCATGGGACGGATGTTTTCAGCTTATCACTGGCCTTGTGCCCGGTGACAAACAGCACCGACGATGCCCGCTCGCGGTCGGTGCAGGGGATACCGCAATAAGCGGGTCCCGCGATACCGGATGTGACGCCGTTAATGATTTCGAATTTGATACCATGCTCGCGCAGATATTTGGCTTCCTCGCCGCCGCGCCCGAATATCAACGGGTCGCTGCCCTTCAGGCGCGCGACGTTTTTGCCTTCCTTCGCGAGCTTACACAGCATTTCGTTGATTTTATCCTGCGGCACCGGATGATTGCCCGCCCGCTTGCCGACATAGAACACTTCGGTCGTCTCGGGCAGCGTCACAATCAATTGCGGGCACACGAGATTATCATAGACGACGGCATCGCACGATTCGAGCAGTTGTTTGCCGCGAACCGTAATCAGTCCCGGATCTCCGGGACCGGCGCCGATCAAATACACTGTACCGGGAGTAGGGTCAATCATATGAACGCCTTATTTCTTATCATCCTCGCCGAATTCCAGCATGATGGGTCCGTCTTCGCCGGCATCTTCCTGGTGTGGTACATACGGATGCTCCTCCGCGGGCTCTTCGTCCGGTTGCGGCTCCAGCAAAGCTTCCAGTTGCTCATCGAGTTGCTCGTCGTTTTTATTCTTAATCAACGATTTCCAGTCGGCGGACAAAAATCTGTCGAGGCTTGCGAACCGTTCTTTTGCGTTATCACCCCAGCGATCCAGCACTTTCTTGCGGAAGGAACCGGCCAGCGAGACGATGCGCTTCCAGTGATCCGGGAAAATATTTTCCATGATGACGCGAAGGTGCGCTGCCAAAAACGGAGCGGTGCCATCGGTCGAGATGGCGATTGTCATCGCATCGCGCTTGAGATATGCCGGGAAGATGAAATTGCACAGCGGCGGATTGTCTACGACATTGACGAGATTTCCTGCCTTCTTGCAATCTTCAAAAACGACCTTGTTGACCGCTTCATCATCGGTCGCTGAAATGACGATGCCAAAGTCGGCCGCTTCCGGAGATTTATACGCCCGCTTTTCCAGCTTCAACTCACCTCGCGATTGATAATATTCGATTTTATCCGCGCATTCCGGCGAAATGACCGTGATATCGGCGCCGAATTCGATGAGCGTTTCAATCTTGCGAAGGGCGACCTTGCCGCCTCCGACAACCAGGCATTTATGTGCCGCGATGGATATATTCACCGGCAGGTATTTGTTTGCCATGTCTCTTACTCCCCGTTATCCGCTTTCTTCTCAGAGCGGGATGATATGTGTAACAGTTTATTGACGAGCCGCTTGGTGGCCCGGTCGACCAACTCGCGCGTTTCATCGTCGAGTTCGGGATATATCTTGTTCATTTCATGCAATCGTGTTCGCTCATACGCATCGCTCAAGCCGTTGTATGAAGGCTCATGCCGCATGCCGTCATACCAGTACACGAACTGTTCGAGTTTATATTCGATGATTCGCTCCGCCTGAGGAATGGCATTAAGCCGGTCATTCTGCTTTTCGCGCACGAATTCCTTGACCGCTTCCATGTCATAATACTCGACGGCAGTCAATGAGGGATGCCATTCGACATCGCGTGGAACCGCCATATCCGCAATCAATACCGGATTGCCGTTATTTGCTGGGAACGCATTTTTCAACATGTCGGCCGTAATGACCGCCTTGTCCGATCCGGTACAACTCACGATGACATCGGCATTCGGAATCAGCGTCGGCAGACTATCGAGGCCATGCCCTTCAGCTTTATACTGCTGGGCAAACTCAACCGCCTTTTCCTTCGTTCGATTGACGAAAGTAAAATTATCGAATCCATATCGGTTAAGCCGCGATACGGCCAGCGTTATCATCTTATTGAGTCCGATGAAAAGGATCATCGGGTTATCTAATTTTTTGATTTTACTGCGCACCAGATCAATCGTCGCGCTGGCAACCGAGCAGGCGCCCTGACCGAGTTCGGTATCAGTGCGCACCTGTTTCCCGATGCGAAATGCCTGATGGAACAGGCGATGCAGAATCTTTCCGGCCGAATTGGCCGCACAGGCCGCAGAATAGGCTTCTTTCGCCTGACCGAGAATCTGATTTTCGCCAACAATCATCGATTCAATACCAGATGCCACCCGGAAAATATGATCGATCGTGTGCTTGTCTTTCTTCAGGTAGAATTTGTCGATAATGCCGGAGATGTCGATGTTTTTGAACTTTTTGTAAAAGTCAATAACGATGGTCCGGGCGTTCAGTTTCAGGTCGAGGACGAAGTAAAATTCGATTCGGTTACAGGTGGATAAAACGACCGATTCCTTGATGCCTTGAATCTTAAACAATGCGGCATTCGCTTTGACCAGTTCGTCGCGAGTCAATTGTAGTGGTTCGCGGTCCTGCAGACTCGCAGTCGTATGATTGATACCGATGACAAACAGCCGCCAATTACAGGGAAGCATAGCTCAAAAAACTCCTCAATCTACCTCTGTGAGGCCTCGAATCCGCCGCTTAGTATATGTACGTGTTCAAATCCCGCCTGCTTGAGAATCACTGCCGCCTGATACGAGCGCGGCCCGCGCATACAAGAGATGACGATCGGCTTCGATTTATCCAATTCGCCGATTCGGTCTCGAATTTCACCCAGCGGGATATTAACGACGCTGCGGCCGGGAATCTCCGGTAGTGGCGCCTCAGCATACTCCGCCGTCTCGCGGACATCCACCCAGTGATACCGGCATAATTCACTGCCTTCATCGACAATCGGATTTTCGAATGTGTATCCCGATTTCGCCATGGCCGCCAGATGATGCAGGCAGTCCAATGCCTCGGAATAGGGCGGGGCATACCCATGTTCGAAAGCCAATACGGTATCGAGTGTCGCCTTTTGCTGCAAAAGACCCGACATGGAATCGATACGTCGGCAGATATCGCCCTTTCCGACTGCCTGTAGCCCAAGGACCTTTTCCGTTCCTGGTTCATAGACCAGTTTCGTAACGAAAATACCGCTCTCCGGATAATAATCCGGTTTGTCGGGGAATGAGCCCCAGACGGCCTTAGTGGTCAATCCTGCCCTGGTAGCAGTTGCCTGAGACAGGCCAACGGCTCCGACATTGATATCGAAAATTTTCACGAAAAACGCGCCGAGCGCTCCGGGGAATGATGCCGAATTTCCTATGATATTCTCTGCAATGACTCGACCGTGGCGGTTGGCCAGCGATCCCATCGGTATGAAAAACTTTCTGCCGGTAATCTGATTGAGCGTCTCCACACAATCTCCACCCGCATAGATGTTTTCATCCGAGGTCTGCATCTTCTCATTGACGACAATAGCGCCGGTTGCACCGATATTCAAACCGCATGCCTTGGCCAGTGATACTTCCGGTTTTACGCCGAGACACAGGAAAACATAATCGGCGGTGACATCATCATGACCCTTGATCTTAACGATCGGATTTCCATCATCGTCGAGAGTTACTTCTTGCACTTCCGCGCCGGTGATGACATCGATATCCTGGCGAATCATTTCTCGCTTGGCGATTTCCGCCATCTCATTGTCCAGCACATACGGCAGGATTTGCGGCTCGCGCTCGATGAGGACGGTTTCTATTCCCCACAGCCCGGCGCAGGCCTCAGTCAACTCGCAGCCGATAAACCCGCCGCCAACGATGGCGACTTTACCGACCTGCCCGGTCTGAGCAGCCTTTCGGAATGCAATTGCATCCGACGGCCGCGTAAAACTGCTGATTTTCCGGCTCTCCGCAACCGGGAACGGCGCCGGTGTCGGAGTTGCCCCCGTCGCGATAACAAGCTTGCCGTACCCATGCTGTATTGTCTCGCCGCTCGCGAGCTTCTTGATCGTGACGAATTTCTCATCCCGGTTGATTGCGCTCACTTCCGCACCGGTAATGGCCTTGAATCCTTTAGTTTTTTCGAAGAATTCCGCATCGCGGGCAACGCCGTATGATGTATTGATCAATTCGCTGAATGCTTCGATATCGCCCGATGCGAAATAGGGAAGACCGCACGAGCCGTATGATAATAAGTCTTCTTTTTGAAAGAGAGTAATAGTCAGGCTGCCGTCGCGGCGGGCCAGTGTCGCAGCAGTCTTCGGCCCGGCAGCAACGCCTCCGATGATAACTACATCCGAATAATCCATTTTCTGTCTCTATATATCACCCGGCGGCTGTGCCCGCCCGGTTCGGTTCATATTTTTTAACTCATTCGCCCGCAATAAAAAACGGACGGGAATTAACCCGTCCGTATATAATCAATTTATAGAATTAATCAAGTCTACGCGGCTTTTTCTTTCACCGTCAGGGCTATTTTATACAGCCCTGTTACAACCAGGGCGCCGATGGCATAAATCGCTATCGTAATGAGGACTTCCGGCAGTGTCGGGAAGTACTCGGTCACGATACCCAGCGGATTCGGCACGAAACCGGTGACGACCATGCCCATGCCCTTATCGATCCAGATAGAGACAAACACGGTGACACTGGCCAGCGCCAGCAGGTTATGGTTGGCCCGCAGTTTCGGGAACAACAACAGAACCAGCGACACGATCGCCAGAAATACCGAGAACCACATCCAGGGAACGAGGGCGGTTTTGTCGCCCAATCCCAGGAAGAGATACTCGAAATGAGTCACATGTTCGGGAATATCACTATAGATGGCCGTGAACAGCTCCATCAGGATTAAGAACACGTTAAGACTCATCGCGTAGGTCATGATTACGCCCAGTTTATTGACGGCGGTGTCACCGGCGTCGAATTTCGTGATTTTCCTCAGCAGGAGACAGAGGAGAATCAGCACCGACGGACCGGCGGCAAATGCCGAGGCCAAAAAGCGGGGCGCCAGGACGGCTGTCAGCCAGAAGGGGCGAGCGGCCAGACCGGAATATAAAAAAGCTGTCACGGTGTGAATCGAAACGGCCCAGGGAATGGACAGGTAAATTACCGGTTTGATCCATTTCGGCGGGGCGACTTCTTTTCTCTCCGCGGTCAGCATAAAGTGACTGATTACGACGTTCAGGATGAGATAACCGAAAACGACTACCGTATCCCAGAACATCATCGAGTGGGGCGTCGGGTGCAAAAACACATTCGGGATTCTGAACGGTTGACCCATATCGACGAAGATAAAGTTCATGCACATGATTACCGAGGCGATGGCGAGGAACTCACCGAGGATGGTGATTTTCCCGAACGCCTTGTAATTATGCAGATAATAGGGCAGGACGACCATCACGGCCGAGGCGGCGACACCGACCAGGAACGTAAACTGAGCGATATAAAATCCCCAGGTCACGTCGCGGCTGAGTCCGGTGATACCGAGCCCCTCGTTAAACTGCTTGAGATACGCCAGCGTTCCAACACCGATGACAACAAGCAGAAATGCTATCCATGTCCAGTAACGTTTATCTCCGCTAAGTGCTTTTTCTAACATAAGCTCCTCACACCAGGTAATAAACTTCGGGTTGGGTGCCAAGCGCCGACTTCCGTCTCAGTGAGAAACGGTCGCGCAGCAGTTTGCGAACATTCGATTCCGGATCCTCAAGATCACCGAATACGATAGTGTCGTTCTTGGCCGCTTCCACGCAGGCGGGTATTTGGCCCTTGGCCAGTCGCTCCTCGCAGAAGGTGCACTTTTCGACGACACCGCGCATGCGCGTCGGGAAGTCCGGGTTTATCTTTTCGATGTACGGACGCGGATCGCGCCAGTTGAAACTGCGGGAACCGTACGGGCAGGCCACGACGCAATAGCGGCAGCCGATGCAGCGGTGCCAGTCCATCATGACGATGCCGTCGTTCTCGCGCTTCCAGGTCGCCTGAGTCGGGCAGACCCGCACGCACGGCGGATTGTCGCAATGGTTGCACAGCACCGGATAGTGCCCGTGATGCAGTTTCTCATCGATGTATTCGTGATTCACTTCATGAAATGCAGTATGCAGTTCCTCTTCCCAAATCCACTTGATTTCGTCCTTAGGATTTCCGAAATGGGGGACATTGTGCGCCTCATGACAGGCTTTGGAGCAGTCCTTGATGTTTTCGTGATCGAGGCATTTCTGCATATCGATGACCATGGCCCAGCGCTTGGCGGTCAGCGGCGTTTCCTGTGGAATTTTGTTCGGCTCGATAATTTCGAGCGAATCCGCATCCTGCGCCAACAGCGCCAATGGCTTGGCGGCGATGCCGAGGGCAGTCAACCCTGCGGCCTGCAAGAATTTCCTTCTATCGACAGCCATCACTTCATCTCCTTTTCCGGAATGACGTGACAGTCCCAACAGTACGGATCGACCTTCACGTAGTCGTGACACTTGTCGCAGAATCCTTCCTTATTGGAATGACAGTCGAGACAGGTGTGGGACAAACTCTTGTTGTACTTGGTGCCGTCTTCGGCGATAAAGACACGGTCGTTCTGACGGACCGCTTCATCGCGCCAGGTGTTCAGCACATCCATGTGGAAAGAGCGCATATAAGTGGTCTCCATCACACAGTTATCGCCTTTCACCGGCTTTTCCAACTCCGGCACATAATCGGCCGTACCGCTGGCAACATTATACCAGATCGGGAAGGTAATCAACACCAGGAAGATAACCAGTCCCAAAAGGACTTTCGGAGAATCATACATCCTCAGTACCCTCCTTTCCGCTGTTATCCTGTCCGCGCAGGTCAACCGTTCTGTCGTTCTCGCCGGTCATGATCAAGGCATTGCCGACCAGCTCATGAATACCGGCGACCTGAACTTCAGGCACCCAATATTCCATCAGCGGCGGCAGCGTCGCCTTGTCGATTGCACAGATGCAGGAAAGCAGGTTGACACCGTGCTTCTCGTGAACATACCGGACGGCATTGGCCCGAGGGAATCCGCCGCGCATGCGCATCTCGAAATTCTCGTCGGTACCGATACCGGAACCGCTGCCGCAGCAGAACGTCTGCTCGCGAATCGTGTTCTCCGGCATATCGTAGAAGTGATTACAGACATTATTCAGAATATAACGCGGTTCCTCCAGCAGCCCCATCGCGCGCGCCGGGTTGCAGGAATCATGGAACGTCACCTTCCAGTGATCGTTGCGGCGAGGATCGAGTTTGATCTTGCCGTTCTTGATCAGGTCGGCCGTAAATTCGCAGATGTGCACCATCTTGGTGGTTTTTGCGTTCTCGAACTTCGTTCCGGTAATCGGGGAGACCGGTTCCTCGAGGAAATCGGCCGGGCCGTTCATCGTGTCCATATACTGGTGCAGAACGCGCCACATGTGACCGCATTCACCACCGATAATCCATTTGACGCCCAATCGTTTCGCTTCGGCATATATCTTCGCATTGAGCCGCTTCATCATTTCATTCGAATGGAACAATCCGAAGTTACCGCCCTCGGATGCATACGCGCTGAGCGTGTAGTCCAATCCGATCTCATGGAACAGGGCGAGATAGCCAAGAAATCCGAAATAATGAGGGTCGCCGAAATAATCCGCCGACGGAACGACGAACAGGATTTCGGCGCCTTTCTTATTCACGGGCGCTTCGACTCGTACGCCGGTGTTGTCTTCGAGGTCATCAACGGCGAAGTCGACACTGTCTTTGAATCCATGCGGTTGAATACCGAGGTGGTTACCGGTGCGGAAGCAGTTCGCTGCCGGGGTGGTAATCCAGTCGATACCGAGACCGAGCAGGTTCAACAATTCGCGGCCGATCATCGTGATTTCGGCGGTGTCGATACCATACGGGCAGAAGACCGAACAGCGGCGACACTCGGTGCACTGATAGAAATAGAAGAACCATTCCTTGACGACATCGATGGTCAGTTCGCGGCCACCGGCCATGCGGCCGAGAATTTTGCCGGCCAGCGTGAAATTGCTTCTATAAATCGCGCGCAGTAATTCGGCGCGGAGAACCGGCATGTTTTTCGGGTCTCCCGAACCGATATAGAAATGGCATTTATCGGCGCAGGCGCCGCAGCGAACGCAGATGTCCATGAAAATCTGGAGCGAGCGGAACCGTTTGAGACGGTCACGCAGGCCTTCGAAAATGATCTCTTTCCAGTTTTCCGGCAACTTCCAGTCGTCGTCCATCGGCTGCCATTTGCGCACATTCGGTTGATCCAGATAAGCCTGGCTGTCGGGGACGGCAGCATAGTTGAAGCATCCCTTTTTCAGAACGAACGGATCATCGCGCCAGTCCTTTTCGGGGTGCTTATAACTGATACCGCGGGCCAGGTCCTCCGGCTTTATTATCTTTTCAGACATAAGCTACTCCTTCTCCAGAGGCAACCCGGCATCCCGCATCACATCGCGGAACTCATCTTCCCATTCCTCGTAGGTATGAACCTTGACGTCGGGATTCCACGGGTTCGTGTGACGCTTGGCGCGGTTATTGTTGATCAGGTTTCTGGTCGGGCTCATGAAAACGCCGGCGAAGTGCATCAGCTTGGAGAACGGGAAATAGGCGATCAACGTACACACCAGGAAGAAGTGGATGTAAAACGTGATGCCGATGCCTTCCGGAACGATGGGCGAGAAGCTCAACAATCCGGTACCGAGTTTTTTCACGGCGACGATGTCTATCTTGTAAAAATATCTCATGCAGATACCGGTCGAGGCAATCCCGAAGATCAGATACAGCGGGAAATAGTCGGCCGGAAGCGAAATGTATCGCACCTGCGGAATCAACACCCGGCGGGCGAACAGAATCGTAATCGCGCCGACGAACACCGCGTCGGTGAGGAACAATTCCGGTACACCGATCTGGAAGAAACCGTCCAGTTTCTGCATGATATCGACGAAGAACGGTACGGGCTCGGCGAAATACTTGAAGTGCCGGATGAAGATAAACAAAAACGAATAGTGGAATGCCAATCCTGCCGCCCACAACCATTTATCCGCACCGTACACGATTTTCGTATCCTTGATTTCGGCACGAGTATTGCGGAACAGTGACCGGAAGAAAAACACTTCCAGGAACATACGACCCAGTACACCCCAGATATTATGCGGCGCTTCCAGGTTGTTGCTTTTAATCCAGGGCAGGGATTTCTCCTGTCCGCATGTCGTCGTTATGCGAAACGGCACAGGCGCCCCGGCCCATTTTAATACTCTGTACACGATGCCGATCAAAAACAGGGCTATCGCCGCATAGGGGATGGCGACTCCGAAGAGCGTATACCATTCCAATGCGCCGATCCCGATGAAGACCAGACCGATTAACAGGAGTAAAAGAAAGAGAGATGTTATCACGTGCATGCGCGCCATCCTCCCTTCTCTTTATTGCTATGTCGTGATGTTGCCATCATCGAACTCCCCTTATCTCTTAGTTGTTCGAACGTGATCGTCCTCCGCCGAACATTTGCGAGCGCCGTTTGAAATCCGAGTATTTGATTTCATGCATGCGTTCGCGACAGGCCATGTACGTATCGAAAGCGATAAGCGCCATGCCGTCGATGGCGGATTCCAGGGACAACAATTCGTGCAAGCGTTCGGCCTCGGTCAGCTCATCCCGTAGCTCCTCCCGAATGGCCGACTTGAGGTAGAAAATAAACGCTACCGCCTGCGACGGAGAAAAATCCTGCACGGCCCGGATTCGATTGATCGACTCGGTCGCCTTCGAAACACCGGCCGCATCGGCCGACTCCACCAGACAGTCAAACAGTTTCGCGATCTCATTCCGGAAGGTCGACCCGACCGGATTGGCGAACTGGTTATTTTTGTTCAGGAGTTTTGAGCTGTCGGCGGGATAGGTGTTCGCGATTCTATCGAACCAGTTTTTCAGAATTGCCTCTCTCTTTTGTGTCAAAAGAGTTGTCAGCATGTTTCCCCATTATCGTTGCGCTGCGGCGGCAGTGTTGATTGATATAATGCGGGGGTCTAGCGGCACAATCCGAAAGACCCCCGAACATCACAGTGTATATTATACACAACCGGTCGGTTTAGCCAGGCCGGCAACCTTGCAGGCGCCTTTCGCCGGGCCGGACGGGAACAGCTCATAGACCTTCTTCAGCGGGAAACCGGTCTCTTTGCAGAGCTTGCGAATCATCGGCGCAATACCGTACTTGGCATAATAATCGCGCAGATAATTAATCAGTTTCCAGTGCTCTTCGGTCAATTCGGCTACGCCTTCGGTGCTGGCGAGGCCCAGCGCGACGCGCTCGTTCCACTGTTCCGGTTCTTCCATAAATCCGTCTTCATCGACATCGATGCAGACATCTTCCCACTCAAACTTAGCCATTGTAATGCCTCCGTTATTCTGTTTATTCTCTATCCAAAGTTTTAAATACTTCCAATTAATGCATCTCGATAAACCCGCACGGGCAGTTTTCCGCACACTTCTTACAGCCGTTGCAGAAATCGAGTTTGAACTTGTACTGGCCCATCTTCTCGAGCGGTTTAACGACCGCATTGTCCTGGCACAGACCCCAGCAGTTGCCGCAGTCGAAGCACTCGCCGCAGCTCAAACAACGCTTGGCTTCGCCGACCGCTTCCGTTTGATTCCAGGTGCTCACGATTTCCTTATCAATCGACACGAACCGCTGATCGACCGGCAATTCATGAATACCGGTGCGCTCTTTCGGTTCCTTCTGATAGAAAGGCAAATACATCTTATCGAAGGTGATAATCGCCTTATCATCTTTCACGAGCGCTTCACCGGTTATCATCTCATGAATCGATTCGGCCGCGAATCGACCGTGCGCGATAGCAGTGATGGCGATGTCGAGGTTGATGTTGTCGCCGCCGGCGAAGACATTATCGACTTTCGTTTTGCACTTATCGTCGATCTTGATCCAGTCTCTGCCTTCGACGAAATCATCGAAGCCCTCGAAATTCGGTTCCTGACTGATGGCAGCCACCAGCGTCGTGAATTCGAGTTCAAAGGTGTCACCCTCAATCGGGACCGGACGACGACGACCCGAAGCATCGGGCTCGCCCAGTTCCATTTTCTGACAGACCATACCGGTCGCTTTGTTGCCGTCCTTCTTGATGGACAGCGGCGCGGCGAGGAAGTGAATCTCGACGCCCTCTTCGAGCGCGCCTTTGATTTCCTCGTCGATCGCGGGCATTTCATCCTGGGTACGACGATACAGAATCGTCGATTTGGCGCCGAGGCGTCTCGCGATACGAGCCGCATCGATAGCGGTGTCACCGCCGCCGATGGTCACGACTTTATCGCCGACTTCGACTTTTTCACCCATATTGACTTTGCGCAGAAAATCCGTACCGGTCCAGACGTTTTCGGCGTCTTCGCCTTCCACACGGAGCAGGCGGCCCTTGTGGGCGCCGAGGCCGATGAAGGAAGCCCGGTAATCTTTGCGGATATCATCCATCGTGAGATCTTTGCCGACCATGGTATTCGTCTTCAATTCCACACCCATGTCGCAGATGCGCTGAATTTCGGCATCGAGAACGCTCTGGGGGAGACGATAGTCGGGGATACCATAGCGAAGCATACCGCCGGCCTTCGGGAAGGCTTCGAACACCGTCACGGGATAACCGCGGCGTGCCAGATGATAGGCCGCCGACAGACCGGCCGGGCCGGATCCGATGATGGCGATTTTTTCGGACCGCTTCTCTTCGGTCAGTTTCTTCGGGACTAATTTGTGCTCGAGTGCAAAATCACCGAGATGCCTCTCGAAGCTGTTAATGCCGACAGGGCCTTCCAGCGCCTTGCGGTTACAGTCCGTCTCGCACGGATGCGGACAGACGCGGCCGCAGGTAGACGGGAACGGCGTCGTCTCGAGAAATATGTAGGCCGCTTCTTCCATTGCCTGGTCAAAACTCTTACCCAGATCTTCGGCTTTCGATACCGTCATGAGCGCTTTGCGAATCTGGTTGTGATTCGGGCAATTCTTGCCGCATGGCGGTGTTTTCGGCACGTGTTTCGGCCGCAGAGGCGATGTCTCGACACTCGAACCGCCGGACGAGAACGACCGCCCACGGATGCCTTTTTTCTTCTTTGTAACTTTAGCCATCGTGAACTCTCTTGTTGAGTGTATACCGCTTTCGGTGATGTCTGCGCCAGAGTCTGTGCGCCGGCACCCGTTCAGCGAGTTCAGTCATATATTCCTATGTCGTGATGCCCTTCCGCATTGAAGCGCATCATGTATTACATACAGGCGATCCTGAATCCCGTTCCGCCGCCTCCGGATGCGCGCTTCGACTGGGCATAGGCTTTCGCCAATGCGACCAGTGACCGCGCCCACTGCGGAGTTCCCGCGGCGTGCAGGTGTGTGTAACAGGCCATCGTATTATTGAAAACAAGCCCGTCCCGCTTTCCCCCCAGCCCGACACCCTTAGTCAGGCTCATACAGCTTGTCAGACCAGTCGTATCGCCCAGAAGGCCCGAGTAGTGAAACTCGTGACCGCGCAGCGGCAGTCCGTCGGCAAAAATCGGGTTCGGTGTATCAATCGTCATTTCCGTGTATCCATGCCCGACCGGTTTTTCCGACATCTGCAAATCGACCGGAAAGACTCCGGCCATGGCAAACGTCTCGTCATGCCACTGCAATGACCGGCAGAGGTAAATCAAACCTCCGCACTCGGCATAAATCGGTAGGTTGTTTTGTGCTGCCGATTTGACCGATGCCATCAGCGACCGATTCGATGTCAATTGCTCCGCGTGCGTCTCCGGGAAACCGCCGCCTATATACAGGGCGTCGATGTCCGGAAGCATTGAATCGGCCAGTGATGAAACCGGAACCAGCTCGGCTCCGTGCGCCTGAAGCGCCTCGAGATTTTCCGGGTAATAAAACGTAAAGACGGAATCGGCGAAGTAACCGATCCGCACCGATGATTTCTCGGTCGCAATCGCATCCGGAATGATTTCTTTCATCTCCGACGCGCTATTGGCAATAGAGATGATGCGATCGATATCGAGATACGTTTCTGCGATTTCGCACAGTTTATCGGTAACGGTACCGGCGGCCATATATTCGGCAGGGGGGACGAGTCCCAGATGCCGCCCGGGAATGATATCGGCATCGCTTCCCAGTTTGGGAATGGCTCCGACAACCGGGAGACCGCAATATTTCTCGATGGATTCCGTAATCACGCTTTGATGTCGCTTCCCCGCGACTTTATTCAGGATAACGCCGGCGATCGGCGTGTTCGGTTCGAATTCAAGACAACCCTTGATAATCGCGGCAATGGTGCGAGTTGTCTTCGTGACATTGACGACAAGCAGCAGCGGGGCGGACAACAGTCGTGCCAACCCCGCTGTACTGTGTGAACCTTCGGCGTCTTTGCCGTCGAAGAGGCCGCGATTTCCTTCCACGACCGCAATATCAGCGCTGGCGGAGTGTATCGTAAAAGAGCGCAAAACACTCTCATCACCGGCCAGAAACGTATCCAGATTGCGACAGGGCAATCCGGCCGCTTCGGTCAGCCAGGCGGGGTCGATGTAGTCCGGTCCCTTTTTGAAGGGAGCCGCCTGCAGTCCCCGGCGGCGCAGGGCCGCCAGGAGACTGAGACTGACTATCGTTTTCCCCGAGTCGCCGGCTAATCCGGCTACGACTATGCGCGCTCTCTTTACACCCATAGCACTGCATACCCACACCGGGTATTAGTCGTTTGCGGCGCCTTCTTTATGAGGAAGCTCAAGGAAACTGCCGCCGAAGTACGTATAGACGCACTTGCCGGAGTTAACCAGTATCTTGATAGCATCTTTGCAGAGCTTCTTGTCGACTTCATCCGGGAATTGCTGCATCATGAACTTCGTCAGATCGCCCGGTTTCAGTTTCTTGACGCCCTGCGCCTCAGCTACCATCTTATACATGGCATCCGCGATTTCTTCGACTGTTTTAGCCATGACAATTGTCCTTAATAGGTTAAATGTGTTGAACGCTTAAACGTCAGGCCGGCGTGCTTAAAGTCGTCGATGTGTTCCTTCTGGAACTCGATACCCGACATCTTAAAGAACTTCGGCCAACCGATACGCTCAATCCATTCACCGACGCGTTCATACGGCTTGGCATTGGCCGCCCACAACTCGACAATCTGCTTGACCGCTTCGGTCACTTCGGGCCAGCGCGGCGGATTGTTCGGGATGAACGGAATAGCCAGTTTCGAGAACATCGGCTCGTGGCGGGCGTTGGACACCTTACCACCGATCCAGATGGAGACACCGTCGTTGAGCGGGTCATTCAGCGGCATAGCCGGACAGACCGTATAGCAGTTCGCGCAGAACATGCAGCGATCTTCCAGAACCTCGACCGACGGATTACCGTTGACGGTAGCCGGACGAATCGCCGCGGTCGGACAGGCCGCACTCACGTTCGGAATTTCACACATCTTGTTCAGCGACTTGTGATCAACCCGCGGAGGACGACGGTGAATACCGAGGATGGCGATGTCCGAGCAGTGCACGGCGCCGCACATATTCAGGCAGCAGGCCAGAGCGATGCGGAGCTTGCCCGGGAGCTTGGTGGACGTGAAGTAATCGGTCAACTCGTCCATGACGGCCTTCACGACGCCGGAAGCGTCCGTAGCGGCCGAATGGCAGTGAACCCAGCCCTGCGTATGGACAATGCTCGATATCGCATTGCCGATACCGCCGACCGGATGACCGAGGGCATTCAAATCCTTGATAAGAGCGTCGATTTTGCTTTCATCGGTCAGCAGAAACTCGACGTTGTGCCGGCTGGTGAAACGCAGATGTCCGTCGCAGTATTTGTCCGCCAGGTCAGCATAATTGCGAATTTTCACGATGCTGAGCAGACGCGGCGAACCGGCGCGAACGGTGAACAACTTGGCGCCTGATTCGGAAACGTGAACCATAACGCCGGGTTTCAAAATTTCATGATACAGCCACTTGCCATAGTTGTCCTTGATAACTTGCGGCAAGAACTTCTCAAAATGCGGCGGGCCTATATCGGTTAATCTTTCAGCCATTGTAAAAACCTCTATATCATTAAAAAGGTTAATGTCTCGTTTACAAAAGCGACGAGTTATTCGTCTTCCTCTTCGCCGTCATCTTCTTCATAGTATTCTTCGTAGAAGACGTACGGGTTTTCACGAGGATGAGCTACCATCTCGGGAACCATGTCGATTTCGCACTCTTCGAGGAAGTTACCGAGCCCGACGCGCTGGATGAACTCACCGATACGCTCGCGGTTCTTACCTTCTTCGCACCAGAGGTCGTGCATCCGTTCGACCATGTCCTTCAGTTCATCATAAGGCGGTTCCATTTTCATGAACGGAACGATAACCGAGGACAACAGCGCACCTTCCACGATCGGAGCTTTGGAACCGACGAGGATACAGGCGCCGCGATCTTTACCGGGACGCAACGCTTTCGGCATGACATTGATGCAGTGCATGCAGCGGCGGCAATATCCGTTCTCGATCTTGAGCTCTTTGCCGTTCCACTCCATGCATTTGCCGGGGCAGTGATCGATAACATCGCGCTGGATGTTCAGACCGCCGTCGACATATTTCTTGACTTCACCCTGATTCATCTGGATGTCGTCGCGCCAGGTACCGATGATCGACATATCGGCGCGGGCAACCGAGGCCACGCAGTCGTTCGGGCAACCTGACATTTTGAATTTGAACTTGTACGGGAACGCCGGGCGGTGAAGTTCGTCCTGATAGTGCATCGTCAGATCGTACGTCAGCGCGAGCGTGTCGTAGCAGGCCCATTCACAGCGAGCCGGACCGCAGCAGCAGCTCGGAGTACGAACGTCCGAACCGGAACCGCCGAGGTCAAACCCGGCCTTCGTCAGTTCTGCAAAAATCGGCTCCAACGCTTCCGTGCGGCAACCCAGGAAGACGATATCACCGGTCGAACCGTGCATGTTGGTCAAACCGGAACCGTATTTTTCCCAGATGTCGCAGAGTGTGCGCAGGGCCTCTGATGTGTAGAACCAACCGGAGGGCTGATTGATTCGAATGGTGTGAAAATGCGATACGTCGGGGTATTTCTCCGGAAGATCGGAATATCTTCCAATGACACCACCGCCATAACCCATGACACCAACAATTCCGCCATGTTTCCAATGGCCGATTTTCTCTTCATACGACTGATTCAACAGTCCCAGAAGATCGCGAGACATGGGACTGTTCTTGGCCGCCAGCTTTATTTCTTTCACAAAGCTTGGCCAGGGACCTTTCTCCAGCTCGTCTAGTTTTGGGGTGTTTGGGATTTGATCCGCCATTGTGACTCCTTATCTACAAAGTACAATTTGGAATGTATACAAGCGTTTATCTTGTCGTCCTTATTACGGAGTTTGTGCTTTTTTTCACAATGTCGGCTGTTTGCCCTGCTCGCAATAGACAAAAAACCGAACATTCTCCTCCTAATCCAAATCCCAAAGTAACCAATTCCCACATTATAGTCAAGTGCATTTTGTGAAAAATTTCATTATCTCGGACTTTGTGCCCCATTCGGCTCAAGTAAAGTCGCCGTTTTTATCGTTGTTGTAAGAATATGTAAGACAATAGGATAAATTTTTGTAAAATATTAAAAGCAGCCCCAATCTCAAAAATAGACATGAATAGACTATATTGCAAATACCCATAAAGTAGTCCTCGTCTGCGTTCGAGAACGTTACTTTTTTCTCAAACTAAAAGCCCCTCGAACTTCGAGGGGCTTTTTGACTCGCAACTTATTGCAATCGAACGACCGAATATTGCTACATACCTTTGTACGGGTTCGGTCCGACCTGTTCCATGACTTCCAGGAAATCATCGAAGATTTTCGGGATTTTATGGAAGTCGGAAATAGCAAGTTCGTGCAATTCAACACGTTCTTCTTCGAGTACCAACTGCTGCAGTTTGTCACGGACGTTGGACATACGAGTGCTCGCCAGTTCACTGCCGCGGACGAAATGGCACTGATAATCATCGCCTTTTTTGCAGCCGATGAGAATCACGCCGTCGAATCCGACAGACAATGCATCACCGACCCAGACCGAGTTCATCGAACCGAGGCAGCGGAGCGGAATTATGCGAACCATCGAATTGTACTGCATACGCTTAAGTCCGGCCATATCGACCGCCGGCAAGGCGTCGTTTTCGCAGATAAAGGCCAGAATTCGCGGCTTCTCTTCGAACTCGTCCGGGATCTCGATTGATTTGATCATCTGCGAAATCATATTGACGCTGTAGTTCTTGAATGAAATGATTCGCTCAGGACAGGCGCCCATACAAATGCCGCAACGACGACAGCGGAACGGATTCGGCAGTGGCGTACCCTTGGCGTCCTCATCCAGAGTTCCGAACGGACATTCCTCGGTACAGCGCTTACACTGCGTACACTTCTGCAGGAAGAAATCCGGGTAAGACATATCGCCGGCGCGCGGATGCACCGCCATGCCCTTGGCTACCGAATTGACCGCCTGAATAGCCTTGAGTGCGCCGCCATAGGCGTCATTTCCCGATGTGGCGAAATCCATAGGAGCACGAACCGAACCGACCGCATAAATACCGGTACGGCGCGTTTCATACGGGAAGCACACGAAATGAGAATCCGGGAATCCGTACTTCAGCGTCGGCAGGTCGGTACCCTGACGATACGTCAGGTTAATGATCTTCGCGCCCTGCTCGGCACCGGCCGCTTCCGATTTCTTCTTTTCGCCGTCTTCCTCGGCAGCTTCTTCAGCCGGGGCTTCCGCGACTTCTTCACCGGTCAGATCCTCGACCTTTGTCGTCGGGACCATACCGGTCGCCAAAACGACCATATCGGCCTGGACCTGAATGCCTTCGCCCAGCAGCGTTTCCTCGACATCGATATTAATCATGCCGTTCTCGACGCCGACATTGGCGATTTCACCCTTGGTCAGGAATATGCCGTCATCCTGCTGCGTATTGGCATAAAATGCCTCGTACTGAGCCGGGGTGCGAACATCTTTGTAAATGATATACACCTTGGCATCCGGATACTGCTCGCGTACATATTTGGCCTGTTTCAAAGAAACACGGCAACACACCGCCGAACAGTAGGGGAGATGATCTTTATCGCGGGAACCGGCACACTGGATAAACGCTATCGAATTGACCGGCTTGCCGTCGGACGGGCGCTTGAGCGCGCCGTCGGCGACCAGTTTTTCCATCTCGATATTGGTGATGATATCCGGTGTGGAACCATACCCGAGATGCGTCAGCTTCTTGGCGTTATACGGCTTCCAGCCCGAGGCCAGGATGATCGATCCGACCTTGAATTCGGCCGAGCCGTTATCGGTTTTCAGTTTGACTTCAAACTTGCCCGGTTGACCGTCCGTACGCTTGACCGTCGCATTCAGGTATACCGTAATGTTATCATGATTCTTGACGATTTCCGCCAGCTTGACATGCTCCGGTTCCTCGAGGTCCTTATACGGAGCCTTTTTCGGGAACACTTTGGTAAACTTGGTAGCCCAGCCGCCCAGTTGACCCGTCTTTTCGACCAGGGCAACTTTATGACCGGCATCAGCCGCCGCGATGGCAGCATTCATACCGGAAACACCGCCGCCGATGACCATAATGTCTTTCGAGGTCTCTTCGGTGAACGGTTCCGGAGGAACTGTGACCTTGACCGCGGCGACGCCCATGCGAACCTGGTCATTGGCCAGTTTCTGTGTGTCTTCATCATTCGGTGTATGACACCAGGCAACCTGTTCGCGCAGGTTGGCGCGATGAACTAACACGTCATCGCCGAAGTTGAACAATTCGGGGAAGACGCGCGGGGAACAGGCGGCCACCACGACGCGATTGGCGCCTTCGGCCTTAATATCGTCGCGCATGAACTGGACGCCTTCGGGGCTGCACAGACAATCGTGGTCCTTGCAGAATGCCGCGCCCTGTTCTTTTCCGGCGCCGATGACTTCATCGACGTCCATGGATTTGCCGATATCACAGCCCTTGCAGATATATACTCCGATTTTCGCTTCCATGGCTTACCTCCTCACACCGCAGTTGAGAGCTTTCAGGGCGGCGCCGGTGGCATCCATATTGGCGCAGGAGACGTCGGAAGGACGAGACGCCACGCCGGCACCAAAGATACCGTTGTTGTTGTCCGGAGCTATGAACCCAAAATCGTCCAGCCTGGTCTGTAACGGCGGCGGGCTGTCGACGGTGTTCGGCACCATACCGGTGGCCAGAACCGCCATATCGACTTCCATCTTCTGCATTTCGCCGGTCAGCGTATTCTCGGCGTGGAGAATGACATTCCCGTTTGCCGGATTCTCGACGATCTTTGCCACTTTGCCGCGATGGAAGTGCATTTTCGCATCCTCCTGACGGGCAACATAGAAGTCTTCCAGACGGCCGGGTGAGCGGACATCGATGTAAAACATGTGAATTTCCGCTTCCGGATAGCGCTCGCGAATGTAGGTCGCATGCTTCATCGAGGCCAGACAGCAGATGGCCGAGCAGTACGGAAGATGATTCTCATCGCGAGACCCCGCGCATTGCACGAAACCGATCGATTTGATGTCGCCGTTGTCCGACGGGCGCTTGACTTCGCCCTTGGTCGGGCCCGCCGGCGCCGCCAATCTCTCCATCATCACGTTCGTGATGACGTTTTTGATTTTGCCGAAGCCGAGATTATCCAGCTTGTTGGCGTCGTACGGACGCCAGCCGGTTGCCCAGACGATACCGCCGACCTTGGCGGTAACTTTCTGCGGCTGCATATCGAGGTCGATGGCGCCGTACGAACAGGCGTCCGCGACCTTCTTCATACCCTCTTCCCTGGCGAATTCCGGATCGATGACATAGCGAGCCGGATAGGCCATCAGGTGAGGGATGTATATCGCCTTTGTCTTGCACATGCCATGGTCGAATTTACTGACCCGCTCGATATCGCAGGCCGCTTCGCATTCGCCGCAGCCGGTGCACTTTTCGTTGACATAGCGAGGATTTAGCGTGATTTTGACTTCCAGATTGCCCGGTTCGCCGGTGATATCATCGATGTCGGCGAGGGTCAGGACCCGGATGTTCGGATTCGAGCGAATCCGCTTCAAGTTGATCTCGATACCGCAGGTAGGCGGACACATCTTGGGGAAGTACTGGTACATTGCCGCGACGCGGCCGCCCAATGACGGTTCCTTTTCCAAGAGTATCACTTGCTTGCCGACCTCAGCGGTCTCGATGGCGCTGGTCAGACCGGCGATTCCTCCGCCCACAACCAGCACATCGGCCGTAATTTGGTCTTTGACAGGCGTAATCTCTGCCATGGTATACTCCTTAGCTCGTTGGCCAAATGTATTGTGGCACTTTATGTTTATCTTTGTCGTTCGTACCTGAGATTGTGAAAAATGTAACAAACATATTCAAAAAAACAGGCGATGATATAATTCGCCTATATACCCTTATTCTAACCGGTCAATAAAGAAATTTTCGGCGGGGTTGTCAAGCGATTTGGCCGTTTCTTGAGATTTTTTTCACAAAGTAGGGGTACCGGGCTGCCTTCGTTCACCGTTTTAATAGCCGTTTCGTCAAGTTCTTGTGTCAAACCTGCCGTGGCATGATTTTGCCCCGGCCCGAATTCTTTACCGGTGAATTCGGGCCGGGGGGGAATCTATTTATGGCGTCTTAAAGGGCCAGTTCGAACAGCATGTCGAATGAGGGGGCGGCCCTCCTCTAAATATATACGATATCAGATAAACGGCATCGCCGATATTAAGTCCCTGATCATCGTTAACATCGCCGACACACTCGGGTTGCGGTGCTGCCTGTCCCTTAAAGATATAATTAATGATATATACCGCGTCACCGATATTAACCGAACAATCGCCGTTGGCATCCCCACAATTGGCACCGGCTATGCAATCGCATGCGTCCGGTATTCCATCGCCATCGGAATCATCTCCGAAATCATCATAGCCTGGACAGACATCGCAGGCATCACCGCGGCCATCGCCATCGCTGTCGGTTTGATCACCATTGGCGGTATGAATACAGTTGTCGCAGGAATCACCGACCTTATCCGCGTCGACATCTCTTTGCGGCAACGTCGGATCATAGTAGAACTGGCAATAATCCGCCGTATCATCTATCCCGTCATCATCATCATCATCGTCACACGCAATGCCGACACCGTCACCGTCGGTCGTATCGGCCTGATCGGGATTAAAGACGAGAGGACAATTATCCGGATAAAGCAATACATAGTGCACCGGCTGTTCACAGCGCATCAACGTATCATTCTCGATTCCCCAACCATCATCATCGGCATCGAAATACCAGATGGTTGCAGGATTAACTTCGGGATTCGTATCATCACAGTCTCCGATTCCCGGAGCCGAACCGCCAGCCTCAGAATCAAATCCTTCTAATACGTATCCATCGAAATCAGCGTCGTAGTCGTTGAGGCCATCGCAGTTCTGATCAATGCCATCATACCAGGTTTCCGCGGCGCCGGGGTTTATTTCCGGATTCTCATCATCGCAGTCGACATCAATGGCATATCCATCCTCATCCTGATCGAAATCATCCTTGCCATCGCAGTTTTGATCTACTCCATCATACCACACTTCTATCGCGCCGGGATTAATATCCGGATTCTCATCGTTGCAGTCACCCGTGAATGGAGCCGAACCACCGGCCTCTTCAGGATAATCGATATGAACATATCCATCACCGTCCTGATCAAAATCATTCAGACCATCGCAGTTCTGGTCAACCCCATCGTACCATGTCTCGACGGCACCCGGATAGGCAAGAGGTTGGGAATCATCGCAATCCGTTCCGGGCATGATATCGCCGGTAGCGTCGATATCACCGTAATCGTCCTCATCGGCATCCCGCATACAGGCATCGATATCATCATTCGGAGCCGCCCCGGGATAAGTATATGGATCATTGTCATCACAGTCGACATCAGCCGTAAAACCATCATTGTCATTATCCTCGGCTTCAATCAATGATAAAGTCGAACTAACTCTAATAGGATCATATGCCAGACCGTAGTCAATTCCTAATATCCCGTTATTATTCATTGAAGATAAATCAAAAACATCCTGACTCAAAGAATCTTCATCAAAATTCCAATAACCAACTAATCCTTCAGCATCACTAGCAACTATCCGATTAAAATAATATGCAACCTCTGAAGAGTCTCTTTGCCTCTCCCAGATACGAACTTCGTCAATATATCCCTTCATACCTTTATTAGGAAATCCTGTGGGATCGGTGCCACCAGATTCGCCGATTTTTAATGGAACACTATTTTCTGCGCTAATATCAATATCACCAGAATTATCCAGAACACCGTTTACATATATATGCATAGTATGACCATCGTAGGTAACGGCAAGATGCGTCCAAGTATTAAACATTATTTGATTATTTAATTGTAAGTAGTCTGTATTGCCGGAATTAAATTGAGTTAAATTGCCTGGGTCGTAAGCCAGTTGATAATTAGGTGCTGTATTTTCGTGCTGACGTTTTCCTATGAAGTGGTTAACACTTGTAGAATCAGTCAAATATATCCACAGTTCAATAGTGAATTGAGATGTGTCAGAAAAACTAAGGTTTGCAGAATGAGAAATCTGCACTTGCTGGATGCCATTAAATTGAAGAGCATATCGATTGGCTTCAACTTGAGAGAAAAATATAATACAGAACACCGATAGTAAAACGAATAGTCGCATACCTCATCCTTTGCCAATTTTTATTTTTGGGAGTAAAATCAATGTATTGAATATTCTGTTCTAATATAGAATTATTGTTTATGTCTGTCAAGTTAATTTCATTAATTCTAAATTACTGTGTGTCTAATTTATTCTATTGAGGTTATAAGCGTAATTTCTTACAATCAGGCCCCTTATAGTAATTTGTTACTTCAAAATATTTTAAAGTAAAAACACCGGCGGCGAAGACGGGCTGTAACCATACGACCGCCTCGCTGTGTCCGCCGCCGGTATCCGTTATCGAATTCAGACTAAATATCGTTCGTACAGTTGGCGCAGGGGGCTGGGCCGCCTCTGAATATGTAATTGATCAGATACACCGCGTCACCGATATTCACCGATCCGCCGCAGTCGGCATCCGCCGCCGCCGGTATAGGCGGAGGAGGACCTCCTTTGAATATGTAATTGACGATAAACACGACATCTCCGATAGCTACTCCCCAGTCATTATTCGCATCGCCGCATAAATAATTCATATAAAAAGTGAATGGCTCGATTGCCGAAGTTGCTGATGTATCGATGCTGCCAATCGCCTTGACCGTCCAATAATAATCGCCTTCCGGCAAAATATTACCCAAATTCAGCGTCGTACTCGTCGTCTGGAACTCGTCGATTATCGTACCCACCGAAATGATCGAATCCGTCAGCAGAAGGACGGAATACGATAGCGCGCCGTCAACCGGCGTCCACCGATACGTCATCGGATTCCCGGTCAGGGAGTCCCCGTCAATCGGGTACAGCGGTATCGGCACATCGGTGCCCGGATTCAGCATGATCCAATCCAGCCAGTCGGACAGAAGCGCTTCCAGCGATGCCGGGTCGAGACGCTCGATTGCGAACGGCGTGAAAGTTGCCGCATACCAGTCAATATACGGTTCCGTCGACGGATACTGAATACCGACGCCGTTCATAGTCGCCTTATCCTCGATTGCTGTTGCAGCAAGACCGGTCGGGACGACAAAATCAGTATAATCGTACATCGACCACTCAGCGGTGTGTCCGATTCCGGAATAATATCCTGAAGAACTGACGATAGAATCCGATCCCTGATCCTCAGTATAACTCGACACCCGTAAATAGTCGGTCGCAAAGCTGTTGAGCCCGACATCGTATAAATAATCCTGGCTGAACAAACCCAGGCGACCGTGAGTATCGAGATACCGGGTGAGTGAATTCAGTTCATTCGCGGAAAGACAGTACTCGTAATCGGGAGAGCTCGTGCGCGTTCCAAAATACGATCCGGTCGTCCACAACACCGCATTGTATGCAATCATATCGTTGTACCCGGGACTGCCGTTTTCCTCGACCGACCAGACATCAAATGAATACGATCCGATATTGTGCAGCGCCTCGACGATATTATCAGACCAGTGCGATCCGTTGTTGTCGAGTACAACCAGCACATTCTGTCGGTTGATGTTCATCGTGAAATCCAGTTCATACGGCTGCCCGTCGGCCAACAGTGACAGGACGAATGTCACCGCAGAATCGGTCGCTGCTGAGAGAATCTCCACCCGGAATGGATCGGAGTAATTATCGACAAACGTAATATGATCACCTGACGGATACGTCGAACTGTTTTTGATGATATCCACTCGCGCATCATCCGAATAGAGAATACCTTGCAAGGAACTGACATCCGCGCCGTCAATTGCCAGAGTAATACTCAACCCAACAGTTTCGCCATTGTCGGGCTTGCCGTTTTCAATGACTTGTGAAATGGCATCATTGACGAAGTATGAATCGAAGCGGAAAATCGGAGCCGTCGAATTGGCTATGATGTCGACCGAAATATCATCACCGGAAAAGGCGATATTGTCGAGAGTCAAAAAGGCCGTCATGCCGTCATAGGAATAGCTGCTCGGATGCGATGAAAAACTGAAATAGTCATTCGTTCCCTCGACAAACGGATAAAGATCGCCGGCATCGCCGCGATTCGTGCGCTCATGCCTGTTGCCGGTACCATGATCTCTCTCCAGATCTCCGTTGCCGTCCGCCTGTTCGAGTGTCACATAGCGATGCGCTTCATTCGATTGCCAGCCGTCATAATCGACATGCCAGATGGCTAATCCGCCATTTCCTCTGAAATGTGAGTCGAACCCGATTTTGGATCGGTTTTCAATCAGAAAATATTCCGTTGGATTGGACGGATTCGTTATCCGATAACACACCGCATTCGTCTCAGCCGGCGGAATCAGCTCAGCGCTCAAACTTCCGGTAACCTCGATCGGCGTCATCCATCCCAGTTGATATTTCATTTCTGCGCACATATGCGTCGGAGTCCAGGGATCACCGGGGAGCGCTCCCCATGATCCGCCTGCCATCAGACAGTAGACGCCGACTCCCTCGGATGAGCCGTCCGTGTCATACAAATCAGGCAATCCGAGTACATGCCCGTATTCATGGCAGAACACGCCGATGGCGATCATACTGCCGTCCATGAATTCCTCGGGCTCGGTCGAATATCGGCCGGTCCACACACCGTCCTCGGTTTCATAATCGTGATACCAGGCATGTGACCAGATATCATCGACACTGCCGGTTTCTTCCGCACCCGGTCCCGCGTGCACGAGGAATATTCCCTCGGCAAACCCGTCATTGTCGTTATCAAACTGACTGAAATCGAGAAACGGATCGAGGATATCGACACAGTCTTCAAGAAGCCCCTGCGAATTATTCGGATATCCGCCCATACCGTAGTCGCCGTCGGTATAATACGAATAGGGATGAGGAGCGGTTATCCAGACAGATACCGTACCGGCCGGAGTGAATGCCCCGTATGAAACCTCTTGATAATATTCGACAAGAGAACCGGTCGGAACAACGCCGGTCGAAAACATCATGTCCTCATAAGCCGAGGCCGGGTGAGCGATCTCATCTGCGGCATTATCAGGGAATTGGACCAGGATCAAAAGCAGGTTGTCGGTATCGGCCAGACGTTTGTTCAAAACCCGATCCGGCAAATCCTCGTGCAGCTTGGCCGCCTGAGGCGGAACTGCTCGCGAGTAGTTCTCGGGAATTGGGACGTGTAGTTTTTCGGTGTACCACTCCGGCGGCGCCGGAGGCATTGTTGCTGAAAGTAATGCGAATGAAAAGACTATAATGAAGCAGCAGGCATAAGCGAATTTAGCAAATAAAGACCCCATAATGATACCCTCGTACAAGAATGTGCGGACAGTTCGCTGTATGTGCGGTTAATATATATAGTATACAGGCGAAGGTGGATTTTTCAAAGCGGATTTATTCGTATGACAGCCAATTAATTAGGATTTACGGGACGAAATTAGTCTTACTCCTCAAATCGCCCGTCGGCCTTTTTATGCTCCGAATCCGGGCCGGTCTTCTTCTCCAGCCAGCCGGTGCGATATTCGGTCTCTTTATCGAACGACGACACATACGGCTTGATGTCCAACAGCGGCGTCCCGTCAACGATATCGATATCCTCGATGTGCAGAATATTACGCTCAATAGAAATCAATTGCACGACGGACAATCCAATCGGATTCGGTCGCCGCGGCGCTCTCGTTGCAAAAACTCCCCGCTCGACTTCATCCAGAAACGGCACGACCTTCAGTTTGTACTCCGTCGACCTGTGCAGGTGCGTGAGCAGGATGATATGCGAAAAACCATTAAGGTCGGCCAGCCCCTCGACAAACTCATCGAATACCTCGACAGTGCCCTTTATCCCTTTGCCGCGATTTGGCTGAATCGGTACGCCTTTTGGCTCGGGAAACGGCGTATGTAGGATTCCGATCGGCCGATAGAAGATACTTTCCATATCTCTCACTTTGCCTTCTCAATAACGACTGAATAAATCGGTGCATTGACGTCGAAGACTTTCTTCAACTCCCAGCCGGTACTTTTCAGGATATCCCGCATCTCTTTCTCAGAAACCAGTAAATAATCGAACCAGGATGACTTGTAGCCTCGATAGCGAATGCGCAGTCGAATCTGCCCGATCATCCGCCCGCGCTTCCTATTCAGTTTATGATATTGCAGATGCGGTTCGAATGTCGTATTTCCCGGGTCGCATGTCGTCGCGATGATGCGCGCATTGTCCGAACTCAGATTGTACATCTTCTTCAATAGCCACCGCGCACGCTTGAACGATCCGAACAGGCCGAAGTTATTCCCGAACATCACGAACGTATCGAACTGCCCCATGTCTTTTCCCATTTTCGTGATTGATCGCTGATACAAATTTGTCAGCCCGCGCTTGCGGCACACATCCAACGCCAGGGGGGAGGTATCAAGGCCTGCGGCATCAAGACCTTTACTTTTTAAATGCAGTAATACTCGTCCCGCGCCGCAGCCGAGATCGAGTACGCGGCCTCTCGCGAATTTAATCGCCTGTTTCTCATTTGCCGACCAGTTTTTAAATTCGGCAAAATAGACGGACGGCCCGGTACTCAGATCAATGTACCCGTCATCGCGCTCGACGAGTTCATAGGCCTTTCTATCGCCATTGTAATAATCGTAAATTTCACGCCCATAGGCATCGGTGATTGATTTCGATTTCGGCATACATCCTCCCGGAAAGAAGTAATCTAATACTCCGGGAGAATTAATAAAAGATAATTTCTGTCGCGGTAACTCGCCCTACCATAAATCGGCTGGGAAGGTAATCTGCAGATTAGTACTGCGCCCGGGATTAACCGCGACCGTATAGGTCGACGTATCATGATCGGGGATATAAATCACTCGAATATTGTGTACACCGACCGGTGTATTCACGAACTGAAATCGTCCCTTGGAATCCGGATTCGTATACGTCGTGGACAGCGCGCCGCTTCCGTTCGGATAGGTGAGTGCAACCAGAAGAGAATCGACATACAGACCATTGGGGCGCGAACCATTGGCATCGGTGATATACCCCTGAATTGTATTCGACAATAATGCCGCGCGATTGATAGCGATCAGCTTGTCGATATTCGTACCGGACCCTACCGAACGCAACAGTGTGTCGACATAAATATATTGCTGATTCCAGCCGTCCTTCTTGAAATCATCGGATGTGATGCCCGGATTAACATACGGCCCCTTCCAGTTGGGATATCCGGGATTGACGACCAGCGCATCGAGATTCGGGGGGAGAGCCCCGATATCGCCGACATACCCGAAATCGGTGCGATGCCCGTCGGCAACGACCAGCGGATTGCCCACGATGCCGTTGATAATCGACTGCATCTCGGCCATCGTTGCCTCCTGCTTCACAGTCTCGACGGTGGAACTGAAATTCAGGGATGCAATCGTCGCCAGTATGCCCAGTATGATAACAACCAGTACAATTTCAATAAGCGTAAAGCCGCGTTGATTCGTATTCATAGACCTCATGATGGACTCCCTGCCTGATAGAGCGCCAGAATCTCCTGCTCCGTCAGGGCAATATTGTACAGGCGGACATCATCGATCGTGCCCGCAAAGAAACCGCTTGCATTGCCGTATAAGTGGCCGATATAGAAATCCGACGACGTATTCGGAATCGCCGTACTCGTCTCATGCGCCGTGTGTTCTAATGATCCGTCGATATACACCATCACCCGATCATCGGCCGGAAGCGACCCGTCGAATACCACGACGATGTGGTACCAGCGGTTGGCCTGCATGACGGAGGGACAGGCGAATCGATCATTGTTGCCTGAGATATCGACCGTGAAATGATTGCCGGTATACAGAAATGTCCCATATGAATACTCCGTCGTCCAGTGGACGCGCTTGGATACCGGTCCTCGAGGATTCCCGTCGACGATGGTCGGATAAATCCAGTAGGCCAACGACATCTGCGTCATACCATCGAGCATATCATCATCCGGAACGATTACTTCATCATCGACGCCATCGAACGACAACCCATTACCGAGTTTTCCGGTCGTCCACTCGGCTCCGGTCATATGCGTCAGCGTGCCGTCATTTCCGTTACCCGATGCATCCGATGCCGTCAGGCCGGATGATTCATCGAGCGGCCAATAGCCGACCAATCCGGTCGTGAGACTGATACCCCGCCAGACATCGCCGGTCAAGCGATACTCGCCATAGGTGTTAGAACCCGGCTCGACCGATACCAACTGGCGAATCGTATCATCCTGAGGCTGATACACGATCTCCAGCGTATGATTACCGATAGGGATCGAATCGAATGAAAAATACCCGCCGTTGCCGACCGAGGCCGACTTCGTTGTCGAACCGCCACTGCCGTTGGGGTATGTAAGAAATACCGTGAGTGAATCTTTATAATCGATTCCCGGCGGTGTGCCGTCATAATCGAAAATATTACCGGTCACACGATTGCGGAGGAGTTCATTCGTGTTTTTCGCCAGTCTCCGCTCGATCGTCTCACCGGATCCCGTCGAGGTCAGCAAAACGCCTCCGGAATACGTGTATTCACTCTGCCAGGCATCGGCCTTATAGTCATTTGAGATTTGTTGAAAACTGTTTTGCAGATACGGGCCATTCCAGGTCGTGAATCCTCCGGGATTGGACACCAGCGCATCCAGATTCGGCGGCAGTGAACCGACATCACCGACATAGCCGAAATCACTGCGGATGCCGTTATTCTGCAGATCGGGATTTCCCGCGATCGCATTGGCGATATCGCCCATCTCCTTCATCGTTTCTTCTACCTGAACGGTTTCCGCCAGCGAACCGAATTTCCGAGCCGCAATCGAGGCCAGAATTCCGATGATAACCACGACCATTATCAGCTCGATAAGAGTAAATCCACGACTATGTGAGATTCGGACCGTCACGTTAGTTTCCCATCTCATATAGCGATTCCACGACCGACGAACTAATGGCAATGTTGTATACGCGCACATCATCGATCATACCGTCGAAGAAATACTGAGCCGTTCCGACTCGCTTGCCGATGCACATCATGTCCGTCGTTTGCACCAGCGATGTATTCGAGAATGTACTCGAATCGGCAATGACACCGTTTACATACAGTTTCAAACTCACACTGTCGAACACGAGCGCGACATGCGACCATTGATTGAGATCGGGCAATGTCGCCGATATATTTCGCCGTCCGCCCAGCGTCTCGGCGCGGCCATATAAAAGACCGCTCTCCGAAAATATTCCCATCTGTGACCGGCCGCTTCCGCCGCCGTGCACCGACTTGGCCATAACCTGACGAGTTCCGCTCCAACTGTGCGGATACACCCAGGCAGTATAGGCAAGCTGTTTGACACCGTTGAGAACCGCATCGTGCGGTACCTCGATATATTCTGAGGTTCCGTTAAACTCCAGTGCGCCGTCTATTTTTCCGGTATTCCATTCAGTACCGGCAAAACTGTGCAATATCCCGTGATTATTATAGCCCGAGGCATCCGCGGCTGTCGTATCCGAGGTCTCATCGAGCTTCCAGTGTCCGACCAAACCGGCGGTCGGATTGACCGTCGATCCGATGCCCGTTCCGACATGCAACGCATTTATATTGACCGGCAAAGCATCGAAGTAGTCCTCCCCGTTGAAATAAGCCGATGCGGTGCCGGTCGATATCGAATATGCAATCAAGTCCTCGCGCCCGAATATAACGCCGGCCAGGGTTGCGCTCGATTCGTCGACCGATAGAATGACTGTGTCGCTGTCGGAAAGAGATAGGGCATTGATGTTTCCGCTGCCCGTAAACACCGTGCTGCCGTCCAAAAATAGCGAAGCCGCTCCGGTGGTCGGATTATATTCGACGATATCGCGGTCCTCAAAGCTCAATGCCCCGATCGCCGCGCTGCCGTCGGTGGACAACAAAATGTTGCCGTCGTCCTGTATATAAAGCGCATCGATGTTCTCGGTACTCGCGAACAACGATGCTCCTGCTATGATAATTTTTGCTGTTCCCGTCGTCGGATTAAACTCGACGATATCACCGGATTGAAATGACACGCCGCTTATTGTGGCTGCGCTGGCAGTCGAAAGGACATACCGGCCGTTTTCCAGAATATGAAACGCGTCGATAATTTCATTGCCGGAAAAGACTGTGTCACCATCGAGGAACATCTGCCCGATATCAGCCGGACCGTCATAGACGATGACTTCATCCTCATTGATTCCCATGCTCAGGAAAGTGGCGGCTTGAGCCGTTGAGAAATATAGCGTATCATTGATCGTGGGCGTCGAATCCGAACTGGCCGTAAAATAGGCTGCTGCGAATTTCAAGTCAATGCGGCTCTTGTGGCGAGGCAAAATCGTTACGAAGCGCGTCAGCGTATCGTATTGCGGAATAAATATCGCCCGCACCGGATGTGTTCCGACCGGCAGCGAATCCAGCGAAAAACTTCCGGCATAATCGACCGGGTAGGCTTTGTCCTCGGTCGATCCGGTGCCATCCGGAATCGTAATTGCAATTCGCACCGAATCGGCGTATTTCAAGCCCGGCGCATCTCCGGCAGCATCCGAAATACTCCCGCGCAACGAATTGAGCAGATAATCCGACGTCGCGCTGGCGAATGTTTTTGAGATCGTTGCACCGCTCCCGCCGGATGTAATAACGATGCCTCCGGCATAAGAATACGGCGAGCCCCATTCATCGACGGTATATCCGGTACTATCCTGCACAAATTCCTGCGCGATATACGGCCCATTCCACGTTGCAAACCCACCCGGGTTCTGATACAGCGCCTGAAGATTCGGCGGAAAAGATCCGACATCCCCCACATATCCGAAATCCGATCGATGACCGTTCGACATCATTTCCGGATTACCGATAATGGCATCGGCCAGCATCTGCATCTCCGATTCGGTTTCGCTCATCCGCCCATCTTCGACCGATTCTGTCAGGGTAGTCGATGCTACCGCGGCGAGGATACCGATGATGACAATCATCATCAACACCTCGATGAGCGTAAACCCGGATTTACTATGAATCATCATCCGCCGCATAAATCCGCCCTGAAGGTAAATGTCGTACCATCGGATAATTCGACCGTGAAATCGGTATCGGTCATGTCGACCGGCGGCCCGCCGCCATTGGAATTCCTATGAAACTGTTCTATTCTGATTTGAGCGGATGCTCCGGCATTGATAGTTCGGGTACTTGAAAATACTGCCGTCCCTCCGGACCCCAGAGCCGGACTACCTGAGCGTACTTGCGTTCCACCCCAGAATACATTCTGGTAATAAGCCGTCGGAGAGGACCAGGTCAGTTTCAGCGAAGTAATATCTACCGATGCGCCGGTGTTGTTAACGACCCAGAACACAAGGCGGAAGCAGTTCACCGACGTGAGAGTATCCGACTCGCCGACATATTCCAGCGTCGTCGCACCGCCAGTACTGCCGGTATCCGGTCGCCAGACATCCGCGAAATACTGGATATCACCATAATAGTGTTGTCCGGGATTGACATTTATTTTTCTCGTAATCGTGTCATTATCCGGAATGTACTCGACATGCAGCAGGTGTACACCGATCGGCACCGAATCGAATGTCACCATACCATTGCGATCAGGAAAATCCGAGGCGGTTTCAAAGCCGCCGGTACCGTTGGGATAGATGAGATGAAACTCGACGGAATCGATATTATCGATCCCCGGGGGAGAGAAATCCAAATCATACACCGTCAGCGTTACCTGATTGTACAGCAAGTCATCAACGGAGTTGGATACTTTCCGCGTCATCGTTTCGCCACTGCCGACCGATGAGAACGAAATCCCCGGCGCCGAATACGGAGCGCCCCAGCCATCGAATTTAAACTCGTTATTGCCTGTTCCTCCCGCGAAAGCATCCTGAATATACGGTCCATTCCAGGTTGACAAACCTCCCGGATTGGTGACCAGCGCATCCCAGTTCGGAGGCAGCGCACCGACGTCGCCGACATAACCGAAATCAGTCCGAATACCATTCGAAACCAATACCGGATTACCGGCAATGGCAAATGCCAACCGTTCCATTTCGGCTTTCGTCTCCTCAGTCCGCACCGTCGTGACGATTTCGCCGGTCGGTTGCAGCGCGACCGATGCTAAAATCCCCAGAATAATAATCACGACAACGACTTCGATAAGACTGTATCCGCTCTGTGAGCCGATTTCAGGCATACGTCTCCCCGTTGGTTTTCAGGTACCTTATTACAATATCGGTACTTAGCCGAGGATTTTTACTGCAATGAGAAATGATTTACAGAATTGAAATCGAAAATCACGTTGCATAAATCGATGATTATTATATATTTAATATAGGGATAGCTTTTGGGGGTAATGTGGCGAGCACGCACATTGCCGAAATATCTCATGTATACAAAGTCTACAGAGAAAGGGAGTTGGGTATGAGCAGAAATCTGCTAATGTTGTTACTCCCCACCACGCTACTCGTATTGTTAGTCCTCACACCTCACATAATGTCGGCAGACAAGCCAATCAATAAAGTCGCCATTGACCCGGAAAATCAGCCTACATTGATTAACCTGGAGCAGGGTAACGCCGCCAGTCTCGCCGACACCATTGTTTTGTTCGAACTGGGTTGGTGCTATGGGAGGACACCTTTGGCCGTCAATTCAGCCAATCCGGACACGACTTATGTGTTCGCGATTCCGAACTTCACGGACTTGCCGATTTCTTACTCCATTTCCGTAGTCTATACTGACGGCGATGGCTGGGCATCCGCAAATCCATCATCCGGCATATTGCTTCCACATGAAAGTGTCGATGACACGCTGCTATTCGAAATGCCGTCCGGCGCCACGGAGCCGAGCACCTGGCAATGTATGTTTATTCTCACGATTTCTCCCGAGGATCCTGTATATACTATGCCGGTTTGCTTAACTGTCGGGACGATTGAACAGCCTGCCGAGGCGACCATTGCCACCGCCTGCAAGCGCCTCGCCATAAATAATTTCGGAGGTTCCGGTTTGGGGGTCGCCGACGCGACTCTGGATTTTATTGATGATTGCGACACATTCGAGACTTTTACCGATCCGAATATCTACCTGTATATGGGTACGCCGATCATTGCCCGCCTCGAAGGTACTGACACACTGGTTTTCCAGGGCTATACCAAAGACTGGCTGGCCGACAATGGATTTCGACCAATTGGCGAAATGACCGTTGACTCGATTTCGACACCGGGACAGACCATTGCCACATCGGAATTCGTGACCGCCGACACATCTATCGGTTGTATTCTTACGTACTATGCAAAATCCCATCCGGATTCCTGCGAAGGTGTCGTACAGCATTTCCAGTTTACCAATCTGAGGAGCACTTCGCTGGGCAATGTATACCTCGGCAGTTTCTTTGACTGGGATGTCCCGTCAGATACGAATATGCGAAATACATCAGGCTTTATATCCAGCGACAATATCATTTATCAACAAGGCTATGAATATGACAATGTTACCAACGGCGATTGCGGTCAGTACGAGGATGATCGGTTTGCCGGCGTAAAAGTCATTGAAGAAGCCATGAATATGATGACGATCGATCTCGCCACCTGGGTATATGATACCGGCCCGTATGGTGCAGATGCCCCGTTTCCCGCCGGACCGACATATCAACTGATGAGGGGATTCGAGGGCTATCTCATTTACAATTCGCCGCATCCGGATTCCGTCGCCGTTGATTTGGGGACACTGATTACATACGGAGGTTATTTTCTGTCACCCGGTGAAACGATTGATATCTGGCAAGTCATCGGCACCGGGAAAACCGGCTTGCCTGACCTCATCGCGAGCCTCAACAGCCTGGTTCCCGACTCATTGCAGGATTGTTGCGTCCTGGCCGGAGATACCAATGGAGACGGAGTTGTAAATATCGGGGATTGCGTATTTAACATAAACCATATTTTCAAAGGCGGTCCTCGTCCGCCATGCATGAATGCGGCAGACTGGAATCATGATTGCGGTCTGAATATCGGTGATGCGGTATACTGCATTTCCCATATTTTCAAAGGCGGCCCGGCGCCACAATGCGGATGTATTGACTAACTCCCCCTGAGCGTCATTGTCTGTCATGTGGTTGAAACCTAAAGGAGGAGTTATGTACGGAGCGTTAAGAAAACGATTACTTCCCGCCGCCATGATAGTAATAGTGTCCCTCGCACCAATGATCGCGTTTGCCGCCGGTCAACCGATCAAGAAACAACAGCTAAAAGTCTCTTCCGCATCGGATGCAGGAAAGCCGGTCCAATCGACGGCATCCGCAAGCAAAGGTGAAACGATCGGCTATACCTACTACGATTTACAGGCCAATTATTCGGTGCCGCGATTGATCGAACACGGCGGCACAGATCGCCTGCACTTCGTCTGGACCGTCAGCAACGATACGCTTGAGAATTTCCCCAATCGTGATATCCGCTACAGCGCCTGGGATCTGAATGGTTGCTTCCAGTTGTTCACCGCCGGGCTTGATATCGCTTATCCGAAAACTGGATTCGCCGCTCTCGACCTGTATCAGTCATCGTATTTCCCCGTCATTGCCGGGAATCTGTCCGACAACACATCGTATCGTTCCGCCGCATTTTACGATTTCGCCTATGGCTTGGAAAGTGACCCTATCGGCCTGTTTACCGATGACAGCCCGACCGACATCTATGGGCACGCCTATCCGGGACAAGAGGGAACAGGCCCCGATAATCCGAATCTCTGGCCGCAGATCGAAATGCAGTTCGGCACCGAAACCGTCCTGCATATGGTGACGACGGAAAAAAGCCCGAATTATCTTGTTACGGCCTCTTATTACAGAAGGGTCGGTCCCTACGGCGCAGGCAATGGTGTCTGGTCCGACCAGCGCATCATCGATACCGTGACCCGAGCCACGCCGACCGTCATTGCCGACCCGAATTCCGACAAAGTCGCCATCGCATGGATCGCGCCATGCGAATGGTATCGACCAGACGAGGAATTACAGGCTCCCGAACTGGATGTCTATTATGCCGAATCATTCGTGCAAGGAGCTGACTGGGTCAGTGCTTCACCGGGGCCATCCATCAGTCATGAAATTGAGCTGGGAACTCTGTCCGGAGGTAACGCCAGTAATTACGAAAAGCCGGGCTCACTGGCTGGGCTGGAGTTTGCCTATAACGAGGTCAAGGGCTTGTACGATCAGAACGGTGAACTGCACCTCATCTGGAATACCAGACGATTCTTCAATGACTATTCCACCTATCAAAGATTTTGCTCGGTCCAGCATTGGAGCCAGAGCGCCGGGATTCGCACTGTCTACTCCACTCCGTATTTGAGGACGAGGGAAAACGATACCTGCGTGTTTCCCGGGACTAATCGTAAAGATGCCGCTTATTTGTCTCTGGCCGAATGCGCCAACGGCAATATCTATGCCGCCTTCACCCTCTTCGCACCGCCCGAATTGTACTATGACGGATTCGAGGGGCCGTATTACGGCAGCCCGTGCGTGCAATACGATATCAGCAGCGATGACAAAAACGCCGTCGGTTACTTGTATATGGCAGTTTCGGACAATGGCGGCTTATACTGGGACAGACCGAGACAGATAACGGATAATCCCTTTCCGATCAACGGTTGTTCCAACTGCATGTGCGGATTCCCGCAGTGCCACAGCGAAGAGTATATGTCCATGACCCGCTACAGCCGAACCGAAACCTGCGGCGAAAATACCGGACTGGATGTGCTCGATATTTTCTTCATCGATGATCTGGCTCCCGGACCACTCACCGCGAATGCGCTCAAATACAATCCGGTCGTCTGGACGACGACGCCATGCAGAAACATGTCCTATGAATTCAATTGTGTACAAGATAATGTGGGCGAGGGGCTCGGATTATGCTATCCAGCTAATCCGATTTTTGTCAGCAATGTCCATCCGACGACGACATTCGACTATAAATTATATCCCGGCCTGTTGGAATATAATTATGCAATAGAAATAGAATATACAATAGGTGAAGACTGGCTGACGCCAAGCAGTACATCCGGCATAGTTGCCGTCGATGATACTGCCGAAGTGGAATTGCTGTTTTCCACACCGAGCGGCGCGATACCGGGAGTGGTATGGGAAGCCGTCATGTCCGTTTATGCATGGAATGAAAGCGACAGTTGCAGAAAAGACATTCCCGTATGCCTGTGGTATGCCATTGTCGATCCCGAAATGGACGAGGTTCTGGCAACCACTTGTAAACAATTGAAAATCAATAACTGCGGCAACGCGGGCATGAATAAGGCCAACTACACACTGGATTACATCGACGATTGCGATACATTCTCAGCATATACCGATCCGGAACTCTACCTGTATCTGTCGACTCCGCTGGTCGGTCGCATCGAAAACGGCGATACGCTGTTGTTCCATATGTATCACAGTTACTGGACTGCGGAATCAGGATTTTGGCCGGTTGCGAGCATCGAGATCGACTCAATCAGCGATCCGAATATGACGACTGCACGAACCGAATTCGAAACCCGCGACGGTTCCATCGGGTGTATTCTGGAATATTATGTCCCGACACACCCGGATACCTGCGAGGGGATGGTGCAGCGGTATAGATTTTATAACAATACCGATGCGGAGCTCACGAATGTAGTTCTGGGCTGCCTGTTCGATTGGGATGTGCCGTCCGATTCCGGTATGGATAATACATCTGCATTTGATGTCGGGCAAAAAACTATCTGGCAGCAGGGATATGAGTACGACAACGTGACCAACGGCGACTGCGGACAATTGGAAAACGATCGGTTCGCCGGTATTTCATCGCTCAATTTTATTCCGCAGAACGCGCAAACGATCGACAATGCGACCTATGTCTATACATCCGGCCCGTACGGAACCGATGCCCCCCTGCCGCCGGGGCCGATGTATCAACTCATGGCCGGTGAAGAAGGATATAGCACATATCATTCTTCACATCCCGATTCGATGGCCGTCGATTTGTCGACCCTGATTACATTTGATGCGGTCTCTCTGGGAGTCGGCGATACCCTCGAATATGTCCAGATCATTGCGACCGGGAAATCAGGCCAGGCGGGCTTTGGGGCGGATCTGGATAATCTCCGGGAATGGGCAACCCGGTGGGAAGTCGACTGCTGCGTCGTACCGGGGGATGCCAATTACGATGGCGTTTTCAATATCGGCGACGCCGTTTATCTCATAGGCTATATCTTCAAGGGCGGACCGCAACCGCCGTGTCTAAATGCGGCCGATGCGAACAGAGATTGCAGTATTAATATTGGAGATGCCGTCTATATGATATCGAACATTTTCAAAGGCGGACCGCCGCCGCAATGCGGATGTGTCAATTAAATCAATCTGCGATTAATAAAAAAAACCGGCGCCGAATTTGGACGCCGGTTTTTTTATTAGGATCATTATCTTTATTGCTCGTTGAGCGACCAATCGAAATCGAGATACTGAGCCGTGAAATTAATCTGTTGTAACTCAGCCCGTCGGTCCTTGGGATAATACGACAAAATAAAATTCACTGCCGCATTGTCCTCCTGACACAGCGTCAACATGACTCCGGGCAGATAATATTTCTTGTGAAAATCCTCGCCGTACCATTCGAATATCTTCGACAGCCCGACTTTTTTCCGCTCCGGATCAATCCAATTGTACTTCGTGTCGGTGGCGAAATCCTTCCCGGCCTTGGCCAACTGCTCACCCAGTATATCGCCGATAAACGGCACCGCCTGCAGCTTCGGCCCACCTTTGGCCGCCTTGGCCAATGCAAAATGTATTTTGGGCTCGCCGAATTCCCCTCGAATCACATCCTCTTCCAGATCATTCAGCGTAAATTGATCCCCCGAAACGGTCCATTCATTTTTATCCCAGACTCCCTTGATATCCTGAATCGAGGCGATCGGATAGGCATCAATCACAGAACGAAGGACGAGAATATTGTATGCATTGAGATAAAATGCCAGCTGCCGATCATCCGAACATTGTGACAGGTCGGCCGTGGCTATGACATCGACTAGGGCATCGAGTCGCGGACGGTCGGCTTTCAGCGTCTTGTAATCAACCAATCCGTCTGCTACATAATCGGTTAGCAAAGCAGAATAATCCGTCCACTGGTGATCGATCGGTTTCAGATTCGATTGCGGAGCCTTCTCGGAGTTCCCGCCGCCGCATCCGAACAGAAAAAACACTATCAGTAAGCCAAGAAAAACCCGCTTCATAAACATCCTCCCGATTGTTTCGGCCCGCAATATCGATAGAATTTGCGCCCGAGTCGAGGAAAATCGGTCGGAATTCGGAAAAATCAGACAAGTCATTATATGATAAAAAGATACCGATGAGGCCGCATGTCTCGGCCCCACCGGTCTGGGTTAATAAGGAGGGATCTCTACCAATGTTGTACGCGGTGTTTTGGCGTATCTGACCGAATATACAAAATCAGGCGACTCCATAAAGACCAGGAAAGGACATAGATAGGGCATAGTAAATACCTGTGTCCTGATTGACGGGACTACTCCGAATTATCCATTACGAATTGCCGATAGATTATGCGAAGAATAATGCTAATCATGGACTCATTTAATCCATAATTTGCGACACTTTTCACAAGGAGGCAGAGAAATCAATATACTTTTAGTCCTCTTTGCTGGGAGCGCCGGGCGCATTATGTGAAATCTGTCACAAAAATGTCATCTTTTTTATAATTTAGACTTGCTATTTTGACGACAATTTTATTAGTTAGTGAGTGCTAACTATAGTCGGGAGTCGGGAGCATGGCAGGCGAGAGAAAAGCGCAAATCCTTCAGGAGGCAACCAGGCTGTTCAGCCATTTCGGCTATGACAAGGTCACGATTAAACAATTGGCCGAGGCCTGCGGTATTACCGAACCCGCGCTGTATCGACACTATGAATCCAAAGAGGCGATTTACGACGATGTGCTCGATTCTCTCAAAAAGCTGCAAAACCACGAGGAACTATTCGCCAGCCTCGACCATGTGGACAATCTCGAGGATCTCCTGAAAGGCCTGGCCTCGCATTTGCTGAATTTCTTTAAAACGCATCACGAGTTGTACCGGCTGCTTTTGTATTCGACCCTGCGCGAGCATCGCAAGGCGCGCCAGGTGTTCCGAGAAGTCCGAGGACCGTATGTCGAGTTTTTGATTGAGCAATTCAATCGTTTGTACGAGATGGGACAAATTGTACAGAAAAATAACGAGATCACTGCGCGCTGTTTCGTCGGAATGGTTTTCGACTGCGCCATGGGCGCATCACTCTGGAGAGGATATCAGGGACGAACCTATAAACCCGAAGAGGTGATCGACAATAACGTGCCGATTTTTATCAAGGGGCTTACACCGTAGGGGCGACATCCACACATTAAATAGGAAAATGTTCCTTTGAACATAGTCATACAAACAGGTAGAGGTAAACAGTTAGTTATCAATAACTACCGTTAGTTATCGATTACTAACAAACGTAGGGAGAATGATGAAATCCGTTCACAAACCAAAGGCATGGCGAAGCGTGCACTACAGCGTCTTCGCAATCGTCCTGGGAGTCATGCTCATCCTGACGTCCGGCGTCAGGGCCGAGTTGACTAACGACGATTGCACCGCCTGCCACGACGATGTGGGCGAGTCTTTCACCATGACATCGCACGGGATTTATCTGACGGGGTCACCGAAGGAGGAATACAGCTGCGTATCGTGTCACGGGCCGGGAGAGGCGCACATCGAAGAGGGAGATCCGGGAAAAATCATCAATCCGGCCAAGGCGGGACAGTTTGCAGGACAGGAAACCTGCATGACCTGTCACACCGGGCATCAGTTTGATGATTGGGCCTTCTCCGCTCATCGTGGCGCAGACGTCTCGTGTGCGAGTTGTCACAAGGTGCACGTACCCGCCGAACAGGGCAGCATCGCTGCCGTACCCGACCTGTGCTACACTTGCCATAGTGAAGTACGGGCGGCGGCTCACATGCCCTCCCATCATCCGATTGCCGAAGGGAAAGTCAGTTGCCTGGACTGCCACAATGTCCACGGCGGCACCGTCGAATTCGCGATGGATGGTACGGGGCGCGAGCTCTGCTTCTCTTGTCACGCCGACAAGGAAGGTCCGTTTGTCTACGAACACGCTCCGGTCGAAGAGGATTGTATGATTTGCCACACGCCGCACGGCGCCGTGGCCGACAATCTGCTCAAGCAAAACGAGCCGGCGCTGTGTCTGAACTGTCATTCCATGCACTTCCACGCTGGTGTCGAGAGCCTCGAGGGCGAATTCACCGCCCCGCAGGCCCCGGATCGTACGGAAGTGGCAACGCATGACGGTTTCAAGAAGGCAATGTTAACCAAATGCACGCAATGTCACTCGGTCATCCATGGCTCGGATAATCCGTCCCAGACGATTTCGACCGGCGGCAATGCCCTAACCCGATAGGAAAGGAGAAGGAATGAAGCGATTGATATCCGTTTTCGGTTTCAGCCTTCTGCTGATCTTCGCGGCTATGATTAGTGCGGAGACGGGTGAAGGTACTCAGAAGTATTCGCTCTGGCTGGGCGGTCATTACACCGACTTCAAGGACTATACGCCCAAGGTCGGCGAATACAAGCTTTACAGTGACAATGCGTTCCCGGAATTCAAGCTGAATACGTTTTCGCAGAATGGCTCCAGTATTTTTCGTCTGGACGCCCACTATTTCGATTATGAAAACGTTAACGGCGTTTTGAAAACCAAAACCGGCGATTTGTTCAAGGCCCAATTCCAGTATCGCTCCATGACCAATAACAAAGGCATGGATCTGCTCGAAAACATGGCCGCACGCGAATGGCTGGGGACCGGCCCCGGCGGTAAATACGTCACCCACGAATTCCTTGACGATGTCACGAAATTCTCGACGCACCGCGAGGAGATGTCCGGTAAGGCCGAACTGCTTGTGTCCCGTAAAAACGATGTCCGCGTCATCGCGGCGCATCGCATGATCCGGGAAACCGGAAATGCTCAGGAAATCGGCAATACGCACTGCTTCAACTGTCACCTGGGATCACAGTCGGTTGACGTCGAAAAAACGACGAACAGCTTTAAAGTCGGGCTCGAAGGTAAAGCGCTCGAGCAGAAACTCGCTTATACCTTTGGTTATCGGAAATTCGAATCCAAAGGACCCGATGCCTATTTCTATTATGACGAAGCCAAACATCCCGTCAACGGAGGCTCCGGAGCGGAATTCAGCTCTCGTCAGATTTTCGACAATGAAACACTGATAATAAACCAGTATCCCGAAACCGAAAAGATGTCCCATAAGGTGACATCCAAGGGTATGCTCGGGACGGCCAACTATGCCGCGGCCCTGACCTACAGCCGGGTGGAAAACAAGAAAATCAATTTCACCGGCGACGAACTGGTCAGCGAGGCATTTGGCGGACAGCTTAACCTGAATGCGCCGATTTCGCCGAAGTCACGGCTGGTCGCCAAACTGGGCGTCAATAAAATCGATAATACCGATCCGTTCATTGATGTCCCCGGTTACAGAGAAGGGCGCTGGCCGGTCGGCGTCGAAGCACCGAGTTTCGATTTCACCAGATACTCGGCCCTCAATCGCACTAACCTCGACGGCTCAGCCGAAGTCATCACGAAACTCAATCCGAAGATGACTCTCGGAGTATTGGGCGGACTCGAAAGCGTGTCGCGTGCGGATTATCCCGAATACGATGGGGATAATAATACCAGCACGACGCTCATCGGGCAGCTCAATTTCAAATACCGCGATGGGCTCAAACACACGACCCGGATTAAATATCGGTTGGAAAAGACCTCCGATCCGTTTACATCCGGACGCGGCCTGTTTGAGGCGATAGGAAATGATATCCTGACTGCTCCGTATCCGAACAGCACATTCATTTTCTATTTCCAGCGCGAGGATCTTCGGTACCAGGCTATCACGACCGAGCCGACGATAAAACACGAATTCGAGTTCAGCACGTCGTATCGACCGAATGAAAAGGTCAATCTGATGGTGGGCCTGAAGGCGACGATGGATAAAAACAGTGATCTCGATTCCCTGGATGTGAAACACAGCATGTTCCAGCCGAATCTGAACCTCACCCTGACGCCCGATCCCGCATGGGTTCTGGTGACAGGGTATACGTACAATCAGTCGACATCAAGAGGGCCGATAACCGTACCCCTCTTCGATGGCTGAGCAGGCCATTTGTTCGCCGACTCCGTTGGAGCGGCTCAGCATTATGGTTCCGCGTATAGCATGGTTGATTATACGTCGAAGAATCACGGCATTTTTGCATCGGTTTCCTACATACCTGCTACCAATATGACGTTTACCGGTACGGTCAACTATAACAAGACCACCGGCGAACTGGATGACTTTACGGTCAACTATGAGGATAAACTGCGCGGCGGATTAACTCACTTCGACTACACATTCGAGGAAACGCCGTCATATTCCGATATCGATTATGCGCTGATGAATTTCGCGCTCGGTATGGAATACAAGTTTACGCCGACTGTGACCTTCACCGCCGATATGGACTATGCCGATCTGAAAGACAAGGCCGGCACGGTCTACGGAGACGAATCAGGTTCTTATTTTATGATTCGCTCCGGTATCCGATTCGATTTCTAGACCGGATACGAAAACACTGCGAGGCCGGGATTTTCCTCCCGGCCTCACGAAAAGGATGAGTACGATGAAGCGATTTGCATTGACATCGATGATTGCGCTGGTTTTGCTGGCGGCGCACCTCTCTGCTCAGATTGAAAACTCCGACTGCCTCGATTGCCACGAAAACGCCATGGGCGAGGTGACCGGCACATTCAACGGCGCACTGGATTATTCCATACACCAGGGATTCAGCTGTACCGACTGCCACACCGCGATTACCGATTTGCCGCACTCCGAAGACTCGGTACCGAAAGTGAAATGCGGCGATTGCCACGAATCCGAATCCGATGAATATGTCTGGCACGGGCGCATGAAACGAGTCGATTGCGCCGACATTCCCTGTTGCGCAGATTGCCACGGCCGCCACGATATCCGCCCGTCGGCCGACCGCGATTCTCGAGTCAACCCGCTTCACCTGCCGGAAACATGCGGCAGATGTCATGAAAATTTGGACCTGATTAAGAAACACGATTTGGTGGAAGGCAAGGCCATTCGCATGTATCAGAGTAGCGTGCACGGCCAGGCATCGCTGGGCGGTGTCTATTTTGCGGCCACCTGTAATGACTGTCATTCGGCCAAGGGCTCGGCGCACCGAATTCTGTCGCCGGGACATCCCGAGTCGCCGATCAACCATTTCAATATTCCCAAGACCTGCGGCAAATGCCACCAGAATGTTGAAAACGATTACTGGGAAGGTATACACGGCCAGCTCGTCGCCCGCGGCGAAACCGATTCGCCGGTATGTACGAACTGCCACGGCGAGCATGGCATCATTGCACCGAGCGATCCGAAATCGCCGGTCAGCCCCTCGCGCGTTGCCGAGGCGACCTGTTCGCCCTGTCACGAATCTGCCTTCATTAATGAAAAATACGGCCTGCCGACCGGACGATTGCAGACCTGGTACGACAGCTATCATGGATTAAAAAGCAAAGCCGGTGATCGCACTGTGGCGAACTGCTCTTCCTGCCACGGTGCGCACCGCATCCTGCCGCACACGAACAAGACATCCTCGATTCACCCGGATAACTTGCAAAAGACCTGCGGTCACTGTCATCCCGGCATCTCGGCGGAAATGGCCGCAACGCCGATTCATGAAGCGCCCGGCACATCACAGACACCGATCGCCAATATCGTCGCCATGATCTATATCGTCATCATCTTCGTGACAATAGGCGCCATGGTGCTGCACTGGCTTATCGACCTGCGCAAACAAATCTGGCTGCTCAATCAGAAAAAACAGGTCAAGCGCATGAATTTCAATGCCGTCTGGCAGCACATGTTCCTGATGATCAGTTTCACGACATTAGTGATTACTGGTTTCGCCCTGCGATTCTCCGATGCTTTCTGGGTCCAGTGGCTGTTCGGATGGGAAGGTGGATTCCCGCTTCGAGGCACCATCCACCGCGTCGCGGCGGTCATTTTTGTCATGACCGTCATCTGGCATCTGCTGTATTTGACGACGCGCAAAGGACACGAATTTTTAAGGGATATTTTCCCGAGAAAGACCGATTTGGGGCAAATCGTGGGAATGCTGCTGTATAATCTCGGCCTGCAAAAGGATAAACCGCAATTCGAGCGCTTCAGCTATATCGAAAAGGCCGAATACTGGGCGCTGGTTTGGGGTTCGGTAATCATGATCATTACCGGATTTTTCCTCTGGTTCGACAATATCGCGGTGCAATTTTTCCCCAAAGGTTTTCTGGACGTCATGCTTGTAATTCATTATTATGAAGCGTGGCTGGCGATGCTGGCGATCCTCGTCTGGCACATGTACTCGACGGTATTCAATCCCGGCGTCTATCCGATGAATCCCTCCTGGTTCACGGGCAAGATGCCGCTGGATGCCTATGTACACGAGCATCCCGGCGACAAAGCGTTCCTGATCGATTCAGACAACGGCAACGACAGGAAATCCAAAGACGACCACTCGAAACGACACGGAGATCACAAGGAGCACTAAAAGACATGCGGGATTCTGTATCTGGGCAGGATCCCGAAAACTCCATAACGGGTGACTGGGTAGGGAACTGGAGTAGAAATACATGCAGGCAAAACTGCGTCGAACGTTATTTCGACACCCGTTAGCAGCCGTCGGCGGCGCTCTCTTTCTCGCGGGCGGCGCATTATTCGTCGTGCTGTTATTAATGGATTTTACCAGCGCGCACGATAATCCCTATCGCTCCCTGGTAACATTCGTGATTGCACCGGCGCTGATCACCCTGGGCTTCGGTCTCTTTTTGCTCTCAGTCTGGATGCAGGTCCGGGCCGCGCGGAAGAAAGGCGAAGAGATTCGCTTTACGCTGTCGATCGATCCGTCCGATCCCGTCTACATGAAAAACCTGTGGCGCTTCCTCGCCATTTCCGCATTCCTGATCCTCATTTTGGCCTACAGCGGATCGCGAGCATATGACGCCACCGATTCGGTCGGGTTCTGCGGCGAGATCTGCCATGAGGTCATGGAGCCTCAGAATGTCACCTATCATAATTCGCCGCATGCTCGCGTCGCCTGCGTCGAATGCCACATCGGACCGGGAGCCTCCTTCTGGGTGAAATCGAAATTCGACGGCATCAGGCAGTTATTCGCAACCGCCATGAATTCTTACAGCCGCCCCATCGAGACACCGGTTGAAAACTTGCGACCGGCCCAGGAAACGTGTGAGGAATGCCACTGGCCGAAACAATTCTACGGCGAGAAACTGGTGACGAAAACATATTATCGGTCGGATGAATTTAACTCGCCGCATACGATAAAATTACTCGTGAAAATCGGCGGCGGCAATCCGCGCACCGGCGAAATGGAAGGCATTCACTGGCACATGATCGGCAATAACCGGATCGAATATATCGCAGCCGACCGCAAACGACAGGATATCATTTGGGCACGCCTGATTACCGCCGATAACGATACTCTGATTTATACCGATCCCGATGCCGACATTCCCGATCCGGCCGCACCGGAGACCGAGATTCGCCAGTTCGACTGTATGGACTGCCACAACCGCCCCAGCCACCTCTTCCAGCCGCCGGCCAAGTTAATCAACCTGGCCTTGTCAACGGGGCAGATTTCCGCCGACCTGCCGTACATTCGCGAGCAGGGGCTGGAATTGCTCAACGCATCCTACGAGACAAAACCAGAAGCGCTGGCGCATATCCCGGAGGCGCTCGCGCAATATTATCAGGAAAACTTTCCCGATATCCTGACCGCCCACGGAACGGAAATCTCAGCCGCGGGCCAGGTTTTGAATGCGATGTATAAAAATAATTTCTTCCCCGAAATGAAAACCGACTACCGCGTGCGCGAAAACAATCTCAGCCATTTCGTCAATGACGGGTGCTTTCGCTGCCATGACGGCGTTATGGCCAATCAAAACGGGGATGTCATCTCGAACGATTGTCGGACCTGCCATCTGATAGTCGCCCAGGGGCCGTCGGCGGATGTCGCCGAACTCGCCAGCGATATTAATGGTCTCGAGTTTGTCCACCCCGAAGACATTGACGAGGCCTGGAAAGAAATGAAGTGTACGGAATGCCACGATCCCGAATCCGGGTATTGATGCCGTTCCCAAACGATCCGCTCACGGCGGGATACTAAAGAGATAAGATGGGTGTATGCGATGAGGGAGAAAACTGAAATTCGATACGGGCTGCTCACATTGAGCACACTGGTTCTGCTTGCGTTGATATTCGTATCGAATACGCCGGTCGCGGCCCAATCGGTCGAAGACTGCATGATGTGCCACGAGGACAATGAACTGGTTCGAGAAAGTACCGGCGAATCGGTTTATGTCGACCTGGACCGCTTCACCAAATCGGTGCATACCGATTTGGACTGTATCAGTTGCCACACCGATCTGGACGGATTTGATGATTTCCCGCACGATGAAAATCTGGCCGACGTCAATTGCGGCGATTGCCACGATGACATTGCGGAGATCTATAACGAATCCCTGCACGGAAAAGACGTGGCCGCCGGAATCGAATTGGCGCCGCGCTGCTGGGATTGCCACAGTGGGCACTATGTTTTGCCGAAGAATACGGTCGGATCGCAAGTCGATAAGTTCAATATCCCCTTCATGTGCGGCAGGTGTCACAAAGAAGGTACGCCGGTAACCCAAACATACGATATCCCGCAGGACAGCATCCTATCTCATTATTCTCTCTCCATTCACGGCATAGGCCTGTTTCAACAGGGCCTGACCGTAACCGCCGTCTGCTCGGATTGCCACACCGCCCACAATGTTCGCAATCACTCGGATCCAAAATCAAGCATCCATCGCAATAATATTGCCAAGACCTGCCAGAACTGCCATGGGCGCATCGAACAGGTCCATAAAAAAGTTATCCAGGGTGAACTGTGGGAGAAGGAACCGAACAAGGTGCCGGTGTGCGTCGATTGCCACCAGCCGCACACGATTCGCAAAGTATTCTACGGCGAGGTATCCAACAAGGAGTGTCTGGCCTGTCACTCCAAACCGGATATCAGCATGGAGCGAAACGGCGAAAAAATCTCGCTGTATGTCGATTCGATCGAGGTGCATAATTCCATCCATCACAGTGTCACCTGCGCCCAGTGCCACACCGGGGCCAGCCCGCACCTGTCTCGGCCCTGCTCCACGGTACCCGATAAAGTCGATTGTTCCATTTGCCACTCGGCGACGGTTGTTACCTATGCGACCAGTACGCATGGCAAACTGGCCGATCGGGGAGACCCGAATGCGCCGCTGTGCGAAGACTGTCATGGGACTCACGGCATCAGAGGACGCCAGGACCCGGGTTCGCCGACATATCCGATTAATGTGCCGAATCTCTGCGCAAAGTGTCACGCCAAGGGGATGCCGGCCGCGGTCCGACACCAGGTTGCCGACAGCCTGAATCGGGTCGAATCGTATGAAATGAGTATTCACGGCAAAGGATTGATAGAAAGCGGCCTGGTCGTTACCGCCATGTGTACTGACTGTCATACCGCCCACCATGTACTGCCGCTGGATGATCCGGAATCAAGCGTCAACCATAACAATGTCGCGCAAACATGCGCCCGGTGCCATAACGGCATCTATGAGAAATTCCAGAAGAGCATCCACTCGGCGACCGTTACCGATACCGACAAGCCGCTGCCGAGTTGCAACAACTGTCACCAATCGCATGCCATCAGCCGTACCGATACCGAGGGATTCAAGGAGTTGATAACGAGACAGTGCGGCAGTTGCCACGAGGATGTGACCGAATCGTACTTCGATACCTATCACGGCAAGGTCTCACGCCTGGGATATCAGGAGGCGGCGCGCTGTTATAACTGCCACGGCGCCCACGATATCCTGCCGCCCGATAACATCAATTCGCATCTCTCACGTCAGAATATCGTCGCAACATGCGGCCAATGTCACGAGGGATCTCATCGCCAGTTCGCGGGCTATCTGACCCATGCCACGCACCACGATCGAAATAAATATCCGATCCTGTTCTATACGTTCTGGTTCATGACGACCCTTCTGGTCGGTACGCTCATCGTCGCCGGTATACACACGCTGCTCTGGCTGCCGCGCTCTTTCCAGGCCATGCGCGAACATAAAAAACTGCGCAAGCAGTATCATGGCCACCTCGAATACCGTCGCTTCAAACGCCTGCACAGCATCCAGCATGTTATGGTTATTATCAGCTTCCTCGGTCTGGCGGTTACCGGTATGGTGCTCAAATTCTCATATCTCGGGTGGGCGCAATGGATTTCCGATTTCCTCGGCGGTTTCGATTCGACCGGATTCGTCCACCGCGTGTGCGCCGTTATTACGTTTGCATATTTCGGCATCCACATCTTTGATGTGATTCACACGAAACGCAAAAACAACGTTACCTGGCGGCAAATGTTATTCGATAAAGATTCGATGCTGCCGAACATGACCGACCTCAGGGAATTGATTGCGTCATTAAAATGGTTCCTGCATCTGGGACCGCGCCCCGATTACGGACGCTGGACCTACTGGGAGAAATTCGATTACTTCGCCGTTTTCTGGGGCGTTGCCATTATCGGATCCACCGGATTGATCCTGTGGTTCTCCGAATTCTTCACACTGTTTCTGCCGGGCTGGATTGTCAATGTCGCGACGATTATCCATTCCGACGAGGCGCTCCTGGCTACGGCCTTTATCTTTACTGTGCACTTTTTCAACACTCATTTCCGGCCCGATAAATTCCCGATGGATACCGTCATCTTTACCGGGCGCGTTCCGCTTGAGGAGCTCAAACTGGATCGACCGCGAGAATATCAGGAACTGCTTGAATCCAAAAAGCTTAAGAAGCAATTGGTCGAGCCGCTCCCGCCGGTGCTTATCAAAGTCGCCCGCGTCTTTGGGACTGCCGCACTGATTACCGGACTTATTTTGATTCTCCTGATTATCTATGCCGTCATCTTCGGCTATCGATAAAATCTCATCCGGCGGCGCCATGCGGCGCCGCCGGAATCGCTTCAAATTCATGCAAAATAACCGCCTTTACTTTTTGAGCCTCATCTAATCGTAAATTTACTCCTCGATTTTCCGATAGGAATTATAGAGGACTTTTACTGTCCACTCTGCGATTTCATGATCGCAAAGGACGGTAGTAAAAGGCGGGACTAATTGGGGGCTTGATGCAGCAGGTAACTTCTCTGTTTATGAAGTATTCGTACGCCAGACGTATCGTTATTCCGGTCGCATGTACTGTTCTGCTTCTGTGTCTGGTCATGTTCCTCTATGTTATTCCACAATACCGCTCAGGAATTCTCGAACGTAAAAAAGAACTAGTGCGCGAACAGGTCAATACCGCCTGGAGTCTCCTCGACAATTACAATGAGCGCTTCCTGACTGGCGAATTGACTCTGGAAGAAGCGCAGGCCAAGGCGATGGAACGTATTCGCACACTTCACTATGGCTCGGATATGAAGGATTATTTCTGGATTAACGATACGATTCCGATGCTGATTATGCACCCCTATCGATCGGATCTGGAAGGAACGAATGTCGCGGGATTCGCCGATTCGCGCGGCAAACATCTCTTCAGTGAATTCGCAAAAATCGTCAAGAAACAGGACGAGGGGTTTGTCGACTATATGTGGCAGTGGAAAGACGATCCCACCCGTATCGTCCCGAAATTATCCTTTGTCAAGGAGTACAAACCGTGGGGCTGGATTATCGGCACCGGACTCTACCTTGAGGATATCGAAGTTCAGGTGGCCCAGATGACCAAGGGATTCGTTTTTATGGTCGCCGGGACATTTATTCTTTCTTTTTTATTGCTGGCCTATACAGTACGGCAGAGTATGGAAACGGAAAGAGCCCGTCAGCAGGCCATGGTTGAACTCCAGAAGAGCAACGATCAATACCGGACACTGACCGAGAACAGTACCGATTTTATTGTGCGGTTTGATTCGAAATGCCGTCACGTTTTCCTGAATAAGGCGACCCTCGAACTTATTCATATGGAACCCGAGCAAATAATAGGAAAGACGCACAGCGAATTGGATTTTCCACATGAAATGTGTGAATTCTGGAGAGAGAACATTTGCTCTGTGTTAACAACCGGCCAGCCAAAAGATATCGAATTCTCTTTCTGCTTCACCGGTGACGAAGAAGTGTTCATGCACTGGCGCCTGGTCCCGGAAAAAAATGAAAAAGGCGACATCGTTTCAGTGCTCAGCGTTGCCCGAGACATCAGCGAATTACGGGATGCAACGAGAAAACTGGCCGATTTCAATAACAGGCTTAAACTGACCAATCAGGAGTTGATACGAAAAGGGCAGGAACTCGAGGAATTCATTCATACCGTTTCACATGACCTCAAGGCGCCGATAATCTCCATTCAGGGATTTTCACAACTGTTGAAGAGCCGAATCGGCAACACCGTCGACGAAACGTCACTCAGCCACCTCGATCGGATTTCCGCGAATTGCAGGATGATCGAGGCCCTGTTGGATGATCTGCTTGAATTATCGCGCATTGGCCGTATCGACGACAATTGCGAAACAATCGATATGAATAGGCTTATTAAGGAGATCGTCGAATCGTTTTCCGTCAGTATCGCCGATCGCAATATACAATTTCGCATCACACCCGATTTACCGTCCGTGTTTGGCCGCATCAATCGCATACGGCAAATATTTATTAACCTGATAGACAATGCCATTAAGTATACGCCTCGCGATATCCGAGGAATCATCGAAATCGGACTTGCCCCGAACTCCGGATTGGATGAGAATAATGTCGGAACATTCTTTGTCCGGGATAACGGCGAAGGAATCGCCGGCGATGAACACGAAAAAGTGTTTAAGATGTTCCAGAGGGCCCGACAGAAAAATGATAGCATCTCGGGAACCGGCGCCGGGCTGGCTATCGTGAAGAAAATTGTTATCAATCATGGCGGGTCGATCTGGCTCGATTCTGCGAAGGGCCAGGGAGCCGGATTCTTTTTCACGTTACCGCTGGCCGATGAAAACAGTCTACATCCGGAAATGGCCATCGTTTCGAATAATCAGCAAACCGAGAGGCAATCGGCATGAGCGCTGAACAGGATATAAAGCACCCGGATGCCGTGTCACAGGACAATGAGACGATCTGTCGTATTTTAATTGTCGAGGACAATCCCGACCATTCCGAACTCATTCGCGCCGTATACCAGGATCAACCGAAATACAACCTGGATTTCGCGGATTCAATTGCCACCGCATTTCGCCTTTTGACGACGAATCAATACGAAGTCGTTCTGACCGACTATCGACTGCCTGATGGCCGGGGAACCGACTTGATCGAATGGGCGCCGGGCAGCTCGATGATCATCATGACCAGCCAGGGCAATGAAGAAGTCGCCGTCGATGCCTTGAAACGAGGCGCCTATGATTATCTCGTAAAAAACTCCATGTTCGCCGATCTAATTGTCGATGCCGTCGAACGCGCCAGGACGAAATTTCAGTTCGACAAGGAAATTCGCATGCTCAAGGTGCAATTGTCCGAGGCGCATGTGCACAATCGACAAACGGAAATACAGCTTCAAGCCGCATCTCGCCACCAACAGACAATGGCCACATATCTGGAATCCAGGGTCGATGAATCGCTCGGGCGACTCAATGGATACATAGATACGATAATGGAAGAACTCGCCGGCCCGCTGACTGCCCGACAGCGTGAATGCCTTGGCGCCATGAAAAACATATGTCGGAAGATCCAGGATGATATTTCCGACCTGTCATCGAGAGGCAACGGCAGTGATTCCACATCGGTCCGCTTAAATCGCGGTCGAGTAAATGCAAACACGCTGCTGGCGTCCGTTGCGCGAACGATGCATGATATTGTGGAATGCAAGAATCAAGTCATCGATCTCCATCTGGATTCGGACAATTCGACAATCCTCGGCGATAGCGAACTGCTCCATGATGCACTGTATTCGCTTATTCTCTCCATCCATAGGTATGCCGAATTCGGGAGCAGGATTCGAATCGATCTCCGCGCCTCTCAAAATGAGCCGGACAGCCTGTGCTGTACGCTTTCATACTCTCAGGAAACCGCCGGCACGCCGCAGCCTTCCGTGTACAACATAATTGAAAAACACGGCGGCAAACTCATGAAGTCGAATACCAACAATGAAATTAAAATGTGGTTTGCTCTCCCGCTGTATGATGAGGCAAAGGAACGGTACGCCTTTATTGAAGATTATGTCGACAACCCGTCAGGATTGAGGATTAATCCGCAAGTTGTCGTCCTGTCAATGCCACCCGTCCATATGGATGGAGTAACGACGGAAGAAGTACGGGGCGACTGTCTCCGACTGAAAGAGGAACTCCATACCGCACTGGCGGCGGAGAAATCGAGTCTGTTTCATGACAGCACGGGATGGTTTATCGTCTGCCTGACTCAGAAGTCGGAAGACACCTGTAATAAAAAAATCCAGGCCCTGCTGAACCAGATGCCGCACATCAATAATGCCCGGCGCTCCATATCCTCCCTGCAGGATATCGTCGACAACGAGGATTGGCTCAGACAAATGATCCATGACGCCGAGCCGGTGTTCAAAAACGATCGAATCAGGAAAGTCCTCATCGTCGATGACGAGTCGAACATTCTGTCGATGATTCGGCGCGTACTGATTACGTCCGGCATGGCGGTCGATATTCAAACCGCATCCGATGGAAACAGCGCCTGGGAACTGTTCCTCAGTTTTAAACCCGATATATTGATCCTCGATGTCAATATCGAAAATCTGAACGGAGCGGAAATCCTCAAACGGATAAAAGCCGATCAAAGATTCCGCAACACGGTGGTTATTATGATGTCGGGTGTACCCGATGTCCTGAGGAATATGGAGAAGATCGGCGCCGATATTTGCCTGCAGAAACCATTCGACATCGGCCTGCTGCTCAATGCCGTCAAATCCGAACGCGTTGCTTCTGCTGCATCGGCGGGGGAATGAGCACATCCTCCGCTGGTCAATCTCTATACGATTTTTATTCTGCTGAAAGTTTTTACACTACTGGGATTATGTTTATAACCCATTGTTATGTAATAGCATATGGCCTTGCGACAGCGATGTGCGCCGGCGGTGACGACTCATGTTTATCTGGGAGTGCCGATAACCAGAAAAACAAAAGGGGGAATCTTATGACAACAATGGATAGACCGGTGCACCTGATGTACATCGAGGACGACGACAACCATGCCCGGATAGTCGAAGAGGCTGCGGGGGAGAGCCTGCTCATCGATTCTATCATTCGCTTCAGGGATGCCGAATCAGCGCTCGAATATTTCGAGCGGCATACATTGTACGATAACGAGGAGCGTATGCCCGATGTCATCCTGCTGGACCTTCGACTGCCGAGGATGTCAGGCTATGATTTTCTGCGGACAATTAAAACCGATCCTGTGTTTTGTAAAATCCCTGTCGTGGTACTGTCGGCGACACACGACGACAGAACCATCGCCGAGGCCTATAAACACGGCGCCGCAGGATATATCACCAAGCCGAATGACTATACGCAGTTGCTGATCAAGCTGGCCGAGTTTTCCTCGTACTGGACGCTGACATCAGAAGTGCCTGTTTGCACCTAAGAATAGGCCCGATCATTTTGCACACTATCGACACGGATAAATCTTTAACTTGAATCCTGGTGTCTGTGGCGGCATATTACCGATAACGTACGAATACAAAAATCGGGAATACTATGCCGCCGCAGGGTTTCAGGAGAAGAAAGACACGCCGCAACACTTCCATCTCCACAATCGGATTATCACAGGCAACGGATCGGCTGTTTGAACTGCTACAGCGAAGCTCAAACAGTGCCGTCGATGATGCTTTCTCCACCTGGCGAAATTACTTTTCCCGCTTCGACGGTAATCTCCAATATAATACCGGTAACAAATCAAGACCTTCGGCACTCCACCGCGAATTCACGTCTCCGGATTCATTTGCCCGGTATTATTTCTCTCTCCAAACGACACTGTCCATTCTCTTCCGCCTGATTGCTGCGCGGGCTCTGACCGATCGGAGTCCTAATGAACCGTATTACGCAAACATAGTCCAGGCCGCTGATGACCGCCACCGGGCCGAACGCTATGTATGCCTTGAGAAACAGGAATTCCTCAGTTCCTGCGGCTGGAGCAATTACCTGTCCGATAACCCCTATGGCTGGCTGCACACGATCGATTCCGCTTCGACTGTCGCGGATATCCTGCGCCCGATACTGGGCGTTGCCGAAAAACTTCAATCACCCACTGAGAAAAGTCCACCGCCGATTCTCGATTACACGCAGTTCATCTATCAAGACTATCTGGACAAATCCATCCGCCGACTGCTTGGCGAATACTATACGCCGGAATGGCTGGCAAAACATGTATTCGATAGCCTTATACCGCCCGAGCATATCGATGACAGCATCATCGATCCCTCCTGCGGCTCAGGTGTCTTTTTGCTGACGGCATTGTCTCACCGCTTGCATAAGAATCCCAATACAGACATCTCCGAATTATTGTCCGGCATTTCCGGTATTGATATCAATCCGCTGGCGGTGCAGGCCGCTCGAACGAATCTTCTCTTATTATGCGCCGATGTGCCGAGAAGTAAGGCACTCGTTGAATTGCCCGTATACTGCGCCGATTTGCTCACGCATAATCCGGTGGAGAAATTCGATTATGTCCTCGGCAATCCCCCATGGATATTCTGGAATAATCTTCCGCCTTTATACCGCAATGAAATCGAATCCTTAATGATAGACTACAGATTGAAAGCGACCGAGCAATCCTCTATGCGGCGACTCGGTTCCGCTGGCAAGGACATTAGTACACTGTTCTTCTATCGAGCCATCGATAAACTCCTCAAGCCGCGAGGCAAACTGGGATTCGTCATCACCCAGTCCGTCTTCCAGTCAACCGCCGCCGATGAGTTCCGTCAATTTACTTTTCCTGACGGTTCAGGTATCCGAATCGAGAAAGTCGAGGATTGGCGAGGCGATTCTCCCTTTGCCTTCGATACCAGAAATAAAACCGCCGTCGTGTATGCGCAAAAAGGGGAAACGACCAAGTACCCGGTTCCATACTCTCTCATGCATCGCAGCAACGGCTCCATTACCGAGATAAAACGCTTCGCAACTCCTTCCGATGTATCGAATCCCCAAAGTTTCTGGAGTATATCGGCGCACAGGCGAATCATGTCGCCGGATTCACGGAACTGCCCATATCAGCCTCGCCTCGGAATCGAAACGAAACTGGAATCGGTTTTCCGCATCCATCCGCAATCGACGACCAATCATGGTTCGATTGCGGTCATCAACGACCGACGGCGAGCCAAAATACCGGTCGATTCTTATCGAGCCGACATCGAGGCGGATATGATTTTTCCATTCGTCGGCGGAGGCGGCATACATCGCTGGCAGGCCCGTCCAATGGGATATTATATCGTCACTCATACCGCAGACACCGGCATGAAGGCGATTTCCGAAGATCATATGCAAGCTGCATATCCTAAGACTTTATCCTACTTTCATCATTTCCAGGCACAGTTGGGGACTCGATCCCTGCACCGCCGATGGGGAGCGCAACAGCCATATTATGCCATGTATGGAATCGGGCCATATACATTCGCGCCGTTCCGAGTCGCCTGGAAACGCACGACCCGCGATTTCTCTGCCGTCGTCCTCTCCACAATACACGATGATATTCTGGGGGAAAAACAACTCCTCGCCAACGGCAAAGTAATGATCATCCCCTTCGAAGACGAGGCCGAGGCGCATTTCGTATGCGCCGTTTTGAATGCCTCGGTGTTCCGAGAGCGCATCAACAATTCAATCACCAGTGAGGCACATCGAGACATCATCCGAGTGATTCCCTGGAAGAAATTCGACCCGTCTCTGCACTATCACCAAAAACTAATTTCACTCTCCAAACAACTCCATGCGATCAATCGGCAGCCCTTCGAGGACATCAAGGATCAGCAAACGCTGGAAGCGGAACTCGATCTGATTATAAGTGAATATTGGAAGATATAGTCACACAGGTACTTATCGCATCCAAATCATGGTGATGTTTCGCCCCGCGGCAATCAGGATAAAATAGCTCAATCAAATCTCTGAAGAAATATATAATCGTCTACTTCGTCCGGATTATGTAATTGACAGATTAATTGTTTGTCGTATATTACCTTAGCGATGTTGGTTCCTTGTTAGTAACGAATGAATTCGTGTCTGCATTTATAAAAATACAAACGCGATTAACTGTCTGCTCAAGAGTCGGGAGGAAGTATGAAACGTCTGCTACTATTATCTCTTGTCATATGTTTTTGCGTAAGTTGGGCGGCGGCGGAAACGCTGCGCATGGACTATACGTTCGATCGCCCGTCGATTGAAAGTGTCCGCATCGAAGGCGAAGAATTCGATGTCGTCGTCATGCCGGGCGCCGCGAACTGCGGTAAAATCGGCGAGCCGTCCCTGCCGGGATTTCCGGCCCGCATCCTGTTGCCGTACGGCACGGAAATCGAGAGTATCGAAGTCATTCCGGGCGATGCGGAATTCCTCGGCGACGACTACTATATCCAGCCGGTGCCGAAACAATATAAACTTTCGGAAATGCCCGACGCCGTCGAGCCTCCGCAGCCGAACATGGCGATCTATTCGCAGGATGTCGCATTTCCAATCAGCCGCTTCGAATCGAGCGGCGTACAAAATTTCCGAGGATACTCGGTTGTCCATTTGAAATTGCAGCCGACGGAATATTATCCCGTGTCCGGGGAACTGTACTACTTCCCGAAACTGACCGTCGTCATCGAAACGAAACCGAAGAGTAAAGTTGCCGATTTATTCCGCGGATTCCCCGAGGACGAAGAGCGCATTCGGATGCAGGTGGACAACCCCGATGAGGCGCAGAGCTATCTCAGCGCTCCCAAAAGCGGCGCCAAAAGCTACGACCTGCTTATCATCACCACGTCGTCCTTGGCCGCGTCATTCCAGCCGTTGAAAGACTACCACGACTCGACCGGAATTCTGACCGAAATCCATACGACGACCGAAATCGGCAGCACCACTCCGACGGCCATCCGCGATTATATTCGCGATGAATACTTGAATGAAGGCATCAGCTATGTCATCATCGGCGGCGATGACGACATTATCCCGGCCGTCGATCTATTCGTGGCATATTACACGGGCGGTTCTGCCGAATACAATATGCCCTCCGATTTCTATTTTGCCTGCCTTGACGGCACCTTCAACTACGATGGCGACAGCTACTGGGGCGAGCCGACCGATGGTGACGGCGGCGGCGATGTCGACCTGGTCGCGGAAGTTTATGTCGGACGAGCCGCGGTCGGAAATGCCACCGAAGCCGGTCGCTTCGTCACCAAGACGCTGTCCTATGTCAATGCCTCCGGCGAATACCTGCAATATGTCCAAATGGTCGGCGAGCACCTCGGATTCGGCGGTGTCGCCGAATACGCCAACAACTACCTCGACGAACTGATCGACGGTTCTACTAATCATGGCTACACCACAACCGGTATCCCGTCAGATGTCTTTACCATTGATAAGCTGTACGACTACAGTTGGCCCGGCAATGACTGGCCACAATCCGAACTGACCTCGCGCATCAATGCCGGTCGCCATATCATTAACCACTTGGGTCATGGCGATACCGATTATGCAATGAAGATGTACAACAGCGACGTCTCCGCGGATCTCACCAATACCGATCTCTGCTTCCTGTATTCGCAGACCTGTCTGGCCGGCCATTTCGACGGCACCGACTGCTTCGCTGAATACATGAACATCAAGACCAACTACGGTGCGTTCGCCGTCATCATGAATGCCCGCTATGGATTCGGTGAGTTTAACAGCACTGACGGCGCCTCGGAGCGCTACAATCGTGAATTCTGGGATGCCGTCTTCAATCCGAACGAGGGTAAAGCCCAGATCGGCCCGGCCAATCACGATTCCAAAGAAGATAATATCTATCGCATCGGCGATGACTACATGCGCTGGTGCTTCTATGAAATCAACCTGTTCGGCGATCCCACGATTTCATTCCGCGGCGTCGAGGCCCTGGCCTTCTCATATGCCGGCGGTGTCCCCGAAATCGTGCAGCCCGGTATGCAGACGCTCCTCGAAGTTACCGTATCCGGCGTCGGCGACGGCGTCCCGGTGTCGGGAACCGGCGAGTTGCACTATTCGATAAACAGCGGCGCCTACCAGACGGTCACTATGACGGAAGTGCTCTCGAATCAGTACGAGGCATATCTCCCGGCTGTCCTGTGCGGCGATACGATTGAATTCTATGTCAGTGCCGAAGAAGTCACTAACGGCACTTTCTACGACATCAGCCCGCTGACGCCGCATGTTGTCATCCCGGCGACCGGCGTCATCACCGTCTTCGAGGATGATTTCGAAACGGATAAAGGTTGGGCGATTTCAGGCGGCCAGTGGGCCCGAGGCATCCCGACCGGCGGCGGCGGCAGCTATGGCAATGCCGACCCGACAAGCGGTCATGATGATCCCAATGTCATTGGCTATAACCTCAATGGTGACTACACCAACAGCATGCCGGAATACCACATCACCAGCCCGGCCTTCGACTGCTCAGGGCTCTCTGACGTGAAGCTGAAATTCTGGCGATATCTGAACGTTGAACAACCGTCGTATGACCACGCCTATATCCGCGTCAGCACCAACGGTTCGACCTGGACAACCGTCTGGGAAAACGGCGGTACGATTACGGACAATGCCTGGGCTGAGTTCGAATACGACATCAGTGACTATGCCGATAATCAGTCCACCGTGTACATCCGCTTCACGCAGGGCGTAACTGACGGCGGCTGGACCTATAGCGGCTGGAACATCGACGATCTCGAAGTGAACGGCCTCGAATGCATCGAATACGGATTTATGGTTTCAACCGCCGGGCTTCCGGACTGGACGGCCGGTTTGGCTTATTCGCAGCAACTTCAGGCGATCAATGGCACCGGCACGCTTACCTGGTCCGATAAATACGGCGACCTGTCCGGCACCGGCCTGACGCTGTCAACTTCCGGTGTCGTTTCCGGCACTCCGACCTCGGCCGGTCCTATCACATTCACCGCCGAAGTCACGGATGAAGCCTACGAAACGGCCGAAAAGGAATTCTCCTTTACTATCAATCCTGCCGTCTCCGTAACGACGACAACGCTACCGGATTGGACTGCACAGCATGCCTACAGTCAGTCCATCTCTGCCATGGGCGGAACCGGAACACTGACCATCACTGATAAATATGGTGATCTCTCCGGGACAGGCCTTGCGCTTGCAACCGACGGCAGCCTTACCGGTGCGGCCAATACCGGCGGAACGATTACGTTCACCGCTATGGCCACCGACGGTCTCGGCGCCACTGGCGAGCAGGAACTGCAGATTCTCTTCAATGATGCGCTGACGATCACGACTGAAACGATGCCTACAGCCCGCATCTCCACCGCCTATTCGGCGCAGTTGGAAAAGACCGGCGGTACCGGCAGCGTCGGATGGTCGGAAATCGGAGCCAACCTCAGCACCTATGGAATGATGCTGCGGACGACCGGTCAGGTGACCGGGACACCCACGACATCCGGCGAAGTGACATTTACGGCCAGAGTCATGGATGCCCTCGGCGCATCGACGACGAAACAACTAACGCTGACGATTGCACCTGTTCTCAATATTACGACAACGACCGTACCGGATTGGACCATCGGTGTACCATACTCCGCGCAGCTCGCAGTCGAAGGAGCAATCGGAGCCATCACCTGGACCGACAAGAATAACGATCTTGACGGCACCGGCCTGACGCTGGCCGCTACCGGCCTGTTAACGGGTACTGCGACCGCCACAGGTCCGATTTCCTTCACGGCTGTTGCCACTGATATCGATGCGAAGTACGATGAGCAGGTTCTCTCATTTACGATTTATCCGGCGCCGGTGATTACGACAATCAGTCTCCCGGACTGGACGCTAAATGTACCGTATTCATATCAAATCAGCGTCTCCGGCGGCACCGGAACAAAGACCTGGATCGATAAAAACGGTGACCTTGCGGGTACCGGTCTGGCTATGGCATCCAATGGTATTCTCGCAGGCACGCCGACTCAACTCGGGCCGATAACATTCACCGCTCAGGTGACCGATATTGCCGGTGCGAGCAATGAAAGAGAGTTCACGCTGACGATAAACGACGTCGTCACGATTACTACCGAATCGCCGATCCCGGCCGGTGAGCAGGGCGAGGCGTATTCGACCACACTCGAAGCCACAGGCGGTACCGGTTCCAAAACCTGGACCGATAAAAACGGTAATCTCGCATCGACGGGCCTGACCTTGTCATCAGCCGGATTACTCTCCGGTACGCCGACCGTCTATGGTGATCTGAACTTTACGGCCGTTGCGACGGATGCAGTCGGCGGCAAGGCTGAAAAAGCAATGACGCTGTCATTGGCTCAGGCGCTCACCATCACGACCGCCGATGTCCCCGACTGGACCATGAATATCCCGTATTCACAGCAACTGGTTGCGGCGGGCGGCTCAGGTGAGAAATCCTGGTCCGACAAGAACGCAGAACTCGTCGGTACCGGTTTGACACTGTCGAGCGCCGGCTTGCTCGAAGGCACTCCGACCGCCACCGGCGAAATCACGTTCACGGCGATGGTAGCCGATGACAAGTCGACTATCGAAAAACCGTTCACCTTCACGATCAATCCGTCAGTGACGATTATGACTGAGACGCTCCCCGAGGGACATCTCGATTCCTCGTACACGATGCAGCTCGAGGTACAGGGCGGCACTGGCGTCAAGACCTGGAGCGACCGCGATGATGTTCTTACCGCGTACGGTCTGACATTGAATAGCGAGGGTCTTATCTCGGGTACTGCGACCGCCGGAGGATTGATCGAATTCGTCGCGACCGCCTCCGACGTGTGCGGATGCACCGATGAGAAGACGCTTACGCTTAAGATTAATCTGCCGTATGTCTGCGGCGATGCCAACGGAGACGGAAGCGTCAATATCGGTGATGCCGTCAGTCTGATCAACTTTATCTTCAGCGGCGGCCCGGCTCCTGAACCGGAAGAAGCCGGCGATGCCAACGGAGATGGAAGCGTCAACATCGGCGATGCCGTCAGCCTGATTAACTACATCTTTAATGGAGGCGCGGAACCGGCCTGCCAATAATTCGATTCAATAGTGAATTAAAAAGGGAGCCCATTGGGCTCCCTTTTTTTGTGAAATCCGAAAACCGGATTTCACATCCTGCGCAAGGTGCGGTGAGCAGGTATGGATGGGTTGTTTTACCTGACGTCGTATCTCAGCATCCGAATGAATGCGCCGGCGAATCCCAGGAGGATAAACAGCCCGAGTATTCCGCCATCGACAACAATTGATGCCAGCGATTTCGACAATGGTTGATCGGATGGAACATATTGCGGCATGTCACTGACATCCAGAACCTTGTCGTTTCGCTTGTTGTTGATCTTAATGCCTTCTTCAGAGTTTATCTCGACCATCATCACGCCGGACAGATCATTAGTCTCCTTGATCTTGTTTTCAGTGTAGTCGACGAACTGATTGCGGTAATTTTGCATGACATCCAGATTGCGCGCTTTCAACTCGATATCGGTGCCCGCCAGCGTCATGGCGGCTAACTGATAGGCCGATGTGGGCGAAAACCGCGACAGGGAAAATGCCAACCGCTCCTGAGCGGTCTTTCTTTGTCTCAATTCTTCCTGAAGACGAATCTCATACTCCTCGATCTGCCGGTCGACGACCTTCCGGGCCGAATCCTCCTCCTGCATCCGGGCCCACAATAATTCATCATCCATTTCGAATCCGCTATCCTCATCACCGCCGTCACCGTTTGCAGACTCATTGAATTCATCCCAGCGCTGCATGGATTCTTCATAAAAAGTCGCCCACAAATCCTTAGCGAAGGCGTCGCGTTGGCCCTCGATTTCCGCCACCCGAGGCACCGGCACGAATTGTCCTGCCATCATCACGCCGGCCCGAGGGATTATCAATACGAATAAGACCCAGCTGACAAGCGACACCAAAAACGAGATGTTCGAATGCCGCGTCAGACACGACACCAGAACACCAAAAACGATGAAAAACGTAAACAGCAACAACGACAACCCGACGAGAATCATCAGCTTCAGCCAGTCGCCTGCGGTCAGCGATACCCCCATGATGATGACCAGCAAAATACTCAATAAAATTGGTATCAGCATCGGGATAACTAATCCCAGCCAGGAACCGACCATCTTGGCCACGATATACTGGGTCCGCTTCACCGCATTCGAGAACACCAGCTTGAGTGTCCCGGATTCCCGCTCGCCGCTTACGGCGTCATAAGTAAACAGAATGGCGAATAGCGACAACACGACCTGCACGATAAACGCGAAATCGATAAACCGGAACACCGAAAATATGGGATCATCCGAATAAATACTGTTTTGCAGTTTGATCGATGTCATCTGGTTGATCGAAGTCCACCGACCGATATCGTTGGACAGCCCGGAAACGAATATCTGCATCGGCTCCGGTTTGCGATACGCCTTGAAATTCAGCGACCGCCACGACGTGCTCTCGGCCAACTGCTGATTATTCAGCGATAGCGCGTTTTCATATTGCTCGACCTGGGCATTGTATTCCTTTACCCCGATATAGACGCTCAACAGCATCAGGAGCGAGCATACCGCGAATGTCGCGAAAAACTTGGGGCTCTGCAGAATACCCTTCAATTCTTTTTCTATGATTGAACCTAACACAAGCACACTCCCTCGTTAACGAACATCGTATCGGGTGAAGGACACGAATGCCCCGATGAAAAAGACCAGATTAAACAGCGCCAGGATACCGATATCCACGACCGACCCGGCAAGTGATGCCCTGAGAGGCTCCGGTTGATACACGTACTCGGGCATTTCCTTCGGATCAATCGGCTCCTGCTCTTCGCCATCTGACTGGACAATAAACATGCCGCCCGTGATATTCATGCCGGTCTTTTCTTTCATGAAATCCGCGAATGTCTCTTTGTAATCGATGCCCGACTCATAGAATCGGTCCTTAATATCAATGGATGTCCCGGCCAGCCTCGTTGCGGCAAGCGTCAGCGATGCGGTCGGAGATATCCGGGCCAGATTAAACGCCACCTGCTGCTGGACTTTCTGCCTGTTATGGCGGTCCTCATTCAGCCGGTCGGAAAACTCATTCATCTTGCTCTCGCGGATCTGCGACAGCGAATCCATGTATGCATTGAATAAGTCCATCATCATTGTTGGATCGTGATTCTCCGGCGGTTTGAATGCCCCCATAGCCTTTTGATGATCCTGCCAGAGCTGTTTGCTGAATGTCGCCTTTTGCGCGGCGATATTGTCCACCGCAGGAACATCGACAGCCCGCCCCGCCAGCAGCACCGATGCCCTCGGCACGATGAGCACGCTGATAACCCATATCACTAACAGGGTCAAAAACGCCGATGATGACCGATGTGTTATCGTCGAGACAAAAACCGATATCGACAGAAATACTGCGAAGTACAACAACCCGGTGCCGATGATTATCGCCAGCCGTACCCATTCATCTCCGGTCAATGAAACTCCGAGAAGCGGGAGGAGGAGACATCCCAACAAAATTGCCAGAATCAATGCAGTCACCAGCGTCACGAACGAACCGATGAGCTTGCCGAGTATATAAGTTGCGCGAGGCACCGCATTGGCGAACGACAGGCGAAGCGTCCCGCGCTCTTTCTCGCCGCAGACGGCATCGTATCCCAATAAAATCGCGAATAATGACAAAACGATTTGAAAGATAAATGTCAAATCGAGAAACCGGAATACGGCATAGATGGGATCCTCGCTGAACTTGCTGTCCTCGGCGGCAATCGATGACCGCCGATGCACCCCGATAGTCCTGCCGACATCATTCGAAGAGCCGGTCACCAGTGCCGCCAATGGTTGCGGCGGCATGAAAATGCGGTGCTGTTCCAGACTCAGCCACGACGTCAGACCTTCCATTTGCCTAAGATTCTGCGCCTTGGCCGCATTGTATTGCTCGACACTTGATTTATAATTCATCGCCCCGACATAGAACGAAAGCAGAATCAGGACAATGCAGGCGCCGAACGTGATCCCGAACTTGGCCGAACCGAGTATCTCTCGAATTTCTTTTTCGATGATTGCTGTGAGCATGTATGCCTCCCGTTATACGGCTATCTTCTGCCCGTTGTGTCCGGCCATGTATTTCATGTACAATTCTTCCAGATTACTCTCCGCCAATTCCGAGGCCCGCTTCTGCATGATGATCTGTCCCTGATTCATGATCGCGATCGTATCCGCGATTTCACGAGCCCGGAAGATGTCATGCGTCGACATCAGAATCGATTTCTTCTCTTCCTTCAACGATTTCACCAATTCGATGAAATCATGTCCCGCTTTGGGATCGAGACCCGACGTCGGCTCATCGAGCAGAATCGCCGGCGCCCCCTTGAGAATCGCGATGGCGATACCGCATTTCTGCCGCATGCCCTTGGAGTATCCTCGCAATTTTTTATTATGCGCCTCCTCGGCCAACCCGACGCGAAGCAGCACATCGCGATAATCATCCCGCGTATAATCGCGCCTGCCTCCCAGCTTGGAAAAATAATCGAGGTTCTGGATTGCCGAGAAATTGCCGTACAGCATCACGTTTTCGGAAACGAATGCGACTTTATCCTTAGCCGCCAGCGGATCCTTGTGCGATGCAATCCCGTCGATGCGAGCCTCACCTTCGGACGGTTCGACGAAATTGAGAAAGAGGTTAATCGTTGTTGTCTTTCCCGCACCGTTACCGCCCAACATGACGAATATCTCACCCGGCTGAACCGCAAAATTGATATGATCCAGCGCTAAAACGCCGTCTTCATATCGCTTGGTCAGATTCTCCGCCTCGAGACGCGGCCGAGTCACTTCTTGAATATTTTCTGCCATGAGTTACCTTCCTTCTTCTTCTATCGCCTTGACAGGCGAACGCCGAATATGACGATTCCGGTGACGAGACCCAAAACGAGCAGGACGATAATAGTCGTCCCCCACACATTTGCCTCGGCCTCGATTTCGATAATGATTGTTTTATCCTCGCTGATGACGGGTTGATTATTGGACATGGCGGTCGTGCGCACACGCACTTCATATTTACCGACCGAGACGCCATCGGGCGGACTGAACGCAAATTGTACCCGCTCATCCTTGCCGATATCCAGACTCTGGATGCGCTCCGGATTGATTTCCTTCGTCCAATTCAGAGGCAAGTCAACGGTAAACTCAATATTATCCAGCCGATGACTTCCCTCGTTGAACACCTCCATGAACATATCGACCCGGCCATCCGACGGTATCGCATGATACAACTGAGGCGCCCGAACCAGCAGCTCGCCCTTACCGCGAGGCAGCAGCTCCAGTTTGACATAACCGACATCCAGCGCCTGCAATTCGGTCTCGGTCCACATCTTGGAATCCAAATCCGGAATATTTTTCTTCATATCGCGGGGCAGCACCAGTACGAAAAATGGAATCGGCTTGTCCATCACGACCTCATCCGTTGGACGATCCGGCAGTGTAACTTCAAGTGATGCCCGCTTCGTGTGCGTTGTCTCGGTGAATTTGACCTGGCTGAGTCGCACATTACCCGAACCGTCCATGAAATACCGCCCGATTTGCAGGGGAAGATTCACGACTTCCAGGCTAAATGTGTTGCGCGCCCCGCTGAATAATTCCAGGGTCAAATCATACGATGCAGTTTTCCCCAGTTCGATTTCCTGCGAAAACTGCTCCGACTGTACCTCGACCCGGTTGACCGATGCATCCTTCTGCAGGAAAATCTTCATCTCCCGAGTCGATCCATTGCCGTAAATCATGAACACTTTCACGGCATCCAGATCCTGCAGGATGGTGAATTCGACTTCGGCAGGCTTACCATAGTGCAACTCGTCGATTTTAATTTCATACGGCTGACTGATGATGGCATTCTCGTCATTCAATAGTGAAACATAGATATTACCGATGACGTCCGGTTGCAGAGATCGAAACAGCTCATCATCGATATTGATGAGCTTCCGAAATTCCTCGGTTCCGCCGGATGGATTGACAAGCGTCAATTTCACCCGCTTGGTACCGTCGGCAGCATGGTATTTCACCGCCTTCGAAACCGTGACATACTGCTTCTCGAACAGTACGGCCAGGAGCGACTGCTGAAAATTCACCTCGGCATCGGCGAACACCGATTTTGCGTTTTCAAGTTCACTGATGGAAATCAGCTTCTTGTCAAATAACTCCTGTTGCCGGGCAAATTCCGACTTGGCGGTCTCATATGCCTCTTTTGCCCGCTTAAGCCCCAACAGCCGATACTGGTCGTCGCGTTGATTGAATGGATTATATATCTGCGCCGCCCCGAATGATGTCGTGACGAATAAGGCAAATACCAGCAGAGCGATTATCCGATATAATTTCATGCCCCTTTATTCCCCGTGCTTAATCATTTGCATCTGCCCGCCGGCCGGCTTGGCGATTGCGACAGCCGATTCATCTCCGCCGCGCTTGAACGTAAACTCGAGCTTTTCGCCCGCCTTGATGTCTCCATATGCAGCCCGGAATTCATCGAGCGTTTTAATCGGCTTGCCGTTTAGCTTGGTGACAATGTCCTTGTCATGCACCGCATCGGCAGGGAAGATGTCCCCGTTATTCGGCAATACCTGCAGAATAACAACCTGATCGTTTTCCTGCCCGAACAAGAGCCCCAACTCCAGCGCCGGATGCATATTCTCGACATCACCCGTGAGATTGATATTCATGTTCCCACCGGTTTGCGTGAATTTGCCGCCACCGGCGGCCCCGGCATCGATGGTCATGACTTGCATATTCGCGCCGATTTCCTTGCCTCCGCGCACATATGATATCATCATCATTTTCTTATCCCGGCGAATCCCGAACTGCACGTTTTCGCCTTCCTTGATTTCCGGATATACTTTTTCCAGTTCCTCCACCGACGTAACTTTTTTACCGTTGAGCATCAACAGCTCATCGCCGTTCTGGATGTCGACTTTCTGATATCCCTTCGGTCGCATATCCTCCGGCATGACATCGATTACCTTGAGCGTTTTCTCTTCCTTCGTGACCATAGCCCCCAATTCGGGGATCATGAAAATGCCGCCTTCACCGGCATTGAATGTCCTGACCATTGATTTTTTCTCTGCGTGAACACCGATTGAAAAACAGAACAGTAAAATGGATAGATACACTATTCCCAGGGTATAACGATTGCGTAACATGACGACTTCCTTTCTCTTTGCGGATGTGAAATAACGACTTGGTTTTAGAATACTGGAAATCGTCAAAAAGGTTAAGTTAACTAATGTTATCATGTGTTAAGAAGTGTTAATCGATTGGGTTTTATTTCCGATTCGTATATATTGAATCATGGGTTTGTCGGCAAAAATAGTCGGTGCTGTCACCGCTCTCATTATTCTGTCGCTGGCGGGATTGCTGGTCCTGCAAATCATGCAGCTCGACTCGACGATGGAATTAAAGGAGCAGGCATTCAGACGCAATGTCCTGGCTTCGATGGGACTGGTGGCACAGTCTCTGGCGACACGGCAGTTGATCGATGCCGCCATCAGCGGCAGGGCTATGCCCGATTCCGCGATTTTTAATATCGGCCCCATCGATCACAATCTCGAGATTTTCAGAACTCAATCACCTCAGGATACCGTCGTCGCCAAGGAAATCGTCGTCATCAACGGCGATACCGTCAAAGGCGCCCCGATCTGGTACGAAGACGGCACCATACACTATAATGTCGAGTCGCCGCAGCGCATCCAGATTCACTCCTACGATATCTCAAGCGGCGTCGAATCGATGGTCCTGGATACGTTCAGCCAGGCAGGACCGCATACCTATTGCGTCGATTCACTTCTTTATCCGAGCGGACATTACCTCTGGAAATATCAAAGCCGCGATGTCTCCGTCGTGCTGGATAATAACGAGGAGCGCACGTTTAAAAGCAGATTATTGCCGCCGCCGGGTGACTCCGGCAACTATACCATGTTCATGACGGTTATCAGCAGCCTGATCGATTTCGACAGCGCTCCGATTGAAAAGCGCCTGAGTGTCCCGCATCTCGACTCGCTGATTTCTCTCGGTCTCGCCGACAATGGTATCGACCTCGATTATGCATTCGGTGTCCGGTCTCTGATGACCGACTCTATCAGTCTCGTCAAAGACGATAAATTCCTGCCCGAATTGCGCACTACTCCCTACCGCGCGCGCCTGTTCACGAGAACAGCCTTTACGCGGCCGTACGAATTGCTTCTGTATTTCCCGGATCAGCAAATCTTCCTGTTGCGCGAAACGAGCCCCATGCTCCTGCTGACAATTCTGTTCGTTATCATTATTACCGCCTGTTTCGCCTATATCATCCGCACGATTCTCAAGCAGAAGCGCTTCTCCGACCATATTATCGAGTTCATCAATAATATGACCCACGAATTCAAGACGCCGATTGCGACCGTGCGGCTGGCATGCGAGGCGCTCTCGCGGCCCGATGTCTATAATGACGAGGGCAAAATCGTTCGCTATAACGAGATGATTCAAAACGAGAACCGCCGGATGAGCAATCAGACGGAAAAAATACTCCAGATGGCCGTCCTCGAAGAAGGCCGCTATGAACTCCAACTGACGACCGTCGACGCGCATGAAATTATCACCGATATCGTTGAAAGCGAACGACTTCGCGTGTCGAGTCGCAAAGGGACCATCACCCTCACCCTTAATGCCGAGCGCACGAACATCGATGTCGACGAGGTGCACTTCACCAACATCATCGGGAATTTACTGGACAATGCGGGAAAATATTCCGAAAATGCTCCCGAGATTACGGTCTCGACTAAAAACATCGAAAAAGATCTGCTGATTATTATCGAGGACAAAGGAAAAGGAATCTCCAAAGCCGATCAAAAGTTTGTTTTTGACAAATACTTCCGCGTCAGCGCCGGGAACGTCCACGATGTCAAAGGCTTCGGTCTCGGACTGAGTTATGTGAAACTTATGACTGAGGCGATGGATGGGGCTGTCGTCTTAAAGAGTGACCTGGGACGCGGGACGCGCGTAAACCTGTCATTCCCACTGTCGAAAACAGGGGAGAGTGCTTCGTGAGTGAACTGAAACATATCCTCCTGGTCGAGGACGATACCAATTTCGGTGTCATTTTGCAGGAACACCTGCGCCTGCACGGCTTTAACGTCGAACTTTGCACCGACGGCGAGGCCGGACTGAACGCCTTCATTAAAAGCGAATTCGACCTTTGTCTCGTCGATGTCATGATGCCCAAAAAAGACGGCTTCACACTGGCCAATGATATCCGTCAGCGCGATGAAGACATCCCTCTGATCTTCCTCACTGCCCGCTCGATGACCGAGGATAAAATCAAGGGGTTCAAGGTCGGGTGCGATGACTATATCACCAAGCCGTTCAGTATCGAGGAGTTACTCCTGCGCATTCAGGCAGTACTCAAACGAGCCGGTAAACCCGAATCCGAGGCCGATGAACCGACCCGGTTCACAATCGGCGGCTTTATCTTTGATACGACACGCCAGGTACTTACTATCAAAGACTCCGAACAAAAGCTGACCCCCAAAGAATCAGACTTGTTGAAACTGCTGTGCATGCACGAAAATCAGATCCTGCCCCGCAATACCGCCCTCAGAAAAATCTGGGGAGACGAAAGCTATTTCAGCGGCCGCAGTATGGATGTTTTTATCTCAAAACTCCGCAAATATCTCAAGGCCGACCCGCACGTCGAAATCATGGGCGTGCACGGCAAGGGCTTCCGCCTCGTCGTCAATAAATAGCCGCAACCCAGTCTCCATCCGCCGCCATCCCGTGAAACAATTCAGGCGGGCAAACGTATTTTATCTCATGTACTTGAAGAACAAGGGATAATTCCTCCCACAACGATTCGGTAAATCGCTTCCAGGGGTTCGAAATCGATTGCCGGTCTCAGTGCGGGTGTATTAATCGGACGGTATGATAAATATCATAAAACTTTTTCTTCCCTCGGTTGTCCCATACTACGAGCGTTGGACTTGGCTCACGAACCCCCTTACAGAAAGGCATGGGATGGACAGACAACGAATTGCCGGGAAGAGATTGTTGGTTCTGTTTCTGGTTTTCCTCTTACTCGCTGCCGTTCAAGGCTGTAAGTCCAAAGAAATGGAATCCCGCTGGACCGATAAACCGATGAAAATCGACGGAAAGATAAACGACTGGTCCGGGATCCCCATTTTGACCGCCGAAGACAGCGATGTCGGACTGGGATTGTGCAACGACAGCCAGAATATCTATATCGTTATGAAATTCCGCAACCCCGTCTGGCTGCAATCCATACGCCGGGCAGGCATCAATATCTGGATCGATAAAAAAGCAAAAAAAGAAAAAGATTTCGGATTCGTATATAACGGCATTCCAACCTCGATCGACCTTTCCAAACTCCGCCCCGATCGCCGCAATTCAGGCGACCAGAATAACTTCCCCCAGATGGGAGGTGACAACAACCGCATGGGAGATCGGCCCGGAGGAATGCGAGATGAGAAGGCCGTCGAGTTGCGCCTCATCGATGTAAATAGTATATTCCAGGAGGCGATAATTGCCACGGACGGCTCTGAAGGACCGGAAATCGCCTGCGATACGTCCATGAGTTTTATCGTATATGAAATGAAGGTGCCCCTGCCTGAAAGCATGAGCCGCTTCTATGGTATTGGTACCGCGATGGGCGAAAAGTTATCTCTTGGTTTTATCTGGAATAATATGGAAGAGATGCGCAAAGAAATGTCCGGCAGCCGCCCGGGCGGCGGTGATTTCGGAGGCGGCGGGCCCGGAGGCGGCATGGGCGGTCCTCCCGGCGGTGGCATGGGCGGCGGTCCCGGAGGCGGTGGCCCTCCCGGTGGCGGCCGGCCGGATCAGGATGATGATTCGATGAAAAAGCAGGAAATCTGGGTCAAAACGATTTTGGCGGACCCGGCAGCGACTCTGGAATAAAAATCCGATTTGTTTCGACCGGCAATCATCGTACATTGCCGGTCGAATATTTGGGATGAGCATAGGAAGAAAAACGGACTATCATGCAGATATCCATTCGCGGACTCAATAAGCAGTATCCGGGCGGCAAATTCGCACTAAAAGACATCAATCTGGATATCTCGAGCGGTATGTTTGGACTGCTTGGTCCCAATGGAGCAGGGAAGACGACGCTCATGAGCATCCTCGTCACGCTGCTGAAACCCACCAGCGGCGATGTTACCGTCAACGGACTTGACCTGCAGAAAAATCGCAAACAAATCCGCCGCATGATCGGTTATCTGCCGCAGGAATTCAGCGTCTTTTCCAAGCTCGCCTCATGGGAGTTTCTGGATTATGCCGCCCGTATGAGCGGCGTTACCAACCGAGGTAAACGCCGGGAAAAAGTCGATCAGTTGCTCGAGGAAGTCGGCCTGTTCGACGTCCGCGACCGTTGGGCGTCACGCCTCTCCGGCGGTATGAAACGCCGCCTCGGTATTGCCCAGACGCTCATCGGCGATCCCCATATCATCATCGTCGACGAACCGACCGTCGGCCTCGATCCTGAGGAGCGCCTGCGCTTCCGCAACCTCATGGCCGAACTGTCTCGCAAAGACATTATCATCATTCTCTCGACCCACATCGTCGGCGATATCTCATCGACCTGTACCGATATGGCCCTGTTGAATCACGGCGTGATTCGCTTCAATGATTCGCCGGAATCACTCGTCGCCAATGCCGTCGGCAAAGTCTGGCGCGTTGTTGTCTCGATGGCGGAAATGGATATTATTAAGGAAAAATACCCGGTTATTTCAGCCATCCCCGGAGAATCAGGATTCGAATTGCGAGTCGTCGCCGAACAGGTCGAGGGAAATCATGCCGAACCGCTGGAACCGAATCTCGAAGATGCATATATTTACTACATGCAGTCGCTCGGATTTGACATGAATCTCGAAGCCGCGGAAAGTGAGTGGTAAGCCGATGAGGAATGATGTCATATGATAAACCTGTCGGCCATAAAAACGATCGCACTCTACGAGGCGAAACTGCTCTGGCGCTCCTGGTCATTCCGAATCTTCTCGATAATCGGCCTCACCGTCTTCATCAGTACAACAATCGGAATCGGCGCCAAGTTCTCGTTTTCACCATATTATCTGTCGGCCCTGTCGAGCTCCCTGCCGCTTGCCAATGTCAAGATGCTCAATCTCTATCAGGGTATCATCGCCGTATTCATGGCGACCGAATTCTTCAAGCGCGACCGCAAACACGATTCCAACCAGGTTATCTTCACCCGCTCGTATTCGAACACCGATTATCTCCTCGGCAAATTCATCGGCATCCTCTTCGTCTTTGCCGTGTTAAATATCCTTGTACTCGCAGCGACACTGATTCTGCACGTCTCACTCAGTAATAGCCCGCTGGCCGTCATGCCGTATCTGATTTACCCGATCGTGATCGGATTCCCGACCCTCGTCTTCATGATCGGCGTCTCGGTGTTCCTGATAACGCTGATTCGAAATCAAGCCGTCGTCTTTATCATCATGTTGGCCTATTCGCTGCTGGTGATGATCTATATCGGGCGATTCCTATTTACCGTTTTTGACGTCTATGCGCTCTATCAACCCATTCTCTATTCCGACATCTACGGTTTTATCAACCTGCCCGATGTCCTGCTGCTGCGCGGCGCCTACCTGCTGGCAGGTCTCGGCTTTCTGTTCATCACGGTTATCTTCTCCCGGCGACTGTCGCAGTCGGGCGCGGCATCGACGATAATGGTCGCAACCGGAGCTTGTTGCATCGCTATTGCCGGAATCGCCGCGACCGGGTATGTCAAAGAACAATTCGATATCCGCGATCAGCGCACGGAATGGCGCAGCCTGAGCCAAACGGTTCCGCAATTGCACCCGGTGAAAATCATCACTCATGATATTTCCGTCGATTGGCATGGACAAACACTCTCGTCTAAATCAACCATCACCGCCGTCAATGAAAATGCGCAGCCCAAAGACTCGATTCTCCTGACCCTGAATCCGGGCCTGGAAATAGCATCCATCGTTTCCGACAACGGCCGCGAAATCCCCTATTCCAGAAACGAATTTCTCCTCTGGTTGAAACCGACGCAGCCACTCGTGCCGAACGAGATGATGACGCTTACCATTTCGTATCAGGGGCACATTAACGACAATTACTGTTTCCTGGATATCGAAAATTCCCGTTTTGAGGATGTCCTGACCGCCTGGCTGTATCGCATCCCCAAACGCTACGCCGTCGTAAGACCGGAATTCCTCCACCTGACGCCGGAATGCGGCTGGTATCCCATCGCCGGATTATCCAACGGTACGGCATTCCCGAGACCGAATATCAATCACTTTACGCAGTTTTCTCTGACCGTAAACGGTGTCCCGAAAAATTTCGAAACCTTCTCCCAGGGCTCGCGGGAAACAACGGCCGACAATACGGTGACATTCACTCCCGATACGCCGCTCAAAGGCATCTCGCTCACATCCGGTCCGTATCAATGTGATTCGATCACCGTCGATAGCATCGACTATACGGTGGCCCATTTCCCGGGACACGATTATTATCGCGAATACATGAACCAGTTGTCGGATACCATCCCCAACCTGATTCGAGAGTTGCGCAATGGATACGAGGTGCAACTCGGTCTCGATTATCCGTTCAAGCGCCTCACACTGGTCGAATCACCGGCTGAAGTTTATGCCTACAAGCGCTTCTGGACGACCGCGATGGATATTGTCCAGCCGGAACTGCTCTTCATTACCGAACTCGGCGTATTCGGTTCCGGGACGGATTTCAAACTCATGAAGCGAAGCTCGACGCGCATGCAGGAACACTCGAATCAGGCAACCGGCGAGGTCGAAACACAGACCTGGTATTTCACCAATTTCGTCAAAATGGATGTGCTCGGAACTCTCAATAACCGCTGGGATCCGCGCAGCGAGGAAGACATCGAATTACGCACTTCGATCGCATGCAGCTTCACCGATTTCGTCACCCAAATTAATTCGGATGACTGGGCAATTATAAATTTTGCCCTGCAATCGGCGATCCAGAAACGAATCGACCCGATTCAGGAACAGCCGTTCTGGATGGCCGGAGGATTGGACGATAAGGAACGAGCCAATCTCGCCCTGCATGACGCCCCTCTGCAATCGCTGATAGCCGATACTTCGCTCGATATCGATACCCGGCAGACGGCGCTCAATTCGAAGAGCAACTATCTGTTTCTCTTCCTTGATGCCAAGAGAGAGAGTGGCGATTTTAACGAACAGCTCAATACATATCTGAATCGGCATCGTTTTACGAGCATCAGCGAGGATGAATTTTCGGCATTTATAGACGGTCTGGGCGATATCGATTTCAAATCTCTCGCAGCCGAATGGGGCAAAAAAACCGATATGCCCGGGTATGTCGTAGATGCTGTCGAGGCATACAAAGTCCTCGATGGTGATCGCACGAAGAGTCAGATGCGCCTCTCCATTTCAAACCCGACATCGATCGACGGCCTCGTGACCGTCAACATCAGGTATCAACAACAGCGCGGTGCGGGACGAGTCCCCTGGTTCATGCGAGGCCAGGAAAAATATGATTTTACCAGACTCCTGTATATGCCCGCAAAAACCAGCCGACATATGGGACTCCTGCTTGATCAACAACCGGCGGAGATGACCATCGAAACGCTGATATCACTGAATATCCCCGGCGATCTGGCCTTCGATTTCAGACGCGTGGAATTGGAACTCGAGGAAAAACGGCGCCCCTTCGAGGGAGACTCGGTCTTTGCCTATCAGGATGAACAGCCGCCGGACTCCGGAGAATATCTTGTCGACAATGAAGACGCCGGATTTTCGATTATCAATACCTTCGAAGAAAACTATCTGCGCCGGAAATTCACGGAATGGTTCGACCTGAATAGAATGGAAGATAAATATGTCAGCATCCGCTGGTGGGATCCGCCGTCGATCTGGATGCCGACATCGAATAAAGACTTCTACGGCAAATTCGTTCGCTCCGCCTACTTCAAGGAAACAAAAGACGGAGATGGTAAGGTCGCCTGGGAAGTCGACCTCGAGGAGACCGGAAATTACGATGTGTATTATCACTATGAAGGTGAAGACGTCGTCATGCCGATGTTCCGGCGCAGAGGCCCCGGCAGCGGTCCGCCTCAAAAACCGGATCGCGGTGAATTACACTTCGTCATTTACCACGAGGACGGAGTGGAAAACGTTACCCTTGATCTGAACACCGCCGAAGCAGGCTGGAACTATCTTGGGACATATCGTCTCGTCGATGGTGTAAACCGGGTTGAGCTAACGGATAAGAACGAAACGGATATTATCATTGCCGACGCCGTGAAATGGGTGAAACGATAATCCGACCGATGAGCGGACGGAATGGGAGATAACGAGTGAAGAAAAGCTATCGTTTTTCGAAAAGAATAATGTTGTTGTGCCGGGCGATAATCCTGCTTTGTGTGATTGTCTTATACGGCCAATCCGCACTACAGGCGCGCGAACTGACGCTGGACGAGGCGCTCGGGATCGCCTTCGCCAACAGCCCGACAATGAAGCGGGTCGGCTATTCGCTGGATATGAGCCGTCACAATCTCGAGGCGCAGAATGCATCCCTCAAATCGCAATTCAGCCTGACCCTCACGCCCTACCGGTATTCCAAGAGTCAGGACTATGCGAATTATGCCGACGGCTATGTCACTTCGGAAAGTAAAAGCTCCGACTTCGTATTCTCCATCTCGCAGCCCATTAAATGGACCGATGGCACCTTTAATATCTCGGAATCATTCTCCTGGGAAGAAAATGCCACGACGCAGCCGTTCTTCGATCGCGATACGACAACGAGTGTCAGCGCCTATACCAGCCGCCTGCGTATTTCATTCAGTCAGCCGCTGTTCACCTATAATCGTACGAAACTACAACTGAAGGAACTCGAACTGGCATTGGAAAATGCCCAGCTCGATTATTCCATTCAGAAACTCCAGATCGAACAGCAGGTCACTCAGGCATTCCTCAATCTCTTTTACCTGAAACGCTCGTCCGAGATTACTCAGGAAGAATTCACCAATGCGTCCGAGAGCTACGATATCATCAACAGCAAGGTCGAGGCCGGTATCAGCGCCAAGGAAGAACTGTTTCAGGCCGAACTGACGCAGGCCAGCAGTCAGGCATCGCTGGAAAATTCCCGCATGCAGCTCGAAAACGCACAGGATAATTTCAAAATTCTCCTCGGCCTGCCGCTCGAAGAAGAAATCACGGTCAATGCCGACATAAAAAAACTCATCATCGATGTTCAATTGGTCAAAGCCATCAATCATGGTCTGGCCAATCGTATGGAACTGCGCCAGAGCGACATCGATATTCAAAACTCCATGAATAATCTCATTCAGACCGGCGCCCAGAACGAGTTTTACGGTTCGGTGAATCTGTCTTACGGCTTGACCGGCGTCGATGAAACCAATGTCAGCGATATCTATCAGTCGCCGACCCGCACCCACGGATTCAATGTGACCTTCAATGTGCCGCTGTGGGACTGGGGACAGAAAAAGCATCAGATAAAATCTGCCGAAACCCAGGTCGCGCGCACGCAGCTGAACGCCGAAGAAGAGCGCAAACAAATCATGTATGAAATCCGCGAATCCTATCGCAATCTGCTCAACCAGAAACTGCAAATCGAGATCGCGGAAAAGAACGTCAAAAATGCGCGCCTCACCTATGAAATCAATCTCGAAAAATATAAAAACGGCGATCTGTCGTCGAAAGATTTGAGCTTCTATCAGACGCAGTTGTCCAGCGAGCAGCTGAACGAGGTTTCCTCGCTCATCAACTACCAGCTCGCGCTGCTGGAGCTTAAAATCAGGACACTTTGGGATTTTCAGAACGACAAACCGGTCGTAATCAGGAATCAGGAGAATTAGTGTGAAACGGTTTTTATTGTGTGTTTGTATACTGTCGCTCATCGCCCTGTTCACGCCGGGATGTGAAGATCAGGGTCCCCAGATCGACCTGGAATCGGCGATTCCGGTGAAAGTCGAAGACCTGCAGCCGCGCTCCATCAAGGAGTATATATTTGCGACCGGAACGATGGAGGCCGTCAATGGCGGCGAAGTGAAGGCTCTCGATCAGGGAGCCTATCGTCTCCAGACCAATCCCCGCACCGGCAAACCGTATGCGATGGGCGATGTCGTCACGAAAAATGAAATCATCATCAAACTGTATAATCCCGAACGCGAATACAGTATCGCCCTCAAATCGAAAAAGCTCAACTACGATATCTCCAAGCGCGAATTCGAAAAGCAGCAGAAGCTCTATGAAAAAGGCGGCGTCACACTCCGCGAGTTGACCGATGCCGAATCCGCATATATCAATGCCAAATACAATCTCGACGATGCCGAACTGCAGCTGATTAAACTCCAGGTCATGGCTCCGTGCGACGGCGTTATTACCGAACTGCCGTATTACCCCCTTGACGAGTTAATAGTCACCGGCAATGTCGTAGTTGAAGTCAAGGATAACTCCCGGCTCTATACCGATATTACGCTCCCCGGCAAAGAACTCGGGCGCATCAAACAGAAACAGGAAGTCATTATCTCCAACTACGGTAATGAAGCGGATTCGCTCGTCGGCGAAATCTCCCAGGTGTCACCGGCTCTTGATCCCGACAGCCGCATGTTCTCGGCCCGCGTCGAAGTCGACAATGACAGCCTGTTACTCCGCCCCGGCATGTTCGTAAAAACCAACATCGTCGTCGCGCAAAAGGATTCCACGATTGTTATCCCCAAGGATGTTGTCCTCGATTGGCGCGGTACGAAAGTCGTCTTCATCGTCGATAAGGGCATCGCCATTCGCCGCGAAATAGAAACCGGTCTGGCCAATCGCGATGAAATCGAGGTCGTGAACGGTCTGGCCAAAGACGAACGACTGGTTGTCGAGGGGTACGAAACACTCCTTAATCGCTCAAAGGTAAAGATTATCAAGTAAAGCAGGCACGGAGAACATGCAAAAAATCGCGCGATTTTCAGTCAATTATCCGACGACCGTCATGATGATGGTGCTGGCTATTATTCTCCTGGGCTATCTGTCCTTCCAGCGCCTCGGCATGGACCTTTTGCCGGACTTGAACAGCCCCCGCCTGTTTATCGAGATTTCGGCAGGGGAGAGGCCGCCGGAAGAGATGGAAGAGCAATTCGTCTCACCGCTTGAATCGGTCGCATCCCGGGGCAAAAAAGTCAAGAATGTTTCGTCCCTCACCCGCGTCGGCAAGGCCCTCATCACGGTCGAATACACCTGGGATGCGGATATGGACGAATCGTTTCTTGAACTGCAAAAAACGATCGCCGATTTCGGCCAGGGAAGCGATGCCGACGATATCACCGTTTCACAACACGATCCCAATGCCGTCCCGATGCTCGTCGCCATTTTTGCCCATCCCGAAGTCACCGATCTGGATAAACTCAGGAGAACCGCCGAAAACAATATCGCCAATGAACTCATCCGCCTGCCCGGCATCGCCGCCGTTACTGTCGTCGGCGACCGCACGCGCGAAATAGAAATCAAAACCGATGCCTATCGCCTCGAGGCCTATGGCCTGACCATCGATGGTCTCGCATCGCAAATTCAAAACTCCAATCGCAACATGTCCGGCGGCTCCATCGTCGAAATGGGAACGCGCTATGTCATCCGAGGCATCGGTGAATTTACGAACCTCGATGATATCGAAAATCTCATCGTTGCATATAAAACTCCTGCCGACAACGAAGCAGCTTCTGCCCGCATCCCGATATTCCTGCGCGAAGTGGCCGACGTCTCGACCGGCCTGAACGATCCTGAAAACATCGTTCGCTATACTGGCCGTACCTGTCTGGCCCTGGAATTGTACAAGGAAGCCAAATTCAATACTATCGATGCCGCCGAGGCTGCCCGTGTACAAATAGACGAACTGCGCAAATCGCTTCCCGGCTACGAACTCGAAATTATCCAGGATCAGGCCCGCTTCATCCGCTCGGCCGTGACCGAGGTGGAAGAGAGCGGCCTCATTGGCATTCTGCTTGCCGTCGCCGTCCTCTTCATATTCCTCCGGCGCATCGGCGTGACATCGGTCATTTCCATCGCCATTCCGATATCGATCATCGCGACATTCAATCTGATGTACTTTAATGATCTGTCATTGAACATCATGACCCTCGGCGGTCTCGCTCTCGGCGCCGGTATGCTGGTCGACAACGCTATCGTTGTCATGGAAAATATATTCCGCCATCTCCAGCAGGGTGAACCGCTCAGAGAAGCCGCCGTAAACGGCGCCGCGGAAGTCGGCGGAGCCATCACCAGCTCGACTCTGACGACAATCATTGTCTTTTTACCGATTGTCTTTCTCGAAGGCGCCGCCGGCGAACTGTTCCGCGATCAGGCCTGGACCGTCGCCTTTTCATTGATTTCATCACTCTTCGTCGCACTGGCCGTTATTCCCATGCTCTGCTCACGCCTGCTGAAATCTGATGCCTCCTATAGTACCCAAAAAACGGTCACCTTCCCCGGATATGCGAAGATATTAAAAAATGTCCTCGAAAAGCGCGCCCGGGTTATCGTCATCGCGGTTATTCTCGTCGCGCTGACCGCCGCCATGATTCCCTTCGTCGGAAGTGAATTCATGCCCCGCGCCGATCAGGGAGAAATCTATATCAACATCACGCTCCCCGAAGGCACCGGGCTCGATCGCACTGCCGGAACAGTGAAAAATCTCGAGGGGATGATTCTCAGCCAGTTCGCACCCGATATCGGACAGGTCTATTCGAAAATCGGCCCGGCTGGAGCATCATCGGTCAATGTTGAGGCGCTCACCGACGAGAACAACGCCGTCATCCACCTGGTCCTCAGCGACTCGGCTCGCTATTCATCAGTACAGGTGGCCGATGGCATCGACCAAATATTGTCGCGCCTGCCGGAGATCAACGCCCAACTAGTGTTGGAACAAACGGCCCTGCAAGCCACCCTCGGTACGACCGAGGCCCCGATGGTCGTCGAAATCAAGGGAGACGACCTCGAAATACTTGAATCGCTCGCCGATACGGTCAAGGCTCGCCTGTCATCTATAAGTGAATTGGCCAATCTCGAAACGAGTTTTCAGGAAGGCCGCCCCGAAATCAATCTCATCATCGACCGCACGATTGCATCACAGTTTTCACTCACAGCTGCATCTATCGGCTCGCAGCTGACCGACCTGCTCTCCGGCCGCGATGCCGGTGAAATGGAGTACAATGGCGAATACACGGATATTCTCATCAAGCGGCCGAAGATATCACTCACCGATCTGGAGAACACACTGATCGAATCCGGCTCAGGTCGCCGCGTGCGCCTCGATGAAGTAACGACAATCGAACGCTCGTTCGCCCCGCGCGAAATCAATCGCAACAATCAGTCGCGCATCGCCCGCGTGACGGCGCACATCACCGGCGATGAATCATTCGACCGCGTCGCCCGCCAGGTGCAAAACGCCATCGCTACAATCGAACTGCCGCGCGATTATTCCTTCGCCGTCACCGGCGAGGAACTCCTGCGCGAGGAAGCCTTCGGCAATCTGGAATTCGCGCTCCTTTTGGCCATTATCCTCGTGTATATGGTCATGGCGGCGCAATTCGAATCATTGATTCATCCGTTTGTCATCCTGCTGACGATTCCCCTCGCGGCCGTCGGCGCAATCATCCTGCTGTTTATCACCGGTACCCAGTTTAACATCATGTCGTACATCGGCATCATCATGCTGGCCGGTATCGCGGTCAACGATTCGATTATTCTCATCGACCGCATCAATCAGAACCGCCGCAGAGGAATGGAGTTAACCGAGGCCATCCTGGAAGCCGGGCAAACCCGCGTGCGACCGATTATCATGACCAGCGTCACGACAATTCTTGCCCTGCTCCCGCTCACACTGGGATTCGGAGAAGGCGCATCACTCCGTGGCCCGATGGCCATTGCCGTCATCGGTGGCCTGTTCACATCGACAGCCCTGACACTGCTGGTCATCCCATCGGTCTATTATGTCCTCGCCGGTCGCTTTAAAATGCCGGTCGAAAATTCGGAGACGCCGCCGGTATGATAGCCTTTATTATTAAAAGGCCAGTACTTGTCGGCATGCTCTTAATCGGCCTCTGCCTGCTGGGCGTGATTTCCTACAATCGACTCCCGGTCGAACTCCTGCCGTATGCCGAACTGCCCATGCTGTTCGTGCAGGTCGGTGCCGCAGGCGATGCCGACCCGCATTATCTCGAACAGCAGGGCGTCATCCCGCTGGAAAATGCCATCGCAGGGCTCGAAGACATCGAACAGATCGAATCGTACATTGATTCACGCCGGGCGATGATTATCGTCACCTATACGAAAAACGCCGATCAGAAATACGCCTACCTCAAGCTCCAGGAATGTGTCGATAATGCCCGCGCAGACATGGGCAGCGATTTCTTCGCTATGGTGCTGCGCATCGATACGGACCAACTCTCTAATCAGTTTATGACCCTGCAGGCGCGGGGCGAGGGGAGTCTCGACCAGATCAGAAATGTCATCGAAGACAAAGTTAAAAATGAACTCGAAAACATCGATGGCATCGCCAATGTCGAGGTCTACGGCGGACAGACCCGCTCGATTGAAATTCTCCTCGATCAGGATGCGCTGAATGCGCACGGCCTGACCACCGCGCAGGTGCGATCGACCATCTCAGGCGGGCGAGCCTCCCGGCAGTATCTCGGGCAGGCAGTCGAGGGGCGGCGCGAGTTTTTCGTCAACCTCGAAGCAGATTATACCGATATCGCACACCTCGAAGAGCTGGTGCTCAAATCCGAAGGCCCGATTCTGCTCAAGCACGTCGCAGAAATCGTTGACGGAACCGCCGAACAGGAAACGATTGCCCGCGTGAACGGTCAGGAAGCAATAACGATTACACTGATGCGCGACCAGCAATCGAATCTCATCGATCTGTCGCATGACACAAGAGATGTCGTCGATCGGCTCAATGATGAAATCGCATCCGACGGTATCACCCTCGAGGTCGAATACAATGCCGCCGAGGATATTGAGAAAAACATCAACAATATCAAAGAGTTGGCCCTCATCGGCGGTCTGTTAGCCATAGTCGTTCTGTGGATTTTTCTCCGCAATTTCCCGCTCGTCATCGTTATCGCAACGGCCATGCCGATATCGATTCTCGTCGCGATGAACTTCTTCTATGCCTTCGATGTCACCCTTAATACCCTGTCGCTTGTCGGTCTGGCTATCGCCATCGGCATGCTGCTGGATAACAGCGTCGTTGTACTTGAAAATATTTACCGATTGCGCTCACGCGGACAAACCCCGCAGGATGCCGTTGTCAACGGCGCTGGTGAAGTCTGGCGGGCCGTCTTCGCCGCCACCCTGACGACCGTCTCGGTCTTTTTGCCGTTTATTTTCTCGGACAATTTCCTCATTCAGAATCTCGGCTGGCATGTCGGCGTGTCAATTATCTCGACCCTGTTGGTCTCCTTGGCGGTTGCCTTTTTACTGATTCCGGCATTTTCCTATCGCATCCTCATCGGCCGCTTCCGGCAGGAGAGCACGGTATTTACGCAATTGCCTCGCTATAATCGCTTGATGCAGATATACACACTGTTCCTCAAATCTTGCATGCGCTTCCCCGCCAGAACACTCATCATCGGCGTTACTGTTTTCTTCCTCAGCGTGATTATCTGCCTTGCAGTCAGCATCAATGCACCGCAGGAAGTCGAACTTGAGAGCTTCAGCCTCTATGCGACGATGCCCTCCGGAACTACCCTCGAGACCGCTGACGAGCAGGTGATCGACATGGATGCCCGCCTGAATGACATCGCGGAAATTCAGGACCGCATCGCCAATATACAGGAAGACAACATCGTCTTCACATTCCAATTGAAGGAAGATTACAAGGATATCGCCGACCGCGATATCAATACGATCAAAAGCGAGATTCTGGATAAACTCGAAAACGCTTATGAGCGCGTTGACTTCTCTTACGAGGAACCGACCTCAAACTCAAGATTCTCAGGTGGTGGCGGAGGCGGCGGGGCAGGAATGGGCATGGGCCGCAGTTTCATGCGCATGCTCGGCATCGGAAGCGATGAGGAAAAGGTCACCCTCAAGGGACAAAACCTCGCGATCATGCGTTCTCTCGCCGATGATATCGAATATAATCTCGGTCGCCTCGAATCGGTCAGTTCCACACGCCTGACCGTTTCCGACCAGAATCCCGGCATTGACCTCAACTTCGACAAACCGGCCATCAGCCACTTCAATGTGAGCACGTCCGCCATCATGTCGGAGTTGTCCGCATTCCAGGGCGAGGTTTCATCAGGCGTCGTCCTCAAGGATGGCACGGATGAAGTGAACATTGTCCTCAAAGACGCCGCCGTCAGTAAAACCGAGGAAGAGGAAGAAAAGAAAAATAAAAATTCGGATGACCTGAGGGATGTCCTCGTTCCATCGAACTCCGGCGGTACTGTCCCATTATTGCAATTGGCCCGCATGATCTATTCCTCCGGGTATGCGAATATCACCCGCATTAACCAGGAAAAACAGGTCGATATCATCTATCACTTCAACAGCGATGTTACTGCCTCGAGCGAACTGCTCGATGCCGCCCGCGCCGAAGTCGACCTGCTCATTTCCGGCCTGTCCATCCCATCGGGTGTGGCGGTGGAAGTTGTCCACGATGAAACCGATCTGTCCGAATTCTATTTCCTGATTCTTGCATCGGTCCTGTTAATATACATGATTTTGGCCTCGGTTTTCGAATCGCTCCTGACACCGCTGGCAATGATGTTCACCCTGCCGCTGGCGACTATCGGCGCCTTCTGGGGACTCATTCTCACCGGTAATTCGATCATGGACGCCAACGCCCTCATCGGATTTCTGATTCTCCTCGGTGTCGTCGTTAATAACGGCATCATCCTGATCGATTATTTCCGCCTGCTTCAATCGCGAGGCTATAACCCGGGCCGGGCATTGATTATGGCCGGGCAGGCGCGCGTGCGGCCGATTCTCATCACAGCCTTGACGACGATTCTGGCTATGGTGCCGCTGGCTATGGGGAAAGCCGAGTATGTCGGTCAAATCGGCGCACCCTTTGCCATCACGGTCATCGGCGGTATGATCGCGGGCACCCTGTTCACTCTCCTGTTGGTGCCGACCGTTGCCTTCGGTATGAATCAAGCCTTGCACTGGTGGTATCGACTCGGCTGGAAAGTCAAAACGGCACAACTCGCCGCTTTCACAGTTGGCGTGTACTATATTTATAATTACGTCGACGGTGCCATCTGGAAAGGCGTCGATCTGACGGCGCTCTTGATTGTCATTCCCGGCCTGACATACTTTATTTTGACCAGTCTCCGCCGAACGAGCACGACACTCATCCGCCCCAATGAATCGATTACGATAACGATTCGCAATGTCGTCAAACTGTACGGCGATTATTCCCGCTTCGCGAAAGAATGGCAGGCGGGCAAGAAAATACGCGAGCGCCTTGTCAGGTTCGGTATTATCCAGCGGCAAAACCGGCTCATCTCCTTTGCCTGCCATCTGCCGCTGTATGGTTTCCTTTATTATTTCGCATTCCTCTATGTCGAGGCAGGCTTCTGGGAAATGCTCTATCCGATTCTCTTCTATGCCTATACGATCTGGATGGCGCGACTTATTATGGTTTATGACAGCGAAACACCACTTCGCTTTAATCGCATGCGCCGCATCGCATTTTTCCTGCTCTACTGGATTCTGCCGCTGGTCATCGGATATTGGTTCTCGACATCTTGGGATGGTTTTGTCATGCCGGCAATTATCCTCGCCTTCTGGTATCTGATCCTGGCCATAACGACGGCATCCCGCAAACTGTATCGCGAGAAAATCGATATCAATCGCCTGAAGGGCCCCTTTAAATGGATTCGTAAAACATTCTATCGCTTCGTCCGGATTATCCCCTTCATCGGCAAGAAAAAACGACCGTTCAAGGCGCTCGATCAGGTATCGCTCGAAATCGGCAGCGGCATGTTCGGCCTCGTCGGCCCCAACGGTGCCGGTAAGACCACACTGATGCGAATCATCTGCGGTATTCTCGAACAGACAACCGGTAAAGTCTACATAAATGGCATCGACCTCGATGAAAAGCGGGAAGAGCTCCAATCCCTCATCGGATATCTGCCTCAGGAATTTGGCACCTACGAAAACATGACAGCCTATCAATTCCTCGATTATCTGGCTATTCTGAAGGGTATCACGGATTACGACGAGCGGCGCGATATCGTCGAGAAGTCGATAAAATCCGTCAATCTCGAGGACAATCGCGATGTCAAAATCAAGGCCTTCTCCGGCGGCATGAAACAACGCGTCGGTATCGCCCAGACGCTATCGCATCTGCCGCGCATTCTGGTCGTCGATGAACCGACAGCGGGCCTCGATCCGCGCCAGCGCATCAAATTCCGCAACCTGCTCTCCGAACTGGCTCGCGACCGCATCGTGATTTTCTCGACCCATATCATCGAGGATATATCCAGTTCCTGCAATCGCGTCGCCGTTCTCGGCGGCGGTCGAGTAAAATTCCTCGGATCACCGAGAGATATGGTCGAATTGACTCGGGGCAAGATCTGGTTCATGAAGGTGACCGAGGAACAGTTCGAACAGATGCGCAAGAGAATGAAAATTGTCCACCACATGCGCGAAGGGGATGAAATCAGGGTCCGCCTGATCGCCGACTCGCAGCCGTCCGCAGCGGCCGTCGAAGTAACTCCGACGCTGGAAGATTCATATCTATGGTTGCTGGAGCACAAAGGAGAAGACGCATGAACGCCGCAACCGAAACCGGTCGCCCGCAAACGACGCCGATAAATCGCCTGAAAACATACCGCGACTTCTTCCGCTACAATGCGGGGAATGTCTTTGCGGGGAAATTCATCTACTTCATTCTCTTTGCCGTTGCCGTCTTTCTCACGGTTATTGTCATCTATACACTCGAAAACAGCACGCCGCCCGATGCCGAAAGCGTTTATTATTTCCTGCTTGTACCTGGGATTTTGCTGATTTTCTATCCCTCGACCTATGCGATCGACAGCGAGGTTAATTCGCGGATGATCGAGACGATTTTCGGTATCCCGGATTATCGCTATAAAGTCTTTCTGGCAAGAAATATCATTCAATATGTTGTCGTCATCAGCTTGCTTTTAGTCCTTGCCCTTTTCTGCCGCATTGCCCTGGCCGATTTCTCCATATTGCCCATGTTGTTTCAGGTCATGTTCCCGATTGTACTCATCGGGAGTTGCAGTTTTATGGTTGCGACACTTACCCGAAGCGGTAACGGCACTGCGGCCATCATGATTATCATTATTCTATTCTTCTTTTTCTTTCAGGAACTGATGTATGAAAGTCGCTGGAACCTGTTCCTGAATCCATTCCGCCAGGTCCAGGAATTCGAACTGATTGTCTGGCAGGAGACTACGCTGTATAATCGCATTTATATTGCCATCGGCGCCATCCTGACGCTCATGTTTGGTTTATTAAGAATGCAAAAACGCGAAAAATTCGTCTAATTTTCTTCACCATTCGAAATTTTTGCAATTTATTGGTTGAAAACTGACCGGAAAATGTATTATTTTTAGTGGGTGCTCAGTAGTTGCAGATCCCTGTTAGTTTGCCGATAAAATACATATATCTGCTATTCATACTGTAGGGGGAGTATGCAAGCCGAAGACAATAAGACAAAAGATCAACTCGTCGATGAAATCAGACACCTCCAGTCGCAAGTGAAATCGCTGGAGTTTGCCATGGATAAATACATTATCACGGATGATAATGTTCAACTGTCCGACCTGATCAGCGTCGAAGAATTGCAAAAAATCCAGGATGCATTCTCCAAAGCTACCGGGGTCGCCTCAATTATCACGCACCCCGATGGACGACCCATCACAAAACCAAGCAATTTCTGCTATCTCTGTCAGGAAATTATTCGGAAAACGAACAAAGGGCTCAAAAACTGCTATCTCTCCGATGCCGTTATCGGACGGTTTAATGCCGACGGGCCGATCGTCCAACCGTGCCTCAGCGGCGGATTATACGATGCCGGCGCGAGTATCCGCATAGGCGATCGTCATATCGCCAACTGGCTGATAGGCCAGGTGCGCGATGAAAAACTCAATGATGAAAACTTCATTGAGTACGCCCGGAAAATCGGCGCGGACGAAGAGAACTTTCGGAACGCCTTAAAAGACGTGACGATCATGCCGCTGGAGCAGTTCGAAAACGTCGCCAATGCCCTGTTCCTCATAGCCAATCAGCTGTCACAGGTGACCTATCAAAACCTGTTGCTGAAACGGGCCTCCGAAGCTCAGAAAAAAAGCGATGAGCGATACCGGGGATTGTTCGACCATATGAGCAGCGGTGTCGCCATTTTGCGCCCGATTGAAGGCGAAAAAGATTTTCTCTTTATCGATTTCAATCCGGCCGCACAAAAAATCGAACAGGTGAAAAAGGATGAAGTCGTCGGATATCGTCTGTCGGAAGTTTTCCCCGGCGCCCGAGACTTTGGTATTATCGATATTTTTTGTGAAGTCGCAACGACCGGCAAACCGCAGCATTATCCGACGCGGTTTTATATTGATGAAAATCACTCCGGATGGCGGGAAAACTTCGTTTTCCGACTGAGTTCCGGTGATGTTATTTCGGTTTATGATGACGTGACCGAGCGGCAACAAGCCCTGGAAAATTTGCATGCCAGCGAAGAGCGCTTTCGCCGTATTGCCGAAAATGCAAAAGATATCATTTATCGCATGTCACTGCCGGACGGTAAATATGAATATATGAGTCCGGCCGCGAGCGATATCTTCGGATATTCCCCCGAGGAACTCTACGAGAAACCGACTCTCTTCCATCAATTGCTGCATCCCGACTGGCACGGATATTTTAAGGATCAATGGAACAACCTCCTCCGCGGCATCATGCCACCGACCTATGAATATCAAATCATCGACAGATATGGACGCGAGCGTTGGTTGAATCAGCGAAATGTGCTCATTAAAAACGATAAAGGCGACCCGATCGCAATAGAAGGCATCGTCACCGATGTTACGGAACGCAAAGCGATGATTCATCAACTCCAGCTCAGTGAATCGCGCTTCCGCATGCTGATCGAGCAATCTCCGCTCGCGATAGAAGTCTATAACGAATCGGGTGTTCTCATACAAACGAACAATGCCTGGAGAAAATTCTGGAATCTTCAACAGGATACTGGCATTACCGGCCTTTATAATATTTTCGAAGATACATTGATTCAAATGGCTCCGATCGTCGAAATGGCGAGAAATGCTCTGGAAGGCAAAAAACTGGATATTGCGGAGATAGCTGTGTCCCCAGCCAGATTCGGACGGTCAGGCGAGAGACGTTATGTACACATTACGGTGTATCCGCTGGTTTCAGCGCTGGATCAGGTCAATCATATCGTACTGATGTACGATGATATCACAGCGGAAGTTCAATACAGAAAAGAGCGCGAAACCCTTATTCATGAACTCGAGAATAAAAACGCCGAACTGGAACGATTCACATATACCGTATCGCACGATCTCAAGAGCCCGCTCATCACAATTCGCGGCTTTATCGGGATGATCAAGAAAGACTTCGCATCCGGTAAGACGGATACGATTGAAGGGGATTTCGATCGCATCAGTAATGCCGCCGATCGGATGTACTCGCTGCTCGAAGACGTTCTCCATCTGTCCCGCATCGGACGCACGGTCAGCATTAGTGAAAAGGTTTCGCTTGAAAGTTTGGCTCGAGAGGTCGTATCGCTATTCGATACGAAAATCCGCGACCGAAATATTACCGTTACTATCGGTGATGGTTTACCCACGGTTAACGGAGACCGGGTGCGGTTGTATGAAGTAATGCAAAATCTATTTGAGAATGCGATTAAGTTCTTGAAACACGTCGAATCTCCCAAAATCGACATTGGGGCGGAAAACAAAGATGGCAGGACCATCTGCTATATCAAAGACAACGGCGTCGGTATCGATCCGCGATATCATGAACGGATTTTCGGTCTGTTCGATCAATTGGATCAAAGCGTCGATGGTACCGGTGTCGGACTGGCTCTTGTTAAGCGCATCGTCGAAACGCACGGCGGGCGTATCTGGGTAGAGTCGGAGGGGCTTGGAAAAGGCAGTACATTTTGTTTTTTCATTCCGGAAAACCAGGTTGTTGACAAGCCTTAGGAGGATGCAATGGACAATCAGCCGATTATGGTGCTATTGGTTGAGGATAATCCCGATCACGCCGAATTGGTAAAAAGGAGTTTGGCAGCGTATCCCGAAAACAACCGGATGCTGCACGTTACCGACGGCGAACAGGCGCTCGATTACCTCTTTCGCCGAGGTGTCTTTGCCGATACCGATGAATATCCTGAGCCGGATATAATCTTACTTGATTTGCGCCTGCCCAAGGTCGAGGGGCAGGAGGTACTTCGCCAGATCCGCCATTCGAAGCAACACAAAAATCTGCCCGTCGTCATCCTGACCACGTCAGGGGCAGAGGATGATATTAATAAGGCGTATGAAAACCAGGTCAACAGCTATCTTGTCAAACCTGTCGATTTCGATAAATTTACCCGCCTCATGAAAGACTTGAGCTATTACTGGCTGGGATGGAATACATTTCCGGGTAAGGAGTTGATTGGTCAAGCTGGCATTTAACCGGATACGAGCCGACGATTTATGAGTCAACAGCAACAAACAGTATTACTTGTCGAAGATGATGTCAATCACGTCGAATTAATTCGTCGGACAATCGCAGGTGCGGATGCATCTATTTCCCTGAAATGCGCCGCGAATCTGAAAACAGCGCGCCGGACGATTTCAGAAATCTCACCGGATATCATCATCGTCGATTACAAACTCCCCGACGGCCTGGGAACGGATTTACTTCCCGGCAATCCCGATGAATTTACGGTCCCCATCATTGTCATGACAAGCTACGGCGACGAGCGTATCGCGGTCGAGGCTATGAAGAAAGGCGCCCTCGATTATATCGTCAAATCCGAAACCTCATTCCTGGAATTACCCCGCGTCATCAAACGCGCATTATGGGAATGGGGACTGCTGCGCGATCGCAAATTCGCCGAACAGAAACTGCGGGAAAGCGAAGAAAGGGTTCGCACCTTTATCGAAACCGCCGAAGATATGGTCTATTTCCAGAATCTCGACGGTTCGGTATCTCTGCTCAACGACGCCGCATACCGGCTCACCGGTTATTCGGAAGAGGAGTTCGCCGCCAATCCGAATCTTATGATGGAAATCGTCCACCCTCAGGACAAGCAGGCCTTTCTCTCGCATATCTCGCAGCCCGGCGATTTCGCGACCTCGGTTCAAACCGAATATAGACTCCGCCATAAATCCGGCGACTGGCGATGGCTGCAATCACGTAAAGTCGGACTCAAAGATGCCGCCGGCGAATATGCCGGATTCAATTGTATCGATCGCGATATCACCGAACGTAAACTCGCCGAAGTAACGACCGCCCAGATCAATGAATGTTTCCTTGCCCTCGGCCCCGATGCGCTGGCCAACATCGAGCTATTGACCGAAAATTGCGGTCGCATTATGGGCGGCACCTGTGCGCTTTATAATCGCCTTGAAAACGATATGCTCTGTTCATGGGGGAGGTGGAATATTCCCGATGACATCAAGAGAACCGGCGATGCGACCGGACGACTGTGTTATCAGGTTATAACGAAAAATATCGAGATACCGATTACGGTACACGACCTGCAATCTTCTCCCTATGCCGAAATCACTCCGCACATTCGCCAACTCAACCTCAGGACATATTTCGGGCGAGCCGTGCGGCTCGATGACAACAGCGTCGGTTCGCTGTGCGTTCTCTTCGATCGCCATTTCGAACCGACCGAGACACAAATCGGCCAGTTGAATATTATCGCGGCCGCTATCGGTATCGAAGAAAAACGACGCCAGGTGCTCCATGAAATAAGAAAGAGCGAGGAACGCCTCGAATTGGCTCTCGAAAGCGCCGGTCTGGGGCTCTGGGACCATCATCTCAAAACAGGCGATGTATTCCGGAGCAGCCGCTGGGCGGAAATGCTAGGCTATACTCCCGAGGAAATCGAACAGCGGGTGGAAAATTGGCACGACCTGATTCATCCGGATGATTTGGAAGAAGCTATTCAGGCAGCCGAGGACCATGAGTCCGGAAAGACCCCGGTGTACCGAGTCGAACACCGACTCAGAACGAAATCGGGCGACTATAAATGGATACTCAACTGGGGCCGAATCGTCGAATGGGACGCCGACGGCAAGCCGGTGCGGGCAACCGGTACGCATATGGATGTGACCGAACGGAAAAAATCCGAGGAGGATCTTCGACAATCTGAGGAGCGATACCGAGGCATCGTCGATAATATCAACATCGGGATTGCCGTTATCGATACCGATATGCGCCTGATGTCCATGAATGCACAGATGAAAGCCTGGTTTCCGAATGTCAAAGATAAAAAAACCGCATGTTGTTTCGAAGTCCTTCACTCTCCCGCAAGGAAAGAACCCTGTAAATACTGCCCGACGAGTCTATCGATTCAGGATTGTCAGGTTCATGAAGCAGTTGTCAAAATGCGCATCGCCGGAGACCAGCGCGATATCAGGCTGGTTTCCTGTCCGATCCGCGACCGGCAAGGGAAACCGGTTGCCATTATCGAGTTGCTGGAAGATATCACCGATAAGTTGAAAATCGAGGAAGAACTCGTCAAGGCGGAAAAACTCGAATCCATCGGTGTGCTGGCCGGAGGCATTGCCCATGATTTTAATAACATTCTGACGTCGATCCTTGGCAATATCTCACTGGCCCGCATCGAGGCGAAAGACGGACTCGATATTTCCGAACTCCTCCATGAGGTCGAACTGGCGGCCGTGCGAGCGAAGGACTTGACCCAACAACTCCTGACCTTCTCCAAAGGCGGTGCACCGATAAAGAAAACCGCCTCGATCCCCGAAATCATCACGGAATCGGCCACGTTTGCCCTGCGCGGCAGTAACGTCAAGGTCGTATACAATATTCCGGATGATTTATTCACCGCCGAAGTCGATGAAGGACAGATCAGCCAGGTCATCAGTAATCTTGTCATAAATGCCAAACAGGCCATGCCGGGAGGCGGTCTTGTCACAATTACCTGCGAGAATATTGAATCAGACCCGTCCGATTCTCTACCGGTTAAACCGGGAAAATATATTCGCATTGTCATCGCCGACGAGGGAACAGGGATAGCCGAACGGCATCTCAAGAAAATTTTCGATCCATTCTTTACGACCAAGCAAAGCGGAAGCGGCCTCGGTCTGGCTACGACCTATTCCATAGTTCGCAGTCATATGGGACACATTCAGGCAGATTCGACGCTCGGTGTCGGCACGATGTTTACGATATACCTGCCGGCTTCCAATCATTCCATCAAGATCGATATGGCGAGTAGTCAGGATATCCCAAAAGGCGCCGGTAAAGTACTCATCGTTGACGATGAACAGCCGGTGCTGCGCCTCGCCAATGCTGTCCTGACCAAACTGGGGTATACGGCCATCAGCGTTACCGATGGCCGAGAAGCTATCGCCCTTTATGAGGCAGCCCTGCATACCGAACATCCGATCGATGTCGTGCTCCTCGACCTGACTATTCCGGGTGGGATGGGAGGCAAAGAAACGCTCGATGAGCTGAAGAAAATCGACCCGAATGTCTGCGCCATCGTCTCGAGCGGCTATGCCAACAATCCGCTGATGGCCAGCTACAAGGAACATGGCTTCTGCGGACGCGTTGCCAAGCCCTACAAAGCCGGACAATTAGGCGATGCGATAAAGGCAGTTTTGAAAAACAAGAAAAACTCGATTTTATAAACCCCGATTATTTCATCCCGGTCGAATCGATCATCGTCTCATGATGACAACAGTCAACCTTCGTTTCACCATGCTGCTTCGATATTTTCGGACTCACATAGGGAATTCCCAGTGACATGCCGCGCAGAATAAATAAGACGGCCAGAAAGACTGCCGCGGCGGGAAGAAGTCGCCGCAGTTGCTGCTTGAATTTTAATCCCACCAGCGTCCCCAGAAGCGATATGACCATCATGACCGGGAGCGTTCCCATTCCGAACAGCGCCATATAAATGGCGCCCTTCACAGGAGCGCCTGTGGCTATCGAACCAGCAAGCGCCAGATAGACCAGCCCGCACGGCAGAAACCCATTCAGTATTCCAACCACGAACAAAGCTCCGACCGAGCTGCGGCCGAACATTTTGCCCCAGAGATTTTTCAAACTCCCGAATAACTTCGAGTGCCCGGTGTTGCCGACCAGTTTTTTTGTGTATTTACTCGGCGTAAACACCGCCAATAGTATGAGTATTCCCAGGGCTATTGATAATCCCTGCTGATAATCACCGACCATGATGGTTTGTCCCACGAAACCACAGGCTAATCCGAGCAGGGCATAGGTGAGCGTGCGACCGAGATTATATGCGATGCGCCCAAGTGTATATTTGAAGCGTGACTCCTGAACATTCGGCAGTGCTATTGCAATCGGTCCGCACATGCCGATGCAGTGCAGGCTTCCGACCAAACCGATTCCCAATGCCGACCAATACTCCACTCCGTTACTCCTATTGTAAATATAAGACGTCTTCAGAATAAAACGACCGGCTCCCGCAACTCCAGTCGATTCGAATTCGCCAGTTGCCCCTCACCAGACCGGCGATGTCAATCGCCTGCTGACCTGATTTATCCGGCGCGATATCGATTACTTTATCGAGCCGCGCATTCGATGGACGAAACAGCGTCACGGTCCCACCGATTGAATCCGGCGACATGTCCGCGGGAAAGGTCAGCATAATGTGCATCTTGCCGGGGTTCGGCTCGATTTTCAACCCCTCGGTCAATTCCTGCGATTGTCTGACCTTATCGATATGCTGCTGATAGACCAGATCCTTGGCATAATAATCCTCGGTGACCATCTGCATATCCTGTAACGAAACATAGAGCACCAATGCCAGGATAAACACTATGAAAACACCGTAAAAGACGAATATCCCGACGCCCCATGCGGATTTCTTTGTTGACTCGCTCATGGCGCATTCATCCTTTGCGGTCCCAAAAACGATGTCGTGATTTCCTCAACGACTTCATCACCGTCAAGCACCTCGATTTTGACAAGCGAGGAGGAACTAAAGAGCTTATCCCTCGGGATATCCACGAACAAAGCCGATTCGGACAATCCCTGAGCCGGAACGATAATATTGCCGCCGATGACCGAGATTGTTCCCGATTGCGGAGCGACAAGTTTGAATTGAATCGGGATATCATCCTGCGTCTTGTTTACCAGCTTGACCGAATATAAATTCCTTATCGTGCCGCCTTCGCCCTCATAGTATAATTCGCCCGGCGCCCGCAAAATCGTCGTCTCGACGTCAGTCCGCGTGATGAGCAGATAACTCAATAGAATAGATAAAATCGAGAACACGATAGTATAGATGATAATGCGCCCGGTAATCTGAAAACCGGTTTTACTCGCGATGCGACTCTCCGAGGTATAACGAATGAGGCCCTCGTCAAAGCCCACCTTGCGCATCGTGTTGTTGCAGGCATCGATACACGCCGTACAGTTGACGCACTCAAGCTGTGTGCCGTTGCGGATGTCAATGCCCGTTGGACAGACCGCTACGCAGGCATTGCACTCGACGCAATCACCGACCTCGGAACGCTCCTCGCCTCGGACGATTTTGCGCCTCGGTTCGCCGCGGTTATAATCATACCCGACAATTATGGAGTTACTGTCAATAAGCACCGACTGCAAACGACCATAGGGACAAACAAGCGTACACGCCTGTTCGCGAAACCAGGAAAACACGCCGTAAAACAGGAAACTGAAAATCAGCATGGCAACAAGACCAGTGACATGCTGTGACGGGGGATCGGTGATGATTTTTATTAAATCATCGACGCCGACGATATATGCCAGAAACGTATTGCCGATAAAAAACGACAATCCGAAGAAAATACCATGCTTCAACAGCCGTTTGAATGTCTTACCCATATCCCAGGGGCGAGCACTCAACTGCCGCTGCCTCGCCGGACCGCCTTCAATCCAGTACTCGATACGCCGGAACACCATCTCGAGAAACACCGTCTGCGGACAAATCCATCCGCAGAACAGGCGGCCGAAAATCGCCGTGAACAGGATGATGAACACGACCATCGTGATGGCGAAAAGGACGAATAAATGAAAATCCTGCGGCCAGAACGTCAGTCCGAAAATATGAAACTGCCGCTCGATAATATTGAACAACAGCAACGGCTGACCGCCGACTTTGATGAACGGCGCAAAAAAGAGGAACGCCAGCAGGAATGCCGCGACAATTGACCGCCAGCGATAGAGTTTTCCCTTCGGCTTGGCCGGATATACCCAGATGCGCTTCCCACTGGTTTCTGCCGTCGCCAGGTGGTCGCGAAACGATTCATCCTTTTTTTGCTCTATACTCATAGACTAAAAGTCTTCTACCAGTTCTCCCTGGGGGGCTCGCGCATTCGGCGGATTAGTGCCGTGAATCGTCAGCACATAACTCGACACATCAATAATATCATCCGGTTTGAGCGTTCCGCGCCAGGGAATCATCCCCTTGGCCGGATATCCGTACGTGACACTCTTGGCGACCGCCGTCATACCTGCGCCATGCAGCCAGTAATTATCGGTCAGGTTCGGCCCGACGATTCCCTCGCCGAGCTTCCCGTGACACTGCGCGCAGTTCGTGTCGAACACTTTTTTGCCATTGGCCAATCGTGCAGCATCTGTAACTGCGGCATATGTCGTCGTGTCGGTCTCAGCCGTTAACAGCACCGGAGCTACCGGCCCGCCTTCAGCCATCAACGCCCGATACGGTGTCGCATCTCCGGCCGGATTATACAAAGGCGACCGGTACTCGGGGAGCATCCCCATCAATTTGGCATTTGCCTCAGGAACGCGCACATAGGCGGGATTTATTTCCTTCTTGTACTCATCGACGGACAAATATCCGATTCCGAATACGTGGTAATACAAGAGATACAGCACCGAAAAGATGATGGTGAAATAGAACAGGTACAGCCACCAGCGGGGGAGATTGTTGTCCATCTCCTGAATGCCGTCATAATCATGTTCCAGCAGTTCGTCTTTGTAATCGGCCATGATTAATGTCCCCCATCGGAAAACGGTTCGCGCTTTGTGCTGCCGTCTTCCAACGGCAACCGGCTGTATTCCGCGACACTCTTCTTGTCCATCCGAGCGACCATGATGATGACCAGCGCAAAGGCACTAAGAAACAGGAAGAGCGAAATGATCGGGAAAATCTCAATTCCCTCGATCGACTGTAAAATTTCCTTGTACATGCTCGATTCGCCTCCTTAGTTCTGCGCCGCAGGGTTCGCTTTGATGTCCGTGCCCAGACGCTGCAAATAAGCTATCAGCGCCACTAACTTTGTCCGGCTATCAATTGAGATACCGGATTCGCCCAAACGACTCACGATGTCATTCGCCTGCGTTTCCATATCAGCAACCGCCTGCTGGTCATAGCCTTCCGGATATGGCACGCCCAGCGTCTGCATCGCCCGAATCTTCCTCGGCGTCACCTCGGCATCGACAAACTCCTCGGCCAGCCACGGATACGGCGGCATCAGCGATCCCGGAGACATGAGCTTCGGATCGATCATATGATTATAATGCCAGGCGTCGGGATATTTCCCGCCGACCCGATGCAGATCCGGTCCGGTGCGCTTGGACCCCCATTGGAACGGATGGTCATAGACGAATTCACCGGATTTCGAATACTCGCCATACCGTTCGGTTTCCGACCGGAACGGCCGCACCATCTGAGAATGGCAATTGTAACATCCCTCGCCGACATAGATGTCGCGCCCCTCGAGTTCCAGCGGCGTGTACGGCTTAACGCTGGCAATCGTCGGAATATTTGACTTGATTAAGAAGGTCGGAATGAATTCGATAATACCGCCCGCGGCAATCGCGATAAACGTCAGAACGAGGAACAACACCGGTTTGCGCTCGAGCGCCCGATGCTTGTACGGATCCTTGCCGTCATGCATAGCATGCTTCTCAAGAGCCGGCGCTTCGGCCGCCTCTTCTGCAACAAACTTCCCATGTAGGACAGTCAGCAGGAGATTGATAATCATTATGATGACGCCAATAAAATACATCGTGCCGCCGACCGACCGGATGATGTACATCGGTACAATCTGAAGCACCGTTTCCAGGAAGTTCGGATATTGCAAAAAGCCTTCAGGCGTAAACTGCTTCCACATCAAACTCTGCGTAATTCCGGCGAAGTACATCGGCAGGGCATAAACCAGAATTCCCAAGAAGCCGATCCAGAAATGATACCCGGCCAGCTTCTTCGAATATAATTGCACATTGTACAACCGAGGCACCAGCCAGTACAGGATACCGAATGTTAAGAATCCGTTCCATCCCAGTGCTCCGACATGCACATGGGCAATCGTCCAGTCCGTATAGTGCGATATCGCATTGACCGATTTGATCGACAGCATCGGCCCCTCGAAAGTCGCCATACCATAGGCCGTCACGGCCACGACCATGAATTTCAGCACCGGATCATCCCGGACTTTATCCCATGCCCCGCGGAGCGTCAATAATCCATTGAGCATTCCGCCCCATGAAGGCGCGATGAGCATGATCGAAAATACCGTTCCCAGCGATTGCGCCCAGTCGGGAAGAGACGTATAGAGCAGGTGATGCGGCCCGGCCCAGATGTAGATAAATATCAAGGCCCAGAAATGCACGATCGACAAACGATACGAAAACACCGGCCGATTCGCCGCCTTGGGCATGTAATAGTACATCATTCCCAGGTAAGGAGTCGTCAAAAAGAATGCCACGGCATTGTGCCCGTACCACCATTGCACCAGCGCATCCTGTACACCGGCGTAAAACGGATAGCTTTTCACAAAAGTCACCGGCAACTCGAACGAATTCACCACATGCAACAGCGCCACCGTCACGAATGTCGCGATATAAAACCAGACGGCGACATACATGTGCCGCTCGCGACGCCTCAATATCGTCCCGAACATGTTGATGCCGAAAATGACCCAGACGACCGCGATAGCGATGTCGATCGGCCACTCCAGTTCAGCATATTCTTTGCTCATGGAAATACCGAGCGGCAAGGTCACGGCCGCCGACAGGATAATTAATTGCCAGCCCCAAAAATTGATTTTACTGAGGAGGTCGGAAAACATCCGCGCCTTCAGAAGCCGCTGCAGCGAATAATATATCGCCATGAACATGCCATTGCCGACGAATGCGAAAATGACGGCATTGGTATGCAGCGGCCGGATGCGGCTGAATGTCGTCGGACCGAATCCGAAGTTTAACTCCGGCAGATAAAGCTGGAATGCCGCCAGCAGCCCGACCAGCATACCGACCGCGCCCCAGACAACCGTCGCGATTCCGAAATCTCTGACAATACGATTATCGTACTGAAATGTCTCTACACCCATTACAGGTTCTCCTGCCCTTTCTCTATATCCTGTTTCTTTTTCGTCTCGAATAACATGCGCATCGCGGGCGTGGTCATATCATCGTATTGACCGTTTCTAACCGCCCAGACAAATGCAACGAGAAATACGATAGCCGCCAAAAGCGAAAAGCAGATGAGAAGTATCATGACTTCCATGTTACAGACCCCGCTTCCTGGCCGCCAGCGCCGATGTAATCGTCGTGAACACGACCACCGATATCGAACTGGCCGGCATCAACACCGCCGCGATCACCGGGGACAACAATCCCTGTACGGCGAATGCCAACCCAAGTATATTATAAAAAAACGAAATAACAAAACTCGTTTTTATGATCGTTACCCCCGTCTTCGCCATCTTCATCATGCGCGGAAGCTTCGCGAATGATTCCGCCTCCAGAATACCATCGCACGCCGGTGAAAACGAGGAATGATTTTCCATTATGGATATCCCGACACTCGCCGATTTTAACGCACCGGCATCATTGAGACCATCACCGATCATCAGCACCTGCTCGCCGGATTTCATCGCATCCGAAACGAATGCCAGCTTATCCTGCGGCGATTGGCGGAATCGAATGTCGGCCTCACCGCCGAACAATGCTCGAATATTATCGCGCTCGCCGTCCGAATCACCCGTCAACAGCGCAATCTCCGCCTGTCGACCGATTGTTTCGATAGTCTCCTGCAATTGCGGGCGGTACTGCCCCGCGAAGCGATAAAATCCGATGACGCGGCCGTCAATAGCGATATAAACGCGAGCCGTATTGATATCAGCCGCCTCGCCCTCCAAGCCGACCCACTCCCGGGAGCCGGTCTTAATCGAATGCCCGCCCACGCGAGCCTCCAACCCGAGACCCGGAACTTCAATGAAATCCTCTATTGAGTAATCGGCATACGATGTGATGGAATCGGCAATTGCCTGCGACAGGGGATGGGTCGATTGCCGCACGACGGCAAATATAATGTCCTGTAATTTTTCTGTCAGCTCATCGCCCTCGAAAACCGGCACTGATGTTCCCGTCTGTGTGATTGTCCCCGTCTTGTCGAACACGACCTTGCTGATCGATGCCATCCGCTCGATGACATCAGGCGATTGCAAAAATAATCCGGCCCTGCCGAAGATGCGATGTATCGTCCCCAGTGCAAATGGTGTCGACAGCGCCAACGCGCAGGGGCAGGCAATAATCAGCACCGCCGTGGCCGCATCCAATGCCCGACTCGGGTCAATTGCCCGCCAGTAAAATGCCGCCGCGAACGCCACGAATATAATCGACGGGGTGAATATCCGGCTTACCTTATTGGCCAGTGTCGTAACGCCCGGCTGTTCTGCGATTGCCTTGGCCGTCTGCGTCCACAACTGCATGAGATAGCTTTGCGATGGCTCCTTGATAACATCGAGTTCGATGGCCGCGCCGATTTGTCGCCCACCGGCATACACGCGCTGCCCCGACGATATTGCGACTGGTTCCGATTCACCGGTTACAAAACTGTAATCGATATGCCCCTCTCCGCTGATGAGAATAGAATCGGCCGGCACCAGTTCTCGATTGCGAATCCGAATCCGGTCGCCGACGGCGAGAGAGGTCAGTCCAATATTTTCCTCGATGCCACTTTTCAGTCGCATCACCGAAATCGGCAGATACGACCGATAATCCCGATCGAATGACAGTGAATGATAGGTCTTTTTCTGGTACAGCCGTCCGACGAGCAGCAAAAACACGAGCGCGCACAGCGAGTCCATATATCCGGCCTGTTTTAGGGCGAGGATATTGTACAGTGACCGGGAAAACAGAATCGAAATCCCCAGCGCAATCGGCACATCCATATTAATCTGCCGCTGGCGCAGTCCATGATAGGCCGAGCGGAAATAATCCGAGGCGCAATAGAGGAACACCGGTAGTGCGAGAAGGATATTCAGATAGCCGAATATCTCAGTCCAGGCCGGTTTATTTGACACATCCAACCCGAGATATTCCGGGAAACTCAACAACATGACATTGCCGAAACAGAAACCGGCAATGGCCAATTGTGTATACAAACGCCGAAACGAGGTATCTCGCCCGGTCTTGTTCAGATCCGCCAGTGTGATATCCGGTTCATATCCGATAGACGCCATCAGCCGGACCAGATCGGACAGAGACAGATCCGCGATCCGAAATAAAATAGTCGCTTCCCGACGAGGAAAATCGACCTGCGATGACAAGATGGCGGAATTCAATCGGTGCAGGTTTTCCAATAACCAGATACATGAACTGCAATGGATTTGTGGAACCGAGAACGTTACTCTGGCCGATGACCCGTCGCTGAAATCGAGGATTTTACCGCGGATGGTTTCATCATCGAGATAGGCGAAACGATTTTCCTGCTTGGAATCGCCCGGACGGATGCCCGGCGTTTGTTCGATGGCATAATATGAATCCAGCTCATGCTGATGGAGTAGTTCATAGACGGTTTTGCAGCCGGGACAACAGAAGTATTTATCACCGATACGGGGGCTGTCAACATTACAGGGATCGCCGCAATGAGCGCAGGCCAATGCTACCGAATTCTCCGTTTTTCTCATCCCACTCCCACCGATATCGAATCGGCTTTATCCCTTTACCAGTCTCGGCCCGACAGCCTTTCGATGTCACACTCGACGCCTGACATTTCCCTAAATATCATTATAGGTACTGAATTTACCCACGATATGCCGGATTGTCAAGTATTCTCGCCCCCTTTCCGGTATTATCCATATTAAACGCCCGGATGAACCCGTTTATTTGAAAATTGCCAACCTTATCCCGATTTGGTAGAAACGGTCGATTGACGCAACCCGAGCGGTATGTTCTCTTCGTATCCGTTTGAGCCCTAATGACCTGGGAGGCCGCTAAATACAAGTCTTGATTCAGCCGAAAATAAATAATGTAGACAAGGGAGACGACAACGGGGAATTTTATATTGCAAGGGGGCAATATTACGCCGATTGTGTCATATTTGCTGATTGGTACAGCTATTATATTGGCAGCCACTGCGATTGTGCTGATGCTGCGACAACGCCGTACGCGCAAGCAGCCGGATTCGGTAGGCGAGTCGTGTATGGCAAAACTGCCTATTCCACTGTATAAGCTGAACGATCATTGGGAAATTGTCCATTTCAATCAACATGGCTCCGATCTATTCAGAAAGATTCGCCCCGGACGGCTATTTACCGAATTTTTCCCCGATGAACAGGCCGAATACATAGCCGAGCTACTGTTGGGCAAATACACTACCCGCGAAGTCCATCTTGAAAACCGGTCATATAATCTTGTCCTTATGTCCAGGGATCAGGCCGAATCGACTATTGTCGCCGTCGTTCCATCCGAAACCCAGACCAATATCCGCCGCGAATTGCAGGAAAAAATGAGGACCCTGACCGCTATCACGGATGCGGCTCAGGATGCCATCATCATGATTAACGATTCCGGGCAGATTACATTCTGGAATCCCGCTGCGGAAACGATGTTCGGATATGCGAAAAAAGAAGTATTCGAAAAAGATCTGCACTCCTTGCTGGCGCCGGTCGGATTGCATCCGCAGTACAAACTGGGGCTGAGTAATTTTCGCAAAACGGGAACCGGCAATGCCGTCGGGCGCGTCACGCAGTTACCGGCAATCAGAAAAGGTGGAGAAGAGTTTTCGATAGAATTATCGCTGTCGCCGGTTAAAATAGGAGATGTCTGGCACGCTGTCGGCGTCGTTCGGGATGTCACCGAAGAAGTCAAATCCCGCGAAAAACTCGAAAAATCGGAGAAGAAATACCAGGAATTATTCAATTCGGTCCAGGAAGGCATCACGTTTGTCGATAGACACATGACTATTCAATTTTGTAATCCTGCCTTCGCTGACATTCACGATGCCGAAAATGAACAGGAACTGGTAGGCAAAAGCATCAATGACTTCGTGCTTCCCGAACAACATGAACTTATCAAACCGCAAACCAGACAAATGCTCCTCGGCCAAAACGTGCGATTCGAGATGGATATTGTGACGCTCAAGAATGTCCAAAAAAGAATTTTGCTCTCGGTTCAACCGAAAATGAGAGATGGAAAATTCGATGGTGCAACCGGCACGATTCTCGATATCACCGATCGGGCCAGGGCAGAAAAGGAACTCGTTCAGAGCGAGGGGAAATTCTATGATCTCTTCTATCATTCGATGCAGCCGACACTCCTGGTCGACAAGGGCATCATAATCGATTTCAATAATGCCGCTCTCCAGCTCCTGAAGTACAATGAAAATGAGTCTTTGACGAATCTGTCCATCCGTGATATTTCCACGGAATTTCAGTCCGATGGCGTTCCCTCTGAGGAATTGGTGCGTGCATATTCTATGGAAGTCATGTCTACCGGATACGCCACATTTGAATGGACAATGAAATGCAAAGATAGTACCCGTATAACGGTGGTCGTCAATTTGATGCTCATCCCACTGCATGGAAGGCAGATTATCTATGGTAATTGCACCAATGTTTCAGATAAGCGCCGGACACAACTTATTCAACAGGCGCTGCTCAGTATTTCCCATCTAAGCGACGAGACGGACGATCTTACGTCTATTCTTCGCGCTGCCGAGGAAAAATTGACGAAACTGCTCGATTATGACCGGCTGTACGTGGCATTGAAAGGCGAAACGACCAGGGAATTCGATATTGTGTACCGGGGCGATGAACAGGATGATCCGGACAATTCGACCGGAAAAATACAGCAGCATATCATCGATCGCCTGCGGCGCATTAATCAGCCGCTAAAACTCACGACGCAGGAAGTGAAAAAACTCACGGATATCCCCGATGATGAGTTGCCCCCCGATATGATGCCGAACTGGTTCGGAGTTCCATTGAATTGGTCCGGAGCGGTTATCGGCGCCATTATTGTCGCCAATGATAATCCCGATGCCGAGTATTCCGAAATAGACGTTGAACTTCTACAAATTATCTCGGATCATCTCGCGGTCGTTATCCAGCGACGGCGGGCGCAGATGCAGATCAAACAGAATGAAGAACGCCTGAAGGTCATGCTGGAATACATTAAAGTCGGTATTCAATTAGTAGATCCTGAATCGGGCAGAATCACCTATGTCAATAAACTGATCGAAGAACTCATCGGGCTGCCTAAAAAACTTATCATCGGCGCCGAAAGCGGGCAGTTTTTCGATTTCGTCAAGGTCGAGGAAAAAGGACGGCATCAGAAAAAGGCTTTCAAGGATATGCTGGTTGAATATGTGCGAGCCGACGGTTTCAAGATCACTGCACTTAAAACCAGAATACCGGTGTTTCTCGATAACACCGAGTATTACCTCGAGAGTATCGTCGATATTACGAACTATTGTACGGCCCAGGAGCGCCAGCGCATCACCTTGTACGAGTTGCAGGCCATATTCGACAGCAGTCCCGTCGGCATCGCCGTCCTCGCCAATAAAGACGTCGTCAAAGTGAATAAACGGCTGGCCGATATGCTCGGCTATCAAACCGATGAAATGATCGGCGCGCAATCATGGAACTTCCACTTATCCGAACAGAAATTCAATGAATTCCGGGAATTGTTTTACGATACCATCAATAAACAGGATTCGATTCAAATAGAATACCCATTGATGAGAAAAACCGGTGAAGAAATTTGGGTGCAGATGAACGGAAAGGCGCTTGATCCACAGGATCCGAGTCGCGGTTCCATCTGGATTATCGACGATATTTCCGAGCGCCGCCGCTTCCAGGCCGAATTGCAGAACGCCAAGGAAAAGGCCGAAAGCGCAAGCAAAGCCAAAAGCCAGTTCCTGGCCAACATGAGTCATGAGATCAGGACACCGCTGAATGGCATTCTCGGTATGACCGATTTGGCCCTCGAAACCGAACTCACTAAAGAACAGCGGGAATTCCTCAGCCTCATAAAAGTCTCAGGTGAGGGTCTCCTGCATGTCATCAGCGACATCCTCGATTTCTCGAAAATCGAGGCCGGTCGACTGCATTTCGAGGAGATTCCGTTTAACATTCGCGAAACGATTAACGCCGCCATCGAACCGCTGGCCATTCAGGCGCGCCTCAAAAATCTCGAATTGTCCGTGACAATCGATTCCGCCATCCCGGAAATGGCCATCAGCGATCCGAATAGATTGAATCAAATCATCATCAACCTGGTCGGCAATGCCATTAAATTCACTGATGAAGGAAGTATCGATATTCAGGTCAATTGCTCATCCGAATCGTCGTACCCGAGCCTGCACTTCATCATCGCAGATACCGGTATTGGTATACCGATGGAAAAACAAAGCAGGATATTCGAGAGCTTTACGCAGGCCGATGGGTCAACGACAAGAAAGTTCGGCGGCACCGGTCTGGGTACGACGATTTCTCGAGAATTGGTCGAGCGCATGGAGGGGAGAATGTGGCTCGAGAGCCCGACCAATACGACATCAATCGGCGGTCCGGGGACTACGTTCCATTTCACCGTTGACTTGAAAAGCTATGAGCAGGATAAACTCGAAGTAGTGCGGGAAGACCTCAACGCGACCTGGCGTATCCCTGTGCAACCTCGGAAAGAACCGAATATAATTGGGCGCGTGCTGCTGGCCGAGGACAATCCGGTGAATCAGAGACTTGCGAAAGCCCTTATCGAAAAGAACGGCTATCGCGTCGATACCGCTTCTGACGGCAATCAGGCAATTGAAAAATGGCGGCGCAACTCATATGATCTGATACTGATGGACATACAAATGCCCAATCTGGGCGGTTTAGAAGCGGCCATAAAGATTCGAAAGGAGGAAGAGGCATCCAATCCGATTCCTATCATCGCCTTGACCGCCGGTATTTCCGATGATGAACTGGACGGCATCAAGAAAGCCGGCATGAACGACTATATCGGCAAACCGGTATTCCCGGACGCTCTGCAGGCCTGCCTGAATAAATACGTCCCGCTGAAGGCTTCTGACCCTGCTGCCGAAAAATCACATCACGAATAAATAACTACTTTTTCGCGACGAATTTCCATACATTCCTCAACATGATTACCGGTGTCCGTCGGGAAATTCTCGATGACGTACTCGCTTTTCGGAGCTAACGCGCTATGGTCTTATCCGAACTCGCTCTCTGGACGATAATTCTGCTCGAACTCACCTGCTTGTTTGCCTATTTCCTGAAAGGCTTCTCCGGTTTCGGACCTGCGCTTGTTTTTATCCCGGTCGTGGCCTATTTGCTCGACCCGAAACTGGCGCTGGCCAGTTCGGCGTTTCTGGATTTTCTGGTCGGTATCGCCATGCTGTTGACATTCAAATATTCGAAAACCGACTGGTTACTCATCGCCAAAATCTGCTCAATGATGGTAGTCGGCATCGTCCTCGGCGGGCTGATCGTTAGTATGATGCCGGTGAATACGATTTTGCTGGTGATTGCCATTCTGGTTTTACTGGTCGGATTGAATATGCTGATATTCAGTCGCACAGCACCGACCGGAGTTAAAATCAAACATCCGGTTTTGCTTTATTTCATGTCGTTCCTCAGCGGCCTGGCAGGAGGCATCGCCGGAATCGCCGGACCGTTCATCATTATGGTTCTGAAACCGAATATGGACAAGAGCAGTTTCCGGCGTATCCTGACGGCTGTTTTCGTCGTCGGAGGATTCGTTCGACTGATCGTCTATTCGTCCGTGGAGATATTTTCGAAAGCCGTATTCACCTTCTCGCTGCTAACCGCCCCGGCGATTATTATCGGACTTCTCATCGGCTATTATTATCATCGAACTGTCAACGAGACCTGGTTTTCGCGAATCGTCGGCTTTATTTTAATCGCCATTTCTGCCCGGATTCTCTGGAGCCAGTGGTGAAACTTTTCATTGTGCGCCGCGTAAAACAGGTAAACATGTAAGGGAGACTATATGCTGACATTTATACTGTGGTGTATCCTGTTCGTCCTCTGCTGGCCGCTGGCGCTGCTGGCACTGATTGCATACCCTATTGTTTGGTTGATACTGCTGCCGTTTCGACTTCTGGGTATCGCCGTCAATGGCGTACTGGAATTGGTCAAGGCGATTATTTTACTCCCGGCTCGCCTGTTTGGCGGGCGTCCCCGACAGGCATAGAATACTCTGTTCATAGATTTCTCTAAAACCGGCGCGTTCGAGCGGAACCGCCGGTTTTCTTTTTTGTTGTTTACCATTGAATGAAAATGAACGTACTGTTTGCAAAGCCAAAGGAGTAATTATGTCGGAACCGACACAAGAAGTCGCGACAGCACGACCGAACAAACACGATTCGCACGATATATTCCGCAGCCGCTGGTCGCCTCGGGCCATGACCGGCGAGGCAGTCCCGGAACAAGACCTGATGGCTATGTTCGAGGCCGCGCATTGGGCGCCGTCGGCATTCAATAATCAGCCGTGGCGATTTCTGTATGCCCATAAGGATGATCCCGATTGGGAACTGTTTTTTAATTTGCTCGTCGAGGCCAATCAGGCCTGGTGCAAGAATGCCGGTGTGCTCATCGTCATCGCATCCAAGACGACATTCGATCACAACGGCAAACCGATGAAAACACATGCCTATGATACCGGTTCGGCCTGGGGCATGTTTGCCCTCGAAGGCGCGCACCGAGGACTCGTCGTGCACGGCATGGCCGGGTTCGATTATAAAGCCGCCAAAGAGAAACTGAACATCCCGGATGGATTCGAGGTGCTGGCGATGGCCGCCGTCGGCGTCAGGGGAGACGCCGGTGTTCTGCCGGAACAGATGCGTGAATATGAAAAACCATCGGGCCGCAAAGACCTCAAACATATCACGGCCAAGGGCCGCTTCACGGATGATTTGAAGTAGTTATATCATGCCGTGTTCGAACATCACAGAACTGATTCGCGTCGTCCTCGATGAGGACGACCGGCTCACCGATTACCGCCTTATCAAGCGCACCTGCGGCGCCGGTGTCGGAGGCGAGAAGATTCTCATCAATATCTTCCGCGATTGCGCACCCTGTGAGATTGTCGATCTCGATATCGAAACATTCGTTGACAGATATCCGGCCGAGGATGACCTCGGGCAGTTTTTGATGCTGAAGCATTTCCTCGCACTACAAGGCGTCCTGCAGGTGTACACCGGAGGTGAATCGGGTGGCGTCGGCGAATTCTGCACGGTATCGGGTATCGGACATGAAGACGGCGAGGTGATCATCGATGCCGAGATCGCCGTCGATGCGGTGACCGACAAGATCCAGTCATGTGGCCATTGCGGAAGCTGCGGATCGAAGAAAAAGCTCGTCGCATTGGATGAGGTCGGAGGCAAGCGTCGTCCGCGGCGACTGGATGCTCCGTCGATCAAGGATGATCCGAACATATTTCCGGTGTAATTAATTTTTGGCGTAGGGCGCTTCGCGCATGTCAAGACCTTCCTCGCACAGCTCGGAATCCTCGGTTTTCGCTCCGCGAAAAACCTCGGACAGGGGTCTTGACCTACTGCCAAAAAAATACGAAGTATTTTTTGTCATTCCCGCGCAGGCGGGAATCCATGCCCGATTCAATCCGAGCACATCATTGATAATTTTGTGGTTGGTGTACGTCCTCGTGCACCAACAAACTGTGTACCCCACGGCTCCGCCGTGGGACAAAACACTTTCGTACCAAAACCGCCCCAGATTCCTTATTCCTCCTTCTTTAAAAAGGAGATTCTATCACTATGTCCGAAATCGCCAAAACACCGAAAAAAATTTTTCCTATCCGAGGGATAACTCCTTGTCCCCCAACGGCAGTTTTTCCACAATTCAACCGCCGAAATGATAACCGCCTGTGTGACAAGGATATAATAAAATTAGCCAAAAATAAACATTCATGTTGCAAGACAACGACTTATCCCTCCATCGCAATTGTTAGAAAACGGCCGATCGCGACAGGATCTGTACCAAATTCGTAGAAAATTGTCTTTGGAGAACGGATTTTATCGCGGGCGGCAGATGTCCACTTTGCCGTGCACAAACTCAGAATCCGATCAAGGATGCCGGCGCACGAGGACGTACACGAATCATTGTGAAAAAGCCCGTTTTTAATCATCGAAGTAAATTAGATAAGATAATACAGAATAAACGCCATAGATAACAAACGGGACAAGCGATAATGTCACTATTGCATTGATGCGCCTACTTTTTTTAAACAGTATAGTCTTTATGAGACTAAGAATAGTAAATGGAACGATAAAGGGGGTCAATATAAAGAGCAGAGAAAGAAAATCTCCCCATAAATCAGCTAATATTAAGGGTGCATTGGATTGAAATATCCCGATTATATAAATCAGAAGAATTAATATGATTACCGACAAATTTAGAATATACAGTATTTGAATGATTGATCGGAAGAAGGATGCGAAATCATTAAAATGTAAAAGTTAAGGACCTCCCGGACAGTTTCAGCCTCTTCGGTCGGTTTGTTATGCGGCCTTTTTATGATTCAGTTTATCGTTCCTGATCTTCTTTCCTTGTTCTATCGTCTCGATTGGCCGGCGGCCCATGTTGCGATACCCTCGATGCGGTCGTTCCGTATTATAATACTGCAACCAGGCATCCAAATCAACCTGCAATTCTTCGATCGACAGGTAGAGCTTCTTTCGGAAGGCCTCGCGGAAGAACTCATCGAGGACGGTGCGATTGAATCGTTCCACAAAGCCGTTCGTCCGCGGTGTGGCGACTTTAGTCCTGCGATGCTTGATATCATAGAGTTCCAGCAGGATCTGATAGGGATGAATCATCGCTCGACCACAGAACTCCCGGCCGTTGTCGGTCAGGATATGTTCGATAGTCAAGCCGTGCGATGCGTAGAACGGCAGCACCCGGTCGTACAGGACATCGACCGCCGTCTCGGCCAGCTTGGACGGATAGAGCTTGGCGAAGGCATACGAGCCGTAGGTATCGACAACCGTCTGCAGATACACCCGGCCGACGCCCTTGATGGTTCCGACCGAGAATGTATCCTGGCACAGCAGATAGCCGGGATAGCGGCTCTCCACATGCCGTTCTTTGAAGCAGGGATTAGCCTTCTCCAGCAGCCGTATCTGCTCCGCTGTCAACGCGATATCCTTGCCGTGCGTCTCTTCCTCCAGCCTCAGGATGCGTTTGTACCGGGTTTCCAGTCCCTCTTTCAGCCACAGATTCCGTACCGTCGAGGGGCTCACTGATATCCCCTCCAGCCGAAGCTGGTCCGAGACATGAACCTGACCCCAGGCCGGATGAGCTACCGAGAGAGACAGAATCTTCTCCTTGACTTCAGGCAATGTCTCATGCGGACAGCTCTTCGGGATCGGGGGCAGGTCTTTCAGGCCTTCGAAGCCGTGTTCCTGGAACGCCCGCTTGTACTCGTAGAACTGACTCCGAGAGACACCCCGGCGGCGGCAGGCCTCGGAAATATTTTTAATTTGTTCAGCTAATTGTAGCAATGTGAGGCGGTTTTGTGCTATCTTAGTCTCGGCGGTCATCTGATACTCCTTTCGATTATTGTTTTGTCGTAAAAACATTCTAACCGAAGAGGCAGATGACTGCCATCTTTTTTATCTTCTCAACTGTACGGGAAGCGCCTAACTTTTACAATTAAAAAAACCGGGGTCAGATTGATTTCCTGAAAGTGTGATGCCTGTTAGCGTTCCGGAATCATTGTTATAAATTTGATTCTGGACCATTTTTGAATTCTCCGGAACAGGCATATTTTTGCCACACTGTTTGCACTGAGCATGCTCACCAATTTTCAGGAATTTGGTAGTGATTGCATTCCCGCAGTGAATGCATTGAAATGAATACTGAGGCACGATTTTCCTCATGATGGTGGGCGGCAGATGTCCACATCTGCCGCCTCAATATTGAATCTCTACCTAAATACCTTTTTCGTATTTCTTCGCCCATTTGGAATAGAAGAAAATGCCGATTGCCGCCGCGAAGCCATAGGCGGCGAACTGGTACCAGATTTCGTATGGATGGTATGTTTCCCAGAGAAGATTGGTCACATCTACCGCGTTAATACCGAGGTGCTCCTGTAATTTGACGACCGCCTCGGTTCTCTCGATACCTGAGACGATATTGAGCTTCTCGGCGAAATACTTAATGGCCAGCGTCGCTTTCTCGCCGTGTTCACCATATACTTTGCCGCCCAGGAATGAACCGTACGCCCAGCCGATGGCAAGAGGGATGTTAGCGTAGCCCATATAGAGCGCCTTCTCACCCTCCGGTGCGATGACTCCAAGGTATTCGTTCATCTTCGGCGAGGCGAGCATTTCGCCGAGCGAGAAGCACAGGATACCGAGAATACAAAAGTATCCCGACATGGTGAATCCGGCGGCAATCAAGCCGACCGATGAAATCAGGATGCCGAGGAAAATCGAGGTGACACGCCGCATGCGCGAGACGACCCATGAGACGAACACGACTGCGACAACAATCAATCCGGCATTGGCATTAATGAGCCATTCCTGCGTGATCTGGCGTCCCCGGTCGGTTGCGACGGTGAGCCATTCCGGCAGATTGAACTGCTGGACGATCATCGACGAATCGACCCAGTCGACAATGAAGTTGGGGAGCATATCGAACAGTTGCATGAACATGAGCCAGAAGCCGGACATAATCAGGATAAAGACGGCCAGTCGCGGCTGGCAGATATTACGGAAGGTCATTTTCGCGATTGTCCAGGGTGTTCCGGACTGATCGCCTCCGGCCGGCACTTCCTTATACGTCAGCAGCATCAGGAAGTTGAGCGAGACGATGACGGCACAGCCGTAGAATACGGTCGGCCATGACCAGCCATAGAGGAAATGGGCCAGCGGCGGACCGAGGAACCCGCCGATATTCACCAGCATATAGAAGGTGCCCCATCCGACCGATGAGTTTTCATTAGTGAGCGTTCGCACCAGTGTCCCCTGAACACCGGGTTTGAAGATCGCAGTACCGGCCGCGAGAATACAGCATCCGATCAGGAATGGAACATAACTTGTCATTGTCGCCATCATCAGATAACCGATAATTTTAATGATGATGGAGAATGCGATTGTCTTTTTGTACCCGTAGCGATCGGCGAATCCGCCGGAAAACATGGGAACCAGTGACTGGACCAGCGCCCACCAGAGGAAAATCTGTCCTTTATCGTCCTGAGTAAAATGTAGTCCGCCGACTTCATCGGCCTGTGCGATGTAGATGGGGATGACGACGCGCACGCCATAGTAGGCGAGCCGTTCGAACATCTCCATGATGTTGACCATCCAGAAAGCTCGTTCGAAACCGAGCAGCTGGCCGATCATACCGCCTTTTGTGTGAACCTCTGCCGCAGTTGCCATTGTACTCCCTTCGAGAAAAATCGAATAGATGATTTCGCAAAGTACGATAATCAGTGCATTGAGTCAATAAGAGAGAAGACGTTTGAAAACGGGGGAGTATGCAGGGAAAAGTTGCCGGTCAATCTGTCATTCCCGAGAGAGCAGACTTCTTAGGATGCGCGAGTCGGGAATCCAGAGCGGAGTTCGGTCAATCTCTGTCTGGATTCCCATTTACATGGGAATGACAAAGATTACTTCGTAATCTTTGATATCAAGCGGTAGGGCAGGTCCCCCAATGGGACCTGCCATCTTCGTAGGTCAAGACCCCTGTCCGAGGGCTGAGCGAAGCGATGCCCGATTCGCCGCGGCGAACGAGCCACGCGAGGAAGGTCTTGACATCCGCGCTCGGAATGACGGTGGTTGCGGAAGCGTTGATGAAATATCGAGAACGGGAAAACATAGCCGGATATTCCGGAAGAGCCTACTCGATGGGTGGGGTACCGGTTATCAAAGCCCGTGAAATAGATATTTGGATTTCGCATTGAAAACGAAATCCCCTCTGGAGAGGGGTGCCCGAAGGGCGGGGTGTGTTTTTCGACCCTCAATAATCGGCAGGAGCACAGTGCCCCTGCCCTATAGGGCTATTCGATAAATCCCTGCTTCTTCATCCAGTCGTCGTTGTAGATTTTTGAGAGATACTTTACACCCGAGTCAGGCAGGATGACTACCATCGTCTGGTCTCTATCGTTTCGCCTCGCCCAGTCCAATGCCGCCCACATGGCAGTGCCGGCCGAACCGCCGACCCAGATGCCTTCCTTCGCAGTGAGAGATCGCGCCGTCAGAAAACTATCCTTATCGGTGACTTTGACGAACTCATCGAGGTATTCGAATAAGACGGCATCGTACACTTCATCCTCGCCGATGCCTTCGACGAGATAGGGCGCGGGACCGTCTTTGGTGCCGTGTTCTTTATACTGTTTGAGAATCGAGCCGACCGGGTCGGCTGCAACCGTGACAATCTTCGGATTCATTTCCTTGAGAAATTTGGATGTACCGGACATCGTGCCGCCGGTGCCGACGCCGCCGACGAGGACATCGATGTTGCCATCGGTCTGTCGCCAGATTTCCGGACCGGTCTGCACATAGTGCGCCTCGGGATTGTCCATCGTGTTGTACTGATTCAGCAGGAAATAATCGCCGGTCTCCTCGCCGAGCCGCTTGGCGACGTTGATGTATGAATCCGGAGAGCCCGGTGGAACATCAGTTTTACAGACGTGCACCTCGGCGCCGTAGGCCTTGACGGCATCGATTTTCTCGAATGACATTTTATCGGGGATGGTGAGGATGACGCGGAGGTTGTGGACGGCTCCGAACATCGCCATAGCCAGCCCGGTGTTACCCGAGGTCGCCTCGACGATAGCCGTATTCGGACCGATTTTCCCCTCGCCCATGGCCTTGTTTAGCACATGGATGGCCATGCGGTCTTTGATCGAGCCGCCCGGATTCATGTATTCCGGCTTGACATAAATAGTCGTTTTCAGGCCTTCTGCGAGTTTGTTGATGCGGATGAGCGGGGTATCTCCGACGGCGGCGAGGACATTGTCATAGCGGCCGCGAGTGCCGGTGTTGGAAGCGTGTGAGTCGTTTGGCATTTCGTTATATCCTTCAGTAAGTAATTGTCACATCCCTCCCGACCCTAAAGGGTCGGGCTACCCAGGTGACAGATAATCTTGTCGGGCTACCCGGGTCATGCTGATTGTGGTTGGTCCGCCGAGGCGGATCCCCGTGCGCCAACAAACTGTGTATCCCAAGGCTCTGCCTTGGGAAATCAACCAGTGTTAAGCAGTACGGAATAAAACCGGTTCTGTTTTAGGCGGCGTTCTTTTTCACAAAAACCATTCTATATCTCTGTAGTTCCCGCAGAATCGTCGGTTTGTGCCGTATTGTACTTGGCTCTCATTTTGAATCTATTATATTGCGGGGCGGAGGAGGCGCAAGTTAAAACACATCGGCTTATGAGTATTTCCCACGACATCGAGAAGCGTATTCGCGAGACGATCGAATCGTATGATTTAATTCATGATGGTGATCGTGTGCTGATTGGATTGTCGGGCGGGCCGGATTCGGTGGCATTGCTGTTGCAGCTCGTGAATCTGCGCAAATCGTATCGCCTAACCCTCGGGGCGGTGTATGTCAATCATCAATTGAGACCTCGGGCGGCGAAGAAGGAAGAGGCATTCTGCTGGGAAATATGCAATAAACACGGTTTCGAATTCTTTACTCGCACAGTCGATATTCCATCGCTGGCAAAAAAGGACAAGACCGGGATCGAAGCTTGTGCTCGGACATATCGCTATACGGCGCTGGAAGATGTCGCGGCCAAATGGAATGCGGATGCAATCGCACTGGGGCATCATCGCGATGACCGGGTTGAAACGATTCTGTTCAACCTGTTTCGCGGCGCCGGCCGCACCGGCGCGATGGGATTTCAGCCGAAACGAGGCCATATCATCCGGCCGCTATATGACATCTGGCGGGAGGAGATCGAACGGTATCTCGCCGAAATCGGTCAGATATCGATGCTGGACAGTTCGAACGCCCAAAACGACTACACCAGAAATCGCCTGCGCAACGTCATCATCCCAAAAATCAGGAGTGAAATTCATGACAATGCGCCCGCCAATATTCTGCGCTTCGCGACGGTAATCGGCGACGAGGAGCGATTTTTAAGCGAATATACGGCAAAAACTTATCATGAATTGCACAGCGTTACCCCCGGGGGGAAGAATAGACTTGATTTGAATAGCCAAAAGGCGTATGATGTATGGTTTGTTAGGCGTCTTCTGTTTCGGCTGCTGGAGGATTCCGGGGTCGACGAGATCGGGTTTTCGGTTATCGAGCGGCTGATTTCGGCCATCGAAGGTCGGAAATCGGGTCGGATACAGTTGGCGCCGGGATTATATGCCGAATGTACCGGCGGGCATTTGTATGTCTATCGTTCGGGAGAAAAAATCGGGCGATATGCGGTGCAGCCGGGTGACTCGATAGAGCTGGCATATCCTCGGTTACAGATGAAGCTGGAATCGAGATCACGCATAGATATCGATGAAATCCGCCGGGAGGGTGGTCGCGTGGCATATATAGATGCCGACCGGTTGGCGGGGACGTTGGAGATAGCGGGAATCAAGCGAGGGGCAACAATACATCCCTTTGGCAGACCCGGTAAAAAAAAGGTCGGAGATTTTTTAACGGATCGGAAATATCCTCGGCCGCTTCGTGATGAGCTTCCGGTATTATATGACCGGGAGGGCGTCGTGTGGCTGGCCGGAATCGAGATAGATAACAGAGTAGCGGTAACGAAAGAAACAAGGAAGATAGTCAGAATTGAAATCCGAGGGTTCTCAATTACAGATTAAGCCGTTTGAGCTTTTATTCCCGCAGAATGAAATCGAGCGGGTGATTGCCTCTATGGGCAAAAGATTATCGAAAGACTATGCCGGGAAAAATCCGATCTTTCTCGGTGTCCTTAAAGGTTGTTTCGTCTTTATGGCGGACCTGGTGCGAGCCATGAGCGTGCCGATCGAGGCTGAATTCATTTCGGCCCACAGCTATGGTTCGGGGATGAATCCGGGCAAGCTGACGCTATCGGGCGGATCCGATGTGTCGCTGAAGGGCCGGCATATATTGCTCGTTGAGGGAGTCGTCGACACGGGTCGGACAGTGGTCTCGATTGTCGAAACGATTAAAAGTATGGAACCTGCCAGTGTTGAAATCGTTACATTGTTAGACAAAACCGGGCGGCGGGAATCGCCGATACAGATAAAGTATGCCGGTTTTCATGTGGATAACGATTTCGTTATCGGCTATGGTTTGGATCACAACCAGCTGTATCGAAATTTACCGTTTATCGGGAAAGTGATCGAGCAGAAGGGTTGAATGCTGGAGTAGACATGTATGGCGTTTTTTCAACATATGGATAGACCGCCTCAATCGGGAGGAAACAAGAACCTGAACAACAACGACGACAAAAACAAGAAAGACGGGCTCTCGTGGAAGGGACCGATGCGGACGATGTTGTTCTGGATCATCATCATCATGACCGTGTTGGTGGCGTATAATTTCTTCGATGAGAGCCAGGCCGATCAGGCGACTATCTTTTATTCCGATTTCCTGAATTACCTCGACGGCGGCAAAGTCGCCCAGGTAACGTTCGTGAACAAGAAAATCAACGGGCGGTTTACCGAGGAGATGACGATTGCCGGGCCGACAGGGACGGGAAAATATCGCAAGTTTACACTGCGGATTCCGTTCGATGATCCGGATCTGGTCGGAAAACTGTCCGAGAAGGGCGTCGTCATCAAGGCCGAAGAAGAAGGCCTCAACTGGGGCGGCGTCTTGTTATCGACGGCTCCGTGGATATTACTGATTTTCATCTGGATTTTCATGTTCCGGCAAATGTCGGGCGGTGGCGGCGGCCCTAAAGGGATATTCTCGTTCGGCAAGAGCCGTGCGAAGCTGCTGTCGGATGAGCGCCCAAAAGTGACATTCAGCGATGTGGCTGGTGCGGAAGAGGCGAAGGAAGAGCTGTCGGAAATTATCGATTTCTTAAAAGACCCCGGGAAATTCCAGAAACTTGGCGGCAAGATTCCCAAAGGCGCATTATTGCTCGGTTCGCCCGGTACGGGCAAGACATTATTGGCGCGGGCGATTGCCGGCGAGGCCGGCGTGCCGTTCTTTTCGATGTCCGGTTCGGATTTCGTCGAGATGTTCGTCGGTGTCGGCGCATCGCGCGTTCGCGATTTGTTCGAGCAGGGAAAGAAAAACGCTCCGTGTATTATTTTCATCGATGAAATCGATGCCGTCGGTCGGCATCGCGGTGCGGGTCTCGGCGGCGGGCACGATGAGCGCGAACAGACGCTCAATCAGTTGCTGGTCGAGATGGACGGTTTCGAATCGAATGACGGCGTAATTCTGATCGCGGCGACGAACCGCCCTGATGTTCTCGATCCGGCGCTGCTTCGCCCCGGTCGTTTCGACCGCCAAATCGTAGTGGATGTGCCTGATGTGCGCGGTCGTGAAGGGATTTTCAAGGTCCACACGCGCAAGGTCAAATTGGCAGAAGATGTCGATTTGAAAATCCTGGCCCGCGGAACGCCCGGTTTATCGGGCGCCGATGTGGCGAATCTGGTCAACGAAGCGGCGCTGTTGGCGGCGCGCAAAGATAAAGATGCCGTGGAAATGAGCGACTTCGAGGACGCCAAAGATAAAGTCATGATGGGCGCCGAGCGGAAGTCGATGGTCATCACGGACAAGGAAAAGAAGATTACGGCGTATCACGAGAGCGGTCATGCGCTGCTCGGTAAGCTGATTCCCGATGCTGACCCGGTACACAAGGTGACGATTATTCCGCGCGGTATGGCACTCGGTGTGACGCATTATCTGCCGATAGACGAGCGGCATACATACAGCAAAGAATATATGATTGCGCGGCTGATCACCGGTATGGGCGGCCGTGTGGCCGAAAAGCTGGTGTTCAACCACCTGACGACCGGCGCAGGTATGGATATTAAACAGTGTACGGCGCTGGCGCGCAAGATGGTGTGTAACTGGGGCATGTCGGATAAACTCGGACCGGTCGATTTCGGCGCCTCGAAGGAGCACATCTTCCTCGGTCGCGAAATTCAGGACCAGAAGAATTTTTCCGAGGAGACGGCGCAGCTTATCGATGCCGAGATTCGTCGGTTCGTCGAGGAGGCGGAAGCGACGGCAACCGATCTGCTGAAGAAAAATACGGATAAGCTGCACAAACTGGCTGCGGCGCTCCTTGAGAAAGAAATTATCGATGGTAACGAAATCGACAAAATCATCGCCGCCGGCGAAACGAAGGACGTCCCGGAAGCAGCTCCCAAAGCCGATTGACCGGGACAAAATCGTCGCAGGCGTCAGGCTGATACTCGAGGGTATCGGTGAAGATGTCGAGCGTGAGGGATTGATTCGGACGCCCGAGCGGGTGGCCGAATTCTATGAAGAGGCATTTTCCGGTGTCGGCGTGAGCGCCTCGGAAAATGTGACTCTGTATACGGCGGAAAACCGGGATGAGATGATCATCGTCCGCGATATTCCGTTCTATTCGATGTGCGAGCATCATCTGTTGCCGTTTTTCGGAAAAGCTCATGTCGCATATATACCCGGTGATAACAAGATCACCGGGTTTTCTCATTTGGCCAGAGTCATCGAGACGCTGGCGCGCCGCCCCACCACGCAGGAAGTGCTGACGTCGAAGGCGGCCAATGTGATTCGTAAGACGATTAAGCCCAAGGGGGTGCTGATCGTGACCGAGGCCGAGCATCTGTGCCTGACGATTCGGGGCATCAAGAAGCCGGGTTCGATGACGATTACATCGGCAATCCGCGGGTGTATGCGCAAGGATGCGACGAGAGCCGAGGCGTTCGCGCTCATAAAAGGACCTCGCTAATAAGAGAATCGTTTATCAATTCGTAAATCGCATGATTAAGACTTATCTGGCCAACGGTACGAAGATATCCTACCTTCATCCACTGGTGATGGGAATCGTTAACTGTACGCCGGATTCATTTGCCATCAGATTTTCCACGACAAAGGGAGCCATCGAAGAGGCCTTTCGTATGATTGACGAAGGGGCCGAGATGCTCGATATCGGCGGCGAATCATCGAGGCCCGGCTCCGATCCGGTACGAACCGAAGTCGAATTGGAGCGCGTGATACCGGTCATCGAGGGGATTCGCGAATACAATCCGAACATCCCGATTTCGATTGATACGACCAAATCACATGTCGCGCGGAAGGCGCTGGAAGCCGGGGCGGATATCATCAACGATATTTCGGCGCTGGCCTTCGATGACACGATGGCTGCCGTCGCGGTCGAATTCAACTGTCCGGTAATTCTGATGCATATTAAGGGCACTCCGAAAACGATGCAGGAAGCGCCGCAATATGTCGATGTAGTTAGTGAGGTGCAAGGATATTTTGCCGAGCGAATTGCCTTTGCGGTTTCGCACGGTATTGACAAACGCAAATTGATTCTGGATATTGGGATTGGATTCGGAAAGCGGACCGTCGACAATTTGAAACTCCTGAAACGGCTGGATGTTTTTAAAAATTTCGATATGCCGTTGCTGGTCGGCGCCTCACGCAAGCGGTTCATCGGAGAGTTGACTAACACGACTGTCGAGGATCGCATGCCGGGTTCCGTTGCGGTCGCGGCATTAGCCGTCGCCGCCGGCGCCAATATTGTCAGGGTTCATGATGTTGCGGAGACGAAACAGGCAGTCCTGATGGCGCAGGCCATCACAGAGGTGTAAATGGAGCTGTTCTCGTTCGATTTTATCAAGGTCGGTTTGAAGGATGTGTTCGATATTCTTATCGTATCGTACATCATCTACAAATTATTGACATTGATGAAGGGAACGCGGTCGGCTCAAATCGTCACCGGCTTGATCACCGTATTCTCGCTCGCGTTTGTGGCTTACTGGTTCCGGCTCGAGGGGTTGATGTTCCTCTTCAAAAACCTGTATACCGTTATCATTGTTGTCCTCGTTATCATCTTCCAGCCGGAGCTGCGCGGTATGCTGGCCCAGATGGGCCACAGCCGGGTATTTCGCGTCATGAGCAAATACGAGGGGCTTAAGACCATCGACGAGGTGTCTCGCGCCGCGATTCGACTGGCCGAATTGAAATACGGCGGATTGCTGGTGATGGAGCGGTCGGTGGGATTGAAAAATTTCATCGAGACGGGGAAGATTCTCAATTCTCAGTTATCGGCCGAAGTCATCACGACGCTGTTCACGCCGTATACGCCATTACATGATGGGGCCGTTATTATTTCAGGTGATTATATTTCCGCCGCGGCCTGCACGCTGCCGCTGACGAAGAATCCTCGATATCGGAAATTATATGGCATGCGGCATAAAGCTGCAATTGGCGTGTCCGAAGAATCCGATGCGGTTGTCGTCGTCGTCTCGGAAGAGACGGGCGAGATTTCCATTGCATATCAGGGGTTGTTAAATCGCGGTATCGACCGCAATGACCTGCGCGACACGATCGCGGGGTACTTCAAGAAGTAATCGGGTTTTTAATCCGCGCGTTTATTCTTCCACCGGATTCATGACGAATTTTTTGCTGATCAGCGGTCGCGCCAGTTCGCCGAGATATTCGAATTCATATTCAACCGGTTCGAGGCCGTCTTTGGTCAGGCTGACGGTGTGTTTTTTCTTGTCGATCCCGCGCAGTTGAAAGAACCCTCGTTCATCGGTCGTATCGACAATCGATGAGGTCAGGCCGTCGGTCACGATAACGCCGGCAATACCGGTCGTCGAATCGGATTCGGTGACCATGCCGCTGAACACGACAAATTCCTGATCCTGGCCGGTCGAATTGCAGGAAATCATCAGCGCGCCGCAAAATACACACAAAGCCGTAATATAAAGTATCGCTCTCATTGCATCTCCTTCTCGGGGCGTAATCTACACATTTATACCACGGTTGAAAATAAAAAAGTGATGCGTTTTTGCTTGAAAAGCGATATATTGGGCTTCCGGGAATGCGTCTGGCACATTCCCGTATTGTTTATCGGGACTAAATGGCATGTTTATAGACTATGTGGAAATAGAGGTTCGCAGCGGAAAAGGCGGCGACGGGTGTATCTCCTTTCGGCGGGAGAAGTATGTCGCGAAAGGCGGCCCGGACGGCGGCGACGGCGGTCGCGGCGGCGATGTCGTATTTATGGCCAATGAAAATATGCACACCCTGTTTGATTTCCGGTATAAGAAAACCTATAAAGCCAAAAACGGCCTGCCCGGTATGGGGCGCCTGAAATCCGGTAAAAACGGTGAAGATATAGTCCTGAAGGCCCCGGTCGGCACGATTATCAAGAACTTGGAAACCGGCGAAGTACTGGCGGACCTTGATGAGCACGATAAACGGGTTGTCATTGCCGCCGGCGGTCGTGGCGGTAAGGGGAACGATCATTTCAAGTCACCGACCAATCAGACGCCTCGCCAGTGTACGCCGGGTCGAGCTGGCGTTGAAATATCGCTGAGCCTTGAGTTAAAACTGCTTGCCGATGTCGGGCTGGTCGGATTTCCCAATGCCGGAAAGTCGACGCTGTTGTCTCGGGTGACGGCGGCGAAACCGAAGATTGCCGATTATCCGTTTACGACACTGACGCCGAATCTGGGAATTATCAAGCTGCGTGATTTCACGACGCTGGTGATGGCCGATATTCCCGGTATTATCGAAGGAGCCAGCGAGGGCAAGGGGCTCGGATTCCAGTTCCTGCGGCATATCCAGCGCACCGCCGTATTGCTGTTCATTATTGACGGGTTCGAGTCGGAGATCAAAGATACTTACGATAAACTGTATCATGAGCTGGAAAAGTACGACGCCGAATTGATAAACCGGCACATCGTGGTGGCGATAAACAAAGCCGATATTATCGATCCGGAGCGGCTCGATGAACTGAAGGCGGAATTTCCCGAATATTTTTTCATGTCTGCGGTCACCGGTGAGGGAGTGGATGTATTATTGAACCGCCTCGAGGCGGACGTCAGAAAATCCGATGGACAGAAGTGAGAGAGACAGACAGGCATTGGTCTTGTCGCTGGCGTCGGTGAGTAAAATCGGCCCGGTGAAGCTGAAAGTATTGCTTGGACAGGCCGATGACCCGCTGGAATTGCTCGATTGGCCCCACGACCGCTTCTGTCAAATCCCCGGCATCAGTCATACGATCGCGACGAATATCACACAACATCTCGATATCGAAATCGGCCGCAAGCATATCGAATGGGCTGAAAAAAACGGCATTTCGCTGGTAACGATTGCCGATGATTCATATCCCGAACCGCTCAGGCGAATATATGACGCGCCTCCGTTTTTGTTTTATGTCGGAGACTTTGTCCCGGGAGATTTTCGGGCAATTGCGATAGTCGGATCCCGGGTGGCGTCAGAATATGGGAAATCGACGGCGGCACGGCTGGCCTCGGATCTGGCGCAAAACGGGATTACCGTGGTATCCGGGATGGCAATCGGAATCGATTCGGCGGCTCATCGCGGAGCCCTGGCGGCCGGCGGCCGAACGCTGGCGGTACTCGGTTCGGGCATTGATGTGATTTATCCGAGCAGTAACAAGCGGTTGTACCGGGAAATCGCCGAGCGCGGTGCGGTCATGTCGGAGTTTTTACCCGGAACCGGTCCGAATCCGCAGAATTTTCCTCGGCGCAACCGGATAATATCCGGGTTGGCGCAGGGGATTGTCGTCGTCGAGGCCGGGCAGAAGTCCGGCGCATTGTTGACGGCGGATATGGCGATCTCTCAGGGGCGGGAAATTTTCGCGATTCCGGGGCAGTTGACCTCGAAAAACTCGGCCGGAACGCATGAATTAATCAAGGCAGGGGCTCATTTATTGAGTTCAATCGACGATATATTTTCTGTGTTGCCGGCGTTGAAAAATGATTATATTGCCCCTCAAAGGCGGGTCGATGTCGATCTGGAAGCAGGCGAGGGGGCGATCTTGCGCCTTCTTTCGGAGACACCGGTTCAATTCGATTCCCTGGTGCGGGTCAGCGAATTGACGGTCAGCGACGTATCGTCGTATTTACTGAGCCTGGAGCTGCGGGGCTTGATAAAGCAGCTGCCGGGGAAACGCTTCATCACGAGTTGACATGATCGAAAAAACGGTAACGGTTAGGAATAAACTGGGCCTTCACGCCCGCCCCTCGGCCAAAGTCGTCCAAACGGCATCGCAATTCAAATCGGAAGTCTTTCTCATTAAGGGAGATATGACGATTAACGCCAAGTCGATGCTGGGCGTCATTGCTTTGGCCGCCGAATGTGACACCACACTCCTCCTGCGCGTCGAAGGTGAAGACGAAAAGGCCGCGGCACGGACGCTGGTGCGGTTATTCAAAAATAAATTCCTCGATGGTCTTGAAGACTAAGCGGGGACGATGAGCCGGTCGACCGGCATATCGTATCGAGGGTATTATGGCAAGTGCATTAAGACAAAATATAAAGTTTCAATGTGTCCCGGTTAGCGGCGGATTGGCCATGGGCGAGGTTCAAATCGTCCGCGATCCGCACCTGCATGTCGTCCGGCGCGGCATTACGGCCAATCGGGTAAAAACGGAAATTCACCGGCTGGAAACGGCCATCAATAAGACGATTGCCGAGCTGGAGTCGGCGAAAAATCGAGCCGAGAAAGCACTCGGTGAGCAAGGTGTCAAAGTCTTCGAAGCGCAGGTGATGATAGCATCTGATGCCGAATTTCACCAGGCGGTCATCAGGCATATCGAATCGGAGCGGGTGAATGCCGAGTATGCCTATCAGGAAACGCTGGCCGATACGCTGTCGAGTCTCCAGAAGGCAACGGACCCGTATTTGCGCCAGATGGTCAATGATATCCGGTCGGTGTCCGAGCGGGTATTGTCGATTCTGCTGGGCGTCGGAGACGGCGAACAGAACGGATTTAAGCGGCCGACAATTCTGGTCGGTCGGATGTTCAGCCCCGGCGAGGTCATGGCCTATGTGAAGCGCAACGTCACCGGATTTATCACCAAAGAAGGCGGTCCGACATCGCATATGGGACTTATTGCCCGGTCTCTCGGCGTACCCGCCGTCATGGGCGATTTCGATTTCAGCAGTAAATTCACGACCGGCGAGACAATGATCGTCGACGGCAACAACGGCGAGGTCATTTATAATCCTGATTCGGATACGTGGCGGAATTATCGCCGCATTCGGGCGCGCAAGCATGCACAGCCGTTTGCCGTTCTGGAAGATGCGACGGAGATTACGGCCATTACACGCGATGAACATGAATACGGACTGGCAGCCAATCTGGAAATTCCCGGGCCGATCGATGATCACCTGGTGCGGCTGGGGATCGGCGTAGGGCTGTATCGCACGGAATTCCTCTATTTCAACAATCAGACATTTCCCGATGAGACTGAGCAGGTGCGCATCTATTCGCATATTGCGGACAAATTTGCGCCTCTTCCGGTGACCCTCCGGACGTTTGACCTCGGCGGCGATAAATATTATGAACAGGGCGAGGGGCTGGGCGAAGATAACCCGGCGCTCGGTTGGCGCGGTATTCGAGTAGCGCTGGATTCGACGGATCAATTCCGCACGCAGATTCGGGCAATGCTGCGTGCATCGGTGAACAAGAATATCAAGATTCTCCTGCCTATGGTGTCGGATGATTCCGAGGTAACCGATGCGCTGCATATTATAGAAAATATCAAAGAAGAACTGCGCGTCAGTAAGACGCCGTTCGATGAAGAAGTACAGGTCGGTGTGATGATCGAAGTCCCATCGGCGGCGATGCAGGCCGATTATATCGCGGAGCGGGTGGACTTTTTCTCCATCGGTACGAACGATCTGATACAATATACGATGGCGGCCGACCGTGGCAATTATCGTGTGGCCAAATATTACAACGGTCATCATCCGGCCGTCTTGAAACTGATTCAGATGACGGTACAGGCGGCGCAGCATAATAAAATTCCGGTGACGGTATGCGGTGAGATGGCCGGCGATCGGCTGATGACGCCGTTTTTCGTCGGATTGGGAGTCGATGAACTGTCGATGAACCCGACCATGCTGCCTCGTATCGCCGAGTGGATTTCTCGCATCAATTACATTCACGCCAAACGGTTCGTCTCGCGCCTGTTGCGCCTGACGACGACTGCCAAGGTCACCCGGGCATTGCATGAAGCATATGATTACACCAAGAAACAAAAGAGAGGCAGTTGGATGAAATGAGCGTCTTCGAGGAATTAAACGAGATTCAGAAAATAGACAAAGGCAACATGTACAAGGCGGTATCCGGATTTCCGGATCAGATGAAGGATGCCGTGACCATCGCCGAAGGCTTCTCGGTAGATACATCGAAATACGAGGGAATAACTCGAATCGTCCTGTGCGGCATGGGCGGGTCGGCTATCGGCGGTGATTTCGTGAAATCGCTTTTGGCCGATGAATTGACAATTCCATTTGAAGTCTGCCGCGATTATACGTTGCCGAATTACTGTGATCAAAATACGCTTGTCATCGGCTCGTCATATTCGGGCAATACCGAGGAAACGCTGGCGGCATTTAAGACGGCTATCGAAAAGGGATGCCGTTTATTTGTCCTGACAACCGGCGGTCAGTTGGAGGCTCTTGCCAAAAAGCATGGCATACCGGTCGTAAAGCCGCGGGAAGGGTTTCAGCCGCGGGCGGCACTGAGTTATTCGTTCACGCTGCTATTGTTGTTCTGCAATAAGATCGGTTTGACGACATACGGTAGTGATGCCCTGAATGCAGCGGCGAAGTTTTTGAAACAACGGATTCAGTTTTTCTCAATCGATAATCCGATTGAAAGCTGTCTGACCAAGCAGTTGGCGGAGAAATTAGTTGGGCGAGTACCGATTATTTATTCCGGGCCGGGACTGACGGCGCCGGTGGCCGTGCGCTTTGCCGGGCAGTTGAGCGAAAATGCGAAGATACTGGCATTCTCCAATCAGTTCCCCGAATTCAATCACAATCAGTTGGTCGGATATGAAACGGCCGATATGTATCGCGATTCGATATTTGTCATCGTCCTCAGGGATAAAGATGACAATCAACGCGTGCAGAAGCGCATGGATATCGTCGAGGGATTGATCGCCGAAAAAGAAATCGATGTCGTCGAAATCGAATCGGTCGGAGAGACTAAACTCGAGCGCGTCCTGTCGCTGGTGCAGGTAGCGGATTTCACGAGCTTCTATCTGGCAATAAAACTCGGCGTCGACCCGACGCCGGTGAATCCGATTGAGGCCTTAAAGCAGGCGCTCAAGGGGTAATTGGGAAAATCATGTGAATTGATACGGCACTGTCGGAGTATTCCGGCGGTGCCGTTTTCATAAGGAGTAATATGAATAAGAAAATCGAGGAATTTCGTAAAAGGCGCGAAAAACTGAATGAAGTTATCCTGGGCCGGGATAATATCAATATTAAGCGCTTCTTCGGAATTGATACGGCCACGTATCGTGAAGGGGCGCTTGATGTTAAAACGAAAGAGCTGCTTGGGCTGGTGGCCTCGACCGTGCTCCGCTGTGACGACTGTATCATGTATCATCTGGACAGATGCATGGAAGAAGGCATCAGCGATGCCGAATTCGATGAGGCGATGGGGATTGCGCTGGTCTGTGGCGGATCTATTACGATTCCGCATCTGCGCCGGGCGTATGAGATCTGGACCGATACCGATGGAGACGATCGGGCCGGGAAATGAGTCGGATTTTCTATTGTGTTTTGACGTTCGAGGCGGTATGTTTCAACCCGACAATGAGGTGAAACCAATAGTCTCCGTAAGACGTAATTGAAGTAAAGGGCAAAGAGTTGCCTATAGATGACGATAAACTGATAGAGGAAGCTTTAAAAGGCGACCAGCAGGCTTTCAAGCAGTTAATGGAGCGGCATCAGTCGTCGGTCTTTCATATTGTCCTGCGCATCGTGCGGGACAGGGAGCTGGCGTCGGATCTGGTCCAGGACACGTTCATGAAAGCGTTCAGTTCTTTGAAATCGTATCGTTCCGAATACCGGTTTTCGACCTGGCTGTATAAAATCGCGGCGAATGCCTCGATAGATCATTTGCGCAAGAAGCGGATCAAGGCATTGTCGCTGGATAATCCGATTACGACGGCCGATGGCGAGGTATCGCTCGAAGTGCCCGACTACACGCATCATCCCGAGCGGGAAATGGTGCGGCGGGAGCGGGCGGTGTCGATCGCGGAGGCGATTCAGGCGCTGCCGGCCAAGTATCGGCAGGTTATTGTCGCCCGACATCAGGAAGATAAATCGTACGAGGAAATCGCCGCCGAACTCGGCGTACCGGTCGGAACGGTCAAAGCCCGGATTTTCCGCGCCCGTGAATTGTTGAAGAAACGGCTGCGTGTAATCCGGTAGGAGTACTGTCGTGGTTTCCAGAAAGTTTATCATAGCGATACTGATTATGGCTGTCGCAGCCTCGAGCGTTGCGGCCAAGACGTATCGGTATGAATATCAGAAAATCGTCAATGTCGAACCGCGCGTCGAGCTGACTATCAATAATGCCAACGGTAACATTACTATCGTGACGAATAATGAAAACAAGCTCAAAGTCGACGCAGTGAAAAATATATTTGCCGACAGCAAGGAAGAGGCAGACAAAGTCGCGGAGCACGTGCAGATCAGCGTTACGGCGACCGAGGGCCACTTCATGATCGAGCCTCAGTTCCTGCGCATCCATGATAGGTCGCAATCGTTCTGGCAGAAGGTGCTCGGGAAATCCGGCGAACCGTCATACGGGTCGGTCGATTTTATTATCTCGGTGCCATCCGACTGCAATGCGGACATCTACAATACGTCGGGGAATATCGAATCGGCCGGTTTGCGCGGCAAGCAGTTGATTTCCGGTACCGCCGGTAATGTCAGCATTCGGGATTGCCAGGGGGATATCGAGATTACGACGACATCCGGGCAAGTAGCGCTCAATGATATCGAGGGTAACATCCACATCAATGCGAACGGATCGGATATTTCGTTTTATTCCATCAACGGCGATGTGGAAGTGAGAAACAGCTCGGGCAAGATGACCGGCGAGTACCTTATCGGCGATTTGATTATGACGCAGACGACCGGTGTGATCGAGCTGACGCACATCGAGGGCGATGTGAGGCTCAAGTCGACATCGGGGAAAATCAATGTGTTGCAGGAATATGGAGCGGTCGACATCACGACCGAATCCGGTGATATCAATATTCGGACGGAATTAAATTCGAATAAGGACTATTTCATCGAAACAATTTCCGGTTCAATACGTTTTGTAATACCCGAGGCGTCCGGCGGCCTGGTGAAACTGGAGGCCGGTTCGGGTGAAATCGATACGGAGATTCCGATTTCCATCGATTCGTTTTCTCGAACGCGTATCGCCGGGAGTTTCGGGAACGGGGGCCCGAAGATTCATTTAACGACTATGTCGGGAGATATTGAATTCGCCGAATTCTAATCGGTGAACGGGATTATGCGAGCGAATCTGCTGATATACGTATTACCCTTCTTATTGCTGTGTCCCGTCCTCGGACAGGATACGGAACGACAGACCTTTGTCAGTATTTCGCATACCGTCGACCATACAATCGCCAAGGATTCCTCGGGGCAGACCTATTATTATAATCGCACGACCGGCGAGTTCGATTCCGCGGAAGCATTTCAGGGAAATACGCCGTTTCAGCAAGAGGCCGGGGATTATGGCGACGAAAAAGTTATTTTACCTCCCGAAAAACGCTGCACGGATGTCACCTATGGCGATGTCACCAAATTCTTCGATAATGTCGAGATCGGTATCGATGAGCGAATCGAAGGCAGTGTATTCAGTTTTCAGGATATTGTCGTTCACGGCCTGGTAACGAAAGATGTCGTCAGTCTTCGCACGGTAACCGTTTCGGGAACCGGCGAGATTCGAGGCGATGTCATCGCCAAAGATATTCGCCGCGAGCGAGGCGGCAAAATTCTGGGACAGCGGCAGGAGGTGCCGTTCCCGGATGTGCTGTCGATGAGTTTCCCGCAGATCGGATATATCGCGGCCAGCGGATATCATTTTCTTATCCTGTTCATCTTCCTATTCATTGCCATAATCATTGCGGCGATTGCCCCGAAGCCCCTGGGGAGAATCGTCAATCGACTCTCGAATTCGCTCGTCGCCAGTTTCTTCTGGGGACTGTTTTTCTGGATTGCATTAGTGCCGATATTGATTTTGCTGATCATCACGATTGTCGGATTGCCGCTCATAATTGTCTATATTTTCGCAATACCGATTGCGATTTTACTGGGATATGCCGCGGCCGCGCAGGCGATCGGTGAAATGGTGTGTCATCGTTTCGGCTGGCATCAGAAATCAATGTATATGCGGATCAGTTGCGGTGTCATCGCGCTTGAAGTGCCGCATTTATTTTATATGCTGTTTTTGGCCTTGGGCTTACAGTCGCTGGCGAGCCTCATGTTGATCATTTATCTGATTATCGGCACGCTTGCCCTGACCATTGGTATCGGTGCGGCCGTCGCTGCGAAGTTCGGCGTTAAACCGAAGCAGCGAACGGTAGAGGTGCATATGTACCAGACACCGCCTCCGCCGCCGACTCCCGGTGTCGTACCGCCTCCGCCCCCTCATACATCGCCGGCGCCGCCGCCGCCGACTCCGCCTCCGCCGCCCAAACGGGACGATGAGCCCGATATCGTCTAAAGATTGCAACCCGGCGGGCGGAATCTCCGTCTAATAAGAAAGACAATCCATTAATCAAAACGGCAGGTGCATTATGGCAAAACGGCTTGCAGTTGTAAGTATTATCGTCATGGTGGCGTTGATGGCCTCGGCGGTATCGGCTCGCGAAATGCAGCGAGTGGATAAATCCATCACGGCATTATCCAAGCATGACGAGATTAATTTCAAAATCGATATCGATGCGGCACGGATTCAGATGGAGTCGCATGACGGCGGCGAACTGCTCGATTATAAGGTTCGCTATGACGCGGATAAATACGATGTCGAAATCGAGTATGCCGATGAGGGCGATATCGGCGAAGTATCGGTCGTCCAGGAAAAACGGCGCCGGAGTCTCAATTATGACAGCGATGATTCCCGCTGGACGATTTCCATGTCTCGGGCATTCACCTACAATATGAATCTCGATATCGGCTTCGCCGAGTGTCGGGCGGATTTATCCGGCGTACCGATCAGTGCGCTACGAGTCGATGTCGGAGCGGCCGAGGGGATGATTTCTTTCGATAGTCCCAACCCGGCCAAAATGTCGTCATTCGATATTGATGCAGGCGCCGGAGAATTCGACTTTATCGGCCTGGGATATGCCAATGCCGAGAATTATGAATTCGACGGCGGTGCGGGTGAGTTTACTCTGGATTTCACCGGGTTCACCGATGGATTCCATACGGCGAACATCGATATCGGTGTCGGCGAAGTGACGATCGAGTTGCCGGAGGATTTGCCGGTGCGCATCGAAGCGGATGAAGGCTGGTTCAATGAGATCAATATCCGCCATCGCGATTTCGAGGAAGTCAAAGACGGTGTCTATGAGACGAAGGATTTCGATAAGGGCAAGTTCGGGCTGGAAATCGAGCTCGATATCGGGATGGGCGAGGCGACGATTCGGCGGGCCGACAGCCGATTACATATCAGGAGCAATGACCATGAATATGGTATTCGGGCGCCGAGAATTCACCGATGGGGCGAACATTCATCGATAGTCGTGATGCCTGATGTACCACGGATTCCTGAAATCCCAGCAGTTCCCGAGATCATTGCAATTCCGGACATTCCGGCGATAGCCTCCGTTCCGGCGGCCCCGGCAGCACCGGCGATAGTGGCGATTCCGCCGATACCGGCGATACCCGACATTCCGGCGGTTCCGGCGATTCCGGCAGTGCCTCGGTTGAGGCCGTCCGGCGAGTACTTCATTCTTCCTTATAGCGGAGATGAAGGGACGCCGGCTCCCGGCGTATCGGAATAGCGAGTGTAAAGGCTTGTGCGCAGGCGTGTTCAGGGGGCGAATGCGCTGAAGAAAAGCCTTGACTTTATGTCCCCAATATGGGTATTTGTAGTCTTGGGAGCGACCGCGTACGGCGGTTGGAATAGGTTGAACGATAAGGGCTTTACCAAAAAGCTTTTTTACTCTATTGGGGAGTGATACATGAAGTTGAACAATTATGAAATGGATGGGGTCGTCGTTATCGAACCGAAGGGGAAGATAATGGGCGGTCCGGAATCGACGGCGCTCCATGACCTCCTGCACGACCTGCTCGAGCAGAAAAAGACGCAGGTTGTCATCGATCTGGCCAAAGTCGACTGGATGAACTCCACCGGACTGGGGCTTTTAATCTCGGGTCTGACGACCATGCGGAAAGCGGACGGCGAATTGAAACTCGCCAACGTGACCGAGAAGATCAAGTCATTGTTAACCATAACCAAACTGGTGACGGTATTTAAATCGTATGATTCCGTGGAAGACGCGGTCAAAGCTTTTTAATGTAACCTGAACTGCACAGGCATTCGGCAGGTTGCGATGCGGCCTGCCTTTTTTTTGAGTAGACCTATGAACAAACCACAAATTGAACGCGACGGGATAATCATTCCTTCATCGACCGATTTTCTGGCGGACGTCGACAAATTCCTCGAAGACCAGTTTGCCCGGGCCGGCGTTGACGAATCGGTGATGACCGATATCGCCATCTCGGTTTCCGAGTTGGTCAACAATGCAATCATTCACGGGAATAAATCGGATGAGTCGAAACAAGTCACAATCCGGTTTTCGGTAACCAACCGGGAATTGAAGGTCATTGTTATCGACCAGGGGCAGGGATTCGATGTCGAGTCGGTGGAAAATCCGATTGACGATGACAACCTGCTGAAGGAAGTCGGTCGCGGAATTTTCATCGTCAGGAGCTTTGTCGATAATGTCGATATTTCGGCCGCTCCGGGCGGCGGTACCAGAGTAGAGATCACTAAAAAACTGTAGGGTGCAGCTGGCGATATTGATATGAGTACGCAACAACTCATATTTGCTGTTATCTATTTCGCCTTCGGGGCCGGACTGATATTCCTCTCGTTTCTCATAATTCGGGATTCGGTCCGCATCAGGCTGAATAGAGTGACGTCGGCCATGATATTTCTGGCCGGACTGGGGCCTATCTTTGCGGCTCTCGGCGAGGTCATATCGCCCTATCAGGCGGCATCACCGCTTAAGGAATCCTATCTCTACAATCTGTTTTACATCTGGGAATTGTTTTTCCCCGTCTTAGTTACGTTCTCCTGGATATTCCCGTTCGATCGAATCGGCGAAAGAATCAGCAAGTGGCGGCTGCTCATCTTCGTGCCGCACATTTTCCATATTGTGCTGCTGGTGTTCGTGTCCGACACCGACAAGCTGCTGGAAATGCTGACTATCGATTCCACTTCGGGCGGGCTTATCAACAGCATCCTCGAACCGCTCAGCGAATTCCTCAAGCTGATGCTGATACCGCTGGAGCTGATTCTCACCTCGCACCGCAAATTCTTTGCGCTGATCAACCTCGCCTATGTGATTCTGGCGGTGATTTATTTGTATCGCGGGATGAAGCATGTCGAGGCGCCGCGGTTGAAAAAGCAGGTACGCGTGATTATTCTCGGTATCCACGCGTCGCTCGGGTTGTACATTTTCACGTTTATCCTGCCGAACCTGTTCTCCATCGAGATATCCGAACTGTGGACGTCGCTGCTCACGATCCTCTCACTGGTAATCGGGGCGGGAGCGGTTGCCTGGGCAATTATCCGCTATCAGTTTCTGGATATCCGGCTCATTGTCAGGCAGTCGCTGGTGTATACCGTGTCGTCGGCGCTGCTGGTCGGGGCGTACGTGATTGCGATTACGCGGTTGTCGTCGGTGATCGAATCGTTCGTGGGCAAGGAGATGCCGATCGTCAACATCGGGTTTATCATCTTCGCGTTGATTTTCTTCCAGCCCATCAACAATTACATCGACAATATCATCAAGCGGATGTTTATCCGCGACAAGAGCGACTACCGGAATATCATCAACCGGCTATCGTCGAAAATTATTAATATCCTCGACCGCGCACAGTTGTTCTCGATCGTCGAAGAGACGCTGAAAAACAGTATGCTGGTACAGGGCGTAACGTTCTGTATTTATGACGATGAGCGACAGGCGTATCTGTATCTGCCGAGGGAAGAGGGAAACGAGGGAACAGCGCTCAGCAATACCGACCCGATGCTGGGAGCGATCGGGCAGTTGAATGCGCCGACGTTCTACGACCGCCTGCATTCATGGCATCGCGGGTCGCCGCTGGCATCGATGCTGCAGGCCGATGCCGCGCATCTTGTCGTGCCGCTCAATGACCGCGAACATTTACTCGGGTTTATCGTCCTGACCGATAAGATGTCCGGGTTCAAGTTCAGCTATGAAGATTTCACGCTGCTGTCGACACTGGCCAATCAGATGGTCGTCGCCCTGACCAACGTGCGATTGTATCGTGAATCATTGGTCAAGCAGCGCCTCGAGGAGGAAATGAATCTGGCGCGGCAGATTCAGGTCAACCTGCTGCCGGATACGCCGCCGTCGGGAAATGGGTTCAGCATCGTTGCGCACAGCAAGCCGTCGCGGACGGTGGGAGGCGATTTCTATGATTTTGTGCGTAAAAGCCCCGATCAGAGTATCGGAATGGTGATTGCGGATGTTTCGGGCAAAGGAATGCCTGCGGCTCTGCTGGCGGCGCAGATTCAGGCGACGCTGCGCAGCGAAGTCGGCAACAACCGTCCGGTGTCCGATACGATCGCCAAGGTCAATAATATCGTCGCCAACCTGTCATCATCATCGGGCAAATATGCCACGCTGTTCTATGGTGAGTATCATCCCGACACGAACGAGCTGGAGTACTCCAATGCCGGTCATAATTTCCCGGTCGTCATTCGATCCGACGGCAGCCATGAATTTTTGGAGACCGGCGGGACGGTTATCGGTGCATTCGAAGGCGTCCCGTACAATTCGCTGAAAGTGCGGCTGCAGCCGGACGATCTGGTCTTTTTGTATACCGACGGATTGTCCGAGGCGATGAATTTACATGAAGAAGAATATGGCGAAGATCGTATAATAACATATCTGAAGCAGCATCGGACCGAACCGCTGGATGTGTTAAAATCAGGTATCCTGCGCGAGGTCGATGCCTTTACCGCGGCCAAGACGGCCGAGGATGATACGACTATTGTTATTTTGAAAGTGAACGGTACACACATCCATGAATGATAATGATCTCGATTATCTGATCAGCGGCAAGGGTTTCAAGAAGTTCAACGATTACAACGGCTATGTCTGGTGCCCCCGGTGCAAGGGGGAATTGACGATAGGCAAAGCCTCCGGCGAGGCCGAAGTGCGGCCGTATTGTCCTGATTGCGGATTTATTTTTTATCAGAATCCGGCGCCGGCGGCCGGGGCGGTTATCGTGCAGGACAATAGACTATTACTGGTTCAGCGATCCGTGCAGCCCGGACTGGGCGATTGGTGTATTCCGGCGGGATTCGTCGAGTGGACTGAGCATCCGCAGATGGCGGCCAAGCGGGAATTGATGGAAGAAACCGGGCTGGAAATCGAAATCACATCGATATTTGATATTTTTATGGGCATGGACGATCCCCGCACGCACGCGGTGCTGGTTCTGTATCATGCTAATATCGTGGGGGGCGAATTGAAACCCGGCGATGATGCCGATGATGCCCGCTTCTTTGCCTTCGATGATATCCCCGATAACATTGCCTTTCAGGCGCATCGCGACGCCATTCGCCTGTATCGAGACCGTTTCGGAGTGTAGCGGTTGTTATGAAACTGCGGACCAAAATATTTCGGCATTTGGTTCTCATCGCCGCCGTTCCCTCGATTATTCTCGCCATTTCAGCCTATTTCCTCCTCGATGCGACGCTGGAGCAAACCAACGCCTGGCTGGAGAGTAATTCCCCCGACAGAACGATTAACGCTTTGCGGCTGGTCGAGGCGCGCTTGCAGGCGGCGGCTGTCGAGGCGCTGGCATCGTCCGATAGTGAGAAACGGCGCAAGGCGCTCGATTGGAGCATCGTTGATTCGACAATATATATGAATGAAGAAGCGCGTGGGGTGCTCTCGAATTCCAATGATTCGTTGTTAATAGCTGCATGTCAACAGGCCGGGCCGATTCGGAAATTAATTGGTGGGGCGGTCATTGTCGGGTATGCCAGTGATTCGTCAGGAATAATTCAGGCCGGGGGATTTGTGCTCGATGGTGAATATGTGAGCGGATTTCATGCGGCGACGGAGAGTTTGCGCGAGGGGCGCAACCGGCGGAATTTGTTACCGGCCTTCGTGACGTTTTTGGGATTTCTCGGATTTGCCATTCTTGTTATTGTGATTGTCCTGGCCTTTTGGCTTTCGCGACGGTTATCGCGCGGTGTGACGGTGCCACTCGAGGAGCTGGCGGTCGGCGTGGCGCAGATCGGGCAGGGGGGGCGTTTGCCGGACATCAATAACGCGGGAACCGATGAGGTCGATAATCTGGCCTCTGCGTTCGGCGAAATGGCGGATGAACTGGAGAGCAACCGGCGCAAGTTACTGGCGGCCGAGCGCGTGCAGGCGTGGCAGGAATTTGCGCGGCGTATGGCGCATGAATTGAAAAATCCTCTGACGCCGATATCTCTGTCATTGTATCGAATTAAGAAAAAATTGCAGGACAGCAACGAGTATGACCGCTTCGCGGATTCCATCGAGGCGATTGCGGCCGAAGTGGCGCACCTGGAGCGACTTGCTTCGGATTATTCGTCGCTGGCGAAACTCCCCGAGCCGAAGATGGTCGAATTCGATTTCAAGCATATGAGTGATGAAGTTGTCGCGCTGCATGAAGTCCAGTTGGAAGCATTCGATTTTTCCTATGTATTCTCCGGCAGTGAAGCTCGCATGATCGGGGATCGCGATCGGATTCGTGAGGTACTTATTAATATCGTGAAAAACGCGCTCGATTTCTGTACGCCGGGTGGGAAGATTGATGTTGCCGTGCGCGTAAACAACGATTCTATTTCCGTCATTGCAAAAAACGATGTGCGGGATGTCGCCGATGTGGATGTAAAGAAGGCGCGTATCCCGTATTTCACGACGAGAAAAGGCGGCAGCGGGCTGGGGTTGGCGGTGTCGGATAAGATTATAATGGATCATGGAGGCAATCTGTCACTATATGTCGAGGGATCGCAGGCGGTCGTGAGAATCGACATCCCGCGCGGCAATAATTAAGATATGACAGGCACAATATGATTTTAGTCGTCGATGATGAACAATATATCCGGTCGTCGCTGGTCGGACTCCTGCAGGACGAGGGATTTGAGGCCGAGGCTGTCTCGTCGGCCGAACGGGCCGAGGCGGCGCTGGCCAAAAATGATATCGAGCTGATTCTTCTCGATATTCAAATGGGCGGTAAAGATGGAATTACATTCCTCGATGACAATGTCGAGGCCCTGTCAGATATCCCGGTGATTATTATCTCCGGGCAGGCTGATATTCCGACGGCCGTCATGGCGATAAAACTGGGCAGCTATGATTTTATCGAGAAGCCCCTGTCGCCCGAGCGGGTGCTGGTCACCGTGCGGCAGGCGCTCCGGCTGAGTCGGTCTCTCAGGGCTGAGAAAAAGCTGACCGGACAGATTCTCGAGAAGTACAAACTCATCGGCGAGTCACAGGTGATGAAAAATCTGCGCGGGCTCATCGAAAAGGCGGCTCTCAGTGATTCGACGATTCTGATTACCGGAGAAAACGGCACCGGTAAGGAACTGATTGCTCACCATATACATTATAAATCGCCGCGCAAGGCGGAACCGTTGGTAGCAGTCAACTGCCCGGCGATAACCGAAAGCCTGTTCGAATCGGAATTATTCGGTCATATCAAGGGCGCATTCACGGGAGCGAACGCTAATCGCAAGGGGAGATTCGCTCAGGCCGGTGACGGCACACTTTTTTTGGATGAAATCGGCGATCTGCCCGCTCCGATGCAGGCGAAACTCCTGCGGGTGCTCGAATCCGGCGAATATGAAAAAGTCGGATCAGACGTGACCGAGCAGTCGCAGTGCCGAATCATCGCCGCGACGAATCGGGATATGCCTGCGGCCATCGAGGCCGGGACGTTTCGCCAGGATTTATACTACCGGGTGAATGTTATTAATATAGAGGCACCGGCCTTAGCATCGCGCGTCGAGGATATCCCGCTATTGGTGGAGCATTTTCTTGATGAATCCGGCGCGGCGGGAGATTTTGCCTTTACGTCCGAAGCGATTGGGTATCTGGCTTCTTGCAACTGGCCGGGCAATGTGCGCCAGTTGAAAAATATCATCCAGCAGGTGACATTTTTATGCGCATCGGGCGAAATCGGCGCCGATGATATCCGGCGTATCCGGTCGCAGAATCGAGATATGGCGATTGATGCATCCGAAGGTTCGGGTAATCGGCTGGCCGAGGCGGTCCGGCAGTTCGAAGTCGGATATTTATCCGACCTGTTTCGGCGGCATGACGGCAATATCGCGGCTATGGCCAGGGAACTGAACATGGATCGAGGGAATTTATCTAAGAAGCTGAAAAGCCTGAAAATCGTGTAGGTTCGACACAACAATTAGGCCTTAGTCGTGTATAAACTACACGGTCGAGACAGAGCGATTTTCGTATCTTCTTGACAGATATCGCGTTTTACCAATGGCATGAATTTTGTATCAGTATTGGGAGACTGGAGGAATAAACCATGAAATCATTGACGAACATTCTGACTGTCGCCCTCTCGCTGTTGATCGCCGCGCCCCTCTTGGCGGCCGATTATCAAAGCTATGATCGGGAATCGCAAAAGGCCGATCCCGTTCTTACTATAATTGCCGATAAGACCGAATGGCGTTTTCAGTACTATGAGGAGGCCAACCGGAAATCGCTCCGCATCGATGTCTCGAGCATTGAAAAGTCGGGTCCGGCAATTCGCAGTGGCGATAATCTGAGAATAGATGAAGAGTCGATTCAGCTCCCCGGGTGGATCTTGGAATTCGCCGAAGTCGGCGATATCGATGTCGATTTCGATGAAGCGACCGGAGAGGTCGAACTGACATTTTATCCCAAGGATCCGGCGCGATCGCAGAGTTCGTTCCGCCGTCGGATGAGCGATGTCATCTCCGTCGACAATGAAATTATTATTAGTAATGAGAAATTCGTTCGCGGATCGGTCATCGCGTTTTTCGGCGACGTCATTATAAATGGTGAGGTCAACGGCGATGTCGTAGCATTAATGGGCGATATTCGCGTCAATGCCGAGGCGGTAGTGCGCGGAAATGCCATCGCGGCTGACGGCAGCGTTCGCCTTGATAAGGATGCCTCGGTGTACGGCGTCGTGAAATCCGGTTCCGGGAAACAGTCATCGAGGAAATCTCGCGCCCGTCGCTGGAAAAACCGCAGCAGTGAAGTCGAGTTTTACGGCACCCCGGTCTATAACCGGGTCGACGGACTGCTTCTCAATCTCGGAGCCAAGTATGAGCACCGTGATTCGCTGCTCCCGTCATTCCATGGCGCTATCGGGTATGCGTTCGAATCGGAACAATGGCGCTATGATGTTGGGTTGTCGCAGACGATTCTGCGTGGGAAGATTCCGCTCGAAATCGGCGGTCGGGCCTTCCGTCAATTGAAATCCGATGACGACCGTATTATCGATAATCTGGAAAATTCAATTTTCGCACTGCTCGTCAACGAGGATTGGAAAGACTGGTACGAGGCCGAGGGCGCCTATGGATTCGCTCGGACGCGCCCGTTCCGCTGGCATGAAATCGAGGTCGGGTATCTGGTTGAGGAGTATGATTGGTTCGATGCGCACCCCAAACTGTGGTCGCTGTTCGGATCGAAGGATTTTCGCGGGAATTTCTCCTCGGTGCCTCATGATGCACTGGCTGTCCTGAAAAATGATCTTATCGATAAGAAGATGACGAGTCTTAGTGTCAGATATACATTTAATACACTCGAAGATTCGGATAAGCTGCGCAGCGGCTGGCATGTGCAGGGATCGTACGAGTTTTCATCCGAGCGGTGGAAAGGTGATTTCGATTTCACCCGAGTCGAGGGAAAGATCAAGCGACTCCAAAGGCTGAGCCGTTATCAGGCTCTGTCGGTGACGGCCGCCTATGGCTATGTCCACGGCGATTATATCCCGCTCAACCGGTATTTCTTCATCGGCGGACTGGGGACGATGTATGGGTATCGGCATAAAGAATTCATGGGCCGGGAATATATGCTGGCAAGTGCCGAATACCGGTTCCGTTTACCTCGCACCGGGGTGTCGCCGTTTTTACACTGGGATGGCGGTAGGATTGCGGCCGATCGCCTGGGCAGCGAAAACGGGTGGAAAAGTTCCATTAGCGCCGGTGTCGATATCGATGACAATTTCAGGATCTTTATCTCCCAGCGGTTAGATATGAAGGATAAGGACCCCGTCATCTATGCAAGATTCACGGCCAATTTGTTCAATTAACGGATGATCTCTCATCAATATAAATGTCTGGTACTTCGGTGTGCACTGGCGGCGTGTCTGGTCTGGTGCATACCGGGTACCGATTGTCGCGCCGATGATGCGGCGATCGATTTCGATTATGATATCTTTATCCAGCGGGACACGCTGACCGTCTGGCTTGATGTCACGCCGGTCCTGACGCAGGCTTTACTGGAAGACCTGCTGGCCGGATTGCAGATTCGGATCGACGTTCGGTATAAGGCGGAATATCCGCCCGATCCGATTTTCGCCGAAACGATTCAGGAGCGCCAGCGGTCTGTCTTTTTGCGCCGGGATGTAACCGGCGATTTTTATGAATTAATCGAAGTAAACGGATTTCAGGACACGGTTTTATTTTCCTCGCAACTCGATATGGCAGATTATCTTACCGACTCGCTCGAATTACAGTTATTGCCGATTTCGCGGGTCGAGGATGACCGGAAGATGCGCCTGAAATTGGAAATTAATTCCAAGTCAATGATTTATAAGAATTTATCAAAAGACCTCCGGTCTCAGGTGCAATCATCCGAAGACGAAGATGAGGCCGGCGGGCAGGCCGTCAATACCGTTTTTTCGTATTTCCTCGATGTCATCGGATTTGGGGAGCGAAAATATCAAATTAGGACCCCCGGTTTTAAAATTTCCAGCCTCGATTCATATCCTCGCCAAGACTAAGCTTTTTTCGCCTAAGTGCCGATACATTGTATGTTTAGAGCACAACAATAAGGTGGAGAGTATATGTCTAACGCTGCCGATGACAAGACGGAAAAACTTACTATGCCGGATCATGCACATGACAGTGGGGAGCTAGGGATATCAACCGACCGAATTGAAGTTGGAAATGTATTGGCTGAAATGGAGAAGACGCTCAACGATATCGTGAGCGACAATCCACGCATCAGTGAAGACACCGACCCGGGCAATATGCGCCTTGACGACCTCAAGGCAGTCCTGGAAATTTCACTCGCGATCAATTCGTCATTCATCCTGGAGGATATGCTTCAGGTGGTGATGGAAAAAGCGGTGGAGTTTTTATCGGCCGAGCGCGGATTTATCATGCTGCTCGACAATTCCGGAAAGCTTCAGTTCAAAACCGCGCACAACATCCGCAAGGAAGAGACGCGCGAAGCACACTTTAAGATATCGAATTCAATAGCCAACCGCGTCGCGCAGACGGGCAAGTCCGTGTACACATCGGATGCGCAGGAAGACGAGCGGTACGCCAACCAGAAATCGGTTGTCGAGCTGCATCTTCGGTCCATCATGTGCGTGCCGTTGAAAATCAAGAATGTCGTTATCGGCATCATTTATCTCGATAACTCATCGCAGGCCAAGCTGTTTTTGAAGTCCGACCTGTATTTATTCGAATTGTTCGCGCAGCAGGCGGCCATTGCGATTCACAACGCTCAGTTGTACAACCGCCTGAGTTGTCTCAAGCGATACAATGAAGATATCATCGAGCAATCACCGGTCGGTATTATCGTTATCGATTCCGATTACAATCTGGTGACGATAAACGATGCGAGTTTGAAGATCTTCCAGGTCAACAAGGGACAGATATCCGCTTCGGGTAACGAGGATAAGCAAGGACGTTTCATCGACATCATTCCCGATGCCGAATATGATCGCTGGCGCAAGATGATCGAGCCGGTGCTGTCGGGACTCGGCGATTTCGAAGAAGACCGCTATTTCCACAATACCGGATATGAAGAGAAAGTCCTGTCGATAAAAATATCGTTAACCAATTCATTGCCCAATAAGAGTACCGGTGCGATCCTCGTTATCGAGGATATCACCGAGAAGGTCATCCTCGAGAAGTACGTGATTCTGTCCGAGAAACTGGTTGCCAAGGGCGAAATGGCGGCCTCGATCGGACACGAATTGAACAACTTCCTGACGATTATCTCGAACAACGCCGAGTTGATGCAGATCAATATCGAGCGTCAGCACTATGACAAGGTCGAACACAACACGAAGATGGTGGTCGAGAACATCCAGAAGATCAAGCGGTTCACCGACGGCCTGATGGATTTCTCGAAGCTCGAAACCGAAATGGTGAGCTACAATATCCGGCACCTGCTGGAAAACCTCTTGTTTACGATCAAACCGCAGCGCAAGTTCGCGGATATCGACCTGTCGCTGCATTGTGCGCCGCATCTGCCTGAGGTGAAATTGGATGTCGGCCAGATTCAGCAGGTCCTGTTGAATTTCCTCAACAATGCGGTCGATGCGCTCAAGGAGGCCGAGGAACCGTTTATAAAGATGAACTGCACGATCGACGAGCAGAACAAGCTCGTGGTTATCAGTGTCGAGGATAACGGTTGCGGTATGCCGGAACACGTCAAGGAGAAGATCTTCGAGGCGCGGTTCACGACCAAGGAAGACGGGCATGGATTGGGATTGTCCAATTCCTACAAAATAATTCGAAATCACGGCGGAGATATTAAAGTCGATTCGACAGCCGGTGAGGGAACCGTATTCTCGGTTTATCTGCCGTACGATTCCGGCAACACCGATTAAACAGATGACGGACAACCGGAAATATACATTTCCTCAAGACATGACCGTTCAGAGGAAACTCGGCGAGGGAGGGACGGCTGAGGTTTTCCTCGTGGCGCGGTCAGGTACGGCCAGGCCTCAGGCGGTCAAGGTATTCTTAGAAAAAGATGTCGATGCCCTCGTTGAGCGCGAATGGGCGGTATCCGGGAATATGTCATTTCCCGGCCTCGTGCGGACCTACGAAATCGGTCGAACACAGTGCGGGGCACATTATATCACGATGGAATATTGTCCCGGTGCGACGCTGGATTTGCTGGCCGGGAAATTAAGCGAGAAACAACTCCTGTCGGTGTTATCGGCTGTATCCGTTTCGCTCTATGTGCTGCATGCCACCGGTTATGTTCATAATGATTTAAAGCCCGAAAATATCTACCTGCCGGAGAGTATTTCACAGGGTGGGATTCCCGAGCAGGATTTGTACTATGTAAAGCTGGCGGATTTCTCGCTGGCTCGGCGTTATGCCACGACGGAGAATCATTCGGTTACCGGTACGGTCGGCTATATGTCGCCTGAAATGATTCTGCGCGAGACGGTATTGCCGGCATCTGATTTATTTTCTCTCGGCGTCATGGGCTATTTTCTGGCTTGCGGCAAGATGCCGTTCACATCGGCCGAAAATGATCCGCTGGAAATAAACGCGCAGATAACCGAAGGCGAACGCCCGGAACTGTGCGGTCCGGCAGCCGGATATTCACAGACGACCAGAGATATTCTGCATGGGCTCATGGCTATCGATGCCGCCAGGCGCCCGCAAACCGCATTTCAGTTGCTGGAGATCCTCTCGAAAGCGGGATCACCATATCCGTATCGGCGGGCAGTGAGGCCTCGACACTTGATTTTCAATGGCGAGATCCTCGATGCGGGAAAATTAAAGGAGCGATTCGGTCCGCGGTCATTTTCCGATGAGCAATTGGCGTTCATAGAAAGGCGGGCGAATTTTCATCCGGTGGCAGTGCGGACGATTCTCGAGGCGAGCTTCGCCGAGGGGCGATTTGCGCGATTGGATGGATCATGGGGATGGAGTCGCCTGGCGACAAAAGAGCTTCCCTGGCCGGAAATACTACAGCAGATCAGCCTGCGGTGCATTCGCGGAACATCATATTCATTTAAAAGGCTTTTATTCGCCTTTGCCATTGCTGACAAGGAATCATGTCATCAGGCGATTTTGAAGGCATTCGATCCGGATCAGCAGCTCGCACCGCAATGGAATGCCATCCCCGAGAATGAGCGGGGGCCGCTCCTGTATTCTTTAAATCTGTTGCTATCGATTCGGACTCGGAGAATTATCGCCTCCCGATTGTGCACGTTGTTCGAACATGATGAATCGCAGGCGCTGCTCATGGGGCGGCTGATTTATGAAGCCGGGGAATACGAACGGGCGATCGAGCAAATCCTCAAGGCCAAACAGACGACGAATCTGGAATATGCGCGCGATGAAATCGTGAATCTTCTCGAATTGGCCGAAAAAGTCGCCGATGATACCGGCATAACGACACTGAAGGCGCGGGTTATCTTTGAGCGAGCGGTCGTCGAGAAGGAAGTCGGTAATCTGAAGAAGGCCGAAGAGGCATTTCTCAGTGTTGTCGATTTGCTCGCCGGCAACGATTCCACGCAACTGGCCGCCGATGCCTTAAAAAAGCTGGGTGATATTTATAAAGACACGAGCGATTATGATTCCGGCATTCGCGTGCTGGAGCAGGCGCGTGAAATGTATCGCCGCCAGGGCAATCAACTCGGCCTGTCGCAGACGCTGAATAATTTGGGTAATATCTACTGGATTGCCGGCAAGATGGACAGGGTGCTGGAGCACTATGAGAAGGCACTGGCGATTCAGCGGGAATTAAACTCCGAGCGGGAGATTGCATCGTCGTTGAGCAATATCGGTTCCGTCCATATTCTCAAAGGGGAGTATGACACCGGTGTGAAGTTTTTGCATGAATCGCTGGGAATCAAGGAAAAACTCGGTGATAAGGGTGAAATCGCCCGCACCTGGAATAATCTCGGCGTTACCTACTTATTGATGGGTGATGCGTCCGAGGCGATTGCGGCAACGGAAAAATCATTGGAATTAAACAGCCAAATCGGTAATAAAGTAGAGATTCTTCTCAATTACAGCAATCTTGCCGAGGCGAGCATTCAGGCGGGATATTTCACGAATGCCCTGAATCACCTCAAGGAGTCACAGGCGCTGGCGCAGGAACTCGGTGAGTCCGCATATCAGACCGACGTTTCACGGCTCACCGGCACGATGCTCCGCCGCATGGGAAATTATGATGCCGCGGAAGCAAAACTCCTTGAAGGACTCGATATAGCCGAGCGCCATGATAACAAGTACAATATGCTGCCGTGTCTTATCGATCTGGCGAAGCTGCATGAGTCGCTCAAAGATGAAACACAGTATTTGAAATACAGAAAGCGGGCATCCGAGATTGCGGATGAGCTGAATGATACGCAGGCAAAATATTACCTGGCTCTTTTGGATTTTCAACATGGTCATAATACGGAGCAGTATACACTGGCGACCAAGTATCTGACCGAGCTGAAGACTCCTCGCGACGGTGCCATATTGGCCCTGACCCGTCTCGAGTACATGCTCGATATCGGACAAGTCGATGCCCTGCATGAACTGGCGGATAAGGCCGGACAGTTTTTCAAAGACGGTATCGAGGATATTGACAGATCCAGATATTTGCTGGCCGTCGGGCGGATGTACATGGATACCGGTGATATGGAAAAGGCAAAGGATTATTTAAACCGGGCGACCCATCTGGCCTCTCAGACCAGATTGCTGCCGGAGCAATGGCAGGCATCGTATTATATCTCCGAACTTGCATACATGGCCAAAGACTTCGAATCATCATTCAAACATGCACGCACGACGATTACGATATTGAAATCCATTGCCGCGAACGTAAAGGATACCGAAAAGATGCAGCGACTCTATTCCGATAAACGGATTATCAGTCTGCTGGGGAGAATAAAATCGTTGCAGGCGGTTTTAGGCAAAAAAGAAGGGACTACCATTGCGGGGTAGTCCCTGAATCGATACAATGAAACAGAATTGGCGGCTGTTAAGTCGCCTTTTCTATTTTATTGTCCGCCCATGCTCATTTGACCGGGAGCAATCTTCTCCTCGAGTACTTCGATGGTCAGTTCGTACATAGCTTCACCTCCTAAGTAGTAGATCAGCAATATGGGCTATCTCTCGGATTTCTCCGAAAGTCTTTATAAGCAAACAGAAAAAGAGCGCAGTATTAGAAAAGTAAACTCGCGGTGCACGTCCTATGCATCTAATCCTACGTCCATGTCCCGACTTGTTACACGTTCGGTTGATATTAGTATAGTCAAATTAAAGAATTTGTCAAGTAATTGAAGATATAATTTTCAGCGGGTTAGTAGTTTTAATTTGATATGCGATTGAGTTTCAATAGGTTAAAAAATATTGCCATTTACCACCATGACCAGAATTCTACGCGAATATATGCCTTAATCCGGTTAAATATGATATTGAATAGCGACGCATCCCCGCATGATATCTTCGCATAGCCGCTCATCCCATCCTTGAGCAGGCGATCCGTATTATCCAGAACGGCATACACCGGGAATCGGGCTCGATTGTCCCCGAACCGGGCGACTGCCGCCGAACCGGAAATCTGGGTTACCTGCCCGGAGAATATGCGGGCGGCATATGTTCTAACCTTGACATTGACCTGCGCATCCTCGGTAACATACTCCAGAAAATTATCCATGATCGGGATGGCTACCTCGACCTTGCTCATGTCGGCTATCTTGAGCAGAAGATTGTCGCGGTAATAGGCGACCACTTGCCCGCCGATAGGGGATACGATGGCCTGCGCATCCTGCTGCTCCAGCAGATAATCCACCCGTGCCTGTTGATTGGCGATTTGCGATTCGAGGACATCGATCTCTTCCGGCTTCGGAGGCGCCTTGACGAGTCTCAGGCGAGCGCGGGCCTCTTCGAGAAGCGATTGGGCCAGAGCCAGATCCGATTCGGATTTTTCCAGTTCCTGCTTGGATATGAGTTTTTTCTCATACAATGATTTATTGCGGTCGATATCCTTTTGCAGCTGCTCGACGCTCGAGCGAGCGGCGTTGACGGCCGCAGTGGCAGTCTCGACCTCTTCCGGTTTCGGCGGGGCCTTGGCGAGGGCGATTTGATTTTTCAGCCGCCGCAATTCCGCATAGGCGCCGTCGAGACCCGTCGATACCTGACTGGATACGATTGTCGCCAGCGTATCGCCGGCCTTGACCATATCGCCTTCTTTGACCAGCGGAATGAGCTTCAGGACGGCCAGGTCGCCGGTTGAGAGGAGGATGTGTTCGGAGCTGAACTCTCGGGATTTGCCGCCTTTGCGCAGGGTTAACTCCAGCCGCGCCTGCTCGGCCAGATGATAGATATTGTATTCCGCATACGGAGAGATAACGACATCGCCGCCCACCTGATGAGGCATAGGGATGAAAAACAGAAGCACGACGGCTCCGATTAAAACAATGCCCCAGATAATCAGGTTGCGCGGTTTGGTTGCCATTGCTCTCAATACCTCTCGACTCAGGATAAATTTCACGGCCGTGACAACGGGTGTCTTGAAAATAAGGACGAGGATTGCCAAAAACAAGACAAATCCGAATCCGCCCAGATAGGTAATCAGGAAATCATAGAGGATGGTGGCCATGTACACGATCAGGAAGATGGAATAGAATCCTGCGAAAATCGTATAGACAAAGAAGATGCGCTTCTCGCGGCCGGTCGCACGCGGTGATTCGACGTCGAGGCTGATGGCTTTGCGGACCAGATACGACATATAACCGAAAGCCCGGCTGCGGAGATTGGGAATATTGGTTATTTCCGACAGCAGATAGTAGCCGTCCAGCTTGATGAGCGGGTTGACATTGATGAGCAGCATCACGAAGCAGACATTCGACACCAGCCAGAAGAAATCATTGATTCCAGTACCGATGACGGTTACACGCCAGCCGAATACCGCCGTTGCGAACAGGACCATCTGGAAGAACAGGCCCGCCCAAATAACCGCCAGTCGCTGCGATTTATGCTTAAACAGCCATGAATCGGACAGGTTCGAATAGAAACAGATCTGGAAATACAGGAGTAAAAATCCCATCTCGCGCACCTGCCCGCCGAAGTGGCGACAGGTCATCGCATGAGCGAATTCGTGGATGATGATGATGACGGCCATCGAAAGGAAAATCGTCACGATCGAGGTCACATTGAACAGGTCGCCGAGGGTGAAGCGGAAATCGTGAAAATTCAGTGAATATGCAAAAAATCCCGCCAAAATATAGATAATCATAAGCGCGACTGCCCAGGGCTGAAAGAGGAAGAACAGCGGTTTATTCAGTTTGTCCAGCAGCGGATCGGGATTGAAGGCCTTGAGTTTGACGAACAGGATGCGAGAGAACAGCGATTCTTTGGTCTGGCTTTTGTAGCGCGATGCGGAAGTTTCGTATTCGGCTCGGGCGCCCTCGAAGAAATACAGCGAATCTATCTTTTCGGCAAATTTCGCGACCGCCTCAACCGGGACATTAAGGTTGAACTTCTCCTGAAAGCGCCGTGCGACATCATCATATGATGAATGACCGTCGAATTGTGAGATGAGATAATATTCCGGTTCGCGGACGCGGAAAAACTTGAAGGTGATGGGATCCTTGAGCATGAAAAAGATCTGGCCGTCGACTTCCTGCTGCGACACGACCAGATCGTCTCGGAGTTTGTGATGCTGTTCGTCCTGAACCATGGGCGCAATATACGATATTTACGCCGATGCGAAAACAGGAAAGAGGCTCGATTATCCGGTCTGGATTTCTCCGGTGCTGTAATCGAGTTCCGATCCCATTGCGCTGTGCGGGATGGTGAAAATACCGATCAGGATAATCGCCGCCAGCAGGACCCAGATGCGCGGGTATTTGTATTTGCGGTGCTGCCAGAGAGCGATCAGCCAGCCGACGAAGGCGATGAGTGTCTTGTTGTCGGTCAGATCCCAGCCGAAGGGGACGCCGGTCCAAAATTCGCCGAATGCGAATTTCTGCACAATCGGGCCCATGATCATACCGCCGACCAGCAGCAGGAGGGTGGTCTGGATGGTCAGTTTGCGGGTGTCGGCCCTGGAGCGGAGGGACTCGAGACCGGTGCGGGTCGACCAGAGCATGGCTAGGAAGATGAAAAAGACATGCGGTATCAGGACCGCATCCGGCACGGCGCCTTTGAAGCGCACGATGACGGTATTGTTCGGCGGGATGGATTTTTGGTCTGCGCCGGCTGAGAGGTGAATGTAATATTCCAGTTTCCCGGCCGGGGGCTGATTGGGGAGCGATGCCGTCAGGCTGTCACCCTGGCGAATCATTGGCAGGCGGGTGAATTCGTCGGCGGTTTTGAAGCGCTTGTATACTAACTCGGCGGAGATGGCGGTATCCGATACGGGAATGATGAGCGGCAGGTCATCGGTGCCGCCGTGCGAGCGGGGGAGCGTGTAGGCGATTTGTTGTCCGGCGATAGTGATGGAGTCGGAGATGGGATAAGTCGGTCCGGTCAGCCGCTGATAGACGGCTGCACCGAGGGTAATAACGAGAGCGAGCACCCAGAGGAGAATTTTATTGAGCATCGTGTCTTTTTTCCGCAGTCAAATTCTTAAATACATCTATTGCAGTTACCATATGATTCTATACGCAGGAAGAATATGATGTGTGAGGAATTTCCCGGCAAGAAAAAACCGGGGGGAGGGGTGTTGATCTTCTCTCTGTTTTTTTTACCTCGAGTCATTGCGAGGAGCGAGTCTTCCCAGACGAGTGACGTCGCAATCTCAGGATGTTATTCTTTGCTCAGCGGCATAGGATTATATCCTGAGATCGCGACGGTAATCATAAGAATGATTCCCTCGCGATGACATGGTGCGATATAGAGGGATCATGGAATTGCGGAGTCTTGATTACACCGCCGGATAATCCGAAGAACCCACCCGTTGGGTGGGGTACAGATATATAAATAAAAAAGACCGGATAAAGATCCGGCCTAATTACATTGATGCTCATGGCGGCAGGTTTCTTAAGGAAACCTGCCCTACAAGGAATTTGGCATACGAATCCTGCTCGGCAGATGTGGATCCGCCGCGGCGGACCGGGCACTAAATAAAAAAGGGCCGGACATACATCCGGCCTGAATACTTTGATGCGAAGATGGCAGGTTTCTTAAGGAAACCTGCCCTACGATGAATAGATCAGACTAGTTCTTCATCGAGTCGAGGAATTTCTTGTTGTTCTTCGTCTTCTTCACACGATCCAGTAGGAATTCCATGCCCTCGATCGGGTTCATCTCGGCGAGGAACTTGCGCAGAATCCAGATTTTATTGAGCACTTCCGGCGGCTGGAGCAGTTCTTCCTTACGAGTCGAACTGCGGTTGATATCCATGGCCGGGAAGATGCGGCGATCGGAGATGCGCCGGTCGAGCACCAGTTCCATGTTACCGGTGCCTTTGAATTCCTCGAAGATAACCTCGTCCATGCGCGAGCCGGTTTCGATCAATGCCGTCGCGATAATCGTGAGCGAGCCGCCCTCCTCGATATTTCGAGCCGCGCCGAAGAATCGTTTCGGTTTGTGCAGCGCATTGGAGTCGACACCGCCCGAGAGAATTTTGCCTGAGTGCGGAACGACCGCATTGTGGGCGCGGGCGAGACGGGTGATGGAATCGAGCAGAATCACGACATCGTGCTTGTGTTCGGTCAGCCGCTTGGCTTTCTCCAGCACCATGTTGGCGACCTGGACGTGGCGGTCGGCCGGTTCATCGAAGGTCGATGAGACGACTTCGCCGTCGACCGAGCGTTTCATGTCGGTGACTTCCTCGGGGCGCTCGTCGATGAGCAGAACGATTAATTTGACTTCGGGGTGATTGGTCGTGATGGCGTTGGCAATTTTCTGGAGGATAATCGTTTTACCGGCCTTCGGCGGCGAGGTAATCAGACCGCGCTGTCCTTTGCCGATGGGGCACATCAGGTCGATGATGCGCGTCGTGACCTCTTCGGCCGCCGTTTCCATCCCGAATGGGACGTTCGGATACAGCGGGGTGAGGTTATCGAACAGCGTTTTGTGTTTGGCCTTTTCCGGGGTCTCGGTGTTGATAGCCTCGATTTTCAGCAATGCGAAGTAGCGCTCGGAATCCTTCGGCGGCCGCACCTGACCGGAGATGGTGTCGCCGGTGCGCAGGTCGAAGCGCTTGATCTGTGACGGGGAGACGTAGATATCATCCGGGCCGGGCTGGTAATTGTAGTCCGCCGAGCGCAGGAAGCCGTAGCCTTCGTCGAGGATTTCGAGAACGCCCTCGGCGAAGATCAAACCGTTCTGAGTCGTTTGTGATTCGAGGACTTTGTAAATCAGTTCCGATTTCCGCAAGCCTGAGACGCCGGGAATGTCAAGCTCTTCCGCAATTTTGAGCAATTCCGCAATCGTTTTCGTTTTAAGTTCGGAAATTTCCATATTGTCGTTCCTAACTGAAATCTATCGTTTGTTTTTTCTTATCGATTATTACAAATCAGGGGGGAGATACCGCGCGTCGTCGATCATCGGCGGCGCAAGCGCATGCGGTATCGGGTTTATCAGTCTTCTATTTTTTCAAACGGTGCATCGCCCCATAATTTATCCAACGCATAAAATTGTCTTGCATCTTCGGTGAAGATATGTACGACGACATCGAAATAATCCAGCAGAATCCAGCTGGCTCCCTCAAGTCCTTCGCGATGCGAGACGCGGACGCCTTGATCTCGCAGTCCCCGCTCGACAGCGTCCGTAATTGCTTTGACATGCACATCGACTGACCCGGAGCAGATGACGAAATAGTCGCACACAGAAGAAATTTTCTTCATGTTCAAAATCACGATGTCAAAGGCTTTTTTGGATAGTGCCAGTTCTCCGGCAGCCCGGGCCAGGGCAAGAGATGATTTACTCAATGAGACCTACATTCTCCTCCGTTTGCGATTACTCGTCGTTATTTTCCGTCAGACCGAATACGTCTCGATAGTCGTTCCCAAGAACGAGAGTCGCTCCGATATCGAGATAGTTGTCTTCGATTTCCCGGTACAAAACTTCTCCGCTGAGATGCAACTGCTTGGCCAGCATGGCCGCAGCCTTAAGGTCTTTCTTCCGAGAAATGACAAATGTTTTTTCGACGCCGAAATTGTCGAAATTGTCCGTGTCGATGACACGCACGGCCAGCGGTTTTTCGACCGCGACTTCGATCAGGTTGGCCAGTTTATTGGCAACGCCTCGTTCGCCGCAGCCGTTCAACACCTGCAAGTTTATATATAACTCGGTCTTATCTTTTTCCTGCGAATAGCCTCGAGACATCTGTATCGAAAACGACGCCACATAGCCGACGACGACGACGAATAGGAACAGTATGGCAAGTTCGAGAAAGCGAAGCGGCTTTTTGCTGCGCGCCCGCTTGATGCGATACGCCGAACTGCCTTTAGATTTCGAGGGTTTACTTTGTGCCATTCGTTAACTTATCGGTGGGAGGGGCGAGTGAAGGTATAAAGCAGGATCTACCGTCAAGGACGCCAATAGTCATAGCCTCCCAAGCTAAATGGTGATATATACGTACCGGGGGAGCTGTAGAAACCGAGTTGCATCCGGAAGTTTTCGGAGGGTTTCCAATCGAGCTGGCCCGACGGATATATCTTGGTTTGCGTTCCCAGTTGACTCTGGCCGCCCCACAGGGCGCTGGGGTCGTGCAGAATGCCGAAGTTCAGCGTAAGCATCAGCGGATTGGCCAGTTGATATCGAATCGTGCCGTTGTACATCGCCTGTGAACCGGAAACGCCGCCGCCGGAAAAATAGCCGATCGAGTAGGAGTGAGAAATGTTCAAACGAGACAAATCAAGAAACGATACCGACGGAGTTTTGGTGACACCCATGTCATACTTGCCGGTAATCTGTTTGACCTCGGCGGTTTCGGACATCTGCGCGAAACTCATCGCCGGAATCAACGCTATCAGTATTGTCGTGAACATTAGCAGGCGTTTCATATCACAACTCCCGGGATTTCATATGGAATAAATCCGTACCCCGTATTAAAGTCAACTAAATAACGATTGTTAACGAAAAAATAATCCTCGCTCTATTTATTATACGCCCGAGAAGCCAAAAAGTCGTATGGATTTAGCGTTTTCCGCTGAATTTCGCTTCCAGGGCCTCCTTTTGTTCGACGGAGTTGACGCCGAGGACCTCATCCGAGTCATCGGTCAAACTGACCGCGGCCTTAAGGCCTTTGCGGCGCAAAATTGCCATGATATCGGTGAGGTAATATTCGTTCTGGCTGTTTTCCGACCGGATTTCCTTGAGCGACTCGAACAGGTAGCGGCTGTCGAAGCAGAAAGTGCCGGAGTTGATTTCGTTGACCTTGCGCTCCTCGTCCGAGGCGTCTTTGTGTTCGACGATATAGTCGACGAGGTTGGTGTCGTCTTTTCTGATGATTCGCCCGTACCCGGTGGCGTCGTCCGGTTTCGCCGATAAAACGGTGGCGGCGGCGCCTTCTTTTTCGTGCAAATCGATGAGTTTTTTGGCCGTTTCCGGTGTCAAAAACGGGACGTCGCCGGCCAGGACGACGATGTTGCCCTCGAAGGTTTTCAAGGCATCTTCGGTCACCATGACAGCGTGGCCGGTGCCGAGTTGTTCGGCCTGAAGGACGAATTGCAGGTTCGGGCCGTAATCGGCGAGTTCTTCTTTGACGAGTTCGGCCTTGTGACCGACCACGACAACTATCTTGTTGATATTTATAGCCTTAAGGGTGTCGATGACATGGCGGACCATCGGCTTGCCCATAATTTCGTGGAGGACTTTAGGCAAATCGGATTTCATACGCTTGCCTTTGCCGGCGGCAAGCACGATAGCGGCGGTGTTTTTCATCAGGAGAGTGTCTTATTTTTTGAGTTTATTGTTTTCATCGACCAAAACGAAGGTCGGCTTGAATGTCTCGGCTTCCTCGGGCGTAAAATGGCCATAAGCGATAATAATGACCTTATCGCCGGTGGCCCCGAGGCGGGCGGCGGCGCCGTTGAGGCAGATCGTACCGCTCCCGCGTTTACCTTCGATGACATAGGTTTCCAGCCGGGAGCCGGTATTGATATTGACTACCTGGATTTTCTCATGGACATAAAGTCCGGCGGCGTCAATGAGGTCTCGGTCTATGGACAGCGAGCCCTCGTAATCGAGATTGGCGTCGGTGACGGTGGCCCGGTGGATTTTTGATCGACATAAAGTGATCAGCATGGTGCTAACCCCAAATCCTTCAAATTCATGCCTGTTCACTTGCAGGCGCTAATATAGTAATAACGCCTGAAATGGCAAATGGTTTCTTTGGCAAAGGGTAATTCATACGATTGTCGTTGTATGTACATCTGTATTTTGCCGCAATATCGGCAAATAAGGGCAGGTAAACGAAATCTCATTTTTTATGAATATTTAACTACTTGCTACGTATTTATTTCGGGCATCGGAAACTCTGTGAGGCCTGAGCCGTATAATAAGATATGAGATTTATAACATAGTTAACAATCAATCACCGCGCCGAGACAACTCGCCTCACAGAATATCTAACTTCACAATATAAAGATATCCGAGCGGAATTTTGATTGTGCGAAATTTGCACAATCTTACATGTGTTTACCGCAGGAGGCGGCTATTTAAGGCAAGCATCTGGAAATGTGGCCGAACCAAGAAATGATGGCATTGATTCGAATTTTAATAATTGGTTTATTGCTGGTGTCTTCTACTTGGGCAGATTCCGGACAGGGGGGCAGTCTACTCAATCGTCTGCCATATTGGGAGATTTTTATTGTATTGATCGCTGTTCTCGTGATTTTATTGATACTTGATGCTTATAATCGACGCGGAAATTCAAAGAATATTAATGGTCAGGATTGACTTATTGACCGTTTTTCCGAGTACTAAGGTTAATGTTTATTTCGTCGAGCACTTGAAGTATGCTCTCATGTCGTAATTGCCTAAGGCTTTCTACTTCAAGTTGGCGTTTTAATTTTCCTTTTAACAAATCTTCATAGTGGTCATGACAGAAATACAAGAAAATAAGAGCAATGATGGGACTTGCCATTAATATTCCATAGAATAGCTTTTTATATGCTTCCGCATATTGTCCGATATTTAGTGCACAATACAATGCGAGACAAAGCAAAATAGTGCTGATTAGGACATACCACTTCAACCATGCTGATAGGTCGATCTTAAAAACCTTTTGTTTTTGGCTAGCGACCGCGGATCTGCTTTTCTTATGCCAAATATATAGCTTATGCTTATCTTTCGGGCTTCTCTGGTTATTGGTAACTAAAGTATAACAAGCGATTACAAAACCCCAGCAGGCGATGAATACGGTGGTCAAATCGGCTGGTTCATGATATGCTAGTTGCGAAATAGGTTCTTGGTTTGAGGTTGGATTCCCGCCATATGAAATTATCGTCTCAAGAGCATTCAGTTTAAACTGTACAGATTCAAAATCATGTGAAAGTGAATTAATCCAGAGATTCAGATATTCGTCTTTCTGTGAAACATTAACATTAAGGCTCAATAATCCTTTGTGAAGTTCTTCCTGTAATACGAGGATATGGCCTTCTATGACATTTAACTCATGCGCAATCTGTTCAATGCGAGTATCCCGAGATGAATTTTGAGCAATTAATTCATTGACATCTCTAATTGCTGTTTTCGATTGAGAAATCAGTTCACTGAGTTTTTCGGGGATTCCATCATTAAATGCCCTTAATTCGATTACCATCTTTTGTGTTTCTTCGATAAATATCTCGAATTTTCGAATATATTCCGGCAGAAGAGCGAGTTTCTCATTGCAGAGTAAGGAATCGCTTCTTGTCATCGCATGCGCAAATGAAAATAAATATAGTGCGGCCGTAAAAAGCGCAGAAAATACAACCAAGACTCTGAATCTTACATCTATTTTCATAATGATTTTCCTTTAGGCGGCATCGGCTTGATGGATAGGGGCATCTTCCATTCTAATAAAAGATATCTCATCACGAAGTAAGACAGATAGTGCATTTTTTTCAGTTAATCTCGTGCAAACGTTAGGATTTAAAATAATATTGTAAAAACGCTCCAAGGCCTCTCCATAATCACTGAATCCATAAAAAATTCTGCCATGCGTAGGCAAAGAAAATGCAGTGTCTCGAAGGTCTTCCTTAAAAACTATTCCAGAGGTGCCGCCAATTGCGCAGTGGAACCGATCATGATCGGTCGTATTTTTTATAAATATCGTGCATCGATCCAGATTGGATAACCAAAATTCGAATATTGGATGCAAGTATTTTAAATCACTCAATTCACCAAAACGCTCTTTATTTAATTTAAACTCAGGATTGGGAGTATCGCATCGCATGAGAATTTTCTCGGCATCAGCAAAGCTATCATCGCGGAGGGAAATTTTATTTCCCATAACTATCATTATCGAGTGAGATGTATTTGCAATATCTTCCAATAACTCATAATAATATTTCCAATAAGCTTCACCAGCATAGAAAAGCAGTTCATTTTCCTCGAAGTCAAGTATTTCCTTCCTCTGCCTTCTTATTAACTCCGTGTCGTTATTATTCTCTGATGATTCTTTGCCATATTTGTTGAATAGCGATCTGTTCAGTAGGTGGAGAATAAAAAGCACGAGTAAGGGACTGATGAATATTAGAGATAACATAATAGAGAATTGTGGCATGCGAAACCCCTGCGCATTAAGGTGCCGAGATACTACGCATAAATCACATTTAATGATTTATGAAACGTTTCTTCCCCGCCCCCTGTCAACAAAAAAACTTCCTTGCCTTGAAAGAATTATCAATTTTAATATAATCACTAATGGATGTCAAGCACTAAAGGGATATTCTAAGTACAATATATGCATTTTTCGCTCGCATGCAAGCCTCGAAATTCTGTCGTTGACAAACAGGTCTATATTGCTACATTGTAAGTAGTGCCTAAGTGATATGTGCTCTCTCAAATACATATAATTAACTGACAGTAGATTCGCCGCGAAAACTATACTTCTGGTCCTTTTCGTAAAGCGCCCCTCGTTTTTTTCTGCGTCCGGGCGGGGAGGAGTCCATTATGAGTCAATTGGCTAAAGCCTGTTCGGTTCTGGCTATCTTATTGTTGTGTACCCTGTCGTTATCGGTTGCCGAGGACGTGATCGATGGCAAGGTTCCGTATGTCTGCGAGGATAATCTCATTGAAATCCTGTTCGCACCCGAGTCGGAGGTGCGGCTTCGCGATGGAAATATCGTCGACTTGAAAAGCAATGCGCTCGACGGCGTCTCGGCCGTTCTGGGCAAGAGTACGGCCGTTTGGAACCGGTTAATCGGTTTGCCGGAAGAGCGGGTCGATGAACTCAATCGGGCCGGCCGGACAAAATCCGGAAATGATTTATACAACCTGAATAATGCCTATCGCCTGGAAATTGCCAAGGGGCAGGATGTCTGGGCGGTCAGTCGGCAACTCGAGGCGCTGCCAGGCGTGATGATGGCGCGCCCGGTGCCGAAGCCGATGGCTCTTCCAATACCGCCCAATTATGTTCCGCTGCAGGGATATTTAGATTCGGCCCTTGCAATGCCGGCGGGAATCGGGGCATGGTATGCCTGGAATAATTTACCCGGTGGAGCCGGTGCGGGTGTGACGGTGTGCGATCTGGAGTATGGATGGAACTTTTCGCATCAGGATATCATGCAGGCATCCGGTTCGCAGATTAATCCCAATCCGATTGCATTGCCGACCGGTTTCACGGATGATCATGGCACTGCCGTCATCGGAGAACTTTTTTCGGATCCGAACGGATGGGGTACGACCGGAATTTGTCATGGCGCTATGGCGCTAACGTGCGGAACATATTATGGTGCGACGCCGAGTTGGAATGTTGCCGGGGCGATTATGTATGCCGTCGGCAGTATGTCGGCGGGAGATATTATCCTGCTCGAACAGCAGTGGGATTACAACAGCGCCGGCGCTTACATTCCGATAGAGTGGTGGCTCGACTACTCCCCGAATCCACAATCATATAATTCCGTGTACATTGCCATTCAGACGGCAGTGGCGAATGGGATTCATGTCGTCGAGGCCGGCGGTAACGGCAGTATCAACACCGATGGCCTGAGCTGGTATGGGAATTCCGGCGCTGTCATCGTCGGCGCAGGAGGAGCGACCGCCGGTATCGGTACCGACAGGCAGCGATTAGCGTTCTCTAGTTATGGCAGTCGTTTTGACTTGCAGGGCTGGGGAGAAAACGTCGTCACGACCGGGTATGGCACCTTTTATAATACGGATGGCAAGAATTACTGGTATACCAATACATTTAACGGCACATCGAGCGCATCACCCTGTGTGGCGGGAGCGATGGCGGATTGTATCGGCTTCTGGAACGGGCTCGGTTGGAACCCGATGTGGTTGTCACCGTCAACGCTGCGGAATGCCCTTGTTACGACCGGGAGGCCTCAGGATTTATCCGTAACCGGAAACATCGGTCCGCGGCCCGATATACGGGCGGCGTGTTCGCTTCTGGCATTGACGGAAATCGAATGGCAGGAGATAACGGCTCCGCCAATTGACAATGGCGCGATACCGGCGTTCGGCGTCGCATGGGGCGATTATAACAATGACGGGCTCGAGGATGTCTTTGTCGCCAACTATAATTTCCCGAACAAGCTGTATATGAATATGGGTGCGGGAATGTTCGCCGATGTGACCCCGATCGGATTGGCCGATCCGGGACCGGGGCGGATGGCATCGTGGGCGGACTTCGATAATGATGGTGATCTGGATTTGTATCTTGCCAATGACGGTCTTCCCAATTTCCTCTATCGTAATGACGGCGGCGGTGTGTTTACCGATATCACGACTCCTCCATTGGATGAACCAGGATTTACGCAGGCCGCGGTGTGGGGCGATTATGACAATGACGGTTTTGTCGATTTGTTCCTCGCCAATTTCAATTCGCCCGATCGACTATTGCAAAACCTGAACGGTACCGGCAACTTCATAGATGTTGCCATGCCGCCGATTAACAATCCCGGACCGTCGACCGGGGCCGTGTGGGGCGATTATGACAATGACGGCGATCTTGATCTGTACCTATTACAGGATAACACAGGCGTAAATATTCTCGCCCGCAATGACGGCGGCGGGATATTTTTCGATATGACGGGGATGACGCCGCTGGGTATCATGGATTATTCGGTCGGGGCCGAATGGATTGATTTCGACAACGATGCGATACTTGATATGTACGTCGTCAACAACGGCCAGGCGAATGCATTATTCAAAGGGACGGGCAGTAATTTCCTGCCATACTATATTCCGCAGCTTGCGGACACGACGTTTAATTTCGGAACGGCCTGTCATGATTTCGATAACGACGGTGATATCGATTTCTATTTTACCGATTCGTATTATCGCAATGAGTATGTGCGCAATGACGGTTCGTTCACGTTCACATCGCACACGACTGGGAAAATTGGGTGCCCGAACGATTTCAGTCTGGCGGTCGGTGGGGCAGATATCGACCTTGATGGTGATGTCGATTTGTACGTGGCCGAGGGCGGTATTATAAATCCGAACCGGTTGTTTAATAACATTATCAATTCCGGAAATAACTGGCTGCATATCAAGCTGCAGGGCACAACGTCGAACAAGGCGGGAATCGGCGCCAGAATCGATTTGTTCTATGCGGCGGGTCTCAGACAGATTCGTGAAATATCCGGCGGCAGCGGATTCGCTACGCAGAATTCTCTGACGGCTGAGTTTGGTCTGGGAGCCGTGATGCAGGCGGATTCGATCATCGTTCACTGGCCTTCCGGCACCGTACAGCAGCTTGCTGCGACATCGGCCAATAAAATTCTCGTGCTGGTCGAACCGGGGGGTATCGTCTACATGTGCGGTGATTCGAATAATGACGGCAGCTTGAATGTTGGTGACGCCGTATTCCTGGTTAATTATATTTTCAAGGGAGGCCCCGCGCCGTCCCCGATGTGTCAGGCGGATGCGAACGGCGACGGAGGCATTAATATCGGCGACGCGGTGTATCTCATCTCGTATATTTTCAAGGGAGGTCCGGCGCCGACATTGACGTGTTGCCCGTAGGAATACGGCACCTAATACAGGAGGAAGAATGAAACAGTGTTTTTTGAATCCCCGGGGGGCGAAGGCTGTTTTGTTCGCTATTTTAATTTTTGTCCTCTGCGCCGCTCCGGTAGCGGCGCAGTTGGAATATTGCGAGGCCGGGGGCGGGTGCGGCGAGTATATCTCATCCGTCCAGATTAACGGCATGACGTATAATTCGATATGTGACGGATACAGTTACAATCCGGATACCAGCGTCTCACTTTTGTCATTTGATTCCCTGTTGATTACAATCGAGTTGGTCAATGCCGATATGAATGATCAAGTCAGTGTATGGGTGGATTGGGACTTGAATGCGATCTTCGAGGGATATGAGGAAATCTTTACGGCAGTCGGTCCGGGACCGCACAGTATTGCGTATGAAGTTCCAGGTCTATACTACTATCACGAGACAAATAGAATCAGGATTCGCCTGTGCCATGATCATGCGCCGGAATCATGCGGCGTGACCGATTTCGGTGAAGTTGAGGATTACGCGATTATTTTGGGCTCCGGATATATATGTGGTAATGCCGATAATAGCGGATCCATCAATATCGGAGATGCCGTTTATTTGCTCAATTTTATTTTTAGGGGAGGCCCCGCTCCGTATCCGTATTGCGTTGGCGATGCCAATGGAGATATGGGAATAAATGTGGGTGACGTCATATATCTCATCGGGTATATTTTTAGAGGCGCTCCGCCCCCGCCCCATTTTTGTTGTTCATAAGGGTTTTCGAATAAATCGTGAGGATAAATGAACCAGTGTTTTTCGAATCCCCGGAAGGCGAAACTTATTTCGCTTGTCATGATTATTATTGTCTTTTGTGCCGCTCAGGTGGCGGCGCAGTTGGATTATTGCGAAGCCGGGGGCGGGTGCGGCGCGTTTATTTCATCCGTTCAGATTAACGGCATGACGAATAGTTCGGCGTGTGACGGATACAGTTATTATTCCGATTCCAGCGTTATGGTTTGGACATTCGATACGCTCCATATCACCGTCGAATTGGCGAACGCAGATATGAATGATCAGGTCGGTGTGTGGGTTGGCTGGGACAGTCATTATTTATTCGATGGCGTAGAAGATGAAATCGGAACGGCCGTGGGTTCCGGACCGCATACGTTTATATATGAGGTTCCTCTACTGTATCGCGAGGTGACGACTCGACTCAGGGTTCGCCTGTGCCGTGATCAGACACCGGAACCATGCGGTGTGACCGAGTTCGGTGAAGTGGAAGATTACACCATCATTCAGGAAACGGATGTAGTGTGCGGAGACTCCAATAATGACGGTAATCTGAACATCGGCGATGCCGTGTATCTGGTCAATTTTATTTTCAAGGGAGGACCTGAACCGCCGGTGATGTGTCTGGCGGATGCCAATGGGGATGCAAATGTCAATATGGGTGACCCGGTGTATCTCATTGGGTATATCTTTAAAGGAGGTCCTCGGCCGTCTCTCACTTGTTGCTGGTTAGTAGCTCCGTAATATAAAAACGGGAGGAGGAATGAAAATATACATTTCGAATCTCCGGGGTGCGAAACTTATTTCGCTTGTCATGATTATTATTGTCTTTTGTGCCGCTCGGCTTTCGGCACAAACAGAATATTGTGAGGTCGGGGGCGGCTGTGATGAGTATATTTCTTTTGTATCGGTCAATTACTTCATGAATAACTCAGGCTGCGGCGGATATGAAGATTATACGAACTTCGAAATCACCGTTCGGCGGCTCGAGGCGCTGGAAGTCTATTTGGAAATCTCGAATGCCTATGCCAACGATAATGTCGGCGTGTGGATCGATTGGAATCAGGATTTCGATTTCGACGATCCCAACGAAGTAATCGGGATGGCTGTCGGCCCGGGACCTCATACATTTCTTTCGCAGGTTCCAAGTGATGCAGTGTATGGTCGAACGCATTTGCGGCTGCGGTTGTGCTTTAACGAAACACCATTTCCCTGCGGGATTACGGAGTTCGGAGAAGTCGAAGACTATGCAATAGAAGTCGAGCCGTCATACGTGTGCGGCGATGCCAATAACGACAGGGCGTTCGGCCTCGGTGATGCCGTATTTTTGATTAATTACATTTTCAAAGGCGGGGCTCCGCCGCCGAATATGGCGGCAGGTGATCCCAACTGCGACGGCAGAGTCAATATCGGCGATGCGGTATACATGATTGACTACATATTCCGGGGCGGTCCCGCGCCGTGTTGCCCATAGCGCGAGGCGGGATATCCGCGAAGCTGTCTATTTAGTAAATTATATATTGCAGGGCGGTGATGCGCCCTGTGGTACCGAGAAGTAAATACCGAAATCTCGGATGCTCTCTTTTCGTTTTGTTATAAAAAATTCCACCTACGCCCGACACGATAACTATTTAATCATTATTGGGGGACATATGTTATACAGAGTAATGATTCTCTTTTTACTGCTGATCCTGGTTTCTCCGCTGGCGGCAATCAATAACGTCTATATGGATATCGTCGAAACCGGGGAAGACAAAGGAGCCGATACACTGTTTGTCGGCAAAGATTATGAAGTACGCCTGTATATTTCAAATGACGTACTTCTTGGCGAGATCAGGCTGGCTCCATTTTTCCGGGGCGGTATCGTAGGTAAAGACGGCTCCAAAGCCGGACATTTTTGGGAATGGGTAAATGTCGAAGGGTACGGCACGATTGGATGCGTTCGCTTTATACCGGGGAGCCGGATGTATCCGCCTGAAACTGTCTGGGACGACGAATTGGATATCTTCGAATGGAATATGGATGAAGATTCACCGGATACTATCGGCATTCGAGGTGTCTCATCGGGGGGCGGGTTGCCTCCGGGCCCCGGCGACCATATGATTTCGATTCACTTTACCCCCAAGATGCCGTCATATGGCATGGTTACGATGTGGGCGGATACGGCAACCATTCCGCCGACCGGAGCATTGACCTTCTTCGATACTTTCGGGACGCCGATTTATCCGACGTTTACAACGGCGAGTCCCTGGCCTATCATGATCGTCTGCGGTGATGCCAACGGTGACGGGAGTATCAATGTCGGCGATGCCGTGCATCTGATTAATTACATTTTTAAAGGCGGCGATGCTCCGGCGCCGGTTCTGGCCGGAGATGCCAGTTGTGACGGCAGTACGAATATCGGCGATGCCGTGTATCTGATTAATTTTATTTTCAAGGGCGGGCCGGCCCCCTGTTGCCCGCCGGTGTAGGCGGTAAACAATGTGAAGATATCTCGCTTGACAGATATAATAGGTCATTGTATAGTTGATTATATCATGTTAAATGGGATGTCATCATGGAACAAAGAAAAAGTTTTTGGCTTGCCTTCTTGTTCGCTATGGGGATCGACGGCGCCGGACATATATATCTCGGCAGATATCGAAGAGGATCCGCATGGTTGTTGGGATCGCTTTTCTGTTGTAATGCGTTCTTGTATTTTGTTATTAAGGGAGATTTCGGATACTGGAATATCCTATTCCCCCTGATATTGTCTTTTATTTATCGCATTTTCCAAATTGTAGATTTAATTCTGGTATATAAGTCGAAAGTATACGAGGCAACTAGAACGCTGACGTGGCAATATTGTGTGTTCGGTCTGTGTTTCTTAATTAGTTGTTTTCATATTATCAGCGCTTTAATCCCTTATAATGTATATACTATCCCTTCTGCCGGGATGGAAAATACTATAAAAATAGGCGATGTGTTAATCGCTGATAATCATTTCGTCAAGGGTGAAGTGGAGTATCGGCGAGGCGATATCGTCGTATTTATCTTCCCATTTGATAATGTGACCAGATATGTTCAGCGTATCATCGCTTTACCGGAAGATACGCTTGAAATTACTGACGGGGCCGTCTTTGTCAATGGTACAAAGCAACCTTTGCCGGACGATAGCAAACCCGGCAGTGAAATGCCTTCAGATCCGAGGCTTAGTCACTTAAACCGCATCATTATTCCACAGGGTGAGGTATTCGTTATGGGGGACAACCGGAATCATTCATACGATTCGCGGATCTTCGGTCCTGTTCCGATGAGGAACCTGCGTGAAACTGCTTATCGAATTATTTGGAGCAAAGATTTCGATAGAATCGGGAAAATCATTGAGTAGCTCTGCCATTTAAACCAGCTAAATAACCTGTTGCGCTTCACATTCCTGCGTACTACCTTGCCGACATGATTGACGATCAATTCGACGAGCGAATCTGGATGCGCCAGGCGATAATCGAGGCGCTCAAGGCATATGAGGTCGGCGAGGTGCCGGTCGGGTGCGTGATCGTACTCGATAATCAGATTATCGGGCGCGGGCATAATCAGACCAGGCAATTGAAAGACCCGACGGCTCATGCCGAGATTCTTGCGATTACTTCAGCGACCGAGGCGGTCGGCGACTGGCGGCTGGAGGGGGCTGAGTTGTATTGCACGCTGGAGCCGTGCGCGATGTGCGCCGGGGCGGCGGTGCTGGCTCGAATCCGGAGGATAATTTTCGGAGCCTCCGATCCCAAATTCGGGGCCTGTGGATCGATTTTCAATATTCCCATCGAGCCGCGGCTGAATCATCGGATAGAGCTGCTCGGCGGCATTATGGCCGAGGACGTGGCCGACATGATGCGCATGTTCTTCCAGGAAGTGCGGCAGAAAAAAGGAGGGCTCAATTGAGAAGTTATGATCCTCGCATCATCAAGGCGCTGATGAAGACGATGTACCTGGGATTGTTTCTGAACACGATGGGGCCGATTGTCATCATGGTGCTGCTGGTCGTGGTCAGGGGAGACAGTTTCAATATGCAGGGGCGTATGTCGCTGCCGGAGGACGGGGCGATGCGGTCGCTGTTATATGTCGCGATCGCGCTCAGTATTATCATTATCCTGATAACGTATTTCATGCGCAAGAAGCTGCTGGAGTCGTCGGTATGCCCCGAGGGGACGGCAAAGCTTCAGTACTTCAATGACCGAGTGATAGTGATTGCGCGGGTTGTGTATCTGCTCAATGCCATTCATACGGTGTTCGGACTGGTGTTGTATTCGGTCGGATTTCCGCTGGAGATCATGATGTTGTTCACGGCCGGGACGCTGATTTCTTATCAGTTTTTCCGCCCGCGGCCTCGGGTGCTGGAGGAATTTTTCGAGCGGGTGACAGGCGAGCGGCTGGAGTAGAGGCGGAAAAAAGGGATAAAAAGAGCTTTACATTGGCGTAAATTCTTATAATTTGTGCGGACACAGATCGGCCGGTCAGCGGCCGGTTTTCGGATATAGTCGGAGAGGTGCCGGAGCGGTTGAACGGGGCGGTCTCGAAAACCGTTGAGCCTTCACGGGTTCCCAGGGTTCGAATCCCTGCCTCTCCGCTTTTTTGTTTTCATGCGGCGAGATTACCAGTATATTTTTATTGAATTAAAGCGGGAACCCACCCTCGTCCCGAAGACGGGATATCGGATGGACCACCTCTTCGATAGCGATGTATATGGCAGGAACCCGCGGCAAGCGGTTGACCACCCGTCCCAATGGGCGGGGCTATAGATTTTCATTAGTATCTGGAGGATCGAGAAGAAATAGTTTACTATTGATGATTCCGAATTATTAGGTTGAACGTCTCATCCCAACCCTAAGAAGGGTTGAGGCGCCTGGAAGATAGATGTTATATAAAAGAAGGATTAAGATATTATAATGATGCATTCAAATAAGAAATCAAGGATAAAAAGATATATTCCACTTATATTACTTACTTGTATTATGGTGGTTATAGGATATTATTGTGAAAATTACGGGATATTGAAAAATCCTTGCACTGAATTGGCAAAGATAAAAATAGCCAATCTAGATTACGAAATTGGAATAAACTACTATGCTGGTAATGCAACTGCCGCATATGGGATAGCAATTGAGAAAAATGGACGCGGTCGAAATATTACATTAGAGTGGTATGAATATTACTCAAAGTTAGATGCATTCACATTAGTAGGAGATAGTCTACTTCAAATAGAATTATCTGGTGAAAGTTATATGACTACTCGGCATGATACATACAATATCAATCTGTATGATTTCAAGTAGTTGTCTATTTTTTCACAACAGGTGTCTCGTATTTTCTGACAATTTTCTAACAACTAATTCAACGCAAAATGCTCCAACTCGTTGGACCTTAACATTATAAAAGGCAATATAATACAGCTAATTTAGGGTGCGAAAGGAAGTTATCGGAAATCGTGAGCAGCGAATCTCAGCCTCTCCGCTTGTTAATTTCATCGATGAATCAATTATTATACTACAGGCAAGTAATAAGATAAGTATTTAATAGCGAGTTGCGGAGCACTCGGGTGCCAGCGAATCTGCGTTTTGTTTGTGCCTAGGCAAGCGCCCGGTGAGGAGTCTTATCACTCACCGGCGCCTGCCAGGCATAACTCATTGCTACCGGGTAATCCGGGGGAAATACAGTCTGACTCGGTGTCCTGGATTTCCGGAATGTTTTATAGGGTAGTTTAGTGTCTTACCCGGGACTCCATATGACATCCATTGCTGCAATGGGCTGTACGCGGAACTGCATAGCGCTTCATGGCATCCTCCATGTTAAGAGTTAAAAAACGACGCCAATCTCGAGATCGGAATACTATGACATTGTTATATGTATATATGCGCATATACTCATAAATGTTTCAAAAAAATATATCACTTCTTACTTTTTTTGCCTTTTGTTTCAGATGTCACATTTAAGTTGCAGCAAAAATCATCACAGCAAATACAGACCTTTTCCTTATTTAAACTATAAATCACATTCTGACCATCCCTCGTTGCTTCAACGACTTCGGCCGCCCTGAGAATACCCAAATGGCGGCTAACCGCAGATTGCGTTAAGCCCATCTGAGCGGTTATCTCATTGACAGTGAGGTCTTTACGAGCCAACAGCTCCAGGATTGTCAGTCTGCTGAGATCGCTGAATGCCTTGAAATATCTGCTTAATGCTTTTTTGTCCATCGTAACCATTTTTAGTAACTCCACATATGAATATATGCGCATGTTGTCATATGTCAAGCGTAATATTAAAACATGTCAGGATTTTTATTTTAGGCGAATTCCATTCAATGGCGGGGTTGTACTGTAAGGGGGCCTCAGTTGTTATGAGGCCTCATAAATGAGTTGCGGAGAATGCGCCCAACCGAATCCCTGCCTCACTGCTTTTTTGTTTCCATCGATGATTATATTAATATTTTACAGGTAGAAAATAATAGGAATTTCACACAGCGTGCCCTGGGGCGTCTGTGCAAACTACTTGACTTTTAATACTCGTTTGGTCATTATTGTAATGTGGAGTGTATTATATATAGTAGTGAAACCTGCTACCCAATTAAAAAGAGTAGTAACTCCTAATGGGCGAATTTAACGGTTACATTGGTATTGCCATCGTTATCGTCATAAGTGCCGCGGCGATTATTACAGTCTCGAAATTCGGTTTGAATCTCCGCAAATTCAAACATGGTAATACGGAACTCGATTTTGATCCCAAATCTACAAACGGTGATCGCGGAGCATTAAAAATAAAATCAATTATTGTGCTCCCTCTGGCGGAAAAGGATTGCGTTAATTTAGGGATTTCATCCCGCGAAGCTGTTGAGTTTATCAAGGAGGACGCAAAACGTCACCCGGATCTCTTTGCTATCACCTTTACGTCCGTACCTCTCATATTCCAAATGAAAGTATTACTCTTATCTTGGGATGGCCTGACCGCTAGCATAGAGAGAATAATCGAGCGCGATAAGGCGTACCCACTCAACGACGTATGGTCCTCCTGTCTGTCCCAGTATCGTAAGGCTACTCAATTGAGGTATCGAGTCGAGGGTTCAAATGCGTTTCTACGATCGGCTGAATTAAAGAAAACTCTCAAACAGTTCCTGAAACTTACCGAGGATACTCAGAAGCTTTTAGAAACGGCAGCGACTCTCCCAGGTTTAAATCCTCCAGATTTTAACCTGATGTTATCAATTCTTGAGGAAGCCGAGACCGCTTCTTTTCAGGATGATTGGCCAACCTGTATCAGTAAATTAGAGGGAGTATTGTCATCGGTTCATAAGATACTCATCGATCTGGCACCGGATGGCACAGCCAAATCTCCCCAAAATTCCAATATCGCATTGGGGAAAAAAAGAGAAACGACAGAGCTGCAAATATTGGTTGCTGATGATCAGGAAGTAGTCCACTTTCTTATTCCCGAGATACTTGAATTGCTTTTAAAGGACCGACCGCATAATATCGTAAAAGCATACAACGGCAGAGAGGCATTATTGGCTATGGTCGAGCGCGAATTCGATCTGATTTTTGTGGACATAAGAATGCCATATAAAGATGAAGGTGGATTCGATGGTACTGAGTTACTATTAACAGCCAAAAAATCCTCTCCACAAACTCGTGTGATATTAATAAGCGGATACGACAATCTAATAGAAAGAGCAAAAACCGATTCACAATTAAGTATTAGCGACTGGATAATTTGTAAACCATTTAAAATCGATGAAATCAGAACAGTATTGCAGGCTTTTTCGTTAATTCCGAAGAGTAAGGAATTGTCATCTTGAGAAGTTGAAAAATGATACGTATGGACGACAATTCACAACTTGCTGCGGAGATTTGATTACCCAAAAAAATCTACTGATGTGCGATAGCATTTTCTTATTTGAGTTTTAATACTGATTCGTACATGCGATTACTACCCAAGCATCTTATAAAGATGGATATAAGTTTGTAATACCGGCCTGACTCTACGTCAATCCGCGGTCCACTCATTCGGGGCAGTATTTTATTATAACTACTACGTTGTGCGATAGGTGCCAATGTGGACCGAATGGTAATTTTTACTTGACATGCGATGAAATATTAGTCATTTTGTAATTAGTACGTGAGAGTTATTTTACATCATTCTGGTTTTATCTCACGTTCCACCAGGACTTTGCAGAACAACTTAATCGATTATCAGGCGGGTGTTTGGATCCTCTTTGATGATTCCTGGCCTGGAAAAGCTGCTCTTGTTCGGCCCGAACCACAACAAGACCGCACCGGCTGTGTGAGTTCTTCGGTTTGAAAGAGAAGACACCTCGTACACGACGCCACCAGCATCACGAGCGGGGCCTGAACGCCTGATTTATGTATAGATGAGATAGACTCGCGGTACAGTCTGCCATCTATTTTTACGTCAAAAAATACTGAATATATATTCCAGCTACCGAGTGGGGCAGATGAAAGCTCAAGGAGTTCACACCTTCAATCAGGGAATAATGCTATGATAAATACGAATATGCCGATTCTGGTAATCGGGGGAGGAATCGCCGGAATTACGGCGGCCGTCGATGCCGCGGAAGTCGGTTGCCAGGTGATCCTCGTCGAAAAAGAAGCATACCTTGGCGGCCGGGTCTTGCGGATGTACCGGTATTTTCCCAAGATGTGCCCGCCGACGTGCGGATTCGAAATCAATTCCCGTCGCATCAGGAATAATCCTCGCATCACGGTGTACACGATGGCCTCGGTCGAGGAAATCAGTGGCGTCGCCGGGAGTTTTATGGCAAAAATAAAAATCAAACCCCGGTTTGTGACCGGGGATTATGAGATTCCTCAGAGCGCCATAGACAAAATGAGCTCCGAGCGAGCCAATCCCTTCAACTATGGGATGGATACGACCAAGGCGTTATTCAAGCCGCACGAAATGGCGTATCCGCCATCGATGGTGCTGGATAAAGAGTCGTTGAGTGTCGAGGATGAGAAACTGCTGAATACGGAATGCCCTCCGGGCGCCATTGATTTCAACATGGCGGAAAAGGAAATAACGGTCAAGGTTGGCGCCATTATCGTGGCAACCGGCTGGCGACCGTATGATGCCACGAATCTGGATAATCTGGGATATGGAAAATACCAGAACATCATAACCAATGTGATGATGGAGCGGCTGGCCTCGCGGAATGGCCCGACTGGAGGCGAGATCCTTCGACCATCGGATGGAAAGAAAGTCGGGAACGTGGCGTTCGTTCAATGCGCCGGCTCCCGGGATGAAAATCATCTGCCGTACTGCTCGGCGGTGTGCTGTATGGCCTCGTTAAAACAGGCCAGGTATATCCGGGAGAAAAACCCGGATGCGAAGGTGACGATTTTCTATATCGACATTCGCACCATCGGTCGGGAAGAGAAGTTCTACTATGATTTACTCGAAGACGATCATGTCAGATTTATCAAGGGGAAAGTCGCCAAGATAAATCAGGCCGATGATGACCATAGCCTTATCCTCGATGTCGAGGATACGCTGTCTCGGGAAAAACTGCATTCCGGATTCGATATGGTCGTGCTGGCGACCGGTATGGTGCCAAATACGGTCGATGAAAAACTCCCCTACAGCGTCGGATACGACGATTACGGGTTCATTAATGCAGCAGACGGGCCGGATGGCATTTTTGCCGTTGGGTGTGCCGGTCGTCCATGTGATGTATCGAGGGCCGCCAAGGGAGGCACCGGCGCTGCCTTGAAGGCAATCCAGTGCATGATGGGAGGGGTACGGGCAGATGGATAATAAAATCGGAGTCTATATTTGTAACGGCTATGGCATAGCCGAGGCGTTGGATATCGACGAACTGCGCAAGGTAGTTATCGATGAATGCGAAGTGCCCTTCTGCAAAATAATTCCCTCGTGTGAACCTGCTGATATCGCAAAAGTCATTGCCGAGATAAAGGCAGAGGGATTCAACAAGGTGTTGATCGCCGGTGTATCGGCGCGAAACTACGACGATAAAATCTTCCCCAAGGGAGTGCAGGTCGAAAAGCTTGCGCTACGCGAGCATGTTGTCTGGTGTCAGCCGCCAAACGAGGAAGACACGCTGATGATGGCGACGGATTACATCCGTATGTACATCGCGAAGCTCAAAAAGATGGAAGTGCCCGAGCCGTTTCAGCCGGATGAACCGATTGATAAGACCCTATTAGTCGTCGGTGGCGGTGTGACCGGGATGACGGCGGCATTGAATGCGGCAAAAGCCGGATATAGTGTGAAGCTGGTCGAAAAGTCGAACCGGCTGGGGGGCTGGCTGGGCAAACAGTACAAATCGATCCCGACACAGGCGCCGTTCAGGGAGTTAGAGGATACTGGTATTGATGCCATGATTTCAGATGTAGAGACTCAGGCGAATATCGAGACGTTTGTTTCCATGAAGACGGCAAGTATCGAGGGAGCGCCCGGGTTATTCGATGTCACGCTGGCATCGGCGAACGGAAACGGCAGCGGTGAGAAAAAATTCCGAGTCGGTGCGATTATTCAGGCGACCGGATGGGAGCCGGTTGATCCCCGTGAGACACTCCCGTACGGCAAACTCGATGATGTGATTCGCAACGTCGAGTATGAGGAAATGATGAATTCAACCGGTAAGGTGACTCGGCCATCGGACGGCAGGGAAGTATCGCGGGTTGCGTTTATCCAATGCGGAGGAAACCGGGATAAGACACATCACTCGTTTTGCTCGTCAATTTGCTGCCTGACATCGCTGAAGCAGGCGATGTATCTGAGAGAGCAGAACAAAGAGGCGAAGGCTTATATCTTTTATGAATTCCTTCGAACGCCGGGGCACTATGAGGACTTCTATCGGCGGGTGCAGGATGACCCGGGAGTCTTTTTGACCAAGGGAGATGTCGTCGAAGTCGAGCGGCAGGATAATGGCGATCTGCTTCTGACAATCGACAACACGATGCCGGGGAAAAAGATTCAGGTCGCAGTCGACTTAATTGTCCTGGCCGCCGGTATGAAACCGAATGCCGCCGATGGAGAGGCGATACGAAAATACAATGATGCTAAGGTGGCTGCGGTCAAGAGCGATTCGGACAAACAGAAGCAGGACGCAGCGAAACTGGTCGAGGAGTTGAAGCAACATGAAGGCAGGGAAATACTGAATCTGAAGTATCGACAGGGACCGGATTTGCCTGCCTTACAATATGGATTTCCGGATTCACATTTCATCTGTTTCCCCTATGAGACGCGCCGGACCGGAATCTATGCGGCCGGAAGCGTCCGGCAACCGATGGATGGTATGGCCAGCCGCGAGGATGCCACCGGGGCAGCTTTGAAGGCAATACAGTGCGTCGAAATGACCAGCCGGGGAGAGGCAGTACATCCTCGGGCCGGTGATACATCGTATCCCGAATTCTTCCTGCAAAAGTGTACGCAGTGCAAGCGCTGCACCGAGGAGTGCCCATTTGGTGTGTTAAACGAAGATGAAAAGGGAACACCGCTTCTCAGGGCGACTCGCTGTCGCCGATGCGGCGTATGCCTTGGGGCATGTCCAGAGCGTATCGTTTCGTTCAAGGATTATTCCATCAGTGTCATCACCAATATGATTAAGGCGGTCGAGGTGCCTGATGAGGATGAGGAAAAGCCTCGCATCCTGGCACTCCTGTGTGAAAATGACGCCTTCCCGGCAATGGATTTACTGGGGCAGAATCGTATTCGGTACAATCCATTTATTCGCATCATTCCGGTGAGATGTCTCGGTTCGGTAAATATTATCTGGGTGTCAGAGGCATTTTCGGCCGGGTACGATGGCGTGATTCTCATCGGGTGCAAGTACGGTGACGATTATCAGTGTCATTTTATCAAGGGAAGCGAGCTGGCCGATTCGCGCGGCGAGAATATCCGTGAGAAACTCCAGCAGATGGCAATGGAAGACCAGCGAGTGGAGATACATCAGCTGCAAATATCGGATTATGAAAAGCTTCCGGAGATATTCGATAGTCTACAGAAAGTCATAGATGAATTCGGTATGAATCCATTCAAGGGGATGTAACATTCGAATCAGGGGCGACTGATGTCGCTCCGGAGGATATAACTGTGGATACATCTGAAAACAATGTCGCGACGATTGAGCCCGACCAGGATAACCCAATCGCAGTGCCGCCTGCTGAGGGGCCGCCGATGTACCTTGAATCCGATATAGATTTTATTATTACTCTGCAAAAACGGGGTGGCGATACGCTTAAAAAATGCATGCAATGCGGTACCTGTTCCGCAACGTGCGGATTGTCACCCGATGATGCGCCGTTTCCCGGCAAGGAGATGGCCTGGGCGTCATGGGGCTTGAAGGAGCAGCTCCTGAATGACCCGGACGTCTGGTTGTGTTATCACTGTAATGATTGTTCGACGCGATGCCCTCGCGGCGCCAAACCGGCCGATGTCCTGGCAGTGGTCAGACAGGAGAGCGTAATCAATATGGCCTTCCCGAGGTTTTTCGCGCGATGGGTCAACCAGCCGCAGTGTATTCCATTGTTATTGGGTATTCCGGTCCTGTTGCTGACGCTGGCATTGTATTCCAAAGATAAACTGGGTGACGCACTGGGATTTTCGCCACCGACCGGTGACGGGATAATCTTTTCGTATTCTGCGATGTTCCCGCATTGGCTTCTGAATATGTTCTTCTTTTTCTTCGGTGCGTTGACTTTGGTGGCAATAGTCATCGGTGGCGTACGCTTTTGGAAAATACTGGATAGATCGGTAGCCTATCGATTACCGGGCGACCGACCGCGGAGTCTGTTCCGGAGTATTCTGAAAGTTTTCGGTAATATTATCACGCACAAGGATTTCAGTACATGCGTTGCCTCGCGATCGAGAAACTATTCGCATATGTGCGTGCTCTTCGGTTTCGGGGCACTGACGGTAGTCACACTGTGGGTGATAACATCGGGGATTAATCCTCTGGCGAAGGGAGACTTTATCTACCCATTTTCATTCTGGAGCCCCTGGAAAGTGCTGGCAAATGTAGGCGGTATCGCCCTGCTGGTCGGATGTTTTATCATGATATGGGAGCGAGGGAAGGAAAACGAGCAAATTGGAACCGGCGTCTACTTTGATTGGGCGTTTCTGTCGGCGCTGATTCTGGTCGTAGCCTCCGGTTTCGCCACGGAGATACTCCACTATATCAGGCTGGAGCCGCATCGGCATATCGTGTATTTCATTCATCTCGTGTTCGTATTCACGCTACTGATGTATCTGCCTTATTCCAAATTCGCACATATGATATATCGCACGATTGCAAAAGTATATGCGGAATATTCCGGCCGAAAGGTGAGTTAGTATGAGTTTCAAAAATGTGATTCAGAGCAGGATGAGTCTTATTGCGGTCTTGATTGCGGTACTCATCATAGTATATCCGCTCGGGTACAGCGTCGCAGATTATATCTCGGCCGGTAATGCCGCCGGGGAGAAGCCGTTTTTGGAGCGGACCGCGCCGGAGATTACTCAGTGCGTCGAGGACACGATATACATGCGATACCATCACTGGGAATTACTTCATGCAATTCGGGAAGATGTCGTCCGGTACGGAAAGCGAAGCGAGGTCAGTCTCAATAATTGCCGAAGCTGTCACACCAGCCGCGAGAAATTCTGCAATAAGTGTCATGATGCCGTCAGTATGAAGCCCGACTGCTTCGGGTGCCATTATTATCCGTAGAATCGAACCCATGTGTGGATTCTGACGGATTGTAAGCCCGAAAGGAAAGGTTACCATGGATAGACGAGATTTTATGAAGTTGGCGGGAGGCACGATACTGGTGATATCCTCGGGAACGTATGCCTTCCAGTTCCTGACCGGTTCCATACGGTCGGCAACCGGTGAGGGGATCGACCCCAATGCCGTGCGGTGGGGAATGGTGATTGACCTGACAAAATGCCAAGAGGGCTGTACGGCCTGCCTTGATGCCTGTCGGCAGGAGAATAATGTGGCTTTACACGGTGACCCGAAGCTTGACGTGCACTGGATTCGAAAAGTGAAGGCGGAGTCGATGATCGGCAATGAGGTGCAGGAAAAATCCATTTTATTGCTGTGCAATCATTGCGATAAGCCTCCGTGTGCTCAAGTGTGTCCTGTGCAGGCAACGTATCGGCGGCATGACGGTATCGTGATAGTCGACCATCACCGTTGTATCGGGTGCCGGTATTGTATGATTGCCTGCCCGTATAATGCTCGCCAATTCAATCTGAAAGACAATGAACACTGGGCGAACAAAGAGCGCCCCAAGCGCTCACACGGGGTTGCCGAGGCATGCACGCTGTGCGCGCATCGCCTGGATGTCGGAAAGCCGCCGGCCTGTGTTGAGGCGTGTCAGAATGTCGGGGCCGGAGCGATTATGGTCGGAAATCTGAACGATGCCAACAGTGAAGTGTCACAGATAATCTCACGGTATGCGACAAAGCGACTTCGTGAAGAACTGGGCACGGAACCCAAAGTCCATTATGTCGGCCTGTAGCGGTCGTTAGGAGCGACTATGGATATTACGTTTGAAAAAATCAAAGGCGATTCTGTCGCCTATAAGACGGCAATGATTATCTTCGCGCTGTTCGCGATAGCAGGGGCTGTTTCTACCTGGATAGTCATTCAGAAAGGGCTGTGGATTACCGGGATGAATAATCGTGTTCCCTGGGGACTGCAAATTGTCATGGCTGTGTACTATATCGGTCTGTCAGCCGGATCGCTGGTCATTTCCGGTCTGTATGGCGTGTTCGGCAAGCAGGAGTACAAGCCGTTCGCGCGCATCGCGGTGTGGATAGCGATGTTGTTTCTCATTGCCGGGTTGTTATCGATTCTGACCGATCAGGGGCGGATGGACCGGGTCTTTGTCCAGCCGTTCGTGCATTTCAATCTGCAATCGATGTTCTCGATTAACCCGATTTTATACTCCGGACACATTCTCATATGCATCATCTATCTCTGGGCATTGTTCACGGAGCGGAAGAAACTGACGACCGTTATTGCGACTCTCGCATTCGGCTGGGCATTCTGCGTGCACAGTGGCACGGGAGCGATTTTCGGATTCGGCGCCCGGATGCTGTATGAGTCGCCGCTATTACCGGCCAGCTTCGTGGCTGCGGCGATGGCATCGGGGACGGCGCTCATGATACTATTGATTGTCGGATTGTTTAAAATTACGAAGCGGTGCCTGGATGACAGATTAGTGTTATGGCTGGGGCAGTTTCTTGCCGTATGTATATTAGTAGTCGTCTATTTTCTGTTCATTGAAAATGCCTACCGGGCATATGTCGTGGAATTGCGGCAGGCCGCCATGTACTACCTGTTTGGCGGGCTCCACAGTATTTTCTTCTGGGGCGGATTGATATTTCTCGGTCTTGTCGTCCCGATGTTCATCCTGTTTCGCAAAAAGACTGGCCAGTCGATCAAGTGGATCGTTATCGCGTCCGGCATGGTCGTGTTCGGGATTCTATTCGAGCGTTATGTGATTGTGCTGCCGGGACTGACTTATCCGCAGGAAATATTGCCGGGGATGCATATCACTCAGTCAATGATACAGGAGGGTATCGCGGCCTACAATATAAGCCTGGCGGAAATCCTGCAGGCGCTCGGCGTCTTTGGTGTTGTCGGATTCCTGTTCCTGTGGGGACTTCGGTTTTTCAAGCTGTTGCCGACCGAGGCGATTATCTATGACCAGATCGGCCTGATCAAGCGGATCGAATATCTCAGGCAGAAAGGTATCCATATAGAAGATAAAAAACCGAGAGCACTTGCGGCTCGATAGTTGTAATAGAATGAGACTCGGCATATGATGAATCGAATTACGATATTCTGGAAGTTGGGGGCAGCGTTCATCATTTTGTTCCTGATTAATCTATTGATATTGGAAGGCATCCACAGCCTCGACTTGCCCTCGACGGTACGAACAGTACTGGCAATGGTCAGTTTGGTTTTACTGGCCGGATTCGGTGCGTATGGATTCGTACGGCTGTATGTGAAGCTCCCGGTGGAGCAACTGCTGGCGGGAATGCAGCATCTGGCCGATGGGGAGTATGACTTCCGCCTGGAGGAGGACGAAAAGGCCGAATTCGGTCCGCTGGCATCGACGTTCAATGAGATGGCAGATATGCTGACATCGTCATTGACCGAATTGAAGCGTAACCGGGACTATCTCGAGAGTATCTTCGAAAGTTCGGCGGATTTGATTATCACCGTCAATGCATCCGGCAACATTTTAACTATCAATACCGGTACCGTGAATGCGCTGGGCTACAAGCCAATGGAAATCGCCGGGAAGCCGATCGATATTTTATTCGCCAATCCCGATGAGAAGGACGTCGCGGTACAGAAGTTGAGATTCTCCGAAAACGTCATCAACTATGAAACCATATTTTTGACGAAGAATAAGGAGGAACGAAACATCCTCTTTACGCTGACTCGCCTGAGGAATTCCACGGGCGCGGTCATCGGGACAATCGGTATCGGTAAGGATGTGACCGAAGAGAAGCATCTGCAGATGAAACTGATTCAATCGCAGCGATTGGCGGCCATCGGCGAAGTATTTACCGGAATACAGCATTCGATGAAGAATATGCTGAACGCCTGTAAAGGCGGTGCATATATGGTCCGAACCGGGCTGAAAAAGGACGACAGAGAAATGCTGACCGATGGCTGGAGAATGGTCGAGGAGGGCATTTATCGCATGACGGCGATGTCGATGGATATGCTCAAATACGTTAAGGAATGGAAACCCCGGGTAGAAGAGTCGCGAATCGAGAAGATTCTGCTTGATATCGAACAGGTTATCGGGCAGACGGCGAAAGATAAAGGAGTGGTGTTCGGAGTCGATGTGCCGACCGATTTGCCATCGGTCGTGTGCGATCCCAAGATGATACACTCGGCAATCATGGATATCGTGTCAAATGCCATCGACGCATGCCTGTGGAAAGATTACAAGCAAGGCGAGATTCTGGAGGTCAAGTTATCGGCGAGTACTTCGCCTGAAGGCGATATGATCATTATAAAAGTCAAGGACAACGGGTGCGGGATGAGTAAAAGCGTTCAGGAAAATATCTTTACTCCCTTCTTCAGCACCAAGAGCAAGGCCGGCACTGGGCTGGGCTTGTCGATTACTTCACGAATGATAGACGCACATGGCGGGAAAATCGATGTGGAATCCGAAGTGGATAAAGGAACGGAATTCCGCATCTCGATTCCCGTCGAGGCATCTGGAAGAAATAAGGAGATCGATTATGGGAAAAAAAGTCTTAGTAGTTGACGACGATGAGAATACCCGGAAATTCCTTTCCACGGCTCTGGCCGAAAACGGATATGAGCCCGTTACGGCCGAGAACGGGAAAGTCGGACTCGAAATGATCCAGAGCGAAAAGCCGGCGTTGGTGTTATTGGATGTCATGATGCCGAAGAAAACCGGTTTTGTGCTGTTCAAGCAATTGCGGCGTGAAGAAGAGTACAAGGATATTCCCGTCATTATGCTGACCGGCGTCGCCGAGGTGCTCGAGGATCTGGATTCACAGAGTGGTGATACGCATGAGAGGCCGTACGACGCACTTCGTGAGAAAATGCGGCAGGCTATCAAGGAGATGAAGGAAGAAGGATTGGTACGGCCGGATATGTTTATCGACAAACCGATCGACCCGGATTTAGTGATAGCGAAGGTAAAGGAGTTGATCGGGTAAAAGGGCGAAATTGTAGTGTGTTATAAACAGGCGAAAGCGCTGAATGAGGCATTTTGCCCGAGGGGTGGAGTGTTTCCAGCATGACATGAAACCCCAGACACTTAGATGGATGCGTGAAATAGCCGGATTTCGAGAAATTTGTTCGCATCACGGCGTCATGCGATGCGAATTACATAAAATTGGGTGTGATAGCGTCGATTATTGCATGCGTCCTATTTATACATGCGAAGTTTCCTATAATGTTATGTGATAATTGGTTATAATTAATACTGGATAATTAATATCCACTTATAATTCGCTTCCCGAGACAAAAATCGTTGACAGATTGGTACATGTTCCCTTAATTCCGATAATAGTCATAAATTTCATAAATTGCATAATTCGTATGGCAAAGACTTATTATACAACTTCAGAAGTAGCCCGTTTACTGTCAGTATCCGCAGATACGGTTCTCAAATGGGTCAGGGCCGGTAAAATTCTATCGTACCGGACACCGGGCGGACATTCCCGGATACCGATCGAGGCAGTCAAGGCCCTCTTGCCGGACAAGAGCAAAGTGTGTCGTCCGGCGCGGCTTGAAATGGACTTTCCCACTTATAAGTACTGCTGGGAATTCAATGCGGGCCCGGATGGCGCCAAACGCGAATGTCTCGAGTGCGTCGCATATCGAAGCAATGGCAGGCGGTGTTATGAGATGCGTGCGATCCCCGAACAGTTCGGTCATTTGAAACTGTTCTGCAAAAATGCATGCGATGAATGCGAATATTATCGGCAAACGCATTCTCAGAGCCTGGCGGTGTTGGTTATTAGCCGCAATATGGAATGGCTGGAGCAACTCGGAAAGCAGGCAGATGAGACCGATGTCCGGCTGGCCGGCGCTACGAATGAATATCAGTGTTCGTCGACCATAGCGCAATTCCGCCCGGATTTTGCGGTTGTCGATTATGGATTCGGTACGACGAGGACGCGCGATATCTGCCGCAATATCATCCAGGATGCTCGGCTTCCCCTGACACGCATAATATTGACCTCGCGAGCGCCTCGCATGACCGATTATTGCGAAGATGAATTGTTCGGCTGGATTGCCCGGCCGTTCGCATTCGATCAGCTCTTGAAGATGATATATGGCCCTCAACGGGAAATGGAAATAACTGATTCTTAAGATAGAGATAAGACAAGAGATTATCGGGAGGAGTGAAATGGCTCAAAGCATATCCGTCAACGGGAGTACGCTCCGCGTGCTGCAGGATGATATCACGCTATTGGATGTAGATTCCTTCGTGTTTTATGCCCAGCATAATTTGGCCCTGGGCTCAGGGTTCGGGGGCGCGATCAGTATGAGGGGCGGCCCGGCAATTCAGGAAGAATTAAAGCAACATGGCTCTGCCGACACGACCGATGTCGTCGTCACCGGCGCCGGGGAATTGAAGGCGAAATATATTGTTCATGCGATCGGGCCGCGATTCCAGGAAAGTCAGCTCGAAACTAAACTGGCGACGACTGTCACGAAAGTTTTACAAGCGGCGGAAGAGAAGGGGGTGTCGAGTCTGGCATTTCCCGCTATGGGGTGCGGCTTTTATGGTGTACCGCTGGAAACCAGCGCAAAGGTGACACTTGATACGATCAAGCAGTACCTGTCCGGCGGTTCGAAGATCAAGGATATTGTCATTTGCGTGCTCGATAAGCGCGAATATGGACCTTTTGAAAAGCAGCTCGCTTCGCTGCGCTAACTGAGGAGAGGACATGAGTGAGCTATTACATTTTGCGGAACACACCCTGCAGGAAGTCGCGCTGGTGATCATGGCGATCGTGTACACGACGCGGCTTATCTGGTTGACGAGATTCACTGCCGGTAAGGAGCGCCAGGCGCCGACCGGTATCGGAGATATACGAGCGCGACGCAGTATCATCTATTCATGGGCGAATATCGCTCTCCCGACTGCGATGGAGAGCACGCGCACCAAACCGTTTCTGTATGCGCAGTTCGTGATTTTTCACCTCGGTGTCGTAGCGGCGATCGGATTATCATTTATCATCCCGTATGCGCCGACGCTTCTTGCCGAGACCGCTGTCGTTTTGGCGCTGCAAATTATAATCGGCGCCGCCTTTTTCGTCGGGATTCTGCGGATTATTCGCCGGGTCGGATCGGTCTATATGCGAGCGCTGTCCACGCCGGATGATCACTTCTCATTGGTATTTCTGACAATCTGGTTTGCCTTTGCCTTTCTTGCCTGTCCGAATGATGCGACGGGAGGCGAGTGGCATCTTCTGACCTATTTCTTCCAAACGGCATTTTTCCTTATTTATGTGCCGTTTTCCAAGATATCACACTACCTGTATTATCCATTCACGCGCTACTATCTTGGAAAAACCCTGGGGCGGCGGGGCGTCTATCCTGTCCGTCGTGTATCCTAAGCGGAATCGATAATTCAGACTGGAGAATACAATGGCAACTCAAGAAAGATCCTATAAAGCGCAGAAAGTTATCGACAGGCTGGGCAAAAAACTCAGCCGGCAGATTGTCGGTTCCCTCGTTGCCTGCGTCCATTGCGGCAATTGCACGGAATCCTGTCATTATGTACTGGCCAATCCCGGCGATCCGACATTCGCTCCGGCGTACAAGGCAGATCGCATTCGAAAGTTTTTCAAGCGCCATTATGACTGGACCGGCAGGGTTATTCCATGGTGGGTCGGTGCGAAGAGCTTGTACACCGAAGAGGAATTGGAAGACCTGAAGAATACGGTATTCGGAAAATGCACGAATTGCCGCCGCTGCACCGTGAATTGTCCCATGGGCGTGGACTATGCGACCTTCAACAGGATGGCTCGGGGACTGCTGGTATCAGTCGGCATCATGCCCGAGGGGGTTGCGGTCGTCAGCAAGGATCAATGGGAATTGGGCAATCAGATGGGCGTCTTGAAAGAGGATTATCTCGATACCCTGGAATGGCTGTCCGATGAACTGAAAATGGAACACGGCGATGACGATCCGGGGATTCCAATCGATTCGGTAGATGCGGATGTCGTCTATTCGATCAATCCCCGCGAGGTCAAGTATGATCCTCGGACGATTTCAGATGCCGCCCTCATATTCAATCAGGCAGGAGAGAATTGGACGATGCCCAGCGATGGCTGGGATATGACGAATTTCGGATTGTTTTCGGGGGATGACGAATTGGGCGGCGCCGTATCACGGCGCCTGTATGAAAAGGTCGAGGAACTGAAGGGCAAGAAACTGGTCATTTCCGAATGCGGTCACGGATATCGTTCAACTCGCTGCGAGGGGCCGAATTGGGCAAAAAAAGATATTAGCTTCCCGATGGAAAGCTCGGTATTGACGATGCTTCGGTACATCAAGGAAGGGCGCATCAAAGTCGACAAATCAAAAAACTCCGTCCCTGTCACATATCATGATTCCTGCAATTTCGCACGCAGTTGCGGTATGACCGAGGAGCCTCGGGAGTTACTGAAGCTGGTGTGTGAGGATTTCCGTGAAATGTATCCGAATCGAGCTGAGAACTTTTGCTGCACGGGCGGCGGCGGGGCGATGTCGATGTCAGAGTATACGCCAAACCGCCTGAAATCGGCGAAAATCAAGGCCGATCAGCTTAAGGCGACCGGGGCAAAGATAGTCGTTACGTCCTGTCATAATTGTGTAGACGGCCTCTCCGACTGCATCAAACATTACAAGCTGGGGATGGAAGTGACGCAATTGGTGAATCTCGTTGCCAATGCTCTGGTCATCGAGCCCAAGCCGGTTGCCGAAGCCGTTACGCCGGTTGCGATCGCGGGCAGCCTTGCCGATTACAAGATTCTTGTCACCGATGATGAGCCCGATTTCGTAACCTTCGTCGCCGCGATTCTTGAGGATAACGGAGCCGTCGTCTTTAAGGCACACAGTGGTGAAGAGGCTTTGGAGATTGCCCGGAGAGAAAGGCCGGAATTGATGACTCTCGATTTAAGCATGCCGGGCAAATCTGGTTCCGAGGTGTTCGAACAATTCCGGAATGATCCAGTGCTTCGCGACATGCCGATTTGCATTATCACCGGGCAACCGGAATTGCGGAAGCTGATTTACAGCCGTGCGGTTTTACCGCCCGACGGATACGTTGACAAACCGATTACCGAGGAGACGCTATTGCGCAACGTTCGCAAAATACTCGATGTAGTTCACCCGGATTAGACCTGGAGCGGCCTTAAATGACGGGAGTGGCGATATGGACACTATCCATGAGACCTATTTCAATGCGATGCCGTGTTATGTAACGGTGCAGGATCGAGACTTTCATATCATTGATGCCAATGAGAAGTTCATCAAGCGATTCGGCGATTTCAGGGGGCGATATTGCTATCAAGTGTACAAACAGCAGCCGGAGAAATGCGATCCGTGTCCGGTCGAGAGAACATTTGCCGACGGCCGGCAGCATCGGAGTGAGGAAATAGTCCGAACGCTCGATGGCCGCGACGTATCGGTGATCGTGTATACGACCCCGATACGAAATGGGAACGGTGAAATAACATCGGTCATGGAAATGTCTACAAATATCACCGAACTGAAAGTACTCCAGAATCAATTGGCCGACAGCCGCAAGAAGTACCATTTACTGTTCGAGGAGGTGCCGTGCTTTATCTCCATGCAGGATCGGGACCTCCGGATTGTCGAGGCTAATCGCCTCCACCGCGAGGCGTTTGGCACATATTACGGATGCAAGTGCTATGAAGTATATAAGCACCGAGACAAGGCCTGTCATCCCTGCATGGTACAGCAGACATTTATTGACGGGGAGATTCATCATCACGAGGAAGTCGTGACCGATCGCCACGGCCGCCGAATAAATGTGATGGTAACCACCGCGCCGGTACTAAACGGATCCGGTGAAGTCGAAACCGTCATAGAAATGTCTGCGGATATTACGCAGATTCGCCAGCTGCAATCGAAGTTGTCGTCCGTTGGCATGATTATCAGCACGATTTCGCACGATCTTAAGGGGCTTCTGAATGGCATGGACGGCGGTATTTACCTTGTCAATACCGGCATGGAAAAGGATAATAAGGACCGAATCGATCGCGGATGGGAAATGGTCCTGCGCAATGTCGATCGCATTCGCGGAACGGTACTTGACATCCTGTATTATGCCAAAGATCGGGAACCGGAGTGGACGGCCCTTAATGCCAAGGATGTGGCGGAAGAGGTGTTCGGCATCATTAAGCCGAAGGCCGCAAAGTCGAAGGTCCGCTGCGAGAGGCAGATTGATATAACCGATGGCCATTTCGAGGCCGACGCCAAGGCTGTCCGATCACTTCTGATAAACCTCATGGACAATGCCTTTGATGCCTGCCGGGTCGATACCAAAAAGAATGACCATGCGGTAGTCTTAAATGTTTCAGAAACGCCTGAAGCGGTGACGTTCGCGGTTAAAGACAACGGTATCGGGATGAATCAGGAGGTGCGGGAAAAAGCATTTACCCTGTTTTTCTCCTCTAAAGGCGCCGGCGGGACTGGATTGGGATTGTTCATCGCAAATAAAATCGCACAATCCCACGGAGGCAATATCGTCGTCGAATCCGCGCCGGGGGAAGGAACTTCCCTGGCCGTCACGATGCCGAAAAAGCGTCCCGAAAATATTGAAGTCACCGAAATAGAAAAATGATAACAAGCATACACCACACGAAATGGGAGGGCAGACATGTCCGCAACCAAGAAAATACTAATCGTCGATGATGAGGCCGATCAGCGAGAATATCTCGCTACTGTCCTCGAGGATAACGGCTATGCCATCGTTACGGCCGAGGATGGAGTCCGGGGGTTTGAATTGGCTCGGGCCGGCGGAGTCGATCTGATAACGCTCGACATCAGCATGGACAACGAATCCGGAATCAAGATGTTTCGCAATCTGCAGGGCGATGAGGCCACGAAATCCATTCCGGTAATTATGATCACCGGCGTTTCCGGGGAGCTCAAGGGTTTTATCGAGCGATCCAAGCGATTAACGCCGCCGCAGGCCTTTTTCGAAAAACCGGTCGATCGTGACACGCTGTTGGATACCGTAAAGAGTCTCGTTTCCTGAACAGCGATTTGTGACAGATTTCCATATGGAGACAGAGGAAACTGACGGGATGCCTCTTTGATATCCCGTTAGGCGTTTTGACTTTTTGTTGAGTCGCCTTACATGATTTCATTTAGGCGGAATCGGCAATTATGCTGAGCCGTTGACGTATTAGCATAATATTGGCGGGGAGTTTGAACCTCTCCGCTTTTTTGTTTGATGCGATGAATTTCACAGTATATTAGTAAAAGCTGGGTCTGGTAGGAACCCCCGGCAAGCTGTGGGACAAGCGAGAGAAATAAGCGGATAGCAGGTCCATCAGGATAAACCCACTCGATGAGTGGGTGACCGGGTAATGACTATGGAAATTATACGATCATCGAATGCAAATAACGGAACCAGAGGGGCTGTTATAATAGGCGACAAAATTCCTGCCTGTGAGACATTGTTCAGGATTATTCGCCGGATTCCCGAAGCTTCTGTGAGCAGAAAAGGATACCGCCGGTTTTTTTTCTGATCAAAAAGCGACGATTACTTATAAAGACATTTCCATCGTCGTCTCCCATGTTTGGACGGATTATCTTCTTGATTGTGCATGCGATAGTCCCACGTTTGATGAATTCTTAGATATATTGGAAAACTACCGGTTGAAGTGGTGGGAACGAATTTTTTAGGGAAGATTATAGAATATTGCGCCGGGGCTCCATTGAGACAATAGAAGAGGTTGTATGATTACACTGCGGGATTTGAGGCAGGATGATCTGGAGAGCGTGGTTCGGTGGCGGAATGATCCCGATGTGTGTCTGCATCTGTCCAATCGGCTCAAGACTATAGATCAGGCGACAGCGTGGCTGGCGCATCTGCGATCGGTCGATGGAATTTGGCTTAAGGCCGTCGAAAATGATGGTAAGCTTATCGGCTATGCGGCCGTGGAATCCATTGATACGAGCAACCGCAAGTGCGAGCTAATACTGATCATCGGTGAGAAAGAGAATTGGGGGAAGGGGATCGGCGCGTTTGTCCTCAAGGAAATGCTAAACTATGCCTTCAAGACTCTCAATATGCACCGCGTGTGGGCGGTTGTGTCTCGGGGGAATGACCGATCCGAGCGGCTGATAAAATCGGCCGGACTCATCAACGAGGGTGTCATGCGCGAGGCGGTTATCATTAATGGTGAGTATACGGATTTGCTGCTGTATTCGATATTGGAAAATGAATACTCCGGGTAAGCAAGAAATTATCGCCCTTAAATCCCACAGCAAGCTGTAGGGTACCCGCGGATGGGATACCAAATGAGTTAGCACTCGAAAACATACGCCAACAACGGCGAGCATTTTATCTGAACATACATAAAATTACAGGCACGATCTGCTCCCCCTCCTTTCCAAGGAGGGGGCCGGGGGGTGGTTGTACGATCACTTCTTCATACACATTTTTGGCAAGAGCAGATTGCCACGTCGCTGGTCCGCCTAGGCGGACGCTCCTCGCAATGGGCATAATGTTCTTTTTTTGTTGGTAAGAATCATGTTTTACACAGATGAAAGTACCAGGCGAAGTAGTTGGCTCGATGTTTTTTGGATAATCCACGGTGTTGTCTATATCGAGCCTTGAGCCTGCTGAAGTATCCCTCGATCCAGTTAGTAGAATTTGGAATCAAGGGATCGTTGAGATAGTGAAACATGTGTGGCAGTGCGTAGAGAAGTAAGGAACGTGCTCGTTTGACATCGGAGAAGACCTTTCCTCGGCTTGGACGGCTGGCGATGGGGTATCCATATTGCTCCTCCCATGCTTGCCAAGCGGCAAGAAATTCATCTCGTTGATGTACGGTTGAGATATCCATGACACGACAGAATAAACGACGGAGATGTTTGACGGCTGCTGTTTTGGGATCACGTCGGCACCAGGAAAGCCCTTGCCGCTGAATATGCACCAGACAACGTTGAATGCATGCCTCCGGCCACACATCCTCCAGCATCGTATGCACCTGCCGAAGCCCGTCAATCGTGATGCTGACAGGCATGAGCCCTTCATGCCGCAATCTCAAACAGTAGTCTCGCATGCGCGCTTCACCTTCCTTGAGACCATAGCTGCCGGCGACAAGGCTCTTGGCAACTGGGTCAGCCAAACCAACGACGACGACACGCCGTTTTATCAGGTAGGTGCCATCAAGAACCAAGTACTTGAAGCGGGTGAGGTCAACCGAAGTCTTCGGTGGTCTATCAAGCCAATAGGTGATAATGCGTCTAACTGTACTTTGACTATAACCGCTGTGAGCCATCAATTGTCGAATGGTATAACCTTCAGTTATCCAGCGTTCGAACCAAACCCTTTGCTGTTCACGACGCTTTCCGATACCTCTGAGAACAAACGTGCGATGACATGACGGGCACCACCACCGCTGTTTCTCTTGACTATATCCATACCGTATGGCACCGTATGTTCCACAATGCAGACAGAACCTTTTTTAGCCATTTTCCTAGACCTCTCAGATATATCCCGTAAAACCCTAATTGTAATATATAGTTACAAAGAATTTACCAACATTTTTTGAACATTATGCCCGCAATGACCTGTGCTTATGGGGATTTCATTGGGATAATGCGATTATGGAAACTTAGTCGTATAGTCCAATCCCACAAGCCGCAGCGGAGGATGGAGCACTTGTTGCCGGGCGCCCGCAAAGAGGCATTGACTAATAACTTACTTGAATACTATCTTGTATCAGTCAAATAATACTGGTGGCTTAAACGGCAATTATTATGCGATCTCGATTAACAAAGGATTATATCGCCACTGTCATGGCGAAGGCGTTTCAGCACAAGGGACTGATCGCCAGAGAAGACACCGCCGTTATTGTCTATGATCTCGATTATCTCGCCGAGCGAATCGAGGAAGTGAAAAAGTGTTTTCCGCCGCATGCGCTACATGCCATAGCGATCAAGGCAAACCCCTTAGTAAAACTTCTGAATCGGTGCAAGGATTTAGGCGTTGGCGCCGAAGCGGCATCGCTGCCTGAGTTGCACATCGCCCGGCACGTTTTTCAATCTCCCGAAAAAATCGTCTTCGATTCGCCGGTGAAAACCATCGAGGAGTTGGAATATGCGCTTGCGTTCGGGTGTCATATCAATGCCGATTCGCTTGAGGAATTAGGACGTATCGATGGCATCCTGCGGCGACAAGGCGACCGACCCAGGGGAAGTATCGGGATTCGAATTAATCCTCAGGTCGGGACAGGCGCGATACTGATGTCGAGTGTCGCAGGCGAATACTCGAAATTCGGGGTACCGATCAGGACTAATCGTGAGCGGCTGATTGAGTGTTTTGTGCGCTATCAATGGATGACCGGCGTGCATGTCCATATCGGCTCGCAGGGATGCCCGGTCGAACTGCTATTGGACGGCATTGATGTTATAATGAAATTCGTTGATGATGTGAACGCGCGCCTCGGTGCAGCACCCAACGGCAGACGCATTAAAATGATAGATATCGGGGGCGGATTTCCGGTATCGTATCACAGCGATCGCGAGCCTGATGAGATGGCTCGCTATGCCAAACAGATGAGGGAGAGGCATCCATTGCTATTCAGTAGCGAATATAAATTAGTTACTGAATTCGGGCGCTATATCCACGCCAATGCCGGGTGGGTCGTTTCGCGGGTCGAATATGTCAAGCGAGAGCCGGGTATCAATACCGCAATGGTTCATGTCGGGGCGGATTTGCTCTTGCGCGAGTGTTATCGCCCGGAGGACTGGCCGCACGAGATGTTTGTCGTCGACCCGAAAGGGACAATTAAGTCCGGGGCGGATGATAATCCGTACATGATCGCCGGGCCTCTGTGTTTTGCCGGGGATATTATAGCAAGGGGAGTGCGCCTGCCTATAATTGAACCGGGAGATTATATCATCGTGCAGGATGCAGGCGCGTATGCGCTCAGTATGTGGTCTCGCTACAACAGCCGGCAGGTTCCCAAAGTAATCGGCTGTGTGCGAGATGGTAGTGAATTTTCAATCCTGAAAGATCGCGAAGATATCTCCGACATAATAGATTTTTGGAGTTAGTGGATTTCGCATACTAATTGTAAAAATATAATTAGTAATTATATTCGACATTGAATGGGCAATAATAATGGTTGCCACAGGTGCGGTCTGGTATCAGATAGTTGAAAAACGGCTGATTGGAGTGAATCTCATAGTGTTTTCGCTCGTTTCGGATATAAAATTCTGGTGATTGTTGAGGAGCACGAGGCACACATTTCCGGTTAACCCTTTATATGCAATAAAGTAACGCGATATTGCCGCGGCCAATAAATTTTCGTAAAAGTTAAAAATATTGCTTGACAACGTTATAATTGTTTCCGATAATATCATGGAGGGCATTGGGCAGGTTAGTTATATTCTTTTTGATTCTTTCGAAGAATCGGTTCTTTCATATAGAACATAAGAGGCGAATCGGGCGGGGAGGCTCTTTTTATGTTTAAATCCCAAATAGTGATAAAAACAGTAATGCCGATTATGTTGGTTGTGATGCTGGTGTTGGTGTCATGGCCGGCGCGAGTAGTCGGCGGGGAAGAGCCGATAGTGAAAAAGGCTCCGCCTATAGGCAAGAAAACAGTCGCCGGTGTGCATGCAGCCGGCGATTTTTATTTTGCATCAGATGAGCCCGCGTATCTCGAATTTGTCGGTTCCGCTCTCTGGCGCGATCATTACAAGGTCGTCGTCGATGGCGAGTATGCTTTTGTGGCGATGATTAATGGTCTCCGGATTCTGGATATTGGCGATCCCGCTCATCCGCAGCTGATTGTCAATTATGATCTCCCGGAAGGGCAGTTTTCATATATTGCGCTTGCGGGGAGCGAGGTGTTTCTGGCCGGCCGGCATACGGTATATCGAATTGACGTCAGTGATGTGTATCATCCGGAGACGGTGACATCATATTCCGTCGACGGCGTCATTCGGGGATTCGATGTCGGGGGCGATTTTGCATATCTCTCATTTACGCAAATTATCTCTCTCGATTCGCTGGCATATGGACTGCAGGCGCTGGACCTCGGCGGCGGAGAGATTCAGCTTGTGGCGCAGTATCCATATACGGGATTCGTCGATGTCGCCGGTAATCTGCTGGTGACGGCCAATGAGTTGTGCGATTTCGTGATGCTCGATATTTCGGATCCGCGACATGTTACAGAACTATCCTGCGTGCAGCTCGAAGGGTCATGGAATCCTGTGCTGGCGGAGATAGCGGACACGCTCGTTTCCGTATCCGTTTCCGAATATATATCGCCGTCGAGTGTGTCGGCGCTGGAGATTTACAATATCAAAGACCCGGCACACCCGGTCCGGGTTGCGTCGATTCCGTTTGAAAATGATGTCTACAACTGCGTCGTGCGGGGGAACCTGATATACGCGGCGAATTCCTTCTGGGGGGTGCAGGTTGTTGACATAACGAATCCGGCGGTTCCTGAAATCATCGGTCATTATCTTAATCCGGGATACTTGTATCATATTGCGATAGTCGATTCCGTCTTGTATGGCTGTGATGCCTGGCCGATTTCCGGCTTCGAGACAGTCTATGACACATCATATTGGGGAGGCGCGGCTCCGGGCGATTTTCTGACCGTTGATATTGCCGATCCGACCGATCCGCAAATCCTCGGGTATTATCGGGCGCCGGCGCAGGTGAGCAGAATAGTATCGGGCGGGAACCGCTTTGCCTTTTGCCTGAACAGTCTTGATTCGATCGGGGCCGATGTCCAGATCGTCGATTTATCGAATCCCGCCTCGCCGCTTACCGTCGGCAGTTATTCCTCGAATCGGGGCGCCGGGCTCGGCGGGTGCGCCGCGGAGAATTATTTCTATCTGGCGACCGGTCCCGGAGGACTGGAGATAATCGATATCACGGAAAAGAACGGGCCGGCTATGGTCTCCGTCTGTGAGGGGGGAGCGGGCGCTCAGGATGTTATCGTCATTAACGATTATGCATTTGTGGCCAATGGGGCATCGGGAGTGTGGATTTGGGATGTAAGCGATGCCGTCTCTCCGAAATTCATCCGGAGTTTCCCGGTAACCGAAGCCGCAGTATCGCTGGCGGCCGGAGGCGGATATCTTTATGTTACGGGGGGAGATATTCACATATTCGACATCTCCGACCCCGAATTCGCATCGGCCGGGCCGGTAGTATCCGGATATGGTGACTGCGGTTCACTGGCGATTGCCGAGGAGAAATTGTTTGCGGCGACATCGGACGGGTATATCATGTTCGATATCGGCGCGGATCCGGAGCATCCTGCGTTGATCAGTCAGGTGTCTGCCGGCGTGGCCGCTGATGATATTGCCTTCTATAATGGTTTCGTCGTACTGAGTTGCGGCGGTGAAGGAATATTCGTCTATGATATCGATGAATCGCCCGGTCCCGAGCGTGTGGGGATTTATAACACGCCAGGAAATGCGACCGGCATTTTCATAGACAGCAATATGGTGTACATTGCCGATACTCGGTCATTAATCGTGGCGGCGTTCCCGCAGAGTATGGGAGTCGATGAGCCGCCGCACCAGATTCCCGATTATTATTCACTGCGTCAGAATTATCCCAACCCGTTCAATCCCGTCACTTCAATAGAATATATCGTTTCGAAACGTTCCGCCGTCACTCTGACGGTGTTCAACATGCTCGGCCAATCGGTTCGCACCCTGGTTGACGATATTAAACCGGCCGGCACATATACCGTGCGCTGGGACGGCACAGACGCCTTTGGGGATCGCCTCGCCAGCGGCGTATATTTGTATCGTATTCGCATAGGAGATTATTCGGAGACCAGGGAAATGGTTCTCCTGAAATAAACACACTCTCTCTTTTTGATCAGGGGAGTATCCAATGAAATACATTAAGTTCGTGCAGCGTGCCGCTGCGGTCGTTATACTATTGTCGATTTTCGGACTCTCGGGGCGGGCGTCGGATGAGGCGCCGTCTGTGCCGCCTGTCATGAAATCGGAATGCACCGAGGACCCGTTTTATGCACCAGGGGTTCTGTTATTGACCGCCGATCAGTCATTGATTGCCATGCCTGCCGGATACAGTCGGCTCGAATTCCAATTCGATGCTCCCCAGGAATCGGGGGAAAAGCACAATTTGGAGGATTATATCATCCGTGCCGTAATTGACGGGGATACGATATCTCCCGTCTCGGCCGAGTACCTTGAGGGAGTCGGGTTCGATAATGCGCTGTTTACGATGTTTGAACAGTATCGGATTGACGCGGTCATCAGGAGAATCGGGGGATGGGTTCCGGGCGATATCGAAACGGGGCTCTTTGGTGCCTCATATGATTTGTCGCAGTATTATGAATTACGGTTTCCCGAAACACTGTCGGTGGAATATCTGGAGGCGGTCCTTGAAGAGTTCATCGTTCCGGATGATGTCATGCCCAGGGCATTCCCGGTTTCGGACAGTCCCATAGACCCGAATCCGCCGCTGCAGCAGTCTCCCTGCAGCTGGTGGGATGATTCGACTGAGGCGCAGTGGCAGTTGGATTACTGCGGTGTTTTCGATGCCTGGGAAATGACCTGCCCGCTGGCCGGCGACAGCGTCGTCGTCGCGATCATCGATAAAGGATTCGGCCTGCCCCCCAGTGTCCATCCGAGCCAGGGTTTTCATCCCGATATTCTTCCCAATATTCATGACAAGAGTCGGGTCAATTGGGATTTCGGATACACATCGGATCATGGCACCAGCGTTATCGGCGCCGGATTCGCTGCAGAGAATAATGGCCTGCCGCCGCTTCCGTACTTAAACTGCAAAAAACCGACGGATGCGACGATCTCCAGCGGATATGGTATCATCGGCGTCGCGCCACATGCCGAGGTTATCGCTCTCAGTTATGAAGATGAGGACGGATCCGATTATTGTCAGGATTTTCAGTATGTGCTCGATTCCTGCCCTGAGGTTCGGATTATCTCATTCAGTTGGGGTATCCGGGGCAAGGATTGTATCTTTGAGCCTCATCCCGATCCACTGCTAATAGTGCAGGTAGAGATAGCATTTAAGAACGGTATATTATTGTTTGCATCCTCGGGGCATTCCGATGCCCAATGCGCCAGTCCGTTTTTGCAATATCCGGCGATGTCGCCGTTCGTGCATGCGGTTGGAGCAACAAATAAAGGGGGAGAGCGCTGGGTTTACGGTTGGGAGGGGTCGAACTATCATGGCAGCGGATATGTTGAACTCGCCGCGCCGGGCGACTCTATCCTTGTCCCGGGGGCTCCGTTATTCAAACCGCCGCAGATTCGCGATTCATCGATGCACTATTTCCATCGCGTATCGGGCACATCGGTAGCGACGCCTCAGGCGGCCGCGGTCGCGGCGCTGATCATGAGCGCGTACCCGGATATCGGAGCTGAGACCGTGTTTGACATCATTGCCCGCACGACGCAGGAAGAGTATGATGTGCCTGACATCTATAAGGGATATGGAATAATTCAAGCCGATAAGGCGCTGCGGTATATCGAGGAAGTTGGGTTGTATTGTGATACCATAAATGGTGATGTCGACGCAAACGGATTCGTCAATTTCGATGATATTTGCTATCTCCGGGAGTGGATATTCGGAGTCGGTCCAGCGCCGGTAGTCGTCGATACGATCGGAGCGGATATCGTGTATCCGCTGGCCGACGCCAATGGCGATTGCGTCATCGATGTCGGTGATATCGAGTATCTCGTGTACTATCTATATGGAGAGGGCTCGGCGCCGGTTGCGTATTGCGCGAATGCCGGCCAATATTCGGCGGAAATCGGGGCGGGAGATTTTCATCTGTCGAATGCGCCGAATCCGTTTAATCCGGCAACGCACATCCGTTATCGGCTGTCAGCCGAGATGGCGGTCAGGCTCGATATTTTCAATATCCTGGGACAGGTCGTGGCGACTCTGGTCGATGAGACGCAGGAGGCGGGAGCGCATACAGCCGTTTGGGACGGTCGAGACGCCTCCGGGCGAATGGCTGCATCCGGAATATATATTTATCGACTGTCGGCAAACGGGCACAGTCAGAGCAGAAAAATGGCGTTAATGAAGTAATCGAGCTCGGGCCGGGCGCGGGCGGCGATCCCGGAGTTGCTGCATTGTCGGTGAGATGACCTGATTGGCTTTGTCTTTATTCGAGGGCTTTCCTGACGGCCGCGGCCAACATTTCCATAGTCAGGGGTTTTTTTACGAACGCGCGTGCGCCTGCTTTGAGCGCCTGATCGACGCGGTCGGATTCCGAGTACCCGGACACGATAATTGCTTTAATATCCGGATAGAGTTGTTTGGCCCGCTCGAATGTCGTCGTTCCATCGATCCCCTCGGGCATGATCATATCCAGAATAATTAAATCCGGCTTTTGCTCGGCCAGGAATTCGAGCGCCTTTTCTCCGGATTCGGCCGCGAAAGTCGTGTAGCCGAGCTTCTGCAGAATCTTTGTCGAAACTTCTCGCTGTACCTCATCGTCATCGACGATGAGTACCTTTTCAGAACCGCCGGCTATATCCTGCAAGGGATGGCGAATCGACGTTTCGCTCGTTGCCGGAATATATACGAATATCGATGTCCCGGCGCCGGGAGCGCTCTCGATATCGACGAATCCCTGGTGATCGTTTATGACCGAGTGAACGACGCTGAGCCCCAGGCCGCTGCCTCGTTTGCGATCCGTCTTTTTCGTCGTAAAAAACGGATCGAAGATTTTGGGGAGAATATCCGCGGTTATACCGGTTCCATTATCCGAGATCGTCATGCGGATGTATTCACCGGGGGGGATGCGGTTGTACTTCCCGATTTCAGTCGTGTTGGCGAAGTTCTCGGTCGCGATAGTAATCGTGCCGATGTCGCCGAGCGCGTCTATTGCATTGGTGATCAGGTTGAAGATAACCCGCGAGAGCTGTGCGGCGCCGCCTTTGACCATACGAAGGTCAGGGGCCAATTGGGGTTTGACGGAAATCGTATCGGGGTGAGGCGGCAGGTGCGTCAACGATTGCTCGATGAGTCGATTCAGTTGTACCGGTTCCTGATTATAATGACCACGTCGGCCGAGTGTGAGCAATTGCTGATTGATTTCGGCCATTTGTTCTGCGGCAGCTTCCATATCGTTGACGAATTGCAGGGCGATATGGCCGTCCGGCAATTCATCCTTGATAAATGTCGGATAGGCGACCAGCGGTCCCAGTAGATTATTGAAATCGTGAGCAACTTGCCCGGCAATTCGCCCGGCCGTCTCCAGTCGTTCGGCTCGCGCGGCGACGGATTGGAGCTTCTTCATTTCCGTTACATTTCGCGCGATGCCGCACAGTCCGATAATCACTCCTGCGCTGTTGCGCATTGGGACTTTGATGATGTGGAAGGTGAGTGTTTTGCCGTGGACACTGAGTGATTCCTCGTCGTTGATAATATCTCCTTGCAGGACGCGCAGATCCGAACGATTAATTTTTTCACTATCGGCAGCGCTGAAGATATCGCGATCGAATTTATTTATTAACTTGTCGCGGGAAATTTCAAATAGCTGGCTCATGGCCGGATTTACGCTGACATATCGACACTCTCGATCCTTGATGAAAATGGCATCCTGCGCGGACTCGAAAATGGCTCGGAATCGCTCCTCGCTTTCTTTAAGCGCATTCTGGGCGATAATACGATCAGTTATGTCAAGGGCCGAAAAGATGACGCCGGCCGAAATGTCGTTTGGGTCAAGGGCCGTTGAGCAGAGCAGGATATCGATCATTTCGCCTGCCTTGGTTTTCCACTTGGTATCGAGTGACCCGCTCCCGGTTGCGTGAATCTGACGATACTTCACATCTCCGACCCGATCAAACTCATCCTCATCCGCATAGAGTATGCGAGCGCTTTCGCCGATGAGTTCATTGCGGCTGAACCCGGTCATGGCGAGCATTTTATCGCTGACCCAGCTGATTTTGCGGTTGTGCATCAAGCCGATCCCGACGGGAGCCGCAGTCAGCAGACTCTGCAGGGTGGCCTCGCTTTTTTGCAGGGCCTCTTCGGCCTTTTTCTGCTCGGTAATGTTCAGCCAGCTTCCAATGATGCCGGATACCGTGCCGTGCGTATCGATAATCGGGGTGAGGATATCGATGATCCAAACATATGTGCCATTCTTGTGGCTCAGCCGGTACTGGTGGTTGACGGTATGCCCGCTGTCTATTTTATCGAGAAGCGCCAGTGTCGTGTCGCGGTCATCGGGATGAATCATTTTCGTCCACAGAAGTTCGTCTCGATAGAAGTCCTCGGCAGTGTACCCGAACTGATGCCTGACATTATCACTGATGTACAGCGTCGGATAAATCGGTCCCGCCCCGCATCGATAGATGACAGCCGGGCTCATCTGTAGAATCTGTTCCAGTTCCTGTTTGGTATGCAGCAGTTCTTCCTGCGTCTTTTTCCGCTCGGAGATGTTTTCCATGATACCATCGAAATAGATTGGCATACCGTTTTTATCGTTTACTACCTTTGAACTGATGGATACCCAGATGGGAGCATTATCGCAGTGCTTTAACTGCACGACCATGTTATCGACGCGGTTGTTTTTCTTCATCAGGTCCAGGAAGCGCAGTCTGTCGGCCATATCAACATAAAATTCGGATGTCGAGCGACCGATGAAATTGTCGGCGGATTCCTCGTTGAAAATCTCGGCCAAATAGGGATTCGCCGATAGTATCGTGCCGTCCGGCTTTGTTCTGAAGACACCGACGGAGATATTATCATGCAGTGAATGATAGCGCTGCTCCGATGAAATGAACATGTTCTGGATTCGCCCGACATAAAAAACCATGACAAGGATAATCGTGACCGACAATAAAAGCGAAACCAGCGAGAGCATGTATACTTTGTCGTCAATATCCCGCGACAGGCGATCGATGGTTCCGGCCAGCAAAGTCGAAAAACGATCGCTCAAGACCGACACGATGAACGAAATGTCATCGGTTAATTCTTTGAGCTCGACGAATTCATCTGAGAGCTCTCGATTCCGCATGTGAAACCCGACATCGATAAGAAGTCCATGCTTCTTATCCTCCTCGATTGATCCCCGGTTCGCGAGATACATTCCGAGGCGCAGTTGCAGGTTATCGAGCCGAGCGCGAAGCGATTGCCACAGGCTGTCGGAATTATTCATCATATCGCGAAATTCCGGGTTATCGACGGCGAGTTCCTTAATGATGCGCGAGGTCGAGAAACCGGAAAAGTCCTGGCTGAATTGATCTGTGGCCCGGGCAAGATTGTTCTGAGCCTTATCGAGATCGGTAGAGGTTAACGTCTCATGAATGGCTGTTTCAAGGCGGTTGAAGGATTTAAGGACGATCATCGCTTCAAGGTTTTTACGGGTCAGCCCTTTCGTCTGCAAACGGGAATAATAGTCGATTATCGCAATTCCGCAAAAACCGACGATGAGGATAAATATTACGATTCGTCGCTGAATATCGGAAGAAGACAGTTTTGTCATTGGCGATTCTGTTTACCCCTAACAGGCCATGTCTTGTCCGGAGGCGGTCACGTTGATTGTTCACAGGAGCTATCGGTGATTTCGTGATGCGCGCCACTGCGTGCCGATTTATCCGGCAGCTCGTCCGGGTGCCACCTTTTTTACAATGATAATAATCGCGTAAACCATTGTCAAGACTTGTATTGCCTTCTAAGGCGCAGTCGCATCGGCGCAAGGCTTTCCGGGCGGAGAAATCCGGATTGATAAACGAATCGCGCTTTAAATATTGACAGAAGTTTGAAAATGCGTACTTTGGTCTTAGACCGTATGAAATTAGGGGGCCAGATTCACAAACCATCGGACTACTTGGATATGCAGCGATTAATTATAGTTTTTATGTCTGCACTCTGTTGTATCGCCGGAGTTCAGGCAAAAACGGTCAACGTGCCAGGCGATGCCAAGACAATACAAGCCGGTATTGACGCCACCACGTCCGGAGATACCGTTCTTGTGGATGACGGGATTTACAGTGGCGCCGGGAATCGAGATATTTCCTTTTACGCCCGTCGTATCGTACTTCGTTCCGTGAATGGACCGGAGGCGACAGTTATCGACTGTGAAGGCTCCGATGAAATCAATCACCGGGGATTCTATTTTTTCAGCCGCGAAGATACGACGTGTGTCGTGGACGGATTCACGATTCGGAACGGGTATGCAGATTTCAAAGGCGGCGCGGTACTCATCGAAGACTCATCACCGAAAATAAAGAACTGTATTTTTGAAAAAAACTTCGGGCATCACGGCGGCGTGATGTATATCACTTTCGATGCTTTCCCGCAGGTAATCAACTGCCGGTTTATCGAGAACAGGACGGGCGATGTCGGGATCATTCATGCCCGATTCGGTAGTCGGGCTGTCTTTACGGACTGTGAATTCATCGGCAATACTGCCAAAAACGGAATTTTCCTGTGCTATAATGCTTCGCCGCAGGTTCGGCGCTGCAATTTTACGAGTAATAAAACCGAATTGACGGGCGGCGCAGTCTTTTTGCAGGACGACAGCTCACCGACTTTTTCCGATTGCCGCTTTATCGGTAATTCCAGCGGTGGACGCGGCGGCGCGATTTATATTGAGGAACGCGGCATGTGGCAAAACTATTGCCGGCCCGTTTTTAACAATTGTGTACTGGCAGGCAATGAAGCTGATACCGGTGGCGCAGTCTACTCCTCGGGACAAGTCGGCGCCGCATTCGAAAACTGCACTATTTTCGGCAATCGTGCCTCGGCAGGAGCCGCCGTATTCAGTAAGGAAAACCAAAATACCCCCCTTGATTTCGTCGCCTGCATTATTTCCGCCAATGCGGGGAGCGATGCCCTGGTCGGCGATGGCAGCGCCTTCGACCTGACCTGTTCGAATCTTTACGGCAATACCAATGGTGACTGGACGCCGAATATTGCCCGGCAGAAGAATACGGGGGACAATATGTCTGCCGATCCCGGATTCACAAATGTTTCCGCCTTTGATTTCAGACTCACAAAAGAGTCTGCCTGCAATGCCGAGAATTCTCCCTGCGGCTACATAATAGGCATACAATAGATAATATTGAGTGGCATGAAAACGATTGTTGCGGCAGCCGCCCGTTTTGCTATTATATTGTCTGGTAAATAAAACGTTTGGGCTGATTTCAATTATGAGCAATAAAAACGACGACCATTCTGGGAGCAAGGCGAAATTAACAGGCGATGCAACGCTGTCATTGTTGCAGAGAATTCTCGAATCGATCAATGATGCTATCGTGGCCGTCGACGAGAAACTCGATATTGTCTTTTTCAATGAAGCATTCCGCAGGTTTTGCGAAAGGCTGGACAGCCCGATTCAAGACGGCGCGCAGATAAATATCGAACGGCTCGCGTTTTTCGGAAAGGCAAGTGCTGCCGAATGCCGACAGGTACTCGAATCAGGAAAAACCGTGCTGTCATCGTTACAGGCGACGCACGGCAAACTCCTCGTTAGCGCTCGAGTCGAGCGGTCACTTGTAAAGCCGACCGAATCAAGCCGGTTCGTCGTCTCACGACTGCACCAAATTTCATACGATGAACATGCGGCCATAAGGCCCTCCGAATGGAAGGATTTATGCAGCGCCATTATCAACAACGCTCCGATCGGTATTTCGATTCGCAGTCGCGCCGGGGCATTACTCGGATATAATCAGGCCTGGCAGTCGATCTGGCATCTGAGTGATCAGGATATAGCTGAACGGCAGCGAAAGCCTCGATTAGAACTTAAATTTGATGAGCGAGATGATTATCTGGGGGACTGGAAAGAACGAGTCCGGAGTGTATATGAAGTCGGCGGGAGTCTGTATATTCCCGAATTACAGGTTTTCCTGCGCCGTAAAAAGAAGCACATCTGGGTGTCACAGCGTTTCTATGCGCTGATGAAGGATGATAATACCGTCGATCGCGTCGTCATTATGACCGTCGATATTACCGATGCCGTTCTGTCCCGCCAGGCGCTGCAGATAAGCGAGGAGAAATATCGACAATTGGTGAATATCATTCCAGCCTCGATTGCGATTATCGATTATGAAGGGTATTTCCTGTATATAAACGAATATGCCGCGGATAAAAGAAAAATCTGGCCGAAAGAGGCAGTAGGGCAGCGGTTCTATGAATACTACGCTTCAAAGGAGCTTGGGGAGGAGCGACTCGCCAATATCAGGCACGTCATCGATACCGGAGAAGAGTTTCAGGAGGAATCGCAGACTATTCTTGAAACGGGAGATTTCTATCATTTCGTTCATATCCGCCCGTTAAAGGATGCCGCGGGCAAAATAACAAGCGCCCTTGTGATGGCGCTCGATATTACCGAACATAAACTCGCCGAAAAAGAACTGCGGATGAGCGAGGCGCGCTATCGCATGTTGATGGAGAGTCTACCGTCGTCCGTCCTGATCGTCGACAGAGACGGCAATTATAAGTTCGTCAATAAAACCGCGGCAGCGCGGCGCGGATTACCGCCCGAGCATTTCACCGGAAAAAACATCTCGGAATTCTATTTGCATGAGGATGCGCAGTACATTCTGTCGGAAGTCCGCGATGTCGTAGCAACCCGGCAGAGGAAACATAGGGAAGTAAGCCTGATCATCGATGACGAATTGTGCTGGTTCGATTCCCACGCATTGCCGGTGTTCAATGACGACGGGACTATCGAGGATATTATTCTCATTGCATATGAGACGACGGAGCGGAAGCGAGCCGAACAGGAACTGGCCGAGAGCGAATCCAAGTATCGCGTCCTGCTGAATAATCTTCCCGCCAATATCTCGGTATTTTCCTATGACGGTACGATCGTGTTCATGAACGAATTCGCCGCCCGCACACTCGGATCGACGGCGCAGGAAATGGTGGGTAAGAATCATCGTGATATTTTTCCCAGTCATATTGCCGATCACCAGATGGCCTCTATTCGGCGCGTTATCGATTCGGGAGTGAGTGAGACGGTCGAGTCGGTATCGGTAGTCGGTAATATGCGACGATGGTTCAAGACGACTGTCCAGCCGTATCCGATGGCGGAGGGAAACATGAAGGCGGGTATGATCGTGGCTCTCGATATCACCGATGCCAAGGAAGCCCACCGGGAGATCAGGAGAAGCCAGGAGAAGCTCAATTCGACCATCAGCTCAATGGATGACCTGGTATTCGTTATCGATTCCGAGGGGAGATTCGTCGAGTATTTCCAACCGTCCAAGCGGACGAAATTGTTTGTGCAGCCGGAGGAATTCCTCGGCCGTTTTGTCGAAGATATTCTGCCAGCCGAAGTTGCCGAGCTGATGCAGCAGAAAATACAGCTTGTTATAAACACTCATCGCGTCGAGCAGTTGGATTATGCGCTCGATATGCCTGACGGAAAACAATGGTACAACGCAAAGATATCTATTTTGAAATATGCGGAAGATGAAATCGGCGGCGTAACGGTTGTCGCCAGAAATATAACCGACCGGAAAACCATTGAGAATGAACTTATCGAAGCGCAGAAGGAACTCGAAAATCGCGTCCGGCTTCGGACGGAAGAATTGCGCGATGCCAATATCCAATTACAGGTGGAGCGCGAAGCATTACAGCAGAAAAATATCGCGCTTCAGGAGATATTAAATCAGATTGAGGCAGGCAAGCAACAGATGTCGGCGGGCATTCAGGCGAATGTCGATAAAATCGTCTTACCGCTATTGGAATCATTGGAATATAAAATTCCCGAAAAATCTCGGGAATATATTCAGATGTTGCGGAAAAATCTGTCCGATGTTACCGCACCATTTATGAATTCCCTGGAGGCAAAGTATGCCGAGCTGACGCCTCGGGAGTTGCAGATATGCGGGCATATTCGCAACGGAATGAGTTGCAAACAGATAGCGTCAACATTGGAGATCTCGGTGCAAACGGTATTAAAGCAGAGATCGATAATCAGAAAAAAACTTGGAATCGCCAATAAAAAAATAAACCTGGCTTCTTATCTGAAATCTATGAAATAACGGCACATTATTCTGTCAATTCTTGAAAATTGGCCATAACTGATTAGATTATAAGGTGATATGTAACACATTTTTCAAAAATACAAGCAAAATCCCGCTTATTATAGGGTATATTCAATACCCGATAATTACCTTAAAATACCTACTTGCCTTTAATTAAAAATTAGTTTACTTTCCGATACTGCAAAGTGCTTGGTCGGACGGACCCCCTAGGTGGCGCGCCCCCCCCAAGAGCGCACTAGAGCACAGCGCCTCCAAGGTTCGATCAGGCACTTATTTTTTTGCTGTTTCCGACAAAATTATTTGATATGTAATATTTTTCGTTTGTGGTTCGTCGTACCAGTTAGTACTTTGCAGTAGTCTGGGGGCTTGTTGATCAAGAATAAAATGGGGCCGCCGGTGATGCGTGTGCTCTCATCACCGGCTTTTTTAATTTTCGCGAAAATTCAATATAAAAACGAGACCGAACGACGTTCGCTGTTCGGTCTCGTGATGGTGCGGAAGTAAGTGATCTGTCACTGGCAATAGATTTTGACCGATTCCTTTTCGTCGTCCACGTCGATACAGGTGCAGGTGAGGGCTTTCAGCAGATCATCGATGGTGTCTGAATCGAGATTTCCCAGGTCAAGGTTAATACCCTTTTTTCGCAGGGATTCACTGACCTTGTCTTTGGATTCGCCGGGCAGGACGGATCCCAGCTTGATTCCGGCCTTTATCAGCATAACCGGAATTTTGATATTGACCTTTTCCTTGCTCTCGTGTCCTTCTTTCGGATTCACCTCGATGCACAGGCATTTCGGTTTCAGACGATTGAGGATCGGTTCTTTTTCGTCGGTAGAGCAAGCCGATTCCGGCTTTTCGCCGACCGCGCTCAACAGCCGTTCGGCCTGTTCGACATCGATTTTGCCGTCGGCCAGCAGTTGCAGAATTTTCTTCTTCTCTTCTGACATATTACTCTCCTTTATGTAGTTCGTTAATTGCCTCATCAACGGATAACTCGCCGGAGCTTATCCGATCCAATATGGCCAGTTTATCCTTGGCCGCTTCCGGAGCCGGCTCGATTTCGACGAAGGGAAGTTCTGCAGAAATTCTATTCAGGCGATTTTTTATGGTCGGATACGAGACTCCGAAGTACTTTTCCATTTGCTTAATCGATCCGTGACAGCGGATGAACGCGGCCACAAAAATCTGGTCGTCAGCCATCAAGTGAGCCAGGAGAGGGAGGGAGAAGTTTCCCTCGATGGCGATATCGTCGTCGGCCAGGCGAATCCGTTCGATGACAATCCTTTTTCCCTCGATGAGATGCTCCATATCCTGCCACTCTTTAATCATTTGACCTCCTGATTAATATTCTTGATTTGTGCTACGGGAAAAATAATAAAAAGTTCGAAAAAATCAATAAAATATTAAAATATTTAATTATGAATCGCGATTTTTATTAAAAATGTTAACCGAAGGCAATTTTTGCCTCATTTTTGGCATATCTGTGGCGTAAATAGGTTTTTCAGGATTCAGACCGAAGTTCCTGAGTAATTTCCATGATTTTCTCATTGGGAATGGCCGACCAGCTTTCCACGACATGGGCGCCGTGAGCGCGGGTTATTATAGAGACCTTCATTGCCGTCTGTTCGTCCGGGGCCTCGTAAATGTCCATAAAGTCCCACATTCCAAGCAGCGCATAATGAGCGATGAATTTGACTTCCGGGCATTTCTCCTTGATTTCATTGAGCCAGGTACGGGCATCGCTGGCGCGATCCCGGAGCCGTGAGGCAACCTCGACAAGGTTGGCGTCCGGACGGGCGATTTTTGTCATGAGTACGAACGTTTTCATGGCACCTCCCGTGCAAAGAATTATGTAATTGTCACAATGATGCAAGAATATGATTACGGGCGCGATGTGCGTCCCCATCATACATACGCGGAATCAGAAAAAAAGTATAGGCAATAAATCGTTGCAAACCCGGTAAAATTGCATACTTTATGCATATACACGTAGCGCGCATGGAGGTATCATGAAATCCGTTCAGTTGTTACTTTCCGGGGCGGGGGCTGTTTTCTTTCTCGTTGTTTTACTGGGAGCACCGATCGGCGCCCAAGCGATTGTCGCCGATCATACGGCCTGCGGGGTATTTTACGATATCCCCGATTCGGTCATCTCGTATATTTCATCGTACTACAATATTTATTATGCCCATACATCTCACGGCAGCCAGATCATGACCGGGCTGGATATGGTCTATACCGAGGATACCAAGTTCGACGAACCGTACTTCTATGAAGTCGGCGATGACCTCGGTCATACCGGCGATACGACCTGGGTGCCGGGATTTCGGACATATATGTCATCGCATCCCGAGTGCAACATGGCCATGTTTTCCTGGTGCGGAGGATGCTCGGATAATACTGAAGAGGGAATCGATATCTATCTGAACAAGATGGATGAATTGGAAGCCGATTATCCGGGCGTCATCTTCATTTATATGACGGGGCATCTCGACGGTTCGGGAGTCGACGGACTATTGTACACCAACAACAACCAAATTCGAGCCTATTGCAGCGGCAATGACAAGATTTTGTTCGATTTCGCGGATATCGAGAGTTACGACCCGGACGGCACCTATTACCCGGACGAGACGGACGCCTGCGGATGGTGCTCGGACTGGTGCTCGCAATATACTTGTCCGACGTGCGGCGATTGCGCTCATTCGCATTGCTTCAATTGCTATCAAAAGGGGAAGGCCTGGTGGTGGATGATGGCGACGATTTCCGGCTGGAATGTCGAGCCGGATACGATTCCCAATGTGGTATCGGTCTCGCCGTCGCAAAACAACCAGAATGCCGATCTTGCCGCCGATATGTCCGCGACATTTGATATCGATATGAATCCGGCGACGATCAGCTCGAGTTCATTTGTCGTGCAGTCGCAGTCGCTCGGTGTATTGCCCGGGGTTTTATCGTATGACGCGCTGACGAAAACGGCGACATTCAATCCCTCCGGTAATTTCATCATCGGAGATGTTATTTCCGTACAGCTCACGGAAGCCATCGAATCGTCCGACGGCGAGCCGCTGGCCGGCGGGTTCTTCTGGCAGTTTACTGCAGATGTGACGGCCGGAAGCGGCATTTTTGAAGATTCCGCCAATTTCGTTTGTGGTGCACAGGCGGTTGGCATTGCCGTCGCTGATATCAACAAGGACGGTAATATCGATGTAATCACGACGGATTATTACAATGGCGGGTGGGGCTATAATCTGGGCAACGGCGATAATACATTCCAGCCATATGTACATGTTCCCGAGGCGCAGTATTTTAATGAAATCGTTCCGGCCGATTTTGACAATGACGGCTGGGTAGATATCATCTATGTGGGTGAGACCAGCGAATACATGTCTATTTGCGGTATCTTCAAGAACAATGGCGATGGAACGTTTTCACCGTATGCCGGCGGATTTACGAACGGGATCGACGATGTGATTCCGGCAGACATCAATGCCGACGGCTTGATGGACTGGGTATGCATTGATGCCTCATCGTCAACGACCATCTATACCTACTTGAATACCGGCGGCGGTACGTATGTCGAGGATACGACATATGCAGCAGGGAATTATGGATATAACATCGATGCCAAAGACTTCAACAATGACGGTTTTATAGATCTGGCGTCGACGACGAATATGCGCGACCAGATTCTGATATTCCTGAATGACGGAACCGGCAGATTCCTGCCGGGGGTCGCGTACACGCCTCATTATAATATTTGGGCATTTTATTCCGCCGATCTCAATAATGACGGTTTCGTCGACATAATGACGGGGAATGAAAGCGGCGAATACATGGGGTATACATCGACCCTAATCAATCAGGGAGACGGCTCATTCGGAGGCCGGCAGGATTATTACATGGGCGGCGGTATCATCAACGGGATTCACTGCGCGGATCTCGATAATGATGATTATGCCGATGCCGCCTGCGCAGGGAATTATTCCGGGGCGGTGTATCTGCTCAATGACGGCGACGGGACTTTCGGCAGTTATCAGTCGATTGCCTATGGGGCGGGGAATCCGGGCGATATCACCTGCGCAGATACCGACAATGACGGCGATGTGGACATCCTGGCGGTGAATCCGAGCACCGGAACGGTTTCGTTGTACATAAACGGCCCTCGCGAAATAGTCTGCGGTAATGCCAATGGCGATGCCAATGTCAACATCGCCGATGTCGTGTTTATCGTGAACTACATATTCCGGGGCGGTGCGGCTCCGAATCCCCTCTGTGCCGGCGATGCCAATGGCGACGGGTCGGTCAATATCGGTGATGGCGTCTATCTGGTGCAGTACATATTTAACAGCGGAGCGGCGCCGGTCGCAACATGTTGCGATTAGTCCGAAAACCTTTTTAAAAAAGGCACCGATGTCTCGGGGCTTTTTTTATTTTATCCAGCCAATTCGGAAAACAACGTTGCAATCTCCCTTGTATTTGTGTTAGTATAAGAGTGAATCGGTGGCGATGGTGCCGATTTTTTTATAACTGCCACTGCAAATGGCTGAGTAGGAATGAAGAAACTTTCAACAGAGGCAATATCTGCACTAATCGAGCGGTGCCGATCGGGTGACGAGCGGGCATGGCACCGGCTGATCGATTTCGTGGCGCCGTATATTTTCGCCATCTGCAGCCGCAGTCAATTGACGCGTGACGAGAGTTTCGATGTCTTCGGTCAGGTTTCGTTTCAACTGATAAAATCCATAGAATCCTTGCAGGATCCCGCCAGAATATTCGCCTTTGTCGGCACAATCACGCGGCGGGAAATCTACGCCTTCTTCCAGAAAATCAGCCAGATCGACCACATCGACGATGAGGCAGCCAAGGCGATTCCGGATGAACACGGGGCGACACCGGAGGAGGACCTGTTATTTTTGGAAAAGCGCAGTATCTTATTCGAGGCCATGTCGGCCTTGCCGGAACGGGATTTCAAACTCATGAAAATGCTCTATTTTGACCCCGAAGAGCCCTCGTATAAGACAATTGCCAAAAAGCTGGGGATGCCGGTCTCATCGATTGGACCGATTCGCGGGAAAGTGCTGAAGAAACTATATAAGTTATTGAAGGATAAAGAAGTATGACGGCAGGGGTATTTTTTCGGCGTGTTGACCGTACTATTATGTAGGTGGTGTTATGTCTTTAACTGAGAAGTATTTCGAGACTATCGCGGCCTATTTACAGGGGTTGTTGAATGCCGAGGAGCGCACGGAATTAGAGTCCAGGATTGCCTCGGATTCAACATTGCAAGCTCTCGTTGAGGTCGTCAAGGGCTGGCTTGACGAAATTGATGTCGGACAGTATTCAGGCGTGGAACCATCGGTTCATGCTTTATTGTCTCGACAATTGAAGGAAATCAAGGCCGCCGACAAGAATTCGCGCTGGCAGCGCGGAATCACGACGTATGATTCCAAGCTGTTGCCGGTACCGGAAGGCGTACGTCCGGCAACGGTTGATGTCCGGCGTATCAAGATGCAGGTTGGTGACTGGCAGATGGATCTGTCGTTGTATCCGGTGTCTGTGAATTCATATGAAGTCATCGGGCAAATTCTTGATTGCGATATCGATGAAACCTTGACGGTAACGCTTAAGGGTCGCGGGCCCGTTTTAACGTCCGAGGCCAATCGCTTTCATTTATTCCAGTTTCCCAGAGTAGCAACGGGTAAGCAGACGCTGAAAATAAAGCAGGGCCGCCGTATCATTGCCGTTGTGGATCTGGAAATATGATTACTTCTGAACAAATACTGAATCTGACATCGCGACAGGCCGTCCAGTCGTTTATCGAACAACACTATCAGAACGACAGTGATGCTTTCGTCGACGAAATCAATAAATCCTTCAATCAGCTTTTACACGGTAATTTAGTCGAAGCCGAGTCGTTTTTGGCTCCGGCCGTTCGCTGTCTCTCTTTGCTCACCGGTGATTATAAAGGGGCGATTTTGCGCCTTCAGGCGCGCTATGCCCATTGGACCGGGAATCACAAAAAGGCAGAGGGGAAATACAAGCAGGCCATTGATGCCTTTCGCAAAAAGCGCAACCAGGATGAAGTCGCAGCGACACGATTGGGATTGCTGGACGTGTATATGTATCGCGGCAATTATCCCGATGCCCTTGCGACCGGGCGAGCCGCATTAAAATTCTTTGAAAAATCAGGCAAGAAGGCAGCAGCGGCTCGGGTAATGACGAATATCGGCAACGTCTATCACCGCATGGACAAGAACAAGCTGGCCTTGCGCTATTACGATTCGGCCCGCGAGTATTTCCTGTCCGGCGGCGGCGTGCCGCTGGCGATCGTCGATTACAATCGCGCCAATGTATTCGCCAATCTGAATATACTCGATGAAGCGGAAACGCTCTACGCCTCGGCAGCCAAAATATATCGCGACAATGGTCTGGAATTAATCGCCTGCAAGTCGGAATACTCGCTGGCCTATTTGTATTTCCTGGCCGGAAAATTTTCAGAGTCGCTGGATATCTTTGATAAGGTCTTCGATGCCTTCCACGAATTGGGTGACGAAAAAGCGGCCGCGACGACACATCTGGATCTGTCCGAAATCAATATCGAATTGAATCAATTCGGAACCGCCATCATGCAGGGACAGCAGGCGTCGGAAGTGTTCAAGAAGCTCGGTTACACCTATGAAGAGGCGAAGGCTGAGTTTTTCGCTGCCGGCGCATCGCGGCGGTTGGGCGATTTAGAACAATCCGAGCTTCACCTGAAGCGATCCGAGCGGTTATTCAAACGAGAGAAGAATCAATTCTGGCAGGGGATGGTCGGACTGGAAAAAACTCGGTTGTATACCGAGACCGGCAGCATCTCCCGAGCCGATAAAGAGAGCCGACTGGCACGCAAACTGTTCGTTGCCAACAAAGATCGGCGGCGGCGTATCGACGCCGATATCGCCCGCATGGGTGTACTGATGCGTTCGGGCAAGGTCGCGGCGGCGACAAAGCTCGGCGAGCAGCTCCTCGATGATTCCTGTACGCTCAATCAGCGGCATGAAATCAATCATCTGTTGGGCGAATCATACTTTGTCCGCAAAGAGTTCGCGCATGCGCTTGAGCATTATAAAAAGGCAATCACGTCTATTGAAACGATGCTGGATGGATTGATGCAGGACGAGGTGCGCTTCTTCTTTGCCCTGGATAAATACGACACCTACGTTAAGTCGGTCGCTTGTCTGCTGGAGATGGATAAGACCGACAGCGCATTTTTGCAGCATTCGCAGGCGCTGGCCGTATTGAATCAGCGCATCGTTCCCGATGCCTTGCTGAAAAAAGAAATTCCGGCGCATCTGCTGAATACGCGCAATGAGTTGCGTGCATCGCTGCGCAAGCTGCAGAAGACGCCGGCGAGCGGCGAGCGGCGACATGTTACGGTCGAAGAAGAGCTTCGTAAAATAGAATACAATCTATGGTCGAACGAGCGAAAGATACGCGCGGCCTATCAACGGCAGCAATCCCGCGAGGCAACCGGGGCCATTACCGCTGATGTGCGCAAGTATCTGAAGCCGGGCGAGCAATTGATTAACTTCATACAGATGGACAACCGAATCGGCGCCTTTGTGGCAACCGAGCATTCGATGCGGTTCGTACCATGTCCTTTATCCGAAGAGGATTTCCGTCAATCACTGCACCGTTTGCATTATGTGCTCGAGCGGGATGTCTATGGCGGTGGACGGGCGCCCAAATCCAAAGATATTGTCATGTATTATCTGTCGGAGTTATATGAATCGTTGATTCGGCCACTCGGATTGGATTCCGAAAAGAAAAACTTGATCTTCCTTGTCGACGGTCAATTCGCCCAGATTCCGTTCAATGCACTCATCGACGATCAAGGCGAATACCTGAAAAACAGGCATTTAATCAGGGTCATCGTTAATCCGCAGGATTTGAAAGACCGCGGAGAGAATATCAGGATTGAGGCAAAGGCAAACGCCATTTTCGCCGTCACCGATGTCGGCCTGCCGATGATCGACAAGGAGCGGGATATCCTGGTCGGGTTGTTTCCGAAGGCGGATGTTTTTACCGGCGAGTCGGCGGCGAGTCTTGCGTTGAAGGATTCTTTGGGAACGGTAGACGGATTCATCCATATCGCAAGTCATGCCTCGAGAGCCTCGGAAAATCCGCTGTTTTCACGAATTTTGATGCATGACGGGCCGTTTTATCCGTTCGACCTCTTCGATAGTGGTATTAAGGCAGAATTAGTGAGTTTATCCGGTTGCCAAACTGCCGCTCCTGGTATATATTACGGTAATGCATTCAGCCTGGCAAAGGCGTTTTACCAGGCCGGGGCTCGGTATGTGCTGGCTTCATTGTGGTCGGTGTCCGATAAAATAAGTATGGCCTTTATGGCGGAATTTTACCGGCACCTGAAGTCGGCCGATGATATACCGGAAGCCTTTAATCGTGCTCTCGGAAAGACCGAGGGCATAAATGAGAACCCAGCGCTTTGGAGTCCTTTTATCCTGATAGGGATCTAAATTTTCCCTTAGGAAGTTGCCTTATGAAGACTTTTACAGCACTCGCGTTAATCGGCATCTTGTTTTTCTGCGCGCTGTCCGTGTCGATGGCAGGGGCGGCCGTGGTGGAAATCGAAAACGAGTTTGTCGCCAAATTGCAAAACGGCGTTAATCCAGCCGATGTCTGGCCTCCGGACAGAGCCGGTATTCAGGACAGCATCCCCGGTATGGGGATTTTCCTTGTCGAATATTTGCCGGGTACGGATAAGGCCGATATCCTTGATACTCTGGCCAAAAATCCTTTTGTCGAATTCGCCGAACCGAATTATCTCATGGAGTTTCCCGAAAACTTCCAGATGAGTATTTCATTCCCGGATGAATCCCGACCAACCTATCTTATGGGCGTCAGTCCCGAGAGTTTCTATACTCAACCGGCCGACTATGATCTCGGTATTACGCAGGCCCAGTTACTATCGACCGGCGCCGGGGTAACGGTAGCCGTGATTGACAATGGGCTCGATTTCAATCATCCTATGTTTGCGGCGGCGAATTTAATTCCCGGACGGGATATTATTGACAATGACAATGACCCGACCGATGAAGGCGGCAGCGCCTATGGGCATGGTACATTCGTGACCGGTCTGATTCTGCTGGCCGCCCCGGATTGTAATATCCTTCCGATCAAGGCATTCGACGGCGATGGTATCGGCACCTCGTTTGATGCGGCTCGAGCCATCCGCTGGGCCGCGACACATGGCGCGGATGTTATCAATATGAGCTTCGGTATGGAAATAGCCAGCGCGGCGATCGAAGATGCGATTGATTTCACGAAAGATCGCGATGTCATCATGATTGCCGCAAGCGGCAATGAGTCGCTGACGGTGCCGATATATCCGGCGGCGTTTCCGGGAGTTCTCGCTGTCTCGGCAATTGACGAAGACGAGTATATTGCAGAATTTTCGAACTACGGCAATTTTATCGATGTCTGCGCGCCCGGAGTAAACCTGTACAGCGCATTGGCCGGCGAATACAACTGGGGAACCTGGAGTGGCACATCGTTCTCGGCTCCGCTAGTAGCCGCCGGATGTGCTATGGCCAAGGCCGAGAATCCGGACATTTCCGCGGGCGAGATGATTATGCATGTCCGCAGTACGGCGCGCAGAGAGCTCGATTGGGGGCTTATTACTCCGCCGTCTTTCGAATACGGCAATGGCTGTATTGATATTTATGAGCTGGTCAGCACGATTCACGATTTTGACGGTGTCGCATGCGGCGATGCCGATGGAAACGGTATCGTAAACCCGGCCGACGCCAATTATATCGTCCGCTTCGTATTTAAGGGCGGAAAACCCCCGGTTTCAATGCGGGCGGCAGACGTAAACTGTGACAACAGCGTCAACCAAGCCGATGCGACATATCTGCTTAACTATCTCATTAAGAATGGAACACCGCCCTGCTGCATATTCAAATAACGAAAATCCGACGTTTTTACCGATTTTTTTTGCCCTTCGTGAGAATTTTTTCTTCCGAGGGGTATTTTTTTGGTATCGAGTATATACCTGTAATTGGAGTTACCACAATCTTGTGGTGTTCTTCCGACTCTTGAAGCGCAGTGCTGGGGGTGGGACGGCAATCCCGCCCCTTATTTTTTGCGTACAATCTTACCCCAAATGCCCAAATCTACATCTCACTACTGTAAATTAAAGATGACAAAAGGGGTATTTATTTGCCTTTTTTCCCGCACTATTAATTGTAGGGCTTTCCGCATTGCCCGCAACGGGCAACCTTGTTTCAAGAGTCGAAAGGGGGTGGTACTACGCATTAGACGGTTATCCCTCACAACAAACCCTTATTTCAATCAACCGTCCGGAGGATTCATGATCAAGAGTGGAGCTTATTTCTTATTGTGCCTATTGGCGCTATCATCTCTGGCTTTCGGCGTCACGCAGTTGAACGTCGACCCGGCCAAATTCATTAATAACGGAGAAACATTTCTCGGGCACGTCCCGGACCGCTTCATAGTTGTACTCAAGGATGACATCACCGTTGATCACGGTAAAGATATTGCAACGAACCTGGCTCTGTCCGACCGCGGCGATTTCGCCGCCCTGGCCGACCAATTCAAGGTCTTGCGCCTGCAACCGCAGTTTCCCGGCACCGATCGGGGAGCCTTCGCGGCGTCCAATGAGGGGCAGAATCTGTCCCGCCACTACAAAGTTTTGATTTCCGAGGGGACGCTCGATGAGGCCATGGCTGCCTATGCTGCGCTGCCCGAGGTCGACCATGTCGAGCCGATCAGTGTGCATCTTGTCAAGGCGACACCGAATGACGGCTATTACCCGACCTATCAGTGGCATTACTATGACACCTACGGCATTGATGCCGATTTGGCCTGGGATTCACAGAATGGCGATGCGACCGTCGTCGTCGGTGTTCTCGATACCGGTGTCAAGTATGATCACGGCGATTTAGGCGGCAGCAATCCGCCCGGCCCGAACGATAACAGCACCAACGGTAACATCTGGGTCAATCCGGGTGAAATTCCCGGCAACGGCATCGATGACGACGGCAACGGCTACACCGATGACGTCATCGGCTGGGATTTCGTCGATCGCGGTGACTGGTATGTCTATTCCTGCATCGATTCGGATTGCGGCACGGCTGACAATGATCCGTTTGACGGCAATGGCCATGGCACACATGTCGCCGGTACGATTGCGGCGATTACGAACAACGGCTATGCCGTCGCCGGTATTGCCGGCGGTTTCGGGGACGGAACGTTCTCCGGCACGAATGCCGACGGCGTGAAGGTCATTCCCTGCCGCATCGGTTACACGCTGCGATATCTCAATCAAGATGTCGGCGTTGTCATTATGGACTATGTCGCCGAGGGTATGTATTATCTCGGTAATCTCAAGCAGTCAGGCGTCAATGTCGCGGCCGTAAACTGCTCATTCGGTACATCGAATGACGGCGGTCTCGGCGCGGCCTGCGACTTCCTGGTCGCTCAGGATGTTCTGGTCTGTGTCGCCGCCGGTAACAGCGGATCGAGCAGCGCGGATTATCTCGGCGCCCGCACCGATTGCCTCGATGTCGGCGCGACCGACCAAAGCGGCGCGGTGGCGAGTTTCTCGAATTACGGTACTTGGGTCGATATCGCGGCTCCGGGCGTCAGCATCATGAGCACGACGACCGATCCGGCCGACCCGACCGGCGATTATATCGCCCAGTTCGATGGCACCTCGATGGCCTGCCCGCATGTCGTCGGCGTGGCGGCACTGCTGGAATCACAGGATCCCTCGCTCAGTGCGACCGACAAATGGAACCTGATGGTAAACAATACAACGCCGTACAGCGGTACCCGCTATATTGGCACCGGTATTGTCAATGCCAAAGATGCCCTCGATGCTATGGGCCCGGTGAATAATCCGCCGGTGGCCAATTTCAGCGGCACTCCGACATCGGGCGAATACCCGCTGACGGTGAACTTCACCGACCTGTCGACGAATACACTGACCGCATGGAGTTGGGATTTCGGCGATGGGGTAGGCACCTCGACGGTACAGAATCCGTCGTATACCTACACCTCGGCCGGCACCTATACTGTCACGCTGACGGCCACGAATGCCTATGGTTCAGATGATGAAATCAAGGTCGATTATATCACCGTGACGGCTCCGGCTGCGCCGATAGCGAATTTTAGCGGCTCACCGACATCCGGTGAATATCCGCTGACGGTGGCCTTCACCGATTTGTCTACCGGTTCGCCGACGACCTGGAGTTGGGACTTCGGTGATGGTGTCGGCACATCGACGAGTCAGAATCCGTCGTATGAATATAGTGCGGCAGGCTCCTACACGGTATCGCTGACGGTAACCAGCCCGTATGGCTCGGATACGGAGACGAAGATCGACTATATCACCGTGACGGAACCGGGCGTATCCAGCTTCGCCTATGCCCAGTCGGACATTCCGGTCTACGGTACCGTTTCCGGTTCATTCGCCAATACCAGCAGCAGCGATAATAGCTATGAAGTCATTACTGAAATCCAGTATACCGGTCATCCCGTCAAGACATACAGCTATCTCGAACATAAGTGGGATTTCTTCGTCTCGGGCAGCACGTCGGCGACATTTTATGTCGAAGCATATCGACCTGCCAATGGCGATGGAGATAATTTCACGTTCGCCTATTCCACCGATGATGTAACGTATACGACACTGGTAACCGTTGCCAGCGCAACCGAGCAGGTCTATTCGGCGGCTCTTCCGAGCGGTCTCAGCGGAACGGTATATATTCGAGTCCTCGATTCGGATCGTAGCTGGAGTAATGTCTCGCTCGACCCGGTGTATATCGACCAGATGTATATCGAATACAGCAGCACGCCGCAACCACCGGTGGCCGATTTTGTCGGTTCTCCGACAGCCGGATATGCGCCTCTGACCGTGAACTTCACGGATCTTTCGACAGGCGCCCCGACATCCTGGAGTTGGGATTTCGGCGATGGAAGCGGCACCTCGACGGCACAGAATCCATCATATACATACACCGCGCCGGGCACCTATACGGTCAGTTTGACGGCGAGTAATGCTTATGGTTCGGACGGCGAAGTCAAGACCGGATATATTACGGTTTATGAGCAAGGTACATCATCGATGCATGTCGGCGCCATGACAGTCGGCCGGGCGAAATCCGGTCCGAATTATGTCGGCACCTGCACGGTAACGATCGTCGATGACAATAGCCTCGCCGTTTCCGGCGCGACTGTGTATGTCACTGCGACCGGCCCGACCTCCGGCACATACAGCGGCACGACGGCGGCCGACGGCACCGTATCATTCCAGACCGGCGGCGTCAAGAAACCGTCCGGCGAGTGGTGTTTCGAGGTCACGGATGTGACGCATGCATCGTACACCTATGACGATGCGGCGAATGTCGCGACGTATACCTGCGAGAGCGGTGTTGTCTATGGAGACGGCAACGGAATGTTCGAGGCGCTGCCTCGGGAATTCTCGCTCTCCCAAAACCATCCGAATCCGTTCAACCCGGTCACGACGATTCGTTTCGCTCTTCCGGAAGCGACTTATGTGCGCCTGGATGTGTTCAATATCAACGGCCAGCGGGTCAGTACGCTCGTTGACGGTGTTATGAATGCGGGCGAGCATGCGGTTAATTGGGACGGCGGCACGATGGCCAGCGGAATTTATTTCTATAAGATTCAGGCCGGAGTGCAGACCGAAACGCGTAAGATGATCTTAATGAAATAAAGCAGCCTCACTAAGTACCTACGCCATACAGTGTATACTGTTACGCTCAGGCGCCCTCGACGAGAAGCGGGGGCGCCGTTTTTTTAGCAAGTCAGTTCGCCGCGGATAGTGATCGTTGCCTTACCGCGAATTTTGACGCGGTCACCCTCCAGCCTCAGGCGCAATTCGCCGCCTCGTTGCGAGGCCTGATAGGCGAAGAGCTCCTTTTTGCCGAGTTGCTGTGACCAGTAATGAGTCAGGGCACAATGAACCGATCCGGTGACCGGGTCTTCATTGATGCCGACAGCCGGGGCAAAAAACCGGGACACGAAGTCATATTTTTTCGCAGCCTTGGCGGTCACGGAAATGCCGCGAACCGTCAGGCCGGATAAGCGATTGAAATCCGGCTTTACTGCCCTGACGATATCATCCGAGTCGACAACCACTAGATAATCCTCTCCGGCATTGGCGACATACTCGGATGTGACGCCGAGCGCTTCGAGAAGCCCTGCAGGGGGCGTACAGGGGCTCGTTATACGGACCGGGAAGTCGAGTTCGATCCAGCCATCGTCATAGGCGGCGATGAGGTCACCGCTCAGCGTATGGAAGATGATTTGGTCGGTTTTGGGTACATATCCATCGGTAAAAAGAACATAGGCCGTGGCCAGAGTCGCGTGCCCGCATAATCTGACTTCGGCCAGGGGAGTAAACCAGCGGAGATGATAACCGGTCTCAATTGGATATAAAAAAGCGGTTTCGGACAGATTCATTTCTGCGGCGACGCTTTGCATCCATGTTTCATCGGCGGCTTTCTTCATAATACAGACGCCGGCCGGGTTGCCGACAAATGGCCTGTCGGCGAACGCATCTACTTGGACTATAGATTGGGTCATATATACTCACCTTTAAATCTATGATTTCAGGAATAGAAACGGTTATTGTTACCTTATTATTCGTAAAATGCCGTCAAATGTCACGAGATTTTATGAAATGATCGGAAAAAATGAGAAACAAGTATGAAAAGTACGATTAAAATATTCTTTTAGGCAAAAAAAAAAGGGTCAAGCCGTGGCATGACCCCTCTACTAGCCCCCCTTCAATACTTGCGAAGGTCCTCGAATTAATTCCCTTTAATCCTCATCTATACTATTAAGCAATGACTGTGCCAAGTGTGAAAAATTTGAACAACTCGGCATAACTCATTTATTAATATTTGGTTAGACTGACAGACCATGACAGGAAAACCGATTAAGTGGGGCAATATGTCCCATTTTTATAATAATTATGTGGGTAAATATGCATCGAAATGCCTCATTTTGCTTGACCGTTTTCAATTTTGGCCGTATCATAGTATACAAAGAGTCTAGTGCGCTAAATCGAGTCGGAGGAATCGGCTGTTTTTTTACCTATTGCAGTAGGTTTTTCCATGCCGGAGCCTCGAATGCCATTTTCAGAGAATATCACCCTTCTCGGTATCGATACCGATCGGGGTGTACAACATCAGATCGAGAGTATCCTCGGGAATTACTATCGTTTGCTTTGGGCACCGATAGTCGCCGACATTCCTAAGGCCATCTCGGATATGGATGAAATCGGCGCAATCATTTTGCGCTCATTCCGCGTTTCATCCGAGTCGCAGGATATTACCCGGCAACTGAAGCTGATGTATCCCGACATTCCGATAGTCCTGTATGAGCAGGGCGAGGATTCCATCGATGGGGAACAGGGAGATTCACTGTCTCCGATGTCCCGCAATGAGGCTGTGTCACGCTTCGTGCAATCGGTACGGTTGGCCGTTGAGTCTCGGCTGTTTGCCAATAATCCGGAAAAGCTCATTGAATATGCCGATCGCGTATACAAAATGGTCGGAAGTTCTCAGCCGATGCGTACGGTGTATGAACTGATTCGCAAGATGGCTCGCACGAACAGTAAGGCGATGATTCTGGGCGAAACCGGTACCGGCAAGGAACTGGTCGCCCGGGCAATTCATTTCACGAGCCGCCGCAAAGAAATGCATTTCGCGATTCTCAATTGCAATCATAAATCGCCCGAATTGGTCGAATCGGAACTATTCGGGCACACGAGAGGTTCGTTCACCGGCGCGGTGAGTGACCGTCCCGGTATTTTCGAATATGCTCACGGCGGGACGATTTTCCTCGATGAAATCGGCGATCTTGATTTATCCACTCAAGCCAAGTTATTACGTGTTTTGGAAACCGGCGAATACCAGAAGGTCGGCGCCGAGGAGATGAAGCACACCGAAATTCGGGTCCTATGTGCGACCCATAAAAACCTCGAGAATATGGTCAAGGAAGGATCGTTCCGGGAAGACTTATTCTTCCGCCTCAAGGGAGTCACGATCCTCATGCCGCCGCTGCGCGAGAGGAAAGAGGATATCCCGCTGTTAGTGGAAAAAAGTTCGGCGCAGTACACGAGTCAACAGGGATTATCACCCAAGTTCTTCTCCGACGGCGCGATCGATATCATGGTTTCGTATGACTGGCCGGGCAATGTTCGCCAGCTTATTGATGCCGTCGAATCGCTGATCGTTCTGGCCGAGTCGGATGTTATCTCGTCTGATGATGTCCGAGATTATCTGAACTTGCAGCAAAAGACCGATACGGTAGAAGATGTCGGCCTGACGGCTCGCGTCCGCCAGTTCGAAAAAACGCAGATAATCAATACGATGCGTAAGACCGACGGCAATATCAGCGCGGCCGCCCGGATGTTGCAACTCGATCGCACGAATCTCCGCCGCAAAATGAAAATGCTCGGGATTGAACTCGGCCGTGCGTCGAAAGCAGTCTGATTCCGTTTTTCTCATCGATTTTTGAATCCTTTTCAATCCATTCGTATCCAAACCGTAGACAAAATAATTGTGATCGGAAAGGATTAAGGAATGGGAAGCCTGAGTTCATTTATTATTGGCCTTATTGTCGGGGCCGCTTTGGTCGCTCTCACCGTCTGGTTCGTTCTGCCGAATAAGATGCTCCATATAAGTGAGAGTAATCTGTCACTCGAGGAAACAGTCGCGAAAATCGAACAGGAGACACTGGCCGCCGGATGGAAGGTGCCAAAAATCTATGATTTACAGAAGACTCTTCAGGAATCCGGATATGAGCAAATGACAAAAATGAAAATCCTGTCGATTTGTCAACCCGATCATGCCTTCGCGATTTTGGAAGACGACGAGAACAAAATGGTCGCAGCCATGATGCCCTGCCGAATCGGTGTCTATGAAACGGCCGACGGCACGGTCAAGATCGCCCAGATGAATATCGGGCTCATGAGCAAAATGTTCGGCGGGACGATTGAAAAGGTCATGGGCAAGGTTGCTGCTGAAGAGGAACAGATACTAAAGGGAATTATCGCGACGAGTATCAATTAATAGGGAATACGCGATCCGTAGAAAAAATCTTCGCCTCGGAGCGATAAGGCTCGGGCAAACGAGGATCGTTTGATTCCCTGTCGGACAAGATTGTGAATCAAAGACGGGGGATGGCTGAAGGGACAAACACGCATACAAAGTCCGCAGTCCGTACCGATATTGCGCCAGTAGATGATACATGACTCGACCTCAAGGGGCCACTTGGTAACTCCCTTAACCGATTTCGGCTGGCCGTGTGGTATTGATGCCGATGGGCAATTGTCGGCACATCGCTTACACCTATCGCAGAAGTCCTGCACGCCGAAGCTAATTGGCTTATCAAGATTGAGAGGCATATCGGTTGTCACAGCCCCGAGCCTGATGCGCGGTCCAAGAGTCGGTGATATCAGATATCCATGGCGGCCGATTTCACCAAGCCCTGCGAAATAAGCCGCGGCAGGCAATATGATTTGATAATTGCTGCCGGATATATGTGCACGGGCCGAGTAACCCAGGTCACGAATTAATCTTGCCAGGGCAAGCGATATGACGGTCGCATCAAAATAGCCCTTTGCCGTCTCCTCGGTAATAGGTAACTTCGGCGCCATCTCGACATTCTCATATGCCATTTCGACCGTAAAACAGATCACGGATGAATGGGATATGTGAATAGGCTCACCCCAGGTCTCCGGCCCCCTCCCGACATGCGAATAAACAAACCGAGGATCGACAGCGGCAATACCGACATCAATCGCACCGAGATGGCGGGTAACCTGCTTAATATTTTTTGTAAACTCATCCGCTGAGAATTCAGTCTTGATCGGGTTAACGGGACCGTCTACCTTCGTCGTCATATCCCGAATCTCTTTAAAGATCGCATCGACATATGTTGACCTGATGGGATCATAATACTTCGCTCCCGGAGCCATCAATTGGGGGAGCTTTCGCATTTTCTCATCGATTTGCTTGAGCTCCGGATGCATTTGATAATACTGAATGTGCTTATCTGTCCCGGCCATGTATTCTTCCCGGGCGAACATAGTATCGCGCTCGTCGATGCGTTCGGCGCTCGGTTCAATATTCATAATCCGGGATTTGCCCAAGGGGAGAAAGAACAACAGGAGAACTATGAAAAACAATATCGTCGGTACAAAATACAGGTACGGACCGGGAAGAAATACTTCTTCGATATTGAACCAGGCGATATAGGACAGAATAGCGAGAAGAAGGGATAGGAAGAAGGCGCGAGATTTCCTCTCCCGCCATGATGTGATGGCAAACAGTCCCCACAGAAAGATGATAGCAATGCCGACGATATAGAAAATGATCTTTGCAATCATCATGGCTCACAATCCCTTCAATTACAAGGATACGATAAATTCATGTAGATTTCAAGATGGAATCGGCCCTGTTTCCGAGGAAACCTATCGGATGAATCATCGTAATAGAGAGAAAACACAATGACGAAGGATTCCATTATGTCCAATGAGCGCTATACCGAGTATGATGATTTGGCATGGTTCTATAATAAGTTCATGGCTCGCCGATTTCTCAATGAAGTCACGCCGGCGATGGAAAAACTCTGGCTGCCGAAGCTTCCGAAAGGCAGCAAAGTCCTTGATATCTGCTGCGGAAACGGACAACTGGCTCAGGATCTAACCGAGGCGGGGATGCAGGTGACCGGTATCGACGCCTCCGAGGAGATGCTTGTCTATGCCCGCACTAATGCGCCAAATTCCGAATTTCATGTCAAGGATGCCCGAGACTTCACTCTGGATGAAAAATTCGACGCGGCCATTTCCACCTGTGACGGTCTCAATCATATAATGACGATTGAGGAGTTACAGCAGGCATTTGCCAATATCGGCAATGTGTTGAAAGATGGCGCATATTTTCTTTTTGATCTGAATAGCTGGGATAACTATGTGAAATACTGGAAGACGGGCAGTTCCGGAAAAGTCTTAGACGATTGCGCACTTATTGCCGTCATTACCTTTGAGGAAGACAAGGGGCTGGGAAAACTGGGATTTACGATGTTCCGATTGCACGATGGCGCATGGAAGCGAAGCGACGTCATGTTGTTATCCCAGCATTATCCGGAGGATAAAGTCTCTGCTGCGCTGAAAGAAGCCGGATTTTCTTCGGTCGATATCTATAACGATGATCGAAATATGGGCTGGCCGGAGATGGCCCGGACATTTTATCTGGCGCGGAAATAGAAAAAGGCCGGACTTACAGTCCGGCCTTTTTCATTTTCTCTGCATTCACCGATTAATTCGTTATTCCCAGGGCATCGAGGATAAAGGCATATTCGAATGCCAGTTCCTTCATAAAGTCATAGCGGCCCGAAGCGCCCATGTGGCCCGCGCCCATATTCGTTTTCAATAACAGGCGGTTGTGATCGGTCTTCATGGCACGCAATTTTGCCGTCCATTTGGCCGGTTCCCAGTACTGCACACGCGGATCATTCAATCCCGCCGTAATCAGCATGTTTGGATAATCCATCGCCCTGACATTGTCATATGGGGAATAAGACAACATGTAATCATAATATTCTTTTTCATTGGGATTGCCCCACTCCGTGTATTCATTAACGGTCAGCGGAATCGAGGCGTCCATCATGGTATTGATGACATCGACGAAGGGGACATCGGCCAGGATGACCTTGAACATATCTGGGCGCATGTTCGAGATCGCTCCCATCAGCAAGCCTCCCGCGCTGCCGCCGACGGCGACGAGCTTTTCTTTCGATGTATACCCCTCGCTGATTAAATACTCGGCGCAGGCGATGAAATCGGTGAATGTATTCATTTTGTTCAGCAGTTTACCGTCCTCGTACCACCAGCGGCCCAATTCGCTGCCGCCGCGCACGTGCACCTTGGCATACACGAATCCGCGATCGATCAGACTCAGCCGCAAGGCTGAGAAATTCGGATCTTCCGAGATGCCGTATGAGCCGTACCCGAGCATATACAGCGGGTTTTGACCGTTGAGCTTGACTCCTTTTCGATACATGAGCGAAATCGGAATCTTGACGCCGTCGGGAGCCGTTGCCATGACCTGTTTCGTGATGTAGTGCTGCTTGTCATAGCCGCCGCGGACTTCCTTCTGCTTGATTACCTTTAATTCGCGCGTCCGCATGTTATAATCATAGGTTGTCGACGGCGTTATCATCGACTGGTAACTCAGCCGAAGAACATCGACCTTCAGCATGACATTATCTTTTGCCGAAACGGTGTACAGGTCTTCGGGGAATTTGATGAGGTGTTCCTCACCGTTGGAGAAGTTGTGCACGAGCACCTGCTCCAATCCGTTTTCCCGCTCGAACAGTGCGATATAATTGGCAAAGAGTGTAAACCCGGTCAGCATGACTGAATCGCGGTGAGGGATGAATTCCTGCCAGTTGCGAGACGTCGGGTTGTCGACCGGTGCAGTCATCATCTTGAAATTCGTCGCATTCTCATTGGTCATGATGTAGAATTTATCGCCGCGCTGATTGACCTGATATTCGACCATCGGCTGGCGTTCCTTGATGAGGCGAAACTTGCCGGTCGGCCTATCGGCCGGAAGGAAGTAATACTCCGAAGAGTTGTTCGTCCACAGGCCGAGGAGGATATAATCTTTACCGGCCGATTTGGACGGGTAGAGGCCATAGCGGTCGTCCTTTTCATGGAAAACCATTACGTCGTTCTTAAGCGGATGACCAAGAATATGGCGGAATAATTTATTGGGGCGATTGATTTCATCGAGCGTCGTGTAGAAGAGCGTTTTGTTGTCATTTGCCCACACGACCTGTCCATCCATATCAGGGACGACATCCGGAAGCATTTCATGCGTCGTCACATCCATGACGTACATGGAATAATGTTCGCCGCCGGCGGTATCGACCGTGTATGCCATCAGGCGGTGGTCAGGGCTCATATAATAGTGCCCGAGATCATAATAATCGAAACCCTCGGCCATCTGGTTGACATCGAGGAGGATCTCCTCGGGAGCATCGAGCGATTTCAGCTTCCGGCAGTGGATTTTGTACTGCTTGCCCTTTTCTTCGCGCGAATAATAATAGAATGAATCGATCTTCACCGGAGCATCGGTATCGTCTTCGACGATTCTCTTTTTCATCTCTTCGAATATCTTTTCCTGCAGAGCCTCGGTGTGCTTCATCATCGAATCGGTGTACGCGTTTTCGGCCTCGAGATAGGCAATGACCTCGGGATTATCCCGCTCACGCAGCCAATAATAATTGTCCGTAACTTCCTGTCCATGCCGGACCTCGGTGTGCGGCGCCTTTTTGGCTATCGGCGGCTGCAATTCCTGCTTGGCGCAGCTGGTCAAAATAGGCAGAGCCAGTAGCGCCGCCAGGATAAATACAATACTCAGAGGCAGAATCTTTGTCTGTTTCACAGTCATAGGACTCCCTTCACAATCATTTCGGCGAATGCATAGGAAATTCGTCGCGTAGTCTTATCGTTTTCTTATACGCATAAGTATAGCCAATCGGATAACTCTTGACAAGATTGGATTCAGAAATTTGATTGAGGGTAACAGAGGGGTCTGTATGAGCAAACGCATATGCCTTTTGGCTATTCTCCTTTATTTTATTGCGGTTGAGTCTATTATGGCAACTGTCGACGAGGAATTCGCGGCCAAGCGCCGGCGAATGGTTGCCGTTCAGATAGCCGGCCGGGGTATTTCCGACGAGGCGGTCCTTGATGCCATGAAGGCGGTAGAGCGGCATCGGTTTGTACCCGAGTTTTATCGCAACGAGGCGTACAATGATTACCCGCTGCCGATAGGCGAGGGGCAGACGATTTCTCAGCCCTATATCGTAGGTCTCATGACCGAGTTGCTGGCGCTGTCGCAAGACGATAAAGTGCTGGAAATCGGCACGGGATCGGGATATCAAGCGGCGATTCTTGCTGAAATCGTCGACTCGGTGTACACGATCGAAATCGTCGAGCCGCTGTGTGAGCGAGCCGCAGCGATATTGGATTCATTGGAATACAGTAATATCTTTGTAAGATGCGGCGACGGCTATAAGGGCTGGCCGGAGGCTTCGCCGTTCGATGCTATTATCGTAACGTGTGCGCCGGAGGATATTCCGAAACCGCTTATCGAACAGTTGGCCGAGGGCGGGCGGATGGTGATTCCGGTGGGCGACGATGAGCATCAAGAGTTAATACTATTGGAGAAGCAAAAGGGCAAACTGGAGCGCACGGCGATTATCCCGGTCCGCTTCGTCCCCATGACGGGGGATGTAGAAAAAAAGGGGGATAATTAAATAATAAAGCATAATGAATTGCAATTTGTCAATAAGGCGAGGAAAATGAATTAGAAATTATTATTGTCAACTCTATTGTAATATGAGTTATTTAACGGTCTCTTTTGGCAGGCTAATATCTATATACATTTCTCCAAACCAAAAAAATAAAATGAAATAATAGTTTTTTTGCCGAATGATTATCGCAATTTATACGACTCCTTTAATACTAATTGTTGTTGTTAATAAATCAGGATTAATACTCTCTATGTATTTAATTGTTTTGGCAATTTCCTCATTACCGATATCAAGATGTTTAAGCATTAACACTGGATTTCCAGTGATAACATTTTGTGATGTCTTTTCCGCGAATGATTCAATATCACGTGTCGTTTCAAATTCCTGAACACCAACATTTACTAGGGCAGATGCCTCTACATACATGATATGAGGGGCCTTTTTAAGTAGTAGGAATATAAAAAGAACAATCTTTTCCTTTGGATCGGTTATTTTGCCGGTTAGATCGCATGGCCTTTTTATTCTAGATATAAAATCCTTCGCCTTGTTAACCTTTCCTGAGAACATTTTTTTAAATTCATCTGAAGAATTAGCACTAGATGCAATAAATAGCCAAATTAAGTTGTTAAAAGAAGTCTTAACCCCTTTTTTAAGTGTAAATTCTTTGCCATACATAGGTTTGATCAATTTGGAAAAAATGTATTGGCCATTTCTTGAAGTGTCAATCTCATCAATACATGCCATTACGATTGAGTTTTTACTTGATCGGATTAGTTCATAAATATCTTGAAGGTGATTATTTATTGCTTGTTCGGTATTATCATATTCAGAAAGGTCAGTTTGGCAAAAGGGCGTCTTTTTTAGAGATTTATGAATTTCTTTAACAATAGTAGATTTGCCGATTCCTGGAGCAGCGCAAATAAGGTTTGTATATGGTGTCTCAAGACCATTTGAGTATGCCTTTGCAGACAGATCATTCAATAAATATAGCAATTCCGTTTTATATTGACTTGAAGTAGTCACTAATTCGCCAAATACTTGATATTCATGCAGGTCAATTTTGTTTTTATCGGAAATAAATGTTATGGCCCGTTCCCAATTGCTAATTAGGTTTGTGCCTATTTTCCTTTTTCTTGTCGGCTTAGATTTGCGCGATTCAAAAATACTAACATATTTCAGGAGAATTGAACGCGCGGAATGTAACCTCGCCTGTACAGGTCCACTCTCATAGTGAGTCAGTAAATGAAATTCAGAAGTCAACTCGCTTCTTGACTCCGGGTATAAGTAGGCGAGTTTTGCCGCTGACAGTCGAAGCAGTAAAAAGTTATTATAAGTCTTAATTGCAGAAGCTTTATTTGCGTTTTCAAAGACTCTCGAAGCCCAATTATAAACCTTAGTCTCTTTTTTATGATTCAACCACTTTAAGATTTCAGATGTGACCAAAGGCCAGAGACTCGGACTATTGACGCACATAAAGACTGAAAATGTTGCAATCATTCCTTCAATTGAGAAAAACCTCCATAATCCAAAATTATATCCATCAGGATCAAAAGGGCCGGGCGATTCAATTTCAAAATATCCATTATTTAAAATATATCTTGGTGGTACAAAATCAATATGGATCAGGTGCCTTTTATCGGATGAAAGACAGAAATTCGCCGGCTTGGCATCAATACCGATTGCGACTCTTCCATTAGGATCTCGCGTTGTCCCAATAGTTCCAATAAAATCAAGCATTAGCTTAATTGCCTCTTTGGGAGGTATGATACTCTCTCGAATTAATTTTTGCAGGTCATTTCCAAGATTGGGCAACCAAAAAACCATTATTAAAGAATCAGCCTTCTCGGTATTGAGCGGAAAAATACCCCAGCGTAGATACTGCGGGGCCAATTTGGATGATATAGAAGCAAGTTTTTTATGGTAAATGGCTACTTTTGTCCCAAACTCTGCCGCTTCCTCTATTGAAGACCAATGTGACTGATTCTTATGTCCCACAATTTTTATGACTTCTTTATCTCCTGTTACAATAACATCAGAATGATATCCGCTTGTAATAATATTGCGAATGTCGCCATGTGGTCGCACTAATTCTTGAATAACATCCGGCAGTTTATCTATTAAATTTCTTTTTCCCTCTTCCATATACAACCCCATTTATTATGATACAATTAAAGAAATATTGGTATAACGTTGACTAAAAAGTAAATTAACCAAAATGTTTTAGTATTGCAACATTTGTGGAAATAAAAATGGCGATAGATTGTGACTAGCATATGGATTAAATCATCGAGTCCATTATTATAAACATTTTTGTTTTTGTAAATGGAATCAGTTATTCATACCCCAATAAAAAAATACGCCCAGGAGGATTTGAACCCCCAACCTTCTGGTCCGTAGCCAGACGCTCTATCCAATTGAGCTATGGGCGCATTCTGAATTTCTATGTCAGGCGGATAATATACACTTCCCAAACGATTTGTCAATCAAAAATGGAAAAAGTGAAAAGCGGCTTTTGGGAGTAAAATGGCTAACCCTAAATCGAATCAGCCCTTGAGGATAAAGTAGAAAATCGCCGCCAGAATGACAATGATAAATGCCGCTCCGAGAATCGGGAGCCCCTTTTTCCCCTCGCTTACTTCACGGTCTTTTTTTTTCTGCGAACTGGCCACTTCCGCCTTGGCCGCCCATTCTTCCTCGAATTCGAAGTACTGATTTCCTTCACCGTTCACCGTGACGGTATCGAGTTCGGAATAATCGGACGGTTCGAATTTGCCATCAACTTTAAAAGCAATCACGCTGACATTGTCCGAGCCGCCTCGGTCATTGGCCAACTGCACCAATTGATCGACGATCTGATGAACGTCTTCCTTGCATGATACGGCAACGTCTCGAATATCGCCGTCGTCAACGAATCCGCAGAGGCCGTCGCTGCAGAGAATATAGATATCGTTTTCCGTGATTTTTTCGACCGCGACATCGATTTCTACGTTTTGTTTAACGCCAAGCGCCCGGGTAATCACGTTTCTGTTAACGAGGTTCTTGGCTTCCTCGGCCGAAATATGTTCCGAGTGCTCGAGTTCGGCCGCCCAACTGTGGTCGATAGTCAGCGGGTGCAGGCGACGGTTGGCCAGCCGATAGATGCGGCTGTCGCCGACATGCAGAATAGTAATAATGTCCTTCTCGATAGCCGCCGCCACAACGGTCGTCCCCATACCGGACAGGGATGGATTTTCGGATGATTTTTTATTAATCCAGTGATTGGCGATTCGTACGGATTTGATAAGGACATCGGTCGAGGGAGGAAAGACGCGCGGGAGCTTCAGGCGATCGTCTTTAAGAATTTCTTCGAAGGCATGCTGATACAGACTGCCAATAATTTCGCAGGCGGTTTGCGAGGCGACCTCGCCGGCATTGTGACCACCCATGCCGTCGCAGACGATAAACAACTGGCGATCCGCCACTAACTTAATCGAATCTTCATTGAGCTTGCGGACAAGCCCGATATCGGTTTTTCCCGCGGCCCGCAATGTCATGTGATTCCTCGTGCTCCTTCGCTACTTTTCCCAAGGCAATATCGCATTGTACGATATTCGACCCATTGGTACAACATAATAATTGAAAAAAAACTTATCCGGATATGATTATCAACACCGGTTTTGTATGCTCAATGACCGCACGGTCGGCCGTGATCTCATTGCGCAGGCTAATCGACTGGCCGCGATAAACTTTCAAATCTCTCGCGGAGTACAAAACACCGCGAAGCGAAAGCGTCACCGATGCGGTTATCGGGAGTATGGATAACCGCTTTCCCTTCTCATGAGTTACGATAGTTTTCCCCGCCCCTGACGGAAAAATTACCTGTTTCGGACTGATAAATCGGATGGAGATTGATTTTAACATCCTCGATTGAAACGGTAACAGTAAATTTCCCAACATATGGTCGGTTTCACCACCGGAATCGGCCCATCCGAAAATATCGACCGCGCGAATTTTCATTTTAAGGCAGAGATCAAGCGCCAGTTCCGCGTCCGTTTTATCTTTATCGCTGGGATAAAAGAGCAGTTCCGTCTCGGTCAGAAAACCCTTTTTCAGTCGGGGAGATGAATCCAGATCAGAGACCCAATAATCGGGCCGAATATTCAGCTTTTGCAGGGCGCGAATACCGCCGTCCACGGCGATGATGACCGGACGCACTTTGCCGGTTACAATTCTCCTTTTTATCAAGCGATAATCGTGAGTCGAGTAGGAGCCATTTAAAAGAAGAATCGCGTCCATGAATTCATCTTATGTCAGTGCACGCTTAACATCGTGCACCGGCATTATCATACTTTGATTTTGCCCTTAATGGACTGAATACTTGGAATAGTCGCCAAGACGGGCGCACTGAGGATTTCCTCGACATCCTCGACCTTTTTAAACGAGTTGTCGAAGATTTCCGCCAGGAGCACCGCAACACCGCCTAAAACGATACCGAGAACGAAGCCCATCAGCGAGAGGCGGATCCGATCCGGTTTGACCGGGGCAAGGGGAATGGCGGCCGGTTCCATAACGCGGTATTTCGATTCGGCGCCGCCGCGCATAAGCGACTGCGAAATTTCCGAACCGGTCAACTGATTGCGGAATGTTTCGTAAATCTGGCGTGCCGAGGCAACTTCGTTTTCGTAATTTTCGAGCTGGATTTCATACTCAGGTTGTTTGGCAATGCGGTCGCGGAGCATCGACAGCGAGACCTCGAAATCTTTTTTCTTCTGGCGATTGATATCCTCTTCGAGTTTCAATGCGAAGAATTGCGAGAGCAGGCGTCTCTCTTCTCTCGGCGCATCGGGGAATTGTTCCGGCACCTTCTTATCGATGATGCCTTCGAGTTGGGTCGTCTTGTTATTGACGCTGAGATTGGCATTGATGACTTTCGGATCCGACCATGTATATCTTGACATGAAATCCGCCAGGCGTTTGGTCTCGGCATAAATATCACTCAGGATATCCGTGTACTCATTGCCTGTTTCGAGATTAAGCTCCGACTTTTTATAATTCGACAGTGATGTGCGCACGCGAGTCTGGTCATTGATGTTTTTTTCGATGCGCAGAGAAATATTATCGATGTCGGCCATGATAGCGCGGATGTTGGTATCGGCCGAGACCGATTCATCGAGCTGGTTCTGCAGGAACCGAGTCCGGAAATTCGAATAGCGATCCTCGGCTTCTTCGAGATTCTTGCGATAGATTGCCAACTGCTCATCGGAAAAATCGAGTGCGCCGCGGACACCACTGAGGTCGCGCTTGAGCTGTTCGTCCTTAAAAATCTCGGCCAGCTTGGTCGCGATGTCCATCGCCTCTTTCGGGTTGCCGGATTCGGCCGTAATCTGAACGATATTCTGGCCGTTAAAGGCGACACTGATATTATTACGCAAGTCCTCGACAAGGATGCGGTAGATGAGTTCATCGACCTCGACGTCGGGCCGTTCGTTGTGCATCTTCTGGGCCCTGAGAGTGACGCTCTGGCTTTGATTCAAATTCAATTCATCGATGAGTCGCGATAGATACTGGGTCGAGATGATTTCATTGCGAATGGAAATAAGACGATTTTCCCGCTCCTGCATGGCGACGAATCCGCCCTGGTTCTGGCCGGGGACGTATTCCTGGAGAGCACGAGACAACTGCATATTCTCGTCGATGACGACCATGGTAGAGGATTCGAACCGCTCGGGCAGAATAAATGAGCCGGCGAAAGTAATCGCAGTGATGATAATAGTCGGGATAATGATGAGCCATTTGCGCCGACGAATAATCGCCACGATATCCTTGATTTCAATCGAACCGTCTTTTCTGGTAATAGCCATAGCCTGATCGTACTTTCCTTTACAATGTTCCGCCGACCTCAATCCCGGCCGCCGTTTCCCTACATAAAAAGTCGACGTAAAATCGGATAAGTTTATCGTATAGAACCGTTATCGACCGTTTATGTCAAGGGTAAATCGGGGCGTTTCTATCCCTCCCCAGTCAGTTCTTATACGGTATTACGTGAAAATCGTCGGAAAATAAAACTAAAAAGTGAAGCTAAGTGTGAAGCGGTGGATTTCCTCGGCTCCAATGACATAACTTGGTGAAAAAGTGTAATCGATCTGGGATTTGCCGAACCGGGCGCCGACACCGAGGGAAATACTCCGGTCGACAGTACGAACCTCCTGCCCGGGACTGAATTCATAACCTGCCCGCAGGAAATAGTTATGCATTGGCGAGTATTCCGTACCGCCCTTAATCAGGGTATTTTCATGGAAGCGTTTTTCGACTTCCCCCGTGATAGCCAAAGATGTCCCCATCGGATATACCGCGGCCCCGAGGCGGACGGCGGTCGGAAGGTCTTCCTTTTGGCCGTACAGGTCAATCGGACTGCCAAAATTCACCAATGCCGCGCCGAAGGAAATATCATCGAGGTGCCACTGGGCGCCGATATCGAATATGATTCCGGAAGATGAATTGTTATCGAGGGCCATCGAAATATAGCGGACCGTACCGCCGAGATAGAAATCATCAGAGGCCTGGAATCCGAATGACAGGGCCGTCGACATGTCATAGGTCGAGGCCAGCGGGCCGGTCGGATTGTCATATTTGTCGTACCCCTGAATTTCCCCATAGTTGACATATGATGCGCTGACAGCCGCCGTGGCTCTTTGACCAAGAGGCGTTGCAACCGAGAAATACTCATAGGTCATATCCTGATACCAGGCGAAATGAGAGAAGAGCACTTGAGAAGAACTGACACCGGCGAGGCCTCCGGGATTCCAGTAAGCGGCCGAGGCATTATCGGCCAATGCGGCATACGAGCCGCCGAGGGCCGAGGAGCGGGCATCGACATACATATTAAGAAAATCAGCGGTTGTTCTGCCACCGCCGGCTCGAGCCGGCTCAATCAATAATATCGATACGAAGAGAATTATGCACACGCCGCCGAATCGCCGAAGTAGTGTCATTGAGGCACCTCGGACAGAGACAGCGAGAGATATATTGTATCGGCTATGCGCTCGTTACAGCGACTGGTCAGTATTTTTCGTGTCAGACGACACATTGTGTTCCACTCAAGTTTAAAACTGCCGTTGCAGACAAGGCGAGTATCGCGAAACGAAAACGATGAGGGGGGTAAGAAGAAAATCGTTCCGTCGTCACTTCTTCTTAATCTACAACTTCCAAAACGTGTCTACTCCTTTTCCAACCCGCGGGCGCCCCTGCCTTATCCAATGCGGGTTTCCTCCATTCCTTAATGTACTTGCTCCATAGAAACAGGTTCAAACAGCTCAGTCAACAAAAAGTTAGTTTTGTAACGATTAAAAATAAAAAATTAATATGTCCGTCGTCTCGAATTCCCTAATTACAGTCGTGATTAGGGGAAATTGTTTCACTCTTGAACTTCAGTTGGCAATTTACCTGTCTATTGATTGAACCGGTTTCAGAAATTGCACAGCAAAAGCCCGAAAACCGTGATTTTTCGGGGTGCTTCGAATCGCTGTAAGTGATGCCTCCACATGCCATTATCGGTTTGTCCCCGATTTGGCCCGGATTTTGTATTACTTCTTGGCCGAATCTGAAGTGAAACATTTGAAGGGGATAGAAACCATGGAATCAAACATCGCGAGATGCAGTCGCGCCAAAATGTCTTTTTCATATATAGTCATTTTGGGGGCAATCGCAATTCTGTTCAGCGTATCAGGGAATGTACTCGCTGCCGAAGCAACACCGACAACGATTACCATTCACTGGACATCGCCCGGTGATGACGGGCTCGATGGCACAGCATCAGAATATGATATTCGCTACTCGACATCGGCAATAACAGGGGCTAACTGGGATGCAGCAACTCAGGCAACGGGCGAGCCGTCACCGCAGGCGGCAGGACAGGCGGAATCGTTTACAATTACCGGTTTGACGCCGTCCACCAACTATTATATCGCCGTGAAGGCGGCCGACGAAGTGCCGAACTGGTCGGCGCTTTCCAATGTCATTATGGTGAGCACTCTCGCCGAAGATACGGCGCCTGAGCGAATCACGACCTTTGCCGTTACCGGTAACACGAGTACATCCGTCAGCTTGAGCTGGACCGCACCGGGTGATGATGGGGCTGTGGGTACCGCAACAACCTATGATATTCGCTATTCGACATCTTTGATTACCTCGGCTAATTTCAACGCCGCCACCGCCGTAACGGGCGAACCGTCTCCGCAGGCCGCGGGCAATCTCGAATCATTCACCGTGACCGGCCTGAATCCGAGTACGCAGTATTATTTTGCAATCAAGGCAGCCGACGAAGTGCCCAACTGGAACACCATGTCGAACGTCGTGAGCACCACGACCGGCTCCGAGCAGACTGCTCCGGCCATTATCGCCAATCTGGCCGTCGGTACGATTACCGGCAGCAGCATTGTGTTGACCTGGACGGCTCCGGGTGATGACGGCAGCACCGGTACGGCCTCGGAATATGACATTCGCTACAGCACCTCGCCGATCACTGACCTCAATTTCAATAGCGCGACGCAAGTGAGCGGCGAACCGTCACCGCAGGCGGCCGGCAGCTCGGAATCGTACACCGTGACCGGTTTGGATTCTGATACGCAGTATTATTTTGCAATCAAGACGGCCGACGAGGTTCCGAACTGGTCCGGCCTGTCTAATGTCGTTACCGCGACAACTCCTGATATTACTCCTCCGGCGACCATCATGGACTTGACCTATCTCTTGGACATGACTCAGCCGGAGTTTCTTGATAATGCTTTACCTGTGCTTTCCTTGAACCACAAAGCGGTAGTAGATCGAAAGGAGACTGATGCTATAATCAGCCTTTCCGGCCAGTTATCCGCTTAGTTCACCTCCGGTACAAGCAATTGTATCCGCAGAAAGACCTCCCTCTCATACCGGGGAGGTCTTTCTTACTATGCAGGCATTTTAGCATCGGGAAGAGAAAGTAATGTTACAGACAATCAATGTGGTGTTTTATGTTTGGGCTGTATTGTTTGTTTATAAGACGGAATACGAGGCGCCTCTGCGCCTTGCTGCGATGGCCGTGGCGGCCGCCGGTTTAAAGATTTGGTGAAGATAAATTTCTCTTGCCATTAGCCCGTTATCGCCGTATCAGGTTATTCGGACTTTCGCCGATAGGAAACAATAACGCAATCCTGATACATCAAAGGGACGATCATGAGGCTTTTCGACATCCTCCGGCGCGGCGCGGTGATTTCCCCCGACGGAACGGCAATTGAATACGGTGATGTAACAATTTCATACCGAGAACTTCTGACGCGCGTTGCCAAAGCAGTAGAATTTATATCAGCGCAGGGGTTGGACAAGGGATCGCGCATTGCCGTCATGATTGAAAATTCGGTCGAGTATGCCGTCGCCTACTTCGCAGTGACCGCGGCCGGATTCGTTATTGTTCCCGTCGATACATCGGTCAAGCCTGACAAGATTCGCTATATCCTGGATGACTGCGATACCAGAATGCTGTTCATCCAGAAAAAATACACGCGCCATATCGATACCATCATCGACGAAAAGACAAAGGTCAAGGTAGTCGTGACGGACAGAAATCTCGATTTGTCATCGTCCGGAGTCACGACTGCGTCATTCGATGCTGTGCTGAATGTGAACAGCGAAAAGCCGCTCGATGAACTACTCGACGGTCTCGAAGCCGTCGCACAAGGCGATGAGCTGCGACACGATAATCTCGGCGACTGCCCGCACGAACTGGCGGCCATTTTTTATACATCAGGCAGTACCGGTACACCGAAAGGTGTGATGCTGTCGCATCGCAATCTGGTATCGAACACGGTCGCGACGGTGGAATATCTTAAACTGACGGCAAAAGATTCGATCATGGTTATTCTGCCGTTCTATTATATCTACGGTAATTCGCTGCTGTTGACACATATGCTCTGCGGAGGCAAGACCGTTATCGATAATCGCTTCGCGTTCCCGCAGGTGATTCTCGATACGATGAAGGAAAAGGAGACGACCGGATTTTCCGGCGTGCCATCGAATTTCATGATTCTGTTAACTAATCAGAATTTCGTCTCGGCCAATTTCCCGAAGCTCAGGTATCTGACGCAGGCCGGCGGCGCGATGGCGCCTGAAGTTATCAAAAAAGTCATGGCGGCATTCAGCGACAAAGAAATTTATATCATGTACGGGCAAACCGAGGGCTCGCCTCGCCTCACATGGCTGCCACCCGATATGCTGGCCGACAATGTCGGGTCGATCGGGATTCCCGTCCCCGGCGTTACCATAAAAATATCGGACGCCAACGGCAATGAGGCCCCGGTCGGGCAGGTCGGAGAAATCGCCGTGTCCGGCGATTGCGTCATGATGGGCTACTGGAATCAGCCGGAAGAACAAGAGCAAGTACTGAGAAACGGCTGGCTGTTCACCGGTGATCTGGCTCGGCGAGATGAAAACGGGCTGATTTTTATCGTTTCCCGCAAAAAAGAAATCATGAAAGTCGGCGGTAACCGAGTCAGCGCTAAGGAAGTCGAGGAGAAAATACTCGAACTCGATGCCGTGCAGGAAGTTGCGGTATTCTCCGTACCCGATGATATCCTCGGTGAGGCTATAAAAGCAGTCGTCGTTTGTAGGTCCGGACAGGAAATAGAGGCCAAAGTCGTCCAGAACCATTGCAAAGCCGAACTGGCCGTCCACAAAGTCCCCAAATACGTCGAGTTTATAGCTGAACTGCCTAAGTACCAGTCGGGCAAAGTGAATAAACAGGCCCTGGCGGGAGTGCAAGAATAGCAGATTATTAGAAAATAGTCTATCGCCGCGGTTTTCTCAAAAACTGCTTGTTAAATCTCGTCTCATTGTTACCTTTACTACAGCGGCCCGGCGCCAGGTCGGGAGGGTATAACGATATGAATGTGTCTGTGATTTTAAAAATAGTTGTGGCATTTGCCGGTTTACTACCGGTGTTTTTGTGTTCGGCTCAGGCCGCCATTATCGTCGATCATACCCGCATTTCGGAATTCGATCAGATCACTTCACAAGTTATCGCTGACATCCAGGCCGGCTTCAGCATTTTCTATGGACATACATCGCACGGCAGCCAGCTCGTGACCGGCATGGATATGCTTCTGGCGGAAGACTCGCGCCTCGTGTACAACAATGGCGAGGGGACACTACAACTCTATGAAATCAGCGACGACCTTGGTGAATACGGCGATACCTCCTGGGCCGCGATTACACGCAGCTACCTGAATAACGCCTCGTATGATTTCAATGTCGTCATCTGGTCATGGTGCGGCGGCGCCGGATATGATACCGAGGCCGGACTGCAAGCATACCTTGATAAGTTCACCGAACTGGAAAATCAGTATCCGGGTGTGACTTTTGTCTACATGACGGGTCATTTAAATGGGACTGGTGAAGACGACACTATTTGGCGGAATAACCAGATGATCCGGAGTTATTGCGCCATCAATAACAAAGTGCTGTATGATTTTGCGGATATTGAAAGCTATAATCCCGAAGGGATATACTACGAATACGAAACGGACGCCTGCAACTGGTGCTATGACTGGTGTTCGACACACACTTGCCCCACTTGTGTTTTGTGTGCCCATTCCCATTGCTTCAACTGTTATCAGAAAGGGAAGGGGTTTTGGTGGATGATGGCGCGGTTGACGGGTTGGACACCGGTGTCCGATGTCGACGACGAAAACCCCAAACTGCCGGGGCGATTTACGCTCGAGCAGAATTATCCGAATCCGTTCAATCCGTCGACGACAATCGAATATACGCTCGGGGAAGCATCCAGCGTGACGATCGATATCTACAACCTGCTTGGGGAAAAAGTGACGAATTTAGTCTCAGCCAGAAAACCGGCCGGGACGTATACAATTCAATGGAACGGCGCGGACCGATTCGGTCGGGCGGTTTCCAGCGGTATTTACTTCTGTTTACTCCGTACCGATGGCTATACGGAAACCAGACGAATGGTTTTATCGAAATAGCCGGTACACAGAATAAATTGGAACAAATAGGACGTTGTAACGCTTCAGGAGTATTATGAGAGCACGAAAGCAACCTTTTGTATTTTGGACAATTTGCGTTTTTCTTGTTTTTGGCGGCGGGGGCGCCTTTGCCGAGGTCATTACCGCCGATCATTTCTCGGTCGATGCATTCGACGATATTCCCGACGAATGGATCTCCGCAGTCAGGAATAACCTGGTTGTCTACAATCTGCACCAGTCCCACGGCTCACACAATATTCAGGGGATGAAACTGCTGTACAGTGATAACAGCAAATACTATCCGCCGGAATTGTGGGCGCAGTGGTGGGTGTATCCGAATGGCTGCGATGATATCGGCTGGAACGGCGATACCTGCTTCGTCGACTGGGTGCGCGACTATCTGGATACGAATTCCGTTCACTGCAATGTCGTAACGGTGTCGTTTTCTCACGCGGCCCACTCCTGCGACCGCGACGAGATCGATAAGTTCATGACCGGCTGGGTCAATATGGCCAAGGATTATCCCGGCGTCGATTTTATCGTCCAGACGTCTCGACTGAGACACGACTATGAGGATTTCGAGACGATCGGGATTCAGTATTTGGAAACGAATCAGTTTATCCGCGATGTCTGCGATACGCTGACGCAGAGCAATATCTTATTACTGGATATCGGCGCCATCGCCCGCTGGGATCGGCTCAATAACAGAATCGACTCGCTGTCGACCGATTCCGGCAACACCTGGATGCCCGCGTATGTTGCCTCGGGCTACACACCGCTCGATTGCGTGGAAGCCGATTTAAACTTCGGCGGCACCTGGCACATGTCCGAATTCGGCAATGTCGAGGGCTGCTATCACGCTTATGGCGGTAGCGTCTATGGCTGCCTGATGTGCGAGCTGGTCGGCAAGGCCTGGTGGTATCTGATGGCGCGCGTCGCCGGTTGGGACGGCGGCAGTTCCTCGAATCATCCGCCTGTGATTACATCACCGGATGAAGTCGATGCCTATATCGATTCCCTGTTCGCCTATCAGCCCCAGGCATACGACCCGAACGGCCATGATGTCACCTTCTCGTATATCAATTATCCCTCGTGGATGACGATTAACGGCGAATTAATCTATGGCATGGCCGGCGAAAACGACGTCGATACGGTCTTTACCGTTATCGCCACCGACGGCGATCTGGCCGATACGAGTGTCGTCGACGTGATCGTCTGGGGATTGACGCCATGCGGCGATGCCAACCGGGATAATTCGATATCGGTAGGGGATGTGGTCTTTCTGATAAATTACATTTTCAAGGGCGGTCCGCCGCCGAAACCGGAAACGAACGGCGATGTCAATTATGATTTTTCCATCAATGTCGCCGATCCCGTGTATTTAATTCGGTATATTTTTCAAGGCGGCCCGGAACCGAACTGCCCATAGCGGTTGTTATAGTATATGAACCGCTTTTAATTCTTCTTCTGTCAAACAAAAAGCCTCCCCACGAAACGGGGAGGCTTTTTTATCCTAAAACAGTGCTTTAGTATACACAATACATTGTTCATAGATAGATTGGTGTACTCCACGGCTTTGCCGTGGGACCAGGTGGCTCATCACTTTATCCCATAAAAAGGGGGACCCGCCAAATTGCAGCATAAAAAGACATTGAGGTGCAGCTTTGAAACCGTATATTTCCTTATAGTATGATAGTGTGTTCCGGAATTGAAAGGAGTGCCGCTATGAGGCTGACAAAATATATAATCGGATTGATATTCGCCTTCAGTATTTTACTGACGGTTTCTACCGTGGCTCAGGATTGCTCTCGACCCGAATTGTCGACCGGGCAAACTATCTATGTCCCCGCATATTCTCATATCTACTGCGCCAATAATGAACGGCCGTTTCCGCTTGCCGTCACGCTGAGTATCAGAAACATAGATCAGCACAATGCAATCAAGATCAGGCGAGTCGATTACTACGAGACGCATGGCAAGCGAATCGTCGAGTATACCGATTCAACAATCGTGCTGGCGCCTCTCGGATCATTGCGCTATGTCGTGCCGGAAAAAGATGAGAGCGGCGGATCGGGGGCGAATTTCATCGTCGAGTGGAATTCCGATAAGTGCTCGAATCCACCCATTGTCGAGACAATCATGATCGGTACTCGCGGCGGGCAGGGATTATCATTTACATCACGAGGACAAGCGATAGTCGATTCTATGAGTAAGTAATACCGAGCATCCGGCGCATTATATTAACTTGGTGGCCCATCCCTTTATTCCGATAAAGGGTGGGTTCCCGCATTACAGAGTCAATTCTTCAAAATAACTCAATCTCTTCTACCAATAACGGCCCTTGCCTTTGTCCATGATCTGATTATTGTACGGCCTTGGTGGCCCATCCCTTTATTCCGATAAAGGGTGGGTTCCCGCATTACAGTGTTTATTCAGCTAAAATAACTCAATCTCATCTACCGATATCGGCCCTTGTCTTTGTCTGTGATCTGATAATTTCACGAACCGGGTGGCCCATCCCTTTATTCTTATAAAGGGTGGGTTCCCTGGCTAAATTGTATTCAGCAATCAATGTTGTTTTTCATGAACTCTATAATTACTTGATCTGTAAATATATGAGCGCTCTCTAAAGGAGAAGTCAATACCATACCTTCTAAAGCCCTACATCGACTTAGTGCAACATAAGCTTGTCCGGCAGCAAAAGTACCTCGTCCAAAATCAATATGTACTTTGTCGAATGTTTTTCCTTGGCCTTTATGAATTGTTATGGCCCAAGCAAGTTTTAATGGCAATTGAGTAAATGTTCCCGCAACTTCTGGTTGGATTTTTTTTGACTGTTCATCATATGTATATTTTATGGAATCCCATTTATATTTTATTATATCATCAAATGTACCATCTTCAAATATTACGCGGACAGAATCTGCGTTAGTTTTTATTACTTTTGCCAAGTCACCATTAACCCATCTTTGACGCGAATCATTATTAAGTAGCATCACTTGTGCCCCGACTTTTAATTTAAGGTTCAAATCCGTTGGTAAATTATTTTCCTTAAACTCGCCATTAATGTTACCCCCATAGATAATTGGTTTTATGTGCAGCTTTGATAGCTCATAATTATTTATTTCTGCTGCCATTTGATTTGTAGGGACTAACGATATTACATGTTCGTTTGTAGGCTTTTCATATAATGGTTCACAACGTGAATTGATTAAATTAATCTCTTTTTGAGAGAATGAACCATCCCTTAGCTTGTCAAGTGCTTTAATAAAATCAACCTGCAGTAAATTATCCTGTCGATATACCTTTGTCAATTCCATTTTAATAAAGCCCGATTTTCGAAATACATTTGAATCAAAAAAGAATGGGCTCTTATACACTTTTGAAAAATACTCTTTCTCGCCCTCCATTACAATTGGAGGTAATTGAAAAAGATCTCCAATAGCGAGTACTTGTGCGCCACCAAAAGGCTGACTTGCGTCCCTTCCGTTCATTCGCATGAACTTATCGACAAAATCCAACAGATCCGCCCTGACCATTGAAATCTCGTCAATAACTAAGATATCTACTTCCTTATATATTCGTGCGTAATCCTCTCGCCTTCTTCTAATATTTTCCAATGTTGTTTTTGGGTGAAATTTGAAAAATGAATGGATAGTTTGCCCCTGAACATTAACTGCCGCAACTCCGGTAAAAGCCAAAACAACTATATTCTTTTCCGTTGTTGCCCTAAAATACTTCAGGAAATTTGATTTACCCGTGCCAGCCTTGCCCATAAGAAGGATATTGCTATCTGAGTTTTCAAGAAGATCGATTATTTCCTTTTTTTCATCGGTCAAGTCGAAATCAACAGGTCTCTCAATAGCCGCGAATTTTCTACTTAGTCGCCTTTGGCCAATCCCTCGTTTAGCTAGTGCGACTTTTGTTTTTAATGTGTGTTCCGTTCCGCGCGATGGAAAACGATTAGAAACTCCATGCCAAATAAAATACCCCAAAATGATAGCAATGAGGATTAACCATAATTCCATACTTTGTCTTTCAATTTGCTAAATACAAAGGATTTATAAAAACTATATTTGAATATATATATATTAGAATAATATGCAAATAAAATATGTGTCCTTGGTGGCCCATCCCTTTATTCTTATAAAGGGTGGGTTCCCGCGTTACAAATTCGCATTTCAATCGATAGTAATCCCGAACGCATCACCTCTTATTATGAAACTCATGCATTCAAAAATCACAGCAGCAGAAGGTACCCCCCCTTTATATACAAAACGAACCCATTTTGAGGAGCCACAATTTGGATAACTATTGAATAGATAATGCGATAGGGAAATCGCAGCAAAATGGCTTTTCATGGCAAAAATGGCTTTGCGTGCACCAATAACAATAGGATCGGATGGGATATTATGTAAAATATAAAAGGCAGGTTTCTTTTAGGAAACCTGCCCTACTTTTGCTCCCACGGCAGAGCCGCGGGTTACCGATAAGGGTAAATCTCACTCGTCGATGTGCATCGGGGCGCGGCGGAGATAATTCGTGCCGCGGATCTTCTGCTGAATATCCTTCTGCACCCGCTCGACCTGCTCGACCGTCAAACCTAATCCCTCGGCAACATCCTTAATAGGAATGTTGTTCTCCATTGCATACCAGCAGGGATCGAGAATCTCGAACGGCGAACCGTAGAAGAATTCCGTCTGCGTGACTTCAGAACTGTAGGTATCCGTCGTCGGAGTCCGGCCCTGGATATCCTTCGGAATCGGGAGATGCTCGGCAATCTGGAACACCTGCAGTTTATACAGATGCGCAATCGGCTTCAAATCGGCGCCGCCGTCACCATACTTAACGAAGAAGCCGAGTTCATGTTCGTCCTTCTGGCCGGTGCCGATAACCGCATAATTCAGGCGTTCGCCATGATAGTACAGATGCGTCATCCGGGTGCGCTGTTTGAGATTCGAGGCGGCGACGATCTGGAGATATTCATTGCGCGGCAGGCGCTTCGATTTGATGTTGCCGTTTTTATCCTCGATCACGACGTTGAAAAAATTCAGCGCCGCCTTTTCCAGCGGATTCGAGGCGATCGTGATTTTATTTTTGTGCGTCTTCGGCGAATACTCCGGGAAAACATTCTTAATAGCCTCGTCGCGCATATTGTAACAGCCAAAGCCCTCGAGGGCCGGGGCTATATTGTTTACCATTGATTTTATACCCAGTTGGTCGGCGAGTTCCTGGGCCAGGTTGCGGCTGTCGGGAGAAGATTCCTTTTCCGGGAGCATAATGCCGAGGACGTTTTCCGGGCCGAGCGCCCTGGCGCAGAGGGCTGCGCAGACGGACGAGTCGATTCCTCCGGAAATGCCGATGACGGCACCGGATTTTTTCAAATCCTGGCGAACCTGCTTCTTGATTTTAGCGGTAATTTCCTCGATTGTCTTTTCAGCATCCAGTTTCAGGATATCCTTGGTAAATTTCATGTACTACATACCTCTATGATAGTTAATTTGTTTGCGAAAAGGTTCGATAAAGCATATATATTGCTTTTTACGAAACTTACAAAGCTTTTTATGGTATTCGGAACTTTTGTCCGTTAATTTAAATGTATTGTACGTAAAGAAGGTATGGAAAAACAGAAGATTAGTGAAAAAGTAGCGCAGTTTATTGCCGAACAGTTTGTCTTTGACGAAGAACTCTCGATCACCAACGACGATTCGCTGTTGGAATCGGGGACGATTGATTCGACCGGAATTTTGGAACTGGTGCTGTTTCTCGAAGAGAATTTCTCCATTTCTATAGACGATGAGGAGCTCGTGCCTCAGAATCTCGATTCCATCAATAAAATCGCCGATTTCGTCTCCCGCAAACAGGCGGCGTAAATCTGCTAAAAGTAACGAATCGCCCGGCGCTATTTTCGTAATAAGTCGGGCGAGTTTTTTCGTTTAAAAACCGAGGCCACAAACGATATGTGCGGAATCGCCGGATACTTTCAGATGCAAGGGAAGGCTCGCCCCGATCGTGATTTAGTCATGCGGATGGTGCATGCCCTGAAACATCGCGGTCCGGACGAATTCGGCGCCTATTTCGACAATGTGTGCGCCCTCGGTCAGGCGCGCCTGTCAATCATCGACCTATCGGGCGGTTCTCAGCCGATGTGCAACGAGGACGGCAACGTCTGGATTTCATTCAATGGCGAAATCTTCAACTACATCGAACTGCGGCCGGAACTGGAAAAATGCGGCCACAAATTCAAAACACAATCCGACACCGAAGTCATCATCCACGGATACGAGGAGTGGGGTAAGGACTGCGTTAAACGGTTCAACGGGCAATTCGCATTCGCGATTTACGACAAGAAGCAGCGCTCGCTGTTTATGGCCCGCGATCGGATGGGCATCCGGCCTCTGTTTTATACGGTACATAATGGGCGATTGAGTTTCGCCTCCGAGATGAAATCGATTTTCTGCGACCCGTCGATTCCTCGCGCTTTTGATATGTTGGCATTGGATGAAACATTCGCGTGGTGGACCTCCGCGCCGCCTCGAACACCGTTTAAGAATGTTAACGAGATGGAAGCCGGGACATGGGTCCAGGTGCGGGACGGAAATATTTCGCGCGGCCGCTACTGGCGGATGGATTATCCCGAGACATTCAGCTATGAAAAGCCGATCGAAGAATACGCCGAAGAATTAAAAGAATTGCTTACCGACGCGGTTCGACTCCGTCTGCGAGCCGATGTGCCGGTGGGAGCATATTTATCCGGCGGACTGGATTCATCCGTCACGACGGCATTAATTCGAAAGACGAATAAAACGCGGTTGGAGACTTTCTCGGTCGCCTTTGCCGACAAGGCATTCGATGAATCGGAATATCAGATGCAGATGGCCCAACATCTGGGAACGTCTCATCATACGATCACCTGCGATTACAAATCGATTGCCGAATCATTCCCGACCGTCATCTGGCACACCGAGCGGCCGATTATCCGAACGGCTCCGACGCCGCTGTATTTACTCTCGGGATTGGTACGCAAGAACGATTTCAAAGTCGTGCTGACCGGCGAAGGCTCCGACGAGGTGCTCGGCGGGTACGACATCTATAAAGAAACGGTCATCCGAGCCTTCTGGGCGAAAAACCCCGATTCTGAGATTCGGCCCAAACTCTTACAGAAGCTCTATCCGACGCTGCCGGTATCAGGTGCACGGGCAAAATTCTATCTCGAGCAGTTCTATAAAGCAGGGCTGGAAAAGACACGCGAGTATTATTTTTCTCATATTCCTCGCTTCAACACGACCTCGAAGATAAAGGATTTCTTCACGAGTGAGGCCCGCGAGGCAGTCGCCGGGCACGATACGCTCAATGCCTTTGGCTATGATTTACCGGAGAATTTCAATTCCTGGCACCCGCTGGCCAAGGCGCAGTTCCTGGAATCAAGATCGCTTCTGGCCGGATACCTTCTGTCATCGCAAGGAGACCGGGTATCAGCAGCAAACTCCATTGAGGGGCGCTTCCCGTTCCTGGATCATCGCGTGGTCGAATTCGCGGCAAAAATTCCGCCGGGATACAAGATTACCGGACTGAATGAAAAGTACGTCCTCAAGAAGGCGATGCTGCCCGAACTGCCGAAGGAAATTACGGCTCGTGTTAAACAACCGTATATGGCGCCGGATTCCAACAGTTTCGTACAGGATGATGCGCCGGAGTATATCGCCGAGATGTTATCCGAGGCGGCTCTGGCCGAGGTCGGTTTGTTCAATCCGGCGGCTGTGGATAAACTGCACAAGAAGTGCAAGAAGTTCTCGGAGACTCATCTGTCATTCAAGGACAATATGTCCTTCGTCGGCATCTTATCGACTCAGTTGCTGCACCATAAGTTTATTAAAGACTTCCGGATGCCGGAAAATTTGTCGCCCGATGCCTTCTCGGTCTGGCACGACGAATCCGATTCATAAACTCACTCATAAATGCCCCTACATTTTGCTTCGTTTTGGCCGATACCAACGTATAGATGTATAAATTCGTAGATAGATAAAATCTTCTTTTCTGCAATTGCCGTACTTCAGTGCGGGGGTGGTTATGACGAGAATTCGAAAAAGTTCATATATGCTTATACTATCGGCGTTTATCGGTCTTTGCATGGCTGGCGCCGGCAATGCGGGCGTGATCGCCGACCATACCTCGGTCGATGATTTCGACAATATTCCGGCCGAATGGGTCACTGCAGTCAGGAATAATCTGGTACTGTATAATCTCCACCAGTCTCACGGCTCACATAATATCATGGGGATGAAACTGCTCTATGCCTGGGATAATTCCTATTATCCGCCGGAAATGTGGGAGCAGTGGTGGACCTATCCGTCCGGCTGTCAGGATGTCGGCTGGAACGGGGATACCTGCTTCATCGACTGGACGCGAGATTATCTGGACACCAACACGGTTGGATGCAATCTGGTGACAGTGTCATTTTCCCATGCCGCGAACTCCTGCGACAGCACCGAGATTCACAAATTCGTGACCGGCTGGGTTAATCTCGCCAATGACTATCCCGGTGTCGATTTCGTGATGCAGTCGGCGCGGCTGAGACATCTGGCGGATGATTATGCCACGGTCGGATTGACGATTATCCGAGCCAATCAATATATGCGCGATATCTTCGCAACGCTCAGCCTACCCAACCTGCATTTGTATGATGTCGGCGACATCAACTGGTGGGACCGGCTGAATAACCAAGTCGATTCCCTGTCGACCGATTCGGGGGACACCTGGATGCCCGCCTATGTCTCGGCAGGAAACACACCACTGGCCTGCGTACCGGATAACCTGACCTTCGGCGGCACATGGCATTATTCGATTATGGGTAATACCGATGTCTGCGCTCACGCCTATGGCGGGTCGGCCTATGGCTGTATGATGTGCGAGATCATGGGCAAGGCCTGGTGGTATATAATGGCCCGAATTGCCGGCTGGGAGCCGAATCCGCCGACCTGCGGCGATTTGAATCTGGACGGAGTGGTGAACACTCAGGATTCGATCTTTCTGATTAACTACATCTTCCGCAAGGGTCCGGCGCCGATGTCGCTGCCATTTAGCGATGTCAATAATGATAATTCGGTGAACATCGGCGATATCGTGTATCTGGCGAAATTCGTGTTTTCGACCGGCCCATCGCCGGACTGCCCCGGGGATTAATCCTTTTTTTACGCCCGTTGCGGCGGTGAGAACCTATCCTTAACAGTATCCCATGGCTTCAGGGCGTGTTGAAAAAGGGATATTTAAAGGCTTGCAATGAGATGTTCATTTAGATAAGAATAGGTATGCAAACACGCCGAGAGAAATTAGGATACGGGATGACGCTGATGCCGTCTTTGGAAGAGTTAGTACCCACAGACCATCCTCTTCGTCGTCTCGATCGGGTATTGAACCTGGATTTCATTCACGACGCCGTTGCCGACAAATACTGCCCGGATAACGGTCGGCCGTCGATAGATCCGGAAGTCGTGATCCGTTTGTTTCTACTTCAAGCCATAGAGGGTATCGTTCACGTGCGTGACCTGATGCGTCAAGTGCAGGTGAATCTGGCGTACCGGTGGTTTATCGGGTATGGAGTCGATGAGAAGCTTCCTGACCATTCAACCTTGTCGAAGGCGCTGGATCGCTTGGGCGGCGAGGTGTTCGATGAGCTTTTTTCACGGAGCATATCTCAGTGCAAGAAGAGCGGATTGATCGAGGGGAAGGTGCTGCATGTGGATGCGACGACGATCCGAGCCGACTTGGATGTCACCCGCGTGAATAAGGCAGACAGTCCCGATCGGGATGCTCGTTTCGGTCGCTTTCCTGACGGGAAGATTCGTCCGGGGTACAAACAACACACGGTAGCCGACGGTAAGAATCGCGTAGTGTTGGATGTTTCGGTGACGGCTGCAAACGGTTCAGAGCATGACGAGGCGGTGTCGGTGATTGATGAGGCAGTTGCGCGGTTGGATGCGCCACCTGAAGCGGTGTGTGCCGACGGAGCGTATGCGAGCGGGGAGAATAAAGATTCCTTGAACAATCGGGGCATTCGTCTGGTGAGTCCCCCGGCAAAGGCACGGAAGGCAACGTGTCAGGGGAAGTTTACGGTCGAGGATTTTGTGTATGAGGAATCAGATGATGTGTATGTGTGTCCGGCCGGGGAGCGGTTGACGTTTCGAGGTTTCGATTCGACTCGCCCGGGTCGTCGAGAGTATATGGTATCAGGTCGTCCCTGTCGTCATTGTCCGTATCGTTCCCGCTGTACAACTAGTAATCGTCGTCGTTTGCGAGTTGGCCCTCATCATCAATCATTGAATCAGTTGCGCGCCGATAGTCAGACAGAGAGTTTCAAGAATCTGTATCGGTCTCGTGCCCCGGTGATTGAGGGTGTGTTTGCGGAGGCGAAACAGTGGCATGGGTTGAGACGAGCCTGGCGGCGAGGTCTGTCCAAGATGCGGGTGCAGTGCCTTTTGATCGCGTCGGTTCTCAATTTCAAACGGCTGGCGACCGTCTCTTTATCCCTTTTAGTCGATCTATTCCGGTTTATCATGCCATCAGACGCTCACAACCGCGATCAGAGCGATGAAAATCCATTCGCCACCGGATTCCTCGCGAAACTCGCAAGTATTGTAGCCGCGTAAGAAAAGCCCGGTTATTCAACACGCCCTTCAGCCATGGGAGCTTATCTTATCCGGAATTCCGACCCTGACGGGTCGGGCTACCCATTGTTCAATCATCATCAGGCATGCATCAATTCATAAAAAACATCAATCATTCCTGTATAAAAAAGCAACAAAGTGGAAGGTTGGGCCCATATTCTTTTCCTGTGTAATCCTTGCGCAAATCCAGATTTCGAACAGGAGATGTTGGAAATATCCAATATTTCAGGGGTCTAAAATCCTCGTAAGTCTTTGACAGGTATCACGGTTCATTTTGCTCTCAAATTGGCCTGCAATTTGTATCTAATGTTTGCAGTGCAACAGACGATGACAATATCAAGGGAGTTAGGATGAACATATTGGTACCGCATTTGCTAAGACACACCAACGTGATGAGAAGTGAAACGATGGTATCGTTTCTTCTTCTTATAACAATCGTGTTATTCTCCGGCAGTTTGTTCGCTGCCGATGTAACCCAGACGACCGTAACCTTAAGCTGGACCGCACCCGGTGATGACGGCGGAAGCGGCACGGCGGCGCAGTACGATATTCGATATTCGACTGCAATGATTACGGGTTCGAACTGGAACAGCGCGACGCAGGTTTCCGGCGAACCGACGCCTCAGTCGGCCGGTTCCATGGAATCAATGATGATTACCGGTCTGAATCCGGGCACAACGTATTATTTTGCCATTCGGGCAGCCGATGAAATGCCGAACTGGTCGGCGATTTCCAATGTCGTGGCGGTGACGACGCTCAGTTCGGATCTACCGCCTGCAGCGATTATCACGCTGACCCCGACCTCGGTAACGAATTCCACGGTGCAGCTTTCCTGGCTGGCCCCGGGTGAAGACAGCCTTTCGGGTACGGCTTCGGTGTATGACGTTCGCTATTCGACTTCATTGATCACCGCCGCCAACTGGGATGCTGCCTCGCAGGCTTCCGGCGAACCGACGCCTCTCTCGGCTGGCAGCCTTCAGTCATTTACAGTGACCGGATTAAGTGCCGGTGTACAGTATTATTTCGCGATTAAGACGGCCGACGCCGAATCAAACTGGTCGGGCCTGTCGAATGTCGTTTCGACGACGACCGGCGCCGAACAGGTGGCCCCGGGCGCCATCTCCAATCTGGCCATTAATACGATTGCCGCCAACAGCGTAACGCTGACCTGGACGGCTCCGGGTGACGATGGTACGGTCGGTACGGCCTCTCAGTATCAGATTCGCTATGCCATCTGGCCGATTACGGAATTGAACTGGAATTCCGCGGCGAGTGCCCCGAATCCTCCGTCTCCGCAGGCTGCCGGCAGCGCCGAAAGTTTTGAAGTGACCGGATTGCTCTCCGGTGCAACGTACTATTTTGCCGTTAAGACGGCTGATGAAGTCCCTAACTGGTCGCTGTTGTCTAATGTAGTCAGCACCGTGACCGCTGATAATGTGGCTCCGAACCCGATTACCGACCTCGATGCCACGACTGGTGATAATGCCGGTGATCTGATTTTGACCTGGACTTCGACCGGTGACGACGGTATGTCCGGTACGTGTCATCATTATATCATTGCTTATTCGACCGAAGAGTTGACGGCTGCCAACTGGCAGACCGCCACCATCTGGCCGGTTCCTCCGACGCCGCTCTCCGGCGGTCATGCGCAGGAATGCACCCTGACGGGTCTGGCCGAAGCCACGCAGTACTGGGCTGTTGTAGTCGCGGTTGACGAAGCCGGTAATAATTCCGGTATCTCGAACATCGCCAATGGTGAGTCCGGTTTCGAATTCGGTACCGGTACCGGCGACGATGATGACAACTCCGGTCTGCCGGAAGACTTTGAATTGATGCAGAACTACCCGAACCCGTTCAACCCGACGACGACGATCGAATATGCGGTTCCGGAACAGAGTTATGTCAATTTGTCGGTGTACAATGTGCTCGGTCAGCTCGTGACGACGCTGGTCGATGATGAAAAGGGCGCCGGTGTGTATACGACGGTTTGGGACGGTCGAGATGACTTCGGCGCAGCGGTATCGTCGGGCATCTATTTCTATACGATTCAGACCGACAGTTACCGACAGAGTCGCAAGATGGTATTGATGAAATAAAAGCTCGCGTTGTGCGGTACCCCAGCAAAAACGCTCATTCGAAGAAGACTGTCATCGTAAACCGGATGAGCGTTTTTGCAAAATTATTCCCTGGCACACAAAGCGCGGTCGACTTCGGGGGCGGACCGGACGCGCAGTGAACGAACGAAGCGGTTTTTTCGTATAAGGTTTGAAGCGGATATCCGGAATTGGCTGGAGGAAATATGAACAGAACACAGCGGTATCGGTGGGCTCTCATTGCCCTGATACTTTTGACTGTGCCGACCTCTCTGAACGCCGCAGGCATTATCGCAGATCACAACGCGGTCGAGGCATTCAATGACATTCCCGACAACTGGATCGATTCGGTGGGCGAAAAATTACAATTCTTCTATATACACCAGTCCCATGGGTCACAAATCATCCAGGGCATGAAGATTCTCTATAACGAAGATACCAAGTATTATCCCCCCGGGATGGATGCGCTCTGGTGGACCTATCCGACCGGCGTCGAAATTGGCTGGAACGGCGATACGAGCTGGGTGCAATACGTGCGCGCCTATCTGGATACGAATTCGGTCGGCTGCAATATCGTCAGCGCCTCCTGGTGCGGCGGCGCCTATTCCAACGACCAGACGGAAATCAACAAGTTCATGACAGGCTGGCTCAACATGGTCAATGATTATCCCGATGTCAGCTTCGTCGTTCAGACATCCAGATTGATGGATGCGCACGGCGAAACGTTCGAAAGCTCCGGCCGGAAAATCATGCAGGCCAACCAATACATGCGCGATTTCGCCAACGCGAACAATATGTATGTTCTCGATTACGGCGATATCGAGGGCTTTAACGTCGTGACCGGGCAACTGGATTCGATGGCGACCGACTCGGGAACGACCTGGTGGCAGTCCTATTGTGATGCCGGGAATGATTGCCCATCGTGTATCGCGACACAGCCGTTCCCGCACTGGAATACGAGTATTATGGGCACGACAACGTCGTGTTCTCACTGCTACAGCCCGACCTGGCAGGGTGTTAACTGCTACCGCAAGGCCAAGGCATTCTGGTGGCTGATGGCGCAGATCGCCGGCTGGGATCCCGATGGAGGCGGTGGCGATACGACACCTCCGGTTATCAGCGGCGGTTCGGTTGGTTCCGTCACGCAGACTACCTCAACCATATCGTGGACAACCGATGAACCGGCGACATCTCAGGTCGAGTACGGCTACGACGCCAATTATGGCTGGAGCACAACTCTCGATGCTACACTCAGGACTTCTCACAGCGTTACCATTACCGGTCTGACTGCCGGGACACCGTATCACTGCCGCCCGGTAAGCCGGGACGGTTCATCGAATGAAGCAACCGGCAGCAATTTGCCGTTTACAACGACTGCCTCGGCGCCTCCCTCCGATACGGTCAATATCGGTAGTCTGTCCATTCCGGCGGGAACAACAAGCCTTACGATTCCCGTCAATTTAAAAAACTTCACGGCGCTGGCGGCATTTGATTTTCCTGTCAAGTGGTCGTCGGCTGATCTGACCTGCGATTCGGTGTCATATGTCGGCTCGCGTGCCTCATATATCTCGACCAAACTGACCGGCATCGATAATGCCAATCGGCGGCTGCACTCGGGCGTGCTTATTATCTCTGAGGCGTATCTTCCGGTCGATTCCGGATTGGCATTTACGATTTATTTCTCGGTTAACCCGACGGCAGCCGAACAGACTATTACCGTCGATTCGACATTTTTGTATCCGCCGTCCGGTTATTTTGTCGTGACCGATTCGGCCGGCGTTACGCGCAATCCCAAGTGTTTCGGCGGCGAGATAGAAATTTACACCGTTCCTGATACAATTCCTCCGGCGCAAATCGATGACCTTGGCGGTCTGCCGGGAGTGTATTTGGGATATCCCGGATTGAAAGATTTCCGATACAAAGATGCCGTGTTCGTCTATCACGGCGAGGACATTGAAAACCGGCAAAGCCGGATATTGTAACAACTGAATCGAACATACAAAAAGGCCGTGCAAATCGCGATTGCACGGCCTTTTTCTTTTCTATGCTGTGTATCTTTTCATGATTCGTGTTTACTCTTCCAGTCATTCAGAATCGGCTCAAAAAACCGTAGGAAGTCCTTGGCGACGACTTTTTTGGCATCGTCATTGGGATGGGAATCGCGCGGATTGTCCTGCCAGCGATACTCATTTTTCAGGAAATTATCGCCCGCGGCCAGGAAATTGAACAGGTCGTACACTTTGAAATTATCAAGCCCGGTTTCTTTGGCATAGGCAGGCAGAAATTCATTCTGCAGCCACTCATTGAACTTTCGGGCCCGTGCGGCGTTTTCCGGCGTCGTGACAGCCGGGACATTCGGCGGGGCCGTGACATAGATAAAGAGCTTATTCGGATACTTAGCGAATTCTGTCTTGAGCCCTTCGAAGACACCTTTGTAATTGGCAATCGTCTTGTCCGAACTTGTGGCCGAGCCGGGTTCCGAGCCGTCGCCGCTCAAATTGCTGTTGGGATAGCAGGATTTGAACATGATGATATCGTTCGAGCGGTCATCCGGATAATATTTGTTCGGATGGGCCTTGAACGTGAATATCTTGTTCATGTCGTTCTGGAACTTGGGCAGCCAGTTATCCATATCTGTTTGTTCGCCGATTTCATCGCCATAGGTGCAACTGCGAATGACGACACCAAGATTTAACAGGCTGTCGCGCAGGCCGCCTTTGTACATGAAGCCGTTGCCGACTGAATGGTGCAGAAAGACCATCCGGATCGGATATATCTTGTCCAGATGATCTAAAAGCCCCTCGGCGACGATATATGAACCCTCGACGCCCATCTGCGCCATTGCCGCCTGTCGTTGCGCCTTGATCATTTTATATGATATATATAGCCCGATTATCAAACCGATGAGGATAATGGCCAGCAGGATAATGGTCACTTTGCTCATGTCGCTCCTCCACAATGGATTACCGTACAGATTTCCTATTTATACGCCTTTTGTCCGATGAGGCGCAAGAAAAATCGGGTTTTTCCATCGGAGAGTGCAGTTTAATTCTGTTGCACCCCGCATTTTAAGGTTATATATTTGCACCGCAATAACGTAAATCATTCTGATTCACAGACGATACTGTAAATATGATCCGCGATTACAGTAATTTCATCAACGAATTAACGCGACTGGGTCGTACAGATTGGGCATAGGCAGGCATAACCGGTAGTCCCACAATTGAGATTTCCGATACCGGTGAACATGGAGTTAATATGGGGTATTACAAAGGCGCACTCCGGGTTGATATAGATAAATTCTACACGATTCATTTCGGGACGACGAGGCCGCCGCTTTTAAAAAAACTCAAATTCTGGTTGTATCACTTCGGTCTGCATTGTGTCGTCATCTACCGATTCGGCAAATGGTCGCGGGATTTAAAACGCCGGTTTTTTCCCATTGGGATACCGATGTTCATCATACAGCGATTTTTTAATTATTACATGCGACTGATGTACCTGGTCGAAGTCGATGATGCCGATATTCAGCCGGGTTTTTATATCGGGCATATTGGAACGATTTTCGTCGGCCCCAGTAAAATCGGTAAGAATTTCAGCATTCACCATAATGTTACGATTGGAATCGGTCATGCGCAGACCGCCGAAGGCGTCCCGACAATCGGCGATAATGTCTGGATCGGCGCCGGCTCGATGATTACCGGCGCGATTACGATCGGCAGCAATGCCACCGTGGCCAACGGATGTATTCTGGCGCGGAGTATTCCCGACGGCTGCCTGGCGGCAGGGAATCCCGGTCGCGTTATCATGAAGGATTACGATAATTCTCAATTGCTTGGCGGTGCGGCGGCGGAGCCGAAACCGGCGGCAGAATCTACGGCAACAGATGAAGAACCGGCAGGCAAGCCCGAAGCCGACACACCGCAATAATAGCCGCTAAAGGCGCAAAAAGGCATGTTCAATCAGATAAAATCAGTAGTCAAGCACGCTTCGGTTTATGGCATCGGTGATATTCTGTCCAAAGGCATCGCCTTTTTCCTGATTCCGTTTTACACACATTATCTGACCACGGATCAGTACGGTACGCTGGAGCTGCTCGACCTGACCAGCTATGTCGTCTCGATGATTCTCGCCACCGGCGTCGGCGAGGCGGTCTATCGGTATTATTACAATTATGACGATGAGCACAAGAAAAACCTCGTCGTCAGTACGGCGATGATCACCTATTGGGTGAACCTGGCTATCGGTCTGCCGCTGCTCCTGATCTTCTCCGATAGTATCTCGAATCTGGTTTTTGAATCGGTGGACTATTACCGTCTGTTCAACATCATGTTCATCACCACGGGAATCGCGCTGAGCAATGAGATCCCTCGCGTATTGTTGCGTATACAAAAGAAATCGGTCGTGTTCGTCACGGTATCGCTGACTAAACTGGTACTCAATCTGCTTTTAAATATCCTGTTCATCGTGAAATTCGGGATGGGTGTCGAGGGGATTCTCTATGGCGGCCTGATCGCGACAGCGGTGATCGGCATTTACCTGCTGTATTATGTCTTCCGCCAGGTCAAGTTGGGCTATTCGTTCGAAATTCTCAAGGGTATGGTAACCTATGGTTTGCCGCTGGTCTTGAACTGGCTGGGAATGTTTGTTCTGCACTTCGGCGATCGTTTCCTGTTGCAGCGATTGGCGACACTGTCGGATGTCGGAATCTACGGGCTGGCGTATAAATTCGGCATGGTGCTGAATTTCATGATTATGACGCCGTTTTTGAATATCTGGAAACCGAAGCAGTTCGAGATCGCCAAAGAACCCGACGCCAAGGATATTTTTTCGAACTTCTTCACCTATTTTTGTTTCGTCATTCTCTTTGCCGGATTAGGGCTGTCGGTCTTAATTAAAGATTTGATTTCCATCATGGCCGATGAGGAATACTTCTCGGCGCACCTGTATGTTCCCGTACTGCTGCTGGCCAATATCTTCTTCATGTGCTACTGGTATACGCAAATCGGTTTACTGTTGAAAAAGAAAACGATGTACCTGGGACTGGCGGCGGCGCTCGGAGCGATCATCAACGTCGGATGTAACTGGTACTTAATCCCGCGACTCGGAGTCTGGGGCGCCACCATAACGACATTGGTCTCATTTGTCTTTTTCTTTACATTCACGACCTATTTCGCCCAGAAATACTACAGCGTCCCGTATCAAATAGGACGGATATTAAAGATGGCCGTGACGGCGGGCGCATTGTTTTATGCGGGCATATCCATAAATCCCGGGCATATCGCCGTATCGATTGCCGTCAAATCGCTGATTGCCTGTGCATTTCCTTTTGTGTTGTATTTCCTGAAATTTTACAGTGAACCGGAACTGCGCAAAATAAAAGAGTTGATTCTCGGCGCTCTGGGCCGTAAGAATACGGCAGCCCCGGAAGGGTAGATAACGGATTGACGGAAAAGAGCGAAAACATATCGGTGAAACAGAGCGGCTTTGCTCGCAAGTGGCAGGGAGCGGTCAATCCGCTGGACCTTGCCCGCAAGTACGGCTATACCGCGCTGATTTTCATCTCAGTCTTTTCCGCTGCCGTCATGCTTATCGCCCCGCCCAAAATGCAATTCATGCTGATCATGATTTTTCCGGCCCTGGTAGGGTTTCTGCTCGTTATGCGAAATCCCTATATCGGTGTGCTGGTGTTCTTCATGTTTCAATTCCTGCGACCACAGGAATATATTCCGGCCTTGCGGCCGCTGCGGCTGGGCATGCTGCTCGGTGTCGTTTCGCTGGTCGCATGGGCCTTCAATCTGGCGGTGAAAAAGCAAAAACTGTACTGGCCGAAATTCAATTGGTATTTCGCAGCATACCTCGGAGTCATCTGCGTGACCGTGTTCACCGCGGCCAACAACCGCATGGCGTATGACGTCGCACACATGATGACCGTGTTCTTCATCATTTTCCTGATCGGTTCCAATTCGACTACGACAATGAAGCACATCCATATGATGGTGTGGATGCTCCTCATCGTGCATCTGTATCTGGCATTCGAGGGCATCACGGGCGGCGGCCGGGCGAATAATTCGCTGATGGGCGATGAAAACGATTTTGCGCTGGCATTGAATACCATGCTGCCGTTCACCTATTTCATCTTCGAAAACGCCAAAAACAAATTAATGAAATACGCCGGTCTGTTCATGCTCGTCGTGTTTGCCTTGGGGACGGTTTCGAGTATGTCGCGCGGCGGCTGGGTCGGCTTTATGGCTGTCGTGTTCTTTATCATCATGCAGTCGAAGCGAAAAATGGTGAGTCTGGCATCGGTGGCAGTACTCGGCGTGGCAATCATTGCCTTCGCTCCGGCCAAATACTGGGCGGAAATCGAAACGATTTCGGATACCTCGGAATCGACCGCGCAGACGCGCCTGAATTACTGGAAGGCCGCCGGGCGCATGTTTTTGGATTATCCTCTCGTCGGCGTTGGCGCCAACAATGGCGGTGTGCGAATGCCCCAATATGTGACCGGATTCCGTAATGCCAATACTCAATGGGGCCGGACCTTTCATGGAACACTGCCGCAGGTATTGGCCGAGCTGGGCGGACTGGGGATGATTACTTTTCTGGCGATGCTCGCCTATGCCGTCGTGAAACTCAGGCAGATTCGAAAACGTACGGAGGCAACCGGCGATACCGACTATAAAATGTATGCCAATGCGCTCCTCGGCGGCCTCGTGGGGTACATGGTCTCCGCGACATTTTTATCGACGCTGTATTATCCACAGATCTGGACACTGTACACGATTATGGTCATGCTGATGTTCCAGGTTCATGTGGAAGATGCCAGGAAAAAAGCGCAACCTCCCGTATCGGATGAGACGGAAGAAATTGAGTTGGTACAACAAGAAACCGGGGGCGCACAAGTTAGCTGATTTATGATTACCGTTCGCGCATATACAGATTCAGATTCCGCCGGATGGACCGAGTTCGTCTCGGGACATGCCGGAGCAACCGTGGCGCACGATATCCGCTGGCGCGGTGTCATGTCGAGGACGCTGGGCCATAAACCGTTTTATCTTCTGGCCGAAAAGGACGGGCGGATTCGCGGTGTCCTGCCGTTGTTCCTCGTGACCTCATGGTGGGGGAGCCGACAATTGGTATCGCTGCCATGGATAGACTACGGCGGGATTCTGGCCGATGATATCGATGCCGAGAAAATGATTTTGGACACGGCAATCAAGCTGGCCGAGGAGCATAAGGCAAAGTTTATAGAGTTCCGCACCGTCGAGGCCGGACCGCTGGATCTGGCCCACCGCACCGACAAGGTGACATTTCTGTTACCGCTTGAGAACGACCCCGAGATCCTGTGGAAGGGATTCGATGCCAAACTCCGCAATCAGATTCGCAAATCCTCAAAGAGCGGCTTGACGACTGAATTCGGCGGCCTTGATAAGCTGGATGAGTTCTACACAGTATTCTGCCGCAATATGCGGGATCTGGGAACGCCCGTGTGGGGCAGAGATTTCTACGAGGCAATCCTTACTGATTTTCAATCCGATGCCGAATTGATTCTTGTGCATAAAGACGGCGAGACTATCGCCGGAGGTTTGGTGCTGATAACCGAGGACTGCATGTACGTACCATCGGCATCGTCATATCGGCATATGCTGAAATTTTGTCCCAACCATGCGCTGTACTGGGCAGTAATCGAACGGGCATGCAGGGAGGGGAAGCGGATTTTCGATTTCGGTCGGTCGAGCTGGAATGCGAACACGTTCAATTTCAAGAAGCAGTGGATGCCGGAACCGACGCAGTTGACCTGGCAGTATCATCTGCATACAATCGATGAAGTGCCGCACATCAGTCCGCAGAACTCCAAGTATCAGTTCTTCGTCAACATGTGGCAGAAATTGCCGCTCCCGCTGGCGAATTTCCTGGGCCCGAAAGTCATCAAGAATTTCCCATAATCGATATGAATGGTTCGAATGACATATGCGATTACCGGAGGGGCCGATGTTTCGCTTAGTGCCTCCGGCAGGAACCGGTCTGACCATCGGCGATCTGGCTCGCATCAAGGTGAAGTGGATTTCCCGAGCCAGTTCCTCACCGACCTTCGATAATGAATTGCGCGAGTTGTTCGGAGCCAAGCACGTATTACCGGTCGATTCCGGGCGAGCCGCACTGTATTTGATTCTCAAGACGATTGAAAAGCAACGGGGAGACTCTCGCCGCGAAGTTATTCTTCCGGCGTATACCTGTTATTCTGTGGCGGCATCGGTGATTCGAGCCGGCTTTATGATTCGATTGGTCGATGTCAAACCTGAAACAATGGACTACGATTTTGATTCGCTGGCGGCGCAGGATGTGTCAAACGTAGCGGCGATCGTTGTCGGTTCGCTGTTTGGCATTCCTAATGACTGGCGGCGATTGCAGGAATTCGCAAAGCAACATCACATCGATCTGATAGACGATGCGGCGCAGGCATTAGGTGAATCGAGTTATGGTACCGCATGCGGACTCCACGGCACTGTAGGGTTTTATAGTCTCGGGCGCGGGAAGAATATCTCAACCTACTCCGGCGGCATTATCGTGACGAATGATGAGGCATTCGCCTCTGATCTAAAAGCCGCAATTGATCTATTGCCGAAACCGGGGCTGATAGCAAGCATCGGTTCGCTGTACAAAATGGGATTTTTTAGTTTATTGTCGCGGCCGGGGTTGTTCTGGTTACCGGCGATGTTACCGTTTCTGGGAATAGGCGAGACGGTATACGAGGAATCGTTTTCGGTCGGACGATTGACCAATGCACAAACAAGCGCCATTCCGGTTGTTATGAAAAAGCTGGCGAATTTGCGGCAGACTCGAATCGGTAACAGCATGGCGATGGCTAAGAGCATACATGGCGCTAGAGGCAGATTTGTACCGGGATTTTCCGGTGATTCCTGCCCGGCATATATTCGCATGCCGATTTTGATGCCGGACGAGACATCCCGAAGCGCTTGCATACAAAGTCTCCGCGCCAAAGGAATCGTCGCATCGACGATGTACCCGACGACGATTGGCAAAATCACCCAATTACCACAAGGCAGTATCTGCAATCCGGGTGAATTCTCCGGGGCCGAGGATATAATCCGACGCCTGATGACGGTCCCGACACATCCGTACGTGTCGAAGCGCGACCGGGAAGTTATTATTGAGAGTGTATTGTCATGAAACCGAAACGGCGGAACATGTCATGGGCAAATTAAAACTCCTGTTTCAGGCGGTGGTGCTGTATTGCTCGGGACTGTGGCTGCTATTTCGCCGCGCCAATAAGAGAAAACTGCTCATCCTCATGTATCATGGCATTGTCGAAAAGGATATCAACGTCTGGACCCAGGTCCCGGTCGCGGAATTCGATCGCCAGATGGCCTGGCTGAAAAAAAACTACACTGTTGTGCCTCTGGAAGATGCCATTGACATGCTCCGAGGCAACAAGCCGATGCCCGACTATACTGCCGCCATCACCTTCGATGACGGATTCCTGAACAATAAAACGATCGCCTACCCGATTCTGAAAAAATACAATCTCCCGGCGACCATATTTCTATCAACATCGCTCATCGATGATACGAATGATCTCGATGGACTCCTCTGGCCGGACTTCGTGACCTGCCTCATCCGCATGACGAAAACAGACAAACTTGATATGCAGGACATCGGTCTGTCGGAGTACACTCTCGATTCTCCCGCCGCTCGGGACGCGGCGACGAATACAATTGTCGAGCAGTTCAAAAAGGAAAGCAACGACGAGAAAATCCGCAAAATCAAATTCATCAAGGAACTGGCCGGTATCGATTGTCTTGACGCTGACAGCACCTGCTATAAAGGCATGTCATGGGATGATGTCATTGAACTGGACAAAGAAGGCCTAATCTCCTTCGGGGCGCACACGATATCGCATCCGATTCTCAGCCGCATATCCGAAGATGACATCAGGCGGGAAATTGTCGAATCGAAAAACATCATATCACAAAAACTCGGCAAAGAGATTAAGACCTTTGCCTATCCCAATGGTAATCCCGAGGATTATAACGAGTATGCTCGCAAAATCGCGCAGCAGAATTTCATCTGCACACTCACGACCGAGGAGGCATTGAATGCGATCGGTGATGATGTCTATTCACTGAGGCGTGTCGGGCCGGGCAACAAGACAACGCTGTTGCAGTTCAAATTGTTGGTTTCGCGGGCTATCACTGTCTGGATGCGGCTGATCGGCCGCTAATCATCACTCGTAATAATAACAGGCATCGCCGTCACCGAGAGCGATGTACCAATTCCCCATCGTATCGAACTGCTCGTCCGGTAATTCCGTGTTATTCTTATATGTATAAGGCGAAATTGCCAATGGGCGCGGTTTGAATCCGGTCTTGACCAATAAACCATCGATATCATCCGACATAGTCTTGGCGATAATCGTATCGACACCATGTTTCGATGCCCGGGACAGAATCTCATCCAGTAACTGCTGAGCGGTGCGGCTGTCATTGTGCTGTGTCAATAACTCCAGGATTGCAATAAACGGGAGCTTATCATTGTCGATGCTCTTGTGAATCGCCGCGAGGCCCCGCACCGTTTTATCTTCAATAATCGCGAAGGCTTCGATTCCGGGGAAAGGATAGCGGCAATAGCGCCAATTCAGGTAAGCCGCATCGCGAACGAAAAGATTGTGCCGCTCCTGCGAGATGATATTCCAGAACTGGTCGAATCGCGTATCGAACTCGGTGATGTCTTCGAGTCGCAGACTACCGCCAAGAACCGGCTGTTTCGCCTTCGATCCCAGAATGGCATCGAGCGGTTTGGCGAGCACCCCGGCAAAGCCGCCGAATTTGCGCGCCACCAAACCGCTGTATTTGAGAGCCTTAATATATTTGTTACGGGCAGGCGAGAGCTCTTTCCCGCCGAGCGCCAGCGTGATTTTGTTCGCGGCTTCGTTCGCCGAGGTCGACATCGGCAACAGCGATGTCTCATTCTTCATCGCCCGGACTTTAATTTTCATTCCGGCCGAGCGGGCTGCCGGATCGACGGCGAGGTCGCAACTGCACCCCGAATAGAAAACTTCATTTTTTATCTTCACTCGCAATGGCGTCAATCCGTGTACGCCGACAATCTTCCCGTCCTGATCACCGACGATAAACGGTGGGATTTCCGGGACCCTGGCCGGATTGTCGTCATAGCGCCACTGCCACAGCTTGCGGCGTTTTTCGAAGGGGATAGGAGAAAAGGTATCGTCCAGCAGGTGAGCTATCTGGGGGTAATCATCTTCAGTTGCCGCCCTGACAACAAGTTTACTCTTTTTCACCGGACAGTTGTTCCTTCAATAAAATCCGTTTGGTCTTTCCCGAATCGGTGCGCGGAATGGCGTCGATGAAGAGAATCTGTTTCGGGATTTTGTACACTTCGAGTTTATCCTTGCAGAATTTTCGCAATTCGATTTCGAGCTTCTTATCGGGCTCGCCCTCGGGCACGACGAATGCCGCGACAGCCTCGCCGGTAATCGGATCGGGAGCCGCTACTACTGCGCAGTCCTTGACCCGTTTATGCTCCATCAGGACTTCCTCGACTTCCATCGGGGTAAGCTTCAGGCCGTCGATGTTGATCTGTTCCTTGATGCGCCCTTCCCAGGTGATGAAACCATCATCATCCATGCGACCGGAATCGCCGGTCTTGAGCCATCCGTCGATAAAATACTCGGATGAATCTATACCAAGGTATCCTTTTGTGACATGCGGGCCCTTGATGAGAATCTCGCCGATTTCATTGCGCAATGGTTTATCCGGCGTACCGATGACGATTTCCGCTCCGGGAGTCGGTCGGCCAACGGTCACGAGCTTCGTGCGATTATCATTGTAGCAGATGTAACTGCTGCGCGAGGCCTCAGTCAGGCCATAATACATATAAAATCTTGTATTCGGGAGCGTGTCCAGCATCTTCTGGACATATTCGGGCGCCATCGGCGCCGAATTGACGATAATGTATTTCAAATTCTTGCCATGCTCATGAAACTGATCGCGGAACTGATCGAGAATAATCTTGAATCCGCCGGGCGTGCCGGGGAACGACGTGATATTCAAATCCGTGATCTTTTGCAGCAATTGCGGAATCTTCTGAAATTTTTCCTCGATATACACAGTCCCGCCGTGCGTCCAGTAAATATGGACATGCGCCAGCCCGAACAAATGAGTCAGCGACAGCGTCGTCAGTTCGCGATCTGAGCCCTCGATATTCGCCCAGCTCGATATTGATTTTATCGTGTGCTGGAGATTGTCATGGCCGAGGCAAACGCCTTTGGGGACGCCGGTCGAGCCGCTCGTGTACATGATAAGCGCAATCGGGTTTTCCACGGAACAGAGCTTATCCTCAGGCATTTCATCAATGTCAGCCAGATTATCAGGGTAGATCATTTGTCCAGGGATATTGTCAAACTCGGGACGGTGTTTCGGGGCTATCCAGCGCTTTACACCGCCGTTGGTGCGAAAATAATCGAGGTGCTGCGGGCGGGTCCGGAAGTCGACCAAAAGCGCTGTGCAGGAATTGAACAGCGCGCCGAGATAGCAGATAAAATATTCGACGGAATTCGGAAAGGTGATGATAACCCGGTCATTAGGTACAACGCCTTCCTGCGCAAGAAGTGTTGCGAATTTGCGGGCGAGGGAGTAAATATCGGCGAAGGTGTATTCCGAGCCGTCGGGGCCTATCAGAAATAATTTATCCGGTTGTCTGTGTACTGTCGAAATGAAATTCTGCGCTATGTTCATCCCTGGAATGAAACTCCTCCGCCTTTCAGCGCTTCTTTAATGTCGCCGATACACTCGAGCTCGGCCATGACTTCGGGATCCATGCTATAACCGAATTCCTTTTCCAGGCCGGCGGCGATGTTGACGGTGGCAAGAGAATCCCAGGTTTCGATTTCATCCGGGCCATAATCGTCATTGTACTGGCTCTCGTCGATGAGGAGAACTTCTTCCAGGATGCGCATCAGTTTTTCGTCGTTGGGTGTCATTCGTATCTTCTTTCTCTTCGTTGGTGATTACTCGTCAGACCAATCAACATCGGGGTCGTGAATTAGTTCCACATTGAGCCCGGCAATATTCGGCTGGGCGAAATTGAATTTGAATTGACCGATACCGTCCTGCTGTTTCGAGGCGATAAACTTGATGCCTTTTTCCTCCAGCTCCTGCTGGGCGGCAGGTAAATCCTTGGCGCAAAAAGCGACATGGTGAAATCCGCCGCGCCGCTGGTTGAAATTTTTCAGGACACCCTTGTGGGGAATCATGAAATGCAATTTGGTGTCGCCGCCGCATTTCAGGAAAATATTCGTAACGTGATATTTCTCAATCGTTTCGCGGGCTTCCTCTTCCAGGCCGAGCATTTCCTTGAAGGTTTCGATCTGCTCCTCGTCCCGGGCGACGATACCGATATGATGAAGTTTTAAGTTCTTGCCTAAGTTGCTCATGGGAATATCCTTTTTGTTTATATCGTCTGATCCGCGTCAGACTACAGGCCAAAACTAATCCGTTTTAACCGCGAAAGTCAACTGTATATTTGTGCCACGGTTATTGCAACAAGTACGTAATAGATGCAATATCAAATTGCTAAAAGACGATAATTCTTGGGATTGCAGGAAAGGCGCAAAGGGGTTCCGTCAGGCTTAATTTACCTATTACTTGACCGATACACTGAGTATATGTATCTTATACGAGTTCCACAGGACTATCAAGGATGAAATTGAACGCTCATGAATGAGACGCTGACGAAAATTTTCGCCTATGTGCGCGGCCTCTGGTATCGCCGCAAAATCAAGATGGCCGGACTGGTAAAGGTCTTCGGCCGAATCAATGTCCGCAACAGCCACGGCACGATCAACTTCGGTAAGCGGTGCAGTATATATCCCGGCGCCAAACTGGTATCCAATTCCCGCTCCAAAGAAAAAGGCGCGGTGCTAACCGTGGGGGATTGCTCGTCCATCGGCGACCGGACTCAGATTCAATGCCGCGATCGCGTTACCATAGGAAATAACGTGCTGATCGCCTGGGACGTGAATATCCTCGAACACGACTTTCACTCGCCGGGCGGCGGTGATGTCGTGGCTCAGCCGATTGTCATCGAGGACGAGGTCTGGATCGGCGTCCGCGCGATTATTCTCAAGGGCGTCACCATCGGCAAGGGATCGATAATCGGCGCAGGAGCGGTCGTTACCAAGGATGTGCCGCCGTATACATTCGCCGGAGGAAACCCCGCGAAAAATGTCAAGAAGGTCAAGTCGTGGATGGGATCCAGCGACGAAACCGAGGCACAGGCGGCAGAATAATCTCTCTATGGCCAAAGATAAAATCAAAGTATTGCACACGGTGCTCAATCTCGGCTTCGCCGGTCTGGAGCGCGTCGTCACCGAACTGTCGCTGGCGACGGATAAGAGCGTCTATGACGTAGAGGTGTGCTGTTTTCAGCGCAAAGGATATTTCGCCGAGATTTTAGAAAAAGACGGCGTTACGGTTTCATTGATTCCGCGCAAAGAATCCGGCACCGACTGGTCGCTGCCGAAAACACTTGCCCGATATATCAAAGAAAAAGAAATCGATGTTCTGCATACACACACCGGGACTTTCTGGTTTTCCGCAATCGGCGGCAAACTGGCCCGAGTCCCCGCTATCGTGTACACCGATCATGGGCGGTTTTTAATCGAGCCGAAAGTGCGCCTATTTGAGGACTTCATCAGCGCGCGGTTGGCCGATAAGTCCGTCGCCGTCTCAGCTGAACTGCGCGACTATATGATAAAGCGCGTGAAATTTCCGGCCAAAAAAATGGCCGTTGTCTTGAACGGCGTCAATACCGAAACCTTCGCGCCGGGGCCGAAGCCGGAAAATCTGCTGTCTGAGTTCAAGCTCTCGCCGCAGACCAAAGTGCTCGGCTGTGTCGCCAGCTTTAACCCGGTAAAAGACCATGCGACGATTCTGGATGCGTTTAAGCTCATCAAGGAATCGTATGACGATGTCGTGCTGTCCTTTATCGGTGATGGGCCACTGCGCGAGAAAATCGAAGAAAAAATCAAGACCCTCGGGCTGCAGGGTTCGGTTTTCCTGACCGGGAAGCGCGAAGACGTCCCGGATTTGCTTCGGCTGATGGATATCTTCCTGCTGTTTTCGCTGTCCGAGGGCACATCGATGTCAGTGGCCGAGGCAATGGCGTCGGGACTGGCTGTCGTCGTAACCGATGTCGGCGGCAATCCGTCGCTGGTCGATGACGGCACGAATGGACTATTGGTCAAACCGCAGCAACCGCAGCAAATGGCCGAGGCTGTCCTGTCACTCCTGAAAGATGATGCCAGGCGGCAGACATTCGGCAACGAGGCGGTCGAAAAGGTCAAGCGGTCGTACAGCGTTCGTGCGATGGCCGACAAGTATTCGAAGATTTACCGGGAAATTCTTCGCAAAAAAGGGCACATTCTCTAAGACGGACTAAATTATGGATGCATCGCTGATTATACACATCATCTTCTGGCTTTCCGTCGGGTTGATTGTCTATACCTACTTTGGGTACCTGCTGGGGCTCAAGTTTTTTGCCATGTTCATGACCAAAGAAATAAAGCGCGAAGAAATCACTCCGCCCGTCAGTATCATCATTACCGCCTATAACGAAGAGAAGCGCATCAAGCAGAAGCTCGAAAACACGCTCAATGTCGATTATCCCAAAGATAAGATGGAAGTAATTGTTGTTTCGGATGGTTCGACGGATCGAACCGATGAAATAGTCAAATCATATGCGGATCGAGGAGTCAAATTGCTCCGCATCGAGGGGCGTAACGGCAAGCATTATGGCCAGGGGCGAGGAATAAAAGAGGCAACCAATGACATCGTCGTCCTCACCGATGCGACAACATTTCTGGAAAGTCACGGCATTAAAAATATCATCCGTAATTTTGCCGACCCGACTGTCGGCTGTGTTTCCTCGGAAGATCGCATGAAGAGCGTCGGATCGAGTAAATCGGGCGAAGGAGCCTATGTTCGCTACGAAATGAAGCTGCGATCCCTGGAGAGTGCGGTCGGATCGCTCATCGGTGTCTCCGGCAGTTTCTTTGCCGCCCGCAAACATCTCACCGAGGGCTGGATCGACAATATGTCAGCGGACTTCTTTATGCCCCTGTTGACCTATAAAAACGGATATCGCACGATCATCGAACCGATGGCCGTCGGGTATTACGAAGTCGTGAGCGTACCGGGCAAGGAGTTCATCCGCAAAGTCCGCACGATCGTTCATGGGCTGGAAGTGCTGTTCAAGTTCAAAGAACTTCTCAATCCGTTCAAATACGGTTTGTACTCGTTAAAGATTCTCAGCCATAAGCTGTCGCGCTGGCTGGTGCCGCTGTACATGGTGGCTGCGTTTGCGACGAATATTTATTTATTCTTCGAACACCCGTTCTATGAAATCGCATTGATGGCGCATGCGGGGCTGTATTTCCTGGCCCTGCTGGGATTCCTCTTTCCCAAGTTGAACCATGTATTCATCATTCGGTTGCCGTTCTTCTTCGTCATGGTGAACTGGTCGATAGTCGTGTCCTGGTACTATTATCTTATCGGAAAAGAATTCGTGGTATGGGAACCGACCAAAAGATAAATATCTGTCATCTGGCATCGGGCGACTTGTGGGCCGGAGCCGAAGTGCAGGTATACAATATCGTATCGGCCCTGCAAAAACTCGGTGAGTTCAACATCTCTGCCATCATCCTCAATAAGGGAAAACTCGCGGATAAACTCCACGAGACCGGCGTGCGGGTGTCGGTGATCAATGAAAACCAGCAAGGTTTTTTTGATATTGCCCGGCAAGTCAAACAGTACTGCCGGGATAATTCCATCAGGCTGCTGCACACACATCGCTATAAGGAAAACATTCTCGGCGCAATGTCCAAAAAGGCGGGGGCGGTAGAATTCCTTGTCCAAACGGTGCACGGACTCCCCGAACCATTCACGGGACTGCGCGGCCTAAAAGCATCGTTTCTTGGAGCCGTCAATAGAGTCTACACACGAAAGTACTTCGATCGCGTACAGGCCGTATCATCGCAGATTAAAGCCGTGATGAGCGATGTTGTGCGGCCGGAGCATATCCGGGTCGTATATAATTCGATCAATCCGGATCATATCCGCTTTCAGCGGATGAAGCCTGAGATCCTGCGCGAGCTTCATATTGACGAAGGTACTCCCGTCATCGGGACGGTCGGCCGTATGGTTCCGATAAAAGGATTCGAAATATTGCTGGCGGCCTTCAAGTCTATTCGGGATGCCATGCCCGATGCGCGCCTTGTTATTGTCGGCGATGGACCGCTGGAAAGCGAGTTAAAGGCGCAGGCGAAAGGCCTCGGTATTGACGACGCTGTCATTTTCGCCGGCTATCGCAACGATGCCCTTGATGTAATAAACAGCTTTTCCATTTTTGCTCTGTCATCCCATAACGAGGGAATTCCAACGGTTGTGCTGGAGGCAATGGCGCTGGGAATTCCCGTGGCCTCGACCGCCGTTGGCGGAGTACCTGAGGTCATTACCGATGGCGATTCAGGCCTATTAGTATCGGCCGGAGATGCCGCCGGGCTGGCAAAGGCGTGTCTGAAGCTCTTGCGGGATGATAAGTTACAGGAAAAATTCCAAAAAACCGGGCAAAAGGTCGTTGAGGATAAATTTACAAGCAGGGCGCAGGGGAAATACGTACAAGATATTTATTGTGAGTTGTTGGGGTAGTTTCCTATATTGCGGTTACGACACTCTTGCAGGGATTTCACAAGCGATTCGATATTAACAAAGCTGATAAATTCGTCGATAATAGCACAAAACGATGTAGATTTGGGTAATTACGCACAATGAACCAGATTTCCGGTTGTTCACGCACAGAGTTCATCACACGGCGGGGAGAATAAATGCTTTTTAATTCATTCGTCTTCGCCATTTTCTTTCCGATTGTCCTGGGGCTGTATTGGATACTGCCCCTGCGCTGGCAAAATAAAATGCTGCTCGTCGCCAGCTATATCTTCTATGGATATTGGGACTGGCGCTTTTTATCGCTCATCGCCCTGTCGACAATCGTCGATTATTATGCCGGCCTCAGAATCGAAGAAGAAAATCTCAAAGGCACTCAGGCCGATCTGAAGCGGAAAAAATGGTGGCTGACCTTCAGTATGGTCACCAATCTTGGACTGCTGGGCTTCTTCAAGTATTATAATTTCTTCACCGAATCGATGGCGGATCTGCTGATGAGTATCGGCGTCGGGGCACCGGATATGTTCTATTTGAACATTATCCTCCCGGTCGGTATCTCGTTCTATACCTTCCAGACGATGAGCTATACCATCGATATTTATCGCGGTGAGATGAAGCCGACCAATCGGTTCCTCGATTTCGCGCTGTATGTCTCATTCTTTCCGCAGCTGGTGGCGGGACCGATCGAACGAGCCAAGGCGCTGTTGCCGCGCATCCTCGAAAAACGGGAGTTTAATAAGGCCCAATTCTATGAAGGTCTCCACTTGATATTCTGGGGACTGTTCAAAAAAGTTTACGTCGCGGATAATCTGGCGCCGCTGGTCGACCAGCTGTACAAGTCATCTGACCCTTCGACATTTCATGTCATCGTGGCGACGTGGGCGTTTTATTTCCAGGTGTATTGCGACTTCTCGGGATACTCGAATATCGCCAGAGGTTGTGCCAAGTGTATGGGCATCGAATTGATGCTGAATTTTAATTTCCCGCTCATCTCGACCAATCCGTCGGATCGCTGGCGGCGCTGGCATATCAGCCTGTCGTCATGGCTGCGGGATTACCTGTACATACCACTTGGCGGTAACCGCAAAGGCTCCTTCAACAATTATCGCAACCTCCTCATCACGATGATCCTCGGCGGCCTGTGGCACGGTGCCGCATATAACTATGTCATCTGGGGCGTATGGGAAGGCGTATTTCTCATCGGGCACCGGTTAATGCGACCGATTTTCAAGGGAACCGAGTTTATCACGAAGCACATCCCGTATATTATTCGACATGTGTTCCGCGTAGTCGTGTTCTTCAATCTGGTCTGTTTCGGCTGGATCTTTTTCCGCAGCCAGACGCCGGGACAAATCTGGGAGATGCTCCAGACCGTCTTCATATGGCGAGGCGGTATCGATCTGTCGCTGCTGATTCCGCTGATACAATTCGCGGGACCGATGTTCGCGGTCGAAATCATCGGGTACCTGTGGTCGAAAGACAATCCGCATCTGTTCCAGAAAGTTCCGCTGTTGTTGCGCGGCGCCGTCTATGGTATAATGTTTTATCTCTTCGCCATGCATGGGGCTACGGCGCAGAGCTTTGTCTATTTCCAATTTTAACGGGTGAGCGAAAGTTAACTGATTCGATATGGCGATCAATACAAAGAAAATAGTCCGGTACCTGGCGGCATTCATCCTGTTCTGCATCTTCGTTGAACTGACGGCTCGCTTCGATGATTGGGTGGAATATGATGCCCCCTTCTGGGGAACCTATTCATCCCTGCGCCTCCGCTCATGGGATGATGAAGGCACGCGCATCAATATTCCGAACGGCGATTTCGAAAAATGGAAAAACAACAGTGCCGGCTTCCGAGGCCCGGAAATATCCATGGAAAAAAGACCGGGCGTGACGCGCATTGTGTGCCTGGGAGCGTCGGAATCCTATGGTCTCTATGAAAGCCCCGGTATGGAATGGCCGGCGCAACTGCGGATGGAGCTTGATAGCACAAAATTCGAAATCATCAACGTGGCCTCGGTGGGCCTGCCAATGGTCCAATATGTCGACTATCTCCGCAAATATGTCATGAAGTATTCACCGGATGCCGCAATCCTGTATATAGAGCCGGTGTCATACGTGGCGGCCCGTGAACGGGCAATCAATAATCCCGAGAGCATTATCAAAAACCCGAAACAACAACAAGCTGCCCGGCAACTTGGCATCCGCGGGAAATTGAATGCCTGGTTCCGAGCAGTTCCCAAACTCCAGCGGGCAATCAAGCAATTTCTGCCTTCCTCGATCATGGCCGAATATAATCGGCGCGCGGCCGAGGAGATGGTGCAATCCGCAGAGTTGACGTATTTGAAAGGGATGACGCCGCTGGATGATGTCCCCTCGGAAATCATTGAAGAATACAAAACCGAATTGAAGAAAATCATTGCATTTCTGCTGGAGAACAACTGTCAGCCGATTCTCTGCACGTATCCATCGTTGATAGACGGCGGAATGAATGATGACAATATGACTATGCTTCTGGAAGCGCGGCGGTTTGTGGTCGAGTTGAGCCTTGAGGGTATGGCGAATACGGCCAGGCGACTCAACGAGGCCAATCGCGGCGTTGCCGAAGTGGAACATCTCCCGTTAATCGAACTCGAAAATGCCGTCCCGCGAACGACCGAATATTTCGCCGATAATGTGCACTATACCGACACCGGGGCGGAAATCGTTGCCCGGACAATTGCCGATTTCCTCCGGACGAATTTGTAGCGGCGGACTCATGTCAGTATTGACTCTCAGCTTTATTATCCCGGTACTCAACGGCGAAAAATATATCCGCGATTGCCTCGAGTACATCCTCAGGGAAAAGTCAGCCGAAGATGAAGTCCTCGTCGTCGACAACGGTTCGACCGATCAGACGATTGCCATCGTCCAATCATTCGGGGACGTTTTGCTGCTTCAAAACCCCGGCAAAACGATTTCGGCCCAAAGAAATTTCGCAGCCGCAAAGGCAAATGGCGATGCCTTCGCCTTTATCGATTGCGATTGCCTGGTCTGTCCCGGCTGGCGGCAGGCCGTTATCGAAACATTGGACGATGACACTATTCACGCCGTCGGGTCGCATTATGATTTGAGTTTGCATCCGACATGGGTGGAAAAGGCGTGGGTTCCGAACAGGCATGAAAAACCATTCGAGCGAAAATACATCCCCGCAGGAAATCTGGTGATTCGGAATTCCGCCTATACCGCTATCAACGGCTTCGATGAATCACTGCATACCGATGAAGATACCGATATCTGCCGCCGCATCATCGAGGCCGGTGGTCGACTCGTGGATCATCCTCATGCGCGCGTGATGCATGAAGGCAATGCCAAATCAGTTTCTGTTTTTGCCGCCAAGGAAAAATGGCACGCCACGAGCATGATTGCATCGGCCAAAAAGCAGGGACTGGATGTGCCGTATCTGTTTACTCTGCTGTTTATGGGGAGTCTGTTATTAGCCGTAGCATCGATAGTTATCTCGATCGGTACCGGTATGCACATCTGGCCACTGGCGTTTTTGGTTTTGTTTGCCCCGGTGGTGAACGCCGCCATTAAGGCGCTCCGCAACGGCAAACTGTTATATTTCCCTCACTTAGTACTACTTTTTCTTGTCTATTACTGGCAGCGCAGCGTGGTTATCATATCCGGCGCCGGTCGCTCTGCCCGTTAGTTGATTTTCAAGCGAGATGAGAGATTCAGGATGAACTTTATCCTGATAGTCTCAAAAGTCATTAATTTTTAAGTCTATTGCTCCGATATTAGAATATGGGGCTTATGCAATAGATGAGCAGTTTTCACGCAGTGGTAAGAAAGTGAGCAGAATATCGTGTTAGAATCAGGCGAGCGCGGCGGAGTAATGATTTTAACATATTGTAAGATAATGCCTTACGAATAGCGAAGAAAAACAAAAAACGGGTATGATTTTTGTGGATTTTATTCGACAATAGTCATATAAAGTAAAAGTACCCGCCGCGACATTTTAGGAGGCTGGAATGCGACTTAAAATCCTGACCCTGACCTTAGTGTGCTGTCTAACGCTGGCAGCCGTGTCAATACATGCCGAGACGTATTACGTCTCCAAGAGCGGTAATGACAACTTCAGCGGTACGTCCTGGTCTCAGGCATGGGCGACCCCTGACAAGGTTAACTTGTCATTACAAGCCGGTGATACCGTATTGTTCGGTTCCGGCCGCTGGTTCGACACACAGATATTTCCTCCAATGGGCGGGCAGACGGCCGGATGGACGGTCTATGCCTGTTCGACATTCGCCGATGGCGGCGATGGCAGTGACACATGGTGGGATGCGCAGCTCATCGGCGGTGATTCGGTTTTGAACTGGACACAGTACGACGTGAGCGGCGGCCGCAATATCTGGCGAGCGAGCTGGGTCGGCAACAACTGCTGGTACGGTTCGGCCGAAAATGACAATGGGCGTCGTGCCTTTACACTGGTTCAAAACGACAGTCTTATGAAGTGCGAATTGTCGGTTGGGGCGATTCAGCAGGAAGGCCAGTGGACCCACATCGAATCCGAAGATATGATCTATGCCTGGATCATGGGCGGACAGAATCCCAATAACCTTGAGATGATTGCATCGTGCAAACCGGTATTCAAATTCTACGATGATGCGCACGATAAAATCAAGGTATACGGTCTCGACCTGCGCGCCGGTAAGCAGGGTGTCGTGTTGTTCACCAACGGCGCCTGCGACAGCATTCAAATCGTCCATTGCAAACTGCGCCATGTCGGTCACGACTACGGTGAAAACCCGGCGCTGGTCATGTCTCGAACCAAGGCGTTCGGGCCGCCGATCTATTTCAAATTCGTAACCCATGCGCTTATTCGCGGCTGTGACATCTCGAGCGCTCGCGGTACCTCGGCTTCGTATTACGAACATAACGGTACGGGCGTAGAAATGTACTGCACGAAATTCACGACGGTCGACTCCTGTTACATTCACGATGTCGGCGGTGATGGCGTGTACTGGAAAAACGAGCTCGACCCGGTGCCGGACTCGCTGGCCGAGGGTAACGTCGTAAAGTTTACTCGCTTCGATAATATTCGCTATTACGGTGTCGGCGCAGGCAAAAACGCTATGCACGACTCGGTATACGGCTGTACATTCAACAATATCGGTGAGACAGCCATCAATCTGGACTATCAGAACACGTATCACTACGGCGGACATTTCGTCGCCAACAATTCTTTCTACAATGCCAGTCAGTTCTGGTGGTCGCGCTATGGCCAGACCGGTACGGCCGAGAGCGAACTGAAATATAACGCCTTCTATGATCGCGGCAGTCCGACATATAACCCGGACTATTATGCCAACTTCATGCGCTTTGGTGAAGCCGCCACGACGGGTGACCAGAACCGGCAGTATTATACGGTTGACTCGAATATGTACTATGATCCGGATCAATCGTTCAATGCCTATGCGGCCGGCGGCACACAATCATTTTCGGGATGGCAGTCTCTGGGCTTCGATACCCACGGCCGCTGGAATGATCCCGGATTTACGAATCCGGCCAATAACGACTTTTCACGACCGGATGCCGTTCAGGAAATGAATGTCACCTATGGCGGCCGTACCTGGTATGTCTTCGGCGCCTGGCAGCCGGGCGATCCGCCTCCCGATACCGGAAGCGGCGGCGGCGGCGAAGAACCGACTGATGATAATTTGGCTCTGAATATGACACCGAGTGTCAGCGGCACCTATCCCGGATATACGATAGCCGCGCTGACCGATGGCGTAAACAATCCCGGCGGCGGTCCGGCGACGACTTGGGCATCTGATCAAAGCGCGCAGGCCCACTGGGTCGAAATTAACTTCGGCGGCAACTATACCGTCGAAGGTGTCCGGCTTTACTGGGCGTGGAATACTTTCCGCTCCGAATGGGCCATGTCACAGCAATTCCAGGTCCAATACTGGAACGGTTCATCATATCAGAATATTGTCTCGGTCAATACCGGCGATACACTAAGCTTCGTGACGACCGAAGACACCGCAGCGGCCCACACAGGTAATGCGGTGACCTATACGTCGAATGACAGTTGCGTCACAGCCATCGGCTTCGCACCGGTGACAACATCGCGAATTCGCGTCTATCAACCGGCCAATATGGGTTCGATAAATTATCCGACCGTGATGTGGCTGTCCGAGTTCGAGATATGGAATAAGGACGTAGTGCCTCCGGCCATCGAGAGTCCCGATCTGGGCGCTCTGCCGGGGACAAAAAACGGACAAATCGAATTGTTCTGGAAGGCTCCCGGAGACGATGTGCTCTTCGGGAGTGCCCGGGGCTACAATATAAAGATTTCACGCGAATCATTTACGGCGGCAGACTGGTCAAGTCTGCCGTCTTTTTTTGATCCCCCCACGCCGAAACCGGCCGGGCAGCAGGAACACATCGTTATCGGCAACCTGGAAGCGGGCGCCAAATATTATGTAGCGCTCAAAGCCTATGACGAGGAAAAAAATTATTCGCTGATGACCAATGTCGCCGAGGTGACGGCTTTTTTGTCGCCCGTGGCGACCGGTGAAGGGGATACTCTTGTGATCGAAAGCCCCGTCGCGGGAGCGACACTGCACACATCTCGGCCGCTGTTTGTTATCCGCAATATTGACGATGCCGATACGAACACCTATTATTTCGAAATCGCCCGCGACGCAGGCTTTGGCGATGTCGTAGCGGTATCAGAGCAGGTTATTCAGGAACCATGGGAAACGACGACCTGGCAAATCGCCGAACCGCTCAGAAGCGGCATGACCTATTACTGGCGGGCGCGCGCCAATAATATCATCGTGTCGGAAACGAATTCATTCGATGTTCTGCCGCAGACGCATGCCTATCCAAATCCTTTTAACAGGACCGAATCCGACAAGGCAGTATTTACAGAATTGCCCACCGAGGGTGATGTCATTCTGATGACCATCTCCGGAACGACGATAAAATATTTGGCCAATAAAAACGGCAGCGACCTGTACTGGGACGGCACAAACCAGAATGGCGAGCAGGTCTCGTCCGGAACATATCTGTGGTTCGTCGAGGGGACCGATATCAGCGGCAAGATTGTCGTGACGTACTGATTTTTGCGATTACTTCTTTAATTCGAAATTATCCAAATACAACTCGAATGGTGTTCGCGTGTCTTTGGCGAAGAGGCTGAAGGCCGAGATAAATGTCATATCCATTTCCCGGTCGGCAGGAGCCCGGCGAATATCCTCAAGCGGTATATCTATCCTATTCAGGCCCGGAACGATTGTGAAAAAACGATTGAAGCGGTCATTAAATACGCCCTTGTGGTGCACATCCTCGATGCGCATATAGAGTCGTATAGCAGTATCAGCCGGGGAGAATACCTGATAAGAAAAATGATTATACGGCGACCAGTTCGGCAGCGGCTCTTTGAAGTAAAACTCGGGATACTGAGCCGGCCTCAGCGTAATGCGTACACAAGTCTCGTTTGATTCAGTCGAATCGAAGTATTGATTCGGGACGAATTCGATATCAGCCGAGTGCATTCTGATGAACAGACGGTCAATGCCGGATTCAAACCCGCAAATAAGCGGCGCTTTGGCGCTCCTATAGACGTATCCACCCAGCCAGGCAATGACCGGAGACATCCCGGCGAGCAAAACAATCAAAACGGAAAGAATCAGAGCAGTTTTCTTTAACGCGCTCTTCCGCAATCCGGGAAAACTCTTTTTATCGAATAATGCGACGACGCCCAAAAAGACGAATGCCCCGATGACATCGCGGACGATATCCCAGAAATCTGCATCGCGAGGCGTGAACCATTGAATGAATTCGGTGATGAATCCGAAACCGCCGGTGAGGATAAACGAGATTCCAAAGTGAACCAATGGATGAGGAAACCGCTCGCCCAAAAGTGCCCTCGATAAATACAATAACACGACTGCCATGACACCGAAAAGCGGAATATGTCCGGCATTACCGATTTCCCGCCAGAGCATCGTATGACCCGGTAGTTCGACGCCATACAGGACAATCACCGTGATAATCGCCACGATCAGCGAAATGATGATAATACGCGCGTGTTTCATTATCCTTATTACCGGAAATATCAGGTTTGGTTCAAGAAAAAACTGTTTTCGGGATTGGCGCTACTGGTGAGCGGCAAAGGCCGAATCGGCCTCGACTATCTTGACGATTTCCTTGAACATTCCTTCTGCGACGATTTGCGCGCCCTTAGTCGAAAAATGATGATGGTCTCCGAAATACTCATTCGTTTTCGGAAGCAGCGGGGCGATATCGACGATTGGAACATCCATCTCCTGACCCAGATCGAGGACAATCTTCCGCGCCTCGACATCCATCTCAAGCAGGCACTCCTCGGTGCACTGCGGATGCAGATTCAGCCAGTTGGTCATATTGATGCGGTCGAATTCGTTCTTCTCATCGGAAATGCTGTTCGTCTTCGTCGCCAGGATGATTGTGGACCCTGCGCCGCGAATCGTATTGATGACACCGATCAGGTGACGGCGATACAATTCTAACCGCTCCGGCGGCGGCGTCTGCCACTGCCAGCCCGGGCCGTGAGATTTGACGATCTTGTCCATCTCCCAATTCTTATACGCCAGTTGCCAGCCGCGCGGAAGGAACCCCTTGAGCGCGATTCTAACCTTCCCCTTGAGTCGCGACTCGAACACGGGCAGAGGCGGCGCAGGGCGAGTGAAAATCGTATCGGTGGGGACTTCATCGTTGAAATAGAAATCCGGCGCGGGGTAATAGGCGATAATATCCGGATCGAATTGCTTGATCCAAACATCGAAATAATGTGCGATACGCGGCGGTGACATGCCAGGACAGGCAGCATTCTGCACCTCAAAACGACCGGGGTACTTCTCGTTGAGCATTTCGCGAAGCTGTGATGGATAATCTTTGTCGGCCTCCTCAAACAGACCGAAGGTCGCCGAGGCGCCTACGCAGATTACTCGCAGCACGCTGTCCGGTTTGGTCGTGGCCAGCTCCGGGCCGCGGAAGCCGAGGCTGTTGATTTCCCATTTCTGGTATTTTGCATTGGGGCGGTTATGCCAGCCGTATTCGTCCGAAACACGCAGCATATCCTCGGAGTAAATACTCCAGAACGGTGCATCCCAATTGATGTAGTCGTCGGTGCGAGCCGCCAGTTCGAGGACGATGAGAGCAATAATTCCCAGTCCGATGAGCTTCACAATGTTTTTCAATATCTTTGCCATATTCGTCCGTGAATCCTAAAACTGGAAATAGATGAAACTTTGAGCCGAGGCGCCGTGGAAGGCGATTAAATATACGAAAATCGAATATACGATTGTCCTCACCCATGAAGGGATTCGCCCAATCTTTTCCCATTGATCCTGCGACAGCTGATACTGGATGAATTCATACACCGTCAACGGAAGGGCATACCAGACGAGCGGCATGAGAAGCGACGGCTCGACGGCCCCTTTCATCGTGAAGATATTCCCCCAGAGCTGCCACATATGCGGAATCGAATGCGTCCGGAAGATAATCAGACCGACCGTTATCAGGTGGAACATCATGAACATTTTGAATAGTCGCCTGAGGATTTCCGGCGTATGATCCTGAATGAACGTATGAACATCCCAGAACGGTTTACACAACCGATGTACAATCAGTAAAATACCTTCCCACGCGCCCCAGAGGACGAAATTCCAACCCGCGCCGTGCCAGAGACCGCCAAGGACCATAGTCAAACCGAGGTTTCGATATGTTTTCATTTCACCGCCACGGTTGCCGCCGAGCGAGATATACAGGTAGTCTCTGAGCCAGGATGAAAGACTGATATGCCAGCGTTGCCAGCGCTCCACCGGGTTGACCGCAACGTACGGGTGGTTGAAGTTAACCATCAGTTCGATGCCCATACACTTGGCGCAGCCTCGGGCGATGTCGGAATATCCCGAAAAGTCACAGTAAACCTGGATCGCGAACATCCAGCCGCCGCAGAGGACTTCGAAACCGGACGGGTCCGAGGCGCGGAAAATTCGATCGACGAAGGGGCCGAGATTATCGGCCACAAAAACTTTTTTGAACAGGCCGAGCAGAATCAGGTGAAGGCCTTCATAAAACTGGGCTTTGTCGAACGTCCGCTTGTTCAAAATACGCGGGAGCAGGTCCTTGGCGCGCTCGATCGGTCCGGCGACAAGCTGCGGGAAGAACGAGACGTATAAGGCGAAATCCCAGAATTGTCGGGTCGGCTCCATTTTGCCGCGGTAGACATCAATCGTATAGCTCATCGTTTGGAAGGTATAGAACGAGATACCGACCGGCAAAATAATGTGCAGATACAGCGGATCAACGGTCATACCCATAGTCGTCAGGACATCGGCGAATGAATCGGCAAAGAAATTATAGTACTTGAAAAAGCCTAAAATTCCCAGGTTCGTGCAGATACTGACCCACAGCCAGCGTTTCTTGAATTTTTCGGAGTCCGTTTCCTGTATTTTCAGGCCGGTGATGTAATCGATAATCGTGGAAATCGCGATGAGAGACAAAAACCGCCAGTCCCAATAGCCGTAAAAAAAGTAGCTGGCGATCAGGAGCATGAAATTCTGGGCTCTGAACGGAAGCATCCAGTACAGGATTAAAACTATCGGCAGAAACAGCGCAAACGCAAATGAATTAAAGAGCATCCAAGTCCTCGCCCGAGCCCGGTTCGGTTGTCAATTTCTGTGGTATCCGGTAATTATCTCTTATCTTTAGAGTTATCGGCAAATAATCCGATAACGTCATACATCCGTTCCCTCGAGTCAAGTTTTTTTCCTGCAAAAACTCAGGGGGATTAGGGTTTAGATTATTACATGCAATACGCGGATGGATATATTTAGTTGGGAATATATCAAGTCTCCCCGGGATAATTTCCCGGGGAAAGAAGAGGGTTTTAATCGCCGCAAATCGGCGGTGGACCGAAGATATGAATATAGTTGATCATGTACTTCAAATCGCCGATTTCCACATATCCATTGCCATTCAGGTCGGCCGCAGCCAGCGGCTGAGGCGCCGGTCCTTGCTTGAATATGAAGCGAATCAGGTACACCTCGTCGCCGACATTAATTCGACCGTCACCGTCGACATCGCCGCAAATGTATTCTGATAATTCTCCGGTGACCGAATAAGACAGCGCGGACCAATTGCCGGCGTCATCAACGGCTTTCATCGCGAAATAATAATTTTGGATATTGTCGATTCCATAGACGAACATCGCCTGGAAACAGCCGCCGGGAACCGGTTTGGGCTCATTAGACAACTGATGGGCGACTTTCCAGGTATCTCCGGTAATCGGTTCCGGCCAATAGCGAATATCATATGCCTTGGCAGTACCGAATCGTCTTCCATCATCGCCGGGAGCGAGCCAGCGCAGCATGATGCCGGGGCCGGTATCGTAATTATTGACGGGAATAGGGTCGGGAGTTTCATCATCGGCCGAACAGACGACCGCGAATCCTATACACAGATAGGCCAGAAAGAGAAGAGTTTTGTTTTTCATCATCCAATGACTGGCGGTACAAAAATGTGTAGAATCAGCCACCAATAAAAGGTGAGGCGGCGGCGTCATCGGTTCCAGTTTTCGTACCCGAGCAGTAACAGCACGGAGTAAAGGCTCGAGGTATTTTCGTCCCTTGCGCGGTCCCATCGCGCATTGCTTAGTTATACACGATTTGTAAAAATCCGACAAGCTAAAATTATTGTTTTTCGCCGGAATCATTAAAAATTAATGGGCCGACATTTCCACAATGCGCAACGCTTTGCGCTACGACGTTAGGCCAGGAGTTTTTCGTAGATTGCGACAATGTGATCCCGCAACGGTGCGATTTCGAGATTTTGCATTTTCGATTTTTATTTCTGTTTCGTTGACAGACCGATAATTAGCACGAGTCAGTGCGAGCCCTTCATGGGGCGTCGCAATCTCAGGAAATATACGACAAGCACTTTCAATAGATATATTGCTGAACCCTATGGCTCTGCCATGGGAAACTTATTATAGTACCGATTGGCCATATTGGATCTTGGGGGAGAAGGCTACCGAGATCTCTTGCCGGCTTAGGCCGGCGAGGCCTAAAAAGATACTTGACAGTTGGCGGGAAAGTATTAAATTAGGGCCTGATTTGGAATGGCGGAGTAGCTCAGTTGGTTAGAGCAGCGGAATCATAATCCGCGTGTCCGGGGTTCGAGTCCCTGCTCCGCTATTTTTTATTGCGAAAAACTAAATCCTTACTTGACAATAAATTACACTCCCATTAAATTAGAGGCACACCTCGAATTTACTTCTTGTGCCCATTTTGTGCCCAAATTTCCTTAGGCTTCTTTACTGGAGGATAGCTTCGTGGGCAGATTATATAAGCGAGGCAAAACCTATTATATCGATGTTCGAGCCAATGGCAAGCGCCTCCGTAAGAAAGTAGGGACTTCCAAAAAATTGGCGGAGATGGTTCTCAAGGATCTGGAAGGTAAAATTGTCAGGGACGAGTATGATTTCAGTAAACTGGATGCTCCCCTGGATGAGCTGTTCGAAGCCTTTCTGGAGTTCTCTGAGACCAACCACGCGCCTTCAACGACCAGGCGCTACTGGGATGCCATCAGGAATTTCCAGATCTTTCTGGCCCTAGAATTTCCCGAAGTCAAAAAGATCTCTCAACTCAATCATGCCATATTTGAGAAATATAAAAAATACCGAAGAGATGTGAATCCCAGCGAATTAGATGTACCGGAGAACTTCCCCTATCACATCCCGAGGAATTGTCTTAAGGGAAAGGCAAAAACAATCAACTATGAAGTTAAAACTTTGCGGTCAGTTTTAAATTTTGGGATAAAGCAAGGGATGTGTAAGGATAATCCTGCGAAGGATGTGAAGACCCTCAAAGTCAATGACTCTTTACTGCCGAGATTCCTGACATTCGAGGAAGCGGAGAAATTCCTAAATAATTGCGAGGAAGAATACTTTCCCGTATTCTTCACATTCTTGAATACCGGCCTTCGTTTGGGAGAGTTGCTGAACCTTCAGTGGCTTGACATAGACTTTAATCGAAGAAAACTTATTGTGCGTAAGAAAACATTCTGGGTGCCCAAGACAGGGGAGAGGGAGATTCCTCTGAATGATGGAATGATGAATTTGTTGAAGAAAATGAAAACAAAGAATCAGAAGAGGAAGGATTTCGTTTTCCCATATCCATACAGAGAATCGTTAGGCAAGAGGCTGAGAAAAGCACTAAGACAGACGGCCGCGAAATCTGGGATAGATGATTTCACGCGCATCCATAGCCTCAGGCATACATTTGCCAGCCACCTCGTGATGAGAGGTGTCGATTTGCCTACGGTCCAAAAATTGTTGGGGCATTCTGATATACAGACTACCATGATTTATTCCCACCTCGCACCTGATCATTTGTCCGATGCGGTAAATAAACTCGCCTTAAAGTGATTTCACCTTAGTAATTTGTCGATATCGATCTTCCTGGTTTTTCTTCCCTTGGATTTTCGCTTATCCAACCACTCAAGAATATCGGATTCGTGGAATCGTAAGGCTCCTCCAGCTTTGACATGCGGGATAAAATCAATGTGTGTCCATTTGTAAATTGTTGACAACTGGACACCAATCAATTCCGCGACCTCATTTGGTTTAAGAAGTTTCTTCATCGTCATCTTCTTTGAAGCTCATTTTGGTAATGATCTCGGACTGACTATACCAATCGAGTTTTCCATAGGTCGTTAGTGTAGTGCCGATATTCTCATGGCCGAAATTCTGACTCAGGGCTTTAATTTGCTCGGCATTTTTACAATACTTCATCGCGTGGTGAATGGCGCCATGGCGAAATGCGTGAGGTTTGAAATATTCTAACCCTGCCTTGTATGTATGCCTTTGAAGTATTGTTCTAATACTGTTTGAAGAATGCCAAAAGGCCGGTACAATATCATCTGATACAAACGCTATTGAATCACCCTTTTGTTCAAGTTTGCTTTGGGGGAAAAGGGGATCTTTTGGCAAGAATCCACGCTCCCTTTCCAGATAATCATACCAACTTGTTACATAGCCAATGAGCACATTATCAAACGGCAGTAATCTTGAGAGAATTGTTTTTCCAAACTTGGTATCGACACCCTTCTGTGGATCCTGGGATATCTCTAAGGTTGACCGATTAAAACAGATGAGTGGAAGACTACATATTGCTGAGTATCGCATACCCGAAAGAAATAGGAATGAGATCAATGCCCTGTCTCTATTGTGAATAGGATTTCTAATTTCAATAGAATCAGCCAGCTTTCGGACATAGGCAAGAGTAGGAAATCTTGTCAACACAGGAGATGTCGCGGCCCTCACTGTTTTGCGATCCAGCGTGAGGTATGAAATAGAATCCAGTGATATTTTTGACTTAAAACCTGTCTGGCCGGATAGCCATGTGAAAAAGGCCTTCAGGTTCCGAATGTGATGATAAATCGTTGTGACCGATACAGGTTTTCTCTTATATTTTCTTGCATTGATCCACTCTTTGAATGTGGTTGCCCTTTTGGGGTTGAACAGGCCAAAGTCCTCTCTTGATGTAAACTCTTCGTATAGAAGAATTGATTTTTCGATTTTACATATAGTGGCTTTGGCCAATCCTTCGGCTTCTCTCATGCGATGAAAATATCGCCGCTTGATTTTCTCATTTTTGATATTAACTTTCATTGCGAACGCTCCTTAAAGCTTAGTTTTAGGAGAAATGTACGGTGCCAGCGGATTTGATTTTGTAGCGCATTGTTCACTTTTTTGAAATCGCGATTTCGTTTTCATCTTAATTTTCATTTTTTTGTTGTGACGAATCCTGAATTGAAGAAAGTAAGTTGGTCCCCCTCTAAACCTTTCTCGACTTTCTTTGAATCCTGTTCAAATTGCAATTCATGGAGTTTTCTGGATGAAGTAAATCTGTGCATTAAATTGCCACAATGAGGGCATTCGCCCTTAATGATTGTCAGGAAGTTACCTTGACTGAATTGTTTATCCGTCTTGATGATTTGTAAAGAACCGGCTTTGGGTGGAGAACCGGTTTTACATTTAATGCAGTAAATCTCATTCTCTCTCAAGGGGCATTTATGTATTACCCGCCTTTTCACAAGAAATGATTTGATGTCCTTGCCCAGAAACAATAATGGTCTTTCACCGGGATTAATCGGGACAAGGCCACTTCGAGACCAATTCCGAATAGTCTCATTACACACATTGAATAAATCAACGATTTCATTCACACTATAGCTTCGATTGCCTCTAATTAATCCTAAATTGTATTTTTTGCCCATTCTATTCCCCTATATAAGTTTGCAATAGGGGAGAGTGCGATGCGTGCCGTTCTGTTCTCTTAATTCTGTGTTCCGTCATGCCTTTGATTCCTAGTTTTAGGTTGTCTGTTGTGAATTATCTTTCCAAAGACCTATCGCATAATGCATGCCAAAAGTATTTACTGTCGCATAGTGCGTTGTATCGCATTAGGATAAGTTGAATAGTAAGAACCGCGCCATATTGTGAATTCAGGAATTACAGGGGAGTGCAAAGAAAATTACAGGAAAAACAGCCCTTTAAAATATTTTTAGGCCATTCAAATCAGAAAAGACACGGGATTTTTGCCGTTTTATTACTTTTTTGCGAATCGAATAATAAAAAGTGCACTTCAAGAAGGAAATTCTGAGTTGATTTTGCCTAATAATCCAGATGGTTCGCCGTGAGCCACTTCCTCAACCGAGTACCTGTCCAATTAAGCCGTTCGCATACGGCCTTTTTGGTTTTTAATGCCTTCTTTAGTTCAAAATAATTGATGATTTCTTCAATTTTTGCAGCGCCATCGTCACTCGCTTTTAAATCACACTGGAGATTAAACAGGTATAGGGCATTGGCAAATACTTTTGGCAGATTTTTAATTGGGATATCTCCAGAAGAATAGGTTACTAGATCGTCAAAATCCTTCACCCATTCACCTGAGTTGATCTTATTACAAATGAGTAGATACTTGTCAACAATATCTCCTTTTATTTGGCCGTTGTTTAACCAATCGTTACTTGCTTCGGGCTGATGATCAAGATAGTAATTCATACATGCGTCCATATGAAGCACTAAGTGGCCTCCATGGCGTTCAGGTGCCAATATCCCATTGGCAATAAAATCACTCAATTCTGCAATGTTTCCGAACCATCCATGGTTAAGTATAAATTGTATGGTGTGTCCTGAAATATGAGTGATTTTAATTACAGTATCCTTAATTTGTTGTTTGATAAGATAGTCCGTAATGAGGCCTAAATCCTTGAGTCTATCACGGAGTGGGGGCATGACAATTACATTTCGTTTGATCCTATTCAGAAAGTCCAAAGAATAGGTATTATCTTGATGCTTGCCTTGTCGGTAGTCGCCAGATAACTGATTAAAAAGTAATGACTTTAGGTTTGTATCAGATGATGCGAAGATTAACTTTTTTTTTGTGGCATCATACTCAATCCGATCACTGCCAACTGGCCGAATTTCGCCTTCGCGCAGATATCGCAGGAGATAATTCTGTAATTCTATCGGTGATTTGTCTATTTCATCGAGAAAAATCCCACGAGAAGCTGATCGTAGAAGGCCTTTTCTGCCTGAATCGGCTCCGGTAAAGGCTCCTCTCACATGTCCAAAAAGCTTAGATTCAAGGAGTTCCGGATTTCCTTTGGAGATCGCACAATTCTCGGATATAATCCTGGCATTTGCATAATCCTCGTTTTCACTTAGTAGTAGTTTTGCAATATATTCCTTACCTGATCCGGATTCGCCAATGATCAATACCGGCGAGATGTTGTATTTCAGATATTTAACGATCCTGTCAACAACATCTTCCATCGCACCCTCACCATATGTGAGGAGGAATTTTCTTACTAGTTGTTTGAGGACATCATCCGAAGTCATATTAATAAATTATAAAAATTGCGGTAACATGTAAATCCATAAACTCGTCTAAAACTAAAAAAGGAAACTAAAAGCGGACTCTTTTATCCTTGGTTGAAATGCTCTGATTAATTTTCATGATTTAAAGTGTTCTATTTGAGTTCAACAATTATATTGATATAACAGGAACATAATATCTCAATTACTTCTATATCCATTGGAGGATGTTCTTTTGAGCGATAATGAGCCCGAATACGGCCCTGGCAATCCTCATCCGCTTTCCAAAATGAAAACTGAACTTGTCTGGGAAGGCAAATACGATGAATATGGCAATCGGCGCGAGGTTGATATTGCCGCTTGTGCGATGCCTATGCAACTGATCGAAACGGTCGATCAACCCCGCAGTGAGGCTGTGGCCAATGGGCAATTAAATGCCTTTGAGAAGGAAATGTCTGGCAAACGCCAGGATGATTTTCGGAATCGTCTGATTTGGGGTGATAATAAGTTGGTCATGGCATCGTTGCTCAAAGATTTCAAGGGCAAGGTAGATCTTATTTATATCGACCCCCCGTTTGATGTAGGTGCTGATTTTTCAATGGATGTTCCTGTGGGAGACGTAAACGAAAAAACATTCAAGGATCAGTCGACCCTGGAAATGGTTGCTTATCGTGATATGTGGGGGCGGGGAACAGATTCATATATACACATAATGTTCGAGCGATTGATTTTGATGAAGGATTTATTAAGTGATAAAGGCTGTATATTTGTGCATATGGCGCCTACTGTCAGTTCTCATTTCAGGGCCATAATGGATGAAATATTTGGTCTCCTAAATTTCCGTAATGAAATAATTATTAATAGACCAATATCAAAAAATCTACAGAGGCAATTCCAGACAATTAGTGCTTTGCCACAGGGGCATGATTCTATACTGTGGTATACCTCAAATCCTAATTTACGATTCAATAATTTACTGATACCCTATCAGAGCAAACACCCAGAAGGATATTGGCACAGATTCTGGAGTGGTGCAGATAGACCGACTATGAGATATGAGTTATTAGGAGAGCAGCTTACACATGGGCAATGGAAGTGGCAAAAGGATCGTGCGTTTCAAGCAGTTGAGAATTATAAAGAATATTTAAAAAAGGCTAACGGGCGCAGTCTTTATCGGTATTGGAAAGATTCTGGACAATGTTTGGAATTTATTAGAAAATCGAGTTCGGGAACTGTTGAGAACTGGTTTCCACCAAAGGATGATAAGATAGCCGATACCATCTGGGATGATATAAAAGCCTATGAAAATATTAAGGATTTTCCAACTCAAAAACATAGAGAATTACTGCAAAGGATTATAGAATGGGCTTCTGAGAAAGGGAGTACAGTGGCCGATTTCTTTTGCGGATCGGGAACGACTGGTGTTATTGCTGAAGAACTTGGGCGTAAATGGATTATGTGCGATCTCGGCAGATTCGCAATCCACACAAGCCGAAAAAGAATAATAAATCTTCAAAGGCAATTGTTTGAAGAGGGGAAATCATACAGATCCTTTGATATCTATAACCTTGGCAGATATGAGCGACAATGGTGGCAGCAAGAACGCCTTGAAGGCGCGGATGAAGAACATAGGCGAGTTGTTTTAGAATTCTTTAAGGCAGAAATACTAACCAAAGCACCTTCGCCGCTGATCCATGGCCGTAAAGCAGGAGCCTTTTGCTATGTCGATGATATAGACTCAATATTCACGCGCGAAGAAGCCAAAGCGGTGGCCAAGGCAGTGGCCCAAGCTGGCGGCAAGGAAGTTTATTGTTTGGCCTGGGAGTTTGAAATGGATCTCCGGCAGTATTGCCTGGCACTCGAAGCTGAATTGGATGTCAAACTCAAACTGATTCCCATACCGCGCGAAATAATGGAAAAAAACCGAACTTCACCGCCGCCATTTTTAGAAATGGCAGTATTAGAAGCATCTCCCGTTTACAAGAAGACTCCCGACAATCGTCGAGTAGTGGATATTAAACTCAATAAATTCTTGCCATCATTAGCTGAGGTCCCAAGTAAGGAATTGGCGGCCCTCAAAGAAAGAGCTGTTAAAAGCGGAATGGATTTCATTGATTTTTGGGCAATTGATTTCGAATGGGAGCCTGGCAAGCCCTTTAATCACCATTGGCAAGACTATCGGACACGCAAGGACCGCAGCCTGAAGACAATTAGCGATGCCGAACATGAATATCCAAAGAAGGGCAAGTATACTGCCTGTGTGAAAGTTGTCGACACGTTTGGTTGCGATACTAGTATCACGGTTGAGGTCAAATATGATGGATGAAAAACTGGCCATAAATGCCGCGGCTCTGGAGCCACTTTTTCAGACCTGGGAAGAGCCGATCGCACACCGCGCCAAGGCCGATCAACCCGGCCAACCGGCAAAGGTCATTAAACATAGGCGACCGAGCCAGATCGTCATTGCCCAGAATCTCAGAAGCGCAGTTAAGGATTGGCGGGAAGCCTATTATGGCAGTGTCAGCGATACGACCAAGCACCTCTTGGAGCATTGGTTTCACCGCAGTCATCGCAAGATATCACCTGCCGGTGAAGAGTATGAGTTCAAATACTATTTCTGCCAACGCGAGGCGCTGGAAACCCTAATCTATCTCAAAGAAGAGCGCGGTCTTCACACATTATCGCAAATAACGGGCGAATTTGGCGGTCCGGATGCCGAAATCGGGGCCTTGGGCATAACCGAGGAAGAAGATGCCTGGAGCCGATTCGCATTCAAGGTGGCAACCGGAGCGGGCAAAACAAAGATAATGAGCCTGGCAATTGTGTGGAGCTATTTTCACGCACTTCGAGAATCCGATTCGCCCATGGCGCGGCATTTTGTAGTCGTGGCTCCCAATTTGACCGTATTTGAGCGCCTGAAAGAGGATTTTGTAAACGGCCGTATATTTGACGGTGCCGATTGCGATCCACTGATTCCGCCGGAATGGCGAGGCGATTGGAATATGTCGGTAGTCCTTCAGGATGAAGCAAGCGGAGCCTCGACAGGCGGAGTTATCTATCTGACAAATATCCATAGGCTTTATGATGCCTCAAAGCGCCGGAAAAAGAAGGATGAAGAATATTTCGATTTCATGGGACCGGCAGTTTCTAAAGGAAGCGCCCTGGACACGGGAGAGGCATTAAGGGAGAGGATCACAAGCCACCGGAATGTAATGGTCCTGAATGATGAAGCCCACCATGTTTGGGATCCGGATTCTGCCTGGAACGAGGCCATAGGCTTTTTGCATGAAACGATCCGGAAGAAGACCGGCGGCGGACTGGTTGCCCAGCTTGATTTCAGCGCCACACCGAAGGATAATAAGGGCCAGCTTTTCAAACATATCATTTGCGATTCGCCTCTTGGCGAAGCTGTGGATGCGGGAATTGTCAAGACTCCGATTATAGGTAGCGGTGGGAAACTTAAAGAACTTCCAAGCGATAATGCAGCTTATAAGTTTGAGCAACATTTACGCCTTGGATACGAACGATGGCGAGAATCAAAGGCTGAGTGGCAGGAATCCGGCAAAAAATCGCTTATGTTTGTGATGTGCGAAGACACCAAAGCCGCCGATGATATCGCAAGCAGACTAAACACCGATGAGATTTTCAAAGAGCTAAACGGCAGGACTATTAACCTCCACACAAATCTAAAAGGGAAAATCAAAAAGAAGGGGCGGGGCAAGGATGCATATGAGGTCTTTGTCGAGAGTGAAAAGGAGATAAGCGACGAAGACCTGAAGACACTGAGAAAGCTCAGCCGCGATCTTGATCAGAATTCAAGCCCCTATCAGTGTATTGTCTCAGTTCTAATGCTTCGAGAGGGCTGGGATGTTAGAAATGTCACGACTATTGTGCCTCTGAGACCATATTCTTCAAAAGCTGATATTTTGCCTGAGCAGACCCTTGGGCGAGGCCTGAGGCGAATGACTCCGCCAGGACAAGCTCATGAGCTTGTAACAATTGTTGAACATCCGGCATTTGCGGGTCTATATCAAAAAGAATTGGCCCAGGAGGGTTTGCCGATAGAAATAGTCGATATCAAGAAAGTCCCTCGGACAACGGTATCGATATTTCCGGATCCCTCGAAAGATCATGATAAGCTTGATATCAGGATCCCGCAATTGACCGCGGCACACAGGACTATTCCAAAGCTTGAGGGCTTGACAATTGATGAAATTAAGGAAGGCTTTAAACTATATTCGCCGCTGCCAATCGGAGCCGAAATAAAGACAAAGATCGATTATGAAGGCCGCCATTTAATAACAGAAGAAATTATCGAGAAAATGAAAATCGATCTGCCCCTTCTTGGCACCGGGGCAGGGGCTATTTCGTTTTATGTGAAAGAACTCGAATATATTTGCAAGCTTAGAGGCACACACTCGGTCTTAGCGCCTCTTGTACAAGAGTTTTTTGAGAAAATCCTATTCAATGAGAAATTGACGGTATTCGATCAAAGGCTGGTTAATCGACTTGGAGCTTCAGACGTTCGGGAGCATGTAAGGGCTGTATTTGTGCCTCCCATCCGAAAGCATACGGTATCTTCTGAGAAAAGGAAAAAGGTGCCTGGGGATATATCCCTATTTGATTGGAAACCATTCCAGGTCACTCATTCCGAAAATCGGCCTGTCATTGCGGCTCAGAAGACTCTTTTTAACCTGGTGCCTTGCAATAGATCATTGGAGCTTGGATTCGCCAAGTTCTGTGATTCTGCCTCGGATGTGACTGCCTTTGCAAAAAACGCGGGGCCACAATCTTTGCGGATCGATTACCTCTCTCAGGGGTCGCGCCTGGCCTTTTATACGCCCGATTTCTTCACCAAGACTTCCAAAGGTGACTACTATCTTATTGAGACAAAGGGCAAGGTTGATATTGATGTCGCTGTGAAAGCCAGGGCTGCCATGGCCTGGTGCCAATCTGCCACAAATGGCCATAAATGGAACTACCTATTCATTCCTCAGGGGGTGTTTGAGCGATCCGAGGCCGACCGAATTGAGGATCTGGCCAGAGCCTGCCAACCGGCATTGAAGGAGCTATTGGCCGAGCTTAATAATCCTCAGGCGGAGCTTTCTCTTTACACAACCGATAAAACCGCCATTGAAACAGGAATCGATCAGTTCCTGCCTTCTAAAATACTTGTCAAACTCCCATCCAGATATAAGAAGTCTATTGAATCGGCGGTCAACCTTTACTACTTCTTTGAGAAGAAGAAGGGCCAGAATTTCGCCCCGGCATTTCAGCCATTATTGGGTGCGATTGATGAGGCCGCCAGGGGATTAATTATAAGGCGATTGCAGGATGATGTCCCGGTCAATCCGGTTCAAAAGGATGACTTTTTCAGCCCCTATTTTGGCAATATGCCTGCGAAGCAGCAGGGGATTTTGAGGAAAAATGCGGCTAACCTGAAGAAGACCTTAGTCTATCGCAGCGGATTGTGGCCTATGGGATTGCTGGCCTTCTGCTTAGATTTCGGACTAAGAGGAGAAAAGGGGTTTTCCGGAGTCCTGGGCTCGATTAAAGACCATTTCGGCGGGGAAAGCGACTCTGATCTATATACGAAAGTAGAGCGTGTAAACGCCTTCAGAAATCAATACATCGCACACCCGGAAAAGGAACTCACCGATGTCGAAATGGCCAAGGAAGAGTTGGGGTATTGGATTAACGCCATAAATGGAATATTTATAGCATAGAACTCGGTGCAAAACACGGGATCAGGCACGGGAAGAGTGACGGGAGCGAGACGGGAATAACACGGGAATACATCCGGAGACCGGTACGGGAGGAAATCGCGGCATTAGCCGGCAAAACAGCAGTATTGTCGGCAATCTACGAGGATTAGGCGGGCGTTCAGATCAAATGGCGGGAGGTTTCTAGGCAATTCTCAATGATGAACATAGATAAAAATAGCGTAGAACGTGAAAATTTGAATAATTACCTGCAAAGATGAAGCTAATTCTCGGTTAATGGAAAGGCGTCTACAAGTTCAAATCAAAGTTTGACAGTCAAAAACAAGTTTTGCTCCCTACAAGTTAGGATTGTCAATCATTCGGTTCTATACGGGCATTCTGGAATATGAACTTTTTGGTTGATAATCCTCGTTCTCGATTTGTTACTAATATATCTGCGGTTTCAAATTTCCAGTATGAATCCAAAAAGACCATCAATTTATTAAGGTCGTATTCTTTACAGCTATACACATCGAATTGAAGGGATTGATCCGAATCGAAATAGTGAAATGCAATATGTGACGTGACTATCCCTACCATGCCGGTGAATCCAAATTTGCCATCAATCGCGATTGGATCAAATATTTTTTTCATTCCAATTGAGTCGACGAGTTGGTTCAAAAAGTCCGTAATTCCTTGGCATGTTACTTCCGAAGGCAACTTTTTAACTTTAGCATAAATGATTGTATGCTGATGGATGATTTTACTCATGACTTACCCATCAATGACTTTGATTTTAGCAATTATTCTCTCTTCGTTAAAATCGCCAATTTTATTCTCATTCCAATATCTTGAATACTCATCAAGACTTAGGTGCTTAAAAAACTGACGAGTTAATCTGATAGCCTTCTCTGTAAATGACTTGGATATTCGGGAAGCATATTCGCATTCAGATACAAGATAGAGCCATAGACTGTCGTCAATAACAACTGGAACGTACGGGAATATCATGCAAACAAATGGTTTTACATCTTGAACGGAGCACAAACCTTCGGATAAATACGGACATTCACCTCTCTCAAGAAAATAGATATCACCATGCCAATTAAACAGATGATCCGAGCCACTGTGTTCCACTATCCGGGATTTCTCATCAGCTGTTACCATCGTTCGGCCTTTACAGCACTTACCTTTGCATCCAAATTCCTCAAGGAGACTCATATCTGCGGGAGTTATTCCGCATTGCCATTCAAGGTTTTGGTCCATTATTTATCCTCGTAGTTTCTCCAAGACGTTAGACCTCATTCAACGCGGCTACCAGATTCGGCGTTAAAGAAATGGCATCGTGACGTTGGAATCCACGCAAGTTTCTGATCTGCATCCGGATACTTCCAAGAAAAGGCAATAATCGTCATGTCTTGGCAGTTGAAGTGAATTGCAAAGCCACGTTCAAGCCTTTCAACCAAATCAATATTCCCTTCTAAAAGCCATCCTTTCTCTTCTCCATTTCGACAAATCTCGCTCAGTAGTTTAATATCATCTGGGCGTATCCCTATTTTAATTATACCCGATTTCACAGGTATTGTTTCAAAAGCAATTGAATTAGAAGAAGTTACGCAGGAGCCGCTGTCTAGATCGACTAAGATATTATTCTCTGAAAGCCCTGTAATAGAACCAGATAGAATATTCATAGGAGGTTTGCCAAGAAATTTCGCGACAAAAATATCTTCGGGCTTATTCATTAAACTGTCGGAACTTCCAACCTGAATGATTCTACCTTCGTTCATTACAGCAATTCGATCCGCAAGTGCAATTGCCTCTTCCTGATCATGGGTTACATACAAAGTTGTAATCCCGAGTTCACGTTGTATTTTTTTAATTTCCGCTCGTGCTCTAAGTCGTAGTTGTGCATCAAGATTGCTTAAAGGTTCATCCAATAAGAAAACCGATGGCTCGCGCACTAAGGCTCGTGCCAATGCCACACGCTGGGACTCACCACCACTTAGGTTTCGTATTTTGCGATTAAGTAAATGTTTAATTTTCAATAGATTACATACCCAATTTACCTTGTATTCAATTTCCTGTTTTTTCATTTTTCTCAATTTTAACGGATAAGCTATGTTACCACGAACCGAGCGGTGAGGATAAAGAGCCATACTCTGAAATACCATGGCAACATTACGCTTTTGCGGACTAAGTGACGTCCATGATGATTTACTTACCCAGATTTCGCCAGAGTGAGATGTTTCAAGGCCGGCGATAATTCTTAAAAATGTAGTTTTACCACATCCCGATGGACCAAGTATAACCAGAAACTCACCCTCATTGATATCAAGACTGCAATTATTAACAGCCTTGATTGAACCGAAACTTTTTGATATCCCCGATATTTGCATACTAAAGTATATTATGATTCATCTGTTGAACCAAACAATAATTGCAGATGTCTACGCCAAGTACCCTTATTATATTTCCAATTAAGGCGAGCAAGAAAAATACTAAAGAGGAATATCCACATAGCCGTTAAAAATTCGATAAAATCACTCTGGCCGTTTTGGGAAATTATGATATATAATGCCATACCTGACACAAGGGAAATAAAGTCACCGACATTCCACCATACATATACAGAGATTGCAGACTTTATATGATTAATTGCAACTAAATCACGTTTTCGTTTAGCCTTCATTAACCTTTCTTTTAATGCAGCAATCTGCTTTAACGATCTGATTTTATCCTGCAACTTTTTTGCCTTTTCCTTATGCATAAGCTCTATAATGAGAAATTTTATAATCGATATTGAATTTTTAAGTATGATGAATGCAGTCGTAAATTGCCATGATTTCTCCAAATATATAATATGTAATTTTATAAAAAGTATAAGGCTTGGAAGAAGTACAAAAAAAGCAATACTATCCCATAATACAAGAAGTATCAAAAATATGATCCATTGTTTGATACTGCAAAAGGAGACACAAGCGTGAAATACTATAACAAACTCAGGAATACTTATCAATGTTACCATGAAGATGTGCCAGCCTCTTATTGGGCTCAAACCAGATAGGAGATCAGGGTATGTAATCCACTTTACTGCAACTGAGTCAACTTTGGCGATTCGCTCGATGGGATCAATAAGGCATAAGAAATACTTGGCTGCGAATAATACTGTTACTGCCAATTGGAAGAAACCGCAGATATATTTCCAATGAGGTTGTCCTGTGAAATTAACAAAACTTTGCCCCAGCCAGATCGGTAATCCAACGGTGATATCACGTAAAGGAAGGTCAACTCCGCCGCGTTGGATTATCCCCTCAGCACACTTTTCAAGCAATAATGAAAACAGTAACAATGTAACAAATTTAAAAACCCGAGTGTAAATAACGCCCGGACTTGCCTTGTATATATGCCGATTTATAGTAGCCATGTTGATTGCGCTCCTTCACCACTGTAATAGTACAACTATACCTAACAACTCATGTCGCAGACAATTTCTTTTGCGTGAATCCTATGATGAAATATCTGACTATTATCGCAAAAAGTACTGCGGGTATAAGCCCTATAGTGGCTATGGCAGTAACCTGTCCCCAATATGTACCATGAGGGCTGACCAAGGCTGGTACTGCCACCGTATATGGCCGAGAATAAAATCCCGTCAACATTAAAGCCAAGAAAAACTCATTCCATGAATTTATAAAACAAAGCGCTGCGGTAACGGCAACTCCAGGTAAGCACAGCGGTAGAACTTGTGTTGCCAAAATACGTACCCGACCTGTTCCGTCAATTAGAGATGCTTCATCGATTTCCAGAGGCACTTCATCAAAAAACGCTTTCATAATCCAGATTACAAGGGCTAATGCCACCGCCGTATGGACTAGGATTATTGCTAAATAAGTGTCTATTAGTCTTAGCTTTGAGAAAATTAGAAACAATGGAAGTGCAATAACGGTTGCGGGGGCCATACGTACTGTGAGAATACCAAGAAATGCTGCTCTGGCGCCTCGAAAATTAAATCGTGAAAACATGTATGCGGCAGGTATGCCTATCATCATCGCAAGAATGGAGCTTGATAGAGCTATAATAAGGGAATTGATAATTGTATTTCCATAGTCACCTTCCATCAACGCAGAATTATAATTGGATAAGGTTGGTGTAAATATCCATTTAGGTGGGGTAGCCAGGGCATCCACGCGATTTTTTAAGGATATGCTTATACCCCATATGATGGGAAAGACAATACAAATTATGAGTATTAAGAATAATAGTCGTCCAAATGCTTTATTTGAATATCCCATATACATCATTTCCTCGGACCGAGTTTTATTCTACGAGTACTCAAACTTGTGACAATGTATATCCCCAGAAAGATCACAACACAAAGTGAAGCAGCATATCCGAATTCCCAGCTTTTAAATGCCTGTCGCCATACGAACAAACTCGTAAGTTCTGATGCTGTTCCGGGGCCTCCCCCTGTAAGTATGAATATTTTGTCAAACTCTTTAAATGAGTCTATTGCTCGAACAAAGGAAACTATTAATACCATTGGGATTAATCTATGAAGGGTAACATCAAAGAAACCTCGGATTTTTGAAGCGCCATCTATAAATGCAGCTTCAAGAGGTGTGTTTTCAAGAGATCCACGTGCTGTGATAAACATGAGTATTACGAATGGCCCCCATTGCCAACTATCAATAATAGCAAGCGTTAATAGAATTGAGTCTGCATCGCTTAGAATACGTTTGGCAAAAGTCAACCCCCATTCGGCCAAATAAAAACTTATCATACCGAACTCGCCTTGCAGAAGCAGTTTCCAATAAAGACCTACGACAACCGCCGGAAGAAGGACCGGCAAAATAAAAACCGGCGCTATAATCTTTTTGATTATTCTATGCTGATACAATAATTCGGCGGAAATGATCCCTATTAGTACCTGAGGCAAAACACAAAGTACTGAAAATAATGCAGACCTTAAAAGGCTCATAAGAAATTCTGTATCATCGGTAAGAGCCTGGATATAATTCCAGAGCCCGATAAAATTACCATCCCTCTCAGGCGCTGCAAAACTTAAATCAGTTAAAGAAAGATATACCATATAGAGAAATGGTCCTACAAATATTGCGATTAGAAAAGCGATTGCAGGGCCTATACCCCACAAGAGATGTCTATTTCTGAACATATCCAACAATAAAATTCCCCAAAATGTAGCATTACTTAGGAGTGTATTTTAACTCGGCTTTATCTCCAACGAGTTTTTTAATTTCTAAGGCAGCCCAATCAAGTGCCTGTTTGACTGTCGTTCGATCCGCTAATGCATCAGATATTGCAGTCTTTATAACTTCACCTATCGGAAGTGATTCGGGTATTGTGTATAACATTGCCGGATGCGTATGAGCAAGGGCAGCAATATTGGCGTCGGTCCACGGTAACTTCCGTACCTTTATATCATCATATGTTGATACACGAGGCGAAGATCCACCTAGTTCTTGTTGTCTTATCTGGACATCAGGTTGCATCATCCATTCCATGAAAAGATATGCCGCTTCAGGATGCTTTGAAGTAATTGGAACGTAGTATGATTGTCCACCTACTTGATGAACATGGCCAGCCTTTCCAGCTGGTATCATGGTATAACCCATTTTGCCTGCTACCGTTGATTGTTTAGGATCCTCAAGTCCATACGTAGCGTCATTCCACATAATACACATTGCCACTTTGCCTTGCTGCATAAGCGCAAGCGCATCATCCCAAGTGAAATTTAGTGCGTCAGGAGGTGAATATTTTAATAATGCCTTGTAATATTTTGTCGCTTCAATCGCCTCGGGAGAATTTATTACTATTGGGCCATATTGCGAAGGATCTTGAGTCTCCAATATTGCACCACCGAATGAATACAGAAAATTAATATATTCCTGCCATAGAGCCATGTGTCTTTTGCCCTGAATAAGAGTACCATAAAGACCCTTATCTGGACGATTAAAAAAATCAGCGATGTCACGATATTGTTTCCAGTCTTCAGGAGGCTTAAGCTCATAACCATACTTGGCTTTAAACTGGTGCCTTTCCTCAGGAGAATCGAATAAGTCGTGGCGATACCATGTGTACATAGTTAGCACCATCATTGGATAACCATACATTTTTTCCTCATACCACCCCATAGTCTTCCATACCGGGAAAAGGTCCTTTTCAGGATTAAAGCCGGGATTATGAAGCGCAGAATTCGTATAGTATTGATCAAGAGGGCGTATCTGATTCTGAGTAACAAGTCGTCCCATGTCGAAATACACTTGTATTATTAAATCATACCTGCCGGTTTTCGAGGTTAGGTCAAACGTAATTTTCTGTAGTGCCGCCTCAGCTTCGTATCTTTCCACTTCGACATTGATACCAGTAATTTTTTCGAATTCTGGAGCGAGTTTCTCAATTGCCTGTAAAGGCGGATAGTCTTCGCCTATTAGGCGTATGGTTTGGCCTTTGAATGGTTTTGCAGCTTTTACCAAATCCCAATCGCCGCTGGTGAGATTATCTGATTTTGGGCCTGAGTCGTCAGTTTCCTTGCCGCCACATCCATGCAGACCTAGGCAAAGACCGAGTAATAAAATCAGGGTGGCAACACGCAAGAGCCTAAACATGATATGTAACCTCCATGATATGGAATCAGGTTTATAGTCGTTCTTATACTCCAGAAATAGAAATTGATTTATACTTCCCCAGACTACTTAATAATAACATGAATTTTAAGGGAAGTCAATCAATAAATTCTATAACTTATTATGTATTTATATTGTATTTCAATGGCTTATCGTCTATTACCGGCATCCCAGCAAATATTATATATTGGAGTTTTCATACTCAACCATTGAATCTTATTGCGATTACTACTGTATGTTTGATCCTATCTCCTCTTTGATTTTTCCACAAATTGTACATAGCGTTATAATAATTGGGATTTGTAATAATGGTTCAAGTCCCTGCTCCGCTATTTTTTATTGCGTAAAATTAAATCCTTACTTGACAATCAATTATATCTTCAATGGCAGCTCGGCTCCGAATCCGATTGATGTCGGTGAGCATTCGGTTGTCTGGAAAAGTAAAGACAATAATGGCCAGGTTATTTCTAGTAGTATTTATTTCTATAGCCTTACGGCCGGAACCAATAATGACACAAAAAAGATGGTGCCTTTGAAATAGAACACTTCTGACGGTGATAATAAAGGCTTAATCAGAGCCTGTGGTCATCGAGAGAAAGCCCGGTAAGTACCGTACTCACACTTGTCGGACTTCTCTATCTGCCCTTTTTTTATCCAAATGGGATCAAAGGGGCGAATAACATCTTCATATTATGCGTACATGAAAGGCGCTATTTGAGTCATGTCCCATAAATCGAGAAATTTCTTTTACTTACTGACAAGTATTGTCAGTGTAAGACATATATTTACTTGACAGAGTTGCTTAGATATGTGTATTTTATAATACACACAATGAGAGTGAGTCAGGGGTACACTAACTTCACGTCTCATAAAACAATACCGCTACTCACGAATAATAATGAAGTTTGAAATCTCAAGCGATGTTGGGGAGAGCGCATGAGAGGTAGGTGTATCATGAAAAAGCTAATCCTTGCATTCGTTGGCGCGCTATTTCTGTGCCTAATTTTTCCTGCGTCTCTTCTTGCTGATGACTTGAGTCCCGAACAACGTGCAAACCTGCAGGATCAATTCTCATCAATCCCGATAGGTGAAGGTGATCCTTGGGATGAAATTGAATCTGCACTACCTCCTTTAGTCGAAGAAGAGGATCAGTTTGATTTTGTTTTATCAGCCACTGAAGATGAGGTTGACGATAACATGATAGTCGATATAGTTATTAATTTTATCACAAGTGTAGTACTTGACATGATTGATTAATTGGAAATTGTAGATGTCTACTAGTAGAACAACAAAACTAAAATCAATCGACAAATTACTCTCATCAAAGAGTTATGAAGAGGTAATTCTTAAAATTAATCAATTGGATATATCCGAACTTTCTGAAGAAGAAATAGCCTATAAGGATTTATTACTTATTCGAGCAAATCTGGCTATCGGGAACTATGATATAGCCCATCTGCTATCCAAAACTATCAAATATTACAAATTCACGAATATGCATGATAAGTTTGCTCGAATAAAATTCTATAATGGATTATATTTAATATACATTGGAAATTTGGTAGATGCGAAGGAGTCGCTTACAGAATCTTACATATGCTATAAAAGAATTGATGATAAGACAGGACAGGCAGTTGTATTGAGTAGGTTGGCAGAGGTTCAATACATAGTTGGAGATGTTCCATCGACAATACGTCTTCTTGAAAAATCTCTCAACCTATTAGATAACAATGATATCAAAAGAATTCGTGGAATTAAAAGTAACATAGCCCAATTCTATATCATTTCTGGTAGGATCAATAATGCAGAATGTTTACTAAGAGAAATCGCTAAAAGCTGGAGTAGAAGTAACAATCAATTTTACATCAATTATCTTATGCGGTTATCGACAATCTATAGTCTTAAGGGTGAATATCAAGAATCAAGAAGATACTTATCTAAATCCTTGCCATACTTGCTAGATAATACTTATGAACGAGTAGTATACCATGAAAATCTTGGTTGGACACTAAATCTGGAAAAAGACTATGACCAAGCTATTATTGAATTGCAAAAAGGACTTAGGATTGCAAGTGAGAATTCCCCAAGTTCTACATTAGTTTCCCAAATCAAACGCCGGATGGCTGATTCATATCTTGGATTAAAAGATTATCCAAATTCGGCCAAATATGCTGACGAGGCGCTGGCTGTTGCGGAAAAACTTAATGAGCGTGTCGAGATTGCAGAGTGCTGGAGGATTCAAGCCCAAATTGCAAATTATCATGGCGAAGTCGATAAGGCCAGAGGCCTATTCAAACAAGCAATCGATATGTTTAAGATGATCGGCACTCAATATAACTTGGCTTCGTGTCGCTATATTGCGGCCACATCGGGATTGTATCATAATGGCGAACGACAGGCGCTGTTATTCTTAGCAAGAGAGTATTTCGCATCTGAAGATGTCCAGCATTATATAAAGAAGATAGATGACGAGTTTAAGAAAAACCTTCAGAGTAGTAAGCCCGTAAAACCACCCCAAAATGCCCCTGTTGTCATTGCCACTTCATCGGAAATGAAAAAAGTTGTCGAAACTGCGCAGGTTATGTCTCAGGCGGATATGACAATCTTGCTTACCGGTGATACTGGCACGGGAAAAGATTTGTTAGCGCGCTACATACATGATTGTTCCGGCTGTAAGGGTGAGTTCATATCTGTCAATATAGCGGGGATTCCCGAGTCTATGATTGAAGGCGAGCTATTCGGCCATCGCAAAGGGGCTTTCACGGGTGCGTCGCATGCGAGGGCCGGTCTGTTGGAAATGGCGCACAATGGAACGTTCTATCTCAATGAGGTTAATTCAACGCCTCCCGCCATTCAAGCGAAACTGCTCGATGTCCTTGAGCGTCGTAAAGTCCGCAGGTTAGGCGAAAATATCTGGCGTGATGTATCATTCCGGCTTATCTCGGCGACAAACCATGATCTGGAAGAATTGATTCGGAAAAATGAATTCCGGGCTGATTTTTATCATCGCATCAAACAGGTTGAGATTGCCCTGTCGTCACTCATTGAGCGTCCTGAAGATATTCCTGCGCTAATTCAATACTTCCTGTCGCAGGTCGGACTGGAATGCGATGAATCGCAGGCGCAGACCATCGCATCACGGTTCGAGTCGCATCTGTGGCCAGGCAATGTCCGCGAACTCAAGGCCGAGATTGAGAAACTGGCAGTATTGTCAGGCAGGAATATCAACAGACTTTTTGCCTCTTTGCCGACTGATGATGGTTACCAAAAAGAACAATTGTTGACCTTGTTGGAAAAATATAACTGGAATCGCACACGAGTAGCCAAAGAGTTAGGATTGACCGAAGGCACAATTCGCCATCGCATACGTAAATTCAAACTTCTGTAAGAAAATCCCCACTTCCACTAATTCAATTACTGATCTACCGCTATTTTTATTACTTCGCATGGGCAATTCGTAATCTGTAACGATAAATCACACAACGCATTATAAAGGACATTACGAAATTCGTAATCGAATTCGTAATGTCGAGGCTTTGTAACTCATTGCCATATAACGGGGTCTAAAACTGATTACGAAATTCGTAGTTTTGAGTCGTAGAATGCGAAGTCCATATGATTATCCGTGAATTTTTATCACATCCCAGCCAGTCGCACATCAATCACATCCCATTGTCACACAACACACTGTGTAAATACTTATAAAAATAGTCACATTTGGCACGATTGTTGTAATACAAGTTTTTGAATTGCTAATGGGATCCTCCACGGTGCAAAAAGGTAACTCCCTCTCTTTGTGTGATGGGGATGTAACATGTTGTCGAGGGGATGACGTATCCCTCGGTTATTGACGGTGACCGGCCGGAGGACTCCACCTTAGGGTTGTTTCGCATTAATCCTCACTGGCAATCGGTGTTGAGGCGACATGCACGGCAGCCAGGAACAGGGATAACTCCCTGCGCTCTACCTCCGGCCGGTAGCCTAAAATTAATTTGAGTAGAAATAAAAGACTATGAAACAAAAATATGTCAGTTACGGTGAAATTTATATCTATGAAATATAAAGGAGACGGGAATACAATATGTCTAAGGATGAAGTAATTGGCGATCTGGATATTACATTAGAACGGGGTAATGGACTAAAACCATCAGACTATAACTTCAGCTTCATAGCAGATGATGGATCATACCTATTCTTTAATGCTCTGTCAGGTGCATTCGCAAGAGTTGACAGTCAAAGGGGTGAAATAGTAAAGGAGTTATTAAAAAATCCTGCTTCTTTTGAATGTCAATCGGATGATGATAAAAAACTTCTTGATTCTGCTATTAAGGGGGGATATGTAATTCCTGAGACTGTTAATGAATTAGATATATTAAAAACCATATCATCAATAGGACGCTTTTCTAGTGATAAACTACACCTAACCATAATGCCAACTTTGGCCTGTAATCTTCGCTGTGTTTATTGCTATGAAGAACATCCTCCGCAAATGATGAACCGCACTACCCAAGATGCTATTATTGCTTGGGTAACTTCAAAAATGGATACTATTCGCCAATTATCAATTGGCTGGTTTGGAGGTGAACCTTTACTAAATTTTAAAGCAATGAAATACATGAGTGAACAGTTTCAGAAAATTTGCGATAGAAACGGTGTAAAATACAAAAGTTCCATATCTACAAACGCGGAACTCTTAAAGCCTAGATTCGCTGACCATATGAAAAATATGAGTATAAAGTATTTTCAAATTACTGTTGATGGTCCTCCAGATATTCACAATCAGATGCGCATACGGAAGGATGGCAAAGGAACCTATAATACCATTATTGATAACATACTTTATTTGTACCGAATTATGCCAGATGCTAATATTCTTTTACGAGTAAATGTCAATGAATCAACTATTGAGCATATCCCAAGATTTTTTGATGGTTTACCTGACATTATTCGTCGTAAGGCAGATATGTATCTTGCAGAGATATACCAGTGTACTTCCTTTATAAGTGAAGACCCAAATCGAAAAAATACATCAATAGGCGCTGATAACAATATTGATACTTCTAGATTATCTCCAATGCGTCAAAAAATGCTGGAAATGGCTCTTAAAGGAGCGGAATATAGAAGGAAAGAATCGCCGGAAAAGGTTACAACTCGCTATCAAATGTATCCCAAACCTGGCTATTGCGAAGCCGAATATGCAAATAATTTTGTAGTTAATCCTGAAGGCAGTCTCTTTAAGTGTACGGTTTCATTTCAGAATGACTTAAAGGTTGGGCAAGTGCATGCGGATGGAACGGCAACATTCAATCTTTCGAAATTAGCAATTTGGCTATCAAAAAACATCTTTGAAAATGAAAAATGCGTAGCATGTAAGATGCTCCCCTTATGTATGGGGGGCTGTCAATCAGCCCGTTTAAAGAATCCAACAGCCGATGGATGTCCCGTTGCGGTTTCGCCAAATGAAATGGAACCCATGCTAAAGTTATTATATAAGGAGGGAATTTATAAAACATCTTGTTCTCCAGAATGAGCAAAGTAGGATTATGCTGGGTATTTGCTAATCGAGAGTCATCGCATACTTAGATTCTAGAGTATGAGGTGGTCTAATTACTATGCCATAGGAAATACGGAGTATAAATAACAGCTACAATGAGTACTTCAACATGGCAATCAATTGCATGCAATTTGAGTAAACCTTAATCCGGCTTTCTGTTACAAGGGAAGCTATTAATTCTCCAGACACTACAAGGAGGTGATAACTATGGAATTTATGACAAGTCCATTTGTTGTGACCCAAAGTACATCTTTGCCTATGCCGGAACTTGAGTCTTGGTGTGGGCTTCAGGGATGGTGCTGTATTAAGATTACACCGTAATCTTAGCTGAAGTCGATAATTCGTTGGTGTATAAATGTAGAAGATTTTCAATAATCGATTACGAAATGTGAAATCTTGACTCTTTTCGAATAAGAAGTAGTATATTATTGTCATGATTTACTATTTTGTCTTATTCATGTGGAAATCGTGATTTTATGAATATTCTCTTTATACGCCATTAACATCAAGGCTATGGGAGACTTATAATGGAATTTATGACGCAACCCATACTGATTGTATCTCAGGATGCGGATATCCCCAATCCTGATCTTGATATAATTTGTGTGTTTGACGGATTCTGTTGTCAGAAATTAACTGGAACTGGCCAGTGATAATTGATGGCTTCAGAAATTGTTAGATTTACTGATGTCGAGTCATTACACTCGGCATCAGTATTGGCACCGATGAATTCGCGCATATAGCAAATAAATATATAGATGGATCAGAAAAAGAGAGGGAATAATATGCAGGAAACACGATGTAATAAAAGTACAGTGATATTACTTGGGACTATACATTTTGGTTCCGATCATTATCCCAAATATATCAGACAATTGCACAATATTATATTGGAAATATCACCTGATGTGATTTGCGCCGAAATATCACCAGATCAGTTGGATGGTTCCACTACCTGTAATTCCAAACCTGAGTACCCATGTTGTATATTACCGATAAGTCGTGAAAAGTCTATACCGGTAGTTCCTATTCAACCGGGCTGTGATGAACCAATTGCAACCTCGCTTGAGGATAGGAAATTGACTGCATTGCAATCTGCAAGTAGCAATTCTGCAGAAGCTAAATTATTAGAGTACATCAAACGCTGTGATGAAGTATCAATAAATTTCTGGCGGACTATCATGCGAAACGAGATGGCGATTGAAAGAGTTCAGTCATCTGAATTTCATATTGCCATTGCACCACAGGCATATGTAATGGCAGAGTATTTTCCTGAATTTATGCGTCTTTCAGATGAGTGGAATGAATACTTTCTTGGTAAGATAGAGAATACGATTACATCTAATAAATATCAAAAGATATTGGTTATAGTCGGATTGGGGCACAAATATTGGTTATGGGATCATTTAAAAAAACGAACAGATATTATACTGCATAATATCCTTACCTTTCGCGAAAAACAGGATGAAAATAGGAAATCAGAAAATGATAGAAGTTGATAATTTGACATATTCATATCCTAAAAAACAATGCCTGGCCATAGATAACTTATCCTTTTCGGTCAAACATAACCATGTATTGACTATTTTGGGGCAAAATGGAGCAGGCAAAACAACATTGATACGAATATTATCTAATCTAATTCTGCCGACACAAGGCAGAATAAACATATGCGGTATTGACCTATTAAAATACAGTAATATTGCAAGGCGTAAGATAGGTTTGGTAATTGGAGATGAAAGAACCTTCTATTTTAGGTTATCCGGGAAACAAAACTTGGAATTTTTTGGTGGTCTGTATGGATTACAGCATTTTGAATTAAAATCCAGAATAAAAATGGTACTTGATGATGTCGGATTAACAGAGCATGCAAATGTAAAATACATGCGATATAGTACAGGTATGAAAAAAAGATTAAGTATTGCACGAGCCTTATTACATAGGCCTGAGGTTTACTTGCTTGATGAACCGAATAGTGGCGTAGACCCCAATTCTGCAAAAAAAATACGCACAATTATAAAATCGTTAAAGGACAATGGGAAAGCTATAATATTAACTACTCACGACATGAATGAGGCAGAAAAACTTTCAGATTCAATAGGTTATTTGAAGAACGGTAGCTTAATCAATCAAGGAAGTCTTGATGAATTTAAGAAACTAATAACTCATCATACTTTTAGAATTAGGATTAGCGATGAGCAGGATAGACAAGATATTGAGATTAATATGTTGTTGGAATTGTTAAAAAAAGAAGACTATTGTAAGGCACTAGATTTTCAGAATAATGTATTGCAAATAAAACACAATGGAAGTTTTAATATAAATCGAGTTTTTGAGGTGATTAATCGTACTGGAATAAAAGTATCATCTGCAAATTCAATTGAGCCTAGCCTTGAAGATGTTTTCATCAAACTATCGGAGTAATTGCCATGCTATTTAAGTTATACCTTTTCATAAAGAGATCACTATTAACAATCATTAGTTATAAAACCGGTTTGGCACTGAGTATATTAGGTAGCTTTGTGGGGTTGCTACAATTCTCGTTCATGGGGAAATTCCTTTCTGATGGTAATAGTTTCCCGGCATTGGAACAATACGGCGGTAACTTACTTGCTTATTTGATTATCGGTAGTGCGTTTACCAGTTTTGTTGGAGTGTCATTAAACTCGTTTCAACAGACGATAAGATCAGAACAACAAATGGGCACCTTGGAGTATTTACTCCTTAGCAATACTCGATTGGAATCAATTCTATTTATCTCAGGTATGACCAACTTTTTAAATGCTTTTGTAAATGTAACTCTTTTACTGGCTGTAGTAATTTTTGTGTTTAGTATTCCTTTAACGATAAATCTTGGAGGGGCGCTTATTGCGGTTATACTAACAATTACATCTCTTTCTGGAATCGGCTTAATGAGTGCAGGAATAATCATAATAACAAAAGTCGGCGATCCAATTACATGGGCTTTTACAACAATGACAGGATTACTGAGTGGTGTTTTATTTCCGATTGAGTATCTGCCATGGTATTTAAAAGCACTTTCCTCTGTATTGCCAACAACGCACGCTCTTATCGCTTTAAGAATGACTCTTATTAATGGTGCAGGAATAGAGGCAATATCTCAACAAATTGTTTTTTTATTGATTATGACAATGATTACTTTGCCATTGGGATTCTTTATTGTGCGGCTTGGATTTAATAAATCTAGAAGAGTTGGATCACTCGCACAATACTAATATTTAATTATATTTGAAATCGATGATGGAGGTTTGGCTCAAAGTATTCAATATTATCTGAAATAGGTACGTTCATTTTGTGACCAAATTGTGTCCAAAGTAGGGCAAAAAAGGCGAAAAAGCTTCCTAAATCATACATACACGGAAAATGATCAATCTATTGTGGTTCAATCACATAGAAGGTAATTTCAAGGGGGCCAATATCTTGCAAATATGGCCCCAATGGTGTCCGGGGTTCAAGTCCCTGCTCCGCTATTTTTTATTGCGTAAAAAATAGCGCCGATTTCTCGTCAGCTGTAAGCAGCCTTACCCGTCCATCCGTTTGGATGCCAAAATATACTGATCCTGGATTGTTGCGGCTCTGTCGCAGGCTTTATTGCCCGTATTTCTCGGTTACTAAACAAAATCAGTCGCTCCGGCGTCGTACTGTCGTGCTCACAAGGTTCTTGGAGGGGTGGCATGAGAGGAAACGCGCCTGCCGGTATCGTTATTTGTTTTATTTTGTTCATCCAAGTATCATCATGTAGTACCTCTGTACATCAATTCTACGAGGGTAAAACTAAAGAAAGGTCACAAGTCGCTCGTATTCGAAGTACCAAGAGGGCTTTTATAAAATCCATCAATGGCAAGTCTTTAAACGATAGATTCTCATACAGAAATGACTATTCAACCAATGAAGTCAAATCAGGCGATTGGTATGAATTACTGCCGGATACCTATAATGTAGAAGTCTATTACGCTGGCTTCTATACTCATTATAATCCGGAGTATTGTTATATTTATATTGGAGACAAGATAAGTGGTCCATTTATAAAGAAACGCGGTTCGGAATTATATCTTGATATGATTTCGGCTCAGACAGATACAATTACTATTATACTCGAAGCAGGTAAAGAATACGAAGTAAGAGCACAATTGACGATTAATCCAAATCGTCCATTTGTCAGGCCATGGACACCGGAACTTATTGCCCCTCGCAACCCGACACTTTTCATCGTCAAAGACTTGGTAAATCTCGATGAGTTTCTACCCGTACTCCGCGAATCTGAAATAAAGATCACCGAATTCAAGTGGGAGGCGTATATCGTCGAGGTCGGGAGCGACGAGGATATCGAGGATCAACTGCCGCAAAATCAACCTCTGGCCAGAGCAATCGAGGCCGGGCAGGCCGAATTCGCAGAGTTTCTCATCGCCGCCGGAGAAGATATCGATATCGAATTGCCCGGCAAACTTACACCGCTCCACAATGCCGCATCATTGGGCCAAAAAGATGTCGTCGACAAACTGATTAAGAAAGGGGCTGATGTCAATGCCCGCTCCCAGACCGGCATGACGCCGCTGCATCTGGCTGCCGAAAGCGGATACGGTGACATCGTGAACATCCTTATCGCCAATGGTGCGCAAGTCGATGCCAGAAATGATATGAAGGCAACACCGCTCTTCTATGCGGCGGGAAACGGTCATGCCAAAACGGTGAGTATTCTCCTCGATAACGGCGCTGACAGTAATGCCAGACAATCGATTGACTGGACCGCCCTCCACCATGCCGCCCACGGCGGTCACGATGAAGTCGTGTCGATCCTCATTGCTCACGGCGCGAAACTCAACATCAAATCCGATATCGGTTTGACGCCATTAATGATCGCCGTCAACGAAAAGCATCCATCGACGATGAAACTGTTAATCGAAGCCGGTGCCGATATCGACTGCCGCGACAATGAAGGATGGTCGCCGCTGCACTATGCGGCATTGAATGATTTGCCGGATGAAATGGCCGAGTTGCTGGCGGCGGGAGCCTCACCCTGTCTGCCGAATAAGCGCTTCTGCACTCCGCTCCACAATGCGGCCCTGGAGGGCGATACCGTTTGTATTCGGATGCTTCTGAACGCCGGATGCGATGTCAATGCAAAGATGAAAAACGGCTGGACGGCTCTGCATATGGCGGCGCTGAATGCGCGTGCATCAGCCATTCAGCTTCTTCTCGATCAAGGAGCAAATGTCAATGCCCGATCGGTTGACGGCGAGACGCCGCTCTTTTTGGCAAATCGCAAGGGTAATGTCATCTGTGCCCACACGCTCGAATCCCACGGCGGAGTAGAATAGGTCTACACATGCACTTATTACATATGGAGACCAGGAACGCCGCCTATGGCCTCGACCGCTAATTTTTTATTCCGATCATCTATTGGAAAGAGGCAATTTCCGCCGCCCGGCATGTCGAAGAATACCTGTTGATTGTCACTGTTAAATTGCGGTACAGATTATGTCAGACTGTGATAACAAGCATCGGATGTGCCGATTAATAGAGTAAGGAGACTTTTGTCATGAGCAGTACGGCGACATTATTCTGGGGTTTATTGTTCGGCTCTTTCGGGGCCGGTTATTTCATCTATGGCAAGAAACAACGCCTGGCGGTTCCGCTGGCCTGTGGAATACTGCTGATGGCTTTTCCCTATTTCATCTCAAGCACGATTGCCATGATTCTCATCGGCGCAGTCTTGACGGCATTACCATACTTTATCAGGGCGTAGGCGCAAGTCGTGAATTGAATCTGCGGAATGTCGGGATAATTAAGCAGGCGAGGAGTGTATCTCCTCGCCTGTTTCATTGAAGGTACTTATTTCTTTATCAAGATATCCGAGCGATCGAGGCGGAGTTTGTCGAAACTGTCTGCCGGTATGACGAAGTACCAGTCCGCAAAGCGATTGTTCAACTCAGTACTCTTCGTCTTACCCATTTCGATTTTACGCTCCCAGCGCTCGTGCTCGCGCTGGATGCGCCGTTGCTCCTTATCGGCATCGGTCAACAGGCTGTCCGGCTTATTCTCAAAATCCAGATTCTTCGGCTTGGGCGGTTCCGGGAAGCGCCCGCTATTGAACTCGGTCGTTAAGAACAAATACCGATTCTCGGCAGCGCCTTCCGCATTCTTGCCGTCGCCCTCGGCTCCAGCCGATACTTCCAGCCCGCTGCCGTAAAAGATTTCGCCGAATCGGAGTGTATATAATATTCCATCGCTCGTCTCAACAAGCAGTTCGCCCTCGTTCGATTTCAAATCACCATCCGATGTAAAGAAAAATCCCTTACTCTGAAGCGATACCAAATCGGAGCGATTCAACTGCGAGTTGTCGCCCGACTGCTTGAGCGATGCCGATACGCCTGCGGGTTTCGGCCGCACACCGACAATTTTCAGATTGTCGAGAGTCGTCAGCATGTCGCCGATTTTCATCGAATCCACCGTTTGACCGGCAGACATCTTTCTGGCTTTCCACGATGCCCCCTCGCGCTGCAATCGTACCTCGTCTCGCTGATTGAGGCGCCGTGTGCGCTCATCAATGCTGTAATCGAGAATGGTCAGGCGATCTATATCGCCTTTGTTGACTTCCAACAGATCAGTATTGATCCAGTCAGAGAAATTATCCGTCAATACCAATTGCGTCTTGGCAGCGTATATTCGCTTACTGTCAGGAATGCGAACGAATCGATAGCCGGGATTCTCCTCGACCGGTTTCCCGAATATCAAATCCGACAGAACATTATCGTTTTTATCCTTCAGCGTTACGCGCTGACCTCGCCCCGTGAGGCCATCGTAAGTCTCATCGAGCGGATCAACCACGCCGCATATCGCCTGATCGGCAATATTATCCGAGCGGAAATCGTCCTTGCGCAATTCAATGATACCGGCGGCTGTCTTGGCCAGTCTATCCTTGGCATCGGCCGGATAATCATGATGCGAGGGGAGAGTCCAGCGGCCGTTCTTGAATGTGACCTTGAACGGATGCGCCTCTCCGATATCCTCATTAAAACTGATAATCTCCAGCGTCGTAGCGGCATTGGGATCCGTGAAATCAGGATAAAACGACTCGCCCTGATCCAGAAATGCCGAGGGGGTGATTCGCTGAGGCGTCACCCAGAAGGCGATAAGGGCCAGGGCTACCGCGATGCCGATGAAATACAGTGTCTTTTTCGTCTCGGTCATGGTTAACTCCTTAGCCTGCGGGCGGCCAGCGCGCCCTCATATTCACGTTTGCGGCGGCGAATAAAGATATATACGCCCATCACGAATACCGGAATCGGCGGCAGCAGAACAGCCAGCATCTTGATGCGCGTCTGAATATCGCGGATGGCGATCTCCATGTCCTCATGCGCCTTCTGGATGGTGGCATCGCGCTGTGATTCGATATTCGCCTGTACGGTTTCGAAGCGCCGGTTTTCGACTTCCTGCAGGTTCTGCGCCATGATTTGCTTGGTCTGTTCATCGAGATCATCGCGCTGGCGAACGGCATTGACCTTCTCAGTCAACCGCTGCCTGGCCTCAGTCAGAGCACTATCCGCATGGTTTTTCGCCATCTGTTCCTGCTCCAGACGCCGCTGCACGAACTCCTCGGTATTGGCCTCGACAGCCGTCAACGTCCGATGCCTGATGCGCCGCTTGCGCAACTCGATAAACGATCCGTCCCCGGCCATCTCATCGATGCAGTTGAGGAAGAAAGTCACGTTGTCGAAATTATAATTACCATAGCCGCGCTCGCGAATCGTGAAAAACTGGCTGGAGATGAAATCGATATCCGATATAACCAGCATATTGATGTTATGCTCCGGTCCCGGCGTTTGATCATTCGGATCCTCCGGTTTGATGGTAAATTTACCGTTGATTCGCGCGGCCATCGTGTACTCGCGTGGCGTCGGATTGTGCGGGGGATCGGGATTGACGCTCAGGCCGAATAAACTCCGTCGCACCATCTGTTGATACGGCACCTTCCCCGAAACCATTCCCGTCTCCAAAAGCGGTGTGTATGTCAGACTTGCCGCAGGAGAATAATCAATAAATCCGGGGAACATCAAAACTACTTCCTGCAATCCTGCGGTGGCGGCATCATTCTGATTGAACGCCTCAGGATTCCGATTTCCACTGCCGATGAATACGACTTCCTTCTGCGTCGCAGCCAGATCCGGATGCGGGTTATATGAATCCCAGATTATCTGGCTGGGATCCCAGGTAAGCCCGATATTCATTAGGAATCCCATGAGATCGCCCTTCGGCGGCGGTTGCTCCTGATTCTGCATGAATGGCGACATCTGCATGTTGCTCGGGAGAATCGGAGAGAGCGTTATATCGACGACCGGCAGCGGATCGACCAGCAGTACCGTCGGGTGTCCGGCTGTGATATAAGCCGAGACATTATCCATCTGCGGCTGCGTCATCGATGAGGGGAGAGGCACGATGAGCGCATCGTATACCTGCTCGATCGGCTCATCGGCATTGACCATGTTAAGTTCGAATTGTTTTTCCAGTTCGCCCACAACGCGCCACGGCGGCACCTGCTGACCGGTTTGGAAATTGAAATCACCATAGAGTTTAAGACCGGTACTGACAAGGCCGATTTTCTTGCGGTCGGAATTGGTAACCGACCGGATACTGCGGACGATTTCGTATTCGACCGGGAGCCCCTTGTCGAAAAACGGAATTACTTCTTCATTAGCGCCGGACGTGAACGCAAGGCCTAAATACAACTCGCCCCGGTCACTACGCCCATATTCATTTGTAATGACTTCCTGGGCTCTGATATTAAACTTGTCGCGGGCCTCGCGAGCCTCTTCGCTGTACGGCGTGACATCTTTAATCAGTACCTGGATGTTCCCGCCACTCATAGCGCTGATTTCCTCGAGTGTTCCGATGATATTGGCCCGCTGTTCGACATAATCGGGCGGAGTCTCAGGACTGAGGTATGCCTGGATGAGCACTTTGCGATCGTCCGGCATCGACGAAATGAGCCGCTTGGTTTCTCGCGACAGCGAATGAATCCGCTCGGCTGTCGTATCGATACGTACCGCCATGCGATCGAAAATGAAAACTATCGAGAATGCGGCGATAACAATGGCGATTGCCCGAACGAGGTAATGCATCCACATTTTATAGCCGTCGGCCTGGGCCGGCCAATGGCGGCGACCGATGAGGATTACATTGAAGTAAATCAAGATTCCGGCAACCAAGACGAAATAGGTCAGGGCTGACAGGCTGATAACACCGCCCGCGAAATCGGCAAAATATTCCGGAAGGCTGAGTCTCTGTAAAAACATCCTGAGCCAGTCGCCGCCAAGCCAATCCATATTAGGCAGGTAGACGAACACGGCGCAGAATAAAGCCCCGAGAATAAAACTGAAGGTCGCATTGATACTGAGCAGCGATGCGAACATCCCGACCGCCAGTAATGCGGCTCCCGCCAGCCAGTACCCGACATAATTGGCGAACATCAACCCGATATCGGGACTACCCAGCCAGAACAACACCAGTACATGACTCAGTGAGAGTAATAACGATGCGCTGTAAATACCGAGTACGGCCAGGTATTTGCCCAAAACGATTTCAAGGTCGGTAGCGGGAAGCGTAAACAGTAATTCATCAGTCCCCTGGCGCCGCTCTTCGGACCAGATGTTCATCGTGAGGGCAGAAACGAAAAATATCAGCAGGAGCGGGAAGACATTATTCAACTTATCGAGATTCGCCAGGTTGTCGGCAAAGAATCCCGCTTGCCAGAATGCCGCCAGCGCACTGAGGAAAATAAACAGCGTGATGAACAAATAACCGGTCGGATTACTGAAATACAATCTGAGATCGCGGAGGCTGATTGTCTTAACTACTTGAGCGTTAATCTTCATCGGCAGCCTCCTTTCCGCTTGACGTTCCAACAGTCTGTGTGGCCGCTCCGGTCAGATCGTAGAATGCCTGCTCCATCGATCCGTTCTTTTCTATTTCCTTACAGGTGCCGTCGAACACGAGTCGCCCGTTATTGATGAGGAGGACCCGCTCAGCAACCGCCTGTGCCTCCTGCAAAATATGCGTCGATAACAGGATCGTCTTCGATTTTGCCAGGTTGGCGATGTTGGTTCGGAACTCCTTAATCTGGTTCGGATCAAGTCCGGCGGTCGGCTCATCCATAATCAGGACGGCCGGATCGTGCAACAGCGCCTGCGCAAGGCCGACACGCTGGCGATACCCGCGCGACAGCTTTCCGGTCGGCTTGTCGAGAACGCTTTGCAGCGCGCACTGCTCGATAACCGCATCGATGCGGCCGGGGAGCTGTGCGGCCGAAATTTCCCGAGCCTTTCCAAAGAATGTCAGAAGCTCACGGGGAGTCATGTTATCATACAGGGGACCGTTTTCCGGTAAATATCCCAGTTGTCGGGATGCCTCAATCCGGTCGGTATTCATATCGAGGCCGGCGATTCGGGCAATTCCCGTACTGGGGCGCAAGAATCCGGTCAGGATCCTCATCGTCGTTGTTTTTCCGGCGCCGTTCGGCCCCAAAAACGCGACAACTTGCCCCCGCGGGATAGAAAACGAAATCCCCTCGATAGCGACGAATTCCCCATAATACTTACTGAGATCATCCGCAAATATCATGGATTCGTTCTGGTCCATAAACTCTTCCTCTTTCTTATGTACAATGTGATTTGCACTGCCTCAATGCGGTTATCGGGAATAGCCACAGGCCCCGCATCGGCAAGACGTCCCCGAAGATACCGCAATACCGCTCTACCAATAATAAATACTATTATAATAAGACGACCGTGCGAGGTTCCAGAATTTTCTCAAAAAATTGAATTTCGAGAATCTGTTGAACGAGAAGGACCTATGCGATCCATACTGCGAGCGATTCCATCCAAATTACTTCCACTGGCGGATGCCGGCTCTGAATGCATAGATAAACGCTCAAAATTCAAAATAACAATATCGAAGATGGACCGCTTGTAGCCGCTTTTTGGAAGTGTAAAATATCACTGCTGAATGTCTTACATGTAAATACTTGCAATAATTAGAGTAAATATGAGCGAACGGATTGCTAAAATGGTAAATTGCACTTGACATATGATGATTGACGGTTTAATTGTATATCCAAATTGGGGTTCGGCATACGATTCCGACGGCGATGACCCTTCGATCAATGCCGAGAACGATTCCACAACAGAGCACGAAAAAGTGGGGCGTGCGGGCAAGAAGACACTCTTGTGTGCTCTGCCGTCCCGGACAATGAATAATCGCGCCCCGGCGCAAATGATAACCCGGCCGAAACAAACGGTTGGGCGTTATGCCCGGTGGGGTCCGTGCTCTCCCTGCCGGGTTTTTATATAATTTATTTGTCAATTATTTATATCCTTTACTCTCCTTGACTATCGCATGGCAAATGTATATTATTCAACATACATATGAAATATTGTATGCATTCTTGACACAGGTGCGCGTCCGGGTAGAAATTACTGTTTTGAGAATGAGGGAGAAGGAGGCGAGATGTTCGGGCGGTCGACAATTCTGATTGCGACCATAATTACACTTTTCCTCATCGGGGACATTTCAGGACAGGATTTCGGCAAAGTCTCGGACATGGAATGGCAACTGATCCCGCCTGGTGATTTCCCCGATATCAAAGCCCTCATCATTTTCGATCATGGCGATATTGAATTAACGATCCAACCGATTCGACTGAAACTTATACGCCACGTTCGCATGAAAGTATTCAGCAAAGACGGAGCCGATCAGGCGCTCAATATCGAAATCCCCTACACCGAAGGAGATAAAATAGTCGGCCTGAAAGCCCATACGATTAATCCCGGCGGCGAAAAAATCGAAGTAAAAGACATACACGAGAAACGAGTAGGCGCTTTCCGGATCATCACATTCACCTTTCCAGCTGTCCAGGACGGAGCAATTCTTGAATACAAGTATAAAGCCTCACACCAGCGGATAACATTTATTGATCCCTGGTACTTCATGAATAACCTGTACACCATTGAATCTAAATTCTCTTTTACGCCGGATCCCGGATTTTCTTATATTCCTTTGCTCCGCCGGATGCCGAAATATTCCCATCATCCGCAACAGGAAGTCATTTCCACGCTGAAAGGGGAAATGATTAAATATACCTGGGCCCTGTATAAGCAGCCGCCGTTTCGAGACGAACCGCTCATGATGGCCAAACAGGACTATCGCGCATCCATCCTGTTGCAATTGAAGGAATACCGGGATAAATACCAGAGAATACCGTTCGTCAAGGACTGGGGAGTCATTGGCGGTATATTGAAGGGGCGCGAGTTGCAGCTCGCAAGTAAAGGCGAGAACGATATCCGAGAAATTTCGGATTCGCTTATGGAGACATGTACATCCCCCGAAAGGTACGTCGCGAAAAGCTTTAGTTATGTCCATGAGAAAATCAAGACGAATGAATGGGCGAATTCTGATACATTTAGGGAAATACTTAAAAAAGGAGAAGCCGGTGGAGCCGACAAAAATATACTGTTGGTCAGATTATTACAGCTGCAGGGATTTACTGCCTATCCCATGATGATCGGAACAAGGGATATGCACAGATTTCTAATCGATGAAGCAAACGAATTAGATGTCCTCAGCAATGTGATCTGTGTAATTGCCGAAGGTGTGAACTGGTATGGTCTTGATACGGGACCTGATGTGTCGGTTTTTCCGTACTTGCCGCCACTGTCCAGGGTCGAAAATGGATTGCTGGTTTGGACGGATTCATGCGCCTTGCATCCGCTGCTGCACCACGAGAGAAATAGCGGCTGTGATATCTTGAATACTATGCGAATAAGTAATGACGGCTCCGCAGTATGCTCCGCATCCGTGTATGTCAAGGGATACAGTATGGATGGACTGATGGAGAATCTCTCGCAATTTACTGAAAACGATAAATGGTTTCGCCTCATATTTCGCGACATCGATATCGATTATGAAGTAGAAAGTGCTGACGTCAGATATGAACCGGAGAATGACAGAATCGTCTGCGACATCGTTGTCTCTTTTCCGGCTCTGTGCCGCGAAATAGAGGGTAGTTATGTCTTTTGTCCGTTTGTGTTGCACTGCTTCCTAAATCCGTTTGAATCGATACATCGACTTACTCCTATAGATTTTTGCTATACCTTTCAGGACAGATCTCAACTGAATATAAAATTGCCAGAGAATATGAGGGTTTTCGAACTGCCTTACGATATTCAACACCGTATCACCGGCCTGAGTTTTATGCGACATAATCAGGCGGTTGGCAACCTTATCGAAATAAGCAGCACCCTGAAAGTCACGCGACCGGAGTTTGAAATCGAACAATATCCGATGCTAAAAAACACGTTTGATGCGATTGAATCGATGCATCGGGATGAAATACTCTTTACACGCGATGAATAAAATTATAAATATACAGGATGGACGATCGCGCCTCCGTTCTTTCGCTTACCTGATTCCGATTTTCATTCTGTATGCATACGGATATTCAATCGAGGATGTAACCGATGAGTTCAAGTTCGCTCAATCGGCCGCCGTCATTAAGACTCAGGAAACAGTGTATGAAATTCATGACGATTTATCCGCGACATATACGGTTACCGTTGTCGCCGAAATTCGAAACAAGAGCGCTGACGAAAATTCTCTGATACTGCTCTACCAGGACAAATTCTGTAGTATTAAAAAATTCGAGGGGCGTGTCACGGCCCCGAATGGCAAGATTGTGCGAAGAGTAAAGAAAAAAGACGGCTTCAAAATATGCGGGTTTTCCGAATATATGCTCTATGTCGACCATTGTAAATTCTGGTTTGATTTAAGATATCAGGAGTATCCGTATATGATCGAATTCTCCTATGAAATCGAATATTCGACATTGTTCTATTGGCCTCCCTGGACGCCTCAACAAGTCTATCCGATTAATCACTCGGAATACACCGTGATCGCTCCATTAAATTTCGCCTATTCCACGAACGTGATCGGGGATTTGCCTGAGCCGGTAATTCAGGAAAATAAAAACAGCAAGACGATTAAATACTCTATTACCGATGTCAAAATGGCAATACCGGAACCCTACATGTACAATGAATATGCTGCGATGAAGAGAATCGAGTTTTCCGCGCATACATATAGGCTTGGAAAATATCAATTCTCAGGAGGCAATTGGCGTGATTTCAGTCGCGAGATTTATAACATGATGAGCGAGAGTTTCGTACTGGATGACGCTCAGAAAGCGAAAATGAAGGCAATCAGAGCTGCGAGTTCTGATGATCTCGAAATATGCAAACAGCTTCACGAATCGATAAGACAAAATACTCGCTATGTCGGCATAGAGATTGGAATCGGGAATTGGCAACCAACACCATCTCATGAAACGTTCGAACGCGGATACGGTGACTGCAAAGATCTTGCGATGCTGTATGCCTCGATGCTTTCTGAAGCAGGGATAGAATCCCATCTGGCCATCGTTAAAACAAAAGATATCGGGGGGATCAATCCGGATTTCCCGAGTTTATCGGCCAATCATGTCATTTTCTATTCAATTATCAATGGCGATAGTGTGTGGTTTGACCCAACTTGCTCATATTGCGAATTCGGGGATTTACCCTGGCAGGACGAAGATATATACGTCTTAGCGATTGATTCGGCCGCGGGTGCACTGGTAAAGACAGATCACTCCACCGCCGCCGATAATGTCTTTATCAGAAAGGCTTATGTGACTCTGGGAAGGGATCGAAATGTATTAACGGAATACGAGTTTTTGGGTATAGGAAATGTTGATCAGGAATTCAAATCATTTGTCAAAAATGCGGAGATCGAAAAGGCGGAAACGTATTTACAGGAGAGTGATTTTGGCGTCGGTAAAAAAACGCGGCTGAATAATATTGAAGTGGAAAAAGAGCCGCGCGCATGCATTCGAACGAAAGGCGTACTCGTGGGTGCCGTTCAATCTGTGAGGAAAAAAAGGTTTATTTCCCTTGACTATTTTGCGCCACTCCGGGATCGTGAACGCATTAAAACTGATGCCAGGATTTTTCCACTCGATTTAGTATACCCGATGACATATCTGGATTCTATTTTCATCATTACTCCCGATTCAATCGCATCATATGAAGTATCAGATGATATTTCCTATTATCGCGACAGCATAGGCCTCATCGCCGTTACATATGCGCGTAAAGGGAACACTGTCATAATAACGATCTACCGAACGAACGAACGGTATTTTATCCCGATCGAGGAAATGGATGAATTCGAATCCTATATCGAAAATGTCAAAAAAATATATCCATCTCATTTCACATTTTTTATTCAATGATTTCAATCTGTCGTAAAATGGCTTGAAAAGTCGACTAAAAGGCCATACCTTTCCTTTTTTGTTAGCGTCGATTGTCGCTGACTGTTCTGCACTCTTTGCAAAGGACCGGCTATGCGCAAAGTTCTTTTCATGTTCTGCACGGTCGCGTTAACCCTTCTCATATGTTCAACCGCAGTTTCATCAACCGGTACGACCCCGGAATTGGGGATCCGCGATAAAACACCCGATGCCAGGGCGTTTATCAACGCGCGATTGCATATCTCACCGGATATCGTCTACGATAATGCCGTTTTCATCATAGAAAACGGTAAAGTAGTCAAAGTCGGAAAAGATGTCTCGATCCCGGACGGCGTCACGGTAATCGATCTGCAGGGTAAAACGATCTATCCCGGATTTATCGAGCCGCTATCGAGCTACGGTATCGTCGCGCACGATACGAAGGGAAATGACCGATCTCGAAATGCCCGGTATACTACCGATCGCATCGGCGGCAATGCCTGGAATGAGGCGATTCATGCCGAGATGAACTGGTTCCGGTTCTTCAAACCGGATACCGAGGCAATGAAAAAGCTGCATCAATCCGGCTTCTCGATCGCCCGCTCGGCCCGCCAGGACGGCATTTTCCGAGGCAGAAGTTGCGTCGCACTGATCGGTGAGGGGCTGCCGAATGATGTCATTCTCGATCCGTCCAATGCGCATATTATTTCGTTCGATCGAGGAACATCCAAACAAGAATACCCTTCCTCCTTGATGGGCACGATCGCAATGATTCGCCAGATGTTCTATGATGTGCAATGGTATACCCAGACACACGAGGCATACAAGCACAATCCGGGCGCCGAATTGCCCGAATTCAATGCCGCGGTCGAGGCCCTGGCGAATATTGAATCAGAACCGATCGTATTCGATGCCGGGCGAGACGGGTCAAATCTCCTGCGTGTAAAAATACTGTGCAGCGAATTTGATCTATCGCCAGTGATTGTCGCCAGCGGATATGAATACAATAATATGAAAGACATCACCGGTCTCAATGCGAGCCTGATCGTACCCGTAGATTTTCCGGAAACGCCGGAAATAAAGACACTGGAAGATCAACTTGACGTGACGCTGGGACAACTCCGCCATTGGGAAAGCGCTCCCGGCAATCCGGCCGCACTCGAAAAATCCGGTGTGCCGTTCGCCTTCACATCCTATCGCCTGAAAAAGACCGAAGACTTCCTGCCGAATGTTCGCAAGGCCGTGAAACGCGGTCTCTCGGAAAAGTTCGCGCTGGCTGCACTGACGACCGTCCCGGCCAAACTGTGCGGAATTTCGAATACTGCCGGAACCCTCGAACCGGGCAAACTCGCCAATTTTATCGTGTGCGACGGCAACATCTTCGATGACGACTGCACGATCTATTCGGTCTGGGCGGTAGGCAAGCCGGATGAACTTATCCCTCTGCCGATGACCGAGTTTTCCGGTCAATATGAACTCGCAATCGGAGACAAAAAGGCGCAGTTGACAATTACCGGCACAGACCCCAAATATAAAGGCGAATGGACTATTGACGGCTGGACCGGAAAGCTCGATGATGTCAGTATTGATCGAACGATGATTCAATTCGCCGGCAGCCTCGACAGCGCCAAGACACAAGGCATCGCCAGATTCTCCGGGCGCAAAGATGGCAATACCATTACCGGGATGTGTACGCTCGGTGATGGAACAGTCGTGAACTGGACCGCTGTTCGCACCGGCGATGCTCCGGCCGACAAGAAAACGGACAACGCCGAAAAACAGGATGAGCTGCTCGCCCGGACAACCTATCCGAACAAGGCATATGGCCCGGAGAAACCCCCGCAGCAATCCGATATCCTTATCAAGCATGCCACTATCTGGACTGCGGATGAGGCAGGCATTCTCGAAGACGCCGATATGCTCATCCGAGACGGTCGCATCGAGAAAATCGGTAAAAACCTGACTGCCCCGAGCGGCATCGCCGTTATTGATGCATCCGGTAGACACGTCACGCCGGGCATCATAGATGCCCACTCGCACATCGCCATCGACGGCGACGTCAACGAGGGGACGCATGCGATAACACCCGAAGTGCGGATCGGTGATGTCATTGATCCCGAACAGGTGAACATCTATCGGCAACTGGCAGGAGGCGTAACCGCCTGCCTGACACTGCATGGCTCGGCCAATCCCATTGGGGGCCAATGCCAGGCCATTAAGCTGCGATGGGGAAGCGATGCCGAAGAATTCAAAATAGACGGCGCTACTCCGACAATCAAACTTGCCCTCGGCGAAAACGTCAAGCAGAGCAACTGGGGAGAAAGATTTACGACGCGCTATCCGCAATCGCGCATGGGGGTTGAAGCCATTATTCGCGATGTCCTGCAGGCCGCCCGAGAATATGAGCAGGAATGGGATGCCTATAACGCCCTATCCAAAAAGAAACAGGCTGCCGTGATTCCGCCTCGCCGCGATCTTGGCCTTGACGCGGTCGTCGAGTTCTTGCACGACGAAATGCTCGTCCACTGCCATACCTACATGCAGGCGGAAACGCTGATGCTGATGCGACTTGCCGAGGAATACGGCTTTACGATCGATGTCTTCATCCATGTACTGGAAGGCTACAAAGTCGCCGACGAGATGGCCAAACACGGCGTCGCCGGCACGACGTTCTCCGATTGGTGGGCGTACAAATTCGAAGTATACGATGCGATCCCATACAATGCCAGCCTGATGGCCGAGCGGGGCGTGCTGACATCCGTCAAATCGGACGATATCGATCTGGCCCGACGCCTCAATCAGGAGGCAGGCAAAGTCATTCACTACGGCGGCATGACGCCCGAAGAGGCGATCAAACTCGTCACCATCAATTCTGCAAAACAAATCGGCATCGATGACATGACCGGCAGTCTGACCGAAGGGAAAGATGCCGACTTCGTCATCTGGAGCGATTATCCGCTGTCGATGTATGCCAAGGCCGAACAAACCTGGATCGATGGCGCAAAATATTTCGACCTCGAAACTGATAAACAACTGCGCGAGGATATCGAGAGAGAAAAAAACGCCTTGATTCAAAAAGTCCTTTCGATTGAAGAGAAAGGAGGCGCCAAATGAAGACGAACAGATTGAACAGACAACGCATCCGCACGGCGCTGTTCATTTGTGCGATCATCCTTTTCTGCACATCTTTTATATATGGACATGACTATGTCCCCGGCGCTCCGCAATCGCATCCTGTCCTGCTGAAAGGCGGCACGGTCTTTACCATCACCGGTGGTGTGCTGGAAAACACCGATATCCTCTTCGTCGACGGGCGCATCGTACAAATAGCCAAGAACATCACCGCGCCTGACAATACCGAAGTTATCGATATCTCAGGCAAATCCGTCTATCCGGGACTCATCGCACCATACACGGTAATCGGTCTGGTGGAAATCGGCGAAGTCCGAGCCACCGATGATCGCAATGAGACCGGAATGATAAACCCCAATGTCAAGGCGCACATCGCCTACAACCCCGATTCCGAAATCATTCCCTCGGTGCGCGCCAACGGCATCACGACGGCATTGATTGTACCGGGAGGACGATTAATCTGCGGGACGTCGAGCCTGATGAACCTCGACGGCTGGACCTGGGAAGACGCCGCAGAAAAACTCGACATCGGGATTCATGTCAAATGGCCCGCCGCGAAGGCTCACAAAGGCTGGGATGACGAGCGATCTCTCGAGGAAATCAAGGAACAACTCCGCGAAAATCGCAAGGCCATTTACAAGGCCTTCGATGATGCGAAAACGTATTACCTTGCTCGCAAGGCGGATCCGACAATCGACAAAGACAGCCGCTGGGAAGCGATGATTCCTGTGTTCGACAAAACGATGCCGGTATTCATCGAGGCCAATGATTATCGCCAGATCGAACAGGCCGTTCAATTCGCCAAGGATTATGAATTTAATATGATCTTGGTCGGCGGGCGAGATGCCTGGATGCGCCCGGAACTGCTCACGGACAATGACATTCCCGTCATCGTCGAATGGTCTCAGCGGCTGCCGTCGCGAGAAGATGAACCGTATGATATCGTGTATGCACTTCCGGGGAAACTGAATGATGCCGGAGTGAAATTCTGTATGGCCCGGGCTGGCGGCGGTTGGACGAGAAACCTGCCGTTTCAGGCGGGGCAGGCGATCGCATTCGGCCTGCCGAAGGATATCGCTCTTCGAGCCATGACTCTCTCGGCCGCGGAAATCCTCGGTGTGGACAAGGACCTAGGCTCTATAGAAGTCGGTAAAAAGGCAACGATCATCGTCTCCGATGGCGATATCTTCGATGTGCTTACGCAAAACATCGTGTTTGAATTTATCGAGGGGAAAGCCGTCGACCTGAATAACAAACACAAAGAACTGTACGAAAAGTACAAACTGAAACACTATTCAGGAGACTAAGCGACGGCCAGCCTGAGACCGTCCTGAATCAATTTGGCCTGCTCCGGGTGAGACGCGGAGCGGGCCTTTAATTTGGCAATCATATTTTCCCGCAGGTCGGTATGCTTGCCGGATTTAGTCAGTAACTCAACCATCTCAACCGTCAACAACCAGTCTTCCGGAAAATCCCGCAGCACTTCAGCCCAGACTTCCGGGATGATATCATCAGGCGCCGCCCCAGTGCGGTAATCCCGCACCGATTGGAATAAAGCATTATATCTCAATTCATGCTCGGTATAATCGGTCCGGATCGTACGCATCTTCGAAATAAGCGCCGGCTGTTCATAGGCATCCTTATCTGCCGCACCGGAAAAAACCGATGTAATGCGCTCACCGACCGCCATATCATAAACGCCCCACTCGGGTCGAAAGAGCACTTCACTATTTCGCGAAACGGTACAGTTGTCGAAACTCATCAGCACGATTGTGCCGCCCCGGCGCAGGACTTCCTTCAATACGCCCGCCACTCGGACACCGGATGCAAACTCCAAGACGCATTCCTTACCGGAGATAATGCCCTTGGCTTTCAAATCTCCATCGGACAAAGATTCCATAGCAGATCCGTCCGCCAGTCTGCCGATCGGCGATCCGAAGCCGTCCTTGTGGTATGACCGCCCATGACCATCGAGTTGCCTATCATTGATTGCCAGGGCAGACGGCCCGGTTAATTGCAAATAAATTGGCTGACGCTCGTTATCGGTGATTACATTCGAAATTGTACCGGATACTTGTAGTCCCGAGCTGTACACGGCCGTCGCGACATTGGACGATTCGATTGCCTTCTGTAATCCTTCCAATCCGCCGCGCCGAAATGCCATGCCTTCGGCGAACGCTTCCAGTACATCAATAAGCGTCTTGAAATCCGGCGTCACGAATAATTGTGGTTGCTCAGTCGTAATATCAAACGCGAAATCGGCCGCATTCGCATCGTACACCAGCTTTTTAACTTTCGGCTGCATACAACGATACGACTCGCCGATTGATGACAATAAACCCGCGCCGTAAATCTTAGGCGTATTCACATCGCCGATGAGCCCATACTCGACCGTCCACCAGTGCAGGCGACTTAACAGCGCCATCTCGGACGGTGTCCCCAGATTATCCTGCTTATACAACACGTCTTTCTCGGCCTCGTCGATTTCCGCTTTGGGCACACCCGGCGTTTCCTTCAGAATTGACAGCTTGCGGATGGCCTCATATAATTCGAAATCCTTCTTCGACGACATGGCCTTGGAGCCGATTTCCCCGAACAACCAGAGATAATGCGAATATTCCTCATCCGCAATAATCGGCGCATGACCGGCCGCCTCGTGAATGATATCCGGCGACGGCGTATATTCGATATGATTCAACTGCCGCATGTCGGATGCGATGACCAATACTTTGTGCGCCTGAAACGCCATAAATGCCGCAGGAGGGATAAAGCCATTGACCGATACGGCCGCCCATCCGATTTTGCCCAGAATCTTGTTCATCTCCTCGATGCTTGGAATCTTCTCGATTCCCAGACCGGTTTTTTTCAACCCTGAAAGGTAACTGTCATGAGCATTGTCTTTCAGAAAATCCACGCTCTGGCGCATGACATAACGCCAAACCGAATGATTAATAGGGGTATATGCCTTGTAGTTTTGATCGACGATAAACTGTTTCAGGTATCGAGGCAGCTTGTTGATATTTTCATTGTCGTATGATTCCCAAAACGGAGCAACATCCTCAGCGGCCGGCGCAGAACCCGATTCGGACAAATCCATCGCCTGATACAGCTTCCGATTGTCATCGATAAAACAAACCATACAAACCCCTCGATATCTTTAAAAGACGTAATATGTACCGTATTTATCTATATTATACGAAAAATCCGGCCCGAGCGCAAGTTTTCCGCAAGGGTCAGGATGCCAGCCGCTCGCGCAGGCCTTCGTACTCTTTCAATGATTCCGGATTGGCCAGGGCGTCGCGGTTGCGAATCGGCTGCCCGTGAATGACTTTTGTCACCGCCAGTTCAACTTTCTTGCCGTTAATCGTAACCGGGATTTCCGATACCGGCAAAATAACGGCCGGAACATGCCGGGGAGACGCCTGCTGTCTGATTACAGCCCTGATTTTCTGCTTCATTTCCTCGGTCAGTGAACATCCCTCGGCCAATACGACAAACAAAACAATCCGGCTGTCGCCGTTTTGGCTCTGCGCCACGACGATACTATCGACAATCTCCTCCATCGCCTCGACCGGCTCATAAATCTCTGCCGTACCGATACGCACCCCGCCCGGATTGAGTGTCGCATCCGACCGCCCGTACACGATTATCCCGCCATGCTCGGTGATCTTTATAAAATCGCCATGCCGCCACACGCCGGGGAAATGCTCGAAATACGCATCCCGGTATTTCTTCCCTTCAGGATCATTCCAGAACGATACCGGCATTGAAACGAACGGAGCCGTACAAACTAGCTCGCCGACTTCATCGTGAACCGGTTTTTCATCGTCATTGTAAACCTCGACCTTCATTCCCAATCCCCGGCATTGAATCTCACCGGAATACACCGGCAGATTAGGGTTACCGAGCATAAAGCAGGACACGATATCCGTCCCGCCCGATATCGACGACAGACGCACATCCGCTTTGATATCCTGATAGACGAAATTGAAGTTTTCAGCCGACAGGGGAGAACCGGTCGACAAAACCGCCTTGAGGCTTCGCAAATCGTTCTCCCGGCCTGGGTGTATCCCGGCCGACTGGCATCCCGACAGATACTTGGGACTGGTGCCGAAAATAGTAATCTTCTCTTTTGCGACCGCCTCCCACAGAATGCCAGCGTGAGGATACATCGGGTTGCCGTCATAGAGGAACACCGTCGCGCCGATCGCCAGCGAACTGACCAGCCAGTTCCACATCATCCACCCGCACGTCGTAAAATACGTGATGACATCCTCGCGCCGCACATCGGTATGCAGCGCTATTTCCTTGAAATGCTGCAACAGAGTCCCACCGGCCCCGTGAACCATACACTTGGGCAAACCCGTTGTCCCGGATGAATACATTATATATACCGGATGATTGAATGGTAGTTGCACGAACACTAACTCAACAGTCGAATCATCTGCCAACTCGGCAAATGATATCGCGCTCTCGATTCCGGGATGAACGGCTCCTTCACTGTCCGACACCGTAATGATTGATGTAATAGCCGAAATATGTTCTTTCAGTTGCGCGACTTTTTCTACAGTCGAAAACGATTTCCCGTTATACAGATACTCGTCTATCGCAAAGAGTACCTTCGGTTCGATCTGGCTGAATCTGTCGAACACGCCCTTAAATCCGAAATCCGGCGAACAGGATGACCAGATTGCCCCGATACTCGTCGCCGCCAGCATCGCGATGATCGCCTCCGGCCGGTTCGTGATGAATCCCGCCACGCGGTCACCGGTCTTCACACCAAGCTTTTTCAGCCCTGCCGCGCACGATGCGACCCGTTGATACAACTCGGCATACGAAAGTCGGCTCCGAATGCCCGATTCATTCTGATATATCAGCGCCGGATGATCATCTCGGTATCGTAGCAGATTTTCCGCAAAGTTGAACTCCGCGCCGTCAAACCACTTGGCGCCGAACATCTCATGGCCCGTCAGAACACGGTCATATGATTTTGAATGAGAAAACTCCCCAAACCCCCAGATGCACTGCCAGAACGCCTCAATGTCAGTCACCGACCAGTCATACAATTCATGATATGTTTGGAAGGCTTGCCCGGTTTTTTCACTCGCGAACCGCATGAAGTCGGTCATTCGAGAGTTCGCGATTTGATCATCGGTCGGTTGCCAGAGCGGAGCTGTCATCAGGGTCATTCCGCATTCGCCTGCAAAAATACGGCAACATGCCAGGCAGTATTGGTATCGCGCCGAGCCAGCGCCGCAACAATACAGCGCTCCAGCAACTCGGCCGCGCGAATCTTGTTGTGATCCAGAATAGATTTGGTCATCGACAACATCGTTTTGACATCGCGGCGCAACTCCGCCTCGTTAAATCCGCTCTCGTGAAATGAAATGGCTTTGAAATCGCGAATAAACTGTATTGACTCGGTCTCGGACGGTACGGCTTCGCAATTAGCCAGTTGCGCCAAATTATTAGCCGACAGCACCGTCGATTTCTTCAGAGCCTCCGGCAGGCCGTCAAATCCGATGCCGGTTCGTCCGATCGGCTTGGCGACCTCGAACAAAGCCGCGCCGTGCGAGCGTGTGTACCAGTTATCACCATTGCGCCCGACCAGATCAATCTTTTGCTGATCAATACCGCCATCAGTCATAATATCCTTGGCGATGTGTATCTTTTGCACCTCGCACACGACCAGATTCCCTGCAATCGGACCGCTCCCGGTCTCGATAATCTGCTTAACCGTGCACTCCATCTGAAACGGTGATTCCTTTACACGCGGCGGTTTTACAATATCCGACTTCATCGCCGTCAGACCGCTCTTGACAAATTCGTCGACATCGGACGAATATTCCGTCGAGGCCAGACTCACTTGCTCGACCATGGCATGTGTCACCGCCTGCACGACACACTCAGGCACATCGCGCAGATTATTTAATGTATCTTTGGCCGTCGAATCTTTTCCTCGCAGCGTGGGAGAGAAGACCACAATCGGCGGATTGGCGCCGAACATATTGTAAAATGAAAATGGCGACAGATTCACGACGCCGCCTTTCGAAATCGTTGATACCAAAGCAATCGGCCGAGGTCCGATACCGCCGACCATCAGGCGATACACCTCGCGAACATCCACTTCTTTCGGAATGATATCGATCATCAATTTTTCCTATTTATGTTTCAATTCCAGAATGGAATAATCCCCCGGCCCTTTTCGGACACGATTGGTCAGAGTTCCAAGACCGGTAATCGAGAGTGATATTTCATCACCGTCCTGTAACCAAACCGAAGTATACGATTGTCCGGCAGCCTCGGCTTCGCGAGCCTTCGTGCCGTTCAACTCAAGATAACAACCGGTTCCGACCGTACCTGACCCGATTACATCGCCCGCGAACAACTCGACGCCATACGATGCCCGCTCGATAATCTGCGCGAATGTCCAGTTCATGTCCTTCAAGTTCCCGCGCGATATCTCCCGCCCATTGTGCTGCGCCGTCATTACCAAATCATATGTCGCACCACTCGGTGTATCTATTTTGTACTGCTCCAGTTCATCAGGAGTCACTAACCACGGGCCCAATACTGTCGCGAAATCTTTGCCTTTGGCCGGACCGAGACTCAACTTCATTTCCTCCATCTGTAACTGCCGAGCCGACAAATCGTTCATTATCGTAAACCCGGCGATATGCTCATCCGCCTTCGCCGCCGAAATATTCTTGCCGCCTTTCCCGATAACAATCGCGCACTCCAGTTCGAAATCGAGTCTCTCAAAATGATCTTTTTCCAAAATCACATCGCCTTCGCCGACAATCGCATTGTGATTCGTGAAGTAAAAGACAGGAAACTGATCGAACTCCGGAATCATCTCCGCCCCGCGATTTTTCCGAGCCGTCTCGACATGCTGCCGGAAGGCATAGGCATCGCGGCAGGAGGGAGGCCTCGGAATCGGCGACAGCAACCGCACCGAATCGGCTTCAATTCGCTTACAGTCTATGCCTGATTTGATGTGTTGCTCTATCGAGTGCGCTCTTTGCAATCCATCCTCTTTATTCAGTAGTTCCAAGAGGTGCTTCGGCACATCGATCTTGCACACCTTCCCGCATTTGTGCAGGTCATAGATTGAGTTATCGATTAATAACCCCGCTCTGACCTTGCCCTCTTCTTTTTCAAACGATACCAGTTTCATGGGAGATTATCCTTTGATGCTTTTATCGAGTGCATGGTGTTGGTGAATATGCCGAATGACCCGCTCGATGACTTCCACCGCGAATTCGGTCTCATCCTCGGTGCCGGAGTTTATGCGCACACCCTCAGGAATCCCGAATGATGCCACATGTCGCAGAATTAATCCATTATTCAGGCACTCATCGGCAAATGACTTTGCGATCTCCTCAGTCGGCCACAGCGTCATAATAAAATTGGCCGCCGATTCGGGATACTGGATACCATGCGCATCGAAAACTTTTTGCAATTTTGCAAGTGACCACACATTCAACTTCGCCGTCTTAGCCAGAAAATCATCATCTTTCAGAGCCTCCAGCGCGGCCGCCTGGGCCAGATTATTCGGCTCGAACGGCAACTTGACCTTATAGATTTGCTCTATCACTTCCTCCGGCCCGACGGCATACCCGATTCGCAATCCCGCCAGACCATATGCCTTTGACAGCGTCCGGCACACAATCAGATTCGGATACGACAACCGCACCCCATCAGGGTATCCCGGCCTGCCCTCTGCATACAAGTGATAGGCTTCATCCAAAATAACTAACGTCGACTCCGGGATTTGCCCCATGAACGATTTAAACGCATCTCTTGGAAACATCATGCCGGTCGGATTATTCGGGTTGGCCAGATAGACGATCCTTGTCTGCTCACTGACCGCATCGGCGATAGCCTCTAAATCGAATGCGTAATCCTTCAAATCGACCAGCTTCAGCCTTCGCCCGAGCTTATTCGCGCTGACATAAATGCCGATAAACGTCCCGCGCGACGTCACGATCTCATCGCCTTCGTTCGAAAACGCATTAATGATATAGGCAATAAGCGAATCTGATCCATGCCCGCACACAATGCTACCGGTCGATACCTTGTGCAGGCCGGCCAGCTTCTCCACCAGCCGAGGCGCCCGCGGTTCGACATACCGATGAGAATTGGCAAGTTCCTGCTCTATAGCCGCCATCGCCTTGGGCGACGGCCCGAGCGGGTTCTCATTCGAGGCCAGCTTGACGATCCGCGCCGGCTTTTTCTCACGAGCCAACTCGGCAATCGGCTTGCCCGGTTTGTATGTCTGTAAATTCCGTACGAATTCCGGTACGTGTATCTTCATGCTATCCTATTCCAGCCATGAGTGCGGGTATTTCTCATCCATGACTTCCTTGGCATTCAGCGTCGGATAGAGCGGCGAGAATGTATCGATCATAACGGCATACTCATCGGTGCGAGCTGCGCCGACCGAGGCCTCAGTCTTTCCGGGCTGAGGGCCGTGCGGCAAGCAACCGGGATGATGCGTGATCGAACCTTCTACGACTCCCTTGCGCGACATGAAATCGCCTTCCACATAATACAACACTTCATCGCTGTCGATGTTCGAGTGAAAATACGGCGCCGGAATCGCCTCGGGATGAAAATCGAACGGCCGCGGATTGAAATTGCACAATATGAAATGCCCGGTCGTAAACACTAAATGCACAGGCGGCGGCAAATGAATACGCCCGACCTTGGGATGGAAATTCTTGATATTGAATGCAAACGGGAACAAATACCCGTCCCAGCCCACGACATCGAACGGATGATGCGGAACGATCATTTCGAAAAACCGCTCCTGTGCCTTCAGGACAATCCGGTACTCACCGGATTCATCCTGCGGATCGATTTCCGTCGGCGGACGGAAATCCCGCTCGCAATAAGGCGCATGCTCTTCCATCTGCCCGTATTGATTGCGATAATGCGCCGGAATATCCCACGCCGTATCCGATTCAACGATGAGCAGTTTGTTATTATCCAGGCTGTCGAACTCCAGCCGATACGTCACCGCCCTGGGTACGATAATCTGGTCGCCTGGGCCAAACGCTATATTCCCAAACTCGCTCTTGAAAACTCCCGACCCGTGATGCACGAAAATATACTCGGAACCATATCCATTGCGGTAGAAGTTATCCGTGTGTTGATTCGGCCGAGCCGTCATAATAGAACAGTGCGGATTGCGCAGAAACACATCGCGCGATGTGATAAAATCTCCATCCGATTTTTTCTTATCGGTAAAAAAGTGCAGATACATCGGAGGCGCATCGGACCAGTCGCTTTCCTTGCGCAGATCGAGTTCATTGTACTTCAGTATTTTCGTCGGCAAATGGATGTGATACTTGTTGGAATACACATCCGAAAAGCCCTTGCTCGAAAATAATTCCTCGCGATAGAGTGACTTCCCGTCCGGCTTAAAAAACGTCGTGTGTTTGACGGCGGGAATATCTCCCAGTTTATGGTAAAACGGCATAATCTCATTTCCTCATTCGATTAACAGGGGGGCATCATGTCTTCAGCTGGTTCACGATCCAGGTTGCCGCGCATCTTCTGCTCCAGCTCTATCGCCTCGAACAACGCCTGGAAATTCCCTTTGCCGAATCCCTGGCTGTTGCCCGTACGCTGAATAAACTCGAAGAAAAATGTCGGCCGATCCGAGGTCGGTTTGGTGAACAATTGCAGCAAGTACCCATCGCCTTCGAGGTCGCACAAGATACCCAGCCGCCGCAAGTCGTCGATATTCTCGTTAATGTTCAAATCTTTTCGCTTTTGCAGGGCATCATAGTAAGTTTCCGGTACGACCAGAAACTCCATGCCGTTCTTGCGCAGGGAATCGATAGTTGAAATTATATCATTGGTCGCAATCGCAATGTGCTGGATGCCGCTGCCGTGATACTGCTCGATATATTCCTCGATCTGAGATTTCTTTCGCCCCTCGTATGGCTCGTTAATCGGATTACGAATGACGGTATCCTTGGTGCGTACGACTTTGGACAGCAGGGCCGAGTACTGCGTCGCGATATCACCCGGTTTGAAATCGACGAAGGTTTCGAAATCCATCGCCTGATTAAAATAATTCGCCCATTTATCCATCTCATTCTCACGGACATTCCCGACGATATGATCGATCCTGACAAGGCCGGTGTCGGCCCGCTCGATGTTGAAATGCATACGCGGCGCACAGTATTTGGGCCGAAAGACGCCGGAATAATTATCCCGGTTGACGAACACGATTTCCGCGCTGTCATACAATGTAATGGCGGCTTCCTCGACATACCCCTTATCATCTTCCAGCCGATGCGGGCGCTTGGCAATGACGGCCCCATTTTTGACCGCCTTCTTAAATGCCTCTTCCACGCTGTCAACCTCGACCGCCCAGCGCTTGACGCCGTCGCCATGCCGCGTGATAAAACTATATACCTCAAAACAACTCGGATCCACCGGCGATGTAATGACGAATTTCAAATCCTGCGACGTCAGATAATACGAAACGCGATCGCGGACACCGGTTTCCGGTCCCATATATCCAATTAAATCCAGGCCCAGAGCCTTGACGAACCAGTATGCCGTCATCCGGGCCGACCCGACATAGAATTCGACGAAATCGTATCTCCGTATACCCATTGTGTTTACCATTTTCGGCTCCTTTATCAGTGGCGCCCTCAGGCGCGCCTTTTTCTACACTATTCCTTCGTAATATGTGAAATACGGCTTTTGGGCGAGAGTCATTTGTCCGGTTGTGAAAGATTGTATCTGTTACAATTGTCTGAAAAGCGTAAAACCGGCCTATAATGCCATATATTACTTGTCAAAAACGACATCCGATATTACATTTCAATTTACAGGTAAGCGTAGCTTGCCTCTCTTGGTGCAGGAGGGATAGTGATATTCCTCCTGTTTTGTTTGTTAATCCCGGCATCACTTTTCATTATCCCTTTTGTAAATGTGATGTACCAGCATTCCCGGAATTGCATATATTGCCGAAAAGGAGTCGCGGATGAACCGATGCGGTTGGGCGGGAAACGACCCGCAAATGCAGGCCTATCACGATAACGAATGGGGCCGGCCGGTATACGATGATCGTATGCTGTTCGAATTTCTCATCCTCGAGGGTATGCAGGCCGGACTGAGCTGGTCGACGATTCTGAAGAAGCGAGATAACTTCCGAGCCGCATTCGACAACTTCAATCCCGATAAAATCATAGCATACAATGACAAAAAAATCGCCGCCTTGCTCGCCGATGCCGGCATCATACGCAACCGGCTGAAAATCAATGCCGCCATCGAAAATGCCCGGCAATTCCTGGCCGTTCAGAAGGAATTCGGCTCATTCTCAGATTACATCTGGCAATTTGTCGGCGGCAAACCGAAGATCAACGCCCGAAAGAAAATGTCCGATCTCCCTGCCAAGACCGAGGAGGCCGAACAGATGAGCAAGGCGCTCAAAAAACGAGGCTTCAAATTCGTCGGCCCGACGATTTGCTATGCCTTCATGCAGGCAGTCGGAATGGTCAACGATCATATTGTCTCGTGTGATTGCTATAATGAGTTGACATAGGCCGGTCCGGACGAAAGGACGTACCGGTCTTTTTTCGTAAAATAATCTCCTCCTGCTATTTACAAGGCTTCCTTCCATACCTATACTCCCGGTTGTGAAAACCTGGAGATACATTGTCGACGGCTCGCAGACGGCCTCGTTTAATATGGCGGCCGATGCCTATCTGCTGGAATATGCCGCATCGCCGGACTCGATTCCGGTATTGCGCCTGTATGACTGGGACATACCGTCGATCACAATCGGATATCATCAAACCTTCGAGCGCGCAGTTCGCATCGACCGCCTCGGCACGACCCCGGTCGTACGCCGTGTGACCGGCGGACGAGCACTATTGCACGGCGTCAATGATATAACATATTCGGTCTCCGCCGATTTTTTACGCTTCCCCGAATTGGGGGAGACGATGGCCGAGCGCTACCGCGCCATTTCCGACGGTATCGTCGCGTTTTATCATGCGATCGGTTGGGAGGCACACATGAGCCGCCGAGACGCGCCGGTATCGCTGAGTGGAAACAGACATATCCAAAAAGGATGTTTCGCGGCCGTTTCGCAATACGAGATTTCTATCGGCCGGGCGAAAATGGCCGCCGGTTCGCAACGCTATACGAAACAGGAGTTTATCCAGCACGGCACGATTATGATCGGCCCGCCGCACCAGCATCCGGCCATCTTGAATCCGGCCGATGGTGCCGATTCGGATACAATTTCAATGACCCGAGAGATATATGGGAAACGGTATGATTTATTATCTTCTTCTGTCGCACGGCGATTCGATGCGCGGCTGGAGGCAAAACCGTTTTCCCCGTCCGAGTTACGGAGAATTGCGGAGATCGAAACCGGTTTCGAAAATTTAAACAAAGGCTGAAATTCGTTTAAACAGTAAGGCTTTCTCAACAGTCATTAGAGTGAATGGTAAAGGGAAAGGGGAAAAAACCTCTTGACTCCATGGCACTATTTATTGTATTTTTGATTCTCTGTATGCCGAAAATTTCGGCATCTCGCGCAGGGCAATGTGAGAGTTGTCCGGCGCGTTCTGAAGGGTAGAGATAGGAAAGGTTTGGGTGCAAGGTTTGTCCGTTGATAACAAATCTTTATACAAAGCATTCCCTCACATCAACGCAATGCGCATAGATAATCATCCCAGTGAGGAGGGTTTCGATATGTCGAGCCGTGGTTACAGACCGATGTTTTCGGTTGTGGTGTTTATCGTGCTGTTGTCTCTTGTGGGCGGATCGGTGTTTGCTGCATCGGTCGGTCGTATTAAGGGCACGGTGACTGATTACAAAACAGGCGAACCCCTTGGAGGTGTTTCGATCCAGATCGAAGGCACCAAAATGGGGACAAAGAGCGACTTTGATGGAAACTTCGTGATCATCTCCGTCCCGCCGGGGACCTATAGTCTGTTATTCTCGGCGATGGGCAAAAAGACGGTCCAGATGACGGATGTCGAAGTCAACACCGACCAAACAACCGAACGAAACATCCAGATGGAAGCGACGATTCTGGAAACCGGTCAGATTACTACCGTTAAAGGTACCAAGAAAGGTATCGACTTTAACCAGACAGGTAGTACGACCATTCAGACGGCCAAGGAAATTCAGGCCGCCCCGGTTGCCACTGTCGATGATTTGTTGGCCAAACAAACCGGTATCACACGAGACGCCGAAGGCGAGCTGCACATCCGCGGCGGCCGCTCCGGTGAAACGACCTACCTCGTCGATGGTGTGAACTTCTCCGACCCGCTCGGTGGTCGCGCCCCGGTCGATGCCGGTATTAACATTTCGTCCTCGGCCGTACTCGAGTTGAAGGTCATTAAAGACGGCTTCGACCCCGAATACGGTGAAGCGCTCTCAGGCGTCGTGACGATTACCTCGCCGGAAGGCTCTCCCGATAAGACCCGGTCGAGAGTCCAGTATTACACGGATGATTTCGGCAGCGCCGATTTGAACAAGTATTCCGAGAACTATGACCTGCTCGAGTTCTCCATCAGCGGCCCGGATCCCCTCCTGACCAGCCGCATTCTGCCGGCTCTCGGAATCAACTATTTCGAAGATAAAGATTTTACATTCTATCTGTACAGCCGCGCATACAAAACGGATTCCCGTACACCATACTGGAAATACAACACGCCGGCCACTCAGAAGGAATACAGAAGCTACAACCTTCTCGGCATCAATGTCCCTGATCGTCAGGATAACCTCTACAATATCGATGCGACGCTGGCGTTCAATCCGACCAACAACATGCACGTTAAGGCCTTGTATAAAGGAAGCTGGTCCAACAGCACGGAATTTATGTGGATTCATCGGTATACCCCTGCCACGGCGCCGATATCCGACTATAGCACGAATACCGTGTCGTTGCAGTTGAAACAAATTGTCAATAAGACGACCGACTATGAAATAAACTTATCCTACTGGCGTTCACGCTTCGAACTGGCTCCCGGCGATCCGGAACACCCAGGCGAAACCCTCAGCCCGGATGATTTCTTCTTCACCGACGAATACGAAACCTATGACGACCTGAACGGTAACAATGTCTACGACTCATACGAGCCGTTCCTGAACATCTTCCCGGACTCCGTCCAGTGGGGCTCGATCTGGATTCCTAATCGGAATGCCTCTGACGTTATCATTTCGACCGATGACCAGATTGGCGGTCCGTACTTTCCGATGTTCGACTTGAACAACAACGGCGTCATTGACTCGTATGAAGGCGAACCGTTCGTCGATCTGAATAACAACGGTGTCTGGGACAGCGGTGATAAACTGACGAAAGATATTAACGGCAACGGCACCTTCGATGAAATCTATCGGGACGTGACGTCACCGACCTGGACTTCGTCCGAAGAACCGTATACGGACGGCGACTCGAGCCTCGGTGAACCGTTTGTCGATATCAATCGCAATGGCGTATACGATATCGGCGTCGACCGCTTCGTAACGGCCCTTGATCCGTCGGTCAACATGGACTTGAACCGCGATAACGTGTATACAGGCCCGGATCCGGCGCTCTGGGAGCCCGGCATCCCGTTCATCGATTATAATGGTAACGGCGTATTTGATCCGCCGAACAACCGCTATGACCCCGGTGAACCGTATATCGATGTCAACCAGAACGGCAAGCATGACCTCGGCGGCGACAACAACACCGCATTTCTCAACTACGGGTACCTGCAATCGGGCGATTCGAACCGCTGGCTGAAGGAAGAAGTCGACAAATGGACGGCCAAGGGTAACTTCAAGAAGGCGCTCGGTCGAGCCCACGAAGTGAAGGCCGGTTTCGAATTCCGCCGTGAAAAAGTCGCGGTGAGCGATATTCAGGGCCTCCAGCGCCGCAACGATGAATCCATCGGCGACGGCTATCCGTACGAAGGTCGCGGCCGCGTGAGAGACTTCTACTCGCGCACGCCGAATGTGTTGGTCCTGTACTTCCGCGATAAGATCGAATACGGTTCATTGGTAGCCTCACTCGGTCTCCGCGCCGACCTGTTCTTCCAGGCCGACCTCACCGGTACCGCGACCATTCAGGATCGTACCGGTCACAAGATTCAGGATATTCGAAACAAATTCTCGCCGCGTGTCTCGATTAACTACCCGATTTCCGAGCGTGCGATGATTCGTTTCAACTACGGTCACTTCTATGAATTGCCGAGTTACTCCCGTATGTACCGTACCTCGAACCCGTATCAGCGCGGCGACGTACCGGTCATCGGTAACCCGAACCTCGACTACACCAAGACAGTGAACTATACCTTCGGTGTCAACTATGCGTTCACCGACGAGTATTCCGTCAAGCTGTCCGGTTATTATAAAGACTACTTCGATATTATCGCCACCACGGCGTACGACGAAGGCGGTATTACGCTGTTCTCGTACTACGACAACACCGACTATGCCCGTGTCCGCGGTTTCGAAATGGAACTGTCTCGCGAAGCAGCCCGGTTCATTAATGGTACGCTGAGTTATGAATATGCGTTCGCATACGGTAAGTCATCGAGCGATACCGATAACTACGACCGACTCGTCGAAGGCGGCGATATTTCGATCGACGAAAACCCGCTCAACTGGGATGTTCGCCACCGCGTATCGATGTGGCTCCAGATGTACTTCACGGACCGCGACCATCCGAAACTGTTCGGTCTCGGCATTCCGAATGACTGGGATATGTCGGTATACTGGCGCTTCGAAACCGGCTCGCCGTATACTCCGTCGAAGGACTTCCCGAACATGGATCTGGACGTTGGTGAAAGCCCGCAAACGAACTCGATGCGCCTGCCGTCGACCGCGCAGACCGATATCAAGTTCAATAAGCGGTTCCGGGTCTCCGGTATGCAGTACACGTTCCAAATTTGGGTGAACAATTTGTTCAACAATGAGAACGTCGTCAGCGTCAGTACCAGTACGGGCCGTCCCGACACCTCGAACAACCAGAGCGGCATCATCGGCGGCGGTACCGAATACCAGTCGAATCCCCGCAACTGGGGTCGTGGTCGACAGATTATCGTCGGTCTTGGTGTGCAGTTCTAAAAGAGAGAGAAGATTCAAGGCTTATGCCGCTTGTGTATAGAATCGATGGGAGAATGCAGATGTCTTGCAAAGATACAACTTCGGCAGGTAAATGGACGCTTCTGGCGACCTTTGCCTTCCTCGCCCTGCTGATCGTCATTCCGGGGCAGGCGTTTGGACAGGCCAAGGTGGGAACGGCCGGCGCCAAGTTTCTCGATATCGGGATTTCGGCGCGTGCTATGGGGATGGGCGAGGCGTACAGCGCCATAGCCAATGACGTGTCCGCGGTGTATTATAACCCGGCCGGTCTGACCCAGATTTATTCTCGGGAAGCCATGTTTACCCACATAGACTACCCGGCTGATATCAACTTCGAATTCGCAGCCGTTGCCATTCCTTGGGAAGCGGCTTCGGGCGTCGTCGCAATCGCCTTTTATAATCTGCGATCCGGCGATATTCCGCTGACGACATACTCACATCCGCAGGGGACCGGCGAATTGTTCCAGGCGAACGATTATGCCATTACTTTCACCTATTCGCGGAACCTGACCGAGCACTTCTCATTGGGAACCACCATTAAGGCGCTCGGCGAATACTACGATAATGAATCCGCGACCGGATGGGCCGCCGATGTCGGCACCATTTACGACACCGGGTATCGCGGCTTCAAAATCGCGATGAGTATCGTCAACTTCGGTCCCGATATGAAGATGATCCAGCAGGAATACCCGCTGCCGATTAACTTCAAATTCGGCAGCTCCTTCAACTTCATTGAAAGCCCCGACCACCTCGCGGTTTTCTCCCTCGAAGGCGCTCACCCATCGGACAACCTTGAGCAGTACAATGCCGGTGTCGAATACTGGTTCCAGGACAAATTCTCCCTCAGGGTAGGCAACCGATTCAATTATGACACCGACGGTTTCACAGCCGGTGCCGGACTTAAATGGCCGTTCGGAGAAGCCTCCGAAGTTCGCGTCGATTACAGCTTCCAGGATATGGGCGATCTGCGCGAAGTTCACCGCTTTTCCGTTGCCTTTGCGTTTTAAGGAGTGAGCCATGTTAAGTTATAGTGGAGGAAATTCAATGTCTACGGTACGCCACACGCTTGTAATTGCTGTTCTCGTGGCTCTCACAGTTATGATGACTCTGGTCGGATGCGAACCGGATCGAAAAGGGACCGCCCTGGAAAACCAGGCCCCGATTATCGGCATCGTTAACACGCCGCCGGATGAAGCCGACTTCTCCCGCAATCCGGAATTGAACTGGTACGCCACCGATATAGATGGATATATTTCTTTCTTCCGCCACGCCGTTATCGTCGACACGCTGCTGAAAATCAACGGCATCGTCGTAACGCCGGAAGAATACATCGCCCAGGCGGCCGACGATATGTACGACTGGGATACGCTGATCGTTGACCTGGATCACCCGCAGTCATCGGCGACGATTAATCTCTTTGCCGATACGCTCGATCCGGTCAATACTTTTATCAGCCAGTACTTCTTCGTACAGGCCTGCGACGATCAGGGCGCGATGTCCGAAATCGCATTCCGCAAATATTCCAGAAACAATCACTACCCGAATACGCACCATCGCTCTGGTGATTTGTTCATCAATGCGCTGAATGCGAATTCCGCCGCCAATGGTATTTCCGTGTCCTGGGACGGCGCCGACTCCACTGACTGGGGCCGCACCGATCCGCCGCTGGAATTCGAATGGCGCCTGTATGGCCCATATGCCACCGATGCGGATGTCTATGTGAATATGGTGCAGGAGGACTGCGTTTACGATCCGACGAGCGGCACCTACATTAATTGCCGGAATGTCTTTGTTTTGGATATTGATGCTATTGCCGATACGATGTATGTCGATCCCGGCGATGACCGACCGGCAATACCGGTAGCGCAACCGATTGCCCATTCCAAGGGACCGAATTTCGCCAATGATCCCAATGACACCTGGGTCACCGAAACCGAAACGACGATTTATAATGTCTTTAAAGGTTTGAACCTGCAAAATACGAGCCAGTACAAATTCGTATTCTGGGTACGTGCCCGGGATGATGGCTATGTCCCGGATCCAACACCTTCATTCAGCATGTTCAATGTGATTGAAGCGCTGTTTGAACGCGACGTCGCCGTTATTGATGAGACCGTTTATAACAGGAATGCGGGACGCTGGTGCCCGCGCCACATGGACTCCGTTGTCTTTATGTTCAACGATTATATTCACGAGTCCGGATATACGAGCTTTGATACGATGCAGGACCTGTTCTATACCACGGGCCAGAAATCCTACTTCGTTGAAAACTCAATTGCAGGAGCCCCGTTTACGGTCATTGATGCGCTGTCGCACAAAGTGCTGATTCTGCATAAAGACATGCTCATGAATGGTATCTCATTCGAGCCGAATGCCACCGTATATACGGTATTCTTGGGACTTGCCCAGGGTGCCACAAGTTGGGTGTTTTCACGGAATATAACAAGCCAAAACCAGGCGGCTATTATTCCTGGAACGATACAGAATATGAATGCGACATTTACGTCGTTCTTTGGTGTCAACCAGGTCGGTGTGGAGGCATTCAATCACTATACCTTGAGTACCGCTGCGCCTGATTTCTGGATTCGCAACCCGATCTTCCTCGAGGAATTCATCGGTGCATATCCGGCGCACAGCGAATATCCTCTGGTTGAACTGTTATACTCGGATTCCCTTGCCGGAGAAACGACGTCGCGTCTGGATTCGATGTACGTGTTGTGGTCTGAATTCATCGGCCGCGCACATAAACTCCAGGGAATGCCGATGGTCGGGGTGGCATATAAGTCTCAGATTGCGACTCCGCTCTTCCTGTATTATTCCCGCTTGGGAGAATCATCGATTTACCATGGTAAGGTCTGCGCCGTTCGAGCGGCCAGCAATGATACCAGAACCGCATGCTTCTTATTCCCGCCGCTGGCGATGGATCCGGAACCGATGCAGGAGACTTTCCAGTTGACCCTTGATTATCTGATCGAGAAGTTCTCCTCGGTGCAAGGCGCCGCGAAGCCCGGATACAGCAGTGATCCGGCGACGCTCGAATACAGGAAACAGTTGACGGACGAATATCTGTACTATATTAATAATATGGCTACGGACGAAGAGAAAGAGCAACTGGGTATTTCGATTAAACCGTTTGTCGTTCACTGAGAAAGATTTTGTTTTGAATAAAAAACCCTCCCGGTTCCCGGGAGGGTTTTTTTGTAGGGGCTTTCGCCTTAGGATTTCTATAGTATTCCTACCGCGGCCAGTGGCGCAGATAAATCGCCACCACCGAATCCGCCTCGCCGCTACGCCCCAGCGATCGATACCCCGATATCAAATTTATGTACGCTTCCTTCAATAACGAATCGGCCGCAATCGCCTGCCGAGAAAACCGGATCGATGCCTCGAACTGCCCGGTCAATCCATACAAATACCCCAGCTGATAATCCGATAACACCGCCAGCCGCTCGCGAGACGCATTCGGCGTTGCGAAACTCTGCGTCTTAAACGAAATCACCGCATGCGTTGCATCCAGTCGCTCGCGAACACGCAACTGATTATCAATCGCCTCGGAATAACGCCCCAATGCCGCGAAATACAGCGCCTCCTCGAATAAATACTCGGGGTACTTTTCGACAAAGCGCCGGAATTGCCGTCGCTGCGCTTCAATAGCCTCGCGCCCGGTCGTATCTGCTACAGCAGTACGAAGCAGGTTAATGGCGGCCTGTTTATCATAAGGCTTGATGGTCAGTGAAGAGGAGGCATAAAAACGAGCCGAATCTGTCTGCCCGTTAACCAGGTACACCGCGGCCAGATCATTCATCGCCTCGGCCGATTGCGGATTGGCCCGCAACTCCGCATGGAATGACTCAATACTGTTTTTCGTATCGCCGAGCTTCAAATAGGCAAGACCCCGGTTGACAAAACTATCCTGAAAATACCCCGGCAAGGCAGTGATGGAATCATAATAGGCGATAGCGGTGCGGTACTCTCCGGCCCGCATTGCGGTGTTGCCTTTGATAAACAGCGCATGCCGATCATCATTCCGAGTACCTGAATAAATGTCAGACGTCATGCAAACCGCCGCGGTGATACCGAGCGCGACCGCGATAAATAACCGAGGCCCGAACGCGCGATGCATGAAAGCCTCAATAATTCGACCGATACCGATGGCCGATAATATCGCCATCAACGGAATGATCGGCAGACGGAATCGCGATGCGACAAAGAACAGCGAAATCGCCAGCGCATAAATCATTATAATGCCGGCGATACGCCCGGCATTATAATTCGTAATTCCCGGCAGGCACAATCCTGCTATGGCGAGTGCCAACAATAACCAGAACCGCACCGGCAAATACTGCAAAATCGGATTGGCAAAAACGCTGATATCCAGTCGTCGGTTATTGGATATCTCATGCCCTGAAAAAAAGAAGAACAACTTTTTTGCAAAGAGCGCCATGAACTCGGCCGGATGATCGATGATATATGCCAATCCCTTCTTCATCCAGAAGCGCGACTGCTCGCTGTAGCGGAGCGGCTCGCCGGTTTCGCGGTATGCCTCATAATCGACATCATCAAGCGTCCAGTCGGCGCCAAAGCCGGGTAATTCGGAATACAGGCCGTTGGCCTGCGCATTATTACCGATATAGAAATTCACCCCGCCCTGATACGATATAAGCATCATCTGTCCGGATGCCGTATAATTAATGATCGTCACAGGAGCAATGCACAACACCATAGTCAATAAAAACGCTCCGAAACCCTTCAACAGGGTTTTTTTATCTCCTCGGTGCCTTTGCCAGAGTATAAATGCCGCCACCGGCAAAAAGATCAATACCGTCGGTCGCGCAATGGCCGCCATGCCGAAAAACAACCCGGCCAGAGGCAAATGCGCCTTCTTATCCTCAGTCTCTATAAAACAGTACAAAGACGCCGCACCAAGCAGCGTAAACAGCGCATCTAATAAAAGCTGTCCGTCGAAAAACAGGCTAATAGGGTAGAGGGCCAGCAGAACAGCGGCTATCAGGCCCACCAGTTGAGAAAACAGCACCCGACCGATCCGATAGGTCAGCCAAATCGTCCCGAGTCCCAAAAACAACTGAATCAGGCGAATAAAAACGACTGAATGCCCGGATATTTTCAAAAGCCCGGCCAGAAAAAACGGATACAGCGGCGCCCTGAAATACGGTGCATTTGCCAGGATATCGCCATCGGCGATCGCCGCCGCCCAATTATAATGATACAATTCATCAATCGACAGCGCCGCTACCTGGCCCGAGTCCGGGATTCCCACAAATAAATAGATCAGCCTGATCAGCAGCGCCGCGACAATGATATACAGAATCGGCGATTTTAAGGCGGATTTCATAGGACGAATATACGGGGTGCGCAATGGATTTATCAACTGTAAACGTCGCCGGTTTGCAACTTTTGCCAGTTATGAATCCTCTTGCATCCTCACATTAGGCAACCCATTGCGATACGCGGATGCCCGAAAAATCAGCTTAGTTCTATGTTCCGCAACGGGATAAATCAATTGTATATGAATCGTCCTGCAAACACCCTGTGCAAAAATTGAACACAAAATACCCGATTGGGACATGGCATCACAATTGCTCTAACCCCTGTGGAACTACTTTTTGAGGAGGCAAGACCATGACTATCGCCACCACCCAAAAGCTCATCGCCCTGACGCTCCTTCTGGCGGCTTCGACCGTTTGCGCGCAGGTAATGGTTCCACAGTCGGTTCAGTCCGCTGTCGAGACCCTGGATGCTTCCTCTTATATAGAAGTTCTTCTCAGCTTCGAAAACGACCTCGATATCAGCGCCGTCAAGATGTCCCAGATGCGCGATAAGCTGAGCCGCGACGACAACTACCGAAATGTTATGAATCGCCTCGAATCCAACCGCGCCGCTCTCGAAAACGAAATCACCCCGACGCTCGAATCGATGAAGGCCGACGGCCGCGTCGAATCCTTCCGCTTCTTCACCGTTTCCAAGACCGTTCTCGTCCGCACCCGCGTCGATAACGTCGACAACCTGTTGAACCTGCCCGGCGTCGACCTCATTAATATGAACACCGAAGTCTCCCTGATCGAACCGGTCGAAAACGATGCCCCCAGCCTGTCGCCGTCGCTCGTTTCTTCCAACCCGGCCCTGCAGACCATTAATGTCCCCACTCTCTGGGCCCAGGGGTACACCGGCAAGGGTTCCGTCGTCTGCTCGTTCGATACCGGCGTCGACGGCGACCATGAAATGCTGAACGGCAAGTGGCGCGGCACGAACAAGCCGGATGCCTCCAGCTACTGGTTCGCTCCCCGCGGCGATTCTCTTCCGTACGATAATATCGGCCACGGCACCCACACCATGGGCGTGATGATCGGCTCGACCGCTTCCGACACCATCGGCGTCGCTCCGGCCGCCACCTTTATCTGTGCTGCCGTCATCGACCAGGGCGCCAACTTTTCGACCACGATTGCCGACATCCTCGACGCCTTCGACTGGGCGCTGAATCCCGACGGCGACATCAACACGACCGACGACATTCCCGATGTCATCAATAATAGCTGGGGCGTCCCGAATTCGATCTACGGCGACTGCGAAAACACGTTCTGGTCGGCCATCGACAATGTCGAGGCGGCCGGTGTCGTCTGCATCTTCGCCGCCGGTAATGAAGGTCCCGAACCGTCCACCATTCGCAACCCCGCCGACCGCGCCAGCTCTCCGCTCAACGCCATGTCAATCGGCGCCGTCGATCCGTCGACCCTGATCGTCGCCGACTTCTCGAGCCGCGGTCCGTCCATTTGCAATGGCGCGATTAAGCCGGAAGTCGTCGCCCCGGGCGTACAGATTTTTTCTTCCTACAAGGATGGCGGTTACAAGCTGATGTCCGGTACCTCGATGGCCGCTCCGTTCATCTCCGGCCTCGTTGCCCTGATGCGTCAGTACAATCCCGACGCCACCGTCGAGCAAATCAAGAATGCCCTGATCTCGGCCGCCGCCGATCTCGGTCCCACCGGAGAAGACAATGCCTACGGCCACGGTATCGTCGATGCCTCGCGCGTGCTCGAATTCCTTCCGGCACCGACCACTCCGCAGGCCTACGTTAGCTCGTTCCAGGTTTCCGGCGGTGACGACACCTTTGCCGACCCGGGCGAACAGGCTGCCATGACCATGATTCTGCATGAACCGACCGGCGAACTGACCGCTGTCGATGCCTGGCTCACCTGCACCGATGACGATATCATGATTCTTGGCGGTACGCAGCGCTTCACCTTCAGCGAAAAGTACGCCGTCAGCCCGGCCCCGTTCACGCTGAGCATCGCCTCCGAGGCGATTTCCGGCAAGGTTGTTGAAATGACCGTCAATATTCAGGTTCCAGGTTCTTCCGACACCGATACGCGCACGATCGAAATGACCATCGGCCATACCGCTCCGGGCCGCATCTTCACGAGCGCCTCGAACTCGATTTCCTTCTCGGCTTCCGAATTCGGCCAGTACGGCCTCGGTGATGGCTCCATCTATCAGGCGGGTGGCGAAGGCTTCCGCTTCAACGGTTCCGATAATCTCCTGTACGAAGCCGGCCTGATCATCGGCCGCAACCCCTCGATGGTCTCCGACGGCATTCGCGACGAAAACGGCCGCTTTAAAGAATCCAACTTCATCCCGGATACCGATTATTCGGTTCAGTCATTCGCCGCCGGCGACGAAACGGTCACCACCGGATTCTCCGATGGCGATGCTCAGCTTCCGATTCCGGTCACGATCGAGCAGAAGGTCTGGACCTCCGACGGTAACTACACCGTCATCGAATGCGAATTCACGAATCCGACTGCCGAACGCCTCGACTGGCTCGCCACCGGCTTCTTCTTCGACTTCGACCTCGGCGCCAACGACGAAATCGGTTTCGACTCCCTTATGGGCATCTATTATCAGTACAATCAGACGACCGGTCAATACATCGGCCTGGTCGGCCTGAGTGTCGGCGAGTTCAATTTCACCGCCAACGTGAACGGCGATGAAAAGACCGGTTTCACGACATCGGAAAAATTTGGTATGGTCAATTCATCCGGTATCTCGCTTGCCACCACCGGCTCAGATGACTGGTATGTTGTCATCTCTCAGCGGCAGGGTTTGCTGGACGCTTTCGAATCGACCTCTATAGCGGTCGCGATTATCGCCGGCTATAACACCGAAGACCTGCGTCAGGCGGCCGAGGCGGCTCTGGGCGCCTACGGCGCGTACCTGGATGTCGATGATATCGTTAACAGTCTGCCGACCGAAATCGAACTGTCGCAGAATTATCCGAATCCGTTCAACCCGACGACGACGATTGAATTCGCCATGAAGTCCACCCAGCACGTCACGCTGACCGTTTATAATATCACCGGACAGCGCGTCAAGACGCTCTATGACGAAGTCGCCATGGCCGGCATGAACTCGGTCGTCTGGGACGGTGACGATGAATACGGTCAGGCGACCGCCTCCGGTATCTACTTCTATCGCCTCACGGCCGAAGACGGCAGCACCGAAACCAAAAAAATGATTCTCCTTAAATAGGGTAGTTCCAACCCACCAAAGCCTTCCCGAACAGCGGGAAGGCTTTTTTTTTGCCTGAAACGCCACCTGAACTTATTTCTCTCCGGGGCAACTTCCAATTGACTTGAACGGCCTCGAGCCGTATTTTGCTCAATTACGGAGGGCACACGATGCTGTCGGGCCGCCTGCTATTGGGGCAATACAAGCCGGGAAACGGCATTTCATATCGTCTTGATCCCAGGACGAAAATCCTGCTCGTTATCGCGATTATGCTGGCCGTGCTGCTGCACACCAATATCGCGTTTTATGGCGGATTGATAACCGTTTTGGCCCTGATTCTGATCATCGACGGCCCCGGCTGGAAACAGGTCTACGGCAACCTCAAGCCGATTTTCTGGCTGGTTCTGTTCACGGCCCTGATTCACCTGCTGTTTTCCGGGCGAAACGACCCCAATGTCATCTTTCATCTGTCCTGGCTGTCGATTACAAAAAAGGCCGCGGTCATGGCCGTAACGTTTTCACTCCGCATCGTGATTTTCGTTCTCGCGACATTTCTTATTTCACTCACAACCAGCCCGCTGTCCATCTCCGAGGGGATAGTGTCTTTATTAAAACCACTGCGCCTTCTGAAAATCCCTATTCATGATTTGGGGATGATTCTCTTCATTGCCCTGCGCTTTATCCCGGTGTTGTCGGGAGAGATGGAAATGATTCGCAAGGCGCAATACATCCGCGGCGTCGATTTCTCCGGAAAGTGGCTGCAAAAGATAAAAAATTCCGTCGCACTCGTCATCCCGGTGTTTTTCTCGGCTCTGCGCCGCGCCGATGAATTGTCGATAGCGATCGAGGCCCGCGGCTATCAAAGCGGCAAGCCCCGCAGTTCTCTCTATCCGCTTGTCTTCAGACCGCTGGATATTGCCGTTTTGATGACTGCCACGCTGATACTCCTCGCGATTATACTCTGGAGGTTTGTATGGGCGGCCTGAAGAAAAATATCAAACTGATAATCGAGTACAACGGCGCAGGGTATTCCGGCTGGCAGTTCCAGCCGAATGCCGTCACCGTGCAGGGTGAACTGGAAAAAGCAATCGCGCGAGTGACATCGCAAAAAGTTACCATCTACGCCGCCGGACGAACCGATGCGGGCGTCCATGCCCTCGGCCAGGTCGCCAATTTTTCTATCGAACACGATTTACCCACACAAAAATATCGCGATGCCTTGAATTTCTATCTGCCGAATGATATATTGATCCGTTCGGCCGAGGAAGTGCCGCTCGCATTCCACGCCCGCTACGATGCCATGTATCGGCGCTATCAATACCTGATAGGGCTCGAGAAATCGGCATTGTATAAAGATATGCGCTGGGAAATCGACTGCCTGCCCGATTTTGACCTGCTTGTGCAGGCGGCCGAATATATCAAGGGCGAACATGATTTCGCCGCATTTTGTGTCGTGAGTTCACAAAAGGAAAACAATACCTGCATAGTCTATCAATCGGAATGGACCAGGCAGGAAAAATCTTTGAAGTATGACATAGCCGCCGACCGATTCCTCCACACCATGATTCGCTCCCTCATGGGACTCATGGTCGAACTGGGATGCGGTCGCATCACATGGAAACGATTTAAAGACATATTTCACAGCGGTGATCACACCGCTATTCCCAAAAAGGCGCCTGCTCACGGGTTGTGCCTGGTCGGGGTGGAGTACTGATAAAGGAGTAAGGAATGAAATTTTTCATCGATACGGCCAATCTGGATGAGATTCGACAGGCCGCGGATATGGGAATTCTCGATGGTGTGACGACGAATCCGTCGCTTCTCGCGAAAGAAAAAGGCTCGTTCAAGGAAATCCTCAAGGAAATCTGTAAAATCGTCCCCGGGTCCGTGTCCGCCGAAGTCGTCTCGACCGATGCCAAAGGCATGATTAAAGAAGGCAAACAGCTGGCCAAAATCGCTGACAATATCACGATTAAAATCCCGACTATACTTGAAGGGTTGAAAGCCATCAAGGCGCTCACCGCCGAAGGCATCCAGACCAACGCCACCCTGGTGTTCAATCCGATGCAGGGGCTTATGGTCGCCAAAGCCGGCGCCACGTATGCCTCGCCGTTCATCGGCCGCCTCGATGATATCTCGCACAACGGTATGCGCCTCATCGAACAGATGGTCATCATCTATGACAACTACGGTCTGGAAACGCAGGTGCTGGCAGCTTCCGTCCGCACGACGCAGCATGTCATTCAGTCGGCCCTCATGGGCGCGCACGTTTGCACGATTCCGTTCAAGGTGCTGGCGCAGTTGATCAAGCATCCGCTCACCGACAGCGGTCTGGAACAGTTCCTCAAGGATTGGGAAAAGGTAAACAAGGGTTGATATGATAGACAGATACACACTCCCGGAGATGGGAGCCGTTTGGACAGAAGAGAGTAAATTCCGGAGCTGGCTCAAGGTCGAAGTCGCCGCCTCACGCGCCCTTGCCGATCTGGGCATGATTCCGAAAAAGGCCTTCAAAAATATCGAATCGAAGTCCGATTTCAGCGTCAAACGCATCGATGAAATCGAGGCCGAGGTCAACCACGACATGATCGCCTTTTTATCATCGGTCGCCGAATATGTCGGGGAAGACGCTAAATACATTCATTACGGTATGACATCATCGGATGTCCTCGATACCGCGATGGGTTTGCGCCTGAAAGAGGCCGCCGAGATTATCGACAAGAAAGTCGTCAAGACGCTCGGGGAAATCCGCAAGCTGGCTCGTAAACACAAAATGACTCCCTGTATCGGTCGCACGCATGGTGTGTTCGCCGAGCCGACCAGTCTCGGTCTCAAGTTTGCAATGTGGTACACCGAACTGACGCGCGCCCGCGCCCGCTTCAAAGCGGCCGCCGTCGAAGTCGCAGTCGGCAAGATCTCCGGCGCGGTCGGCAATTTCGCAAACCTCGATCCCATCGTCGAACAGAAAGTCTGCCGCGAATTGAAGCTGAAACCGGCCGAGGTCTCCACGCAGGTAATCCAGCGCGACCGCTACGCCGCATTCCTGACGGCTATCGCCTTGATGTCATCGTCGCTTGAGAAATTCGCGACTGAAATCCGCAATCTCCAGCGCAGCGAAATCGGCGAATTGCAGGAAGGCTTCACTAAGGGGCAAAAAGGCTCCTCGGCCATGCCGCACAAGAAAAACCCGATTACCGCCGAGCGGGTCGCCGGATTGTCTCGTGTCCTGCGAGGCAATGCCCTGGCCGGGATGGAAAACATCGCGCTCTGGCACGAGCGGGACATCACGCACAGCTCGGTCGAGCGGATCATCATCCCCGACAGCTGTATATTAATTGATTATGTTCTTCAGAAATTTATCGGTGTTTTGGAGAAACTTGTCGTAAATAAGGAGAGGATGCGCGATAACATCTACATGACCGGCGGACTGGTTTTCTCTCAGCGATTGCTTCTGAAACTGGCCGGACCGGTCGGCAGCAGAGACAAGGCGTATCGTATCGTCCAGGAAAATGCCATGAATGCCCACGGCGGTCAGGGGCGCTTCATGGATTTGGTTAAGGCGGACAAGCGGATTACCGATTTACTGAGTGAGAAGGAAATCGACGATTGTTTCGCCCTCGATTATTATCTGCGCAACGTGGATAAAGTCTTTAAACGGGTGTTTTAATGACTATTGCCCGAGAAGGTCTGCCGTTTATATTCGGGACGCTGGTGCCCGGAGCGATTTTGGCCGGACTCTATTCCGTCCACGGCATGACGGTTTTGTTTGTGTTGGGAATTGTGTTGGTCGTACTGGGTATCTTTTGTACGGCCTTCTTTAGAAATCCCATCCGCGACATTCCCGGCGACGATTCGGTTCTGGTGTCGCCGGCCGACGGCAAGGTTGTCGTCGTCAAAGAGGTCGATGATGAATTCGTCGGCCCCTCGCTCAAGGTCGATATCTTCCTGTCCGTCTTCGATGTGCATCTGAATCGAATCCCGACGGCGGGAAACATCGATTTCGTCGACTATCGGCCGGGAAAGTTCTTGTCCGCGTTTAAGGATAAGGCGTCCGAAGACAACGAGCGGACCGATATCGGCATCGTCGGTGCCCGAGGCAAATTCCGGGTCGCACAAATCGCCGGACTGATTGCCCGGAGGATCGTGTGCAAGGTGAATAAAAACGAGGCGGTCGCGAAGGGACAGCTCTATGGGCTGATTCGCTTCGGATCGCGCACGGAAATAACATTCCCGCGTACGTTCGAGCCGTGTGTCAAGGTCGGTGATCGCGTTCGCGGGGGAGCATCAATTATCGCAAAGTCGAGAGAGTAAATGGCAAATATTCGCCCCATATTTCCCGGTGTCTTCACGGTCGGTAGTGTCCTCTGCGGCTTTTATTCGATAATCTCCGCAGCCGAGGGGAATCCTACCCGTGCCTCCTGGCTGATATTGCTGGCCGGATTGCTCGATGGATTCGACGGCAAAGTCGCACGCCTGTCCGGCGGCGCCTCGGATCTCGGCAGAGAATTCGATTCTCTGGCCGATTTTATCTCCTTTGGTGTTGCTCCGGCATTCCTTGTATACACGTTTAAACTCAACGCCTTCGGCAACCTCGGTTGGGTAATTGGCCTTATCTATATCGTGGCATCGGGCTATCGACTAGCCCGCTTTAATCTGCTGGCTCAATCGGAAGAAAAGGGGAATTTCCTTGGTCTTCCGGTACCGATGGCGGCCGTAACGTTGTCCAGCTTTATCCTGTTTTGCATCGCCATCTGGGGACAGGTGGAGTATCACGAATATATAATTACCATGATGATTCTTTTCTCGGCGCTGATGGTTTCCCAGATCGAATATGATGCCCTGCCGGATAAATTCAATACCAAGGCCAACAGACTTAAATTGCTGTATGTAGTCATTGTCGGCGCGGCCGTACTCATTAAACCAAGCCTGTTGATATTCCCGCTGTTCATCCTGTATATCGTCTTTGGATTGGTCAGGGAAGGGCTGAGGATAGTAAAAAACGCCAATTCCGGGGTGTCGGGCGAGCAATAATGCCGTGAAATCGGCGAATTGCGGCGATTTTCCGTTATTCCGAGCGGCTTATCGCAGTCAAAAGATGTGAAAATTCCCATTGCCCGGTGTTTTGGCATCTGTTATACTTTCTGCTGACTGGTACTATTTTGAGTCGGTAACGGCTTTTTGAAAACATTGAGGCCGAATCGGCGTAAACAGATATGGAGTGACGGGTGAAACGACGCGAAGTAATTTTTATTGTTACCGGACTGATCCTTGGCGCAGTCATCGGCGGGCTTGTTGGAGATATCATCGGCACCTTCCTGCCGCCTGGCGCTGCCAAAACACTGTTTTCGAAATCGATTCAAATAGGCCTTGATACCACCCGAATCGACCTGTATGCCATCAGTTTCACGTTCGGATTGATGGTAAAAATAAACTTCTTATCGGTATTGACGGTTATACTAGTTATAGTATATTTCCGTTGGTGGTATTTATAATATCCGGTCTCTGGAGGTAATAAATGATGAGCATGCCCGGATGGACCGAGCTGTTAGTAATCTTTATACTGGTTCTGCTGTTATTCGGGGCCAAACGTATTCCTGATATCGCGACCGGTCTCGGCCGCGGAATTCGCGATTTCAAAAAAGCGATTCAGGACACGAAAGATGAAATAACGAGCGAAGGCTCTAAAAAAGAAAAGACGGATGACAAAAAAGATGATTGATTTCACCGAAGCCGATATTGAAAAAGTCGTCGAGGTACTCGGTGCCGACAAGTTCACCAAGTTCGACGATCATTATCGCATTCGCCTCGAGAATATCGAGGAGCGCCGGCTATTGACGCTTGAAATCTACCCCAAAATCCTGCTCGGCGATAAGGAAGGAATGCTGGTCGTTATCTATACCGCCAGCGCCCACCTGCAATTGCACAATTGCTCCGGATACGTCTGCAGCGAGGAATTAGGCGAAGTCACCTTTGTTGCCGAGAGAAATGGTACCCTGTCCGGTATTGTCGTGGAACAGGGCGCCGGTTGTTCTCTCTATGCCGGTATGGACCGTAAACTGATATCCTCCGATTTCACACAACTGGGAGTCGAAGTCATGCTCTCGGGTGTGGCGCTGTCTCTGGCCGAAGATATCATTGATAAGAATGACGAAGAATAGAGAGAAGGCTCAAAGTCTTGCAAAAAAAAGGCCCCGAAATTTCGGGGCTTTTTTTATTATCTGATGCTGCTGAACGATCCGACGAAATCAGCCAGCGTTTTCCGAATATCGGTCGCTTTCTGATAGCGCTCCTTGGGATTCTTCCGCAGAGCATTGTTGACGACATGGTCGAACAGCGCCGGGACATTCGGATTCACTGTCGACGGCGGCAGCGGATTATCGTGGATAATGCTGTAAATCAAAGCCGTCATGTTCTCACCCTTGAACGGGCGACGGCCGGTCAGCAATTCATAAATTACGACACCGAGCGAGAAGATATCGCAGCGCTTGTCGACATCCTGACCCTGCAGGAGCTCCGGCGCGATATAGTTCGGTGTACCCATCGCGATGCCCGTTTTGGTCATCGACGACGAATCGACACGGGCGATACCGAAGTCCATCACCTTGACGGAATAATCTTTCAATACCATGATATTCGCCGGCTTGATATCGCGGTGCACGATACCCTGATTGTGCGCATAATCGAGCGCATCACAAATCTGGGCGATGATATTGGCGAGAATCTTGTACGAGAACTGCACCTTGCGCTTGATCAGTTCTTCCAGGTTCTGGCCTTCAAGATATTCCATCGCGATATACTGCAGGCTTCCCTCGGAACCGACATCATAAATCGTAACGATATTCGGGTGCGATAGTTTGCCCGCTGCCTGAGCCTCGCGGAACAGGCGATCGCGCAGTTCATTCAATTCGTTTTCATCGGCGACGAAATCCAGGCGAATCGTCTTCAGGGCGACCGGACGATTGATGGCCGGATCGATACCTTTAAAGACTGTGCCCATGGCGCCTTTGCCGAGTGCACCGACGACTTTGTAACGACCGAGGTGTTCGAGACCCTCGGTGTCGCCGATTATCGGCGGAGGCGGCGTTGCATTCAAATCGATTGGCGGTTCGACCGGACCATTACCATTATCGACCGGAACACCACCTGATGCCGATTGCGGTGTTACGATTGCGCCTGCGCTGGCATTTCCGGTAGTCGGAATTTTTGTAGAATCCGGCGTGACAATGTGGGGACCGGATGCATTCTGCGTTCGGTACGAATCATGGTATGCCGAGGCATCGACGCGGTCGGAGGCCGTTACGTTCAGCGGCTGGTTCGGATCGAACGGCGGCGGCTGTTGTCCGCCATACTGCTGCTGCGGCGGAGTCTGATTCATCATAGAGGTCGGAGCCATGGAACCTGAATTAGCCGCATGGGCCATCGTGTCGTACCCATCACTCATATTGTGCTGCGGAGGCAGTACTTCGGTACGCTGGAATTCGGTCTCATTGCCGGTATCTTTCAACGTCCGGACAGGAACCTTACCGGAAGCATTCGTCCGTACCGGGGCAGCATCCTTCTTACCGAAGGACAGTAAACTTTTCAGGCTGAATTTCGATTCTTCGCCTTCTTTGGTTTTTGCCTCGACGATCATCGGAGAGGCAATCATCAACAGGATGATTTCTATGGCTAAATACAGTGAACGCGGCAGCATATGATAGGAGCTGAAGGCCAGGTAATTCAGATTCGCCAGGACGATTAAGAACACGCCAAGGATGATCATGCGGTTCATCAGGCTGACGCGCGGCAAAATGAATGCACAAAAGAGGCCGAATCCGAGAATGATCAGGATATTGAGTCCGACGCCCAGGTCGAGTTTTTCCACATAATTACTGTGGACGATATTTTCTCCGATATTGGCCAGTACTTCCGGCTGAGGCATTTTGTCGGAAACCGGCGTGTTGAAAGAGAAGCCGTGTCCTGTCGCCGTAACGCTGACTATAATCATACGGCTTTTCAATGTCGCCAGATCCGCGTTTTCACTCATGAGATTGGCGGCGCTGATGGATTTAAATGTATTGCCCGGCGGATTATAATTAATGTGGTAGCGGCCGAATTCATCGGTCGGGACCGTGTAGATGCCGCCGATGGTGATTTCCTTGCCGCCCGCAACCTTTATATCGTCGGCCGTGAAACCGAGGTGCATCGCCGAAGTCAAAAGCGTCGCCGAAGGATAATAGAATCCATCGTAATTGGCGACGACCGGTACCCAGCGCACTTTCTGATCCGGAGCGAACTCCATAAATGAGAACCCGAGACCATCGGCATATTCGCAAATCATATCTGACGGCAAAAACGGTTTCCGGACGTTGAGCGCCTGCTGCTCCTCGAGCATTCCCAGGTCTGACTCGATGCGCATAGAACTCTGGAATAAATAGTCGGGTTTCGAAAGCCGCTGATGCGAATAATCGGCTAATGCCATATCGTAGGTCAAAACCAGGTTTTTACTCCAGGAAACCTGATTGGCCAGAATTCTGGTGTTGCCCAGTGTATCCTCGCCCGATCGAGCGCCGAGATCAAAATTCAACAATATCGACTTCGGTTCGGCGGAATTGCAAATCGCCACCAAATCGGCGAGAACATCATACGACCAGGGCCACTCGCCGTATTTCTGAATTGCCTCGTCGTCGATATTAACCAGAACGATATCGGTCGCCGGTGTCGTGTTTCCGCGAAACGAATACATGACATCGTCGATCTTCCACTGCAGTTTCTGCAATCCGGTGAAATCGCCCAAATACAGGCAGATTACAAGAACCGCTATCAGCGAGTATAAAACGTATGAGGAAAGACCCTTCGACATAATCGTCACATCCCGTTACTTGCCGCTTGCCAGACGGGTTATAAGATATTCCGGTAATTGTGCGTTTTGCATTTTCTCCTGCGCCTTATCCAACTCATAGGCGACGCGAATGAATTCAAAACGCTTCTCATCAGTATCAATTAAGAGATAGCATGCATCTTTAATGCCATCGCGAGGCTGGCCAACTGAACCGACATTAATGATATAGCGAACTTTTTTCTCCGCCAAAAACGGTTCATTACTAGCCGATGCGCTGATATTTCCGCCCGGTTCCTGCCGGAACACACAGGGCAGATGCGAATGACCGACCAGGCAGAAGCGCTGGGAAAAATGATCGAAATTATCGTATGCATCCTGCGTACCCAGAATATAATTCCACTCCAGCGGATTATCGGGAGTCGCATGCACCATATAAAAATCCAGATAAGAACCTTCCATTTCGAAATCGGACAGCCGCGCGACGGTATCATCCGTCAATTGCTCTTGCGTCCACTTGATGGACTTTTGAGCCATCGGATTGAAATTACGCGAGCTCTCCAATCCCAGGGCCACATAGTCGTGATTGCCCAGGAGTTTTATCTCACACAGGGAATCGATAATCTCGACGCACTCGTTCGGATTCGCTCCGTAGCCGACGGCATCGCCCAGAAAAAACACCTTTTCAACCGCCTTCGATTCTATATCGCGGACAACTGCTTTCAAGGCTTCCAGATTCGCATGTACATCGGAGAGGACGGCCAGCTTCATAGATTATTTATCCTCCACAAATCGGAATGTCGTCTTTCCGACCTGGATAATATCGCTGTTTTTCAGCGCCGAGCGGGTAATCGTATCGCCGTTGAGCTTGACTTTGCCCTTGCGCCCCAGATTAACAATATAATACTCATTGCCTTCTTTAACAATCTTTGCTTGTATCCCGGACAGCATAAATCCCTTCGCCTTGATATGGACGAATTTCGCCTTACCGATCGTCGTGACTTCGTTATCGATGCGAAATTCAGCTATTCCGGCGTTTTCGAGGCCGATGAGCACCGTGCCGCCGACACGAGACACCAATTCGCGGTCGCGCTGATCTTCTTCAACCAACTGCTTTTGCTGCTTCGTGTTCAGAATCATCGTGCCGTCCATCTGGCCGGCTCGGTCAGGGCGATCGGTATCATGATGATATTCCAGGGTGTACTTGCCGATTGTGATAACATCGTTATCGCGCAATAATTCTTCGGTCACCCGGCGATTATTGATAAACACACCGTTGAGAGATTCATTATCGATGAGCAGGGCGCCTTCACCGGTGAATTCGATTTGCGCATGTTTTCTCGATACCCCCCGATTTTCGAGAACAATGTCGTTATCCTTTGTCCGGCCGACACTTATACGCTTCTTTTCCGTGACAACCCGCTCTATCACCTTGTCATTAAATTTAACTACTATTTCGGGCATGAACGACTCCTTTTGTTACGAAATCAAGGACCTCTTCAGCCGGTGGGAATTCCCCGAGGCAACAGGGTTTACCGTTTGCCAAACTAAAGGCCTTCTGTTATTTTGTCGGCATGTACATAGGAAACTTAAACATAAAAGGATTAGTCTTTTGCGCCCCGATGGCCGGGATCTCCAATACGCCATATCGCGTTCTTGCCCGGCGATTTGGAGCCGCTATGGTCTATTCCGAAATGGTGTCCAGCCATGGGCTGGCGTACGACAGTAAGAAGACCGAGGACCTGATCGAATTCATTCAGGAAGAACGGCCGATCGGTATTCAGCTCTTCGGCGCCGATCCCGATATCATGCGCATAGCCTGCCAAATCGTTTCAAAACGAAACCCCGACCTGATCGATCTCAACTTCGGCTGTCCGGTCAAAAAGGTCGTCAGGAAAAACGGGGGAGCCGCCGTGCTCCGAGACCTCGGTCTGACCCGGGCCCTCGTTGAGGCCGCCGTCGATGGCTCATCGGTTCCTGTAACGGTCAAGATTCGCTCCGGCTGGGATGAACTGACCAAGATTTATCTGGAGGCCGGACAAGCCTGTCAGGAAGCCGGGGCAGCCGCGGTCACGCTGCATGCTCGGACGCGCAGCAAAGGCTTTTCCGGTGCGGCCGACTGGAGCGATATCAAACATCTGAAGGAAAACCTCGATGTGCCCGTCATCGGCAACGGCGATGTCCGAACCGGGCCGGATGCCAGGCGGATGCTTGATGAGACCGGATGCGATGCCGTCATGATCGGCCGAGCCGCTCTGGGGAACCCTTGGGTGTTTCGCGAGGTGACGCATTATCTGGAAACGGGGGAGGAGCACCCCGGCCCAACGCTGAGAGAAAAGGCCGATATTATTTACGAACACGCCGTGCTACTAAGCCGGCAGGTGGGTGAGGAGCGCGCGGTCAAACAGATGCGCTCGCACACGGCATGGTATGTGAAGGGCATGCACAACAGCTCAATCATCCGCCGCTCGATCAATCAACTCACAACCCTCATCGATTTACGAGAACTGCTGGACACTGTGCTGGTGTAGTGTCCACAGTTCCTATCAATGCTCATTGTGGCGGATTTGATGACAAATCCGCCCTACTCAATGTGTTCATTTTGGCGATTTCAGGACAGTCAATAGTAGGGCACGAGCCCTGTGCTCGTGCCAATGCCGCTGAAGGCGGCATACGAGTAATGGCAGGAGCTTTCTCACTAACGTTCGGAATCCTCGGTTTTCGCTTCGCTCAAGCCTCGGACAGGGCTCCTTCCCTACCAAATGCCTCTATTTTGTCATTATCGGGACAGGTTTGGTACCGATCGGGCGTTTTCTAACAATTGCGATGGAGGGATAAGTCGTTGTCTTGCAACATAAATATGATTTTTTAGTGTGTTTATTTATGTGGTTGTCGTTCAGGCGGTTATCGTTTCGGGGGGCGAATTGTGGATAACTTGCCGTTGGGGGACAAGAGGTTATCCCTCGGATAGGAAAAACTTTTTTCGGCATTTGCGCGTTTTTGGACATAGTGGTAGAAGTTCCTTTTACTCAGAACGACGGAATAGGAATCTGGAACGGAGTTGGAGTGAAAATGGAAAGGTATTACCCATCTGCCCGGCGTATACGGAAATGAATCCCACAGCAAGCCGCGGCGGTTGGGGCACCGAGGCAGATATTATTGCAAAAGTAATTAAGAATATACTTGATAGATAAACTTCAATATGATATAGTATTCATATCCCAATGGCGATCACGCGCGCCAGCCACATTACAATCCGAGAGAGGACAATTAAATCCCTGGAAAGGGAAGTTTGTAGGGCAGGTTTCCAAATGAAACCTGCCTCTTTACTCAACAATGTGATTGACATTATCATTATATTTATTATTAAAACCCTATGTCAAAACTTCTTCGATATCCAAATCCACATGGTTCATATTTCATAACATGCGTAACTTATGAAAGACAACCGCTTCTAATTAAAAACTTCGACCTGCTAAAAAAGGCGGCGATTAGGCTAGTAAAAAAACATTCGATTAAAATCGAGGCATACATTATTTTGCCTGACCATATACACGCGCTCATTAATATTGAAGATTACGACATATCGGAAATCTTACATCGATTCAAAACAAGTTTTTCTGCTCAATTCTATAAAAGACACCACACGAAACGCGTTTGGCAAAAACGTTTCTGGGATCATATTATTAGAGATCAGGATGATTGGAATCATCACCTGGATTATATCCATTACAATCCGGCAAAACATGGATATATAAGTGATCCGAAAGCTTGGCAGTATTCTTCGATAAACCGGTTTAAGGAATATTACCCTAATGATTGGGGAGTGCATAAGGAAATAAAATTCCTAAATGATGGATTCGGCGAGTGAACATAAGCAGTATAAAACAAGGAGGCAGGTTTCTTTTAGGAAACCTGCCCTACAGTTCAGAAAAGGGGTGGGGGCACCCGAACATATACGACTACTTAAACAACTCGGCAAAGAACAACTTCATATGGTCCCAGGAGCGGCGTTCGGCGTCCGCGTTATAGGCGACACCGATCGAGGGATCATTACCGGCCGCCTTCTCAGTGAAGGCATGCACCGCGCCGCCATAGGCGATGAACTGATAATCGACCTTAGCCGCGCTCATCTCTTCCATGAATCCTTGCACCTGTGTGAACGGCACATGCGGATCATCCGCACCGTGGCAGACGAGCACTTTGCATTTGATATTCTGCGCCACCGATGGATCGGGCGTATCGAGATTCCCGTGGAAGCTCACGACACCGGATAATTCGGCTCCGGAACGAGCCAGTTCCAGTACTGTGCCGCCGCCGAAACAATAGCCGATTGCCGCGACGCGGGAGGCATCGCACAGTTTGTGATTTTTAAGTACATCTAGTCCTGCCTTGACGCGTGATCTTTGCAGTGGTCGATTACTGCGGTAAATTGTCGCCTGTTTGGCGGCTTCTTCATTGGTCGTCGGGCGAATTCCCTTGCCGTAGATATCTGCTGCGAATGCGATGTATCCCATTTCGGCCAGCATTCGGGCGCGCATCTTGGCATAGTCGCCGAGCCCTTTCCAGGCGTGAACGACCAGTACGCCGGGTCTCTTGCCGGTTATGGCATTATCGTAGGCGAGGTACCCCTCGAGTACGGCATCATCGTACATGTACTCGATGACCTCGGTCACGACTTCCGCATGCACCGATGCGAAACAAAATAAAAGCATAAAAAATATCGAAAGCAGTTTCATGATTTACTCCGTTATGAGGTGTTTGACTTTGGAGGTAATACGGAATTGGGGAGATAATTGTGGGGGAGGATTGGTAAGAGAAGAAAGAGAACACACCCCGTCCGCCTAGGCGGAGCACCCCTCTCCAGAGGGGACGGCAAGAGAAAAGTAGGGCAGATCCCCCATTGGGACCTGCCGTCTTTGTAGGTCAAGACCCCTGTCCATGGTCTGAGCGAAGCGATGACCGAGGATTCCGAGCCATGCGAGGAAGGTCTTGACAATCGCCTTAATAAAAACACGATAAAAATTATCCCGAAATACTATAATACCGGATTTAGAATACGTACAAGAATAAAAGACAATAATGGATAATAGTAATCCATAATAAATGTCCGGCAGGAGGAACGATACCATGGGCCGTTTGCGCATACAAATTACAGCGAATAAAGGCAGTAAATTGCCGCACAAGAGACGGTTAATAGAAGGTCTTGAAAATCATGAGTACGGCGGTCGCGTCGTGAGATATCAAGAGAACAAGACGACCGGTATTTGCAATATCGAATATCGTGTCCCGAAACGGCCGCCCAAAGCGGAACTCCATGCGCGTATTGCGGCGTCATTGGAGATGCGGCGCGGCAAATTCGACAAATTCTGGAAGATCGAATTCCGCGACGCCTGAAGACATTTTCTTTTTATCTGCCATTATCGTACGGTTGGCGCACACATCTCCGTGCGCCAACAAAAATCTCCGCCGAAAAGCCTTGCCCTGACTCTCAACGCCTTATATATTCACTACATTGTGCCGGTATGCCTTTGTGCATCCGGCGCCCGGTTTTGCAAAGAAATAGCCGCTTGCGCGGCGTGAAAAATATATAGCCGGAAAGGAAGAGAGACTCGCTATGAAGATTCTGACCGTAGCCGACCAAAAGGAAAACACCCTGTCCTCCGTCAGTTTTGAATCGATAGGCGCTGCCCGGAAACTCGGCGGTGATATTTGTACCGCCTTGATATGCGGCGATGCCGGCGATATGGCCGCGAAGTTATCCGCTCGCGGCAGCAAAGTTTTTGTATTTGCCAATCCCGACCTGACTCATTTCAGCGACGAGGCCTATGCGGCTGTTCTGAAGTCACTCATCGATCGCGAAAAGCCCGATGTCGTCATCGGCAGCGCCACCTTCTATGGGAAGGCTCTCATGGCGCGTCTGGCTGCGCTGTGCGGCGGCGGTCTGGCTTCCGATTGTACCGGGCTGTCCAAAGACGGCGATGCCGTTATGGCGCTTCGCCCGGCTTATGGCGGCAATGTATTTTATACCGTCAAGAATAACGCCTCCGCGCCGTTCTTTGTCTCCCTGCGCCCCAAGGCTCTCCCGGAAGCGGCCGAAGACGGTAGTGGAGAGGTCGTCACCGAATCCGTGGATGCGTCGTTACTGGCGGCTAAGGCCAAAGTTGCCGAGCGGTTCGCGGCGGCGGGCGGCAAGGTCAGTCTCACCGAGGCCGATGTCGTCGTGGCGGCCGGTCGCGGTATTCGCGGCAAAGAAAGCGTTGCATTAATCGAAGAAATGGCCGATTCCCTCGGAGCGGCGTTCGGCTCCTCGCGAGCCGTCGTCGATGCCGGTTGGACCGAGTATTCGACTCAGGTCGGCCAGACAGGGAAGACCGTCAATCCGAAGCTGTACTTCGCCGTCGGTATCTCCGGCGCCGTCCAGCATCTGGTCGGGATGCGCTCGTCCAAGACGATTGTTGCCATCAATCGCGACAAGGATGCCCCGATCTTCAGTATCGCCAATTACGGCATCATCGGCGATCTGTTCGAGATCGTTCCGGCTCTGACGAAGAAGTTCAAAGAGCTGAACGGATAGCAGAGAAAATTGAAAACCCCGCCTTCGGGCGGGGTTTTTTGTAAGAGCATTAATCCTAACGCGGATCATTAGTCACCAATGAAAAAAATAGCCTCGGTCGATATCGGCACCAATTCGGTGCTGTACTCTTTGTTCGAAGCCTCCGGCGCGTCGAAGTTGCGGGATGTCTATTTCGAGCGCCATTCGCCTCGAATCGGCAGCAAACTGAAAGGCGCGAAAAGGCAGGCCATTTCCAAAGAGAGCTATGCTCATCTGCTGAAAATCATGAGGCGAATCGTTTCGCATGCCGAGAAAAACAGCGCCGATGCCATCCTGGTGGCCGCGACCAATCCGCTCCGCATTGCCGCCAACGGCAAGGACGTCAAGGAAAACCTCGAATGGGACCTCGGTATCCCGGTCGAGATTCTGACGTCTGAGCGCGAGGCGGATTTGTCATTTCTGGGCGCGGTCGGGCCGTTGAAAAAAGACAAAGAGGCGATGATTATTGATCTCGGCGGCGGATCGACCGAATTCGTCATTTATCGAGGGGCCAGGCGCAGAGTATTCGAATCACTCCCGGAGGGTGCGGTCAGTTTGACCGAGGTATTCGATTCGGCCGGGAAAATAGATGCATCACGTTTTGGTGACTACTTAAAGTATCTTGACCGCTATACGAAAACGGCCAAATCGATCGCCAAAAAGGTTCGTTGTCCGATTACGCTGGTCGGCGGCACATCGTCGACGCTCGGCTGGCTTTTGGATAAGGAAATCATGTCCAAGCCGCGCGGCGTGGCGCTGTCTCGCAAAAATCTGGCGCTTCTTGTCGATATTCTGGGGGGCCTGAATCTCTCCTGTCGCAGGGAGCTTTTGGCCATCGATAAAAAACGGGCGGAAATCATTTTTGCTGGAGCCTTTTGGCTGCTTTACTTGTTTAATACAATGGAGATAGGTAAGGCCCAGGCCAGTCCCCGAGGACTCCGCCACGGCCTGGCGCTTGACTTTCTTTTATCTTGAGTATTGCCTTGACTTTGCGGGCGAAAAGAGTAGATTGCCAGAGCACAGGAGGAGCCTATAGAAATACAATAACGTGTGTGGTTTTATTGAAAGAATTGTTGTTGTTGTGGCTGGCCGCTATTTGTATCGATTGATATGAGTATGCGGTATTTTTTATATGAGGATGAGCATTTATGACCGGTAAACGTCTGCTATTATTGCTCTTCTTTCTGATCGTTTTCGCGGCGGGAGAGGGCCATTGCTGGAAATGGTTCTCGGCCGAGGTACCCGATTCCGGTTTGAAAGGGAATTCATTTATCGATATCGTCTATAATGACGGCGTTATCTGGATGGCGACAGGCAAGGGATTGAGCTATACTACCGACTTCGGCGAGACCTGGTACACGCACAATATCGGTACGGGGATGGCGTCGGATGAACCGTCGGCCGTATTCGGCCGCCCGGGACAAATCTGGGCCGCCTGTTCCTATTCCGTTCTGTATGGAGGCGTCAGTTATCCGTTCGGCGCGGGGATCAACTTTTCGACCGACAATGGGTTGAACTGGACGCTCTATGAACCTGATGAAGCATCGGCATATGCCAAACTGGTGTATGATTTGACCGGGTATGGTATCAGTACCTATGCCGCCTGTTTTTATGGCGGCTTTATCGTATCGCACAACAACGGCGCTACCTGGTCACACGTGTATTATTCGCCGGCCGACTCGAGCGATTATGTCGCCGATAACTGGGCCGATCTCGAATCGGGGCGCTATTATGCCTGCGCCGTCGATTCACTTCATGCGGACTCGCTGTTCCTCTATGGCGGAACGGCTCGAGGCATAAACAAATTTATCTTCGTTCCCCGGCGTGTAAAGATGGGCGGCAACAATGTCAGCTCGATAGCGGGGAGTGAAGAATATTATTATATCGGCCATGAAAACGGGATTTCTCAGGCCGATACGGCTATGGGTAAATTCTATACCTGCAGCTATAATCACGGCCTGCCTATCAACGGATATGCCCGCAAACTTGTTTATTTCGGCGGTCGCATACTGGCCGGGATGGCGGATAAGAGTAACGATAACGGCCGCGGTATCTATGTACTGGAAGATGCGAATCAGCAGTGGACGGGGCTCGACTCGGTTCTGACCGGTGAGGCGCTTTCAATCTGGACGCATCTCATGACCGAGCCGTTCGAAGGCGCCGATGGCGGCGTCTATGATTTCAAGGCGTTGAATGATTCCGTATTGTTCGTCGCCGCGGGTGACAGCGGTATCTATATGACGCTCGATTCAGGGCAAACCTGGGAGCGTTTCTATACCGATTCCTCCGATATGGCGCAGACGACATTGACGAATCAGATATTATCCGTCGATGCCACGTCTGATACGCTGTACCTTGGAACCAAAGGCGGATTGATCAAGGCATCGTATGTGCCGCCGTTTACGATTGATTCGACGATTTACCTGCAGTTCGCCGAGGATGATTCCACCGGGTCGATGGTGACCTGCGTGCGCCATCACGAAGGTGACACCGTCTTTACGTGGGTGGCGGTAGCACCGCATCCCGATTCGGGCGGTATAGGAAACTATTCGACGATACAAATCATCGATGCCGATACGAATCTTATTTGGGCAGTATATAGTATCACGCCGCAGACGATTACCAATGACATCATCATTACCGATTCGGCTACGACATTTGCGACGTCCACCGGGCTTCGCGGCAACTATAATCTGAACCAGCCGATCGTCACGAACTTCGTCTATTCTCCCAAGGACGATACGACCGGATTGACGATTGTCAATTCAGAGTTTCAATCGCTCGCCCTGGTCGACGGTCACTTGTTTGCCGGTTCCAACGGCGGGTGGGGGCGTCGCCGCACCGATAGCGACTGGTCTATCGTACGCGCCAATACCAATTCGCTGACTCATGACCTGGCGGTGGCGAAAACAGCGGTCTCATCCGGATTGCCGGGAAACTGGGTTACCGCGATTGCCGTGCAGGATCGTGCCGCTGATACCCTGTTGTGGGCGGCATGCCGTGCGGTTTCCGATACGGTCACGCAGTACACCGGTGTCGGATACAGTTCCGACTTCGGCGATTCATGGACAGTGGCGCTTCAGAATGAATTCGTCTGGAACTTTGCATTCGATAACGACGGCGGAATTTATGCCGCCGCATCCGGCGGTCTGTTCTACAGCACGGGCGATCCCGATGTCTGGCAGCGGGCTGAAATCATCGATTTCGTGACGAAGGATACGATTTGGGAAGAGACCGAGGTCTATTCGGTCGAAGTCGTCGATTCGATCCTCTGGGTGGGGACGTCATTCGGTCTTGCATATCGGCCGTTGAATGATGTCGATGGCTGGACGATTTCGCGCGTCTTCAAACCGACCGAATCGGATGAAGATGTATTCGCGGCTCCGGTGCCATTCTCGCCGCTGTTGACCGATGGGCGCTTGACGATTCATTATCCCGTTGTCGAGAGCGCGGAAATCACGATAACCATTTATGATTTTGCGATGAATCTTGTTGCGACAGTCGCCGAAAACAGATCTCGCCCGGCCGGGGAGGATTACTTCGAAACCTGGGACGGATATAACGAAGACGGTGATATGGTCGCAACCGGCGTTTATTACTTCAAGGTCAGCTATTCCACCGGTGAGGAACACTGGGGGAAACTGGCTATTATACCGTAATCGGAGGCGAACATGGTAAAGACATTGGCATATACGATTATTGCTCTCTTGCTCTTCGCGTCGATGATTGCGGCGGAAGAGGGTTCCGGCGGTCAGCCGGGAGCATTCCGGGATTTGAAACTGGGCGGTCGCGCCTCGGCGATGGGCGGTGCATATACGGCCCTGGCCGAAGGGGGGATGGGTTTTCTGTACAATTCGGCCGGACCGGCGCAATCCCGCAAGAACACATTTGCATTTACGTATCGGGCGATGCACCTCGACCGGCGTCTCGGTTTCGCCTCGTATACTCTGCCGGCCAAGGAGCAGGCTTCGCTGAGTCTCTTCTGGCTCTATGCGGGTACGAAGAGCCTGAAAGCCAGGGATGCGCAGGGCTATGAGACCGGTGACGAGATTAGTTGGAACGAAAACATGCTCGGGGTCAATTTCTCCAAGCAGTTCGGGAAAATGTATGTCATCGGCGCCAAGATATTCTATGCCCAGAATAATATCGCCAGTATCAATGCGTACACCGCAGGCGTCGACTTCGGCGCTCTCGGGAAATTCGATATGCGCAGGACGCCGCTCGAATCGGTATTCCCGCTGCTGCGCGTCGGCCTGTCGGCCGAAAATATCGGGGCGAATTATCGCTGGACAACGACGAATTACTGGAATACGGCGGGACAGGATCAGGGGTCGACATTCGAGGAAACTTTTCCAGTTAATTTCCGCTTAGGACTTGCTCTGGAACAGCCCAATTCGTATGTTCTGGCGGCTGATTTCGAGGTTGATACCAAGTCGGATTTTCGGACCAATTTAGGAGGAGAGTACAGTATAAATCGTGCGCTATCGCTGCGAGCGGGACTCGATGATGCCCATCCGACCTTCGGACTGGGGTTATTTAAAATCATGCGGGCGTTCGCAATGAAGGTCGATGTTTCGTATTTACTGGATAAGGTCGGTGAAGGAGACGATGTGCTCGTGTCCTTCGATCTTGTCTTCTAAACAAAGGTGTGCTCTGTTATGAAACAAACCATTCGATATACTCTGTCTCTGACGATTGGAATCCTTGTGCTGCTTTGTCTGCCGCTTGCGGCATCGGAAACGGGCATGATTCATTTATTGAATCTGACCGGCGCCCGGCAGGTGGCGATGGGCGAAGTCGCGAATCTGCACGATCCTGATCCGTTTAATCTCGAGTACAATCCCGCAACGATAACGGGGTTGGAACATGGCCGCGCCGGATTTTCCCATAATGAGTTCTTCCTGAACTGGAGTACCAATTCGCTGGCGATCATTTTCCCGGCGGCCGGGTATGATTTCGGCGTGCATTTGCGGGTATCCTCGATCGGTGATATCGAGGCGCGCGATGAGACGCCGACGACCGATCCGCTGTATTTGTTCGATGCCACCGATTTCTCCGGCAAGGCTTTCATCGCGAAGGCGGTGACGCCTCGGCTGCACATCGGCGCTTCGGCCGGTCTGCTCCTGGAGAAAATCGATGTCCATCGTGCCACGGCATTGGCGCTCGGATTGGGAGCCGTGTACAAACTGGACAATGGCCTGGCCTTTCACGGATCAATGGCCAATATCGGTGGTGACTTCAGTTATATCAGCCAGAAACAAAGCACCCCGAAAATCTTTCGCGCGGGTGCAGGGTATCATCGAAAAGATCTCACGCTGTCGGCCGATTATGTTAATATCAAATCGGGCGACGGACACATCCACGTCGGTGGTGAATATTTCATCGACGAAATGCTCTTCGTTCGCGCCGGATATCAGACCGGGTATGACACCCGCGATATTTCCGCCGGCGCAGGTTTCGTATATAACAATCTCAGAATAGACTATGCGTTCGTACCGTATAAAAACGATCTCGGTACGACGCATCGTTTTGCCTTAACTATAGCTCTCAGGTAAGGAGAATACACATGCCGAAGTACAAAATCGCATGGCTGCCGGGCGACGGCGTTGGCGTCGAAGTGATGGAAGCCACCAAGATTGTGCTCGACAAAATGCAGTTCGATGCGGAATACATTCACGGCGATATCGGATGGGAATTCTGGAAAACGGAAGCCAATCCGCTGCCCGACCGCACATGCAAATTATTGAATAGTGTCGATGCGGCGCTGTTTGGCGCGATTACCTCGCTCCCGAAAGAGGAGTGCGAGGCGGCGCTGATTCCCGAACTGAAGGGGAAAGGACTCGTCTATGCGTCCCCCATCGTTCGACTGCGCCAGGAATTCAATTTACGCACCAACTTGCGCCCGTGCAAAGCCTATCCCGGCAACCCGCTGAACTATAAAGACGGTATCGATATCGTTGTCTTCCGTGAGAACACCGAAGACTTGTATTCGGGCGTCGAATTTCATCCCTTCCCGGATGAAGTCCGCGAAGTCGTCAAGAAGTACAATAAGAAGATGGGGCGCTTCGACAAGCACCCGGCTAATGAAGTTGCCGTGTCGCTTCGCATCAACACGAAGACCGGCTGCCGCAACATCATCACCGATGCTTTCGAATTTGCCAAGAAATTCGGTCGCAAATCCGTGACCGTCGTCGAAAAACCGAATGTCATTCGCGAAACCTCCGGTCTCATGATCCGGACGGCTCGCGAAGTCGCCAAGAATTACCCCGGCATCGAACTGTGGGAAACCAACATCGATGCCATGTGCATGTGGCTGATCAAGAATCCGCTGGATTATTCCGTTCTCGTAACGTCGAATATGTTCGGCGACATCGTCTCCGATCTCTGCGCACAGCTGGTCGGCGGACTCGGTTTCGCATCTTCGGGCAATATCGGCGACAAACTGGCCGTGTTCGAACCGAGCCATGGTTCGGCTCCGAAATATGCCGGTCTGTACAAGGTAAACCCGATGGCGATGATGCTCTCGGCCAAGCTGATGCTCGACTGGCTCGGCGAGACCGAAATGGGTACGCGCCTCGAGAATGCCGTCGCTGCGGTCGTTAAAGAAGGTAAGGTTCGCACGTATGACATGGGCGGTTCCAACACGTCATTGGAAGTCGCTGCTGCCGTCGCGGCCAAAGTCTGATAGACAATCCGAGATTATCCTATAGAGTAAGGCAGGTCTCCCCGAGGGACCTGCCTTTTTTTCTATATTGTTTTGTGCCCGGTCCGCCTCGGCGGATCCACATCTGCCGGGAATAACTCCAAATTATTTCTCGTGGCTAGCTGCCGTCCCCATCGACCGGCTCATATATGTTGGTGCACGGGGACGTACACCAACCACGAAATCTCTTGTGCGGGAACCCACCCTCGCCCGAAGACGGGCATCGGATGGGCCACCCGGTCACTTTTTTATTATTGTTGCCGGATAGTGCTTGTCATTTTCCGGACATTAATATATTATTTATCTAATACAACACTATTTCCCGGGGGAGGGTATGAGGTATTTCAGCCTCGTTGTTTTGATTTCCGCTATCGTTTTTATTATTATCGGTTGCGGGAAGGCGCCGGTCACTGAATCCGGCGGCGATATCTTTGCCATCGTGACAATCAATCCTGTCGATGGATCGGATGAAGTACCGATCGGGTCTCCGATCAGGGTTACATTCTCGAATACAATCGATTCAAGCTCCGCGGTTAAGTCCGTTTTTGAATTCAAGCTGGAGTCCAATTCCAGAATCGTTCATGTCGCCGGAGAGGTCATCGTCTCAGATAACGAGTTGATCTTTATTCCGCAGGATAATTTCCTCATTCATGAACAGTATTCCGTCACGCTGTCGTCCCGATTAAAAAGCGTCGCGGGGCAGTTTTTAGAAATCGAATACACATGGCGTTTTTCGACCGGCGACGGCACCGGGTATTACTGGGGGGAGAAGGATATCACATCGCCGCTATTCGTTCATGTTATGGAATGGGGAAACGGCAAGTTTATGGCTTTTGGCGGTGATGCGATCGATTATGTTTTTGCAACGTCTCCGGATGGATTTACCTGGCAACCGTCGTATAATATGTCTTCGATAGTCCACTGCATGACATTCTGGCAATCCAAGTATATTATTGGGTGTTTCGAACCAACTACTATATTGTACTCGGATGATGGTCTGGTGTGGAATGCCGGCCAGACCGATGGCTTTTATCCAATTATGATACGCGCGATGGCATCGAATGATGATATATTGGTCGCGATCGGGTATCAGGCATATGTCGATTCGAGCGGCATATATTATTTGGCCATGAAATCGTCGGATGGCGTCAATTGGACCGAGGCCGCAATCGATTTCCCTGCCGATACTTCGACAATTGGTGATATCTGTTGGACCGGCAGCGAATTTGTCATTGTAATGTCTTCATCCGGGTTTGACTCAAATACGTATTTTATAACATCTTCGAATGGCACTGACTGGTCTACAAGCACCGTACCATCGGACGAAGATTGCTGCTATCCCGTCTCCGCAATCGCGAGTTCCGGCGATATGACGGTCGCCGTGGGCAGTAATAGATTTTATTACTCCGACGACAATATCCATTGGTCTTACACGGATATTGATATGAGCTCTGAGACTTATCTTGAAATGAGAGATGTCATCTGGGACGGTTCCAAATTCATTGCCGTCGGAAGAAAAAGTGTAAATTATATATATGGCGGGGCGGTTGTGTATACATCGGTTGACGGCAAATACTGGCGGGAGAGTTTCCTGGTGCCGTCCAATGACACATTCAGTTCCATTGCCTGGTCCGGCAGTAGATTGATATTGGGTACCAGCGCCTTCGACGGCAAAATATTCTATTCGCCGTATTGAATTAGGAAAATGCGGGACTCCGCCCTTGTCTCTTAGGCGGGACATCGGATGGGCCCCTGATTTTTTTTCCATTATCCATTGAATACGATTGCGAATTATTGCGTCCTTATTATATTAAGACAACGGCAGGGGTGGTCAATTCCGGGAGGGGAAATGTTTGCCTGGCGAATTATTCTTGTACTAATCACGATTTCAGTGTTAATCATTTCATGCGGTAAGGATAAACCGAATGAGACGGTCAGCGTTCCATTTATGGTGACCAAGGTGTATCCGAGCGCCTCGGACGGCCCTGTTCCTATAGATTCGCGAATTGAAATTCACTTTTCGAAATCCATCGATACGAGTTCATTCAATGGCTTTGCCCTTGAATTCGATACGGATATTCCCGGCACATTCGTCTTTGCCGACTCAATCGTATACTATGAGCCGGATTCATTGTTGGCCATAAACTCAAATTATACTGTAAACTTGGCATCATGGGTGAAGGACAGAGAAGGGACAAAATTGGATTCAAACCTGGTGTGGACCTTCACTACGAATCAAGGTGCCGGTTATTATTGGCATGTGAGTCAAAATACATGCACATCTTATTATGCAGATTTATGCTGGGGTAACAATCAGTTCAGCATAGTGGGGGGGAATTGGTATCCGAGTAGGACCGGTTTCCACATGTCCTCAGTTGACGGCAAATTATGGACGACGTTACTCGATACGACGATTCTGTTTTGCAGCGGAGCGTACTGGAATGATATCCTGTTCATGGGCGGCTTTTCGGATACTATATACTATTCTTTGACAGGATCTTCATTGTATCCGATTCATTATAATACAGGGTTTTTTTCGGACCTAATTAGGTCTTTTTATAGCAATGACAGTCTGCTCGTTTTGGTTGAAAACTCAATAGTCAATGATATCTATACCTCGGAAGTATGGAAATCATTTGGCGGAGATTCCTGGGAGGGGGGCTATAAATTCCACTATACATTGACTGATATAACCTGGAATGGTAATACATTTATTGTTATTGGTTACCCTGATCTGGTATTAACTTCTTCAGACGGTCTTGAAAGTTGGACGGAACAGAGAATATCAAGTGGCACTACGGCCATCCTGAGTTCTATCGTCAGTTCAGATGATTTAACAATCGCGGTATCCGAAAATACCAGCAGTATATTTGCTACTCAGAATGGACAGACCTGGAATGAAATAGATTTGGCATCTCAAATTGATTCGACATTGACACTCAACGATATTATTTGGACGGGACATGAATATCTCGCCGTTGGTCGTGTTGAAGATTATTCACCAATTAAAGGAACCGGAATTGTCATTTCCTCAAAGGATGGGGCGCATTGGATAAAGAGATTCGAATACACTGACTCAAGCAATGATTTTTTATTTCGCAAAATCGCATATTCGGGTCATAGTTTCGTCATTTTATCGAATAATACACCCGGTAGAATATTTTATTCGCCGTAATTGTGATAAACTAAGGCCGCAATTCTTTTTGTTGCCACCTGGTCGTTTTTCTCTCTTCTTGAGTATAAGGCTTCATCGGTCGTTTTATCCGGCAAGGGAGATAAACCTATGGGATTTTTGAAAAAATTTCCATCGTACGATTATATCCTGAAGAATGCGGGCGGCGCATTCGTTCGCTTCCCGCTGACGCTCCTGTCGGCTATTGTCGCCACGGCTATTTCGATCTACCTGATCGATAAGAGTTGGGGGACCAGCCATGTGCTGCTCGAGCGGCTCCTGTTGGCGGCGAGTATCGGCGTGCCATTATCGGTCGCGCTGGCGTTTCTGGCCGAGCGAATCACTCAGGATAAACTCACGCGCTACGGCATTCAGGCATTGAGCTTGATTTTTCAGGTCATTTATTTCTTCACCCTGCCGGATACGAAGACGATTCACGAGGCGGTGATGATTCGCTACCTGCTCTTGGCGATCGGGTTTCATTTCGCCGTCGCATGTGTGCCGTATCTGTTCAAGGCCGACATGAACAAGTTTTGGCGCTATAACCATGCGCTGTTTATTCGCTTCCTGCTGTCGTCCGTCTTTGCGGCTGTGATGTATATCGGCCTGGCCATTGCGCTCGTTGCCGCGGATTATCTGTTCGGTATGGATGTCAAGGAGACTCGCTATTTTCAGCTCTGGACGCTAATCTCGGGTGTATTCTTGACCTGGGTATTTCTGGCCGGCCTGCCGGAAGATCTGGAGTTCGCCGATGATTCCTTCTCCTATCCCAGGGGTCTGCGCATCTTTGCCCAGTATATATTGTTGCCGCTGGTCGGGCTGTATTTCGTGATTCTGATTGCTTATGAGGCGAAGATTATCGTCCAATGGAACTGGCCCAAGGGGTGGGTATCCGAGCTCGTGCTCTGGTATGCGGTCGTGGGGTTGCTCTCCATGCTTCTGTTGCATCCCGTCAAGGAGCGGCAGGAGAACAAGTGGATACCGGCGTTTTTCAAATGGTTTTTCTATGCCATCGTGCCGCTGACCGCGATGCTGGTACTGGCAATCACGCGGCGTATCTCCGATTATGGTATCACGGAAAACAGGTATTTTGTCGCCTCGATGGCGCTCGGCCTGTCGATAACGGTGTTGTATTTTATCTTCAGCAGGGCGAAGGATATCCGCATCATTCCGATTATCCTCTGTGCGCTGGCATTACTGGGGGCATATGGTCCATGGAGCGCCTTCAATGTGGCGAAGGCCAGCCAGCGAGGGAGACTGGTCGATTTATTGACCGAGAAAAACCTGCTGGTCAACGGTAAAATTAATCCCGTCGGCGAGGATCTCCCTGAGGACGATCGCCGCGAGCTCAGCAGTATCATCAGTTATCTCGATAACATGCACGGAAAGGATTGCTTTGCCGGCATCCTGCCGGATACGATGATGGCGCGTATCGATTCGACCAGTGGGACGTCGCGAGCAATCGCGATTACTCGAACGTTCGGATTCGAATTCATCGGCCGATATGGTATTCCGGGTTACGAGCAGTATTTCAGCATGATGGTGCGAGACGACAGTCTTATCAATATCGGAGGATACGACCTCCTGTGTAAATTCGACTATCGTATTTCGAACGATTCCGGGTTTTCATTTACCGTTAAAGATGCCACATATAATCTGCGATTGGACAGAGAGACGACTCGCGTGATCTTATCTCACGATATCAATAGAGAGGGGTTGGAACTGATTGCGGATACGACGCTGAGCGAGACGATCCTGAGTATTCCGAGTGAAAAGCAGATGGCGTTGACATATGATGATCTGTCATTCGATTTGGATAATGAATTTATCGATTGTCGTTTGATAATCGAGCATGTGTCGGGTACGAAGTCATCGAAGAGCGTCGCCGTCAATTCGATGGAGGGTTTCCTTCTGTTGAAGGAGAAGTAATTTTGACTTCCCCGGATCCCCTTCTTAGTCGAAAGTAAGACAGGAACCCTGTACTTCTGGCATTGAAATACCAACATTGATCATAGCTCATAATTCCATGAACATTTTCTAAAGCACACGTCATCGCGAGGGAGTTCGCCCAGGCGAACGACTGTCGCGATCTCAGGATATAATATGGATTTGAGAGGCACGGGCATGCATCCTGAGATTGCGACGCCCTAAGAAGGGCTCGCAATGACTCGTGCCAATAATAATTTCGATAGTCCATTGATGCCCGAGCTCCTAATAAGATTCCCCAACCACCCCCCAGCCCCCTCCTTGGGAAAGAGGGGGAGAATCGTCGGGCAGGAGCCCTGAGCTTTTGGCATCGCGCGATGTCAAGACCGCAAGGGTCTTGACCTACTCGCGCGGGAATCCACCCTCGTCCGAAGACGGACATCGGATGGGCCGCCAAGACACTTGAAATAGAATGAAAAAAAGCCTATCTTGCAGATATGTTCAATCACAATATGGAAAAACTCCAGTGGCACGGCAAAATCACGAGCGTGCAACCTCGAATTCGATTGAGTCGCTCGTTTGACGAGCGTTGGCATAATTATCTTGGATTTAATCTTCGAATCAACGGCGTGATTGGTGATGAGGAGAGGGAATTCATCATCGCCGTCGGTGAATCCGCACACGAGCGATTCAGGTTTCGAATCGGAATGACAATGAGTGGAGTGTCAGTCCCTGTAAATGATCCTCGATTAGAGACGGCTGCCTTCTATAAAACCAGTAGGATTAAAGTCGAATCAACCGATTTGCCGGATGTGAATGAACCTCCGTTTACAGGAGAGGCACCCGATTTGCCGACATATCGATGGCGTGGTCATCGCCGGCTTGACCCGAGAACTTATAGGGCAAAATGTACTACATGTATCTGGGGATGTCGGATGCCGGTAGAACTTATTATAGATAATTGGAAGCCGTGGATTAAGGATTACCGGTTTGAAACATTTTGCTATGGTCCTAAAAGCTGTAAACTGTACAGGGCGGGAGCCGTCCGCAAAGTCCCGGGTCGGAATGGAATAGTATGGGAAGAGGAGGATTGGGTAGAAGAAGACTATACATCGAATCGCGGCCCGGATGATTGATACTGTGACTGGTTGCGTCCCCGCTGACCGGTTCAACCGGAAACTCTCGCGCGGGAACCCATCCTTTTTTGCAGAGCCAAAAAAGAGATGGGCCACCGAGGCCCGATGACGGACATCGGATTGGTCACTGGGGAGATATTTGTAGCACATCGTAGCAATTCGTCGTCCCCTCTTGAGAGGGGCGCTCCGCCTAGGCGGACGGGGTGTGTTCTTATGCGCTTCGCGCGATGTCAAGACCGCAAGGGTCTTGACCTACAAGAGGGCCGAATAATCAGATTGAACGTCTCATCCCAACCCTAAGAAGGGTTGGGGCACCGGGGCTGTAAGGGCCGGGTCCTCCGGCCCGAGAGATTGAAATACCAACACCGATCGTGGCTCATGATTCCATGAACCCTATATAAAGCACCTGTCATCGCGAGGGAGTTCCGTCTTCGGGACGACATGAGAATCCGCTCTTGTCTCTTCGCACCGATTCGTCGTCCCCTCTTGAGAGGGGTGCCCGAAGGGCGGGGTGTGTTCTTACGCGCTTCGCGCGATGTCAAGACCGCAAGGATTTTGACCTACAAAATGGCCGAGTTATCAGATTGAACGTCTCATCCCAACCCTAAGAAGGGTTGGGGCACCGGGGCAATGACCCGTGCCAATAATAATCTAAATAGTTTATGGATACCCAGTATGTCAGGTTGAACGTCTCATCCCAACCCTAAGAAAGGTTGGGGCACCGGGGCGAGAGCGATAATAACGATTATGATGTTGGATTTCATTATTTCCCCTTGAGCGAGTGATTGTCTGCTAAGTGATACTATCGGAAATATAAATTGTTCCAAAGCAGCTCGCAAGGGGGTGATTGAGGTCGTTAAATAGGGAATGAATCTATCGGCGAGATCCCACCCTCGTCCGAAGACGGACATCGGATGGGCCACCCGGTCCTGTCATTCCCGAGAGTGAGTCTTCTTAGACGAGCGAGTCGGGAATCCATGCCGGAGTATGATCGAAGTGCGGCATGGACACCTGCCTTCGCAGGTGTGACAAATGGGGCTATTTAGGTATAAGAATTTGCGTATTCAGTTCCGACTTATCAGATTGAACATCTCATCCCAACCCTAAGAAGGGTTGGGGCACCGGGGTCTAATTGCCTGGGAATCTCAAATATAGAATAATTCCTGCCAATAATAATATTGTTATAAATGTCGGCGATGAATGAATCCAAAAGGATTTTTGTTTTAATAAATTTACCTTCCAATCAATTTCCAATTTATTCGGTTTCCCCATAAGTGTGTTTTTTGACAATCTAAATGTGTAAAAATTCATATGAATCGACAGGGTAATAAATATACCGATGATGATTAATTGTGATAAATCGCTTATATATGAAAGTCTGAATCCCAAAAGAAATAGAGACATTGGTACGATCCACCAGCCCAAGAATACTGATAAAGTATGCTGAAGTCTTTTTAATGGAAGTTTTCTGTTAATAAATAATGGGATATAAGAATAAAGCATACTGCTAAATACCCAAGGTTCTAATACTCTGTGTAATGGTCGACCATCTTCAAAATTGGCAGGCAGAGTGCCCACGGTTTCGGTATATCTTTGAAAGAAGAGAGTAAAATACAGATTCATTGCCATCAATAATACAGGAAGTGCCATATATAACCACGAAAAGGGGATTGTTGTACCCAGTACAGGCAAAGGAGTAGTATAATCGGTCGATGCGTTATCTATTCCAAATGTGTTTGCAATAGAAAGACAAGAAAAGACACAAGCCAATAATAATGCAAAAAATGCGCGCTTTGTAATTTGAGCAAGTTTCTCTGCATGCCCTTTTGCTTCAAAATTGGCGATTGCAGCAGGTAATTTAGTTCCAGTTAAGTCAGCACCAGCAAAAAGACTTGCATGAAGACCTTTGGCATTTGAAAAATCGCAATCTTTAAGTTTTGCATTATAAAAAGTACAGCCATCTAAAATAGAATTATTAAAGATACCATACTCAATTTCTGAATTATTAAAATTGGCACAACTCAGATTCGCTCCTGTAAATTCTGGCCCAATAATGGAAACACCAGCGTTTTTTGGCTCAGTGTAGGCTTGTTTTCTAATGCCCGGAAATTTAGTGTTGCCAAAATCTGTATAAGCGAGATTGCAACATTTGAATGATGGTGCAATTAGTCTTAAGCCGTTTAATGATGAGTGTGATAAATCTGCAGAATCAAAGATTTTTTCTATGTCAAACTTAAATTTGCTTAAATCCAAATCGGCTAGACATACTCCAACACCTAATGCTTCATCACCATTAAGCCATCTTTTATGATAATCAAAACGTTGTTTCAATTCCTCAATTGAAATATCTTTCATTATGCCTCCTTAAAAATATTTTATATATATTTATAAATATTGTCAATACACCAATTATATCAATAGAGTAATAAACCCATCCTCATCCAAAACTTCTACGCCCAACTGTTTCGCTTTGTCGAGTTTGCTGCCGGCGTTTTCGCCTGCCAGCACATAGTCCGTCTTCTTCGATACCGCCGATGCGACCTTGCCGCCTGCGTTCTCGATCAATTTTTTGAAATGATCGCGCGGCTTCGAGAGCGTACCCGTTATCACGAATGTCTTGCCGGCGATGCCCTCGATTTCCTTGCGGTCGGATTTGAATTCCGGGAAGGCCACGCCGCCGTTTTTCATGCGGGCAATGATATCCCTGCCGGTGTCGCTGCCGAAGAAGTCCGTTATCGACCGGGCGAGGATCGGGCCGATGCCGCCGATGGCTTCGAGCTCCTCGTACGGCGCCTGCATGAGCGCATCGATAGTGCCGAACCGCTCGGCCAGCAGTCGCGCGGCGGTCTCGCCGATGCCTGGGATGCCCAGCGCATAGATGATGTTCGACAGCGGCCGCTGTTTGGAGGCCTTGATCGCATCCAGTAAATTCTGAGCGCGCTTGTCTGCCATCAAATCGAGCGGCAGTAAATCATCCTTGGTCAGGAAATACAAATCGGGTCCGATGGTAACCAGTTGCTTCTCGGCCAATTGCAGGGACAGCTTGCCGCCGAGCCCCTCGATATCCATCCCGGCTTTGGATGCGAAGTGGAAAATCTTCTCGACTACTTGCGTCGGGCAGTGCGGATTGTTGCAGCGGTAGGCGGCTTCGCCCTCAATGCGTGATATTGGATCATGACACGAGGGGCAGGTGTTCGGAAAGGAAACCTTTTTCGCACCTTTGGGGCGCTTTTCGATGACGACGGATACAACCTCGGGGATGACATCACCGGCGCGGCGGATGATGACCGTGTCGCCGATGCGCACGTCTTTGGCAATGAGTTCGTCCTCGTTGTGCAGGGATGCGCGCTTGACCTCGACGCCGCCTACGCGCACGGGTTTGAGGTCCGCGACCGGTGTCACGACGCCCGTGCGGCCGACCGAGAAGAGGACATCCTGCAGGATAGTCTCGGCGGTCTCGGCGGCGAATTTCCAGGCAATCGCCCAGCGCGGCGCGCGGCTGACTTGCCCGAGGCGTATCTGGTCGGCGAAACCGTTGACCTTGATGACGGTGCCGTCGATTTCATAGTCGAGTGTCGGGCGCGCCTTTTCGACTTTTTTAAACATCGCCTCGACGGCATTGACGCCGCGGACGACCTCGTTGAATTCATTGATGCGGAATTTTTCTTTTTTCAAAAAGGCCATCGCACCCGAATGCGAATTGAGTCCCGGCAAGTCCTGATCGGAAACTCCGTAGGCGATAAAAATCAGCGGGCGAGAGGCGGTGATTTTACTGTCGAGTTGCCGCAGTGATCCGGCGGCGGCATTGCGAGGGTTCGCGAATTCCGGCAGTCCCATCTCAGTCTGTGCCTCATTCAATCGTGCGAAATCCGACCGGCGCAGGATGACCTCGCCGCGGACTTCCAGCAGGGGATACTTCTTCGCGGTTTCATCCGACAGCTTGAGCGGAATCGAGCGGAGCGTTTTCAGATTGGCCGTGATGTTTTCGCCGACCGTGCCGTCGCCTCGGGTCGAGCCGACGGCGAAGCGGCCGTTCTCATAGACCAGTTCGACGGCCAGGCCGTCCAGTTTCGGCTCGAAGGCATATTCGACATCGATAAGCTCGCTGTAGCCGAGCCCCTCGCGCACGCGACGGTCGAAATCGGTGAACTCCTCGACAGATGTCACCTTTTGCAGAGACAGCATCTGGACGCGATGCTCGACGGATTCGAATTTCTTCGACGGCGTCGCGCCGACGCGCTGAGACGGTGAATCGGGGGTGACGGATTCGGGGAATTCTTTTTCGATTGCCAGCAGGCGGTCGAACAGTTTGTCGTATTCGGCATCGGTGACGGTGGGGTTGTCGAGCACATAGTAGTTGTAATTGTGCTCTTCTATTTGTTCGCGGAGTTTTGCCAACTCCTTCGCGATTTTGTCGGGAATATTTTTTGCCATAATACAATGTATACGGTGGTTCCGCCTTCGTCAATATTAACAAATGGCGAGGGAGAGAATGTGATATGGGGGAACACACCGCAAGCGGTGGGCCACCCGATTCGGCAGATGTGGACATCTGCCGTGCACATAACTCCCCCTCCTTTTCGGGCGTGTTGAATAACCGGGCTTTTCTTACGCGGCTACAATACTTGCGAGTTTCGCGAGGAATCCGGTGGCAAATGGATTTTTATGGCTCTGATCGCGGTTGTGAGCGTCTGATGGCATGATAAACCGGCATAGATCGACTAAAAGGGATAAAAAGACGGTCGCCAGCCGTTTGAAATTGAGAACCGACGCGATCAAAAGGCACTGCACCCGCATCTTGGACAGACCTCGCCGCCAGGCTCGTCTCAACCCATGCCACTGTTTCGCCTCCGCAAACACACCCTCAATCACCGGGGCACGAGACCGATACAGATTCTTGAAACTCTCTGTCTGACTATCGGCGCGCAACTGATTCAATGATTGATGATGAGGGCCAACTCGCAAACGACGACGATTACTAGTTGTACAGCGGGAACGATACGGACAATGACGACAGGGACGACCTGATACCATATACTCTCGACGACCAGGGCGAGTCGAATCGAAACCTCGAAACGTCAACCGCTCCCCGGCCGGACACACATACACATCATCTGATTCCTCATACACAAAATCCTCGACCGTAAACTTCCCCTGACACGTTGCCTTCCGTGCCTTTGCCGGGGGACTCACCAGACGAATGCCCCGATTGTTCAAGGAATCTTTATTCTCCCCGCTCGCATACGCTCCGTCGGCACACACCGCTTCAGGTGGCGCATCCAACCGCGCAACTGCCTCATCAATCACCGACACCGCCTCGTCATGCTCTGAACCGTTTGCAGCCGTCACCGAAACATCCAACACTACGCGATTCTTACCGTCGGCTACCGTGTGTTGTTTGTACCCCGGACGAATCTTCCCGTCAGGAAAGCGACCGAAACGAGCATCCCGATCGGGACTGTCTGCCTTATTCACGCGGGTGACATCCAAGTCGGCTCGGATCGTCGTCGCATCCACATGCAGCACCTTCCCCTCGATCAATCCGCTCTTCTTGCACTGAGATATGCTCCGTGAAAAAAGCTCATCGAACACCTCGCCGCCCAAGCGATCCAGCGCCTTCGACAAGGTTGAATGGTCAGGAAGCTTCTCATCGACTCCATACCCGATAAACCACCGGTACGCCAGATTCACCTGCACTTGACGCATCAGGTCACGCACGTGAACGATACCCTCTATGGCTTGAAGTAGAAACAAACGGATCACGACTTCCGGATCTATCGACGGCCGACCGTTATCCGGGCAGTATTTGTCGGCAACGGCGTCGTGAATGAAATCCAGGTTCAATACCCGATCGAGACGACGAAGAGGATGGTCTGTGGGTACTAACTCTTCCAAAGACGGCATCAGCGTCATCCCGTATCCTAATTTCTCTCGGCGTGTTTGCATACCTATTCTTATCTAAATGAACATCTCATTGCAAGCCTTTAAATATCCCTTTTTCAACACGCCCTTTCAAGGAGGGGCTGGGGGTGGTTGAGGAATTTTGTTAATAGCTCGGGCATCTATGAGCTATTGGCCCGGTGGCCCATCCTTTTTTGGCTTTGCAAAAAAGGGTGTGTTCCCGCGATACATGGAATGTTGGCGCACGAGTACGTACACCAACCGCAATGTGTGCAGGGCGATTCACGAATCGCCTGGTTGCCCTGCGTGCATGTCAAGACCACAGGGGTCTTGACCTACGTTTTTCTCCCCTTCCTTTTCAAGGAGGGGGCTGGGGGTGGTTGAACAATCTTGTTAATAGCTCGGGCATCTATGAACTATCGAGTCTATTTTTGGCACAGGTCATTGCGGGCATAATGTTCAAAAAATGTTGGTAAATTCTTTGTAACTATATATTACAATTAGGGTTTTACGGGATATATCTGAGAGGTCTAGGAAAATGGCTAAAAAAGGTTCTGTCTGCATTGTGGAACATACGGTGCCATACGGTATGGATATAGTCAAGAGAAACAGCGGTGGTGGTGCCCGTCATGTCATCGCACGTTTGTTCTCAGAGGTATCGGAAAGCGTCGTGAACAGCAAAGGGTTTGGTTCGAACGCTGGATAACTGAAGGTTATACCATTCGACAATTGATGGCTCACAGCGGTTATAGTCAAAGTACAGTTAGACGCATTATCACCTATTGGCTTGATAGACCACCGAAGACTTCGGTTGACCTCACCCGCTTCAAGTACTTGGTTCTTGATGGCACCTACCTGATAAAACGGCGTGTCGTCGTCGTTGGTTTGGCTGACCCAGTTGCCAAGAGCCTTGTCGCCGGCAGCTATGGTCTCAAGGAAGGTGAAGCGCGCATGCGAGACTACTGTTTGAGATTGCGGCATGAAGGGCTCATGCCTGTCAGCATCACGATTGACGGGCTTCGGCAGGTGCATACGATGCTGGAGGATGTGTGGCCGGAGGCATGCATTCAACGTTGTCTGGTGCATATTCAGCGGCAAGGGCTTTCCTGGTGCCGACGTGATCCCAAAACAGCAGCCGTCAAACATCTCCGTCGTTTATTCTGTCGTGTCATGGATATCTCAACCGTACATCAACGAGATGAATTTCTTGCCGCTTGGCAAGCCTGGGAGGAGCACTATGGATACCCCATCGCCAGCCGTCCAAGCCGAGGAAAGGTCTTCTCCGATGTCAAACGAGCTCGCTCTTTACTTCTTTACGCACTGCCACACATGTTTCACTATCTCAACGATCCCTTGATTCCAAATTCTACTAACTGGATCGAGGGATACTTCAGCAGGCTCAAGGCTCGATATAGACAACACCGTGGATTATCCAAAAAACATCGAGCCAACTACTTCGCCTGGTACTTTCATCTGTGTAAAACATGATTCTTACCAACAAAAAAGAACATTATGCCCATTGCGAGCCCTTCTCAGGGCGTCGCAATCTCAGGATGAATTCTCACGCCCTCGAATTTATATAGCACCCTGAGATCGCGACGGTCGCCATAGGAATGGCTCCCTCGCGATGACGGGTGCTGTATAAAAGGTTCATGGAATCATGCTTTGTTCGTGGCACCAAAGTCCATTCTCCCGGGCCGGAGGACCCGGCCCCTACGGTGGATGTCAAGACCACAGGGGTCTTGACCTACTTTTGGCAGGTCCCTTTAGGGGACCTACCCTACGCTATTACACAAACTCCCGCTCTTTCAGGCCCGTCGGGGCGGGTGTGAGGTGCTCGGCGACAATTGCGATGTTGCCGCCTTCGCGGTTGAGGGTTCCTTCGATGTGCAGATACTTGTACTGCCGCACTATACGATAATAGCGGCGATACATCTCGGGGAACAGTACGACCTCGAAGGTGTCATATAAATCCTCGAACGTCAGGAACACCATCGATTCTTTCGATTCGCGCGTCTTGATCGATTTGCGGTCAACCAGCCATGCCTGCATAGTGACGCGGGTGCCCTCGGGAGTCGCATGGAGCACTTCGGCCCAGGTGCGGCTTTTGTATGCGGGGAAAAGCTTCAGCGGATGCACGGAGGCGGAAAATCCCAGGTAGTCCTTTTCGTACTGTAAAACATCGAACGGCGTGGAATCCGGCATCGGGGGGAGCTGTTTCGCTTCGGGGACGATGAGTTGCCCGGCGAAGATGTCGCCGTCCTCGGCGCCTTTGACGGTGAAGGCCGCGCCGACCGGCTGGCGTTTGCCTCGGCGCAGGCGCAACCGCCACAGTAATCGCGGGCGGTTTTCGGCGAAGCTCTCGAATGCCCCGACCTTGATGAGCGCCTCGACCTCGGACGCCGACAATCGCACGCGCGTCAGGAAATCATCGAATGATGTGAACGGGCGCTTCTCCATGATTTGTTCGATTGTCCGCCGCTCGAGCCCCTTGATGCGGGATATCCCGACATACATGCGGGCATCGAAGACGGTTTCGTGCTCCTCGCTGGCGTTGATGTCCGGCGGTTTGATTTCCACACCCATGCGGCGGGCCTCGTTGATATAGACATAGGCTGGATAATAGCCGCCGCCGTTGTTGAGGACCGCCTGCATGAACTGCGCCGGATAGTGTGCCTTGTAGTAGGCCGACTGATATGCGAGATAGGCATACGTCGCGGCGTGGGCTTTGCAAAATCCGTATCCCGCGAAATTGCGCAGGAGTTTCATGATTTCCCCGGCCTTGTGTACCGACAGGCCGTTCTTGACCGCGCCGTCGATGAAGCGGCCATGGAGCTGTTCGTATTTTTTGTAGCGGCCCTTGGTGATGGCGCGGCGGAGCATGTCCGCGGCCGGGAGGTTGAATCCGGCAGTCGCGCGGGCGCACAGGAGGACCTGCTCCTGATAGATGAACACGCCGTGCGTTTCGCGCAGGATGTCCACGAGTCGCTCGTCGGGATATTCCGTTTTTATTTTGCCGTGGTGGCGGTCGAGGAAAATCTTTTTCATCCCGGAATCGGATGCGCCCGGCCGGATGACTGCCAGCGCGAGGGTGATGTCGTTCAACTCCTTCGGTTTGATGTCGCGCAGGACCGAGCGCAGGCCGGGGGATTCGATCTGGAAAACGCCGATTGTCCGGCCGGACTGGAGCATGGCCTCGGTGGCAGGATCATGATCGGGGACGGCGAAGTTGTCACCTTCGATTTTCTTCGCATGCTCGCGGCAGTCGACGATGACCGCCTGCCCGCGCTGGCCGAGGATGTCGATTTTGACCAGCCCGATTTTCTCCGCCTGATACATATCGCATTGGGTGACGACGATGCCCTTGGTGGCGCGCTCGAGGGCGACGTAGTCGGTGAGGGGCCTCGGCGTGATGACGATACCGCCGGGATGGATGCCGAGATGCCGTGGCAATTCGTGAATCCGCGCCGCCTGGGCGAAGACATCGCTGTATTCATTGATCGATTTGCAGGCGGTGTCGCTCAGTTCGCTCATACCGAAGCGCGGCAGTTCCTTGACGATGCGGTCGATTTCATCGGGGGAGACACCGGAGGCCTTGGCGATCTCGCGGACGGCCAGGCGGCTGCGGAAGCGGATGTATGATGCGATCATCGCCGTGTGGTCGCTGCCGTAGGTGGTGTAGATGTAATCGAGCACATCGTCGCGGCGGCGCCAGTCGATGTCGAGGTCGACATCGGGCGGGTCGGAGCGGGCCTCGTTGAGGAATCGCTCGAAGTAGAGGCCCTCCTTGATGGGATCGACCTCGGTGATGTACAGCGAATAGGCGACCAGCGATCCTGCCGCCGATCCACGCCCGACGACCGGGATTCCGGTCGCCCGGCAGTGGTCGACGATGCCGGAGACGATTAAAAAATAATCGGTGAATCCCGTGCGATGAATGACCGACAGTTCGAAATCCAGCCGCGCCTGGTAGGCGCCCGTGATGCGCCGTCTCTTGCGCCTGAGGCCTTCCAGAGCCTTGCGGCGGAGCGTCTCTATCTTGTCACTCCTGATATTGGGAAAATCCGGCAGGATATTCGTTTTTTCCGGGAATGACAACCGGCAGGAATCGGCCAGCGCGAGCCCATTGGCGACGGCCTCAGGCATGAGCCGATACCGCCGCCGCATATCGTCGATAGTCGGGAAGAAGGCCTCGCGGCCGTCGCGAGGCGTCCCGTTCAGGTTGGCCGCGAGCGCTCCGGTGTCGATGGCGCGGAGCATCGTATGCGTGTCGTATTCATCGCGGTGTAGGAAACTCACGCTCGGATTGGCGACCGGAAGGACGCCGTATGTTTCCTTTATCTCGTTAACGCTGTGATATTCATTGCCTTGTACGGATATGTGCAAGTGTGAGTTGAATATCTCCTTGAGGCGCGCTAACTCTCCATCAGGGGAAGCCAGACACACACAATCAGCGGAATGCCGCGCCAGGTCATCGGCAGTAACAGAATCATCGAGTTGCCTCCGGGTTGTCAGTCGGCATAGGTTCTGATATCCGGCGAAACTCTGCGCTATCAGATGCACCTCGCCGAGGTCCGTCGTCAGTCGCACGCCGACCAGCGGATTGATGCCCGCATCGCGGCAGGCATAGTAGAAATCGATCGCGCCATAGAGGTTGTCGCCGTCCGCTAGTCCCAGATGGCGGATACCCGCCTTGGCAGCGGTCTCGACGAGCTTCTCGGGCGGGGTCGTGCCCCAGAGAAGCGAGAAGCTACTTCGACAGCCCGGGAGTGCGAAGCTCATAGCCCGTGACTCGCTTGTTATAGTGTTCGCCGAGCATCAGGGTCCGCCCGGTCGTAACGGCCAGGAATCCGAACTTCTCCCGCACCTCATCGACACTGCCCAGCAGCTTCTCGTTTTTCTCCGTGCGGTCAAAGATGAACGATTCCTCGTAGACGGAATTCTTCAGGTTATTCAGATTCACCCCGACGAATCGTATGCCTTTGCGCCGCTTGTACATGGTTTCGAACATCGATTTGGCGATGCCGTACAGGACTTTCTCGTCCCATGATGGCGGCGATATCGTGGCATGCCCCTCGACATTCTCGAAATCGCAGTAGCGGAACTTGACCGTCATCCGCCCGGCCTTTTTATGGATGTCCCGCAGGCGCCGGCAGGCCCGCTCGAGCAGATAGAAATAGTGGCTGAGGAGGAGGGTGTTGTCGGTGATGTCCCTGGCCAGACCCGTCTCGCGGTTGACCGATCGCACGGCCGAGAAGTCCCTCAGCAGCGGGCCGTCCTCGCCGACGGAGTATGCGGCAATCTTCCGGCCGTTCTGCCCGAACAATTTGACGAGATACTCCTCGGGCACTAACTGCAATTGGCCAATGGTCTTTACGCCCATTTCATAAAGTATTCGTTTACCTACCCGCCCGATGCCGGGGATCTTGCCGATCTTCAACGGCGCCAGGAATTCCTTGGCCTCGTCCGGCGCGACATAGGTCAGGTTGTTCGGCTTGATGATCTCGGATGCGATCTTCGCCACGACCCGAGACGGCCCGATCCCGACCGATGTGCTCAGCGACAGCTCCTCCATGACCCGGTTTTTCAGCTTCTGCGCCAGGTCGACGGGGGAGGCGAAATGCCGCTCGAGTCCGGATATGTCCAGGCAGGCCTCGTCGGGAGAAATCTGGTCCATTTTGGGCGTGAAATCGCGGATGATATCCATCAGCCGGTTTGAGTACTGCTCATAGGTGAACCAGTCGCCGCGGACGAGAACGCCGTCGGGGATGCGCCGAGCCGCCTCGGGGAGCGAGGTGCCGAGGGTCACGCCGCGGGCGCGCGCCTCGTAGCTGGGGCAGTAGACGATGCCGCGCTCGTTTTCGAGTCCGCCGACCATGACCGGTTTGCCCTTGAGCTTGCGGTTGATGGACTGCTCGACCGAGGCGAGGAAGGCATCGACATCGATATGCAGGTAGGTAGCCATATGCGTATATTACGCCCCACCTGCACAAATGTACATCACATATTGGAAGGGGGAGAATAAAAATAAGCCTTAAATATGTTTTAATATATTTTGCTTTAAATAAAATCGATAATTTTGTATTATAAAGAACATAAATTAATTTACCAGAACTTAGTCTTCCCAGCGGTTATTTGAACAATGAAAATATGATAAAGGAGTATTTAAATGAAAGTATTTCTTAGCTGGTCAGGAGCCCGTAGCCATAAGATCGCACTTGTTTTCAGGGACTGGCTGCCATCGGTTATCCAAGCCATAGAGCCATATGTCTCTTCAGAAGATATTGATAAGGGAGCGCGATGGAGTACCGATATTGCAAAGGAATTAGAAGACTCTACATTTGGTATTCTATGTGTGACCCGCGAGAATATCAATGCGCCTTGGTTGACATTTGAAGCAGGTGCACTGTCTAAAACAATGGATAAGAGCTTTGTTAGCCCCTTTTTATTTGATATAAAACGTTCCGAAGTAGACGGACCTATTCTACAATTTCAGTCTACTATTTTTGAGAAAGAGGACTTGAAAAAGCTAGTAAAAACCTTAAATAAGGCCTGTGAAAAGGATGGATTATCCAGTGAAAGACTGGAGAAAGCGTTTGATGTCTGGTACCCTACATTAGAAGAAGAGCTAGGGAAACTCAAAGATGCAAATCAGAATATTTCAGATGATGGGAATTCAGAATCCCAAACTCTTAAGACTCAAGATATACTAGAGGAAATACTTGATTTAACCCGAATCAACCAAAAATTACTTCGTAATCCCGATGGACCAATAGGTGAGAATCTGGAAAAACTGAATGTTCAAATAAATAAACTGTCGGACAAAATAAATATGTTGAATGAACAATCGATTTCAAGGCGCCAAAGAAAAGTGCATCCAATGATGATCGATGAGATAATACATTTTACTAATAATCCATTAATGGCCGCACAAATAGCCCTTGCACTTGTTAAAGAACAAATGCCTTGGGTCTATGATGCAGGTATAGAGACTATGCGAATATTAAAGTCCAAAGCCTCAAAAAAGGACAAAGATTCTGCATTAATGGATTTTGATCGTATTTTAGAATTTTCTTTTGAACATCCAATGATGCGGGAAATGTATGGAAACAACAAAGAATTCCGAATGTTCTATCATGAATTGCCGCGAATGTTGAGGTATTCAATAGAGGGTAATAAATAATCCATTAAATTGTCTGACATGTAATATTAAATCTAAACAATTTTTCTTATAGTATTTCAACTTACCAATAAGGGAACACATTCGGTGAGCCTCACGAAATTTATAAAATTCACAGAAGTAAAGGAAGGACTCAAGAAGTATATCAAAAAGCCTCGTATTTCATTGAAAGCCGGGATTTTAGCTCCTCCATTAACAGATAACTCAGTACAGGTGGGAATAGCATTTGATTACCTATTACGCTTCTTGTTAAAAAGGATAAATCCACGAGCAATTGTTGGAAGATGGATAGCAGAAAATGATCCTCCTGTATTTGGAACATTGCCATACTTAATCGGGCAAGATGATTTCCTCGAAATGATGGCGCAAAGAGATGACCTGATCCGTTTGACAAAGAAGAAGGCTGATTTATTTGTTAAAGATGGGAAACTGCATAGAAGCCTTATAAGAAATTGCCTGATAATGTCCCAATACGATTTATTGATACGAACGGGAAGAGTCTATTATACAGGCGGGGAAGTTAATGAGAAAGACATAAGGGATTTAAAAAAACTAATCGAAATTGTACCTCTTAAAACGCTCAAAGCGAAAAAGGTTTGTGCTCTCAATCCCACATTTGGAAAGGCATCTCAAATAGTGCGAGGAGCTGATGCCGATATCATTTTGGATAAATGTATAATAGATATAAAAACTGTAAGAAGTTTGACATTCAAGAGAGATTATTTTGATCAACTTATAGGATATTACTTATTACAAAATATCGGCGGCATAGATGGAATTAAGGGTGAGACGGAAATTGACTCTATAGGAATCTATTTTTCAAGGTTTGCATTAATGTACAAAATAAACATTTCAGAATGTATAGACGTTGGTCAAAAAGATAAGTTGGTTAAATGGTTTAAAAAAATGGCCAATAAATATTACACGAATCGTTATGCCAAGTTACGGAGGCTAAAGCGCTAAATCCTACGTTTAGAGTGCCCGGTGCCCCAACCCTTCTTAGGGTTGGGATGAGACGTTCAACCTGATAATCCGCAATCATCAATCATGACGATTCCTTCTCGAACCCCGTGAGGCGCCGAGTGAGGAAAATAGGTCATGCTTCGGAAACAATATCGAAAAATAGGAAACCGTCAAAATCCCAGGCCTGCGTGCCGACCGTGACCGTATGCTCCGCAAGCATCTTTATAAATGCTTCGTCGATTTCCTGTTTGCGATGCAGGCGTAATTCCTCAGGCGTGTTAACCAGGAATATTTTGGAAAAGGGATCGCGGGCATGGCTGATGTCAAAGTTGAAAGACTCATCCTCAAAATTAGGCAGAATGAAGCCGTATACTTCCTCGCCATAAAAGAGATATTTCGATGTAGAATTTCGCTGTATAAAGGGATCCGATTTCCTCCCCGGAATATCACCAATAATTAATGAATGCGTTTTGCTACTGCGAAGAAAATCCTTGATCATACCGAGGGTCAGCTCCATATGTTTCTTAATATCAAAACTCGCTGCGGTTCTAAAGCTGTAGTAGTCTTCAAGAGGCGTATCCGGTGGCAGGAAGGCATAAACCGATATTTGATTTTTACGGACTCGCGACAGCACCATTTGAGAGAGCGCGGGCCAACCTTGGAGCGCATTGATGAAATAATCTCGCGCCGGTTCGCCTAAGAATGTTTTCTGGTAGTTATCCATGGCTGTCCCTATTTGGGGTTTACATCAAGAAATAGAAAACCGTCAAAGTCCCAGGCCTGTGTACCGACGGTGACCGTATGTTCCGCCAACATTTCTATAAAGGCCTCATCGATTTCCTGCTGGTGGCGAAGGTGCATCTCCTCCGGCATATTGACTAGAAAAACATTTATAAAAGGGCCTCGACGCGTATAGCTGAAATCTGAATCGAATGATTCAGTCTTATAATCGTGCGGAATAAAATAGTATAGTTCTTTGCCCAGAGCAAAAAAGTCTGGTTGCTGTTTGCTTGGAGTAAGAGGAGCCGGTTTGTTAAAAACGGGATCATCAATGATTAATGCATGTGTTTGGCTTCTGCTCAGAAATCCCTTTACAAAGCTAGTAGTTGCTGCGATATGCGCTTTAACATTAAAGTTTGCCATGGTTTTAAAATTATAATAATCTTCCGGATTTGCATTTGGATGTAAAAATGTATACACCGGCATGTCACCGAATTTAAGCCGCGAACGCATCGTTTTTGAGAGCGCATGCCAATTTGTGAATGCCTCATTGACAAAGTCGTGCGCCGGTTGTCCTAATAATGTTTTTTTGAAGTCATCCATGGTTACCCTTTCATATTATTATAATAGTAGAAATATCGGCGGGATACAAGTTACATTGTCGAAACCTTCCTCGCAGGCTCCGGTGCCCCAACCCTTCTCAGGGTTGGGATGAGATGTTCAACCTGATAGTTTAGACCCGTGTACCCCACGGCTCCGCCGTGGGATCAATCAATTTCACTCCAACTCCGCTCCAAATTCCCACTTCATCTTCCTATGTGAGAGGAGATTCTACCAGTATGTCCGAAAACGCGAAAACACCGAAAAAAATTTTTCCTATCCGAGGGATAACCTCTTGTCTCCCAACGGCAGTTTATCCACAATTCGCCCCCCAAAACGATAACCGCCTGTATAACAAGCAGATAATAGATCACAGGCCAAAAACATATTTGTGTTGCAAGACAGCAACTTATCCCTCCATCGCAATTGTTAGAAAACGCCCGATCGGTACCAAATCTGTCCCGAAACCGCCAAAACAGGCTGATTTAGAGGATTGGGTGGCCCATCCCTTTTTTGGCTTTGCAAAAAAGGGTGGGTTCCCGCGATACATGGATTGTTGGCGCACGGGGACATATACCAACCACAAAACCGGCAAAACAGAATCGCCAGGCACCCTTCTGGATTCCCGCCTTCGCGAGAATGACAAAGAATACTTCGTATTCTTTGATGTCGAAACCGCAGGGGTTTCGACCTACAATATTCTCGTTTCGCGCGATGTCAAGACCTCCTTCGCTTCGCTCAGAACCTGCGGCCCTTCCTTCGTCAGGACCTGCGGCAGGGGTCTTGACCTACGTTTGGCAGGAGCACAGGGCTCCTGCCCTGCTTTTTGTGTCAAAGTCTGGTGGCCCATCCCTTTTTTGGCTTTGCAAAAAAGGGTGGGTTCCCGCGATACGTGGATTGTCGGTGCACGGGGACATACAGCAACCATAAATAATATTAATGATGTGCTCGGATTGAATTGGGCATAGATTCCCGCCTTCGCGGGAATGACAAAATAAGGAAAACGTGACAAAAAATGCTTTGTATTTTTTGTCAGGAGCGCTGGGCTCTTAACCTACTTCGTCTTGCGTGAGCGGATATCTAACCTGTTGTGAATAATCGTATTATCAAAACCTCACTACCTTCGGTCGACAAAGCCTGTTACAAATCTAAAGAAATCCATCAATCCTCCGACCTTTACAATTGGGCTAAGGAAAAATAAAAATTTCTCTATACAACAAGGACACCCCAAACTTTGTAGGAGGATGCATGGGTGCAAAAATGGCTGAAATCTATGAGCAGGCCAAAACTATTGGTGGCTTAAAGGCGACCATGAGAATGGCGATGCTGTCTCAGATCTCATCGAAACAGGCAGTCAGTGATGCCGACACTCCCGATAATATTAAAAAACTCCAAGCCGCGCTTGCGGAAATCAAAAAAGGCGCATAGGAGGTATTCATGGCCACAACGACGAAAAAGAGCGGATTTACATCAGCCGGTTCGAAGGTCTCCTATCAGCCGGAGCAGAAATTCGACAACAAAAAGATGCGGCATTATATGGAAGGCAAGACGTTCGTCCTCCATTGCCATCATTACGCGACGCTGTTCACCCAGTTGGCGTGCGATGCCCGCGATCTCGGCGGCACCGAACTGCTGACTGAAGCCAGCTGCGAAACCTTCTATGAAGTCCTCTGCGATTATTTCAAGAAGCATAAAGTGTCCGACACCACCGATCGTATCGCCATCGCGGAACAGTATTACGGTTATGTCGGGATGGGAACTATCGAGTTCAATTTCGGCGATAAAGAGGGATTCGCCGTCATGGAACACTCGCACATCGACGAAGGCTGGAAGAAGAAATGGGGCCAGAAAGAAGAGCCGGTGAACTTTATCGGTATCGGCTATATTCAGGCCGCCTGGGGAGCAGTATTTAACAAGAAGCCAGAAACCTGTAACGTTGAAGAGACACAGAGTATCGTGTGCGGTTCATCCAATTCACGATTCACTATCAATTGGTAGAAAGGAAATTGGTATGGCTATCGATAGATCACAAGTTATCTCGCAACTGTCGCAGATCAAGATCAAAGGCGACAGCAACGGTATGGTTCCGGCCTTTGGTGTTCTCGTGCAGCAGCTGCCCGCGAATTTCTGGAACAGCTTCTCGGAAAAGATTCTCGACGCCGCCGGCGATGCCTTGTATGATGATGCCGAGGGGTTGCTCGAAAACGCCGCCGCCGAGTGCGGTTATCATACCGGGTACGGTATTATAACATCCGAGGAATTCAATTCCGTCGTCGGTCCGATGATCGAAAACAAACCGGAAGATATCCTCCACGGCGCCTATGGTGTCTTCACCGCCTGGGGTTGGGCTAATGCGGAAATCACCGAACTGGTGCCCGGCGAGAAGATGGTCGTCCGCGCGTATGATTATTACGAATCGGACGTCAAGAACCCGAAAAAGCCGTTTGCCTACATGATTCGCGGTGTTTCGCGTGCCTTCATGGATCTGGCCTACAGCGACCCGTATCCGAAGGGATTCGGCAAGTTCAAATGCGAACAGACCAAGGCGATCGAAAAAGGCGACAAGTACGGCGAATTCGTCGTGACGAAAGCGTAATCAACTTATTTATTTGAACGGCCTCCAACGAGGCCGTTCCTCTATACTATGAAGATACAAGCGATCGAGCCGTTTGAAGAGTGCATCGGTGATGAATACATGAAATTGATCGAATTCGACACCGATATTTCGCGTGCGTTTATCTTTTATATGTCTCAATTCGGTGAGATGGAATACCATGACAGTTTCACGAGGCCGTTGTTCACGCTGCGAATCGACAATTGTTTTACTTTCAAGGGTATCCAGGGATTTCCTACCGCCCGCCTGATTCTTAATCCGGATGCCATCGAAGAGAATCTGAAGAAATTCCATGATATGTGCGAGCAATTCGAGCCTGAACGGGAATATCAGCTCTGTCAGTGATTCATCGACCTTTCTAGCGAGGAAATCGGGAACTTAAGAGTTTTTTCCAAAAACATACTTGCTTCCTGAAACAAATCTGATATCATTATCGTAAAGTAGTTTGTAATGCAAACTAAATAGTAGCACAAAATGCAAAGGGAGGCCGGTATGAACGATATAAATCTGAAGGAACTCGAACGGCGCGCCTATCGGTCGACATTCGAAGACGGCATTTATGATCTCTATTTCGGCTTGTTTCTGCTGATACTGGCCTGGATTCCCGTACTGGAATCGATTGGCGTATCAAGGTTTATCGGGTATCCGCTGCTTGCGAGTCCGCTGTTTCTCATATGGGCGGGGAAGAGGTACATCACTATTCCGCGACTCGGCGCGGTCGAATTCGGTGAGGGCCGGAAAAAATATAAACATATTGTGCGTCTGGTAGGAATCATTGCGCTGGCGCTGATGATGGGGCCCATTTTCATTATCGCCAAGGGCGGTTTCGGCGGTTCGGATACCATTCCCTGGATAATGATTGCCCTCATGGGTCTGCCGGTATTCATCCTCGCAGTTATTTATGCCAATCATCCTCGTATTTACATTTATGCCGCCGCAATGCTATTCTGCATAGTGGAAAATGAATTTCTCCTGGGGCTCAGTGACAGCCCGTTTATTTCGCTGTTGTCATTCGGTATTGTCGGAATCGTCATCTTCATCTTTGGACTTGCCCTGTTGATACAATTTTTAAAGAAGTATCCCAAGGAATCAGCGGAGGCCACTCATGTCGGCTAAAAGGGACACGAAATTCCTCGTGCCGGAAGTCGACAAGCTGATTCATGAACCGGCTCGTTTCAGCATCATGGCACTGCTCTCGGTTATTGAGCGGGCGGATTTTCTCTTCGTGAAAAATCAGACCGGATTGACGCCGGGGAATCTATCGTCGCATTTGACGAAACTCGAAACTGCCGGATATGTGGAAATCACGAAGGAATTCGTCGGCAAGATGCCAAAGACGTTTTTGAAGCTCTCGAAAAAGGGCCGTTCGGCATTCGATGATTACCGCACGCAGATGAAGCGGATGTTTAAGTAATCCAATGATCAATAAAAACGGGCAGGAGTGGTGTCTCCTGCCCTACAGGATACGAAGAAAATGTGTACATAGGGCCGCTCCCTCGTAAATCCTCCGTTGAATCCAACCGGTTTGCCTCGCGGATACCAAACGGAGGCGCCCGATCGGGTGAGGCGGAGGAAATGCGGAAACCGCAGCTATTCGTACCCCATCACATTTCCGTCAATCTGCCTCGTCCCTTTTCATCCCAGAGAATCCGCACCGAGCACCAGTACAGACGAACGGAGGCGATTGACGGGGTTATTCTTTCTATCCTATTTCATGATTCGGGGAAATCTTACAAATGGCGGGCGCTATAAAAAAAGGCGGGGTATAGACCCGCCTTTACAAGCTTGGTTGAATCAAGGATTTATTTGAATTTCTTGATAGCGTCGTCGACCGTGTCGGAAACGTCGAAGACCTCGGACAAGCGCGTAATCGTGATAATCTTGTCGATTTTTTCGGTCAGGTTGGCCAGTTTCAACTCGCCCTTCTGGTTTTTGAAGCTGGTGGCGTGGTGAATCAGCCGTCCCAGGCCGGTCGAATTTATCCAGTCGCACTTGGACAGGTCGATGACCGCCTTCAGGTGGCCACGTCCGATAAGCGCATAGAGTTTATCGTCGAGAGGAATAAAATCATCGCCGCCCATGATTTTGCCCTTCACTTCGATAACGTCAACGCCGTCCTTTTCGTAGTGTTCAAATTTCATTTCACGTCCCTTCCTGTAATGCTTTATATTTTGTAATCGTTTTTTCGAGCAAATGTTCTCTCAAGTTAAGAAAATTGTCCCAATTTGCAACCAAATTGTTTACCCGTGAATTGACTTTAAAAATTGAGTTCGGTATAATGACGGGCTATTAACAAAAACGTGCACAAATTCGTACAAAATTGCACAAGAAGGAATTACGAGGGTATAGATGAAAAACCTGGATTGCATATTCAAACCCCGTTCGGTAGCCGTTATCGGTGCATCATCGAAGCGCCATACGATCGGCCGGGAAATCCTCCATAATATGATCGACTACGAGTTCAACGGCAAAATTTTTCCGGTTAATCCCAAGGCTGGGGTTATCCACTCGATCAAGGCCTATTCGACCATTTTGGACGTTCCGGATTCCGTTGACATGGCAATTATCGCCGTCCGCAAGGAATTGGTGGCATTGGTCGCCGAGCAGTGCGGCGAAAAAGGCGTCAAGGGGCTCGTTGTCATTTCAGCCGGATTCCGCGAAGTTGGTGGCGAGGGAGTCAAACTGGAAGAGGAACTCCTCAAGGTTGTCCACAAATACGGCATGCGCATGGTCGGGCCGAACTGCTTCGGCGTCGTCAATACGCATCCTGACGTGCGGCTCAATGCCACATTCGGTAAGGCGCGCCCGAAACCGGGCAATATTTCGTTTATTTCGCAGTCAGGCGGCTTGGGCGAAGCCATTCTGAACTTTGCCGACAGTCTCAGCCTCGGGTTCTCGATGTTTTGCTCGGTCGGGAACAAGGCTGATATATCCTCGAATGACCTCATGGAATACTGGTGCGACGATGACAACACGCGGATGATTCTCATGTATCTGGAGAATTTCGGTAATCCGCTGCGATTCACGAAAATAGCGAGAGAGACCTCGCAGTTGAAGCCGATTGTCGCCGTGAAGGCGGGCCGGACTCATCAGGGCGCGGCCGCGGCCTCGTCTCATACCGGAGCGCTGGCAGGCGCCGATGTCGGTGTGGATGCGCTCTTCGCTCAGTGTGGCGTGATGCGGACCTCGACGATCGAAGAGCTGTATGACGTGGCCATGGCTCTGTCGAAGCAGCCGGTGCCGAAGGGCAGGCGCGTCGCCATCGTGACCAATGCCGGGGGGCCCGGTATTCTGGCGACCGATGCCATTATCGGGCAGGGGATGGAGTTGCCGCCGCTGCCGAAGAAGATTAAAGACGAACTGAGCAAGTTCCTTCCCGATGAAGTATCTCTGCACAATCCGCTCGATCTCGTCGCAGGGGCTCGCGGCAGGGAATTTACGCTGGCGCTCGAGGCGGTGTGTAAGGAAAAGGCCTATGATACCATCGTACCGATTTTCGTCCAGCCGATTACGATCGATGAAATCGAGGTCGCGCAGGCGATTATCAACGCCAAGGAGAACACGGACAAGCCCTTCTTCGTCTGTTTCATGGGTGTCGGATTCCGCTCGGCCGGAATCGAAATGCTCCAGGAGCATGGTATCCCGGTGTTTATTTTCCCGGAGGCGATTGCCAAGGTCCTTTATAAGATTGATCAGTATCGTCAGTTCCTCCAGAGGAAGAAAGGCAAATTTCCGACCTTCAGAGTCGACAAGGATCGCGTCGAGGCGATTATCGATGAGGCAAACAGCAAAAATCAAAGCGCTATCATCGGCAATGCCGCCATGGAGATTCTGGATGCCTATGGCATTCCGACCGCGCCGTACACGATTGCCGATTCCCCTAAGGCGGCGACTGACGCAGCCAAGAAGGTCGGCTTCCCGGTCGTCATGAAGCTGAATACGCCGCAGATCCTGCACAAAACCGAGGCCAAGGCCGTGCGAGTCGATATCCGCAGCGAAAAGGAGCTGCGTGCGGAATTCAATGATCTGAAAAAGCAAATCGGTGAGCTGAAAAAGGGCGAGAAATACACGGTTGCCATCCAGTCGATGGTCACCGGCGGGGTAGAGACGGTCATCGGTATGACTCACGACCCGGCCTTCGGTCCGCTTATCATGTTCGGCCTCGGCGGCATTTACGTGGAAGTGATGAAGGACGTATCGTTCCGTGTTACTCCGCTGTCGGATGAAGGCGCGGCCAATATGATCAAGAGCCTGAAGTCGTACCCGCTGCTGACCGGATTCCGGGGTTCCGACCCGGTTGATACGTCGATTATCAAGGACGCGCTGTTGCGGCTGTCGCAGTTGATCATCGATTTCCCGCAATTTGCCGAAATCGATATCAACCCGTTTATGGCGTCGGGTAAAAAAGGCGGCTGTAAGGCCGTGGATGCCAGATTTATTCTGCAAAAGTAAGGCGCATAAAGCGATAAATAAGACTTGAGACCGCGTGACTGGTTGTGTATATTGCACGGTTATAGCGGTCTCATATACTTTAAACAGGTTGTTGCATGTCGGAAATTAAAACACGAATCGCGCCGTCACCATCGGGATTTCTCCATGTCGGGACGGCTCGAACGGCTATTATAAACTGGCTCTATGCCCGCAATAAAGGCGGCAAGTTTATCCTGCGTATCGAGGATACGGACTCCGATCGGTCATCGAACGAAATGGTCGACGCCATCATCGATTCGCTCAAATGGCTCGGTCTCGACTGGGACGAAGGCCCATATTTCCAGTCCGAACGGGGCGAGTTGTATGAGAAGTACGTCGAGAAGCTGTTGACTTCCGGCAATGCCTATCGTTGTTTCTGCACGACAGAAGAGCTGGCGGCCAAGCGGGAAGAGGCGCAGAAAAACAAGACCGATTACAAATACGACCGGACGTGTTGTCATTTGTCCGAAGCCGATATTCAGAAGAAAATCGACGCCGGGGAAAAATTCGTCGTCCGGGTGAAAGTCCCCGAAGGGGAGACTCGGTACACGGATTTAGTCTACGGCGAAATGGTCAGGCAGAATGTCGATATCGAGGACTTCGTCGTGTGCCGCAATGATGGCCGGCCGCTGTATAATTTCGTCGTCGTCGTCGATGACCACGAGATGGGCATCACCGATATTTTGCGCGGCAACGACCATCAGACGAATACGTTCAAGCAGATTCTTCTATACAATGCGCTCGATCTGCCGGTGCCGCGGATGGGGCATCTGCCGTTGATTTTCGATGAGCGCAAGAAGAAAATCTCCAAGCGCGACAAGGCTGCCAATGCATCGGATTACGGGAAAGAGGGCTATCTGCCCGAGGCGGTGGTCAATTATCTGTCGATGCTTGGCTGGTCGCCCAAGGATGATCGAGAGATTTTCACAATCGAGGAATTAATAGGCGTTTTTGACATCAATAACGCAAATAAGTCGAATGCGATTTTCGATGTCGTCAAGATGAAGCATTTCAACAGCGAGCATATCAAGATGAAATCGAATCATGATATTGCGACGCTGGTTGCGCCGATGATGATGCAGGCGGGCGTGTATACCAAATATGGTCTGGAAACGCGCTGGAAATACCTGATGGATGTTATCGGTCTTTTGAAAGACCGCGCCTCGGTACTCGGCGATTTCGTCGAGCGCGGCGTCTATTTCTTTCAGGCTCCGTACACCTATGAAGAGAAGGGTGTGGAGAAGCAATTCAATGCGGAAAACGCCGACCGACTGGAAGAACTGGCCAAACGCTACGAGGCATTGAAAAACTTCACGCACGACCCGCTCTATGAAACGCTGAATTCCTATGCCGCCGAACTGGATGTGAAGAGCGGCGTGTTGATACACCCGACCCGCCTTGCCGTGACCGGCATGACGACCGGGCCGGGGCTGTTTGAACTGCTGGAACTAATCGGACAGCAGGAAGTAGTATCTCGTATGAGAACGGCGGTAACCTATATTCGGGAAAAGCTCTGAAATGGCTGAAAACGACAATACTCCGCGCGAGGAAAAAGAATCGCTGGATTTTATCCGCGCCATCATCGCCGATGATCTGAAAAAAGGCAAGAACGACGGCAAAGTGACGACTCGATTCCCACCGGAACCGAACGGCTTTTTGCACATCGGGCATGCCAAGGCGATATGCCTTGATTTCGGCGTCGCTCTGGAAAACAACGGCGTGACGCATCTGCGCTTCGACGATACGAATCCCGTCAAAGAGGAAACGAAATATGTCGACGCAATCATGGAAGATGTCCGCTGGCTGGGCTATGATTGGGGTAACCGGCTCCATTATGCATCGGATTACTTCGACCGCCTGTACGACTATGCCGTCCAGTTGATAAAAATCGGCAAGGCGTATGTGTGCGATTTGTCCACCGAGCAGATTCGGGAATATCGCGGGACGCTGACCGAACCGGGGAAAGAGAGCCCGGATCGGAATCGCTCCGTCGAGGAAAACCTCGATCTGTTCGAGCGTATGAGAGCGGGCGAATTCAAGAACGGCGAAAAAACGCTCCGCGCCAAAATAGATATGGCCTCGGGCAATGTGAACATGCGCGACCCGGTCGTGTATCGTATTTTGCATGCCTCGCATCATCGCACCGGCGATAAATGGTGCATCTATCCGATGTATGATTTCACGCACTGTCTGTCGGATTCCATCGAGGGGATTACGCATTCGCTGTGCGATGTCGATTTCGAGGATCACCGGCCGTTGTATGACTGGTTCCTTGATGTACTGGAAACGCCGAATCATCCGCAGCAGATCGAATTCGCACGACTGAATATTTCATACACGGTGCTCAGCAAACGGCGTCTGCGGACGCTGGTCGAGGAAGGTATTGTCGAGGGATGGGATGACCCGCGCATGCCGACTTTGTCGGCGATGCGTCGCCGGGGATATACATCGGCCGCCATTCGGACATTTTGCGATAACATTGGTGTCTCGAAGCGCCCCAGCATGGTGGATCTTGCGCTGCTCGAGTATTATCTGCGCGAGGATTTGAACAAATCATCCAATCGCGTCATGGCGGTATTGAATCCGCTGAAAGTCGTTATCGAAAATTATCCGGAAGACCTGGTCGAGGAACTCGATGCGGTCAACAATCCCGAGGATGAATCGGCCGGGATTCGCAAGGTGCCGTTCTCGCGCGAATTGTATATCGAGCGCGAGGATTTCATGGAAGACCCGCCGAAAAAATTCTTCCGGCTGGCGCCGGGGCGCGAGGTGCGGTTGCGGTATGCGTATTTCATTACCTGTCAGGAAGCGATTAAGGATAAAGACGGCAATATCATTGAGCTGCGCTGCACGTATGATCCGGCGACAAAAGGCGGGAATGCTCCCGACGGCCGCCGCGTGAAATCGACGATGCACTGGGTATCGGCAAAGCATGCCATCGATGCTCCTGTGCGTCTCTATGATAAACTGTTCACGAAGGAAGACCCGATGGACGAGGAAGACGGCGTTCATTTCAAGGATGCCATCAATCCGAATTCGGTCGAGGTGCTCACCGGATGTAAGCTCGAACCGTACCTGGGCGAAATCGAACCGGGGACGCGTGTGCAGTTCGAGCGAATGGGATACTTCTGCGTCGATCCGAAAGACTCGAAGCCCGGTAAGCCGGTCTTCAATCGCACGGTGACGCTCCGCGACACCTGGGCGAAGATACAGAAGCAAGGCGATAAATAGACAACGAGAAAAATCAAAAAATAGATGCGCTCGCATGTAATCGCGGGCTCCAAGAGAGGATAACAGCATGTCATCAGATTCCCTTTCCAAAGACCTGATTAAGCAGGCCATCGTCGCTGAAATCGACGGCCAGAAATTTTACAAGATGCTTGTCGACAAAACGAAAAACCCGGATGCCCGGCGCAAACTGCAGGGATTGGCTGACGATGAAGTTCGCCACGAGCAACTGCTGATAAAGCTGTACAAAGATATGCACGGTGAAGAAGTCGATCAATTACCGAAGCAGGGTGTCGGCGTTCTGTCGAAATTTTTTGCCGAGAATCGCGATAAAGAGAATTTGAGCGAAGTCCAATACATCGACCTCGCCATCGAAGCGGAATTGGCTGCGACGAATTTCTACAAAGATGGTGTGAAGAATGCACCGAACGAGGAAGTAAAGAAGCTGTGCCAGGGCATGGCCAATGAAGAATACCGCCACTTCGAATCACTGCAGGCGGAAAAAGACGCCATCGCCGGAAACTACTTCTGGTTCGGCTATGATGACGGCGCACCGATGGAGCTGTAACCCGGCGCCTTTGTTTATTGGGCCGCGCGCGGTTTTTCGGGGGAATTCGAACGGCGCGGCTTATCGAGGCGGCAACTGATTTAAGGAGAGGTCATGCTCAAAGTTGGCGATAAGGCTCCCGATTTCACCCTTCCTTCTCATCTGGGGCGTACTGTCACCCTGTCCGAGTTTCGAGGCAAGAAGAACGTCTTGTTGGCGTTCTATCCGCTCAACTGGACGCCTATCTGCAGCGGACAGATTCCGGGCTATCAGGAGATGCTGGATCGCTTCAATGATATGAACACGCAGGTTCTGGCCGTGTCGGTCGATTCCGTGCCGAGCCATCAATCATGGGCGTATTCGATGGGCGGTATCGACTATCCGCTTCTATCCGATTTCTGGCCGCATGGCGCGATTGCGGAGAAGTATGAGGCCATGACGAGTGCCGGGCATACCGAGCGGGTCATCATCGTTATCGATAAGGAAGGGATTATTCGCTACATCGATTATCATGACATCGATGACGAGCCGGATGTTGAAGAGGTTTTTAAAGTTCTCAGGAAATTGAACTGACGATTTGGACAAATAGCCTCCGGATACAGGCGTATTATACACGACTGTGAAAATAAGGGTATTTGACCGGAGGAATACATATGTTATCGATTGGCTCCGATGCGCCGGATTTTGAACTGGAAGGTTCCGGCGGTCGCACGGTATCGCTTCAGGAACTCCGCGGGAAATTCGCGGTTATCGTTTTCTACCCCAAGAACAACACACCGGGGTGAAACCGTCAACTCGCCGCCCTTGAGGCGGACAGGGAGCGCTTTGATACAATGAATGCCGAGATACTGGGAATAAATCCGGCTTCGGTCACTTCACACGATAACTACTGCGATAAAAAAGGGTTCGGCTTTACCATTCTGTCCGATCCGGGGCGCAAAACGGCCGCGGCATATCAGGCCGTTATGGCTCTGGGAAAACTAATCCAGCGCACCGTCTATGTGATATCTCCCGATGGAAAAATCATTTTTGCCGAGCAGGGGATACCGCCTACGCAGAGCATGATGGATGCGATTGGTCATTTTGGGAAATAAGCGGAGGGTAGTCTACGGAAGACGTTTATGATATCACGATAATCGGCGCGGGGCCGGTAGGATTATACGCCCTGTATTACGCCGGGTTGCGAAACGTGAAAGTCAAATTACTCGAGGCGCTCGATGAGGCCGGCGGCGGCCTCAAGGTGCTGTATCCGGAAAAATATATTTACGATGTAGCCGGATTCCCGCAGGTGCTGGCCAAGGATCTGGTCAATGAGTTCGAGAAGCAGGCTCGCGCCTATGAGAATCCGATTCTCTTCAATCAGCGCGTGCAGGACATCAAGCGGCGCGACGACGATATTATCGAACTGGTTACCGAAACCGACACGCACTATACGAAAACGGCGATCATCTGCGCCGGGATGGGCGCCTTTATTCCGCGTAAACTGGATATTCCCGATCTGGAAAAATACGAAGAGCTCGGCGTGTTCTATTACATCAAGGATTCGTCGCTGTTCAAAGACAAGAATGTGCTTATTGTCGGAGGCGGCGATTCGGCGGTCGACAATGCGCTGATGCTCGAACCGATTGCCAAGCATGTCATAATGATCCATCGCAATGACCGCTTCCGCGCACACGAAAACTCGCTCGAACAGTTGAAAAACTCGTCAGTCGAATTGCACTACCCGTTCTGGGAAGTCAAGGAAATCCACGGCGAGGACTGGGTCAATGCAGTCACGGCGGTGAATACATTCGAGGGGAAGGAGATGCGATTCGAGATCGATATGCTGATACTGAATCTCGGATTTCTGACCAATCTCAAGCCGCTCCGCAAGTGGGGACTCGAACTGGAAATGAACGCGATAAAAGTCGATGAGCGGATGCGCACGAATATTCCGGGAGTATTTGCGGCCGGTGATATCGTGACGCATCCCGGCAAACTCAAACTGATTTCGACCGGAACCGGCGAGGCGGCGATTGCCGTCAACAATGCAGTGCATTTTATCGATCCATCAAGTCAGGTTGAACCGGGACATTCGTCGCATATCGGTAAATCGCCGAAGGAGTAGCGAAGTTGGAGAAAACATCAGGAAAGTGTGCTTGACGCAAACATCCTGAGATTGCGACGCCCTAGGAAGGGCTCGCAATGACAGGTGCTTGTTAAAGGTTTTGTGGGCGATTTAAAAGTAATTGAGTATTAACAAGTATGAGGAAGTCGGTAGCCCAAGGCTTCAGCCTTGGGAGATAAACCGGATACTCGCGACTTGACCCTGAGGGGAAAATGAGATATACTCTTTCGGGTGGAGATTTTTCCATAACTCCGCCGGGAGACGCGTATTATATTCAACTTGCGATATGCAAATAAGTTAAAGGCTACAACCATGTACTCGATCGTACCGGATATCTATAGACAGGCGACCGACAAAGAGCTCCGTGAGCGGATTTTGGCCGCCAAGAAGAGGCACGGCGACAAGATGCTCATTCTGGCGCATCACTATCAACGCCTTGAGGTTGCGCAGATGGGCGACTTTATCGGGGATTCCTATGAACTCTCCAAAACCGCTGCCGAGCGCAAGAATGCCGATTACATCGTCTTCTGCGGCGTGCATTTCATGGCCGAGTCGGCCGAGATTCTGTCCGGGCCCAATCAAAAAGTGTTTTTGCCCAATCCATTGGCCGGGTGCCCGATGGCCGATATGGCCGATATCGATGATGTTCTGTCTGCGTGGGAGTATCTGAAAGAACTCGGCGTTGCCGATAAAACGCTCCCGTTGTCATATATGAATTCGGCCGCGAAGCTCAAGGCCTTCTGTGGTCGCGAGGGCGGATTGATTTGCACGTCATCCAACGCCAAAGCCGCATACAAGTATGTCTTCGACCGGGCGGAGAAGTTGTTTTTCTTCCCGGATGAGAATCTCGGCTACAACACCGGTCGCTGGATGGGATTCTCCGACGACGAAATGGTTGTCTGGGATTTCCGCTCTCACGACGGCGGCATCGATCCGGAGAAGCTGAAAAAGGCGAAAGTGATTCTCTGGAAGGGGCACTGTCACGTTCATACGAATTTCAAGGCGCGCCATGTCGACGAGATGCGCGCCAAATTCCCGAATGTCAAAATCGCCGTGCATCCCGAGTGTACATGGGATGTCGTCGATAAAGCCGATGCGGTGGGGTCGACGAAATTCCTCGTGAATTTCATCGAGAATCAACCGGCCGGTGCGATGATTGCCGTCGGGACGGAAATCAACCTGATCAATCGCATGGCGCATCAACATCCGGATAAGAAGATATTCGAGCTGTCGGGACAGACATGTCCGGTGTGTGCGAACATGTATCGCACGACAATGGCCGATCTGGCGAATACCGTAGAGAACCTGGGAACGTTCGACCGTATCGTCGTGCCGGATGATATCAAGGCCGAGGCCAAACTGGCGCTCGACCGCATGCTGGAAGTGCATTAGCAGATAATAAATTTATAAGAAATAGAGTAAGCAACTGGGTGGGTTTAGGACTCAAGAAAACAACCTTAGCAAGATATAGACGGAGGAGTTATGGCCTTTGAGGTAGTCGTCCCGCAAATGGGTGAATCTGTACTGGAAGGAACAATTGCAGAGTGGAAAGTCGCGGTGGGCGACAAAGTGTCGGTCAATCAGCCGCTTGTGGAGATCATGACCGATAAGGTCAATGTCGAGATACCATCAGAGGTCGAGGGGACTGTCGAAAAGCTATTGGTCGGTCCGGGCGATATCGTTCCGGTCGGCACCGTCATTTGCACGATTGCAACGTCGGGTGAAGCACCTGCGAAGGAGGCTCCGAAGGCTGACTCTACAAAAGCCGCATCAAAACCGGCGGCCAAAGCTGCCGCTCCGGCCGCGGCGCCTGTTACAAAGGCTGCCTCAGGCGGACCGGCGAAGATGGCTCCCGCCGTCCGCAAACTCGTTCGTGATTTTGGGCTCGATGTCTCCTCCATCGTTGCCACCGGTCCCGATGGCCGCATCACGAAGGAAGATGTCGAAAAAGCTGCCGCGGCCAAATCACCGGTTGCCGGCGTCAAACCGCCGACTCCGGCCCCGTCTCAAATCGCTGCGCCGACTCCGGCCCCTGCCGTTGCCGCGGGCCCGGCCATGAAACCGGCCAAACCGATGCCGAACTATGCGCCACCGGCGATTTACGCTGAGCGGGAAGAGGAGCGCATTCCTCTGGGCGGCGCACGCAAGGCGATCTCCGATCACATGGTCAAATCCAAGGCGATTTCGCCGCATGTGACGACGTTCGAGGATTGCGATTTCACCGAGCTCGTCAGGTTCCGCAATGCGCATAAGGACAGTTTCTATCAGACCTATGGCGCCAAGTTGACCTATCTGCCATTCATCATGAAGGCAGCGGTCGAGGGACTCAAGGAATTCCCGGAACTCAATGCCTCAATGACCGACACGGAAATCGTCCTGAAAAAATACTATAACATCGGTGTCGCGGTGGCTCGCGAGAACGGTCTCATCGTTCCGGTGCTCAAAGATGCCGACAAGAAATCGATTATCGATATCGCCGTCGAAGTCAACGACCTCGGCAATCGCGCCCGCGCGGATAAATTGAAACTCGATGAAGTACAGGGCGGCACTTTTACGCTGACTAACGCCGGGATGTTCGGTGCGACTGCATCGACGCCGATTATCAGTCAGCCGCAGGTGGCAATCCTCGGCATTCACAACATCGTCGAGAAGCCGGTCGTGCGGAATGGTGAAATCGTGGCGCGCCACATGATGACGTTCGGTCTGTCGTTCGATCATCGTCTCATCGACGGTCACACCGCGGTGCAGTTTTTGCATCGGACAATCGAATACATTGAAAATCCCGCCCGCCTGCTCCTGAGACTCCGCTAATGGCGAATAAATTCTTCGGTTGGAAAATGGATTTGGGGAGCCGCCCGTACAAGGCGGCTCTCGCATGGCAAGAGCGTATGGTCGCCTATCGTCAGCACGGCACCGTGCGCGATACGCTGTTTTACCTGTCGCATCCGGATGTCATCACGATCGGTAAAAACATCGACGAGAAAGATATCCCGAAGATCAATGGCGTCGAGTGTCATCGCATCACGCGCGGTGGCGGTGTCACGTATCATGGCCCGGGACAATTAGTCGTTTATCCGATTTTCGACCTCAAGCGCCGCGGTAAAGACCTGCACAAATTCATTTTCGATATCGAAGAGGGAATCATTCAGGCGCTGGGGACATTCGGCATCAAGTGTCGCCGATACGATGAGCATACCGGCGTGTGGGTGAAGCGCAAAAAAATCGCATCGATCGGCATCGCCGTTAAGCGCTGGATTTCATATCATGGCGCGGCGATTAATTTATCGACCGACCTGAGCAAATTCAATTCGATCAATCCCTGCGGTTTCGATCCCAAGGTCATGACCAGCGCCAAAGAAGAACTCGGCCGCGAAATCCCCATGGAGAATTTCATGGAGCGGCTCACCGAGGTATACTCGATGATATTCGACACGGCGTTTTATGATCTGGACATGGAAGAGTTGATCGAGATCATCAGCCTCGAAGAATCCAGTCAATCGTTGTAATTAACCACCGCCTCTCATTATTCCCTTGTATGATTTAGTAGGGCGGATTCATTTTATAATCCGCCAATTCATATTTTATTAATACGCCGATATCAGGATGGCAGATTTGAAGACAAATCTGCCCTACGATTCTACCCGAAATTATGATTTGGCACATATGGCTCAACCACCCCCCGGCCCCCTCCTTGGGAAGGAGGGGGAGGTTTTGGTTCGCGCTTCGCGCGGTGTCAAGACCACAGGGGTCTTGACCTACGAAAAATTCGTGCCCGATCCGCCACGGCGGATCCGCATCTGCCGGGGGAAATCGACTTGGCCCAAACCTCTTCAAAAACCAAGTAAACATCCTGTGATATAATAGGTTAACGTCAGAATATTGAGCCGGTTCTTATTGCGGATACGGGAACAATCTCCGAATTCATCGGTTTATAGTCAGCAAATACCATCATCCGTCCGTATTATATCTCGATTGCCCGTAGGGCGTTTTTTTATTGCGGATAATGGATAAAATAGGTACATATTGTCGTGGCATGTTGTAAACAAAATAAGGGGAAGACAGAAATGGCTGATTGCAAGCCTCTGGAAGGCAAGACCGCCTTTGTATCGGGCGGAACGAAGGGAATCGGACTGGCTACGGCTTTGGGGCTGGCCGAACAAGGCGCAAATGTCGTCATCAATTATTTCCGCAGCCGCGATGCGGCCGATGACGCGGTTGAAAAGATAAAGAAATTCGGCGTCGAGTGCTATGCGCATCGCGCCAATATCGGCAAACACGATCAAATCCCGCCGATATTCGAGAAAATCAAGGAAAATTTCGGAGGCCTCGATATCATGGTCTCCAATGCGGCTCTCGGATTGTTTTCATCGGCCTTAACGATTAACGACAAAGCCTGGCATCTGGCCATGAATACTAATGCTCAGGCGCTGTTGGTGTGCGCCCAGCACGCCGTCGCGATGATGAAAAATCATGGGCGTATCGTGGCCCTGTCCTCGCTCGGTTCCCAGCGCTATATTCCGGGCTATGCCGCGGTCGGCGTTTCCAAGGCCGCGATCGAAAATATCGTTAAGTATCTGGCCATCGAACTGGCTCCTCGACGCATTACCGTGAACTGCGTTTCGGGCGGATTTATAGATACGAATGCATTGTCCAGCTTCCCGAATTATCAGGATTTGATTGATGAGGTCGTCCGCCGGACGCCGTTTGATCGTATCGGGACGCCTGAGGAAATCGCCGATGTCGTTGTCTTCCTCTGCGGTCCCAAGGCGACGTGGTTGACCGGCCAAACAATAATCGTTGACGGGGGCTACTCTTTGGCGTAAATTATAGTGTGCACTGCGCACTCAGAGCACGTTGAGCACACCACAAGGGGCGCGTCGAGGACTACCGGCGCGCCCTTCCTTTTTTTGTATTTTAATGATTGCCTAGATCTGCAATTGAATTTTATGTTGGCGCACGGGGACGTACGCCGACCACGGGAAATTCCCCTGGATTCCCGCTTTCGCGGGAATGACAATATAGAGAAATGTATGACAAAGAATACTTCGTATTCTTTTGGCAGGAGCACAGGGCTCCTGCCCTACTCTGATGTCGAAACCACAGGGGTTTCGACCTACAAGATTCGCGCATCGCGCGAATGGCAGGTCCCAATGGGGACGCGGCCCTACAGAGGGATTATTTCGAGATTTTGCGGGTGCGCCATTCGATGATACGGATAAATACGACGCCGGACACGATCAGTATGCCGCCGATCATCTCGCGCAACGATGGATGCGTTCCCAGTATCGCCAGTGTGATCAACCCGGCGAAGAACGGCTGGCTCTGTACAATAATCGATGCCCGCGAGATATTGATTCGCTCCATCGCCTTGAGATATCCCATCCGCCCGGCATAGGGGAGACAGAATCCTGCCGCGGCCAGGGTCAGCAATATGCGCATGTCCGTCACCCAGATAAATTGCCCGGTAATGTTTCCGACTATCAGGAAGATGCACACCATCACGATACCGCGATAAAATACCAGGCTGCGCGGCTTGATGCGGGATATTCTCGCTTTAATTGCCACCTCGGCTGCGCCGACGAATACCGCGCTGATCGTCACCAGCAGAATCGCATTGGACAACTCGACCGATGCGCCGTACCGCATCACAAAAATCCCGGCGACAACGAAGGCCAGTCCGAATAATTCCGCCTTGCTGATGCGCTCCTTGAGGAATATCATCGCGAGGATAATCGTCATCATCAGTTCCAGCCGAGATAAAAACGATACCGTCGCCGGTTCGGTGTATGATATGGCGGTGAACAAACAGAGTGTCGAACCGCTGAACAGTACGCCGAGGAGTGCAAAAAATCCCAGGTGCCTCAGCGGAACGGCAATCGTTTCCTTTACCTTTCCATTAATTGCGGCGTCGATGAGGATAATCGGCGAGCCGAAGAAAAAAACATAGGTGTTGAAGGTCAGGGGCGGGATTTCATCGAGCACCGTCTTGGCCAGCGCCAGTCCGGTCGCGGTCGTGACCGCCGATACGATGGCCCAGAGATCGCCCGCCATGCGAGGCGACCACTCAGAGGGCCGGTTCATTCGACTCCGGAGTATCGTTTCGGTGCAGATTCCGTGGCGCTGCTAAATAGATAATGATGCCGATAATAAAGAGACTCACTGCCACGAGTTGATTGTAGGTTGCCTCCATGCCGAAAATCGGCAGCGTCATTTCTACTTCATAGTAGCGCAGCGGCTCGATGATGAATCGAAACAGCGATTCCAATACGAATAACACGGCCAACACTTGGCCGTCGAATGTTTTCTTTTTAAGGATATACCAGAGCAGGAAAAACAATATCAATCCATACAGCGATGAATACAATTGCGTCGGATGAATCGGCTGCGAGCCGTAGAAGTATTCAGGAATGGACCCGGTCGGGAATGTCACACCCCAGGGTAATTCGGTCGGTGTTCCGAAGCAGCAACCATTGAGAAAACAGCCGATGCGCGATATGGCCAATCCCAGTCCGAGCGTCGGCGCGAACAGATCGAAAATCGCCAGCAGCGGCAGTCGTTTCATAAAGATGTAGATGCATGCGCCGCCGATTGCGGCCAGCACACCACCGTACAGATTCAATCCCGAGATTCCGAATTGTCCCGATTGAAACGGGTTAAAGGCATCGAACAGGTTGTCCTGAAAATCTGTCCAGTGCAGCAGGACAAAGGCGATTCGAGCGCCAACAACACCTCCGATGATGAGGAAATATGCGACATTGAACAACGAATCGATGGGGATTCGTTCGATGGCGGCACGCCTTTTGAAAAACCACACGCCGGCCACGAATGCCAGGGCGAGCATCAATCCATAGCTATGAATGGTGATGGGGCCGATATCAATAATATCTGGATGCATAGCGGTCGCTCATTTTTAACGCCTCAGCCGCTTCGGCTTTGTCTCGGTCTTTCTTGAGCGGATAAAAATACAGAGTCAGCCAGATCGCGGCGATGCCGATAATATATCCCACGACAACATCGCTGACATAATGGAACCTGCCATAGACCGTGCTGATGGAGAGAATGGCAAGGATAACGGCGAGAAACCAGGCGCGCCTGCCGTAAACTTTGATTGCAAAATACGTGACGACCAGAGCCTCACCGCAGTGCGAGGATGGCATGGCGCCGCCGCGAAAGGCACCATTGCTGATGACATAGTCGACTAATTGCCGGAAAAACGGCCCGGTTATGGCGTTTTGATAGGTGTCGACGAACACATGGCGCGGGCCCTCGACGGGATAGAAGATGAAAATCAGGTAGGAGATGAAAAACGTGGCGCAGGTAGCCGTCATGAACCGCTTGATTTCCGCATCGCGCTTGTTGAAAATGAGAACGAGCGATAGGCCGATGATGAGGAAATAGTATGAGAAATATCCGGCTGACATGATTTCCGTGACAATGACATTGAGGTGCTGATCCCACCAGACGGTCGGGCTGACGCCGAAAACAGCCCGCTCGAGATTAATGACCTGATAGTCGAGGAAATCCGGATACACGATATGCACGAGCTTTCCGACGGTGGTATAGAAAAACGTCATCAGGATGACGGGGTAGAGCAGTCGCAGGAATACCGCGAAGCGGTTCGTTTTATCATTCAGGAAAATGGCCAGCAGGCAGACTAACGCGATGACGCCGAAGTGAAATGCCAGTACGACATAAAAGTCTTCGATCGGTCGCGCGAAGTTGAATGTCAGGACAATGATGATCCAGCAATAGATCAGGGCCATATGATCGTACGGCAGCAGCCTTTCGGCGAACCGCTCGAACAGGCCTTTTTTATCCTTTTTCTTCCTGAAAACCCGCGATGACAATGACAAACTCTCCCTTTGCCGTTATTTCCTCGGCGCGCTCGGCCAACTCCTCGGCCGTACCCCGAATATATTCCTCGTGCAGCTTACTGATTTCTCTCGCGATACAAATTTGGCGCGAGCCGAATACCTCGGCAATGTCAATCAATGATTTTTTAATGCGGTGCACCGATTCATAGATCACAATCGTGTGCGGAAATTCGAGTAATGCCTCCAGCCGTTTTTTGCGCTTGCCGGATTTGACCGGCAGAAAACCCTCGAATAGAAATCGGTCCGTCGGCATTCCCGATGCCGTCAGGGCAGGGATGGCCGCCGTTGCGCCGGGCAGCGCCTCGATAGTGATTCCATTTTCAATGGCCGCCGTCACAACTCGAAAGGCCGGATCGGACAGGCCCGGGCTGCCGCCGTCGGATATCACGGCAACAGATTGACCCTCTTGCAGCATGGCAATAATCTGCGGCACGCGCCCGGCTTCGTTATGCTCGAAGTAGCTGATTTTCTTTTTAGTGATTCCAAAATTCGCCAGCAACTGGCCGCTCCGCCGAGTGTCTTCGCACGCGATGACATCGACCGCCTCGAGCGTCTCCAGCGCCCGCTGCGTGATGTCTTTCAGATTCCCGATGGGTGTCGGAATCAGATACAGCTTTCCAACTATTGTTTCTGTCATAGTACCTATTTGAATGCGACCGATTGCGGCACCGGTTTAGTGCCGAGTAAATCCGTTTTCGGCAGCGCTCGCTTGAATGCGAATTGATTGATTCGCTTTTCGACCATGCGAATGATATCCTCGGTCGCGCCGGTCTCTTTGAGCGCCGCAATCGAGCTTTCGTTTTCCTCGACAATCAAGTGCAATAACTTGTCGGCCAGCTTATAACTGAGACCGAGTTCGCCCTCGTCGGTTTGGTTCGGCCACAAGTCCGCGGTCGGGCTCTTTGTGATAACTTGCTTTGGGATTCCGAGGTGTTCTGCCAGCGCCCACACATCGCGCTTGTAAAGGCCACCAAGGGGATTGAACGAGCAGGCCGCATCGCCATACCAGGTGGCATAACCGAGACAAATTTCGGTCTTATTTGATGTTCCCAGCACTAATCTGCCGTCGCGCGCGGCGATGTCGAATAATACCGACATCCGCTCGCGAGCGCATTTGTTTCCTCGGCGCAGAGGAGAGGCGTCGCTGTTGCCGAAATAGGTATCGACCATGGGTGAAATTTCAATTTTTTCCACAGCAAAACCGAATGTGTCGGCGACGGCTCGTGCATCGGCCTCGGATTGCGGCGAAGAGCTTTTATACGGCATAATGAGGCCGAGAATCTTATCGGCGCCGAGCGCCCTGGCTCCAAGTGCCGCCGATACCGAAGAATCGACTCCGCCCGACAGGCCGACGACCAGTTTGTCGTATCCGGTTTCCGATGCGATCGAGCGGATAAAACCGGTCAGTTTTTCGCATAATTCTGCACTATTTCTCAAAGCTGTCATATGTAAATCCTTTGTTGTCCAAATATATAGATTTTAATTGTCCAATCAACCAATTTGTGATAGACATCGCTTCCGCCCGTATTGACATTGTACGGAGCATCTCCTATATTGGCCCAAACAAATTCAGAAAGGGAAGACTATGGCATCGGTTAATAAGGCTATAATCATCGGTAATCTCGGTTCCGACCCTGAATTGCGCTATACCGCAGGTGGACAGGCCGTCGCCAATTTCAGCGTCGCGACGACCGAAAAATGGCGGGATAAAGAGGGGCAGATGCAGGAATCGACTGAATGGCATCGCATTGTCCTCTGGGCGCGCCAGGCCGAAGTCGCCAAGGAATATCTGAAAAAGGGAAGCTCGGTCTATATCGAAGGCAAAATCCAGACCCGCAGCTATGACGATAAAGACGGTAACAAGCGCTATATCACCGAAATCGTGGGCCAGCGCATGCAGTTCCTGGGCGGCCGCGGTGCAGGCGGCGGTGGGAGTGACAGCGGAGCGGCTCCGCCTCCTCAGGGGCCTCCGGGCGACTTTGACGGCGAGGATGAGGATCTGCCGTTCTAAAGACAATCGCAACATCCAAAGTCACACGAGCCGATTCCACAAAGAACCGGCTCGTTTTGTTTGTGGTATACATAACTCTCGTTATTCCGAATGAGGCCTTCTTAGGCCGAGTGAGGAATCCGTTCTTGTCTCTTCACGAGATGCTAATATCTCCTTCGCTTCGTTCAGGGTTGTGTACCCCGCGGCTTTGCCGTGGGGAATCTTCTGTAGGGGCCGGGTCCTCCGGCCCGAAGGAGTACGTGTATCATTGTCTGCGGTGTCTCATAATTCCATAAGACTTTTATAAACCACTGCGTCATCGCGAGGGAGTCATTCCTATGACGACCGTCGCGATCTCAGGATGTATTCCTATACTATAGCGCCTATCATTGCATCCTGAGATTGCGACGCCCTAAGAAGGGCTCGCAATGACCGCTACTTTTTGATAAATTCAGTAGTTGATAATAACTTAAAAAATAGCACGTCATTCTGAGAAGCGATGTCCCGTTTACGGGACGAGTGCCGAGGAATCTGCTCTTGTCATCCCCTCTTGAGAGGGGTGTCCCATGAAGGGGGACGGGGTGTGTTGTCGCGCCTTACGCGAATTATATGATTCCGTACTTTAGCTTGAATTCGTTTATCCAGTCATGATGGCGACCGGAGTCTTCAATTTTATCGACAAGTTGCTGAATGGTTACTCTCCCGATTTTAGCGGCATGTTCCTTCGGAACAAAAGAAGTGAGAAACGGCCACAAACCTGCCTCACATCCATATTCTGAGGCTCTCAAGAAGGCGGGGTTTCTCTCATCATGAAGGAGAACGAAGCAACCATTCTTTTTTAGTGCAAAAAGCGTTTCTCTGAAAAACTGGTAATAATTTGTAAAAGGGCAGATAGGTCCGGATGCAAGAGCCGTTTTATCAAAACCAAACTTTGCCATTAGCTCCCAGTATTTTCGCCCGATGTTATGAAGGTAACAACCATCACGTCCATACAAAACAGGATTTCTCCCGTCGCAATCCCCGCCGGAGAAAACGGAACAACCTCCGAATTCGTTCTCTTTGAGTTTTGCTTCAATGAATACTCTTGATTTCTCTCCGCAAACAGCCAAATCAATTGATGTCGGTTGTCTGCGATCTTCGTTGAATACATCCCTATCGTCAAATTCAAAGCTGGCCTCGATATCCCCATCGGGCCAGGGGAGTCCGATATTCTCGCTAACTTTGCGCAATGGTTCGAGGTCATCTCTGACAACCAAAGGCCCCACCAGATTGAATATCATTGCCTGACTACTCAGACCGTGATGAAGGTATTTGTGGAGCGGAAATGAATCCTTGCCTTTATTCTCTTCACTCTGTTGATGGATATAATTGGCGACTTCCTCACAAATAATGTTTTGCGGCCAATCACCATGGGATTTGAGGCAATAGGGCATTCTGGTATTGGTGGCATATTTATTTTTAGAAAACCATTTTGCGGCAGCATCCCGCAGTTCACGCTCAAATTCATTGTAGCGTCTGTAGGGCCATGATTTGGCCAATTGTTTACTACTCTTATCAGTCATTATTATCTCTTGTCTCTTTGTGCCCGGCAGATGTCCAAATCTGCCGCTTGAGGGTGCCCCACAGCTTGCTGCGGGTTGGCACTACTCGACACATCATTTTTTATCAGGTGGGGATTTATAATCGCTAGACACTGCATAAAAACCATGACGACATCGATATTCATTTAGTAAACCGGTTCCGTTAAAATCGTCAACCAAATCGACACCCGTTGCGGTCCCGGTTGCTTTTGCATACAAATCAAAGTAGTAGTGTCCTGGTGGAATTTTCTCGCCATTACCATTTTCATAATTCCACATAATTATATAACAACCCTGGCCCAAACTTAATATGCCATAATCATAGACAGTATTCAGAGTCGAATCCAAAACCTTAAGCGATACACTACAGGACTCGGGCAATTCAAATCGTGTAAAAACCCCGGAAGCCATATCAAATGGATTTGGAATAATATAACAAAACCGAAAGTTCCAATCATAAGTCACAAATGAGCCATATTTTGTTTCTCGAGGACAGTCATCGTCTTTCAGCACACAAGACTCGCCACGGCATTCGCCCGGGATTGAAATGAAAACAACAAAGACAAGATACGATACCAATAGCAGGGGATATTTCATCAGCGCCTCCCAATGTACCCACTATAATAATAGCGAAATTCTATCTTAAAAATGTATTTATAATAAGTCGTGCTCGTAGACCGTGCACCAAATCTGAATAATTACTCGTCGATCTTCTGTTCCAGCTCTTTCAAACGCTTGAAAAATTCGGGGAGCTTGCGAATGAGCGCCTCGATGCGCTTCGATTCCATCATCGGTCGCGCCGGATAGCCGAAATACGCCTGACCGCCGTCGAGCGAATGATTGACACCGGATTGAGCGCCGACCATCGCTCCATCGCCGATCTCAATATGCCCGACCAAACCGACCTGACCGGCCAGAATGACGGATCTTCCAAGCTTAGTCGATCCGGAAATGCCGACCTGTGCGACGATAATTGAATTTTCGCCGATCTGGACGTTGTGTGCGATCTGTACGAGGTTGTCGATCTTGACGCCGCTCTTAATGACCGTCGGGCCGATAGCGCCGCGATCGATCGCGACATTGGCGCCGATCTCCACATTGTCGTGAATTTCGACCCAGCCGACCTGGCGGATTTTCTTATATGCCTGTCCCGGAGTAGTGGGGGCGAATCCGAAGCCGTCCGATCCGATTGTAGTTCCGGCGTGAATGATGACATCATTGCCGATTTTACAGCCGTGCATGATGGATACATTAGGCGCGATACGGCAGTTCGAACCGATACTGCTACCTTTTCCGATGAAGACGCCTGCTTTCAAGACCGTACCCGCTCCAATCGTCACATTATCTTCGATGGTCACATGCGGTCCGATTTCAACCTTTGCATCAACCGTTGCCGATCTAGATATCGATGCCGATGCATCAATCGTCCAGTTCTCATCATATTCCGGGGGATAGAGGATGTCGATGATCTGCGAGAATGTCAGGTAGGGGTTTTTGCTGACAATCACGGCACAATGGTCTACCGATATATCGGGGCTCAGCACCAGCGCCGATGCTTTGCACTCTCCCAGAAATTTCTTGTATGCAGGATTGGATAGAAAGGAGATTTGACCTTTTCCGGCCGATTCGATCGGAGCCGCCGATTCGATGACGGTATTCCCGTCACCGGCAAAGTCGGCTCCGATCTGTGCGGCCAGTTCTTTAACTGTCATTGCCACGGCTTATTCGCCTGCGTCGAGTTTATCGAGGACCTTATCGGTGATGTCGAGTTCTTTTTTGGCATAGGCGAGACCGCTGGAATTGAACACGAAATCATAGCCTTCTTCAATAGCCACTTTTTCGATGGCTTCCGTCACACGCTCGTAGAGCGGGGCCATCAATTCCATGTTGCGGCGCTCGGCCTTGCCGCCCGGAGCGCCGATGTCTTTCGTGAAGGCTTCCAGCGCCTGGCGCTTGGTTGAGATTTGTTTTTCTTTTTCCGCCTTTTTGTCGGCCGATAGAATCAGTTTTTGCTTTTCGTATTCAGCCATCAGCTCCTGGAGTTCCTGATCGAGCATACCGGCCTGTTCTTCCCATTCCCGCAATTCCGTCTGAAACGTTTCCTGAGCTCTCTGCAGATCCGTAAAGTTGTTGATGATTTTTTCGGAATCGATGTACGCAAAACGCTGCGCCATCGCACTGCCGGTGAATACCAGCGCCATAAAAATCCCCGCCAAACCGATTTTCGCCAGCTTAAGCATAGTTCTTCTCCTTTATGAAAACTTTGTACGTTCGGAATTAAAAGTCTTGTCCTACCTGGAAATGCGGCTTCCAGCCCTTTGTCTCTCCGTATATATCGTCGAAGCCATAACCGAAGTCAAATCCAATGACGCCGATTCCGGGGACAACCAGCCTGAATCCTACACCGGCGCCTCGTGCCAGTCCGGAAAACGGCTTTATAAAATCCCGGCCGATCCATGAATTGCCGGCATCGGCGAAAGCGAGCATGTATATTTGTCCCGAGACGATCGGCATCTGCAATTCCAGGTTATAAACGGCCTCGGAGATACCTCTCAGGTATGAGCCATTGTCACCGCGCTCCGTCAGTGATGCGTCAGAATATCCTCGAACCATTCCATCGGGGTCGACACCGCCGGGCGAGAACCGCTCGGAATATGGAATCGTTTCATTATCATTGGCGCTTATATATCCGAACTTGGATTTCAGCACCAGCGCCATTCCCTTATACAGAGGAAAGAATTTTTGGGCGATAAATAAATGCTTGTAGTATTTCCATTCGCCGCCGAGAATATATCCCGCCAATTCGCCGGTGTAGGCAACGCGCATACCACTGGTCGCGAACATCGGTAAATCCCTGCTGTCGCGCTCGATGGTAAATGACGTGGCGGATGTGCGCAGCCATCGCTCCTTGTAATTCAACAATGAGCTCGAAGAGGCGACATAGGTTGTGTCCAGACGAGGCAGTTCTATGTTAAATCCATTATCAGTCAGATACGATTCATCGAAGTCATAATAGCGAACATCTTCCAGACGATAGCGCCAGTAGACCTTAAAATAGTTATCCGGCCAGCGCAGTCGGCGACCGAGTCGAACCGCGCCGCCGCGGCGACCTTCCGTGAAATCGCTGTACCAGCGGCGATTCAGATTATACAGATCGACACCAACCGATGTCGGTGTTCCCAGGAACCACGGCTCGGTGAAACTTACCGAAACGGAGTTTCTCCGCGAGCCGAAGTCGATATTCGTGCTTAAATTCTGGCCGTTTCCGCGAAAGTTGGGAATTCCAAGTCCGAATGTTCCGACCAATTTATCCGTTCCGGAATATCCGGCGCCGGCCGATACCTGCCCGGTCGGTTTTTCCTCGACCTTGACGATCAGGTCAACGTCACCCGAGGGGAGTGTGCGCACATCGGGAACGACATCGCCGAAATAGTTAAGCTGCATCACCTCGCGCAGGGAACGCAGCAGGAGAGAGCGCCGGAAGGTATCGCCCGGTCGGACGAACAATTCTCGGCGAATGACTTTTTCCTTCGTCCGCGTATTGCCGGCGATCTCGATCATGCGGATCTGTGACGGCAATCCCTCGGTCACGGAGTATTCGATATCGATGGTTGAGTCGCGAGTGCGCCGATCGTCGTATATCTGGACGTGTAAATATCCTTCTTCCTGATAGGCGCTGTACAACTCGGTCATCGATTCATCGTATTTTTCCTGGTCGAATACCGAACCCTGATTGTATTTCAGGGCCTTTTTCAGCATCTCGTCGGTGAACAGTTCATTGCCATCGAACGTGGCCTGTCCGAAGTAATAGCGCGGTCCCTCGAAGAGGTCGATATAAATCGTCATCCGGTTGCGAGCCGTATCGATTGCAAAGGAATCGGATACGATATAGGCATCGACGAAGCCCTTGCTTTTGCAGAATTCGATGATCTTTTCTTTATCTTCCGGATATTTTTTCTTTTTGAAATCGGATGAACGTAAGAGACCGCGCTTGCGGTTGGACATTTTTCCGACGACGTCCGATGAGTCGAGCCGCTGTGCGCCTGACAGCACGACCGTTTCTACTTTGACCTTGTCGTATTCCTTAATGTTGAACACAAGGTCAGCTCGGGAAGAGTCCGGGGCATAGTCGATAACGGGAGTAGCATTCGCCAGAAAATATCCCTTCGACATGTACTCGGTCTCGATTTTCTTCTTAGCCTGTCTGGCCAGGTGGTCGGAAATATATCCGCCGGGGGCGAGGCGAACGAGCTCGTCGAGTTCCTTTTCCTTGATCTTGCTGTTGCCCTTGTAGCGGACTGTTGACAAGATCGGATATTCGCTGACGATGATCGTTACGACAAGACCGGCCGTCACCTGTTCGACATCGATGGCGACGTCTTTGAAGATTCCCTGGGCATAGAGATTCTTCACCGCATCCTGAATATCGGTTGCGGTGAGATCGCGTCCCAGGTAGAACGCGGCGACGTTTTTGATGAGTTTTTCCGATGCGTGGATATTGCCGGAAACTCGAACATCGACAATCTTGTTGATTTGTGCGGTTGCACTTCCGCAGATAACGAAAAAGACCGCTGTCCATATCGCAACGAACAGCAGTCGAATTGTCAGCTTGTCCCTGCTATTGCACTCTTCCATCGGCGATGATAATTAAGCCGGTACGTTGATCTTGGTTATCTTTAACTCGGTATACTGCTGCCGATGGCCGTTGGTGCGCCGATATTTCGTGCGCCGTTTATACTTGTAAATAAGTACTTTCTCATCTTTGCCGTGACCCACAAGCTTCGCTTCGACGCTCGCATTGTCAATATACGGTTTTCCAACCAGCGGATCCGAATCGGTTCCGACGAGTAAAACCTTCTCTATCGTCACGGTATCTCCGGCCGAACCTTCCAGCAGCGGTACCTTCACCTGTGTGCCTTCTTCAACGCGAAACTGTGTGCCGCCCGTCTCAATAACAGCGTACATAACGTCAATTCCTCCAAAGAGTTCTTACAAATAACAAGTCAGTCTTAGAAGGTAACATTCCGAGGCCACAAGTCAAGCAAAATCTCACCGGTTTTCCTTATGTTAGACTGTTTAGCTTACTCCTCGTTCATTATACCGCAAAGTACAATCCGGGTTCAATAAAAACAAGTCCGCGGGATGCCTTAAAACCCTTTGTTACAATATAATTTAGGCCGATTCGGGCCGATTGTGGGCTGGGAAAGGGATTGAAAATACGGGGGAAGAGCTTTTCGGGACAGACAACGAATTTCAACCACCCCCCGGCCCCCTCTTTGAAAAGGAGGGGGAGCAGGCCATGCCAATGCCTCTGAGGCAGATCCGCCGCCGCGGATCTACATCTGCCGGTATTCTTTTTCCAATCCCGGATATGTGATAGCCCGGCGGCGATATTTTTCGTATAATACCAAGCTATGGAAAAGTTCAAACTCGTTTCGAATTTCGAACCTCGCGGCGATCAGCCCGAGGCAATCAAACGACTCCTCGAGGGTCTCGACCAGAACCAGAAATTCCAGACCTTGCTAGGTGTCACCGGTTCGGGCAAAACCTTCACGATGGCCAATGTCATCGCCCAGTACAACCGCCCGACGCTGATTCTGTCTCACAACAAGACGCTGGCGGCGCAGTTGTTCGGCGAAATGCGCGCGTTTTTCCCGCACAATGCCGTCGAGTTCTTCATCAGTTATTATGATTACTATCAGCCCGAGGCGTACATCCCGACGACCGATACATACATCGAAAAAGATACGTCGATGAACGATGACATCGACCGTTTGCGCCTAAGGGCGACGGCATCGCTATTAGAGCGCAATGATGTGGTGATCGTGGCCTCGGTGTCGTGCATCTATGGATTGGGTTCGCCGAAAGATTACAAAGAAATGCTGACGTTCCTCGAGGTCGGGCAGGAGCAGGACCGCGATGAACTGATTCGCGGGCTCATCAGCATTCATTATAATCGAAACGATATCGACTTTTCCCGAGGCAACTTCCGTGTCCGCGGCGATACAATCGAACTGATTCCGGCATATTATGAGCATGCGCTGCGCATCGAGATGTTCGGCGATGAAATCGAGCGGTTGACCATGTTCAATCCGGTGTCCGGCGAGATCATCGATGAGCGCCAGCGAATCGCGATTTATCCGGCCAAACACTTTGTGACGACGCGGCCGCAGTTGGAGAAGGCCATCGTGCGGATAGAAAACGAGCTGACCGAGCGGCTCAGCGAATTACAGGCGGCAAACAAATTGCTGGAGGCCCAGCGGATCGAATCGCGCACGCGCTATGATATCGAGATGATGCGCGAGATCGGGTACTGTTCCGGTATCGAAAACTACAGCCGCCACCTGACGAACCGCGAGGCGGGGGAGAGGCCGTTTACGCTGCTGGACTTTTTCCCGGATGAATTCCTGACCATCATCGACGAATCGCATCAGTCGCTGCCGCAGGTGCGCGGTATGTTCGCCGGTGACCGCTCGCGCAAAGAGACGCTGGTGGAGCACGGATTCCGCCTGCCATCGGCGCTCGATAACCGGCCGCTGTTCTTCGATGAGTTCATGGAATTGAATAAGAAATTCATTTTCGTGTCGGCAACACCGGCCGATTATGAAATCGAGAAATCCGAAGGCGTGGTCGTCGAGCAGGTTATTCGACCGACCGGGTTGATCGATCCCGAAATCGAAATTCGGCCGGTGAAAAATCAGGTCGATGATTTATTGGATGAAATCAAGCAGCGCGTGGCGCTCAAGGAGCGAGTGCTGGTTACGACACTGACCAAGCGCATGGCCGAGGATTTGACCGATTATATCGTCAAGCTGGGCATCCGCGCGCATTATCTGCACTCGGAGATTGATTCCATCGACCGCACCGAGTTAATTCGCGATCTGCGCCTGGCCAAGTTCGATGTCTTAGTGGGAATCAACCTGCTGAGAGAAGGGCTCGATTTGCCCGAGGTATCGCTCGTGGCGATTCTCGATGCGGATAAGGAAGGATTCTTACGCTCGGCGCAGTCGCTGATTCAGACCTCCGGCCGAGCGGCTCGAAATGCCGCCGGTAAGGTCATCTATTATGCCGATGTGCTGACCAACTCCATCAAGAAGGCGATGGAAGAGACGGCTCGCCGCCGCGAGAAGCAACTCGCTTACAACGAGGAGCACGGTATCACTCCCGAGACGATTCGTAAGACAAAGGAAGAGATTATGCGCTCGACCTTGTTCGCCGATTCGCGCACCGAGGTGCCGGATGCGGTCGAGAAGCCGAGTTATTTCTCGGATATGACGCGCGAGGATCAATTGGCGTTTTTGATGAAGGCGATGAAGAAGGCGGCGGACAATCTGGAATTTGAAATGGCGGCTCAGATCCGCGACGAAATCATGCGCATCAAGGAAGAGATGAAGAAAGAGCGGAAGAAGAGATAGGGAATTACTAATTAATAAGCATATTAAAACATGAATATATGGGGCGAGATATTTTTAGGTTGGTGCTGCTTATTCCTAATTCGATAAAAAGCTTTATAAATTGTGCCAATCGTTCATGGTCGTCATCATTATCGCAGTTAAACAATGACTCCTCTTTAAGAAGTGGTTTGTCTATTTCCACATCATCAGTTTCGTTTTTTACAATCCATTTAATCCTTTCATTACTTTTTTCCAAGTATTCCCAATGGTTTGCACATAGCCATCTGTCTACCAACATTGCCTCAAAGGGAAATTGAACAGAAAGAATACTCCATGCAATAAACGACTCCAGCAACTCATTTTCTAATGATAGGTCGTAATGTTCGATAAGTCTTCGCTCAATAGTATATATATTCCTAAATCTTTTTAGAAGCCTGGGTGATAGTCTAATTCCATCATGACGCAGGATTTTTTCTATTATCTGCTTCTCATTAGCATCTATTTCAATAATTGAACGAGATTTATCTGTGGATTTTTCAATTTTAGACCTGTCTTTATTAATCATAGAACCTTTGCTTATTTGAGTATTGACTTCATTTTGATCCGAATCAACAAATTCACCTTTGATTTGATCTGCGTCAGCTTCTTGACTGTCACCGACATTAACTACATCAAAATCAAACAGATTAGATGCAAAGGACAGAATATCATCTTTTGAAGGTGAAGGAATTCGAAATGGTACCTGGATTATCTTTTCCAAATATTCACTTCCAAACCTTTTTATAATACTATCAGATAAATTATTCGTCTGTCTTAAATACTTATACTGACTACCAATAGCTTTTTGAATAATATCTGTATCCATTGCAATTATCACTACAATGTTATTGTTTTTTTGAAATAGGTAAAGAGATTCAAGTACTCTGATTATATCTTCATCAATGCATCTATCTAAATCATCTATAAGAATAACAACACGTTCGTTGGAGCATTCCTTTTGATGCCATTCTCTCATTATTTGAATGTTTTTAATGATTTGTTCTTGGGATACGAATTTGTTCTTCCAGCTATTAGTTTTAAATTTGGGTAGGATAATTTTAGTTACAGATCTTAATATTGTCCAAATCAATGTCGGTACGGAAATAGCGCCGAATACTGTCAAAATAGAATTAGTATTATTTGTCCAGAAGTCACCTAGGAATTCAAAAACATTTAGGTTGTGCCAAATATAGATCGTAAATAGAACAATAGAGAACAGAATGTATAAATATGATAGTAGGTCTCTATTCTTGATGTATTTTGATTTATAAAAATGCAAGGTGAAACTCATTCTTTGAGCAAATGATTGATTGATCCTAAGTGAATCCAGTATTGAAAAGTATAAGTGTAGCCAAATATTACCGGTTTTTGCATATTCCCACGCGTTAAATTCTATACATTTGGTTTTAGGTGGGGTTTTCAGTCTCTTCTTTAATAAGTTTAATAAAAATGATTTACCCTTGCCCCATTTTGCCCCTATTCCAATAGTTAATGGTACACCAAGTTTCTTATCTTTAATTAGCTCACATAACAAGTCAGCATATATATCAAATCTTAAGGCGTCGGGTTCATCAGAATTATCTGCAAGCAGGCTATATTTTTTATTTCGTAAAATAGTTTTTTCTATCTGAGTATTTATCTCCTTTGCCACATTCTTTGCCTGTGGCTTTTTTGTTAACTTGACGGTATTTGAAATCCCTTTTGCACCTTCAAACTCAATTGGCATACTAAAAGTATGAGAAAAACTCTTTAGTGAACTTTCAATTCCAGCTGTTTTTGCTTCGTGTTGTGATATATGCATAAATACCAAGTCTAAGAAGTCCTTAATATCGAGAGGATATTCACCTGAATTAAACAGCGGGTTCAAATTTTCTAAACAGGATCTGCATAAATGCCCGAAACCAACGTTGAGCTGCCATTCTCCGCGATATCTTGCGTATTCGATAATGGGACAGTCAGTTTCATGGGCAATATTCGATAATATAGGATAAAAATGAAGAGCAACAAGTTTGGCTATATGAAACGAAATGTAAGCCTGTATATGAAATTTAATCTCCTTAAGATCATATAAAGTTATCATTCCGCAATTGCCCATTAATTGGCAAAAGTAGTATTCTAAGGGTAATTCACAAATGCAAATTGAAAAATCATTGGAGTTAACAAGTCTACTGATATGACCGGCCAGTAACGGAAAAGTATAAATATCTCGCTTTGGAAGATCTCTAAGCGGCAGTACCTCACCTATATTTATATCCATTGCACTTTGGCGGCTACTGATATCATTAACAATTACTCGCAAATAATCACTGTTTATTGTGCTATCATTGCCTTGAAGTAGGTTTATCTTAATGCTTGGTTTGATCGGGCTCATATGTGGACCTAAAATAATTAATAAGAAATATGTTCTTTATTGCAAATAATATAATGGGGAAGAAGGGAAGAGTCAATATTACAAATTCAATACAGGATAGGAAGGGGACAGGTTTTCCGACCCGCATGAATATAATTCAAGACGACATTGTATAGCGGGAACCCACCCTTTTTTGCAGGGCCAAAAAAGGGATGGGCCACCAATCACATTAGCGGCGGCGAATTAAATTGTACGAGTCGGGAATCCAGAAAGGTATTCGAAAAACTCCCTCTGGATACCCGCTTTCGCGGGTATGACATGTTGCGCTTTGCGCGATTGGCAGGTTTCTTTTGGAAACCTGCCCTACGGTTTGATGTCAAGACCGCGAGGGTCTTGATCTGCATCCAAAGGTCATATGTACCGAGGCCTTTTCCCAAGGCAAAGCCTTGGGGTACACGGTTCATATTATTTAACGCGGGAACCCACCCTTTTTTGCAAGGCCAAAAAAGGGATGGGCCACCATTATTGGGAGATTCATGAATCGTCTTATTGAAGATATTATTAGTATTTTATCCGGGCTCTGAAGTTCTGACGAATCCTGCCGACAATCCTTTTATGGTGGGATTTCCCGCCGGTTTCTCGCGAATCGAAAACAATTATCTGCCGACTGGAGTACCATGGAAGTCCAAGTGCAACAGCCTCCGACACAGGAACAGGTTCAACAGACTCCGAGCATTAAAACGCCGTCCGTCGACCGAATCGCCCTCAGGGCGAAAATCAAGACGAGCGCCAACTGGTTTTACTGGCTGGCGGGGTTGTCGGTGTTAAATACGATCCTCGTACACTCAGGGGTCGAAATTGCATTTATCTTCGGTCTCGGATTTACTCAGGTTGCGGACGGTATTGTCCTCGGACTTATTGAGGCCACACAGTCGAGCATCATCATGATTGTCGGGATGATGATCAGCATGATGATAGCCGGGGCATTCGCCCTGTTCGGGTTCCTGGCCAATAAGCATCAGAAGCTCGGCTTCCTCGTCGGGTTGATATTTTATTGCCTTGATGCCCTGATTTTCCTGCTGTTTGCCGAATGGATCAGCTTCGGCTTCCACATCTTTGCCCTCTGGCGAATTTCAAGCGGCTACAAGGCGTTATCAAAATTACAAGCAGCATCCGCGACTCCGGCGTTTCCGGAGCAGTAATCTCTCTGTCCTTTGCACTGCGCATCAGCCTTCCTCCGGTCCAGTGACCGGGGGAAGCAGTCTCGCCCGAGAAATAACTCGAAATAACACACAATAATACGTCTGTACTTCGAATTAAGGGTGATAATATTAATCTTGTTTAATTTCGTGTAAAAAAAATGGGTAAAAAGGTATTATTTCGGGCTTTGAGACATACCTGTTGACACAGGGGTTAATTTAGCGGTCTGCCTGGGCCATGCCGGAGGTCAGGGAATGGGCGCCGCATACTTTGGAGGAAAGTGTAAATGAAACGTGTATGGACACTCATGGCAGCTGCGCTTATCGGATTGCTTGCACTTGGATTGTGGGGGTGTTCGAACAATAACCCGATGGAGGGCACGCCATCGACATCTTCAACCTACAGCACGGCCGCATACCTGATTGCCGGCGATGCGGTGCAATATTTCGGCACGATTGCCGAAATTGATGCCGACAACTTCATTTTAATCGTCACCGGCATCGACTATCCGGTTATTGTGCCGGAAGACTGTGATATTGCAACGATATCGCAGGGAGAAGTCGTGCCTCTGACATTCGCCGATCTGGCCGTCGGCGATTCGGTTAAGGTCTGCGGTGTGTATCAGGAAGACGAAACGATTCTGGCCAATAAGATTCGCATTTGTATTCCGCTCGATTGCCCCGACTATGATCTCGCCCTTCACGAGGAAATTACGGCCATTGATTATTTCGCCGGAACATTTACGGTTACGAACTACGACCAGACGATCGTTATCGATGAAAATACGGTAATCTGGGGCGTAAATACGCATCTGATGGGCGACCCGGGCAGTTCCACCGAATCGTCCGCTTCCGGTCCCGGCTCATCAAAGATCAATCCGGATCAGTACAATCTGCACACCCATTATTCATTGGATTTCACGGATCTCAAGGTTGGTGATGTGGTCGAGGTAAAAGCATATTACACCGACGATCCGGGCATTCTGCAGGCGGCCGTTATTAAACTGGCGGTCGAGTATAATGCCGCCCGTTGTATAACATTTGTTGCGGCATTGGCGACAATCGATTGTGAACTCCGCACGGTGACGTTCGATGGCTCCGACTGGGGCGGCTGGGTTTGTAACGGCGCAGTCCTGACGGATGCGGCCGGCAATGCCATGGACCTGTGCGATTTCAATATCGGTGATGTCGTGGCGGTCAAGGGGTTCCCGCTGGACGAGACTACACTGCAGATCAACACAATGACCTTGCAGTAATAAATTCCATTGTCGACTCTACTCGAGAGGGTTGACAATCGGAACAATGATCAATCCCCCTTGATTTGTGTAAGAGGGGTACGGCTCACCGTACCCCTTGATTTTTTTATAGCAGATTTGTCTTCGGATGCCATTTTCCCGGCAGATGATTACGCGTGTATCTTGAGATGTGCCAGTTCCGGATCGACGGTGCTGATATGCCAGACGAGCCAATCGCTGAGATATTCGATCATTTCATCGCTCAGACCGGCCTCGTTGTTTTCAAACTTATTTTTGAATTCTCCGAATTTGGTGATAAATGACGCATGCATTTCACGATGCGTCTTTTTGCCGGAATATTCGATTTGGGCAAAGATGCGCTCTTCTTCATCGAAATGCGTCACCGTATAGATGTATAGCTCACTCAGTGCATCGGCCAGCACGTCCTGCGCCCGGTTGGCCAATCGGGCCATAATCAGGTTATTTAACAGGCCGATCCAGCGTTTATGCTGGCGATCGATAGTCTCGACGCCAATTGCCAGTTGTTCGGTCCATTCGACGGTCTGCATAGAGAAACCCCTTTTCCGGGCCGATAATCGCCCATTGTATCATGTATCGACTCAATCGTTCCCGGGGTTCACCGGATTCTTTTCATCGATTTTGTTTAATTTGAGTTTGCACAAAAAGTAAACAGCGATTTACATTACTGCGGAGTGTCTCTTGGGGGCAGGGGCAAAGGATTATGACAATGTTTCCAAGGACTACATATGGATTTCATCACTGTTACGAATAAAAACAACATCTCGACGATATGGCTCGAGAGGGGCAAGGTCAATGCCATCAACGAAGATGTCGTCGCGCAACTTTACAGCGCTCTGCGGCAACTCGAGGCCGACGAGGCGACATCGGCGGTGATTCTCACCGGTGTTGGAGATTTCTTTTCTTTCGGGTTCGATATCCCGGAGTTTTACCATCACACGCCGGAAGAATTTCGGCGCTTTGTCGTCAGTTTCACGAATTTATATACGTATTTGTTTCTCTATCCCAAGCCGGTCATTGCGGCTCTCAACGGGCATACTATTGCCGGCGGTTGTATGCTGAGCAATGCCTGTGACTATCGTATCGTCGCCGAAGGAAAGGCCAAGGTGGCGCTCAATGAACTGGCTTTCGGTTCGACGGTATTCGCCGGGAGTGTCGCCATTCTACGGGCGATTGCCGGGCAGGTGAATGCCGAACGCGTATTGATTACGGGATACCTGTTCGATAATGAGCAGGCCCTGAAGCATGGATTGGTCAACGAAGTGATCGCGGCCGACGAATTGATGGTGCGATCGAGGCGCAAAGCCGAAAAATACGGCGCAGTGCATGGACAGGCATATGCGAGTATCAAACGCCTGCTTCGCCAGCCGATTGTCGATTCCTATCGTGATCTCGAGGAGGCTTCGATCGATGAATTTATCGACATCTGGTATTCGGATACATTGCGGGAAAACCTCAAGGAAATCAAAATCAGGAAGTAGGCAAGGCGGATTTTCTGTAAGAATTTTCGTGGCTGTGCGACAAAATAGGTGCGGATGATTCATCCCACCGGCGGTGTCCGGCAACCGTATGGTTTGATTGTCGTATCCCAGGCGCCTTCGGTACACGCTTTGATTTGTCAGGAGGAACCTGTGTATCATTTCATGCCCGTTGTTAATCGTATCGCGAAGTTCTCTGTACTGGTAGTCGCCATTGCCGCATTATTGTTTATTTCTTCAAACATTGAGGCGAAAAAACCGGTCCCGCCACCGCCGCCCGAATGTGACGGTTCCCCGATTACCCTTATAAATGGGGGAGGGGATGGTTGCGAGGCGTCGATGACTATTTCTGTGACGGATAGTTCGTCGGTGTGCGATATTCTCTGTCTATATAATAGTTCGAAAAAGACGATTTTTGACTGCCCGGTCGTGTTCGTGAGCTGGATCGGCGGCGTTGTTATTGCGGATGCTTCCGCTGCGAACGGATTCCGATTCGATCCCGCGACGGTGCTGATAGCTGAGGTTACGGCCGAGGGTATGCAGACGAATATTTGTCAGATCTCCGCCAACCCGACTCTGTATGCGGGGAGTCGCTGGTATATTCCGTACGACGTGCAAAGTGTACAGTAATAAAAAAAAGGGGCGATTTGGAATCGCCCCTTTAAATAATCTTTGCGGGTAATTTTTTAGGCCATTGATGATGATTATACCTGGACCTGGCTGTATTCCTTGTCCATTTTCTGAATGTGGTTGACCAGCCAGTCCTTTAAAAACGACATCATTTCGACATTCACAGTCATCTTGCCGCCTTCAAGGTCTTTCTGAAATTGGGCGACCTTATCGGTGAATTTTTTATGGCTGCTTTTTTGTTCGTTGAGCTTGGGATAGTTAATGCCGGCCAGCATTTTTTCCTCGTCACGAAAATGCGTAACGGTATATTTGTGCAATTCACTGACTATTTTGCCGGCGACTTCTTTGCCTTTACCGGCTTTCATTGCATCGTATAACTGATTGATGAGATCGAACAATCTCTTATGCTGAGTATCCATCTGCATATTGCCAACGCTCATTTGATCCGACCAGCTAAAAAACGCCATGATATTGCCTCCTTTTTCGGTTTGTATTGATACTATATCGGTTGTTTTTTGGGGAAAATAACCAGAACTCATTAATTATTTACTGGACGGCTTTTGTCTCGGATTGACGTCTAATTATTACACGGCAACGGCTGTGTGAGCGCGTTCGATGATTCGAATGTGCCTGACCAGCCAATTCGCAATCGTCATGATATCATGATCTGTGATTTCACACAGCCCGTTAATATATTCGATTCGCAGGCGGGATATAAATGAGACAATTCGCTGATCCTCGCGGACGAGCGACGTCATTGGCAGGAAATCGAGGGTGGATGGACGGATTTCATCCTGAAAGTGGACAACTGACATATTTGTCAAATCGTTCAGAATCCGGGCGATATTGCTTCTGCCCGCACATTGTTCATATGCCGCTCCCAGTTCATTGACCGTCGATACCAGTTTCCGGTGCTGATTATCGATGAATAAATCACCGGTTTCAAAGGAACGTGACCAAACGATAGAAGTCATTCTGCCTCCGGAAGTAAATTTCCCACAATAGTATTTATCGGTATAACGTGGGTAATCTTAATCCTGATTCAAAAGAGAGAGTAATAGACCGCTTAATGCCAAAAATTGTTTAGGATATATACAAATGGTAGTCTATACGATGACCTGGCTGTATTCCTTGTCCATCTTCATGATATGTTCAACCAGCCAGTCGCTGAGAAACGAAATCAATTCCATGTTCAGGGTCTTTTTCCCGATGGCCAGGTCGTGCTTGAAGTTCGTGATTGCATCTACAAAAATCTTATGGCTTTCCCGTTGCTCTTCGAGCTTCGGATAATTCCTCTCATCAAGTAGATGCTCTTCGGCCCGGAAATGCGTGACCGTATAGTCAAGGAGCTCGTCAATGATTTTTCCCGTATACTGCTTGCCTTTATCCTCGCGGATAACCTCGAAGAGTTCGTTGACAAGACGAAATAGTTTTTTATGCTGGGCGTCCATTTTTTCATCACCGACGCTCATATAATTTGACCAGGTATATAATGCCATGAAATAGCCCCCTATTTCTATTGAGAAAATCCCTGTGGTATTATCGGCAAAAAAGGCCCGTTCATTACGGGCCTTTTGTGATTCAACAAGATTGGCAATAAGCCTTAGTCATTTTCGTATCGTCGTTTGATTCGGCCGAGAACATCCGGATCGGCCAGCGTTGTGGTGTCTCCGGCCACCCGTCCGGTCGCGATATCTCGGAGGAGCCTCCGCATGATTTTTCCCGAGCGGGTTTTCGGCAGTTCCGGAGCATTGATAATTCGCTCCGGTTTGGCAATCGCGCCGATTTTATTGGCGACGTATTCGCGGAGTCGCCCGCCGGTTTTATCGGTATATTCGATATCGCCGCCCAGCGTCACGAAGGCAACCAGGCATTCACCTTTAAGTTCATGGGGGATACCGACTACGGCTGCCTCGACGACCTCCGGATGGGCCACCAGCGTCGATTCGACTTCCATTGTCGAAATGCGGTGCCCGGCGGTGTTTATGACATCGTCGACTCGCCCCAGAATCCACAAATAGCCGTCTTTATCTATCTTGGCGCCGTCACCGGGAAAATAAATGCCCGGCCATTTCGACCAGTAGACGTCCTTAAACCGTTTCCGGTCACCCCAGATTCCGCGCAGCATGCCCGGCCAGGGCTTCGTGATGGCCAGATAGCCGCCGCCGTTTTTAACTTCCTTTCCCTCGTCATTAAGGATTTTCACCTCGATGCCCGGGAATGGTTTTGTTGCCGAACCCGGTTTTGTCGCGATGGCGCCCGGAAGAGGCGTTATCATAATATGTCCGGTTTCGGTTTGCCACCACGTGTCGACAATTGGGCACTTTTTTTGGCCGATATGTTGATGATACCATATCCATGCCTCGGGATTAATCGGCTCGCCTACCGTGCCCAGGAGTCGCAGGGAACTCAAATCATGCTGAGCCGGCCACTTGTCGCCCCATCTCATGAAGGCCCGAATGGCGGTCGGCGCCGTATAAAATACCGATACGCCGTAATCCTCGATAATCTGCCAGAAACGGTCATAATCCGGCCAGTCCGGGGAGCCTTCGTACATGACCTGAGTCGCTCCATTGGCCGTCGGACCATAGACCAGATAGGAGTGCCCGGTTACCCAGCCGACATCGGCCGTACACCAGAAGACATCGTCCTTTTTCAAATCGAAGACGAATTTCGATGTGGCATAGACACCCGTCAAATACCCTCCGCAGGTGTGCACGATTCCTTTTGGTTTGCCCGTTGTGCCTGACGTATACAGGATAAACAGAGGGTCCTCGCTGTCCATCGGGACCGGCGGGCAATAGGCGTCCGCTTCCTGCATATGCCGGTGATACCAGTGATCGCGGCCTTCTTTTACGCGAAGTAAAAATTCTCCCCGCTTGACGATGATCACGCTTTCAATCGTGGGGCAATCCTGGAGGGCCACATCGGCATCGTGTTTGAGCGGAATAATTTGGCCGCGCCGATAGCCGCCGTCCGCGGTGATCAGCAATTTGGCCCCGGCGTCGTTGATTCGGTCGCGCAATGATTCGGGTGAAAACCCTCCGAATACGACGGAGTGCACGGCGCCGATGCGAGCGCAGGCCAGACATGAGATAACCAGTTCGGGAATCATCGGTAGAAAGATCGCCACCCGGTCGCCCTTCTTGATACCCATCTTCTTGAGGACATTGGCGAATTTGTTCACCAGCCGATACAGTTCGAAATAGGTCAGCGTCCGCTTGTCGCCCGGCTCGCCTTCCCAGATCAGCGCCGCCTTATTTTTGCATCCGTTGGCGATGTGTCGATCCAGGCAGCTCTCGGTGACATTCAGCTTCCCGCCGATGAACCACTTGGCATCCGGCGCTTTGAATTCCAATCCTTTACGCCATTTCTTCTTCCAGACCAGTTCCGAGGCCATGCTTTCCCAGAATTTCACGGAGTCTTTTTTGGCCAAGGTGTACACATTTTTTTTGGCGTTGGCCGTCTTGGCGAAGGCCGCAGATGGTTTAAACAGGCGCTGCTCCACCATCAGGGTGTCGATAGCAGCCACGGTATTCCTAGTCTTTTTCGGCATAGAAGTCCCCATCGGAATCGTTTTTTCATTACCAACTGATACGTATCGGGTTTTTTGTTGTTAGTAAATAGGGCGCATTTATCCATTATTATACATGGCCACTGAATTCGATGACACGTATTCTCCTTGTGCCGGGGCGGATTTTGTTTTTTCTTCCGGCATGGAAGACGAAGTCATTAATCTCCCGGGGTATCAATTCGAAAAAGAAGGGCTCCGGGATGGAATCGAGTATAAAGTCTTCGGGCAATATGACAAGTTTATCGGGATACTGGCCAGGATCGACACCCGATATCACTTTCTGATTCGCCCGGAGCGATTGACGGACAAATTATTTAAGGCTATCGGTGCGGAGTATGAATTCCAGACCGGCGACAAGGAATTCGACAGGCGTCTTTTTATCATCGGTCGTGAGAATACTAACTATCAACAGGCTTTACAATTCGCATCGGTCAGAGATCAAATATTGAAGCTGTGGCCGTTTCGGGAATTCTTTGTCGGTCCGAATTGCATATTCCTCAAATTACCTGTGCGCAATAAGCATGAGTTTGAGACCATAGACTCAATTGCCTGTATCGATAACCTCATTAAGCTTGGAAAAACACTCCGGGATATAATAAGTAATAATTGACCCGGTACTCCAAATTCATATGAGTCAATAACCCCTCGTTTGCGTATAATATTGTAAAGGAGGTGTTTTCTATGCCTTCCATCGATCAAATCATTAACCGCCAGTTTAAACAATGGGAAATGGAACAGATGGAGCGGCGACGGGTGTCCGAGCCGCAGGTCGTTCAACCGCCTACCATCATTACCGTTTCTCGTGAACACGGATCGCGCGGAGCGTACTTCGCCCAACGACTCGCCGACAGTCTGGGAATTCAGCGGATGCATCGTGAAGTTATCGATGCCATCTGCAAATCCTCAGGGTATCGCAAGCACATCGTTGAATCGCTCGATGAGAAGTACCGTTCGTCAATCACGATGATTGCAGAATCCATCCTGACCGGGCAGGCCATGCACCATGACGATTACACCAGTAATCTGTTCAAAGTCGTGCTGTCAATGGGGCGCCTGGGAGGAGTCGTTCTGGTCGGTCGCTGCGGTAATTTCATTCTGGGGCCGAAAATCGGGTTTCATATCCGAGTCGTATGCCCGGTTGAACAGCGGGTGGATAATCTGATGAGGTATACGAACGCGACTGAAACCGAGGCACGCCGGGCCATCGCCACATATGACGCGGATCGCCGCGAACTTGTCCGCAAGTTGTTCAATGCGGATATCAATGATCCGCATCACTACGACATGATTTGGAATTCGGGCACCGTCGATATTGAGGATATGGTGGAATGCGCGAAAGTCTCTTTTGAGGCGAAGCGCAAGAAATTACTGTATTTCAACGTTGTGTAGGCTCACTTGACGAGATACCGGAATACGGCCCAGAAGATCGCCTTGACGATAAGGGCGGTTAGTAACAGTGGTATCGCGAGTTGGAACAGCACAACCGGGCAGTTGCCGACGACGCTGTACAGCAGCGCCAGACCGACGATTGCCAGTGAGCCGTTTTTAATATACTCGGCATACCGGCTTTTCGAGTATTCTCCGAAAGTATAGCCGATGATTGCAGCCATGGCGATACTCATGGCAATCGGGGACACGCCGTCAGGACACATCAATTATTCTCCACAAACAGATTCTACTCCTATATTCGACAGAAATTATCAATACATTTGACGTTAATTTTGAATATCTGTACTGACCGGCCGTACAGTAATTATTGTTGATACCGGCAGTGAGTCGCCGTATTGTGTTGAAAATCATTGTAACTTAGGAATATGTGCAGGAGGAGGAACTCTCATGAAAAACAAAGTACTAATGAAATACGCGAAATTACTCGGGCTGCTCGCCGTCTTACTGATCCTTGCCGGGTGCGGCACGCAGATACCCTCGGGGCACCGCGGTGTCAAGTATATGAAATTCGGCGATGGTACCGAGATGGGCAGGATCTATGAAGAGGGATTTAACTGGCATCTTCCCTGGAACTCGATTTATGTCTACAATGTCCAGTTGCAGGAGCGCAAGGAAGACCTGACGATTCTGTCATCCGACGGTGCGACGATTACCATGGAAGTGTCGATCTGGTATCGCCCCATCGATGTGAAATTGGATTCGCTTCAGAAAACTATCGGGCAAAACTACTATAATTCGATTGTCGCGACGGCCCTGCGAGGTGTCGGTCGAGCCATTGTCGGTCAGTACAAGCCTGAGGAAATCTATTCGACCAAACGGGAAATCATTGCATCGGAAATCCTTGGGCAAATGAAGGGACTAATGCAGGATAAATTCGTCAACGTGGAAAATATCATTATACGGAATGTTACTCTGCCGCCGAAAATCACCGAGGCGATTAACGCCAAACTCGCCGCCGACCAGGAACAGCAGAAAATGCAATTCACGCTCCTGAAGGAAAAGCAGGAGGCCGAACGAAAACGAATTGAGGCACAGGGTATTGCCGACTTCCAGAAAATCGTGTCCAGCGGTATCACGCCGACACTGCTCAAATGGAAAGGGATCGAGGCAACCGAGAAGTTGGCCAATTCGCCGAACTCAAAAGTCGTGATTATTGGTAACTCGAAAGATGGTTTGCCGATTATCTTAGGCGGCCAGGACTGATTTTATAATTTGATATTGGAATTAGTGGGCAGGTTTCCAAAAGAAACCTGCCCTTTTAATTTTATCGTATTGTCAGCTCACTCAAGAGCCCCTGTAATCCATACACCTCATCGATGATGTACAGAATGTAGCGGCTGTCGACGATGATTGAGCGCGCGACATCCGGATTGTGGTAATAATCCGCCGCGACGCCGTCGATGCAGGTATCGAAATCGATCCCGATAAATTCGCCGCGACCATTCAAAACAGGGCTTCCCGAATTACCGTTCGTGCCGCTGTTGCTTGAAATGAAGTTCACCGGAATATCATTATTCTGTTTATTGCGATACTTGCTCGAGACGTGATTCTTGTATGCCTCGGTGAGGGCCTCCGGAATAATGAATGGACTCGCGCCGGTTTCCTTCTCGAATACGCCGCTCAGATGTGTCTGATAATGATAGGTAATCGCATCGCCGGGATTGTAGCCGGATACGATTCCCCAGTTGAGCCGCTTGGTGCCGTTTGCATCCGGGTGGAGTTTCTTTTTTGACAGCGCCATGTAGGCCTTGGCGGCCTGCGCATCAAGGCGCCCCAAGGCATCATCATACACCTTTGTTCGCTCCTTTGATTCCTCGATCTCGGGATACAGAGCCACGGCGAGATTTATCATGGGATCATTGAGGCGCTCGAGCTCATCCTTGTTCATTTCGAACAATTTCAGCCGAGAGTCAAGATCGCCGACCATCGAGCGGGCAAACAGGTAATCCACATATTGATGGATAAAGTTATGCTGATCCTTCCCGGCGAATATTTCATCAATGCCCGTTATTCTCTGATCCACGGGTAATGTCAATATATCGTCCAGAAGGTGCGTCATAATGACATTATCATATTCGGGTACGAGATTGATCTGGGCAGATTTAAAATCTTCCAGCGCGATGTCGACATCACGATCCTGATACCCAATTTCCCGGTCAATATCGGCTTTTTCCCGTTCGACCGCCCATTTGTATAAATCGATGGCCAGGCTCAGCGTCTGACAGGCCTGCGGAAGCGTCTTCAGATAAAAATCCTTTAAATACGTTTTCTTTCTCCCGGAAATCAGGTCTTTATAATTATCCAATAGTGGTGTTCCCTCGGTGTCGTTTCTCTGTAAGTATGCTCTCAGTTTTTTCTCGTCCTCCGCTCGCATCTTAAGCAGATTGGCCCGCTTGAATCCTCGCACGATACCTTTTGTCTTTTTATAATAATTACTGATACCGGACCGAGTCGATGACAGGCGAATTTTCTTTTCGGCATCCTGGTCGGCCAGTTCATCCAACAAATCCATGCGCAATTTCGAAGTCTTGAGATAGAGCGGATAATAGTCGTTCAGGAGGTGCTCAAGTTCGTAGGTCGAGGCGTACCGATGCGTCGAACCGGGGTAGCCGATAAGGAGTGATATATCGCCCTCTTTGATTCCCCGGGATGACATCGCCAGGTATTTTCGCGGTTTGTACGGGATATTCTCGGTCGAATACTCGGCCGAGGAGCCATCCGGCGCGATGTAGGCTCGGACAAAGGCGAAGTCGCCGACATGCCGAGGCCACATCCAGTTGTCGATTTCGCCGCCATAGTCACCGATGGCTTCAGGGGGCGCGTAGACGATGCGGATATCCTTGATTCGGAAATAGGTATACAGGATAAACTGCGTATCGCCGTACATTCTCGCGACTTTGCATTCGACATCGCGGTCGCGCTCCGCCTCGGCGATAATTTCCTTGATGCGCTGTTCGATTGCCTTGTGGCGAGATTCCCCGGGTGTGCTTTTCTTTAGTATGTCGGCAAAGCGATCGGTGACATCGGTCACATCGAGGGTTACCATCGCATAATATCCGATGGCAGGGATTTCCTGCTCGGGCGTTTCGGCATAGAATCCGTTCTCGATAAAATTCTGCCCCACCGTGGATTGTTTTTGAATGGCGCCGAATGCGACGTGGTGATTCGTGATGAGCAATCCGGTCGGGGAGACGAACGATGCCGTCCCTCCGCGCAGTCGTACGATAGCATCGGCGAGGGCGACTCCATCCGGATTATAGATATCCTTTGCGGACAATTGTAAGCCCGCGCCGGTAAGAGAATCATAAGGCAGATGCCCGATATCATACAGCGGCCACATGCCGCCGTCGGCCTGCGCAAGTCCTATACATACACATAAAGATAGGAATAGACACATTGCGAATAAAATGGCAGGTCTCATAGCCCTTTCCTCCTGGTATGCGAAGGATACGACACAGATATTGGTAAGGCAAGGGTAAAACAACGTCTGAGTAATAAGCCAGGATCGGGGTACGGTATAGTCAATGCAGAAGACTACATACTCTCACAGGTTTTGGCGATTGGAAAATAAAGCCGAAAAGTAGTTCCCTTGCCGTGTTCGGATTCGACATCAATGTATCCATTATGATCTTTCATGACCGAATCAACGACACTAAGGCCGAGCCCTGAACCTCTCTTACTATCTACTGTTTTTGTTGTGAAAAACGGATCGAATATTTTGTTAATGGCACTCTTGGGTATTCCGGTACCTGTGTCACTGATTGATATTGTTATATATTCACCAGAGGGGATGTTCCCGGATGTCAGACGTTTTCTTTTTATATTGATTATATCTGAAATTACTGTGACACATCCTCTATGGTTCATGGCATCGCACGAATTGATTATTAAATTGAGAAAAGCCCGATACAATTGTGCCTCACCACCCATGATGGTATAAATATAAGCCGATAAGCTCGTTTTGATATCTATTCCTTTTGCAATTGGTTTTACTGCGGATATTACTTCCAATAGGATACTGTTAAGATTCACTGCGCTTAATTCATAATGTCCGCGACGGCCCAGTGTCAGTAATTGTTGGTTTATTTCACCCAATCTTATGCCGGCATTTTCAATTTCAGTCAACATCTGATAGGCCTCGTCCTCAGGCCTTAATGTTTCCTTGATCAATTCAGGATATGTCGTGATTGGTGACAACAGGTTATTGAAATCATGTGCGATTTGTCCTGCGACCTGTCCCGCCATGTTCAACCTCTGGGCTCGAGCCTCTAGCTCATGAAGGCGTTTTATCTCAGTAATATCTTCTACCATTTCGATTGCGGCGATTATTGCACCATTGGCATCTTTGATAGGTGATGATATAATACGAAAATTGCGAATATTGCCATCATAAGGAGTTTCAGTCACGGCCTCATATACATTTCCGTCCCGAAGAGTTTTGATTGTCGGGCAGTATTCACAAACTGAGTTTTTTGGCGGAGAGTTAAATGCCTTATAACATGTCGTTTTTTTGCCGGCTTTAATATCAGGAAACCACTTTCGCATACGACGATTCAGATCCAGAATCTCCATGTTTGGGCTAATGAGAGAAACTCCGATTTCTATATTTTCCAATATGCTCTTTAATTTGTTTTCGTTTTCCTTTAGATTCCGATGCATTAAAAGGTTCGTCAATCCGTCGGTCAATCGTCTTCCGATTTCCAACAGCAAGCGTTCCTCGTATTTAGTCCAAATACGCCCATAAGAACATTGATGAAGTCCGAATTCCCATGCCTTACCGATCCTTGGTCGGAGTGCCGTGGCCATATAAGATTTAATTCCATATATTTCCGATATTTCCTTTGGCAGCAGACAGTCTGTCCCCGGGCCAAATTTCAGTACTCCGTCAGTAGCCAATGCCAGTCTGAATATTTCTGCGATATCTTTGTCTGTGGGTATTTCCTGACCGCGTTTGCCGGCACCAGGAAAATCGGGATGAGAACTCTCCATAGGGACAGACCATGTTTCCGAATTAGGATCACACGGATAAACGAGCCATGCTCGATCGCAATTAAAAATAGAGCGAACGACAGAAAGCACATTATCCATCATTTGATCAAGATCGTCTGCTGTCTGCATTGCTCTGTTTATTAGGTCCATAGCCTTGTAAAAATAAAGCTGTTTCTTGCGTTCCAGCTGCGCTTTCCTTCGATCCAATATATCTCTGCCAACGGCGAGCACGCCGGCTATTTCTCCATTTGCGTCGAATTCCGGCACAATGGAATATTCTAAAAGCAACTCTTTGCCGTTCGCATTACACCAGGAGAATTCGTGAAATTGAGGGGTTCCGGTTTCCAATGCCAATCGGAGTTTTTCCACGTAAGATTCGATATATGGTTTTGTTACGCCTGGAATGTCTTCATAGGGTACATTGATAACTTGATTTTTTGCCAATCCACTTGCCTTTTCCCAGGCAGAATTTACAAATGCGCGCTGTAGTTCTTTATTGTATCGAACAATGAATTCCTGAATATTATCCAGGACGGATTGATATTCCCGTTCTCGCTTTGCCAAATCCTGTTGAGCTTTCTTGCGCTCGGTAATGTCTACAAGTGCCGCGATATTCCCAATAACATTTCCCTGATCATCGTGAAAGGGAGAGGCATAAATACTATATTCTACTAACGTTTCGTCCTTTCTCTGCCGCTTGACATCAATCCCATTCAATGTCATCCCTATGCGCATCATTTCTCGGAATTTTTTAAATTCCTCTTGTGCTTCCTGAGGAACCGTCGGCAAGAATTTACCGAATACTTCTTCGGCCTTCCAACCCAGGAGCTTCTCAGCGGCATGATTCCATATCTTCTGGACTCGCCCTTCCAAATCAAGGCCAATTATCGCAACAGGGACCGCCTCAATAACGGCGCGAAGAATATCCTCATTCAGATTTTGATCAATAGATGAAATTCCAAGGCCCCTAGGAGTTTGTCCTGGATTTTGCTTATCCATGGAATACCTGCCAGTTTTAGTATTGAGGTCTTACGGCTAATCCCGAAATGGAAACCTCACCGCCCTTTGAAATGGCCAAACCGGCTAAAACGAACCCAGACTATATTGTAATGGCCATATCTAGTATCGACATTTTAAGAAAAATCTATTTTGAATCAACATTAAAATAAAGGCACTGGATTAATGTTCTGTAATTTAAATATATTGATATGATTTAATCTGTCGTTTGCATCAACGGATTAAAGTAGAAAATAACTCTATCGCACCAGTCGCTGTTTCTCTCGGAATTCCCGGATTTCCGAGATATCCAACACGACGGAAAATATGCGGGTCTTATCTTCATTTTCAGGGGAGACTCGCTGCATGATTCCCCACGGCGCCGATACCAGCGACCGGCCCTGTAGTCTTCCGCCCCAAAGTTCGCCAACGCCACAGCATTTTACGCAGTAAGCCCCGGAGACTCGAGACCCCTCGACGAATAATTTTTCGTCCCGCGCGTATTTCTCCTTAATTGTTTCGTTCGGAATGAACGGCGAAACAGTGGGGATGAATACGATATCCGGATCCAATGACCGCAGCCGCTCGAAATTCTCCGGTTTCAGGACGTCGGCGCAGATCAGAATCGAAATCCTGACGCCGCCGACCTCGATGATAGTCGGTTCGGTTCCCGGCGTAATATTGTGATTGCGCTCATTTACCGTCGGATTTTGTTTGCGATACGACCCGATCCGCTCGCCATTATTGAATACGATGCTTGTATTGAAGAACCGTTCGCCGTCCGATTCGACCGCCGTACCGGCGATGAGTATCGTCTCGAACCGCTCGGATAATGTCCGGCAATAGCGCAGCCATTCGTGGCCTTCAACCGTGTTGCGCTCGGTATCCCGACGGGCGGGATTGACATTGAAATATTCCGGCAGGACCACGAAACTCGGCCGCTGCTTGAATATTAACAGGTTTTCATCCAGAGCGAGCTGTTTACCGGTTGCACACTGGACGACGACTATTTTCTTTAACATACATCTTCATACGCCAAAAAGGCGTCTTCGTTTCCCATTCGAAGTAAATTCTTTGTTGCAAAACGTCGATACTATATATAAGATTATAATAAGAACGGTTCGCATGCGAGCGCAATATTTATACAGTATAAAATCATTATGAGCCGACAGTCCGAGCGGCCGTTCCGGAATCTCTATCGATCGAGGGTGCGATGAATCAGCAGATTATTATCAAAGACGACTTCGGCGTGTTCGGCGCCGCCGGAGAACTGGAAGAGAAACTCTGCGCGAAGGGGTGTAAGACTATCATCGGTGTCGACGAGGCGGGCCGAGGCCCCCTGGCCGGGCCGGTTGTCGCGGCGGCCGTTTATCTTCCAGAAGATGAAATCATCGAGGGCCTGACCGATTCGAAGAAATTGACCGCCGTTCGCCGCGATATCCTATTCGATGCCATTATCACATCGCGCGCCGCTTATGCCGTCGGGATCATCGATAATATGATGATCGACAAGATCAATATCCTGAGGGCGACATTTCGAGCCATGACCGAGGCCGTGAAAAAAATACACCTCACGCCGGACTGCGTTCTTGTCGACGGTAATCAGGCCATTGCGAATCTCAACCTGCCGCAGATCGCTGTTGTCGGGGGGGATGCCTCGTGTCGGTCGATTTCAGCTGCATCGATCATCGCCAAGGTGACTCGGGATCGCATTATGGATCACTACGCGAACATCTATCCCAAGTTCGATTTTGCCAAACACAAGGGGTATCCGACCGCCGATCACATGCGGGAATTGAAGGAACACGGCCCGACGCCGATTCACCGGAAATCGTACAAACCGGTGGCCGAAATCATTGCCCAGACCGAACTATCACTGGCGTGATGGGGACGCCGAAGCAGCAAAAAGGCGCCCGCGGCGAGGACATCGCCGCCGAATATCTGGAAAAACTCGGTTATACGATTATCAAGCGCAATGCTCGCCTTTCACATCTCGAAATCGATATCATCGCACAGGATAAAAACTGCCTGGTTTTTGTCGAGGTCAAGCATGCGCTGACCGACGATTTCGGACATCCCGCCGCGTGGATTAATAAGAAAAAACAGGAGCGGCTCCGCCGGGCTGTTCAGCGATATATCGATACCCACGACATTGGCGATAAGGACTTCCGCATCGACGCGGTGACGATTTATAAAGGCGAAATCGAGCATTATAAAGCGGCGTTTTAGGTACTTCCAATATCGTTGAATTCTTCACAATCTCTTGAAACAAAAGACTATTTTCGTTGTTGCAATGGGTAATATCCACTCGTTTTTTGTAAAATCAGGCTTGTCAAAAGCGGGCGGATCAAATACATTGAGCTACCTGAATTTGTAATCGATTAGCGATACTGGAGGATACAATGGCAATTAGCAAGAAGATTGAGAAAAACTTCAACGCCCAGATGGTCCGCGAGTTCTATTCGTCCTATCTGTACCTGGCCATGGCCGGATATTTCGAGGAAATCGGGCTCAAAGGCTTCGCCAACTGGATGCGCATGCAGGCTGAAGAAGAGCGCATGCACGCGATGAAATTCTATGATTATATTCTCAGCCGGGGTGGAAAAGTTGTGCTCGGTCAGATCGATGCTCCCTCGAAAGGCTGGAAATCACCCCTCAATGCTTTTGAGGAGACTTTAAAGCACGAGGAGTCCGTGACGACTCACATCCACGAACTGGCCAGCCTCTCTATAGAAGAAAAGGATCATGCCGCCAATAGTTTTTTGAAGTTCTTCATTGATGAGCAGGTCGAGGAAGAAGAAGGGGTCCATGATATTCTGGCTAAACTGCGCCTGATCAAGGATTCTTCGAGTGGCCTGTTTATGATCGATGCGGAGCTGGCTAAACGGCCGATGCCCGCAGCTTTGGGCACAGCCGGCGCGTAACATTTCTCTTCTATAGAATATTTAAAGGCGGGATGTCTCCCGCCTTTTTTTATTGAATGTGGCCTGGTGTGCCATTCTCGATTCATGGCTGGCAGGGAAGACTGATAATGAAATTCGGCAGGCGGCGGCTGAGGCGTATGATAAATATCAACACTGCGGTATCACCGCGGCAAAGAATCTACTTGTTACCGGGAAATAATAATCTATACCGTCGTGACGGCGAAATATTTGCGCATATCCGCCTTGTACTCGCCTTTGGATTCCAGAATGTCCTTCTGAATCGAGGCCTTCATTTCATCCAGATTCGGCGATTGCAGGCTGTCCAGCACCGAGCAGGCAAGTTCAAATAAATTTACCGCCGAGAGCAGAGTATACCCGCGAGCATTATTTTTACGAATCATCTCGTCCGTGAACTCCTGCACGCGCTTGTTCGGCACGACCGTATTGGCGGCATTTGCTACGATGATGATTTTCGGTTTATCCTCGCGCTCGCAGGCATCGACTTTTTTCATTGTCCGTTCATATTCTTCGATATCGACAGCATACTTGTCCGATGCATAGACATCGACCGCGATACTCGATGCATTTTCGTTGCGCATGTACAAATCGAAGGGGATATCTTTCAGCGAGTCCGGTTTCGCCGGGAACTGGAATCCGATAATATCGAAGGCCTTCTTCACGGCATACTTTAAATCTTCGCCCTGGCCGTAGACCAGTTGCAGCAGTTCGCGGATGTCTTCGCTCTGTTCGAACACCTGCGCGCGTTTGCGCCTGAGGTATTCGATCTCTTTATCGATGTCGAACACCTGTCGGTTGAATGGATTCGCCCGGTTGAGCTTCTGCTCGAAGCGATCGACCCAGAAGGGATAATCGATACCGCTGGTCTTGTGCTTGTGAATCTCAGTGAACAGATCAGCCAGGCGGGCGGCCTCGTCATCGATCAGGAATTTCGGGATGATGTAGGTATCGCCGAGGCCGTGCTTGCCGCTGACGGCATAAATGAGCGGATGATACGGCTCATGTGAGCTCTCGGCGATGACGTACTGGAATTCCGTGCTGTTGAGCGTCACCGCGCAGATCGATTCGGCCGGGCATTGTCCGAAGGCCTTGTAAATTCGGGACCGCGGCGCGATATAGGAAAACGAGTGTTCGATTCCATACTGGCAGGCGAATTTCCCGAGGAATTCCTCGAGCCAGTAAAATATCGACACGACCGATTCGGTGTATTTATTGGAAATGACGCCGACGATGCTCTTCTTGGTGACTTTGATAAATGATTTGGGGAGGTTTGATCGGACGACGAACATCCCGCCGCCGATAACGAAATCCCGCAGGACTTCCACCGCCATTTTGATGCCGGCGACGAATGTCCGCAGTTCATCCTCGGAACAGGGGAGATACTCGGTCTTGTAGACCTCGTTCTCATTTTGCCGGAGGCCCGCCGAAATCGCGAACCGGAGCGGATCGAAAAAGACGATATCATAATCGGAGAGGTCGGTGAGTTCAAACAGAGTCGCGCTTTTGGCCGTTTCCGGTGCGTTTTTCCAATCACAAAAGAGTACCCGACTCATACCTGTATTCCCATACTAATGCTTAGAAGGGCGACACTGCTTCAGCATCGCCCCTTATCTAAGATTTCGGCTTGTATTATGAGAACATTTAGGCCGGAGTAGAGAAAATTGTTACTCCTCGGCCGCCAGCTTTTCGATTTCGGCCAGCAGAGCCGCCTCTAACTCTTCTTCTTTGAACGTCTTCTGCGGTTTGTCCTTGGTAAACAGGACGCCCTGCTTGGCCCCGCCCGCAATACCGATATCGGCCGCCTTGGCCTCGCCGGGACCATTGACGATACAGCCCATGACGGCGACTTTGAGCGGCTTCTTGATATGCTTGGTCTTTTCCTCGATTCGATTGGCCAGCGGAATCAAATCAATCTGGCAGCGGCCGCAGGTCGGGCACGAGATGACCTCAACGCCGTCCTTTTTCAGAGCCAGCGACTTGAGAATCTGCTTACAGACCTTGATTTCCGCCACCGGATCGGCTGTCAACGATACCCGCAGGGTATCGCCGATGCCGTGGGACAGGATCGAACCGATGCCGACGGCCGATTTAATCGACCCGGTGAACTCGGTACCGGCCTCGGTGATGCCCAGGTGGAAGGGGTAGTCAACCAACTCGGCCAACATCCGATAGGCATAGATGGCGCAACTGGCGTTGGTTGATTTGAGCGATATCACAGTATCGTAGAAATCGTGTTTTTCCAGAATCTCCAGTTCCCGCAGGGCGGCTCCGACGAAGGCGCGCGGGTCTTCGTGGCCGAATTCGTCCTGCAAATCCTGGGGGAGAGACCCCGAATTGACGCCGATGCGAATCGGGATGCCCGCGCCCTTGGCCGCCTTGACGACCTCGGCGACTTTCCAGTCCGGGCCGATGTTGCCGGGATTGATCCGCACCTTGTCAACGCCCTCGGCGATGGCCTTGAGCGCCAGGTTGAACGAGAAGTGGATGTCCGCAACCAGCGGGATGTTGATCTGCGCTTTGATTTTCCCCAGGCAGGCGGCGGCGTCTTTGTTCAGGACGGCAACGCGGACGATTTCGCATCCGGCTTCTTCGAGCTGTTTGATCTGAGCGACGGTCGCTTCGACATCGCGCGTGTCGGTAGTCGTCATGGACTGGATGGCAATCGGGAAATTGCCGCCGATGATGACATCGCCGATTTTGACCGCGCGGCTTTTGCGTCGCTCGATGGGGTACTGTATCTTGCTCTGGGCGAGGATTTCGCGCCAGTTTTGTTTCGTCTCTTCCGATATATTTCTTGACATTTTGTCTTCCATAGTTGTTTAATTACACGATTATACGAAAAAATCCAGTGGAAAGATAACTAAGTTTGGACTATCGCAAAATAATCCTGTATTTGATAATCGTCGCGCTGGGCCTCGGCTACTGGTACAAGGTGAGAACCGACGAGGAAGCCTATATGAAGCAGGCGCACACCTTCGTGTCGGTGTATTCGTCGCTGGCCGTGCTGGCCGAGTTGTATCGGAATGAACCGGAGCTGTTCATGCAGGCGCGCGATTCGGTGTATGCGGTGTACGGGTACACGGATGATTCGCTCGAGAATTTCCGCAAGGCGCTCGAGGGGGACGAGGACAAATGGCCGGCGATATGGTCTCGCGCCCGCACGGTGGGCGATTCGCTGATCGAGTATTATAAAGAGAACCCGGTGGAGCATCCGAAGCCGGATACGGCCGGTGTTGCAGATTCTGCCAACGAATTGTAATAGATTACTCCCGTATTAATCGATTTGTCATACCCGCGAAGGCGGGTATCCAGAGCACGTTTATATTTCCTCCCAACCACCCCCCGGCCCCCTCCTTGGGAAGGAGGGGGAGATTGGTACCCCACGTATTGGGTGGGTTCTTCCGGATTATTTTGCTATGTGAGCAATGCCGCACTATTCCATGAACATTTTATATAGAGCCCAGTCATCGCAAGCCCTTTTTAGGGCGTCGCGATCCCAGGATGTGTGCTATTGGCGGGAACCCACCCTCATTCGGCAAGCAGGACATCGGAAGGGCTACGCAGTCCATTTAGTTTTCCGATAGAGGAGGCGATGAATATAGTTCGTTCTAGTTTATTATATTATTGGCAAAAATTAATTTCTTCCAAATTTCTCATTTATTGGTATTGAAAATTCCCCAAAATATGTTGTTTCAACTTGCTCTTTTCGGTAATACTTCATCCTATTTAGGTCCTTCAGTGTCCATAGCATAATATTGGAACTTGTATTAAGCATGAAGTCGATAGCAGAGCTTGAATATGGTACAGTTGACACAATAATACCATAGTCTACTCCTTCACGTAACATTGTCTTGCTCAAATCATTTATCGCTGATAGTGGTACTTTTGTCTTATAATTATACTTTTTTACATTAACAATAGCTTTTTTGCTCTTAAATGGGTATATGCAAAAATCATATCCTTCATCACCATATCTATAAGTATGGATTCCATAATAGAGTTCACTTTTGGCCCCCAAAATGATGAACTTATTGTCTTGCTTTATTCTGCTATCGTCATCGCCAATAAATGTATGCTCTATATTATAATCCTTTTTCCTAAACCAATCCATTATCAATTCGTTGAATTGCGAGTTATCCAAATAATCTAATAATTCAGGGCGGTCAAGAAGTTTTTCTATAGAGTATTTATCAATGCTATTACTCTTGTCTTTAATAAAATCATTATTATTTTTGTTAATAATATATTTTTCTACGTGTAGCAAAATATCATAAGGTGTTGACGCGGCAGGTAGATAACTCAAATTTCTAAATTCACTTGGAAGATCTTTTAAATTCCCAATAATTATTATATATTTATTTTTAGCCAGCGCATATCCCAATTCAAACATCATATTAGGTTCTTCTTGCGCAGCAAAACATATAATGATCGCACAGTCGTTTATTAGGTTAACTATATTGTTTTGCCAATTAAGGCCTATCAAAGCGCCATCAGATGAAGATGTCACTACAGCATCAAAGTATTCTAATAAACGACTTAATTCCTTAACGATTTCCTCGTTTCTTCTCTCATGAAATGGATGTGATATAAATACCTTTAACATACTCTTTTTCCTATTGCCATGTTAAGTGCCCAGAATTCAAATAAAGACGTAATTAAAGTAGTATAATCGTTACCAGTATCGGCTCCAAAGCGATAAAAAGACTGAAGCTTTTTATTACATACTTTGAGCCGCTCATGCAGAATTGTATCTATTTCCTTATCTATTCTTGATGTTATTTTATCTTTAGCATTTATAATATCTTCATCTGACTTATTTAGAAAATGGCGCTGTATAGTAACCGACCATCCCCTGCATGATTTATGTATCCATCCGGAAGGCTCAGCTCGAAAATCGGTGCCAAGTTCTTCAAACGCTGCATATAAGAGTGTCTTAATTTCCGAAGTATGCCACGGCAATGCCCCTAATTCAGGTTTTTCCAATGACTCCATATCATAAACAAAAAGTTCGCCCTGAGTAGTTAACCTTGTCATTGAGTTTAATAGTATTTGCGCAAATGCACCGGGCTGCAGCTCATGGGCAGTATTAGTACAAGTAATAAAGTCGAACTTTAAATCAGTATCAATAATTTCATTGAATTTTGACATTTCACCTTGTTCAAAGTTATAATCCGCAAGCTGTAAGGAATCAGCGATTCTTTCTGCCGCTCGAGTAAACTCAACATTAATATCATATCCCAAGTATATTAATTTCCCCCTCTGCGTCGGCGAAAGATTGTCATTTAGTTGGGAAATTACCTGCCCTTTTCCACAGGCCAGATCAAGCCATTTAAAAGATCCTACTATCGGATTCTGAAGTTTACCATTCAGTAAAGTAAGTGCGGCTTGATGTTGTGGAAGGATTTTATTAATTTCTAAAATTGCATCTGAATCCGCATAACTTGACATATTTATTCCTATCAAAAAAATAAATGCGATACTCTCCAGAATACAAATATCATTGTAATTATATACAATCCTATAATTATGTCAAGAGAAATTATGGTAATATTTTACAATACTTTGGAAATATAGTTTTGTAAAATATCAGGTGTCCCAATCCAAAAAGATTGGGCACTAAATGCACCGGGCGATTCGTGAATCGTCCTGTATGGTAAATGAATCCAGATAAAAATCTATCCCACCCCTGAAGGGCGTGTTGAATAACCGGGCTTTTCTTACGCGGCTACAATACTTGCGAGTTTCGCGAGGAATCCGGTGGCGAATGGATTTTCATCGCTCTGATCGCGGTTGTGAGCGTCTGATGGCATGATAAACCGGAATAGATCGACTAAAAGGGATAAAGAGACGGTCGCCAGCCGTTTGAAATTGAGAACCGACGCGATCAAAAGGCACTGCACCCGCATCTTGGACAGACCTCGCCGCCAGGCTCGTCTCAACCCATGCCACTGTTTCGCCTCCGCAAACACACCCTCAATCACCGGGGCACGAGACCGATACAGATTCTTGAAACTCTCTGTCTGACTATCGGCGCGCAACTGATTCAATGATTGATGATGAGGGCCAACTCGCAAACGACGACGATTACTAGTTGTACAGCGGGAACGATACGGACAATGACGACAGGGACGACCTGATACCATATACTCTCGACGACCCGGGCGAGTCGAATCGAAACCTCGAAACGTCAACCGCTCCCCGGCCGGACACACATACACATCATCTGATTCCTCATACACAAAATCCTCGACCGTAAACTTCCCCTGACACGTTGCCTTCCGTGCCTTTGCCGGGGGACTCACCAGACGAATGCCCCGATTGTTCAAGGAATCTTTATTCTCCCCGCTCGCATACGCTCCGTCGGCACACACCGCTTCAGGTGGCGCATCCAACCGCGCAACTGCCTCATCAATCACCGACACCGCCTCGTCATGCTCTGAACCGTTTGCAGCCGTCACCGAAACATCCAACACTACGCGATTCTTACCGTCGGCTACCGTGTGTTGTTTGTACCCCGGACGAATCTTCCCGTCAGGAAAGCGACCGAAACGAGCATCCCGATCGGGACTGTCTGCCTTATTCACGCGGGTGACATCCAAGTCGGCTCGGATCGTCGTCGCATCCACATGCAGCACCTTCCCCTCGATCAATCCGCTCTTCTTGCACTGAGATATGCTCCGTGAAAAAAGCTCATCGAACACCTCGCCGCCCAAGCGATCCAGCGCCTTCGACAAGGTTGAATGGTCAGGAAGCTTCTCATCGACTCCATACCCGATAAACCACCGGTACGCCAGATTCACCTGCACTTGACGCATCAGGTCACGCACGTGAACGATACCCTCTATGGCTTGAAGTAGAAACAAACGGATCACGACTTCCGGATCTATCGACGGCCGACCGTTATCCGGGCAGTATTTGTCGGCAACGGCGTCGTGAATGAAATCCAGGTTCAATACCCGATCGAGACGACGAAGAGGATGGTCTGTGGGTACTAACTCTTCCAAAGACGGCATCAGCGTCATCCCGTATCCTAATTTCTCTCGGCGTGTTTGCATACCTATTCTTATCTAAATGAACATCTCATTGCAAGCCTTTAAATATCCCTTTTTCAACACGCCCTCTTAGGGTTGGGATTAGATGATTAACGATAAATGAGAATGTTCCACTATTCTGCGGTTGGTCCGGGCAGGACCCCACCCTCGCCCGAAGACGGCCATCGGATGGGCCACCAAGATCAGGACCTAGAGGGGATGAAGAGGCAAGAGCGGATTCCTCGTCGCTCCCCCAAGAAGGGGCGCTTCTCGGAATGACGGTGGAGTTTCATTCGTGAGTGAGTCCCCCGGGTCGGGAGACCCGGCCCCTACGCAGGTTTATCCATCCCGACCCTGAAGGGTCGGGCTACCCGGTTCATTCTCCGTGGTGTGAAAAAAAGAGGCAAGAGCGGATTCCTCGTCGCTCGCCTAAGAAGGCGTCGCTTCTCGGAATGACGGGGGATTATAAAACTTGCGAGTAAATTCCACCGGGCCGGGAGACCCGGCCCCTACACTAAATCAGGACAATTGCTCTCCATGAAAACTCCCGCGGGGGCTTGATTTTTCTTCCTCCGCATGGTAATATATGCCTTTAAGATAAGGAGCCCCTATAGGCTCAGCGAATAACATTGTATCGAATATAGATTGGTGGGTGAAAGATGAAAAAACTTTTATCCGGTAACGAGGCGGTTGCTCGAGGCGCATTCGAGGCCGGTGTCAAGCTGGCCGCAGCCTATCCGGGAACGCCGTCCACCGAGATTTTAGAAAATGTGGCGGAGCACTATCCGTCTATTTATTGCGAATGGTCGCCCAATGAAAAAGTCGCCTTCGAAGTCGGTATCGGCGGCTCGCTCGGCGGCGGCCGCAGCATGGTTACCATGAAACACGTCGGCGTCAATGTCGCGGCCGACCCGCTGATGACCTTCTCGTACACAGGTGTCAATGCCGGGTTCGTCTTCATCAGCGCCGATGATCCCGAAATGCACTCTTCGCAAAACGAGCAGGATAACCGCTATTTCGCCAAGTTCGCGCAGATTCCCTTCTTGGAGCCGTCCGATTCTCAGGAATCGAAGGATATGGTTCTGCTGGCGCTGGAAATATCCGAGAATTTCGACACCCCGGTCATGCTCCGCATGACGACGCGCGTATCGCATTCCAAGGGACTGGTCGTTATCAAAGACCCGATTAAACTCGGCGAACAGCATCTTTTCGATAAAAACGTCAAGAAATATGTCATGGTGCCGGGGCATGCCCGCGCCAGACACTCATATATTCTTCAGCGCACGGCCAAGCTGGCCGAGTACGTTGAACAGTCGCCTCTGAACCGGGTCGAATCATTCGGCTCGAAAATCGGCGTTATCACCGGCGGTATCTCATATCAGTATGTCAAAGAGACTCTGCCGGAAACCGATGTGCTCAAAATCGGCATCGGCTTTCCGCTGCCGCTCGGGATGATTAAGAAGTTCGTCGATTCGCACGAGCAGGTGTACATCGTCGAGGAGCTCGAACCATACTACGAGGAAACGATCAAGGCCGCCGGCATGATATCGGTCAAGGGCAAGGAATTCTTCGGTCGCGAGGGGGAACTGTCGCCCTATCGCGTCGCCAAGGGATTCCAGAAGGCCGGAGTCATCTCGGAAGTGAAAGAGGCCGGGTACGATCCGCAGCAACTGTTCCCGCGCCCGCCGGTACTCTGTCCCGGCTGTCCGCACCGCGGATTGTTTACCGTGCTCAAGAAGCTCAAACTGACCGTTACCGGCGATATCGGATGCTATACGCTGGGGACGCTCCAGCCGCTGGAATCACTCCATACCTGCATCTGCATGGGCGCGTCCATCGGCAATGCCATCGGCATGGAAAAGGTGAACGGCTCGGAGAAGGGTATCGTCGCCGTCCTCGGCGATTCGACCTTCCTGCACTCGGGTATCACCGGTATTCTGGATGCCGTCTACAATAAATCGAATGTCACGACCATTATCGCGGATAACCGCATCACGGCTATGACAGGTGGACAGGAACACCCCGCCACCGGCCACACGCTGATGGGGCAGGAGACCAAATCGGTTGATTTCGTGCAACTGTGCAAGGCGCTCGGCGTCGAATCCGTCCGCACAATCGATGCGCTCAACTATGAAGAGACGCTCAAGGCGGTACAGGAAGAGATTGAAAAGCCCGGCCCGTCGGTATTGATTACCAACCGCCCGTGTGCTCTGATGCCGAAGCGTGTATATGATGTGCCGTATGAAGTCGATCTCGAATTGTGCAACGGCTGCAGCGCCTGCTTCCGCATCGGCTGCCCGGCCATTCTGCCATCGAAGGAGTTGACGAAGAAGCATCGCCCGAAAGCGGAAATCGATGCCACCCTGTGCACCGGCTGTACGCTGTGCGCGCAGGTATGTCAACCGGAAGCGATTGTGCTCAAACAACAGCCCGAAGGGGTAAAGTGAGGTCGATCATGGAAAACAACACACAGAATATATTGATAGTCGGTGTTGGCGGTCAGGGCGTGCTGCTGGCCTCGGAGCTTCTCTCGGAAGTCGCCCAGATGTCCGGCCTCGATGTAAAAAAATCGGAAGTCCACGGCATGTCGCAGCGCGGCGGTGTCGTTTCTTCGCATGTGCGCATCGGAAAAAAGGTTTATTCTCCTATCATCCCCTATGGGCAGGCCGATATCGTGATGTCATTCGAACAGGCCGAGGGGCTGCGGGCAATCGACTGGCTGAAAAAAGACGGCAAGATGATCGTTTCGACAACGCGTCTCGTGCCGCCGATTGCTAATTTTGGAGATGTTCATTATCCCGAAGATCCGGTTGGCGAGATGAAGAAGAAGACCGACAATGTGATCGCTATCGAGGCAGATAAAATGGCCAAAGAACTGGGCAATATACGTCTGGTTAATACAATATTGCTGGCCGTGGCTTCGCCGTTTATGGGTTTCGATGCCTCTGTGTGGCAGGAGGCGATCAAGAGGCTGGTCAAGCCGAAATTCGTCGATATCAATCTCAAGGCATTCGAACAGGGCAGTGCCCTGGCGAAGGCCGGTGTATAATTAGATTCTTATAAAAGGCGGCCCGGTGCGGTCGCCTTTTTTCTACTGGGGCACCACGCTCGGAAAGGGACTTTCATGGCCGAACACACCCCGCTTATTCTCGTTATCAATCCCGGTTCCACATCGACCAAAGTCGCCGTCTATGCCGGCACGAAGGAGATTCACTCGAAGAATGTCGAACATCCTGCCGCCGAGCTGGCGAAATTCGATTTAGTGTCGGAGCAGTTTGATCTGCGCCGCGCCGCTATCGAGGCATGGCTGGATACTCTGCCGGATGCGGATAAAAAATTTACGGCTATCGCCGGCCGAGGCGCGCCGCTGAAGCCACTCAAGGGCGGCACATATTCGATTTCGAAGCAGATGCTGGATGATGTGACCAAATCGACCTATTCGAATCATGCCTCGAATCTGGGAGCGATACTGGCCGACTATTTTGCGAAGAAACACAAAATCCCGGCATACATCACCGATCCAATAACGACTGATAATTTCACCGAGTTGGCGCGCATCTCCGGAGTGCCGGAAATCAAGCGCAAGTGCCGGTCGCATTGTTTGAACATCAAGGCAATGGGCAGGGCAGAGGCGGCAAAACTCGGCAAGAAGCTCGATGAAGTCAACTTCGTCGTCGCACACATGGGCGGCGGCATATCGGTTGCGGCGCTTGAGAAGGGGCGAGTTGTCGATGTCAACGATGGGCTGCTTGGAATGGGGCCGTTTTCACCGGATCGAGCCGGAGCGCTGCCGATTGGCGGTGTAGTTGAGTTGTGTTTTTCGGGGAAGTTCACGAAGGATGAATTGGTGAAGAAATTCTCCAAGGAGTCCGGCCTGATTGCCTATCTGGGGACATCCGATTTGCGCGAGGTCGAGAAGAAAATCGCCGCCGGCGATAATCAGGCCGCGCTGATCTTCGATGCCATGTGCTATCAGATCGCCAAGGAAATCGGCGCCTGCGCCGCAGTCCTCAAGGGGGACGTGCAGGGAATCATCCTCACCGGGGGGATGGCGCACTCGGAGAAACTAAGAGACACCATCGAGCAGTATGTGAAATTCATCGCCCCGGTTATCAATGCCGCGGGGGAATTCGAAATGATCGCGCTGGCCGAAGGCGCCATCCGGGCGCTCAATGGAGAAGAAACCATTCAGGTCTACGAATAAATGAGAGATATAGCATGCTGAAATCCTCACAAGATATTATAGATGCCGCGAAGAAATTATCAGCGGGCGGCAAGCGGCCGCGTATCGCAGTTGCGGTGGCGCAAGATGCCGATGTGCTCGGGGCCATCCGGTCGGCGTATGATGACGGCATCTGCGATGGCTCGCTGTTCGGCGACGAGGCGAAAATAAAGGAGGCCGCCGACAAGGCGGGAGTGTCGCTGGATAATCTGGATGTTATCCATGTCCCGGATGCGAACGAAGCAGTCCTCGGGGCGGTCAAACTGGCCGCCGAGGGCAATGCCGATGCCGTGATGAAAGGCTTCGTATCGACCTCGGCGCTGTTGAAGGGGGTGCTCGATAAACGGTTTGGGCTCCGCCAGGGGCCGACACTGTCGCATGTGGCCGTGCTGACGATTCCCGGCCGCGACAAGTTATTGCTGATTACCGACGGCGGCATGGTCGTCAAGCCGGATGAGCAACAGCGAATCGATATTGTAAAGAATTCTCTCATTGTCGCGCGGGCATTGGGTATCAAACCGATTAAGGTGGCTCTCTCGGCCGCGACTGATAGAGTCGTCGCATCCATGCCGCAGACGAGCGAGAGCGCCAAAATCGCCGAGGCGCTCCGGGCGGAAAACATCCCCGACCTCGAAATCGCCGGGCCGATGGCATTCGATACCGCCATTTCGCCGGTGGTGGCGAAAAAGATCGGGGCAAATCATCCGGTGGCCGGGGATGCCGATGTCTATGTCGTCGGCTCGATCGAGGAGTGCAATATCACGACCAAGAGTATGATTATTTTTCACGAGGCTATTTTTGCTGGGGTTATTATCGGAGCGAAAATTCCGGTCTCGCTGGTATCGCGCACCGATCCGGTGATTGGCAAGAAAACATCGATTGCGCTGGCCTGTCTGACTGCCGACTACTATCGCCGTACGCAAGGGGAGGGCTGATCATGGAACAAATTACGACTTTCGAACAGCTCGTCTCGCATATGCAGGCAGAGGCCAAGAAAAACAAGATTCCGCGCGCGGCATACATCGGATTGCCGGATGTTCAGGCCGTAAAGATGATGGCGCAGGCGTCTCGCGACAAGATTGCCAAATCGATAGTATTATACAATAAAGAAGAATGTTCTCAAGTATTACTTGAAGCCGAAGTCGATGACCTTCAGCTCCCGGTTATCCATGCCGATTCCATCGGCGATGCCTGCGCGCAGGCGGTGAAGATGCTCGCCGGCGGACAGATCGAATATCTGATTTTAGGTGAAAAATATATCGATGCCTTCGATATTCTGGCTGCCAACGGGTTCGTGCCGCATAAAAGGTCGGCCTGCCATGTGGCGGTATTCGAGCATGAAAAGTATCCTCGGTTGTTGCTATTGTCCGACGGATTCGTGACGCCTGCGCCGGATCTGGTCGGCAAGATGGATATCATCGGGCAGGCGGTGGGGGTGGCTCATCGGCTGGGTGTTGAGACGCCGAAAGTCGCCGTGACGGCGGCGGTCGAGGTCGTTTATCCGGTCATGGATGTAACCAAGGATGCTGCCGTGCTGGCCAAGATGTCGGATCGCAGGCAGATCAAGGGGTGTATCGTCGACGGCCCGCTGTCGATGGACTGCGCGACGGTGCCCGAGGTGGCCAAGGACAAAGGTGTAGTCTCTCCCGTTGCGGGAGTGGCCGATGTGTTGATCGCGCCGAATGTCGAAACCGGGAATGGTATTTATAAGGCGATGTCGCTGGTGGCGAAGGCAAAGACGGCGGGCGTTATTGTGGGCGGCAAATGCCCGGTAGCCTTGATGGCCAACTGCGACGGCCCGGACAATGTGTATTATTCCCTCGCATTGACGAGTCTGCTGACGTTGGGGTAGCAAGTCTTTTGTAGGGGCCGTCCGCCGAGGCGGACCGGCCCGTGGGCAGGAACCCACCCTCGCCCCGCAGAGCGGGACATCGGATGGACCCCCCGGCCGCCGCGATTCGGAGATTGTGTGTATGCAGGAAGAGCATTATATAAAACTCTTTGAGTTGGCGCAACTTAACCTGTTTTTAGGCAGTGTCGTCTATTGCATGGGGGCAGTGTATCAGGTGTTCGCAATACTCGTGTTGAATAAGGATAGGCGAATCAGCCGAATTGTCGGCATTGTGTTACTTACCCGCATATGTGCATTTCTTTCCTCATACATGATTTGGATATTGTTATTTCAAAACACCGATGTGATGGCCGGCCCGATATTACTACCGGCATTAGTTGCAGAAGTGCCCCTTTCAATTCTCCTCCTCAAGGTATTTCGTTATAAGGCAATTTGCAAGAGCCTATAATTTTGTATGGCAGGTTTCCAAAAGAAACCTGCCATTTATTAACAAGTTGTAGGGGGCAGGAGCCCTGTTGAAAACTCTGATGAAAGAAGAGCGCTCCTGCCATTAGCGTGATGCGTGAATCTCTCATTTCCCCACCAACTTCGCTAGTAATCCCGACTCCATCCTCCTGTATGAAAAACTACATCAGTTATATAGGAGGTACCGCCACGTCTACATCTAAAAGACAAATCACTCGCATGTTTCGACTCTATTGGCAGATGAAACGAATGACGAAACATGTTGACGATGATAAGAGAGTGGGGAGTTTGAGTGGGACCCCTGAAAATGAGCAAACAAACCCAATTCTCCCTAACGAAAACGGCATCAACTAATTACAATGAATTATTCTCCGAAGCAGTGTGGATAACCCTAATGATTTCTCTGTTTTTGGCTCAATCCGCTCCCCCTCCTTCCCAAGGAGGGGGCTGGGGGGTGGTTGAGACCGGGTGACCCATCCGATGCCTGTCTTCGGGCGAGGGTGGGGTCCCGCCAGAGTGTAGGGGCGATTCACGAATCGCCCGGTTGCGCTTCGCGCATGTCAAGACCACAAGGGTCTTGACCTACTGAAGAAACAAGAGCAGATTCTTCGGTCGTCCCGAAGACGGGACTCTCTCAGAATGACGGCGATAGAGGTTACACCGATGGAATTGTGTAGTCATGAAAGCATAGCCGAAATATCTGGAAGAACCCACTCGTTGGGTGGGATACCAGTAGATGAGATGCCCACAAGAGTCGGGCATATTTTGAGTCAGATATCTCATCCCAACCCTAAAGAGGTTGGGCACCCAATCCGTCAACTTCGTTGACCTTTATTGGAAGAGCGTGGGGCTCCTGCCATACTATTGTTTGTAACAGGTTGTTACAAAAATATAGTAGGGAATCGGTATTCTTTTAGTATATTTCTCATACCTATTTAGTGGAAGAAATTCCAATTTGCATAGAATTGCTTGAGTATAAAATCCGATCCCTCGAAGACGGGGATACAGCGAATTGTACCGATTCTCGGTAAGCGCTTGAGGATTGAATCGTACAGGCGAGGCGGGACTTAGACTACCCTGCCTCGTTTTGTTTTTGTCCGGTGTCGTGCCGCCAATCGTAAAAAGATATAACCATAAGCAAAACCGCCGATATGCGCGAACCAGGCGACACCGCCCATCTGTGGCCCTCCGACCGTGGCCATTCCCATGATGATTTGCAGGGCTATCCAGGCGCCGAGTACAAAAACAGCAGGCAGCCAGAATAATCGTACAAAAAAGATGAACCAGAATAAAACCATGACCCGGGCGCGCGGCCAAACCACGAAATAGGCGCCCATGACTCCGGCAATGGCTCCCGATGCCCCAACCAGCGGTGTCGTGCCATCAAAGTCGACTGCCGTAAACAGGGCAATGGCTGCCAGTCCGGCGAAAATATAAAAAATGACAAAACGCGCCCGCCCGAGGAAATCCTCGACATTGTTCCCGAATATCCACAGGTAGAGCATATTACCGGCGATGTGGGCGTAGTCGGCATGCATGAACATCGAGGTGAACGGCGTCAGCCAGGTGGAGAACGGCATTTGAGGCGTCAGCTCGGCGGCATGCGTCAGTTCATAGGGGATATAGCCGTATTGTACCGTGAAGTAAAACTGCATTTCGGCCGGGAGCAATTTCTGATAGAAAAAGATAAGACAGTTCAGCGCGATGATTATCACGGTGACGATGGGAAATTTCCCGGTCGGATTGTCGTCTTTCAGCGGTATCAGCAACATGCCAGGTTATGCTCCGGTAATTCGAGTTCGCTCATTGTACATGGTATAGCGGTTGAGGGCAAGATTATTCGATTGCAGGCATAAAAAAACCCCGGTCGAGACCGGGGTTTTGTGACATGCGAAATGCTTGTTATCTCACCGTAAAGAATTCGTCTATGTAGTCTTCGACATGTGCGTCTTTGATCAACTCGACGTACCAGGCATTGAGCACCTCGTTGGCCCGCTGTTGAAAGAGCACCTGCTGGATGGAATCCTTCACCGTAGCATAGGTTGTCAGATCGGCGCTCTGGCGTTCGAGCAGTTTGAAGATGACGTAGCCGCGCGAATACTCGACCGGTTTCGTGATGTCGCCGGGGTTCTTGAGTGAGAAGGCCGCGCCGAGCGGTTGCGGGTCGCGCCCGATTCCCTTGATGAATCCATTGCGTGCGAAGAAGTCGGTTTTGTCGTATGAACAGTCGGCCTCTTTGGCCGCGCTTTCGAAATTGGCGCCGTCCTTTACCTGATCGTAAACCTTATCGGCCTGACCCAGGCAAATGTCCATGATCAGTTTGCGTCGAGCATCGGCGGTCACGCGGTCTCTGATTTCATCGAGTGTCGCAATACCGGCTTTGGCCTTTTCTGCAACGCGAACGACAAACATGGCGGAGGAGTTTTCATAGGTATGAGAAATATCGCCGATATCGTGCTGGAAGGCGAAATTATTCACGCCTCGCATATTTCCGAGTTGCGGAATAGACTGGTTTTCCGTAAACAGGCCGGTGTTTTTGACTTCCAGTGAATCCATTTCGGCAGCCGCATCAAAGCCGTCGCTCTCGGCGTTGTTTAAGAACTCCTGCGCTTTGGTAAACGCTTTGCTCAGCGTATTTTCCGATGCCTTTATTTTGAAGAGTATATGGCGGGCCTTGAGTTCATCCTGTCCGTCTTTTTTGCGCTTATCTTCGAGCTTAATAATGTGCCAGCCGAATTTCGTTTTGACCGGTTCGGAGACTTCGCCGACTTTCATGGCAAATGCGGCACTGTCGAATTCGGTTACCATCTGGCCTTTTTTAAACCAGCCAAGGTCGCCGCCCTGAGGGGCTGACGGACCTTCGGAATAGGAGATGGCCATTTCGGCGAAATCCTCGCCGTCATCGATCAACGCCTTGACATCATCGGCTTCCTTCATAATGTAGTCCCAGTCTTCATCGGTCGGTTCTTTGGAGAATTCGACATAATCGACGGAGGCGCGGTCTTCGACTTTATAATCGTCTTTGTGGCTGTTGTAATAGTCGAGGACCTGGTCCTCAGAAACTTCCGGGGCCGGGTTGATGTATTTGGCGGTCGACACATTGATGTATTCGACTTTAACTTTTTCCTGGGTATCCATGTAGTATTCCTGGATATCCTGCTCGCCGACGCGTACCGTAGAGGCGATTAACTGTTGCAGTTTTGCCTTGGCGAGTTCCGGTCGATAATAGTTTTCAACCTGTTTCCAGTAATAGGTGGCCTGTTCGTTCGCCATGGTACCGAGGTACTTGTTATAATCGAACTGCCCGTTGGTCTGGAATTCGGGATTCTCGCGGAATTCCTGCGGCGGATTATATTTCAGGTACTGGTACATCTCTTTATTCGTGATAGTGACATTGCGCTTGTCCAGCTCCTGATTCATGAGATAGTCGGCGACAAAGTTATCCCAGGCCTGACGGCGCAGGTTGTTGATCATGGTGGCATCCATATCCTGATCGCCGAGCTTTTGCTGTTCCTGCTGATAGAGGCGATCCAAAAACGGCCGATACAGGCCAAAGTCGATATCCCTGCCGGCGATGGTGCCGATGATATTTTTTTGCGCCTTACTACTCGTAATGTCGGCGCCCCAGACCAGAATAATCGTTCCGACGAAGGCAACGATGACTACCCAGATGACGACTTTGGTCAGTTTGCGAAAGCTACTAAGCATGTCACTTAACTCCTTTACGAACACGCGCAGTTTCCGGCGGATGAGGAATTCTGCCCGTAGAACCACACTTCCACATATAGCGCGATTTAAGCCTCACAATATAGCGAATTCCCGAAACATGGCAAGCCATTTTTCTGTTTTTACCTTTTGAGATGATTTGGTAAAAATTTAATTGCCCTTACACGGAATAGTGTTAACTTGGCCCAATGCTTCGTTTTACAATACTATCGGTCGTTTTGGTCTTTCTGTCCAGCTTCTCGGCTGGGGCGGAAGATTTCAGCGGTTCCTTTCAGTGGCCGCTAAAACTGGAAAAACAGTTCTCCTCAGGCTTCGGGGATACCCGGCCGGGCCGTTTCCACATGGGCGTCGATGTTCGTACCGGCGGCCAGGAAGGGGCGCAAGTGTTTGCGCCCGAGGACGGGTACATTTACCGGATTAAGACATCGTATACCGGCTATGGCAAGGGGCTCTATTTGATGGGCAATTCCGGCCGGATGTATGTGTTCGGACACTTGCAGCGATATAATATGACAATTGGTACCTATTTGCAGGACAAGCAGATAGAATCCAAGCGGTATTTTCAGGATCTGTATCTCGACAAATCGGAATTGCCCGTGAAAAAGGGCGAATTTATCGCCCGAACCGGGCAAACCGGCGCAGGAGCGCCTCATTTGCATTTCGAGATTCGGAATGCCGCCGGTCATCCGATTAATCCGCTGTATTTCCCGGTGAAGTTTTCGGATCGGACTGCGCCATCGTTCGACGCCGTCTGGTTCAATTATATCGATGAGTCGTCTCTGTTTCCAAACGGCAAGCGGCGGGCACAGTTGACGCCGCAGCGGATTGGAAAAACCCGCGAGTTTATCATTGCCGATACACTCGTTATTACCGGTCGCATCGCGATGCAGGCGGCGATTTCGGATTATCTGGCGAGAGGATCGTTTACACTGGGGCCGTCGAAAGTGGCGGTGTTCATAGACGGGACGCTGTATCATCGGGTCGAGTATGATCGGATACCGTATGATGATAATACGTACAGTCAGCTCGATAAGGATTTGCATCCTGAGTTTTCCGAGACATACAAGCGAGTGTATAATTTATATCGGAAGCCGGGGAATAAGTTTGTCGGATATGATGCCAGTGCCGCGGGTGATGGGACGTTTATGCCGACGGCAAATGGATTTCATACGGTCCTGATTACGGCATCGGATGCATTCGGTAACGAAAGCACGTTGACCTTCACGTTTTACGGGGCGGTGTCGGCTGATTTTCTGGCGCCGATAAACAAGGCGATTTTTTCCGATTCGCTTATCGAGCTTCCGCTCAATCCCGAACCGAATCGACCGGTATTCGACACAGTCGTGCTGTCGCATCCGGGAACGGCCGACATGCCGATTCCGGTATTTCCGGACATCGAAATAGCGGATGATCGCATTCGGCTGCGGGGTGACTTTTCGCAGTGGACGAATTTTCTCCTGACGTTTTCGGCCGATTCGGTGGCATATCCGCCGTATTATTTTTCGACATCATCGACGATTCCGGTGGGGCAAGTGGTAGTCGATTCAATGTCGGCGTCGATCGTGTCCGGTGGTGTATTGTTGTCGGTCAAGGCGGTGGACCCATCGATCAACTGGCTCATGGGCGAAGTTGTTACCGATGCCGGGCGTGACGATGTATTCTTTACCAAGGCGTCGAATAATCGATTCGCGGCATATTATCGGCCGGGAAGTAATAGTCGAAATCTCCAATCCGTCATCGTGCGCGGACCGGTGGGATATCGTCCGGATACGACGATACTCGATATTCATGTCGTGCGGCCGGGGCAGGCGGCGAGTATATCTCCGGCTCAGGATATCAGTCTTGCTTTCGATGCCGGAGATTTGTTCGATACGGCATTATTGACCGTCCGCGATACCGTTGTACCGCCACCTCTAAGCGGTGCGATTTTGCTCGGCCCATTTGTTTTAGGACCGGAGGCATATGATTTCGCCGACTGGGCGGATTTTCAGAGTACTATCAAGCAGTTTGAGGCTCCCGAAAAAGTCGGGCTGTATATTTACAATGAAGAAAAAGGCTGGTTGTGGGCCGGCGGGGCATATGATGCCGCAAGTGGCGTGTTGCATTCCGATCTTGGCGGGACGGGAGTTCTTGCCATAATCAGTGATACGACGGCGCCTCGAATCGTTAACCTTAATATCGACGAGCGGAATTCGGTAAAAATCAGTCGTCCGAATATTACATTCGAACTCGATGAGGAATTGTCCGGGATAGAAAACGATTTGAATTTCGATGTGTCGATTGACGGCAAGTGGCTGTCGCCGGAATATGATCCCGAGCGGAAATCATTTGTTTCAAAACCGTACTGGCGACTGGTCGAGGGATTGCATACGCTCGAAATTGCAGTCACCGATAGATGCGGTAACAAGATTTCATTGACGCGCAAGTTTCGTGTTCATGCCAAACCCGGCCCGTAAGGAGATTCTATAAAAGCGCTGGTTGTGATAGTGGCCGTCATGTGTCTGCTTCCGGTCGTTGCGCAGGGACAGACATATATCCGGGCGGATATCGCCCGAGACTCGATTTATGTCGATTCGGTCATTGAGGTAACGCATCGGCGGCTTATCCGAATGATCGGCTTCTTTCCCGAGGACAGTCTCGACGTTTATATCGTTAATTCCAAAGAGCAATTCGACAGCCTGGCCGGGCCGTATATTCCCGATTGGGGGGCGGCGGTGGCGATTGCGCACAAAAATCGCATCGTGATAAAATCGCCGCGCATCTTGCCCGGGGATAAGTCGCTGGGAGAACTGGCGGCGCATGAATACACGCACATCGCATTAGCACGCAAGGTGGGATATCGTCCGATTCCCAGGTGGTTCAATGAGGGGATGGCGCAGTATCTGTCGGCCGAATGGGACTGGCAGGACAATGTTGCTATGGGGACTGCGATTTTACTCGGGTATACGCTGGATTTGAGCGAGATGGAATTACTGAACAGTTTTACATCGGGTCGGGCGGAGACGGCATATGCGGAGTCGTATCTGGCTTTCCGGTATTTTCTGGAGAACTATGGCGATTCCGGTGTTCGTATATTTTTGGAGAGTTGTCGGCGCAAGAATACGTTTAATCAGGGAATGATACTGGCGACCGGAGCCGGCTATGGGACGTTCGAGCGTGAGTTCAAGATATATCTAAATGGGAGATACAATTTGTTGGCGGTGATATTCAACAGCAATATTATCTGGCTGATACTGGCCTTGATTATCATTATCGGTTTCATCCTGACCCGAATCCGGCGCAAGTCTCGGATGCAGGAGCTCGATGAATATGATTCACTCCATTCAACCGACTTCGATTATGGCGAGGTAGAAAAGCCCGATGAAGATAAGCCATGGGATTGAGTATGTGTTCGTGCGGCTGCTGGCCGGGCTGTTTAGATTATTACCGCATCGAGCGGCGGTGATATTCGGGGGGCGGTTGGGCAGTGCCGCGAATAATCTCTGGTTGTCCAGGCATAAAGTCGTGGTCGAAAATCTCAGGATTGCTTTCGGTAATGACATGGATGACTCGCGGCGCGATGAAATCGCGCGGGGGGTCTTTGTCAATATCGGGCGGACGCTGGCCGAGGTGTGCCGATTTCCCAAACTTGACCGTGAGAAAATCCTGAATCTGGTCAGTGCGGACGGTACCGAAAGTTTTCAGGAAGTTCTCGATCATGGTAAAGGCGGGATATTAGTCGGCAGTCATTTCGGCAATTGGGAATTGGTTGGCGCATTTATCAACGCCATTGGATATCCTGTTGATTTTCTCGTGCGGGGGCAGCATAATGCATTGGTCGACGCCTACTTAACCGATTTGCGGGCATTCTGCGGCGTTCGCGTCATCCATTCCGAAAAAGACGGCGGTATGCGCGAGATTTTGCGGGCATTGAAGCAGAATCGGCAGGTGGCTATCGTGTCGGATCAGCATGCCGGGTCGCAGGGGATAATTATTAATTTTTTCGGTCGCCCGGTTTCGGTACCGCGGGCCCCGGCGACGCTTGCCGTTCGTACCGGCGCGCCGTTAGTGACCGGCTATATAATGAGAAATGAAGATCTTACGCATCATTGTCATTTTTATCCGCCTATTTATCCGGATATGGAGGCCGATCCCGATGCCGAGGTGTATCGCCTGACCAAACTGTATACGGAGCGATACGAGGGGCTAATCCGGAAGCACCCGGAGGCCTGGTTGTGGACTCATCGACGATTTAAATACGTGCCCAAAGGGGAACAATCCGAGGGTACATTCGTAGAATAATCAGTGTGTATGTGACTTGTATTTTCGGACATAAGGCAGTATATTAGCTTATAAATACATTTATGCCATAAACCATTTCCGAATTTCGTGCATCTTAGTGTAAACGATTCGCACCGGAGAGGATGTTGTGAAGAAATATCTCATTATCGGCGGGTCGGTGATCATTGTCGCCGTAGCCCTGAGCCTGTTCTCGTTCGGCGGCGTCAGCGCCAACATTCCCACAACCGAAGTGTCGAGGGGAGAATTCGTCGTCTCCCTGTCCGAAAACGGGCAACTCGATGCCAAGCGTTCGATGACCATATCCGCGCCTCGCATTCGAGGCAATCTTCAGATAGTCAGAATGGAAAAAGAGGGTGCAACGGTCAAGGAGGGGGAATTCCTTGTCCAATTCGACCCGACCGAGCAGCAGACCAAGTTGCGGGATGCCGAGGCCGAGTTGCAGATCGCGCAGGCGAATCTTGAGCGCGCCGATGCGCAGCTCGAAATGGACCTCAAGCAGCTTGAACTGGACCTGAAAAAGGCCGAGCGGGCATTTAGCGAGAGCCGGTCCGAGGCGCCGCTGGTTAAAAAAGAGGCCGAGATGACTCTTGAGCTGGCAAAGCTGACCTATGAGCAGAAAAAAAATATGCTGAAAGCGGACATCCAGAAGATGCAGGTCGAGCTCGATAAAGCGAAGGACAACAAGGAACAGGCGACTCGTGATCTTGAGAAAATGACACTGACGGCTCCGATTCCCGGATTGGTCGTGTATCTGGAAATCTGGAAGGGCGGATCGATGTCCAAAGTTCAGGAGGGTGACAGCCCGTGGGGTGGCCAGGGACTGATCAATCTGCCTGACCTGTCGACGATGATTGTCGAGACGACGGTATCGGAAGTGGATGTATCGAAAGTCAAGCTCGGGCAGAAGGTCGAGATTACACTCGATGCCATTCCCGGTCCGGTGTTTATGGGGACCGTCAATGAAATCGGGACGCTGGCGCATCGCAAGGAGCGCGGTTCGCAAATCAATGTATTCGATATCGAAGTACTCATAGATTCGTCCGACGAACGGTTGAAGCCGGGTATGTCGGCTAAGGTCGATATTATCATCAACGAATTCGACGATGTGTTGTCGGTGCCGATCGAGGCGGTATTCGAGCGGGATGATACGACCATCGTGTATTCGAAGGGCGGTGATAAAATTCCCGTCACACTTGGTGAGCGCAATGATATGTCGGTGATCGTTTCCGAGGGATTGAAAGAAGGACAGGAAATCAGCCTTCTGGATCCGACCAAGGATATCGAAGAGCAGAAGCAGATGCAGGAACCGACGCAGAAGAATACCCGCAAGAAAAAAGGCGGATCGTCTGAAATGATTATTATCGGGGGTTAAGTGGACTACGCTAAAGTCGTTTCGGTATCGATTGAATCGCTGCTGGCCCACAAAATCCGTACTTTTTTAACGATGCTGGGGATTATCTTCGGTGTCGCGGCCGTCATCGCCATGTTGTCAATCGGCGAGGGGGCCAAGCAGGATGCTCTGGAACAGATCGAACTGCTGGGACGCAGCAATATCATCATTGAAGGGCAGATTCCCGGAGACGAAGGCGGCTCCGATGTCGTCGGCGGCCGATCGCCGGGACTCACGCGCGGCGACGCGGAAAATCTGGCTCTGTATTCATCTCTTTTTTCCGGTATCGTAATCTCACAAATCATAGACGGCGCGACGGTGTATTTCGCCGACGGCGAGGCGGGCGTGAAGGTAATCGCGACATCGCCTTCGTATTTGCCGACCATGAAGATGAGTATTCGCGAGGGATCGTTTTTCAGCATCGATGATGTGAACAACGCCATGCAGGTGTGTGCTATCGGCGCAAATGTGAAGCGCAGGTTGTTCGGATTCGACAATCCGATCGGCAAGCAGATTCGATTACAGGATATTTATCTCACGGTAATCGGTATCGTCGATGAGAAGGTTGCCGGTGCATCGGTCGGTGGAATGGACCTCGGTAATGTCAATGACAATGTTTATATCCCGTTGACGGTGTGTGAGAAAAAAATTCACCGCGATCTCGATTATGCCATGACGCGGTCGGGGAATCCCGAAGAGGCGTATGCCATGTTCAATCGCGATGAGATCGATCAGATTATCGTGCGCGTCAAGGAAGAAGGCGACATCAAGGCGGCTGCGGCGTTGATCGAGAAAATTATCGACCGACGGCATCGGCAGATACCGGATTATAAAGTCATCGTGCCTGAGGCGCTGTTGGCGCAGAGCCAGGAGACGCAGCGGATTTTCAATATCGTCATGGGTGCAATCGCCGGAATATCGCTTCTGGTTGGCGGTATCGGCATCATGAATATCATGCTGGCTTCGGTGCTCGAGCGGACGCGCGAGATCGGCGTGCGGCGAGCCGTGGGGGCATCGCGGTTGGATATCATGAGTCAATTTTTGATCGAGGCGGTGACGATTTGCCTCATCGGATGTTTTATCGGTGTGGCGGCCGGATTGGGATTGGCGAAAGGGATTTCGACCTATGCCGACTGGCGCACGATTATTTCGTATTTTTCGATTTTCCTCGCCGTCGGCGTATCGACCGCGGTGGGCCTGGTATTCGGATTTTTCCCGGCCCGCAAGGCCGCCTCGCTGGATGTCATCGAGGCGCTTCGGTATGAATAACATGGAGTGAGCATGCGACGCACAGTCTGGATTTGTCTTGTTGTTTTCATCATCAGTTTCATGATTTCTTCCGCCTTCGCGGAGGAGTATACCCTGGAGCAGACGCTTGAGCGGTTATTGGATAAGTCCACGCGCGGGCAGATTATCAAGGGGCAGTTCGAGGTTTCGCAGGCGAAGTTCAATGCGGAGAAGATCGGGTATTATCTGCCGGAGATATCGTTGAACTCGACGGTACCGTCGCTTACCGAGACTGAGAACTTCGCGCAATTCTATGGTTTTACCGACCCGATCCTGGCCAAGCGTCGGACGAATTCTCGAACGGGTGATATCAGGCTACAACATAAAGTAATAACGGGCGGCGATATTACTATTCGAGGCTATGTGTATTGGCGGGATGCGAAGTATCCCTCGACCATTAATGTCTATGATGAGGACCGGGGAGAGTACGTTTCGTATCTTGTGACCGCGAAGGATAAAACACTGCGAAATACGCTGTCGTTTGAATTCAGTCAGCCGATTTTCAATACGTCTGATTCGCGTTCGGCGTACAATTCGGCCAAAACGAATATGGAACAGGCGCAGATTCAGTGGCGGGTTGATCAGGCGGATTTAAAGAAAGAAGGTGTCACCGCATTTTTCGATTTACTCATGGTCGGCCTGGACAAGGATATGGCGGATAAAAACAGCAAGTTGGCTGTTTTCAATGCGCAGTGGGATTCGGTCAAGTATGCAGACGGCATAATGACCGAGGAAGAATGGGTCGAGAGTCAATCGACACGGTTGGAAAAGCGTCTGGCCTTGTACGATGCGGAGGCATCGTATGAGGAAAAGCTGAATGAGTATAAGCATTTGCTGGATATACCGAATGAACAATCCATCGCTTTGCAATCACCTCCGACTCCCTCGATGCCGGCAGCAAGCAAGATTCAGTGGCTCAAGGCAAATGCCGAATATACTGCCGAGACAGAGCTGGCGCGGATGAAAATGGAGTCGTCCGAGCGGGATCTGAAGAATACGAGAAGCGGTGGAGGGCTGAACGGTACATTGCGGGCGACTTATCAGCTCGGTAAGGAAGATGTTACGATATCGAAGGAATATCAGAATGATGACATCTACTTGAACGATATCAATGACAACAACAATGATACTAAAGATTGGCAGATATCGGTTGAACTGTCATATCCGCTGTGGGATGGCGGCGCGTCCAAGGCGAATGTGCGGTCGAGCGAGCTGGCCTATGAGTCGTCTCGGTTGGAGTACCTGGCGGCTCAGCGCAATGCGAAAAACAAGATGGAAATCGCCATCAAGCGAATGGAGATCAATTTTTCGAAGTTACAGCTTTTGGAAGACGAGCTGAAACTGGCTGACAAGAAGCTCAAGGAAGCGAAAGATAAATTTCAGGAAGGGCTAATTTCTGAAGGCGACCTGCTTGAAAATGAAGTATATTATCTCGAAGCGGCCAAGAACCGCTTGACGACATTAAAGGATTATTATCACGATTTGATCGAGCTGGAGAAGACGGATACTCCGTAAATGAAGCTTATTGTCAGGGCGCCGAACTGGGTCGGTGATGCCGTGATGGCGCTGCCGGCCATTGACAATCTCAAGAAACTCACCGCGGCCTCGCACATTGCGGTCATGGCTCGCAAGGCGACGGCTCCTTTATTTATCAATCATCCCGACATCGATCTCGTTGTTGAAATCGACGACAAGAGTAATAAAATTCTTGGGCCAAAGCGGGCGGCTGATGCGATTAAGGGGGATCATTTCGATATCGGGATTCTTTTTCCTCCGTCGTTTTCATCGGCATTGATTTTCAAGCTGGCCGGTGTGACCGGGCGGGTCGGGTTCGATTCGGATAATCGCAAGATTATTTTGACGCGGGCGGTGAAGTCTCCGGCGGAGCCGATGCATCGAATGCAGAGTTATTTATATCTGCTGGAGAAGGTGACCGGGAAGAAGCCGAAGGCGCACAATCCGCAGGTGTCGCTGTCGCATGAGGATATTCAGGGCGGCGAGGAGGCATTGGGAGAAGTCGGGTTGTCGTACGATGATGCGTATGTGGCAGTTGCGCCTCGGGCGATTGGTGAATCGCGACGCTGGGGGAGTGAGAAGTACGGTAATCTGGCGAGGCGAATTGTCTCCGAACTGGATAAGAAAATCGTATTGGTCGGGACAGCCGATGACAGTGATGCCGCGGAAGAGATCAAGGCGTTTGGATCGGATAAGATTTTCAATCTGTGTGGGAAAACATCGCTGAGGTCGGTGGCAGCCGTGCTATCGTTTGCGAAGCTATTTATCGGCAACGATTCCGGGCTGGCGCATCTGGCCGGGGCGGTAAACTGCCCGTTGGTCGTTTTGTCGGGGCCGGATGACCCGGCTGAGACGTCTCCGGTGTGTGATGCCAAGACCGTAATTATTAAAGATGATCTGGATTGTATTTCCTGTGTGAAGAATAAGTGTTTGCTGAAGGGGGACGCTTTCATGCGCTGTATGCGATTGATAACCGTTGACGAGGTGTTCGATGCCGTCACAGGGCGCATGCGATAGGCGAATCGGCGTTATCGGTTCCATTAACCGGGATTCGATTCATCTGGCCGATGGGACGACCGTGGAATCCTGGGGCGGATTGCTCTATAGTCTGAAGTTTCTCCATGACAGTGGAATCGGCGAGATTTATCCGGTGGCAAATGTCGGCGCGGATGGGTACGAGACGATCATGGAGATTCTTGCGCGGTTTCCTCGCTTGCGGACCGATTTTGTCTCGAAAGTGCCCGAGAACAACAACCATTGTTTCTTGTACTATCACAATCAGTCGCATAAGTGTGAGATTTTGAAAGGCGGCGTGCCGCCGATTTCATTTTCGCAGGTAAAGCCGGTGTTGGATTTCGATGCAGTGCTGGTGAATTTTATTTCCGGGCGGGATGTTCGGCTGGATGCGCTGGAAAAGTTTCGGGCGCGATTCAATGGCGTCATTTATATGGATATCCATTCGATGACGCTGGGGCGGCGAAAGGTCGATGGCGGGTACAGGCGGTTTCTGCGAAAGCCGCCATACTGGAAGCGGTATGCTGAGTGCGCGGATATTTTGCAGATAAACGAGAGTGAGTTCGAGATTTTGACCGGTGTTTCGCTCATGCGGACCGGGAGCCCCGGCTTCTACAGAAGAATCCCGACCCTAAAGGGTCGGGCTACCCCCTTGGTTGACGCGGGATTGGAGTTATTTTCTAATGTGTTGCACAGGGCGGAATGTCTGGCCGTCACATGTGGACAGCGCGGGACATATCTTTTTTATGACCGAAAGCAGCCGAAGTCTCGCAAGATCAGTGCCGTTTCGGTAACAAGGGTGTATGACACGACCGGGTGCGGGGATGCATTCGGGGCAGGGTTTCTGGCGGAGTATTTGAAGTCGGGCAGTTACATTAAGGCGGGGAAATACGCCAATGCGGTGGCGGCGTCGCGGTGTAAAATTCGGGGGAAAGTCTTTTAGGGGCAATATCTTATAGAATTCAAGAGCCCTACAAATTATGAACAATATTATTATTAAATCTCAAGATTGCCATATTATATGACGATATGTCAAAATAGAATAAATAGTTGCTGAATATGAGAAATTGCTTGATATATTATAATATTTTATTATAATATACTTGGTAGGGAGAGCATATGGATGATAAGCAAAAAATCGGCGAAAAGATCAAACAAGCTCGGCTTGAAAAAGGTTTGACCGGGGAAATTCTTGGCAAATCTATCGGTTTGGCTCAAGAGACTATATCTAAAATCGAAAACGGTACAAGAGAAGTTAAAGCTTGGGAGCTAAACAGTTTTTCTCGAATTCTTCACAAGGATTTGAATTATTTCTTTAGCAGTGATGAAAGGAATGAATTCGAAATTCGTTGGCGTCAGGAACCGCAAGATGTAAGTAGTAAGAAGAATGTTGAGAGTGATTTTAAGGATATTATTGAAAATTATGACAATTTGCTTGATTTATCAGGCGATAGTTCTTTGAAGTCTGGAATTTCACTAAAAATAGATAATAAAACAAAGCCGGATTACAAATTTGCAAAGAAATTGGCCAAAGAGATAAGGAGTAGATTCTATGACAGTGATTTTCAATTCCAAGGATTTCGCAAGCAATTGGAAATAAAACTAGGAATAAAAATCATTGAGCTAGATCTCACAAACGAATTTACCGCCGCAAGTGCATTTTACAATGATTCTTGGGCTATATTATTGAATAAAAATAATATAATTTACAGAAGCTATTTTAGTATTGCACACGAGCTCTTTCATTTGTTAACTTGGGATATTGTAGATGAGGAATTTTTAGTATCACCAGATGGTAATAAACCACTTGGCGAGAAGTGGGCGGACTGCTTTGCTGCCGAACTTCTGATGCCGGAAGATAAATTCAAAGAGTTGGTGGATGGGAAAATTAAGAATAGAGCGCTTACTTTTGCGAATTGTCTATATATTGCTGATATCCTAAATGTGTCGTTAGAGGCCTTTGTCTATCGTCTAAAGTTTTTCAAATATATTACAGAAGAAACAGTCGCTGAAATACTCAAGCGTGATTCAGAGTTAAGAATACATTTTCGTAATTCAAGAGGTCAAATACAAGAAAGTGATTGGCCTATTTCTGAGAGATATTTTAAACTTGCGGTCAATTGTCTTGAAAATGGCTTTATATCACATAGTGTTTTCGCGAAGTATATGGGTATAAATCAAGCGGAAATAGAATCACTTCTAAAGGATAAGGGGTATTGGGGAGGGGACTATAATTTTGAAGTCGACATTAATTATACTTGATGCTATGATAATAATAAAGTTGATAAAGCTTAATTTGTGGCATGATTTACTGGAAAAAAGAAAAATTATTATCCCAAAGTCGATTCTTAACGAAGTTAATTTTTATGACACCGATGACGGAGAAAGAATTTATATAGATCATGAAAAGCTGATGAATGAGAATGTGTAATAAATGAAGAAATTTCTGCAACAAGGGGAAGATATGCTATAGAATTTATAAAAAGAGAACTTGGAAAAATTATACATGTTGAAGCCGAAGCCATCCTCATGGTATTAGACAATATTGAATACTCGTTTTGTACGGCCGATGCTGCCGCAATTGAAACCATGGGAGCATTTGGCATTTCTGAAAATGGCATAAGTTTTGAGTCACTTATGCAGGAGATTGGTCATACTCTTCCCGATGAATATTTAAAGGGACCTACAAGGAATGATGCATTTAATGATTTACTAAAAAAAGGCTCAGCTCTTTTTCCTCACGTTTATTCAAAAATCGATGAATTAAAAGATTAAGCATTCCAACTTGACCTATAAATAAGAAACTAGTAGGTTTTAAATCCGTATGCAGGATATTATTACTTCATAATATAGTTACGGAGGCTTCATGAAAGATAAACTGAAGGCAACTATCGCCCTGCTGAAGGCGAAAGGTGTCGAGTATGCCGATTGTCGTTTCGTGCGCCGGGAGGTGGAACACATCCAGGTAACGAACGGCACCGTCGACATGCTGTCGCGCGACCTCAATGTCGGTGTGGGAATCCGGGTACTCGTCAACGGCGCCTGGGGATTCGCCTCGACATCGGCCGTGTCCGATGCGGATCTCAAAAAGACGGCAAATAAGGCATTGCAAATTGCCAAGGCATCGGCGATTACGCTGCGCCACAAGGTTGTTTTGGCTGATCAGGAGGCGTTCGTTGATCATTACACAACGCCGTGCGCGATCGATCCGTTCCTGGTCGGGACGGATGATAAAATCAACCTGTTGGTTTCACTCACCGATGCGCTGACGAAGGAAAAGAAGATTCAGCGGGCCGAGTCGAACATGGGCTTCTTCAAGACGAACAAGCTGTTCGTGTCGACCGAGGGTGCTGAAATCGAGCAGGATATTATCGAATCCGGCGGCGGATATTATGTCATCGCGGTCGGCGGTAAGGAAGTCCACAAGCGGTCGTATCCGAATTCGTTCGGCGGTGATTTTATGACGCGCGGGTATGAATTCATTCAGGAAATGAACCTGCCGGCTCACACCGACCAGACAATTGATGAAGCATTGCAGCTTTTGAAAGCCAAGCCGTGCCCGGATACGGTATCGGATATTATTATCTGCGGTTCGCAGATGGCCTTGCAGGTGCATGAATCGTGCGGGCATCCGACGGAACTCGACCGGGTACTGGGAACGGAAATTTCTCTGGCCGGTGGGTCGTTCATGCAGCCCGAATTGTTAAATAAGCTGCAGTACGGCTCGAAGATCGTCAATATAAATGCCGATGCGACGATCGAAGGTGGTCTCGGCAGTTTCGGTTATGACGATGAAGGCGTCAAGGCGCAGCGGACGCCGATTATCGAAAACGGTATGTTTGTCGGGTATCTGACCAGTCGTGAGACGGCTCCGGTAATTAAGAAGCGGTCGAACGGGACGATGCGCGCGGACGGCTGGAATCGTATCCCGCTGATTCGCATGACGAATCATAATCTCGAACCGGGCGAATGGGAACTGGATGACCTCATCAAGGATACCAAGAAAGGCATCTTCATGGGGACGAACAAGAGCTGGTCGATCGACGACAAGCGCCTCAATTTCCAGTTCGGCGGCGAGTGCGCCTGGGAAATCAAGGACGGCAAGCTGGGGCAGATGTACAAGAACCCGGTGTACACCGGTATTACTCCTGAATTCTGGAATTCGTGCGATGCCATCTGTAACAAGAACCACTGGCATGTCTGGGGCGTCCCGAACTGCGGCAAGGGCGAACCGATGCAGACGGCGCATGTGGCGCACGGCACCGCTCCGACCCGATTCCGCAATGTGAAAGTGGGGGTGAGTAAATGATAGGTGAAAAGAAACTATTCGATATTCTGACGAAAGTGCTCTCACACTCGAAAGCGGATGAGACGGAAATCGTTTTCTCCGGTACCGAATCGGGATTAACGCGGTATGCGAATTCTCAGATTCACCAGAACGTGCATGAGAACAATTGCAAGATTTTGTTCAAGTCGGTCATCGGCAAAAAAATCGGTGTCGCATCGACGAACTCGCTGGTCAAGACCGATTTGCTGAAGACGCTGAACAACAGCTTTGAAATCGCCTCGACGCAGCCGGAAAATCCGAATTATCCCGGATTGGCCGGCAAGGCGAAATATAAAACGATCAAGACCTTCGATGAGAAGACAGCCAAGTTCACGCCGAATGATCGGGCCAAAGTCGTGAAGAAGATTATCGCGATATCCGACAAGAAGGGATTCGATCTGGCGGGTGCGTTTTCCACCTCGTCGGGCGAAATCGCGGTCGTCAATTCCAAAGGCGTGCGGGCATATCAGCCGTTCACATCGGCGACCATCAATATGATTGCCATGTCGGGAACATCATCGGGATATGCTGCCGGAACGTCTCGGAACGTAAATGATATCGATTATGCCAAGCTGGCGCAGCGGGCGGTCGAGAAGTGCGAGGTTTCGCAGAATCCGGTGTCTATCGAGCCGGGAACATACGAAGTGATTCTGGAGCCGGAAGCCCTGGCATCGCTCCTGGAGTGGATGAATTATATCGGCTTCGGTTCCAAGGCGTTCGAGCAAAAGACATCGTTTTTGGCCGGGAAAGTCGGCAAGAAGATTACCTCGGATCAGATCACGATTGTCGATGACGCGCTGGATACGAGTTCCATCGCATTTCCGTTCGACTTCGAGGGTGTCCCGAAAAAGAAAGTGCCGATTATCCAGAAGGGCGTGGCCAAAGGAGTCGTTTATGACCGTATGTCGGCCAAGAAGGCCAAGAAGAAATCGACCGGTCATGGGTTGACGCCGGAGGAATCGAGCGAAGGCGCGATACCGCTCAATCTGGTTATCTCGGGCGGCACGGCCAAGCGGGATAAGATGATCGAGAAGGTCAAGAAGGGGATTCTCGTGACGAGATTCCACTACATCAACGGCTTTATCGATACTCCCAATGCGGTACTGACCGGGATGACGCGAGACGGCACGTTCCTGATCGAGAACGGGAAAATCGTCGGCGGCATCAAGAATCTGCGGTTTACCGACCGGATGCTGGATGCGTTCAAGACGACCGTTGCCGTATCGAAGGAGCGCGATTTGGTGGCATCGTGGTGGAGCGCCGTCGGGTGCATCAAGGCGCCGACGATCCATTTGAAGAAATTCAAATTCACGGGTAAGACGGAGTTTTAAATCTCCCAAGGCTGAAGCCTTGAGTACCGAATATATTTTATAATAAAAAGCCCCCGTTTGACGGGGGCTTTTTTTATATTATCGACAGACTAATTGTCGAAACCTGCCGCTAATAGCGGCATCCTCGATTCTTCGCAAGCTCAGAATCTCGGACAGGGGTTTCGACCTACAATATGAAAAGAGATAGACTGAAAATGAGTGAATTACATGATGCGGTGAAAGATGGTGATTTGGAGAGAGTGAAGTTGCTGTTGGATACGGGAACAGATGTTAATCAATTGGATGAGGACGGCGGGGCGGCATTGCATATCGCATGTAGTAGCGGGCAGACCGATATTGTCCGTGAGTTGTTGAAACGAGGGGCGGATGCCGGGATTGATTCAGATGAATGGGAGCCGCCGCTGAGTATTGCCGTATCGAACGGATATGTTGAGATAGCCAAGCTGCTTGCCAAGCACATCAAGATGATTCCGGACGAGTACGGGCAGATGCTGATCGGGTTTGCGGCCGCATCGGGAGATTTAAAAACATTGAAGTATGCGGTGAAGGCGTTCGGGCCGATTGCATATGATAAAACCTCACCTCGGTATACTCCTTTGCATTGGGCGGCTCAGGAGAATCATCCGGAAATAATCGAGTATCTTCTCACACTCGGATTGGATGCAAATAGTATCGATGATGTGGGAAGGACGCCGCTGTTTTCATGCCTGAGCAAGGAGGCAGTCGATGCCATGCGAGTGTTGTTGGCAAATGGCGCGAATCCGAATTTCCGGGCTGGGGAGGCAAAAGATACATGTCTTCAGCTGGCGGCAGCATTCAATCAATGTGCAATCGCGGAGTTATTACTCGATAACGGCGCCGATGTCGATATCGTCGATGATAAGGAGCGCACGCCTTTGATGACAGCACTGAATCATGAGAATATTGACATGATAAAATTGTTTCTGGCCCGGGGGGCGGATGTGATGCTGAAGAATTATAAAGGGAAATCGGCAAAGGACCTGGCGAAGACGAAGACGAAGGCGATTCGGGAGTTGTTTTAACGGCATGCATCAGCTTTTCTCTGAGGCATGAAATGAATACTTTTAATCATCGTTTCAGATAGATAGACCGATTTTGCTTCTGCTTACATCCTGAGATTGCGACGTCGCTGGTCTAAGAAGACGCGCTCCTCGCAATGACTTGTGCCATTAATAATTTCCATGGAATCACGAAATAATGATATCTTGAAAGAAAGTTCTATCATAATTAGCCTAAGGCGAATTCTCCACTATGCCCGAATAGCGAATTATAAACTCCGCGCGGGCCGAGGCCCCGTGCGACCTGTGAGTCGGCCCGGCGGAATTTACGTGTGCGGTACGATTCACAATCTTCGAATCGTTACTCTGCAGGCACGTAAAGGGTGTTTCTTTTATGCCCTATTGAGGCGCAGCTTTTCGGTTTAACAGACTCACTAATGGCACGGAACGGGAATGCAGACGTCCCAGCAATAAATGGGGGGTGTCGTCGTGCAATACATGACCCAGCGGCAGCATGAGCGCGCGGCTTGGGCCTCCGGAGCGGTGATCGCCGTGAAGGCTCCTGCAAACAATGCCAGCAGGGCAAAGACGACAACGATTACCCGCAGTTTTCTGAAAATTGCCATGTTGAAATCACCTCCTTATGTTTCCTGAGATTGAAATTGCTGCAGAAAAGACAGGATTTTTTCTTTCTGCTGTTCTTCTATTTCCCCCGGCCAGGTGCCGAGCACGATACCCTCGGGCGCAATCAGTACGGTTTGAGGAACGAGTCCTCCTTTGTACAGGTCGAGGATATACTGCTCCGAGGCACACAGCGTAGGAAACGGGAAGTTTTGCTCCTGAGAAAAGGCGATGGCATCGTCGATTTCACCGACGCACATGCCGTAGAAGCGAACCCGCTCGTGTTTCGTTGCAGAAGCGATCTCTTTCCAGAAATCGAAGTTATCCTCGCAACTGGAACACCCGGGGGCGAACCAGAAGAGGATGGTAAACGGCGCATCGGGCGAGTAATTGAGTGTAACGTTTTCTCCGTCCGTATTCATCACGGTAATTGATGGAACAATATCTTTTTCCGAAATAGTCGTGAAGTATTTCCTCGGATCTTCGATAACGGAGCGGAGTTGTTGATTCTGATAGATGAGATAGACGATTTCAATCGCCATCAGCGCCACAAGGACCGTCAGGATTATGATCCAGGTGTTCGCATTGCGGTTTGCACTCATGACAAGTGACTCCTTCTGTGGAGTGAAGCATGAGACTCTCGATTGCGGGTGCTATTATAGAAAAAGAAATAAAAAGAGATATTTTCGGTCGAGTTGTCATTGATAAATGATATGTAATATATGAGTAATCGCGAATCGCGTCAAGGGGGAGAGGTGGAATAATGGGCCTTTTTAAAAGATCCAATTATTTACAGAGATAAAGAGAAAAAGGATGTGAGTTTAATCCAACCGGGCCGAGGTCCCGTGCGACCTGTGATTCGGCCCGGTGGAATATACGTGTGAGGTACGATTCGTAATTTATGAATCGTTACTCTGCAAACACGCGTAGGGTGTTTGTCACTTCCCTATTGAGGTATAGTCTTTCGGTTCAACAGAAACATCACGGACACGGTTCCGGAATATAGACGCACCAGCAATAGATCGGCGGAGTCGTGGTGCAATACATTACCCAGCGACCACAGGCGTACGCCGCATCGGCTGTGGGAGCGGTTATCGCGGTGAAGGCTCCGGCGAACAGAGCCAGCAGGGCGAATACGATCACGATAACGCGGAGTTTTCTAAAAATCGTCATGTCAGTATCACCTCCTTATGATTTCTGAGATTGGAACTGCTGCAGAAACGACAGTATTTTGTCTTTCTGCGGATCTTCCATTTTGCCTGTCCATGTGTCGAGAACGGTACCCTCGGGTGCAATGAGCACTGTCTGGGGAATAACACCCCCCTTATAGGCGTCGAGGACGAATTGTTCCGAAACGCACAGGGTGGGGAAGGGAAAGTCTTGTTCGTCGGCAAAGGCGATGGCATCGTCGACATCGCCGATGCACATGCCGTAAAATCGGACTCTGTTGTTTTTCGTGTCGGATGCGAGTTTTTCCCAGAATTCGAAATTGTCTTCGCATCCGGCGCATCCGGGAGAAAACCAGAAGAGGACGGTAAACGGCGCATCGGGAGAATAGCTGAGCAGGACAGTTTCGCCGTCAGTATTCATGAGATTTAATGAGGGAACGATTTCTTTTTGCGAGATGGCCTTAAAATACTTTTGCGGGTCTTCGATGATTGTTCGAAGCTGTTGATTCTGGTAAACGAGATAGACGATTTCGATCGCCATCATGGCTACCAGGACAGTCAGGAGAATAATCCAGGTATTAGCCTTTCGAAGCGCGCTCATGACATGTGTCTCCTTCCGTGAGGTGAAGGATTCTGTTGTAGACCGCTTTTATAAACAAAAGAAAATAAAGAGAAGTGGTGTCGCTCGAGCTGTCATTGAAATAATGAACCAATATATGAGTATTTGAATATTTCGTCAAGAGCGGAGATTGAAATAGGTCAGATTGTTATATTAATGTATTGATATGTAATTAGTAGTGCCTCGCCAGATTCTTGCATCTCCATGGATTTTTCCGGAGTATAACAGACATGAAAAATACGGGAAAAAGTAAGAGCTTCAAGCAGGCGCGCCTGATGTTGTGGATTGTGGCAGTCGGGCTGTTTCTGTCCGGCATAACTATCTGGCCGGCCGCGGCCGAACTCAATATATTACTGAACAGTATCTGGGGGAATGCGCCGGTCACCGGTGGACTCCATGGATTTTTAGTTCAAGCCAGGGACGGGATCATCGCCACGGCCGGGCAATATCCGTTTTTGTTATATACCGGGGACTGGCTGGCGTTCGCGCATATTGTGCTGGCGATATTATTCGTCGGTGCGGCGAGAGATCCGGTGCGCAATAAGTGGATCGTGCAGTTTGGATTAATATGTTGTGCGCTGGTTCCGGTGCTGGCGGCTGTATGTATCCCGATGCGAGGGATTCCCTGGTTTTGGTTCTGGATCGATTTCGCATTCGCGCCTCTGGCGGCCGCGCCGCTGTGGATTGCGTTGCGGGGGATACGGAGAATTGAGAGTGCGCAATAGGCAAGAGCAGATTGCCACGTTGCTCGTCTAAGAAGACTCGCGTCTCGCAATGACGGTGCACTTGTGTGAGTAAGTATGATTATTGTGCGAGGTGGTTGCGGAGCCAGTCTTTTTTGTCATCGGGGCCGATCAATTCGTCAGGCCAATTATCTCCGATTTTTTTCAAATTAACAACGCAGCGAATGATGACGGCATCTGTGATGTCATTATATGGTTTCTTTGCGCCGTACTGGCGGTCGAAGAAGATGGGGTAATTATACACTTCCGGCAGTTCCAGCATTTCATCGCGAGTAATGGTGTGCAGTATGGCTCCGGTCAGGGCCGCCTGATGCAGGAAGATGCGGTAGGTTTGGTTTTCCTCGCTTATGGCGATGAGTGCGTCATCCGTACACAATCGTTTGAATTCCGCGGCCCAGCGGCGCATAATTCCTTTGTGTGGTCTTACGGCCAGGATTCCGCAATGGAAATAGGCGCGGATTTTTTCTTCATCCGCCGGGGTAATCATCGGGAATAGCATTTCCGGAGTCAATTGTTGTAACTCATAGATGCGGCTCCAGAAAGCATCGGGCGGGGATTCGAAATTGGTTCCCGATCGATTGTGCATGACGGGAAGGTACGCGAGGCATGTATCCGGTGCCAATTCGAAGGCGGTCGGTTCGGAGAGGAATATCGCGTCATGGTCGAGCCAGACGAGATTGTGACCGGATTTTTCAGCATCCGCCTCGGCAGCGGCTGCCGCGAACGGTTTGCCGCCGTAAAAGAACTTTTCGGCGGATTCCGGGACGCGACATCGTTTGAGGAGCACATGGTGCTCCTTGATTCGTTGCTTGAATTCGGCATCATCGATGGTGACTGATTGGGGGAGATACATTCGTACCTCCGAATCTGCGAAGCGGCCGCCGAATTGCCGGAGACTTTCAGTCAGACTGAAGATACCGCTGATGCCGAGATCGGAATCAAAGTACGTGGCGAATGTATATGTTTCCTTAAGACCGGACGACAAAACGCTACTCCTCGTCTTCGTGTTCCGTCTGTGTCGGAGATGCTTTTGCCCAGTTCCGGATGACCTGTTTGTCCGCATCGCTGAGGGCGGCGTCGGCGTGCATGATGAGATAGATATCCAGCGGCATTTTGCCCTCTTCGATTTCCTCGAGAATCTCTTCTCTGGCGTGAGCTTGTTTATCCTCGGACATCAAGCCCCAATTGGAGAAATTGAGGTGTTCGCGGCCTTCCTCGACATCGCCGGCGACCAGCCATGAAACCGGGGCCACATAGGAATACCAGGGCCATTTGGTTTCGTTGGAATGACAATCATAGCAGGATGTCGCCAGGACCTGGCGCACCTGTGGATTTTCATTGAAATCAAGGCCGAGGTGGACATCCGGGTTATCCCGGGTAACCGGGAAAACCTGAAGTATCAACAGGATAACGAACAGAATCAGCAGTGCTATCAATGGTTTACGTTTACGGGCCATAGAATCCTCCAGGCTTCAATATGCCGGTTCTCATATGTTAAGGCAATAACAATAATATTATATCGGCATTCGGCGAGGGGGGCCGTAGAAAACAGTATTTTTTCTTCCGGACTGAAACCTCGGCGTGATATTTGCGTAATTATAACCAGAATTTGGCCTCAAACGGGAATTGGAATTATGGTCAAGACAATCATTGCAGGCGTAGTCGTTTTTATCCTTCTCTGTGTCGTTTGTCTGATGACGGCCACGATGGCCAAGGCGAGCGATGTCGTCGTCGATTTCAAGGATATGGAACTTGAGGGTTTGCGAGTCCAGGGATTCGAAATGCGCGAACGGGGCGAAGTTACGATTGCCTCGGTCGGCGGCAAATTCGAATACTCGGACAAATTCTTTGCCTACGGCTGGATTATCGATGCCGATAATCGAGAACTGGTCTGGACGATGCAGGGAGATTGCGACGATGAAGATCAGGTTTCGGATTATCTGACCGAGTGTGATGGGGCGATTACTCTGGCTGCTGGCCGATATGAAGCATACTTCTACACGGCGGGGCCGAGTTATTATTTTTCCTCCGGATACGATGTCGATGTGGATGACCTCGGCGAAGTTATCTCTCTCCTTGGCGACATTTTCAAGGACAGCGATAAGCGCGATATGAAGTTCGAGGAAGAGGATCTGGAAGACCTCAATTTCACGATTTCGACGGATGCGGCGTTTTCGACGTACACGCCCGTCTTTGCCAAACCGACCGATGCTGTCGTGTATATCAATAAGCCGGAGACCGAGGAGTTTTTCCACCAGGGATTCACGCTCGACCGCGAACTCGATTTGCAGGTGTATGCCATCGGTGAATATTCCGATTCCTATCGCGTATTCGTCGACGGTGGCTGGATCATTAATGCCTCGACTCGGGAAAAAGTCTGGGCGATGGACAAATGGAACACGAACCGCGCAGGCGGCGCGACGAAGAACCGTAGTGTACGTGATGTTATCACACTGCCGCCCGGTAATTACATCGCTTACTATGCCACGGATGATTCTCACGATGCCGACGAGTGGAATTCACCTCCGCCGGCCGACCCGAAAAATTACGGTATGACGATTACGGTCGTCAACCCCGAAGATATGCGCCATGTCTCCAATTTCGACGATATGCACAATGAAGTGGAAATCGCCCGTTTGACTCGGGTCCGCGATGATGCGTTCGAGAAAATCGGATTTACTCTGAAAGAAGATTCCCGCATTCATATTTTTGCGCTGGGCGAACGCTCATACAGTTCGGATGAACTCGCCGACTACGGTTGGATAACCGATGCCGAAACGATGGAGCGAGTCTGGGAAATGACTGCCGATAACACCGGGTATGGCGGCGGAGCGGCCAAGAATTGCCAATTCGACGGCATTATCGATCTGCCGGCCGGCGATTACATGGTGTATTATCGCACGGATGATTCCCATGCTTACGGAGACTGGAATGCCGCCGCGCCGTTCGACAAGCGCAACTATGGTATCTCGCTGTTCGGCGTCGGGGATACATTCTCCGATAAAAGTTTTGTCATTGTCGATCAGTTCCAGCCGGGTGGCAGCGTATTAGTAGACCTAACCGGTCTCGGCGACTATGAGGAAATCAGCCGCAGTTTCACGTTGGATGACAACACGCAGGTTCGCGTTATGGCGCTGGGCGAGGGAAAATCGCGCGTCATGTACGATTATGGCTGGATTGAAAATAAAAACACCGGCGAAATCGTCTGGGAGATGACCTACCGGAAGACTCGCCATGCCGGCGGGGCCGACAAGAACCGGATGGCGGTGGCCAACCTGACGCTCGAGAAGGGCGAATATGTCGCGCATTTTGTCACGGATGATTCGCATTCGCTGGAGCATTTCAACGCCTCGCCGCCTGATGAGCCGGAACGCTGGGGTATGATAATTTCGAAGAAGTGACAAGCACCCACATATAGTATCACCTGACCTTTACCTATTATCCTCAGACAGGGGCCTCCCAAGCCCCTGTTTTTTTATGGGAGAAAGGAGGGGGACATCTGACAGGCACAAACATACGGCGACACGCTAATACCTTGTCATTCTGAAGGAGGTCTTCTTAGGCCGACTGAAGAATCTGCTCTTGCCAAGAGTCACAAACTCACCCGGTTTCTACATATAGTATTCCCAAGGCAAAGCCTTGAGGTACCCGTATATCATGCATCATAAAATTGTGGCCGACAATTTTGCGCAGGAACCCACCCTTTTTTGCAAAGCCAAAAAAGGGATGGGCCACCGGATAGTAACAAATACTGAGGACAAGAAATGTTTCTTTTATCAACGCCTTTCTAATTATTAACCTCCCCCTTAGTAGGAGGGGGGACCGGTTGTGCCTGGAATAGAATGTGAAATAGGTATTGAGTTTTTGAACAGCTTTGCAGGCGGGGTTCTAAATTACTTGACAATAACAGTTAAAGCCATAGATTGGGGCAGTTTACAAAGGTCTTCCGCCGCCTCAGCTTCATTTAAAAGGCACTGCGTGCGCTTTCACATGAGTCCGGCGCGATGATTGACATTATCTGTAAGGGTTTCCGATATGAGACTATATGAATTCGAGGGGAAGGGGCTTTTCAAAAAGCATGGTATTCCGATTCCCTCCGGCAGTATCGCCTCGAGTGAGGCAGATATCGAAAAGCTCGTGGCCGACTGGAAGGGTTCGGTCGTATTGAAGTCGCAGGTGCTTACGGGCGGACGCGGCAAAGCGGGCGGTATTAAAGTCGTCGAAAACGCCTCTGATGCCAAGGCGACGGCCAAGGCATTGTTCGGCTTGACGATAAAATCATATCCGGTCGAGAAGCTGCTGGTCGAGCCGAAACTGGATATCAAAAAAGAATATTACCTGGGCGTGACAATCGATCGCGCCAATTACAAGCTGGTGATTATCGGTTCATCCGAGGGCGGCGTCGACATCGAAGAGACAGCCGCGAAGCATCCTGATAAAATCGTCAAGTACTCGGTAGCCATCGATGAGCCGCTGTACGGATTCGATGCGCTGGCGCTGGCCAAGCAGATCGGATTCAAGGCGGAGCAGGTGAAAGCCGCTCAGTCAATTATTCAAAAGCTGCTGGCGATGTTCCGGGCGTATGATGCCAAGCTGGTTGAGATTAATCCGCTGGTCGAATTGGCCGACGGATCATTGATTGCGGCGGATTCGCGCGTATCGCTCGATGACGATGCGCTGTTCCGGCACGCGGATCTGAAAGATATGGGTATCGAGAAGCGGCATGAAGAAGGCGAGATGACGCCGAGAGAGCAACAGGCGACCGAGTGGGGTATTCCCTATCTGGACCTTGATGGTAATATCGGCATGTTTCCCGGCGGCGCCGGATTCGGTATCATGGGGAACGACTTCATTCATTACTATGGCGGCAAGCCGGCGAATTTCATGGATTCCGGCGGCGGCCCATCGCCTGAGCGAATCGCAAAAATGCTCGTTCTGCTGGATGAGAATCCGAACGTGAAGGCGATTTTCGGCGCGCGGTTCGGCGGTATTTCTCGTTGCGACGATTACGCGGTCGGCGTGATTAAATTCCTCAAGGAGCACGGGCTGTCCAAGCCGATGGTTATGCGCATGACCGGCAACATGTGGCAGGAAGGCGTGCGGATTTTCGATGAGGCGCGCAAAGAAAATCCCGAATTGTTCAAGAACATCGAAGCCCACGGTATCGAAACCCCGATCGAGGAGATTTCCAAGCGGGCCGTCGAACTGGCGAAGCAGGCGGAAGCCGGGGAGGTGGACTGATGGCTATCTTAGTGAATAAAAAATCCAAGGTCATCGTGCAGGGCATCACCGGCGGTGCGGGACTTTATCATACCGAGCGGATGTGTAACTACGGCACCAACATCGTCGGCGGCGTAACGCCGGGTAAAGGCGGCCAGAAGGCATTTGATCGGCCTGTGTTCGATACGGTAAAGGAATGCGTCGAATATACCGGCGCGGATACGTCGGTGATTTTTCTCCCGGCGAAGTTCGTGAAAGAGGCGGCGATCGAGGCCATTCGGGCCGGGATCAAGTTTGTTGTCGTCATTCCCGAACATATTCCGATTCATGATATGCTGTATATTCGACAGGAGGCCAAGAAGTTCGGCACGACAGTGCTGGGCGGAAATACGGCAGGCATCATCACGCCGGGGCAGGCGAATCTTGGGATTATCCCGGATATCGCGTTTAAGCCCGGTCGGGTCGGTACCGTGTCGCGGTCCGGTTCGATTACATATTATGTAGCCGATACGCTGACAAGAAGCGGCTATGGCGAGTCAACCTGTGTCGGTCTCGGCGGCGACCCGGTTCTCGGTTCGACGTTCGCGGAAATTCTGGCGAAGTTCGAAGAAGATCCCGAGACGAAAGCGGTTGTTATGACCGGTGAAATCGGCGGCGTCTATGAAGAGATGGCGGTCGATCAGATTCGTTCGATGAAGACGCCGGTGCTGGCGATGATCGGCGGCATCTATGCGCCTCCGGGTAAGCGGATGGGGCATGCGGGAGCCATCGTCGAGGGTAAGATGGGCACGGCGAAGGAAAAGCTGGAGATTCTGGCCGGAGCCGGTGCGCATCCGTGCAAGACGTTTACGGATATTCCGAAGACGCTGGAAAAGCTCGGCGTATAAGAGGATTTATTTTTGTACAAAGGCGGATGAAGCATCATCCGCCTTTTTTTGTTGGGAATTATTACTCAACACCCCCTTGTTCAAACCAGACATGGGTAACAGATTAAACCGGTCACATGGGTAACAGTATCTTGGTAGTTATTTTGTTATTTGTTACGTTCATATCGCTTCTTTGTTTTCCTAAGATGAATGATTTTACATTCGGCAACATCAAGCTGTGCCAGGCGGATAGGCCCGAAGTAAATATCCAGGCGTTGTTCCGTCACCTGCCGCAGTCCGATTGTCTGTCCGGCCAGAATTTCAGTCAGGTAAAGATGTTTTCCCTTCCATTTGATATCTCCCTGATGATGTACCTTTCGAGTCACCATATCATCGGGGTAGCCCATCTCCGGCAGAATCTCGGGATAGGGTCGCGGTGAGCTTTGATACAATTCAGCCGGGAACCGCTGGTCGATGGATTCATGTGGCCGTTCGTGATTAAACTCATAACAGAATTGATCGAAGACTGCCTGTTGACGCTCCCACGTTGATTGCGGCGGTTTACACGTGTCGTGTTTCAATGTCCGATGCATACGCTCATGTCGCGGGTTCTGCTGCGGTTTCCCCGGCATAATCCGTTCCGGAATAATGCCTAAGCGAATCCACCATACCGATAACCGAGACAATCCGCCAACGGCTGTCGTCGCGAACGGTGCTCCATTGTCGGTCCGAATTGCTACCGGCACCCCAAACTCACGAAAGGCATGCTCAAAAACGGGCTGCATGGAGTGGTGAGTCGCCGGACGAACCAATTGGCACCGCAGGATATAGCGGCTGTAGTTGTCGGTTATCGTCAGGGGATCACAGCGGTCACCGTTCCGGGTCAAAAACCATCCCTTTAAATCGGCGCTCCAGACGGCATTGGGATAATCACACCCGGCCAGCGGATATTCGTATGGAGGGCTCTTCCGACGCCGCTTCCGAGGAACAACCAGCCCATGTCGTTTTAAGATAGCGCCTATCGTACTGACGGCCGGCCAGGCAATAGCCGGGTCGGTCAGTTCCAAAATGCGGCGCACTTTCTTCGGTCCTTTCTTGACCAAACCGCTTCGAGCCGCTGCCAAAATTGCGGCCTCTATCTCCGGCGGTGTCTTACGTGCCTGATGATATGGTGCCCGAGAACGCTCATTGAGACCTTCCGCTCCTTCGCTCCTGTAGCGATTGAGCCATTTGTATCCGGTTTTGCGGCTGATGCCAAAATGCAGGCAAAGAGTAGTCATTGTATACACTTCTTCCAGATACATGCCAATAAATTTAATCCGTTCGTCCATTGGTCTACAGTCCATCCACGGCATAATCTCTCCTCTCATGATTATGCCATCTAAAACTGTTACCTATGTCTCCGGTTCAAACTGTTACCTATGTGACCGGTTTGTACCCCCTAGTCCCCTCCTTGGAAAGGAGGGGGAATAGGCCGTGCCAATGAAAAATCCATGTATGAAAATGGCCTGTGTCAGATAGATTACTGAATAGGCCTTATGGCCGATGAAGCATCATCCGCCTTTTTTATTTTTGGAACCCCGGTTGTATAATACAATGACAGCGCTAAGGGAAAACTCTTCTCTTTAACAACATATCTATTTAATCCTCACATAAAGGGATTCGTATGGCCAAACAAATAGGCGCCATTGCCTTTATCTTTCTGTGCACCGCAATTGCCTGGGCTTTTCTGGGAACGACCGTTCAGTTTCGTACCGATAACCAGGATACAAAACTGTGTAGTGAAGTCGGGAGCCTCTGGGGGACATCCCTCGAACAAAAGGCACCGCTCGCATATTACCCGGTGGAAGAGAAATTCAGAGATACGAAATTCATCGACGGGCAGCCGGTTGAGGTCGAGAAAACAAGAACAAAAAAAGAATCGCTCATCCCCGACAGTACAAAAATCAAGGGGAAAATTTCACTGGAACATCGCAAAAAGGGACTGCTGTGGTATGCTACCTATCACGTTGTGTTCGATGGTGAGTATGTAGTCGAAAACACGACCGGTGAACCCCGCGATATCTATTTTTCCTATCTGTTTCCGAACAGTGGCGGCATCTATGATAACTTCGTCATGGAGATCGACGGTAAGGCGGTGCGAGATTTACTGCCGGAAAACGGCGAAATCATCAAATCGATGTATATGCAGGCGGGTGAGAAGAGAAGGGTTCGTATCGCGTACGGCGCTCAGGGGCTCAATGATTGGTGGTATATCTTCGGTTCCGGCGTATCGCAATTGCGCAACTTCAGCCTCGTCTTGAACACCGATTTCGACGGATTTGATTTTCCCGAGCGGGGAATTTCGCCTGTTGCCAAAAAGAAGACCGCCGACGGCTGGGAACTGCGCTGGGAGTACACGAATCTGATATCGGATATCCAGATTGGACTGGAGATGCCGCAGAAAATAAATCCCGGACCGATGGTCGGGCGATTGAGTTTCTTTGCACCGGTATCATTATTCTTGTTTTTCTTTTTGTTGTTCATAATCACGACCGTAAAAAATATCAGACTGCACCCGATGAATTACTTCTTTCTGGCGACAGGGTTTTTCAGTTTTCATTTGTTACTGTCGTACCTGGTTGACCATATCGACATTCATCTGGCATTCGTGATTTGCTCGGTCGTATCAATATTCCTAGTGATTTCTTATATGCGGCTGGTAGTCGGAGTGAAGTTCGCCTTATTCGAAATCGGTATCTCACAATTGGTGTATCTGGTATTATTTTCGTATGCATTTTTCCTCGATGGGTACACCGGGTTGTCGGTGACCATCTGTTGTATTCTGACGCTGTTTATTGTCATGCAGTTGACGGGTCGAATGGACTGGGGGGAAAAATTCAGGCGCGTGCAAACGAATAGTCTGCAACCGGAGAAAGGCGGGGTTTAATCCCCGCTTTTTTTTAATAGTATATTGACAAAATAATTATAAAATGTTACTATATAGTCTCAATAACATATCTCTGGGAGGGTAATATGAAGATCGCTCATGTAACTATTATGGTTGTTTTGTGTGTCGTGGTTCTATGCGGTTCGGTGCATGCAAAGGAAAAATCGACGTATGGAATGCGGCTCGGCGTGAATTTCGCCACAATCGACGGCGATGTCGAGGAATATGTCGGCAATCCGAGCACACGAAATTGCTTATCATTCGGCGGATTTGCATGTATGCATCAGGCCGGCAATCTGTATTTACAGCCCGAATTGTTGTATGCATCCAAAGGCGCTACGGCTGCGGTATCCAATTCTTCGGATGTGACACTCGAATTGACGTATATTGAAATTCCATTTTTGGTGAAGTATAAATTTCGGAATCATCAGAAAATCGGATTTAATCTTGCTGCCGGACCGGCGATCGATTTGCTGATGAGTGCTGAAATCGGGAGTTCTGACGTAAAAAGTAATACGACCAAATTCGACGGCACAATAATCGGCAGTGCGGAATTTACGATAGCATCAGGCACGGGATATTTTGTTTTTGAAGGTCGATATCTGTATGGTTTGTCGACGATCGATGATACGTCATATGATCTTAATGTAAAAAACCGTGTGTTTTCCATTTCAATCGGTTATGCATTTGGCGGATAGTGATTAACCGGCAATATAAGATATTTTAATCATTCCTGGGAGTCGAATCTCAAGACCATGGGATAATTATCTCAACCAAATCCGCACGTCTTTTTTTTATTGGATTCTCGTAAGCAATTACCGTTTTATGCAACTATTGAATAAAGACTTTTTTGCGAGGTATTTCTCATGCGGAAACTAACTTCAGTTGCGACTCTATGTGTAATTCTCTTGACTGCCGGTTGTATCGAGAAGGTTCAGACCGGCGAAGAGTTGACCGGGGATTATCTGGGCCAGAAACCGCCCACAGAGGCAACACTGTTTGCCCCGGGTATCGTGAGTACCGGCTTCAGCGAGCGGGATTTCGCCATCACTCCTGATGGTAACGAAATTTTTTATACCCTGATGTGGGGAAATCAGGGGGTCATTTTACGTGTTGTGCGAGAAGATGGCATGTGGGGCGAGCCGGAAGTGGCACCGTTTTCTGGTAAGTATAGCGATCTCGAGCCGTTTATTTCTCCGGATGGCAGCAAGCTCTATTTTGTTTCCACGAGGCCGCTTGAGGGGACCGAGGAGAAGGACTGCGATATCTGGATTTGTGATCGAATCGACGATGAATGGGGCGAGCCCTATAATATCGGTGAACCCGTATCGACCGATAAGAATGAGTTTTTCCCTTCGGTGACGAATTCCGGAACGCTGTACTTTACGGCGGTGTATGATGGGCGCGAAAATCGAGATGATTTGTATCGCGCGGAGTTTAAAAACGGGGCATATGAGAAACCCGTTTTATTGCCGGAAGAGATCAACACACTGAATTATGAATACAACCAGTTCATTGCGCCGGATGAGAGCTATTTAATTTATTCCGCGTATGGTCGCGAGGGTGAGCAGGGGCGCGGTGATATGTATATTAATTTCCGCGATACGGAAGGCAATTGGTCGAAGGCGATTAACCTCGGTGATGCCGTCAATTCACCGCTTCATGAATACTGTCCGTATGTGACGCGTGACGGCAAGTACCTATTTTTTACCAGTGCCCGGACAACCGTATCATTGGACAGTTTGCCGGAAGTAACATATGACAATTTGCGGCGCGCGCTGAATGCGCCCGGCAATGGAAGTCAGGACGTCTACTGGATTGATGCGTCGTTTATTAAATCGCTGGCAATCGAGTAGTGAAACGGCCCGCATGATATCGCGGGCCGTTCCTAAGGGAAGAATGAAGAGTACGGATTACCAGGTTACATGCTTTACAATTCTTTCCATGCGACGACTGCGAAGTCGTTGCTGGTGCCTCGGCTGAATGACGACAGACTCCGGTCATAGTGGAACTGCGCACTATTATGGGCAACAATATCGTTGGCGACGATGGCACCGTAAAAATCTCCCGAGTTTCGCAAATCCGCGGTTGAATTCGGCCCATAGATAACGCCATAGAATGTGCCGCTGTTTTTTAGTACAAAATCTCCCTGCGTATAAATGAGCAGGTCGACCGGGTCGCCGCCGCCATTGATGTCTCCCGAATTTTTTACCTCAAGTGAGCCGGTGACATAAATCGTGACCTCTGCGCCGGGTGCGAGCGTCAGACTGGCGGAATTCTTCAGTGTGAAATCCGAGAAATAATAGACGCCGGATGAGAGTACGACGTTCCCCGAACTGATTAATGAATACGTGGCCGGATCATAAGTGTAGCTGCCCGACATGCCGGTCAGGTTATCATTGTTGAGTTCGGCCCAGTCGTATTCGGACTGTGGGATTTCTTCCAGTGTTTGTTCGGGGGCGGAATCGGAGATCGTACCGGTCACGTCGGATGGATTGACCACGGTTACGCCTCCAGCCAAGGAACTGGCGACGTCGCCACCGACGAGGGCGCCGTTATAGACGTCGATGGTGCCGTTGGAGCCGACATCGGCTCCCGAATCAATTCGGGTTCCGAGGTAGGAGCCGGAATCGGAATTGTACGAGTTGATGTACATGCTGTTGCGTATATCGACCGCATCATCGCCGAACATGGCGTGCAGGAACGGGTAATTGATGTCCGGCGCCATGACGATCTCGATGGTTGCGAAGGCCTCGTTAATTGCCCCAGTGGCGGTGACGCGAATGGAGTCGGACAGGGTGCTGTCGGCGGTACTGTCCTCGACCGTCACGGTATACACTCCGCCGCAGAAGGCGATATCGGCATAACCGGAATCCCAGGTGGGATCGTTGACGATAGCCAAAACGGCTCGTTTCGCGCCCGCCTCGGCGATATAGAACGCCTTATCCGAATGGACCTTATTGAAGGAAAGGTCGGTTTCGGTCTGCGAGGTTTTCACTGCCAGTATCCCGATAATGGAGAGCATCGCGATGATACTGATGCAAATGAACAGGGCGCTGCCTCGCTCATTAGACACTTTCATAGTGCGCATATGTCGTCCTCTGTTTTAGAGGATCAAGTTTCTGATATTGACCCTCTCTGAAGCCGAATAAATGCGATAGCCTTCGTTTTCGCTGAAATCCACATCGGGACGGGAAGGCTGAACGCTGACGGCAACTTCAACATTAGAACTTGAATGCGCAGTGAAAGTGAGATTGTTAATGTGTTCGGAGAATACCACGGGACCGGCGCTGTTAACTTGTTTCATCAGCTTATGAGGCCGTAACCGAGTCGGCAAATCGGCATAGGCCGCCAGCTCCGCAGACGAAAGATCTGCCAAGAAGTAGAGCACGGTATCGATTGGTTGAGTTTCCTGGTAGAAAACATACAGGCTGTCGCCGTTGATACGAAAGGCGGTGTGGGTGCCCGTCTTATATCCGGCTTTACGAAGCGCCTTAATGATTTCATCCAGGCTGGCTCGAAGATTCTGCTGCATTTCGGAAATTTCTTCCTGGGTCAGCGTCTGATTGTGCATCTTGATGTAGAAGTTCAGCGCCGCACCGGAAACAATACCTGTAATGAGCAGGGCAATCATTACCTCGATAATAGTGAAACCCTTGTTATTGCGTAATTTCCTCATAGCAGCCCCCATTTCTTACGGTATCAGATAGGTTGAGTACATGGATGATCGCTGCATATTCTGGTGGTCGTTCCAGTTTACCGCGACCGTTATCTGATACAAACCGTCCGGAACCGTCGAATCGGAGGCATGGTCAGTGATGACGGTAGAACGGGTATAGAGCAGTGAGTTTCGCGATTCACCTTCTCCTCCAGTGCTGTCCGGCCCGTATCCCGTTTGGTTTTCGTCATAGACGAACTGCTCCTGACCGGAATACGGCAGAGTAGGAAGCGAATCGGTACTGACATAATACTCAATCTGCTCTTCGATTAACCGGGTCACATAAGTATTGTCCCGGGCGGTAATATTCTCTTCAACGGAAAGAACGAACAGCGGCGCCAGTCCGAGGGCGCCGAACGCCAGAACCAGCATGCTGATCATTACTTCCAGAAGAGTAATGCCGCGATTGTTGAGTATTAGTTTGACCTTCATAAACACATTCCTTTCACCGGCTATCTCGCAAGACATATGCCAATTAAATACAATACAAAATACATCTTGTTAAATTGCAATAAGTTATTGTCTGGTAGTATTGACGATTCGATGAGTCTTGTTTTTTTGGAGGAGAAGCTAAAAGAAAACTATAGAATTTTATGGGGATGGCCCAATAATATGTGTTTGTCAGTACACATTTGGGGGAAATCAACAGAAGATGGCGTGATCGAAGTCTTTCTTATCCCAGGGGCGGCCGATTTTTACCAATTCGGTAAGAAGTTGGCGGAGCAATTGATATGATTCATTCGTTGCCCGTGAGAGCGTCTCCGGGGGCATTGATTCGCCGTGCACGGCGCGCGAACGCTGGCCGTATAACTTCTTGATATGATAATACTTATCGACTCGTTCAGGACCTCGGGGGGCGAGAATGGCCGCGGCCAGGACGGAAAGCCGGTACACGAGTTCGGCTCGAATAGCGAAGATGGCCTCGATGCCGGACCATAATCTGGCAATGGCGGCCCTCGGGTCTTTTAGGTAACGCCAGTCGATGGCGGCATCGACGGCGAAGCGAAGCTTTTCATTTTCGGCCATCATTGTCAGGAAGCTATCATATTTAGTAACAATCCATTGAGCGTCTTTGACGGTGACTTCTCGGCGCGCATCCTTGGGGATAATCAGGTTCATATATTGATCGAGAATTCCGCCTTTAAATGAAGGAAGGGCCGGGATTGCTTTTTGTTCGTCGGGGGTTGGCGGGCGACCGTCCGTTGTCTGATCGGCGATAGTGCTCCATGAATAATTACCGGAGGCGAGGCAGAGATGGGCACCGAAGCCCAATATGTGCAGGAGGTCGGAAACACCACGGGCTCGATTTAACCGGTCGGTACACGCCGGATGTTCGGTGTCAGGATTGGTGGATACAATCTCACAAAGCTCACCACCGAGGTAGGGACCTAAAGCGGGCCAGCCGGCGAAACCGGCCTTCCCGGCAACGGATAAGTCATAGAGGGAGAGCGATGATGACAGATTGCGGAGTTCGAGTCCGGGAACGAGGCGCAGGGGAGATTTTGCGAGTCTGAGGCCGTACACGAGAATGAACTGGCCGTCCGATGATTGTTGTTCCATGTATCCTTTTGCCTTGATGATGTGCTGTTGCATTATAGTGCGAGGCGGGATATTTGGCAAGAGGGTGGGGAGAAAAAGTCGTATTCCCAAGGTAAGGCCTTGGCCGGGTACGGAGTATTGATATTTACCGAAGAAATTTCATTTTTCAGTCTTGTGCAGTTTTATTTTATGACTTTATTGCCGGGTGAGTTTGACAACTACTTTGGTGAGGAAACAGTAAATGCACGAGATCGTTGCTCGAGTTTACAGGGGGGAAGGCCAGGAGTCGGTTCATCATGGCGCCATTGCCGTGGTGAACGATAAGAAAGAGCTCATTTATTCCGTCGGCGAACCGGATTTCATGACGCAGTCGCGATCCGAGGCGAAGCCGATGCAGGCGATTCCATTGATATTGTCCGGCGCGGCCGATCGGCTGGGATTGACCGATAAGCAATTGGCTATCATGTGCGGGTCGCATACGGGAACGGAAGAGCATGTTGAGACCGTTCGGTCGACGCTGCATACGCTGGGATTAGATGAATCATATCTGCAGTGCGGGACACATCCTCCGTTTTATCTCACGACGCTGAAACAGAAACCGGAGACGAATGAACCGCTATCGCCGCTGCAGCACAACTGCTCGGGGAAACACTCGGGATTTTTGGCGCTGACCAAAGATTTACAGGATGAATTGGGCGATTATTTGAATCCGAAGAGCCGGACGCAGCAGATGGTGCTCGATATTATCAGCCGTATGTATGCCTATCCCAAAGAGAAAATCACTATCGGCATTGATGGATGCAGCGCGCCGGTGTTCGGTGTGCCGCTCAGGAATACGGCGATCGCCTATGCGACGCTGGCCAATCAGTTGACCGATGATGAGAAGTTGAATGCGGCACTCAGGCGGATCGTCGGATTGATGGACAAATATCCTGAAATGATCTCCGGTGAAGGGCGTTTCGACCTGGCGCTGGCGCGGACATTTCCCGGCAATGTTGTCGACAAAGCAGGGGCCGAGGGGATGCAGGGGATTGCGTTTCGAAATCCGAAAATCGGCATCGCGGTGAAGATTCTCGACGGGGCGCATCGCGCGCAATACGTCGTTATCATCGAGCTGCTCAGGCAGTTAGGATTGCTGGAAAACGTCGATTTGACGCATTTGCAGCCGTTCATGAATCCGGTCGTTAAGAATTGGCGCGGATTGGAAGTGGGGCGGATTATTGCCGATTTCGAGTTGAAAAAGGCGAGCTGATTCGATATATTGGGCGCACATATCGATTTTAACGAGGAATGTCTACATGGCTAAAAGACCTATAGAGCCGTTTCGCATCAAGATGGTCGAACCGATCAATCTGCCGACGAAGGAAGAGCGCATCAGGAAAATAGAAGAGGCCGGATATAATGTGTTCAAGATTCGGGCCGAGGATATTTTCGTCGACTTCCTGACCGATTCGGGCACCGGCGCGATGTCGCAAAATCAGTGGGCCGGAATAATGATCGGCGACGAATCATATGCAGGGGGCCGCAACTGGTTTCATTTCGAAGAAACGATCAAAGATATATTTCAGAAGAAATTCGTCCTGCCGTGTCACCAAGGGCGCGTGGCCGAGAATATCGTGTTTTCGACGATTTTGAAAAAAGGCGATTATGTCCCGAATAATACGCACTTCGATACGACGCGCGCCAATACCATGCACAAGGGCGGCATTGCCGTCGATTTACCGTGCCGGGAATTGGACGATGAAGATTCCGATTTTCACTTCAAAGGTAATTTCGATACCGAAGCACTTGATGCACTGATTCAGGAGAAAGGCGCGGATAAAGTTCCGGTCGTCATCATCACGGTGACGAATAATTCGGCGGGCGGTCTGGGTGTGTCGATGGCCAATGTCAAAGAAGTCCGGCGCATCTGCGATAAATACGGCACCATGCTGTTCTTCGATGCGGCTCGCTTCGCCGAGAATGCATATTTCATCAAGAAATACGAGCCGGGATTCGAGAATCGATCGGTTCGATCGATCGCGCAGGAGATGCTGGGGTATGCCGACGGCGCGATGATGTCCGCGAAAAAAGATGGTCTGGCCAACATGGGCGGATTCATTGCGATCAATGATGAAACTCTGGCGGCTCGATTGAAAGAGTTGCTCATTCTTATCGAGGGATTCCCGACATACGGCGGTCTCAACGGACGCGATCTGGAAGCGATTGCCATTGGTCTGAATGAAGCGCTCACCGAGGAGTATCTGGAATATCGTACGGGGCATATCGCGTATTTCGGCGATATTTTACGCGAGGTCGGATGCCCGATCATTTATCCGACCGGTGGCCATGCAGTGTTTCTGGATGCGGGTAAATTGTTGCCGCATATTCCGGCGAATCAATTTCCCGGGCAGTCCGTGACGGTCGAGCTCTATCGTCGCGGCGCGATTCGCGCGGTGGAGATTGGATCACTGATGTTCGGCGGAGAGGATCCGAATACGGGCGAGCTCTTGACTGCGAAGCGTGAGCTGGTGCGCCTGGCGGTGCCTCGTCGCATGTACACGGTGAGTCATCTCGAATACTCGGCCGAAGTCGTGGCGGATATCGTCAAGCATAAGGATTCGCTGCGCGGCTATCGAGTGGTCGAAGAACCGCAGTACCTCCGTCATTTTACCTGCAAACTGGAAGAGATCGTGAAAAATCCGGCGACGGTCGCCTGATATTTGTGTGAGAATTTCATGAGGGCCGGTGCATCCGGCCCTTTTTTTTGTGTATTTGTTTGCACAATATGGACGATTCGAGGGCGCGGAATCGGCAGAATATCATGGAACTCTCCGGCGACTATTGTGTTAAATAGTTGGGATAATAGGAGAAAGGGCTTCATACCGCAATTCGCTCATATTTTGGCCGGTAATTTGCATGGCTGTTCAAAATGGGTATAATTGTCAATAACCTTGACAAAATTACCGTAAATGTTTAAACTATAAGGCTTAATTGAGCGTTATAGTATTTATAAAAGGAGATGCTATCGAGACGTATTTAAAGGGTTAGATGAACAATTTATTTGGAAGGACGAGTTCAATTGCGAGTTGAATCTGCTTCCGGGACAAATAAACGATTGTGCCCTTTAACAACGGTTGGATGGTATCTTTATATTTATATCCGACCGTGTCAGGGATAAACCCTAACATGGTTTTTTGATGGCAGTTTTTCGTCGGACAATTTCATTCTTCATCGGTATCCTCCTGATATCAGCGTCGATGGCGGTCGGGATCGATTTCAAGGCCGGGCATTATCCGGATTTTGATATTCGAGTCCTGTCGGATTCTCATCTGCGCGTTTCCTTTGATGCCGATTACGGGAATGATTTTACGACGCTGAACCGATCGGCTCGACAGGTTATCGACGGAGCCGAATATTGGGGTCGGTCATTTATCGTAGCCGTTCCGTCCGATGGTGATGTGACAATCGATTATCAGTATCGCCGGGCCGGAAGCATTGTCTCGGATCGCCTGAAAGAATTCGCACCTGAATATCTGCCGTTGGTTTCGAAACAGTCCGAGTTTTTCGCTCGCGGACATAAATTAGTCCGCTTCGTAATCCTGGCGCAGCGCATTGAAGGCAATGCCCTGGCTGCGTACGATGATTTTATCATCGATTTACACATCAGCGGGACGACATCGTCGACCGGTTCGATGCCTGCAACGGCTCTCGATGCGGCGATTGCCAAATCGGTTATCAATCCCCAACAGTTATATTCCTTCGCTTCCGCGATGCCTGAGAGACCGGCATATAAGCCCGGATTGGCAGTATTCGACAATGCCGATCAATGGGTAAAGATTACGATAGACGACAATGGCATGTATCGCATCAGTGCAGCAGACCTGCAGAATGCCGGAATTTCTACGGCCAATTTACGGTCGGATTCGCTGCGCATGTTTTATGCGGGCGGTGTGTTGCCCTCGGCGAATTTTTCGGATCCACAGCCGGAACTGGAGCAGATTTCGATTCGCGTCGTCGATGGTGGAGACGGTGTTTTCTCCGGAACGGATTATCTGCAGTTTTACGGCGAGGCATCAAATCGCTACGACGTGACGAACGGTACGCTTGAATATATCTTCAATGGATATACGACGGATAATGTCTATTGGCTGGCGGTCGGCGGATTCGAATCGCAGGCAGCGCTGAGATGGGGTACGGTGAGTTCGTCCACCGATACACCCGATGAGACACTTTCCTTCTTCAATGATTTTGTCCGCGTCGAGCAGGAAAACATGCTGAAAATCGACGGGGACGGGCACACCAGAAATTATTATCGCTGGTATACCTCCGATCAGAACAATGTCTCGACTTCGTTCACGATGCCGCAATTGGCCGCCCAGGATAGTATTGAAATCGAATTGAGCGCGCTGTGCAATTTCAGCGGCACATCTATCAGCCTGAATGGATCGACGATGATTCGGGTCGGCGGCAGCGGAACCAGCTATTTCTATATCCTCCCAGCGACGGCCGGAGTGGCGGGTTTGAACAGCGCACTGCTGACCGTGCAGACCGGTATCAACGGCAGCTATACCGATTACATGAATGTCGTGTATCCGCGGACTCTCGAGTACACGGGCGAGGCCCTGAATTTCAACTCATATGAGCATACCGGCACGATTCAGTACAATGTCGCGGGAAATGTCAGCGGTTTGGAGATTCTCGATATCACCGATACCGATCATCCTGGGCTGATAAGCGGCGCGTCGACGACAGGCGGTACCATCAGTTTCCGGCGGGCGACCGGCGATGGAATATCGCGATTCGTGGCCTTTATGGCTGATGATGCGAGCGCGCCGAAATCGCTTGTATTGTGGCAGGGCGAAAATTTATACAGTGACGTTTCCCAATATGATTGCATCGCGATAGCGCCGAGCGGTTTCATGAATGCACTGGCCGAGTATGTGAGCTATCGGGCAGTAGCCGGCGGGCATCGCGTTAAGCTGGCGGCGGTCGAAGATATTTATGATATGTTCGGCTTCGGTATGGAGTCTCCGCTGGCCATTCGCAGATACTTGAAATACGCATATGAAAACTGCGCCGCTCCGGCGCCTTTTGCGGCCGTGTTTGTCGGTGATGGACACTACGATTTCCGAGATAATCTGGGAATGCATTTGCCGTCCTATGTCCCGCCGTTTATCTGGGAGAGTGATTTCTCGGCGGGCGATGACAACTTCGTGTATTTCGGTGATGTCGGGCAACTCGATTCCGACAGCAGTTTCGTTCCCGACGCGGATCGCGGCTGGGATATGATGACAGGCCGGTGGCCGGTGAGGTCTTCGGGCGAAGTGAGGGACTATATCGCCAAGCTGAAAGCATATGAAGCGCCGGAAGATCAGGGAATTTGGCGCAGTCGCGTGACCTTCGTCGCCGACGACGAGAACAAAGCAGGCTATTCGACCGAGATTATTCATACGGCTCAGGCGGAAACGCTGGCCGTTTTTCATACGCCGCAACAAATGACGATTGATAAGATTTATGCGACGGATTATCCGTTTGCATCGAACGGCGACAAACCGACGGTGAATTCCGCGATCGTTAATGCATTGAATGAGGGGAGCCTCATTGTCAATTATATCGGCCATGGTTCACCCGATGTATGGGCCGATGAGCATATTTTCCAGAAGGCGTCGGATCTTGGGCGATTGCAAAACAACGATAAATTAACGACTGTTATCGCCGGCTCGTGTTCTATCGGGAATTTCGATACTCCCGGAAATGAGGGGATGGCCGAGATGATGTTCCGCATGGACGGCGGCGCCATATCGACGATTTCCGCAACGCGTTTGGTGTATTCTCGGGATAATGCGATTTTCAGCTATGATTTGTATGACGCCATTTTTGGCGGCGCATCGAATTTATGCGAGGCGGTGTACACGGCCAAGATGCTGCACCAGTATTATTATCCGGGATTCACGAACCTGCTGCGCAATGACCGTTCCTATGTCGCCTTTGGTGATCCCCTGGCGATTTCCGGATTGCCGGAATATAAAGTCGTCTTCGATATCCCCGGCGGCAGTCAGTTGACGCCCCTGGAATATTTCGGATTCGAGGGGCAATTGTTTGATGCCTCCGGTGATTCCCTGGTTGTCGACGGGCAAATGACGATCGATGTGTATGATTCGCGATTCGTCCGGCATCATCCGCTGGGTATCGATTATTCGCTCGGCGGACCGCAGATTTTCCGCGGACAGGTGACCGTGACGGCCGGGCGGTTCGGCGGCGGATTCGTCGTCCCGCTGGATATTGACTACGGTGGTCAGGCGGCCCAGATTTCGGGATTCGTAAATTTCTCCACCGGTTCAGCCCTCGGCAGCGTCGATTCACTTCCGATTGCCGAGACGGCCGGAGCGACGACCGACAATACGGGCCCCGAAGTAGAAGTCTCATTCGGAGATAATCCGGAATTTCAGACTGGCGACAGGATTTCGGCCGAGGCGGATTTGATCGTGAATCTCAGTGATGTATCGGGCATCAACCTGACGGGCGGCCTGGGACATCGCATTGAGTTAGTCATAGATAACGATAACAACACGACAGTCAATCTGACCGATTTGTTTTCATACGATGAAGGTAGTTATCAGGCCGGGCGATTGACATATATGCTTCCGGAATTGACGCCGGACAGACACCTGTTCGCCGTGAAGGCCTGGGACAATGCCAATAATCCGACGATAGTCGAGTTCGAGGCCGTCGTGGCGCAGAACAGCGACATCGCGATTCGGGATGTCATGAATTACCCCAATCCGATGGATGAATTTACGGAGTTCTTCTTTGAACTGTCGGAGTCGGCCGATTGGGCGGAAGTACAGATTTTTACGCTTGCCGGTCGTAATATCAAGACGTTGCGCGCCTCGAATCTGACAGCCGGTCGGAACCGGGCGTTTTTGTGGGACGGTCGAGATCTTGATGGCGACCGGGTTGCCGAAGGCGTGTATCTCTATAAAATTACCGTCAAGGGACGGGTTATTGCAGGAAGTGCCTCTTCCGATAACTTGACTGAGGCCTTCGGCAAACTTGTATTGTTGAATTAACGTGAAAAATGTTTTTAGTGGTTGATAAACTAGCTGGGAGACTTGACTCATGAAAAAGGTATTCTTCCTCTCAATCCTCACCGCAATCCTCATGTTTGTTGCCGCCGATAGCGTGTTGGCGGTTTCAAATGCCGCGGTACTCTATTTGCGAGTGGCCGCAGGCGCACGACCCGGTGGGATGGGGGAGGCATTTGTATCCATCGCCGATGATGCTACTGCCACGTACTGGAATCCGGCGGGACTCGGCAATTCACCGATCGCCGGCAAAATGGAAACGCGGAAAATTCCCGAGAAATACGGCGAGGCGACAGATGTCGTGACGATCGAAAGAAACAAGACAGCCGAAAGCTGGTTTATTGCCGACGGTCAGTTGATTATGTTCAACGGAAAATCCTGGAGCTCCGGTACGAATTATCCGACGCGGGCCGATCAATCGTTGCCTGATTTCATCAATACCGTTATTTCATATGAAAGCGATGAACAGGTCAAGACCGTTGCGGCCAATATTGTCCGAGCCAATTGTGATGTCAATCCCGATAATCTCAATAGGTTCGTACAGACGATTCGCGAGAATATTCCGGAGAACTATAAAGAAGCCGATTTCCTTCGCCGGGGTCTGGATTCTCTCGAAGCCAGCTACAAGTTATGCCTGGTAAATGCCAATCAGTTTAATGATTTATATCGGAAGTTCCAGGATGGATTCAAGGACAGTGTGCTCATCGCTGCGGAATTGGATAGAATCACGTTCTCAATAGAATCGGCGATGATGCGCTTTCTGCCGAGCGATCTCATGGTGCCGTTCTCGGCGATGATTGACGGCGAACTGCGCTGTCTCGGCAAGACCAAAGATTATCTCTGGGTCGCTACCGACAAGGGGCTCTATCGCCTGTCCGGTACCGTCTGGGCACACTTCAGTGTCGACGATAATTTGCCCTCTTCCGATATTCTTTCGCTGGCCTATTTCGACGAGCATCTCTGGATAGGTACGGCAGCCGGATTGGCGAAGTATTATCAGGGTTCGTTTGAAACAGTCGCGGTATTGCCTGCCGAGCCGGTTACTGCTATAGCCCTGCGCAATGCGACATATGGCGCCGCGGTTGTCGGCGGCCGTGTCTATTATTTTGACGGCATGGAATGGAACGGCACTTACAATTACACTGTGCGGCTCGATGACACCATCGAAAATATTGCCCGCCGCATCGCCATTTATGGAACTCCGAAGGAAATCGAGTTCCTGATGAACGAGATTAAGCAGCTTAATGCGCCTGTTGTCGAGGCGGATGAGCCGGTCGAAGGTGAATTAGTCGTCGATACCCTGATGGGAGAAACCGGTGAAACAGTGGCGGCTGAAACCGCCGAGGGCGCTTCCGAAGAGATGATGACGGAAGCCGGCGAGGTGTCTCGCGACGCAGCGGAAGGCACTGAAGAAATGTCCGGCGAATCAATGCCGGTCGATAATGACTGGTTTACCGAAGGCGCAATCATCAAGTTGCCGTATTGTGCGCCGCTGAAATACGATGCGACGGCCATGATGGTCGATTTGCAGAATCGAATCTGGGTCGGTACTTCTAGCGGATTGCTGTCATTTGACGGTCGTACCTGGACGAATCACGGTTATACCAAATTCGTCGTTCCTGAGACTGATGAAGATGCTGCGCAATCGATGACGGCGAAAGATATTGCGCGCCGCTATCTGCCCAAGGCCAGTGAGGCCAATGTCGAAATTCTGGCGAATAACATTATCGAGTATAACGATCTGAGTGACGGCCCGATCATGCCGGGAACGACTGTGTATGTGTATCACTGGAATATCGGTTCGAAAACATATTCGATCGGTATGTCCGGCGGTGAAATCTATGTCGGAACCGAATACGGGCTTGAGCAGTTAGCCGGAAGCGGTTGGGAATCGGTTGATTTTCAGCATCTCGACGAGCGCATCGTTTTGGATGTTTACGATTTCGAAGGCGAGGCGTATTATGTGGCCGCCGACGGTATTACATATGAAACGCGCGGTATGCGGGAATTCGTATTCATGCACGTAAACTGGCTGCCGTCTCTCAATCTCGATATTTATTACGACTTTGCCTCGTATGTTCACAATGTGCGGGGGCTCGGTACGTTCGGCGTCAGCATTATCTATTTGAACTATGGTAAGATCATACGGACCGATGCCGAGGGGCATGAACTGGGCGAGTTAAATCCGTATGAAATCGCGTTAGCGGTTTCATTCGGAACGTCATTGACCTCGAATCTTAAGGGCGGTATCACCGGTCGCTTTATTCACTCCCGCCTGTCGCCTCAGGGCGCCGGTCAGGAACAGGGTGAAGGTATTGCATCTACGGGCGCCGTGGATTTGGGCCTGCTGTACAAAATGGGTCGCCGCATGCAGATCGGTCTGGCTGTCACGAACCTGGGATGGGATATTACCTATATTGACGCCGACCAGTCGGACGCATTACCGAGAAACCTCGGGTTCGGCGTCTCCTACAAGGTGTGGGACAGCCCGTATAACAGCCTTGTCGTACAGGGCGAAATAAACAAGCTCCTTGTCAATATGAACAAGGGGTTCGGTACTGAACTCGAATATGCCATTCGGCACATCGGCGCCGAATACTGGTATGCCAATTTCATCGCGCTTCGCGCGGGTTATAAATATGATAAGGAAGGCGAAGTCAAACACTTGACCTTCGGCGCCGGTTTGAAGATCGACATGTTCCGTCTGGACTTCGCTTATGTTCCGTCCTCGGTGGATTCGCCGCTCGCGAATACGCTGAGAATCTCGTTTACGGGAACCTTTTAACCGATTAATTCATGTGCCTTCGATTCCGGCAATCCGGAATCGAAGGCGCATATCATGGGATGATAATGGCAAAGTACGCAATTCATATACTTTTCTGCCTGATGCTGATGTCGGGATTCGCATCCGCCGACAAAATGGTCAAGATCAATCGCCTGGAGATACTCGAAGAAACGCCGGAAGAGCGGGCAGCCAGGCGACATCCTCATGTCGGCAGGGCAAAAGAGAATTTTCTCAATTTGCAGCGAGATAAATTTTATGGGCTTCCCAAGGCGGCTCTGGCCGCCGACGGCGTCGATACGGTCCATATAATTGCCTTCCGGGTGGCATTCGCATACGAGGAAACAGATGATCCATATACGACGGGTCGCGGAGTTTTCGATAATCGGGACAGTGCGACATTCGTCAATGAGCAGGGCCATTATCTCGATCCTGCTCCGCACAACAGGCGGTATTTCGAGACGCATTTGCGTTCGCTGAGTCATTATTATTCCGTCGTATCCAACGGCCGGCTGTATCTGGATTATGAAGTCTGGCCGCAGGGGGATGGCCCCGAAGATACGACATATTATCAGCTCGATCATCAAATGGGGTATTACGGCGCGCAGGATCCCAGCTATGGGCTCGCCGCCTTGTTTCACGATGGATTGAATACGGCTTATAATGTCGATGGTGGGAATTTCAGTTTTACGACTCCGGGCGGCGATAAGAAAGCAATCATGTTATTTCATGCCGGAGCCGACCGGCAGACGGATTTATCGTTTTCCGCGACACCGACACCATATGATTTGTACACCGGGTTTACGACATACGACGGCGACAGCCGTGTGTTTCTGGGACCTGATACGATCACGGAAGGCATCATCATGCCGGAAACGATGGCACAGGATAATCGAGTGACGGTCATGAATGCGGTCATGGCGCATGAGTTCGGCCATCAGCTCGGCCTGGTCGATTTGTACAACACCGGGAGTTCACCGTTTCTCAGTCAGATGGGCGATTTTGCCCTGATGGACAACAACGGAATGAATACGGCAGCATATATCGATGAATTCGGCCTTGGTGCATTCGGCACCGTTCCGATTTTCCCGACTGCCTGGTCTCGAGCGTATCTGGGCTTCGACGATGTCGTCGAATATCGCGAGGGGACATCGATTGAACTGGCGGCCGTCAAGATGCAATCGGACGGCGTCAAAATAGCGAAAATTCCGATTTCGGCAACCGAATATTACCTGATTGAAAACCGGCGCGGTGATATCGACGGACAGGTGGACGGCTTGCGCGTCGACAGTATTACGAATGTAGTGCTCTGGCCGGTTAAACAGGAAGTTATTATCGATTCGACGGGGCATCTCGATACGGTGCTGTCACCGGTGGCCGAATATGATTTGTACATTCCCGATAATGCATCGGGGCTGGCCATCTGGCATATCGACGAAGCCGTTGCGGCTATGGATTATTATCCGTTCGATATCCACCACAATAATTTCGAATCCAATACGCTCCAGTGGGATCCGAATCGCCGCTTCATCACACTTGTGGAGGCTGACGGCAACATTGATTTCGGCGGCAATTTCGTGAGGGGATACGGTCAGGCGATCGATCTGTTTTACGAAGGCAACAATACGGATTTTTCCTCGTACACCAATCCGCCCACTCTGTCCAATGACGGCGGGTACACGCACTACCGTATCGACAATATATCGGCCCCCGGCCTGACGATGACATTCGATGTGTCGCGCGATAAATTCGCCGAGAATTTCCCGAGGCGTATGGCGATTCCGACACAGCCCGATTTGTCGCCGATCGCATTCGATCTCGACGATGACGGCGCGGATGAAATTATCATGGTGTCGAATGATAAGGTTTTGGCCATCACGACAGACGGCAAAGATTTCATGGACCCGAATGATGAGCTTGACGACTTCGATACAATATACAGTTCGATAAATATCAATACCGCCTCATATGTGCATCGGCCGACGGATACGTCGGTGGCGCGGCTCCCGGTCTTTGCGCAAGTATTGAGCGGCACGATATCGACGAGTCCGATTATTGCTCAAATCGCGGAATCCACCCTGGTCCTGGTCGGCACGGACAACGGATGGGTTTATTCTTATTTGCCGTATTCGACCTCGGCGTCTTCGCCCTCGAGATATCGGGCGAGGCTGTTTTCAATCAGATCGACTCCCGATGTCGGTGCGGTAATAGCCATCATGCCTGATGTCGAGCATGAGCTCGTCCATGTCTTGTATGAAGATGGAAGTTTTGTTGCGGCCCCGTATGACAGTTCGGCAACGATATTTGATATCGCGTATGAGTTCGGCGAGGGCTATCTGGGACACTGTTACTACACGGACGGTCTGGCGCTAGTTTTTTCGCGAAACGATCATTCCGTATTATATATGACCCGGTTTGCTTCGATGGCGGGATTAGGCGATTCGCTGGTTGTCGACAGTGTCGAAATAGACAACGCATTTTTCCATAAACCGGTGGCATCTGACTTTAATCGGGACGGAAACGATGAAATCGTCCTCGTCGATGAAGCGGGAGATGTCTACGCCTACAGTTTTACGGCGTCCGGTATCGTTACCTATGATGATTTGAATATTTCGACCGGCAACAGGACAATGACATCGCCGGTCGTGTGCGATTATACTGGAGACGGATTCCCCGAGCTGTTCCTATCCGGCGTGAATAAGATTCTCGGATTCGATCGCAGCGGGTATGCGGTCAATGATTTCCCTCTGGATGTGGATCCCGGCCGCAATGGCCAGTTAATCGTGACGAGCCCGTTGATTTCGGATGTCAATGGAGACGACAGACTCGATTTCTCGGTCGTATCGTTCGATTCGATACCGCGCGAGCGGTCGGTTCTTGCATATCGAATCGAGTATCCCGATACCGTGAATTTCCCTGATTCATTTATCGTTATTGATACGGTGATCGATTACTCCTATTACAACTACTACAGTAATCTGTATGTCGTATCGCCGGGATTCAGACGGATGCAGGGGTATCCGGTGCCGGTAGGGATTTTCGGGATGAAAGCGCTCGATGATGTTACTATCGGAATTGGCGAACCGCTCCATGCGAAAAACGGGGCCGAAGGAATGTTAATTACGGCAGGCGCCAACGGCTGGATTGATGCCTGGAATTGTTCATGGTCGGATGATCTGGCTCGTTGGACAATGAATGGCCGCACGCCGCTGGGAGTGAGTTATCTGCCGCTGGATTCACTCGGACAGGAGAGTGCAAAGGCCGATTTTCTACCCGAGTCCGATTTCTTCAATTATCCCAATCCTGCGACCGGAAGCAGAACGACGATTCGATATTATGTCAGCAAGCCGTCAGAGGTTCAGATCACCATCTATGACGGAATCGGAGACAAGGTCGAGGAATTCGCGCGGACGATCGAGGACGGGAATCGCGTCGATGAACTGGATTGGAATATTTCGAATGTTGCATCCGGGATATATCACTGTCGACTCGAAGCGACGGCTTCCGACGGTTCGACATCGGAGGTCATCTTCAAGACGATAGCGGTCGTGAAATAACGCCGTGTGAGTGAAAGGGAGGATATGAATAAAAGATTTTTATTACTTCCGGGCAGTATCATGTTCTTACTCATGGCGCTGACCGTTCCGGTTCACGCCAATGATAATGTCGGTGCGCCGTTTATCAAACAGGCGGAACCGGTAGTCATCGCAGATTATATCAATGAAGTGAAGAGCGAGAACTTTACCGTTCTTCTGGCGGATACCGATAAGCCGATGAATCTGGATATGCGAGACGCTTCGGATGACGGCTCCGGGCGGAAGCATAAGAGTCCGTTCAAAGCCTTTGTCTACTCGCTCGTTATACCCGGCGCCGGGCAATTGTATACCGAGTCCAAGACGAAGGCATTGCTGTTTTTAGGCGTCGAGGCCTTGAGCTGGACAGGACATGTCGTGTATCATGGCAAAGGTGATGATAAAACAGATTTTTATGAAAACTGGGCGGATACATACTGGATCGAGCAGCGATACACGAATTGGCTGGAAAAACACTGGGATGTGACCGATGATGAGGATGCCGTTGACGAGTACGGATTCCCGGAGTTCACGCATAATCTGCCTGACACAAAGACACAGCAATATTATGAGATGATCGGGAAGTACAACCAGTTTGTGTACGGCTGGGTCGATACGGACACCTCGACTTCGACGGGGGAGGCCCACCCCGGGGTGTATTCTCAGTTGCGCATGGACTATGAAGGTTATCGCAATGACGCCAACAACATGTACGACCGGGCCACGACAGCTCTTATCGTTATGATGGCGAACCATGTGATATCCGCATGTGAGGCGGCGCTGGCAGCCCGTTCATACAATAAACATACGACGCAGCTGGCGCAGCGCGTTTCGTTTAAGGCATATGCCGCACGAAGCGACGAAGAGTATTTTCCTATGATTAAAATGACCTATAAGTTTTAGGATAAAATGAAAAAAACGACTCTGATAATCGGATTATTGTGCTGCCTGATGGGAGTACAGGCGTTTGCGGATAGTTGCTTTTCCCTGAGACAAAGCACGGTCTTCAAACCGATACCGCCGATGAGCGGGGCCATCGGGTACATGGCAAACTCGAATGACCGACCGGGCTTTATCGATATGTCCGGAGGCAGCTCATCGTCGAATGAAGGGCCGCTGTCATTGAAGAAGGGATTGATCCTGTCGCTGCTCGTGCCCGGTGCCGGTGAATACTATGCCGGGGCAAAGGTGAAAGGGCAGGTGTTCATGGGAGTCGAGGCGGCCATCTGGGGTGGATTCATCGCCTACCGCGTTTATGGTGGATGGAAGAAGGACGATTACAGACGACTCGCAACCGCCTATGCCGGTGTCGATCACGACGGAAAAGATGATGTCTTTTATGATATGGTCGGCTTTTACGGCAGTCGCGAAGAATACAATTTGTATGGTCGGCTCTACTATCCCGATCGCCCGTATTATCCCGATAACAATTCCTATTACTGGCAGTGGGATTCCGATTCTCATCGGCAGGAATATAAACGCCTGAAGGATGATTCCAAAACGGCGTTTCGCAATTCGACGTTTTTGCTGGGCTTTGCTCTCGTCAATCGCGTCGTGTCGGCTATCGATACGTATCGAACGATTAAGTCGGCCAACAGGAAACTGAAATCGATATCTCAAATCGGCGAATATCGCATTAACGTATCACCGAAATTATTCGGAGAAAATCCGAGCGTCAGCCTGACCATTTCAAGGGAACTGTAGGACTATGCGCGGTGCGATCCTGTGCATTATGGTATTGATTCTCGCATCCTGCGGAGGGGGCGTTCCCAAACCCAATGACACCAAACCGTCTCCGCCGGCGCGTATTCCCGAAGCCATCGAATTGCTGGATGTCATCGACGGCAAAATCTATTCAAGCGAACTCGATGATCCTGCCGGACTGGCTTTCGACATTCAGGGGAATTTGTACGTTGTCGATGCCGGGAATAATCGTATCCTGAAATTCGATAGGGATTTGAAGCCGGTCAAGCAGTACGGCGGTTACGGCAGCGGCGCGGGGCGGTTGAATAATCCACGCGATATTATCATCGACCGAGGACTGAATGTGTATGTCCTTGATGAGGGCAACGGCCGCATCGTCCGGTTGGATGTCAATTTGAATTATATCGAGGAAATCGTTCCGAAAAACGATGAGAACGAAATCATCCCGACGAACAGCCGGTATACGGGTTTCAGTATCTCATCACTCGGCGAAATTACCGTTTCCGATTTCGATAATTCGCGCCTCATTCGCATGGATAATTTTTTTGAATTCAGTCGCTATATCGGCGATTTTGGATATGGTCGCGGTGCGCTTTTGAATCCGATGAAGATTACTACGGATGAAAAGGGAAACATCTTCGTGGCCGATGCCGGGAACGGGCGTATTGCGGTGTATGATGCCTTCGGCAATTATAAACATGACATCGGCGCGGATGTTGTGCAATATCCCATGGCGACGGCGTTGACGAATTCTAAAATGTTATGGGTAGCCGACGGTGAGACCGATTCGGTACATGTGTTCGATGCCGCCCGGAATCCCGTGGCCGCATTCGGGAATCCAAGTGGGTTGGATCGCGCATTTAAAGATATTCATGCCGTACTTATCTCGCAAAACGATAAATGTTATTTGGCCGACGGCGGCAATGACAGGGTTTTGATTTACCGTATCCTGTATGAAGCGGCCGATAAGTAAAAGCCGTAGCGGGCCATTCGCGTGTGTCCTCGCGCTGTTGGCGCTGCTTCTTTTCACGACCGCATATCTCAGCGCAGACAAAATCTCCACACGAGTTTTTATCGATTCATCGGGCGTAGTTTCTACGGGGCTACAATACCTGGCGGCAGGCAGTGATTCGATGTTTTGCGATGATGCAGTAATTCCTCGGTCGGATTATACCGTCGACTATCGGAGTGGATTTATTGCTTTTTCGACTCTTCCGTCTTGCGACAGCATCATCTTCATCGTATATCAATTGCCGGAGTGGATGACGGCGCCAGTCGGAAATAGTGTACCGCCGGGAAAAAAATTCATCACCGTCGGCGCGGATATCATCGGGCGTCAGGGTGAGCCGGAGGGGGCGGCGCGCGAGATATCTCTGTCCGGCAACAAATCCTTTGCCTTTATCGTCGGGCGCTCCGGTGAGGGCGCGTTCTCCCAGGGTTTGAATATAGAAGTCGATGCCATTCTGGCCGATAATGTGCGCCTGCGCGGTGCAGTGTCTGATCGTATCGGATCGGATGGAAATTCGAGCCTCCCATCCGGTTTCGGCAGTACGACGACACTGGCGGAACTGGACAAGTACTATTTCGAGCTTATCGGGACTAATTTGTCGGCATCGGCAGGCGACATCAAGACACTGTCAAGCGGATTGATGCCGGAGAAGCGCATCAAGGGAATCGGGGCGTCATATAGCGATAAAACAATTTCCGCCGCTGCCGATATCGGACGCCCGGCGGGTAGATTCGAGTCCTATTCATTCATCGGGAGTGACGGCAAACAGGGACCATATCAATTGCGAACGTCGGATGGGTTGCCGACCGGTGTCGTGGCCGGCAGCGAAAAAGTATTTGTGGATGGGCAGCTTCTGCAGGGCGGATCGACCAGCTATTATGAAATCGATTATCCTGCCGGACGGATAATTTTTTCGCCTCGGGTGCTCATTACATCTCAGACGCGAATCGAAGTCGATTTCGAGGCGCTCGATACGGATTTCGAGCAGCAGATTCTGGATGTGTCGAACAGCGTTCGTCTGATTAAAGATCGCCTGGTTATAGAGGCGGGGGCCCGGCGCGAATCCGATGACAAGGATCGCCTGCGCTATGGGGCGCTGTCTCCGGCCGATATTGATATCCTGTCACAGGCGGGAGATTCAACCGAGTTGTCTTATCGCTCGGGAGTGGCGGCAGACACAATTGGTGCATATGTCTCGTTGACCGACAGTACCGGTGAAACATATTTTGAATATGTCGGCATGGAATCCGGAGAGTATTCGGTTTCGTTTTCATATGTCGGTGAGGGTGCGGGAGATTATTATTATGTCGGCGATGGCGTATATCGATTCGCCGGACGGGGAATCGGGGCGTACTTGCCGGTAGTGTACTTGCCGCTGCCGACCAGAAACGACTTTTATTTCGCATCAGCCAGAATGCTGCTGTATCAACAGGGTAGTCTGTCATTGTCGTACCAGGGCAACGATGTGGACAAAAATCTCCTGTCGCCGCTCGGTGACGATGATAATCTGTCGTCGCTGTTTCAATCTGTTTTCACGCACCGGGATAGCCTGTTGTCATCTTCGACAAGCCTGCGCTATGTCGAAAAACGATTTGCATCATTACAGCGCATTAACTCGGTCGACGATGATCGGATATGGGCATTGCCCAATAAGTCGCGGTCGAACGATGAGTTGCGAGTCGTGTCCGACAATGCGTTCGAGTCAATCAATAATAACATTCGCTTCACATATGGCTATCTGAATTACAAGGATACTCTCGGTTCGCATCGTTTTGATGCGAGCGCTCAACTATTTCGGTCGGCGTTCATGTCACCTCGAATTGTTTATCAGAGCGGTAATTCCAAATCCTTATCGCATCCATTGCAAAGAGGCACATATGAAAAGCAATCGGCGGGGATGTCGGTACGACCCATTCGGCGTTTGACGGTCGATGTCGATTATGACAAGGAATTCACGAGGAGTTCCTATGGCGCACTCCCGGTCGTCGATTCATATGATTCTTACGCTGCCTCGGTTCGCTATCGCGGAACGGTTGCGACAGTATCGAGGCGGACTGATTTTGCTGCCGATACGATTGGAACAGAAGGACCTCGGCTTGACAAATTACAGGTAATGTCCGAGGAACAACTCGGCCGATTGCGAATGCAGGCGGCGGTGACCCTTCTGCAACAGGAGGCTCTCGATTCGGACCGAGGGACTCGCGACGAACAACTCTATGAGACGACTATCAGGTACAGCGGCGCAGGGGGATGGCTGAGTCTGCTGGCGACGTATCGGCAGAATCGACAAAACGGCCAGAGCACCGGATTCCGATACATCTATGTTGGGTCGGGGCAGGGGCAGTATCGATTTGAGGATGGACAGTATCTTGCCGATGAAGATGGCGATTACATTCGCATTCGCGAGGAGCTTGGAGAATCGCAGTCGCTGTCGGCGGGGAGTAAGAGCCATAACATATTTATCTACCCGGGACGTCTTAAGCTGTCGGACAATCTGCGGAATATACTATCTCAAGTGGCACTTCGGCTGAGGACAGAAGTCATCGAGGAACTTCCCGGATCGGACAAGCGGACAATTGCCTGGATTTTACCGTGGCAGAGCGAATCAGGATTGGCATATACGAATCGAACGATGCGCGAACAGTATCGCGTACTGTTTTTCCCGACGTCGAATTATTATTTACTGAATCTGCTGTACAGCCATGTCCGCGAGGAACAGGAGGCCGGGGCCATTCTGCAGCGCGGAACGAAGGAATACGGTATCGAGGTAAAGCAGGATATGGATTCGCGCACGCGGATTATGCTCGATTATCTGCATGTCAGAAAGACAGAATCCGGAATCGGTCTTAAATCGTTGCGCCTAAGGAATAATCGGTACGGCACATCGATCACTGTCAATGATGGTCCGTGGCAGGTGACACCAAGACTTGAGTTTGAAACGATTTCGGATGCATTGTCGAATGGCAAGGCGGAAGGAATCGCATTTACCGGTAATGTCGTGTATCGCAATACCGGCAGGGGAGAACTCAGGTTTACCGGTGAACTGCGGTCTCTCCGCGAGAAGCAGCAGTTTACGCAGCCGGAATATCTCGTGACCGACGGGAAGCGATTCGGCAAATCGGCGACGGTTTCACTGATTGCGAATTTCGATTTATCCAAAACGATGCGTCTGAACATTAATCTGACCGACCGCATTTATGAGAATCGTCCGGCCGAGTTTACCGGAAGGGGGGAAGTCGTTGCGAGTTTTTAGTCTGATATTCGCAGCGCTTCTCGTATGCGCCTTCTGTAGTAATATCGCCGCTGAGCGTCTACCCGTACGCATTGTATCGAACGGCGAAATGCGCCTTATTGCATCGATTATCGGCGATGTCCATTCTCCTGAAGCGGTTGTAGACAAAATGCAGCGCGCGGGGTATTTCGATGTCGAGGCATCGGTTATCGATGATACGCTGATCGTGAATCCCGGTGAGCGGTATATATTCGGTGAATTCAGTATTAGAATCGTCCGGCATGATGGGACGGTGGAGTCTCGAGTCGAGTCAGGCTGGCGAGGTCAGGCGGCGACGGCCGAAAATATCGATGCCGCCAAACAGGTGCTTCTCCGTGAATTCCAGGAAGCAGGGCATTACTTCGCATCCCTTCAAACGGAATCGGTCAAAATGAATGCGGGGCGAATCGAATTCTCATTTAAAATAATCACCGGACCGGCGGTCGTGATCGAACAGGTCCGATTTAAGGGACTGAAAAAGAGTCGCCGGGACTTTATGACAGCGCTCACGGGTATCAAGCCGGGAGTACTTCTCACGTCGGAATTGCTGCGCAATGCCGTGCGAAAAATCAGAACACAGGATTATCTGTATATAGACTCGACGCCACAGATAACACCAAGCCAAACTTACGAATCCGTCGAATTGTCGTTCTTCATTGAGGAAGGGCCGAGAAATATTATCGAGCTGGGCGGCGGATATCTGCCGTCGCAGGCCGGGCAAAATGGCCAATTCGTCGGCAAAATAGACTATCGTTTAAGAAATCCGTTTGGCGCCGGGAGGAAAATCCGCTTCCTGTTTGATAAGCGGGACAGAAACATTTCGATTCTGGATTTCGAGTATGCCCAGCCGGTGTTCATTCCGCAATATCTCGAAATTACGGGCAGCGTCAACCAGACGGATTATGATTCGCTCTATCATTCGTTCACTGCCGAGGCGGGACTTTCATTAATGAGTGGGGAGAATACGCGGATATCATCGACGTTCTCATGGACGAAAACGGAACCGGAATTTTCCAGCCAGGAACCGACTCGGATCATCCGCGGCACATTCGGATTCGCGGTTTCATCGCTTAATGATGAATTCAACCCGGCCGCAGGCGCATCAATTGACGGCAATGTCGCATATATCAGGCGGACAGCCTGGCCGGATGGCTCCTCGACTCAGGTTGTCAATAATGAATCCTCATTCGCATTGGCATTTACATCGATTTTTAAAATGTATCGTTCTTTGCAATACGGCCTATGTGCCGATGCCGGCGTACTGCTTACTTCTCGGGATCTCATTCCCTATTCCGAGCAGTTCAAACTTGGCGGATTCGGTTCGCTGCGTGGGTATCGGCAGGACCAGTTCGCCGGTCGGCGGACGGCATTGGTGCAGCAGGAGTTGATTTTCCGCGCAACCGGAAAGGCTGCGGTTTACTTGTTCGGTGATTTCGGATATGTCTATGCCCGCAAAAAAGGAGCCGATCAGGCTGTTCATGCCGAAGAGACGACTCGCTTCGGTACGGGCGCCGGATTCCGATTCGGTACCCGGACGGCTCGGTTGACCTTCGAGATCGGCTGGGGGAAAGGCGATTCGGCAGGGGATGGCAAAGTCCATGTCGGATTGCAGACGGCGTTTTAATATTGACCCTGTTCGATAATTATCCTACATCTATATCGTGAAAGCATTGATGGAATATATGCGGCTTGTGCGGATTCACAACTGCCTGATCGCCTCGATAACTGTGGCGGCGGGACAGTATCTGTCGCCGTCAGCCTGTGGATTACCTCTGAATAAATTTGCGATGGCGGCAGCGTTTTTCGTGTGTGGATTCGGCAATATCGTCAATGATATTCTGGATGTGGAATCCGACAGGGTCAATCATCCGATGCGGCCAATCCCATCGGGTGCCGCGACTATCGGCGGTGCGAAAGCCCTGGCTGCGCTGTTTTTGATCGTTTCGTTGGGATTGGCTTGTTTCTTACATACTGCCGGATTCATTATCGTTACCGTCGCATTGGTGATATTGACGCTGTATAATGTGCGTCTCAAGCATACCGCTTTCGGCGGGAATCTGGCGGTGGCATTGTTGGGTGGCATAACATTCGTGTTCGGCGGGGCGACGGCAGGCTTTCAGGGAATAATCGAAATACCGGGCGCAATTATCCCCGGTGTGTTTGCATTTCTCATGCATTTCGTGCGTGAGGTCGTCAAGGATGTACAGGATGTTTCCGGTGACTCTGCCGTCGGCAGCGGCACCGGTCCGGTGAAAACGGGCGTGCGAAAATCATTGACACTGGCTTATATCGTGTTCGGATTGCTCATTATTACCGGGATTGTTGCGTTCAGAATAGGCTGGTTCAATTTGATTTTCATGTCGATTTCGGTTTTTGCGATTTATCTGCCGGGTATCGTACAGTTCATCTGGCTGGGGACGACTCCGGACAATCAACGCAGTAGAATCGTTTCATCGCTATTCAAAATCGAAATGCTGCCGGGAATCCTGGCCGTTTTAATGGGTAAAAGCTATTAATTGACAATATCTTATAGATGAACTACCTTCTTAACATTAATTAACAACTTTTCGCTGAACTTTTCGTTTTTATTGAGTATAACTCTCATTAATACCGGGCAGTAAGGCCTTGACTGGAGCGGACACCAATTAGTACTTTTGCGACGATGAAAAAAACGACTACGCTTTTCATATTATTGGTTCTCACTTTTGCGGCGGCGATGGGTTCCTTTATATCGGCCGGTGATATCAGTATCTCCGCCGAGGTGACCCAGGCGTCTATCGCATTCGAGGCAAAAGATACGCTGATCGTACGTTTGTCCTGGGAGGGCGAGCCGTTTTTATATCAGATCGACGGTGTACCGATGCCGGTACTTGACAAGTTTGAAGTACTCGGCTCATCCTCGGCCGTATCGGCCGGCACTGACTCCTCAGGCAAAAAGATGACGGGGCGAACATTCACCTATGTCCTCCAGCCGGTTGATTACGGTACCGGCATCATAAACGAATTATCGCTGAATGCGGTCAATAAGGTGACGGAGGAGTCGCATCTGCTGCAGACCGGTCGCATTACGGTCGAAATCGCCAAGCCCGTACCACGAGAAGAAGTTGCATCATCGGATAACACAGTCATGTTCATAATCATGTTCGGGTTTCTCCTGATTTTCGTCGGCGGGGGAATCGTATATTTAAAAAAACGCAAACAGCCGGAGCCGGAAGCGAAGGGAAATGAGAAATACCTGAATGATCTGGAATTGATCAAGCGGGAAACCGTCGCCGACGGTAAGCTGTTCTTCTCGCGCCTTTATCGATTGCTGCATTCCTATTTGGAAAACGAACAGAGTCTGGCTTTGTCCGGCAAGACCGGAGAAGAAGTCATTTCCGAGGTGCAAACAATAGAGAACGATGAAATCAAGGCAACGTTTATTTCATGGCTTGAGCGGTTGCATCGCGAAAAGTACCGCCCCGATGCACCGAAATCGAGCGAGGTCGATGAGTTGTACCGGGCGGTGAAAACATTTTTCGAAAAAAGCAGTGTGTAATATATAAATGGAGGATTCATGGATCTCGATATCAAAAAGATTCAGGAAGAGGTAGAGCATAAATCGGGCTTTATCGAGAAGTTGACTCAGGAGCTCGGTTCGGTCGTCGTCGGTCAGAAGTACATGATCGATCGCATGATGGTCGGATTACTGGCCAACGGGCACATTCTTCTCGAGGGCGTCCCCGGTCTGGCCAAAACGCTGGCGGTCAAATCACTGGCGGGCGCAATCAAGGCCGATTTTCGACGCATTCAGTTTACGCCGGATTTGCTCCCGGCGGACTTAATCGGGACAATGATTTACAATCCGCAGAAAGCGGAATTCTCCGTAAGGAAAGGCCCGATTTTCTCGAATATCGTTTTGGCGGACGAAATCAACCGCGCCCCCGCAAAGGTCCAGTCGGCTCTGCTCGAAGCGATGCAGGAGCGCCAGGTGACGATCGGCGACGAGACATACAAACTCGGCGAACCGTTTCTCGTTTTGGCGACTCAGAACCCGATAGAACAGGAAGGAACGTATCCGCTTCCCGAGGCGCAGGTCGATCGTTTCATCTTCAAATTGAAAATCACGTATCCGACGCATGAAGAAGAACGGCTGATCATGGATCGCATGACGGTCGGCGCGGATATCAACGTATCGCAGGCCGTATCGCCCGAGGATATTCTGGCGGCAAGAAAAGTCGTGACCGATATTTATGTCGACGACAAGGTCAAGGAATATATTCTTAATATCGTTTTCGCGACTCGCGATCCCGAAAAATACGGACTGGGCAGCCTGACCGATCTGATTTCATATGGCGCATCGCCCCGCGCGACGATTTTTCTCAACCTGGCCGCCAAGGCGCACGCGTTCCTCAAGGGCCGCGGCTATATTACGCCGGAAGACGTCAAGGCGATCGGTCCGGATGTTCTGCGTCATCGTATCATCGTCACGTATGAGGCAGAGGCGGAAGAGACGACATCGGATGATATTGTACAGAGAATCTTTGATACTATCGAGGTGCCGTAAGAAGAAATGATCCCGAAAGAGATATTTAAAAAGATTCGGCGAATCGAAATCACTACTCGAAAGCTGGTCAATGACATGTTTTCCGGCGAGTACCATGCGACATTCAAAGGGCAGGGTATGGAATTCGAGGAAGTGCGCGAATATTCGCCGGGCGATGATATCCGTCTGATCGACTGGAACGTGACGGCTCGCACCGGAATACCGCATATCAAGAAGTTCAAGGAAGAACGCGAACTGACCGTTATGCTGCTGGTCGATGCGTCATCGTCCGGCAGATTCGGGACGTTCGAGCGGTACAAGGAGGAACTGGCGGCCGAATTATGCGCAGTGCTTGCCTTTTCCGCAATTAAGAATAACGATAAGGTCGGGCTGATTATTTTTACCGATTCTATCGAGAAATACATCCCGCCGCAAAAGGGTAAGGCGCATGTACTTCGGCTCATTCGCGAAATTCTCTATTTCAGCCCCGAACACACGAAGACCGATATCGCGGGAGCCCTGGAATTCTTCAATAAGGTCACCAGCCGCAAATCGGTTGCATTCTTGATTTCCGACTTCCTCTCCGAGGATTATTTCACGCCGCTTCGCATTGCCAATCAAAAGCATGATATGATTGCGATTAAGATCTCCGATCCGCGCGAGATGGAATTCGGCAATTATGGCTTGATCGAACTCGAAGATGCCGAGACCGGTGAAGTGATGGTGCTCGATACATCGTCTCCCGTCTTTCGCGAGGAGTTCGCATCCCAGTCGCAGGAATCGGTCGATGCATTGAAAAAGCAGTTCCAGGTCATCAACCTCGATTTTATTCAAATTCGTACGGATAGGCCATATACGATTCCGCTGGTGCAGTTTTTCAAGATGAGGGAGAAACGACACTAATGGCTGGAAACAATTCTCAAAGGATTCTTCTGCTTGTTTGTTTGTTGCTGTCCGCGCTCTCGCTGGCCATGATCATTGTCGTATTCAGTTCGATGCCGCCGCAGCCGGGAAAGGATCTTGTCAAGGATGCCAAAAGACTGGCCGGTGAATTGGCCGATAATAATCTGCCGCAGGCCGCAATAGATGAGTACAAGCGAATTCTCGAACAGGTATCGCTGTCGAGATCGGAGCGCGGCGCAATCAACTATCTCATCGGCAAAGTGTATTTTGAGGATATTGGTGATTATGAGCAGGCCGCATCATATTATATCCGGGCGCGCTCGCTGGATGAAAATGCGTCGTATGCCTCGGAAGCCGGCAAGAATCTGATAACTTCTCTCGAGCGGTTGGGGCGTAAGCTCGATGCACGCAGAGAACTTGAGGCGCAGGCGAGTCTGGAACCGGATACGACTACCGGCAAACTGGTTGCGATTGTCGGCGACAAAAAAATCACGATTGCCGATTTTAATCAGGCCTTTGATAAATTGCCGAAAGATATCGCCGCGCAGTACTCGACTCTACAGGGAAAGAAAGAGCTTCTGTCGCAAATCGTCGGCCGCGAATTGATTTTTCATGCCGCGCTGCGCGAGGGATTCGATCGCGATGCCGATGTCACTCAGGCATTGAAGGATATCGAAAAAGACTATCTTGTTCGCTATTACAGCCAGAAAAAAATAGCACCCTCGATGAAGCCGGATACATCCGGATTGAATCTGTATTACAACGCCAACAAGGCGGCGTATGGGGATAAAGCATTTGATGATGTCAGGGACAAGGTGACGCAGGATTATATGCAATATCTCAGCGATAAGACTGTCCGGGAATATGTGGATGGATTATTGCAGGTGGAGCATGTTCAAACCTTCGAGGAGAATCTCAAGTAAATGGTACACCGGGTCGGATTACAACTCATACTCATACTATGTATTCTGGTATCGGCGGTCGCAGCGGAAAATATCGAGATCACCGCGTCGGTTGATAAGCAAACGGCGTATATCGGTGATCCCATCGAATATACGGTAACTATTACGTATGATTCGACACTCGACCTGACGCCTCCGGCGGTCGGTATGAACCTCGGTCAATTCGATGTCCAGGATTATAAGGTCAGGGATGAGGAGAAACTCGATGGTGGGCGTCGACGCCAGCAACTCTGGTTCGATATACGGACGTTCACGACCGGTGACTATATTATTCCGCCGCTGCCGATCGAATATATGACGCCGGATTCGACGAAACAGGTCATTGCCTCGGACCCGATACAGATTACGATTAAGTCGGTGCTGGCAGAGGGAACGCCTAAGGATTCTCTGGTCATTTTAACGCTGAAAAAGCAGGCAGATATTGAAGGCGACTGGCCGCTTTGGTTCAAGTTGACGATTGCCGGCGCCGGTCTGCTGATTTTTGCGATATTCATTTGGTGGTGGGCAAGAAGGAATGCCCGAAAGGAAGTCGAGTTTTTTGATCCCCGCCCGTCCTGGGAAATCGCTTTCGCCGATTTGGCTATGCTTAAGAACAATGATTTAATTTCAAAGGGGGAACTGAAACAATTCTATTTCGAATTGACGGAAATAATTCGCCGTTATTTAGGTAAAAAATTCGAGTTCGAATCCATCGACCTGACGACATCGGAAATCGACGAGTATTTTGAGAGTATTGATTTTGACCGAGAATTTCAGCGCGAATTGAATTCGTTTCTGCAACGTGCCGATTTGGTAAAATTTGCCAAATATGTACCGCCGGCGGAACAGCCGGATGAAGACTGGCAAAAGGCCTATGAGCTCATCGATAAGAGTAAGGATATGTCCGTCTTAAAACCGGCGGCTGTGGCAGAGTCGGTCTATATGCCGAGTATATCATCGTCCTCCGAAATCGATGATGAATGGAAGTACGCTCCTCCCGGATATAAAGAACTGATGGCATCTCGCCAGGGAGCCCCCGATGTCTCCGCATCGAATGATGAGGAGGATGGACAATGAATTTGATGAAGTTCGAGGGGTGGGATACCATATTCCTCCACATTCCGGGCTGGGTGATACTCGTTGTCGGCGGATTAGTTATTGCCGGACTCGCATATCATTACATCCGGCGGGCATCGAGGTTAACTGCATCGGTGCGGTATTCGGATCTGTCGTTGGTTAAGACGGGAAAAAAGACGTTGCGGCAGAGATTGCGGCCAATGCTGTATGTACTCCGGTTGGGCGCGCTGGCCCTGCTGTTTATCGCCATGGCCAGGCCGCAGTCAGGTTCGCATGAGCGCGATGTCGAAACCGAAGGGATCGATATCATTCTGGCGCTGGATATCTCCACCTCGATGGAGGCGGAGGACTTCAAGCCCAACAATCGGCTTTATGTTGCCAAAGAAGAGATCAGAAAATTTATCGATCGCCGCACGAACGACCGCATCGGTCTGCTGATCTTTGCCCGGACATCGTTTTTACAATGCCCGCTGACACTTGATTACGGCACACTGAAGAGTTTCCTCGATCAGGTCGATTTCGGACAGCTCGAAGACGGGACGGCCATTGGTATCGCGTTGGCCAATGCGGTGAATCGGTTGCGAGACAGTGATGCGAAGTCAAAAGTCATTATTCTCCTGACCGATGGCGTGAACAATGTTACCGAAATCGATCCCCTGACGGCGGCCAATATTGCCAAAACGATGGGAGTCCGGGTATATACAATCGGCGCCGGGAAACCGGGAAATGCCATGTATAAGCAGTACGATCCGATTTTTGGCTGGCGGTATCATTATCTGCCGAATGAAATCGACGAAGAGACACTGACACAGATAGCCGAACGCACGGGCGGGCAATATTTCCGGGCGCGCTCCGAGCAGGAATTAGATGAAATCTACACCGAGATCGATAAAATGGAGAAAACAAAGATCAAGGTGAACGAGTATATACAATATGAAGAATTGTTTTTCGGATTTCTAATAGCCGGATTTGTATTGTTGTTGCTGGAAATGCTGTTAAGTCAGACCTATTTGAGGAAGATTCCGTAGGCGATAAAGATATGAGATTTTACGAACCTTTATATTTACTCGGCATAGTCCTCATCCCCATACTGGGCATGTTTTACTGGATAGCCATATCCCGTAAGAAAAAAGTGCTGTCCAAATTCGGCGAAATCCCGCTCATCATGCGGGCGGCATCGGGAATTTCATTTTCGCGCCAGGCCGGAAAGGCCGTCATGCTGTTGGTCGCCGTGTTGTTTCTGGCTCTCGCCGCCGCGAAGCCGCAGCTCGGTACTCATATGGAAATGGTCAAGCGCGAAGGGCTCGATATTATCATCGCCGTGGATGTCTCGCCTTCGATGGAGGCGCAGGATGTATTGCCGGGACCGATTTCCCGGATTGAAAAAGCCAAACAACAGATTCGCGCACTGATCTCACCGTCCTATATGGAAGGCGATCGCATCGGGCTGGTGGCGTTTTCCGGTGAGGCGGTCGTCCAGTGTCCTTTGACGATGGATTACCGCGCAGCGAAACTGTTTCTGGATGCGCTGGATACGGAAACGATTCCGGTCCCGGGGACGGCTATCGGTAAAGCGATTTCCGTTGCGACGGGGGCATTCGAGCAAAAAGAGCGACAGCACAAGGTGCTGCTTCTCCTGACCGACGGGGAAGATCATGACTCAAGGCCGGTGGAAATGGCCGAGGAGGCTCGGAAAACAGGCGTAAAGATTTACACCGTCGGTATCGGGAATCCCGATGGCGAGCCGATTCCGATTTATAATCGTGTCGGCGACCGAATCGGTTTCAAGAAGGATCAGGACGGTAAAGTAATTGTTTCCCGCATGGATGAATCCACCCTGCAAAAGATCGCTCTGGCGACGGGCGGCAAATATTATCGAGCAACGCCATCGGATTTGGAACTGGAAAAGATTTATGAAGACATCCAGGGAATGGAGAAGAAGGAGCTGGAAGGCAAAATGCTCCTGCAGTACGACGATAGATTCCAATGGCCTTTGGCTTTTGCATTGTTGTTTATTATCTGGGAAGTGTTTGTCCCTGAGCGCGTGAAACACAGAAAACGGGAGGAGACGGCATGACGAAATTAGTTATCATCGGCCTGTTGGCTCTATTCTGCCTGTCGACTCCGACGCTGGCGGGAGTGTTCGCTTCGCTAAACGATAAGGGCAATGAGGCGTATGATGATGGCCGGTTCAATGATGCGCTCGATTTTTATCATGAGGCAGAAATTGAACAACCGGAAACTCCGGAAATTTATTATAATCAGGCCAACACGCTTTCCAAAACCGGCAAGTATGAAGAGGCGATAGAAAAATACATGAAGGCGCTGAATTCGAGCGATACGGCGCTGCAGGCCGATGCGTATTTTAATCTCGGTGTATCGCATATTCAAAAAGAAGATTATCAAAACGCCATTAAATCGTTTGAGGAAAGCCTGAAAATCCGCCCGGATGATCCGGAAGCCAAACATAATCTGGAGGCGGCTCGAATCCTGCTGAAGGAACAACTCGAGCGGCAGTCGAAAGATAAGAAAGAGGGACAGGACACAAAGGAAGAGGACGTCTATAAAGAGAATCCCGAGGGCGAGGATGAATTGAACAAACCCGACGAACAAGGCGAGGATCAGCAGCAAAATAAGGATGAGCAGGGCGAAGAACAGAATAAGCAGGAAGACGGTTCCGAGGGTAATCCGGGCGATGAAGAAGCGCAGAAAGAAGTGAAACTGGCCGAAGAAACTCAGGAACAGAACCCTGATGAGATGAGCAAAGAAGATGCGATTCGTCTGTTGAATTCGCTGGAAGGTATGGAGTCGGATAAAACGAAGCGGCAGTACACGGGGCCGCGCACCTATCAGGGGAAAGACTGGTAAAGTCGAGGCGTTATGGGCAAAGCGATAACACAATTGTTAATCATACTCTGTTTGCTTTCGACAGCCGTGTCTTTTGCAGATGACGATATCGAGCTGAAGATTTCGCTGGATCGGGATAAGATCGGCCTCGAAGAAGTGGCAACGCTGTCGGTCGAGCTGACTTCTCGCAACCAGCGGGAGCTCCCGAAACCGAATCTGCCGCCTCTTACAAGATTCGATATCTATTCGCTGGGAACATCCATGCAAATCGTGCAGGATAATTCCGGCATGAAGGTCGTGTACAGTTACAATTATGCTCTTTCGCCCAAGAAAACCGGGACTTTCCCGATTAATGCCGCCTGGATAGTCGTTAATGGCAAGCGCTATGAATCGAATACCCTGCAAATAGAAATCGTCGGCAGTGCTCGCGAGGCTTCCGGACCTCTCGGTGACCTCTCGATGGATGATCGCGGCAAACAAAAAGATATGTTTATCGTGACCGAAACCGATAAAAAAGAGGCTTTCGTCGATGAGCAGGTCACGCTGACGTTGAAGTTTTTCCGAATGTCGCGGGTCGAATTAATGTCGAATCCGACCCTGTCGCAACTCACCGCGCCCGATTTCTGGGTCAATGATATTTCGGATGGAAAACCGTATCGGCAAATACTCAACGGAAATGAATATATCGTTACCGAAAAGCAATGGGCATTATATCCGACCAAACCGGGAAAACTGAAAGTTGATGCCTTGAGAATTACCGCTACCGTACCGGACAAGCAAAGTCGGCGGTCGCGCGATCCGTTTTCAATTATAGATAATATGTTCGCCCCCGGCAAAAATGTAACAGTCAAGTCTCAACCACTCACGGTCTCAGTAAATCCACTGCCGGAAGCAGGGAAACCCAGGGATTTTTCCGGGGCGGTCGGTCAGTACAATATCTTCGCCATCGTCGATCGACAGGATGTCGAGGTGAATGAATCGATTACATTAAAGGTAGAAATCACCGGTCGCGGTAATGTGAAATCGATTCCGGAACCCAAGTTGCCTGAACTCGACGGCATACGCTTCGAGAAATCATCGTCCGATTTTCGGCAATCATTGTCGGGCGGGACAATCGGCGGGACGAAAACATTCGAGTATCTTCTATTGCCTCGTGTTCCCGGAAGGCTGACGATCGAACCGCTGACGCTGACGTATTTCGATCCGTCCAAGAATAAATACCAGACGTCGAAAACAAAACCGATAACGCTCAATGTCAGACAGGGAGAATTGGCCGCGGGTTCGGAAATTCCGTTCAACCAGATTTCCGGGCAGACCATTAATTTGCAGGAGACGGATATTCGACACATTAAAACGACGGGGACGCATCTCGTCTCGATGGGATCACTAACGATAACTTCTCCCGTGTTTTTATCCTTTGTCGGTATCCCGATGCTTGCCCTCATTGGCGGTATTGTCGATGTCCGGCGCAAGAGAAAACTGTCCGGTGATGTGGCGTATGCAAGATTGCGCCGCGCCAAGGGGGTTGCTCAGAAGCGACTGAAGAATGCCGCCACTCTTATGAACAGCAACGATGATGGCTTTTATGCGGAATTGTCGGGCGTGATTTATCAGTTCGTGGCCGACAAGCTTAATCAGTCGGCGCAGGGACTGACCTCGGAATCGGTACTCGATTTACTGACTGCCCGTAATGCATCGGATACGCTGAAAGTTGAAATTAAAGAAGTACTGCAGGATGCAGACTTCGGACGATTTGCCGGGACCGGATCGGCCAATGGCAATAAACAGGATCTGTACAAGCGGGCCGAGGCGATCATATCGGAACTGGAGGAGACGCTATGAGATCGATTCCGCCGTTTATCCGGTTCCTGTTGTTGAGTATTATCTTATCGGCCGCTGTATCGGCCAACACGCTGGAATATAATTTCGAAAAAGGAAATGAATATTACGCCAACGGCGAGTTCAAACAGGCAATCGGGGAATATGAGAAAATCCTGCAGGCCGATTATCAATCGGCGGAAGTATACTATAATCTCGGCAATGCTTATTTTCGCCAGGGGATGCTGGGGCATGCCATAAAAAATTATATTCGTGCCCGCCGGCTGGCGCCTCGGGACGATGATATCATTGCAAATCTCGATTTCGCACGCCAGTTCGCAATCGATAAGATCGAGGTAACCGAGGAAACAATTTTCTTTCAGTATGTGAACAAGTTTTTCGACTGGTTCAGCCTGAGCGAAGTCACCTGGCTGTCGGGAATCCTATTAGTTCTGGTGATCGCAGGGATGTTTATCGGCAGCCTGTACCGCTGGGTTCGCATTCCAACACCATTGCTGGTTACGATTGCTGCCTGTTTTATTATCACGGCGATATTTGCCGGAGTCAAACTGGATCGGGATGTGCTGACACGCACCGGCGTCGTCATTTCCGAGCAAACCGAGGTCCGCAATGGCCCGGGAGAGGATTATAATAATCAGTTTACTGCCCATGCAGGATTGGTATTCAAGATCGAGCGCGAAGAGTCGGAGTATTATCTGGTCAATTTTGAGAATCGCCTCAAGGGGTGGATTGCCAGGGCGGCAGTAGACGAAATTTAGAATCTCGCTAAGTTTTTGTGCCAATTTTGTTTGACACCCAATTTGAAATTATCTACCTTTTTTCTTTGCACCATAATTTTTTCCGGCGAGGGCCGGTTATTTTTTAGGCGGATATGGCGTCAATTCTGAAGAAAAAACAATTCTGGGGAGCGCTCATTGCTTTAGGAATTCTCATTTTCCTGTTCTATGATCTTAATCTGCCCAGAACGATCAGTGTCGCCAAGGAACTCCGCCTGATCTATCTGCTGCCTGCCTTATTGAGCGGTTTCGGAATCATCGTATTCAAAACGCTTCGCTGGCAAACAATCGTAAGCCAGGTCAGAAAAGTCTTATTCTGGCCCACGCTGGCCCTTTATGCGACGTCGCAGATTATCGCCGTCGTTCTTCCGGCCCTGACCGGACAGGCGGGACGTGTGCTGTTGTTCTCCCGAAAGGGCAATTTCAGCAAAACCTATGCGTTTTCGACGATTTTCCTCGAGGTCGTTCTCGATGGCGCCGGTCTGATTACTCTGATGCTCATGGCATCGACCGTTTTCGTCTTTCCCGAGGATTATCGGTTCGTCAGCTATATCGTCGGTATCGCAACGATTTGCGTGCTGATTTTATTCTATTGCAGTCTTCGTTTTCAGAAAAACGTCGAGGGAATCATATACAGGCGGGTTCGGCCGCGGTCCCGGAAGTTTTATCTGGTACTCAGGAAATTTCTGCGTTCGTTTAATGACGGCATTTCGGTTATTCGTTCCACCGACAAGTTATTTATGGTATCGGTGAATACGCTGTTATCCTGGGCCTGTAATATCGGCGCGATTTATTTCCTGTTTTTCGCGTTCAATTTCGAACTTCCCTTCTGGGCGGCCGTAGTCGTCATCATCGTGAACTATCTCGCCCTGATGGTACCGATAACGCCGGGAAATATCGGATCGTTTCAATTGGCCGTCGTGGCGAGTCTGAAAATGTTCTCAATACCCAAGACCGAGGCCGTATTGTTTTCCGTGACACTGTATCTTGTCGATATGGTGCCGATGATAATATTAGCTTCATTCTTCCTGCTCAAAGAGCAGTTTTCGATTTCCGAAATCAGCGAAGACGATGAGTTGATAGAAGAAGTCGAGAAGATGGTAGTAGAAACCGAAATCGGCATAAATGATGAGGTCGATTCTCAATGATTCGCACATTCGTCTGGTCACCCGGGGAAGGGACGCAGTTTTTCGAAGGAATTATCGACTTCGATAAGTTCCTGGCCCGGAAAGAACTGATTATGTGGGTGGATATGATCGCTCCATCCGACAGCGAATCGTTCGTTTTGACTCATGATTTCAAGTTTCACCCGCTGGCCATCGAAGACGTTATTTCCGAAGTTCCCCGGCCCAAGCTCGACGATTACGGCGAATATCTCTTTCTCGTTTTTCAGATCGCCGATTATATGGGCAAGGAAAAGGGGCTGAAAATCAGCGAGGTTGACTTCTTTTTGACAAAAAATTGCCTCGTTACCGTCCATTTCGATGATCATCCGGTATTCGATAATCTATACGGCCGAGCCAAAAAAGATGACCGCCTGTTTATGCGCGGGGCCGATTTCCTGTTCCACGCGGTGCTCGACGGCGTCGTCGACAATTACACGGCAACGCTTGACCTGCTCGAATTCGAAGTCGATGCGGTCGAGGACGACGTGTTCGAGGAGCCGGAAGAGGAAACGGTCAAGACGATTTTCTCCATTCGACGAGTGATCCATCAATTAAAACGAATCTCTCATCCCCAATCCGAGGTGCTGGCTCAGATTATCCGTGAGCGATATCCGCTCATTTCCGAGCGGTCTCAGTTGTACCTCAGCGATATTTTGGACCATATGCAGCGGATCAATGATATCGCCGATTCGCACCGCGATACGCTGATTTCGGCGCTGGAAGTCTATTTTTCCAGCGTGTCGACCCGGACGAATGAAATTATCAAGGTTTTGACGATTTTTACGGCCATCCTGATGCCGCCGACATTTCTGGTCGGGCTGTATGGCATGAATTTCAAATATATGCCGGAAATCGACTGGCAATACGGGTATGCCTTTTTCTGGGGGCTGGTCGTTATTATCACGGTCCTGCTGCTCTTTTTCTTCAAGAAAAAGAAATGGATTTGAAACTTATTCCCACCGCCGCTGTTTTCCATTTTTATAAACCATACATTGCCAGAATTTATTATACTGGTGAGACATCCATGACTCTTTTATTTCACGATAGGAACTCGGTTTGCGGGAACGGTTGATTCCATTTTCATCCGATATCGGATTCTCTCGGTTATACCGGGAATTTATCGAAACGCCGGAAAACATAGCCGGCGGCTTCGGCCTGAATAGCCTCGATGAGGCGATCAATGCCGTGTCGTCGCATTCCTATCACCGGGATACGCTGGTCGATATCCTCACCCGGCAGAATACGGGCTGGGGCGCAGGTCGGGAGACGCTCGATAATATCGCCAGGCTCAAGGATGATAAATCGGTCGTCGTCATAACCGGGCAGCAGGCCTGCCTGTTCGGCGGGCCGTATCTGGTGATTCTCAAGGCGCTGGGAGTGATTAAGAAGGCGGCCGAGATCGAGCGAAAATATCATATCTCGGCCATCCCTGTTTTCTGGATAGCCGCCGACGATCATGATTTTGCGGAAATTTCGTTTGCCGAAGTATTCGATATCGGCGGAAAACTGCAACGAGTGTCGGTCGATGTGCCGGATCAGGCGGTTTCCCCTCCGGTCGGTGAATTGTCATTCGATGAATCAATCGAGCAGGCGAGACAGGAATTCCTCGGTAATTTCCCTGAGAATGACTTTCGTGAATCCGTTACAGAATTAATCAATCGGACCTATGCAAGAGGTGAGGATATTACCGGGGCATTTGCCGGCTTGATGAATGCGCTTCTCGGCAAGTTTGGACTGGTACTATTTTCTCCCTATGATGCCGATTTCAAGGCCCGGGCATCCGGTGTGATGCAGGATATTGTAAAAAAGCACGATGCGGTTAAAGATGCCGTCGCACGGGCCAATCGGCAATTGGATTCGGCCGGATATCATCAACAAGTCGTTAAGGCCGATACGGCGGTTCATCTATTCGCCCATACACCGAACCGAATGGCGGTCCATGTTGAAAACAGCGAATATTCAGCGGGTGATACGGCCTATGAACACAATGAATTAATCAGTGCAATAGAGGAACACCCTCTGGATTTTTCACCCGATGTGCTGACCCGCCCGATTATTCAATCTGCCTTTTTCCCGGCCGTGACATTCATCGGCGGCCCGGCCGAGGTCGCATATTTCCTGCAATTGTCGAAGTTGTTCAATGTCTTCAATGTGCCGCAGCCGGAATTGCAGGGGAGACCATCGGTGACGCTGATCGAATCGCGATTCGAAATGCTCATGTCGGATGAGCACATTGCCTATGTAGATTTGATTACCAAGGGAGAGCAACTACTCGCCGGGCTGGTGACCGATACCTTCCCGGATGACGTCCAGCGTGGTTTCAATACCATTCGGGAACTTGTAAGATCCGAAGCGGGAAAACTGGACAAGCTGGGAGAACAAATAGACAAATCGCTCGTAGATGCAATAATAAAATCGCGCAAGAATATCGATAAGGAATTCGCCGAATTACATAAGCGATTTATCAATGCACACAAAAAGCAGAACCGCGTCGTTCGGGAGAGACTTGAGCGGCTCTACGAGAATCTCTATCCCCGCAGGCAGCCGGCGGAGCGAGTTGTAAATATTCTGTACTTTTTATCCCGGTATGGCGTACATGTGATAGATTTTTTATTGGAACGGCTTACTATAGATGCAAAGGGACATCAATTACTGATGATGTCGGAATACGATGGATGATAAACTGAAAATCGGAATCACCTGTTACCCGGTCGCCGGAGGCTCCGGCATCGTGGCGACGGAGTTGGGGATTAAACTGGCCGAGCGCGGCCATCAGGTACACTTCATATCATATTCGCTGCCGTTTCGGCTGGATGTGTATCAGCCGAACCTGTTCTTTCATGAAGTCGATATGATATCATATCAGTTGTTCAAATATCCCCCGTATACACTGACACTGGCGGCCAAGATGGCTGAAATCGCCAAGGCATATAACCTCGATATGTGGCATGTGCATTATGCCATTCCGCATGCGGCAGCCGCATTTTTGGCCCGACAACTAATTGATAACGGCTGCTTCCCTCGCATCATCACAACTCTGCACGGTACCGATATCACTCTTGTCGGCGCAGATAAATCATATTATGATATCACCCGATTTTCGATCAAGGCCTCCGATGGCATCACGGCCGTTTCCGATTATCTGGCGCAGGAAACGATTGACGAGTTCGAAATCGATAAACACATCGAGGTGATCCCCAACTTCGTGGATACGCGGCGATTCAAACCGGGGACAACATCGTGTAAGCGAAGCTGTTTTGTCGAGCCGCACGAGAAGCTCATCTGCCACACCTCTAATTTCCGACCAGTCAAACGCGTCATGGACGTTATTGAGATTTTCAAGAAAATCCAGGCGGCCGTCCCGGCCAAGCTGTTGCTCATCGGTGAAGGCCCGGATACGATGCTCGCTCGCCGCACGGTGAAAAAGCTGGGACTTGCCGACAAAGTGAATTTCCTCGGAAATCAGGTGAAGGTCGAGGAAGTCCTCCCGACGGCGGATTTATTTCTCCTGCCATCCGAGGAGGAATCGTTCGGACTGGCGGCGCTCGAGGCGCTCGCATGCGGCGTCCCGGTCATTGGTTCTGCGGGAACGGGTCTCGTCGAGGTTGTCGATCACGGTCAGGACGGGTTTTTATTTCCGGTCGCCGATACCTGGTCGATGGCCAATGCGGCAATATCTCTCTTGACAGGGAAATATGATCTGTCTTTATTTAAGACCAGGGCGGCAGAGAAATCTCATGCAAAATTCAACGCCGATGTCGTCGTCGACAAATATGAGGCGTATTATCGCCGGGTCATGGGGGATTGCAAATGAAACTCGACGTATTAGCCATAGCGGCGCATCCTGACGATGTGGAAATCACATGCGGCGGGACGATGATCAAATTGGCCGATCTGGGCAAAAAAACCGGTGTGCTCGACCTGACCGAGGGGGAGATGGGGACGCTGGGGACTTCGGTCGAACGGCTGGAGGATGCAGCGGAATCGGCAAAAATTATGAAGCTGGCCATGCGCGAAAATCTCCATTTGCCGGATGCGGCTCTCGAACCGACCCGCGAGAACAAACTCAAGATCGCCCAGATGATTCGCGATTATCAGCCTGACCTGGTGATTTTGCCGTACAGCGACTGCCAGCGGCACCCGGATCATCGCGTGACGTCTCGACTGGGATATGATGCCTGCTATCTGGCCGGACTGAAAAAGGCCGCGCTGGAGGGAAAACCGTTCAGACCGCACAAAATAATATATGCTACATCGTTTCTCGAGACGCAGCATACCTTCTTTGTCGATATCAGCGATCAATTCGAGCGGAAACATAAGGCGGTAGAGGCGTTCCGGTCGCAGTTCAACGGATCGGCGCAGTCGCGCCAGATTTTCAAGCCGGACAATGATATTTTTGAATTAATGAATACCTATTGCCGCAAGTACGGTATCGAGGTCGGTTGTATTTATGCCGAGGCGTTCTACACGCCCGAATCGATACTGATAGACGACCCGACCCAGATGAAAGTCCGCTCGATATAGAATTATTGGCCATTATTATTCTGTTAAACTTCAAGAATCATTATGACGTCATAGATGTAGTGGGAGGGATTACTTCATGACCGTTTATATTAGTCGTATCGCTGGCTTATCTCATTTGATCATACTTTTTTTCCTATACTTTTTATTACCTGCTGCCGCATTCGGAACAGATGATCCTGATGCGGAGAAAGCCAAAGATAGTTTTCGCGGGAAATGGTTGTCCGGTGGGATTTTTGATCTCAATGATGATGGTATTAATGACATCAACATATATGTCAGACACATTGCCAGTTGTGATATGCCTGTATCCTCGCGTTCAGAAATTCTCCATATTGAAGGCTGTGGAGCAAGTAAGGTCAATTGTTCCTTGATGGAAGAGGGCTATTCCATAGATATGGACACAGGATGGCCTCGCTGGGGAGAGAGTGTTGCCATAAATAATTGGTCACTTGAAAGGGGAGGAGATGAATTCTGGCAAAGTAAATGGACGGAGGATGAGCAAAAGTATTTTGGTGTTCAAATAGTCAATGATGGATACTATTATTATGGATGGGTCGAATTTTCGGTGAGAAAAACGGATGGAAAATTCATGATTCATGATTATGCCTGCAATCCGGACAGAGGGGAGCCGATTCTCACAGGGTATCATCCGGAATAACTCGCAATTTCAGATTTCCTGACCGCTTGCGTTTTGGTAATAATTTTATTATAAACACTTCGGAAGCGGATAGGGTCTGGTGGCCCTTGCGGTCTTCAAAACCGTGGGCCGGCAGTTAGGCTGTCGGCGGTGGGTTCGATTCCCACCCCTTCCGCTTAAAAAAAATTCCCCTACACACGCCACCAATTAATCCTCTTACAATATTTATTCAAAATTCCATTGCCTGCCATTAGAACGCCTCGTATCTTATCACAAAAATCAATCCCCCCTCTGGCTGGCCGGGGGAAGTAAAATCAACAATGGAGTGTGATATGAAATACCGGTTTTTCCCGCTGCTGGCCGTCATGCTGCTCGCAGTTATCTCCTGTACCGAAAAGGCCCCCGAGATTCCCAACGACCTCATTCAGCCGCGCATTGATGAGCTGACGGCGAAACTCAATTTGACCGAAGCACAGATACAGCAAATTAGGCCGATTATAATCGAAGCGACCGGCAAAATGCGCGAGATGATGCAGAATCCCGGCGAGGCCGGTCCCGGTTTCGGTGGCCCTCGCGGGATGCGCGGCGCATCGGATTCCCTCAGGATGAAAGTGGCCGCGATTCTGGAACCCGATCAGGCTGCATTATTGGATTCGCTGCGATTGCCGTTGACTCCGGGCATGACGGTTATCGAACTGTATGATCGTTTGAAACTGACTCCTGAACAGGTCGCATGGGTCGATTCGGTCAGTATTTCATTTCGCGAGAAGATGGCGGAGTTGCGAGCCGGACAGGACAGAGATTCGTTCGACCGCGAGGCAATGATGGAACTGCGCGAGCAGTACAATCGCGACATCGGCGAATTGTTCACGGCCGATCAATGGCAGGCATATGAACAATATCAGTCCGAGCGTATGAGCCGCATGCAGGAGCGAATGCAGGGAGGCGGTGGTCCCGGCGGTGGTATGGGCGGCCAATAAATATCCGCATACAAGGCGGCGATGATATCGCCGCCTTTTTTTTGCGCGTGTATCCGGCAAATATATGATTGACTTAACAATTCTGCGCCCGTAGCTTGTCACCGTGGCAAACATCGAATTCACAACCGATATACAATTCCTCAAGGGCGTCGGGCCTCGGCGCGGCGAGGTGCTCGCCGAACACGGCATCGACACGGTCGGGAAATTATTGTTTTATTTTCCGCGCAAGTATATCGACCGCTCGACCGTTGCGACGATTGCATCGCTGCAGGAAAACGATTATAAAACGGTCGTCGGCAAAGTCCTGGGTAAGGGACTATTGAAAGGCGGCAAGACACGATTGGAAGTTATCATCGGCGATGAGACTGGACATCTGTCATTGTTGTGGTTCGCGGGTTGGCGATTTCTGGAGAAACAGTTCAAAAAAGGCGATATCCTCGCGGTCACCGGTACTATTTCGTATTTCCAGGGTTTTCAAATGCTGCACCCGGAGTATGAGTTCATCGGTGACGACACTGAGCAAATTCACACCGGGCGTATAGTGCCCATTTATCATCAGACGGCTGAGTTGAATAAAGTTGGACTGTCATCGCGCTCGATTCGCAGGTTAATTAAAACGGCGCTTGATGCTGTCGGCAACGGCATCGAGGAGTATCTGCCCGAAGTCATTATCCAAAGTGAACAATTATTGTCGCTACCTGAGGCCATTCACAATATCCATTATCCGCAGGATGCAGTTGCGGCCGAGAAGGCTCGACTGCGACTGGCCTTCGACGAATTATTGTATGTGCAGTATCTCATCCATGGGCGCAAACGGAAATATCAGCAAAAGGAAAAAGTCGATGTCTGCAAACCACCGGGGAAGACATTCACGAAAGTCCTGGACAATCTCCCGTTCAAATTAACACCGGGGCAGTCGCAGAGTCTCCGCCAGATCGTCGAAGATATGACGGCAAAGAAGCCGATGAACCGCCTCCTGCAGGGAGATGTCGGTTCGGGCAAAACCGTCGTTGCGATTCTTGCCGCAGTGTTGGCTGTCGAGAATGGCGGACAGGCGGCGATGATGGTGCCGACGGAAATTCTGGCCGGTCAGCACTATGAAAACTGGAAAGAGATCCTCGCATCAGTCGGCATCAATAGCGCATTATTGATCGGTTCTATTAAGACTGCTGAGAGGCGCGAAATCCTCGCCGGGCTCGATTCAGGCGAAATCCATGTCGTGTTCGGAACGCACGCCATTATAGGCAAAACTGTCACTTTTGCTGATCTGCGTCTGGTCATTGTCGACGAGCAGCATCGGTTCGGTGTGATGCAGCGCAGTAAACTGGTAGATAAAGGGGCGGTCCCCGACCGTCTCGTCATGACGGCAACCCCGATTCCTCGCACCCTGGCGATGACCCTCTATGGCGATCTGGATGTGTCGACGATTCCCGATTTACCGCCGGGGCGATCGCCTGTGCAAACGGTCTGGCGCTTCTCCAGTAAAATCGGAGACATTTATAAATACATCGATTCTGAACTAAACAAGGGAAATCAAGCCTTCGTGATTTATCCATTGGTAGAGAAATCCGAGAAGATGGATCTTCAGGCGGCCGAGGATGGGTATAAAGAATTGAAGGCGCTCCTGCCGAATCGCAAGGTGGGCCTCGTTCATGGCCAGATGAAAGCCGAAAAGCGCGACAAAACGATTCATGATTTTCATGACAAGAAGTATGATATCCTCGTCGCGACTACTGTCATCGAAGTCGGCATCGATGTCCCCAATGCCAATATTCTTGTTATTCAGCATGCCGAGCGGTTTGGATTGTCGCAATTGCATCAGATGCGCGGTCGTGTCGGCAGGGGAAAGGTACGCGGATTGACGGTGGCGGTGGCATATCAGCCTGTCTCGGATGTCGGCCGCCGGCGGCTCGAGTATTTTACATCGACAACGGACGGCTTCAAGATTGCCGAGGCGGACTTGGAATTGCGCGGCCCCGGTGAAGTGTTCGGTACGCGCCAGCACGGTCTCCCGGAATTCCGGCTGGCCAATCCGATCACCGATCAGGAGTTACTCATCCGCGCCCGCGAATGGGCGGAAAAACTGCATAAAAAGGCAGCGAAAGATTCGGCTTCAATAGAATTTCTATTGAACCATGCGGCCGTTTTTTCTAACTTAAAGCCGGATTTGGTGGATGTTGCCTGACGAATAAAAGGCGATGAACTTCTCAAGGAGTATTCCCATGAGTGAAAATGATATTCAGATACACCCGCACTTTTTCCAATTGGTTCTTTCGCTGCAATCCGCCGCCTCGTTTCAGATGGGCAAGACCGTATCGCCGATTTCGGGAAAAATCGAAAAAGACCTGGCGCAGGCTCGAAACTCCATCGATATGCTGGTAATGATTCAAGAAAAGACAAAGGGAAACCTGAGCGAGCAGGAAAAGAGACTCATTGATGCCACCGTGTATAATCTCCAGATGAATTTTCTGGATGAGGCGCAAAAGTCTGACGATAGTAATACAGAGAAGGCGACTGATGCCGGTTCCGCCGAGGCGTCATCTGAGGAACCAGCCGATAATAAGCCCGATTCCGATCAGGCGTAATTTTGTTACAATTAAGTCTCTGTCTGTCAAGGAATTAAATTATCCCCAAAAGCGGCTATTTAGCTTGATTTTTTGACCGACAGCGTGTATGTTTAGAGAACGAGATGTCTATGGAAAGCCGTGATTTGTACCGAGATTTTAGTAAGGCCTACGGCGGCCCCGTACGTCTCGACGAAAAATTGTCCGCATACACCACGTTCGGAACAGGAGGATTAGCGGACGCCCTTATAGAAGTCACCGAAACAGATCAATTGGCGCGGGCGGTTACACTTGCCCGACAGCTTTCTATCCCGTTTTATATAATTGGAGAAGGCAGCAACCTGTTGATTAGTGATAATGGGTATCGGGGACTTATTATCAGGAACTCAGTGCAGCGTCGCGAGGTACAAGAACATAGCTTGTGTATCGGCGCCGGGGAGAATCTTGATAAAACCGTTGATTTTGCGACGGATTGTTCATTGACAGGACTTGAATTCGCGGCCGGCATCTGGGGCTCGGTCGGAGGCGCCGTGTACGGTAACGCCGGAGCCTTCGGCAGCCAGATCAGTTCGGTGCTGAAAGAAGCCGTGCTTATTGACCGGGAGGGGAATGTTCGACGGGAGGCGAACGACTATTTTCGATTCGCATATCGACATTCATATCTCAAAGTAACCGGTGAAATCGTGGCCGAGGTCGTTCTGGAATTACAGCCGGGAGACCGGGAGGCGATATCAAGGCGGGTTGAGGAAATCCGCGAGGTGCGGCGGGGAAAACATCCCGAAACCGCGTGCAGCGCCGGGTGTTTTTTCAAAAACATCGAGGATATCAGCCAACCGCATGGCAAACTGGCCGCCGGGAAACTGCTCGACGAAGTAGGCGCCAAAACAATTTCGGTAGGCTCTGCCGGAGTCTTCGATCGACACGCCAATATATTAATCAATAAAGGCGGCGCGTCATCGAAGGATATTCGGGCGCTGGCCGATATATTGAAGAAGAAGGTTAAAGACCAGTTCGGTCTGGAGTTGATAGAAGAAGTGATTTGTCTTGGAGATTTTTAGTCAAGGAGGCGATATAGATAATAGATAACGATTGAGTGTAAACGCCAATAGATTGCCGATACATGAGCACAAGGCGAACGACATTATCAGTATTTATTTGTGTGGCATTCCTGTGCATGTTTTGCCAGTGTTTAGTCGTGCACGCTGCCGACCCGCAATTCCGTCCGCATAGAACCTTTTCATTTACGACCTTATCACCATTCCCGACATACGATCCCGGTAATCCGAATGATTTGCAGCCCGCGTTTATCAGTAGTATTACGCCGAGCGGGTATCGTCCGATAATGAAGCTCGTCCGCGGCGACGAATACAAGACACAGGTCGAAGAAAGCAGCGACGGCCGCTACATCACCTATCGCAAGCGATATTATAATGATTTTACACTGACCCCGGTGACGGTCGAGTATGACTCTTTTGTCTCTCAGCGAATCGCCTACCGGACGGAAGCCAAAAGGGAACAGGTTTATCGCAGTTCCCTGTATAAAGATCAAAAGAAAAAAGCCGGAGGACTGCTTCAATTTACTATTCCGATTCAGTCTCGGACGTTCGAATCGATCTTCGGCGAGGGCGGCGCCAGTCTCAAAGTGTCCGGTTATCGGAAAATTTCATTCAGCGGCCGCTCGTCATGGACGGACAAACCTCAGACGGTTCAGACCAAGCAATCGAAATTCCCGACTCTGGAAATGGAGCAGCTCTATCGGTTCAATATCGAAGGAACCATCGGTTCGAAAATCACCGTCCGCGTAAACCAGGATTCGAATAATGACATACCGCTGGCCAACCGCCTGCTGCTTCGCTATAAGGGCGCCGATGATGACATCCTGCAGACCGTCGAGGCCGGTAACACGACACTGAATCTTCCGGCAACGCGCTTCCTTCAGTATTCGACGCAGGTACAGGGGCTGTTCGGTCTCAAGGCTACGGCGCAGCTCGCGGATGTGTCAATCACGGCCATCGCATCACAGGAAAAAGGTAATACCGAATCGATCAATATTACTGCCGGCGGAGGTTCGGCGGCGACGCGAGTCATTAAAGATATCCAATATCTGCGTTACACCTTTTTCGACCTCGGTCGCCTTCCCTGGACAGTGCCATCGCGCAGTAATATTCTCAAATTCCCGGATCCGTCAGATCCTCTGGATGCGGATCAATTCGATTTCCAGCGCGGTGATTCGATCTTAAAAGTAATTGCCTATATAGATGACTATACGACCGATGTGGCCGAGCAGCGCAGTCGGCAGATCGGCGTCTATTATGTCAATCCGCCGCCCGGCGATACACTCTCGGTTGACTCTGCGGGGCAGTACAGGAAAGAAGCGTATTTTGAGGAAATGGAGTCATCCGACTATTACTTCAATCCGACGGAATTTTATATTCAATTCATTCAGAATACGCCAGGTACAAATGATATTCTGGCCGTGTACATGGAAATTCTGCGGGCCAATGGTGTCGTCGATACTGTCGGACAGCTATCCAACGGAGCCGATACGCTGCGCCTGAAGCTCATCAAGCCGGGAGAATACCGCTCAGACTCACATGTCTTTGAATACGAGTGGAAAAACGTCTATAACCTGAATGCACGAAACATCAATTTAAGCGACCTGGAAATCGATATTTATAAGGGGAAACTGACGAATACGAATGCCGTCAATGTTTCCGATAAAACGGATCAGAACGGCGTAAACTTTTTGACGATACTTGGACTTGACTTTGGCGATGTTTCAGGAAACGGCGAGGCGGATGGCAAGATTGACAAAAGTGCTGATCGGATTGTCGGGCAATTTCGAAAACCGATTATTGATGCCGATAATGGGTACCTGATTTTCCCATCGCGCCACCCGTTCGATTCGCGATATGTTTCATTTGATCCCTACTACGGCGTGGATAGTGTTGACAACACGAGTTGGGAGATTGTAAATATCGACAGCTTGTCAGAGGCAGATTTGGATAAGGTCGTCACTCTTGATGAACCGGTCGATATGTACACGTCTCCGTCGGCATCGCAGTTGAATACGGAAACGAAATATTATATTGCGGTGACATTGACGGGTACCGGACAATCGACGATCGATTTGAATTCGGTCAATATCATCGAAGGATCGGAAGTCGTCACCTATCAGGGGAATCGCCTGACACGAGGCCAGGATTACAATATCAATTATTCTCTCGGGACGCTGACACTGCTCAAGGATGAATATACCGATGTCAATTCCGACTTGTCGGTCATGTTCGAAAACGCGCCGTATTTCTCACTGGCCAAGAAAACGCTTTTGGGTTCGAGAATCGAGTACAAGCCGAGTAACAATTTCAGACTGGGTACGACACTGCTCTATAAATCCGATAAACTGACGTCGCGCAAGCCGAAAGTTGGTGAGGAAACATCCAAGATTTTCGTGTGGGATGTTGATTTCAATTACAAATTTACGAATAATCTGATGACATCCCTGGCGAATCTGCTCCCGTTCTATTCGTCGAGCGCTCAATCCTATACGCAGCTATCCGGCGAATTCGCGGAATCGCGCCCGAATCCGAATGTAGACGGCGAAGTGTACATCGACGATTTTGAAGGAAGCAGAGACAACTTGTCTGTCGGCCTTTTGCGAGGCAGTTGGACACATGCATCGGCACCTGCTCAATTGCCGGAATCTCGGAGAACGCGCGGGCGTATAGCTTGGTATACATTTACCAAACTAGATCCGCAGGTAGTATATCCTCGACGGGACACCGATGCCTCCGAAGATGCCGCAGGTATAATCCCGCTTACAATGCGCTTTAAGCCGGTTACTCAATATCTTCAATATACTGACACAACAATTGACGACGCACCTGCCGTCCTTGTTGATACTATCGATGTCGAGCCGGAGAACACCTGGGGCGGCTTCATGCAGGCCTTATCGTCCGGGGCCCGTGAAACGCTTCGCAATACCGAGCTCCTCGAGTTCCGCATCTATGGCGACGTCGGAACCATGCACATTGACCTCGGTCAAATCAGCGAGGATATCAACGGCAATGGCATTCTGAATACAGAAGATACATCGAGCTTTAATCGACTATATCCGGGGGATGACAAAGGATTGGACTTCCTGAACGACGATCAGGAAAGAAAGCTGTATCCTGATTCGCCGGATGATGATCCGGCCGAGGATAACTCTATTCTGTTAATAGATAAAAACGCCATGTTGAATCTCGATGATTACCCGGAGTATATCTATCGAGTAAATGGAACACAGGGAAATGCGGAAGATCCCGAACATTATGGTCTGCCTGATACGGAAGATATCAATGAAGGCGGCCTTGATAAACTAAATAACTATTTTTCCTATCGAGTAGATTTATCGGATACGTCACAATTTGAAGTTCCGGATTCTCGAAGCGATCCGGATGCGGATGTGAGTTGGAAGACGCTACGTATTCCATTACGAGATCCAAAGGCGATTGATACGACAATCGGCACTCCTGACTGGGAGTACATCGATTTTATCAGGATATGGTTCGACAGCGCAGGCACTGATCAGTTGATCGAACCTGACAGCGTGATGTTCGCGGCGATCGATCTTGTTTCGACCACTTGGGGTGATTCGCTTCGCGTCGCTGACTCCGTCCGCAGCGGTCCGGTCAGTTTTGATGTCGCCGTCGTGAATCAGGAGATTAACGGCAGTTATACATCGCCTCCCGGCGTCGAGGGGTATACCGATGTTACTCGTGACGTCGTAGAAACCGAACAGTCGCTGTCGCTGACATTCGAGAATCTGAACGGTCAGGTTATGGTGTTATCGCCTGACTCCGGTTTTGTTCTTGCCGCCGATACCGGTCTGGCAGTTCGATATTTTTATCGCGCAATGAACCTGATGGGATATCGGCGACTCCAGGCATACGTTCACGGCAGTCAGGGCATCGATTCCGATTCTATCCTCTTCTTCTTCCGGCTCGGCACCGACAGCCTGGCATATTATGAGTATCGCACGATCCTCAAACCGGGCTGGGATCCGGAAAACTACGTCGATATTGATTTCGAGGAAATGACGGGATTGAAGGCGAAGTTGATCGAGGAATATAATAACAATCCCGACAGTACGCCGCTGATCAAAGTCGATGATGCCGGAAAGTACGTTGTCAAAGTCAAATCGAATATGCGTGAACCGACTCTCACGAGTGTCGTGTATTTCGCTATGGGTGTCGTCAACCTCGATACGGCCGAGGCAGCGTCAGGTGAGGTGTGGATCGATGAATTGCGGCTTTCCGACGTTCGCAATGATGTCGGGCATGCGATGAGTTTCGCCGTCAACGGCAATATGGCTGACCTGATGACGTATAACTTCAGTTATTCCAATCAGGATGCCTTTTATCGCGGCGTCTCTAATGCGACTAAAGGCGGCGCATCCGATAACCTCGGTTCCGGTACGACCAAAAAATCCTATTCATTCTCGGGGACATTCAACCTGCATAATTTCTTCCCGCGCTCGCTTGAAATGCGTATGCCTATTAACGTAACCTGGTCGGAGAACGTCCAGGAGCCATTGCTGCGCAGCGGGACCGATATTACCGTTCCGGAGGAGTTTCTTAATGAGGAAACATCGGTTACGGTATCGCGCGGTTTCGGTGTCCGAGAGAGTTTCTCGAAAAAGACCAACAACCTTCTGTTTGCGGCCTTCCTCAACCGTCTGAGTACCGATTTCACCTACAATGTCACAACAGGGCATAATGCGAACCAGCCGAGTTATTTGCGCGAACGGTATTCCGGAAGTGCGAAGTTCGATGTTTCGCTTTCCAAGACGCCGAATATCAAAATCTTCAAGTGGACCGATAAATTGTGGTCCCCATTCGGTCTGTCGGGAACCCGTTTGTATTTGTATCCGACCAAGTGGAATTTTTCAGGGTCATTAAAGGGATCGAATAACGAGACGATCAATGATAGCTGGGTAGTGACGAGGAGCCGAAATCTCGACTTTCGCGGCGATATGAGTCTCAGTTATAAAATCTTCGACAATTTGAATGGAAGCTACAGCGTCAATGTGAATTCGGATTTGAAAGATCCGAACACGGTCAATATCACCTTGAATCCGAAGAAATTCAAGTTCGGTATCGATCAATCATATTCACAGAGCTTCAAGATCGGTTACTCGCCCAAATTGTTTAATTTCCTGACGCATAGTGTCGACTATTCGAGCAGCTTCACCGATGCGACGAGGACGATTTCCAGTAGCGATTCCACTTATTATCACAATGCCACGGTGAAGAACAATACTAATTTATCCCTGACGCTGGATCACACCAAGCTAATCGGTACGAATAAGGGGCGCCGCGGCGGAAACCGGCGAGACAAAAACAAAGACGGTGGCGGCGCGACCAGTATTATTGCCTTACCTCTTAAAGGGATTCGATATATTACCGATGCTATCGAGCCAATTAAAGGCGGATATCGCGTCGGAAAATCGATCGCCAATCCCGGCCTGTCAACCAAGGCGGGGACCTTGTATCGACTCGGCTTAACCGAGGATCCCGGCGTGGATATTCTGTCTTCCATCAATACCGGAAGTACGCGACCGAGTAAATCGACGAGTAAATCATATTCGGCAAGTTCGGGGGTAAAGCTGTTCTCGGGAGTCAGCGCCGATGTCACCTTTAACAGGGATGAGCGAGAGACCTTTATCAGTAATCCCAGTATTACCGTTTCCGAGACCTGGCCGGATGTAAAATTCAACCTGCGCACACTGCGTGGCTTGTGGTATATCGGTGATCTGATTAATTATTTATCGCCCAGCAGCAAATTCACGAGAACATTGAGCTGGGGACAGCGCAAATCCGCTGAATATCGATATGAATTCACGGAAAAGAAGCAGTTTTCGCCGCTCTTTTCGTTTACGATTAATCCGTCGAGATCGATGAGAACATCTTTCCGGATGGAGACCTCATCGGAGCAAACGACGAAGTATAACGAAAGCACCGGCAGTGTTACCAATGCCGTCAAGCGCAGTTCCGTTGGGTATTCCGGCAGTTATTCATTTACATTTAGCAGCCCATCGGGTATCAAATTACCGATATTTGGCCGCATCAAGTTCGAATCGTCCATGACTTTTGCTGTCGATGTGACCTACCGGTTAAATAAGGCCGAGAGCGCCTCCAAACAGGAAGAGGACGGCTCCTACAATTTTACGCTGACCGAAGACAAATCCGCGCTGACGATTCAGCCGAAGGCCTCATACAGCTTCTCCTCGACGGTCAAAGGCGGATTGACGCTTCGCTGGCAGGATAACAATGATTCAATTCGCCAGGAGAAACGGCATACCCGAGAGGTTTCTCTCTGGGTCGAAATGCGCTTCTAAATAAAGAGATTGACTTCGCCCTGCTTCCGTATCATCTTACACGATATTCGTGATTGTATTTTAAACCTGTAGGAATGCCTATGCCCAGCGATCAAGGCACATTCGATTCACTTCGTGATTTTCCCGCGGTTGAAATCGCCGCCGGGTATCCCGAATTTGCGCCATATATTACCCGACTCACGCGCCCTCTTGTTATTGAAACCATCAAGAGGGTTATCGACGATCTCAAGACAGGTTTCCGCGAAAAAAATAAAGCCTGCGGCCGCGAAATATTAGTGCGGGAAATCATCAGGGAATTGCGACGCCTGGACAGTCTGAATTTAACGCCTGTTCTCAATGGTACCGGAATCGTCATCCACACTAATCTTGGTCGCTCGCCGCTGTCACCCGAAATAGTCAAGCAGGCTATTCCCATGTTATCCGGATATAGCAACCTGGAATTCAATGTGCTCAATGGCAATCGCGGCAAGAGGGGGATACTCGTCGAAAAACTGCTGGCCACTTTATGCGAGACGGAGAGCGGCACCATCGTCAATAATAATGCGGCCGCACTTTTTATCATTCTCAATACGCTTGCCAATCGCAAGGAAGTTATCATCTCTCGGGGAGAGCTCGTTCAAATCGGAGGCGGATTCAAGATTCCCGAAATTATGGCGCGCGCCGGCGCGAAACTTGTTGAAGTCGGTACGACGAACCGGACATCCATAGATGACTATCGCGCGGCAATTACGGATCGCACGCGCATGATTCTGAAGGTACACCGGTCGAACTTCGTACAAAAAGGATTTGTCGCCGAGGCCCCGATTCGGGAAATCGCGGATTTATGTCGCGAACATAGAATCATCAGCGTTAATGATCTCGGATCCGGATTGTTGTCATTCCCATCGGGTATACATATCACCGAGGAGCCTGATATTCGTGAGTCGGTTCGCGGCGGCGCCGATTTGACCTGCTTTTCAGGCGACAAACTCCTCGGCTCCGCGCAGGCTGGATTAATCGCGGGGAAATCAGACCTCATCGCCAAAATTAAAAAGAATCCGCTCTTCAGAGCAATTCGCTGCGATAAAATCGTGTTTTCGATCACGACACAAGTACTGGCGTCGTACTTAAATGGAACACAAAACGACGACATCCCGATCTGGAAAGCAATCATGTTGCCGGTCACGAAGCTGAAACTTCGCGGCGAGAAAATTCTATCAGCCGTCGGCAAGAAAGACATCATTCTCCGCGCGACGCAGGCGATGCTCGGCGGCGGAACGACGCCCGATAAAACGATCCCCTCGCTGGCGCTGTCGATTCGTCCGACCATGCAGCCGAATGCACTGGCGAAAAAGTTTCGCGAATACGATCCACCCATCATCGGACGGGTAGAGGATGAAGTATTCTATATCGACCTTCGGACGATTCCTGAGGAATTCGACGACATCATCATCTCAGCCATCAATGAACTGGTAAAATAGCATGTTTGTTCTCGGTACCGCCGGCCATATCGATCATGGAAAATCATCACTGATCCGGGCAATGACGGGCATCGACCCGGATCGCCTGCCCGAGGAGAAAAAGCGAGGCATTACGATAGACCTCGGTTTTGCCTGGATGAAACTGCCCGATGGATCCGAGGTTGGATTGGTCGATGTACCGGGACACGAGCGATTCGTGCGAAACATGGTCGCGGGCGCCGGAGGCATCAATGCCGCCATGCTGGTGATCGCAGCTGATGACGGATGGATGCCGCAGACCCAGGAACACCTGGATATTCTAAACCTCCTCGAAATTAAACACGGCTTTGTCGCATTGACGAAAACAGATCTGGTCGAGAGCGACTGGGTAGAATTAATGATCACCGACATTGCCGAAAAACTGGCCGGCACGTTTCTCGAAGGCGCGCCGATTATTCCCTGTTCGGCGGAAACGAAAGCCGGTGTCGATGATATCATTCAGGCGATCTCCGATATTTCAGCCAGGATTAAGGCGGTTGAAGATGTCGAGAAATCGCGATTATTCATTGATCGGTCATTCGTCCTCACCGGAATCGGTGTCGTCGTGACCGGAACCAGCCGAGGCGGGGGATTCTCCGCCGATTCCGATGCCTATCATTTTCCGTCAGGTGACAAAATCCGCATCCGCTCGCTGCAATCACACGAGCGGCAGGTTGCATCCGTCGGCGCGGGAACGCGAGTCGCGATAAATATTACGGGAGCCGACCGCGAAGAAATTTCCCGCGGCGATGTCATCACCGGATTCGCCTATCCCGACCCGCCGACTTATTTTGCAGTGAATGTTTCGAATCTGGCCAACTCAAATCTTATGCTCAAAGAAGGCCGCAAGGTTCTTATTATTCACGGCACGACCGAGACCGAGGCGATATTACGGCCGTTTCCCGATGCGGGGATCAAGCCAGGTGAGGAAAACCTTGCGATCATTAAAACCGAGGTACCGCTGTGCGCCTTCGTCAATGATAGTTTTATTCTGCGCCTGCCGACACCTCAGGTGACTGTCGGCGGCGGCAGAATCCTCGATATCCTCGAGTCCTATCCTCGCAGAAAAGATTTACCGGGAATGAGTGATTATCTGCGCAGGCGAAAGGCGGGCGAGCTTTCCGGCATGATTGCGACCGAAGTTGAGAAGAGGCTCTTCACCGACCGCTCGCGATTATTACTGTTTTCAAACTTCGCTCGGCCGGTAATCGAAAGTGCGGTCGCAAAGTTAATCGAAAACGGGTCAATAATCGGTTTCGATAATTTTATTGCGGATGCCAAAGCAATGAGCACATTGGCGGATAATGCGAAAAAGACACTCGAGAAAACGCATAAAAATAAATCATATTTGCGCGGCCTTACGGCGGACGAACTGATGAAGCGGCTGAAAATCGATGACGCGAATCAGTTCTCCATGCTCATGAAATATCTGCAGGCGAATAAAATTATCGACCGGGAAAATCAATTCCTCTTCCTGCCCGGATTTACTCCGGAGCTTGACGGCGCGATGAAATCGCAGGCGGATGATATCATGCGGGCCGTCAATAAGGCGGGGCATAATTATCTGTCTTTTTATGATCTGGATCATCTGTTCAAGGATTATCGCAAAACACTAAATTTCCTGCGCGACGATGGCCGATTGGTTACCATCGGCACGCATTTCGTGATGACGACGGACATATGGAAACAGATCGTCAATTATCTGAAGAAACGATTCGATGCCGGTGATAAAATTACGCTGGCCGAATTGCGGGATGAATTCAATTCCACGCGCAAATATGCGCTGCCGCTGCTGGAGTATCTGGACCAGATTAAAATGACGAAGCGCGACGGTGATTATCGTATTAAAGGAGCCAACTTCGATGAACTGTATTCTGCATAACGCAGTAGTCTGTCCACAATACAAGACGCCTCGCCGACCGACCGCAATCGTATTATCAAAGAATAAAATCGTCGCACTCGGAAGTGACGTTCCATCCCTTCGCCGCGAGTATCCGAAGCATGAATTGATTGATGTAAAAGGTCGCGTCATCCTGCCCGGATTTGTCGACAGCCATACGCACTTCTTCTTCTGGGCGCGGACATTCAATGCCGTGCATCTGGAAACACAGACGACTTTTGCGGGCTGCCTGACGGAAATTAGGAAAAACGCATCACGACTCGATAAAAACGATTGGGTAATCGGCGACGGCTGGGCCATGGATCGCTGGGATGAATATCATGTGCCGACGGCTGCCGAACTGGATTCGGTGACCGGCGGTCGACCTGCCGCACTGTTCAGCAAAGACCAGCATATGCTCTGGGTTAACTCGAAAGCGCTCGACATGGCCGGCATCACGGCCGACACCCCCCAACCGGAAGGCGGACGGATTGAAAAAGACCCGTCCACCGGTCAGCCGACAGGAATACTGAAAGAGATGCCGGGATATTTTCCGGTCATTAAACTGATCAGTCGCCCACAGCCCGGACTGGTGGAAAAAAACTGGAAGCTAGCTTCGCAGGCGGCTTATAGCAAAGGCGTCACCGGATTCCATTCCATGGACGGGCCGGAGGGATTCGATTTCTATCGTCAGCTCAATGAGAAGGGGAAACTCGGATTTCGCGTCCATTATTATTATCCGGTTAAGATGCTGGATGAATTGATTGAGCGCGGCATTCATTCCGATTTGGGCGATGATACGCTGCGGATTGGCGGCGTGAAACTATTCGCCGATGGCTCTCTCGGCGCCTGTACGGCACATATGATCAAGCCGTATAAGGGAACAAAAGACGACTATGGCGTCATCGTAACTCCTTTGGATGAGTTGAAAGAGAGTATTGGCAAGGCGGCCCGACATGGATTGGCCTCGGCTGTTCATGCCATTGGAGATAAGGCAGTGGAAAATGTCGTTTCGGCTTTCGAGGCGGCCTATACAAGAAATTCTCCCTTGCGCCAGCGCATTGAACATATGCAACTTATTGCTCCAAAAGATATTAGCAGGGTGAAAAGATTTGGTGTTATCGGTTCAATGCAGCCAAGTCATTGTCCGGCAGACAGAAAACTGGTTGCCGAGCATTGGGGCAAGCGCGGCAGATATGCCTATATTTTCAAAACGCTACTAAATGCCGGTATTCCGCTGGCGTTCGGATCCGATGGGCCAATCGAGCCAATCGATCCGATTGCCGGAGTCAGCGCCGCCGTCAACAGAACCGGCTTTGGCGAGCGGGGCGGAAGGTTTTATCCCGAGGAATCCCTGACGGTCGCTCAGGCCGTCTACGGATTTACTGCGGGCCCCGCTTATGCCGCGGGACGAGAGGCGTTTTCCGGAAAAATCGCTCCCGGTTATCAGGCCGATCTGGCAATACTTGAGGACAATATATTCACGATGCCAAAGTCAAAACTCCATACCGCTCGCGTTGCTGCGACGATATTCGACGGGAAAATAGTGTTTCGTCACCCGGAAAGCTCTGTTTCAATTTGAGTGAATCGTTAAATTTGGGTTAAACTCCTCTTTTTTGCCGGGAATCGCAACTAACGGCCAAAAAGCAATTACTTTTCCACGTATAACTCCGATATAAAGAGAGAATGTCGCCGAGGCATTGTTTTTATTTTGATTTGCCCCCGGTTTTGCCCGTAATTGAGGGTTTTAATCCTGACCTATCGAGGAGATTGTAATGGTGAAGACCGCTGAAGAAATTCTTGATCAAATTGATGCCGCTGGTGTTAAGTACATCCGGTTGTGTTTTACCGATATCCTGGGCCGCCTCAAGGGTATGGCCCTGACCCGTTCTGAAATCGGTGAGGCTCTGACGGACGGTCAGGGATTCGACGGGTCTTCAATCGAGGGATTTGTCCGTATCGAGGAATCCGACCTGATGGCAATTCCGGACGTCCGCTCGTTTCGAATCTTCCCCTGGCGTATCGCCGGTGAAAAAGTCGCCATGATGTTTTGCGATGTCCAGACTCCGGATGGTAATCCGTACGATGGTGATCCCCGGAATGTCCTCCGCAAAACACTCAAAAAGATCGAAGAAAAGAATTGGACCTTCTATACCGGTCCGGAAATCGAATATTTCTACTTCAAAGATAACACCAAGCCGGAAATCATCGACCGCGGCGGATATTTCGACTACAACACCGTCGATGCCTGCACCATGTTGCGCAAGAAAACGGTCAATGCGCTGGAAAGTATCGGTATTACGGTCGAATGTTCCCACCATGAAGTGGCGCCGTCACAGCAGGAAATCGACCTGAAGTATCAGGACGCGCTGGTCATGGCGGACTTCGCCATGCTGTACAAGTTCATCGTGAAGGAAATCGCGATGGATAACGGCTATTATGCGACTTTTATGCCCAAGCCGCTGTTCGGCGAAAATGGTTCGGGGATGCACACTCACATGTCGCTGTTCGAAAATGGACGAAATCTGTTCTTCGAAAAGGACAAGCCGTACCTGCTGTCCGATCTGGCTCGGCATTTCCTGGCCGGAATCCTGAAACACATCAGTGAAATCACCCTGATCACGAATCAGTGGGTAAATTCATATAAGCGTCTCGTTGCCGGCTATGAAGCCCCGGTGTACATCTCATGGGGCCGCCGCAATCGCTCATCGCTTGTTCGCGTCCCGATGTATCGCGTCGGTAAGGAAAAAGCGACTCGCATCGAACTTCGCTCGCCCGATCCGGCCTGCAATCCGTACCTGGCCTTCTCGGTAATGCTGGCCGCCGGTCTCAAGGGGATCGAAAACAAATATGAACTGTGCGATCCGATCGAACAGAATATTTTCCATATGTCGAACGAACAGCGCAAGAGCCTGAATCTCGGTTCACTGCCGGCTACTCTGGAAGAAGCGATTGAAGAAACGGCTAAATCCGAACTGGTTCGCGAGACGCTGGGTGATGACCTGTTCGAGCGCCTCCTCGCCAATAAACGTGTGGAATGGGAAGAGCACCGCATTCACGTATCGCAGTTTGAAATTGACAAGTATATGCCGATGCTGTAATTCATTATGAATGAGTAATGCAGACAGGCACGATTCGGCGATCGGCCGGACTAAGCGAGCACTCGATGCCGCGGCGACGATCGGCAAGCGGCTCAATGCGGTGCTTTCATTATGCACCGAGCGCGCTTTTGCGGCAGCCGAACAAATAGATAAAGCCACAGGCAAGGATATAGCAACCGGTATTCTCTCGGGAATACCGGTTTTGCTTAAAGATAACATCTGTCTGAAAGATTATCCGACCACCTGCGCCAGTAAAATGCTGGAGCGCTTTATCCCTCCTTATAATGCAACCATCGTCGATAAGCTGGATGCCGCCGGCGCGATTATCATCGGTAAGACGAACCTGGATGAATTCGCGATGGGCTCGTCGAATGAGAACAGTTTTTTTGGCCCTGTACTTAATCCTATAAATGAAAAAGTCGTGCCCGGTGGCTCGTCCGGCGGATCGGCCGCAGTCGTCGCAGCGGGAATCGTCCCGATTGCTTATGGTAGTGATACCGGCGGATCCGTGCGGCAACCGGCTTCATTTTGCGGAGTCGTCGGCATGAAACCAACCCATGGTGCGGTATCTCGGTATGGATTGACCGCCTTCGCATCTTCTCTGGACCAGATCGGCCCGATTGCGGCGACTGTGTCTGATTGTGCCCGAGGATTAAAGGCGATTATCGGCCATGATGTTAAGGACGCCACATCGCTTGTTGATTGCCCGGTAATCGATCTTGATGCAGTTGAGCGAACGGATAGGAAATATACAGTTGGTGTGCTTGCAGATTCCGATGAGATTGCGGTGACGCCTGATGTCAAACGGGTAATTTTGTGCACAATAGATAAAATGAAGCAGGTAGGGCATTCGGTCGAGATGATTGATTTCCCCCTGCTCAAATATGCCGTCGCCTGTTATTATATCATTGCAACGGCCGAGGCCTCTGCAAATCTGGCTCGCTATGACAGCGTCCGCTTCGGACATCGTGGAACCGATGATGTCTCACTGGATGAATTCTATTCACAGAACCGTACCGAGGGATTTGGCACCGAGGTCAAACGGAGGATTTTACTCGGTACCTATGTTCTCTCCGAAGGCTACTATGATGCCTATTATCTGAAGGCCTGCAAGATACGCAAATTGATCTGCAGCGCCTTCGACGAATTATTCTCACGATTCGATATCATTCTGACACCAACGTCGCCGACGCCGCCGTTCGGATTGGGGGAGAGGCTCGATAAACCACTCGATATGTACCAATCGGACATCTTCACTATCCCGGCGAGCCTGGCAGGTTTGCCTGCCATATCAATTCCGGTCGGAAAAACCGAAAATGGATTGCCCATCGGTGTGCAACTCATCGGCCCTCGTATGCATGATGAAACGGTACTGCAGGCCGCACGAACCATTGAACGACTCACAAAGGAATAACGACTATGCCATTTGCCGATGCCCGCGGAGTGAAACTCTTTTACGAGGATAAGGGAAAAGGAACACCAATCGTCTTTCTGCATGGTTTTACGCTCGACCACCGTATGTGGCGGCGGCAGGTAGAATTTTTCAGCGAAAACTACCGAACCATCGCCTACGATTCCCGAGGCCACGGCAAGTCGGATTGCCCGAAGTCGAATTATTCTCGCGAGGATCGGGTCGTCGATTTACATTATTTCGTGGAAAAGCTCAAACTCACAAAATTCCATCTCGTCGGCCTGTCGATGGGCGGTGCGACGGCGCTGGGATATGCAATCGATTATCCGCAGACGCTCTTGTCATTAACACTCGTCGATACTGCCGCCGGAGGCTATGCTCCGCCTCCTAAGTACAAGGATATGAGAGACTTGGCGCAGAATCTCCCGGTCGAGGAAATCAAGCGGCGCTGGCAGAAATCGACCCTGTTTTATTATGCCAATAAAAATCCCGAGCTAAAGGCCGAGATGGCTGCCATGATGGACGGCCACTGCGGGAGCCTCTGGACCGACCCCAAACGGGGGACCTATCAGGATCGCGATGATGTCAGCTTATCAAATCGGATAAAAGTGCCGACATTAATCTATGTGGGGGAAAAGGATAGGTATTTCATTCCCCTGGCCAAAAAGCTGCACGATAACATTGCGGGCAGTGAAATCGAGGTGATACCGGATGTCGGGCACATGTCGAATATGGAGGCACCCGAGCGGTTCAACTTCCGGTTGGAACAATTTCTGGAGCGAGTCGAGGCTATACTGTGAATTATTTCGAAATAGTAAAACGATTATCGACGCTGAAAAAGTTTAAGAAACTGTATGCCGAATATATCAGTTTTACGAATCGCTTCGAAAATCCTGCCGCACTGATCGTCCTGAATAAAATGCGCCCGCTGGCGCCGATGACGATTGATTCGCTCCGAGAAGTCCGCATCGGGACACTCATCACGACCGACGCACCTGCTCGCGGCGGAAAGAAATATAAAATCAACATGATCAAGGCGATCTTTCGCGAATCACTCATCCGCCATTTCAATCTCAACGACCAGGAGCCGCTGTGCGCCATCGAGGCGGCGATCGTGAAATTCGAAACGCTTAAGAGTCGCGCTTTTATTCAACTGTTCAATCCGTTTTTCTGGATTATCGAGTTCGTCGCCTATGCGGCGGAAATCCCGTTTCTCATTCTCGAGCGAGCGGGTATCGATATTCTGGAGTTCCGCAAGACTGCCGCGGCGAAGTTTTTCAAAATCTGCATCATGGTGTGTTTATTGATTGTGCTCGCCGAAACGACCGGTGTGCTCGATTGGGTGATTACGAAACTGGCGTCGTAATTCAATTTGTTTTCTTCACGAATGCATAATAAAAAAGGCAAGTCCCGGTAGAACCTGCCCTTTAATTTGCGAATTATTTCCAATAAATTGTCTATTCCGATTCCTCTCCGATTTTTATGACTGCGATTAAATCCGAGAAATTCTCACGCGCCTCGAAGAGTTTTTTCACATACGAGTATGTGTCAACTCCCCAGAACGGCGCCTTGAGTATGAACAATCTCTGAATTGATATGCCTTCTCCGAATTCCTCGAACGTGACCGTGCAGGATCCGACCAGGTTCGAGTACGTCGTATCGTGGGGGAGTGCCTCGACCGTCCACCCGGCCGGAAAATTGATTTGCGCCGTTTCCTGCCGCTGGAACGCATAATTGAACAGCATTGGCGTTTTCCGCTCTTTGGAAATAAACGGGTTTTTTGCATTCGAAACGAATGAGAATGGCTTCAGCAGAATCTTATCTCCGGTCGCAGACACGTCCGGCTGTTCAATTGTGCAACCAACCGATACGGCTTCATCTCTCATATCGACATTTTTGAACGATGTTACTTCGATTTTCGTGTCGCCGAATGGACCGTCGATGTTTTCGAGAATTAAATGTTTATAATCGGCCGAGTCTTCATCGAGGAGGTCGACTTTCACCGATCGGGCATGATGCCCGGTCAGGCGGGCGCTGAACTCTCCCTCGACCGCCAACTCGTCGTCGATATTATACGTGTAAACGAATGATGATTTGTTCTCCGTATCTTTGGAGAATGGCGTATTGGCGAATATATCCGCATCGCCGATGAGTGCTGTGATTCCCTCGAGAAACCAGGGGATGCTTCCGAGTGGTATCATGGCATGGCCCGGAGCATAAAATTTATATGAATCAGGTCCCAATTTTACAGCGACCAGCGTATTGTCGAATTGCCAGAATTTCGCATCGAGTACGAAGATATCATCGCTGCGATCGCCAGCATAGGCCATCTTGGCATCGATATTCATCTCCCGCAGCATATCGCAGAAGATACGACAAATATCGGTGCGGCCGCCATATCCCAGTTTGATAACATCATTGACATTATCACGATCTTTCGGGTCTATTTCCTTCTTGGGATTCTTCGGATCTTTCAGGTCGAAGTACGAAAGGTTGGTGATATTCTCCTGCACCCAGTTATAGGCCTTGGCGATTTTCTCCTCATCCGTAGCGAGAGGTCCGAACGATTCGACGACTTCTTTCAGGCGCTTGTTTTTCTTTGCGAATTCTTCCTGATTATCAATAATGTTTTCCGCTCGGTTACCCCAGTAGCTCATCGGGTTATCTCGCGCTCCCAGATAACTGAACATTTTCGTTTGTAGCGCTGCATCGGGCAGTGAATATGGCTCTGCCTCAAACGGGGGAACATCCTTTGTCTTAAAGACGATTTCCTCGGGCTTTTTCAGGTTTGGCAATTGCTGGATGTCTATTTCGCTTGTCTTGTTCAGGAACAGGTAGTTTGGCGTAAGATATTTTTCAATGAGTTCCTGCTCCGAACTATAATTAACTGTATAAACCGGCAACAGCCAGCGGAATTGAAATGAGAGAACCGGGACATCTTCCTGGAGAATCCATGAGTACATTCCTGTTTCGATTTTTATCATATATTCGACAATACAGTCATTCGTTACTGCCGGCATGGTGAATTTTGTCTGTTTCACTTCATCGCCGTCGGATTTGATCACTTTCTTCTCAACAATCATATCTTTCGTTAATTCATGAATCTTATTGCCGCGCTCAATTGTCCGCCCCTTGATCTCTTTTATCTTTTGTTCGGTACTGAAGATCGGGACTTCGACATCTCCCCATTTTCTCCCTTCATCCGAGAGGATGCGTACCCGCCGATAGATAATGACAAATAAATCTCCATCCTGTATATACTTGGTATCCGAAATAACTTCATCGAATATTACGGCGGCATTGGAGATTTTTCTGGCTGAATCGGCGACTATATTCCAATCTGCCGATGTTATCTGCTTCCATTCAAATTCATCCGCCTGAATGCAGGTCGCGAAGAACAACAGGCAGCCGACCAGGGTGAAAAGACAATGATTGATTCGTGACATAGTACTTCCTTGCTATGGTTTGACGACAAAAAATCTTTTTGAGTATATCGCACAGCGCTTACGATCGAAACCGCGCGCCTCGTCATAATCCCCAGGCTCCATCGATTCGCCGGTATATGACTGTTGACTCGATGTCTTATAGACACCATTACCGGCGGTACATCGGCATACGATTTCGGCGATGGCGCATGATGCCGTCGCGGAGTCAAGTCCTTCGGATATTATCCAGCCGTCCGGAAGCGTCCAGATTATTTCGGACGTGTATGTGGAGGCGTCTCCGAAATTAATGGGATAATGTCGTTCAACTTTTTTCTTCATTTCGGATTTCCGGTCAGGGAAAATGAAATCCGCCTTAATCATCTTCAAATCGCCGGAGGCCTCGACGTATTGTTTACCTGTTATCGAGAATGCGATCCAGGCCGAGTCCGCATCGGAACCGGTCGTGAAATTGGTGATGTCCAGATTCGAAATGGACCGCCCCAGATGTTCCCGCCAGTCTTTTATAAGCTCATCTACACCTGAATTTTTAAAAGTATATGTCAATTGGCCGGCGCGCTTTTTCCGATCGACGATGCGAACGGTCGCCCCAATTGAGTTGTCCGAGTAAAGCGTTGCCTCGGCGCGATAATCTCGCCGGTAATCATCGGGATTGGCATCAGGCATGCGCTGTAATCCGAGGCTCTCTGTATCGATGTGCAGGCAATATCCGCCGTAGAGAGCATGAGGAAGATATCCGAGGGGAGAAGTCTGAGCAGTCGGGTCGAAGTAGAGCCAGCCGTCTTTAATTGCTCCCGCGAATTGCGCTGGATCATTCAGCGCGCTCTCGGGAATCGCGATGATGACATGATTGAACTGATACGGCGATGTCATTACCGTATCAAACGGCCGCCCCGCGTTGATTAAGACGGGACAGGAGGGGATATGGATCGCCTTGAGCAGCGCGCACATGAGCGTCGATTTATCCTTGCAATCTCCATATTTGTTCGAGCAGGTCTGCGATGCGAGGCGCGGCTGGAATCGGCCTTCGCCAAGCTCGACGGCGACATACCTTATTTCATCCCGGACATATTCGGCAATTAATCTCAACTTCTCATTTACCGTTGTGGCCTTTACCGTCAGGTTGGCGGCGAGAGGCCTGAGTCTGTCATCCGGGATAGCCTGTGTTTCGTATTTTGCGGCTGCCCACTGCGCGACACTCTGCCACGTCGAAAACTGTTCTTTTGTACTCTCTTCCGGAATGTGGCAGTTGACGAATATATATCGAGTGAGGCTCATGTCATCCGGCATAAACGGCTCGTCCGGATAATACGGCTGCCGGGCAATCGACCAGGTATGGACATTTTCTTCCGATACCGAATAAGATACATCATCCAGATTGCGGCTGTAGTATTGCAGACTCCATCCCGTGGGAAGAGCGATCGAAGCGGACGCCTCCAGCAATTCCACACCACTCCTGATTTTGATATTTTGATAGAGCCCTTCCGATCCCTTTTTCTCCTTTATCGTATACTCGTAAGCAATGATGTCATCCGCGAAGGTCTCCGGAAAGGTCGCGATAAGCGAGGAATACTCATTGTACCCGCTGGTATTAAGATCGGAGGCGATTTCCACGATATCGCTTTTTTCCAGAGTCTGCTCGATACCATTTTTATCGATGCGCCATCCTTTCAGACCGGTGACTTTACGATTCGGACTGAGCAATACATTGACAACGGTCTGATTCCCGCCTTTGCCCGCGATCAGTCGATAGACATGTTTGACATCCGTCTCGGCGCTGCCGTTCGGCGAAATCTTTGTATCGTATGAGTAATGAAGCAGGACCGCGGTCGCGTCTTCGCTCATGTCGCCGGGATTGGGTTTATCGGCATGGAATTTTACCCACCCGGGAGCGGAATAGACTTGCGAAAATGTGAATAGAAGAAAAAAGAAAATCCCAATCGTTGCCAAACGAGAAACTTGTATCACGGCGGCCCTCCCATGCCTTTGTGCGCACCCTGTAATGCCCTGCGCGCAATGCGAAGTCTTGTCAGAAAATAACCAAGAACTTTCTCGCTGTCAATGTCAGATGGACAGTAATATTGACAATTTCGCTGTAATGAATAGAAATTATTCTGGTCATTCCAGAGAGGGCGTCATTCTTATGATGACCGAGTCGGGAATCCAGTGAATCGCATCACAAATCAAAACAAAACCCGTTTCCGCTGTTGCCGGAGAATGGGTTTACGGATAAATTGTTATGATAATGAGATTAAAAAAAACGTAGGTCAAGACCCCTGCCGCAGGCCCTGACGAAGGAAGGGCCGCAGGGCCGACGCGAAGCTGAGGAGGTCTTGACGGAATTGAATGAAACAAACCATAGATTGTAATAAATGTGATAGACATATATAATTATTTGGCATAATATTTAACGAATATTTTAAACGTAGGTCAAGACCCCTGCCGCAGGCCCTGACGATGGAAGGGCCGCAGGGCCGAGGCGTAGCCGAGGAGGTCTTGACAGGAATGAATAACCATTGTGTCAAACTTAAGAAGATATAATCCTTACGGACGTCCGGTTTTCATTACATCCGTAACATATAATCGACAACCTTTTCTATCGAAAAATGAAGATGTCTTAGTTGAATCGATGAAATCCATCGCTTCAAGAATCAACATTGAACTCGTTGCGTGGGTTATTCTACCGGAGCATATACATTTGTTACTCAATGCTTACAATCGTAATTATGCGGAAATTATGCATCGAATCAAACTTTCGTTTTCAACGAATTATCGAAAAAAGCATCACCTCAAATCAGGCAGGATTTGGCAACTGCGCTATTGGGATCATATAATCAGAGATGAAATGGATTTTAATCGGCATTTGGATTATATTCACTATAACCCTGTTAAACATGGATTAATCAATAATCCAGGTTTATATCCGTATTCTTCGATACACAAGTTTGCCGATGTATATCAGTCGGATTGGGGAGTGATTGAAAAACCATTGTTCGAGGGAGAATTTGGGGAGTGATAATCGTAAAATCATCGCGCCACGCGCGAATGTCAAGACCACAGTCCGCCCAGGCGGATTGACCTATGTGAAGAAGGGATGTCAAGACCTCGCGACCTGCGGCATGGGTCTTGACTTACAAAAAGAGAGAGAGATGTCTTTGCCGTACGATGCCATAATCGGACTTGAGGTGCATGCGCAGCTTGAAACGCACACCAAGCTGTTTTGCGGATGCGCGGTCGAATTCGGCGCACAGCCGAACAGTCGCACCTGTCCGGTGTGTCTCGGAATGCCGGGAACACTCCCGGTCATCAACGAGAAAGCCGTCGAGTATGCGCTCAAGATGATCCTCGCCGTCGGCGGCACGGTACATCTACACTCCGAATTCGCGCGTAAAAACTATTTCTATCCCGACCTGCCCAAAGGCTATCAAATCTCACAAAATGACAAACCAATCGGCACCGAGGGACAGGTAGTTCTCGATGATGGATTCACTATACGCATCAATCGCATCCATCTGGAAGAAGACGCCGGGAAATCGTTGCACCCCGAATCCGGTGAATCATTCTCGCGAATCGATCTCAACCGCTGCGGCACTCCGCTGATCGAAATCGTTACCGAACCTGATTTGCGCACAGCCGAACAAGCCTACGAATACCTGACGAAAATTCGCCAACTTGTGCGCTATCTCGGAATCTGCTCAGGCGATATGGAAAAAGGCGCTCTCCGCTGTGACGCCAACATCTCGCTTCGACCGAAAGGGGAGGATACCCTCGGAGTTAAAACCGAGCTGAAAAACCTCAACTCAATCCGCGCCGTCAAAAAAGCCCTGGAATTCGAAATAATTCGCCAGACCAATCTCCTCGAATCCGGCCAAAACGTCATCCAGGACACGCGCCTCTGGGACGAATCAACTCTGCAAACCGAGTCCATGCGGGTGAAAGAGGAAGCCGACGATTACCGCTATTTCCCCGAACCGGATCTGCCGCCGCTGGTCCTGACCAATGAACTCGTCAAGTCCGTCCGAAAATCGCTCCCGGAACTGCCCGAGGCGAAGAAAAACCGGCTGATAACCGAGTACAAAATCTCAGAATATGACGCCGGCGTTATCTCGAAAGACACCGCTCTCGCCGCCTATTTCGAGGTGTTGGCCAATGAAACCGGCGATAGTGCCTTGTCTGCAAATTGGCTCATGAATATAGTCTTACAGGTAATAGGTGAACTTTCACTTGAAGTCGATGCCTTCCCGATCCCACCATGGCAATTAGCCGAACTTCTCACCCTTCAGAAAAACGGGACTATTTCTGCCAAAAATGCCCGAGATATTTTTGCCGAGATGCTTGACACCGGCCGCTCACCTTCTGTTATTATGGAAGCAAGAGGATTGACACAGGTAAGTGACGAGCGGGAAATCGAGGGTATTATCGATGATATCCTGGCCGCCCGGGGCGATATGGTCGAGGCCTATCGGCAGGGAAGAGTCCAATTGTTCGATTTCTTTGTCGGGCAGGTCATGAAGGCGACCAAGGGCCGGGCCAACCCAGCCGTCGTTACCCAAGTCTTGAAGGATAAACTGAATGGCAGATAAAATCCGTCTGGCGGTATTTGTATCCGGCGGGGGCACGAATCTTCAGTCAATAATCGATAACTGCGCGACCGGGGATATCCCCGGCGAAGTCGTTTTAGTCGTCTCTAATAAATCCAAAGCATACGGATTGGAACGGGCGGCGAAAGCCGGAATCGATTCGATTGTCTATATTCGCAAGCAGTTCCCCGACGGCAAATCGGCCGATGAGTTTATTCTATCGGAACTGACAAAACGCCGTATAGATGTTATTGCGCTGGCCGGGTATCTGAAAATGCTCCCGCCCAAGGTCATTGAGACCTATCGGGGGAGGATTCTCAATATTCATCCCGCCCTGTTGCCGAAATTCGGCGGCAAGGGAATGTACGGGCTGCATGTTCACCGGGCGGTAGTTGAGGCGAGGGAAACCGAGAGCGGCGTCACGATTCACGAGGTCGATGAAATCTACGACCACGGCAGAATCGTCGCCCAGGAAAAAGTCCCGGTTTTTCCCGAAGACACGCCCGATGAAGTGGCTGCGCGAGTGTTAAAAGTGGAACATACGCTGTATCCGAGAGTTATAAAGGAATTGGCTGAACAACTGTTAAAGGAAAGAAAACAATGAAAGAAGTACTGACTACCGATATTAAGGAATTCCCGCTGTTATCCCGAGGCAAAGTCCGCGACGTCTACGATCTGGGCGACCGCCTGCTTATTATCGCCACCGACCGCATCTCGGCGTTCGATGTCGTTCTGCCGAACGGCATGCCCGGCCGAGGCGTCAAGCTGACCGAGATCTCCATCTTTTGGTTCAATTTCCTTAAGGATGTCGTCGATAGTCATTTCATCACGGCCACCATCGATGAATACCCGAAAGAACTGCACAAATACCGGGAAGACCTCGAGGGCCGATCGATGATCGTCACCAAGGCCAAGCGTATCGATATCGAATGCATCGTTCGCGGATACATCTCCGGTTCGATGTGGAAAGAATACAAAGAGGCGGTGAAGCAGGGAACGACGACCGTGCATGGTTTCGATTTCCCGGCAAACATGAAGGAATCGGACAAGCTCAATGAGCCGATCTTCACGCCGTCGACCAAGGCCGAAGAAGGTCATGACGAAAATATCTCGTATGAACAGACGGTGAAGCTGGTTGGTGAAAAGACCGCCAAGCTCTGCCGCGATAAATCTCTCGCCATTTACACCAAGGCCGCCGATTATGCCGGAACCAAAGGCATCATCATCGCCGATACCAAATTCGAATTCGGATTCGACGGTGACAAGTTTATCGTCATCGACGAAGTCATGACGCCGGATTCGTCTCGCTTCTGGCCGGCCGACCTGTACGAACCGGGCAAATCGCAGCCCTCGTTCGACAAACAAATCATTCGCGATTATCTGAATACGCTCGACTGGGACAAAACGGCTCCCGGACCGAAATTGCCGGATGCGATCGTTAACAAGGCGCTGGCTCGGTATGCCGAGGTCGTCGAACGGCTGACGAAGTAATACGCTATTTTCTTTTTTACAGGGCAGAGGCAGAGACAGTGAGTTAAATCTGTGGAGGTTATTATACAATGCAGGATATAGTGAAAATAAAACGGGTATTGATATCCGTTTCCGATAAAAGTGGTTTGACCGAGTTGGGCAAGAAGCTGGATGAACTGGGTGTCGAAATCATCTCGACCGGCGGCACGCTGGCGGCTCTCAGAGAAGCCGCCGTCAAGGTCGTATCAATAGCGACATTCACCGGTGCGCCGGAAATTCTCGGCGGGCGCGTCAAGACGCTCCATCCCAAAGTGCACGCCGGAATTTTGTATAAGCGCGGCGTCCCCGATCATGAAAAGGAATTGGCCCAGCAGGAATATAAACCGATCGATCTGGTCGTCGTCAACCTGTACCCGTTCGAAGAAACACTGGCTAATCCGAACTCGACCGATTCCGACAAAATCGAAAACATCGATATCGGCGGACCGACGATGATTCGCGCCGCAGCCAAAAATTTTGGCGCTGTTGCGGTCGTCACGCATCCGTCGGATTATTCCGATCTCATTGCTGAACTGGAGCAAAACGATGGTGGGCTGACACTGGCGACACGCAAGAAACTGGCCGGGAAGGCATTCGCATTAACATCCCGCTATGATACGGCGATTGCCGGATATTTTGCCGGAAAGGCAACCGCCGGAGATAAGGCCGCCTCGCCGGATGATTTTCACCTGTCGTTCACGAAAGTCCAGGACTTGCGCTACGGCGAAAACCCGCATCAGTCGGCCTCGTTCTATCGTCTCAAAGGTTACAAAGGTGTAACCTTGGCCGATGCCGAGCAGTTATCCGGCAAGGAACTTTCCTATAATAACATCGCCGACATCGATGCGACGCTGGACATGCTCCTTGAGTATAACGAACCGTTCGCGGCTGTTGTCAAGCACGCCAATCCATGCGGTGCGGCATCGGATGCGAAACTCGCCGAGGCCTACCGGTTGGCTCTCGATACCGATCCGCTGTCGGCCTTCGGTTCCATTATCGGCCTCAATCGAATCGTTGACATGGATACAGCCAATCTGCTGCACGAGACGCATTTTGTGGAATGTATTCTCGCGCCGGGCTTCACCGAAGAAGCACTGGCTAAGCTGAGAAAGAAAAAGGCTCGGCGCCTGTTGGCCCTGCCGACCATTCTGGACAACCTGCCGAATCCGGAAAATGTGTACAAATTCGTCCGCGGCGGTGTGCTGATTCAGGGCTTTGACAACATCGATGTCGACCGCGAGAAATTCGTGATTCCCACCAAAAGGCAGCCCACAAAGGCCGAGCTGGAATCACTTATTTTCGGCTTTAAGCTGGTCAAATATGTAAAATCAAATGCGGTATTAATTTGTAAAGGGAAGGCCACGGTCGGTATCGGCATGGGCCAGACCTCGCGCGTCGACTCATCATTCCTTGCGGTGAAGCGAGCCGGTGACAGGGCCAAAGGCGGCACATGTGCGTCGGATGCCTTCTTCCCGATGCCCGATGGACTCGAAGTCGTTGCCCAAGCCGGGGTTACAGCCTTCATGCAGCCGGGTGGTTCGAAAGGCGATGAAGATGTTATCAAGGCCGCCGATACATATAATGCCAGTATGGTTATGACGGGGATCAGACATTTCAGGCATTAGGGCAACTAAAGTCTTGCATATCTGTTTAGGAGTTCGTATTTTCAAAGTGATTAAAGTACGAGGTGAGCGTGCAAGATAGAATTCTGGAAATTGTCGTGTATCTGATGAACCAGATCTCGGAACATCAGGAGACAATTCATAATATAGATGAAATGTCGGCGGATCTCCGGTCAATGGGATTCACCGACAATGAAATCTCTTCGGCGTACAACTGGCTGTTGCAGCATTTTGAGGATTATCCCGAAAGCTTCTCGTTCACCGACGAAGAAATCGGCTCCACATCGGTTCGGATATTATCCGAAACCGAGCGCAAAATCCTCTCGCCGGAAGCCTATGGCTACCTGCTGCAACTGCGCCATTTGCGCCTTCTGACCACCGAGCAGCTCGAAATGATCCTCGATCGCTGTGCTCTCTTCGCATCAGATCCCGTGGATGTCACTGAGGTGAAAATCCTGGCGTCTTCGACCATGTTCGATACCGGTTCGATAGACACGCCCTTCATGATTTGGGTCGGCGAACCGGAGAACGAACCGATCAATTAGACTGGTCGGTTCATATGGTCTTATCTCACAGAAAAATCGTTCTTGGCGTAACGGGCGGCATTGCCGCCTATAAATCCGCCTATCTGGCCCGGCTGCTCATCAAAGCAGGGGCAGAGGTGCAGGTCATCATGACTCGTGCCGGCGCGAAATTCGTAACGCCGCTGACCTTCGAATCATTGACCGGTCGAAGCGTTGCCGTCGAGATGTTCGCGGAAAACACATTTGTCGGAACGCGCCATATCGACTTCGCCGAATGGGCCGATTTAATCGTCGTCGCACCGGCCACCGCCGATTTTATCGCTCAAATCGCCAATGGATTCTGCCCGGAACTGCTCAGCACCGTCGTGTGCGCCTCGAATCGCCCGCTTCTGTTGGCTCCGGCAATGAACGATGTCATGTGGGAGAATCCCGCCGTTCAAACCAATGTCGAGACACTCAAAAATCGCGGCGTATTCTTCGCCAATGTCGGTATTGGTGAGATGGCCTGCCGGAGTTTCGGTCCCGGACGCATGGCTGAACCGGATGAGATTTTCGAACACATCGCCTCCATAATTGGCAAATCGGGCCCACTCAAAGATAAAAAAGTCATCATAACTGCCGGGCCGTGCCGCGAGGCCATCGATCCCGTCCGTTATATCTCCAATCGTTCATCAGGCAAGATGGGCTTCGCTCTGGCCATCGAAGCGGAAAAACTCGGCGCCGATGTGACGCTGATATCCGGGCCGACAGCTCTACTGAATCCTGATCGGGTGACGGTCGTCAACACCGAGACAACGGCGGAAATGGCGCAGGCGGTGCAATCGCATTTCGCAAATGCGGATTACCTCGTTATGGCGGCGGCCCCGGCCGATTTCACGCCGACTAAACCGTTCGATCAGAAAGTTAAGAAAAATGATTCGGGGATGGCTCTTGAACTTTCCCCGACAATTGATATATTAAAGTCCCTGAAAGACAAGAAGACCTCGGGGCAGACGATCATCGGATTCGCATTGGAAACGGAGTATGTTCTCGATAATGCGAAAAAGAAACTGGCCGATAAGAATCTGGATTTTATCGTCGTCAACGATGCCCTCGAGGCTGGCGCGGCATTCGACAGCGATACCAATCGCGTGGTGATTATCGCGAAGGATGGCCGCAGCACGGAGCTGAAAAAAGCGGACAAGGACGTTATCGCTCGCAACATATGGGAGTATGTGTTAGGGGATGGAAGACGAACTGAAGGAACTGCTTGATCTGGCCTCACGGGCGCTGACCTGTCAGGCCGAAATCGGTCACAGTGAAATCATCTTAGAAGCACGCAATGCAGGCGGGTACGAATCGCCCGAACCTGTTATTAAACGTCCCGCGCGGCAACCGAAACCCGCTGCTTCGTCACGACTACAACCGGAACCTCCTCCGCTGCCGGAGCAACCCTCACCACAGGCATTAACATTGAAAAAAACTACACCTGAAGAAGACAATAAAAATACTCCTCCGCCGGACTATGGCCCGATTCCCCCCCTCAAACAGGATGCCCTGTTTAACGTCCCCGCGACCAATGCGTCAGCAGAGTATTCGGATCTGAGCTCTCATCGCGAGTCCATATGCAAGTGCACCAAGTGCCCGCTGGGCAACACGCGCACCAAATTCGTCTATGGCACGGGCAATCCGAATGCAAAGATCATGTTCATCGGCGAAGCTCCCGGTCGGGATGAAGACCTGCAAGGCGAACCGTTCGTCGGACGAGCCGGCAAACTGCTTGACAAAATCATTGCGGCGATGGGCTTTGAGCGCGGCGACGTGTACATCGCGAACATTCTCAAGTGCCGCCCGCCGAACAACCGCGACCCGCAGCCTGACGAGATGGAACTGTGCATGCCGTATCTGAAAGAACAGATTCGCCTGCTAAAACCGCAGTTTATTTGTGCGCTTGGCAGAATCGCCGTTCAGGGGCTATTGGAAACATCCGCACCACTGGGAACGCTTCGCAAACGGTGGCACCGCTTCGAAGGCATCCCGCTCATCGCGACCTATCATCCGGCGGCGCTGCTGCGCTTCCCCAAGTATAAACGAGATACCTGGGAAGACGTACAAGTGCTCATGGCCGAATATAAAAAACTGAACAATGACTGATCCCGGAAAAGACAAAGGGCGGCAGCCCCCGCATTCGAATGATGCCGAACAGGCGGTGCTGGGCGCAATGCTCATTGACGAAGTCGCCATCGGTAAGGCAATCGAAGTCCTCGGCGAGGGGAAGCGGTTCTATTCGCCTGCACATCGGAAAATATTCGATGCGGTTCTCGTTCTCTACGAGAAAAGTCAACCGGCCGATATTACGACCGTTGCCGAGGAACTTGAGCGCGGCGGAATATTGGAAGAATGCGGCGGTCGCAGCTATCTGTCCGATCTTGCATCAGGTGTTGCCACGGCGGCGAATGCCGAATACTATGCCAATATCGTCCTCGAAAAATCAACACTGCGCGATCTGATCTCGGTATCGACCGAAATCATCGGCCAGTGTTTTCGCCAGCAGGAACAGGTTGATGATTTACTCGATAACGCCGAGCAAAAAATATTCGCCATCTCCGAGGGGCGTCTGCACTCGGATTTTGCGCGCGTAAAAGATTTAATTCCGCAGACGTTCGAGGATATCGAGGATTACAAGGAAAACAAGGGCGGTCTCGTCGGCGAACCAACCGGCTTTACCGAACTCGACAGCATGACGGCCGGATTGCACAAAGGCGATCTCATTGTCGCAGCCGGGCGACCGTCGATGGGCAAGTCGGCATTGACCTTGAACATTGTTGAAAATTTCTGCATTCAGACGAAAAAAGCCGCCGCGTTTTTCTCATTGGAAATGTCGAAGGAGCAATTGGCTCTGCGCCTATTGTGCGGACGCGCCAAGATTTCATCGCATAAGCTCCGCACCGGCCGCATGGCCGATTCCGACTGGCCGAAACTCACGATGGCGGCGGGACCACTGTCGGAAGCCGAATTCTACATCGATGATACTCCCGGCATGACGGTATTGCAGATGCGCGCCAAAGCGAGGCGTCTGGCATCCAAGGCGGACCTCGGACTCATCGTCGTCGACTATCTCCAGCTTATGAGCGGCAGCCGCTTCGCCGAAAACCGCCAGCAGGAAATTTCGATGATTTCGCGAGGCCTCAAAGGATTGGCTCGCGAGCTGAGTGTTCCGGTCATTGCCGTCAGTCAGTTGTCGCGAATGGTCGAACAGCGCCCCAATAAACGTCCACTCTTATCCGACCTTCGAGAGTCCGGCGCCATCGAACAGGATGCCGACGTCGTGATCTTTGTCTATAGAGAAGAGTATTATTTATCCAAGGAACTCAGGGAAGACGATCCGAAGCTGTTGGAGGCATCCGGCAAGGCCGAGATTATTCTTGCCAAACAGCGAAACGGCCCGACCGGCATCGTCCACCTGTCATTCTTAAAAGATTTTGCCCGGTTCGAAAATCTGGCGTCCGGATTCCGCGACCGCTCCGGCCCGCCGCCCGATATGAGCGACGCGCCGTTTTAAAAAGATATGGAAAAAGTCCCGAGTGCAATAGACTTCAGCCTGACCGCGATTATCAGCGGCCTCGGCCGCCTGTCGATCATGATGTGGCGCACCGTCAAGGCGCTGAAAAGTCTGTTTACATCTCTGCATCTCATACTGGGACAACTCTACTACATCGGCGTGAAATCCGTCTGGCTGATTTCCATCACCTCGGTGTTTACCGGAGCCGTGTCGGCCTGGCAGGCGGCCTATCAGTTCGAGGGGTATGTTCCGCTGCGCTACCTCGGCGGAGCCGTCGGCAAAACCGTACTCATCGAGTTATCTCCTGTGTTAACGGCACTCGTTATCGCAGGTCGTGTCGGCGCAGGCATCGCTGCCGAACTCGGTTCGATGAAAGTCACCGAGCAGATCGATGCCATGGAATCGATGGCCGTCGACCCCATTCGCTATTTGGTCATGCCGCGCTTCGTCGCGGGCATCATCATGCTGCCGATCCTGACGCTGCTCTCCGACTTCATCGCCATGATGGGCGCACTAATTGTCGCCGTCAGTTTTGTCGAAATGTCTTCCGAGATGTTCATTAACGGATTCAAACAGATGTTCATCATGTCGGATTTGACCTCGGGGCTTATTAAGGCGGCATGCTTCGGAGCCATTATCTCGATGATGGGCTGTTATCACGGATTCAACACCGACGGCGGCGCCCAGGGTGTCGGCTTGTCAACTACGCAATCGGTTGTGGCATCGGCCGTACTAATTTTAATCGCCGACTATGTCATGGCGACGATATTGTTCAGCATATGATTGAGATCGAGAATCTACATAAATCATTCGGCCAACAAGTCGTCTTAAATGGCGTCAACTTGACGATCAGAGACGGCGAGTCGCTGGTCATTATTGGTCAGTCGGGATGCGGTAAGTCGGTGTTGCTCAAGCATATCGTCGCGCTGCTCCAACCCGACAGCGGCCGTGTCGTCGTTGACGGGCAGGATGTGTTCTCGCTCAGGCATAAAGAACTGATGGCCTACCGCAAAAAAGTCGGCGTGCTATTCCAATTCGGAGCGCTGTTCGATTCGATGACCGTCGGTGAAAATGTCGGCTTCTGCCTGCGCGAAAATATGGGGATGCACTCAAAAGACATCATTCCGATTGTGGCCGAAAAGCTCAAGCTGGTCGGGTTGAACGGCATCGAACATAAAATGCCGTCCGAGATTTCCGGCGGCATGAAAAAACGCGTCGCGCTGGCGCGAGCCATTGCCGCCGAACCGTCGATATTGCTCTATGACGAGCCGACTACCGGTCTTGATCCCATCACGGCCGACATGATTAATGAATTAATTGTCGATGTGAACAAGAAACTCGGCGTGACATCGATTGCCGTGACGCACGATATGGCGTCGGCCAATAAAATCGCCGACCGCATCGTGATGCTCTATGGCGGCAATGTCGTCTGGGACGGTTCGCCCGACGAAATCGTCAGGACCGACAATGCTATGGTCAAGCAGTTCATCAACGGGTCGATGACGGGACCGATTCAGGTGAACTGATGAAACCGGCCGCGAAGAAAAAAACTGCCTACTTCTGTACAACCTGCGGAGCCATGCACCCCAAATGGCAGGGACAATGCCGCGACTGCGGTGAGTGGAATACTCTCAACGAAGAAACTATCATCGCGCCGAAAGCAAGTACCAAGGCAAAATCATCTGCGAATAAGACCGAAGCTGTCGCCATACCTGATATCTCCAACGAACATCGCGCCCGAATTTTCTCCGGCATCACCGAATTCGACCGCGTCCTCGGCGGGGGAGCCGTTTATGGCTCGGCGCTCCTCATCGGAGGCGAACCTGGCATCGGCAAATCTTCGCTATTGCTTCAGGTTGCAGAACAGTTCGGGAATGCCGGGCATAAGACGCTGTATGTCTCCGGCGAAGAGTCGATTCACCAAATCAAATCCCGCGCCGAGCGGTTCAACATTCGCGGCGATGCCATCGAGGTCGCCAACGATTCCGAGCTGGAATCGATTCTGCGCTTATGCGATGACGATTACAGCATCGTCATGATCGATTCGATTCAAACGGTCGCATCGGGGGCCTTTGATTCGCCTCCCGGCACGGTCGGGCAGGTGCGCGAATCATCTTCGCGACTGATCGAGATGGCCAAAAAATCCGGCAAGGTGTTATTCCTGGTCGGGCACATCACCAAGGACGGTGCCGTTGCCGGCCCCAAGGTGCTCGAGCACATGGTCGACACTGTGCTCTATTTCGAGGGCGACCGCTATCATCTCTACCGCATCCTCCGCTCGCAGAAAAACAGATTCGGCCCGGCCGGGGAAATCGGCGTGTTCGAGATGACCGGAGCCGGCCTGACAGAAATAACCAACCCCTCGCGCATCTTCATGACCGCATCGGATTCGGCGAAATCTCCCGGGCGAGTCGTCTCTGCCGCAGTCGAAGGAAGTCGGTCGTTCCTGGTCGAGGTTGAGGCCTTAGTTGCGGCATCTCCCTATGGGACGCCTCAGCGAGTGGCGTCGGGCATCGATACCAAACGGCTGGCGATTATCGCGGCGGTATTGGAAAAGCGGGGCGGCGTGCTGCTCGGCGGCAATGATATTTTCGTCAACATCGCAGGCGGCATAAAACTTGATGACACGGCATTGGACTTAGCATTCCTCTTGGCCGCGGCATCATCGAAGCTGAATCTGATCGTCGATCATTCAACGCTTGTCCTCGGCGAGATTGGACTCTCCGGTGATGTCCGAGGCATCGGACACATCGACCGGCGCTTGTCCGAGGCCGCGAAGTTGGGCCTGACGCGAGCCATAATTCCTAAGGCGAACGCATCCGGCCTCAAACCGCCGAAGGAAATAGAAATCATCCCCGTATCAAGCGTCGACATGGCGCTTGAGGCCATACAATAAAGGTTTTCACTGTGCGCTACCCCGATGGATTCAAGTTTGAACTGATTAAGACCGACCGCACCGCCCGGCTGGGCAAGCTGACTACGCCGCATGCCGTTATAGATACTCCCGTGTTCATGCCGGTCGGTACGCAGGCGGCCGTCAAGACGCTCGCATGCGAGGACCTCGAATCAATGGGCGCACAGATATTCCTCGTCAACACCTATCATCTCTACCTGCGGCCGGGAACCGATGTCATAGAAAAACTCGGCCGCGTACACGGATTCACCTCGTGGCCCAAGGCCATCCTGTCCGATTCCGGGGGATACCAGGTCTTTTCGCACCGCGACCGCATCAAAATCACCGATGACGGCGTGCGCTTCCAGTCGCACTTCGACGGCTCCTATCATGATTTCACACCCGAGCGGGTGATCGAAATCGAGCGCAAACTCGGACCGGATATCATCATGCCGTTCGATGAATGCACCCCCTGGCCGGCCGATGAGAAGAAGGCCCAACAGGGGATCATCCGCACGACCGCCTGGGCCAAGCGGTGTATTGCGGAATTCGACAGACTCGAAGAAACCGGCCAGTATCCATCGCAGTTACTGCACGGTATCGTGCAAGGCTCGGTGTATGCGAATCTCCGCAAGCAATCGGCCGAGCAGCTACAGGAACTCGATTTCCCCGGCTATTCCATCGGCGGACTGTCGGTCGGCGAGCCGAAAGAGGCTATGACGGAGATGCTCGATGTCACCGTACCGCTCCTGCCGGTCAACAAACAGCGCTACCTGATGGGCGTGGGGTATCCCGAGGATATCCTCAATGCGGTCGAGCGGGGGATAGACATGTTCGATTGTGTTCTCCCGACGCGCAATGCCCGCACGGGATTGGTGTTCACATCGACCGGCCCATTCAATTACCGCAACGCGACAGCCTCGGATGACAGCCGTCCACTGGATGAAAACTGCGCCTGCCCGGTTTGCCGGCGCTACAGCCGAGCCTACCTGCGGCACTTGTATTCGGTATCGGAAATCACGGCGCACCGGCTGGCGTCATATCACAGCGTGAACTTTTTCATCCAACTCATGAAAGACATCCGCGCCGCCATAGCCGAAGACAGATTTTTAGAATTTAAACAGGGGTTTTTGGGGAGATATAATGAAACAGAAAAGACAGGCAAATAAGGAGACGCCTAACCTAAGTGATGCGAAGCCCATCGGATGGCGTTTTCAGGTTATAATCCCAATAATGGCGTTACTCGTTTCAATTGCCGCATTTATAATTAGCTATTGTAGTTATTCGGGGCAGAAACAGCTTGAAAATAGAGTAAATGAGGAGAAATTGGCAGAACGTAAGGTTATGGCAGAAATCTCGATAAGGGATTTTAATAATTGGCTTAAAATTAATAATAACCAATTCGAGCATGAATATGATTCTTTAAAATTTTATTTAAGTAAATTAAATCCTTCAGGAGGACCAGAACATATTTCTGCTAAAATTAAATTCGCCCGTAATTTTAGAATGAAACGGGATGTAACTATTGATTCAATGTTTGTTAGAATGAAACAATACGATATAAATACCGACACAATTAAATTTAATAGAAAGCTTCCAATGGCTTTTGCAAATGATATAAATTGGATATTGCGTAAAGATGATTATGAAGTAAAGAAGTATTTTGAAGATCAGAAATTTGATACTCTGTAAGTGTTCTTGTATAACCTGGATGTCCGCATCTGCCGGATGTAGGGGCCGGGTCCTCCGGCCCGGGGGATACATGTGCCACTGTATATGGTAATTTATAATTCCATGATACTTTTATCAACCACTGCGTCATCGCGAGGGAGTCATTCCTATGACGACCGTCGCGATCTCAGGATGTTGTACGGAGCAATGCGGCATAGATATACACCCTGAGATTGCGACGCCCTAAGAAGGGCTCGCAATGACCCGTACTATTTGCAAATTTGGGAAATCAGTATTCCTCAGAATAATTAACCCGTCATTCCGGGCGAGGTCTTCTTAGACCGACCGAGGAATTTGCTCTTGTCTCTTCTAAAGAGGGTGCATAAAAAATATCACATCCAACTTGGCCCCACATGCCCGGTGGCCTATCCCTTTTTTGGCTCTGCAAAAAAGGGTGGGTTCCCGCTTTACAGAATGCGGTACGAGTACAAACTTACATCTTTGCCGTCTCCTCTCGAAAGGGTGCCCGACAGGGCGGCGTGCGTTCTTCAAAAACATCCATGAAAATTCTTTAAACAAAACCACCCCTTCCTGTGTCTATGACAGTAATAGGGACTCGGTGTTTTCTGTCATACCCCTTCGACAAACCCAACCCTCTCATCTCTGTCACCCTTAAAATATCCTTCTCGCTCTGTCATCCCCGAGAAAAAAGAACTACATGAGAAAAGGAGCAATTTCATGGGTATGCATTGTAGGGTGATTTCACTATGCCTGTTGATTCTCGGATTCTGCGCCGGCTTCACAGCCGCCGAGGATGAACTGTCAATTCCCTTCGAAAAGTACACCCTTCCCAATGGTCTCGAGGTAATCCTGCACGAGGATCACTCGATACCGATGATTTCCGTCAATATCTGGTATCATGTCGGATCGAAAAACGAGCGCCCCGGTCGCACCGGATTCGCGCACTTATTCGAGCACATGATGTTTCAGGGGACACCGAATTTCGAGGGCGAATACTTCAGACCTATTCAGTCGGTCGGGGGACAGGTCAATGGTTCGACTCAGCAGGACCGCACGAACTACTGGGAAAATCTCCCCAGCAATTATCTGGAACTCGGTCTGGCGATGGAATCGGATCGCATGGCCAACCTGCCGGACGGGATGGACATTGAAAAACTCAACACGCAAATCAGCGTCGTACAAAACGAACGGCGCCAGGGATACGATAATTCTCCATACGGTATGGCCGAGGAGTATATCACGGAGTTGATATTCCCGAATGAACATCCCTATTCGCACACGGTGATCGGCAGCCTGGAAGATTTAGGCAACGCGACACTCGATGATGTCGTCGGATTCTTCCGCCAGTACTATACGCCGAATAATGCATCGCTGTGCCTGGCCGGTGATTTCGATCCTCAGGAAGCGAAGGATTTGATTAACAAGTACTTCGCGACAATCCCGCCGGGACCGGAAGTCGCCCGATTGACCGAATGGGTGCCCGAAATTAATCAGGTCCGGCGAATGGAGGCCGAGGACGATGTGCAACTGCCTCGCCTGTATATGGTCTGGCATACGCCTGCCTACTACAAACCGGGAGACGCCGAATTCGATCATATCAGCAGCGTCCTCACCAGCGGGAAAAACTCACGCCTGTTCAAATCACTCGTATATGAGAAGCAAATCGCGCAGGACGTCACGGCCTATCAGCGGTCGCATGAAATCAGCAGCGTCTTTTATATCGTCGTCACCGCCAAGCCGGGAGTCTCCATCGATAACGTGGAAAAAGCGGTCGACGAGGAACTGAAAAAACTCCTGACCGACGGCATCACCGAGCAGGAATTGAGCAATGCCAAGATTGCCCGCGAAGCGGGGCAGGTGCGGGCCATGCAATCTATCGGTGGATTCGGCGGCCGCGCCGACCTGTTGAACGGCTACAATACATATCTTGGCGATCCGGGAAAAGTCCAATGGGATCTCGACCGGTGGCTCAATGCCTCGACCGACGATGTCATGTACTATGCCCGCAAATATCTGGATTTGAATCGCCGAGGCATCCTGCATATCGTGCCTCGCGGTGAATTGCGCAAGGCCGATTATGATGTCGACCGCACAAAACAACCGATAGCCGCGGCAGAGCCGACATTCACGCCTCCCAAGATTCAGCAGACGACACTCGGTAACGGCATGAAGCTGTATCTCATCGAGGATACCCGCCTGCCGCTGGTCGTCATGAATCTGATTCTCAACGTCGGCTGGGCAAATGACCCGCTCGACAAATTCGGTACGGCGGCATTGACGGCCGACCTCCTCAATGAGGGGACGAAAACTCGCACGGCGCTGGAAATCTCCGAGGAAGCGAGCCGATTGGGCGCCTTCGTCGGAACCGGGAGCATTTTCGATGGTACCACGGTCAGCCTTGATGTCCTGAAAAAGAATGTTGACCAGGGACTCGATTTGCTGGCCGATATCGTCCTGAATCCGACATTCCCCGAAGAGGAATTGGCGCGCGCCAAAAAGAACTACCTTGCCCGCATTCAGCAGGAATCGAGTCAGCCGTTCACGATCGGATTCAAAACGTTTATGGAAATCGTGTACGGTCACGAGCATCCCTACAGCCAGCCGTATACCGGATCCGGCACCGAGGAAACGATCAATGCGATTTCCCGCGGCGACCTTGAGCGATTCTACCGGGAAAACTATTTCCCGAACAATGCATCAATCGTCATCGCAGGAGATATCTCACTCTCCGAGGCGAAAAAGAAAATAGAAAAGGCGTTCAAAGACTGGAAGCAGGGGAGTGCCGCGACTGTGAATCTAGCCACCCCGAATCCTCCGGAAAAGACGAGAATCTACATCGTCGACAAACCCGGTGCGGAACAATCGATGATTGTCGCGGGTAATATCGCCTTGCCGCGCAACAGCCCGGACTATACGATATGGTCGGTGCTCAATCGCCCGCTGGGCGGACAGTTCATGAGCCGCATCAATATGAATTTGCGCGAGGACAAAGGCTACACCTATGGCGCCAGATGTTTCGTCTGGGCAACCCGCGGTAGCGGCCCGTTTATCGCTTATGCACCGGTACAGTCACAGTATACGGCCGAATCAGTGACCGAATTCATGAAGGAACTGCGCGGTATCACCGGAAGCAATCCGCTGACAACGGATGAACTCCAAACCTCCAAGGACGGTCTCATCAAAGGATTCCCTCAGGGATTCGAGGATCTGGGAGGCCTCGTCGGTGGCATGGCAACGATGGTGCAATACGATCTCCCGATTGATCGCTGGCAGACCTATGTCGACCGAGTCAACCGCGTAACCGGCAACGAGATCAATACGATTGCCGATAAATACATTCATCCCAATGCATTGACGATTGTCGTCGTCGGGGATCGGGCCAAGATCGAGCAGGGATTGAAGGACTTGAATATCGGCGAAGTTATCGCCTATCAATAACCGATAGTGTTGACGATTCTCCTCTCCGGAGCCCGACACAAAAAAGGCTCCGGGTATCCATACCCGGAGCCTTGAGTTGAAGTTAGTCACAAAAATAGGGCACCGATTGCGAATTAATCGCAACCTGGTTCGAGCCCTCCCCGAAAGATATAATTAACCAGGTGAATCACATCACCGATATTCACCGTCTCATCGCAATTGGCATCCCCGGCGCGAAGAGGTACCGGTGCATCACCGGCCTTGAATATGTAATTCAGTAAATACACCGCGTCGCCGATGTTAATCGAACCGGATTGATCGACATCTCCATAGACGGCGCTGACCATCGTATATGCCAGAATGTTGACGCCGTTTCGGCTGGCCGTGTAAATATAATTATCGTCGATAGCGGCATCCTCCGACGGTCCATGTGGCTCGGAGAGGATAAAAACGGGCGTTGTCGGCGTGTACACATCGAACGTACTCAATCCTCCGCTGTTTGTGGCGAGGACGAGATCGTTCAATGCAAAAAGTGAACTGTTGTCATTGTATGTGCCGCTTTGCCCAAGATACACTGGGTTCACGGGATCGGATACATCGAGTATCATCAATTCCGCCGTCTGACTGACAACATATAATTTTTCGCCGGCGATTCGCATGCCTCGAACATGCAGATTAAAATAATAGAATTCACCCGCCTCAAACGGGGCATACGGATCCGTAACGTCCACGACAAAGACACCATGATTTTGTGACACATATGCGTAATTACCCTCGACTTCGACATCCCACAACGCATCTCCGAGAGTAACCGAATTCGTAAGGAGAGGCGAGGTCGGGTCGGATATGTCATAGATAAACAAACCGGAACCTAAATCGACCCCGTACAGATAATTACCTTGAATTTCGAATTCCAACAAACCGGCGCCGATTGACCCATCAAATAAGACCGTGAGATTCGTCGGATCGGTCGCATCCAGAATCTGCAGAACGCTTCCATAGCAAATATAAACGAGGTTGTCGATTGCGGCGATATCCCATCCCGTATAATGATGATAATCGGGGTACTCGGCCAGAGCGACCGGATTGGTTCTGTCACTGATATCGTATATATAGAAATCGCAGTCGTATGTGCTGTAGTTTTGCTCCGACATGACATAGGCTCGATCACCGGAAACCGCGATTGACTGGAGATCAAACGGAACCAGTGCGCTTCCGATTAATGCAGGAGAATTCGGATCCACCGTATCAAATATCTTCAGTCCTCGGTCATTCGATATTGCATATACATTATCGTCGTGCAGGAAAATATCCCGATATGTCTCATTTATCGGCCCGTTTGCGACGGGCGACGGATAGTTGGGATTGGAAATATCGATTACCCGAAATCCATTGTACCCGGCACTGTATCCGCCGATAGTGAGATACGCATACGTGCCGGATATCGCCACGCCTTCCACATACTCATCTTCAAGAGGCGGATCATACGTGCCATGCTGCACCGGATTACTCAAATTCGAAATATTGTAGATAACCAAACCATATCCGCGCCCGGTTACGTATGCATACGGTCCGACGATTTCGATATCCGATTCATTGCCGTATTGATCCAGTCTGCGAACAAATACCGGATTCGCCGGATCGGAAACATTGTACAAATCGAATCCATAGAAATCGTGATTTAGCGCCAGAATATCGCCAAACAGTTTGAGACCATAGGTATTCGTGTATGAAGTCGGCGGAACGGTCGAGACCTGTGTCGGCGCTGTCGGGGTACTGATATCGAGTATGATTGTCCCTGCAAAGCGCTTGGCCACATAGAGATAATTGTCTTTGACGACACATGCCGATAATAACTCCGGTACCGCATAAAATCCCGCTACGAATAGCTGATATGGGTCCGTCTTATCCAATATCAGAACCCCGGAATTAGATATTGGTACATAGGCATAATCTGTCGTTAAAGCGAAATCACACGCTCCACCGACATAATCTCCGATATCCAGTCTCGATAACAGAACCGGATTCGTGGGATCGGAAAAGTCATAGACACGCATGATGCCTGAATATGAACAATATCCGATATCGCCGTCAAACTGGATATCTCGCAGATAATTTTCCAGGAATCGGGATTGATACGTGTACGTAATGGCTTGTTCGGCTATAACGGATGAGGTAACAAAAAGAAAACAGAGAACAATGGCGGTTATTGTTCGTCGCATGGCGGGTCCCCCAAAAAAATAAAGTGTAATTGCGCACTAGATGTGATATCAATGAAGAAGCAAATCTCTGCGTTAGTAAAAAATACTATGTGCCATTGTTTTATACAAGAGGAATTATCATATGCTTATATGATTGGTCATACTATCATTACTATGATTTGACTCCTTCATGTTTCCGGTCGATATCCGATATTCATCCTAAGACAGATATCAAGTATCGAAACAAAAGCTCAGTTCCAGCGCCTTCGCGGATAAGAAAGCCCATATTCCTGGTCTCAACACCGCCTAAAATACACATTATAGCTCGCGTTTGTTCGGCGCGGCTGAAAAGGCGCAAAAAAAACTTCTAACTCTTTGTCCGCCAAGAGTAAAAAACTCATGAAAAATGCCCAAATAATTTGACATTGGCTTTTAAATAAATATATTACCTGTCTTGGCTGAGAAGGTGAAATATTTCACTAACTAAGCTGTTGATATGAATCGAATTATTGTTGCAATTCATAGAGGAGGACGAGATGGCTCGACCGAAAGTGTACAAGAATTTTATAAATGGTGAATGGGTAAAATCTCACACCGGCGAAACGTTTGAAAATATCAACCCGGCAGATACAACCGATGTTATCGGGCTTTTTCAAAAATCAGATGCTCACGACGTAGATGCAGCCGTTACCGCGGCCGCCGAAGCTTATAAGAAATGGCGCCTTGTACCGGCCCCGAAGCGCGGCGAAATTCTTTATCGCATCGCTCAGCGCCTCTGGAAGGAAAAGGAACAGTTCTCCCGCGACATGACGCGCGAAATGGGGAAGGTGCTGGCCGAAACACGCGGTGACGTGCAGGAAGCCATCGACATGACCTTCTATATGGCCGGCGAAGGCCGCCGTCAGTTCGGCCAGACGACGCCGTCCGAAATGAACAATAAATTCGCAATGTCCATCCGCCAGCCTCTCGGCGTCTGCGGTATGATTACCCCGTGGAACTTCCCGATGGCGATCCCGTCCTGGAAGATGATGCCCGCGCTGATCATGGGCAACACCGTCGTGATTAAACCCGCCACGGATACACCGCTGTCCGTCTACAACCTGGTCAAGGTCATGCATGAAGAGGGTATTCCGGCGGGCGTCGTTAACATGGTGACGGGTTCCGGCGGTTCGGTCGGTTCTCCGCTGATGCACGACAAGCGCGTCGAATGTGTCTCGTTCACCGGCTCGACCGATATCGGCCGCAAGGTATCCGAGGCCTGCGCTCCCGATTTCAAGCACTGTCATCTGGAAATGGGCGGCAAGAACTGTATCGTCGTTATGGACGATGCCAACATCGATCTGGCCATCGACGGCGCGCTGTGGGGCGCTTTCGGCACCACCGGCCAGCGCTGCACCGCTTCGTCGCGGATAATCCTGCACAAAAAGATTTATGCCAAATTTGCCAGGAAATTCGTCGAACGCACCAAAGCGCTCAAGGTCGGCAACGGCCTCGATGAAAAAATCCAGATGGGCCCGGCGATCAACGAAGCGCAGATGAACACGGTACTCGATTACATGCGCATCGGTAAGGAAGAAGACCGCGCCAAATTGCTCTGCGGCGGCGGACGCTTCAAAGGCGGAAAATACGATAAGGGATGGTTCACCCAGCCGACGATTTTCGGCGATGTTACCAACAAGATGCGAGTGTTCAAAGAAGAGATATTCGGCTCCGTCACCGATCTCATTCCGGCGCGCAGCTATGACCATGCCATCGAACTGGCCAACGATTGCGCCTACGGCCTCTCTGCCTCGATTTACACGAACGATGTCAACCGCGCCTTTTCGGCCATGCGCGATGTCTACACCGGTATTTTCTATGTCAACGCGCCGACTATCGGAGCCGAGACGCACATGCCGTTCGGCGGCACCAAGCACACCGGCAACGGTCACCGCGAAGCCTGTACGCAGGCGCTGGAAGTCTTCTCCGAGTGGAAATCGGTCTATGTCGATTTCTCGAACACCATTCAGCGCGCGCAGATCGACAACCAGTAAGGCAACAGGAATTGACAGAAGATGATTACTGCTTACAGCATATATAGAATTCTGTTGAGGGCGGACTGGAGGAAATTCCTCATCCGGACGCTCTGGCATGCATCCGCGATATAAGATGCAGGTCACTATTCAATTTGATGTAAGCAAACTAAAACGCGAAAACAAAAATGGAGATACATACCATGGCACGCAAAATCATCATCATGGGAGCCGCCGGTCGCGACTTCCACAATTTCAACTGTCTGTACCGCGACAACAAAGACTATGAAGTCGTCGCCTTTACCGCGACCCAGATTCCCGATATCGAAGGCCGCAAATATCCGAAATCTCTGGCCGGTTCTCTTTACCCGAAAGGCATTCCGATCTACGAAGAAGCCGACCTTATCAAGCTGATCAAAAAGCACAAAGTCGACGAAGTCGTTTTCTCATACAGTGACGTGACCTTCGAAACCGTTATGACCAAAGGTTCCGAAGTGATGGCCGCCGGCGCCGCCTTCTCGATGGTCGGCAGCACACCGACGATGATCGAAAGCAAAAAACCGGTCGTGGCCGTCTGTGCCGCCCGTACCGGTTGCGGCAAATCGCAGACGACTCGCAAGGTCTGTGAAGTCCTGCAGTCGCTCGGTAAGAAAGTCGTCGCCATTCGTCACCCCATGCCGTACGGCGATCTGGCCAAGCAGGCCTGTCAGCGCTTCGCCGACTACAAAGACCTCGACAAGCACCAGTGCACGATCGAAGAGCGCGAAGAGTACGAACCGCACATCGATCGCGGCGTCGTGGTCTATGCCGGTGTCGATTATGAAATGATTCTGCGCGAAGCGGAAAAAGAAGCCGACGTCATCGTCTGGGACGGCGGAAATAACGACATGGCTTTCTACAAAGCCGACCTGTACATCACCGTCGTCGACCCGCATCGTCCGGGCCACGAGCTGGTCTACTATCCCGGCCTGTCCAACGTGCACCTGGCCGACGTCGTCGTGATTAACAAGATCGACTCCGCTGCGCCGGAAAACGTGGAAGAAGTCCGCGCCAACGTTCGCGAAGTCAACCCGAAGGCGATCATCGTCGATGCCGCCTCTCCGCTGGATGTCGATGAAGCCGAATCGATTCTCGGCAAGAAAGTCCTCGTCGTGGAAGACGGCCCGACTCTGACGCACGGTGAAATGACCTATGGCGCCGGTGTCGTCGCTGCCGAAAAATACGGCGCGGCCGAACTGGTCGATCCCCGTCCGTACACCGTCGGAACAATCACGGAGACATTCAACAAATATCCGGATATCGGCGTGCTGCTGCCGGCCATGGGCTATTCCGGCAAGCAGGTCAAAGACCTGGAGAAGACCATCGAAAAGACCAAGTGCGATCTGGTGATTATCGGTACGCCGATTGATTTGCGACGCATCCTGAAAGTCACCAAACCGTCGGTCCGTGTAAAATACAATCTGCAGGAAATCGGCCATCCGACCCTGCACGATATCATCTCCAAGAGAATCAAATAGGCAACAGATAGTCTGTTTGAGTTGAGTGATGAGCACTACGGATACGAAAAAGAAGCGGGCGATCATTGCGTTGGGCGGTAACGCCATCACCAGGGAAAACCTGGAGGATACGATTACCAACCAGTTCGCGAATACGCGCGCCTCGCTGTCGACAATCGTCGAGCTGGCCCGCCGCGGATACGGCCTCTGTATCTCGCACGGGAATGGGCCGCAGGTAGGAAATGCTTTGCTGCGGGTGGAAATCGCCCGCGGCAAAGCCCCGGTTCTGCCGCTCGGCATATGCGTGGCCGATACCGAAGGCGGTATGGGCTATATGATTGAACAATCTCTGCAAAACCGTCTCGACAAAGAAAACATCGATCGCAAGGTCTGCACCATCATCACGCAGATTGTCGTCGACAAAGACGACCCCTCGATTTTGAATCCGACCAAATACGTCGGACAGTTTTACAGCGAAGAAGAGGCCAAACGCCTCGCCAATGAAAGCGGCTGGACCGTCAAACAAGACGCCACCCGCGGCTGGCGGCGCGTTGTCGCCTCGCCGATTCCGCGCGCCTGCGTCCAGAAAGACGTCATCAACCTCCTGCTTGACAACGATGTGATCGTCATCGCGGCCGGGGGCGGCGGTATTCCGGTGTATATAGATCCGGTACTCGGGTATGAAGGTGTCGATGCCGTTATCGACAAAGATCGCGCCTCGGCGATGCTGGGGCACGAACTCGGAGCCGAGTTTTTGCTGATTCTCACCTCGGTCGATCAGGTTGCCCTGAATTTCGGGAAACCCGACCAGAAACTCCTCGGCGATGTGACCGTCTCGCAGATGCGACAGTATCTCAACGATGGGCATTTCCCGGCGGGGTCGATGGGACCGAAGGTGGAAGCGGCGCTGGAATTTATCAATAACGGTGGGGAACAAGTAGTAATTACTTCTCTGGAGAAGGCAGTAGACGCCCTCGCCGGGAAGGCCGGTACGAGAATATATCCCGATTAGGAAGCGAGTCTGTTGAAGGACGAGATTGTGCGGGAGATCTTACGGGAAGGGTGCATTTTTGAAGTCGGCGGATTCGTCCGCGATTCACTCTTGCGCCGGAAAGTGGCATTTAAGGACCGCGATTACCTGGTGACCGGGATACCTTACGACCGCTTGCAGGCAATACTCAAGCGCTTCGGCAGGGTAGACCTGGTCGGTCGCTCCTTTGGCGTGATTAAATTCACTCCGTATTCGAGGACCGACGACAGCGACATCGAAGGCACCTGTGATATCTCTCTGCCTCGCGCCGAAAAGTCGACCGGCCCCGCCCACACCGATTTCGAAGTCGATTTCAATCCCGATATTCCCGTCGAAGATGATCTCCTTCGACGGGATTTTTCAATTAACGCCATGGCGAGAAGCCTCGCCGACGGAACACTTATCGACCCCTATGGCGGTCGAGACGATCTGAATGACCGCATTATCCGCATGGTATCCGACAATTCGTTCAAGGAAGACCCCCTGCGGATGCTCCGGGCCATCCAGTTTGCCGCCCGATTCGAATTCACGATCGAGCCGAAAACATACCAGTGCCTCGTCGATAACGTCGATTTGATAACGACGGTATCGCCCGAGCGTATCGCCGAGGAACTGAACAAGATGCTCGTCCGGGCGGAGAAACCGTCCATCGGCCTGCGGCTGATGCAGGAAACCGGACTGCTGCACCACATCATCCCCGAACTGGAAGATTCCGTCGGATGCGAACAACCGGGCGGCTATCACAAGTACGATGTCTTCGAACACACACTGCGCATCGTCGACGCCTGCCCGCCGCGCCTGCACCTGCGACTGGCCGGGATATTTCACGACATTACCAAGCCGATTCACAAGCGCATCAACGATACCGGCGCGACATTCTACGGCCATGAATCGTCCGGCGCCAAAGTCGCGCAGAAGGTGCTCAAGCGTCTCCGCTATTCCAATGACATCATTCATGATGTCATGCTGTTGGTTGAACGGCACATGTTCACGACCGAGGTCGGTCCCAAGGGACTCCGCCGCTTTATCCGGCGCATCGGCCAACGATTGATTCCCGATCTGCTCGATCTGCGCCGCGCCGATGTCATCGCGCAGGGAATGGGCGGCACGACCGAAGACGTCGATGAGATGGAACAGGCCATCAAAGACGAGATCGAGCGCAAGCCTCCGTTCGGCAGGTCCGACCTGAAAGTGAACGGGAAAGATATTATGACCCTGTTCGGCCTGAAGGAATCGCCTCGGGTCGGCGAAGTCATCGAATTCCTCATGGAAAAAGTATTGGACAATCCCGACGATAACGAGCGCGACACGCTCATTCGCTATGCCGGGGATTATTTGAATGGAAAAATCGTAAGTTAATGCAGATACAAAAAACATAATGGAGCTGATTGATGAAGATTCATGAGTATCAGGCAAAGGAGATTTTTCATGCTGCCGGTATTCCGGTTCCGCCGGGCAAGGTCGCCACGACGGTGCAGGATGCGGTCGCAATCGCCGACGAGATTAATCGTCCGGTGATGATTAAGGCTCAGGTGCATGTCGGCGGACGAGGCAAAGCCGGAGGGGTCAAATACGCCGAAAACCTCGAACAGGCCAAAATCTGGGCACAGAGCATTCTCGGCATGGACATCAAGGGACTCGAAGTCAAGAAAGTCCTCGTCACCGAGGCAGTCGAGATTACGTCGGAAACATATCTCGGCATCATTCTCGATCGCGCCACCAAGTGCCCCGTGATCATGATTTCCGCGGCTGGCGGTGTCGACATCGAAGAAGTCGCTGCCAAGACCCCGGAAAAAATTCACAAACTGACCGTGAATCCGCGCGTCGGCCTGCGCCCGTTCGAGGCGCGTAATCTGGCCTACAAAGTCTTCCGCGATATCAAGCTGGTGCGCCAGGTCGCGGATATTATTCTGAAGCTGTATAATGTCTTCTGGAAAGTCGACGCATCACTGGTCGAAATCAACCCGCTGATTACGACTCCGATCAATCAGGTTATCGCCATCGACGCCAAACTGAATGTCGACGACAACGGCCTGTTCCGCCAGAAAGCAATCGAAGGCATGCGCGATCTGGACGCGGAAAATCCGGCCGAAATCGAAGCCAAGAATGCCGGTCTGACATTCATCAAGCTCGACGGCAACATCGGCTGCATCGTCAACGGCGCCGGTCTGGCCATGGCGACGATGGACCTCGTCAAGCACTACGGCGGTGACCCCGCGAACTTTCTCGATATCGGCGGCTCGTCGAATCCGGAAAAAGTACTCAACGCGATGCGCATCATTCTCAGCGACCCGAACGTCCGCGCGATCCTGATCAACATCTTCGGCGGTATCACCCGCTGTGATGACGTTGCCAATGGTATCGTGGCGGCTTTCAAGGAACTGAATCCGAAAGTTCCGGTCGTAACGCGTCTCACGGGTACGAACGAGGCGAAAGCCCGTCAAATCATGAAAGAAATCAATCTTCCGACGGCCCCGACTCTCGATGAGGTCGTACAGAAGGCAATCAAAATGGCCGGATTGAGCGAGTAGGGAGGATGTAATGGCGATTTTCATAGACAAAAAGACGAAACTCCTGGTTCAGGGAATCACCGGTCGCGACGGGTCATTCCACGCCAAGGAAATGAAAAAATACGGCACCAACGTTGTCGGCGGTGTCACTCCGGGTAAAGGCGGCACCAAGGTCGGCGGCATTCCGGTTTTCAACAGCGTAGCCGAAGCGGTCGCCAAGACCAAGGCAAACACGTCGGTTATCTACGTTCCGCCGCCGTTCGCTGCGGATTCTATTTACGAAGCCGCCGATGCCGGAATCAAAACGATTATCTGCATCACCGAAGGTGTCCCGGCCAACGACATGATGAAAGTCTATCACTATATCAAGCACCGCGACATTCGCCTCATCGGCCCGAACTGCCCCGGTCTGATTTCTCCCGGACTATCCAAAGTCGGCATTATTCCGGGAAGCATCTGTCAGAAGGGTTCGATCGGCGTCGTTTCCCGCTCCGGCACGTTGACCTATGAAGTTATCTTCGCATTGTCAGCCGGAAAAATGGGTCAGTCGACCTGCCTCGGCATCGGCGGTGACCAGGTCATCGGCACGAACTTTATCGATGCTCTGACCGCCTTCGAAAATGACAAGGCCACCAAGGGTGTCGTGATGATCGGTGAAATCGGCGGCTCGGACGAGGAAGAGGCTGCCAAGTTTATCAAGAAACACATGACGAAACCGGTCGTTGCCTTTATCGCCGGTCGGACAGCGCCTCCCGGAAAGCGTATGGGCCATGCCGGCGCCATTATTTCCGGCAGTTCCGGCACCGCCGAAGATAAAGTCAAAGCCTTGAACGCAGCCGGTATTCCGGTCGCGACGTCTCCGCTTGAGTTACCCGCCTTAATGGCCGAAAAACTGAAGAAGAAAGCTGCTGTCAAGAAACCGGCTAAAAAAGCGGCGAAAAAGACGGCCAAAAAGGGGACGACTACCAAGAAGAAAAGTGCAGTTCTTTCAATAAAGGCAAAAAAGAAATAATTCTGCAGTGTATCTGCTAGGAGAACATCATGGCTGAGGAAAAGACGGCGGGAAATACCAATGCTGAAAAGGAGAAGAAGCCGAGAAAAATCAAGTTTCCTTTTCAGGAAGGCAAAGGTCTACCGCCACTCAATCTGTATTTGCACTGGTGTAAGGCGTGCAATATCTGCATAGCTTTCTGCCCGCAGCAAGTGTTTGACCCCGACCGCGACGGAAAACCGATCGTGGCCAGGCCGGAAGAGTGTACCCAGTGTGCAATTTGCTGGCTGCACTGTCCGGATTTTGTTATAACCTCGAACTACAAGTAAGGATGGACATATGCCAAGCAGCAATACATCCGCTCGGGTCTTAATGCAGGGCAATGAAGCATGCGCACAAGGCGCCTTATACGCCGGATGCCGCTTTTTCGGCGGGTATCCCATCACGCCTTCTACGGAAGTCGCTGAAGGCATGGCCCGCATGCTACCCAAATACGGCGGACGTTTCATTCAGATGGAAGACGAAATCGGGTCGATGGCCGCGATTATCGGCGCTTCCGTCGCGGGTCTGAAATCCATGACCGCTACCAGCGGACCCGGATATTCCCTGATGCAGGAGAATATCGGGTACGCATACATGACCGAAGTCCCGGTTGTCATCGTCAACGTTCAGCGCGGCGGCCCCTCGACCGGCCTCCCGACTAAAATCGCCCAGGCCGATACGATGCAGGCCCGCTGGGGAACGCACGGCGACTACACGTCGATTACCGTCGCACCGGCCTCCGTTCGCGAATGCTTCGAACAGACCGTCAAGGCATTCAATTTTTCCGAACGCTTCCGCACCCCGGTTACGATTCTCAGCGATGAAGTCCTCGGCCACATGCGCGAAGTCATTACTGTCCCCGAACCGGGAGAACTCGAAGTCCTCAAACGCGAGGTGCCGGACGTGCCTTCCGAATGGTATCACCATTTCGAAGTGACGCCGAGCCTCGTATCACCCATGGCCGCATTCGGCGAAGGGTATCGCTTCCATATGACGGGATTGACGCATGATCCGGAAGGTTTCCCGACGGCCAAAATCTCCGAAATCAAACAGAAGCTGGATAAACTGCAAAACAAGATCATGAAGTTTTCGGATGAATTAATTCAGCTCGACACTGAGATGACCGAGGATGCCAGCGTCTGCGTGTTCGCATACGGTACTGCCGCTCGCGCGGCTCGCCAGGCCGTTCACATGGCCCGCGAAAAACGCATCCGCGCCGGACTGATCAGACCGATCACGATTTGGCCGTTCCCGGACGATCAGATTCGCGAACAGCTTGCGCACGCCAAGCGGGTACTCGTTGTCGAATTAAACATGGGACAACTGGTTCATGAAATCCAGCGCATCGCGCCGCGGCATTGCAGAGTGGAACAGCTCAATCGCTACGACGGCGAGGTGCTGAACCCGGTCGATATTTTCAAGAAGATTGTGGAGGTGAAGTGATGGCTGAAACAACCAACACCCCCGCCCAGACATCGGATGTGACCCACCATTACCTGCGGGTCAAGAAAAACTTCCCGAACGTCTGGTGCCCCGGCTGCGGAATCGGTACCGTTATGGGATCGATCATTCGCTCGATTGACACGCTGGGATACAAGAAAAACGACGTCGCGCTGGTTTCCGGTATCGGATGCAGCAGCCGCCTGCCGGTGTACTGCGATTTCAATACCCTGCATACGACGCACGGGCGAGCCATCGCCTTCGCGACCGGTGTCAAGCTCGCCAAGCCGCGCCTGAAAGTTATCGTCATCACCGGTGACGGCGATGGTCTGGCTATCGGCGGTAATCATTTCATTCATGCCTGCCGCCGCAACATCGATATTACCGTAATCCTGATTAACAATCAGATTTACGGCATGACCGGTGGACAGTGCAGCCCCGCGACACCGAATAAATCGTTCGCGACGACCGCACCGTATGGCAATCTCGAGCACAACTTCATCCCGACCGAACTGGCCAAAGGCGCGGGGGCATCGTTTATCGCCCGCAGCACCGTCTATCACGTACAACAGCTCGATAAGGTAATCGTCAGCGCCCTGGAAAAGAAGGGCTTCTCGCTGGTCGAGGCGGTTTCCAACTGCCACACCTATTATGGACGACTGAACAAAGAAGGTGATGCTGTTGCCATGCTCAAGTGGATGAAGGAACACGCCATTCCGGCAAAGATGGCCAAGACCATGGCCCCGGAAAAGCTGGAAGGCAAATTCCTTACCGGCGTCCTCTGGGATATCGAAAAACCGGAATTCTGTGAAGAGTATGAGAAGTTGATTGAACGGTTGCAAAAATAACAGGAAAGTCACATGACGACGAATACAAAAAACAAAAAGAACGGCAAGAAAAAAGGTATCGAGGAAGGCCGCTATGAAGTCCGCGTTTCCGGCTCGGGCGGTCACGGTGTCATTCTTGCCGCGATTATGCTGGCGCAATCGGCGGGTTTGAATCCGAAACTCAATGTCGTCCAGACGCAGAGTTACGGACCGGAAGCCCGCGGTGGCGCAAGTCGTGCGGATGTCGTGATCTCAAGCGACGAGATCTATTATCCGAAAACGATGAAGCTTGACCTGCTGATGGCTTTCACGCAGGAAGCTTGCGATAAGTATTATCCCGATTTGAAACCGAACGGTCTGCTGATCGTCGATTCCAATCTGGTGACCAAGGTCCCGACCAAGAACAGCTATGGCTTTCCGTTTATCCGGACGGCCCGCGAACAAGTCGGTCATCCGATGGTAGCCAACGTCATCGCCCTCGGCGTGATCGTTGAACTCACCGGTCTGGTGTCGCAGGAAGACATCAAGAGCGTCATCCTGGCCCGTGCCCCGAAGGGAACGGAAGACAAGAACCTGAATGCGCTGAAAATCGGATTCGAATTGGCCAAGAAGGCGAGACGCTAAGCGAGGAGGATTATGGAAAAGACTCTTCTCATAGTCAAACCGGATGCGACCGAACGAAATCTTATCGGCCACATTATCAATCGTCTCGAAAAGGCGAAATTCGAAATCGTCGAATTACGGATGGTGCGACTTACTAAAGAAGAGGCCGGGAAATTCTATGCCGTGCACAAAGAACGCCCGTTCTACGATGAACTGACGACCTATATGTGTTCGGGGAGAATCGTTCCCATGGTGCTTCAAAAGGAAAATGCCATCGCCGATTTGCGCGAACTCATCGGCGCGACCAATCCTGCCGAAGCCGCCTGCGGGACGATCCGCGATGAAATCGGAATGGACAAACAGAGAAACTCGGTACACGCATCCGATTCCCCGGAATCGGCCGCGATTGAAATACCGTTTTTCTTCTCATAAGCGAATATGCCAAAAGTCGCATACGGTGACGGTACGCTCGAATTCGAGCTGATGCCCGGTGATGAACTGACCGAGGCATCGCCTGTCGATGACTATCCCGACTGGGATACGGATAGATTCCGCCAGCGACTCGAGGCAACCGATTTCGAACGCTTCGTTTCCTTCGGCCGAGTGCTGATCGTCGTCAATGACGCCTTCCGCCCGACGCCGACAGGAACGGTTCTTTCACAACTGAAGAAGCTGTACCCGGATATCAAGGCCGATTTTATCGTCGCCTGCGGCAATCATCCGCCGCCGGACGATGATGATTTGAATACGATTTTCGAGGGATTCGATCGACCGACCGATTCACAGTTGATCTATCATAATTCGCGTGATTACGATGACATGGTGCAGATCGGCGAATCGGACGACTTCCGGGTGTACCTGAATAAGGCTATCTTCGACTACCCGGCGGTGATAACCATCGGGTCGGTCGAACCGCATTATTTCGCGGGATACACCGGCGGTCGCAAATCACTGATTCCCGGTTTGTCCGATATCGAGACGAATCGGCGCAATCATGCGAAAGCGGTTTCGCTCGATGCCCGCCCCATGCGGCTGAAAGGCAACCCGGTCGCCGAGGATCTCGATAAACTCATTCGGCTGGGGAAACTGCCTGAGCTGTATTCGATTCAAATCGTCAATGGCCCGAATCGAAACATCATCGATTGCTTCGGCGGATCGCTGCACGATGCATTCGCGCAGGCGGTCGCGGTCGCGGAAACAGTGTACTGTTTCAAGGCATCGAAGGCGTTCGATCTCGTTATCGCCGAGATGCGTCCGCCGCTTGATCGCAACCTGTATCAAATGCAGAAGGCAGTGGAAAACTGCGCCGAGGTCGTCGCCGACAGCGGCACTATCATCGCAGTATCATCCTGCCGCGACGGTGTCGGCAACAGTGAGTTTCTTGAGCTGGCGAAAAAACTCGGCAGCCGAGAAAACGCATTGAAAAAGGCGACCGATAAAAACCCGCCGCTCGGTATCCACAAGCTGTCCCGCATCGTCGGGATGGCAGAGAGAATCCGCGTCAAAGCCCTGACCGGGGTGGAGGCGGATATTCTGGAATCAGTCTTCTTCGAACCGGCGACATCATTGAATGACGAGCTTGACGGACTGAGACAGGTAAAAAAGAAATTAAATATATTGCTGGTCCGGGATGCCGGACTCTTAGTTGCAAAATTGGATTTTTAGAAACTTTGCAGAATCGGAGGCAAGTATGAACAAGAAAATCGCAGTTATCGGAGCCGGAAACGTCGGCGCATCGGTGGCGCAATATGCGGCGGAAGCCAATTTCGCCGATGTAGTCATGATCGATATTATCGAGGGCATGCCGCAGGGCAAGGCGCTCGATCTGACGCAGGCCGGTCCCGTCCGCGGTTACAACGGCATGGTCACGGGCAGCAATGATTTCAAAGACATCAAAGGCGCCGACATCGTCATCATGACGGCCGGTCTGGCTCGCAAACCCGGCATGTCTCGTGAAGACTTGCTGAACATGAACGCCGATATCGTCCGCAGTGCGGCCGAGAATATCAAAAAGCATGCGCCGAAGGCATTCGTCATCGTCGTGTCTAATCCCCTCGATATCATGACTTACCACATGTGGAAGGTTACCGGATTCCCGCAGAACCGTGTTCTCGGTCAGGCCGGTGTGCTCGATTCCACCCGCTTCCGCGCCTTCGTGGCGATGGAACTCGGCGTCGCCATGCGCGATGTCAACGCGATGGTGCTGGGCGGCCATGGCGATACGATGGTTCCGCTTCCGGCCTACACGACCGTTGCCGGTATTCCGATTAAGGAATTCATCGATGCCAAACGCATTAAAGAAATCGTCGAACGCACTCGCTTCGGCGGCGGCGAAATCGTCAAGCTGCTCAAGACCGGCTCGGCCTACTATGCGCCGGCGGCTTCAACGATCGAAATGGCTCGCGCCATCCTGACCGACGAAAAACGCGTCCTGCCGTGCTCCTGCTACCTCGACGGCCAGTACGGTATCAAGGACATCTACATCGGCGTCCCGGCGATTCTCGGCGGCAACGGTGTGGAAAAAGTCATCGAACTTCAGTTGTCGAAGAAGGACCTCGCCGACCTCCAGAAATCAGCGACGAATTACAAAGGCGTCCTGAAGGAAATCGGTTACTAATACAGGGAGAAAACATGGCACCGAAATTCAAAAAGATTGTCATTCCGAAAGACGGACAACGCATCACGATCAAGAACAAGAAGCTGCAGATCCCGAATAATCCGATTATTCCGGTTATCGAAGGCGACGGTATCGGCCGGGACATCATGAAGGCGACGCGCGTCGTTCTCGACGCCGCGGTTCAAAAAGCCTACAAAGGCAAAAAGAAAATCGCCTGGATGGATGTCTATGCCGGTGAAAATGCCTTCAAGCTGTACAAGGAGTGGATTCCGCAGGAAACTTTCGACGCGATCAAGTACTACTATGTCGCGCTGAAGGGCCCGCTGACGACTCCGATCGGCGGCGGTTTCCGCTCTCTGAACGTGACATTGCGCCAGGTGCTCAACCTGTACGCCTGCGTTCGCCCGGTCCGCTATTTCAAAGGCGTGCCGTCTCCGGTCAAAGCGCCCGAAAAGATGGATATCTGCATCTACCGTGAGAATACCGAGGACGTCTATGCCGGTATCGAATGGAAAAAAGGCACCGCCGATGCCAAGAAGGTCATCGCATGGATTAACAAAAACATGAAGAAGAACATCCGGACGGATTCCGGTATCGGCATCAAACCGATTTCCGCCAAGGGTTCCAAAGACCTGATTCGCAAGGCGATCCAGTATGCCATCGCGCGCAAGAAAAAATCGGTGACGCTCATGCACAAAGGCAACATCATGAAGTTCACCGAAGGCGCGTTCCGCGACTGGGGATACCAACTGGCCAAGGCCGAATTCGGTAAACAGACGATTACCGAGGACGAACTCTGGAGCAAGTACAAAGGCAAACAGCCGGCGAACAAGATCGTCATCAAGGATCGCATCGCCGACTCGATGTTCCAGCAGATACTGACCCGCACCGATGAGTACGACGTGATTGCCACGCCGAACCTCAACGGCGACTACATGTCGGATGCCGCGGCGGCCCAGGTGGGCGGTCTCGGTATGGCGCCGGGCGCCAACATGGGCGACTATATCGGACTCTTCGAGGCGACACACGGCACCGCGCCAAAGTACGCCGACAAGGATATGGTCAACCCGGGTTCGCTGATTCTGTCAGGTGTGATGATGCTCGAATATCTCGGTTGGGACAAGGCGGCCGATATGGTCACCAAAGCCATCGAGAAGACGATCATCAAGAAGACGGTTACCTACGACCTGCATCGCCTGATGAAGGGCGCGAAGAAACTGTCGACGTCTCAGTATGCCCAGGCAGTCGTCAAGAACATGAAGTAATTGCTACTTCAAAGTAGGGCAGGAGCCCTGTGCTCCTGCCAATATTAAATGTAGGGCAGGTTTGTCCTCAAACCTGCCATTGCGCGAAGCGCGCAAACAAAGTAGGGCAGGTCCCCAAAAGGGACCTGCCATCTTAAACGTAAGTCAAAACCCCTGTCCGAGGATTATCGCAAAGCGAAAACCCGATTCGCCGCGGCGAACGAGCCGTGCGAGGAAGGTTTTGACAATCGCGCAAAGCGCGAAAAATCAAGAACGAAAGAGCACGACCATCTTTGACAGACACCTTCGTTCGAATTTAAAGGCCGGTCTCTCACGAGACCGGTTTTTTTTATAAGCATATAAAAAACCCTCCGTCAAGTAGGGCGGAGGGCTTTGCATGATGAGTGCATTAACAAATAAGGCAGGTGACCCTGCTTTTCTTTATCCCGCAACTCATCCAACGGGAATTTTTTCCCTAAATTCGCGAATTTCCGAAAATCGACTGTCCCTTTATGGAGTTATTTCCATTGTCCTCCTTTTCGTCGGAAGCAAATCCGTCCCAATAACGCCGCAAGGCAACGGGCGATAATATCTTAACCCCGGGCATCATGTCTTCGACCTGTTTTTTCCGCCCCTCCAGGATTTCCTCGATATTGGTACCCTCTTTGATATCACCTTGTGACGGAATGAGGACGATTACCGTATTGTCCCAATTATGAGACCGCAGTTTGGCGGCGAGTGACGAGTCATACGGATAATCGTTCTTCAGATCTGTCAGTACCTCGTACTGGCATTCCGGATCCCATATCTCATTTAAAAGAGAGAGGAATCCATAAACGGACGTTTTTAGGGTTTTGGATTGTTTCACGGAGCCGATAACGTCCTTGGCCTTATCAATGTCTTTTTTCCGAATCGCCCTCAGTCTCTTCAGTTCTTCTTCTTTGGCTCTGAGATACTCGACGCCGAATTGGATTTGCATTACCTGTTGTACATTACTCTCGGCGATATCCTCGGTGGCGCACGTGAGTGAACAAATAGTCGTTTCAGGTGTGTAAACCGAAAGAGCGTCGTTGACCAATATGACCTCAATGGATTGCAGGCCAAAGATTTTTGCCTGCTTATCGAGGATATCGGCCCGGATGCGAGTTGCGGCGGCAAACTGATCATCATACATCGATCCCGATGTATCAGAAATCTTAATCAATGTGCCACCACATTTTTCATCATTGCCGCAGACGCCCTGCGTCCAGAGAAGTAAGGCGAGTAAAAATGTGTGTACTATTTTCTTGAACATGTTCCCTCCAATTAGGAGTTAGGCGACCAATGATTTGTCGGATTTCTCGAGCATTTCCAGATCGCGCATTTTCACCAAATCGGTTTCCCATTCAGCGATTTGGCTTTCGAGATTCTGTGCTGCCCAACTGTAATTGCGCAGCTCCTTCAGAGGGCGCGCATAGACATCGAGCAGGATGCTGCGATAACCACTTGCGGCGCCAATCGATAACGGGATCGTGATCCCTATGGCGCCCAGGCATATCGAGGTCAGATAATAAGGGATAATAATGACGCGACTCAATACCGGGCAGATAAACAACACCAGACTAATTATCCCGAATAAAATCATATTGTACCTGAGCAGTCGCATGGCGCGTAACCGCTCCGTGGATGAAAACATGCCGATAAAAAAGCCATGGCATGCGATTGACAATATTCCTGAAACACCGATCGCACAGAGAATTGCAAGGTTTCCGTCCAGCGTAGGAAACCACGCTTTTCCCAAAATCGCCGAGATCAAGGCTTCGAGACCAAATGCGGCGACAATGAACCACAGAATATGTCGGGCTGTCTTCGAATAGCGCAGATATAACTTCGGTACGATATCCACGCGCTCGATAAATTCGGAAATACTCTCGATTTCCGACGCAAGTCTTTCACGCGCTTCATCAATTAGTTCACGGGCTTCGGCAAGTTTTTGCCTACCGATTTTGATTGCTTCTTCAACAAGATGCTTCTTTGAAAGCCTGGAGCCCGATTCGGCGATTCGAAGCTTGGTGCTTTTGATCCAGGCCATTACTCGACGGTAAAAGGATAAATTCATTTGGGGCCTCCTTATTTGTTTTTGATCGCATCATGGTCATGCGAAAGAACGTATGTAATTCGTCGCAGGAGGAGAAATCGAAGAACTCGCACGCAAAGTACAAAGGATTAAAATCGCTTCCAAATATGGGAAGGACATTGAAATAGAAATAGTCTGTATGTGATTGTCTTACAGCTGAGTCATTATGTATGAATCATGTACATTAAAGTAATGAGTAAAAATCAACCCTCGCATAGCGCCTATGCGATGATAATATGCCTATTCTTCCGCCAAAAAGTCGGATTGTTTCTCTGATCGTATTTTATGGAGCAGTTTCATTGAGCTGTCAAGTAACTCCTCGAACTTCTCGCGTTGCCTCGGTTGGTGTTTATGGAATTTCGCCGCATTGAGGATAAGCTGCGTATTGCGTCTGAATGGTAGATAATTCGATTTAAAGTTTTTCATAAAGTCGTTTGTTAACAAATTCTTAATCAGTCCTGAGTTCTTTGCCGCAAATTTGTTTGCCCGATATACGAGATTGTGTAGGTTATCATAATGAGAAGATTTGTACAGAACAAGAGAATTATCGAATTTGATGTCTTCAGGCATTACATCAAAATAAACTTTATGGTCTTTTTTGCCACTTGATTTGAAAAGACTCATTTCCAGCTTTAAAAATTCATCGACCTTTAGCTTAAGTTGAAAATACTGATTGTTATTCGATCCGGTTGTCTGTAAGTCCATGCCCTTATGTAAGTAACCGCCGTTCTTGCCATACTTCCTCGCCGCAGCTAAATACAAGAAAATGGCAAAATTCGTTTCATCCAAATCCATTTCCCGATTTTGATATTCGACAATACCTTTATCGGAGAATTTAAAAACAAAACTGTGATTTGAACCATTAATTATCTTCGCTTTGAACACCGGAGGCGTGTCTTTCCCTCTGGTCCACCCGTCAATATCCGATGTATAATGAAGACGAACCTTGCTCTTAAAATGCCGGCCATTTATTTCCGCATCCCCATATGGCTGATTGATATGATCACGAAGGGGGTCATGGTGTGCGAAACACAGAAGATCGCCACCGGCTCCGGCTCCTACCGACTTGATATAGGCCTTTCGCCCTCCATCATCGACATTGGAATAGTCTAAAATCTCTTTCTTGGCATATCCGATTGCGGTACCCTCTATATTTGTGTAAGCCTTTATCAATAAATGATTTTCTTTGATCAGATTATAAAAGTCATCCCGGTCGAATTTTTTTGCCAGGAGACAATCTATGATCTTAAGCGTGACGAATCCCAAGGCGCGTGCGTAAATGGAACAACTAGTATATTGGTCGTCACCCGCACTGTTTTGAGCGAGTCTGCAGATAGTGCCCAGAGGATCCGAAAATGAGTTTTGCTCAAAATCGAACTTCGAAGCCAAACGAGTAAATACATTAGCCACCGCTTGTTTATCAATACTCTGCTTATCAATGATTCCATCGATGCCGTCGCGAATTTCCTCAAAAGAGCCGCTGAAGAACAAACTGAAACCTACATCGCGCCATAAAGCTCGAGGCAGTGCAAGACGCTGGGCAATGTAAGATGTTTGACTGACACGCCTGAGATGCACTTTGAAACTGCGAGGGCAATTGAAGAAGTCCTTATCCAGACTGGTATTATTTAGCAACAACATATAAAGGAATAATTGTTTCCCGCCATGCGGTCGAATAAGTGAGGCTAGCGGCCCGACACCGCTTTTAAATATGCCATGCATATTGTTATCGAAATACCAAGCCGTGTGATATATTTCCAGAAATTCCGGCTTTTTAAGGAGCGCTTCGCAAGATTTCGCAAATAAGTCGGAAAAAACCTTATTGTAATATTCATGGTTGACACGCTCGCCCTGTTTCGTACGCTTCGCAATAAAAAGTAGCATTCCTACGCATGAAGATATGGCGGCACTTGAATTTAGCCCGACTGCGATAGGGATATCACTCCATATATATAAATTAAAAGATTGAGTATATTTTGTATCTCGCTTCCAGGATCCCAGTAATTCGACCGCATTCTTGATTTGTCCGATAAGACCCGGACGAATCTCGCCTTTCTCTCTGTAATCTGTTGTCAGTTTACTAGTCAACTGTGTCAGGAATTGAGCGTCTTTTCTGATATGTTTAAGAGTGATCTCAAATGGTCCGGATTTTTTAAATTCAATCCCGACATATGCCCATAAATTCAATTGGTGAGTCAGCGCGGGCTGACAAAATTTATTGGATATCTCTCCGGCCCAGAAATACCAACCTGGCGCCCTGACGACTACATCGCATTTTGAGAAAAACTCGTTCCGATCCTCCTCTGTGAGATATCTTATCTCCGCCATAACCCCACCTTGCCCTGTTTGTGTTCGCACTCATCATTGAACACGATAATAGTTTTGAGCCCCCAAAACCGTAGGTAATACTATAAATATATGATAATTGATTACACCAAAGATATCGTAATTCTCGATCTTGTCAATAGGTTATTGCAATATTTAAAAGAAATAAGCGCATTTGCAATATTTATAGGAATGCGACGGTGCAATATGATTATAAAAAAAGGGGAGAGATGGGATCTCCCCTTCGTCTATAGGGATTGTGCAGAGGCGCGTAGAAACCCATAAATGAATTCATCAAACGCGCAAATAAATAGCAGTGTGCTCAACATCTTGACAAAGACAGAGCATGCGAGGGGTTGCTCGACAGACCAAAACGAGCGTTTACGCTGTCGTAGCGTGAATGTCCTCTTTTGCGCTGTTGACCAGCTTGAACCGTCCGCATATCGAACACTGGCCTTCTTCTCTCACGATTCTGTCCTTCAGGCGAATGCGGCAAATCTGATTGATCTGCTGATGCGGCCTGACTTTCGAATTGATCGTCAGGCAGTCGTCGCAATACCTGTTCTCTTCATGGTCCTTCAGAAACTGAAGAACAATATCCGCATTATTCATAAGATCTCCTTCCTTGTCGCATGTGCTCTCAAGAAGTGAATAATAATCGGATACGAGTTACCCTAATGGACGCATTTTGATTGAAATAAGGCGACGTATTACTCGATTATCCATAAACAATATAATAGACCCCTCAAAATACGCAAATAAAAAATGGCAAAAATTTAAAAATTATTTTGTATACTGTCAAAATATGACAGTATAGTGTTAATATGTAGCCAATTATTACAGGTCGATCGGATTATAATTAAAAATAATGGCAGTATTATGTCAAATATAGCCAAGGCTTGAGCCAATGAAAAAAAAGCGCCTTCGGGTACCCCGAAGACGCTTCCTGCCTACCGAAAAAACAATCCTTAATCACATGAAAAACACGGCGCAGCCCCGCCCTTGAAGATATAGGAGATCAAATACACGGCATCGCCGACATTGCAACTACCGTCGCAATTGGCATCGCCCGCAGCCTCGGGTTCGGGGGCCGGGCCTCCCCGAAAAACATAATTGACTATATGAACGGCATCGCCGACATTAACCGATGAATCCCCGTTAGCATCTCCGCAGGTATACAGCATATGCAATACCGCAACATCAACTCGTGGCGCATAATCATGCGAATATCCTGAAATAGTACCCTGGAACCGGTACCGGTACTCTCCGAAATCTTCAATTCGCACAGTTGTCGCATTGGAAGAGCCGATTATTCCATCGACGGTAAAGTAAAGCTTAACGATATCGCCATTACCTCCGGCAAAAATCGGCGCCGTTGAGTAGCCCGTCATATACTTATCCAATTCGATATACAACCGCCTCGAATCGTCATCGACCCACACGGCTTCGACTCGCTGGAAATCCGCCGTCCGGCATCCCACCGTCGAGATTGAATCGAATGACAGAATGACATCACCATCATACGAAATCGGCAGATCGATTTCATCGAGCGGAATGGAATTCGATCCGCTGAGGACGACCTCAATATGACTGCCGGGAACGATTTCCGGTTCGGAGAGAGCCACCGAATCATCCAGCACATAGATGTAATCCGTTCGCGATTTCGATTTACTGGAATCACCGAAGTTGACGGTCAAAGAGACATCATAGACGCCGGGACTGGTGAACGTATGGAGCGGATTCTGTTCACTCGAAGTCTGTCCGTCACCGAAATCCCACTCCCAACTGTCGACGCTCTTGTCGGACATCCCGGTAAACTGCAATTCCAGCGGTGCCTGCCCGGCCAGTGTATCCGCATAAAACATGATCGACCGGTTCGGTTCGATGTTGATAAACATGTTTTCGACCATCACATCACACCCGGCCCAGGCGCAGTAGAGATTATCGATGGCGAACCAGGTGTTCTGCGGACCGCCCCAGCCGTAGTTCATGTGATAGAACTGGGTCAGTTCATTATCCAGCCATCCGTCACAGACAATGTAATGGTCATGGATACCATAGTGAATCGGCCGATTGTTGTCGATTTCACTCTGTATCAGGGCGAACCAGCTCTCGGGCGTATGATCACTTCGGAAATACCACAGCACCTGGTCCTTATATCCATAGCGATTGGGGAAAATGGTCAAGGCCGGGCTGACCGGGCCGATAGAATAGCAGACGCCGTAGTCGACCTGATGAGCCTTGCCGCCTTCTTCGCATATCTCGGCAATCCCGGCTACCGAACCGCTCCAGTCATAAGTGTCATTGTAATTGGCATACAATCTCCGACCCGATGATGTCCCGCCGCAGGATTGGTCGCCGTTCCACATATAATTGATAGTTCCGAATCCGGCCGGCGGCCATTGATGATAATTCAGAATCTGTACCATCGAAATCGCCACGCACCACGCCACCGTGCGATTGCCGTCGCCCCACGGGAGATTATTATTGTATGGTTCGGTTTGATGCCAGGCCGTCGTCAACAGCGGACCGTTTTGTGCCCGGACGGCGGCTTTTTCCGTTCGAGCATCCGCGAACGCCTTCTCCGATAATGAGTACAATTCCCATGCATCGGCAGTCTTTTGGTCACAAGGGGAGATGTCCGCATCATCCCGGCCAGATGACAACTCGACATAGGATCTCTCGAACACAGCGAACCGGTCTTCCAATACATCCGAAACCAGATTCCAGATGCCGAACTCCGATTCAAAATCCGTCAGCCGCTCCTCGGAAAATGCCAGAATCGGCGGCAACTCCCGTAGGGCAGGGACGATAATGAATCCATTCGGAGAAACCTCGAAATACTGCGCCGCAAGAGTACCATCAACCATGATATCTTTCGAAGATGTAATTGTCGGCGAATCGGACCCGGCCCATTGGCCATTAGCCGCCACGCAATCGGTCAGCCAGTTGACGCAGACTGACCGCATTTCGTTTTCCGAGGCCAAACTTGCCATTGCAAAGCTGGTGATACTACAGAAAGAAAAAATGAGAATGAAAAGGGTGACAAACGGGGTACGCGGAGAGAACAGCCTCCACCGCGAGGTTACCTGCTTTGTCATTGTTAGCTCCTGTCTCATCGGCAATGCACTCAGATCCGGAAAGTCCGGCAGAAGCAATACACGGCCGATGATTGTCACTGCTTGATGAACTTGTCCACAGACGGTGAGGCTGTATGTTCAAGACGAATTATCGAGCCATTTATCAAATAAATTGTAACAAAAAAAGCCCTCTCGAATCATTGAGAGGGCCTCATCATATCTATATAAATAACTTACTTCTTGGCCGTTTCCTTCGCCTTCTCAGCCTCTTCATCCACTAACGGCATGCCCATCATGAACCGATGCATGGCTCGGGCGGCAATCTTGCCCGCGCCGGCCGCCAAAATCACGGTTGCGCCGCCGGTAACGATATCGCCTCCGGCGAAGACGCCTTCGCGAGACGTCAGCATGGTCCGCTCATCGGCAATGATGTTACCCCAGCGGTTGGTTTCCAAACCGGGGGTAGTCTGTGGAATCAGCGGATTCGATGAGTTGCCGATAGCAACGACAACGGTGTCGACCGGCATGAGGAAATTCGAGCCTTCTTTCGGGACCGGGCGGCGACGTCCGGAAGCATCCGGCTCGCCCAGTTCCATCTCGACGCACTCCATATGCGTCAGCCAGCCTTCTTCATTACCGATGAATTTCACCGGGTTGGTCAGCAGCTTGAACTCGATGCCTTCCTCCTCGGCATGGTGGATTTCCTCGGTACGAGCCGGCATCTCATTGCGGCTGCGACGGTAGACGATCGTCGCATGGTCCGCGCCAAGGCGCTTGGCCGTACGTACCGAATCCATCGCGGTATTACCGCCGCCGAGAACGGCGACATTCTTGCCCGAGAAAATCGGCGTGTCGTAATCCGGGAAGGCATACCCGCGCATCAAATTCGACCGCGTCAGGTATTCGTTGGCCGAATAGACGCCTTTCAGGTTCTCGCCCTCAATGCGCATGAAATTCGGCAATCCGGCGCCGGTGCCGATGAAGATGGAATCATATCCCTCTTCAAACAGTTCATCGATAGTATCGAGCTTCCCGACGACAAAGCTGGTGTTGATATCGACGCCGAGGTCGGTGAGATACTTCACTTCCGACGCGACGATATCCTTCGGCAGACGGAATTCGGGAATGCCATAGATAAGCACGCCGCCCGCCTTATGAAGCGCCTCGAAAATCGTCACTTTGTGCCCCATCAGCGCCAGGTCGGCAGCAACCGTCAGACCGGCCGGACCGGCTCCGACGACGGCAGCCTTTTTACCGGTCGGTTTCGGCAGTTTGGGAATAACGATATCGCCATGTTCGCGCTCCCAGTCGGCCACGAAACGCTCCAGGTTGCCGATTGCCACCGGTTTGTGCTTCTTGCCGACGATACAGAGTTGCTCGCACTGCTCATCCTGCGGACAGACGCGACCACAGACGGCGGGGAGAGCATTCGTTTCTTTAATCTTCTTGGCCGCATCGGAAAATTTCCCCTCGGAGATCAATTTGATGAACTCGGGAATTTTAACCTCGACCGGGCAACCGGCGACGCACTGCGGCTTCTTGCACTGCACGCAACGTTCGGCCTCGGCCTGAGCCATCTCGGCGGTCAATCCATAGGGAACTTCATTGAAATTGCAAATGCGCTCTTCCGGTTTCTGGTTCGGCATATCGATGCGCGGAAGCTGCATTCTCTCTTTATTGGTCAATTCTTTCTTGTCTGCCACGGCTGCTCTCCTTATGCCTCTGACGATGACTTATGGCACTTGCAGTCATGTTCGAGGAAGGTATCGTACGCCACCTTTTCCTGTTTGTGATACATTTTCAGGCGGCTGGTCATCTCGTCGAAATCAACGTCATGCGCATCGAAATCGGGGCCGTCGACGCAGGCGAATTTCGTCTTGCCGCCGACGGTGACGCGGCAGGCGCCGCACATCCCGGTGCCGTCAACCATAATCGGGTTGAGACTGCACCACGTTTTAATCTTTTTGGCGCGGGTGGCATTGGCCACGGCGCGCATCATCGGAACCGGGCCGATGGAGATAATAAAGTCGATCGGCGTACCGTCCGACATGAGCTTCTCCAGCACCGTCGTAACGAATCCATGCGTCCCGTAGGAACCGTCATCCGTGGCGATATGCAGTTTGTTCGATGCCTCGGACAGCTCTTCTTCATAAATGAGCAGATCCTTGGTGCGCGCGCCGATAATCACCTCGACCTGGTTGCCGATCTCTTTCAGACCCTTGGCAATCGGATAAATCGGAGGGATACCGACACCGCCGCCGATACAAACACAGCGGCCGAATTTCTCCATGTGCGACGGCAGTCCGAGCGGACCGACGACATCTATGAACGAATCACCGGTTTTCATGCGGTTCATGGCCGCGGATGTCTTGCCGACCTCCTGTATAACGACCGTGAGAATTCCTTTTTCCTTATCGAGTCCGCCGATAGACATGGGGACCCGTTCGCCGTGTTCATCATGGCGAAGGATGACAAACTGCCCCGGTTTGGCCTTTGCAACGAGCTTGGGAGCTTCGATGCGAAAACGACAAATCTTGGGACACAATTCGACTTTATCGAGGATTTTGTACACGTGTGAGTTTCCTCTCCATCTATCGGTGTGAAACGATGAATCCCGCTGACCGGGATGTCGAATTGTCAATGCCGTCGCAATGGGCGGTATTCATCGATTCCGTTTTATTCAATGCTTACTTTTTCTTCTGCTCAATAATTCTTTTCGTTTCGCGGGCGATAACCAATTCCTCGTTGGTCGGAATCACCAGCACGCTCACCTTCGATTTGGCATCGGAAATAACCCGAATGCCCTTGCCCGGCGTATCGTTCACTTTATCGTCCAGCGCGATACCGAAGAAATCCATTCCCTCCAGGCATTGCTTCCGGACACGCGCCGCATTTTCGCCGACACCGCCGGTGAAGACGATGGCATCGAGGCCGCCCATAGCGGCCGTATACGAGCCGATATATTTCTTAATTCTGTAACAGTAGGCATCCATCGCAAGTTTCGCATTTTTATTGCCGCCGTCGACCGCCTCCATTATTTCCCTGACATCCGAGGAATGCCCCGAAATACCGTACAAGCCCGAATGCTTGTTCAACAGCGTGTTCGCCTCATGCAGCGATAACTCCTCGCGCGCCATGATATGCAGGATAATTGCCGGGTCGAGATCACCCGAGCGGGTACCCATGAGGAGTCCTTCGAGCGGCGTAAAGCCCATCGACGTATCGATCGAGGTCCCTTTATCGATTGCCGCAATAGATGCGCCATTACCGAGATGACAGGTGATGATTTTCAACTGCTTGATCGGTTTTCCGATTTTCACCGCGGCCTGTTCGGAAACGAACTGATGCGACGGCCCGTGAAACCCATATCGCCGAATGGAGTACTTTTTATACAGCTGATAGGGGATACCATAGATATATGCGTGGGCCGGCATATTGCTGTGAAACGCCGTATCGAAGACGGCTACCTGCGGCACATCTTCAAGATTCATCGTCGCTGCATTGATACCGCGAATATTGTGCGGGTTGTGCAGCGGAGCCAGTTCGATGAGGTTACGAATTTCACCCATCAAATCCTTCGTGATCAGCACCGACTCGCCGAAATCTTCACCACCGTGAACGACACGATGACCGACGGCGGCGATTTCTTTTTTGTCGGCAATGACACCATGCTCCTTCGAGAGCAGCATGGCGATGACTTGATCGATAGCTTGTATATGATCGAGGATTTCCCGGGAAATTTTTCTTTGCGGTTTATCATGCGGAATATGCGTCAGCACCGATGCCGACATGCCGATTCGCTCCACCAGCCCCTTGGCCAAAACGAATTCTTTTTCCATATCGATCAATTGATATTTGACCGATGACGATCCGCAGTTGAGTACCAGAATATTCATGATTATTCTACCTCGGATTTGGCGCCGGTGACATTTTCGCGGATGCGATGTCCTTCGGAGTCGTACTTAAAAAATCCTTCACCCGTCTTTACGCCCAACTGGCCCGCGCGGACCATTTTCCGAAGCAGGGGACAGGGATTGTATTTGTGATCGGACAATTCGCCGATGATGTTTTCCATCCAGGCCATGACTTCATCGAGCCCCATCATGTCGGCCAGCGCCAGCGGACCGACGTTGAAACCGAAGCCCAGCTTCATCGCAGTATCGATATCCTCGGCGGTCGAGATACCTTCCATCAGGACGTGCATCGCTTCGTTTAACAGCGGCACGATGATGCGGGTCGTGACATATCCCGGATATTCATGCACCAAAATCGGCTGCTTACTGATTAACTCGGTGAATTCGCGAATGAACCGATAGGTTTCATCCGAGGTGCGAAGCCCGCGAACGACTTCGACGATCTGCACCTTGGTCACGGGGTTTAAAAAGTGCATACCGATAACTTTATCGGGACGACGTGTGACCGATGCGATTTCGGATATTGACAGCGTCGATGTGTTCGTGACGAGGATCGTCGACGGCGGGCTGAGGCGATCGAGTTCATCGAACAGCATTTTCTTCGGTTCCAGACGATCGGGAATGGCTTCGATTACCATCTTCGCTTCGCTGACCAATGCCAGATCCGATGTCGGATGGATGCGCGCCAAAATAGCCTTTTTATCGGAATGGGTTAAACCCCAACGTTCGATTTCGCGGTCAATGTTTTCAGCGATTGTCTTCACGCCTTTTTCAGCCAACCGCGTTGTTTTATCTATCAGGTACACCTCGACACCATGAGAAGCTATCGTTTCCGCGATTCCGCAACCCATGACGCCGGCGCCGACAACATACACACTCTTTAATGCCACAAGACACCTCGGTTGTTATAACCTTTGTGAAAAAAATCTCAAAGGCCGAATTTTTATCGGTTGCAATATATAGTTTAACCACCGCATGGCAAGCGGTTTTTCCCCCTTTTCATAACAAAAAATAATGTCGCTTTCGCTACCTTTTTTATCGGCATTGTGGATGATTCCATGACTCTCAGCGCACCTCGCAATCCCATCCGGCAGACCCTCTGCCAGCCTGTCAGAATGATACTGCCATACTTGCCGTCGAGTATTGCCAAAATGACATACTAAGAATTTCCAAAACAGCCATTAACCATCTAACGTATTGCCTTCCAATCGCTTTTATGTTTTGGCACGGCCCATGCTTTAACACATATCAGAACGAAAAAGAACAAAAAAAACAACAGGAGGTGTAACATGACATTCTTAATCCCCAAACAGGAACGCTATGCACTCAGCGACGGCTTCGATTCGATCTTCAATCGCTTTTTTGGAAATGACATGGACTTCTCAACCGGTAGTTTTACCCCGGCCGTTGATGTCTACGAAGATAAAGAAAACATCCGCCTGACCTTTGAAATGCCGGGCCTGGATAAAGGCGATATCAAGGTTTGGGTGGAAGACAATGTGCTCACGGTCTCCGGCGAACGCAAAATGAAGCGGGAAGTGAAGGAAGATACTTTCGTCCGCTCGGAAATCCGCGAGGGCAATTTCAGCCGCTCGTTCCGCCTTCCGAAGTATGCCGATACCGGTTCAATTTCGGCCGACTACAAGAACGGGCTTCTGGAAGTCACCATCGCACGCGCCGAAGAGGCGAAACCGAAAGAAATCGAAGTGAAAATTAACTAGCTCTCAGCTGCAAAACTCCACTCCTTATCTCGCACCCAAAGTCCGGCCCCACGGCCGGACTTTCTTTTTTTGTAGGTCGAAACCCCTGCTGCAGGCCCTGACGAAGGAAGGGCCGGAGGTCCCGAACGAATGTGAGGGAGGTTTCGACATTGAGGAATACGAAGTATTCTTTGTTTTGCCCCTGTGCCCCAACCCTTCTTAGGGTTGGGATGAGATGTTCTACAGAAAATACCCCACAATATACCGCGCCGCAATATACAGCATGATAACACCCAGAAGACTCTTGATCAGCCGCGACGGCAAATACTTCTGCACCGCCGCACCAAGATAAATACCTACAAATCCGCCGACTCCCAGCATTCCGCCCAGCAACCAGTCAGGCGATGCCGTCTGTCCATCGGCCGAGAAGTACTGCCCGACCGTCAAATACAACAATACCCCTACGACTGATGACACAAACGTACTGCAAAGCGCCGCGCCGGATACCGTGTGGATAGGCAATCCATACAGCGTAACCAGAATCGGAGCCAGAATCGCACCGCCGCCGATCCCATAGATACCGCCGATACCGCCGACGATGGCGCTGAGAAAACCAAGTGTCAGTGTCGGCACTCGATATTCCATCCCATTGAATTCATACACGATTTCTCTCAGCGAAAAAACTCGAGGGATAACGATAAATGCGCCAGCCTGCTTTTTTTCCGTTTTAACTTTGATGACACTCTGCCACAACCGCACCGCAATGTATAACAACACACAGCCGACAAAAAATTTGAATGCCGTCGGATCCGGCAAATACTTCACCCTGACGATAACACCGACTAATAAACCGGGGAGAGTCCCGATCGTCATCGTCCAGACCAGCGGCCAGACCATGCGCTTTTCGCGGGTGAGTTTATAGACACCGCCGGGAATGGCGAAAACGTTAAACAGCAAATTTGTCGGCGTGACGCCGGGCGTCGTATACCCCAGAATACTCACCTGAAACGGCAACAGCACGAACGCACCGGATAAACCGGCTGTCGATGTGATGCAGGAGACGCCGAAAGATACGATGATTGGCAGCCACCACCAGGTCTCGACGCCGCTGATGGGGAATTCCAGCATAGTAATTTATTGTCCGAGTTTTTCTTCGGTCAGGGCGATGCGGTCGACGATTTTCTGATATCCTTTTGCATCCCATGACGGCATGTCGGCTTCCTTCAGCAATTGCTCCGCCCGGGTAAATAACTCGAGTGACTGTTGATAATCTTTTTTGGAGAGCTCGATTTCACCGAGTTCTCTGCAGGTCAGACCGATGAATTCATTATCCTTGAGTTCTTCGAATGTCGGCAGCAGCGGCTTCAACCATTCGATAGCATTGCCAAAGTCGCCGAGTTTCACATACATGTGACCGATTGCCCAGTCCGCGATGGCCTTGTTTAATTTCGTGCCGTGCATATAGTGATATTTACGCGCCTTGAGGTATGCCTCGAGCGCCTCGTAATCGCGACCGTTCTCTTCATACGTTGCACCGAGATTGTTCCACAACGGCCCCAGCCAGCGCGTTTCGCCGGCTTCCTCGGCCGCCTTAACTCCTTTGATACCCCACTTAATTTGCGTGTCGACATCGCCGACGATGGCTATCATATGCGCCGCATCGATGGCTCGATCGACAAGTCCGTTCTCACTGCAATATTCGAACATGTTCTGGAACATGCGCAGCGCCTCGTCGTTTTTTTCTTCTTTCCAGAGGAAGCGTCCATTGACACCGAGGAAACGAGACCATCCCATCGGCTCGTCAAAGTCAGCCGCTTTCTTGGCCTTTTCCAGCCAGATATAACCGGTCTCTTTATCATCGAGAACTAAATATGTGCGGGCAATCATCGCCAGCGCCTCGGCCTGGTCGGATTTATTTTTGGCATCTTCGGCCGCTTTCAGCGCCTTTTGATATATCGGGCGGGATTCATCATACTGACGGGAATTGAAAAGCCTGTCTGCTTCCTTCAGCAGCTCCTGCGCTTTGCTCATGGCGGCCTCATTGGGGTTTAGTTGATCTGCGGCGGTAACCATAGCGAATAGTACGAAAACCAATGCCGGTACCGCAATAATGAGAATCCGGAACAATCTGACCATGGATATCCTCCATTTAATGAACATCAATATACGCATCAAACGGACATATTGCAATAAATACCAGGCGGTGCTTACCATTCAGGCGGTCAAGCCGCCCAGAGATTCCTTGACAGCGGCGCCCACGGCTGTTATGTTACAAATGCGCTCTCCGTTCACCTTACCTCACGAGGTATTCATGTTTAAGAATTGTACGCTTGCCGTCGTTTTTATTGCCGTGATGATGCTTTGCGCTCAATGCTCGGACAATAAAACGACCGAACCGGCATCCAATAACTCAGGTGATGCTCCTCCCACGGTCATAGACATCAGCGGCTACACCTGGACCGACTATACCGGTTACGTCTTGAATGTCGATGGTTCCATCGATGCCGATGACTGGTGCTATTCGGCCTTACCGGCATCGCCGAACAAATCGACTATTCCCGACGAATATGCCCTCTATCCGGCCTACCCCAATCCCACACTCCAGCAGATCATGTTCCTCTATGATATCCCTGCGGCCGGCAATGTCGATGTGTACATCATCGATACGAACCAGACAGTGATCAAACGGCTCGTCTCGACTCACCTCGATGCCGGGCGTTATTTCACCTATTGGGATCGAACCGATACGGTAGGGGTGGAGGTAGCGCCGGGATTATACCGGGCAATAATGGCCGCCGGAGATTTCGAGTGTCACGGCGATGTGAAGATGTTATCGCAATCAACATCGACAACCGATTCTCTCACTATCCAGGTGACCGATAATGGAACATCGCTGACCCTCGCTTACAGTTGTGATGTCCCGGTCGGAGGAGTCATTCTCTCAATTTTCTTTGATGACCAGGTACAGGACCCGAATTTCTATGTCGCTGCCCATAAAATGGACTATACTGTTTTTCGCTCCGGCAACAATATGAGGATCATCATACTTCCGAAATTAATGGACCCGCTGCAGTCAATGCCCGCAGGTGCGAATGTACCGCTGTGCACAATGTCCTTTACCGGAAACGTGCTGGTTTCATATGCCGATGCGGCCGACACCGGGAGCGGAGTGCTTAAGACTTTTATTGTATCAAATTAATATTAAAGACGCATATTCTGTCTCGGCGGTTATTTGTTTGACAATCAAATAGCCGCCTTTTATTTTCGGGGCATAGTGAGTGAATTGTAATGACAACGAGGTTCGAACCATGAAAATATTTATTTCGCTGTGCCTGGCCTTTCTTCTGCTTGTCACGATCGGTTGTACGTCCGAAGAAGCGGGCAAAGGCGAGACAAAAGATAAACATCCCGGCGACGATTACCCGCATGTGATTGTGGAAACGGAATTTGGGACGATAAAACTGGAGCTGTGGCCCGATGTCGCCCCCAATCATGTCGCCAATTTTCTCGACTTGGTCAACACCGGCTTTTACAACGGCATGATATTCCATAGAGTTATCGAGGGATTCGTGATTCAGTCCGGTTGCCCCAACGGCGACGGAAGCGGCAACGCCGGATATGTCATCCCCTCGGAATTCTCCAGTCTGCCGCATAATCCGGGTACTCTGTCGATGGCCCGCGGACACGATTATAATACCGCCTCCAGCCAGTTTTTCATCTGTCTGGCCCGGCGCCCCGATCTCGACGGCAAATACTCGATATTCGGCCGTACTATCGAAGGCATGGATGTCGTCCAGAAAATCGGAAACGTGGAGACGGATAAAGACGACAAGCCCTTGGAACCCATACATATACTCAGAATTTGGGAAGAAGGGAAAGAGCCGCCGAAGGCCGCTTCAGAAGGCGATGTGCAGGCATAATTGCCGCCGGTACATATAAATTGCAGCGCCCCGGAGCCAAATCTCGGGGCGTTTTTATTTTGTTATCGAGACTGTCGTGTATTAGACTAATCTGCAACAGTGCGGTATAATCTTCCGTACAGAAAGCAGGGATGAATAAAAGAAAACTGACCATACTCGGTTCCACCGGCTCAATCGGCCGTTCGACCATGGACGTCATCGATGCCTACCCGGATATTTTCGACATCGTCGCATTGGCCGCAGGTACGAATGTCGACCTATTGGCGGAACAAATAAAGAAATATCACCCCGCATATGTCGTCGCCTATTCCGAGAAGGAAATCGAGGCCCTGAAAAAAATCGACGGCCTCCCCAAAACGGAATACCTCTATGGCCAGGAGGGCCTGACGAAAGTCGCCTCATTAAAGGAAAACGACATTGTCCTCAACGCCCTCGTCGGCGCAGCCGGTCTCCGGGCATCGCTCGAAACGATTCGCTCCGGCAAACACCTCGCCCTCGCCAACAAGGAATCCCTCGTCGTCGGCGGACCGCTCTTCGAAAAAGAAGTCCTCGCATCGGGAGGCAAAATTCTCCCGGTCGATTCCGAACACTCGGCCATCTGGCAATGCCTGAAAAGCGGCCGCGACATGGAAGTGAGAAACATCCTGCTGACGGCATCCGGCGGGCCGTTCCGCGAACGAGACGCCGCCACATTTAAAGATATCACGGTCGAAGAAGCGCTGGCGCATCCAACCTGGAAGATGGGGCCGAAGATCACGATCGATTCATCGACGCTGGTCAACAAAGGACTCGAATTGATAGAAGCCGTCTGGCTGTTTTCGGTCGATCCCGATCAGGTCAAAATTCTCATTCATCCGCAATCGATCGTTCACTCCATGGTCGAATTCGTCGACAGTTCCGTAATCGCGCAGTTGTCCAATCCGGATATGAAATTGCCGATCGCCTATGCGCTGTTCTGGCCCCAGCGACTGGAATCGGACAACGGCAAAATCGATTTCACGAAAACCGGGCATCTCGATTTCTACGAACCGGACGAGAATAAATTCCCGGCCCTGCGGCTGGCCCGCGAGGCCGCCCGCGACGGCGGAACCGCTCCCGCCGTCCTCAATGCCGCCAACGAAGTCGCCGTTGCCGCCTTTTTGGAAAAACGGATCGGATTCACCGATATCACGGAACTTATTGAGCGGATTTTAGTTGAACATGATGTAATTGACAATCCGAGCCTTGACGATATATTACATGTGGACAAGGAAACAAGAATCAGGGCGACAGAATTAATCAAGGTTAACGTATGACAACAGCTTTATCAGCCATATTCGTTCTCGGCGTTTTAATATTCTTCCACGAACTCGGCCATTTTCTCATGGCAAAGAAGGCCGGTATCCGCGTCGAAAAATTTTCGCTGGGTTTTCCCCCCACGATCTTAAAAAAGAAATACGGTGAAACCGAGTATTGTATCGGTATCGTGCCGCTTGGCGGCTATGTCAAGATGGCCGGTGAAACTCCGGGCGAAGAAGTAACCGGTGCGCCCGACGAATTCATGTCGAAATCGATCGGTGCGCGAGCCTTAGTCGTCTTCGCCGGACCCTTCATGAATTTCCTCATCGCCTGGCTGATTCTCTGGGGCGTTTACTGGGTTCAGGGCGAAGAGGTCGTCGATAAGGAGCATGCCGTTGTCGGTGTTATTGCACCGGACGGTCCCGCCGCAATCGCAGGCATGCAGGAAGGCGATATCGTCACCGCCATCAACGGCCAGCCGGTCACGGATTTTGCGAGTATGGCAAACCTTATTCGTACCGAAATCCGCAAGCCGATAGAGATTGAATGGCAGCGAGGAGGCCAGACGTATTCGGCCACCGTGACTACCGATGTGATGGGCATTACGAATGCCGATGGAGTCAGCGATTCGACCGGTATAATCGGCGTCGGACAGCATAGTTCGACAAAGGAAATGGGATTTATCGATGCCATGAAACGGGGCATGGAGAAGACAATCGAATTCGGGTCCATGGTCTTTGTATTTCTCCGTGATCTCCTCTCGTTGAAAATCTCCGCCAAGCTGATCGGCGGCCCCCTCTTCATCGTCCAGATGGCAGGGGAGACGGCCCGGCACGGGTTCGATACCCTGCTGGCCTTCATGGCGCTGTTGTCCGTCAACCTGGGTATTCTGAATGTTTTGCCCATACCGGTCCTCGATGGCGGGCATCTGATGTTTCTGCTGATTGAAAAAATCAAAGGATCACCGGTCTCGATGAATGCCAGAATTATCGCCCAGCAGGTCGGACTGGTGTTTTTACTGATAACAATCGTCATGGTGACATACAATGATATCGTACGCTGGATAACCGGCTGATTGCCGCATCGGAGGCTGGAGTGACAAAAAAGACCAGGAAGAAAAGCCAAAGTCAGGACTCGGACAAGCACATAAATACAAAAGTCAGGAAACAGATGATGGATGAATCCTTTTCCTATGTCAAGGCCATCATCTTCGCCGTCGTAGCCGCCTTCTTTATTAAAACCTCGTTTGTCGAGGCGTACGGCATCCCGTCATCCTCAATGGAAGACACGCTGCTCATCGGCGACCTGGTCGTATCCAATAAACTGCTCTATGGCGCCAAAATCCCCTTCATCGGATATCGCCTCCCCGCGATTCGCCAGCCGGAACAGGGCGACATTATTACATTTAAATATCCCGGGGATCGCAAAACCGATTATGTGAAGCGATGTGTCGCTACCGAGGGACAGGTCGTCAAAGTCGTCAATAAAGTTCTTTATGTCGACGGAAAGAAATTCCCCGATCCTGAGTTTTCAAAATATGAAGACGGTAACCGCATCGATGTGGCGAGACCGGCTAAAGACAATTTCGGTCCCTATACCGTGCCGTCCGGAAATGTGTTCGCAATGGGAGACAATCGAGACCGGAGCTATGACTCCCGCTTCTGGGGACCTGTGCCGCTCGAACTTATCGAGGGAAAAGTCATGTTTATCCAATGGTCTCTGGCGCCGGATGATGCCACTTCGATCGACCTGACTGACCTGACGACAATCCCGACCTCGGTTTGGGAAAATACGACGCACTTCTTCGGCCGCATTCGTTGGGATAGATTCCTGAAGTCGGTCGACTGACACACGCGACAGCGGTAGGAATTATACCTGTGCTTTATTATTGAGGATCTCGTGAGCACACCCCGATTTTCAGGAGTATTCGATTTTTTCAGGTCGATGGTCATTGCCTTTTTCCTCGCCTTGGTGATAAAAATCTCGGCCGTCGAGGCCTATAAAATCCCATCCCAGTCGATGGAAGATACGCTCCTCGTCGGCGATTTCCTCCTCGCCAATAAATTCATCTACGGTGCACAAGTTCCATTCACCTCCTGGCGCCTGCCCGCATGGCGCAATCCCGAACCGGGCGATGTCGTTATTTTCAAATATCCGGTAGATTTAACCACTGATTATATTAAGCGTTGCGTGGCAACCGAGGGACAGGTCGTCGAAATTCGCGACAAAGTCCTGTATGTCGATGGTGAGATATTCCCCAATCCCGAACATTCCAAGTTCACCAGCCCCCATACGTTTCGACAGGGGCCCGATCGCAAGCGGGATAATATGAGAAAATATATTGTGCCGAAGGGCTATATCTATTGCATGGGAGACAACCGCGACAACAGCTCCGATTCACGCTTCTGGGGCCCTGTACCGCTCGAACTGGTCACCGGTAAAGCCGTCATTATTCATTGGTCGTGGGAACCCGACGCCGACGAGGTAAAAGTCCGACTTGACGATTTAACGACAGTTCCAAAGTTTTTGGGCCATTTCTTCGTACATTTTTATGAGCGCGTGCGCTGGTCGCGGCTCTGTACTATCATCGAATAAACGATTACTTGAAAAAATTCATCGTAAGTCCAAGTTTTTAGTTGATTTAGTCGTCCGCGTTTGCGCACATTGTGTATAAATATCCGAATGGAATCGGAAGGAAATTTATGAGCACGCTGTTTTCAAAGACATCCGCAGGGGAGATTGCGGAATCATTGCGGGTAATCGGTCGAGTACCCAATTGCGAGGATTGCGAACTTCTTCGCGGCGCGAATTTGCTGGCCAAAAGCTATTTCGGTGACAAACACGCCAACTTGTTCGACAAAAATATCGCTTCTATTATTACCACCCATGTTGATTTGAATTGCAGGGAATGCCCCGTCGAACAGGTCATGAAAAAACTGAAGAAGGATCGCTTCGCGGCCATTGCGGCAATGTTTTAGCTGACGAGGAATCTCCTCGATGCGGCGCCGGTCGCCCGGTGTCACCGTTTCTCATTTCCGTACAGTTTTATTTCAGTAATATCATCTCTTTTGTGGTGACATCCGCATCGGCCGCAATTCGATACAGGTAAATACCGGAGGGATACCCAGCTCCATCCCATATCAGGGAATGCGCCCCCACCGGTAGTTGACCGTCATACAACTCTGTGATTTTTTGTCCCAGAATATTCAGGATATCTACCCGTACCTGTGCAGATCGCCGGAGCGAAAAGCGAATCGTTGTTGTCGGATTAAACGGATTGGGTGCATTCTGCTCGACCGACAGGAGACTCGGCATTACAACCGATGATTCATTATCTACATCTGTCGGGATGTCATCCAGAAACGGCGAATACCTGACTCGCCCGGTAAAAAACAGGCTGTCGAATTGAATCTTGCTATCGATACAGGCGTTATCGACACAGTCCCAATAATTGTATGACGCGACAATATCCTGCGCACCGAATACGGACAATCCCGAAATCAGATCACAGGTGCGCACTAATGGCGTCCCGTCGAAATTGGCGAATGCCGCATCCGATTCCGGCGACCATAAATCACAATTCGATACAATGGCAGGAGATTCCGCGCAGTTCACCGCATTATATCCCACTAAAACCCCGGACGGTTCGAATGCCTCAATCACCAACCCGTCAATGACGCAAAAGTCTCGAATATAAACGACTGCCCGCTTGGCGGGATACTCGGCTTCACTCAGTACAAATGTATCAGGCGCCGCCGTCCCCGGACCGACGACATAGAGCGGAAAATCGATCTGGAGATAATTAATCTCGGCGCGAGGGCTGTCTGATGCCAATACGAGCGTATCCCAGGGAGAAAGCAATTGGATCACGCTATCGAGTATCGTTTGATTTTCCCCGGCATCCCCGCCGTTCAGAACAGCAGTATATAATGACACTCCGATATCGTTAATATTGCGGCATCCCACATCTTTTGCGCCGATGATGCCGCCGAACTCATCAGCAGTAACGACAGGCGAGAGGCTGTCCGGTCCAAGCCCCGAATCGGAAACCATGCAGAAAAACGGATCGGCCGAAATATTCCCATCAACTCCAACCTTGTCCGCGATTCCATTAAAATGCGGACCTGATACCGTGTGCCAGAAATCATTGAACCCGATTGTGACAACACTCTGATCGATCTCGGTCAGTATTGGCGCCGAACCGTTAAATACGAATATCGAATTGGCGATACGAGCCGTTCCTTCGGCAATATCATGGTCACTCGCTGCAAATATGTCAGGTATATGAAACTCAATTCCCGACTCGGTGGGGTTATTGACAATTGCGATACCGTCGGACGATATCTGTGCCGAGTAATTACATGCAAAAGTACAGTGATCCGCCGTCAGCTCTCCAATGATGCCGCTGCCCGGAGACATGAACACGACCGCGGCATAAATATCGGCAGTATTGTTAAAGAACACGGATCGTAACAGCTCAACCGATTCCAGTCCCGCCAGTATCCCTCCCGCGACGCCCGAGGAATTGTGCGACACGATACAACTGTCGATGTGCAATCGCCCCGCCAGACTATAAATCCCGCCGCCCTGCGCCAACGCATAGTCCGTCGATGACGGTTCGAATGACACATGATCGACCCGGTTTCCGGAAATCCGGCTATCGGTCAGGGAAATGTCACCACTATTATAGATACCGCCGCCATACGCCAGCCAGAAATCAATCGGACCATACACGCGGTTATTCTCAATTGTGCACGATATCATCCGCACCGATCCCGCGCCATTGAATATCCCGCCGCCTCGAACGACCGCCTGATTATTGATAATCGTACAGTTTTCAAAGAGAGGAGAGCCGCTCGCGATATAAACGCCGCCCCCTTCATCGCGATAACTGTTTCGAATGATACAATTGCGAATCACCGGCGAAGCGCTGTCTATCACGATTCCACCACTGAAGGGATCGAGCCAGTCCTCGACCGTTTCATAAACACCCGAAATCGTAAACCCATCGAGGATCGCGAAAGAATCCTCGCCCTGATCGAACAATATCAACCGCGTCGTATCGGTCGCCTGGATGATCGTTGCCCCGGGTCCGGACTCCGATTTAACGACTATCCGTTTACCCCAGAATCGAATACCGGAGTTTCCGGTACCACTATATATATCAGCCGAAACCAGAACCGTATCGCCGTCAGCGGCGAGCGTTATGCCGGATTGTATCGATACCGCATCGGCCGGAACCCGAATAATCGCCGTCAACCCATTACCGGCCAACAGGAAAGAGACCAGGAGCAGATATTGATACCATTGTCGGCCAAGCCGTTTCGATTTGCTATTACGGTTCGATCGCATATCTAATAATGAGCATCTCGCGAGTATTTGTCAAGCGGCTCTCTGTTCGTCCTAAACAGTACGATGACCGGTGCCAAAGTTCTGCCGATTTTCCTTGATTCCCCCAAGATAAAAAGTTATTGTTTACTAACTTTTAGTCGGAATTCAGCTTGTATAAAGTAGAGGCCAAACAAGTTAAGAAAAATTTTGCGCATCGCAAAGTCCTGCGCGATGTGTCGTTCGCATTGAATGACGGTGATTCGCTGGCCATTGTCGGGAGAAACGGATCGGGCAAGACGACACTTTTAAAAATCCTTGCCGGACTGATTCGCCCATCGCGCGGCAAAGTCATCTACAGTTCTCCCGACGGGGAACTGGATAAGAAGGCCCTGCGAGATCTGCTCTCCTATGTCGGTCCGGAAATGACGCTCTACGATCCGCTCACCGCCGCCGAAAACCTGCGCTTTTTCGCCACGATGCGAGGGCAGACACTGAGTGATTCCGAAATCGAAAATATATTGCAGGATGTCGGACTTTACGGACGCGGCAACGATGCCTATGGCACTTATTCTTCCGGTATGAAGCAGCGACTGAAATACGCCGTCGCCCTGCTGAATAAACCGAAATTTCTCTTGCTCGATGAACCGAGCGCCAACCTCGACGACGACGGCAAAAAAGTCGTCGCCGCTGTCATCGCCCGCCAGAAAAAAGACGGGATATTGCTCATCGCCACCAATGAACAGGGAGAGTACGCCTTTGCCGACCACGTCTATCGGCTTGATGACTAAGCTGCTGGCAGTACTGAAGAAGGATCTCCGATGCGAATTTCGCACCCGGTATGCCCTCAATGCCATTCTGCTGTTCGGCGTAACGACCCTGACGGTGGTATCGTTTTCGATAGGGCAGAAAAGTCTCCAGCCGGCGGTCTATGCGGCGCTGCTCTGGATTATCCTGTTCTTTTCAGCCATGTCGGGATTGGCGCAGGTGTTCATCCGCGAAGAAGAGACTAAAACGGCAACCGTCCTTAAACTGACCGCCGATCCGACCGCGATTTATCTCGGCAAGTTGCTCTTCAATCTCATTCTCTTGCTCATTCTGGAAATTATCATCGCGCCGCTCTTTTTAGTGTTCACAGATGCCGTCGTATCGGAACCGCTCCTGTTCATCCTGATATTATTCCTCGGGGCGGTCTCATTGGCCGGAGCCACAACCCTGATTGCCGCGATAATATCAAAAGCCGGAGTCAAAAACGCGCTCTTTGCAGTACTGGCATTTCCGATTTTATTACCGCTGCTCATCGGTGCCATCAAGGCGACTACGGCGGTATTTTCAACCAGGGCATCAGGGTTCGCAAGTATCTCCGGCGAGATACAGCTTCTCTTCGGTTACGCCGTCGTGATGATAACGGCGTCGCTGTTACTCTTCGAATTCGTCTGGGACGAATAAAGTGACTTATTTGGGAACATGGCTCAAATTGGTTTGTTTTTACAGCGGAATGTACTATATTGGCCCCGGCAGGAAACAGGGATAGCATAAAATATGTGGTGGAAAATTCTGATATTCATTCTCATGTGCTGGGTTATCGTAATGGCATTTCTGACGCCGGCGCCCCAGCAGATGATCGGCGAGGCGAGCCGGATTTTTTATTTCCATGTGCCGCAGGCCTGGGTGTCCGTCGTCGCCTTTCTCTGGTCCATGATATTCTCGATAAAATATCTGCGCCGCAATGAATTGGCCGATGACGACGCGGCTCTCGCGGCCGCCCAACTGGGACTCGTGTTTTGTTTTCTCGCTACCGTGACCGGTTCGCTGTTTGCCAAAGTCACCTGGCAGTCATTCTGGAACTGGGACCCTCGCGAAACATCGATATTTATTCTACTTCTCATATACGGCGCCTATTTCGCGCTGCGCTCGGCCATCGAGGATCCGGAGCGCAAGGCCAAACTGGCCGCAGTCTATTCGATATTCGCATTCATCACGGTGCCGTTTCTCATTTTTGTCGTCCCCCGAGTGATGCCGTCTCTGCACCCCTCGGATTCCATCGTCGACAAATCCGGTAAAATCGCGATGTCGGGCGATACCATGATGGTGTTTTTCCCGTCGCTCATCGCCTTTACCATGCTCTTTTTCTGGATGTTTACGGTAGCCCGCCGCGTACTCGGTAAGGAGCGGCGGTATCTGGAGGAATCATAAATATGGCCTCGAATTACATCGTCATGGCAGTTACCCTCATCATTTGGATTGCTTTGTTCGTATATCTGATGATGCTCGATACCAAGACTAAAAAGCTTGAGGATAAATAGAGTGAAAGCAAAACTTATTATCGGCCTGATCATCATCGTGGGCTTCGGCGGCTGGGTCTTGTACTCGCTGATGGGCACCACGATTCGCTATGTCTCGCTGTCAGATGTGACCACAGCGGACGGCGCCGTTCAGGTCATGGGAAAAATCGACAAGGACTCCGTCGACTACGACGTCGAACACTCACATCTCACCTTCTATATAACGGATCTGGAAGAACCGGACAGCAACCGCCGCCTGAAAATCGTCTACAGCGGCGTCGTACCCGGCAATTTCGACCAAGCCACCTCCATCGTTGCCAAGGGATTGTACCACGAAGGAGCTCTCCAGGCGGATCAACTGTTGGTAAAATGTCCTTCGAAGTATCAGGGATTCCAGGGAACGGATCAGGAGGCATAATCTCGTGAATATCGGAGCACTACTTATTGTCCTGGCTTTAGCGGCCACCGCTACCAGTACGGTTTCTTATTTTATGGTTACCCGAGGCTATCAGCGCTTCGCATCGCTGGCCAGGGTGAGCTATTACTACTTTACCGTCCTGACACTCGGCGCAGCATTTCTGCTGTTATACTATTTCCTCGTCGGTGACTATTCCTACAAGTACGTTTTCGAATACTCCTCATCGCAACTGCCGTTCTTTTTCATGATCGCGGCTTTCTGGGGCGGCCAGCAGGGGACCTATCTGCTGTGGATGTCGCTTCTGTCGATTCTCGGTTTTTACCTCATTTTCCGCGGCAAGGAATATACGAACTATGCGATGGTATTCTATGGTCTGATAAACCTGTTCTTCTGCACGATGCTGATTATCCTGTCACCATTCGAAAAACTTCCCGTCCCACAGGCCGATGGCGCGGGCCTCAATCCGCTGCTCATCGATTACTGGATGGTCATTCATCCGCCGGTGATGTTTATCGGCTATGCCTCGGCGGCACTGCCGTTCGTTATTGCTTTAGCCGCATTGTTTACGAATCGCTATAAAAACTGGCTGACGGTCGTGTTCACCCCGGTCATTATCGTCGCGACAGCACTCGCCGCGGGCAATATTATGGGCGGCTTCTGGGCTTACAAAACCCTCGGCTGGGGCGGCTACTGGGCATGGGATCCGGTGGAAAATTCATCGCTGGTACCGTGGCTGATATCGCTTGCCCTGATCCATGGCATCATCATGGAGCGACCCAATGGTGCGATGCGAAAGACAAACCTGTTTTTATCGATCAGTGTCTTCTTGCTGGTCATTTATGGAACCTTCCTGACCCGCTCAGGCGTTCTGGCCGATTTCTCCGTACACAGTTTTGTCGACCTCGGACAAAATGGCTTTTTAATTAGTTTCATGATCGGCACCGCCATCCTGGCGTTATTATTGTTCTTTGCTCGCTTCACGAGCATCAAGGGCCCGAGCATTGATATGTCGGTGACTTCTAAACAGTTCACCCTTATTTTCTCCATCTGGGCATTGTGCCTGATCGCCGTGTTCGTTCTGGCCGGCACTTCCTGGCCGCTCATCACCGGATTCTTCGGACAGGCCGGAGCCGTCGATACCGAAGTGTACACCCGCATATCATTCCCACTGGCGATTCTGATGGGCGTATTTATGAGTTTCGCCCCGATCGTAACCTGGAAATCCGGTTCCGCATCGACCGTATTTAAAAAGCTTCTTTTGCCGGCGATACTCGCAGTTGTTATAACCGGCATAAGCTTTTTCTTCGGAGTTACCTCACCCTCATATCTGGCATACATTTTCACCGTCTCACTGGCCCTGGCGGCAAACCTGATCAGCCTTGTTAAATTCTTACCGGGTAATATGATGAAAGCCGGCGCGCAGCTCGCTCACTTCGGCTTCGCATTGATGCTTCTGGGGATTTTGGGTTCGTCGGCCTATGCCACTCACGAAAAGGTCGTTATCAATCGCGATGACACCGGCAATGCTTTCGGTATGCAGCTCACCTACCAGGGGATGGCTAACGAATTAACGACACCGGATAACGAACTGCTTCTCGCCGTCCAAGACGGGGGAGCGTCATACGAGGCCCGTCCCAAGCTCTACTGGTCCAGCCGAATGGGCGGGATGATGAAAAAGCCGTTCATTCGCCGACACCTGTTTTATGACATGTACTTCAGCCCCGAGCAGATTCAGGATTTATCCGAGGATCGTGGCGTCACATTGAAGCGCGACCAGTCAGTACAGCTCGGTGATTACTTCTTATATTTCAAAGAGTTCGACGCGCAGGCGCACAGTGAAGGTGCGGCCATGCGATTCGGCGCGATTCTGGAAGTGCAGGACGCCGAAGGAAATAAAGAACAGATTACACCGGCCATTTCTTTTGAGCAAGGCGTTATGCACCACGAGGATGCCTCGTTGATGGCGGGAGATGCCGACCACCAGGTGCGCCTTGAAACCATTAACGCCGACGACGGCTCCATCAAGTTGACCGTCAGCGGGTTAACGGCAGATTTACCGCAGGACCGCCTGATTATGGAAGTGTCGAAAAAGCCGACCATGAACTTCCTGTGGGCAGGCACGATTCTGCTGGTCCTGGGCTGCCTTGTTGTTTTGAAACATCGCTGGAACTTCCGCGTTTCCGGATAACCCTGTAATTCGGATTGCACACGCGGACGGTTACATTCGTCAAGTTTCAAAAAAGGTATATTTTCTCTTGCACGATATCGCCTGAGATATTATTATTTATGCCTTGCTTGACGACACTATCGGGAGGAGCAAATGAAAAAAGTCACAGTCCTGTTGGCTATGATTCTGATATTCGCGGTCGCGTGTGACAAGAACGATGATAATACCGTCAATCCGATTCCGAAATCACACAAGGCGTATCCTGTGTTTCACATGATAGTCGATAACGATTATCAAACATTCGGCGTCGACTCCGTGCAGTTGACAGTGACGCCCGACATCGGTTGGCTCGAATCGGTATTCACCGATGCCAACGGATATATCGGCACGCAGGCTGCCGGTACGTACATTACGGACATCGATACGATTGTCGATGGCACCGATACGACCTTCGATACGACATCGATCAACTTCGGTTTCACGCCCGGACAGGAATACACATTCAGTTTCCAACGCGGCAATACGTACACGTGGGCTGATGAATTCAAGATTGAATACGGCATGGTCAAAGAATCGACCTGGACATTGTTATCAGCCGATACGGTCAGAGTCACCAAAACCCCGGACCCGGTGAATACGCTGTATCGTCACCCGGATTCAGTAAAGATTTACGCGACGGCGTTTGATACGCTCACACCAAAGTTCGATTCTCTTGTCTATGTCGAACGCATGCTGGTGACATGGTTTGATACGGTACGAGTCGTAACCAACCCCGATGATACGCTGATCCTTCCTCCGGAAGCCGTCGATTTTGATACGGTCCGATGGGTCTTTTACAGCCGGACGGATACGAACTATATCGCGATCGATTCGGCCACCTACTGTGATATTGCCATCGATACGATTATCGACGGTGACGATACGACTTTCAACGACTTCTTTGTTATTACACGGGACACGGCTTTGAGTGAGTATGGCAGTCAGTTCCCGCTTACCCGCGTCGATACCGTCGTCAAGTATATCAATTGCACCGGCGCAATTACACAACAGCAGACGAAGATTTACCGTCATAAAGGCTGGGGCAACTATACATCAAGAGTTTTAACAACGCTGCCTGACACCGTAAAAGAACTCTATGTCAACAACGGCGTTCTGACGATTCGCAATACCGAAACGGGTGACACTCGTCCCGCCTCCATCTATCTGGTTCAGGATGGTATGGTCACGGAAGTTACCAATCTGGTATTCAATCTGACAATGCCTGAAGTCGAGGTATATCCCGATTATCAGATCATTATCAAGGATGAATAAGAAATTTTTCTGAATGTGTCGTAAAGACTTAATCGAAACCCCGCTAACCGGCGGGGTTTTTTTATTGACAGAAACTCGGTATCGATATTAATTGCCCAAACATAACATAAGACAGCGGCCCGCACAGCGGTTAATAGGGAAGACGGTGTAAATCCGTCGCAGCCCCGCTACTGTAATCGGCTACGAACGACCTTAAGTCCACTCTCGGGAAACCGGGGGGAAGGCGGTCGAAGTAGGTTGGAAGCCGTAAGCCAGGAGACCTGCCGATGTCGAAACCTTTTGAGTCGACAGCCCTCGAGGGAGGGGAAGTTGAACACGTCCCGAACTTCCAGAGGTGTTGCCGGGATTTTTTATTGCGCCAATCCCGCAACACCATATCGCATCGCCGCAGCAGTAATCTTTTGCTTTCTATTATTAGTATCTGAAAGGCTCACCGCCCAGGAAATAGGCTCCGTTACCGGATTCGTATACGATGCCACCGATGGCAGCCCGATTGCCCGAGCATTCATTTCAATTGAAAACTCCGAGGCCGTCGCTATATCCGGTGATAACGGTGCCTTCAGGCTTGTATCCCTGCCGGTCGGCGATTATCGTATCCGCGCCGAGGCCGACGGATTTGAAGATTCCGACTGGCGGCACATTACTCTTGCCGCCGGTACCGATACTGAAGTCGATTTTCGCCTCGATCGAAAGATCTATTATCTCGGCGAATCGACAGTCACCGGAAATGCCGCACAGCTCAATCGCTCCGAAGTCGCCGCCGTCACCAGGGAAGATATCGAAAAACAGGCTTCGACGACCGTCGCCGATGTCCTCGACGATATCGACGGCGTCTACGTCCAGACGACCGGCCCCGCGGGCTCGGAATCACGCGTGAGCATCCGCGGATGCGATCCCAAACACGTACTCGTCCTCATCGATGGACAGCGTGTGAATACCGCCGGTACCGGAGTCGCCGACCTGAGTTCGATTCCTCTCGAAATCGTCGACCGCATCGAGGTGTACAAAGGGGGGGAATCGGCCCGCTTCGGCTCCGATGCCGTCGCAGGAGTCATAGACATCCGGACGATTTTGGAAAATGAATACAAACCGCAAATCAGTCTTTCAAGAAACTGGGCCGATTGGCAGAGTAAGCGTCTTGAGTTGACCGCCCGAGATTTTATTCCCTCGGCTCACTTCAGTCACCGTATCAGCATCAGTAATTTCTCCGCATACGGCGATTTTCCGTTTCAATACTCCGTGTCACCACGGCCGGATCTCGTGAAATCTTATACCGGGAACAGGATGAATTCCGAAATAGAACAAACGAGTCTCTATGGCTCGGGGAGATATGAGTTCAATCCCACCACTGCATTATCGCTCTCCGGCCAGGTGTATCACTCGACAAGCGGTATGCCGGGGCCTGTCTCCAATCCGGATACGACCGCGTGGAAAGAGGATAATCGCCTGCAGGCAAATGTGAAACTCGAATCGGAATACTCGCCGAACTGGACACAGACAGTAACAATCGGATTCTCCCGCTTCGAACAGTATTTCAATAACCTCGATCATCAACAGGCTGCATCGCGATTCGAATCCCGCTACATCAATGACATTGCCAAAGCAGAGGCGACACATAACGTCATACCGTTCGCCGGCAATGATATTACTCTCGGTACCTCGGTCGAAAGAAACATTCTCTACCATGATGATCTCCTCAGGCCGATCGCCTCTCTCGGGCGCACGGTTCGCGATAACATCGGAGTATTCGCTCACGACCGCCAGACAGTTCAATTACATCGGCAATGGTTGCCCGATGCCGTAACTCTGAGCGGCTCGGTACGCTTCGATAATACCGACACGCGCCGGAACGGTACGAATGATTCCGAGGAAATCCGCCACGATGAAAACACATCGCATAAACTCACGCTGTCATTCGTTAAAGGCGATGATAATAAAATCATCCTCAGAACCGGATACGGCAGGTCGTTTCGCCTGCCGGAAGTCAATGCGCTGTTCTGGAAAGGAGACGTTCGCTCGGCAGGCAATCCCGACCTGAGACCGGAGAAATCCGAACACAGCGATGTCGGCCTTGAAATTCATCTCATCAATCCGGTCAAAGTATCGATGGGCACAACTTATTTCCACCAGTACACGCGCGATCTCATCTTCTGGCAGCCTTCATCTCCCGGCGAAACCTGGAAGCCGGTGAATCTCGATGCCTCACGAGTAACCGGTCACGAGGATTTTATCGAACTGGACCTGTTTGATGATGTGCTGGCATTGTCATATCAGAACACCGTTATCGCGCCGAAAAACCGGACACCGGGCGGCCCATCATACAATAAAGATCTGACCTTCCGTCCGCGTTACATTACGACTTGGACAGCGGAAGTGAAATATAAAGGAATGTTCTGCCGCTCCAGCCTGCGCTCGGTCGGACGCCGCTTCGCGCTGGCCGCCAACACCAAATGGTATGATGCTTATCAGGTGAACGATATTGCGGCCGGGTTCACCGTACCGTTTTCGGATTTCGATGTCCGCGTGATGTATCGCCTTGACAATTTTAACGATGAAGATTATGTCTTAATAGGTCAATACCCCATGCCCGGACGCGAATGGGGTGTCTCCGTCCGATTGTCTTATCAACCCGGTCTTTCCAGAAAAGCCGCGACATCCAATATGGAGTAAAACGATGATTAGGAAATCTATAATTCTCTGTATCAGTCTCTGCCTACTCGGGAGTATCCAGGCCGCCACTCCGACCGCCTATGTCATTAATACTTCGAGCGAGACGCTCTCGAAAATCAATCTCACTACCAATTTCGTGACTAACGATATCGTGACACTTGGCTCCGATATCAATTGCTATCCGAATCAGATTATTGTCCGCGATACCCTCGCCTATGTCCTTCTGTCGGGCACAGATGAAATCCAGATCATCGACATCAATACGGAATCGACCGTCGGGTGGATTTTGCTCCCTGCCGGCAGCAGCCCGTTCTGGATGGCCTTTTCGGGTGATAGTTATCTGTACGTTACCCTTTTAGTGAGCAATGCGCTCGCCAAAATCGACCTGTCGACTAATCAGGTCATATCGACGGCTCCGGTCGGAACAGCACCGGAGGGGATTGTCATCATCAGGGATAAGGCATATATCGCCGTCACCGGATACGATTTCAATACGTTCACCTGGGGACAGGGGAGGGTCGTCGTTTACGATTTAAATGCCGACAGCGTATTTTCGGAAATCGATATTCTGACGCCGACTAATCCGCAGTTCGTCACTATTGACCGAACCGGCAAGATTCATTGCATTTGCACCGGAGACTACTGGTCGGAGCGCGGCAAGGCGCTCATCATCGATGCGTTCACGAATGATATCATGGACACGGTCGAATTGGGGGGAGACCCCAGCCTGTTGGCGATTGGACCGGATGATCGCGTTTTCATTTCGGCAGGCGGATGGGCGGCCGACGGCGAAGTATTCTCTTATGATGCCATAACCTATGAGCTATATCATGGCTCCGCGAATCCTATTGCAGTAGACTCGGGGGCAATGGGAATTGTGCCTTTTCAGGATTCGACATATTTCGCATGTAATTTCGGCGACAAAATCAGTCGCCTCGACACCGACGGCAACATCATTCGCACCTATACGATGGGCGATGGCCCGGTACATGTCGCATTCAATTATCAGCCTGGTGATGTAAACGGTGACTGGAGCGTCAATATCGGTGATGCCGTCTATCTGGTGAATTTTATCTTTAAAGACGGCGCATCTCCGGCATACCCGCTCTGGCGATCAGATGTAAACGGCGACCGCTCAATAAACATCGGCGATGCGGTTTATCTCATCAATTATATTTTTAGAGACGGCGACCGCCCTCAGGTCGGCCCCCTCTGGGTGCAATAGAAATTTTATCCCGTGACAAGGCGGCGGTTCGGTTCCTTACCGGCCGCCGTTTTGCAATATAATCTTTCGACCCCGTGAGGGTGCCCCACAGCTTGGGGCTTATTGAAAAACCTATTACAAGCAGACGTCATTGCGAGCCCTTCTTAGGGCGTCGCAATCTCAGGATTTATGCAACAAGCACTTACGATTGATGTTACCTTTATACTCCGTATCTTTATTTTGAAAAAACGACTTGTCCAACACTCCCCTTACTGTGGGATGTCTTAAAAATCATCACCTCTAACCCGGTACCACATGGCTTCAGCCATGTGCGGCTTGGGTGGCCCATCCGTTTTTTGGCCTTGCAAAAAAGGTGGGGTCCCGCATGAGAGCCTGTACAGAATCTTGAGCCGTTTATTTTGTGGTTGGCGTACGTCCTCGTGCGCCAACAAGACCTACCACAGTCCGCACCCCGCCTGAATATGGACTTAAAAAATCCAAAAAATAAGTAAACGAGATAGAATTTGTATCGTATCAGGTGTGACTTTCTCGCCATCAGTTCTCTAACATCGATTTGTCAGGCAGAATTCCCGGTGAACCTGCCATATTTGTTTTTAAGCACGCATGTAGGAATAGGAGTCTAATCATGAGTTGGAAGTACTGCAAGGGGGTCCTGGCGTTTGTGGCAATGATGATTGTCTCGACATCGGCCATGGCCGCGACACACAACATCGATATTGCCGGTTTCGCCTTTTCCCCGAACAATCTGACGATTACCGTCGGCGATTCGGTCGTCTGGACAAATAGCGATGCCGCGCCGCATACGGCGACATCGGATGATGCCGGGGCGACCTTCGATTCCGGGACTCTGACGACCGGTATGTCGTGGGGAATGAAGTTTACGACGCCGGGTGTTATCCCATATCACTGTAGTATTCACCCGTCAATGCTGGCAACGCTGACTGTTGAGAGCCCGCAACCCGTTCCCGGACTGGGGCTTGTAGGTTTTTCAATTCTTGGCTTGCTTATTATAGGGTCGGCAGCGTATATTATACGCCGAAACAAGACAATAACAGTCTGAAATGACTCGTTGAAGATTTTGTAAGTAAGATCCCTCCCAGATAAGGCGCTGTGCCTGGTCCCACAGCATGGCGCCTTAGCCCTTTTAAACAGTATTATCTTGATCAATAATCTCTGTCAATCTCAGCAGATTTAGTGATTTATAACTTTCCGAAATGATGACGGAACCGTCGCGCCGTTTTTATTGGCAACCTCAACACCAATAATCTGCGGATATACTCCACCCAGAAGAAGAGCCAGTGCATACTGATGTTGGAGAAATACTTTACCATCAAGGCTATTGGCGACTATTATCAGTGTATCATTCCTTTGATATGAATAATAATCCATACTGGTATGAGTGTTGTCGACATGGAAAATAGAGCTGCTACTATATAGTATGTATGTAAACCTGATTGAAGCAATATCTTCCTGACAGTTATAATATACGACCGTGCCATAATCAGGGTCCGGCATATCCCCATTTTCATCGGGCTCATAATAATTATATTCACCGACTATTTCGCATGTTGCCGTCGATGGCCGGGTTGGGGTAGACGAGTCAAAGAAACCGTTAATGACACCGGTCAAAAACGATAAATCGGCCAATTCCAGGGGAGAGCCGTTGTTGTTAACATCGGCTGCCTCGGTTGATGCCTCGACATGATTTCCGAAAGCGCTTTCGCCTTCCGCAAAATATGCAATCAGCATTTCGGCGTCCGATTTTTCAAAGGCCGTACCGTTCTGGTCGATGTCGCCGCGGAGAATACCAGGGCCCTCAGGCTTTGTGGGAACCTCCTTACCACAGAAGGAGAAACTCAGGCTAATCAGGCAGAGAGACAGAACCAAGAGAATCGTTCGACTGGACATAGACACCCTCCCGGTGGATATGTAGATGATATTACTATATATACTCAATCATCACAATACGTCAATGAGTTCTTTTTATAATATGGACTTCCTTTTTTGGGGTAGCCCTTATCAATATGGCCGCAGTTTAACCGGGATGGTTACGCCGTCATAACTGCTGACCTCGGCGCCGATGAGTTCCACGGAGCCGCTGATATTCAGGTTAATAATTTCATGCGTCCCGGATTCCAGATACTCGTTCCCGATATTATAGACAAGTACTCTTAATGTATCTCCTTCCATACTCGAATGGATATCCATATCTGCGGATACCAAAGGCGTTCCGGCCGTCCCAACTACCCGACAAGTAAGCAGCATCGCTCCGATATCGTGTTGACACACATATGTACCTCGGTCACCGGTTAAATATACCAGACACGAATCAGTAATTGGCGTAAGCCTGTCAATGCTGTATGCTTCTCCCTGGATGTATCGTATCATGTATTGCAAATCGGATACCTCAAGCCGGACGCCGTTGCCATTGACTTCGGATGCCGCGACGGATGAGTCGACATGACTGCCGAAGGCATCGGTTCCGACTATAAAGTAATTCGTAAACATGACGGCGTCGGCTATCTCATACGAGACGCCGTTGACATTAATATCGCCGTGATAGGGAACCATGTTATTAGTGACAGGTGTCGGCTCTACGGATTTTCCGCAGGATATTAATAGAAAGCCAAGGCACAGAATAACAAACAATACCGTCGTAATAAATAGACGCATGGCGAATCCTCCCAAGAACAAATAAGACATGATTAATATAAACCGTTTTTCTCAATTGTCAATTGAGGAATATAGAGAATATCCAGTCGTTCCTCTTCATTTCCTCCGCGGTATGAGATTACTTTTGACCGCAAAAAAGTTGTCCCCGGATGTGTTTCTCGTTATATACCATTAATGATATCCTGATATTCAATTCGGGGCTGATCGAGGGGAGTCGGTACTATGAAATATCGTCTTTTTATTCTCATTGCCATTATCGCAATATTCGCCGGGTGTTCGTCGAAAACGAACTGGAATGTCTTTCAGATGGAGCGCCCCGGCGAGGCGAATGATCCCTTTACAAAAGACGCCTGCTGTTGCCTATCCGATGTCTTTGACCAATACGACGTCTATTTCCATCTCTGGTCGTCGCTGAATCATCTTGAGGGGTACGGCCAGGGGAAAAACAAATATGTCTGTTATGTGACCTGCTCGCCCAAAACCGATACCGGAATGATCTCCGATTCATTCTTCGTCGATGCCATCCGCCTGACCTTGTTGCCCGATTCGGTCACGCTCGTCCTTCCGCCCGATTATGACGGGATGAAAAAGCTCAATTGGAATAAGAAGGATGCCCTGCACTTCGGTGTCATCGACATCCCGCCCGAGGTCGACAGCCTGACGGTGAGCTTCTATGCGCTTCTGCTGGATCATCTCGGTCAGCCGTTGCATCGTTCGTATGTCGAGCGCACGATGTATCGCTTCGACACGACCGGCACGGTCAAGTGGACGATCTTCAACGACCGCTTTCATTGAGTGGGAATATTTGAGTAGGGCAGGTCCCCAATGGGACCTGCCAATTCTGTAACTCTCCCACAAGGTGGGATTCCTTCATCATCTCCCGGTATCCCAAGGCTTTAGCCTTGGGAAAACGACTTTTCAACACACCCCTTGTTGTGGAATGATAGCTCCCTCCCACAGGCTTGGATTTCTTCATCATCTCCCATTAATTAAAACTGGCGAATGACTACCGGGATATTGACTCCTTCGGTATTGCTGGCTTCCGCGCCTATGAGTTCGGCAGTGCCGGTACAACCAAAGTCAAGCATATCATGCCGGCCGCTTTGTAAGTATTCATCTCCATTGTTGATGATGAGGACATGAAGGGTGTCGCCGATGCGATTAGAACTGACACTGAACCTCGGATGAGACGGTATCTCAAACTCACCGGTTATAAGAAATCGCAGATAAACCGCTCCGATATCCTCCGGGCAATTATAGGCAAGCGATATTCTATTTGAATATATGGCCGCGGAAATAACAAGCTGGTTTCGTGTCGGCTGTAAATTATAAGGGGGAAGAGCATCACCGACCATTACTTGTATCATATAATATAAATCGGCCAATTCGAGGGGAATGCCGTTGCAATTAACATCCGATGCCGCGGTGGATGAATCGACATGGTCATAAAAAGCATCCGTCCCACATAAGAAATAGTTCGTGAACATGACTGCGTCTGATACTTCACAGCGCCTGCCATTGAGATTAATATCGCCATTATAGGGGACGATCGGATCGAATAGAGCGCCGGAACCCTCTGCCTTGCCGCATGACATTAAGCTGAAACCGAGAACAATAAGTAGTGCGCATGCGAGAATAATACGGCTGGACATAATGTTACCCTCCTGAGATATCGGGAAAGACAGGTGAAATATAAGCAATTCCACCGGTTTGTCAATGCTTGCTGTTGTCTATAGTACAGACGAGATGTTGGAAACCTTCCCGGAAAACCGAAAAAGTCCTGTCGACGGGGTTGTGAAAGACAATTTCGCATCAAGAATGCCACCGATACGCGTTTTCCTAACAATTGCGATCGACAGATAACGTGTTGTATAACAACGATGTGATATATTTTTGGTGAAAAAACTTAAATCGTTGATTCATGGTACGTTATCGTTTCATCGGTTTAAAAGTCGATTTTCGGCTCTTGTGGGACAAGCAGTTATCCCTCGACCCCAAAAATTTTTTTCGGGATTTTTGTGTTTTTGCGCATACGGATAGGACCTCTTTTTACTAAATATGCGCTTGGGTAATCAGGTGCGAAGTTGGTGCGAAGTTGTGTGAGGTAAATAACTATCCTGCCCTTGAAAGGGGAATTCATTGTAGAGATGGGCGGTCGATAAACATTAGTATTTCGGTTGACAATGCCACTTAATTACAGTATTTTGTTATATATACTATACAATGCATATTTTATGCCGTTGAGGAATGTCTAATAATATAGAATCTTTATTTTCGGGGGTCAGCATGTGGCGTTTGATTTTTACTCTGCTAAGTATACTGGCCGTGAATACTATATGCCACAGTCGCAATTCTGTGGACATTAGAATTAACACTGGCTTTGATGACGATACGATCAGAACGGGGTGTCCAGCCACTGTTGATTTCTACATCGAAAACGATTTCAGATTAATAGCATTCAACCAAATGCCTAGTGTTGAAAATAATATTCGAATTTCGTGGGACTTGGGCGGGGGAAATCTATTGTGGCAAGATATTGGCGGATATGGGTCGTTTGGATGCGTTAATTTGGTTCCTTGTACTCGATTGACCCCTATAGAGCTTGTTTTCGAAATATTTCAGATTGAGGAAAGCGGTCAGTGTTGTCCTGCTACATTCGATGGAATTTCTCCCGATTGCATTAGTCCTGGTGCTACTAACTTATTGGGGGATGAAACAGGTCTATTACCAGGTCCACTTGTTCATGTTTTATCTTACAATTTCATAATTGACACTGTCGTTGGAAATATGGGATATGTAAGTCTTCAAGGAGATTATTATAACAGATTCCATTTCATAGGAGATACCACTTCTGATTATTCAGTTGTGACAACCTATAATGGCCATGAAATTATGTATACATATCCCGTTATAAACGCCAAACGGTGTGATTCTGAATGCGGGGATACCAATTGCGACGGCAGTGTAAATGTCGGCGATGTCGTCCACATGATAAATTATATTTTTAAGGGCGGTGAAGAACCCTGCGCGCGCTGTGAATAGCGAAATACAATAGCCTGTAGGGCAGATTTGTCTTCAAATCTGCCATCTTGATATCGATGCAATTTTTCAATATGAATTGGCGGATTATAAGAAGAATCCGCTCTACTCTGATCGCAGCACTCGGTTTGATTACATAGAATTATGAAATCCGAAGTATTCCGACCTGGGTGGCCCATCCCTTTTTGGCTTTGCAAAAAGGGTGGGTTCTCGCAATACATGGAATGTTGGTGCGCGGGGACGTTCGCCAACCGCGGATGTCAAGACCGCAAAACTTATTGGCAGGTTTGAGGACAAACCTGCCCTACAATTCTGTATGTTAGATTTTGCGTCCCCTCTAGAGAGGGGTGCTCCGCCTAGGCGGACGGTGTGTGTTTCCTTATGGGGGGAGGTTTCGATATCGCACCTCAAAAAAATCCAATACCCGCCTGTGGAATGCGTAATTGATTCAAAATTATGTTAACGCTCCGAGGCGCCTTATGTTTGGCCCGGAAAAATAGTTGCGGAGACAATGAACAAACCCGTAATTTCATTGTTCCTATCGGAAAATAGTCTAATCGTAAACTCCTGAGGAGGGAACTGTGCATATCACAGCCTTAGTCGACAAACTGCGCGCGTACAAAGGAAAAACGAAACCGCTTATCAAAGACAACAAACCGCTCCCGGCTTACGGCGGCCTCAAACCCAGCGAACTTCGGAAAATGTATCACTCCATGCTCTTTGCCCGGCGCATCGAGATGGAAGAGAAGCTCCTGCTCCGCAAAGGCTATTGCCGCTTCGTCATCGGCTGCGGCGGTAAAGAGCTCATCGATGTCGTAGGCGCACAGTTCCTGCGTCCGAAAGATCCTTTCTTCGGTTATTATCGCAACAAGGCGTTCGATATGCAGCGCGGCGCATCTCTCGAAGAAAAGATGAAGGAAGCCATCGGCGATCGCCGCGGCCAGGCGGTCGGCGGCATGATTCAGCCGTCGCATTCGGCATATCCCGATATGGAAATCCTCCCGCAGGCCTCGCCGACCGGCTCGCACTCGCTCGAGGCGGCAGGGCTCGGTGATGCCATCGTCCATCCGACTCCAGTATCGAAACAATCATTCTTCCCGAATGGCCGCTATCCCAAGGATGCTGTTGTCTATTGCTCCATCGGCGAGGGTTCGACCTCGTCTCCGGAATTCTCCCGCGCGGTATTCTATTCCGTCTTTGACAAGGCGCCGGTCATCTATGCCATTTACAACTGCGGCTGGGCCATTTCGGTTTCGGTCGAAGAGCAGTTCCCCGAGGGGAATCCGACGACGCCGTTCGAAGGCTTCCAGCGGTTCGGTCTGAAGATTTTCAATTTCGACGGCACCGACATCAAGGACTCGATCAAGAATGTCAAGAAGGCGGTCGAATATGCTCGCAGCGGCGCCGGCCCGGTACTCATGAATATCAAGGTCACCCGCGAAGAATCGCACTCCGGTTCCGATGACCAGTCCTTCTACATGAAGAAATCCCTCCAGCAATGGCATATCACCAATGACTGCTCGCTCAAGACAGGCGAGTTGTTCATCAAAGAAGGTATCCTGTCGGCGAAGCAGCTCGGCGAGATGTGGGACGAGATCGACAAGGCGGTGACGGATGAATCCGCCAAGGCGGTCGCCGATTATCATCCCAAGACCTATGAATCGATTATGTCCAAGGTGTATTATAACGAGACATTCGAGGATTTGCAGGAGCGCTGGAAGGGCCTGATCAAGGCGTCTAAGGTCGACCGGAAAAAGAAATTCGCCGAATGGGCGAAGAAAAGTTATTATCCCAAGGCCGATCTGCCGGAGACGCAGGGCCCGATGACCATGAGAAGCGCCATCAACTATACGCTGATGGAATTGTTCGCGCATACAAGTGATGTAATTCTGTTCGGTGAAGATGTGGCTGACTTCTCGGGCGAAATCCTCAATCATCCCGATGAGATGGAAGGGATGAAGGGAAAAGGCGGCGTATTCCTGGTATCGAAGAATCTCCAGCGCGAATTCGGCAAAGACCGCTGCTTCAACACGCCACTCGATGAGGCCGGTATTCTCGGCCGCGCGACCGGGCATGTGCTGCAGGGGAGACGGCCGATTCCGGAAATCCAGTTCCTCGATTATATCTCGCCGGCCTATCAGATGCTGAAAGATCGTATTTGCACGATGAGCCAGCGGTCCAACGGTCAATGGTATGTGCCGATGGTCATCCGCTGTACGTATGGCGGTTATAAGCAGGGCGCGGGGTCGATGTGGCACTCCGAGGCGAATATCGGGACGTTCATCAATATTCCCGGTTTGCATGTAGTCGTGCCCTCGAATGCTCGCGATGCCGCGGGACTTCTGCGCACCGCGTTTATTTCGAACAACCCGGTGTTGTTCTGCGAATCGGTCGCGCTGTACAATCGTCGCGACTGGGAGGGCATTCATGTCGAGGAAGAATATCCGGCCTTCGAAGAACTGATTCCGTTCGGCAAGGCGGCCGTTTATAATGAGGATAAGACCGATGTCGCCATTATCACCTATGGCGCTACGGTTCATATGGCCCGCCGGGTAGCCGAACTGGCCGGGGAGAAGGGTATCGGCGTGCGCGTTGTCGATTTGCGGACGATTCGGCCGCTCGATGAGCAGGCGATCAAAGATACCGTCAAGGCCTGCGGTAAGGTCGTAATCCTGACAGAGGATCGCTGGATGGGCGGCACCGGCGCAACGCTGTCGAGTGTCATCACCCAGAGCGAATATATCAATTATCTCGAGGCGCCGATCAAGCTGGTGACGGCAATCGATGCCCGAGTGTCGTACGGAGTCGATGGCGATGAGGCCTGTTTGCCGAATAATGCAAAAATAATGGCTGCAATCGACGAGGTCATGACGTATTAATTTTTGTACGAACGTACAATCCCATTAAAAAAGCCCCCGGAACTCCGGGGGCTTTTTTTTGTTGTTCCAGGTGTTGGTTTGTATAAGTTGGTACTATGAAAAGTATGTCCATTTTCGCCATTGCCGTCTTTCTGCTGATCTGCTCGATTCCCGCCGCCGCCAAAGATGTATCGTTGAATGATAATCGGTATGCGGGATTGCGCATCCATATCGGGCATCAGCCCGATGTCGAGCTCAAGCGCAAGGATCTCGGCGGCAGCCGGATTAAGAAATTCAGCGTCAATCTGACGGTCGACAAGAGCGGCCGCGTTACTGATATTGCCTATCCGTCCGATTCGGTTCCCGACCTGAAGTGTTTCAAAAAGGCGTATGAAAAGATCGAGTTTACGATGCTCGAGGGAGCGGTTACAGTTGCGGCGCCGGCAGTCGTTCCGGTGAAGGCGCGACTGGTGTGGCAAGATAAGGACAATGGACGACTGATGTTTGATTTCCCGGTACGGCAGGACAGTGCCGGGCAATTATTCAGCGATACGCTGCTTTTAACGGAGTATTGCCGCCTCAATGGAATCGAGCGCCCTGGATTGAAGTCGGCGCCGCCGATTTCATACTTGCTGCCCGCGAAGCCGAAGGATGGGCGCTATCTCATCGTTACGGCATTGGTGTCGATCAATGAAACCGGCGCGGTGCGGAATATCATCTTTCCCTTCGAATCAATGCGGGAGGGACAACACCAGGTGTTCGCGACCCTTTTGCATTCCGAGTTTGAGCCGCTCCGGGTGGGCGGGGTAGCATATAATAGTGAATTCTACGTGACGTTTCGGCTGTTCGACAATATCAAGTATCCATTCAAGCCGATTATTTCCGGGCAGTTCGATTCGACGGCTACTCATGCGCAGAAATATTTCGTTACCGAGTATTTGAATCCGAATGATATGTCACTGTGCCCGCTGCCGCGCGAATTTCCGCATATGAGTATGCCGATGAGCGGTCTGTCGACCCGGGCTCGGCCCGGATTCGGCTGGGTCGAAGTGAATATCGATACGACGGGTCAAGTCGTGTCGGCTCGAAAGCTCAATGCCTCTGAGGTTATCGGGAATCATATCCAGGGAATCGCCGGACGCCTGACATTTTATCCGGCGGTCGATGTAACGGGTAAGCCGATTCCGTTTACCGGAAAAATGAGGATTGAGATAGATAAAGAGAAAAATGTCGTATATTTTCCCGAATGGTTGCGCTGATTTTCGCAAATTATGCGAATTGTAACTTGTTGGGGAGTAGCGAATTGCGTGGAATCGCCTAAAAGGCCAAAAAAGGCGGGTAAAACTGCGAGCGGGGCCGGAATCAAATTTGAGCAGCAAAATATAATGTATTGGAATACAATAGGTTAAGAGGCGCAAAAAATACGCCCCGGCGGCACGGCTTTTGTTGCAATTTTATGCAGGTGTGCCTTATCGGGAGGAGAAAGGGAAGAAAACCGGGGTCTGAATTGTATTTCGGTTGGTAAAAGGTGTAGATATGACACGATCGAATGTACAAAGTTATATCAACATGGCCTCCGCGCTTGTTGTGTTCATCGGTGGGATAACGATAACGGTTTTCTTCCCCGGTGGGATGGAGATGTCGTTTCGCTGGATAATTGCGCTGTTCGTTACCTTTTATTTTATCATGCGGATGGCGCAGGCGATTCAGGTAATAAGGCGCAATAATCGGAAGGAGAACAGCAGTTTACACGAGCTGGTCGAAGGGAAGGAAGACATTGAGTAACAACCAAAAACAGCTTGACATACCCACTGATTTTTGTATTATGGACTTCTTGGTTTTTTAAGAAACTGAAAGGGATTGGCTACGTTATGACCTCTTCTCGAATCACACGACTACTGGTTTTATGTTCGTTAGTATGCTTGATTTTCGCGGCTTCGATTCAGGCTGAAGATTACAGTCCTGAGATTACGACGGCCCTCGAACAGAAAGATACGGCGCAGGTCCTGCTCCTGTTGGATCAGGCGATTAAGTTGGATGCCGGTTTTGCGCCGAATTATCTGCTCAAAGGCAAGATTTTCTTTGCTCGTAATCAGATGGATAAGGCGCTGGAGATGTTCGATACGGCTCTGGATAAGAAATCCAAGCTGTTTGAGGCGCTGTATTTTAAGGGGCTCGTTCTTCTGAAGCAGAAGAAAGTGAAGGAAGCCGAGAAGATCTTCAAGGATGGCATCAAGAAGGCCAAAGAAGAAAAGGCTATGTTCCACAATGGCTTAGGGCTTCTTTATATTGAGCAGGGGAAGTATTCCGAGGCAGATGTCGAATTTCGGAAGGCTAATCAGGAAGACCCTAACAATGTCGAATATATTGCCAATCTGGGTGATGCCAATTACTTTTCAAATATTTATGCCCTGGCCATCAATGAATACAACAAGGTTATTCAACTGGATACGACCTATTTGGATGTGTATTTCCGGTTGGCCCGGTGCTATGTCAAGATGGGGCAGTATAACGATGCGTTGGATCAGCTGAGTATCGTTCTGTCGCGCGACACGATGTATGCCCATGCGTGGAAAGAGGCCGGACGCCTGTATACCATGGCCGGACTGTCGGCGCGGGATCCGGAAATGAAAAAACAGCGGTTTTCCGAGACCATCGGTTCGTATCGCAAATTCCTTGCCTTGACCAATGACAGCACGGACGGAGAAGTATTTTTTAATATCGGTCGCGCCTATTTCAATCTGGGTGGATTCGCACAAGCCGATTCGGCGTTTACCTATGTGTTGGGTCTCGGCGATAAACCAAGCAATATTTACCTTTATGCAGGCCGCGCGAAGATATCCATTGAGCAGTATCAGGAAGGTATCGATTATCTGAAGCAGCATCTGGCGCTGATGAAAGAAGCAGATCCGAACTGGACGCCGTCGATGGAAGATGCCGAGTTGTATCGTCGATTGGGCGATGCCTATCGGGCGATCGAGGATCATGCGAATGCTGCGGAAAATTACGTTCAGGCGTTCAATCTGATTCCGAATAATTCGCGGTTGGCTTTGATGGCGGCGATTTCGTATCACCAGAATAAAGACTATGGACCTGCTCTGGAATACTATGACAAATGTATTGAATTGAGCCAGGATATTCAGGCGAGTATCGTGATGAATGCGGCGTTGTGCGCGCTCAATCTCGAGGAATACGAGCGGGCCATCGTGTACCTGGAGAAGGTCGTTGAATTGGAGCCGACCAATGATAAGGCATTTGCATTGTTGTCGGATACATATATCAGCAAGCTGGACAACTGCCAGAAGGGTCTCGAGTGGACGCTTAAATTATACGAGAGTGACACCACTAACTGCGATGCTTTGCAGACGCTTGGGTACATCTATTTCGCCAGTGAGAAATGCCAGACGGATTATCTGAAGGCGGTGTCGTATTTTAAGAAAGCGCTCGATTGTTATAAAAGTAAAGGACAGGATAATTGCGGCAATTCCGATTTGATGCGGTATGTCGCCCAGGCGTATCATTTGCATGCGGCTGCCCTGTCTGATGCGGATAAGAAAGACGAATCGAAAAAGTATTTCAAAAACGCATTTGATTGGTATGTAAAGACACTCAATTGTAATCCCGGTGACAAGGAAGCCGAAAAGGGCAAAAATGACACCGAATTTGAGTACTAATACCACTATAGATTGCGAAGGAAGTCGTTTTTACGGGAGAGTGTATGTCTGACGGTGAAAACAAAATAAAAGCGTTCAACCCCGAGGAGCGGTTCAAATTCATCGGATTTGAGGTGTTTCCCGGCAAGGCCGGAGATATTTTCAGCTCCGAGGAGGAACGCAAAACACTAAAAGCGAAGGTAATGGCCTCGTTCCGCCGCAGTGAAGGCGAGGTGCGTGAGGGATGCACGCTGATGGAAGAGCGCGTTTCCGGATTGGAAAAGGCGTTTCTCACTGTTGTATCAGTATTGTTATTGGCATCGCTTGTCATGCCCTGGTTTTCCGGCTATTACGAGATTACGACCGAACGGTTAGTGCCGGTTACCACTGAAAGCTCGGCTGTTCTGAATGAAGGCGGAGCTACAGGTGGCGATGGCGCGGCGGCCATGACCGATTCGAATGCTGTCGCGGCTGTCGAGCAGCCGGCGGAAGCGGTTCAGGAAACCGCTGAAGCGGCAGCGACGGAGGCGGATCAGGACAGCACGGCCATGATGGCCTCTCAGGATCCTGATTATGTTCCGCCGGGAATGACGAAGATTTCGGAGATTCACTCCGAGTATCATTCGGTAACCGGTATCGGGGCATTGTTCTCGCTGGGAACCTTTGGTGAGTATATTTTCTCCAGCGGATTCGCATTAATGCTGACCGGCGTTCTGATGATAGTCTATTTCATCTCGTGTCTGCTGTTCGGAATTTACAACCTGTACATTATCTATGGCGTCAAGAAGGCGTCGTCGGATGAATACGCCCTGCACCTGAAGAAGATGCTGAAACTGAACTGGTATCCGGTGATTCTCTGGCTGGCGATGTTTGTGTTATCGATGATCGGCGGCTCGTATGGATTCGACAGTTCGAATATGGTGGTACAGGTGGGTGAATCATATGGACTTGGCGCGTTCGTCGGCCTGTCGTCATATGGACTTTTCGTTGCCCTGGGCGCTTATTTGATACTGGCCCTCAAGGGCAAGGAAATCTAAGGTGTGAAGAAATTTAAACTATCAATATATTTGGTGGAGGAAGTGTAACAGTGAAACAGACGATTTTTGTAACTCTTAATACGCTGATTTCGTTTGCCGTGGGTTTTGGCCTGTGGTATGGCGTTTTTAGAACTGCCGAACGCGGTTCTCTTGCTCATACGATGTATGAAGGTGGTCCGCTTGTCGTTATCTTGATCATGATTCTCCTCATGCTCCTCGCGTTCGTAGTCGAGCGTTTCCTGTCGCTGCGCGTAGCCAAAGGAAAAAGTTCCGTCCAGGTTTTCTTCAAGAACCTGATCGGTCATCTGCAGAACAATGATTATGAATCGGCTCTGGCCGCCTGTGACAAGCAGCGCGGAACGACCGCTAATGTACTCCGCGCCGGTATCGAGCGCTACATGCGCATCAAAGACGACAGCTCGCTGAGCATGGAGAAGAAAGTTGCGGCGACGCAGTCGGCGATCGAAGAAGCCAATGCTCTGGAAGGACCGCTTCTCGAGCGCAACCTGATTGCCCTGTCGACGATCGCCTCGATCGCGACGATGGTCGGACTTCTCGGTACTACCATCGGTATGATCCGCGCCTTTGCGGCGACCGGTCATACGACCGGCGGCGTTATCGATGCGCAGGCATTGGCCCGCGGTATTTCCGAGGCGCTGGTGAACACGGCCGGTGGTCTGGCCTCCGGTATTCTCGGTATTTTCTTCTATAACTTCTTCGTGAACAAGGTCGATGCGTTCAACTATACGACTGACGAAGCCAGTTATGAAATTTTGCAAATGCTGAAAGCCAAGGAGCACAATAAATGAAGATAAAGAAGAAACGGCGGGTCAGTATCCTCATCGACATGACGCCGATGGTCGATATTGCCTTTCTGCTTCTCATCTTCTATATGACGACGACGCAGTTCAAACCGCCGGAAAAGAAGAAGGTGGATTTGCCGGAGTCGCATTCACAGGTGTCCTTGCCCGACAGGGATATCATCAATGTGACGGTCACGAAGGAAGACGAAATTTTTGTCGATTACATCGTCAAAGAGACCGTAACAATTGATGGCAGAGAAATCTCCAAGCCGGTTCGGGTATACGATGAGGCGACGGCGAAAAACGTCGGTGATTATATTAACGGCGCTCGTGTGAGAAATCCGCGTGCGTTTCTGGTGATAAAAGCAGATAAGAATTCCAGCTTCGGTACTATGGAGGAGATTATGAATACTCTCCAGGAGCAGCATCTGCCGAGGTTCCAGATCATTACGAATTTGGAATCGGATTTATAAGATGGGTACCGATATGTTGAATGAAACCTTAAGCGAAAAGAAGGTGGTGATTTAAATGGCTGGAGCACCAGTAGGTGGCGATAGACCAAAAAAGTCGAAAGGCGGCGGCATACGACGGCCGAAACGGCGTATTGCTATTCGTATCGACATGACGCCGATGGTTGATATCGCGTTTCTGCTTCTGATTTTCTATATGGTGACAACCGTGTTCTCGATGCCGCAGGCGATGGAGGTCAACCTTCCTCCGAAAGAAGAACAGGATGAAATACTGAAAATCAAGGAATCGAACTTGTTGGCGCTGCGTGTCGATGCCGAAAACAACTTTTATTGGAATATCGGACGTGAAATGCCGATTCCGATGAAGAAGGATTCGCTGCGCACGCTGCTCGTCGATCAGAATAAAGAGAATGATAAGCTGAGTACGCTTATCATCATGAGTCCGAAAGCCCGGTACAGCTCGATGGTCGACATTCTGGATGAAATCGATCTGATTGAACGGTCATTTAACGCGTTCCAGGCGAAGGAAATGGGTGTTACGCTCAAGGAATTTCTGGATCCCGAAAGCGATCGGGCTGCGGAATTCCAGGCCAAGAAGTTTTCCTACCGCTATGCGATGGCGCCCTGGGAAGACAGCGACACCCGGCGTATAGAAAAAGTCCTTTCGGGAGGTGAGTAATATGGCTCAGGCTATGGCAACTCCCTACGGCGCTTTTGAACTGAAGAAAACGTACCAGAAGAATATGCTTCTGGGAACGGTTTCCACGGTCGTTTTGACGGCTATAATTCTCTTCGGCGTTTGGCTCGTAAAGACGATAACGGCCGACGATGATATGATCCCGAAAAATGTCGTGAGAATTAAGACGATCGCTGAACTCGGTGCGCCGCCGTCGCTGGCGGCCAAACCGCCTCAGGTCAGTGTCGATAAGCCGAAAATCGCGGCTCCCAAAGTCGGTATTCCGACGCCGGTGGCCGATGATGAAGTCGAAGACGAAGATATCGTTATTGCATCGCGAGAAGAATTGCAGGAGATTAACGCCCCTGTGTTCTCCTCGGAAGGCGACGGTTCCGGTTCGGAATTGATTATCGATATTCCTGAGGAAGATTATATGCCGTCTCCGGATGAGTTTATTCCGGTAGAGGAACAACCGGCTCAGATCTATGAAGAGATTCCTGAATATCCGCGTCTGGCTATGGAAGGCGGATTCACCGGTTATGTCATCGTCCAGGCATATGTCGACAAGAACGGTGAAGTCAAGAAGGCCCAATCGGTGAAGTGTAATCGTCCGAATATGGGCTTCGAAGAGGCTGCCGTGAAAGCCGCATACAAATGCAAGTATCGTCCGGCTATTCAGAACGGTAACCCGGTCGGGCTGTGGATTTCATACCGCGTGAACTTCACGCTCGATAACTAAAGCGCTGAGTAATACTATCGGGCGGGGCGATAATCCCCGCCCGCTGAAAATGACGAATCTCCGCCTCCGGTGATGGAAACTCATCGCCGGCCCTCGCAAACCTCACGAGATATACCCTCACTTCCGGGAGAGTACCGGAGCATATAGTTACAAACCGAGAAAAAAAGGCGCATCTTTAACAGTGTCTGTCTCGTAGACAGAACAGGAAGCGGAGAAGAAGATGAGCCTCTATCATGAGAGAGACATCGAAGGCGCGACATCCAGGGCCGTCTCGTTTGACATAAACCGAGATTATATCAAGAGTCTGTGTCTGGCGGGAATCCTGACCATCCTGTTGTTTATTATGGGATTGGCCATTGCACTCGTGGCGCTCAGGCCGGCGCCGGTTATTCCCGAATCGAACACTGTGTCGCCGCAAAACGGGCCGGCTCTGGCCGGACATGCGGCAATCGAGCAATTCGGGTGAGCATTTAGGGAGACAAGCGCATTGTATCGGGCACGTTGATCAATTTCGCCTCGATACTATTTGAATTTTTTCATATCCGAGAAAACAGGCCCATGCCGTCGCACCACCCCAAATACGGTGCGGCTGAGACTCTTTCCGAAGGGAGGAGGATATGAGCCTTTTTTCACGCTACGTTCGCCATTTCCTCACGAACAACCTCACACTATCCCATTCCTCACTCTTGCATGGATTCGTCCGGCAATGGATTAAATGCGCCGGATTATGTCTTCTGTTATCATTCATCATGCTGTTTGCCATGACGGCGGCTGCACTCGTGCATCTGTCGCCGAAAGAGTCTGTCCCATCCACCGAGGCGGCGGAACATCTCAATGCGCCTCGTCTGGCCGAATTATTTGATGTTTGCACCAACACCGCCACGATCGGAGAGGAGGTGTTGTAAATGAAGCTGCTGGCAAAAAAGAAGCGGCGGTTGTCCGTGCATATCGATATGACGCCGATGGTCGATATCGCGTTCCTGTTGTTAATCTTTTATATGACGACGACGATTTTCAAACCGCCGGAGAAGGGCAAGGTTGAACTGCCCGAATCGGAATCGAAGATAACGATGCCGGATGCGGCGAAAATCGAAATCGTCGTGACGCGGGACAATTCCGTGTTCATCGATTATATGAAGCCTGATTCCGTGCTGGTCGATGGCGCATTTCAGTCTCGTTCCGAGCGCGTGTACGCGGAAGTGTCGCCGGAGAAAATCGGCGCGGCGGTACAGGCGGCTCGGACCGCGAACAGGAATGCCTACCTGGTTCTCAAGGCGGACAGGAAGGCGGACTTCGGCACGATTGAAGCTATCATGGCGGAACTGCGCAGAGTCAACATGCCGCGCTTCCAGATAGTCACCGAGAAAGAGCGGGAGACTCTGGCGGAAAGATAGACGGGAAGTAATCGGGGGCTGACTGTGTAATTCTTATAGGAAGGTGGTGGTTAGTATGGCAGGCATATCTGCTCGACACAACCGACCGAGAAAAACAAGAGGACTGGGCATCAGGAGAAAAAAACGGCGCATACCGGTGCGCATCGATATGACGCCGATGGTCGATATCGCGTTTTTGCTGCTGATTTTTTACATGGTCACGACCGTGTTTTCGCAGCCGCAGGCGATGGAACTGGTATTGCCGCCCGGCGGCAAGGGGGTAGTGCCAAACCTCATGACGATTCGGGTGGACAGCCTGAATGATTATTACTGGAATATGGACGAAGGCGATTTGACAAAGATTTCGGAGGAAGCGCTCGTGTCGGTACTGGCGGAGAAAGTCGAGGCTCAGGCGAATCTGATCGTTCGGGTCAAGATTCACACCGTAGCCGATTTCGAGGCGCTGGTCGATGTGCTGGATGATTTCGATATCGTCGAGCGGGCGGTCAATGCCGGGATTGCAAAGCAACTGGGTGTGACATTCGATGATTTCTATAATCCGAAGCATCCATCGGCCGAGGAGTTCAAGGATAAGAGGTATTCGTTCAAATATGCATTGGCGGAATGGGAAGATTCCGATAATCGCCGCATTAAAAAATACAACAGTTTACTCATTAACAAGGGAGGGGAATTATGACTTCCATGTTGCAGACGCCGTATGGCGCATATGAAATGAAGCGGGTGTACCAACGGAACATGCTGGCCGGAACCGGATCGATGATCGTGTTCACGGCACTGGTTGTGTTTTCGGTCTGGTTGTACAATACGCTTACGTACGTGGCACCAGTTGAAGTACCGCCGGTCGTGGTGCATGTGTTCGATTTGGGACCGCCGCCGACGCTTGATGTCAATACTCGGCCGCAGGTGCCTATTGATAAGCCGGCTATCCCGGAAGTGCGGGCGGCTATCGGTATCCCGGTGCCGGTCTCAGATGATGAACTGGCCGATGAGGACGAGCGGACGCTGTTTACACGCGAGCAGTTAAAGGATATTTATGCACCAGCATTCGGGGAGGGTGAGGGGAAGGGCGACGGCAATTTCGTCATCGATGCGGATATCATCGAGGAGGAAATAAAACCGGAAGATTATGTCCTCTATCAAAAATATCCCGAACTGATTTACGAAGCGATTCCGGAATATCCTCGGCTGGCTGAGGCGGCAGGTTTTGAAGCCGTGGTATGGGTGCAGGTGTTAATAAATAAGCAAGGGAGTGTGTCAAAGGCGCAGGTTAAAAGTTGCTCGCGCCCAGGCCTGGGGTTTGAGGAGGAGGCGATACGTGCGGCCATGAAGTGCACGTATCGCCCCGCTATTCAGAACGATATTCCGATGGCGTGCTGGATTGCCTACAAGATAGAATTCGTTCAGGATAATTAGTAACACGTTGATAAACCCACGAGGGGAGGGTTGTATGAGCCTCGTTCATGATTTACCGTATGGGGCATTTGAGCAGAAGCGTTGCTATCAGAAGCATCTGTTATCGGGGACGCTGTTTTCGGTAGTACTGACATTTGTCATCACCGGGACGGTGTGGCTGTTGACAGAGGCGCCATCAGGTGATGGAACGCAACCTACTGGGGAAAATGAAGGAATAGGATATAGAGATACGCTGACTTTTGATCCTGGTTCGGCTTGGAGAATCGAGCCAAAGAGACCAATTTCAACAGGCGGCGGGAGTAAGGAGAGTACCCGCTTTAACGGGAATGTGACTTTTGGAAATGAGCCGGAATTCAATTTTGATACCGGCGATCCATTACCGGGATACATTTCGGGTGGACCTGAAGATGATCCACTCGGTGCAGGAGGATATTGGGGAGACGGTTTTCCTGGCGGTGATCCCTCCGGAGGCGGAGGTGTCGGGGGGCCTCGGGATGAGACTCCTATCCCGCCGTCAAATGTATTTGTTCCGTTCGAAGAGCCGCCAATGCTCGTGAAGGAATACAAGCCGGTATATCCGAAGCTGGCATTGGATGGAGGATTCAGCGCCCGGGTTATTGTCAGCGCCTTTGTCGGGGATGATGGACTGGTTAAAAAAGTCGAGATAATCTCGTGCAATCGACCGAACATGGGATTCGAGGAAGAAGCGGTTCGGGCGGCATACAAGGCAATCTTTCGTCCGGCAATTCAGAACCGGTATCCGGTCGGCGTGTGGATTTCTTATACGATTTTATTCGAGCTCACAGGGTAGTTCTGCAATGCTCTTGGAGGAGGGAGGATCGGTTTTCTTCTGTCAAACCTGAAAACCGAATCGCGGGGCCGGAAATCGATTAAACGAACCGGCCCCGTCAAAAGTCATGATTGTGAATTTTCTTTTGGGAGGACCTGATGAAAAGATGTATCGTGTTATTGTTCGTGCTGTGTCTGTTCGCGGCAATGGCGGTTGCGGGGGATGTGAGTAAGAAGTCTGATGCAGACATTCCACCCTCGGACCAGTTCATTAAAGTCGAAGTGATGCCTGAGTGTGTCAAGAAAGTCGAACCTGCATATCCTGCGGCGGCGGTTAAAGCCGGTATCGAGGGAGATGTGTATGTTCAGGCATATGTCGACAAGACCGGCAAAGTCCTCAAGGCGAACGCCCTGAAGTGCTCGCATAAAGATGTTGGTTTCGAAGAAGCCGCCGTGAAGGCCGCTTATGGGAGTGAATACAAACCGGCCACCCAAGGGGGCGACCCGGTCGGGGTTTGGGTGAGCTACAAGGTAAGCTTTAAGCTCGACGACCATAAATCACCGGAATAAGTAGACATCCCTTCCTGTATCCTGTGGGCTGCAACGGCCCACCGCCTATATAATATCTACCTGAGAATTTCGGTTTTCGTGTAGATAGTATTTGTGACCGGGGAGTGGGTTCTGGGATAATCCGCTTCTCGGCCGAATACGCATAACCCCTCATTGGTGACCCGGGGCCGGACGCGGCCCCTCACCGCCTCCCGCGTAATCCTCGATTTATTAATCCATACAACATATGGTATAGTTTTGGGCTGTTTGTGCCCACATATAGGAAAGTTGTTTCCTTAGAAAAAAATACTTGACTACTGCACAGATGTGCAGTATATTCAAATACTGCCGATATACAATACATGACAGGAGAACCTTTGATGCAAGACAAGAAGAAAACACGGGGTGCAGTGCCGGTACTGCCGACGGCAATTCCGGGGCAAGTGGCCCAGCAGACAACGGGGGTATCTCGGCGCTATGTAGAAACTCCGCAGTATTGCCGCGAGTGCGGCGGGCGGCTGGTGAGAATCGGGTATTGTTTCACCTGCATGGCCTGCGGCTGGGGCGGCTGTTCCTGAGGCGATAAGGAGACTGATTGTGCGCAAGCGTCTGGCCAGATATGGATTGCCCGAGCCGATTCTCGCCGCCTGGGAGAAGCGCTACGGCGGGTATTTACTGCCGTTGCAGCAGCGGGCGATCGAGGAGTATCGGCTTCTGGATGGTGATTCGCTGTTGATATCGGCGCCGACATCGTCGGGGAAGACCTTCTGCGGCGAAATGGCGTTGATGCGGGCGATTCAGCAGCGGCAGAAAGCGCTGTTTCTGGTGCCGCTCAAGGCGGTGGCCGAGGAGAAGTTCCGGCAGTTCAGCGATTGCTATGGGAGTATCGGGCTGAGCGTGGTCATTGGGACGCGCGACTATCCGGAGTATGACGCGGATATCGAGAACGGGAAATTCGATATCGCCGTCATGGTCTATGAGAAGTTCAACAGCCTGCTCCTGGCCAATTTCGACCTGATGTCGCAGGTCGGGACGATCGTTGTCGACGAGCTGCAGATGCTGGAGGATGATTCGCGGGGGGCGCGATTGGAATTGGCGCTGGCGAAGCTGCGCTATTCGATGTACCGGCCGCAGATCGTCGGGTTGTCGGCGGTTCTCGGTGAGGCCTCCGAACCGGCCGGATGGCTCGGCGGGCGTCTGCTGCTGGAGAAGGCCCGGCCGGTGGAACTGCATCGCGGCATTGCCGCCGACGGTGTCTTTTCGTACCGCTGTCACAATACCGGAGTCGTCGGTGAAGAGGAATGTTTGCAGGAGGAGACGCCGGTCGGGACGCTTTTCGAGAATATCCGCCGGGAGTATGAAGCCGGGCGAGGCGTGTTAGTCTTTTTGAAATCGCGGGCCGAGACGATGCGGGCGGCGATGGAGTTTTGTGAGTTTGCCGGGTTGGCGCAGGAGCGGTCGAAGCGGGAGTTTTTCATCGACTGCCTGGCCGACGAGGAAGAATCGTCGCTTCTGGATAATCTCTTCAGCGTGACGGCCTGCGGGGTGGCCTTCCACAATGCCGACCTGACGATCGGACAGCGGGCGGCGGTCGAGGATGGATACCGCAAAGGGCTCGTGCAGGTTATTTTCGCGACGACGACGCTGTCGACCGGCATCAATCTTCCGGCCTCGACGGTATTCATCGAGGCGCAGAAATACAACTCGCCGGGATATACCGGGCAGGCCGGTATGGAGCCTCTGAACTGGGCCGAATATGAGAGCATGTCAGGGCGCGCGGGGCGCGTCGGGATGGCCGATGAAGGGGCGGGCAAGGCGGTGTTGTTCGCGTCGAGCGATCTGGAAAAATCGATTCTCTGGGAGTATTACATCGATAAGCAGCCGGCGGCGCTACGGTCTCGATTGGCTGAGTATCCGCGTGAAGATGCGGCGCTGGATATCATCGTATCGCAGCTGGCGCATTCGGTTGCGGAGATCGATGGGGTTCTGGACGGAACCTATGCCCGTCTCGTTAATGGCCATACTATCAATATACAAGAAGAGACAATTAAAGCGTTGGTTGAAGGCGGATTCGTGAGCCGCGACGGGGAGAGTTTGTCTCCACTGCCGCTGGGCGAGGCAACCGCAATGACCGGTTTGAGTGTCGCCGGGGCGGCCTATATTCTGTCCGGCTGGGATGTATCGTCGGGGCAGAGCGATGAGGAGTTGCTCTTCGGGCTTCTGCGCTGTCCGGATGCCGGGCAATTGTATATCCCTCGGAATTCATCCGGGGGGCGGGTACAGGCGCCGGAGCGGCATATCATTGCCGACAGTCCGCTTCTGCGTAAGTTATCGCGGATGCGCCGCGAATTGACCGATGATGAGATTCGCCGGGCGGGTATTTCATTCCTGCTGTTCGACTGGATTTCCGGGGTGGCGCCGCTGGAAATCGAAAATGATTATCGTCTCCATCCCGGCATGGTTGGCAACTTGGCTCGCCGAGTAGGGTGGTTGTTATCTTCAGCGGCGGGTGTCATCGGGGCGGCCGACCGCCATGCCCGGAGCGTTATCCGGTTAAACCGACTGGCCTTTGCCGTGGGTCATGGGGCGCCGTATGAGATGAAGGAAATCGCCAACGCTCTACCGGGGTTGCTTTATCGACGCGAGCTGCTGGAGTTACATCGGCAGGATATCACGACGGTCGAGGCGCTGCTGGGCGAGGGGCAGACTATTGTCGGGCGGTTGGTCTCGTCGGAATCTCGATTAAAGAAAATCACGGAAACACTGCAACATATAAAGGAGAACGCCATGCGATCAAACAGACATGATGCAATGAGGGATTTGGCTCCTCAGTCGATCGAAATCGACGGAACGCCGATCCGCGAACGGTTTCGGGTGCGGATAAACGGGCAGACGATCAATCTGACCGGGAAATCATTCAAGTACCTCTGTCGCCTCGCTTGGTCTCGGATAACGAACGACGGCGGATGGCTTTACAAAGAGGAGTTGGAGCAGGGCTTTAATCAGGCTCGATACCTGTATCGCCTGCGTCAGGAGATCGGCAAGGATTTCCTGCCGGGGTGGCCGTTGTACGAGAATAACCGGTCGGGGTATTATCGGCTGGTGGCTCCGGCCGACGGGATAACCCTCAATCTGGACATGCTCAAGAATAATCCCGATTTTGAGGTCCGACAGATTGTCGGCGATATGAACCCGCAACAGATGACCCAGTAGGCAGTTGTGGCCATCGTTATACCGATATCGGTTTTTTTGTCGGAAAAGGCAAACTTTCATAGAGAAAAGAAGGTATAAGCCGATAAACAGTATAACGATGGCTACAATAATAAAATCACGCAGAAAACTGCCGCTGTTGTCATCCGACAGCGAGGCGGTCAGTCCGGTATTGCCGATTCGCTCGGCTATAATTTTTCCCGGTGAAATACATACAATTCAGATTGGCCGACAGGAAAATCTGGAAATACTTAAGGCGGTCGAGAAAAAGGACAAGCTGTTAGTCCTGTCGTTTTCGCCGCAGACGTTTTCCTCAGGGCGTACGGTTCGGGTATCCCAGATCGGTGTCCTGGCCAGAATACAGTCTGAAAAAGACGCCATGGGCAATTCGCGCATGGTGACGCTGGAAGGTGTGCGCCGTGTGGCGTTGACCGGCATAAAACAAAATTCGCCCTATCTGATCGCCTCGATTGCCGAGCTTCAGGAAGAGGATAAAACCGGCGATGAGATCAAGGCGATGACGTCGGAAATAATCGATTTGATTTCTCACCTGACGAGACTCGACAGCCGGTATGCCGGGGAGTTGCTGTATACGCTGGGCATGAATCAATCATCACCTTCGTTTTTTGCCGACCGGGTCGGTGCGATGGTGCACTTCCAGTTGACGGATAAGCAGCAAATTCTGGATGCGATACAAATTGAAGAACGACTCAAAGCACTGTTGCGACTGATTAGGGCGGAGATCGATAATGTCTCGACGCTGACGCGCATCAATGATAAGGTCAACGAATCGCTGGAGCAGAAAAAGCGCGAAAATTTCCTGCGGCAGCAGCTCATGGAAATCCGGCGCGAGCTGGGCGAGGAATTCGTCGAGGAAGATATCGCCAAGCAGTACTATCGGCGCATAAAAGAAACGCCGGGATTGCCTGAAGATGTCGCCGAGCGGTTGCGTACAGAGGCGGATCGTTTAAAACAATTATCGTCGTCATCGGCCGAGTATGGTTCGAATAAGAATTATCTCGAGTTGCTGTTGACGCTGCCGTGGACGCCGGGGAAGAAGGAAAAAATAGACCTCGGTAATACGGCGGATCGTATCAATGCCGATTACTATGGATCGTCGAAGATAAAAGAACAGATTCTGGAATATCTGGCCGTACGGCAAATGTCGAAGGATAACAAGGATATTCCGATTCTCTGTTTTGCCGGTCCGGTCGGAACGGGCAAGGCATCATTGGCGAAGGCGATTGCCACCTCGCTGGAGAAAAAATTCGTTCGCATCAACGGCACCAGTTTGCTCGAACTTGAAAATGTTAAAGGGACATATCGCAATGAGATCGGAGCCGATCCCGGAGAGTTGATTCGCGCGATTCAGCGCGAGAACTCATTCGACCTGGTCGTGTATCTGGAAGATCTCGAGTATGTCATCGAATCGGAAGACAGCAATGCCTTGCTGGCATTGTTAGAGGCGGTCGATCCCCGGCAGAATACGCATTTCATGAATACGTTCGTCGGCGTGCCGCTCGATTTGTCTCGTATCTTATTTATTCTCAGCCTGTCCAATCCGGATGATTTCCCGGATCCGTTCACGCACCGCCTTGAAATGGTGGAAATGAACGGGTATATCGAGCGGGAAAAGATCATTATCGCAAAGAAGTATATTCTGCCGAAGTTGTATAAGCGATATGGAATAACCCGGACGGAACTGAAATTCAGCGACAAGGTGCTCAGCCGTATAATACGGCTGTATACGATGGAAGCCGGATTGATCGGGATGCGCCAGCAGTTGCAGAAAATCTTCCGGCGGGTGACGCGCAAGAAGGCGATGGGGGAGAGTTGCAAGATAACATTGCGCGAGAGCACGCTCGAATCATTCTTGGGGACGCCGTTGTATATTCCGGAAAAGGCGATGACGGAACCGGAAATCGGCGTTGCCAACGGTCTGGCCTGGACCGGGGCGGGCGGTGACTTGATGCTGATCGAGGGTCTCAAGATGCGCGGAACCGGACAGGTGGCCACGACCGGGCTTCTCGGTGATATTATGAAAGAGTCGATTCAGGCGGCGCACAGTTTTGTGAGGTCGCGGGCGGAGACGCTGGGAATCGACCATGACGATTTCGTCAATTATGATATTCATATCCATTTCCCGATGGGTTCGATTCCGAAGGATGGTCCGTCGGCCGGTGTTACGGTGACAATCGTATTGGCGTCGGTGTTTGCGGAGCGTCCGGTCAGGAGTGATATCGCGATGACCGGCGAGGTGACTCTGCGTGGGAAAGTCATTGCGGTTGGGGGAGTTAAGGAAAAGATTTCGGCTGCGTATCGGGCCGGCATTCATACTATTATATTGCCGAAGGAAAACGAGAAGGATTTGAAATCGATTCCGCGGGAAATTATTCGGAAAACGAATTTTATCTTTATCGAGTCGGTGGATGAGTTATTCGAGCAGGCGTTGCTCGGTTTTCAGCCGTCATCGTATACGCTTGAAAAGTTGTTTGCCGAGGAAGTTGCCAACGCGAAACGGCGCAGCCGGACTCGCGCCAGGAGCAAAGCAGCGGCAAAAAGTAAGACAAAAGTAAAAAAACCTGCAACCAAAAAGCCTAAAAAGAATAAAAGTAACAGGAAGTCATGACAGCACTATTGACAGGCTACCTGTCAGATATTAAGTTATGTGACCCTTTAATCACATACAATGTTCGGAGGAACTCATGCGACTGATGCCGTTACTACTTGTGATCGTATTACTATTCTGTCTGAATACAGTCGGGATGGCCCAGGTTGATGAAAACGCGGCTGACACACTGAAACTGAGTGCGGCGAAATTAATGGACGGTAACAAGGTTGCCGTTATTGTCGATTTTTTCAATGACCAGCCTCTGGCGGCGTTGACGATTCCGCTGCGGTTAGGGGCAAAAGGATTCGAGATCGATACGGTTTTGTTAACTGATAGCCGGATAGATTATCTGCATACCAAGCCGATAACGATTACCGAAGATCGCCAGGGCGTGGTATTCGGCGGTATCTGTATGACGGAAGCGTATATCCCGGCCGGAAACGGTTTGCTGGCGACTATCGTATTGCGACAGACCGGCACCGAATTGGCAAAGGATTGTATTATCGATACGACGACGATTATCCCGGCGAATACGCTGTTCACGAAGCCGGATTCGAAATCATTCGTGCCGGTGGTCCAAATGGGTAAGATGAAGATAGGAAAGCAGGAAAGTGACCCGCCCAAGGACACGGCCAAGAAAGAATAGCACGATAAAAAACTGACTAAAAACCCCGTTTTGTAACGGGGTTTTTTTATTTTTTTAATTAATTCTTTTTAATGGACGTATTAGGGTTTCGTTATTATCATAAATACACTTGACAGAAATCGCATTCGAACCTATTTTTCCATATAGCAGACAATTACGGGCTTATCATTCATGTCCTTTACTTTTTTGCGCGCAACAATCGCTACAGAGAAGACACATATTCGCCCTTTTGGAGGTATAAACGATGTATAACAGGATGTTATCTTTACTGCTTTTTGCGTTGCTTTTGGCGGCATCGGTTTGGGCTCAGGATCCTGGGGTGCAGGATTCGTTGTATATCAGTTACGCAGAAGTTGATGCCGGTCAGCAGGCCGTCATCCCTGTCAATTTCACTAACGATACGGAACTCGCTGCGATGACCATCCCGGTATTTTGGGGGTCTTCGGACATTACGCTCGATTCTGTTTCGTATGTCGGCAGTCGCATTGCCTATTTGTCGACAAAGCCAGTTACTATTTATGCGTCTGAACAGAAAGTTGTTTTCGGCGGCATTGTACTGACGGAAGCGAATATCCCTGCCGGTACCGGTTTGGTCGCCACTCTGTATTTCAATGTTCCGCCGGGAACGCCGGATCAGATGATTGTTGTCGATACGACGACTCGCGGAGCGGCCTCGACGCTTTTCACGAATCCGAATTCCTCCAGTTTTATTCCCTTTGTGGAATCGGGTTATATTCAAGTCGGTGAACCGGTTATTCCTCCGCACATCGTTCTCGCGCCGACGTCGATGAACTTCGAAGGAACCGTCGGATATCCTTCTCCGATGGCTCAGCAGCTCCAGATCAGCAACAGTGGTGACAATTCGTTCGACTGGACGGCTTCGACTTCGTCATCCTGGCTCTTCGCCGTACCGAATTCAGGAACCGCCGGGGTCTCATTTACCGGAATCACGGTCAATACGACGGGATTGGGTGAAGGGATGTATTATGATACGGTTGTCATCAGCAGTGGCGATGCGGATAACTCGCCACAGAGATTGCCTGTCTCATTGCATATGGTCAAACTGCCGCCTCGTATAGTTGCGGATCCTGAAGAATTTATCGTTTCGGCTGTGCAGTTCGGCGCCAATCCGGATGATCGTATCCTGCACATATCGACGGATGTGCTCGGCAGTGATCTTAACTGGACAGTGAGTAACAGCGAGAGCTGGCTGACCCTGTCGCCGGGATCGGGGACACCTCCGGATTCCGTGACCTTATCTTTCGATATCTCCGGGTTGACCTTTGGCTATTATTATGACACGATTGTGATCAGTGATCCGAACGCGGTGAATAATCCCGTGGAGGTGCCGGTCACGCTGCAAATCGTATCTGATCTCCCGGTCCTCGAGATTACGCCGGATACACTGCACATCGTCGCCAAGACCGGAGTTAATCCGGCGGTGCGATCCGTGTTCCTGTGGAATTCGGGCGAGGGATCGATGACTTTCGATATCTCCGAATCGAGTCCTCTGATTACAAATGTTCTTCCGCTTTCGGGATCGGCTCCGTCCGATGTCTTTTTCACATTCGATACCGATACGCTGGAAATCGGCGATTATTACATCCCGGTCACGGTCGTATCTCCCGAGGCGGTAAATTCGCCGAAAGAGTTAATCGTACACATTCGCGTATTGAGTAACCCTCCTGACCTGTATATTATTCCATCGTCATTGACGATGAACTATTATGAATGCTGGCAGGGTGTCGATGCGTCTCCGGTTTTGAAAAACTTTCAGATCATGAATCTGGGAGGTGGATCGATGTCCTGGACGGCGACGACATCAGCAGACTGGGTGTATGTCAAACAGGCATCCGGTGTCGGAGATTATATTAACTCGGTCGGATTGACGGATGCGGCGGGTGATTTACCGGTCGGCACCTATACCGATACTCTCGTGGTTGCATCGGCGGTCGCGATGAACAGCCCGAAAAAACTCGTTGTGACATTAAATGTCATCCCGGGAACGGAGACTCCGGAAATCGTCGTGAATGAGGCCGTCGTTAATATTCCGGCGCAGGAAGTATTCGGTGTCTTATTCGGAGAGCTCGCGTCTCTCGGTGAAGTCGTCAACCAGAATGCCGGTTGTATGGACTACTGGATTGAAGAGGATATTCCCTGGCTGACCGTTATCGATTCGGTCGGTGAGGCGCCGACAATTCTGCGGGCGATCCTGGATGTCGGTTCGTATACCTACGGCACCTATCCGGATTCGATTCTGATTCACTCCAGCACGGCCTCGAATTCCCCGATTGTCATGCCGGTGAACATGCTGGTCTGGCGTTTGCATGGCGACCATGACTGGAATAACAGAATCAACGTCGCGGATGTCGTATGGATGGTTAAATACATTTTCCAATATGGACCGCCGGCTCAGCCGGAACCGTATGTGGATGACTGCGACTGTAACTTCATGATCAATATCGGCGATGCCGTAATCGTCGTGAATTACATTTTCAAATACGGCAATATGCCGTGCGGTAACCTGTAAATCGCAACTGGCTTTGAGTCTTACCCGTCCGCCTCAGGCGGACGGGTTTTTTTTATCATTAATTTTCCAAAAAATGATTGAAAAACCGGCAAAATTTGGTTTTCTTCAGCCTTCAAATACGACAGCGAGACAATTCTGCATTGTAGACCGACGGAGTATATCATGACGCAGTTTAATCAGGACGCCTTTAACGCCTTTATCGCCGCGAACGGGGTGTATGGATTCTTCTCTGAGGCGATTACCCTGAAATCGGGGAGGAAATCGCATTTTTACGCCAACTGGCGAAATGTCGTGGAAGATGTTTATATGACCGAAAAGTTGGTTGAGTTTGTCATTGCATTCGTCGGCGATAAACAAATCGGTGTCGATACGTTTTATGGCGTTCCCGAGGGGGCGACCAAGTTAGGCGTGTTGACTCAGTTCATGTGGGCGCGCACACAATCGGATTTCGGTCGAGGCAGTCATGTGCTGGCGATGGGGAGGGCCAAGCCGAAAGATCATGGTGCACCGAAGGACCGGTATTTCGTGGGTATGCCGCAGGGGAGAGTCGTAATTCTGGAAGATGTCACGACGACCGGCGGATCATCATTGAATGCGGTTGAGAGCCTGCGCGATGCCGGGATCGAGGTCGTAGCCGTTATCAGCCTGACCAATCGAATGGAAAAAAGAGACGATGGTCTGAGTGTCGAGGAGGCATTCAAGAAAATCGGTATACCGTTTTATAATATGAGCTCGGCGCTGGATCTGCTGCCGGTCGTATTCAACAGCCTGCAAGCGGGGGATGAGATCGGATTGGCTATCGAGGCCGAGTTCGATCAATATGGAGTACAGCCGCTGAAGCTGTTATGATTTATTGCCGGTTGCCGATCGTTGTGTCTTCAGAGTTTTCACCGATGCAACGATCACGATGATACCGATGAGCGCAATGAAAATACTATAGAAAGCGCCGGGATTCATACCCAGAATAAGCGGGCCGTCCGGTTCCCGGAACTGCTCGCCAATTATCCTCATAATCGCATACAAAATAAAAAACTCGCCGCATAATCGCCCCGGTGTTTGCAGGGCATTGGTGCGCCAGAGGCGCCACTGCGTGAACAGCAGAAGCAGAAGCCCCTCAAGCGCCGCCTCGTAGAGTTGCGAGGGATGGCGCGGGGAAATCATCGAAATCGGCGTGCCGTGCGGGGCGCTTTGGGGGAAGATAACGGCCCAGGAAACATCGGTTGGCTTACCCCACAGTTCGCCGTTGATAAAATTGGCGATCCGGCCGAGCATCAATCCGGCCGGTGTCATAGCAGAGAGGACATCGGCGAGATAGAGGAATTTTATTTTATAGCGTTTCGATATCCACCAGCAGGCGACGATAACGCCGAGAAATCCGCCATGCGATGCCATGCCGCCGTGCCAGATTTCGAAAAAGGTCAGGGGATTGGAGAGGAAGCTGTCCAGGTCATACAGGAGCATGTGCCCGAAGCGGCCACCGATGAGAACACCGAGGATGAGGACAAACAGAGCCGTGCTTTGTTGATCGGGTGTGAGGGACAGCTTGCCTTTTTTGTGGAGTCGCCGCATGATATAGATGGCGAAGATGAATCCCAGGGCGTACGCGAGACCATAGTAGCGAAGTCCGAAATCTCCCCAGATGTGGAAAATGACCGGGTCGATGTCGTGTACATAATAGGCAATAATCGGCAAGCGAGATCTCCTGTACTTATTTGTAAGTGATTATACAAATAAAAAACCCGGCTGGCGCCGGGTCAATTATTTTTCTCTGTTCGAGAGTTTATCGGGTCTCTTTGAACAGGACGTGTTTCTTGAGGACCGGGTCGTACTTCTTGATCTGCAGACGGTCGGGTGTATTCCGTTTGTTTTTCATCGTCGAGTAGGTGTACGGACTCTCGGTGCTTCTCAGCTTGATAATAACCCGATTTCCTTGTTTCTTCTTCGCCATGACAGTTGGTCCTTTCTCTATCGCAAAGCAATATCGTCTTTGTATATATCGGACGATGCCGCCGGGGATTGATAATTCAAGAGATAAAAATCTCCGGGACACACGTTTGCCCGATTTTCCAAGCCTCGAATAATACAAAATAATCCGGGGCTTGGCAAGCGGAAAGTGCTGAGAATGGTATTATTCGGCAATTAGACCCGGTGGTGGGAGTATGGCGACTATCTTGTTATACCATATATTGTTACGGCGCCAAGCTCGTCTCGACAAAGAAGTCGATTCGTCGGAATATCACTAATTATTTATTTTAATTGCCTGTTGTCTGAGATTGTGCTACTTCTGGGATTATGTCTGAGCCGCTTAGATTCATACATTGCGCCGACCTGCACCTGGATTGCCCGCTCGGCGGACTAACCGAGTTGCCGGATAGTCTTGCTCAAAAGGCTCGGAAAGCCACATTTTCGGCATTTGGCAAGCTTATCGACGAGGCGATAGCGAGAGCAGTCGATTTCGTGGTTATCGCCGGGGATATTTTTAATTCCAAAGATAAGAGTCTTCGGGCGCAGTTGAAATTTCGCGATGGGATGGCGCGGCTGGACGAGGCCGGAATCGAAGTATTCATCGTCCACGGCAATCATGATCCGCTGGATGGTTGGGCGGCCGAGATTGCCATGCCGCCAAATGTGCATCGATTCGGCGGGGATGTCGTGGAGTGCGTTCCATTCCTGAGAAACGGAAATGAGGCGGCTCGCGTGTACGGTATCAGTTATCCTCATCAGGCCGTGCACGATAATTTGGCGGCGCAGTTTGTTCTCGACAATAAAAACGTCCCGGCCATTGCCGTTTTGCATTGTCTGGTCGGCGGAACAACCGGACATGAACGCTATGCTCCGACGACGAAAGAGGAGTTGCTGGCGAGCGGATTCGATTATTGGGCACTGGGGCATGTGCATACGAAGGCAGTAATTAATGATAATCATCCGGCAGTCGTGTATCCCGGCAATATTCAGGGATTACATCGTAATGAGATCGGTGAGCGCGGCTGCTATCTGGTCGAGATGGATGAATCTCGTGGTTGCAGATTGGAATTTATTTCGCTCGACTGTCTGCGATATGAGCATGTCACGGTTGATATCAGTGATGTTTCAGACCTCGCAGATGTTATTGAAAACATCCTTGTGGCCTGTCGGGAGCGTATATCGGCGGTGGATTCAATAGTTACCGTCGAGTTAGCCGGCAGATCAATCCTGAATCGACAATTGCGACGCGATAGTTATATGAGCGTGCTGCTGGAGCAGTTGCGCGAGAAGCTCGATGCCGGTAATCCTCTTATCAGAATCGAATCGCTTCGTGTGCGGACGGTATCGGTTCATGATATCGATACATTGCGCGGCCGCGAGGATTTCATCGGCGGCGTGTTGGCTGTTTTTGACTCTCTGGATGATTTCGCATCGGAGGGTCGGCAGGAATTTTTATCGACCTTGCAGGAGACTTTCTCCGGCTGGGACGGAGCAGCGTATGTGCTGATGCCGGACGATGATGAACTGCCTCGGTTATTGGATGAAGCGCGTCAGCGGATTATCGATGAACTGCTCGAGGAGTCCGGCGATGCGGATTGAGCGGGTAGAGATAGAGCAGTTCGGGGATTTGATCGGCCGGCGGATCGATATTCCGGATAGCGGGTTGATTGTTTTCTATGGACAAAACGAGGCGGGCAAAACGACGCTGAGGCAATTTGTTCATCACACGCTGTTCGGATACCCCCGCAAGTCAAAGACATCGTATGAATCGCAAAATGAATTACCTGCAGCGGGCTCATTGCATCTGCGAACGAAAGATGATGCGACAATTATCATTTCTCGCAAAAACAGCGGTAGAGGCGAACCTGAGATTGTCCGCAATGGAAATTTGCTGAGGGGTGAGGGTGTTTTGCAGGGGTATATCGGTGATATCCCGGAGGCAGTGTTCTCTATCGTATATGCAATTGATATAAGCCTGCTGCATGATCATAAGACAATGCAAACGGATGAACTCCGGGGCGTGTTATTCGGCGCCGGCGCCGGAGTCGGAAATCCGATGAAGATAAAGGGGCTGTTTAAAAACGAGAAGGATGCGCTATATCTCAAAACCGCTCGTACTGACACGCGAAAGCTTCATGCGGCAGCCGGGGAATTGAGGGAGCTTGATAGGCAAATTAAAGATGCGCAGAATCAAATCGGCGAGTACGATAATCTCGTTGGACAACTCAGGCAGGGAGAATGGACAGTACAGGAACTGCGGGGAAAACAACGCTCCTGTATTGAGCGATTACAGCGCGTGAAGAATCTATCTTCCGTATATAAGGAATTTGTCGCATGGCGGCAGGCGCAGGAGCAGTTAGACAGGCTGGCGGATGTCGATGATTTGCCGGAGTCGGTGATTGCCGAGGTCGAGCGATTGCTGGCGGCGATTGACGAGCGCGCCAAGGCGCTGGCCGAGTTGGAAAAGAGCATCATTTCCAATCAATCCAAATACGAAACCATTGTTGTCGATGAATCGCTGATTGCGATTAGGAAACGAATCGAAGTTTTAAAGAGTCAGCATGGAAGTTATAAAGACGCCGTCAATGATTTGCCGGGAGTGGAAATAAAACGGGATACTCTGGCGGCGCATATCCTCGATGACATCCGAAGCATCAATAGCGACTGGACGGATAGTGACATTGCGGGGTTTTCGTTGGATGCTGTCGACCGGCAGGAACTGGAGGATTACGGCAACCGATTTCGGTCGATGAGGCATCGGCTGGAGATGGCCGAATCGAGGGCACAGCAGGCGAGGCAGGATGGGGCGGAAAAGCCGCCGTCCGCGTCGTTGAATATCTGGATAGTACGAGCGATAGCTTTGATATCGTTCATCGGCGCTGTATCCGGTGTGCTTTTATCCAACTGGTTGTTGTTTGGATTTGCACTTGCCTTGTTTATTGTCTCGGGATTTCTTTTGTTCGGTCGGCGAGAAAATTCTAATGTTCCCGCCCACGATGCCGTTGGCGAAGAAATGACTGTCGTCAAGAAGGAACTCGATGTCCTGCGGACCGAATGGAGCCCGGTTGTCGAGCGGTTCGGATTCGATTGCTCCTATGAACCGGATACGGTTAAGGAGTGTGTGGCCAAAATCGAATCGGTGAAGAAAGACATCGAACGACTCAGTGATGATGACTTGCGCATCGCCAGGATGAAAGAAAAGATAGAATCAGTCGATTCGAATTACGAATCGTTGTTGGAAGAGCTTGGCGAACCTACTTCCGATGCACAGTTTTTAACCGGTATTGCCGTTCTTGATGACAGATTGCAGAAGAATATCACGGAAAAAGCCAGACGAGACGAAATCAGGCAACAATTCGATGAAGCGGTCAGGAAAAAGGAATTGATGCGGGAGCAGCAAACACAAGATGCTGAGGCATTGCAGAAATCGCTGCGCGTACATGGCCTGAATTCAATCGATGAATATCGGAAGCGGCTCGAATCCTGCACAAAAAAAACAGAACTTGACGAGTTAATCGCTGATAGTGAAAACAGGATTCAATTGATAGTAGGTATCGGTGAGAAATTCAAGGATGCGCTCATAAAGCTCAACACAAAAGCCCCGGATGAATTGGAGCAGGATGTTCATGATTTGGAGGCTGAAATTGCAGGCGTTGATGCTGAGATTGAGGTCGCCAATCAGCGAATTGGTACGCTCAATACGAAAATAGCCGATTTGCGGTCGCGCGAGGACATTTCGATAATGATGCAAAATCGGGCGTCTCATCGGGAACGGTTCAATCGGCTGGTCGAGCAGTATATTATTGCGCATGCGGCGGAGTTCGTTTTGGATAAGGCCGTGGCCGATTATGAAAAGAACCGGCAGCCTGCGGTTATTAGAAGCGCGGAAAGGTATTTCAGCGCGTTGACCTGCGGTAGATATACACACCTCATCCAATCACTGGAAACAGATGACATTCTGGTCGACGACGGTCATGGGCGCAGAAAGTCAGTTTATATTCTCAGTCGAGGCACATTGGAACAGTTATATCTGGCGCTGCGTCTGGCTGCGATCGAGGAATTTGAGCAGCATTCGGAGCCGATGCCGTTTATCGTTGATGATTTATTGGTAAATTTCGATGATGAACGCCGGGCGGCGACGTCCGAAGTCTTGGTTGAGTTCGCCAAGGACAGGCAGGTGCTTGTATTGACGTGTCATGAAGAAACGCGAGATCGTTTCGAGAAGCTTGGGGGAACTTGTGTGAAGTGGGCATCCTGAAGTATCGAGACAAGGTTATCATACATGTGAAAATGAAACCGGGTTTGACGAGTGTCAAACCCGGTTTTTGTATGTCATTAGAATGCGGTTATGACGCCGACCATAAAGCGGTTTTCCTCGTTTTCGATATCATACGTATTCTCGAAAATAAACCGCATGTTGGTTCTGAAGACATGACCGATGTGTCCGGTGATGGTCCGGTACTCGTTTATGTCGACATCGGATTCGACATAGTTGAACAGGCCGGTGAAATACCAGGGGCTGCGATCGCCCTGCGGCAGGATATTGCATTCGATCAGGCCGCCGCGGGTTTCTATTTCTTCATCCGGAATCGTGCTCATGAACATCGGGTTGTCGTCGCGGCGCTCCATATACTGGAGATTCAGTTCGAAGACATCCTTGTATGAGATCGTCGCGTCGGGGCCGGCCATCCATACCTTGTTTGTCGAAAAGAACGGGCCGGTCAGGGTATCTTCGATGGTACGGCCTTCTTTGCCATAAAAGCCGAAGACACCGAGGCGGAGATTTTCGCCGATATCCTGCGAGATGCGGCCGACGACATTTTTGTATTTATCCGTGTCATAGACGCGGAAATCATCAGCGTGATTGAGTCCTGCGCCGTTGAGCACTTCAAAGATGATGTCGGTGCCGCTCTCGAATCCATAGGTCAGCATGATGCCTCGATCATAGGTCAGGTTGAGATTCGATTCGCCGACCTTTTTGCGATAGATTTGGAAATCATCGTAGGTCAGGCGCAGTTCGCGCTTGAACAGCGGATCGGAAATCTGAAACTGACCGACATAGGCATCGAGTTCGGTACCGAACAGATTGTTGAACATGATGAAGGCATCTTCGAGACCGGCGACCTCGCCTCGTTCACTCATGAAGAAATAGAGATAATAGGCGACGTTGTCGGAAATCGCTCCGCCCGAGAGCAGCTTGATATTATACGGCGTCGACAGGTCGACCTCGCGGTCGGTTTCGGTGTGGTGCGAGATGAACCCCTCGAACCGCATTGCGAACGGGAAGTCTCGAATCAAACTCAGTTTGTCATCCCCGGTTCCGACATAGTAGCGGGGCGCATCCTGATCGGCCAGGACGAAACCATTGCCTGCGAATTCGTCACCGTATGCTTTCAGGCGCGGAAACGGTGCATGGCAGGTCGTGCATGACATATTGTACTTGCGCGCAAAAGCCGGGATGGCGTCGGCATCTTCCGGAGTTGACAGGACGGCCATTCCGGTGACAAAGACAATACACAGAATCGTAATGAGAGCTGTCGATTTGTTTTTCATATGTTTGTCCCCCTTATGGTAATACCGTAATGTTAGTCGAGTGGCGGTTGACTTCGATGATTTCCTTTTCGTCGGGCGGGACTTTGAGGAAATCCGCGACCGGGCCGACCAGTTTTTGATAGTTCAATACCGCCGTAACGGTCATTGCGCCGGGAGCGGCATTGTCGGGAAGATTGAATGTGAAATGTTCGATCTTCGTTTCGCGCGGACCGAGGCGATAGTCGACGCCGAGCGATTTCGTATTCCATTGCTGGATAGTCATACGGCCCTGGGGATCGAAGTACGGCATGCGGAAAATGCGATCACCGACGGGAATGCCGTCGCGCTGGACACCCTTGAAATCGGGCTGATTCAGTGCGATGCCCATATCCTGATAGGCCAGGACATCGGCGCCGATGGTATATTCCTCGCCATCGAAACCCTTTTTGTCGACCGGGAGATGATAGACATTGCCGGCGGCATCTTTGGCCTCGACGTGCAGCCAGACAATGCGATCCTCGACCGATCCGGTCGGGAATTTGTGGCCGGTCTTTTGGTTAAACAGGGCGAGCGTGAAGCGAACCGTTTCACCCGGTTCGGCCTCGCGAATATCCGGATGGATGCGCAGTTCGACGACGCCTTTGACCTTACCCGGATCATGTGCACCGTGAAACAGATGCTGGCGTACATCGGGATAATCCTGTCCCATTTTGGCGGATTTCCCGGGGGCATAGGTCATGTGGCAGTCATGGCATTTGACGCCTTCCTTGGAATACGGGCCTTCTTTCCATTCCAGGTGCGTCGACTTCACCCACATGCCGTAGGGATCTTTTTCGTTGTGGCAGATACCGCAGAATTCAGCGGTGCCGATAAATTCGGAGTAGACCATTTCGTGCGCCGGCGATTGCCCGGTCGTACGAGGGCCTCGTTTCTGTTTGCCGGGATCCATCACATAATTGAAATTGAACGGCGTATCGCCGGTATGTCCGGTGATGGAGTGGCAGACATCGCAGGAGACAGCCTCGTTAGCTCGACTGTTTGCTTCCGGGCGCGGTGGTGGTACATCCCCGGCCAGGAGTGCCATCGGTGTGTGACAGCCATTGCAACCTGCCTTGACTTCGGCCACTACAGGATCTTTCTCGGCATGCGGGACGGCCAGTTCGAAATACTCGATCTCATCCCAGTGGTGGGTGTAGGCCTGAGACATCATCGCTTGTTCCCATTGGCGATAGATGTCGGTGTGGCAGGATGTCCCGCAGTATTTCGGCTTATCGTACTTGTCATACGGAATTGAGCCGATTTGTTCATCGGCGAAACACGTGCCTGTAATAATTAGGAGAAGAACGGCAAGAAGCGCAGGCGAAAAAAGACGACTCACGGGATTCCGGAACGCCATAGAATCCTCCTTGATTGAGTATATGAATTTACTACACTTTTTTCCCTACTACTGAGATCATTGTAACAATTACCCTGTGCGATGACAAGAGATTTCTTTGGTATTTCGATGTTTAGTCGATGTTATATGGGAAGTTAGGTCGTTAATTCATTATGCGAGTGTATGTTCACACAGGCAGTGCAGAAAACTCAGAAGTCCCGGTGACCGGCCGAAAAATGGGGCGCGGATATTTCTCCCGAGCGGCAATCAGGCATTGCATCGGGCCCGTAAACTGTTATATTGTCCCCGATTTATAAAGGAGTGTGGGCGTGAAGCGGTTTCCCTATGAGCATCGATTGCAGAAGGAAATACTTTTTTATCCCGAACGGCCGGATGATTTTTCTGGCTATTCGCTGGAAATCGGTCCCGGCCGTGGAGATTTTTTATTATCGATCGCCGAGATGCATCCGGATAAGAAGTTCGTTGCAATCGAGATAGGGAAAAAGCGCTATTATAAAATGATTCCTCGCATCGAGAAAAAGGGATTGAAGAATATTCTGCTTATCTGTGGAGATTCTCGAATCGTGATCAATGAAATGTTCGGAGATGCCCGCTTCGAGCGCGCGTATGTATTGTTTCCCGATCCGTGGCCGAAGCGTCGGCATTTGCCGAATCGGCTATTGTCGATTGATTTCATTCGCCTCGTGTCGTCGGTCATTTCTCCGGGCGGGCATTTCTTCAGCGCTACCGATTATTTCCCGTATGCTATCTGGACGACCGGCAATTTACAAAAGGTAGATGATTTGACGAATTCATCGGATGATTTTTTCACGACCATGGATCGAATCGATGATTATACGCCGTCGTTTTTCGAGCAGAAATGGCGCAACGAGGGACGGCACATTTATTATATGCGGTATCGGAAGAGTTCCTGACCTATCCGGCGGTTGTGGACAAAGAGTTTTGACTTACGAAGAGGCAAGAGCAGATTGCCACGTCGCTCGCCTAAGAAGTCTCGCTCCTCGCAATGACTATGAATATATGTAGGCAGTGGAAATAAGTTGACGATTAGCGCGGAATCAGCATGAAGTCGATGTCCTCGACGATGGCGCCGTCCGGATCGTTTTCAATTTCAAAATCAATGTATTCCGGGTAAGATCGATAGCCGTAATTATCGAGCTGTGATTTATCCAGTTGTGCCCGGTAGTGTCCCGGAATAAGTCCCAGATAATAGAACTCGCCGTTATTGAAGGTCATGACCTCGGTTTTTGTGCCGTTAGTCAGGTTGAGAAAGACAATCTTTGCGCCGCCCTGGCCAGAGGTTCCCTTGGCGGATTTTCTCGTAATCAGTCCGCTGACCTCACCGGCCATAACAATCGGAACATTAATCGAGGTGACCATGTTGGGATTGAAATTCATGCGGTAGCCTTCGTGCACCGGTTTGAGCAGCGGATTGTCGAGGCTGTAGTTATTGATTTCAATCGTGTATTCGTCATAGGCGCGCAGGCGGTCGAAATAAAAGACTTTGCCGTCATTGGTCAGGCGGCCGTTAGCGCCTTTGACCTTGGCTGTCAATCCTTCGACAACCCGGTCGCCTTCATCGTAGACGCCATTAAAGTTATTATCGACGAACGGTCGCAGGACGGCCGATCCCTGGCCGACACCGGCGCGGCGGTCGAAGTGCACCGTATTCAATTCCTTGTTATAGCGCACCGATCCGCGCTGCGTTTGGGTCAGCGCCGTCTGGTCGCCGGATTTCTGTGCGCGTGTCGAAAACGTCGCGAAGTCGGTATACATCGTTATCGTGGCCATCATCAGAGTCGTTTTGGCTTGTTCGTTTCTCTCGAATGACATTGACAGCTGACCGGTCTTGAAGACACGCTTGGTCAATGCGATGCCGAATTTGATGATTTCGTTCTCGGAATGGTTGTAATCGACGCTGAACTGCGGGCGAATCCATCGGAAAATCGAAGCCGATAACAATACCTGGCTCGATATCGATGTGATAGTCGGGCGATTGTCGTGATAGTTCGAAATGCCGTATTTGCCGAAATAGTTGACATAGAAGCGGCTGATATTGGTACTGAAGCCATAGTACGTGTTGATGTCGGTACTTTTCTCGAACATGTCGATGAAAGTGTTCAGGCGCAGGCTGAGGCGCTTCTGTCCGATTTTCAACGGCGATGACATCGACAGGTTGATCGTATTTTTTCTTTCCGCCAGATTGCGGAAGCCGTTCGCGAGATAATGCGTGAAACTGCCGTTAAAGTTGATCACATACGGCTGGCTGAAGTTGATGCCCGCATTGAGCGCATGATTGGGAGCAGCATATCCGTTAATGGTTAAATTAGTCAGCGGCTGGAGTGACAGATCGGCCGCGGCCATAACGCCATCGGATGAGTCGGCGCTGATCGGCGCATCGACGTTGACCCCCATCGTGAAGCGCGATGTGATGCCATAATAGCAGTTAGCTTGTGCATAATAGCCGCCGTTGTAGGGATTCTTATCCTGACCAATGGCGACGGTATATTCGACTTCCTTTTTGGGAATCAGGTTATAGGGAACTTTGACATTTTGTTCTTCGATCCTGATTTCGCCGTTGGGGCCGTATTTTTTCAGTGTGATCATCGAGGCGCCGTAGTGGATATCGACGTTGAAGTTGTATTCGCCCTGTGCGTCGGCTCGCATGAAATCGGTCAGACGATTGTCGATATAGAGTTCAACTTCCCAGTCCTGACCGACAAAGTCGTGGAGATTAATCGTCTGGAAGAATTTTCTCCGAATCTGCGGTTTGTTCGTGGCGTAGACGCCGTCGAGTCCCCGCGGCAGTCGGCCACCGGCATAGACTTTGCCGGCCTCGACCTGCGAAATATATTTGTTGTCGTCGACATAATAATGCCAGAGGTAGCGGATGTCCTCGGCATCGAATCCATTCAGCGTGTTGCCGGTTCCGGTGACACTAAGGTCTCCGCCCAGCAGCATGTTGCCGGTACTGAGGCTGAAATAGTGTATTTTGCGCCGCCCGACGGGATTCGTGGCGACCATCCAGTCGGCGACACCGCCCTCGAACCATGCGCGTTTGAACGGCAGCGGATAGAGTTTTTTCTCGTCGTCGCGCGTTGACAGGAGTTTTTCCTGCGCCTTGCGTCGCTCCATGCGCTGGAACGCAGGGAAGTCTCGGTTGAGCGGAATACTTACTTTGAGCTGCGAAAAGTCGAACTTCGGTTCGAGATCGAAGAATGGTTTAAAAAGATCGACGCGCAGATAGAATTCATGGCCTTCATACAGGTAGGCATCGCGCGGGAGATCGAACTCGCCCATGAATGATGTGACCTTGGCGTGTTCGATGTCGATATCGTATTCCTTATCTTTATCGATGAAGTGGCCGTAGATTTTTCTGGCCACGGGCGAGTGATTCGTGTTCAGTTCAAGGAGATTAAAGATTTCGATAACGGGAAGATAGATGGTCGAGCCGTCGTATTGCACGAAAATGTCGGTATTTACGAGTCGGGGGACGTCGAAATTGACGACGACTTCCTCGAAGTCATACTGCGCGTGGGCGGGAGAGGTTGTCCAAAGCAGGCCGGTGAGTATGATGCAGCCGGCGACTCCCGCGAATTTCCGAATTGTAGCGAACATGTCCATATGTTCTTTCGTGCGACGAGAGCTTGTTATTCAACGATAGCCGAGTAGGTTATCTCATTGCCGAAGACAATGTCCTTTCTGTCGATATCGGTTCTGCCTTCACAGGTGATTTTCAAGTCTACGGTATACGGTTCCTTGAATTCGCCTTGTTTTATGGGAAGGTTGATGCGTTTGCGCATGTCTCGATACACGGCGATATTGCCGTCGCTGATGCTGATGACCTTGTTGTCGGCATCGAGCAGGCGGCAGTCAAAAATGCCGAGATAGGAGACGTTGCCGGTGCTTTCCAGATCGGCCAGTATCTCGACGGTGTTTTCTTTTTTCTTGACGTCGAGATTGCGGAGTTTCACTTCCGCGGCCAATTCGCCGGTGCGATACTTAAGTGAGATCGCAGTCTGCATAATCATATTCAGCTTGGTCGTGATCTGGTCGTTTTGTTCGGCCATCGGCAGTTCGGTTTCGCCCTCTTGCGAGCGGACCACGATGCGCGCCCAGTATTCGCCGTCTTCGAGATCTTTCGGCGGACGGGCGACGAGGCGGACGACTTGTGAGCCGTTCGGCGGCAGAATGACTTTACGCGGGAAAGCGCGAATCCATTCGGCGCAGGAGCGCGGATCGGCGATATTAGTATCCTGCAGCGTCAGTTGGATATTGCCGAGGCTGTCCGATTCGGGGAGACCGAAGCTGAAATAGATTTCGACTTCCTTCGGTTTGGCCGAAGGATTTTCGAGGTTGATGCGTCCTGTCCTGTTCTGATCCGAGAGCACGACGACGGTGGGCGCGGCGAGGACGCCGGCCAGCGCCTGGGCACCGGCAGCAAGGAGCAGAAACGCAAAAATGCCGCTCACGACTATCGCGCGGCTGATACGGTGTTTCGTATCCGATTCGATCCTATCGTACGATGTTGTGACCATCGTTTTTCCATCCTATGTTTGTTGCTTATGCTCGCATGCGGGAGCGCAATCCATGCGCCCCCGTATATCGAGAAATTTATCAGGATTCGTCAGTGAACCCTGTTATAAGAAATTACGTTCCCTGGTACGCCACCGTCAAGATAATGTCGCCGGTATAGGCGCCCGCGGTTTGATCCAGAGTCGGAATGACTCGGCCACCGATGAAGATGGCGCAGAGTCCGGCATCACCGAGGCACGGGTCAGCGCCCGCCACACCCATCAGGTTGTGCGGGTCTTCGGCCTGCCATCCGCCGACGAAGGTCGTCGGATCGCCGGGGCCAACCAGCGCCGTATCGATGTCGGCATCGGTCGTACTGAAGACTACCGTCATACGGTCGTCTCCGGACGCCGTCGCGACGAATTCCGGCAGTGACGCATAGATCAGCAGGTCGGCATTGGCCTGTCCCGAGATATCGAATACGGCCGCGTCGGCAGTATTCTTACTGATCGATTTCGGGACGCCCTGGTACACCGTTCCAAACGCGAGCGGGCTGGAAGCGGCCACGGTCAAGGCTGAGACGACGGTAGCGGTGATTTGTCCGCTGGCCACATCCTGGGCCTTCAGCTCGGCAGTGCCCAGCACGAGGCAGAGCAGCGTCAGAGCTGTGACTATTAATCCTAAATTCTTCCTTGAAATCAGTTCCATTTTTTACTCCTCGAATCAGCGCAAATCGATCAAGTACCCTGGTAGGCAACCGTCAGGATAATGTCCCCGGTATAGGCTCCGGCAGTCTGATCCAGAGTCGGAATGACTTTACCGCCGATAAAGATGGCACAGAGCCCGGCATCGCCGAGGCACGGATCCGCACCGGCCACACCCATCAGGTTGTGGGGGTCTTCGCCCTGCCAGCCGCCGACGAATGTTGTCGGGTCGCCGGCGCCGACGATAGCAGTATCGATGTCGGCATCGGTCGCGCTGAAGGAAACGACCATACGGTCGTCACCGGAAGCGGTGGCGATGAATTCCGGTAAAGACAAATAAAGTAATAAATCCGCATTCGCCTGGCCGCTGATGTCAAAAACGGCCGCTTCCGCGACGTTTTTACTGACAGATTTCGGTACGCCCTGATAGACGGTTCCGAAGGCCAACGGACTGGATGCGGTCACTGTTAACGCCGCTACGACGGTGGCAGTGGCTGTTCCATTCGCTACATCCTGAGCCATGAGCTGCGAGCCGCCAAACAGCATGGTGACTGCGGCAACCGCCAGGACGGCGATGAAACGTTTCCGAGATGATGTCCGCATATTTCTCTCCTTGAACTGCGAGTTCCCTTATCGTTAATCTTTCTTGTTTTCCCTAACGTGTCTCTGTGCGTTCTCCTATCGAACTGCTGCGCCGGTGAGGACATTCGTCTGTCCAATTATTGCACCGGTTTGACAGTTTCTTATTTAGTTCATCGGTGTGGAGTTCAAAAGCTTTACAGCTTTTGCAAAAAAAAACAGGCAAAATGCAATACTTTTAAAAGATTGCCGAATTTTGCACGGGCGATTTGCGACAGGGTATTATCTCAGTTTTAAGAAAATTAGGGCTTGTAGGCAAAAAAAAGGGGAGCGGCCGGATAGTTCCGACCGCTCCCCGGAGGAGTAAGCCGATTTATATGTATCAGGTGCCTTGGTAGGCAACCGTTAAAACGATAGCTCCGGTATAGGCTCCCGAGGTTTGATTGACTCGGGGGGTAACGCGACCGCCGATAAAAATGGCGGAGAAACCGGCGTCGCCGAGGCATGGGTCGGCGCCTGCGACGCCCATAATATTGTGCGGATCAACAGCTTGCCAGCCATCCACGAAGGCCGTCGGGTCGCCCGGCTGGGCCGCCAGGGCGGTATCGATATCGCAGTCAGTCGTACTGAAGGAAATCGTCATACGGTCATCGCCACTGGCCGTGGCAATGTACTCGGGCAGAGACAGATAAAGCAGCAGATCGGCATTGGCCTGGCCGGTAATATCGAAGATACCGGCAAAAGCGGTATTTTTATCGACCGCTTTGGCGACGCCTTGAAATACATTCTGAAAATCGAGCGGTGAAGTTGCAACCACCTGGAGAGCCGCTAACACGTTGGCGATTGCTTCTCCGTTGGCAACATCCTGCGCTTGTGCCGTTCCCGATGATAAACCGATGATGAGGAGGCAAATAGATAGTACGCCTATCCTCAAACGAGAATGAAATTTGGTGTCCATGTTACTCTCCGCTTTAAAACCCACCTTTGCCATACCCACCAGTGGCAAATCTTGCAATTTACATTTCAGGTAATCGACGCGATTTCGCAAAATGCCATATCAGCCGGATGAAATTGTGGCTTCGCGGAGAAAGGTTGTTTGAACCGTGAACAAGGGGGTATAGTTGGTGTATCAATTGCCCGTATAGGTAACCGTAATCACTATGACCGAAGAATAATCACCGGGCGTCTGGAGCAATTTGGGGATGGCCATGCCGCCCAGCCAGATGGTCATTCCGTTGGAGCCGAGGCGATAGACGAGCGGGTGCCAGGGATCGAGATCATCGAAGATCGGATTGCTCTGGTCGGGCGATGCCGTCGTGTCGATCGAGCAATCGGTTTCACCGAAAACCATCTGCATATTGCTGCCGGCGTCGTTCATGTAGGTCGGGAGCGTGAATTCGACGCTTATTTCGCTGCCTGCGACACCGCTGACATAGAATTCCGCGGCGGATCCGGCATTGGCCTTGTCAATAGTCTTGGGGATACCGGGCAAAATGTTGCCGAATTGCAGATTGTTTACGACCGTTACGTTTTGCGCCAGTATCGAGTCGGCAGTGCATATCAGCACAATGAAAAGAAATATGATACACCAGAGATGCTTCATACGCACAAAGTATTAAATCACGTATTGGCGGTCAATTATAAAAATGTCACTCAGTTATCGCAGCGGATGATGGTGAGTGTGACAGATTTGGCGTCGACGGGAAAACTGTCGATATCGGCGCATTTGATGAGGAGAGTCTCGTCACCGGGGCCGGTTATAATTGCATCGTCACACGTGAAGACTCGATCGGGCGAAAGGAGTGTCTGATTGTCGTCGGTTTGAGTGAATGATACGACGATGTCATCGATAGTCGCGGAGCGGATAAGATAGTAGTTTTTAGTCGGGGCTTGTTGAATGTCGGCCGGAAGAATAAGCTCGGCGCAGGAGCGGCGGGTGCCGTCGTTTTCCTCCATGACGGCGGTGATGCCGGTCGGCGCAATAACATGAGCGACGACATGAAGCGCACCGGTGGCCGAGACCGGGGGACAGGCGGCCAGTCCGAGAGATATGTTTAAACATGCAAAAACCAGCCCGCCCAGGACGAGCCGTTCGATCAGTATTTTCGGGCGCATAACGATATCTGATGTAAGGTGACGTGTACATCAATAATATACCGTGCGCCGTTATTTTGTCAACGACGATTTCGAACGAGCGTCGTCAGTTCCCCGTGTACGCTACAGTCAGCGTAACATCGGCGGCGTAATCGCCTCCGGTTTGTGAAATGGTCGGCTGCACCGTACCGCCGATCCAGACATACATGCGGCCGCCGACGCCGATATTTTCGACGCCCTGGCCGTGGGGATTGAGAACTCCTGCGGGAATCGTCTGCCCGCCTCCCGTCTCATCATCGAACGATGCATCCGTTCCGCTGAACAGGATGAGCATCTGGGCCGAGGAATCGGCCGTCAGCAAATAGGTCGGGATAGTAAAATCAAGAGTTATTTCGGCGTTCGCGCTTCCGTTGATTTGCCATTCACCGGCAAAACCGACATCAGTTTTGTCCACCGTCTTGTCTATGCCCGGCACGACGGTCCCGAAGTTCAGGTTATTCAAACCGATAACCTGTAATCCGGAGACGACCGTCGCGATAGCCTGAATCGCCGCGCTCTCCTGAGCCTGAGCGGCTCCCGGGACCAGCAAAATCAAGCATACGCATAGACATACAAGACGCGCACAAGCGGTCATGTTCACCTCCACAAAGCAATCCAGTTATCCGAAGAGCTATAGTGCAAGCGCGGTGCCGAAATGAGTAGATCGCCGCAACTCGTTGTATTGCAATTGATTGAATGGGGCGTTGTGCGCGAAGCCTGAAAAAATCCAACATCGGATTATTGGGACTTTCCCATACCGGATTGAGGTATCGCAATAATTGCCAACAAGATATACCGAATTTAGGCGGCTAAAGAGACTATTGGAGCGGTTGGGATATTACTAAAGAGGGCCGGAAATTTCATTATTGTCTATAAAGTCGCGGGCGGGTTCGCCGATACATAAATCAGAAGCTGTGCGATTTTTGCACAGCGCAAAACAGGATGTGACAAGGAACGAAGGATGCAGTTCCGTTCAAAACAAATCAAGGTATCTGTGCGCAGTATACTCTGCGGTTTTATCCTCTTATCGTTATCTCTGCCTGCCGGAGCGCAGGATTCTTTGTGGGCGTTGAATTATGGTGGAGTCTTTGCCGAATCGGCCGGTTCCCTGGTACGGCTGACATCAGGCGACTTGGTTCTCTGTGGTTCAACCTATTCGTATGGCGCCGGTGATCATGATATCTATGTCGTGCGCACCGATTCGGTTGGAACAACCGTCTGGGCGGAAACCTTTGGCGGAAGCGGTACCGAATACGGCCGGGATATTCAGAAGACCTCTGATGGCGGATTCGTTATAGTCGGTTCGACGACCTCGACCGGTGCGGGTAATCGCGATGTGTATATCGTAAAAATCGACAGCACCGGCAGCGAACTCTGGTCGAAGACCTACGGCGGGACATCTCATGATGACGGCGCCTCGATTCGCGAATTATATGACGGTGGATTTATCGTCTGTGGAACGACGGAGTCGTTCGGCACTGGTACTGACATGTATCTGATTCGGACAGACAGCAATGGCGACAGTTTGTGGACAAAAACGTACGGCGGATCATCGGGAGAATCGGGAGCGGCCGTACGCGTGACTGCGGACAGCGGATTCGTCCTGATTGGAAATACCGGTTCCTACGGCACCGGCTACAGCAGTATGTATGCGGTGCGGACCGACAGTATCGGCGATACACTCTGGACAGCCACATACGGCAATGACCGGGCAGATTTGGGCGCTACGGTTGAATTGACCAGCGATAACGGCTTTATCTTCGGCGGGACAACGGTCGAGGATGGTGAAAATTACTATGATGCCTATGTCGTCAAGACGGATTCGTTGGGAGTCCTGGAGTGGGACAGCGCCTACGGCGGTGCCTATGAGGATCGTATTTATTCGATACAGACGACGCCGGATGGCGGGTATATTCTCGGAGGGGCCTCGGAAGCTTCGGGGGCTCGGAAAATGGATGTGCTGCTGATCAAGATAGACGGCGGCGGCAATACTGAGTGGCAGGATGAGATTGGCGGGAACGAAACGGATGCCTGTCGGGCGATTATATTGGACAGCCAGAATGATTATGTCTGCCTGGGGTATACGTATTCCAGTACAGCCGGGAGTTCGGATCTGTATCTGGTCAAGTATCAGCGGGCGGGCGCGACGGCAGTCGATGAAGACGGCAATCAGATCCCGGATCATTTCGTTGTGCTGGAGCAAAATTATCCGAATCCGTTCAATCTGCAGACGACAATCGAGTTTTCCTTGCCGAGCTGGTCGGAGTATCGGCTCACTATCTACAATATCCTGGGACAGGTTGTTCGGAGCTGGGAGAAGGATTTCGTACCGGCGGGGTCGTATACCATTAGCTGGGACGGTCGTGATGCCTGGGGTGACGTAGTTGCGTCGGGGATATATCTGTATCGGCTGGAGGCCGGTGAATGTATGGAATCGAAAAAGATGGTGTTATTGAAGTAAAAAAGTTTTTACCCGAGATGTTTCCCATAAAAAAAACCCCCGACGCGTCGGGGGTTTATTGCTTTGTCTGAACACATAGGTGTTATTTTTTGCGGCGATACAGTCCGAGTCCGGCCAGACCGGCGCCGAGGAGGATCAGCGTCGTCGGTTCGGGAACTGCAGTCGTCGTAACGGTCACGGTCACGCCATCGTTGTAGAAGTGGCAGTCGGGGTCGATACCGAATCCGAACACGCCGTCGGAAGCATACTGGTTGGCAGTCGTGATGAGACCATCATAATCGCTGAGGTTGAACGAAATATCTATACCGGGACCGCCACCGATCGGATCGGTGTACGTGTCGATGTACGTGCCCATGCCTTCGAATTCGTTGCCATCGACCGGAGCCACGAAATAATCGTAGATGCGATTCGTGCCGATAGTCGGATTGTCGAGCAGGTTCAGGTACAGCCAGTTTTCTTCCGGCTGCCAGTTGTAGATGTTATCGAAGCTCAGCGTGATCTCAGTGATAGCCTCGTTGGTATGATTCCATTCGATACCCCATTCATAGGCGTAGGCATGTGACAGGTCCCACAGATCCTCGGGGGAGGGCTGGAACGTGTACACATCGGCCTGAACCGTAGCGGTTCCGAGGACCATCAGAGTTGCAAACAAAGTTGCGATAAACAGTTTTTTCATCGATCTGGTTCCTGTTAGAAATATGTTTTGCTAAGATATTAGCAAAAAGCAGACCATTGTTGTATAAAACACAAAATAATGGTTAAGTTGTTGTATCATAATGGAATAAATTATTATATCGATTGCTGGTATTTATGAGAAAGTGAGGTCAAAGTGTCCGAGATTCCGACACTATTTGCGATACTAGTGCCGCAATGGGCGTAATGTGTTGTTGTGTAATATATTCTGGGGCGTCAGAACTTGTCAGTCTAATGTACACAGAAAAGGTGGCTTTTCATGAGAAGCAGTGAGCTTTTTGAATGATAGAATCGAGAGACGCTGATGAGGTTAATAGTCTTGATTTGGGAAGTAACAACGCAAAAAAAAGATCAAAATAGTTGAGAGTTTTACTGCTCATTACTCATAAGACAAGACGTGAAAATAGAATGTGGACGAAATTACCCCGTGATTAAATCTGCATTTGGTGAGCGATAACCCATTATGGAGTAGCGGCATATTTATTCAAAAGGGGAGAGAAATAGTCGATGTATATGGTTAATTGATAATGGATAAATTAGGGCGAAATAGTCTCGTATCGCCATAAAATTATGTAAGAGAAATATTTTTAACTCTTGACAAGGAGCGGAAAAGTTCGTTTTTTCACGTGAGCTTGTTAATTAATTCACAAGCAGACGTGTGCCTGTTTGTAAAACTCAGAATATGCTGAGGTTTTGGAGAAAGTTGGTATGAACGCCGAAAACTGGGATTGGGAAGCGAAGAAAAAGCAAGTCACTGACTTAGAGGCAAAACAGAGCACTTTTTCGCGCATCGACGAATTGACGGTCAGTCCTGACGGCGAAAAAATAGCCGCGCCGGTGCAGGTCGAAGGCGGATTTACGGCTTTCGTCAACGACGAAGTATGGCCGGAACCTGCCGAACTTTTGTGGCATCTCAGATTTTTGCCCGACGGGCGCCTGTTCGCTTTGACGCGTATCGACGACGAGTGGACGGTAACTATGGACGGCAAGCCGTGGGATGAGCGGTTCGAGTATGCCTGGCTGCCGAAGGTGTCGGGCAATGGCAAATCGTTGGGAGTCCTTTATAAGCGCGACGACCAATATGGTGTCGCGATTGAGGGAAAGCCGTGGGAAAACGGTTTTCTGACGATTCGAGATTATTGTCTGAGTCCCGATGGTTCACGGGCCGCGGCGACCGTTCAGATGGAGGCGCTGGCCGAGGCCGATATATTCGGATTCGCCAGGGGGACCTGGTCGGTGGCGGTCGATGGTGTGGCATGGAATAAGATTTTCATAAATGCATGGTCTCCGGTTTTCAACGACGACGGGTCGAAGGTCGCCGCGGAGATTCGCTCGGCCATGTTCGAGTATTCAATTGCTGTCAACGGTGATGTCTGGCCGAGAAAATTCGGATGCGTGTGGGCGCCGCTGTTTCGTCCCGGCAATGGTTCGGCACTTGCGCCCGTGAAAGATGCGGGGCAATGGGTACCGGCCGAGAATGGTTCGCCTATCTGGGAGGGTAGGTTTAACCAGGTGTGGCACCTGGTGTTCAGCCCGGACGGAAAAAAGATTGCAGCGGTCGTGTCGCCGGAATTCGGACGCTGGACAATCGCCGTAGACGGTGTCTCGTGGAAGAAGACGTGGGGCGATATGGTCGAAAGGCCGATTTTCTCGCCTGATGGTTCGCGCGTCGCGGCAGTAGTAAAAAATAATGACCGCTGGTCGATTGCGGTTGACGGTGCGGTTTGGGCAGCGGATTTCGATATGATGTGGAATCCGGTGTTCAGCCCGTGCGGTAAACACGTTATTGCCAAGGCTGAGAAAAACGGGAAGTATTGCGCTGTCCTCGACGGCAAGTCGGGGCGCGGCTATGAAAAGTTATGGGAGCCGCTGTTCAGTCCCGACGGCAAATTCATTTTGCTCAAATACGTCGAAGGCGGCGTGTATTATCGGCAGGTTGTCCCGGTCGGCGAGATGCCGGGTTAATAAACGATTCCGAACTCTGGTAGAGGGATTGTCATGTACGAATTTTCGCGAGGACCGCTGGTCTGGATCGCTTTCGCCGTTTTCTTCGGCGGAGGTCTGTACCGGATAATTTCCACCATTATGAAGGCCAAGAAAGACAAAGTCGTTTGGCCGTATATGCGGTGGAAATACAGTCTGCGTTCCATCTTCCATTGGATCGTGCCGTTCGGTTCGAAGAACATGCGGATGCGGCCGGCATTTACGATTTTTTCTTTCGCATTTCACATTTGTCTGCTGTGCGTTCCCCTCTTTACGCTGGGACATATCCTGTTAATCGAGGAATCCTGGGGAATCGGCTGGTGGACGCTGCCGGGAGGCCTGAGCACGCTGATGACGTTTATCGTCGTCCTCGGCGGTATCCTGTTCGGGCTGCGGCGGATTGCCGACCCGACGGTGCGGCTGGTGACCTCGGCCGGTGACTTTGTTTTGTTGTGCATTGTACTGGCGCCGTTTATAACCGGGCTGTTGGCCTCGTTCCAGGCGTTCGACTATCAAACGATTATTATCCTGCACATGTGGAGCGGCGCGATCTGGTTATGCATCGTCCCGTTCACCCGCATCGTGCACATGATTATGTTCCCGCTGACGCGCGGATATATGGGCTGTGAATTCGGATTCGTTCGCAGTGCCAGAGACTGGTAACATCAGTGATGCGTTATCTGTGGAGGTAGCGACTACATGAGCCAAGAAATCGAACCCGTTGCCGATCTCGGCCTCGATGAAGCGATAAAGAAACTAACCCCGGAGCAAATCGAGAAGACGGTCAATGCCGTCCTCGATAACGAGTGCGCGGCTCGTCTCCAGGTATACATGGATACCTGCGTTCGCTGCGGGTTGTGCGCTGAGGCCTGTCATACCTACTTGTCCCGGGATAAAGATCCCAATTTTGCGCCTGTTTCCAAGGTGAGAAACACCATCTGGGAATTGGTCAAGCGCAAAGGAAAAGTCGATGCCGCCTTCGTGCGGAAGATGGCGGTCACCGCATTTACCGAGTGCGGCGCCTGCCGCCGGTGCAGCATGTACTGCCCGTTCGGTATCGATATCGCCTATGAGATTATGACGGTGCGGCGTATTTGCGCGAAGCTGGGAGTCGTCCCGCAATATTTACAGGATACGACCAACAGCCATTCGGCCACCAACAATCAGATGTGGGTGCAGCAGGACGAGTGGATCGATACGCTCCAGTGGCAGGAGGAAGAGGCGCTGGGCGAAATTCCGACGGCTCGCATTCCGCTGGAAAAAGAGGGCGCCGAAATCATGTATTCGGTCATCGCACCGGAGCCGAAGATTCTGGCGCAGTTGATCGGTAATATCGCGATAATTATGCGCGTCGCCGGACTGGATTGGACAATGCCTGCCACAGATGGCTGGGACAATTCGAACATGGCGATGTATTCAGGTGATTTCGAAATCATGTCGCGTGTCGAGCGGCTCCACTGGGAAACGGCGGCTCGGCTGAAAGTCAAGAAAATCGTCATGGGCGAGTGCGGCCATGCCTTTCGCGGTGCGGTATATGACGGCCCGCGCTATTTGGGCTGGCAGTTCCCGCCGATTAAGATGGTACATGCGATCGAGTTCTATTACGATCTGATTTCCTCGGGGCGCATCAAGATAAAAGAGAAGTTTAAAGAGAAGGTGACGCTGCAGGATCCGTGTAATACGGTGCGCGGTCGCGGACTGGGCGATAAGCTGCGGTATGTCATCAATGCGACCTGTGAGGATTTCGTCGAAATGACACCGAATCAGGAGCATAATTATTGCTGCGCCGCTGGCGGCGGTATTATCAACTGCGGCCCGCCGTGGAAGCGCGATCGTATGATTTCAAACCGTGTGAAGGCCGAGCAAATAGCGGGGACCGGCGCGGATATCGTTATCACGCCGTGTCATAACTGTCACAGCGGTATCGAGGATATCATCGGGCATTACAAGCTGGGTAAACATGTCAAATTTATCAGCGAGATTCTCATGCAGACGATGGAAATCCCGGACGAGTTGAGAGGGTGATGCTATGGGCAGGGAGGAAGTACAAGGCATGATTCGACCGATACTGTTACTGATCTCGATGCTGATGCTGTGCGCGCTTTCGCTTGTCGGCCTCACCGGATGCGGCGAGACGCAGGCGACGGAAACCGTCGAGCGGGCGGATATCATTACCATCGACGAGATGAGAAACTTCGGGCGGCTCGAGCGTCCGGTCGTGTTGTTCCCGCACGATTTGCACACGCAGGCGCTGGCGGCCGAGGGGAAGTCCTGCGAGACATGCCATATCAAGATGGAAAACGGCAAATACGCGCCGTTGTTCAAGCGGGTCGCGAATACCGATTATGATACCGTCATGAATCTGTATCATGATGCCTGTATCCAATGTCATAAGGAGACGACCGGCGATAAGACCGGACCGGTTACCTGCGGCGAATGCCACCGCAAAGATGCGAAGTTCATCTCGACCTGGACGGAAATCGGATTCAACCGCTCGCTGCATTATCGCCATGAGCAGGCGAATATGGAAAAGTGCGATCACTGCCACCATGTCTATGATGAGCAGCAGAAGAAACTGGTATACGTCAAGAACCAGGAAAGCTCATGCCGAGATTGCCATAAGAAGGAAAAAATCGATAACCGGTTGTCACTCGAGCAGGCGGCACATTATAAATGCTTCGGGTGTCATCTGGAGAATCCGGAAACCGGACCGACGACCTGTGCGGGATGCCATGACAAACAGATGCAGATGGATATCAAGGTCGTGGAACACCCGGCGCGTCTCTATCGGAATCAGCCTGATTATACATATCTGAGTCCGGACGATGCGGAACTGGTGCATGCCAAATTGCCGGTCGTGAATTTCGCTCATATCGACCACGAGCAGTATCTGGACAAGTGCCGCACCTGCCATCATGAGACGATGAAAGCGTGCAACGAGTGCCATCTGCTGGATCCGGGCGAAGATGCGGTTACGACCGTGACGCTACAACAGGCGATGCATGATATGCAATCCAAGCACAGTTGTGCCGGCTGTCATGCCGAGAAGAAGTCGCAGACGCAGTGCGCGGGCTGTCATGCGTTGATGGAACAGGGGAAACTCACCGATCATGCCTGTACGATCTGTCATTCGGGGCCGAAACCGGACGAACTCGCCAAGATGTCAACGGCGGCTCGGACTCGGAAACCGGCGGGTCGGAATATGGAAAAGCTGAGTTTCCGTATGAAAGATATCCCCGATACGGTGTATATCGGGCGGCTATCCAATAAGTATGAGGCGGCCGCATTTCCGCATAAGAAGATCATTGAAAAGTTGATGACTTATATAGGTGACAGCAAAATCGCGACCTATTTCCACGGTCAGGAAGATGTTGTCTGTCGCGGCTGTCATCATCATACGCCGGTCGGTGAAACGCCGCCATTGTGCGAGAGCTGCCACACGCGGCCGTTCAATGAAGAAGATTTACTCAAGCCCGGATTGTTCGGCGCATTCCATCGCCAGTGTCTGGGTTGTCATGAGGCCATGAACATAACGGAACCTTCAGATTGTGTCGGATGCCACGCCAAGAAGGCCGGCAACTGACGGTAATCGACGAAGGAGCAAAATAGATGAGTACGTCACGCAGAAATTTTCTGAAATGGTTGGCCGGAGCCGGAGCCGCCGCGGCGATTCCGAAGAGCGCCCGGGCTCAGCATGACCATTTCGAGGGATATCCCGACAGTTACGGGGTGCTCCATGATGCGACGCTGTGCGTCGGTTGTCGATCGTGCGAGGCCGCCTGTAATGAGGTCAACGATCTGCCGAAGCCTGAAATCCCGTTTGACGACAAATCGGTGTTCGAGAAAATTCGCCGCACCGACGATACGAATTACACGGTCGTCAATAAATACAAAGACGGTCCGCCTCCGAAAGGCGGCGTGTTTCGCAAGTTTCAGTGTAATCACTGCAAGGAACCTGCCTGCGCATCGGCCTGCTTCGTCGGCGCATTCAAGAAGACGCCGGAAGGCGCGGTGCTGTACAATGCCGATGTTTGTGTCGGGTGCCGGTACTGTTTGATTGCCTGCCCGTTCAATGTCCCGACTTATACATACAACAAGGCGCTGGAACCGGTCGTGATGAAGTGCACGTTGTGCCATCCGCGGGTGAAAGAGGGGAAACTGCCGGGCTGCGTTCAAGCCTGTCCGATGGAAGCCCTGACATTCGGTAAACGGGAAGACCTGATTACGATCGCCAAAGAGCGGATGCGGAAATATCCCGATCGCTATGTAAATCACATCTACGGCGAGCAGGAAGTCGGCGGAACCAACTGGTTGTATATATCAGGTGAGCCGTTCGAAGAAATCGGTCTGCGTACCGATCTCGGTGTGACGCCGGCTCCGGAGTTGACCTCCGGTGCGCTGGCGATGGTGCCGGTCGTCATCGGTATGTGGCCGGTGCTGCTTGGTGGCATCTATGTCATCAGCCGCCGCAAGGATATCATCGCGAAGAAGGAAAAGGAAGAGGCCGTGGCCGACATGAAGGCTGTGACGACTGCCGAAGGCGATGATCGCGTTCAGAAGGCGAAAGATCAGGCCGCGAAACAGCAGGAGTTCGCTATCAAGCGGGAGGTCAAGAAGGCGTTGGAAGAGGCTGCCAAGGCGAAAGAATCCGAAGCGGGCGAGGAGGGCAAATCATGACGGATCATGCAATCAAGCGTCCGCTGTTCTCGCCGTTCAATATTATTTCGGCAATTATCGTTATCGCGGGTCTGCCGCTGGTGTATCTGCGATTCACCGGAGGTCTCGGTGCGGTCACGAATCTGGATCACACGAATCCGTGGGGTATTTGGATCGGTTTCGATCTGTTGACCGGCGTGGCATTGGCCGCGGGCGGGTATGTCACCGCTGCCGCAGTCGAATTGTTCGGCATGAAAAAATTCCATGCCGCCGTCCGCCCGGCGATTCTGACGGGATTCCTCGGTTACTCGCTGGTCGTCTTCGCTTTGTTGTTCGACGTCGGTCGGCCGTGGCGTCTGCCGTATCCATTCGTCGTCAGTCAGGGTGTGACGTCCATTATGTTCGAGGTGGGTGCATGCGTCGGATTGTATCTGACCGTGCTGTTTCTGGAGTTCTCTCCGGCCGCGCTGGAATGGCTGGGGCTCAAGAAAATCCGAAAAATCATCGTGCGGCTGACGATTCTGCTAACCGTTCTCGGTGTCGTGTTATCGACGCTGCATCAGTCGTCTCTCGGTGCGATGTTCCTGATCGCTCCGTGGAAGCTGCATCCGCTGTGGTATTCGACCTATTTGCCGGTGTTCTTCTTTGTGTCGTCGATTGCGGCCGGGTTGTCGATGGTGCTGTTCGAGGCGACGTTGTCGCATAAGCATTTTCATGACAAGATGGACAAAGGGTATCTTGAGGCGAGCAACCATGTCGTGTACGGCTTTGGTCGTGCGGCGGCTCTGGTACTGGCCGGGTATTTCGCGATCAAGGTTTTCGGTCTGGCGATGGGTAATCACTGGGATCTGCTGTTCACGGGCTACGGGTACTGGTTTCAATTGGAAATGATCGGCTTTATTCTGTTCCCATGTTTCCTGTTTGCGGTGGGGAGTCGCGATAAAAACAAAAAGCTGATTCGCTTTGCGGCATTCTGGACGGTGCTGGGTATTATGCTGAACCGGTTGAATATCTCGTTCTTCTGCTTCAACTATCATCTGCCGGCGAGCGAGCGGTATGTTCCGCACTGGATGGAAATCGGTATTTCGGTGTTTGTCGTCACGATCGGGCTGATCGTATTCCGGTTTATCGTAACGAGGATGCCGATTTTGTATCATCATCCCGATTATCCGGAAGAACATTAGGAGGCGCGCATGTCTGAGACTATTTATACGCTGCAGGATTTTATGACCCAGACGAAGGGGATAGTATATATTCTCGTCGTCGGTTATCTGATCGGGTTCACGGCCTTCTGGTGTTTCCTCTTTCGTCGGGATAAAAAGGAAGACTGAGAGATTGAGAAAAATCAACTCCTTTATAACCGCCGTGTGCATGTGCATGCGGCGGTTTTTTATTGTGAATTTAGTGGAAACTCAGTTCCTGCCGGCGCGTTATAATGAGTATATTAGTGAGCGTTGGATTTTGAATATCGTAAATATAGGTTTGTGATATATGAAACGATTCCTGGATGTGCTGTTCGGAGCGGATGCGAAAACCGATGATGCGTCATATGACAGAGAATATGAACTTCGTCTGGCGACAACGGCATTATTGGTCGAAATGGCGGGAGCAGATTTTAAGTATTCATCGGAGGAGCGCGAGACAATCAGGGATATTTTATCCGCCCGCTTTGAAATGAGTCGCGATGACGTGGATAAGATTATTGAGGCGGCTCAGCAGGAAATCGATAAGCGACTGGATTTATATCGGTTTACGACACTCATAAACGAACAGTTCGACAAAGCGGAAAAGATCAAAATCATCGAACATGTGTGGCGAGTCATTTATTCCGATGGGCGACTTGATGGATATGAGGATCGATTGGTACATCGGTATACGACGCTATTGAAGCTCGATCATAAGGACATGATTGATACGAAATTGAAAGTGAAGGCGGAATTAGATTTGTAGCTGCGCAGAATTTGCACAGCAAAAACACAGAAAACGCCATTATTTTCGGTCGGTTTTCATTGCCTATCAATGACTTTAAGGTCTTTTATACAAAACATTTACAGAGATAAAGAATTTTGCTCAGAGCAGCAAGATAGAGGTTGCCAGCCAATTTTAAAGTAGTATATTGGCTCGATGCTATCCGACGGGTATAGACCTGAATGGAGACGAACCGATACCAATCCTGACTCGGAGGTCACTCATGAGTGAACATAAATTAGGTTATTCGAACATATCAGACGACGAAGTCGTCGCAATTGAAAATGAATGTGGTGCGCACCATTATGGTCGTTTGCGGACAATCGTACGCAAGACCGAAGGTGCTTGGCTCTATACGGCCGACGGCCGCAAGATTCTTGACTGCCTCGCTGCATATTCCGCTGCGAATCCGGGACATCATCATCCGAAAATCGTCGCCAAGGCGAAAGAGGCGCTCGATAACGGGTACGCCTCGGTTATTTCCAACGTCGTGTACACCGATGTTCTGGCGGATTTTTTGAAAAAGGCTGCCAATTTGCTGCCGCAGCTTGCGCCTCGTTTCGGTAATAAAGGCAACAAAGTCCTGCCGAAAAACGGAGGTGTTGAGTCGGTCGAGACGGCCATCAAACTGGCCCGCTATTTCGGCTGGAAGCACAAAGGCATCGAAGACGGCAAGCAGGAAATTATCGTTTTCAATAACAACTTTCACGGCCGCATGGTCACCGTCGTGTCATTCTCGACTTCCAAAAAATATAAAGAAGGTTTCGGCCCGCTGACTCCGGGATTCACCTCGGTTGAGTACGGCGATCTCGAAGCCGTGAAAAAAGCCGTAACCTCGAACACCTGCGGCATCCTTGTTGAGCCGATGCAGGGCGAGGGCGGTATGTATCAGCCTCCGGCGGGATTTTTGAAGGGGCTCCGCGATCTGTGCGACGAAAAAGACATGCTGCTTATCTTCGACGAAATCCAGGTCGGCATGGGCCGCACCGGCAAGATGTTCTGTTTTGAGCATGAAAATGTAATCCCTGATGCAATTACGCTGGGTAAGGCTATTTCGGGCGGCTTGGCTCCTCTGTCGGTGATGATCACGAACTCCTATTTGATGGATTTCGTGTTCAGCCCCGGTTCCGATGGTTCGACGTTCGGTGGGTATCCGTATGCGTGCGCCTGCGGTATTGCGGCGATTGACGTGATGCTGGATGAAAAACTGGCCGAGCGGTCGGCTGAAGTCGGCGCGAAGCTGAAAAAGCGGATAGAGGCAATCGCGGCGAAGTCGAAGCATGTGAAGGAAGTTCGCGGTCGCGGATTGTTCATCGGCATCGAGGTGAAATCCGGTGATGCGATGCACTTCTGCCGTCAGCTTCTGGAAATGGACATGCTGGCGAATGATTCGCATGGTCACACGATTCGTATCAGCCCGCCGCTGACTATCGGCGATGCGGAGATTGATTACATCTGCGAGCGGCTGGAGAAGGTTCTCGTCGGTTGATAGAGAATTTGTACCGGCAGATGTGGACATCTGCCGGGCACATTTGTTAGAGTGAGTTCTTAAAAAACCCCGGTTTCGCCGGGGTTTTTTTTGTGGCCTTCGGGTTGGGAAGGGTGACCAATGAGAGATTTATGTATGGCGTGATAGAATACAGTTCCATATATTATACCAATTGCATGGAGGCATCGTGATGGAAACTCATGTCAAAGTTATTGCCTGGCTGTATATCGCCAAGACCATATTGTTTTTGCTAATTATGCTCGGTGTGTCAGGTCTTGTCCTTGGAGCAGGAATGGCATCTCAGGATGGGAATACCGTGGGACTCATGGCCGTCATTGCCGGCGTATTTGCCTGGATCGGGTTTATCGTCTCCGTACCGCAGTTAATTGCTGCCTGGGCGCTGTTCAAGCGTAAAAACTGGGGTCGGATATTAACCATTATCCTATCGATATTGAATATCTTCGATGTGCCGTTCGGTACGGCGCTGAGTATTTATGCGCTGGTCATTCTCTTCCGGGATGATGCTCGGGTATATTTTAGCGGGTAAATCCGGTATCTATCCTGCAGATGTGGATCCTCGGCGGCGGACCGGGCACCGATAGAAGAATCCCGGATTAAGCCGAACATTTTGTGATATATATTCCTTTGGAATTTCATAAAAAACACTATTGATATTTTCGAGAATATCTATATTTTTATCATCGTACATTATATTTCAATTTATATTTGCTGAATATGTAACCGAAAATATACAGGTGTTATATGGCGTTAATCAAATGCAAAGAATGCGGGCAAAGAGTTAGTAGCAAGGCCAAAAACTGCCCCAATTGTGGTGCTCCAGTCACTTCGGGTGGGTGTGGAATTGGCTGTGTCGTAATTCTCATAGGTATTGTAATGATTATCTTTGCCAGTATGATTAGTCGATGTAATAGTGATAGTCAACCAATCCAAACCGAAGGAGGTACAACGTCTTTCGATAGTTGGAAAACCAGTGATAATTCTACGATGGCATATATAATGATGATGGATTTTGTTAAACAAAAACTTAAAGCACCTAAAACTGCTGAATTTCCAGGAGTTTTTGATGGACGGGCAGATCATATAACATATTTGGGAAATCAAAAATATAAAATTATATCATATGTTGATTCCCAAAACTCTTTTGGTGCTCTTATTCGAAATCATTTTGTGGGAGAGATAGAGCAAGTCGCCGAAGATAAATGGAAGTTAAACGCGTTGGTTTTTATTGAGCCATAATACATCAATATAGATAACAAGGATCCTATCAGTATCTTAATATAGTCCTAGTCGACTGATAGAGCCGAGAAATTTACCGGCAGATGTGGACATCATCTAAAGCAATTCTGGATATTCAAACAACCACCCCCAAGCCCCCTCCTTGGGAAGGAGGCAGGCGTGGTACAAACCGGTCACATAGGTAACAGTTTGAACCGGAGACATAGGTAACAGTTTTAGATGGCATAATCATGAGAGGAGAGATTATGCCGTGGATGGACTGTAGACCAATGGACGAACGGATTAAATTTATTGGCATGTATCTGGAAGAAGTGTATACAATGACTACTCTTTGCCTGCATTTTGGCATCAGCCGCAAAACCGGATACAAATGGCTCAATCGCTACAGGAGCGAAGGAGCGGAAGGTCTCAATGAGCGTTCTCGGGCACCATATCATCAGGCACGTAAGACACCGCCGGAGATAGAGGCCGCAATTTTGGCAGCGGCTCGAAGCGGTTTGGTCAAGAAAGGACCGAAGAAAGTGCGCCGCATTTTGGAACTGACCGACCCGGCTATTGCCTGGCCGGCCGTCAGTACGATAGGCGCTATCTTAAAACGACATGGGCTGGTTGTTCCTCGGAAGCGGCGTCGGAAGAGCCCTCCATACGAATATCCGCTGGCCGGGTGTGATTATCCCAATGCCGTCTGGAGCGCCGATTTAAAGGGATGGTTTTTGACCCGGAACGGTGACCGCTGTGATCCCCTGACGATAACCGACAACTACAGCCGCTATATCCTGCGGTGCCAATTGGTTCGTCCGGCGACTCACCACTCCATGCAGCCCGTTTTTGAGCATGCCTTTCGTGAGTTTGGGGTGCCGGTAGCAATTCGGACCGACAATGGAGCACCGTTCGCGACGACAGCCGTTGGCGGATTGTCTCGGTTATCGGTATGGTGGATTCGCTTAGGCATTATTCCGGAACGGATTATGCCGGGGAAACCGCAGCAGAACCCGCGACATGAGCGTATGCATCGGACATTGAAACACGACACGTGTAAACCGCCGCAATCAACGTGGGAGCGTCAACAGGCAGTCTTCGATCAATTCTGTTATGAGTTTAATCACGAACGGCCACATGAATCCATCGACCAGCGGTTCCCGGCTGAATTGTATCAAAGCTCACCGCGACCCTATCCCGAGATTCTGCCGGAGATGGGCTACCCCGATGATATGGTGACTCGAAAGGTACATCATCAGGGAGATATCAAATGGAAGGGAAAACATCTTTACCTGACTGAAATTCTGGCCGGACAGACAATCGGACTGCGGCAGGTGACGGAACAACGCCTGGATATTTACTTCGGGCCTATCCGCCTGGCACAGCTTGATGTTGCCGAATGTAAAATCATTCATCTTAGGAAAACAAAGAAGCGATATGAACGTAACAAATAACAAAATAACTACCAAGATACTGTTACCCATGTGACCGGTTTAATCTGTTACCCATGTCTGGTTTGAACACGTCGCCTGATGGCGGCTGTCGCGCGATATATCAACCTTCCCGATCATGAAAAATGTCATTCCCGCGAAAGCGGGAATCCAGAGGGAAATTTATCAAGCACTGTTCTGGATTCCCGACTCGGTCGTCTAAGAAGACTCTCTCTCGGGAATGACAGGAATAATTCCTCCTTGGGAAGGAGGCAGGCGTCGCCTGATGGCGGCTGTCGCGCGACATAGCAACCTTCCCGATCATGAAAAATGTCATTCCCGCGAAAGCGGGAATCCAGAGGGAAATATATCAAGCACTGTTCTGGATTCCCGACTCGGTCGTCTAAGAAGACTCCCTCTCGGGAATGACAGAGTATGAATTTGCCTTTTCAGTTTAATAATCTGTTGACATACATTACTCAATAGCCGCACATTTATATTTTACTGTTGAGAAAAAACTATGGAATTTATCGGCATACATCCGGGGCGCAAAATTATTTCCTATTTTGCGATTACGATTCTGATCGGAACAGCACTTTTGTATCTGCCGGTCAGCTCGGGTGAGCGGGAAATTGGGCTTCTGGATGCGCTGTTTACATCGACCTCGGCAGTGTGCGTAACGGGATTAGTGGTCGTCGACACGGGGTCGGATTTTTCACTGTTCGGGCAGATCGTTATCCTTTTGTTGATACAGCTTGGTGGTCTCGGTATCATGACGTTCGCGACATCTCTTCTGATGATGATGCGCGGCAAGGTGTCGTTTTTCGACCGCCTCGGTATCAACCAGGAATTCGGCAGCGGCGGTTCGACCGGATCATTATTGCTGGCCGTGTTGATAACGACGCTGGCGGTGGAGGGCCTCGGAGCTGTCGGGCTATTTTTCGAATTCCGCGGCGATTTTCCGGCGGATGTTGCGGCGTATCATGCGATTTTTCACTCCATTTCCGCCTTTTGTAATGCCGGGTTCTCGACTCTGCCGCATGGACTTGAGACCTATAGCGACAGCCCATCGACAATATTAATTGTTTCCGGATTGATCATTTCCGGCGGGTTAGGATTTATTGTCATCAGGGACTTACTGGCGAAAGCAAAAAATCCGCGGTCGCGACTGTCATTGCATACGAAGCTGTGCCTCAGTATGACTCTGATATTGATCGTGTTCGGGACGGTCGCATTTATGATATCGGAATCGGAAAACCTGTTGGTGGGCGGCAATTGGATTTATAATGCGAGTAATGCCTTTTTCGAGTCCGTGACCTGTCGCACGGCCGGCTTTAATACGATTCCGCAGAATCATCTGACCGAGGTCAGTCTGGTCATTGCGTTTATCCTGATGTTTATCGGGGCCTGTCCCGGATCCACCGGTGGGGGAATCAAGACAACGACAACGGCTGTCATTCTGTTGCTGGTCTATCATCGATTCATGGGGAGGAAATCAGTGGCGGTCTTCAAGCGGTCTATCGATGCCGATTCGGTGAACCGATCGGTGACGCTGATTTTGCTGTCGAGTCTTATTATCGTCGTGTTGTTTGCGGCGTTGATGTTTGCCGAGGAGAAACTGCTGCCGCATCAGCTCAGTCACGGCTGGTTCGTCGATAATCTGTTTGAAATCGTATCGGCGTTCGGCACGGTCGGGCTGTCGCTTGGTATAACATCATCGGTGACGATACCGGGCAAGATCGTGTTGATAGCGGCGATGTTTATCGGGCGCGTCGGGTTGTTGACGCTGGCATTCGGGTTGGCCCGGCAGCCGCAAAAGGGTGAAGTGACATACGCGGATGAATCCGTGATGGTCGGTTAAACGAGGTATGAAAACATGAAAGAATTCGCGATTATCGGATTGGGAAATTTCGGGGCGACGGTCGCTCGCGAGCTGTCGATGGCCGACTGTAAAGTCACTGCGATTGATTTGGATAAATCCGCCGTACAGGCGCTGCAGGATGAGTTGGATATCGCGATTATTGCTGATGCGACCGAGCGGGCGTTTCTGGCCAATCTGGAGGTGGAGAAATTCGACTGTTTCGTTGTGTCGACCGGCAATGATCCGCATGCGGCTATTCTTATCACGCTTCATCTGAAGGAATTGGGGGCGAGGCGAATCGTCGTCAAAGCCATATCCAACGATCATGCGCGGATATTGACGAAAGTCGGTGCCTCCGAGGCGCTCATTCCGGAAAAGCTCATGGCGACGCGGCTGGCGAATTCGCTGGCCGGATCGAACCTGCTCGATTTTCTGCCATTGACCGGCGAGTATTATGTCGTGGAGTTGCACCCACCGCAGAAATTCGTCGGCAAGACGCTCAAGCAGCTCAATGTGCGCGCACGGTACAATTGTCAGATAATAGCAATTCGCGAGGGGAAGAGCGGCGAAATTAACCCTGTTCCGGATGGCGATTATGAAATCGGCGAGAGCGATATTCTGTTCGCGCTCGGTAAGGGCGAAGATATTGATAAGATGAAGGAGTAAAGCGGCAGGGTACCTTGGTACATCATTAGCACATGCTTGAAGCGCGTATCCTGAGATTGCCACGTCGCTGGCCTAAGAAGGCGCGCTCCTCGCAATGACTGGCATTTCAATAAACCCGGGGTGGATTCGATTATTTTTTCATTGCCTGTTTGCGCAAGTCGGGGGGCATTTTTTCAAGTGCATAGCGAAATGCCGTGCGGGGCATGGTGTCTTTGCGCGACATGAGATAATCGAACACCTCGCGTTGATATCTCTCGCTGGCTTCTTTGAGCATCCAGCCATAGCCTTTTTGCACCAGATCGTCTTCGTCCGTCAGGAGCTCCTCGGCGACCTGAAAGACATTGTCGATGAATAGTCCCTGATGAACCGGCTTAATCAGACACACCGCGGCGGCTCGCTTCACCCATCTATTCTTGGATTTTGTCCAGCTTTTGGTTTTTGTGATTTCATCCGGGAATTGAAGAAGAAACTTACCCAGAATGCCATATGCGAGGTGGTCGCATTCGCCCCAATTGGAGACGAGATCGAACAGCCAGCGCTTGAAGAGGGCGAAGTCCTTTTTGTCGTATTTCCCCGCCAGTTTTTCGGCCCAGTCGAATGCGAAGAACAGACGGTAGCGTTTGTCAGTCGAAATGAATTCCTCGCACAGGGAATAGATTTCCTTATTGGACAGTTTTCTGACCTGCCTGAAATACTGATTGGAAACTTTTCTCAGAATTGCAGTCTTGATATGAATCGGATTTTCGAGTTGTTCCTTGAAAAACTGTTGAGCATTGATCTGGTTCTTCGGAATATCCAATTCGGCGACTGTGCGGTAGATATCGGTTATAATTGGATGCATGGCATGACCTCAACGTTTGAAGGTTACCTGTAATATGCAATCTGAGAGGGGAGAGTCAAATCACATTTTGGGGATACCGCGTTGAAAAATCTAATTCGTTTACCTATCTTCAAATCATTGGAGCAAATGTAATCGCAAGTACTCGTCGCATATATCCTGAGATTGCTACGTCGCTGGTCCGCCTAGGCGGACGCGCTCCTCGCAATGACCGGCGTTTCAACAAGCCGGTGGATGAAGTTCGGACTTGGTAGATTTGGCATAGAATATTGTTGGGGCACGTGGACGTACGACTACCACAAGTAAATTGCGATAATTCGTGAATAAAAAAGCGGCAGATGTGGACATCTGCCGCTCACGAAATATTTCTCAGACGCAAACCCGCCGAGGCGAGTCATGCACGCTTTTAATATATTTCTATAGGAACAGATCTTTCAGTTTAATAATCAACTCCTTCGATGTACCGTCGCGATTGACGACGATTTTATATTCGGTGCCCGGTTCTGCGTCAAACAACTCCCTGATTTCGGCGAGGCCTCCGAATGCCTTTGCCGGGAGACCGTTGATTTTTACGATCGCATCGTTCGCCTTGAATCCGCTCTTGTCGGCCGGTGTACCGGGAGAGACAAAGCCGACAACATATTCGCCGTCGATGAATCGAATACCGAGACCGCTGTTATCGCGGGGCATCTTTTTGTCGAAATTGTCGCCTTTTTCGAGAATGACTTTGTGGTTTTTGTAATCGACATACATGATGAAATGCTCGAACAGCGTATTGCCGACATTTCCGGTAATCTCTCCACTCCCGAAGGCGCCCTTCGGCTGGTCAAGAGGCATCGAGAAAACGAGATCGTTGACGACGAATCCGCCGAATTCGACGGTTTTGCAAAGGATGCTGTGATTTTCGTGTGAGCCGCCGGCTCCGGCGCCCTGGGTCAGGATGCCTTTGCGGTCGAGTAGTCCGTGTTCTTTGGCGAAAGGATATTGAAAGCCCATACCGCCGGCTCCGACATCCATGTTCCACATGCCGCCGAATTCGCCCTCGACGGTCAATGGAATGAGTATGGAATTACCTGACAGATCAACATCGATGACTTTTCCGAACCCCTTGTATTCGAACGTTTCCGGGTTGTAGAAAGAGATGAGTTCGTTGGCATAATCGATTTTTACGACGAGTCGCGACAGGAAGTCATATCCGAGGATTCCGGCGATTTCGAATCCGGACCATTCCCGGAACAAGGAATTTATATCGATAACGGCCGCCTTTTGCTCTTTGAATGTTAATCCGGGGAGGGAAAAGGCAGGCATCGTTGCAAATGAAACATCGACGAGACTTTCTGCGCCCTGACCTTTCATATTACCTTCGGTTGTCAGGCCGAGTTCCTTTACGAACTCCGGCATCATGACGGTCATGCCTGCTCCGGTATCGAGAACCCACAGGCGTGTTTTTCCGCCGACTTCTATTTCGAAGTAGATATGATTCAGGATGTACTTGAATTTGATATTCTCGGCGCTTTTGCCGTTTGCAAATTCAAAGTCCTGGACATCGGTCTCCGGAGGCTCGAATAAGGCCGGATCGATATCGACATTAATTTTGACATCCGTGATTTGGAATACCTGAGTCATCCCGGTGGGTTGCTCAATCGTCTCTGTACGGTAGGGATTGATGACGCCGTCAACATCGCGAAAATCGGACATTGTCGAGTGTGATTGACCCGATGGCGTTACTGTAACCGTTTTGATATTGAGAAATGAGGTCGTGTCGAAGTACTGGATTGAGTAATCCTGATTGAGTGTATTGGCAATCTTGACGCCATAACAAACCGTATCGCCGAAATTTTTCAGCCCCTCGTAGGTGACCTTGTATATGTTCGAATTGCGATCGAGGAATTCGAATTTGTCGGCGCGGAGACTCAATTCCCGCCGTACCAGACTGATACTGTCAGTTACTTTTTGGAGTTTTCCGTTCATGTCCACGGACCAGGCGAATTCGCCGTTGTCGCCGGAAGTTTGCTGGAACACGGTCAGGTCAACTTCCTGCCGGTTTTTGATGGATTCTCCTGACCATATCTTGATTGTCCCCGCGAGGCCGGTGCCGACAATATCGAGTGTCCCCTCGGTGTATGATGTCTTTTGCGCCTTAATTTTATCGAGGCCCCCCATAGCATCATATTCGCGATTGAGGATTTCGTAGGGATCGGTGAGTTGCGCGAAGGTGACCGATGAGAGGAGAAGAGCAATTGACAAAAGCATGAAGGATTTTCCATAAATCTTCATAGTGTCTCCTATACCGTAAATTGACGTGAGGTTGTCAGCTACTTGTACGAGATTAAGGATATCTTGTTGCATCCACAAATCGTATAAATACTTTTAGTGAATCGATGGAAATAAATTCGAATTAATACCGAACCTTTTATCGGGCGGTCGCGTTTAAATGCCAAAATAGAGGGCCAAGTGAAATTATGAGTGAACTGTTTCCGGTACTGTTTATCACTGTCGTTTTATTGTTATTATCGGGTTTGGAAATTGTCTTTCTGCGCGGGCTCAACCGCAAGTGGTGGAGTCGCCGCTGGATTCGTCTGTCGTCGTTGTTATTGCCGGGATTCGGAATCATCTGCATTTGTATCTGGGTAACAGGGATTTTTATGGCGGTCAAGCCGGCGATGATCTTCGGCGCGACACTGGCGGCATTGACGATAATCATGATTCTGGCCCTGATTCTATCGTTGCCATTTTCCGGGGCAATTCATTTCATCAATGATTTTATCGATAAGCGCCTTGCTAAAAAGCCGGAAATTGCGCGGCAGGCGCCATCGAATAATATAATTCCTCGTCGAAGATTCCTGAAGGCCGCGGCGGCTGTTGTCCCGATTACCGCGTTGGGGGCTGGGGCGTCGGGAGTCGCGCATGCCTTCACCGACGTCAAAGTCCATGTTTTGCCGCTTTATTTTAGTAATCTGCCGACGGATTTGCGGGGATTCCGGATTCTCCACTTGTCTGACATTCATATCGGATATTTCATCTGGCTGGATCATATCGAACAGCTTTTGGAGGAGGCCAAACAATACAAACCGGATATGATTCTTGCAACGGGCGATTTGTCGGACAGGGTAGACGTCTATGCCGATGTCTTAAAATTGTTTACACAGTTCAAGGCGCCCTATGGCGTCTTCGCGTCGCTGGGCAATCATGAATATTTCCGGGGAATTCGCCCGATTGTCAAGGCCTATGATCAGACTAATGTACCGCTGTTAAAAGACACCGGGCTCTCAGTTCCTGTGAAAGGTTCGACCCTGTATGTGGCGGGGGCGGATGACCCGATGTTTATTCGCCGCGGCGACCCGTCGTTTTATGTCGATACGATTAATTCGGCGATGCAGAACAGTACATCGGATTCGTTTAAGATTTTGTTAAGCCATCGCCCCAATTCGCTCAATTATGCCTCCGAGGTCGGAATTGATCTGACGCTGGCCGGGCACACACACGGGGGGCAAGTCGGATTTTTTGACCGCTCGGTTTTCGAGCCGGTTTGGCCGGAATTATACCTCTGGGGGCACTATAAAATAGGCAAATCACAGCTCTACACTTCGGCCGGCGTAGGGCATTGGTTCCCATTCCGCCTCGGGTGTCCGGCGGAGGCGCCGATAATCGAATTGCGGGATGCGAGTGAGCGACCTACATAGTTGTTACCCCGTCAGTAGCTGCAACTAAGTTGTTGAGTGACAACATCAATACCTGTCCAGCCTCCTATGGGATAAAGCCAACATTTACCTTGACTTGACTCCGGTGCCGTCTTACATTAATACTTTATTTTTGCCGCGGAGGTAAGGAGTCGGAGCGAGTCCGGAATGATGGACCGGACTGGCTATAAACAAAGACTCCCCTTTAAACGTCTATATAGTTTGGTGATAGAGTTACGGTATACCGTGCCATTTTATACCGCGGCGCTAACAATAAGGAATCGTCATGATTAAACGACTCAGTGTGTTTCCACTCTGCGCGGTTCTTTTCCTAATCCTCGTATTCACAGTCCCAGGGGCGGCTCAAGAGGAAGGCTCACCGGCCGAATCGACGCTTGAAGCCACCCAGTTTGACAGCCTCTTTTTACAGGAAAAGACCCCTCAACCTGCGACAAAAATCGTCGCTGAGGATCATGATAATGATAAGGGTGGAGCCATCGATATTTCGTGGACAGTGTCTGCGGATGACGCCATCGGCGGTATCGCCAAAGAATATATCATTATGCGCAGTACATCGCCCGATGGACCATTCGAGGAACTCGGCAGCGCCATGCAGGGAAGCAATACGTTTACCGATTTTCAAACCAGCGATGACAGCAGTTACTACTATATGATAACTACTGTCAACTTCGACAGGGCAAATGGACAGGAAATCTGGCGCGTTCAGAGCGAATCGACTGTTATCGGCCCGATTGCGTCGAGTGCCCAGTGGTTCAATATGGGGCGACTGAATATTCTCATCGGTATTATTATTCTCTCGGCGTCCATTATCTACTTTATTTTCGCCGCAAAAGGCGGAAAACAGTTCTATATCCGTAAAATTGCCGGTATCGAAGAAGTCGAAAACGCCGTCGGTCGAGCGACCGAAATGGGGCGTTCCATCTATTATGTCCCCGGCATTCACGATATGGACGATGTACAGACGCTGGCATCAATGACGATTCTGGGACGTGTCTCGACTATCGCAGCGCAAAATGACACGCGTATAGATGTGCCGGTGTGTCGTTCGATGGTGATGGTGACGGCGAAAGAAGTAGTAAAAGAGTCGTACAGCAAGGTTGGTCGTCCCGATTCCTTCCAGGAAGACCAGGTCCGTTATCTGACCGACGACCAGTTCGGATATGCCGCGGCCATCGACGGTTTGTTCGTTCGCGAAAAACCGGCGACGATTTTCATGATCGGCACATTTTTCGCGGAATCATTGATTATGGCGGAAACGGGTAACAGTATCGGTGCGATTCAGATCGCAGGGACGGCTATGCCGGCCCAGTTGCCGTTCTTCGTAGCTGCCTGTGACTATACACTCATCGGTGAAGAGCTGTTTGCGGCGTCGGCCTATTTATCCGGCGAACCGAAACTGCTCGGTTCCCTCAAGGGACAGGATGTCGGCAAGGCGTTGTTCCTGCTGTTCATAGTACTTGGGATTATTTTGGCACTTTTTGGCGTTGACCTTTCCTCGTGGTTTACTGCGAGCTAACTATAGAGTAAGGGTAGTTTCATGAGACGTGAAATTCCGTTAGTAATAACGTTTGTCGTCGGTGTAGTGTATGTCATCGCATATTTCATTCCGCATTACCCGTTCGATCAATTCGAGGCATGGTTCACCGATTGGTTTTCCATTGTCGCCGCCTTTGCCATCTGGCTGGGCGCATTGAACCTGATGAAAATCTCGTTTATGAAGATTATCAGGCAGAAAGCAGATTGGGGCTATGCTGTCCTGATTATATTATCGTTTCTCACTATGATCGGTTTCGGTTTCTTAGGCGGTGAGGAATTCCGAAATACCGGAACGGCATTTGACTGGTTATACCGAAATGCCTATACGCCGTTGTCATCGACGATGTTCGCGCTGCTGGCCTTTTTCGTGGCTTCGGCGTCATATCGCGCATTCAGGGCTCGTAATTTTGAAGCGACGCTGTTATTGCTCGCAGCATTCTTCGTGATGCTCGGTCGTGTTCCGGTCGGTGATATCATCACCGGATTTTTACCGTACGAATATCAGATGTCGCAGTGGGCGAACTGGATTATGAATGTGCTTAATACGGCCGGTCAGCGGGCGATTATGATTGGTATCGCGCTCGGATTGGTGTCGACGTCGCTCCGCATCATTCTCGGACTCGAACGCTCGTATCTGGGAGGTGATTGATATGAAGACAAAAGAACTCATCGCAACGGTTTTAATCATCATCTTCTTTGCGATATGTAAATGGCTACTGCCCAAACCGCTTCAATTCTCGCCGCTGGTTTCGACGATTATCATGATAGCTATGGGATTGTTGTTCGTCTTTATCCTCATTCGCACCTTAATGGGAAAATACATCGAGCGGCGTATCGTATTCATACTGGTCGGTATCGCGCTGTTGTTGCCGTTTTTCATGCAGTTCGAACTGCCGCTTCAGATTTCTCCCGAGGTGCAATCGGCAGTAGATGAACTGAAGAAACTCCCGCCGGGCTCCAAGGTGCTGGCATCGTTCGACTACGATCCGCCGTCGGCGCCGGAATTGCAGCCGATGGCCGACGCCTTTATGCAGTATGCGTTCGAGCACGACCTGAAAGTCATCGTCATGGGATTATGGCCGCAGGGACCGCAACAGGCACAGCAGGCTGTCGAGGCCGCCTTCGAGAAAAATCCTCAGTTGGCTAATGAGGTCGTCTACGGTGTCGATTTCGTTAACCTCGGCTTCCAGTCAGGTAATGAATTCGTCGTCCAGCGTATGGGCGAGAGCTTCAAGGCGATGTTCCCAACCGATATCAATGGTACGCCGTATGAGGAATTGCCGCTGGTCAGGAATATCACCAACTTTTCCAATATAGATTTTTCGCTCAATTTCTCCGCCGGGAAACCGGGCACGCAGGAATGGGTGCAGATTGCGGTCGACCGATTCAATCTGAAAATGGCAGCCGGTAACACTGCGGTACAGGCTCCGATGATTTATCCGTTCCTGAACGCCGGACAGTTGGTCGGGCTGATGGGAGGCATGTCCGGCGCGGCCGAATTCGAAAAGGCAACCGAGAAGACAGGCAAGGCGACGACATATCTGCTGTCGCAATCGTTCGCACACATGGTCGTGATAGCCTTCATTATCATCGGAAACGTGGCCTTTTTCCGCGAAAAGAAGGAGAATAAATAGTGGAACAGTTTTGGGCAGATTTTGGAATTTGGCTTGGCGCTGTCTTAACCCTTGGAATCATCTCCTTCTTATATAAGGATAATATTTTTTATAAGGCGGCCGAGGCCATCTTTGTCGGCATTTCAGCAGGATACTGGTTTGTCGTATTCTTCTGGGATAATATGGTCGGTAAATTCTGGGCGCAGACTGTCGGCGCTGCACCGGGGGAGACGCAGTGGTATCCCTGGATAGGTTTTATACTCGGTGTACTCATGCTGGCGCGTTTGTCCAACAAAATCGGCTGGATTTCACGCTGGCCGCTTGCTTTCGTGGTTGGTGCGACAGCCGGTCTGTATATGATGATTTTCTTTGTCTCCAATGCCATGACACAGGTTGCGGCGACGATCAGACCATTCATTCAGACAGGCCACATGTCGATTTTCAACAGCCTGATAATCGCGATCGGCGTAATATGCGGACTGATTTACTTCTTCTTCAGTAAAGAACATAAAGGCGCATTCGGCGGCGCTGCTAAGTTAGGCATTTGGTTCCTGATGATAACCTTCGGCGCGTCGTTCGGATACACCGTCATGAGTCGTATGTCGCTGATGCTCGGGCGGCTTGACTTCCTATTCGGCGACTGGCTGCAGATGATACCATGAAGAAAAGAATTATTGCCATTGCTTGCGCAATTCTCTGTTTTTTTACGGTCCCAATTATGGGGCAGGATGCCGAACAAGTTACCGAGACTCTGTCGGCTCCATTGCCGGCTCCGATAACGGAGCTGACGGCGGGCAACTATGTGTATGATGACGGCGGGCGCATCGACCTTTCATGGGCAAAGTCCGCCGATGATCCGGCTAATATCACCGGTTATGTTCTGTATCGGGCGCGCAAAGGCGCCGCTTTTGAGAAAATTGCCGATTTATTGCCCGGCACGGAGAAGTATCGCGATGAATCCGTTGAGGATGACATCGCTTATCGATACAGAGTCGGGACAGTCAATGAAGCGGGAGAGACGCTGTCGGAAGAAACCCCGGCCGTTATTGCCACTTGGGAGTTTTTTAATTTCCATAAACTGAATATTCTGATTCTCGCATTAATCGTCTGCGGATCGGTGCTCTTCTTTATCGCATCCGCCAAATCCGGCCGCAAATTGTTCATTCGGAAAATCGGGGGCCTCGAGGCCCTGGAGGAAGCGGTCGGCCGTGCAACGGAAATGGGGCGGCCGATTTTGTTCATTCCCGGTATCCTCGATATGGATGATGTCCAGACGCTGGCGGCGATAACGATTCTCGGTAAAGTATCGCGCGTTGTTGCGGACTATGACAGTAAGATTATGATGCCGGTATCGCGATCCCTGGTGATGACCTCGGCGCGAGAAACGATCAAGGAATCGTACCTGACGGCCGGACGACCGGATGCATACAACGATGATATGGTGCAGTATGTCACCGACGAGCAGTTCGGTTATGTTGCGGCCATCAATGGTATTATGGTGCGCGAAAAACCGGCGACCTGTTTGTACCTGGGGGCATTCTTTGCCGAATCTCTGATTTTGGCTGAAACCGGCAACAGTATCGGCGCCATTCAGATCGCCGGAACGGCTCGGCCCGGACAGCTGCCGTTTTTTGTTGCGGCCTGTGATTATACGCTTATCGGAGAGGAGTTGTTCGCTGCATCGGCCTACCTGTCGGGTGATCCGAAACAATTGGGATCGCTGAAAGGACAGGATGTGGGGAAAATTATCGCCATGGCCGGAATTCTGTTGGGAACGCTGGCGATGACATTCTCGGTGGCATGGGATGTCAGCTTCTTTAATTTGCTGTTGGACATTCTCAATAGCATATTCATAACGAATTGATGGCATTGACGGATAACCTATGAAGAGACTTATTCCAGTATTTATAACAGCAATAGTCGGCTCGGTGCTCGTGCTTTCGGTGTTCTTTCCGAAGGCCGAGACCATGGGCGAGGACTTTTCGCTGTTTTTCGATATTATCGCCGTCTTTGCCTTTTTCCTCGGCGGCGGAAACCTGGTGCGCGTGCATTTCTCAAAGGTGTATCGCAAGCGGCCCGACTGGGGTTTCTCCATCGTGACGCTGTTGGCATTTGCCGTAACATTGGTCTGCGGACTATTCAAGATTGGCAATGAAGCGGTTACGATTTCATCGTCGGTGACGGCCGAGGGAACGTATCTGCAGACGATATTTCTGAATGTCATCGCGCCGCTGTCGTCGACCATGTATGCCTTGCTGGCATTTTTTGTCGCGTCGGCTTCGTATCGTGCATTCCGCGCGAAAAACCGGGAAGCGACGATTCTCCTTATTGCCGCGTTTATCATCCTGCTGGGGCGCACGCCGCTGGGGATGTATCTGACGGGATGGATTCCGGAGTCGTTTTCGATCTTCCAGATTCCAAACTTAGCCGTCTGGATAATGAACGGCCCGAATCTGGCCGGACAACGGGCGATTCTCATCGGTGTCGGTCTCGGCGTCGTTGCGATGTCGCTTCGCCTGATTCTGGGCATGGACAGAACTTACCTGGGGAGCGACAATGAGTAATCTCGGAGCCATACTATCGCTGATCGTGATTGCCGGCGGACTGGTGGCGATTCTCGTGTACTCCCTCAAGGGAAAAGATATCGACCGGCGCATTATCTTCTTATTCATGTTGATCACTGTATCCTGCGCGATTCTGTTCAATGTCGAGATGACGGAAAAACCGACGCCTATCGTAAAGAAGGTATTCGATAAAATCGAGAGTATGCCGTCGGGATCGCGAGTGTTGATTTCATTCGATTTCGATCCGGCGATGCGGCCGGAGGTCATGCCGATGGCGAACGCCTTTATCAGGCACTGCATGGCCAAGAAACATAAATTATATCTGATGTCGATCTGGGCGACCGGACAGGCGCTCATGACCGAATCGATCGAAACCGTTCTTAAGCCGGAATTTCCTGATGCGAAGTACGGGGAAGATTATACATCGCTCGGATTCAAGGCCGGCGGTGTCGGCGTATTGAATGTGATCATTACCGATTTTCGCAAGATGTATGCGACGGACGAACATGGGACGCCGCTCGATAATATTCCGCTGTTCAAAGATGTTGCATCGGCGAAGGATATGGATTTGATACTGCCGATTGGCGGAGGGGCTCCGGGGCCGAAGGAGTGGATACTCTTCGTCGGCGATCCCGGTAAAGTTCCGGTCGCCCCGGGATTGGCGGCCGTCGTGGCGCCGTTGATTTATCCCTATTATCCGAAGCAGGCGATCGGCCTGTTGGGCGGAGTAAAAGGAGCGGCCGAGTATGAATCGGAATTGATTCGCACGTATCCGCAATTCAAAGCTGTTGAGACACCGGCGCTCAAGATGATGGGACCACAAACGCTGGCGCATATCGTCATTATTGCGTTTATCATCATCGGCAATATCACGTATTTCCGCAGCCGCAGGAGGGCCGACAATGCGTAAGTCGACTATTATCATAACTGCGGCCATCGCTGTGCTGTTTGCGTCGAGTTGGATATTAAAAGCGAAATTCGCCGTCGTCAGTGAAGCCACGATGAGTGCATTCGCTCAGGGTTTCTGGGTAACCTTTTCGGCCTTTTTGACATTGGCCGTGTTCTCATTCCTTTACAAGGACAATCCGTTTTATAAATTCGCGGAACATCTGTATGTCGGCGTATCGGCCGCATATTGGATGAGTCTTGGGTTTTGGACGACACTGGTCGGTAATTTAGTGCCGCGACTGAGCCAGGGGCTCAGTGAATTCTTCCAGGTTCCGTATATCGGATTCGAATGGCACTTCTTAATTCCGCTGGCCTTCGGATTTATTCTTCTGATGCGCTTGTCGCCCAGGGGGGGATGGATTTCCCGCTGGGCGCTGGCGTTTATCGTCGGAACGACGGCCGGGTTGAACCTGCCGCGGTTTTTGAGTTCCGATTTCATTTCACAAATTTCGGCGACATTCATGCCGTTGCTAGTCGACTGGCAGGGGATAGGACATTTCTTTTCTAACCTGTCATTGACGGCCTCGGGACAATTCGTCGGGATGCTCAGCAATCTCGTCGTGTTTTTCGGCGTGTTGTGCGGGATCGTGTACTTCTTTTTCTCGAAGGAACACAAAGGCGCATTTGGCCTCGGTTCCCGGTTCGGTATCTGGATTCTTATGATAACGTTCGGCGCCTCGTTCGGGTACACGGTCATGGGGCGTATTTCGTTGCTGGTCGGCCGTTTAACGTTTTTGCTGGATACCTGGCTGAATCTAACCGTCTGATAGAGAGAGTAGAGAATAAGTAGATATAAAACGAGTGGAGTAGGTATGCTAAAACACATCATGTCGCTCATGCTGGTGGTTATGTTAATGATGACCATGAGTTGGGCGCAAGAGGAGGCGGTCTCTGATTCGGTTCCTCAAGCGGTTCCGATATCGCCGCCCACCAATGTCCGGGCGTTCGATACGCCGTACGACAATGGTCATTCCATCACGCTGGAATGGGATTTGTCGGCTGATGATCCCGACGGTAAGGGCCGGGTTCTCAGCTATCGCATTTTGCGATCAGATATGCCGGACGGCCCGTTTGTTGATCGAGGCGTCGCTATTCCCGCGGGGGAACATAAGCATAATGATAAGGGCGTCAAAGAGTCGGACAATGAAAATTATTTCCCCAAGGGCAAAGATTTCTATTACAAGGTTGTTGCCGTTTCCGCGGATGGAGAGAGTGAATCGGCAATTGTCGGCCCAGTACACTCGGCCGGACAGTTTTTTAACCGCGGTTTGTCGGCAGTTGCGATTGCCTGTCTTATTTTTACGGTTTTGACCATATACTTCATTCGTAAGGCGCGGCGGGGTGCGGAATTGTACATCCGTCCACTGGCCGGTATTGACGCCGTGGATGAGGCGATTGGTCGAGCCACGGAGATGGGGAAACCGATCCTGTACATCATGGGATTGGGAACGGCCGCGGATATCGCGACGATTGCATCATTTACGATTCTTGGTCGAGTGGCAAAGAAGGTGGCCGAATATCAGACATCATTGATCGTGCCATGCTATGACCCGATCGTCATGACGGTCGCTCAGGAAACGGTAAAGACCGGATATTATGATGCCGGTCGTCCCGATGCCTACAATGAAGATGATGTGTTTTTCCTGACCAACCAGCAGTTTGCATATGTCAGCGGCGTAAATGGCATTATGGTGCGACAGAAACCTGCGACCAATTTCTACCTGGGTAAATTCTATGCCGAATCGCTGATTATGGCCGAAACCGGCAACTCGATCAATTCGATTCAGATCGCCGGAACCGACGAAGTGACGCAGATTCCGTTTTTTGTCGTTGCCTGCGATTATACTCTCATCGGTGAAGAGCTGTATGCCGCGTCGGCATATCTGGGGCGTGAGCCGGTGTTGCTGGGCACGCTAAAGGCTCAGGACTGGGCCAAGGCCTGTGTGCTGATTTGCATCATATTGGGTGTCCTTGGTGCCATCGCCCATCAGACATGGTTTACCGACCTGTTTAAAGTGATTGTTAGTGAATAAGGAGAAGAAGGGATGAAAAGAGAAATTCCGTTATTGATTGTTTTCATCGGCGGTCTTTTCATGGCCATTCAATTCTTCGTGCCTGATTCACGATCAGAATGGGTCTATGAATTCGTAATGGACTGGACGATTATTATCGGTATTTTCGCATTGGCGCTTGGTATTTGGTCGTTCGTGCGAGTATCGGTGAATAAGATAAACCGCCGACAGGAAAACTGGCAGTATTCAATCATTTCGCTGATTGGTCTGTTCGGTATGATCCTGTTCGGTTCGAGCGTAATGGGATGGTTGGGCGCCGAATCAGTCGGGCTGGAATCGTTTATGTTTCGGCAGGTGTTCAACAACATCATTATTCCGCTTCATGCCACGACGTTTTCTCTCCTGGCATTTTTTATGGCCTCCGCGGCGTTTCGTGCATTCCGTGCGCATTCGCTGCTGGCGACGGTTTTGTTGTTTGCAGCCTTAATCGTTATGCTGCGTTTTAACCCCTATCTGGGACCGGTCGGTAACTTGATCGGCGATGCCGCCTCGTGGATTCTCAATGTCCCGAATATGGCCGCCAAACGAGCAATTGTCATCGGAATCGGATTGGGAATGGTCGCAACCGCCCTCAAAGTTATCCTCGGTATCGAACGAGGATACATGGGCAGTGATTGAGGGAGGCTGTACAATGAACTTTTTTGAGAAACTGGCTAAGCTCGATCGGCGATGGGTATTCCTTATCCTGGCCGCCGTGGTCGTCATCACGCTGCTGGTCGATGTTAAGACATCGATTCGGGTCGATAAGGAAGTGCGGTCGGTGTATGACTTCATGGAATCGCTGAAGCCGGGCGACTATATTCAGATGAGCATCGATTATGATCCCGGATCGATGGCCGAAATGCACCCGATGACGTATGCCATATTGGAACAGGCTTTTAAGAAGGATCTGAAAGTCGTTATTACGGCTCTCTCGATCAATGGTCCCGGTATGGCGGAACAGGCGATCCTCGATATCATGGATTCTGTCCAGATATTGTATGGAAAGAAAATCGTCTATGGAGAGGATGTCGTCTTTCTCGGATATAAACCATATCCGGGTATTGTCATCCTGAGTATGGGGCAGAATTATCGCATTTCGTATCCGCAGGATTATTACAACACGCCGGTGGACGATTTGCCGATTATGCACAATATCATCAACTATGATGATATGAAAGGCATCATCCTGATTACCGGAACGAGCGGCGTAGATTTTTGGATATCGTATGCCAATGGTCGGTACAATGCACCGCTGGCGGTTGGGTTGACCGGAGTTATGGCGGCCGATTATTATCCCTATTTGAAATCGGGACAGATATTCGGCCTCATGGGTGGCATGCTCGGTGCCGCCGAATATGAAATCCTGGTGAATAAACCCGGTCCCGCGATGGAGGCGATGAAGGTTCAGGTCTGGGCCCATATTATCATCATCCTCTTCATTATCATCGGCAACATCGGTTATTTCGCCTCCCGACGGAAAGGAGGGGTACAGTAATGGATTGGGGAACATTCATTTGGACAACTATCGGCGTCGGATTGACCCTGTCGGTTTTTTCGTTCCTGTACAAGGATAATCCGTTCTACCGGTTTACGGAAAGTCTGTATGTCGGTGTGGCCACAGGCTACATGACTATCATTTTATGGTATAACGGATTGCTTCCGACCCTCATCGATCGTATTTGGGTCGGCCAGCCCTGGTGGCAATTGTGGGGCGGCAAATGGTGGTACTGGATTCCGGGCATCTTGGGGCTTTTGATGTGGTTCCGCTTTTCTAAGAAGCAGGCGTGGATTTCTCGATATCCGATCGCGTTTTATATCGGTATATCGATGGGTGCCGCAATTCCACTCGAGATGAAGAACCGTGTCAATGAACAGCTCTACAGCACGTTCGGAAATCTCATGCAGAATTTGACCTTTGGCCCGGATAACTGGTGGTCCGGAGTTTCCGAGATCATCATTATCATCGGTGTGCTGACCGGCCTGTTCTATTTCTTCTTTTCGGTACCGCATAAAGGCGTTTTCGGCGGTATTGCCAAGGTCGGTATTTACATCCTGATGATTGGATTCGGCGCCTCGTTCGGATTCACCGTCATGGGTCGTATTTCGCTGTTCATTCAGCGTATCCAGTTTATCCGTGACTGGGTAGTTGCCGGTAATGAAGGAACCGGCGGTATGACCGCCATTGTCTGGATATTCGGTTTGTTGCTTCTCCTGTTAATACTATTGGAGATAATCAGGCATATCATGAAGAAGCCTGCCGATGAGGCAGTCTAAGAAGTCTTGATATAAAAGCCCTCCCCAAAAGGGGAGGGCTTTTTATTGTGTTCATATGTCAAAATGGCATTTTTTTTAAAAAAATACAAAAAAATCTTGAACGATTTCTTGAAAATATAGTATAGTATACAGAAGGCGGGGAAACAGAATTACTTCTGGCCTTTTTTTCAATCAATCCTGTAAACAGAGCATCGGGTAGGAGTGTGTCGGCGAGTTAATTTGCTGCGCAGCAAAGCCTTGCGCAATAGAGTGTAACGTATTGCCGGATAATTAGTTGTGAAAATCTGAGTTCAAAACGAATCGTAACTTATTATGAGGCAGGACGATATAAGCGAATAATTTTCGAAAAATCGAAGATTTCGCTTGACAAGGCAGGAAAAGGATTTTACCTTGTCGAAAGAGGGAACTTCATACTTCAGGGATACTTACGCGTTTCTTGTCCTACATGGAGTTTTCTAACCTATCGTGAAAGCGAGGTGGAGAATGGCAAGGAAGACGGATTCTTCTGCCAAACAAACGGACACGTCAAAAAAGGGAAAATTGTCGACTGCTGAGGCGCGTCGCGAGTATCAGCGCCGGTATTATCAGATGCACAAGGAAAAGGCCAAGGAATATCAGCGGTTGTATAATTTAACCCATAAGAAAAAGCGTGGGGGAAGAGGAAAGGCTAATTTCGAGTGTCCGCGCGAAGCTACTCGCCAGACGTTTAACACGTGCGACCTCATGAGCTCTCCGGTCGAAAAGACGATTAAAATGCTTGAGAAGATCATTTCCGGTGAGCGGTTGTTTACGATGTAAGTTTCTTTCGTCTCCATCGCAGTTTCTACAAACGAATATCGGGCGGGTGTTCACCCGCTCATCGATTATTGCCGCGGCCGGGCGAAACCGGTGTGGTGCGCCTCGACATGGCGAGCCTCGACCGGCCTGTTCCGAAGTCGAACAAACGGCGTTAATTTACTGCTAAATATGAATTTGGGCGCAATAATGCTTGCGCAACCTATTGTTTATTTTGTACATTCCCCTTCGTATTTGAAAGACCCTTATATAACTGGAGATAAGATAATGGCTAAAACGACAAAATCTACTGCGTCGAATGCGGCGAAGAAGACCACGTCCAAAGGGCATCCCAAACTGATCTACTTCTTCGGCGACGGAAAGGCCGAAGGCACCGGCATTATGAAGGACCTGCTGGGAGGTAAGGGCGCCGGACTGGCCGAAATGACAAATATTAAAATTCCGGTTCCGCCGGGATTCACAATTACAACCGATGCATGTCATATGTACTATGACATGAACATGAAGCTTCCGTCATGGCTCGATAAAGACATGAAGACGTACATGGCCAAAGTGGAAAAAATCATGGGATCGAAATTCGGCGATGCCAAGAATCCGCTTCTGGTTTCCGTTCGCTCCGGTGCGAAGTTCTCCATGCCTGGTATGATGGACACCGTCCTCAACCTCGGTTTGAATGAAGAGACGCTCGCCGGCTTCATCGCCAAGACGAATGATGAACGATTCGGGTATGACAACTATCGTCGGTTCATTTCGATGTTCGGTAATGTCGTTCTCGGCATTGATAAAGACATCTTCGAAGAAGTCATCGAGAAGAAGAAAAAAGACAAAAAGATCAAGAAGGACAGTTCGCTGCAGGTGAAGGATCTGCAGGACATCGTCAAGCAGTTCAAGAAAATCGTCAAGAAGAAAACCGGTGAAGATTTCCCGGAGGATCCGTTCACGCAGCTCGTGATGGCTCGTGACGCCGTGTTCCGCAGCTGGAACAATCCGCGCGCCATCAGTTATCGCCGCCTCAATGATATTCCGTCCGATCTCGGTACGGCGGTCAACGTACAGGCGATGGTATACGGCAACATGGGCAACACGTCCGGTACGGGTGTCGGCTTTACGCGCGATCCCGGTTCCGGTGAGAAAAACTTCTATGGTGAGTATCTGTTGAACGCGCAGGGCGAGGATGTCGTTGCCGGTATTCGCACGCCTTCTCCGATTCTCCAGCTCAAGACGGAAATGCCGGATGTATTCAAGCAGCTTAAGGACATCACGGATCGTCTGGAAGCGCATTATCGCGATGTGCAGGATTTCGAATTCACGATTCAGGAAGGCAAGCTGTTCATGCTGCAGACGCGCGCCGGTAAGCGCACGATTCAGGCGGCATTGAAGATTGCGACCGACATGGTCAAGGAAGGCTTGATTTCCGAGGAAGAGGCGTTGATGCGTATCGAAGCCACGCAGCTCGATCACTTGTTGCACCCGCGTCTCGACCCGAAAGCAGCATATGAATCCATCGCAAAGGGATTGGCTGCTTCACCGGGCGCCGGTTCGGGTGTTGCCGTGTTCACCGCTGAAGATGCCGTGAAGACATCCGCCAAGAAACCGTGTATTCTTGTTCGTCAGGAAACGAATCCGGATGATATCGAAGGTATGCATGCTGCGAAGGGTATTCTGACCTCACGCGGCGGTATGACCTCGCATGCGGCGGTTGTTGCCCGCGGTATGGGTAAGCCGTGCGTCGCCGGTTGCGAGCAGATTCGCGTCGACGAAAAGAAGCGCCAGTTCCAGGTCGGCAAGTTGATCATCAAGGAAGGCGAAGTCATCACCATCAACGGTTCCACCGGTGAAGTGATTATCGGCGCCGTTCCGACTATCGATCCGGAATTGTCCGGCGAATTCGCCGAACTGATGACATGGGCGGACAAGATTCGCAGACTCGGTGTTCGCACCAATGCGGATACGCCTCATGATTCCGCGCAGGCGATTACGTTTGGCGCCGAGGGAATCGGTCTGTGCCGTACCGAGCATATGTTCTTCTCCGAAGAGCGTCTGCCGATCGTGCAGGAAATGATTCTGGCCGAGACGCCGGAAGATCGCCAGGCGGCGCTCGATAAGCTGCTGCCGTTCCAGCGCAACGATTTCAGAAAGATTTTCGAGGCGATGGAAGGATACCCGGTTACTATTCGTACGCTCGATCCGCCGCTGCATGAATTTCTCCCGCACAAAGAGGATGTCGAGGCGAAGATCGCGGCGCTCGATAAGGACGACGAGGATTATGAAGATAAGCTGGCCGTCATCCACAAGATGATGGAGCGAATCGAAGAACTTAAAGAGCAGAACCCGATGCTGGGACATCGCGGCTGCCGCCTGGGTATCGTGTATCCGGAAATCACCGAAATGCAGACGCGTGCCATCATCGAAGCCGCTTGTGAGCTGGCCAAGAAGGGCAAAAAGGTCTATCCGGAAATCATGATTCCGCTTATCGGTCATATCAATGAGTTCAAGAACCAGAAGGAAGTCGTCGAGCGGACGGCTCTGGAAGTTCTCAATCGCCGGAAAACCAAAGTGAATTTCCTCATCGGCACGATGATCGAAATTCCTCGCGCCGCTTTGACTGCCGATGAAATCGGAGCCGAGGCGCAGTTCTTCTCATTCGGCACCAATGATTTGACTCAGATGACGATGGGCTTTTCGCGCGACGATGCCGCCAAGTTCCTCAAATACTATGTGGACAAAGGCATCCTGCCGTGGGATCCGTTCGTTTCTATCGATGCGACTGGTGTCGGTCAATTGGTGAAGATGGGCTTCGAAAAGGGCCGCAGCGCCAATCCGACGTTGAAAGTCGGTATTTGCGGCGAGCATGGCGGCGATCCTGCGTCGATTCACTTCTGTCACAAAGTCGGATTGAACTATGTGTCCTGTTCGCCGTTCCGTGTGCCGATCGCGCGTCTCGTTGCGGCTCAGGCTACGCTGGCTGAAAAAGGCGCTCTGTCCAAGCCGACGAAGAAAACCGCGAAGAAACCGGCGAAGAAGACGACTGCCAAGAAGGCCGCGAAGAAAACGACGAAGAAGGCGAAAAAGTAAGACTCGTGAATCGTCGAATATGAAATGAAAAAGCCCCGAGTTTTCGGGGCTTTTTTTATGCGGTATTGTTAATTATTCCACTTCGATGCGTGTGTATTTTTTGGCAGGTGATTGATTTGCATCATCGCCACGAAGTTCCTTACGCCAGTGCGCCATGAGCTGCGCGGCGCGGTCATCTTCAATATTTGATATCCAGAGCGACACGAGGTAATTATCTAATGATGTCCCGGCGATGATATTCTCTGCGATGTTGTATGTGTGCGCGATATTTTTATCATCAAGTCTGAGGTGAATGCATGATTTGTGTGCCGCATATACTATCGCCGCAGCATTGACTTGCGCACGAAAGGTGAGGACGCGCAGGTCGGCCCATTCGATTGGCGTCGGCGGATTCATGTCGTCATCCCGCGTCCAGAAGCGTCTCGGCGTAGCGACTTTGATAAAGAGCAGACGCCCCTCGCGGTCGATATCGAGACTAATGCGGATGCGATTATTCTTGCTTGATTTTGAGGTCGCGCCTTTTTCCTCGGCGTCGACGAATGAATAGAATGTTCCGGCAGGGAAGAGTGGGATATAGAGGCAATCTTCTTCGACCTGATAAAAACCCCGGCCGAATATTTTTATTTCCGCCGGGGTCTTTATTCTGACTTGTATGCCTCCGGGAGGCGTTAATTCTTTTTCGCCGCCTGCCATTCGGCAATCTTGTCCTTTACCTGCGAATACTCCAGCGATTCCGGATGCTTATCCCGAAGCATCAGATAGTATTTCAATGCTTCATCGTTTTTGTTTTGTTTCTCGTAGGTACGGCCGATTTTGAAAATCGCCATTGCCTTTTTCTGCGTATCCGGATATTTCTCGAGCAACTTGGTGTACTCGGTAATTGCCTGGTCGTGCATTTCCATTTCGTAATAGCACTCGGCAATCCAGTATTGGCTGTTATCTGCAAGTTGGCCGTTGGGGCAGTATTTCAGGTAATCCTGGAAGCCCGACACGGCGATGTCATACTGGCCGCGCCGAATATCCTTGAATGCGCTGTCCCACAGGTTGTAGCAATCGACTCCGGCAGGCAGTTCTTCCGCCGTTGCGGTGTCTTTGGTCTGCGCGCCTGCCGTATTATCGGTCGGCGGCTTAACCGGGGCAATCTGCGTGCCGCCGGATTTATTCTGCTGCATCATGGCATAGAGCATCTGGCTGATATCGTTGATTTGATTCTGCATCTGAGTCAATTGCAGATTCAGATCATCGATGGCCGAGCGAACATCTGCGCGAAGCGCGGTGTTGGCTTCCGCGCCCGAAGTGTATAGCGAATCAATATTATCGAGCTGTGCTTTGAGCAGCTTCTGGTCGATCCTGACCTGATTCACCTTTTCTTCGACGCGAATCACATCCTGTTTGGTAGCGCATCCTGCGACCACCATGATGACACAAAGAAGGGATACCGGTATCAAGCGGTACCCCTTATGATTTGATAATAACTTCACGTTAACTCCGGTTTACTTTGAGATGACCCGGAATTCGGCCCGACGGTTTTTTGCCCAGGCTGCTTCATCATGACCCGGGTTGACCGGACGTTCTTTTCCGTAACTGATGGTCTCGATACGACCGGCATTAATTCCGGCGGCAACGAGATATTCCTTGACGGCATTGGCACGTTTGTCGCCGAGCGCGAGGTTATATTCGACTGTGCCGCGTTCGTCGCAGTGACCTTCGATTTTGATTACCGCATCCGGGAATTTCTTCATGACCTGGACATTGTTGTCGAGGGCAGAGCGCTGATCGCCGCGGATAGTGTATTTATCGAAATCGAAGTAGACCGTCATAAAGTCAGTCGCCTTGATGACCGGCGGGGGCGGTGGAGGCGGTTCAACCGGCGGCGGAGGCGGAGGCGGCGGAGTCGTATCGACAACGATTACTGGTTCCTCAGTTACGGGCTTTGGTTTGGAACCGCCGCAGCCGTAAACGGCGACGAGAACTGCAATTAGCCCAAGAATGAGCAGGAAATTTTTCATATGGCCCTCCTTACAGGGTTATACTAGAAAACGGAATTTTCTTTCCATATTTTGTCAAACTGTACGAAAATGCCGTACGTTAAGCAACAAATATTTGGAGTTATCCACAAAAATCTATCGGGTATAGCCAGACCATGTCGGATTGGAATTATCACCTCCGGTTGTCAGGCGTTTCTCCTCGAAACCGAACCGATCCATCGTATAAATTTCCTTTTCGCCGGTGCGGGTCGATGAAAAGACGATATGGTTGCCGTCGGGCGACCAGTGAGGATTTTCATTGTTGCCGCGCTCGGTCAGCACCTCGTAATTCGACCCGGTAATGTCTATCGTACAGATATTGAACTTGCCGTTGACGCGACTGAGAAACACAAGTTTATCGCCTTTGGGTGACCAGTCGGGCGAGTCATTATAACTACCTTGATACGTGATACGCCGGACGTTAATGCCATCAATATCCATAATATATATCTGTGGCGAACCGGCTCGGTCGGATGTGAAGGCGATTTCCTTGCCGGTCGGGGACCAGCAGGGGGATGATTCGATCGACTTCGTATAGGTCAGGCGGCGTTTAATTTTACCGTTGCGATCGAGCAGGTATAATTCGGCATTGCCGTCGCGCGATAAGGCCGCGACGATGTGTTTGCCGTCCGGCGAAACGCGCGCGGCGGAATTGATACCGGGGTAGGCGGCTACCTGGCGAACATCGCCGTCATTTATGTCATACTGATATAGTTGCGGTTCATCGTTCATATATGAGGTAAACAGCAGATTTTTCCCTTCCGGATCGAAGGCGGGCGATAGGTTGATCGAGCCGTTGTTAGTCAGCTGATAGACGTTCGCGCCATCATAATCGCTGAGGTAGAGTTCTTTATTGCCCGTGCGCTTTGAGATAAAGCAGATGCGAGTATCGAATATCCCCTTGTCGCCGGTCAGGTACAGAATAATATCGTTGGCGACGGTATGAGCCAGCCGCCGGTAATTTTTGACCGGTGAGCGGAATTTCCCTCGCGCGAAAACGACTCCTGACACGGCCGAATATAATTGATAGCGGAAAGTGACCTCATCGCGATAAAATTCGCCTTCGCCTTTGACGACATATTCGGCGCCCAGGCGATTCCAGCCCAACAGCGTCATGACCTCGAGTTCATATGTTTTCATGAAAAAGGAATCGAGTTCGACGATATCATAAAACGGCGAGTAACCCAGATCATCGCGAATGATTTCCGCCAGGCGGATGAGGACGACCGAATCGGCCTTGAGCAGTTTCGTTCCGGCGGTGGCGACGAAGTCCTCGACAGCCATCTTGGTCGGGACGAATGTAGTTTTGGTAGGCAAAACTGCTATATGTTCCGGTATATCGCCTTGGCCGACTGCAATGGTAGTGAGAAGCGCGACAAAGATAATCGTGAGCAGTGTTTTTTTCATATGTTGTTATCTCGGTTCATAGGGAAATTCAAGAGTGATGCCGATGATATCATCCTGAAACTCGGACGGCAGCGGGGGGAGCGGCGTTGAGATTTGCAGCGCCCGCATGCATGCCCGATCGTAGGCTTCAACTCCCGAAGATGTTTTAACCGTGGGGTCGACAATAGTTCCCGTCCTTAGAATCATAAAATGAATTTTACAGGACAGGGGTTGGTTGGCATTGACCGGATTGGTCCAGTTGCGCTCGATTTTCGTAAATGCCAGCATGAAATAGCTGGGGAAATTGAAGTTGGCGTTATCGACGCCGACCTTCCCGAATTTACTGCCGGGGCCGAGTTGGTCGGATACATCCGTACCGTCGGTTCCGGCCTGTGATTTGTCACCGGTCTTGGGCTGGCCGGTATAGCCCTGATCTTCTTTCGGTTTCGGTTGGGGCTTCGGTTTCGGTTGTTCTTTCGGCTTTTCGACTTCCTTTTTAATTTCGCGCGATTCGGGTGTTTCCAGCGGGATTGCTTCTTCTTCCGGTTCGAGAGCCTCGGGAATGACGATTTCCGGTGTTTCGGCGCCTTGAATTAATTCGGGATTACCCAGCGGCGGCATTTCGATAATATTCAGGCCGATCGATTCAAAATCCTGATGCACGACTTTAAACGGATTGAGCAGCGTCAGTGATGCGAGCAGCCCAATGTGAAACAACAGCGAGAAAAAGATGTCGCGCTTGGTTATTTCCATGACTATTTCTTCAGCTTATCCGTGTCTACCGGTGAGGTGACCAGACTGAGATAATCGATGCCCAGGTTTTTGACGGCGGCGACGACATCGATGACGGTCGCATAGACGACCGAACTGTCGGCCCGAATAAAGACGGAAGAAGTGTTTTTCTGTTTCAGAACCTCATCGAGGCGTTTGGTGAAATCCGGCATCCGCACCCAGACGTCATCGATGTAGATGCCGCCTTTGTCATCGATGGTCAGGACGACACCCTCGGCCTGCTCGTTGCTGATGGCCGTTTTCGTCTTGGGTAGATTGACATCGATTCCGGACTGGAGCATCGGTGCGGTAATCATGAAAATGATGAGCAGCACCAGGACAACGTCGACGAGGTTCGTGACGTTGATGTCGGCCATATGTCCATAGTCTCGTCTGATCACTGGTAGCTGTCCTTTTTAATGCGGGCCAGCAGCTCGAAGCCGAAGCCGTTGGAGCGGTCGGTCATATAGCGAAGTTTGTTATTGGCCCAGTTATAGCCGATGACGGCCGGGATAGCTGCGGCGAGGCCGATAATCGTCGCCAGGAGCGCCTCGGCGATACCCGGTGCGACGACGGTCAGCGACGCGGAGCCTCGTTCACCGATTGACCAGAAGGAATCCATAACGCCGACGACGGTACCCAATAGCCCCAAAAACGGGGCGGCATTGGCGGTGGTGGCGAGGAACACGACATATTTTTCCAGTTTGCTGACTTCCTCGACCGTGGCCTTGTCGAGCATCAGGGTAATTGTCTTGAAGTCGTCCTCGTCGAGTTTCCGTTTTTCCGGGGGAATTCCGCCCTTGTTTTTTGCCTCTATAATGGCGTCAGCCTCGCTTATCCCGGCCTGATAAATACCGGTAAACGGGGAGAGGCGGAAGCTCTTGGTCTGTCCGAGCATTTCCGACACGCCGCCGGCCCGCTTGAACAAGGCCAGAAATTTATGATTTTGCGAATCGACCTCTTTGAAGAGGCGATATTTGTTGAACATGATGCCCCATGAGACCAGGGACATGATGATCAGGATGCAGAGGATAATCCATCCGAAGAAGGAGGTTCCGGCCAGAATATCCCAGACGCCGCCGGAAAACATGGCGATGACGGGAGATGGTTCGGTTGTAGAAATCATCGATGCGAACATATTGTCTTGTACACCACCCGGGTGAAAAGGTTGTTATTTTACTATTCAGACTCATAACAATAGAGAACCGTTGTACGGCAATCAACAAAAAACCAAGGAAAAGAGTTTTCGATTGCCTCTGAAAACGCCGAATTTTCTGCATTCTGCGACATTTTTGCGCTGATTTTTTTGGCAAAAATTACCGGGAAAATCGGCCCGGTATTCTGAACAAAAAACTCATAAAGGGCGTCGAAAGGGGTGGACAAAATAGTCAGAGATGATTATATTTTGACTCTTTTGTAAACCGGTAAAAAGCCGGTTGTTTGGATTGAAGAAACGGGCCGCCGGGCGGCCGTGATAGAAGATACGTTAAACCAGAGAGACGGTACACATGCTTGAAAATCTGGACAAGATAAACACAATACTGGCAACCGATTGCGGTTCCACGACCACGAAAGCCATTCTCATCGAGAAGGTCGACGGCGAGTTCCGCCTGATCGCTCGCGGCGAGGCGCCGACGACCGTGGAAGCCCCGTTCGAAGATGTTACGATGGGCGTATTGAATGCAGTCGCTGAAGTGGGCGAACTGTCCAATAAGACGTTCCTTGATGAAAACGATAGAATCATTTGTCCGGCCAAGGGTAATGTCGGGACTGATATTTATATCTCTACGTCATCTGCGGGCGGCGGTTTGCAGATGATGGTCGCAGGCGTTGTCCGATCGATGACGGCCGAATCGGCCGAGCGTGCGGCTCTGGGCGCGGGCGCTATCGTGATGGATGTGATCGCATCCAACGATAAGCGGCGTCCTCATCAGCAGATCGAGCGCATTCGTCATCTGCGCCCTGATATGATTTTGCTGTCCGGCGGTATCGACGGCGGTACGACATCGCATGTCGTCGAAATCGCGGAATTGATATCGGCTGCCGACCCGAAACCGCGTCTGGGTTCCGGCTATAATCTGCCGGTTATCTTCGCCGGTAATACGGATGCTCGTCCGGCTATTCAAAATACGCTGGCCAAGAAAGTAGACCTGGGTATTGTCGATAATCTGCGTCCGGTACTGGAACGCGAAAACCTGCTGCCGGCTCGTGAGAAGATCCATGATTTGTTCATGGAGCATGTGATGGCGCAGGCGCCGGGCTACAGCAAGCTGATGAAGTGGACCGATGCCCCCATCATGCCAACGCCGGGCGCGGTCGGCCTCATTATTAAAACCATTGCGGACATCTATAATATCGAGGCGGTCGGTGTCGATATCGGCGGGGCAACCACTGACGTCTTTTCCGTTTTCCGGCCGGAAGGCAGCGCTGAAGGTGTCTTCAACCGCACCGTGTCTGCGAACCTGGGCATGAGTTATTCGATTTCGAATGTGTTCGCCGAGGCGACGCTGCCGAATGTCATGCGCTGGGTACCGTTCAGCATGGATGAGCGCGATCTGCGCAACCGCGTAAAAAATAAAATGATTCGCCCGACTACGATTCCGCAGTCGATGGAAGAATTGGTATTCGAACAAGCGGTCGCCAAAGAGGCGCTGCGACTTGCATTTATACAGCATAAAAACTTCGCTACTGTCCTGAAGGGCGTACAAAAACAGCGCACCATCGCCGATGCCTTCGAGCAGGATTCGTCCGGCGCGACTATCGTAAACATGATGACGCTGGATATGCTCATCGGTTCCGGCGGCGTGTTATCGCATGCGCCGCGCCGTCAACAGTCGGCCCTGATGATGATCGATGCGTTCGAACCGGAAGGCATCACACGCCTCGCCGTCGACTCGATCTTTATGATGCCGCAGCTCGGCGTTCTTTCGACGCTGCATCCCAAGGCGGCGACGGAAGTGTTCGAGAAGGACTGCCTGATTCACCTCGGTACTTGTATTGCGCCGTCCGGTGAAATCAAGAAGGGCGGTTCGGTCATGAAGTATTCGATTAACTTACCGAGCGGTCCGGTTTCGGGTGAATTGCAGGCCGGCGAAATGAAATTGTACCAGCTTGGTCTGGACGAAAAAGGCCTCCCGAAGAAGGCCAAGGCCGTGTTCGAACCGCACAAAGGGCTCGATCTCGGCGCCGGAAAGGGGCATAAGGTTGAAGCGGAAGTCTCCGGCGGCGTCGTCGGTATTATTCTTGACGGCCGCGGTCGTCGTCCGCTCAATTTGCCGACAGATAACAATGAGCGTATCGCGGCGTTGAAGCGCTGGATGACCGAATTGAATATTTATCCGGTCGAGGCACTGGATCACAAATAACGAATCGAGAGTTTGTAGCATGATTCGAAACGCATTAACAATCGTACTGATAATCGGACTGTGTCTTGCCTCATCTGTGGTGGCCAAGAATTACGTCAACTGGAAGGGCGAATTCTGGCTGGAGATGCCGGAGGGCTGGGATAAAGTCGAATATCGCGAAGTCGATCGTATGCTTGCCACAATGGATACGACGACAGAAGTGTACAAGTACGAAGCGGTGCTGGCGCCTGTCGAATCCGTTCCGTTTACGTCGGGGCCGTATGTGTTTATCACATTCGAACCGGGCGGCGATATGAGTGATGCGGCAGCGGATTCACTGTTGCGCGGCATTGCCGCGGGGTATGCCGACGATATTATGGAATCGCCCAATGCGGCCCGGTTATCCGATCTGAATCCGGGCCAGCCGCGACTGAATCTGGAAAATCGGACCGTTCAAGTGTTAAGCGAATTGGCGTTTTCAGAAAATTCGGTCTCCAAACTCTGGATGTATTTGAAATTGAATCATGCGGGACTCATCGCGTTTTATATGTATTGCCCGATCGATGAGTTCGAAGCCACCAAGCCGGAATTTGAGGCGATGATTAACTCGCTCAAATTCGACGGCTTGAAAGAGGCGGCCGGCAGTGAATCTGCGACCTTTACCGATGTTCGCGGAAATGACGAAATGCCGGGCCGTCCGTCAGGCGGTGAGGCAGATGAAGCCGCCGAGGGTTTCGCCGCATTCAAGAATTGGATATACATTATTATCGGGATCGTCATCGTTGCCGGAATCGTCTGGTATGCCGTGATAGTCCCGCGCAGAAAGAAACAACAAGAAAACGGTTCAGATTAATCTGATGAGATAGAAAGAAAGGCTGTAGAGCTATGGCACATGCATATACACCCGGACTGAAGGTCACGGAGCGGCAGTTGGTTCAGAAGCGTCGTATTTTACCGCTCAAGGGAGAAGTCGTGGCGAAGGTCGGTGATAAGGCCACGCCGGATACGGTCGTCGCCCGCACATTTTTGCCCGGCGATGTCGAACCGATTAACGTTGCCAATATCCTTGGATTGCCTCCGGAAGACGTTGAAGCCTGTATGCTGAAAAAAGAAGGCGATACCATAAAGAAGGGCGAGATTATTGCCCAGACCAAACCGCTGTTCGGCTTAAGCTTTTTAAAGAACTTCAGCCCGAAGTGCCAGGCGACACTCGACGGTACCATCGAGTCTATTTCATCGGTAACGGGCCAGGTTCTCCAGCGTGGTAAACCGATTCCGGTCGAAGTAACTGCATATCTGAACAGTGAAGTCATCGAAACCATCCCGGATGAAGGTGTTGTCGTATCGACTTGGGGTTCCTTCATTCAGGGTATTTTCGGTATCGGCGGCGAGACGCACGGCACGATTAAGGTTGTCGTTCCGAACAATGCTACGCAATTGCAGGAGAAATATATTACCGAGGATTGTAAAGGCTGCGTTATCATCGGCGGTTCTCGTGTAACGGCGAATGCGATTAAGAAAGCGATTTCGGTCGGGGTGAAAGGCGTTGTGTCCGGCGGATTCGATGATAAAGACTTGCGCGAATTTTTAGGATACGATATCGGCGTCGCCATTACCGGCTCGGAAGACCTCGGTATTACGCTGGTCGTAACCGAAGGATTCGGTGATATCAACATGGCCGGTAAAACCTTCGAGCTGTTGAAGTCAAAAGAAGGCCAGATGGCCTGTATCAACGGCGCGACACAGATTCGCGCCGGCGTGATTCGTCCGGAAGTCGTAATTCCGATGACGGGTGATCCCAAGAAGAGAGATGAAGGTGAATCGTATAAGCAGCAGGGTTTGGATATCGGTTCGCCGATTCGTATCATTCGCCATCCCTATTTCGGCAAACTCGGCAAAGTGACGGCTCTGCCGTCGCCGCTGCAGGTGCTGGAGTCTGAGTCAAAGGCTCGTGTGCTCGGTGTCGAGTTCGAAGATGGTGCGACTGCTATCGTGCCGCGCGCGAATGTCGAACTTATTGAATCGTAAGACAGATTACAGGAATAAAAAAAGGCCGGTCGCCATAAAGACCGGCCTTTTTTGTATCTGCTCTACCGTCGAATTACTTCAACAGCACCATTTTCTTCGTTTCCGTTTTTAATTCGGTTTTCAAGCGATAGAAGTAAATTCCCGAGGCGACGGTTTGTCCGGAGCCGTCCTTGCCTTCCCATTCGACAACCGTGACACCCGGCGCTGCCGCACCATCGAAGAGAAGGGCTACGCGCTGTCCGAGAATGTTGAAGACTTCCAGCGTCACATCGACCGGTCTGCTTTCAGGGTTAAAGAATTCGATAGTTGTCTTCGGGTTAAATGGATTGGGATAATTCTGACCGAGGGCGAATGTTCTCGGCAGTGTAGAACCATCATCCGTATCCGTTACCGGAGTCGAGACACCAAGGTCGTCGATCGCCTTGCGGAGCGTCTGTATGGCGCTGGAGCGTTCCATGAATGACAGCGGGATATCGAAAAAGACATATTCGTAGGTACCGCCGAGATAGCGCCAGCCGATAGTTTTCCCTTCCGTCAATGTGGAATCGACGGATGAATTGTAGGTGTAAATCGTATCGTATGCCGCTCCGACCAGTGATGGCAGGGTTGGCAGGGGAATACCGGTGACGCCTGTGAATGATCCGCCGGTGTGCTGCATCGTGACGAGTGAATCCCAGGCGAGTTCCGGATAACCCGCGATTTTGCTGTGTGCGCCCACGAAATCAGAAACGATAATGGGGCCGGGGTTTTGAACCAGAGAGAGCGGGCGGCGGCGCATGAATGTGTGGAAATAATTCCAGTAAATCGCGTCAGGGTCGAGTGGCGTATATATCATTGTGTCTACTTTGTTTACCAATGACCAGTCGCCCCAGCGTCCGAAAATTATTGCTTTGCCGCCGATGCTTAAGTAGTTGGCCAGGGCATTGTACAATTGAGTGCTGAATTCAGTACCCAGTTCGTCATTGCGTCCCTCAACACCGATGATAACCGTCCCATAGTCAATCAAATTAAGCAGGCCGGCTCGTTCCGGATTGGTCGACGATGTGTCAGAGAAATAATCAAAGAAGTATCCGGTACAGGCCTCTTTGAGAAATGCGCCTGTGATGGAGTCATTGGCCAGGCTGTTACCGCCGTCGGTCGTGCGATTGACCGCCAAGATGCGGTCGCGCTCGAGCTTGGCGGCCTTCATGGTCAGCGCTCCGACACCGGTTGTATCGGACGTATTATCATCTGTATCGACTGCAACGATATAGTATTCATGCAAATCGTACCCGATAGCCGGGTCGCCGTCCGTGTAGGTCGTTCCGGTCACTTCGACGGGGAGGAGCACATTGTCTCGGATAATGCCGTAATGGTCAAAATCCAGTTCGGTGTTGTTGGCGTTCCATGTCAACACGATACTATCTCGAATCGGTTTTACGGATGGGCCTGTCGGCATCACAGGCGTCGAATGCGGTGTTGCGGTTAGTTCGTCAACTGCAATGGAGGTTCTGCCGTCGACATCATAGGCGACCAGATAGAAACTGTACATCTGGCCATCGGTCAGTCCCTCGACGAGATACGATACGCTGTCGACCGGAACGAGTATCGAGTCCGGCTGGGTCGCAGGGACCGTCGTATAGTGGAGATAGTAATGATCGATGCGAGATATGTCGCCGTAGGTCCAGTTAACTTCCAAAGATTGACCGTCGCCGCCGTCGATAATATTCGAAATCGTCACCGGGGGAGGTGCATTATTGACGACATACACGGTAGCCAACGATGCCTGAATCATGCGCTTCATATAATCGAAGTCCATATGAGTCGTGCTGTCGGCGCTGGAGTGATAAACGCTCGAGAAATGATATTCATGTACGAAGGTGACATCGTACCCGTTATCGGCAAACGGAGCATGGTCGGAATTGCCGGCCGAGCCCGAGAGCACGCCTGTAATATTGACCAGACTGTCGGCTAGTTTTCCCCACATTTGTGAGTAGGCCAGTTCGTCGCCATAATAAAGCTTGGCAAATGTGTCGTTGGCGTCAAATGCGATCATGTCCATATTAAGCATGTAGATAATATGATCACCTCGGGCATAGGCTTCATCGGCATAATGTCGTGCCCCGTTCAAACCGGTTTCTTCGGCATCGAATGCGATAAACACGAAAGTCATTTCGGTTTCGATGTCTTTGAGGATGCGCGCCATTTCCATTGTCCCGACAGTACCCGATCCGTTATCGTCGGCACCGGGAGAAACGGCGACGGCATCGTAGTGGCCTCCGACGACGATAATGTCATCGGGGAATCGGGAACCTAATTTAACGGCATAGACATTTTGTCCTTCATTACCGGCGCCCCAGGTGAAACTGTCGACGACTGTGGAATCATATCCCCAGTCGAAGAATTTCTGTTCGATCCAATCGCGAGCCGCCCAGCAGGAATCCGTGCCGGTTTCGCGGCGATAGAACGCTTGCAGCCGTTCGTTAAATGCGGTAATCGTGTCCTGATCGACCAGTGCGATGAGCGAATCGAGCGGCGCCTCGGCTAAGGCAAATCCGGGATAAAAGCCTTTTGGCCTGCTGTAGAATATCTTCGGCTGATTTCCCTCGACCGGAAGAAACTCTATTGAGCCGTCATCCGAGGCGGCAAAGGCCGATGCCTCAGTTTGGTAGATGATATAGTCTCCATCCTGAAAGAGGATGCGTTTATTTTTATCAGGTGTATGGTCGAAGCGGAAGGGGATGGCGAGTTCATCGAGGTAAACGTCGGTCGCCTCGAGAGTCGTCTGAATGCCGCGTTCATGCAGGAATTCGATCTCGTTTTCCTCGGCCAGTATCAGGTATCCGCCGGGCAAGCGGTGGACCGGTTCGGCGCCGGATTGGCGTAGAATTTCAGCATCCTGTTCGCTGCCGACTCCGACGCGGAGGAGATCTCCTGCCATGAGGGGGGCGGAAACGACAATAAGCGCAAAGGCTGTCAGAAGGACCCGTTTTATCGACACGATTTTTCTCCTTGTGCGAATAAACTAACAGACTGTTATATAGCAATATACAACATTTGTACGACGTGTAAAGTTCTGTTTTGTTTAGCATTTGATACGCGCGAGGCCTAATTTCCCGTTCCAAATATTTATTGTTTTTCCAATTAGTTTCTTACATGGAAGATGTCTTTCGGTATAATATTGTAATTGATGAGATGGACAGATGTCGCGAGGCCTCGAAAAATAAGGGGTTTTGGCTGATTTTAAGTTGACATTGGCCCCGCGGAGTTCCATTTTTACAGATTCTAACCTTTGGCGGGAGAAACAAAGGCGTGACTACCAACAGCCGGGTTCTGGTCTTGAATCAAAACTACGAGCCGCTCTCGGTTTGCTCCGCCCGCCGCGCCCTGATTATGCAGCTTTTGGGAAAGGTGGAGATAGTCGAGACGTATGACGGACTGCGAGTACGGTCTTATCGCAGGTCGATGGCGCTGCCGTCGGTCGTGCGATTATGGTCGTATGTCAAAGTCCCTTATAAAAAGATACTCTTGACGCGTAAGAATATTATTAAACGGGACGGGCACACCTGCCAGTATTGCGGTGACACCCGGGCCGTTATGACCGTTGACCATGTTATCCCTAAGTGTCACGGGGGTGAGGATACATGGGAAAATATGGTGTGCGCCTGTGAGGAGTGTAATAACAAGAAAGGGCATCGCACGCCGGAGCGGGCGGGGATGCGGCTTCTGCGCATACCGAAGCGGCCGAGCCATATTGCGTTTATCCAGAGCTTTATCGGAGTTTCCGATGAGCGCTGGCGGCCGTATTTGTTTATGGATTAGGAGTGACTATGGAAACGATTTTGTCGGGCATGCAGCCTACCGGGCAATTACATCTGGGGAATTACGAGGGAGCGCTCAAGAACTGGGTTAAGCTCCAGAAATCGTATGAAATGTATCTGTGCATCGTCGATTGGCATGCCCTGACCGCCGAATACGATAAAACCGATTACCTGAAAGATGCCGTCTTTCAAATGGCCGTGGATTTTCTGGCCGGCGGCCTGGATCCGAACCGGTGCGCCATTTTTATTCAGTCGTCCGTAAAGGAACATGCCGAATTGCATTTGTTGTTATCAATGCTGACGACCGTTCCGACCCTGACGCGCCTGCCTACGTATCTTGAGAAGAAGGAGCAGAAGGGGCTGGACAGTTTCGGCTTTTTGGGATACCCGGTACTTCAGGCGGCGGATATTCTCGTCTACAATGCTCATAAAGTGCCGGTCGGGAAAGACCAGGAAAAACATATTTGGCTGGCCAACGATTTGGCCAAGCGGTTCAACAACTTATATGGAACGACGTTCAATGAGCCGGAAGTCCTGCTGACCGAATTCCCGACGATTCCCGGTTCCGACAACCGCAAAATGTCTAAATCGCTGAATAACCATATCGCATTGGCGGACAGCGAAGAAGAGACGGCCAATAAACTGAAACGGTTCTATACCGATTCGACCAAGCTTCGCAAAGGCGATCCGGGGCACCCGGAACAGTGTCCGATTTATCTGTTACACCAGATATACACCGAGGGGCATGAAGATATCGTCGAGCCATGTAAGAGCGGCGCCCTGGGCTGTGTCGATTGCAAAAAACGGCTTACGGCAAATCTCAATTCCGCCCTGGCTCCGATTCGAGATGAGCGGAAAAAATTAGTTGAAAAGCCCGACTTAGTTTTCGATGTTTTAAAGGATGGCGCCGAAAAGGCTCGTAAGAAAGCCGTTTCGGTTATGGAAAATGTGCGTAAAAATATGAAAATGGTGTACTATTAATGTCCCTTGTTGCCAAAAACTACTCCGTTGATCTTGATGTCTTTCAGGGACCGCTGGATTTACTGCTTTACCTGATTAAAAAAGAAGAAGTCGATATCTACGATATACCGGTTGCCCGGGTTACGGCTCAGTATCTCAAGTATGTCGAGATGCTGAAGCTGCTCAATCTGGAGAATGCCGGAGATTACATCCTGATGGCCGCGACGCTGATTCGCATCAAGGCGCAGATGCTGCTGCCTCGCGAATCGATGGACGAAGACGAACTGGATCCTCGGGAAGAGCTGACCAAGGCGTTGCTGGAATATCGCAAGTACAAAGAAGCGAGCGAAATCCTCCGCGAAAAACGGCTCGACGAAAGCCGCATGACGGCCGTATTCGGCCATTCCAATGGATACCGATCGACCGAAGCCGTCCTGCAGCAGGATACGTCACTGTTTGCACTGCTGACGGCTTTTCATGATGTCATGTCCGCATTCAAAGAAGATGATACCTATACCGTAAAGCACGACGACACGACGGTCGAGGATCGAATCGAACACATTCTCGGCTTACTCTCCGAAAAAGAGTTTGCCACGTTCGAGGAATTATTCGCCGATGTCCGCGTGAAAATCATCGCAATTATGACATTCCTGGCAATTCTCGAAATGACGAAACATCACCGCGTTAAAATTCGGCAGGCAGTTGCCTTTTCCGAAATCAGAATTTACCCCACAGATCGTCTCCACCAGACCATTACCCTGCCCCCGATGGACATTACATCAGTCGGGACCCCGCAGGAAGAGAGAGAAGAGGTTGCAAGCAGCGAACAATGAAAGAGGAAAACATAAATTGTACGATTGAGGCCCTGATCCTGGCCTCGCCCGAACCGCTGTCGGTCCGGAAAATCGGAGAAGTCCTCACCGATGTCTCACCGGCCAGAATCCGGCAGGGGATTCAGGACTTGAATAATGTGTACATGGGCTGCGGCTGTTCATTTCGCATTCGCGAAATCGCAGGCGGATATCAAGTACACTTACTTCCTGATTTCGAGCAGCCGATAAAGACGTTATTGACGAAACAGCGCAATGTGCGCCTGACGCGCGCGGCCCTCGAAACTCTCGCCATTATCGCCTATAAGCAGCCGGTAACGAAAACGGATATCGAACACATTCGCGGTGTTGCATCCGATGGTGTGATTCACAATTTGATGGAGCATAAACTCATTCTTATCGCCGGCCGCGCCGATACGCCGGGGCGCCCGCTGCTCTATAAAACGTCGCAGGAATTTTTGAAATTCTTCGGTCTGAACCGCCTCTCGGATTTACCTCGCATGGACGAGATCGAGGAGATGATCAAGCAGGCCGAACCGTCGAAGCAGCAAACCGTACTGGAATTCGGTGATAAGGCTGAGGATGTGTCGGATGAGGATGACGATGACATCGAATCCGATGCCATACTCGAGACCGATGATGAGCACATGCGGGTCAAGACCGTACTGCCGGAAAACTCGACCGAGGACAGTGATGACGATGCGGATTTTGACGAGGAACTCGAAGATGACTTCGATGGTGAGGATAAAATCGCCGGGGAAAAACCGCGCACCGGTCTGCGCGAAATGGTAGCCGCATCGAACATCTTCGGTACGGCACTGACCGAAATCGGGGAAACCGATATCGCCGACGAGTCCGAGGAAGAGGATTTCGACGATGATGATTTCGATGATGAAGATTATAACGATCCTGATGATATAGAAGAATCCGAATCGGAACCGGCGGAAGAGTCGTACGGTTCATCCGGATTCAGGCTTCCCGAAGCGAGATTCGAAACCGGGTGGGATAAGGAATCCGAGGCGGAAGAATTGAGTTCCGAGGAAGATGGCATGGCCATTGATGACGATGACATCGATACCATTGAAGAGGATATCGATGAGGATGCGGAGATACTCGCTGAGGAAGAGGCCGATGACTTCGCCGCCTCGTCATTAGATTCGGATGACCCTCGTTTATAGCGGGGATATAGAGCACATATGATGCGTCTTAATAAGTTTATCGCCCATTGCGGTGTGGCTTCCCGACGAAATGCCGATGCAATGATCGCCGCGGGCCGAGTTGAGGTCAACGGCGAAAAGGTTCTCGAACTCGGCGTCCGCGTCGATGAGAGCGCTGATATCGTATCAGTGGACGGGCGGGTTATCAGACCTGTGAGAAAATTCACCTATGTCGTCTTGAATAAGCCGACCGGATTTCTGACGTCACACTCCGATCCCCATCACAATAAAACCGTCGTTCAATTGGTCAAAGATGTTGAAGTTCGGGTCAATCCGGTAGGACGACTCGATATCGATACGACCGGTGTTTTATTACTGACTGACGACGGCGAGCTGGCGCATCGCCTGACGCACCCTCGATTTAAGGTCGAAAAGGTGTATCTGGCGGTAGTGGTGGGAGCGGTAAAGAAGAGCGAATTACAGCAGTTTTCCGACGGCATTACGCTCCCGGACGGCAATATAGGCCATGCCGATGCCAAAATCATTGAGGCTGGGGCCGATCAAAGCGACCTGAAGCTGACGCTGACCGAGGGACGCAAGCGGGAGGTTCGGCATATGTGTAAGGCCATAGGACACCCGGTTAAGAAACTGACCAGGATCGCCTTTGCCGGTATCACCTGCGATGATGTTTTGGTCGGGAAATGGCGCCATTTGACGCCTGAGGAAGTATCGCATTTGAAAAGGCTGACTGATATCCACGACTAAAAAAAACGGATTTCAAGCGTGGAGAAAGAAAGAAATTTTTGTTGATTTGGCAATCTCTGCCGATAATATTCTTAAGTTACATGCTCTGATAGATTGAACGTGATGGAGGCACATTGGGATTTTTTGACCTGATTTCGAATGACATCGGAATAGATTTGGGCACGGCAAACACGCTCGTGTTTGTCAAGGGACAGGGAATCGTCCTCAATGAACCATCGGTAGTCGCAATAGAACGGGTGACCGGAAAGGTCGTCGCAATAGGTTCCGCGGCTAAGGAAATGCTCGGTCGCACGCCCGGTGAAATATCCGCGATTCGACCGCTGCGCGATGGCGTCATTGCCGATTTTGAAATCACCGAGGCACTTTTGGCCGATTTCATCAAGCGAGTCGTCCGACACAAGTATTTGATGAAACCGCGCATCGTTATTTCGGTGCCGTCAGGCATTACGGAAGTTGAAAAGCGCGCTGTCCGCGATTCCGCCGAAAACGCCGGGGCGCGGGAAGTATATCTCATACAGGAGCCGATGGCGGCCGCAATCGGAGTCGGTTTGCCGGTCAATCAGCCGTCGGGCACGATGGTCATTGACATCGGCGGAGGCACATCGGAGATCGCCGTTATCGCGCTGAACGGTATTGTCAGCAATACATCGATTCGCATCGCCGGCGATGATCTCAATGAAGCCATTATCATGTATCTCCGGAAGAATTACAATCTTCTCATTGGCGAATTAACAGCCGAGGAATTGAAAATCAAGATCGGATCGGCCTTCCAGCTCGAGCAGGAGCTTTCGATGGAAGTCAAGGGCCGCGATCTTGTTGCGGGCGTACCGAAGAGTATTAAACTATCGTCCGTGCAAATTCGTGAGGCGCTGGCGGAGCCGATCGAGGCGATCGTCGAGGCCGTTCGCAGGTCGCTCGAACAGACGCCGCCGGAACTGGCATCGGATATTCTCGAGCGCGGTATCGTCCTAACAGGCGGCGGCGCTCTATTGCGCGGACTTGATAAACGACTCCGCGAGGAAACGAATCTGCCGGTGTATGCGGCCGAAGATCCGCTGACCTGCGTCGTGCGCGGTACCGGCAAAGTACTCGAAGATATCAACCTGCATGCGAAAGTGCTGATAAAAGCCAGACCGGATTCCTGATCCGATAAAAAATCAACGTAGTTCAGCAATATGTTCCTTGAGAGACGGTTTCAGCCAAAACCGTCTTTTTTTATTTAGGCGTCTTGACTTACATTATTTATTGATATTATATCAATCAAAATGGGCATTCTGGAGGGACTATGTATAGGTACATCTCAGTGTTTTTGGTTTTATTTCTCGGTATCTTCCTTTTGTCATGTGGTGATGACGATGATTCGATCGTCAACTCCGTCGATACAACAGCGCCGGCGGCAGTATCCAATCTCAGAATTATGGATGATGTCGATTCGACGTGCATCCTCACCTGGACCGCGACCGGTGATGATGATTCGGCCGGGACGGCAGCATCGTATGATTTGCGCTATGCGACGGACAGCGCAACGCTGTTACTCTGGACGAATGCCGTACAATTTCCGGTTCCGTTTTCACCGAACCAGCAGGGACGACTTGAGTTAATGGAAATCGACGGTCTGGATCCCGACACTCAGTATTATTTCGCATTAAAAGTGTCCGATGAGAGTGACAATGAGAGTGACATCTCGAATATCGCATCAGAGGGACCGCCGGATAAGCCGACGATAACTCTTACATCTCCGCAGACCAATACTGCTCTCGGTGATTATGTCGTAATAACCGCAGATGCGAGCGACAATGTGGGAGTTGCCTATGTTAAATTTTTTATAGGGGATGAATTCGTCGGGAGCGACTTAGTACCGCCATACAGTGTATTGGTATTATACGGTGATTATTACAGCCATGGGCGCCAGATCAGTCTCTTTGCACAGGCGTTCGACACAGACCTGAACGTATCGGGAAGTCAGGTCGTATATTGTACGATCGATACGGCGTTATTCGCCCCGGATGCGAGTACCTTGTCATCCTCAGTCGTTGTGACCGATTCATCGGTTACGTTGGAGTGGACCGGCAATGATGAACCGGATTTCGAGAAGTACTCCATCCTCTACGATACACTTGACTTCTCCGGTACGCATGCGGCCTCATTCAGTATCGATATTGACTCGAAAGATGATACGACGGCGATGGTCACCGGACTGATTGATACTATCGACTATTATTTGCAGATAGCGACAGAGGATGAATTCGGCAATGTCGGCTATGGGAATATGGTAACCGTGACGACTGCAAACCGGGCGCCTGCCGCACCGTTGCTGACCGCAGTTTATCGTAATGTAAATGAAATAAAGATTGGGTGGTCGGCATCTCTCGAAAGAGATTTTCAAGATTATCGCGTGTACCGATCCCTCGATGACAATGTGACGACGGATGATTTATTACTGGCGACGATTACGAACCGAGCCACGGCAACATACACCGATGACGCGGTCGATACCGGAATCGTATATTACTATGGTGTCATCGTATCTGATGCATATGGTCTATCGTCACAGAGTAATACTATCGAAGTAACCTCCGATTTTTCGAGTTATGCACTCGAGTTCAATGGATCCGATAATTACTGTATCGTTCCGCATTATGCGGCTCTCGATTTTACGACGACATTTACCATTGAGGCATGGGTATATCCGTACAGTAATTCGGCATTTGCGCGAATTGTCGATAAGACGGAATCTACATGTTGTCTCCAATACAGTCTCCTGTTGAGTGACGGTTATATCGGCACCGACATTGGCCGACAGATGACGAGTAGTTATTCGCGGAACCAGAGCAATCAGGCTGTTCCGCTGAATTCATGGCACCATATTGCACTAACATATGATGCCGGTACCGTGACCTACTACTATGATGGCCTTCCCGTAGATACGAATACGATTGCGATCACGTATTTATCGGCTTTTGCAACCGATTTGAATTTCGGCAGACGGCTATTGTACAATGAATTTTATTTCCATGGCCTCATCGATGAAATCAGGATTTGGAACATTGAGCGGAGTGATTCCGATATCGCCGCTACGTATAATTCGATTCTGACGGGCAGCGAACCGGGATTAGTCGGTTATTGGACCTTTGATGAAGGAGTCGGCCAGACGGCCCATGCTCTTGTCGGCAATGATTGCCAATTAGGGAGTACGAGTGGCGTAGACACCAATGACCCAACTTGGGTCGTATCTTCTGCTCCCATGAAAAAATAAGATAGATATTGACTGAACAGGCGGTCTGAGGTAATTCGGACCGCCTTTTTTTTGCCCAAAATTGAATATTCGCCGACCGGGCGAGTACAGTACGTGTACAGGAGATTCAAACAGCGAAAACTGAGGTAAAATTTCTCTCTCTGTTACATATCCATCATCTCGGGCGGTCCGGTCGTCTGCCGGGCCGCCTAACTTTTTTAGTGTACAATCGTGTTTTTAATGTGTTATTTATCAACGGATTAGCGGCCGTTTCAAAAAACTGCGGAAAGTTTTAGTCTTTTATCCGGGGGTTCTTGTCTAAAGGACAGAATATACGGGAAGGATATGACGAACGAGCTGGCGTTGATAGAAAGCATACTACAAGGTGACCAACGGGCTTTCAATGAGCTGGTTTCGGCATATCAGAACAGGATCTTCGGATTTATTATGAGAATGACGGCGAACAGAGAAGCGGCAAAAGACCTGACCCAGGATACATTCCTGGCGGCCTACCAGAATCTCAGCCGATTTCGGCAGGACGCCTCGTTCTCGACCTGGCTGTTTCAGATAGCTGCCAATAAGACTAAAAACTTCATTAAGAGGGCGAAGCGGGAGGTCCCGTTGCCGGTAGATTTTGATCAGGCGTCCGATACCAATCAACCGGACGATGAATATTCACGGAAACAGCAAGAGGAATTGCTCCTCGGAGCGGTCGGCGCATTGCCGACGAAGCAACGGATTGCATTTAACCTTCGGTATTTTGAGCACATGAAGTTCGATGAGATTGCCCGGGTGCAGAGTGTATCCGTTTCGGCGGCCAAGACGAATTTCGCCGAGGCACTCAAGAAACTCAAGAAAGCTTTAGGTGAGTAACATGACGTGCACAGAAACCAGAGAATTCCTGCAGGATCATTTCACGTCGGACGGTATTTCGCTGAGTGAAGCCGTTCGCGGGCATATCGATTCCTGCGTGGGGTGCAAGGCGTTCTACGATGAGCTGGCGGGGCTGGGCAGTACTCTGGCGCCACTTACCGAATTACAGCTGACAGCCGAAGAGGCGGCGGAAATGAGCGCCGCGATTAGCAGGCAAATGACCCTGACGCCGATGGCGGTACCGGAAATCCGGACGCAGCGGATGAAAGAAGGGAAAATCTTCTCTATTGCTCGCATCTTATTGGCCGCGGCGGCAGTTTTCTTAATGGTAGTCATTTCGTCAAGTCCAACGCAGTACGATTTGAAAACTGCCGTCGTCGATGAATATTCAGGTATTCAGTATTTATCGGTTAATGAGTACGATATTGCGATATTACTCGATGACAATGCTAATGAAATACTTCCTTCTTATGTCGACCAAACCTCGGCTGCATATCTCGCCAGCCAATTGCAGCCGGGGCAGGTCGATTATTTGATCGAGTCATTGACGGACGAGGATATCGCCTGGATCGAAGCAAACTTTGCGGTGGAGATATAGGTATGAAAAAAATGGTACAGATGCTTTTGATGGTCATGCTGATGAGTCTTCTGGTTGTGCCGGCGATGGCGCAGTTCGGAGAACCTCGCGGCGGCGGGCCCCATGGACGGAAAGGCGGCCCTCCGGAAGGACCGGAATTCGAAAAGAAGATGAAGGCTATCGAGCAGTATCGGATGTTGAAGCTGCTGGAAGTGCTCGACCTGGACGACGCCAAGGCGGATAAATTTCTGCAACTGTTCAGAGAACAGCGCGAGCTTATGAAGGAATACCGCGATAAGAATTTCGCCATCGCCGATACCCTCTCTCTTCTGTTACAGACGGAAAACGCCGATGCCGAAATCGAGCGTCTCGTAGCGAAGATACGATCGAACAAGCTTGAGGAGATCAGATCATTCAATAAGTTTTTCGAAGATATCGACGGTCTTCTCGATACCTATCAAATGGGGCGTTTGACCCTGTTCATGGAGCGATTCGATCGGGGAATAATAGAGGATATTATCAGGAAACGCGGGGATACGCCACCCCTGGATGACACAGCACCGAGCGAAGGGAAGTAACGAAAACAGTTTCTCACACACACAAGGAGTTTGAATCATGAAGAAAGTAACGATCATCACGGTAATCTTGCTTCTCGTCGCCTCCGCAGCAGTATTTGCACAACAGCGTGGCGGCGGCTTTAGAGGCAAAGGCGATTGTCTCGCCGGTAATGCCGGTCCCGGCATGCGCGGGCAAGGCAACGGCCAGGGCGGAATGCTTCTGGCATTTGCCGACGAACTGGAATTAACCGAGGCACAGATAAAGAGTATTCAGGACCTGAATTTCAAGCATCGCGAGGCAATGATTGACATCCGCGCCAACTTGAAGAAAGTACGTCTGAATGAACAGAAAGAAATGATGACCGGTAATCCGGATAAGGACAAAATTCTGTTCTTTACCCGGGAAATCAATAAAATCGAAGGCCAGATCGCCGAAATGCGCGTCGAGCATCAGTTTGCCGTGCACAGTGTTCTCACCGACGAACAGAATACTAAGTTGATGGAACTGCGGAAGAATCGGCCGGGGCAGGGCCCTGACGATGAGCGCGGACCGGGACGAGGCAATCGCGACGGCCGCGGCCGCGGGTTTTTCAACGATGATGACAATACAACATTGGGAATGCGGCTCCGCGACGGAAGCTGCGTTTCCGGCAGATAATAGAATCCCTCCTCCGCTTACCTTAAGGGCTCCAATCGATTGGAGCCCTTTTTCGTTATATGAAAATCCTGTCATACTGGCAGGATTTTGTCTTTATACTTGACAAACAGGCGGGCGCGAGCGGATATTTGCCGAGAGGTAAACATGAAAAAGAAGAAAACATCGCGCGATCCCATTTTAGACGTTATCCGCGAAAACATCTCCCGGCCGATGAAAATCAAGGAATTGGCGCGGAAGATGAATATCAGCGACCGGGAGTACCCCACACTTCGCAAGAGGATTAAGGAATACTTGGACGAGGGGACGCTGGTTCGACTCAAGCGGAATCGGTTGGGACTCCCTGACGAAATGAATCTGATAACGGGTATCGTGTCGGTGACGCGAGCCGGATTCGGCTTTTGTAAGTGTGACGCCACTGATGAAGAAATTTACCTGGCGCCGCATGATTTGAGCACCGCCTTCGACGGCGACCGAGTCGTGGTACGGCTGAAGTCAGGTCTTGGATTCAAAGGTAAGCGCACCGGGCAGGTTATCGATATCCTGAAGCGCAGCCTGACGAATATCGTCGGCACCCTGCACAAATCCCCGAGTTATTATTATCTCGTACCGGATTCGCGAAAAATCAATCGCAATATCACGATTGCAGAAAAAAATACGGGTGGAGCGGTTGATGGCGAGAAAGTCGTCGCCCGGTTATTGGAGTGGAAAGATCCGTTTCTAAACCCAGAGGGGGAAGTGATCGAAAAACTCGGGAAGGCGACCGATCCCGGTGTCGATATGCTGGCGATAATTCGCGAATATGATTTCCCGGTCGAATTCAGCGATGAAGTTATTAAGAACGCCTGCGAAGTGATAGTTGACTGGCAATTAGAGGCGGCCAGTCGCCCCGATTTGACACATTTGACGACTTTCACGATTGATCCTGCCGATGCAAAAGATCACGATGATGCGGTATCGATTGAAATTGTCAAAGGGCAGTACCGTCTGGGCGTGCATATCGCGGATGTTTCGCATTTCGTCCGGGCCAACACGCCGCTCGATGCCGAGGCGTTCGAGCGGGGGACATCGGTGTATTTCCCCGACCGGGTAATCCCGATGCTTCCTGAAGAACTATCCAATGATGTCTGTTCGCTGCGCGCGAATCGTAAGCGTCTGGCTTTTTCGGTGTTCATGGATTTTAACAAGGCCGGAGAGGTCGTCGATTATCAGATATTCCCTTCGGTCATTAAATCGGCGGCCAAACTCAGTTATGAAGAAGTGCAGGAGTTTTTCGATGATAAAGAGCCATCGGCGCGAGTCAAGCGCGTCACCGATGATTTGATCAAGATGCGAGAACTGGCACGAATCCTTCTGGCTAAACGGCAACAGGCAGGATCGCTCGATTTCGATTTACCGGAGGCGAAGATAATTCTCGATAAGCAGGGGAATGTTATCGAAATCGGTAACCGCGTGCGTCTGGAGTCGCATCGATTAGTCGAGGAATTCATGCTGGCAGCCAACCGCCAGGTAGCTATACATTTCACGAGGCTTGCGCTGCCGACGCTGTTTCGCGTTCATGATAAACCGAATATGGAGAGGCTGGAGGCGTTTTCTTATTTGCTGTCCAAGCTGGGATATAAATTCGCAGTCTCGCCGCAAATGCCGACGGGTGATTTTGCCAAGTTACTCAATCGAGTCAAGGGGAAGCCGGAAGAAGAACTGGTAAATGAGCTGCTGCTTCGCTCGATGGCGAAGGCGATTTATCAGCCGCAGAATATCGGACATTTCGGACTGGCATTCAAACACTATTTGCATTTCACATCGCCAATTCGGCGCTATCCCGACTTGATCGTGCATCGACTATTGAAAGAAATAACGAATGGGAAATATCCCATGTCGCTGCACAAAAAGCTGCCGTTAATGCTCGACAATATCGGCAAGCAGTCATCCGAGCGTGAACGGCGGGCAATGGAGGCCGAGCGTGATGCCGTCAAGGCCAAACAGGTGGCATATATGTCGCGGCAGATCGGTTCGGAGTACGATGGCGTCATCTCCGGGGTCCTGAATTTCGGATTTTTCGTAAGGCTGGTCGGACCCGAATGCGAGGGGCTTATCAGGGCATCAACGCTCGATGATGACTATTATCAGTTCGATGAGGAGCAGTATCGCCTTGTCGGGCGCAGGACGGGCCGCGTGTTCCGCCTTGGCGACAAAATCCGCGTCGGAGTCATGCGCGTGGATATTCTGTCGCGGGAAATCGATTTGTTCCTCATCGAGGATGAGAAAACAAAAAAGGCAAAAAAGACGAAAAAAGGTAAACCCGGTTCGAGGAAAAAGAAACGATGAATATAGCACGTCCACGAATTCTCTATTTCGGCGAAGACGAATATGATTTTCTGGAATCCGGTCTCGACAGCGGCCGCATTATAAAAGCTGGCGAGGCGTCGCTGTTACTGGAGACCTTAAAACAGCAACGGATTGATATCATTCTCTTCGATTCGCTGCATCCGCAATATTCCGACTCATTGATACAACGCGTCTACCGCAAGTTCCCGTCGGCGGAATTCTGGGTCGTCAGTGATGCCGAGCGGCATATCGATTTGGAATTCGTCGTTGATGCAATTGTCCCGACGGGATTATCTGCTGATGATTTCGAGGATCGTGTCTTTGCCTGTCTGAACATTCGCGAGCGACTCGAAGACTATAAAATGGTCGGCAAATCGCACAACCTGAAGCGGACGGCCGAGATGATATCGCAGGTTGCCCCGACTGATATCTCGACGCTGATTATCGGGCCATCGGGAGCCGGGAAGGAGCTCGTGGCGCGGGCTGTTCATCAAAACTCCAAACGGGCGAATAAGCCGTATATCGCAGTCAATTGCGGAGCATTCGCCGAGACGCTGCTTGAATCGGAGCTATTCGGATATGAAAAAGGCGCATTTACCGGGGCAATCGGACGGCGCGAGGGGATATTCAAGCGGGCCGATGGGGGGACGGTATTTCTGGACGAAATCGGCGAGACGTCGCCGGCATTGCAGGTGCGGCTCCTCCGGGTGCTCGAAGAGGGCACTTTTTATCGCGTGGGCGGTGATGATCAGGTGCGGGTGAATGTGCGCGTGGTTGCCGCGACAAATCGTGAATTACTCGATGCGATTCAGGACGGCGATTTTCGCGAGGACCTCTATTTTCGTCTCGGCGCCATGCGGATAAATTTGGCCGGACTGGCAGACCGCAAGGCGGATATCCTGCCGCTGATAAACTTTTTCTTCGAACAGGAAACGGGACATGTGCGGGCGATCAGCGCCCGGGCGCTGGATAGATTGATTCATTACGGCTGGCCGGGGAATGTTCGGCAATTGCGAAATTTCGTCAATCGCATGATCGTGACTTCGGGTAAGGGCGAGATATCGGAGCACCATGTCATGCAATTCCTCGATGAGCAGGGTTATAATGATCGTACGCTGCCGGTCGTGACCGGGAAATCGCCGCAGGAGGCGGAATTTCAGTTGATATACCAGGCGCTGCTCTCGCTCGGGCAGGAAGTGCGGATGCTGCGGGATATAATCATGGAGCATGTGCCATCCAGACATGAAACGATAATCGAAGAAGAACCGCCCAATATGCCGACTCCTCGCACCATGGATGAGATGGAGCAGGAAATGATATTGAATACGCTGGAATCGGTCGGCGGGAATAGGCGCGAGGCCGCGAAGAAACTCGGTATCGGCGAGCGGACGCTGTACCGGAAACTTAAAAAATACGGTGAAATATAGCAGGTATGGATATGTAGCGATTATTTGTTTAGTCATAGTATTTGCAGCGCCGATTTGGAGTATTGAAGATTCATTACTCGCAACCATACCGCAGCCCGAAGAAATTGAAGAGGCATTCCGCAGCGGGCTGATCGAATATACCGATTATATTATTCTCTTGGAAATTGTCAACCGCGGCGAATTATCGAGAGCCGACTCGCTGTTCTTATTATCATTTCCCGATTTACTCATGGGATTGTCGACCGATCAGGATGAATTGATAACCTCACCGACTGAAATTGATAATGAAATTGACACATCTCGGAAGAATCTCGTCCATTGCAAGGCAGTTCTCCGAAACAATTATCGCTTGAAATCTGTCTCGGACAGGAGTAATACGCTTCGCTGTGACCTCACGGCGGGCTTTTTGGGAGGTTATGCTCATGTCGAGCGCGAATATGACGGTACGGCCGAATGGAAGCGCAGGAGTATGTCATATCGATTTGCGCGACGGAATGCGAATATGACTATCGGTAATTATTCGACTCGTTTCGGTCTGGGAGTAGTGTATGGATATCATGGGCGACTATTAAGTCTGCCGGATGACCGGGACGAGGCCGAGGAGTTTCTGTTTCCCTCCTATGGCGGTGGGAATGGCATAAAAGTCGATTGGCGAGGGCATTCACTTATCGTCGACTTAGATAGAAATGAGGAATTTGCCTCGCAGTTTATGGGAGTATCACTGTCAACGAGCAAATGCTTTACTATCAATGCCGCATATGGCCGGGTAGCCAATCGCATGATGAATGAAAGCCGGTCCGCCGGGTATGTCTCTCTTGCGGGTAATCTGGTCGGGCATAGCAGAACACGATTTGAATTGGCTGCGGGTTTATGGGACAGCCAATTGCGATCGGCGCTTGTCGCTCAATCGATGCGTAAGATGGGGCCAGTTAAATCGGAATTAACCATATGGTATTATGATACTGAGTATCCGTCATTCTTCTCCGGTTCAGTTTCATCCCGGCGGAGTAGGACTCGGTATCTTGAAGATATTGACTTCTCGTACAGTAATCGCCGGGCAGGGGAGGCAGGTGGTATTGCCCGGACGACGTATATGCTCACATCGAAAACGCGCATAATCAGCAAAGCGGCCTACAGCTATCGAAATAGTTACATGAATCGATTGGAAATCGAGGCGGGTGTGCGGCGGGAACTCAGTAAAGATTACCGCGTGAATCTCACCGGATTATATCGCCGGGACAGCCTGATTGCCGGAGATGATGTCGAACAGAAAGTCCAGGCCGAGCTGATCAGGAAAAGAAATGGCTGGAGGACTCGATTGGCGGTCAGATATCGGCTGGATTCACATCACAAATTTAAGTATTACACGATTTATGTTGAAAATCGACTTGTCAATATAATGGGGTCTGTGTATATTATATATAAACTTGATAAGTTGTATCTATCTGATATTAAGAATAACTATACGTTTTTATCATGCACATTCGAAGCGCAGGTTGGAAAACATGTTTCTACCGAATTAACATACAGTTTTCGATACGATCGAGGAAGTACGGAAAATTACGGAACAGTCAGGTGGGACGTTGTCTGGGATATATAATATTCGTGACCGGCGGAATAGCCGCACTTCTCAGTATGTATCCGGCAACATCATGTGCACAGAGTGTTTCAGGCGTAATTATAAGTGAATTCCTTCCCGATAATTGCAACGGCCTCGAAAGCGAATGGATCGAATTGTACAATAATTCCTCAAGTTCGGTTAATATACAGGGCTGGTATGTCGGGGATGAGCTGTCTTTCAAAAGCATTTCTGATTCCGCATTGTACATTGATGCCGGAGTCTATTTAATACTTGCACAGGATGCGGAGGCGTTTCTCGCCTTTTATTCATTTTTCACAGGTACAGTCATCGAACCGGACGGCTGGGCGATTTTAAATAATTCCGGCGATATAGTGCGGCTTGCAGATGAGTATGGAGATATTACAGACAGCGTAGCATATAACGCCTGTTTCGGAGACAATCGGAGTTGGGAGCGAAGTACCTCGGAAACCGGCGATTCATTCTGGGGGCCATCGTATGATGAATCCGGTTCGACTCCGGGCGAGGATAACAGCTTTTTCCCGAAGTTTGATTCGGGAATCGATATTACCGTGTCGCCGGATCCATTTTCTCCTGATGGTGATGGATTCGAGGACTTCACGACTATCATATATGCACCACCGATTGGCGGCTCATTCCAATTATTGATATATGATATCGCCGGATATCAGGTCAGGACTCTGCTGGAATCAGCTCAATCGCTGCCGGGAGAAATTCAGTGGGATGGCCGAGATGATTCCGGTCGCCGATTGGATATCGGCATCTATATTCTCTTTGCTCGTTGTGCGGACGAACGGGTTATTGAAACGAAGAAAACGATCGTGATTGCCCGATGAGAAGAGTGGGCGTATTCACATATCTATCGATAATTATAATCCTCTGTTTTGTCTGCGCCCCGATATTCGGAGAATCATTCGGCGATGATGTCCCGTTTGCGGCCGGATTCATCAATGCGCGAAACGCGCAACCGCTAAATCTCGTGTATTATCCTTGTACAGATATACAATCAACTATGGCTGTTCAGACATCTTATACATCACTGTATGAACTCAGCGAATTAACGGAAAACAGAATCGGTTTTGCCGTCAAATCGAGATCGTTTATCGTGGCGGCGGGCTTTTCCTCATTCGGGCAATCCGACTATTGTCTGCAGTCGTGTGGCGACATGGCAATATCCGTTAAACTATATAAGCTTCGCGCTGGTATCGGCGCATCGTATCAACGGATATCATTTTCCGAAACTTATCCGCCGGTATCTTTAATATCTACCAATGCCGGGGTGTCATATGCAACCGAGCAATTCACGCTGTATGCTGTTTCGCGAAACATCAATCAGCCTTCATATACAATGCACAGCCCGAAACTCCATCCGGAAATCGAAGGCGGTTTGGCTTACCACTCGGGAAATGGTCTCATCAGTCAGGTGCAGGCTATGTGTATGCGCCATCGCAAGCCTTCAGCGGCGATTGGACAGATGTACCCTATCGAGAAAATCCTCGATATCAACTGGCTGCTGGTGTTGTCTCCCGTTCGATTCGGGGGAGGATTTCGAATAACGAAAGGGAATGTCATCTTCGGCTACCGGTATTCTCATCATCCGGTTTTGGGCGGTATCCACACCGTGTCGTTTTCCATCTTTCGTTGAATCGCCTCTTGACAGACGGAAATAATCCCCGTTATTGCCTTTCATGGAATCGTTCAATATCAATCGGGCCGAGAAGATTCGCTATGCGGCGCCGTATGCTGCCCTCTCAGAATCAAGTCGCGGCCGGAAATACGAATGCAGGGAGGATCCCTACCGAACGCTGTATCAGCGCGATCGCGATCGAATCATTCATTCGACGGCCTTCCGGCGTCTTAAGCACAAAACGCAGGTGCTGGCGAATCTCGATTCCGACACGAATCCGCATGATCATCACCGGACGCGACTGACCCATACCATCGAAGTCGCACAGATTACCAGAACGATTGCGCGGGCTCTGGGACTAAATGAAGACCTTGCCGAGGCGGTTGCCCTGGCGCACGATCTGGGGCATACGCCGTTCGGACATGCGGGTGAGGAGATTCTGAATTTCCTGATGAAGGACTTCGGCGGCTTCAATCACAATCATCAATCCCTGCGAGTCGTCGATTTTCTGGAAAAGCGCTATCCCGGGCATTATGGCCTCAATTTGACCTACGAGTTGCGCGAGGCCATCGTCAAACATGAGTCGACACACGATATGGCGGTTCCGGAGGAGTTTCACCCCGACGAGGCGCCGCTGCTCGAAGGCCAGATCGTTAACCTGGCGGACGAAATTGCCTATGGCGGCCATGATGTCGATGACGGCATTTCCCTCGGGTTTATCACGCTCGATATGATGCGCGAAACCGATTTCCTGACTGAAATGTATGACGGTGTGCTGGATAATCTGACCGAAAAGACCGATGATATGATTCGCTTCGGGCTCGTTCGAACGCTGGTCAATCGCCAGACCACCGATTTAATTGCCGAAATCAAGCGCCGTATTAACGAGCAGGGGATAGCATCGATTGAAGATGTCCGCAATTCCAAGGATAGAATCGTGTCCTTTTCCGATTCTCAGAGCGCGTTTAACGATGAATTGAAGAGTTTCCTCCGGTCCAATATGTATCATCATGAGAGCCTGAACCAGATGAAGGAACAATCGTTCGAGGTTATTTCTTTCCTGTTCGCCTTTTATCTTCAAAATCCAGAAATGATTTCCGAGGGATTTCGGAAGCGCTTCCCCGAGGTTGAACCGCATCGGCGTGTGGCCGATTATGTCGCCGGTATGACGGATCGTTTTGCGCAGAACGAGTTTACTCGCTATTGCTGAGTTTCCATTTCCTGCATTTCATTGCATAATCTTGAATGGGTGCGCCCTCAACCAAGCCGTCAAGTATATCTTGTAATTAATTGCAGTGCAATGTCTTGTCGTGGCCGCCGGACGCCGCATCCAAAACGGGCAAACCGTTTGCATTCTGAGTTCTCCGGAGGACTTTATGGAATTGTATTTCGGCTCGATGAAACGACATCTTACGGATACTCAAATTGATACCATTGTCACCTTTGACATTCCCGATATTGGCGTCAAATTCAAGGCCCCCTATCGGGCCGAAGACTATATGCTCGATTACGCCTCGCTCCTGGCCCTCCTGGAATTCGTCGAAATCAATCCGCAACTCTTCAGGAACCGGGCACTGGAATTGTATTGCAATAATTACGACCTCGTCGAACATGTCAACACGAAGTCGGTCAATCGCAAGGAACTGGCGCCGATTCTGGAAAAAATCCTCCAATACCGCTCGAAGCTCAAATACAGCATCAATTGGATTGCCCTGGCCGATAATCCGGCTCAGCGGCCCGAAATTGATTGACATAACCTCTATGACTTCCATACCTTTGTGGCATGGAACCGACTCAGCTTCTCAAGGAAGTCGGCTCGGGGAAATTCCGGCCGATTTATTATTTCTATGGTGATGAGGACTTCCGCAAGAAAGAGGCGGTCAAGTTCATCATCACTAATTATCTTCCCGGTAAAAATGCCCAATTGAGCGTTACCCGAATGTCGGCCGACAAGGACAGTCTGGAGACAATCTCGGCCGAACTGTCCGCCATCCCAATGCTCGGCGGACGGCGGGTCATTCATGTCGATGACATACAGAAGCTGAACCCGTCACAGTACAAAAAGCTGTTCGCCCTTCTGACGATTCCGCCTCCGGAAACGGTTGTGGTCTTGTCCAGTCCATCTGCACGGACACCTCAGAAAAAGAGCGCCTTTTTCCGCGAGGTACAAAGTATCGCCGAAACGGTGGCGTTCGATAAGCTGACCGGTCAGAGCGCGCGGGGCCGTATTGTCAGGCACTTGCAGTCGGCCGGGCTGACCTATGATGAGGACGCAGTTGATTTATTGGCCTTGATGACGAGCGGCAATTTCGGCGGTCTTATGGGAGAACTGGAAAAGCTGACCCTGTCATACGATAAAGGCAGTCATATTGGGCTGGACGAGATTAGGAAGCTGACAAGTTCCTATGAAGAATTCGGCATTTTTGAGCTAATTGATTTAGTGGCGGAGCGAAAATACGAACCGGCTCTGAAGGCGTATACCGATCTGCTGAGGCGCGGCTCGAATGCCGGTGGGGTTATCGTACTAATGTCCCGGCATATCATGAATATGCTCAGGGTTATCGAGGGGCGCAAAGTTGCGGGGCATCCGTTCTGGGTGACGAAGTTGCGAAATCAGGCTCAACGCTATGGACAGGAACGAGTTGTGTCGGCGATCACGAGTCTGGCGCGGACCGAGCGGGATATTCGTCTGTCGAAATTGCCCCCGGATTTGCTGGTGGAAAACTTAATTCGAGAAATTTCCCGATAATTTTGGAAGAAAACAAGAACAATCCGGTAGTAAAGGCAGAGGACGCTACTGAGCAGGCGCTGATTGTCCGAGCCAAGAGCGGCGATAAGGCCGCGTTCGGGCAATTAGTGAAAAAACACCAGCAAAGGGTACTGAGAATGGTTGTCGCCATGACCGGGAGCCTGGACAGCGCGATGGACATCGTGCAGGACAGCTTTATCCGGGCCTATCATGCATTGGATACGTTCGAGGCCGATCGGCCGTTCTATCCATGGATATCGACTATTGCTACCAACCTGACGTTGAACTTCCTGAAGCGGGGCAAGCGGGAAGTCAGTTTCAATCCCGAGCTGGACAACCGTGAAGCGGGAGAAGACCCGCTGAAGAAATTGCGCGTCCGTGAGAATGAAAAACGCCTTCTGGATGCGGTTCAGGAATTACCGGAGCAGTATCGCAGCGTATTTGTATTGAGGAGCTTCGAACACTTGAGCTATACCGAAATTGCGACCCGATTGAATATATCGCAGGGAACGGTCGATTCGAGGCTGTACCGGGCGCGCCAGATACTGTTGGAGAAATTAAAGGATTTACTGGAGTAGTATGGAAAACGGTAAATCAAAATACGAGGAAAAACTGTCGGCCTATCTCGACGGTGAACTATCGCCCGAAGAGATGGCGGAAATCGCGGCGGAACTGGAATCCAATTCCGCCCTGGCCGACAAGTTGGAACAGCTACGCCGCATGGATGATTTGGCAGGCGCGGCTCTGCAGGATTTCGACGAGGCGCTGCTGGCGAAGCTCGAACACAATATCATGGACAATCTCGATGCGAAAGTCGTCAAACTGCCCGAATTCGATGATATTGCGCATGAAGAACCGCAGAAAAAAATCATTCCGGTCTGGCAGCGCTATGTGACGATAGCGGCCTCGATTGCGGTTTTCTTTTTAGTCGGCAAAATGGCTTTCGATGAGACGAAAAACAAATCGCTTTTGGCGCCGGAAAGACATACCGATCAAATGATGGTTAAGCCTCGCATGCAGTTGGAGGAAGTGAAAAAGATCGAGTCCGATGAAGCGGTGGAAGACGAAGACGGGTATATCGACGCCGACCAGCCTCAGGTCGAAGAGGAGCCTTTAACTGGCCGCAGTGAACATCTGAATATGGATGATATTAATGAATATGAGGCCGACAAGGCAGTCATTTCACCGGAAGAGATGCGCGAGACGTCATATGACGCGACTCCGGTGCAGTCACCGATTCCGCCTCCTGTAATGTCCAATGACGTATCTAAAAAGGCAAAAGAAGTTCCCAAGCCCCGAGCCGCCCAGGAAGTGCAGAAAGAAGGCACGATAGAGCCCGCAACGGAAACGACCGCGGCCTTTAAGGAAATAACGGCCATTGCCGATCAGGATGCCGGCAAAGGCGTTGTAGGCGTCGTCGATACTGAGGAATTCACCCTGGACGAATATGACGATGTTTTGCATACGAATGTCGTCGGGGATTTCGAACCGAGCGCCATTCAGAAATCGAATGAGTCGGCACGACAGAAGTCTTTATATAAAAGTGAGGCGTCTGCATCGATACTGGATTCTTTACAGATTGCCCTGATGCCGCTTGACAGTCTGAAGCATATTTTTGCGCTCTATGTACCGGAGGTCGTTCAAAAAGACAAGGAATATCTCAAGCGAGATGTCGCCTTGATGGGATCGACGATCGGCGGTTCGGAATCGAAAATGCAGGTACTGATCGATTCGCTTGCGCAGCTTCCCGGCATCGATAACGATGTCGAGGAAATCGAAAACCTGTACCTCAAGGCGCGCATCTATTATGAATTATATCTGGCGACGGACAATATCCAGCATTATCGAGAGGCTTTGACTGCACGCGACGAACTGAACACGCTGCTTGATTCCCAACTCGCGCAGCACCCCGGAGACATGCGCCTTACCGAATACGCCAACGATATCAAATCCTGGCGCTTCAGTAGATAGGGCCATGGGCTGGTTCTCCGGAAATAAAGACACCGAACAAGATCCCTACCTGCAAAAACGCCTCGATATGGTGCGCATACAAATCGCCGGGCGGGATGTGACTGACGAATCCGTCCTCGATACCATGCGCCGAGTGCCTCGGCACGAATTCGTGTCGCCGCGATACCGCAACAGCGCCTATGACGACTCTCCATTGCCGATAGAAAACGATCAGACGATATCGCAACCGTATATCGTCGGTTCTATGACCGAGCGACTCAAGCCGTCGAAATCGAAAATTGTTCTCGAAATCGGCACCGGTTCGGGGTATCAGACGGCGGTGCTGGCCGAGTTATTCGAAAAAGTGTACACGGTCGAATACTTCAAGGATCTTGCAATTCAGGCGAAGCGGACGCTTGAGCGGCTGGGATATGCCAATATCGTATTTCATATCGGCGACGGCCTTATTGTCCCATCCGATCCCCCGGATTTCGATGCTATTATCGTCACGGCTGCGCCTGAATTGTTCCCGGATAGTCTATTGAGGCGTTTGCGGCCCGGAGGGCAATTAGTCATCCCGGTCGGCTCATATGCTCAGACACTTCAGGTGGCCAGTAAAGACGAAGAAGGCCAAGTTTCAATCCGCAGTTTGTACGGCGTCCGATTCGTATCACTCCGCTCCGATTCCCAATGATAAAAAACAGGATAACTTTTTTGCCGATTTCTCGTAAATAAAACCGGCACGTTATTTAGTTTTCATAGAAAGGAGGCGCCTGTGGATAATCGACTTTACAGGTCCCGGACGGATAGTACTATTGCCGGAGTGTGTGGAGGTTTGGGTGAATACTTCAACATTGACCCGACAATAATACGCATATTGTTTGTGCTGTTTTTATTTGTCGACGGGGTCAGCCTTCTTGCTTATATCATTGCCTGGATCATCATTCCACGGCAGCCGTTGGCGGTTGTCGACAATGAGGTTACGGGCGCGACGGCGAAGCCGCTCGAACGAAAGGAGAAAGAGTATCCCGGCTGGAATAAATACCTACCGGGCGGAATTCTTATCGGTATTGGTGTCTTCTTCATTCTGAGGGAGCATTATTGGTGGTGGCACACTGAGCGATTCTGGCCGCTGCTTTTGATCGGCGTCGGCGTATTTCTGTTGTTCAGGTTCACGCGTGAAAAAAAGGCATCGGAGCAATCCAATCAATCGTTAGAAGGAGGTGCGCATGAATCCGGCAAGATTTAGATGGGGGATATTGTTCATTCTGGCCGGGGTGCTGCTCATCCTGCACAATTTCCGATACATGGATTGGTGGGCGTGGGAACGTATCGGTTCCCTCTGGCCGCTTCTGTTGATTGCGATCGGTGTGGAGAAAATTTTCGCGCAAACGAAAGTACAATTTATTTCCTACCTTGCGCCGGTAGCGCTGGCCGCGATTATTGTCTTTGTCGCAGTCGGCGGCGGGGTCGATGAAAATCTTCGTACGATCGGCAGCATTTCCCGATACAATCTTGAAATGAAACCGGAATACAAATCATTGACGCTTGACTTTGCGCTGGACAATGATGACTTATCGCTGCAAAGGACATCAACGAGTGATTTGGTGCGATGCCGCTTTGGCGGTGACAGTCGCGCCCCGGGTATTGAACTCGATGATGATGGTGGAGACGTCACGCTGCGCTTAGATGAAGGTAAGGGGCCGAGACGATGGATCAGAATCAATTCGGGACATCGCTCCTCCAATCGGTGGTCGGCGGGTGTAAACGGCGCCATTCCTGTAACATTAAAACTCACCGGCGATAAAGCAGACATGCGTATCGATGGTCGGGAACTAGATATCAGGGAATTACTGGTCGATTCCGAGAGCGGAGATGTCAATATTTCCATCGGATCTGCGGCAGATTTGGTCAAAGTCAAACTGCAGGGCGATCAGGCGGATTTTACCATAACCGTTCCTCGGACCTCCGGTATTAAAGTAGTAAATGCCGACGAATCCATCTTTCGGCGGTTCAGTAAAATCGGTTTAATAGAGAATACCGACGGGTACATAAGTGAAGGCTATGATACGCTGTCGCCTAAAATCGAATTGGATCTGTCCAGCGATATCAGGCAGTTTTCTCTCGATTATGATTGATTGCTTTTTTCTCAATATCCACCTCGAGCGCCTCTGAACGGATTTCGGAGGCGCTTTTTATTAGGGGGCACCATATCCCCAATTGACATTTGAGCCAAATTGTGTTAATTCGCTTTCAGGAATCGATTATGGATTATCAGAGAATTATCGAAGAGATTGCGGGTGAAGTCAAACCGCTGTTGACGCAGGGGAAGATCGCGGATTATATCCCTGAACTGGCCAAGGTATCGCCAACCAAGTTCGGCATGGCGGTTCGAACGGCCGGCGGCGAATTATTCACGGTCGGCGATGCGAGCGAGCGATTCTCCATCCAATCGATTTCCAAACTCTTCACGCTGACGCTGGCCATGATTCATGCCGGCGATAAACTGTGGGAGCGGACAGGGCGCGAGGCGTCCGGGTCGGCATTCAATTCACTTGTGCAGCTCGAGTATGAAAACGGCGTACCCCGCAATCCGTTCATCAATGCCGGCGCGCTGGTCGTGACCGATGTTATTATTTCGCGGCTCAGCAACGCCAAGCAATCGGTAATGGATTTCGTGAGGGGATTGTGCGGAAAGAAAGACATCAAGTTCGATCTGACCGTTGCGCAATCCGAGAGTCGCACCGGGCATCGCAACAAGGCGTTGGCGCATTTCCTGAAAAGTTTCGGCAATCTCCATAATGATACGGATGAAGTGCTTGATGCCTATTTCCACCATTGCTCGATAGCCATGAGTTGCGTCGAACTGGCTGACGCCTGTATGTATCTTGTCAAAGACGGCATTAATCCGATCAATCAATCCCGCATCACGACCGAGAGCCAGGCGAAATACATCAATTCACTGATGCTCACCTGCGGCACGTACGACGATGTCGGCGATTTTGCCTATCGTGTCGGATTGCCGGGGAAGAGCGGTGTCGGCGGAGGAATTGTGGCCGTCATGCCCGATGAATTCGCGGTGTGCGTCTGGTCGCCCGGGCTTAACGAGAGCGGCAATTCACTGGCCGGTGTCAAGGCGCTGGAATTATTCACGACCAAGACCGGTATTTCCATTTTCTAATCCAATGTGCTGGACCATAATGGCTTGCATGGGCATGTATTTTTCGTATATTAATTATATCTATCATTCATACCGCTGAGGTTACCGACATGCGAACTGCTATCGCCATTCTCGGAGCAGTAATTGTACTGCTGGCCTTCTGCCAGAGTTTGACTATGGCCAGATCCGAAGCCCTCCAACAGCTTTATGATGCCGAACAGCAAAGCTGGCAGGAGTATATGATCCGATTCGCCGATGTGTACCCCGATTCCACTTTTGACGTCACATTTTATTATATCAATATCGATGTCGCTGTTGATTCCGAGTATATCGCAGGTGATGTCAGGTGTCTCTTTACGGTTCTGGAAGACGGTATCGATTTGATTCGATTGAACCTGCAGGATTCTCTCGGTATCGACAGCATAACCGGTAATTGCAGTTCATTCACGCATTCCAACGATACGATATACATTTCCCTCGACCGGGCCTATTCGCAAGGCGAAACCGCCGAGGTCCATGTGTTTTATCAAGGGGATCCTCCTTTGATTAATGGCACCAAGGCCTTGCGCTACAATACTCATGGTTCGAACGAGATTATTATTGCATCACTGTCGACGCCGTATCTGGCCCATTATTGGTGGCCATGTAAAGACGGCCCCGGGGATAAGCCTGATTCGGTCTACCTGGATGTCACCATTCCCGACACCGTTATCAATGGATTCGAACTGACGGTAGTATCGAACGGGACGCTGGACAATACATTTGGCTTTGGCGGGAAGAAGACGTTTCAGTGGCGAGAGCGATATCCGATTGTTACGTACTATGTCATGATAGCGATTTCGAATTACCACATCGTGCAACAACAGTACACGCATCCCGATGGCGATTTCCCATTAGTGTATACTCTTTTCAATGAGACATTGAGCGAATCGCTGGTGGGCCTGTCCGATCTCCCCGACGTCATGGATTTCTTTTCCTCGATTTTCGGACCATATCCGTTCAGAAATGAGAAATACGGCATATCGGAACTGGGATTTTACGGCGGTATCGAAAATCAGACAAACACGATTCAGAACCGATGCGACCTGAGTTACTTCAGCGTAACAATTCATGAGTTGTCGCATATGTGGTTTGCGGATATGATTACCTGCCGCGATTGGCATCATGGATGGGTAAATGAAGGATTCGCCTCCTATAGTGAGGCCTTATGGACAGAGCATACGCAGGGGCCGACAGCCTATCGAGAAGCAATGGAATTAATGAAGTATTTTGGACCGGGAAGTGTCTATCTTGATGATACATCAGATCCATTTCAAGTGTTTATCGCCATCATCTATAATAAAGGTGCCTGGGTACTGCATATGCTGCGAGGCGTACTCGGCGATGAAGTATTCTTCGATTGCCTGTATCAATACGCGACCTCATCGGCATTCATGTATGATCATGCCACGACCGAAGACTTCCAGCAAGTTTGCGAGACCGTCAGCGGAGAGGATCTTGATTACTTTTTTCAACAGTGGATTTACGGGACATACTTTCCGGCATATCAGTATTCATATGTGACCAGGTTAAATCCGGATCCGACCGGCCCGAATTTCGAGACACATATCCATGTGAGTCAGACGCAATCGACTGACCCGATGGCCTTTCACATGCCGATTGATTTCCAGCTCTGGTATGCGTCAGGATATTCGATAGAAAAACGGTTCAATGATGCTCGTGAGGAAGATATCGTTATTTTGACGGAGTTTAATCCGGATTCCGTCAGATTCGATCCATTTGATAATATCCTGTCGACGGTGCAGAGAAATGTATATACTCTTCATCTAATTACTGATTCGCTGGATGATGGAAACTTGTACACTCCTTATGCGGATACGATCAGAGTAATTTGCAACAGCGGAGCATTCCGTATCAGTGTTATTGAAGGCGAATTACCTGATGGACTCAGCCTCGGAGAATTCGATGGCATTCTGAGTGGTGTTCCGACGACCATCGCCGATACGGGGTCGCTCCTATTTACCGTTTATGCCGAAGATATGATTCATCTTTCATACCACGAGACTCGCCAGTATTCAATTTATATTAAAGGCGGATTGCCTGGTGATGCAAACAATGATTATTCCGTGAATATCGGCGACGCCGTTTTTATCATCCAGTATATATTCAACGGAGGAGCGGCGCCGACGGTGGCGAATACCGCCGATGCCAATCAGGATTGCAGCATAAATGTCGGAGATGCAGTCTATCTGATAAACTATATATTCAGGGGTGGTCCGTCACCTCTGATCGGATGTGTGGAATAATTTCAATCGCCGAGTATCATCAGAAATCATTTGTTATTGCCGATGCCTACCGAGGATAATGGCCATAGTTAAGCGTGCTATTTCCGCACAGTATGCCATGTCGCAATTTTCGGGTGTATCCTGCGCCGTGAATGTATATGGGTTGAAATGGAACTCCTCGAAAAAGATCGATGGTACGCCGTTGCTCCAGAAATAATAGACATCTGAATAAGGGGTATGATCGGTCGTATCGACGGGGACGAGACGAGTGTGCTCCCCGGCCATCTTATGCGCGAGGGCCGTTAATTCATCGGAACCGGGGCAGACCTGAAAATCGACTCGCCAGTCATCCGTCGACGGACGATAACTGATCTGGTTGTTGTCTATCATGAATGCGAATTGCTTTCCCGCCTTTTTCATTTCGGTGACATAGTGTTCGCTTCCCGAGGGCCCCTCGGCGAACATAGTCATAAATTCCTCGGAACCGAACGCCGCGAAATGCAGAGTTATATCCGCATCGAATGCATGCTGTCTGAGTATCCGGGCGATTTCAAGAATTGCCGCTACTCCCGAGGCGTTATTGTTTGCGCCGGGTGAGAATGTATATGGCTCGGTTTCCGGTCCCATGATCATGCAATCATAGTGAGCCCCGAGGACGCCAATCGAATCCGGGGAGGTCGTACCTTCCAGAACTGCGATTATATTGTACTGCCATGTTGTATTCATTTGACCGCTTTGAAAGGGATACTCAACTGTGTTTTCCAGAGAATCGATTAGCACTGTTTCATACCCGAACTCTCGAAATTTGCCGGCGATCCATAGGGCGATGTCACGTCGGTTTTCAGCCAGCATGAATCGAGTTTTGAAATCTGTGAGCGCAGTCATGTATGACAGCAGACTGTCCTGATTAATGTCGGCAGAGAGGGGCTCAATTACTTTTTGGGCCGAAACTTCTGGCGTTTGGGCAAACAAGGTCGAAAACATAAGAAGAAGCGTCAAGGGTAGGGTGATAAATCTCATATCAAATTTCCTTGAGAACTCGTTTCGGCTATTATTCTTACGAGTAATTAATGAGATTTAGGTCGATATTTCAATCTAATTAACAGGTCGTTTCTGCGGTAGTTCTCATGGGATGAATCCCAGTACAGCTTGTGTGCAATAGATTGCATATATTTATTTAAGTCCGATAACCGGATTGGCTCAAAACTGATAAAAAAACCGGCGATTGTTCATGATTGTAACACAATGTATCAGCCGGAAATCGCCTTCACCCTCGACTTGTGGAAATCTCCGCAAGTGCTCATATTCTTTGAACTTGCGTTGAGCCAAAAGGGCTTGACAGGATTAGCGTTTTGGTTATATTTCCGGTAGAAAAAAGGCACCATACCCGCCTGTACGAGTAGCGCCAGTGTTATTAAAAAAATATTTCTCGTTTACGCACCCGGTATGCTATAAGAACCGATAAGGAGATTTTTCTATCGTGCCTGAAACGGCACGATGGTGTCTTTTCATATCCGGGCGTGCGCCCGGAAGCCGGAAAGTAATAACCATTGGGAGGACTGGATGTTCAGGTCCGCATATATCATATTGGTATTGTCGTTATTGCTGATTACTCTTGCTGCCCCGGCTCTGGCCGATAAGGGCGATGACGGCACTCTATCCTTGTTTTACGATCCCACGACCGAAAACGAGGTGACCGGCCCGCCGCCGAATTATCAAATCATGGATCCCACCTATTTTTATGGTGCTCCACCGTTTGATATTATCGACCGCTGGGATGTTGGAGGGTACAACGTCTATTATGACACCGCCTCCGACCTGTGGAACGTCAATGCCGTCGTCCACGCGGGTGCGAGTATCTACGAGCAAATACACGGCTCTGTCCTCATCCAATTGGATCCCGGCGCGACCCCGGAAATGGTAGTCCAGCCTGTTGGTTTTGAATACAGCGATGACCTGACCAGAAACGACCGCTGGGGATATGTCAAGTATCCCGAGGATATTGCGCCGAACCTCTATGAAATCTGGTGGGACATCACCGTTGATTTCAGTAAAATTTCCACCGATGCCGATTATTTCGATACGGTCGGTGTATCCTTTTCCGGCTGCGCATTCGACTTTAACCTCTGGGCATCCGGAGGCGTGACCACGTTCGATGCCGATAATCTGTTTTTGGGTAAACGGCGTATTCCGATTTCCTATGTGCCCAATTTTGTCGATACGCACGAGGGCATATACGATGCCTCGACGACGATCTCATCCAGCATCAACAGTTCGTTGTTTACACCGAGTGATCTGCCGGGCGCATCGTTCGATGCCAACGGATTGATCTCGGCCGATAAGGATTTTTCCGGCAGTTTTGTTTATGAAGGGGACGGAATCGAATTTTCCGTCACAACCTGTCCGCCCAATTCGAATAACCCACCATACTTCTACTGGCCCGGCGGCACCGTGAAAACCGTCGGCTTCTGCAATCCCGAACCGATTTACGACACGATAAAAGTCCTTGATGCCGATGTCGGCGATACGCTGACGCTGACTAAAATCTCCGGACCCGGCGAATTCGAAACCGTCACCGGCCCGTCGCCGGTGCGCGGCTATTACTCCTGGATGCCGACCGAGGCCGGTACCTTTGTCGTCGTGTATCAGGTAACCGATATACAGGGGCACACGGTAACCGATTCCATTACCTATATCATCACTCTGGATAATACGCCACCGATTGCCAACGATATCGACACGACGATTACCGTTTGCGACAATGTCGTCAATGCCTGCTTATTTGTCGATGCCTATGACCCCGACGGCAATCCGCTGACCTATCGACTGCTCGGCGATAAAGTCAATGTGACCATCGATGAGAATACCGGCGAATTGTGCCTGACGACATATGCGTCAGGAGTCTATGAGTTCGAGGTAGAAGTCTCCGATATCTGTTCCGCCGATACGGCGCTGGTGACCTTCACAGTCACGACTAATAATCCGCCGCACATCGTCAGTTATGATTCGACCGTCTACTTGTGCGGCCCGGATACGATTTGTTTCGATGTCAATGCGTATGACGATGATATCGATGATAGTCTGATAATCACGCAATTGACCGGGCCCGGTATTTTTACCCTGACCGGTAACGGCACAGGGCAGACCTGTTTCCTGCCGGATAATGTTGATTCGGCTCGATATGTTTTCACATATCAGGTGACCGATGAATGCCTCCGCGGCGATTTGGCCGCCAAATGCCCCCAGGATTCGATCGTTATAATCGTCCTGATGGGTCAAAAACCATTGATTGCCTGTCCGGAAGAGCCGCTGAAGTATGAACTGTGTGAACCTGCAACCATATGTGTACCGATTCCGGTGACGCCGGCCGATGCGGCTGTGTCCATAATCTCCGGTAATGCTTCCTATGAAAATGGCGAACTGTGCATTGACGCCAATGAAACAGGCATCTTCGATATTACAATCGTTGCCTCCGGTGAATGCGGCGCGGATACCTGCACGGTGACGTTAGATATCGATATGGGGGCGCCGCCGGTTATTACCTGTCCGGAAGGACCGATAACAGCCAGCTTCTGCGAGGCCGACACGATTTGTGTTGATCTGCCGATTTCACCGCTCGATGCCACGGTGACGATTCTCGAATCCGGCGCGATTTACGAAAACGGAAAACTTTGTTATTATGCCGAAGAAGCCGGTACGGCGACCTTTATGGTAATCGCCGCTGGCGAATGCGGCGCGGATACATGCTCGGTGACATTCGATGTCACCATTGGCGAACCACCGGTTATCACTTGTCCGGAAGAACCGATTACGGCCAGCCTTTGCGAAGCAGACACGATTTGTGTCGATCTGCCGATTTCACCGCTCGATGCGCCGGTGACGATACTTGAATCCGGCGCAATATACGAAAACGGAAAACTTTGTTATTATGCCGAAACTGCCGGTGCGGCGACCTTTACGGTAATCGCCTCTGGTGAATGCGGCGCGGATACTTGCTCGGTGACATTCGATGTTTCAATGGGCGAGCCGCCGGTTATTACTTGTCCGACAGAACCGATTACGGCCAGCCTTTGCGAAGCCGACACGATTTGTGTCGATCTGCCGATTTCGCCGCTCGATGCGACGGTGACGGTGCTTGAATCCGGCGCAGTCTATGAAAATGGAAAGCTTTGCTACTTTGCCGAAGAAGCCGGTTCGGCGACCTTTACAGTGATCGCCTCTGGTGAATGCGGCGCCGATACCTGCTCCGTGACGTTCGATGTCACCATGGGCGAACCGCCTCAGCTATCCTGTCCCGAAAATCAGACCATTCATCTGTGCGAGCCGGGTACCGTTTCGGTACCGCTCGGCGTCATACCGCCGAGCGCGGATATATTCATCATTCCTGAGGCCGACTTCGCCGATGGAATGCTGTCTTTCTATGCCGATACCGCCGGATCGTATTGCTTTGTCGTCTCGGCCACGACCGAGTGTGGTGAAACCGAATGCGATTTCTGCATAACGGTTACTATAGACAGCCCGCCGCAGGTCACGATCGAGGGCGGCCAATACTTCCAGTGCGACCCCGCCGAAATTTGTCTGCCGGTGAGCTACAGCGATGCCGACGACAATATTTCCGAAGTCTCGGTCGAACCGTCCGGTTATGAAATTATCGACGGCAATATCTGCTTCACGCCTGACGCCGAAGGCTCCTATGAGTTCATCGTCACGATCACCGATGAATGCGGCAACACTGCCGCCGATACCGCACTCGCAGTTGTCATATTCAATCAGATCCCGACGGTCAGTATATCAGACACGACGGTCTTCCTCTGCGAACCGGCAGAGGTCTGTGTCCCGTTCTCGGCGAACGACTACGAAGGCGAATTGACGAATCTTGAAATTCTTCCCTCGGGATATATAAGCGATGATGGTCTGTCGATCTGCCGGATAATTGAGGAACCGGGCGAATATCCGATTGTTCTGATCGCGCATGATGCCTGCGGGGATACGGCTGTTGCTTTCGGCACGATCACGGCGACATTCAATTCGGCGCCATATGTGACGGCCCCGCCGGATACTACGATTTCAGCTTGCACGCCGCAGGAAATTTGCCTGAGCGGCTTCGAATACGGCGATATCGATGATAATATCGTCAGCGTTGCCTTCACGCCGGACCTGGGCACATTCGAGGGTGATACTTATTGCTTCACGCCGATAACGGAAGGGGAAACCTGCATCGTCATGAGCGTCACCGACGCCTGCGGGTATATTGCGGTCGACACCTTCTGCGTCACGTACACCATCGGTGATGGCGTCGCGATCACCTGTCCGGAAATTCAATTCAGAGATTTATGCGAACCGGGCAATGTCTGTGTTGCTATTCCGATCGAGCCGTCCGATGCCGTCGTATCAATTCTCGAATCCGGCGCCACGTATGACAACGGCGAACTGTGCTTCTATGCCGAGGAATCCGGCGAATATACATTTACTGTCATTGCTGCCAGTGAGTGCGGCAGCGATACCTGCGATGTGATGTTCAATATCACGGTCGGGAATCCGCCGGTTATTACCTGTCCGACACCCGATCCCGTGCATCTCTGCGCACCTGACAGTATCAGCGTTCCGCTTGGCGTCTTGCCGCCGGATGCGCAGATAACGATTTCACCCGAGGCGGTTTTTGACGGCAGCAGCCTGACTTTCTATGCCGATACAGAAGACGATTACTGCTTTACCGTTATCGCTGAAACCGATTGCGGAGCCGATACCTGCAACTTCTGCGTGGCCGTAACATTCGATGCTCCGCCGACGATTGTCGTAACCGACAGCTCGGTATACCTCTGTGAGCTGACGCAAGTGTGTATCCCGTATACTGTCGAGGATCCGGATGGGAATTTGGTCTCGGTGACGGTATTCCCGGATATGTATGATGTTGTCGACGGTCAGATATGCTTCACGCCGTCGGTCGAAGGATTGTTCGAATTCCTGGTCACGGCCACGGACGAATGCGGTAATACCGATATCGATACCGGATCGGTCATGATAGGCCTGAACCAGGCTCCGGAAATTGCCATTGATGACACGACTTTATTCCTCTGTGAACCCACTGACGTTTGTATACCGATTGTTTTCTCGGATCCCGATGGTACAGTCGACTCCGTAACGGTCGAGGCTCCGGCCTATGTCGATTTTGACAACGCGCTGGTGTGTTTCCCGATTTCGGAAGCCGGCGAGTTTACCGTTACAGTAACCGTATATGATGATTGCGGTATCGGCGTCTCAGAGAGCGCCATTATCGCGGCCAGTCTGAATTCGGCTCCCGAATTGACCCTCGGTGAATTCGAGACATCGCTCTGTGAATTATCGGAGATTTGTGTTCCGTTCAGTGTCTCGGATGTTGATAATAACATTAACCTTATCAGTCTCAGATCGGAAACAGATTGCACTGAAGAACCGTTCCATTATCACCTGAGCGAAGGCCTGATTTGCTTTACTCCTTCAGATTTTGGCGCTTGTACGTTTACTGCCTGGATATCCGATAGTTGCGGGGCGGCCGATACGGTTGTCCTTGAAATAAACATCGAACAGAGTGAAAATCCGAACGCGCAGTGTCCGGGCGATACGACGATATTCCTGTGTGAACCGGGACAGTTATGTCTTGAACTCGGCGACCTGGTGCCGGGCACGAATTTCCGCTTCGAACCGGCCTCGATCGTATACTATCCGGAAACGAACCGCCTCTGTTATAATGTCACCGGGCCGCAGACAGACACGATTTTGGTTATCGATTCAACCGATTGCGGATTGGATTCCTGCAGCTTTATCGTCACAACAAGAATCAATTCCAGCCCGGTTATTGCCGTGGAGGAACCGCAGGAAATCACATTCTGTGACTCGACCCTGATGTGTATCGATGTCACGATATCCGACCCAGACAATAATATCCAAACAGTAGGGGTCAGTGGAGATTGCCCGGGCGCTTATTTTGATGACATAAACAGCAGAGTCTGCATTCCGATTACGGAAGAGCTGCATTGTATTATCGAGTTAATAGCTGTCGATGATTGTAATAAAGCGACGAAGGTCGATTTACCGATCGATGCCGTACCGAACCGTGCGCCGGTTATTCATCCTCCGTCGATAGAGACGGTAGTCCAGTGTGTAACCGAGATTGAACCGGTCGTTATCTCGAACATTTGTGTGACCGATCCCGATTACGATAATGTGACGCTGGTGTTCGATTCCGGACTCGGTGAATTCGCCTTTAATGAAACCTGGGATTGCGGTACGCTGACCTTTACGCCACCGACTAATGATACGGCCGAGTATTGCTTCCGGTTTATGGCATACGATGCCTGCGATACCGTGTACGAGACATTCTGCATCGATTTCATCCCGACGCCGGTTTGCGGAACATGCGTCGATGTCGCCATCGAGGGTCCCGCCAATTGTGCCAACAATGGCACCTTCTCGACCGTGAATATCATGGTCGAGGCTCCCGAGCAAATCGCCGGATTTGACCTGTTGCTGACCTATGATGAAACAGCGATTCAATTCGTAGAGGCAAGCAAAGGTTCGGCCATAGGCGGATGGGAATACTTCACGTATCGTACCAGTATCGAAGGCAATTGTAATGGTTGTCCGTCCGGGATAATCCGCCTGGTCGCAATTGCCGATGTCAACAACGGAGCGTCTCATCCTCCGGAATCACAGTATAATCCCGATGGGCAACTGGCTTCGTTAACATTTTACGTGTCGGCTAATGTCAATTACGGTGGACAAAACGTCCCGATCAGTTTCTTCTGGAATGACTGTGGAGACAACTCACTGTCGGATCGCAGCGGCCAGTATCTCTATATCGATAAGATGGTCTTTAGTCGCGAAGGCAACATCCTCTGGGATGAAACGGATGATATCAATTATCCCGAATCGGCGCGGCTTTCCCATGTCGGCGCCCCGGATGAATGTCTCGAAGGGGATAAAGAGCCGCCGGTCAGATGCGCTGATTTCCGCAATGGAGAACTGTGCATCATTCATCCGGATTCCATAGACGCCCGCGGAGACTTGAACCTCAACGGCATTGCCTATGAAATCGCTGATGCCGTCGTGTACACGAATTTCTTTATCATCGGACTGGATGCCTTTAATATCAGTATCCCCGGTCAGATCGCGGCCTCTGACATCAATGCCGACGGCACGCCGCTGACGATTGCCGACCTGGTATTGTTGACGCGTATCATCACGGGCGATGCCCCGCCGATACCGAGAATGACTATCGACAGGACTACGGTGGCGGTCGAAAGCCGGTGCACCGGTACAACCGCAACGGTCGGATTATCATCGGAAACGCCGATCGGAGCCGCCTTGTTCGTGTTCGAATACGATGGTAATGTAGCCGGAACGATCGCGCTATCGGATAATGCCTCACAGATGAGTATCTCGAGCATCTGGAAAGATGGCGAAGTCCGAGTGTTGTTGTATAGTCTTGAACAGGGGCATATGATAGATGCAGGTGAGTCCAAACTGTTCACGATTACGATGCCGGAAAACAGTACGATCAATCTGATCGAGACGGAAATGGCGGATTATTATGCCAATAATTTGGCGACTGCGATAACGAATCGGGTTTTGCCGACACAGTTTACGCTGTCGCAGAACTACCCGAATCCGTTCAATCCGACGACGACCTTCCGCCTTTCTCTGCCATATGCCTCTGAATACCATGTGACGATTTACAATGTGACCGGGCAGGTGATTCGCACCTGGAACGGCGAGGCCGAGGCCGGAGAGGTATCGATTACCTGGGACGGCACGGATGACAGCGGTAATCGCGTTGCATCAGGTATCTATCTCTATAAGGCACAGGCAGCCGGTGAAGAAGCGATTCGCAAAATGGTCTTGCTGAAATAAAAAAGCCCCCATCTCACCGTGAAAAGGCCCGCTCGTAAGAACGGGCCTTTTCCTTTATATCCTTTCCCGGAAATTGCTTTGCCGTCGATATAACTTACTTATGATAGCTGCCGCCGGCGTTGAGATTGAGAACACGGTAGAGTTGCTCCAATAACACCAGCCTGACGATTTGATGCGATAACGTAAGCGGGGAGAGGCTCATTCTCAAATCGGCGATTTTCAATAGCGACGCTCCGAGTCCGTGTGGACCGCCAATCGCGAACTCAATAGTCGAATGTCTGCCGACCTGAATCCGGCGCAGTTTATCTGCCAATTGTTCGGTGGAATACGATTCTCCCTTCACATCCAACGCCACGAGTAGTCCGCCTCGGTGTCGTGAAAGAATGGTCGATGCCTCACTCTCGATCGCCTTTTTTATATCCGTTGTCTTTGTATATTTCTCTTCCGGAATAGTCGTGATATCGAGGCGTGCGTATTTGCTGATGAGTTTCGTAAAATGCTCCGATTGATCCGTTATCCACGAATCCTTATCCTTGCCGACTGCGATGATATGGATCGATAGCATTGTTAACCCTCGAGTATTTTTACCCATACTTTGCGCGTGCGCGGTCCGTCGAATTCGCAAAAATAAATTCCCTGCCAGATACCGAGGTTCATTCGGCTTTCGGAGAAAATAACGGTCACCGAAGATCCCATAAGGCTGGCTTTGATATGGGCATCCGAATTCCCTTCGCTATGGCGAAATTCCCGCGATTGCGGCACCATCTTTTTCAAATGCAGCAGAATATCGCGCTGAACATCGGGGTCGGCGTTCTCATTAATCGTAACTCCTGCGGTCGTGTGCGATACGTACACGATGACGACTCCCGATTTGATTTTCGATTCGGTAACGATTTTTTGCACTTCAGTCGTGATGTCGATTAGCTGACAACGCTCCGAAGTCACCACGGTAAACATTCCTGTCATAAACAGTGCCATCCTTTCCGTCTTTGGGTAAAAACGCAGGGGAGGGTGGATGCCGTAAACAATACAAATATAAGGCATTTTTGCAATAAAAAACCGGGAAACGATTCAGACGTTTCCCGGCATAATAAGCGATGACAATCTTGTCAGTTGCCGTCAATCGTAATCGTATTGTGTATTTTCGTCTCACCGCCTATGTGAGCGACATACTCCCATGCGGTGGCGTTACCAAGACTCGAGCTGGGCGTTCCGGCATGCGCATTGTTTGTTATATACAAGTACTCATGCACATATCCTGTCGTCGGATTGGATTGAACGCTGTACAACCCGGTTATGCTGGTCAACCGGTGACAATTATCGATAATCAGAGATCCATAAATTGAGGTCACGAGTGATAGTTCATCCAAATCGGTCAAGTGCGTCAAATAGCGCAGCTCCAGATTAGAACCGATTGCGGCCAGATTTTCCAATCCATGGAGACTTGTGAGAGAATCGCTGTAGGATATTCTTACACTGTATGTTACCGAGATCAGATTACTCAAATCGCTGATATCTGAAAGATAAGGATTATACTGCAACGACAGCGTATTGGCAAGCGACGATATGTGTCCGAGCCCATTCAAACTGGTCAGGATGCTGTTGTGTTCGACAAATAGGCCTCTCACGCTCGTCAGCGCTCCCAGCCCAGTCAAATCCTCAAGCGATCCATTATACTCGATTTGGAGGTTCATTCCGACCGTTTGGAGAGACCCCAAACCTTCAAGTGTATTCAGCATGGCGTTTTCACCAATGATACAGTGACCGCCGCAGTAATTGAGAGCCAGGCTTGATAAATTCTGGAGTTTATTACAGCGTCGCAGTTCAAGATTATTATTGATGCGGGATATGCCTGCTATACCGGCGATACTGGTCAATGACGGATTATCCTGCAACATCACCGAAGTGGCCGTGCCGGCTATCGATGACAGGCCGTCGAAATTCATCAGACTGTCGTTGTTGTAAATTTGTATTGATCCAAGATAGGGACCGCTCGCCGGATTCACGACCGTAATATTACTGATACCGGATACGTCAGGCAAAATTCTGTTCTTCATAATGCCGATTGATCCGACCGCGCCGCAGGACGGCATTTCAATATCTCTGAGGGAATCGCAGTTCTCGATAATAAACGCTGAACCGACCGTCTCCAACACAGGTAATGAGATTCTCGCAACATTATGTGTAATTGCAGCAGGACCATAGAAGTGTAAATTCCCAGTGACAGACCGCAAGTTGGGGAGTGTGACCGTGTCAGGAGCATCCGACCTGATTTCTAGTTTCCCGGTTATTGATGTATATTGCTGGAAATTCGCAAGTGTCGTGCTATCATAGATATAGTAATCACCATTATACTCGGTCTCGCCGCCGCTGACCGTTCCGAGTATGCCATAGCTGCTGAATCCGCTCAGCGGCGCGGTAACCCAGTTCGAATCCGTATTTACGCTATACCCGCCAACGGCCTGCCACGTACTCCCGACTATTTTGTAGAGACCAAGTGTTGATTCATCAACATTTTGAGGTACGTTGTTTTCGGTATATCGAATCCTGACGCTGACCGGGGAATTAAAAACGATACCATCGGGGGAGAAGCTATAACAGGTACCGGATACATATCCATCATCAGTGGGATAACTGCTCTCAGTCGATACTGCCACCGTTGTGGCTGAATCGACGGCATTGGCCGGAAAGGTGAACACTACCTGGCCGGTGGCAAAGGAATAGTCTCCACCGATTGTATCCACGACCGTTCCGGTTGTCCCTCCTCCGGGCGATGTCGGACCTGAGTCATCTCCTCCGCAACCGAAAATGAATATTGACACAATGACTAATAAAACTACGCCAATTGCCCAATGCGTTCTCATGACAAACCTCTCTTGGATTTTTTATTCAGGTCGGTAGACAAAATCTTCCGATCGAGCGCATACGATAAAATCAGGCAATATTCTATATCAATATCCATTTTTTGTCAATACGATGTTTTAAAATAACAATATTATTAAAAAGGCAATATATAACTTCTTATGGTTATTTGTATATGCAAAGACACGCGCCGCGTATTCGACCAATATTTAAAGGAGTTTTTAGATTTAAAAGTCGATAAGGCGGAGCAATAGCGTCCGCCTTTTCAAGGAAGTTATTTCTCGAAGAGGGCATCGATATACGATTGCGGATCGAACGGCTTCAAATCGTCGATCTGTTCACCGAGGCCGATAAAATCAATCGGGACTGACATCTCTTCGGCAATAGCAATAACAACGCCACCCTTGGCTGTGCCGTCGAGTTTCGTAACAATCAATCCGTCACATCCGCCGGCCGAATCGGTGAACACCTTCACCTGCGAAAGCGCATTCTGGCCTGTCGTGCCGTCGAGTACCAGCTTGGGCTTGATATTTTCCTCAGGAATGACCTTGGCGATGACGCGCTTAATTTTCTTCAACTCTTCCATTAAATGCGCCTTGGTGTGCAGGCGTCCGGCCGTATCGATGAGTAGCAAATCAATCCCGCGCGCCTTGGCCGCGGAAACGGCATCGAACGCTACTGATGCCGGGTCGGTGCCGTCCTTGGCGCGAATGAATTCGACGCCTGACCGCTCGGCCCAGATACCAAGTTGATCGACTGCGGCGGCCCGAAATGTATCACACGCCGCGACCATCGTTTTCTTGCCACTATCCGAGAAGAATTTCGCAAGTTTGCCGACCGAGGTCGTTTTGCCGGTGCCATTGACGCCCATAATCAGCCAGACCGTCGGTCCATTACCGTTAAGGGCCGCCGGATCACGGTCTGATTGGACGATGGCGGATATTTCCGCCTTTAATTCGGTAATGACTTGCTCGGCATCCTTGATATTGTCTTTGGCAACTTTCTTTTTCAGATTCTCGATGATTTTCATCGAGGCGGCGACACCGACATCGCCTTGAATGAGAATCTCCTCGATCTCATCGAGCAAATCATCATCGACTTTGGCCGCTAACCCGACAACCTGTCGAACCTTGCCGACGATGTTGTCCTTTGTCTTTTCCAGCCCCCGCTTGAAACTCTTGAAAAAATTTCTCATTATCCTGCTTGCTGTTCCTGCTCCTGCTCGCGCGACTGTCGGGCATAGTGGAGGTCTAAGATAGTGCCCTCGTCCTCGGTTTCCGTTTCCTTCTTGAAGCGAACCGCGACAACTTTACTAACGCCCGGTTCTTCCATCGTAACGCCATAGAGCGTGTCGGCGGCTTCCATCGTGATTTTGTTATGGGTGATGATAATGAACTGCGTCTGGCGAGCAAACGTGCGCACGATTTTCAGGAATCGTCCGACATTGACATCATCGAGCGGCGCATCAATTTCATCGAGGAAGCAGAACGGCGACGGCTTGACCATGTACAACGCGAACAGGAGAGAGATGGCCGTGAGTGCCCTCTCACCACCGGATAACTGCGCGATGGTCAATGGCTTTTTGCCGCGGGGACGAGAGATGATTTCGATGCGCGATTCCAGCGGATCCGATTCATCTTCCAGAATCACATCGGCCTCACCGCCCGTGAACAACTCCTGGTACATCTGTTTGAAATTATCGCGCGCCTTGTGAATCGTATCGAGGAACATCGCCTTGGCGGTTTGGTTGATTTTCTGAATCGTCGATTTCAGCGTCGATTTGGCCGTAATCAAATCATCAAGCTGCCTTGACAGGAAATCCTGACGCTGCTTCTGCTCTTCGTATTCCTCGAGAGCCAGCAGATTGACGATTCCCATTTTCTGGATATTGTCGCGCAGTGATTCCACGTGCGCGAGGGCTTGTTCTTTCGAAAACTCCGGATTCGGTGATTCTATCTCCAGTTCCTGAATATCGATGCGATGCTCCTCGCGGATGCGATCTTCGAGCTGTTCCAGTCGCGATTTGACCTCGGTCTCTTTGATATTAGTCGTATGCGTCTCATCACTGATCTCATCACGCTCTTTGCGGAGCGCCTTGACATCAGTTTCAATAGCCGAAAGACTCGCATTGATTTCGTCTCGGGTATGCCGCTTTTCCTGTTGGAGATTCGACTGCACCTGGCGCTGTTCGAAAATCTCCTGCAGTCTTTGCTCGTCGGCGACCAGCTGCTTTTTCAATGACTCGACGGTATCGCCGGCCTCGGAATTCTGTTGTTCCTTTTGTTCGATATTCGCGGAGATGTCATGCAGCATCTCCTCGTAATAGTCGATTTGCGACTGGGCATGCGAGCGCTTGCTCTCCAGCTCGATTTTCCTCACATTGAGGCGATTGACTTCTTCGGAGGCCTGCTGCGCGGCCTCTTCCAATTCAGTTAGTCGCGACTTCTTATCCTGCACGATATTAGCGAGGTTCGCCTTTTCCTTGTCGAGCTGATCGAAGTCCAGGGCCAGCGTATACTGGCGGTGTTTCAATCTCTCGGTCTTCTGACCGATTTGATCCAATTGATGATCAATGCTCGTGAGCACCTCATCCGCCGCATTTATCTTGAACTGTTCTTCTTTGAGGCGAGAATTCAATTCATTGAAGTGAACCTTATCCTCTTCCAATTTCTCTTTGCCCTGGATAATTGCCTGGCGAAGCTCGCCGATGGTCAGCGTCAACTGAGCCTGTTTATCTTTATTCTGCTTGCTGCGATTGTCCAGTTCCGTGAGCTTCTGCTCGAGTGATTCGATTTCTTTTTTGCGCCCGATGAGGGAGACCTCTTCGGATGCGCCGCCGGTTATAATGCCGTCGCGCGAGAATAATTCGCCGTCAATCGTCGCGATGCGGTATCCGTCAGGAATCTGCTGAAGGATACGCTGCGCGCAGTTGTTGTTTTCGCACAGGACCGTCCGACCGAGCAGCGTTTGCGGTATTTTCTTGTACCGATCGTCGCAATCGACGAAGGAATCCGCCCAGCCGAGGAGTCCATCGGCCTGAGGTAATTCCGGTCGATTGACAGTCTCGGATAGTTTTTCCAGAATGAGAAATGTCGCGCGCCCGGCTTTTTTCTCTCGCAGATAGGATACGGCATCGCGCGCCGTATCTGTTTCCGAGCAAATGATATACTGCGCCGTTTCGCCGAGAGCGGCCTCGATAGCCGTCTGATATCCATCTTTCGGTCGCACGAAATCCGCCACCGTCCCGGTGATATCGACCCAGCGGCTGGCGACATCGAACACTGCCACGACACCACTGCCGAAACCTTCATAATGTTCGATCATCTCGGACAGCAGGTTTTTGCGGGCCAGAGTCGCCTCGTAACTGGAAGTGATCTCGGTCAGGCTGTCGCGGAGCCGCTCGACATGCTCTTGAGACGATTCCAGTGTCTGCTCTTTATCGACAAGGGTCCGTTCACCCGATTCGACTTCGCGCCGGGCAGCCTCGATACGAGACTGAATATTATTGATCTCACCGCGGCGGCGATTCTTTTCCTCGATAAGATTGTCTTTGCGCTGCGTGAGTTGTCCGGTCTCGTCTTGCAGGTCATCGAGCTGTTCCTCGATATTGGCCGAATCGGTGCGACCGGATGATAGGCGACCCTCGATGTCGAACAGCTTGGCATTTTCATTTTCCGCGACAGATCGGAAGCGCAGGAAATCCTCGTCGGCCAGTTTCTGACGATTGATCGCTTCATATAATTGCGTTGCCGCAGTCGTGACCGCCTCGCTGACATTGGCGATTTCCTGTTCCGCCTTACCCTTTTCTTCGCGGATGACTTCCGCGCGTTTACCGAGGGCATCGATTTCATCGCGATTGCGACCGGATTGCTGAATCAGGTTTTCCTTCTTTTCGCGATTGACGGAGATGGATGTTTCCATCTCGTGTGCCTGCTCGGACAATTCATAAACTTTGCTGCCGATTTCGGATAGGTGACCGTCTATTTCAGCGACCTGCGTGCGGAATGATTCGAGTTCGGCGAACTTGGCATCCAGTTGTGATTCGATGCCGATCTTTTTGTCACCGAGCGATTTGATTTGCAGAGCCAGATCTTTGCGCTGTGCGACCAGTTCGTCATAGCGATGCCGTGCATTAAACAGTTCCCATGCCTTCAATTCTTCGGAAATGACTTTGTACCGCTCGGCCTTGTTTACCTGGCGTTTCAGCGATCGTACGCGGGTGTTGACCTCGGAGAGAATATCCTGCAATCGCAGCAAGTCCTGCTCGGTGGCCTCAAGTTTACGCTCAGCCGCTTTCTTACGATGTTTGTAGCGAGTGATGCCGGCGGCTTCCTCGAACAGGAAGCGGCGCTCCTCGGTCTTATCCGATAGAATGGAATCGACCATTTCCTGCTGAATGATGGCGTAGGCATGTGCGCCGACGCCGGTATCGGCGAACAGGTCGGTAATATCTTTCAGGCGGCAGGGAACTTTATTTATCAGATATTCGGATTCACCGGAGCGAAACAGGCGGCGCGATACGGTAATCTCGCTGTACTGTGAGGGGAGAGCGCCGTCTTTATTATCGATGCTCAATGACACTTCGGCCATACCGAGCGGTTTTATCGTGCGCGTACCCGCGAAAATGACTTCTTCCATCTTTGATCCGCGAAGCAGAGAAGTCTTTTGTTCGCCGAGTACCCAGCGCAGGGCATCGAGCAGGTTGGATTTGCCGCAGCCATTCGGGCCGACGATAGACGTGATGCCCCGATTATAAATAAACTGCGTCTTTTCCGGAAACGATTTGAATCCGACTAATTCCAGATTTTTGAGATACACGTTATTCCTCGCTTACTTTGTTGTGCGGCCGTGGGGATTTGGCCAGGTTGCCGATGACTTCCAGTATGGACCGGTAAATCTGTCGGCGATCCCGCAGGTATTTTGTCTTTACCGCGAGATTGATGTACGGCAGTCCGAGATGCCCGTTGCTGCCGAAACGAATGGCCTCGGGGAATTGAAGTAGAATCCTTGCCGCAAATAGATTCTCTTCGAGATTGGTATCAAAGATGTAATCGTATTTTTGTAGCCCCAGCTTTTCTAAAAACACTTTCGACGGCAATTCGCACCAGTTGGTATCCGATTTCTTCGGCGAAACGATTTTGAATCCCTTGGAGGGGAAAATCGATTCGACGTGAGATTCCGGACAGGCCAATAGGAAGACATTGCGATCACCGAAGTAATCGGTCACATCCGGCAGGATTTGCTTGACCACAGTGAGGTCTCGCTGTACCGCAGGTAATAGAACCAATAAAGATTTATTCTCCAAATCCAGCGGGATAGACAGGGGACGGGGCGTGACTTTGGCCGACGCGCGGGATAACATAAATTTGGCGGCCAACGTTTTAATTCCCATTACCCGTTTCTCCAGCCGGACGGCTCGTCGTATCCGAGGCAGGCGAAGTTGTCGATGCCGGTTGCTCCGACGCTGCCGGTCGCCGCGGTTGAACCGGCGGCAGCACCGCCGATTGCGGATTGTTCTTCAGAAGAAATTTCTCGTAGTTGGTCTGATTTATCTCGACATTCTGTACGGTGCGCGGTCTCTCGGTGAGAGGTGCGATCTTTTCTCCATTGAGAGAAAGGTCAACTGCCGTGGAAATGCCGAGTGTGATATAGTAACGATATTTTGCTTCCCAACTGCGCCGTTCGCCGCCTTTCAATTCACGATTCAGAACCGTATCGCCATCGCGGACAACCAGCGCCCAGACATCCTGATTCGCCAGCATGTTCAGTTTGAGTGGCTCACTCGGAGTATAAGGTGTTGCTTCGATTCCGGCGTTGTCCATATCAGGTACTTCACCGACTTCGGCGCCTAAAGGCTTTGCAGCCTCTTCGGGACCGGATGTGGCGGTTTTATCAACCAGGAAAAACTGATATATAAGGACAACCGCGATAATGCCCAGGATAATGACGGCAATGATGAGGAGTCCTTTACTCGATCCTTTGGCTGTCGTTTCCTCGCTCTCTTCTTCCGCCTCTTTTTTCTTTTCCTTCTTTTCTTTCTTCTCAGCGGCTTCAGCCGGGGAAGGCGTCTTATTGAGACCGCTGGGATCGCGATCCGCAATTTCATCGATCACCGCAGGGTCGATACCGAGATTCTGGGCATAGCTGCGGGCAAACAGGCGGAAATAGGTTGCTGATGGTAACTGAGAAGGATCGCCGGCCTCGATAGCCTCCAGATACCTGACCATGAGTTTGGTACTCTCGGATATGTCTTTTAGGTCTTTCTTCTGTTCCTTGCGTGCGGATGCGATTATCTCGCCGATTTGCTTGAACGGATCAGGCATACGTCTCCCTGTATTTTCCCGCTAAATGCTCCAAAATGCCCAAAGGCAGGCCAATGACATTATCAATATTTCCCTCAACAGTGTCAACCAAAAAACGGCCCATCCCTTGTATTCCGTAGGCTCCGGCCTTATCCATCGGTTCGCCGGTGGCGATATATTCGCGCAGTTTGTCGTCATCCCAGGGATTGAAGGTGACCCGGCTTTCATCATATCCGGTCAAGCACTGTTTCGATTTACTGTCATACAAGGCCAGTCCAGTAAACACGGAATGCGTATTACCGGCCAGTGTCCGGAGAATGCGAAGCGCGTCAACCTCGTCGGTCGGTTTGGTCAGGATTTCCCTGCCAAGGACAACGATCGTGTCGCATCCGAGATAAACTTTGCTCCCATTATGAGTTACCGACAATACCTTCTGTCTGGCCAGATCGACTGCCAAATCAGAGGGGGAGAAATCGAGATTGATTATCTCCTCAATGTGCGATACCTGAATCGTAAACGATAATCCCAGTTCGGTCAAAATCGATTTGCGTCGAGGCGATCCCGAGGCCAGCACGAATCCGGGGGATTCGGCTATCTTATTCAATTGTGGGCATTTAATCTTCGAGAATGAAGGTAACCGGACCGTCATTTATTATCTCCACTTCCATTTTCGCGCCGAAAACTCCCGTTGCCACGGTCAGGCCTGAATTCTTGAGCAGGGTGACAAAGTGCTGATACATTTCCTCCGCCTCCTGCGGGGGCATCGTCCCGGTAAAACTCGGTCGCCTGCCTTTTCTGGTATCTCCATAAAGTGTAAACTGGGAAATGACCAACAGCCCTCCACCGATATCGGTAATCGAGCGGTTCATTTTTCCCTCGTCGTCCTCAAAAATACGCAGTTCAACGACTTTTTTGGCAAGTTTTGCCGCCGATTCGACCGAATCCCCGATTTTGAATCCGACCAGCAGGGTAAGACCGCGATCGATTTTCCCTGTCACGACACCATCCGGGCGGGAATCGTTAAATACAGTCACCTGCGACTTTGCGACACGCTGCAGTACCATTTTCATGGCCCGAAAGTACGCTATTTTGTGTGACCTGTCAACCGGCGACTTACATCCGGCAAGGATTTCTCGAATATTTCACTTTTTTTCGCGATTTTTTGAATCGTCGGTTTTTTGATTGCATCTTAAGGGTAACGCGATTACTTTTTGACCGACTCGGTTGGACAATATGAGCCCGGTCGGGAACAGAAGATTAAGTTAGACGTTAAAGCTGCTAATGAATACAGAGTTTAGAATTTCGTAAGGAGGAAACAATGGGACAAGCGATACACATAACGGATGACAATTTTGATGCTGAAGTCAGAAAGTCCGATATCCCCGTCGTCGTCGATTTCTGGGCACAGTGGTGCGGTCCCTGCAAAATGATTGCCCCGATTCTCGAAGAGATCGCGGCTGAATATAACGGCAAGATTAAGATTGCCAAGATGGATGTGGATCAGAATCCGAGAACGCCTGCTTCATTCTCGATCATGTCCATTCCGTCACTGCTTTTCTTTAAGAACGGTGAAGTCGTTGAACAAGTTATCGGCGCCGTGCCGAAGGCGCAGTTGGTTTCGAAAATAAATTCGGTTCTGGGATAATACAGAAAAATGACTGATTCTTCGGGACATGGGAACTGGAAAAATCCTGGCGAGGAGAAGATTCGAAACATCCTCGACAAAGCAAAGACAATTGCAGTAGTAGGGCTTTCTTCGAAACCGGAGAGGCCCTCCTACGGTGTCGCAAACTACCTGATGGCCCAGGGGTATACCGTTATTCCGGTTAACCCGATGGAAAAGGAAATCCTGGGACAGCCCTCATTGCCGGATTTATCATCGATCGAAACTGAAATCGATATCGTCGATATTTTCCGCCAGGGTGAGGCAACTCCGCCAATCGTCGAGGAGGCTATTCGTATCGGCGCCAAGGCGATCTGGTTGCAGGAGGGTGTCATATCCGAAGAATCGTATCGCCTGGCAACCAATGCCGGTATACCGATAGTGATGAATAAATGTATCCTGAAAGAACATAAGCGGGCAGGTATCTAATATGGATTTCGGGTCTATAGTATATATCATCCTGTTCGCGGTCATCTGGATAGTCCTGGTAAGATTCGTCTTTCCACGCCTCGGGGTGCCGACGTGACAGGCCGATGCGTGCGACTACAAGCCGCCCAAGACTCCGTCGGAGTCCGATGAAAAGCAATAGTCATTTCTCGCCGAATTCGGTATAATAAACCGGGAGAATAATCCTAAACCGCCCGAATCGGTTAATCGGGCGGGCAACATGCCGATACATAAAGTAATATCATGAATAGAGGGTATTATTACAGACAGCCGTCTTTCGGAGGCGCCCTTCAAGCGATTTCGCCGGGTGTGAAATTTCTCTTGATATCTAATGCCGTCGTGTTTGTCATGCAAATGGTATTCGGGGACGGTTTTACACAGTTATTCGGCGTCATTCCGATTAAAGTGCTGAAAGACCTCGCCTTTTATCAGATTATTACCTACATGTTCCTGCATGGCGGGTTCTTTCATATTTTCTTCAATATGCTCATTCTCTGGATGATCGGTAATACGATTGAAAATGACTGGGGAACTAAAAAATTTCTGAAGTACTATTTCTTGTGCGGTATTGCCGGCGGTGTTTTTACCGTCATGTTTATGCCGAATTCTCCGGTGCCGACAATCGGCGCTTCCGGCGCAATTTACGGTCTGTTAGTCGCTTACGCTGTCATGTACCCTAACAATACAATCTATATCTTCTTCGTGTTGCCGATGAAGGTGAAATGGGCAGTCATCATATTCGTTGGAATTGCCTTTGTCGCCTCATTCAATGCCCAGAGTAGCAGCATCGGTCATCTGGCCCATTTGGGCGGAGCCGTTGTCGGTTTTTTGTATCTTAAACTTGACTGGCGCTTCAGGAAGTTGTTACATACACTTTCACCCCTGCGGTTCTTCCGGGATCGGCGGTATCGAAAGAACGTCAAAAAGATGGAGAAAAACCGCGAAAAAACCGAAGAAATAATGAAGAGGGTAGACGAGATCCTGGATAAAATCAACGAGGTCGGAATAGAGAATATCTCGGAGGAGGACCGGCGCTTTTTGGGGAGCGCCAGCGATATTTTATCGAAAAAGGATAAATAGCCGTCATGGCCAAACGCGTTTTAATAGTCGAAAATTCTCTTGCGGTTAGGGGCATAGCCGAATCTCTCCTGCGTCAAAACGGATATGAAGTCGTCGCGGCTGATTCGGCCGATGTCGCAAAATCGATTCTCAATGATACAAAAATAGACCTGCTCCTGGTGGCTTCGGATATTGTCGACAGCCAGGGACAAAAATTCTATGAATTCGCCGGAGCCGGAAGCGCCACGGCAACGATTCCGCTTCTGGTTTTTCATGATTCGACCTCAGGCGTCGATATTCCGTTTCCGCCCGAGGCGATTATCCAAAAACCGTTCACGCCGGCAGATTTCCTGTCGTCAATCTCGGCCTTCACCGGCGGCGGAGACGTCAGATCAGGCGGAATGGGCGGCACCCCATTCGATGGCGCCGATTTCGAAGACGATATCATCGATGCCGCACTGGGACTCGATAAACTGGATATTAATGATTCCGAAGTCATCGGAAACGATACCGGCGTATTCCGCATCCAGAATAAAAAGAATTCAAAAGAATCGATGATCGGGTATGAGTTTGATGGAGCCAAGGACGAAACTTCGAAATCACATAGAAATCTCGATCAGATAAATGTCCCGGCGGATCAGCATCATCAAAGGCAACAAGCCCCGAAACAGCAGCCACCCGCTCCGCAGCCAAAGCGGCCGCAACCGCAGGTGGAGGAACCGGCGGAATTCCTGGGCAACGATACGAAAAAGGTCAAGGGGCATGCCCCGGATCTGACCGAATCGAGTAAAATCGAAATTATTACTGATCAATACGGTATCTCTGTTCCGGAAGCAGATCTGCAGCCGGAAGCCGCCGAAGACGATGTCCACGACTATAACTGGTTTATTAACGAATTAAAGAATGAGGCCGAGGGCAAAAAGGCCGCGGCACAACAAGCGGCTCCCGCCCCGCAGCCTCATAAACCCGCGCCGGCACCTCAACAAAAACCTGCTTCATCCGGCGGAATGGACAACGTCGATGATTTCATTTCCGAATTTAAAAAGGAAATGGAAAAAATCTCCGATGATTTGGACCCTTCCCTCGGCGTGACCAATATTGCACCGCCTTCCGACGGCGCCAATGTCGATTTGGAATGGAAGGAATCGGTCGCCGATGTCCCCGACGGTGATATCAAGACATTCTCCAAGGACCTGGTGAATACGATTGCCTCAAGTGTTGCCAGGAAAATTATTGCCAGCCTTGACGAGGATAAGCTGTACCGGATTATTAAAGAAGTTATTGACGAGAATATCCGCAGCCAATTCAAGAAAACCAGTTAGTTCCGATAGCTGTTTTTTATTCAAAATTACATTAATATCACAGAACCGAATCGCTCAGAATGTGTTAAAGTCTACATATATTTGGCGATGATTCCTGTTTGATATACCGAGGCGAATTGTGTATACTCAGGGATATTTAATCGGGGAAAGGATACTATGAAGCTTTCGGGACGATTCGTTTATCTGAGCACAATCCTGTTACTATTCTTTGCGGCCGTGTTCGGTACGTCGCAGCTCGCGAATGCCGGTTCCTTTGATCCGGGAGAATTCGATTCCGGTCAGGGGGGAGCGGTGAATCCGGTATCCGCAACGGCGGTATTCTCGCGCTCTTCTGTGGAGCCGGGGAAGACCTATGCAGGCGCCGTGATCGTTGAAATCGCGCCGAATTGGCACATTAACTCATCCCGACCGATTCAGGATTATCTCATACCGGCACAACTGGAAGTCGATACTCTGCCGGGTATTATTCCCGGAACGATATCCTACCCGATTGCTCACAATATCCCGCTCATGGGAGAGAGCATGTCGGTGTATGACGGTAGGGCAATCATATACTTCGAAGTCACCATTGATGCCGGTACTACACACGGCAATGTAACGCTGCCCCTTCGGCTCAATTATCAGCCGTGCGATAATCAAACGTGCCTGCCTCCATCAACTGAGGAGTTACAGGTAACATTCTCAGTGGGCACTGAAGGTGTATCGCTGCACGATGATATCTTTTCGAAATATACGCCCGCGACTGGGCAAGATAATACTCCAGCCGGTACCGAAACTGAAAAGTCACAACTCCAAATTCTCATAGAGGAACATGGTTTCTGGGGCTATTTCCTTGCCTTAGGATTGGCCTTTATCACCGGGTTGTTGCTTTCATTTTCTCCCTGTACGTATCCGATGATTCCGATCACGGTCTCGGTATTCGCCGGACAGGATCGCTCGGTCGGCCGCGGCTTCATTCTCGCACTGTTTTACGTCGTTTCGATGGCATTTATGTACGGCATCATGGGATTGATTGTCTCGCTGGTCGGTGGTGTGTTTGGGGCATGGCTGGCCAGTCCGACGGTTGTTATCGGGATTGCCGTCGTTTTCGTGATATTCTCATTGTCGATGTTCGGACTGTATGAGCTCAATGTCCCTAATAGCATCCGGCAAAATCTCGGTAAACAGAAATCCGGCGGCGGTGTTGTCGGGTCAATAATCCTCGGCATTGTCGCGGCGCTTGTCGTATCGCCGTGCGTCGGTCCGTTCGTTGCCGGTATACTCCTCTATATCGCTACTTATGGATCACCGGTATTCGGATTCCTTGTCCTATTCATTTTCGCGATGGGATTAGGAACCCTCTATCTCATCATCGGGACATTCTCATCCGCCATCACCAAACTGCCTCGAGCCGGTATGTGGATGGATCAAATAAAGAAGTTTTTCGGCTTCGTCCTCCTGCTGATGGCGCTGTATTTCCTCCGTACGATTATCCCCATCGAAGTGACGGCATTATTGACCGGTCTGCTTCTCCTGGCCTTCTCGATATTCGGAGGAGGATTCGACCGCCTGACCGGGGAAGACGGGTTCTTCCCGCGCCTGAAGAAATTCCTCGGCCTGTTGGCATTCCTCGCGGCGGTGTATCTGCTCCTCGGTACGATGTTGTCACAGGGATTCATCTTTACCCCGGCGAGCGAATGGCTGCCGGCAGCAGGGATGAGCGGCGCAGCGAAAGAACAATCGCTAATCGACTGGCACACCGATCTGGATTCGGGATTGGCCGATGCCAAATCCGCCGGCAAACCGGTGCTGATCGATACCTGGGCGACCTGGTGCGTGAATTGTAAAATACTTGAAAAGGAAACGTTTAATAATCCTGATGTCGCCGCGGAGGCAAAACGGTTTGCGGCATTGAAAATACAACTTGAGAAATCAGATTCCCCGGAATCGAAGGCATTTTTGGAGCGGTTCAATATTCGGAGTTATTCGCTGCCGACCGTATTACTCCTCGATTCACAGGGAAATGTCAAGAAAATCATGCAGGGTGTGGTATCGCCGGAAGACATGATTGCCGAGATGCGCAAAGTGCAATAACTGCGCCACTATATCCGCGCACGGCCTTGACACGATAACAGCCCGCTTGTATATTGATGCGGAATTTAACAACGGAGCGATAGTCTATGGCGAAAACGCCGGCTACTGATACAGCGCTAATCATCTGCATTCAGGAAATAAAAGAAGACGGGTCTTCACTCAATCTCGGTAACCAGCTCAGTAACGAAGAAGTCTCCTTCTTGCATCTGGCGTTCATCGCCGACAGCATCAATAATGCCCTGACATTTCCTAATATCGACCTCAAACTGTTTTACTCCCCCAAAGCGAAAACACGCAAAGATGTGACGACGATTATGGGATATCTCGAGGGGAAACAGAAGAATCAAAAGAACTCCCTCATGGATGAAAATCGCATCGAGATTTCGGAACTCAGCCCCGGTCGCTGGGGTCAGAAGATGGACGAATCATTCGAGCGGTGCTTTGCGCAAGGGTATAAGAAAGTTCTCTTCATCGGCAGCCGCACGCCGACTCTGCAACATACTACGCTGGAGCATGCCATCTCCGTTCTGGATCAAAAAGATGTCGTCATCGGCCCGACGGTCGAGGGGCGCTATTATATGCTCGGCTTCAAAGGTACCTATCAGGTTAAACTGCAGGACTTCGACTGGAAGCGCCCGGATATCTATTCGATGGTTTCCAACAAACTGACTGATTTGAATCTGTCCTGGGAAGAATTGCAAATCTGGTATGCGGTCGAGCATCCAGAGGATATTCAATATCTCGCGATGGATATCAATCAATTCCGGTTGTCGGGAGACGAGGTAACCGCTCGCGAGACGGAAAAAGTACTGGAGCGGATTCTCAGCCGACTATCGTAGTTCAATCGAAAAACTACGGGCGGCCCTATCGGCCGCCTCTTTTATGTGAGGTGTTATGGAACGAGAAATAGATCGATTGTCATGGACGAAAATGAAGAAAATTGTCCCGGCGCAGACCGATATCGTTTTTCTGCCCATCGGGACTATCGAGGCGCACGGCTGTGCCTGTCTTGGTACGGATAATTTTATTCCCACGGAAATCGCCAATTCGCAGGCCGAGAAGCTCAATGCCCTTGTCGCCCCGACACTCAATTACGGCATCACGAAATCGCTCTATCGCTATCCCGGATCGATGACGATACGACCCGAACATTTTGGCGCCTTTGTCGGCGATATCATCGATTCGCTTGTGGAAATCGGGTTCAAATATATTTTTATTCTCAACGGGCATGGCGGCAATAACGGCGAATTGAAGAAGATCGCATACGACAAGCACTTCGAACACCGCGTCCACATCGCCGTGATTCACTGGTGGGAACTGGTCGAGGAGTTAACCAATAAGTTCTTCGGTGAGGCCGGAGGCCATGCCGGTAACAATGAAACGGCGTGCGTTCAGGCTCTCGATCCGGCGCTGGCCGACAAGAATGAATTCTCGAAGGACATGGGCTATTATTTTTCACCGGGCGCCGACATTTACCCCGTTCCGGGTACGATTTTGCTCTATGAAAAAGACCAGGGCTACCCGACATTTGACATTGAGCAGTCAAAAGAGTATTTAACGAAGATGTGCAATGCGGTCGGCGACTTCATGAAAGATATTCTTAATCGCTGGAAAAACGCCGGGTTAATGTAAGATTTATACGGTTCGCGGAATAAAGGCGGTGGATGAATTTCCACCGCCTTTTTTTGTATGAGACGCGCGTGATAATCGATTGTTATTTTGCTATGATCCTTTATATTAATGGTGTCAAATCTTTCAGGAGGATCATTGAAAATCGGGGTTGTTCTCTGGTGTCTGCTGCCAATATGGATAGCCGCCGGCGCTGCATTCGGTGGTGATGAAACCATTTCTCAGGTCAATATTTATTATAGTTCCGATGACCAACTTCTGGATTTACTATCCCAACCGCTCGATGTTATTGGACGAGGAGACGGCTATATTGAGTCTTTCGTATCCCGGAAACAACTCGATGAATTGCAAACGTCCGGATATCACATTGAGGTCGTATATGAGGATGTCGTCGAGTTTTACAAATCACGACTGGCGTCGAAACCGATGGGTGCTTATAAGACTCTTTCAGAGATTAACGACTACGTCGACACACTCATCAGCCATCATCCCGATTTATTATCACAGAAAATTAGCATCGGCACGACATACGAAGGGCGCGATATTTGGGCATTTAAATTATCCGACAATCCTAATGTCGATGAAGATGAACCGGAAATCCTCTATACCGCATGCATTCACGCCCGTGAAGTCATTACGCCGGAAGTACTCTTTTACTTTATCGAATACATGATCGATCACTATACGACTTTGCCCAGTATGGCGAATGTCGTCAATAACACGCAAATGTGGTTTGTTCCGGTCGTCAATCCTGATGGCTATTATCACAATGAAGTCATCGCTCCCAACGGGGGAGGCATCTGGCGCAAGAATCGCAAGCCGACCTGGGATGGCGATATCGGGGTGGACCTGAACCGCAACTACGGTTATGGCTGGGCGTGGGACGATTATGGGTCCGCGTCCGATCGATATGATTATACGTATCGTGGCCCGAAGCCGTTTTCGGAGGAGGAAACGCGGGCGCTCCGCGACTTCGCATACTCACACAATTTTGCCGTTTCTCTCTATGTCCATTCAAAAGGCAATTATTTTATGTATCCGTGGGGATACATCATGGGTGCTACGTCGGATGATGCCTTGTTCGCGGCCTTTGGCGACAGCATCAGTGCATACAATGGGTATACGACCGGCCGAGAATACGGTACTATTTATCCCATCAATGGGGGCGCGCAGGATTGGCATTACGCCGAAATCGAGAAAAAACGGCGAACCGCAGCATTTATTCTGGAAGTCGGATCCCAGGCGGATGGATTCTGGCCTCCGGTCGAAAGAATTGATCCCCTTGTGCAGGAAAATCTCATGACCTGCCTGATACTGGCTCGCAATGCTTCAAATCTACAAGTGATGCAGGGGCCGAATACTCCCGCCCTGGCGGTGTCGGATTCCTCGTCGGCGCTCGAATATGTGATATCATGGTCTGCGAGTAACGACCCGATCAATCCTGCCATCGATTACCAATTAGAAGAACGATCCAATTCCAGGATCGGGACAGATCGCGGCAACACAATAAATAACTGGGACAGTCATTTGTTTTCGATATCGATTAATGATTATGTCTCATCGCCGTCATCGTTTTACAGCGGTACCGGTGATCTGAAGTATAAATACTTTCAGTCCTTCATCCCATATCATGTTCAGCCCGGCGACACGCTCCGATTCAATGCCAAATATGATATCGAACCGGATTATGATTTCGCCTATGTAGAGGTGTCATTCGATGGGAGTGACTTCTGGTCGATTCCCGGGAATATCACAACCGATCATAATGTGTATGGGAATAATCAGGGCTATGGCATTACCGGTAAAAGCTATCTGGAGGAATGGGTAGAAGCCAAATTCGACCTGTCCGCATATGAGGGCTTGGATATTTATATTCGCTTTACCTATCAGACTGATGTAAACACCGAAGGCTATGGTATATACATAGATGATATCCGGCCCGCGCTGTTATGGGATGCGGTGACGACATATTCGACAGGCGGAAGTACAAGTATGACCTTTACGGATAAGCCTGAGCGAATATATCACTATCGCGTGAAGGCGAAAGATGCGGAATCGGATTGGGGAATGTTCAGCGCATTTGCCTCAACGACCGTATGGCAAGGGTATATATGCGGCGACGCCAACGGCGACAGAGGCATTAATATCGGCGATGCCGTCTTTTTAATAGCTCATATCTTCAAGGGAGGTGCGGCGCCCGATCCCATCGAGGCCGGTGATGCCAACTGCGACGGCAATTTGAATATCGGCGATGCAGTCTATCTCGTTTCTCATATATTCATGGGCGGCCCGGCGCCCTGTTGTCCGGAATAAATCGTCGAAAAGATCAATCTGATTAACACCCAATTTGAGTACCCCACGGCTTGGCCGCGGAGTAGTGCAAAGCATTAATACCGATATGAGACGGTTAGATACACGCGCCGGTATCTGTCCTCGGCAATAGCATTCTTATTAGTAGGTATCGTATAATCGGCATTAAATGCCGTAAATGTTCTCTCAAGGCCGCCGTCGACATAAGCGCCTTCGAGCAGCAGCGTTTTATCCAGCAGCCATCCGAAACCCAACGTAAAGCCGATGTTATCATCTATGATGAACTTGTCGTCATAGGGGAGAGGCTGCGAGAATATTCCGCCCCTGAGAGCCAGTCCGGTTTTATAAAACTGGTATTCGACGCCTAACCGCAAATCGACAACCGCACGATAGAGATCACTCAGAGAATCAATCTGCTGTTCCATAGCCGGATTGTCATCGTATTCCAGTTGTGACCAATCGGCATAAGTCGCCTCAGCGGCGAGGCGCAATTTATCGAAGCGCATCGCCATACCAGCGCCGAATTTGAACGGATGAATCAATCGGTATTTCACGACGGTGACCGTATCATCGACAGTAAACCGCTGTTCAATTTCCCAATAAATCGGTGTCTCGATAGTCAATCCGATAGATGTCCGATTGTTGGGACGATAGAGCAGGCCGGTCTTTCCTCCGATTGCGATAAGATCGAATACGTTCTGCGTCGAATAACTAACCGACCATAAAGGTATCAGTGTTTCATCGAGACTGCTCACGGTATAAACGAATTTATCTTCTCCGGAAAAGACATTCAGTGCCGCGCCCACCGACAGATTCGGACTCAGATCGATCGCCGCGCCGCCTGAGTACATGTATACCGATCCGGATTCGCTCTCAGATGTCATGTCATCCACGATGGCATCGTCGGATATGCGCAGGTCGCGAACATGAAATATCCCCACCCGATCAAAGCTCAACATTCTATGTACGCCGAAGGAAACGACAAACGCCCCGCGATAGGTCGGCACCGGAATGGTCAGGTTAACTGTCGAAAAGCGAGTCTTGGATGCATCGGTATCGGCCGAATTTATTGTTGATTTAAAAAAGCTCGGATTGTATCGTCCGGCGGGCATTGATGTTTCATTGCTGAATTTCTGATGGGTCATCCCGAGTTGGAATTCGATGCGAGGAATCCTCGCTAATCCCGCCGGATTATACCACAGGGCCGAACCGTCTATGGAATTGGCAATTCCGGTACCACCCATAGCCATTTGTTTTGCACCGAATCCAAAATAATTCCCGGCTGTAGTTTCCTCGAATATACCTAAATCCTGCGCCGAAACTCCAGTGACAATAAAAAGCAACAGCAGGCAGAAACAAGTCAGCACCCTCATGGTTTGCCCTTCCGCGTGTCGATCTTTCCTCCGGATGTATTCGAATCTGTGCTCCCGGAATTAGTATTGGTGTTGCCGCTGCCGGAAGATGAGCCCTCCGATTTCGGACCGGATGGTTTCGTGACATTATCCTGTCTTGTTTCCTTATCTCCTGTATCACCCGTATTTCCGGTGTCATTCCTGTCCCGCGGTTGATTGCTGTCCTCCGGTTTTGGATAGGATGGAGGCATCGGCGTCGGCATAGGCGGGGAAGGTATCGGCGTCGGATAGGGCAGATAAATGATAGTGTCTACATGCTCCGGAGGATCATGCGGGTCACGGGGATCGAATTTCGTCCCTCGATTCGCATACTTGTCCTGCTCATAGAAAGTCCACCACCAGGGGTATGCATAGAACATGCCATACTTCTCGTATACCCACCAGTGATCGGGATAGGGGGAATAATAATAGCCATAGGGGAATTCTGCAAAATCTGAATGGCACCGCAGACAGTCAGAAGACTGAGACGCAGTATACCCGTATTCATCCTTAGGATGAGAAATCATGGTATAACATCCGGGAGCGATCAGCGCCGCGGCGAATGACAGGACTATCAGGATGCGAATTGCTCGTTTCATTCTCTTACCCTCCGCTTCGGAAGGAACTGCTCGATCTAAAAATATTCTACGTAGGTCACCCGTAACCCTCGCCAAATATCATTTGTTCCGCGCCTGTTATTGGTCAGATTTTTCAGAAGAAACTCCATGACCAGATTCGACGCATAAATCCATTGCACCGACGCATTCAGATATCCATACCCCTTACCGAAATTTCCGCCGTCGATATCGTCGTTCAGCGCGAAATCATATTCCAGGACAATGCCGATGTCCTTATTCAACCGTATATCCGTTCCCGCAAAAAACGTGACATTACCGTCATCGTCTTCCTGCTCGGTCGAATAATTCACGCCGCCGTGCAATCCGGTCTGAAACTGCCCGACCATATAACTCTTACTCCCGACGGCATAGAAACCTTTGGATTTGAATGTATACCGGTCAATTGTCTTGAGGTCCAGCGAATCCCGATCATGCCAGGCGCCATAGCCCTGGCTGCAAAATCCGATCGCCACAGCCGGCATGACAATCGATTCGTCGACCGCCTTCAGTTTGACATTGAACTCGACCCGAGGATTCCAGGTCGGTTTCGATTCCGCGATAATCCCCTCGGCGCCGTAACTGATACCGAGCGTCAATCGATTTGATAACCCAATATCCACGCCGGCCAGAATACCGCCGTTCGGATATGATCTCATCGACAAATCGAAACTTGCCCGCTCGAGCGTCCATGCCGTCGGGCAATCTACCAGCATCGTTTGTCGAACCCCGCCTCTTGGGTCTATTGCCGGGAGTTCATCGGCCTCGGTCTGTGCGACAACCATGCCGGGAACCAGAAAAAGAAAAGAAAAGAGAAGGGTGAAAAGAGCTGAAACGAGCCGTTTATTCACAATACCTCCATGTGTTTGCGCTTCCGTCTTGCCGTAAAATGATAGCCGTCTCATCTTTTCTTCGCAATATAAAACAGGTGAACCTGCAAAACGTCTGCAAACTTTATACCGGAATTGCTAACTATAAGTTCAATAAATGCTTATGCGATGATGAAATGCCGAATATCGTGGCATAGTGCACAGTTATCGTTTCCTACTGAGGCGATATGCACATTTATAGTGCGATGAATAGTATCCGAGAAATGGATTGTCGTTCTGGTTTGCCGGGTATTTAATCATACCGAAACTCTGATAAATAGAGTATGTTCGTATTATGCGATTTATTCAGGGACAGCACATTAAGGACTGGGTCAGTTCAAAAATTACAATTCAGACTTCGCCGATTCATGGCAAGGGGATGGTGGCGGCGGAACCGATTACCGAAGGGGAAATCGTGATTATCTGGGGAGGCCGTGTCATTTCAAGGATTGAGTTCGAGGACGGACAGTTTCTGGCCGATACCGCCTGCCGTTTGTCGGAGGAACTCTATCTCGCCGATGACGAGGGGCTTAGTCCCGACGATGAATACTTCCTTAATCATAGCTGTGAACCGAATCTGGGGATGCGGGACGAAATAACGCTTGTCGCACTAATCGATATTCTGCCCGGAACTGAATTGACGATCGATTATGCGATGTGGGAGTGCGACCCCAATTGGTCGATGTCACCCTGTGCTTGCGGATCGCAATTGTGTCGCGGACACATCAAGGGCAGCGATTGGCAAAGGCCTGACTTACAAATAAAATACAAGGGCCTGTTTACTCCCTATATTCAAAGTCTCATTAACACTCCACGAGAAGAGAAACTCGATTGAATCCTGGAACATACTATTATAGATATTGTAAAATCAGGTAGCTTGACCGAGGAGCCAATCATGCATAAAATCCCATTGTTTTTTTTACTGATCATCGCGGTTTCGTGTGCGGCATGCAGTGCGAATAAATATGTCGCAAAGCCGAGTGTGTACTTCGAGTCTTTCGACAAAAGCGATACCGCCGACTTCTGTCATATAGTGATTCCCGAACAGCCGTTCTCGGTCGAGTTGCTCGGATCGGTCGATACTGTCACTGAGACGACGATAACATTTCATATCCAGATTGGAATATATAATCACGGCATGGCGCCGGTCACGAAGGACAATCTTATCATGAATGATATGACGGTCACGGCGCTGGCGGATAATCTTGCCCCCATCCGGCAGAGTTCCTTCCATGGACAGACACAGGGACCGCCGTATGCGATCATGTCATATCACCGCTTCGTTTTTGATCGTGCCGCACTTGCCCGGCAATTCGCGGAGACGCACATTGCTGCATTTCAGATTTTTCTTGATAAATTCATTACTTATAATGGAAAATCGGTCGCCATCGAGCCGGTGAGTGCATTTTTGAGGATTCCGGCCAGCAAGAAGGGATAGCAGAAAAACGCCTCATTGTTTCGCAAACTTCTCTATCATCCTGTCATAAATCATCTTTGAAATCGGCCCGGCCGGGTAGGTATGCGTCCGCTCCAGTTTCAACTCCACGACCGGCCAGATGAGCTTGAACGAGCTCGATGTGAAAATCTCATCCGCGTCGGCCAGATCCTCAGGCGACAGTCGCTTTTCGAAGCACTTGATGTTCATCTCCCTGGCCAGGCGCATGACTTCACCGCGCGTGATTCCCGGCAAACACCCGGACGAGAGAGGCGGTGTGTACAACTTACCTTTTTTGGCAATAAAGATATTCGATGACCCTGTCTCGGCGATTTTGCCTCGCGCATTGACGATGATTCCCTGATCGTATCCGGCTTCCTCGGCGGTTCGCTGCGACATCCATTCGGTCATATAATTGAGCGTCTTCGTACCGCGCAGGAGATTATTCGAGGCGATAATCATCGGTGAAATCATCAGGCGTTGTTTCTTGAATTGCAATTTGTGTTCGACGACCATCACAATCGACTTCGGTTTCGGCTTGCTGCCCGGCCAGAGGTGCGATCCGCCCTGCGTCAGCAGGACTTTGACCTTCATTACCTTTGCCGGATGCGCCTTGACCGCTTTGTATAGCGTGCGCGTTATTTGCTGTCGATTATATTTCAGATTGTCCATTCCCAACCGCGCAATTCCCTGTTCCATGCGGTCGAGATGCTCTTCCAGCAGCACGAGTTTGTCGTTGATTCCCAGAATCGACTCGAATAAGCCGATCCCGCAGTGCAGGGTATAGTCAAATACCGAAATCGAGGCTTTCCGGTAATCGACCGGCTGTCCATCTATATATACAATCGTTTTCGCCATATCGTCTCCTGTGTGTGACCTTCCAGCATACGAGAATCAACTGTCTTGTGTCAACCTTGAAAAACCGTTTCCTTATCGATACAAATAATCTCATTTTGCCGTCTCGGCATATTGACAGCGAAGCCGCCACTCTCTACCTTCGGCTCATGACTGTTCTGAAACTGCTCCTCGTACTCGCCGTCATCATTTTCGGCATTAAACGAAAGATTTTCGTCGGCTATCTGCTGGCCGTTATCGGTCTGTTTGTTCCGCTACTATTTGGCAAGATGCCTTTGGAAATAGGAACGACGCTGCTTGGTACAATAAAGTCGCTCGATGTCTGGAGACTGTACGGAGCGATCGTTATCGTGACCTACCTGGGGCACATGCTCAAGGCAGTCGGCTCCTTCGACAAACTCACCGATGCCGCCCGGCATCTGGCCGGAGGCAAACGCACGGCATCGGCGGTGCTGCCGGCGACAATCGGCATGATGCCGATGCCGGCCGGGGCATTGGTTTCCGCGCCGCTGGTAAAAGAAGTCCTGAAAGATGACGGCTTGAAGCCGGAATTCATGGCTGCGACGAATTACTGGTTTCGCCATGTGATGGAGTTCTTCTGGCCGCTGTATCCGGGAATTATCCTCGGTGCCGGAATCTGCGGCATTCCACAGCGGACCTTTTCATCGCTCGGTATCATCATGACGCTGTCCATGGTGCTCATCGGGTCGCTGTTATTCCTGCGGCGGATTCCGAGAGGGGAGACGAAGGCGAATAGTTTCAAGGCAATCTTCCAGATCATCGCCGCCATCTGGCCGATGTTTCTGGCTGTATTACTGGCTTTCATCTTTGAAATCGAAATCGTCATCGCACTCGCCGCCGCCGCGTTCGTAACGATGCTGGCGCACAGGAAGAGTTGGAATCATTTCTGGCCGGTCATTCGCCAGTCGGTAACACTGAAATTGTTTTTTATGGTCTTTGGGATTCTCGTTTTTCGCGATATGATAAATCTTTCAGGGGCAGTCGCCGACTTGCCGACTGAGGTCGCCAGACTCGGCATTCACCCTGCGGTTATTATTTTCTTCGTGACGATGCTGACCGGGATGCTGTCGGGGATGGTGGCCATGTATGTCGGACTGACCTTTCCGATTCTGGCCGGATTCCTGTACGCGCCGAATGTGAATCTGGGAAATATCTTCCTTGCCTATCTGGGTGGCTATATGGGAATTATTCTCGCTCCGACGCACTTTTGCCTGCTGCTCTCGACGGAGTTTTTCGAAACCGATCTGGGCAAAGTCTATCGCACATTCATACCGGGCATACTCATCCTCGCCGCGGTTGGTATTGCCCTGTACGCATCAGGATATCCCTGGGGATTGTTGGGATAATTAGTAGGGCAGATTTTTCTCAATATCTGCCGGGAAAACCATTGAATTCCTTCCCATCGACTACTCGAGGCAGTAACTGCCTTCGGGATTCAATCCCAAGTCGATTGTCACCTCGATCTCATTAAAGAAATCACTCTGACAAGTTGTTAAGCTGATTGTGACCGTGCCGCCTGCGATATTCGTGAAACCGTATTCTAAATCATACGGACACAGGCAGGAGCATCCACTGCCCATCAAATCCTCGATCTCGGAAATCGAAATATCGCTGCCTTCAATAGTAATATCCGCATACAGCGAATCGAGGCAACAGTTGGCGACGGCATTGACATGCGTAAGCAACAGGTTGCCGTATCCATCATAGAACCAATTCAGGCACTCCGGCGGATCATCCTTTTCAAGCTTGCATTCACTCATGTCGACAAGGCCGCCATCCGGCGGATACCCGGTAAAGGGCCAGACGCCTCTGGTTTCGCATTTCATGCCGCTATTCGGCATTGACAGATCGGCTTCGAATTGAATCGCAGGTATGACCTCGCCCGTATATGGCCCCTGTACGATGATCGTGTATACGCCTGGTTCAATTCCAAGAACATCATATTCGACATCGAACCGGCAGATACAATCGCACATTAATTCATCGGACTCGATTTCAGTTATCGTTATCGTGGAACTCATGACATTGATTTCAACAGCGAAGTCCTGCAAACAGCAATTGAAGACCGCATTGATATGCTGAATGGACAGCGTCGATATTCCGTCGTATTCCCAGTCGATGCACTCGGTGCTGCTTGTGAGACCAAAATCATCACTGATCTTGCAACTTGTCAATAATTGCCCGGGGCTTGCAAAGACCGGACAGGCAGGAGCCAGTCCGCCGCCAAAGATATAATAAGTCAGTCGCACGACATCGCCGATGTTCGTCGAGCCGTCATTGTTGACGTCGGTTTTATCCAGAGGAAGCGGCGCATCGCCACCGCGAAAAATATAATTGACCAGGTGAACCGCATCACCGATGTTGACCGCCCCGTCGTCATTCGAGTCGCCGCAGATATTTGTGGAAATTGCCGTCGATGAGCACACTATCGACAGAAAGAGGACTCCGATTATAATACTCAGCCGATTACGCATGTTTCCCTCCCGTGTAATCGCTTTGATTTTAATTCGTGTCTGTGCCGGATGCAAATGTTACGTATATATAATATACGAATAAGTCCATGATTTGTGAAATGAAATCGATACGATTGTTCCCGGGCATTTTGAAAAAATGATTGCGAAGTCTCCGGAGGTTTATTTAATTAAGTTGTCTCTATGAGCTATCGGGGGATAGTGTATGAAAAAATATCAAATCATCTTATATGTTTCAGTAATTTTATTTTTAGTCCTGCCGGGCTGGGTCTGCCCGGAAAGAGTTGCGCGAGTCTCCGTCCGCCTTCTCTACCCGGAATATGATCAAGTCGTCTGCACGCCGGATATCGACTTCTGGGTCGATGTTGACGTATCGGGGGCCAAGGTGCCGATCACGAAGTTTTTTTATATCGATGATAATGACGACGGCGTCTTTGAGGTATATGAACGCGGCGATGTCGTTTTATACGATTTTCCGCTGACTCCATCGACAACGTATCATTGGTATGTTTTCGCGCGCCCGACCAATCATTCTCAGCATGAAGGCGATACCTCCGACATCTGGACGTTTACGACCTGCGACTCCTTTATCGGTCAGGGCATGGCTCACACTCCCCATCCCGACAGCGGTGCGACCGATGTGGATTCAATGCTGGTCGTATCCTGGAGCGTCTATATTCCGCCGGACAGTGATCCGCCCGATACATACTATCGCTGTGATTTGTATTTTGGGACAAATATCGATCCGCCACTTATAATTGCCAACACAGGCCGTAATTTTTACGATGTCAGACCTCTCTCCGGAAATACTATGTATTATTGGCGAGTCGTCTCATACAGTCAATATGGCGATACCGTCGAGGGGCCGCTCTGGAATTTTACAACTATTGCCGCCGAGATACCGACCGTGCACAGTCCCAATCCCGCCGATGGCGCATTTAATTTTGACTCGAGTGCATCACTATCTTGGGAGTATTATGATCCGACAGGCGGGCCGACGCAATTCGATGTTTATCTGGGAACAGCGACTGACCCGCCACTCGCGGCAACAGCATTATCGAGTCCATCTTATACGCCTCCGACGCTTTCCGGTGGGACCGGATATTTCTGGCGAGTCGTTATTTACAATGCATACGACACAGTTTCCGGTCCGGAATGGAGCTTTACAACTATTTATTCCGAGTCCGAGGATGTCTTCGCCTTATTTGAAATCGATGTCATGCAGGCGGCATCGGGGTACCATGTTAATGAAAACTATCATGCCCGATTCGACACCGGCGTCGCTGTAAGTGCTCCTATCGAACCGCTGCAGGCGGGAGGAGTCAATATCGGCGGGGCGGACTTGATATGGAGAGCCGACAGCAGTCATTATAGCTATGAAGAAATGTCGATGCCATATATAGAAAACGGCCAACCGGTCAACATCTCGGTCACTGCAGGCGCCGATGTTCCCGCATTGTCGACCGCGTATACATTCCCGGCCTGTTCACTGGCAATCACATATCCGCAGGGGGGACTGGTCGACAATGTGCCGATCAGCGGCTTTGAGGTGCTCTGGGACGGTTCGGAGTGCGGGGGAACAGCCTATCTGCTACTGATGGACGGCGCTGACTCAACCGGTGTATTGAAACAGGTAGCGAACGACGGGGCGGATTCTTTAACGGCAGCCGACCTGGCTCCTCTCGGCGGGACTACGGGCCAATACGATTTGTACTTGTTTAAGATCTACGAAGAGAACGTCTCAGCATCCGGATATGTGCCGGGAAGCCTGATTCGGACGCGGATTATCAATCGGCAAATTCTGGTGAATATCGTGAGCAGCCCGGTATCAGAATAGATATGCGGCGCCAACTGAAATTGAAAAGGAACTGAGATTTTCCTTAAAGTCATAATCCTTGAACCAGTCGTTGGCGATTGGCAGGCTGGCCTCAATAGCCAGTGATAATCGTTCCGCGACCGGGCGACTGTATTCGATACTCGGCATTATCAGCATGATAATCTCATCACCGGCAGTTATGAATCCGGCTCCCAATTCAGGTGCTATCGATCCCGAACCGGCGCTTATTCCATAATATCCGCCGAGAGTCATGACAACGGAATTCCCGGCCGAACCGTCTCGAGTCTCTATAGCGGTGATTGAGGCATTTAATACCGCTCCCCACTTATTCCTGAGTTGTCTGCGGATTTTTACGCCGAATCCAATACCCGTTTTATCTTCCACCAGCTGATTTCCGAAATCCTGCTCCCAATAACTTGAGGCGAATAGAATATTGATATACGGCTTAACGGTGATTTTTTGAGATGCTTCGTCTTCGGCGCAGGTTGTCTGATTCATGAATCCCAGCAATAGCGCAACACTCATTGCAGCCCAAAAGAACTTGTTCATGGTACTTCCCTGCCATTTTGTATGAATATACTGTAGTATAAGTATAGGAGAGACCTGTTTCAAAGGAGTTTTTTCCGGTTCTTAATTCGCGAATTTACACAGTCGTTGTTCTGAGGACTTGCTACAATATATTTACAATAAGTATGCCGTTAATTTATATTCCCCTATCCCGATACAAATCATATGACTCATATTGATTGGGAAGAAATCAAAGAAAGAAACAGATATCCGCTGGTGACGGACGAAAAGCCTTTTCGCGAACGGAAACCGCTTCTTCTTATTTTATCGAGCTTGTTTCTTATTTTTACATTCCTGATGACTTATTCATTTAGTAATGATCCGCCTAAGTTGCCGGTGATTTTATTTCTTGCCGTTTTTGCAGTAATTTCTGCCGGCTTTCTCTGTGCCACGATTTTCCCGAGGCCGTCTCACTGGGCATACAAGTTTATTGCCCTTGTTGTTTTTTTGACTTATCTGTACTACTTGATAGATCAAGTAATTATTTCAAAAGTACATTTTTGGCCGACCGGTCCATTAGATAGCGATTCTGCCAGTGAGTCATTTTTTGGATTTCTGTTAATCGGGATACCTGCATTTATTTATTTGTTCTTCTCAAAATCATTGAATAGGTTAGAAGAAGGGGATGTCGAAAAAATAACATTAATAGATTTTTATGTCGCCAAATTAATCCAATCCCTACGCAGACCTTTAATGGCGATATCGGTATTTTTACATATACTTGCATTTTTTAAGTTATTGAAAATCATAAATTTCTAGGGCCGCGGGTCGCCTTTCCATATTGGGTTACTGTTTTTTCCTTATCAAGTTCGTTTTGACTTTAGGCCTTATGTCACCCCGAAACTCCCTTGTATCAAACGACTTAACCCCTTATATTGAACTGGCGATAAAAAGTAAAAATCCACAATAATCTGGAACTTTCCGTCGTCTGATATGTATCAATTACAGACCACGGGAGAAGTATGGAAAAAGAGACAGCAAAAGATCTGGACCACAGACTGTTGCGGCAAGTTCAAAAAGGGGACATGGTCGCCTTTAACGAACTGGTCAACCGCTACCGTGATCGCCTGATGAACGTCATCGGACGGATGCGGATCAGTCGGGAATGCGCTGAAGATATTATTCAGGAGGCGTTCTTACGCGTGTATCAACATCGGGACAAATTCGACTTTAAGCACTGCTTCTCGACCTGGCTGTATACAATAGCCTTGAATCTGGCCCGAAATGAACTACGGCGAAACAAGAAGTATAAATTCGTCGACATATTCGATATGCAAAACAAGGAAGTGGAAACTTCGGTCGAGGCCAAGGTGCCCTCAAATCTTGGACCCGCCCTGCAAGGAGCCATCGAATCTTTGCCCGAGAAGTACAAAATAGCCTTCTTACTTCGCGATATCGATGAAATGCCGTACGAAGAAGTAGCCAGGGTACTGTCGGTACCGCTAGGCACTGTCAAATCCCGAGTGAATCGAGCCCGCTCGATTCTGCGAGATAAGCTTAAACCGAGAATGGAGGAACGGAATGCGTTGTCGAAAGGTGCGCTCCTTCCTGTCAACTTATTTTAGGGGGGAGACAACCCCGGATGAGTCGGCCAAAATCGAACGGCACCTGGAAGAGTGCGGTTCATGCCGACGCGAACTTGAAGTCCATCGGTCGCTCAACGCGGCGTTTCAGGAAATGCCGACGATGAAGACCTCCGACGACTTCAACGCCCGATTATTTGCGAAAATCGGTCAGGAAAACTTCGCCGAAAAGAAAACCAAAGCATATATGCCGGGTCGCGTCCCACGTTTCGGGACGACCAAGCTGGCCACCTATGCCGCTATGGCGGTTATCGTTCTGGCCCTTGGTATCGGCCTGCAGCTCGATCAGAATCTGCTATCGCCCTCTTCTCCACAGATGGCCAATGGACCGGATCAACCGGCGCAGGATACCGATATGTACCTGACGGCTCAGCCGGTCAATAATCCGTTGATGAACGCTCGCAAGAGTGTCGGCCAGGTCGTTCAGCAGTATAATCGATTCCGCGAATACTCGAAATCGCTTCGCACCAGCAGTGGCATGGAGCAATTGATGGGTGACGGGATAAATGCCAGTCTGGCCTCCAGCGGCACAACCACGACCTATCGGGTACGCCCGGTCGTGCGCAATTATCTGGTTATCCCCGAGAACAACACCACGTCAAACGCGGGAGCCGTCTATTGAGCAATGCGTTCAAGCATAAAAAAACCGCCGGATTTGCGGCGGTTTTTTTTTCGATTATCATACTTTGTAACTGTGGCGTCTCGGGGAAGAACCTCGAAACGCTGGACAGTGAGTTATCATCCATAATCGATATCATATCCCGCTCGGTCGTGACCGTCGAGGCGCGTCTGGGCAGCCATCGCGCACCGCTCTATCCCAATAATGTCAATGCACTTGCGAATCCAGTCACGTCGATAGTCGGCAGCGGAATCGTCTATGATACGGCCGGACATATTTTAACCCTTCAGTCACTTGTCGAGGGGTTCGATTATTATCAGGTTGAGATCGACGGCAAACCGGTTCCGGCCGAACTCGTCGGCATCGACCATCGCCTCAATCTGGCGGTCCTGCGTCTACTGGCCGGCAAGGCCAAACCCGTGGAAATTTCGGAAATTCCACCTTTATCGGGACGCCTGGCCCTGGCCTATGGACGCTCGGTCGGCAACACCGGATTTCCATCAATGGGCATGATTGCCGGCAAACACACCGACGGCAATTACTTTATGTCCGGCACGGTTCTTCCGGGGTTGCTGGGCGGAGGCGTCTTCGACCTGAGTGGGCAGCTCATCGGGCTCATCAGCGCCGGAAATATTTCCACATCGGATCAGCAGACGCCGATCTGGGGAGGAATCGTTCTGATTCCGGCCGGTTCGGCTGTGCAAGCGGCTGAACGGATTATAAATTTCGGCAATAACGATGCCGGATACCTCGGTGTCCGCACGACACCGATCGAACTTGTGTCGCAGGACGGCACCGTCGCCGGTGAGGCGGTTGTCATTACTGATGTTGCTGCCGATTCTCCCGCGGAATTGGCCGGTCTGCTTACCGGCGACATTATCACGAGGTTCGTACGCCAGAACGTGACGAATGATCGCCAGCTCCAGCAAATGATCGCCTCAGCCGGAGCAGACAGCACCGTAACGATAGAATTTATACGTGGAGATCGACACCTGGCCGCGACTGTCGCCCTGACTGCTCAGCCTCAGTTTGTCCGGGCCCAGAATCCATCCCGGATGGTCGCTGATACCGAGGATATTCTGGCCGCTCATGAGATTCAAAAGCGGATCGATTCCATGAAGGTCGAAATGCGGCGCCTCCAGGAATTACTGAATCAAATTATTCAGCGCGTTCAGTCTCCCCGTTAAAAAGTTTGTCTTGCCTTTCTTCTTAAACCCCTTTAGTTTAAGAATCTATGGCTGTAACGCTGACTAAGCAGATACTGGCGCGACAGGCGCGTTTGCATAAAGATAAAAAGTCGTTTTTTCTGCCGCTGTTATCGGCGGCTATCGCCGGGCGGGATGAGTCCATCATTGAATTGATACTCCGTCAATCTCTTGATGCGCGTATTTCACCACTTGCCATCGACGAGACGATACTGCAATCGCATTTGTTTCTCGGCTTCCCGGCGATGATTGAAACGTCACGCCTGTTTGCCAAGATACATCCGCGCAGGTATAAAAAGACGCAACTTCCCGAGCCGTATGCAGGTACAACGGTTAAGGAGTGGAACCGGGAAGGCCTGAAAAAAATCAGGCGATTGTACGGTCCGGCATTCGAGAGGCTGGTGCCGTATATAAATTCGTTCTCTCCGCAGATTCTGACCTGGATGATAAACGACGGCTATGGCCAGGTACTGTCCCGGCCCGGTCTCGGATTTCATCTGCGGGAATTGTGTACGGTCGCCACTCTGACCGTAACGGCATACGAGCATCAGCTCGGGGCGCACATTCGGGGGGCGCTGAATGTCGGAGCGGATGCACACGAGCTGAACCGAGTCATTACCGATTGCCGGTATTTTTGCCCTCAAAAAAATATCAAGCTGGCGCTTCGCATTGTTGCGAACGCTGTGAGGAGCCATGCGCAAACGGTTTAAAATACCGCTGTTCGGCGTTATCATTATTGCGCTGGCCGTTCTGGTCGGCGTCGTGCTCCTCTATCAATCCCATATTCTTGAAAACTGGGTAAACCGTTTACTGGCCGAGCAGGTGGCCTCCAAATACGGTCTCGAAGTTGTCATCAGCGAAATCGATGGATCATTCGTCAATGGTTTTATCCTGCGCGATGTCCTCGTCAAATACAATACCAAGGACACAAGTTATACCATGGCGATGCTGCCGCGCATTTCCATGAAATACGATGTCGGCAACCTGTGGAATTTCCAGTGGATTGTCGATTCGCTGCGTCTCGATAACCCGAAAGTCTACCTCGTCCGAGACGATTCCGGACGAATGGTGCTGCCGCAATTCGGCACCGGGGAATCATCCGACCGAACGCCTCCGTCGTGGAAAGTCGGCAATGTAACGGTCATCAACGGCGAATTTGAAATCGCCTTCGGCGACAGCGCCATCAAGTGGTACGAGGTCTATCTCGATGCGGCCGCGCAATCGGACGAAGGGACAATCACCCTCAGCGTCGATTCGATGCACTTCAATTCCGACGATGGTCGCCTGCGCGTAAATCACGCAAATGGCACCGCCACGATATTCGAGCGCAATCTCGCGCTGCAAAATGTCAGAATCGAGGCCGATTCGTCCTATCTTCATTTTTCCATGACGCACGACGAATCGGATGAACCGGAAACGGAAGTATACATTCAGGACTCACGCATTCATCTCGCCGATATCGTTTCGTTCGTCGGTTCGGGACTGATGGGTAATTTAAAGCTCTCCGGAGAACTATATAATAAAGGCGGACGATTCGGGGGAGACGTGCTGCTATCGGGCGTTTTCGAGGATCGTCAATTCGACTCGCTCCATGCCCGTTTCCACCTCGCTGACAAATTACTCTTCCTCGACAGCCTATACGGACAAATACTGGATGGATGTGCCATTGAAGGATTTGGCGACATCAACTTCGGCGCAGCGCCGGAGAAATACCGCCTCGTTGCTGATCTGGAAAACTTCAATCTGACGAACCTCATCTTTAACTCATTCACATCGGATTTATCCGGGCACATCGATATCTTCGGCCGAGGTCTCCGATCCAAAACAATGGCCATCGACCTCGATGCCGACCTGTCGGAATCGTATTTCGACATCTATCATTTCCACCAGGGAATCGGGCGCATGACGATTACTAATACCGGCCTGTACTTTTTCCCTGATTTCAGATTCGATTATTACGACAGCCGATTCCTGTGCGAGGGAGGTGTCGATTACAAAGGCGACCTGTCAATCATCGGTCGGGCCGAATTGCCTGATTTGACGCACTTTACTCATCAGACATTCATCGATCTGCCGTCCGGTCGAGGCCGTGCGACGTTCGCATTCACCGGTCCGACGAATGATCCGGCCCTGAGCGGCACCTTTATTTCCGACTCGGTGTTTTTCTACGATTTCTATTCATCCGATTTTCAGGCGGATTTCGATATCGAGAGTTTCATCCACAGAAAACAAGGCCCGATTACGGTATTCAGTGCAGCCGGTGATGCCTGGGATTTCCCGTATGACAGCATCTATTCACAGATGACGCTCGACAGCAACATGCTGCACATCGATACGATCGCCGTGGCAAATCGGTTCTCTCGCACATCCGGCACCGGCAATCTGGACTATGAAGTATATCCGCAGAAACTCATCATCGATTCACTGGAAATCGAATTGAGTGACAGGTATTTTTATTCCGACGGCAATCAGGTGATATTTGTAGATTCGTCAGGATTCCAATTCGAGGATACGCGCATCGAAGGGACCGATGGATTCATCAATTTCGATGGCCGCGCCGACTATGACGAAACACTGGATATTAAATGGCTCGTGCAGAGCATTTCGATCGGTCCGTGGGTAGAACTGATGAATGACAGTATCGATATCAACGGGACGCTGTCGACGACCGGCCGCATATCCGGGCCATTCGCCAATCCGAAATTCGATCTCGAAGCCAGTCTCGATTCGTTGACATACAGCGGCCTGTTACTTGGGGACCTTCGCACATTTCTCAGTTACAGAGATACCGTCCTGTCCATTGATTCCAGTTATCTCAAATCACCCGAGGGGATCTACACCGCCAATGGCGACTTCCCGATCAATCTGACGCTCTCGATGGACCACGATTTATTCGATGAGCGCGAACAGAATATCACGATTCATGCCGAGGACAAAGAGCTCGCGCTGGCCGCATTCATTCTCGAATCGGTCGAGACGATGACCGGCGACTTCTCCGCCGATATTCAACTGACGGGAAAGCCGGATAAGCCGCATCTGGAAGGAAAGTTCGTTCTGTCCGAGGGGATCATCAAACTCATCGATCTCAAAGATCCTCTGGTTGAAGTGGAATTACTTTTAACCATGTCGGACAACCGCGTGACCGTCGTGCAGGCGACGGCATTGGTGCCACATAGCGGCAACGATGAACCGGGGACGATTTTTGCCGGAGGTACGGTCGAATTAGAAGACATCAACACTTTCGTCTACGATCTGAATCTCACTGCCCATATGCTGCCGCTCAATTATGAATTGGGTGACTTCACCGGACTGGCCGATGCGGAAGTCGCTGTACAGGGCGCGACCCCGCCGGTCGTCAGCGGCGTTATCACGATGCACAATGCGGTGTATCGCGAGAGTTTCGAGGAGGAAACCGGCTTCAGTATCCTGACCGCGCTCGAGGCAGACAAGACATGGGATCTTAACCTTATGGTTGATTGCCCCTCGAATTTCTGGACGACCAACGATGATATCGATGCCGAATACGGCGGCAGCCTCAATATAACTCGTATCGCAGGTGTGTACAATTTTCTCGGGACACTCGAGGTTATACGAGGGAAGTATTATTTATTCGACAAGACGTTTCGAATGACACCGGGCGGTGAGATTATCTATGATAACATTGAAGAACTCGATCCGCGCCTTATTTTAGAAATCACGACTCGCATTCGGACTCAGGCGCGCTACACCGGCTTTGAGGCGGAAGACAGTTATACGTATGAATTACCGCTCCTCGTTACCGGCACGCTTAATAATCCGATTATTACCGTTGCGGATAATGCCCCGATTTCGAATGAAAATATCCTGCCATCAATCCTGACGAATACGACTGAAACGAGTACGGGGCAGTCGACCTTCTCTGACCGGATCACGGTGGGGAGTGTCGGTCTGCTGGCCAACCAATTCTCTCGCCTGGGATCGAGAACACTGGGCGTTGAAACCTTTGAAATCAATCCCGGCTATTCGGGAGGATTCGATCCCTCGGGAACACGCATCACCATCGGCACGTATACGCTGCCCAATCTATATATCTTCGGCAGCAGCTATTTCGATGTCAATAAGGGACAGGAAGTCGGGGTAGAGTATCGCCTGAGTAAGCACTATCTCTTTGAAGGCCGCCGAGACGAATTCAATCTGTATCACTTCAGTTTCAAGTTCCACTGGGAGTATTGATGTCTCCGAGATTACATACTCAACTTTGCTCCCTGTGTGTACTTGTATTTATGGCTGCCTGCCTTGTCACCGGCCTGTCTGCTCAATCGGCGACTAAGCAGGATAAACTATATCGCTCATGGCTTGCCGACGAACCGTACATCACCGATATCGTTATCGAGGGGAACACACGCTTCTCGGATGCCAAAATAAAATCGAAATTATTCTCGCGAGAAAACAGCCTCTGGCAATCGCTCAAATCAGGCTCGCGCAATAAAATTCTTCGCTATTCAATTAATCGCGATACGCTCGAAGTTAAATACCTCTATTTGAAAGAGGGGTACCTGAATATCAAAGTCAACGAGCAGGTCGAAGTATATCCGGTCGACTCCAGCGCGATTATCTATATAACGATAAACGAAGGCAGTCAATTCTTGGTCGGGCATGTCTCGGCGGAAATCAATGACAGTTTGCCGATCAGCGGCCGCCTGCGCAACCGCGTCGAACGACTCAAGCGTGGCGAGCCGGTCAATCCGATTCGGCTCAATGCCATAGCCTTTGAGATAAAGACGTATTTCGCCAACAACGGGCATCCCTATGCGACCGTCGAACACAGCATCGACACGACGGCAGGACCGCAAAACACGCATGTCATCTTTACAGCAACCGAGGGCCCGCTGGTACATTTCGGCGATATTATCATCGATTCACTAAAGGACTATTCTCCCAATCTTGTCGAGCGGGAAATTACGTTTAAGAAGGGCGATATTTACAGCCGCGAAAAAATTATCGAATCGCAGAAACGACTGTATTCGACCAGCCTTTTCAACTCGATTAACCTCGATTTTTATCAAAAATCATTTGCCGGGCCGGAGCGTGTGCAAAGCACGGAACCGGATTTTCGGTTCTCGGCCATCGAACGCAAGGCTCAGTACATTACAATAAAAACCGGTGCCAGCCAGGATTCCCTCCAGGACCTGACCTGGGATTTTTCGGCGGCCTGGGGAAAACGAAATGTATTCAAATCCCGGCGCGTCGAATTTTCCGTCACCTCACGATTTGTTATTTTTACCGACTGGCGAATCGTTCTGCACCGATACCAGATGCGCTTCACCGAACCGTGGTTCGCCGGGCTCAGGCTGCCACTGACGCTGACGGCACGATTCGAACCCGGCGTTAAATCGCAGGTGCAGGATTATCGCGTCCAGACCTGGCTGCTGGCCCTGTCGACACGAAAAGAATGGTCGGAACAACTCTATGCCGTTATCTCAGGTGAATACGAAAACGTGAATATTTATGGCGTCAGAGACGCCGATAGTCTGGCGCAAATTAAGGAGGAGGAAGAAATCTCAGTCCGCCGCAAGTTGACGGCTGTCCTCGTTCGAGACACTCGAATTGATAAGTTTATTCCCAAATCAGGCTCATTTACAACCTATTACGCCCAGTATGTCGGCGGATTTTTGGGGGGAGACGACAGCTTTATAAAACTGGAATATTCCTGGGCTCGCTATCAACCTGCTTTCGGCAATGTAATCTACGCCTCACGCCTCAAGGGTGGCTATATTAAGGAATTCGGTTCCTCAACCGAGGTCCCCATCAATGACCGCTTCTATCTTGGTGGTGCGAATACCATCCGCGGATTCGATGAAGGCGATATCAGTCCTCGGGCCGATTATTTGCTTATGTCAATTGATACGACAGTGATTGATACGTCAATAAATCCTCCGGAAGTACTGGCGGCGGATACGGCATATATACCGGTTTCCGAAGCCGTCGGCGCCAATGCCTATTTAATTCTTAATCAGGAATTACGCTTCCCGCTCTTCTGGAAATTCTGGGGTTCGGCCTTTGTCGATATCGGTAATGGATTCGAGAGCCTTTCGGAAATTACTCCGGATAAACTGCTTTTCGCCTACGGCGCCGGTATTCAATTTATGTCACCGGCCGGGCCGCTCCGCCTCGATTATGCCCATCACCTCGAGAATGGGCGCTATCAGGAGGGAGATAACTGGCATATCACTATCCTCTATGCTTTCTAATATAATCGAGATGATGCCGATATAGTGGATTGACAAAATAGCCGTTTTGTACTATGTTGTCCCTCTGAACGATATTGGAATCTTTGAGATACAAAGGTGGCGCAACAATGGAAACCGTCTATCTTGATAATAACAGCACAACGCCGATGCACCCCGACGTCATCGAATTAATGGCCAAACACATGGTCTCGACTTATGGCAACCCCTCATCAGTTCATAAGTTAGGACAAGAAGCTAAAGTACTGATGGAAGAGTCGCGCGAAAAAGTCGCGAATCTGTTGGGCGCCAAATCGTCCGAGATTTATTTCACATCGGGCGGGACGGAAGCTGACAACATCGCCGTCAAAGGCGCCGCTTTGCGTGGATTGAAACAGAACAAAAATCACGTCATCACGTCTCAAATCGAACACCACGCCGTTCTCGAATCAGTCCACTATCTCGAAAAAAACGGATTCGAGGCCACCCTCATCGGCTGCAATCATGATGGCGTCGTGTCCATAGATGAACTCAAAAACGCCCTCCGGCCGGAAACCGCCATCGCCTCGGTCATGATGGCCAATAACGAAACCGGCGTCATCCAGCCGATCAAGGAAATGGCCTCCGTATGCCATGCCGCCGGTGTCCCGTTCCATACCGATGCCGTTCAGGCAGTCGGGAAAATTCCGGTCAATGTCGAAGACCTCGGCGTCGATATGCTGTCGCTGTCCGGTCACAAGATTTACGGGCCCAAGGGTATCGGCGTCATCTATATCAAAAAAGGTACCAAAATTACGCCGCTGTCTCACGGTGGTTCTCATGAACGCCGCAAACGCGCCGGCACGGAAAATGTTATCTCGATAATCGGCCTGGCCAAGGCAATGGAAATCGCCATTGGAAAGCTCGAAAAAGAACAGGCCCGAATGCGCGAGCTCAGTGAGTATTTTATAACCGCCGTCCAGAGCGCAATCCCGGAAGTCTATCTCAACGGCTCGCGCGAAACCCGTATCCCGTCGACTGTTAATTTGTCGTTCAAGGGGGTCGAGGGTGAGGCGATTATTCTGTCGCTGGATATCAAAGGTATCGAAGTTTCTTCCGGCTCCGCGTGCACTTCCGGTTCGCTCGAGGCCTCTCATGTTCTCAAGGCCATGAATACAGATGTCCTGCTGGCCCAGGGATCAATTCGCTTTTCGATGGGCAAGGACACGACCAAAGAGCAGTTGGAATACACGGTATCGGTGCTCCCGGAAATAATAACCAGACTGCGGAAAATGTCGGCGGCCTATCAAAACCCGGCCTGATTTCATCAAATCGACCGACACGCCGTATAATACAGTATGAACCGCGCTAATCAAGACAAGCATGTCCTGGTCGCCATGTCGGGCGGGGTGGACAGCTCTGTTGCATTGTATTTATTGCACGAACAGGGCTATACCGTTTCCGGCGCGACAATGAAACTTTGGGATTATAAAGATGTCGGGGGCGAGGACCATGCGCGCGCCGACGGCGGTTGCTGTGACCTCAATGCCATCAACAATGCTCGAGCCGTCTGTGATAAGCTCGGCGTCCGCCATTACGTACTTGATTTTTCCGGAATCTTCAGGCAGACCGTCATCGAGAACTTTGTCTCCGAATATCGCCGAGGCCGCACGCCTAATCCCTGCGTCTTGTGCAATACGAAGATTAAATGGGAGAAATTCCTCGAACGCGCCCGCGGGATCGGCTGTGACTATATCGCGACGGGGCATTATGCGATTACCGGAATCGATGAAGCAACCGGTCGGAGCTTTCTCGACCGAGGAAAAGACTGGACCAAAGATCAGGCCTACGCTCTGTGGGGCGTAACGCAGGACGCTCTGGCGCACACCCTGTTGCCGCTTGGACCACTGACTAAAGAAGAAACTCGCGCCATTGCCGCCGGGGCCGGACTCAAGACCGCCTGCGTCCCCGAGAGCATGGAAATCTGTTTCGTTGCTGACAACAATTACGAGCGGTTTATCCGCGAGTATGTCAATATGGAAATTCCGAAAGGGGATATCGTCACCGAAGAAGGTAAAGTCGTCGGTGAACACAAGGGCATCCCGTTTTATACTGTCGGCCAGCGCAAAGGTCTCGGAATTGCTCACCCGACGCCGCTGTACGTAAAGAAAATCGATGTTGAGGCCAATCGTGTCATCGTCGGCGAGAAGCAGTCTGTCCACGCCAGCGAATTCACCGTATCCGACCTCAACTGGGTGAGTAAAACCCCGACTGTAGAAACATTCTCCGGCAATGTGCAGATCCGCTACAATCACCGCGCCTGCCCGGCGATGGTTATTCCGCAACAGGACAATAGACTCCTGGTTCGATTCTCAGATCCGCAACCGGCCATCACACCCGGTCAATCGGCCGTCGTTTTCGATGGCGATCGCATCTTGGTCGGCGGAATAATCGACTGATATCCCCGATTATTTGTTGTTGCTTTCAAACTTTGTGCAGCGTTGATTATACTGATAATTCTATAGAATTTCGGAGGGAAGTATGCTCAAGCTGACCTTTTTGGGGCATTCTTGTGTCTATGCGACGGACGGGAAGTACAAAATAATTATCGATCCGTTTCTCGATAAAAACCCGCAGGCAACCATAGCCTCCAAGGATATCGATGTCGACTACATTCTGGCCACGCATGGGCACGGCGATCATATCGGCGATGCCGTCTCCATATCCAAACGTACCGGAGCGACCATTATCGCCCCGAATGAATTAGCCGTCTGGGTAGCAAAGAAAGGCGCTGTCGCCCACAATATGCACATCGGCGGCGCATACAATTTCGAATTCGGCCGCGTCAAGCTCACCATTGCGCACCATGGCTCCGGAGCAGGCGAATCAGGTTTAGAATACACCGGTAACCCCTGTGGATTCGTATTCACCATGGGCGGCAAGACAGTGTATCACACCGGCGATACTGGGCTGTTTCTGGATATGAAACTCATCGGCGAGATGAACGATATCGATATTATGTTCTTGCCCATTGGAGATAATTTCACGATGGGTATCGACGATGCCGTCAAGGCCGTTGAATTCGTCAATCCGGCCGTCGTCATTCCTATGCACTATAAAACATGGGAGATTATCGACGCCGAACCGGAAGAGTTCAAGAGAAAACTCATCGGCTCGGGCAAAGAAGTTGTCATCCTCAAACCAAACGAATCAATCGAAGTATAAAGTAAGAAAACTCGGGGAAATATGTCGGATACAGAGAAAAAACCGAAAGCGAAAAAAGGGCTGGGCTGTTTCAGCCGCTTCCTGATTCTCATTGTTGTCGTCATCGTGCTTGTTATCGTCGGCGTGAAACTGTTTTTCCCGGTCGAGAAAGTCAAGGCCGCCATTGTCGAAAAGGCATCCACGGCCCTCAACCGACATGTCGAACTCGATGATGTCTCATTCTCCATATTTCCCGGTCCCGGTCTCGAACTGACCGGCCTGCGCATTTACAATCCCGAGGACTTCGCCGGGGGAGAATTCGTCTCGGTCGATGGTCTCCGCTGCGGCCTCAAATTTATGCCGCTTCTGAAAAAGCAATTCGAATTCACCGAAATCACGATCGATCATCCGGTACTGCGCCTGAGAAAAGCCCCCGACGGCCGCGTCAACTACAGCTTTGAAATAAAGGCAGGCGAGGAGCCGATTCAAACGCCGGTGGGTCCGAAGGAATCTGTCAGTTCCGAAGAGGCCGCTATGAGCGCCTTCGGATTCGACTGGGCGGAAATTGTTCACGGCGACATCATCTATACCGATGACTCCTCCAACTATACCGTGACGATGAGCAATGTCTCGCTCAAGACACGATTACAACTTGATGCCGACGGCAAAACCGGTCAATCATCCGGAACATTGCACATCCCATCGATTTCATCGGAACTTATCCCGAACAAGCTGCCGCTCGACTTTAAGGTCAACTACAATGCCAAAATCGATTTCGAACATACCGACCTGGTGCTGGAAAAAACCGGGCTGGAAATCAATGGTATTCTTTTCGATTTAGACGCAACCGTCCGCCGCTTCACCGATCCGATTTCCATCTTCGCCAAACTTTCCGCATCGGATGTGGCATTGGATCCATTGCGGCAATATATCCCGGTTTCGGAATCTTTCGATCCTGATCAATTACGCCTGCAAGGCACCCTTACCGGCAATCTCGAAACAAGAATTGAAATGCAGTCCGATCGCACGCCATACTTCGGCGGACAATTTACGATGAACAAGCTGGCTCTGGGATATGGCAATATCGCCGGACGCCTCGAGTGCTCGGCCATGAAACTCGATTTCACCGCCGATTCCGTATCCTTCGCGACGCAAGGCGGTCAGCTATCCGGCAAGCCATTCGATTTCAGCGGCGTCATCAGCAATTGGGACGATATCAACTATCGCGTCAAGACCAACGGCCAGTATGACCTGAGCGGCATCGTGCCGTTCCTCGATCCGGAACTGCACAATGATATCCGGGGCAATACCACCTTCGACCTGTCCGTTTCCGGAATTCAATCGACGTGGGCGACATCGACCATCCGAGGCGATCTGCGCGTCAGCAATCTCTATTACAATAATGACAGCCTGACCTCGGCGCTGGAGCGGCTCGATATGCGCCTCAACTTCGCCAAGGATAAAATATCCGTCGATACGCTCTATGCCGAGTATCCCGGCGTCGTGCTGTCGCTCAAGGGGCAGATCAAAAACGGTTTGGCTCATCTGCTCGAACCGCGCAAAGGCCACAAAAAGCCGCATCTGACCTTCGCCATGTATTCACCCGGCGTCGATTACGATGTGCTGGTACCCGAGGAATCAATTGCGACGCCCGTTGCACAGAAGCCCGCAGGGGGCGGTACCGCATCACAACCGGCGACCGGAACGACTCCCGCAACCGGCACCGAGACACTGGCCGCACCGGTCTTTATCCCAGATATCTCGGCCGAAGGGACATTCGCCGTCGATTCATTTGTCTTCCGCGAAATGATCTTTAAAAATCTTTCCGGCGACCTCGCCTATAACGACGGCATTATTACGTATAAGAATACAAAAGGTATTATTTACGGCGGACGGTTGACAGCCGATGGCACAGTCGACATCAACGATATGTATCAACCAATAGTGACATCTGAGTTCACGGCGAAGAATATCGAGGCGAATGAGTTCATGACACAATTCGCCAACTTGTCAGGACACCTGTACGGGAAGTTCAATGCCGCCGGGCGTCTGGCTGGCCGAGGCAGCGAACCGGTTGACTTTATCAACTCCCTGAACGCCACCAGCAATGTTAATATGGATAGCGGCAGAATCGTGAATTTCGACCTTATAGAAAAACTAGCCGATAAGTTCAGTTTCAAAACCTTTGAAGAAGAGAGCCTGAAGAATCTGGTAACCGATGTCGTGATACAGGACGGGAAACTGTTTCTGGATGGGACGAAAATGTTTAACCGGTTGGGAGACTGGAACGTAGGCGGAACCGTCGCGTTTATTGACAAGAAACTCGATCTCAAAGTCAGCCTGTATCTGGCCGAACAATACTCCAAAGATATGAAACTACTCGGCAATCTCCTGCAGGATGACAAGGGGAGAGTCCGGGTGAATTTTAATATCATCGGAACCTACGACAAACCGGATATCGCAAATATTTCCACCGACAATCAAGTAGTGAAAGATAAAGTCGAAGATAAAATTAAGAAGGAAGCAAACAAATTACTCGACAAGCTGTTTAAGAAGTAAACGACACCTGTAGCGGAAGAATACCATACACCGATGATTTTCAAGAGCATTATCGAAGACGCTCGAGCCATCCGTCGCAATGACCCGGCTTCGCGAAATATCGAATTCCTTCTCTATCCCGGATTCCATGCCATCTTTATGCATCGCTTTATTCATATCCTGTGGAAACTGGGCCTGCCGTTTTTCCCTCGTATGTTTTCACAGATCAGCCGCTTCCTGACCGGGATTGAAATCCATCCCGGCGCCACGATTGGAAAAGGCTTTTTTGTCGATCACGGAGCGGGAATCGTCATCGGCGAAACTGCCGAAATCGGCGATAACTGCGTCCTCTTCCACAATGTCACCCTCGGCGGCACCGGCCATCACAAGAAAAAACGCCATCCCACCCTCGGAAACAATGTCGTCATCGGAACCGGCGCAACGATATTAGGCCCCTTGACCATCGGCAACAATATCAATATCGGCGCCAATACATTCATTTACATGGTGGATATTCCGGACAACTGTACCGTTGTCGGTACGCCCGGTGTCATTGTCAGAAAAGACGGCAAAAAGGTGCACCTCAAGCCGCTCCCGACGAATTTTAAAGAAGAATAATTACTGGAAGAAGATTTTCGCAGTCTATTCGACTGCCTGTTTGGCCAACTCATTGGCAATGTATTTGCCAATCACCTTATCGCTTTCCAGAATATGCTCAGTCAGCCATCGTTTCAAAAAGATAAATAATTCAAACGCGGTCGGCGGAGAATCACTCTGAACCCGCCGCTTGAATCGTGCCGTCACCTGTATAATCTTGAGGTGCTCGGCCTGATGCTCTTCGAATCCCGGGAAATTGACTTTGCTCATAAGCGCTTCTTCATAGGAAAAATGAGTCTTAATGTATTCTGCGATTTCGTCGAGCAGCTTCCCGACGCATTTGCCGCCCGGACCCTTGACTCGGCAATCATGCAGAGCATTAATCAAATCAATTAGGCGTTTGTGCTGGTCATCCAACTCCTGGATGCCGACACTGAATCTTTTATCCCAGGTCATATAAGACATACAAATAACCCCCAAATCATAATAATCTGTATATCGGCATATGCAGTGAAGGGATTTACCCGGTATGACAAAGAAGAAAAATAAAATAAACAGAAATCTGAAGATACTAAAGCTTCATGCGCTTGTAATATTCTTTTGTCTCCCGTAAGACTCTGGGTGACAATAATAAAGTTCCGACCAGCGTCGGGATGGCCATCATCGCGAATGAGGTATCGAGAATATTAATGACCATATCCTGCGTCCATATGGACGAGACAAACAGGCTGAGAATATACACATAGACATAATAACTGCCGAATTTATACCCGAATAAATAACGCGAACATTTTAGGCTGTAATATGAATATGAGATCATTGTCGACACCGAGAACAGAATGATGACGAGCGTCAATATATACCGGCCATACCCGGGCATCCCATGTTCGAATGCATTGACTGTCATCACGACGCCGTCATCGGCCGCCGATACTCCCGAAGAAAGAATCACCAGCGCCGTCAATGTGCACACGATATTCGTATCGAGAAACGGTCCGAGCATCGCGATGAGACCCTCGCGAACAGGTTCCTTTGTTTTGGCGGCCCCATGAGCCATCGGAGCCGTTCCGATTCCGGCCTCATTGGAAAATGCCGCCCGTTTGACACCATTGACTAACACTTCTCGAAATGCAATAGCGGCGCCGCCTCCCAGAATGGCGTCGCTCCCGAACGCCTGAGTAACGATAGATTTCAGAATACCCGGAATGGCGGAAAGGTCACCGATAATGATAATCAGGGCGGAGACGACATACAGAACGAACATAGCGGGGACAATCTTACTGGTTACTTTGCCGACCCGAACGATGCCTCCGATAATGACGACTCCGACCGCGACGGCACAGATAATACCGGTAAGGTAGCGGGGGAATCCCCAATCGTTATCCAGCAATCCCGACAATTGGTTGGTCTGAAACATCGCCAGACAACCAATCATTCCGAAGAGAGCGAACATGATAGCCAGCGGCCTGGCATATCTGCCCAGCCCGACTTCCAGAAAATACATCGGGCCGCCCTGTTCGATGCCGTTTTCGTCCTTTTTCCGGTACATGCAGGCAAGGGTACAGGTGAAAAATTTGGTCGACATACCGACCAATCCGGCTATCCACATCCAGAATATGGCCCCCGGTCCGCCCAGCGTTACGGCTATCGCCACTCCGGCAATATTACCCATCCCGATAGTTGCCGACAGGGCTGAGGACAACGCATGAAAATGGCTGATTTCACCGGGATCATCCGGATTGTCAAATTTTCCCCTGAGAATATCGATTGAATGTCGCAACCCGCGAAACGGTATAAATCGCCCGGCAATCGTAAAAAAGATTCCTGCGGAGATAAGAAGAATAACCAGAGGGAGTCCCCAGGCATAGTCGACGGCAACGGCAAATAGTCTGTCCAGAAACTCCAAGCGGTCTCTCCCGATTCTGATGTGTCGTGATAATGTTGTGCCTTTCAATATATTAGACTACGCCGCATATGCAATAAAAATTATTCGCCGCGGTTTTACAATTGCGGCGAGATATCAGTCTGTATACTATACAGGAGTGATGTCTGACATCCGATACTGAGAATATCACCACGAGTAAGGATACGAAATACATGAGTACAAAGGGATCTGTCAAATATTTCATGGCGCTGTTTTGTTTCTGCCTGGTTTGCGCCGGATTTATGTCTGCCGACAGCGGTAAAGTATCTCCGCTCCTGGAAGACCGCATAACAGCCGCGGAAGCATCCGACGTCCATAAGGTCTGGATATACTTCACGGAGAAAACCGAATCGTCATTCGGCTTGCGCAGTGTGGCCGACCGCTTTTCCGACCGAGCCCTCACGAGGCGAGCCGTGATTCCGATGGATAATCTCGACCTGCCGGTCAATCCTGATTTTGTACAGGCCATCAAAGATGCCGGCGGCACGAATGTCCGAGCCTCGCGCTGGCTTAATGCCGTATCCGCGGAATTGACATCAGAGAACATAACACAAATATCCGAATTCCCATTCATTCGCCAAATAGATATCGTCAAGACATACACTCGCAGGCCGGAACCGGTATCGGCGTATAAACCCACTTTAATACCGCCGCCTGATGCCGCCGACTACGGCTCCTCGTTTACCCAGAATGCCATGCTCAATGCCGATTCCGCCCATTCGCTGGGATTGGACGGTACCGGCGTCCTTATTGCATTCCTCGATTCAGGATACGACACCGCCCATATCGCCTTCGATTCTATGGACATTGTCGCTACCTACGACTTCATTTATAATGATTCAGACGTCACCGATGCCTTTCCGATTTCATCAGAAACGAACCACGGTACCGCCACTCTGTCCGCATGCGGGGGATATGACCCCGGATTCCTGATCGGCACCGCCTATGGCGCATCGTATCTATTGGCCAAAACCGAAGATGTCTCGGCCGAGTATCAGACCGAAGAGGACAACTGGGTCTTTGCCATGGAATGGGCCGATTCCGCAGGCGCCGATATTATTTCCTCTTCACTCGGTTATATAAACTGGTATACCAATGCCGACATGGACGGCAACACCGCTACAACGACTATTGCCGCCGATATCGCCGCCTCACGAGGCATCCTCGTCGTTACCTCAGCCGGTAACGAGGGGAACGATACCTGGCATATCATTTCCGCACCGGCCGATGCCGATTCCATTATCGCCGTCGGGGCCGTCGATGTGTCACTGAATCCAACCTCTTTTACGTCATATGGACCGACTGCCGATGGTCGGATGAAACCTGAGGTCTCCGCCCTCGGTTCCGCTACCTATTGTGCCAATGATGCCGGGGGATACTATGTAAAGTCAGGAACATCATTGTCCGCGCCGCTCATCGCCGGATGTGCCGCCCTCATCATGCAGGCAAATCCATCGCTGAAGGGTAACCCAATGGCCGTTCGGCAACGCCTGATGGAAGCCGGACACCTGTATCCGACTCCGGATCCCAATTACCGGCTCGGATTCGGCGTCCCGGATGTGGTCAAGGCCGCCCAGACGCTCCAAATCACACCGATTCCAATCGTCTATATCACTCCCGGTGAAGACACGACAATCACGGTGACGGCATCCTCGACCGACGGCCTGCCGATCACGATGACCGCGCCCGACCTTCCCGCCAGCTATAGTTTTGTCGACAATGGCGACGGCACCGCCGATATTCATATCTCCGGCGATATCTCGCAAGAAGGAACGCGAGAATTTACTATTATCGCAACCAGCGGCGCCTTGAGCGCCGAGGAAACCCTCACGATTGTCACAATCACCGACGAATTCAAGCTGTTTGTCGGCCCCAATCCGTTTGCCGATAATTTGACGATACGACTCGAAAAAGCCGCGTTTTCCGCATACGAAATTCGCATTTATACCCTGAGCGGCGAGAAAGTCTTTCAATCAACCGCGACAACACCTGTATTTTCCTGGCCCGGAATCAATCAAAACAGCGAAAAAGTCGCCTCGGGCGTTTATATAATCTTTGTTTCTGCCGATGGTATAGAAGAGAAGGTAAAAGTATTTAAGCTATGAGTTTATGCCGGACATCACAACTGCAGAAACACAGATCGCTGCCCCATGCGCAGTTTTCAAAATAGACCTTAAGGGTCGTTTTGTCTATATCGATGACGAAGTCGAGGAGCTTCTCGGAGCATCACTCGAGGAGCTATTCGGCCGCCCGATCGGCGAGTATATCTCGACACCGTCCCGTCAATTGCTCGAGGATATCCTCGCGCGGCACAACCGATATGAGTCATTCTATGATGCTGTATCGCTGGCCGTCAAACTACAGGACGGGAACTTCCATACATTCAACGCCGTCATCACGCTGAATTTCATTGCCGGTAACCCGGTCAATTATCAGATCATTCTCCTGCCGCAGGATTCCGCGGAATGCGCTCAGCCGAGCAACTATGAGCGCCGCTTCCTGGGACTGCTGGGGAGCGAAATCGAAGAGATTTCGATTAATGAGGTTGCCGAAATATTCTGTCGGGCCGGCGGATATAATCGCGCCGATTGCTATTTGCCGGATAATTCCGGACACCTGGTAACGGTCGGGTCGTATCCTAAGCAGGAAACCGGATTCGCCGCTCCTGCGTACGTCGAATTATTTTCGATCGAACCGCGCAATCGCTTCTCGTTCAGAACCGAAGACAAATCTCTGCACGATGGTTTCGGAGACAATCGCTCAGAGGCCGTGCTGTTTCTCAATTTCAGGCAGCATCGCCTGATTGTTTGCCTGCAGGGTTCCGCGGAATATCAGCCGCCCCAAAACTGCGTCAACGATATCGAATTGTACATCCGCAATTGGAACGAGCGATTCCCATCTTACGATAACATAAGTCCATACAGTGAACAGTTCGGGATGGCCGGTCGCATCGCATCGGGACAGCATACGATGATGGCTCTGGCCAATGATAATTTCGATATTCTGTATTACAATGATGCCTTCGCCGAATGTCTGCACAAGCATGAAATCGACGGCGCATTGAGTGATATGACGCGCATTTATGAACAACTGCCGCTGACCGACTTAAACGGTAAAGTCATCCCATTCGAAAGTTCACCGTTTGCCCGCACCGTTATGAATTCAAATTGCGTGAACCAGGTTATGCGCATGACGGGGTATGACAACCCGATGCATGTCATCGGTTCGCCGATCGCAATAGATGAACAAACTTTCTTTATCTATTCTCTTACGCCGGTTCCCGATGCCCTGGCAGGGAAGGCCGGAGATAATTCATTCATTCTGGCGCTGGCCCACGACCTGCGTGCGCCGATTATTACACTCGAAGCCTTCGCGAGGCGCCTCAATTCGAATCATCGCAAAGAATTATCCGGCGATGCCGCCTTCGCCGTGGATTGTATCGCGGAAAACTCGGCCATCGTCGCGAAGCTGTTGACCGGAATCGAACAATTGGCGCAGATGCGCGGCAGAGATGAAGATATAACGACCTTTCAACTGTCGGATGTTCTCAAGGACATCACACAGCAGATGAAAGCGCAATACCCCGAACTCAACCACAAAGTGTCACTGCCCAGCAAACTGCCGGAAATTGTGGCGCCGCGGATGAAGTTTACGACCGTCCTGCGCAATCTCTTCGATAATGCCCACAAATATTCCAATGGCGTAAAAAAGCCGGAGATCGTTTTTTCCTATGCCTGGCAGGGAAACGGGTATGCCTTTACCGTTTCCGACAATGGCCCCGGTATCCCGGCTAAATACCGCGCGAAAGTATTCGAGCCGTTTTTCTGTAATCCCGATTCGCTCAATCATGCCGGTATCGGTATCGGCCTGTCGATCGCTCGGGACATCGTATCCTCTTGGGGCGGAACGATAGATATCGATGATAAAAAGACAATCGGGACGAGTGTCACGTTTATCCTGCCGGTCGAAGGCAAGGAATCGACATGAAGAAGACGATGCAAATAGCGCTGATCGAAGACAATCGCTTCCATGCGATTTTATTCGAACAAGCCGTCCGGGAAAAATTCCCAGGCTCGCGAGTCTTCGTTTTCGATACCGGACAAAAATTCCTCCCGACACTGAAAAACGGGAAATATGATCTCATCTGCATGGACTTCCATCTGCCCGATATTAATGGTCTCGATTTATTGGCCCTGATCCGAGTCGAAACGACCGATACCCCGGTCGTCATCATTACCGGTGCAGGAAACGAACAGGTTGCGGTCGAAGCCATGAAGGCCGGCGCGACCGATTATATCACCAAAACCGGTGATTACAGCGAGACGATTCCCCGAGTCATCCGGCAATCATACAAAAAGCAAAAATTAATTATCAAAAACAGGCGTCTGGAAGCCAAGGCGCGCGCCGCCGAGAAACTGGAAACCATCACGACCATGACCTCGACTCTGAACCACGAGATCAACAATCCGCTCATGGCGATTCTCGGTACCGTCGAATTACTCCTGGAAAATCGGGATTCCTACAGCCCCGATTTGCAGAAGAAACTCGATATGATCATGAATTCCGCCAGGCGAATTCAATCGATTACCCGGCAGATGGCCAATCTTACGACGACCGCGACCACTGAGACTCCGGTAGGCCCGATGATCAAGCTCGAACACCCGGATGTCTCGTCCGAACGTCACATTGACACCCCTCACGAGCAAACCGTCGATAAAACCAATTGACAAACCTTTAATCTTCTCTATATTCTCTGCTTATCTAAAGAAGGCGGTGATATATGAATTCTATGACCGGATTCGGCAGGGCAGAGGTCCTTCGGAAGAAATATAAGCTGTCAATAGAGCTTGCTTCGGTTAACAGTCGCTATCTCGAATGCGTTTTTCGTATGCCTCGGACACTCGCCGGGCTGGAAAACAAGGTCAAAGAAACCATCAATAATATGGTATCGCGGGGCAAGATCACGATTACGGTCAATCTGGATATCGTCCCGTCGGCTGTGGAAATCCTCGATCTTGAAGCCGCCAAAGCCTACTACAAACAGTTGCTGGCCCTGAAGAAACAGCTTAAACTGGCCGGTGATATTGAAATTGGCCATCTTGCGGCACACCCCGAGTTAATAAGCAAACCAAGTGACACTATTAATGATGCGGAGATGTGGGTTGATCTGGAAAAAATTCTGGTCAAAGCCCTGAAAGAACTCATCCGCATGCGCGCGGCCGAGGGGCGTAACCTCAAGCAGGATATGAAAAAACGCTGCCAAACCGTGCTCAAGCTGGTCGCTAAAATCGAAAAACAATCACCGCAAAATATTACTGAATACAAGAAACGGTTGGAAAAGCGTGTCAAGGAACTGGGCGAGGGGATACAGATCGATCCGACCCGCCTGGCCGAAGAAGTCACCGTCTATGCCGACCGCTCCGATGTCACCGAAGAATGCATCCGCCTCCGCTCTCATGTGGATCTTTTCGATAAGGCCCTGAATACAAATGACGAGGCCGGGAAACGGATGAATTTTATTCTGCAGGAAATGGGCCGCGAATCGAACACGATCGGCTCCAAGTCCGTCTCAGGGGATACATCTGCGCTGGCGATCGCTTTAAAGGAAGAAATAGAAAAACTGCGCGAACAAGTGCAGAATATCGAGTAAGGGGTTCTATCTTGGCCGGAAAAAAAGCCGCAGGTAAAATCGTTATCATATCATCACCGTCCGGCGGCGGAAAAACGACCATCTGTCGGCAGTTACTGGATACAAATCCGGACTGGCGATTCTCTATATCCTACACAACCCGCGCCAGACGAATCAACGAGGAACACGGTCGGGAATACTTCTTTACCGATATCAACGCGTTCCGAGAGATGAAAAAGAAGGACATGTTTGCCGAGACGGCCAAGGTGCACCTCTATTATTATGGTACACCGCGCAAGCCGCTCGAGGAAGCCTTGAAAAAAGGCAAAGTTATCCTGCTCGACGTCGACGTAAAAGGCGCTGCCAGCATAAAAAAGAAATATCCGGAGGCCCTGTCGCTTTTTATTATGCCCCCCTCCGAAGCCGAACTGCGCCGGCGGCTCAAGCGCCGAGGCACCGAAACCAAAGAACAGCTTAATGTTAGGTTAAAAAACGCCATCGTCGAACGAAGACAGTACAACCGTTTTGATTATATTATCGTCAATAAAGACATTAATGAAGCAGTGAACGCTGCCGACCATATCATTAAATCCTGGACGGTCGGTGTTACCTATTTTGGCCGGAACAAATCGAAAGCCTACTCGGTTCCAAAATAAGCGAAGCCCTACAGGATGAGGAGAGTTATATGGGATTTATGCCTCTTGACTTATTCAGTGAGTTGACTGAGAACCGCTATCAGGCCGTGTTGATCGCCTCCCAGCGGGCCCGTCAGCTTAACCAGATACGTCTTGCCAAACTCGAGATGCTCAACAAGGAAAATGCCGACCGGATCGAAATCGACGGTCGCAAAGTAACCTTCCGCGCTTTGCAGGATTGCCTGGAGGGGAAGGTAGAATTTAAGCCGGGTACAGATGCCGAAGAATCTTCTGATAGTTGAGTCACCCGCCAAATCCAAAACGCTCAAGAAATTCCTGGGCGATAATTTTGAGATTATGGCGACCATCGGGCATATCATCGATCTGCCCAAATCAAAGACCGGGGTCGATGTTGCCAACAACTTCGAGCCCGAATACGTCGTCATCGACGGCAAAGATAAAGTTATTAAGCAATTGCGGGCGGCGGCCAAGAAGGCCGACCACATTTATCTGGCTCCCGACCCTGATCGCGAGGGGGAAGCAATTGCCTGGCATGTCGCCAACAGCCTGAAAAAGTCGCGCGGCATCAATGCCGATATGCACCGCATCGCCTTCAACGCCATCACGCGAAAAGCCGTGACCGAGGCGTTCGATCATGCCCGCGAAATCGACATGAATCTGGTCAATGCCCAGCAGGCGCGCCGCATCCTCGACCGCCTCGTCGGCTACGAGGTGTCGCCCTTTTTATGGAAGACGCTGGCCCGAGGCCTCTCGGCCGGACGTGTTCAGTCGGTGGCGCTCAGAATCATCTGCGAGCGCGAGAGCGAAATCCGAGCCTTCGAGCCCCAGGAATACTGGGAGATCGAGGCCGAATTCGCCAATAAACAGAAAAAAGTTTTCTACGCCAAGCTGGCTAAGATCAATGGCGAGAAGCCGGAACTGGGCGATCAGGCGACGACCGACGCCGTCCTTGCCGAACTGAAAAATCAAAGTTACTCGGTCACCGATATCAAAATCGGGACCAAGAAAAGAAATCCGCTCCCGCCGTTCATCACCTCGACCTTACAGCAGGAAGCGGCCATCAAGCTCGGATTCGCTCCGAACAAGACCATGCGCATCGCGCAGGCACTGTATGAAGGTATCGACCTCAAGACGAAAGAAGGCACCGTCGGTCTTATCACGTATATGAGAACCGATTCGGTCCGCGTCGAACCCGATGCCATTCACGAGGCCCGCTCGATCATCAAGAATAAATACGGCGAGGAATACCTGCCGGATTCTCCGCGCATGTACAAATCCAAAAAGTCGGCGCAGGATGCGCACGAAGCCATCCGCCCGACCTATCTCGAATACAGCCCCGAGAAACTCAAACGGGCGCTGACCAAAGATCGGCTCCAGTTGTATACGCTGATCTATGAGCGCTTCATCGCATCACAGATGAACCCGGCTGTTTATGATACCGTGTCGGTCGATGTCACCGGCGGCAAGTATCTGTTCCGGGCCAGCTCGCTCAATCTCAAATTCGACGGATATCTCAAAGTCTATAAAGAGAGCGATACCAACGGCAAAAACGGCAACGGCAAAGACAAAGGCGAGATTCCGCATCTGGAACTCAACGATGCCGTCACCGCCAAAGAGTTCACGCCGTCTCAACACTTTACCAAGCCGCCGCCGCGGTTCTCCGAGGCCTCGCTGGTGAAAGAACTCGAGGCGCAGGGGATAGGCCGACCGTCGACCTATGCGCAGATTATCGCGACGCTGAAATCACGCAAATATGTCGACCTGACCGATCGCCGCCTGGTGCCGACCGAACTCGGATTTGCCGTGACGAAAATTCTGGTCGAAAATCTCGATGAACTCTTCGATGTCTCCTTCACTGCCAACATGGAGCAGGAGCTGGACGAAATCGAAGAGGGTAAGGTCGAGTGGACCGATGTCATGAGCGAATTCTATAATCCGTTCTCGGAACAGATGTCGTCGCTCAAGGGTAAGGCCAAGGAAATCAAGGATTCGCTCATCGAACAGACCGATGAATCATGCGAAAACTGCGGCCGCCCGATGGTCATCAAGTGGGGCCGCAACGGACGCTTCCTTGCCTGCTCCGGGTATCCCGAATGCAAAACGACCAAACCGCTGGGCGATGAAGAAGAGGCGCAGCTCACCGATATCGATTGCCCGAAGTGCAGCGCCAAATTGGTCATCAAAACTGGCCGCTTCGGCAAATTCCTCGGCTGTTCGAATTATCCCAAGTGCACGCACACGCAGGCCATCACGACCGGTGTGAAGTGTCCGAAGGATGATTGCGAGGGCGAGATCGTCGAGCGCAAGAGCCGCCGCGGACGCGTATTCTTCGGTTGCACGAATTATCCGAAGTGCGACTTCGCATCGTGGAACAAACCGGTGAACCAGCCGTGCAAGGCCTGTGGCCACGCCTTCCTGGTGGAGAAGAACACCAAGGCGAAGGGCTTCCATTTTCAATGCCCCGAGTGCAAGGTCGTGAGCTATCCGCCCGACACGGAATCGCACGGCGAATCCGAGGAGCAACTGGCGGAGCAAACCGCGAAGTAATTAGTTTGCATACATGATTTATGTGGTCGGTGTACGTCCCCGTGCACCGACAGAGTTTCTAAATAGGCGATCCACAAAGATCGCCTTTTTTTATCCCCTCTCGAGAGGGGCACCCGAGTCTTCGATGGCGGGGTGTGTTCTCTTCGTTTTCCTTTATTCTGTCATTCCCGAGAGGGAGGCTTCTTAGACGACCGAGTCGGGAATCCATGCCGCACTTCGGTACTTCACACATTGATAGCTTAACCAAATCATCTTGCGGTGCAAATAATATCCGGCGATTCCATGGACAATATAAAGACCGCCGCGTCATCGCGAGCCCTTCTTAGGGCGTCGCGATCTCAGGGTGTGAGATAGACCTCACTACCACAGATTCACATCCTGAGATTTATGTGGTTGGTGTACGTCCCCGTGCACCAACAACCTATGTATTGCGGGAACCCACCCTTTTTTGCAAAGCCAAAAAAGGGATGGGCCACCAATGTCCTGTACTGAGCGGCAAATATTACATCCTGAGATTGCGACGTCGCTGGTCCGCCTGGGCGGACGCGCTCCTCGCAATGACCGGTACTATTATAGCAGTGAGTGCATAATCCATAATTCATTATTCATATAACTTTTCCGTCATTCCGAACGAGGCCCGTCCTCGGGCCGACTGAGGAATCTGCTCTTGTCTCTTTATTAATTCGTAGGGGTGATTCACGAATCGCCCTTTGGTATTTGCGATCTTGACATGCGCGAAGCGTAAATGGCGGAATTTAATAATCTATATAAAACTTCATCTTATGGCGGGAAATAATGAATCACATCGCGATTTTTATTGCATTGAGTTATATGAGTAAATAATATTGCATTATTACTTACTCAATGGGTGGGGTACCAGATTATAAAGACTATTCTTTGCTAAGGGGTGAAAAAAATGGCAATAGCACAGTTAATTTTAAAATATTTTAGGGTGCTTTTTTCGGCACCTGTAATAATCGGCGCATTAGCATTGTTGTTCATAATAAAATTCAAGCCTGAAATTAAAAACTTAATTAAACACATTGCGACAATAAGACTGCCTGGTGGTGGTGAGCTTACAACTTCGCAAATCGAAAAATCAATAGAAGCACCTAATAAAATGGCTGGGACCAATCCCAAACCAGCTGATGAACAAACTGTATTAGAAGAAATGACGCTATCGGTGGAAGATCAAAAATTAATAAGAGAACTATTTGAGGCAGAGAGAGCACGAGCAGCGATATGGGAATATCGTTATCTTAATTACTATTTGGCTCACAATTCACAGGTAGTGCTTGATTGGCTGGCGAAGCTTCAACCTCCGCCTACGGTGGAACTTGCAGATACGTTCATGCAACAAATAATACTAAGCGTCGATGAACGAAAGGCCATTATGGAAGCATTAAGAACTCATTATCTAGTCGATATTCAGAATAACCAACTTATTGTTACGCCCAAAGGCAAGGAATACATACAATGGCGAGGACCAATTACATCTAAAACAGAATAGTACCGTAGGGGCGATTCACGAATTGCCCATCCGTACTTGACAAATACATCCCTTATATAATATAATAAAAACATTATCTTAATGTGCAATATCGGCGTAGGCTGGAATAAATGGAAATAATAATCGCGATAATAGCCATAATTGGTATTTGGGTTATTGCAAAACATTGGATGCGAATAAGCAGTAACGAAAAACGTATTAACAATGAAATGCAACAACTTGGACTATCAATGGAAGAATTGGCCGGTTTGGATAGAGAAGAGGCAGAAGCAAAAATCGCTCGGGCTCAGCAGAAATATAGGGAATCTTTGTTGGCCAAAGGAATAGATATTTATAACTTCATGCCTGTAATTGGGCAAGATATAGCTTGGATAGATATTGTTCGTCATGTTTTTCGTATATTAGAATTTGATAGGGGAGGAACTGTAGTTGGTCCAAATAACGAGGTTAAGGCGGAAAGCATGCTTTTACCCTATGGATACTTGATAGCTGAATCACCAATTCTGAATCAACCTGTAAAAATCCCAATTTGCCATGCTTTTGATTTCCTTCAAGCTGCAATGGTTTTTGATAGCCCAGAAATTATTGCAGAGATAGGAACGCAATATGAATTGCTTGTGACCTATGCACCAAAAAAGGCATACTCTGATGGTCGTGGAAAAGGCCAATGGCATGTAATGCATTATGTGATTACACCTCACGGCACACTCGATAGATATTATGACTACGAATATGATCAACACATGAAATATCCTAAGCCTGAGAAACTTTTTGGCCAATTTATCTATGAAGGAGAAACTAGTATTGAATTTAACAACGCTCCTGATTTATAACTGACATAGATGTGAGATTTAATTCCTCCCAAGAAAGTGATTGATTCCATAACCTCAAACGCCTACCTTTACTACCATGGAAAGATATGCGCAATACCTGCAGGCGTTCTACGAGTATCTCGAAAAATCCGGCCGCTACAGCCCCAATACCACCGCCGGATACAAACGAGACCTCGACCGCTTCGCCGAATTCCTGCACACTCAGCAGTTCCCGACCGAGGCCTTCGCGCGGGTCAACAAGATTCTCCTGCGCACCTTCCTCGGACGCCTCAACGACAAGGATATCGGTAACCGCTCCATCGCGCGCTTTCTGTCCGCCCTGGCGACCTTCCAGAAATTCATCCAGACCAAAAAGGCCGCACCGGACTTGTTTTTCGAGCTCCCGAAGATTAAATATTCCCGCAAGCTGGCTGAATTTTTATCGCCCGAGCAGGTAAAGGAGATACTCGAACCGAAACCGGACGGCACCCCGGCCAAAACCGAGAAACAGATGCTAAACAAATGGTTCCGCCTCTTCCGGGATTTGACCATGCTGGAATTCCTGTATTCATCCGGCATGCGCCGGGCCGAACTGGTCGGAATCAAACTCGATGCCGTCGACATCGACCGCAAGATGATCACCGTCTTCGGCAAAGGCAGCAAGGAGCGCAATGTCCCCATGGGCGATCCGGCGATTAAAGCGTATAAGAAATATAATCAGATGAGGAAGCGCAAACTGGCAGATCTGGGCATCGACAGTAATCGGCTGTTTCTCAATTACAGGGGAGAACCGCTGACCGTCCGCAGTGTCAACCGCATCGTCCGTACGTATGGGCTCAAGGCGGGCGTCAAGGTCACGCCGCACATGCTTCGCCACAGCTTTGCGACCCATCTGCTGGATAACGGCGCCGATATCCGCGCCATTCAGGAGATGCTGGGGCACGAGGCGCTCTCGACCACTCAGCAATACACGCACATTACCGCGGGGCGGCTGAAAGCGGCATACAAAAAAGCGCATCCGCGCGCGTAACATATAACGAGGAACACATGAAAAAACCGGAAATACACGCGACAACAATCATCGCTGTGCACCACAACGGCAAAGTGGCCATGGCCGGAGACGGTCAGGTGACCTTTGGGCAGACCGTCATGAAAGGTACCGCCAAAAAACTGCGCCGGATGTACAACGACAAAATCCTGGCCGGATTCGCAGGCTCTGCCGCTGATGCCTTCACGCTGTTTGAGCTGTTCGAGAAAAAAATTGAGGAGTTCAACGGGCAACTCGTCCGAGCTGCGGTCGAACTGGCTAAAGAATGGCGGCGGGATAAATTCCTGCGGCACCTCGAGGCGCTCCTCGCCGTCGCCGATAAGGAGCACCTGCTTATTCTCACTGGGCAGGGAGATGTCGTCGAACCGGATGACGGCATTATTGCCATCGGTTCCGGCGGCAACTATGCGCTCGCTGCGGCTCGGGCATTGATCGCCGAAACCGATCTCGATGCGCCCGCCATCGCACGCAAGGCGATGGAAGTCGCGGCCAATATCTGCGTCTATACTAATTCCAATATCATTGTAGAGACTCTGGAGTAATAATGGAAATACAGACAAGCAAACAATCAAAAAAGAATAAAAACGCCATCGAAAAGCTCACGCCGAAACAAATCGTCGAGGAGCTGGATAAATACATCGTCGGGCAGGACAAGGCCAAGCGCGCGGTCGCAATCGCCTTGCGCAACCGCTGGCGCCGTCAGAGCATCACATCCGATATCTCCAAAGAAATCATGCCGGCCAATATCCTGATGATCGGTCCGACCGGCGTAGGTAAGACGGAAATCTCGCGACGTTTGGCCGATTTAACGGCCGCCCCATTTGTCAAAGTCGAGGCCTCGAAATTCACCGAGGTCGGATATGTCGGCCGCGATGTCGAGTCGATGATCCGCGACCTGGTCGACCTCGCCGTCAACATGGTCAAAGAGGAAAAGTCCAGGACCGTCGCCGAGGAAGCCAAAAAACGTACGACGAAAAAACTATTGGAATTGCTCCTCCCATCCAGTCGTCCTCAGGCCGGAATGACGGAAGCCGATTCGGACCGCATAAAAAGCACTCGCGAGCGCATGAAGGGAATGCTGGAAAACGGATTGCTCGAAGACCGCACCGTCGAAGTTGAAGTCTCATCCGGTGGTTTACCGACAATCGAAGTATTCACTCCGCAGGGACTCGAAGAGATGGGCATGAACTTCAAGGAGATGTTCGGCAATCTGCTCCCGCCGCAGAAGAAGAAAAAACAGAAGATGACCATCGCCGAGGCGCGCAAGATTCTCGAAGCCGAGGAAACGAGCAAGCTCATCAACATGGATGAAGTCGTTCAGATAGCACTTGAGCGGGCGCAGGAATCCGGCATGGTGTTCATCGATGAAATCGATAAGATCGTCGGCAAAGGTTCGCAGCATGGCCCGGATGTCTCTCGCGAAGGCGTCCAGCGGGATATCCTCCCGGTCGTCGAGGGCTGCAATGTCATGACGAAATACGGCATGGTGCACACCGATCATATGCTGTTCATCGCGGCCGGAGCATTCCACGGCAAATCGCCGTCGGATCTGGTGCCGGAATTGCAGGGGAGACTCCCCATTCGCGTCGAATTGAATTCGCTCGGAGCCGAGGATTTCGTGCGCATCCTGACCGAACCGAAGGCGGCCCTCACGCGGCAATACAAAGAAATGCTGGCGACCGAAGGCGTACAGATATCATTCGAGGATGGCGCCGTCAAGCGCATCGCAGCGATAGCGGCCGAGGTGAATGAGACGGCGGAAAACATCGGTGCGCGGCGATTGCATACTGTGATGGCAACATTGCTGGACGAAATCATGTTTGATGCGCCCGACTGCGAAAAGACGGTTGTCGTGACCGAAGCGATGGTCAACGATGTCCTGTCGAATATCCTGCAGAACAAAGACCTCAGCCGGTACATCTTGTAAAAATTATGAGTGGGTAGCCCATCCGCCGCGGCGGACCGTGGGTTCCCGCCAATTGTAGGTCGAAACATAATACATTTTGTCATTCCCGAGAGGGAGTCATTCTTATGACGACCGAGTCGGGAATCCAGTAGGGCGGATTTTTCATAAAACCGCCGTCTTGTAGGTCGAAACCCCTGTGGTTTCGACAAAACGTAGGGCAGGTTTCCCAAAGAAACCTGCCATCGCGCAAAGCGCGAAAAACACACCTCGCCCTCGAAGACTCGGGCACCCCACTCAAAAGTGCACGACAAGGGCAGATTCCTCGGCGCTCGCGCTTCGCGCATTGCATCTCGGTATGGCTAGTAGTATTTTCTGAATGAAATAAATGACAGCCGAATTTATCAATAAGTACGGGTCATTGCGAGCCCTTCTTAGGGCGTCGCAATCTCAGGGTGTATATCTATGCTGCATTGCTCTATACAACATCCTGAGATCGCGACGGTTGTCATCGGAATGACTCCCTCGCGATGACGCAGTGGTTTATAATAGTATCATGGAATTATGAAACATTACATACAGTAGCACATGTATTCCCAAGACCGAATAATCCGGCCCCCGCAAGGAAATATCTCACACCGCCGAAATCTTGACATCCCCGATTAAACTGCTGCAATGAATATCGATCTTGGTCGAGGCCGACTCGTAATTCGGCGTCTGTTCGCTGAATGAATTACCGAATCCGGTGCGATGGACATCGAAGAAGCGCAAATCGCCGATCAGATTGCTGCTATAGACTTTTACCGCCGTGTCTTTCTTGACGAATATCCGGATATCACCGATGAATGAAGAGATATTGAGGCGATTAACGCCCGGCTTCAATTCCGCATTGACGAAATTCAAATCCGTGTCGCCGATAAAGTGGCTGATATCGGACTTGTCGATATCGCCCGAGATATTATCATGATGCGTATCGCCGAAGAACTTAAAGTCGCTGTAATTTGAATCTTTGCCGCGCTCTTTTTTAATCGCGCGGTAGACCAGGTATATCCCAAAACAAATCAGGGCCAGTGACCAAAACGTGACGAACTCGAATATTTCGAAATTCAAGTTGTTTAAGAGAAACAGCGATCCTGCAATTACGAGGATCAGTCCCCAAATTCGGCTTGATGTCATCGTCTTAATAGCGCACCTCCTGTTTAGTACATAGTACGCAATATTCCCAATTCGGTTGCCCGTCTGAAAATAAAAAAGGGAAATGCTTGTCGGCATTTCCCTTAGTCAAAACTTCCCGGAATTAGAAGTTCACCGTCCACATGAGGTATCCCCACAGGCCCATCTTGCTGTCTTTACCGGCATAGTCTTCTTCCGGTGAGAAGACTGAGAGCCCGCCCGTGACGACCGAACCATTGGCGACTTTGCGGACCAGCGTGATATCGCCTTCAAACCCAACCTTTGAAGTCAGCGTTCCATCGACGGCGCTGTTATAATTCTCCGCCGTCTTAAAGTAATGGAAGTCGCCCTTCAGAATCCAATTGGGGGCGACATTGCCCTTGGCGCGTAGCATGACATCGATGAGGCCGGTCATCGGCGAACCCAGGAAATAATCCATGTAACCGCGGAAGGCGTGCCCGGTGTAATAGGCATTCGTATATGATTTATATTTGGTCGCATCCGTACCGTCATCGCCCGAGGTGTAATCGAATCCAAGCGCCGTGCGGACATTGCCCTTGCCGTCGAATGTATACCCGAACTCACCGTTTACCATAAATGCCGCGATATCGAGCGACATCGTGTCCGGCAGCATATCCGGAACGATAGTACCCATCTGATAGTTGCCCTGGAAGGTGACATCGAAATTACTGAACGTATTATTGTAATACCCGCCAAGGTTGAATCGCTTAAGCGGCGCCTCGGCATAGCCGTTGGAGTCGGCGTTCAGCTCATAAAAGATAAAGGCGTCGAAGTGCGCCTTTTCGAATGTCGAATAGACACCGAAGACATCGAAGTCACGATTGTAACCCGCGGAATTGACTTCCTCTTTCTTCAGGTAGAAGAAATCGACACGGTAGTTTTCCGGACGGAAGGACGCAATCATACCATCCCAGCTCCGGCCGATATTATGCCAGCCGACCGCACCGAATACGCGCTGATTGCCATAGTTGACCTCGAATCGCCCACCCTTGAGGTAGAATATCGGCAGGGAAGGGCACTGCAGTTCGAAGTATGCCTGATGCAGATCGACATTATCGGTCGATTCCAGGTTACCGGATTCCGGGTCACCCAACCGGCGGGAATCCTGAAATTGAATATAGACCTGAGCCATATCGGTCGGCTCGAATTTCAGGCCGAGTCTGGTTCGTAAGTCGTTATACTGCTGTGTATGGCGCTGTTCCTCGAACGAGCGGTTGCTCAGTTCGGCGCGCAAGCGAATCTGGCCGTCATAGCTGAATTTCGTTTCGGCACTGCCGATTGCGGCAAGCAGGAGGAGCGCCATCGCCGTCAAAAGCAGTAAAGTGGCTGATTTCTTCATACATTTTCCTTCCCATGTCTGTATAGATTTTTGCGCTAATCGTGTCTCAATAATGTGAGCACAGTACTGTTCATCAACAAAAACTTTCCCCTGCAACGGGCCCAGTTGCACCCGTTTATACTTTCGGATCGTAGAATCATAGTATCAGGACAAGTTTTCCTTGACTTTAATCAAGTCCCGCGTAATTTGGGAGCGATTCTGTAACTATTTAGTAAATGAGGTGAACCATGGCGAGATCCTTTGTCGAAATAACCGATCTGACTGCAGATGAAATCTGGGAAGTCTTTGATCTTTGTAAGAAAATGAAATCCGGGGAAATCGCGCCGAAACCGTATGCCGGTAAATCCGTCGGCTGTATTTTCCATAAAGCATCGCTGAGAACCCGCATCTCGTTCGAGACGGGCATTTTTCAACTCGGCGGGCAGTCTCTCTATATAACCGAAAAAGAAATCGAACTGGGCAAGCGCGAATCAATTCACGACGCCGCCAAGGTGTTGTCGCGCTACCTGGCGACTATCATGATTCGCACCTTCGCGCACCAGGACGTCATCGACCTGGCCAAGCACTCCGATGTCCCGGTCGTCAATGGCCTGACCGACCTGACGCACCCGTGCCAGATAATGGGCGACTACTTCACGCTGCTCGAAAAGAAAGCGAAGCGTGACGATTTCAAGATCGCCTATGTCGGCGACGGCAACAACATCACGAACTCCTGGCTGAACCTGGCCGCTCGCATCCCGATGAAATTCTACATCGGTACGGCTGCCGAAACCGGTCCCGATGCGACTATTCTGAAAAAAGCCAAAGACGCCGGAATTTCCGAAATCGTTCTGACGACCGACCCGAAAGAAGCGGTCGCCGATGCCGACGTCATCTATACCGACGTGTGGGCCTCGATGGGCCAGAAAGACAAGGCCGAAGAGAAGGCGCGCCTGCTCAAGAACTATCAGGTCAACGGCGAAATGGTCAAAATGGCCAAGAAAGATTGTTTGGTCATGCACTGTCTGCCGGCCGAGCGCGGTCGCGAAATCACCGATGAGGTCATGGATGGTCCGCACAGCGTCGTCTTTGACGAGGCCGAGAACCGCCTGCACATCCAAAAGGCCATCATGCTCTTCTGCATGCAGGGATGAACCTGCTTTTCGGCTGTCGCGTAGAAGTATTTCTTAGTAGGGCAGGTTTCCAATGAAACCTGCCTTGCGCGAAGCGCAACAATCTTCAGTAGGGGCCGGTCTCCCGGCCTGCAGAAATTTCTCGAAAACCAGTAAGGCAGGTCCCCCAAAGGGACCTGCCTTTTTTTACGAAACGCAATAATTTCCTTGCGCTACGGCATCCGCCAAGAAACCTTTCAATTCCCGAAAACACTCTTCGCCCTGTCGACGACTCCTTTGACCGCATCCTCGATCGTTAAATAATGGTCCGGTTTCATCAAAAGGTATGCATTGCCCCATTTCGTGCCGTGTTGAATCTCGAGCGATGGCTTGGTAATATCCTTCTCATAAAATAACAGGGTAATCGTCGTATTACAGCCGTCGGAACCGGGTTTGTGCATCTGGATGAACATGAGGACATTACCGCCGCATGAATCAGTCGCCGGGGGAAAGTACCGATCATTCAGTACGGAGAATTTTTTGATATACGGCCATTCGGTGGAGACCAGCGCCTTTTTATCAACATGTATCCTATCAGATATTTCTGCCTTATCGATATAGTACTCAAGTTTAGCCAGCGCCGTTTTTCCATTGTCCTCCAAAAAACTGACATCGGTATATCCTTTTGCGTCAGCTGTCACGACGACATTACTGACCGTGAAACACCTCGTTTGGGCTACCAGTTCTTTGTCTATGATATTCGTCTGCAGACCCATTGCTTTACACGATGCGAGTGACAGACAGAATCCACATAATAATAGTAAGTGGATTGAACGGAACGTAAAGAACGACTTCATGACGATATCCTCCATACGCCGATACTTATTTCCAATGTAATAATATCTGCCGCTTCGTCAAGCTGTCGATCGACCAATTATGATACGACCACGCGAGGGATTTCCGCCGGGAGGCGTACCAGGGCTTCGTAGTTCAACAGATTGGACATATCGGAAAATGAACTCACCGTTATTTGAGAGCGCTGCTGTTTGCCGATGATAACGACCTCGTCGCCGACTCTGGGGTTTTGCAACTCGGAGACATTGACCATCAGCATGTTCATGTTCACATTACCGATGACATTCACGCGGCGGCCGTTGATCAGCACACGCCCGAGGTTGCTCAGGTTCCGCCCGAAGCCGTGGAAATAACCAATCGGCACCGATGCTATCGTCTGTTTCTTCATTGTTTGATAACTGGTGCCATAGCCGACGAATTCGCCCGGCTTGATCTTTTTCAGATTCATGATATGGCTCTTCCAGGTGAGGACGCGTTTTAGCGGATCGTTATAGCGCGTATCCGATTCACTCTCGTGCTTCAGAATATATTGCATTTTCGTTTCATTGCTGGGCCAGAAGCCGTACTGAGCGATGCCGATTCGCACCATATCCATGCGCGACTCGGGATAGGTCAGCGCTGCCGCCGATGCCGCCGTGTGCCGCAAACCGCAATCCAGCCCCTGCCGTCGCAGCAGCGCACATTGTTCATCATAAGAGGCCAATTGTTCCAGGATGCGCTTGTAATTGGCGATACTCTCGGCTCCAGCCAGATGCGTGCAAACGCCTTCAAGTTGTATTAATCGCGGATTATCCAGAATCAGTGCTATCGCCTTCTGCAGGTTCTCGCCGGTCAGGCCGGTACGATTCAATCCGGTTTCGAGTTCGAGATGAATACGAGCCTGCGTGTCGAGATTTTTTGCGATGCGGTTCGTCTCTTTCAGCCTATCGAGGTTGAAAATATAAAAGGAAATATCATTTACGATTGCCCATTCCAGAGCCTCGTTGTCCACGCTGCCCGTTATCATGATATCACTATTCTTCGTTCTTGCCCTGAATACGCGCAGAGCCTCCTCGGCACTGAAGACCGAGAAGTGCCTGATACCGCACTGCTCGGCCAGCGGAATGAACTTCTCGATACCGTGGCCGTAGGCATTCGCCTTGACGACCGACGACATCGTCGCATGGGGGCCGATCTGCTTTTTGAGGAACTGGATGTTTTTCTTTAGTGCGGACTTACTTAACTCAATGTACGAAGAACTAATCACGATAACCTATCCTAAGAGTTGTTTGATGATGTGTGAAAACATGGCGACACCCGGCTCAATGAGTGCATCCGGAAAATCATAATCGGGGTGATGCAGTACCGGGTGATCGACCCCGGAACCGATGCCGAAGAATGCGCCTCTGTACTTTTGCGTAAAGTGCCCGAAATCCTCGGACCACGGGAACGGAATGTCACGATGGTGCACTTTGAGGTTAATCGCCCTGGCCGATTCTTCTATGATCGTCACAAGCTCATCATCATTGACTGTCGAGGGAAACGGTTCCACCGTTTCAGTCTCGAGGGCGAGACCATAGGTTTTGGCTATACCCTCGGCAATGGAGAAGGCTCTGGCAGTCATATTGTCAATGACATGTTGTTCATGCGAGCGAAGTGTCGCGGCGACTTCGCCGTCACCGGGCGAGGTCCCGAATGCCTCGCGGCCGATGCGCGCATGAATAATCGTCGCCTGAGCCGATTCATGCAGTGATGTATGAAACTGTGGCAAGGCGCTGATTTCCTGCACTAATTGTGCGACAGCCAGCGCCGGGCTGACGCCGCTTTCGGGTTCGGCCGCATGCGACGTTTTTCCGGTCAGTTTTATTCTGATGCCGGTCGAGGCCGATGCGAAGACGCCGCGGCGGACTATGATATCGCCAAGCGGATATCCCGGCAGATTGTGCAGACCGAATACAATATCCGGTTCGATTCCTTTAAACTTACTATCGGCGATGACGCGAGCCGCACCTTTGCCGTTTTCCTCGCTGGGCTGATAGAGAAGCAGGACCGATCCTTTGGCCGGCCGGTTGGCGCTCAGCTTTTCGGCGAGGCCGGTGACGATGGTCGCATGGCCGTCATGACCGCATTTATGAGCAGCGCCATCGTTTTCCGAGCGATAGGGGAGATCCGTCGTCTCGGTAATCGGCAGGGCATCGATGTCGCAGCGAATCATCACGCGCGGGCCGTCGATGCTGCCATTGAATATGGCGGCGATGCCGTGACCGCCGATGCCGGTTATGAGCTTGTCCGGTTTGAGGCCTTCCAGGTAGTCGGTGATGATTTTGGCAGTGTGCTGCTCGTGTCCGGACAATTCTGCCGCACGGTGGAGTTGCTGTCTGAATGCTGTTAATTTATTCATATATATCTATCTGTCGACCGCTTTTAAAAATATGCTACTAAAGTAGTACGCAATTGAGCCGCGAATGGCAACCGTTTAATTGGCAAGATGCGCAAGGATCAGTAGGGCAGGTCCCCTAAAGGGACCTGCCATTGCGCGAAGTGCAAGAATCCTTAGCAGGGGCCGGGTCCTCCGGCCCGCAGGGAAATAATCTCGGTATACTATCGAAGAAGGTAATTCCATTGCGATACGAAAAAACCTCGGCCATTCTGAGGAGTTCGCCTAGGCGAACGACGTGAGAATCCGCTCTTGTCCCATTATTTCTACACAAATTCCACCTGCTCCCGAGTACGGAGAAACATAATACCAATCATGATCTGAGAAATCATCATTACAATCAGACTTACCGACATCAAAAATACCATCAAGCCGATGATTCCGGCAGTGTTGATGACAATTGAATATGGCCTTAGCAGCCCATACAAATTCTCCTCTACACGCAACAGCATTATTCCGAGAATGATAAGCAGAATGCAGTAAGGGATGAAGAGTACGACAGCTGTCATCAATAACCTGTCGGTCATGCCGGGCACGGCGAATATTCCGTAAAAAGCGGACTGAATACCGGCAAAAATAACAAGCAGATAGAGTATCTTGTCGGCGCTGGTGAAATTACATCGTTCATTGAGCAGGTGCTTGAAATGGTACAAGACCACCGCCTGACATAGAAACCAGGCACAATGCCCCAGACCGATGAGCGTGTACAGGTAATTCATGTCACGGCTAAAGTGAGCGAGAAGGTTTGTTGCTCCGAGTTCGGGGAGCATAAAGACAGAAGATAAGATGGCGGTCCATCCGATAAGTTTGTACCGGTTTTCCATAATTATCTCCCTCAGACAAATAGAGTTATTTTACAGATTCCGGCGTCGATTCCGGAATGTATTCAATGAGATCGCCCGGCTGGCAATCAAGTTCCCGACAGATGGCCTCGAGCGTTTTAAAACGCACCCCTTTGACTTTACCGGTTTTTAAAGCGAGAGGTTGGTCATCGAAATGCCGATTCGCTCGGATAGCTCGGTCAGAGACATTTTCCGTTTGACCATCATCAGGTCAATGTTCAGTTGAATAGCCATGACTTATCCTACAAATAAATACAGGCTTTGTCAAGTAAAATTTTATGTAAAACATAAAATAATTATTGAAAAACATTTTATTATTTATGTGTAATAAGTATATTGAAATCAGTAGGGCAGGTTTCCAATGAAACCTGCCGTTGCACGAATCGCAAGAATCTTCAGCAGGGCAGGTCCCCTAAAGGGACCTGCCATTGCGCGAAGTGCAAGAATCCTTAGTAGGGGCCGGGTCCTCCGGCCCGCAGGAAATAATCTCGGTATACTATCGAAGAAGGTAATTCCATTGCGATACGAAAAAACCTCGGCCATTCTGAGGAGTTCGCCTAGGCGAACGACGTGAGAATCCGCTCTTGTCCTTTCTTCGTGCCCGGTCCGCCGCGGCGGATCCCCGTCTGCCGGGAGCAATTCCAGAAGCATAACCCGTGTATCCCTACGGCTCTGCCGTGGGGCCATATTTGTGCCCGGCAGACCTCCAGGTCTGCCGGGAATATCAAAATGGCTTCAAAATGGCTTTTTGCGCGCAAAGCCATTTTGTGTTCCCGCGCATAATCTCTTATCGCATACCGCGTAATGCGAATCAGCGCCCCTCCAATTGGGTTCGTCTTGTCTATTTAAGGGGGGTAGGGGTATGCTCCTTTCCGTTGAGGGTGTAAACAGTTTTTCCTATAAGGGTGTCGAGATCTGAATTACAGGTAATGTAGTAGTGGAATTGTTTATAGATAGAAGATCATTTTATCGGGCTGATGGATCTGGTTGCCCGAGACTCTTTATTATAAACTCATAAAGAGAAAATGATAAGTGATTGACATAATTGTTATTAAATATATATTGCATATGACACCAGACTACTTCCGACGGATGACCTTATCCCGGTACAGCATGTTTTTGACCTGCCTGCCAAAGAATCAGCGAGTATGCGATTACTGAACGGAATATGTAATGATTAATTATTGACAATATTGTAAGTGTTTCTTATACTATGCGCTATTATAAAATTACTGTTAATTCTAAATCGGCCTTCATGGTGCATAGGAGCCATATAGATGTCTTCCGGGATGTCAAAGAAATCCAAGGCAGATGTAAGGAATGCCTTATTTCGGCAGTTTGAAATGCATGAAAACGTGGCCGCGGAAATAGGCAAATACAAAGACAATTTTAGTCGCTTTGACAAAGCGCGACAGGTATTATTCAGTGACCTTCAGGCAATCGTGAGTACGTCCAGGTCAGAACATCCAATGGAATTGTTTGCCGAGAGAAGGTTTGATGCAAGAGTGAAAAGTGAATTCAGCCTGACAGTGAAGCTGTTCAATAAGATGTGGCACAATTGCGGATATGATGATCAGGGCGCCTGGCCGCAAACCCCAACGCCGCCGTATTTTGACAAGCTTATTGAACCTGTGGAACTTAAGAAGGCGTATGAAGATATAAAGGATATGGTTGGCGGGCGAGTAGTTGTCTGTTGTGCAGATTATATGGAAATGGCTATTGAACGAGTTAAGGTCAAGTTGAAAAATCTTGGCTATTATATTTATAAAAATATGGATAAGGATTTTATCCGAAAACCGAAGCGTACTTATTATGGGTATCATATTTTTGTAAAAGTGCCTATCGGAGCGGCCGATAAAAAGAATGGTAAGAGGGGTCGACCCGAAGTAATTGCGGAACTGCAAATCCAAACGCTTTTGGGAAATGCCTGGGCTGTATTTGAGCATGATACCTATTATAAGAAAGCCCTGACGCCCGGAAATCAATTGGTCCCGGAAGACGTTACCAGAGATGTAGAATTAATAAATGCCGGTTTAATCGTCAATGATGGACTCCTGGGAGTAATGATTAAACGGCTGAATGATTAGCAAAGGTTATATATGCAAGCACCAGAAATAATTACAGGTATAATTAGAAGGCGGGATATTGGTCGTATTATGGTCGTCCATAAGGGGGACCTGAATGAAGTCAGGCGTTGGTCCGATGAACAGGCCAGCCTATTGAACAGTCTTTACAGTATCGAGGTCTTATATTCATCGCAATACCCTATTGGATTCCCCGGTATAGATGAGAATTTTCAGAATGATTTGTTTATCACCGAACCTCCCGTTCCCGATGGTATCGAACCTGAATATATAGAATTTGACGTTGTTTCCAAAAAGATGAGTCCATTACCCGTAGTCGAATGTCTCTCGAAGTTCGGTCCGGAAATTTGTATCGTCGGCGGTGAATTGCACTGGCGCGTGTATTCCAAGGAATTCCTAGAAGAATTACTAATACAATTAAAATACTCTAAATCTATTTTCCCGAATGGCAAATTACCATTTCGCGCCAGAATCGTTTGTGGGCCAATTGCCTTGACAAAAGACGGAAGACCGGGCCAGCGTCTAAAAGGGACTATCCTGCCTGATCTGATTAATCATGCTGATATTGAAGTGTATCATTCGCGGTATCGACAAATCAAGCATTTCAGGCAGAATCCAATGGCCGTTTACAGTGAAGAGAGACATGCTCCGAATGCCATCGAGCGAAAAGGATATGCCTATTATTATGACCGGGAAAAGCTTAAGGAGTATCAGGAATTAAAGATTAATATTCTGAAGGATCCTCATGTTACCCTCTGTAAATCGATCGAAGATATCGAGAAGAAGTTTCTTTTCTTGACTGAATCCGAAATGGATAGATTAGTTAAGGTAATCGCAAAAGAGCATAAAGACAGGGAAAAACCTGAAGAAGCATTCGATGAATTGGATGTTGATGGACTCAGACAATATTTCGAAAAGGCAAAAATCGTCGAAAATAAAAATTGAATAATTCACTAAAGTAAACTTGACCCATCTTTTCTATTCTCGTACTTTTTCACCGCATGAAGGAAATCGCGAAGTATAAAGGCTGTTTCGTCTGCGGCGACGAAAATCATATCGGGCTCAATGCCAAATTCTTCTTCGACGGCCAAAAGGCCGTCTCGGAAATCACCGCCGATGAAAAATACGCCGGGTACAAGAACATCTTCCACGGCGGTATCATCTCGACCATGCTCGATGAAATCATGATCAAGGCCCTGCTGGCCGAGGACCTCTTCGTCGTCACCGCTGAAATGACCGTTCGCTACAAACGTCCGGTTTTCACCGGCGACGTCATCACCTTTCAGGGGTACAAAACCGGCATCAAGGGCCCGGTGTATCTTACCGAGGGAAAAGCCATCAACCAGAACGGCGAAATCGTCGCCGAGGCGACCGGCAAATATCTGGCTCCCAAAACTGACCTGGCCGGCAAATTAAGAGACTCCGTTGAGCCATAATCGGCAACTTCTTGCATATCGCGTCTAACGCCCCACTTATTAAGATTAGACACAGCAATAGCTTACAACTTCATCTCTGGTCAAGTCATTACGGGCATGACACTTGCATGTATAATGAGCATGAAAGATATCATCAAATGTTATGTGTCCGGGCGGCACACTGTAGACAGCGAGCAGGATGGTACCGTATCGTTTGCGGTGCCCGAATACGGCGTGCTCTTCCGCTGCGGCGCGGCCGGCAGCAAGACCGATATGGAAATTATTGCCTTCCTGACGTTCTTACGCTTTGTCGAACACAATATCGAGATATTCAAACCTCGTAAGCTTCATATATATACCGATTTCCCGCTGCTGGTGTACCTCATGAACAAGGGCGCCTTGATTCCCGGGATGGACGCGGTCGTTCGCGAGGCCGAGAAATATGCCAAGAACGTCGAGTTCGAGGTCAAGTTCATCGACGGCAAGGAAAACCGTGCGGCCGGATCGGTGGTTGATATTCCGGCCATGCCCGCCAACAGCAAGGTGAAAATCAAGACCTTCGCCAACCTCGATACGATCGGCAAACCGATCAATATCAAGGCCGATATGGCGCCTCCCCAGACCGACGGCGGCATAAAAATATAAACTATCGGCATCTCTCGACAGTCTAACGTGTAAAAGAAGTATTGCCAAGCGGACCATATTTTTATATGCTTGGATTCAATATTGAACTGGGAGCCCGGGAGCGCGAGGATGCCGAAAAGAAAAACCGTTATTTCTGCCATTATCTTTACCATTATTTGTATTTTTTCCATCTCACACATTGCATCAGCACTTGAGCTCGTGCAGGAAGAATCGATCAATCTCGGCGATCAGGACCGCGTGTACGGCTCCATGGAAGGCAACTTCCTGGTCTACGGCCGACCGAATATCAAGATATATAACGAGCGCCTCAAACAAGTCTGGAGTAAACAGCTCAAGAACAACACCAAACCGGTGATGTCACCCAACGGCGACTATTTCGGGCTGGTCCTGTATAATGATCATTCGCCGACGTCGCTGCAAACGCTCCGGTTCAGCTTCTATGATTCACGCGGCAACCTCGAGTGGAAACTGGATAAACTCCCGGCGACAACATTTGAAATGGCGGACAACGGATATATTTTCGGTATCGAGGGAGTCCCCGGCATTTCTCCGACGCGTATCCATCTTTATGACAAATACAGCGACCGTCTGTCGGTGATTCCTGCGGACAAATATCATGGCCTGAAGGCCTCGCCGGACGGGCTCAAGCTTGTCGTCGATCGGAGCGATGACCTCGCCGTCTATGATTCACTCGGCAATCAGTTGGCTATTTTACCGGCGGCGCAGGAGTACATAATCGACCGGGACAACCGCTACATCGGGCTGTTCTCAAACGGTATTTTCCGCCTGTTCCAGGACGAGAAAGAAGTCCAGCGGTTCGAAATCAGCGAGCGGGAAATCGTGGATCTTGCAATTCATGTCGAGGCCGGGCTGTTGGTCGTGATGTCGGAAAAGCGCACCGAAATTTATGATATCGTGACGGGACGCCTGAAACTGAATGTTCAGGTCAAGGATCTGAAGGAATCATTTACGTCGCTGGATATATCTCCCGATGGTCGTTTCGTTGCCTGCGGCGCCGATATCAATGCCGGGTCGACCGTATCCAAGGCAAAACGGCATGTCGATGGTTTCGTGTATATTATTCCGACGTCAGGCGATCCGATGCTGAAAAGGAAAATCACTTATAAATCATGGTCGGTCGGTTTGCCGAAGGTTCAGTTCTCGAAAGCCGGGGCATCGGTTTTCGTCCAGACAGGCGATTCGCTGACTAAATATCGGTTAAAATAACCTGCGGCCATTCGGCAAGTTATTGCACAATTAGGTCAAAATCGGTCGTTTCATCCAACTTTCGATTTCCTATCTCAATATCTACTTATGAGTTTGTTTGTAAGTTATTATTTGACTATATGTTAATTGTCCCGTATTTGGGCCACCTAACTGCCGGCTTTTCTGTTACGAATGGCACCTTGTTTGCTCAAACGAGGGTAGCTAACTTAAAACAGGAATCTGGTATGATCGACAACCTGAAAATTATTTCGCGCGACCTGCTTGTGACATTCGAGGCATTCTCCGACGAGCACGCATTCAAACTGGCCCACGAGATGGAAACGAATGGGAAACTCCGCAATCCGCTTTTAGTATATCCATTGTACGATAAATATTTACTGCTTGATGACGCCTGTATTCTCAAGGCGCTGGAATCGCTGGACATTCGCCATATACCGGTCCAGATAGCCGACGAGGACACTCTGTCGGTGCACCCGTGGCAGCGAGTCGTCGAGGACTGGCGACTGGCCGACCTCAAGGCCTTTTGTGATAAATTCCCGCGCCAGGTATCTATAGTAGCGGCCAAAGACGAACCGCTCGAGGCCCATCAGGTGGAAATCCGCTTCCGCGATTCCGAAACAGTCCGATTGAACTTCAATTCCGGGGCCTTACTGGTTCGAGTCGATATGTACAATAAACTGAGCGCCGAGGTGACTCGCGGCAATCAGAGTTTCCGAGCGAAACTTGATTTGTTCGATGTTAACCCGTTTCAGTTGTTCGAGCGGGCGACGGCAGTGATTTTCCCGCCGATGTTCACGATCGACGAACTGGCTCAGGTCGCCCTGAGTGGCTTGCCGCTGGCACAGGGGATAATCCGCATTGACCAGCCGGGCCGGATTCTCGGCGTCGACTATGCGCTGTCCATCCTTCAGGAATCGGCGGCCCCGGCGGAAAAGGAATCATTTTTCCGGCAACTCATCCAGATGAGAATCTCGTCCGACCGGACATCGTTCTACTATGGCAGTATCTTCATGTTCAATAATTAGGATAAAAAATAGTTGAATTCAGCGCCCGGCCTGACTACCATAGGCCGGGTTTTTTTATGCTGAAAATCGATCTAACGACATGTCTAACCTGCGCCGGCTGTATGAGTCTGTGTCCCGAAGGGGCGCTTTTTCACGATGTCGAACACCTGAAAGTTCTGCACGATGACTGCACCCTGTGCCGAATCTGCGTAAAATTCTGCCCGGTCGAGGCCCTGTCGATCGATCATGACACCGGATTCCTGGACGAGGTCGCCTGATGAAAACGCGCTATCAGGTGGTCATTATCGGGGCCGGTCCGGCCGGCTGTTATGCCGCATTGACGGCGGCAAGGGGAGGACTGGAGGTGCTCCTCGTCGAGCGGGATGCCGAAATCGGCAAGCCGCTCTGCTGCGCCGAGGGAGTATCTCATATCGGGCTGTCCAATTTCGTCGAGCCGAAAGAGGAGTTCATCTCGCAATCGATCGATGGTCTGGAACTGATAATTTCATCGGGAAAGACCGCAGTATTCCGCCCCGGCGGGATTATGGGATATGTCCTCGACCGCTATCGGTTCGAAAATTATTTGGCCGATTCGGCAGTGGCGCTCGGAGTCGATCTGCATAAGAAAACCTATGCCTCGGATATCAAAATTGATTCCGGCAAACCGGCGGTTGTGACTCTTCAATCCGAAGATGGAAGTACCGATGTCACCTCCGATTTTGTCATTGCCTGCGACGGGGTGGAATCGCTTATTGGACGTAAGATCGGCGTCGATACCGGTCTTCGGCTGAAGCAATGCGAAACGGCCATGCAGTATCGCGTATCGGGTATTAACTGCGATTCACGGTTACTCCGTTTTTATGTCGGACCGAGGTATTCACCCAACGGTTATCTGTGGGTATTTCCGAAGTCGGATACTGTCGCGAATATCGGCGTCGGATTGAATCCGGGTGAGGCGGATCATGCTCAATTGCGAGAACTGCTCGATAGATTCATACACGATTATTTTCCAAATGGGAAAATCGAATTCGAGGGCTGCGGTTGCGTACCGAAGTTTATCGGCTTCGAAATTCTCGGCAGAGAAAATGTGTTGTTGGCCGGCGACGCGGCCCGGACAATCGATTCGCTGTCCGGGGCGGGAATCGCGCGGGCGCTCCATACCGGTAAACTGGCGGCCGAGAGTTGTATCGAGGCAGTGAAGAAAAATCTCTCTCGAGAGAAATTACAGGAGCGATATCGGAAACAGGTCGATAAGGAAATCGGCCGGGACATGCGGATTCTGCAAAAGGCCTATCCGATTATTCGCAAGTTCACCGAGGGGGACTGGGATGCGCTGGCGGATTTTCTGAATTCGTATTTAAAAAACAAGACGGCCGAATCCGTGGATCCTGCCGCTTTGATTAAAAGCGCTTTAACGACCGCGCCGGGGTTGATTCGCCTGGCGCGGCATGTCTTTTAGTTTGAGGCCGCCGTTTTGAGTTTGGCGTTGGCCTTGGCCATACGGGATTTCAAACGAGCCGCACGCTTCTTATGAATAGAACCCTTGCTCCAGACCTTATCGATATTGGAATAGGCTTCATTCAGATCAATAGCCTGACCGCCGTCGATTTTCGCGCGAGCGTCTTTGATCGTACCCTTCAGCAGCGTCTTAATCTTATTATTCCGAACTTTCTCTTCCGCAGACTTACGGAGACGCTTCATACAAGATTTATGGTGTGGCAAGAAAATCTCCTTTCATTTTCGCTAACAAAGTCTCATAATATACGAATTATCGGGATTCTGTCAATAGTCTAAATGAGTACGAACAGTTTTATATCAGCTTTTTCTAAGGTCGCCTCAGGCACGTTTTTATCGCGAATTCTGGGCCTCGTTCGCGAACAAGTGTTCGCGCATTTGTTCGGAGCCTCAGTGGCCGCAGATGCCTTTTTTGCGGCCTACCGCATCCCTAACCTGTTGCGGGACTTATTCGCCGAGGGTGCGCTGTCGTCGGCATTTGTGCCTGTCTTCAAGCAGGAATTGCAAAAGGGCGGTAAAGAACAGGCGTTTGGCCTTGCTCAGATCAGCTTTTCCGTTGTCGGGATAGTGGTCGCGGCGGTCTCAATATTAGGCGCTCTGGCCTCACCCTGGCTGACAAAAATTATGACTCCCGGCTTCGATCGAATTGCCGGCAAGCTGGAATTAACTGCCGACTTGACCGCCCTGATGTTCCCGTTTTTATTGTTAGTCGCGCTGGCCGCACTCATCATGTCGATTCTCAATTCACTCGATCGCTTTGGCATCCCGGCGCTAGCCTCGACCATGTTCAATATCGGCGTCATCGCCGCCGCGGTTATCATATGCCCTTACATGGAACAGCCGATTTATGGTATGGCGTACGGCGTGTTACTGGGCGGCTTGGGGCAGATTCTCATCCAATTACCGAGTCTGCATCGAGTCGGCTTCCGCTTCAGGTTCAGACCCGAGTTTAAAGACGAAAGCCTGCGCAAAGTTGGAAAATTAATTACGCCGATGATCGGAGGTCTCGCCGCAGGGCGCATAAATATCTTCGTCAATACTCTGATCGCATCTCTGCTGGCGGCGGGATCGGTGTCGTATCTGACATATGCCTATCGCATCATGCATCTGCCGCTGGGAATAATCGCCGTCGGACTGGGGACAGTCGCGCTGCCGAAATCATCGGCGCAGGCGGCCAGCAATGATATCGAGGGGATGAGGAGGACATTTTATCGTTCGATTCTCTTGTGCTTCTTCCTGACTCTGCCGGTCATTGCATTTTTTATCGCAGCGGGGGAGAGGATCGTATCGCTGTTGTTCGAGCATGGCCGCTTCACGGCCATCGATACATCGAACACGTATGCGGCGCTCGTCTGGTTCAGCGTCGGCCTGATCGGATTCGCCGGTGTGCGGGTTACTGCGCCGTTTTATTATGCGCTGAATGATTCGATGAAACCGATGCGGTTTTCGATTATTTCCGTGGTTGTGAATCTCGCGGCCAATGCACTCGTATTTATCCCTGCATTGGGATTCGCCGGATTGGCGCTGGCAACCGCAATCGGGGGAATCGTCAACTTCGGATTGTTGCTCACACATCTGCCGAAAAAAATTCCGGGAGTACGTCTTTCGAAAATCGCAAATCACTTTTTATATTTGCTCACCGGAGCCATCGCCGCCGGTGCCGTAGGATTATCTCTCAGCGGGACCCACTATGTCGATTTCGGTATCGAGAATCATATCCTCGATCAGAGCGTCCAAATCATTGCCATCGGTTTTTATGTCATAGCAATGTACGGTATCTTTTGTCTGCGCTATGTTTTCTTCAGGGGAGACGAGATACAGGATATGTTGAAGGGAAAATCCGGCAGTATTAAAGGACCTCGTGTTTAGCTTCCGCTATCCGGCGGTCGTGATCCTCACAGCAATCATCATCGGTACCCTCGCAGGACGATTTATTGACATTTCATATCTCGCAATACTCGGCCTGACTATTTCTCTTTTTCTCACAATGTTTTTTATTGTACGATCTGATAGTCAGACGAAACTTGCCGTTTCGCTCCTCATTCTGTTTTTCGGCATCGCCACTATGAACGCTTCACAACACTTTCATCCATCGGAAGAAAGAGCGATAGCGCAATTCGCTGACCGAGTAGATGGTGAGCCCATCCGCCTCTTCAGTCGCATCGACAAATGGCCGGTGCTCAAACAGCATCGGACGATGATAATCTGCGAAGCGGATTCCGTCATCGTACACGATACGATATTCGCGGCATCCGGCCGTCTCATGCTGTGGATTGATCGGGTGACGACCGAGTTCATGCTGGGAGACAGGATATCCGTCGTCGGTCGACTGGAAGCAGTGAAGCCATCGTCAGCCTTAAAGGCCTTCGATTTCGGCAAGTGGCTCGTCAATCAGGGGATTCAGGCACAGATGCGAGTCGATGATCCGGCCGAGATTCTCATTGACGAAAGCAGGCGAGGGCTCTTTGCGCAATCGGTGGATCGCTTACGCAAATGGATTTCGAATGTGTTCGTGACATACCTCGATGAAGTCCCTGCGGCGATGTCGGCGGGATATCTCATCGGCGAGACGCGGCACATACCCGAGGATGTATATCTGGCATTTCGAACCACCGGGACGATGCACCTGCTGGCCGTGTCGGGGTCGAATGTCGCACTGGTCCTGCTGGTGGCGCTGTTTATTCTCAAGCCGTTTCCTCTCAATCGATTCGTGCGATTGGGATTTTTGCTCGGATTGATTATCCTGTTTTCGCATCTGTCATACAATCAACCGTCCGTCGTGCGCGCATCCGTGATGGCGATGTTGGTGCTCATCGGGCGAACGCTGTATCGGCGGGTCGACCTGCACAACATCATCGGTGCGGCGGCCGTAATTCTGATTTTGTACAATCCATCGAACCTGTTCGATGTCGGATTTCAACTGTCCTTCGCCGTGACCTGGGGACTGGTGCTGTTCCTGCCGATTTTTCATGAAATCGTCATGCTGCGAGTTTCTAAAGAGTGGCAGCGATATATGCTCCTGATCGTGTTTTGTTCTGTCATTGCATCGGCGATGGCGACGCCGATCACCGTGTATTATTTCGGGACGCTGTCGGTCGTCACCGTGTTTTCAAACCTGTTAGTCGTACCGCTGGTATCGCTCGCCGTCATCGGAATTGTCATTTTGTTACTTATCGCGGCCATCTATCCGCCGGTTGCCTTCATTATAGCAAAACCCCTGAATGTGCTTCTCGATGTAACAAATTCCATCGTCATCTGGTTCGATGCGGTGAATCCGAGTCTGGAGTCGCCGATTTCCCTTTCGGGCATTGAGGTGTTCATCCTGTTGATTGGGGCGACGCTGCTGTTCCTTTCGTTCAAATATCTGTTCATTCGGCGACTGTTCGTATTCTATGCGCTGCTTATGATCCTGGCAGTGAATGTCGCCGGTGTCATCATCCATGATAAGCAGGAGGGAGAAGTCGTCTGTTTCAATACCGGGATCGTCCGAGGTGCATTCATCGATATCGCCGGCGGACTGTTGGTCATCGAATCCGATAGATATGACCGGAACGATGTCTTGAACAATGATATGCTGCCATACATCATGCGCGAGTATGATTATCTCCCCGCATATATACTGTTCTATGAAGCCGAGTATATCGTGCAGGAGCGCATATATGAGATGACCGAGCAGTATCCGGATAATACTGTATTACCGGTCCATGATAGTGATACAATCTCCGGCGGGAGTTTATGGAGTTGTCGAAATCGCAACGAACATATATCCGGCCATGCAATTTCCGGACCGGAACTGATTTTGCTGCCTTGGGGATTCCACCTGCGTACTGATTCAACATCGCTCACTTATATCCATGATCTCCATTTGTATCAAAAATCCGAATTCGAAATTTCCGAGAACCTCGACGTTGCGGTTATCCAAATCGGGCCGGCCGAGGTCGCGGCCGACCTGGGTTCGGTTCCACCGGCCGATCAGGTGCTATTAATGAAGGCGAGCTCGTTTCATTTTTCTAATATGATAGACGACAATGAGTTGATTGAAAAACTCGGCTGTGCCGGAGGTTCTGTGTCGCTTATATCCGTCGATGAACTGTATATTTGCCGAACCGGGTATATTGACTAAATCCTACATTATAGCAACTAATCGCTAAGAAATAGTAAAGATATGGTGAAAACGTCCCGATAAAAGAAAGGAACGGAAGATACCGGACGTGTACATAATACGCTGGCTAACATATTTGTAGATAAGGCGATATGGGACTAACTGGGAATCTAAAGACAGTATCCTTCTCTGATGTTTTACAGTTGTTGTCTACGGGAAAGAAGACCGGCGTCCTCTCCGTAGCCACCGGATCGCGTAAAAAAGAGATCGCGTTCAAAGAGGGAAATATCATTGCCGCTTCGTCGGTTAACGCCAACGAGGATCTGCTCGGCAACCTGCTTTTGAAGCGCGGAAAAATCAGCAAGAAGGATTTGGAGCGAGCGATTTCGCTGCACAAATCTTCCGGACGGGCTCTGGGGGCGACTCTCATCGACATGCAATTGTTTGACAAAGAGGAGATCGCCGAGTGTCTCCGGATGCAGATCGAGGAAATCGTTTACAATCTGTTCTCGTGGGTCGAGGGAGAATTTTCATTCGCCGAAGGACAGCAGCCTGCGAACACGAAATTGACCGTCAACCTGTCCACGATGAATATCATCATGGAGGGGACGCGGCGCATCGACGAGTGGATGGAAATCCAGAAAGTACTTCCCCCGAATGATATCCTGCTGCGAGTGAAGGTCAATTCGAAAACGAATCTGGAAGAAATCACGCTGTCGCTGGATGAATTCCGCATCTTATCGCTGATTAACGGCGAGCGGACGCTTCCGGAGATTATCGAGGCGTCGCCGATCGGGGAATTCCCGACCTGCCGTGCCTTGTATCGCATGGTCGTTAACTCGCTGGTGGAAAACGCCGGGAAGCGTGAAGTCGATAAAATCGGTACCGATGAAGATGAAGAGGAAATTATTCTCGGCATCGTGTTCAAGCTGTACAATTCCTGTTTTCTCAAGACCCGCAAAGTGGTAGAGGGGATTGTCGGCAATACGAACCCGGCCTATAACCGGTTCATATCAAGTTTCCGGCGCGGCGTGCTGGTGTATTTCCCGGGTGTCGATATAACGGATGAATCCGGTCCATCGTTCGAAAAATTTGTCGAAGAAGTAAAGAAGATACCGGAATCGGTTCGCATGCATCGCCTGCTGACGATGCTGGAGGATATGCTCCACGAACAGTTGGCATATATTTTCCTTCGGTTGGGTAAGGGACCGTATCGCGAAGCCGTGGGCGGTGTGAAGAAGGAAATTTCGGAACCGCTGGCTATGCGGCGCGAACTGGTGAAGAAGTACCGTCTGGATGAGAATTTCTACGATTCCATCCGCAAGGCGGAGCGTACAATAAGAATCATGACGGGTGAATAAATGAGACGTTTACTTTTGACTCTGGCCGTATTACTAATATGCAGCGCACCGGCTGCGGCCGCTGATTTCAGCAAGTTCAGCCAGACTCCGGTGATACTGAATAGCGTCATTCTGGTCGGCGCGATCGCATGCCTGGTGATTGCCATCAGATTGTTCAACCTGGTAAAAGGCGGGGCCCTGGCGAAGGGATGCCAGTTTTGGGTAATATCATTCGTTACCCTGTTGGCGGGACAGGCACTGGCTCTGGCCGAAAAACTGGAAGTGTTCGCATTGAATTTTGATGTTGCGGCTGTTTTGTATGCCGCGACCGTTATGCTGTGGTTTGCCGGACTCGCACAGACGCGCAAGGTACTGGGGTAAAAAGTTATTTTGATTGACTCGCATATAGCCATCGGTTATTATCGGGTCGTACGATTTTTACGCCACGTATATACTAAACTGGATGGGTCAAAATAATGATTGATCGGTCAGAGATTGACGAGAGAATAGCGAAGTGCAATAAGATTCTCGAAGAGAATCCCAGTTCTCAGATCTTCGCTGCGCTCGCCGAGGCGCATCGGAAAAAAGGTGAACTGGATATTGCATTCCGTGTCTGCCAGAATGGGCTCAAAATCCATCCGAATTACGGTTCGGCCCATTTGGTTATGGCTAAGATAAATATGGATAAAGGGTTATACGATTGGGCCGAAACTGAAATCAACAAGGCGATGGAACTGGACGGAACGACCCGCGCCACGGAATTATTGCTATCCGAAATCCATATCTATAAAGGAGAGTTCAATCAGGCGTGTCGGATTCTTGAAAAATTGCATCAAACCGACCCGGACAATGATCAGATTAAACGACTTCTGGATATCGCCAAGAAAATGCCGCTCGACAAGGGCGCACCCGTTCATGGCCGGACACCGGCAGGCGGCCGTCCCGTAGCCGGAATGTCTCGCGATAGTGTCAGGTCGGAGGCCGAAAGTCAGCCGACGATGGCAGTCGCCGTGGCAGCCCCGGCGGCTCCCGAACTTGATATCAAACAGATACTTAATTCACTCGTCGCCACCCCGGGTGTCGACGGTGTCCTCATTATAAATAATGACGGTCTGGTCATCGAGGCGGTCTGGAACGTCGAGCACGATACCGACCTGGTCGGGGCGCTCGCCGTCGAGGCGGCTCGATACTGCACCCTGCAAATGCGCGAGAGCGGCTATGGTAATCTACAATCGATGCTGATCGAAGCCGCGGATTCACTGTACTATCTGGCCGGAGTTCATGGAAAACTATTGGCCGTGATTTGCTCGAACTCGGTTAATCTGGGGTCTTTGAAACTGAAGCTGACCGGACTGATTGCCCGGCTGGCCGCACAGTGAGGCGGGGGATAGACGCTGATGGAAAAAAATGTAAAAAGACTGATATTGCTTGCTTCGCTGGTCCTCGTCATCATCCCGATGGTGATATTCCCGGATTTGCTGGGATTACCATTATTGACGGCATCGACAATATATATGTTGTATGAAGTCGTCTTTTACGGCGTCGTGCTGTACTTCTTCAATCGAGAAGTCTCGCTGTTGACGCTGTTGATGGGCGCGGCTCTGACGCTGGTGTACCGCCTCTGTCTGGGAGCGGTATTCGGCGCCACCATCATGATTATGCGCGATTTAAACAGCTCCGTGTCGTTTTCGTTGGCTATGGCGCGCTATCTGCCCGGACTGCTCCTGCATATCGCCGCCGCGCCGTTTATCATGCGCCCGGTGTATGACAGCCTGGTCGATAACATGGGGACGTCGTCTCGCCGCCGCGGACGCCGGCCGGCCCGGGAACAGATAATCATTTCTACGGAAACGCCGGCCGAAGATTCCTCCGAATCTTTCCAGCAGGCGATGAAACCGGCGATGGCGCACTCAGACAGCGCCCCGCTGGCCAGCACGAATTTCTATCATGAAGGCCCCACGGCCACCGGCGAAGAGGCCAATGTCATGGAAAAAGCAATGCACTACATCGGCGAATCGTCATCGGTGAAGATGGCGCTATTAGTCGATGACGAAGGGTTGACCCTGGCCCGCTTCAATCGCTCCTCGGAGGACTATGAATTATGGGCTCCGCTGGCGCTGATTCTGGAAAAAGACAACAGAGACATCGTAAATAAATACAGCCGCATGGGTACGCCGACGAAAATCGATATTGCGACCCGTCAGGCGAGGTTGATTTTTCGGCGTATCGACCATGTAACGCTCATGGTTATGGCCGATAAAACAACGGACGAAACAATACATATCCGAATCGCCCAGGCGGTGGATATGATCCGCAAGTACATAAGTGAACGATACAGCCCGGCCCTGTTTGCACGGGCGGAGGAACGCTATGTATCAAATTCTTGAGGCATTAAACAAAACCAGCGGTATCACCGGGAGTATGGTAGTCGGTAAGGATGGTATTGTCATCGCCGCCGATCTGAATACGCAGCTCGAGGAGGAGACAATCGGGGCGCTCGCAGCCTCAATTACGTCGACCGTACAGAAATCACTGGAACGGTTGGCAACGACTCCGTTAAAACAGGTGACCGTCGAAGCGGACAACGCCAAACTGTTTTTCTGCGATGCCGGTATCGGTTTACTGGTGGTTCTGACCGAACCCGAGGTCAATATCGGCCTCGTTCGGCTGGAAGTGAAAAACGCCATTGGCAAACTTAATAACCAGGAAGCTATCTACTAAGAGCATACGAATGGTTTCTATTAATTACGCTACGAGAGAAGTCAGTTGCAAGATTGTGTACTACGGCCCTGGTCTATCGGGTAAGACGACCAATCTGCAATACGTTCATCAAAAGGTGCCTTCGGATACCAAAGGGAAGCTAATCTCGCTGGCCACCGACGCCGACCGGACGTTGTATTTCGATTTTCTCCCGATTAATATCGGTACGATTAACGGATTCGCAGCGAAATTCCAGTTGTATACGGTTCCCGGTCAGGTGTATTACAATGCGACCCGAAAACTGGTGCTGCGCGGCACCGACGGTGTCGTATTCGTGGCCGATTCGCAGCCGGACAAGATGGACGAAAACATCGAGTCGCTGAACAACCTGAAGGAAAACCTGGCCGAATACGGGTACAGTTTCGAAGAACTGCCGTTTGTCATACAGTATAACAAGCAGGACTTGCCGGGCGTGCTGTCGATGGAAGATATGCGCAAAGCGCTCAATCCATACGGCTGGCCGGAATTCGGCGCATCGGCGACCGAGGGATTCGGCGTGTTCGATACGCTGAAGTGCATCCTGAAAAAGGTGCTGGATAAGGCCAAGTCATCGAGCGATGCTCCGCAGCCGCAACCGGCGCAGGGCTCAGGTCCGATTCCGACAACGCAGGCGCCGCCGCAACCGATGCCGCAGCCGCAACCGCAGATGCCGCCTCAACAGACCGTGCCGCCGCCGCCGCCGATTCAGCAACCGGTACAACAACCGGCCTATCAACCTGCATATGCTCCGGCCGCTCAGCAGGTACAGACGGCTCCGCCGCCGCCTCAGCAGCAGCCACAATATATACAGCCGCAACCGCAGTACGAGCGGGAAGCGGTACCTCAGGATCAGCAGGTCCGGCAGACCTCGGATCCGCAGGGGTATCGACCGTTCCCCGGCAATACCATGGAAGATGAGCACCGGATGACGGTGCGCAGCCAAATGCAAACCGGGCAGGTTCAGACACAACCGGAACAACAGCCTCATATAGAGCAAAATCAGCAGCACTCAACGACAGCTCCGCAAATGGCGCCGTCTCTCAAGGCCGCTGACAGAGCAGAGAAACCCAAGAAACGATCATTTTTCAAACGCCTGTTTGGATTAAAATAGTGGGAGGAAGATCCCGTGAGTGATGACAATCTGATAATTTATGAAGAAGAGATCGAGCGGATTGATTCTTTGTTGACCAAACTGCTTAAAGGCGCGGAAGCGAAGTGTGCGCTGCTGGTTGATAAGGATGGGCATCTCATCACCCGCCAGGGGTTCACTCACTCCCTGGATACGACCGCATTGGCGGCCCTTTTAGCCGGGTCGTTTGCATCGACCAAAGAAATCGCCCGACTCGTCGGTGAAACCGAATTTTCCGTCTTGTTCCACCAGGGAAAGAAAGACCACATTCACATGACGATCGTCGGTGAACGGTCTATTCTTGCGGTGATCTTCGATGACCGCACGACCATCGGTATGGTTCGTCTGTATGCCAAGGAAACAGCCGATGAGCTGGCCAAGGTATTTACGACGATGACCGACCGGAGTGCGCGGGGAGATCGCCCTGAGGTGAATGCGGACTTCGCCGCATCGGCCGGCAATAAGCTGGACGATATTTTTAAAGATTAGAAAGTGATATTCATGCGTATCCGCATCTGCGGATACGCATGAGAGAACGGGTTCCGCAGGAAAGCACTCGGCCCTCGGGCCGGTCAACAGGGAAACTGCGGGGGATGGCTCAATCTAAATGGATTTTACTTCTTGGAGAGACATAGATGTCCGCTGAACTGGGTACTATGCTGGTCAAGGCCGGCAAGATTACCGAAGACCAGTTAAAAAATGCGCTGGAGCTGAAGGAGAAAAACAAGCAGCACTTTGGTGAAGCGCTCGTCAAGGTTGGGGCGATCACTTCCGAAGAAGAGCTCTCGGATTTCATCAGTAAACAGCTTAACATGGGATCGCTTCGTCTTGCGGACGTGGAGCTGAACCCGGAAATCGTTAAGCTGATTCCTCTTGACATCGCGCGCAAATTCAATGTCATTGCCGTTTCCAAACTCGGTAAAACGCTTATCGTTGCCATTGCCGATCCCAACAACGTTTATGTTCTCGATGCCATCAAATTTATCACCGGCTGCAATGTTCAGCCGGTTATTTCGCCCGAAAATGCGATTACCAAATCGATAGAAAAGTATTATCACGACCGCGGCGCCGTCTCCGAGATTCTGAAGGGTCTCGAAGATGACGAAGAACTCGAAGTCGTCTCGGTCGACGAAAACGAGATATCCGATTCCGATCTGCAGTCGGCGGTGCAGGACAAACCGCTGGTGCGACTCGTCGACAGTATCATCAAAGAGGCCGTTCGCACGGGTGCATCGGATATTCACATCGAAATGTACGAAAAGCGGATTCGCGTGCGCTACCGCGTCGACGGTAACCTGAAGGAAATGAATCCGCTGCCGTTCAAATACCGCGCCGCGATTATCTCGCGTATCAAGATTATGTCGGATCTCGATATTTCCGAACGGCGTCTGCCGCAGGACGGTCGTATCAAAATCAAACTGGACAACCGCACCGTCGACCTCCGCGTCTCGGTCCTCCCGACGATTTTCGGCGAGAAGGTTGTTATGCGAATTTTGGATCCGAACGCCCTTATGGTCGATATGACCAAACTCGGGTTCACCGAAAACGCGCTGGCCCGATTCCAGAAGGCGATTCACCTGCCGTACGGAATTATCCTCGTCACCGGGCCGACCGGTTCCGGTAAAACGACGACGCTGTATTCGGCGCTCAAACAAATCAACACCGAAGATATTAATATCATGACGGCCGAGGATCCGGTCGAGTTCAACTTCGATGGCATCAACCAGGTGGCGGTCAAATCCGACATCGGGCTGACCTTCGCTGCGGCGCTTCGCTCGTTCTTGCGTCAGGACCCGGACGTCATCATGGTCGGTGAAATTCGAGACGGCGAGACGGCCGAAATCGCTATCCGAGCCGCGCTCACCGGTCACCTTGTGTTCTCGACGCTCCACACTAACGATGCGCCGTCATCCATCAACCGTCTTATGGATATGGGCGTCCCCAACTACCTGGTGTCCTCGGCGACTCGCCTTATCCTTGCCCAGCGAATGACGCGTAAACTGTGCACGGCCTGTAAACGGCCGTATACGCTGACCGACGAAGACATCGAGGCGCTGGCGGTACCGGAGGAAATTATTACAACCCGCGACGTCTTTGAGGCGCCCGGTTGTGACCAGTGCAACGGTACCGGGCAATCCGGTCGAACCGGTATTTACGAAGTCATGCCGATTTCGGCGGCTGTCGAGCAGTTGATTCTGGACAAGGCCACCGATGTTGAGATCGGTAATCAGGCGGTCAAGGACGGTATGTTGACCCTGCGTATGGCGGCGGTCACTAAGATGATGCAGGGCCATATCGGGATGAAAGAAGTCTTCGCCGTTACCTCGGGCGGCCATTAACCCTCGGTATCCGAAATTTCCCCAGAATTCGCAAAAAAACACGGCCTGAAACCGGGTTTTTGCATGTTTCGCAAATTGTTCAATTATAACGAGATACGCGTAACATATTCCGGCCTTCCGGCTTAAGATTTTCCGATTATCTACCGATACAAGATAGTGACATACTTACGGCGGGAAAGCACTGGCCCGTTACTTATTTGTGAGGAGAAAACATGGTTTCTTTGCGCGACCTTCTTGAAGAGATGGTTAAGCGAGGTGCATCCGATTTGCATTTGACGGTCGGAACGCCGCCTCAATTACGTATCGACGGCAAATTAGTGCGGACGGAGCACGATGTGCTGACGGCCGAAATGACGCTGAAGCTGGCTTACAGCATCATGAATGAAAAGCAGCGTAAAAAATTCGAAGAAAAAAACGAACTCGATTTATCCTTCGGTCTGGAAAATCTCAGCCGCTTCCGCTGCAACGTATTTATGCAGCGAGGCAATGTCGCGGTCGCATTGCGACAAATTCCGTTCAAGATAAAAACATTCGAAGACCTGGGATTGCCGAAAGTCGTGTGCGAACTCGCCAACCTGCCGCGCGGACTGGTGCTCGTTACCGGCCCGACCGGTTCCGGTAAATCGACCACGCTGGCTGCGATTATCGACAAGATCAATCGCGAACGGTCGTGTCATATCCTGACCGTCGAGGATCCGATCGAATATTTGCATCGCCACAACAACTGCCTGGTGAATCAGCGCGAAGTATTCTCCGACACGCCGTCGTTCGCATCGGCGCTCAAGTATGCGCTCCGAGAAGATCCCGATGTCGTGCTGGTCGGCGAGATGCGCGATCTGGAAACGATCGAAAGTGCGATTAATATTTCCGAAACCGGTCACCTTGCATTCGCCACGTTGCACACTAACTCAGCGGCTGAATCCATCAACCGTATCATCGACGTGTTCCCGACATCACAGCAGGAACAGATTCGCGTCACGCTGTCGTTCACACTGCAGGCGGTTGTCGCACAGCAGTTGATACCGCGCATGGGCGGCGGTCGCGCGATGGCCCTGGAAGTCATGGTGTGTACGCCGGCTATTCGCGCCATCATCCGTGATGATAAAATACATCAGATTTACAGTATGATTCAGTCGGGACAAAAGTTCGGCATGCGCACGATGAACATGTCGCTGGCCGAATTGTATCGCACCGGAAAGATAACCCTCAATGACGCCCTGGGCAGAAGTTCGAATCCGCAGGAATTGAATGAAATGCTGTCCAAGCAGCCGTCACCGGCTTTTGCGTAAGGAGTTGATAGGCCATGCCGGAATTTGAATATAAAGGTAAGACCTTAGCAGGTTCACAGGTTACCGGAACGATTAAGGCGAAGAATCAACAGGATCTGGAAAGGATTCTCCGCCAGAACCGCATCCTGGTTTCCTCGATTCGAAAGAAACCGGCCAACATTCAAATCAAAATCGGAACGGGTATCAAGAAGCAGGATATCTCCCGCTTCACGCGGCAATTCGCGACCATGATCGGTTCCGGTCTGCCTATGATTCAGTGTCTGGAGATTCTGGCCGCACAGGTGGAATCGGTTGAGCTGCGCAAGGTCCTCAACAAAGTCAAAGACAGTGTGCAGGGCGGTACGACACTGGCCGACGCGCTGGGCCGTCATCCGAAAGTTTTCGATCAGCTCTATGTGAACATGGTCGAAGCCGGTGAAATGGGCGGCGCCCTCGACGTGATTCTGGTTCGTCTGGCTGTCTATCGTGAAAAGGCCGACGCACTTGTTCGTAAAGTGCGCGGCGCCATGATGTACCCGATCGTCATCAGCATCGTCGCTACCGGCGCCACCGTCGGTATGTTGGCGTTCGTCGTGCCGACATTCGCCCAGATGTTCGCGGGACTCGGTTCCGAACTGCCTGCGCCGACGCAGATCGTGTTGAATATATCACACTTCCTGCAAAGCCAGGTGTTGCTTATTCTCGGCATTATCGTCGGCTTGATCGTCGCATATAAGTTTTATGTCAAAACGCCCAATGGACGGCTCAATGCCGACCGGGCATTTCTGAATTTCCCGATTTTGGGAAATTTGCTCCGCAAGACGGCGATTGCTCGATTCGCTCGTACCCTGAGTACGCTTCTGTCGTCCGGCGTGTCGATTCTCGAGGCTCTCGAAATCACCGCCAAGACGGCCGGTAACCGGGTCATTCACGACGCCATTAAAAAGGCGGTCGTGTCGATCGCTGAAGGTGATACGATCACCGCGCCGCTTAAAGAGACCGGCGTGTTTCCTCCCATGGTGACGCAGATGATTTCGGTCGGTGAAAAGACCGGCGGTCTGGACGAGATGCTGTCCAAAATCGCCGACTTCTATGACGAAGAAGTCGATGCCGCGGTATCGGCCTTGACGTCGATTATCGAGCCGGTCGTTATCGTGTTCATGGGTGTTATCATCGGTGGTATTTTGATCGCAATGTATCTGCCGATGTTCGACATCATCGGAAAAATTTAACGAAACCGCACGAGGGCGGGCATTGCCCGCCCTTTTTTCTTATGAGTACTTCGCAGACATACCCCGGAGTCAACATCGCCTGGTTTATCCCGCTGCGACTGATTACATTCTGCCTGATATTCGGCACCGTCATCGGCTGGCTGGGATTTCCATCGTATTTACAGGCGCCGTTTCTGACCTACTGCGTCATTACGCTGGCTTCGCTGGTTGTCCTCGTTTTTTATAAGAGGTACCCGCTCCAGTTCGTCCTGCAGGCGCTTATCGCCCTCCAGTTCATTCTTGAAATCATCAACGAGGCGGGGATTGTCTTTTCCACGGGCAGCATGTACAGCCCGTTTTCAGCCTTGTTCCTGTTGACGATCGTCTCCGCAGCGCTGATTTATCGGCTGGTCGGGACGCTGGTGCTGGCATCGCTGGTCAGTCTGATGTACGCGGCCGCGACCTGGTTACATGTCACCGTGGGGGCCTGGAGTGATTTCTTCAGCGGCAAAATTGCGATCAATGCGAGCACGATGAGCGACGCCTATTTCTATTCGACATTCCTGCACATTTTGATTTTCTATCTGGTTGCATTCATTGCCGGATTCCTGGCGCAGAAGCTCAGGACCAAAGACTTACAGCTCGACACCGCCTCGGCGGCCCTCAAAAAGGCGCGCCTCGACACCGGTGATATCCTGTGGCATTTGAACTGCGGCCTGATTACGATAGACAGCGGCGGCAAAGTCGTCTATTTTAACCGCATTGCCCAGTCGATTCTCGGCATTATGGAATCACAGGTGTCCGGATTTCACTGCGCGGACATCTTCACCGGGCAGTTGGCGCCGCTTCGCGATAATCTCCTGCATGTGCTGGAAACGCAGGATCGGCTGTCGCGGACGGAGTTTTCTGTCGAGCGAGAGGGGACGACTATTCCGATTGGGCTGTCAACCTCGACTCTTTATGATGAGAACTTCGATGCCCGCGGCGTTATCGCCATCTTTCAGGATCTGACTGAAGCCAAGGAAATGCACGAGAAAATCCGCCAGGCAGATCGCATGGCGGCGATCGGCGAATTGTCCGCCTGTATTGCCCATGAAATCAGAAATCCGCTGGCAGCCATCTCCGGCTCGGTGGAAGTGTTGAAGAGCGAACTAATCGTCGACGGGGATAATGATAAGCTGTTGTCACTGATTCTGAAGGAATCGGGTCGGTTGAATAAAATTCTCTCCGACTTTCTCCTCTATGCCAGGGTCGGTCAGCCCGAATTCACGAAGGTAGAAATCACCGCCCTGGTCTCGGATATAACCGAACTGATGAGGCGGCATCCGGCGTTTCATCGGGGGATTTCCATTGATTTCAATTGCGACCGGCGCATTCTGTATGTCTCGGGAGACGAAGATCAGCTCAAACAGCTCCTTTTGAATCTCCTGGTCAACGCCTGCGAGGCTATCGGTAAGAACGACGGCCGGATTGACATCGAAGCCGGGGTCGAAAACAATGACGGCGGAAACAGCAATGTCATACTTCGGATTCGCGATAACGGACCCGGAATCCCGGCCGACACCATCAATAATATTTTCCTGCCGTTCCATTCGACCAAGAAGGGCGGCACCGGCTTAGGCCTGGCTATTGTCTCGCGATTGACGGAATCGCTCGGCGGTCGTATCGATGTCAAATCGGAGCCGGGGCGCGGAGCCGAGTTTATCCTGTCCCTGCGAGCGATTTCCGATGAATCCGCACGAGAGCGCTCGCGGTCGACCGAATTAGTTAATTCCCTGTAATGTAATCTTTTATCCCCAAAACATCGTAAACCAATTCGCATTTATCGGGAACTTTCCCTTGATTTTTCGGTGTAATAATGTAATTTTAACACCCACATCAAAAAGACGAGTTGGAGACTATGCGCACAATATCTATTACGCTAATGATTGTAATTAGCGGTCTGGTACTGTTCGGTTGCTTTGGCGGCCAGAAGACCATGTCCGTTGCGACCGATGCCGGCGCCGATCCGAATGCCGCGCCTGTTTTTGTCGAGACGAAGCTGTTAAACATCGATACTGAAATGATGGCCAACCAGTTTCTGATCCAGCAATTGCCGGTATCCAAGAAAATCGATTCGACGATTGCCATAAATTCGGCTTACGAAATGTTATTGGATACGATTCTGGCAAAGGATTATAAAAAATTCGATTTGTCGACGGTTCCGCATCTGCAAACACAGCACGACGATATGTATTTTGATTATCTGCTGCGATTAACATATAAAAAGCATATCGTCGATTCGGTCACCGTGGACAGTTCGGAAGTGCTGAGCACATACGATGAATACAAGGAGCGCTTCTTCAAGCCGACAATGTACCGGGTGCAGCATATCGTCGTCTCGGGAGAAAATCTGATGGCCTCCGCCGATTCATCGATTTATATGCAATATTCGGATGAGCAGGTAGACTCGATCGCTCGTGCGCAGGTCATGAGTCTGCGCGAACGGATAGTCGGGGGCGCCAGTTTCGATACTCTCGCGATTATGTACTCACAGGATCCGGGAAGTGCCGACAACGGGGGAGACCTGGGGTATCTCGAACTGAATCAACTGGTATCGCCGTTTGATTCAACGGTCGAACACACCCCGGTCGATTCACTATCCGGCGTAATCAAGACCCGCTATGGCTGGCACGTTTTAAAAGTCCTTGATAAATCCCTGGAGCATTATAGTCCGATCGATTCCGTCTATGGAGCCTTGGCCTCTTTGGTAAAAGAGAAAAAGGTCGCGGAGCGAGGCAAATTCTTTCTCGATTCTTTACGAGAGAGCGGCGAGATGTTAATCGACACGGCACTTGTCGAATCCGTCGATACGTTGACGAATCCGGATATCGTACTGGCGATAATCAATCCGTCCGATAAGGTGAACGGGTGTGATACGATTTTCTTTAAGGAATACAGAGGAAATGCGGCCTATCTGGCTCAGCAGCTGCGCCTCCAGACTCCTTTGAGCCTCGAAGACAAACTACAAATCCTGACGACGATGAGTAATAAGTATCACTTCCATCGCGCCGCGATTCTCATGGGTTATGACAAAGATCCGGAAATCGTTGCCTGGTCGGAAAACAAGCTAAAACGATATGCCGTTTCCACGATGCGCAAAGAGATGCTGGATGACGGTTATGCCCCGAGCGATGAGGACATGCGGGCATACTATGATTCTCATATGGATGACTACCAAGTCGAACGTCCTTTGAAAATACAGCATATCGTCTTTCAGGATTCCGCGATGGCCGAATATGTTCGCGATGTGGCGACATCCGGCATAGAATTCGAGGAACTCATCGACCAGTATTATCCGGGAGATCCGGATATCAAACAGGCCGCGGCAAATCTCGGCTATATCGGGAAGCAGGACATGCCCGCCGAATTCTGGCGTCAGGCGATGTCCACGCCGGTCGGAGAAGTGTCTCGCCCGGTCAAAACCGAATACGGCTTCCACATTATCAAAGTCCTCGATCGCAACCATTCGATACCGTTCGAATCGGCCAAGAATCGCATCAAGACCATACTTATGGAGAAGCACAAAAAGGCTGTGCGCGATAATTTCGTCGAGGATCATATCGGAGGAAAACCGATATTCCACTGGGATGTTTTCGAATTCCTGCATTATAAAGATGTCGGCCCGCCGATCAATCCCGCCTCGATGATGGGGCGCATGTAATGGAGGAAGAGGCTCAGATTACCCTCGGTGCCGAATTTGTGCGCAAAGGGATTCATCTGTGCGCATTAGTTATTCCAATCGGCTATAGTTTCCTGCCGTTCATAATTACGATTATCGCCGTCGGCGTGTCGGCGATAATCTCTATCATTATCGATATCTCCCGGTTTCGGGAGTGGAAGATGTGGCATTTGCTCGCGGTTATCCTGACGCCGATTATCCGCGATCATGAAATCAAGGGGGGCTTCACGGGGGCGAGCTATATTCTCACGACGTCAACTCTCACGATAGCGCTTTTTCCCAAGCCGATTGCCATCGCCGCCCTGGTGTTTATCATCATAGGAGATACGGCCGCTGCGCTGATCGGTCGTCGCTTCGGCAAACACAAGATAATCGGCAAAAAATCTTTCGAGGGATCGTTCGCATGCCTCGCATCACTGGCCGCGGTATCCTTCCTCATTCCCGGTCTGCCGACCCCGGTCGGCCTCGCAGGCGCATTCGTCGCCACCCTGGCGGAATTATTCACCGGCAAAATAGACGATAATTTTACTGTTCCTATCAGTTCCGGTTTTGTAATGTTATGGATAATGCATTTTTTGGACTATGAAGAAGCGGTTATTTTTTCCGCCTTCAGGTAGGGGCTGATTATCATATCTGTGAGGAATGCACATGCCTAAAAAACGAATGATCGATTTGCGCTCGGATACCGTGACGCGACCGAGCGCCGGTATGCGAAAGGCTATTGCGGAGGCCGTCGTCGGCGATGATGTCCTCGGCGATGATCCTACAATAAAGGAACTGGAGAGCAAGGCCGCGGAAATGCTGGGCAAGGAAGCGGCCGTGTATGTCCCATCCGGAACGATGTCGAACCAGATCGCGCTGTATACGATCGGCAATCGAGGTGATGAAATTCTTTGCGAGACCGGGTGTCATATCGTCAATTATGAAGTCGGCGCTCCGGCCGCCCTCTCCGGACTGTTGGTGCATCTCCTGCCGGGTGAGCGCGGTATTTTATCGGCCGATGCGATTCGGAATAATATTCGGGCGGAGAATATTCATACGCCTCGCACCAGAATCGTTGCGCTGGAAAACACGCACAACCGGGCGGGGGGAACGATTTATCCCCTGAATACAATCGAGGAAATCGCCGCCGTTGCCAAAGAAAACGGTCTCTGGATGCATCTCGATGGCGCGCGCCTGTGGAATGCGCACGTAGCAACCGGCGTGGCACTCGATACCTATGCCTCACATTTCAATTCCGTTTCGGTATGCCTGTCCAAGGGGCTCGGCGCACCCATCGGATCGATCCTGCTCGGCGATGCCGATTTTATCGAACGCGCGCGGCGCACAAGAAAAATGTTCGGCGGCGGAATGCGCCAGGTCGGCATTCTCGCAGCCGCCGGATTGTACGCCCTGAAAAATAATATCGGACGCCTCGCCTACGACCACATGAATGCGAAATATCTTGCCGAACAAATGAATCGCCACGATGGCCTGACCATCGATATGGAAACCGTGCAGACGAATATCATTATCGTGGATATCGATCCGGAGAGAATGACCGCCGATCAATTCATTTCAAGGCTGGCGGTGGAGAGCGTCTGGTGCATTAAATTCGGCGAACAGCGCGTTCGCTTCGTGACGCATCTCGATGTCGATGAAAAGGATTGCCAGACCGCAGCAGCGGCCGTCGCCAAAGTCATGTCTTCATAAATAAAACGGGGAGCAAAAACCAATCATGATAAAAATACCCGGGCTCGTGTGACCGAACCCGGGTCGGAAGAAGTCATGAAAAAGGATGGTGTTGAATGCGCAACAATCCTGTTGCTCCCTTTTTTTATTAAGAGCATTATTTTGTACGTCGAGGGATAAGTTTTGTTCCCGGTTTCCGGAGTCAAATCGTATAAAAACTATAACTTTTTTCGACTTGTGAGAATTATCTATGATCTCATGTGAATTTATCATCTTGGGTTCGAGTGCCGGGATGCCGCAGCCGGGGCGCGTCAACTCGGGCTATGTTTTATCCGTAGACGGCAAGCACTATCAGTTCGATTGCGGAGGCGGAGTATCCGCAGCCTTTCGCGGAGCCGGATTGAATCCTCTGGCCCTCGATTCCATTTTCATATCGCACACTCATCCCGATCATATATGCGAATTGCCGCTCTATATTCAGATGTTATATCTGGCCGGTCGTAAAGAACCGGTCACGATATTTATGCCGGAAGAAGCTATCGTCCCAATTCAGGACTATTTCAATGCGCTCTACCTGTTCCGGGAAAAACTGCCGTTCGAAATTCATTTTGAACCGGTGGCGAGAGGTACAATGATTGAGCGGAACGGCATGTCGATTCATCCTATTCACAATTCGCATCTGATCGGATATACTGATATCATTCGAAGCTACGGCTTTCCCAATAAAATGCAGTCGTTTTCCTATCTCATTTCGGTTGAAGGGAAGTCGATTCTGTATTCCGCCGACTTGGGATCGGAAAAAGACCTTGGCCCATTCATGACCGATGTCGATCTACTGGTCGTGGAATCAACACACATCGAGCCGGCGAGCCTGTTCGACCTGGCCATAGATTATCATGTCAAAAAAACGGTATTGACCCACATTGCGGAAATTCTCGATATCAACGCCGTGAAAAATGCGGCAGATAAGGCCGGATACGACGGCCTGATCATCGCCGAAGACGGCCTGCGGATAACACTGTAGTATTTATTTTTTGTGTGGGTACCCCATGGCTTCAGCCATGGAGATGATGATCTCCCAAGGCCAAAGCCCTGGTCTACCGACCGGTGGCCCATCCCTTTTTGGCTTTGCAAAAAAGGGTGGGTTCCCGCTTTACAGAGTACGATAGGAGTACAATTTTGCACCCTGAGATTGCGACGCCTTAGGAAAGACTCGCAATGACGACAGGTGATAATATGATTTTGCGGTAATGCCTCCGATAGCGGAATCCTAACTATTTTCGTGAATCATCATTCCACATACATATAAAACAATACAATTACCGCCACCCAGAGTACTGTCGCGACAAATAATCCGAGATAAAACCCATTGGCGAACGAATTCTTTCTTTTGGCAGACGCCGGAGGCTTCAAATCGGCATGACAATGGGGACAGCGCACGGCCGTCTTGTTGATCAGCTCCTTGCAGAACGGGCAGGTGCCGGTATTTCGTGCATTGTCCGATATCATCGACATGGCGGGCTATTCTTTTTCGTCGTTATCATCGGCCGAGGCGAATCCGATATTCTTATGTGCCTGACCGTGCAGTTTTATTTCGCCGAACTGGTTTTCGAATTTCTTCAGGTTATCATCGAGCGTCTTCTGGAGCATTTTGGCATGCTGGGGAGTCATAATAATGCGGGAAAACACCTTACCCTTTTGGGCGCCGGGCATAATTCTGGCGAAGTCGATAATGACTTCCGAGGGGGAATGGGTGATAAAGGCCAGATTCGAGTAAATACCCTCGGCTTCTTTTTCGTTCAATTCTATATTGAGGCGAGGCTGTTGCTGTTTCATGAGTCCTCCGGAATCTGCCGGGCGTCGGCAGCGGTTTTTCGGGTTCGGTAAGAAATCGGGTAATTTTCCAAATCGCTTGCCATTTCCGGCAAAGCTAATATATTGGCGGTCGAAGTCAACCAAAATCGGGGAATCGATAAGATGACTATTTCTGAAGAACGAGGCGGCTCGATCATAGATAAAATGGGCGGGCATGATATCGCCGTCATCGGCGACGTGATGCTGGACGAGTACCTCTGGGGACAGGTGGACAGGATTTCACCCGAGGCCCCGGTGCCGGTGGTGAACATTAAACGAGAATCGGCCACACCCGGAGGAGCCGCCAACGTCGCAGCAAATATCGTCGGGTTGGGCGATAATCCGCTCCTGATCGGTGTCGTCGGCAACGACAATTCAGCATCGCTGTTGGACTGGCTGCTCCGCGAGCAGGGCATACCGACCGAGGGGCTCATCTATGATATCCAGCGCCCGACGACGGTCAAGACGCGCATCGTGGCCCACAACCAGCAAGTTGTCCGAGCCGACCGCGAACAGAAAGGCGACATCTCGCACGAGATGGAACAGCAGGTCATGGCCTTTTTGCACGACCGCAAACACAGCCTTAAGGGGATGATTATCTCCGACTACGGCAAAGGCGTGATTACCGCCAGCTTGCTGGAACAACTCATCACCTTCAGTCTCGCTCATAACATCTTCATCGCCGTCGACCCGAAAGACGACAATTTCCCGCGCTATAAAAAAGTCTCCCTGATTACGCCGAACCACCACGAAGCCGGGCGCGCTTATGGCAAAACTATCGAAGACGAGGAGAGCCTCCTCGAAGTCGGCAACGGCCTGATGAAACAGCTCGAGCCGCGCTCGATTCTCATTACCCGCGGTGAAAAGGGCATGGCGCTGTTCCAGAAAAACAAGGATGTCAAACTGATCCCGACCGTCGCCAAGACGGTCTTCGATGTCACCGGCGCAGGCGATACGGTCATCGCCTCATTCGTGTCGGCGATGGCCGCCGGGGCAACATTGGAAGAGGCGACTATGTTATCCAATCAAGCCGCCGGAGTGGTCGTCGGCGAGGTCGGCACGGCCGTCATTACCAAGGAAAAACTGAGCGAGGCCTTCTTCGACAGTTTCGAGGAGTAACATGGGCGCATACCGAGACAAACTTGTTCCCCAGAAGGATATCGCGGACCTCTGCGAAAAACTCCGCAAGCGGAAAGCGAAAATCATTTTCACCAATGGTGTGTTCGATATCCTGCACATGGGGCATGTCAAATACCTGGCGCAGGCGAAACAACTCGGCGATATCCTGATTATTGGCCTCAATTCGGATGCATCGGTAAAACGAATCAAAGGCCCCAAACGGCCGATTAATCCGCAGCGTGACCGGGCGGGGATTTTATCTGCGCTGGAATTCGTCGATATCGTCGTGTATTTCTCCGAGGACACCCCGGCCAAACTGATAGAAAAAGTCCGGCCCGATGTGCTGGTGAAAGGCTCGGATTACAAGATTAAGGAAATCGTCGGGGCTGACTTCGTGCAATCCTACGGCGGAAAAGTCAAGCGGTTGAATCTCCTCAAAGGCCGCTCAACGACTGGTGTCATCAAGAAAATGAAATAAATCAGTAGGACAGTACTGAACAATAATAAATCACGTATAATATATAGTGGATAAATTACTCATAGTCGGTTTGGGCGGGTTCATAGGCGCGATCGCCCGGTATGGCATGTCGGGAATCGTCCATAGGCAATTCGGCACGGCCTTCCCGTACGGAACGCTGGCCGTCAATGTGCTCGGATGCCTGCTCATCGGCGCATTGATGTATTTTATCGAGTCGCGCACGATGATGTCACAAAATCTCCGGCTGTTCATCGGCATCGGATGTCTCGGCGCATTCACGACCTTTTCGACATTCGGATACGAGACGCTGGCGCTGTTAGGCGACCGGGAATTTCTTCGTGCGAGTCTCAACGTCCTCGGCAATGTCATCCTCGGACTCGGAGCCGTCTGGCTGGGACGTACCATCCTGCAGTATTTAGGAATATAGCGAGGTGGCGTATGGCGGTTGAAGGCCCTGGAAAACTGCTGCGCGTGTTTATCGGTGAACACGACAAGCGGGAAGGCGAGCTTATCTACGAGGCGATCGTCTCGGCAGCCAAGGCGAAAGGCCTGGCCGGAGCGACCGTTCTGCGAGGAATCATCGGCTTCGGCGACAACAGTGAGGTGCACACGACGAAGATTCTGCGCATGGCCGAGAATCTGCCGGTAGTAGTGGAAATCATCGATACGGCCGACAAGATCGATGCCTTTATTCCAATCGTTGACAAGATGATTGCGACCGAGGGGCTCCTGACGGTCACGGACGTGACGATCATCGGCTACAAATTCGCCCGGAATAAATAGGCGGTTTGTATACTGCTGTATCCCGCGGCTGTGCCGTGGGAATCTTGTAGGTCGAAACCCCTGTCCGCGCCGATTGCATAGCAATCGACGAGGATCCCGAGGCACGCGAGAGGTTTCGACAATCTTATCTGAAAATAAAAGCAAGATTGCTTACTCCCCCTCCTTATCAAGGAGGGGGCTGGGGGGAGGTTAATAAGCATTAATCACATACCGCGATGTAAATATTACTCTTCCACCTTCAGCATCCGATGCGCGCCGTCGCAGTATGGCGGATTCTTCGTGCGCTTACACTGACACAGGACGAACCGTTTCTTCTCGGTAACCGCGAATTCCAGCGGCTCGAATTCCGTACCCGAGTGCGATCCGTCACAGAACGGCTGCTCTTTCGATCGCCCGCAGGCGCACCACCAATACGAGCCCGGCTCCAGATCGACCGCAATCGGCATCCCGGCCGCGATTTTCGGTTTAGCCATTTTCTCTATTCCTTTGTATAACTGTTTACCATAAGGAACGGCACCGGAGCGAACAGTCAATTAAAAACATGATGTATCAGAGAAAAACAGTAGGGCAGGATTCCCAAAGAAACCTGCCATTTCTGCGCAGCGCAGACTCGTAGGTCAAGACCCCTGCCGCAGGCCCCGACAAAGGAGGGGCCGTAGGTCCTGAGCAAAGCGAAGGAGGTCTTGACATCAAAGAATACGAAGTATTCTTTGTCATTCTCGCTCAGGCGGGAATCCAGGAGGCCAACCGCCCGCAAACTCCGGTTGCTTTTATCTTGACTCGATTTGAGCACTGGTTTATCATATTAGCTTATTATGGATGAGAATACAGTCATAGTCAATTGCGACGACACGCTGGCCCGAAAAGGCTATCCGCCGGCCATCGCTTGTAATGCATTTGCCAAAGGCGAATATGCAAAGGCGGTCGACCTGTGCCTCCAGTACATGGAAAAGCACCCGGACTCGCTGTCGGCTCGCCTGATTATGGCTCGTTCGCTGTACCACGCCGGAGAAATCGACCGCGCTCGCGATCACTTCCAGAAAGCGCTGAAACTCGACGCCAATAACCTCGTAGCCTTGAAATATCTGGGCGATATTTTATTCGCCGATGGTCAGGAGGCAATGGCCATGAGTTACTACCGGCGCGTGTTCGAGCTCGATCCTCACAATACCGGGATGTCCTGCCCGGTGAGTCGCATCGAGGAAAGCCGCACGCGGCGCGTCATTCTTAAAGGCCTGCCGGAAACGATTAAGCCGGATAAAAAGCCGATGCGCGAACCGGCCTTCGTGACCGAAACGGTCGGCGATATTTATCGCGATCAGGGATATCTCGAACTGGCCGGGGAAGTCTACCGACGACTGCTGACAGGCAGCGAGAACAATCGCATCGCAACCAAGCTCCGGGAAGTCGAGGCGACACTAACAGAAAAGGAAAAGAAGCATGAAGGCTCACATCGATAAACTGAGAAAAAAACTGGCTGAAGAAAACATAGATGCCGCATTCGTCGCTATTCTCGACGTCGGCGATTCGACCTATATGCCCGGCGTGCGCTGGCTGTCCGGCTACTCCGGCAGCACCGGCGGTATTTTCATCACGAAAAAATCGGCCACTTTCATCACCGACTTCCGCTACACCGAGCAGGCAAAAAAAGAGGTCAAGGGCGCCAAGGTCATGATCTCCAAGAAGCCGCCGATTCAGACGCTTGCGGATATCAAGGAAGCCCAGCAGAAAAATCTCAGAATAGCGATACAGGCCGACCGCCTGACCGTGCGCCAGAAAAACATGATCAAGGAAGCCGCCCCGAATGCGATACTCATCGATTGCGAGGGACTGATCGAGAACCTCTGGATCGTCAAAGACAAGGCCGAAATCGCGAGCATCCAAAAGGCCGCACAGATTGGCGATATGGCCTTTGAACGGATTCTCAGCTATCTCCGTCCCGGCATTACGGAAAAAGACGTCGCCGCGGAACTGGAATACCAGATGAAAGTCCTCGGCGCCGAAAAAGAGGCCTTCGAGTCCATCGTCGCGTCCGGCTATCGGTCATCCATGCCGCACGGTACGGCCTCGAACAAAAAGCTGAAAAAAGGCGAATTTATCACCTTCGATTTCGGCGCCAAATACGACGGGTATGTCTCGGATATGACCCGGACGGTCGTTTTGGGTAAGGCGAATGCACGGCAGAAGAAGGTATACGAAATCGTCCGCAAGGCTCAGGAAGCCGGTGTCAAAAAGGTCAAAGCCGGTATCAGCGGTAAGGTTGTCGACGATGCCTGCCGGAGCATTATTACCAAGGCGGGATTCGGCAAGAATTTCGGGCATGGAACGGGCCATGGAATAGGCCTGGAAGTCCATAGCGGACCGCGACTTTCGCCGATCAGCGACGATATCCTCAAGCCCGGCATGGTGGTAACGGTTGAACCGGGGATATATATTTCCGGCTGGGGCGGCGTCCGCATCGAAGACGACGTCGTCGTCCGCCCGAGCGGTTGTACGGTGCTGAACAAGGCGCCCAAAAAACTGTTGGAAATATAATTACAATCTGTTACCTTGGTAGCCATTGAAATATTGGGGTAGAAAATGAATGAAAAGACAATAAAGAAACTCATTCGGTTGGTCGAAGAATCAGATATAGACGTGCTTGAAGTCTCAAGCTGGGGCCGTAAGGTACGGATTACCCGGAAGTTGGCCGGAAGTGTGTCCGGCAACGGCGATTCCGGCGGTGCTCATGTCATCGCCGCGCCCAAGGCCGCCGCGCCCGCTCCGATTCCCGCACCGGCAGCTCAGCCTGCCGCCGCACCCGCACCGGCGCCCGTAGCTGAAGACAAATACGTTGCGATAAAATCGCCGATGGTCGGAACCTTCTATGCCGCTCCGGCTCCTGATGCGAAACCGTATGTCTCGATGAATCAGGATATCCAGAAGGGGCAGGTCGTCTGTATCGTCGAGGCGATGAAACTGATGAACGAAATCGAATCCGAACTCGCCGGCCGGATCGTCAAACTCTGCGTCGAGAACGCACAACCGGTTGAATTCGGTCAAACCTTATTCCTGGTGGATCCAACGGGGTAAGGGAAATCTGACATAAGGAGGTCAGATGAATCTGAAGCAAATGTTGACCGAAATGCAGAAACGTAAATCATCTGACCTTCACCTGCGAGTAGGCATTCGTCCGTATCTGCGAACCAACGGGCTTCTCGAACAAATCGAAACCGATCCGATGACCGTCGATGGAATGCAACAGGTCGTCGGGCAGATCCTCACTGAAGAACAACAGAAAAAATTCTATAAACGAAACGAGATGGACTTGGCGCTGTCGGTGGCCAAGCTGGGCCGTTTTCGTATCAACCTGTTCCGCCAGCGCGGTACCACCGGTATCGCCATCCGTGCGGTCAATACTCGCATTCCGAGTTTCGATGAATTGCATTTGCCGGAAACGATTAAGAAGCTTTCCAACAAACGCCGCGGACTGATCATCATCACCGGCACCACCGGTTCCGGTAAGTCCACGACGCTGGCCGGTGTTATCGAGGAAATGAACAATACTCGCTGCAGTAATATTCTGACGATTGAAGACCCGATCGAGTATATCTTCCGGGATAAGAAATCGATTATCGCCCAGCGTGAGGTCGGGGGAGACACCGAATCGTTCGCCACGGCTCTCCGCCACGCCTTCCGTCAGGATCCGGACACGATTCTCATCGGTGAAATTCGAGACATCGAAACGATGTCGATCGCACTTACCGCGGCCGATACCGGTCACCTGGTCCTCACGACGCTGCACACGCTGAATACGATGGAAACGATCAGCCGTATTATCTCATTCTTCCCGCCGCACCAGCACCAGCAGATTCGACTGCTGCTGGCCGGTACCCTGCAGGCGATTGTCTGTCAGCGGCTTATCCCGCGGCACGATATGCCGGGCCGAGTCCCCGCGCTGGAAGTCCTGATTAACACGGCCGCTATCCGCGATTGCCTGGTCGCCGAGGATAAATTCAGCAATATTCCTGACCTGATCGAGGCCGGTCAGTCGCAGTACGGCATGCAGTCGTTCGACCAGTCGATCATGCGCCTGTATAAGCAGGGGCTCATCAGCTATGAGGAGGCCATGAACCAGGCCTCCAACCCGGACGATTTCGACCTCCGGGTCAAAGGTATCGTCGGCGCCTCGGACCGCTGGGACAACTCATCGTCCAAGGATTCAGAGCCCAGTTTCGATACCTATTCTCAGTAGATTTTGGCCTCCAAACGGCCCGAAACGCCCCGACAAAATTGGGGCGTTTTTTTTTTGCCCAAAAACTTTTGTTTTGTTGAAATACGCTTGACGATTGGTTATTTTATTCAACTTGAAAAGAAAGGATGCTCTTGATTAAGAAAGTGTTAATTGCCAATCGAGGGGAAATCGCCCTGCGGATTATCCGGGCCTGCCGGAATCTCGGCATTAAAACGGTTGCGGTGTATTCGGAAGCGGATGCCGATTCTCTGCACGTGCGATTTGCCGACGAGGATGTCTGTATCGGTCCGCCGACTGCCTCGCTGTCGTATCTTGATCCGAAGCGAATCATTGCGGCGGCCGAAGTTACCAACGCCGATGCAATACACCCCGGCTATGGATTTCTCGCTGAAAATGCAGAATTCGCCGAAATCTGTGAAGAGTGCAAAATTACCTTTATCGGTCCCAACGGGCAGATGATCCGCCAGATGGGCGCCAAGGCGATGGCCAAGGATTTGATGAAAAAGGCCAACGTCCCCACGATTCCCGGCTCCGACGGTCTGGTCAAGGATGTCGATGCGGCGACTAATATCGCAAAGGAAATCGGCTACCCGATCCTGATCAAAGCATCGGCAGGCGGCGGTGGTCGAGGCATGCGCATTGCCTCCAAACCGGAAGAGCTGGAAACGGCCTTCAACATGGCCCGCACCGAGGCGGCGGCCGCCTTCAGCGACGATTCCGTCTATATCGAAAAAGTCATTATAAATCCGCATCACGTCGAAATACAGGTTCTCGGCGACAACTACGGCAACATCATTCATCTCGGCGAACGCGATTGCTCGGTTCAGCGGCGGCACCAGAAACTACTGGAAGAATCGCCGTCCCCGATCGTCAATGACGACCTCCGACAGCGGATGGGTGAGGCGGCCATCAAAGGCGCTGCGGCAGTCGGGTATACCGGCGCGGGAACGATAGAATTTCTGGTCGACAACGACCGCAATTTCTATTTCATGGAAATGAACACCCGCGTGCAGGTCGAACATCCCGTCACCGAGGAATTGACAGGCGTCGATATCGTCGCGGAACAAATAAAGGTGGCTTCAGGCCTGCGCCTGAGTATCAGGCAGGAAGACGTAACCTTCCGCGGCCATGTCATCGAATGCCGCATCAATGCCGAGGATCCGAGCAAGGGATTCCGCCCGGGCCCGGGGAAAATTACATCGTTCAATCTGCCCGGCGGGCATGGCGTTCGAGTCGACACTCACGCCTATGCTCAGTATGTAATTCCGCCGTTTTATGATTCCATGATCGGCAAACTAATCGTACGCGGCGAAGACCGCGGCGAAGCGATTCGGAAAACTCTCACGGCCCTCGACGAGTTTATCATCGAGGGAGTACCGACAACGATAGATTTTCATAAACTGATATTGTCACACCCCGATTTCGCATCGGGTCATTTCGATACCTCGTTCATCGAGAAGAATCTTCGCGAAGAGGCGGGGCTGGCTCCGAAAGAAGAGAAAAAGGCGGGGTGATGACACTGCGGGAGGTATTGTGAATATTCCTGGTGATGTACGCTATACAAAAGAACACGAATGGGTTCGTGTCAATGGTGACGTTGCAGAAATCGGCATAACCGATTATGCTCAGGGGGAACTGGGCGACGTCGTGTTTGTAGAACTTCCGGAGTCCGGTGATGCGGTCAAACAGATGGAGGCCTTCGGCACCATTGAGGCCGTTAAGGCGGTTTCGGAACTGTTTTCGCCGATTGACGGAACCGTAGAAGAAATAAATGGGTTGATTGAAGAAGACGCCGGTGTCGTTAACCGCGACCCGTACGGCGACGGCTGGATGATCAAGGTCAAAATGTCCGACGCCTCGCAAATTGACAGCCTGCTTACGGCAGATCAGTATAAAGAATTAGTAGAAGAATAGCTTATGCCTTATATACCGAACAGTGAAGAAGATCAGAAGAAGATGCTGGAGACGATTGGTGTCTCGAACATCTCGGATCTGTTCGCTCCGATCCCGGCCAATCTCAGAGTCTCCGGCGACTTACCGCTGCCGGAAGCGCTGACCGAGCCGGAAGTCACTCGACACCTCGAGGAGCTGGCTGCGAAGAATCGCTCGACGCGCCTATCATTTATCGGCGGCGGCATCTATAATCACTTCGTACCGCCTGTTGTCTGGACGCTGGCCATGCGGCCGGAATTCGCCACGGCATATACGCCATATCAGGCCGAGGTCGCCCAGGGGACGCTGCAAATTATTTATGAATTTCAATCGCATGTGTGCCGCCTGACCGGCATGGATGTCGCGAATGCCTCGATGTATGACGGGGCGACCGCGATGACCGAGGCCGCGCTTCTGGCCGTATCGCATACGAAGCGAAACAAGATTCTCGTCTCCGAGACGATCAATCCGCACTATCGCGACGTATTGAAATCGACTATCATCGGCCTGCCGTACGAGATCATTACGATCCCGGAAAAAGATGGCCTGACCGATTTCGATATTCTCACGAAAACAATCGATGACTCTTCCGCCTGCGTTATCCTGGGACAACCGAATTTCTTCGGATATCTCGAGGACCTGGATGTTGCCGCCAAGGCAATACACGAAGCCGGTGGTTTGTTCGTCATGGTTGCGGATCCGATTTCGCTGGGGATACTCAAGACCCCGGCCGAATACGATGCCGATATCTTTGTCGGCGAGGGGCAGTCGCTGGGTATTCCGCAGAATTTCGGCGGGCCGCTGCTGGGATTGTTCGCCTGCAAGAAAGAGTTCATCCGCAAATTGCCGGGCCGATTGGCGGCTCGAACCACCGATGTCGACGGCAAACCGGGATTTGTCCTGACCCTGCAGACGCGCGAGCAGCACATTCGCCGCGACAAGGCAACGTCGAATATCTGCACCAACGAGGCCCTGTGCGCCACGGCCGCGACGATTTATATGTCGCTGATGGGTAAGCAGGGGATACCTCGCGTTGCCCGCCTGTCGGTCGAACGCTCGCATTATCTGGCCGAAAAGATAAAAACGTTGGGCGATTTTGCAACCTGGCAATCGCACCCGTTCTTTAAAGAATTCGTAGTTGATTGTCCTGTCGCCGCAAGCGATATTGTCGCCGAGGCCGCGAAGGAGGACATCGGCGCCGGAATCGATCTCGGTCGATTCTTCCCCGGATTCGAAAAACGCCTGCTTTTGGCGGTTACTGAAATAAACACCATTGAAGATTGTGATCGGCTGGTCGATTTCCTCGCCCGCCGGTTTACCGGAAAACCCTCAAGAAAAGCCGTAGTATGAAGAAGTCTGACAATAAGAAAGATTCGGATTTCGAAGACGATTCCGGCGATCAGTCGCCGTGGGTCGTCGTCGCGGAAACGCAAAACCGCACCGAAGCGGAATTTGCCGTTAACGGCCTGCAATCATATGATATTCCGGCCGTTCTCGACGCATCACCCGGTGTCCTCGGCACCGCCGGATTGCCTCTGCAATCCATTTATAAAAACAAAGCCGAAACATTCAAGGTTAAGGTTCCGGCCGAGTACGAGGAGGAAGCCTCCGATCTGGTCAACATGTTCCTCTCCGAAGGAGGAACGGAAGATTTCGACGAAGATGTCGACGATGACGACGATGACGATGAAGAATACGATGAAGACGATTTCGAAGACGACTATTCCGATAACGGATATCGCGATAAGAAAGGCAAATACGAAGAAGAAGACGACGACTATGAAGATGACGATTATGACGACGATGGGTATGGCGACGAGGAAGAAGACGACAGATATTAGCATTTTTCCATAGAGGGTAACATGCGAAAAACATTGATCTTCCTGCCGTTGATGATGCTTCTCTCGGTAGCGTCACTTGCTGCCCGGATTGCGTTCTATGAAGACTTTAACGAGGCGCTCAAAGCCGCCGGTGAGCAGAACAAAAAACTCCTGATCACCTTCAAGTCGCCCACGTGACCATGGTGCACAGTCCTCGATACCGTGACGTATCGAAACGAAGAAGTAATCAGGCAAGCTGGCAAGTTAATCAATGTGAAAGTAAACGGAAAGGCCGACACGGCGCTGGCGGATCAATACGGAATCGCGGGATATCCGACCGTGATATTGACGCAGCCGGACGGAACGGAAATCGACCGAATGTACGGGTATTATCCGCCGGAAGAGTTCCTTCCGATGCTGCAGGATTATCTGGCCGACCGCAATACGCTGGCCGATTATCTGCGCCGAGCCGATACCGCCGCCACGATGGAAGTGTACAACACGATCGGCAATAAGTACACCTCGCGCAAGATGTTTACCGAGGCGGAAACGTATTACCGAAAGATATTGCAGCAGGATCCGACTAATAAACTGGGATATTCGGATTCGGCAATGTACAACATCGGAGAAATGAAGATTCGGGCAAAGCAATTCGCGGCGGCACAGGAAACATTCGACCGTCTGCGCAAAACCTATCCCGAATCGCCTCTGTTCGATGATGCTCTTTATGAAAAGGCCATTGCGATGCGCCGCGCCGACCAGTTCGACGATGCCATTGCCGGGTTCAAAGAATTTCTCTCTGCGCATCCGGAATCAGATCTGGTTCCCGATGCCAAAATCTATGTCGCCTATTGCAGCGCCTTGAAAGGCGATACGGCGACAGCATTGGAATGGTACCGGCGTTTTCTGGATGAATATCCGGAATCGTCGGAAATCGACTGGATTCGCGGACAGATCGAGAAACTGGAAAATCCGCCCGCGGAAGAGGAAAGCAATTAGGATATGGCAACTGAAGCATCTTTGATATATGAAAAATCACGAGCCGGACGAGTCGGCTTTTCTCTGCCGGAAACGAAACAGGGTGATGCCGCCGTCGATGCGCTGATCCCATCCCGTTTTTTGCGGAGTGAACAGCCGCCGCTTCCCGAATACTCCGAGCCGGAAGTGGTTCGCCACTATGTTGCGTTGTCAACGCGCAATCACCACATCGACAAGGGCTTCTATCCGCTCGGCTCCTGCACGATGAAATACAATCCGAAGGTCAACGATGCCGTCGCCGCCCTGCCGGGGTTCGCGCATCTGCATCCGTTCACCGAGGATGCCGACTGTCAGGGCGCATTGGAGCTGATGTATAATCTCTCCGACCTGCTGGCGAAAATTACCGGCTTCAACAAGGCAATTCTCCAGCCGGTGGCAGGCGCTCATTGCGAATTGATGGGGCTCCTGCTTATTCGTGCGGCCATGGTCAAGCGCGGCAACATCAGAAAGAAAATTCTCATCCCTGATTCCGCCCACGGCACCAACCCGGCATCGGTGGTACTGGCCGGCTATGAAGTCAGCCAGTTCAAATCCTCGGACAAAGGCACGATATCGCCGGATCACATTCGCGAGGTCATGGACGAGGATACCGCCGGTATCATGATCACCAATCCCAATACGCTGGGGTTGTTCGAATCCGACATTCAGGAAATTTCAAAAATCGTACACGATGCAGGCGGCCTGCTCTATATGGACGGCGCCAACCTGAACGCGCTGTTGGGACAGGCGAAACCGGCCGAGATGGGCTTCGATATCGTCCATTTTAACCTGCACAAAACCTTCTCGACACCGCACGGCGGCGGCGGTCCGGGCGCCGGAGCGCTCGGTATCTGCGATGAACTCATTCCGTTCATGCCGAAGCCGGTTGTCGAGAAAGACGGTGACAGATTCTATTTCGACTATGACCGCCCCGACAGCATCGGGCGGATGCACAGCTTCTACGGCAATTTCGCCAACATGGTGCGCGCCTACACCTATATCCGGCACCTCGGCCCCAAAGGCCTGCGCCGCGTATCGGAAAACGCCGTCCTTAATGCGAACTATCTGCGCGAGCGGCTCAAAGGCGTCTATGAACTGCCGCACGACCGCATCTGCCAGCATGAATTCGTGCTCTCCGGCAACAATCAGAAAAAGCGCGGCGTACGAACCGCCGATATCGCCAAGCGGCTCCTCGATTTCGGCGTGCACGCACCGACGATTTATTTCCCGCTCATCGTACCGGAAGCCATCATGATCGAGCCCACCGAAACGGAATCTAAAGAGACGCTCGATACCTTCGTGGATATCATGCTGCAAATCGATAAAGAGAGCAGCGAGAACCCGGACATCGTCAAGGAAGCCCCGCACAATACGCCGGTGCGCCGCCTCGATGAAGTCAAAGCGACGAAATTGCTCGATATTAATTTTCAGGGCTAATATGATTTATGTAAGGACAACCGATGTCAACGCCTCTCGTTGACATCGGTTTTTTATTGTCGTGATTCACTTCGATACCGTGACATTTTCATTCCCGCATGCGCCTGAACCGGTGCTGCGCGATTTCTCGCTGACTATTAATGACGGCGAACAAGTAGCCGTCATGGGCAGAAACGGCTGCGGCAAGACGACCATGGGAATGCTCCTGGCAGGTATCCTGACTCCGCAATCGGGACAAATCACGGTCACGGCAAACGGGGAAGAGGACAAGAAGCCGGTAATCGGTTTTCTCTTTCAAGACCCCGACAATGGCCTCGTCGCCACGACGGTCGAACGCGAGGTCGCCTTCGCACTGGAAAATCAGAATATCCCATCGCATCAGATGCGCCCGATTGTCGATGAAATGCTGGAGAGTTTCGATCTCAGCGCCATGCGCTCGCGCCTTGTCTGGGAGTTATCAGGCGGCGAAAAACAGAGATTATCACTGGCCGGTCTCATTGCCGCCTCGCCGGATGTCCTGTTTCTCGACGAACCATCATCCTTTCTCGATTATCGAGGAACACAGGCGCTGAACGACATGCTCAGGCGCATCGCCATGCATATTCCGCATGTCATAATCATCCGCATCACCCAATTCGTGAGTGTGGCCGAGGACTACCCGCGACTACTCCTGCTTGGCGACGGCGCAATCCTCCGCGACGGCAAACCGGAGACACTATTCGGCGATGCCAACCTCATGCGCGAGGCGCAAATCAAGCCGCCGTTGAAATACCGTTCGGATATTACCGGCGAGACAAATCATCAGACGCCGAATTCCCCCCGAGGCGAGGCCGTCTTGACATGCGAAAATGTATCTTTCTCTTATGAGGAAGGAAAAACTCCTTTATTCAATAACCTGTCGCTCCGCCTGCATGCCAATGAAGTCGTGGCTCTGGTCGGTTCCTCAGGGGCAGGCAAATCCACCCTGGCCCAATTGCTGTGCGGCATCTACGATCCGATAACCGGTAATATCCAAAAGAACTCGCCCCAAATTCACGCCACGATGTGCTTCCAGCAGCCCGAGCGGCAGTTCTATATGGAGACTGTCTACGACGAGGTCGCATACGGCATTATCAATAAATCTGCAAGTACTACTTCAACCTATGATCTCGTTCGCAGCAGCCTCTCCCTGGCCGGATTGAATCCGGAAAAATTCCTGAAGCGAGACCCTCGGTCACTCTCCGGCGGTGAAGCCCGACGCCTTGCCTTTGCGGTTCTGCTGGCGCTCGATTCGGACATCATCATCTTTGATGAACCGACCTGTGGACTGGATGATGTCGGAATCGGCGGATTTTTACACACTATCGAATTATTGCGGCAAAAAGGGAAGACGCTCGTTATTATTTCCCACAATAGCGACGTATTATTTGAAGCGGCCGACCGCATCGCCGTCATCGCGCAAAACCATATCGCGTATGATGGGCAGGTCGCAGAATTTTTTACACTGGATGAGTTTAAAGGGCTTCTTGAAACACCGCAGGTAATACGCTGTCAGACAGGGGAATCAGGGGCAATAGATATATCTCGGCTGAAATCGATACGGCTCTGGGGCGAAAATTAACACTTGACGCGCCTCCCTGAATTCATATACTGTGCGAAACCTTTTAAACCGGTCCGGCGAGGCCAAAAAGGACATTGAATTGCCGAATGATAGTTGTACATATAAAGTCGGGAGCCCGCATTTCCCGATATTTTTTTGCCTGAGAGGTTCCAATGAACAAAGCTGAACAAATCGAAATCATGGACGGGCGTAAAATGTCCCGGGCGATGACACGAATCGCGCACGAGATTCTCGAGCACAATGGCGGCGCGGATTCGCTGGTTATCGTCGGGATATTAACCCGAGGAGCCGTACTGGCTCGCAAACTGGCCGAAATTATCAAGGGCATCGAGGGAGTCGAAGTGCCTGTCGGCCTCATGGATATTAACCTGTATCGCGATGATATCAATTTCAACCCGGATCAGCCGGTCGTGCGAACGACGGAAATCATGTTCGACATCGATGAGAAAAATCTGATCCTGGTCGACGATGTTCTCTATACCGGCCGGACAATCCGCGCCGCGCTGTCGCAGATGATCGACTTCGGGCGACCGGCGACGATTCAGCTGGCGGTCATGGTCGACCGAGGCCATCGGCAGTTACCGATTCGAGCCGATTATGTCGGCAAGAATATCCCGACCTCGTTCGAGGATAACGTCAGAGTGTATTTCGAAGAACAGGACGGCAAGGACGAAGTGATCCTGTATCCCGCCCCGAAGAAAAATTCCAAGGAAAAATAATAGTTCCAGAGGGAAATAAATCATGAAATTATCTTCTCGTCATTTGATAGGCCTCGAAGGCGTACCCAAAAAGGACCTGGAACTGATTCTGGATACGGCAGTCAGTTTCCGGGAAGTTCTCGACCGACCGATCAAAAAGGTCCCGCCGCTGCGAGGCAAAACGGTCCTGAACCTGTTTTATGAACCGTCCACCCGCACGCGTATCTCGTTCGATCTCGCCGAAAAGCGCCTGTCTGCCGACAGTATCAGTTTCTCGGCGTCGACTTCCTCAGTGAAAAAGGGAGAGTCACTCAAGGATACCGTGCGCAATATCGAGGCCATGAAAATCGACATGGTCGTCGTGCGACACAAATCGCCGGGCGTGCCGTATTACCTGACTCAGTGCATGGAATCCAATATCATCAATGCCGGCGACGGCCAGCACGAACACCCGACGCAGGGGCTGCTGGATATCTTCACCATGCGCCAGAAATACAAAAAAATCAAAGGCCTTCGCGTCCTGTTGGTCGGCGACATCAAACACTCCCGCGTCGCCCGCTCGAATATCTGGGGCCTGAAAACGCTGGGCGCCTCGGTCGCCATCTGCGGCCCGACGACGCTGCTGCCGTACGAAGCCGAACGCCTCGGCGTCGATGTCTACACGAATATCGACGAGGCGATGGAAGGGGTAGATGTCGTGAACATCCTCCGCATTCAGCTCGAACGCCAAACGGCCGGGCTGTTCCCGTCACAGCGCGAATACACGAACCTCTTCGGTATATCAAGAGAGCGTCTGAAACGCCTTAATAAGAATTTCACGATCATGCATCCGGGACCGATGAATCGCGGCGTCGAAATCACCAATGAAGTCGCCGACAGTCCCGAATCAGTCATCCTCAGCCAGGTTACCAATGGGCAGGCCGTCCGCATGGCGGTCCTGTATCTGTTATCCGGTGTGGATGATAAAGAAACCCCAACAGCCTAATGGAGCAGCAGAGATGGAATTTGATTTAGTAATCATAAACGGACAGTTGATCGACTCCGGTTTCGGCTTTTCCAAAAAGGCTGACCTGGGCATCAAAGACGGGAAAATCACCAAGATTTTCGAACCGGGGAAGATCACCAAGAAAGAACTCAGTGCACTTCCCAAGGAAGCCATTATCGACGCCTCGAATGCAATCGTCACGCCGGGACTCGTCGACATTCATGTGCATTTCCGCGAACCGGGCCGCGAGGACAAGGAAACGGTCCTGACCGGCTCGCAGGCGGCCGCTGCCGGCGGATTCACGACGGTTTGCTGCATGCCGAATACGACTCCCGCCATCGACAATCAGGAGACCGTCAAATTCGTGACGTCGCTGGCCGAAAAGGGCGACTGTCGCGTCTATTGCATCGGTGCGATTACCAAAAATCGAGAAGGCAAGGAACTGTCGGAAATCGGCGATCTGGTTAAAGCCGGCGTCGTAGCGGTATCGGATGACGGCGATTATGTGCAGAACCCAAGCGTCATGCGGCGGGCTTTGGAATATGCTCGTATGTTCAAAGTCCCGGTTATTTCGCATGCCGAGGATAAATACCTGGTCGATAACGGAATCATGAATGAATCGTTCACCTCGACGAAATTGGGTATGGCCGGAAATCCCGCGGTGGCGGAAGAAATCGCGGTGCTCCGCGATGTCAAACTGGCCGGTTTCACCGGTAGCCGCTTGCATATCGCCCATATCTCAACGGCCGGAGCCGTCGAAGCCGTTCGCCGCGCCAAAGCCGCCGGTGTCAAGGTCACGGCCGAGGCCGCGCCGCATCACTTCACCCTGACCGATGATCTGATCGAAAAGGTCTTCGATACCAACCTGCGCGTTAATCCGCCGATTCGTACCGAGTCCGATCGTCAGGCGGTCATTCAGGGACTTGCCGACGGCACGATTGACTGTATCGCCTCCGACCACGCCCCGCACACTGACGAAGAGAAAGACACGGTCTTCGACGAGGCGCCTCCGGGTATGATTGGTCTGGAAACGAGCCTGGGCCTGGCGATTACCGAGCTGGTAGACAAGGGCCACCTGACGCTCCCGGATCTGTTACAGAAGATGAGCTTCAATCCGGCCAAGATCGTCGGTCTGACGCCGAATCGGCTGGCCGAGGGCGAAATCGCCGACCTGACAATCTTCGATCCTGATAAATCCTGGACGGTGAAACGCGAGAATTTCCGCTCGAAATCCAAAAATTCTCCGTTCGTCGGCCGAAAATTAAAGGGCAAAGTTTTGGCGACTATTATGGGTGGTCGTGTAACTTTTCGCCAATAATCGGGTATAATTCCTGTAGAGGAATAATAATATGACAAAAGTATTTTCGGTGTTGAAGATTTCGACCTATGCGCCGCTGTGGCTTTTAGGCATCATGATCATTTTCAGCCTATTAGGCAGGTTTACCCATATTGGTTGGCTGGAATCGGCTCCCAATGTCCTGATGATTCCGATGCTGATCTGTTACTATGTATCGCTCATCATGGGAGCGATCTACGGCTATATCAAGGGCGAGGATTCGGTGTATCTGATGGCCGTGTTCGGCATAGCCGCCTGGCTGATCGGACTCGCTATCAGCGCCTTTACCTCCTTCGGCTCACAGATCATGTATGTCATTAACGGCATATTCCTGCTGGTTTTCCTGGTCCTGCATGTCAAGCAGTACATCGCCACGAAGAAATGGGAAACGCGACTCTTGGTCGCCAAAGGCGAATAATCACAAAAAAACCCGGTCGGCAGCGACCGGGTTTTTATTTTCTATTAATATCCGCAGAATTAATTGATCGCAACGAGTTCCAGATCGAAAATCAATGTCTTTCCGGCCAGCGGATGATTGGCATCCAGCGTGACATCGTCGCCTTCAATGGACGTAATGGTGACATTCACATTCGATTGATCCGGCTGCTGCATTTGGAGTTGCAGGCCGACCGCGGGTGTAATATGCTCGGGGAACTGCCCTTTGTTGACGGTCAGCGTCAATTCATCACGATGCGGGCCATAGGCCTCGTCGGGCGGAATCGTAATCGTCTTCTTGTCGCCGATTTCCATGCCGACAACACCTTTATCGAATCCGGGAATAACCTGTCCCGAGCCGACGCCGAATTTCAGCGGGTCGCGGCCTTCCGAGCTGTCAAACACGGTGTCATCGTCTAATCTTCCGGTATAGTGAACCTGAACGGTATCTCCGTTTTTGGCTGCACTCATTATAGCCTCCTTCATGTACAGTCATGTTATGAGCCGGGGCCGAGTCTGTACTCGAATGTTCATCATCGTTATAACCAACAGCTGGAGGTAAACTGGTGAGACCGGACACCGTTGACGATAACCAATAACAAAGCTCCTGCGGCATATATGTTTCAGTATATGACGTATATTTTGCCGCCGAGCGCAACCCCTTTTTCAATTTTCTTTAACGGCCCTCACAAAGACAGGCCGATTATCGCCTTGACCGGACAATCCTTTGAGACTACATTGGAACTTTCTTGTATAAGAATGATACACAAAGGCAATGAGGCGCATGCGCGATTTTTATCATTCCATACCCGTGAAGCGGGAAATTATCGTTTTTATTCTGTTGTTTGCCGTGGCTATCGGTCTGCGGACACTCTATCTCGGCGCCGATCCGCCAAATGGAATAACGTTTTCTCAGGGGATTGAAACCGACCCGCCTCAATACACGATTTTCGCGCGCAACGATATTCAGCAGGGTGACTGGAACCCGTATCATGACAATCGCTATATTACCTATCAATTCTCGCTGATTTCGCTGTTCAGCCGAATCGTCTACGGCGTCTTCGGCGTCGGTACGGCGCAGGCCGACCTGACGGCGGTTATTCTATCTCTTTTGACGATGCTGATGTTTTATTTTATCATCCGCAAAAGCAGCGGGAATTCCCATGCGCTCCTGATGCTGTTTTTCCTTGCCGTCAACTTCCTGTATATCTTCTTCGGCCGACGATCATTTCTGGAAGTCGGAATGAATTTCCTCTTCGTCGCCGGATTGCTGTCCCTTGCTTTCTGGGAGCGAAGACTGATCGGGCATATCCTGTGGGGACTGCTCACCGCCGCGGCAATCTTCTTCGGCAAAATCATCGGCCTGGCCTTTCTCTTCGCGCCGCTGGTGTATTATGCCTATCGCATATTCCGCCTCAAGGATAAATCGGCCTGGAAACACCTCATCGGCATGGGTGGTGGATTTATTACCTGCGCACTGATCTGGTATCTCGCCGTTTTCTCGCCGAATTCCGAAGCCGTCACCGGGTATGTCGGCGAACAGGCATTCGGGCTGTATGGGATGCCCGAGGGGTTCAAATCCGTCTATCATTTCTTCATGAAGTTTTTCACCTTCACCAAAGATTCCGGATTCCTCGATCATATGCCCGCTATCGGTGTCGGCGCCGCAATTGGCCTACTCTTTCTCGGTTCGTTCATGTTCCAAAAGCCGAAACCGCAGCTTGACCAGCGCTTCTCGAACACGATACTCATCGCCGTCGGCGCATGGCTGGTCGGTGTGTATCTGGCGCAGATGCCGCTAACCTATCAGCCGGTACGCTATCAGATCAGTATGGTATTTCCGCTGAGCGCCCTGACCGCGGTTGCCATTATCTATTTCGCCCGGCGGGAATCGTTTTTCCTGAATTTCAGATCGGTGACATTTACAATCGGCGCTTTTATAATTTCGCTTCTCATCATCTATCAAATCGCCGTCGCGGTCGGTCATAAATTCGGCGCCAGAGTATACTTCAACTCCTATTTCCCATATGTCATCGGCATTGTCGCGCCGCTGTTCGTTATTGCCTATATCGTGATCCGAAAACGAGGCGAATGGGAGCTGCAAATACCGAAATTCGCCCGCTATTGGCTGATTATTCTGCTGCTTCTGGTCTCGGTCATTTACAATACCCGAAACTATGTCGACTGGGCCAAGGCGCCGCTCTATACGGCAAGGCAGGCGTCGCTTGATCTGGGAATGATCGTCTCTCCGGCGGCCGTCATTTCAGGACCGTTCGGCCCGACACTGGCGCTGGAAAACTCACTCGGCTGCGTGATCCACATATTCGGAACCAGCCGCCCGGACTCCCTATTGTTCCAAAAATACCCGATAACTCATCTGGCGCTGGAAAAATCCAACGAAGAGGCGGCTCGCGAATTGTATCCCGATATTATGGAGAAGGCCAAACTGGTCTGCAAATATTACATAAATTGCCGAAAGATATCGATTTACCGAATCGCGTACATCACAGGCAACCGCCAGGCCGCCCAATATTTCCCCTCGGTGTTCGAGCAGGCGATCATGTTCTACGACAAAGGCATAATCGATTCGGCCGATTTCTATCTGGACCGATTCCAGCGTATTTACCCTGAGAATATAGCAGGCAACAAACAGGCAACCTTCAAGGACCTCGTTCTTGGCAACTATGACGCCGCAATTGAGGCCGCCAGGAATGCCGCCGCCTTTTCACCGACCGATTTTTCGCTTCATTACGCGCTCAATAAGGCGTATATTGCAAAAGCCGAGGAGACCGGCGACGAAAGTTATCGAGAACTGGCGCAGGAGGCGCGTAAATTAGCCACCAGATATAATTTAGGTTATGTCAATTTTGACGATGAGTATGATAACGACGCTAATCAGGAAGATATAAATGAGTCAGACACACTCAGTCAATAAACCGCGCGTTTCCATTATTATCCCTGCCTATAATGAGGAAGGGAATGTCGGTGAACTCTGCCGCCAACTCGATGAAATGGGCCGGAAAGCCACCTTCACCTTCGAGGCGCTCATCGTCGACGACGGCTCCACTGACAAGACAAGCGAACTCCTGAGCGATATGGCCGACAAATACGATTTTCTCCGCGTCATCGCGCATGGAAACAATCGAGGGTTGACCGAGGCGCTTCAGACCGGCTTCGCCAATGCCTTCGGCGATATTTTCGTGTTCTATCCCGCCGACCTGCAATACAAACCGGAAGATATCCCGGCCATGATCGCCAAAATCGACGAGGGTAACGATCTGGTAACCGGCTGGAAGCAGGGGAAATACAATAAACGATTCGTTTCCAAAGTATATAATACTCTCTCGCGGCGACTGTTCAATCTAAAAGTCCACGACCTGAATTCGGTCAAAGCATTCCGGCGCGAAGTCGTCGAGGACATTTTCCTCAGGCAGGATTGGCATCGCTATCTGGTCGCGCTTGCCGTGCAGGAAGGCTATCGCGTCGACGAGGTTAAAATTCCTTTATACGAGCGGTATAGCGGCCAATCGAAGTTTTCGGGATTGGCCCGCATCCCCATCGGTATCCTCGATATGCTCGCCGTCAAATCGCAATTGACCCTGCTCCGAAAACCGCTGCTGTTTTTCGGACTGCTCGGCGGATTCCTCATCGCACTCGGCGTGTTGGTCGGCCTGGTCGCGATCTACCTGAGATTCTTTATGGATACCGGTTTGCGACCGCTGTTGTATCTCGTCATACTCCTTATGACGCTGGGATCGCTGTCGTTTATTTTGGGTTTTCTGGCCGAGGGGCTGGCTGCCATCAAAGAAGAATTGTCCGGGGTGAGACAACTGGTGCGACGACTGGACATCGAGCGCAAGCGGGATGATAAGGATAAAAAGCGCCATTGAATGTTGTCGTTATCACGCATAATTATATTCGGCGCCAGGGAGATCTCACCGCGCTGTATCTGCACCGCCTGTCATCCGGGCTGGTAAAACAAGGCCTGCATATCACGGTCGTGTGCCCGCACGGACCGGGACTCCTGAAAAAAGACGAAATCGACGGCGTCAACATCATCCGCTTCGATTATCCCTTCGCCAAACAAAAACCGCTGGCCTATACCGGCAACATGCACGAGGATGTTGCGGCATCGCTGTTCGCCAAATTCGTATTCCTCGGCTTTTTAAACTCGTTTCACTCACTTGCATCCGATGTCTGTCGCCAAGTAAAACCGGATGTCATCTGGGCCAACTGGTGGATTCCGCCTGGCCTCGTTGCCGCACGCATCGCCAAAAAATTCAATCTGCCACTGGTCATATCGTCTCACGGTACCGACATCGGCCTGCTTGCCAAACCCGGCATCAGCAAAAAACTCGGCCGCTTCGTCTACACGCGCACAACGACGGCAACGGTTGTCTCGACCTTTCTTAAAGAGCGCCTGCTCGGTAATCTCGATTGCATTGCACCGGAGCAGGTATCGGTCCTTCCAATGCCGGTCGGGATGGAAACCTTCCCCAAAACAGATTTTATTGCCAAAGTCCGCCCCATGTTCCTCTCCGTCGCCCGCTATACAAAGCAAAAGCGCCTGCACGATATCGTCGCCGCGGCGGAGTTCCTGCACAAAGAAAACCTCGACTTCAAAATTAAAATGGTGGGCGAGGGGCCGCTGGAGAACGAAATCCGCGATTCGGTTGTACAAAAGGGAATGGCAGACAAATTCGAAATCGGCCAGTTGGTGGCTCAGCAAAAACTGGCCGAGTTATATCGTGAATGCGATTCCGTCTTGCTCGTCTCGGAAGGTGAGGGGTTCGGTCTGGTTCTCGTCGAGGCCGGTCTGACCGGCAGGCCGGTTATCGGTTCGCGCTCCGGAGGCATCGTCGATTTCATTGAGGATAACAAAAACGGCCTATTGATTGAGCTTGGCGATGTAAAAACGCTCGCAGCCCATATGCGAACTATCATCACGGAGACAGAAACAAAAAATCGCCTCGGCGAGGCGGCCTATCAGACCGCCATCAATAATTTCTCGACCGATGTCATCGTCGACCGCATGCATGAGATATTCATGGATGCGCACAAAAAAGGAGTCGCCCGGCCATGAGTGCAACCGCGAAGAAAATACTCTGGCGCGTCTTTCAGGTCGTTCTCATCGGCGTGATCTTCTATTTCCTCGGCCGCCAACTTATCCGCAACTGGGATAAAGTCCTGGCCTACGACTGGCATCTGAATTATTTTTATCTCATTGCCGCGCTGTTATCGGTGGTCTTAACTTTCTATGTCTTCAGCTCGGTCTGGAAAATCATCGTCCACTCGCTGGGCAAAGAAGTCGGCTTCGCGCAATCATTCAAAATCGCCTATCTGGCCAATCTCGGTCGCTATATCCCCGGCAAGATCTGGCAGATGTTCGGCATGATTTATCTGGCCAAAAAAGAAGGCGTCACCGAGGAAGAAGCCGTCGCATCATTCGGCTTGTCACAGATATTCGCAATACCCTCCGGGTTGTTATCAGGTATCGTGTTCCTCTCGCTGTATCCCGGCGTACGCGATTACTATGAAAATGTGCCGCTTTTAACCTCCGGAATGATGCTTATCGGAATCAGCATCTTTATTGTCTCATTAATCGTAGTATTCTTTCCTAAGCCGCTCGAGCGGCTGGCGAATTGGTTATTCGGCCTCATTAAGCGCAAACCCATCAATTTGCGGATGAACAAATCCCTTGCGGCGACCATCTACGGGGGTTATTTTCTTGCATGGAGCCTGTATGGTTTCTCTTTCTGGCTGTTTGTCAAGGGGATAACGGTGCAGGAAGCGATGATACTGCCGATGGCGGGCATCTTCATTATTGCCTATCAGATAGGCTATCTGATGCTGTTCGCACCCGGTGGTGTCGGACCGAGGGAAGCGATGATGGAACTGATGCTGGCGCCGTTTTTCGGAGCCGGCGTCGCGACGGCCATCGCCATTGCCGCCAGACTGTGGCTCATTACGGCCGAGGCAGTATGCGCGGTCATCGCCCTGCGAATAAAATCGACGGAGAAGTAACGTGGCTAATCTAAAAGCGGAAACCGGCAATCTCATTCAAAACAATACCATTTTTACGGTGGCGCTGTTCGCCCTCATGTTCATCGCAGTACTGGCGCTGTTCAGCGATTTCGTGTTCACCGACAAGGGGCTCTATGGCTCCGATACCGTCCAGGCCGGTATGTTTTTCCGCAGCTTCTATGCCGATTATTATAATCAGACCGGCAAAGTCCCGGTCTGGAATCCCTACCAATTCTGCGGCATTCCCTATATCGACGGCTTTCATGGCGATACATTCTACCCGTTTTCCAAACTCTTGCTTGTTGTGAATGTCTTCCGCGCTTGGGGATGGAACCTGCTCCTGCATGTTTTCATCGCCGGTATGACCATGTTTTTCTGCGCCCGCGTCTTCGGTCGCTCGCAGATCGGCTCGGCCCTCGCCGCCGTAAGCTATATGTTTGCCGCGTATTTCATTTCGCAAGTCGCCCCGGGGCACGACGGCAAAATGTTCGTCACATCGCTGTTCCCATTGACGATGGCCTTCATTGAACTGGGATTCACACGCAAACCACTTGTCTATTTCTCATTACTGGGACTGACCATCGGTATCATCATCCTGACGCCTCACCCGCAGATGGCCTATTATTGCCTCTGGGCATGCGCCTTCTACATGGCATTCAAACTGATTTTCCTGTTCCTCGATACAAAATCGATCCCGACGATCATTAAACCATCCAGTCTATTCGTCTATGCCGTCATTATCGGACTGGCGATTTCGGCGATACACTTCTATTCCGGATACATCTACGTCAAAGAATATTCTCCGCGCGCCGACCAGAAGCGGGGAGACGAATGGGCCCGCTCATGGTCACTGAATCCTGAAGAAGTCGTCTCGCTCGTCGTACCGGAATTCTGCGGTGTGACCGGAGAAAAAGGCAACAGTTATTGGGGGCGTAATGCCTTCAAGGATAACTCCGAGTATGCCGGAGCCGTCCCGCTACTGCTGGCAATAATCGGCGTCGCCATGTGCCGCCGACGCAGGACATGGTTCTTTGCCGGACTGGCCGTCTTTGCCGTCATTTACGGATTAGCCGGAAATACCTGGTTCTTTTACCTGTTCTATAACCTGATACCCAATGTCAAATCGACCCGAGCCTGGTCGATGATCATGTACCTGTTCTCATTCTCGATTGCTCTCCTGGCCGCATTCGGTATCGACTGGGTGATAGAACACAGCAGAAAACTGAAAGGCAACGATACCCGACTCTTTCAACTCGCCGTATTCGGCCTGCCCGCACTCGTTCTGCTCGGCGCATTATTCTTCTCAGCTTCGGCAGATTCGGCCATCGGTTTTTACAATTCGATTTTCTATTCGAAACTCCCTGCCCAAAAAGAATACATCCTCGCATCACACTTGGGAGAAATTACCGCAGGATTCTGGAAGACATTCTTCATTATCGCCATCCCGGCCGCATTGCTCTGGCTGTACAGTAAAAAGAAAATTGTCCCTGCGATTCTTGCCGTCATCGTCCTGTTTGCCTTTGCCGACTCCTATCGCTTCGACAAGCAGTTCATCAAGACCTATGACCCGGATGCGGCCTTCAGCAAGCGGCCAATAGTCGACTACTTCAAAGGCATGACCGAAAAATACCGCGTCTGGGACCTGGCCGGCCGTATGCTCCCGACCAATTACCTCCCGTATTTCGGCATCGAGGAAGTAACCTCATACCACGGCAACCAGCCGCGCTGGTTCGAAAAACTCATCGGCGGCACCGAGATGCGAAATCTCTATAACAAAAACCTATTGGCCATGACCAATACGAAATACATTCTCATATCTCCGGCATCGCCGGTCAAAGGGAATCAGCTCGAGGCCACGGGATTCCCGCTGATTCACAAATCGCAGAATCTCCAGGTCTTCGAAAATCCGCTCGCAAAGGATCGAGCCTATCTGGTGCACGACTGGATTGTCGAACCGGATGATGACCGCGCGAGGCAAATCGCGCTCACGACTCTGGATGTCAATCATTCGGTCGTGTTACCCGAGGCGCCGGCCATTCAACCGACCAAAGATACGGCCGTCTATGCCGCCGATACCGTGACGGTTGAAAAATACGAGAACGATTATATCAAACTGGCGACAACGTCGACCGCCGACGGCATATTATTCCTCGGTGATAACTGGTACCCGTCGTGGAAAGGATTTGTCGACGGAGTCGAGGTTCCGGTGTATAAAACCAATACATCGTTCCGCGGCGTGGAAGTCCCGGCGGGCGTGCATACGGTCGAGTTCAAGTATATCTCTTCGACCTATGCGAGGGGCAAAATCATAACGCTGATCGGATTTTTATTAGCCATCGGCGGTATTATCGCGGGCAATTTCGTGATGAAGAACGGGCGCAAGGAAGACTGAGGACGGGCATGAGCGACATGAATAAACGGGCATTGATTATTTTCCCGACCTATAATGAGAAAGATAATATCCAGAAAATCGTCGAGGCGGTGCTCGCCATCGATGAATCCATCAATGTACTCATCGTCGATGACAACTCTCCCGATGGCACCGGCCGGATTGCCGATGGCATGGCGGCGAAAAACGACCGCATTAATGTCGAACATCGGCCGGGAAAAGCAGGCCTCGGTACCGCCTACATTCACGGTTTCAAGTGGGCCATCGCACACGAATTCGACTATATCTTCGAAATGGATGCCGACTTCTCGCACGACCCGGCCTACATCAAGGATTTCCTGCGCGCGATCAAGGATAACGATCTCGTCCTCGGCTCGCGGTATATCTCCGGCGTCAATGTCATTAACTGGCCGATGTCGCGGCTGTTGCTCTCGTATTTTGCCAACATCTACACCGGCATCGTGACAGGGCTCGATATCCGAGACGCCACCGGCGGTTTCAAATGCTTCCGCCGCGAGGTGCTCGAGGCCATCGACCTCGATAACGTCAAATCGAACGGATACACCTTCCAGATAGAAATGACTATGCGCGCCTGGGTTCGCAAATTCCGCATCAAAGAGATTCCCATCGTCTTCACCGACCGCCGAGCCGGTCAGTCGAAGATGTCGAAGAAAATCGTGCGCGAGGCCATCTGGATGGTCTGGTGGCTGCGCTGGTCGGCCATCCGAGGGCGGCTGTAGAGTCGATCGGGGAAATCGGTGGATACTAATCCCGTCATTTCTATCATTATCGTCCATCATCGCACGGAAGAAATCCTTCCGGCATGCCTGCAAGCCATATTCGCAAGCGCTGTCGATATCCCGTTCGAGGTGCTGCTCGTCAATAATCCCGCGACACAGACTATCCCCAAAAGCATCACCGAAGAGTATACTGTTCGCATCATAGGCAGCCACAATCGCCTCGGCTTCGGCTCAGCTAGCAACATCGGCGCCCGGCAGGCGAGAGGTGAGTATCTGCTGTTCATGAACCCCGATATAATCGTCAAGCCGAATGCTATTCAAGTACTCTATGATTACTGCATAGCGCGCGATAACACATTCGTCACCGGGCGACTGACCCATCCCGACGGATCATTCCAACCATCATGCCGAAGATTCCCGACCGTCACGAACATCCTGTTTGCCCGGCAATCATTCCTCGGGCGCCTGTTCGGCAACAGCGCCAATAATTACACCCTGCCCGACTATGCGACCGATACAAAAGTCGACAGCGCAGCCGCGGCGCTGTTGATGATGCCGAAAAAATCCTATGACAACCTGAACGGATTCGATGAATCCTTTTTCATGTACATGGAAGACACCGATCTCTGCTATCGCCACACCCTGAAGGGTGGCGATATCGTATATGCCCCACTCGCCGAGGCCTCGCACGGATGGGGAACATCAACGGGGAAGTATCGCTTCCGGCGCATCGTCTGGCATCATCTCTCCATGTGGAAGTACTTCGTCAAGCACTATCGATCCCCGGGAGGAATCCTGTTTATCCTGCTCTTACTTTTCGTTAACTGTTGCTTGTCTTTACTCATTGAATTGTTTAGCTTTCGCCCGTGAATTGGTTTGACTGCCTCAAGGTCCTGCTCGTCGCAGGAGTGACAACCGGTATTCTCATACCGCTCATCAATCGTCTGTGCTTTCGCTATGGGCTGTTGGATTTGCCCGGCGAGCGCAAACGCCATCGGTTTCCGACACCGAATCTTGGCGGATTATCGATATTTATCGGCTTCTGGGCGGCTGTCGTATTTGCCTACATCCAGTATCCCGAACTGGGATACGAGCTGGGGCCGGTTCTCTATTTCGTCGTCGCCGGGGCGGTCATTATCTTCGTCATCGGACTCATCGACGATCTCAATGATTTATCCGCGCCGATCAAGCTTGCCGGACAGGTCGTGGCAGGGGTCATCGTCTATACCGGCGGCCTGAAAATTTCCATCCTCTTTATTCCGCTGGTCGGCCCGGTGGAACTGGGATATCTGGCCCTGCCGGTCACGCTCCTCTGGTTCGTCGGCGTAACGAATTCAATTAATCTCATAGACGGGCTCGATGGCCTGGCCGCCGGAGTTGCCGGAATCGCCGCGCTGGCGATTCTCTTTGTCGGTATCGCCTTTGAATTAGTCGCGGTAATCGTTCTGATGCTGGCACTGATAGGCGTCTGCCTGGTGTTTCTGTATTTCAACCATTATCCGGCTCGTGTCTTCATGGGCGACAGCGGCTCGCTGTTTATCGGCTATGTCTTCGCCATCGTATCGATAATTTTCCCGATTAAATCATACACGACCGCCGCGGTATTCCTGCCGCTTCTGGCTCTCGGCGTCCCGATTATCGAAACCAGCGTTTCGTTTATCCGCCGTATCGCCACCGGACACAAATTCTATGAGGCGGACAACCGCCACCTGTTTCATTACCTGGCCCAGTCCGGCCTGTCGAAATCGAAGGTCGTCTGGGCGTTTTACCTGATTGCGGCCGTTTTTGCCATCTTTTCAGGGGCCATGTTTATTTTCGATAAACGTATAGTAATGACAATTTTGGCCGTTTTTATGGTTGTTATTTTCGTGATTTTGTTTAGATTTAGGCTCGCGAGAATTAAAAAACGTGGGGAAGACTGGACGCATGAGTGAAGGTCCGTATTTAGATTTTGAAAAACCGATAATGGAACTCCAGAAAAAGATTTCCGATATGAAGGAGTTCAGTCGGGTCGAGGATATCGAGCTTGATTCCGAAATCAAATCGCTCGAAGGCAAGCTCAAAAAGATGCAGGACTCGATTTTTGCCAAGCTTACCCGCTGGCAGCGAGTCCAGCTTGCGCGCCATCCGAAACGGCCATATACGCTTGATTATATAAGTCATATCACGACCGATTTTGTCGAATTACACGGCGACCGCTGTTTCGCCGATGACAAGGCAATGGTCGGCGGCTTCGCCAAACTCGACGGGCGGCCGATTATGATACTCGGTCAGCAAAAGGGCAGAGACACCAAAAGCAAACTCTACCGCAATTTCGGTATGGCGAATCCCGAAGGATATCGCAAAGCCCTGCGGCTGATGCAAATGGCCTCGAAGTTTAAGCGCGCCATCGTCATCCTCATCGACACGCCGGGAGCCTTTCCGGGAATCGGCGCCGAGGAGCGGGGACAGGCCGAATCGATCGCCCGCAATCTTCGTGAAATGACTATTCTCGAAGTTCCGATTGTTATCGTAATTATCGGGGAAGGCGCCTCCGGCGGCGCACTGGGAATCGGTCTCGGTGACCGCGTTTATATGATGGAAAACTCGTGGTACTCGGTGATTTCACCCGAGGGCTGTGCGGCCATCCTGTGGCGCGATGCGGCCAAAGCGCCCGAGGCGGCTGAGGCCTTAAAGTTGACATCCTTGGATGTTAAAAAACTTGATTTGATAGACGGGATAATACCGGAACCGGATTGCGGAGCTCATTTGAATCATGAACAGGCGGCGCAAAGCCTGAAAGCACAGGTCATCGCGGCCCTCGATGAGCTCGACAAACTGTCTCCGGATGAACTGATAAAACAGAGAATTGCCAAATATCGGAAAATGGGGGTCTTCACCGAGTAGGCTCGTATTACCCCGAATGAAGGCGGCAGCGCCTGAAACTGCTAAGAAGAGGACTATAGAGGAACATGAAACTTTCTAAATTTTGCGACGAGAATTTAATCTCATTCGACCTGAAGTCAACCGACAAAAACTCGGTAATCGAAGAGCTTGTTGATTTGGCCTCCGCCTCGCCATTGGTGAAAAACCGGGACGATCTGCTGAACGATATTCTGAACCGCGAGAAAATGGTGACCACCGGCATCGGGTATGGCGTCGCCCTTCCGCATGCCAAAACCAAGGCGACCAAGGGAATCGTCATCGCCTTCGGCCGCAGCAACGATGGAATCGATTTCGAGGCGATGGATAAGAAGCCGGTGCATGTGTTTTTCCTGATCGCGGCTCCGGAAGATGCCATCGGCGCCCACCTGCGGGTGATGTCGAGGCTTTCCTATATTCTCAAGCTGGAAGAAAACCGCGACAAGCTGATGTCGGTTAATGCTCCCGGCGAGCTCCTGACAATCCTGGATATGATCGAATAAACGTACTACCGCCTGTGTGAGCAGGGAAAGCGCCAATGGACTGGCAATCTTCATGGCTAAAAGAGAAACAGACGATGGTGCATACGGTCATCGCGTTTCTCCTTGCATTCGTTATTCTGCTGACCGGCGGCAGTCTGTCAGGCGGCATCGCCAACGTCGTCAATACGGTCGTCTATTTTCCGTTTTTGAAAATCAATAACGGCCTGATTACGCTCACGACGAATTCCCAAACCATCGATGCGCTCAATACCAAACTGGCCGAACTGACCGTACGCCTGCAACTGTATAACGAGACGCTGGAAGAAAACAAGCGGCTCCGCGCCCTGCTCGGATTCGTCCCGCCGGAATCATTTAAGATCGTTCCGACGGAAATTATCGGCGTCTCCGGCGGCGGCATCCCGAATACCGTCCTGATAAATCTCGGAGCACAGGATTCGGTTCGCGTTAATCAGACCGTTATCAATCAGAGTGGCGTTGCCGGCCGCGTCGCGCAAGTGATGGATGATTATTCCGTCGTCTATCTGCTCACCGAACCGCGCTGTCGAGTCGCCGCGCGCGTAAAAACCAGTCGCGAGCAGGGAATTATTCGCTATAACATGAACCGCGGGATGTATCTCGACAACTGCCCGCAGCAGGGCGAGGTCACCGTCGGCGATACCGTCATTACCTCAGGATTGGGCGGTATTTTCCCGGAAGGACTCGTCATCGGCATCATCGAGCAAGTCGATGCTCCCGACAAGGAATTCTTTTACGATATCACCGTGAAACCGGCCGTGAATTTCAACGGCCTCGATGAACTCTATATTCTGGCCTGGGAACGATGACGCGATTTATCCCGTACATATTGTATCTGTATCTGATTGCATGTTTCCGGACGCTGCTGGTCGAGCCGCTGTCTATCGGCAATATCCAGCTGTATCTCACGCCGCTCATCGTGATGCTCGTCGCTCTGCACAAAGACCACATTACTGCGCTCTGGTTCGGATTCGCGGCGGGAATCGTGTACGATGCGGTCGATCCTGCGCACATGGGAGTGCAGATCGTCATCCTCTCCGCGATAGGGATAATCACCGCACAGGCCAAGGATCGATTCAATCTGGAGTCGCTCAAGAGTCTTATCCTCTTGCTTTCCGTCGGATTGATTGCGTTTGCCATTCCGCATACGCTGATCTATACGACATCCGGGGTGAGCGAATTCGGCAGGCTGTTTCTGCAAGTGACACTTCCGGGAGTCGTTTATACCGCGTTTATCGGCTGGCTGTTTTTTATGATAAAGACGGGGCGAATCTCCTACAAAAAATTCAAAGAGTTGTTTTAAGCCATGACGCAGGGAACGACCAGTAAACAGCAGCGCCTTATTCTCGGCTCGCTGTTTTGCGGCATATTTATCATCCTCCTGATCGCGCGCATGTTCTATCTCCAAACCTTCCGCTATGAATCCCTGTATAAACAATCCGAAAACAACCGCGTCCGCATCCAATCGGTCACACCAAAGAGAGGAATCGTCTACGATCGGGAAAAGCGCCCCATGATCGAAAACCGCGCCTCGTATTCGCTATCGGTCGTGCCGGTGGAAATATCAAAAACGGAGACGACCGAACGGCTGGCCGCTATTCTCTCTTTGGAGGCCGAGGAGCTCAATCGTCGCATCAAGAAAAATCTCATCAGCCGCTTCCAGCCCGCATTAGTGAAACGCGATCTGGATTTCGAAAAAATCGCGATTCTGGAAGAACAAAATGAACTATATCCGGGAGCCGTTTATCGCAAAGACCAGGCGCGCTTGTATGAGCCGAATCTCGGGAGCGAATGTTTCACCGGATACATAGGCGAAATATCGCCGGAGGAAATGAAAACCCTCGATCCGTCCGTCTACAAAGCCGGTCGCGTCATCGGTAAAGCCGGCATTGAAAAATACTATGACCGCGAACTGCGAGGCATGGAAGGCACCGAATATTTAGAGATCGCCGCCTCGGGCCAGCTTCTGGGCGTTCTCGAATCGCAACCCGGCGTCCCTGCCATGCCGGGCAATGATCTGGTTTTGACAATTGACAAAGATATTCAGGAAGTTGCCGACAGCGTCTTCGGAGAGTTTTGTTGCGGGGCCGCAGTTGCCATGGACCCGCGCAACGGTGAAGTTATCGCACTGGTGTCGGAACCGTCGAATGATGCCAATATTTTTTCCTCGGTCATTCCTGATGACTTGTGGAGATCAATTCTGGCCGATACCACTAATCCGCTCTTGAACCGACCGCTGGATGGCCAATATCCGCCCGGTTCGACATATAAGTTGGTCATTGCCGGGGCAGGTCTCGAATTGGGCCTCATCGACAGAAATTCATTATTCCCGACACCGTGCACAGGCGGATATAAATTCGGCAATCGCGTTTTCCATTGCTGGGAACTGGGCGGACACGGCAAAACAAATGTCGTCCAGGCGATTGAGCGATCATGCGATGTCTATTTCTATCAGCTTGGCTATAAAATGGGACTGGAGGAACTGAGCAAATACTCGCGCCTGTGCGGATTCGGCAAAAAAACCGGCATCGATTTGCCGCAGGAAGCATCCGGCAACGTCCCGGATAAGGATTGGTACGACCGACGCATCGGAAAAGGACAATGGACACAGGCGGTACTTCTGAATCTGGCTATCGGTCAGGGGGAAATTCTGTCGACGCCCATACAATTGGCCCAGTTCTATTGCGGTCTGGCCAACAATGGCCGCGTATTTCGCCCGCACTTACTGAAGACGATTATCGAACCCGATGGCCGTGAAACGACAATCGGCGGCGAATTATCATATACCCTGCCATTCAAGCAGGAGACGCTCGATATCCTGAAGGAAGGCCTCGTTGCAGTTACTCAGGGTGAGCACGGAACGGCACGCGGATCGAAAATTAAAGGCACGGTGGTCGCAGGTAAGACCGGAACATCGCAGAATCCACACGGCGAAAACCACTCCTGGTTTGTCGGTTTCGCACCGGCTGATGATCCGCGCATCGTTGTCTGCGTCATTGTAGAAAACTCCGGCCATGGTTCCGAAGTTGCCGCACCCGCTGTGAAGAAAATTATCAGGGCATACCTTGAGAAGTACAATTTACTGAATCAGGGAACCGCTGTCGTCGAGGTGACGCCATGAGCGGAATGAGCATTATCAAATCGCCCGATTTCGACTGGAAACTTGTCACCGCCGCCCTGTTGCTGTCGCTGTTCGGCGTATTTCTGATTTTCTCGGCCCAGTATCACAGCAACGAACCGGGTGCGCAGATGTACTACGTCAAGCAGCTCATCTGGCTCGGCGTCGCCCTCATTGCCTTCTTCATCACGATTTCGCTCCCGCCAAGGCTCTACGATTTCAGCGCCTACCTGATTTACTTTCTGCTGATTTTGATGCTTGTCGGCGTGATGTTCGTCAGTTCCAAGAGCGGCGCCTCGCGCTGGTATTCGATTGGACCAGTCAACTTCCAACCGTCGGAATTCGGCAAACTGGCCGTGTTGTTGGCTCTGGCGAGGTACTTCGCATACACGAAACTTCCGCCTACCTCGACAAAACGACTCGCATTCTCACTTATATTGGTCATTATACCGGTCCTGCTGATTCTGAAACAACCGGACCTCGGGACATCACTCGTTTATCTCGTCATCCTGTTTTCCGTCTGGTTTTTCTCCGGATTGTCACCGATCTATCTGATGCTGATCGTGTCGCCGATCGTGTCCCTCATCGCTGCATTCCACTGGCTGGCCTGGGTTATTTATTTCTTTTTGCTGCTGCTGGTTTTGTTCTTCAGCCGCCCCGGCCTGTCATTTAGCGTCCTCACGACGGTCGTCAATCTGCTCTTCGGAATGATGACGCCGCTGATGTGGAACCGGTTGGCCGATTATCAGAAGATGCGCATCCTGATTTTCCTCGATCCCGGACGCGACCCTCAGCGAGCGGGGTATCAAATCATCCAATCGATTATCTCGATCGGATCGGGAGGTATCCTCGGCAAAGGAGCGCTCAACGGGTCGCAAACGCGCCTGGAGTATCTGCCCGTGCGTCACACCGACTTCGTGTTCTCGGTTTTGGGAGAGGAACTCGGATTCATCGGCGGAGTGATAATGATTGCGTTGTTCGCATTCATTCTGTTCCGGGGCATGAAAATCGCCACCAAATGCCGTTCGAACTTTTTGGCTACCGTCGCCTGGGGCGTCGTGACGATAATCTTCTTCCAGATGGTTGTCAACATCGGCATGACGCTCGGACTGATGCCGGTCACGGGATTACCGCTGCCGTTCGTCAGCTATGGCGGAACATCATTGGTCTTTTTCTGGGTACTCATCGGATTCCTGGTCATGGCCGACTCGCGCTGGCAGGAATATTGATTTCGCTTGGTCTTTTTCAATATCAATCGGTCTTATCTGTGGAGAAAGTATGAACATATCCCGCCTAATTCTATATGGAATACTCCTGATCGTCGGCATCGGATCTGTATCCGCCGATGAACCGGATGATATCCTCAACAAATTCATCGATGCCGTCGGCGGTCTCGATAAAATCGCCGCCGTGACATCACAATCGGGATACTATACGGTCGATTACATGGGCCTCTCGGGAAAAGCGGAAATCCTCTACTCGTTCCCCGACAAATACTACATGAAAATGGAAATCGGCCCGATGACGCAAATTATGGGCTGTGACGGTATGACCGGATGGCGTGTCGATGATGCCGGTCTGGTGTCGATCATGTCACAGGCCGAAATGCGCCCTATCGTCAATGCCCTCTATTACGCCAGCTACTCCTATATCATCCCAAATCGCATCGCCGGCCGCATAGAATACCGCGGAACCGAGGATATGGCCGGAACCCTGTTCCATCAACTGGCCTGTTACCCCGAGGGGGGAGACTCCGTTTTCTTCAAGATTAACGATAAGACCGGTTTGATGGATTATCAAATCAGCTACGAGGGCGATGTCGAAATGCTGAACCACAGCCTCGAATATCGTCAGATAGACGGACTCACCATCTCATGGAAAGAAACGATGATGGGCCGAGGAACACCGATCACGGCCACGCAATCGATCGATTCCATCTTCTTCAATCGGCATATTCCGGACAGCCTCTTTAATATGCCGGGACAGCGCGGGATCGATTACAATTTCGCCGATGAGGCCGACAGTATCGTCCTCCCGATTCATGTTCACAACGATCATGTATTTCTTGACATAAAAATAGACGGTCTCGGGCCGTTTTCATTCTTACTCGATAGTGGCGCAGGCAAGACGGTCGTCGCAAAATCCGTCGCTGACCGCCTCGGCATCAAGGCCAGCGGGCCGATCGCCATGAGAGGCATCGGCGGCTTCGGAGAAGTCAGTATCGGTGAAATCGATTCTCTGACTCTGGGCAAACTGAGCCTGCACCTCGACCGTACCATGATAGCCGACCTCTCCATGTTTCATTCATTCGATGCGGGCGAGCTCGGCGGTGTTCTGGGATATGACTTTTTTGTCAGGTTTCCGATGACGCTTAATTTTGAAGGGAAGACGCTGACCCTGTACAATCCCGGCAAATCATATCGGCCGACCTTTGCGAATATGCTGGAGTCCGAGCTGTACTTCCAGATACCGCTCATCATGGTCGAACTGAACGGGCGCAGATCCAGGATGCTCTTCGACCTCGGCGCCCAGACGGGGATTCTCCTCTTCGGGCAGCAGATTATCGATGAAACCCTGCGCGAGGACCTCATGCAGGATTCCACGACACTTGAGATTATGGGTGTCGGAGGCGTCTCATCGGTCTTTATGTCGACTCTTGATTCGATCTCAATCGGGACGGAAAAAATCCAAAATCCGAAAATCATCTGGTCCGACAACGCGGAAGAATTGCCGTTCCGAGGCTATATCGAGGGAATCATCGGCACCAGTATATTGAAACGCTACAAAGTATATATGGATTATCAAGGCGGTAAAATCGGTCTCGACCCAGCCGATTGAAACAAATCTCGCCTCGAGCAAATAAAGGTCAATGCTCCGGTCGATTTTTGTGAAGAAAAGCAGGCGCAAGTGAGTACAAAGAAAACAATAGAAAGGCTGGCCGGCACTAAAAAAGAGCTAACGACAGTGAATTTAAGGGTTTTATACTTGCGGGTGAACTGCCGAGGATTGTATCCTTGGGGCGGAATTGCCCGCTATAAGGAAACGAGGTAATTGTAGTGCGCACAGTAATCAGACATCTGCTTCTCACCGGTTTTGTCAGCCTGCTAACAATCGTATCAGTTTTCGCTCTCGATAAAGAGCCTGTTCACGATCGGCGAATGGATGCCGATTATTCGATGGTCGGCGTCCGGCTGGGAGCCTATTCCGATCAGGGCGACGGCTCTACTGTCGAAACAACCGACGATGTCAAGGCCGACCTTCCGAGTACCGGTTTTTTCAGCGAGTTATTCTATGCCCATCGCTTCACGCCCGCTTTCATGGGCGAAATTTCACTGGGCATCGGCAGCAGGGGAGAGGCGACGATTCAACACGGTGATGATCAATACATCGGAACGATCAATCTCTACCCATTGCTGTTGCAGGCCAAATTCACGCCATTTTCCGGGCACACCCGCACCTTTCACCCCTATATCACAGGGGGCGGAGGATTCGTGTTCGGACGCCACAACACGGAATTCATCCGCTCGGTCGATCCGTTCTACGACAGCTATTTTGCCGAAAAAACGGAAATCGATCTCATCTGGACCGTAGGCGGTGGAGTCGATCTGGCCGTGAACGAACAATTTGGATTGAACTTTTCGGTAAAGTATTATCCGATCGAGTTTAAGGACGGCCTCGCCGGGATTAAAGACTACTCCGGCATCTCGTTCGGCGTCGGATTTTCATACCATTTATTCAAGAATAGTAAGTAACGACATTCAGGAGGCACTATGTCCGTCAAGGTAGGAATAAACGGGTTTGGCCGCATCGGTCGACTCGTCTTTCGAGCCGCCTATGGTCGCAAGGATATCGAGATCGTAGGCGTCAATGATATTGCGAATGCAGAAACGATGGCCCATCTTTTGAAATACGACAGCACGCAGGGTAAATTCGAGGGTAAGGTCGAGGCCGCCGAAGGTGGCATCATCATCGACGGGAAAAAGGTCAATCTGACCGCCGAGCGCGATCCCGGCAAACTGCCGTGGAAACAACTCGGTGTCGATGTCGTCGTCGAATCGACCGGCTTGTTCCGCGGTAAAGAAGATGCGTCCAAGCACATCTCCGCCGGCGCGAAAAAAGTTTTGATCTCCGCCCCGGCCAAAGATCCCGACGGCACCTTCGTCCTCGGCGTCAACGGCAATGACTATGATCCCAAGAAGCACCATGTCATTTCCATCGGCTCCTGCACGACGAACTGTCTCGCCCCCGTCGCCAAAGTATTACTCGATAACTTCGGTATCGAAAAAGGCTTCATGACCACGACCCACGCCTACACCAGCGACCAGCGCCTGCTCGATGCCCCGCACAAGGATTTGCGCCGCGCCCGCTCGGCCGCCCTGTCGATGATTCCGACCACCACCGGCGCCGCCCGCGCCGTGGCTCTGGTTATCCCGGAACTCAAGGGTAAATTCGACGGCTGCGCCATTCGCGTTCCTACCCCGACCAGTTCCATTGTCGACCTCGCCGTTCTTCTTGAAAAAGAAGCGACTGTCGAGTCGATCAATGCGGCGATGAAGAAAGCCGCCGAGGGCCCGCTCAAAGGCATCCTCGAATTTTGCACCGATCCGATCGTATCGATCGACGTCACCCACAACGCCCACTCCTCGGTGTTCGATTCCAACATGACGATGGCCGCCGGCAAATTCGCCAAGGTCTTCAGCTGGTACGACAACGAATGGGGCTTCTCCAACAGAATGGTCGATATGATCGGCCGCATGATGGGCTGATAAATCGTTTGCCAAATAGACTGCCCGGTACTATACTGCCGGGCAGTTTGTATTTTATCAATTCACGGAGATGAAAGATGAATAAGCTGACGGTTCAGGATATCAATTTCGCGGGTAAGCGAGTGCTCATCCGGGTAGACTATAATGTTCCGCTCGACGATGCCCAGCGCATCACGGACGATACGCGCATTGTCGCATCGCTTCCGACAATCAGAAAAATTCTATCCGACGGCGGCCGCGCCATCCTGTGCAGCCACCTCGGACGCCCCAAAGGCAAAATCGTGCCGGAGATGAGCCTCCGGCCGGTTGCCGAATACCTGGCCGACCTGCTCAATCAACCGGTCAAATTCGCATCCGATTGTATCGGCGCTGAGGCGGAACTCAAAGCCGAGGATCTCACCAACGGCCAGTGCCTGCTCTTGGAAAACCTGCGCTTCCATAAAGCCGAAACCGATAACGATCCCGAATTCGCAAAGAAGTTGGCGTCACTCGCGGATATCTATGTCAACGATGCTTTCGGCTCCGCGCACCGCGCGCATGCATCCACCGAAGGCGTGACGAAATTCTTCGACCAATCCGTCTGCGGCTTCCTCATCGAGAAAGAAATCAAATACCTCGGTCAGGCCCTGACAAATCCCAAACGCCCGTTCACGGCGGTGCTGGGCGGCGCCAAAATCAGCGGCAAGATCGATGTCATCCAGAACCTGTTCGGCAAAGTAGACAACATCCTCATCGGCGGCGGCATGATGTTCACCTTCCTCAAGGCGCAAGGCAAAGAAATCGGTACCTCGCTGCTGGAAGAAGATAAGATAGAACTCGCGGCCGAGATTTTGAAAACAGCCGAGAAGAAGAAAATTAATTTCCATCTCCCGACCGACTGCGTCGTCGCGGATGAATTGAAAGAAGACGCCGACGTCATGGTCGTCGATGTCGACAGCATCCCGGCCGATAAAAAGGGGCTCGATATCGGCCCGCAATCACTCAAAGCATTCTCGGAAATTCTCCTCGATTCCAAAACCATCGTCTGGAACGGCCCGATGGGCGTGTTCGAGGTCGAGAAATTCTCCCTCGGCACCATCGGCCTCGCCGGACAAATCGCCCAGGCGACCGATAACGGCGCCATATCAATCGTCGGCGGGGGAGACTCCGCGTCGGCGGCCGCCAAGGCGGGCGTCGTCGAACGACTGTCTCACGTCTCCACCGGCGGTGGAGCGTCATTGGAATATTTAGAGGGAAAAATACTGCCGGGAATCGCCGCGCTGACCGATAAGTAAGATACGAACAGAGAGGAAAGAACTTGAGAAAGAAAATTATTGCCGGAAACTGGAAGATGAATAAAACGATTGTCGAGGCCCAGGCGCTGGCGGCGGCAATCAAGAGAGAAGTCGGCGACACGACCGCACCGATCGTCCTGGTTTGCCCGCCCTTCACGGCGCTGACCGAAGTCGCCATGGCCTTGAGAGACTGCGAGATGCAGATCGGCGGCCAGAATATGCACACCGAGGATTCCGGGGCATTTACAGGCGAGATATCGGCAGAAATGCTGTTGACAAGCGGATGCACCTTTGTTATATTGGGCCACTCTGAAAGGCGAGCTTTGTTTTCAGAGGATGATAAACTGGTCAACGCCAAGACGAAGAAGGCGTTACAAGCCGGTTTGATCCCGGTGGTTTGTGTCGGCGAAACACTCGACGAACGCGAAGCCGGAAAGATGGAGAAGGTAATCGAGGAGCAGATCAAGGGCTCGCTCGATTCTTTGTCTGAAAAAGAAATGCTGTCGACGGTGATTGCATACGAACCGGTTTGGGCCATCGGAACCGGGAAGACGGCATCACCCGAGCAGGCCGAGGAAGTTCACCGGCATATCAGGAAACTCCTGACCGATACATACGGAGCCGGCGTCGCGAACGAAATTACGATTCTCTACGGCGGTTCGGTCAAGGCGTCCAATGCCGACGGGCTGTTCGCCAAAGAGAACATCGACGGCGCGCTCATCGGCGGAGCCAGTTTGAAAGCCGACGAATTTGTGGCGATAGTAAAAGCGATGGAAAACGCTGGAGGTTAACGTGGCGTTCACGATTCTGATTATGGTTCACATTCTGATTTGCGTCGGATTGATTATTGTGGTATTGATGCAGTCTGCGAAGGGCGAAGGCCTGGCCGGTGCATTCGGCGGCGGCGCGCTCTCCGGCGCAGTGTTCGGCGGTCGCGGTGCGGCATCATTCCTGTCGAAAGCCACGACGGTTCTGGCGGTGTTATTCATGGTCTCATGCCTGGGATTATCATTGTTGTCGGCCGGTCGCAGCGGTTCCTCCGAGGATATCGCCGGATCGACATTGACCGGATCGGCGCAGCAGGATATCCAGCAGGCGCAGCAGCAGGCGGCCGAGCAGGCCGAACAGGGTACCGAGGGTACCGCTGCCGAGGATATCTTCAATCAGCCTCCTGAAGGTGGTTCCGGAGACGGAAACTAAGAAGACGGATTAGTAGAAACCGACTATTCGTAAGTAAGATTTTACACGCGGAAGTGGCGGAATTGGTAGACGCACCATCTTGAGGGGGTGGCGGGGCGACCCGTGGGGGTTCAAATCCCCCCTTCCGCATAAATTGAAAAACGCCCGTATCACACGGGCGTTTTTTTTGTGCCTTGTCCCCTCTAAAGAGGGGCGTGTCCGCCTCGGCGGACAGCGTGTGTTCTTCGCCATCCGGTCCCCTAAGGCTTTAGCCTTGGGAAATCCCCTGTAGGGGCCGGGTCCTCCGGCCCGCAGATGTGACTCGCGAGTTTCCAAATACACTGTCAATCCGAAAGAGTACCGTCTTCGGGACGACTGAGGAATCCGCTCTTGTCATCTTCGCATCACACTTGCAATCTTATCAATAAGTAATATATTATTAGATATTTATTAGTTTGGAGGGATTCATGAAAGTCTTCATCAGTTGGTCAGGCAATAAAAGCAAATATGTCGCAGAAGCCTTGCGAGATTGGTTGCCGTATTTAAATGGGAAGATAGAACCATGGTGTTCCGGCTCAGATTTAGAATCAGGAAGCCGCTGGAGTCCTGAAATAGCGAAACAATTAAATGATACTCATTATGGAATAATCTGTTTAACCAATGACAATATGAATGCACCTTGGATATTGTTTGAGGCCGGTGCATTGGCAAAGGCAATGTTAATGAGTAACGTATGTCCCTATTTAATCAACATTAAACTTTCTGAGCTAAAATACCCATTGGCGCAATTTCAGGCACAAATGGCAGACAAATCCAGTACTCGAAAATTGATTTGTGATCTTAATAAGAAAATGGGAAAGGACGCCATAGATGAAACTCGGATATTAACATTATTCGATAGATTTTGGCCTGATCTAGAAAAAATACTAAATTCACTTCCAGATGACGAAAAAGAAAAAATTCCTCAAAAAGATATCAATCAAATGTTTGAGGAAATCATTATTGAAATGAGAGATATAAAAAGACAATTAAAGCCAGATACTGGACTAAGTATTGATTCAGATATGGATGCGAAGGTTGTAGTTTATATCGATTTTAATAACCTGGGATTGGATATTGTTGAGAACTATACTTTTAGTAGAAACACCACGTTTAGTAGTCTTTTATCAAATATCGTGAATTATTGCAATAAGGAGCTTAATTCAGATATTTTACAACTAAGGGAGTACAATGTGAAGTGGATATTAGTGGAGCCAATTACTAGTACATTACTTAGATATTCCGTGAATTATCATATGACATTGCAGCATCTCTTTATTAAGTTCGGAGTAGATACACATTTACATTTGAAAGTATTAATGATAAAATAATTTTATGGTAGTTTTTATTTAGATAGGAATATTCACTCATTTATAAGTTCGACCTGGGCCTGCAGTGGCCAATTCTGCCGAATGCTCCCATTTTCCCCCCAACTCCGCTCCAGATTCTTACCCCATCTCCCTATGTAAAAGGAGAGCCTATCAGTATGTCCAAAATCGAGAAAACCGCAAAAAAAAATTATTGCACCCGAGGGATAACCCCTTATCTCGCAACACTAAGTTATCCACAATTCGACCCCCAAAACGATAACCGACTGTACAACAACCACATAAATAAACACACTAAAAAAACATATTTATGTTGCAAGCCAACGACTTATCCCTCCATCGCAATTGTTAGAAAACGCCCGATCGATACCTCTATTGTACCGAAATCGTCAAAATTGGCCCGGGTGGCCCATCCCTTTTTTGGCTTTGCAAAAAAGGGTGGGTTCCCGCAATATATGGATTGTTGTGCATGATGACATACACAAACCACATAAATTCCTTTTTAGGCAGAGAATCAGAATGGAAATCCCCTCTGCAGAGGGGTGCTCCGCCTAGGCGGACGGGTTGTGTTCTCTCCATATCATTACCCCCCTTGTCCATTAATTTTCCGTTAGCTTGTTATCATCCGAACCGATTCACTCCGTATGCTCTTGGTAAATGATAATAGAAACAATTTGGTTAAAAAGGAGTCCCTTGTGGCTCTATTAACATGGTCCGACGATTTCAAAGTCAAAGTTGAATCCATCGACGAACAACACAAAATCATGCTCCGGATGCTCAACCGCCTCCATGACGCCATGACCAACGGCGAAGGCGTGCAGAAGGTCGACAACATCCTCGATGATTTCATAGTCTTCGCCGAACATCATTTCGAGTCGGAAGAAGTGACGATGCGCCAGATGGATTACCCGTTCATCGACGAACATATCGCCGAACATCAGGATTTATTGGTTGCCATCAGGAATTATCGAAAGATGAATAAAACCCATGTACCGCTGTCCATGGCGACGCTCGAGAATTTCCTCATGAGCTGGACACGCAGGCACATGATCGACGCCGACAGGAAGTACGGCGAATTCGTCGCTCATCATTAGGCGATTGCCCGAGTTTTAATCTGGTAGCCCGACCCTTCAGGGTCGGGGAATCTTTCGTAGGGGCCGGGTCCTCCGGCCCGCATGAATCTACCGGCGGAAGTATTCCTTTCCGCATTATGTATTATTAACTGGCCGGGTGGCCCATCCGATGCCCGTCTTCGGGCGAGGGTCGGATCCCGCCGCATGACTCTACCGGCGGAAATATTCCTTTCCGCGTGATGTATTATTAACTGATGTCATTGCGAGCCTTTCTTAAGGCATCGCAATCTCAGGATGTTTGATAATCCTCAAACGAATATAGAATCATGAAAATCAGAATGAAAATCCCCTCTCAAGAGGGGTGCTCCGCCTAGGCGGACGGGGTGTGTTATTCTTAAGGAGCCCCGGCCGCCGCCTCTGCGCTGGCAAACGGCCGGGTTGGTAGAAAGTGCAGGCGATAATAGGGATTTTTTACATCGATGCCATCTTCGTCCGCGCATCATTACGAATAAATGCATACCGCAAATTCAACAGCGGATTGAAATCAGCCGCCTTGTCATAGAACTTCTGCGCCATCTTTTTATCGCCTGATGCCTCATACGCCTTCGCCAATTGGAAGATGATATTCGGATCCAGCGGATTACCCGCCGCAAAATTCTCGATGGCATCGTCATAACGCTTCTCGGCCATCGCGATCAGTCCGTTCAATTCATATGCCTGATATATCTGAAATTGCGTGTGCGCCGCCTGAGCCGCTTTGGAAAACTTTTCGGCCATACCCTTGGCTTCGGCCAATTGACCCATAGCGACATTCGCACGACCGGCATTGTACAAATACCCCAGCTTATTCTGCTTCTTGATTTCATCGGATCGAGACGAGGCCTGAATGATATCGACCGCCTTTTTGTAATACTGCAAGGCCTTCTCCGGACTACCGGCGGCCAACAGCACATTACCGCGCTGGACAAAGTCACCGGCCATCGCCGAGGTGTCACTTATCGCGGCCGCGAAATCATACTGCTTATCCAGCATTTTAAAGGCATCGTCAAAACGCCCTTCGTCGACATACGTGACCGCCATCAATGTCAGCGCGGTACGGCGCTGGCCGTCATTGACCGCATTGTCATAAAACTTCTGTAATTGCTTTCTGGCCATGTCCGGCTCGCCTTTATACAAATAATTCGATGCGATACCGAAGTGGGAATTGACGAACCCGGGATTAATCTGCAGCGCCTTCTCATAATTCTTGATCGACTCATCATGGCGACCGATCTTGAGGAGCATCTCCGCATATGAGTCATACGGATTCGGATCATTGGGAATCAGCGCGATATATTTTTTAAATGCCCGCTCGGATCGGGCATAGTCTTCCTGGAATCGATAGGCATAACCGAGTTGATTCAGCGGCTGCGAAAATTCCGGATTAATCTTCATGGCGATTTCATACTGCTCGATCGCCTTATCATACTTTTGCTGGCCGAAATAGTGATTGCCGAGCAGATTGTGCGCTCGCTCATCGTCAGGGTAGAGCTGGATTAATTTCTGATACATCTCGAGCTGCGCGGCGGCGTCACCATTGAGACCCAGCGCCTCGAAGCCGAGTATCTGCAGGCGCTCGCCTTCGGATGCCTTATCGGCCAGTGCCTTCGCCTTATTGAAACTGTCGAAGAATGCGACCGTCGTCGGTTGTGCGAATGCGAGATTGAGGCGTGCGAGTGCGAAATTCGGATCCTCATCGACCGCCTTCTGGAAATACTCCTGCGATTCCTGAATCCGCAGTTTATCCGCAAGCTGGCGCCCCTTTATGAAATACTCCTTGGCTTTTTCCGACTTTGTCGTCAGCGGGATTTTCTCGCCGCCGGCCAATGCCAGATTCGCTGAAATCAAAACAATGATCGCGATAATCGCCGAGGCGATACCGACGATTTTGAAAAATGAATGCATTGCTCACTCCTTGTTAACTCTGTATGTTTTGATAAGTTCTATCCTGATTTTGTGTCGGATTCAGCCGCATTTCATTGCGTCCGCACCCGGTCTACAATCAGTATTGCCGGGGGGAAGAGAATCTTGCGCGTTTTTTTGACCGGAATCAGGAGTAATTTTATCTTGCGAGGACTTTTTCCATTTGATACCATACTCCGGTAACACCAATACAATTGCATCGAAGAAACCAGTACTGCCCCAATAGAGGAATCGGAGGACGTATGAAACGTTCAGTTTTTGTGCTATTCATTTTAGCTTTGATCTGCGTGTCGTCGCTCGGTGCATTTGACGGCGCCCGAAAAGGATTTGTCCTTGGCGGCGGAGTCGGATTTGCTGCCAATGCCGGATGGGAATTCGATGATAAACTATTCGATTTTATCCCGGTAAAGGCGAGTGAAAATAACGGCGGCGGAGCCCTCAATTTCTTTCTGGGATATGCCTGGGACGAGAAAAACATGATCGCATATGAGGCGAACGTTGCCGGATACTCCTCGGATTTGTTTGACCAGAATATCACGCAGACCTTCACCGGTCCCGAATGGTGCCACTATTACGGCTCGACAGGGAAGAGCATATACACGACGGTGGGACTGGGACTATATATATTCGATGGAGAAAATTTCGATGCCTTTGAACCGGGTCCCGGACTAATGCTCGGCGGAGGATATGAATTCGCCCGGCATTTTCAGGTAGGATTTAACCTGGCTTTTGGTTCGATTTCCGAGGCGGGTGTCGACGTGAAATTGCACCATGTTTCAATCCTCCTCAATGCGGTAGCATTCTGATATTCGAATAAAAAAGCCCCGATACCATCGGGGCTTTTTCCACAGCCATCCTTCTTCAATTGCTTCTATCAGTCGCAGTGGCCCGGACCGATAATGCCATTGTTATACTTATCGAGCTTGCACATCCACCGCAGGACTTTGATCTTCTTATTAAAATTCAACTTCCACCAATCCGTCCAGTCATACTCAGCCAGGAAAGTGTCAGCCTTGGTGATGATATCGGCGATGGCACCGTCGTCAGCGCCGGCAGCAACATTGAGTTTCGCGGCCAGGAGCTGGGCATACAGCTTGGTGATGCCGTTGAACGGGCGACCATACGTTTTCATCTTCAATACGTCTACCGCGGTCTTCGCGTCCGCAACATACAGGCTCTTCGCGCCGTCGGCTTCGCCCAGCCAGATAGGTAGGTACTGGGTGACCATATCATCCTGCTTGCCGAATCCGGCATGCGTCTTCCAATAGCCTATTGTCCGGGTGCATCCGCCATCTGACGGCGTGTCTTTCAGCGGAATATCGAAAATCAACAGAGACTGTTTTTCCCGCTCGGTAAAGTAGCCATAACCGGTGCGGAGATTCGAGGCATACCCAAAGTTCGTCGTCGGCCAGGTTTCATAAATGTAGGTGTCGGCCAGCGGGAGGTCGGTTTCGAAAATGTAGCTGCCGTCTTCAGCGATATAGGCGACTTCGATATACGGCTGAAATTCACCGGCCTCACGGCTGTTGTAAATCGCCCAAGGGAATTTCTCTTCGACCTGATCAAGAAGCAGACCGAAGTTCTCATAGGAGCCGTTCATCCACGGGATGACGAGGTCGGAAATATCGACCGATTTCCAGCCGATCGTGTCGGCCGTAAAAGTACCGACGATCGTCGGATCATAGGCGCCGCCGAAGTTTTCCCAGGTCACGACCATTTCTTCCCAGGGCTCGAGCACCCGATGAACATTGACCGGTTCGCCGTTAGCCTGCGTGCAATACAGATACAGTGTAGCATACTGGAAAAGCGCACCCTGCGGGAGCGTAATCTTGTTTGCGGTTTGCAGCGTGACTCCGGCTGTATCCGAGGACATCGGGTTATCGGCTCGATCGCCGGAGCATCCTGCGAGCACGACCACCATGAGCACAAAAAGTGCAATACCTTGCAGTAATTTCGCCATTTGTAACTTCCTTCTTAGTTAGAGATATATTCGGTTATTCGATATTCCTGTCTGTGTATCAACCAGTTATAAGCATTACAGCAATATACTTTGCAAACGCCGTACCCAATTTCGATAGGCTATTGGGAGTGATTTTGGCTGCAGGCCAATAGGTAGGATGAATATTGAATATCCCGTATCGTATTTTAGGCGCTATGTATGAAAAAGCAGGTTTTCAAGGCCTTCTATCCGTCTTGGCCTCGATAATATTATGAGTATCAGCGAGATATGACAATTGGCCATCTGTCGGGCAAAAAGAGTAACTCCAACAATCCCGTGAATTGGATCTAAACAAGGAATGATGCTGTCAATAGTATTTCTATCGCGCCGATTAGCCCTAAATATTTATAGATTTTGCCGATATATAGCATAGAAGAATTTCTCATTTAGCTTTTGGAGAGGACTATGTTTAAGGCGTTACATTCGGGGGCAGAAGGTTTTACGCTGGTTGAACTGGTTGTGATTATTGTCGTTCTCGGAATTCTGGCGGCCGTCGCGATTCCGAAATTGTTCGATGTATCCGAAGAAGCCGAACAGGCGTCGGTCGAGCACATGATTTCATCACTTGAATCGGCGCTGGGTATTTATTCATCCAAGCAATTCGTGAATGCCGATGCATTAACAGTGCATAATCCGTTTGATGATCTGTCGAATACTCCTTCGAACTACAATGGCATCAATGATCCGGTCACTCCGGCCAATACACCCGATGGCACCTGGTCATGGCGTCCCAGCGGCAACTGGATTATGTACAATCCGAGACAGCCGATAACCGGCGGATGGCTGAACGGCGGCGAGCGTTTTATCATCTATCGAGTCGAAGTCGTGCTCGATGGTGTTGATACCGTCGGTCTGAAACTGAATACCACGCCGGCATACGCCTATACCTGGTAAAAATTTTGTAAAATACTCGGTTAGAGTGTGGACGCGACACGAAAACCCGATGCTTGAGGGAGGGCACCGGGTTTTTTTATGCCCGGTCCGGACTTGTTTTGCTTGACTCGATTCCATCCAGCGCCATTATTGAGCGAGGAAAGGAATTCGAGTGGCTGGCTTTATTCGCAAACATCCTGTATTATTCCTCGTGATCGTGGCGCTGATCTTTCGCCTGCTGCCGGTATTCTTCTCGCATGGTTTCATTCACTCCGATGATCATTTCGATTCGATAGAGGTCGCCTATGACTGGCTGCGCGACGGCCCGGCAGGGGAGAACGGCCATCTGCGATGGAAGAACTGGTCCTCGGAAGAAATCGGACGCTTTCCACTTTACGTTCTGTCACAATATGCTGTGATGAAAGCCTATCAGGCGTGCGGCGTAACGTCTCTCAATACGATGATGTACGGCATTCGTCTCTTCCATACGCTGCTGTCGCTGATTCCGATATTCGCGGCATTCGGCATTGTTCGGCTCGTGACGGGAAAGAGCTCATGGGCGGTATTCGCCGGAGTCGTCATGGCTGTGGACTTCGCCCTGCCGTTTTTATCCGTACGCAATCTGATCGAAATCGTCGGAGGGAATCTCTGGGCGGGGACGATCTATTGCCTCTATCGATATAAATACGGTGAATCGAAATCGATGTGGCTGTATGCCGCGGGAGTGATCACCGGCCTGGCCTGGATGATTCGCTTCCAGATCGCATTCGCGGTATTGCCGATTCCGTTTATCCTCTGGTATGAACAAAAATCGATTCGCCCGGCGATTCAATATTCACTTGCCGTCCTGGGTATGCTTGTCCTGTCGGGCATATTCGATTTATTTGTCCTCGGTTCATTCGCCTCATCGACGATCCGCAATCTGACCATGAACACGTCATTGGGAGCATTGTATCAAACGATACCGGCGATGTACCCGGTCGAACTGATCGGCTTTTTGGTGCCGCCGTTTTCCTTTATCGCCTTATACCTGATGGGACGACCGAGTTTCATCAAAAAACATCTCCTACTGTTTATCAGCACCACGTCGTTCCTTGCTTTTCACATGAGCCATTCCAATCAGCAGGAGCGATTCGTCTTTCCCATCATTCCGGTCGTTCTGATTATGGCTGTCATCGCATTGTGGGAGAAATTCCAACGGGACGGATATATCCTCAGGCAGCGACTTCTCTTTCGAATAATCGCCGGTATCTCAATTGTCATTAATATCGTACTACTAATTCCACTAACGTTTTCATCGGGGCATCAGGGGCAGGTCGAGCCGCTCGTGTGGTTTGAACACATACAGCCGCGACCGTCGCTGTTTATCGTCCAGCCCGAAATCACGCAATGGCCGCCGCTCGATTATGCGGGCATCGCGCCGATCGATCGCGGACATATCCGGGCATGGAACGAGATGGAGATTCATCGCTCCGAACCGTGGAAGTCGAGGCGCTGGGATGTAATACTCATCTATCCCAAGCAGGAAGAAGACTTGCCGCGATATGTCGATTCGGTGCAGTCCTTATTTGGGCAGATTGAATTGGTACGGGAGTTCAAGCCGTCGTTTTATGACAATTTACTGCACAGCCTCAATAAGAAGCACAATCCATCGTTCGCATGCTGGGCCTATCGACTTGTGCAAAAATAATACAGTGTGCGAGTGGCGTGCGAAGTCTCAACTGCCGATACTTTAAATAAAGCCGGCGACACGGCCAGCCACGACGGGTCACAACCGAATTTTTGAAAAGCCGCATTTGTGACCACGACCGGGTTCGGAGCCGGCTTTTTTATTGATTCGAAGTTGTATCCGGAAAAACTGAAGAGATGAACTCGCCGACGCCTTTCATGTAGGCAGTGTGCGACTGCGTAAAGCCCTCGTTATGACTGCCGATGAGCTTCAGAAATGTCTTGGGCTCGGCGGCCGATTGGTAGAGTTGTTCGCCCAATTGATACGGTACGAGCTCATCGTCGGGGCTGTGAATGAACAGCTTCGGAATAGTAAGCTGCGATACGCGCTCCTGCGAGTCGTATTCGTATTTCGCCAACCACTTCACCGGTATGAACGGATAGTGGACGGCTGCGATATCGGAAATGGTCGTAAATGTCGATTCCAGAATCAAAGCCGCAGCGGGGCGATTAACTGCCAGCCACGATGCGATGCCGCCGCCGAGTGACCGGCCGAAGACAATAATCTTTCCCGGCGGGACGCCAAGCGCCTCGGTTACATATGTCCACGCGGCGGCTGCGTCTTTGTAAGTGCCGTCCTCGGAGATCGTTCCCTCGCTCCGTCCATACCCTCGATAATCGAAAATAAAGACCGACAGATTCAGGGAATGAAACTGATTAATCGAGGCCATGCGATGCGAAATATTACCGCCGTTGCCGTGGCAGAAAATAAGCGTTGCCGTGGGATTCTCGCACGGGATATACCACCCGTTTAGCTTGACGCCGTCCTCGGTCGTGAAATAAACGTCGGTGTATTCGAGACCACTCTCGGCCGGAGTCGTTTCAATTGTCATCGTGGGATAGAAGAGCATTTTGTCCTGCATGGCATAGATAAACAGAAGTATTAACAGGTACAGTCCGACGATGACACCGAGTATGATTCCAACCATGCGATAAACGACTTTCAAGATTCAATCCCGTGATATTGTTTGTACGCAGACAAACATAGAAGGCCGAGTGTTTTTTGTCAACCCGATTGGGCCGCGAATAATGTTTTAATTGACCCCACAAAGCAATCATGGTACAATCAATTTATGAAGAGAATCGTGTGTACTGCGATGATTGTGGCGCTTGCCTGCGGCCTTGCATTCGGTCAGACCGATAAGCCCGAAACGAAGAAAAAAGCCGCCCCCAAATACATGTGTATCACCTTTGACGACCTGCCGGTCGCACGGGTCGACGATCGCTTCGACAGAATCGTCGTCACCGACAAGATTCTCGGAGCGCTCGAGGAACACGAGGTCAAGGCCGCCGGATTCGTCATCGGGAGCAATATCCATGAACACTTCGATCTGATTGAGCAGTGGCTCGAGGCCGGGCACACGCTGGGCAATCACACCTATTCTCATCCCGATCTCAATGAAGTCCCGATCACGCTGTACATTCAGGATATCGGCCGGGGAGCGGTCGAGATCGAGGATCTGCTGGTCAAATACAAGCAGAAAAAACGCTATTTCCGCTATCCGCTCCTGCACTACGGCGACACCTTCGAAAAGAAGAAGGCCGTGAACGACTATATACAGGAGAAGAAATACATCGTCGCCCATGTCTCGATAGACAATGACGAGTACATTTACAATCTTCAATTCGAAAAACTGGCGGAGACAGCCGATTCGGCGACTATCGAGCAGTTAGGGCGCGAGTACGTTGAACATATCCTGTCGCAAATCAAAAATGCCGAAAAGCTGGCCGATGAAGTCATCGGTCGAAAAGTCAATCATATCCTCCTGCTGCACGCGAATCGGCTCAATGCCCGCTTTCTCGGCGACCTGCTCACGGCAATTGAAGGCGAGGGGTATACATTCAATTCGCTGGACAAGGCTCTCGCCGATCCATTGTATCAAATGCCCGACGGCTATGTCGGATACAAGGGTCTGTCAATCATCGAGAGAATCGCCAAATCCGACCCGGATTTTATGCCGGCCCGCGAGGGGAAATAAGATAGTTTTTGCGGGCCTATGTTAATAAACACTAATCTTGACTGAAAAATCTCTCATTCCTATAACTTATTATAAATATTTGCATTAGAAGTCTCCTGAGGCCGCCTGGCAAAGGCGCCGTGGCGAAGCCATTAAGTGATTTTTTTCACAACTCGACTTGACATTATGAGGTAATTGTTAGATATTACGCCGAAAGGATTTAGGCGGTCCGACAGGCTCGCTCCGGCAGACCGACGCCGGACTCAGGCTATCGGACGAACGAACCGGCACCACGCGTATGACGGATTTGGCAGTCATGACTATGACCTCACAGGGATTCCGATACCCCGAGACCGACAAGAAGATCATCATTATCGTCGGCGGTTTCGGCAGCGGAAAAACCGAAGTGTCTGTCAATCTCGCCAAATATCTCATTACTACCGACATTTCCAAGGTCACACTGGTCGATCTCGATCTGGTCAATCCGTATTTTCGGACGCGCGAGGCGCAGGCCGAGATTCAGGCGCTCGGCGTCGACGTCATCTGTCCCCAGGGCGGCAAGTTTTATGCCGATCTCCCGATTCTGCTGCCGCAGATCAAGGGATTGGTGGAGTCGCACGAGGGGATGCTGATTCTGGATGTCGGAGGAGATGCGCAGGGGACACGGGGGCTCGGATCGATCTCCGAGTTTTTCCCGCCCGGCGAGTACGAAATGCTCATGGTGCTCAACAGCCGCCGGCCGCAGACATCCGAAGTGGCGGGATGTCTGGAGACCATGCGGCGGGTTGAATTCGCGGCCCGGCTCAAATTCACGGGCCTGATTTCCAACAGCCACATGATAGACGAAACCGACGAGGAGATTATTCTCGAGGGATACGAATTATCGAAAGCGGTCAGCGCCGAGTCCGGGCTGCCGCTTTTTTTTGTCAGCGCCAAGCGCACGGTTCTGGAGAAGATGAATGTGACATTCGACTATCCTGTACTGCCGATGACGCGTTCGATGCTCAAACCGTGGGAGCGAAAAGAAAAACCGGCTTAATGTCTGAAAACCAAATGAGGGATTGTTTATGCCCGGTGTACGAATAGATAAAAACTACTGCAAGGGCTGTGAGCTGTGCGTTCACGCCTGCCCGATGCAGATTCTCGAGATGTCGAAAGACATCAATCTCAAGGGCTACTTTTATGCGAAGTTAAAAGAGCCCACCAGGTGTATCGGTTGCCGAATCTGTGCGATTACCTGCCCGGATGTGGCGATCAATGTGCTGACGCATGGATCACAGTTTGTACTGTTCGAATATTAACGAGGACGTAAGAGATGGCTAAGAGATTAATGAAAGGAAATGAGGCAATCGGCGAAGCGGCAATAGCCGCCGGTGCCCCGAATTATTTCGCCTATCCGATTACGCCTCAGAGTGAAGTCGCCGAATACCTGTGCTGGCGGTTGCCCGAGGTCGGCGGCGTATTCGTGCAGGCGGAATCGGAAGTCGCGGTCGGCAATATGCTCTTCGGCGCCGCCGCATCCGGCAAACGCATATTTACGACATCATCGAGTCCCGGCATTAGTCTGATGCAGGAGTCTCTGTCGTATATGGCGGGCGCTCATCTGCCGGTCGTACTGGTCAACATCATGCGCGGCGGCCCCGGTCTGGGTGGTATTCTCCCGGCGCAGTCGGATTATTTCCAGGCCACCAAAGGCGGCGGTCACGGCGATTATCGCATTATCGTATTGGCACCGTCATCGGTACAGGAGGCGGTCGATCTGATGATTCTGGCATTCGACCTCGCCGACAAATACCTGACGCCGGTCATGATTATCGGCGACGGGATGATCGGTCAGATGATGGAATCTGTGGAGTTTCCGGAGAAATACCGGGAGCAGAATAATCCCGATGAAATCGAATGGGCGCTGACCGGAGCCAAGGGGCGCAAGGCGCGAATCGCCAAATCGCTTTTCCTGAACCCCGAAGCGCTGGAGAAAAACAGCTTCCTGCTGGCCGAGAAATACAAAGTAATTAAAAAGGTCGAGCGGCGTTGTGAGCTCTACAATGTCAAGGATGCGAACAGCATTTTGATCACCGCCTATGGCACGATGGCTCGTATCTGCCAGACGGCGATCGATGAGCTCGAAGAGGAAGGCATCAGTGTTGGGCTGTTCCGACCGATTTCATTGTTCCCGTATCCGGAAGAGGAACTGTATGCCGAAGGCATCAAGAAGAACATCAAGAAGCTGCTGTCGGTAGAAATGAGCACCGGGCAGATGGTGGAAGATGTCGAGCGCATCATGAAAGGCAAAAAGACAATAGACTTCTACGGCCGCACGGGCGGTATCGTCCCGACGCCGAATGAAGTGAAGGATAAAGTTCGCGAAATGCTCGGGATAAAAAAGAATAAATCCTGACGGTAAGTGAGGAAGATATGGCAAACTCACCAACAACGATATTCGAGCGGCCGGAAGCCCTAAGCACGACTGTCACGCATTATTGTCCCGGGTGCACGCATGGTGTTATCCACCGCCTGGTTGCCGAATCGCTCGATGAACTCGGACTCAGGGAGCGCGCCGTCGGCGTTGCGCCGGTCGGCTGCTCCGTTCTGATATATAACTATTTTAACGTCGACTTTCTGGAAGCCCCGCATGGCCGCGCTCCTGCGCTGGCGACGGGATTCAAGCGCGTTCGCCCCGACATGATCGTATTTACGTATCAGGGTGACGGCGATTTGGCTTCCATCGGGATGGGCGAAATCGTTCATGCCGCTAACCGCGGTGAGAAGTTTACGACGATTTTCGTCAACAATGCGATTTACGGCATGACCGGCGGCCAGATGGCCCCAACCACCATGCCGAATCAGCGGACGACGACTTCACCGGCGGGCCGGGATGTCAATCTGGCCGGATATCCGATCCGGATGTCCGAACTGCTTTCGACACTGCGGACGCCGTCGTTTATCGCGCGCGTCGGAGTCTTCACACCGATGGAGATTATCAATGCCAAGAAGGCAATCAAGAAGGCCTTCCGGCTCCAGATGGAAAACAAATGCTTCTCACTGGTCGAGGTGTTGTCGACCTGCCCGACGAACTGGGGGATTGCCCCGACCGATGCTACCAAGTGGGTTGCGACCGACATGAAGCCGTACTTCCCGCTCGGTATCTACAGCGATCCGGAAAGGAAGGACGTCTGATATGGCACAACAAAACGAAGTAGTCTTTGCCGGATTCGGCGGCCAGGGCGTCATGACGGCGGGACAACTGCTCGCCTATACCGCGATGGACGAAGGCAAACATGTCTGCTGGATTCCGTCATACGGTCCGGAGATGCGAGGCGGTACGGCCAACTGCACGGTTGTCGTATCGGACAAGCGCATCGGTTCGCCGATTATCAATAATCCGTATTCGGCCTGTGTGTTCAATCGGCCGTCGCTGGATAAATTCGGCGCCTTGATAAGGCCGAAAGGTCTGTTACTGATCAACAGCTCGCTCATCGATGTAAACTCAGGCCGCGATGATGTCGAGGAATTCCTCGTTCCGGCGAATGATCTTGCCATCAAGGTCGGCAATCCCAAAGTCGCCAATATCATCATGCTGTCGGCATATGTCGAGATAACGCAGATCATCAAATTCAAATCTCTCAAGGATATGCTCACGAAAAAACTAGGGCAGAAAAAGGATTTGCTGGAAATAAACTATGCAGCCCTCGAAGAAGGCCGCAAGCTGGCGAAAAAAGCCGTCAAATAAGGGTGTGATATTAATATGACTCCGGATGTCAAAAAAATAGAGAAAATCATCGATCGCAATCGCGGCGACAAAACGGCGCTGATTGCGGTGTTGCAGGATATCCAGCGGGAGTTCAATTATATCCCGCCGGAAGCCATCACGGCGACGGCCGGCGCATTGGATGTTCCGCTGAGCAAGGTTTACAGCGTGGCGACCTTCTACAATGCGTTCAGCCTCAAGCCGCGCGGCAAAAAAGTCATTCGCATCTGTCAGGGAACCGCCTGCCACATCAAAGGCGCCGATCTGATTCAAGAGCAGATAGAGAAGGGACTGGGACTCAAGCCGGGTGAGACGACGAAGGATATGGAGTATACACTCGAAGTTGTCAACTGCGTCGGCGTGTGCGCCATGGCCCCGGCCGTTCTGGTCAATGAGAAAATGCACGGAAACGTCCGATGCGAAAAGGCGTTGGACCTGGTAAAGAAGGATTAAATGCGTATCGATAGTTTCCCCAAACTCGTAAAGTGGCGCAAAGAATGCGGGAAAGAGTATACCGGCCGGAAGCGAAAAGTATTCGTTTGTCTCGGCGAAGCCTGTCTTGCCAATGGTTCGCAGGCCGTCTTCGATGAGTTCAAGAAAGTACTCAAGAAGAAAAAACTCGCAGACGTTCCGGTCGAAGCCGCATACAAAACCGGATGCCACGGATTCTGTTCCCTCGGACCGCTCGTGATTCTCGAGCCCGAAGGAACGTTTTACACGAAAGTCAAGCCGCGCGATGTCGAGGAAATCGTCGAGAAGACGATTGTCAACGGCGAACACATCGACCGGCTTCTGTATAAAGACAAAGAAACCAAAGAGCGAGTGCCGGATCATAACCACATCCCGTTTTATGCCCGCCAGCACCGCATTGCACTTCGCAATGTCGGCAAGATCGATCCCTATCGCATCGAGGATTATCTTGCCGTCGGCGGTTACACTGCAATCGCCAAGGCGCTGAAAGATATGACACCTCAGCAAGTCATCGACGAAGTCTTGAAGTCAGGGCTGCGCGGTCGTGGTGGCGGCGGATTTTCCACCGGTCGCAAATGGGCGACCTGTGCCAAAGTCGACGATGAGCCGCGTTATGTCATCTGCAACGGCGACGAGGGTGACCCCGGCGCCTTCATGGATCGCACCACGATGGGCAGCGACCCGCACTCGGTCCTCGAAGGTATGATGCTCTGCGCTTATGCCGTCGGATCGAAACAGGGATACATCTACGTTCGCGAAGAGTATCCGCTGGCGGTTGTGACATTGCAAAATGCCATCGATCAGGCTCGCGAAAGCGGGCTGCTTGGCGAGAATATCCTCGGTACCGATTTTTCGTTCGATATCAAGATCAACCGCGGCGGCGGCGCATTCGTGTGCGGCGAGTCATCGGCGCTCATGAAATCGATCGCCGGTGAAGTCGGTGAACCGCGCGCGAAGTATATCCGCTCGGTCGTGAAAGGCCTCTTCGATAAGCCGACCGTTCTGAATAATGTCGAGACCTTTGCGACGGTCCCGCAAATCATCGAGCATGGCTCGAAATGGTTTGCCGGTATCGGTACGAAGAAGAGCACCGGCACGAAGGTCTTCTCGCTGGCCGGCAAAATCAACAACACCGGTCTCGTTGAAGTCCCGATGGGCATCACCCTGAAGGAAATCATCTATGAAATCGGCGGCGGCATCCCGAAAAAACGGACATTCAAAGCCGTTCAGACCGGCGGGCCGTCAGGGGGGTGTCTCCCGGCCGAGAAACTCGATCTGCAGGTCGATTTCGACACGCTGACCGATGCCGGTTCGATGATGGGCTCGGGCGGCATGATTATCATGGACGACCGCACTTGCATGGTCGAGGTGGCTCGGTACTTCCTGAACTTCCTCGTCATGGAATCATGCGGCAAGTGCGTGCCGTGTCGCGAAGGGCTCTATCAGCTCCATAAACTCTGCACCAAAGTGTGCGAGGGGAAAGGGACGATGGAAGACATCGACCTGATGGAGAAGATGTCAAAAACGATTCAGACGGCATCGCTGTGCGGTCTGGGGCAGTCGGGGCCGAATCCGCTGCTCAGTACCCTGAAATATTTCCGCGATGAATTCGTCGCGCATGTCAAAGATAAAAAATGTCCCGGCGGAGTCTGCCGCGATTTGATTACGTTCACCATTACGGACGAGTGCACCGGCTGTATGGCCTGTGTCAAGGCCTGTCCGGTGGATGCCATCAGCGGTGAGAAGAAAAAAGTACATACTATTGATCAGAGCCTGTGCACCAAGTGCGGTTCCTGCTTCGATGTATGCAACTTCGATTCCGTAAAAATCAGTTAACTGGGTGTAACAGTATGCATATTCAAATAAACGGAAAAATGGTCAAAGCCCGCGAGGGCGAGATGTTGCTGGATGTGCTCCGGCGCGAGGGGATCGACGTTCCGACGTTGTGTGATCACCCTGCCCTGGAGCCGAACGGCGCGTGTCGCTTATGCATGGTCGAGATAACCAAGGCCGATTGGGATGGCTGGAAAAAGAGTGTCACATCCTGCCTGTACCCGGTCGAAGACGGGCTGATTGTCTATACGCATTCCCCGGAAATTCTGGAAATCCGCCGGAATATCCTCGATCTGTACCTGGCGCGATGCCCCAACTCGGATCTCATCCAGAAGATGGCCGAGGAGCATGGGGTATTGAAGACCAGTTTCGAGACGCTTCCTGATGGCGATAATTGCATCATGTGTTATGCCTGTACGCGGGTGTGCGAGGTGCTCGGGAAATGCGCCATCTCGGCCGTCGAGCGGGGCCACAAGAAAGTCATCGCCTCGCCGATGGGCGATGTCCCGCCCGATTGTATCGGCTGTCTCAGTTGCGCGCACATTTGTCCGACCGATGTGATTCCCTGGCAGGACAAAAACGGAACGCGGACGATCTGGAACAAGTCGTTCGAGCTCATCTCATGCAAGAAATGCGGCAAGAAAACCATCACGCGCGATTTTGCCGATTATCTGCTGTCCAAGCGGAATATCCCGGCCAACTACTTCGATATCTGCGATGATTGCAAGCGGAAGGATTTGGCGAATAAAATGGGCGAGCTGGTCGATGGGGCACAGGAGGTGACGCTATGAAATTTCGATATAAAGTCATCCCGTCGCTGTGCATCGGTTGCCGCACCTGTGAGTTGGCCTGCGCTTTTACCCATACGAAAGATAAAAAGCCGGGGCGCAGCCGCATCTATCCGATCGCGTACAAGAAAGACAAATATGTGCCCGTCGTGTGTCTACAGTGCGACGATGCCGCCTGCGTCAAGTCCTGCCTGTTCGATGCGCTGAAGCGCAACGAGGAGACCGGGGCAATCGAGTTGAACAAGGACAAATGCGTGAAATGCGGAGCGTGTGTAGCCGCCTGTCCGTTCGGCTGTGCCATTGTCGACGAAGTCCACGACGAAGTAGTCAAGTGCGACATCTGCGAAGGCAGCCCGGCCTGTGTCCAGTTCTGCCCGACCAAGGCGCTGGTTTATGAGCGTATAGAGTAGAAATGGCCAGGTCATTAGGTCGCTGCCGAATTCGGCGGCACTGAGATTATATTGAAAGCCCCGCCCTGCGGGGCTTTTTTACGGATTGACTAATCGGGGAAAACCGTGTAATATACGCGTCATGAACGCCCGACCCGGCAAAACAAGCGGAGGTCATGTCATTGATGTCAAAACGACAGATACAACGAACTAATCTCTCTATCATTCTTGTCCTCTTGGGTCTTTTGGCTGTATTGACCATTTTCGGCTGCGGCAAAAAAGATAGTGAGGTAGTAGTAATTGATCCATCCAAGTATCAGGATTGGCAAAAATATACTTATGGGCACTTCGTGTTTATGGTATCTCCTCATTCCCAATATGCCGGCGATAAGGCAACTCTGGCGAAGAATTTTGAGCGATTCGAGCGGGAAATCTGTGCGATTCTGGAGATGCCTATACCGGAAGATAAAATCACGATGTATGTGTATGCCATCGGTGTAGAAGACCGGGAATTGACCGGGCGCCAGACTCCGTTTTCGGATGATTCGACGATTCACTGGGGCGCAAAGTATCCGTACGGGTATGAACTGACCAAATTCCTTTTGCGGAAACGCGGATTCGAGCCGGGGCGGTTTCAAGTCATCAACGAGGGGATACCATTTTTGCTCGATTTCTCCGGCATCAACTATCATGACAAGACCAATCGCCGGGTAAACTCAGGCACTTATATCAATCTGGAGGATTTAGGAGACAGTCAAAAATTCGATTCCCTGGATTTCGTGGCTCGGCGGGCGGAGTCGGCTTCGCTGTGCGGATTCATCATGTATAACTATGGCGTCGACCGGTTGTTCATGCTGGGTGAATCATCGGTAGACTGGCGGCGGTCAATCGAGACGATATTCCAAATGCCGCTTGAAGATTTCGAACAAACCTGGCATATTTTCGCCAGAGAAAACGCAAACGATCCGGACGGGACGATGGATAACGATCCGGTTCAAGATTTAAAGGTGATACGAAAATGAGCGACAATACATGGAAAACCGCGATTACCGATATCGGGCCGGGGCGCATTCGCGTGCGTGGCTATGATATCGTCGATATGATGGGCAAGCTGTCGTTTGCTCAATCGGTTTTTTTGATTCTGCGCGGCGAATTGCCGAATGACAAAGAATCTCGGATGATGGAAGCGATTCTGGTTTCGTCGATCGATCACGGAGCCTCGCCGCCGTCGGTTCTGGGGACACTGAACACGGTCTCAGGCGGCAATCCGCTTAATGCGGCGGTCTGCGGCGGCGTGCTGGCCATTGGCGACAGCCATGGCGGCGCAATCGAACAGTCGGCCAGAATCATGCAGGAATGGGCCGCCAAAGAAGGCGACACGGCAAAGCTCGCGGCCGATCTGGTCGCCGACATGCGCGCCACGAAAAAGCGCATGCCGGGATTCGGACATCGTCTGCACGATACGGACCCTCGCACCGTTAAGCTGTTTGAGATAGCCGACAAGTTGCAGTTCTCGGGGCGCCACACCGAGTTAGCCAAGGGAATTGAAGCGGAACTTGAGAAACAAAGCGGACGCCGGCTGCCGATTAATGTCGACGGCGCTATCGCTGCGGTTGTTTCCGATATGGGCTTCGACTGGCGTCTGGGCAAAGGATTCTTCATCATTTCCCGGGTACCGGGATTGATCGCGCATGCCTATGAGGAAATGACGACGCAGAAACCTATGCGCAAGCTGGGCAATCCGAATTACGAATACAGCGGTCCGGCCGACAGGGAAATTTGACCGGAAATTTCATATCGAGAGACGGCTCATTCGGGTCGTTTCTCGGTATAAGGTTATGGACAGCCGCTCCGATATACTCAAAGAATGGAATTCTCAACAAGGGGTTTTCGTGTACAAATTTACTCTTTCTTTTCTGTCAGTGCTTCTCATTTTCTGTCTGCTTGTTTCCTGCGGACCGAAAACTCAGGCTCCCGCCGACGAAATGGCCAAGCGGTGCACGCCGAAAGATTTGAAAATCGAACAGACCGGCAGCCATCTCGTGAAAATAGGCTGGAATCCGGGCTGCCCGGGGACCAGAATTATGCAGGGGTTCAATATTTATGCCTCCGCGGAACCGCTGGTCAAGAGATATTTCGGGCGCGAAATGCCCGATAATATCAAACCGTATAATGACAAGGTATATCCGGGTGCGCTCGACGCCAGCCAGGACCGGGAATATTTCGATTTTGAAAATATACAGCTCGGGCAATTGTATTATGTCCATGTCCGCGTCGTCAATTCGGATGGTTCGCTGTCACTACCGACGAACGAAATAGAGGTAATCTGTTTCCCGCAGGGCACACTTGATCTTGCCGTTTCCTATTCGGGCAATGAGGCGGGCTTCAGCTTTGTCACCGATACCTACTGTGGAACTGACGACGTTATCAATGATTTGTATTTCTTTTCCAAGGATGGAAAGGATTTCCTGTGTTCGCCGTCTCGCATCAGCGAAGTAAATCGGCAGAATAAGATCTATGTCGCGGGGAAGGCTGCATCGCTGGGCGGTACCGAAAACATCGGTCCGGTCGGCAGCCCGCTGGAGAAGACGGAGTTGATACCGGGGACGGTGTATATTATCGAGACCGAGGACGGGCACTTCGCTAAACTGCGCCTCGTACAAATGAAGGGCTCGGGCAATGAGCGCCGCGCCGAATTCGAATACTTTTATCGATCGCCCGTTATAAAGCTCCAAAAGGGTGTCTGAAAAATCCAGCGGCCCGGTGGAAACAATTTCCCGCCGGGCCGGTTTTGTATATCATCATGACTATTTGGTTGATTATTGGTGCGTGTCTCCTTGCCGGCATAGGAGCCGGGTTATTTTTTCGTCGATGGATAGACATTAGCAGGCGTACGGTTTTTATCGTTGGCAGCTCGCTGTTTATTGCGGGCGGTATCTTTGTGTCTGTGCATGGATGGGAAACTCTTTCGTGGCACCTGGCGAAGTTATCCTGGCCGGCAGTCGGAGCGGCAATCACGGATGTGAAAATCGTTGGTGATCGAGCCTTTCACCCGGAAGTATCGTATAAATACATTATTAACGATTCCATGTACACAGGGATTGCCGAAATCGATGTGCCGGGATTCGGCGGTAAGCGCAAGCGGATGGATGTCGCCGAGAAGGAGGCATCTGATTTTGGGGTCGGCGATACGATCTATATCAGATATGCTCCGAGTGATCCGACAACGGGATACATTCCCGAGCACCTGACCAAACCGATACTCCAGGTCGGTTTCGGCCTCTCGCTGGTTTTGACCGGTGCTTTCTTCATTCCGGTTCTTATCAGGAAATAATCAGATTATCCCCTGAGCCGTCAAACGGTCAAGCATAGCCTTTACATGTGTGCCATGCCAATAGACTCGCCTGCAGAGAGGACATTGGCGAAAATCATCATGATTCTCATACGTGTATGGATAGACCAGGTCGCGAATGGAAGACTTCTCCACGGCGACCGTCGGCGCATTGTCCTCAAGACAGCGCGAAAAAAATTGTGCCGTATCGATTGTCAATGCATATTCGTCGACGACTTGTTTCAACTGCTCGGCCCAGTCGTCGCTCTCAATCAGGATATAGTTTCGAACAAGGGTGAATTCGATAAGCCCGGTATCGCGAGTGAGAATATGGCGGTTATCCTGTAGGGCGATTTGGAGGAGTTGCCCGTTCCCCATGGTGCGGTCAAAAACCGTATCGAATCCGCATACGCGCAGATAGCGGGCCAGTTTTCCCAGGTGATCGTCGCAGATGAATCGATGTTCGATATTCGGAGCCATAGAGATCGCTCGCTGACATTCGGTTCATCAGTAATATACGAAATTCGGGGAATTTTAAATCAGCAAATTTTCGTCGTCGGTCGACTGTGTAAATGCCGGGGCGGAGTAGCGGGGAGCCGCAATTGGTTTTCCTTCGACGATTGTTTCCGTTTGTGCGGTCAGTTCTTGTGCCAGGATGGCCTTGGCTGCGGAATCCAGAGCTGTGGCCAGTTCGCCATTCTGAAATGATTGCGCCCAAATAGTGTGGCGGGCCTTGAGGCTGTCATCGAAATCCTTGCAATATTGGTTCTCTATGCGTCGCAATATGCGTTTTTCCGCTTCATCCCAATTCGTGTGAACCGTCAGGATATATATACCGCGGGAGTTGGGATCGAAACACTCGAGAATCGTTATCAGATACTTGTTTTTTGCCGTGAAGAGCTTGAGCGCGAAGCGCATCTTCACGCCGTCCTCGGCGTCCGTCGTGTCCGAGACGCGGGGGACGACGGTCAGGCATTCCTCCCACGATGTCGCATTTTCGCGACCGGGAAATTTGAAATCGGCCAGCCAGGCAAGGAATTCTTTTCGGACTTTTTCCACATCCATGAGGGGAAGTTTCTTGCGGAGTTCATATGCCAGTTTGTCCTGTAATTCTTTGCTGAGCGGCATGGTGATTATTTATTCCCGGATTTCTTGATCATTTCCTGCATCGCAGCCGAGTCATCGAAATGATTTTTCAAATAATCAGCCAGGGCGCTGTCGACGATATCCTGAACCGATTTCTTGCTGAAATGGCTCATGACCTTCATTTTCCCGAGGTGCTCGTTGCGGATAAAGATCGACTGCTTTTTCCAGGCATGCCCCTCGCGGTCGACTCGCTCGTCGGAAATATACAAAGACTTGTCCGGCTTCTGTTCGGTCTGCTTCTGAGGCATGACTTGCTCTCGTTTTAAAACCCCCATGATGATTCTCCTTTTTACAAACCAGGTATATATATCCTGGTATCGACCGAAATTGGCATGAAATTGAGGTTGAACCGGGTATCGCGGCAGAATATCATTGCGACAGGTCCGGAAGATCGATATACTGAGGCGTCGGTAACACAAGGATTGGCTTATGGTTATTCAGATTTTCGGGACAAAAAAATGCGCCGATTCGCGCAAGGCGGAGCGGTTTTTTAAAGAGCGGCGAATACAGACTCAGTTCATCGATTTAAAAGAAAAGGGGATCAGCCCGGGCGAATTGCGCTCCATTTGCCAGTCGGTTTCGCCTGAGGAGCTCATCGACACCGAGGGGAAAGAGTACGAAAAGCGCGGGTTCAAGTATATGAAGTTCGACATAATCGAGGAGCTCCTCGATGACCCGCTTCTGTGTAAAACCCCTATTGTCCGGTTAAAGGGAAAGGCAACGGTCGGTTATCAACCGGACGTTTGGAAAACCTGGATAGCCGATTAAGTCTTATTCGCCGGTGTCGGCATCGACTTCGATTTCTACTAACAAATCCGGATCAATTAACCGATTCACCTCGACCATCGTGGCCGCCGGACGAATGTCTTTGAAGTACTCGGCGTGCGCCTTAATAATCTCATCTCCGAAGGCAATATCGGTGACGAACATTCGGGTTCGGATGACGTCATTGAGGCTCGAGCCGGCTTCTTTCAGAACAGTTTCGATTATCGTGAAAATCCGGATCGCCTGTTTGTAGGGATCGCCTTTGCCGACGACAGCCCCGTTTTCATCGACCGATGTCGTGCCTGAAACGTAAATTCGCGAACCGACTTTGACGGCTCGAGAGTATCCGGCGATAGATTCCCATTTTGCCCCGGACGAGAAGTTCTTCCTGCTCATGAGTGAGATGTCCCTATATCATTGATTTCCGATGCAGATACATACGTAATAAAAGACGGCGTGCCGAATAAAATTCAGCGCGCCGTCGGCAGGTGGGGTACACCTGGGGGGATATCGGTATGAATAAAAATCAAATGTCTTGAGAAAAGGGTTTGCTGTTGTATCCAGGCAGGATTGCACTACTTGAGTCAAGACGTGAATGACATCGATCGTGTTTAATGTTTTCCGATTAAAGCCGATCCGGATTTGGTTGTTTCGTATCGAAACGGTGTGCAAAGAATGGAATATGCGACTCAAATGCTGTAAAAATATCGGGCAGAATGGCGTATTCGCCGTCGGATTGTCTAAAACAATCGACCAAAGTGTCGATATTTGCAGTATTCGCCTTAAGTATTAGTCAATCGATTCATGCATAGGGCAGTGAATCCGGTCGGATAGCTTACGAGTCGAGTCCGAAGAGCACGAAATTGATATATTTTGGAGTCGCCTTTTCTTTCGGGGGCAACAAAATAGGGCGATAGATTTCGTCCGAATAGTGCAAGGGAGTGTATAGTGGCTAAAGTACTAGTTGTAGACGATTCGAATTTTCAGCGCAAATGGTTGACGAAAAGCCTGGTGAAAATGGGACATGAGACCATTGAAGCGTGTGACGGTGTGGAGGGTCTCAGACAGGTCCAGTCGCAGGAACTTGACTGCGTCGTGACGGACTTGTTAATGCCGAATATGAACGGCCTGCAGCTTTTAGAGCAGATGAAAGCCGAGGGAATTAAGGTTCCCGCCATTGTCGTTACGGCCGACATTCAGAAGGATACCAAGGCGGAGTGCATGCGGATGGGCGCCAAGGCGTTTCTCAACAAGCCATTCAAGCACTACGAATTGGAAGAAGCTGTTAACTCTTGTCTCAAATCTCTCTAAAGGGGTCGACATGCTGGAACAAGGTCAAAAAGATTATTTGGCGGAACTCGTAAACATTGGAATCGGTCAAAGTGCGGCATCGCTGTCCGAGATGGTCGGCGCAAAAGTGCATCTGAAAATCCCTGATGTCGATGTCTACCCGATGACGGCTCTCCATACGCAGTTGGCAAAACTGGGTGGGCCGAAACTCTCCGCCGTTCGGCAGGGATTCGATGGTTCCCTCTCCGGTGAAGCCTATTTGATTTTCTCATTCGAGAGCGCCAAGGGACTCGCCGAAAAACTGATGGAAGAACAGATTCCGACCGAACAAGCCGAAATGCAAATTGAAGAAGTGATTACCGAGGTCGGAAATATCGTGATAAACAGTTTCCTCGGGTTGTGGTCTCATATTTTCCCGAACCATCTCGAATATGAGGTACCGGTGTATTTATTGGAAACGCCGGACAAAATATTTGAAGGATCGCGCGCCGACGAGAAGAACGAGCTCCCCGGTATCGTCGTGTCTGCCAACACGACATTTCATATCAAGGATATCGAGGTTATGGGCACGATCATGGTGTTGTTCGAGGTGTCCTCGGTCGAGGGATTAATCGGCGCCATTGACCGGTCAGCCGTCCCGACCGCACGATAGAATAAACAAGTAAGAGTAATAGAAAAGGCGACTCATGCGTCCCGAGCCGCCTTTTTTCGTCCCCCTCCGCACATCGCGTACCGCCATACGAAGTCTTTATTCGCCTAACAGCAATTGCTAGAACCTGCCATTACTAGCAATCGCTGCTTTCATCCTCCCGCCCGGCAAATGCATTTGGGGTCAATTACACTATAGTCCTGAAAACGGCGGGGATATTACAGGGGAGAGGTTTAAATTTATTTGAAGGAAATTATAACTGCGATAATTAGCTGACTGATTATATTGCCCAAAAGAGGCCGGTGAATATGATAATAGAAGTCGTTTGTTTTGACATGGACGGGACGTTGATCCGGGGCACTGATTCAGTGGAATACCTGTGCGGTCTAAATAACAAAACAAAGGAACTACAGGAGATTCAGGCACGCGAAAACAGCGGAGAGATATCATGGATTGAAGCCGACTATCATAAAGTCAAGCTCATTGCCGGCTTGAGCCTTGACGCAATCGAGGGGAAATTCTCTCAGGGCATGCGGCTCATTCGAAATATAGAAAAGGTACTGGAATATCTTCATGAGCGGAATATAAAAGCCGTGTTGATTACATCGGGTGCAATTCAGGTGGCCGAGATCATGGGTAAGAGATTCGCATTCGATGGAGTATTCGGCGGTGAATATGAGGTAAAAGACGGCAAATTTACCGGCGAGATTACAACGCATATGGGCGAGGGCGGGAAATTGCGCCACTTAAGTGACTTCTGCAAAAAGGCAAATATACCGCTGTACAATTGTGTCGCGGTGGGGGATAGCGATTCGGATATAGCATTATTTCGAGAATGCGGGAAATCGATTGCGATTAATTATTCGGAAGTACTGCAGGGCAAAGCATCGGCCTATTTTAACACCGACGATTTATACGATATCATTGCCATTCTTGGCCGCTGGCTGGATGAATAACTGATTATAAAAAAGCACCCCCGGCAGGACTCGAACCTGCTACCCTCTGCTTAGAAGGCAGATGCTCTATTTTTCGGGTTTGCCGAATATGAATATGTTGCAGGACAATAACTTACGGTGTCGCGATTACCGCATTTCCATAGAAAATCAGAGGCCCTATTTCTCGCTAATCTTAGGTTGATATTATCCAAATGGCCTCTGATTACTACATTCTTCATGCCTGTCAATTTATCTGTTATTGCGACCAAAATCAACAATAATATAATCATGATCTCTCGGCTAGTTTAAGAGAGGCATGATATCAGTCAATATATAATTATCACCAAATAAAAGGATAAATATGTGTTACTACATCCATGAATATTGATATGCAAAGAACAGGGCGGTTATACATCTGGTTTGTTTAACTTAACTAGCTACATCATGGCCAGCTTCTCTTAACAAGGAAATATCACGGGCGGGAGAATTGCCAAAAAGTCTGCTATATTCTCGGCTAAATTGGGAAGGGCTTTCATATCCTACTACAATCGATGCTTTGGCTCCATCCTAGATTTCCCGAACTTGGCCGTTTTCATACTTCCGGAGACCGTCACCAGCTACCGTTGAAGATAAGAACCAGATCGATTTGCCACTAAAACAGGGAGCCTGGGCTACCCGAGCTACGTTTCTTTCTAGTCTCTTCGCCTAAGGGCAATCCAAAACCAGTTATAGAGCAGAGCAAGGGTTATGGACATGTGAGTACACCATGGAATTCCCAATGAACGGCCTAATCCTCACTAATACAAAATAGGAAATTTGTCAGATAGAGTGTATCTGGAGAAAATTCTGAATTTACTCAAATTGTGAATCAATTGATATTTCTTTTATTGCTTATCGATATTTTGCAAGCTTTTCGTGTTGTATTCGTCTTAAAGACTAACTGATATCTCTCAACTACCCTGTGGGCTCAACGGTCAATGGTTGTTATATCAGATTAAATGAGCAAATTGGCGTTATTCTGGCATGAATCCGGGAAATGTGCAATTTGTAAAACGTGATAATTATACTTAGGAGGTATTTGGCATGCAGAAACTAACACAGAATGAAATGGGATCGATTCAGGGAGGTACTAAAGTATTCACTAAGTGTATATTTTGGGATTTCAATATTCCCTTTACGACGACATGTTTGTTTTCGGTTGAGTCATGTACAACCGATGACGGCGGTACGATTAATATATTATATGCGTGTGGAGGTGTTTGACTGACTGACAAATACAATTGTGTACGACGCACAAGATAAGCACTAATTATCCGCTATTAGTAGTAGTGAACCGCCCCGGGCTTGCCGGAGAGAGAATATTGTTATAGATTACGGTCATGGCGAGACGAATCAGGTATTCAACGGAGGTCCGGGAAGTGCGGTTCGGATAGTCGAGGAGCATCTTGAGGAGTATAGCCTGCAGTGGCCAACGATTCAGTCGACATCGCAGAAGATAGGTTGCAATACCAAGACTTTGCGACGGTGGGTTGTTCAAGCCCAGCGTGACGTGGGTCATCATCTGGGATGACCAGTTCAGAGCGTGAACGGCTGAAGGCTTTGGAGCGGGAGAACCATGAGCTTAGGCGGGAAAACTAGATTCTTCGCTTGGCGTCGGTTATTTTGCCCAGGCGGAGCTCGACCGCAAACCGAAGTGATGGTGTCGTTCATCGACTGGTGCGTCAAAGCGACTGTGGAGTGTAGTATCTGCCTATCCGCTACACGGAGCTGTTGGCTCAAGCGGGCATAGGACACTCGGTGGGTTCGGTGGGCGACTCCTAAAACAATGCCCTGGCGGAATCGATAATTGGGCTGTACAAGATGGAAGTATTCATTGGCGTGGTGCATGGAAGAATCTTGAGGTGGTGGAGTTCGCTACCCCGGAGTGGATCGATAGGTTTAGCAACCGGCGATTGCCGGGGCCGATCGGAAACGTTCCCTTGAAGGAGTCTGAAGATGTATATTGTCGCAGTCCGAAAGCGCAGGCCCAGGTGGCTTGGCTCGACTAAAACACTCTCCGGAAAAACCGGGGCGGGTCATCGAGTGCTCACGACCGTTTAATAACGCAAACTGCAGAATTGTTTCTACAGCTTGTGCTGGAGTATCTACCGTCTGCACAACTCTTGATTCTTTTGAAGAAAAGAACAAGAATCACAAGACTGACGCTGGATTCTGGTTGTCTCTAGTACTCATTACAAACTCATCTTTGATATGCCGAAGCTACAAAACTATCGTAAAACAAGCCTTGGCCACTTTTAGCTGTTGGCAAACAGCGCACTTATGGGAAGCATGCTTGCTCCAATAAGATACGCATTGCTATATTACATTCTTCTTAATTAATGATTTGGGAGGGTTTATTATTCTTTCAATAAGCCTAATATCTTTAGTGATGATTTCGGCTGTTCCTTTAAAACTTTGACTATATGGCAAATTGATACCGTAATTTGTTATAAGTCCATCAGGAAAATCAACTGTTAAAATATATAAATCATCTTCCGCAATAAGGGATTTTGAGGAAACTATTCCCGTAACAATACCAAATTCCATGTGTGGGTAGTTTGATAGCTTAATATTAACGACCTGACCAACTGTAACTTTCCCCGAGCCTTGAGCTGGCAAGCTTATCCTACCAATAATTGTATTTACATTTTCTGGAATAATTGTCACCACATTATCGCCAACTCCAACATTTTGATCATTACTCCAATATTTTGACAACGAAACAATCCCATCAGAAGGAGCCTTTAAAATATAATTCTGTTCCCATATTAGGATTCGGCTATAAAATTCATTACAGGCGCGACTTATATTGTTCTGATTTATGCTCTTTTTCTCAAAATAATCCATCTCCAGGTCCAATCTTAATTGCTCTTGGTTTAATAATTGGATATTTTCATTTGTAATTTGTAATTTGGCGCTTTCCAATGAATATTCCATATGTAATATTTGATTTGAGGATTGCTCATAATCTCTTACAGATATGAGGCCCTTATCCAGTAATGCTTTCTCTCGCTCTTGTTCTTTCATCGCCAAAACGTGTTCTCTATTCAGAATCAATACCTGATTTTGCAATTGCCTCTTCTTTGCATGTGACAATCTAATAATGTCAGTAATTCCTTTAATCTTTTTCTCATGATATTTTATCTTTAGGAATAGCTGATAATCTTGAAAACCCTTTAAGAAGTTTTCATAATCAGACTGTAATTCACCGAGAGAATAAACCTGATTACAAAGTACTTCTAATTCGTCAGAGTTGAATTTATCTATAGAATCCCTTAATAGGTTCAATTGATTTGTAAGGAGAATGACATGATTATAATCCGCTGTATTTTCAAGCACGACTAAATACTGATTTTTGATAACTCTTTGTCCATCTTTTATCAATAGATACATAATTTTACCGGTTGTTTTTGCCTTAACTATTGATGGTGGGACTTCCGATATAATCTCAATCTTCGCAGTTACAATATCTGGGTATTTATAAAAGTAACTCCCAACAAGTAAAGTGATAACTGTAAGAAATATTACTAAAATTCCTACACGAACAATCCAATGCGGAACAAATCCTAGTATTTCATTTATTTCATCACTATGGATAGAAATAGTGTCAGGTGTCCGTAATCTATCTTTTTTGTTGGGAAAATCTGACATTACTATTTCCCTAACTCTAATTGGTTTTTCACAAGCTTAAAATAATGTCCTTTTAGCTGGGACAATTCCTGGTGAGTTCCTTTTTCAACTATTTTTCCATTGTCCAAAACGACTATTTGATCGGCATGCTTAACAGTACTTAATCTGTGAGCAACAATTACAGCTGTTTTTCCGGAAAGGAATCTGTCTAAATTATTCATTATTGTTTTTTCATTGTTCGCGTCCAGAGCATTTGTGGCTTCATCGAAAAATATATACTCTGGATTTTTGTAAACGCATCGGGCTATTAGGATTCTCTGCTTTTGCCCCTGACTAAGTCCGCCACCTTCCATCCCGATTTTCGTATAATAGTTTAGAGGTAATGACTCTATATATTCTTGTATATTTGCGACATTTACAGCATAATGCAATTGTTCCCGGCTATAATTGTCCTCGGTAATGGCGATATTATTAGCAATTGTGTCGGAGAATATGAATCCGTCCTGCATAACTACTCCACAGTTGGCACGCCATAATTTGTGATTTATATTATTTAAATTGGTATCACCAATAAGTATGTCACCATTTGAAGGAGGATAGAAACCTAAAAGTAGTTTAATCAATGTTGTTTTTCCACTGCCACTTACTCCTACGATGGCGGTAATCTTTCCTTTTGGAATAATCAAATTTAAATCTTTGAGAACATACTCTGAGTATGGTCCCTCATATTGAAATGATAAATTGTCTACCAAAATGCTATTAACTGGTGGAATCTCATTTATTGTAAATTCATCTGTAGACTCTTCATCCTTCTTGAGGTGTATTTCCCCTAACCGTTCCAGACTAATTTTGGCGTCCTGAGTAGATTGGAAAAATCCTATCATCTCATTGATAGGACTATTCAGTTGTCCAATTATGTACTGAACAGCCATCAATGATCCAAGCGTCATATCTCCGTCAATTACAGCTTTGGCGGAGAAAAATGAAATAATGATATTTTTCACTTGATCTATAAAAACCGATCCCGATTGCTGATATTGACTAAGGGCAAGACTTCTTATGTTGACCTTATACAGTTTTGCCTGAATACGCTCCCATTCCCACCGCTTCGATTTTTCACAATTATTCAACTTGATTTCCTGTACGCCCTGAACAAGCTGAATCAAATTGCTTTGATTGTTAGAAAGTAGAGCGAAACGCTTAAAGTCTAATTTGCGCCTCTGCTTCATAAATATATATGCCCACAATAAATACAAAATACTCCCAATAATGAATATGAAAAATATCTCCAACATGTAAAATGCTAACACGATACCAAAGATAACAAGTGTCATCATTGAGAATATTATACTAAGAGTGGATGATGTAAGAAAATTCTCAATCCGCTTATGATCTTGAATTCTCTGCATTATATCGCCAACCATTTTGCTGTCAAAAAAACCAATTGGCAGCTTAAGAAGCTTAATCAGGAAGTCAGATATTAGAGAAATATTGATTCGAGTGCTTATATGCAGAAGGATCCAGGATCTAATAAACTCAATTCCGGTTTGACTTATAAAAAGAACTAATTGTGCTATTAGAACTAAATACACGAAATCGATATTTTTATAACCGATTCCTTTATCAACTACCGATTGAGTTAAGAATGGAAATATTAATTGCAGTACGCTACCAGCCCCCAAGCCGAGAGCAAGCTGCAGCATTAGTTTTTTGTATGGCTTCAAATATGAAAAGAGAAACCTAAATTTGGTTTTATCAAGATCTTCATCTTCCTTACGATAAAAATCGGGGGCCGGTTCAAGAAGGAGACAAAACCCCTCTTTTACTCCTATTTCCCCAACTTTAATATCCTTTTTGGAAGAGGCTAATGTGTCGAATAATTCTCTTTTCAAGTTCTGCAATTCTTCTACGCATGAATCACCTGTGTTGTCTTGCTTTTTCGCTTCTTGTAGCCTCGAGAATAGGTTCTTATATAATCCCGGGTTAGGCGTACTCTGTGTGCTGTTTGCACCTACACTGCTTTTTGTGCTTAGCCATTGTTTTTTAAATTCATCTTCGGTGTAGGTTATGCGCCCAAATCCCGGATCAACAACATATACTTCTCCTTTTTTGATTTTATAGACAACTATAAAATGTTCCTGCTTCCAATGAGCAATACACGGTAGCTTTGCTTCCTTTGATAGCTGCTCATAAGTAATCTTGACACCAGTAGTACGCATACCAATTGATTCGGCAGCATCACTAATTCCAAGTAATGAAACGCCTTCCCGCGTAATAAAACTGATTTCGCGTAATTTTTGAAGCGAGTATGTTTTGCCATAATATTTCGCTATCATAGCCAGGCAAGCCGGACCGCAATCCATTGAATCATGTTGTTTTATGAAGGGGAATATCATCATTCTGGCAAATCCATCCGTCCAAAACATCTTGAAAAATTACTATATGCTCAATCACCTAGGTTTCGAATTGCCGCATTAAAAAGATTTTTAAATCGCCCAGTTGTAATCCCCGCCCAAGTTGGCGATTGCCAAAGAATACTGTCGGCGTGCCGAATACTTTGTTTTGCATAGCCCACTCTTTTTGTTTGGTCAATACGGAAGGTGATATTTTAGTGGCCTCATTTTCGCCGACGGGGAACTGAGTTGACCATCGATCGAATTTGCCTTTGGAGAAATGATCATCTTCGGCGAACCAGGTCCGTAATGCTTTATGTACTTGATTCCGATCACCTTGTTCAGCCAACGACAATATTCGCAAAGAAACCTCTCGATCCAACATTTGTTCGGTGGCATTCTGGGACTCATCGTCATCAGATACTAAAAATCGGATATTTGCCTTAATTTTACCCTTACCTACATCTATAATTTTATCCATCTGATTGAATGCTTTCCAACAATGTCCGCAGAGGGGATTGGCAACCAAAGTCATAACGATTTGGGCATTGGCTGGACCAACTTCTACTTCAAACGGCATTTGCCCCATATCTATTGGCCCTGCCTTACCCAATTGCATCCGAATATAGTCGGGGTGACGCCTAAGGCGAGTAATGTTATTTTCAAAGGCTTCAGCATTTTTGGCAGCAGTAATAATTTGCCGTAAGGCTACCCATCCCAAGGCTGATAATCCGAAACCGAGTATGATAGAAGTTGGAAATGTTATGGTTTGAATTGAATCGACGAATTGATTAATTGTTATGTCGTATAGCAGGTAGAATTCTATCCAGAATATGAACATAACAGCCAGACACATCCAACACCATGAACGAACAATAAATGCCTGATAGATTAACGAAAAAAGAGTATATGGTAGAATCAGACAGCCTAGAACACCAATAACAAACAAATCATTTATAAAATGACCGAAGAATAGGGAGGCTAATAAACTTATCAATCCGCCTGCGAAGTAGAGCATACCCCACTCCGCCATTGAAACGCCAAATATTCGGCCCGCCGGCGACTGCATCACTCTGTGGCAGTTCACGATCCTACCCATTGGGCAAAGGGTGTTCATCATCCCGGATTCACCCAGACTGGCTGCAACCATAACCATGCAAAGTACAAATCCTACGGTCTTGGCCAGGCCCAGAGGAATCAGGATGCCTAAAGATCCCGTTTGAGCCAGGCCGCAACCAAATGCCAAGAAGAATAAGCCAGGAAGGCCAAATTGAGTAAGAAATTTACGAGTAAGTGTTAATCGCTCAGATTTACGATGAGCTTTGAAATTCTGTTCACCGGTTATTTTATCAGGATTGGCACGTAGAAGAATTCCACTCCAAATTTCGCCAAACTCGTTAAGTCTGAGTGTTTTGGGGCCATCGGTTGGATGGATTATTTTTGCCCGGCCATCCTGCACATTTTCAAGTACTGCAAAATCGTGCTCCATTGTCTTACTTTTTTGATGAATAATGCTTGGATAATCGGCATCGGTTAAATCATTGATATCACCTTTGACTCCCTCGGTATTAACACCCCAATCGGGAAGCGATTCGGCCATGGATAACAGACTGGGGTAGTCGGGGTGTTCCTGTAAAGTTTTTTCTACATGGCTATAAGTAGCGGGGATATTTAATACTCTCAGGAGGTTGTATACTGTTGTAGAGGGATTATCGGATGTATTCTTCTTTTTTAGGAAATTCATATCGGGCGCTCTATTATTTTAATAGACATAAAGCCTATGGTAAACCGGGTTCTTTGGAAACGAAATGATGCAATATAGGGCAAAGCTATATATATGCTTCTTCGTAAACCAAACAATCTTGTAAATTTCGAATATCCTAAGTTTAAAATTCAACATGGCGCTGCAATTGTGTACTCGTTTGTTAAATAGACGTTCAATAAATGACTTTCTGGCATTAAACATTTAAGATTAGATATACATTGATTGAAACACTTTACTATAATAATCCCGATCATATGGAACAATTTGATTCCAAATAATCGGGATATGTAAATGAAATTAGAAATTATTTACTACATACATCTAAATGTTGTCAAACGTGCCACAACAGTTATTTCTCCATCATTATACGTGATGGTCTCTTCACATATTTCCCAAACTGAATTTGCACACTTGTCTCGCCAGACCTATCTGTAAATTTCTTCTCCACTTCTACCATTGCCCATTTCTTGCTTGCTCCAGATCAGGATTCGCACTTATTTACTTGGGGGGCACGCTATCAGCTATATGATATGTATAAGGGACATTGTTTGTATTGAGGCAAAAAACTGTCATTCGCGAGTTATGGCATTGTCGGGGCAAAACGTGCGTGGGAAAAAGATCATTTTATTCCGTTTTCCGGAAGAGGGGCCGATTAACCTAAGAATTTGGGGCCCGCCCGTATAGATTGCAATACAGTAAAATCCGACCAAATGCCATGGGATTAAGATCCTGATCGATGCGATGTTGGGGATCGAAATCCGGATAATTATTTATAGTCTGCGCCAAATATAGATGGCTTGAGAACGGCGTACTATGGATATCTATTTGATTTTAGACAAATGAATTTGAGAGGTGTCGGTGTCAGCAGGTAGAGGCCATATTAAATGGCCAAAAGTATCGATTTGAATTGTGAAAGCTATTAATAGAACAAATACTTTGATAGGACTATAGTTCTTCGTCTTTATGGTTAGAGGTTCGGCGGAATCTTAGAAGGCAGATGCTCTATTTTCCAGGTTTGCTGAAGATGATACTGTTGCAAGACAATAACTTACGGCGTCGCGATTACCACATTTTCGTAGAAAATCAGAGGCCCTATCTTTATTTGAACTTGGGCTGATTTTATCCAAATGGCCTCTGACTACTACAATCTTCATGGTGACAAGTGTAATCATATTGGGGCGGAAAATCAACAAGAATTCAAGAGAACCCGACGTTCTATAATGGAATGTTGAAATGCGTAACATTAGTGTATAAGGTTATTGTAGTGTACCACAATTCCCTGATCGTTATAATTAGTCGCGGCAATATCAATATCACCGTCTAAATCAAAATCGGCGCCACAAATTGATCTCGGATTGCCGGGGGATTCAATAATCTCAACTTCCTCAAATGATCCGTTTCCTATGCCAACGTAAATGTATATTTTATTGCCCGTGTAATTGGAAACTGCTATATCCAAAATCCCATCATTTGTAAAATCATGATTTATTATACTGGTCGGATCATCATATACTTGATGAGTTGCGCTCTTGGAAAATGCTCCATTCCCATTATTTAGGAATATATTAAAATCATCAGAGTATTCATTGGCCACTGCAAAATCAAAGTCGCCATCCAGGTCATAATCTCCCGTACAAACGGAAATTGGACGCTCTCCCGCGACATATGAATGATGATTCCAGAAATGAGCAGCGCCATCATTGAGCAAAACACTGACGCCACCATTATACCAATTGGCTACAACCAGGTCAGTATAGCCATCATCATTGAAGTCGGCCCCCGCGATTCCGTTGGGAAATGGCCCCACCGGATATGCTTCATATTGGCTAAAGAAGCCGTTTCCCATATTAAGCAGTATTAAAACGCTGTCTTTCCATTCACTGGTTACTGCGAGATCCGGGGAGCCATCATTATTGAAATCCGATGCGAATATCGAGCGAGGAGATTCTTCCACATTATAACTATACCGTTGAAAAACTGCCGCCCCATTATTCGGCATAACTTGTATATAGTCATAAGGTGATGGTGGTGCAATGCCATAATTGGCAACGACTAAGTCAATGTCCTCATCCAAGTCTACGTCGACCGCGATAATACCATCGGGACTCTCTCCCGTATAAAAATTCATCGTACGAGTAAATGTTTTATCCCGATTATTTATAATCACAGAGATGTGCGGCGAATTTTTGTCGGTGGTAGCAAGATCATTATAGCCATCGCCATTAAGATCGGCTGTACAAATACCATATGCCGATTTGGAGAATAAACAAGTATATGGTGAGTCAAACATCGCACCTTTTAGGAAGTAGACCAAATTGGAGATACCACCCTCGATGCCCGCGATATCCCAACATGATATGGCGAAATAGTATGGTGTATTTTTCTGAAGTCCCGTAACTTCAATGGTTTCCGTCATTCCTGCGGTTTGCGGATTTATATCGCTTTTGAACTTTGTAGTGTTTTCCCAAGAATCGGCTGTTATGGGAAGCACATGGTATCTAATATCGTAGGCATGCGGACGCCCCATACCCGTGACACTCCCGGGCACCGTCCAACTGAGAATAACAGAAGTATCAGTAACATATTCGACCGAGGCATCGGTGATGGCAGGAAGAATTATCGTCGCTCCTCGTATACAATTGGATACAGAAGTTTCATTCCCAACCTCATCAATTGCCTTAAGGGCAACATAGAATTCGCCATTGGATGGTAAATCTTGAATTATTATAGTGTCTTCCAATCCAGGTGGAATGATTTGAAAACCGGTAGTACAGGCAATCCCGCTATCCCAGTTATCATTCGTTAGCGGTTCACTTAAATATCGTAGGTCATATCGGTTAACATTACCGGTGAGGCTGTCGTCTCCGGTTGTTGTCCATGATACAATAAGTGAACTATATGATGAATCGATGATTTTCAAATCTGTGATTGCTGCAGGTGATATCTTGTCATTGTTAACTGTCACAGTAATCGTATCCGTATAATTCCGTTTGCCTGAGGTGTTGTAAACTTGTGCATGAATACTGTGTTCGCTACTATCTCTATATTGATCATTCGTTATCCATTCGGCCTGCCATGGGGCTTTCTCAACCTCTCCCCATAATACTGAATCGATGTAAACTGCTATATTGCTGACATATTGAGAGTCAACGAATTTAAATATTATATTAACCGTATCGAATACAATTTGCCCATCATTCGGATACAATATAGTAGCATTAACGACAGGAATTTCAGGGGAGCTTGATTTATCATCTCCACAGGACAACATAATTAGAATGGAAGTTAAGATGAGTGCAATAACGAATATATTTTGGTTTTTATTCGCCATCGCTAATCATCTCATTGTTGAAGATAGAAAAGACTCTTCCACCATACGAAATCAGAAATATATCATTATCGCCATCATAATCATAGTCATATGCACTCGCATTAACAGTGTAGCCAAATGTTCCCTGGGTGTGGTAAACCGGTAATGAATAATTCCGGTTTCCGTAATTGTAAATAATTGTCAATTCCTTTTCTTCATTATCACAAAGTATGAAGTCCAACCAATCGTCATTGTTTAAATCGGTCGCATAAATAGACTCATGATGACCAATATAGGTAAATGTGCTGCATACTTGACCGAAAACTCCGTTTCCCTCATTGTACAGTATCGCCGCATGGGGGGGAACTGCAATTCCAATATCCATATATCCGTTTTTATCGAAATCACCGGAGCAGAGAGCACTTGGAAACATTCTGGCACCATAAAATCCAGCAAATGTAAAAGTATTATCACCATTGTTCATGTAAATTCCGACGCTGAATGACAAACGATTACTGACAGCAATATCAGGATATGAATCATTATTAAAGTCTTCCGATAAAACAAAATTTGGTTGCTGTGCCGTTTCATATTCAATGGGCGACAAGAATCCGTTGCCCTGATTATTGAATAATATAAATAACTTATTGGAATCGGGTGATACATACGCAACATCATCATAGAAATCTTGATTAAAATCTCCCGTACATATATCATAGGCGTTTATGATACTATCATTGAACGCCAATGCCGAATCATACCCGGTTCCATTGTTCACTAAAACACTTATATAATTATTCCCGTTATGCGATATGGCGACATCAACAAAACCATCATTGTTATAATTCAATTCATACATTCGGATTGGTACAGGCGGAGTAGCCGCCTGATATTCCGATACAAATCCACCGAGCCCATCCCCATAATATATTACGATACAGTGCTCGATGATATCCGAAACCAAAACATCTTTGATGCCGTCATTATTTATGTCGATTGTAAGGATTGAACGCGGGCTTAGTTGATGTTCATAGTAGTAATTTTTATTGAACTCGAACATGGGCTCGGTATATGCTTTTAGAACTGCTTTTAATTCGGTCGTATCGCTATGTAAATCAATGGCGCGAATGCCTATATAGTATCGGGTAAGCTCTGTTAAGCCTTCGATCGTGAAATATTGTCTCTCTCCGAATTGTGCAGGTTTTGGCAGGCTGTCACACATGTGAGCGGGATACCAATCGATTACCTCGTAATAATCCGTAGAATATCTTAATTCGTATTTGTCGAATAGTCCAATTGATGTCCAGGAAACAGTAATAGAATTAAATGTAGAGTCGGAGTTCACCAGATTTTCAATTGCGGCGCCATCCGCTTTAGGTAAATCCGGTTCCGTCGGTTTATTTTTATCGCTGCAGGAAATTAGCAGGATTATAAATACGACGAGTAGTACGGCGCTAAACCGATACATATTTAATATCCTTTTTAAAACTACATTAAAAATAACAGATAAAACCATAAATGCAAATCATTTAAAAGACTGACAGATATAAATAGATAGAATATAATCATCCACTAATAATAAAAGACTCATTTAATATACGCTTGAAAAAGATGGTGGTCCTCGTTATTATTTGCACAATTTAGATTAAAGTCAAAATAGGGATGTTGAAATGTGGTTCAAAATCATCGTAAGCCTGCTTATAGGTTTCTCCATCTTGTCAAATATGACATTTTCATCAACACAGGAAGGACAATCAATAGTAAGGAAAAGTGGGATCTTGTCCTCTACTTCTAATGATCCCTCAAATGCCGGTATAAACACTCAATGCGTGAATCTATATACAGGACAACATCAGGAAACATTTGAATTGGCGGGATTAACCGGCCGCGGTGGTTTTGGAGTTAGTCTTGCTCTGGAATACAATGGGAATGTTGCCAAATCCGCAAAAGTAGAAAATCGTATTTCACAGGCATCCTATTTTGGTTTAGGTTTTACATTAGGAGAGTACTACATAACTGTAGATCACCATAAAACAGCAGATATTTATGATGATACATATATGTTAATAGAAGGGAACCAGAGCCTGGAGCTTATTGAGTATCCGGAAATATTGAATAGATATGTTTTGGAAAACGGTTCACCCTGGATCATTACAAGACACGTTGACACTATTAATCAATTGGCAACCGTAACGGGGTGGATAATTAAACATGAAGATGGTGCGGTTTATAGATACGGCGACTTTCGATCTGATTTTGAAAGTTTGAATGCAACATGTAATATATTACGCTATGGCAATTTTGTAGGGAATGGAGTTCTCAGGGATGATACTATTTACGCAAATCGCTGGAATCTTAAACTGATCCATGACCCAGATAGTGTCAATTGGATTGAATTTACATATAAACGAGATTCTGCATACTTGTTTGTAGTTGATTCTGTAGGAGATTCGACAACTTCTGCAAATGCGTATACCAGGTACTCATATCTATCGCGTATATTGGCTTCAGATAGCACAAGAGCGCAGTTTTATCTATCCGGTAGAACAGATACCGGTGGATATTATGGATATAATAATTACGAGTATTACGCCAAAGATAAGGTAGACAGTATAGGTATTTTCAACAAACAGGGGACTCGACTTACGTGTACTGTATTCGAATATGATTATTTAGAACAAAATGGTATACAAAAATTAATCCTAAAACAAATCTTTTCAAAAAGTGGGGATGGAACAAATGAATTGCCCGGACCGGCGTTTTCATATTATGAGTCTGGGGCATCAACTGCATACGGTAGCATTTCATCAATCACAAATTCCACCGGCAGCATAAAAGAAATGTTATATGATACAATCTCTACAGCCAACAATTTATCAATACTAGATTATACCTTTTGGAATTATGAGGATATTCTTGAAGGGGATACGCTTAGTTGGGCCGAAATGCCAAACGCGCAAGATAATTTCGTACACACAAGTGAGAATATGTTTATCGTGCCAACCGAGCCCTTATTAAGCAGTGAGATATATAGTACAATGGAAGGGAATTATATTACTGGTTATTGGGATGGGTATTGGCACATAGATACAATATATACGTACATTCTTCAATATGATATTCCAGGATTGTCCGATGATGGATGGATAGCCTATTTTGATCGAGTGAGTCAAAAGATGAAGGTCCGGCGGTGGATGGATGGTTATTGGAAATATGATAATATAGAAGTTGGAGTAGGTGATTCGATTACGGGTGATTATCCTATTTATATTTATCCCGGAGATAATTACTTCGTAGCCGTTGCCGGGGCTTACGAGAGGCGTTGCGACGGTGGCGCATATACTCGCCATCTAAACAGAGTATATTACTATAGATGGAACGGAAATGCCTGGGTGAGCTCAGAGCTCTATGACGCGGAAGCAGAATATTGGGATGAATTTGGAGTGATTATTGCTGAGGAGTTTTTCTATATTCCTGTGAGTACATATGGCAATTCGTGCGTGGAAGACAACGCTTCTATTAAATATGGCTATTACGATCATTTGAATGATACAGTAATATTCGATCAAATTGCCTACGTAGATGATTGGTCATTTACTCAACATCCCAATTGTGCCTTTGGCCCCGGATTTTATGGCTATCTCGGAAATAACAATATTTATTATGGTCAATTTAATGGCTCAAGTTGGGTAACGAACTCGCTTGGTGATAGTACTGTTGAGGCCAGAGCAATCGCCCCATTAGCCAATGGAGTAGTATGGGCATATGATTATGATGGTATTTATGCTTGTTATGGTTCCTTTATGGAACCAATCTTTGCGACCTCAACCGGATTGCAGAATAAAAAGAGCTATAGGTTTACGGATGATAGTGTTGTCGTAAAACAAATGTGGGGGTCAAACCATGCCATCGCCGCCCAATATTCAACAGGTAATATCGGTCTTTGGGAATGGAGTGGTGATAGTTTAGTCCCAAGTCTCAATGTTTACAATGCAGGTGGTCTTCCGGTAGGAACAGCGATGGATTTTTCATTGGATTATTATCGTCTGCATGGGGTCCAATATTTTAGGAGTTTTAATGGCTATGGAACTTGGGATGCAAGTGATACAGAAGTGTTAAACACAGAGAAATCATCACCGTTCGGATATTTACTTTGTAATTATACGAGTAATGAGCCGGGAGATTCAGCAAATATAGCATTTATAGGCTCAAGAATAAATCAATTCTATTGGGGGAGTAAATCACCGCAATACTTTAATATCACCTTAAATCAATTTACTGGACTAATAGGAACAGCTGATATTAATCCTTTTTACTGTTCGAATAATAGTTGTTTCTATTACACAAGTAAATATATGAAAGAAATTAATGATTCTTTATTGATTCGCTATTCTGATGTTCACTATGGTGGGCAAGCGTTTAAGATTATTGATTCATTATACCAGGATAAACCTCAACTGGTTGTTGTGAACAGGGTTAAATTGTATGAACATGCCGAAGATGAATATCCCATAATCCAAGACTATACATATGTGGGCGGAATGTTTGATAAATCCGGATTATCACCCCGGTTTTCAAAGGCGACAGTATCTTTGCCATACTATAACGGAGATTCCCCTGAGGGGTATAGTGTAACGTATTTTTATAATGACCTCAGTGATACCACTCTTGAAGATGGTCATTATGATTCAGTGCTAACGATTCCAGATCTAAATGACTTTACAATCAATGGGGCTGATACAATTTATCGTTTTGGTATTGAAAACGGAGGATATCATTTAGATGGTATGCCATTTTTGACTTATAGTTATTCTGCCGATAGTGGTTTAACTGAGCAGATTGACTATACGTACAATTATTATAAATTATACCAACATCGGGATTCATCATATATAAAGGGGATTTACCATAATTTACTTGACTCAACGATATCATATACCAATGGTATAAGAAATAAAACCTCCTATAAATACGATATCTACAATTTGCAGCCTGTTGAGATATATAAAGAACATTTAGCGGATACAAGCGGCTTTGTGAACTACATACAATATGGTTATGCTGAATTGGTAGATGATACTTTATCAACAATTGCGGCCAGCATGATAGACGATAATGTATTGATTCTGCCAATCGTTGATTCGTCTGTTTATAATAATGCGTTGTTGAGTACATCAGAATTGTTATCACTGTCAAAGCAAAAATATGTGAAGTATGGCAACTGGCTTTCATACAAGTCAATAAAATATAGGGGAATAGAAGATACGACTGAGGAAATTGCTTCATTGATAGATACTACTACAATTGATGAGTTTGGAAACATTTATGCTACAATTGATGCCTTAGGCGATACTACATGGGTAAAATACAACAGCGATAAACTTAGCGTGATTGCATCGAGCAAATATAGTTCCTTTAACGATTTTCTTGTGCAGGATTTTGAACAACCCAGTGGTTGGGATGGCTGGATCAATAATGTAGATAGCTATATGATCAATGACACGGATAGCTCCTTTACGGGAGCCACGTGTAAGAAGTTGCTGGATAGACCATCTGGCGAAAACTGGGGTCCCAAAAGAGAAATATCTGTCAATGACCTTTCGGATTCATTGTATTACTTCACTTGCTGGGTGCGAGCCAATTATCCAGTGAGAATTTGGTGCATATGCTCAGATGCATCTAATAATGTTATCAACAATGGTTCCAAATATAAACGATTCGAAAATCTGGATAGTGGTAGCTGGCAAAAAATAGAGGGAGTTTTTGATTTAACGGATATTTCATGGGATACCCTTGACCATGTTACGATTCAATATTACCTGGAGAATGCAGATACCGCGGTAGCACGTTTTGACAACTTCGTATTCCATCCTTTGGATGGTCGAGTAATGACTAAGGCATATGATATTTCAACGGGGCTGGTAACTGCCAGCATGGGATCAAATAATATCCCAGCTTTCACGGAATATGATAGCTTTTATCGTCCCGTAAATACGAAGAATTTTAAGGGTGATATAATCACTAATACGGAAATTCATATGTTGTCGGGGCCATTGCAAAGTGATAGTATAGCTGTCGCGAAGGAAGACCCATCATATGGCTCAACCTCAAAGACATATATTGTAGAATTAGGCCAGTCAATATTTTATGAACTCAATGCAGAGATGGAAGCCTGCAAATATGGTGGTCGTGTTGAAATTTCCTTGAATAATGTTGTCATTGACTCGATCGTAGTTGCCGATTCTTGTGATCAGACGGCAAAATCTGGATCTTTTTTCGCTAATTTCCGGGACACAATTTCAGTGACTGCCGGCAAGTTTGATGAAGGACTTAACAAATCAGTAACTCCTAATTGGGATATTAGCGCCGTTGCCCGGTATGAAGACAATATATATGATCCCAGCGATCCGGCGTTTGTAAAGTCTACTACCTTTGATGAAGCCGGTGATTCAACAGTGGCAATCAAATACTATGATAGTTTTGGAAGAAACCTTCAGACTCGAAGTTCTTATTATATAATTTTGCCGGATACGATAAATGGAGGCACGGATACTACAGAAGCCACCCTGGTATCAAGTTGTAAAACAACGGATGTAAGGGGGAGAGTCAGAAAGGCTTATAAACCGTATTACGATATTGTAAATGGTACAGGAGTCGACGATTATACACCAAAAGACTCAGTCCTTATTGAGGCAAATGCCTATTATAACGGAGTCTTTGAAGCTGATTGTGATGGCAGACCATTCTCAGAATACGACTATTTTGATGACATTAAAGGCAGGGAATTTGCATCTGCATCGCCAGGAGACTCAACAGTTTGGGGATTAAGCGCCAGAGCGATTTCCTATGAGCATACTTCTAATGCCGAATGTTTAGTCTATAGGGTGATTGACCAGGACAGTGTCGTAAGTGTTAATTGCTCTGAGAAAAAGGGCAGATTCAAAATCGATTCTTCATACTATTATGATAATGGATTGGCAAGTATTGTTACCAAATCGTATATAAATATTAAAGGGCAGGTTGATTCAGTGCAATTGTTCGGGACCGATACTGTCATGGTCAGGAAATATGTTTATGACTCTCAGGGACAGATAGTGCAGGAGTATCGAGTCGATTATGGTTGGATTCGTATGTTATATGATTTTTCCGGGCGGCTTCGTTTTATGCAAAACGATAAACGTTCTTCAGAAGGAAATTTCGTGTACTACATTTACGACAAATTCGGTCGTAAAATTGAAGAGGGGCTCTGTCCGGTTACGATAAGCTCTCAAAATGTGTTTATCCAGGACAGCGCCGATAGTAAAACATTCCCCTCTGATGATTTGCTTGCTTCTAAAACGGTGAAATATCGCTGGAAATACGACTATGATTTTACGGTAGATTCGGCAGTTAACTATGGGGCCGTAGTCAGAGTGGAAAACGCCGATAGTTCTTATTATAAAGAATTTCATTACATGCCGTTTGACGGAAAAGACTCAACAGTAGTTAAACTCCCAATAGATGATGGTGATCTGAAATCCATCGTACACATTTCGGATATCGTTACCGGGAGTATGAATTCACTGCGAGTTTATCCTCATGAAAATTCTTCCGGGGCGCGTGAATATAAGTATATTTATGATTTATCCGGACGCATAGAGTCGGTGCGCGAAGGATCGCTTTCTGATACTCTCGATCTGGATTACATTCGGGATTATGTCCGCTATAGCTACAATGCTTCAGGCGGCAAGAAACAGGTGTTGCTTGGAGTTTATGACAGTTTATCCATTGACAGCTTTACCTGTCAGACAATAGACTATACCTATAATCCACGGGGAATGATGCAGTATATCAACAATCCGGATAGTGTGACATCTTCAATGAGCGGTTTAGGGGATCATTTTGCATTACGTATGTTTTATGAGGATGGATCGGTGCCGGCCAATACATATTATAATGGTCGAGTGGCGCGAATCAGTAGCTCCCATTCCTCTGATACGGGTGCTATAAATAATATATATAACTATACCTTCAACGAGTTGAGTTGGCTAACGAAAGCCGATTACAATGGGGATGGTACTGCAACCAGTAACGCCGACAGAGAATATGAATATAACTATTTGGGAAACAGGATAGCCTTGACTAAAAACGTGACTACGACTAGTGCCGTCTATAAATCCGATACATCGTCAGTATTGCTATCCGCGAATAGTATTTGGGGGTCAAGTTTCTATCGTACCTATGATACAATCGGTAATCTAATATCAATACCGGTTAATTTCATTACGCTTCAGGATTATGATTATAGAAATCTAATGGATTCAGTCGTTATGTCTTCGTTGATGATGGGCCTAGATGATTTTTACCTGAGCTTCCTTTATGACGAATCTTCGCAGCGAATCATGAAGCGATATGAATATGGTTGGCTCATTGACTGTTGCGATACATGCAGTGACACAGTGGGCGGTGGAGGAGGAATCGAATCTCTGGGATTAATTGGTCCGGGCGGAGATCAGTGCCAGGTTAGAACGACGATTGATAAGTATTATCTTTATGACGGTAATACGCTTTTAATGGTGTTGGATAAACAAGACAATGTAGACTTCGCATATATAAATTCACCGGCGGGACAACCCGTTGCCGTTTATCACCATAATTCAGATAACGAGCGGTACTATTTCCTGAAAGATCAGATTGGCAATACCAGGGTGATGGTCGATGATACGGGTACAGTAGTATATCATGCTGACTATCATCCGTTTGGAGAGATTTCTGCATCGTGGGCATCATATAATGAGCCTATGAAATTTACGGGTAAGGAGTTTGATAGTCATGGTAATTTTGAATACTATTATTTTGGAGCGAGATACTATGATCCGACTATTGGCAATTTCTCATCAATAGATAAGGCCGCACAATTCTCAAACGGATTTGCCTATTGCGGCAATAATCCGGTTTCCTATATTGATCCAGATGGAAACTTGTTTTTCTTATCCGCACCATTCTTAATTGGCGCCGCGTTGGGAGGAGGATCCTATGCAGCGACAGCGGAAAGTTTTCATCTTGAGAAGTTTCTTGGATACGCCATATTTGGAGGTCTTGCATCATTTACAGGGGCTGCATTGGCACCCCATAGTCAAATAGCATCTTCAATGTACTCTAGTGGAATAAATTCAATGGGGGGAGCATTTATTGATGGCCGACCGGCATCGATTAATTTAGGATTCGCGAATGTTACAGAAGATGGATTTTCCTTTGCCAATCCGTTTGGAAGAAATATATTTGATAATTTGAATGCGATCAGTGGTTGGGTTGGCGCTTTGCAGGATCTTAATAAAATCGATTATTATCAATCAACAACTGCTAATGAGCGAAAACAAACCGCTACTCTTAGAGAAAGAGTAAAGAAAGATGGATATAAAAAAGGCGAAACCACGTATTTAAAGGTTACAGAAGAGGATATTTCTGATATAAAATTTGTTAGGTCTAAAGGGGATCTTAACGAATTTTCGATTCCCGGTATGGAAGGAGAAGATCTCGAAGTGTATAGGTCAAAATCATTTCATCTCAAAACAGAGGGACCCTATACACTAACGGTGAAGGGCAAAGTATACAACTTCAATCAAGCTGAAATACACTTTAACAAGGTTCCCTCCAGAGGCCTTTTTGGACTTGGATTTCTACCACATGGAATAGTAGATGGCAACCATGTAAGTTTGCTTAATCGTAAAGTATTTGATGGCTTAGGGACTATGCTTGCACCAATTTATAAGATACGTGATTATGCAGTCAACGCATTTATCCCATATCATAGCTATCGATATCTTGGGAGTAGTCTCTATGCGTACTAAAGTATTTACACTATCACTGATGTTTATAGTACTGGGAATCTTCGGGTGTACGAAAAGTTACTATAAGTATTTCACATATGGAGATTTTCAGGACTATCAAGTAGGTACCGATTTGTATATAGATTTAAATGAAATGCGTGTTCATATTACAATAAACGCATATATGGGAACAGGGAATAATAGAAAGCCTACCACAGACAGTTCCTATAATCTATTCGTTTTTACACTTCCTATAGACACGACAGAGACTGGATTACGCTATTACTATGATAGTGTTAGTATCTCTGAATTTAAAATAATTATGGGTGATGATCAAGTATTGTACTCGCCTCAAAATGTCAGATTGACAAAATGGAGTAGCTATCAAAGAATAATATATGAATATGGAAAGTGCTCAATTCCCAACAGTTTTAATAAAATAAAAGTATCATTAACGATTAAAAATATATTGGAAAATGGTAAGAATGAATACACTTCTTATGAGTTTCCATTAGTGAAAAAGGAAGGTCACACAAAATTAAAGCCGGGGTGGATATCTGGGCATTAGTAGTTCTTTTCACGGGAAGTGATCCTTGCTGTCGGATTACACGCAGAATTTCACCATTTAAAAGCACCAGATCAACTTGCAAAGTTTAGATTCCATTGGGACGCTTACGCCAGTAGTACTTTGAATCCCGGGACTATGATACAACATGTCTTATTTGAAGGTTTGTCAGGAACTTTTGGGCAAGAATTTCTACCACTCCAATTGGGAAGTCGTTATTTGTACGAATATCAGGGAATGCTAAGAGGGCAGGGACGTGTATTTTAATCTTATCGATACCAAATCGACTGAGGAGTATAGTCCTCAAGTATTCATGCGGGTTAAGATGTGGGTCGTTTTAATCGGTCTTTTAGTGCTGTTTTTAGGATGTGCCTACTCAAGATGGATATATTCAATGCGCCAAGATCCACACAATAATGAGGTTTGGAGAATAGAGTATTTTTGTTCGCCGCAGAACAATGCCAGCACGTCTTTTAAATACTCAATAATATTTTGTGAGTTGGATACGCTAACTAATCCCCGGTTTGAAATTGTAATTAACAAGGTCAAAACTCATTTCACTAATTCCAACAATGATACTAATTTGTTAATCCTTGAGATTGTAGATTCGGTGAAACAGGTACAGGAGCAACAGGTAGCGTATAGTGTGTTTTACAGCGAGCAGTTTAAAATTTCAAAACCTAGGCCGGATACATTATACTTTGAACAGGATATCACTATCAAATTAAAGGAGACCGGAGAAGTAGTAGCCAATTATCATCAGACAAATATTGGTACTCCAAAGCGTTTTCGACGTTGGTATATAATTGATTTACTTGAAGCGGATTAGGATAGGAACGATATGGAAGAAAATTGTCATTGTAAAATATTGAATCACAAACATAATAATAGTCAGAGGTCATTCTTAAGCTGCTTTTACGGCCTCAAAATGACGTCGAGATATAATTTAATATATATGAAGAATAAGAGAAATAGGCCTCGTATCTATTGTTAGAGGTTCGGCAAAATCTTAGAAGGCAGATGCTCTATTTTTCGGATTTGCCGAACATGATTCTGTTGTAAGACAATAACTTACGGTGTCGCGATTACCGTATTTCCGTAGAAAATCAGAGGCCCTATCTCTCATAGGTCTTGGGCTGATCTTATCCAAATGGCCTCTGACTACTACATTCTTCATGAAAGCAAGTGTAATCCAGTATTGAGCATAAATCAATAAAAAAAATATTCAGCTTCAATTACAGTATTGCATTTGCCTAATTAGAACCACCTACAATGGAAAACTGATTTATTATCAAAGCCAATTTGTGAATTCCGAGTTCTTCCAAGGACCAGTATTCTTGCTTTCGAATAGCATGATCTTCGACCTTTACCGGTTTATCAAGCCTTATAATGGCCTTTAGATAAAATGTAACCAACTCCGGTTGTCTGTCAATGTTTTCTACGACACCTAAATGGGTAATGGCAGAATCAGGGGCCTCAAGATAAAATCCAATATAGTCGGCATCCTTTTGAGGAGTGGCAGTCTTCCCACTAAAGTAGACTTTCATATCTTTAAAATGATCGTTAAACCAATCCTTTGTCATACCCCTGACAATCGCTGTTTGTTTAACCTTTTCAACCATGTTCAACTCCTTCTTAAAATATCAACCTAATAGTTATATCGATTCTCTAATAAAATCAATTGTAAATAATAGTAATCACTTGAAAATATAGATATAATAGACTATTTTGTATTTATCTCTTCGTATTAAAAAAAATATATGAAATCCGGCCATTGATATGAAAAACAATGCCTCAGGCTTTATATCTGAAGTGGCAGCAGCTATTCGCCAGTATTGCAGTGGAACTTGTACCAGATTACAGGAAAACCGGCTTGTCAATCTGGCGGCATCTATTATTCAGAATAAACTTTGGGGACGATTACATGCGGCAGCCCGGGAGCAGGAGACCAGTATTGAAAATTTGGCTATTTCTATTATTGGACCACTATTTTCTTCAATGGGCGGCGATTCACAACTCCTAAAAGGTTTAAGGGATGCAATCCCTGATTCCGATATCACACTATTCCTGCGATTTCAAAGCGTAGTTATCAGGACCGCATCGCAGGAGTTATTCCATCGATGGAGTGAAAATGATGCTTTGAGTGCAAGGCTTTGGAGAAGTCTTCATCGCATAGTAAAAAAAGATCATCGAATTGCGACTTTCCCGATAGATAATCCGGAGTGGATTTCATTGGCAAGCGTCAATAATCTTAGGAAAGATTTACCACCTGTAAATCATGACGAGATTGTAAAGATTATTTGTGGCCGAGGGCAAGACTGGCGCAGCCTTTCAGAGCTTATAGTTAATATCTTGGCCGATGTTGAAAAATCGCCGGATACTCAAAATACTGTCAGAATAGAAATGCTATTTTCTGCGCTGAGGGAGACAATGCGTGAATCCAAGGCAAATGAAATTGCAAATGAAATTGTCAGCAATAATAATGATCCGATACTTTCCTTGGCATCAAATCGCGCGATTAAACAGGCTATACAAAAATCTCAAGTCAGACTGTTAAAATATCGATCCCAGGGGAAGCTAACCAATGATATGATTGAAGCGTTTAGAATGGCTCTCACTGACTTAATAGAAGATTCTGCTGATGGTGGACCGGCACAGAGCTATTTCGAGTACCTACGATCTCATAAGCTCGAATTAACAATTGAAGAATATAGGCAGATCTTGAAAACAAGGTTTGAATATATGGCAGAACTAATTCAGAGGGATTTTCTTGATGAGATGAAACGACAATTTCTATAAATTAAATTCTGCAGATAAGGTGTGATGCGACTATTAATATTCGACGGATAGAAATGTGCTATAAGTCTCTATCTTTATAGACAGGAAAACGCAATGCTGAAATGGCAATGTCCTACAGGTGAAAAATGGCAACGATTCGCGCTTGGTGATATTGAAATGAATCGACCAGAGATGGAGAATCATTTGGAAACCTGTCCGCAATGTCAATTCGTATTGGCTCAAATCAATAATGATCTGAATGGCCTTAAGACTGTATGGGACGAGTCTGCAACTCAAGATGTAATCTATCTGTCCCCAATGTCATATAATACTTTGTCCGGCGAGCCTGCCCAAATAAAATTGGCCGCTCAAGGGGTTCAAAAAGAGGCAGAGCCAGATGCTGTCGTTCTGGTATCAGATGATAAAGAAATAGTCCTGCGTGTCGTTCGAGATGCCCATACAAAGGAAGTCTGGCTATATATAGTAGCCGAAAAACCTGAATTGTATGAGAATGTCCTAATAAAATTTCCGCACACGAAAAAAGAGTTTTTGACTGATTATCTTGGCCGAATGAATATAGGGACTGTCAATTGGTCAAAGACGGAATTGACGGGTGCTGAGATACGACTTCCCAAAGCCAAATTCATTTTAAATCCAATTGAGCCCTTTACAGCAGGCGAAGCCATTGAATTATCAACTAGCGGTGGAGATCGTATTAGGATTGTTTTACATAAACAAGGTAGGAATAATCGCCTAGAAATTCAGATACTTGATACTCCTAATGGCGAAAGAGCAACATCATCAAAGATAGCAATCCGGGCCGAGGAAACGAATAAGCTGGTGCAAATCCAGCAAGTAGTCTCCGATAGGGTGAGCTTTGATGGTTTTAGTCTAGCCAAGAAGATAGAACTGTATCTTTACCAATAAATGATAAGGGGATAGGTAATTGAAATCTGTCCTTGATATCGAAAATGCGGCGGCCCAGCTTCGGCACGATCTAATGCTGGCCAATTTACCCGAATTAAAATTACTGTGCGGCTTGAAGTTTTTTAAATCTATTGAGGCCTATGACCATCCCGGAGTCGAATCTTATATTCGTGAATTTGCGCCGTCGCTGGCCGAAACGGCTAAAAAAAGTACTCCCCGGGAGTTTCTTCCGGACGAGATACAGTCGCTTGAGAAGTTGTTTCAGCTCTTCAATTCACGATTCAATGATGTTGTATGCTCAGATGATCTCAGTGTCTTGTCATCACTTATCACGAATGGCAAGAAAGAAGCAGAATTTCGTTCCACAGCAGATTCAAAAGCCAGGGAAAATATCTCAATCACTTGCTTATTCATAGAGCATTATCCGGATCTCTCATTATCACCGAGAGGTCGAATCTTGAATATGATAGTAAAAGCCTCGAAAATCCCATCTACAGCCAGAGAAGATGACATTGTCGTACGTAACCCGGTGAGCGAACCCGACGACAGATTTCTGTCTCAGGCCTGCCAATCCATAAAGGTTGCCCGGCAACTTCTGTTAGAACGCTATGGTTTGTCGGAAAGAAAGCGCTTCCGATTTGACTATTCCATAGAATCGACTGGAGCGCGATTCACCGGTGATTCCCTTGGTGTGGCATTTGGGATTGGGGCGATGATCGCATTGGCGCAAACAGAAGTCTTCCACGATAGGCTCTCAATTTCGCCCCATGTGGCCTTTAGCGGGGCTTTATCCTGTGATGGAATAATTATGCCTGTTGATAGTGAAGCACTTACACTAAAGTTGCAACGAGCATTCCATTCAGCCATTACACATTTAGTAATACCCCGTGAGCATATGGCTGTTGCAATGAATCAAGTAAGTAGGATGGAAGAACAACATCCTGAACAGAGGCTTGATTTGATCGGAATGGGAAACCTAGAAGAAATAATCAGCGATCCTCGGTTAGTGTCAATCGAGCATTTATCAATTCCAAGGTATTTGGTCTGCAAGACATGGAGAGCCAAGAGGTCAATCTGGATCGAAGGATTGGCCTTAATTGTCTTACTGGTTACGCTAATTTGTCTGGTTTTACCGGGAAAATTCATGCCATGGTTTGATACTAATCCTTTCTATGCTATCTCAAATCCCAATACAAATAGCCTAGAGGCTTATAATCGCGATAGCGTGTTAATTTGGTCGGATGTATTAGAGTGCGCTATTTCTCCCACAACCAGTCCGGCAGTATGGTCGACAAGTTATGGACAAACATATGATTTTGACAAAGATGGCCGGAATGAAATAGTATTCCTGCCTCGTATTGATGAATTTTGCGCAGATCGATCATTTATAAGATATTACTCGCATGATGGGCATTTAATATGGAAGAGATATGCCGCGATTCTTGGCAAGTATCCCGGCGATACTGCGGGTGTTCAATATGATGCAGGTTATCTTAAGATTATTGAGACTGGGGGCAGGCCGATAATTGTCTCAATTACCAATCAGGAAATGCCAGCGAGATCACATATACAGTTTTGGAATAGTAACGGAGAATCGGTAGGTTGGTATTTACATTGGGGCCATGTGGCTGTTCAAAATACTTTGGATATAGATAAAGATGGCAATAAGGAGATTCTCTTTACAGGATTCAACAATATACACAAATGCACTTCGCTATTAGTCCTTGCTCTGGATTCGATTAGCGGATTTTCGCCCCTTGAACTCGGCGTGAAAGACAAATATCCCTGGTGGACTTCAGGAAATCAGTTGGCATACATCTTATTCCCTAAGACCGATATCGGTAATACCAATGGTGAATTACCGATTGGATATAATTCTCCGGGACCAAATGGTATTCGATTATCTGATGATGGCCAGATTCAAGTTTACATTTCAGAGACAGAAGCGAACAATCAACGACCACAATTAATATATACAATTGACAATCACTTCCGTGTGATAAGAGTGGCAATGAATGATTTTCTTATCGCACACCGCAATCAATTGATAAATGAGGGGAAACTCCCATCAATTTCCGATAGGACAGAGTATCTCAACTCTATTCGCAATGCAGTTATCTACTGGACCGATTCCGGTTGGATGACTGAGGGGCAACTGCGTAAGTCCGAAAATTAATTCCAATCTTAATTATTATTAAAAATACCCATATTAGTAAAAATATTTCTGCAGGCCATAACATCAGTCACTATAGAATAATAGATAATGTACCATTTACAATTTAAAACAGGGTTTAATAGGAGGATGTTATGAAAAGAAATATTCTATTCGTGATAATTGCATTGATGGTTTTTTCATCAGGCATTTGGGGGAGGACACCAAGCATTGAATTAGTCGGTCAGTATACGGATAAGCCGGCATATGATCTAGAGGTGCGTGGAAATTACGCCTATGTGACTACGTTGTTAGAGTGTGAGTTGTATATTCTTGATATCTCAGATCCCGAATCACCGAATCTGATTGGTTCCTATACGGGATCATCCCTAGGAGTCCAGGATGACCAAATCCGAGAAGTCGCCTTACTGGATGACTATGCCTATATCACGCGGCATTGGGGAGGCTTTGAGGTTATAGATATCTCCGATCCCACGATGCCAATAAAAGTTGGTACTACTTACAGCGCACCGGGTGTGACAATAGATTTTGTATTTTGCGGCGATTATGGTTTTCTGGCAAGCAGGGAAGGTGGAGTACATGTATACGATGTTTCAAACCCTGAGAATCCAGTCTATATCACAACATATTCAACCTCCGCATGGGCCTCTTCGGTAGCAATAAATGGGAATTATCTATATGTGGGGCTTGAGCATTCACCCTATGGCATGGACGTGTTCGACATTTCCAATCCTGGTATTCAAAACTTGGTTTATACACTACCAGGATCATATTCCGTCTATGGAGTGGTGGCCAATAATACTAATGCATTTTTGGGATTACAGTACTCAGGAGGCCTTACGATTGCCGATGTTTTCAACCCTGCGGCAATAAGTTATGTTGGTTCCGGATTTCCGACTCATGGCGAACCTTGGGGTATCGCGATAGCGGGAAACACATTATACCTTGGTGAACGAAGCTATGGTTTGCAGATTCTTGATGTATCAGATCCATCCAACCCGACTTTATTGGCTGAGTATGATACTGGCGGGGATCCTCACTGGGGGATTCAAGTTGTTGGCGACTATATCTATCTGGTAAATGGTACTAACGGACTTGTTGTGTTGAAATACTCAGAACAATGTCAATGTATGTGCGGCGATACCAATGGAGACGGTACCGTTAATGTAGGTGATGCCGTTTATCTCTTAAACTTTATTTTTAAGGGAGGTCCTAGCCCAGATTGTAATCTGGAATAGATGATTGTTAAAAAAACAACCGGCCTATTTCAATAGAGTTCTATTACGAAACCAAAGCCGAGGGATTTTTTAAGGATGATAAACTTAATTCGCTGAAATCGCGAAAGTAAATAAGTCAGACATTTAAAAGAAGGATTGCGGCTACCGCAATCCTTCTTTTCTTTGTATGTTAATCATAATAACATACAAAGAAACGAATGATATACAATTAATTGGTACGTCTCAAACATATTGATGTGAATGTCGCTTCAAATACTATACATACTGTTCTTATGAAATACGGAAATCCTTTTCGCCATTTATAATGGGAATTTTCCGCTTGCACTCTGGCCTTAGTCCAGATATATTATAATCAATTTAACAGACATCCTCTATAGGGTGATGTTGTATCTAAAAAGAAAATCCTGCTTGTCCGACAAAGATGATTCACATATGCCCTATTGAACCTGCGCAATGAAGGTTGAAAGCGGAGTAACTATGCATGGTAAGATCATTCATTTTTTGGGGCATAAGAATCGTTGAAGAAAGGCCAGCATGATGAATAGGATAGTCAAATTTCTTCAATGGCTTTGGTCAATAGTTAGGCACGTACTGGAGTGGACAGTTGGCTTGATTCTCGGAGGTCCGCTCAAACTGTTCCAACATTCTGTTGGTTTAACCAAGTTGCCTTTTTCAAAACGCTGGTGGTTGAGTTCGCCAACCAAACTGCTAATTGCGAAATGGGCCGCCGGATTACTAGTTATGGCACCTATCGCAATACTCTCAAGCTGGTTTGCCCTTAGGTACCGCCTGCTGGTACCGCAATCCATCTTTGAATTCGAGCTTGACTTTGCATTGGTGGGCATTATACTTCCCCTGTTTGCCAGTGCACTTACATGGGCTGGTTTTCGAATGACATTGAAACAATTCCAATTGCTACAGAACAAGATAACGTCATTTCGCGATTTCCTTGATAAGAGTAACCGGATAATAGAAGAAGAACACGCTAGAGGGAGAGAAGTTAAGATAATCTGTCATTCGGCGCCGATAGGAAACCTGTCAGAACAGGAGTCTCAGGAGTTTCAGACATTTCGAGGGTATCTGATGGATGGCAACCACCGGATTACGGTTCTCTGCCTAAACGATGATGATTTGGCGTGCTTTTATCACTCTTATGGCGATAGGCTAGAATCAAGCATAATTGAGCAGCAACTAATCGAGGCTCAGCGTATACACGAAGTAGGAACCAAAACAAATGGGACAGTCATACCTGACCACAAGTTGAAAGTGGAAAAGCAAGCATATGAGAAGCTTCCTCATTTCTACATTGTGTGGTCTGAGAGGAAGGCAATTGTGGCGTCAGTATTTTTCTTGCCTAAATTCGATCGATCAGCAGGTGCTAGGACCGAAAAGCCGGCAGGAGTGGCTGAGAATAATAAATGTCTACAAAAAACCTATCAAGTTCAAATCAATGGCTATGTGACGACTGACGGACTTGAGGTCGAACGATGCAAAGATGCATTTGAGTATTATAAAGCATCATGATTGATTTGAAATCCGTCCAAGGAGGTGAATGATGAAGGCATATTCTATTTTCGTAAAAGTAGTAGTTGTTGCACTGTTGTTTGCAATAGTTGCCGCTTCTATGTACGGATGCGAGAAGAAGCCAATAGTGCTCCGGATTTGGCAAACCGAGACTGATCCCACAACAGTGAATGTGTTAGAGGCTGCAGCAAGGAGTTTTCAACGGGAACATGAAAATGTAACAGTTGAGATAGAGTCTATTGCATGGGGAAGCTTGTCGCAGCGATTACTCACCGCTCTGGTGTCTGGTCACCCGCCAGACATAAGTCATCTACAACCATTTATGCTTCAGTCGCTTGCAGACAAAGGCCGCCTACTAGAATTGGATGATGTGATCGATTCTATAGGACGCGATGATATCTACCCAAATATTCGGGAAATGCATAAGATTGGCGGTCACTACTATGGCATTGCTCATTCTTTTAATACATCCCAATGGGGGTACAGACGTGACATAGCCGCATCTAAAGGTGTTGATGTTGACACAATAGTGAATTGGTCCCAATTTATTGGCGCCTTGGCACAATGTACTGATACCGCTATGTATGGAGCAATACTGCCAGGAGGGGATCCTCTATTTATCGACTTCTTATTGGCGCAATTCGTGGCGTGTAACGGTGGGTGTTTGTTTCATGAGAATGGAAGGCCCGCCTTTACCGAAGAGCCTGTGATAGAAGCGCTTCAATTCTTTTATGATATCGCAAAGTACTGCCCTCCAGATTGGGTTTCGACAAAATATATTGATCAATTTCGCCCAGAAATTAGTGGCAAGGTTGTTTTCATTCCGTTTACTGGGTACAGAGCATCTAAGCAATTCGAATTAGATGCCCCTGCAAACATGGCGAATCCAGACTATTTCTCTGTTATGACTCCGCCAATAGGCCCGCGTGGCGACTCCAGTACGCACTATAGCGGATGGGATGGTGAGCCTTTTGTGATATTTCGTGATAGCAGGAATGTAACTATAGCGAAGGAATTTCTTGAATACTTCTACAAGAGCCAATATTATTACGATTACTGTGCAAGTGTTCCGGGGCACCTAAGTCCTATATTCAAGTCAATGAATGAGGGCGGTGCCTATGATACTCTGAATTCAGTAAAGCAATGGACACCTTGGCGGGAAATGATGATGAATCAGATTCAAGCGGATAAGATCTTGCCTTTTCTAATTTCGGCCAAGCATGAACTAAAACTTGGATTTCTATTGGAAATACAAAACCAAAGAATACTCAGCAGGATGGTCTTAGATGTGACACGTGACGGAATCTCGCCGCGAGAAGCTGCAGAGATAGCGAGAACGAAAGCGGAAAAGCTAATTACCGATTTGGGCTATAAAAAATGGTAGATGGCAAGGCTGCGGAAGTTTCAAAGAATGAACATATATTGCCAAAGAAGCCTGGACACAGATGGTTTCTACTATCTGGCCCTATTTGTATCATTTTGCTTGTTACTATTGGATTACCGGTGTGCTATACAATCTTTTCAAGTTTTTGGGAAAAACGGGGCTATTCGGCGACAGTTCACTTTATAGGATTTGCAAACTACGCTTCTGTATTGACAGACGAAGCATTTTGGTCGTCGATTACTACCGGCTTTCTGTATGCGGTCATTTCGAGTATTCTCCAGTTAGTAATAGGGCTCTGGGGAGCCCTTTTTGTGATTAGAAGAGGCCGTTATCGCAATTTGCTGTCAAGCATCATTTTCTTACCTTATCTCCTTCCATCGGTCGTCCTTGTGATACTCTGGACGTTTGCTCTCAACGACTCAGTAGGATATGTAAACTACGTACTTCGTGCCATGGATATATTGCCACCACAGTGGTTTGGAGAAGCCACAATATTCTGGACCTTAGTTATTCTAAGTGTATGGCAGTTTTTCCCATTTGTCTTTTTTGCGATATATGGAAGATTGACATTGATTTCTTCAGAACTCCTCGAATCAGCGGAATTGGAAGGAGCAACACATATTCAGAGAACATGGCATATTGTTATGCCAGAACTCAAATCCTTAATTTTGTCAATAGTCGTCTTGCGCTTCATAATAATGTTTATGAAATTTGATATTCCGTGGCTGTTGGCATCAAGCAGAGGCGGGGGCAGGGACTTGCTGACTCCAGCAGTTTATGCCTATCGGGTTGCGTTTGAAAGGCTGAATATCGGAATGGCCTTTGCTATTACTACGATATTCCTCCTTATTCTCGCGATCGTTATGATCATCGTGATACGTATCAGCAGGAGTACAAATGCAGAAGCAGCCTAAAAGGATTGTTCAGTTTTATAGTCGTAACTTACCAATTGTTGTGATGGTGGTTATTATAATATTAGTTGCTCTTGGACCATTTCTTCTGATGCTCATTACTTCAATTAGATTCAATGCAGACATCAACTACTCACCATTTGATCTTTGGTCCGGGACCTATACATTTGAGAATTATCTGAAACTCCTAAGCCAAACAAACTTCCTTGAATATGCCTCAAGTAGTATTTTGGTGGCGACAATTGTCGCATTGATAAGTGGATGTTGTGCTATTCTTGCATCGTATGGCATTACAAGGATAAGATCGCGACTATCTCCGGCAGTAATGAACCTATCGCTTTGGGGATATCTATTCTCGCCGATTATGCTCGTCATTCCGTCATATGTCCTTTTGGGTTCAATAGGATTGGTTGATACATACTTTGGGCTCATATTGACTCAACTGCCTATGGCTCTGGCCTTGAGCTTTTGGGTTACGTTTCCATTCCTTCGAGATTTGCCACCTGATATAGAAGACACCGCTGCTCTTGATGGGGCATCCTTGTATCACATCTTAATTCTAATCGTTGCCCCAATTGTCCGGCCTGCACTCCTTGCCGCGAGTGCTTTTAGCTTCCTTTTCTCTTGGAATGAGTACTTAACCGCTCGTGTTCTCATGTCTGGGCCGAGAAAAACCCTCCCTGTAGGTTTGCAGGACATATATGATTCGACTGTGGTAGATTGGGGCATGTTGATGGCTGCCTGTGTGTTGATTGTGGTCCCCGTACTTGCCATGTACTTCGCGCTACAACGTTTTTATGTGGACGATTGGGGAGTGGGTGGAATCAAGGGATGATGATATGGCATCTAAAGGCCTAATAATTCATGATACTTCTGTGACCTACTACGGTCGCGGACTATCTATGAAACGGATGAAATATATTCCATCTAAAGACTATAGGAGTATGGAGTCGGATTTTATGGCTCTAGATGGTGTCAATTTTGAAGCGGAGAAAGGTCAGTTCACTGCGATTCTTGGGCCTTCTGGCTGTGGAAAAACAACATTGCTCAGAGCAATCGCAGGATTGATTCATCCTAGTCGAGCTCTTGTCAAAGGGAGTGTAATTGTTGACTCAATTGATATTACAGACTTAGAACCAAGGAAGCGACACATCGCATTCCTGACACAGTCGTTGAACCTCTATCCGCATTATTCTGTGTACAAAAACCTTGAGTTTGCCTTAAAGATGCATGGTGTTAAAAAGGCTGAGCGGCGGCAAAGAATCAATACCATGTGTGATTGTTTGGACATTGGGCATTTGATATCAAAGAAGCCATTGCAATTGTCCGGCGGAGAAAGGCAGCGAGTGGCGCTTGGCAAGGTACTAATACGAGACGACACGCGAATTCAGCTCTATGATGAGCCGTTTTCAAATCTTGATACTCTTTTACGAAGTAGGTTCCGCGACCTTGTGGGCGACCTGCACAGGCGTTTTCCGAAGACGACTTTACTTGTGACGCACGATCCCGAGGAAGCCGGTATACTTGCTGACAAAATACTTGTCCTAAACAAGGGAAGAATCGAACAAGAGGGAACTTTTTCAGAAATTTATAACAGGCCTGATAGCTTAGTCGTCGCACGTTTGATCAGGGGGGACAGAATTAATCTACTTCAGGCAGTTGCTTCTGATACTATGCAGGAAGTAATTAGAGGGAATGACTTTCTCTTTCAGTGTCCTCTTGAAGTATTAAAACTTGCCAAATCCTCTCCTACCAGTAAAGTAACGGTTCTGATAGATTCTAACAATGTTGCGCTCAATACAGAGAGTTTGATAAATACTCAAGAATACATTGGTGGCAGTGTTGCCTCTATAACAACATTGGGACCTGAGACACAGATGCAAGTGGACTGCGGCGGCAATATCCTTCAATTTCGCGTGCGTACAGATCAAAGAATTAGCATCGGCGAGCCAATCCAATTGATTCCAGGTACTGGTGCCCTTCAGTTCTTTAATACGGCCACACAAAAGCGAATTGTCTAATTGGACTCATTTGCTACGCAAATACAACTCATTCGGATATTTATTATTCGAGCCCTATGAAACTTGAGATGACACCAATGTGCCGGCACTGATCAGGCGAAAGCTATCAGAGTTCTGTGTGAGGTGGTTGGCTTTACATATAGTCAGCCCGGCAATCTCCAAGATCATGTAGTACAGTAGCTTAGAAGCGCTCCATTAGATACTGGCTCTTTTCCTAAACAACAATGTTTGTATGCCTGCCTTATAGACTGGTCTTATATTCGTGTTCTAGAGGGAGGAGTGATTATGACAGATAATTTCGGGACGATGAACGACCGGGAAGGTCTGTTATGCTATAGGAATCTTGTGATATCGACAAAAACTGTTCTTGGGTTCGACCAGCCAACAGCGCCGAGTTTCACATTTTGTATGTTCTGTCGAAACGGTAATTCCCCCATTACATTGCCTGCTCAAGATTACATTAAACTCATGCATTACAGGTAAGTGAGTCCTGTCTCCCAGTCAACCTTTCCACGGTCTCTAATGACCTCGCCGGTTACCATTTCAGATGTCCTGGTAAGACTCATCAATATGCGTCGGGGATTTCGTTTTGATCCTTCTAATTCAATCTGATCAATCCTGAAATACGGTATAAATGTTGAACGTAGAAAACGTACTGAAAAACGCCATAGGTCCAAAGGGTATTCATGTTTGGGGTAGGCGTAAGGTACGCTAATAAATAGTCGTCCACCCGGTCGCAATATGCGCGTAATCTCATTAATGACTGACCAATAATGCTCAACATGTTCAAGAAGCTCGGTGCAGATTATATAGTCAATAGATTTATCAGCAAATACGCTGCGTAGGTCCCCAGCGTCTGCAACAATATTGTTGCCATAGTCTGCAATATCCACTGCATAGTAATGTCCACCTCTCGTGGTTACTTTACGTTCCAGACGTCGAGTAAGCGCCGTTCCTAATGTCTCACCTTGCCCAACACCAAGCATTACAACTTTGCAACCGCCTCGAATTGCTGGCCACTCAATCCTAAGAAAATAATCTCTGACTGAAGGAATGCCCAAGTATTTGGTAGAGATTGGGCCCCAAAGTGTTCTTATCCACCTTGATTTCTGTGGCGAGTAGTTGTTCTTTTGCAGCCTATAGAGATGATCTTTCTTGTGCTTGGAGGCAATGTTAAATCCGAAACTGAGCAGTATTTCAATGATTCGACTATTTGTCGGAGTCATTTTAACAAGAATCTCAACCGTTTCGCTATGTAAGAATAACTTTTGGAGAATAGAGTTTATGATTGTCTTTTCAAGGTCGCCGAAACTTATCATGCTACATGAGACAGTCCCGTTGGATATGAGGGTAGTATTGCCGCTATGTACAAGAGTAAATGCGGCCTGAATGCCAAGATTGACACCGGCATCAGAGATCGATGCCGCATAAATGATGTGTCCTGTTTCCTTCAGCGCCAGTAAATATTTCATGGCATCATCCAGCGAGGTCAATTGTCGGCGATAGAAATTCAAACGGTTTGTACGATAGAATAACTCCGCGACACGTTCGAGGGACTTGCTAGATTTTGGCTGGCTAAGATTGACTACCCTATTACATGTCGAAAGGAACTCCTCTTCACTACCGCGAAAGGTGCGTTTTGCATTAAATAATCTCATTGCGTAGCGATATCGTTTGTATCTCATTCTCACACTATTGGCCGAGCAGCGCATAGCATTCAAAAAAGGATTTTTCTTCAGTCGTCGCCAGTCGCCAGCTTGGATCGTTAATATCCCTGGTAAAACGGATTGCGCCTCGCTCAATTCCAATAAGTTATCATCTATAAAAAGTGTAGTATCAACTCTCAATTTCAATTGATCAAAAAGCAGGGCCAGATTTCGTGCCTTATTGTCCCAGTTGGCAATGATTGCGATGAAGATATTGGCATCAACACCTACATTCCGAAGTACTGCCAGAACTTCCCGCCTGTTATTTTTGGTCATCCCGAAAAGCAATACTCCTTTGGCATGCAATCTCTTGAGGAATCGATAGTATTCCTTGTTAAGAACTGGCTGTTCGCCTTCAGCTATTGTGCCTGACCATAAAGTCTGGTCGAAATCAGTGATGATGGTTTTAATCTTTTTATTGGCTATATTCATATATACAATATTGAAGTGCGGCAAGAGAGTGTCAAGTCATAACTGCAACAGAATCAAATCTCATGTTACTTTATCAGCGGTATAACAAGAATCGCACTATAATTATACTCCGATCGCCTAAAAAAGTCGAGAGCAATTTACACGTATATGATACAGGACAACTAAATATACTGACTGTATTTTTAACATGCAAATGAGCCCCATAATTCCTAGTTCTTTGAATCTGAGCTAGCTTTCTGGTCCCGCCACGAGCCCTTTACCTTTCATTATCATTATCGACCGAGGCGCCGTTTTCCTCTATACTTGTGATTTACTTCAATGTTTCACGTTTAGTAATTGACTTATGAATTCTGAGATTAAACAATCCCCCCGGAATGAAATGATCTGATCAGGCGCTTTATAGTCTGGCCGCTATTGGGGGATAGTTGAGCTTCTCCTGTACAGCATAAATGGCGATATCAGACATCGTATCGAGTTATGCATCTTTAAAAATACATTGTACGACCAGTATATTAATGGTATTCACCCTTATTATTGCCGGGATGTAATTGGGTTAATTAGTGAGTGTTTGTACGGTATTCTTCCCAAAATTACTGGTGCGTAGGACTATTATGCCGCTGTTGTCAAATCACTCTACGAAATAATGGAGCAATAGTACCGCTGCGCTTTAATAACAGTGTTTTGTGATTAAAGTCCCTATCCTTCCATAATAGATGGAGCTAGCATTGGCTAAAGTTGACCAATGAACAGACTAGGAATTTCCGTGATATATAATCGGCATTTTCAAGGCCGCGGAGATAAGTCGAATATAGAAGAGGCGATGCGAAAACTTGGGGGCTAGTCCAAGGACTGACCGGTTGCGCCATTCAAATGAAGCATACCGATTATTGGGCCGACCTTGGATGCAGGGGGAGACTTTGTTAAGTGCATAAGATCATAGAAGCGGAAAAGGGCTACTTCCAGATGGTTCGAAAGCAATTTCGAGTCCTCGCTTTTTACTTGATAATTTGGAGTAGAATTATTTCTTTAGTTACGGGTAACTGATTTCGCGATCTTTGGGGCTCGGAAATCGCGGCTGAAGTAAGCAGAAAAAGACTGACTTACTTGCCAAGTACAATTATGATATATGGCTATTGATATTTATAGCAATTACTTACGGAGGTTGATCGCGGTTGAAGGTGCGTTTTTGGGCATGTTATTGGTTCTTTCAGGGCAATTCACATTGCAGCGTAGGTCAATAGCGATAGAATATTGGGTGTTAGAGAGTTGGTGAAAAGTTGTTTACATTTTCTTGAGTTGTAAACAAAATATGCTCATCTGTTGTCATCTAGAAAAAGATGTAAACGGAATATTCTATGGAAATTGGAAAGTTCGTAAAGCAAAGGGAAGGGGATAAGGCCTTTATTCCGAGTAAATTCCCACCGGGTCAAGGAAAGGGATACTCCAATAGGCTTGTCCTAAAGCATTCTACTGCCGAAAGATTGTTGGGTTAGTTGGACGGGATTACTCGGCATGGGGCGCAGCGCGTCATCGATCGGTTTAAAAGACTTGGAATTTGGACTAAAAAGACAAGAATGAAAAAAACGGGCGTTCTTTTATCTATAGCCGTTATGTAGATATATTTACTAAGTGAGGGATATGGCGAAGGCAAAAAAACAGAGCAATAACGAGCGGTTTGAGAAGACGCTCTTCAAGGCGGCTGACAAGCTCCGCAAGAACATGGACGCCGCCGAGTACAAGCATATCGTCCTCGGCCTTATCTTCTTGAAGTACATCAGCGACTCGTTCGAGGCTCTCTACGCGAAACTCGAAGCTGGCAAAGGCAAGTACGAAGGGGCTGATCCAGAAGACAAGGATGAGTATCAGGGTGAGAATGTGTTTTGGGTGCCGCAGAATGCCCGGTGGTCGTACCTCTATTCCCGCGCCAAGCAACCCGCTATCGGCAAGGATGTCGACAATGCGATGGAGGCCCTCGAAAAGGAGAATCCCACACTCAAGGGAGTTCTGCCGAAGGTTTTCGCCCGCCCTAATCTTGATAAGGCTTCGCTTGGCGGTCTGATCGACTTGATTGGCAACATTGCGCTCGGTGATGAGGCGTCGAAAAGCAAAGACCTGCTGGGGCGCGTGTATGAGTATTTCCTCGGCGAGTTTGCCTCCCTCGAAGGCAAGAAGGGCGGCCAATTCTATACTCCGAAGTCGATAGTCCAGTTGATGGTCAAAATGATCGAGCCGTATAAAGGCCGGGTTTATGATCCCTGTTGCGGCTCGGGCGGCATGTTTGTTATGAGCGAGAAATTCGTCAAAGAACTTCGTGGCAAGATCGACGATATCTCTGTTTATGGTCAAGAAAGCAACCAGACGACTTACCACCTGTGCCGAATGAATCTTGCCATTCGTGGTATCGACGGCTCTCAAGTCAAATGGAATAACGAAGGGTCATTTCTCAGAGACGCACACCCCGACCTGAAGGCCGATTTCATTCTGGCCAATCCGCCATTCAATGATAGCGACTGGAGTGGCGAACTGCTTCGTAAGGACGCGCGCTGGAAGTATGGCATCCCGCCGATTGGCAATGCAAACTATGCCTGGATGCAACACATGGTTTATCACCTGTCTCCGAAAGGGATCATGGGGCTGGTGCTGGCCAACGGTTCGCTTTCGTCCAACACATCGGGCGAGGGTGATATGAGGAAGAACATTGTCGAGGCCGACCTGGTTGATTGCATCGTGGCTCTCCCCAAACAATTGTTTTATAACACCGGCATACCGGCCTGCCTCTGGTTTCTGTCCCGCAAGAAGGTGGGCAACGGAGACCGCAAGCGCCAGGGCGAGATGTTATTTATCGACGCTGGAGAGGTCGGACACATGATTGATCGCACACACCGACTTTTCACTGACGAAGATATTGCCCGCATTGCCGGTACTTACCATGAATGGCGTAACAAGGGCGGCAAGTATGAGGACTTGAAAGGCTACTGCAAATCGGCCACAATAGAAGAGGTTCAGAAGCACAAATACGTCCTGACGCCGGGGCGCTATGTCGGTGTTCCGGACGGAGTAGATGACGGTGTGCCTTTCGATGAGAAGATGAAGATTCTGACCGGCGAATTAAAAGTGCAACTGGAAGAGGAGCAACGGCTGAACGCGGAGATGAGGAAGCAGCTAAAGAAGGTAGGATATGATGTTTGCTGATTCCGAACTCCAAAGAGTTGCTGAAATTGTCAAGAGGTGCTTATCGACGCTCTATGAGGCCGATTCCTTTCTTTTTGAAAGGAATGGCATAAGAGGAGTATGCGAACGGTGTTTGGTGTTTCGGTTTGCGCATTACCTGCAGAATGAACTTCCTGAATTCTATGTTGATTGCGATTTTAACAGTTCCGCTGTGGTTGAAAAGTCTACCTCTGGGCAACTGGTGGTCGCCGAAAGACCCAGGAAGGAAATCATAAATCCTGATGGGACTATCACTGGGCGATTTATCGATATCATCGTGCACAAGCGCGACTACGAAACCATGAATGATTATATCTGCTTTGAATTCAAGAAGTGGAATAACCGTAAGCGTGAGGACCTTGAAAAGGATATCAATAATCTTAAGCAACTGACATCCCGGTATCATTATCGATTCGGCCTTCTATTGACCTTTGGTGAAGTGCTGGATAAAACCAAATGGACAATTTTCAGTAGTGGCAGGGAGTTGGTGGAAGAACAATTTGTTTTTGGCAATTGATTATGAGTTTTTTGGAGAATCTCAAGTTGGATAGTTGGTGGAAGGCAATCTTCTATCTCGGGGTTGCCGGAATCGCCAGCTCGTTCCTTTTCAGCCCCAATTTCATTCAGCAAAAACATATGTTCGGTTTTGGATTGGGGATGGTAGTCATAGGAATAGCCTATTGGATCGCAGAAAAGGAATACTCGGCGATTAAGCCCCCCAACGCCTATACAGGCCCGGCTGCTATCTTGACGTGGAAGGCGATCAAACATAATCCGGTGACAGTAATTCTTCTGTTGGTAGGACTTGGACTGATCGGATTATTCGGGTTTCTAATAGTGAAGAATCTTATATAGCGTGGACTTATGGGAAATCGACTTCATAATTGGAAAGGGACAAAGCTCGGTGCCGTGTGTGTGAAGATAGGCAGTGGCGCAACGCCTCGCGGGGGCGCCAAGGTCTACATCGATAAAGGCGTCTCTCTTATCCGGAGCCAGAATGTTCAGAATTCGGGATTTAAAATGAATGGCTTGGCACACATAAGCGATATCCATGCCAGACAACTTGACGGTGTTACCGTGGAACATCAGGATGTTTTACTGAACATAACAGGAGATTCTGTCGCAAGAACATGTCAGGTGGATGCGAGTATCCTACCCGCACGGGTCAACCAGCATGTTGCAATAATCCGATCTAAAAATGAATATTTAATACCACGCTATCTACGATATGCACTGGTTCAGCCCTGTATGCAACAACACTTGTTAGGTTTAGCATCCTCGGGAGCAACAAGGAACGCTCTCACCAAACAAATGATCGAGGATTTAGAACTTCTTCTTCCCCCGCTTCCAGAGCAGAAGGCAATTGCGGCGGTGCTGTCGTCGCTGGACGATAAGATCGAATTGCTCCGTAGGCAGAATGAGACTTTTGAAGAGATCGCCCAGACCATTTTCATGGAGTGGTTCGTCGAATTCAACTTCCCTGACAAGAAGGGCAAACCCTACAAGGCCAACGGTGGCAAGATGGTCGACTCCGAACTCGGCCCCATCCCGAAGGGCTGGCGACTTGTCAGTTTATATGATGTCGCCAAGTACATTAACGGTGCCGCATTTCGTCAAGATGACTTCTCCTTGAAGAACTCTGGGCTTCCGATTATCAAGATTGCGGAACTGAAGGATGGCCTAACAGCGAATACTAAATACACCGAAAAGTCCGTGTCTGAAGACATTGTCCTTCAGGATGACGATATCTTATTCTCTTGGTCTGGTAGCCCCGAAACCTCCATTGACATATTTGTATGGCACCTTGGTAAGGGGATACTGAATCAACACACGTTTCGGGTAATACCTCATGGATGTACGGAAAAAGTATGGGTGTACAACCTACTGCGACATTACAAGTCGCTCTTTGTTGAACTGGCCAAGCAGAAGCAAACGACTGGATTGGGGCACGTGACGGTCACCGATTTGAAGGACACTAAGACGGTCTGTCCTGATGAAGGACTGCTAGCGCGATACAATGAAGTAGCCCAGCCGCTCTTCTCAAAGTACTGCCTGAATCTGAAGTCGATGCACACGCTTGCGAGAACAAGGGACACATTATTGCCGAAGCTGATGAGCGGTGCATTAAGAGTAAAGGGAGATATAGGTGAGTAAGGCGAGTGCCAAAGGGAATTGGGACAAGGTTCAGTTGTACATTGTGTCTCTATGGCTCCTGTTCCTGCTGATTATCATCATAACAATTGACGTGCCGGTGTGCTTTGCTCCGGACTGCGAGTTCATTGGTGTCGCTGAGTTCATGAGATTGAACGTGATTCCCATTGTATCGGCCGCACTGCTACTGTTGGGGCTTATCTTCTACTGGCGCTTTAGGCACAAGATTGCCGGTAGCAAAGAAATCCCTTTTACAGTGACCGAGCTTAAGAACATAAACTTCGAGCATCTGACCTTTCTGACGACATACATCATTCCATTGATTTGCTTCGATCTAAGCAGTACGAGGTACGCGTTCGTGCTCCTTGTCCTACTTGTCCTGATCGGTGCTATCTACGTGAAGACCGACATGTTCTATGCAAATCCGACCTTGGCACTATTGGGATATCATATCTACAAAGTAGACGGCAACTTCCGTACCGGGGTAAGGGAGAACATAATCCTAATTGCGCGCGAGCGGATTGCAGTAGAGGACAAACTGCATTATCGCAAATTGGATGAGCGCATTTACTATGTAAAGGTGGCACATGACAAAATCTGAACTTGATGAGCGTCTGCTACCCCTCACTGTAACTGAGGGGGTAGGGGCAACCGTGTACTTCATCATGCAAACGGAAGACGGGCTGGACGCCAAGCGAGCCGATATCGATGACACGATTCAACCAGAGATAAGAAACCAGTTCGTAGAGTCACTTAGGACAGGGATTCTCGACAACGAAGAGCTAGCAATCCTTTCGCTCTCCTCTGCTGATGAAAGAACAAACGCGATTTACCAGTACGATCTTGAGGAAGTCCCTGCAGGATTGGAGCTGATTGATACAATTCTGACTAATGACAATCTGGATGACTTCTCTTTCGAACAGGACGACTTGGCGTCGGTAAAAGCACTTGTAGTTCTTATTGGCAACGATGAGCATCAGATCGCGATCTATAAGAAGAGCTATCCCGTCAGCGTGATGAAACGTGAAAGTGTGCTGGCCATAATCAAATCTGAGACACGGTTTACTAAACTCGAATCGGATGTTCTGAAGATAAACGATACCGTGGACTTCTTTAAGATAGCAAGTGAATTGTATATAATGAACTTAGCTGCTCTTGAGAGGTTCTTTGGGTTCCACAACATCATCGAGCGTAGGGCGAAAGAGGGAATTGCCACAATCGAAGCGGCAGATATTCTCGACAATCCTGAGGTTTTGGAAGAGCTGCTATCAGAAGTTTCTTTTGCCAGAAAACTGGTAAAAGTGACGTCGGACTCTCCTGTGTTAGGCGACGGAGTTCCCAACTCCGAGGTGATTGCATTCACAAAAACACACCCGGCTTTGGCAGGTAGATTCCAATACAACCAGGATGAGACGAAAATCCGTCTTCACACGAAGCAATCAAAGCAATTGTTCTTGAAGCTGCTGAATGATGACTACCTGAAATCGGAATTAACGCGTCGCATGTATGACAGCATTGCAAAAGACGAGGTGGCGGCAAATGGGTCCGAATGATTACACAATTAGGGAATTCAGACAACACTATGGGGAATAAGATAACAGAAGATGCAGTCGAAAACATCGTAATCGCACTCCTCGATGAGCAGAGGTATTCTCGCCTGTCACCTGAGGAGTGGGAGGCTGAACGGCAATTGAGAGCGGGGGGACAATGAGATGTTCATGAAGCAGGTCACTATCAAGAACTTCCGTCTCTTCGACGCCCAGAAGCATTTTGAGATCCTCGATCTGAATAGGCCTAACGGAAAGAATAACGGCTCTGGATTGACTGTCTTCGTTGGCGAAAATGGATGTGGCAAGACCTCCCTTTTGGATGCAATCGCATTACCCCTATTGTCCTACAAAGCAGATAGCTTCACGTTTCACGATCTACACGACCCAAAGCACAAGGCCCATATAGAAGTGTTGGCCAATGCCGACTTTTCTGTGGATGGTACGATGCCAAAGGGGACTTTCAAAGCCAAAGGATTCTCCTTTGAGGCAGGGGTTAGAGCAAGGGACAGCAAGACCTACCTGTCTTCCGTCGTCGTAAGCGATCAGAAGTACATACGGGCCGACGGTGAAGACAAGCCAAAAGACGGCAGTCCCGATCTGAGAGTCGGCGTTAACAATCCGTTCAAAGGAACCCGATTCAGCGAGAATGACATCCTTTTCTTGGATAGAAACAGGACGTTTCAGACAAGATCAGGGACTTATAACCCGACGAGATTCGACCGCCTGATGGAGGATTTTAGCTATCAATTCATCAAGGCGCAAAAGGACAAGAGTGAGGACCTGAACGCGCGCTTTGATGATGTCAAGAAGCAGGTGGCCAATAAGTTTCTCGAAGATACCGTGGCCAAGTTTAAGGAGATCAGCGGTTCCAAGATTGCTCTTAGCTTCGTTGACAACTGGAAGCCATTTGACAGGTGCTTCTTTTCGGAGAAGCATGAGAATCAGCACCAGGTATCGGTTGATAAACTGGGTTCTGGCTATGAGATGATTTTTGCCTTACTATACTCATTCTATCTCTCTCAGCAGAGCGGCAAGCAACTTATCGTGTTGATCGACGAGCCGGAACTGCACTTGCACCCATCACTTGAGGAACGATTTGTGCAGGTTTTGCTGGAATTCGCCAAATCCGCTCAAGTGATACTGACGACACACTCACCACTACTGGTAAAGCACCTATTTCAGAACGAGTATATTAGTGCAAGCATTCTTGTGAGAGAAGACGGCACCGTTCATGTCCTACCTGTCGAAGAACGGCTGTTGCCGTATATCTCGGCAAGTGAAATCAACTACCTGGCATTTGGCCTTGCGACTGAGGAGCATCACAACGAGTTGTACGAAGAACTCAAATACCTAAGGGCGGACGACAAGGGCATTAAGGATTTTGACATTGATTTCTTTCATGGTGAAAAAGGCGAGCAGAAATGCTATCCTTGGATGGGGAATCCGAACGAAGTTAGCATTCACACCTTTGTCCGAAACCAGATTCACCATCAACGTGACAACGGTAAGGCCTCTGACGATGACCTCAAGGCATCCATTGCCACCATGCGAGGATATCTGAAAGAATTAACAAAACCAAATGGTACCAGTAACGGGGAAACAAAATGAATAATATATGGGTAGTTAGAGCGAACTTTGGCATGTATGCAGATCACTTCGTAAATGGTGGGTATGTTGCAATCGGCTGGATGGAAAATGTGGATTTGTCGATCTTCAACAGTCGTGATGAGCTCTATACCCCATATGCGGAGTGTCACCCTGATTCTAAGAGTAATGTTGTAATTGGTCAGCAGGTTGGCCAGATCGCCAGATTCCTGTTCGAAATACAATTTGGCGACTATGTCATTACTCCTTCGGCCAACACAGAGTACATAAATTACGGGATAATCAGGCAGGACGGCTATTACTATGAGAGAAGTACCGATGGCTGCCCCTATTTCCATCGTAGGAAGGTCAAATGGCATTCTGAGCCAATTCAACGATCTCAGTTTTCGGTTCCATTTCAAAATACGATTCGATCCTCACTGACAGTATTCTGTGTCAGTCACAGAAAGAATTTCTTTGAGACGATTGGTCGGAAAGATTTAGTGCCGCAGAGTGAGCTGAAAAAGCACTACGACTATTATGATACTGTACTAAATCACATCCTGGAGCTCGACGCAACGGAATTTGAAGTCCTTATCACCCACATACTTACCGCAATGGGTTTTGAGGCTGAGCATGTTGGCAAGGTTGGTGACAGTGGCGTTGATGCAAAAGGGGAGTTGGACATTGCTAATATGGCCAAAGTCAGGCTCTTCGTTCAAGCCAAGAGGTATAAGCTCGGAAGTCGAATAAACGCGAGTACTGTTCAATCGCTTCGTCAAATCATTCCTGCCGGTGCCCAGGGGACTTTTATTACGACTAGCGATTTCCAAAACAAAGCCTTAGAGGTTGCCGTTGAACCCGGCTTTCCTCGTATAGGAACAATCAACGGGAAACAACTCGTGGATATTCTATCAGATGTTTGGGAGGACATTCCCGGAGAGTTCAGAGACAAACTGGGACTGAAGAGAGGATTGGTCTTAGAATAAAGATATGTCTAACAGGATAACAGAAAACGCAGTCGAGCAACTTGCAATCGAACTCCTCGAAGAGCAGGGATATTCCTACCTGTCTCCGGAAGAGTGGGAATCCGAGCGGGGCGATTCATCCGTTGTGATACTACGGCAGAGACTGAAGGCGTCTATAGACCGGCTGAATCCGACGGTACCTGACGAGGCACGCGAGCAGGCTCTGAAGATGGTTGCGAATCTGCCCACGCAGAACCTCGTCGAGAACAACGAGGCGTTCCACGCCATGTTCACCAACGGCGTTGATGTCGAGTATCTCGGCGAGAGTGGCGTCAAAGGTGATAAGGTGTGGCTGGTGGATTTCAGCAATCCGACGAACAATGACTTGGCCGTTTGCAATCAGTTCACGGTTATGCAGGGCACGGCCCACAAGAGGCCGGACGTGGTTCTGATGATAAACGGTCTGCCGCTGGTAGTGATCGAGCTCAAGAATCCAGCCGATGAGAACGCCACGGTCAAGAAGGCCTTCCGCCAACTCCAGAACTACAAAGACGCTATTGGCAGCCTATTTCACTACAACGGAGTGTTGGTTGCATCGGACGGCCTGGACGCCAAGGCCGGTTCCCTGACGGCGGATTGGTCGCGCTTTATGACATGGAAGACATCGGACGGTAGCCAGGAAGACGCGAAAACGGTCCCTCAGTTGGATACCATCATTAAGGGGATGCTCCGACCGGACATCCTGCTCGATCTTATCAAGCAATTTACTGTATTCGAGAAGACCAAGCGCGAGGATCCCAAGTCCGGCTTGACCGTGATCGAAACCGCCAAGAAGATCGCCGCCTATCACCAGTACTATGCAGTCAAGAAGGCGGTTGCTTCTACTAAAGCGGCGGCCAGCGACTCCGGTAGTCGCAAAGGCGGCGTGGTTTGGCACACTCAGGGTAGCGGTAAGTCGCTGTCGATGGTTTTCTATTCCGGCCTCGTAGTCCTCGAATTAGATAACCCGACGGTCGTGGTTATCACCGACCGCAATGACCTTGACGATCAATTATTTGACACCTTCGCCGGATGTAAACAGTTGCTCCGCCAGGACCCGGTACAGGCCGAAAATCGCGAACACCTGAAGAAGCTACTGAAGGTGGCTGGCGGGGGCATCGTCTTTACGACTATCCAAAAATTCTCGCCGGAAGACGGTTCTGAGATGTTCGACCAACTGTCTGACCGGAAGAATATTGTCGTCATAGCAGATGAAGCTCACCGCAGCCAATACGGGTTTGGGGCCAAGACTGTCGTCCGTGGCGAAGATGCCTACACGACCTATGGCTTTGCAAAGTATCTTCGGGACGCCATACCGAACGCGACGTTCATCGGTTTCACCGGTACGCCCATCGAGAAGGAAGACAAGTCCACCCCGGCTGTGTTCGGCGAGTATGTGGACGTGTACGATATTGCCCAGGCGGTCAGGGATGGCGCGACCGTCAGGATTTATTATGAATCCCGCTTGGCCAAAATCCACTTGAAAGAGCAAGAAAAAGAGCAGCTTGATGCCGAGGTCGAAGCTATCACCGAAAGTGAGGAATCGACTGCCAAGGAGAAAGCCAAAGCCAAGTGGACTCAGCTTGAGGCAATTGTCGGTCACCCCGACCGGTTGAAGACAGTCGCGAAGGACATTATCAAGCATTTCGAAGATCGCCAGCAGGTATTCGAGGGCAAGGCGATGATTGTCGCAATGAGTCGAAGGATTGCGGTTGCCCTATATGAAGAAATCGTGATTTTGCGCCCCGACTGGCACAGCGGCGATATACGCAAAGGTGCGGTGAAGGTGATAATGACCTCGAATTCGAGCGATCCTGCCTCTTGGCAGCCTCACCACACGACCAAGGAAGACCGCAAAGCGATTTCCGAACGATTCAAGGACCCGGAAGATGGACTGAAGCTGGTCATCGTGCGGGATATGTGGCTGACCGGATTCGACGTGCCGTGCCTGCACACCATGTATGTCGACAAACCCATGCGGGGGCACAATCTGATGCAGGCCATCGCGCGGGTGAACAGAGTATTCAAAGATAAGCCCGGCGGGCTGATCGTCGACTATATAGGCATCGCATCGGAGCTCAAGCAAGCCATCGCCACCTATTCCGAAAGCGGCGGTCAGGGTGCGCCAACGCGGGATATTGACGAAGCCATTGCGACTATGCTCGAAAAATACGAGATCGTTTACCAGATGTTTAGCGGCTTCGACTTCAAACGGTACCACTCGGCCGGTACTAAGCAGAAGATGACCAACATTCTTGAAGCCCAAGAGCACATTCTCGGACTACCTGACGGCAAAGAAAGGTTCATACGCCAGGTCTTGCTGCTGTCCAAGGCGTTTGCGCTTTCGATCCCGCATGAGAAGGCAATGAGGATTAAGGACGATGTTGGATTCTTTCAGACCGTCAAGGCACGCCTGACCAAGTTCGAGCGAACCGGACACGGCAAGTCGGATGAAGAGATTGATACCGCCATTCGACAGATAGTCGACCGGGCGGTGATATCAGAAGGTGTGATCGACATATTCGATGCCGCCGGCATCAAACGGCCAGATATTGCCATTCTCTCCGACGAATTCCTCGAAGAGATCAAGGGAATGAAAAGGCGGAATCTTGCGCTTGAGTTGCTCAAGAAGATTCTCGCCGACGAAATTCGCATTCGCTCCAAACGGAACATGCTTCAGGGGAAGAAGCTCTCGGAGATGCTCGAAAACGCCATCCGGAAGTACCAGAACAATCTCCTCTCCGCTGCACAAGTAATCGAAGAACTTATTGAATTGGCGAAACACATCAAAGCCGAAGACGAGCGCGGGAATAAACTGAATCTGACAGAAGACGAGATCGCTTTTTACGACGCACTGGCCAACAACCAGAGCGCAAGGGACGTTCTAGGCGACGATACTCTAAGAGAATTGGCACGCATACTTGTCGAGAAAGTCCGGAGTAACGCATCAATTGATTGGACAATTAAGGAGAGTGTGCAGGCGAAACTCCGAACCATAGTAAAGAGAACGCTAAGGAAATTTGGATATCCACCTGACCAACAACTCTTGGCCACGGAGAATATCCTGAAACAGGCCGAGTTGTTCGCTGGGGATTGGGCGGCATAATGTGATGAAATCAAGCAAGACATTAATAGATATTATCTCCGAATACAGCGTTGAAGACCTAGCCAAGTCGTTTTTTGTCATAAATATGTGGCTGCCAAACGTAGGGAGTCCAATCAGATTGGAATACCTTTACTGTATTTTGGAACACCTAGGACCGAAGTTACCTACAACAAACAGACTTCACTCTTACGGCGATTTCGAGGAGCTTTGCAAAGCCGTATTTGAGGTATTGCCAACATTTTCAATGTTGGAGGACTATCTTCCAGAGTCAGATTGGGGAGAGATAAAGTACTCTTTGGACGGCAAGCTTTACAAGATATTCTATGGTGCAAGTCTCTCGAATCCAGTCGACTTCTACTCTGCATTCGAGGTAATTCACGGCGGCTTTGCCACTGATAGCACGAAGTTGCTCGGTCGTTCCCCTCTAATTGAACTAAAGTTCTGTCTAGGTTTACAGGATGCGATAATCGAAGGCATCGACATGAAAGAGGCTCCCAAGGATAAAGCCAAGCCGGGCTATCTCGAAATCCCGCCAGAGCATTCTTGGGATAATTGTTATTATTTCCTGGATGAGTTCTCATCTGGGTATGGCTTCAGCACCCAAGTAGCGGACCATTATGTTTTCACGCCGGAATCCTCTCAAGCTGCGGTACCACCCGACGAGATGACATTTTCGAACAGAGCCATGGAAGGAAAGAACTGCTTCTATTTCTTCGTCCGAATTGGTGATCGCTATTTTCCTGCAATGCCCCGAAAGTACTTGCCAGTTCTCTATGATACATGGGGGAAACTCCTTGAGAAGAACCTCCTTACTATCGCGAAGACTAACAAGCATGTCAATGGCATGATGGACATAGAACTATTCAAGTACGCAAATGCTCGGATCAAAAACAGCGATATATTTGGTCTGGTGACGGCACTGGAGCCTGGAGACAAACCGCAGGATATGACATTTGCCTGCGCACTCCATGCCGATAATCGCCTTTATTTAGTCCATATCGTGCCAATCACGGAGTATCTGAAGGATTTCGATGGCTACTTAAAGGGGCTTACGCAACAATTCTCTGCCGTCAGTACTCGTCTTACTAATGCTCCAACACGATTAGGCGTATGGTCGGAACAGAAGATTGTCGAGTTTCAACCGAAAAACGGAATGCGTGCCCTTGAACCCGTTTATATAGTAACAACGCCGTACCTGAAAACAGAGATCAAGGGAATCGTTCTTCCCGAGGAATTGCCTGCGACGCTAATGCCGATGGACCAACTGCTTGCTCTGCTCGATGAAGTAGAAGACGCAGAAGAGCTGGGCAGATTCCTTGACTTTCGGGAGAGGATGCTATCGGAATCTCAGTTGTTGCCCATCACCTCATTCCTGGACTTATATGGATCATTCAAAGATTCTCACTCCGTATTGATCGGAGGTGCTGTTCAGCCAACAATGTTGTTTCTGGACCCAAATTGGGGCACGAATTATCGCTACCAGTCTCTATCCGCATTCTGGTCACAATTCCCTGATGTGAGTTTCATTGGGCATCCACGCAGTTGGGTATTTCCGAAAGAAGGCCCTGAGTTTGCGATTAAGTCCAAGAGATTTAAGGCATACGCTTACTTTGAAACTGTAGGCAGGACCGTGTGCTTTGTGAACTGCCCTGTTGATCAGATGGAATTTGAAGAAGGAAAGCTCGCTGATCTTGTAATGCAGGCAATCCGTGATGCTCTCGGACTGTACAAGAAGCAAATAAGCTCTCTGGCATTCACGGCACAGGTAGAGAAGTTGCAGGTGTTCTGCTCTCCAGCTTCTGCAGTACAGCGGTCCGAGCAATTGAGGCATCTCCGTACTCTTATCCCACAAGGTGAACTCTGGAAACTCCGCACAATGATCAAAAGACCCGGCGAGGTCGGTATTTCAGTAGTACTTAACAACGACGCTTTGACCCAAGCACTATTAACAACGACTGACAGATCGATTGAAATCGACCTACTGATGGCCATACTGGATCAACTGAATACTCAATGGCCGGACGACAATCTACCAGAAGTCAAGAGAAGTCTCAGCGTGGAACGTGCGAAGAAGGTCAGATTCAGACTATACATGCAGGAAAAGAAGGTCTCTTTCCCTGAATACGCACCAGTGGTCTTACCGGAACCATCCGACTTCAAGCTTGCAGACAAAGCAATTGCCGAACTGGCTAGCTCGCTCAACATAGTACCTCGCAAGTACGATCAGAAAGAAGCCAAAGAGATACTCAACACACTGATCGGCGGCCTTGTTACATTAATCAATCAGAATGTTGGTCAGTACGACTTTGAGCGATCCATACCAATCTTGCTGACTGGGATTGAAGCCCTTGTTCAAAAGCATGAGACCGTGGGAGTTCAAGTGAGGGAATCGCTCGTGCAAGAAGTCGAATACGAGCGCGAAGACAGATTGAGCACTGACAAGGGATTGTTCTTGCACGATCACCAGACCTATAGGTATCTCATAGAGAAGTTCGTCCAACTGGCACCAGCAGGTAGCGCGATTCTCTCAAATGAGGGCATGAAAGCTTTACTGGCCCACGTGGAGAGACTGCTTAACATGTATTCGGCAAGCGATCATCTGCACTACGGCATATTTCCAGCCACACTGGTTATTGACAATGATTTTATAGCAAGAGTGTCATATGCCGAAGACGTCGAGAGGAAAGAGAAAACGTTTGGTATTGAGAAGGCACAAATTGAGTTGGGATCGATCGGGAACATCGACGATATACCGGAGATAAAGGAGCCAATAGAGTTGCACCTTAACGCATTAGATCAGGCCTTTAAAAGTGATTTTGGATTCGGTATGCGCGATATCGTCGGAGTTCTAAAACTTCTTAGCCTTTGGGCATCCAACAGCGAAGCAGAAGAGAATACCTGCTACTTTGCGACATCTGACGATATAGCCAAACACTGTGCAGTTCATATCCCTAATCTTGACAAGTCCACTCTCAATAAAGTGTTAGGCTTGGCTACCTTAACTCAAGGGAAGCTTATGCAATTGGCCGGCAATTCAGTGTCCGAGCCTGATATCCCGGTTTGGGAATACACCAAACGACAGGCACGTTACACGATCAATCCTTTAATCCAGGTTAATGATAAGTACTATTGGGGTCCGTATTCTGCCAACAGGGCTGGCCAACTGTGGATGAATACACCGTTTCGTCACAAACTTCCGCTGCCCCTCACAACTCAAAACATAGCGGCTCTCTTGGAGCAGTCGCACGAAGACTATACGCGTTCGCTTCAATCGAAAATCGCAGATATAGTCCGTCGGCACACGCCTTCCGTATTGGAAGGCGTTTATCCTCACAAACTCGACAGCAGTAGCCCCGACATTGGCGATATTGATGTGATGGCCTACTTTGAGAGTCGAAGGATACTGTTGAACATTGAATCAAAGATTATTGATGAGGCTTATTGTTTAAAGGATGCTAGACGGATCGCCTCGAAGCTGTTTGGGCGAACACGAGAGAATGGTTCTCAAGAGGAAGGCTACTTGCACAAAGCAGAAAAACGACACATCTATCTACGGAACAAGGCGGCAGAGTTGATTGGAAAAGTTGGGTGGACCGCGCCGAGTGAACCATTAACCGTAGTATCTCTTTTCGTTACACAGAGCAGTTTCTGGTGGACGAGGTTTCCCCCAGTTAAGACAGAAGTCGCGTTTATTGAATGCCGCCTATTAGACGATTTTGTACGGAGTCTCTTGGCCGAAGGTGCGAATCCACAATAGTCTAGTGATGTGTGGCAAGACGCTCGTATTTCACGCCTCATATTGAGACTAATCTCTTTTCAAGATACGCGAATTTCTACAATATCCTCATTAGAGTGTTCGGGAAACAGCCCTGTTCATTCTAGTGCCTCCGATTGAAAGTTCGAACGTCCCTCACTAGGGTGAGCAAGCTTTATAATACTGTCCTTTCAATTGCCCTTCAACCATATCGGTCTCTATCAGTAGCCGAGCGTAATTTCATATCAGCTTTGTTGTCCCCGTGGGGATGTTCTCCCTCTACGGCTTTTTGGATTCCTCTGCTTTGGGTGAAGGAACCAAAAACCCGTTTAACGAAGGAGAACATTATGAACAACAACAAAGCAAAGCAATTGATTGAAAACGCTCTTAACTCATTGACCGATTCTCTGGAAGCTGGTCAGAGTGACGAGCTAAAACGCTATCTTCAGGCTATGAGCAGATTTCACCAGTATAGTTTACGAAATGTTATGCTCATAGCTCTTCAGAAGCCGAGTGCCACTCATGTCGCTGGCTTTCAAACCTGGAAAAAACTTGGCCGGTTCGTTAAGAAAGGAGAGACTGGTATTGTTATCATTGCTCCGTTGGTATATAAAAAGGAAGCGGTTGAAGATGATGATAACCGTTCCGGCGTCGCAGAGATCAATGGTTTCAAAGGCGTTTACGTTTTTGACATCAGTCAAACCGACGGAGACGACCTTCCTGAGTTCGCTTCCGTTCAAGGCGATCCGTCCTGTTATCAGCAAAGGCTCAATAGTTTTATCACTGATAACTGTATTACTCTCGAGTACTCAGATACTTTACAGGCTGACGGAGTTTCAACGAAAGGAAAAATTGTCATTCGTTGCGGTTTATCTCCTGCCCAAGATTTTAGTGTTAAAGTCCATGAGTTAGCTCATGAGTTTTTGCATCACACAGGAGAAAAGCTGTCTAAAACACAGAGAGAAACAGAAGCCGAAGCTGTTGCATATGTGGTTTGCCAATCAATTGGTTTGGACACTAACACCGCATTTAGTGACTATATCCAGCTTTACAAAGGAGACAAGGATACACTTATCAATTCAATCCAGCGAATCAAAGATGTCTCAGATAGAATCGTTACTTCGATTGTGTGATGAGTAAAAAACTTTACTGAGAACTGATTCTAAAATCAAATCCGTAGTTTTTAGGCAGCTTAGTAATAATGATTATGTATAAATAATAACAATTGACATTGGAACCAAATTTAAATAGATTCTGTATATATTTCAGCGAGAACTTCGATTTTATTTGGGAGGGTAAAATGTCGAAATTTCTTTCATCAATCAGTAGTATTCGTAAACATACCAGTGTTTTTGGGGCCCTATACGTATTTTGCGCATTAGCCATGTTTTCGCAAATTCATTCAGCAACATGTGGTCAAGCCGCGTGTGATGACCTGCCATACTCAAATAGCGCCAACTTAATAGTGAAATATATGGGCAGGGAAAGTGATACTTCTTTGCACCGTTTTCAAGTCAGAATCACATATGAGGGCACAATACTGCCACAGAGCGACTTCATCGTAAACTTGTATAATGGGGCTACCCCTATTTTTGGACACAGTGATGCAAATGAAACGTATGATACTGTAAAGGCTTCTGGCGATATTGATAGCACTTTTGAAATGTCACTTGGTCCGAACCAAAGTATTATTGACTTTAGAGTAAAATTATTCACAAGAGAAGGTGGGAGCAGTATTTGCACATGCGAGGAACAAAAGTTTGTACCTGTTAGCTTGGTTGACCCGGAAGATTTTGGTCCCTCTATAGCAGAAGCGACAGTAAATGACCCAGTCAATGCGATTAATGGTAATATGTTTTTGTTACGAAAAGACTTTGTTATGGGAACTGATCTCGGAATTCCTCTTCAATTTATACGGTATTACAATAGTTATTCTTTTATAACTCCTGGTATGCCATATAAGATGTGGAGACATTCCTATCAATATAATATATCATTCGATTCAAGTGTAATGACTCTCCCTTGTGATACATGTAATGTTACAGTAACCGAACCATCAGGGAGAGGAATAGAATTTCGACAGTCTATGGTCTATGACACGATAAGCACGGATCCTTTTGTTGTTGATACGCTTACATTTGTGCCTGCTACAGGAATCCATTATAAGTTGAAGTATGATTCAACCGCAGATGAATATACAATGACTGATGATACGGACAGAAGATACATATTTGAATATATTAGTAGTGCATATAGACTTACGACAATTTTGGATAGAAATGATAATGAGGTGAGTTTAGCATACTCTAATGGTAATTTGACCGAGATTAGTGGTGCCTGTAATGAGATATTAAGGTTGGATTACGATGTAACGGGTGAGTTATTGACTGCATTGAAAGATGGTTTATATACTACACTTGTAACATATACATACGACTATGATAATTTTCTGGATACTGTGTATTATGCTGATGGTGCCTGGGAAGCCTATTCTCCTGGTGCATCAACCAACGATGATCTAAGGATAATCAAGACAGAAAACTCGGATGGATTTACGTGGTTTTTTGAATATGATACCAATCATCTAATTAGCGCTGCGTATAATGATGGGACTTCGGGAGAACCCGTTGAACGCGTAGATATTGTCTATTCAAGAGATACGATAAGCGGCGGAGTATTTGTTCAAAACATTGCCGAAGTTACTCATAATGAAAACTCTAATCAAAAATTAAAATATACATCCTTATGGTCTCCCGTTTACGACAGAACCTTTTTAATGAAGGTTGAAGATCCAAACGATACCGATTATATAAAGGAATTCAGCTACGATGGAAATGGCAATAGGGTATTAACATATAATCCGAACAACCGTATCGATAGTGTCTCTTATGACAGTAGAGGTAATGTCGTTTCCTTTACGAGGGGGTATTTGTCATCTTCGCCTATAACTACTTGTTTTGAGTATGATCCTCACTACAATTTACTCACAAAGATATCAACTCAGAGTGTTCAGGATTCTACCGAATATAGGGAAACTGTTTTTAATAGGGATAGTAATGGAAATCTGGAAGAGTTGGTCAAAAAGGGATTGATCAGTCCTACCGAAGACCCCTATGAATACACAACTTCATTTGATTATAATGCATTAGGGCAATTGGTGAAAATTGATGGGCCGCGAACCAATGTTGCAGATACTGTCGGATTTAGCTATAGGTCGGGCGCTCATTGTCTGGAGTATGTATATTATCCCAACGGAGATACTATTGCTTATGGCCAGCGAAATTCATTTCGGACGACGATACCGTATGTTATTGATCAGAATAATATAAAGACAAGCTATGAATATGACATCAGAAACAGGGTGAATGAGATAACGGAATTGGATCAGACTACTCTGGCAGGGATAACTACACTCTCATACACCGTAGAAGGGAAAATAGCCTCGGTGTTGATGCCATTGGGTGATTCTATAGTATATGCCTATGACGATCATAATTGGCTCGAAACGATTACAAATACCGGGGGAGACTATCTTAAATACTATTATAATGAAAATTCCAAGCCGGATTCTATTGAATACTATACAGCAGGTGATACACTGAGAAAAATTGAAAGGTATGGTTTCAATTATAGAAATCAGCTTGAGCGTGTCTATATTAACGACCAGCAGGATGGTGTTGCATATGAGTATTATCCAATGGGTAATGTCAAATATATCCTGACCCCATCAGCCTTGGTACAGGATGCGTTCGATACAGTATTCTATGAGTATGATATCCATAACAGGTTAGAAAGCGAAACTCATATTCAAGTAAAGCCAAATCCTAACGACAATGTGATTGCCACCACTGAATATGAGTACAATGTGCACGACAATCTGACAAAGGTGACTGATCCCGAGGGCTATGTCATTGAATACGATTACGACGATTTGGGGAATCTAATATACGATAGCTGTGGGATGACAGGTGTAACTGTTTATGAGTACGATGAAGCCGGGAATCTATTATCGAAAACGGATGCCAATGATAATGAGGTATCATATGCCTATGATTATATGAACCGACTAGAATCAATAGATTATACAGACAATTCACTTGATGTCGATTACACATATGATTTGAGCTCAGCCTATTATGGCAATGGGAGGTTATGTAAGGAGGAAACGCAAGATGTAACAATATTGTATTATTATAATCCTTATGGCCTCGTTAGTAAGGAAACTCAAACTTACTCTTCCGGTTCATATTCGACATCTTATGTATATGACAAGAATAAACGTTTAAGTCAGATACTATATCCTTCTGGGATCAGATACTATTATGGATATGACCAGAATGGAAATGTAAATAAAATACAGTCAAAATTTGGAACTGGCCAATTGAACACTATAATTGATTCAATATATTATGAACCTTTTGGCGGCATTAAAAGATTAGTCTACAATAACGGAATTAAGACAGACTATGATATCAACGAACGATATTTAATCGATGGAATAAGTACCGGATCAGATAATGTTGTCAGGCGATCATATACTTATGATACTTTGAGCAATGTTAATTCGATTTACGACAGTTTGTCAATTCAGTCAAATAAAAATACAGATTTCAAATATGATAATCTGAACAGGTTAATATATGCTACAAGCGATGAATATCCAAGCACGGGTGATCCAAGGCAATATAGCTATGAAAAAAATGGCAACAGAAAAACCAGATGCTTGGGACCAATATTTAGAGAGTATTCTTATGATTTATTAAAAAATAGACTGGAGTATTATACCGATACATCCAGTACTGATACGACATGGTTTGTTTATGATTCATGCGGAAACACGGATTCAATAATAACCATTTCCGGCTCGACAGATTTTGATTTTGATCAGAATAATCGTCTGATTTCCGTAAATGATACAATTGAATATTCTTACAATACAAGGTCACAAAGATATGAAACTCAGATCGGTACGACCGGTACAATGGGTTATATTTACTCCCTAAGCGGAATAATGCTCGCCAATTACTATGACGACGAATGGGAATACGATTATATCTATCTTTATGGCCAACCGATAGCAAAAGTTTGGGCGGAAAACACAAGTACTGATACCCTGGTTGATACTCTTATAGATCCCCCAATAGAATCAATGGGAGCTTCAACAATGTCAATTGGGGATCCACCGCCAAGTAATACAGTGACAACAGATTGGACGATATACTATTTTCATAATGATCATTTAGGAACTCCTCTGGTATTAACCGATAGTAATAAAACCGTCTGTTGGAAGACAGGATATTTTCCCTTTGGCAGCATCCATACCGAATACGTGTCTACAACAAATAATATCCGATTCCAGGGGCAACTTCATGATAGAGAAACGAATAACTACTATAATATGTGTAGAACCTACGATCCTCAAATAGGACGATACCTTAGCCCTGATCCTATTGGTCTTGCCGGAGGAATAAATTTCTACAGTTACGCAGGAAGTAATCCGATAAACAACATAGATCCATTAGGATTGGATTTTTTTACACAAGCCAATAAGTTGATAACTCTAGACAAGGAAATTAGAGAATATACGCAATACCTTGACCCAATTAACTTTGCGGCATCTCAAGCAATGGGCTATGCGGCAACATTTATACCGGAAAATATAAAATCCGGAAGGTGGGCATTTACCGGATTCGGGGAAGATGCTGTTGATGATTGGGCCGCCAAATATAATAAGTCAAAGGGCTGGGCCAAATTCGGGTACGGTTGTATGGGATCAATTGCTGCACTATGGACAGAAGATAATTGGTTTCAAACAACCTCTATGTTGGCAACTGCTTATGGCCTTCAGGCATCTGGTATAACAGCCAAAGGCCCTTGGTTGGGGAAATTAGAATTCCACCCCGCACATCATGGAAACACAGGACATTTACAATTAATAGTAAGAATTGGGGAAAGTAAAAACTTTAACTTATTAATCCCAGGCAAATACCAACTGATTTACTGGTATATTAGGTAAGGGAGAAATATATGAAACCCGAGTTTATTTACCCATTGTTCGAGAAAGGTAAGTTGGAATTACGTTTTGAGAACGATATAGTGTGTATCTATGGCACTAAAGAAGGCTTGTTGAAACTAATAGAAGTAATTCAAACGCTGATTGATAATCCCGATTTAGGCCATATTCATTTGGAGGATAGTCAGCAATTATTGACAATAAGGTCAAGAAAAGGAGCAGTGGCGATTTTTGATTAGAATATTATATTCACTAACACTGCCCTAGTGTTTGACGGGTACACTCCTTGGGTGAGGAAATCATAGTATGTCAAGTTCTGTTCATCTGCCAAATCTTGTGGTAAATGTATATATATGGCCATTTTGGAATAAGATTGGCCAGTAAGTACTATTGCAGATATCGTTCTGAAGCGTTTCCAATTGATACTAGCTCTACTAATGGTAAATAACATATATTGAAAAATATTGGAAACATAACAATAAAGTGGGCTCATTTATTGTAAACTGCAAGATACCCAATTTGACAGTATTAGCCATTTAAGCTATACTTTTTCTGATTTCAGTAAGCACTTCCATGGCTAGTGGGTACTACTTATTTACTCATAGCGAAGGCTTCTCACATAATTACAAAACAATTGATCAATTCACTTGCCGATTTATCTATGATTGTTTTTATCTTCTATCTCCATTCTGGGAAGCCAAAGACCATACTTTTCTCTGTGCGACCACTTACCATACTGCGATAGCCAATCAGACAGACCTTCGAAGTCCTTGTATTTGAGTTTCCAGCGATATTGATCGCGCAATAATATGGCTTCACGTGAAAAATATGAAGTCGTCGCAATTAATCCACAAGATGCCTTATCTTTATTATCTATTGTCCATAAAAATCTTTCCGCAACGTCTAAGCCAATCTTTCTTTCTGGAGACAATCTCTTACATTCAACAATTGTTAATAACTTTCCAATGGGAGTTGCGATTGCGGCCAAAATATCTCTGCCCCCATCTCTAGTCTCTTTTGTTATTTCTACTTCAGCTCCCATATCTCTAAGAATTTCTGCTACCAAATATTCGAACTTGCGAGGAGAAATTGAATACATTCTTTCTGGATGTTTTGCCAAGTACTTAATTAATTCATCATTTATTGGGCCTAAAACGCGTACGACATTGCTTGGTAAATCATGGGGAATCTTGCTGGCATCCATAAGATCGTTAAGTTGTAAATCAAGCGCTTTTGCTACCTTGACAAGTGTAGTTCTGTTTACGCCATCTCCCTTCTCAAGTCTAAATATAGTGTTATAACTTAGATTGGACCGCCGAGCTAACTCAGATTTCGAGAAAATATGACTTTCGCGAGACCAAGTAATCAACTCACATAAAGTGCTAGGTCGTTTATTCATAATTATAAGACAACATAAATTATCTATAAATGGTTCAATCGAAAGTATCATAAGCAGCAATTATGTAATTGTCAATACCGAAATCTCTGGAGTATTCCTTCGTCTACATGGGTCACTTAGTTCCAATAAGATCAAGGTAAGGCAAGCATTGTTAGAAGTCCATGTGCCTTGTTAATAGTATCATGGATCCTTATAAAATATTCGAATAAAATCAAAATTCATAATCATCAATAAACTAAGGGTTATCAACGATTATTTTCTTAATTTCTCGTTCGAGTAAGTCCCAACCTCCCCGCCAGTTGGGATCAACATTGTCAAAAGCTCCATTTCCTCCTTTAGTTATACTGTGATTTCTTCCTTCGAACATTCCATTTTGAGCATTAGGAGGAAATTTCAGATTGGATATTATCTCAAACGGTTTTTTGGCTGACATTACTACCTTTTTGTCGATAATAATTCTCTTCGAATATATTTTCGTTAGTATTGTTTTCTTGGTTTTTATATCACCTTTTTGAAACCACTTTTTGGCATAGACAGTGAGTTCAAAGGTCTCCTTGAATAATCTGCGCATTGCGTCGCCATCAATTTCATAAGCGTTTATTGAATCTTCAAGCTGCCCTTTCTCGTGAGATAGTTGTCTCTTTTGCTCTAAAAATTCTGTGTCTGACAGTAATTGATTATTCTCGTTTTCCGGGGATATTTTTAGATTCATCAGATTCTTTAGTTTTTTATCAATGATGACCAATTGTTCTTGAATATTCCTCTTCTCGCAATCTTGATTCCTCTGTTCTTTAGCCATGACGGAATCATAGTATTTGAAAATCCAATTCAAATACGCCTTTGGAATGGAAATTGATTCCAATTGATTACACACCTGCTCGATTAAGTCTTCCTCTGTAATCGATTGCCGCGGACATTGAGGGTCTTTACTGTAGGTACAATGGTAATAGATGTACTCCTTCTTTTTTCTAAGTGATTTGCGGTATTGGATTTTCTTTTCGGCAGTTATCATTGCTCCACAGCGACCACAACGAAATAGCCCCGAAAATGCGAATGTGCGCTTCTCGGGTTTTGTTTTGCATCTGCTATTTAATATCCGTTGGACTTGCGAGAACTCTTCATAGGTAACCATCGGTTTATGTTTCCCCTGGTGCAATTCGCCGCCAAAATAGAATTTACCATAGTAGAAGGGATCGTTAAATAATCGATATAATGATGTGCGAGATAAAGGCGTGCCGCCTGTCCTTTTGGTTATTCTGGTTTTGTATCCCCATTGATCATTTGCGATATCTAGGATTTCGGGGACTGAATAATTACCGGACAACATTAAATCCCACATTTGACGTATGAGCTTAAATCTTTTGGGATCGACAACGATTTTGGCTTGTCCCTTTTCAGTGCATTTATTGAGATAGCCCATCGGTGCCAGATTAGGTCTCCAGCCCTGCGCAACTTTAGTATTAAGCCCTCGAATGACATTCTCGGACAGATCATCGACGTATTTTCTGGCAAAAAGCATATCAATCCCACTCATTAATCTATCCACGCTATTGTTTCTATAGGTCTGTAGGGGAGTTCGAATTTCTGCGATAAAACCGTTTTCCATTAAGTCCGAAATTGTAGCACCATCTAATAGATTTCGGGTCAAGCGATCCAGCTTCCAACATAAAATTCCTGAGGCTTTATTTCGCCTTAGTTCCTTTAACATAGAATTAAAAACCGGCCTGCCGGATTGTTTGGCGGATTTTGATTCAGTGAATATCTTGGCAATCTTTAGATTATCCTTTTGAGCCAAGGACTCCAGTTCACTAATTTGGGCATTAATTGATAATGCCTGTCGATCTTCCGATTCGGTCGACTTTCGCGCATAAATGAAATATGCTATCATATCCTTTTATTACTTTGATCATTCTTATTGGGGAGGGGACGGTATATTACGTCGAAGAGATAGAAAAGTCTTGGGCCATTGCCTCAATTTCATCGTCCGATAGGTTTTCACCGGTTTGGTTTAAGTGAATACTCCTTAATTCATTTTTGGCCTGTTGAGAGATTTCCATACCTATTACCGTAGCAGAAAAATCCTCTCTATAAATATGAAAAACTACAGCAAATTGTGGAAAGGTAGTGACAATATTGATTGACAAGATACGACTAATGTCCTATATTTTCTAATATGGGACTTCGTTAGCCCACCTTAATATATTAAATCCCAATAAAATACGGGTGTTGCGCTATCTCAATGTGATACTATCATACTACTGGCCGCCTGGCAAATCACATTTCCTCAAGAGACTGTAACTCATTATTAATCTACTGTTTAATGCCTAAGAGTCATTCCCAAGGACATTTCAATGTGAGTGCCAGAGGTCCCGTTTTAGAAAGACCGGGACTTCAGACATATATCGTTGAATCAATTCAGCGGTTTTTTGATTTGGCAAAAACGGGGCTTATGAAGACTGATCCTGCATTCAGGAGGAAAAGGAGAGTAATATCAAATGCCGGGTACTATTTAATGCATGCTGAAGTTCTGAAAATAATAGATGCCTGCACACAGGTTCGGGATAGAGTGCTGATAGAGACATTAGCCTTTACAGGAATAAGGCGGGCAGAGGTCGCTGGCTTAGCTGTAGACGATATCCTGTGGAAGAAAGGATTACTTCACATCAGGCATGGCAAGGGGGATAAACAGAGATTTGTCCGCTTCCTACAAGACTACTGAATGGCTTTCGCGAATTACTCGGATCAAGGCCAACTGGTTTCATATTTGAAAGCAAAAAAGGCGGCTCATTGAGTTTACGGCAGATAAATCGAATCGTGGCCAAAGCCGGGCAAAGGGCTCATATTGAGAATCCCAATCCCAAATACAGAAATATTACCTGCCATCTATTCCGGCACACATTCGCCCGTTTGTGGAAAGCTAAACAGGGAGTATTGAATCATTATCAGTCATTATGGGACATCAATCAGTTCGGACGACTTGGGATATTTATGGCCGCGAAAGTATTGAAGATATTCGGGAAAACTATAATCAAACGATTAAAAAGATGTTTGGTGAATAGTCATTTAGGTACTAAAGGCTAAAAAAAGACTGGAGGAAGATATGAAGTCTATAACAAGGGTGTTTTTCTTATTGCTGGTCATTGGATGTGTGTTGTCATTGATCTGCGGATGTTCAGATGATAGTAGTCCGACCACTTCAAATGACTCCAATGGTTCGAGCGATACATCGGGTACAGTTACTGATATCGACGGCAACAGCTATCGCACGGTGACAATCGGCAACCAGGTATGGATGGCTGAAAACCTTAAGGTCACTCATTATCGCAATGGAGACCTAATTCCAAATGTGATGATAGAGGACTGGAGTAGTCTGACAACTGGGGCGCGTTGTAGCTATAATAATGATTACGGGAATAGTGCTGTTATGGGACTATTGTATAATAACTATGCCGTGACGGATAGCAGGAATATCGCACCGGAAGGCTGGCGTGTCCCTAAAGATTCAGATTGGCAGACTTTGATAGGATATCTAGGCGGAGAGCATATCGCCGGAGCCAAAATGAAAGAAGCCGGGTATGATAATTGGCTGGAGCCAAACACCGGGGCGACAAATGAAAGCGGATTTACGGCTTTGCCATCCGGTGGTTTACATCATGAGGACTACTTTACCGGAATTGGCTCTTATGCCTACTTTTGGAGTTCATCATTGGCCGTCGAGGGTGTATTTAAAGATACAGTCGGTAGCTATTTGGTACTGCTTTATAATTCTAAAAACATCAACAGAATCTATGATGCCCAAAGAAAACATGGGCAGGCTGTGCGATGTATAAAAGTTGATTCTTTGTAAAAAGTGCAAAGCTAATAGGGTAATAGGAATAACCAATGGTTGTTCCTATTTCCTTTTCATCAAATCGGTTCGGGATTGGGTTGCGATCAGTTCTCATCAGAATAGCTTATACTTCACAGCACTGACATCTTGCTATACAGAGCGACAACCATTTTTCATTCGGTTATCCACATCGCGCTGTAGTTTTATATATTTTTCCCATTGCAGTTTCATAGTAGAATTCTTGTACATGATAAATCATTTATGAATACAAAAACAAAAAACAAAAAGAACAACCAATTAAAACACTATCGCTTGAAACGATCTCTAAACAAAAAAGATATTGCTGAATTCTTTGGGGTAGATCAATCCAATCAGTATTACCGTTGGGAATCCGGCAAAGTAAAACCAAGTTTGACAAACGCCCTAAAACTATCTGCCTTTCTTAAATGCCCAATAGAAATACTTTTTCTTGAGCAGTTCAACCAAATACGAAAAGAGATTAGTCAGCGACGGCAATTGCATTTCAATATAAAATAATCATTAATCCAAAAAAGTATGTCAAAAGAGAAAGACAAGAAAGAACAACTGGCTCGAAAAATAGCCAAACTTTTCAAGGAAGAAGATAGCATCAAGCTGTATGAATATACAGTTAACCACTACAAAGAATCTGCAATAAACAAGGCGCTTGATGAAACCATGAAAGTGCCAAACGATAGGATTAAGAAATCCAGATCAGCACTTTTTTTCCACCTGCTAAAAAAGTACGATAAGGAATAAGCAAGTATTCAATCCGACAGATTGAATTGCGACCGCTTATCGCGCGGCCGCGGTTAATGCGCCCCCTCGTCTGTCGGTTTCACTGCGTGTTCTATCCCCAAGTATCTAAATAGAAGTATCCAATACTTCTATTTAAAAAGTAGAATCGATGTCTTATCATTTCTACTTTTAGGAGAGCAAATACCCCATATTTGCAGGGGATAGTCCACTCGTTCTCCGCCCGACTACTTTAAGCCCCCCTCAACCTCTGCCTTGCCTGCTTCTAACACCCCAGAATGCCCATCTACTAATTACCTCATCGAAGCAGGCCAGGTACCCAAAAGGTTTCGGCTTCGAAGAAAACGTCGGGGCGTTTTCATTCTCGAATCTGCCCACATCTCAAAAAGTATTGTGGGGCAGATTGGAGCTTAAAGTAGTCGGCCGGCTCGAATCGTCATCCAAAATCCCGCATCCTGCGGATTTGGATTTTAGGACGAGTTCGGCCTCCGACGAGGGGGCGTAAGAGTAAGAAGTCCGGCAAGACTGATTAATTAACCATCAATACATGTCAAAAACAAAAATACACCTTAGCACCAAAGACTGTGATATCCTCAGATATCTCTATGATTATCGATTTCTCAATGCTGAGCTTTTGTGGCACTTACTAACGTATGATAATCAAACTAACTCTGCATTTCACACAGCAGGGAAGAGACCATTAAAATACGGTTTTGGCCGTCAGGCCTTGTACAAGCGTCTGAGAGGGCTATACGTAAATGGCTATATCGAGCGTCACTATCTGACAGATTTACCATTTGGCAGGGGATACGGCCGCCCCAGAGCCATCTATGGATTGGGCAAGCAATCAGCCAAAATACTTCAGGAGTTTGAGGGAATACCTGCGCAGGATGTGAGGCGGATGGTCACCGCCAATAGGATTAAAAATCCTTTTTTGCGGCATGCTTTGGAATTGGCTACATTCCGAGTGATTGTAGAACTGGCCTGTCGGAAATCTAAAGGAAGGATAGGACTGCTGTTTTGGGAACAGGGAAGGAGTATTGGAGCAACTGTCTATGGCTATAATATAAAGGGTAAAAAAGAGAAACTTACTGTCTATCCGGATGCTTTCTTTGGACTGCAAATATCTAATAAAAAAAACAGGCATTTCTTTTTGGAAATTGACCGTGGAACAGAGCCGATAATATCACAATCAAAAAGAGCCAATATCAGAAGAAAGCTCTTGGCATATCAGGCTTACTATTCGTCAAAAAGGCTGTCACAGGTACAGTTTGGTAAGATTAATGGCTTTCAGGTACTGATTGTTACTCCCGGGGAGATTCTTGATGATAATACCATATCCGGACGTATATCGAACATTCTAGAGGAACTCTTATCCAATAAACAGACCTATACTGTCAAATCGTTATTTCTTCTGACAATCCCAGGCAGCTTCAAACTCGAGAATCCAGAAAACATCTTCTCCTCAATTTGGGTTTGCCCGAAATCACCTGATGAATTAGTCAGTCTGATAGGGTAAAATGAAAATCTAGCTCACAATAGAATGTAAATACCATTTGTGCCACATTTAAAATCTGGCAGTATGCTTACTCATCAATTCCTTCTATCGATCAAGTTCAGTATGAGGTTAGCTCCCTCACGGACAATAATCCAGAGTAATCCTCCTATAAGAAGAGCCTGAAGCTCTTCTCGTTGAGGAGCAAGGTCGTTATGGGATACACGCATTATGAACTCTAACCCACCAAAGGTGATCAAAGTTGCCAACATGTACAGTATTAAACGATTAGTAAACAATTTCTGATTTACCGCAATAATAAGAGTAATAAGTACAATTGCTAAGACAGATAAGATGCTTAATACTATATTAAAACCCGTTTCCCATACCCTAAAAGACCAAGTGCCATTTGAGGTGACAAAAAAAGCCACCGATAATGTGATACCAATAAAGATTCCAAAAACTTCATCTATGAGGCCTAAATCATGTTTCCTTTTTTTGCCATACCGATTGAGTATCCCAAAGAATGTATAAAAGAAATTGAGAATTGATTTATGCATTTTTGATATTAGCCGTGTAGGTTGATTTGTTGACTTATTAACTCTTTTAGCAACCATATGCGTTTCTCCCATTATAGATTACTACTGTCACAGGTTCAGTAATTTAGCTCGCAAAAGTACTATTGTGGCCAAATCAGTTTTAATCAATTGGTCAGTTACAAGTACAGTTTCACTTAAGATTCATAAATACTTTTGGTTATTATTATCAATCCATCGAATCTATTTATTCCGCTGATATTTAGACCTATATTGAAATACGATTGTGCTATATTATAATCAATAGATGTCATCATTCAAATAAGTAAGTGCATTACTGAATAATAATGATAAAGACATAAAAGTACTAGCTATTAGTGAGAATTTTATACTTATATACACTACCATTAAACTTCTTTCACAATGGTATATATCTTCCATATAGTATTTAGTCCCGGCTCCGTTTAATTCGGCATTTCTCGCCATTGACCAAGCTGTCATGTAGAAATCGGGAGGTGCTATTGGTGGTAGTGTCGCCCCGGTTGAGAAAGCCTCCACCCTCATAGGAAATCTCATCGTCGAATTGCGGGGCCGGGACTGTATATTACTCCAAAGGAGTATATAGTCGGAGAATTAGACGGTTATTATCGCATTATATATCAATAATTTACGGCATTTAGGGTGTAGATTCCCATTATACAGCCGATATACAATTAGTATATAAGGGAATTAGATACATAGGATAACCGCTTGGAAAGAGATTTTTTAACATCTCTTGGTTTCCTGATAGTTGTTGCCCTGTACATCGCATATAAAATTTACCCAAAGCTGACTGACATTAGAAATGCGAAGATTCGCCAGGCAAGGCTTGCTGAGGAAAAACGACTCTCTGACTGCTATGGAGTCGTTCAGTACTTTGCCAATTATCACGGCTACATTGCGCGGTCTGTTGTTTCACGGGCAGAACTGGAAGGCAAGATTAATCAAGGCATTTTAGCCGAGGATTTGTGCGATTTTATTCTGGAAAGAATAGCTGAGTCAGAGGGACTGTTTTTGGGTGATCAGCCGACGGAATATGTCAATTTCCCGGTCATTTTGCCCAATCAATACAGAGACAAACATATTTACGTAATCGGCAAATCGGGATATGGTAAGACGAATTTCCTCAGATACCTGATCTATCAGGATTTGCAATTGGGCAATGGAATCGGAGTTCTGGCACCGGAGTTTGAAATGCTCAGTGACGAGATTCTGCCGTATATTCCGGAAAATCGAATTGATGATGTGATTTACTTTAATCCGGCCGACCAAGATTCACCGGTAGTTCTCAATCCACTCCATATCGATGACGACGAGGATATTGATCTTCATGTAGATGAATTATTTACAATCTTTCGGAGAATATTGGGTGAGGGTGGCCCCCGGATGGATGAGATTTTCCGTCAGTCTTTATATGCCCTTGTGGAACGGCCTAATACAACCTTGCTGGATTTTGCGCCTTTACTGGATCGATTTGATAATTCTTTTCGCAATGAGATTATTAGTACTACAAATGATCAACAGACTCGGGAGTTTTTTGGCAGTATCTATGAACAATTGCCAAGGGATTCACACCTGCCGATTATCAATCGCATCGGAAGAATAATCAGAGCTAAGAATGTCAGAAACTGCCTGTGTCCGCCGGAAAATACCAACTTGGATGATAAGGAAATATCCCAAAGATTGTTGAATATTCGCAGGGCCATGGACGAGGGTAAGGTCTTACTCTTTAATCTCTCTGATGGAATTCTGGGTGAAGTCGCCAGCCAGCTTATAGGGCAGTTGATTGTGTCCAAGTTCCAGACCGCGACTATGAGTCGTGCCGATACCGCCAAGGGCAAGCGCAAGCCTTTCTATTTGTACTTGGATGAATTTCAGAACTTCTGTGGACTGGCCTCGAAGTCGTATGAGAAGATTCTTTCGAGAGCCAGGAAATATAGGCTTGGCATGATATTGGCACATCAACAGACCGGGCAAATCCCCATCGAATTGCTTCGAGAGATTTTGGGAAATGTGTCGACTATTGTCAGTTTCAATGTGTCACAGGCGGACGCAGTCAAGATTTCCCGTGAATTCATATCTCAATACAATAACGAAATACTTTCATTACCAGCGGATGAGTTTTTGCGATTGCCGATAGGTCAAACCTTTTGTAGGATTGGCAAAAACTCTTTTCCTATGACGGTACCCAAAATGGCAGATAGGCCGGATTTCACATTGGCCAAGCGAGTGATAGCTGCTTCACGGCACAGCTATGGGATTCCGAGAGTACTAAGATTAGATGATGAAGTAACGAATAATGGTGCCTTGGATGATCCTTTGGATGGCATTGATCCCGGAGAAGTGTTCAATTGAGTGATAAAGCATTTAATATGACGGACAGGGATTACCTGATTCTCCAGACGTTGTACGAATACAGATATCTGTCTATTTCCCAGATTGAACTGCTGTTTTTTCCGTCTCTACAAACGGCATATCGCAGGATGAAGATATTGCGTGATCAAAAACTAATCGACACGATACCGGTGCCGGAAATTCACGAGTCTATATTTTTTGTGACGAAGAAGGGATTCGACAATGTTCTGGGTTTAATAAAGGCTGAGGGTGAAGGCATTGATTGGAGGAATATAAACTCCAAGCCGAAAAACGGCCTTTTTATGAATCACTTTTTAGCGATTAATGATTTTCGAATCACCTTATCAAGGGCTTGCGATGATTCAGATATTAATTTGGTTAAATTCATCCCCGAGTACTTTGGTGTCAAATCAGATAAAGGTTCACCCTCTAAGTATATTCGCGATACCGTGGGCGACTCTTTGGCACGGCATAAAAAGATATCCCATACTCCTGACGGCGTTTTTGCTCTGGAAAAGGATGGCAAATTCGCATTGTTTTTTCTGGAAATCGATATGGGTACAGAGGTCGTCTCAAACATAAAGAGGGGAGTGCTAAAGGCTGTTTGGTTTTATGTAAACTACCTACTTCAGGGTGGCTATCAGCACTATTGTGAGGACTTTAGTATTGAGTCATTTAAGGGTTTCCGAAGCCTGTTTGTAACGACCTCAGAAAGCCGGATTGAAAATATCAGACAAGCATCTGATGCCATACAAATCTCTCAAAAAGCAAAGCAATTTCAATGGATAACGACTTTTGATTCAGTCGAAAATAATGGTGTTTTTGAACCGATCTGGAAATCGATAGATCACACAGATTCCAACTCCTATCAGATCGGATAGTTTTTCGTTTAACAAGGAGTATTGAAATGTCAATCAAGTTGAAAGAAGAATCGATTCTTAATGAATGGTCAATGGTATTGGATAACGCCGCCGGAAACGCACCAACAGTATTGGAAGGAATTCAAAATCGATTACAACAGTCAGAAATCCCAGGCAATTGTGTGTGGTCAATTGAAGAAGTTCAGAGTTCAGGGTTCTTCTCGAAGGTTAGGCGTGAGTTCTTGATAGTAACTCTGGAGCAGTTTAGGGATTATCACATGTATATAGGCATCCGCGACTACGGAGTCCATTTAGATTGCTGTCGATTCCTGACGGTAGAGCCGAATTTCCTGAAAAAATGGGCCTCTGAGAAACTGACGGGTTCAGCTGAGGCACTATCTGCTCCGAAGAATATTCTAATACACCAGGACCTGAGTGCCTGGGTGACTATTGTTCACCATGCAGTTGTAAAGTCAGTTGAGGATTTAATGAATAATATAGGGAGTGATCCCAAACTCCTTCAAAGGGGTAGTAAAGGGATTATGGAGATATGGTAAACATATATTAAATAGTACACTGGACAAGTGGCGGGAGGGAATACGTAAAATCGCACTATAACTTTATTGCGTCATTGTATAATATGGCTTTTTATTGCAAATGGGGCAGTATTTGAATTTTGAGTAAATTCAATAGGAGGTTAAAGTATGCGTGTTCGAAAGATCGAAAAAAGACCGCAAGGAAGGAAAAACTTTTTTCTTGTCGATGCGTGTTTCTTAGCCAATCGTTATATACCTAGGTTGAAAGCACCAAAAGGTAGGGAACGCGACAGGATAGATTTATGTGTTGATTGGTGGGATGAGATTAATTCACAATTAGAGAAGCATGATGCCCGTGTTTATATCCCAGATATTTGTATAGCAGAAACATTTAAAGTGTTGGCAAAAAAATATTACACTGAGAAATGGTTTACTAGTGCTGTCCAACTGAATAATGCGCGAAATCGTTTGCGAAAGGATATTACGGTTCCTCCCAAAACGCTACGATCATTTAAAAGAATCATTAATTTCCATGATGTTCCAACATCTAGGGATATAATAATATCTGTCGATCGATTCTATGAACGCTTCCTAAAATTAGGAAAGAATGTATCGCTTCCTGATTTGATCCTTTTGGCAACTGGAAAGTACTTGATGGACTTTTTTGATATAGAAAAGGACCATCTTCATATTGTGACACTTGATAAAAGGCTCAGAGAAGGCTCCAAGAAACTTCAAGAGCTCCCCAATGCCTATGATCCAACAGAAAACTCGGACACTGTAGAAAAAATATTTAGGTGAACCAGACTATTTGTGAATCTATATGTGTATGACATTGCTCGGACTGTACCGATTATAGGTATCCAGCATATCCTGATTACTCATATGCAGGTAGTTCTGAGTTACCGTCAATGACGTATGCCCCAGAATCTTCTGCAAAATTACAGGTGATCCGCCTTGGCGAATGAAAAATGTGGCGGCGCTATGCCGGATTAAATGAGGGTAGAGTGTCACATTCGCCTTCTTGCCAATTTCCTGAATAATCTTGTGACAATGGCGCGAGGTAATTGGTTTCCCATTGCGCTGACAGAAGATCAATTCTCCCGTTGTACCATTCCGCCAGCGATTCAGATAGAAGTGCAATGTTTTGATCATTCGCGCCCCCATGGGAACTTGGCGTTCTTTTCTTCCTTTGCCATAGACTTTTATCAGGCCGGTTCGGAGATCGATTTCTGGCGTCTTAAGCGTAATTAGCTCTTCTTTACGAATCATTGTATCCCAGAAGAGCATTACCATCGTCAAGTTTCGATATCCCTCATAAGTTTTTTTGTTAAGAGTCTGTAGTGTCATTTGGATTTGCTCTGGGGTAAGGACTGGTTTTACCCTTTTTTCTGCCTTGATCAGCTTGATCTTGTAGGTAGGATTCTGTTTATCCCAAAGACCTTCTTCCTCAAGGTAGTTGAAAAATCGGCGATATACCCGGATACGGCCATTGACGGTCTCATCAGATACGTTGCCGATAAGCCCCATCAAATATTCCTGAATATCCCGCTTGGAAATATCCTCTATATCGATGCCTTTTTCTTCGAGGTATCGAGCTAGGTAGCCCAATCTTTCGGCATATACGTTGAGAGTTCTGGGAGCAAGATTTCTGATTTTACAGCCGAAGACAAACGCATCGACGTATGTCTTCCAATTTGAATTCACAGATAATGCATCGACAAACTTATACAATCTCTTTACATGATCTTCCATGATTTCTCCAGTCAGAGGCCCTTTGGGCCAGTCAGAACTCGTGTTATTGTTTGGGTAATCGCTGGAAGTTATTGTGCGGCCATAAAAAAGCACCCCCGGCAGGACTCGAACCTGCTACCCTCTGCTTAGAAGGCAGATGCTCTATCCGGATGAGCTACGGGGGCGTTTTGATATCGGCTCCAATAATACGAGATTTCCCTCCGCTTTTCAAGTTTAATTTCGGGCAGTGGGGCGTTTGGCATTTATCCCACGGCGAAGCCGTGGGGTACCCGGGGTGGAGTACTAAGGAAGCGCGTTGGCAAGTCCCTTTGGGGGACCTGCCCTACGAATTTGATATGGATTCCCGGCAGATGAGGACATCTACCGGGCGCGGGATGTACATTGTCACGATTTAGAAGGCAGGTGTATATATCTCACTTCAGTCGAATGCCAGCATGGATTCCCGCTTTCGCGGGAATGACAAAAAATACTTCGTATTCGGATGATATGGGATAAATGCAGTCCATTATGCAACCCGGAAGGTGTTATCCTCGTCTAATATAAAAACGTTGTTTTTTCGGACCGCGTTTTTTACTATTGGTTCGTAAGCTCTTTTGTAACAATGAGAAATTTCACCACAACCGATGAAGATTTGCCATGACAGATAATCGTCCGGAAGAAAACTTTGAACTCAAGGCCGGTACCGACATCGGCCATTATCAAATCGAGCGGAAAATCGGCGCCGGGGGGATGGGGCAGGTTTACCTGGCTCTCGATACCAAGCTGAACCGCAAAGTCGCCGTCAAAATGCTCCTCGGTGACTTCCTCGGCAGCGACGACAAGGTCAAACGTCTGCGCCGCGAGGCGCTCACCGCCGCCAAGATTAACCATGCCAATATCATGTCCATTTACGATATCGGCGAATATACCGATACCTCCGGGCGGATTATCAATTACATCGTCATGGAATACATCGAGGGGGACTCGCTCTCGGCTTATTTGAATAAGCACACGCTGTCTTTATCGGAACTGCTGCGCATTGCCGAGAAGTCGGCGGCGGCGCTGGCATCGGCACATCAGTTGGATATCGTTCATCGGGATATCAAACTCGACAATATCATGATAAACTCGGACAACGAACCGAAGATTCTCGATTTCGGGCTGGCCAAACCGATAGAAAAAGTCAGTTTCAACCAGACCGGCGATGCGACCGCGACGGTTTCGCAGGATTTGACCGTCGAGGGGAAAATCGTCGGGACGATTTCATATATGTCGCCGGAGCAGGCGAGAGGGGAAACAGTCGATCAGCGGTCGGATATATTTTCGTTCGGCGTACTGATGTATAAATTATTCACGGGGCAGCTACCGTTTCAAGGCAAGGATAATGTCTCGACTATAGCGAAGATTCTCGAGGCCCCGCATCCGCCCCTCAGGCAGCACAATCAGATGCTGCCGGATGAGCTCGACCGGATCATCAACAAATGTCTCCAGAAAAAACCGGGTGACCGGTATCAGGACACGCGCGATCTGGTTCTCGATCTGAGGAATCTGCGGAAACTGACCGACAGTGGTGTATCGGATACGGTATCCGGAATGTATCGGGCGGAGACTCAGGAGATACCAGCGGCCAAAAAGAAAATTCTCATGCTTCCGGTCAGCCTGACTGCCGCAGTTGTCGTTATCGTTGTGGCGTTGATGTTTTTCAATGTCATTCCCGGACCGTTCGGGATATCGTCCGCCAGGGCCGATGAGAATACGCTGGCAGTATTGAATTTTGAAAATCTGAGTGATGCCGACGACAACGAGCGACTGGGGCAGATATTCCAGGAATTGATCATCACGAATCTCTCTGATAATGAGAATGCCAGGATCGTCAGTTCGCAGCGCCTGTTTGATATTCAAAAGCGGCTCGGGTATAAGGAGCGTGCGAAGATCGACCGCGGGGCATCGACCGAGGTGGCTCGCCAGTCCGGCGCCGGGATTATGTTGTCGGGCAATCTGATCAAGAAGCAGGATTCATGGTTGATTACCGGACAGCTTATCGATGTCAAGTCGGGGACGGTCATACAATCGCATAAACTCGAGGGCGCCGATATCTACGGCCTGGTGGATGAATTGTCGGATAAAATTCGGGCCGATTTGAGTTTCACGGACACCGGGAAAGGCTCTATGCCGGATGACACCGGGCAGCAGTATTCCATCGAGGCATTCCGATATTATCTGGAGGGCGTCGACCTGCTCAACGAATATGATTATGCCGCGGCTATTGCGAGTTTCCGGAAGGCGGTCGCGATTGAGCCCGATTTCAGTCAGGCATATTATAAGATGGCCATCGCCAACTGGTGGATGGATGATGTTGCGTCCAGCGAGGATGAAGGTTCGATTGCGAACATTCTCAAGGAAAATAAGTATGCCACGCGCAAGGATCGTCTGTTGGCGGAGGGAGCGGTAGCTCTTATGGAGCGTCGATTTGAGGATGGCTTCGAGATCTACTCGGAGTTGACGAAATTGTATCCTGATGAGAAGGAGGCCTGGTATGGACTCGGCGAGGCAAAGTATCATTCGGGGTATTACAAGAGAGAGGATGCGGTCGGGGCATTTGAGACGGCTATTGAACTGGATCCGTCGTTCCTGTTGGCGTATCGACATATTTTCGATGTGTGTTATAACGCCAAAGATTATCAGCGGGCGCTGACCATTGTCGACAAACTCATCAAGGCGAATCCGAATTCTGCGGCGGGGTATCGCTTCAAGATTGAGATCGGCATTATCAGTGATGATACTGCGCTGTTCAACTCGGCCTTTGCGGAGGCCTTACAGTTTCATCAATCCAATGATGAACGGCTGACACTTTATCTCGATGTAACCCGGGATTTCGGCGAGCATGGTAATGTACCGATGGCCGGTAAGTATTTGCAAATGGCAATGAAATACGATCCGGATACGACTGACTATCGTGTCCTTACCTATCTTGGGATATTTGCCAAAGAGCAAAATAATTTACAGGAGGCGAAGAAATTTCTGGAGCGGGCGCATCGTGATAATGCTCAAAACGCGATGGTCCTGAAGAACCTGATTCAGATTTATTCCGCGGAAAGGAATTACTCCAAGGCAATTGATTATTCCTCGAAATTAGTGAAATCGGCTCCGGAAAATCAAGAGACATGGCAATTGCTTTTATATCTGTATGTTTCCTCGGAGCAATATTCCAAGGCCGATTCGGTGTTCGATGAGGCGATGGTGCAGCTTAAATCGAATGCGAGCAAGCTTAATCTGATCAGCAATTTGTCTCAATCCCTGACCGGGAGTATTTCCGGCGAGAAAATGGCCGCAAAGATTTTGGATATCGGTTTGCAGATGGACAGCCTCGGGGAGAATAACAATATCTGGTCGGCGGCGGGGCAATTCGCATACAAGAAAAGAAGATATGCGGATGTCGAAAAGTACATATTAAAGATTGTCGATCCCGACAAATTCGATAAGGCGGAAAACTGGGGAAGAAATTTGCTTTTCGATGCCTATCTGTATCAGAAGAAATACGATCAGGCGCGGAATATTGCCGAATTCGTGGCGAATAAAGACGGCGCCCAGGCAACCGATTTCATCAAGCTGATCGAAGTGGCCGTGTATTCCGGCAATTTTGACCAGGTGGACAATATTGTCGCGCAGGCGCACAGGAAAGATCCATCGGAAATTCGCCTGAACAGCCTTTGGGCAGGAGTCGCGCGCTGCTACAATAATATCGATGAGTTTCAGCGGGCCTTTGACATCGTCGAGCGGCGGTATCAGGCCGATACGACCAATACCAATAACATCTTCAGTATGGGTAGCACGCTGGAAAGTCTGGGCAGACTCGACGAGGCAGAGGGATATCTGGAAAAGGCATATGAGAAAGACCGGCGCGACGAGGACTATCTTGTGCGGCTGATTGGAGTGAATATACGGCAGAATGATTTCAGTACCGCGGAGAAATGGCTGGCCGTTGCTGATAATGTTGCCTCGAATTCATCCGCGATACAGCGCATGCATGGGTATTATTTGAGTATGCGGCGGGATTATAAACGGGCGGCCGAATATGCTGAGCAGGCGCTGGAATTGAATGACGGCTTTTTCAGCTATAATCTATTGGGTTGGATTCTGGTTGCCGGGGAAATCGATATTGATCGTGGTTTAGAATATGGACAAATAGCGCTCGATAATCCTCCCGCGAGTTCGCCGTTTGATGCCTATGTGACGCACAGCCCGTATGTGCCGCTTCCGCAGCATACGGTTGGTCTCGGGTATATGAAGCGGGGAGACTATCAGAAGGCACTGCCGTTATTGGAAAAGGCGCATGAGCTTCGGCCGGACGACCGGAATATCCTGCAGGACTGGAATTTGTGTCGGAGTTATCTATAGGTGATAAAAAATCGGGGTGAGAGGATTTGAACCTCCGACATCTTGCTCCCAAAGCAAGCGCGCTGCCAGGCTGCGCTACACCCCGAATCAGGCGTCTAATCTAAACCCTGCTGTCAGAATTGTCAAGGTATTAAGTTTTACGCAGATATCGGTTAATCAGTTCAGAATTATACTCCCGACCCTGAAGGGTCGGGCTACTTAAAATTGTACAATACATGATTGGCAGGTTTGAGGACAAACCTGCGCTACGACTGCAGATTACATCTGCCAGTGTCAAGACCTTCCTCGCAAGCTCGGAATCCTCGGTTATCGCTTCGCTCAAGCCTCGGACGGGGGTCTTGACCTACAGAAGATTCCCGACCCTGAAGGGTCGGGCTACATAAAATTGTACAATACATGATTGGCAGGTTTGAGGACAAACCTGCCCTCCGATTTAGGCTCTTATCGGTGCGGTAGTGTATTAGTGATTCTTCAGATAGTCTTCGATGACGGCTTTGGCCTTCTTCAGGGCCTGGCCGCGATGGGAGACGGCGTTTTTTTCGTCCAGCGTTATTTCTGCGAAAGTCTTGTTCAACGGCGGATAGAAGAAGACCGGATCGTAGCCGAATCCGTGGGTGAAGGCGGCCTTTTGTTCGGTGATGAACCCCTCGGCTGCGCCATCGACTTGCCGGGTATCGCCATCGGCGAAGGTGATGGAAATCACGCAGCGGAAGCGGGCGGAGCGTTTGTCTTTGGGGACGCCCTCGAGTTCTTTGAGCAGTTTCGTATTGTTGTCATCGTACGTGCAACCCGGTCCGGCGAAGCGAGAAGAATATACGCCGGGAGCGCCATTCAGGGCGTCGACTTCGAGGCCGGAATCATCGGCGAGGGCGGGGAGGCCGGTGAATTTAAAAATGCCTTTCGATTTAAGCGCCGCGTTTTCCTGCAGCGTTTCTCCGGTTTCCTCAATTTCCGGAAAGTCATCGAAGTCTTTCGATGTGAGGATCTCAATGCCGAGGCCGTCGAGCAGGTTTCTCATCTCGCGGACTTTGTCCTGATTGTTGGTTGCCAGTACGAGTTTCATAGTCGTGTCCTTTTGCTTTCGTGAGATTCTTGTATCTGAAAATTCGCGGGAAAAAGCAAGGGAATTTTTGAGTTCGGTTTGACCTTGGTCTGTCATCCAAAGGCTAACGGGTATATTGAATAAGTTATTTTCCCAAGGCAGAGCCTTGGGGTACACAGGTAATGTCAATTATACGTGCTTGTCGCAGATATCCTGAGATTGCGACGCCCTAAGAAGGGCTCGCAATGGGCATAATACTCAGTTTTTGTTGGTAAAAGTCCGGTTTTACACAGTTGAAAGTACCATGCAAAGTAATTGGTGCGATGACATGACGGGCACCACCACCGCTGTTTCTCTTGACTATATCCATACCGTATGGCACCGTATGTTCCACAATGCAGACAGAACCTTTTTTTAGCCATTTTCCTAGACCTCTTAGATATATCCCGTAAAACCCTAATTGTAATATATAGTTACAAAGAATTTACCAACATTTTTTGAACATTATGCCCGCAATGACGCGTGCCTGTAATAGTTGTTTCAACAGGCCCCAAAGCCTGAGGGTACCGTATAGGGCGGGGATGGACTGATTTCCTCACCTCACAATAATAAACCCGCCTGTCGGTTGACAAGCGGGTTACAGGACCCCTTAGGTTTTCCAAGGTTCGGAAATTTACGGACAGCAGGGGGCAGGGCCGCCTTTGAAAATGTAATTCACGTGCCAGACGACATCACCCACATTGACATTGTTATCTGCGTTTGCATCGGCCGATTGTATCGGCACAGGAGTGGGGCCACCCTGGAATATGAAATAGAGCATAAATATGGCGTCGCCTATGTTCAGCATGCCATCGCCATTGGCATCTCCACAAAGGTATTGCGGCTCAGCCAATACGACAGGTGCGACGAATCGCGACGTACCGCAGATTATATTATTTTCGTTGTCGATGTCGCTTGTTATAGCCTTCCAGTCGGAGATATAGGATGTTGGGTAGTACTGCTCCATCCGGATCATGCCTTCCCAGGACTGATGATGCGTTGCCTCGTTGTACTCAATGCAGATTTCGACATAATCCTTATAGACCGCATCGGTTTCGAAATCGTACATATACGGCGAATCGTTCGGGAAGAGGAGATACTGTGGAAGTTCCGGAATATCATAGTTGAATGACAGCGTTGTCGTGCCGGCAACCAGTACCGTATCGAATGTCAGCTTGATTTTTGAATTGAAGATGATTTCCACGTCGGTACCGGCGGGAGTGGCAAGTTCAATGAAACAGTCATCGCCGATGCCGTCGCCATCGCTGTCTATCTGATCCGGATTGTAAATTAGCGGGCAATTGTCGAGCTCGCAAATATTATTCGGAAAGCCCGGATCGCCATAGCCGTCACCGTCCACATCGGTACATTCGTCGCAGGCATCACCGATTCCGTCCTCATCATAATCGCGTTGCAGCGGATTGTATATATCCGGACAATTGTCGTCGGGGCAGACGTTTTCGGCATGGCCGGGATCACCGAAGCCATCGAAATCACTGTCGAAGCAGGTGCCGTTTTCCATGATCGTGCAATAACCATAGTAAGTGTTATTGCAGACGATAATATCCACGTCACCGTCCGTGTCGAAATCTGCTGCGCAAATACCGTGAGGGTATCTGCCGGTTACAAAAATATGCTCGACGAACTGACCAAAGCCCTGATTTTCAAGAATAGATATTGTCGTGTCGCTGAAGTTTGCGACGACTAAATCTAAATCACCATCGATGTCGACATCTACGGGCAGTAATTGTCTTGGGTAACTACCGACTCCAAAGGACTGATACGGGGCAAATGTTCCATCGCCGTTATTGTAGAAGATAGAAACGTCGTTGCTGTATTGATTCGTCGTTACCAGATCGACCCAACCATCAAGATTCAGGTCGACGGCATTGATGGCTCGCGGGGCATCGGCGGTAACATAATCAATTTCGTGGATAAAAACACCGCCGCCATTATTGATTAATACCGTGAACATATCTTCATCTCTCCGGGCGATGGCCAAATCGAGATCGCCATCATTGTCGACATCGGCGACGGCAATATCAACGGCGTCATTGAAGATTGATCCGTTCGCGCCTATGCGAAATTCGGAAGCAAATGCTCCGCTACCGTTATTCAGGAATAAAGATAAGTCATTGGTACCGGTATTCGGGACGATGATATCGAGATGTCCATCACCGTTAAGGTCGGCGACTGATATATCTCCCGGGTGCGATCCGGTGGAGTATTCCAGCACACCGTCGAATGTACCGTCTCCATTTCCCAATCTCAGATGGATGGTATTATCCAGTGAATTGGATGCGATCATATCCGGAATGGCATCCCCGCTGATATCGGCAAAGCGGACATCCGCACATCCGTTTTCGCATGTATACACGACTGAGTCACCGAAATTCCCCGTTCCATCATTAAAATAAAGGTGCACATTGTCGGAACCATAATTTGCGGTGGCAAGATCGAGATCGCCGTCGGCATCGAAATCGAAAGCCCGGACATTATTGGGGGCCGATCCGGTATTCATGATAGTCGACGGATAATAATAGCCGTCGGATTGAGTCCCGTAATTAACCGTAAATGACCAGGTGTATGGATCTTCCAGCGGTTCACCGGTCGCCGATTCAATACCGGTCGTGAGCATGATCATGATTTCATCACCGAAGTGAAAATCGGCATTCGGATAGAAAGTCAATTCACGAGACGGGCTGAAATAGTCAAAGATGCCCGGAATAGTCCCGTTACATTGAGAATAAAACAACACCGTCGCATTCGACAGTGTCGTCTCATCCATATCGGTGTCGAATGTGATCCTGATATCGGCATCGACAGGGACATCGACTTGATAGTGTGAGGGATAGGTACTTGCGATGTGAGGAGTTTGGGCGGTGAGAGAGCCGGCTCCGAAAAGGAGCAGGCAGGCCAGGAGCGCCAAACATTGGCGTGAGATACTACTCATTTGAATACCCTCCAATGGTATAAATATACCGTAAAATGCCCAAAAGCATCTATGTTTCTAAGGATGTGTCCGAGATTCGGGTAAAATCTTACAAGTGAAGTGTAAATAAAAGCGGGGCGCGTACTTTGCTATCGAATAATGTGGTAGTGCGTCTGTTGAATTTTAAGAAACTCCTCGGCATATTCGCCCTGCAGCATTGCCATTGTGGCCAGAAATCCGGCCTCGGTGCAGAAATTCCCGAGGACGGTGACGCTCCGGGGAGCGCCTTCGACCGGCCAGCCGGTGCGAGGATTGAGAATGTGTCCCAATCGTTTGCCGTTAATCGTGCAGAAGCGCCGAGCATCGCCGCTGGTGGCGACGCCGCCGTTAGTCAGGTTGATTTGTCCGATGGCGGAATTTTCCCGATCCGGATTTTCGATGCCGATCACCCACGGGTCAGGATCGGTTTCGGCCGTGATCGTTCGAATATCGCCGCCGAAATTGACCATAAGAGGTGCACCCGATTCATTGAAGAGCATCCCGGCGACTTTGTCGACGGCGTATTCCTTGCCGATACCGCCGAGGTCGATTTCCATTTCGGGTTGCATGCGCAGGCGATGTCCATCCCATTCGACCTTATCCCAGCCGACGATGTTTTTTAATTTTTCGATGAATTCAGCGTCGGGGGAGGCCTCCGAGCCATCGAATTTCCAGCCTCGGCGCAGGACGCCGGAGGTGATGTCGAACAGGCCGTCGCTGAGGCGATAGCATTGGTCGGCGTAGTCGAGCAGGCATTTAAGTTCCGCATCAACTTCGACCGGTAATCCATTGCTGTTGTTTATTTTGTGGATAATGTTATCGTCGCGGTAGCGGCTGAATTTCTGCTCGATGCGACGCGTCTCGGCAAACGAAAGCGAAGCCAATTTCTCGGCTTCGCTCTGGTCTTTGCAGCGCACGAGGACCTCGCAGGGGCTCGCCATGGCGGCGAATGAGATGATCCAGTGCGATTCGGCCCGATGGACGGCATATCCGGTGTCCGTCTTAGAAGTCATAGGTGAATCCCATGCGGACGATAACGGCATCCATGTCGGGGAATATTTCGTACAGGCTCAGCGGCCCCATCGAATCGGGAGGGCTGACGTCTCCATACTGACCGTAGTATTCTCCGCCGATGCTCAGATTTACCCCCTGTGCGACGGGGAAGAGATACTGCATGCCGACGGTGACGGCGTGGAATGGCGCCAAGCGGTAGTCCGCTGAGGCGCTAACCGGCAGGGGGCCATTCACTATATATGGTTTATAGAAATCGGCCGCGGTCTGTTTATACCAGCGCAGATGTGGCCGGAGCGCGTGTCCTTTGGTAAGCGGTAGGCGATAGAAGAAATCTACCGTATGCGACGTTATGCCCCAGTCATCCCAGAAATAGCGGTAGGACAGGTCGACGGTGTGGCCTTTGTAGAGATATCTGCGCAGTTGGCTGTACACCGCATGTTTGGAGTGGGAATCGGGGCGGCCTTCATAGATATAGCTGACCGGTTCGCCCGGTTGAGCCTCGTTTCGGCTCTGCACGATACTGAGGATTTTGTACGGATCGTTCAAATATCCTGTTGAGTGACTGAACGAGTAATTTATTCGGAAAACGGTCTTGCGATCCAGTACCTGTGTCAAACCTACGACGGCATCGAAGACATTTTTGCTCTCGGAACTGCCGCCTCCTCCGTCGTCATTATCGGAGAGAAAGGCTCCGCTCTTGTCGTCAATTTCGTTTTCGTCCTCGTTTTCATCCTCGCCCGGCGGAAGCATCAGGCTGAGGGGCGTGGGGGCACCGCCTTCGGGTTTGATGAGGTCATGCGAGTAGGCGGCCGAGGCCGACAGCGTCGTATTCTTCTTATTGAATTCACGGATGAATCCGAAGTTGGCGCCGAACGATGTGTAATCATGCTCACCGGAGAAATGAGCGCCGACGATCAGCGATGCGACCGGGCTGATCGGCTGAGTGAAGCTGCCGTCGATACTGTAGCGGGTATCGCGGAAGGTATCATCCAGCGGGATTTCGCCGGGCTTTACTTGATATCCGCCCTGGCCCGATGGACGGGTAAAGGTCTGTATCTGGCCGGATGGGGTCGCGCCGTTTGGCGAGGCTCCGGTCAGGCCGTCAATCGTAAAGCGGACATTCACCAGACGGTCGGCCTTGAGGGTCTTCTTATAATTGAATATCCCCTCGGCGGCCTGCACGCGGTCGGTTTCGGAGTAGAGCAGGATCGATGATTCGAGCTGGCTGTCTCCGGCGGCCTGAATCATGCCGGTTCCGAGCAGGGATGCCGTGAAGGCGGTTAGGGCTCCGCGAATTGACTTTTGCCAGGTCAATTGCATCCGCAGCCTCCTCCACCGAAGCTCCGGCCGCCGCTGGCGGCTTCTTTACTGAAATAGATGTGGTCGTCGATAGCCATGTCGAGGGCCGGGGAGTCCAGCTGCATTTCCGGCTTGGCGAGGATATCTCGCTCCCAGACCTGGACGCGGACGCCTGCGGCTCCACAGCTTGATAACAGGATGGAGACGGCGATTAGGGCCATCAATCCCGTGAATAGTTTGAGGTATCTCATTTGGAACTCCTTGCGTTCAATAATTCGAGAATAGCCGTGTCCAGGCTGTCCGCTTTGTAGTCGCGGAAGCCTCGTTCCGATGAGACCAGCTTGCCCGTGCGGTCATAGATGAAAGAAGTCGGCATGACCTCGAGGCTGTACTGTTCGGCCAGCGTGCCGGTGGAATCATAAACTATTTGGAAGGTCGGTTTGGTATCCTGCAGGAATTTTCCGGCCGCCTTGAATTCCTTGTCTACGTTCACCGCGATGATTTCGAGGCCTTTGTCGTGGTACTTCTCATAGATTTTCTGCATCCAGGGGAAGGAGTGGCGGCAGGGGACGCACCACGATGCCCAGAAGTCGACATAGACGACTTTGCCGGCCAGCGAGACGGAATCAGGCAAGAGCGCCTGCACGGCGTCAATGGAGTCCGGTGGGGGCGCTGCGCTGAGACCGGAGCTCGACAGCGAAAAGAGTAAAAGAGCAAGAATCCCGATTTTCGTGATTCGGGCGATGGGAGGTTTGATAATCATTATCAATAGAACCTTTCTCTTTAGGGGGCCGGGGCCCCGTCTGTTTCAGTTTCTACTCGATAACAGAGATATCAAATAAATCCTCCGCAACCTCCGATTGATGTCAATGCTTGAGTTGATATACTGGGCTATATTAGTCCGTAATCAATACTTGTTTAACTTTGTTCAGGGGGGATAAGTTCCCGTGAAAGTGGATAAAAATTGCCCAAATATGGATAAAATTGATACAGGTAGGGCAGGAGACCTGCGCTCCTGCCAATCGCGCTGGGCCCGATTTAATACAACCACCCTCGACCCTCTCCTTGGGAAAACAGTAGGGCAGGTTTGTCCTCAAACCTGCCAATCGCGCGGGGGCGCGAAATTTCTGGATTCCCGACTCGCTCATCTAAGAAGATTCACTCTCGGGAATGACAGTGGCGTATTTCGGCGGGAACCCACCCTTGCCCGAAGACGGACATCGGATGGGCTACCTGACGCGAAGCGGCGAAATATGCCTCTTATGCCGCGGCGATTTTCTTGCCGAGGTGATCGTATAAGTCCTTCAGCTCTTTTCGCGGACTGAATTCCACGAATGTTGTGTCCTCTTCGACTCGGACCGTATGGCCTGCAGGCCAATAAAATAATTCGCCAGCCTTGCATACTTCTTTGGTGCCGTCGGTGTAAGTCACGTGGATGGCTCCCGAGAGCATATATCCCCAGTGCGGGCACGGGCATTTGTCATTGGGGAGGCCTTCGAGCAGGGGCGAGGCATCGACACCCGCTTTTAGCTCGATGAAGGCGGCGGAAATGTTTCCCCATTCGGTCATGCGGAAAGTCGCGACCGGCAGTTCAAGGGCGATAGGCACATCTTCTTTGCGTAATTTCATTTTGGTGTCTCCTTTTTCGTGTAGCATGTTTGGTATTTTTTGAGGCGTACCGCTAAAGCAAAATTCTCAATATGAAATTACAGCGGGTTTCAGAGGCGCCGCCTGCAGGCATATAGTGAAAATCACGATAGGCATAATTGGTTTATAGTAGACTATACGAGTCTATAATGCATTAGTTGGGTTTATCGCGAATCGGATGCGGTGGTATTGCGCAATCATGGGCAGATAAGGGCAGTTGATATAACAATTTATATAGGCCATCGGAATCGAAATCGGGCCGTAGGCTTTGCGGGGCTTTAAGGCTTTATCGCACACTCTAAACAAAGGATATACATTATGCCGATGGTACAAATCAAAGTAATTGCAGGCGTCTTTACCGACGCTCAGAAGAAGGACATGATCGCCAAGGTCACGGATGCCATGGTCTCTGTCGAAGGCGAGAATATGCGCGGAGTGACCTGGGTTATCATTGACGAGGTGAAGAGCGGCGACTGGGCGATCGGTGGCAAGCCGCTCTCGACCGAGCACGTCCATGCAATCGCCGCCGGAAAAGCCTGATCGAGGACAAATGCTCTGTAAGGAATAGATTAGTAGGGCAGGTTTCCTTAAGAAACCTGCCTGCGCACAAGGGGCGAAGAACACACCCCGCCCTTCGGGCACCCCTCTCGAGAGGGGACATCCTATAAGATGTCCATGGAATTATAAGGCTTTATTGAAATAGCGAGAAAATCTGAATGACCCCACCCAATGGGTGGGGTACCGGCCGTATTGAAATTAATACTTGCCTATTATACATATTATGTTAAATTTATATTGTACAATATAAAGGGAATATTTATGAATAATGATAAAATTAAGATTAATTTATACAGGTTAAATAATGATTCATTTATTGAAAATACATTCAAAAACAGAATAAAAGAGCTAGAAGCACTATTGAATCAGAAGTGTTATAACAATATTGAATTAAGGTCAATTCCAAAAAGTGAGTTTGATTTCGCATTATTTTATTGTAATAAGGATTATACCGTTTTTTGGAAAGAATTCTTAAAACCCATAATTGAAAACGCCGACTCATACTTCTTTAAACATTCATCAATTATCGAAAGTTTTGTGTTGCTAATCAGGCAAAAAAAATTAGACTCGATTTATGCAGTAACTGGTGGGCAAGGGTTCAATGCCATATGGGATTACGTTGAAGATGATTTTGGATTAGAGATTTTATTGCGACTCGTTGAAAGGAATGAGAAAGTCATAAAAAGACTTGCGGAGAAAAATCTTATGGGGGGAATATTTGGGGCGACAAAAAACTTTCGACGCGACCACAATTTAGACGAGGATGAAGTCTTTGGCAAAATCTATAGTGAGTTAAAAGCTCATATTGATTTCAGAAAGTTGTCCCAATATTGTAAACTACCGGAAAAAGATTTTAGGAAAGGATTAAGCATTACTGGCAAATCGTCTTTAAAGATTGAGAAAATGTTGACATGGGATCAATTGCTTAATCTGGTTAAGGGTTGTGAAAGAATATATAATGAATGCGTACCAATACAAATTAATAGCGTTACTCGTATTTATAAAAGAAAAAACGAATCATTAATAGATGAGTTAAATGAAGGATTGATAAAACAGCTCTGGGACCGATATTCTCATAATAATGAAGATATTGACTTTGATATTTGCCATCAAGAGTTTGAGCAATATTTAACGGCGGCTCGATACAAAGTAATAATAGGTTCCTCAAAAAACTACCAATATTTTGACGAATTGAAAAATATAGACGAATTGTTTGGTTATTTAAAGACAATGGCACTATATAATAATCCAAAAAATATTGATGAATTTAAGGAAATAATACAAAAAGTAAAAATAATATCCCTAGATGAAAATGATATAGAATTAACATCGGGGAAATTTTACACACATATTTTTGGCGATGTAATAAATAATGATATTCGGTATTTTCTTATTGATAATAAGTGGTTTAGAATCAAAGATAATTTTCTAAAAGAGCTAGATCAAGGTTGTGAAAACTTTATTAGTAAGAATTCTTACTCAGGAGATTTGGAAAAATGGCCCTCGGGAAATGATGAAGATCATTATAATAAATTGTACAATGGGCAAAACAATACTTTGGTCCTTCATAGAGTGCTAAATGAGAATATTGAAGGCTGTGATATTATGAAATGGACTAATAATGAAATTAGATTATTTTTTGTTAAAAAGGGTTTTAATAATAGCATGCGTGATTTATGTGCACAATTATTACTGTCGGCAAAGAGGATTACAAGGGATATAAATGATAAGAAGCAATTTCTCAGTGGAATATATGATTCATTAAAAAGTAAATTAAATAGTAAGGATGGATATCTCAGTGAAATAGCAAACCAAACCCAAATATATAGTAAGGATGAATTTCTTCAAGTATTTTCTGCTAGGAAAAAAACAATATTTATTTTGGCTATATATGATACTACTCAGAATAGGTCTATAAATAATATGAAAAGGTATCGTTCGAATATTGCCAAATTTTCCCTATCTGAATTATTTAAGGAAATGAAAGGGATAGACATAGAGCTTCAGATTGTCCAGATTAAATAGTCGGTTAGTTGGACATAATCAATACTTCGTGATATCGACTCTTATGATATTGTCTATTCTTTGGCCGAGGAAGCGCTCGGCGACGGGGGCGAATTTGTCAGGGACATCCGAGACGTAAAATTTATACTGGCCGTGCGATGATTGCTCGTTCGTCAGGTCCTTCTGCTTCAGGATATCTTTTACCTCGATAGCCGTCGAGGTCGCCGAGTCGATGATCTTCACGTCGTCGCCGACGACTCGCTGAATTGCATCCTTCAACAGCGGATAGTGCGTGCAGCCGAGCACCAGCGTGTCGATTCCGTTGTCCTTGAGTGTTTGGAGGTAATCCTCGGCAATGAGGAAAGTCGCCGGCTTGTCGTGGAAGCCCTCCTCGGCCAGCGGCACGAACAGGGGACAGGCGAGCGAGAAGACCTTGATCTTTTTATTGATGCGATGGATGGCCTTGGGGTAGGCGTCCGATGCAATCGTAGCATGGGTGCCGATGATGCCGACTTTGTTGTTCTGCGTGGCCTCGACGGCGGCGCGGGCACCGGGTTCGATTACGCCGAGCATCTCGGTGACATGCTCTTCCATGACGGTTTCGAGGGCAACCGAGGCGGCGGTGTTACAGGCGGCGACGATGAATTTGACATCCTGTTCCTGCAGGAAATTGACATCCTGGCGGGTGAATTCGAGGATGATATCTTTGGAGCGCGGGCCATAGGGAGTGCGGCCCATGTCGCCGAAATAGACTATGTCTTCATTGGGGAGCAGTCGCATCAGTTCGGCGAGGACGGTGAGTCCTCCGACGCCGGAGTCAAAAACGCCTATCGGTTTGCTTCTCATTACAGCCTTTCGTATTTCGCCTTGAACCGCTTCACCGCCTCATAGAGCCCCTCGGCGATATCCTTTCTGAAGCTGCTCTTGCGCAGCAGTTTTTCCTCTTCCTTGTTCGATATGAATGCCGATTCGACCAGAATCGACGGCATGTACACCCGATTAAGGACGACAAAGGCGGCGTGATCGACGCCGCGGGCGCGGATATCGGTTTTCTTGCGCATCTCGATGTCGCACATGTAGGCGAGGTCGGCCGATTCGGATAAGAATTCGGTCTGAATCATATCGTTGAGGATATAGGCCAGGTCGTCGATCTCCTCGCCTTCGATGGCCGGGTCATCGAGTAGAAACGGAGCGTTTTCAAACTGGGCGACGGCTCGCGCGGCATCGCTTTTAGCCGGTGCGAGGTAGAAAATTTGATGGCCGTTGGCATCGGTTTTCGGCGACGAGTTGCAGTGAATCGAGATGAACAGGTCGGCCTTGGCATCATTGGCGATTTTGGCGCGGCGGTCGAGCGAGACGTATTCGTCCTTGGTGCGCGTCATAATGACCTTGAGCTGTTTGTCCTTGCGAATCAGCTTGGCCAGTTCATTAGCGATTTCGAGATTGATATCTTTTTCGCGCGTGCGTTTATCGCGACCGATGGCGCCATAGTCTTTGCCGCCGTGGCCGGGATCGATGACGATCACATCGATTTTTTCATCCGGGCCGATCTGGACGACTTCGTTGGTGACTTCCTCGGGATCGAACAGAGCATCCTCGATTGCGATCTGAAGGCGCATCGGATTTTCTTTATAGTCGTGGTGGAACTTTTTATAACCGCGGCGAAGGCGGAAGGAAATCTGGGCCGAGTTGTCGAACTGGAAGGCATTGACGCTTCGGACATAGCGCTTGTCCAGCCCGGACATGATTTTACTGCGATTGATTTTGGCTTCCGGGAAATTGATATTGAGCCAGTTGCCTTCGCTCTCGAATGTCTCGAACGGGAGCTGGGACGTCATGAAGATTTCCAACAGAACGCCATTAGCTTTGGACATAACGGCGATGTCAGTGATGTCGTACCATTCGGCATCAATGCGCAGGATTTTGTCGCGATCATCCCAGGTAATGTTTTCCGAGCGTGCGATGTTGAGATACGGCGTAAAGGTGCGGGCAGGGACATACAGGGCGCCTTTGATGACTTTCACCGGGTACATGATGTTGAAGACACCGCCATTGTAATTGATATAGGACGAGCCGACGGTAAAGCGATAGGTGTTATCGTCTATTGTGTAGGAAACGGAATAGCCAATGGTGATCCAGTCCATAGCGCCATTGAAAATTTTATTCAACTCGGTCAGGCTGTAGTACAGCGTGCCATTGTCATCGTAGGCGGCGAGTTTTTCCGTCCCGCCGGCGGTTTTGACGCGAATCTCATCGGCGGAGAGAGAAGAGAACAGGCCGCACAACAGGGCGAAGCAGATGAATAGTGTCAGCGGTCGTTTCATTTATTGTGTTCCCGAATTTTCCGAGCCATGTCGCGGTCGGCCTCGCGCTTGGCGATGCTCTGCCGCTTGTCGTACTGGCGCTTGCCTCGGGCCAGGCCGATTTCGACTTTGGCATAGGGCCCGCTAAAATAAATCTTCAGTGGTACGACGGTAAATCCCTTTTCCTGCGTTGCCCGGACCAGTTTTCGGATTTCCTTCTTATTTAACAACAGACGGCGCTTGCGGATCGGGTCATGATTGTCATAGTGGGTCATCTCGTATTGGCTGATGTGCAGATTGACCAGGAATGCCTCGTCGTTTTCGAAGGTGACATAGGCATCGGTCATCTGGACTTTGCCCAGCCGCAGGGATTTGACTTCCGTGCCGACCAGAGATATCCCGGCCTCGTATTTGTCCGAGATATGATACTCGTGGAAAGCCTTGCGGTTTGTCGTGATAACCTTTATTTTTTTCTCATTCTCCGTCATAGCCGTGAAAATAGGGCGGTTGTCGGCTAAGTGCAATATAATTGTTACACCCGAGGAGGGGAGATGTCTCAACAAAATGTAACAAAGACAAAGAAAATCGTGCGCGCGGGGATTGTGCAGTTTCGGCCGAAGTTCAAGGATGTCGATGCCAATCTGGTTATAATTCAGAAATTGCTCGGTCGGAAGAAATTCGACCTGGCGGTTTTACCGGAGCTGGCGACGACGGGATATAATTTCAAGGACCGCGCCGATGCGCTCGAGGTTGCCGAGGGCAAATCAGGGAAGTCATTTCGATTTTTCAAGGAATTATCGGCCAAAACCGGCGGGGCGATTGTCTGGGGACTGGCCGAGAAGGCCGGGGATAAGCTCTTCAATTCAGCTGTGCTGACGACGCCTGAGGGGAAACAGTATATTTACCGCAAGACGCATCTGTTTTTCCGGGAGAAGTTCGTGTTCGATCCCGGCGATACGGGATTCAAGGTGTTTCGCTGGAATGATCTGCGTATCGGGCTGATGATCTGTTTCGACTGGATTTTCCCTGAGGCGGCTCGGACACTGGCTTTGAAAAAGGCGCAGATAATCTGTCATCCTTCGAATCTGGTGATGCATTATTGTCAGGATGCTATGGTGACGAGGTCGATCGAGAATGGGGTTTATTGCATAACGGCCAACCGGACGGGTCGGGAAAATAATGGAATCGTCGATTTGACGTTCACGGGGCAGTCTCAGATTACCGGGGTCAAGGGGGAGAAGTTACTGGCATTTTCCAAGGCAGAACAGGGGTTCAAACTGGTTAAGTTCGACGCGGGATTGTCCGATATCAAAAATATAAATAGCTATAACAATGTAATAGCAGACCGAAGGCGTGACTATTACAGGATTTAGCCAAGGGACGTTACATGAATACATCAGGGGCGGTTAGAGCCGCTAACATATTAGTCGTCGACGACGAACCGGAAATCACTGAGATTATCGAGGCGTTTCTCGACAATGCAGGCTACAAGGTACGGGTAGAAAACAGCCCGCTCAATGCCCTGGAAATCGCGCGGCAGATGAAGCCGGATTTGATCCTGCTTGATATTATGATGCCGGGAACGGACGGCTATAGCGTGTGTAATGCCATTAAGGCCGATAAGGCTCTCGCCAACACGCCGGTAATTTTCCTCACCGGTAAGGACTCCAAGGATGACCAGGGGCGCTCGTTCCAGGTGGGCGGAGACATGTTCATCAAGAAACCGTTCAGTTGCGAGCGGCTTCTCGAGATAGTCAATATCGTGTTATTGTCTGTCGGGAAAAATTAGATAGAATAAAAATCCGGCTCATGACAGGCCGGATTTTTTTAGTTGCAATTTATTGTGCAGTGCACTATATTTCAGTATGAAGATTATCAAACGATACCGCAATCGGCGGTTGTACGATACCGAAAAAAAAGAGTTCATCGTTCTGTCGGATCTGGAACGAATGGTTCGCCAGAGCGTAGAACTGAAAGTTATCGACATCGCCTCGGGCAAGGATATTACGCTGTCGGTATTGACGGCGGTCATCGGGGAGCAGGCCGAAAGCTGGCAGAATCCCCGGCAGTCGACCGATATGTTGTCCGCGGTAATAAAATTAGGAGGGCGACGCTCCATGAGTATTCTCAAAAACACCGTATTGGCCGGAGTCGGTTTCATGACTATGACCAAGAAGAAGGCCGAAGAACTCATCGATACGCTGATTAAATCCGGCGAGTTATCCAAGTCGGAAAAGAAAGAGGCGGTCCTGGAGCTTTTGGCCAAGGCGGAAAAATCGACTCGCAGCACGAGACAGCGGGTTTCCGAGGAAATCGAAAAGGGGATAGACAGTCTCACCTGGGCAAAGAAGTCGGACTTCGATAAGCTGGTGAAGAAAGTCAACACCCTTGCGAAAAAGGTCAGCAGTCTCGAAAAGCAAGCAAAGGGCGAATAGCCATTAAATCAGGTTCCGGCGGCCATCCCTGGCCGCCGGCCAGCTTACCCGTAGATGTCGAGCAGGGCTCCGTACATCTTATCCTCGGTGCGTATGGCGGCAACCCCGGCGCGAGCCATTCTTACCGCTTCGTTCATCTCTAAGAAGCCCTCGACAAATTCATCCCTGTTTATTCTCTTGACTCCTTTGTCCATCAGAGCCATAGCGTTTCGTATGGTATTCACTGAGTCTATAAACATACCAAACTCCTCACCCTATTAATCGGTATAACAAGTGTAACCGCTTTAGATAAGAATTTGCACTTGCCGATTGAGGGGTGTGCTATTACATTGCAACGAGTTATGACTTCGAAGAAGAATCTATGCGGCCTGTCCTGCTCAGAATTCGAGCAGATTCTTGTTGGGATGGGCAAACAAGCGTTCCACGGGCGCCTCGTCTACAAGTGGATCTATAAGCAAATGGAGTTCGATACCGCGAACTGGTCGGATATCGGCAAGGATATCCGAGCGGCTCTGGCAGAGCAATATCGTATCGAATTGCCGCAGATTCTTGATCGGCAGAAATCCGAAGACGGGACGGAGAAGTTTCTGTTCGGGCTCGAGGACGGACAGTCGATCGAGGCGGTGCGGATTTTCGATGATGCCTCGGGACGGATGACGCTGTGCGTCTCGTCGCAGGTCGGTTGCGCATTGGGCTGTAAGTTTTGCGCCACCGGCAAGATGGGATTCAAGCGGAATCTCACGGTCGGGGAAATCGTAGCCCAGCCGATGATATTGCGCCAATTGTATGGCGAAGAGGCATTCGACAATATGGTCTTCATGGGGATGGGCGAGCCGCTTTTGAATTATGACAATGTTATGGGGGCGGTAGACATCCTGATTGATTCCGCGGGGTTGATGCTGGGGGCGAAGCGTATCACGATTTCGACATCGGGATTGGTTAAGGAGATTCGGCGCCTGGCGGATTCAGGTTCGAAGGTCAATCTGGCGTTGTCTCTGCATGCGGCCAATGATAAACTCAGGAAGCGGTTGATGCCGATAGCCAATTCTTGTACGCTGGCGGAGTTGATGGAGGCGATAACTTATTGGACATCGGTGCGGACGCGGCGGGTGACATTCGAGTATATTCTCTTTAAGGGGGTTAACGATTCAAAGGATGATGCCATGGAATTGGCAAAACTGGTGCGGGGAATACCGTGCAAAATCAATCTGCTGGCCTATAATCCGGTGCCGGGATTAGATTTCGAGCGGCCGTCGGAAGAGGATATCGATCGTTTTGCGCAGATCCTGTATCCGAGGACACCGGCGGTGACGGTGCGAAAGAGTAGAGGAAAAGATATCGATGCGGCATGCGGTCAGCTGGCGGGAAGGAGACAATCATAATGCCGGGTATGAGGCGGTTTCTGATTTTTGCCATCGTATTGTTTATTGTGTGTTGCTCGACGGCGGAAGCCGGTTTTTTACGAATCAGCCATATGACGCTCGACCCCAATCGCTGGGGCGAGAGGTCTCTGACAATTCCAATCGAGAATCCGGTCGATGATACGGCGAGGATCAATGTATCATTGACGACTGCGTATCCTAATCATTATCTCTCCTGCGTCGACGAGATAGAATTCGATACGGTCCTTGTGATTCCGCCGAAATTCAATGGTCAGGAGGATGTGAAGTTTTATATCGATGGATCATTCGGGCGCGCCAAGATTTCATTTCTGGCGAAATGGAAACATGATGGCGATGCTGATACCGTTGGATATGATTCGACTGTCCAGACGTTCAGCGTGTCATTTGATGCTCGCGGTCCGGCGGAAGGGCTCGATGATTATCGCTATGGATTAGGGGCGATGCATTCCGTTTGGTTCGATCGCAATTTTGATTATGAATATCCGCGTTTACTGCTTTATTTGATTTCTCGCGATAAATCGGTCGAGGAAGTGCATAACATGTTTTATCCCAGCCTGGACTATACCCGGAAACTGGCTGAGCATTTTCAAGCGCGTGGATTGATTCCCGAGAATTCCACCGATGCCGTTAAAACATTCCTGGCTATAAGCGAGAACGAGGGATTCGCGATACGCCCCGAAATAATGAAATTCTCCGAGGAATTCATTCAGTGGTATGAATCGAAGGGAAGTAAGAATCTGGATAAGTACCTTCGCGAGGCGGGGATAGACAGCGCCGCGGCAGCGATCCCGGCCTTGCGCATGACTGTTCTGTATTCGTTGCTAATGGAGTCGTGGCTGGCGGAAAATGCCCGCGAGTGGCATGCTTTTGAAAACTCGCCGGAAGATATTAATATCTGGAATCGTCCACGGTGGTTGGTTCAAGGCGGGGCGTTCTTCCAGCCGAGGCTTTGTATGGCATCATTCGATGATGATGTTCCCGGTGAAATCTTGTTGGGTGCATTCGTGCCGGATTATTCGCTGGCCTGTATGCGGTTGTCACTGGTCTTCATGCATCAGCGCGCTGAAAAGGATTTATCGATTCGCGATGCGGCGATTGCGACGATAACGGCTGCCGATGCAAAGGCTGCGCTTGACAAGGCGCGCGATAAGAAGTTGACTAAGGAAGCACAAAAAATGCTGACCGACGTCATTGAGAATACGGCCACTCATTTGCCTTATTATAATGATGCGATGAAACCGGCATTGGCGGATTATATCTGCCGTATTGCACTGGCATCCTGTTTCGTCGATGAGCCGCAGTTTACACTGGATAAATTCGTTGCCGTGAGGTACTAAAATGAAAGTCAAATCATTGTTTTTAGTCGTCTTGTTTCTGACGGCGCTCATTGGGTGTGAGGCGGAGACAAATATCCCCCGGGATGAGATTCCTCTTATTAAGGAATCGGTGACGGCGCTGGAGAATGTCATCAAGCGCGGTGACGATATCTATTTTGACTCGCTGGCATCGTCCGAGGTGGCGAAATCGGCAAATGATGTAGCCAAGATTCATGATTTTATCTTTTCCGATGGGCCAGGCGAGTTTTCGGGATTTACCGAAAAGCAGATCGTGTATCGCGAGGATATCGCTCGAGTCGATTGCAAAATCAATAGTCCTGATGGGCCGGGGAGAGCGGTGACGATTACGTTCAAGAAAGAAGGGCCGGTCTGGCTGTTCAAGAATATCGAGGCAGGGCAGGATGAAAAGGCGATTCCGATTATGCCGGATACAACCAAAGTGGATGAAGAATAGCGTTTATTCTCCCGTAAGATACTTGAAGCATTAACGGGTGGATTTCAAACGAATACTTCGATAATTCAGCGATACAATTGAAAAAGGCTCCGCGGGTGCGGAGCCTTTTTTTAGTTACGAATATACGAATGTGCGCGTAGGTCGAATGCTTTACAATTCGGCTTTCTTGATGCCTTCGGTGATAACGTTGGAATATTCCTTGTCGTTCGTTATCAACTCCAGTGCCTGCTTGACGACCGGGTCGGATTTGAGGACGATGCCCTCATAGAGCCCGCGCTGGCCATACAGCTTGGTAAGGACTTCGCGGCGAATGGAGCGCTTGATATAATCCAGCGAGCGGTCGAAGTCGGCCTCTTTTTCCTTTTCAACGAGTCCTTCAAGCTGCTTCAGGGATTCGGAGAAGAGATCTTCTTTTTCCTCTTCCGCAACAACGTCTTTCATTTCGTCAAGCGATACTTCAAGGGAGGTCTTATAATCGAATTCCTTTTCCTTGAGGAACTGCTTGAACTCGGCGATAATGGCGTCGGTAACCTGGAAATTCTCGTTGATTTCCGGGTGCTCGGAAGAATACTTGACGCCGAAGTCGAAGAACATCGATTTGCCGTCGAGGTTTATTTCGATCGGATGCCAGGTTTCCGGTTCGATGTCGATATCGGGAACGATGCCGCCGCCGCCATAGACAATGCGTCCGCCGTTAGTGTAAAAGATTTCTTTTTCATCTTCAGTGGCCAGTGAATCGAGATTCGCGATGTCTTCGTCGTACAAGTCAGTGCCGCGCTTATGATTTCGCTCGGGGCGCTGGATGCATCGACCGGAGGGGATATAATATTTCGCTGTTGTCAGCTTCAGGGCAATGCTCTGGTCGGCGCCGGCCGGGAAGAGCTGCTGGACGAGACCCTTGCCGTAGGTCGTCTGACCCATGATGATACCGCGGTCCCAATCCTGAACCGCACCGGCAACGATTTCGGAGGCCGAAGCCGTGCCGCCATTAACGAGAATCACCAATTTGCCTTCGGGGAACGGCGGAGTATGGCTCGTATAGTAGTAGCGTTCGGAATCTAAATCGCGGCCGCGTGTAAAGACGACTGTCTGAGCACTGTCCAAAAACAGGTTGGCGGTTTCGACAGCCTGATCGAGCAATCCGCCGCCGTTGGAGCGAAGATCAAAAATGAGCCCTTCGACTTTTTTCTGGCTCTGTAGATCGGCAATCGCCATACGCAGCTCATTGCTGGTCTCCTCGGCGAATCGAGACAGGCGCAGGTAGCCGATATTGGTGCCGGGGAAAAATCCGTAATAATTGACGGATTTCAATTCGATGACGGCCCGCTCGACATCATATTCCAGATAGTCCGGGACACCCATCCGCTTGATAGTCAAATGCACCGTCGTACCGGCGTCGCCGCGCATCAGGTTGGCGGCGTCCTGGGTGTTCATATTGAGCGTTTCGGTCGTATCGATTTTCCAGATGATATCACCGGCCTGGAGTCCCAGACGATAGGCCGGGCTGCCCTCGATCGGCGTGACGATGCGAATGCGGTCGCCGCGGCTGTCGATCTGCATGCCGAGACCCTCGTATTTGCCGTGGGTCGATTCCATCAATTGGTCGTAGTTTTGTTCTTCAAGAAGCACGGAGAAGGGGTCGAGGTCCTCGAGCATACCCTTGATACCGGCCCGGATCAACTTCTTGGCATCGACTTCTTCCATGTAGCGGTTCTTGATGCGATAGGCCATTTCATTGAATATCTTGATATTTTTATACAGCGTCTCCGGAGTATCGGGCTGTTCGGTTTGCTGCTGGAATCCCTGCTGCTCCTTGGCATCAATCGTCATCGTGTCGGCATAGATCGGCATATCGTTGATGCTGGCATGCAGCTCATTGAACAGCTGATCCGCCTCGGCATTATTTGCCTGGATCGCAATGCCGTCATCCGCGGTCCATATCAGGGCAATCGCCACGATGGACAGGGCGCAAACTTGTAGTATAAATCTCCGCAGAGGTGTCATTTATGGCCTCCTCACAGGCTTTTCGAGCACTTGTTAACGTACGCACACAACATACATAAAACTTCCAACTGGAGTAAAGCAAAAAAGCGTCCAGAAGAAATCAGGGTGTTCTATTGTTCTTAAACGCCAAAGAGTTAGCATTGGTTTCAAAGTTTGAACATAATTTTTACGAAAGTGCAACAGGTTGTTTGTCAAAGAGTTAACAAGGTGTACTCAATACAGATGTCTCTATATATATGTTACTAACAGGACGAAGTCGGCGTTGGAATTGTGCATCGACATGCATACTTCAGGCAAGTTTTTCACAAAGGCATGATTGTATGATTGACAGCAGCAGTCCGGCGGGATATTTTCCTGCCATGTTCGAAGGAATTTCAACGATTATTTTTGATCTTGACGGGACACTCATCGATTCCTCAACCGGCGTGATAGCGGCGACGAATTATGCGCTGGAAAGTCTCGGTCAGCCGAAGCGGTCGGACGAAGAGATTAAGCGGTTTATCGGCCATCCGCTGGATGAGATGTTTCCGGCCTTCTGTGATGCACCGCTGAGTGACCTGAAGGCGAAATTTCAGGAAAAGGCAAAGGACACGGTCGTGTCATCCGCAATTATATTGCCGGAAGTTGATGTGACACTCCCTGAATTAGTTTCGCGAGGGTATACGCTGGGGATTGCCACGACGAAGTTTTCGAATCATACCGAGGGCACGGTGAAGAAGTTCGGCTGGGATCGGTTTTTCTCGGCATTGACATCGGGGAACGAAGTGAAGCGAGTAAAGCCGGCGCCGGATATTATTCTGTTGGCGATGGAGCGGTTGCATGCCGATCCGGCATCGACTATAATGGTCGGCGATACGATCAATGATGTCGTGGCGGCGCATGATGCGGGCATTCCTGTCATAACGATTAAATCGCCTTTCGGCGATGACGGCGCGGCATTGCGAGAGGCCGATTGTGTGCTCGATTCATTCGGAGAATTATTGCGCGTTTTCACATAAGCCATGGGAAGGCTATGTCCAATCTGTACAAGTATACTATGCCGAGTATTGTCGGTGATATCGTGTTGCTGACATCGGAGAAGGGGCTTTGCTTTGTCGGTCTGCCGAATATCGAGCAGGCGATAGTGGATCGGTTCGTCAAGCGGAATTATCCCGAGGCGACGGTAATGGATGATTTGCAGAAAAACAAGCGGGCATTCACACAGATAAAGTCGTATCTGGATGGAAAGCTTACCCGGTTCGAGCTCGATCTCGATTTATGCGTCGACGGATTCACGCGCGAGGTGCTCGATGTCGTCGCCCGGATTCCATACGGCGAATTGCGGACGTATAAAGAAATCGCAAAGGCCATCGGTCAACCGGGTGCGGCTCAGGCAGTCGGCAATGCCAATGGGGCAAACCCGATTCCGATTATCATTCCCTGTCATCGTGTCGTTGCCTCGAATGGGTTGGGCGGCTATGGCGGCGGATTGGCCTTAAAGAAAAAACTGTTGGCTATCGAGCAAAAAGATACGCTTTTTTAACTTCCTTGCCCGAAATTCGGTAGCTAATCATTTCCATTCTCGTATGTTCTGTACATGACTCGCTTATCGTACAAAAAAATGGTGTCGGAGATGTCGGCCAATAATGCCGCGTATGACGGCAAATTCTATGTCGGCGTGATATCGACCGGGATTTACTGTTTGCCGTCCTGCAAGGCGAAACTGCCGTTGCTGAAGAATGTCGTATTCTTTGACAGCCGGGAGGAGGCAATAGCCTCGGGGCTGCGCGGGTGCAAACGGTGCCGGTCGGAGTCGTTTCCCGATGTCTTGCCGCAATGGCTGCACGATGTGCTCACCTATATGAATCAGCATCGAACAGCTCGCCTAAATGAGCGGCAACTATCTGATTTGACGGGGGTGAACATAACGACGGTGCGGCGATATTTCAAGAGACATCTCGGAATTACGCCGCTGTCGTTTCATCGCATCGTGCGGCTCAATTATGCTCGCCAGATGCTGGAAGAGGGGCAGGATTTTCTGGCGGCCGCATTCGAGGCCGGTTGGGAGTCAGCCAGCGGTTTTCGCGAGGCGTTCAGGAAGCATTTCGGTTGTCCGCCGGGAAGGATAAATCAATGATGAAGCAGATTGTGTATCGGACTATTGAGAATGAGCTGGGGGATATGATTGCCGGGGCCACCGAGGATGGGGTCGTTTTTTTTGGAGTGGCAGGATCGCGGCGGAGTGGAGCGGATATTGCATCGCGTGACCAAGCGGTATAAATCGGAGCCTGTGCCGGGAACGAGTCGGCATCTCGATCAATTGGAGAAGGAACTCGGTGAATATTTCGCCGGGCGGCGGTCGAAATTCGATGTCGCGGTCGATGTAACCGGAACCAGATTTGAGCGTACCGTGTGGGAGCAACTTAATGCAATACCATGCGGCAAAACGAAAACGTATGGTGAGATCGCGTCGATTATTCAAAAACCGAAGGCGCCACGGGCGGTCGGCAGAGCATGCGGCGCAAATTATCTGGCGATCGTTATCCCGTGCCATCGGGTTATCGAGGCAAACGGTAATCTGCGCGGGTATGGCGGCAGGGTGTGGCGCAAGAAGAGATTGCTCCAGATCGAAGGAGCAATCGAATAGCATTATCAATCAGGCATGGGCCGTCAGGGGAATGATAAACGGCTTGTGCTCGACCGGGCATTCGCCCATCAGGTGGGTGTTGTTGTCCTCGTCGGCCGGTTCGGTCGAGATATTCTCAAGATTCAATTTATCGACCATGAAGAGAAATTCTGCCCGGTCGGAAGATTCGCCGGACAGATAGGGATATATCTGATTGAATGTGGGCATCTGTTCGGCAATGATATCATATACGATGATGCGATTATTCTTGTGAGCGAACAGGACGATACAATCGAGTCCCGGAATATAATGAACCATGTTCTTTAGACCATAGAGGCACCAGAACATGATGAGTTTCGGATGCTGGATAGCCCATAGCTCCGACACCGGGGCGCGGCGGCTTGCGAGCTCATAGACCCGCTTGCGATCCTTGGGATCATCCATGTTTAATTTATATATGCCGGATTGAGCCGGGCGAGGAGAAATTTTCGTGACGAATTTGTGTTCTCGGACCGGGCGGAAACCGCATCTCTGATAAAAGGCGACGGCATTGGTATCGGAAAACAGGAAGAAGAAGTCATGGTCTATTTTAAATCGGTCGAGCGCGATTGTGGTAAGCTCTCGGTTGAGGCCCTGGCGGCGGTATTCCTCGAGCGTGGCGACGCCGGAAAACTGTCCGAGTTTCGCCGGTTTACCGTCAATAACGGCATCCAGAGAAAACATGCAGACGTGTGAGATGATGTTACCGGTATCGTCAAAATATGTGAAGGGATGGTAGTTATCATAATCCCAATAGCCGGCCGTATCCCAGGCGGTCAGATTCAAGCCGAAAATGAAGTCCAGGAATGAAATGAAATGCGATTTCAGTTTCGTATCGCGCCAGTAATCGATGTGCAGCGTTCTATTCACGGCTCAGTTCTCCCGGTTATATCGTAAGCCGTGAATATAAACAAAAAACCCCGCATCACGCGGGGTTTTTTGCGAAAATCATCAGATATCATTCGGTGGCGGACCGCTTCGGAATATATAGTTTACGAGGTATACTGCGTCGCCGATGTTGATGGAGAAATCGAAATTGGCATCGGCGGATTCAATGGTGATCGGCGCCTCGCCGCCTTTGAAAATATAACTGATGAGATACACGGGGTCGCCGATGTTGATTGTCCCATCGTTGTTTGCGTCGCCTCGAATGACATCGTGGATAAATACGCCGCCGCCATTCGTGAACGGCTGATATGCGATCTGGTTGGTCGTCAATTCCAGCGACTTTCCGGCAACCGTGACGGTATCGACGGAGACTATCGACGGGCCGAAGGCATATTCATCGGTATCGAAGTACAAAATCATGATCGGTCCTGAGCCGGGGGCAAGAGGCGTGCCATCCGGAGTAAAGCGGATGGCCTGCTGAGTACCGGCAGTATTCGTGCCGATCACCGAGGTCGTATATCCCTCGGATCGGGTTCCGGCAGTAGACATCGAGTCAAGTGATAGCACCGACCCCTGCGAGAAGTCGACCGTAATCGTGAAGCTGATCAGCTCCTGCGAATTCGTCAGGTTTACTTCGACGGCACTTTGCTGACCGGCATACACGGTATCGGTTGAGAAAGTCAGGGTATCGGCCAGAACGACGATATAGTCTTCTTCGGTCGTTGTGATATTGCCGAAGGCCGTTTGAATAGTCAGTCCGACAGTGTAGAGGCCGGGAGTCGTATACTCGTGGATTGGATTTTCGACAAACGAGGAATCGCCGTCTCCGAGTGACCAGGCCCAGCCGGTAGCATCGACGGTGGAACTATCTGCGAAATTTACGGTCAATGGCGCCTGACCGGCGGTTACATCGGAGGATATTTTTGCTCCCCAGTGCAGGGCGGCGTCGAGGTCGATTAATCCCCAGCCATAGTTATTATCGGGGGATGATGCCTGATCGGCTGTCTCTATCATGGCTCGGCGGACCAGGGCCGGCGTGAATTCGGGGCGCATACCGAGGATAACCGCGGCGCAGCCTCCGGCCAGCGGGCAGGAGAGCGACGTGCCGTTGGCGAAGGTATAACTCGTTGTGGTTGTCGGGCTGGCGCAATAAGTTGAAACGCCCTGGGCGACGACTTCCGGTTTGGTGCGGCCGTCGAATGACGGACCGCGCGAGGAGAAGCTGGCAATCGTTCTCGTCGAACTGACGGCGCCGACTGAAATGGATTCGAAAGCATCGGAAGGAGCGGTCAGAGTTCCGGACGAGGGGCCTTCGTTGCCCATCGATGTGACAACGACGATGCCGAGGTCGGCCGCGAGGTTTGCCGCGATCGTGATTGTCGCCGTTTCACCATCGAAATCGGAATAGGTATACCAGTCGGAATAACCGAGGGACGAGGATATGACATCGGCGCCGATAGAGTCGGCCCATTCGACCGCTGCGGCCCAATTGTCTTCTTCTACCGGCGTTTCCGAGCGGACATCTTCGGTTTTGGCAAGAATAAATGAGGCGCCGTAGGCAGGACCGTAAATTTCACCACTCTTGGCGCCGCCGAGTGTCGACCAGGTCAGCGTGCCGTGGCGGTGCTGATCGCTTACATCCTCGAGCTCGTTCTGAGTATTCCCGTCGTCAAAAACAAAATCCCATTCGGCCAGGACGCGACCATCGGTAAAAGCGGAGGCGAATGCCTCATGGTCTTTGCGATAGCCGGTGTCGAGCATGGCGACGATAACGCCTTCGCCGTTATGCCCCTTGTCATGCACCACCGGGACATTGATTTGCTGAAGCTGTCCGAGCGATGTGCCGTAGTTCAGAAAGGAGGCGTCTTTATCGGTGGGGATATAGACCGGTTCCGGAGGCGTTTGGCTTTCGGTAACTCTTTCTTTGGAAAAGGCGGCGACGGGCCGAATTTTCGCGACAAAAGGTAACTGGTTTATTTCATCGATTTGCTCTATTGTCATATAAAAGCTGGCGGCATTGAGCCAGCGGGAGACTCGTTTGACCTTCGGGCCGCGAGCCGTGATGGCGTTGACATACTTTTTCTCGACCGGCAAATCGAGAAAGGTGATATGATCGAGGCCCATTTTTTTGCGGCGGCCGAGCGTTTCGTCGGTGAGGGTGACGGCGGCTGCCTTTTGCTGAAACTCTGCCTGGTTATTCACGCCTTTGTCGGTGAAGTAAACCCAGACTTTGACGGTACCGTCATCAAGGCGCGGCCGCAAAAATGTTTTGACGGCCTCGATTTGATTTCCGGTTTCTTTGGCTCTGGTGATGGCGGCGGGAGTGAGGATATCATCGACGGCCAGGAGTTGGCCGCAGAGGATAAATACAAGTAATGCGATGAGACTCGTGCGCGGTGCCTTCATGATTTCCCCTTAATACTCTTAAAATTCAGGCAAGTATGCTCTTACCGTCAATTTAAACCACAATAATAATCTGTCAATTGCTTAATCTTGATAACCGCCCACATATATGGGATTGTTCCCATAAAAATAACCGGAACGAGGGGGCGGTTGTTTCAAACCGGCGCTGATTCGTAAAAGTTATAACATTTATATATAACGAGTTAGGGGTAATAATCGGGTAAAATATTCGATTTGGAACGTCAGGCACCGGAATTGCGAGAGTACCTGCGGCGATGTTGTGAAAAACGCCGCAATTTTAGCAAGGCAGGATTATATGAAGAGCATTTCGAACGATCGAGGAATTACACTGGTGGAACTGATGGTTATCGTGGTCATCATTGGTATCGTTTCCGCCATGGCGTTTCCTAATTTTTCGCAGGCGATTAACCGCTTGCGGTTCAAAGGCGCGGCTCGAGATATCGTATCGACAATGCGTCTGGCCCGCTCAAATGCCATTACCCAAAAGCAGCCATACGGCGTCTATTTCGACCAGGATGACATGACGGTGACGTCTTTTCTTGATTTGGTAAATCCGGCCGGTGGTTCATTTGAATCCGGTGATTCCGTTTTGGCCGTCGATTCGCTGCCTGATGATTTTGTAGCCCTCGGGACCAGTTTTGGCGGAGCGATAGTCTATAATCCAAACGGCACGGCCTCGTCAACGGGGAGCGTCAATTTCGTTTCTCATCCCAGTGATGGGGGCGTAAATATTTGTTCGGTCAGCGTGTTAGCCTCGACCGGCCGGACAAAGATGGGAGATATATATAATTACTAAAAATAAAGGCGCAGAAACATAGCTCCCTCCTTCTCATCCTCCGTGGGGCTTCGGTCAATCCGAGGCCCCTTTAATACGTTGGGTTAAAATAAATTACGGAAAACAGTTAAGACTTAATCCCATAATGCCGAAGAGATAACAAAGTCGTCGTCTCTGCAAATAGTTTGCCGCCGAGGCAAAATGCGTAAAGTAGTAAATTATTTGCAATTTGAGACGATACAAGAAAATGAAAAAGCACAGTTAACATAAGAAGAGTGAACCATGCTATTTTCACGAGGCAGCAAGACTACCGTCGGGCTTGACATCGGCGCGAATTCGGTCAAGATGGTCAGGCTCACGCAATCGAAGAATGGTTATGTCGTCAATTCAATGGCGGTACGTGAGCTTCCGCCTGAGGCGATCGTCAGTGACGAAATTCGTGACCGGGAAGCGGTGATTTTCTGCATTCAATCCGTGATGGATGAGTGCGACGTCGCCGTGAAAGATGTCGTCGTTTCGTTGTCCGGCCATGCCCTGATTACCGACAAGTTGGTAATCGACCACAAGGCCGGAGCCGAGGCGGAACAGGCGATTTTATTCGAAGCGGAACAGCGCTCGCCGTTCGATGTCGAAGACGTCGCGCTGGATCACCACGTCATTCGTGTCAATGAGGACACGAAGAAGATGGAAGTTCTGCTGGTTGCCGCCCGCAAGGAATTTCTGGAAGGCTACATTTCGCTGATTATGGATTGTGGTCTCACTCCGGTGATCGTCGATACCGATTCGTTCGCGATGTATAACGCGTACGTCAACAATTACGACGTCGACCCGAACCGAACGATCGCTCTGGTGAATCTCGGTCAGGACGTGACGAACGTCCTTTATTTGAAAGACGGTCACTATCATTCGACGCGCGATGTCGCGGTCGGAACGCGGTCGATTTTCAATGCCATTCAGCACGAATTCCGACTCAATCATGAATTGACAACGAAGGCGATCCAGGGCGAGATGGAAGGCTCCATCGACCAGGATATGCTGAAGGCGACGATCGTATCGTCGGCCGAGGAAACCATTAACGGTCTGGAACTGGCGTTCAACTATTTCAAGTCCCAGGCCAATACGGAAAACATCGAGTGGATGGTCCTCTCGGGAGGCGGCGCCCTGGTGCCGTATCTGCCGGAATACCTGCAGTCCAAGCTGCAGATTCCTCTGGAGATTTTCAATCCGCTTCGCAATGTGGAATATGATCCGGAACGGTTGGAAGGCTTGCAGCCGGAAAAAATCGCTCCGCTGTTAACGGTACCGATTGGGATGGCTATGAGGAAAGTAGGGTAGACCATGGAAATGATTCAAATAAATCTACTCCCCAAGGAATTCCGTAAACGCTCCGGCAAGCTCAGTCTCGGCAAAACCGGGTATTACGCCATCGGTGCGGTCGTCGGCGTTATTCTGATGATTGCCTCGATAAGCGGATACCAGATGTACCAGCTCAAGGAACTGGAGAAGAAAATGGAAATTGCCCGTTTTCGTACCCAGCAATTGCAGAAGGACATCACCGTGGTTGATGCCTTGATCGACGTCAAGGAGAAGCTGGTCAAGCGCATGGAGGCGGTCAATCGTTTGGACCGTCACCGGACCGTTTGGGTGCGGATTCTCGAAGACGTATCACGCCAGGTGCCCGAGTTCATGTGGCTGTCGCTGTTTGAGGAGTCCCGGACTCCCGCTCCGAAAGCCGACACGACCGGTGCACAGCAGCCGATGGCTCTGGCGACGACAAAGCCGATCAGCCTGGAAGGATTCTCGTTTACGCTCAATTCGCTGGCGAATTTCATGATCAACATGATGCGCTCGAATTACTTCTCGGATATCGAGATGGAGTCGGTTGAGGAAGTCATGATCCAGGAGCAGAAAGCTTACAATTATAGAGTACATGCAACGGTTCACTATTTATCCGACGAGGAGCTTGAAAAACTTCTTGTACAGGAATCCGGTCCCGATTTGCTGGCGGGATATTAAAGGGAGATAGAGGGAGATGGATTTTAAAGATCCCAAAGTACAAAAGATTGCGCTCGGCTGCCTTGCCTTCTTCATCGTCGTCTATTTCTGGTACTCGCGTGTGTATACGCCTCAGGCCAATTCGATCGAGTCGAAGCAGCGCGAATATCAGACGATGATTACGAATCTGCGCAACGTCGAGATGAAATCGAAATCGCTCGAAGCCTTAAAGGCAGAGTACGAATCCCTCCTTGCGAAATATCGTGAGGTCGAGCAGTTGTTGCCGGAAGTGAAGATGGTGCCGTCGTTTTTAGTTCAGTTACACACGGCGTCGTCGCTGACGGGCACGAAAATCGTTTCGATTACTCCGCAGGCGGTACAGTCGGAGTCATTCTATAATATCGCCTCGTACGACATCGAGCTGACCGGCGGATATCATGAGTTCGGTAAGTTTATCAGCTACATTGCCAACTTCCCGTTCATCGTCAATGTCAGCAACATGCGGCTCGAGACCGCGGCTCCGGCCGGCGGTTTCAAAGAAGTCCAGGATGACAAGATGGAACAGGACAAGAACACCGTTTCCGCCCGTTTCACACTGTCAACCTATTATGTCAAAGCAGAAGAACGGCTCGACGAGCTGGAAATATAAGTTGGAGAACGTGACCATGTCCGGCACAAGCAGAAAAATAGCAACACTCACCGGCATTCTTCTTATTGCCGCCTCATTAGTGTGGGCGGGGCCGACGCATGTGAACAAGCTGCAGTTGTCGCATGAAGGCAATTTTACGGTATTGACCGTTGAAGGCGATGGCGTTATCCGTACCGCCCATCAATCGGTCGAGGCCAAGGAAGGCAAGCCGTTCCGGATAGTCCTGGACTGTCTCGCGTCGCGGCATATGCTGCCTGAAAAGGCGTATGCGGATTTACCGTCGTGCGTGATTACGAACATTCGTACGTCGCAGTATGCGGTGACTCCCGAAGAAGTCGTTCGTATCGTCCTCGATCTCCGCGAAGAGTCGGTGTATCGGGTCGAGCAGAACGGCAACCGCGTGCAGGTAATGGTCTCGGATACCAAGACGCCTGCTTTTACCGCCTGGCGTAGCGACGCACAGACTCAGGAAACGCAGTCTCCGGCTCCTGTCGTCGCGCAGAAGGCCGAACCGACGCCTGCCAAGTCCGAGCAGCAGACCGTTTCGCCAAAGAAACCGTCCATCGTTATAGCGAATGCCTCGGAAATGCCGAAGCCGTCGGTTGCGACGAAGCAGGAAGCAAAGCCTGCCGTCGTTAAGGAAGAGGCCCCGAAACCCAAGGCTGAAGTTGTGGAAGTAACCAAACAGCAGCCGCGCGCTGTGGCCCAGAATTCCGAATCGTCTGTCGAGCGGGATACCCCGATTGACAGCAAACCGGTACCGCTACAGGTTAAGCTCGGCCTGACCGATGGAACGCCTTCCGGCGCCAAGCCGCAGGTTGCGGAAAAACAAAGCCAGCCTGAGCAAAAGCCTGCTCCGGTCGTGGCACAGAATAATCAGGACCAGACCCAAAAACCTGCACCGGCTAAGACCCAAGTCGTCGAGCAGCCGAAAAAGCAGGAAACAACGGTAGCCAAGGTCGAAGAGCCGAAGCAGCAGGTTGAACAGCCGAAGCCGGCCGTTCCGAGCGTACAGAAGAAGCCGTCAATTTTGGCGCATCGCGATACACAGGTGAAGGAACCGGTTAAAGTGAATCCGAATATCACGAATGACACGATTCGGCGTGCCGTCGCGTTTGCCTCGTACGATCAAAGCACCGATAATCCTCCGCGGCCGGGTGATGAACCCAAGCCGAAGGAAGTGAAAAACGAAGAGGCCGAAAAACCGGCTCAGATAGAAAAGCCGCAGGCCAAACCGAAAGAAAAGACGAACACGGCTTCCGATATGGAAGACGAAAAGGCCAAACTGCGTCCGGCTCCCAGTTCACCGGTAGAGAAGCCGGTACTGGCGAAATCCGCCGAATCGCAGAAGCCTGAGGCTCCGGCGCCGAAGAAGATTACATCGCTTCCGGCTCCGAAGGAAGAAGATCACAAAACGACTGCCGCTGTGGATAATACTGAGTCCGTGCCGCAGCCGGGACCGGCCGCCAAGAAGCAGCCGTCGCGCTTCCGCCGCGATGCGGCGCAGTCCGCCCGGTTGAAACAGGCTCAGGTCGTTCAGTTCCCGCAGCGAATAGTAATTAAATATAAAGGTGCGAGTGGTCGGGATCCGTTCAAGTCCCTTATTGATATCGAAAAGCAATCGAATGGTCGGGTCGATTTGAACAAGATTCCGAATATTGAAACCCTGCATCTCGTCGGTGTCATCGAATCCACTCAAAAGGGCGGCAAAGATGCCGCATTGATGGAAGACCGCGATGGGATCGGTTATATCCTGAAGACCGGTGATCGCGTGCGCAACGGGTATGTCGCACAGATCGACGAACATGCCGTGTATTTCCAGATTACGGAATATGGCTGGAGTCGGACGGTCGTCAAAGAAATGGAAAAAGAATAATGTTTTATAGAGAGGGTAGTCTGATGCGTAGACTGGGAAAAACAGTGCAACTATTCTTCAGCGTACTGTTTTTACTGACCATCATGGTTTCGCTGACCGCCGCTGATACGACGGAGCAGCTGGAGCCGATCAAGGTAGTAAATTTTCAGGCGGCAGAAATCCGCTCGGTCATCCGTTTTCTGGCCGATTACGGTAAAATTAACGTCGTCGTGGCTCCGGCCGTAGCCGGTAATGTCACGATTTCGTTGACCAATGTGACCTGGCAGAATGCGCTCGAGATCATCGGCCGTACCTATGATCTGGCTATCATATACGAAGATGCCGGATACATTCGGGTGCTTCCGGCCGAGGATTATCGGAAGGAAATGACCGAGGAGCGCAAACATCATGTCGAGCAGAAGAAGCTGGTCGACCTGGATACGAAGATTATCCGGGTGAACAACTCGACGGCTGAGAGTATCGTCGACGCTGTGAAATCGCTTCTGTCCGATCGCGGTAAGGCGACCGCCGATCCACGCACCAATTCCATCATTCTTCAGGAAATTCCTGAGAATATGGAGCGGGTGATGGAATATGTGACGAATCTCGATCAGCCGCCGCGGCAGATTCGTATTTCGGCGCAGCTTCTCGAAGTCAGTTCGCGTGAGCTCTCCGAAATGGGTATCGACTGGACCTCTCATGGCGCCAGTGGCGATATCACCACGCTGCCGACCGATGATATGTACGGTGACGGAGTCGAGGGCGACATCGCCGCCCAGACATACCATCAGGCGTCCCAGTACCTTGACCAGGTCGGTTCGCCGGCCGGAACCTTCTGGGTCCGCACGATACATGACGATTGGGATCTCGAAGCCAAGGTGTCTGCTCTTGTATCCGAGGGGCGAGGAAAGATAATCGCGCATCCGGAAATTACAACGATTGATAATTCCGAAGCGCGCATCCAGATGGGGCAAAAAGTACCGATTAAGCAGTTTGACCAGGCCGGTAATACGGTTATCAGTTTCGAAGAGATCGGCACGCTGTTGAAGGTCACGCCGCATATCACATCGGATAACAAGGTGCTGATGTATCTGCGACCGGAACGTTCGACATATGAATATGACGCGAACGGCGTTATTATCAATACCTCGAATGCCGAAACCAATGTCGTCGTGTTCAACGGCCAGACGGCCGTTATCGGCGGATTGACGACGCAGGATGAAGTCGAGTCGGAGATCGGTATTCCGGTGTTGAAGGATATCCCGCTTATCGGAAATCTGTTCAAATACGTGAAGAAAGATGTTCAGAATCGTGATTTGGTGATTTTCGTCACCCCTACGATTGTCGATGATTTTGCCTCCGTGGAACCGGAGTTGCCGTAAAATCGTCAAGGCGAGGTTGAAAAATCCCCCCGTACATGCGGGGGGATTTTGTTGAAGGTAAGATTTCTGCGAGCGTAACCGTGAATGATAACAATTTAAGAATCTTGTAAGAATAGGGAGTCGTTATGTCATTGCTTCGTAATTCAAGTCGTGTCCCGGTTGTATTACTGGGCATCTTCTTGTTGGCATTGCTTACAATAACCGGCTGTGAAACAACGAAAGAACCGACCTCGTCAGGGGGGGGCGGTACGACAACCGGCGATGTGAACTTAAGCCAGCCGACGGCAACGCCGTCCGCTTTTGATCAGGGATCGACGACGATCGTCACCATTACCGCGACCGATGCGGATAGTGAATTGTTACCCGGAGTACAGGTAACATTTGCCGTCACGCCGGTTTCCGCGGGCACATTTAATCCGACGACCGCGACGACCGACGCCTATGGCGTTGCATCGACGATCTTTACCGCGGCTCAGTCGGGAACATTCCAGATTACCGGTACGGATGGTACGACAACGTCTGCGTACGTCAATATTAACGTCAATTCATCGGCGCAGCAGACTTCCGGAAACCTGAGCATGAACATTACGCCGTCGCTGTTGACGGCCGACGGCTCATCAAATGCGACCGTCATCGTGCATGTATCAGATGAAGAGTCAAATCCGGCTCCCGACTCAACGATAGTCAAGCTGACCTGCGGTGAGCGGTTCGATGATGTCGACGGCAACGGTTATTATTCGACCGGTGATTCGCTGATGTTCGACTTTAATGCAAATGATACGTGGGATCCGATTGGTGTTATCCCCTCAGTTGCATACACGCAGGCCGGTTCGATCGCTGTGGCGTACACCGCCGGCAGCGAAGCGACGACATCGTACATTAAAGCGACCGTTACCGGTACGACCGATTTTGACGGTTCCGTCGAGGCGTCGATTCAGTTGACTCCGGATGCGACGATTTATGCCATCGAATTGTCAACCGATGTGACCGGCATTCAGGTCCGTCATACCGGCGGTCTCGAATTTACCGATTTAAAAGCAATTTGTTATGATGTCGCCGGTAATCGCGTACCGGAAGGCGTCACAGTCAATTTCTCGATTTCCAATGGCCCCGGTGGCGGCGAAAATATTAATGGCCAAGGAGCTGGTCCTGTGACGGCCATTACGAATTCCAACGGTATTGCAACCGTTCAGGTGTGGGCAGGTACGATCTCCGGAACGCTCAGGCTGTATGCCAGCGCCGGATCAGTGCTTTCAAATGCGGCCTTCGTGTCGGTGTTTGCGGGTCCTCCGTATTACATCGCGGTCGGATCCGACTTCTGTAATATGGACGGCTGGAATACCGTCAACCGCGAGTTGTATGTCGACGCTGTGGTCTCCGATATTTATCACAACCCGGTGCAGGATTCGGTCGTCGTGTACTTTACGGTCGATGAAGGCGTAATCGATGCCTACGGCATCACGCAGGATTCCAGCGGTGTTGCGCAGGCGATTTTCCGCACCGGTGAGCCGCAGGTCGATGGTCGCGTCTGGGTATGGGGTGAAACATCCGGCGGAACGGTAGTCGGTTCGACGATGTTTATCAACAGCTATATCCCGTCCTCGATCACGGCTACAATGTCGCCGCAAATGCTTTCGGCCAATGGCGAATCGGAAGCTACCTTCTGGGCCGACGTTCGCGACCTGAATAACAACTTTGTTATTGATGAGACCGAAGTGACAACCAAGACGTTGTATGGTACCGCGAATGGCGGCGGAACATCTGATGGATGTAATGCCTCGATTTTCGAAGGCTCATATATGTCACCGGTGTTGAAACAGGACTATTCCATGACCGGCGGCAATGACGATGGTATCGGCGGTATCGATGTTATCACGATCCGCAGCGGTTTCGCCAGCACGTATGTCGTCTGTACGCTGACGACCGGTACGTCGTTCTATGATGAATCAGGTGTGTCGCTCGACGCGTCCTCGGTTCCGTACGGTGCGACCGGTATACCGATCCGTGCCGTCATTAAGGATCGCGCCGGCAATCCGCTGGGCGACCATACCCTGACTGCTACGATCAGTAGTGGGACTATGACGACTGCGACATCCGAGACGAATACGTACGGTGAAGCGTATGATTTCCGTTTCTCGGCTCCGGCCGACAGTACGGGCGGTACGAAGGGATTGATTACAATTACCGATACCGATCCGCGCGGTGGCAATCTCGTTATGACAACGACGGTAACATTCTCAAACGAATAAATTGACACGTTGATAGCGACTCTCAAGGCGCCGGAGTAATCCGGCGCCTTTTTTGTGTTAATTACCAGTTACTTACAAAATACTTTCGCGCGCGCCGCCGAATTCGTATATTTGATCGGGAACTTCGTATTTACTGGAAATGGAAAAAGGATTGAGTACCGTGCGCAATATTGCAGCGCGTTTTTTTCATGCAGTGGAGAAGCATGGCCAATTGCCGGCGATGGGATATTCCGGCGAAGACGCAATCGTGACATATCATCAATTGGGTGAGAAAGTCAAAGAGTGCGCCTTGTGTCTGTCGGATATCGAGCCCGGTGAGGCGGTCGGGTTACTTTCTGAGAACCGACCCGAATGGGGGAAGGTATATCTCGGCATCCTCTCGGCCGGTGGGACAGTCGTGCCGTTTGATTCGCTCCTGAAGAAAGACGAATTGAAGCAGATTTTCATCGATTCGGGCATCAAACGCGTTTTCGTATCGCATAAATTTATTGATATCGCGGAATCAATCGTCTCGTCCATCGACAGGGAAGTGAAAATCTATGACCTGACCAATATTCCGGTCGCCGATACGAAGGAATTTGTGCCGCGATTTTCTGAGAACAAGGATGAAACGGCGGTTATCATTTTTACTTCCGGGACGACCGGCAAGGCCAAGCAGGTCATGCTGACACATAATAACATCCTGAGCGATATCGACAGCATTTTGATTTGTGTACGATTTCGAGCCGGGGATAGCTTCCTGTCGGTGCTGCCGCTCCATCATACTTTCGAAGCGACGGCCGGTTTCCTGCTGGCTATCCTGAACGGCTGCGCCATTTATTATGTCCGCGAACTCAACAGCCGGGAAATCATGACCGGATTTCAGCGGCACAACATATCGTATTTTATCGCCGTGCCGCTTATTCTGGAAAAGCTGTATCATGGTATCCTGGGGGCCGTCAAGAAGGCGCCTCTGACTAAGCGCCTGATGTTTACGATGCTTAATAAATCGACTCGTGCGATCTATTCGCTGACCGGCAAAAATGCCGGGAAAAAGCTGTTTGCGTCGCTTCGTCAGAAGGCCGGGCTATCGTCGTTGAAGCTGATCGTTTCCGGCGGCGCGCCTCTGCCGATTGAGGTCGCGAAGGGGTTCAGCATGCTGGGCTTTACGCTTCTTGAGGGCTATGGACTCACGGAAACGTCGCCGGTGCTGACGGTGAACCTGCCGGAGAAAATCAAATTCGGTTCGGTCGGCAAGCCGCTGCCTCGGGTAGAGCTTAAAATTGATTCTATCGATGACAGCGGCATCGGTGAAGTCCTGGCCAAGGGGCCGATGGTGACTCCGGGGTATAAAAACAACCATGAGGCGACGAACGCATTGTTCGACAACGGCTGGATGCGAACCGGCGATGTCGGGTATATCGACGACGAGGGATTTCTCTTTATAAAAGGGCGAGCCAAGAACCTGATCGTCTCGGCGGCCGGGAAAAATATTTATCCCGAAGAAATCGAGGCGCAACTGCTGAATTCCGATTTTATCCTCGAGGCGATGGTGTATGGACACAAGGCCAATAATGGTCGGGAGGAAGTCGCGGCTCTGATTTATCCCGACTATGAACTGCTGGCGGCGGAGCTCGGCAAACAGCCCGGCAGCGTATCGGAAGCGGATTGCAAGACAGTAGTTGGTAAGGATATTCAGGCAATCTGTTCTCGGATGGCCGATTTCAAGCGGGTCAAGCACATCACCTATACGCGCGAAGAACTGGCGAAGACTTCGACGCGCAAAATCAAAAGGTATTTGTATTAGATGGTTGTCACCAAGACGATTCGCCTCTCGGCCGTGGGATATTGCGATATCCATAATATCACGGGCGAAGTGGGCGATTGCGTCCGCTCCAGTGGCATATCTTCGGGGACAGTTACCGTTTTTACGTCCAGTTCGACCAGCGCCCTGACGACGCTGGAGTATGAACCGGGACTGAAAAAAGACCTGCCCGAGTTTCTCGAAGGAATAATCCCGTCCAATGTGTCGTATAACCATGATCAGACCTGGCACGATGGTAACGGGTTTTCGCATCTGCGGGCGGCGCTGATCGGTCCGGATATAACCGTGCCGTTCGTGAGCGGGAAGCTGCTGCTGGGCACCTGGCAGCAAATCGTTTTTGTCGACTTCGACAACAAGAGCAGAAGTCGTGAATTGATAGTGCAAATCGTAGGAGACTGACGTGAAGTTCAAGACAATCGATATTAAGGATAAGAAATTATTGCTCCTGGATCAGACTGTGCTTCCGGGGAAGTTCGTTTACAATACATATACGGATTATCGGGATGTGATCCCGGCAATCCAGCGGCTGGAGGTGCGAGGCGCGCCTGCTATCGGTATTGCCGCGGCTTATGCGCTGTGCCTTGCCGTCGAAGCCGAGGCGGATATCACCGTCGAGCCGTTCAAGCGGCTCATGAAGGATGTCGCCGAACAGATTAAGAATGCCCGCCCGACGGCGGTCAATCTTGCCTGGGCGGTCGATCGCGTTATGGAAAAGGTGGATGCCTATGGCGGTAATTCTATCGATGAATTCCGGAAGGTCTTTTGGGATGAGGCCGATGCCATCTATAAAGAAGATGTCGATATGTGTGATGCAATGGGCAGGTACGGTGCGGAACTGCTCGAAGACGGCATGACCGTGCTGACGCATTGCAATGCCGGAGCGCTCGCGACAGGCGGCATCGGAACGGCTCTCGCCGTGTTTTATAAGGCCAAAGAAATGGGCAAGAATATTAAAGTCTTTGCCGATGAAACGCGGCCGCTCCTGCAGGGCGCCCGGTTAACGACCTGGGAGCTGATGCAGGAAGATATTGACGTCACGCTCATCACCGACAACATGGCCGGGTATTGCATGGCGCTGGATAAAATCGACGCCGTGATTACCGGGGCGGATCGGATCACGAAGAATGGCGACGTCGCAAATAAAATCGGTACCTATTCCGTGGCAGTGCTGGCCAAGGAGCATGGCATTCCGTTCTATGTGGCGGCTCCGGAATCGACCTTCGATAAAAAGCTGGAGACGGGGCGAGAGATCGTTGTCGAGGAGCGCGATCCGGTCGAGGTAACGGAAGGGTTCGGCAGGCGGACGGCTCCGGACGGGGTCAAGGTGTACTCTCCGGCATTTGATATCACACCGCATGAATTAGTGACAGCTTATATTACAGATACCGGAATTCGCCCGGGCGGCCGGAAGAAATAGATTCTTTATATTGATTGGATTTAAGACAGGTCTGATGGATTTCGGGCCTGTTTTTTATTGGAGTCAGACGAATTTTTGTACCCAGACGATATCGAAGACCTGGCCTTTTTTCAGGCCGATGCGTCTGAATCGCCCGCACTCCTCGAAGCCGTGTGCGATGTGAAATCCGATACTGTCCTCGTTCACGGCTGAAATACAGGAGAGCAGTGATTCGATGTTTCTCTCGCGGGCCTTTTCAGTGAATACTTCGAGCAGGACTGTACCCAGGCCATTGCCGCCGAAGTGGGGGAGAATAAATATCGTCAATTCTCCGACCCGGTCGAAGACATTCGAATAATCATAGGGATGCATGTATCCGAATCCGGCATTTTCACCGCGGTCCGTTTCGATAAAGAAAAACGGAAAATCCATGACGCTCAACTTGATGAATTCAATGAAATCGTAATCGACGCGGTGATCGGGGAAGGCTGCGAAAGAGTGATCGAAAAAGTAATTTAGAATATCGATGACGGCTTCGGAGTCTTCATTGCGAAATGGCCGAATTATAAAACGTCGATTTATTTTATCGGAAAAATACTCGATCCGGTCACCGAATTTCGGTCCCAATTCTACCCGCTCCGTGGGCATTTTATCACATCCCTTTGCGTGCGTTTCAGTCCGTGGTGTCGATACAGTCCATAGTCGGGGATAGTCGCCATCGTTTCCTTTCGGTGGCGTTCGCCCCTCTAATACTATTTTCGGATTAATAAAAACGGAATTGATACAGGATAGTTACAATGCGCTTTTTTTGCACAGTGGAAATAGATAATTAAAGAGACTTCTGCATCCAGACTACGTCGAATGGTTCTCCGCGCTTGAGGCCGATCCCTTTGAGGCGGCCGGTTTCGGCAAAGCCGTGCTTCTTGTGAAAGGCGATACTCTGGTCGTTTTTGGAGGAGATACTGGCGATGATAATGGAGATTTCATTTCGCTTTGCCCAGTCGAAAAACTCGTTCAATAGGCGAGTACCGAGACCCGCACCGGTGTGTTCGGGCAGGATAAAATAGGTTACTTCGGCGGTGTGGCGGAAGGAATCGGCGGCATGGAAGGGATGCAGGCAGCCGAAACCGACGAATTGTTTATCCTCGGTCTCGATAGCCAGAAACGGGTATCCGACGCACATCCGATAGAACCGCTCGAAAAACTCCGGTCCGACCGGCCGGGAGAAATAGGCGGCAAAGCTGTTTTCGGCGAAATAGTTAAAGACTTTGACCATGGGCTCTCTATCGGCATGCTTTATCGGACGCAGGGTATATTCCATTCTTTGTTTCTCCTTGATAGGTTATTCTCAATATAGCGGAATCCTTTTTTGTAATCAATGGCAAGCAATCGTTTTGATGGGAAACCGGCATTGAGTACAGCCAACAAGCCCGTATTATGAATAATTAATGAAAAATCGTATTCAAAGTCATCGAGAAGGGAACAAATGGATATTGCGGCTGTTATTAGTCCATTAATACGGGTGCCTGCATGAATACGGGCAATGGGATAAGACGAGAACAACTTACGATATATTCAATAAAGACAAGGAGTAACAACTTATGGTACGCATTAATGATCACGCCCCGGATTTCAACGTTGAGGCCTACTACCAGGGCGAAATCAAGAAAATCTCTCTGAACGATTATAAGGGCAAATGGACCATTCTCTTTTTCTACCCGGCAGACTTCACCTTTGTCTGCCCGACCGAGCTTGGTGATTTGGCCGATAATTATAAAAAGTTTGTGAATGAAGGCGCCGAGATCATGGTCGCCTCGACCGACACCGTATTCAGCCATAAGGCCTGGCACGACACCTCCGCCACGATTAAGAAGATTACCTTCCCGATGCTGGCTGATCCGACCGGACAGCTTTCCCGGGACTATGGCGTGTACATCGACGCTGCCGGTCTGGCTCTCCGCGGTACGTTTATTATCGATCCGGACGGCGTTCTGAAGTCGTTTGAAGTCAACGACAACTCCATCGGTCGCAGTTCCGATGAGCTGCTCCGCAAGCTCCAGGCGGCCAAATTCGTCCGCGAGCACGGCGGCGAAGTCTGCCCGATGAACTGGAAACCGGGCGCCGAGACCCTCAAGCCGGGTCTGGAGCTGGTCGGCAAGATATAAATTACATCTTTGGATATACATCTGAGACAAAAGGCCCCGGGTTGCAGCCGGGGCCTTTTTTTGTGGCAATAAATCTATGATAGTCGACCAAAAGGGTCTTTGAATTGTTTTAATAAAAGTATTTGGCTCTCATAATACTTATCTATCTTATATTATTACCCAATACTCTTGACTCCGATTGATTCAACAATTACTTTATTATTAAGCACTGTTACGACTCCGAAATCCAAAAGCGGGCTATATATGTGAAACAGATCGGGAAGAATTCCCGGATTTGTATTTACTATTGGATAGTCGGACGGGTATAAGGAAAAAGCGCTGCGCTTACTCAAACAAACCATATTCTATCAAAAGGAGAAATCTTATGAATCACAAACAGCTATTTTTTACAACAGGATTCTGCTTGTTGTTATTAGCGGTATTTTTATCTATTGCCGGAGCGTCCGGCCAGGCTAATACGCCGCTCAGAATTCATTATACCACAGATAGCGACTTGGCAAGGGGGACGACAGCCATCTTTGATTACACAGTTGAATTCATTGATAAATACCGCGGCTACATCGCCCCGGAAACGCAGATAACACTCGATTATATAAAAATAACATGCGAAGTAGGAGATGAACATCATGGAAACAAATACACATTTGATACGCTTGAAACTCGCAGTTGGAAAGTAGAGATGGATGCAAATGGTTCAGCGTCGGGGACATTAGAACTTGGAGTCCCTGAAGACACTAGTATAACGGTTAATATTATTGCCATTAACGGCAAAGAGTTTACTTTTGCCAGTATTGGGTTCGATAGAAAAAGTAATATTCCAGGCAGGCAGGAGTATATCAAGAGAACGCCGGATTCAACCGTTTATGATCCATATAGAGAACCTTCTTTTGATGAACTAACCCCGCAACAACTACAAACTGAATATGAAGTGGCTATTGATTTGCGAGATACATCGAAAATGGCTGAAGCTACGCGGATATTGGGGAAAATTCCGGCAGGCAAAGAATTAGTTAAGTATCCCAATGCCTTTCGAATTAAGGCCAGCTTAAGCAATTTAATTGAGTTGATAAATGCGGACATAAAATTCGTGTTTATAACAGCGCCGTCTTGGGTACGTCCGGCTCAATTGGTAAAAGACTCTACCGAGATACAGACAATAGAAGATGTTGATAGTCAGTCAGTTACCCCCCCCCCCTCAACACCATCATCATATTCTCATCTAAGTCCTCAATCACCGGGCGGAGTTTCTATTGATTCCGTTTCCGGTTTGAATGCCCGCGGGGAAATTCGCGTTGACACTATAGTTACTTTTTATCTCCACCTCAACAATTACACCGATTTTAACATCTACGGACTCACACATGGATTTAAAGTGTTTTCTCTGGATGACGCAGATTGGTTCGGTACAGAACCCAATCTGGTGGATGAGACACTGTGTACCGCCCTGGTTTAATTCCGTTTTTCCTTTGAAATCGACTCCTAATAACAATTTTATCAAAATCAGTGCCATTTCATGAAATCACCTCGTTTTTTAGCCTCCTGCCAGCTCCTTTTCCCATACCGCGATTTTGACCGGCTAATCTAATGCCTATTACGGGCTTGACTTCAAGACCTAAATCACCCGTCGATTTGGCCGATATCAAGGGGAGTGGGGAAAAATCTGTAAAAAAACAAGTATTAAGGACTTGACAGACAGATATTTTCGCGTATATTTTCTGGCTCTGTTTAAGACGGAAACTTGATTTCTGGAGTAGGAAATGAAAACGTTTATACCTAAGGTTTCGGACTTGGACCGGAAATGGTATGTTATCGACCTTAAGGACCAGATCCTTGGTCGTGCGGCAGTGCGCATTGCCGATATCCTGCGGGGAAAAGACAAACCGTATTTTTCGCCGCATATGGATTGCGGTGACCATGTCATCGTAATCAATGCTCGGCACGCTCGTATGACGGGTAAAAAGCCCGATCAGAAGCGCTATCACCGCTATACCGGTTATCCGGGTGGACTGCGCACGCGCACGTTCGCTCAGATGAAGGAACGGTTCCCGGAACGGCTGGTTGAGAAAACCATAAAAGGGATGATTCCGCATACGAAGCTGGGCAGCCAGGTGTATCGGAAACTGCATGTGTATGCCGATGATCATCATCCGCACCGGGCGCAAAAACCCGTGGAACTGAAATTAGGCTAATAAGTGGAAAAAGAAATGGAACAGACAACGGATAAGGCAATTCCCGGCGTTTGCGGCGCCACCGGACGGCGAAAAGAAGCCGTCTGTCGGGTTAACTTGAAATCCGGCGCGGGCAAGATCATTATCAACGGTCGCGACAAGAAGACCTATCTCTGCCGCGATTCTTTGATTCAGCAGATCATGGCTCCGCTCGAACTGCTCGACATGTCCACCAAGATCGATATTACGGCATCGGTGAAGGGCGGCGGTTTGACCGGTCAGGCCGAGGCGATGAAGCTGGCGATTGCTCGGGCGTTGACAGTGATGAACCCCGATTACCGCGATGACCTGAAGAAGGCCGGTTATTTGACCGTCGATGCTCGCAAGGTCGAGCGGAAGAAATACGGTCAGCCGAAGGCGCGGAAACGCTTCCAGTTCTCCAAGCGTTAAAATTTGTGTTTGTGAGTTAACAAGTAATCACACCTCGGGACTCAGGCGGGGGTCCGCAACCGCGGCCCGCCTTAGGGGATGAACGAGGTGGTCGTTTAAACCAGAAAGGTCCTGTCAATGATTGATCCACGTTTAAAACGTCTTCTTGAGGCTGGGGTACACTTTGGTCATCAGACTCGTCGTTGGAACCCCAAAATGAAGCCGTTCATTTTCACGGCTCGCAACGGCATCTATATTATCGACCTGAAGAAAACGCTCACGGCCATCGATGCCGCGAAGCGGAAAATCGCCGAAGTCGTTCAGACCGGCAAGCCGATTCTCTTCGTCGGTACGAAGAAGCAGGCTAAGACCGTATTGAAGGAAGCTGCCGAGCGTGTCGGCGTGTTTTATGTCGTCGAGCGCTGGCTGGGCGGAATGCTGACCAACTTCCACACTATTCGCGGCGGCATCAAGCGCCTCAAAGACATCGAGAAGATGAAAGAAGACGGCACGATCGATAAGTACACCAAGAAGGAAATTATCGGTATCAATCGTGAGCAGGAGCGACTCCAGAAGGTTCTCGGCGGTATCAAAGATTTGAACATGATTCCGGGTCTTGTTTTCGTCGTCGATGCCAAGAAAGAGAAAATCGCCATCGCCGAATGCGCCAAGCTGGGCATTCCGATTATCGCGGTTATAGATACCAATGCCGATCCGGATATGATCGATTTCCCGATTGCCGGAAATGATGACGCCATTAAATCGATTCGTGTCATTTCCAACGAATTGTGCGATGCCATTTATTCGGCTCGCCATGGCGCGACGGTCTCAGAGATGGCCGGCAGTGATTTTGAGGAAAAAGAAGAGAGCGCCCCGGTTGCGACGGCAGAAGAAATGTCCGACGATTCAACCGACGATGACGACGAATTCTTAAAGAAATAACAGGGTAGAGGAGATAGAGCAACATGGCCGAGATTACAGCGAAAATGGTAAAAGAACTCCGGGACAAAACCGGTGCCGGCATGATGGACTGCAAAAAGGCCCTGGCCGAAAACAACGGCGATGTCGAGAAGGCTATTAAGTATCTTCGCGAACAGGGTATCGCGTCGGCTTCCAAGAAAGCCGGTCGTGACACGTCCGAAGGTCTTATTTATTCATATATTCACCCCGGCGACAAACTCGGTGTTTTGGTCGAGATCAACTGCGAGACCGATTTCGTTGCCCGTACCGAAGACTTCCGTAATTTCGCGAAAGATATCGCGATGCAGGTTGCCGCGGCGGAACCGAAGGTCGTGCTGCGCGAGGAAGTCACGCACGATTTGATAGATTCCGAAATGGATGTTTTTCGCGCCCAGGCGGAAAAAGAGGGTAAACCGGCCAATATTATCGAGAAAATCGTTTCGGGTCGGATGGAGAAATTTTACGGTGAAGTTTGCTTGATGGAGCAGGCGTTCGTGAAAGACAACGATAAGACGATTACCGATGTCGTTAACGGCGCGATCGCTCAGCTGGGCGAGAACATCAAGATCAAACGCTTCGTCCGTTTCCGGTTAGGAGAATAGTATATGGGGGAATCGCCCCGATTTACGCGCATCTTATTAAAACTCTCCGGAGAAAGTCTCATGGGTCCGGGTCAATATGGTATTGACCCGGGCACCGTCGAATTTATCGCCAAGCAAATCAAGAAACTTCATGACACCGGTATTCAAATCGGTATCGTTATCGGCGGCGGGAATATTTTCCGCGGTCTCAATGCGGCTGAAAACGGCATGGACCGGGTCGCCGGCGACTACATGGGTATGCTGGCCACGATATTAAATTCTCTGGCGCTCAAGGATCAGCTCAATCGCCAGGAAATTTCGGCTCGTGTTATGTCCGCTTTGCGCATGGATACGGTTACCGAGTTTTATATTCGGAACAAGGCCGTCAGCCATCTCGAAGAAGGCAAGGTTGTCATCATGGCGGCCGGGACCGGTAACCCGTATTTCACGACCGATACCGCGGCGGCTCTGCGCGCGGTCGAGGTCGGAGCCGATGTCGTCATGAAGGGCACGCGCGTCGACGGCGTGTATGATGCCGATCCGGAGAAAGTCCCCGATGCTAAAATTTACGATGAAATCACCTATGATACCGTCCTGGCGAAGCATCTGAAAGTTATGGATGCGACCGCAATTGCCTTGTGTCGGGAAAATAAAATACCGATATTGGTATTTAATATGACGAAAGAAGGCAATCTGTACCGGGCCGGTACGGGTGAGCATATCGGAACATTGGTTCATTGAGAATGGAGTCTTGCTATGGTTAAAGAAATTCAATCTGAAACCGAACGGCGCATGCAGAAAACGATCGAATCGATGCAGGGTGAATTAGCTGGAATCCGTTCGGGCAAGGCAACCCCGGCGCTGCTGGACGGCGTGAAAGTCCAGGCGTACGGGCAGAAAACGCCGCTCAATCAGTTATCCTCGATCTCGGTGCCCGATCCCAAGAGCCTGCTGGTGCAGCCATGGGATAAGAGCATCATCGGTGATGTCGTCAAAGCGATTCAGGCGGCCGAACTGGGGCTCAATCCGCAGGCCGAGGCGAGCGTGATTCGAATCCCGATTCCTCCGCTGTCCGAGGAGCGCCGCAAAGAGCTGGTCAAGCTGTGCAAGAAGATCGCCGAAGACAACCGCGTAGCTGTGCGCAATATCCGGCGCGATGCCAATGATCAGTTGAAGAAGGCCGAAAAGGACAAATCAGTTTCGGAAGATCAGATGCACGACGGCATGGATGTTATCCAGAAAGCGACCGATAAATATATCAAGAAGATCGATGAGCTGATGGATGCCAAAGAGAAAGAGATCATGTCGGTTTGATCCGGTAGAAAAGACTGCATAAAAAAGGCCGCCCATCGGGCGGCTTTTTTTGTATAAGGGGTACAAGCGGAGGAGATATAATGCTGAAAATGTTATTGGTGCAAATTGTGTGTCTGTGTATTGGCTCGGTTGTCTTAGCTGGAGATGCGGGGAAAAGTCGGGAGTATACACATCTTGAACAGGCAGATACGACGTGTGAGGGGTATTTTCTAAAAGGCCCGGTTCTTACTCCATTTTGACCGGCCGAAATATATAAATTCGGAGTCGGCGATTCCGCTCGCGTAATACTATATCTTTCAAACGCTGAAATAGATACGGTTGCTCTTCTCTGCGATACTATTCTATCAAGTGGGCAGTATAATTTCCAGTTTTATAAAGAATTGGGGCCGGCAAAGATGATGTTGAATTTCGATGCCATAAAATGCGAAGAAAAAAGATTCGACATGTTGAGCAGAGTAACTTGTGACTCTGCCTATTTTCATGCAGCAATCGAAAAGGTTGTTTTTTAGTGGATAAATGAGTGGGGCGAGGATGTCTTATGGGGAGGATATATGTGCAGAGTAACTTTATTCTCTATCATGTTATGTATATTTTCAAATCAGTTACTTGCTCAGGAGGGATCAATTCATAAGACCAAATATTCAAGTATTGGCCAAAGAGACTCATTAAAAACGGGATATTACTTTGAGCAAAATTACCCAAACCCGATGAGTCCTTGTACGAGTACTAATTTTGGATTGAACGACACCGCGTTTGTCAAAATTCTAATACTATCTCAAGATGGCGATACCATATTGACTGTATGCAGTGATACTCTTCCAATGGGAAATTATATGTTACATTGGGGGAAGTTCTATAATGATGATTCCGTGAAATCCGGAATCTACTTTTTTGAAATGACCGCGACAACAAAGTTGCCATCAAATGAAAAAGAGTCCGGCATATTAAGTGATTGCCAGACTCGATTTTACTGTAAAAAACCTTTTCTTGTTTTGTAGTAACTATTCACCCGCCGTGTGCTGGCGGCCGGTGATGTATTCCTCCAGATAGCGGACGTGCCCCTCGGCCTTGTCCATCTTCGCCTTCACGATATCTCCGATCGAAACGATACCGCAGAGTTTATTCTCCATATCAATAATGGGGATATGCCGAATTCTTTTCTGGGTAATCATGTTGGCGATATATTCGATGTCGTCATCCGGGACGCCGATGACCATGCGGGTCGTCATGTTCTCGCTGACCGGCATGTTGCTGATATCGCTCCGTTTGCCGTAATAGAGGCGCAGGACATCGCGCTCCGTAATGATACCGACCGGAATTTCGTCGGAGTTGCAGACCAGCAGGGCGCCGATTTTGTTCTTTTCCAGCAAGTCCATAGCCTCGCCCAGCGTGGAGTCTTCCTTGACCGTAATCGGGTGTCGATGGGTGTCGTCCAGAATATCTTTGACCTTCATATCGCCTCCATGATTCATGTTGCCCGGTTTATTACATATACGCTGAATCCGGAGCGCTGTTGACTAAAAACAATGATATTTTAGTCCTGTATTGATGGTAGAAGAAGGAAAAGGCAAAGACGAGATTTACCTTGCCGAAAGCGGGCTGTATGCGTAGAATAGAATGTCATGGACGATGCTCTGAGGAATATAATCGCCGAAATCGAGGCCAGCGGCAAACTGCCCCGGCATGTCGCCATTATTATGGACGGCAATGGTCGCTGGGCGGCCAAGCGGGGGCTCCCGCGCACGAAAGGCCACAGCGCCGGAGTTAAATCGGTGCGGGAAATCGTGGAAATCGCGGGAGAAATCGGTATCGAGTTCATTACCCTGTATACGTTTTCGGTGGAAAACTGGAAGCGGCCCAAAGACGAGGTCGCATCCCTGATGGAACTTCTGTCGAAAACGACACTGGAAGAACTTGAAGACCTCATGAAAAACAACGTACGGCTGATCGCAACCGGACGGATCGATGAACTACCGCTGACTCGTCGCAAAGTGTTACAGTCGGCGATAAAAAAGACGGCGAAAAATACCGGATTAACTCTGAATCTGGCGCTCAATTACGGCGGTCGGACGGAGATTCTGGATGCCGTTAAGGGTATTGTAACCGATGTGCAAAAGGGGAAAATCAAGCCGAAGGATATCGACGAGGTCTTGTTGTCGTCGTACTTATATACGGCCGAATTGCCCGATCCTGATTTGTTGATTCGGACATCGGGGGAGATGCGGCTGTCGAATTTCCTCATCTGGCAGACATCCTACACGGAGATATATATCACGGACACACTGTGGCCCGATTTCGGGAAAGCGGATTTTCTCGAGGCAGTAAGGGATTACATCGGGCGCGACAGACGATTTGGAAAAGTACATACTTCATGATTTCTAAGAATCTCATGCAGCGGTTGGCCGTGGCCGCCGTTGCCATTCCGGTTATCCTGTTTCTGGTATTTAAAGGCGGCGACGGGTTTTTGTATTTTGTATTGCTGCTGGCCGCCATCGGCATGTATGAATATCTGCATGGCATGAAATTCGGCATCGGATCGGTGTTTTTCTTCGTTCCGTTTCTTGGAGCGGTCGGGGCGGTTTATCTGACGGCGACCGGACAGCAATTGTTGGGATATTATTGCCTGCTGGCGGTGTTCCTTGTAATCGGTATACTCAATGCGGTAGGGAAAGAGCCGATAAAGGACTTGTATTTCCGTGAGATTTATATCATGTGGGGCGCGTTTTATATCGGCCTGTTGTACCCGTTCGTGTATTTGATTCGTGGCAATGCGGAATACATGCAGAGCGCTCCGGGCGGCTGGTGGATCTTTTACCTGCTGGCATCGCTGTGGGTGTGCGATACCGGGGCAATGTTCTTTGGTTCGCAGTTCGGCAAGCATCAACTGGCACCGGCGGTATCGCCGAATAAGACAATCGAGGGATTCGTCGGGGGTTTTATCGGAGCCGGAGTTATCGCGGCAATTTTCAAAATTTTCTGGCTTACCGATGTCGGAATTCATCATTTTATTTATCTGTCACTGGTCATTGCAACGTTCGGGCAATTGGGAGATCTCGTCGAATCGCTCTGGAAGCGGGCGATCGGGATTAAGGACTCCTCGGCGATTATTCCGGGGCACGGCGGAGTATTGGACCGCTTCGATTCGCTGCTGTTTGCGGCTCCGCCGGTTTACCTGTATCTCAAATATGTGATGCACGCACCCTGGCTGTGAGAATTTTAGACTACATATTTTTCGGTCGGCCGATGCTGCTCATTCCGGTCTGGACTGTCTATTTGCATGCGACGGCTCATATCTATCATCACAACCGGATTTCTCTGGAATTCAGTACCGGTGAGGCCATCAACATCGGCGTGTTGACGCTCGTGTTTATCGGCACTTATGTCGTTAATCAGATATTCGATATCGAGAGCGACCGGATTAATCGGAAATTGTTTTTCCTGCCCGATAAGATCATTTCGCTTAATGCCGCGTGGGTTTACTATGCTATAGTCTCGGCGAGCGGAATAGTGCTGGCAGTACTATCGACGATTCAAACCGGTTTAACGGCGTCGATCATCGTGACGCTCGGGTTACTGTATTCGATCCCTGGTATTCGTCTTAAAGACAGGCCGGTGGCCGGGCTGATTGCCAATGCGATTGCTTATGGTTTTCTCGTTCCTGCGATTCATGGGCTGTCGAGTATCGCATTGGAGGCCTGGAGTGCAGTTCTGCCGTATATGCTGGCGATTGCGACCGGATATATCCTGACGACGATTCCGGATCAGGAGGGGGATCATGCGACGGAGAAGCGAACGGTTGCGGTGTTACTTGGTCCTAAAAAGACTTTACAGTTGGCTTTACTGGTCGCCATTCTGACGATTGCGGCGGCCTTGTTTGCCCACAATCTCGATATGATAATCGTGTCGGGAGTGACGGCGATCCTTATAATCATTCAAATGTATCGTGGCAACACGCGCCAGTTACTATTTATATGTAAATTCCCGATTTTACTTTTAACGGTCGCAGCCGGATTATATTTCCCGTTTTATCTCCTGTTTCTTTTGTTGACAACGATTGGAACACGGGCCTATTATAAAAAGAGATTTGGAATCGTTTATCCCAAATTGAGTTAGACGCCATGAATAAAGTAATACTTATTATCGCCACCCTGACGGTCTTTCTGCTTGGTTGCCAGAGTGCCCCTCGGTACAGCGGTGCGAAGCCCCGGGATGAGGGCAGTCGGGCCAAGCCGCTGGAAACAATCGATGAGTTTCCGACCGCGATTGATCCGATTGCGATGGGAAAAATCATCGACCGCTATCTGGGCAAACCGTATGCGGGGCAACACCCTGAGGTCAAGGGGCTGGACTGTTCGGAATTCGTCGGCGAGGTGTATCTGGATTATGCCTCGATTCATCTGCCTCGCACGACCGAGAACCTCTGGAAAACCGGTAAAATCGTGAAAAAGGGAAGCCTCACATTCGGCGACCTGGTCTTTTTCGATACCGGCGGCCGAGGCGTGTCGCATGTCGGCATATATGTGGGATTCAATGAGTTCGTGCACGCATCGCAATCGAACGGCATTATTATCTCGAACCTGGAAGAAACATATTATCGCAAGCGATATATCGGCGCGCGGCGGGTTATGGAATAGGGCGGCATAATTTAACGTTTGACGGTTTTATTCATCGCATCGCATGCCGCAATGCGAAAAGGGCCGCTTTTTTCCTCACACTGTGTAAATTTTCAACAATTTTTTCCGATAATTGCAATAAGGAAAGTTGCTCAAGGGAGTGAGCAGGAAAATGTGGCGGACCCGCCGCCACGTGTGCTAAGAGCTATGTCCATGTTGCTCTTCCTTAAACCCGATCTAAAACCCACCAGATCGGGTTTTTTTTGCCCCTGTACGAGATAAATTTGTGGCACTCGCAGGCGTTGTTTTCGTTATTATCGACGAGATGAATGAACGGTTAAAAGTCAAGCTGGCCAATCTTCCCAAAGAGCCCGGCGTCTATATGATGAAGGACAAGACTGGGAAGATCATTTATATCGGTAAGGCCAAAAACCTGAAGAATCGGGTCGGTTCCTACTTTCACACCCGCGTCTATGACCATCCCAAGACCGCCCGCATGGTGCCGCTCATCGAGTATATCGAGTTACTGGCGACCGATTCCGAAATCGAGGCGTTAATCCTCGAGGCCAACCTGGTCAAAGAGCACAAACCCCGATACAACGTCAACCTGAAAGACGATAAACGATTTCCATATCTCAAACTAACGCTGCAAGAAGCATATCCTCGTTTACTGGTAACGCGCCGAGTCGAGCGCGATGGCGCGCGATATTTCGGGCCGTATACGAATTCATTCGGCATGCGCAAAACGTTGAAGTTTCTCATGCGGCATTTCGGATTACGCTCGTGCACCTACGAAATTCCCTCGCCGACCGGGCGGGAATATAAGGTGTGTCTCGATTATCACATTGGCCGATGCGCCGGGGCATGCGAGGGGCTGGAAACGGTTGATGAATACAAGCGGCATGTCGATGATGTGATTCTGTTTTTGTCGGGGCGCCAAACCGATTTGATCAACAGCCTCAAGGAAAAAATGCAGCAGCTTTCGGAAGATATGAAGTTCGAAGAGGCGGCTCGAGTGCGCGATACGATTGCGGCGATGGAATCGGTCTGGCGGACTCAGAAGGTCGATGTGGCTCGGGATGTCGACCGCGATGTCATCGCGTATGCCCGCGAGGGAAAAGATGCCGTTGCGGCGGTACTGCAAATTCGCGAGGGGCTACTTATCGGCCGCCAGGATATGCAATTAAGCGTGAATCCGGAATTAACCGAGGCGGATTTGTTGTCTGGATTCATTCAGCAGTATTATAATCATGCCGAGAATCTCCCGAGCGAAATTTTCCTGCCAATGGAAATCGAAGACGGCGAATTGATCGAATCATGGCTTTCGAAGGTACGTGGGGGAAAGGTGAGCATCAATACACCGCAGCGCGGCCAAAAGGTTCAGCTGGTGTCGATGGCCGAAACCAATGCGCGGCTCGTTTTGGATGAGCTGCTTCTCCAGAAGAAGAAATACAATGAGCGCATCCCCAAATCGGCGGCGGCTCTGCGCAAGATTTTACAGCTCGATAAGGCGCCGCAGACAATCAGTTGTTTCGATATCTCCAACCTCGGTCGTACGGATAAGGTCGCATCACTCGTCTATTTCGAAAAAGGAAAACCGAAAAAATCCGAGTATCGGCACTTCAAGGTCAAGGATGTCGAGGGGCAGGACGATTTCGCATCGATGCACGAAGTGATCACGCGCTACGTCTCAAGAAGGCAGGAAGAAAACAAACCGCTCCCGGATTTGATGATGGTCGACGGCGGCAAGGGGCAGTTATCGGTCGCGGTAAAAGTGTTTCAGGAATTAGGTGTCGTGAATCAACCGATTATAGGACTGGCCAAACGACTGGAGGAAGTGTTCGTCCCGAATCAGTCGGATCCGATGAATGTTCCGAAAAATTCACCCGCGCTGAATCTGCTCAAGCGAGTACGCGATGAAGCGCACCGGTTCGCCATTTCATATCATCGCAAGCTGCGAGACAAGCGAACGATTACATCGGAATTGAGCGAGATTGCCGGAGTAGGGAAGACTCGCCAGGAAGCATTGCTGAAACACTTCGGTTCAGTGAAAAAAATCAAGAAGGCGTCGGTCGAGGATATTGTCGCCGTCGATGGAATACCGGCCAAACTGGCTCAGGCAATATATGACCATTTTCACGCCGATGATACAGGTGGAAATAATGAATCGTAAATTATCGCTTTTTATCATTGTGTTTTTTTTGGGTGTCTTTGGGTCGCAATGCATGGCGGATGATGATGGCAGCGGCATTTTGCCGGACAGTCTGAAAGAACTTTTGGATCAAATGCTGGCCGATGACTTGATGATTCGCCAACAGACCGATTCAATCGAGACTCTGTTTGGCGACAAGTCGGACGAATACAAAAAGCAGTGTAAGCGCGAGGTGGAACAGGATAAGCGGCATCAGGATGAATTGGAAAAAATCATACTGAAATACGGGTGGCCGGGGAATAATCGCGCCGGCGCCAATGGGTGTTTCGCGGCTTTTGTCGTGCTCCAGCATTCGTCGCATGAATTCCAGAAGAAGTATCTGCCGGCTGTGCTTGAGGCGCAGAAGATAAAAGAGATATCCGGTTCGTATGTTGCCCTGTTAGTCGATCGCATTCGCATGTTCGATGGTGAAAAACAAGTGTACGGTTCACAAGTAGTCTGGGATGAAGAGAAGAACGGGTTGGTCGTGTATCCTATCGAGGACGAGGAACATGTCGATGAGCGGCGCGCCGAAGTCGGCCTCATGCCGCTGGCAATTTACTTAAATAGAATGGGAATCGAGTACGAATCGCCGAAGAGCGATTCTACGAAAAAATAATTTTCTAAAACTTGTCAAAGCGCACCCAGGAGATCTTATCTCCGGGGGCGATAGTGTGTTTATCGCAGAATCCTCCGATAACCTCAACCACATATTGGGCAGGTTCCTCCGACCAGTAGTGCGATTCATCAAACGGCATGGCGTTTTTCTGAATCGAAACGATTTCCTTTTTGGAATTGACGAATATAATGTCGAGCGGCAGTTTGGTGTTCGACATCCAGAATGAGCGCGGTTGTTCGTCCGGGAAGATGAACAGCATGCACTGAGTTTCCGGCATTTCCTCACGGCGCATCATGCCGGTTTGCTGTTCGTCCCGGTTGTCGGCGACTTCCATGTCGAGTTTCAGTTTTTCAGAGCCGTCTGCTTGTAGAAACGATAACTCGCCCTGCTTCTTGAATTCCGGCGGGACATAGCGGGATTGCGTGTTCGGATCCGGAATCGATTTTTTATTCTTTGTTACAAAATAGCCGGATGATATCATTATGGCCAAAAAGCAAATGGCGACGATCACTATGGCCCGTTTCTTTTTCTGTGGCTGTTGTTGCTGAATCATGAATTCGTTTCCTGATTCTATACGATTAACGGTTCGTTTATCTGCTCCGACTCTTTTTTACTTGCCAAATCGAAATTAGTACAAAACTTTATAACAAACAAGCCAATTTCGATTGTGTTGACGTATATGTCATAGCATGGTGAAATGAAGAATCGCGATGATATATTGTTTTAGTATTTTGATATTTCTACTGAGTGTAATTGGTGTATCATCTGTATATGCCGAATCGTTTGATATAAATGGAAGCTCGCACTTATTATCAATCGATAAAACGATAATGGCCGAGCAATTGAATGACACATCATCCACAAATCGATATGCCGAGCGCCGATACAATCTCTGGCTCGATTCGAAACATGCCGTCTATCATTTCGGATCCGATGCGGCTCGCGTGTATACCGCACCGATTCGCCTGAACAAAAAGAGCGCATTGATTCTGGGCGGAATTCTGGCGGTGGGTGGGGTGATTTATATATACGATCAGGAAATCCACGATGCCTTTCAGCGCAGTAAGGATGACCCGCTGTATAAGCCGATTCGGAAGCTGGGGGAGAATTTCGAGCGGTTCGGGTACATGGGGGATTCGAACAAATTTCTGGTCGGCGGTTTGGCCTTTAGCTATATCATTCGCTGGGATATGGGCGTGCGGATTTGTTCCGACGTCCTCGAATCTCATTTCATTGCCGGAATTACCAAAAACATCGCGAACAAGACATTCGGTCGTTATCGGCCGTTCGAAGGCGAGGGGCCTCGGTATTTCAAATTCGACGGCGGCACTTCGTTGCCGTCCGGGCATGCTTTGAATATTATCCAGACCGCCTCGATTTTCTCATATCACATTGATTTCTGGCCGTTTACGGTCGGCGCGTATACGATAGCCGGGGCTATGTGTCTGGAGCGTATCACATCCAATGCACACTGGCCGTCGGATGTGTATTTCGCTGCTGTTTACGGGTATTTCGTATCGAAGGAAATCCTCCGCCTGAATGAAAACCGGCGACTGCGGGTCACGCCGACAGCGTCCAATGACAGGCAGTCCCTCGGTCTGCTCCTGTCACTTTCATTTTAGATAACAGATTGTACAGCAATAAACTGATTGATATTTATTGAAGGACGTTTTACATTCCGACCATGTCGTCAGCTCCCGAACAAGTCTATACGGTCACGGCCGTAAATAAAATGGCTCGCTATACGATTGAGGAATCGTTTCCGTCGCTGTGGGTCGAGGGGGAGATATCCAATTATCTCCATCACGGTTCGGGGCATCGGTATTTTTCCTTAAAGGATGAAGAAAGTCAGATCCGCTGCGCCATGTGGCGCTCGTATGGTCAGACGCTCAAATTCGAGCCTAAGGACGGCATGAAGGTGCTCGTCAACGGTGGCCTGACGATTTACGAAAAGGGCGGGGCATATCAACTTTCAGTTAAAAAAATACTGCCGGCAGGGATTGGCGAGCTTGAACTGGCCCTGCGGCAATTGCGGGAAAAGCTGACCAAGGAAGGGTTGTTCGCTCCCGAGCATAAAAAGCCGCTTCCGGAATTCCCGATGAGAATCGGAATCGTAACCTCGCCGACCGGCGCGGTCATTCACGATGTTATTCGGGTCATGCGGAGGAGGAATCCGAAACTGGATATCTATCTCTGGCCATCCGAGGTGCAGGGTGATATAGCGCCTCCGCAATTGGCTGAGGGCATTCGGCAGCTCAATGCTTTTGGCGGGGTCGACCTCATTATAATAGGCAGGGGCGGTGGTTCACTGGAAGATTTATGGGCGTTCAATGACGAGCGGGTCGTGCGGGCCGTGTATGAATCGGAAATTCCTGTGATTTCGGCAGTCGGTCATGAGGTCGATTATACGCTGACGGATATGGTGGCCGATTATTCTGCCGCGACTCCGTCGATGGCGGCCGAGCTGGCTGCCTGGCCACTTGATGCCTTTCAGGTGAGTTTAATGGGATATGTTCGCGACCTGACTCATGCCATTAGGGAAGTCCTGCGGGACGGCAAAAGCCGCCTCCGAGATGTCGTTCAGTCATCGGTATTCCGACGGCCGGAGTCTATGCTGGAACAGCGGTTCCAGAGGCTGGATTCGCAAATACAACTTTTACGCTTGCTATCGCAGAGTCGGTTTGATACCTTCCAAAAAAAGGCGACGCTGAATATGTCACGTCTCGAGGCCCTCTCGCCGTTAGCGGTGCTGGCGCGAGGGTTTTCTGTTGCCCGCGAAGCGGATAGCAAACGAGTGATACGGTCGATCGAAGCGGTTACCGTCGGTGATTCTATCGAGACCATAATCCCCGACGGGTCGTTTTTTTCGAAAATTGAGCGGACGGAAAAGAAAAAATGAATAAAAAGGCCCAAAAAGAGTATAAAGACTTCGAAAGCGCCATGGCCCGCCTGGAAGAAATCACGGCGGATCTCGAAGCGGGCGAACTCTCTCTGGAAGACTCAATAGCATTGTACACGGAAGGCGTCGAGATTGCCGCCGTATGCAATAAAAAGCTGACCGAAGCCGAGGGACAAATCGCAAAACTCACCAAAATGGCCGATTCATTCAAGCTTGCCCCCCTTGAGGAGAGCATCGATGACTAAGGTGAAGGCCACTCCGCCCGCATATATGGTGAAAAATCGTGAAGTCATCGACAAATACTTATTGAAGTTTATGCCCGATGTCCATACATACCCTCAGATTCTGCATGAGGCCATCCATTATTCGGTGATGGCCGGCGGTAAGCGGCTGCGCCCCATTATGGCGCTGGCGGCATTTGAGGCCTGCGGAGGAAAGGGAGACGATATTTACAAGGCGGCCGTGGCCCTCGAGTTGATTCACACTTACTCGCTGATTCACGATGATTTGCCCTGCATGGACGATGATGATTTACGGCGCGGTAAACCGACTCTACATAAAAAATACGGCGAGGCAATTGCGCTTTTGGCTGGTGATGCCCTCCATGATTTCGCGTTTCGGCTGACGGCTGAAACCGGCAATACCGAAGTCGTTCTGGAATTGGCCGAAGCCATCGGCACCAATGGTATGCTGGCCGGGCAGATGGCCGATATGGATGCCGAGGGGCGCGACTTGACGCTCGATGAAGTCACATTTATTCACGTCCATAAAACGGGGAAGCTGATTCGCGGATCTGTCCGCATTGGCGCCATTTTGGCCGGTGCTTCCGAGCAGCAACTGAATGGTATTACATTATATGGTGAGAAGGTGGGGCACGCCTTTCAAATTATAGATGATATCCTCGATATCGAGGGGGATACCGAAATACTCGGAAAGCCGGTCGGCTCCGATTCCAAGAATGACAAAGCGACATATCCGGCTGTTATCGGTCTTGCGAAATCGAAACAGAAAGCGATGGAATTGATAGATGAAGCCGTTGAGATTATAAATTCATCCGTATCACCAAGTGATACCTTTGTGGAAATCGCCCGATTTATCGGCGCACGTCAGATGTAAACGAGGTTATTGCATGCTTAATATGATACAATCTCCGGAAGACTTGAAAAAACTGACCATCGATCAGCTGCTCGAACTGGCTGATGCCATCCGGCAGGAAATCATTTCAACCGTCAGTACAACCGGCGGCCATCTGGCGTCGAATCTTGGTGCGGTCGAATTGACGATTGCGCTTCATTATCTGTACAATTGTCCCAACGATCAAATCGTCTGGGATGTGGCGCATCAGGCCTATGTACACAAACTGCTGACTGGGCGTAAAAACAGATTCCACACGATACGCCAATATGGAGGGTTGTCCGGATTCACCAAGCGCACGGAATCCGATGCCGACCCGTTCGGCGCGGGACATGCATCGACGTCGATTTCGGCAGCCTTGGGACTGGCCGAGGCGAACGAGCGGCTCGGTCTCGACCGTAAAGTTATCGCTGTTATCGGTGATGGGGCCTTAACCGGTGGTTTATCGTATGAAGGCCTCAATAATGCCGGGACACTGGGGCGCGATCTGTTGGTTATCCTGAACGACAACACGATGTCGATATCACAGAATGTCGGCGCCATTTCCCGCTACCTGACCAACATGCTCACCGATGAATCATACAATAAAATGCGCGATGATATCTGGCGCTTCGTCAGCCGATTGAAACGAGCTGATCGCATCAAATCGACGGTGCGGCATTTTGAAAAGCATTTTAAGGGCTTGCTGGTACCGGGCGTGCTGTTCGAGCGACTCGGTTTCCGTTATTTCGGTCCTATCGATGGACATGATCTGCCCTTGTTATTGAAGACGCTGGGTCCGATTAAGGAACTTGGCGGGCCGCGGTTGCTGCATGTGATTACGCAGAAGGGAAAAGGCTACGAGCCGGCGGAAAAGGATGCCACCAAGTATCACGGTGTCGGACAGTTCAATAAGGTTACCGGGCAATCGAAGAAAAGTACGAACAGCTTGCCCGCATATACGCAAGTGTTCGGCGATGCCATGGTAAAGATCGGCGAGAATCGCGATGATATCGTCGCCATTTCCGCGGCGATGGCGCCGGGAACCGGACTTGTTGAGTTTGCCGAGAAATATCCCGAGCGATTCTATGATGTCGGTATTGCCGAGGGGCATGCTGTTTGTTATGCCGGCGGATTGGCCGCCGGGGGCGTGCGCCCGTATGTGGCCATCTATTCGACATTCCTCCAGCGCGCGTACGATCAGATTATTCATGATGTCGCGCTGCAGAAACTCCCGGTCGTATTCTGTATCGACCGCGCCGGTTTGGTCGGTGAAGACGGTCCGACGCATCATGGCACCTTTGATATCAGCTATCTGCGGCCGGTTCCGAATATGACCATTGCCGCGCCGGGCGACGGCGATGAACTGGTCTGGATGCTTGATTATATCGCCAATCACAGCATGGGCGGGCCGGTTGCGGTTCGCTATCCGCGCGGGACGATTCCCTATGAACTGGGGCGCGATACCTCGAAGCTGGAATGGGGTCGCTGGGAAGTTGAAAACGGCGGTACGGACATCGCAATTCTGGCTACCGGTTCAATGGTACAGCCGTGTCGCAAAGCCGTCGAGCGGTTGCGGGCGGAAGGTGTCGATGCGTCGCTGGTTAATGCGCGCTTTATCAAGCCGATGGATCTGGAAATGCTGCAGGAACTCGCCGAACGATTCGATAAGATTGTCACGGTTGAGGAAAACAGCATCAATGGCGGGTTCGGATCAGGCGTTCACGATTATCTGGATGATATCGATTACAAAGGCAAACTGCTGCGCCTGGGTATTCCCGATCGATTCGTACAGCACGGCAGTCGCTCATTGTTATTGAAAGAAGTCGGTCTCGATGAGGATGGTATCTACCGCCGCATCAATACGATCGTGAAACCAAAGCGGTCTCTGTTCAATGTCTTCATTAATCGCAATGGCAAAAAGCAGGACGAAGAGACAAAAGAGCGGACTCAGACTTCGGACCAGGTTACCGAGAAGGTTATCATCGGAAAATCGGAGACAGGCAAGGAAAACGGGGAATAAATGCGATTAGGCATTATCGCCAATATGAGACGTCCGGATGCCGATGATGTCATCCGGCGTATTATTGCATGGGCGGAACAGCATGCCGTCGATACGAATCTCTGTTCTCAGTCGATGCAGGATCATGATTTCCAAATCCCGGTTTACTCTTGCGATGAACTGCCGCTTCGGTCCGATGTGATCGTTTCATTGGGGGGAGACGGTACCCTGTTGTCGACTGCGAGAGCCGTCGGTGATCACGGAACACCGATTCTTGGGATTAATCTCGGTTCGCTCGGTTTTCTCACGCAGATAACTCCAACAGCGCTCGAGGAAACGCTGACTGCCGTTCTGCAGAAAAACTACTCTATTGAAAAAAGAATGGTCGCCGAGGTGCATATCGAAGAGGGGCCGGAGTTGGAACAACCGTTCGCGCTCAATGATATTGTCGTGGACCGGGGTGGCATTTCGCGTATAATCAATCTCGACTTGTATGCCAACGATTATTTTATCTGTTCCTACGCGGCCGATGGGCTGATTATTTCAACGCCTACCGGTTCGACTGCTTATTCTTTGGCGGTCGGGGGGCCGATTTTAAATCCCCTGATGAACGCATTTATCGTATCGCCGATTTCCGCATTTTCGCTGACGACGCGACCGGTTATTTTTTCCGAGTTTGACGAACTTCGTATCGTAGCCCGGACGGCCGATCGTGAACCGGTTTTAACGCTGGATGGTCAGGTGTCGTGCAATTTATCCCAAAAGTCCAGTTTCACCGTTCGTAAAGCCGATTACGATATCAATTTTATCGTTTTTCGGAAAAACTCCTTCTATGATGTTCTCCGCAATAAGCTGCACTGGGGAAGACTCCCCGAAGGCAAACCGGGGAAGCCTAAATATTTTTAATAGCAACCGATTACAACTCCGATCATTAATTTCCCGGTTATAAAATTCCGTGCAAGATTCGTATTCCTTGTGGTATATATAAAGTAGATGCAAGATACCATTGAAAGAATAGGCGACCTTATTCGTCAGAAATATGTAGTTGGGAAGTTGTCACGCGGAAAACTTGTATAAAGGAACATGGCATGTGGAATAAAGCGGGGAATTTTCTATTTGCCGCGCTTCTGAGTCTTATCGTCATCGCCGCCGGTGCGGGAATTGCCTGGGCATGTCAGTTTGACCTGTGCAGTTCGACGTACTACGGAAAATTATCTGAAAACTCAATCACAATCACTCGGGAAATTCATCAATATACGTTTAGTGCGCAGGATGGAGACCGCATTATCGTACGAGTCAATCGAACGTCCGGGACGCTCGAACCGCGTCTCGCGATATACGATCCAAACGGCGGCCTGATCGCCGAAAGCGGTGTCGGGACGTCGTGGGCGCAGTTGCTCGATATCTATATTCCAGCGACCGGTACGTATGATTTTCGAGTGATGGATGGTTCCGGGCCGGGCCGCGGGGATTATGCCGTGAGCCTCCAGAGTACCAACCGGCCGGGGAATGTCACGACGATTGCTTTCGATGATGTCATCCGCGATACGCTCGAGATGTACTCGCAGATGAATACCTACCGTTTTCTGGCCGATGCCGGGGAATCGGTGATGCTGCAGGCGATTGCCATTGAGGGCGGTGTCGACCCGCGAATCGAATTGTTCGATCCGCTCGGTATTCGCCTCGGTTCCGCGCAGGACGCCAGCGAGGCCGTACTGATTAAGAATTCGCTCAGCACTTCCGGGTATCATACTATTATTGTGAGTGATGACCGAGCATCCGAGACCGGATCGTATTTCCTCGTTGTTCATCGGTTGCCGACCGATGTCGATGATGACGGCGATGCCCGACCGACCGATTTCGCATTGGCGCAGAATTATCCCAATCCGTTCAATCCGTCGACTTCAATTGAGTATACGCTTGCCAGGAGTTTATTTGTTGAAATCGACGTGTACAATGTTATCGGCGAACGGGTAACGAACCTGGTATCGAGGACGATGTCGGCGGGAAGTCACACGGTTATCTGGGATGGCCGCGATGCGAACGGGGAAGAGGCTGCGTCGGGAATCTACTATTACACGATCACGACCCCCGATTTCACCGACAGCAAGAAGATGCTGCTGTTAAAGTAAAAGTTTAATTGATTGCTTTAAGCCTCCTTTTGAAAAGAAGGAGGCTTTTTTTATACCGACATATAAATATATATAATCTGAAAAAACACTTGCGCATGGGTAGCATGCGAATTATTATACGGCGCCTTGAGCGGGAGTAACTCAGTTGGTAGAGTATTAGCCTTCCAAGCTAACTGTCGCGGGTTCGAGACCCGTCTCCCGCTCCATTTTTTTGCCTGAAATCCCTGAAAAGACAACTTTAAAGCCTACTCAATCCTCGCCATATGTGTTCAATGAAGAGTATTGCCTTACGATGGCATGGATTCCCGACTCGGTCGTCATAGGAATGACGGCCTCTCGGGAATGACAGGGGTGGGGTGAGCATGAATCTTTGGGCCGGGAACCTGCCAATTTTGGGGAGGCCAAAAGGAATATGCCGCCCTGATGTCCCCGCTGTAACCCGCGGCTGTGCCGTGGGATTCACGATTTCCATGCCCTCCCAGAGAAGGGCCTTGAGTTATCATCTCAACGGCAGAAAGGACGGCAATTTAGGGGAAATTTTTTTACTAAATCCTCATTTTCCTGTTTACTTTTTGAACAGAAAAATGTTAATTGCTATCCCTATTTGCCGATATGTGATGTACATACCCCGGTTAGCGAGTTTCGGGACAATACAGAGGCGCATAGGTAAAGGCTAACTTGGGACAGTTTTGTAAGTTAAGATTTTTGGGCGGTTGCACAGAAACTTCTTGACAAGTGTTCCAAAATGGGTAAATTAGGGGTCTTTACTTTAGGCGATTACGCCTATTTTTGCGCTGGGAAAAAAACAAGCCCAGATAGCTCAGGAGGTAGAGCACATCCTTGGTAAGGATGAGGTCACCGGTTCGAATCCGGTTCTGGGCTTTTAGTTTTATATGTCTATCGGAGGAATTGGCGATGGCCAAGGAGAAATTTGCACGGACAAAGCCGCACGTAAACGTCGGGACGATCGGTCACGTAGACCACGGCAAGACGACGTTGACTGCGGCGATGACGATGGTGTTGAACCGCAAGGGCGGTGGTGCAATTCGGACGTTCGATTCGATCGATAATGCGCCGGAAGAGAAAGAGCGGGGTATCACGATTGCGACGGCGCACGTGGAGTATGAGACTGAAAAGCGTCACTATGCGCACGTGGACTGTCCCGGTCACGCTGACTATGTGAAGAACATGATCACGGGTGCGGCGCAGATGGACGGTGCGATTCTTGTCGTGTCGGCCTCCGATGGCCCGATGCCTCAGACTCGCGAGCACATTCTCCTGGCTCGTCAGGTCGGTGTGCCGTTCATCATCGTGTACATGAACAAGGTTGACATGGTGGACGATCCTGAGTTGTTGGATCTGGTGGAGCTTGAAGTTCGCGACCTTCTGTCGAAGTACGATTTCCCGGGCGACGATATACCGGTGATTCGGGGCAGCGCTCTGGAAGCGATGACGAAGGCTTCGGATATGAACATCAAAGACGATCCGGCGTTCAAGTCGATTTATGAGTTGATGGATGCGATCGACAGCTACATTCCGACGCCTGAGCGCGACAAGGACAAACCGTTCCTGATGCCGGTGGAAGACGTATTCTCGATCACGGGTCGCGGTACGGTCGGCACGGGTCGTGTCGAGCGCGGCGTGGTGAAGACGGGTGACGAAGTCGAGCGCGTGGGTATTAAAGAGACGCGCAAGACGGTCGTGACGGGTGTCGAGATGTTCCGCAAGATTCTGGATTATGCAGAAGCTGGCGACAACGTAGGTTTGTTGCTTCGCGGAATCGACAAGACGGAACTGGAGCGCGGTATGGTCTTGGCGAAACCGGGCTCGATCAAGCCTGCGACGAAGTTCAAAGGCGAGGTCTATGTGTTGACGAAAGAAGAGGGCGGTCGTCATACGCCGTTCTTTACTGGATATCGTCCTCAGTTCTATTTCCGTACGACCGACGTGACCGGTAACTGTAATCTTCCTGACGGCATCGAGATGGTCATGCCCGGCGATAACGTGACGATCACGGCCGAGCTGATCACTCCGATCGCGATGGAAAAAGAACTTCGGTTTGCTATCCGCGAAGGCGGCCGCACGATCGGCGCCGGTGTTATCGCGGAAGTGCTTGAATAGATAAAACAGCGGAACTCGTTTCCGCATTGACGAGATATAAATAGGCCAGTAGCTCAATTGGCAGAGTTCCGGTCTCCAAAACCGGCGGTTGGGGGTTCGATTCCCTCCTGGCCTGTTAAACAACAGAAGGATTACCGTGCAGAAAATCGTCAAGTTTCTTAAAGAGACGGTCGCCGAGATGAAAAAAGTCACCTGGCCGACCAGGCAGGAAATTGTCGGTTCGACGGTTGTCACGGTTGTCGTGTCGATCATCGTTTCGATTTTCATCGGTGTGGTTGATTTCGTGCTTGATAAAGCGGTGAGAGCCATATTCTAAAACGATTGGAATGTAAGTTATGGCGCTTCGTTGGTACGCGGTACATACATATTCGGGTCATGAGCAAAAAGCCAAGCGGTATCTGGAGTCCGCCGTCGAGACGAACGGGCTTCAGGAACAGTTTGGTGATGTCCTGATTCCGACCGAACAGGTCACGGAAATGCGGGATGGGAAACGCTCGACTTCGACAAAGAAGTTTCTGCCCAGCTATATCCTCGTTCAGCTCGAATTGAACAAGGTGACGCAGAATCTGGTCGTATCAACTCCGGGTATCACGAATTTTGTCGGCGCCAAAGGAAAGCCGCAGCCGCTCCGGCAGGAAGAGGTTGACCGCATCATGGGACAGGTGGACCAGAAGCGCGAAGCCGAGATGACGGATATTCCGTTCATCGCCGGGGATCAGGTCAAGGTTATCGACGGTCCGTTTGCCGATTTCGCAGGCTCGATTTCGGAAGTGAATATGGAGCGCAAAAAAGTCAAGGTGATGGTATCGATTTTCGGTCGTCCGACACCGGTAGAATTGGATTTTCTCCAGGTCGAACTGGTTAAACAGAAGGGTTAGATTTAAAGGAGCATCGAATTGGCAAAGAAGATTGATTCAATTATAAAACTGCAGATTCCCGCCGGCAACGCTAACCCGGCTCCGCCAGTCGGTCCTGCTTTGGGTCAGCACGGTGTCAACATCATGGAGTTCTGCAAGGCGTTCAACGCCCGAACTCAGAAAGACGCCGGATTGATTATCCCGGTGGAAATCACGGTTTTTCAGGACAAGTCTTTTCTCTTCATAACCAAGACGCCGCCCGCGGCGGTCTTGATTAAGAAGGCCATCGGTTTGGGCAAAGGCTCGGGTGAGCCGAACCGAAATAAGGTTGGAAAGATAACCCGTGCACAGTTAGAAGAAATTGCGAAACTGAAAATGCCCGATTTGAACGCGTCGGATCTCGATTCGGCCGTTGAAATCATCGCCGGTACCTGCCGGTCGATGGGCGTTAATGTACAGAATTAACTCTGTCGTTCGCTATTACCTATTCACTCAAGTCTAGGGAGAATGAGAGTACGTGAAGAAATCAAAAGGCTATCGTAAGGCTATTGAAGGCGTCGATCGGCTGAAGCAGTATTCCCTGGAAGAAGCTATTTCGTTGGTTAAAGACAAGGCATTTGTCAAATTCGACGAATCGGTGGACATCAATATGAAACTGGGTGTTGATCCTCGACATGCAGATCAGATCGTCCGCGGCACCGTTTCCCTTCCCAATGGGACAGGAAAGTCGGTGAAGGTTATAGCTTTTGCCCAGGGCGATAAGGCAAAAGAGGCCCAGGACGCCGGAGCCGATTATATCGGCGGCGATGAGGAAGTCCAGAAGATCCAGGAAGGCTGGGTCGATTTTGACGTCGTCGTTGCCACCCCCGATATGATGGGTAAAATCGGTCGTTTGGGTAAGGTGCTCGGCCCGCGCGGGTTGATGCCGAATCCCAAGTCCGGTACGGTCACGATGGATGTCGGGAAAGCGGTCTCCGAACTGAAGGCCGGTAAAATCGAATTCCGTGTCGATCGTCAGGGGGGTCTTTCGGCCGCCATCGGCAAAGTTTCCTTCGACAAGGAAAAACTGGTCGAAAACGCCAAGGTGTTTTTTGATGCCGTCGTTCGTGCGAAACCATCGGCGGCGAAAGGTGCCTACATCAAGAGTGCCTCGGTCAGTTCCACAATGGGTTTGGGCCTGAAGCTCGATTACAATACGATTCTGTTGGAGCTGAAGAAGTAGAAGGGATAAGACGATGCCGACACAAGTGAAAATAGATACAGTAGCCGAGCTGAAGGAGAAATTCTCCGGTGCGGAGAATATCTTCATCACCGACTATGTCGGGCTCAATGTCGCACAGATGACCAAGCTGCGCAAAGAGCTCCGTGACAATGGCGTGAAATACGTCATTGCCAAAAACACGCTGCTGCGAATCGCCGCCAAAGATACCGGGTATGAAGCGTTGATCCCGCATCTGAAAGGCCCGACCGCAGTCGCATTTTCCAATGCCGATCCGAATGTTCCGGCCAAGATTCTCTATGACACCTGGAAAGAGCTCAAAGAAATCAATAAACCGGAAATCAAGGCGTTTTATATAGATAACCAGTTGTTTGACGGCGCCGATGCCGAGCGTATTGCCAAACTGCCGACTCGCGAAGTGCTTCTTTCTCAATTGGTCGCTGCCGTCCAGGGACCGATTGCGGAATTCGTGGGAACGCTCAATGGCATCATTCGAGAATTCGTCGGTACTATTGACGCACTGGCAGAAAAAAGAAAAACTGAGAATTAAACAGCTATCTATCGGCCATGGCTGGTTTTCCGGTGGTACTCTCGTCGCCGACCGCGAAAAGCCGAAATGAGTCGGGAACCAAATAGCTTAGAAACTGTTAAACCGAAAGGGTTATTACCGTGTCTGATAATAGCACAATTGCGGAGATCATTGAGAAGATTGAGAAGCTGACGGTTCTGGAACTGGCAGATCTTTCCAAAGAACTCCAGGATAAATTTGGCGTAACGGCTGCCGCTCCGGTGGCTGCCATGGCCATGCCTGTTGCCGGTGGCGAAGCTGCTGCTGAAGAAAAGACTGAATTCACCGTTGAACTGCAGTCTGCCGGCGACAAGAAGATTCAGGTTATTAAGGTTGTCCGTGAAATCACGGCTCTCGGCCTTAAGGAAGCCAAGGAACTCGTTGACGGCGCTCCAAGCCCGGTCAAAGAAGGGGTTTCCAAGGAAGAAGCGGAAAGCATCCGAGATAAATTGCAGGAAGTCGGTGCTCAGGTCGAGATTAAGTAGTTTTTTGTATCCCGCCCGCACTGACGGGCGGGATAACCTCTCTTTGCGTTACCCGTCTCCACAGGGGGAGTACGGTTATTACAGAGTTGTGGTATAAAGTACCTGAGGTTCGCAAGAAGCTCTAACATGTAGAGAAGTATCTTTTGAAAACTGACTTTCAGGTATTGTTAAAAATGGAATTTTAATCCATCACCCTTGCCGGGCTGATTGAGGTCGGTATGTGGGGCGGTGGTTTTTTGTGTTTTTTTTGTGGGGAGGTACTCCATTGGCCAGGAAGTTACCCATCCAGCGTAAGGATTTCGGTTCAATTCCCGCGGGAGCTGATTTACCGAATTTGTTAGATGTCCAGCTCAAATCCTACGAGGATTTTCTGCAGGCGGCTATCGAGCCGGAAAAGCGGCTCAAACAGGGCTTGCAGCAGATTTTCTATGAAATCTTCCCGATTTCGGACATCCGAGAAAATCATACGCTCGAATTCGTCGACTATCAACTGGGTACGCGGCGGTATTCTATTAATGAATGCCAGGAGCGGAACATGACATTTGCCGCACCGCTCAAGGCAACCCTCCGGCTCGTCAGCCGCGAAGGGGAAGGCCCTGAAAAACAGGTGAAAGACATTATCGAGCAGGAAGTGTACCTGGGCGAGCTGCCGCTGATTACCGAACGCGGTACATTCGTTATTAACGGATCCGAGCGCGTAATCGTGTCGCAGTTACACCGGTCGCCGGGCGTCTTTTTCGACTCGAGCATTCACCCCAACGGGAAAGAGATTTTCTCCGCCCGCATTATTCCGTATCGGGGAAGTTGGGTCGAATTCACGACCGATATTAACGATGTGATGTTCGTACACATTGACTCGCGCCGGAAACTGCATGCTACCGCGCTGCTGCGGGCAATCGGATTTTCCAGTAATGAGGAAATCCTGGAACTCTTCTACAATATTAATGATGTTTCGCTGGCCGGTAAGAAGGCCGAGGATGTCGTCGGGCATTTTTCCGCGGAATCGGTCGTCGATACCGAAACGGGTGAAATCATGTTGACGGCGGGCGAGACGATCACCGAATCGCATCTCACTCGGTTGACCGAGTTGAAAAAGAAAAAACTCAAAATTATCGAAGTCGATGAGCATCGCGAGGCTTACGTCATAATTAATACACTGGCCAAAGACGTGACGTCGAATCGCGAAGAAGCCCTGACGAAAATCTATACGCTGATGCGCCCGGGTGAGCCGCCGACTATCGAAATGGCCGAGGCCCTGCTGGAAAAACTGTTCTTCAACGACAAGCGCTATGATTTGGGCGAAGTCGGCCGGTATATGATTAATCAGCGGCTCGGTCTTGACATACCTCTCGCACACACGACTCTGGATAATAAAGACTTTGTCAGTATCACCAAGTACCTGGTGGATCTCCGCAACGGGCACGGCTTCGTCGATGATATCGATCACCTCGGTAATCGTCGCGCCCGTACCGTCGGCGAATTGTTGTCGAATCTGTATTCGGTCGGATTGTCTCGTGTCGCGCGCAATATTCGCGAGCGCATGAGCCTGAAGGATTCGGATCCGCTCACGCCGCAAACACTGGTCAATGCACGCACCGTATCATCGGTCATCGAGACGTTTTTCGGTTCGTCTCAGTTGTCGCAGTTCATGGACCAGACCAACCCGTTGATGGAATTGACGCACAAGCGCCGTTTATCGGCACTCGGTCCCGGCGGTTTGACGCGCGAGCGCGCCGGCTTTGAAGTCCGAGACGTGCATCATACGCACTATGGCCGTCTGTGCCCGGTAGAAACGCCGGAAGGTCCGAATATTGGCCTTATCGTATCGCTGGCCACCTATGCGAGAATCAATCGGTATGGATTCATTGAAACACCGTATCGTAAATTCACGGGTGGCAAATTTACAGGCGAAATCATCTATTTAACGGCTGATGAGGAAGACCGTCATATTATCGCGCAGGCGAACGAATCATTGACCAAAGACGGTCGCTTTACGAATGAAGTTATTTCCGCTCGACACCGCGACGACTATCCGGTCGTTAACGCTAAGGATGTCGAGTACATGGATGTCTCCCCGAAACAGCTCGTGTCGGTCGCCGCATCCCTGATTCCCTTCCTTGAGCATGACGATGCGAACCGTGCTTTGATGGGCTCGAACATGCAACGTCAGGCCGTACCGCTGTTGAAAACAGACGCCCCGTTTGTCGGAACCGGTATGGAAAGAATCGTTGCCAATGACGCCGGTGTTACCGTTACGGCCAAGCGCGCCGGAACGGTAGTCTTTGTCGACGCGCGCAAAGTCGTTGTCCGTCCCGATGTCAAGGCCCGTCCGGATGAACTGGGCTTTTTCGAGGATGACATTTACGAATTGACCAAATTTAAACGCTCCAACCAGGACACCTGCATTAACCAGATACCCGTTGTTGAAATCGGTGATTCCTTAAAAGAAGGCGATTTGATTGCCGACGGTCCATCGACAGATCGCGGCGAACTGGCACTCGGAAAGAACGTCCTCGTTGCCTTCATGCCGTGGCTCGGGTATAACTTCGAGGATGCTATAATCTTGTCGGAGCGGCTCATAAAAGAAGATACTTTTACTTCGATTCACATCGAGGAATTCGAATTACAGGTCCGCGATACCAAGCGCGGCGCCGAGGAAATCACTCGTGAAATTCCGAACGTATCGGAAGAGGCGCTGTTGAACCTCGACGAGAACGGCATCATTCGTTCGGGCGCCGAGGTCGAATCAGGAGATATCCTGGTCGGTAAGGTTACGCCGAAAGGCGAGACGGAACTGTCGCCCGAGGAGCGCCTGTTGCGGGCCATCTTCGGGGAGAAGGCCGGCGACGTGCGCGATGCCTCTTTGAAGGCGCCGCCCGGAATGCGCGGTGTCATCGTCGACACCAAAGTGTTCTCCCGGAAAGAACGCACCGAAGAGGCCAAGAAGTTCGAAAAACAGCATGTTGCCAATATCAAGAAAGAGTACAACAAGCTGTTCCAGGATATTGCCAATTACCGTAATCGGAGACTTGGTGAGATTCTGGATGGGAAGACGGCCGGAACGATCCGTTCGATTATCGACAATTCGGTAACGATCCGGGCCGGACATAAATTTAAAAACGAAAACCTGGTTGACTTCGATTTCGATATGGTCGTGGCTCCCGATGGTTTCACGAGTGACAAGGCGATCAATCGCCGGGTCGATAAGATTATCGCAGAGGCCTCGAAGCTGCTGTCCGATAAGCGTGCCGAGATGGAAGTTGAGATTGACAAGGTTGAGCGTGGTGCGGAACTGCCGCCCGGCGTGAAGCAGCTTGTCAAAGTTCAGGTCGCTATCAAGCGTAAGATTTCGGTCGGCGATAAAATGGCCGGACGCCACGGTAACAAGGGTGTCGTATCCAAGATCGTGCCGATCGAGGATATGCCGTACATGAGCGATGGTACGCCGATTGACATTATTCTCAATCCGCTGGGTGTTCCGTCTCGAATGAACGTCGGACAGCTCCTGGAGACGCATCTTGGCGCGGCCGGTGCCCGTTTGGACACTCACTATGCCACGCCGGTATTCGATGGCGCCAAGCTGGAAGACATCAAGGACGAATTGAAGAAGGCCGGTCTGGACGAAGACGGTAAGACCTGGCTGTATGACGGTCGGACGGGCGAGAGGTTCGACAACCGGGTGACGGTCGGGCAAATTTACATGCTCAAGCTGTCGCACCTGGTCGATGACAAGATTCACGCCCGGAGTATCGGCCCATACTCACTCGTAACCCAGCAGCCTCTCGGTGGTAAAGCCCAGTTCGGCGGTCAGCGGTTCGGTGAAATGGAAGTATGGGCGCTGGAGGCCTACGGCGCGGCGTATACGCTGCAGGAAATGTTGACGGTGAAGTCGGACGATGTCGCCGGACGATCGAAAATTTACGAGTCGATTGTCAAGGGTGAGAATCCGCCGGAACCGGGCATTCCGGAGTCCTTCAATGTATTGGTCAAAGAGCTTCAGGCGCTCGGTCTGGATGTCTCTTTGGTAGAGAAGAACTGACCCATTCGGTCCAAGGAAAAGGAGTATTTCCGTGCTGAATATTGCAGGAAAAATGCAGAAGAAAGCTCCCAGCTTTAAGGCCATTCAGATTCGACTGGCCTCGCCGGAGACAATTCTATCCTGGTCGTATGGTGAAGTGACCAAGCCGGAAACGATTAATTATCGTTCGTTCAAGCCGGAACGCGATGGGTTGTTCTGCGAGCGTATTTTCGGCCCAGTCAAGGATTGGGAATGTAACTGCGGTAAATATAAACGCATTCGCTTCCGCGGCATCGTTTGTGATCGCTGCGGCGTCGAAGTGACACAGGCCAAAGTGCGCCGTGAACGAATGGGGCACATCGATCTGGCCGTGCCGGTTTCGCACATCTGGTATTTCAAATCGCTGCCGTCTCGCATCGGCAATTTGCTGGACCTGTCGGTACGCGACCTCGAAAAGGTTCTCTATTATGAATCATACCTGATGCTCGATCCGGGCAACACGCCGTTCAACAAAGGCGATATCCTGACCGAGGATGAATACCTCGAACTCGAAGAGGCCGGGAAGGAATTCCAGGCCGAGATGGGTGCTCCCGCAGTGGCGCGTCTGCTCGGCGAACTCGACCTCGAAGAAGAGGCTGTAACGCTGCGCGCACAGGTGAAAGTCGAAACATCCGTTCAGCGCAAGAAAGATATTCTCAAGCGCCTGCGGATTATCGAAGGATTCCGCCAGTCGGGCAATCGCCCCGAGTGGATGATCATGAAAGTCATCCCGGTGATTCCTCCGGATCTGCGTCCGCTGGTACCGCTCGAAGGCGGCCGCTTCGCGACGTCCGATTTGAATGACCTGTATCGCCGCGTAATCAACCGCAACAACCGTCTGAAAAAGCTCATCGACATCCAGGCGCCGGAAGTCATTTTGCGCAACGAAAAGCGCATGCTGCAGGAGGCCGTCGACGCTCTGTTCGATAACGGTCGCCGCACGCACTCGGTGCGCGGTGATTCCAAGCGCCCGCTGAAATCGCTCTCTGACCTTCTTAAAGGTAAACAGGGTCGCTTCCGCCAGAACCTGCTCGGTAAGCGCGTTGACTATTCCGGCCGTTCGGTTATCGTCGTCGGTCCGGATCTGAAACTGTACGAATGCGGTTTGCCGAAGAATATGGCGCTCGAGTTGTTCAAGCCGTTTATCATCATGAAGCTCGAAGAAAAGGGTTATGTCCAATCGGTGAAATCGGCCAAACGCCTTGTCGAGCGCGAACGGCCGGAAGTGTGGGATATTCTCGAGGAAATCATCGAAGATCATCCGGTGATGCTCAACCGTGCTCCTACGCTGCACCGTCTCGGTATTCAGGCCTTTTATCCGCGACTTGTCGAAGGCAAGGCGATTAAGCTGCATCCGCTCGTCTGCGCGGCATTCAACGCCGACTTCGACGGTGACCAGATGGCGGTACACGTACCGCTGTCATTCGAGGCGCAGCTCGAGGCGCGCATCCTGATGCTGTCGACGAATAACATCCTTGTCCCGTCATCGGGACGTCCGATTGCAATTCCGTCGCAGGATATCGTCCTCGGTTGCTATTATCTGACGAAATTGCGTCCGAATGTGAAGGGTGAGGGGAAAGTTTTCTATGATGAGAACGAGGCCCTGGCAGCGCATTCGGAAGGTTTCATCGATACGCATGCGAAGGTTCGCGTTCGCATGGATGGACAACTGCTGGAGACATCGGTCGGCCGCTTGATCTTCAATCAGATTATCCCGAAGGAAATCGGGTATTTCAACGATACCGCGACCAAGGGTAAAATCGAAGAATTGGTCAGCCGCTGTTACCAGATGACGGGCCAGACGCAGACAGTGTACTTCCTCGATAAACTAAAAGACCTCGGATTCAGCTGGGCGACACGCTCCGGTTCGACGGTATCGATTGACGACTTGATTATTCCTCCGGCGAAGAACGAGCTCATTACCAAGGCGACGAAGGAAGTCCAGAAGATTCAGAAGCAGTACATGAAGGGTGTCATTACCAACGGTGAGCGCTACAATCAGATTATTGATACCTGGACGCGCACGACCGCCTCGGTCGCCGAGGTAATGTTCGAGAACCTGGCGTCGGACCTTGACGGCTTCAATCCCGTTTATATGATGGCCGACTCGGGCGCTCGAGGCTCTAAAGAACAGATTCGTCAGTTGGCCGGCATGCGCGGTCTTATGGCGAAGCCGCAGAAGAAAATTACCGGTGGTATCGGTGAAATTATCGAAAACCCGATTACGGCGAACTTCCGCGAAGGCCTCTCGGTGATGGAGTACTTCATCTCGACGCACGGCTCGCGAAAAGGTTTGGCCGATACGGCGTTGAAAACCGCCGACGCGGGTTATCTGACGAGACGTCTGGTTGACGTGGCGCAGGATGTGATTATTAATGAACCCGACTGCGGCACGATTCTTGGTCTCGATGTGACGGCCCTGAAAGAAGGCGAAGAAGTCATCGAGTCTCTCAGCGATCGTATCCTTGGCCGCGTGGTTCTGGAAGATGTCTTCGATCCGGTGTCGGAAGACATTCTTGTCGAAGCCGGTTCGCTGATTAACGAAGACGATGCGATGGCGATCGAGGATGCGGGTGTCGAATCCGTAAAGATTCGATCCGTATTGACCTGCGAATCGGAACGAGGCGTGTGCGCGAAATGTTACGGCCGCAACCTGGCGACGAAACATCTCGTCGATATCGGTGAGGCGGTCGGCGTGGTTGCTGCGCAGTCCATCGGTGAGCCGGGTACGCAGTTGACTCTCCGTACCTTCCATATCGGTGGTACGGCCGAACAGATTGCCGGTCAGTCACAGGCGAAATCTAAATACACCGGTTTCGCGAAATTCAATCGCATTCAGACGATCAAACGCACCGATGGCGTGTTTATCGTCAAGAACCGCAGCGGTGAGATCCAGATCGTTGATAAGAACGGCCGCGTTCTCGGGCGCTATGTCGTACCGTACGGCGCCGAGCTGAATAAGAGCGACGGTGATGCGGTCGAGCGCGATGAAGTCCTGTTCAGTTGGGATCCGTATTCGAACGTGATTCTCACCGAAGAAGGCGGTACCATTAAGTTTAAAGATATCATTCCTGATGTTTCACTGAAGGAAGAAATCGACGAAACGACGGGACAGATTCAGCCGATCATCATCGACACTAAAGAAAAGACATTGTTCCCGACTGTCGTGATTGCTGACGCCAAGGGAAAAGCCAAGGCCAGCTATCGCATGCCGACCGGCGCCAACCTGCGCGTTTCTGAAGGTGACGTGGTCGAACCGGGCGATGTCCTCGTGAAGATTGCCCGCGAGATATCAAAGACTCGAGACATTACCGGCGGTCTGCCGCGAGTTGCCGAGCTGTTCGAAGCTCGCCGCCCGCATGATCCGGCGGTCGTTTCCGAAATCGACGGCACCGTCAAATTCGGCAAGATCGTCCGCGGTCAACAGCAATTGTATGTCGAAGGTGATGTCGGTGAGACCGAGGAATACCTGATTCCTCACGGCAAGCACTTGCACGTTCACGACGGCGATCGAGTAATTGCCGGCGAGCGTCTGTGTGAAGGCTCCATTGATCCGCATGATATTCTGCGAATCAAAGGCGTGGGCGACGTGCAGGAATATCTCGTGAACGAGATTCAGGAAGTCTATCGTTTGCAGGGCGTGAAGATTAACGATAAACACATCGAAACGATCGTCCGCCAGATGCTTCAAAAAGTTCGCTGTGAAGAAGTCGGCGATACGACGTTCCTCGAAGGGGAGCAGGTCGATCGTCTGGTCTTCATGCGCGAAAATGATCGCGTTATCGCAGAAGGCGGTGAACCGGCCACGTTCGAACCGCTGCTGCTGGGTATCACGAAAGCCTCGCTGTCGACCGAAAGCTTTATCTCGGCCGCCTCGTTCCAGGAGACGACCAGGGTATTGACCGAGGCGGCGGTTTCGGGTAAAATCGATACACTGCAGGGACTCAAGGAAAATGTCATTATCGGCCAGTTGATCCCGGCCGGTACCGGCGTCGAGAGATATCGCCGAGTCCAGATTAATGCCGAGGTTGAGGACTTGGAAGGTCTTCAGGCAGAGGCAGATAACGAGGAGTCAATAAGCGATATTTTTCAAAAAAACGCTTGACATGCCGATATAAATGAGTATAATGTGTGGCTTTTTTGAATGAAACTCTGGTGAGAAATAACTTGTAAGGAGCAATTGTGCCGACAATTAACCAGTTGATACGCAAGGGACGTAAACGGATTATCGAAAAGACGAATACTCCGGCGCTGAAATCCTGCCCGCAGAGACGCGGGGTATGCACTCGCGTGTACACATCGACTCCCAAGAAACCGAATTCCGCTCTTCGAAAAGTAGCTCGTGTCCGCCTGACCAATCAGATGGAAGTCACCGCGTATATTCCCGGTGAAGGGCATAATTTGCAGGAACACTCGATTGTTCTTATCAGGGGCGGCCGTGTGAAAGACCTGCCGGGTGTCCGGTATCATATCATTCGTGGCGCCATGGACACGTCCGGTGTCGCGGATCGAAATTGCGGACGCAGTAAATACGGCACGAAACGGCCGAAAAAGTAATATTAGCTTAACGTAGAAAAGGGTAGTTATGCCACGGAGAAAAGCCGCAGAGAAAAGAGAACGCATTCCCGATACTAAGTACGGCGATGTCACTATCAGCCAGTTTATCGGTAATCTCATGACGCGCGGCAAAAAGTCGACTGCGGAACGGATTATTTACTCGGCTATCGATATCTGCGAAAAGAAGTCTGGAACTCCTGGCCTGGAACTATTCCATAAGGCGTTAAACAACATCAAGCCGGTCCTCGAAGTGAAGTCCCGCCGTGTCGGCGGCGCCACGTATCAGGTACCGGTTGAGGTTCGTCCGAACCGTCGGACGGCTTTGGCGATTCGCTGGGCGATTTCGTATTCACGCGACCGCTCGGAGAAGACCATGGCCGAGAAACTTGCTGCCGAGTTGTTGGCTGCCGCCAATAACGAGGGAGCGTCTATTAAGAAAAAGGAAGATACGCACAAAATGGCCGAAGCCAACAAGGCTTTTGCCCACTTTAGGTGGTAACCCTCTGATTCCCCGCGCCGGCGGAGTCGTTAACCGTCCGGCACAGTTACCGGGGGAGATTACGGTTCCCAACCAATCCGCTATAGCTTGCCGACTGACCCTGCTGACCTGTCGAGCGAGCGCCGGATGGCCACCTTCTTTTTGGCGCACGTATCGATGTGTAGGGTAACGATGTCGAAAACATCATTACATAACATCCGTAATATTGGCATTATGGCCCATATCGACGCCGGTAAAACGACGACTACCGAGCGTGTGCTTTTTTATTCCGGTAAAACACACAAAATCGGCGAAGTCGACGACGGCGCCGCGACGATGGACTGGATGGCCCAGGAAAAAGAGCGCGGCATTACCATTACGTCGGCGGCGACGACAACCTTCTGGCGCGGCAATACGATTAATATTATCGATACGCCGGGCCATGTCGATTTTACGGTCGAAGTCGAGCGTTCTTTGCGTGTGTTGGACGGAGCGGTGGCTATTTTCTGCGCTGTCGGCGGTGTCGAACCGCAGTCCGAAACGGTCTGGCATCAGGCGGATAAGTACGGCGTTCCCCGAATCGCCTATATCAATAAAATGGACAGAATCGGGGCCGATTTTACCAACGCCGTCGAGCAAATGCGTGAAAGACTGGGCGCCAATGCCGTGCCGATTCAAATTCCGGCCGGCGACGGCGATTTGTTCACCGGGGTCGTCGACCTGATCGATATGACCTACCGGGTGTTCAAATCCGAATCCCTCGGCGCCGAGTATGAAGATCTTCCGATTCCCGATGATTTAAAAGAAGACGCTCAGAAGGCTCGCGAGTTTCTGCTGGAGTCGGTTTCCAGCCACGACGATACGCTGATGGAAAAGTTTTTGAGCGATGAGCCGATCGAGAAAAAAGAACTCGTCGCTGCTCTTCGCCGGGCCTGTCTCAATGTCGCTATCGTTCCTGTCCTGTGCGGATCCTCATTCCGCAATATCGGTGTTCAAAAATTAATTGACGCAATTGTCGATTTTCTTCCTTCTCCACTTGACAAACCGCCGGTAATTGGTCATATTCCGGGCTCGTCAAAAATAGTGGAACGGAAGCCGGATGTAGAAGAACCGGTGGCGGCGCTTGCTTTTAAGATCATGTCGGACCCGCATGTCGGGCGACTGACATACATAAGACTGTATTCGGGAACCATCAAGACGGGTTCCTATATTTATAATGCCAACGTCGGCATGAAAGAACGAGTAGCTCGAATTTTGAGAATGCACGCGAACAAACGGGAAGACATTCCGGAGGTAAAGGCCGGAGACATCGTCGCGGTGGTCGGATTCAGAAAAACGGCCACCGGGCATACGCTGTCTGATGTCAAGCACCCGATGGAACTCGCTTTGATGGAGTTCCCGGAACCCGTTCTGAGTGTATCAATCGAGCCGAAGACGATGGCTGATCAGGAGAAACTCCTGGATTCAATCGCCCGCCTCGCCGAAGAGGACCCCACTTTTGTCGTGAAGACGAATGAAGAAACCGGTCAGACGATTATTTCCGGAATGGGCGAATTGCACATCGATATCTTGACCGATCGCCTTCTGCGCGAATTCAAGGTGCAGGCGAATATCGGCGCTCCGTGGGTGGCGTATAAAGAAGCCGTCACGAGAAAAGAAATCGGTGAAGGAAAGTTTATGAGACAGACCGGCGGCAAGGGCCAGTTCGGTCATGTCAAACTTCAGGTAGAGCCGATCGAGGGCGACACCGGTTATGTGTTTGAAAATAAAGTCGACGGAGAAACGATCCCGCGGGAATACATCCCGATTATCGAGAAATGCGTTCGCGAAAGTCTGCACAGCGGCGTCATCGCGGGCAACCCGATCATCGGTATCAAAATTTCTCTGGTCGGCGGTTCATATAGTGAAGTCGAGTCGACCGAACTGGGATACCAGGCGGCGGCATCAATAGCGTTTCAACAGGCAGTCGAAAAGGCCGGCCCGGTATTACTGGAACCGCTCATGGCCGTGGAAATCGTCGTTCCCGAGGATTATGCCGGAAACGTTATGAACGACCTGAATACACGTCGCGCACAGATCAGCGGCATCACGCCCCGCAACAACGGCCAGGTCATTACGGCCGATGTGCCGCTTGCGGAGATGTTCGGTTATGCAACCAAGCTGCGAAATCTGTCGCAAGGGCGCGCGCTGTTCACCATGCAGTTTGCATCATATCAGAAGGTGCCTGCCGAGGTGACGGAACGCATGGGAATTGGAATTAAGAACTAAGCCATAAATAGAATGAGGTAACAGTAGATGGCCAAGGAGAAATTTGCACGGACAAAGCCGCACGTAAACGTCGGGACGATCGGTCACGTAGACCACGGCAAGACGACGTTGACTGCGGCGATGACGATGGTATTGAACCGCAAGGGCGGTGGTGCAATTCGGACGTTCGATTCGATCGATAATGCGCCGGAAGAGAAAGAGCGGGGTATCACGATTGCGACGGCGCACGTGGAGTATGAAACTGAAAAGCGTCACTATGCGCACGTGGACTGTCCCGGTCACGCTGACTATGTGAAGAACATGATCACGGGTGCGGCGCAGATGGACGGTGCGATTCTTGTCGTGTCGGCCTCCGATGGCCCGATGCCTCAGACTCGCGAGCACATTCTCCTGGCTCGTCAGGTCGGTGTGCCGTTCATCATCGTGTACATGAACAAGGTTGACATGGTGGACGATCCTGAGTTGTTGGATCTGGTGGAGCTTGAAGTTCGCGACCTTCTGTCGAAGTACGATTTCCCGGGCGACGATATACCGGTGATTCGGGGCAGCGCTCTGGAAGCGATGACGAAGGCTTCGGATATGAACATCAAAGACGATCCGGCGTTCAAGTCGATTTATGAGTTGATGGATGCGATCGACAGCTACATTCCGACGCCTGAGCGCGACAAGGACAAACCGTTCCTGATGCCGGTGGAAGACGTATTCTCGATCACGGGTCGCGGTACGGTCGGCACGGGTCGTGTCGAGCGCGGCGTGGTGAAGACGGGTGACGAAGTCGAGCGCGTGGGTATTAAAGAGACGCGCAAGACGGTCGTGACGGGTGTCGAGATGTTCCGCAAGATTCTGGATTATGCAGAAGCTGGCGACAACGTAGGTTTGTTGCTTCGCGGAATCGACAAGACGGAACTGGAGCGCGGTATGGTCTTGGCGAAACCGGGCTCGATCAAGCCTGCGACGAAGTTCAAAGGCGAGGTCTATGTGTTGACGAAAGAAGAGGGCGGTCGTCATACGCCGTTCTTTACTGGATATCGTCCTCAGTTCTATTTCCGTACGACCGACGTGACCGGTAACTGTAATCTTCCTGACGGCATCGAGATGGTCATGCCCGGCGATAACGTGACGATCACGGCCGAGCTGATCACTCCGATCGCGATGGAAAAAGAACTTCGGTTTGCTATCCGCGAAGGCGGCCGCACGATCGGCGCCGGTGTTATCGCGGAAGTGCTTGAATAGGGCTATAAGACGAAAGCTAGAGAAGGTTTTATGGAACCGCAAAAAATAAGAATCAGGCTTAAAGCGTACGATCATTACTCGCTGGATCGTTCGACGAAGGAAATCGCTCGCACGGTACTGCGTACCGGCGCCCGTATTGCGGGTCCGGTGCCGCTGCCGACCAAACGGACGATTTATACCGTGCTGCGTTCACCGCACGTCGACAAGAAATCTCGCGAGCAGTTTGAAACTAGAATTCACAAGCGTCTTATAGACATTTATGACTCGACGCCGCAGACGGTCGATGCTCTGATGAAGCTCGATCTGCCTGCCGGTGTAGACGTGGAAATCAAAACCTGATGGTTAAATGATGGATACACTGATTGGTAAAAAATTAGGGATGACTCGCATCTTTCAGGACGACGGTACTGCGGTACCGGTGACCGTGATCGAGGCGGGGCCATGCCCGGTAGTTGCAATACGGACCAGGGAAAAGCACGGGTACAATGCTCTGCAGATCGGCTATGGCGAACGCCGCGCCAATCTGTTCAATAAACCGGATACCGGTCATTTCAAGGCGGCCGGAATCGAGCCGACCCGTTACCTTCGCGAGGTTCGTATCCCCGAAATCGGCGATGTCAAAATCGGCGATACATTCAATGTCGGTATTTTCAGCGAAGGCGAAAAAGTCGATGTATCGGGAAAATCCCGCGGTATGGGATTTATGGGCGCCATGCGACGCCATGGATTCAGCGGTGCGCAGAAAACGCACGGTCAGTCCGACCGTATGCGCGCCCCGGGTTCAATTGGTCAGTCTTCTTACCCATCGCGCGTCCTGAAAGGGATGCGTATGGCCGGCCGTATGGGCGGCGACACCGTTACGGTGATCGGTTTGCGAGTGGTCAAGGTGATTCCGGAAGAGAATCTCATTCTGGTAAAAGGCGGAGTTCCCGGTAAGGCGAACAGTCTTTTGAAAATAAGAAAATCGACTCGGAAATAGGGTATAGGTATGTCGATTACGGTAGTGAAACAAGACGGAACGAAAGGCTCGACAGTTGAGTTGCCGGCGGCGATATTTGGTGTTGAACCGAATGAGGCCGTGGTTCACAGCTACATCGTGAATTTCCTGGCAAATCAGCGTCAGGGTAACGCGTCGACCCGAACCCGAGGTGAAGTCAGTGGCGGCGGTAGCAAGCCCTGGCGTCAAAAAGGTACGGGCCGCGCCCGCGCGGGTACGATTCGCTCACCTCTGTGGAGAGGCGGCGGCACAGTATTCGGACCCTCGCCGCGCTGCTATTACAACCGGATGCCGAAGAAGCAGAAACGTCTGGCGCTGAAGTCGGTTTTCTCGGATAAGGCGGTCAACGAGCGCATCATGGTATTGGAGAATCTCGAGATGACCGATGCCAAGACGCGGAACTTCAAGTCGCTGTTGCAGAACCTGGACCTGAACGGTCGCAAGGTGCTGTTCCTCGACGAAGGCGTCAATCCGAATCCGTATATTGCATCGCGCAATCTTCCTGGTGTCAAAGTCAGCCGCGCACGCCTGACCAATGCCTACGACGTGCTGCATGCCGACGTCGTTGTCATCACGCTGGCCGGTCTGAAAGAGATCGAGGAGGTGTTTGCCTGATGGATTCGCGCATGATCATTAAACAGTTTTTGGCCACGGAAAAATCGACCGTCGCTCGTGAAGAAGGCAAGTATGCATTCCGCGTCGATCGCCGTGCCAATAAATACCAGATTAAGCGTGCCATTGAAGACCTCTTTCGGGTTGAAGTGGATTCGGTCCGGACGATGATTGTTCCCGGTAAAATGAAACGCTATGGCCGTTTTGAGGGCAAGACACCGACCTGGAAAAAGGCGGTTATCCAGCTCAAAGGCGACCAGACGATCGCTGAATTCGAGAACATGTAAGCACGGTTGGTATAGAACATGGGTATTAAAAAATACAGACCAATAACGCCGTCGTCCCGGTTCCGGACTACGCCGACGTTCGACGAGATTACTTCGGCCGTACCGGAGAAATCCCTCATCGAGGCGATCAGGAAGACCGGCGGGCGCAACAACAAAGGGCGCATCACTGCGTATCAGCGCGGTGGCGGCCACAAGCGGTTCTATCGCATCATCGATTTCAAGCGCAACAAGCACGACATTCCCGCGCGCGTTGCCTCGATCGAATACGATCCCAACCGTTCGGCTCGCATCGCCCTGTTGCATTATGTTGACGGCGAAAAGCGATATATCCTGGCTCCCGACGGCCTGAAGGTCGACGATATGCTGATGTCCGGCGACACCGCCGATATCAAGGTCGGAAACGCGACCGCCTTGTCCCGCATTCCGCTGGGTTCAATGGTGCACAACGTCGAAATGCGCCCCGGTAAAGGCGGACAAATCGCCCGCAGTGCCGGCGCCATGGTGCAGCTGATGGCCCGCGAAGGCAAGTATGCGCACCTCAAGATGCCGTCCGGCGAGGTCCGGCTGGTTCCGGTCGGTTGCCTGGCGACCATCGGACAGGTCGGAAATCTCGACCATGAAAATCTGGTCATGGGTAAAGCCGGCGCTCACCGCTGGCGGGGCCGTCGCCCGAGTGTCCGCGGTGTGGCCATGAACCCGGTCGACCATCCTATGGGCGGTGGCGAAGGACGCAGTTCCGGAGGCCGTCACCCTTGTACTCCCTGGGGAAAACCGACTAAAGGCAAAAAGACACGGCGGAAAAAAACATCTGACGCATTAATCGTAAAGCGTCGCAGATAGAAATAGACACGGAGGAGAAATGGCCCGGTCATTAAAAAAAGGCCCGTATATCGATGAGAAGTTGATGCGCAAGATTGATACGCTCAACGAATCCGGCAACAAGAAGGTAATCAAGACATGGTCACGTCGCTCGACCATATCGCCTGAGTTCGTCGGACATACTCTGGCCGTCCACACCGGCAACAAGTTCATTCCGATTTACATTACGGAGAACATGGTTGGCCATAAGTTGGGCGAATTCGCGCCGACCCGGACGTTCCGTGGGCATGGTGGTAAACTGGCCGAACGCGCTTCGGCGATTAAGAGAATATAAACGGGATTAGTGTACGATGCAGGCTACAGCAAGACTAAAATATCTGATGATGTCGCCGCGGAAATTGCGTCGGGTCGTCAGCCTGGTTAAGGGCAAATCGGTCGAAGAAGCGCTGACTATCTTGAAGTTCACCAACAAGGCCGCGGCCTCGCCTCTGGCGAAGACGATTCAGTCGGCGACGGCCAATGCGCTGTCGATCGAGGGAACGTCGAAGATCAAGGCCGAGGATCTCTCCATTGCCCAGATCAACATCGACGAAGGTCCCCGGGCCAAACGGATTATGTTCCGCGCCATGGGCCGGGCCTATCGGTTCAAAAAGCGCTTTGCGCATATAACCGTGGTCGTCGAGGGTGAACCGCAGGAAGAGGTCGTCGAAAAGAAATCGGCGAAAACGAAAGCTGCCGACGTCGAACCGAAGGCGGGAAAGCCGGCCAAGGGCAAAGGGAAAAAAGCGAAAGCCGCCAAAGCTGCCGCTCCTGATGTGAAGGCCGAAGAAACCGCTGCCGAACCGGCGGATGTGGAAACCAAAGACGAAGAGCCGACGGCGGAAGTATCTGCCGACGATGCGGCTGAGAAGAAAGAAGAATAAACCGAAAGGTTCTCTGGAGGATAGATTTTGGGTCAGAAAACTCATCCCATAGGCTTCCGGCTGGGAGTGAACAAATCCTGGAACTCGAAATGGTTCTCGGCCAAGTCGGTGGCTGATCTGGTACAAGAGGATCTTCTGATAAAGAAGTATATCAGCGCTCGACTGGATAATGCCGGATTGGCTAAAGTTGAAATTATTCGCGCCCCCAAAAAGGTGACGGTGGATATTCACACCTCGCGCCCCGGCATCGTTATCGGTCGCCGCGGCGCCGAAGTGGATAAACTCCGCGAAGAGTTGCAGCTGTTGGCCAAGCAGGATATCTCGCTGAACATCATCGAAGTCAAGAAGCCTGAACTGAGCGCCAGACTCGTCGCCGATTCGATCGCCAAGCAGTTGGAAGGTCGTGTCTCGTTCCGCCGGGCCATGAAACGCTCGTTGGCGGCGACGATGAAAATGGGCGCGGACGGTATCAAGATCGTCTGCGGCGGCCGTCTCAACGGCGCCGAAATCGCCCGGGCTGAAAAGTACATGGACGGCCGCGTACCGCTCCATACCCTTCGCGCGGACATCGACTATGCGACCGCGACGGCGCATACGACCTATGGTTGTATCGGCGTCAAGGTCTGGATCTGCCGCGGCACGATCATGGATCGTGGTGACTTCACACCGGAAGGCAAGGAAGAAAAGACCTTTGCCGGACGTCCGGAAGCCGCTCGCGGCGGTCGCCGCGGTGAAAAACGCCGGAAACGCAAACCGGCCGGCCGCGTTCGCCGTGACAATCTGTCGGCCTCGGGTAAGGCGGAAGACGACTACCAGGATGATTACCAGTCGGGACCGGCGGATGGACCCAACACGGAAAGCGGGGAATAAGCCATGTTAATGCCGAAACGGACAAAATTCAGAAAGCAACAGCGCGGCCGTCGCCGCGGGCTGGCGCACCGCGGTTCCAATGTGGACTTCGGGCAGTTCGCCCTGAAGGCGGTCGAGGCCTGCTGGCTGACCAACCGTCAGATCGAGGCGGCTCGTGTCGCTCTGACTCGTCACATCAAGCGTGGCGGTAAGATTTGGATTCGCATTTTCCCCGACAAACCGGTCACGCAAAAACCGGCCGAAACCCGCATGGGTAAGGGTAAAGGCGCACCCGAATACTGGGTTGCCGTGATCAAACCGGGGCGCATCCTGTTCGAAGTCGAAGGTGTCGACGAACCGCTGGCGCGCGCTGCGATGAGACTTGCGGCCAATAAACTGCCGCTGAAAACGAAATTCGTCACTCGCAAGGAACTGGAAGGTATTTGATCATGGGCATGGAAAGATTCAGAGATCTGACCAGAGACGAGCTGCTGCAGAAGCGCGAAGAGCTCAAGCAGGAGATATTCAACCTGAAACTGCGTCGCGGTTTCCGTGAGTTGGACAATCCCCTGAAGTTTCGCACCCTGCGTCGAGATATCGCCCGCATTGAAACGGTGATAAGCGAAGACCGCAAGGAAATCAGGAAAATCGTCGACGAGGCCGGTTCAATACTGACCCAGACTGACGACAAGAAATAGTTGACGTTATCTTTTGGATACAGGAGTCACATCTGTAATGGCTGAGAGAAACCGGAGAAAAACTCGAATCGGGAAAGTGGTCTCCGATAAAATGGATAACACCATTGTCGTCGAGATTATCCGTACCCTGAAGCATCCCCTGTACGAGCGTGTTATCAAGACGAAGTCGAAATTGTACGCTCACGACATGAATGGAGATGCCGCGGCGGGAGATACCGTTCGCGTTATGGAGTGCCGGCCGCTATCGAAAATGAAACGGTGGCGACTTGTTGAGATTTTGGAAAAGGCCAAGTAATTCTAGCGCGGACTGGGAGAGAATAGAAAATGATTCAGGAATATTCCAACCTGGTGGTAGCCGATAATTCCGGGGCGAAACGCGTTATGTGTTTCAAGGTCCTGGGCGGCTCGAAAAAGCGGTATGCACGCGTCGGCGATATTATCGTGTGCACCGTCAAGGATGCGATTCCCGGCGGCACGGTGAAGAAGTCCGAGGTTTGTAAGGCGGTCGTCGTACGCACCACCAAAGAAATCCGTCGCAAAGACGGTTCGTTGATCCGCTTCTCGGATAATGCTGCGGTCATTATCAACGAACAGAAAGAACCTCGAGGAACTCGTATTTTCGGACCGGTTGCCAGGGAACTGCGTGAAAAACAGTTTATGAAAATCGTATCGCTGGCACCCGAAGTACTGTGAGGATTGGGTAAGATGAATATCAAAAAAGGCGATAGCGTCGTTGTCATCAGCGGCAGCAGCAGACACAAAATGGACGGCAAACCCGCCAAGGTGCTGCACGTCGAGCCGGAAAAGAACCGATTGATCGTCGAAGGCGTCAATATGATCAAGCGGCATACCCGCCCGACCCAGCGAAATCAGAAAGGCGGCATCATAACCAAGGAAGCCCCCATTCATCGCTCGAACGTACAAATTTATTGCAATACCTGCAACAGCCCGACGCGCATCAGCCATAAGGTTCTCGAAGGTACCGGCTCGAAGTCACTGAAGGTTCGCTGTTGCCGTAAATGCGGTGCGGAACTGTAAGGAGTATCGTTTGACATGGCACGGTTAAAAAAGAAATATTTGGAAGAAGTAGTCCCGAAACTACTCAAAGAGAATAAATATCCGTCCATCATGGCGGTCCCGAAAATCGAAAAGGTGACGGTGAATATCGGCGTCGGCGAGGCGATTGCCAATGCCAAGACGCTCGAAGCCGCCGTGGCCGATTTGCGGACGATTACCGGTCAGCAGCCGGTGATTACCAAGGCCCGGAAGTCGATCTCCAACTTCAAGCTGCGTCAGGGGATGTCGATCGGTTGTCGGGTTACGCTGCGTCGTGAACGGATGTATGAATTCCTGGATCGCCTGATGAATTCGGCTATGCCCCGAATTCGCGACTTCCGAGGCATCTCGACGAAGTCCTGTGACGGCCGCGGGAATTTCAATCTCGGCATCAAAGAACAGTTGATTTTTCCGGAAATCGACTATGATAAAATAGATAAAGTGCGTGGTATGTCCATTGCCATAACCACGTCGGCCAAAACCGACGCGGAATGCCTCCAGCTTCTCCGGGAGTTGGGTATGCCGTTCAGGAAAGAGGAGTAGTTGTGGCCAAAAAGTGTTTGATTGAGAAACAGCGGCGTAAAGCCAAGTTTCAGGTAAGAGAATACAATCGCTGCCGTCGATGTGGTCGGCCCCGGGCGTATCTGAGAAAGTTCGGGCTCTGCCGTATCTGTTTTCGCGAATTAGCCCTGGCCGGCGAATTGCCGGGTGTCAGGAAAGCAAGCTGGTAAGTGTGACCGGTGAACCGGCCCACTTGTGTTGAGGAGTAATAGGTTATGTCGATGACCGATCCGATTGCGGATATGCTGACCAGGATTAGAAACGCCTCCAAGGCGAAAAAGAAAGCGGTTGACATACCGTCTTCGAAATTGAAACGGGAAATCGCCCGGATATTGAAAGAGAACAAGTACATTAAAGACTATATTGAATTGCCAGACGGAAAACAGGGGATTACTCGTGTTTACCTGAAGTACAGCCGTGAAGATAAACCGATCATTCACGGTCTCCGTCGCCTGTCCCGACCGGGACTGCGCCGCTATGTCGCTTCCGGTGAAGTATTCCAGTTCGGCTTTGGCCGCCAAGGAATCATGATAGTCTCAACCTCTTCCGGGGTGATGACGAACGAAGAAGCCGCGCAGAAGAAAATCGGCGGCGAAGCGATCTGCGCAATTTGGTAAGGAGATGCTGTCATGTCACGCATTGGTAAAAAACCGGTGGTGATTCCCAAGGGAGTCAAAATCAATCTTTCCGGAACGGAACTGACGGTCGAGGGTCCGAAGGGAAAACTGACCAAGGAATTCCATCCGGAAATTACGATAAACGTCGGCGAAACGGACATTACGGTCGAACGCCACTCCAACGTGCCGTTCTATCGCAGTCTGCACGGGATGACCCGGGCCATCATTCAGAATATGGTGACCGGCGTAACGGATGGCTTTTCCAAGCAGTTGGAAATCATCGGTACGCAATACCGCGCCGAGATTAAAGGGAAATACCTGTTCTTCCCGCCGAAGGCGATCGGGTATTCACATGCCGTATTGGTAAAACCGCCGGATGGCATTGCAATCGAATATGAAATCAAACAGAAATTGATCACGGTCTCCGGAATCGATAAAGAACTGGTCGGATTGACCGCGGACAGGATTCGCGCCATTCGCAAACCCGAACCATACAAGGGTAAGGGTATCAAGTATGTCGGCGAACACATCCGTCGGAAAGCCGGTAAGACGGCCGCATAAGCTGTGGAGTGAATAAGGTTATGGCTACGAAATATAAAAAACTGGCGAAACGCGCCGACAAGCGCCGTCGCCGGGTCCGGTCGAAAATTTCGGGTACGGCCCAGGTGCCGCGCCTGACAGTCGCCCGCTCGTTGAAGAATATTTATGTGCAGATCATCGACGACCAGAAAATGGTGACGCTGCTCGGCATCGGTACCAATTCGAAGAAACTGGCCGGCGCTTTCGACGAAAAGGACGACAAAACGGCTCGGGCCAAAAAACTCGGCAAAGCAGTCGCCGAGCATGCAAAAGAGCTGGGTATTGAACAGGTCGTGTTCGATCGCAATCAGTTTTTGTATCACGGGCGAATCAAGGCATTGGCCGAAGGCGCTCGCGAAGGTGGCTTGAAATTTTAATCGGTAGAAATAAATGAGGTGACAGTTGGCCCGATTTGAAGTAGATAATCTCGAATTTCAAGAGAAAGTGATTCACATCAACCGCGTTGCCAAAGTGGTGAAGGGCGGTCGGCGTTTCGCTTTCACCGCCTTAGTGGCGGTCGGCGACAGCAATGGCAAAGTCGGCGTTGGACTCGGCAAGTCGAAAGAAGTCGCCGGTGCTATTCACAAAGGTACCGAGGCGGCTCGCCGTGCCATGGTCAAGGTCTCGCTCCTCGAAGGAACGATTCCGCACCAGGTCATCGGTGAATTCGGCGCCACCCGTGTCATTCTAAAGCCGGCCTCAGCCGGTACCGGCGTTATCGCCGGCGGCGGCGTCCGCGCCGTCCTTGAGGCGGTCGGTGTGCAGGACATTCTGACCAAGGCCCTCGGGTCGCGCAATCCGCACAATGTCGTCAAGGCGACGATGAATGGTCTGCTGTCGTTGCGCACGCGGGAAGAAGAAAAAGAATTTCTGGAAAACGGGTAAGAGGTTCCACGATGGCAAAGCTGAAAATAACGCAGGTGCGCTCAACGATCGCACGACTGCCGAAACACCGGCGCACGATCAAGGCGCTTGGACTTGGCCGAATCAGAAAATCGGTCATTCATGAAGACACCCCGCAGATTCGGGGTATGGCGAGAAGCGTCGCGCATCTTGTGACGGTCGAAGAAGTAAATTAGTTCCCCGATGTTACGAGGATAAGGATACACAATGGAACTTTCGAATTTAAAACCGGCTGCCGGCTCGAAGAAGACCAGGAAACGGGTCGGACGCGGCAGCGGTTCCGGTATGGGTAAGACATCCACGCGCGGGCACAAGGGGCAAAAAGCTCGCAGCGGTGGTTCCATACAGCCCTGGATGCACGGCGGACAGATGCCGCTGCATCTGAGACTTCCGAAACGCGGATTTCGGAATATCTTCAAAGAAGAATACCAGGTCATCAACCTGTTCTCTCTGAAAGGCATTCCGACTGACGAACCGATTACTGCCGAAGTTTTGAAAAAACACGGTAAAATTAAGTCGTTGAACAGTCCGGTTAAGATTCTTGGTCAGGGTGAGGTGGAGGCTCCGGTGACTCTCGTCGTCAGCGCCTGCAGTGAAACTGCTCGGAAAAAGATCGAAGCTGCCGGGGGAAAGGTTGAGGTGGCCTAGTGTTAGGAACGTTTCAATCGATATTCAAAATAGAAGAGCTGCGCAAAAGGATCTTGTACACGCTCGGATTACTTATTGTCTATCGAATTGGCGGTCACATCCCGACACCGGGAATTGACGCCAGCGTCTTATCGAGTTTCTTCGCCGGTAATCAGGGCACCCTGGTCGGTATGTGGGATATGTTCGCCGGCGGCGCCTTCCAGAAGGCCACGATTTTTGCTATGGGCATCATGCCCTACATCTCCGCCTCGATTATCATCCAGCTCCTGGGCGCGGTGATCCCGTACATCCAGAAGCTGCAGAAAGAAGGCGAAGAAGGACGCCGCAAAATTACGCAGTACACCCGTTACGGAACGGTGTTGATTGCTGCGCTGCAGTCCTGGGGCACCGCTACCTATCTGATGTCGATTCAAAGCGGCGACGGACGCATGGCAGTCGTTATGGACGGATTTACCTTTATTCCGTTAACGATTTTGACGTTTACCTGCGGTACCATCTTTATCATGTGGCTCGGTGAACAGATTACGGAACGCGGTATCGGTAACGGTATTTCGCTGATCATCTTCATCGGTATCATTGCCCGCTTCCCGCACGCCATAGTTGAGGAAGCGCAGATGGTCTTCGCCGGCACGCGCCCGATTTTCGTCGAAGTAATCATGATAGCGATGATGCTGATCGTTATCGCGGCGGTTATCGTCGTGACGCGCGGACAGCGCCGTATCCCGGTACAGTATCCGAAAAAAGTTGTGGGACGACGCGTCTACGGCGGGCAGACGACTCATCTGCCGCTGTCGGTAAACTCCGCCGGTATCATTCCGATCATCTTCGCGCAGTCGATCATGTTCGCTCCGGCGACCGTCGCCCAGTTGTTCCCGGGCGTCGAGTGGGTCAATAACCTGGTCGGTTATTGGTTGGCGCCGGGCGGTTGGTTCTATTCGATTATTTACGGTCTGATTATTATCTTCTTCGCCTATTTCTATACGGCGTTGACCTTTAATCCGATCGATCTGGCCGACAACATGCGCAAAAACGGCGGGTTTATTCCGGGCATTCGCCCCGGTAAACGGACTGCCGAATATATCGAGAGGATTCTCACTCGTATTACATTGCCTGGTTCGATCTTCTTCGCCCTTATCGCGATTCTGCCGTGGGTGCTGATCAAGCAGTTCAATGTGAATTACTTCTTCGGCGGTACCGGTCTGCTCATCGTCGTCGGTGTGGCGCTCGATACCCTGCAGCAAATCGAATCGCATCTGTTAATGAGGCACTATGACGGCTTCATGAAGAAGGGCCGTATTCGTGGGAGATCGTACTAATGAATTTGATTTTTCTGGGAGCCCCGGGTTCGGGGAAAGGCACACAGGCAGTGCGCCTTGCGGAGAAAATAAAAGTTTTGCATTTGTCAACCGGTGACCTGCTCCGGGCCGCCGTCAAGAACGGCACCGAGCTGGGCAAAAAGGCCGAAGGGTTTATGAAGGCCGGCGAACTGGTGCCGGATTCCATCATCATCGGTTTGATCGAGGAAAAACAGTCATCGGGCGAATTGAGCAACGGATTTATTCTCGACGGCTTCCCGCGGACGATTCCGCAGGCCGAAGCCCTCGACGATATGTTCAAGCGCGTCGGTACGAAAATCGACAATGCCGTACTGCTCGATGTCGATGATCAGGAAATCATCAATCGCCTGTCCGGCCGCATGTATTGCGCCGGCTGTCAGGCGGGATATAACTATCCGGCCAATATGCCCAAAAAAGAGGGCATCTGCGATAAGTGCGGCGGCGAATTGATGCGCCGGCCGGATGATATGCCCGATGTCGTCAAGAATCGCCTGGATGTGTACAAGAAACAGACCCAGCCGATCGAGGATTATTATCGCGGCAAGAGCGTGCTGCTTCCGATCGCCGGAGTCGGTACGCCGAACGAGATTTTCGACCGCATTTGCGATGGCTTGAAAGTCTGAAGTAAGGAATATGTTCGAATTGAAGTCGACAAGAGAGATTGAACTCATGCGCGAAGCCGGACGGATTGTTGCCGAAGTTCACGAGCTGATGGCACAGCATATCAAGCCCGGTGTCACGACCGCCGAGTTGGACCGCATAGCGGAAGACCATATCCGCAGCCGCGGCGCGGAACCGGCGTTTAAAGGCTATCGCATGGGCAATAATACCTTTCCGGCTTCGATTTGCGCATCGATCGATGAAGTCGTGGTTCATGGCATACCGTCGAGCAGAACGCTGGAAGCCGGCATGATCATCTCGATCGACGTCGGAACCTATAAAGACGGATACTATGGCGATGGAGCCCGCACGTTCGCCGTCGGTGAAATCGACGAACAGAAGCAAAAACTTATGGACGTGACGGTGGAGGCTCTGGAAGCCGGTATCGAGCAGGCGAGAGACGGCAAGCGCCTGGGCGACATTGGTTCGGCAATACAAAAGATTGTGGAACAAAACGGATTCTCCGTCGTTCGTGATATGGTGGGTCACGGGATCGGCCGTAAAATGCACGAGGATCCGCAGGTATATAACTTCGGCACCGCCGGGACCGGAATGCTTTTGAAAGAAGGACTGGTCCTCGCCATCGAACCGATGGTGAATGTCGGAGATTATAAAATAAGTTTTAAACCGGATGGGTGGACAACCGTTACTGCCGACGGTCTGCCGTCGGCTCATTTCGAACACACGGTAGCGATTACGGCCAACGGTCCGGAGATTCTAACACTGGTGTAGATAATCTATGTCCAAAGAAGATGTCATACAAGCCGAGGGCAAGGTGCTGGAACCGCTTCCCAATGCGATGTTCAAAGTCGAGTTGGAAAACGGTCACGTCGTGCTGGCTCACATCTCCGGGAAAATGCGTATGCATTTCATCAAAATTTTGCCGGGGGATCGCGTCAGCCTCGAACTCTCGCCGTACGATTTAAGTCGCGGCAGAATCACGTACCGGCACAAATAGAGTGTCTCGCGAAGGGTAGTAGCATGAAGATTAAAGCTTCGTTAAAGAAACGGTGTGATAAGTGCAAAATTATCCGCCGGCATGGAAAACTGAGAATTATCTGTATCAACCCTCGTCACAAGCAAAGACAGGGATAAATAAACATGATCCGATGAGGATCATGAGGAGGTTGAATTGGCCCGTATAGCTGGTGTGGAATTACCACGTAGCAAGCGAATCGAAATCGCCCTGACCTATATCTACGGTATCGGTCTGACGTCCGCCAAAGAGATTTTGGTCAAGACAGGCGTCAATCCCGATACGCGGGTAAACAAGTTAACCGAAGAAGATGTGATTAAACTGCGTAACCTGATCGAGCATGATTATAAAGTCGAAGGTTCCCTGCGCAGTGAAGTCGCGATGAATATCAAGCGTCTCATCGACATTGGTTCCTATCGCGGATATCGTCATCGTCGGGGCTTGCCGCTGCGCGGTCAGCGGACGAAAACCAATGCTCGCACCCGAAAGGGACCGAAGAAAACGGTTGCCGGTAAAAAGAAAGCTCCTGGCAAGTAATTGAATCTATAGTGAATTCGAGGAGTAGCTGTGGCTGATCCAAAAAAGAAACAACGCGCGAAAAAGAAAAACCGCAAGGTTGAAGCCGTTGGCATCGCCAACATTAAAGCGTCGTTTAATAATACGATTGTTTCCATCGCCGACAGTAAGGGCCGGGTGTTGTCCTGGGCCAGCGCCGGTCGCGTGGGATTCAAGGGGTCGAAAAAATCAACCCCGTTCGCCGCACAGCAGGCGGCTGCGCTGTCGGCAAAAGAAGCCCTCGATATGGGAATGCGTAAGGTTGATATCATGGTCAAAGGACCGGGCGCGGGCCGGGAAGCGGCAATCCGCTCGATTTCGGCTGCCGGTCTCGAAGTGACCAGTATAAAGGACGTGACGCCTATTCCGCATAACGGTTGTCGTCCGCCCAAGCGCCGCCGTGTCTGATCATCGCGGCTGAGTCAATGAATGTGATTAACGCAAATAAAGGGTAAGTGAATGGCTCGATATACAGACGCCAACTGTAAACTGTGCCGCCGTGAAGGCGAGAAGCTGTTCCTGAAGGGCAGCCGCTGTATGACCGAGAAGTGCGCCTTCGAAAAACGGGCGTATGCTCCGGGACAGCACGGCCACAATACGCGGCGCAAGGTATCCGATTTCGGTCTGCAGCTCCGGGAAAAGCAAAAAGTCCGCCGCATCTACGGTGTACTGGAGCGCCAGTTCAGAAATTATTTCGAAAAAGCCGACCGTAAAAAAGGTATCACCGGCGAAAATCTGCTCCAGCTTCTGGAATGCAGGCTGGACAATATCGTCTATCGACTCGGTTTTGCCCCGTCTCGCAAGGCGGCCCGACAACTCGTTCGTCATCGCCATTTTCAGGTTAACGGCCGAATCGTCGACGTCCCTTCGTATAACGTCAGACCCAACGATGTTATCAAGGTTAAGGACCAGTCTAAAGGCCTCGACATCGTGCACATGGCCCTCAAGGAATCTCGGGGCGAGGAAATCGCCTGGCTGCGACTGAACAAAGCCAGCCTCGAGGGAGAGCTGTTGGAAGTTCCGAAACGGGAAGATATCATGGTCCCGGCTCAGGAACAGTTGATTGTTGAGTTATACTCGAAGTAACGTTGCTGTTTCGCAACATCAAAACCTTTGTGGGAGATGAGCGAATGAAATGGAAAAGCCTGCAAATGCCCAAAGAGATCGTGACCGATCAGTCCAATCCGGAAGAGGGATATGCCAGGTTTGTCATCGAACCTCTTGAGAGAGGCTTCGGTTCGACAATCGGACACTCACTCAGGCGTATTTTGCTGTCATCGATACAGGGAGCGGCTCCGGTCGCATTGCGTATTGACGGCGTGCTCCATGAGTTTGGCGCAATCGAAGGCGTCTATGAAGACATTACCGATATCGTTCTGAATATCAAGAAGCTCAAAGTCAGACTGAATGCCGATGATCGGCGCACTCTGCACATTCGAGCGAATAGTAAAGGGAAATTTACCGCGAGCAGTTTCGAGGAAGTCGCCGACATCGAGATACTCAACCCGGATCTTCACATCCTGGAACTGACCGCCGACCGCGAATTCCATCTCGAAGTCGATATCGACTATGGCCGCGGTTATGTCGTTTCCGATCTTAATAAGCGCGAAGATTCCCCGGTCGGGACGATTTTCCTCGATTCGTTTTTCTCGCCCGTCATTAAGGTAAACTACGAGATCGAAAACACCCGTGTCGGGCAAAAGACGGACTATGATAAATTGCTTATCGACATCTGGACCGATAAATCATTGACTCCCGAGGATGCGCTCGGCTTTGCCGCCAAAATCCTCAAGGATCACATGCAGTTGTTTATTCACATCGACGAGGAAATGGAAATCGCCGAAGAGGAAGAAGAAGACGAGGAAATCGTTCGGATTCGCCAACTCCTCAAAACCCGCGTGGACGAACTGGAACTGTCCGTTCGCTCTTCGAATTGTCTGCGGGCGGCCAACATTCAAAACCTCGGCGAACTCGTGTCCAAGACCGAATCGGAAATGCTCAAGTATCGCAATTTCGGTCGCAAGTCACTCAATGAATTAACGTCCATCCTGGATGAGCTCGGGCTCTCCTTCGGCATGGATATTGACCCGTATCAAGAGAAGAAATAGACCGGTAGGATATAACGATGAAACACCAGGTAAAAACGAAAAAACTGTCTCGGACAAAACCGCATCGTGAGGCTATGCTGGCCAACATGGCCAATTCCCTCTTCTTGCATCATTCGATTAAGACGACGGAAGCCAAGGCCAAGGAGTTGCGCCGTTATACCGACAGGTTAATCACAATCGCAAAAGACAATACCGTAGCCGCCCGGCGCAATGTATTCGCCGAGCTGCGCGACGAGACAATCGTGAAGAAGCTGTTCGATGAGATCGCACCGTTTTTCAGCGATCGTCCGTCCGGTTTCACGCGTGTCCTCAAAGTCGGTATGCGACGCGGCGATGGCGCTTCTGTCTCTATGGTCAGGCTGTTGACTCCCAAACCGGAAGTCAAAACCGACAAAGATAAAGACAAAAAGAAGAAATAACAGCGCCGCAATCACGATACGAGTTTCAAAGTCTAAGCGGCCGCGCAGGCGCGGCCGCTTTTTGACTTTTAAATATCCGCATTTTTTACTCAATAAAAACCATTGCCCTCGAGGCAAAATCATATTATCTTCAAGAATCAAATTAAGCTATGCCAAGAAAAGCATGTGAGAGCTTGAGTTATAGAAGTTCCCACGAACATATATCAAGCATGGAGGCGTTATGGCAATGTCTAAGGGGTGCACGATCGCACTAATTATCGTCGGTGCAATTCTGATTCTTCTCGTTATCGGAATTGGTCTCCTCTGGATGAACAAAGATAAAATTGTGGAAGCCGGCATCGATTTTATGGTAGATAATGTCGGAACTGAGATTAAGGCAAATCTGCCTGAAGGCTATACGGTGGAGTATGTCGACGAACTCCTGACAGAGTTCAAGACAAAATTAAAAGACGGCAGCATGACACCGGATGAAATCCAGAGAATGGGTGAAACGCTGAAAACTGCAATGGACGATGAGAAACTGGACAGCGAGGAAGCAAAAAAACTGCTTTTGTTAATCGAACAAAAGCTTGGTAAAGAAGTCATGCCGCCAATGGAAGAAGAGATGCCCGATTCGGCCGAGCCTGAGCCTGCCGGAGCGCATTAGATCGAATTGACCGACAAGTTTATTTCTACGGAAATTACGGTTGCCCGGGACGATAAGACCGGGCAGCCGCTGAGTTTTGAATGGGAAGGCCGTACTTATGTCATTCGCGAAGTCATCGCCGAATGGCAGGACTATGGATTCTCTTCGGGGGCGCCACAGAAAAAGACCTGGCGAATGCGCAGGCACCGCAACTATTATCGGGTCGAAACGTCCGATGGGGACGTGTTCGAGTTGTATCACGACCGCGGTATTAAAATGGACGGGGCTAAATGGATTCTACTGTCACAAATTTGCTGAATTTTCAGCCATTGTCAGGACGTAAATGTCTTTGTATGCAGTCCTCATAGCGGCGTATGTCATCGGAGGAATTCCTTTCGGATACTTCATCGGCCGCCTGTCCGGCCATGGAGATATCAGGACCAAAGGCTCCGGCAATATCGGATCGACGAATATCCTGCGTATCGCCGGACCGGCCCCGGCTGCAATCGTATTTCTCTGTGATGTGGGAAAAGGCGCACTGGCGGTCTATCTGTGTCGTATGGCTTATCATACGGCCTCGGTGCCGTTCTCGATCGAAAGCGCCAGTCTTACAGCCGGAATGCTGGCCGTTCTGGGACACGCCTTCTCGCCGTTTATGAAGTTTAAAGGCGGCAAAGGTGTCAATACGGCGCTCGGAATGTTCATTTATATTCTGCCGCTGCAATCGCTCGCAGCACTTGGAGTATTTGTTGTCGTTATGTTTATAACGCGCTATGTGTCATTGAGTTCTATGGTCGCGACAAGTTTTTTCGCAGCCGTGCTGTATATTGAAAAATTCTTTATGCATCGCCCGATCGGCAGGGCATACCTGATAGCGGCTACCGCAGTCGCCCTGTTGATTATTATTACGCATCGGGATAATATCAAACGACTCATTGCCGGTGAAGAATACCGGTTTGATATCAGGAAGGCGGTCGATTGAAGGAAAAAGTTACGGTATTGGGAGCAGGATCCTGGGGGATCGCGAACGCCAATCTCCTGGCTGAAAACGGCGCCGACGTTACCATGTGGGAGTTCGATCCGAAAGAATTGGATCTCCTGCGCTCACATCGCGAGCATCCGAAGAAACTCCCCGGAGTGAAAATTCATGATTCGATATATTTACACGGCGATTTAAACGATGCCGTCGAAGGCGCCGAAGTCATTCTCTTCGCAGTGCCGACTCAGAAAATAGCCAATGTCTGCAAACATTTGTCGGCAGGCAGCGTTTGTCGCCCGGCCCTGGTCGTCAATTTGAGCAAGGGAATCGAGGAAAAGACTCTGCGCCGGGTATCGCAGATAATCGGCGACGAGTGGGCAGGGATTGACCGCAATGCTATCGTTACGCTGTCCGGCCCGTCTCATGCCGAAGAAGTCGGCCGACACCTGCCGACGACCGTTGTCGTAGCCGGACGGGAAGACAAGTGCAAATTAGCCCAGGCGCTCTATTCGAACGAACGGTTCCGCGTCTATCGAACTGATGACATCGTCGGAGTCGAAATCGGCGGCTCTCTGAAAAACGTCATCGCCATCGGGGCCGGCATTGCCCGGGGGCTCGGATTCGGCGATAACACGCAAGGCGCGCTAATTACTCGAGGCCTCGCGGAGATTAATCGGCTCGCCATCGAATTAGGCGGTGATCCCAAGACTCTGGCCGGACTATCCGGTGTCGGCGATCTGGTCGCCACCTGTACGTCCCAGCACTCGCGCAATCAATATGTCGGTTTTCATATCGGCAAGGGCATGACCCTTGCCGAGGTGCTGGACACAATGGTCATGGTCGCCGAAGGCGTGACGACCTGTCGGTCGGCTCGTGAATTGGCTCGAAAATACGACGTCATTATGCCGATTACCGAGGCCGTCTGCCAGGTGCTGTTCGAGGATATGCCCGCAAAGGAAGCTGTCGTCCAATTAATGACCCGACCGCTCAAGGCGGAGTTAAGTCAGTAGCAAGCGCGGTTTTTATTTAGGATTGGAGGTCGAAATGGCTAAGGGGAAAGCAACAGTCGAAGAGAAACTGTATTACTCCATCAGTGAAGTCGCCCGAATCACCGATCTCCAGCCGTACGTCCTGCGCTTCTGGGAAAAAGAATTCCCCATGCTGCACCCCCGAAAAAACAAGGGGGGGAATCGGTATTATCAGAAACGCGATATCGAGATGGTAAACCGAATCAAGCAGCTATTGTATGTCGAAAATTATACCATTGCCGGAGCCCGAAAACAGCTCCGGGATACCGAGCCGACCCCTGAAAAAAAGAAGCTGATTATCAAGGCCAAATCCAAGACAGTCCTCGGTGAAATCAGGAAGGAACTGGAGGATATTCTCAAACTTTTCCCTTGCCTTTTTTAGATTTTTCACCATTTTGGGGGACGCGTCGGGGCGTAGCGCAGCCCGGTTAGCGCACTCGCTTGGGGTGCGAGAGGTCGGCCGTTCAAATCGGCTCGCCCCGACCATTTTTCCCGAGGAATCGAATGAAACACAAGATTCTCCTGATAATTCCCGCTTATAATGCAGCCAAATATATCCCTCGTTTGTATGAGCGAATCTCTCCGCATTTCCCCGCCGAACATGTTCTGATTATCAACGACGGCAGCGCCGATGATACGCTGACCGAAATGAATAAACTGGACTGGAACAAGCTGTCATTCGAGCAGAATCGAGGCAAGGGCGAGGCACTCAAGGCCGGATTCGATTATGCCATCGAGCACGGATACGAGGCCGCCATCACTATCGACGCCGATCTGCAGCACAAGCCGGAACATCTGCCGGCGTTTCTCGAGCAGTACGATCGGGGAGACGTCATCATCGGAACGCGGGAAATTACGCCGAAGCTGATGCCGCTCGACAGACTTCTGACCAATAATCTGACCTCATTGATAATTTCTATTTTCGGATGCACGCGCATTCGCGACTCGCAATCGGGCTATCGCCTCATTAAAACACCGGTGTTAAAAAAGCTCAATCTCACCAGCGCCCGCTATGATACCGAAAGCGAAATGCTGTTTCAGACCGGGTATCTCGGCTTCAGGGCCGCGGAGGTGCCGATTGAGACGGTGTACGAGGGATCTCACTCATTTATTAATCCGTTCAAGGATACGACCCGGTTCATCCGCCAGATCTGGAAACGGTTGTGGTATTAATCTGACTTCGAGGAATCACCGAAAATGAAGATTCTGTTGACCAACGACGACGGCGTCCACGCCGAGGGAATTAATATTCTCTTTAACGAACTGAAGAAGGAACACAAGGTGCTCATAGTGGCGCCCGATCGCGAACAGTCCGCCAGCAGCCATGCGCTGACGCTGTCGCGGCCGCTTCGCATTCACAAGTTCGATGCGCATCGCTATGCCTGCGATGGTACGCCGACCGATTCCGTCCTGCTTGCCAACCTGTACATCCTCAATAAAGAGCGTCCCGACATGATAATCTCGGGCATCAATCATGGCGCCAACATGGGGGAAGACGTAATGTACTCGGGCACTGTGGCGGCCGCGATCGAGGGCTCGCAGCTCGGTGTTCCGTCTATCGCCGCGTCGATGACCGATTCGAGTAATGGCAATTTCAAGTCGGCGGCTTCGTTTATTCGTCGGTTGCTGAAAATCTATCCGAAGTTCGACCTGCAGCCCTCGACGATTCTCAATATCAATTTCCCGGGAAAGCTCAAGACCGCTTTCAAGGATTTCGAATTCACGTTTTTGGGAACTCGCGAGTACGATGATATCATCGATGTCAGGAAAGATCCGCGCGGTTTGGAGTATTATTGGATCGCCGGTGTGCCGGTTTGGAAGAAGGTAAAAGGGTCGGATATTTACGCGATCGAGTCGAAAAAAGTGTCGATTACACCCATCCATTTCAGCTTTACAAATCGCGAGAAACTCGCTGAACTGCAACAGTTACGGCTCAAATTACCCCGATAAATTGCCGATAAAATCTATGCTTGACAAATACCGAAAAAAGAGTATTATACAGGCTCTGAATCGGGGCGTAGCGCAGATGGTAGCGCGCTTGGTTCGGGACTAAGAAGTCGCTGGTTCAAATCCAGTCGCCCCGATTTATTAAAATTCGTGCGCAATCACCTTGTTTAGCTTTTTTCTGTCGAGGGGTCTATGTCGGAAGGCGCTAAAATTCTTATTGGTGTTATCGGGGCTGGGAAATGCGCCAAAAAGCTCCGCGAACAAGCATATCAAGTCGGCGCTGAAATCGCCAAGGCCGGCGCCGTCGTCGTATGCGGCGGCATGAAAGGCGTCATGGAGGCAGCCTGTCAGGGCGCCAAAGATCATGATGGTCTGACGATCGGCATCATTCCTACAAGTGAAAAATCCGATGCGAATGATTATTGCGATATCATCATCCCGAGCGGCATGGGCGAGGCGCGCAACGTCCTCGTCGTCAATACTGCCGATGTTCTTATCTCACTTCATGGAAAGTACGGAACGATTTCTGAAATGTCGTTCGCACTCAAGCAAAAAAAGCCGTTGATTTCTCTCGTCAAATGGGATATCCTTCCTGAGGTTATTACAATAACGGATCCTCAGGAAGCGGTGGCGAAAGCCGTCGAACTCGCGGCAGACTATGTCATTAAGTAACGTCAAAATCATCGTCAGCGGCCTCGTCCAGGGGGTCAGCTTTCGCTATTTCACCTATCGCACAGCAAACAGTCTCGGCATCACCGGCTATGTCAGAAATCTTCCGACCGGTCAGGTCGAAATAATCGCCAGCGCCGAAAAAGGTCTGATCGATGAACTGATCGATGCCGTCCGCGTCGGGCCGTCGTATGCATCGGTGTCGGGCGTGCAGGTCGAAGAAATCCCCATGGCGGAAACCTATCAAAAATTCGATATACGATAAGGATTGAATCTCATGAATCTCAAAGACGTCATCCGAGAAATTCCCGATTTTCCCAAGAAAGGCATTCTCTTTTTCGACCTCACGACGATTTGCACCAATCCCGACGCATATAAATACAGCCTCGATGACTTCGAGAAACAGTTCAAGGCCAAAGGCATCACGCGAATTGCAGCCGTCGATGCGCGCGGTTTTTTATTCGGCGGAGCGCTCGCCGATCGCCTCAATCTCCCGCTGACCGTGATCCGCAAAAAAGGCAAACTCCCATACAAAACGATTTCCGCCAGCTATGAATTAGAATATGGCACGGATACGCTCGAGATGCACATCGACTCGGTCGACAAGGGCGACAAGGTCGCAGTTATCGATGACCTGCTTGCAACAGGCGGAACGCTTGATGCCTCGTGCCGCATGGTCGAGGAGCTCGGGGGAGAGGTAGCACTGGTCGCAGTCGTAGCCGAATTGACATTCCTGCCCGGCCGCAAGAAACTGGCGAAATACGACTTATACTCGCAAGTCAAGTACGACAGCGAGGCGTGTTAGAAACGCCTCCTATACGGCATTCCGAATGAGGCCCGTCTTCGGGCCGATTGAGGAATCTGTTCTTGTCATCCCCTCTGGAGAGGGGTGCCCGAAGGGCGGGGTGTGTTCTCTTCTTTCTTCCCCTTTTTAGACCAGTCCGTACCCCACCCACTGGGTGGGAAATAGAGGCGATCTTTCTGATATAATCTCATCTCATTATTCCATTGTAACTCACTCGTAAATCTCGTACATTCCATCCATGTATCCGATCGTGCGAATAAAGAAAAACGCGGGCGCCCAATTTCGCCCATATCATCCATGGATTTATACCGGTTCGCTGGAGAAGCCGTCCGATGATATTCAGCATGGAGATTTTGTTCATGTCGAATTAGACGGCACCATCATCGCCACAGGGATGTATTCGCGCCATTCGATGATTGCGGTACGCTTGATGGCGTATAAACGGACAACGATTGATAAAGAGTGGGTGCGCGAGCGCATCCAAAAGGCGATTCGCCTCCGACAGGATTTTGGGCCGTTGCCGCTTCCTCAGACGACCGGTTGGCGTGTGATATTTGGTCAATCCGATGCCCTTCCCGGGCTGGTTGCGGATAAATATGGAGATACCGTCGTCATCCAAATCTCGACGGCGGGAATGGATACCCTAAGAGATATCATTGTCGAATGTCTGATCGAGGAACTAAAGCCTCGCTGCATTTACGAGCGTAGCGACATGGTTGCCCGCTCGGAGGAAAAGCTGCCCAATCGCACCGGTCTGTGTTATGGCGAGGATTTCGAATATGCGGAATTCCTGGAATCCGGTCGACGATATCTGGCCGATTTTAAGGCCGGTCAGAAAACCGGTTTTTATCTGGATCAGCGAGAACTCCGCAATGCAATTGGAGAATTTAGCCGAAATAAAAAGGCCGTTGATATATTTTCTTATACCGGGGCAGCAGGCATTGCTGCATTGGCCGGCGGCGCCTCATCTGTCGAATTCGTCGATTCCTCGGCTTCCGCGCTTGATTTGTGTAGAAGGCACACTATACTGAACAATTTCCCGGAACAGAATATTACGACGACCGAGGCCGATGTTTTTCAGTGGATCGCAGATAAAAAGGAGCCGGAGTATGACCTCGTCATGCTTGACCCGCCGGCATTAATTAAATCTCGCAAACACATCGAGGCGGGGAAGAAGGCATATCATTTCCTCAACCGAGCCGCCCTGCGCATAATAAAGGACGGGGGGCTGTTCGTTACCTCGAGTTGTTCTGCCTACATGACCCATGATATGATGGTCGAGATGCTAATCAATGCCTTAAAACAGGCCAATGTCGGATTAACTATTTTTAAAACGGTACAACAGAGTCCTGATCATCATGTGCCTGTATTTTTCCCCGAGGCGTTCTATTTGAAGTCAATCTTTTGCACTGTCCAGAGGTTTTAGAACCATCTTTCCCTTGAGTTAGCTCTCTATTTTATATATACTGGCAGTGCCGAAACATGCCCCCGTAGCTCACCTGGACAGAGCGGAGGTTTCCTAAACCTTAGGTAGCAGGTTCAAGTCCTGCCGGGGGTATTAAAATCGTTATTTCTCTATTTGTCATATAGCACTGCGATTTAAATTTCTTTATCTTGTAAACTGTCATTCGGCAGAACGAAACTCCAAAGGGGCTTTTACATTACTCTTTCAAGGGGTGTTATATGTTTTCAATCAATGCGAAACGGGAATATCTCGTCAAAACGGTAATGGTGTGTGCGCTTTCACTCTTTTTCCTTACTGCATTTATTATTGCCGGAGATGTGTCGTCTCAATTGAAAATACCGGCCGAGGGGAATAAGCAGATTCTGACGCTCACTGACGGTTCAACGCTTATCGGCAAAATCAAGGAAGTCCAGGAGAATACGATCGTTTTTGTCACCGACATGGGCGAAATCACGGTCGATATCGAGAAGATTGTCGAAGTGAAGGAGATCGCTGAGAAGTCCATTAAGGAAGGGAAATACTGGTTTGATAATCCGAACCAGACGCGTCTGTATTTCGGTCCCACAGGGAGAATGCTGAAAAAAGGCGAAGGATACTTTGCCGATGTCTATCTCTTTTTCCCCAGTGTGACATACGGTGTGACCGATAATATTACCGTATCCGGCGGCGTGTCTATTTTCCCGACCGACGATATCGGTGAACAGATTATTTATTTCACACCCAAAATCGGTTTTAATTCATCGCCCAAGTTGGCGTTCGCGGCGTCGGCCTTCATTGTTCGAGTTCCCGACTGGTTCGGCGATGATGATGACATCGACAATGATGGCGACGATGACATTGTCGATGTGCTCGGGATTCTGTTTGCCACGACGACATATGGCACACCGGATAAAAGCATAACATTCGGCCTTGGCTTCGGATTCGCCGACAGCGAAATCGCCGATAAGCCGGCCGTGCAAATCGGAGGCGAATATCGCCTGGCCCGGCGCATGTCTTTCGTTACCGAGAACTGGGTGTTTCCGGAAGTCGATCAACCGCTGCTTTCATATGGTCTGCGATTCTTTGGCGAGAACATGGCAGTCGATCTGGCGCTGTTCAATGTACTTGACGAAGATGCCGTCGTTCCCGGCATACCGTATATCGACTTCGTGTATAATTTTTAAAGATAACATCCATTGAGGTGCGGGAAGATTTTGTGTACACTTGATATATATTCCCGCACCTGACCGGGAAGAGATTAGTTCCCGGCGAGTTTACCGGCATAACCGATTCCTGCCGGGAGGATTAGTTTATTGGGAGGGCTGACTTTTGAAGTCAATCGTTATATTCATTCTTATCTTTGGATTTTTGGCGACTATTGCATTTGCCCAGAGCGAGTATGTCGAGTACGGGCAAAATTCCGTCGGCGGGGCGGTTTCCTTTGGCACGTACAATAAAACCACGAGCGGCTATGAGTTTTCTCTCGGCATGTCATCCAATGGGACGACAGATATAAATGCGTCTTACCTCTATATCAAACATCGCCAAAGCCATGCGGAAGTGAAGTCGGTTACACTATCGCATCTCCTGTTAAAAGAAGGGCGCTGGGGCGTACCCTTTTCATTTGGTCTCGGAGTCGGGTATACGATGACAGGGCTGGATAATTATCCGTCGGCGCTGGTGGCATTATTCAAGAAGATTCGCATCAATGACGGTACGTATCTACAGCCATCGGTTATCGGCGCGTATCTCGATCCGATGGGGGACGAGCAAAAGAGATTGGGGCAGTGGGAAATCGGTGTTTCGCTGTTCTTTAGCAGTCCCAAACAAGTGTACTTCATCAAACCGGCGGTCGTCGTAGGCAAGGGGGATGACTTTATCGGTATCTCTGTCGGATTCTTATATAAGACTCACCACAGGTAAAAAACTATTATGTGCGAAATATTCAAATGTCCATACTGTGGCGCAACAATTGATTCAAAATATATTCAGGAGCAATTCCGGACCATGCGCTGCCCGGGGTGCGAGGTGCATATCGAAATTCCGGATGAAGTCAGAGAGAGACTTGCTACGCCAACTCAGGAAGTCATTACTCCCAAAAAGAAAAGACGACCGCTATTCATACCTTGCAATAGGGATCCCATTCCGCTTCTTAATTTGTATAAATACGACAAGTACATCCTTATCGCGATAGGGATAATGTTATCGATGGGGAGCGTTTATGGCCTTTACCGGACATTATTTTCAATTAGACTCCAAGTGGCCTGTTTCGGTTCTGTTCTCATTCCGATTATTGGGAGTATTCTGTTAATTGGGTGTCTTTTAACCGGTATCGGATTGATACGAAATAATCCCCGATCAATAACATGGGCCAGGTTTTTCTATTTGCTTCAAATTCCGGTCATCCAATCCGGTGTAATGTGGTATGCCTTTTATGCGGGTGCAGCGGGGGTTCTCTTGATATTCGTCGATTTTAACCCGGTGATATCTCATTCTTTAATGTTTGGAGGACTCCTATATCTGACTTTAGCCGAGGGATTTTTGCTGTCTATTGGAATCAATTACATTGCACTTGCCTGCTGGGGGTATTTTATTTATCGCGGCAAATACAGGGCTGCGCTGGACAGGATTGCCTCCGAGTAAAAAGTTTTAGTTGTCTCACACGCTCTCTTTTCTGAAGTTATTCTAATCATTTCATTTCACCAGTAGGATGTTGTATGCGAATTCTTGTATTGTCTTTCATGTTGTGTTTGCTGTCTGTCGTTGCCTGCGAAAAATCCAAGCCGGAAGTCTGGTATCCCAAGGTCACATATGAAATGCGCCAATTGGAGCGGACTATCGGCGTCGATGTCGATACGTCCAAATCCTATGCCATCATTCAGGTCGCATATCCGGAAATCACCATGGCCGACCGCGACACCGTCAAGACGCTCATCAATCAATATATCTATTGCCATATCCTCGATCAGTTCGAGGACAGTCTGTGTCAGACGACGATTGAATCGCAGATGGATAATTTTATCGCCGAATATAAAGACTTCAAGGATTTCGTGCCGGATTTGTCTCAGCACTGGGAGAGCCGGACGACGGTGTCGGTTATTAACGACACCCTTGGTATCTTCTCAATCGGCTTGACGACATACAGTTACACGGGCGGCGCTCATCCCAATGCGTCGTCGTTTTTTGCGAATTTCAGCTCCTACAATGGGGACTATATCAGGCTTGAGGATGTCCTAATTGAGGGATATCAGGAAGAGCTCACGAAAATCGCCGAAATTCAATTCCGACAGGCGAAGAATATCGGCTTGAATGACAGCCTCAGTTCGGCAGGATACTGGTTCGCAGATGATACATTTTATCTGAATGACAATTATTTATTCGGGAAGGATAATCTAATATTCTTTTATAATCTGTATGAGATCGCGCCGTTCTCGATGGGTTCATCGGAGATTAAAATACCATACAAGCTTATGGGAAGTCTGATAAAACCGGAGAGCGTGCTCGGGCAATATTTCTATGGACGGTACGGCTATGAAAAAAAATAAAGAATGGTGGCAGGATTTCTTCGATGATTTCGCCCCCGCGTTCGATCTGGTTCCGGCCAAAATTGTCAATCAGGATGTTCGCTTTTTTATTAAAAAACTGAAGCTGTCAAAAGGGAAATCATTTCTCGATTGCCCATGCGGTATCGGACGAATTTCCATCCCTATGGCGAAGCGGGGCATTCGTGTCACGGGTGTGGATTTCATGCAGCCCTATCTCGATATCCTGGCCGATCGCACAATAAAAGCTGGCGTGAAAATAACGACCGTCCGGCGGGATATGCGACGGATTCAATATACGAATCAGTTCGATGCCGCTGGTAATATCTGGACATCTCTGGGGTATTTCCAAAAAGAGAGCGATAATTTCCTCGTCGTCAAGAACCTGTACCGGGCTCTCAAACCGGGCGGGCGAGTCCTGTTTCATATGATAAACCGGGACTATGTCATAGCCAATTTCCGCCCGCATATATGGGAACAGGTGTCCGGGATGTATATCCTCAATGACAATTCGTTCGATTTCCAAACGTCGCGCGGCGACACGAATTGGCTGTTCATAAAAGACGGTCAGGAAAAGCGGCTGCACTCCGACTTACGAATTTATTCCTATCATGAATTATATGCCATGATGCGCAAGGCGGGCTTTGTCGATATCGAGGGGTTCTCATCCGTAAAAGAGGAACCTATTTCTCAACAGAATCGCATGATGTTCGTATTTGGTACAAAGCCAAAATCTCGATAAGCGAGGCGTATGTCCGAACAAGCCAAGGCCAACCGTCAGTATAAATATTATGATTTCATCATGGCGATTTTCGTTATGGTGCTGCTTTGTTCCAATCTCATCGGCCCCGCGAAAATCTGGAGTATCTATGGTCTGTCGTTCGGGGCCGGGATTCTGTTTTTCCCAATCAGTTATTTATTCGGCGATATTCTGACTGAAGTCTATGGGTATGCTCGCACCCGGAAAGTTATCTGGGCGGGATTCGGAGCGCTCGTCTTCGCAACGATTATGACTCGGGTCGTTCTGGCATTGCCGCCGGCTGAAGGGTGGGTCGGGCAGGAGGCGCTTGATTTCGTCTTCGGCAGTACGCCGCGTATCGTGTTCGCATCGATTACGGCTTACTGGGTCGGCGAATTTTCCAACTCATATGTTCTGGCGAAGATGAAATTGTGGACGAAGGGGCGATTCCTTTGGATGAGGACAATCGGTTCGACTATCGTCGGAACCGGAATCGACTCGGCTATTTTTTATCCGGTTGCATTCTGGGGCGTATGGACGAATGAACAGGTGATATCGGTGATGCTCGGTAATTATGCGCTGAAAGTGCTATGGGAAACGGTTGCGACTCCGTTCACATACAAAATAATCGGCTTTCTCAAGCGAATCGAGCATGAGGATTATTACGACACCAATACGGACTTTACGCCGTTTTCGGTTAAGACCTGATTATCGGTACCAGACACCGCCGATAAATGCGCTGTCGAGGACCATATCTCCGTTATCAAGAAGCCCAATTCCTGGGGCATAGAATTCGCTGTATGGCGGGTCTTCAGGGTCGTCACCGGTGGGATCATAGTATAATTCGGCAACGCTCTCGAATGTTCCGGCCGGGACCGTTTTGCTTTCATAATTAATGAAGGTCAAAGTCCCTTCAATATCAACGTCTTGATATACACAATTAATCCCACTTCGAATCCATATGCCTGAACTATAGTTATGCGTTCCCGTCGATGGCAGGTTAAATGGTATTTCCAATGGGTCTATTACTTCAATTGATATTGCTCCGGTTAAAAGATGTACAAAAAAGCCCGAGTCGTTTATTGACCAGGCCTCTGCAATTTCATTGTTATGATAGATTTTTGTAGCGGTCACTGTGCATAATGTGCTATCTGCCTCAACCGTACGCTTAATCGTATGGCCGCTGTCATTGGTGTAGTACCAGGTATCGCCGAGAGCCATCGGGAAGTACTCCTCGCCGAAAGTCACGATTTTACCGGCCGAGACGGTGATGGAATCGTCCCCGCCGTTTGAGGATACCGTTATTTTTCCGGAGGACGATCCGAGTTTCATTGCGGTGCGATCGAGAGTGATCGTCACCGTCGTCGGGGTAGTCGTCACGCCGCCACTGTCGACGTCGACCGTCATCCAGGACGAATCGATGTCGATTTCCCAGGCCAATTCTCCCGTACCGGCATTGGAAATCGTAAAGGAGCGAGTCAAATCGGTATTCCCAAAGGCGATGATATCGACCGATACTGCCAGTACCGGTTCGGTCGGAATCGGCGGCGTCGGTTTGTCGTCTCCGCAGCCAAAGAAACCGGTCGAGGTCAAAAACACTATGAATAACAGTATTGTGCATCGTATTTGCTGATTCACGACAACTCTCTCCGAAATAGGTTACAATTCTCCTGCATGCCCATAATATATACTCTATCGGCTCGATTTCGACCATACTTTTTCGTCGGAATGGACAGAATTGCGCGATTTTCGGATTTGACGTATCCGTATCGGGCGGAATTATTTATTTCACAATTTCGGCCGTGAAACGTCTGCACTGTAAGCGGCAGGGGCGGTGGGCGACGGAAGAGGAAAATAGGGAAGATTAAACAATAAACCGATTGACAGCAAATTGCGGAATTGTTATATTTTCGCTCTGTCTGAGGATGATGGGTGAGAAAATCGGCCCGTGATAAATGGGAGGAATGTCCTGTATGAAAACGTTGGTAAGTGTCTTTGCCTTGGTTATACTACTCAGTTTTACCTCATTTGCTATGGGGCAGGAGAGTTACTATAGTACTTATCCGGCAATGACGGAATTGAGCTATGGATATTATGGCGGCGGCTCTCGTGCGTTCGCAATGGGCAGCGCCAATATCGGGATAGCCGACGATGTCAATGGGGGTGCCTGGAATCCCGCGGGCATTTGGGTGATCGAATCTCCGACGGTGTCTGCTTCATATAGCATGTTCAATCCGGATGGTGATTTTACCCTGGATAGATCCTTTGGGATTAAAAGATCATTCGGTACGACTAATAAAATAGATATGAGCGCTATCGGGCATTTTTCGTTTGTGACGCCGGTTCGAATCAAAGGGCATCCCTTTGTATTCACCTTTAACTATGTTCGCAACAATGAGCGCACTGAAGAGAGCGTCGTCGACGATGACGATTCGTTTAATGATAGTCAGGATAAATCGTTTTTGCGGACCTATGCTCTCGGCTTTTCGACTCGCATTTATAAGCAATTGTCATTTGGAGCGCTTGCGAACATTTATGATGGCCGACGGATCAAAAACGCGATATCGTCAACCTCCAGAGATACGTCAATCCTCGTGAATTCGACATACATTACCCAGGAACTTGCCGAAACCGCGACCGCTCTTGATTCGGTCAGCGCCAACGGCTTCAATTTCACCCTGGGATTGTTGTATAAATTCGAAAAATTCAGCATCGGTGCATCGGTACATACTCCGTTCGATATGAAGAATGACAACGATCGTTCGGAATTCGAAGTGACGACGATCGGTGGTCTCCCGAGCATAAACAATTCGGATACGACTTATATTCAAGACTTGAAAACGAAGACGGGAATGCCGCTTTCTCTCGGATTTGGTGTCGGTTTTTATCCGAATGAAAAACTGACCTTCGCGGTTGATGCGAATTATCAAAAATACGGATCGGTCGATTATTATTATCTCGATTCGACGTTTATTTCTCCCGGTGGTGACCGGTTCGATTTCTTCGAAACGATTCCGATTGACTGGAACAATACGTTCAGTTTCGGTGGAGGAGCCGAGTACAAATTGACTACCGGTTTTGGCCAGATTCCGCTTCGCGCAGGTGTCCGATACAATCAACTCCCCAAACCGGAAAAGTTCACTGTCGATACGTATGCTCTGTATGATGATGACGATGTTTATACCGGTGTCAACAATGTGGATTTTACGGCTCAGGATCGTCAGAGTGAAGTGTGGATTACGCTGGGAACAGGTATTCACTGGGAACAGCTTGGATTCGATATTTCCTATCGCATTGTCAGCGGTCAAAAAGAGACGACGGAACACAACTACTATAATTCCTTCGAGAGTGATGGAAGTGTTGTGAGTACCGGACAATCGACTGAAGTCGTCGAAGGAAAAGCGAACGAGTTTTATATTTCCTTTACGGGACGTTTCTAAACTGTTAGAGTAAAAGACCGGAAAAGAGGCGGGGTACATCGAATTATGTCTTCCGCCTTTTTTCTTCTTGCATTTTCCGGGGATTCTTCCGATACAGGGTGTAAGATTAGGAGAGAAGCTTAAATGAGTCAGAAAGTCAAAATCACCAAGAAAGACCTGAGGCAGGATAAATTCACGATGACCATGCTTCAGGCGAAGGACAATATCGTTGAGCATTGGATTTACTATGTCGGCGGTCTCGTTGTCCTCTTCTTACTGGTATTCGGAATTACGTATGTCAAACAGGAAGGCCAGACCAAAAACGTTCATGCCTCGGAATTATTCAATCGCGGCATGAGCGAGTTTATGAATAAAGACTATGAACTGGCGGCCTCGACCTTTATTTCGGTGATCGACGAGTTCGGTTCCTCGGTATCGGCTGAAAAGGCCATGTTCAATCTCGGAAACGCCTATTTCAACAACAATAATTTCGATAAGGCGATCGAGACGTTCCAGGAATATTTAAAAAAATACGGCGGCAAGGATAAGTACTTTACGACTTCCGCCATGGCCGGTATCGCGGCATCACTGGCGGCGAAAGGCGAGCCGCAGCAGGCTGCCGATACATATCGTGAAGCCGCCGAGCGATTCGAGAACTTTAATCTTGCCGGTCGATATTACATCAAGGCAATAGAACAATACGTTGCCGCCGATAAAGTTGAATCCGCCAAAGTCGTTTTCGCGAAGCTGAAAAAGGATTATGTGAATACTGCGTACTACGATGAAGCATTAGTTGTTGCCGCAGAAAACAATTTGACGCAATAGTCGTCGGCGGGGGCTTATATGCTCAAAGTAGCCTTTCTGTGGCATATGCATCAGCCGTACTATCGAGACCCGATAACCGGCGATATGATTTTGCCCTGGGTACGGCTGCATTGTCTCAAAGATTATTACGATCTTCCGCACCGGGTTGGAAAATACCCCAACCTCAAGATGACATTCAACCTGGTGCCGTCACTCATAGAACAAATCGACCTGTATTGCCGGCGGCAGACAACCGACCGGCATCTTCAATTAACGGTCAAACCGACGCGCGACCTCAGCCGCGAAGAGCGGGCCGAGGTCTTTCGGCTGTTTTTCTGGGCCAACCCGGATACCATGATAACCCCGTTTCCCCGGTATCGCAGGCTTTACAAAAAACTGAAGGACTGCTCGATGGACGCCGAGATGGCCGCTCGTACGGCGTCGGTTCAGGAACTGCGCGATTTGATCGTCTGGGGTTCTCTTGTCTGGGTCGATCCCGTCCTGAGGACAACCGAACCGTACCGGCGACTATTTCAAAAGGGCGAGGGGTTCAGCGAGGACGACAAGTTGGAGTTGGTCGAGGCCCAATATAAGACGATGGCCGAAGTCATCCCTATGTACAAACGGCTGATGGACGAGGGGAAAATAGAAGTCTCATTCACGCCGTATTATCATCCTATTCTGCCGCTTTTGTGCGATACCGAATCGGCACACGAAGCATTGCCTGACTTGCCGTTGCCGAAACATCGCTTTCGCCATCCTGAAGATGCCGCGCTCCAGATACGGTTGGCGGCAGAGATGTACAAAGAGAAATTCGATCGCCCCCTGACCGGGATGTGGCCGTCAGAGGGGTCCGTTTCTGAGGAAATGGCGGCGATACTGGCCGCTCAGGGAATCAAGTGGATGGCATCCGACGAACAGGTGTTGTATCGTTCGGCAACCAAATCCGGATCGTTTGCAGGGCGACCATCGCCGCATTGCATCTATCGCCATGACACGAAAAACGGTGCGGTCAATATCGTCTTTCGCGATCACGCCTTGTCCGATAAAATAGGATTTGTCTATTCCGGCTGGGAGCCTGCCAAGGCTGTCAATGATTTCGTCGGTCAATTACATCGGCTGCACGATCTACTTGGCAGCGAAGCAGATAGTTCAGTCATTCCGGTCATTCTTGATGGTGAAAATTGCTGGGAATATTTCCCAAATGACGGCGACGAGTTTCTCAACCTCTTTTTTGATCGTCTGTCAACCGATCCGAAAATTCAAACGGTTACGATCAGCGAGGCATGTGAACTTCTCAAGCCGCAGCCGCTCAAACATATTCTCGCCGGTTCCTGGATAAATAACAATTTCCGCATATGGATCGGGCATCCGGAAGATAACACGGCCTGGGATTTACTCTGGGAAGCGCGACAGGCACTGACCCAATTCAAAGAGGCACATCCCGATTATGATAAAGTCAAATTGGCGGCGGCGGAAAAGTCACTGCTTGTTGCCGAGGGGTCCGACTGGAACTGGTGGTATGGTGACGAGCATACCAGTAATCAGAGTGAAATATTCGATCAGATCTATCGCGCTCACCTTCAATCCGTATATGACAATCTCGGTCTTGAGCCGCCGCAAAGCCTGTCGACACCAATCAAATCCGGAGTGCCTGAATCGTTTGTGACGGCTCCTGAAGGTACTATTACGCCTATAATAGACGGGAAACTGACTCATTATTATGAATGGCTCGGGGCCGGCACGTATGATTGTAAGAAAGCGGGCGGGGCCATGCATCGCGTCGACCGAATCCTGACCCAATTCTCGTATGTTTCCGATGATGATTATGTTTATATTCGAGCTGATTTCGATGAAAAAGGTTTTTTGGTTGACAATCGCGATAAAGCGTTGAAAATTGAAGTTCTGCAACCGGGCCGGGGCGATTTTATATTCTCTGCCTCTGGTCTGATAAAACATCCCGATTGGGTGCAGAACAAGGAAGATATCACGTTCGCAACCGGGGACATTGCCGAGGTGGCTTTGAAGAAAACGATTTTCTTCCCGGACGGACGGGGAACCCTGCACTTTCGAGTCGGAATATCCGAGAAAAAGCGGGATGTCGAGTTGTGGCCGCATGGAGATCCGGTGAAATTTACCGTTACCGGGAGCGGCGAAGACATAGTCTGGGATTTGTAAGCTGGAGGATACATGTCAAACTCGTTTTTTGATAATGAAGAGAGCCGGGATCAGTTTTCCGGCGAAAGCGGTATTCCGGAGTTAAACGCCGAGCCGGAAAAGTCTCGTCCGACCGAGGATCGGCGGATGATGGCCATCATGGCATATATACCGTTTCTCTGTTTCCTGCCGCTTATCAAAATGAAGGATGATCCCTACGCCTATTTTCATGCCCGCCAGGGATTAATTCTGTTCTTCATTGAAATCATCGCGTTTATCTTTTCGTTTCCCCACATCAGCCAATTATTCTGGGTGGCGATAATTATCGCGTGTATCGGTTCGGCGGTTGCCGGCATCATGTTTGCCGTACAGGGGAAAACGCATCGCCTGCCGATTATTGGAGAACTGGCCGATAAACTGAAATTGTAAGTGTCTCGAGAGGTCTCTCATGAAATCATATAAATCATTGGTTGCGGTATTCGTGTGCGCCGTCGTTTTGCTTTCGTGTACGACGACCGGTCCCGGCGGCAAGAAATCCTTTATCTTCCTTTCGACGGCCCAGGAAGTGTCCATCGGGCAGGGGATGGATCAGCAGCTTCGTGAGACCGAGAAGGTCCTGGCTGATCAGGAGTGGCAGGCATACATCACAGAAATCGGCCAGCGCATCGTCAACGTGTCGGATCGCAAGGATATTGAATATCATTTTGCCGTCATTGAATCGGATCAAATCAATGCCTTTGCCGCTCCCGGCGGATATGTCTATTTTTACACCGGCCTGATCAAGAAAATGCACTCCGAGTCCGAACTGGCGGCTGTGATGGCTCATGAAATCAGCCATGTCGTTGCCCGGCATGGCGTCAAGCGGCTCCAATCGGTTTTGGGGTTGTCGCTTGTTCTCGATCTGGCGCTGGGAGATAAGCCGGAGCAGACACAGCAAATTGCCGGTGCGGCCCTTGGGGTGGTCATGTCAGGGTATTCACGGTCGAATGAGCATGAGGCCGATGAATTCGGACTAATTTATATGACTCGAGCCGGTTGGCATTCGGATGGGATGTTGACAATGTTTCAGACGCTGCAGGAGCTCGAAGGGGATCACCAGAGTAGTGTCTTCGAGATGCTGGCTTCCAGCCATCCTCAGACCAATGACCGTATTGCAGCTACCCGTGACAGAATTACGGCTCTGGGGATCAATACCGCGAATTTGAGTCACGATACACAAAGGTTTCAGCGTTTAAAAAGTAAGCTGTAAAAATAAGGCGGACTCACCCGATTGTGGTGAGCGCTACCCGCAATTTGTGCTCCGAGTGAACGTAAACGTGCGATTGCGTTCGAACTTTGCACATGATCTCGTAAGTTATTTTCAGTCAATATCTTAATTTGGTTAGTGTCGGATTTTCTCCGGTTTTTGTTCAATGTTGGTACAGGTATGGCAAAATACGCCGTGCAGAATAACGGAATTGTCCAACAGTCGAAGGAAATTAGATTCTGAGTTTATCCCATTAAGAATCAATATCACAATGAGTTATGGGCTAATAGCCGGCCGTGAGATTTTTTGAAATATTATGCGCGATTGCAATCTACGGCGGCATGCAGATTGCAAATACAATATTGTGTCGAAAGGGTTGAGGTATGAAGACGATTAAGGTTATCATCGGTATCTGGGTTCTGGCAGCCATCGTGGCCGGAATTTTCGGAAACGTATCGATTAGCTGACAGGCGTGATCCGGATGTGTCCTGACGTATGAAACTCAGTCAGGCAAAAGATTTTGGAAAAACAATATTGTGCACGCAAACGTTGTTACGAAATTCATCGTGCCTGCTAATGTCGGCCTCGGGTCGGTTAGTGGGACGGGTGGTGCATGACCCACTTGAGATGAGCGGTACCGAATCGTTTGCAATTATTCTCCACTCGCGGTTGAGATAACCCACTGTCACCGTTGAGTTGAACACTTTCTCTGCCTGCAAGCCGCCGGTTCTTCGGAGCCGGCGGTTTCTTTTTACCTGCAAGACAGTGCAACAAAGAAATGGCCGGGGTTGCATAGAATTGCAGGTAATATGACCAGGCATTCATGAGAAAAGCGGCAGCGTTATTGGCTGAAAAACCTCGCGCGAAATTATAGTTCTAATCAATCCATAATTAGAATAGTAAGGCATTGTTATGCAAAATCTTATGCTATGCATATTTTATTAGTACCGAACACATGGATGGAAATACAATTCTTAAACCACTTGGCAGTCTATTTGCTCAATACTCCTTCGATGTTTGGATATATTTACATACTCGACTTTTCCGTTAGATCTCTTATGGGGGACTGGAAATGATTTCCAATTCGTTAAGTGCGCGAACTGTGAAAGTGGCAATTAACGGCACGAACATTCGGCAGCAGTATCAGGCAAAGACTTCTCATCAACATACCGCGGCGACGCGGCGTTTTGCGATGCCGAGTCCGGGTTATATCTTTGGCGAGTATATCTGGGGTACGATGGTCCTCGTCCTCAGCGTCGTCAGCCGTATGGCCAACTCGATTAACGTGTCAATGCCGCTTAAGGGAATCGACAACAGCTTCGTCAAACGGTGTATTGATATTTTCGGTGCTCTGGTCGGTTTGACGCTGACAGCGCCGTTATTTTTGATTCTGCCGATTCTGATTAAGCTCGATTCACCCGGCCCGGTTTTCTACAAACAGCTGCGTACCGGACACAATCGCCGTCGTGGTCAGCGCCGTGTTTCCGGTGTCTCCGACCTCGGCCGCTGCAACCGTGATCGCCGTCGCCAGAATCTGCACGGCCGCCCGTTCGAAGTCATTAAATTCCGAACGATGGTTGCCGACGCCGAGAAGAAATGCGGAGCCGTCTGGGCCACCAAGAATGACCCGCGAATCACGACGCTGGGACATATCATGCGCAAGACTCGCATGGATGAAATCCCGCAGTTCTTAAACATTCTTATCGGCGATATGTCGCTGGTAGGTCCTCGCCCGGAACGTCCGGTGTTTGTCGAAGAACTGTCCGAGAAGGTAGAAAACTACAAGAAACGCCTCGATGTCAAGCCGGGCCTCACCGGTCTTGCACAGGTCGAAAACGGCTATGACTCCTCGATCGCCTCGGTCGTCAAGAAGGTCCAGTATGACCTGCAGTACATCCGGAACTGGAGCGTTTGGCAGGATGTGAAAATCATGCTCAAAACGGTTGTGGTCGTCGTCACGGGTAAGGGTGCCTTCTAAGCCGCCTTGAGCTGGACAAAGACTTATAAAACCGCACTTTACGGGTGCGGTTTTTTTATTGGCGAGGCCTTGTTTTTATTGCCCTGTCTCTAAGTAAAATTTATATTTACCCGAAATTAAGCAAAAAGGATATTTGCACATGAAAGTGGCCTTCAAATGGATTCTGGCTCTGGTTGCTTTTTGCCTGCTCTGGCAGACTCCGGCAGCTATGGCTCAATCTAACGGAAACGTTGTCATCAACTCCACCCCTCAGGGCGCCCTGGTTACGATTATCGGCGAATTTCAACTGTCAGGCGTAACCCCGGTGAAGTTTGATGTTCCGTTATCGGGGAAATACGATATTATCGTGACCCGCGAGGGGTATGAAACCTATAGGTCGACCTCGTATTTTTCGGAAACGCAGAATGCGCAGCTCGATATTACCCTGAAGAAAAAGACGCGGACGAAAGCCTTTTTCCGTTCGGCCATTATCCCCGGGTGGGGACAGCGCTATTACGGCAGTTCCAAAAAGTCGACTCTTATTACTATGGGCGCCATCGGCGCCGTAGCCGGGTATTTAATCGTCAAAGATGATTATGACAACAAGGTCGACGAATACAACACTGCCCGGCGGGCCTATGCCGATGCGACACAATGGGAGGATCTCGTCCGCCTGGAGGCGGATGTCCGATACACGCAGGGGAGGGCCAATGATGCCGAGGACAAGGTCAATATCATGATCGCGGCCGCGGCAGGCATTTATATCTTTAACCTGCTCGATACGATACTCTTTTTCCCGGAACACAGTTCGTATACCGAATATAAAGCGATAACCGCCGCGCCGTCTGTGCAAGGCGACCGGGTGGGCTTAACTCTTTCGGTGAGGTTTTAATCATGGGTACGGCAGTGAAATTTCTAACAGGCATAGTGCTCGGCGCATTTCTTATATTGGCCGGGTGCAGTACCGAGATTGATCCTCCCAACAGCGTTTCCAGTTTGCCGGATCAGCCGGAGACCCCGCGCGGATTGACCGCAGCCATCGGCGACGGCACGATTGCCTTGAGCTGGACAGTCAGTACGCCGTCGGCTATCAGCCGTTACAAAATTTATTACACTGATGTGGAAGATGACGAGCCGATGCTGCTCGATTCATCCACGACAACGACTTATACCGCCGCCGGATTGACCAATGGCCGCGCCTACTATTTCAGCGTCGCCGCCGTGACGACCGGACATATTGAAGGAGTCAAATCGTCGGCTCTCCAGGCCACGCCGGGGATATTCTCCATCAATATCAATCAAGGAAACGAGTTCACGAACAGCCGATCGGTGTCGGTCGGGTTGACGGCTCCGTCAGGTGTGTCGCTGGTGCAATTATCCGAAAGCAATACCTTTGTCGGCGCGCACTGGGAAAATTACGCGGCGACAAAGTCATTCCAGCTGTCCGATGGTGACGGCGTCAAGCATGTTTATGCGCAATTCCAGATCAACGGCGGTGGGCTGTCTACCGGATCGATAACCGATGATATTATACTCGATCGCGTTGCTGCCATTGATTCCGTAACGGAAAACACCGGCGGTACCGTGTTGGGCCCCGGGGATGAAGTGATCTTTACGGTATATACCAAAGAAACCGGAGGAGAGGCCTCAGCCACGATCGAAGGTATCGGAACACTTGAACTGCAGGAATCTACGGCGGGTGTTTATTCTTATACTTACATCGTTCCGATCGCAACGGAATTGACGGATGCCGAAATCACCGGTCACTTCACCGATGCCGCGGGAAACGATGCTCCGGATGTCAAGGCGACGACGCTGTTAAACGCGACGTATCCGCCGGAAGCGGTGACGGCGAGTGGATTTGCCGAATCGTCTCTCGAAATATTACTCGAGTGGACGAAATCGAATGCGGTAGATTTCTCAAGTTATCGGATTTTCAGGAGTATGTCTGCCGGAGTGACCGAACACTCGACGCTGGTAACCACGATAACGAATCAATCATCGCTGACGTATCGCGATACGGCGCTGGCCGACACGACCGAATATTTCTATCGCGTCTATGTGTATGATGCAAATGGCAATTTTACGCCGTCAAATGAACTGTCGCTGACGACGATGCAGAATCAGCCGCCGCGGGCGGTATCAATTGCGGTGACGCTGAACAGTGAAGCCTTATCGTCGACAGTGAGCTGGGAGCGTTCGAACGAAACCGATTTTCAGGCGTATCATGTCATTCGGAGTGAGAATGTCATCACCGGCTATAACAGCGATGATGTTATCAGTATCGTCAATGAACAGGGAACGACATCGATTACGGATTATGTGCCTTCGGCGAGTAATTACTATTATCAGGTGTATGTCGTCGATAAGCAGGGACTCATGACCGGTTCGAATGTGATTTCTATAGTGATTCAATAATCCGACTTTTCAGGATGTGAAGATATGTCGCAAGCCGTCCGATTCGGTGAATTCTCTTTTCTCTATCGTCAGGTATTGCGGCAGATGTTGCGCATTGCGCTCTGGCTGCCGCTTCTGCTGCAAGGGCTGTTGACCATCGGTCTGGCCTTCGCCCATGAGAATATGTTTTCCACCGTTTTCGGACCGATTCTCGAAGGTTGGGTGAAGTTCTTGTATACGCCCGAGGCGGCTCGGGCCTTTTTCTTTTATCCCGATCATTACCTGATTCTCCCGGCGATTTTCAGCGCCTCGACGCGCGTATTCAGTTTTATCTGTGAAGCATTTTTCTTTGCCGTCTTCAGCGATCTTCTGATTGCGCTGTATCGCGGCGAAAAGCCGATTATCGGGCAGGCGTTCAGCCATGCCTTTAAAAGCTATATCAAGCTGACGGTATCATGGGCGGTGCTGCTCCTGGTTCTCTATTTCGTCTCGACTTATTTTTATTCGTTTCTGGAGAACGTCCTCGGATTTTCACTGCATACTGCTCCGAGGCGGCAGTTTCTTGCCCTCATAATGCTGCACGGTGTGAATGTCCTGATATATATGCCGTTTATATATGTCATTCCCAGTATCATGGCCGGGGGGGCCGCATGGTGGCCGGCGATAACACGAGCCGTCCGACTGACTATCAAGCATCCGTTCATAACGTTGGCCATCGTCGCCATTCCCTACACGATTGCCGCAGTTCCCTCGTTGCCGCTTTCCTATACGCGAAAAATTATTTCAATTTTCAATCCGGAGTTGGTATTCCAGTTGATGCTGGTGGTAATCGTCATCAATATCCTGGCCAACTTCGTTCTGCTGGGAGCGGCCGTGAAATTCTTTATGGATAAAAACGAATAGGACATGGATACCTCACTCCAGTCAGCGTTGTCGCTTTCCAGTATACTCCAAATCATTATAATTGCATTTACTGCCGTGCGCAGCCGCTTGAAGCGCTATGCGCTGCCGCTTATGGCCTTCGCCATCGTCAACCTCATCGGCATTGCTTCGATGTATTTCGAAACCGGCGATTCGATCTCGCTGTGGGCGATAGGATATTACCTGCTGTTTATTTACCTCGCCTGGATGCCCGGCGTGTGGCTCTGGTTATGCGCGAGGTGGGCCATAGATGCCAAATCGTATCCGAAGCATCGCAAGATTGCCGTCTGGATCGGGTTTGTTGCCTCCTGTCTTTTCACGATAGGATTCATTTATATTCGCGAAATCGACGTGTCGATGATTAATAATCGCTGGTTTATTACGCTCGGCGGCTGGCGATACTGGTACGGCGCGTACTTCGTGCTGGCCTTAACGACCGGTATTTATTTTATCGAAACCTGTTACCGGTCGGCATTGGGGCTGTCTCGGGAAAAAATTAAAAAATCATTCTTCCTCCTGATTTCGGCCGGTGTTTGCTATTTATCCGTCATAACCGTCGGCTTCCTGTACGGGCAAATCAGCGACTGGATTTTCGTCTTTGTCACGATCATGATAATGGTTGATTCGGTGCTTCTTACGCGGCACTTCCTGCGTTTTAATTTCAATGCAAACAGCGTCATTCTGACGAAAAAAGGCGTGTATTCTTCGCTGACTATTGTTTTACTGGGGATCTATTTTCTTATAATCGGATCCGTGGGCGAATTTTTGGTGTCGTTTGACCTCGATGAGGGGTTGTTTTTTACACTTGTCGTGTTGTCCCTCATTGTCGTAACGTTGGCGATTTTGCTGTTTTCGCAAGTGTATCGGGCGCGCACGGAATCCATCACCGAGGATTCATCTCCATACAAATCGGAATCTGTGTACGGCGTCGAATGGAAGGAGTTCGCTGAAGAGATTTCCGTTCTCCTCAGCATCGACAAGATATTCGATCGCAGCAGTCATTTGCTGTACCGGTTGTTGAAAATTGAGGACTGCTTCTTTGTCATTAAAGAACCGCTGCCGTCGCCGAATTACACGCTGTATGTCAAGGGCGAAGCGAGCCGCGGCATTTCCGGGCAGCATATCGAAAATCTCGGCGAATGGCTGTATCGATATGCCCGGCCGATAGAACTGGGAACGCTCAAGGAACAGGCGCCGAGTGAATTCGAGCAGATCGAACACATCACCGGGCAGTTGTCATTCGAGCCGTTTATTCTTGTTCCGCTGGCGGCCCGCCAGCAATTGTTAGGATTTTGGGGCGTGGGGACGCATGCATCGGGACGCGATTTGGCATCCGAGGAGATCGCGTTTATCGAGGCCGCGGCCAGCCCGCTCGCACTGACGATCCTGACTGCGCGCATTACCGATGAACTCATCGTCTCGCAGGAGATCGAATCCTATCATCGCTTCTCGTCGTTCGTTTTGCATGATTTGAAAAACTCCGTCGGTATGCTCTCGATGCTGTTGCAGAACGCCGAGAACAACATGGATGATCCCGAATTCCAGCGCGAGGCGCTCATTACCATAAAACGGGCGGTCGAAAGGCAGCAGAAAATTATATCGCGTCTGACCGAGCAAAAGACCGACGAGCGGTTGGCGCTCGAATCGGTCGAATTGAAAGCGCTTATTGACGATGCTCTTAATCGAATCAGGTTCGAGACAATATCGAAAATCGAATTGTCCAGTGATGTGCCGGCCGGATGCCCTGTCAAGGTCGACCGAGAAAAGGTTGGCTCCGTCTTCGATAATTTGCTGATGAATGCAGTCGAGGCCATGCCGAACGGCGGCTCGTTGAAAATTCGGCTCTCTGTTGAATCGGCCGAGAATTCACTTCGTGGCGTCTCATTTACTGATACGGGAGGCGGCATGGACGAGGAGTTTATCGCGACTCGTTTGTTCAAGCCGTTCAGCTCAACGAAAAAGCATGGACTGGGAATCGGCATGTACCAGTCGCGAGAAATCATAAAGCAACACGGCGGCCGACTGGATGTTGCCAGTCAGCCGGGACAAGGAACGACATTCACGGTATATTTGCCTGCGGTGGAGTAATATGGGTACGGATAAATTCACGATATTGATAGTCGACGATGACGAAGGATTCCGCTCGCAATTGAGGTGGGCGCTCAAGGGCGAATATGATGTCGTCGAGGCGGAAAACGTCGAAGACGCCATTGCTGCCGCCAATGAACATCGCCCGTATGTCGTTCTTCAGGATATCGCATTGAGCAGCAGGGAAGATGCCGCCGAGGGGCTCGAACTGATCGGCAAGTACCTGAAAATCCAGCCATACTGTAAAGTCATGATGGTCACCGGTCACGGGCACAATGAAAACGCCATCGCCGCCATTGGTTTGGGAGCATATGATTTTTTCAGCAAGCCGGTCGATATCGATCAGTTGAAAATTATGATAAGGCGCGGGACGCGCGTCGCCAAACTGGAGCAGGAAAACAACGAATTATCGGCGCGACTGGCCCAAGTAAAAAGCTATGAGAGTCTCATCGGGGATTCTCAGGCGATGCTCGAAATTTATAGGATTATCGACACCGTTTCGACGACCGATTATACCGTATTAATAACCGGTGAATCAGGTACCGGTAAAGAACTTGTGTCTAAGGCCATCCATTCCGCCAGCCCGCGAGCCAAGCATCCATTCATCACTATTAATTGCGGAGCCATTCCGGAAAACCTGCTGGAGTCCGAATTGTTCGGGCATGAAAAAGGCGCCTTCACCGATGCCCATGCCCAGAAAATCGGGAAATTCGAACTGGCTGACAAAGGAACGATTTTCCTCGATGAAATCGGCGAGTTGTCTCTCAGTTTACAGGTTAAACTCCTGCGCGTTCTGGAAGACCATAAGATCGAGCGAATCGGCGGGCGAGAGATGATTTCATTGGATGTCCGCGTCCTTGCCGCTACGAACCGCAATCTTCTCACTGAGGTATCCAACGGCAGATTCCGGGAAGACCTCTATTATCGCCTCTCCGTTATCGCCATCGACATGCCGCCCCTGAGGGACCGCGGTGACGATATCCTGCTTCTGGCGAATACGTTCCTGAAGCGGTACGGCGCCGAGAACGGCCGCCCGAATTTGTCCTATACCGAGGCGGCGGCGCGGTCGATTGCATCATATAATTGGCCGGGAAATGTCCGCGAGCTCGAGAATAAAATCAAGCGGGCCGTTATTATGGCTCAGGATAAGAAAATCAAGCCGAAAGATCTCAATCTGCCGACCGTCTCCGGCGGCGGCGAGCGCCCGACGCTGCAATCGGTCAGGGAAGATGCCGAGCGGGAATATCTGGTCGAATCATTGGTTCGAAATAACTGGAATATCTCGCGGGTCAGCCGGGAGATAGGGACATCCAGGACGACTCTGTATGATCTTATTGAGAAGTATAATTTGAAAAAATAAGTCCGGCAATTACCCTCTCCATAAATACGCCACTGTCCAAATGACAGCGGTGAAGCAGCTTAAGTATCCTTGCTCGATTTATCTGTTCAAAATACCAGTTTTTGCACATTTACCGCTAAATCTTATAACCCAAGCAACCGATTATATAACTATACCATAGTGTGTTACGGGTTTTTTTGTGGGAAGTAACGGATGAAAAAAGTACTCCTTGTAGACGACGATGTTGAACTGTCACAGTCACTTATGAACTTATTTGACCCGGACAAATACAGTTTTCATCATCTCGCAGACGGTCAGGATACTGCTCGATATGTCGAAGACAATCGAGAGGATCTCGATCTTATCATGCTTGACGTCAACTTACCTTCCTGTTCCGGACTGGATGTCCTTAAGAATATAAAAGATATCAGTAAGGAAACGCCGGTGATCGTTATCTCCGGTTTCGTTTCCACTGAGAACGCCATGGAGGCGATGCGCGAAGGTGCCTATGAATATTTGACCAAGCCGTTCGAATTGAGCAAGCTGATCGACATCGTCAATAAGGCCTGCGGATACTCGCATGAAGCGACGAGAAAAGCGATCGAAAAGCCGACTCATGATGAAGAAGCCATGGCTGACGAAATCATCGGTCAGTCACCGGAAATCGTGGAGATCGCCAAGCTCATCGGCCAGGTTGCCAAAACCGATGCTTCGGTGCTCATCTTCGGCGAGTCGGGTACCGGTAAGGAACTCGTCGCCCGCGCGATTCATCGCAACAGCCTCCGCAGAAACAACATGATTCTGTCGGTCAACTGCGCGGCTCTGTCCGACACGCTCCTTGAGTCCGAATTATTCGGTCACGAAAAAGGCGCCTTTACCGGAGCCTATTTCAAACGAATCGGTAAATTCGAGCAGTGCGACAAGGGCACGATATTCCTCGATGAAGTCGGCGATATGTCCATGCTGACGCAGGGGAAAGTCCTGCGCGTATTGCAGGAAAAGCAGTTCGAGCGCCTGGGCGGCAACGACCCGATTAATGTCGATGTTCGCGTCATCGCCGCGACGAATAAGTCGCTGGTGCAGTCGATGAAGGACGGCTCGTTCCGAGTCGACCTGTTCTATCGTCTTAAGGTTGTCTCGATTTACATCCCGCCGCTGCGGGAACGCAAAGAAGATATTCCTCTTCTGATAGATCATTTCATTCAGCGTTATAATAATACGCTCAGCAAGAACATCCGCGGCGTATCCAAAAAAGCCAAGGCGCACCTGACGAAGTACATCTGGCCGGGCAATGTCCGTGAACTGGAGAATAATATCCACACGGCCATGGTGATGTCCAAGAATGATACCCTCGATGTCGAGGACTTCCCGGTGTGCAACGAAGACGCCAATACGGTGGAAATCGACCTCGAAGGATTGCAGGACAATTATACCGAGATGTTCAGCCGAATCATCGACCCGGTATTCCCGAAACTGGTCAGCAATTCCGAGGGGCGGATTTATCACCTGATGCAGTCTTCAATGGAGAAGGCACTCATCGCCGCCTGCCTGAAACATTTCAATTCGAATCAGGTCAAGGCGTCGGATATGCTGGGGATTTCCAGAAACACGCTGCGCGACAGGATTAGCAAATACGGCATTTACTAAACCTGCGCGAAACCTCATGATTTAGTCTTTTCTTTCCGGTTGCGGCTCAGAATGTGACTGCGTATATTTTTCCATGCAGTCGGAAACCCGCGAATACAATGTCATAGATGATACCATCGTGCGCCGCACGGCCTCGGAGATTCAACTCCTGTTTCGGCCGGATGCGCCGCAGCCTGCCCTCTCAGGTACCGGGACGACGGAGAAAGCCCCTCCGCTGATTGATGATATTACATCAGTGCCGCCGGTGACAATACGCTCAATAGAATCAGATGCTGTCGTTTACGCAATCGACGGCGGCTCATCGGTTATCGCCAAGGGCGGCAATGTCGAGGTTATCTGCTGGCGGGCCGGATATGTATGCTTCAAAGGCATTCACCGGGAGGGCGAATTCTGCGAGTCCCCAAACATCCTTGCCTATAACCGGCTTAACATAAACTCAATCATCAATGATTTTCTCGCGGGAACGGATTTCAAACGAGTAATGGATGAAACTCCACTCAGCCCCGTCAATGAATTGCGCTGGATGAGTGAATGGATGCTGTTGCGGCGATTAATCGATGAAGCGCCCGAAGGGTCACTAATCCTCATGGACGGCACTCTGCGGGCCAATCCGTTTTTCGATGTCAAGCCTCAGCATGACCTATTCAAAAAGGCGGCCCAAAACGGCATTCATATCGCATCCGTCACAAAGACAAGTTCGCTTTCATTGGACAAAGCTATCCCGATAGATATTATGGAGATCGGAGCGGATGAGCAAAGTAAAACATGGTATCGCCAGCTCAACATGTCATTGCCAAAGGATTCCCCGTGGCTGGGCGATGTGTATCTGGCCGGACTGCATCCCGGCGCAGACAAACGATACCGTGTGGATATCAATCGCTATGACACCGAGGCGGTCGACAGGATTTTCTCGATACTGGTTTCGGTATCGGACGATACCGAATTCGCCGGATACCCATATCCTTTGGTAGCGGCGCATCGGCAGGCGCGAATCGATTTACTGTTCAAACAATCAATCATCGAGGCACTCGGTGAGGAATTGAACCGCCTTGACTTTTCCGATGGCTTGTGGCATTTTCTGACCGGTGATATTCACGATAAACTCAACGCAGATGTTCTGGAGATAGCGGCGCATGAGCAGTAAAATCATCGGGCGGCTGATAGGGAAATCGGTTGCGGAGTTATCATTCCGCTCATTCCGCGATAGCTATATCTCCATTGGGAGCATCGTTACGGTCAATGATGAATCGCGCGACCGGACATATTTGCTGCGAGTCATCGATGTCAGCTACGGGCACGAGAGCAGCGAGGCGAACTGGGCGGAAAAGGCGGCCGGGCGCATGATGGAAGAGGATACTCGCGGCAACGCATATCGCATCCATGACCCCGATCGGCGATTGTATAAATTGGTCAAGTGTTCGCCGCTGGGATATGTTTCGAATAATGCCTTTCATCGACCACGCTCGATACCCGAACATTTCTCTCGAGTGCTGACTCCGGACGAGGAAACAATGGCATTCCTCCGGGAGTACAGCGGCGATCTTATTGTCGGCCATCTTCGCTGCGGCGAGGATACGCTCAATATTCCTCTCGGCATCGACGGCACGACACTGTCACAGCATGTCGGTATTTTTGCCACGACCGGTATGGGCAAATCGAATTTGATGAAAGTCCTGGCGGCAGCAATCATGGAACACCCATCGTATGGATTGCTCATTTTCGACCCGCATGGCGAATATTTCGATGGTGGACAGGGAGGGAAGCGCAAAGGTCTGAAGCATCATCCCTTGGCTGAGAAAAGGCTCTTTACGCGCAGCTTGAGGAAACTTTCCGGCAATAAAGACACGCTGGCGATACCGCTCAAGGATATCGAAATCGAGGACATCACCCAGATTTTCGGATTTTCTCAGGCACAATACGAAGCGCTCCAGGCGATTCGTATCAAATACGGCAAGGAATGGCTGATTAAGCTCATCTCGATCGATATCGAAACGCTCATCGAGGAACTCCGCGACAGCCGCCTGAATTTCCATGAATCGACCATGGCGGTACTTATTCGCCGAGCCAATCATCTGGCGGAATTCCGAACGGTCACCAAAGACAATGACTATGCATCGGTCGGCGATATTGTCGCCAAGGTTCAAAGCGGCAAGGCAGTGTTGATTGATACCGCCAATTTATCTCAGGACGAGGATTTACTCGTGACATCGGTTATCACTCGCTCTGTACTCAAGAGCTACAAATACAAGTACCAACAGGCCGAAGGGGAATTCGACAAACTTTCGCCTTGTCTGATTATGCTCGAAGAGGCCCAACGTGTTCTCATGGCATCGGCGGGCGATACCAATATCTTCCACCGCGTCGTCAGGGAAGGCCGTAAATTCAAGGTCGGCCTTGGCGTTATTACGCAGCAGCCGAAGCTGCTGTCCGAGGAGCTCCTTTCGCAGCTAAACTCTATGTTCATTCTCGGTCTTGCCGATGAGCGCGACCGCACGATTATGCGGTCATCATCCAAGCAGGACATTTCATCACTGGGAACCGAAATCCAAACCCTGGCTGCGGGCGAGGCCATATTGACATCTCCGACCGTGCCGTTTGCCCTGCCATTGAAGATATTCCTCTATGAGGACTACCTTGCACGATTGCCCAAGGATATTGCCAAACCGGCCGAACGACCGGCGGAGGGTTTCTTCTGATGCGCTTCTGCCATTTCGCCGATAATCATCTTGGCGCCGGTTCAGGCGCTCGTGAGGATGATATCCTCCGGAGCTTCGCTGTTTCTATTGACCGGATAATTGACCTCAAACCCGATTTTGTCATCAATGCCGGTGATTTATTCCATGTGGTTCGTCCTACGAACCGGGTAATTGCATTTGCCTCGGAACAACTGCTTCGATTGGGCCGCGACGCGAAAATTCCAACGTTTATTATATCGGGCAATCACGATGCCCCAAAGCAGCGCAATATCGGGTCGGTACTATCGATTTTTAAAGATTTCGAAAATATCTCTGTTATTTATAAATCACAATATGAGCGCCTGCGCTACGGAGACGTTTCTATCTCGGCCGTGCCGCACTGCCTGACAACCGATATCCTCCACGAGGAACTGGATAAAATAACGCCCGATCCGGACGCCGAGTTCAATATTCTTGTCCTGCACGGAGTCGTCGCCGGAATCAAAGAATTCCAGATGGCTGATTTGTCGGAGCAGGAAATATCATCGGAGTATTTTGAGCGGGGATTCGATTACGTCGCCCTTGGGCATTATCATAATTACACCAGGGTGGCGCCGAATACCTATTATTCCGGATCGACCGACCGCCTCTCGATGTCCGAGGCGAATCATTCAAAAGGATTCGTCGAGGTCGATCTGGCCAATCCCGATTTGGACGGGCGGATTACCTTCCACGAAATTCACACGAGGGAAATGGTTGATTTGCCGGCAGTAAAGGCGAAAGGGCGCTCGGTCGAGGACATAATGTCCGAACTGGAAGGCAAAATCGCCCAAAGACAGCCCGAAGATAAGATCATCCGCCTGAAAATAACCGACATCCCGGAGGAAACCTACCGGGCGCTCCCGTTCACGAAAATCGCCGAATTGAAAAACGGGTCATTTTCCCTCGATATCAAATTCGAGAAAGAGGAAAAACCGGAAGAAAACCTGTATGCCGATATCAACCTGGGGCGTCTGGATATCGCGTTCGAGAAATTCATGGAAAAAAAGACCGTGGAAGACCTCGATAAAAAGCGGATTTTCTCTATGGCGCTTGATCTGTTCAACCGGGTTGAAGGGGACGAGGCATAATCGTTTTTTTATTGCATTAAACCGTTTCTTGATTAATTTATATCTATAGTGTGCCAAGTCGTTTTGCAATTCCGAACGTATTAAATAAAAAGCTCAGTGAAAACGTTCACCTGGGGGTAGTTATGCAGACATTTGTTTCTGCCGACAAACGCCGAATGTACGGCGATCTATCCTGGACATGGCCGATTATCAGCCCGCCCGAGGACTATAAAGAAGAGACCCAGGAATATATCCGGCTCATTAAGGACCAGTCCCGAATCCCGGTCAAGAAACTCCTCAATATGGGCTGCGGGGGCGGCCACAATGACCATACCCTGGCGACTGCTTTCGAAGTGACCGGCGTTGATCTGAGTCAGGAAATGCTGACCCTCGCCAAGGAGCTCAATCCGCATGTTTCCTATATCAACGGGGATATGAGGGCGATTCGACTGGGGCAGGGATTCGATGCCGTGACCGTTTTCGATTCCATTTCATATATGCGGACGCCTGAGAGCCTCAAAGCGGCCTTTTTGACGGCGTATACGCACCTGAGACCGGGTGGCGTGTTTATTACTTGTATCGAGGAGACGGCGGAGAACTTCGAGCAGAATAAAACGATCGCTACGACAAGAAAAAAAGATGATATCGAGATAACTCTCGTAGAAAATTACTATGATCCCGATCCAAAGGACAATATGTACGAGGCGAACTTCGTATATTTTATACGCCGGTCGGGACAACTGACTATAGAGACCGATTGCCATTTGCTGGGATTATTCCCGTTTCATGTCTGGGTGGAAGTAATGGAGTCGGTCGGGCTGGAAGTATTTAAGCGGGAATCATTAATGCAAACGGTAAACGGAAAACCGCTGCAAATACTTATCGGTGTTAAACCGGTTACCCACGAGTAAGAATGGAAACACGCAATACAGGACTGAAAACTCTATTGTACAAATCCTAATTCTCGTGCCGAATAACGCACAATAACCGCGGAAAAAAAGTAGTTTTTGATATTAATATATGCGGTTTAGATGTGTATGAACCGATATCTAAGAAGTATCGTCAGCACTGCTAGTATTTTAAGAGGAAATACATGTACGGAATCCTGGTGGGATTAGGCCGGCCGGCCGGTTTGGTCAGTCATCAGCTTATCTCTCGATTATGGCCTACGAGCGAGAAGTTCGTCGTCCATAATCCCGGCCCGAACATCTCGATGGCGATTTTGACGCCGAAGGGTGACAATCCGGAAGATTACTGCGCAATATCTCCCGACAGTCGCTTTTTGCTCGGTTTGAACGGGTATATTCTCGCCGATTCCAACGTGTCCGGACAGGCAAGACACCTCCAGCTCCTGGCCGAATCTTTCCAAAAAGGAGATTTCGCCAAGGGACTGGAAGGCCTGGTTGCCGGAAGCTTCAATCTGGCCGTTATCGATACATCCCGCATGAAAATTCGGGTATATTCCGACCCTGCCGGTTCGGTACCGCTCTACTATAGTCAAGTCGAAGGCGGAGTTTTGCTGTCCAACAACCCGGTTGCACTGATTAAAACCGGATTGGTTGATACGGCGCCCGATATAACCGCCTGTGCCGAATGGGCGCTGTTTTCCCATACCATCGGGGATAAATATCCGATAAAAGCGATCCGTACACTTCGCGTCGGTGAGTTTTACGAGTGGAATGGTGATGGCAGCCGCATTATGTCATATGATCGTTTGTGGGATCGGTTGCCTACCGTTAAGGCTCCCGAGTTATCCGATATTGCCGATGAATTCAAGGCGGCCTGCGGTCGTATTCGACTGATAGATGACAACCCGGCCCAGTTACAGAGCGCCGGGATGGATTCTCGCCTCATTGCTGCCGCCTGGCCGGATGAAAAACGATTACGAAGTTATTCCTATGGCAATCCCGACTCACACGAGATTATCATTGCCAAACAGATCGCAATGACGCGTGGCGCCTCCTGGACACACACCTGGCAGCACGGTGATCTCGTTGCCGACAAACTGCAGGATATGTATGACAACACCGGAATGATTATCTGGCCCGATCGCTTTTTTGTCGCCGAGAAAATGGCTGCCGAAGGGCATCGCGGGACACTCGATGGATTGGCCGGCGATGCGCTGTTGGGTGGCTCCGATTATATACATAATAGATATCTCGGAAAGAATAAGCAGCTCAATCGCTGGCTGTGTCGCTTCGAGGATTACGATATCAAAGATGTAGGGCTTGATTTTCTAACGGAAATCATGTATGACAAACACCTGCAGATTCCATCGGCAGATTATCTGCGCCCTTATGTGAGCGATGAGTATATTCAGCAACTAAATAATGCCATTGATGATATTAAGGCTTCCATACATGCCGAGATGGAATACCTGATGCCTCCCAATAATTCCGTCGCCCTGCTCTGGCGGAATTTCATCTATGCAAATCGGGCGCCTCATATGACCATCCACCAGGGACTCATGTGTAATCGGTTCGTACAAGTATATTACCCGTTTATCAGCGATTTCCGGTTTCATGATATGGCATTCCGCCTGCGGCCGGAAGACACGGCTTATCGGCGGCTATATCGCAAGCTGTATTGTAATTGTTTCCCGGAATTCGCGAATATACCATATGGCGCATCGCTATTGCCTTTGACTCGCCCGAACTGGAACCACAAACTGGCCGCCATGATGGCCTCGAAGCACAAATCAATACCCTGGCTGACTGCGCCGACCAACGGTCGGCCGCGAGATCCTAACGGGTGGGCGATTTGGATGAAGGAGAGCGCCAAGATGCGCGATTTCGTATCGACGGCCCTCGCAGAGGGCGGTATTATTGATCGCCAACGGTGCGATACATTTATGCAGGATGTCGCGGAAGGACGGGCGCAGGCAGGCGGAAAGATATTCCATGTTGCCAGTCTGGCCAAATGGCATTCATTTTCCAATGTCAATAAAATCTCACCAGTCATACAATAATTTCCATAAACTATCAAATACAATTAAATCGATAGCGTATAACAGGTGCCATCTGCCGGACATCTTATTCGGCGAACTTCTATCACGGACAAACAAGGCAGGGATGATATGATTTCACAGGATGATATCATTTATTTCGTGCTCACCGATCGATTCAAAAACGGCGAGGCCGCCAACGATGCCGGAGTCGATGTCTCCCGGGACAAGGCATTTCACGGCGGCGATTTCGCGGGGCTGATCGAAAAGATTCCATATTTCCAGACGCTCGGCGTGACGACTATTTGGATTACGCCGGTATATGTCAATATTACCGACTTCTTCGGTTCGGCCGGATATCATGGCTATTGGCCGATTGACTTCGAACTCGTCGACGGGCATTTATACAGCGCGAAGGAGCGGCGTAAAAAAGGCAGCAAGGCGTATCTGAAAGATCTCGTCACGGCTTTTCACGCCAAAGGTCTCAAGCTCATTCTCGATATGGTCGTCAACCACACCGGGTACCATACACCTGAGTATAATGCCTATCCCGATAAGCGATTCGATGATTCTCATTTCAATGCGCCGAATCAATGGGATGATGTCAATCAATGGCTCTATGGTTTGCCCGATCTCGATCACGACAATCCCGATGTCGGGGATTATTTCGTGCAGAATATCCTCGAATGGATTGCCGCCACCGGTATCGATGGAATACGCATGGATACCGTGCGCCATGTCGAGGATCGTTTCTGGTATTTGTTCAAGTCGCAGATTAAGACGAAATATCCGAACCTGACGCTGCTCGGCGAAATCCTCGATTGGAATCCCGACTACATCGGCCAATTCCAACAGAAACATGATTTCGATACCGTATTCGATTTCCCGCTGTGCGGCGCGATCAAGGCGTGTCTGATTTATGATGCGCCGATGACATCGCTGGCCAGACCGCGCCTGCATGATGCCGAGCCGCAGGGGATGCTCGATCGCAATAAAGAATATTCGAATGCAAACCGCCTCGTCACTCTGCTCGACAATCATGACCTCAGCAGCCGCATTATGACGGAGATTTTGGACCGTGTCGGGCATTGGGATCGAGAACTGGCTAAGGCAATACTCAAGACCTGCCTGACAATTATATTTACGACGCGGGGAATTCCGCAGGTGTATTACGGAACGGAAATCGGTATGGAAGGCGGGGGAGATCCCGACAATCGCCGCGATATGCCCTGGGATGTTTTCGGAGCCGATAACAGGCCGACACCGACCAATACCTTTCAGCGCGATATATTTGATCATGCGGCGGCGCTGTGCAAAATCCGAAGCGGTAACCCGGCCATTCGAACCGGATACTTATTGACCTTGTATGTCGATACATTCGTGTATGTATACTTGCGGGAGTTTCAGGGGAATATCGTCATTGTAGCCATCAATAATGGGCACGAGGCGATGCCGTTTCCATTGCCGGTGAAAGTCACCGAGAACGGCAATATCCCATCGCGTATCAAATCGCTTCTTGCCGATGGTACAAGGCTGGAGAGTAAACTTCCCGGCAGCCTCGACATCACGATGCAGGGTGGAAAATTCGAAATACAACTGGGCCGCAAATCGGCCGGAGTATGGTGCAAATAAAACCCCCCGCATCCTGAGGGACCGGGGGTAAAGTCAATTACTCTTCGATTTGCGGTACTACAACTGCAAATCGGATTCATCGTCGCCGGATAAAATTCGTTTGAAGCAGAACCCGCTAATGACCAGCACGAATCCCCAGACGAATATGAGCATCAGCCATCCTCCCCAAGTCATGACTGTTCCTCCTTTCCGGCCTGCCGTTTACGTTTGCTCCATGCAATTTTGACTAATACGCACAGGAATACAAACAAGAGGACGATACCAAGTCTGGTTCCCAGAACATATGGAATGTTTTCGTCGGCCACACCTTTCATCGTGATCGTATCCCACCAGTCCTGAGCAATCCAGAACACAAGAATGCCGATGAGGAACACCGGCGTGACATACTTCGTGATATACTTAAAGATGATCGGCACTCGCATTGCCGATCCGACATGCATCTCGGCCCAGAATTTATCGATGCCGAATATCCATGCCACCAGAATAATTTCGATGGTAGCGCCTAACACGATAAAGAAATTGCCGCCCCAGAAGTCAAGATCATCCATGACTCCGTTGGCCAGCCACCACACCGCCGGCTGACAGAGAATGAATGTCATTAAAGCGAATAGCCAAACCGCTTTCTTGCGAGAAATCCTGAATTCATCCTGAAAGAATCCGACCAGCGGTTGGGCCAGCGAAATCGATGAGGTAATTCCGGCAAGGAACAGCATCAGAAACCAGAGGAACGAAAACAATGCGCCCATCGGCAAATGTTCGAAAATACCCGGCATGGTGACAAAACCGAGATTAAACGAGCCCGAATTGGCGATATCGACAATGTTTTCCGGTCCGAAGAAGATGAATGCCGCGGGGATAATCAGGGAACCACCCAGTATGACTTCCGCGAACTCATTCGTGCTGGCCGCCGATAAGCCAGCCAGTGGCACATCATCCGTTTTTCGCAGATAACTCGAATATGTAAGAATCACTCCGATGCCGACGGATAGTGTGAAGAACACCTGCCCCGCCGCGGCCAGCCAGATTTTGGCCGATTTGAGCTGCGATAAATCGGGATTCCAGAGAAATCCAAGGCCTTTGAATTCGCTCCAGTCCATTGCCAGGACGCGGACGGTTAGCAGTATTCCGAAAAGAATCAAAGCGGGGAGAGCTATTTTACAGACCTTTTCAATGCCGCCGCGGATTCCGAAATACGTGACGGTGACATTCAACACAAATGTGATGATGAAAAAGGTAAATGCGGCCGTCATCCCGGAGAACCATTGATTGTGTTCCAGCCCCTGCAAACCGGACAGGAAGTTGGGCAATTGGTCGCTGGCCGAAGCCTGTGACAGAGCGCCGGTGGCAGAGTAGAAACAATAGGCCAGCGTCCACGATTCGATGTAGACATAGTACATGTAAATAATGAGCGGTCCGAGAATACCCAGGACGCCGATGTACTTGATGGCGGGGTTGTTTTTCCAGAGTGACTGCAAAATGCCGGGGGCCGAAGAATGTCCGAAACTGCCGCCGTGGCGGCCGGCCGTCCATTCGACCCACATCATGGGAATACCGATGAGAAGCAGGGCGATGATGTACGGAATCATAAACGATCCGCCGCCGTTTTGCGCCGCCTGGACCGGGAATCTCAGGAAATTTCCCAGACCGACGGCCGAACCGGCAACGGCCAGGACGACTCCGATTTTCGTGCCCCATCGTTCTCTTGCTCGAGCCATATAAACCTCGCAATGTGCAAAACAAAAACTTTGGAGTTTTTAACTTAATGCGGGATCTCGCTGCCGCTATTTATTAATCGCGCAGACGACTTTTTGCGTACAATGTCACGTACAAAAAGGTGTCATACGTATATGGCTATACGATTTGTCAATAAAGGCATTCGCTTCAGTTTAAGTCAAGGTCAAAATCTTTTGGCGGCGAATTTTAGTTTTTGTTGACTATACATGAGAGTGAAATTTTAATATGCTTGAACCATAATAAGCCACAAGGAGTGACTCGTGAAAAAGCAATACATCATCCTGACCCTTCTCGCAGTACTGGTATTTGCCGCCTCTTCATCGGCTCAATTCCTGGGACAAATGTCGCCGGCCAGCGTAATTCCTACCGGTTCGAGCAAAATTGACAGTTATCTCATGGTTGGAGAAAACAGCATCGGAGTGGCGGGACAATTCCGCTATGGATTCTCGCAGTTCGTCGAAGGTCGCGCGAGACTCGGATTCATCGATCCCGAATACGGCGATATGAACGTCATTCTCGGCGGCGACCTGAAGTATTTGATTATGCCATACGACGAGCAGAAGAATAAATTCGATATGGCCCTCGGCGGCGGATTCGAATACACGAAACTCGGGGGTACCTCATTTCTTGGTATTACCGGATCGGTTCTTGGTTCGATCCCGATGCAGCTCGAGAACAACAAATCCATTACGCCGTATGCCCGCGTCGGACTGCGTGTCCAACGTGTATCAATCGATGATCAGAACATCAATACCGGAGCTGGGACGGTAACTGTTGAAGGCGGTTCGGATACGAAGCTGAAAATCGGAGCCAATATCGGTGCGGAATTCAGCGTTATCGACCTGACCGATTTTATGGCCGAAATCCAGATCGATGATGAATTCGGATTCTTCTTCGGCATTAACCTCTTTGAATTTTAAAAAGAATCGAGTTTTCGATAGATGACAGTCTGGGATGCGATAATACTCGGTATCGTGCAGGGATTGACGGAATTCCTGCCGATTTCCTCATCGGGACATCTGGTCATTAGCGAACACCTTCTCGGAGTCACGATGCCGGGTATCAGTTTCGAAGTGTGGCTGCATTTTGGAACTCTCATTGCAGTCCTGGTGTATTTCTTTAAGAGAATCGTGCTTTTGCTGACCGCTTTAATCCCCGGCGGTGGGGAAGACGCGACCTATCGTCGCACGACAGTTTGGGCGATTGTTGTCGGTACGGTGCCTGCGGTCGTAGTCGGGCTGTTGCTGAAGTCGACCATCGAGGAGGCCTTTTCTTCGCCGGTGTTCGCATCATCAATGTTGCTGGTGACCGGAGCGTTCTTGTTACTGAGTGTTCTGGCAAAAAATAAACAACTGGGTGTGACGATTCCAAAGGGACTTTACATCGGCCTGGCTCAGGCTTTTGCGATTCTGCCCGGTATTTCGCGGTCGGGAAGCACGATTACGATGGCGATGTTTCTGGGAATGAAGCCGTCCGAAGCGGCCGAGTTTTCATTCCTCTTGGCCATCCCGGCGGTCGGCGGCGCCTTTTTGCTGGATATGCTCTCGGCCGGCGGTGAATTGTTTACCGGCGATGCCTTTATGTTGTATATTGTCGGTACGATGGTTTCTTTTGTCTTTGGATTACTGTCGATACACTATTTGCTCAAAATAGTGAAAAAAGGTTCGTTCTACTTCTTTGGATTCTATTGCCTGGCAGCGGGCATTGTCTCGCTGATTTATGTGAGCTGATGAAAACTATTTTGATAATACGACTCGGGCGGCTCGGCGATGTACTCCTCACCGGACCGACCATTAAAAATCTGCGGTTTTTATTCCCGACCGCGCAGATCGTGTACGTGACGCGCGAGGCATACAAACCGATTGCGGAGAATTTATTCGGCGTCAACCGGGTGCTGACATTTCCGGATGAAGGCAGCTACCTTGACCTGGTCCGGCTGTCCAGCGAATTGGATGATTTCCAGCCCGAACTGGTCGTCGATCTGCATAAGAATTTCCGCTCGTTTCATCTGGCGAACCTGAGCAAAGCCCCATACAAAGTCGTATACAAAAAACGTCGTCGCGAGCGTCAGGCGGCGGTCAATGACAAGGAATTCAAAAACTACATCCCTCACACGACCGATTTATATAATCTGGTTATCGATCAACTCAAAGGGGAGCGGCTGGCCCGCCGCCCCGATATCGTGCTGCCTGATTCTATCCTGATCGGACCGGAGGCGGATCGCGACGGCATTTCGCTGGCGCCGGGAGCCGGATCACCGGTCAAGGCCTGGCCGCTTGAGAACTATGCCGCCATTGCCGAGCGCGTCATTTACGATTTTCGCAAAGACGTACATGTTTTCGTCGGGGACCGGGAACGGGAGTTTGAATCGAAGTTTGCGCATTTGCCGCAGGAACTCTTGCACATGCACCACAATCTTCCGGTTATGGATGTTGCGGCTGAAATGTCAAAAACACTCCTGAGTCTGACGAATGACTCCGGATTAATGCACATGTCGGCCGCGGTTGGTACTCCGACTATTGCCATATTCGGACCGACGCATGAGCAACTGGGCTTTTACCCGCTCGGCGTCCACGATATTATGCTGGCAACTGATGAAAAATGCCGGCCGTGCTCGTTACATGGTAACAAGCCATGCCATCGGGAACAACAGTACTGCCTGACCCGCCTGACGATCGATTTCGTTTACAGCAAACTCGTCGAGCGGCTGGAGGATGAACCGCTCGCCAAGGCCGCATTCATTGACCGCGACGGAACACTCATCGTCGATAAAAACTATCTGGCCGATCCGGACAAAATCGAATTCATTCCCGGATCGCTCGATGCCGTTCGCGGACTTAAAGAGTGCGGGTATAAAATCGTTATCATCTCCAATCAATCAGGAGTGGCGCGAGGATTTTTCACTGAGGAAGCCGTCGAAAAAGTCCACAGCCGCCTCTGGGATTTAATGATTGCAAAAAACTGCGAACCGGACGATATCCTCTTCTGCCCCTATCACCCCGACGGCGATATTTCCGAGTACACGCGCGAGCATGGCTGTCGCAAGCCGCGAGCAGGAATGATTGAGGAATCGGCGTTGCGGCTCGGTATCGACGTCAAACGCTCGTTCATGATAGGCGATAAGCTGAGCGATGTGCAATGCGGACAGGTGGCCGGCGCCATCCCGATTCTCGTTCGCACCGGAAAGGGAGCGAAAGCCGAGGAGGAATATCCCGCAGAACCATACCCGCGGCCTTACTTTACTTGTGATACCCTCGGCGACGCCGCAGAACATATCTTATCCGTATGTCATGAAACATAAAGCGTCATTTTCTCATTCGCTGTCGGAGGAAATCGTCCAATGCCGACTGTGCCCCTCGAATTGCCGGCTGACGCCGGGGCAGCGGGGGCTCTGCCATAATCGCTTCAACGAAAACGGGGAATTATTTACCGAAAACTTCGGCGAAACCGTCACGATCGCAATTGATCCGATCGAAAAGAAGCCCCTCTATCATTTCCTTCCCGCATCGGATATCGTTTCCATCGGCGCCAATGGCTGTAATCTGTTTTGTAAGCACTGCCAGAATTGGCAAATCTCCCAGCGGAGAGCGCCGACGACCTATATTGCCCCGGAAGATTTACCTGAAGTAGCCGGGCAGAAGGACTCGGTCGGTGTCGCTTATACCTATACCGAACCGATGATCTGGTACGAGTACATCATGCAAGCAGCGCCGAGGATTAAAGATGCAGGTCTGGTAAATGTCATGGTCTCGAATGGATATATTAATCCCGAACCACTCAAGTCACTTCTACCTCACATCGACGCTTATAATATAGACATTAAGGGAATGCGTCCCGAATTCTATCGGAGAGTCTGCAAGGGAAAGCTTGAACCGGTGCTGGAAACAATTCGGGCCATCGGTGCCTCGCAGGCGCATATGGAGCTGACCAATCTGGTTATTACGGATTTGAACGACAGCGACGAGGATTTTCACAAACTGGGTGAATTCATTGTCTCGGTAGATAAAAACATCCCTCTGCACATTTCCGCATATTATCCGACTTACGAGCTGGACAATCCGGCGACATCTACGGAAACACTCCTGCGCGCCTATAACATACTCAAGGACTATCTCACGTATGTATTTGTAGGCAATAGAAATCTCCCGGGATGCTCCGACAGCACTTGCCCCTCGTGCAATGCCGCGCTGATTCGGCGTGTCGGATATCAAATCAGAGTCGTTGGCCTCAACGATAACGGAACCTGTAGCGAGTGCGGAGCGGTAACAGGGATTGTAACGAAGAGCTCCGCTTCATCAAAAACTCTATAGGAAATAGAGACAAAAGTCGATATAATTTAGTATCAAGCAATATAGCGGTATCGCACGTCATATATGGGACATCGGGGGAACAGCCGCATTGGAGCGCATGCCTGCATGAAAGTTATTTTTCGCCATAGTACAGTCTTGTTTTTGCTCGTTACCGTCTGTTGTGTCGTCGGCAACCTGCAGGCGCAATACTATTTCGGGAAAAACAAAGTTCAGTATACCGATTTCGATTGGTATATGATGACGACCGAGCACTTCAATGTGTACTACTATTCCGATGAGGCTGAACTGGCGGAAATCGCCGCCGAATCCGCGGAACGCTCATACAAGGCGCTGGCGGCAAAATTCAATCACGAAATCTATTCGAAAATCCCGCTGATTATCTACAGCACGCCGAATCACTTCGTGCAAACCAATGTGACGTTCTCATTTCTGCCGGAAAATGTCGCCGGATTCACCGAATTTATCAAGGGCCGCGTCGTTGTCCCTTTTAACGGTTCGTATTTTGACTTCGACCGCGTTATTCGCCACGAAATGGTGCACGTGTTCACGATTTCGCGCATCAACCGGCACGGTCGCGAATCGGGCCGGTTTTCTGCCGCGTATCCGCCGCTGTGGTTCACCGAGGGATTAGCGGAATACTGGTCGCGCGAATGGGGAAGCGAGGCCGACCTTATCGTGCGCGATATGGTCATTAACGGCACCCTGCCGAAAATAGACGAGTTGTGGACGGTTCACGGCACGTTTTTCATGTACAAATTGGGGCAGTCTATCTGTGAATTCATCGCCATGGAATACGGCGAGGATAAACTCACGCGAATGTTCGACAACTGGTATGTCGGGAAACGGTTCGAGGAAATCGTAAAATTCACGCTTGGCGAAGACCTGAAAACGGTCTCGGACAAGTGGCAGTACCATCTCAAGAAAAAATACTATCCGCAGATAGAAGAGCTCGATTTACCGGATAAACAGGCTGACCGCCTCACCGAACATGTCTTCGCCGTGCGACCGGTGCCCGTGCAGGTAATGAACAGCCAGGGTGAAGAAGAACCCTGGGTTATTTATAAGGCCAATAAGACCGGCTATTCTGCGATCTACATGCAGCCGGCGGACAAACTCAATGCCAAACCGATCACGCTGCTCAAAGGCGAACGCTCGTCGCGCTATGAATCATTGCACTTACTCTCCAGCGGCGTCGACCAGTACAACGACAGTCTGCTGGTATTCGCATCGAAATCAAAAGAACGAGACGTTCTGTATATCTATGATTTGACGAAACGCGAAGTCGTCCGCAGATATGAATTCGACAGCCTCATAGCAGTGACCTCGCCGCGTTTTTCGCCCAATGGGGATTTCGTCGCCTTTACCGGTAATCACCCGAACGGCTATGCCGATTTATTCGTACTCGAACTGGCCACCGGAGGCCTCCGCCAGATTACCGATGATATATACAACGACCTTGACCCGAGTTTCGGCCATGACGGCAAATCTCTATTGTTCGCCTCCGACCGAGGCGGCGCCGGCTATGATGGCTACACGTCGATCTATCGCATTGATCTTGAATCAAAACAGATAACCCGCCTCACGAGCGGAACATACACCGATCGGTATCCGTCCGAAAACCCCCTCGGCTCACAGATCGTATTCACCTCCGATCGGGGAGACGAGCGTGCGGTGAATATCTTCATGCTGGAAGACAATCAGACGCTCTCACAGGTGACGGCCTATATTACCGGCGCATTTGATCCGCGCTTCTCCGCAGACGGCAGTGAATTATACTTCTATGGGTATCAAAATCGAGGCTTTCACCTGTTCCGGTCAGATATTAAAGATATTCGCTCCGTTCCTGCGGAGCCACCCGCCTATACTGATGCTCAATGGTTTCCGGGAAAAATCGGCAGCGAATCGACCGTCAGTAATGTGAAATATAAAACGGATTATTCACTCGATATCGCTCAGTCGACGATTGCATACGATGGCGTCTTCGGGACGCTGGGCGGCATACAGGCGGCAATGAGCGATGTTCTCGGCAATAATACATTCGTGTTTCTGCTCTCGAATACGGCTCGGGAAAAAGACGATTTACTGACCAGTTTCAATGTCGGCGTTACCTATCTCCGCCGTACGAAACGCGTCAATCTCGGTATCGGCGGATTTCATCTGTACGACGAATATTACAACGACTATGACGGATATTACTACGAGCGGCTCATCGGCGGAATGTTTTTGGTCAGCTATCCGTTTTCGAAATTTACTCGTGTCGAAACATCGGTCTTTGCCCGCCACAGCGACAAGGATACCTATGCCGGGCTGGTAAATCGAAAGGCATTCCCGGCCACTCATCTGGTGAGTTTCGTCACCGATAATACGCTCTGGTTGCCGACCGGTCCGATAGACGGGCGACGATTGAATCTGACGGCAGGTTATTCGTATGATTTTAGAAACGGTCGTAGTTTTAATCGCCTGGCTTCGGCCGATCTCCGCATCTATCAGCGACTGAGAACCTATTCTTGTATTGCAAGCAGGTTCTTCGCCTTTACTTCAGCGGGTATTGAACCGCAGCGTTTGTATTTGGGGGGCAGTTGGTCATTCCGTGGTTATAATCGCCGCCACTGGTATAATCGCAATATCTTGTTTAACTCGGTTGAAATCCGCTTCCCGCTCATCAATGCGCTGATTCTGGCAACGCCCCCCGGCGTAATGCGCTTCGGCGGCATTCAAGGAGCCATATTTCACGATCTCGGGACGGCCTGGGATGACCGCTGGGATGGCTGGCACGGATCGTTCGGATTATCGTTCCGACTGGCCCTCGGTTACCTGGTTACCCTACGGCTGGACATTTCGCGGACGCATGATTTTCATTATATTGCCTCCCGCAACCGAACCGACTTCTTTTTCGGCTGGAATTTCTGATGATACGATTCCTGTTGTACAGCCTGTTATTAGTGGCGTTGATCGGATGCACCGCTCCCAAAAAGCTCAACCGAAAATTGGGCTATTTCGAGCCGAAAAACTCCTCAGGGGAAACCATTGTTAATACGAACGGCGGCTCGACCGACTCATTTAGCGGTCGCCTCAACCTATTGTATGAAAAGAAAATACGAGGGGCTATCAACAGCCCGATTTATGCCGGTGATGATTTCATCGGCTTTTTGACGACTCGCAACAGATTTCTCTTTTTCGACCCCGAAACCGGTAAGCGGATTTGCCGGGTCAAAAAGGGGAAAGGCTATATTCTCAATCCGGTCGTCACCGATTCTCTCATTGTCCTGGTCCGAAAGATCCCACTCGGGGAAATCCGTGTCAGGAACCTATTTACCAACAAAACAATACAGGAACGGACAGTAAATCAAATCCGTTCCGGGCCGATACTATGTAATAACAGCCTGGCCATCGGCACGACAACCGGTATTGAACTGTTGTCGCTGCCGGAATTGCGAACCGAATGGACGTTTGATGTAAAAACGATTATTGACCTGACACCCCAAACCGACGGCGAGACGGTTTATTTTGCCGGAGGAGGTGGATTAGTCGGGGCGGTCAATGCGTCTGATGGCGGGCTGGTTTGGAAGCAGGAGTTGAAACGGGATATCGTTTCCGAGATGACACTCGGAACATATCTGTATCTGGGATTAGACGATGGCGCTGTGCTTGCCCTGGATGTTCGAACCGGTCGAGAAGTGTGGGAAACCCAACTCGAGTGTGAGGTACACGGTCAGTTCAGCGAGGCAAACGGGCTTTTGTATTTCGGAGGAACCGATACGAAAGTGTATGCGCTGTCAGTTAACACCGGAGAAATCGTATGGTCGTTCGCCACGGCAGGTATCGTGACTGCGCCGCCGATTACATTTGGTAACTCCGTGATAGTCGGTTCTTACGATCGTCATCTTTACAGCCTGGATCGTGAAACCGGACAACTTCTGGACAAGCAACTACTCGAAGGGCCCGTTAATTTTGCCGCGATGGTGCACAAGAACAAGATACTCGTCGCCTGCCGCAAAAACAGATTGTATTGTTTTGAGGGTAACTAATGAATCGATCGATTAATCTCAGTGAAAAAAGCCTGACCACCGATATCAGAGACATCTCTCGGGAAGTCGCTCACGAGTTATTTCTTATCTGTCGCAAAGCGGGAATCTATACCGTCGATCATCCGATGGTTGTCAAGGGAGTTGCCAAACCGTTCCTTGGCCTGCAAAAAGTTTTTTCATATAAGAAGTATTTTGATCTGTACTTCATCGAGGGGCGTCTGTACGCCAACAATATCCTGATCACGGATATCGGGGCATCCACATTTCTCAAAGACCGTATGCATGAGTTCGATATCAAGTCGATTCTATTCTCCGCGGAATTGACGACGGACGAATTGCTGTCATTTATCAGCCGTCTCGTGACGAAAGTTTCTCCGGCGCATCCTGAATATAAAATTGAAGAATTTCTCAGACGCCGCCGGATTGACCATATTCTTATCAATCACCCGCTCGCTGAAAAGATTTTCAATGCCGGGTTGAAATATCGCGACGGCCAGTACAATGAATACACCGTTCGACGTATCGTCTCCGATTATTTTGCCGGCGATATTTACCTTGCGGTTAAGGCGCTGACCGAAAAATATGCCAGTACGACGGAACAGATCGAGGAGACCGGCATCGATTATTACCGCGAAATCGTTGCCTATCTGTTACCGGAAAAATTCGCGCAATTACCGCCCTCGGAATTAATGGATATCGCCAGAGAAATCATTACCGGCTGCGAATCATTCGATGATGATGCCTGCACACGCCTCAATCAACTTATCAGTGCCCTCGATTATCATCCTCGGCGCATCGAATTGTACGAGAAAATCAAACAACTGTTGACCGAGTACAACATCGACCGCGGTATCCTGAAAAGATCATTGAGCGGTTCGATTGTACTTCAGAAAGAAGTCGGCAGCGAAATCGATCGTATCGTCAACAAATTCTTTTCAAAGCAGAACGAAGAGCCGCTGTTCGATTCATTCCATGACCATTTCATGCGCCTCGTGAGAACCCGCCAGATGGGGAAGGCGTCGTCGATTGCCGAACAGGTGATTTCGTATTTGTCCTCCGAGGATGCCCTCTATCGGCAATACTCGATGATTCTCACGAAGGATCTCACCAAATCGGCCGTGGATGTCGGCGAAATCGCCTTTTTGGATGTATTGTTGACGCAATTAAAATCACTCTTCACTCGCGGCCTCGAGACAATCGAATTTGCCGAAGTGGCGGTATTTCTCATTCGCATCGCAATCTCCAATCGCCGCTATGCTGCCGTTGCCGATTTCCTGCATATCATCCGGGCAGGGCGAAAGCAGCAGGATGATGTCATGGTGTACGATTCGATTGCCATTCGCCGGGTGTTCGAGCAACTAAATGATCGTGAACTGATCTCGTTCCTCATCAGAGAAATACACCAAAACGACAATAATTCAATCAAGGCGACCCGGGATATTCTCATTGCCATGCAATCGGACGAAGTCGCCCTGCAACTGGCGCAGATTGTAGCCCATCACGAGCGGCATGTCCGGCAGCACAGCCTGAAAATTCTTTCTGCTTTGGGTAAACCGGCCGTCACGATTTTCTCTGAGGTCCTGCGCGATGAAACGAATTTCTATCGGCCGGCTGACAGACGCGAGCTTCCTGATGAAAAATGGTATCTCATCCGCAATGCCATCTTTGTTCTCGGCAATCTCCGAGACAGTGATGCCTGCAATGCCCTGCGGTTGCGATTGACCGATTCGGATATTCGCGTACGCATGGAAATTATCAAGGCGCTGGAAAAAATCGACGGCGACGACGGTGTCGATTTGTTGATGATCCTCTGTGAAGATTCCGACGAAACAGTCCGCGAGGCGGCGATAATAGCCCTTGGTTTGTTCAACAGGCAAGACCTGTTGCCATTCTTCAAGGACCTGCTTATGAAGCAGAAAAACGAGGTCTACCGCATAGTGAATGCCATCGCTCAGACGGGAAATCCCGAGGCATATCAATTCCTCGAAGAGCTTGCCAAAGACAAGGATCGAATTAAGGACCTGTCCTCCGGCAAAGCCTCAGCTTCTGACATAAAGAAAATGATTCTTGCGGCCATGGAAAAATTCGGCGACGACACGACCAAAAAGCGCGTCGAGGAACTCCAGCAGCAATCGACCGGTCAGCTATCAAAGACAGCCAGAATGCTTCTTGGCAAGATGAATAGTAAATAACCGACATTCTGGCAGTCGGTCTGCCATAATGAGCCATATTGACGCACTGTCTCTGCCACAGAGACAGTGCGCTTGTGTTTAGATTCTATCCTATTCTTCCTAACTTCTTATATCCCAGACAATTGAGTCTTTTGGCACGCTCTTTGTTTAATCCCTCTACAGAAAACATAAAAAAGGAATTAAAAAGGAGATCAAAAAATGAGATTCGTCATTAACAACCCGATGCCGCGATTTGCTCAGTGTGGATTCGATATGCCGGAGGCGGCTATGCGCAGACATCATGTCCGCGGACACGGCGAATTCCCGATTAACATGGAACTGGTTGAAAGCAAAGATTCATACACGATCATCGCCGATTTGCCGGGCATGACCAAAGAAGACATCTCGATTAAGGTCGAAAACGGCACTCTCTCCATCCAAGGTGAGCGTAAGCGCGAAGAGAACGAAAACACGAACGTCGTCTGGTCCGAGCGGTTCTTCGGCAAATTCCGCCGTGACTACAAACTTGGTGAAAAAGTCAATGTCGAGAAAATAGGCGCCGAGTTCAAAAACGGCATGCTGATGATTACTCTGCCGTTTAAGGACGAGATCAAGCCGAAAAACATTGAAGTGCAAGTCAACTAATTAACTGGGTTACTTGATTGATTTGCAAACTGAAGGCTCCGGTGATATCGGAGCCTTCACTATGAAATAAAGAGGTGAATTGATATGGCAAAGAAAATAATTGGAATAGATTTAGGGACGACCAACTCCTGCCTTGCGGTTATCGAGGGACAGGAAGCTCGTGTCATAAACAATCCGGAAGGCGGCCGTACGACGCCGTCAGTCGTCGCAATCGACAAAAAAGGCGACCGCTTGGTCGGCGCCGTGGCGAAACGCCAGGCCGTGACCAATCCGGAAAATACGATATTCTCGGTCAAGCGCCTCATGGGACGCACCTTTGACGAGGTGACCCAGGAGCTGAAAAACTTCCCGTACAAGGTCAACCGCAGTTCCAGCGGCGAGCCCGCTGTATTAATCAATGGGCAGGAATATGCCCCGCAACAGGTATCGGCGATGGTGTTGTCTTACTTGAAGAAGGCCGCCGAATCGTATCTGGGATATGAAGTTAAAGAAGCCGTTATTACCGTGCCTGCTTACTTCAATGACCGTCAGCGGCAGGCGACTAAAGACGCCGGAAAGATCGCCGGTCTGGAAGTCAAGCGTATCATCAACGAACCGACTGCGGCCGCACTGGCCTATGGTCTGGACAAGAAGAAAACCGGCAAAATCGCCGTCTATGACCTCGGCGGAGGTACCTTCGATATATCGATTCTCGAACTGTCCGACGGTGTCTTCGAGGTCCTCTCGACTAACGGCGACACACACCTCGGCGGCGACGATTTCGACAAGCGCATCATCGATTGGCTCGTCGACGAGTTCAGGAAAAGTGACGGCATTGACCTGTCCCGAGACCCGATGGCCCTCCAGCGACTCAAGGAAGCCGCCGAAAAGGCCAAGATCGAACTGTCCAGCACGCTGGAGAGCAGTATCAATCTGCCGTTTGTCACGGCCGATGCAAATGGCCCGAAGCATCTCAATCTGACGCTGTCGCGCGCCAAATATGAGCAGCTGACCGATGACCTGGTCGAACGGACGATTGAACCGGTGCGCAAGGCTATCGAGGATGCAAAAATCAACTTCACCGATATCGACGATGTCGTGCTTGTCGGTGGTATGACTCGCATGCCCAAGGTTGTCGAGCGGGTATCCAAGCTGTTTGGTCGCGAGCCGAATAAGTCGGTCAACCCGGATGAAGTCGTGGCTCTCGGTGCTGCCCTCCAGGGCGGTGTTCTCACCGGTGATGTGCACGAAATGCTGCTTCTGGATGTGACCCCGCTGACGCTCGGTATCGAGACCCTCGGCGGTGTCAGTACCCCGATTATCGAACGTAACACCACGATTCCGACCAAGAAGTCGCAGGTGTTCTCGACGGCAGCGGATAATCAGCCCGAGGTCGAAATCCACGTCCTGCAGGGCGAGCGCAAGATGGCGATGGACAACAAGACTATTGGTAAATTCCATCTTGATGGTATTCCGCCGGCGCCTCGCGGTCTGCCGCAGATCGAGGTAACCTTCGATATCAACGCCGACGGTATTCTCGAAGTCTCGGCACTCGACAAAGGCACGAATAAGAAACAGTCGGTGCGCATCGAGGCATCCTCGGGTCTGTCGCAGTCCGAAATCGAAAAGATGGTCAACGATGCCAAATCGCATGCGGCCGAGGACGAACAGAAGGCCAAAAAGGTTCAGATTCGCAACGAGGCCGATCAGGCTGTGTTCATGGCCGAGAAGAATCTCAAGGAAATGGGCGATAAGATTGACGCCACGACCAAATCGAAAATCGAGGCGGCTATGGAGCGTGTGAAGGAAACGCTCAAAGGAGACAACACTGATGAGATCAAGTCGGCCAGCGATGATTTAACTGCGGCCTGGCATGCGGCGGCTCAGACGATTTATCAGCAGCAAGCTCAACAGGGCGGCCCGCAGCCGGGTCCGGACCCGAATATGGGCGCCGGTCGCGGCCAGCAGGCCAGTGAATCATCTGGTGATCAAGCCGTGGACGCCGACTTTGAAGTCGTCGACGACGAGAAGTAATCGGTTAAGCTGATAGAGAGACGAAATCTCTTTGAATAAAACGAACCGTTCTCTGATAGATTGGTATGAACCCCGCGGCCACCCGCCGGGTATCATAAACCGTAAGGCAGATATCGTGCCCGGTACGCCGCGGCGGATCCACATCTGCCGGGAAGGATTTGTAGGTCAAGACCCTTGTGGTCTTGACAAAACCGTAGGGCAGGAGCCCTGCGCTCCTGCCAACGCGCGCAGACATGTCGGTCAAAACCCTTGTGGTCTTGACAAAACCGTAGGGCAGGTCCCCAATGGGACCTGCCATCGCGCGAAGCGCGAAATCAAAATTGGTAGCCCGACCCTTTAGGGTCGGGAGAACTGGTACCCCAAGGCTTTAGCCTTGGTCAAAAATCAACAGGGAAGACGTACAACATGAACAAAGAGAAACCGGTTTTCTCGAAAGTCCGCGAGTTCTATGAGAAGCACTTTGAGTCCTTCCGAGACTTCTTATCCGGCAAAGGACAGCCGGAACTAATCCCGGTCGAGAACTCGTCCGATCGACAGAAGAAGAAATTAGGCAAGTATTACATCGAGCGGACATAATCTCAGTCTTTGTAGGCATACATTGATAAACCGAGGGCATCGCATGCCCGCATCGAAAGGGGCCCCCGCGGCCCCTTTTGCATGCAAAATTGTAGGTCGAACCCCCTGCGGTCTTGACAAAAGCCGTAGGGCAGGTCCCCAATGGGACCTGCCATCGCGCGGAGCGCGAAAAAACCACGGCCGTGCCGTGGGATGATGAAACCCTTGACCGAAAGGAGTCCATACCGTAGTTTGTTCGAATGATCGATCCGTACGAAATGCTCGGTATCGGCCGCAACGCCGATCCGGCTCAGATTAAAGCCGCCTTCCGACGACTGGCGAAGAAATATCATCCCGATGTCGGCGGCACGCATGAAAAATTCAAGCGGATTCTCTGGGCCTACGAGCAACTCGGCGGATACGGCAAACCAACGGGGAGAGAGGAAACCGAGGCGTTCGATTATGAAATCGATGTCAAGATAGACAGGCGTCGCCAGGTGCAGGATCTCTTCGATGACCTCACCGATGGCGTGTTGACCTTCTTCGATGTCGACAAGCCGGAATACCTGAATTTGTTTTTACAGCTGACGCCCGATGAGGCCAAACGAGGCGGCAAGATTCGCCTCAACCTGCCGCTGACGCGCAAATGCCGGCGGTGCTACGGATTCGGACAAATTCTCTTCATCTCCTGCAAGCAGTGCGGGGGAGTGGGCGAGGAAACATATACCAAGGCTTCGGTGTTAGAAATACCGGCCGGAGTAAGCGACGGATGGCGCGCGAAACAGCACATCGACAACCTGTTTCTGACCGTCATCTTCAAAATAGAAGGAAACGATCGAAAATAAATGGCCAGGGATTATTATCAAATCCTCGGCGTGGATGAAAAGGCGAGCAAGGACGAGATCAAGAAAAAGTATCGCACCCTCGCCAAGAAATATCATCCCGACCGCAACAAGGGCGATGCGAAAGCCGAAGAGAAGTTCAAGGAAATCTCGGAAGCCTACGACACCCTCAAGGACGACAAGAAGCGCCAGCAGTACGATATGCTCAGGCGCTACGGCGGTGATCCACGCATGGCCGGAGCCCGCGGCGCAGGATTCCCCGGCGGCGGTTTCGGCAACGGCAATTTCCAGCAGTCGTTCGGCGGTGATTTCGACATCAATGATTTGTTCGGCGGCGGGGGACTGGGTGACCTGTTCAGTTCGCTCTTCGGCGACAATGTCCGCACTCGAGCCAGACAGCGGCAACAACCGCCGAATCGTCCGACCAATGGCCGTGACATCAAGATCGACATGAAAATCTCGGTCGAGGAATCGGCCTCGGGCACACAGAAGAAAATCCGCATCATGCTTCCCAATGAATGTGAAACCTGCGGCGGTTCTGGGTTTACCAAAGGCGGCGGCAACCGCGTCTGCTCGCGCTGTAACGGTACCGGGCAGGTATCGTTCGCACAGGGCGGTTTCGCCATCTCGCGGCCGTGCCCGACCTGTTTCGGCCGAGGTGTGGAGCAGGGACAGATTTGCGACCGCTGTCGCGGCACCGGAGCGGTGAAAAAACGCAAGACGATTACGGTCAAGATTCCGGCCGGAATCGAGGACGGCGGTTCGGTGCGCCTGCGGGGTATCGGTTTTCCCGGCAGGAACGGCGGTTCCAAGGGTGATTTATTAATAAAGGTGAAGATTATGAGCGATCAGAAATTTGAGCGCGACGGCAAGCATATCAAAACGACGGTGGATGTGACCTTCCCGCAGGCGGCGCTGGGGGCGAAGATCCCGGTCCAGACGCTGACAAAGAAGGTGATGCTCAACATCCCGGCGGGCACCCAACCCGGCGCGGTATTGCGCCTGAGAGGCGCAGGCATCAAAGTCGGCGACGACACAGGGGATTTATTAGTAACGATAAACCTGACAGTCCCAAAGAACCTCTCCGCCCGCCAGAAAGAATTACTGGAGGAATTCGAGGAATTGTCGAAGCAGGCAGCGTGATATAATGAGATGTTAAGGTGATATTATTAAATGTGCGAAAAAGAGAATCAAAAACTGCCCAAATATCTCTATAAATATATAGATTGGGAAAAACTATATCATAGAAGGATGTTAGCCGATAGAGAATTCTTCTTTGCAAAACCAAGTTCGTTTAATGATCCCTTTGATTGTTTGTTAGAACCTGATTATTCTCTCCTTAATAAAGCACAAATATATAAAATTTATATAAGCCATTTAAAGAGAGATTTACCAATGGCCAATAGGAGTGAGATACGAAAAAGAGCGAAAGATTGGCAAAAAAAAGGGCTCTGGAAAAACGAAGCGAATAAGAAGCGATCTGAAGAGTGGTCATATAACTATAAAAATGAGAATCTGGGATTATTCTGTCTATCATCAAAACATGATGAAATTTTGATGTGGTCTCATTATGCAAAAGGGCATTCTGGTTTATGTTTACAATTCGATACAAAAAGGTTGATGGATGATTTTGAAAATCAGCTAATAGTTGAGGGAAAACTCTTTGAAATAATTCCTATTGAATATCACCTTGACATGCCAATAATAAATCCATCGGAGGAAGGAGATGATTATTTTAAAAGACTGGTTACAATAAAAGCAAAGAGATGGGAATATGAAAACGAATATAGAATTGTCCTATTGGGTTTTAAAGATAATGATAAGTTTTTAGAAAATAACGAAAGAATATATAAATATCCATCAAAGGCAATAACAGGCGTCTATTTTGGTTATAATACTACTATAGAGACTGAACAGAGCATCATGGCAATACTGCGAGAAGGAAGAATCCAACCTTACTTTTTTAAGTCAAAAGTAAAAAAGAATAAATTTGAATTAGAGTTTATACAAATTAATTAAAAAAGTAATATGTCCTGGGATTGCCCGGTGCCCCAACCCTTCTTAAGGATTGGGATGAGATGCCATGACACCGAGATGGACAAAGTTATCAGATAAATAATTTATGTCATGGCAAAATGTGATGTCCTTTTCTTCTTCAAAGCATTTATGTATTCATACATTTGGTCTGGTTTAATAACTTTTATAAAGGTAGCGGTCATTGCGAGGAGCGCGTCCGCCTGGGCGGACCAGCGACGTCGCAATCTCAGGGTATTATCTTGAAATATGGATATGTATATATACTCACAAACAAGGCACATACTGTTTTATATACCGGCGTAAGTTCTAATCTTAAAACGCGAATACTTCAGCATAAAGAAAAATATCATTCCGGTTTCACCGGCAAATACAATGTCGATATGCTCGTTTACTATGAATCATGCGATGGTATCAGAGGCGCTATTGAACGAGAAAAGCAGATTAAGAATTTCTCACGAGAGAAAAAGGAAGATCTAATCAATTCCATGAATCCTGATTGGAAAGACTTGTGTAGTGAAATCTGACACCCTGAGATTGCGACGCCCTAAGAAGGGCTCGCAATGACACCGAGTTCGATTAATGCTAGTAATATACATCAAAGCATATCAGCCATCCACAGGCGGCGGAGCATAATTCCCGCCAGCATCAGCGCCAGCAGCACATTCCAAAACCAGGGGCGCATCCAGAACCGTTTCAAATTATCTTTAGACTTCTTATTCTTCGCGAGCGTGTACTCAAATCCGGTCAATATCAAAGCGGGGAGGGCCGCCTCGATAGGCGGGACCTCGGACAAGCCGATAACTTTCTTGAAAAACAGCGCCAACAGGATAACGCTGATCCCGGTCCCCAGGGACATCTGTATATATTCATTGCAAAGAAATTCCCAGACCTTCTTCATCATGCGACCCCATATGTTCTTACTCAATACTACCCCTCAAATCTAAATCAATTCACCGGCTTGGCAAGATAATAAATTTGTAATTCCCGAGAGAGAATATTCGTAGGGCGGATTCTTCTTATAATCCGCCAATTCATATATCAGGATGGTAGATTTGAAGACAAATCTGCCATACAGTATAATGTGATTCTCTCGTTTTGAAAAAGGTATTTATTTCCTCTACGTTTGGTCTGTTTTAACAACTTTTATAGAAGCACCAGTCATTGCGAGGAGCGCGTCCGCCTGGGCGGACCAGCGACGTCGCAATCTCAGGGTTTTATCTTGAAATACGGATTTGTATATATACTCACAAACAAAGCCCGGTGCCCCAACCCTTCTTAGGGTTGGGATGAGACTTGGTACCCCTGAAATCCCCACGACTCCCGTCATTCCGATTGAGACCCGTCTTCGGGCCTACTGAGGAATCCGCTCTTGCCTCTTCGTAGGTCAATCCGCCTAGGCGGATTGTGGTCTTGACATGCGCGAAGCGCAAACTTCCTTTCCCGTGGTTGGTGTACGTCCCCGTGCATCAACAAAAGACCGGAGGTCAATCCGCCCAGGCGGATTGTGGTCTTGACATGCGCGAAGCGCAAACTTTCATTTTCACCCTAACTCCGCTCCAGATTCCCACCTCACCTTCTATAGTAGAAAGGATATTCTACCAGTATGTCCAAAAACGCAAAAACACCGAAAAAAATTTTTCCTATCCGAGGGATAACTCTTTGTCTCCCAACGGCAGTTTATCCACATTTCGGCCCCCGAAACGATAACTCCCTACACGACAACGAGATAATAAAATCCGCCCCAAAACAACATTTATGTTACACCACAACGACTTATCCCTCCATCGCAATTGTTAGGAAATCGCATATCGGTACAAGAACAATATCAAATCTGCATATATGTGGCCTGAATTCTCCACAAAATGCAATCCATGGCACAGACGACTCCCCCTCCTTCCCGGGCGTGTTGAAAAACCTATTACAAGCACGAGTCATTGCGAGCCCTTCTTAGGGCGTCGCAATCTCAGGATATTTGCGACAAGCACTTGCGATTGATTTTTGCCTGTGTTCCTAAGGCGATACCTTTGGGAAATGACTTTTTCAACAAGCCCTCCCAAGGAGGGGGCGGGGGGGTGGTTGATTGATCTTTGTCAAGTATCGCGATGTTGACTTTCATCGCATGGCCCGGCTGGGTTCCCGCCATACATGGATTGTTGGTGCACGAGGACGTACACGGACACAAAATAATTCTATTTGCACATCACTCACCACACTCGTACCATACCGCCATGGACGATTCACCGATTCTCATCAACACGACCAACGATGCGTTCTTCCTCGATATCTACCGCCCGAAGAACCATCCGCTCCGAGCCGGACACGAGCACTCGCAACTCATCGATATCCTCCGCGAGAAGCGGGCCGAGGAGGTCATCAAACGATTCGCCGATGTCCTCAAGCCGTACCTGACGACGGGAATCTGTGTCTCGGCTGTGCCGCCGGCCGTAGCCGTCACACACAAGACGGGGATACAACTCGTCGCCAAGTTGCTGGCGTCGGGCAAGCGCATCGATGCGACCGATTGCCTCGTGCGAATGAAGCGCGTTCCGACCGCGGCAGAGACGGCTCACCGCACGGAGCAGACGCATCTTGATTCCATCACGGTCCGCCGCCCCGAATTAATTCGCGATTTTCGATTTTTACTGCTTGATGATATCTATCACACCGGCACGAGCCTCAACGCCTGCAGAAAACTCCTGCTCGATGCCGGGGCAAGACAGGTTCGTATTTTAGTCCTCGGCCGCACCTGGCGCGATGAGGAATTACCGGATAGGGGATGGTTGAAAGTTTGACCTACTCATCCATATCCGCCCCATAGTGTCTTGCACTGTCGAGACAGGTATTCGCTTCATTATAACGCCTGAGTTCTCGAAGAAGGCGGCCTTTGTTTAGCCAGGCATTGGCATATGTATTATCGTAAACAAGACAACTATCATAGCTGTCTAATGCAGACATTTTCTTGCGGGCATGCCATAATTCATTGCCTCTGTTAAACCAACCATTCGGATCATCGGGGACAAATGACAAATATCTGTCGTATGTCGCAACAGCGGAATTATATCGTTTCAATTCGCCTTCCGCGTATGCCCTCCCGAATATTGCCTCATAGTATGTCGTATCAGCCGCCAAAGAACTATCAAAGTAAATCAGACCCTGTTCGTAAGCACCGGTCTTGACCAGCGACCAGGCAATAATATCTAAGGCGAAATGAGAAGTCGGATACTCCTTCACATATCGCCGCATGCAATCTAATGCCTTTTCATAGTTACCCAACTCATAGTAACAATAGCCTCGACCATACCAGTTAATATTGTCATACTTAAATGCACTGTCATAACATTCAAGGGCACTGGTATAGTCATCTATTAGTCGATAAGAATATGCGAGTTCGCCCCATGTATCACCAGATTCCCCATAATACGATAAAGATGCAATAAAATCCTCTATTGCCGCGTCGTAATGCTCGATGTACTGATTTGCGAGACCCCGATTGAAGAACTCATACCATAAATGGGTCGAATCATTTTCCAATGCGATAACCATATCATAACAGGCAACCGCCATCGAATCTGATGAATTATTCAGATATATGCACCCCAGGGTATGCCATGCCAATGGGGATAATGAATCAGTCGCAACCGCTTGTTTGCCGCAGATTATCGCCAACGACTCATTGTTCAGTTTTGAATACGCAAACGCCTTCCGAGAACTTAGTCGTACATCTTCACCGCCCCTATGGACCAAGGCTGAATCCGCATAGGCGATACTAGGTTCATACAGTCCGGAATCGTACAATGCTTCGGCTTTCCACAACCATCCTCGATAGTCATTCGGTTTCTCTCGTATTAGGCTATCGCAAATTAAAAGCGCTTGCACTATACTGTCATTTTTAAGCTGAATTTTCGCCAGGGCAAGGCGTGATTCAAAGTGGGCGGGCAAGCATTGAAGCGCATGAGTAAAACATTCTGTTGCTTCGTTGTACATATCTTGATCATAATTGTGCAAGCCTCGGGAATAATTTAATTGGAAATCATATTGCTCTAACGGAGCGGGGGGGGAATATCTACCTGACTCAACTCTGAAGTCCGAAATTGTGAGCTGTAACAGCCCATCAATAAGATCGCCCGTTTTGGCTGCGCAATGATCTGCATGTGACAATAGAAGGGGAAAGGCTATAAATAAAACCATAATTACAGTTAATACCCCGAGATTTCGTTTTGAGCGCATACGATTGGTGTCCATCGCATGCAACATAGTACATCAGAAAAATTATGTCAAATGATGAAATATAAATTAGTAGGCAATTACCGCATTATTGATCGGATCCCTGGGTGCCACCTGGAAAAATAACCGGATTCTGTCTCAATTGATCGACTCGTCTATTGAATGTCTGAAGAGTCTGTGTGGTCGGTTGATTACCGGCATCCCTGATTATCGCATCCAATTCCATTACCGCCGCACGTTTGTCCGTTATTTCTTTGTTTAAGTTGAGTCTGTTCTGCTCCAATTCGGCATAGGATGTCTGAGCATATTTGATGGAATCTGCGTACTGTGCAAGGGTTGCTTTGGAACTCCGGATTTCGCCTTTTGATTGTTCTGCCTGTTGAGCCAACGTGACTAACTCCTCTTCAAGGCCTTGAATCACGAGATTCAGGCTGTCCTGCAAAATATTGAAATTATGATTGGCCATTTCCAATCGTTGTTCGGCGAGAGTGGTCATTTGTCCAGCCGCGCCAATAATCTCTTTTGTGAAGCTGATATACCAGGTGAGAATGGCCAACCCCGCAACGATTCCGGCTACGAACCATTTAATGAATTGTTCTGTAGATATGAATTTTCTTTTGTGCGACTTCTCGAGTATCCTTGTTTCCATCGTGATTTTTTCTGCTTCGGCGAGTATCTTTTGCTTTTCCGCTTGTACAATAATGGGGTCCTTCGGTTGGGGCGCGGAATCATTGGCTTGGTCGCCCATAAGACACCTCCATTTGCGATACTATGAAGAGAATTAAGAATGATGTATATTACATTATACGCACAGGATATCCGAAGTAATGGCGCCATTAATTTCGTTTGTATAAATTCGTCCTGTGTGATATCGAAAATTGTAATTAAATTGGACAATGCCCAACTGTTTAAAAACTGAAAATTATATAGTTTTCTTGATCTTTTGATTGGCGACCTACTTGCCTTTTTGATTGCGACTCATTATATTACCACTCTTTATGACAAACGGGTTGATACACAAGACAGTGGTACGGGACAACAGGGAAGAGGCGCGAGTCTGCATATGAGGTGGAGTGCGTCTTTTTTTGTAGTGTTATTCGTATGCGATACAAAAGGATGTGAGAATAAAGAATCTACGAGTGTATAAAATTTCGTTTAACTTCAAGACTCATAACTGAGGTACCCACATGGTTGGAATAGTTGGATATGGAGCGCATATCCCCCGGCATCGAATCAAAGTCGAGGAGATTGCTAAGGTTTGGGGAGCCGATGCGCCCAGCTACAAAAAGGGTCTCATGCTTCGCGAAAAATCGGTACCGACACCGGACGTCGATACGATTACCCTGTCGGTCGGAGCGGCCAGAAATGCCTTGAAACGAGCCCTCATCGATCCGAAGGAAATCGGAGCCGTTTATGTCGGTTCGGAATCTCACCCGTATGCGGTAAAACCGTCCGGAACGACGGTTGCCGAAGCTATCGGCTGTGTGCCGGACTGTCATTGCGCCGACTTCGAATTCGCCTGTAAGGCCGGTTCGGAAGCAATGTTCGTGACCCTCGGTCTCGTCAAATCAGGATATTGCAAATATGCCCTCGCTATCGGCGGCGATACATCGCAGGGTGCGCCCGGCGATGCCCTCGAATACAGCGCGGCGGCTGGTGCGGCAGCCTTTATCATGGGCAAAAAAGATCTCATCGCCGAGTGTCTGCACACCTATTCGTTCATGACCGATACGCCCGACTTCTGGCGGCGCGAACATGAATTTTATCCGCAACACGGCGGTCGTTTCACCGGCGAACCGGCCTATTTCCGCACCGTTACGGGCGCGGCGGCCGGCATTCTGAAAAAGGCCGGAATGAAACCTAAAGATTTCAAATACGTCATTTTCCATCAACCGAACGGGAAATTCCCTCAGCGCGTCGGCAAGATGCTCGGTTTCACCAAAGAACAGATTGAACCGGGTTGGCTCGCGCCGCGCCTCGGTAACACCTACTCGGGTGCGTCGCCCATCGGGTTGACCTCGACTCTCGATATCTCCAAACCGGGCGACATGATCCTGATGATTTCCTACGGTTCCGGAGCCGGTTCCGACGCGTTCGTCTGGAAAGTCACCGATCGCATCAACGAAGCGCGCGATCTGGCCGTCCACACGACGACGCTTCTGGACAAGAATGTAACCTATGTCGATTACGGCACCTATGCCAAGTACCGGCACAAAATCCTGAAGAACAAGTAGGAGGATGGAAAAGATGAGAGATGTTGCTGTAGTCGGCATTGGCATTATGAAATGGGGAGAGCTGTGGGAGAAATCGTTCCGCGATATCTTCGTCGAAGCAGGTCTCAATGCCATGGATGATGCCGGCATTGATAAAATCGATTCTCTGATCGTCGGTTGCATGACCGGCGGCCTGTTCGTCGGTCAGGAACACATCGGCGCATTGATGGCCGATTATCTCGGCCAGAAAAACATTCCGGCGGCGCACGTCGAATCGGCCTGCGCGTCAGGCGGTCTGGCTTTCCGCCAGGCGATGATCGAAGTCGCATCCGGCATGTCCGATATCGTCATGGCCGCGGGCGTCGAAAAGATGACCGATACCTCCGGTGACGGCGCGACCTATGCGCTGGCCGGCGCGGCCGACCAGGAATACGAGGTATTCCACGGCGCGACCTTCCCGGGACTCTATGCGATGATGGCTCGGGCCTACATGGACAAATATAAAGTCACTCGCAAGCAGTTGTCGGCGATTCCGGTCAAAGCGCACCACAACGGTTCCATGAACCCGTATGCGCAATATCCGTTCCCGATTACGCTCGATGCGGTCGCCGAAGGCGTCCTCGTGGCCGATCCGCTTCACATTCTGGACTGCTCACCGATTACCGACGGCGCAGCCGCCTGTATTCTGACGACAGTCGAAAACGCCAAGAAAATGAAAAAGCCGTATGTGAAAATCACCGGCTCGGCACTGGCGACCGATACGATTTCGCTCACGCAGCGCGAGAGCCTGTATTGGCTGAAATCGACCGAAATCGCCGGCAAGAAGGCATTGGCGATGGCCGGTCGCAAGCTGTCCGACATCAACTGCGTCGAGGTACACGACTGTTTCTCGATTGCTGAAGCGCTCGTCACCGAAGCGCTCGGTTTCTTCAAACCGGGTCAGGGTGTCAAGGCTGCTGCGGCAGGCGAGACTGCGCTCGACGGCAAGATTCCGGTCAACCCGTCCGGCGGTCTGAAATCCAAAGGCCATCCGGTCGGCGCTACCGGCATCGGACAGGTCGTGGAGATCGTCAAACAGCTCCGCGGCGAAGCCGAAAACGGTCGGCAGATAAAAGGGTCTCCGAAAATCGGGATGACTCAGAACATGGGCGGCTCCGGCGCGTCAGCGGTGGTGCATATTCTGGAGGTGGTGTGATGTTTCCATCAAGAATTTGGCGAGAAATGCCTCAGCGGTACCGCCTCGAAGCGTCGAAGTGCAAAAAGTGCGGGAAGTCATTTTATCCCCCGCGTCTGATCTGCGACAAATGCGGCAGCCGCAAGTTCGAATCTTACACTCTGCCCGAAGAAGGCAAACTGATGACGTTTACGGTTATCCGTACACCCGCGTCGCAGTTTTCCGACGAGGCTCCGTATGCCCTCGGTATCGTGAAATTTCCCGATGGCGTACAGATGATGGGACAGATTGTGGATTGCGAATTCGATAAACTCAAAATCGGGCAAGCCATGCGCCTCGAATTCCGACGGATTCAGACGCACGAAAAGCACGGTGTTTTGAGTTACGCACACAAATTCGTACCCAAATGGTATTAGAGAGTATGAGGGGGTTTCGTTGATGCGAAGCCCCCTTTTTCCTTTTGCGGCTCGCCCGCAGGGGTAAAAATCCATACGTTTACCGATTCACAGTCGCAGGACTTTGTCCGGGCGATCACACCGATGGTGAAGCATGTTTAGAATTGATTCGAAAATCGATACCAACTCCGCCGCCTTCAAAGATAACGACAGATTGAACCGCGAAGCGGCCAGACTTTACAAGGAACGCCTCGAACAGATACAACTCGGCGGACCGGAAAAATCCCGCAAGCTCCACACCGATCGAGGAAAAATTCTACCGCGCGAGCGGGTCGAGCGGCTGCTCGATAAAAACACGCCGTTTCTGGAATTGTCGCCGCTGGCCGCATACGACATGTACAAGAATGAAGCCCCGGCCGCGGGAATGATCTCCGGCATCGGACTCATTCATGGCCGCGAGTGTATGATTGTCGCCAACGATGCGACGGTCAAAGGCGGCACTTATTTCCCCGAGACGATTAAAAAGCATATTCGCGCGCAGGATATCGCTCTGGAAAACAATCTGCCCTGTATTTATTTGGTCGACTCCGGCGGCATCTTCCTGCCACAGCAGGCGGGAGTATTCGCCGACAAGGAACACTTCGGGCATATCTTCTTCAATCAGGCCCAATTATCGGCGCATCGCATTCCGCAGATTTCCGTCGTCATGGGCTCGTGTACCGCTGGTGGCGCATATGTTCCTGCAATGTCAGACGAGGCGGTCATTGTCCGTAAACAAGGCACAATTTTCATTGGCGGCCCGCCACTCGTTAAAGCAGCAACCGGCGAAGAAGTCTCCGCCGAAGACCTCGGCGGCGCCGATGTCCACTGCCGCATCTCCGGCGTGGCCGACCATTATGCACAGAATGATGAACATGCCATTGCCATCACTCGAAATATTGTTGAAAATCTCGAACGACCGATAAAATTCCCGCTCGATATCTCTGATGTGGAAGAGCCGTATTACGATCCCGAGGAACTCTATGGCGTCGTGCCGAATGATTTACGGCAACCCTATGATTGCCGAGAAGTCATCGCGCGACTGGTTGATGGTTCCAAATTCCAGGAGTTCAAAGAGCTCTATGGCGCGACTCTCGTCACCGGTTTTGCTCGAATCATGGGTTACCCGGTCGGTATCGTCGCCAACAACGGTATCCTGTTCAGCGAATCATCGCGCAAAGGCGCGCACTTTATTGAACTTTGCTCGCTGAGAAAAATCCCGCTGTTGTTCCTGCAAAATATCACCGGCTTCATCGTCGGCAAGCAGTACGAACACGGCGGTATCGCCAGCGACGGGGCCAAGATGGTCCATGCGGTCGCCAATGCGCAAGTACCGAAATTCACCGTCGTTATCGGCGGTTCTTACGGCGCAGGCAACTATGCCATGTGCGGCCGAGGATACGAACCGCGCCTCATGTGGATGTGGCCGATGGGCAAAATCGCCGTTATGGGCGGCGAACAGGCGGCCGGAGTGCTCGCCGATGTCCGCGTCGCGATCGAGGCGCGCAAAGGCAAAACACTGTCCGATGATGAAATCAAAGCCATCAAGCAGCCGATTCTGGATCAATACGATTACGAATCATCGCCGTACTATGCGACGGCTCGCCTGTGGGACGACGGTATCCTCGATATGACCGAAACCCGCGAGGCCATCGCGCTGGGCATTGCGATGTCGCTCAACAAGCAGATTCCGGATCACAACTTCGGCGTCTTCAGGATGTAGACTATGGTAAAAGCATATACAACAGTAAAATTGGAAAAGAAGGGCCCGGTCGCATATGTCAGCTTCTGCCGACCGGAGATTCACAACGCCTTCAACGATACGCTCATCTTCGAGATGACCGACCTGTTTCAATCGTTGAAAGATGATAAGGACCTCCGGGTTATCGTACTGACCGGCGAAGGAAAATCGTTCTGCGCCGGGGCCGATTTGAACTGGATGCGCCGCGTCAAAGATTACAGCTACGAGAAAAACCTCGAGGAATCCCTCGCGCTGGCCGATCTGTTCTACCTGATATATACGATGCCGCTACCGGTCATTGGACGTATCAATGGAGCGGCCATCGGAGGCGGCACCGGATTCGTATCCGTGTGCGATATTGCCGTCGCGGCCGAATCTGCCAAGTTTTCATTTTCCGAGGTAAAAATCGGCGTCGTTCCGGCCTGCATCGGGCCGTATGTGATTAAGAAAATCGGCGAGGGGAAAGCTCGCGAATTTTTCATCTCGGGCGAAAGGCTCACCGCTGCCGAGGCATATCGCATCGGGCTGGTCAATCGGTATTATCCCGATTATGAACTCGATGAGGAAATCGATAATCTCATCAAGACGATTCTCTCGTCAGGACCGAATGCGATTAAAATGGCCAAGGAGTTAATCTCGAATGCGCCGCTTATGAAGCCGGATGAGTTCAAGCCGTATACCGCGGAAATGATTGCCAGACTCCGCAAGTCCGACGAGGGACAGGAAGGCATGGACGCATTTTTGAACAAACGCAAACCAAACTGGGTGATGGAATAGTATGCCGGAATTATTCAAAAAAATATTAGTCGCCAACAGGGGAGAAATCGCGGTGCGTGTGCTGCGAGCCTGCCGCACGCTGGGCATCAAGACCGTGGCCGTCTATTCGACCGCCGACCGCTTCGCCGTCCACACCGTCATGGCCGATGAGTGCTATGAAATCGGACCGCCCCCGCCGCTGGAATCATATCTGTGTATCGAAAAAATCATCGATGCCGCCAAGAAGTCCGGTGCCGATGCCATCCATCCGGGATATGGATTCCTCGCCGAAAACGCGGCCTTTTCACAAGCGTGTATCGATTCCGGGATTGCCTTCATCGGGCCGTCGCCGCATTCGATCAAGCTCATGGGCAACAAGGTCGAATCGCGCAAGAAAATGGTCAATGCCGGAGTGCCGCTGATTCCGGGGATGAAAGGCGCAGGCAATAGTATCGAGGAATTCAAAAAAGTCGCCGATGAAGCCGGCTATCCCGTCCTCATCAAGGCCGCCGCAGGCGGCGGTGGTAAGGGCATGCGAGTCGTCCACAAGGCCGAAGACCTCGCTGATGCCGTCGACGGCGCCAAGCGCGAGGCGAAATCCGCCTTTGGTGATGATACCGTCTATCTGGAAAAATATATCATCGATCCGCGGCATATCGAATTTCAGGTCTTTGCCGATTCGTATGGCAATGCCGTGCATGTGTTCGAGCGGGAATGCTCGATTCAGCGCAGACATCAGAAAATCATCGAGGAAACGCCATCGGTCGCGGTTACTCCGGAGCTCCGCAAAAAGATGGGCGAGGCCGCCGTGGCCGTCGTCAAGGCCGCCGATTATGTCAATGCCGGGACGGTCGAATTCCTGCTCGATAAAGCGGGCAAGTTCTATTTCCTCGAAATGAACACCCGAATTCAGGTCGAACATCCCATCACCGAGGAAGTCGCCGGGGTGGATCTGGTCGCCGAGCAAATTCGTGTCGCATCGGGATTCCCGCTGTCCGAGCAGTTCAAAAATCTCACTCAGCGCGGTCATGCGATTGAGGCTCGAATCTATGCCGAGGATGCCGGTAATAATTTCATGCCGTCAATCGGTAAGATTCTGCTCTATCAGGAACCGACCGGACCGGGTGTACGAATCGATTCCGGCGTGCGGCAAAACTCCGAGGTCGGTATCGACTATGATCCGATCATGGCCAAGTTGATTTGCTGGGGCGAAGACCGCGATGCGGCCCGCGCCCGCCTGATTCGCGCGCTGTCCGAATACAAGATTCTCGGCCTGCGCCATTCGATAAAATATCTGTCCGATATCGTCGCGCACGAGAAATTCGCGGCGGGCGAAACCTACACCGATTTCATTCCCCGGAATTTCGCCGACTGGTCGGATGGTGTCGAGGATAATCTGGAACCGGCACTGGCCGCTGCTGCAGTAGCGACTGCATCGGCCAAACCGGCCGCGGCCGCATCCGGCAATGGGCATATGATCGGTCGCAGTGAATACAACCCCTGGAAAACAATCGGCACCTGGCGCATCGGACAGAAAATCGGATAGAGACAGGATAAGGACACGAAAGAATTATAGGCTATTAAGTCAGAAGAACCTCGTCATTGCGAGCCCTTCTTAGGGCGTCGCAATCTCAGGATGCTGTGACAAGCTGAATGGCTGGAGATTACCATGAACTTCGAATTTATACACAACGGCGAACTCAAGACTGTCGACCTTAAGGACAACCGCATCGCGACCTTTCCCGATGGCAACAAAACCATCGAAATAGATCGCACCCCCGACGGCCGGTATTTCATGAAGACGGGCGAGGGGACGACCGAGGTGTTCGTTGTCAGCAACGGCAAGACGACTTTTGTCGATGTCAACAGCGTCCTCTATGAATTCACCCAGCCGACCCAAGATGGCGCGGCCGGTGGCGGCGGGGCGGGAGATTTATCCGATCCATCCAAAGTGTTCGCTCCCATGCCGGGCAAAGTCGTCAAAGTGATGGTCTCGGTGGGCGATGAAGTGGCCGAAAAGGCGCAGCTCATCATTGTCGAGGCGATGAAGATGGAGCATGTCTGTATCGCCAAGGCCAATGGCAAAGTCACGGCCGTGAACTTCGCCGAAGGCGATCAGGTCGACACCGAAACGCCATTGATAGAGCTCGAACTGGCGGAGTAGGAATCGTGCGGTTTCTAATTATCAATCCCAAGGTCACACACTATATGATAGGGATTGTTTATTTATTATTCGGCTTAATGGGACTATTAGGCGGAACAGTGGAATTCGCTTCGGTTTTTGTACTTGATACAATGACTACCGCCAAAATAATCGGTTCAATTGTCGGCCTATTGTTTTCATTGGCCGTTACAATTTCTGCCATCCAGTTTCTTCGAAAAGTCAGATGGGCGAGAATTGCATGCGAAATATATGCATGGATTACAGTCGTTGTACCCATTATTGCATATATTGAAAATATGGGAAATTCGTATTCTCATGAGGTGAAGGCCACTGTCTCAGTAGTCGGAGTTATATTTTCTGTTTTTATGTCCGTCTTCCTTCTACTATTCCTCCTCGCGTTAATTAATATAAGAAGTAAGAGATTCAAAGAATATTACTATCAAGCTGTTGGCAGTGCTGAATCCTGTGTCGATTATCGCGAATAAATTCTTCATCTTCCTGTATATTTCTATGGACTCCAATAATCGAGGTTGCCATGAGATATACAGGTACATTTACGCTACAGATTAATGATGAGGTATTAATCAGGACTGGCTGGGTGAAAAAAGATAAGTTGATCTATGCCGGGATGCCGAACGCACAGACCTATTCAATGGTCATTTCACGATCGTACGCGCATAATTCATGGGCGTATAATCTGTATCTGCCAATTGATCAGCGCGATTTCCGGCATGCAGATTTGTCAATACGCGTCGACCGTATCGACTCGAATTCAGTCACGGTAACGGTCAGTTATTATTAAAATGTGATAGTGTTTTATCCGATTTATTGTTTTTTATTCCTTTGTAGGTCGAAACCCCTGTCCGAGATTCTGAGCTTGCGAAGAATCGAGGATGCCGAGCATGCGAGGCAGGTTTCGACAAATTAACCCGGGAGGAATCATGGTCGATTATAGCGTATTCACTGAAAAGGCGGTCCAGCCCAATGATAAGCTCATCGCCGAGGCGCTGGGCAAGAAATATCCCCTTTGGCAGGGAGCCATCGCAATTGCTGAATCCATTTGCGGCCCTATTACTCAGCAATGGATGTATCATGGCCGGAAGTACGGCTGGTACTGCAAGCTTTTACATAAAAAGAAAAATATCCTGTTTATGGCGCCGCTGGATGGCTACTTTCGCATCGTTTTCCTTTTTAATGATCAGGCCGTCTCAGAAATTGAGGCCTCAGATGCAATCTCGGACACAGTCAAGGAGGACCTTAGAAATGGCGAGCAATATAATATCGGGCGCAGCCTCAATGTGAATATCAAATTCAAGAAGAACCTGGCCGATATCCGACAACTTATTGAGATCAAAGGGGCGAAGTAATTCGGTATTTTCTTTGCCGGACCGGGTCCGCCCCTCAAATATTTATTTGCAAAATCCAAAGAATGTATTAGTTTACGATATTATGGCCGATATACACATCAGTGCGGTCGTACGAGAGTTTACTGAAATCAATAATTCGCGATACGGGAGTCGCCGGTGAAAAAGGCCGTCGCCATATTCTTTATCATTTGTTTCGGACTGATGATTCTCATCGAGAGCAATCTCTGTTCCTGGTGCAATCCCGATAAAGAGGCCTGTCTTTTCAGTCAGCAAACGGCTGAAACCGATCAATTCTCCTGCGCCGGATCCTGCTCGACACCATGCGGCAGCGCACAAGAGACCGTATCGAGCCCCTGCGAAAAACTTCAGGCCGAGCCATCTCCATGCTCGGGCTGCCCCTCGAAAGCCAAAAAGACCTATACCACCCCCTGTGGCAAAGTCATAGAAATCGAGGAAGAAGTGGCGCCGCCGTGTCAGGCCCAGGCCAAGCCGCAGGAAACGAACCAAAAATGCAGCAGTTGCCCCCTGTATGGAAAATCGGGCGGCTGCCCGACCTGCATTCTCTCGAAACTCAATTCCGCCCTGACCTTTCAGGTGACGCCGAATTTCCGGCTGACCCTCGATCCGGCAATCGGATCAACTCTGTTCGGGGTGTCGCAACTCGAAACTTATCAAGCATTTACGATACATTCTACGGGGGTTCATCCGACCATCTCTTCAACCGTCCTAAGATGTTGATTTTTTAGTCCACCGACAGATACATACCGTATACTAAGTAAGTAGACTAAATTAATAACATATTAGGAGGTTTCTCAATGAACCTACATCCGGTTCTGAAAATCCTTGTGCTGGTAGTACTCGTGGCATTTGCCGGCACCGTTTTGGCGACCGAAACTGTAAAGCAGGAAGCCAAACCGGAAGCCCCGAAAACCACCACCCAGTGCTGCGCCAAGGGTAAAACAGACGCGAAATGCGACCCGGCGAAATGTACCGGGGATCCCAAAACCTGCGCGGTCAAAGATTGTGACAAACATTGCACGACCGACAAGCAGGCCACCTGCACCAAGAGTAATGAAAAACAGGCAACTGAGACCAAAGGCACTTGCGGCACGAAATGCCCGAGCACCTGTCCGGCTGCCAAAGATTGCCACCCAAAATAAGCTAAGCGGTTTTGGGGGAGAGCGGGGAAGGTAACTTCCCCGCTTTTTTTTGCCTGTTTCCCTGTTACAATATTGCCCAATTTATTGCCCGCCCGAGGTGGTAAATCCTTGCCTAATGCCGATATATAATGCAAAGGGTGCTATGGCTTAAAAAGGGTATTTTAAATGAGCTTTCGGGCAATTCTGAACATATGTATCCGGATTCTGTTTGCGCTTTTGATGGCCGGCTCTCTACTTGCCGAAGATATCGATAATCTGCGGGAGAAGTCTCTCGAAGAACTCATGGATATTACCGTCGTCACGGTATCTAAGCGAGAGGAATCCGTCCGAACGGCCCCTGCGGTCGTTACGGTATTTACATCTGACCGAATCCGACAGCTCGGTGTTTCGTACCTGTCTGAAATTATCAAATATGTACCCGGTTTTACTCAGACCAACTCATATTGGCGCAACGAACTGGTGACTGCGCGCGGTATCAAGCAAACCTTGTACAACGACAAGATTCTCATGCTCATCGACGGCATTCCTGCCAACGACGCGGCCTCAATGGAGCATCATCTCGATATGATACCGCTCTCTGCGGTTAAACAGGTTGAAATCATCCGGGGACCGGGTTCTACTCTGTATGGAACCAATGCGTTCGCCGGTGTCATCAATGTCATTTTGTGGGATGATTATTCCGAAAACAAAATAACCGGTTGCCTCGGTACCGGAGCGATGGATACCAGGGATGTCGGTGTCTCATATATCGGATCGCATCGCGGCTTTTCCTTTTTGGCATCGGGCCAGATAACTGATAATGACGGATACGATAAGACGGCGACCGATGAGACTGGAGCCACGGGAGTTATCAATTACGAGAAGGATGTGGAATCGGTCTTCGGCCGAGTATCATATCGCGGGTTGACTGTTTCCGGAGGGAAATTCATTCATAAAATCGGCAAATTCGGCGCTGTTCCCGTCTTCGAACTCGGTAACATGTTCTTCCGCGACCGGGCGCGCCTGGACGAGCGTATCGGTTGGCTCAATGTGCAATATCTGTGGCGAAAAAATGAGACTATCGGCGGCAAGGTCATCGCCCGCTACAGCGAAATTGATTCCCACAGCGACATCGGTGACGCGGGACGGTTTTATCAGGGGCTCGAAGGCTATGATCCGGATACGATAAGCGCCCCATTGTATGCCAGATTCCGGGGACATGTGTTCGCCGGCGAAATGCAAAATGAATTTATACTTACGGATAAAGTTCGACTCATTTCGGGCATTACCGTGGAAAGTCGCCGAATTAAAGATATCGGCGGGCACTATGACGATTTCGAAGGCGATCTGGTCTATGCCGGATCGGTAAAAACACTGCCGTTTACTATTACCGATTTCGCCGGATATATCCAGGCCGATGGAGAAATAAGTCCAACTGTCGGATATGTCTTCGGAGTTCGCTTCAGCTATCTAGGCATCAGTGAAAAGGGGTTTGTGACTCCTCGAGGGGGCCTCGTCTGGCGTCCGTTCCCGACAAACAGCTTCAAACTGCTCTACGGTGAGGCATTCCGCAGTCCCAGCGCCCAGGAGCAATATATGCGCATTCCCAACATCGTTGTCGGCAAACATGCCATAAACGGACAATTGGATCCGGAACAGATTCAAACACTCGAATTCTCGGTAGAACAACAAATCGGCGAGGGGCATACATTGAATGCCAATGCGTTCTATACTAAGATCGAGGATATCATCGGCCGACGCCCGACAACCGATGAAGAAATGGCTATTATTAACGACAGCTCAATAACCTATGATAATTTAGGCGAGCAGGAACTCCGCGGTATCGAGGTTGAACTATCGGGATATCTGTCAACGAGGACTTCCTATTTCATCAATGGCACGCTGAAGGATGGTGAGAATGGTTTCGGCGGCGAAATCGATTATCTGTCACACTTCACCTTAAGCGGTGGCTTCAGTACGGAAATGAACACGATAGGCTTGTCGATATCGCCGAATTTCTATTATGTCGATGACCGAGAAGGATATCTGCAAAACGGTCAGATGAACTCTACCAAAGGTTTCTTTATTGCAAATCTTGTGTTATCGCAAAAAATCTCGCCGCATGTCATGATACGATTGACTGCCAACAATGTTTTCGATGAAGAATATGTCTATCCGGAACAAGTCCGCCGCAACATTCCGACAATTCCCGGAGGCCCCGGACGCACGATCTTCGTGAAGGCGATTTTTAAGACATATTAAGCATAAAACAAAGTAGTGTCATTCCCCTTGATCCGCCGTATCCTTATATCTGCCAATTTCATGCAATGCGATAGATTTCAATGCGTTTCGATGACTTCGTGACTCATTTCACTTGCCTTTGCCTGCACCATGTTTTATAATGTCAAATTGACTTAAACGATTGATTCATGGAGGGTAAGCAATGGCTCACACCAACGAAGTATATATAGTATCTGCATGCAGAAGCGCCATCGGTACGTTTTTGGGAGGATTATCCTCTTTTCCGGCGACGACACTGGGTGCACTGGCAATCAAAGAGGCCGTGAAACGGGCCGGTATCGACCCGGAAAAAGTTGATGAAGTTATTATGGGACAAGTAGTTCAGGCCGGTGTCGGGCAGGCTCCGGCGCGTCAGGCGGCCATTCACGGCGGTATCACCCCGAAAGCCGGCGCCCTGACCATTAACAAAGTCTGCGGTTCGGGCCTCAAGGCCGTTATGCTCGCAACTCAGGCCATTCGGCTCGGCGATGCCGAGTGCATTATCGCAGGCGGCATGGAATCGATGTCCGGGACGCCGTATGTGATTCATGGCGCCAAAGCGGGTCTCAAGTTCGGCGATAAGAAGTTGCAGGACTCGATGGTTCTCGATGGTCTCTGGTGCTCGTTCAAAAACTGGCACATGGGCGGAGCCGCCGAGTTAACCGCTGATAAATCGAAGATTTCCCGCGAAGAGCAGGATGAATACGCATTCAATTCACACAGGAAGGCCGTCGCCGCACAAGAAGGCGGAAAATTCGACAAGGAAATTTTCCCGATTGAAATCCCGCAGCGCAAAGGCGATCCGGTTATTTTCAAAAAAGACGAATGTCCGCGCGGCAATATCTCCATGGAAGCGCTGGCCAAACTGAAACCGGCCTTCCAAAAAGACGGCACCGTCACAGCCGGCAATGCGCCGGGCCTCAATGACGGCAGTTCGGCCGTCGTCGTCGTATCCGAAAAATATATGAAGGAACACAATCTGACACCGCTGGCGCGTGTGGTTAATTACACGACTGCCGGTACACCGCCGGAACTGCTGTTCTATTCGCCGATCTACGCCGTGCAGGGTATTTGCGAGAAAATGGGCGTCAAGGTGGATCACTTCGACCTGATCGAAGCGAACGAGGCCTTTTCCGTTCAGTGCCTGGCCGACGGCAAGGAACTCGGATGGGATTGGAATAAGGTCAACGTCAACGGCGGCGCCGTGGCGTTGGGACATCCGATCGGAGCGTCAGGTGCGCGCATCCTGACCACTTTGATGTATGCGTTGAAGGACCGCGGCGGTAAAAACGGTCTTGCAACACTGTGCCTCGGCGGCGGTAATGCCGTGGCGCTGGCAATTGAGATGATGTAATATTCTCTGGGAGGTTACACGTAATATGAAAGTTGAAGACATTAAAAATATAACGGTCATCGGCGGGGGCACGATGGGCAATGGTATTGTTCACCATTTCGCCCAAATGGGGTATGCGGTAAACCTGATCGAGACGAAACAGGAATTCCTCGATCGCGCCATGGCGACAATCGACAAAAACATGGCTCGCCAGGTGAAGAAAGAGAAAATCACCGAGGACGAGAAGAAGGCCGCACTCGGAAATATCAATCCGACGCTGGATATGGGAGCTGCCAAGAACTCGCAACTTGTCGTCGAGGCCGTCTTTGAAAACCTCGATGTCAAACTCGATATCTTCCGCAAACTCGACAGCATCTGCGCGCCGGACACGATACTGGCTTCGAACACCTCGTCGCTGCCGATTACGCAGCTCGCCGGTGTGACCAAGCGGGCCGACAAAGTGATCGGTATGCACTTCATGAATCCGGTTCCGATGATGAAGCTCATTGAGGTCATTCGTGGAATCGCAACGTCGGACGAGACCTATAACACGATTAAGGGACTATCGGAAAAGATCAATAAAGTCCCGGTCGAGGTTAACGATTATCCCGGCTTTGTCGCCAACCGCATCCTCATGCCGATGATTAACGAGGCCATCTATGCACTCATGGAAGGCGTCGCCAATGAAGAGGGTATCGATACCGTAATGAAGTTGGGGATGGCGCATCCGATGGGACCGCTCACCCTGGCCGACTTCATCGGACTGGACGTCTGTCTGGCCATTCTGGAAGTGTTGCATCAGGGCCTCGGCGATCCGAAATATCGTCCCTGCCCGCTGTTGAAGAAAATGGTTCAGGCCGGTTACCTAGGCCGCAAAACCGGTCGTGGATTTTTCACATATGAGTAAGGAGTCCAGGTAATGGATTTTAATCTCACCGAAGATGATTTAATGATACAAGAGACGGCGGCCGACCTGGCCGCCAAGAGAATTTATCCCAATGCTGAAAAGTGGGATGAAGAAGGCAAACTGCCTCAGGATATTCTCGATGAAATGGCTGAACTCGGCTATTTCGGTATGATGTTGCCGGAAAAATACGGCGGCCTCGAACTGTCGACCGTGACCTACAACTGTGCCATGGAAGAGCTCTCCGCCGCCTGTGCCGGTTTGATGATTACGATTTCGGTGCACAACTCTCTCTGCTGCGAAGCCATTTATCGCTTCGGTTCGGAAGAGTTGAAAGATAAATATCTGCCCGACATGGCGGCCGGAAAAATTATCGGCGCCTACTGCCTGACCGAACCGAATGCCGGTACGGATGCGGCTTCGATTAAAACATCGGCTGTCAAAAAAGGCGACAAGTACGTCATCAATGGTACCAAGACGTTCGTGACTAACGGCGGACTTGCCGGAGTCTTCATCGTTTTTGCCGTGACCGATCCGGAGAAAGGCTCCAAAGGCATTTCCTGTTTCGTCGTCCCGAAAGATACTCCCGGTATCGATATCGGCGCGCCGGAAAAGAAAATGGGAATGAAAGCATCCGATACCCGCGAAATATCATTCACCGATGTCGAGATCGATGCCTCTAATCTGGTTGGGGAAGAGGGCACAGGATTCAAAACCGCCGTCATTCTTCTCAACAACGGTCGCATCGGCGTTGCTTTCCAGGCAATCGGTATCGCCCGTTCTGCATTAGAAGAGGCGCTGAAATATTCCAAGGAGCGCAAGCAGTTCGGTCAGCCGCTCTGTAACTTCCAGGCGATTCAGTTTAAGCTGGCAGAGATGGCCGCAAAAATCGATGGCGCCCGCCTGCTTGGTTATCGCGCCGCCGTCATGAAAGATGAAGGCAAAAATGTTGCCATGGAATCATCGATGGCCAAACTTATTGCTTCTCAAACGGCAAACTGGGTGGTCAATGAAGCCGTACAGATTCATGGTGGTTATGGATATATGAAGGAATATGCTGTCGAGCGCTATTTCCGCGATGCCCGCGTGACGGAAATCTACGAAGGCACCACGGAAGCTCAGAAAATGGTTATATCTCGCCAATTACTCAGGGATTAAATGTGCTGTTAAAAAAAGAACACCAGGAATTCAGAGAAAAAATACGGGCTTTCGCACTTGAAAAAGTCGCGCCGCACGCCGCGACCCTCGATATCGAACAGAGATTCCCCAAGGAATTCCTTCCGATGCTGGCTGAGATGGGCCTGATGGGGATGGTTGTTTCCGAGGACTACGGCGGTTCGAAGGTGGATACGGTGTCGTATTCCATCGCCGTCGAGGAACTCTCGCGAGTCTGCGGTTCCACCGGAATCACGATTGCCGCGCACAATAGCCTCGGCTGTTTCCCGATCTATAAATTCGGAATGGAAGAACAGAAAAAGAAATATCTTCCGCGCGGTACCAAAGGCGGTGAACTGCTGGCCTTCGGATTGACCGAACCGGATGCGGGATCAGATGCCGGAGCCACGAAAACGACTGCCGTGAAGCAGGGCGACCACTGGATTCTCAACGGTACCAAGTGTTTCATCACATCGGCATCTCATGCCTTTGCCTCGATCGCAACCGCACGGACATCGGATGCCCCGGGCGTCAAGGCGATCTCGTCATTCATTCTTGAGAAAGACTGGGACGGCTATGAAGTCGGCAAGAAGGAAAACAAGATGGGCCTGCGCGGCTCGGATACGGCCTTCCTGCACTTTACCGATGTTAAGGTACCGCTCGACAATCAGCTTGGTGGTGACGGCGAGGGGTTCAAGCAATTCATGATGACCCTCGACGGCGGCCGCATCTCCATCGGCGCTATGGCCCTTGGTCTTGCTCAGGGTGCATACGACTGTGCGCTCAAGTACGCCGGTGTAACAAATGTCAACGGCAAACCTCTCGGTATTACATCGCAGGCGATACAATTCAAGCTGGCCGATATGGCGACGGAAATCGAAGCCGCCAGACACATGGTGTATGGTGCATCACAGATGAAAGACGCCGGAGTGAAATTCTCCAAAGAGTCGGCGATGGCCAAGCTCTATGCGTCCGAGGTCGGACATCGCGTCGCATATGAAGCGATCCAGATACTCGGCGATGTCGGATTTTTTACGAATCACTATCCGGCCGAGCGGATACTTCGAGACGTCAAGCTGTGTGAGATCGGCGAAGGGACATCGGAAGTCCAGCGTATCGTGATTGCAAGAGAAGTATTAAAATCGGTTCTGCCCGAGAAATAAAGAACACGGAGGTTCCATGTCCATTTCGCAACATGTGGTTGCGAGTCGGTTCTTTATTGGAGAAGTGACTCGCACGAGACAAATGGTCTACATGCTGGCATTCAATGCCATGCTGGTGCTATCGGCATACGTGCAGTTCCCACTGCCGTTTTCGCCTGTTCCAGTCACCGCACAAACAATGGCGGTCTTGGCCTGCGGTCTGTTTTTGGGCCCGACTCGAGGCGCCCTCACAGTTATCGCTTATCTCATCGAAGGTATCATGGGATTACCGGTATTCGCCGGTGGTGCGGCAGGAATGGCAAGACTTCTTGGCCCGACCGGCGGATTCCTGATCGGATTTGTTGCCGCCGCCTATATTGTCGGATTGCTTTCTGCGAAGACACAGACGATGGGATATGGCAAACTGACGGCCGTTTTATCACTTGGTACGGCGGTTATTTTCATTCCCGGATTGGCAGTACTGTCTCTTTTTGCACCGCAGGGATCACTTCTGACTATGGGATTATATCCATTCCTGCCGGGTGCGGCAGTCAAAGTAGTTTTGATGTCGACGGCGCTTTCGGCATATAAGAGAATTCGTCGAACGATGTATTGATTCTAAATGGGCCCGGTCGCAGTGTACCGGGCCGATTTTGCGGTATGACTACTGATTCCTTCCACACACCCTTCTCAAGTCGAGGCTCGTCCATGCGAATCGTTTTTACGCTCATCTTTTTAATTTTGGCCGGTTCGCTATCGGCGCAGTCACTTCCCCCGGTAAAAAGTATCACCGACTACTGGGAAGCCGATGAACAAAAGGACTATCATTTCTTTGTCAATGACCAGAAAGTCGGCGACATGTCCACGCGGCTTGAAGTTGTCGATGGTGATATCTGTTTGATCGAGGAAAGACTCGATCTTGACCTCGCATCGGTCGGCCTGGGGCCAAAGCTCGAAATCGAAAACGATTTGCGGGTCAAATCAAACGGCTATTTCTCATCGAGTCTGATGACTGTCAAGGCCAACGGCGTGTCTCAGGAACTTGACGTCACGTTCAATGAACCGACAAACATGATTCGCACCGTGATTGATAAGAATCAGGATGCTGCTCGCCAACAGCCGGTTACGGGATCGGTGTTTTCCTGTGACAATAATATGATCAGCCAACTCGAACTGTTGCTGGCATTTCAAAACTTAAAACCGGGGGAGACTCTGACAATCCCGGTATTTTCCCCGCAGGGGATGTTCTCGGCCGAATATGTTTTTCAGGTCGTTGGGCAAAAACCGGTTCGCTATGGAGTTTTCAGGGATAGTGCGTTGCAGGTCAATATGCTCCAGCCGACTCAGCAGACTATTTACATCGACCAGATGCACGACTTGGTAAAGATTGAGAACCCGAGTCGCCATCTGCGCATTGAATATCAGCGCGACCCATTTAAAAATCGCCCGAATCCGATCGAACAGGCGGCACAGGGTTCGACTATTGATTCATTCATCCGCCGACTTCCATTTTATGGATTATTGTTGGTTATCACGATCGGTTGGTTGCTGTTTCTCGGTCGCGACTGCTATAAGGACACATGGTCATATATTCTGTTTATCATCGGCGGCTGTCTGTATCCTATTGTTTATATAACACAGGTTCCCCTTCAGCAAAGCTATGCCATCAATTATCTTACGCCAATATTACAAAGCGGTGGTTCAATCGTTTTACCGGCCACGATCCCGGCGCTCATCGGCGGCATTATTCACGAGACTCTGAAGTTGCTCCCGCTGTTATTTGCCGCCCTTGTGCTTCGGCCAAAGGCACTACTGCTCATTTCACTTGGGGCATTCGTCGGCGCCGGATTTGGATTTATTGAAGGCTGCTATATATCCGGACCGCTCTTCCAGGCGCGCATGCTGACGAATACTATTATTGCCGAGAGAATCTTCGCAATTTGTCTTCATATTGTCACCGGCGCAATGATCGGTTATGGATTCGCTCGCCGCAAATGGTGGATGTACTGGCTGATAGCGATCGGCTTCCATTCGCTGGCCAATTATCTCATTGTGTTCGTTGCGACCAAAACGATAACGACCAGCGGATTGCAGACACTGCTCGCATTCTATACGATAATACTCCTTGGCAATATGTTTATTCTACAGAACCGATTCAAAAAGGGGCAGGCTGGAGGCAGAAAAAGACGATGAGTGTCAAGCTGTATGCCGGAATCGATATCGGCGCAACGAATATTAAATTCGGACTTGTAGACGCCAAGGGCAATATTCGATTTAAATCAAAGACTGTGACGCCCGACGCAACGACTCCTGATAAATTATTCAAGAGCATCCAATTCTGCGGCGAACAATTACTGATTACTGCGGATGAAGAAGGCGGAGAGGTCGGTTCAATCGGCGTTGGGTCTCCCGGGACCGTCAACATTGCAACCGGTGTTGTCGAGGGAACCTGTCCGAATCTTCCCGGCTGGGTTGGATTTCATCTCCGCGAACGCCTGAAAGAACGCCTCAATTTGCCGGTCTATGTCGATAACGATGCCAATTGTGCATCCCTCGCCGAATTGCGCTTCGGAGCGGGGCAGGGATATGAAAACATTATCTGCCTGACTATCGGAACAGGAATAGGCGGTACTTTGATCATCAATGGTCGCCTGCATCGCGGGTCGACGTTCGCAGCGGGTGAAATCGGCCACATGAAAATTGCCGTTCAGCGAAACGGGCACACCGAATTCGAGAATCTGGAAAAACTGGTTTCCTCGAGGGCGATTGTCAATGAGGTGCGCGAGCGCCTAGAGGAAGAAATGACGCCGACATTTCAGAATCTTCTCGGGGACAGCATCGACAGCCTGACCATCCGAAAGATTTTTACGGCCATTAAACGAGGGGATGCAATCGCCAGAGACGTCATTACCGAATCCGGCAGACTTCTGGGTGCAACCCTCGCAGGTCTCATAAACGTTATTAATCCCCAGCTCATCATCCTTGGTGGAGGAGTCGCCGAAGGTGGTGCTGACTTCGTCGAAACGGTAAAAGAAACCATCAGGGAACAAGCCTTGTCAACCGTATCGCAGAACCTCGAAATCGTCCGGGCGACACTCGGCAATGACGCCGGATTTATCGGGGCAGCCTTCCTCGGCTCGAATGAAAAATCAACCGAAAAGTAGAAATTATTGAAGATTGGAGTTGACAAGCGCAATTCTTTTCATAAATTGCCGATTCTATAACAAAAGACAATGCCACCCTAGCTCAGTTGGTAGAGCAACGGACTGAAAATCCGTGTGTCCCCAGTTCGATTCTGGGGGGTGGCATTTTTAGATTAAGCCACCGTAGCTCAGCTGGTAGAGCAATTGATTCGTAATCAGTAGGTCAGCGGTTCGATCCCGCTCGGTGGCTTTTTTTGATGCCCAAAACTGCTTTTCCGATCAGCCCAATATCCTGAAAAACCGCAAAGAGGGTAGACTTATGTCATTAAAAAAGGCGCCTGCTTATGTAGGCGCCTTTGGAATAATTCTCTTGCCCTTATTTATTGGGTACGCAGGGAGGCGGTCCCGCGTTAAATATGAATTTTATGAGGTAAACCGCATCTCCGATATTGACATATCCGTCGAGGTTGACATCACCGCAAACTTGCTCACTCTCGCAGGCGTCGCCGACTCCATTCCCGTCGGAATCGGCCTGGTTGGGATTCGCAATACCGGGGCAGTTATCGCAGGCATTACCATAACCGTCGCCATCGGTATCCGCCTGATCGCCGTTCATGATATCCGGACAATTATCGCAGGCGTCGCCGAAGGTGTCACCATCGGTATCTTCCTGGAATTCGTTTGCTACGGTTGGGCAGTTATCGCAGGCATTTCCGCGATCGTCACCATCATCGTCGGTCTGATCATTATTCACGATATCCGGGCAATTGTCGCACTCATCTCCATAATCATCGCCATCGGTATTGACCTGATCCTCATTGAAAATGGCCATACAGTTGTCGCACTCATCGCCATGGCCGTCGAAATCGGAATCCGTCTGTTCCGGATTGTATAATCCGGGGCAATTGTCGTCATTGTCGCATACACCGTCGTTATCGAAATCACCATTATCAAGGCAGCTATATACGGAAAAGCAATATGGACCTCCGAATTCCGGATAAATCGTGTTTGACGCGTCGGCAAAAATTAGTTCCTCCATAGATGGAGGGATTGTCGCCGTATCAATGCATAAGGTTCTGTATTCTCCCTGGGGGATTTCTTCCGGTATAATATTAATTGAAAACGAATGTTCGAGCGGGCCGGGCAGCATTCCTTTGTAAGGGCTAATGCACAGACCGACAACTCCCGCTGTATCCGGCGAAATTCCATCGACATCCCGATCTCGCACGAATTTGGCCAGATCCCATGTGTTCGTGGCAAAACGACTTCCGGGGGTTGCTGTAACAAATGTGGTACCGCCGAAATTGTTGGCTTGATAGATATATTCCCATTGCAGCCCATCCGGCGAAGTGAGAGTAAATGGTAATTGTGCCGCCATCAGAGTATCATCATTTTCGATAAATATCCGAATTTCATTCGGAATCCCCCCGATCAATTCTCCTGCCTGTACGCCGAAAGCATCGATTTCCACCCTGTTTGCGGCGGATACATGAGCAGGAATCAGGCACAATAACCCGAAAAGCGCAGCAATAGTGAACTTCCGCATAGCGCCTCCTCAATAAAAATTGTTATTATCCTTACCCCAAAAGAATCAAGCGAAGAAAAGCGATAATTAATTATAACTGATATATTGCAATTATGCCAATGCTTATTTATTTTTTGACGATTTTTTTGCACTTAACTCGTTTATTTACCGTCTGATAAATTATATGGGTATCCTTTCGGGCAAGCAGGCAAAATCGTTTGACAAAGCCGGAAAATGTCGTTATTATTGGCGATTGCATAATTTCGGACCTTGTGTCAGTGAAGGAGGATATTCCTAACATGGCTTTGACTACTGATAAAATTCGGAACATCGGACTGGTTGGACAGCGCGGCTCCGGTAAGACGACACTCGCTGATGCGATGGCGTTTTCCGCCGGCGTCGTCAACAGACTCGGATCGACGACGGATGGAACCACGATCTCGGACTATACCGAAGAAGAAAAAGCACGGCAGACCTCGCTCAATCTTTCGATTATCGCCTGCCCTTATAAGTCTAACAAGGTTAATGTGATAGACATGCCGGGACATATGGACTTCATAGGCGATGTTATGTCGGGATTGGCGGCAGCCGATACTGCGATCGTTGTCATTAACTCCAGTGGCGGTGTGGAAGTCGGTACTCTACAATATTTCGACCGCATCTCAAAGATGAAAAAGCCGACGATGTTTGTCATTAACGGCGCTGACAAGGAAAACACCGATTTTAATAAGAACCTGGCGGCTCTGCAGGATGCCTTCGGCACGAAAGTCGTTCCGGTTCAATTACCTATCGGCAAGACAGCACAGTTCAAAGGGGTCGCCGATCTCGTCAAAATGAAAGGCATTACTTTTGACGATAAAGGCAAAGGCACTGCCGGCGATATACCCGCCGATATTAAAGCCGATGTCGAAGCCGCCCGTGAAAAACTCATGGAATCCGTCGCCGAATCCTCCGATGACCTGCTTGAAAAATTCTTCGAGGAAGGGACACTGACCGATGAAGAATTCCTGAAGGGTCTGAAAAAAGGTATCGCAACGGCAAAGGTTTTCCCGGTTCTGGTCGTGTCCTCGACACTGAATATCGGTATCTCGACTTTGATGGATTTCATTGTCAATTATCTGCCGAATCCGTCCGAAGTTGCCCCTTTGAAGGCCAAAAAAGCCAGCGGCGGCGATGAAATTGAACTGAAATGCGTCTCGGATGGCGATCCGGTGCTGTATGTGTTCAAGACTATTTCCGAACAGCATGTCGGTGATCTGTCTCTGGTCAAGGTCTTTTCCGGCAAGATTCAGTCCGGACTCGAATTGAATAATGTCCAGCATGGTTCCGAGCGTATCGGCCAGATGTTCGAATTGACTGGTAAAGACAGAAAAGAAGTCGACGGCGCCAGCGCCGGAGATATTGTCGCGCTCGTAAAACTGAAAAATACGCATACCGGCAATACGTTGTGCCCGAAGAATAATCAGATCGAGATTCCGGTCCCGGATTATCCCGATCCGGTTATGGATATGGCTATTCGTCCGAAGGCCAAAGGCGACGAAGAAAAGATGGGACTTGGCCTGAACAAGCTGCATGAAACCGACCCGACGTTCAAGGTAGTTCAAGATGCGGCGCTCAGCCAGACGCTGCTGTTCGGCCAGGGCGATACGCAAATCGATTTGCTGGTGGAAAAACTGAAAAGCCGTTTCGGCGTCGAAGTCGAACTGGATAAACCGCGTATCCCGTATCGCGAAACGATTAAGGGCAAAACGGAAATCCAGGGGCGCTATAAAAAACAGACCGGCGGTCGCGGCCAATTCGGCGATTGCTGGCTTCGCATTGAGCCGCAGAAACGCGGTGATGGTTTCGAATTCGTCGATGAAATCAAAGGCGGCGTAATTCCCGGTAAATTCGTCCCGTCAGTCGAAAAAGGCGTTATTGAAGCGATGAGCGAGGGGCTCCTGTGCGGCGCTCCCGTTGTTGATTGCCGGGTTGCGGTGTACTTCGGTTCCTATCACTCGGTCGACTCATCGGATAATGCCTTCAAGATGGCCGGAATTATGGCTTTCAAGGGCGGCTATCCAAATTGCTCACCAGTCATTTTGGAACCGATCTATAACGTTTCGATTATCGTACCGGAAGAATTCACCGGTGACGTAATGGGTGACGTTTCATCTCGCCGCGGTAAAATCATCGGCATGGATCCGCTGGGCAAAATGCAGCGAGTCCGCGCCTCGATTCCGCAGGCCGAACTGTACAAATATTCCGTCGACCTTCGCTCATTCACGCAGGGACAGGGTGTGTATTCTCGCGAATTCTCACACTACGAAGAAGTCCCCGGCGATGTGTCGATGAAGCTGCAAGAGGAATATAAGGCGTCGAGAAGCCAGGATTAATCGGCGCCGGTGTGAAGAGAATCGTAACCGAATAACGTTTTGTCCCGAATGACTATTGACAAATTCGGGCAAAACGTCTTATTTGGAAATCTATTGAGACCGGTCGTTCGATAATAACCGACGACTATAAACGAGGTAACATAGGGCAGAGGCTATGAATCGACTATTTTTTTCATTCGTTGTCGTGGTATTTTTGTTTTGCTCGTCACTGGCATTCGCCCAATATGAGGATGAGCCTTATCTTGAAGGGTACGTTGGAGGGAATTATTCACTGCCCACCGGTACTCTGAAAAATGATATGATTCCGGACAGCCTGAATGCGAAGGGCGGTTTCGGCGGTGAAATCGGGATTGGTTATTACTGGCAGAGCAATGTCATCATCGGTCTCTATTTCAGCGGCCGCAATATGGCTGCCGAGGATCTCGATCTGAATCATCGCATGTATGATCTCGGATTGTACGGCAAATATCTGTTCAAGGATATCACCGAATCTTCGCTCTCTCCGTATTTGAAGATTAACGTCGGAATGAACTTCAGCAAGCTCGCCACGAAAGTGGAATCTGAAGGCGGTGGCGTGGCATTCCGCGAACTATCATTCGACCCGGCACTCCAGGGTGGCGTCGCGCTGGGGATTCACAAGAAGACCAATTCACGCGGCGGTATATACTTAGAAGTCGGATATCAGATGGATATGATGGACGGCGTCAAAGGCGAATTCCGCGGCACCGACTATGAGTTTGCCGACAATAACGGCTTTATCATGTTCAAACTCGGCGTGCTTTTCAATATCGGTCGCAAGGAATAACAGTAAGTTTTCGCAGAAAAACCTTTCCTCAAGAACCGGGGAAAGGTTTTTTTGTATATAGTACTTTGTAACAGGGATTTGATTGGGCAGGTAGCCATGCCGAAAATTCTCATTGTCGATGATGAAGCCGCGCAGCGGGACATGCTGGCCGGATTTCTGATGAAGAAAAAATACGATGTGAAAACCGCGGGGAACGGCCCCGAGGCACTCGAACTCTATACCGGTTTTTTCTCGCCCCTTGCCGTCATTGATATGAAGATGCCGGACATGGACGGTCTCGAACTTCTTGAAAAACTCCGCGAGATCAATCCCTTTGTTCAAGTCATCGTGCTGACCGCCTTCGGAACTGTGGAAACGGCAGTCAATGCCATGCGAGCCGGCGCCTATGGTTATCTGACCAAACCGGTTAACCTGGAAGAACTGCTCATCAATCTCAAGAAAGCCGCCGAACAAAACCGCCTTGTTGTCGACAATGATTTACTGACGCGCACCAGAGCGAAACTGGCCGATATGCCCGAGTTGATCGGTGATTCCGAGGCCATGATGCGAGTCAAATCGCTCATCTCACGGGTCGGTCCTTCCGATGCCTCGGTGCTGATTACCGGCCCGTCCGGGGCTGGGAAAGGCCTCGCCGCCGAAATCATTCATCAGTTGTCGCCGCGAAAAGAAAATAACTTCGTGCCGCTCAACTGCGCATCGCTCCCCGAAACGCTTCTCGAATCCGAACTCTTCGGCCACGAAAAAGGCGCCTTTACCGGAGCCGATAAAAAACGTCCCGGCCGCTTCGAACTGGCCGATACCGGCACGATATTCCTCGATGAAATCGGCGACATGACCGCACCGATGCAGGCCAAGCTCCTGCGCGTACTCGAGGACGGCAGTTTCGAACCGCTGGGGTCGGATAAGACCAAAAAAGTCGATGTGCGTGTTATCTCGGCCACCAACCGCGATCTGCAAAAGCTGATCGAGGATAAAATCTTCCGGCAGGATCTGTATTTCCGGGTCAATACGGTCAATATTCACATGCCGGCCTTATCCGAGCGAGGCGGGGATGTTCTCCTTTTGGCCGAACATTTCCTGAAGAAGAGCGCAAAAAAGATGAACAAGCCAATCGAAGGCCTCTCCGAGGATGCCGCTGCGATGCTGGTCAATTATTCCTGGCCGGGCAATATCCGCGAATTACAGAATGTCATCGAGCGGGCTGTCGTTCTGACGATGGATGATGTCATCGATGTCGATGTCCTGCCGGGATTGACAGCCGGTGAAGCGACTTCGTCGCCACTGCGCCGGATCAGCCTTGCCGATATCGAAAAGGAACACATTTCAGCCATCCTGGAGGCTGAAGACTGGAACATGCAGAAGACGGCCGATATCCTTGGTATCCATCGCAATACCCTGCGCCAAAAGATAAAAGATTATGGTCTGGAGAAGTGAGCCGAGCCGTTCTGTGCAAACTTTTCTGTTGCCTCGGGCCGATAAATTAAACATACTTCGCCTGCGGTTAAGTTCCCGTATAATTTGGCGAACCTATAAGTAAGAAGCGAATTACAGCGTGAATACTATGGACGAAATCAAATTATCCCTGTCTCAGGCAGGTCCCAACGGCGAGATTTCGATTATCAGGGCCGACGGCGTGGTCGATACCATCACCGCATCGGAACTGGAAAACGTCATCGAAAACCTGGTCTCGCAGCGGCGCCATAAAATAATCGTCGATCTGGGCGGTGTCGAGTATATCTCGTCGGCCGGATGGGGGATATTCGTCTCCAAGATTCAGGAAATTCGCGACAACGATGGCGATATCAAGCTCGTTAACATGATTCCCAATGTCTACGAGATCTACGAACTCCTTGAATTCGAGCATATTATTCCCGCGTATGAGACCCTCGAACAGGGCAAACAGGCGTTCGATATCCCGATCGGGGAGGTCTCCTCAAACGGCGAGAAGGTCTGGAAGGCCGATGAGGCCGTCGCCGAAAAAGGTACCGCGCTTCAGTCAGCGATGTCCCCGGGGACTCGCGGCCGCTCAGAGGAATCAACTCGCGATTCATTGGTTGCACCGCCGAAATCCAAAGAAGAAACGATTCTCCGTCTCGTCGAAGAAGATCCGTTCGCCTCAATTGGAGAAATGGTTACCGAGGCCTCGGAACTTGCCCCGAAATTCAAATTCTCCTGGTGGGGAGTCTTTGCCATTCTGCGCAAAAACAGCCTCTTAACGCGCCGCTCTCGCTTCCGGCTGGCCCGGAAAAGAACCCGCCGCCGCTAATTCCGGACGGATTCGCATTCTCATTTCATCGTTTTTCCTCTTCCATCGTATTACTTTTTGATATATCCATATCGTACTGCGTCTTATAATCGAATTCGAAGTCACAGTGTTTAAGGGCAAGGGATTGGCCGAAAACCCGACTTGACAATTCGGCATTAGTGCATACCTTATTGTATATGGGGTGGAGAGTTAACCGATGAGACGGACAGGTGTATGAAACGATTTCCCGGCGCGCTCGCATACGGCATCATTATCGTCTGTTTTCTTATAAGCGGCACAGTCTCGGCTGTCTCATCGGATCATCTGCCGTACATGCCCGGCCGCGTTGTGATCCTGACGGAACCGAAATATACGCCGACGCTCAAGACGATCCTTCCTGATATCCCATTCGCCGACCTAAAGAGCTATGACGAGTTTTTCCTGAAGGCGCTCAAGGACACCTATCCGATCCGGACGAAAGCCGACAAATCCGCAAGCCGGTCGCCAATCGAAGACTTGTATATCCTGACTTTTCCGGATACCGTTGAGGTCGCGGGAATCGTCTCTCGAATAACCGGACAACCCGGGATACGATATGTGGAACCGGACTATAAACTCGAATTCTATGACATGCCGACCGATTCCCTGTTCGAACATCAATGGTATCTGAATAATACCGGGCAGGGGTATTGGGCCGTCATCACCGTCAATGGCTACGACAATGATACGCTGCGGCTCGATTACGGCACCCCCGGCGAAGATATCAATATCAGGCCGATATACGAGAATACACCGGCCGATGCGGTCGAGGTGATCCTTGCCGTGATAGATACCGGCGTCGACTATGATCACCCTGACCTGACCGATAATATCGCCTTCAATCTTAATGAAATTCCCGGCAACGGTATCGATGACGATCATAATGGTTTCGTCGATGATGTCGTCGGCTGGGATTTTTCGGGCAACCACTTCGATATCTATAATATCGTCGGTGATAACGACCCGATGGACGACAGCGTCGGGCATGGGACGCATGTCGCGGGATGCGCTGCCGCGGTCATCAATGATGTCGGCGTGGCCGGGTATCCGGGTAATATCAAGATATTGCCGGTAAAAATATTCCCGAATGCTGTCCAATCCGTGTCGGTGCCGGCGATACTCTATGCCATCGAAATGGGAGCAAAAGTTATCAATATGAGCTGGGGCTCTCCATACGAGATGGATATCGTTCGTACAGCCCTCGTATACGCCCGTGAACGTGGTTGCCTTCCGGTAGCCGCTGCGGGCAATTCAGGAAATAGTGTTCCGAATATCCCGGCCGCCCTCGATGAAACATTCACGGTCGGTGGTACGAATTCTCGTGGCTATCTCACAACGTTTACGACGTATGGACCATTTATCGATATCGTTGCTCCCGCCCGGGATATTCTATCCCTTCGAGCCGACGGTACCGACTTATATGATGAGATAGAGCCGGGACTGCATATCATCGATGAAAAGTATATCATCGCCAACGGTACCTCGATGGCATCGCCGATCGTTGCGGGGGCCGCCGCGATGCTCATGTCATTCAACCCCACTCTTGATATCGATCGCATTTCCGATGTCCTCCGCCAGTCCGCAAAAGATATTACCGATCCCTGGAATGAAGGTGAATATTTGCCGGGATATGACACGCTCTCCGGCTGGGGGAGACTCGATGTCGCGGCCGCATTTGATTTATTGCAGGCGCCGTCCGCCTATATCGCATCGCCGGTCAATCAACAAATCGATTCCGGCATCATTGATATCCGTATCGGGGTAACCGGAGAGTATAATGGCCCGAGCAGCCTCTCGATCGGAGAAGGAAAAGTCCCCGAAGAATGGACGCTCCTCTATGAAACGGATGCAACCGCAGCCGGAGGCGTCTATTATTCGTGGGACAGCGAAGGGAAAATCGGATATTTCACGCTCAAACTTGAGACCGACAACGGATTTAATCTAGTCGTTATCCGAGTCGTCAATGGCGAACTTGTTGCGATTACATCTCCGGCCCCTGAGGATATCCTCGAATACCTGGCGCCGATCTACGGCACGGCATATTCTTCGAATTTTGATTCGCTGGTACTCAGTTATCGCAATGTAGATTCTACCAGCCGCAAACGATTAATGAAGCAGCAAGCCATCTATTTGAATGAACACTTCATGGATTGGCCGGTCGGGATGCTGACTTCCGGTGAGTATTACCTTTACCTCGATGTCTACGATGGCGATACGATGCTGTCCGATACCGTTCATACGTTTATTGACAATAATATGAAGTCCGGATTTCCGATTTCATTTTCCGGGTTTACGGCGATTTCGCCCGCCGTCGGGGATATCGACGGCGATGGCATTAAGGAAATCGTTGTCGGTACATCCAAAGGTGTATATGCTTATAAACCCGATGGATCGCTGTTACCGGGGTTCCCGGCACACACAGATAAAGATCTGCGGACGATTGCGGCATTCGATGACATTGACGGCGATGGTTTACTCGACATCATCATCAGTGGCGATAACATTTTGACCTGCCTGAATTATCGAGGTGAAACCATTCCGGGATGGCCTAATAATGCATCGACCGGCATGACATACGTGAATTTCCCAATCCCGGTCGCCACCAGACTATATGAAGAATCGGATTCGGTCGTCTTATATATGTCGAGACAGGGTGAGGTCAATGCCTATCGCTACAGCGGAGATTCCTATTTTTATTCGCTGAATGGCCTGTTTACCGCGCTCGATCCGAATATCTTCGATACCGCGAATACATCCGGGCTGGCGACGCCATTCGTCACGGTCGCCGATTTGGAGCCGGATGGTGAACTCGATGTCGTCTCTATCTATGGAGCCGCTCTGGATGAATCCGGCGTCTATATCTGGGATTCCCGTAACGGTCTCGCTCAGGATGGATGGGATACGCCGCAGGCGCGAAATGTTTCTCGTGTGGCCGGAGGAATGCTGGCCGATATTACCGGCGACGGTTCGCTGGAGATTATTACGGCCGGAACCGACAGTCTGAATCATCTGAAAATCTTCATCACCCGCGCCGACAGGCAGGAAGTACCCGGTTGGCCTGTTGAATTACCCGACGTATACAACTGGATCGGCAATGCGCCGATTTGTGTCGACCTTGACGGCGACGACTATAAAGAAATCCTGATCGGCTATTTCAACTGGGATATCGCGCATATCTATGCGTTCCGGCACGATGGAACATCGTACCTGGATAATCCGCCGTATATACCATACGGGCTTTTTGCAACAGTCCAAAATACGATCGGTCATCTTATCGTTGCCGATATCGACGGCGACGGGCAAGTGAATGTCATTACACGAGGGGGGCATCTGTTCCCGTTCTCGACCGGCTATGAAAAAGTCTTCGCCTGGAATCCTGATGGAACAATGACCGAGGGATTTCCAATGATAACGCCGACTGCGCCGATGGGAGTCTATCCAAGCCCTATTTGCCCGGTTATCGATGATATCGATAATGATGGCTTCGTCGATATGATCATGTGCGGCAGCGGTGACCAGTTATTTGTCTACGGTTTCGATGCGCCTTACAATGCATCCCGGATGCCATGGCCGAAGTATATGCGCGATGCAAAAAACAGCGGAATCAATCCGGACCGGCGCATCATCACCGATGTCGATGACGACACCGATGTTTTGCCGAATACCTTTGAAATAACCGATAATTACCCGAATCCCTTTAACCCGTCGACGACGATACGATTTGCACTCGATCGGGCGACGGACATCAGTCTGGAAATCTATAATATCCTGGGTCAAAAGGTCCGCACCGTCGCCTCCGGGCGATATCCGGCGGGTGTGTTTGAAGTCAATTGGGATGGGACGGATAAGTTTAATGATGCAGTCGCCAGCGGCGTGTACCTGGCCCGCCTGTCCGGCAATGGCAACCAATCGACGCGAAAGATGATGCTCCTCCGATGAAAACATTGTTATACATACTATCATTCATGTTGCTCGTGTCGAGCCTGCCGCTTATGGCTGACGATCTGACCTATCATGGTTCATTCCTCTGGAATGATATCCGGGATATCAAGGCCGATGGCAATTATTTATATTGTGCATTCTCCGAGGGGGTCGGAGTTATCGATTTACGGCGAGATTACACGAAGAAGAAAATATTCTCATCGGTTGCGGTTTCCGGACTGCCGATGCGCCTGTTTGTGTCCGAATACCGCCTGGCAGTCGAATGCGAAAACGGTGTGGTCTGGGTGATAGATAAAACCGATCCCGGCAACCTGATGATACTCGGCAAATTTACTCCTCAATCAGATGTGTGGGATATTGCCTTCCTCGGCGACTATCTCTACGCGGCAGTCGAATATGAGGGTATATATCGCTATGATATCTCCGACCCGGACGATATTAGATTCGACGACAGCAGTATGTACGGCATTCGAGTCATCGATCTTGAAGTACGCGATTCGAGTCTACTGGCTCTCGATAATTATAATGGCCTTTTGGTGTATCAACCGAATGACAATGACCTCGGTAATCCGATTGTCCAATTATTGTTGCCGAAGCCGGGTGTGACGCTGTCTGTGTACAATGATACCGCCTATGTCGGAGTTCAGACTCTCGGCTTTATGGTCGCAGCCCTGAATGATTTATATGATGCGGAATATGTCGAAACTCGCTCCACGATTATTCATTCCCGGCATATTGCGCCCGTACAGACCGGGTATGCTGTAGCCAACAGTATCGCCGGTTTTGAAATTTACTTCGAGGAAGGTGAATCCCTGCACTCGCAGTTGTTTCCTGTGCTCGGTATAGCAGGGGAGGCGGAATTTTTCGAATTCGAGGGATTGCACTATATCGTTTATCCTCATCGCGATAAAGGCCTCGTCGCGTTTATGCTCGATAATCCGTATGAAATTAACACGCAGAATCCTGATATCATTCTGGCCAATGCCGGTCCGATTACTCAAATCGCTTATATTAATTCGCGATTACACACGATTGGAACCGGAAACTGGTATGAGATGTATTCGCTCGATAATCCGTCCGATCCGACCAGAACCGGAGTTGTCATAAATCCGCCATATTCTCCGGCCGGTCTCTGCTCGCGAGGAGATACTATATTTGTCGCCGATTTTCAGACGAAACAAATCTTTCCGGTCATTGATACGGGGGGCGGCAATCCGGTATTGCGCCCGCCGTTCTTTTCGATCGCCAATGTCATAGCCCGGCCATATGTGGAAACGCGTTTCAACGGTGTCGACGACCTGTTCTACTGTTTCTCAGGTGATTATCTGCTTGGGACGACGCGAAGTCCCGAGGGGATTAATAAAACCGCCATTGCCTGGACATTTGATGATAATCCGCTTTCCGTGTTGTTCGATGATACGGTACTCTATGTGGGATTATTCAACAGCGCCCTCTGTGCCTTCGGAATAACGGAAGAATACCAGTTGTACGAAATCAATTCGGTAACGGTGAATGGCCGCGTGCGGTCAATGATACTGCGCGATACTCTGTTATACCTCGGCGCTAACGGCTTAATTACCGCGGCCATCAGCGAAGATTATTCTCTTACGGAAGTGGCTACCGAAACGGAAACCGGGACGGTTTATGACATTGTCCGCATTGATGACCGGCTCTATTGCGCGACGCAAAACGGCGTCTTCGTTTACGATATAGCAAATGGCCAACCGCAGCGGCTGTTTTTCGGCGGCGAGCGTTCGAATATGATTGCCGTAGACGGCAATACGATTGCAACCTCGGATGGCTCGGCAATCAAGGTCTACACAATCGACATTACCGATGTGGACGATGATATTCCGATGCCGATATACGATGCCCCGCGCATAACCGGATACCCAAATCCGTTCAATCCGGCGATTACTCTTGTTCTTGAACATCTGGCCGGCGTTGGAGAGCCGGTATCTATCGAAATATATGATATACTCGGTCGCCGCATTACCGCAATGACGACGGAACGCGGTACAGGGAACAGGCAGACAGTTGTCTGGGATGGCACTGATGAGCAGGGAGTACGAGTCGCCTCGGGAATTTATTTTATTCGCGCTTCAGCGAACGATCGTTCGGCAGTCTTGAAAGCCGTCTTGATGAAATAAAATCTTTGTGAAAACTATTCCGGGATATCTGTGTATCAATCTGGAATTAAAACGAAATTACCCTTGACATTTGGTGGCTATTTGTCATAATTCTACCAAAGTGCAGGAGGAAAATCATGAAAAAATTGCTTATGCTTGTGTTAACTCTGTCCTTCATGATGGTTTCCATCAGCGGACCCGTCATGGCCAAAAAAGTGGGCGACATTAAAGAAGGTATATTTACCGATAAAAACCACAAATTTTCGATGGCCGCCTTGGATGGATGGTCAACCAAAATCGGATCCAGTGAAAAAGCCCCGCTGAGATTGACAATGCTGGAAAAATCATATCCCGTTCCGCAGGATTTCCAGGGTGGCGGTAAGGAAGATTTCGCGCAGACTCCGACAATTAAAGTCCTGGTCGATACCTGTTCGGTTTCCGTCGAGGATTTCATCAATAATCTCAGCAGTCATGACTACGATTCCGACCAGAAGAAATACTTCCTTAAGCAACTGACGCTCATCAAGAAACCGCATGAAGTCCAAACCAGCAGCGATGTCACGATTCAGGGCGAAAAGGCGGTTATCGTAAATGTCCGGCAGGCGTATACCAAGGAAATCTCATCCACGGGGTCGGATCGCGCGTCCGTCATTAACGACTACATTTCAGGGTATATCCTGTATACGGTTCGTGAAGGAAAGGTCTATGTCTTCACTCTGTGCACCGAATATAAGATGGCGAGCAATTACGCGACCAAGTGGAATCAACTGGTCAACAGTATTAAATTCGACGTCAAATAATACGATGTAACATATAGCGAGACAACCCGTTCCGTGTCCGCGCGGAACGGGTTTATTTATGTTGACTGCCCTGTGGTTTTCTGTTATATAAAAATCTGGCCTTTAAACGCCTGTATCAAGGAGGATATATGTGGCTCTTGCGGGCTATTATTGGTGTACTGATTTTTGTCATCCTGTTGGGATTCTTTGTCTATAATGCCGAACAACGCGTGTCTGTCCATATCATGACAACGCTCTATCATGATGTCCCGCTCATCGTGGTCGTATTCTGGTCGTTTGTTTTCGGACTGCTGACGTCGTTCCTTCTGTCGATAACCGTCTATTTCAAACAGGCAAGCGATATTCGCCGCCTGAAGCGGTCGGCCGAGAATCTCAATTCGGAAATTACCGCGCTTCGCAATCGGCCTATCGAAGAAGCCGAAGACAAGTTCATCCTCCCCGGTAAGGAAGACAAGCAATGATGGATGCAGTGTTAATTTTTATTCTGGCTTTACTCGTTGCCGCAGGCGTTTCCATTTATTGGTATCGCAAATCGCAGGAAAAAGAAGTCGGCCCCGATCCGTACGTGTATATTGAAGGTTTGCGAGCCCTGTTGCGAGGACAGGATGAACAGGCCTTTACGCATCTGAAAAGCACTGTCCTGACCGATACGAACAATATTGATGCCTATATCCAGCTCGGTAATATCTTCCGCAGGATGAAAAAGCACGAGCAGGCCTTGAAAGTTCATAAGGATCTGACTCATCGCGCCGGTTTGACCGCTGCCGAAAAAAAAGAAATTCTGTTAGCCCTCTATAAAGACTACCTCGCGCTCGACGACGAAAAGACGGCCATGAAGGCTATCAAGGAAATCCTCTCCGTCGTCCCGAATGATAAAATCGCGCTCGAGGCATCACTGCGCTGGCTGGAAAAACAGGACGAATGGAAGGAAGCCTCCGTTTTGCGCAAGCAACTCGATAAAATCGAGGGAATTGAATCCAATCATACGCTGGCGCTGTATAAGGTATTCGAGGGGCATCAATTGCATGAACAGGGTGATCGCCACCGGGCGAGATTGTTCTATAAAGAAGCAATTCACATCGACAAGAACTGCATGGCGGCCTATGTCGCTATCGGAGACAGTTACTACAATGAAAAGCGACTCGAAGATGCCCTCAGCTATTGGACCCGTGTCGTGGCGCAAAAACCGGCTGAAGGACAAGTCGTTTTCGAACGCCTGAAAAAAGGATTTTTTGAAATCGGCCGCTATGGTGATTATGCCGAGGCGCTGTCGAGCTTGTTACAGGCTTTGCCGGAACATCTGACGGCCCGCCTGGAATTGGCCTATTTCCTGGAAAAGAAGGGCGATATCGACGAGGCGCGCGAACATTATGTAACTGCACAGGACAATCATCCCGATTCGCTGCTGGCTAAACTCGGTCTATTCAGACTTAACTCACAGACGAAGCGTAAGGAAGCGGCCGATACCATGTTCAAACAAATCATGAAAATGGTCGTCAAACAGGAAGCGACTAATTTCCGATGCGGTGAGTGCGATCTCATTTCGGATAAAAAGGCATGGCTTTGCCCTCGCTGCAAATCTGTTGATTCGTTTAGCACCGACAAGAGATGAAAGTATTCAGTTTAATACTCCTGGCCCTGACTCTGTCTTCCGGCATATGGGCCGATGCCGCTATCGACGAAATCTACACCGCGTATGCTGAAGGCAGAATCGACGAGGCTCGCAGTAAACTGCAGGCCCTGCCGACTATCTCTGCCCGTGACGGTAACCGGCTTTTCCTTTCGGCGCTACTGGAAAAAGAAGCCGCTCCGGCAATTGAAAAACTTAATGCCTCCCTCAAATCCAATATCGACGGCAAATATCTGGAAGAAGCGTCGTACCGCCTCATGCAGTTGGCCGAAGCAAAAGGGGATACGATCTCAGTTGTCGAAATGGGCAAATCCTACCTCGACAACTGGGAACTGGGACGATACCGCCAGCAGGTTCTGGCCTCGCTTGCCGCCCACACCGCCGGTCAATCGAAGGAACAGGGGCGTTATCTTGATTTATTGATTGATGAGGCCTCCGGAGCGTACTACGGTCAATTCGCCCGCCTGGTCAAAGCGAATTTTGCTTTCGATAAAGGGCAATACGACACTGCAGAACGACTCTGTCGCAAAGTCAATAACGCGGCCGACGATAATCTCAGCGCCGCCAGCCTCGTTATCCTGTCACGCATCGGTCTCAAGAAAAACGATACCGAACGAGCATTATTTAACTACAATATTCTCCACGAGCAATTCCGCCATGCTATCGGCGAGGAAAACCTCCTCGATGCCCTCAAATTGATTTCCGATTCACGCTCCGGCGAGGAGCAAACTGAAGTTTTTGAGGGAATCACCTATTCGGTTCAGGTCGGAGTCTTTGCCGAAAAAGAGAATGCCAAGCGCATGGAAAAGCGCATCGAAGGCTATGGCTACAAAGTCGATATTAAACAGCGCATGATTTCCGGCAAATCGTATTATGTCGTTCTGGCAGGCAAATTCAAGACCATGAAAGATGCCCGCACGGCCAAGGCGCGGCTTGAATTGGGCGAAGACCAGATATTCAAGGTAGCTGTCAATAATGAAAACTAGCGGACTGACGCCGATGATGCGGCAGTATTACCGCTTCAAGGAACAATATCCCGGCAAAATCCTTTTCTTCCGCATGGGCGACTTTTACGAAATGTTCGGCGATGATGCCATCGAGGCCGCGCCGATTCTCGGCATCGCACTGACTTCGCGCTCCGGCGAAGGGGAGAACAAAATTCCGCTGTGCGGTCTCCCGCACCATGCCGTCGATAAATACCTGCCGAAATTGGTTGCTGCCGGTAAAAAAGTCGTCATCTGTGAACAGGTCGAGGATCCGAAACAGGCCAAAGGCATCGTCAAGCGCGATGTCGTCGAAATTGTCACTCCCGGCACGAACACGGGCGAGACGTCTCTGATTCCCAATGAGAATTCATTTCTGGCCGCGGTCTGCGGCAGTAAAAATAAAATGGCCGTCGCGCGGCTCGATTTATCGACCGGCGAATTTATCGTTTCCGAGAACAGCTCCGAAGTCATTATCGATGAAATCCTCATGGCTCCGCCCAAGGAACTCCTTCATCCGATCGACGATCCCGATTCACTGCCGAAAGATCTCACGCAGGGAGGCGTCGCGAATCTCACGCCTCTGGAAAATTTCTATTTCGATTTCCGACTCGCTCAGGATAGACTTCAGAGTTTCTTCGATGTCTCCACTCTGGATGGTTTTGGCCTCAATGGCATGAAACTCGGTATCAGCGCCGCGGGTGCGATTTTCAAGTATCTCGATGACAACAAGCATCATCAACTCCGGCATATTACCGAAATTAAGGTCGGGCATGCCGAGCGCCGTATGCTGCTCGATGCTGCCACGGTACGGAATCTTGAGCTGTTCTACAATCTCGCCACCGGCGAGGAAAAACATTCATTCTATTGGGCAGTCAATCGTACCGGTTCGGCCGGAGGCGCAAGGCGACTGCGGCGTTCAATTGCCTCGCCGTTCATCGAAAAGCATCGCATCGATCACCGCCTCAGCGCCGTCGGCGAGTTATTCGAACTGGCTGATATCTCCGACACCCTGCGCGATCACTTCAAGAAAATCCCTGATCTGGAGCGCCTCACCGGCCGCCTCGGTCTTGGTAAAGCCAGCCCGCGTACGCTGCTGTCGATTGGCGATTCCATTGAAATTGCGGAAGAAATAAAAACCCGGCTATCGAACTGTACCTCTTCGCATCTAAAATCGATGCATGAATCGTTCCCCAGTGTTTCCAATGCCGCATCCGACATCACCGCCGCCATTAAGGAAGATGCCCCGCATACGATTTCGGCAGGAGGCATTTTCCGACCGGGCTTCTCGAAGAAACTCGACGAACTGAACGATTCCATCAAAGATGCGCGCACATGGATAGCGGGGCTTGCCGCCAGTGAGCGCGAGAGAACGGGGATACCGAGTCTGAAAGTCGGATTCAACAAAGTCTTCGGGTATTATATCGAGATCACCAGGGCTCACAGCGACAAAGCCCCGAAGGAATATATCCGCAAGCAAACGCTGGTCAACGGAGAACGGTTCATTACCGAGGAAATGAAAGTTAAAGAAAGCCTCATCCTTGATGCCGAAGATAAAATCAATCGCCTCGAGGAAGACCTGTTTCTCGAACTGACTGAGAAGATTTCCGAACAACTGCCCGACTTGATTTCGCTCGCCGATTTACTGGCCGAAATAGATCTCGTCAATGGACTGGCAGTTCTCGCACGAGAGCAAAATTTCATCCGCCCTCAAATTCTTACAGATCGTAATCTGACAATTCTGCAGGGGAGACATCCGGTTCTCAGCCAGCTTCTGGGCCCCGGGAATTTCGTGGCCAATGATGCAGAATTGAATGAGACCGACACATCATTGATAATCCTCACCGGTCCGAATATGTCCGGAAAATCGACCTGGCTGAGGCAAACCGGCCTGATTATTATCCTTGCACAAATCGGTTCATTTGTCCCTGCTCAGACCGCCGATATTGGCATCGTCGACCGCGTTTTCACCCGGGTCGGCGCCACTGACAGTCTCACCCGAGGACAATCGACATTCCTCGTCGAAATGGTCGAAACGGCGAACATCCTGCACAATATGACCGAACGGTCATTACTGTTACTCGATGAAGTCGGCCGCGGAACATCAACATTCGATGGCCTGTCTATCGCCTGGGCAGTCGCAGAATCGATTCATCAGCATGATTCCGGAACGCCGCGCACCCTCTTTGCCACCCATTATCACGAGATGACCGGACTGGCTGCCATCTATCCGCGGATCGAAAATTTCCAGGTCATGGTGAAAAAGTGGGGGCAGGAGGTCGTCTTCCTGCATCAAATCTCACGAGGCGGCTGCGATGATTCGTATGGTATAGAAGTAGCCCGCCTGGCCGGCCTGCCGAAAGATACGATTCGCCGGGCGAGAGAAATCCTGCGCCTGCTGGAATCGGGCAAATTCGCCAAGTCGGAACTGGCAAAAGGCGTTCATGTGCGACTGAATCAGACATCACTGTTCGATGCCGCACCAACTATGGCCGGTGAATCGGAACTCGAAAAACGCCTGAAAGAACTCGACGTAGACAATCTCACTCCGATTCAGGCCTTGGAACTGCTCGCGGTATGGAAAAAAGAATTGGATTCGGATGAATAGGTTTGATGGCGACATATATGCACGGCGCATCCATCAGCTCGACCGCAATCTGATCAATAAAATTGCCGCCGGTGAGGTTATCGAACGGCCTGCATCGGTCATAAAGGAAACGGTTGAGAACGCTTTCGACGCCGGAGCCACTCAGGTCGACATTGTCGCCGAAAAAGCCGGCACAACCTATATGTCTATCACCGACGATGGCTGCGGGATACACTCCGAACAAATCGATCTTGCCTTCAGCCGCCATGCAACCTCGAAAATCCAAACCGTCGATGACTTATTCGCAGTCAATTCATTCGGGTTCCGCGGAGAGGCATTACCATCTATTGCATCAGTCGCACACTTGACACTGACGACGCGCCATTTCAGCGAGCCACAGGGGACGAAAATATTATTCGAGGGCGGAGTCGAAAAAGACCGCCGCCCGGTTGCTGCGCCAATCGGAACAAAGATCGAAGTGTCGCATCTGTTTTTTAATACTCCCGCGCGACGAAAATTCCTCAAGGCGGAAACGACTGAATCGCGACAAATCATCCGCGTTGCCGAGCGCATGGCCCTCGGCAAGCCGTCTATTGGTCTGAGTCTGAATCTGAATAATCGCCAGGTCTTTCAACTCGCGCCGAATCGACCAATTGCCGAGCGTATGGCCGCACTGTTCGGTGTCAAACCGGATGGTATTGTCGAATACGATGTCGAACTCGGCGGTGTCTCGTTTCTTGTCTACCTGGCGCACCCGGATCTGGCCCGCCACGACCGGACACGCATCTGCTTGTTCATAAACGGCCGCTCGGTTACATCATCAAGCATCATCCATGCCGTCACGGCAGGCTATGGAGAATTTCTTCCTGCGGGCAGATTCCCGCTGGCATCGGTCTATATAACTCTCGACCCTACCAATCTCGATGTCAACGTTCATCCGACCAAGGCCGAAGTACGCCTCTCCGAAGAGCGTGCCATCCATGATAATCTTTATCGCATCGTCAAGAAGGCCCTTCGCGACTGGCGCATGGTGCCCGGAGCAGGAACACCTCAGCCAACGCAGCAGAGTTTTTCTCGGCCGACGACAGGTCAATCATCGCACCCGATCGGGCAATCTTCCCGGACATATTTTGGCTCGGCACCGGTTTTTCCGTCAGGTCAGCCATATCATCCGGCATCGATCCCGATGCCGCAAGCGAGTGGCGATGATTCCGACATGACTATCGGCTGTGATCTCACTCAACCTGCCATAGATGACAATGCCGTCTCTACAGAGCGGTATACGCAGCATACAGAAAATATAGATGACACCGATATGCAATATCTCGGCAAAAGCGGCCGCCTGTATTTGCTGATATCGATTCGCGGAGAACTCTACATCATCGACCAGCATGCCGCGCATGAACGAGTTCTGTATGAGCGCGCATTACAACAAGTCGAGGACGGCAGCGGCACCTGCCAGAAGATTCTCTTTCCGGAATCGGTAGAACTGTCCGCCGATGAGTTCCTGACTTTCGAACAGAGCCGCGAGATGCTGGAAAAAATCGGCTTCGAAGTCGACATTTTCGGTCAAAACGCCGTTATCATCAACGGCATGCCGCCGGTGTTCAAAGATAAAAGCCCCTCGCGAGTCCTTCGCAAATTACTCGATGATATCCTCGAACTCAACAAGGCCGGGGGAGACCTGATTAAATCGGTCGCGCAATCGATGGCCTGTCGCGCGGCAATAATGGCCGGCGATAGAATCTCAGCCGAAGAAGTCAAGGCGCTCGTCAAGGAGCTCTTTTCAAAAAACAATCCCTATTGCTGTCCGCACGGTCGCCCGACTTTTATCAAAATCAGCAACGAAGAACTCGACAGCAGGTTCGGGCGCATCTGATGAGCGACGATATCGTAAAAATTATCGTTATCGCCGGCCCGACTGCATCCGGCAAATCTTCACTGGCATTGCGAGTCGCAAAAGAAATCGACGCCGAAATCATCTCCGCCGATTCACGACAGATATATCGCCAACTCAAAATCGGAACCGACCGCCTCGATGAATCGCAAATGCAGGGCATCACGCATCATCTCATGGGCAGCCATGACCTCGACAAACGATTCACCGCCTTTGATTTTGTAGATGAAGCCGAGCGGGCGATTGAAACCGCCCGAAGGAATAAAAAACATATAATCATCTGCGGCGGAACAGGCCTGTATATCCGGGCCCTGGTCGATGGGATTTATGAACTGCCCGATGGCGATATCTCGTATCGCAATGAACTGCTCGATCTGGCCGCCTCCAAAGGCCCGAAATTTATTCACGACATGCTTGCCGAGGTCGACCCCACTGAGGCCTCGCAGGTTCACTATAACAATATGATTCGAGTCATCCGGGCACTTGAAATTTACCACCTCACAGGAAAACCAAAAAGTTCAATTAAGGCCCTCACCGAACCGCGCAACGAAAATTTCCGGTTTATACAAATTATCCTCACCCCGCCGCGAGATCCATTGTATAATCGTATAGAGCAACGGGTTGATGAGATGTTCCAGGAAGGGCTCGTCGAGGAAGCCCGGTCCGTTTATGAATCGTCATTCGGCCCGGCACTTAAGGAACGGAAAATCGTTGGATATTCGGAACTCATTGATTACCTTGAGGATGAGATAAGTATCGAGGAGGCGCGGCGACTGATTAAACAAAATACCCGGCGCTATGCCAAACGGCAATACACTTGGTTTCGTCGAGTTTCCAATGCCCGATTCATTGACGACTTCGGCGCCGATGCATTTACAGAAACTCAATCGGTTATAGAAACTTTTCTCGATATTCCGGCGTAATTAAACTTGACACTTTTAATTACTAGACGTTATATAATGCAACGGTTTAGAGGGATTTTTACATTAAGGTACCGGGCGTCGGTTCCGATAAATAGTATTGCATCGAAACCTCAATTGGCAGGGACTGCTGTGAAAAGAATTTTCTTTGTTTTAGCGATTTGCGCACTTTTTCTGGCCCCACTATCGGCCACGCGTCAATATGACGACTTGAAACGAGACACTACGCTGGATCTAAATCAAGACGTTGAAAATCAACAGAATACCGAAGATTACTCCTTTGAGATGGATTCCGAAATTGTGTCCGACTCCGCCTATGCCGTCGATGATGAACTCTGGCGGCAGATGAATCTTGCTCAGGAGTATTTTACGCTCGGCGTTGCCGCAAATCAACAGGCATCATGGGAAGAAGCTCAGTACTATCTCGAGAAAGCTCTCTCGGTATTGGCTGATCTCGACATCGACTCGACGAATGCATCTGAAGTCGGACCTGAAGGGCAGAAGTACGAAACCTTGCTCAATCAAATCGTCGCCGATTATCGGCTGACGCTGTTGTCGCTCGGGACTCTGCCTGAGGATGCCTCGCCGTCTGTTTTCCTTGAGAAGTTCTCCACCTTGCAGGAATACGGCGAGATTAAAACCGAGGGTGAAAAGAAAGAAGTCACCTACAATGTCCCGATCGTCTATAATGACCGGGTTAAAAAATCGATTATCTATTTCCAGACGGTTGCCCGTGAGGCGTTCGAAACGTATTTGGAACGCTCAGGGAAATACATTCCGATGATGGAAGAAATTCTGAAGGAATACGATGTTCCGACAGATATCGTCTTTTTGCCGCTAATTGAATCCGGCTTCAATTGCAAAGCCTATTCATGGGCTCGCGCCAGTGGTCCCTGGCAGTTCATTGCCTCGACCGGTCGCCTGTATGGCCTCGACCGCAACTGGTGGTACGATGAACGCCGCGACTTCGTCAAGTCGACACATGCCGCCGCCAAATTTCTGAAATATCTGCACGATAAATTCGACAGCTGGGAATTGGCGCTTGCCGCCTATAACGGCGGTCCCGGACGCGTCGACAGAACGATCAAAAAACAAAAGACGCGCAATTTCTGGGATATGAATCTCCGGAAACAAACCGAGGATTATGTTCCGTTTTATATGGCCGCAACGATTATTGCCAAGAACCCCGAGCTGTACGGCTTCCATATCGATTATGATGATCCGATCGCCTATGATGAAGTTACGATAAAGAAATGTCTTGATCTCAAAACTGTTGCCAAAGCCGTCAATCATCCTGTTGAGCATCTCGAGGATTTGAATCCCGAACTGCTTCGCGGCGTGACGCCTCCGGGAATGAAGACGTACAATCTTCGAATCCCGAAAGGAACCAGAAACACGTTTCTCGAAAACCTCCCCAAGCTGGAATCTCCGCATGAAACGAGCTGGGTAAAGCACCAGATTCGAAGCGGCGAGACCATCTCGTCGATTGCTTCCAAATATGGTGTTTCTCAATATGCTATTTTCGAGGCGAATAATCTCAGCCGCCGCTCGCGAATCTATGCCGGAAAATATCTCATCATCCCGGTACCACTCGACGGCAAATACGCATCATCCGGTTCCGCTCCGATAAAAAGCCGTCATGCTACGGACGGCAACACGTACACCGTGCAAAGTGGAGATAATCTCTGGGATATCAGCCGCTCGTTCGGCACGACGCCGGATAAGCTCCGCCGCCTGAACTATCTGGGCAATTCCAGCCGCATATATGTCGGCCAGGTACTCAAACTGCCGGGATCGGCGAAATCCACAACCGGCTCAGTTGCCTCCGCCGTCGATTATGACAATCAGCCGGCAAGCGATACCTTTACCTATAAGGTCAAAGAAGGCGATACCCTGTGGGATATCGCCAAAAAATATGGGACTACGACGGCCTCTCTCCGCCGTCTCAATGGACTGAATCGCTCTTCCAGGATTTATGTCGGACAAAAGCTCCTTGTTGGCGGCAGTAATAGTGAGTCGAGCTCAAATGTAATGGTGCATACGGTCAGACGAGGAGATACGCTCTCGGGAATCGCCAAACGATATGGAACGTCGGTGAATTCTCTGATCCGCCTCAACAATATTTCGGATGCCTCAAAATTGTCTATTGGGATGAAGATAAAGATTGCCCGTTAGAAAGGGTCACGGATGAAAAAACGTACGGTCGTCATTCTCGTCGTTATCGCATCATGCATCGTCTTTTTCGGCTTTGCCGCGCTTATGCTGATAGTCGGTTTGGCGGGAGAATTTGACACGGAATTTACGGGATTCGGCGATAAAATCGCTATCGTCGAAATCTATGGAGAAATCTCCGATTCGCGAGACGTCATTCGACAACTCAAGCATTGGACCGAAGATGGTTCGGTCAAGGCTATTCTTATAGATATCGATTCGCCGGGAGGCGCCGTCGCGCCGTCTCAGGAAATCTACGAACAAATCCTGAAAACGAGGGAAGAGGGGAAAACCGTTGTTTCATCGATGAGAAACGTGGCGGCCTCGGGCGGATACTATATCGCCAGCGCCACTGAAAAAATCGTTGCCAATCCCGGAACCCTCACCGGATCAATCGGTGTCATTCTTTCTTTCCCTACCGCAAAAAAACTGATGGAAAAAATCGGGCTCCAGATGGAGACAATCAAATCAGGCGAACTCAAGGATGTCGGCGCTATGAGCCGACCGATGACTCCCCAGGAAGAACGGATGCTTCAAGCCGTGATCGATGACTCGTATGAGCAGTTCGTCGAGGCAGTGGCAAACGGAAGGAAGAAATCCAAAGAGGAAATCTATCCCTTTGCCGATGGCTCCATTTTCACCGGCCGCCAGGCATATAATATCGGCCTGGTCGATACTCTGGGAAGCTTTGAAACCGCCGTCAGTATAACCGGAGAAATGGTCAACCTGGGCCCGGATCCGGATCTTGTTATTGAACGCAAACGTCAGCCGGGATTTTTCGAGATTCTTTCCCAGTCGCTGACGACGATAAACGGCATTCTCAATACGGAAAGCAGACAGCCGGGATTACAGTACAAATACTAGAATTATCCGAGTTTTGAGCCGTTTTCGGCCAATTTGACCGTCTCGCCAGCCGGACGGATGAGAAAACGGAGTTTTTCATACAGATATTTTTGTATTTTTATGTTTATTTTCGGCAAAAAAATGTTGCGTAAGGCTAAAAGAGATATTATGTTGCAGAACTTAAATAATCGATCGTGTTGATTGGAGGAGGAAAAGATGACCAAGGCCGATCTGGTCGAAAAAGTTGCGGAAAAGACCGGGCTGACTAGAACTGACGTTGCCGTGGTGGTCGATAATTTCTTGACGACTGTCAAGAAATCGCTGGAAGCGGGACACAACATTGAAATCCGGGGATTCGGCACTTTCAAGATTAAACTCAGAAAAGCTCGTAAGGCGAGAAACCCTCGCACTGGAGACGTTGTTCCGGTACCTGATCGCAAGGTTCCGGTATTCAAACCTTCAAACGAATTTAAGAATCTGATTACGAAACTGCCTATCTGACCGGCAGAGCGTATATACTAGGAGGATGAATGCCCAGCGGAAAGAAGCGAAAACGGCAAAAGATTAAAACTCATAAGCGGAAAAAACGGAGACGCGCAAACCGCCACAAAAAGAAAAAAGTCTGATGGGCGTCAGTCCCAAAAGCTCGTCGGGCAGGAATATTCGCATTCCTGCCCGACTTTTTTGAAATTTATTCCCGGTCAGAACGGATATTCATTCCTCTTCCATAATCACCTCGAAAATCATCTTCTGATTGGTCTCTGTAATTCGCTGAAATTCAATCGTTTAGCCTTTACTATATATGGTAGTGTGTTTGGCAGGCTGTTTGCCTTCACAAACCGGTATGCGAACGCTTTGTGCTATAATTACGGCTGGTATCTGCCTCATCGCTTCATATGCTGACGCAGGTACGCGGGATGTGAACGATTTCCTCGTGTCGCAGGATTATTCCGCATCGGAACAGAATTATCCCTCTATCGCAGTCGGACTCGGCGGCAAATTCGCCGTCATCTGGTCTGACCTGAGAAACGGTGATGGTGATGTCTATTGCCGCCTCTACGACAGTGGCGCCATTCCGCTGACCAATGAGTTTATGCTCAATGATGATGCTGCGGACGCATGGCAACTCGAGCCCGATTTATCCTCCGACTGGTATGGGAATTATTTCGCCGTCTGGAAAGATTATCGCAACAATGCCTATCCGTTCGATCCCGATATCTATTTTCAAAAACTCGACAGCACAGGCACCATCGGTGTAAATAAAAATATCACGACCGAATCGCCCGACTCATCGCATCAGTCTCCGGCCATCGGCGCGACCGGCTGGGGAAAATCGATTATCGCCTGGGCCGATCTGCGCAACACTAATTGGGATATCTATGCCCAGGTGCTCGATGATGACGGCAATGATATCGGCGTCAATCATCGAGTCAATGACGATGTATCCACGACTCCGCAGCATGAACCGCAGGTCGCCTTGTCGCCCAACGGATGGTATGTCGTTGTCTGGTACGACCGCCGCAGTGGCAATGATGATGTCTTCATGCAGAAGTTCGATTCCTCGGGAACACCAATCAGCTACAACCGCAAAGTAAACGATGACGTCGGAACAACACGGCAAAAATTTCCGTCGGTCGCCATCGGAGGCGATGGCTCTATCATCGTCACCTGGACGGACTGGCGGCGCGGCAATTATCCTGAGAACTCCGATATATTCTTCCAGCGCTTCGATTCATCGCTGAATAAAATCGGCGTGAATCTGCAGGTGAACCATGACGGCACCGGGACGTCGCAGCGCGATGCCCGTATCTCTGCCGATCGCATGGGCAACGCCTGCATCATCTGGTCCGATTCGACATCTTCCGGCTGGAATGTCATGGGGCAGATGATCGATAATACCGGAGCCTTCCGCGATGAAAACTTCCGCGTCAACGAACACGAAGGCGATAATCAGCTCATTGGCGATGTGGCGCTGGATGGTTACAGTCTCTATATGACATGGGTCGATGATCGCAATGGCCATTTCGACATCTATGCGCGCCTGAAGCAGTATAACGATCCCACCCTCATCGCACTGCCTTCCCGAATCGATATCAGCCTCGATAAAAATGATCCGGCGCCGGACCCCATTGATGTGATAATCCAGAACGCAGGCTATGGCGAAATCGATTATCGCTTGTCTGCCAATCAGTCCTGGATTGAATTATCAAAAACTTCCGGCAGCACGATGGATTCCTTTACCGTAACGATCAATACATCTGCCTTGAATTATGGAGCGCACATCGGACAAATCTCACTCATTGATGTCACGCATGGCGATTCCACGGCGTTTATTCCGGTTACGTGTACGATTACCGGCCCGACTATTGCGCTCTCGACAGATTCACTTTCATTCCAGGCTCTGATAGAGCTTGGTGATCCCGGGACACAAGCCGTACGGATTAATAACAGCAGCACCGGATCACTGGATTGGTCGCTGGAGGCGTCCGATACCTGGATTACTCTCGATCCGACTACCGGCTCCGATGGTGATATCGTCACAGTCGGATGCGACATTACTTCACTGACGGCCGGCGATTATTCCGGATTTATCATCGTGACCGATACCGGCGCCGTCAACAATCCCGAGACTTTATTTATCGCGCTTGAACTGTTTTCCGATATCCCGTATTTAGTCGCCGAGCCGCCGACAATCAATTATCAATTGACGCAAGGGGAGACAGTAACAGACTCTGTCCAAATTCTTAATTATGGCGGTGGTACTTCTGCCTGGACGGCACAAAACTTCACTTCGTGGTTGACCCTGAATAGCGCATCTGGCAGCGATGATGATTTCTTCTCCTACACGATCGAGACTGCCTCATATCAACCCGGCTATTATTCGGACAGTGTGGAAGTCTCCGACGCCAATGCCTTCAATAATCCTCTGTTCATCCCGTTTGATCTGGCCGTTACCAGCTTCGATACGATCATGACTACTCCGGCCAATGCCGAAACCGGCGGCGAATTTCAGATTCAGGTCTATTTACAGGCGGTCAATTCAATAGCCAACGGCACGCTTACTTTCTCATATGATAATGCCTATCTCCGAGTCGATTCCATTCTGCCTACGACTCTCGAATTGGCCGATCATGTGACGCCGTCGAATAATCCCGATTCATCTCGCTTTACAGTCGACATCAGCCAGATTTCAATAGATTCCGTCATTGCGCCGGGTGAATATCATCTTTGTGATATCTACGCCACGGCTAACGATTCCCTTGCGGCGACAACGACATTTCAAACCTGGGGTGAGGCCAACGGCTTTTTCCTGCAGGAACAAGGTGGCACCCCATATCCGCCGTATTTAAATGCCGGTGATATCGACATTACTTTGTCGACCGCCGTCGATGATTGGTTTGACGGCCTTCCGGGTTCTTTTGAATTGGCGCAAAACTACCCCAACCCATTCAATAATACAACGACAATCAGCTATTCAATCGGTTCGTATTCGAGTGTTAAGCTTGAAATATTCAATATCTTAGGGCAAAAAGTTAAAGTCCTGGTCGATGAATCCCAGCCGCCCGGCGATTACAAAATCCAATGGGACGGTCGCGATGTCTTCGGTTCCGAGGCTGCGTCGGGAATCTATCTCTATCGGCTGACGACCGATGATTTCAGCGATGTGAAAAAGCTCATGCTCCTCAAATAACCCGGTTTTTTTTACTTGCCGGGTTATCCGATAATTTTTTGTTTTATCCGTGCAACCCTTTGGCGGTAAATCTCATCCAATAACCAAAGAGTTGAAGATGATGAAAGCGAGGTTGTTATGAGTTCAAATTACGGCAAACTACTTCTGTTAACCCTCTGTTTGATGCTGCTCGCCTCGATGGCTCTGGCCGAAAAGGGACGCATTTACGGCAAAATATACACCCGGTTTGGAGATGTCTACGAAGGTCCGATCCGCTGGGATAAGAACGAAGTCGGCTGGGAAGATATGCTTGACGGGACTAAGGAACGGGACAAATACCGTGATGACGACAATCGCCGCAGGAAATACCGGGAGAAATCCGGCGTAAAATTATTCGGTATCACTATTACCGATGGCGAAACCTGGTATTCATCTTCCGCTCAGGTCTCGATTGCCTTCGGATTCATCAAGAAGATAACCCCCGATTCGGATAACAGCGCAGAGATCATGTTTAAAAATGGGGAAGAGGTTCATGTCAAATCCGGGTCGACCGACCTCGGTTCATCTATGAGAGAACTGGTTATCGAAGACAAGAACGAAGGCGAAATAGAATTCGACTGGGACGATATCGATTATGTCGAATTTTTCGAGGGCCCATCATCGATGACGTCGGATCTGGGAACGAGAATCTATGGTACCGTCACGACCGATCGGGCGGGAGAATATACCGGCTGGATCACTTGGGATGTCGATGAGGCATTGACCGAGGATATTATCGATGGCCGGGAGCAAAACCGGAAACGCAAAATTAAATTCGAACAGATTCAAAGTATCGAAAAAATCTCATCGCAGGCCTCGGAAGTTACGACCAAAAACGGCAAAAAGATGCGCCTTGACGACTCCAACGATGTCGACAGCGGTAATCGCGGCATCGCGATTTCCGATTCCAAGTTGGGCCGAGTAGATGTCGACTGGGATGAATTCGAAAAACTCGAAATCAAGGATCCGCCGGCAAGTGCATTTGCCACCTATGATGATTTCAAGGGCGGTGAACGGCTGTACGGAACCGTCTATGACGAGGACGGCGAGGCATTCACAGGCTACATTCGCTGGGATAACGACGAGGAATACGGATGGGAAGTCATCGACGGTGAATATCGCAGCGTCGACTTCGACTTCGTCCTCGCCAACATCAAATCGATCGAAAAACTATCTCGCCGCAGCAGCCGCGTGACGCTGTGGGACGGTCGCGATTTCCGCCTCCGCGAATCGAATGATATCAACGATGACAATAAAGGCATCTATGTGTATCCCGATGGAAAAGACGGTGATGAAGTGATCATCGACTGGGACGACTTCGATCGCGTCGAGTTCAAAAAGCAATAAGATTTGTTCCTTCTATACCGCGCAATACCGGAGCCTTCGAGCCTGTAACTCGAGGGCTTCTTTTTTATTGTCACACTCAGGCGGTCGCCGATTCATACTCATTGCTGACTGTGCGGCTATCAATAGTATAATATTATTAAAATACTTGTATACAATATAAAAATATCATATATTATTTACACATCCAACGGGGTTTAGCAATCACTGCGACCGAAATCGGCGCATTCTCTGTTTTACAATCGAATACTAGAGTAATATCCAATCCGGTGGCTGAGCTTGACTCAGGCCGTTCATCGGAGTGTGTACAGTAGTAATAACCCAAGAGAAAGGAGTCTTTCATGAGTCGGAAACTTTTGCTGGTTGCATTGTCTGTCGTTGCTGTCGCAATTATCTATGTCACACCCGCTGTCGCAGTGGATTGCTCGGGAATCCGCGGCGATGTCAACAATGATGGAGCCATAACCGGTGCTGATGTGACATACTTGGTCAATTGTCTGTGGCTCGGTGGTCCCAACCCACCGTGCATTGACCAGGCCGATATTAACTGCAATGGCAAAGTATTCTACGATGATATCGATTTTCTGATTCTCTATCTGCAGGGTCAGTATACGATACCGTGTGAATAATTTCACGGTCGAATGCGGCTCAAATTGCAGGGGAGGAGGATAACCTCCTCTCCCTCTAAACTAACAGTCTTTCACGCTGCGATCAAGGAAAGCATCCTGAAATTGCGCGTCTAAGATTGATACTGTTGTGTGTGTTCACTTTTTTGAGCAGGAGTCATTATGAAAATCATAACACTATTCGTGATTGCCTTACTCTTCGGTACGGTATTGATATTCGGTACGCCGGTAAAAGCAGTCGAGTGCACAGGTGTACCCGGCGATGTCAATAACGATGGCAGGGTTACCTTAAGTGACTATCTCTATCTGTATCAATACCTATGGAACGGGGGACCCGAGCCGCCGTGTCCCGATCAGGCGGACATGAACTGCAGCGGCAATATCACGATATCCGATTATTTGTATCTCTACAACTATCTCTTTATGGGCGGCCCGGCACCCATGGATTGCGGAGCGTAGATATCGATACAGGCCGAGAATATGGGAAGAGGAGGCTGTGCTCTTCTTCTCCTGTAACAGATGTTCGCAACAATGCTCGTTTAATAATGGTTATGCAACACAAATCACAATATTATAATCGATTAATCAAGGAAAGGAGTCTGAAATGAAACGAAGAAACATGTTATTCATCCTCGTAATGGCGTATTTGCTAATGGCATGGATGCTGCCAACGCAGGCTATTGCCTGTTCCGGTGTCGCCGGAGACGTCAATAATGACGGATTCATCAGCGTTGCCGATCTGATTTACTTGTACAATTATATCTATCGAGGCGGTCCGCCGCCGCCATGCCTCGATCAGGCCGATGCCAACGGCGATTGCTTTATCAGTATGGCGGATTATTTGTACCTGTATAACTATATCTTTTATGGCGGTCCTGCGCCGAAGTTCTGTTAGTAATATTGTGATGGATTGTAGCGGTTACATACTTCATAATCGCGAATGCAGTTCATGAAGGCATCAGGTCATTGTGGTTATAACTGAATAGTAAAGCGAATTTATAATACGATGTATTGTAACGATACTAATATATTGTTACAATACATCGATTCATAGTGTTAAATAATTTGCAAGATTCAGCCTCCTTATTGCACGATGTTATGATAATCATTTAAAATGATTGTTGTTCCGGAATCTCTCTTTATTGTATGTGCCGCGATGTCTATTGGCACGGACTTTTAGCGCATTCGTGAATGCCGTGTTTGTATAACTCTAACCTATGGAGGGAATTTTCCATGAAACGGAGAATCTTGTTTCTTATCGCTGCAGTAGCATGTCTGACAATAGCGGCCTCTCTGCCGGCCTTTGCAGATGATATGTGTACAGATGTCCCCGGTGACGTCAATAACGACGGCAACGTTAATATCCTTGATGCCGACTATCTTCTTCAGTATCTGTATAGCGGCGGCCCGGCTCCCGTCTGCCCATGTCAGGCAGATCTTAACGGTAAACCCGGCATCAACATTCTCGATGTATCATACCTGCTTAATTACTTGTATGGTAATGGTCCTGCGCCGGTTATCTGCACCGACTAGACGGCACGGCAATTGTCAATTCTGAGAGAGGAGAGCCAGCTCTCCTCTCTATTTTCGTTGCTATTTCAAACGTCGGAAGTCTCTTTCGGTTCGTTAGTTAGTAACAGGCGGAGAATGGAAGATAAATCAATCAAGGTAATTTTGGAGGGGATTGGGATTCTGCCAGATATGAATAAAAAAACGGGGGAGCGGCGCGTGAATTCTGCTCCCCCGAATTCATTTGGAATTAGATTCCAAACAATGAGAAATGATTTTTACTGTTCGGCTGCCGCGGCTTTCGCCTCGCGAAGCTGCTTCAAGACCGATTCGGCATTGTCCACCTGTTTGCTCGCTTTAGGAATTTTGCGAGCAAGTTTCAAAAACTCTTCCCACTGTGCAATCACCGTGTCATAATCGTTCGGGTCTTTTGACTGAACGGCAATAGCCAGGTTATATGCCGTCTTATAGTCTTTCGGCTTCGCCTGCATGGCCTTTTTATAATAATCGATGCCCTGAGTATAGTTTTCCTTCTTGACATAAATCTTACCAAGGTTGCGCAACGATTCGAAGTGACTCGGATTATTTTTCAAAGCATTCTGATAAGCAGTAATCGCTTCGTTCGTCTGTTTCTTTTTCTCATAGGCAACACCGAGCAGATAGAATGCATAATAATCATCGGTAACTGCCGCCGTGAATTTCTGCAGCGAGGAAATGGCTGCATCATAGTTATCCATGCCGAAATAAATTTTCCCAAGCTCTTTGTGCGCCTCAGCATAGTTTGCATCCGCAGCGAGCGCGCTTTCATATGCGGTTTTGGCGTCAGTGTTCTTCTTCTGTGCCGCATAAACTTTGCCGAGATTGGAGAACCCAACCGGATCGCTCGGGTTCACTTCAGTGTATTTTTTGAAGGTCGTTTCGGCTTCTTTAAACTTTTCCTGCGCGAAATAAATCGACCCCAGATTCAAATAGGCATCGGCAAGTTTATCGTCAAGCTGAAGGGCGCCTTTGTACATCGTAATAGCGGTAACCGTATCGCCCTTCTGAACGGCTTCGATGGCCTGGTTAAAACTTTCTTTCGCCTGATTCGCTTTGTCTATCTCCTGATTGGCGTCCTGGGCCAGAGCCGTGGAGAAAGAAAATGCTACCACTAAGAGGGCAAGTGTCAGGAATCTCAGCGGAGTGCAGGTGACAGAGTGTTTCATATCTTCTCCCATTTTTGTATTAAGTCCATACTCTTATATTCACAATTAGACGAAAATATCCCGGAAATATCAAAGGGAATTGCGGTACTCGAGGTGCCGCTTGGCTATCTCGTTATCCGACAAGCCGAGAATCCGGGCTGCAAGTATCGCGCTGTTTTTGGCGCCTGCCTTACCGACGGCGACCGTTGCCACCGGAATGCCGGGAGGCATCTGCGTCATTGAGAGCATCGAATCGATACCCATGAACGATGCGGCAATCGGAACACCGATAACCGGCAAATTCGTATTCGCAGCAACAACGCCGGGAAGGTGCGCGGCCATACCGGCCATGCAGATAACGACTTTGTATCCGTTGTCCGCAGCGTTGCGCGCCAGTTCGATTGTCTGGTCGGGGTGGCGGTGTGCCGATGAAACTTTCAGATCGCTGCCAATGCCGAGTTTATCCAGCATGGCAACGGCCGCATCGGCGATTTCCTGATCCGATGAGGATCCGATCAATATAAGTACGTCTTTTTTCATAATCATCTACTTTACTGCCTGATAGGCTATATCGTGGCGATAATGTGCGCCATCGAAGTGAATGCTTTCTATTGTGTTATATGCTGCTTTCAACGCCAGCGGAATTGTTTTGTTCACGGCCGTAACACCGAGAACCCGGCCGCCGCTCGCAATCCAATCCTTGCCGTCTTTTTTGGTCCCCGCGTGGAAAATATACGCATGGTTTTCCCGGTAGGTGCGAAGCCCGGTGATTTTTTGCCCGGCTTCAACCTTGCCCGGATATCCTTTGGCTGCCATCACGATACAGACTGCCGCCGCCGGCTTCCAGACCGGTTCGATGATGCTCAAATTACCGTCCACGATGGCGATAAAAATATCGGCCAAATCCGAATGGAGAAGAGGCAATACCGCCTGCGTCTCCGGGTCACCAAATCGACAGTTGAACTCGATAACTTTCGGGCCGTACTTGGTAATCATCAGGCCGGCATAGAGAATGCCCTTGTACCTGCGGCCCTCCTTTTCCAGCCCATACACGGCAGGCTCCAGAATCTGCTCCTTGATTGTCTGCATCATCTGGTCATTGACGATATTCGTTGGGCAATACGCACCCATACCGCCGGTATTCGGGCCTTCATCACCGTCGAATACCTGCTTATGATCCTGCGACGACAGCATCGGCAGAATCGTCTTGCCGTCGGTAAACGCCATTACCGTGACCTCAGGACCGACAAGACAATCCTCAATGACGATTTTATCACCGGCTTCGCCGAATATCCGGTCGCCCATGACCTGCTCGATTATTTCACGAGCCTTTTCCGCATTGTCAGCTTTTATAGCGCCTTTGCCGGCCGCCAAACCGGACGCCTTGATAAAGACCGGATACGCCGCGGACGAAGCAAAGAACAGCGCTTCATCCTTCTCCGAAAAAACCTTAAAGCTGGCAGTCGGGATATGGTACTTGCGCATGAACTCCTTGGCGAAAGCCTTGGATCCCTCAATCTCAGACGCCTTCTGCGTCGGACCGAAAATACGCAGTTTCTTACTCTCGAATAAGTCGACGATACCGAGCGTCAAGGGAAGTTCCGGGCCGACGACGGTAAGGTCTATCTGATTGTCCTGAACGAACTTCGCAAGCCCCTCAAGGTCGTTGACGGCGATATCGACACACTCGGCCATCAGGCCGATACCGTCATTGCCGGGGGCGGCATAGACTTTGGTAACCAGCGGCGAGGCCTTTAGTTTCCATACAATAGTGTGCTCGCGACCGCCGGAGCCGATAACCAGAATTTTCATACTACTCCCTTATGCTGAAAGCCTATAATAAATAATAAACCGATATGAAATCAAGCGGTTTTTATACCAAAGAAGTCCGGGTTGGGGTTGCTATCTGATTCAGGTAAAATAACTTCTCTCATTCATATACACGATAAAAGTGCATCCGAACCAAAGACAGCACTATTTTTGTGCGGCATTTTCGAGATTGTTACAATTCAGTTTCAGGAAAACTTTGTTATCTCGTTGTTGTATAACAGGTAAGGATGGCTGGGCGCTTTTGGCACGAGCTTTGCAATACAGGAAACAGGAAATATGGAGGCGAATATGAAGAAACTACTGATACTGATAGCCGCAATTGCCGCCCTGGGATTGGTCGGTTGCGACAATGACGATGATTGTATCTTATGCTCAGGCGATGCCGGCGCTCCGCCGGTACCTCAGGGTGTCTATTCGATTACCGGTGACGGCGCTGTATATATTTATTGGAACCATATCGATGATGTCGAGGGTGATTTCGATTATTATATCGTTTATCGCTCCAATCATCCGGACACCGGCTATTGGTCAATAGGCGAAACGACCGATAATGAATTCGTCGACGACAATGTCACGAACGGCCAGACCTACTATTATGCGGTCTCATCGATCGACATCTACGGCCATTTGTCCGATTTGTCGTATGAATATGTGTTCGACACGCCGCGTCCCGAGGCCTACAATCAGCGCCTGTACGATTTCAATATCAACCCGGATAACTCCGGCTGGGATTTTTCAGGTCGGCGAGTCGTCGCTTATAACAGTATCGATGCGGATTTCTATGTCGAATATTATGACGCCAACGGCGTCTTTTACATAAACGTCTCGAATATCGACACGGATATTCAGGACATGGGGTACACCAGCAATCTGGACGAAGTCAATTATTCTCCGACCGAAGGCTGGTCTCAATTAGGCTGGGTGGAAGTAATAGCAGGCCATACCTATATCATCTGGACGGATGACAATCATTTCGCCAAGGTGCGAGTGACGGCGGTCGATATACCGAATAACAGTATCGTCGTTGACTGGGCGTATCAGGTCGATACCGGCAACCCGGAATTGAAACCGGCGGTATTCCCGAAGCCGAAGATTGATCGTCCCGATAATTATCTGCGGATGGCCAACGAAAAAACCGAAACTGAGACGATCGGCGCATTATAAGCCGACGAAAAATTATGTCTTCCGGTTACGGAAAGGCAGGTACATTATGAAACGGATGATGATTATACTGACACTGGCGGCCCTGATGATCCCGGCCGCGGTACAAGCCCAAAGCCTGGTCCGCGAATATCATGATTCGGGTCCGACTGACCTGAACATCGATGTGTGGGTCGACAACGAAGACGGCATCTATTATGTCGGCGAGGAAGTCCGCATTTACTTCCAGGCCAACTACGACTGCTATGCCGTCATCTACGGCGTCGATACGCGCGGCGAAGTCCATATCCTGTTCCCGGAAGATCCCTGGGAAGACGGCCGAATCGACGGCGGTGAAACCTATTCGATTCCCGGCCGCAATGCCGACTATGACCTGGTCGTTTCCGGCCCCGAAGGCATCGAACACCTTCAGGCCGTTGCATCGACTCAGAGAATGGAGATTCCGAATTGGTACGAAGGCGATGCACCGTATATGGACGACAGGGAAGACCCCGAAGATTTTATCGAGGATCTCAACTATCGCTATTTTGAATGTCGCTGGGATGACTGTGCCAAGGCCTACGATCACACCTCGATCTATGTGAAGTCGGCCACCTACTACTACAAGCCGGTATATGTCCCGCAGCCGTGGTACACCGGCCCGGACTACACGATGATTTATATCGACTACCCGTATGGCGGCGAAGTTTACATCGATGGCGTCTTTATCGGAATCGCTCCATTGTATATTCCGCGCATTCTCCTGGGCTGGCACTGGTTTACGATTTACGATCGCTATGGATACTGCTGGGAGCACCACTACCACATTCGCTATCATGATCGACCGTACTTCTTCGACCACAGCATCGTGAATACCAGCCGCTCCAAAGTGAGTCGCTACACCGATCTGCGCACGCAGGTCAAGACCTATCGGAAATCGGATTACGTGTTGTCCGATCAGCGCGTCAAGACCTCGCGCACAACCAGTCCGACCGGAGTACGCCAGCAGGTGGATAAATTCTCCCGGCCGGGCACGACGACCAAGTACGATAAGGATTATACGACCAAGTCTTCGGATCGCTACAAAACCGGCTCGGCGACGAAACAGTCCGATGGCAGCGCGACAAAGCGATCATCCTCCGATGATTCGAAGCGCTCGACGAACAAGTGGAACTCATGGAGTACGAAAAAATCCGGATCGAGCAAATCGTCCGGTAATTCCGAAGAATATCGTACGACTAAACAGTCGTCCGGTTCTCAGCGATCAACCGGCAGCAAGAGTACATTCAAGCGCTCATCCGGAAGTACGACGAAGGAAAGCTCCGGCTCGCAGCGTACGGTGAAACAGGGTAGTTCCTCGTCACCGTCATCCAGCGGTAAGTCGACAATAGACAATGGCGGCAGTTCGACAAAATCAGGCTCAACCTCTCAGTCCTCCGGCGGATATAAATCCTCCGGAGGATCCTCCTCCAAGTCCTCGGGTGGTTCGACGAAATCATCCGGTGGTGGTGCATCGAAGTCGTCTTCGTCATCATCAAAGTCCGGCGGTGGATCGAAGTCTCGCAGCGGCGGCAGGAATTAGGCCAGGCCCCAAAATGGAGAGTGGGTTAGTCAGTTTTATATTGGCTAACCCACCCGAACGTTTTATATTTAGATATATGAAGCTGATACTCATTATAGTCGTTTTACTGGTCGTCTGTACCGGAACGATTTTCGGTATCGACCGCGCCAAGAAGGAAACGAATCCGAAACCGGATTCTGCCCAGACGGCGCAACCGGCCGCCCCACCCCAGGATACAGGAGGGAAGGGGAAGACGGACAATTTCGACAAATTCATAGATAACAACAAAAACGGCATTGATGACCGGGCCGAAAAAAACAAGCCGACCCAGACAAAAAAGACGACCGCTGATACGGCAACGACGAAATCATCGAAGCCCTGACCTTCTCCGCTGATATTCTCGATATATCATCCCCAGATTATTCCAGTCAAAAGGTAACTATCTATTCATGAATCGGTTACAATCGATTTTTCAGGAACACTCGGCCTCCAAAACTGTTAAATAATGGTTGACAAAAGACGCTTTTATCTGTTTTTTGTCACTCGCTGGCATCGAGTGCTAAAAACGACTGTATCTTGTTGAATGAGTACGTATTAAAATGGCTTTTGAGAACCTGTCAGACCGCGAAAAAAAGGTATTGGCTTGTCTGATCTCGCATTATGTGACCTCGGCCGATCCGGTCGGCTCACGAGTCATTGCGAATAAATTCCGCCTCGGCATTTCATCCGCGACGATCCGAAACACCATGCAGGATCTCGAAGAAATGGGCCTCGTACTCCAGCCGCACACCTCGGCCGGGCGCATCCCGACCGATGCCGGTTATCGCCTCTTCGTCGATATGCTGCTCGGTGAAGAGCATCTGACCGAGACCGAAAAGCGGGTCATCCACGAGACGATATCGGCCCAATACGGTGGTATCGATTCCGTACTGGAGCAGACATCGCGAGTGCTTGCCGAATTGTCGAATCAACTCGGCGTGACGATTACACCGCACATCGAAGATTCTGTGCTGTCGCGCATCGAACTCATTCACATGGCCGAGGGGAAAATCCTCGTCGTCCTAGCCTTCAGCTCGGGACTGGCAAGAACAATTCTCCTCGAAATCGAAGCCAGTATCAGCCTGCCGGAACTCAACGCCATGTCGCAGGTGCTCAATGAAAAACTGAGCGGTCTGCCGCTGGGGAAAATCCGAAAATCGGCCCAGGAGCGGCTCGCCGGAACCGGCGGGAATCCTCGATTACTCAGACTGTTTCTCGATGATGATTCCGAGGTCTGGAAAAGCGACTCGGGCACCCGCCTGCATATCGGCGGCGCGGAAAATCTGATTATGAAACCGGAATTCGCGGATAAGGAAAAGCTGACTGAAATCATCCGCCTGATTAACAGCCCGCAGGGATTAATCGAAAGTCTTCGCGCCGGAGATCTAAAGGACAGCGGCATCGTCATTACCATCGGTGCGGAAAACAGATCGAGAGAAATTCAATCATGCTCGATCGTTTCGGCATCATATAATGCCGGAGAAACGAAGGGTACGATCGGCGTTATCGGACCGACGAGAATGCCGTACGGCAAACTCACATCGCTGGTCAAATTCGCCGCGCAACAATTAAGCAAAGTATTGAGAAATAGATGATGAAATCATTTTTCAGCCGGGGTGACAAGAATATGAATGAAGAACAAATGAAACCGGATAACACTACGGAAGAAGAATGCACCGAGTCCGCCAAATCAGAAAACGAATCGGCGGAGTCTCCGGAAGAGCAATCGGATGCACAAGCCTCCGACAAGCCGGTCGATGAACAGGTCGAACTGCCGAAAATCGAGGAGCGCGAGTCCGAATCAGAACGCTACATGCGGTTGGCCGCTGAATTCGACAATTACAAAAAACGTACGGCACGCGAATTCGGAGATTTAATTAAAACTGCCAACGCTCGCCTGCTGCGCTCATTGGTGGAAATCGCCGACAATTTCGAGCGAGCCATCCAGGCTGACGACAACGGAGGCAACGGAGAAAGCTACAAGAAAGGCGTCGAGCTCATTTACAGCCAGTTAATGGACCTGATGAAAAAAGAGAATGTGACGCCGATCGAGGCCGTCGGGCAGCCGTTCGATCCAAATGTACACGAGGCGTTGATGCAGCAACCATCAGCAGAGTACGACGAGGGTATCATCGTCAATGAAATACAGCGCGGATATAAACTCGAAGACAAAGTCCTGCGCCACGCGCGAGTTGTCGTCAGCTCGGGGCAACCGCAATCAGAAGAAAACAATCACGAATAAATATATTCGGAGGAAAATATATCATGGGTAAGGTAATCGGAATAGATTTGGGAACGACCAACTCCTGCGTCGCGGTACTCGAAGGCGGCACGCCGGTCGTTATCCCGAATGCGGAAGGCGGTCGCACGACACCGTCCATCGTCGCGTTCACGAAGAGTGGCGAGCGCCTCGTCGGCGCGACGGCTAAGCGCCAGGCAATCACCAATCCGGAAAACACTGTGTTTTCCATCAAGCGCTTCATGGGACGCCGTCATGGCGAAGTCGAAGCCGAAGAGAAAATCGTACCGTATAAAGTCATCGAAAACAGCAGCGGCGATGTCCGCGTCGTTATCGAGGGGAACGAATATGCCCCGCCGGAAATCTCAGCAATGGTGCTGCAAAGCCTCAAGAAAACGGCCGAGGAATACCTCGGAGGTGAAGTGACGCAAGCCGTCATCACGGTCCCGGCCTACTTCAATGACAGCCAGCGGCAGGCCACTAAAGACGCCGGTAAGATCGCCGGACTCGAAGTCCTCCGCATCATCAACGAACCGACCGCGGCTTCACTCGCCTATGGTCTGGATAAAAAGGAAAGCCAGAAAATCGCCGTCTATGACCTCGGCGGCGGCACCTTCGATATCTCCATTCTGGAACTCGGCGAAGGCGTCTTCGAAGTCCGCTCGACCAACGGCGACGGTCACCTCGGCGGCGATGACTTCGATCAGAAAGTCATCGACTGGATGGCCGACGAATTCAAAAAATCAAATGGCATAGACCTGCGCGCCGACCGCATGGCCCTGCAGCGCCTCAAAGAAGCTGCCGAAAAAGCCAAAGTCGAATTGTCGACGACTATGCAGACAAATATCAACTTGCCGTTCATCACCGCCGATGCCAGTGGTCCCAAGCATCTCGATCTGACGCTGTCGCGTGCTAAATTCGAAGCGCTCGTCGATGACCTGATCGAACGCACGATCAGTCCGTGCCGCGCCGCAATGAGCGATGGCGGTGTCGCCCCGTCTGATATCGACGAAGTAATTCTCGTCGGCGGCATGACCCGTATGCCTAAGGTGCAGGAAACGGTTAAAAAACTATTCGGTCGCGAACCGAACCGCTCGGTCAATCCCGATGAAGTCGTCGCCATCGGCGCGGCAATACAAGGTGGTGTGCTGGCCGGCGATTTGAAAGATGTCGTGCTTCTGGATGTCACCCCGCTGTCGCTTGGTATCGAAACCCTTGGCGGCGTCATGACGCCGCTCATCGAGCGCAACACGACGATCCCGACGAAGAAATCACAAATATTCTCGACCGCCTCCGACAATCAGCCTGCCGTATCGATTCATGTCCTGCAGGGTGAGCGCGAGATGGCCATGGACAACCGCACGCTGGGTCGCTTCGATCTCGTTGGTATTCCGCCGGCGCCGCGCGGTATGCCGCAAATCGAGGTTTCGTTCGATATCGACGCCAACGGCATCGTGAAGGTATCCGCGAAGGATCTCGGCACCGGCAAAGAGCAAAAGATCCGCATCGAATCATCGTCCGGCCTCTCCGAAGAAGAGATCGATAAGATGGTCAAAGACGCCGAAGCCAACGCCGATGCCGACAAGACGAAAAAAGAGCTGATTCAGGCGCGCAACGAGGCCGATCAGGTCGTCTATCAGACCGAAAAAACGCTCAAAGAACACGGCGACAAAGTCGGCGCCGACGATAAGAAGAAAATCGAAGACGCCATGGAAAAAGTGAAATCTTCGATCAGCTCCGACAACGCCAAGACCATCAAAGATGCGATAGAAGAACTGATGCAGGCATCGCACAAGCTGGCCGCCGAAATCTATAAACAGACCGAAGGCCAGGGCGCGGAAGGCGCCGGTCAGGCCGGGCCGCAACCGGGGGCCGAACAGGCCGCCGGCGGACAGGCGGCATCCGATGATGGCACGGTCGATGCCGACTATGAAGTTGTAGACGATGACGAAAAGAAATAAGCTGGGGTAGATGGAAAAACGCGATTATTACGAAGTCCTTGGAGTCGAGAAATCGGCTAATGAGGCTGAAATAAAGAAGGCGTATCGGCAAAAGGCGATGCAGTTTCACCCGGATAGAAATCCGGGTGACGCCGAGGCCGAAAATAAGTTCAAAGAGGCCACCGAGGCGTACGAGGTCCTCAAGGATCCGAACAAGCGCCGCCAGTATGATCAGTTCGGCCATGCCGGAATGGGACAGGGCGCAGGCGGATTCGGAGCCGGTGGATACGGATTCGAGGGATTCGACCTCGCCGATGCCCTGCGCGCCTTCATGCGCGACTTCGGCGGCGGAGGATTCGGCGGCTTCGAGGATATCTTCGGCGGTCGCCGCAGACCCAACAATCGCGGCCGCGACCAACAGGTGCGAGTCAAATTAACGCTCGAGGAAATAGCCTCAGGCGTGAAGAAAAAAATTCGCGTCAAACAGCATGTCACCTGTCCCGAGTGCTCTGGGCATGGCAGCGCTCCCGGCAGCAGCAAAACAACCTGTCCGCAGTGCAAAGGCGCGGGCCAGGTGCGGCGCATCACTCGCTCGCTGTTCGGGCAAATGGTCAATGTCACCACCTGCGACATGTGTCGGGGAAGCGGTCAGGTTATCGCGCGACCATGCCCGGTGTGCTCCGGTGAGGGGCGTGTCAGTGATACGACCACGGTAAATGTCGATATCCCTGCCGGTGTCGCGCAGGGCAACTATATTCCTATCGAAGGCAAAGGCGAGGCCGGTCGGCAGGGAGGACCTCCGGGCGATCTCATCGTCGTCATCGAGGAAAAAGATCATGACATCTTCACCCGGCAGGGCGAACACATTGTCTGTCAAGTGCCGATTTCATTCGTAACGGCCGCCCTGGGCGGAACGATAGAAGTCCCGGCACTCAACGGCAATGCCCACATCGACATCCCGGCCGGAACGCAAACTGGCAAAGTGTTCAAACTGAAAAACGCCGGCTTGCCGTATCTGCGGCGAAACGGCCGCGGTGATCAGTTGGTACAAGTACAGGTCTGGACGCCGAAAAATCTGAAGGATTCCGATAAGAAACTACTCCGCAAACTGGAAGAATCGGAATCGTTCAAGCCGCCGAAATCATCGAAGTCATTCTTCGAAAAACTGCGCGAAACGCTCGGAGTATGATGAAAAACGGACACATCGAAATCGAGAAGTACCACGAGGTCACCATCGAGGTCCTGCAAAAGGACGTCGATGCCGTCTCGAATTACATCATTGAAAACATCTCGACCGGACTTCTGCTGGAAGATGAGGAAGGCAACAGTCACACCAAAATCCAGTTTTATGTCTCGGTGGATGTTGTCCTCGATGAAAAACTGGCCGGACTGACAACCTATCTCAAAGAAGTCGATGATTCATACGGGAATATTTCCGTCGCGACGAAGACCATCAACAATATCGACTGGATAGAATCGTATCGCAAATCAGTCGTGCCGATTGAAATCGGGCATTCGATTGTCATTGCACCGCCCTGGGATAAAGACAATTTCCCCGGCAAGCAGGTTATCGTCATCGAACCGAAGATGGCCTTCGGGACCGGCAAACATGAAACCACTCGCAGTTGTCTGGCATGTCTGGAAAAACTGGACCTGCAGGGTAAAACGGTCTTCGATCTCGGTTGCGGCTCCGGAATCCTGGGTATTTACACCGCCCAAAAGGGAGCCTCACGAGTAGTCAGTTATGATATCGATCAACTGGCCGTCGATAACAGCATCGAAAACTTCGAAATTAACGGTGTCGCGGATAAATGTTCAGCATATCTCGGAAGCATTGAGGATGCCGACGCGAACGAGCACTTCGATGTCGTCATCGTCAATATCATCAAGAAAGTCATTGTGCCGATAGTGCCGCGGCTCAAAGCCATAGTCAAACCGGGCGGGTACATAATTCTCTCCGGCCTGCTGAATCTCGACCAGCCTGATATCGATGCTGCCCTGGCCGAATGCGGCCTGAGTGAGTATACCATATATCCCGACAATGAGTGGATAACATATACGATTCGTGTATGATACAGACATTCACATTCAATCCATCGGATAAAGACGGCGATCGGATTATCTTATCCGGTCCCGAGGCCAAACATATTTCATCCGTACTGCGACTCGGCAAAGGGGATACCGTTCGATTAATCGACGGTACCGGCGAGGCGCATATCTGCGAAATTACCGAGTTGGCCCAGAAGTCGGTTATCTGTGGAATTATCAAAACAACGAGAAACAGCGGCGAAGCAGCCCTGAGTGTGACACTGGCGGTAGGTATATCAACGGCCTCGAAATTCGATACCGTCCTTGAAAAAGGTACCGAAGTCGGTATCTGCCGATTCGTTCCCTTATTGACGGAAAAGGCCAAAGTCAAACTCGAAAATAAATCGGCCATTGCAAAAAAACTCGATCGCTGGAATCGCGTTTGCGAGGCCGCCGCCAAGCAATCCGGCCGTTCGAAATTCCCCGCCATTTCCGAACCGATGTCACTCGCCGACTTCATCTCAACGATAAACCCCGAACAGGCAATCCTGTTTCATCCCGAATCGGAAACGACAAACCTGAATGACTTCATCAACACCTATAATGAATCCTCGATTACCGTCATTACCGGGCCCGAATCCGGATTCTCAAAAGGCGAAATAGAGTTAATAAAGGGGAAAAACATCCCGATTATCACTCTCGGCGACAGAATCCTCCGAACCGAAACGGCAGCTATCGTTTGCCCATCGCTCTTGATTTATTTTAAAGAATCATTCAAAGGCTGAGCCCAATCGTCCGATACTATGGGTATGCAGGAACACATCTATTGGAATATATTTATCGGTTTGCTGGGCATGGCCATCGGCTCGTTTCTGAACGTGCTGATTTTCCGCCTGCCCAATAACAAGAAGATCATATTCGAGCGCTCCATGTGTCCGAATTGTCGCATGCCGATACCGTTCTATCTCAACATCCCCGTTCTGTCATACATGATATTATTCGGCCGATGCAAAATCTGCCGCCATCCCATTTCGCCGCGCTATCCCTTCGTCGAGTTACTCAATGGCGCGCTCTATATTCTGTTTTATTACCTGGACGGCCTGACGCCGCTCATGGCAGTTCATTGTTATCTGGCGTCTTCGTTGATCGTGATTTTCTTTATCGATCTCGAACATCAGATAATCCCCAATAAAGTAACCTATCCCGGCATGATAGTCGGCCTGATCAGCGCCTTGTTCGTAACCCCTCCCGGTATCTTAAATTCGGTCATCGGATTTTTGGTCGGTGGACTATCGCTCCTGGGCATTGCCTATCTGGGCGAATGGCTCTTCAAAAAGGAAGCTATGGGCGGCGGCGATATCAAGATGGCCGCCATGATGGGCGCCTTCGTCGGCTGGCAGAAAATCCTGCTGATTTTCTTCGGCGGGGCCGTTATTGGAATGGTCGTATCGTTGTTCTGGATGATCAGTTCCCGCAAAATCCGAAGCCAGCGCGTGATTCCGTTCGGACCCTTTTTGGCGATGGCCGCATTGCTCGTTGTCATCTTCGGGGAACAGCTTATCGATTATTACATCAAGAATGTTCTGATGCTGTAGCCTTCTCTCGCTTGAACAGCGAAATAATCTCCCGGTAGAAAAAAAGAAACCAGATTATCAGCGGCAGGGAATCGTTTAATATAAACATCGGCACCATGAACTTGTATGCCGTCTCCGATCCGCTGTACACCGAATACACTTTCGATATTGCGATAATAAGAATAAAATGAACGAGAATAATAATCCCCAGCCCATATCCAAGATAAATGATCCGCCTTTTCCACGGAGCATTGGGAAGAGAAATGCAGAGTGCAATATACGGGATAAGACTCGTAAAATGTTCTATTACCAGTCGAATGCCGGACTTATGAATCCCCAGTAATTTATATACATACATAGCCGCAGGTTTAAACAGCATGGTATATTGCATTTGTAGCCCCTCACGCCAGAAATATGTCAGGATGACCGAACTGACTATGAGGCTAAGCAAAAAGACCGACAGATTTCTTATCACGATTCACCACCAGGAGAATCCATAGCACCCAAACCGTCGTTATCATGAGAATCAGCGTCGCCTGCCAGAAATACAGATGCATAAAATCGAACATGCTGTTATAATGTGCACCGACTATGGTCAAAAAGACAATCCGGACCACATTAAATATATACAATGCCGGAATCCCGGCCAAAAATCCATACAATTTCGACCGCCAGCTGGCCGGATAGGCCAACAACGCAGCCAGAAAGATCAGCATCTCCAGCAATCCGGTACACTCCTCGATAACTTCGATGGAAAATCCATCGAATGTCACGAACCGGTCGCTTATCATTATATCATCAGTGAACAACCCCAAAACGGTTCCGCAGATTTTCGCCGTAATTGCCATGAATCCCTGAAGTTGGGTATCGAAATGAATCGACAGGAGAGGATAGATGATTGAGCCGACAATCAGCAAGCCGATAAACAGTCCCAAAAACTGATACAATCGTCTCTTACTTTTATCTATGGCTTTTTTAGGGGTAGACTGCTTCCCTTGGGTTGTCACAGATTTCTTCTTATGGGATTTGCTCATGATAGTAGTATCATACGTAGTTTCGTGTTTATTTCCAATGACTTTTTTCTCTCGCTTACTGTCAACCGGTTGAAGAATATGCCGAAAACAGAGATATGCGCGCGATGCTAAATAAATACGAAGCGGAAATGCGATTTGGTCTGGCCGTAATTGTCATTTTATTGCTTTTTTTAAACTTTGGAACGACTTACATCTTTTTCCAGGGAAAACGCCAGGTCAGCGAGCAAATCGACAACCGCGTTCTGTCCGGCCTCCAGAGAACCGCGCTGGCCGTACAAAAAAACCAAACCCCGGATATCCCGGCAGATCATCTCACGAATATCAAACAGCAATATCAGATCACCTCAATTTTAGCCGAACAACTTCCGGCCGCTTCCCGAGACAGCCTTCTGACGTTTATCAGGACGGCAATTATATCGCAAGGGGGTGTGAGGAGTATCGAACAGAAAGAACTCGTTCGACTACTGGAAGGCGATTTGTTACTCTTATCGGATATGGACGGTTCCCGCCGTACCGGAGTTCAGGTGGCGTCATATTTGCCCGGCCAATATGTTCTCATGACAGTCCAGACCAATACCCCGGTATTGGCAGTCTTCGCCAACGCATCGAAACACTCGCTGATTCTGACAAGCATTATCATCCTTTTAATCATTCCGATGACCATTGGCTTACCGCGGCTGATTCTTAAACCGTTCAAAGCCATGCGCCAGGCCGCTGAAAATGCGGGACGCCTGACAACCGACGAAGAAGGCGATGAGGTCGCACAAATTCTTCAATCATACGAAGACACAATCGCCGAATTGACCGGCGCGCAAGATGAGCTCAAGAAACTCTATGCCGCATCATCGAGCAAGGCCCGGCAATTAGAGAAAATCAATAAATACATCCTCCAATCCATTGCCTCTGGTATCATTCATATCGATGCCGCCGGAAAAGTCATCGAATACAATCGAGCCGCCGAGGAAATCCTCGGTTATGATCCCTCGCTTGTTCTCGATAAACACTACCTGACGACCTTTCCGGATGATGATGAATTGAATATGATTATCGATGCCGGTATCTCCCGAGGCCAGGCGACACCGCGGCGTGCAATAGAAATATCCCGGCCCGACGGACAGCATTTTCTGGGCGTTGAAAGCTCGAAAATCTATGACGAATCAGGCGTTGAAATCGGCCTTGCCGTGCTGTTCAACGATATCACCGAAATACGGAAACTCCAGTCGGAAGTAGAAATCAATCGCCGTATGGCGGCCCTTGGAGAAATGACTGCCGGGCTTGCCCACCAACTTCGTAATTCGCTGGCGGCAATTTCCGGGTTTGCGCAATTACTATCGAAGAAAACCTCTGAAAATCCGGCCTTGTCCGATCTCGCCTCTTCGATTCGCGAAGAAACGACGACATCGGAAAAAATGGTCAGCCGCTTCTTAACCTTTGCCCGGCCGCTCAGTATTAATACCGAACGATTCGACCTCAGTGAATTGATCGCGTCAATACTCGAAAAATCCCGATTGACTCCGGGCCTGGAACATGTCTCATTTTCATTCAATGGGGGAGAGCTGCCGCTGCCGGTCAATGCTGACGGCATGCTTATCAAGGAAGCCCTCTGTAATGTCATCGACAATGCCTGCCAGGCCGTAGATTTTGAAGGGACGGTAGATGTCGCCGTCAGCGTGTATGAAGGCCTCGTCAATATTCTGATTGCCGACAACGGTTCCGGTATCGACGATTCCATAAAAAATGACCTGTTTACGCCATTTGTCTCCTCACGACCGTCCGGTACGGGGCTGGGGCTGGCCTTGACTCATAAAATCATCTCCCTCCACAAGGGCTCGATTACCTTTAACAACCGCACTGAAGGCGGCGCCGTCTGCCGTATTTCTCTGCCGATTCTGGCCGCTAGCGATAGCGCCTCGGAAATCTCACAAGTCGAGAAAGCCGAGAAAAAAGGGTAGCAAACGGCCTGATTTTTATTATATTAGCCGCACGAAAATACGAATGTCCAGTCCCGATATGGAGGAGCAATGATCACTGCCGCTGAATTCAGAAAAGGCATGCGGGTTCTTGTTGAAGGCGAACCGTACGTTATCGTCGAATTTAATCATGCCAAAATGGGCCGCGGCCGGCCGCATACGAAGGCGAAAATGAAACACCTGATTACCGGCGCGGTTTTTGAAAAATCGTATTTGTCGAGTGAATCGTTCGGCCTGCCGGACCTCGAAAATAGAAAAATGCAGTACCTGTATAACGATGCCGACGGCTATCATTTCATGGATACCGAGACGTACGAACAGTCATTCCTGTCCGAGGAAAGCCTCGGCGATACCCGCTGGTATCTGATGGAGAACCACGAATATACGATTCTGTTCTTCGAAGGGCGCGCGATTTCTCTGGATATGCCGGCCTCGGTCGTTCTCGAAGTCACCGACGCCGAACCGGCCGTCAAAGGCGATACCGTCTCGAATATCCAAAAGGGTATAACAGTCGAAACGGGTCTGCAACTGAAAGCTCCGCTGTTTATCAAAATCGGAGACAAGATCAAAATCGATACCCGCACGGGTGAATATCTCGAGCGGTCCAACTAAGTGTCCGACGAGCTGTGGCCAATTATCGGGGTCGATGAATCGGGAAAAGGCGATTTCTTCGGCCCCCTCGTTATCGCCGGTGTCCTGATCGAGGAGTGGGATGTTCTCGCCCTGGAGGATATCGGCGTTCGCGACTCAAAAAAAATCACCGATAAGAAAATCCTCAGTCTGGCAGCCGTTATCCGCGAAAAGTATGTCTGCAATACGGTCGTTATCATGCCGGAAAAATACAATCAGCTCTATCTCAAGATTCGCAACCTGAACAAACTGCTCGGCTGGGGACACGCCAAAGTCATAGAAAATATCCTGACTGAAAAACCGGCACCGGCTGCCATCAGCGATAAATTCGGCAAAGACCATTTCATCACCGATAACCTGCAGGAAAAAGGCAAACAGATCGATTTGATTCAAAAGGTCAGGGGCGAGGCTCATCCGGCCGTGGCCGCGGCCTCGGTGCTGGCCCGGGCCGAGTTTATCAATCGAATGGACGGCCTCTCGCGACAATACGGTATTTCCTTTCACAAAGGCGCCTCAGCGGCCGTCGATGCCGTCGGCCGAGATTTCGTCCGCATAAACGGTGAGGGGATGCTGAATAAAGTCGCCAAACTCCACTTCAAGAATTATCAAAAAATCATGGCATGAACAGTCGGTTACGAAACATACTAAATGACCGCATCTTGGGCGCATCGACGCTCTACCGACAGACTCTCGAACTCCTTCTCTCAGATACATCATATCATGCAGTTTCAAAAGCACGCAAAGTTGCTCAACAACTGAGAAAACGTTTTCCGGAAATGGCCGTATTTGCCTATTTGGAAAATCGCCTCGATACGGCAAATGACGCGACTATCCCGAATCTTCTCGGCGAGTTACTAAACGAAGTTGACAAATCAATAGATGCCATTTGTCGGGAAGTCGGTCGCTACTGGAAAAAGCCCCGGCGCATCGTAACGCTGTCTCGCTCTTCTGTCGTCACCGCGGTTATCACTAAAAAGAAACAATTCGTTGCTTCGGTGCTCATTTCTGAATCCTCCCCGAAAAGAGAAGGAATACTGACGGCCAAGACGCTGGCGAGTCAGAAGATCGATGTCGAAGTCGTCACCGATGCCGCATTACCGGGTATGGTTCGAAAAGACGACTTAGTATTACTTGGCGCCGACAGCATTGGCCCAGACTACATCATAAACAAAACCGGTTCTTTTTCGCTGGCACTGGCAGCAAAACAGGTGAAGGCTTCGGTATTCGTAGTGGCCGAACCATTCAAGCGATTGCCGCTGCATCAAGCTGTTGTCGGACCGAATCTCCAGCCGCCGAGTGAAATATACAAAACGACATCGCGATATATTCAGGTCACGAATCGATATTTCGAAAAAGTCCCGCTGGCCTTAATCGATAGAATTATTACCGGATAAAAAAAAGCCGGGGAGGGCGTACTCCCCGGCCGAGTTACACATGCAAGTGAGTTGACAGCAAATTTAATCAGCCACGAGTTCGAAATCATTCATAACGGTGACTGTATTTCCATCATCAGCGCTCAGCGCATTCGGGACATCTTCAAACTTGACCAGACCGATATTGGCGGCATACCAGAAGTATTTGTACGATAATTCGCCGGTCTGCCATTCGATCTTCAGGCAGTTCGGGTACGTCGTGCCGTTCAATGCCTCGACCGATTCCTTGGCAACGATGCTCATGACATTGTAGGCGGATTCGGCCGCGCCCGATAACAACACATTGTCGTCGTCAAAATCATTCACGGTGATGGAGTCATCATCATCATTGTTGACTTCGGTATACATGATCCAGGAATTGCCGATATTAAACGGCATTTCGAGAATCTTCGAACCGGGATCATTGGTTGCGTGGGATTCATAGATCGCGTTTGACGTGGCATAGATGTATTTGAACGTCTGCTCAAACGTCGTCAAATTAGTCTGGCGAACGGTGAATCCGTCATTGCCGTAAATCTCGACAGCATCGGTCACCTCGACATCGAAATTCGCAGTGGTCGGTTCGGTAGTCGTATAACTGATTCGCCAACCCTGATCAAGCGGGAAATACGTTGTAATGGTATCCGGTGTCGTCGGAGTGGTCGGGTTCGAAACCTTGTCGCTCGAACAACCTATTATACCGAGTGTTAAAATCGACAGTGATAAAAGAAGTGTCCAGAGAGCTTTTCGCGTTGACATATAACCTCCTCCCCATTTTCATGGGCCGTTTCATTGATTTCTTTACCTGCTGCCGTAGTCTTTGCAAAGCCTGTGCCGAAAAGTGAATCATGACATAAGTTATAGTGTGTCAATGAGATGCGCCGCACTTCTCCAAAATCTTCAATTTGGCTGTCTTTTATAATTATGGGGGAATCCCCATAAGTACGGGACACCTGCCTCAGTCGGTAAACTAACGGGCGATTTTGCCGATAATATACACAGTTACAATGGGTTAAATAGGAGAGCGGAGGGACGCTATGCCGCAGTTATATTATGATGCCTTACTTTGTTCGGCCTTCGTCATCGTACTGGTCTCGGTGCTGACGGTCGGACGTTCGGCGTTTGAAACATGCAAGGATGCATATCGCCAGATTGTATACGGACTGGCTTTTCTTACGGTATTCTCTTTCATCCACCTCGCCATCAATACCGGCTTGCCGGCACACCTGACATTTCTGAAAGATAAGCAGTTCGCTAAGATTGTCGAGGCGACATTTATTGCCGGTGGACTGATCTTTTTATTGATTGGATTGGGGAGTTGGCTGCCGACGATTCGGGATAAAAAAGTCGCCGACGGAAAATCGCAACGCAGATACAATTGTCTGAGCGAAATCACGCGAATGATTAACAATGCCGAATCATTTGACGATGCCGTCAACGGTACGCTGACATCTCTGACCGAGCAAATCGGTATAAACCGTACCGCCGGCTTTAAATACGCCGCCAAACTCGATGCACTGTTCCTCATCGGTACCCATGGATTCTCTTCCGAAAATCCTCCCGTACTCAACCGCATCGATCTGACCGGTACTGATTTGCACAATATCCTGGTCACCTCGCGCTATAGCCGCGATGTCGGCGGAAACACCATCTTCGATAATGGCCGCCAACCGGATATCGTGATTCCGATTCGCTGGCAGGAACGCCTGTATGGCTCTCTGCTTTGCTGGCAAGGTGAAAAAGAAATCGATGAAGAAACCATCGAACTCATAGCGCTGGCCGGAGACATGTTGGGACACAAGGCCGGTTCTCTGGTTCAAACGCAAAACCTGCAGTACCAGCAGCAGCAAAACGATGCCTACTCACGCCTCAGCCGTCTGTGCAATCAGGTTTCCAGTCTGCAGCAGCTGACGAAGCCGCTGTTCGATCTTCTCCAGGATGCGCTCGGCGCGGAGTTTATGACGATTGCCGAAATAGACGGATCCGGCGAAAACATGTTCCGCTACAGCATCAATGCCGGCGGACGAGTCCTGCTCGAAAAGCGTGTCAGCCGCCCGACGCAGGGTACCGATATGGAAAAGGTGTTCAAAGACAATCATACCATTATTGTCGATGATGTCCAGAAATACGACCGCTATCACAATGAAGACGGCCTGATAATCTCCTGCGGCATGCACGCTAAAATCGTTTCGCCGGTTGCCATCGGCAGACGAGTCCTTGCAACGGTCGTGCTCGGCCACTCGCAGCCCGGATATTTCTCGCGCCTGCACCAGCGTCGCCTGGAAGAGCTGATTCATCTGGTCGCATCGGTTATCGATAAGGAACGCCTGCACGAAAGCGTCGAAACTCGCGAAGAGCAGATGATTCGCCTCCAGATGATGGAAAAAGATTTACTCTCGGAAAAACCGATCGATGAGATTTTCACCGAAGCCTGCGACATGCTGACCAAACGCATGAAATGCACGATGGCCCGCGTATCGCTGATCGACAAGGAAAATGAAAACCTCATTACGCAGAAATGGCAGACGATTCGCGATACCGGCCAAAAGGTCAATCAGTCGGAAAAAATCCCGCTGACCTTATTGCCGTGGCATCGTCTGGCTGTCGAAAACAGCAAACCGATGCTCATTAATCAGGCCGACATGGATTCGCGTATGCAGGCGCAGGAATCGACACAGACCCTGCTGCCGAACATCAAATCCGCCATGCTCGTACCGATCCAGTTGAATGGTTCGGTCCGAGGCATCATTTCGATTGGCGAGGTGCGCAACTGGAATCGCCGCACATTCTCAGCCGCCGATCTGATTTTGGCCAAGGACGTCGCCGGTAAATGTTCGCTCGCGCTTCGCATGAAGCAACTGCGCATGAACAAGCTGAACAGCCGCCCGTTCGCCAACATGTGGCGCGAGTCCTCACAGGAACCGATTCGCGCGCTGCGTTCGGAATTGAAAAGCCCGCTGACCTCCATCATCGGCGCGGTTGAACTGCTGAAAACGAAAGAGGGAGCCGAAGATGAATTCGCCACGCGCTATTATAACATGATTATGCGCTCGGCGGAAAAAATCCAGACGCTCACCGAGAAGGAAGATTGGGGCCGGTCCGAGGACAAAACTGCTCCCGAGCAGGTTCTCGAGCCGGAGCAAGTAATCGGATAGGGAACAGCCGGGCATGTCGGTGTATTGACGACATGCCCGGAATCCTCACGCCCTGCGCTAAACAACATCTCTATGGAGATGTCCGCACGAAACGAGCACGAACATTGAGTAGTGAACACGGTAATCTAAAAGTTCTCGTCGTCGATGATCAACAGGATCTCCTTGGCGTCTTAAAAGAACTCCTGGTTGCGGAAGGTTTCGATGTCACGACTGTCGCCACCGGGGAACTGGCAATTGACCAATTACGCGCAAACAAGTTCCATCTGATGATCAGCGATATTGGTTTGCCGGGTATTGATGGCTGGCAGGTCGTCGCCGCCACCAAGCAATATGCGGCGGAAATGCCCATCATTCTTATCTCAAGCTGGAAAGATGAGATTACGGAAGAACGGCAAAAAAAGTACAGTGTAGCCTCCGTCATTCACAAACCGTTTCGGGTTGCCGAATTATTCGAAGAGATAGAACGTCTTAACTTGTATCACAAAACAATTCCCCACCAGAGCCTGAAAATCGGTTGACTTTTATCCGCAATCGATTATATTCCTGCAACGAATCTTCGGGGTGAGGCGTAATTCCTCGACCGGCGGTGAAAGCCCGTGAGCGGAGCTAGCGCTCTGCTGAGTCGGTGAAATTCCGACGCCGACGGTACAGTCCGGATGGGAGAAGATTACAGGCTGCTGCGTTTGCGGTTTTGTTTAATCGTGCGCGAGCGTCAATATTTATACTCCCGAGCCCCCGAGTAAAACGGGGTTTTTTTATGGCCGAGAGCCGGCTGTTCATTGCAATGATGAAAAGAGCGCTTGCCCTTGCAAAACGGGCCGAGGGGAAAACTGCCCCCAATCCTATGGTTGGCGCCGTCATCTTTAAGGATGAGAACATCATTGCAACCGGCTATCATAAAATGGCCGGGACGGCTCATGCCGAAATCCATGCCCTCCAAAAGGCGGGAGGAGATGCCCGCGGCGCCTCAATTGCCATTACCCTCGAACCCTGTTGTCATACCGGCCGAACCGGCCCATGTACCAAAGCCCTCATAGATGCCGGAATAAAACAGGTCATTTACGCCGTCGATGATCCTTATACCGAGGTAAATGGCCGCAGTAAAAATATCCTCGAAAATGCCGGTATTTCAGTCTACTCAGGCGTCTGTTCCAAAGATGCCAAAAAGCTCAACGAGGTCTATTTCCATTTCCACACGACCGGCCGCCCTTTTGCTGTCCTGAAGCTGGCTCAGACCCTGGACGGCAGAATCGCCACGAAAACCGGTGATGCCAAATGGATTACCGGAACCGCCGCCCGCTCCTATGGCCACAAACTCCGCGCCCGCTATGATGCCATTGCCGTCGGCGCGAATACCGTTCGAACCGACAATCCTCAACTGACCGTTCGCCATATCAAAGGCAAAAATCCCTACCGAATCATCATTACGACTTCGCCGGATCTGCCAAAAGACAGTGATGTCTTCACGCTGAATACGGACAAGAAAACCATCGTCGCCACAACCAAAGAAGTCATCGCGAGCGGCGCCTATAAAAACATCGAAACCTGGCCGATTGCCGCCTCGAACGACGGACTCGATTTGCGCGATCTTCTGAAACAAGCCGCCAATCACGGCATGCAATCGATTCTCTTCGAGGGCGGCTCACGAATCGCGACATCACTATTAAAACTCGGCCTCGTCGATAAGTATTATCAATTCACGGCACCGCTCATCCTTGGTGAAGGAACCAGCGCCATCGGCGATCTTGAAATTACCCGCGTCGCCAAGGCGATCTCCTTTAATGAATACGGAACCCGGAAACTCGGACAGGATACCTTGTTCTGGGGCTACCCGAGGAGATAACACATGTTCACCGGATTAATAGAGAGCATCGGCACCGTGAGCAAGATATCCCCAAAGGGTAACTACGTTGAATTGACTATTGCGCCGGGAACTCCATTCGAAAACCTCGTCCACGGCGAATCAATTGCCGTCGCCGGAACCTGCCTGACCGTGACCGCATTCGATAATACATCATTCACAGCCGAGGCCTCTCAGGAAACGACGCGCCTGACGACAATCGGTAAACTCAAACGAGGCGACCGAGTCAATCTCGAGCGCGCCCTTCGAGCCGATGGACGGCTCGGCGGACATATTGTCGCCGGCCATGTCGACTGTACATCCAAAGTTATGGCGACGCGAAAAGTCGGGCAGAGCCTGCAAATTTCGGTCGGACTCCCAAAGGAGTTCGCCGCATATATCATCGACAAGGGATCAGTGGCGCTCGACGGCGTCAGCCTGACCGTCATCGAAGTAGACAAAACCAAATTCACTATAAACTTAATACCCGAATCACAACAGAGAACGACACTCCCTGATTTGAAACCGGGAGATGTCTTGAACGTTGAGTTTGACCTTATCGGCAAATACATTTTGCGCTCTGCGCAATTGGGAAATCCCAAGGCAACACTGTCGATCGAGGCCCTGCGCAACATGGGATATTGATACAGAGGTAAACCATGGCTGAATTTTGCACTATTGAACAAGCAATCGCCGATATAAAGGCCGGGAAGATGATTATCGTCGTCGACGATGAGGATCGCGAAAACGAAGGCGATTTCATCATGGCCGCCGAAATGGTAACACCCGAGGCCGTCAATTTTATCAGTAAGTACGGGCGTGGGCTCATCTGCGCTCCGCTCACTCGCAAACGGCTCGAGCAACTCGAACTCGATGCGATGGTCCACCAGAACACCGCCCTGCACGGCACGCGATTCACGGTATCGGTCGATGCCATCAGAGGCACCACGACCGGCATCTCTGCATTTGATCGCGCTGAAACGATTCGCACGCTGGTTAATAAAGACACGAAACCGAGCGATCTCGGTCGCCCGGGACACATTTTCCCGCTCCAGGCGCTCGATGGCGGCGTGCTGGCGCGCGCCGGACACACCGAGGCCTCCGTCGACCTCGCCCGCCTTGCCGGACTGGCTCCGGCCGGCGTCCTCTGCGAAATTATCGACGATGACGGCAACATGGCTCGCGTCCCGCGCCTGATGGAAATCGCAGATGAGTTCGACCTGCACATCACGACCGTTCACGATCTGATTGAATATCGTCGCCACAATGAGAAGCTCGTTGAGAGACTCCTCATCGTCAACATGCCGACGCACTGGGGTGAATTCAAGCTCCACCTCTATAAGAGTGAAATCGATGATCATCATCACCTCGCGCTGGTCAAGGGCGATGTCAATGGTAAAGAAGATGTCCTCGTTCGCGTGCACTCTCAGTGCCTCACCGGCGATGTCTTCGGCTCCTGTCGCTGCGATTGCGGTGATCAGCTTGCCAAGGCGATGCAGCAAATCGAAGAAGAAGGCTGCGGCGTCCTTTTGTACATGAGACAGGAAGGCCGCGGTATCGGCCTCGTGAATAAATTGAAAGCATATGTTCTGCAGGAAAACGGCCGCGATACGGTCGAAGCCAATGAAGAGCTCGGATTCAAAGCCGACCTCCGCGATTATGGCATCGGCGCGCAGATATTAAAAGACCTCGGCCTCAGCACGATTCGCATCCTGACCAACAACCCGCGCAAGCTCATCGGTCTTGAGGGCCACGGTCTGAAAATTACCGACCGCGTACCGATTCAGTGCCAGCCGACCAAATACAACAGGTTCTATCTGCAGACCAAAAAAGATAAACTGGGGCATTTGTTGTCGCTTCTATAAGGAGATGTAACCATGGCAATAAAAGTACACTCTGGACAGCTCAACGGCAAAGGACAGAAACATGCGATTATCGTCAGCCGGTTCAATGAGCTTCTCACGACGAAATTACTCGAAGGCGCCATCGACTGCCTCAGCCGACACGGCGTTGCCGAAAAAGATATCCAGGTTTTCTGGGTACCGGGTTCATTCGAAATTCCCTATGCCGCGCAGAAAGCCGCGCTGTCGAAAAAGTTCGACGCCGTCGTCTGTCTTGGCGCTTTGATCCGAGGCGATACGCCGCATTTTGACTTTATCGCCGCCGAGGCCTCGAAAGGGATCGCCAATATTTCCATGCAGACGAAACTGCCGGTCGTGTTCGGCATCGTAACCGCCGATACTCTGGATCAGGCAATCGAGCGGGCCGGAACGAAGGCCGGTAACAAGGGATGGGATGCCGCCCTTGCCGCCATTGAAATGGTAGACTTGTATACACAGATTGATAAAATATGAGCACACGACGACAGGCCCGGGAAGTAGTCCTCAAGGCCCTCTATTCGTACGAGATTTTGGAGCGAGATATCGATGCCCTGTTCGATGAACTGGTCAATGAACAACCGCTCTCGGATGAACATCATGCATTTGCCCGGCATTATATCGAAACAGTGCTGGCGCATCTGAATGAACTTGACAAAGAGATCGAGAAATTAACCGACAACTGGGAAATCGATCGTATCGCCGTCATCGACAAGATGATTCTCCGAATGGCTCTCTGCGAAATCCACTTCATGCCGGATATCCCGGAAAAGGTGGCGGTAAATGAGGCGATAGACCTGGCCAAAGAATACAGCACGCTGGAATCGAGTTCCTTTGTTAACGGGATTCTCGATACGGCTATGAAATCCGAATAGAAGCGATTATCCACTAATCGGTTATAAAGAATCGACAGGCGGGACGGCAGCGCCGTTCCGCCTTTTTCGTCTGGACAAGACAAATAATTTTACTATATTATACAGCTCTTGAGTATAATGAGGTATAAACCGGATCATTGGATATAACTTGAATAGAATTAACGAATTACCCAATACGAATGATCGCCTGAATTACGCCGTGGCTGCGCTGGTCTTTCTATTGACGCTCGTTGTCTATACTATGACCAAAGCCCCGACACTGTCATTTTGGGATTGCGGCGAATTCATTACCTGTTCGTATATTCTGGGAATTCCTCATCCGCCCGGAACACCACTCTATATTCTCCTCGGTCGCGTGTTCAGTATCCTGCCACTCGTTTCCGATATCTCTGCGCGTGTCAATATGCTGTCCGCCGTTGCCGGAGCCTTCGCGGCCATGTTTGCCTATCTGGTGACATTCAAGATTATTAGATTCTGGTGGAAGAGTCAGGACTTCACCGGTTGGAAACGAGCCTCTGCCTATATCGGCGCCTTCGTCGGAAGTCTGATGTTCGCCTTTGGCAAGACAAATTGGAACAATTCCGTTGAGGCCGAGGTCTACACGACAGCCATGCTGTTTATGATGGTCATTATCTGGCTGCTGCTGCGCTGGATCGAGCACCGGGAAATACAGTCATCCGATAAATATTTGTACCTGATAACCTATCTGGCGTTTTTGTCTATCGGTGTCCACCTGACGACGTTTCTCATCATGCCCGCCGTATTTCTGGCGGTGATATTATTCTCCGAGCGGCTTCGCAGAGACTATCGATTTTATGTAACCGGTTTTTGCCTTATTCTCATTGCCCACAACTTTGAAATGTTCGCCGTGGCATCGCTTGTCTGGCTGGCTGCATCCACAATCGGATTTTTCGTAAAAAGGGATAACGGCTGGCAGTTATCAATGATATTGGTCCTTCTTGCCATTCTGGGATTCTCCTGCCAGTTATATACTCCGATTCGCTCAGCCCAACAACCAGCCATTAATCAGAATAATCCTTCGCAATCCTATGAGGCCTTCAACAATTTCCTCGAGAGACGCCAGTACGGTCAGGAATCCATGTTTGTCCGAGCGCTCTCGCGCCGGGCCGAATGGGGAAACCAGTTCGGCAATTTCCCTCGTATAGGATTTTGGCGTTTCTTCTCTCAGCAGTACGGCATCAACGGCCGCTCTTTCGCCTTCATCTTCGTACTCGGATTATTGGGCCTTTATGAAGTCATTCGCAGGAAACCGAAATTCGGTATTCCATTTTTCATCATGGTATTGCTTGGGACGGTTATTCTCGTCTGGTATATGAATTTTGCCGACGGCACCAGGCAGCATCCGATAACCGGGGACGGGCACATCGAGGTGCGAGATCGAGACTATTTCTTTACTCCCGGCTTTGTTTTGTTCGGTATCGCCATCGGTATCGGCGTCGCGGCCCTCATCGATATGGCGCGAACGTCGATTTTCCAAAAGATTGCCTTTGCAAAAACACCGGTTATGATTCTGGTTGCGGCACTCGCATTATTACCCGCCGCGCCACTCATGGCGAACTATCATGAATGCGACCGATCTGGAAATTACATTCCCTATGATTTTGCGGAAAACTATCTGATATCCTGTGACCCCAATGCTATCCTCTTTATCGGCGGCGATAACGATACCTTCCCGCTTTGGTGCCTGCAGGAAGTCTATGGGATCCGCAGAGACGTTACGATCGTCAATCTGGCTCTCGCCAATCTGGATTGGTATATCAAGCAAGTCCGCGACCAGATGGGTATCCCGATTCGCTGGAATGACGCCCAGATTGAAGCCCTCAGGCCTAAAATGTATCAGAGCGGCAAGCGCATTCGAATCCAGGATCAGGTGCTGGACGAAATCCTGAATATAAACAACTGGAAACGCCCCATTCATTTCGCCATAACGATTCCGCATGACATGCGCGTTTATATGGGACGAAGCATCCAGCAGAACCTGATCATGCAGGGTATGGTCTACCGTCTGGAACCGGGGCAGATACCCGGGAAGATCGATATCGAGAAATCGACCGATTTCTATTTCAATAAATTCTCGTTCCGCTCCATCAATGATCCGTCCGTATTCAAAGACGAGCGAACGTTGGCCCTGACCGGTAACTACACGACAGGCCTGCAATTGTTGGCCGACACTCTGCGCAAGAGTGGCGATCTCGATTCCGCTGTGATCTATGCCAAAAAAGCGATGGAAGTCGTGCCCTACGAATATTCATCATATAATTATCTCGCGACGCTGTATGCCGAAATGGGCGAGGACGATAAGATTCTCGAATTGATCGACCAGGTTCCCGAAGATGATCAGAAGGATATCTATTTCGTCTGGGCTATGACCTACCGCTATGCCGGTGATAACGACAAGGCGCTCGAGCATATGAAGGCGACGCATGAAAAATATCCGCATTTCAATGATGCCTTCCGCGAATACAGCCGATTACTCTATGAAAAAGGACAATATGAGGAATTGCGAAAGACAATCATGAACTGGCTGACAAACAATCCCGACGATAACGAGGCGCGCAAAATGCTCGAGAGTCTCAACCGGTCCATGAATACTCCGGCTGTAATTCCGCAGGATCAACAACCGTGAACATTCTGGCGCTAAACTGGCAGGATCTTAAAAACCCGATGTCGGGCGGGGCAGAGGTGCACCTCGAGGAGCTCCTCAGGCGCATCGCGACCAAAGGCCACACCGTCACGCTGTTTTGCTCTAATTATGCAGGCGGCAAATCAGAAGAAACCGTCGAAGGCGTCCATATCATCCGAGCCGGGAACCGCTATAACTTCAACCTCATCGCGCCGTTTCACCTCCGCCGCCTGATTAAGCAAAACAAATACGACCTGTTTCTCGAGGATATCAACAAGATTCCATTCTATACGCCGTTCTTCCTGGACCTGCCGACTATCGTCATCATTCCGCACCTGTTTTCGACCGCCGTTTTTCAGGAAATCAACTTCATCCTCGGGAGCTATATTTACCTGGCGGAAAAACCGCTGACGACCGTTTACCGAAAAAAGCAATTTTGTGTTATTTCGGAATCTACGGCGGAAGACATGATCGAACGGGGAATTCCCGAATCACAGGTTGAAGTCATCCACTGCGGTATCGACAGCGAGCTGTACAATAACAATGCCGGATATGAAAAATACGAATTTCCCTCGGTCCTGTACCTGGGGCGAATAAAAAAATATAAATCGGTTCAGCACCTGATCTCCGCCTTCGAAATTATTCACGAGGACCTGCCGAATGCAAAACTGACGATTGTCGGAGCCGGAGATTATACCGACGAGTTAGAAAGGCAGACCGCCGAGTATGGCCTGAATGATTGTGTCGATTTCCCCGGATTCGTATCTTCGACGCAAAAAGTCGAATACCTCTGCCGCTCGCATGTGATGGTCTATCCATCATTAAAAGAAGGATGGGGACTTACGAATATCGAGGCCAATAGTTGCGGCACGGCAGTTGTCGCGGCCCGAACTCCGGGCCTGCGGGACTCCGTCAAGGATGGCTATAGCGGCCTCTTGTATGAATACGGCGATGTCGAATCGCTTGCCGCCTCCACAAAAAATTTGTTGACTGATACCGAGAAAAGAGCAAAGCTGGAACAAGGCGGGCTGGAATGGGCCAGTCGCTTCAACTGGGATAACGCCGCCGCAAAGTTTTTGGAACTGTGTACGAGAGTTGCCGAACGCGCATGACCAAAAGAACCAAAAATATATTGATGCAGTTGACCGGATTCGTGATTTCCATCGCCTTGCTGGTCTATTTGTTCTATAAAGTCGACTACGCCGAACTCGGCAGCGCTCTCAAGGAAGCCAACTACTGGTGGCTTATTCCGAACATCATCCTTATTTGGATTACCATGATTTTCCGAGCCTATCGCTGGAAACACATGGTGCTGCCCATCAAACAGATTTCCATCAATCGCCTGTTTTCCATCACCATGATCGGCTTCATGGCAAATAATGTCCTGCCGTTTCGACTCGGTGAATTCGTCCGAGCATACTCGCTGTCGAAAAAAGAAGACGTATCGAAATCCGCCTCGATGGCCACTATTTTCGTTGAGCGAATCGTATTCGATTTACTGGCCCTCATGATTATTTTTGTTATCGTTCTGGCCGTTTCACCGCTCATTCTGAACGATATACTTAAAAGAGGCAGCATCATTGTGATCTCGGTCGGCCTTGTCGGTCTTTTATTCGCCGTTTATCTGAGCAGCCGCGGGACGCGCGAAAGTCATATTCTCAAACTGCTCCTCGCCCTGCTTCCCAAATCTATTCGCCCGAAAATGGAAAACCTCGTCGCACGCTTCGCCACCGGGATGGTATTCATGCGCGACTGGCGGCGCGTTTTCTGGGTGACATATCATACATTCATGATCTGGGTCGTAATGGGGATATCGAATTATTTTATCCTGCTGGCCTTCGGCCTGCACCTCAATATTGCGGCATCCTTTGTCATCCTCGTTGTTGTCTCGATATTGATTACCGTACCGGCGTCACCGGGATTCGTCGGCGTCTATCATTATGGGGCCGTGTTATCTCTGGGGTTTTACGGTGTTGACAATTCGGCGGCTTTGTCTTGCTCTATCATCATGCATGCCACCCAATATCTGGTCGTTACTCTGGCCGGCCTATACTATCTCCGCAAAGAACATCTTTCGCTCAAGCAAATCGAGGAAGAAGTCGAAACGCCATGAGCCGCCCGCATCGAGTTCTGTGTATTTTGCCTGCATATAATGAAGAAGGCAAAATCGGCCGGGTCGTGACCAAGGTCAAAGCAGTCAATCAGGTCGATGCAATTATCGTCGCCGACGATTGCTCCTCGGATAATACATTCAATGAAGCGACCGAAGCCGGCGCTTATGTCATCCGCCACGAAAAAAATATGGGCGTTGGAGCCGGCATCAGAAGCGGTTTGCACTATGGCAAAGAAAACAATTTCGATATCGCCGTCATCATGTCCGGCGATGATCAGCATGAACCTGAGGAACTGCAATCGGTCCTTGATCCCCTTAGAAACAACGAAGCCGATTTTATTCAGGGCTCGCGGCGCCTCAAAGGCGGGAAGACCGTCCAGGCCCCGCTGTTTCGTGAAATCACCACCCGGTTGTTTTCACTCTTTTTCACGCTATTAACCTTCAAGCGGATTACCGACGGCACCAATGGCTTCAGAGCCTTCTTTCTCTCGATTCTCAATGACGACGCGATTAATCTCGACCAGGACTGGCTCAATACCTATGAATTAGAGCCGTACCTTTTATATAAAGTTGTCACATCTCCAAAATACCGGGTTGTCGAAAAGCCGATTACGATATATTATAGAGGCGAGACCAAACAATATTCTAAAATGAAACCGTTTCGGGATTGGTGGCGGATTGCCCGCCCCATGATTTTTCTGGCCCTGCGGATACGGAGATAGTTATGGTGCCACTCGACTTTACCGGAAAAAAAGTACTCGTGACCGGCGGCGCCGGATTCGTCGGATCCAACGTGACTGAACGCATCGCCCGAAGCGGCGGCGAAGTGATAGTCTTGGACGATCTGTTCACCGGTAGTCGCGATAATATCGACTCGGATGTTAAATATGAATTCGTCAAAGGCTCGGTCGCCGATGCAGAACTCGTCAATACTCTTATTAAACGTGTCGACTATGTCGTACACATGGCAGCCCGCAATATTATCATCTCGACGAAAAACCCGCGCAACGATTATGAAGTCAATATTGGCGGTACGCTGAATATTCTTATGGCCGCCCGCGAACACGGCATTACTCGTATGGTGTATACTTCTTCGGCCTCTGTCTACGGTAACCCGCGCATCATTCCTATAACGGAAGATGAACGCCCTCACACCTTTTCGCCCTATTCTGTTTCAAAGCTTGCAGGTGAAAACTATTGCCTGGCCTTCTATGAATCCTATGGGGTTCCGGTGTCGGCTGTCCGCTATTCCAATGTCTATGGGCCCAAACAAAATCCCAGCAACCCATATTGTGGGGTTGTCTCCAAATTCATCGAAGCGATAGACAACGATATCCGGCCGCAGATTCACGGCGATGGCGATCAGACGCGAGACTTCACTTATGTCGATGACGCCGTCGAGGCGACTCTCACGGCGCTGTTATCACCGAAATCCGAGGGGATGGTATTCAATCTGGGAACCGGAACCGAAACGAAAATCATAGAATTGATTTCCATTATTACCCGACTTTTTGAGAAAAATATCAAACCGGAATTCATCGACCGCCGCGATATCGACAATATCCGCCGCCGCGTACTCAATATAGAACGCATCCGCTCACGCCTTCGCTGGCAGCCGCAGATCGGACTCGAGCAGGGTCTCAAAAGGACCGTCGAATGGTATCTCAGTCACAAGAAATAAATCTGCACTATATCTTTTCCGGCGCCCGACTCAGGAACTGGATATTTATTCTGTTACTGGCGCTGGTCTGTCGCATCGGCTTTTTATTCTTCTCAGACCAACTTCCGGTATTCTGGGATGCGAGACTCTATGTCTCGGCATCACTGGGATTACTCGGCTCAATCGATTCGGACCAACCATTCGCGGAAGGCGACGGGGGACAGGCTGCTTATTGGGACACATATAAGAAATTCCTCGAAGGCGAAGATATCGAATGGCTGTATTACAGCTCTCCGACCATGGCCGAGGCGCAAAAGTATATTTTCTACTCCGGTCCGGTCTATCCGATGCTCATGGCCGCCGTCTTTGCCTTCCCGCTGCCGAATGATTTCATGGCCGTGCGCCTTCTCAATTCACTCCTCGATTCGCTGGCCATCGTCTTCATCTCGATAATCGCATTTATCATCTGGCGGAATCTTATAGCTGCCCAAATATGCGCGCTGCTTCAGATTCTCTACTTGCCGCTGATGATCACCTGCGGAATCCTGGGACTGGAAACGATTACGTCCTTCTTCCTATCATTGTTGCTTCTACTGATTGGCCTGTTTTATGTCTCTGAAAAAAAATGGCTTATTATAGCGGCCGGCGCCGTCGGCGGTCTGTTGTTTCTAACGAAACCCACGGCGACCTTGATTTCCGGCCCGGTGTTTCTCTTTCTGGCATATGCGTATTTCAGACAATGGAAATTCCTCCTGAAATCAATCGGGCTCTATCTTATTCCGTTTTTCCTTCTCATTATTCCGTGGGTAATCTTTACCTCGTCATACTATGGAGAACTGGCAATCCGCGATCCCGAATACTCGACCGCCAATTTCCGTTCATCATCGGCTATCGAATTCGAGGGGTACGATCTGGATTTCTCGGATGCAGACTTCTGGACCTACCCGGTGTTTAAACGCATCGCCGAGGATCCGGCAGGGTATGCGAATCTCATCTCGAAAAAGCTGGTTCGCCTGTGGTGGACTCCACACGATGAATTCTGGCAGGGGCCGCGCCTCTTCGAGACTATCTATCATCGGCTACTCGTGATTCTTGCCCTGGTAGGTATCGCCCTCATTCCGCTCTATCGAAATCGCCTGCTTATTCTAATGATGCTTATTATTCTCTACTATACCGGCATCCATGTTATTTTGCACTCCGTGGCGCGCTACAATTTCAATGCCCTGCCCGCGATGTTTTTATTCTCGACAGCGGCTGTATTTTACCTGACAGGGAAGGGGCGAAAGCTTCAAAAATATAAAGGCCGGATATTAACCGTGTCGGCGCTTCTCATCGTTTTGCTGATAATAAACAATGACTCCATTGCTCCGCTGTTTCTCTCTGTCAGCGGCATTTATATACCGATGCTTCTTACAATTTCCGGTATTCTATTCATTGCGGTCGGCACGAAAAACATAGTAGGATTAGTCTATTCAAAAAAACGCGAGAATTTATATCTCTGGATTCCGATTGCCGTTTTATGCATGACGACAATCACGGCATGGAGCCGCCCATACCTCAAGGAATGGTCATATACTATTACCGATGCCAATACCCAAGTCGGCACGACAATCTCACTCCCTCAACATTTCCGCATGACGCCGCAGGACGAAATCTACCTCCTGCTCGATCTGACGACGACAACGATCTCCGATCTGCCGATTCGAGTCAATATCAATGGCATCGAATATTCATTCGAAGACGGTAAACCGCCCGCGGATAAGCAATTTTACATCAAAGGCTCATACAACGCCTTCGAAACCTATATGGGATGCGATAAACGAGAAATCCGCTGGTATCGTAAACTCCGCCTGAAGCCGGAATCGATCGCGGCAGTATTAGGCCCTGATCCTCAGCTAAATATCACCGTTTCAGCCGCCCGCCAGTTATCCGACGGCGAGGCGATTACGATGTACGGATGTGACATACCCGACGATGGCCGCCTGTACATTCCAAGCCTTGAGCATACCTCCGTGGAACGATTTAAGGAATTCGGTGACCGCCGCATTTACGACGAATACATACTCTCGTCAGATGGAAACCTGTCATTTATCAATTCACAAGGGAAGACCATTACCGACGACCTCTCCGATTTGCCCGGAATTCAAACCGGACGATGGGGAATCGTTCTGTTTATCAAACGGCCCGATTATTCGAAAGCCTGCTACTAAATCGATCTGGCCACGCCGAATTCGACGAAAATTCAAGTCTTGACTTCAATAATTGCAGTCAGTATGTTTTGTCGGAGAGCATACTATGAAGAAAATACTGTTAGTAATCGGACTTATCGCGGTACTGGCCGGAATTGCCTACGTAAAGGCGATCTATTCCAGTCAGGACTCACAGGGGGATATCACTTCCGCCCGCCCGTCATTGAGCGACGACGATCTATATGAAAACTATATGAAAAAAGACGATGTCCTGACCATGATGGATTCGCTCAAGCAGCACTATCATGACTCGATGCATACGGTCATCGTCGATTCACTCAGTGTCCTGACGATGGCCCTGCAAAATAGGGCGGACACGTCTTCGCCGGTGGAAAGTCCGGTCGTCGATTCGCTGCAAAAGGCCAACGATGAACTCAATGAGCGCCTCGCCAGGGCCAACGCCGAGATTAAGCGAATCAATCAATCCAAGACCGAACAGGTGGAAAAATACGCCGAGGTGTTCTATAAAGAGGAAATGAATGCCCTGCCGTCGGACTTGACCGATTATGAACGAGCTGTCATGGTGAAAGAAATTAAGGCCAAGACGCAAAAATATTTCAATCTGTCGGCTCGCTCAGTACAGGATATTGCGAAGAAATATAATTAATAGATAGATATACAATACCCGGTCCCAACGGGCCGATTCTCTTTGCATGGGAAAACGCCGAGAATCAGACTTCGCCGAAATCGCGGTTGATCGACTCCTTATGGAATCGTTTCCTAATGAGGCGTCGGCATACTTCGCATCGGATGTCGAGCGGTTTCAACGAAGCGCATTGGATAAATTTCGCTCAAAAGTCCGCTGGCACATCTCTCGGTCGCTATCCCCACGACAGCGCGAAGTCATAATACTCACACTCGAAGGCAAAAAACAGCGCGAAATCGCCGAAATTCTCGGAATTACTCAACAGGTTGTGAGTATTTATAAGTTGAGAGCTATCAAGCGATTACAAAAATTAATTACGCAATAGGTGTATGTATAATTTCTCTATTTTAAAGAAAAGTGTGCAAAAAGGGCACAAGTACCCATCTCTTTTCGTAACATATTTTATACGAACCCCTCACACGCCAGAAACCTGTAACAGGTAGTCTTAGAGGAGGTGATTGCGGAAACAACTGCTCCCCACATTACCGCCGTCAAACCCAATCAATAATTGTACGGGGAGGTTCTATGCCCAAGAGAAAAGAGGCAATTAAATACGCGAGAGTTGGCGAGAAGGATTTGTGGCATCCGTATGGATTGCAAAGCTTGAGCGCCAAGAGCTTTGTGAAGGTTACCAATAAGATCCTGAGGGGGAGATTTGGTTTGATTTATCGATACGAGGATTCCTCGGCAGAAGGTCAGACCACGAGCGCCTAAGTGAGTAGAGAAAGTTTTTCTTTCAAATGTAGGTTGTCTTAGTGAGCACGAAGATATACCCTGTGTAAACTATTGCGCCCTGATTTTGGCGCGCAACCGACTAAAAATGACAAAACGGCCCGCCTTCTCTTTCGAATGCGGGCCGTTTTAATTGATTGCCATTTAAGATTATCAGTAGAATTATTCAACGAACGGTTTAACTGTGACCGTGCCGAATTTCTCCACCTGTGATGCGATCTCTTCGGCCTTGCCGACAAGTACAACACAATAATTATCATATGGGAAAAATGCCCGAGTCGCATTCATAACTATCGCCGGCGTCATTTTTCGCATTTGTTCCTGAAACTGCTCATAATACGCCCGTTTCAGGTCGTATAACCACATATTGATATACACATCCGCGATATCGTCATTCGTCTCGAAATTCAGCGGATACAGCCCGGTACGATAATTAATCGCTCCGGTCAATTCATCCTCAGGTATCGCCTCAGTCCGGATTCGATCCGTCTCGTTCAGGATAATATCCAGCACCTCGCCAACGGATTCGTTCTTCGTAAAGGTCGATACATACACGAGACCGAACGGGGAGTACCCATGCGACCGCATACGGATATTATAGGTCAATCCGCGCTTAACCCGCACCTCGTTAATCAACCGAGCCGTAAACGATCCGGCAAACACCGTCCGCGCCGTTTCAAACGGGACATAGTCCGGATGATTCCGCTTCATGCCCAAACTCCCGATTCGAATTTGCGTCTGCGTCGCATCCGGCTTGTCGAGAATCAAAATTTCGCGGCCACTGATCTCTTTGATCGTCCCGGCAGGATCAGCCAATCCGTTTTTGCCGCGCCAGGAACCGAGATATTTTTTTGCCCAATCGCGCACGGTATCTTTATTGATATCGCCGCACACGATGAGAATACAATTTTCAGGGGAATATGCCGTATGGAAAAATTCGATAACATCGTCGCGCGAAAGCGTTGTCACGGCCTCATTCGTTCCTTTAGGTATATGAGCATACCTGCTGTCGCCCAGTATTGCGGTAAAAAACGCCTCGGTCGCGATTGTCGACGGATTCTCGAACCGACTCTCGATTTCGGCCAGAATGCGATTTCTCGTTTTGATTAACTCATCGTTCGCAAACTCCGAATTCAGCAGGATATCAGCCAGAACCTGGAATCCCTTGACCCCGTTCTCGGCAAGAAACTCACCGCTGAAACCGGCCGTTTCCCGACCACAGTAGTTTTCCAGCGTTCCGCCTCCGAATGAGATTTCCTCGGCGATTTGTTTGGCCGAACGCGATTTCGTGCCGCGCATCAGCATATTATTACACAAATTGGCGAGCCCCTCACGACCCACGGGATCATAAATCGAGCCTGCCTTAAAACAAAATTCCAGAGTGAATAACGGCAACTCATGCCGCTCGATAACCCGAATCGTCAAACCGTTGTCCAGCTTGACATCTTTTGCCTCCGGAAGATGAATCTCCGCAAATGCAGACACTGCCATCAGCAGGCAGCACATGATGATAATCGCAGTTCTCATGATTCGCCTCCTTCCGGAATCAGCACGACAGTCGTCGCCATATCGGGCGAGAAGTACTTCTGAACGACCTGTCGCACATCTTCAGTCGTCACTGCCTTGACATTGTCGACGAACGAATACATGCTCCGCCAGTCGCCATACAGGGTCTGATAATATCCTATCTGATGCCCCACGCCGTTATTCGTTTTGTAGTTTCGATAGAACCCGGCCGTCAATCCGTTCTTTGCCCGCTCAAGCTCATTATCGGTCGGACCAGTAACCGCCAGACTCTGGAGCACCGAATCGATCGCCGACTCGACCGCCGCATGGCCTTTTCCGGGAGAAACTGCGGAATACAGATAAAACAGAGACGGATCGAATCCCCAGCTGAATCCGCCGTATAATCCGAGTGATAACTCCAGGTCGTTCACCAATGTCTGGTGGAGACGGCTGGATTCTCCGGTTGTCAGAATAAATTGGAGTACTTCCATCGCATAGAGATCATGGCTGTCTTTATCACCGACATGATAGCCGCGCATAAAGTGCTCATGCTGAGCCGCCCGCTTCACGACCGACCGACGAGGTCCTCGCTGGGCCGGTTCATTCTTGACAACCGGTGTCGGAGGAGGCCCTGCCTTTATATGCGCGAAATACCGCTCCATTAAATCGATTGCCTCTTCAGATTTGAAATCACCGACGATAACAACTACCGCATTATTCGGTGCATAGTAGGTTCGATGATAATTGAGGCAGTCCTCGCGGGTAATACTGTTTAAATCGTCCATCCAGCCCAGAACCGGCCAACTGTATGAATGAGCCATAAATGCCGTGGCATAGAGCTCTTCCCATAAAATGCCGGTATTGTCATTATCGACACCGACACGACGCTCCTCCTTGACGACCCCGATTTCTGATTCCAGCATCTCCGGCTCAAAGGCCAGATTTTCCATCCGGTCCGCTTCCATATCGATGACCAGTTCGAGAATATCGGACGTGAAATCCTCATAGTATACCGTCAGGTCATTACTGGTATAAGCATTGGAATACCCGCCGTTCGTTTCCAACTGCAAATCGAACATCTGCGGGCCGTATTTCTTGGCGCCGTTAAACATCATATGTTCGAAGAAATGACTGATACCGGTAATGCCGGGGCGCTCATTGCGCGAACCGACCTTGAAAAATGTATAATACGATATAACAGGCGCTGCATGATTTTCCAGTAATAATACGGTAAGACCATTGTCCAGCGTATGCTCCTTGACGTCATGGCTGAATTCCGCCATGACCGAGGAATAACTCAGCATGGCAAGAACAAAAACCGCCAAAACGCCTGAAAATCCGACAGATTTCCGCAAAAACTCCTCCTTTTCCTGTGTCCGTTGCGTAATACAGTTCTATACGGTTTGATTCGCTTGAAGTTACGTCAAATTACTTGACGGTTCGGCCGATATTTCGTATCAATCGGACTAATCGGTCGCAAAAACCGACCGGTAATTGGAAGAAAAATCGTAACCGATTGAGGCGAACGGGCGTCTGAGATAAAAACATGGGAAGCATATGAAAAACTGGTTCGGACAAATTGTCATTATATTGTGCCTCTCAGCCATAGCGGGCCTTTCGGTTAATGCCGCCCGAAACAGCGGCATTTCTCTGATCGGCAACTGGCCGTCGCGCACCGCCGACGGGGAAGAGGCCGTCATCCCGCCGTCGGCCGAAGAAGGCGACCCGCCCTTTATTACCCTCGACGACGCCGTCGCCAAATATCAATCGCCCGATGTCATCTTTATCGATGCCCGCGATCCCGAAGACTTTGCCTACGGCCATATCAAGCGGTCGATCAATATTCCCTTCGATTATCTGGATGAAACCTGGGAAGCCGTCATCGATACGCTCGACAGAAACACCGAATACGTAATCTATTGCAGCGGCACTGAATGCGAGGCGTCCCTGTTCTTAGCCCGCTATTTCAAAATGCAACTCGGCTTTACCAATCTGCATGTCTTCTACGGCGGATGGAGCGAATGGACGGCCAATAACCTGCCGATTATCGGTCAGGCTATGGACGAGGAGGGCGAATAATGAAAAAGTTCCTCTCCAACGACTACCTGACTATGCTCTGCCGAATAACCTTCGGCATTATCTTCATCTATGCCTCACTCGATAAAATCGCCGCGCCCGACCAATTTGCCCGGGTCGTCTATAATTATCATCTTGTTCCCGGATCACTCATCAATCTGTTCGCGCTGATCCTGCCGATGTCGGAATTAATTGCAGGCATCTTTTTGATCTTTGGCGTTCTGTACAAAGGCGCCCGCAACTATCTTGTACTGCTAATGCTCATCTTTATTATCGCTATATCGATTAACGTACTCAGAGGGGTCAACCTGGAATGCGGCTGCTTCTCGGTCAGCTCGAAGGCGAAATCTCATGGCTTGGGATTAATTGGGCGAGATATTCTGATGTTGCTTCCCGGCCTCGTGCTGCTATTTTCACGAAGCCGGAAATGGATGCTGCAAAAAATCGTCGACTAATCTATTCGATAATACTCGGCGTTATCATAATCAACAAGTCGGTCGTTTGTACGTCGGATGTCTTGTGCGTGAATAGCTTTCCTAATACCGGAATCGAGCCGAGTAAAAACAATTTGTCCTCGACCTGTATCTCCGTCTCCTTTAACAATCCGCCCAGCACAAGCGTTTCCTTGTTACTGACGGTGACATTCGTATTCAATTCCCGCTTGGACGTAATCGGTTTCTGATTATCCGACGGGCCGCTGTACCCAATAATCTCTTCGACTACAGGATGAACGGTCAGCGTAATCGTCGAATCGTCATTGATCCGAGGCGTCACTTCAAGCGAAATACCTATCTCTTCATCCTGGAAAGTCACGATATCCTGCACGACCGCGCCTTCGGAGAACCTGTTAATCGTTTGAATCGGAATAACAGTCTGGATGTCGATTATCGCCTTGTCATTCTCAAGTGTCGTCACACGGGGGTTCGACAACAGTTTCGCATTATTGCGCTGCTGCAGGAAATTGAGAACGACGTCCATCTGGGCGACACTCAGGTACCCCAATTGCCAGTTTCCGTCCTCCAGAGGCATTACGGCGAGATTCTCACCGGTCGTCGATTCATCAGTCGTGCTTGTCCCCGGAGTTGCGACACCGCTGAGCGAAGCCGAAATCGACTTCGGCCAGTTGATCCCGAGGTTCTCCTCGTTCTGCAAATTTGTCTCAATTATCTTTGCTTCGATAGAAATCTGACGTCGTTTGACATCAATGGCATTGATCAAGTCGCGGACGATTGCATGGTTCGCCGCATAATCATAAATGACCAGGCGATTGCTCTCGGTACCGGACGAAGCCTCACTGGCAGAACTTCCCACCGGGATGAATTTGCCCTTATCGGATAACAACGGTTCGACCGCCTCGGCCGCAGATGTGGCGGAAATATATTTCAGCCGATATGTTTCGGCCGTCAATTCGCCGATGACTTCCTGATCCATCGTCTTGACGATAATGATATCATCCTTGATATAGTAATTGAAGCCGTTGGGAGTCAGGATGGCATCGAGCGCCGCCGCCAATGACACATCGTTCAGCGAAATCGAGATATCGCCGGTCACTTCGGCCGACACGACAAGATTCAGGTTATTCTGAGCCGCGATCATCTTCAACACGGCGCCGATCGGAGTATCATCAAACGTCAGGCTGACGCGAATATCGGAATCGAGGATCGATGCGAACAGGGAAGAGGTTGCCAATAATCCCAGCAGCAGAATTCCCGCACAAATGATACGAAAGCGTTTCACGATGTCTCCTTTTTGGGGCGCAGTGTAATGTCTTCACCGTCCTTGCGCAAAGCGACGGATTCATTCGTTATTGCAGTAATGGTATAGCCGTCGATCGTGTCGCCGACTTTGACGACTTGCCCGTTAATGAGCGCCTGAGCATTGGCCGCGCGATAGAGGATACCCAGCAGATGCAGTTCGATCTCTCGATTGTTCTCCACTCGTGCCCAGTTATGATAGAACGGATTGGTTTTTATGTTCAGGTCATCATACTGATCAAAGACGCCGGCCGGCAAAGATGCCTTGATCTGAGGCGAAGCCGCATCAAACGATGCCGGATCATCGGCCGCGCCCGGCTGGGTCTGGGCCGCATTCTCCTGAGCCTTTTTCTTGTTCCTCGCCATGCGCTCGGAAATATTCGAATATCCCCAAATCCCCACGAGGATGAGAATTCCGAAAACGATTATTTTGCGTGTCTTCTCACTCACTGTCCAGCATCCCCATTCGGTTATTCAAACCGGCGACAAACGCGATATCCAGCCTGCAATCGGGATACAACTCATCGTTGCCGGTCAGTTTCGTATTATCCAGATGGTCGAAATAGGCATGTGATTCGATATCTTCAACCAGCGACGTCAGCTTCTTATAATCGCCTTTGATTTTTATATTGATCGGAATATACACACGCGCCTCGGCGCTTTCCCATCTGCGAAGAAACTGTATGACCTCATCCAGCGACGGCGTGATTTCCTCCAGTTCATATCCCGTTCGATGACACAATGAATCCATCGTGCGATACAGGGAAATGACCTCGTCCTCGCCGGAATAAGCGATATCATCCAATCCCAACTCAGCACAAGTCGAATCATATTCCTTCATCTTAGCCTGAATGGATGACAGCGCGATATTGTATGCGGCCAGCTTCTTCTCCTGTGTCTGAATCTGCCGCTTCAAATCTTCCATCTGCACATGCCCTGGCTTATGCAGAAGAAAATGCCAGGCACCGAAAACGGCCAGTACCACCACCAAAGATGTCGCAATCGTCTTCTTCATACCTGCGTGTCCATTTGTATCTGGAAAAAGAGGTCGAACTTATCGTTCTTTTTCTGCTTGTGGTGATTGGTAACGGTCACATTCTGCAAGAAAGGAATCTTGCGCAGCGTCTCGATATACTGCGCCAGGATAATCTCCGGCGAGAAATTATCGACACGCACATGTCCCATCAATCGTAACTGCAGCCCCTCGTCGAAATTCTTGAATTCCAGATCCGAGAAATTCAGCTCGGACGGTACATCCTGAGCCAGCGCCTTGAGAATAACGTGAAAATGCGAATCTTTCTTTTCCTGCGACAGAGCCAGGTAACTCTGGCTGCGCTTTAATTTTCCCGCGAGGTTTAAATACCCTTGATAGGCGGGCGATTGTTCGAGCTTTTGTATCTCTTCCGTCTTTGCCAGTAATGTCGCCTCGAGACTATTTGCGCGCTGTACCTGTATAAACTGTAAACCCGCCACGATAAGCAGCGCCAGCACGGCCGCCGCGCTGACTCGATAAATGAATACCTTGTTTTCGATTTTAGCGATGACATCGGCGGGAGCCAACGGCTTAATATTCGGCGATGCGATCGCCGTCATCATGACCGGTAAATACACACTGGAGCAATCGCCACTATAAGTCGCGCATAACTTCCGGTACGGTTCGAAATCATAAATACTGCGGCAGGGAATACCGGTTTGCGCCTCAAATGCTGCCGCCAGTCCCGGAGCCTTAGCCGGTGAACCGGATATTATGATTTCCTTCACATCACTCGCGCGGCTTTGTGCGATATATAAATCCTGGAATGACTGTAATTCGGCGGCAATAGCGGAAAAATCCGCCAGCCCCGTTTCATTTTCCTCATTCAAAACTATCGGAGTTACGAACTCCTGGAAAAACTCCAGGTACCCATTATTGGCAAATGCCGCCATACTGCGGCGCCGATCATCAAGATGAATGATTATTTGTCGGTTATCGGCATCGCTGTCTTTCTGTCGCGGCAGCAAATTGGTCAAAAGACTCGGCAGATAATTGAGCTGACCGATGGTCAATCCGACAGAAGCGAACTTGCTATAAATTTCCTCAATCATCACCAGCTTGGCGGCGATGATGTTAATTCCGAATTTCTTCGATTCGCCTCGTGTGACCTTCTCCACGATCTCGAAATGCATCGCGCTTTTCGAAAACGGGAAGGGGAAGAGCTTTTCACTATCCCAACGAACGGCTTCACGCAATTCCGATTTCGGCATCGCAGGTAAATACATCCGGCGGAATGCAATCTCATGCCACAGAATCCCGATATTGATCGGAATGCCGCGCAATTTATTGCGTGTGATATATCCGAGAATCTTACCGATTGCCGCATCCAGATATTTCCCGGGCTCGGGAATCTCATCGGCCTTGAATTTTTCATCATGAATATCAGCGATAACCGGCTTGCCGAAGCGAGAATAGACCAGGCAGAATGCAACGGAATCCTGATTGAGCGTGATTCCCAGCCGTCTGGTTGACTGAAATATGAACGGAACGGAAACCGGCTTCGCATGCCCGGTTTGTTCTGTGGTCTCTTGAGAATCGCTGTGCGTGTTGGTATCCATCAGTACCTGTCTCATCCCGTTTTGAGCCGATTAAAAACTCACGACTATGGAATCGGCTCCTCCGATTGAAACTAACCGTCGCCCCGATGCATCATACACATAGCCGGTACCCCAGGCATCGGTCAGGTATTCACTTCCCGACGTGTCCACATATGGGCCGTTCCATCCGAGTCGCGTGAATTTGTTGTAAGCAGCGACCGTATCGGGTTTGGCTCCCAATTCCGACAACGACACCGGCGGATGTCCGACATCCCCCTCGAAACCGACATCGACGAACCGACCACCGGCCACTGCCTGCGGATTGCCCACGATAGCCTTCTTGAGCATCATCATCTCCGCCTTGGTCGCCGATATCTTCGAGCTCTCTGTCATGTTACCCATTTTCGGAATCGCAACGGCCGCGATGATACCGAGAACGACGATAATCATCACTAACTCAATGAGTGTGAATCCTTGCTGTGTCCTGCAATGCAGCATCGTCGATTTACCAGTTATTTTCGCCGGATATATTCGTATTCGGCCAGATTTCTCCGGTTGCCGCATTGTAGGCCCAACCGCAGTCTGTCCCGACCGTCACACCCTTCGAGACGCCGGCAACGATGCTGTCAGGATAGCTGCCTTCAGGGCAGTACGGATTCTTCGGAATCTCCTGTTCCATGACCGTGCCAATTGTTTGCAGACTGTCAATCGCCGGCCATATCGCTGTCCCGGTCTGGACCGCCTGATTGGCATAATAAATCGTAATGCCGGAACGGAGGCCACCCAGCGCGCTACGGCACGCCGCTTCTTTGGCATCCGAAGAAATATCCTGATATTTGGGAATGGCAATAGCCGCGAGAATCCCGAGAACTACGATAATGATAACGAGCTCAATCAGGGTAAAACCGGAATTATTTCCAAGGCGCATTCTGTTACTCCTTTAACCTGGTTTTGACACAAAAACTCTTCTATAAATGTATATCGGATTGTCACTTGGCGAATTTAGCCCTACTATCGAAATACCTTGATTAAATTCCACATCGGCAGGAAAATCGACAACGCCAGGACCAATACCATGGCCCCGATGAGAATCGTCAAAATCGGCTCGATCATGGCCGTCAGGTGCCGTGATTTGTATTCAAGCTCCATTTCGTAGTGATTAGCCAGCTCGGACATAATCGACTCAACTGAGCCTGACTCCAACCCGACCTGGAACATTTCCAGGGCCATATTGGGGAAATACTTATACTTTTTATCCCCATCCAGACCAACCTCCTGGCCTTTTTCGAACGAATCGCCAAGTTGAGCAATTTCATTGGCGATGACCTTATTGGATGCCGTCTCTTCCAAAATCTTCAGGCAATTGACCATCGGAACACCACTTCGGAACAGCGAGGTCAGCATATTGGAAAAACGGGCGATATTCGCCTTTAGAATTAAATCCCCCAGAATCGGGACTTTAAGCAGCATCTCATCCCAGATCAGACGCCCTTTCTGGGTCGAAATAAATTTCTTAAGCAAGAATAGGCACAACACGACACCGATGAGAATCAGATACCAATACGACGAAAACACCGAACTGACGCCCATCACGACCTTGGTCGGCGTCGGCAATTCGGCCCCGAACTTATTGTACAAATTGGCAAATCTGGGTACGACAAAGGACATCAATACAAAAATCGCCACCGAAATCGCGCAAATCACGATCAGGGGATAGCGCATCGCCGATTTCACCTGACGGGCCAGTATCATTTCCTTCTCGACCAACTGCGCCAGGTGCTCCAACACCTCATCGAGTGTACCCGATGCCTCACCCGCCGCAATCGAGGCGACATAAATCGAGGGGAAAGTATTGGGAAATCTTTCCATTGCCTTCGACAACTGCCGCCCGGCATGCAAATCCTGTTTGATGCTGGCCAGTTCATCGACCATCCGCAAATCTTCTGCGCTGCGCTCGATAATGGTCAAGGCCCGCAAAATCGGAATACCCGCCCGGTACAGCGTCATAAGCTTTTTCGTAAACAGGATAAGGCGCTCGCGATGAGCCGAACCGAAGTTACCGAGAAGATTACCAAACGCGATTTTTTCCGCCCGCTCCTTGACCGATGTCGGAATCAGTCCCTGATCCGCCAGCGTCTCGATGACGAAATCGCGTGTCTCGCTCTCTATCTCGCCGCTGACTGCCTGCCCCTGGCGATCACGAGCCGTGTATTTCCAAACTTGCTTCATACCGTTTCTCTGACAAGGGGCTGGGGCTGTGCTTGCATCTGAGGCGCTTCCCCGATTTCCATCGAGGAAGTTACCTTGAGGATTTCATCGAGCGTCGTGACTCCCTGACGCACCAACTCCACTCCCGAATCGAATAATGGCCGGTATCCGTTTCTATAAGCTTCCGCCTTGATGACCGATTCCGATGACCGCGACAGAATCATCTCACGCAGCCGCTCGGTTATCTTCACCAATTCGAATAATCCGGTCAATCCGGCATATCCGGTGTTGCGGCATTGGCGGCAACCGACACCCTGATAATATTTCATGTCCGGCGGAGCGCCATTCGGGAAGGCTTTCTTAATCACTGCCGGCGAGGGCTCGAATTCGTCCTTGCAGTCTTCACAAATAGTGCGCACCAGCCGCTGGGCTAATATCGCTTCCAAAGCCGAGGCCACCATGTACGGTTCGATTCCCATATCAAGCAAGCGGGCAATCGTACCGATTGAATCGTTGGTGTGAAGAGTCGAAAAGACCAGATGTCCGGTCAACGCCGCCCGCACCGCGATAGCGCCGGTTTCCGTATCGCGAATTTCGCCGACCATGATAATATCAGGATTCTGACGAAGCATCGCCCGCAGGGCCGATGCAAATGTCAACTTCGCCTTTTCGTTAATCTGTACCTGATTGATCAGCGGCAGAGAAAATTCAACCGGGTCTTCGACCGTGATGATGTTTTTCTCGACACTGTTGATCTCCTGCAACGAGGCATACAGCGTCGATGTCTTACCGGACGATGTCGGCCCGGTAATCAAAATCAATCCCTCCGGCGTATGAATCGCCGTCCGCCAAATATCCAGGACATTAGCATTCATGCCGAGATCATTGAGGCCGGTGCTGAGATTCCGCTTATCGAGAATTCGAATAACGACCTTTTCGCCGTGAATTGTCGGCAGGGTAGAGACGCGCAAATCGATTTCGCTGCCGTCAACGCGAATGGCCATACGGCCATCCTGCGGAATTCGCTTTTCCGATACGTCCAGGTTCGATGCAATCTTTATCCGGGAAATAATTTCCGGCTGTAATTTTTTCGGCGGCGATGCTTCTTCACGCATAACGCCGTTGACCCGATACCGAATACGCAGCTCGTTTTCATCCGGTTCGAAATGCACATCCGAAGCATTGTCCTTGATCGCCCGGGTGATAATCATGTTCACCAACTTGACGACCGTACTGTCGCCATCGGCGAAAGCATCGAGCATATCGGTCGAAGATGCAGTATCGGCCTCTGCAGCATCGCCCTCGTCGTCATCACCCAGGATGTCGCGCACCGAATCGGCTACCGAATAATACTGATCGATTGCCATCGTCAGCGCCGTCTTGCCGGCGACCGTTCGCTTGATGACGCACTTCGTATGATATTTTATCTCGTCGATCGCGATGACATCCAACGGATCCGCCATTGCCACCGTGAGGATATTGCCCATCATAAAGACCGGAATAACATGGAAACGCTTTGCCATTTCCACCGGTATCAGATTTATCACCTGCGGATTGATGACCATCGATGACAAGTTCAGCTTGGGAATATTCAGACGTTCGGCGACAACCTCTACCAACTGCTCCTCGGTGATAATCCCGGTCTCCACGAGGATATCGCCGACTTTTTTCGATGTTCCCGACTGAATCTTGAGAGCCGTATTGAGCTGTTCTTCAGTGATGAAGCCGCGTTCGAGTAGAACCGTACCGATACGTTTTAAGGTCTCTGTAGCCATGCGCAGTTTTTTCTTTTATATTTCCGCTTGTTTTTAGATATTATCGGTTTGAAACGGAGATACTTGACGTACTGTATATGATGTCGATACAAGAAATTGCGCCGAATATACCTCCTGCGCTCACCCCCCCAATCCGAATCCGCCGGCGCCTTCTGTTTTTATCGGCATTTTTGCTTTGCATATTCTTTTGCTCGACAGCCAATGCCCGCATCGAAAATGGCCAAATAATCATCGATTCGGTCGAAATCCACGCCGAAAATGTCTATGACACGGCCAAACCCAAATACGATAATTTCCTCTTTCGCCTGGCCAATTCCCTCCACATTGTCACCAAAGGCTCCGTTATATCCCGGGAATTACTCCTCCGCGAAGGAGATGTCTATGATTCCTCGCTGGCCCATGAAACCGAACGAAACCTGAGAAAACTCCCATATTTGCTGAAAACCGATGTCTCGATGACAAAGGGAGCGAATGGCGAGGATATTCTCGTGGTCAGGACTTCGGATAAATGGACGACTACCGGCGGCGTTTCACTTCACCGGAGCGGCGGTATTTCCGACATACAGATCGGGATTGAGGAAAACAATCTCCTCGGATACGGGATATTCACGTCCCACGATTATTATATCCTGGAAACCGATCGCAATTTCTACCAGGGGCAGCTCAGCGACAACCGTTTTCTCAATAAACCGATAGCAACGACAATCTTCTATTCCGATGATCCCAGAAACGGCGTGATATTTACGTCTCTGGAAAGACCGCTGTATTCGCTCGGCCAGCAATGGGGCGGGACGATTTCGTATACCCACTCCAAAGTGCGCACCGATTATTATATCTCAGAGTTTCTGGTTGCCCAGGATCACCGCGAACGCAACAACGCCATTTTCGAGATAACAAACCGCGTCGGCCCAGATACGAAAAAATTCCATTTCGGATTGCGCTATGAATACAACGATATCAGGAAAAGGCCGAGACAGTACTACCTTAACCCGGAATATGTCGATGAAACATTCGATACCCCGCCGGAAGATTCACTCTATCACTACATCCAGTTATCATATCGCTTTCAGGAGATAAAATACCAGGCTTTCGATCGCATCAACCGCTTCGAAAAACTCGAAGATTACAATCTCGGATTGGATGCCCAATTATACATCGGCAATGCCTTCAATCCCGGCTTTTCATCTACGAAGTACCATCTCCTGGGCATCTGGCCACAGTACAGCGTCAAATCGTACGGTGGATTAATCATAGCCGGCACCCATTATTCGCTCTGGCTCGATGGCCGCCACTGGATTCGAAAACAACTCACGACGTATCTTAATTGTTACTTTAAATTTGCTCCGCAAAACACTCTTGCCGTTAGTGTTCGCTTTGGATTGGATTTTCTCCGCCAATCTGCCAGACGATTTTATCTTGACGAAGACCGAGGTCTTCGCGGCTATCCGGCCCACCTGTACGGTGGAGAGGAACGACTCGTCATCAATATCGAAGACCGTATTTTCTCCGATATCGAAATCCTTTCCGTCGGTGTAGGCGGGGTCGTATTTGCCGATATAGGCAGTATATGGTCCAGAAAATCGGAAGCCACTATCGATGATATTCATACATCGATTGGGGCCGGCCTCAGATTCGGCGTCAGCCGGAGTACCCAGGCTGAAATTATCCGCTTCGATCTGGCCTATGCCGTCGATATCAAAAGCTGGCAACTCTCCTTCGGAACCGGCCAGTTTTTTTAGTCTCGATGGCCCCTTTGACATCGTATAATGAGTAGAGTAAGCAGACAGAGAATGTCCTTGACAGATTCTGGAATTGAGCTAGATTTAAATAGCGCCGGTACCCGCTTTACCGCCCAAACTATTAACGGAAAGACTATGGTTAGAATGCGCATCCGTGACATACTCCTGGTGGCTGTGATATGTGCCATGTTCCTCGGTGCCCCCGCTAATGCCTCCGAAGATATATCTGTTTCAGCCCCGAAATCGAGTCTTGATCTCATTCAGGCAGATTATCAGAGCGGAATTATTACCCAGTCGGAAAAACTGGTAAACGAGGTCGTCGCGGTTTTTGCCCCCGATAAGCTCGCCGACAAATACCGCACCGATCAGATGACACTGATCAAATCCGGTACCGAACTGGCCATCGAAATCAAGGATAACTGGTCATTATTCGATTCCGACCAACAAGCCGCGCTATCCGCGATGCTCTTCCGCCCGTCAATGGATAATCAGTTTACATCGCCGTCTGGGCGATTCCGGATTCACTACGATACTACCGGCATCGAACCGGTCCCGACGCTGGACAGCGATGAGGACGGTATTCCCGATTTTGTGGAAAGAATCGCGCTTTACTCCGACAGCGCCGCCACCGTCTATCATGACATTCTCGGGTATCTCCCGGTTGTCATTGATACCGCTGGAGGCAATAGCGCCTACGATCTGTTCCTCGTATCGATAGCCGCCTACGGCGCGACTATCCCGGAGTTCCCCGGTGACAGTTCATGGAACGATTATGGCGCATATACGATGATTCATCGCAATTTTTACGGCTTCCTTCCCAATGATGATCCTGAAGGGGATACCATCGGCGCCATGAAAGTCACTTGTGCTCACGAGTATTTCCATGCCGTCCAGCTTGCCTACGATTACGATGCCTCCAATAATCTGTGGTGGATGGAAGAGACGGCCACCGCGATGGAAGAGTATATCTTCCCCGAGGTGAACGATAATCTCAATTATCTGCCGTATTTCTTCAATTATCCGGCGCGCTCATTGCGTTCGACCGTAAATTACCACATGTACGGCGCCTTCATTTGGCCGTTGTACCTGACCAATCGTTTCGACGAATCAATCGTCAAACATTCCTGGGAGGCTTGCCGCAATAACCTGCCGGAAATCGCCATCGATTCTGCGCTGGCGCCGTTCGGATTCACCACGGCCGGTGTCTTCAATGATTTCGTCAGTGAGAATTACTTCACAGGCGATCGGGCAAAGATCACCAGTTTTTATTCCGATGCCCCGGACTATCCGGAAATCGTACTGGATCAAAGTTTCACAGGCGTCAGACTTGACAGTATTCAGCCAGTCACACGCCCCGACGGTCTCGGCGCGAATTATATCGAATTGACCGTGGACTCGACCGATCAAGGCATTATCGAATTCGATCTCGAAGGAAGTGATCTCGTGCGATGGGGATTATCCGCCATTTTTATCACCGATACCTTCGATACGACTGTCGAGAGTGTGTCGGGCTGGGGGAATCCCGTCCATTTGTATTTCCCGTTCGTGGAAGACTATGATAAGATAATCGTTGCGCCTGCCGTCGTTTCGAAATATCTGACGGCCAACAATTATCATTTGACGGTAAATCTGCAGCCCTACGGTGATGCCAATTTCGATCGCACTGTCAATATCGGCGATGCCATCTATATCGTCAATTATGTCTTTAATGGCGGTGCCGGTCCGAAACCGCTGAAAGAGTCCGGCGATGCCAACTGCGACGGCAGCGTGAACATCGGCGATGCCGTGTCGCTTGTGAATTATATTTTCAACGGCGGCAATGCGCCCTGTTCAAATCGTTAACAGTTTTGCAGCGATAACAATCGACACGACTAAAATTCTTATACGATCACACCGATATTATACGTAGATACATCAAATGTTCGGTTAATGTGTACTGCCGGCTAAGGGGGCTGACAACACCGCATTACCTTCGAAAACTGTAGAGATGTTTTTATTGACATTAATATTCAACATGCGTATATACCGTTCATAAATACATACGGTATAAACCAGATGACTAATCCATTTCGATCCTGAACAAGGAAGTGACGGCATCGGAAAGAGAGGGGGATAATGAGTTCTGGTTTTGAAACGAAGATTCTGCTCTGCGCGGAGTGCAATGAGGAGTTCGTATTTACCGTCGCAGCGCAGGAATACTTTGCGGAAAAGGGATACACGGAAGATCCCAAATTGTGTAAGTTCTGTTACATGAAAAAGAAAAGGGATAAGAAAGTTCATGTACGCCCCGACGAAATGGTCGGCAACTATCCCGAATTACCGCACGAGTGAAATGGCAAAGCGCCGCCTCCCGAAGGAAACGACGCTTCTGTTTACTTACTGATTTTCGCAAGTATTAGACGAAACAACTCAACACTGGGATACTGGAGCTACTTGACGAGAAGCATCTTCCGTACTTCGCTGTTTTCGTCGGCAGTCAGCTCATAGAAGTATATCCCGCTCGGGGACGGTTCACCATAACTGGTCGTGCCATCCCATACGCGCTCGTATGTCCCGGCCGGAAGGTTCGACTCTTCGAGCGTCTTTACTTGTTCGCCTAATACATTATAAATCTTCAACGATATATCGCCGCTCTGCGCAAGCGTAAACCGTATCTTTGTCGTCGGATTGAACGGATTCGGATAATTCTGCTCCAACCCGAACGCCGACGGCAATTGGTTGCCGTCATCATCGACATCAGCGGCAAGCGATACCATGAAATCGGCCGTCATTGTCGATGCCGACGCGGATATATTCGTGACGGAGACCAGGCTCTCGGCGCCGCTGTAACTGTCCGAACTCGGCGATGATGACGCATTAAAAGCCGTATTATTCGTCGATCCCGGATAGACGTCTCCCGCATCTCCATTGGAGGAATTCTTCTCCATCGAATACAAATTATCCGCCTGCTCCAGCGCGACAAGATAATTCCCCGATGCCGTGTGTCCCGGATACCACTCGTCTTCATTATCGCTCTTACTCTCATCGATATGCCAGATGCACAATCCGGCGCCCGGCAAATACGAATCATATCCCGTCTTCTGACGGTTTTCAACGAGGAAGTACTCGTTGCCGGCGGATCCATTGGTCCACAGGCGGAAAATCGACTGATTCTGTTCGACATTCGGTATCGACGCGCCGCTCTGATTGCTTGAAATCGTCGTCGCCGGACACCAGCCGAGCTGTACGCGACTCCAGGCATCAGGATGCGCCGGGCTGTTGCCCAACGGGCCATTCCAGCTGCCGCCGGCCATCAGCGAATATCGCCCGACGCCGACAGAACTACCGTCGGTATCGTATAAATCCGGCAAACCAAAGGCATGTCCCAGTTCATGACAAAATACGCCGATCGTCATATCGCCGGGAGACGACCAGTACTCAGGCATAATCGTATAATTGCTGATAAATTTACCGTCCTTGCTTCGCGGCACGATTCCCCACTTGTGAGACCAGATATCATTGACACTGCCGGTATACTCGGCGCCGGGACCGGAGTGGACGATCATCACGACGTCGACATAACCGTCGTTGTCGTTATCATAATCGGAAAAATCGACATCATGATCGACGAGGTCGACAAGATCCTCACACAGTTTCTGCGAGTTGAACGGATAAGAACCCGTTCCGTAATTCGCAGCCACATAATACGTATACGGATTCCCAACCAACTGCCAGTTGAGGTCCGACGGCATCGTCACGGCGACGATATCTATCTGGCCATAGGAGATTTCATCATAGTAATCCTGAACGGTATTGGGCTGATTCTCAAAAATCAGCGTGTCGAAGAACTCGGAACTGACCTGCGAGGCATGGTCCGAGAATTCGACAAGGATACACAGCGCCTTAAACGGACCGGTTATCTGCGCGGAATTGAATTTTGATGCCGAATTCAACTGCGGACCAACAGCACCGACTTTCTGCGCCGATTCCACGAACGGCTCCTTCACCAAACCGGCATCTATCTGCTCCTGAACCTGCGGGTGCGGAGGCATACCGAAGACACCGCTGACCAGGAGAATCGACAGGACCGCGCCGATGGCAATGCTGAAAAGAAAGAATCGAATATCAATTGTACAGACTTTGGCTTTAGTCTTCATAATTCCCACCTTCTAAAAACGAATTCCGGCATTAAAGCCGAAGTTAAGTCCTTTTCCGGAAGAGCCGCTGATGGCATTGAAATTGGCTACCGCGAAATCGAGATACACCAGTGACATGTCAATACCGAAGCCGCCCGAATACGTCGTGCCGCGCTTCCCGCCCAGACCGAATCCGGCCCGCAATGGGAAGAAGCTGAGCAGTCGATATTCCGCGCCGGCCGATACCCGAGGATTGGAACTGCTGCCCGCGGCCTTCTTGAAACCCTGCTCCCAGTCGAACGCCCAGAGGAGCGAACCGGTCGTTTTGGCCAGTCCTACCCGGATTTTCGAGGGGAGAGAGGTCTCGAAATTTTCGATCGCCACTGTCGTATCGGTAGACGTGATGATATCATCATTGTCCATGTTGCCGACATTCAGCGTATCGAACTCGAATGAATAACGATGTTCTTCCGTTTGTTCCGACCAGGTGATGTTGCTCATGAAATTGTGCACGGTTACACCGACGGTATACGATTTACTCAACTGCAGCGAGCCGCCGAGGTCGAGTGCATACCCCGTACCGCCGGTCGATGTGCGCGACACGACACTGCCGACGCCTTCGAATCCGGTCGACAGCGTTACCGCCTCACCATTCAAATGCGTAATCTCTTCATATCCGAATCCGCGCAAATATCTGACGGTCGCGCCGACCGCCAATTCTCGATCGCCCATATTGTACAGGCGCATACCATACGAGACGTTGGCCGACCCGATACCGTATCCCTCGCCATAGGTGCCGTCGAGCCTGATCGTATCGGCGATGGTATTGCCGTCGAGAAGCAGCTCCGCGACTTCACGGCTGATATTCACTTCCGCGGCCGCCATGCCGGTAATGGAAAAGGCCAGGTTACCGGCGCCGAATGCCAGCGCACTGACATCCGCATCGGCTGATACTTTCAATCCTTCGATCGGGATTTTATTCAACAAGTCTTCTTTGTCCTGATCATCCAGTGTTGCGCCGGTATAATTATTATAATCATCCAGCGAAAAACTGTTATTGGAGATGGCGACACCTGCACCGATCAACTGTATGCCGTTGGAGCGACCCGATGACAGCGCCAGGTTCGCAGGATTGAACAGCGCGCACTCACTGCCGCGCGCCATCGATGAATACGCCCCGGCCATACCGACCGCCCGGGCGTTGGACAATCCGGTCGCAGAGACTGGCTCGAAACCGGCGCATACCAGCGCCAACGTGAGGGCTATGATAAAAATTCGAATACTCAACGTTCCCCCCTGTATCTTGATATTATGGGATTGTGCGTTCATTTTAGTTGTCCTCCCATAAATCATCGCTGAAATTGACATCGAGATCGATATAACCGATAATGCGTAGATAATCCGCCGCGCTCATCTTTATCGTCTGACCATCGGTGCTGTGAAGTAGCAGGTTTTCACCGATCCACAGCGTATCATTATGTAAAACTTGAATGTCTTCCGAATCCATAGTGAGTACGGTCTCGGACAGCGTCGCTTCAGTCACGACACCCTCCGCATTCACGACACCGGCATTCACCGTCACCGGTCCGAGAACCACTTCCGGATTCGTATACAGCGTCGCCGAATCGCCACTCATCAGGATTTCAACCGTTATGCCGACCGGCAGATGGTTTTCGATGTCGGCATGAAACTGAGCATTCTTGAAACTGTTGACAACCGAACTGTCGATATCTATTTCCGATTCGGTCCATTCGCCTTCGACCAGCGAAGAGTCAATGACCATTTCCATCGGCGACGAAATCGTTACCGAGGCAAGCACGAAATCATTGGCGCTGATCGAACCGCTCGTCGTGCCGTCACCGAAAGTCGCGCTTCCGGTAACCGTAAAGACTTCAGGAATCGGATTCATGAACGCTGTCAGGTTACTGTCGGTGATGATAGTTACTGATGGCGAGGCGAGCGTTCCGGGAGCGATGACGCCCGACAGCGTTTTGTGCTGCCCCTGGTCGCCATCGACACTGATGGAGAAGCTGCCCGGGATATTAACCGTATTTTCTACTTCCAGAACGATGACCGCCGACGGCAGGCTGATATTATCGAATCCGGTCGGGACATCGATTTCCTGTTCGAGGGAATCGAATTCAGCAGTCGTCTCACCGATGATACCGGAAACCGTAGCCATTTCCAGATTGTCGACGGTTGCCGTCACGGTGATTTCGTCTCCGGCATTGATCGTCACGATACCTCCGGACGACAGAATACCGGCACTGACCTGAATCTCCAGAGATTGCGGTAATGCCTGATCGATCGGCTCGAGCGCATAATTCGACAGGTCATAATAGAACTGTCCACCCGACTGCGCATACACCGTTCGACTAATCTGTAAAGGATTGCTTCCGTTTACGAAGTCCGGGAACGTAATAAGCAGATTCGCCGCAGCATTCGTTTGATTGGAAATATCGAGCACCAACCGGCCGCTGCTCAGCGTTGCCGACTGCACGATATGTTCTGACTCGATATCGAAAGTAGAGCTATAATCTTTCGTCATGGCGGGGAGGACCGCTGTCGCCGACGATACCGTCAAACCGGCCGGCATCCCGACTGACGCGGACATGCTCTTATCGGTCAACGTAAACGATGTCTGCGACTGGGCATGAAAATGTATCGATGCCGCCAACTGATTGGAAATGGTCTGGCCCCCTAAATCGATCGTATCGACCGATGATGCACCGGCATTAATGCCGCCGGGAATGGAATACGTCGCAACCTGACGCGATGCCAGCACATCCTGAATGGTCACGATGACCGTATCCAGATTCAAACCGAAATCATTGACGATAACGAATTGCGCAATACCCTGGTCTATTGTGGCCATGGTAAAATTGCCCAAGGCCGGGAGATCGTTGACTACGGTATATGATGTATCCGGGAACGTACCAGCCGGAACTCCGGGGAATTGCGACGCAAGCGAAACCTGGAAACCCGTCGGCGTAATCGGATCAAGCGTCACGAGACCCAGCGATTCCTGAACCGTTTCGACTATATCCGGAATGGAAAACGAACCGGCGATAGTCACGGTATCTATATCATCATGATAATAGAACATCGGAGTACCGGTCGAGTCGACTGTCAGATTATCCTGATCGATCTTTTCGATCAACTCCTGCATGTCCCAGGTTTTATTCGTTAACGGGACAACAACACTTGTCTGCCAGGAAGGCGCTTCCGGCTTTTTAATCGTACACTGAACCATGGTGAGAAACACGAGAATCGCCACCACGGCGCACAAGACATGACTCCCCCAGTAGAGAATCCGTGTCGAAATCTTCTTTTGCTGGCGCTTCTTACGGACGGCCATGACATCCCCCTGTACTAAAGTTAATGCGTTTCATCTTCCATCTGCTTTGCAAAGCCTGTGCCGGAAAGTAGGAACCACATTACTTGTTGCGGGGTAATATCTTAACTCGGAGGTGGCGGCGCGAAATCAGCCATTTTTATGGGGAACGCCCTATAGGAGTCTGGCCAGTTGCCAGTCTTGACAAATTCGGGCGTTATTCCAATATTTGATCCGGAAACCGGTGCCCCAATCCTTTCCTGGCATGTTGATAAACCTATTTCAAGCACAAGCCATTGCGTTGGTGCCCCAACCCTTCTTAGGGTTGGGATCAGATGTTCAACCTGAGAATCAGAACCTGTGTACCCCAAGGCTTTTGCCTTGGTATTAATGCAACCAGGGGTGGCCCATCCCTTTTTTGGCCCTGCAAAAAAGGGTGGGTTCCCGCCAAATAATTTCTCACCATTCAGTCATTCCACCCCAAATCTCCTCGACCATTGATTTTCCAACAACTTTTGGCTATTATCTACGTTTAACCCATATAGTTGCGGAAGTGAACAAACGGAAACGATATATAAACCTGCAAGGAGACCGAGCATGTCTGCACAAGAATCCTATGAAATCCTCAAACAAAAAGTGAAAGAAGTCGCCCTTCTGAACAGCGGATACGCCGTTCTGGAATGGGATCATCAGGTCAATATGCCGCCGGCCGGTGCCGAAACTCGAGCCGAAATTACCAGCTACCTCGCCGGCATTATTCATGAAAAATCCGTCTCTCCCGAGATTGGGCAGCTCATCGCCGACGTCGAAGGCTCGGAACTCGTCAAGGATCCGGACTCAATCGAGGCCGCCAATATCCGCGAACTCCGCCATATGTACGACAAAGAAACCAAACTGCCCAAGGAACTGGTCGAGGAGTTCGAGAAGACGACTGCACTCGCCCACAGCAAATGGGCCGAGGCGCGCAGGAAAAACGATTTCTCGATTTTCGAGCCGTGGCTCGAGAAAATCGTCAATCTGACCAGGCGCAGGGCAGAGGCCTATGGATACGAAGGTGAACCGTATAACGCCCTGCTCGATAATTACGAACCGGGAGCCACAACGGCCGAAGTCGCCGACGTGTTCGAAAAACTCCGCAAGGATCTGGTCGTCCTGCTGGCCAAAATTAAAGATGCCAAAAACATCCCGGATAAATCCATCGTCGAGCGCCCGTACGACGTCGAAAAACAGAAAGTCTTCGGCGAACTCGTCTGCAAAGCCATGGGCTACGACTTCAATGCCGGCCGCCTCGATGTCTCAACTCATCCCTTTACGACCGGATTCGGCCCCGGCGATGTCCGCATCACCACGCGCTATAATCCCAATCGCCTGAATGATGCTCTCTTCGGCACCGTCCATGAAGCCGGCCATGCCCTGTATGAAATGGGACTCGAAAGTAAAAAGAACTTCGGTATGCCGGTCGGCCATTCGGCCTCGCTGGGCATCCATGAATCACAGTCCCGGATGTGGGAGAATATGGTCGGCCGCTCCAAAGCCTTCTGGACCTATTTCTTCCCGATCGCGCAGGGGATATTCCGCGACTCGATCGGTGATGTCTCATTCAAGGATTTCTACCGGGCGATCAACTTCGTCGAACCGTCATATATTCGAGTCGAGGCGGACGAGGTCACCTATAACCTGCACATCCTGCTTCGCTTCGAAATGGAACGAGCCATCCTGAACGGTGATATCAAAATCAAAGACGTTCCCGGCGAATGGAACAGCCGCTTCGAGAAATATTTCGGCATCAAGGTCGATAAGGACTCGAACGGATGCCTCCAGGATGTCCACTGGTCAGCCGGCCTGATGGGGTATTTCCCGACCTATGCGCTCGGGAATATCTACGCGGCCCAATTCTTCGTCAAGGCGAAGAAGGATATCCCGGATCTCGAAAAGAAGTTCGAGGGAGGGGATTTCATTACTCTTCGCGAATGGCTGCGAGAAAACATCCACAAGCACGGCCTGCGCTATCGCGCCAATAACCTGTGCAAACGAATTACCGGTGAAAATCTGTCGCATTTGCCGCTGATGGAATATCTGAATAAGAAATTTACCGATATCTACGGATTGTAATACATAACAAAAACTGAACTCTGTAAGCCCTTCGCGAAGGCGAGGGGCTTTTTTGTGTCCGGCATTCACGGGAATAGACAGTGTGCATTGACAGTATTATGCTCTGCATAGTACAAAATATTATTATTAATATATTATGTTATGTTTTATCTTGACAGGTTTTCAATTCTTTCCGTATACTATGCGATCACACTCTTTTCCGAAAAAGAAAATCATTGTGCACGATGATGTAAAACGGCATGAGCTCTTTCAGTAAGGAGCCATGTCAATCACTTCATTTTATTATTCAAGGAGGAATAATGCGAAAAGTCGTATTCACATTTATCATGGGAGCGCTGTTTCTACTCCCGACTGTATCATCCGCAGATTGCGGAATGTGCGGAGACCTGACCGGAGATGGCGAGATTAATATCTCGGATCTCGTCGCCTTCGTCGATTGGTATTATGATTCGAATCATCCGACGCCGAATTGCCCGGGAGACGCGGATCTGAACTGCGACAATGCCGTCATTAGACAGGACATCGACATTATGGTCAATTACATGTTCTACGATGGCCCGGCTCCGTGCGACCCGGTCGCGTTCCCGGCCTGCGCCGAATAAGCCGTATTAATATTCAGTACGAGGCAATCGGTTATGCCTATCAGGTAAAAGGCCGGTGCGAAAATGAGAAGGCGACCCCGAGGTCGTCTTTTCATTTAGCCTAGATGAGGAGCAGAAGAAATATATTACAATAATGAACTAACAATAATGTAAATGTATAAAAATATATACAAACTAAAATTAAAACTTGACATGCATGCCCATCATCCCGTATATTTTCACATCAAGCACTAATCATGTGCTGTGGGGATACGAAAATCATTGTGCACGATGTTATGCCAACGGGCGTAGTCCAGGGATTGGATGTCTGCGCCTGATCCTTAAATCTAACTATCAATGGAGGATGTATGCGAAAAGTAGTATGTCTACTGGCTCTGGGAGCGCTGTTCCTGTTCCCGACTATCGCCTCGGCCGAATGCGGCCTGTGCGGCGATCTGACCGGCGACGGCAATATCAACATGCTTGATATCACAGCATTTATTGATTGGTATTATGGGCAAGGGAATCCTCTCCCGAATTGTCCGGATGATGCAGATGTCAATTGTGACAATGCCGTTACCGTCGGGGGATCAAACAGTGATCTTGGCATTATCATTGACTATCTTTATCACTATGGCCCCGCTCCGTGTGATCCGGTTGCATTCCCGGCTTGTGCAGGAGAGTAATACTCCGGTGACCGATCAATCTTCTTGCGTATGAAAAGGAGCTGATCGAAACATTATATATATGCAAAGGCGGCCGCCCGGTCGCCTTTTTTTATGATAACTCGCATACACACAGCAAAAAAAGTAATTTAAAACACGTCACTATAACAAAAAACGGAAAGTAAAATAGTAAGAAAAAATAATATGTGGACACAAATACGAATTCACTGTATAATATAAGAAGCAATCACTTATAATGTTATGCAAAGTAATCATTGCGCGCAATATACAAGGGCAGGTGTGGGCATTGTCGTTTGTTCACTACCCAAATGTGTAACGAAATAAACAAGGAGGTACTATGCGTAAAGTTGTGTGCCTTTTGCTATTCGGAGCTTTCTTTATGCTCCCAACCTTTGCTTTGGCCGACTGCGAATTATGCGGCGATATTAACGGCGATGGAACCGTAAATATCGTCGATCTGACCGTAGCCATAAACTGGTTACAACGCCGAGAGGCTACGCCTGCCTGTGGTGAATGCACGGGCGGCGCAGGGCTGTACAAAGATGATGAATTGGAGGAATACATCGAAGAACTGACGGATTATTTATTCTATGGCGGCCCGGCGTTTATATGTGTGGAATAAGCAGCACTTGTCAAAAAGGATTTGGAATCGGGGCGTCCGGCGCTGGTCGCCCTGTTTTCAGAATTACATGAATCTACTGCTTACAAAGCTCCATCCATTTGGCAAGACTCAAGACATGGAAGATCTTGCCTCCGCCCAATCGCCGCCCGCCGGCTATGTCCGACATATACGAGGACAGGCGAGACTGATCCGATACACCCGAATTGACAAGTATGCTCGATAAATAATCGCGTAGCCGCTCGCTCTCCCGCATCCACAATGCCCAACTGTTCGGATCACGAGGCTTCCCGTTGGCCGGATTGGTAAGCAGCGGGACGGAAATTCCCTTATTCAGCAGCACCGCCGCAATTTTGTGGTTCCACAGTGGTCGTGAAATCGGTATCAGCGTATTGCCGTAAGGAATGGCGGCAAACTCGGGGAAACAATGGCGATATAAACGCCGATAGAGTCGATAGTAGGCTATCTCGCCGGCCGGCAGGCGAAAGGCCAGATCATGAAAAGCCGCATCATTCGTAATCGGGCAATAAACGAGTACATGCTGCAACAGCATAATCATCTGTTGCGATACCATATTCGGGATGCGGTTGGCATACAGACAATTCCGCCATAATAATGCCAGTGAATCCGATCCCGTTTGGACATAATCCAGTTCACGACGAATATCCTGCAGTATATCCGGTTTCGCCTTCCTGACCATTTCCAGGCGCCCGTCGTCGAGAAAATCGCGCAGGGCATCGATATCGTCGACTTGGCACAACGACTGATACATCGCCTCGGCAATAGCGTCAACACCCAGCTCTTTCACGGACAGGTCATAAAACCTGCACATGACCCGCCGCATGGCAAGATTCTTTCCTAAATAATGAGTATAACTTAAATAGGTATCGCCGATTAATGGATCGCCGCCAAGTCCGTTCAATGTTCCAATAAATCCATTATCAGCCTGCCGCGCCGCGACGAAATAATGATCCGGCCATATGACAATACCTGAGGCGTTAAACATGCCATCAAGAGCATCCGCTAATTCGTCGCCATGTTGCCATGTCTGCGACCAGAGCGCTCCTCGATGCTCCGCAATCCGTTTCGCAATCGAAATTTCGTGCGCATTGGGATTGCCGTATGTATAGCAGTGCAATGGAGAGTCCTGCGGCCAGGCGGCCGAAATCAACCGCGAATCAAACCCTGAACTCTGCAATTGCGCGGGCCGATTATCGATTCTTGAAAGTCGCACACATGCCGCTTTGATTTCCTCAGCGATCTGCTCGACAGGCGGCGTTTTTTCGTAAGGGAGCCTGTCCCAAAGCCTGCTGTATGAATGTATTGATCCCGACTCATTCTGCCAACGAAAATACTCGCCCATGCGCAGTGTCCGAATCTGTCGAATGGGATAGCGATTGCCGAGCGCATAGGAAAATAGAGCCCATTCCGATGCCCCGATCTCGTCAATCGATGGCGTAAACATCCCTGATCGACACAATGCCACCGGATTGTTCGAAATCAGCCAGGTTTCACCGCAGCGAACATAATAAATGGGAATCGTTCCAACGGGATCTACGGCGATATGGAAGGACTTTCCCGCCTGATCCCAGGCCAGCGCATTATAACAACCGCCGGCCAGACCCTGCATTGCCGCCTCAAATCCCTGCTCCGCAATACGTGAGGCCGCCTCTGCAATGTGCGCTTGAAGCCCGTGCCTGGAATTATGAGTCAGGATATATCCCGGAACCGCCAGGGTGAGTGCATTATCTTCGGTTTGTGAAATAAATGAGTCAATGGCATGATTCTTGGGAACGAACAAACCAACCGACACCGAAGATATGGGTGCCAGGAATCGACACTTGGCATCGGTATGCCACAGCGACCGAATGCGTGTCTCAGAAAATTCGCGCGCCTGCGGCCCGAATACCCCAAGAAAACCGAACACAGAGCCTCACTTATATTAAACTGCAAGAAATATATTTATTCTATCGGCAGATTTCGGTCCAATGTAGTCGTATTTTGGTCGAATACAACAAGAATCTGTGTACGGTGCACTCGATTCATAAATCTTTTCGTATCACCGGACATACGGTGGAATGCATTAAATGCGCCACAAGACATTGACATGTAATAAGATATGGCGATCATAGAAAAGATGCTCCCTCCGGAGCATCTTTTCCGGCGCCGAAATTTAATTCTCGAACTCGATATGCAAAATGTCGTCGACGCAAAATGTTTTACCCGTCGCCTTATGTTTTGCATCAATGACATTCCAGCTTTTATTGAATACGAGTTTCGGCAGAGCTATTTGTATGGTCGAGGTCTCAGAATCCCCGTTTTTAACCTGAATCTCAATCTTGAGTTTCAAAAGCATTGCCACCATGATCATCACATGCGATATCGAAAAACCGCTCGGGTCTCCCGAGTTACCCGAACTATTCCGCTTCAAGACTTCCCAAACTTCCGACAGGCCAAAAGGATAACGCGCTACCAGTCTATTCACGAGTCGATCGATATTGTCAGAATATGCCATATCGTCCGACTTGCGAACCGATGCCAGACTGCACAGCAGCAATACGATATCGTGTAATGATAACTCATTGGTCGATAACGACTGCGACTGCATTAACCGATACGAGCGCGTATCCAAATCATAATACAGCGGTATATTCGCCTTCGACATCGTCGATAGATATCGATAGGCAGTCCGTTCCGATACCTTGCAAAACTTCCGAATCTCATTGACATTGATGCTGCCTTTTTCATGCAGCAAATTCGTCAGGTAGAGGATGTTATTCACTCGTCCCATGCAGATGACCTTAGTACAGTATTAACGTGAACAGCACTTTCACTACTTCAACATACACATTACTGTCGGATTCGTCAACGATAACCGATTGTGAACTGCCAGTCGTATCGACGGTATCATAGCCGGGATTCGGCGGGGTCGCCCCGCCCTCAGCCATCGTATTTTGAGGGGTAAGGGAGAAAACTAACACGGCCAGGGTAAAGGCCACCATGAACACTATACCATTACGCTTTATCATTTTTTGCCTCCGTTTGGTTTTTTGGTTGTCGCAAAACAAGAAGTCAAAAATGATGCCGAATAGAGTTCGTTTCCTATTGTGTTGTTAGACAAAGAGATGTGTCGCGAGTGCGGTTTGCTCGAATGCGAATTTAGTTACCGCGATGGAAATATGATATTGCAGAATGCAATTAAATCATTGAATTACATCACATTGTGAATAACCACATGGCGGCAAAAAAAATGGCAAAGTGGCAAACAGAGAGTCAAAATCGTTCTATTTTATATAACTTTATTTTTCGCCGAAACGTGGAAAGCGGAATATCGAGCGATCGAGCCGCCCGTGATTGATTCCAATCATGCTTGATGAGCGCATTGAGTATCCTCGACTTCTCGATTTCCGTCGACAATGCCTTCGCACTCACCTGATTCGATTGGTTATTCAAAATATCATGCGGCAAATTCGCCACATCGATCGGCTGTGATTTATGAAGAATACAGATTCGCTCGATTGTATTCTTCAATTCCCGGGCATTTCCCGGCCAACTGTAGGACAGTATCGCCTCCATCGCCTTTTCTGTAAAAGTAAGCGTTTCGCCCGGAGGTAGATAGGCCCTGGCAAAATGATTGATCAAAAGTGGAATATCATCCAGCCGCTTCCGCAACGGAGAAATCTCAATAGTTATTGTATTTATCCGGAAATACAAATCAGAAATGAATTTACCCTCATCGATTAGACGCGACAAGTTTTTATTGGTCGCATAAATGAATCGAATATCCGTCGATATCGTGCGATGGCTGCCGACCATTTCGAATTTCTGGTACTCGATTACTCGTAAAAGCTTTGTCTGAAGCGACAGAGGCATATCACCGATTTCATCAAGGAAAAGGGTTCCCGAATCGGCCGCCGCGAATTTGCCGATGCGACGCTTAACCCCGGTTGCGACACCCTTCTCGATTCCGAATAATTCAGCCTCGATGATGTCCTTGGGAAGAGCGGCGCAATTGATTTTGACAAGTTGCCGATCCGACCGAAGACTCATATTGTGTATCATCTCACACAATATTTCCTTGCCGGTTCCGCTTTCTCCGGTCACCAGCACGTTGGCATTCGTACAGGCAATATCGGGAAGTTTTTTAAACAGAGTCAGCATGTCAGTATCATTTGTGATGAACTGGCTGGTCACACCCGCTGAACTCAAGTCATTAAGCAACTGGTTATTCGTTACCTGGATGACATTGAATCGCTGCGCCAGCGTTATCAACAGACCGATAAAATTAGACAATGCCGTCGTAAATGAAATATCATCCTCGCTGAACAAGGCCGGTATCGTGTAATGGTCCAGATACAGTACACCGAGGACTTTCTTATTATAAGTAATCGGGACGCACAATACCGATTGGATATTATGCATGATGACGCTCTTGAAGTTTTTGGTTCGGTTGTCCTCCAGCGCATTACTGATAATCAGCGGATCACTCGACAGCGCGGCCATGCGGGGAATATTCTGGCTCAATTCAGAGATGTCCGAAAGACTCTGATTATCGCAGTTCATGAATGATTTAATATGCAGCGTATTCGACTCCCCGGAATATAACAACAAAGCGCCACGCTCCGCGCCTGCCTCATTAACCGCGAACTGAAGAATGTTTGACAACGCCGATTCATAGTCCGTCACATTATTCAAGACATCCGCGACCTTGTACAACGAGTCGATTCGGCCTTCAAGAACATTACTCGATTCGTTCAGCGTATCGAGTTGCTGCCTCAGACGCAATGCGAGCGGGGAATTCGGAATTTTCCGAGAAATCGATAATCCCTGCATCGTATATTTTATCGCCAGTCTGATTTGATTGTTGCGGCGATAAATTTCGATAAGCTTTTCGCAAACCAATACCGCATGCATATGATGACCCGACGTATGGAATATACGATACATCTCCTTAAGAATATTGGCCCTGTCGCCATCGTCGGGGTTATCATCTATAAGTTTTTTCTGCAGATACAGCGCCCGGAATAGTGGGACATCGGATTTATTATATTTGTTGATTTGAGCAACTATTTCATTGTTCAAGTGCTCATAAACATTGCCGTCAAAAAATAGACTAATAAGAAAGACACCCCACATGGATGTATAAATACTGCCGCTGTTATGAAGATTATTAATAAGATCAAGGATCGCCGCGTTATCCCACGACTTCCCGTAGATTAAGTCGGAGATCAATTCCATCAATTCGATCTCGCGAAGAGACGTCTCATCATTGTTATCTCTGAATATCTTTTTCGCCAGATTGCAGTATAATTCACATTTATCGATCTCACCACGATATATGGCGATTTCCATCAGGCAATGATGCGACTTTCCGAGATATAATCCGTATTCTTTACCCTGGAGCAATTGGATCGTGAGATTAAAATCTTTTTCGGCCGCATTAAAATGGCCGTAATTCAGTTCGACGTTTCCATTGCCGTAATGATATCGGATAAGAGATAATGGAGTGTTGATCTGAATCGCATGCAGTTCATTCATCCAGTACTTCGCGCGCTTGTGGTCATTCATGCGGGAATATGCCAACGCGATCGTCCCGAAGATGCCCTGCGCATAACTGAAATCACTTGTCCCCGTATCGTGCCGCTTGATATCCTTGAGCAGCTTTATGGCCTTTTTATATTTGGCCAATCCGGTATACAAATATGCCAGATTTCGCTGCGCCGAGGCCGCAACATCCATCAGGTCGAATTCGATACCAATACCGACGGCCTGGAGATATTTCTCCCGAGCCATTCGATAATTACCGCGCCGCCAATAATAGGCGCCGATATCGCTGCTTATTCGGATTCGCAACTCATGATCGTTGTTCAACTCGGCGATTTCATATAATCGCTGTAATTTCCGCAGGGAGTTCTCGCGCTGATGATCCATTTCATCAACCCAGACCAGTAACCGATTCAGATCAAGGTACCAGTGTGAATTCTCCATGCAGTGCATTAATCCTTTTTTAATGAATTCACGAACCTCATCATGTTTCCCCACCGATAAATACTGCAAAATGATAAAACGTATTTGCTCGAAATACTCGTCACTTCCCAGCGCATAATACTCCGCCAACCGCACGGCACAGTCTATTCCAAGATCAATGTTGTTCTGCGAAACGGCCAGTCTGGCCAGTTTCGAATAAAAACGCATCAGAAATTCGGCGTCTAAGTCAGGGGAAATACCGTCTTTATACGTACGATACAACAGCAAATAGGCCTTCAAAAACTGCTTTTGTGAATCGCATCGCTCGGCCGTCTGCACAACCTTTTCAAATATGGCATTCGTGTTTCCCTTAGCCGACCCGGCAAATTCATCCTTGAGAATCTCTGCATATATCGCCACCAAATCATCATCAGTCAGGTCGATATGCCAATAGTCAACGATGCGCGTAATCGGTGCTGTCGTGATGAGTCGGGATAAAAGGTCGAATACCGCTCTCTTATTGTGCTCCGCAAATACGGCCAGATCATCGATCAGTTCAACCGGGATACCCAATAGATGATTTTCATCGATCAGAAACTCCCGCAGTGTATCCTGAGGATTATTGAAAAACGTCAGCTTCCCCAGCATTCGGGAAATGATCTGCTGTTTCAGTAACCGGCCATTATCGGCTGCGAATTCCTGGTCACTCAGTAATCCTGCGGAATGCAGCGCATCGAGCAAAATATAGGGACGCTGATACGGATCATCCTCGGTCAGCCGGCTGGCGATTCCATCCAGGCCGTTTTCTGCATGCTCCTGAGGTGCATGTATCAGACAATGCTTTAAAAGCGTCCCGATAGCATAATTATCCGATAATGGGGTCGCCGGCAAGTTCAGGAAGATCTCTGGCGCAATATGCTCCGGCGCACCCATGATAATCGCCTTGAGCGGAGCACCGGATTCCTTCATGAAATCAAGGTCAGCCAACCGCAATTCTCCGGTTTCCAGATTTAAGAGAAAGTTCGAAAGCTTCAGATCTCCATGTATCAGGCCCAGCAGATGAATATAATCCGTAATATGACAAATATTGACAAAAGACTTCGGGTAAAAATCCCAAAACAACTTCTCCGTCAGCGGACGCCAAATACTCTGATCAATGTAGGGATATTCAATGATGATGATGTCTTTCGAGGAAATACGATTATGGGCCGTTACGACGGACGGGGACTTGATACGCTGTTGCAGACGATACGACGTCAAAAGCGTACTCTTTTTAATGGTAGAATCTAACTCCGATTTTGTGTTAATTACCTTGATGAAACATCGGCGGTTCGTTTCATTGTTCGTTACCACCCAGGAATGTGCAAGCGGGTTTTCCGAAAGATATTGTAGCGGTGAATACTTTTCAAGAACAGGGGAGGGGGTGATGGCAAAAAAGTCATTGTTCATAATCGAACTACCTCCATTGAAATCTAATTAAAAATAATGAATAAGAAGCAAAAGTGCAATTAACAGATTAATAAATGTGATATTTTGCTGTCAAAATCTGTCAGAAAATACGTAATCCATTATAATTAATAGCCGCATATAAGTTTAGAGTATAACGACCCCAATTTCGCCTCTCTCATGACCGATTTCCCCACTATTCAGGCCAATTTTTAGCCGATTCCCGTAACTGCTTGCCATATCTATGGAATTGTCCGAGGATTCACCTAAGATTTTGCCATAAAATCTGATTTTGGCTTTTAGAATGGCCCGTCGGCTACCGATAGTATTAAAAAAGGGCTTATGACGCGTAGACAACTATGAAAATCGCCGAGACAAAACAGCAGAACAAGATCAGACGCCAGGCCACCGAGGCGCTCTTGGTGTATGACCTCAACACGAAAATGCCTATGGGGCAGATTCTCGACATGTCCCCGGTCGGTATGAAACTGATGACCGAGGAACCGGTGGCGGTCGGCCGTATGTATTATTGCAGAATCCCCCTTGAGAAGAAAGTCCAGGGAAAATCCGAGGTGTTCCTCGATGCCGAATGCCGCTGGTGTAAACACAATCCGGAGACCGGCTGGTATAACTCGGGCTATCTGCTCAGATTCCCGTCGAAGAAAGACGCCGAGATTATCAAGACCGTCCTGCACGACTGGATGCAGGACCACATGAGTAAGCATTACTCCAAATACGGTCTCAACCGCCGCAAGAAAAAACGTTTCTTCGAAAAGCTTTTCGGCAAATAGTCATAGACTCCACGATGATATGAAAAGGCTGCCTCCGGTGAAGCGGCCTTTTTTATTGCCTGCAATTCGACTTGCGTCTGAATGCCAATCTCCATACTTTTCACTTCGTATGCATACCTTGTATTGTCTCAGCGGCCTGGGAGCGGACGAGCGAATTTTCAACGCATTCAAAATCGATTCATGCCGCATCGAATACATCCCCTGGATAATTCCTCACAACAAAGAAAGTATTGTCGACTATGCCCAACGATTGGCGGCATCCGTCGAGTGGACAGCGCCGTTTTCCTTGCTCGGCGTTTCATTCGGGGGCGTCGTAGCAATCGAATTGGCTCAGATCGTCGACCCGGTGAATACCATTATTATTTCCAGCTATAAGACCAAACACGAGTTTCCCTGGTACTTTCGTCTGCTGGGCAAAACGCATCTCCACAGAATCGTTCCCGAATGGATGATGCGCTCATCTTCATTGGTAAATTGGTTCTTTAATAATGCCAATACTGTCGAAGAACGCCGCCTTCTGGATGATATGCTCGCCTCCGCCGATTTGACACTGACCCGATGGTCAATAGATCGCCTGCTCGATTGGCCGGGATTACCAATGTCGCTTCCCAACCTGATCCACATACACGGAACGGCGGATAGACTGCTCCCATATAGATATATTAAATCTGATTTTGCTATTGAAGGTGGATCACACCTGATGATTTACAGCCGAGCCGATGAAATCGCCCGAATCGTGAAACGAGTAATTATCTGAATTCTTGGCTTACCCGAGGTGATCTCGCACCGATGAACCCCAATATAGCGATCACTAAAAGCAGCGGGACCTGAAACAGAAATAATCCATAGTATATACTGACCGTCGCAAAAGCGAGAGTCGCCAGAGAATAATACACACCGATTATACAGGATAACTGGTTCGATGCATACGTATCCGGGCGCCAACCGATGATGAAAAAAACTATCGATGTTAGAAACAATATGGCCGTGACCATATGCCAACAGGATAAAAGTATCGCTTTGAGTATATCGGCAAACTCAATATCCAGAAATGGATTAATAAGTTTGATCTGTCCCAGAATCGTGTGAATCAACGCGGCAATCAGATTCCACACTCCGGCCGCGATATATATCTTTTTCATGATTCAGCCTTTTCTGCGCTCCTGCTTGCGGCGCATACTGTACCATTCTATGAGCTTATTAAACGACTCCGCATTGTCAATCGGTGGAGTATATCCCAGTTTCGCCTTCGCCTTTTCCAAAGACAGTGTCATCGATTTCGCCATATACCCGACCGAGAACCGCGTCATTGTCGGTTTTTTCGGCCCAAATGGCAGACGCGTCAATAATTCCATCCAACCGGCCTTTGCCTTGGCTGCCGCCAGCGGCACGGATTTGGGATTAAATGGGAATCCGAACACCTGGGTGACTTGCGCGAACCAATCACGGATCGTGATCGGTTCACCATTCGATATATTATATACCTCATTCCAGGCATTATCCGGAGCGTTCAGGCAGAGCCGAACCGCCTCGACCAGATTTCCGACATACGTGATATCGACGAGTGCCCGACCGCCGTTGATGAGCGGAAACGATGCCTTCTGGGCCATACCGAGAATCCGCGGGATAATAATATTGTCATACGGCCCGAACACGGCTCGAGGCCGCAGAATGATAGTCCGAATACCATCGGATTTCAAAGCGAGCAGCTCCTGCTCATTGGTCAGCTTCGTCCGGGAATAGATGCTCGTCATTTTATTCGGAAGCGGTTCATCTTCCGATATATTGAGGCGATCCTCGCCGGTGTAATACATACTGGGCGTGGAGAGGAAAACGATTTTCGAGATGCCGTATTTTTTACAGGCCGCGATAATGTTTCTGGTGCCGATAATGTTAGTCCGCCGGAAATCATCGATCCGCCCCCAGTCACCGGCTTTGGCTGCGCAATGAATCATCACATCGGCGGGGGCGAGGGCCGTCATGATCCGCGATTCCTCGGCGATATCGGCAGCCTGAAATGCGATTCCCTGGGCCGTCAACTCCTTGCCGACTTTTTCGGATCGCCCGGTTGCGAGGACTTCTATACCATCGGCATAAAAAGCCTCGGCGATATTCCGCCCGATAAATCCCGTCGCTCCGGTAATAATGACTTTCATGTATTACTCCCGACACGCAAAAACTCAATTACGCAAAATAGCGTGACACTTGAACCTTGACAAGACCAAAGAACTACACAATGCAGTACGATTAGTGACTATTTAAGACAATAATGCTCCGATAAGAATAGCTACTATGCCAATTCCGGGTCGTTGAATTTGTCGTTCCTCGCATATAATACAAACATGATAATTATAAAAAAATAGATACTAAAGTAATGGTATCTATTGTCGAAAATATAGAATGAATTGTCTATGATTTGTCAACGATGATCAACTTCCAATTTCAAATGTAAGTAAAATGTGAGGAATTAAAAATGACGCCTCAAACGGAAATGGTCGTAAACATATTCGGATTTATCATTGCCGTTGTGGGATTTTTATATGTGGTTGTTTTTTCGCACAGGGGAATTAGAGATCTTCAACGGTTATTGCCAAGCGTCCGAATTGAGGATGCGGTCAGAAATAGTACACAGGAATTCATGAAGCGCAAAAGTGAATCCAATGATATTACAAACAAGGATAGTGATAATGATCAGGATAGTAATACTCCTGCGATGCACCGGAATTCGATCGGCAATCACAAAGAAGTAAACGCTGATTGCTCCGGCTTAAAAGAGAAACGGGAAATGGAAAAAGTATAATAAGGCGAGAATAAACAATGGACTATATAGTAAATTTCACGCTGGATGGCCATACTCTGAAATTACTGGCAATTATTGTAAGTACGATTGCTGCATATTTCGCCCTCCTCAGTCATTTGAACAATGGCATAACCTCGGATAAGAAAATACCCCTGCCGTTAAAAACGGGACATTTCGAACTTTTGCATACGGCAAGAAAAAACCTGCTTCGAGCCGCATATTTCGCCATCCTTCCACTAATTCTTATCAAGCTACAGCTCCTTGCTTACATATTTTTTCCGGCAGGGCACGATTATATAACGCATTTCTCCGCATTCTTGATATATATCATTACGCTATCGAGTATTTTGGGCATGGCGTACACCGGATTTCTGATTGAAAAATTAATATACAGGCTACGGCAGGAAGAGATCAAAGAGACAAACCATAAAATCGACGCGGCATTGTATCTTGGCACAGGTAGGGGGATAAAAGGGCGAATTTTGAATCTACAACTGGTCAACGGCAGTGAGTTGTTCAATATGATTGATGACAAGTTTAATATTACGACGTTTTCCTGGGATAATGTTGCCGCGCTGTTTTTGCAGAAAAACTACCGTGATGTGAGTTTGTTTAAAGATGCCAAGTACAATGAACATACCCGGAAATTCCGCATGCGGTCTCCCTATTCAGAAGAGTTCCCATATTCAAAATACTTCGAAAGGGCAAACTTTAAGGTGCTCCGCATAAATAAACCGACGACTCATAGCTATTTCGCAATAATTAATCATGAAAATTTGTATGACTAGAAGTCCATTGTTTTTTGAATTATCTTGAAACGTATATTGCCTTCTTCGTATCCAACCAATCCCATCGGCATACTATATCGTTGACCGATTGGTCTTTTATCGCCATATTAAAGTAACTCTTCGATTCTACATCAAAGGGAATATCTGTACAATTTAATTCGGGGGTTGTCATGAAAACCGTGCTCACGTTTGTGCTGCGCCTGTCGGCGATCCTGTCCATCTTTGTCGGATTGGCCGCCGGCCAGGGGTCTGACTATTGCGGAGACGCCAATGGCGATCGCAATGTCAATATCGGCGATGCCGTCTATCTTATCAATTATATCTTCAAAGGCGGTCCTGAACCGCTCGGCAATTGCTGCGACGAATGCCTCGACGGCGAGACGCGCCCATGCTATACGGGCCCTTCCGGGACCGAGGGCGTCGGCGAATGCAATGCCGGTATGCAATCCTGCCTCAACGGCGTATGGGGACCGTGTATCGGCGAAATAACTCCCGTGGATGAACTCTGCGACGGCCTTGATAATGATTGCGATGATCTCATCGACGATAATCTGACCCCGCCGCCATGCGAACTGAACAATGGCGTCTGTTCAGGAGCCTACAAAACCTGCGGGGGAGATATGGGCTGGCTCCCATGCCAGGCCTCCGATTACGGCCCCAATTATGAACTCGAGGAAACCCGCTGTGACGGTCTCGATAACGACTGCGATGGCGAATATGATGAAATGTGCAGCGCTCCTCATGTAACGTCATATGACTGCGATGCCGATACCTGTACGATTGCGGTATGCAATGCGGGCTGGGCCGACTGCAACGGCACATTCAGTGATGGATGCGAATACGATTTGTCGACCTCTGTGAATACTTGTACCAATCCGCACATGTGGGGTTCATTTCCGGGCGACGAAGGCCCGAGTTGCGGCGGAACCGATTTTACCATTTCCAATCATGGCGAGTATGTCTATCGCTTCTATATGTACGAGGACTGCTCTAATCCTCTGGATCCGCACGATGTCGGCATCCGAGCGACACTGACCGTCCCAGCCGGCACCGATTATGATTTATATCTGTACGAGAGTAGCTGTTCCACTCTGCGCGATCAGTCGACCAACGGTGGTAATACCACCGAATATGTCGATTATTATAACGAAGATACGTTCGGCGGCGGCACCGATGAATCTCGCTATTACAATGTCGAGATCAGATTCTACAGCGGCACGAGTTGCGCCAACTGGACCCTCCGCATCCAGAGCTGGGCAGAATAATCGGTAAATTAATAGCCAATATCCTAAGTAGGGCAGGTCCCCAATGGGACCTGCCATCTTCGCAGGTCAAGCCCCTTGTGGTTTTGACATCCTGCCAAAAAAAACCGGCCCATCAAGGGCCGGGTTATTCACTTGCTAATCAATGTGCTGTCGATTCCATTACAATGGACAGCTGGCGCATGGCACCGGTCCGCTATTGAATATAAAGTTCATCAGGTATACGGCATCGCTGATGTTGACAACATCCGAGCAGTCCACATCGGCGTGTTTTACGATCGGCGGCGGAGGGCCGGACTTGAATAAATAGTCGATGATGTATAAAACATCGCCGATATTGACGCCGTCGTCCTGATTCACATCACCGCAGGCGAATTGGCACATATCACCAACGCCATTGTTGTCGATATCGATCTGGTCAGGATTCCAGGTGTCCGGGCAGTTATCGAGGGGGCCGCACACTCCATCGCCGTCATGATCGACGCACAAAACTTGGACCGGAAAATTAATCTGACCGCTGAATCCCGGAGTAAACGTGATGCCATCGGTATTTGCGAATATCCAATCTCCTGCCGGAGGTATTGTGGTCGAATCGAAGAGAAGCGATGCGACCGTCCCCAAATTGTCGCCTTCCAGAGAAAAATGAATCGAGAAGAATAGGTCGAGGTCGCCCGCCGGGAGCGAATTGAAGAGAGCCGCTCCTCCCATTAAAATAGAATCGGGAGGAATTGAATTCACGTCATTCTCGTTAATAAGAAGGCCGGTAAGATCGAAGGATCCATACAGGTCCGGATCGAACCGGCAATCCGGATTTACGGTGACGGCGGCAAATCCTGCGTTTTGACCTCCCGTACCCCAGCCATCGGGTTGCGGCAGCCAGTTAATTGAAAGATCATCAGGAGAATCGGAGAGGATACCGAGACTCATTGACCCCAATGGAACATCGTTCTCGATATAAATGCGGAGTTCATAGTGAACCGGAACGAGATTCACATCGGCCGTATAAATGGTATCGCCCGAGGCGAGTTCGACGCCGTGCGTGGCGTCATACAACCGAAATTCGACTAGGTTGGCGCCGTTGACATAAGCGCAGAAAATAGTAAGAAATAAAAAGAGACGAATTGTTAATCGCATGATATTACCCTCCCTGGATAATATTAAATGTTATACCCAAGAGCTTCTTGTGGCGGATTAGATACAAGATTGGTGAGGAATACTATAATATATAAAACATGATATGCTGTGTCAACATGTTTATTCGGCAGTATATCGATGTTGTTACCATTTGCATTCGCACGACGATTGTCATTTGGAGTCGGCGCTCCACGCGCATGCCAAGACCGACATCGCATAACTCGGAATCTGCGACCGGGTGGCCCATCCGATGTCCGTCTTCGCGCGAGGGTGGGTTCCTGCCTAAGTTCTCAACCCCACCCCCGGCCCCCTCATTGGAAAGGAGGGGGAGAGAAAAGAGAACACACCCCGTCCGCCTAGGCGGAGCACCCCTCTCCAGAGGGGACGATGAATCGGACCAGTCCGGCAGTGATTGGGCATTAGGTTCGACGGTTTTGGGACAAATTTGGTACCGATCGGATGTTTTCTAACAATTGCGATGGAGGGATAAGTCGTTGTCTTGCAACATAAATATGATTTTGGCATGTGTTTTTTTATCTGCTTATTGTACAGTCGGTTATCGTTTCAGGGGTCGAATTGTGGATAGACTGCCGTTGGGGGACAAGAGGTTATCCCTCGGATAGGAAAATATTTTTTCGGTATTTTCGCGTTTTTGGACATAGTGATAGAATCTCCTTTTACACAGGAAGATGAAGCGGGAATTAGGAGCGGAGTTGGAGTGAAATTGATTAATCCTGCGGCAGAGCCGTGGGGTACACAAGTCCGCATTATCAGGTTGAACGTCTCATCCCAACCCTAAGAAGGGTTGGGGCACCGGGCGATTAACATAGATCAAGACCCCTGCCGCAGGCTCCGACGAAGGAGGGGCCGAAGGTCCTGAGCAAAGCGAAAGAGGTCTTGACACTGGCGCAAAGCGAATTATGTCATAGGTTATAAAGGATTGGTACACCTGACATTTGAGACAAAAACCCGTGACTGGCTTGAGTGAATATCCCGTGTTCAAGAAACGATATTACGATATAGTGTATAAAATTATATAAATGCGGAAGAATATTGTGCTACACGGTTGACAAGATGGATATAGTAGTATATTTTTAATAAATATTTTCATAACAATTCAATTTGGAAAATCTATGGATAGTATATTTGGAAATATAACACGGATTATTGTAGCCGTTTTAAGTCTGGCGGGCATTTACATTTCTTACAAATCTCAACGGGTCACTGACCGACGCAGATTCCCAATCAGACCGCAGTCGATGCCACTTGGGTATCGAGTCATATTCGCGATCTGTATCCTGCTGATACTATGCAATATCGGCATTTTCGTCTGGCAGTTATTGTACTCTTCTACTTCTATAAAAATAAATTCTCCCCAGAGCAATGAATATGTAATGCCACAGCAGGTAATCAGCGGGACGGCAAAAAATATCCCTCCTAACAATAAACTCTACGTCGTCGTGTACTCGAAATCAGCGCGCAAATACTTTCCCAGTGAGACGGCGGTGTCCATTCAGCCGGATGGGAAATGGGTGGTCCATTTGGCCATCGGAGCATCGACAGATCAGGGGAAGGCATTTACTATCATTGCGTTATTGATGGAAGAGAAAGACTGTAATAGATTCGAATTTGTGATGAAGCGACCGGATTTCTCGGGATTTGAATATCTGCCCGAGGTTTCAAAAATCTATGACAGTATAGATGTGTACCGAAAATAAACCATTATGAAAAAGGGATTATGATGCGCAAATCACTGTTAAGAGTATGCGCGCTTGCATCCATCTTTCTGATCGGATTATGGTCACCCATAATGTCCGAAGAGGAATGCGTAAAAAATGCTTGGGAAAAATATGGTGCAAAGGCTTATGAGAAGTCGATTGAATTTGCGGATAAGTGTATCGATGAATTTGGTCGAGCTGCCTTGCGGACCCAAAAACAATTGGACAGTCTAAATATCCCGATGCCGCCTGTCGGAAAAGTCAGCGCCGCGGAGCGAGATGCTATTTTTAATCGGGGACTGCTGAATGATGTTGCAACCGCATATTATATTAAGGGCCGGTCGGCAGAGGCTTTGTATCATAAGGGGGATTCAACCACCCAGCACTATAAAGCATTGGCCGAGGATGCTTATGCCGGCGCCTGCGAACTAAGCTATGGACGCACATGGGATCCGAAAGGCTGGTTCTGGTCACCTTGTCAGGCGGCAAATGATCGACTTCCAATCGAATAGTAAGTGCGCTCTGTGAAGAGCATGCACCTCTGTGCCCCAACCAATTCTTACTTGATATCTTCGCGGTAGGGACTATCGATTCCGACCGGCCGAGACTATTACTGACTTGCATTCAACGCCCGGGTGCCCATCCGATGTCCGCTTGGGGCCAGAGCGGAGGACTGCTTATTGTCTGATGAATCATCATTCAGAACAAGATGTCAAGACCTTCCTCGCAAGGCTCGGAATCCTCGGTTTTCGCTCCGCGAAAATTCTCGGACAGGGGTCTTGACCTACGAAGAGGCAAGAGCGGATTCCTCGTCGCTTGCCTAAGAAGGCATCGCTCGCTCGGAATGACTTCATAAATATTACTATGTAGTTTAGTATCGATTCTTTGTGTGGGCTGAGGCAATTTCCAGGGGCAACTTCTACGCAATAAAAAAAGGCGGCTTCCGGATTCGAACCGGAGAATCAGGGTTTTGCAGACCCATGCCTTACCACTTGGCTAAGCCGCCTTAAATAAAAAAGCGGGAAACGAGGCTCGAACTCGCGACAGCCACCTTGGCAAGGTGGTGCTCTACCAACTGAGCTATTCCCGCTTAATCATATCAATTAGCGCTTTAATATACGCGCAAATCAGGCCTTGTCAATGATTTTTTTCCGGCGATGCTTCTAATGTTCAATCATGTTGCGGTATCAATACTTATAACAAAAATTCGAAGCCGAATGGCTGCCATTTCCCGCCCTGATGCGCCTGCCATGCAATTCAAAAAAGAAAACCCGGCAGATGTGGACATCTGCCGGGTACAGAACTTGACAATGGTCGGTTTTTATATCGCCCTTACTTTTTAGGGCTCGCCAGTGTTTGGCGGTATAATTCCAGGTACTTCCGGGCCGAGGCGCCCCAACTGAAGTCCTTCGCCATCCCGTTCTTCATGATTTTACGCCATTTGCGCTTCTTCGGGAAATACGGCAGGGTATACCGAATGGCCGCCAGCATCTCCTCGGCATCATACGGTTCGAACACGACACCGGTTCCGGTGCCTTTATCGAAATCGGCCGGCGTAATCGTATCGGCCAATCCGCCGGTGGCGCGGACGATAGGAATCGTCCCGTACTTGAGACTGTACAGCTGATTGAGACCGCACGGCTCATAGCGCGACGGCATCAGGAATAAATCGCATCCGGCCTCGATCCAGTGCGCCAGTTCGTCATCATACTTGAGCAGCACGGCCAGTTTATCCGGATACTTCTCCTGCAATCGTTCCAGCCATTTATGATATTTTTCCTCTCCGGTGCCGAGGATAATCATCTGGATATCGAGTTCCAGAATATCTTTGCCGACCTCGCGCACGAGGTCGAATCCCTTCTGATCGGCCAGACGGGAAATCATGCCGATCATCGGAGCGTGTTCGCGGTCGGGGAGACCGACTCGTTTGCACAGCTCGATCTGCGTCATCCGCTTGCCGGACATATTAACCGGCGAGTACTTAAACGGAATCAGCCTATCCCGGGACGGCGACCAGGTATCGTAATCGACACCATTAACGATGCCGGATAGATCAGATGCTCTCCCTTTTAGTACACCATTGAGCCCAGCGCCGAGTTCATCGGTAGTCTGAATTTCTTTGGCATACGTCTCGGATACGGTGTTGATTTTATCCGCGTAGTGGATGGCCGATTTCATCAGGTTGAGCTTTTCCCAGAATTCAAACGGGCCGGTCGCATAGAAGAGACTCTTGTCCAGTCCCAGCTTATCAAACGATTCGGCCGGGAAGACACCCTGATAGGCCATGTTGTGTATCGTGAAAATAGTCCTGGTCTTTTCAAAGAAGGGATCGTCGGCATATTTCGTCTTCAGAAACGTCGGCAACAGAGCCGTCTGCCAGTCGTTCGCATGAACGATATCCGGCCGGAAATTGATTTTCTTCAACACTTCAAGAATGCCGCGGCAGAAAAAGATAAAGCGGTCGTCATTGTCGACAAAATCCTTGCCGGTCTTTGGATCGCGGTACAATTCCGGGCGATCGAAATAAAAATCATTGCCGATAAAATGGATGTCACACTCACAAGTATCATCAGATATGCGATATAATTCGAGCGTTTTCGGGCCGTCGGGAGTGCTGATGTCGGTGACGAGGTCTTTCTGCGCCTGTTTCAGCAGCTCTTTGTTGATGGTGCCGTAACAGGGCAGAACTACTTTCACGAAGTGCCCCTCGCGAGCCAGCAATTTCGGCAGCATACCGGACACATCGGCCAGGCCGCCGGTCTTTGCAAACGGTACGACTTCGGAGGAGGCGAAGAGAATATTGAGTTTCTCCATCAGGTACTCCCTTACCTAATAGAAATGATAGATTACACAGGTACCCGTTGTTCCGGGACCTCCAATTCACGGAGGAATTTCGCCGCATCTTCCGGTTTGGTCGGGTTAATATAAAACCCGGTGCCCCATTCGAAACCGGCGACTTTGGTTAATTTCGGAATGATTTCTATATGCCAGTGATAATAGTCGCGATATTCGTTTCCGACCGGAGCCGTGTGCAGGATATAGTTAAACGGCGGATCAGCCAGACCGATTTTCAGGCGCTGGAGAACCTTTTTCAAGGCCAGCGCGAGTTCCTCGTGCATGTCGATATCGGTATCGATGTAATTCGGTATATGCGCCTTGGGCAACAGCCAGGTCTCAAACGGGAAGCGGCTGGCATACGGCTGGAATGCGATGAACGAATCCGTCTCGATAACGATACGCTCCTGATCGGTGATTTCCTGTCGGATAATGTCGCAGAAGATGCAGCGCTCTTTATATTCGTAATACTTTTTGGCCCCAATGAGCTCCTCGGCGACGCGCTTGGGAATAATCGGGGTCGCAATGAGCTGGCTGTGGCTGTGCTCGACGGATGCGCCCGCGGCCTCGCCATGATTCTTGAACATCAGAATGTATTTGAAGCGAGGATCGCGCTGCAGGTCGAGATACCGCTCGCGATAGACCCACAGGACATCCTTTATTTTCTGAATCGGCAAATCGGCAAGATCGAGAGCATGGTCCGGGGTTTCGATTATGACCTCATGCGCCCCGATACCGCTCATCTTGTCATAGATGCCTTTCGGCTCGCGATTGAGTTCGCCCTCGATGATGAGAGCCGGATATTTATTGGAAACGACGCGGAGAGACCAGCCCGGCTGATTCGGCGAGGAACCATCCGAGCGATAAGCGATGACCTCGGGCGGCGTAGCTGATTCGTTACCCGGACAAAAGGGGCATGCTTTAGGGGCCACGCGACGCTCCATCCCGCCATAGTGGGTCGGGCGTTTGCCTCGCTCAGTCGAGATGATTACCCATCTTCCGATAATCGGGTCTTTTCGCAGTTCCGGCATTTCCATAATTCTCCAAGTTGCAACTCTGGCCAAAAATATGACCGATTTACTCTCCTGTCAAGAGGTTACCCCCATTGTTTGCATTATCGGCAGGTTGAGTAAATTCTTATACGGTGCTTATCTCCATCGTGAGGATTTTGGTCAAACGGCAGATCGAGCGATTATTTTTGCACTCGATCGGCGGTGGAGTTGTCGAATATAGCCCGGAATATCTTGTCGTCATCATCAGTAAATGGCACGCCTCTCCGCGGCATGACGATTTTAGCCACTTCAATGGCCTTTTCGACCCGGTACAGGTCATACCCGGTTTCGTCACCCCACGAGAACGAGGGGACTTCTCGGGACGTTACCAGCGATCCGCCGAAAATATTACAGGAAAAACCGATATTGACGCCGGTGTTTATTAAGGTCCCGATACCTGTCTTCGTGTGATCGCCGACCATACAGCCGATTTTATTATATCCCGAGTCGACCATCGAGCCGTTGACCGAGACGGCGATATTTTTATAGTTGTTCTTCAGGTCCGAATTAGTCGTCATGGCGCCGAGGTTTACCCAGCTTCCGAGGTACGCATGGCCCATGAATCCGTCGTGATATTTATTAGTAAACCCCTGAAAAATCGACTCTTCGACTTCGCCGCCGACCCGGCAGGTGGGACCGAACGAACAGCCCTCGCGGACATTGGCGCGGAAAATCTGAGTGCCGGGACCGATATAACAGGGCCCCTGAACATATGACAATGGTCCGATCACAGCCTTGCTGTCGACGATAACCGGGCCATGCGTATTATCGATCACGCAACAGGCATGAATGGCGGCATCGGGTGCGATGTAGAAGTTTTCATCCGAGAGTATCCGCGCGGTGTCATCGACATCAGCGGCCTTAATCAGCTTTTTGGCCTTCTCATCATTGAACCAGGCGACAAAATCGGCTGCGATCTCATTGCTGTTGTTGTGAACGAGGTCCCAGAGGTAGAAATAAAACTCGAATTCGCCGTCGGCCATTTTGGCCTCGGTTCCGATAGCATCGGCGGCGGCCTCACCGGTGAATTGGACATCGCCGGGGTTTTTCGAAAGCGGCTGTGTGATGACCATGGCAGCGGTTTTGTTGTTGTGCAAATAAACGACGTTCTCATCGATCGTCTGCAATTCCTTGGTCAGTTTGTCGCCGAGGCGCAATGCGCCGTTCACGAAGACCAGACGGTCGCCGGGCTGATAGTCGATATGATTGACGCGCTTGCCCGTATCTCGGCGCACAAGCCCCGTGATTTCATCGCGACAGGCAAACGACACGGAATAATCGGGGAAACGGCGGGCAATTTTTTCCCACAGCGCTAATGCCCCGCAGCGGAGAAAAAAGACCGGCCGGTTCAGAGTCACGGGAAAGAAACTGGCAAACGCGGTATCTTCGAAGACAATCAGTTTATTACTCATAATCGCGATTTTCCTCTACGGCTTTGCGTACAGCACTTTGACAATCCAACGCGGATCAGATCATACGTATCTGTTATTCAATAACTCAATCCTGTCGCGTGTGTCAATTAAAATCGGTTTTCGCGATTCCGTATGAACAGGAGAAGGGGAAACCCGAGGACATAGCAGACGACAGCCTGTCCGAATGCGATTTGCGCCACCAACACCCAGTACGGAAGTTCGAAGAAATAATGGAGGTATGCCGAGACACCGAGTGCATTGATGACGATGGGTGGAATCGGGGCCAATACCGGTATTTCCGTCTTGCGCAAGAGGCATGTAAACCAGGCCGCCAACAGCGTGCACAGTGAACCGAAGATGACATCCTGTATACCGACCGGCCCGAATATATTGGCAAGCAGACAACCGATAAACAGTCCGAAAATGGCGCCGGGATAGATAAAAGGCAGTACAGTCAGGGCTTCGGCGATGCGAAACTGAACCGGACCATAACTGATGATATTGATACCCGGCGTCAAAGTGATAGCCATATACAACGCGCCGACGATGCCCCCGATCGCAAGTTGTTTATTCTTACCCCGCATCCGACTAATGTACGTTTTTGAACTCGATAGCACAATAACAAAATGAGATATAATTTATCTATGATAATAATCGATTGACACATTTCTCCAAGCGATGTATTTTAATAATAGAGGCTGTAGAGCAATAGTCTTGTAGGGAATATAAACTAAATCTTAACCCTCATCTTGTAAGTAATCGCCGTTTTTCAGGACATATTAGCACACGGCGCTCCATGTATTATCACCGGGACAATTTGCGCTCATTTCGTTCAATTGGATTGACACGTCCGAGGGGAGGATGCAATGTCTTATTATCTACGAATTATTTTCCTCATTAGCGTTTCTGTCTTCACACTCACCGCATTGACAGCCAACCTGGCGGCTCAGGATGAAGCCTGCTGTTATCCTGACGGCCTGTGCGAAACTATTGATCCTCAGATATGTATTAATCAGGGAGGAACACCGTTGGGGCCGGGAACCGTTTGTTCCGATGTCTATGGCGCCTGTTGCTTTGATGACGGCTCCTGTGAGGAGCTTGATTCACTCTGCTGTATCGAAAACGGCGGCGTGCGATTTACGGCCGATTTAGCGTGCGCCCATACCGATTGCAGCGATACATGCGAGTATTTACGGAATAATGACTACAACGAAGATGGAATGTTTAATATGGGGGATATTGTCTATCTTCAGTCATTGATTACTTCCGGCGCTCGACCTGGGGATCCTCGAAATTTCGACGCCAACGGCGATTGTATTGTAACACCATTTGATCTTGAGATGTTATCTTGCTGGCATTCGACCGGATGGCTGCTCTGTCGCCCGGACTACTGTACTTGTCTGGATGCCTTCTGGTACGCCGACACCTGTGACCATGAATATCCCGGCGATGTCGACAATGACGGCGATATCGATATAAACGACGCCGTCTTTCTCACGGCATGGCTCTATCAGGGAGGAATGGCGCCTCCGGTTTTGGCTAACGCCGATCCGAATGGCGATTGCTGCGCCGATTCAAATGATATCGTCTATATCACGGATTATCTGTTTCTCGGCGGACCGGACCCGGTTGCTTGCACCTGCTGGGATATCGCGCCGTGTCCGGATACCTGTGACGGTCAGTACCCCGGCGATTTCAACAATGACGGCACGATCGATATGAATGATGTTTCGGCATTATTAAACTGGATCTATAAGGATGGTGTGCCACCGCCTGTCCTGGCCAATGCCGATCCCAACGGCGATTGCTGTGCGGATACCGCCGATGTTGTCTATCTGACCACGTACATTTTCTGGGGCGGCCCTGCGCCGGTTTCCTGTACCTGCGTGGATATCGACATTTGCGATTCCTGCCACTATCAATATCCCGGCGATGTCAATAACAACGGGATTATCGAGATCGCCGATGCGACATATTTGATCAATTGGCTGTATTCCGGCGGCCCGGAACCTCCGATTCCGGCCAATGCCGATCCCAATGGTGACTGCTGCGCCGATTCCAATGACGTCAACTATATTACCGATTATCTGATTCTGGGGGGACCGCCTCCGGTTACCTGCACATGTGTGGATATCGAACCATGCGATTCCTGCCACGATCAGTATCCGGGAGATATAAACGGCGACGGTTCTATCGATGTCTCCGATATGACCATGCTGATCGACTTTTTGGTCAACGGGGGTATATCGCCCGGTCCGAATGCGGATGTCAACGGCGACTGCTGGATCGAATATTGCGATGCATATTACCTGCGCGATTACCTGTTTAACGGCGGTCCCGCGCCTGTTGCATGTACTTGCGAAAATCCCGAGGTCTGCGATTGCAATATCGGCGACGCCAACCATGACGGCGGTATAAATGTCGGCGATGCCGTCTACATGATTCAGTTCATCTTTGCCGGAGGCCCGCCTCCGGGACCGTATTACTATTGCAATGCCGATTCGTATCCGGATTGCACGCCGAATATCGCCGATCCGGTCGCCATTATCAATTATGTGTTCAAAGGCGGCCCGGGGCCGATATGCTGTCACGACTGGATCGATCCGGTCGACGGATGCGGCCCACCGCTTCGGTGATAATATCTATCTCGACTTATGTCGGGCCGGCAGCAAAATCGCGGCCGGCCCGATTAAAACGCAAACACAATATAGACAATTTAGTCCTTGACACGGTTTGACAGCGCCGATATATTGATGATAGCTCTGGTGACATCGGCCAAATAGATTACTGTCAGCGTTAATTCATACATCGATAATCATCCCGGGTAACCTATTGTTGCCGCTTTCAACATTATTAGTACTTCGCATTTATTCTGACAACTGAATCTTTTGAAAAAGGGAGGAGAGCATGAACTTCCGTTATCGTGGCATGCTGCTGTCTCTATGTTTCCTGCTTGGGATTGGTATGGCAGGACTCATGGTGGGCAGTCCATGTCAGGCGCAAACCTGCGCTTGGGATGCAGGGGATCCCTACAAAATGCATTTTCCCCAATATCCGGATGAAGCCGGATGGGATGTGAACGCAACATTCCCGATAATGCTTGCCGAAGACTGGCAATGCACCGAAAGCGGTCCCGTTAAAGATTTTCACTTCTGGGGATCGTGGAAAGACGGCACTGTCGGTACAATCATCGGATTTCAGCTCCGCGTTTACTCAGACATTCCGGTCGATCCGCCTAATATTCTCTATAGTCGACCCGGTACACTGCTGTGGGAATACGTTGCTGAGGATTTCACGATGGTACCTATCGATCCGCCGACCATGGAGGGTTGGTATGACCCCACGACCGGGGAAACATTGTGGAATAATCACCAGCAGTATTTCCAGTATAATATCTGTCTGCAGGAGAATCAGTGGTTCGAGCAGGTAGAGGGAACGATTTACTGGTTGTGTATTTCCGCAATTCTGGCCGATGCTCAGGCCACACAATGGGGATGGAAATCGACGCTCGATCATTTCAATGACGATGCGGTCGTCGGTATCGACGGCGCCCTCGACTGGGAGGAAATCTGGGAGCCGGCCGAACCGTTGGTTAACGATTTCACGATTGCCATCGATCCCGCCGGCGGATTCCTCGGTGGCGGCGGTACCGGCGCATTCGGTACCGGCTGGTATTTCTATCCGGAAGATGACTGGTGGAATATCTGGTTTTATGACCACCCGTTTGATCCCGAGCGCCGCAAAGTAGGCTTCATTGAATATGACATCATTTTGCTCGATCCGACGAATCCCGGATATATTGAAATCGCCGTCAACTGGTCGACCGATCTCTGGTCGATCGAACAACCTCCCGGCGATAGCACGCCGCCTATGCCGGGCGTGCCGGAACTGCCGTACATCGGCCGGACTATATTGTATGCAGGGGAGGTCGTGAACGGACATTACCGCTTCCCGTATGAAATTCTCGACTATAATCCCGAATGGGTGTCGGTTGACGTACGGGGGTACAATTTCGAAATTCCGCTTGGCATAATCGAGCATACCTGTCAGGGATCGATGGATCTGGCCTTTGTCGTGACCAACGAGGGATTCCAGTTCGAGGAAGAAGCCTGCTGCTATCCTGATGGTTCTTGCGGAAATGTCGATCCGACGACCTGTACGGCATCAGGTGGAACTCCTCAGGGGCCAGGTACCGTGTGTACGGCGCCCGAGGCCTGCTGCCTGCCCGACGGTTCCTGCCTGATGACGGATCCGATTTGTTGCGATGACCTGGGCGGCGTCAGAATGGGTGCCGGTTCCAGTTGCACGGCGCCTGAAGCCTGCTGTATGCCCGATGGTTCCTGTCTCATGGCCGATCCGCTCTGCTGCACAGGTATGGGCGGTACGCCGCAGGGTCAGGGAACGGTCTGCTCACAATTCGAAGCCTGTTGTATGCCGGATGGCTCATGCCGTGATCTCGATCCGCTTTGTTGTGTCGATCTCGGTGGTACGCCGCAGGGAGTCGGTTCTGCCTGCACCGGTATTACGATCGCCTGCTGTATGCCTGATGGTTCCTGCATGACGGTCGAACCGCAGTGCTGTGACGATCTGGGCGGAACAGTTTCGCCGTACGGATACACGAGCTGCCTCGGCGATAATGACGGCAACTTAATAGACGATGCCTGTGAGCCGCCGAATGATAACGGCGCCTGCTGTCTGCCCGATGGAAGCTGTATCGTGACAACCGCAGCCGACTGCGCGCAGCAAGGCGGTGTATTCAAGGGTGTCGGCACCAATTGCTTCGGCGATTCCAACGGCAACGGTATCGACGATGCATGCGAAGACCCGTGGCAACCGGGTGATGGTCACAAGATGCATTATCCGCAACTTCCGGATGAACTCGGATGGAACGTCTGGGATACATATCCGAGTGTCCTGGCCGACGACTGGATGTGCAGCGAGACCGGTCCGGTGAAGGATTTCCACTTCTGGGGATCCTGGATGCACGGTATTACCGGTATCGTGAACAGCTTCACGATTCGCATTTACACCGATGTTCCCGTTATGCCGCCGGATGAGATGTACAGCCATCCCGGCGAATTGTTATGGGAGCGCGAAATCTATAACTTCAATGCGACCCATATTCTGCCTGATCTGCCGGAAGGCTGGTTTGACCCGGCCACCGGAGCGGCCATTCCGGATGATCATTTCGACTACTGGCAGTATGATATTTATCTGCCCGAGGCAGACTGGTTCTATCAGGTAGAAGGCACCATATACTGGCTGTCTATTACGGCGCATGTCCAGGAGCCTATGGAAACCTTCTGGGGCTGGAAGTCCTCGATCGAGCACTGGAACGATGATGCCGTCTGGAAAGAATGGATGATCTACTGCGTCGGTCCGGATAATGGACAGGGAACTGTCGATTTGCCGGTTCCGCACTGTCCATATGTCTCGAACGGTGGAGTCCTGGTACTGACCGATGGATTGCCGCCGGGAACGACAATCGAAATGGAACCGATGATTGATGGCTATACAAATATCGTCCGCGCATCGGGTGGAAGCCTGGGTGGTGAAATGGAGACGTTCGATGCCAACCTGCAACTGACGGTTGCAGGTACCGGATCTCTTGCCGGATACAGCCGCCTGTTGAACGTCCCGTTGACGATGGAATTCCATCAGGGACCGCGTGTGTATGGCGATCCGATTCAGCTGTTCCCGAGTCTCGTTTGGGCACTCGATGGCCAACTCTTTGGCGATCCGGATTTCTGCACCTTCCATATCTATGCCGGAAATGCGTTTGGATTGCCGAGCCCCGGAGAGACGAAACTGGAGAGACTGCCCGATGGCACCTACCATATCGACAGTTTCTTTGACGTCACCTTCCAGGTTGATTGGCAGGGCTGTCCCGGCTCGCCGCTTGATGGTATGGTCGGTTCCTCGGTAACGACAGTTCGTATCGAACTTGACGGCCCGCAATTAGGCGATTGGTTCGAACTCTATGAACCGCCCGATTATGAGCAGTCGATGGATCTGTCATTCGTGATTACCAACGGCATTGTCGAGGATACCTGCGACGGACAGGATCCGGGCGATGTCAACAGCGATGGCGGCAAGGATATCAACGACGTGACCTATCTGATCAATTATATCCTTCTGGGCGGCCCGCCGCCGCCGGTTCAGGCGAACGGCGATGTCAACGGCGATTGCTGTATCGATATGTGGGATGTCGTTGATCTCAGAGACTTCCTGTTCAGCGGAGGCGCACCGCCGGTCACCTGTACCTGCGTCAATCCGCCGGTGTGCAGTTGCTTCCCGGGCGATGCCAATGGCGATGCGTCAGTGAACATTGGCGATGCGGTGTATATGATCAACTTTATCTTCAAGGGAGGCCCCGGACCGACCCCGTATGCAACCTGCAGCGGTGACGCCAATTGTGACTGCAATGTCAATATCGGTGACGCCGTCTACATCATCAATTATATATTCAAGGGTGGCCCTCGGCCATGCTCCTGTTGTGCATGGGTAGCATTATGCGGCAGCCTGCATAAATAAACGCTGCCGTTTCATCCCCTTGGGTTTTTCTTACGACCTGCCGGATATCCCGGCAGGTCTTTTTTTCGTCCTCCTCGGTTCGGTAACCCGTAATCATCGCGTAAGATACGGACAATTGAAAAGCGAAAAAAATATGACCTTTTGGTCGAAAAATTTGTAAAAATACCTTGTAAAACGACAACAAATTGTTAGATTTGCCGATAGGTTGAGAGCCTAAATAAACTTAGAGGAGATTATAGACATGGCAATGAAAATTACCGATGAATGCACCGCTTGCGCCCTGTGCGAGCCGGAATGCCCGACCGAATCGATTTCGGAAGGTGACGATATTTATGTCATTAACGCGGACACCTGTAACGAGTGCGAAGATCAGGATGATGGTCCTCACTGTGTTGCCGTTTGCCCGGTTGAGTGCATAGAGAAGGCCTAAGGGCCGGTTTGTACAAAGTCTAACCGCCCCGGGCTTCGGGGCGGTTTTTTTTATGCGCGCTTTTCAAATAAACGACAAATATTCATCTGCCGACATCGGTATAGATGTGACAGCCGACAGCCTTGAGGAATTATTCATCGCCGCGGCGGAAGGGTTGACGGCTATCGCGATTTCCTCGGTTGCCGGTAATGAATCGCGGCAGACGACAGTTCGGTTGTCAGCCGATTCCCGCGAACAACTACTGGTCGATTGGCTGTCGGAATTGATCTATCTGTTCGATGCCGATGGTTTTGTTTCACAAGAGTTTGCGGTTAAAATCAAGGCCGGCGAAGGGCCGACAGTAGAACTCTCGGCCGAAATACGGGGAAGGGGTTTCAATCCCGAGACGGATACGGCCCGGCATGATGTGAAGGCAGTAACATATTACAAATTGGCAATTAAGGACGATGGCGGAAAAATGACCTGTCATGTGGTGTTCGATTTATGAAGGATATGCATAAAATAGCAGATAACATCTGGGAAATCCCTGTCGGGGCCAAGCCGGGCATGCGTGTACCGGCTCGGATTCTTTCATCCGATACCCTTATTGGCGGCATCGATGACGGCGTCATCGATCAGATTACCAATGTGGCCTGCCTGCCGGGTATCCAGAAATATGCCCTGTGTATGCCCGATGCTCATCTTGGATATGGCTTTCCTATTGGCGGCGTCGCGGCATTCGATGCCGACGAAGGCGTTATTTCGCCGGGAGGAATCGGATTCGATATCAACTGCGGCATGCGCCTGATTACGACCGATTTGCATGCCGATGACGTCCGCAAGAAACTGCCGGAGCTCATGAGTGAATTATACCGCAGCGTACCGTCAGGCGTCGGCACGAAGGGGAAGGTCCGCCTGAATCGGAAAGAATTCAGAAAGCTCCTCGCCGAAGGCTCCAACTGGTGCATTGATAACGGATTTGCGACCGAGGATGACGTCTCCCATACGGAGACCAAAGGATTGGTTGAAGGGGCCGACTGCGATGCGATTTCGGATAAGGCATACAATCGCGGTATCGATCAGGTTGGGACGCTGGGTTCGGGAAATCATTATCTGGAAATCGAATTCGCCGATGACGACGGTATAAAAAATCCTGACGTGGCCAGACAGTTCGGGATTAAGGACGCCGGTCAGGTTGTCATTTCGATTCATTGCGGCTCGCGCGGTTTCGGGCATCAGGTCGCGACCGATTATCTTCGCGTGTTCAATCAAAATGCCCGCGCCAACGGCATGAATATGAAAGACCGCGAACTGGCCGCCGCGCCGATCACATCCGCGGACGGGCAGGCATATTTCTCGGCTATGGCCTGCGCGGCCAATTCGGCATTCGTGAATCGCCAGGTCATCACCCATTTTATTCGCAAGGCATTCGCCAAAGTATTTCAGTGTCGGTGGGAATCGCTCGGCCTGAACACTGTCTATGATGTTGCCCACAATATTGCCCGCTTCGAGGAGTACGACATCGACGGTGTGCGAAAGCGAGTCCTCGTTCATCGCAAAGGCGCCACTCGCTCGTTTGGCCCCAAAAACATCGATATACCGGAAAAATACCGCGAGATCGGTCAGCCGGTCATCGTCGGCGGTTCCATGGAGACCGGGTCAGCTTTGTTCGTCGGGACGACCGAGGCTGAGGCCGACTATTTCGGTTCGACTCTGCATGGCTCCGGCCGTGTTATGTCGCGCTCCAAGGCCAAGAAACAAATTCGCGGCGACCAGCTCCTCAGCGATATGGAAAAGAAGGGAATTTTGGTCAAGACAGGTCATTTGGGTGGATTAGCCGAGGAAGCCGGATTCGCCTATAAAAATATCGACGATGTCTCACACGCGGTGGATGCGATCGGTATCAGCCGCCTGGTGGCCCATTTCAGACCCCTGGGAAATATCAAAGGGTAGTGCGAGCAGTGCTTTCGATTTTCACCATAAATGAATGAATTGTCGATTCTTAATTCGTGATTTCAGTTTTGATAATCTGAGGTAATTTCCTGTAAATAAAAAGAGGGTGCACTCTGGTTGGGTAGAGGGGGCTAGGAAACTACCCAGGGACAGCAGAATGTCACCCTCGTATCTTTGAACTCTCATTATTAATAACTAAAACTTTGCGAATGTGTCAATAGAAAATTCGTCACATTATAAAATATTTTTGCTCCTTCAGTAACCCGAGCGAGTATGCGGACTTTATGTCAAGTATCGGGTAATCGACGTTTTCCTTAATCACAATCTTTCAAAACCCTCAAAATTTATTCGTTTTTACCGGTATCGTTATCCGAAATGCTTCTTCGCCTCGCTCGAATTCGGCCGTGATTCCATTATGGTCCGGCCCATACGGCAGTTTTTTCCAGTATGGGATGAGTGTGAAAGTCTGCGATTCCTTGCCGTCCAGTTCAAACTCCTTGACCGAAGTCGCAAGGGTGGAGTCATTGTCGAGAATCAAGCGCACCTTGACATCACTGTCCAGCAGATTCGAAACCGTGAATTCCTGTTTTTCCTTTCCCATGATAAACACGGTCGATGGCGGATTGATGCGCACCGTCCGCGGTTGATACGCGACGACCGAGGCGAAATACAGATCCATCTCCGGATTTTCCTCATAGTCGGTGACGATGTGAATATCGCGATTAGTTTCGCCCGAATAGGTCTTCGTATCGAAACCGATTTTGACCAGCCGTGATTCGCCAGGCGGAACAACAATCGGTGTTCGCGGCGGGAAGGTGCAATCGCAGCCGGGAATGACACCGGTAATCGTCACCGTATCTTCATGATTGTTGGTCATGACGTAGTTATGCGTGACGTAAGCATTGGCGGGGATGTACCCGAAAAACCAGACAAATTCCGACGGCGTCAACGGAGGGTTGACACCGGGCGGGGGAAACTCTTTGATGTTGCGCTCATCATTGGAGCCGGCGGCTGTCAATAAGCCGGCGAGGACAAGAAACATACTTCCGAGAATTACCAGTCGTCTCATGCCTTAATCTTCTCCGTAACGGGAAAGCCTTGTTGTTTCATCCAATCGTCCGAGAAGCATTTGGACAGATAGCGGATGGCCGAGTCGGCGAAGATCATCACGATCGTGTGTTCCGGGCCGAGTTCCTCGGCGATTTTATACGCGCCATAAGCAACCGTGCCGGATGATCCGCCGGCCAGGATGCCGTATTTCTTCGTGATTTTGCGAGCCAGTGCAAAAGACTGTTCGTCGGACACCTGGATGACCCGGTCGATGTATTGCGGCTCGAGCGCCCCGGTAATCATATCCGAGCCGATTCCCTCGACGAAGTATGTCTTCGGTTCGACCAGTTCGCCTTTCCGGATGTAATCGGTGAACATCGAGCCTTCCGGATCGACGGCGATGACCTGAATGGCCGGATTTTTCTCCTTCAGGAATTTGGCGATGCCGGAGACCGTGCCGCCGGTGCCGATGCCGCCGACGAAATGCGTAATCGTGCCCCTGGTCTGTTCCCAGATTTCCGGGCCGGTCGTACAGTAGTGCGCGAGGATATTATCCTTGCTGTGATACTGGTTAAAGTGGAACCAGCCGTTTTCCTTGGCCAGCCGCTTGCCCAGCGCATAGCAACTGCGCGGATCGTCCCAGTGCGCCTCGGTCGGGGTGCGGATGACTTCTGCGCCGAGCGCCTTCATCAGGTCGACTTTTTCATTGCTGGTCTTTTCCGCCGTCGTCAGGACGCACTTGAGGCCGTAAGCGGCGGCAATCATAGCCAGCCCGACACCGGTGTTGCCCGAGGTATTATCGATAACGGTGTCGCCCGGTTTGAGCGTTCCGTCTGCGAGGTTCTTTTCTATGACGAATTTAGCCAGGCGGTCTTTGATCGAACCGCCGGGGTTGACATATTCCAGTTTGGCCAGAAGGGTGGGACCGGGCCGGTCGGAATCATTCGGAATTTGAACAAGAGGAGTATTGCCGATCAGATCGGCGATGTTTTTTGGGTAGTGCATGGACTTCAGTTCCTTTCTCTCTCTTCCGACATAGTATTATACAATTAAACGAGCAGTTCAATGCTTTTTTTAGGATAAACTTATCCGCTTGACAAAAGATTTGAACCTCTCTACAATGGGGGCAATACTGAGGAGGTGCAATGGCACGTTTGTTTTTGGTTTGCATCATATTAGCGGGATTCCTGCTGGTCGGATGCAGCAAAGAGGATGAAGACGTAGACGCACTCGGTGACAAGGCCGCTCAGGATGAAGCAGCCGCCGTCATGGACTCGCTGAATAATGTCGGCGCCGGTACCGCTACGAAGGAACAGGGAACGTCAGCCGAAGACACTCAGACCAAAAAAGAGCCGAAAGTAAAGCATGAGCCCGAGGTCGATTATTCCGGATTACACGGATATGTCGTCCAGGTCGGTTCATACTCCGATTATGATTTCGCCAAAATGATGTCGGAGAAGTTCACCCAGCGCGACTATCCGGCCTTTGTCGTCAGTACGGAAATCGACGGCATGACCTATTACCGCCTTCGTATCGGCGTGTATGAGACATACGCCGAAGCCAAGGAGGTTGGTGATCTGGTCAAGGATCGGTATTCGACTGATTACTGGATCGATAACAATTAGGTCTTTACGGCTTAGTGATAAATGCGGCTCGGCCGCATGACCGGCGCCCTGTTCCGGAAGTGAGTTTTACCGCCCGCGGATGCAAATCCCGGGCGGTTTCTGTTGGGTCTATTGAATCTCCCGATTAATCATCGTTATTCTGAGGAGTTCGTCTTCGGGCCGACGTGAGAATCTGCTCTTGTCTCTTCCGTGCCAAGGATCAATTGATTATCAACCACCCCCCAGCCCCCTCCTTGAGAAGGAGGGGGAGAAGAAGAGAACACACGCCGTCCGCCTAGGTGGAGCACCCCTCTCGAAAGGGGACGATGAATTGGACTAAAATTGTAGTCAAGACCCATGCGATCTTGACGCGCAGTCAGAGCGAAATGTCATTCCCGCGCAGGCGGGAATCCAGTGTAGGGGCCGGGTCCTCCGGCCCGCGGGAATAGATTGCATTGATGGTTTTGTCTCGGAATTCCATTGCCCCGGTCATAGCCCCGTCATTCTGGGCATAATGGCAAAAAAGTGTTGATTTTTCTCTATGTTTTACACAGATGGAAATACCATTTGAAATAGTTATCCCTCATTGCACGACTCAATCCACGATGCTGGCGATATCGCATTTTTAGTCTACTAAAATACCCTTCAAGCCAGTTTGTAGAAGATGGGATCAGTGAATCGTCAAGATAGGCAAACATATACGGTAATGCTTTTTGTAGCATGCTCCGGGCACGTTTAATGTCGCTAAAAATGCGGCCTCGGTTAGGCGTGGCAGCAATACGACATCCATACCGTTGTTCCCAATGTTCCCATGCAGCAAGGAAGTCATCACGCTCAGCTACATCTGTGATCGTGGACACACGGAGAAACAAAGCGCGTAGATGCCGTGATGCTGCTTCCCTGGGATTTAGACGACACCATGATAACCCTTGTCTTTGAATATGCACGAGGCATCGTTGAACAATTATCTGTGGCCAGACACGAATTACCATGCGGTGTACTTGCGGCAATCCGTCAATAGTAACACTTTTCGGATGAAGTCCACGGGCGGTTAATGTCTCACAGTACGCTTCCATCTCTGATTGGCCTTCCTTGAGACCATAACAGCCGGTAATGATTGTATTACAGGATGAATCGGCAATGGCAACGACAGAGGAGGAACGTCCATCAAGATAAGTACCATCCATTACGAGATACTTGTATCGATGAAGATCTTCCGGTTCCTGAGGCGGCCGAGACAACCAGTAATGAATAATGTTCCGTAGAGTACTCTCAGTATGCCCACTCTGCTGACTGAGTTGCCGTATGCTATACCCCTCACGAATCCATAATACAAACCATCGTCGTTGGCGTAATCGACGAAAGGGAAAGCACGGAGAGACGAAAGTAGACTGACAGGTATTACAATACCATCGTTGTTTTCCATTGCTAGTGGTGCCATATTTAACAGCCTCTTGGCAACCACATTTGCGACACCATTTTTTGTCCCACAGCTAAACCCCTTTAGCTACTTTTTACATAATACATACAATACCAATAACTTCCACTATAATCACCAACACTTTTTTAGTATTATGCCCATTCTGAGGAGTTCGCCTAGGCGAACGACGTGAGAATCCGCTCTTGTCAATCCTAATTTAATCGGCGAATTCGATATTGTTCTTGTACCGATATGCGATTTCCTAACATTTGCGATGGAGGGATAAGTTGTTGTGTCGCAACATAAATGTTGTTTTGACACGAGTTTAATTATCTCGTTGTTGTTTAGGCGGTTATCGTTTCGGGGGGCAAATTGTGGATAAACTACCGTTGGGAGACAAGGGGTTATCCCTCGGATAGGGAAATTTTTTTTGGGCGTTTTTGCCTTTTTGGACATAGTGATAGATTATCCTTTCACTCAGGCGGGTGTGATGAGAAACTGGAGTAGGTTTGGTATAAAAGTGATTAATTACACGAGGGAGTGTCTCATCCCAACTCTAAGAAGGGTTGGGGCACCGGGGCATTATTATTCAATTAATTGAACGGCGAATATGATCAAGATAACCTTGAATGCGTTTCTTGTCGTTTTCCGGTATATCTGGGTCTTCAATCGTTAATTCCAGATATTTTTTTGCGGATTTATAGTCTTCGGCCTTCAAATCCATCATGCCAAGCGAATAATATATATAGTAAATATGCTCTTTCGGTAATCCGATTTTTTCAAGCGCCAAATACGCTTTTCTACATTCTACATAATTATCCGCCATAAAGTGATATTTCATTAAGAGAAAGTAATAGTCTTCCAAATTAAAATCTGTTAATACACTAACATCGACTTTTGCAAAATACTCCTTTGCGTTTGATATTTCGTTTCTGAATATTTCAGATCGTAATAAATCCATATACGCAATACTCTCATTTCGTATTCGCTCAGTATCATCTCCAAAGTCTACCTTATCTAATAATTGACACGCCATTTTTAAATCTTTACTGGCCAATAAATACTTGTAGAGATAAACATAACATCGGCCTCTATTCCGATAAAATATTTGTATGCAGTCATAATAACCTTTATCCTCATAGTAGCTCAATAGGTGTTCGACCTGGCTAAATGTTTGGATAGCCTTTTCAAATTCGCAACTGAGATACTCAAGATTACCCAAATGAAAACAGATATGCAAAAAGTCAAACTCATTGCCTTCGATTTCCTCTAAACTGTCTTTTGCCTTTAAGAAAATCTCATAGGCTTTGTCATTTTCGACAAGATTATAGTGGCAAACACCAATAAACATGAGGAGGTTTGAGGGTTCAATGACATCAGTGTAATGCTCGTAAAGATCATAGAGGATTTCAAGAGCCTTTTTATTGTGACCTGCTGCCTGCAAATCGTTTGCTTCATCAAACAGCGCTACTGGGTCTATCTGCTTATTATTATTCATATGAATCTCCGAAATAATTATTTCAATATATGGTGATATATATTGATGTCAATGCTATGTTTGATGAGGACAGATATGTCGAGCGAGAACCCACCCTTTTTAGGAAAAATGGGATGGGCCACCGGACGGCATACGGGGATCCGCCGAGGTGGACCGGGCACTTTTATCCAGAGGGAGTTTTATCAGGCATCGTTCTGGATTCCCGACTCGGTCGTTCGCCAAGGCGAACTCGCTCTCGGGAATGACATTGAAGAGGCAAGAGCAGATTGCCACGTCGCTGGTCCGCCGAGTCGGACGCGCTCCTCGCAATGACTGGATTTTATCCCGACCCTGAAGGGTCGGGCTACCCGGTTGTCGTCGTGTGACGCATCCGGTAGACGGGGACGTCTGCCGGGCACATTAAAAAAGGCCCCGGGCGAACAGGGCCTTTTTGACATGCGCCAAATGCGATGTGTCGGCGTTGCGCCGGGAGGGTGCCCGCGCCGTTTCAAACACGGGCAATCGCACCTCGCGCAATCAGCAATGAGAATGTATCGCTATTTCTATGTGTGCATCTCGTTGTTTCCATTCTGCATTACTCGTCTCTTGTTGCTTTTAACAGAGCGGCCGACAACGAGCCGCTCTGCCGATAAAGCGTACGCCGTAGCGTATGCCGGGGCCCCCTTTGAATTTGCGGCCCCCTTTTCAAAAGGGATGTGTTCATACATGATGAATCCATCCCTCGGCATCAGAAGAGAGAAGTGACTTTTTTGTAGGCGGCCTCGACCGAATCCATCGATTTCATGAATTCAACCTTGCCTTCGTTCACGGCATCGAGAGACGTCGCGTCCTTGATATTGCCAATCAGACCGGAGGCCTTGTCATACTGTGTATTGAGATCGGCCAGCGGCTTTTCGACCAGGTTGCGAGCGGTCACATTGAGCGCGTCTTTTTTCTCGTTGAGGACATTGATTTTGGTTTTCCAGGCATCGAGTTTCTCCTGCGATGTCGCGACGACGCTGGCTTTGAACTCTTCGAGTTTTTCCTTGGTGTCCTGCTGGATTCTCTGGACGTCTTCGCTGACGCTCACCGCGGAGGGCTGGTCAGTTGTGGCGCTGGTCTGGTTGTTCTCGCTTTCGGCGCAGGCGCTGATGGTGAGCGCGGCCGCGAGTATCGCTATCGTGAGTGTGAGTAGCCGTAACATGTTCTATTGTCTCCTTGTCTTATCTCTTCGATTTATGCCGGGTACCCCGCGCCCATTGGGGGGGACGGCGCGGGGTGGTCTAGCCCCGGAGTCTGCCCGGCAAGTTTATGGGTTAGTTTTCTTCCTCGTTGGCCGATTCGATTTCCACGCGGCGATTCTGCCAGCGGCCGTCCGGGGTGTCGTTCGTCGCGATGAAGTACTCCGGCGCCTCGCCGAAGCCCTGCGCAGTCATGCGCTCGCCGTCGATGCCGCTCTCGATGAGATACTGGCGGACGGCCTCGGCGCGCTTCAGTGACAGGTCCTTGTTAAAGTCGCGGGAACCCTGACTGTCGGTGAACCCATTGATGTTGATCTTGGTGTCAGGGTAAGCCCGCAGCGTTTCGGCCAGGCTGTCGACGACGATCTTGGAAATGTCATCGAGGTCGAACGAGCCGGATGCATAGTTGATATGCAGTGTAATTTTCTGAGTCAATCGCTTGGCGACCGGGCAGCCGAATTCGTCAACCTTCACATTGAGCGGCGTGCCGAGGCAGTTATCAAGGCTGTCGACGACGCCATCGTAGTCCGCATCGTACGGGCAGCCGAGAGAATCGACCGCGAAGCCGGCCATCGTGTTCGGACATTTGTCTATGCCGTCATAGACGCCGTCGCCATCCGAGTCGATACCGACGCCGTCCGCATCGACATGGGCGCCCTTAGGCGTATTCAATTCTTTGTCGCGATAATCCGGAACGCCGTCACCATCGGTGTCGATGGCACAGCCGTATTCGTCGATTTCCACGCCGGTCGGAGTATCGGGGCAGAGGTCGATGCCGTTGTAGATGCCGTCACCATCGGAATCGATGGGACAGCCGTCCGCGTTTACCTCGGCTTTCTCGGGCGTATTCGGGCACAGATCGAGCCCATCGTACACGCCGTCATTGTCAGAATCGAGCGGACATCCCTGTTTATCCACGACCGCTCCAAACGGCGTGCCCGGACACCGGTCCTTGTTGTCGGTAACCCCGTCTTTGTCGGCATCCGGACCGCCGCCGAAGTAATAGCTCAGTCCGATTGAGGGTTCAAAATATCCGGTAAACGGACGGCTGTCCCAGTTGTTCCAGTCATCCGATGAGTAGAATTCCTGAGGATTTTCCGAGTCGATCGTGCCTTCACCGAATGACAGTTTGCCCTGGACATCGAGGGCGAGATGCTCGGTCAGCCACCAGTTGGCGCCGAGACCGAGTTTTGCATTGAGAAGGGTTTCATTATATGACTTGTCGCCGTTTTGCTGTTCCAGTTTCCACATATCGACGCCCACGCCGGCCAGCACATAGGGCTGGAGTTCGTGGTCGGTGCGGAAATAATAATTGCCGGTCAACCCGATGAGGGTCCCGGAGAGCTTTGAGTAGGCATTGTCCGAGTTGGCAAGGGTCAGCGCCTGATTGTCCGTCGCGGTCGTGTCATCGTATGTCGTCGTGCGACCGACGGTCAGGTTCAATGCGATGTTTTTTGAAATGCCGTATTTGAGATCCGCGGCGAAATCCCAGCCCATCATATACGGCTGGTTGTCCGTTGAAAATTTGTCGCCTTTAAATAAGGGAATAAACACCGGTCCGCGGACGCCGATGCCTTTTTTGCCCGTCCATTCGACGGCTGAGAGAGATGATGTTAGCAGCCCCACAAGTATAACAATCGTAATAACGAGTCTTGATTTCATAGCTTCCTCCATTCTCAGGGCGATATCAAGCTATATTTTTCGGTACCGCATGAAATTGACATCTCGGTTTATGCTGATCACAGCAATTGTCAGTTGCTGTTACCCTTGAGACCGGGGGAGATTGGGAAAGTCACAGGTTTGGGGAGATATTTTTGAAAATTATTGCTAACCGATAGAGGCGCAGTCGATTACTGCGTCTCTATCGGCCTGAAAATTCGCTAAAAACGCCAATTTTAGTCGTTCGACGGCAGGAAAACGGTCGATTCGTTTAACTGGCTGTTGGGAATACTGATGACTCCCTTTTTGGTCCGCAACAACGAGGTGATGTTGCCGATTTGAATCAGTTCACCCTCAATGTCGTCGATTTTGACATTGCTGCCGATTTTGAAAATCTTGCGGGCGTAAATGCCGTTGATGATGCTTTGCGCGATAGTCCTGCTGCCCAATCCGAGCGCCAGTGCGATGGCGACGCCGAGGGCTCCGAGAATCGCGATGAAGACATAGTCGATGGCCTGCGATTGAATCTCAAGTTGGGATATGGCGATGACCACGACCGCCGCGAGGATGAAATTGCCGACCAGCTTGCCGAGGAAATCCGCGAACTCGATTCCGGCCGAGGCCGCCGCGCCGGTTGTTATCTTTGTCACCAGCCGCGAGACGAGCATCCCGAAAACCAGGACCAATATGATGACGATCAGGTTGGGGATGTACGAGACGACCTGCTGTATTGAGTTGGCCAGGGCGGTAAGTTTGAGCGCCTCGGCAGCCGACAGCAGGAACATCATCATGATGGTCCAGAAGGCGAGCCGTCCGACTACCCACGAGACATCCCGTTTGAAGCCCGACTTGATTAAGAATTCGGCGATACCGGCCTTCTCGGCGATGGAATTAAAGCCGATCTTTCGCAGCAGTTTGCTGACGATCTTGCTGATAATCTTGGCGATGATCCATCCGATGACCAGTATCGCCAGCGCTCCGGCCAGTTTCGGCAGGACACCGATGATGTCTTTCACGATGCCCTCGAAAGCCGGGACGATGACATTGTTCCAGAAATCCGTCATGACTGACTCTCCCGTTTATCTGTATTTGTTTGTGTTCCATCCGATGCGCCGGTCAGGAATGTTTTGAGCGTATGCCAAAAGCCGACGACGATCATGTGCAAAAAATCGAACAACAGCGTCCGCCCCTCGGCCTTTTGCACCGTGTCGTCGGTGAAGGCCTCGTCGAGCTGCTGTGATTCGGTCGGTTCGGGGAAGCGCCCCTTGTTGTCGCGCTGTTCCGGATCGAGCTTCATTCCTCGCTCCCCATACATTGATTTTCGAATTCTTCGCGGAACCGCTCGCGGGCTCGCTTCAGCCGCATCTTGAGCGCACTGAGGCCGAGTTCGAGCTTATCCGCCATCTGTTGATAATCCAGTTCATCGAGAAACCGCAGAGCCAGGACTTTCTGATGCCGCTCGGGCATCTCGTCGAGGGTGGCCTCGATACACTCGCCGATGTCCTTGACCTCGACGCCTTTGCCCATGATGAAGAAGATTTCCTCTTCTTCCTTCTGCACGACATCGAGATCGCTGATGTCATCGGTCATCCACCACTGCGGATTGCGCTTGCGCTTCTCGATGTGTTTGAGGCAGGTGTTGACTGTGATGATATAGACCCAGGTGGAGAAGGAGGCCTTCATCTGGAATTTGGGCAGATTATTATAGATTTTCAGGAAGACTTCCTGTGTGATGTCTTTGGCATCCTCGGAGTTCTCGACCATCGATGCGGCCTTGGCATTGACCTTGGACTGGTAGCGGAGCATGAGTTCTTTGAACGAGCGGGAGTTGTAGGGGAGTTCCTGCCGGGCCTGAATGACGAGGTCTCTGTCCGAGAGGGCAGAGGGGTCGTATTTGGTATCGATGATGTGAGGACTCGGTTCCATGAGCCGCGAAATTTGGGTTTAGGGTTTTTCAGACATCCTGTTGAGAGATATATACGAAATTGAGGGAATATTGCCAAGCGGGGAATTCGAAGTGAGGAATAACACTCTTCTATGTAGGGCAGATTTGTCTTCAAATCTGCCATGGGTGCCCCATCCCTTTAGGGCGTGTTGAAAAAGGGATATTTAAAGGCTTGCAATGAGATGTTCATTTAGATAAGAATAGGTATGCAAACACGCCGAGAGAAATTAGGATACGGGATGACGCTGATGCCGTCTTTGGAAGAGTTAGTACCCACAGACCATCCTCTTCGTCGTCTCGATCGGGTATTGAACCTGGATTTCATTCACGACGCCGTTGCCGACAAATACTGCCCGGATAACGGTCGGCCGTCGATAGATCCGGAAGTCGTGATCCGTTTGTTTCTACTTCAAGCCATAGAGGGTATCGTTCACGTGCGTGACCTGATGCGTCAAGTGCAGGTGAATCTGGCGTACCGGTGGTTTATCGGGTATGGAGTCGATGAGAAGCTTCCTGACCATTCAACCTTGTCGAAGGCGCTGGATCGCTTGGGCGGCGAGGTGTTCGATGAGCTTTTTTCACGGAGCATATCTCAGTGCAAGAAGAGCGGATTGATCGAGGGGAAGGTGCTGCATGTGGATGCGACGACGATCCGAGCCGACTTGGATGTCACCCGCGTGAATAAGGCAGACAGTCCCGATCGGGATGCTCGTTTCGGTCGCTTTCCTGACGGGAAGATTCGTCCGGGGTACAAACAACACACGGTAGCCGACGGTAAGAATCGCGTAGTGTTGGATGTTTCGGTGACGGCTGCAAACGGTTCAGAGCATGACGAGGCGGTGTCGGTGATTGATGAGGCCGTTGCGCGGTTGGATGCGCCACCTGAAGCGGTGTGTGCCGACGGAGCGTATGCGAGCGGGGAGAATAAAGATTCCTTGAACAATCGGGGCATTCGTCTGGTGAGTCCCCCGGCAAAGGCACGGAAGGCAACGTGTCAGGGGAAGTTTACGGTCGAGGATTTTGTGTATGAGGAATCAGATGATGTGTATGTGTGTCCGGCCGGGGAGCGGTTGACGTTTCGAGGTTTCGATTCGACTCGCCCGGGTCGTCGAGAGTATATGGTATCAGGTCGTCCCTGTCGTCATTGTCCGTATCGTTCCCGCTGTACAACTAGTAATCGTCGTCGTTTGCGAGTTGGCCCTCATCATCAATCATTGAATCAGTTGCGCGCCGATAGTCAGACAGAGAGTTTCAAGAATCTGTATCGGTCTCGTGCCCCGGTGATTGAGGGTGTGTTTGCGGAGGCGAAACAGTGGCATGGGTTGAGACGAGCCTGGCGGCGAGGTCTGTCCAAGATGCGGGTGCAGTGCCTTTTGATCGCGTCGGTTCTCAATTTCAAACGGCTGGCGACCGTCTCTTTATCCCTTTTAGTCGATCTATTCCGGTTTATCATGCCATCAGACGCTCACAACCGCGATCAGAGCGATGAAAATCCATTCGCCACCGGATTCCTCGCGAAACTCGCAAGTATTGTAGCCGCGTAAGAAAAGCCCGGTTATTCAACACGCCCTTTAGGGGTGGGGAAAGATATTTGCCTCATCAATTGAGAATTCTAAGGCCGGTGTGAGAATGTGCTCACGTGCGTAGAATAGTTTATACTTGTCAGAATCAGTTATATTATATATAATAATATGATCTGTTTTGTATTTTAAATTCATTTTCAATGTGTCTCAGGAATTTATGAGGTAGATATGGAAGATATAGAAAACATTAATGACATTGATAAATCGTTTGTAATTAAAGATTCTCCGATAACCGATGAGAATCAAGATAAACTTGGCTGGAATCGCATCGCTGATGAGTTAAGTAATATAATAATCGAAAAATCAGAAGATAGTTTTGTTTTGGGAATATCAGGTGGGTGGGGGGCCGGCAAAACATCAATGCTAAATCTTATTAAAAGAAACATTAAATCCAAAATTACAGACATAGATATTATAAATTACAATCCATGGCTTAATCCTGAATCTGATCATGTCAAAGAGTTTTTTCGGCTTTTATCCGAAAAACTAAAAATTGAAAACTCAAAGCTAAGTAAACAGATGATGCAAATGGCGGGGATAGTAGATGATTTTTGGCAGCATATATTGGATATATTTAAATGGCTATTGGGATTTATCCTGGCATCCGGCGTGTTGGCAAATTTTTATTTCTCCCAATTAAATGTTCTAATATTTGTAGTTATTTGTCTAATGCTAGTCATAGGTATTGCCTTAAAAGCATGGTTATTTCTTGAAAAATGTAAAATTAGCTCTGAATCAAGTAATTTATATGAACTTAAGCAAAAGATATCCCAAAGCCTTATCAAAGGTAAAAAGCTATATATAGTAATAATCGACGATATAGATCGGCTTCCACCTGATGACATTTGTGAGATATTTCAATTGGTAAAAAACAACGGTAATTTGTCTCATGTAAACTATATATTGTCATATGATGAGCAAATAATCCGCAAATCTCTAGTAAAAAGATATTTCGAAGAATATAGAGATTTTGACCAAAAAATAATTCAGTTGAATTTTAATTTGCCTCCAATTGATAAAACTATATTGGATGAGTTTTACTTGTCTTCTATTGGGAAATATAAATCGATGTTGCCTAGCAATTATATCGAATATTGGAGTGAAAAAGAATGGACAGACTACTATTATAATCATGTTAGAGACTGGTACCGTTCATTTAGAGATGTGAAGCGGCTGATAAATGGTTTATACTCTAATGCGATACAATTTAATAAGGAATCAATAGAGTTTAATCCAGTTGAACTAATCGTCATTGAGCATATACGAATCTTATGGCCAAGTTTGTATTCGTTTATCAGATCAAATAAAAATACTTTTGTCGATGTAGGTTTTGAAAGGAAGTATAGTGGCAACTTGGATAATATGAAAGATGTGAAGACTATTGAATATGATAAAATATTTAAAGTGGAATCCATTGATTACGCTGAAAACGTAAAGGCTGCAATATCAGATCTGTTTCCCAAAGTGGGGTACGGTGGTGATTCAGATTATGTAGAGGACGAAAAAACAAAAATATCAAATGAAAGGGAGTTACGTATTTGCTCCGAAAATATATTTGATAGGTATTTCCTCTTTGGTAATTATTTTGGCGATGTGCCGAATAAGCTTATTTACGAATTTTATAATCTTACAATTGGGGATGAAGAAAAACTAATACAAAAAATGCAGGAAATAGGTAGTAATAAATCGATAAGGCGAATAATTGATGTTATCCTGAACAAAGCTTTGTTAATTGATTATGCGGCATTTAACAAGCGAAGAGCTTTAAATATTGTCTTTGTGGCTAGCGATGTTTTTGATTATGAAGACAAATCAAAATCCATACTTTCTATAGAGCTATTGATCGTAAGGTGGATTTCTCAAATACTTGATACCGTGCCATATGATCATAGAAGAAATATGTATGAGGATTATTTAAGAACTGGCAAATGCTACTTCGGCCCGTTGTCTTATCTTGCATTTCAAGAAATTGAAATGCAAAACAATGAGGAGCCGAAAGAGCATACTACTTTCAAAAAGGAGGATATTCAATATTTAAAAGAATTCGCCATAAATAAACTTATTAAGTGGACGAAAGATCCTGAGTCATTAAACCATCACTATTTTACAAATATTATAGTTATTTGTAATTATTGGCTTAATGAAAAAGAGAGAATATTTGCGTATCAGAATTTGACGAAAACCGATCAGCAGTTTAAGAAGTTTATCTCTCGATTTGTAACAGAAATCCCTCCTGGTGAAATCGAATCAAATCCAAATAATGTAAAGGTTCATGAGTTTAATTTCGCTCTATTAAATAAATTCATTAATTTGGAGAAAATTGATATACGTCTTAAAGAACTTGGTATACAAGGTTCTGATGATGAGAATTATCGGGTGGCATGTAGATTATTTTGGGAGAACTACACAAATTATCAGAATAACAAGAATTAGTGTTATCAAACAACAAGCACTTTTATGTGATTTCCAATTTCTGTCCTGATTCCGAAGGCGTCCCCCTGTGTGGATAAGTATATTCACATTCACACAAGGAGGGTATGTTCATGCCTACCAGCCAGAAGCAAATCGAGGCCAATCGGCAAAATGCCAAAAAATCAACCGGGCCGAAATCCAAACAAGGGAAGAGCCAATCGGCTCAAAACAGCATCAAGCACGGCCTGTATTCCAAACAAATCCTGATCCAATCACCGCATTACTCGGAAGACCCTGCCGAATACGAGGAACTCTATCGCACCCTCGAGGCCGACCTGCAACCCCGCACCGCCTTTCAGGAACTCCTGCTGGAAAAAATCACCAACTGCCTCTGGCGCTCTCGCCGCATCATCCAGGCCGAATCGGCCGAAATCAGAGCCGATTTGCTTAAAACCGAGCGAAAAGTAGAAACAAGAATCGACTATATGGAACATTTCGTTCACATTCCAAACAAAAAAGAAATCGATGCAATCACCCTCAATTGCATCCACGACTCGTTGATTCCGAGCGACAGGAAAAGCCTGAACCTTCTCCGCTATGAAATGCGCATGGACCGGCAACTCTCGCGCCTGTTCTGGCTCTACCAGCAATCAAAATCCCTCACGAAACTCCCCAAAAAAGCTAAACAAGTAATAATACCTGCGCCGGAAACTGAAACGGATCTGAAAAATGAAATAATCACAATCATGGGCCCGGCCTGACGAAAGGAATGGTCGCATACTTAGGATTAGTCTCCTTTCGTTTTGAAGTACTGAATAACCTATTAGGAACTTGAGTCATTGCGAGGAGCGCGCCTTGCCAGACCAGTGACGTCGCAATCTCAGGATATATGCGACTAGTAAATCAACATCGCATGACCGCCTATCTTTTCAAAGGCACTGTCCGATTCCCCCTCCTTCACAAGGGGGAGGTTAAGAAAATCATTTATTATGAAAGATCTGACTCAAATGCCAATCGCACGCACCCTGAGATCGCGACGCCCTAAGAAGGGCTCGCGATGACCCGTGCTTCTAATAGATTTTGCAGACAAGACCGTAGGCGGGAACCCACCCTTTTTAGGAAAAAAGGGATGGGCCACCAATCGGCAGATGTGGATCCGCCTCGGCGGACCGGGCACGTAATCCATAGGGGGTACCCCCCTTAAATAGACAAAACGAACCCATTTGAGGCGGCCATCACATGAATTATCCATTACATTATAACAACTTATCATTTCCGAACATAAATGACTTTCAGCCCCCAAAAGCCATTTCAAATGGCTTTATCCTAAATAATAAAGGCGGAGGATTGAATATCTCCGCCTTTGTATACTTATGGCCGGCAGACGGGGACGTCTGCCGGGCACGTACTTCTTACACTTTATTGCTTCACAAGCCTATTCTTCATCGCCTATTTCTTCATCAAATGTTTTTGGAAGAAATCGGCCATCGTGCGATACATCACCAGGCTGTTCGCACGCTTCGAAACGCCGTGCCCCTCATCAGGGAAGATCAGCGCCGTCACGGAGATGCCTCGTTTCTCGAGGGCGCGGATGATCTGGCGCGCCTCGCCGACCGGTACGCGCGGGTCGTTTTCGCCGTGCACGATCATCAGCGGCGTCGTTATCAGGTCCGCCTTGTTGATCGGCGATATCGATTCGAGGAACGGTTTATCCGTCAGCGGGCCGTATTCGGCTTCGCGGAGGTAGCGGCGATAGTCGGCCGTCTTTTCCAGGAAGGAAACGAAATTGACGATACCGACATCGTTCAGCGCGGCCGAGAAGAAGCCGGGATATTCGGTGATGGCGGCCATCGCCATGTATCCGCCATAGCTGCCGCCCTTGACGCCCAGCATACCCTGCTTGGAATAGCCTTGCTCAATGAGCCAGTCGGCGCCGGCTTTCATGTCCTTGACGGAACTGAGGCGGTTCTTGTAGTTGTCCATCGCGGTGTATTCTTTGCCGTAGCCTTCGGAGCCGCGGACGTTCGGGGCCAAGATACCGAAGCCCTTGAGCATCAGGTACTGATAGTGCCGAGCGAAGTCAGGACGCGATTGGCCTTCCGGGCCGCCGTGCATCTGCAGTATAAACGGTACGGGCTGACCTTCTTTGTAATTCGGCGGCAGATAGAGGAAGGCCGGGATTTCGAGGCCGTCGAACGATTTATAGTGCACCAGCGTTGGTTGCTGGAACATCGTGCGATCGATGCCGGCATATGTGGAATGGGTCAATTGTTCGAGCTTCTGCGAATTCCAGTCCCAGCTCCAGACATCGAACGTCTGGGTCGGATCGTTGAACGAGAAAAGGATGCGGGAGGTCTGCGAGAACACGGGCGAGCCGACCATGCCGTCCAGTTTGGGAAGCGGCAGATCGCGGCCATTCACCATGTCGCGGAGGTGGAGGCGGGAGTAGCCGTCTTCGTTTTCGGTCCAGCCCATGACTTCGCGGTCATCGGTCATATTGACGCCCTCGACATCCCATTGGGCGTTTTCATTGAGGAATTTGATTTCCTTGGTCGCGAGATCGAGCGTCGCCAGCCAGTTCATGCCTTTGGCGTTGTCGTTGCAGGTCATGTACAGCATTTTGCCATCGGCGGAGAAGAAGGTGTTATCGTACAGGATTTCGCCTTCGTGTTCCGTCAGGAGCTCGACTTCCTTGGTGGCCATGTCGTACAGATACAGATTCAGGTCGACGTTGGAATTCAGTTGATAGTAGACCATTTTGGTCTCATCGAGGGATTTGGCTGCCCATCCGCAGTAACCCTCGGTGTCAACCATCTTGGTAATGGTGGCCGTCGGGACATCCATTTTGTAGAGCTTGAAGTCCTTCAGGTTCTCCATGTTGGAATAAAAGTAAATCGTCTTGTCGTCGTTCGACCAGAAGACGCTGCCGAAGCGGGCATTGGATTGTGCAGTGAGTTGTTTGACGCGGCCGGTGTGCATGTCCAGGAGGAACATCTGGGCGTTTTCGGAACCGCCGTCATCGGCGCCGACGATGGCCAGGTCGCCGGAATTGGACAGCGTGTACCAGTCGATGCCTTCGGAGAACATCGTGAGCTGATAGGGCCAGCCGTTGTCGAGGCGGAAAATCTGGGTCACGCCGGTCATGTGGCTGACGAAGAAGACGGTTTTCCCATCGGGAGTGATTTCCGGCGAATCGGCGTAGCCGATTTGCATGAAGGTTTCGATATCCGGGATGTACGCCTCGTTGCCGAAGTATTCGGATACATCCTTGTTCATGACTTTGCCGGTGTTGTAATCGATTTCCTTTTGTACGCCGCATCCGACAACTAACAGAAGGGTTATACAGATAGTCAGAATGCCGAAAGATCGTTTCACTGTGCCTCCAATTTTAAAATGACGGGTTTGATGATGGCAATCTATCATATCTGGAAGGCATTGTCAAGGCAACGCCGCTGAAGAAGGCCTCAATTCCCGGTTGACAGATTAGACGGTGCGAACGGGAATCTGTTGATAATTAATTTCAACCAGCCCCGGCCCCCGCCTTGGGAAGGAGGGGGAGCAAAAACGGAACACACCCCGCCCTTCGGGCACCCCTCTCAAGAGGGGACTATGATATTGCATTCTGCATATGAAAAAAAGCGGAGGGGTGAATATCTCCGCTTTTGGATTGGTTTTGCCAGAACCCACTCGGCAGATGTCCACATCTGCCGGGCACGCGACGAAGAGGCAAGAGCGGATTGCCACGTCGCTCGTCTGGGAAGACTCGCTCCTCGCAATGGCGGAGGTTGGAATGATTTCAATGGACTGAATTTGTCATAAATACATAGCCGGATGTTCCGGAAGAACCCACCCGCTTGGTGGGATACCGAAAAAAAACCGGCAGATGAGGATCCGCCCAGGCGGACCGGGCACGCCGGTTTGGGGAACAAAAAACCGGCAGACGGGGACGTCTGCCGGTCATAAAACTGATGAGAAATTCTGTTTATGGGCGTTCGTATTCGCCGACGATACGCAGGATGGCATCGTATTTCATATTCGATTTGAAGTCCTCGACATCGGATTCCGAGGTATTCGATTTGAATTCGGCGTAGGCTTCCTTGACATTCGTGAAGTCGTCTCGTGCGAAGTAGTTCAGCATCAGGTAGTGATAGACATAGGGATGGCCGGGATTGACTTCTTTGGCCTTGCGGAGGCGTTTGTCGGCATCGCGGTTTTTGCCCATGGCATAATAGATTTTGCCGGATTCATAATTGGCCGTGAAATTGTTGTCATCCTGGCGCAGGACGTTGCGATAATAGCGCAGGGCCTCACTGCGGTCCTTTTTATTGGCATAATAGGACGCCAGATTCAACATGGCCGAAATAGACTTGTCATCGAGACTTTGGGCCTGTTCGAACAGCTTGAATCCCTGTTCGATGCGATTTTGCATGGTGAAGATTTCGCCGGCGCGGACATAATCATCGACGGCCGAACCGGTATTGCCGAGTGACTCATTGGCCTTGGCTCGTCCGACATAGGCATCGGCCATTGAGGGATCGAGGCGAATGGCTTCGGTGAAGTCACCGACGGCGGCCTGAGCATTGCCATCGGTGAACATGGCGCGACCTGATTCAAAGAAATCATTGGCCGAATAGGTCGGTTCTTTTTGCTTTGGCTGGGACTGTTTCGTCGAAGCCTGAGAAATCTTCTCCAGATTGACGTTCAAGGCATAGGTGTCGTTTTCCTTGAGCGTGATGGTACCTTTCCAGGGCGTATATCCGTCTTTGCTGACCATGACTTTGTGTTTGCCGGGGGCAAGTTTCCGATAGGTCAGGTTGCCGGAGCCGAGCACCTCGCCGCTCATCATGAGCTTGGCATCGGAGACGTTGGCGTTCAGCTTGACGTTGGCATATTGCTTTTCGGCAGGTTTTTGCTTCGGCTCATCATTTTGCTTGGCCGTCGTGTTACTCTGTTTCTGTTGCGTCGGCTGAGACGGAGTCTGCGCATAGGTATTGCGGGCCGGCGCCGGTTTGGTATCCTGCGCGGCATATTGCTCGATATCATCACCCCCGACGGACAGCATGGTGATTTGACCGTCGACGACGGAGATGCTCTCGTTTATGACAGTGCCGTCACCAAGTGTATAGCTGAGTCGATAAATACCGGGCTGGACGTCCTCGAAGTGGAAAAAGCCCTGGGCATCGGTCATGACTTTCTTGCCGATTTCGGGAATTCTGATTTCGATGCCGTTGATATACGGATTATTCTGCTCATCGAGAATCATACCGATAATCGTCCCCTGACCGGGCATGGTGGGGGAGATGAACTGCTTGCCGATGAGGAAGAGGACCAGCACCAGGAGCACGGCAAATGCGGCATAGGTATACTGAGTTTTGATCTTCTTCGGCTTGAGGAGATAATGATGGTCGCCGATATTGAGTTCCTCGCCGGTGGCCGGCATATACGGCCCGGTGAGCTGGATGAAATTTTTATGAAAATAGGCGACTCGCCGGACCTGCGGGGAGGTTTCGAACGACTGGGACTGATCATCGGGTGACTGATTTTTCCCGTCGGCGGAGCCGGAGTCATACAGAAATGCCGGGGGAGCGGCCGCAGCGGCGAGGCTGCCGGCTTGTGCCGATGAATTCTCGGATGAGTCCCGAGTATCCTCAGTCTCCCGGTCTTCCTGATGATCGGAATCCGGTTTATTGTAGCCATCGAATCCGTGAATGATTTGTGCGGCATCGGCGGGTCGTGCGACATCGTCGGCCGGATTCATGAGATTCGAGCGAATATCATTAATTTGTTCCTCCGAGAGCTTTTTAAGCGCTCCGGTATTTTCGGGCGGGAGTTCGTCCTCGATTTCCGGCTCGGGGGGCATAGCGGTAGAGTCACCGATCGGCTGCGATGCATAGTCGGACTCCTCCTCCTGCGGCGCCGGTCGCGGCGGTTCGGGGGCGGCATTGTCCTGGTACAGCATATCGCCGGGATTACAAATCTGGATGGAATCTTCATCGGGCGCCGGGACAGAGCTGTATCCCGGATCGTAATCCGTTGCGTTATCGCTGCTTAATGCATTGTCGGAGGATTCATATTCCTCGTCATCTTTTTTTGCTTCAATCGGAGCCCCGCAATTGGGGCAAACAGTGGTGGAATTATCCACGATTTGAAACCGGCAGATTGAACAAACAGACAAGAATACTCCTTTTGTTACATACTTTTTACTAAACAGATTATCGGCCAATTAGTCTTATACTTGAATGAATAATAGGCGAGGGATATCGGGAGATTATCCTGAAATATATGCACTTAGGCCGGTTTTTGCGAAAAACGGCTTGACAATGTTGTGAGCAAAAGATAGATTGATTGTTCAAATTTTTTGCGATGGTGATACACTCGGGAGGAATAAGAGGATGAGACTCTGTTCGAGTAAACTTTTTGTATTTGCAACTTTGATTCTGTTGCTGGTTGCGGTTTTTGGGTGCAGTCAGAAGGACGACGTATTAAAACCGCAGAACAAGGCATCGCTTACATTGCGTCCCAGTTATCTGCCGGAATTAGAGGCAATGTATACATATGAATTCTGGGCGTTTTCGGTAGATGGAACAGATACGACTTTTACCTCGTTAGGGAAATTTCTCTGGGATAGCGAGTTGTATCGTTTCCGTAATGTAGACGGTACGCTTCGCGACAGCGTTTTTGAACTGCCGGAGGCATATGCTGAATATGATTATTTTGCGGTGACAATAGAAAACTCCACGGACCCGTCGCCGACGATTCCATCCGGCGCGTTCATGCTGGTGGACGAGGTGGTCGATCCGGTGAGTCGTCCGATCGAATTGAAATTCCCGGTCGATTTATTCTCGGCCAAGGGGTATTTCTTTATCGGTACGCCGACCGATGACACGACGAACCTGGCTAATGAGACCAAGGGTATCTGGCTGTGTTCGCAGGTTGAAACGCAGCGAATTCTGCATGATACGCTGGGTGTCGTGAGGGACAGCGTTATCGCCACTCCGGCTCCGGATGATGATCCGAATGCCAATCTGCCCGATACGATCGGTGTGATTTTCCCTCCGGGCGGCGTCTGGGATATCATTGACACCGTTGTTATTCTGCGCTACGACACGATTCCGCATCGTCGGATTGACATCCAATGGGAAACGGTCATCAACCCCGATACAAATTACATCGTGTTTGTCGATTATGACATCGATAGTCTTTCGGCCGATCCGACGCATCCGTTGGGAACGATTCTGTATAACGATTATCAGAATACATTTGAAGAGAGTATGCCTGATATCAGCGCGTACGGATGGCAGTATAATGCCTGGGTATTCCACGAATATTATCCCGATGCGGCGGACATCGAAGTGGGTGCACCGTTCGGATATCAATTGCAGCGCAATGTTACCGCTGCCCGCGGCTGGAAGGTCTTGCCTCTGGGCGCGTTTGCCCGACCGGATAGCGCTGATATGGATAACCAGTATGGCGATAATTTGGAAGTTCCAAACTTCCCGGGTGAAGATTTTATCGATAATCTGCCGGCCGGCTACGATGAGATAGATTTCAGCAGGAACTCATTCCTGTCGCGTGCCGATCTTGGTAATATCGATACCTCAGCCGGTGAATGGGGTGCGGTGGTTGTCGGTATTCAACCGATTCCGACGGCGCAGTTGTCGGTTGATGAAACGCGGAACTTCCCGATCTTCATTATGAGTCAGTTCCTGGCCGATTCGACGGCGTACGGCTTGCAGAATTACACGCAGTTCCTGCCGACTATTGCGGTTGAAGTGACATTTAAAGAATAGTCCGGCGGACTCAGTTAAGATTCAAAAGGCCCTCTTGATGATTCAAGAGGGCTTTTTTTGTGGCATTTCGGAAGGCACAATCGGGGGATTTTTATAGACGGGCGACATCCTGTAGACGTATGCCGAGTCTTATCGACGCGGAATGATGCACCGTTTTTTGGGCGAGGGGCTGCCGTTTGTCATGGCGAGGTTTGAGGAAGATTATCTGTTTCACAACTACAGCCAGCTGGTGCCGACGATTGAGGTTATCGTGGGCTTTCATGAATAAAAGAAAACAGGGCGTTACCTCTTGCCATATAAATACTTAACTTTTTGTCAGTATATAGAGATAATGCCTTGCGTTTTGAATTTCCTTCTATTATATTCGGCAATTAAATTGTGAAAGTAATCACAAGCCAACTAATATAGATAGCATGGAGGGAGATTCATGAACTTCGACGTTGGAATTAGCGCGGCCGTACTTGGTGTGGTCGGGCTCCTGTTTGCTCTGGCTCTCTTTATCAGCATTAAGAAGAAGTCAACGGGTAACCAGTTGATGACAGAATTGTCAAACACGATCCACGACGGTGCGATGGTGTTTCTGAAGCGCGAGTACACGATATTGTTTGGTTTCATCGTCATCGTGGCAGCGCTGTTATCATGGAAAATCGATCCCAAGACGGCTCTGGCCTTTGTGACCGGTGCGGGCTGTTCGATGCTGGCGGGCGTATTCGGCATGAAGGCCGCGACGCGCGCGAACGTTCGGACGGCGGCGGCGGCCAAGGATTCGGGCCAGGCCGGGGCGCTGAAAATAGCGTTCACCGGCGGTGCGGTCATGGGTATGTCGGTTGCCAGTCTGGGATTACTCGGTGTGGGTATTTACTTCTATTTCTGGGGTGATACCGAAAATGCCAAGTATATCACCGGTTTTGCCATGGGTGCATCCTCGATCGCATTGTTTGCCCGTGTCGGCGGCGGTATTTATACCAAGGCTGCGGACGTCGGCGCCGACCTGGTCGGTAAGGTCGAGGCCGGAATTCCTGAAGATGATCCGCGTAACCCTGCGGTTATCGCTGATAACGTCGGTGATAACGTCGGTGATACGGCCGGTATGGGCGCTGATTTGTTCGAGTCCTATGTCGGTTCGATCATTGCGGCCATTACGATTGCGGCGACATCGACTCTGATTCCCGATATGGCCCGTATGGAATACATGCAGCTTCCGCTGCTCATCGTGACGGTGGGTATTGTGGCGTCGATGATCGGTATTTTGTCCGTGCACGTATTCTCGAAAATGAACCCGGCGACGGTTCTCCGCGTTGTAACATACGTCGGCGCGGTATTGATGCTGGGTGCGACCTGGGTCTTGGTTAACAAAACCGGCGTCGCCACGGATGTATTTTGGGCAGTGTTGGCCGGTAATGTAGCCGGTATTATCCTTGGTCTGCTGACCGAGTATTACACGGCGGCGGGTCCGGTCCGCAAGATTGCCGAAAATGCCAAGACTGGTCCGGCGACGGCGATTATTGCCGGTTTGGACGTCGGTATGCAGTCTGTTGCCCTTCCAGTTCTCGTTATTTGCGCGGCGATTTTCATCGCCTACAAACTGGCCGGTCTGTATGGTATCGGTATTTCCGCGGTCGGTATGCTCGGAACGATCGGCGTGACGATGTCGGTTGACGCGTACGGTCCGATTGCCGACAACGCCGGTGGTATTACCGAAATGGCCGGATTGGGCGAAAACATCCGTAAGATCACGGATAAGCTCGATGCGCTCGGTAACACGACGGCTGCGATCGGTAAAGGTTTCGCGATCGGTTCAGCGGCTTTGACGGCCCTGGCGCTGTTCTCCGCTTACAGCTCGGCTGTGCAGCTCGATATCATCGACCTGATGGACGTTCATGTCATCGTCGGTTTGTTTATCGGCGGTATTCTGCCGTTCCTGGTGGCTTCGCTGACCATGAGTGCCGTGGGTAAGGCGGCCTTTAAGATGGTACAGGAAGTTCGTCGTCAGTTCAAGGAAATCCCCGGTTTGATGGAAGGTAAGGCCAAACCGGATTCCAAGCGTTGTGTCGATATCGCAACGGTCGGTGCGCTGCAGCAGATGATTCTGCCGGGTGTGTTCGCCGTTCTGGCACCGCTCATCGTCGGGTTCGCATTCGGCAAGGCGGCCCTCGGCGGCATGCTGGCCGGCTCGACCCTGACCGGTGTGTTGATGGCTCTGATGATGTCCAACGGCGGCGGTGCGTGGGATAACGCCAAGAAGTATATCGAAGGCGGCGCGCACGGCGGTAAGGGCTCGGATGCTCATAAAGCGGCGGTAGTCGGTGACACCGTCGGTGATCCGTTCAAGGATACATCCGGTCCGTCGATGAACATCCTGATCAAGCTGATGGCGATCGTATCGCTGGTTTTGGCTCCGCTGTTCATCTAATGTATATTATCTGATTATAAAAGCCCGGAAAAACTTCCGGGCTTTTTTATTGACAGGAAATCGCCGGAACAGGATATTCAGGCGGGTGCAAGGGATTGTCAAAATCGCGTTAGTCTCAATCGCGAATTTATTGTCATAAAGATTGAATAAACATGCGTTTATAAGGTAGAGGTTAGTATCCGTACCCTTTTCGGAAACAACATTCTTGAAACATTTGAGGTGCGAAACCGTCTAACAAGAGTGAATTGCGGTGTAGAGGAGGTTAATAAATATGGATACGAATTACAGTGCCCAAAATGGGGAAATCGGGGTAGATATGGAGCCGAAGTCGGGGATTGGATCTCAGATAATCGGCGTCTTTACATCTCCGGTGAAAGCGTTTGAGGAATATGTCAAGAAGCCTAACTGGTGGCTGCCGCTTATGCTTGTCATAATCGGCACAATTGTTTTTTCCGTGTTAGCAGTGAAGTACAACTCACAATTGCAATATGATATAATGAAGACTTCAAAGTCATTACCTGCGCAGGTTCTGGAACAAATGCGGCAGGGGATAGACAATCCAAATTATGTCGGTACGGTTATCGGCGGCGTGGTCATGGGGTTGATTCCCGGCCTGATTGCAGCGCTTCTTGCGTGGGGGGTCGGAACCTTTATCTTCGGCGGGCAGGCACGGTTTTTGTCGATGTGGGGAGTTGTCATGATGGGAGCGCTCATCACAACGCTGGGCAATTTCCTGAAAATACCATTGATGATTGCCAAGAATACTGCGCTGGTGTCAATCGGTCCTGCTGCTTTATTCCCGGATAAGGGACCGACATCGATATTTTTCTTGTTCTTGTTGTTTCTTGATGTTTTTGCGATTTGGGTGATTATCGTTACCGGTATCGGGTATGCGAAGGCATTGAAAATATCCAATGGCGGAGGCATAACGACATCGGTCATAGTGACGATGATTCTAGTTTTCGCCTTTATTGGATTGCAGCTGATAGGGATGAAGTTCGCCGGAGTCGAAACGACCTGGTTTTAAATAAACTGATTTTAGGGGTACACATGAAACGTATCGCGATTTTACTCACACTCCTCCTGGCGCTGGGATGCGCCCAGGCATTCGCCAAGACCTACACGCTCGATGAATGTATCGAACTGGCCAAACAGACGGACCCGGATCTCGAGCGGTATCGCAATCTGGTTAAGACGTCCGGGATGTCCGTGTGGAATCAGGCCGGTCAATTCTTGCCGTCGCTGTCTTTCAATGGCGGTTATTCGAAACAGAAAAGTTTTGATGCCATGGGAGAACTCGAGCCCATGCAGTCATATGATGGATATTCGTCCGGCCTCAATTTGAATTACACACTCTTTGACGGTTTGCAAAACATCTGGAATTATCTCGGCAGCAGACAGTCGAAATTTGCCGCGGATAATAATCTGATCAGTTTCGAATCGAATTTGAAGTACAGTGTCAAAGGCAGTTACTATCTCGTATTGAAGGCGAAACGAGATTTGGAAGTTGCCGAGGAGACGGTCAAGCGATCCGAAGAGCTTCTCAAGTTATTCGAAGAAAAATACGAATTGGGTTCGGCATCATTATCCGAAGTGCTCAAGCAGAAGGTGCAGTACGGTAATGATAAGCTGACTCAGGTCCGGGCAAGCAACGATTATCGTCTGGCGAAGTATCAGTTGGCTATCACGATTGGTCTGGATCCGCGGAATGATTTTGACATTGAAGATATTGGAATGAGTAAAGCGACCGTGGCGCCGCTCAATAACTTGCTTGATGAGGCGACGAAGTCGCATCCGTCGCTGTTGTCGGCGATGGCCGAGATGTCGGCATCGAAGTATGATGTCCGGTCGGCTTGGGGCACGTATCTGCCCAGTCTGACATTGAATCATCGGCAGTCGTGGGGCGGGAATTCATCCAGCGATGTTTTAAAATTCGATGATGTCAACAGGATGACGACGACAACACTGACGCTCAATTTCACGATATTCGACGGATTTTCGCGCGAGTATAATATGTCGCGTGCAAAGGCGACGTATAACAATGCCAAGTCGACCAGTTTTTATACGAAAAACGAAGTTATAAAAATCGTCCAGGATGCTTATCTGGGGGTACAACTTGCAGAAGAGACGCTGGCGGTAACCGAAGAAACGGAGCGGTCGGCGGCTGAAGATTTCGAACTTGTCCAGACGAAATATAATCTGGGTGCGGCGGCGCTGTGGGAGCTTCTGGATGCGCAGGTGTCGCTGAAGTCAGCGCAGTTCAACAAGGTCAGTGCGGAGTTCGATTATAATCTGGCGCACGCCAAGTTGATGAATGCAATGGGCAAATAATCGCGGTTACGAATTATCAGGTGTAGAAGGTATTGGCATGGAGAAGAAGAAGAGTAAAAAGAAACCCTTACTCATCACGTTGGCTATAGTCGTTGTCGCTGCTTTAGTCGTACTCGTATTGTTCAGCGATCGGCAAGGCGGCGAGGCCGTTCAGACCCAGGTCGTGAAGCGGGCGGATATCATATCCGAAGTATCCGGTTCCGGTCGGGTCGAACCGAAGACCGCCGTCAATATAATTTCGGAGGTAAATGCCGAAATTATTGCACTGCCGGTCAAGGAGGGGGACTTCGTACGCGAAGGGCAGATGCTGGTGCAGCTCGATACGGTGCAGCTCAAATCGGATATGGAATCGGCGTTGTTTTCATCACAGGAAATCCAGGCGCGGGTTGAAGGCGCCAAGGTACTGCTGGAGCAGTACAAGGATGAGTTTACTCGTCAAGAAGGACTGTGGGCGAAGAAGTTGACGTCGGAACAGGTATATCTGAATGCGAAATATACGTATCAACGGCAGCAATCCGAATATGAAGCATGGGTTCAGCAGAAGAATTCCGCGGCGTCTCGGCTGGAGAAAGCTCGCGATAATCTGAGTAAGACGAGGATCAAGTCTCCGATGAACGGTATCGTGACGCTGGTTGATGCGGAGAAGGGTGAAATCGCCCAGGCGCAGACCTCGTTCACGCAGGGGAAGACATTGATGGTCGTGTCTGATTTGTCGGCATTCGAGATTGAAGTCGAAATCGACGAGACGGACATCAAGGATCTCGAACTGGGTCAGCGGGCCAAGGTCGAGATCGATGCGTTTCCGGATACGGTATTCGCCGGCAAAGTCGTAGAGATCGGCAATACGGCGACGACGTCAGGATTCGGATCCAACGACCAGTCGACGAATTTCAAGGTGAAGGTTGCCTTGACCGAATTGCATCCGAAGATTCGTCCGGGAATGTCATCGACGGTCGATATCGTGACGAGCGAGCACCTGGATGTCGTGGCTGTCCCGATTCAGGCGGTCGTCATGCGGAAATTTACGCCGGATTCCCTGGAAGCGTTTCGCGCGGGGATATCGGAGACTGAGGCAGATACTGCCGAGCAGCACAAGGTCGATGGAAATGTCGCATATGCCGCTGAAGAGGGGGAGTCGGTCGATGCCAAAGGCTCGGAAAATGAAGAGAAGATCGATGTCAAGGGTGTTTTCGTGAACAATGAAGGCGTCGCGAAGTTCATCGAAATCAAAACGGGCATTGCCGACCAGCAAAACTATGAGGTACTGTCGGGAATCGAGCCCGATGCCGAGGTGATTACCGGCAGTTTCCAGACGCTGCGAACGATTTCCGACGGCGACAAAATCATCGTGATGAATATCGATAAGAATGTGAAAAAAGAATAAGGAAATCCGCCATGAGCCTGATTGAAGTCTCGAATTTGTGGAAGACATATGACATGGGCAACGAAAAGGTCAATGCCCTTCAGGGCGTATCGCTCAAGATAGAAAAAGGCGAATACGTTGCGATTATGGGGCCGTCGGGCTCGGGCAAATCGACGCTGATGAATCTGATCGGGTGTCTCGATACGCCTTCGCAGGGAACATATTTATTGAATGGTCAGGCGGTGGCGTCGATGGATGATAATGAACTGGCGCGGATTCGGAATAAGGAAATCGGTTTCGTGTTCCAGACGTTCAATCTGTTGCCGCGGGCGACATCGCTGCATAATGTCGAGTTGCCGTTGATTTATAACGGGACGTCTCGCGAGGGGCGACGCGAGAAGGCGGAACTCGCTCTGGGGAAGGTCGGTCTGAGCGATCGTATGATGCACAAGCCGAACGAGTTGTCCGGCGGGCAGCGGCAGCGTGTGGCGATAGCGCGGGCGCTGGTCAATGATCCGTCGATTATTCTGGCTGACGAACCGACGGGAAACCTCGATACCAATACCGGCGAAGAGATCATGGAATTGATTCAGGAGTTGAATAACCAGGGGAATACGGTCATTGTTGTGACGCATGAATATGAAATCGCCAAAAAGGCGCAGCGGATTATATTTATCCGTGACGGATTAATCGAGAAGGAAGAATATAAAAAGGCGAGTTAACGGTCGCATAGCGCGGTGTGGTAGGTAGGAGTAGTGTTCGACTTAGAAGCTTTCAAAATCGGTCTCCAATCGATCTGGGCTAACAAACTCCGGTCAATTCTGACGACAATCGGGGTTTGTTTCGGCATTCTATCGGTCATCGGCATTATTTCATTGATGGAAGCGATGATGGATGGAATCGAGGAATCGCTCAGTGTTCTCGGTCCTTCGACGTTTGTCGTGAATAAGTTCGGCATGATCACGTCTCGCGATGATTTTCTCAAGGCGATGAAGCGAAAAGACCTGACTCTTGAGGATCGTGATGCCATCGATGATGTGTGTGTCGATTGCGACGAGGTGGCGGCTCGGTGTTACCGGACGAATTCAGTAAAGCGGGGGAGTGAAATTCTGAATAATGTGCCGGTCATCGGCGCGACGGCGAATTTCATTGATGTGATCGATTTTGAAGTCGATCAGGGGCGGTTTTTCACGGATCTGGAATATCAGCATAATCGGCAGGTCATTTTCGTGGGACCGACGATCGTGGAAGAGTTATTCGATGAGAATGTCGACCCGATCGGCCGGACGATAAAAATTTCTGGACGGAAATACAAGATAATCGGCATCGCTAAAAAGCGCGGTTCGTCGATGGGGAATAATCAGGATAATTTTGCCGTCATGCCGCTGACGACTCAGACGAAGTTTTACGGACGTCCGAAACAGTTTATGGCGCTGGCGGTGAAGGCGACCTCGGTCGAGCGCGTTGAGTTCGCCCAGGAACAGGTACGGTCTGTTTTGCGGGCGAGGCGGGGAGTATCATATTATGATGATGATGATTTCTCCATTTTGACGGCTGAGAGTATCATGTCGTTTGTCGAGACAATCACATTGATGGCGCGAATCGTTGTCGGCGGTATTGCATCGATTTCCATTGTTATCGGCGGCATCGTTATTATGAATATCATGATGGTTTCCGTGACGGAGCGAACGCGCGAGATCGGTATTCGGAAATCGATCGGGGCGATGAAGCGAAATATTATATTACAGTTCCTCTATGAGGCCCTGACGCTGACCCTGGTCGGAGGGATAATCGGAACCTCGATTGGAATTGCAGCGGCCGCCATTCTGGGCGGCATGATGGAAGTCGAGGTTCACGTGACATTCCTGTCTGTTTCGATGGGGATGGGAATATCGTTGATTGTCGGATTGTTTTTCGGAATATACCCGGCGATTAAGGCCGCGCGACTGGATCCTATCGAAGCCCTGAGATACGAGTAGGCGAATATGATTACGGCAGTAGAAATTAAAGAAGGCGTTATTTTAGCGCTCAGTTCGCTGAAGGCGAATAAATTCCGCTCCTTCATGACGATTCTCGGTGTTTTCATCGGAGTGGCGTCGGTTATTGCGATGGCGTCCATCATTGCCGGTCTTGATAATCAGGTCACGAAGGAGATTGAGGGGTTGGGATCGAATTCGATTTTCGTGACAAAATTTCCTCCCGATACCGATTATGGTAAACTCACGGAAGAAGAGCGAAATCGCAAGCCGATAGACTATGAGGCGACGCAGGCGATTTTGCAGAACTGCCCGTCGGTTGACGGCGTGGCGCCTCAAAATTACTATCGTGCTTCGGGCGGAAATATCGTCAAATATAAAAATAATCAGGCCAATTCGCCCTCGTTTTTCGGAACACTCCCCGATTATCCTCGTGTAACGACTCGCAATGTCGTCAGGGGCAGATTTTTCAACGATTTGGATATGCAAAGGCGGGCGATGGTCTGCGTCATTGGCGATGATGTTGCCAAGGCGCTTTTTCCGTCGGAAGATCCGTTGTTGAAGCAGATTCGGGTCAATAATCGTCCGTTTACGGTTATTGGCGTTATGGAGAAGCTGGATGAATCCATGTTCAATGACGGCGGGGGTAACAATAATTATGTGACGATTCCCTATTCGACATATGAAAAACTGATTCCCTGGGAAAAAGAGTTGTTTTTACAGGTATCGGCGGTCAGTCTGGATAAAATGCCTCAGGCGATCGATGAAATCATTACGGTTATGCGCCGTATCCGAGGCGTTCCGTATGATAAGCCGAACGATTTCGACGTGTGGACTCAGGATCGATTGAAAGACATTGCGGGGGATATTGCCGCGGTTATTTATATGATTTCACTGTCAATTTCCGGGCTCGGATTACTCGTCGGCGGGATCGGCGTGGCGAATATTATGTTGGTATCGGTGACCGAGCGGACGCGAGAAATCGGGGTACGCAAGGCGCTGGGGGCCCGAAAAGTCAATATCTTATGGCAATTTTTGACCGAGGCGATGACGCTTTCCGGGACGGGAGGGGTTATCGGAATTTTATTCGGTATTCTCATTGCATTCATCGTTAAATTAATCGGAAACTGGCCTTTCACCGTCTCAATAGTGTGGATAGTTATCGGTTTTACCGTGTCCGTTTCAGTTGGTTTAATCGCGGGAGTCTATCCTGCGTATAAAGCTGCGAGGACGGACCCGATAATATCGCTGCGATACGAATAAGTGCTTGCCTGTAACAGGGCGGCCTTATAGATTGCGGTACACTAATAAGATAGGCGGTGAAAATGTACAGACGTTTCTCTTTCGGTATTTTCATTACCATTCTGTTGTGTTCTTTTGCCTGGGTATCGGCCGATCAGACCGGGTTTCGGAATACATCCGAGTTTGGGGAACCTCGTTTCGCAATCGACGCTGTTGATTTTCGCACCGTGCACGAGGACGTGAACCGGATAGAGGTCTATTACAAAATTTTTTATAATGGACTGAGTTATCAGAAGACCGATTCGGGATATATCGCGGATTATCAGGTGGATATCGTCATTGAAGGGGATAATGACGAACAGATCGAGGCGATAACGAAGCAGGGAACGATTCGGTTGAAATCGTATGCCGAGACGCGGCGCGAAGAAGATTTTCTTATCAATGTGATATCGACGATGTATGGTCCGCAGGATTTAAAGATTCGGGCCTTTTTACGTGATGGCGAGGGAAATCTGCTGGGTAGTGTGGAAGAAGATCTGGACAGGCGGAAATACTGGGAGAAATACCCGACGATTTCTCGAGTTGAATTTGCGCAACAGATAGCGCCGCAGACAGATAGCGCCAAATTCGTCAAGCATGGGTATCGCGTGATCCCGAGCGTCTCGAAGACGTTCGGCGGGACGATTGACAGTATGTTGACGTTTTATCATGAAGTATATCCGGGGCGGGCGCAGGACCAGCAAATGAAGCTGATAACTCGCCTGTATATGCGGAACAAAGGCGCATTGTACGTTGACACGATGGAAATCGGTGAGGTAACTGAAATCATTCCGGTAGCGAAGTCGATAAATGTCGCATCGTTTCCGCCGGGTGATTATGATCTGGAATTGGAGTTAATCGGCAGACGGGGAAAGGAGTACAACGAACATAAAGAGGAATTCGAGCTGGAATTGACGGCCGAGAGTATTTTCCAGGCCGATTACAAGGCCGCGGTTGATATGCTGAAGTATCTGGCGACCAGCGATGAGCTCAATAAGCTGAAAAAGGCCGAGACCGACGAAGAACGTTTGCAGGCCTGGGAAGAGTTTTGGGCGCTGAGACAGCAGGGCGGGAATGACCGCATAAATCCGACGAAATTGGAATATTTCCGGCGAATCCGTCATGCGAACCGATATTTCGGTATCCTGAATAAGGAAGGCTGGAAGACGACGCGAGGAATGGTGTATATTAAGTATGGCCCGCCTGATGAGGTGGAAGATTATCCATTTGAACTCGGTGTCAAACCGTATCAGCTCTGGCTGTATTACAGGATCAACCCGCCCCGGAAGTTCACATTCGTGGACGAATGGGGAGACGGAAACTATGAATTACAACCGCCCTATGATGGGATAGCATATTAGGTGACATATGAAGCGATTTTTACTCTTCTCGATAGCGATGTGTATCGCAGCAGCGTCAATAGGTGCGGAGACTGAAAATGACAGTTTGACTATTGCAGGAGATGCGGCCGTGTTTCGTAATCCCGCCGATGGGAATCCGTATATCGAGTGTTATTTCGGAATCCTGCGGGATGAACTCGGCTTTATCGGCACGGACACGGGAGAAGTCCGTTATGCCGGTGTGTATTTGACGGCCCGATTGTTGAAAAGCACGGTAGAGGAAGTTTCTTCCGCGCAGACATATTTCGTGACCAGTGTGACCGGGGAGGAAGAGGAAAAGCGCCCCGGAATCCAGTTATTCGATTTATTAACGATGCCGGCCGAACCGGGGTCGTATACGATCGAGTTCAGCGCTATCGATAATGTGTCGAAGCGTGCAGGGCAGGTCGTAAAGCAGATAAGCGTTCCGGATTTCCAGGGAGCGGGATTCACGTCAAGCGATCTGGAGCTGGCATTTATGATTGAGCCGGTTGGGGACGATGAAAGACCGGCGGGTAATCCTCGATTAGTGAAAGAGGATCGCCTGGTAATGCCCAATCCGAAGGGTGTGTTTACCGAAGGGCGTCATGGTTCGGTTTATGTCTATTCGGAATTGTATGGTATGCCCGAATCAGGAGAGAGTGATCGTACCCTGACATTTCGTTTTTCAATTAAGGATGCCCTCGGAAACACCATAAAGAAGTTCGACGAGAAGGAGTTTGCGATTCCCGGTGAATCGGTCGTCATTTCGGATATGTTGAATATCGAGGATATCGAACCCGGTGAATACATGCTGCTATTACAGGCCTCGATGGGGCCTCGTGATATGGCGTATGCCATCAAGCCGTTTTATGTGATGTCGAAATCCGAGGATATGATCGAACAGCGGCGGATGGCCGATATCGAATTGATGGTGAATATCGCCTGGTATCATATGTCGGAGGCCGAGAAGATTAACGTACAGAAGCTGACGCCCGAGGGGAAAGTTAACTTCGTGAAGCAGTTTTGGCGCTCGAGAGACGATGACCCCTCGAATCCGGAAAATCCTATTTACGACGAGGTGGTGCGGAGGTATGTTTTCGCCAATGAGAACTTCTCGACGTTCGAGGGAGAAAACGACGGGTGGAAGACCGACCGCGGGCGCGTATATATTTCGTACGGCCCGTATGACGAGGTCGAGACATATGATCTGGATGCCCGGCGGTACCCTTATATAAAATGGACCTATTATGATTTAGAGGGACGGCAATTGTTTATCTTCGCCAATGATATGACGGCGGGAGTCGGCAATTATCGCCTGGTTCATTCGACACACCCACACGAGAAGTATGATCCGGCCTGGCAGCAGATTCTGGAAGAAACGATTTCCAATGAAAACGACTGGCGGGATCCTCGAGATCAGACCTGGCAATCGCCATCCGGCAAAGACCATTAATAAAAAAGCCCCGATACATCGGGGCTTTTTTTTTGAAATCTATGTGACAGGACTATTCGCTGCCGCAACCGTGATCTCCGGTGCCGCAACTGCCGCAGTCCATACCTTCAGGTTTTGTCTTTGTGGAGATAGTAAAACCGCGCTGATTCGGGCCGTTGTCGATGAAGTCGATCATCACGCCGCCGAATTGCTGTAACTGGTCTACCAATGATGGGTGCATATACACTTCGATGCCTTGAGAAGTGTAGGAAGTCAATCCGTCTACGGGCTCATCCAGAGCCAATCCCAGAACGGGACCGCTTCAGCCATAGCCCATAAAGTTGACAAACAGGTTTTTGCCTTTGGCGCTTTCGCCCTGCAGGACTTTACCCAGTTCCTGCCCGGCCATATCGGATATTGTTACCATAGACTACAGGTCTCCTTTGCCGTTTCAACCGATCCGGTTATCAAAATGTTCCCGCTCGGTCTCAACCGTACATGTTAACGACAGAACAACCCCATTATAACACATTGTCGGGCGGGGTAAAGAGTAAAAATATAAAAAACCCGCCTTCGGTAAAGATTAAGGCGGGTTTTGTTCTGTTTTTGGCTAATCCGGGTGTTACTTCTTAGCACTTTCTGCGCCAATGAGGCGGCGTATAATGGGCAGCGAAAACCGGGTATGATTTTCGTCGTCGAATTCAAACGTGACGGATTTTTCAAATGCGTTTTCCAGGAAAGACTTATCGATCGTTAATTTACAATCGGCCTTTTGTCCGGGGTCGATTTTATCGGGAAGGTCAATCTTGAAATAGCCGTTTGGAGAGCTGACGACTTTTACTGAGATCGCTTTATCTGAGACGTTCTCGATCGTGAAATCGGCCTCGGTGATATCGACACCGCCGGCTCGGGAAACGAACAGTCGGTACGGCTGGAAGACAGCCGGTTTGATCGTCAATGGTTCGTGTGTTACCTCGGCGTTGAAGGTGAGCATGCGGCGGCCGGTACCGTCATCGGTGAGAACGGCGGGGTGTTTGAGTGTTTTGCCGTTGCGCTGGCCGGAGGAGAAAATAATTTCGAGGGCGGCGCTGTCGCCGGGGGCGATTTCCTTTTTATCCAGCGGAGCCTGGGTACAACCGCATCCCGGGATGACTTTGAGAACTTTAAGGGTATCTTTACCGACTGATTTGAGCCAGAAGGTGTGGGAGGTTTTCGAATTATTCGGAACAAAACCGAAATCGAAGGAATCGTTCGGGATTTCGACTGCGGAAGTGGCCCATCCCAATCCGGATAAAAAGAGACAAACAAGCGTCATCAGAGCGGTTCGTTTCATGGTAATTGATCCTCCTCAAACAAAGATCGTCGAGGCGCAACCTCGGATAATTAAGAATTCCTCAGAAACAACAATGTAAAAAAACCCGTCGAAACTTCAACGGGTTTTTTATGAATTGGTTTCCAAAAATCTTTATTTGCCGCCGCTTGTCTGAATGGCCTGGGTGGCAGTTGTTGCCTGGGCGGTGGCCCCGATCAGGCGGCGCACGATGGGAATCGTGAAGCGGCTTTTGCCGGGGTCATTGAATTGGAGGGTCAGCGATTTCTCGAACGTTTCATCCAAATGATCCGGTTTTACTTTCAGTTTGCACCGGGCGGATTGACCGGCCGGAATAGAAGTCGGCAATTCTGTGGAGAAGTAGCCGGCAGGGATACTTACGAGGCTCAAATCAAGGGCTTGATCGCTGACGTTGGTGATGGAGAAATCGACTTCATCGACATCGATTTCGCCCGCTTTGGAGACCATGAGTTTATACGGACTTATGATGACCGGGTAGGTGGAATCAGGCTCGCGCACGGCATTTGCCTTAATCGTGACGCGTCTGTCCGGCGGGCCTTCATTGGTCGTAATGGTCGGGCGTTTCGTGGACTGGCCGACATGCATGCCGGTCGAGTAGATGATTTCGAGTTCCGTGCTGTCGCCCGCGACGATTTTGTCGCTTTTCAGGGGGGCTTTGGTGCAGCCGCAGCCCGGCTTGACATTGAGGATATTTAATGTCTCATCGCCGACCGACTTTATCCAGAATGTGTGAGTTACTTTCGAACTTTGGGGGACATACCCGAAATCGAATGTTTCCTCGGGCAATTGCATTTTGGGGACCGCGAAGGCGACCGAAGCGAGAAGGAGAGATAGGAGTAGTACTTTTTTCATGTGTTGCTCCATTCGTTGCGTTTGGGTTATTCTGAATTAATGAGTCGTTGAGGGAGGCCGAGGTTACGATTAAAATCGTGTTGAGATAAAAAAACCCGCCTGATTGGCGGGTTTTCAAATTATAATTATTGGTTCAATGCCCTGAGGCGGGCGCCTGAGCAGTCTTGCCGCCTTTGATAATTTTCTGGACGATTGGAACGGTAAAACGCGTTTTCGAAATGTCGCTGAATTCAAAGGTCAGTGATTTCTGGAAGGATTCACTCAGATACTGCGCATTGATTTTCACGCGACAATCGGCGGATTTGCCGGATTCGATTTTATCCGGAACGTTCAGCGTGAAATATCCCGGAGGTTGTGAAACAACGGCTAGTTCGAGCGGCGTATCCGAAACATTGGTAATGGTAAATGAGGCCTCGTTCGTCCGGTTGTCATCCGTCTGGTTCACGGTCACGATAGCCGGATTCATTACGACAGGATATGTTGAATCGGGCTGCGTAATCGTAAACGACTGAATGCTGACCCGTTGTTCCTGCGGGCCCTCGTTGGTCAGGATGCGGGGGCGTTTGGTCGACGGTCCCGTTTTATGGCCGGAGGAATAGACGATTTCGAGTTCTGTGCTGTCACCGACAGCGAGTTCCTCTTTTTTCAGAGGAGCCTTGGTGCAGCCTCAGCCAGGGGTAACTTTGACGATTTTCAGCGAGTCGTCGCCGACGGATCTAATCCAGAAAACATGGGAAACTTTGGCATCCTGCGGGATATATCCGAAGTCGAATGAATCCTGGGGAATCTCCATCTTCGGTCCGGCCAAGGCCAGCGAGGCGAGGAAGAGAGACATCAGGAGAATTTTTTTCATAGCACCTCCGAGTAAGTATACAGTACTCCTATTTATATTATGAGTACATCGGAAACGACCCGGTTACGGTTTTTTTTGCAATAAAGATAAAAAACCCGCCTGAAGTGACGGGTTTTTTATTCAAAAGTTCTTTTTATCTCTCAATGGCCCGATTTATCCCCGACCTGAGCGGCGTCGGCCTTATCTTTTGGACTCGTTACGCTCTCCGGTTGTTTTTGGGGGCCGATAAGTCGCCTGACGACCGGTATCGTGATACGAGTTCTGGTCGGGTCATCGAATTCAAATGTCAGCGATTTCTCGAACGCCTCGGCGAGGTGCTCGGGATTTACTTTCAGATAACACTCGACCGTTTTCCCGGCGGGGATTTTATCCGGGATATTCAAATCGAAATAGCCGAATGGCTTACTGACAAGTGTCATATTCAGGTCCTGATCGGACACGTTATTCACCGTGAAGTACATTTCGTTTACATCGACATCGCCGGCCTTTGAAACGAATAGCCTGTAGGGCTTAAAAACAGCCGGATAGGTCGAATCCGGTTGACGGACGGCGAAGACCTTAATCGTGACGCGCTTATCCGGCGGACCTTCGTTAGTTGTGATCGTCGGGCGTTTGGAGGCGGCGCCGACCTTTTTACCGGTAGAATAGATAATTTCCAAATCAGTGCTGTCACCGACAGCAAGCTCCTGCTTATTCAGCGGAGCCTTGGTGCAGCCTCAGCCAGGCCTCACTTTGAGAATCTTAAGCGAATCGTCGCCGACCGATTTGAGCCAGAAGACATGGGAAACTTTTGAGTCTTGCGGCACGAAGCCGAAGTCAAAGGTATCGTCCTCGATAAGCAATTTCGGAACAGCCATCGCCTGTGAAGTCAGCAAGAGTGCAAGAACAACAATCAAGGCAGGCAGCCAAATCTTTTGCATTAATCCTCCAACTGCGTGGTTTCTCACTTATAACTTGTTCGACGGAAAAAGTTTCCGTTTTATGTACATACGGTATTTTTAAAATCTAACAGATTTTCCCGACATGTCAAGGATTAACATTGATTGCAGAAAATCTATCCGTAATGTATTAACTCCCAATTGGTTGTACTTTGCCATTCGATTAGATAGTACGGTTGGATTAAAGATGGCGATGGTATTGTTTTTCCGGATGACTGAAACTTATTTTTTTTTGAATCGTTCCGAAATATAAATATATCTAAAGGGGTAGGTTAGGTAGAGACTGGTAATGAAAACTCGCTTTTATATAATCGCTGTGTTGGCGCTGATGATCTGGATGCAGGCTCCGGCCGTGAGGGCCTCGGGGCAGGACCCCTTCGGGCCGCTCCATATTACAGGGCAGACGCCGCTCCAGACGCTCCGACTCGATGTCGTACCGGCTCGACCAGCGGTATTGCAGGAGGGGCAGGTAGAATTTTCTCAGTTTAATACCTGGACGAATCGCTGGAATAAAACCGAACATTATATCCTCGACCTGGAAATTATCCAGAATATTTTCTCCGCCTCGACCGGAATCGGCAATAATTTAGAGGTCGGCGTATCGGTGCCGATGCTCAGCCGATTCGGCGGAAAGCTCGATAAATTTATCTCGCATTTTCACGACAGTTTCGGGTTGGGGCAGTCCGACCGCGACAAATTCCCGGAAAACAATATATTGGTCAGTTATGTCGATGAGGCCTCGGGTGATACGATAATCGTCCTCGACAAGAGCAAGCAGGGGACGATAATCGGTGATATCAGCCTGACGTCTCGGTGGCAGGCATTTCTGGGGGATTCCTGGCTGAAATCGGTGATGGTGTCGGGATTGCTTCGTTTTCCGACGGCCTCGGAGCGGGATTTCTATGGATCTGGCGGTATCGATGTTGCGCTGTCGGTCAGTGCGGTACAGAAGCTGGCGCCGTTGTATGTCTACTCGACGGTGGGATTCGGTCGATATGGTTCGCGGAGTATTTACGATATCGATATGCGCGGGCACCAGTGGACTTTTTTTACGGCGGTCGAGTGGGCTGCGAAACAGAATTTCTCGTTGATCATACAGGGGATGGCCAATTCGGGGACGACGCGCAGAGACAACGAGTTTTCACAACCGACCTATGAATTGGTTCTGGGAGCGAAGCATCGACTGTTTCACGGTGTCCTGCTGGAATACGGTCTGATGGAAAATCTGTTCTTCTTCAATAATTCCAATGACTTCGGTATCAACCTGGGGATAACGGTGAGCCGGTAGTACTCCCCGAAATTTCATTATCACATATTTTCATCACATTCTTCATTTCCTGCGATTGAATTCCGATTTTAATATTGACGCCTGCACTAATGAGCAGTATACTTTCATTAAGTGAAATTGGCTATTCCATGGAGGAGATATGAGCGCCAAGCGGGTATTAACTGCGCGCCAGAAGCAGATTCTGGATTTTATCGAGGATATGGTCAACCTGTCGGGGTTGCCTCCGACGATTCGGGAAATCGGTCGGAAATTCGATATCACGTCGACGAACGGCGTACGGTCGATTCTGGATGCGCTCGAGAGCAAAGGATTTATCAGGCGCCAGAAGCTGGTGTCTCGGGGAATCGAGTTAGTCCGGCGATCTCCGATTACCTTCAATCGGATTCCGATTGTCGGGTCGGTGCCGGCCGGTTTGCCGATTACGGCTATCGAGAACCGCGAGGGAGAGATGGCTGTCGACACGACGTTTTTGCCGAATGAGGACGTCTATTGTCTGCGGGTCAAGGGAGAATCGATGATCAACGCGGGGATTTTCGACGGCGATTTCGTGCTGGTCGACAAGAATGTATCGCCGATTAAGGGTGATATTGTGGTTGCTGTTATCGGAGAAGAGGCGACGGTGAAGAAGTTTTATCCCGAGCGGCAGCGGGTGCGGCTGGAGCCTCAGAACGAGGCGTTCGGACCGATTATCGTCGATCGGAATACGCCTGGCTTTTATATCGCGGGCCGGGTGGTCGGTTTAATGCGGCGCATGCGCTAAGGGGGGGGATGAACCCCCTTTTCGGCTGTCGCATAGATAATCAAAATTGGGAGGTAAGGAACAGAGGCTGTATCGGCACGGCTTCGCCTGCCGAGGGGAACACACCCCGCCCTCGATCCGCCGAGGCGGACGGGCACCCCTCTCAAGAGGGGATTGGCAAGAGCAGATTGCCACGTCACTCGTCCCGCAAGCGGGACTCATTCCTCGCAATGACGGGAGAAAATGGTTGGGGTTATAGAATAACGAGGGGGGATTTAGATAGCAGGATAATCTGAAGAACCCACCCGTTGGGCTTGTTGAAAAAGTCATTTCCCAAAGGTATCGCCTTAGGAACACAGGCAAAAATCAATCGTAAGTGCTTGTCGCAAATATCCTGAGATTGCGACGCCCTAAGAAGGGCTCGCAATGACTCGTGCTTGTAATAGGTTTTTCAACACGCCCCGTTGGGTGGGGTACCGGGTGTGATCTTGACAATCGCGCGAAGCGGGAAGAATGATGTGGGGATTTGGGAGGTGCAGATTGCTGACGAGAGGGAGAGAGTATCAACCGTGAGTAAGGACGTTCGTCAGGGAGCTGGTATGCGTTATGTAGGTCTTTTGGTAATTCTTTTAATCGTAATAAGTAAGACGGTGTTGTTCAACTATCACTTGATGCCGTGGGGGGCGTAATGTATCAGGATATGGATGAGCAGATCGAAGTAGTGGTGTTGTTTCAGAATCACAAGATGAAACCCTCGCGGTTTCGCTGGAATGGTAAGGTTTACAAAGTGTCCGAGGTGACCGGAGACTGGAAGACCGATGTCGGGGCGTATCGGATTCGGCATTTCGCGGTCGTGGATGCGGCCTCGAATTTCTTTCAATTATCGTATGACGAGCGCAAGACAAGCTGGGTTATCAGTAAGATCTGGGTGGAATAAATGATTGGGTTTTCGCCGGTAATACTGCATGTCGACATGGACGCCTTTTTCGCGGCCGTGGAGGTTCGGAACAATCCGCATCTGAAGGGAAAACCGGTGATGGTCGGCGGGCCGATCGGCGGGCGGGGAGTGGTATCGACCTGCTCGTATGAGGCTCGGAAATACGGCGTGCATTCCGGGATGCCGACGGGTGAGGCGAAGCGGCTCTGTCCGCATGGTATATTTATTTCCGCGGGTTTAAAGGGGTATGTGTACGCGTCGGCGGTTTTGCAGACGATATTCGAGCAGTACACGCCTCAGGTGCAGCCGATCAGTGTCGATGAGGCGTTTCTCGATATCACCGGGACGTCTCGGCGCTACCCTGACCCGATGGATTTGATCGTCGCAATGAAAAATGAGATATGGGAAAAGATGCAGTTAACCTGTTCGGTGGGAATAGCGCCGACGCGGTATCTGGCCAAGCTGGGGTCGGGATTGAACAAGCCGAACGGGATAACGATTCTGGATCAGGACAGATTCCGGGAGGTTTTCTTTCCGAAGCCGGTCGATGCCCTGTGGGGAGTGGGGGAGAGCACCAAGCTGTCGCTGGCGAAAAAGGGGATTTTTACGGTTGCCGATCTGGCGGCGACCGATTCGGATATTCTGAAGCGGGTATTCGGGAAGAACGGCGATACGCTGTCGGTGATGTCGCGTGGGACGGACACCGGTAAGGTGATGAAATATGATGATTTGCCTCATGATAAGTCGATATCGCACGAGACGACACTGCGGCAGGATATTCAGGATCCGGCGATCATCAAGGCGTGCGCGCTGTGGTTGGCCGATAAAGTGGCGCGCAGGATGCGAAAAAACGGATATATCGGGCGGACGATTTCGGTGAAGATCAGATCATCCGATTTTAAAACGATTACACGGGCGTACACGATTCAAAAGCCGACCGATCGCTGTGATGTCATCTATCAACATGCGATAAAACTTGTACCCAAAGAATATGGGATGAAATACAAAGTTCGGCTGCTTGGTGTGCGCGTTTCTCATCTCCGGAAGATTAGAAATTCTCGCGGAGATCGTATCGAAAAAACGGATAACATGCAACTGGAATTGCTCGAAGATACCAACGAAAAAAAGGTCAATCTGCTGACCGGAGCGATCGATTCCATCCGCGATAAATATGGTGAGAGTATCATAAAATACGCGGGCTCGATGCGCTGAAACATCATTCGATATCCTCTCCATCTTTGTGATTTATTTCACCAATATCTCCCGGTTTGTCTTGACTTTGCCCGGCTCTGCATGTATCATTAATAAACCATCATAGACAAGAAAGTCGGGTGTCTTATGCAAACCGTATCAGAAACTAATCAGAGAGAAAAGATAATGAATGCTTTTGAAAAATGGGGCGTGACTTCTCATGTCCTGAAACTGGAAAACTCGATTATTCGAGAAATCCTCAAATTGTCCGCGCAGCCGGGCATGATTTCGTTTGCGGGCGGACTGCCCGCTCCGGAGATGTTCCCGGAAGCCGATTTGAAAGAGGCGGCGATTAGGGCGTGCGATACCTATCACGACAAAGCGCTGCAATACTCGCTGTCAATGGGTGTACCGGAATTCCGCGAAGCGGTGGCCGAATTTTCGAAGAGCCAGGTTCCGGAAGCGAAGGCCGCGAATGTGATTATAACGTCCGGTTCGCAGCAGGGCTTGGATATCGTCGGCCGGGCGTTTTTGAACCCGGGCGACTATGTTATTTGTGAAGCGCCGACCTATGTCGGGGCGATTCAGGCTTTCAATTTCTATCAGGCCAAGTATGAGACCGTCGATATGGACGAGTTCGGTATGATTACCGATCAGCTTGAGGAGAAGATAAAACGGGTCAAACCGAAATTCATCTATGTCGTGCCGAATTTCCAGAATCCGTCGGGCGTCACGATGTCGCTCAAGCGGCGTCTGCAGTTAATCGAAATCGCCAACCGTTACAATGTGCCGATTATCGACGATAACCCGTATGGTGACCTGAGATTCGAGGGTGAGCCGGTGGCGTCGCTGCGGCAGTTGGGCGGCGATACCGTGATTTCGCTGATGACATTCTCGAAGATTTGCGCGCCGGGATTCCGCATTGCCTGGTTGATGGCGCCGGAAGAAATCATGCCGGTGTTCGAGCGGGTGAAACAGGGCGGAGACCTTCATACGAGCACCTTCGGTCAATATGTCATGCTCGAGTACCTCAAGACGGGTAAACTTCAGGGACATATTCAGAAGATTATCAAATGTTATGGCGCTCGCCGCGATATCATGATCAAGTCGATGAAGGAGTATTTCCCGCCGGAAGTCAAGTATGTCAAGCCGATGGGCGGATTGTTCCTATGGCTGAGATTGCCGAAGGGCATGTCGGGTAAGGAGCTGTTACCGAAGGCCCTGGCGGCGAAGGTCGCCTATGTCTACGGTTCTCCGTTCTTCCCGAATGGCGGCGGTGAGGATACCGTTCGCCTGAACTTCTCGAATGCCACCGACGAGGATCTCGTTGAGGGAATCAAGCGTCTGGGCGGCATTATTAAAGAGAATATGTAAGTCGAATTAGGCGAATTGGCGCCTGAATTGAATCGGAAACTAATAAGGCAGGGTCGAGCGGCCCTGCCTTTGTTGTTGGATTTTTTTGTAGTCAAACGGACCCGATTGCCGTAGTTTGTCGGCTAATATGAAGATTGCATTTTCAAAATACCAGGCGCTGGGAAACAGTTTTATTGTCCTTGATGAGATTGTCGAAAACGGGCGATTGAAGCGGTTCGAAACACTGGCGCAGAAGATTTGTCATCCCACGCAGGGAATCGGCGCGGATGGGATATTGGTAGTCTCCGGGCAAAAGCCTGCCTATCGGGTAGATATTTACAATGCCGACGGTAGTTGGGCTGAAAAGTCCGGCAACGGGATTCGCATTGCCGCGATGTTTTTGCTGAATAAGGGGCTTGTTTCTGAAAAAGAGGTGTCGCTGGAGACGGGATCCGGAACCTCGGTTATTCAATTCAAGGCGGGTTCGGATAAGAAGCGGGCTATCGGGGCATCATTGGGAAAGCCGGTGTTTGAGGCGGCGAAAATTCCGGTAAAAACTGAGTTAAAGTACTTCATCAATCAAACGCTGGAAATGGATAAACGGCAATTGATAGTGTCGGCCGTATCGGTCGGCAATCCGCATCTGATTTTGTTCTGCGATGATTTCGATTTTGACTGGCAGAGTATCGGAGCCGATCTGGAAGTGCACGATTTGTTTCCCAATCGTATCAATGTCGGATTCGTCTCGGTGAAGGATGCTGAGAATATTGATGTGCGCGATTTCGAGCGCGGTGTGGGGCCGACGGAATCATCCGGGACCGGCGCAGCGGCGGCGGTGGCGATAGCCGTAATGCGGGGGTTTACGGATCGAAAGGTCAATGTGCACACGCAGGCCGGAATATTGCAGGTTCTCTGGGACGATAAGACCGATGAGATTTCGATTCAGGGGCCGGTAGAATTTATCGGGGCCGGAGAATTCGAGGCCTGATGGGCCGGGGGCGATGATAGCGCGGATTAAAAAAGGGGCGGCGGATTACATCCGGGATCTTCGGCTGTTGTCGCCGAATGCTCGCAAGTACCTTCTCGGGATGTTTTTTATCTCAATGACCTTTTCGTCATTTCAGTTGCTTCTCAATCTGTATTTGCGCGAGCGTGGATTCGGCGAGGCGGATATCGGATCGGTGCTGTCGGCAGGAGCAATCGGTATGACGATGGTGTCGGTGCCGGGGGCATTGATACTGAGTCGAGTGCGTCTCAAGCCGGTTCTTATTCTGGCCAACCTGGGGTATCCGGTGTTCGGACTGCTGGCCATTCATGCCGATCCGTATTGGGCGATTTGGTCGGCGTATCTGTTTGCCGGGATGATGATGGCCTTTTTCCGGGTGGCATCGTCGCCGTTTTATATGCGAAATTCATCGCCGGTCGAGCGGCCATATTTGTTTTCGCTGTCGTTCGGAATAATGGTTTTTGCGGGATCGGTCGGGTCGTTTGCGATTGGGCATCTGGTGGAGTTTTTCGGTGAGTTATTTATGGTCGATTCCGTCGTGGCGCACCGGTATTCGATGATGGCGGGGATATCGATTTCGCTGTTCGCGCTGATTCCGTTCAGTTTATTGAAGATGCCGAAGAAGGTGCCGGAGGAAGAGCGATTCCGGTTCGAGAATAAGGCCAATCGGCCGAAGACATCGGTACTCGTGCAGCTGGCACTGCCGTATTTTATAGTAGGCACCGGAGCGGGTATGATTATCCCGTTCCTCAATCTGTTTTTCCGGGATCGGTTCGGTCAGACTCCGGAGCAGATCGGGATTTATTTCGGTTTGGTTAACCTGACGATGTTTTTAGGAGTGATGTCAGGGCCGGTGCTGGTGAAGCGAATCGGAATGGTGCGGACGATGGTCTATTCGCAGCTGGCATCGATTCCGTTTATGCTGGTGTTGGCGTACAGCATGTATTTTCCGCTCGTATTCGTAGCGTTTTTGATTCGCGGGGCATTGATGAATCTGGGTAATCCGATCGGGAATAATTTCGCGATGGAGATGGTGCCGAAGGCATTTCACAACCTGATGAACGCCATTCTGATGTTCGCGTGGACTTCGTCGTGGATGGTGTCGGCAAAGGTCGGCGGATGGCTGATTGAGGACTTCGGGTATGAGTTGACACTGAATCTGGCGATTGTGCTGTATGTGGTATCGTCGGTCATGTACTTTTACTTCTTTCGGAAATCGGAACAGTATACGGCCAATGGGTTTACGATTCGGGCCGATTACAAGCTGACCGGTCACGATTAAAACATTGCCTTGGCCGCTCGGGTTATATAGATTGGATGCTGGATTTTGAGGATTAGGCACGATGGCAGATATATTTAAACAGTCGGTGGCAAAGGCTCTGGCCGAGGCGGTGCAAGGTGCATTTCCCGATTTGATTTCGGACATATGCTCGGCGTATGGTATTGAACCGGATGGGCTGGCCGAATTTATCGAGGCGAAAGTAGAATATCCCAAGGACAGGTCCAAGGGGGATTTTGCCTTTCCGACGTTTTTGCTGGCCAAACCGCTGAAGATGAAACCGCCGGAGATTGCGGCGGGACTGATGGCTCATTTGGATGCGAAACAGTTCGTACAGATCGGGCCGTATATAAATATGAATATGTCGCCGGGTGAGGCTGCCAGGGCCGTGTTGCCCGATGTGTTTTCGGCGGGGCATTCATATGGTAGTCAGGATTGCGGTACCGGGAAAACGATTGTCATCGATTTTTCATCGCCGAATATCGCCAAGCCGTTCGGAATCGGGCATTTGCGGTCGACGGCCATCGGCAATTCGCTGTATCGGCTGTTCAAGAAGCTCGGTTATAAAGTCGTCGGTATCAATCATCTGGGCGACTGGGGTACTCAGTTCGGGAAGATGATTGCAGCATATAAAAAGTGGGGTGACGAGGAGCGTCTGAAGGCCTCGCCGATCGATTATCTGCTCGAGTTATATGTCAGATTCCATAAAGAGGAAAAAGAGGATGCCGAGCTGGCCAATGCCGGGCAGTCGTGGTTCAAGCGGCTGGAAGAAGGCGACGATGAGGCCGTCCGGCTGTGGAAGCTGTTTAAGGACTTTTCTTTACAGGAATTCAGCCGCGTCTATGATTTGCTTGGCATCACATTTGATTATTATACCGGCGAATCGTTTTATAATGATAAGATGGAAGCGGCAATCGAGCGGCTGGAGAAGGCCGGGCTGACGAAGGAGTCGCAGGGGGCATTGGTTGTGGACCTCGAAGAGTACGGCATGAATCCGTGCCTATTGCGAAAGGCTGACGGGGCAACACTGTATGCGACTCGGGATATTGCCGGAATACTCTTTCGGCATCAGGAATACGGCTTCGATAAGGCGCTGTATGTCGTCGGGGCGTCTCAGGCCGAGCATTTCAAGCAGGTGTTCAAGGTGATCGAGCTTCTCGGCGAGTCGTATGCCAATGATCTGGTTCATGTGCCGTTCGGGTGGATTCGCTTCAACGATCAGGCGCTGTCGACTCGCGAGGGGAATGTCATTCTTCTCGATGATGTCATCGGTACGGCGGTGAATCGGGTGACGGCGATTATTAAGGAGAAAAATCCGAATCTACCAAATCTGGATAAGACGGCCTTGCAGGTGGCGCTGGGTGCGATCATTTTTACCGACTTGTCCGTATCGAAGCATAAAGACGTTAATTTTGTCTGGGAAGAAGTGCTCAATTTCGAGGGCGCGACCGGGCCATATTTGCAGTACACGCATGCGCGGCTGTCGGCGTTGAAGCGGAAATTCGGGCAGGAAATATCCGGCGATGTGGATTTCGCTTTGTACGATTCGCCGGAAGAGAAGGCATTGATTTTACAGGTTTATAAATTTAATCACACGATCGAGGCGGCGGCCGAGAAGTATGAGCCAAATATAATGGCGGTATATTTATTGGAGTTGGCGGCCGTGTTCAATCGGTTCTATCAGCGCAAGGATGCCGACGGGAAGTTGGTAAAGATCATCGATGAGGCGCATCCAAAGGAAACGAAAGCGCGGATGCTATTAGTTGAAGCCGTGCGGACGGTGATGTGTGAGGGGCTGCGATTGATGGGTATTGAAGCCCCGGAAGAGATGTAGAAGAGAGCATGAGTGAAATTATAATAAAGAAAGCGAAGAAACTCCAGGGCGCACCGAAGATGCCGGGCGATAAATCGATATCGCATCGGGCAGCGATTTTGTCGCTGTTGTGCGCCGAGCGGGTGACGATTGAGAATTATTCTCCGGCGGCTGACTGCAAATCGACACTGAATGCGGTGAAGCAGTTAGGTGCGGGAGTGAAAGAGGAAAACGGCAAAGTCGTGATTTCACCGCCGTTGGGCGGCGGGATTATCGAACCGGAATCTCCGATTGACTGCGGCAATTCCGGTACGACGATGCGGTTGTTAGCAGGGCTTCTGGCCGGTGCCGATATCAATGCGACGCTGACCGGAGATGAATCGTTGTCGAAGAGGCCGATGAAGCGGATAATAGAGCCTCTGAAGCTGATGAATGCGGAAATTGCCGGAAGTGAAGAGGGAACGGCTCCGTTATCGATACAGCCGGCGACACTGGTTCCGATCGATTACACGATGCCGGTTGCCTCGGCTCAGGTGAAGTCAGCAATATTGTTGGCCGGAGCGTCGGCTCGGACAAAGGTCACCGTACGCGAAAAAATAATCGCTCGCGATCATACCGAGCGGATGCTGCAGAGCCTGGGGGCGGATTTACAGGTTGATACCGTAAAGCCGGAAGTCGTTGATGATCCGGATGATCCGAGGAAAAAGATTCGCAAACTGCCGACCGAGAAATACAAGGCGGCGATTACGCTGGATGTCGGCGGCAAGTTGTCGGGCGGCGAGATAATCGTGCCGGGGGATTTTTCGACGGCGGCGTTTTTCATCGGGGCGGCTCTGATGATACGCGGGAGTCATCTGATTTTGAAAGATGTCGGCGTGAATAACACTCGGACCGGATTTTTAACCGTGTTGAAACAGATGGGCGCCGAGATTGAACTCAAGAATCGCCGCGATATCGGCAACGAGCCGGTGGCGGATATTGAAGTTGTCCATAGTAAGCTGAAGCCTCGGAAGATTTCCGGAGATATCATTCCCAAGCTGATAGATGAGATACCGATTCTGGCATTGATCGCGGCATCGCTCGATGGAACGACGGTCATTCGGGATGCGGAAGAATTGCGGGTCAAGGAGTGCGACCGGATACATGCCATCGCCGAGAATCTCATGCGAATGGGCGTCAAGGTCGGGGAATTCCCGGATGGATTGGCGATTGAAGGGCATGGAGAATTGGAAGGGGCGGAAATCGACACGTTCGGCGATCATCGTATTGCGATGGCATTCGGTGCGGCAGGACTGGCGGCACATGGCGGAGTCAAGATTTCCGATGCCGAGGTGGTCGATATTTCCTGTCCGGGATATTTTTCATTATTGGAAGGATTGCGCGCCTGATGTCGAAACCGTTTCGAGGAGCCCTGTTGGGGCGGCATATCGGCTATTCACTGTCGGCCGAAATATTCGGCCGCATGTACGAGTTGCTCGATATCGACGGAACATTCGAGATGTTTGATGTCGCCTCGGAGGAACTCGATAGCGCATTGATTCGGCTGCGGGAATTCGACGGGTTTTCGGTGACGGTTCCTTATAAGGAAGCGGTTATCGCGCATCTTGATCGAATGGATGCAGTAGCGACGGCAATCGGAGCTGTTAATTCCGTGTCGTGTGATAGTGGAAATCTGACAGGGTATAATACCGACTGGCAGGGATTTTTACATCCGTTGCAGGATAAAATTCAAGGTGGGGATCGTATTACTGTCATCGGCAACGGCGGGGCGGCTCGGGCTGTTGTCTGGGCATTGCTGACTGCGTATCCTGAGGTACTGGTGACGATTGCCGGGCGGGATATGGAAAAATCGAATAGATTGGCGGAGCGACTCGTGACACTGGATAAGGCGTACGGCGCACGGATGGCGTGCGTGGCAATCGATGGGCTCGCCGCGATTGAAGCGGAAATAGCCGTCAACTGCACGCCGGTAGGAAGTTCTTGTTCGCCGGAGATTTCCCCGGTGCCTGAATCGTGTGATATTTCGGGCGTGAGAATCGCGTATGACCTTGGATATGTGCCGGAAGAGACGGGATTTTTGCGGCATATGAGCGAATCCGGATGCGAAGCGATTAACGGTTTGCCGATGCTGGTGCATCAGGCGGCGGCATCGCTCGCGGTGTGGCGGAAGCAGAAATTGGATATTGAAGAGATTGCGAGAGTAGTATTGACCGACGTCTCGGGCGTCAACAGGTGTTAACAGAGGAGTAGTGTTATGGCGACTGAAATGCCGGAAATAATTTTCTTATGCGGCTTTTCCGGATCCGGTAAGACGGAGGTCGGCGAGATTCTGGCCAATAAGCTGAAATATAATTTTACCGATACGGACGAGGTTGTCGAGGGGCAAACGAATAAATCGATTCCCGAAATATTCGCGCAGATGGGAGAGCATCGGTTTCGCTTCATGGAAAACGATGTGATGCGCATGGCGATGCAGCGGCCGCCTCATGTGATATCGCTCGGCGGCGGGACGATTCAATCGGCCCAGGTATTGGAGTATGTCAAAACATACGGTTTTCTCGTATTTCTTGAGACAAGTGTCGAGAACATTTATGAGCGGTTGCAGGGAAGCCACATGCGGCCGCTTCTCCAGATGGTCGCGAAGAACAGTGATGATCCGGAGAAGGCAATCAAGGAGCGAATCGAGCGGTTGTATGCGGAGCGCGTGAAATATTTTGACGAGGCGGATGCCCGCGTATCCACGGATGGTAAGTCAAGCGAAGAGGTCGCTTGCGAAATAGAGGAATTGCTTAAAAAGGATGACGCGTAACCGATTCAGTGTCAAGACGCCGGCGGGGACGTACCCTGTCGTTATCGGACCGGATAAATCATTAATGCAGTCATTGCTGCGCGAGTCGCACAATGTCGTCATTGTATCGAATCCGACCGTTTTCGCATTGCACGGCAATCTTTTTCGGCAGCGGTTTTTACCTCAGGATAAAGATATCCACAGTATCGTCATCGGTGAAGGCGAGCGGTATAAGTCTCGGACGACGGTCGAGAAGCTGTATGATCAGTTTTTCGATGTGAATCTGTCGCGCAAAGACACGGTGATAGCATTCGGCGGCGGCGCGGTCGGCGATACGGCAGGATTCGCGGCCGCGACGTTCAAACGAGGTGTGCGGCTGATACAGGCGCCGACATCGCTTCTGGCCATGGTGGATTCATCGATCGGCGGAAAGGTGGGTATTAATCATCGGCAGGGAAAGAATCTTATCGGTTTGTTTTATCAGCCGAAGGCGGTTATTATCGACCGGCTCTGGACGGAGACGCTGGACGAGCGGGAATTTCTGAGCGGGCTGGGAGAAATCGTCAAGGTCGGATTTCTGTCGAGTAAAAAGTTTTTGGATCAGGTGTGCGCGTTGCCGATAGGAAATTCCAGGCCGTTGTTTTCGGCCGCGGTCGAGGCGATGAAATTCAAATCACGAATCGTTGCGCAGGATGTGAACGATAACGGTTTGCGGATGATATTGAATTTCGGGCATACGTTCGCGCATGCGATCGAAAAGGTCGAGGGATACAAGAGATATCGGCACGGTGAGGCAGTGCTGGCCGGGATAGTCGGGGCATTGTATTTATCGCACGCGGAGAGGCGGTTGACGAAGGCGAATCTATTGCATGGATTGGAAGTATTGCGGCCGCTCATCGAGCGGTTAAAACCGTTAAAAAAGAGCCCTGATGATTATGTATCGCCAATGGCGGTCGATAAGAAAAATAGCGGCGGCAAGAATATGTTCGTGCTGCTCGATGATATCGGCAAACCGGTCGTGAAGCCGGTAGTGTCTCGGAGCAAGATTCTGGATGCGACCGCATTCATGCTTAATGTGGTGAATAGGAAGCGATGAAAGCGATTCTGTTAATCAACGGTCCCAATCTGAATATGCTCGGCAAGCGCGAGCCCGATATTTACGGGAAGCAATCTTTGCGCGACGTCGAGGAGATGGTGATTCATGCGGCGCAGCAGACCGGGATCGAAGTACTGCCGTTTCAGAGCAATCATGAAGGCGCGATTATTGATTTCATCCAGGAAAACTATGAGCGGGCGGCGGGGATAATCATAAACCCCGGCGCGTTGACGCATTACAGCTATGCCCTGCACGATTGCCTGGCGGGTACCGGGTTATCGGTGATAGAAGTGCATATCTCGGATATCAATAATAGAGAAGAGTGGCGAAAAAAATCGGTTATTCGGGATGTGTGCGCTGAAGTTATTTCCGGGCGGGGAGTCGAAGGATATCTTCTGGCCTTGAAACATTTCACAGATTAAAGAGGGATGTATGAGACGCATAGTATTATTTTCGGTTTGCTCGCTGATTCTGTTGTTGTCGGCCGTAGTGTCGGCTCAGGACGGGGCGGCGAGTGATAACGCGGCGTTTATTACAGACTTTACGGCCAAGCTGGCGTATCTGGAGCGGCAGGTGTCGATGGCTCGCTGGCAATATCTGACGACCGGGCGAGCGGATTCACTCGATGAATATCAGGAGTGGTATGAGACACTCGTCGGCAATTCGAAGAATCCGGAAGATTTCACACATAGAATAACCAGGGAAAAAGATACGCGTCTTTTGCGGCAACTGGAACTGCTTCGCAGGTTGACTCTCAGGCATGTCGTCGATGATTCACCGGAGGTAAAGCAGTATCTCGATTCGCAGACGCGGAATCTGATAGATAAACCGATCGAATTCGAAGGTAAGCAATACACTGCCGATGAGATGCAGGCAATGCTTGGTACAGAATCCAACCGGCAGCGCCGGCGTACGATATATGAAGCGATGCTGGTGCCTGCGGCGGCCAAGGCGGAAGTGATTGCGCAGGCAGCAAAGCTGCGTAATGCGGCAGCGGCAGAATTTGGATATTCATCGTTTTATGAGATGATGCTGGAAGCGAACGGTATTGATAAGGGGCAATTCGAGGAGTTACTGGCGGAAATCGATAAATTGACGGAAGAGCCATATCAGAAAATTGTCGATTCGCTTCATCGGGCGTTGAATACGAGCCGCCTGAGCGCATGGGATATCGACTATGCGTTCCGTCGGGCAACCGGTCAGTCGGCGGGCTATTTTGTGTCTGATAATTTCGTGAGATTGGCTAAGGCAACCCTCGATGGGTTGGGTATACAAATGGATGCCCTGCCGATATATTTCGAGCCGGTTGCCGAGGGTGTTTCATTGGAGAATCCTGAGCTAATCACGGTAGCAATTCCGCATGATTTTCGGATAGCGTTGAGTACTGCGGGCGGAGACGATCGGTTTAATCGATTCGTTGCTGCGATTTTCGAGTCATTATATGGATACAACATGGACAATGCGGAATTTATGTTCCTGCGGCCCCCGGCGCCGTGTCTGAATGAGGCATTGTATTGGCTGGTAACCGATATGGTCGAAACGGATTCGTGGAACCGGAAGTATGCGGGAATGCCCGAGCCGTTAGTGCTGACGATGCGGACGAAACATCGGTTTTATCGATTATACCGGATCCGGCAGGCGCTGGCGATGATTGCATTCGAAAGGGCATTATACAAGGATCCTCTGGCCGATTTGAATACACATTATACGGCCATTCAGGACAAATATCTGGACTTAACCGAAATCGCCAACGGCTTCCCGTGGGCGGCCGAGGGTGATTTTATCGGTGCGCCGGTTCAATCGGCCAATGAGCTGGTCGGCTTTGTCATCGGGGCGCAGGTGTCTCATTATTTATCCGAGAAGTACGGTTCGCTTTTGGATAATCAGCGGACGCGGGAGTTCCTCGTGCAGAACATTTTCCGTTTCGGGGCCAGGGAAGACTGGCAACTGCTTATCGAGCGGGCGACCGGAGAGCCAATATCACCGAATTATTTGATTTCCTTATCACGGTGATTGACCCGGTAAAATAAATCAGGTATATTCTCAGGGGAGGTTTTGGATAACCTCCCCTTTTTAGTATGGAACAGGAAGAGCAGTATACTCAGGGTTCGCTGATATCCTCGATCTGGCGATTGAGCTGGCCCGCGGTGACATCGATGCTGGTGCATACGATGTTGACGATTACCGATACGATCTGGGTTGGGCAGTTGGGCAAGGAAGAGGTGGCGGCGCTTACGACCAGTATGTTTCCTATCTGGGTCGTGTTCTCTATTCTTACGATTATTCCGACCGGTGTTCTGGCAATCATATCCCGGGCTATCGGGGCAAAACAGAAGGACGAGGTGTCTCGGGTGGCGGGGCAGAGTTTTCTGTTCGCTATTCGGGCTTCGATAGTCGTCGGCATCATCGGGTATTTCGTGACGCCGTATCTTATCCGGTTCATGAATCCTGAGCCGCAGGTGGCGGCAATGGGGATTCAGTATCTGCGGGTCATATTTCTGGGGATCATTTTCTTCTTCATAAATGATTCGTATTCGGCGATTTTCCGCGCGGCCGGAAAGATGAAGGTTCATCTGATCGGGACGACGTCGGCAGTGGTCCTGAATATCATTATTGACCCACTTTTTATTTTCGGTATCGGGCCTTTTCCCGAGTTAGGCGTTCGCGGTGCCGCGGTGGCAACGATTATATCGGCGGCATGCGGGACGGTTGTGTTTACGGTTTTGTTGCGGAAAGGAAAGTTCGGGTATCCGCTGAGTTTCCGGTTATTTGACCGACTCGATTACAAATTGGCATTAATCGTGATGAAGATCGGCTTTCCGGTATCGATGGCAAATGTCAATTTCTCGGTGGTGTACATCTTTCTGAATCGTATCGTCAACGACTTTGGAACCGCGGCGGAATCGGCTCTGATGATCGGCAATCGTTTGGAGTCTTTATCGTATCTGATTTGTTTCGGATTCGCGATGGGCGCCTCGACAATGGTCGGGCAGAATCTGGGAGCGGGACAGATACAGCGGGCCGCCAAGTCGGCCTGGTATGCGGTCGGGATTTGTGTCCTGTTTACGATGGGAATCTCGGCCATGTTTTTATTGATACCACGGCAGTTGGCGATGGTATTTATCGATGATGCAGAGGTCATAGAGATTGCTATTGATTATTTAAAGATTTTGGCGCTGTCGCAGTCGTTTATGGCGATTGAGATTGTACTCGAGGGTGCGTTTTCCGGCGCCGGTAATACGATACCACCGACGGTGATATCGATTCCGGGGACGCTGTTGCGGCTGCCGCTTGCGTATTATTTCTGCTATGAATTGGGGTTGGGTATCAGCGGCATGTGGTGGTCGATTACGCTGACATCAATCGGGCGAGGAATCGTGATGATGTTCTGGTTCTCGCGCGGCCGCTGGAAAAGGACCGGGACGATTCAAACGGGCGGACAAGTCGCGCCTCAGTGATAGAAAGGAAGTCCGAAATGGATAGATTCGTGAAATTCGAAAAAGACGGTCAGGCCTATTATGGCAAAATTGAGGGCGATTCCGTGCGAGTATTGGATGCACCGTATTGGATAGCGGTCAAGCCGACGGATACGGTATTTGCTTTGGATGCAGTGCGGTTGATTTGTCCGGTACAGCCATCGAAGATTATCTGTGTCGGGCTGAATTATCATAAGCATGTCCAGCATTCGCAGTCTGCGACCGAGGCGCCGAAGAATCCGATGCTGTTTATGAAGCCGCCGAGTGCATTGATCGGGCCTGAGGAAAAGATTGTCTATCCCGACAATTGCGATCGGGTTGATTATGAGGCCGAACTGGCGGTCGTCATGGGCAAGCGGTGCCGGAAGATTCCGCCGGAGTTGGTCAATGAGCATATTTTCGGGTACACCTGTTTGAATGACGTGACGGCGCGGCATATTCAGAAGGCGGACGGACAGTGGACGCGCGGTAAGGGATTCGATACGTTTTGTCCGGTGGGACCGCATATCGTGACCGGGATCGATGTCAGCGATGTGGCCGTTGAGGCATATTTGAACGGTGAACAGAAACAGTCCGGGCGAACATCCGAGATGATATTCCCGATACCGGTGCTTATCAGTTTTATTACCAGCGCGATGACGCTGGAGCCGGGGGACGTGATTTCGACCGGGACGCCCGAGGGGATTGACCCGATGCAGATCGGTGACAGAATCGAGGTACGGGTTGAGAAGATCGGATCGCTTTTCAATACTGTGGCCTAGGATTCATCATGACCGAGAGAATTTATTATACCGATAGTTATGTAACGGAATTCGAAGCGAAGGTATTGCGAGTTGAGTCGCAAGAGGGTGTCCATCGAGTCGAACTTGATCGGACGGCATTTTATCCGACCTCGGGCGGACAGCTGTATGATGTCGGGACAATTGACGGCGTTGCGGTATCGGATGTGATTGATGAAGGCGAGTCGATTTGGCATTACCTGTGTGCAGGGCCTGCCTTTGCAGTCGGTGATACTATTACCGGGAAAATAGACTGGGTGCGGCGGCGTGACAATATGCAGAAACACACCGGGCAGCATATTTTGTCGCAGGCATTCGTTCGAATGTGCAAGGCCGAAACGGTGAGCGCTCGGTTAGGCGAAGATGACAGCACTGTTGATTTGAATGTTACGAGTCTGACCGATGAGCAAATTAGGGCGGCTGAGCAATTGGCGAATGAGATTATTTTCGAGAATCGGCCGGTGACCGTCGAGTTCGTCAGTCCTGAGCGGTTAAAGGAATTGCCGCTGAGGAAAATCCCCGATAAGGAAAAAGAGTCATATCGAATCGTATCGATTGCGGATTTCGACTGGTCGACTTGCGGCGGGACGCATTGTGAACGGACCGGAGCGGTCGGCATCATCAAGGTTACCGTGCAGGAGGCGATTCGGGGAAATGTGCGATTGCATTTTCTGACCGGGTTCGGTGCGCTGGCCGATTATCGGGACAGATTCGAACAGATCGAAAAAATATCGAATACATTTTCTCGGCACAGCAAGGAAGCGGCTGACGCGGTGGCATCTCAAGTCGAGCAGTATACGGCGCTCAAACGGGAGTTTGCGGCGTTTCGCAAACAGATGATGCCAGTACTGGTCGAGCAGTGGATGCAGGAGGCCAAGACAATAGCGGGTCGGACGGTCGTGGTGCGGGATTTCTCGGGACAGGATTTTAATGAGGCCAAAGAGGCGGCCGTGAGTATAATCAATAGTCACGAGGCTGTCGCGCTGCTGGTCGTGGATGATAAGTTGATAGCGGCCGCGAATAAGGCGGCGGGAATATCGGCAGCCGATATAATCAGGAGCGCGTCCGAACTGTTTGGAGGGAAGGGAGGCGGATCGCCTCAAGTTGCTCAGGGAGGCGGCTTTCGGCCGGACGAGTTAAAAGTTTTACTTGCCGAACCGGAGAAAGTCCTCGATATATAACCGATGAAATGGGTCACCGGAATCATTACCGCATGCGTTTGTCTCTTATTGTCTTTGGCGGCATTGGCGGCCGAAAAGGGCAAGAAACAATCAGTCTATTTCGATAATTTCAACAACCTGAATATGCGCACGACCGACAGCGGGATGGTATGGTACGGCAGCGGCGATTTAAAGTTCCGGATCGACTCGACCAAGATTTTCGCGGATTCGGTGGAGTGGTACCGCGATTTCGGTATCATTACTTTCGTCGGGAATGTCGAGGCTTTCGATTCGGCGCAGCATATCTGGGCGAACAAGGTGACGTATTATCACACCGATTCGGTGATGTTCGCCTGGGGAAATGTCGTCCTCATTCAGCATCAGGATTCGATTCGCGCGGAGGCTCAGGCCGTCGAATACAATCGCCGCGACAATGCCATTTATATGGAAAACGATCCGTGGTTGTTTCTCAATTATCCCGATTACAAGAATTTAGTCAAGATCACCGGCGATTATCTGTTTTTCTATCGCGACGAGCAAATGGGTGAGGGGATCGGCAATGTTGTCATTCAGCATACCGATACCAAGGCGACCTGCGGTTGCGCCGAGATGTACAAGGAAGAGAATCGCCTGTTTCTGATGGATGAGCCGGTGGCGGTGCGCGATTCGTCTCGAATCGCAGGCAGTTACATGAATATCGTGTTCAGTGATGATGGTGTCGAGCGGATCAATGTGTTCGAGGAGGCCAATGCGCATTTCGTGGAGGCCTCGGATTCATCGACCGGAGAGTATGCCGGAGAATCGTCTTTAACCGGAAATGAAATCACATTTTATTTTACCGGCGATGAGGTGCGCAAGATTTCCGCAATCGGGGCGTCTCGGTCGGAGTATTTCCCTGCCGTTGATGATACGACCGGGGCCGGGAAGAATTTCGTGTCCGGTGATTCGATATTTATTTTCGTCGAGAATCGGAAAATCGTCAAGGCGGAAGTCGTCGGCGGAGCCGAAGGCGTGTATATCACCGAGCGGTATGGTGAGGCGACAGATAAAGGCGATTCGAGTCGGGTGATAAACGAGAATTCCCCGTGCGATACCTGTCAGGCGGTGTTGATGACCGAGGAGCAGTTTCGGGATCGGGAAGAGGCTGCCGATTCCGCGATGAGTGCCGAAACGGGAGGACTCATGGCTGACTCCGTGGCGGTGCTCGATTCGCTCATGAATCTGGCGTCGCGACCGGTTATCGCGGATTCTATTTTGTATCGCGGGCGGCATTTGGAGTTTTTCGCTCCGGAGCGGGTGATTCGCATTACCGAAAATGCCAATGTGAAGCAGAAAACGGTCGAGCTGAATGCGCATACGGTCGATTACGACATCCCCAATAAAATAATAATTGCGCATGCCAGGATCGACAGTACCGATTCGGTGCCGGCGGTGACACCGCTGGGATTGAAGGACGGCGGCGAGGAAATATTCGGCACGCGGCTGGTGTTCAATGTCGACACCAAGCAGGGATTGATTGATGATGCCGCGACGCTGTTCGAGGCGACGCATTATAAGGGTGACGAGTTATATAAAGAGGAAGAGCGCGTCTTTTATGTCGAAGACGGCGTGTTGATACCCTGCGATAAGCCGAATCCGAATTTCCATTTCCATGCCAAGAAAATGAAGGTGATTCAGGATGACCGGGTGATCGCCCGGCCGGTGCGGTTGTACATTCACAAACTGCCGGTGGCATATATTCCATACTATGTGTTTCCTCTTCAGCGCGGACGGCATTCGGGGATATTGCCGATAAAGCTGGGAAATTTTGAAAAGGGGAATCGGTTCATAGGGAATCTGGGCTATTACTGGGCGGCATCGGAGTACTGGGACATCGAGGGGGCATTGGATTTCTATGAGAATATCGGGTACACAGTAAATGGGTTATTCCGGTATAACAGGCGATATGCCTACAGTGGTCAGATTCGCGGGACCTATGCGATAGAAAATCGCGAGTATGCGTTTTCGGAGCAACATACGAAGCGCTGGACGATCAGTGGCAGTCACAGCCAGACGCTGCCGTACGACATCAGTTTCGGGGCATCGGGATCGTATGTGTCGGATAAAAATTACTACACGGATTATTCGACCGATCAGAATGATCGATTGAACCGAAACGTCACCTCGAAAGCCTCGTTCAGCAAAAACTTCGGCTGGAGTTCGATGACGGTGAATCTCCAGCATGTGGAGAATCTCGATACCGATTCCAAGACCAGTTCGCTGCCGTCGATACGATTTTCGCCTCGGAGTTTTTACCCGTTCGGGCGAGGGGAAACGGTCGATGGAAAATTGCAGGAGAGCTGGTATAACAAGATTTCGGTGAGTTATTCCAACAGCTACCTGGCCTATTTTTACAGTAAGAAAAATACCGATGTCGATACATTGACGTACACCGATCCGATGGGTGAGACAACGTCTATCAGTGATACGACGGAAACGACGACGAAGAAGCGGTATCAGTATTTGTATCATACCGGATCGGTTGGTTTTTCTTTCAATATGGCTCGCTATTTTACCATTACGCCGAGTGTCAGCTTCACAGAGGCCTGGTATTATGTCACTAATACGGATCAGTCTCGGGATGCGGGAATAATCGGAAACCGGTTGTATCGCCGGGGTTCGATGTCGATGAATATGAGCGCCAAGACTGAGTTGTATGGTACCTTTAATATCAATGTTTTAGGTTTGGCGGCATTGCGGCATGTATTAACTCCGACGTTTGGATTCAGTTATTCTCCGGCTGTAGTAAAGAACCAGATTGTGAGAAAATATGTCGGTGTCGGCGGTGGCGGCCTTCGTAGCATGTCATTGAATATGGCGGTAAGTAACCTTATTCAGGCGAAAATCGTCCGTGGTGAGACCGAGAAGAAGCTGGATTTGCTGCGAGTGAATTCGAGCACCAGCTATAATTTCGAAGGAATCGGGCGGAAGTTTTCGAATCTATCTACGAGTATTTCGTCATCGGCCGTGCCGAATGTCAATATTAACGGCCAGTTAAGCCACAGCCTGTATGATGAAAACGATGAGTTGAAGTGGTGGAGCCCGACGCTGGAGTCCTTTACAATCAGTTCGACGATTCAGGCGCGGGGATCGGTGGCCGATGATTATTCCCGGACCAGTCTGGAGTCGGCAAACAGGCAAGCCGAGTTAGTAACGGATTCGACAAGCGCATTTCCATCGCCGGCAATACCGGGGGAACAGCCGGCTCGGACAAGCAGTACGACGAACTGGAATTTAAATATTTCACACAGTTATAATGAGTATTATAACGACGGGAATATCACGTCGCGATCACATTTTATCAATCTGACATTCAATGTCAATCTGACGCAGAACTGGCGGTTGAAATACTCGCAGCGCTATGATTTCGTCGAGCATGAGACGATCGATAAGATCGTCGATCTGAACCGATCGATGAATTGTTGGGAAGGGCATTTCTACTGGATTCCGAACGGTTCGCGGAAGGGATTTTATTTTAAGGTATACCTCATCGCCATTCCTGATTTGAAGGTTGAAAAATCGGAATCGGGATTGCGCGGAGCCTTATTTAATCGATAGTTTCACGGCGGGGAGGCCCGCCAACTATGAATTTTCGGGCGAATTCGCGCCATTAGGCCGCGAAAGCCTCATTTTTCGGCCTTTTTTGGGTGTAGTGTCTTTTTTTTTATTTGACAACGATAAATAAAAACGGGTAGTTTCGGCCAGAAAGGGAAAATAGTTCACACACCATAAACCACGGAGGATAACAATGACAAAGGATCAATTGATTACCAAGATGGCGAAAGACGCCAACATTTCGAAGCGCGCGGCGAATGAAGCCCTGAAGACGTTCTTCGATTCGGTAACCACGACCCTGAAGAAAGGCCAGAAGGTCAGCTTCGTCGGATTCGGAACATTCTCGACCACCAAGCGGAAAGCCCGCAATGGTCGCAACCCGAAGACCGGCGCCACGATCAAGATCCCGGCGGCTCGCGTGCCGAAATTCAAAGCCGGTAAGGGCCTGAAAGACGCCGTCCAGAAGAAATAGGTATGTCCCGATGTACTCGGAAGAAAGGCAGGGATGTATGCCCTGCCTTTTTTTGTTGACCGACGTCTCGGATAGACAATATCTTTGATTGGAATTGAATCGACGGTGGTATGAAAGAGAAGCGTAAAGTACAGATAATCGGTATCCTGCTGGCGACATTCGCGCTGTTGTCGTTTATCAGCCTGGTCGGTCATCAGCAGAGCGATGATATGATGATTACATCGGATGAGGCCGTGTACGGCAATCCGTTTTCGCTGCCGTATGTCAATTATGGCGGAATGATGGGCGCGTACTTCAGCTATGTCGCCTTTTTCTTCCTCGGCTGGACGGCTTTTTTCGCGGTGGCATATCTGTTCGTTCTCTCGTTTCGAATCGTCGGTTTTTCTATTGCCAAGCGGGCGCATAAGCATGCGGCAATAATCTGGGCGTTGGCGTTTCTTGTATTTCTCCTGGCCGATATCGGTAAAGTCCGCTCGATGATGCTCAGTTATCATGTCCCCGATGGCGTCGGGGCATTGGGGCATACATTAATAGAGATATTATTGAAGATTGTCGGCATGCCCGGGGCGTATATCGTAACGATTGCGGCTATCGCGTGCGTGCTGGTGTATTACTGGTCGATTTCTCATCGGTATCGCAATTTTATGGCGTTCCTCAAGGAAGAGTTCCTCGTCTGGTTCCAGAAAGGCTGGGAGAAGGCCAAGCCGCAGTGGGAAGAGTTCGCGGAGCGATTGAATTTCAGGAAGACGACCGTTATAAGGGGCGAGAAAAAGACTGTCAAAAAAGTTAAAAAGCCGAAACGGGTTAGCGCATCGGAACCCGAGGATGATTTTGAGCCGGAACCCGAACCTGAGATTATTGAAGATGTCGTTGTCGAGCCGAATCATGTTCGAAGCGATGCAAAGCCGAAGGCGAAAAAGGTAACATTATCGCGCGGTGCGGAGACAACATCAGATGATGAATCTGATGAGGCATCTCCGACAACCGAAGTTGCCGCAGAATTCGTTATGCCATCGACGGAGTTATTAACGGAGAATAATAATCAGGGGCCGGCATACGACGTCAAGGAACTTGAGGAAACGGCTAAAGGACTGCGCGAGACACTGGAGACGTTCGGCGTGCGGCTGGCTGGGAATATTGAGATGTTTCCGGGGCCGATTATTACAAGGTTTGAAATAAAGCCTGCGGCCGGAATTAAGGTAAATCAGATTGCGAATCTGTCCGAGGATCTGGCGCTGAATCTGCGGGCGAAATCAATTCGTATTGTCGCTCCGATTCCGGGCAAGGCGGCGGTCGGTATCGAAATCCCGAATCGCAATCCGCAGATCGTCAATATTCGCGAGATTCTGGAATCGGATGAATATCAGAATAATACCTATCAGTTGCCTCTGGCGCTGGGAAAAGATATTTCCGGCAAGCCGTACACGGTCGATCTGGCGTCGATGCCGCATCTGTTGATTGCGGGAACGACGGGATCAGGAAAATCGGTTTGTATCAATACGGTTATTACATCGCTGATGTACGCGCTGCATCCGAAGAAACTCAAGTTCGTGTTTATCGATCCGAAGATGCTGGAATTGACGGTATATCAAAATATTCCATACTTGAGAGAGCGGGTGGTCACAAACGCCAAGCAGGCCGAGCGGGTGCTCGGTGAGGCAGTCGCCGAAATGGAGAGGCGGTATCGGACTCTGGCGAATGAGGCGGTTCGAAACATCGTCGATTATAACAAGAAGATGAAGACGGATGACAAGAGGCTGCCATATATCGTGATTATCATCGATGAGTTGGCAGATTTGATGATGTCGGGGCAGTCGAGCCGCATCGAACTGCTCATAACGCGTCTGGCACAGATGGCTCGCGCCGTCGGTATCCATCTGATTCTGGCAACACAGCGGCCCTCGGTGGATGTTATTACCGGTCTTATCAAGGCGAATTTCCCGTCGCGAATCGCCTTCCAGGTGGCCACGAGAACGGACTCTCGGACAATTCTGGATGGCAATGGAGCCGAGCGGCTGTTGGGCAAAGGCGACATGCTGTATCTGGAAACAGGTTCACCGGAGCCGGAGCGATTGCACGGGGCGTATATTTCTTCGGAAGAGACGAATGCCGTGTGTGATTTCCTGAAAGGCCAGTCGTACAGTAAGAAGAAGGTTGAAGAGGCCGAAGTAGAGGCGGAGGAGAAATCTCAGCTTGCCGAGTATACCAGCGACCCGGTGATGCTCGAGGCGATAGAAACGGTGGTCCGGCAGGGGCAGGCATCGGTGTCATTGTTGCAGCGGAAGCTGGGTATCGGATATCAGCGGGCGGCTAGGTTGATCGATGAACTCGAAGAAAAGCAGATTATCGGTTCGTACAATGAGTCAAAGGCCCGCGATGTTTTGGTAGATTTGCAGTTTCTTGAGGGATTAAAAAACGGCAAAATCTCGAAAACATAATTGCTTGTTTCTCGGTATAACTCATATGAAAAATCGAATACTGAAATTGGCCGGAAGTATTGGAATAATGGTTTTATTTGCCTCCGTCGTTTGGGCAGAGTGTCCAAATATGGCCGAATTGAAGGCGGATTATAAGCAGGAGCATTTCATAACGCTTTCGTTCGAGCAGATGGTATACTCGGATATTTTCCACTCCGTGGATACCCTTGCCGGTACCGTTCAGGCCGGATGGCAGGGCCGATTCCGGCTCGAAATGCCGCATCAACAGTTGATATCTAATGGTATCCTGTATTGGAGTTATTCGGTCGAAAACGAGCAGGTGCTGGTCGATTCGGTGGCCGATATCGGCGGCTGGAATCCGCTTACGCTGCTCTATGACCCCGAAGGCGTCTATCAATGCGCGGGTGAGTCGTGCAGTGACGGCGAGTGCGTCTTTACGATGCAGGCGCTGGACAGTGAAACCGTACCGTCGCAGTTTACACTGACCGCCGACAGTAAATCTCATAATCCTCTGAAAATCGAATATATCGATGACAACGATTCCCGGGTCGTGATACGTATTTCTGATTTTGAGCGTCTCGGGAGTATCGACGAGTCGACATTTGAATTTGTCGCTCCCGATGGAGTTGAAGTCATCGAAATGCCATGAAGTCGTTTTATCTGCATAAACTGGGATGTCCCAAAAACGATGTCGACGCGGAATATATCGCGGGATTTCTGCGCGGTCATAAACTCGTCGAGGTGGACAATCCGGAAACGGCAGATATCCTCATCGTCAATACCTGTGGATTTATTCAGCCGGCCAAGGAGGAGTCGATCGACGCCATTTTGGAATTGGCTCGTATTAAGGAAGAATACGGCAATAAAAAGCTTATTGTGACCGGGTGTTTATCGCAGCGATATGCCGATGAGCTGGCCTCGGATATAGCTGAGGCCGATGGGATTTTCGGGATTGAAAACTTTACCGAAATAGAAAAACTTCTCGGGACAAAGGCGAAACGGATCATATCGCGCCAATCTGAGGAGTCCGGATATCGCGAATACGATTTTAATCGGGCCGTCGATGCGAGTCAGCCGTTTGCGTATTTGAAAATATCCGAAGGATGCGATAACCGTTGTTCGTACTGTGCGATACCGGATATTCGGGGAAATTTCCGCAGCCGTGCGATAGAGAAAATCGTATCCGAGGCGGAATTTTTACTGAAATCGGGCAAAAAAGAGCTGATTCTGGTCTCTCAGGAGTGCACGGCCTATGGCCGGGATATCTATGGGGAGCGGCGCCTAATCGCGCTTCTGGAGGCTCTGAGCGGCCTTTCCGGCGATTTTTGGCTGCGGATTATGTACATGCACCCGGCGCGGCTGGATACAGAACTCATCGACTATATGATTGACAACGGGCGAATCTGTAACTACTTTGACTTACCGCTTCAGCATATCGACGATTCGCTGTTGCGTTCCATGGGCCGCCAGGTCAATCGGAAGAAAATCACCGACCTGTTGGCCTATATCCGTTCCCGTGAACAGCGGGTGGTCGTACGGACGAATTTTATTCTCGGGTATCCGGGTGAGACCGAGGAGATGTTCGAGGACCTGTGCTGGTTTATTCGGGAGCAGGAGTTCGACCGGCTGGGGGCATTCGTCTTTTCGCCCGAGGAAGGGACGAGGGCGGCCGAGTTGCCGGGGCAGATCGATGATCTGACTCGCGAGAAGCGATATCACAGAGTGATGGAGATTCAGCGGGATATCGCGTTCGACAAAAATGAAGAGGATGTCGGGATTGTAACCGACGTGTTAGTTGATACCGTGGATCGAGAAAACAACCATGCCATCGCGCGTACGAGGTTTGACGCGCCGGAAATAGATCAAATTGTTCGTCTGGATTGTGCCGATATAAATCCAGGGGATATTATTCGGGTGAAAATCACCGGATATGACGGTTATGATTTATTGGGAGCAAGGGAGGAACAATGAGTTCCGGGGTAAATCTCGAGAAAACGGGTATTTTCCTGTCCAAGCCTATCGCATTTTTACTCGTGATGATTTATCTGCTGCAGTCGACTTTGCTCGTCTTTCTGATTAAAGACAAGTATGAATTGCACAAAATTATCGACTATCAACGCGGTCGTTTATCCGAGATGGAAGAAAAGCTGCGCATTTTCGAAGTGATCGAGGATTTCCAGATCGGGTTTACGCAGGATGAGCAAATCAGCCTGGCCAATGTCATTTTCGAAGAGAGTAAAAAATATAATTACGATCCGATGCTGGTCATGGCCGTTATCCTGACGGAATCGACATTCAAAAAGGGGCAGGTTTCGCATGTCGGGGCTCGAGGCATCATGCAAGTGATGCCGAAAACAGGCGAGGATCTCGCTATGCGAAGCGGCATGCAATGGGTAGGTTCGGAGCAATTGTTCGATCCCGCGGTAAATGTAAAACTGGGAACGATGCATTTATTCGAACAGATTTTAAAGTTTAAAGACGTCAAAAAGGGTATAATAGCATATAACCTGGGAGAGACGCGCCTGCGCGGTAAGCTCCGGTCGAATGAACCGGTTCCGAACCGGTATTTCAAAAAGGTGTGGGAAAACTACAATATGCTGAAAGAGAAATATGATGCGTAAATGTTACCGACGTGTGACTCTGACTGTTATCACTGTGCTTGGACTGATCTATATTGCCGGGTGTGGGTCCGGCATCACCATGAAAAACTATAACACGGCGGAAGAGCAATTCGCTCATTCGATGGAGGCCTATCAGAGCCGACATTATCTGAAGGCGATCGACGGATTTCAGAAGGTCGTATATAATTTCAGCGGCGCATCGATTGTCGATTCGGCTCAGTATTATATGGCGATGGCCTATTATCAGGATAAAGAGTATTTTCTTGCGGCATCAGAATTCGAGCGGCTGGTGAATAACTATCCGGGGTCACAGTTCGTCGATGATGCCCAGTATATGAGCGGTTTGTGTTATTTCAAATCGTCTCCCAAGCATTATGGCCTCGATCAGGAAGAATTGCTGAAGGCAATCGATTTGCTCAATGATTTCATCACGGACAATCCATCCTCGGAGTTGGTGCCGGATGCTCGCGAAACGATTCGTCTGGGACAGGAGCGATTGGCTCGTAAGGAATTCGAAAGCGGCCGGATGTATTTCCGGCTGTCGAATTACCCCTCGGCAAAAATATACTTTCAGGCGGTTATAGATGAATATACGGCGACGGAATATGCCGGGCGGTCATTGTTCTATCTGGCCGATATCGAATATAAAACGAAAAAATATGATGATGCGAAGCAGAAATTCCAGAGTTTCCTCGTAATATATCCGGAGCATGAACTGGCCGAAAAGGCCCGGAATAAAATCGCCGAAATAGATAAAAAATTTGCCAAAGCCGAGAACAATTAAGCCGTCGGAAGGCGGTTTGTGGGGAATCATGGGCGGGACATATAACCCCGTCCATCTTGGCCATCTCATCATGGCCGAATCGGTTTTACACTCGTATGACGCCGACGGCATGCTGTTTGTACCCGCCCGCACTCATCCACTCAAATCAAATGACGAAATCGCCACTCCTTACGAGGATCGCCTCGCCATGGTGCGGTTGGCGATTGCCGGAAACGAGCAATTTCGGATTGAGGAGTCGCCCGAGTATTCCGCCTATACTATCGATTTAATAGATTTTTTACAGAACAAATATCCGGCGGCTCGATTTTTTCTGCCGATCGGCAGTGATTTGATCGACGAATTTCACAAGTGGCATAAATATGCGGAAATCGAGGAGCGGGTGCAGATTGTGATAGCGTCACGGCCGGGATATCAGTTCGTTAGTCGTACGGACGGCGTCTTGAAATCGGCCGAGCATGTTGTTATTCCGCAGTATGATATTTCATCTCGGGATATCCGGCGGCGACTGGCATCTCGCATGTCGATCCGGTATATGGTACCGGAAGCGGTTCGAGACTATATCGCGGAGCGAACATTATATGGCGAAGAATAAAACGTTGTACCTTGTCGATGGCTCGGCGCTCATGTACCGGGCCTTTTATGCATTTATCCGCAATCCGCTCATCAATTCCAAAGGGGAAGACACATCGGCGACGTTCGGGGTGGTGTCATCGCTGCTGAAAATTATCCGCGAGGAAAGACCGGATTACATTGGTGTGATTTTTGATACGAAGGAACCGACATTTCGCCATGAGATGTACGATGAATATAAGGCGACGCGGGCGAAGATGCCGAGTGAAATGGTGGCGCAGATACCGAGAATACACGAGGCGATAAAAGCCTTAAATATTGTCGATTATGAACTGGCCGGATACGAGGCCGATGATATCATGGCGACACTGGCGGATGTCGGCGCCGATAAGGGGCTCGATGTTTTTCTTGTGACCAGTGACAAAGATATGTACCAAATTATCAATGACCGGGTACAGATGTACTTGCCGCAGAAGGGTTCTCTGCCGCCGATTCGGATGGATGCCAAAGCCGTGAAGGATAAGATCGGTGTGACGCCCGAGCAGGTCATCGAATATATGGCATTGATTGGGGACAGTTCGGACAATGTACCGGGAATTCCCGGCGTTGGTCCGAAGACTGCATTGAAGCTGCTCGAGGATTTCGGGAACTTGGATGGAGTTCTGGAGAATTCGGAGAAAATTGCGGCCAAGGGAATTCGGGAGAAAGTACTATCGAATAAGGACAAGGCCTTGTTGTCAAAAAAGCTGGTGACGATTGATAGGAATGTGCCGGTGTCGATTTCCCTCGACGATATGACCGCGGGGCAGCCTGATTTGGATGCCTGCAAGGCGCTGTTTACGGAACTCGAATTTTTCAATCTGCTTAAGGAGTTATTCGGCGAAGCGGAGATTCCGAAAAAGGTTGTTGAGGAAAAATCCGCATATAAGCGGGTGGCATCGATTGCCGATCTAAAGGCGCTGGTGAAGGAGTTGTCTGCGGTTAAGGAATTCGCCTTCGATACCGAGACGGATGGGTTGAATTCTCTGCTGGCGAAGCTGGTGGGGATTTCGCTTTGCGCCAGAGCCGGGGATGCTTATTACATACCGGTCGGGCATGTCGAGCAGCCGGAGAAGAATCTGAAGGCTGAGGAAGTGCTGAAGATTCTCGGTCCGCTAATGAAGAATAAAAAAGTCCAAAAGATCGCGCAGAATTTCAAATTCGACTTACAGGTGATGGAGCGAGCCGGATATACGATTGAGCCGGTGTCGTTCGATACGATGATTGCATCGTATCTGATTAATCCCTCGGCGCGGGGGCATAATCTGGATAATCTGGCGCTCGAGTATTTCGATCACACGATGATTCCGATTACGGACTTAATCGGGAGCGGGAAGAAGCAGAAATCATTTGCCACGGTTGCGCCCGAGACAGCCACGAAGTATGCGGCTGAGGATGCGGATTATACCTATCGCCTGCGAGGCAAGCTGGCGCCTCAGATTGAAGAGCGGGAGCTGGTGCATCTCTTTTATGATATCGAGTTACCGTTGATTCCGGTGTTATCGCGAATGGAACAGATCGGCATTCGGGTCGATACCGATTTTCTTTCGAAGCTGTCGAAAGACATGGCCAAGGATATGAAGAAAATTACGGCCGGTATCTATGATATGGCCGGGCACGAGTTCAATATCAATTCGACCAAGCAGCTATCGGAAGTGTTGTTCGAAGAACTGAATTTGCCCGCTCGGCGCAAGACGGCCAAAAAGACCGGGTATTCGACCGATGTGCGGGTGCTCGAGGATCTGGCGAAAATCCATCCGTTGCCAAAGGCGATTTTAGAATTCCGGCAGTTGACGAAGCTCAAATCGACCTATATCGATGCCATTCCGGAGCTGATTAATCCTGAGACCGGGCGTGTGCATACATCGTTCAATCAGGCGGTGGCGGCAACGGGGAGGCTGTCATCGACCGATCCGAATCTGCAGAATATCCCGGTGCGGACGGAAATGGGCCGAGAGATTCGCAAGGCGTTCGTGGCTCGGGATGATAATCATTCGCTGCTGGTCGCGGATTATTCTCAGGTCGAACTGCGAATTCTGGCGCATTACTCCAATGATACCAGCCTGATTGAAGCATTCAAGAAGGGGCAGGACATACATTCTCGCACGGCGGCCGAGGTATTCGGTGTCGATTTGAAGGATGTCACGCAGGAGCAGCGTCGGGCGGCCAAGACGGCGAATTTCGCGATTATTTACGGCGTGTCGGCCTATGGCCTTTCGCAGCAGACCGAGTTGAACCTTGCTGAATCGAAAAGCTTCATTGATACTTATTTTGAGCGGTATCCGGGGATCAGAAATTACATCGATGATACAATCGCCAAGGCTCGGGATATCGGATATGTCACGACGCTGATGGGTCGGCGGCGGTATTTGCCGGACATGCAGAGCAAGAATCATCAGGTGCGATCTTTTGCCGAGCGTACGGCGATTAACACGCCGATTCAGGGGACGGCGGCCGATATTATCAAACTGGCGATGATAAAAATCGACCAGGCGATGGCCGGGATGAAATCGAAGATGGTACTTCAAGTCCATGACGAATTGGTTTTCGACGCTCATAATGACGAACTGGATAAGCTCAAAAATATCGTCGAGACGAACATGACTAAGGCCTATAAGCTCCGAGTGCCGCTGACGATCGACATGGGAATCGGACAGAACTGGCTGGAGGCGAAATAGCGATGATTTTCGGTATCGTCGGGCTGATCGGAAGCGGGAAGACCGCCGTGACCGAGGTTTTCGCGCGGTTGGGAGCCGAAATCATCGATGCCGACAAGATTGGCCGTGAGGTCGTGGAATCCGATCCTAGCGTGTTGTATCAGTTAGTAATGGCCTTTGGCGAGACAATTCTGAAGAAAGACCGGTCGTTAGACCGGCGGAAACTGGGGCAATTGGCATTTGCTAACCCTGAGGCGACGAATAAGTTAAACGAAATAGTTCATCCGGAGCTTTTACGCCGTCTTGACGAAAAGGTGAATGCGGCACGGGTCGCGGGGCGGCATGCCGTTGTCGATGCGGCATTATTAATCTTTTGGAATTATCAGGGGAAAATGGACACGACGATTGTCGTGACGGCCAGGGCGGCGAATCGTCGGAAGCGGCTTTTGGGGCGTGGATTGAGCGCCGGCGAGGTGGCCGCTCGGACAAAATCTCAATTATCGGAAGCATATCTTAAGAAGCATGCGGATATTATCTTATCGAATGACGGAAGTCTCAAATCTCTGATCTCCCGCGCGGAGAAATTATACTGCGAACTGACCGAAAAGGGTTGACTTTGCCCGACTAATTCGACAGATTCTCCAAAGGTTTGACATTCATTGGGAGGATCTGAGATTATGATCGGTTTAGATAAAAATCTGTCAATAGAACAACTCAAAGAACGCGCCAATTATATGCGCGGACTTAACTTAGTTTCACTGTGCTGCGCCGGCTCCGGGCACTCGGGCGGAACGCTGTCCATGATGGACATGCTTGCAGCGCTGTATTTGAAAGTCATGAAGCACGACCCGAAAAACCCCAACTGGGAAGATCGTGATCGTGTTATCTGGTCGGCGGGTCACAAGGCGCCGGCTCTGTATGTTTCACTTGCCATGTCCGGCTATTTCCCTCAGGAAGAACTGGCAAAACTGCGTGCATTGGGTGCGCCGTTCCAGGGGCATCCGCACCGCAAAGATTTGGCCGGAGTAGAGATTTCTTCGGGGAGTCTCGGTCAGGGGTTCTCGGTTGCGACCGGCGTTGCTATGGCCGCCAAGCTGGATAAGAAAGATTATAAGGTTTTCGTTATCTCTTCCGACGGCGAGCAGCAGGAAGGCTCTATGTGGGAAGCAGCCATGTGCGCCGCGAACTTCAAACTCGATAATTTAATCATGCTACTCGACCGCAACCGTCTGCAGATCGACGGCAAGACGGAAGATGTCATGGCCCTGGAACCGCTGAAAGATAAGTATCGCGCGTTCGGATGGGAAGTTATCGAGATTGACGGTCACAAGATGGAAGAGATCGTTCCTGCTCTCGAAAAGGCCTACAATAACAAAACGGGCAAACCGGTGCTGATCTATGCCAATACCATCAAGGGTAAAGGCGTCAGCTTCATGGAAGACGTGGTCGGCTGGCACGGCAAACCGCCGAACAAAGAAGAGTTGGCGAAGGCTCTGGAAGAACTCGGTTTGACGAAAACGTTCGATACGGCGAAGTATTTCAAGATCGCGGCGGACTATCAGGTGGAAGTCGAGAAGAAACTCGACGCCAAGATGCCGAAATTCTCCAAGAATTACTGGTGGAACAAGAATGAAGGCATGAAAGTCGAAATGGACCCGACCCGCATGGGAATGGGGCGTGCGCTGAATGATTATGGCGATGATGAGCGTGTCGTCTGTATCGGCGCAGATATTTCAGGCTCGATTACGATTTCCGAATTTTATGCCAAGCATCCGGAGCGTAAAAACCGCTGGTTCTCCGTCGGTGTCGCCGAGCAGGGTGGTACCACAGTCGCGGCCGGTCTGGCCAAGGAAGGAAAGATTCCGGTTTTCGGTACATACGGTGTATTCTCCTCGGCCAGAAACCTGGATCAGATTCGTGTCTCGGTATGCTATGGTGATTATAATGTTCTCATCGTTGGCGCTCACGGTGGTGTATCGGTCGGTCCCGATGGCGCCACGCACCAGGAGTTGGAATCATTGTTCCAGATGTGCGGTCTGCCGAATATGAATGTCGGTGTACCGTGCGACTCGGTCGAAACCAAGCGGATGATGAAGACGATGTTGTTCGATATCGTCGGTCCGAAATATATCCGGTTCGCTCGCGAAGCCACGCCGATTATCACGAATGAAAACATGCCGTTCAAGTGGGGTGTTGCCAATGTACATCGTTTCCGCGGTGAAAAAGCGCAGTTTATCGATGCTTTCGACGTGAAACTGGCGACCGATTACAAGAGCGAAAACGAAGATATCACGCTTGCGGCCTGCGGTCCCGAGACGCCGGAAGCCTGCCGCGCGGCATGGATTCTGAAAAAAGAATATGGCATTGAGGCCCGCGTGCTCAATTTCCATACGGTGAAGCCGCTCGATAAGGAAGCCTTATACAAGGCGGCCGAGGAAACCGGCGCGATTCTGACATGCGAAGAGCATCAGGTCGGCGGTTTCGGCAACTGGGTGGCATCGACGATTCTGGGCAATCCGAAATTCGCGAGCAAGAAAGTCTTGTTCGATATGCTCGGTGTCGCGAACCGATTCGGCGAATCCGGCAAATCGTGGCAGCTGGTGAAGGAATTCGGTCTGTCGGCTGAACATATTGCCGAGCGAGCGAAGAAGTTACTCGACAACAAATAAACGTGCAGGGTAGTTATTATGATAGAGTTAGCACAAAGAATGTCTCGTCTGGGAACAGAATCGGCATTTGAGATTCTGGCCCGGGCGCAGAAACTGGAAAAAGAGAAAGGGATCGAGGTCGTCCATCTGCAGATCGGCGAACCCGATTTCGCGACGCCGCAGAATATCATCAACGCCGCGAAGAAGGCCCTCGATGCCGGACATACACATTACAGCGCATCGCCGGGTATCCCGGAGGCGCGCGAGGCGATCGTCAAGAATTATGAAAGGGCGCAGGGCGTCAAGTACGATATCGACAATGTCGTTATTACGCCGGGAAGCAAGCTCATCATGTTTGCGCTTATCATGATGCTGGGCGAGCCGGGTGCGGAGATCATTTATCCCGATCCGGGCTATCCGATATACAAATCGGTCATCGACTGGTCGGGCGCGACGGCGGTTCCGATTCCGCTTCGCGAGGCCAATGAATTCCGACTCGATGTCAACGAACTGGCGAAGAAGGTCACGTCAAAAACACGGCTGTTGATTATCAATACGCCGCAGAATCCGACGGGCGGCGTCCTGACTCGGGAAGACGTCGAGAAGATTTACAAGCTGGCCCATGAGAAGGATTTCTATATCCTGGCCGACGAAGTCTATTCCCGGATTATTTACGGGATGAAGATGGAATCGGTATCGAAATTCGATACGAATAAAGAGCGCGTAATCGTCCTCGACGGCCTGTCAAAAGTCTATGCGGCCTGCGGCTGGCGCTGCGGCTGGGGAATCATACCCAAGCACCTGGCTCCGCAGATTGCCCGTATTCAGACCAATATTACCTCGTGCGCGACTTCGTTCGTACAGATGTCGATTGTCGAAGCCCTGTTGGGTGACCAATCAGGCGCCGAGGCCATGAAGGTCGAATTCGAAAAACGCCGCGACTTTTTCGTCAAGGGGTTGAACGAAATCGAAGGCTTCTCGTGCTTCAAACCGCACGGCGCGTTCTATGTCTGGCCGAATATCATGAAGACCGGCTGGGATTCCAAGGAACTGGCCGAATATCTGCTGGTCGAACTCGGCGTCGCCGGTTTGTCCGGTACCGCCTTTGGTAACGAAGGTAAGGGCTATCTGCGCTTCTCCTATGCCAATTCGATCGAAAACATCGACAAGGCGCTGAAGCGGATGAAAGAAGCTATGCCGAAGTTGATTAAGAAGTAAGATTTCCTGAATAGAGAGTCAAAAAGGGATGCCGAAATCGGTATCCCTTTTTTATTGCATTTCGCATTGTATATGCATACTCATATATTATGAAGTACGGCATTGTTATCGTCCCGGTCGTCGATTTGCGTAAGCGTGGCTGGTTTTCATCGGAGCGCGCGTCGCAGGCATTGTTCGGGACGCCTGTCCAGATTCACAGTTCCAGATTGAATTATATTCGCATAACGCTGCCGGAGGGATATTCCGGCTGGGTGAATCAGCGGCATATCGTTCAGGTTTCCCATGCCAAATGGAATAATTATATAGATCTGCCCAAGGAGCGGGTGCGCAAGTCGATCCTTAAGATTCGATTCGGGAACAAGCCGGTAGAGCCGCATCGGCTGTTTTTCGGAACCGAGGTCGCGGTATCGCACAAGAAAAACGGGGCGGTATTTTATCATCCACAGGGATTGTACTTGCCGATTCAGGACCATGCGCTCATTCCGAGAACGATGGAGCCGACTGCTGCGGCAATTGTAAAGACGGCGACTCGGTTCGTCGGCGTGCCGTATCTGTGGGGAGGCATAACGCCGTGCGGATTCGATTGCAGCGGATTGGTGCAGGCCGTGTATCGGATGCATGGAATCGAGCTGCCTCGGGACAGTAAGCAGCAGGCAAAAGTCGGTGAAAAAATCGAGCGTGATAAACTCGAAAAAGGCGATCTACTGTTTTTCAAGGGCCATGTCGCAATCTGCGGCGATGAAGGAACCATCGTGCATGCGACGAGCTCACGGGGGATGACGGTCATTGAATCGCTGGATAAGAATCATCCGAATTATCGGAAAGATCTGGATACCGGGTTTTTATTCGGGCGGCGGGTATTGTAATGCAGTGTGAGGTTCGGCCGATAGAATTGCAGCTTCTGCGCAAATTTTCAGTAGCGGGCGGGAGTACGTTTGTAAAGCGCAATTGTCTGTTTATCATTGATAATTTGGGAATCGGCGAGGCTGCCGGATCGGTGAAATACGGCGCGCAGGCCGAGCAGATAGAACTGGAACTGGCCTATGCCGCCGATGTGATAAATCGATTACAGTGTGATGTCGAGGAGTGGGTGCGGGATAATATCAGTAATATGTGTTCGCCCGCGGCCTGTGCCATTTCGACGGCATACAGCGATTATCTCTGTAAGCAGAATAATCAGTCCTTATATGAGTTTTACGAATTGGAAAAACCCGAGCCGAAACCGACATCGGTGACGGTATCGCTCGGTGACGAAAAGGCGATTCAGCGGTTTATCGAATACGGAAATCGAATCCTGAAAATCAAGATGGATGCCGATGAGGAGCGGGGACAGGCGATTATCGATACGATTAATAATTCGGAAAATGTGCTGTATCGAATCGATGCCAATGAGAGCTGGACACCGAAATTCGCGCGGCAGTTTATATCGAAAGTCGATGCGGCGAAAGTCGAGATGATCGAGCAGCCGTTCAGTTCGGCCGATGCGGCCTCGTGGAAGAAATTCGGTAAAAAAACCGACATCCCATTGTTTATGGATGAATCGCTGGATAATCCGGTCGATATCGATGATGTCGCCGATTTTATCGACGGCGTCAATGTGAAGATTCAAAAGTCGGGGCGGCTGGAAAAATCGATTATGATGATGCGGCGGGCCAAGGATTGCGGCCTGAAAACGATGCTCGGTTGCATGATAGAGTCATCGGTCGGCATCGCGACTGCGTATCATTTATCGTCGCTGGCCGATTTTGTCGATCTGGATGGTCGGTTATTGATTCACGAGGATGGATTCAGCGGCTTGACTTACGAAGGCGGTGCGCCGTCGACGCAGGATAATTACGGACACGGAGTCGTTTTTGCGAAATAGAGTTCTGCTTTTTATTCTTCTAATAATCTTGAGCGGTTTGGCTCGCGCCGGCGAGTTGAATCTGAAAATTATCTATCCCAAACCGGATGTGTTTGTCCGCGCGGTCGACAGCATGTTTATATTCGGTTCGGTCAATCCCGGTTCCGAGGTAACTGTCAATGGATTTCCTGTCGCTGTGCACGATGGCGGGGGATGGCTGGCGTTTGTAGCGGTTTCTCCGGGGCCGTTTATGTTCAATGTTATTGCGGAGAAAGATGGCGTCCGAGACGAACAGACGGTGAGTGTATCGCTCCCCGCCTTACCATCGTATGACTATTCAAAGTTGGCAATAGAGCCGAATTCTGTTTTTCCTGACAGGACTCTGGCTGCCCGACCGGGCGATGTGCTGGACTTGACATGCAGCGGATTACCATATTGCGAAGTCATTTGTGTCGTGCAGCCGATGGGGGATACGATTGCACTGCAGGAACAGCCGCCTCGGTATTATTATGGCGGAACGAGTGTCTTTGCCGGCGATGCGGCACGTCCGAGGAGATATCCCGATTCGATGCTGATTCGCGGGCGCTATGCGGGGACATATAAGATTCCGGAGACGGATGCGGATTCCATCGGTTTTACCTATTTAATCTATCCTCCGACGCCTCGACAGATAACGATGATTTCGCACGAGGATATTTTTTCAACGACTCCGGCCCTGTTGACAAGATTGCGCGGGCATGTCGAGTGCGAGGCGCAGCGGTGGCTGAGTATTCTCCATGAAAATCATTTGCCGACAGTTGAATTGAAGGACAGTTTGACGATTGTGCGGAGCGGACCCGGAAAAGGATATCTGCTCGTGCATCAACCGAAGGGTATTCGGGCGAAATTAATCGGTACCGATGGGCGCTGGCTGAAAATTAAATTGTCGGAGTATCAGTATGGTTGGATTATCGATACTTCGGCTGTCGTCCTGCCTGCCACCGAGCCCGTGCCGCATTCGTACATAAGCAAGGTTCAGACTATTAATTATGCGGATAGGGTATCGGTTGTGTTCAGTACATCGGGGATGCATCCGTTTCGGGTGCAGGAGAATCTGGCGGATAAAACAATTACCGTGTTTCTCTATGGCGCCGACGGGGATACCGACTGGATTCGTTATGACAACAGCGATAAATTAATCGACCATGCGGTGTGGTATCAGCCGGAGCCGGGCATCTATGCGCTGGAGATTCACCTGACCGAGGATAAAATCTGGGGCTATGACGGGTATTATATCGGGAGTGAATTCCATTTCGATATAAAGAAGTTTCCGCATACCATGTGGGATGTATCGCAATTCCGATTTATTATCGACCCGGGACATGAGCCTGATGCCGGAGCGGTCGGACCGACCGGACTGGCGGAAAAAATCGCCAATCTAATGATTGCCGAGCGATTGAAAACGGCGCTTGAAATTGAGGGCGCTGATGTTGTCATGACTCGCGAAGGTAATAGCGGTCTGGGATTATATGACCGACCGAAATTAGCGGTATCTCAAAAGGCTGACATCTTTATATCAATACATAATAATGCTCTACCGGATGGGACGAATCCGTTCGAGAACAACGGCACGGCGACCTTTTATTATCATCCGCACAGTGCGCCTCTGGCGATGGCCGTTCATGATTGCATGAAGGATGCGCTGCCGCTGAAGGATTTCGGTTATTATTACGGCAATCTGGCGGTTATTCGGCCGACACAGTATCCGGCGATTCTGGTCGAGTGCGCCTTTATGATGATTCCCGAGCATGAAGCGAAACTGAAGACAAAGGGATTCCAGAAGAAAATTGCGAATGCCATCGTGAGGGGTATCAAGGCATATATCGGCGGCCCGAAGATGGACGGCTGGGACGAGCATTTGAAGAGATAGAAACGCGGCAGATGTGGACACCTGCCGCGCATTGATTTCGATTTTTTATTCCGGTAATAACCGCTGTTTATTTATAAATCGTATTCACAGTCAGACGGGGCGCATTGGATCGCCGGCCATCCTTGTTCAAAAATAGGCCGAATTATCCCAATGACATCGCCGATATTTATTGCACAATCACCATTGGTGTCCGCCGCATATGGGCATGGCGGGGGAGGCCCACCCTTGAATATATAAGTAATGAGGTATACGGCATCACCGATATTCAAGCCGCCGTCATTGTTGGCGTCACCTGCGACGACACAGCAGTTGTACGGGCCGGCGATTCCATGATCTTGTATAAAGTAAAAGCTCTCATCGCTTTGGCTCATCAAATCGCTTATCCCACTCTTTGATATTCCAAGCGTATAGACGAATTGTATCGTGTCGCCTACAACCATAGCATAGCCTCCCATTGTCATCACAGTAGACAAATCAACGTATTGAGAATCCGGATTTGTGGGGTTATAGACGGAATATCCTTCTTCATTTGCTATGAGCGAATAGAAATCTCCATGAGAGAAGGGAAGAAATTGTGAATTGGCAAATGTAAAGGCATTTTGGGGAGTATCTGCATAGGCCCATATGGCGCCATAGCGATCATCCGATTCCTGAGGACAGAGCGCCTCGGTGGAGTCATCCTGATTGAATTCCGCGCCGGACTGATACATTAAATTATCAGAGATATAAAAGCCTGAGGAATTTCGGGTTCCCGAATCGGATGGAATATTCCAGTCAAGGAGAGTCGCGAAATAGGCTTTCGGAATTACAGGCAGTTTAGCGAAGAAGCTTGTCCGAACGACAATGAAATCGGCATACCAGGAATCTTTCGAGGCAAAGTATTCCTGAGTCAGCCCAAAGGCTCCATTCGCGGTTTCGAATGAAGTTTTTGCATAGGAATATGCAGGATCCGAGTCATCGAATCCGATCGGGGCCGTCGAAACAAAGCCGTTCACCTCGGGAGTCGCATTATCATACATATGGAACAAGAGCGTGTCCGTGCCATTGATGTACCCTATCATCGGGGTGCCTTTGTACAGGTAAATATCCGAATTCGTGTTGACGTTGAAGGTGTCGCAGTCTTCGATAAAATCGAAGGCGACATTTTCATTGCCGTCGACGAGGCGGCCGTCGTTATAGATGCGCAGGACATGATTAGGTGTCGACAGGTCAATATAGTCCTGAGCAAATAAGGCGGTTGAAAATACCAGGATGAGGATTGCTGTAGTTACGAAGAATGATTTATGCATTGCTTCCTCCCAGCGCAATTTGGTTTGCGCAGCAAATGTGAGTCGGCTTTGGCACAATGGGAGGGGAGAGAACCCTGCTATAATTAACATAAAGACGTTTCATTATGCAAGTTTATAAAAGAGAATATTGAGAAAAAGGGACAAGAGCAGATTCATCTCTCGGATAGACGTGGCAATACATTGGATTTGAGGATTATAAACCAAAAGGGCGATTCTTGAATCGCCCCTATAAAAAACAATTTCATGGTACCCCCGTCAGGGATCGAACCTGAACTTACAGCTCCGGAGGCTGTCGCGCTATCCATTACGCTACGGGGGCACATCGAATACTGTTCAGGAACGATATAGTAACCAGATTCAAACCGTTTGTCAACAGAATTGAAATATCCTGCCTTTTGCCGATATATGAAAAACATTGACAAACGGTCAATTACGGTTATTTTCTGAACTTACCAGAGTAATCGGTTACTTATAAAGTGAGGCAGTATATGCGCTGGAGCCAGACTTATATTCCGACCCTTCGAAATGTCCCCGCCGAGGCGGAGCTTATATCTCACCAGTATTTACTGCGAGGCGGCTATATGCGCCGTCTGGCCGCGGGCGTGTACAATTATTTGCCGCTAATGCAGCGGGTTATTGCCAAAGTGTCGGCTATCGTGCGCGAGGAGATGAATGCCTCGGGATCGGTCGAGATTCTCATGCCGGTACTGCATCCCGCAGAGGTTTGGCAGAAATCCGGGCGCTGGGATGTCATCGGCAAAGAGCTGATTCGTCTGAAAGACCGCCACAATCATGATATGGCTCTGGGGCCGACGCACGAAGAGATTATCACGAGCCTGGTGGCCGGTGAGCTAAAAAGCTACAAGCAGATGCCTCTGAATATGTATCAGATTCAGACAAAATTCCGCGATGAAATTCGGCCTCGGTTTGGTCTCATGCGCGGGCGCGAATTCATTATGAAGGACGCCTATTCATTTGATGTCGATTATGAGGCGCATAAGATCGCCTATAAGAAAATGGTCGATGCCTATTTCAAGGTATTCGAGCGGTGCGGCGTTGCGGCTAAAAAAGTCGAATCTGATACCGGCGCAATGGGCGGTTCCGGAGCGCATGAGTTTATGGTATTGGTTGAGACCGAAGGCGGGGAAGAGACGATTATTTCCTGTGACGCCTGCGAATATGCCGCCAATGTCGAAAAGGCAGTCTTCCGCGAATTGAATCCTCCGGAGCAGGATACCGAGCAGAAGGCGCTGAAACCGGTGGATACGCCCGGAGCGGCGACAATTGAAGAAATTACGAAATTCCTGGATATGCCCGCATATAAATTCGCCAAGACGCTGATTTATCTGGCCGATGGCAAACCGGTAGCCGCGATGATTCGCGGTGATCGGCAGATCAACGAGGTAAAACTGGGCAATCATTTGAAGTGTCTCGAGTTGGAAATGGCGGGTCCGGAAAAGGTCGTCGAGATCACGGGTGCGCCGGTCGGATTTGCCGGACCGGTCGGGTTGTCGATTCCGATTATCGTCGATACCGAGGTTAATGCCATGGTCAATTTCGTGACCGGTGCCAATAAGGGCGACACGCACAACCTCAATGTCAATATTAACCGCGATTTCAAGGCCTCGGCGGTTCTGGATATTAAAAATGCCTCGGCCGGCGAGGGTTGTCCTCGGTGTGAGAGCGGCGTTTTGGAAGAATTCAGCGGAATTGAAGTCGGAAATACGTTTACGCTGGGAACGAAATATTCGGATACGCTCAACGGTAAATATCTTGATGCAGAAGGCAATGAGAAGCCGTATTTCATGGGTTCGTATGGAATCGGGGTTACCCGGACGGCTCAGGCGGCGATTGAGAAATTCCATGACGACATGGGGATTATTTGGCCTCAAGCCATTGCGCCATATACGATTATTATTTGTCCGCTGAGTATGAACAACGACGAGTTAATAGCCGCGGCTGACGATATATATAAGAAATTGACGGCGGCCGGATTCGATGTCTTGTACGATGACCGCCCCGAGCGGGCCGGTGTCAAGTTCAACGATGCCGATTTGATCGGGATTCCGCTTCGAATCGCCCTCGGAAACAAGTCTTTGGCCGAGGGAAAAGTGGAGTTGAAGCTCCGCTGTGAGAAGGAAGTTGAGGCGGTGGAATTGGACAAGATCGTGGAGAAAACGGCCGAGATTCTGAAGCGGGCAATATAGCCGTTTTTTTTGTTGCTTTCCCGTTCTAATTTATTATACTATTAGGCTTTAGTGGGGATTTTTTCCTTATGAGGGAAATGGCCCCCTTTTTGGTATGTCCAAAAAGTCGACTCAATTGCGACGTTTGGGCAGGGCGCGTTTTAAGGAGAAAAATGCGTAGTCGGTAGTGTATTGCTTATGATACGAGACGTAAAAACAGATGTGGAGCAGTTGATCGGGCCGATCATCGAGCAGGAAGGATTCGATCTGGTCGAGATAAAACTGTCTCGCTATAAGAACAATTACCGGCTTCAGATTTTTGTCGATTCGGACGCTGGCGTGACTCTGGATAATTGTGCTCATCTGTCGCGCCTGACTGGTGCGGCGCTTGATGTGTCGGATATATTCGAATCGAAATATATACTGGAACTATCCTCGCCGGGACTCGACCGGCCGCTGCACACGGAGCGTGAATTCAGGCGTCGCATAGGCGAGGAAGTTCGGATAGAGTACAAGGAAAACGGCCGTGCACGAAAGGTCCGCGGGACGCTGAAGAGCGTCGAATCCGGACAGATAACCCTCGACGGGAAAGACGGCGAATTACACATTGCCCTCGGTGATATCGAAGAGGGCAAGGTCATTATTTAGGCGGAGATGAACAGATGGGCTTTGATACACTTGAAGCTATTACGCTAATCGCGCGCGACAAAAACATCGACATGGATCTGGTGATTGAGACTGTTGAAGCGGGATTACTGGCTGCGGCGAGAAAAAAGTATGGATTTATCGATAACCTCTCGTTCAAGTTCGACCACAACGAAGGCGAGTTAACCATGATATCTCTGCGCGTCGTCGTCGACAAGGTGCAGGATAAGTATACCGAGATTTCGCTCGATGAAGCGCGGGAGCTCGATCCCGAGGCGGAGCTCGATGACCACATGGAAATGTACATTGATCCGGTCGAGGAGTTCGGGCGCAATGCCATTTTATCGGCGAAGCAGATTTTGATTCAGCGTATCCGCGAGGCCGAACGCGATCGCATTTATGACGAATATATTACGCGCGTCGGGCAACTGATTTCCGGAACGGTGCAGCAGGTGGACAAGGGGAATGTTATCGTGAATCTCGGTCGTGCCGAGGCGATTCTTCCGGTGCGCGAGCAGATATCTCGCGAGAAATATCGGCAGGGCGATCGTTTACGCGCCGTCATTCTCGATGTCCAGAAGTCGATGAAAGGCCCGCAGATTATACTCTCGCGCGTCAGCACCGATTTCATTCTGCGCCTGTTCGAATTGGAAGTACCGGAGATTTTCGAGAAGATTATCGAAGTTCGGGCTATCGCTCGCGAGGCCGGCGATCGCACGAAGCTGGCGGTGTATTCGGCGGATGATCGTATCGATCCGGTCGGTGCCTGTGTCGGTATCAAAGGCGTGCGTGTGCAATCGATCGTTCGCGAGTTAAACAATGAGCGAATCGACATCGTTGCCTACAGTTCCAATCCCGAACTGTTTGTCACCCGCGCGTTGGCTCCGGCCAAGGTCGTCGCGATGGATATTTTCCACGATGACAGCGCGATGACGGTTGCCGTCGAGGATGACAAGTTGTCCCTCGCTATCGGCAAGAATGGTCAAAATGCGCGCCTGGCGTCTCGACTCACCGGTTGGAAAATAAATATCATGTCCGAGACCGATTACAATGAGATGAAGCATCATGAAGCCGAATTGATGGTGCCGATCGGCCAGTTAAGCGGAGTCGGTGAAGTGCTGGAAGAGCGATTGGTCGATGCAGACATTAATACGGTCAAAGATCTGGCGGACAGCCCGATTGAAGCAATCGTCGCCATTGAAGGTATCGGCGAGAAAACGGCGGAGCGGTTGATTGAGCGGGCGCAGGAGTTCATGCAGGATCACGAAGAGAAGATTCGTCAGAAGGCCGAAGAAGAGGCCGCAAGCGATGTCGAGGACGAATTGGGCGATGACGATACGGATGAGAGCGAAGATATCGATGACGAAGCCGAGGAAGGAGACGGTGGCGATAATGTAAGTTCGGACGACAGCGACGATGAAGATGAAAAGTAAGCCCGGCGACAAGCAGGCGGTAAAACTGGCGCACTCATGGAGTGAGTGTTTGCATGCAGCGGGCCGTTATTGAGTGGAGGATACATTGGCTACGAAAGAGACCAAACAACGGATATATGACATTGCCAAGGAATATAATATTTCCAGCGACGCCCTCCTCAAGGTGTTGCGGGGACTTGGCTTTACAATTAAGTCGCACATGTCCGTTGCCTCTGAAGATATGCTGGAAGCTATCTCCGATAAGTTCAAAAAGGAGATAGAAGAGGTTAAAAAAGACGTCCTGGCTCGCAAAGAAAAACTCCAGGAAATGGAGTCACGAAAGCGCCGCGAGGAAGCGGAAAAGGCGGCGCTGCGCAAGAAGGCTGAGGCGGTCGCGCGCAAGAAAAAGGCGATTGCCGACAAGAAGGCCAAAGCAATGGCCGCAAAAGAGCTCGAGAAAGAGCGCCAGGAAAAGGAACAGGTCAAGAAGCAGGAAGAGAGGGCTCGCGAGCGCGAAGAGAAGAGAAAACAGGAAGAGATCCGGAGACAGAAGGAAAAAGATGAGGCCAAGGCGAAGCGGGCAAACCTGTTGAAAGTCCAGAAACCGAAGCTGATTACACCGGCTCCTCCGGCTGAAAAAGAACCACCGCCTGAACCGAAGCCGAAAAAGAAACCGCCCAAACCTGCTGCGGCCGAGGAAAAACGCCAGGATATTTCCGATCTACAGGCTGCGGAAAAAACCGGTGGCCGCAAAAAGAAAGACAAGAAACGGGACAAGAAGAGCGGAACCGAAAGCATTCGCGTTACCCAGGAATCGTCGCGGCGCCCCGATAAAAAGGCCTTCGAATCCGATGACCAGGTAGGCAAGAAACGTAAGAAACGAGATCGCAGCAAAAAGAAAAAGGCACAAAAAGTGGATACAGCCGCCGTCAAACTCTCCTTCAAGCAGACTATGGCTACGCTTGATTCCGGCAAGAAGATTAAAAAGCATAAGAAGCGGACCCAGGCTGCCGGATTTGAAGAGGAAGGCAATGCCGTTGAAGTAACGGAATTCATGACGATTTCCGAATTGGCGAAAGTCATGGATAAAAAGCCCGCCGAATTGGTTGCGAAGTGCATGGAACTGGGTATGATGGCTACCATGAATCAGCGCCTCGATATCGACACGATCGAAACGCTGGCACTTGAATTCGACGTTGAAGTCAAACAGATTGACGATGTCGTTTCGATTGCGATCGAAGAAGAGGAAGAAGTCAATCTGGTGCCTCGCTCACCGGTCGTTACGATTATGGGACATGTCGATCATGGTAAAACAAGTTTGCTCGACTATATTCGCGAATCGGATATCGTGTCCGGTGAAGCCGGTAAGATCACGCAGCATATCGGCGCCTATCAGGTCAGTACCAAGGGCGGCAAGATTACTTTTCTTGATACGCCGGGTCACGAAGCATTCTCGGCAATGCGCGCCCGAGGCGCCCAGGTTACGGATATCGTTATCCTGGTCGTTTCTGCAACTGAAGCAGTGATGCCGCAGACGGTTGAGGCGATTGACCATGCGCGGGCAGCGGCGGTGCCGATTATTGTCGCCATCAACAAAATGGATTTGCCTGAGGCGAATCCCGACGCGGTCCGTCAGCAATTATCGCATCATAATCTGCTCGATGAGTCATGGGGCGGCAAAACGATCATGGTTGAGGTCTCGGCCAAGACCGGTGAAGGCATTGAAAAACTTCTGGAAATGGTGTTGCTTCAGGCTGAAATGATGGAGCTGAAGGCAGACGCGGATATCAAAGCTAATGGGACGATTATCGAGGCGCAGCTCGAAAAAGGCCGCGGCACCGTTGCGACCGTACTGGTGCAGAAAGGCACGCTTGAAATCGGTAATCCATTCGTTGCCGGAAACTTTTATGGCCGCGTCCGTGCGATGATCGATGACCGCGAGCGCAATCTCGATAAAGCCGGGCCGTCGACGCCGGTTATGGTCATGGGTATTTCAGGGGTTCCGCTGGCGGGCGATTCGTTTATCGCCGTTTCCGATGAATCGGAAGCGCGCATCATCGCGATGAAGCGTCAGCAGATCAAGCGCGAATATGATATGCGCAGGGTCGGCACGCCGACGACTCTGGAATCGATTTACCAGAAGATCAAAGACGGTCAGGTCACCGATTTGAAAATCGTCATCAAGGGTGACGTGGCCGGTTCGGTCGAAGCTTTGTCCGATACGCTCAGCGGTATCGGAAACGAAGAAGTGCGAGTCAACATCATTCGGTCGGGGGTCGGTGCGATTACCGAATCGGATGTGTTGCTGGCGGCGGCGTCGGATGCCATCGTGGTCGGTTTCCATGTCACAGCCGCACCTCGTGCCCGTGAAACTGCCAACCGTGAAAAAGTCGATATTCGGACATACTCGATTATTTACGAGGTAAAAGAGGATATCACCAAGGCCATCGAGGGCCTGTTAAAACCCGAATTGATAGAGAAGTGGAAAGGATATGCCGAGGTTCGGAAACCGTTCAAGATTCCGAGAGTCGGCATGATTTGCGGTTCATATGTCCTTCAGGGCACCATTTCGCGCAATGATAAAATTCGGATTTCCCGCGATGGTGTCGTCATTCATGAGGGGACGATCGCGTCGTTGAAGCGGTTCAAAGATGACGCGAAGGAAGTTGCCTCGGGCTTCGAATGCGGTATCGGCGTCGAAGGGTTCGACGATATCAGAGAAGGCGATCATATCGAAACGTATGAAATGATAGAGACGTCGCGGACGTTGTAAGATGGTAGTCGGCTGTTTGACCATGACGGTGAATATACCGGGTGCGCAGTCGCTGAAGGATAAGAGGCGTGTTATAAAGTCGTTGATTACGAGATTGCGGAACAAGTTCAACGCCTCGATAGCGGAAGTTGGAGATAATGATAAGTGGCAGTTGTGCCGTTTGGGGGCGTCAGTCGTATCCAATCGAGCAGATCATGCCGACAGTTGCCTGGCGGCAATTGTAAACGCGGTTGAGCAGGAACATGCGTTGTTTTTGGTCGACTATGAGATAGAGATACTGTAGAGATGAAATCGTACAAGCGATCGGTGCGAGTTGCGGACCAGATACAGCGAGATGTTTCGGAAATCATCGCGGATATGCTGCGCGACAGAGCTCATTTAATGGTGACGATCAGCGGGGTGGAAGTCTCCGATGATCTTCGCAATGCCAAAATTCTCTATACTGTGCTGGGCGGTGAAGAGGCCCGAACAGAAGCTGATGAATTCTTTGAAGCGACATTAAAAGAGATTCAATGGGAGCTAGGCAAACGACTCCGCATTCGAAAGATCCCCGAATTAACGGCACGATATGATGACTCACTGCTCGAGGGCCTTCGCATTACGGCCCTGATCGATCAGGTGATGGCTGATTCCCCGGACGAGCCCGAAGACGATAAAGAGAATGATGAAGCAGGCGAATAACGACGACATACGGCGCGATATTCTGGAATCGCTGTTTTCAGCGGAGCGTATCCTGATCGTCGGTCACATGAATCCCGACGGTGATTCACTCGGATCGCAGCTTGGTCTGGCCAAGGCGCTCGAACGCCGCAATGCGCAATTCGCTATCATCAATGAAGGCATCATCCCGAATAATTATTTGTTTTTGCCGGGAATCGATGCTGTCCGGTCGGTCGATGAGATCAATGCCGACGGCCAGGAGTTCGATTTGGCTGTGTGTATGGAGTGTTCGAATCGTGATCGGATCGGACGGGTGGATAAATTCATACACAATGGATGCCGCATCGTCAACATCGATCATCACTCCGACAACAGCAAATTCGGACACCTGAATCTCCTGGATTTCTCGGCGGCAGCCGCAGGGGAGATGGTTTATGAGTTACTTGTTGCGGGTGGCGTGGATATTACGCCGGAAATCGCGACAAACTTGTATACCGCCATCCTGACGGATACCGGAAGATTCCGCTTCAACAGCACGACACCGAAATGTCTTCGGATAGCGGCCGATCTGATGGAAAAGGGAGCCGACCCATCGCATATAACGGACATGGTGTATTTTAACCAGTCGATTGGTTCACTGCGTCTCACCGGCGAAGTGCTTCTCGGGTTGGAGTATCACCTCGATAATCGCGTCTGTTTCATGACGATTACCGACGAGATGCTGCAACGAAATAATTCCGGGAAAGAAGATACGGAAGGGCTTGTCAATTATACACTGCGGGCCGAAGGTACGAAGATCGGCGCCTTATTCTCGGAGCGTGAAGCCGGTATCACAAAAGTATCTCTTCGATCGGTTAATGATGTCAGCGTCATTGAAGTTGCGGCGCGAAATGGCGGCGGCGGTCACAAAAATGCCTGCGGGTGTACATTGAATGTCGGTATCGAGGAAGCCCGCGTGAAGATTCTTAATGATATACGGGAGTTGCTGCATGGATCAATTTGACGGCATACTCCCGGTTTATAAAGATGCGGGCATGACCAGCCACGATGTGATTTACCGTCTGCGCAAAATCCTCGGTCGCCAGAAAATAGGACACACCGGGACTCTCGATCCGATGGCATCGGGATTGTTGCTGATCTGTCTGGGGCGAGCGACCAAGTTAACGCAGTTTTTGACAGAGTGGAATAAGGTGTATCAGGCGGAGTTGACTCTCGGCAGGACCTCGGATACATTTGACGGCGACGGCAATATCGAAATCGGCGGATTTATTCCGGAACTCGATACAGAAGCAATAGAAAAGGTACTGGCCGACTTTACCGGTACGATTACTCAGACGGTGCCGGCGTATTCCGCAGTGAAAGTGGATGGCCGGGAGCTCTATAAATATGCGCGCAAAGGTATTGAGAAAAAGCTGCCGGAGCGCACCGTCGAGATCGAGAAGATTGACATTCTCGATTATACGCGACCGCAATTGACGCTGCGCATAACGTGCAGTAAAGGGACGTATATCAGAGCGCTCGCCGATGATATCGGTAAGAAAATCGGCTGCGGCGCATATTTGTCCAAACTGGAGCGGTTGCGGGTCGGGCAGTTTTCGATTGATGCGGCACTGTCATTGGCAGAGACGGAACTCATATACGGACAGGAAAAACTCGGACCGTATGTCTTATCGATGCAGGAGATTTTGCAGTTTCCGACGATTTGTGTCCGCGACAGCGCCAGGCTGATGATCCGAAACGGCGGATATCCGGGACCGAGTGATATCGTGAAGTGTGACGGTGATTTCGAGCCGGGTGATTTGTTCAGCCTGTCCGATGAACAGGGTGATGTACTGGCCATTGGAAAATCGAAGTGTAATACGGCGGATTTGCCTGATGCGGCGACAGATGACTATTTTTCTTATGTCAGGGTGTTGATATGAGCCTGACGGTATACAGATCGGCTGAAGAATATGTCCGCGAAGACGGGCGTCCGTGTGTCGCGACGCTGGGGACATTCGACGGATTCCATCTCGGGCATGCATCGATTTTCAATCGGTTGTGTCAGCTCGGTGAATCCCTCGATATGCCGGCGGTTGTCATTACGTTTCACCCGCATCCGCGGGTTGTCGTTACGCCGCAGAATCCTCCGCTGTTATTGACGACACCGGAAGAGAAAGTTGCGATTCTGGAATCTCGCTTTTGCGGTTCGCTCGTGATATTGACGTTCGACGATGCGCTGCGCCAGATGACGGCCGAAGAGTTTATACAAAAGGTGTTGATAGATAAATTTCGAATTCATACGCTCATCGTCGGATACGATCACAGTTTCGGAAAAGACAGGTCCGGTACGATTGAGCATTTGAAGGAAGTCGCCGGCCGCAAGAAGTTCGACCTCGAAGTGATCGGGCCGGTGACATATAAAGATATGCCGATATCGTCCAGCCGAATTCGGCGGGCAATCGATAACGGCGAATGGAAAGACGCGATTGCCATGATGGGGCATCCGTATCCGATTCACGGGCGAGTTGTCCGGGGACTGGGTAAGGGGAAAAATCTCGGGTGGCCCACAATAAATCTTGATTGGTCGGAGCGGAAATTACTTCCTCGCCAAGGGGTATACTCGTGCACGGCGTCTGTAGAAGGCGAACGCCACCGTGGCATGATGTTTATCGGTGTGAACATGTTCAACCCCGAGAAGTCCGTTTCGGTCGAGGCCAATCTGTTTGATTTCGACAGAGATTTGTATGACAAAGAAGTGACGCTGTGCCCGTATCATTTTATTCGGGAGAATCGTAAGTTCGATTCGGCAGAGGCGTTATCGCGGCAAATCGCGAAAGACAAAGAAGAAATTGAGAAATTGTTGTTTAAATAAGGAGTACGTAACGTGCCAACCAGTAAGGACAAAAAGAAAGAGATTATCGAGCAGCATCGCCTGCACGATAGCGACACCGGTTCGCCCGAAGTGCAAATAGCATTGCTTTCCGAGCGTATCGGTCATCTGACAGGGCATCTGCAAATGCATAAGAAGGATTATCATTCCCAGCGCGGTCTGCTGAAATTGGTCGGTCAGCGCCGACGCCTTCTTGATTATTTGAAAAAGACCGATATTGAGGGCTACCGCCAGTTGATCGCGGAACTTGGCCTGAGACGTTAAGGAGAAAATAATTGATGGTACATTCCGTAGAGTTAGAGATTGGCGGACGGATATTGAAGATTGAAACCGGCCGAGTCGCAAAACAGGCCGATGGTGCGGTATTGGTGCAGTATGGTGAATCGGTATTGCTGACGACCGTGTGTGCAGACAGGGAACCTATCGATGGAGATTTTTTGCCGCTTTCGGTGGAATATCGCGAACGCTCATATGCGGCCGGGAAAATTCCCGGTGGTTTTTTCAAGCGTGAAGGCAGACCCTCCGAAAAGGAAACTCTCTCCTGTCGTATTATCGATAGGCCTATTCGGCCTCTGTTCCCGGATGGGTATCGGTTTGAGACGCAAATTATCAACTTTGTGCTGTCGCACGATAAGGAAAACGACCCCGATGTCATGGGCATTATCGGCGCCGGCGCTTCACTGGCCATCTCCTCGCTGCCTTTTGAAACGACGGTCGCGGGTGTGCGAGTCGGAAAGATCGATGGTGAATTCATTATCAACCCGACGATTACGCAGTTAGAGGAATGCGATATTTTTATCACCATGGCCGGTACACCTGATTCCATCAGTATGGTCGAAGGCGGCGCATTCGAGGCCTCGGAAGACGACATGCTTCAGGCGCTGCAGTTCGGTCATGAACACATCAAGAAGATCTGTGCGGCGATCGATGAACTCCGGGAAAAATGCGGAAAGACAAAGAGAGAGCTTCCGCCGGTTGAGACCAATGATGAACTTATCGGCAAGGTTAATAATCTGCTGGGCAATCGCATTAAAGAGGTCAATCAGATCAAGGATAAGGCCGAGCGGAGCGATGCCAAGCATGCATTAGGCGATGAAATCGTTGCGGCGTTGAAGGAAGAGTATCCGGATGAGAAGAATACGATTAAAAATCACATCCACGATCTCGATAATGCCGAAATGCGCCGGATGATTGTCGAGGATGAACAGCGTCTTGATGGACGCGCCTTCAATGAGATTCGTCCTATTACATGCGAAGTATCGGTACTTCCGAGAACACACGGTTCAGCACTGTTTACGCGCGGCCAGACGCAGGCGCTCGTGTGCTGTACGCTGGGCACGAAAGTTGACGAACAGCGCCTGGACGAGTTGGAAGGCGAATCGACCAAGTCGTATATGCTGCATTACAATTTCCCGCCGTTTTCGGTCGGCGAAGTGCGTCCGATTCGCGGCGTCGGGCGGCGTGAAGTGGGTCATGGCAACCTGGCCGAGCGCGCCATCAATCCGGTCATTCCGGTGGGCGACAGATTCCCGTACACGATTCGCATCGTATCCGATATTCTCGAATCGAACGGCTCATCGTCGATGGCGTCGGTTTGCGGCGGTTCGCTGGCCCTGATGGACACTGGTGTGCCGATTAAGGCGCCGGTAGCCGGTATCGCTATGGGACTTATCAAAGAAGGCGAAAAGGTAATCGTCCTGACCGATATTCTCGGTGACGAGGATCACTTCGGCGATATGGACTTTAAGGTAACGGGCACGACCGAAGGCGTTACTGCACTGCAGATGGATATCAAGATCAAGGGGCTGGATATCGAGACCATGAAGATGGCGCTGGAGCGGGCGAAGGAAGCTCGTTTGTTCATTCTTGGCGAGATGACCAAGGCGATCGATAAGCCTCGTGAGTCGCTCTCCGAATGGGCGCCGCGCATCATTACGGTTAAGATTAATCCGGAGAAGATCGGTGAGGTCATTGGCCCAGGTGGCAAAGTGATTCGTCAAATCGTCGAAGAGACGGGCGCCAAAATCGATATCGAAGATGACGGCACGGTATTGATCGCATCGGTCGAGGCTGCTGCCGGTGAGGCGGCTCGCGAGCGAGTGCTGGCGATTGTCGAGGAACCGGAAGTCGGTAAGGAATACATGGGGACGGTTCGCCGTATTACCGATTTCGGCGCATTTGTCGAGATTATTCCCGGTACCGACGGCTTGGTGCATATTTCGGAACTGGCCTATGAGCGTGTCAATAAGGTCGAGGATGTCGTCCAAGTCGGTGACAGCATTAAGGTGAAGTGTATCAATATCGACGGCGACGGCAAGGTTCGCCTGTCGCATAAGGATACGATGGATGCGCCGGAAGGCTGGACGCCTCCGCCGCCGCGCCCGCCTCGGTCTAACAGCGGCCCGCGCAGGGACGGCAATCGGAATAATAACCGGGGGAGAAGGCGCTAACTGTTGAAACAAAACGGCTTTTCCAAAACAGTATTGAATAACGGCATGAGGGTGATATCAGAGCGTATCCCCTCTGTCCGTTCTATTTCAATCGGTATCTGGGTGCACGTCGGGTCGCGAGATGAAGAAGATTTCAATAACGGCATCTCGCACTTTATCGAACACCTGCATTTCAAGGGGACGAAGAAACGCAGCGCATTACAGATCGCCAGAGAGCTCGAAGCTCGCGGCGGCGTCATCAATGCGTTTACGTCGCGCGAACATACCTGTTATTATGCGCGCATTCTCAATAAACATCTGCCGATAGCGATGGAAATTCTCGGCGATATCCTCAATGAATCCAAATTCGCTCCGAATGATATTCGCAAGGAGAAAACGGTTATCGTTGAGGAGATCAAAGACATTGCCGATGCTCCGGGCGATTATGTCCATGATATTTTTGCCGAGAGTGTCTGGCCGTCGCATCCGCTGGGTAAACCGATTCTCGGTCAGGCGAAGATCATTTCGGAGATGCCCCGGGCACAAATCCTGAAGTATCTGCGCAAACATTATCATGCGGGTAATATCGTTGTCGCGGCGGCCGGTGATGTGTCACATCAAAAGCTGGTTGAGTTGGTCAAGCGATATTTCAAATGGGCTGAGAATAAAGAGCGCAAAGTAGAATCGATACCCTCGAGTCATGGATTCAAGCTTAAGTCACAGCGGAACGGAACGAAGCAGAGTCATGTCTGTATCGGGTTTCCCAGCATCAGTTTCGAGGATGATGGTCGCTATGGCATATTGGCGGTAAATAATGTGTTATCCGGCGGTATGGCCTCGCGACTGTTCCAGAATATTCGCGAGAAAAACGGGTACTGCTATACGATATACAGCTATCAGGAATTTTTCCGCGATACTGGAATATTCTGCGTGTATTTCGGCACGGATAAGAAACAGGTCGTTAAGGCATCCGACCTGGTGCTGAAGGAGTTGCGGCGCCTGAAAGATAAACTCCTGACTAAGTCGGAAATGGTTGACGTCAAGGATCAGCTCAAGGGGAATCTCATGCTGTCGCTCGAATCGACGACGAATCGCATGAACCGAATCGCCCGCCAGGAGTTGATGCTCGATGAATATATTGATCTCGATGAAACGAGTCGCCATATCGATAAATTGACGGCGCAGGATATCTGCGAGGTCGCCAATCGGATATTCGATATCGATCAACTCACTTGTGTAACATTGGGGCCGAACAAGAAGGCGGATTTGGAAAAAATCGCCTGGAACAAGTTGTAACATGTTCGGTGCGGCTCGCATACTTGCGTTTCACCAGACATCGAAGAAATACTATCCCGGCATTAACAACATAAAGCCGGGATATTTTTTTGTGATGCTCGATGTATTACGGGAGTCCGGGTTTTCGTTCTGGAATGGAGAAGAGGGTGACGCCGTCGGTGATACGGCGCTTGTCCTGACTTTCGATGACGGGTATGCGGATAATGTCGAAGTGCTGTTGCGTTTGCGTGAGATCCATGTTACACCAATCGTCTTTGTGCCGACTGATTTTATCGGAAAGATTAATTCGTGGGAATATTCAACTCGGATATTTCCTGCTCGGCATATGGACAAGTCTCAAATTCGGGAATTACGTGAGGCCGGTGTTTTATTCGGGACGCACGGAAAATCGCACAGGGCCTTGCCGTTGATGAAAAAGGAAACACTCGTCGATGAATTGCGGAGCTCCCGGAGTATTATCGAGGACATTGCCGGCAGAGAGTGCACACTGCTCAGTTACCCCTTTGGGAGGCATGACCGCAGGGTGAATCTTGAGGCGCTTGAAATCGGTTACAAGGCCGGACTGGCGCTCGATAGACCGTGTCGCGATTCCGGAGAGACCGATGATTTTGTTCTGTTCCGCAAACCGGTTTATTCGATTGACGATTATTATTCTTTGCGCGATAAATTGCTCATCGATTCGGGCCGCGACCGCCGTAAAAACGATATAATTAATACGCTGGCGGGCGGGACGATTATTACCGGCGGACGTATTAAATAATCGTTTGCGATACCGAAAAAACTTGATATACTCGGTTGAAATGCCTATTATGCAAAATTTGAAATTCGGAGGAGTACAGGCATGACAGATACAACCATTTCCCGGCTGAAGGACCATGTGGGCGAAGAAGTACGTTTATCGGGGTGGCTGTATAATAAGCGCTCCAGCGGGAAGATCAAATTCTTATTGGTTCGTGACGGTACGGGGATTGTTCAGTGCGTCATGGTCAAGGCGGAATTGCCGGAAGAGGTCTTTGCGGTCTATGGTCAACTGACACAGGAAAGCTCGCTGTATCTCACCGGTATCGTGCGCGAGGAGCCTCGGTCGCCGGGCGGTTTTGAGATGACGGTGACGAATGTTGAGCCGGTCCAGATTGCCGAAGAGTACCCGATTACGAAAAAGGAACACGGCGTCGAATTCCTGCACAATAACCGGCACCTGTGGCTGCGCTCCTCACGGCAGTATGCCATTATGAAAATCCGCGACCAGGTCATCTGGGCCATTCGCGAGTTTTTCAAGAAGAGAGACTTCATCCTGATGGACTCCCCGATTCTGACCGGATCAATCGGCGAAGAGGCCGGGACGCTGTTTGCGACCGAGTATTTCAAGTTGGGGAATGCCTACTTGGCGCAGACCGGGCAGTTGTACCTCGAGGCCTGCTGCATGTCGCACCGCAATGTCTTTTGTTTCGGTCCGACATTCCGGGCGGAAAAATCCTTGACCCGCCGGCATCTGACTGAATTCTGGATGATCGAGGCCGAGATGGCATTCTGCGATACGGTCGGCAATATGAAAAACCAGGAAGAAATGGTGACCTATGTCGTCAAGTCGGTCCTGGCCAATTGCCGCGAAGAGCTGGAGAAGCTGGAGCGGGATATTTCGAAATTAAAGTGCATCGATGTACCGTTCCCGCGGTTGGATTACGGCGATGCGATTAAGATTATACAGGAAAAAGGCTCGAAGGCTCAGTGGGGTGATGACTTGGGCGCCGAAGACGAGACGATTCTGTCGGAAATGTACGATCGGCCCGTGTTTATCATGAATTACCCGAAGAAGGCGAAGGCCTTTTATATGAAAGAAAACCCGGCGAATCCCGACACGGTGTTGTGCTCGGATTTGCTGGCTACGGAGGGAGTCGGCGAGATTATCGGCGGTTCTCAGCGTGAAGATAATTATGACAAGCTGGTGGCTCGAATCAGAGAGGAAAAACTGCCGGAAGAGGCGTATGCATGGTATCTCGACTTGCGAAAGTATGGATCCGTGCCTCATTCCGGCTACGGTCTTGGCATTGAGCGGACTGTAGGCTGGATAGCCGGGATTCATCATATCCGCGAGGTTATCCCGTTCCCGCGATTAATGACAAGACTGTATCCGTAATCTGATTGGAGGCCATCAATGGCAAATCAAGGCGACGAGAAGAAAATCGTTTACGATTTTAGGTCGATAGAAGAAAAGTGGCGCAAGCGCTGGGATGAATCCCGGATATTTCAGGCGCCGGAAAAACCCGATAAAAAATTCTACCTGTTGGTGATGTTTGCCTATCCGTCCGGCGACATTCACATGGGGCATTTCCGTAATTATACGCTGGGCGATGCGGTCGCCCGTTTCAAGATGATGAACGGCTATGACGTGCTGCATCCGTTCGGATGGGACGCCTTCGGTCTGCCGGCCGAGAATGCGGCGATCAAGCGGGGATTGCATCCGAACGAGTGGACGCTCAAGAACATCCAAGTATCAAGGGATACTTTAAAGAAAGTCGGTATCTCGTTTGACTGGAACAGGGAAATCGCCTCGTGCCTGCCCGATTATTATCGCTGGTCGCAGTGGATTTTCCTGCGCATGTTCGAAAAAGGGCTGGCCTATCGCAAGCAGGCGAAGGTCAATTGGTGTCCGACATGCAATACCGTTCTGGCCAATGAACAGGTGATCAACGGTTTGTGCGAGCGGGACGACAGCCCGGTCGAACAGCGCGAACTGGAACAGTGGTTCTTGAAAATTACCGACTATGCCGAGCGGTTGAATAACTCATTGGATACGATGGACGGCTGGCCGGATTCTATTCGCGCAATTCAGAAGGAATGGATCGGCCGCAGCGAAGGTTGTGAAATCGTCTTTAAAATAGATGGTAGCGGGGAAGACCTGCCGATTTTCACGACGCGGCCCGATACCGTGTACGGTGTGACATTTATGTCGATTGCGCCGGAAGCGGAAATTTTGGGCAAGCTGAGCATTCCGGATGAGTACAAAGCCGCAGTCGATGAATATATCGAAAAGGCGAAGCGGAAAACCGAGGTCGAGCGGGCGGCGGGCGAGGATAAAGACGGCGTCTTTACCGGATGCTATGCCATCAATCCGTTCGACGGGTCAAAGATTCAGCTGTGGGTAGCCGATTATGTCCTGGCCGGGTATGGGACCGGTGTTGTGATGGCCGTACCGGCGCATGATCAGCGCGATTTTGAATTCGCCCGGAAATATGATATCCCGATAAAAGTCGTTATAAAGACCAAAGACGGCGTTGTTCTGAATTCCGATAAGATGACCGAGGCGTACACCGAATACGGTGAAATGGTTAATTCGGGAGAGTTCGACGGCACGCCGGGTAACAAGGCGATACCTGAGACGATCAAATATACCGAGAAAAAAGGCATCGGAAAGGCGCAGATCAATTATCGCCTGCGGGATTGGCTGATCTCTCGGCAACGGTATTGGGGTACGCCGATACCGGTCATTCACTGCCCGAAATGCGGAGCGGTACCGGTTCCGGATAAGGATTTACCGGTGATTCTGCCGGAGGTCGAGAACTATCTGCCCAAGGGGCGCTCGCCTCTGGCCGATGTGCCCGAGTTCATCAATGTCTCCTGTCCGACATGCGGGGGAGACGCGAAGCGGGATGCCGATACCATGGATACGTTTATCTGTTCATCGTGGTATTTCCTGCGCTATCTGGATCCGAGGAATGAATCCGAAGTCTTCAGTAAGGATGCGGCCAAGGCATGGCTGCCGATTGACCAATATATCGGCGGCGCCGAGCATGCTGTGGGGCATCTGATTTACTTCAGATTTTTCACGAAATTCCTGAAAGATATCGGCCTGTTAGATGTCGAAGAACCAGCGGCGAGGTTATATAACCACGGCATGGTCAATGATGAAAAAGGCCATAAGATGTCCAAAACGCGCGGAAATGTCGTGTCGCCGATCGGTCTCATTGAGAATTACGGCGGAGATATCGCTCGCATGGCGATGTTTTTCAAGGCGCCGCCGAATGTCCCGATCGACTGGACCGACGATTTGGTCATCAATATGGCGAAATTCGTCGGGAATAAGTTCTTCCCGTTAGTCAATAATTATGATAGTGATACGAAGGTTGATTTAAAGTATTACTTTAATAAAGACGAATTGACGATCGATGAATTTCGCATGTATGTGCGGCTGAATCAGACGATTAAGCAGATCACGCATGACGTCGAATTGTTCCAGTTCAATACGGTTATCGCGGCTCTGATGAAGTTCCTGAATGAGTTCAAGCCCGAGCAATTGAATCAGAATTTGGTCAACTACAGTGTCTTGAAGCTAATCCAGTTGATCGCGCCAGTGGCGCCGTGTCTGGCTGAAGAAATGTGGGAAAGCTGCGGCCAGGGATATTCGGTGTTTCAGACTGATTGGCCGGTATTTGACCCCGATGCAATCGTAGCGGATACGATAACTGTGGCGGTACAAGTCAACGGTAAGCTCCGGGGCGAAATCGAGGTCGATTCCGAGGCTGATCAGGAGACGATATTGACCGAGGCCAAGTCGAATGACAAGGTCAAGACACACCTCGAGGGCAAGAGTATCGTCAAAGAGATCTATATTAAAGGTCGGTTGGTGAACCTGGTTGTGAAATAAAGACAGGATAGTCGCTTCGTTTTAGTACAGTAAATAGAAGCAATCAATAGAGAGGCCCGGTTCTTTCCAATCGGGCCTTATTGTTGAGAATAGTCTTAGTAGACATAATATATCTTATGAGACACGGTAAGTAAAAAGCAATAGACTGAAGCATTGCGCTTAAGTCTATTGTCTTCAATATTAGTGCGATTCTTGCCCGGATTTAATGTCATCCAGGACTTCCTGCAGGTCTTTGTTGAACTCATCGACCAGGGTCATATGACCGAAATGCAGTGCGCTGTCTTGTACAATTACTTCAAGTTTCGGTACTGCGCCTCGGACATTATCCAGTTGGGCCGTATTCGACGGAGAATTAATCAAGTACAACGGCAGATTGACTTCCTTCAAATCATTGATGACCTGGTCGCTGTAGGCATAGTTGATTATACCGAGCATGGATTCGGCGCCCACAGTCGGGTCTCCCCCGCTCATATCTTCGATAATCCATTGCCTGAGGCTGGAGTCGGCTTTGGGGCCGATAATGGATCCCACGAAGGCTTTGGTTGTTTCCGAAAACTGAGTGCGCAGTGCACCGATATAGCCTTCTATATTTCCGGCCGGGATGGGAATGCCGAAGCGATCGAATGTGTCGACGCCGACGAGAGCCACGACTTTGCCCGGTAATTGCTTGGCGGCGGTTGTGATGACACTGCCACCCATCGAGTGCCCGATCAGGACGACATTGGTGAGACCGAGTTTATTGACAACCGTGGCAACATCGGTGCCATAGGCGACCATTGAGTATTCTCCCCGACCTAGAGCCGACTGGCCGTGGCCGGCCAGATCGATAGTAACCACTTTGTAAGTCCTGGAGAAAACCGGTGCCTGATTGCGCCAGTATGACCGGTCACAGCTCCAGCAATGAATGAACACGAGCGTCAGATCGCTGTTTTTGGGGCCATTGACCTCGTAAACGATATTTACGCCGTCAGCGGATGACACGCTATCAACGAGCGCGACCATTTCGCTGTCTTTGTGATTGTTAGCCTGTTCACAAGAGAGTAATAGTGTCAGGCTGATTGACAGAACTGCCAATAGTGTAATCGTACATGCCTTGCGCATAGATTAAACCTCCTTGTCTGCGTTTGTATGTAAATAATCGAGAAATTTCCGTGCCTTGGCGGTAGTTTCAAGATATTCTTTTTCAGGGTCGGATTCAACTACTATTCCGCTTCCCGCAAAAAATGACAGTTGACGGCTTTTCATGTCATAATATCCCGTTCTGATTGCTATCGAGGATTCCATGTTTTTAATACCTTTTATGACAAAAAAACTCCCGCAATAGGCGTCTCGAGAATGCGGCTCGAGTTCGTCTATCAATTCCATCGCCTTCTTTTTCGGGCAACCGGTGATTGAGGCGCCGGGAAAGGCGTCTACCAATAAATCAATGACGGTTTTATTCTCCATTAGTTGTCCCGTGACATCCGAATACATTTGCAGCAGATTGTCAACCTCGAAGACCGATTTATGGCGGTTGACCCGGACACTTCCGACTTCGCAATTGGCACTGATGTCATTTCTGACCATATCGACAATCATGGACAATTCGGCGCTTTCCTTGGGCGATTCGGTGAGTTGCCGTATCAGGGATGTGTCTCGTGTTGTAAAATCGAGTGTCCCTTTTATGGGCTGTGAGAGGACTTCGCCATCGCTGATGCTCAGAAATCGTTCCGGCGAGGTCGAGACGATCGTGTACTGCCCGGATGTGAATAAGGCATAATGCGAGGCCGGGTAGTTGCGCCAGAAATGGTTGAACAGCGCATCGCAATCGAATCGATTTATTGTCGCCGAATACTTAATGGTAAGGTTTAACTGATAGATGTATCCGTCTCGGATATAATCTATTGTACACCTTGTACCATCAATGTATTCGTCGCGCGACAATGACTGCTGTAATGCAATGGCTGTTTGTGATTCATGTGATTCGACAGGCCTCTCAGGTTGATTAATGGCGACGAGGAGAGAGTCGAGATCGATGATATTCTTGTCGTCATAATTATTAACCTCAAGAAATTGGCCATCGTACAATAGAACGGTCGCATATTTCTTAATATGCCCGAGCGGGAAATCGCTTGATTTACCGGTCCGGATTCCTCGGAGCAGTTGCCCGTATGAATAGCTGAGATAGCCAAAGGAAGGACGGGCATCGGCAAAGCAGAAACGACTCAGATCTTCCCTGCCTGCAGTTGCATCGATAGTATATTCATCCGTTGGATATATGCAAATATATGACTTGCCGCAATCCTGATACGACGAAGCTGCCAGAAACAGGTCGGCATCGTAGTGTTGCCGGCAGAATCGGATCAGCCGGTCAAACCGGTCGAGTGATATGTCTGTCGATGAATGTAAGGGCATAATCAATAAATGTATTGCCGTTTTCCGTTAAAAACGATTCCGGGTGAAACTGAAATCCGATAATCGGCAAAGTCTTATGCGCGATGGCCATGGGGACACTCGAGCTGTTGCGGGATATGACATCGAAGCAATCCGGCACTCTGGTCACCGCCAGGGAGTGATAACGAGCGACTGCAAGAGTCTTCCCGTCAAACTCAATATCCTCAGTGCGGCCGTGAAAGCAATCCGGCAGACGGTCGACCTCTCCCCCAAAATAAATCGCCATGACTTGCATGCCGAGGCAGATGCCGATGATCGGTTTTCCTGATTCGAACAGGCGCCGATAGTTCGGATACTCCTCGGGTTTACCGGGGCCGGGCGATATGACTATAATATCGTAAGCTGCAAAATCGGCGGTATTGATTGCCTCATAAGGAATTACGTCCGGTAGGCGGCCGTCGGATTGGGCAATGAGATGCCGCAGGTTCAGCGTGAAGCTGTCATTATTGTCGATAATCAGGAAATTCATAACCGGCCGAATATATGGCTGGATTGATAAAAAAGAAAGAGAATTCCATTTCCCTTACAGGCGGTTTTTATAATCGCCGCCGAGGAGGCGGTTGCCCTCGAGTTTTTTAATCCGGTCTTCCATGGCTTTGACCGTATCGGACAGCTCGCTATCGTCACTGATAGGGCTCTCCCCCGTCTTGCCGGTTTCCATTATCAGTTCAAGCATCGTTTTCTGGAGTTGATCCATGCGGCGATTGAGGGCCTCGATCGTGTCGGAAAATTCAGTCAGGCGGCTCTCCATACGGGTGACGACTCGTTTGAATTCGTCCTGAGTCTCGTCAGTCGTCAGGACGGCTCGTTTGATTTCAGAGGCGGTTTGCGAAGTATCAATGAGTTTTTCGGTCAGCTTATCGAGGCGAGCCTTGAGGGCCGGCAAATTTTCGTCGAGAATAGTGCCGATGGCATCGATGCCGTCGACCAGTTCATCGACCGGCGATTTGTGTCCCATTGTTTAAACTCTCCGCTCGTTTAAATCCAAAAAAGGCCATTTTTCGGGCAACGGAAAAGCGAACACTATTGGTCGGCGATCCCAGGACGACGAGAGTGATTTCCTTGCCGCTTTTGTCTCTGAGGATTGTCGCGATGCAATAGTCGGATTCCATAATGAAGCCGGTCTTGCCGACGGCGACCTCCCATTTCGAGCGAACCAGCCGGTTTGTGTTGATAAACCGCTTGGTGCGCTTCTTGTTTTGCAGTTGGCAGCGATAGGTATAAGTCGAGGACGCTTTTTTAATCATCGGGTATTTATTGGCCTCGCGAATGAGCAGGGCGACATCGGCGGCCGTAGAAACATTGCGCTCGTCAAGGCCGGTGACCTCGAACACCTGCGTATCCATCATGCCTAACTCGCGGGCTTTTTCGTTCATTTTCTCTATAAACCGAAGGCGCGCCAGTCCCGAGGCGGTTGCGATAGCCCGGGCGGCTCGGTTATCCGAAGCCATCAGCGCTGCCATGAGCAGATCGCGAGCTTTGTAAGCCTCACCCTTATATATATGAGATTTGGCGGAATTATAGCAGTCGCGGTTCGAGATATAGATGACAGTATCGAGATTGGGGTCCAAATCGAGATAGACCATGGCAGTCAACAGTTTGGTAATGGATGCGATCGGGCGCACCTTGATCGGATGTTTGGCATAAATCCAGGCATCGTTGGAATTATCGACGATAAGGGCCGAGCGGGCGTTGATGGCCAGGCCTCGGGTATTACAGATGGGTATATTTTGGCTCTCCGCGGGCAGAGACGGGTAGTTATACACTACCTCGTCGGAGACCTCCATCGTCCTCTTTCCGTACACCGACAGATAGATCAGTGTAAAGAGAAGGGTCAAAAGCGCATATGTCCACAACCGTTTTCTGACCGTCATTTATAGCGAACCCATTTCATAATTTCCGGCAGCGTCGCTCGCTTGCCGTACATCAATATCCCCATTCTAAAGATTTTCGATGTCAGCCAAATTAAACCGATGCAGAAAATTATCGCAACAAAAAGTCCGATGAACGCTTCCAGAATAATCGGGTCGGAAAAGGCAAATGAGTCGGGGCCGGCCAGGTTGATGCGCGCCATCATCATCGTCGGCGTCAGCACCGGAATAAACGACAGGATGGTAGTTACCAATGAATCGGGTTGCTGGACGATATACATCATCAGGAAAACCGGCGCCATCAGCGTCATCGTAATGGGAAATATGAAGTTTTGGGCCTCTTTGTCGGTACTGCAAATCGAGCCGATCAGTGCGAAGAGTGTCGAGTACATAATATAAGCAACGACCATAAACAGTACGAAGAAAACGATGATGACCGGATTGAAGATGATGCCGGCTACCTGGCTCGAGATATCAACCGACCCTCGCATGAAAAACAATCCGGCTCCCAGAAGCGCCCACACACCGACCTGCGTCAGGTTGGCGGCGCCGAGCCCGAGCACCTTACCCATCATAAGCTGGAACGGCGTAACGGAGGACATGAGGACTTCCATGACGCGCGAGTTTTTCTCCTCGATTACCGAACGCATGAGGATTTGTCCGAATCCCATGACGGAGCCGAAGATAATAAAGACGAATATCAGCGCGCCGAAGTAGGTTGTCATGAAGTCCTTCGATTTGCCGCCGGGGGATTCCTCGATGACATCAATCCGCCGGGTCATATTAAGGACGGTGTCAATACCCATGGAAATGTCGGAATTCTCGAGCCGCTTCTCGGTTAAAATATCCGAGATGCGCCGGTTGTATCGGCCCACCGTTTTGAAGCTCATCGATTTCGAGACCATCAGCACCGAATCCGTCAGTTCGGCATTCGGGAAAACGACGAGATAGCGCGACAGCGCCTTGTTTTGAATCAGGCTATCCAGATAGAATCGCAACTCCTTGAGACTGTCACTCTCATTCGCCGACAGGCGATATATTTCTTTTAGATTATAAGATTCTATGGTTGAATCACTCTCGAGTTTGTACCGTTTAAGCGACTCGACAATTCTGTCAGATAAATCGCGGCCATCGAGATCGACGATTGAATATGTCGTCGACTTGGCGACATCACGAGAGGCGAAATAGGCAGGCAGGATTGAAATCGCTATCATGAACAGCGGTGTCAGGATAATGCCGACGATAAACGATTTCTTTTTTACTACCTGAGAGTATTCACTTTTGAAAATGGTCAAAAACTTGTTCATCGGATGCCTCCTTCCCCTGCGGAAGCATCGACTTTGAGCGCCTCTTCTCCCCCGGCCAATCTGATAAAGATATTATAGAGGGATGGTTCGATGCGCTCGAATCGTTTTACCTTCACCTTATCGACGATGGTTTTGAGGATATCGTTGGTCTGTACCGAATCAGAGACGGTTAGCTCATAGTAGTTGGTATATTCGGTGACGCTCTCGATACCGGTTATCGTATGCAGGAACGAGCCGTCGCCGTCGATTTCAAGGTGTATGCTGTTTGTTCCGTATTGGCTTTTCACATCGGAGAGCGGGCCATCGAGCACCTTTTTCCCGCCGTTGATCATGCAGATATATTCGCACAGTTTTTCGGCCTGTTCCATGACATGTGTGGAGAACAGAATCGTACGGCCCTGTTTTTTCAGGTCAAGAACAACGTTTTTGATCAATTCGATATTGAGCGGATCGAGGCCGGAAAACAATTCATCCAGAATGATGATTTCGGGATCATGGATCAGCGTCGTGATGAATTGCAGTTTCTGCTGCATACCCTTGGAGAGCTCTTCGACTTTCTTGTCTTTGTACTCGATGAGTTTCATGCGGGTGAGCCAGATATCCATATTGGCATTGATATCTTTGGCCGAAGCTTCTTTGAGGCGTCCCATATACAAAATGACTTCCTTGAGAGTCATCTTTTTGTACAGACCGCGCTCTTCCGGCAAATAACCGACGCGATTCTTGAATTCATTGTCGACCGGATTGCCGTCGAACAGAACGGTACCCGAATCCGGCACGATTATGTTCATAATCATGCGAATGGTCGTGGTTTTACCGGCGCCGTTGGGGCCGATAATTCCATAAATGCAGCCCTTGGGGATTTTCAGATCGAGGCCGTCGACGGCCTTCTTTTCCCCATACTGCTTCGTAATACCCTGTAATTCCAAATGTGCCTTCATATTCCGCTAAATTACCCCTGTAAGTTACTGATTGTCAACAATAATTAGAAATCGAACATCTTCATGAGGTCGCGAGCGTTTTTGACCGCCTGTCCGAGATGACAATTATTGAAGAAAATATAGGTTTTCGTGACTGTATCCTGCAGTTTCTCTATTCTTTCTTTCCACTCTTGTAGTTCATTCGGATTGTAGAGATAGTCGTATCGCAGTGCGCCGCCATTCCACCATTGTTCCGCATTGCGGCCGTGGAGGCGAATATAGGCCATATCGGTCGTAATTCGCAATTCAGGCGGCAATAGCCCCTGGAGCCTCGGCCCATCGACCGATACGAAGTGTATCCCCTCGCTTTTCATAAGAGAAAACGTCTCATCCCGCAGCCAACTGTCATGGCGAAATTCGATAAAGAACGGATACGGCTGCATTAATTCCCGGCAAATCCGGAGGTACTGAAGGTTGCGAGGTGAATATTTGAATGACCAGGGATATTGGGCCAGGATGCCTCGCAACTGATTGCGTTCGACGAGAGGCTTGATCGCCTCATGGAATTGATCGGCCGGCCTTTGAAAATCGACCCGCTCGTGGGTGAGGTTTTTATTGGCTTTGACAAAGAAGTCGAAATCAGGCTTCGTCTTGTTGACGATATTGTACATGATGGCCGGGTGTGGAATGCGATAGTAGGTCGAATTGATCTCGACGGTATTGAAATAGGCCTGGTAGTGATCGAGCATTTTTCCTTTTTGGATTTGGCCGGGATAGAAATTCCCCCGCCAATCCTCGAAACTGTACCCTGATGTGCCTATTTTTATTTCCATATAGAATGTATATACGCTAAAGTGCGATGAAAAGTGTCACATTTTGCCGTTATTTCTCGCGGGGTTTGACCGGCTCCATTTTAACGGCGCCGCACTTCGGGCAGACCCATTTTCGTTGTTTGTGGAAGCTGCGTTTCTCTTCCTTCATCTTTATTTTACATTTGCGGCAATGCATACCGGTATATACCTGTTCGCAATACGATTATTCAAGAAAAAGTTTGAAGTTGACTTGCGGCGGCGGGCTGTCTATCGTCCTGACATGAAAAAGATATTGATACTTGCGGTGTTAATCGTACTGTTCGTTTCGTCTTGCGGGACGAAGCAGGATAAAGAAATTGTCATTACCTGGTGGCATTTCTGGACCGATACGGGAATCAAACCGGTCGTACAGGAAATCGTCAGCGATTTCGAGACTTCTCATCCCGGCGTGCGCGTTGAGCTGGTCGATTTGACCTGGGCCGACGGGCATGATAAAATTGCCATTGCCTTTTCATCAGGCACCGGGCCGGATGTTGTGGAGCTCGGTTCCGATTGGATACCGGAGTTCTCCACGACCGGACATTTATTGGACTTGACCTCGCGGACAGATGCGCTGCGAAGTGAATACCTGATGTGGGAACCCGGGCAAATCGGCGATTCATATTATGCATTTCCCTGGATACTGGGTACAAGAGTTTTATTCAGCAATAATGAATTGCTTACAAGCGCAGGGTATTCGCCGGAGTATTATCCGGGATATTGGAACGAGTGGCTGACTGCGTGTCAGCGAGTCGATGCGCTCGGCGATGACATATATGGATTTGGCTCGAATTCGGCCGAGCGTCATCGGTTGTACAAAAAATTCCTTCCGTTTTTATGGTCGAATGGCGGCAGAATATTGAGTAATGCGGGGACACGGTGTGTTCTCGATTCGGATAAGGCAGTCGAGGCATTAGAGTTTTATCTGAAATTGAGTGAAACGGGATTGATCGACACACAACGGCGCCTTGAGGATGCCTTCCTCGAAGGCAAAATCGGATTTATCATCTCCGGTGACTGGCTGCTGAAGCGAATTGAAAAAGAACGCCCCGCACTGGCGTTTTCGACTCAGCTCATTCCCGCGCCGGATACACTCGCTCAGTCAATCTCATTTGCCGGCGGCGAATACCTGTGTGTGAATTCGAAATCAAAACATTTCGATATGGCATTTGAGTTGATTAAACACATCTGCTCACCAGAGAATCAGTTGAAATTCTGCAAGCAAAACAGGACACCGACTCCAGCGTCGCTGATTGCCGCATCGCATGAATCGTTTGCAGGGCAATTACACTACGATACATTCTTTGCGCAACTGCAGACGAGTAAGATGCCTCCCGCCCACCCCAAGTGGGTGTATATCGAGGCCGCTCTGGAAAAGGCAATAGAAAAGGCACTGTATAAAACGGAGACGCCTCGGCAGGCTCTGAAGACGGCCACTCAGATTATTAATGAGCAGTTATTGAAATGACGTCCGATGGGCGATACAAGGGCTGGGCGCTGTTTCTGCCGTGGATATTGACATTCGGGATATTCTGGCTGTTTCCGCTTATCTATTCGTTTTTCCTCAGCCTGACGGATTATCGCCTGCTCGATCCGACGGTCGATTGGATCGGTTTTGCCAATTATGCTCGCTTGTTTTCCGACCCGGATTTCATAACATCGCTTGAAAACAGTTTCATCTTCGTGATCGGGACGATTCCATTTACGACGGTGATTGCGCTTGGCCTTGCACTTTTGTTGAATGAGAAGTTGAAAGGTCGCACGTTTTTTCGCGCCGCGTATTTCATGCCGTCCATTACATCGATGGTCGTCATCGCATTGATCTTTTCAAACCTGTATGCTCGCGGCGGTTACCTGCATTTTCTCGCGGATATGATCGGTCTGCATCCGCCGGTCAGTGGTTTCCTGTTATCCGAAAAGACTGCCCTGGCCTCGATTATGGCGATGGATATCTGGATGGCATCCGGGTATTACATGTTGATATTTCTGGGTGGCTTGCAAACAATTCCCGATGAATTGTATGAATCGGCAACGTTGGCCGGAGCATCGCGATGGCAGAAATTCAGATTCGTGACCCTGCCGATGCTCAAACCGGTGTTGTTGTTCATCATCGTCATCAACAGTATCAAATCGTTCCAGGTATTTGTCGAGGTCTTCGTCATGACCAAAGGCGGGCCGCTGAATGCGACCTTTACCGGCGTGTATTTCGTCTATGAGACCGGGCTGAAGAATTTCGATTTCGGTTATGCATCGGCGGCGGCATATGTGCTGTTCGCGATAATCGGTATCGTGTCGATTCTGCAATTCAAATTCCTGAAAACCGAGTGGAAGGCATAGCGATGCAAAGGTCATGGCGATATATATTGCTGAGCGCCATTTTTGTCGTGATGGTCTTCCCCCTTTTCTGGATGTTCTGGTTGAGCATAACGGATACCGCCTCCCGATTGTCATTTGATAATTTCGCATATATATTTTCAACGAATAAATTCGGACTGTATCTGTTTAACTCATTGCTGGTCGGAATCATTGTCACACTCGGGAATATTCTGTTTTGTTTCATGTGCGGATATGTACTGGCGCGCAGGAAAATACCCGGTTCCCGGTTCTGGTTTTATACGGTGCTTATCGTCCTCATGGTGCCGGTGCATATCGTTATCATTCCGGTGTATATTTTGATGCAGAAGACTGGGCTCTATGATTCCTACTGGGCATTGATTCTTCCCTGGCTGGTTAATCCGATCGGTATCTTTCTCGTGAAGCAGTATATTACGACGCTGCCGGAATCTCTCGAGGAGGCGGCCCGAATCGATGGCGCGGGAGAGATGCGAATCCTGTTTAAGATCGTCATGCCATTGTGCAAACCGGCGCTGGCGATTCTGGCAATTCAAGTATTTATGACGAATTGGAATAGTTTTCTGTTTCCATTCATACTGACATCATCCGAACAGTATCGGACACTCCCCGTGGCATTGGCAATGCTCCTGGGATATCAATCCATCGACTGGCATCAACTGATGGCCGGATCGGTCGTCGCAGTCGTGCCGATTCTCGTGTTGTTTATTGTCTTTCAAAGACATATCGTGTCCGGCATCACCGCGGGCGCCATCAAGCAGTAAGGATTTTCTATAAAAAAAGGTTGACATCAGCGGTTATTTCATCTTTTTTGTGAGGCAAATTGTAAAACAAAGGTAATGGTTAGGGGTTAATATGGAGATTAAAAAAATGAGGTATTTACTACCTGTACTGGGAATGATTGCCCTGATACTGCTGGCCGGTTGCGGCGCTTCCAAGCAATATGTGGATAACGCGGTTGCCGAAGAGCATGCTCGCAGTCAGTCCGCTATCGACAATCTGAAGAAGAGCGTCGATGGCAACCAGGCTTCGATTGCCCGTCTGCAGTCATTGACGACGCAGTTGGAAGCAAAGACCGACATGGCCATCAACGAGGCCAAAGGTTTTGAGAGCTACCAGGTCCTTGGTGAATGGGAAATCTTTTTCGATTTCAATTCTTACGAGTTGACCTCGAATTCGATCGAAATCATGGATCAGATCGGCGACAAGATGATTGCGGATCGTGGTACGGTTGTTGAAGTTCTCGGTTACACGGATCCGTCCGGTTCCAAGGACTTTAACCTTGAACTCGGGCAAAAGCGCGCCGGCGCGGCCAAGTATTACCTGGTCGATAATTACGGCGTCAACCTGTATCGTATCTTCCTCGTCAGCCATGGCGAAAACAAATCCATGGAAGCGGGCGACGGCCAGGTTTCGTATGCCAAACAGCGCAAGGTGAAAATTAAACTCTGGGGCAAAATGTAAGAGTTAATTTTCTTGAAAAAACACAAGCCCGGATGATTCATCCGGGCTTTTTTTATTTGGTGGTTTTTGCTACCGTCGATTAATCAGATAACTTATTTTCCGATTTCATATGAACAACGCGCTGCGGAAACGGAATTTCGATTCCTTCCCGGTCGAATATCTTATACACGAGTTCCCGGATCTCATGCGCAGTGCGCCGCTGTTCGGAATAATCAGCGACATACGAGTTGACTCGGAAATCCAGAGATGAATCGCCGAAGTTAAGAAACTGCACCCAGGTACGCTCTTGTTGGATTGTCGCCGGATGACTATTGGCGGCTTCGACGAGTAACTTCTTCACGACATCAATATCCGAACCATAAGCGACGCCGACATGGACGCGAACGCGAATTTCGGGCGCCGGGTACGAGAGGTTATCGACGACCATGCGGGAGATTTCATTGTTGGGAATAATGACGAGTGTGTTGTCACGGGTAAGAAACTTGGTCGAGCGCAAACCGATTTCATAGACATCGAGAATACGCTCACCGTCGAGCGTTATCCTGTCCCCTACCCGGAACGGGCGATCGAGCATCAGGATAAACCCGGCTATCATGTTGGCCAGCGTATCCTTGGCCGCCAAAGCAATCGCGAGTGATGAAACACCGAGAACGGCGACGAGGCCTTTGATGTCGACATTGAAGTGCGAGAGAATCGCCATCAGCACCAAAACGAAAATGACTATTTTTATACTGCGTTCGATTATCGGGATGAACTCATCGTCGAGCCTCGTTTCCGTCTTTGCCGCAATATGTTTCGTATACCATTTCGACAATCCCGTAAACAGACGTATCAAAAGCCATGCCGTCACAACTGCTCCGAATGAGAAGGCAATACCCTCCAGCATGCGGTCGGTGGCGTCGGTGATAAACTCGTAGGATGCATGCAGATATTTAAACAGGTATCCGAATCCGAGAATGAGGATCAGATAGAACAATGGACGTTTGATAGAAGAAATGATGATATCATCGAGTTCGCTTTTGGTCTTTTGCGCAATGCGATGTGCAAGGAATCTGAGTATCAGGCGTGCGGCGTACCCTGCGATGAGGGTACCGATTAAAATGGCCGCGGCATAAATGAGTTTTTCCGCCCAGAGCGGCAGGCCGTATTGTTCCAGCATGAGTTCCTCCTAAAATTCGACGACCGCGCCCTCGGTTACGAAGCGCGAGCGAACCCGGAACGTATCGGCGGGAGCGGCAAACGGTTCGGCCGTCTGATACGGGAGTATCGAGCCGTAGTCGTAGGAGCCGTTCGTGTTATTGTCTTTGTATCCTGAAATTGTGTAATACCCGGGCAGCAGGTCAATCAAAAATTCTATCTGACCCTTATCGAGAATAATCGACTTCGCCTCTCCCCCGCTTGTCGGATTGAACGTCAGATGAACCGGAGAAATGACATTTTGCGGCGTAACATACTGAATGCCGCCGGATATCGTTCCCAGCGTATCGGCGCCAATCGTGAAGAAGGTAATAGCGATAGTAGAATCGGTATAGCGATTCCCAACACGATCAGATATCATAGTCCCATCAATCGAAAGAATATATTCATGTCCATAGGAGAGTGATGTATTCGATTTGCCGGAGAATTCGAATGGAGACACCTGTTCAGTCGTGACGTTTATCGTATCATCATTGTCGACAATCTTTAAGATTTCGCTCGCATTGGCAAATACGACCGGTTCGTCGAAGCGAAGGCGAATGAGCGAGTCGGGATAAATATTGTGCGCGCTGTCGGCCGGCATGATATAACTCAGTACCGGGGCCGCCTCATCCGGTTTGGGTTTTGGAGTAAAGCTATATGAAATCAGGCACAATGAATCGGAGGCGGTCGGAAATAACGTTTTAATGTTTGCAGAAAAAGTATACTCCAGGGTATCGAATTTCCCTTCGGGAATAAACAGAAAATCCCCGGTGGGATAACCCGATGTAGTTGTATACGCGCTATTATAAAGCGTATCCCCAATCGCGGAAACTAATGTAAAACCGGGACAAAACTCTTGCGCCGTTTGCTCATCTATCGGTTTGGTCAGCTTCAACTTGATAAGATTATTCTGATTGAGAGTCAATGCGCGAATCGCAAACGGCGTTGTGCTGACCTGCGACAATCGAATCGATAAATCGGAAATGTCGGCATCCGCTGAATCGAGAACAATGGCTTGCGACGGCAGGCCGATAAGTTCTTTGCCGGGATTGATACGCCTGTTCTTATTCGCATCATCGAAGGCAACCAGATAATAAGGCTGAGGCGGTATGTACGTGAACTCGAAGCGTCCATCATTGCCTGTTTGTGTGATGTAATCGGGAATGAGAGAATCTATTGTCGCAGTATCGGCATCAGGCAACGATTCAAACAAGGCGATGCTGATATTGGAGGCGGGCTTATTATCTTCTTTGTAAACGGAACCGCTGATGACGCCGGTATCGATTGTCGGGCCGGTTGAAAACGCGAGGACAAGCGGTCGTTTCAGGCGCACATTATGGGCATCTTTCAAATCGGTGCCGAGTGTGATGACATATGTGCGGTCTTCTTTGAGCGGCTCCCGAGGTGTAATTTTAAGTTTATTCCCTGAGACCTTTATCTTCGGTTCGGGGCTGACTGTCGGCGTGATGTAAATCGCCTTTTCGATTCCGCTGCTGCTGATTATTTCTGAGAATTCGATAATAATCGTCGAATCGGTCGGGAACGAAACAGACCCGGATGGCGGAAATGTCGTCGAAATTTCGGGAGGTGTTTTATCTTCGAGGCCGCCGGGCGGTGAAACCGATTTCGCGCACCCGATTGCGAGTAGTAATGACAGACTAATGATTACGTAGCGCTTCCAGAGCTTCCCTGTGTGAACCACTACTTCATTTTCTCCTCAAGATCGAAACTATCCGGCGCCATTTCCAGAGCCTTTTTGTATTCGTCCATCGCCTTTTCAGTTTCGCCGAGTTTTTTGTAGACATCGCCCATGTGTTCAAAGACGACCGGATCACTGTCAATCAGTTGGGCGGCTTTTTGTAACTGGGCCAGAGCGACTTTATAATTGCCCAGTTTGAATTGAACCCATCCGTAACTATCGAGATACGCTCCGTTATTGGGTGACAGTTCCATGGCTCGTTCGATTAATTCGAGGGCATACTGTAACTGTTGTCCGGCATCGGCAAGCATATAACCGAGATAGTTCAGCGCCGGATCATGATTGGGATTCATGCTGATAAGATCCTGGAACGTCGTCACCGCCTCGTGAAATTGGTTATTGCGCTCAAGAGTCGAGCCGAGCGCGAACAAAAGGCGTGCCCTGTCTTCTTCATCAGTAATGTATTCTAACCCACGGCGATAGACTTCGATAGCGGCATCGAGACTGTCCTGTTGTCTCCAGGTAAAGGCAAGATTCAGCCAGCCATCCGCAAATGAGCTGTCGCGAGTAACACAACGCGTGAAATCGGTGCGAGCTTCTTCCAGATTATTCCATTCGATGGCAATCCGGCCGACATAGAAGAAATTGAGCGGGTGCTCGTCTCCGAATTCGATTCGTTCCCTGAATAGTGAATCCGCCTCGTGCAATTGCCCGTCGACATAGAGTAAGAATCCATGGAAGCGGACGGCTTCCCAGTCAGAGGGAACGAGTTTGACAAGCTGAGCGGAGGCCTCGAGAGTCTTTTTTATATCGTTTCGCTGGCGATAGACGCGGACTTTCTCGCGAACAACGCGCACATCATAGGGATCGAGCTCAGAGGCTCTGTTGAGATATGTTTCCGCAAGATCGATTTGATCGAGGGCATCATACGTCGCAGCCAGTCCCAGATAGCTGTTGATGTTATTCTTTTCCGGATTTATCTCAATCGAGCGTAAAAAGGCATCTTTGGCTTCGTCATAGCGCTTGGCGGTGCCGAGCATAAGACCGAGTTCATGCCAGATGCGATAGGTGTCCGATAATCGAGCCAGCTCGTAATAGGCCCAGATTGCCGAATCGGGTTGATTGTCTTTTTGATAATATCCGGCCAAATACCAATAGGCATTGATATTGTCCGGGTCCATATCGACCGCCTGGCGGTAATGTGATTTGGCAGCTACCTCGTTATTAGTCAGGCGATAGCAATCTCCGATAAGGAGATGTATTTCCGAGTTTTTCGGCTCTACTTGTAAAGCGTTCGTCAACGCCTCAGGTACGCGGCGAACGCGAAAGAGCAAACGAGCATAATCAGTACGAATGGTCGGCGAGGTCGGGTCGAATTCGAGCGCCTTTTCATATTCGATTATGGCTTGATCGGTCGCGCCGAGTATTTCAATGATATTCGCATTCGTGAAGTGATTATATGCCTCGGCCATGGCCTGGTCCTGAAGCCGCTTCGCTTCGGCATCATATCTCTCCCTGACCTTTGTGTATTTCGCTCCACAACCGGTCATGATAGACAGACTTATGAGAATCAGGGCAAGCCCAAGGGTGATTTTTGATACTGTTTTAATTTCCATATAGTGTATAACGTCCAAAACCGCAGGAGTTTCCGTAATTATTTTACAATTCGGAAAAATTTCCGTTTTCCGACCTTAAAGAGCATTCCGGGCTTAAGAGCAATTTCGGCGGAATCGTCTCCCATCCGCTCATTGTCGATATACAAACCGCCTGCCTTAATCAGTCGTCGTGCTTCGCCTCTTGAACCGACCATCTTCGTATCATCGAGCAACTTGACTATCCAGGGTTTGTCTCCCAATTCGGCAATGGAGAATTCCGGGATGTCATCGGGAACGCCATGATCGGAGAAAACTCGCTCGAACTCCTCCTTGGCCTCGATTCCCTTCTCTTTATCGTGATACATGGAAACCAGCAAGACGCCGAGAGCCTTCTTCTGTTCCATCGGGTTGAATTCGTCAGATTCCAGACGCGCCTTTATATCCTTCATTTCATCCGGGCCACAGTCAGTTACCAGTTCATAGTATGAGTAGATAAGGTTATCAGGAATGGACATGATTTTGCCGAAGATTTCCTTCGGTGATTCATCTACGCCGATATAATTGCCCAGAGATTTACTCATTCGATTCGTGCCGTCGACACCGACCAGAATCGGCAGGGTCAGGATACACTGCGGTTTCTGACCGTAGGCCTCCTGAATATGGCGCCCGGCGACGAGATTGAACGTTTGTTCAGTAGCCCCGATTTCGACATCGGCCTTAATCATAACAGAATCGTAGGCCTGCATAAGAGGATAGAAAAACTCATGCATAGCAATCGGTTGCCCGTCTTTATAGCGCTTTTCGAAGTCGTCTCTTTCCAGCAGTCGGGCAATCGTGAATTTGGACGACAGGTGCATGATATCTTTGAGCCCCATCTTGTCGAACCATTCGCCGTTGAAATGGACTTCCGTCTTGGCCTTGTCGACGATTTTGAAGAATTGCTGCTGATATGTCTCGGCATTCTTCATAATGGCGTCATATGTCAGCTGCGGTCTGGTCGCAGAGCGGCCGGACGGGTCGCCGACCAGACCGGTATAGTCGCCGATAATCAGAACGACCTGGTGACCGAGGTCCTGAAACTGACGTAGTTTACGCAATCCAACCGTATGTCCGAGATGAATATCCGGGGCCGTCGGGTCAAATCCCTGCTTGACGCGCAAGGGACGATTGTTTTCTATGGAGTCTTTCAATTTGGCGAGGAACTCATCTTCAGGCAATAAATCAACGACGCCCTTTTTGATGATCTCAAGCTGGCGGGCTATTTCTTGTTTACTCATACTTTACTAATCGACCGTTTTTTGCTGAATTGAAGGTTATCCGTTTTTTCAATAGACTGCAAATATACACAGTTTACGCCGCTTTGACACCGTTTTTTTACGGTTTTTGGCAATTATCGAAAAATGACTTCTCGGAACTTTTGATTCCCGGAAAGTATAATGGATAGGGATATTTTTATTGCGATTTGCTCAAAGGGGATTTAGCTTCCGCAAATGATAACGAATAATGAAAGCAACACACCTATGTCCAAAAAGCCCTGGTTTGCCCGGCCAATACTCTGGATAGCCGTCTTTTTTCTCTTAATGGGAATCTGGGGCGGCCAGCGAATCTATCATATTTACGAATATGAGCTTCCGTCTATCGAGGAAGTTTATAATATAGAACCCCCGCTCAAAACGAAGATTTATGCCCGTGACGGCACATTGCTGCAGGAGTTTTATAATCAGAACCGGGTGATGACCCCATTCGGGAAGCTGCCGCCGTATCTGCCGAAGATGTTGATGGCCGTCGAGGATCAGGAGTTCTATAATCACTGGGGTATCAATTTCCGGCGTATCGTCATCACCGGCATGAAAAACCTGGCATATATGCGCATCGAAGGCGGCGCCTCGACGATCACCCAGCAGCTGGCTCGTATGCTGTTCCTTGACCGGGAACAAACCTATTCGCGAAAAGTCAAGGAAGCCCTGACTGCTGTCAAGTTGGAGAGGACATACTCCAAAGATGAGATACTCGAAATGTATCTCAACCTGTATTATTTCCACAGAGCTTATGGTATTTCAGCGGCGGCCCATGTCTTTTTTAACAAGGACGCCTCAGACCTGACGGTATCGGAGTGTGCTGTGATTTTGGGTATGTTGCGCGGGCCGGTGATCAACTCACCGTTCAATAATCCCGATAAGGCCCTGGCAGCCCGGAATCGTGTCTTGTATTCATTCCGCAGTGAAGGCGGCATAAGTCCTGCTGAGTACGACTCCCTCTCTGCCCTACCGCTCGAGATTCATCCTCCCGAGGAGGAACCGGGCAAGGCGCCGTATTTCACCGAGTTTATTCGACAGTATATTGAAAAGACATACGGCACGGATTTGCTGTACAATGGCGGTCTTAAGGTGTACACAACCCTGGACTGGGATTTGCAGCAGGCAGCCGAATCGAGTCTCGTCGCGCATCTTGATTCACTCCAGCAGACAATCGAGGCGCGCCATAGTATCAATGATCAAATGTATACCGAAATCCTTCCCGATACAGTCGACGAATTCGGCGACAGCGTCCGGGCGTACAAAGAAATTCAGGGAGCCGCAATAACCCTCGATAATACCAATGGCGATGTGCTGGTGATGATCGGCGGCAAGAGTTTCGCAGAATCTAAATTCAATCGAGCCGTCCAGGCGCCTCGCCAGCCGGGGTCGGCTTTCAAACCGTTTATTTATACGGCGGCGATGGATAACGGCTGGACACCGGACTCAATTCTGTATGACAATTCGATCGTTCTCGATATCCCCGGCACCGACAACTGGCGGCCGCACAACTTCGATGATAAATATCTCGGACGTATGACGCTTCGCACCGGCCTGAAAAAATCCCGGAATATGATTTCGGCCAAGCTGCTGTTGAAAATCGGTCCGAGTATGGCCGTGTATTATGCCCAGCAGATGGGAATCGAGAGCCCGCTTCGTGCGGTACCGTCTCTGGCGATGGGATCGAGCGAAGTCCGGGTCGAGGAATTAACGGCGGCATATACGGTCTTCCCGAACGGCGGCATTCGCATTTATCCGCGGCATATCGTCAAAATTATTGACCGCTATGACAATATCATCGAGGACAATTCCGCTGTCCGCAAAGAAGAAGTGTTATCGGCCGAGACGGCCTATATCATGGTCAATATGATGCAGTCGGTCATGGAACCGGGCGGTACCGGATATAAGGCTCGGTGGCTCGGATTCACCCGACCGGCCGGCGGCAAGACCGGAACCTCGAATAATTTTCGCGACAACTGGTATGTCGGCTATACGCCGCAGATTACGACCGGTGTCTGGGTCGGATTCGACGATTTTATCTCGATCGGGCGCAATATGACCGGTTCGGCCAACGCCCTGCCGATCTGGGCCGGTATTATGCTTGCGGCCCATCGCGAGTTGCCGGTTGAGGATTTCGATGTCCCGCCGGGTATGATTTTCATGGACGTGTGCGAGGAGAGCGGCAAGCTGGCGACGGAATATTGCAAGAGTGTCGTGCGGGAGGTCTTTACCGAAAATACGGTTCCGACTGATAGTTGCGACCTGTGTACGAATCAGGGATTCCAGCCGGACGTCCCCCCGGATACGGCCGATGAAATACGGTTTTAGGAGATTTGAAACGCTGTAAATATGGCTTGACAGGACGGGTGGTTGAGCATATTATACTCGCCTGAAAATTGAATGCCGGAGTGATGGAAGTGGTAGACGTAGGGGACTCAAAATCCCCCGGTGGCAACACCGTGTCGGTTCGAGTCCGACCTCCGGCATTTTTTATTGCGTAAATTCCTGTAAAACTCCCCGATGAGTTAAATACCTGAATAATAAAAAAGACGGGAGAGTAGGCTCCCCTCCCGCCCTGTAGGAAAGTGTTACAGAAATCAGTTATTCAACGCATCCGCACACCGGCAGCGCCCCTCCTCTGAAAATGTACTGAATGATGTAAACGGCATCTCCAATATTGATCGAGCAATCCGAATTGACATCGGCCGCATTTGCACATACCGGCGCCGGTCCTCCCTTAAATATGTGATTGATCAGATAGACCGCATCCCCGATATTGCAATTACCGTCATTGTTAACATCACCCGGGACGACGCAGCAGTCTTCTTCCATTTCCTTGTAAACGGTGATTCCGCCAATGGTATCCCCTTCAATGACGGCGGCAACATCGAGAGTCATCCTGGCGCCGGGGGCTGCATCCACCGGCAATTCCATATCAATGCGAACATCGACAGGGCAATCATCTGCCCCGAGTTCGACATATGGCGGATCAATGGTATAAAAGCCCGAATCCGTTCCCTCAAGAGTCATGGTCTCGTGAAATTCAATTATCGCCGGCCCCTCTGTCTTAGTATTTCGGACCTGGAAATATACGGGCGAGTTTGAAACATTGATATTGCGCTGAGTTGAATTATTCGAATAGTCGGTGTCCGGGCAATATCCTATTTCAGTTTTTAGGCACATATGCCCCGCCGATTGTGGCACCCAGTTAATCGAAACAGGCGTTGTTCCCACCGGTAAATTGACGACTTGCGTTCCGATATCATAGAACGTATATGTCGCTGCTGCATAATCGTGTACACCGAAGTGTATGCGGGCATTGGTGGCAGCATTGGGACCATTGTTTCTAATATTTACTGTCACAACCGCGTTTTGTCCCACTTTCGGCGGCCAGGGATTCGTCGTAATTTCCGGCGATGCCCAAATCGGCGATGGTGGATAGTTGGGATATGATAAATCGGTTGCCGTGGCATAGCTGAGGGCCTCAAAGGCATTTATTCTTCCCCAACCCCACCTGTCATTCCAGATCGGATTGATACCGGGCGCCGATGCTGTGCCTTCTTTTCGAGCAGTCGTGATTAATAAATCCTTAATCGATGCGACATTGTTTGCGATTTGAGGTCGTGCCTGTATTATCAATGCCACTAACCCGGAAACATGCGGAGCCGCCATCGATGTACCCGTCATTTCGGTATTTCCACTTGTTGTATTATACTGTGCGGCATCTATATCTTGTGCGGGCGCAGTGACTTCCGGTTTCAGCTCATCCAACTGATCAGCGTCTCCATCATCGGCCCGCGGCCCTTGATTCGAATTTGCATAAATCGTCGCCACCGATGTATCCGGATTATCATGGTCATCATAACCGGCAACGGTTATTGCGCGAGTAGCTGCGCCGGGTGTATGCATGCCGGTTACATATGGATGGCTGTTGCCCGCGGCTGCCACGACGACGATGCCCATCGATTCTGCCAGGTCGACCAGTTGGTTAAAATACTCCGTCCCATCATCCGAAGTATAGCCAATCCGGAAGCTCATGTTGATGATGTCGACTCGTTCACCGGTACCATTCCAATTGGACCTGTTTTCATAAACTGTCTCCAGGGCATCGGCACATTGATTTGACGTTCCCGGAATGCACCGTACATCTATCAGGCCGGCATTCGGCGCAACGCCTCGCATTGTATAGCCCGTGCCGGCACTACCCAGCGCAATCGATGCCACATGCGTCCCGTGGCCGACTATATCGTCGGGATTGGTAAATCCCGGTGTGACGGCAAGCGCGTCATACCCTCCGATAAATCTGGAACTCGGCAGCGACACATGCTGCCCGTCATCAACTCCCGTATCCATTATGACAATATTGACGCCCGAGCCGTCTATTCCCGGAAATGCATTTTCTACGGTATTTGCCCCATAGTATCCGGTTCCGTTTATAACTTGAATATTCTCGAGGCTGACGTCAAGAGTAGGTTCTGCCAGTCCCTGACTTTCAATAAATGCCACCCCATAATACGTACTGAAATAATCCACTAACGCATGATCCGCCCGCCCGATAAGCAATGATGTCAAATACTTCGATCGCCTTTGAAGATAATGCGATCCCGGGAAAGACATCACCACATCAATATCCTCATCAGAGATACATCGACCGAAATTGATGATAATATCAAATGTGTCCTGTTTTGTCATGTCGATCAAGTCGTCGATTTTATTGTGCGGGCTGACATCCCGACTCCATTTGATATCATCGTATTTCCAGGCAGGCGGCGTGTAATTGCGATAAATTATTTCATCCTGTGCCAGGATAGGCCCGCTGGCGAGGATTAAAATCAGGACAGGTAATCCGACTGTCACCAGTATAGTACCGATGATTCGGAATAACGGCGATTCCTTGTCGATATACATTTCTATCCCCTTTCTTTTTATTAACAGAGAACTTGTGTAAGGATTCGGGTAGATGATATTCCGAGCGGAATGCCGATGCGATACTCACATCCATATCCGATCGCGGGCGATGACAGTTCATATGATGAACCGCGCGTTGTATTTTTCGATAAACGTGGCCGAAAGTCTAAGCCGATGAATTGTCAATCAATGACAAGATGAGCAATCACATTACCCATTTTCAGTCGTAATATACAATGCGTGCAGTTGCGATGCAAGTATAGAAAGCTGTTATATTATATAATAGGTATTAACGTTCATAAAGCTAATACAAAGATTTATTCTGCCGGTCCTTCATAAGCATTTACCTCATTTCTGGACGTGTTAGGCAACTAATAATCACATTATTATATCCACTATATTATATAATGGGCCGCTAAGTTCGTATTGGATAATAGAAATCGGATTGTCGACTTCTGTAAATGCCCGGATGATTCCGGGCGGCTTGTAATGATGATTCGATCGCATGTCATCGGAAGGTCACAACACAAAGGATTTATCATGAGAAGGATCTTGTCTATCGCTTGCACAAGTGCCATCTGCCTGGCATTTGTCGCCTTCACATCTCCCCCCGCATTCGCCGCGGCGAATACCCCCTCACAGAGCAATCAACCTCACAATCAATCCCTCAAAGGAGCGTCTCGCGTTAATCTCGGTGTAACCGCTGCCGGTGCCGTCTCCGGAAACTTCGTAATTTCGGAGGGTAATTCAAAAGCCGAGAAGGTGCACTCGTTCTTTGCGAGTCGCACCGCCCAATTCGGTATTACAAATCCGGCCGAGGAATTGCGTCTGGTTTCTGAGGAAACTGACGAATTGGGATATACCCACATTCGCTTCCAGCAGGAATATCAGGGGATCCCCGTGTGGGGCAGTCAGACAATCGTACATTTTTCGGATAATGAAACCATTTATCTGGTCGGCGGGCAGACGATTGCAACGCCGAAATTGAATACTATCGTACCTGCAATATCGGAACTGACATCGACGGGAAAAGCCAAAGCCGAAATTAAGAACGATGTTCACACAACGGACTTGACGGCGGAAGACGAAGTTATCATCTATGCCTTATCGGGCGAGCCACGGCTGGCTCGCATGGTTACGATCACCAGTCCATCCGATGGTTCCATCCGCTGGCGCGTGTTTATCGATGCGGAAACGGGTGAAGTAATCGATACATTCAATGATATACACTTCGACGGCCCCGATACCGGATCGGGAATCGATGTCCTCGGGCAAAACCAGGTCTTCCCCATTTATGATCAGGGTGGTTCATATCAGATGCGCGATATTTCGCGCAATGGTGAGATTCGCACCTATCAGGATTTCTATAATGGCGGATCGCTCTCGATTGACCCGGACTTCGATAAAATCTGGGACGATAATTCGGCGCAGCCTGCCGAGGTCTCCGGCCATGTGTATGCGGCCATAACCTATGATTATTTTCTGAATACCTTTGGTCGCGACAGTTACAATAATGCCGGCGCAGATATTATCGTCAACGTCCACGATCCGCGCTATGTCAACAACGCCTACTGGAACGGTCAGGCACTCAATTTCGCCGATGGCGACGGCGTTAATTATCTGCCGTTTTCCGGATCGCTGGATGTCGTGGCGCATGAATTGACGCATGCCGTGACCTCGTATACCGCAGGGTTGATTTATCAATATCAATCGGGAGCATTGAACGAGTCATTTTCGGATGTCTTCGGCTCGTGTGTCGACCGGGATAACTGGCTGCTGGGCGAGGATATCAAGATGACCGGTAACGGGTATATCCGAAGCATGGCCAATCCGACCTCCACCGGACAACCGGCCCATATGGATAATTTCCTCTGGCTCGATATTTCAGTCGATAACGGCGGCGTCCATATCAATTCCGGTATTCCCAATCATGCATTCTTCTGGGCAGTCGGATTCCTCGGCTATGACAAATGCGAACAAATCTGGTATCGGACGCTGACGACGTACCTGACGCCGAATTCAGGCATGTATTTCTGGGCGGCCATGACGGTTCAGTCGACGATTGATCTCTATGGCGCCGGGAGTCCTGAACACAACGCGATTATTACCTCGCTTGCTCAGGTCGGTTTGACATCGCCCTATCCGGATCCATATACGATGACCGTATCGGCGGTGGCCGGTGATATCACATCGGATACGCTGTGGATACACAATCCATCCGGGTACGTTCTTACGCTTGATACATCGGCAACCGCACCGGTAGCCAATCTGGAATTATCGATTCCGGCTACGGTCGCGGCCAACGATTCTGCGGCCGTTGTCATGACATATGATGCATCCGCTCTGGATGCCTGCGATGTCGGGCTGTTCAGCGAATTACTGACGATTGATGCCTCGTCCACCCCGGGATCGAATAACTTTTATATTCCGCTCGATGTCTTTATCGGCTACACGGCCACGGCACAGGAGAATATGTCTATCAGTACCTCGTGCATGTCGTTCGTCGGCAGTAATACATCAAGCTTCCAGACTCTTTCCAAGAGCGGTGTCGATGCCGTCTATGATGGATCACTCATAGTCGGATTGCAGGACGGCAGCACGAAAACAGCGTACCGTAACGTATTCGGAACCCTCTCTCTCATCCCCGTCGATACGATTCAGGATAACGCCACACTGAAGAGCTTCCGCCTGGCCTCGAATGATGGCCGTGTTCAGGGTACCGTAACCTACTCTTGGTATGACGGACCGTCATCGGATAGCTGTTCGTTCATTATCGCCGAGTATTTCCTCGAAAACCTGTGTGACACAAACTTGACAGTGTACCCCGGTTTGTATGGAGATTTCGACATTAACTCCTCAAGCAATAATCTTGCGGGATATGATGCGGGTGAAAGTATCGTTTTCGTCAAGGATAACTCCTCAAGTCGCGCGGCGGGATTTACGCTCCTGTCTTCCTCGGCATACAACTTGCGAGCCATTCACAATCCGGACCTGGTGTGGAATGATAATTTCACGGATGAAAATGTGTTTGGCGAATTGAGTGCCGCATCGAATGTGAGCGGCATATCGACCAGCGACTATTCGGCCCTACTGAGTGTCGGGCCGACCATGCTGGAGTCAAACTCCGGCGCATCATTTACGGCGGCGTTTCTGTATTCGACAAGCAGCGAGGCCGGTCTGGTCGATGCCCGCAATGCGGCCCTCGCATTTATCAGCGAAGTTGATATCATGTATGGCGATGCCAGCGGTGACGGGACTATTAATATCGGGGACGCCGTGTTTCTCATAAACTACATTTTCAAAGGCGGCCCTGCCCCTGACCCGATCGAAAACGGTGATGCCAACTGCGACGGCTCGGTAAATGTCGGTGATGCCGTCTTCCTGGTGAATTTTATTTTCAATGGCGGACCGGCGCCGGGCTGTCCGTGAGATGCAACGAGTTAATTAGAAGAAAAGGCTGAGGCAGATACCTCAGCCTTTTTTTATTGCTAATTCTGACAACTCGCGCATGGCGCAAGGCCGGTTTTGAAGATATAATTGATAAGATATACCGCATCGCCAATGTTGACGCTTGCATCGCAGTTGACATCGGCGGCGGTATCCGATTTAGGAGGTGGGCCGTATTTAAATATATAACTGACGAGATAGACGGCATCCCCGATATTGACGGAGATGTCTCCATTAACATCACCGCAGAGAATCGTTTCGGTAATGGTCACATATTGATTGGCTGAAACATCGGTCAGGGTATCCCGCAAGCCGCTGGTCCATTCCACTATCAGGGTATCGATATTCGTTGCGTCCTTAAGTCCAAAATGAGCTTCCAGGCTGTTTTGACTCCCATAGCCGCTCTGGCATGTAATTTCGCGAAGCTGCCATACCGGCGCGGAATCGATAGTCGCCAGAAGTCGCAGTCTGGTACCGATGGCGGTCGTATTCGTATAAGTACCGACGCATGTGACTGATATCCAATTATTATCGTTACCGACATTTTCGTAAAACAAGTTATTGGCAACAGACGAACTGAATCTGGCGACGTAGAGATCGAGGTCTCCATCCTTATCGTAATCGCACCAAGCTGCGCCGCAGGAGTATCCTTTATCTCGGCCCAAACACCCCTTCGTCACTTTCGTGAATGTGCCATCGCCGTTATTCGTATAGAGAAAATTCAAAGCCTCATAGCTCTGATCGAATTCGGCATTGGCAACGAATAAATCGAGGTCTCCGTCGTTATCGTAATCGCCCCAACATGACCCGAGTGAGGCGCCGAAATCTGTCGCGACCGGTCCATCGGTTACTCGTGTGAATGAGCCGTCTCCATTGTTGTTATACAGGAAATTGTAATTCGCCGTATACCCGTTGGAAACGAACAAATCCAGATCGCCGTCATTATCATAATCACCGAAACTGCCTCCGGTAGAAAACGCGCCATCGTTCGTCATGTGCCCCATATCTGTTTCCGTGAATGAACCATCACCGTTATTAACGAACATCTGGTTGTTTACATATTGATAATTCGTCACATAGAGATCGCGGTCGCCGTCATTATCGATATCACCCCAGGTCGTGCCGTGCGACGTGACTAAATCATCGACGGCGTCTCCGGTCAGGATTCGCGTGAATGAGGCATAGTTATTTCGCAAAAGCAGATTTCGCCTTCCCGTACTGGACTGCATATAGCCGTCATTGGCGGCATAGATATCGAGCCAGCCGTCATTATTATAGTCGCACATACTGGCCGAGTTCGATGATGTGACATAGCCGGCGCTCGCATCCTGGGTAAATGTGCCGTCGCCGTTGTTTATATAAAGCGGATTGAGCATATTCGCGCCGTTGGCAACGTACGCGTCAATGTAGCCGTCATTATTAACATCTCCCCATGCAGCCACCCAGGATAGGTGGTTATCAGTGACGAGCGGATCGCCGGTGATTTGTGTAAACGTTCCATCCCCATTATTATGATACAACATATTCGGGCGAGGATTTATCGAATACAGATTCCCGTTAGCCAGGTACAAATCCTGATATGAATCGTTATCGTAATCGATCCAGCAGACTCCGAAAGAATTTGTGCCGTCATTCGCGGGAGCGGCATTCATGATTCTGGCGAACGAGCCTATTTGTATCTGCAGCAAGAGGAGTGAATCCGCATCATGAAGCGGAATCGCCAACTTGTCGTTAGTCGAATTGTAAATTAAATCATCGGGACCGTACGGAACATCGGCGATGATTTCGGGGCCCGTTGCAAAATCAGCGCTGTACCGATGTATGCCATTCGTGCTCTTATCCGAGACATAGACCGATTGCTCGGAATCAAGGGCGATGCCGTCGAGTCCATCGAAATCGGTTGCCGCCAGTTCCGTGATTGTGGAATCGGATAGGCCGACTTCATATATGGAGCCGTTTTCCAAGCCGGAAGTTATCAGCAGCCTGTTTTCCAGTGCATCAAATGTGATTCCGCTCGGCTCAGTTATGGTTGAGACATATGGTGAAACTTGCCAGGATCCTCGGACTATTTTATAAATTATTCCGGCACCCGCATCGGTAACATAGAAGTTATTAGACGTATCCGCCGCAACGTCATCCGGTTCTACCGAACCGGACAAAACAGTAAGAGGCACTCCGGTCCCGGATACCGCCGATACTAAATACAGACTACTATCGACGATGGCAAACAGCATGTTTCCATCCAAATACATACCGCGGCAATTCCCCAGACTGCTCGTCAGATACGATTGCGAGCCTGCGGATGATATGACGACAATACTGCCATCCCCTTGATTTGAAACCAGATAACGATCGGACAGCTTGTCATAAACTACTGCCGTCGGTTGATTTAGAAGATTTTGAGCAACACCGATCCCCGAAATCATCATGAAACACTCAAAGAGTATAACGCAAATTGGCCATCTCATACCCGCTTCCTCCTTACAATTAAATACACACCGTTGAAACTCTACTGATTGCGCACACGTAGTCCATTGTGAGGGTTACAAGTAGGGTTTTACGACAGTACTCCGTACATTGCAGGAGTCGAAACTCATTTGGAGTTCTTGCAAAATAAATACATAATGTATCCGGAATCGATTTCGCGGAGGCATTCGTAAACTATGACAGGTAGAAATTTCTTGATGCAGGCGCACCCGGACGAGTCTTGATTACATGAATATAGACGAATTATACTTACGGGCGAGGGCAGGTGATTCCGCGTCCGAAGGCGAATTATTCCGGTTATTAACCGCAAGATTATTGTATTTCGCGCGTCAAAAAACAGTGAATGTACACGATTGCGAGGAAATTGTGCAGAACACGCTGATGGCGGTCGCGAGTAAATATAAGGATATAGAGATCGAGGTCAGTTTTTCGTCCTGGGTGTACAAAATATTCGAAAACAAATTTATCGATTATCTCCGAGCCTCCAAAACTCGGAAGGATCGTTTTTCTCAATTACCGGAGTCAGATAATTTCCATGCGGATCAGGATATCGATATTTCATTCAAGAATCGTCTTATAGAGTGTTTAAGAAAGATCAAGACAGCCAATAATCGATTCGCAAGGATTCTCGTCTTGCGCTATCTCGGATATGAATTCGACGAATTGTGCGACCGACTGAAGATAACGAAAACTAATTGTTATTCGATATTATCCCGATCGCGCGATTTACTCGAGAAATGTCTCCGGCAGGGAGATTTAGACAAATGAGCGAATGTATCGATAAAAAATACGAGCGGATGCTGTTTGCATATGAGTCCGGCATTCTCCCGGCCTCCGATATTCGTGATCTTGAATTGCATCTCATGGAATGCAATCATTGCTTCGAGAAAGCCCAGCGGTTCGAACGGGCCTCTCGCCTGATTAAATTCGATAAGGACGTTCGGGAGGCCATTCTCCTCGATGCGAACGAGAAAAAGAAAACATCGCGCGGGCTGTTCTCCATACCGGTTCTGGCCGCCGCCGCAATCATCCTGATATTTCTGGTTATCAAACCCTGGCAGGTGGAGATTCATACGACACAATCGGCGTTCGCCAATGACAATAGACTGGCTGTTCTCTACTTCGAAAATATGACGGATGCAACGGATTCGTTAAAAACGGCAGAAATTGCAACTAATTTGCTGATTACGGATTTGTCCCAGTTCAGCCAGTTCACAGTGTTATCGAGCCAGCGAATCGCCGACGCAATGACAAGTCTCGGCTACTCAAAAGACGCCGTACTCGAAAAATCCATAGCCCTCGCGGTGGCTCGCGAGGCCAGTGCCCGTTGGATACTGTCCGGATCCATTTTGCAGACCTCGCCGAATTTCATTATCACGACACAGCTCATTGATGTATCGAGCGGCAAAGTCTTATCGTCTCATAAGGAAACGGGAGTCCCCGCCGATGACATTTTCTCGATCATCGATAAAACCGGCGCAGTAGTCCGCAATGATATTCCGATTTCGAACGCTGCCCATTCCGAGGAAAACATCCCGGTCGAACAGATGACGACTCATTCCATCGAGGCATATAGGTTATTCCTCGAAGGTAAAGAGTATTTTGAGAAACTTTATGTCGTCGAGGCAATCGAAAAGTTCAGGGAGGCGCTCGATATTGATTCGACCATGGCCATGGCCTATTATTATCTTTCGTTCTATCTGCCTCAGGAGGAAATGAAGGATGTCATAGCCCGGGCAGTGGCATATTCCGAAAAATTACCGGAGAATCAGTATCGGCTCATTCGCGCAAGAAATTTTGAACTTGAAGAAAATTTCGCCAAGGCGATGGAGCAGTATCATATATTAATCCGCAGATACCCCGATGACAAGGAAGCATTGCTCCACCTGGCGCTGAACGAGTTTTTCAGCGATATGAACGAACTCGCCATGATTCATCTGAAGGAAATACTCCGGATCGATCATTATAATAAGTCGGCCTATAATCAATTGGCATATTCCGCGATGCGCCTGGGCAAACTTGATGAGGCGCTCCAGTATGCCAATGAGTACCTGAATTTGGTTCCGGATGAAGCCAATCCGTACGATACAAAGGCAGAGATTCTCCTGGCGCTAAAAATGCCCGACTCTGCAATTGCGGCATTACAAAAAGCGCTTGAAATAAAACCTGATTATTCGCAAGTACATTTACGACTGGCGAATGTCTATCTGCAACGTGGCGATTATGAGAAGGCGGAAGCCCATTATAAGGAGGTCCTGCGTGGAAGTCGAGGCAGATATCGTCAGGTAGCCGCTTTATACCCGGCCATCATTACTATGAAACAAGGGCATTTTGGCGAGGCGTTGCGGCATCTTGACTCACTCGAACAGGATATATTCGGGCGGCAGGAATCGAATTACAATAAAACCATGATGGCCTCGATAGTCTTCCTAAAGGCTCGGACGTATGAAGCGATCGGTGTCCCTGAGCGCGGATTGTCGGGGTTGCGAACATACGGTAATCTGCTATCACCACTCGGTATTCATGAAGATGCCAAATACAGATTCTATTATTATCAACTGCTGGCGGAAACCGGACGATTTGACGTCCTAAGAACCGAAGTGGAATCCGTGAAAAGACTTGGATATGAATTACAGGATGGATCAAAAGAGAAATATTATATTGACGGCATTACGGCGTTTTATCAGCGGGATTATTCCTCAGCCATTGCATTCCTGAATAAGTCGCTGGGATCTGAGCAAGACTTCTTTGGCTATTATATGCTTGGTCGGGCATATTTGCAGGCAAAACAACCTGATAGTGCCATTGCCGCTTTTCACGTACTGGATTGGTCGGAATATACGGCGCAGTTATACAATGATATCTGGGATGTCATGCGGTTTTATTATTTGGGCAAAGCATATCGAGATACCGGCCGTACCGATGAGGCCATTGAGTACTTGCAGCGGTTTATGAGTTTTTGGCACAAAGCCGATTCCGGAAATCCCGAAGTCGAAAATGCTCGAAAATTGCTGGATGAATTGAGTAGTTAAGAAATTCTCGGCGAGACTCTGTTGTTGCAATTGGGCGGAAGTCATCGACTCCCGCCCATAATTTATTTCAGCCTTCCGATTCTTTGAATTGCTTCAGAACCTCGAGGACACAATCGATATCATACGAGGTATGATCGGCGCACACCTGGAAGCGAATGGTTTCATCGCCTTTCGGAACGACCGGATAATTGAGCCCGGTAGCCAGCACGCCGTTTTCGCGCAGGAATTTCACCAGACGCGTCGTCTTTTCGGTATCTCTGACAAGTAACGGAACGACCGGATGAGGACTGGGGATGGTTTCATAGCCCAAATCCAGCAATCCCTGCTCAAATTTCTTCGTCATGGCCGAGAGGTGTTTCAGGAGTTCTCTGCCGTCATCGCTGTTGAGAATATCGAGCGCCTCAAGCGCCGTCGTCGTTTCCGATGGCGTAATCGGATTGGTGTAGATATAGAATGGGTTTTTCTCGCGAAGATAAGGGACAATCGCGCCGTTAGCGACGACATAGCCGCCGTTGACGCCGAAGGCTTTGCCCAGCGTGGCAACGAGAATATCCACTCCCTTGGCCTTCGTTATTTCTTCGGTGCCTCTCCCCGTCTCGCCATAGGCGCCGACACCGTGCGAGTCATCGACGACCAGAACGATGTCTTTCGGAAAATGCTCGTTATATTTTTTCGTCAGTTCGCAAATCTTATCGAGCGGCGCATAGTCGCCGCGCATACTGAACACGCCGTCAGTCACGACGATGACATGTTCACATTGCCCGATACATTCCTTGAGCTGATTCTCAAGTTCATCCAGTTTATTGTGTTTGTAGATTTTCTTGCCCTTCGGGCGAGCCAGCTTCATAGCGTTGATAATGCAATTGTGGTTGAGCTCATCGGAAACGATAATCGTTTCCGGCGTCACGAGGGTTGAAATCACGCCCAGTACGGTCGTATAGGCCGAACTATTGAGCATGCAATGGTCGCGACCATGAAACTCGGCCAGTTTTTTCTCCAGCTTGATATGCGGCCGATAGGTACCACTGATAAAGCGCACGGCTCCCGGTCCGACACCGTATTTTTCCGCGCCTTCTTCCTCGGCCTTCAGCATTCGCTTCTGAAACTGCAAACCGAGGTAAGAATTGGAATTCATCCTGATGAAATTCTTATCCTCATAGCCGTCGAGGCGGAAGCGAGGGCCTCGGTTATCCTTGGCCTTTTTCACCTTGACGACAACCAGTTCGGCGCCTTTGGCAGTACCGGTCTGGACAAGTTCGTCTATCTGGCCTTGTAAAAAGGCCGAAAAGTTTTTTGATGGCATGGGTTGTATCTCCTTACAAATCCGTTATTTCTTATCCTTGAGGCGCTTGGATATCTTTTCAATCATATCCTTGACCATGGATGCCATATCAAAGTCGGGATTCCATCCCCACTCCGACCGGGCTGCGCTGTCATCCAGTGAGTCCGGCCAGGAATCCGCTATTGCCTGACGTACGGGATCGACATCGTAATCGATTGAGAATTCCGGCAGATGCTTCCGAATTTCATCGGCCAGAATCGAGGGCGTAAAATGCATCGCCGTTACATTATAGGCGTTGCGGTGAATCAGGTTGGAGCTGTCCGCTTCCATTAATTCAATCATGGCCTTGATAGCGTCGGGCATATACATCATATCGAGCGAACTGTCCTCGCGCAGATAACACGTATATTTGCCATGCCTGATAGCCTCGAAGAATATGGCAACGGCATAATCGGTCGTCCCGCCGCCCGGTTCCGTTTCGTATGAAATGAGTCCGGGGAATCGCAGTGAGCGTGTGTCCACCGAGAACCGTTTGAAATAATAGTTGGCCAGTAATTCCCCCGACAGTTTCGTTACCCCGTACATCGTTTCCGGGCGCATGATGGTCATCTGCGGCGTATTTTTCGGCGGTGTCGATGGTCCGAAGGCGCCGATTGAACTGGGGAAAAACATCTTGCATTTATACTGTCGAGCGGCCTCGACCATATTGTACAAGCCGCCCATGTTGACCTGCCAGGCGATACCGGGTCTGGTTTCGCCTATTGCGGATAAAATCGCGGCCATATGATAAATCGTATCTATCTCGTATTGCTGCATGACTCTTGTGATATGGTGCTCATCGGTCACATCGAGGAATTCGAACGGACCGGAATCGCGCAGTTCCAGATCGGACGGCATGCGAATATCGGTCGCGATGACATTGCCTTCGCCGTATTTTTTCCTCAGAGCGACGACCAGTTCCGAACCGATTTGCCCGATTGCCCCCGTTATAAGAATCTTTTTCATACACCTCTGCCTTAGCAATTTGTCAGTCAAACCCGCGCGACCTTTTGCAAATCTGTTGCGCGGGCCTAAAAATATTGCATATATATACTAACTACCGGTCGCCAAATCAAGTAGTCAAATGATGTTACCGGCGCTTCTTCAAACGATTTATGAACGGATTTACGGTAATTGTATGATGCAAAAACCTCAGGATTTCACGAAGGCCGTCAAGAAGGCGATCAAGGCGATTCCGAAAGGAAAAGTCGCGACCTATGGTCAGATTGCTGCCGTCGCCGGAAACCCTCGGGCCGCCAGACAGGTCGTCAGAATTCTCCATTCAAGTTCCGAAAAGGACAACCTCCCCTGGTATCGGGTCATTAACAGCAAAGGTACGATTTCTTTATTGCCGGGAAATGGGTATGAACTGCAAAAGGCGCTATTGGAAGCCGAGGGAATTGTATTCGGATTGCAGGATAAAATCAATCTGACCACATATCAGTGGAAGAAACGATGACTCGCCGCACTTAAAGTATTACTTTAATAGCTTCTCGTTTGCCTTATCCAGTAAAGTTGCCTCGTGAGTCGCGCGAATCGGAACGACATTGCTGGTAATCGTCCTATCGCTCACCTCATTCAGGGCTGCTATAACGAGTTCAGCCTCTTCTCTCGTTTTCAAATCAATGACCGTCAGACTGCAGGTCGGATTACACCCGATAAAGTCGACATCGGCGTCTTCGAGGCCGATATTATACAGGATATCGCAAATAACATTGTCGCATTCCATCGCGCCGCAATCGACCCCCGCAATGGCCACCTCATATCCCACGGTATGGTCATAGCGAAATGGGAAGAACGTCAAAAATGCAATGACTACGACAGCCGCTACCGTACTGAGGGCGAAGGACGGCTTTGATATGGAACCGCGAGTCGGAGTCGTCGAATTGATTCGTGCGATCGCCTGTCGTTTTATGTGGTCGAATTCCGGGATGTTTTCGGAATAGTCCAATTTGCGGCTTTCTATTGATTCGGTAACGCTATTTACAGCATTGTATTCAGCGCAACACATCGAGCAATGCTTTATGTGCGACATTGTTTCCGCATCTAACGAATCCATCCGTTTGTGCAGAAGATCGTCTATTCGAGACTTGACTTCGCGGCAGCGCATTCTGCGTCCTTTCTTTCCACGATTACTGATTGGGCTTTTCGCTCGGCCGATCGGGTGGCACTGAGAATCGCCTCTTTCATCTTATTTCGAGCCCGAAACAGCCCCGCTTTCACGGCGCCTTCGGTCTTCCCGATCATTTCCGAGATTTCCTTTACCGGCCAGCCCTCGACTTCGTGCAGGATTATTATGGCTCGGTGTTCAGGCGATACCGCACTCAAGGCGATTTCGAGAGTCTGTCGATGCCCGAAAGCCTGTTCGGGATTGGCATCCGCCGGAATATACAATGCCTGTTCCGTTAGCGACGTGAACCGCTTCCAGAATGAGCGTCTCTTTTTTGACTTAAAAGCATTCACAATAATCCTGTACAGCCAGGCGTTAAAGGCCGAGACGTCTCGCAATTGCGAGAAATTCTGATAGGCCTGTACCAGGGCATCCTGAAACAGGTCATCTCCGGAATCGATACTGCCCGTCAACTTCCGACAAAACATCATTGTCTTTTTGTACTCCGGTTTCAGCAGATCCCAGAAATCATCCCGGTCATTTTTCATCATACTGTAGACGCTTCTATAAATGGTTGCGTTACGGTCAATATATATACTTATACGGATTTTTACACGTTTTTCCTGTGTATGTTCGTGTTATTGATTGAGATACTACCTGCCGGCAGGGAATTTGACCCGGCCGCCGTGGCCGGTACCGGGCTTTCTGTTGAGTTGGGCGATGGCGTCCAATATGTCAAAATGATTGTAATTCATTATATGATTTGATGTTGTGGGATATATAGAATATAAAGACCGGAACGGTTCCGGGGTCAAATTGGGCATGATGACATTGGCGCCGCTTCTCAGTCCAATAATAAATCCGTTACTGCTGATATTGGCCAAAGCCGTTGTCGCCGGAATATTGCTCTGCGGGCAGGCCAATCGCGTCAGCGCGATGACTTTACGCGTGAAAAGTGCGGAATTCGGGATTTGCCCCGGGATATTCTCCTCTGCCATGAGGAATTGTTTCCCCAATATGGTACCGGGGTGAGGAATATAAGGGCCAACCCCGACCATATCGAGGTCAAGCTTCTGAAACAGCTCGATATCTCTGGCGACCATGGAATAGGTCTGTCCGGGCAATCCGATCATGATCCCTCCCCCGATTTCATACCCAAGCTCGCGGAGTGTTTGGAGGAGTCTGATTCTGGGATGAGATTTCAGGTTCTTTTGCAGTTTGATTTTTTGGTATAGACCGAGATCGGAGGTTTCGAAGCGGAGTAAATATCGGTCGGCGCCCATCAGTTTGAGATGCTTCAGTTCCGATATTGTCCGCTCTCCGATACTCAGTGTCACCGCGAGTCCGAACGACTTCTTTATCTGGGCGATGATATCGCCGAGCCATTGCATTGGAATTTCGGGATTGTAACCGGATTGGAGCACGACCGATCCATAACCTCGTTCGAATGCTGTTTTGGCGCAGGCCACAATTTCATCGTCCGTCAGGCAGTACCGGGTGAGCCGGTAATTCGATGCATTCATTCCGCAATACGAGCATTTGCGGACGCATTCATTGCTGAATTCGATCAGGCCCCTGAGGTGAACGGCATCTCCGACGTTGGCCTTTCTGACAGCATCCGCCTTTTCCCAGAGTTCCTGCAGGCGCACCGGATTGCGCTTGCGGAGCCACCCCAATATTTCATTTCTGCTCAGCATGGTCCAAGGCCTTATGATACGCCGTCAGCGCATCCGGGAATGGCTCCAGGGCTCGGTCGAGGATATTGAGACAATATGCGATCGTCATGCCGTAGTTCGTTATCGGCACTCCGGCATCGGTGCAAAGTTGAATCCTCGACAATACCTCTCGCCTGTTTGCGGTACAGGCCCCGCAATGAATAACGAGCTGGTACGATTTCAGCTTTTCCGGGAAATTGTGCCCTTGAGCATAGTCAAAAAATATTCCCTGTCCCTGTCGTGATCGAATCAGAGCCGGGATTTTTTCTCGTCCGATATCATCTTTTACCGGATGATGCGTGCAGTGTTCGGCAATCAGGACATGATCACCATTCTTGAGCGCATCGATAGCCCGGACTCCCTGCGCCTGTGTGACGAGGTCGCCCTTTAATCGGGAAAACAATATCGAAAAGCTGGTGAGCGGAATATGGCGAGGCACGGTTTTATCGACTACACCGAATGCCTGCGAATCAGTGACGACCAAATCAGGGGCAACGGCGAGTGAGTCTAACACCCGGGCAAGTTCCGTTTCCTGCGTCACGACGCTCCAGGAATGATTGTCGAGCAAATCTCGGATAGCCTGGGCCTGCGGAAGAATCAGGCGCCCCTTCGGGGCCTCGCTATCGACCGGAACAACAAGCACCGCGCAGTTACCGCGTTTGACAAGATCGGCAAGAATGACCTGTTCGTCGAAGAAAAAGCGAGGCGCGCTTTTGATAATTGCCTGCCGCAATTGATTCAATCCCCTGGATTGCAATGCCGACACCTTAATGACAGCTCCGTCTATAATCGGTAAGCAATCGAAGAGATCCGGGCTATCCTCGATCAGGTCGCATTTGTTAATGACGATAATCGCCGGAATATTTCTGTTTTTCAATTCATTATAAAGATACGATTCGTATTCAGCCCATTCATATGGCGTCGTAACGATAATGCCGATATCAAGGCGTTCCAGGATGCGCTCAGTTTTTTGTGCGCGCAGACTCCCAATCGACCCGCTATCGTCAATACCCGCGGTATCAAAAAAGAGGACGGGGCCGAGATCATGCAACTCCATCGGTTTTTTAACGGGATCTGTTGTAGTGCCGGGTGTGTCGGAAACAATCGATACTGTCTGCCCCGTCAGCGCATTGAGCAGACTCGATTTCCCTGAGTTGCGACGGCCAAGTATGCCGATGTGCAGGCGCATCCCCGATGGCGTTTTGGCAGACATTACTGCAGACTTCCTTCGGATCGGATGCGAATCGAAAACTCCGAATAATCAAGAACTCCCTTTAGAATGCGACTATTGATAAATTCTATCAGGGATTTCAAATCAGTATCGCTCAAATGACCCCTGGATTGAATGACGACTCCGAAATTGGCATGCAGGACGATTTGTTTAATACAACCACACTCGGGGCGACTGGGCAGTTCTCCGGCCACATGTGACCATCGTTTACCGTGAATTCGCACGAACCACAAAACGGCCTCAAAATCACGATTCGCCTGACTCGCCAGCGCCGATAATTGCAGCGGAACGGCCAGTCCTCGGATAGACTGCTCGAGCCTATCCAGCCAGTCATCAAAATCGAACATCTCGCGCGCCATTTTCGATTTCTTTCAATCGTTTAATCACGATATCGGCCATCGAATGATCCAGATTTTTCAAATGACGTTCGATGACCTGTTCACCCACGACTCGTGTGGCAGGTGAGGCAAAATCAATAAGATATTCCTTCATTGTCAGCATCGCATTGGGAATGCAGTACTCATGGACTTTGCCATGCTTGGCCAGGTTCATAAAGCATTTCCCGGTCCGGCCACAGCGATATCCTGCGGTACAAAATGAGGTGAGATAGCCCATATTTGCGAGTTCGCGGACAATAACCTCGAGGCTTCGTGTATCACGGAGCATGAATTGCTGGCGATTTGTCTGTTGTTCCGAAGTTTGATTTTGATATGCGGCGATACCGATACGGCTGGAAGCATCCGTTTGTGTACAGCCGATGCTCAAGGCCCCCAGCCGGACGTCTGCGGATTCGCGGGCAGTAATAATCATCCCGGTGTACGGTACCGACAGGCGGGCAACTGCAATTGCTTTGAACAAGTCGGCGTCCGATACTTTATATGGATTGGGATTATTCGCCAGCGGCGCATTGCTTGCCGGTTCGAGTCGCGGGAATGAGATCGTGTGCGGTCCGATACCGTCGAATGTCTGCTCAAGATCGATCGTATGGGCGACAAGTCCCATGACATCGAATTTCCAGTCGTATAATCCGAAGAGCGCTCCGATACCGACATCATCGACCCCGGCATCAAGCGCCCGATGCAGAGCGTACAAACGCCATTGATAATTCGCCTTGATCCCTCCGGGATGAACAAAGCGATAGGTGTCATGGTGATATGTTTCCTGAAATACCTGAAAAGTCCCGATTCCCACGTCATGTAATCGATGCAAATCAGCAATTGACATCGGCGCGGCATTGACATTGACGCGGCGTATTTCGCCATGTCCGATTTTTACGCTGTAAATGAGTTTCAGGCAATTGCAGATATAATCGATATTCGATTTAGGGTGCTCTCCGAATGCCACTACAAGGCGCTTATGGCCGGTCTTGACGAGCGCTTCCGTTTCTCGCAAGATATTATCGTCGGATAATATCTCGCGCTGTATGTCATTGTTCTCTTTTCGAAAGCCGCAGTACAGGCAGGAGTTGACGCAATAATTACCACAATACAGGGGCGCGAATGTAACGACTCGCGGACCGTATACCCGATTTTTGATATCTCCGGCTGCGTCAAATACCATATTCCACAGTTCGGGATCGGTTATATTAAGAAGCGCCGCTGTCTCGTTGAGCTCAAGTCTTTGCAAGGAGAGCGATTTATCGATGATATCGAGTATTTCTAAGCGGTCGGGAGACGAGTTCTTTCGCAGCGTTTCTTCAATCGCACTATCATCGATAAAATCTTTACCATTTCTCAGATACCGATCGATCTCATATTGCTTTATGACATGACCGGTATATTGATTTTTGTGTTCCAGCGATTCCATAGTATCAACTCTTGCTTAAAATATGTCCAACGGTCCAATTAATCGGAAGATGAATAACAAAGAGGCTGCCTAGTCCCTCTTCGCTTTCCACATGTATTTTCCCACCATGCATTTCTATTATCCGCTTCACGATAGTCAAACCGAGTCCTGAACCGACTTCGTCAAGCGCTTTCGCATTCTCCGCACGGTAAAACTCTTTGAATATGTCGTTGCGGGCAGCCTCCGGAATTCCTATCCCGTTATCGCCGACATGAATGAGAATACTGCCGTTGGCTTTCAGGAATTCCAGCGTAATTTTACCGCCGCGAGGCGTGTATTTAATCGCATTCGATATAAGATTTTCGAATACCTGGCGTATGGCATCCGGATCGCCTTTAATGATCGGCAAGTCATCGGCGACCGTCACTTTCATCGTGAGCCCCTTGGCCGCGATACTGTCTTTGAATGTTCGCTCGACGCGAATCGACATATCTGCGAAATCAATGTCGCGGTTCATCTTGCTTTCATCCGGTTCGTCTTTCTCGGAGAGCGCCAGTAGCTCATTGATAGTCGTGAGCATAGCATTTGAGCGGCGGTATATTCTCTGAAGATAATCGTCTTGTTCGCCGGCAAGATTGCCGAGGTATCCTTTGCGCAGCACATCGATCATGCTGATAATCGCCGCCAGCGGCGCGCGCAGATTATGAGCGGCCCGCATCATAAACCACGCGCGCTTTTTATCGAAGTCCCGGATGGCCTGATAGGAGCGAGTATTCTCTATGGCAATGGCAGTGAGGTCGGCCGCCAGATGAACGAACTCGATATCCTCCTTACCGAACCTGTCGGGTTGGAAACAATATGCGCTGAGTATACCGATGACCTGGTCATCGGCAATGAGCGGCACGAACAGCACCGAGCGAATATTCAGCGACCGCATGGACTCGTAATATTCGAATTGTCGCGAGTGAGTCAGCTCTCCGATAAAGTCTTCCCGACCATAGATGACACTCTGACAGACAGAACTGTTGGACATGTCGATATCTTTTTGCTCAAGTATATTCTTGACCACTCCGTGGGCTGATGCGACATGGAGGTAGTTATTGTCGGTTTTCAACAGTTTGATTGAAATGCCGGATACACCTATGATCCTGCCGAGTTCGGCAGAAACAATATTCAGTACCTTATTCATATCCCGAACCGTACCGATTGCTTCGGTCATGGCGAAAAGCGAATTGAGCTTCTCGTTTAAGCGATTAATTGTCCGGGACATCAAAACCAGATTGCTGATACGCCTGCGGAGCATGACGACGATCATAGTCGTAGAAATGGATGATATGATAACGGACGCGCTGAAAAACGATAAGATGATAACAATATGACTCAAATGATGCTGCGTCATAATAGGCTGTTCACTGACTATTATCGGGTACGATTTCAAATAGCCGTAATATTCACCCAATGCGATAACCGTCACGCCGATGATAACCAGAGCCGCGAATTCATAACTCGATTTCGAACGAAGCAAAATCGAAGCGAATATGATGTGGAAGATAAAAAAGAAGATAAACGGGCTCGATATGCCACCGGTATAGTGCACCAGCATGAACATTGAAATATAGTCGAATCCGACCTGCCAGCGAGTGAAATAGCGCAGGCGCTCGCGCTGTGAGATGTCTACCGTTTCCGGCAGGCGCTTGCGCCACAGAAAGAACACGGAATTGTAAGCCAGAATGAAGGCCGCGATTAGAAAGAGGATAGGAGCGGATTCCAGCCGGATACCGAGTGCACCGGCCAGAATCGTACCGCCTGTGATACCGAACGGAACAAACCAGCGCAGCTTGATAAACCAGACCGACCGATCCTTCAACTCCCCTAAAATGACCCGTCTGCCCCGCCGTAAGTCATCCGGCAGATCGAACAGGCCTTTATCCGTGCCTTCGGACGTCATCGCGCACTCCTCGGCTAATTTTTCAGGCCGCCAGGATATCGTGAATCTTGTTAATCAACTTCTCCGGATTGACCGGTTTCTCGAACAACCATTTTGCCGGCCAGCTTTGACCGAGAACATGCTGAAACTGCTCGGGTCCGTCTTCCCTGACCTTCTCCAAAAAACTGGTGAGCAATATGATCGGGAGATTTTCCAAACCGGCCGTGTGTTTTAACTCATACGCAAGGTCAACGCCTTCCGTATCCGTCGTCATCATGATATCGAGAATGACCAGATCCGGAACTTTATGGTGAATTTCCGTCAATGCGACTTCACCGCGTGGAGCGCTGCGAACGGAAAATCCGCTGTTTTCGAGAATGAGCCGCAGGGAATCTCGCATGTCGTTATCATCATCGACTATCAGAATGTCATATGTTTTATCCATAATCGTACTCCTTATCGGCCACCGCCGTTACAATCCCCTCGCGACATAGTGTGTATGCAAGTACTTATGAGATAGCTCACCCAGCGGTTCCTTCAGGAATTCCTGATACAATGTCTTAATAGCCGGGTTTTCATGCGATTTTCTTATTTTCTGAACGGCCGCATCATCCGTATAGAGCGCCGCGGCTCGAGCCAGGCGCTTCGCGTTCGTAATGGGCAGCGGTTGACCGCCGCCTCCGACGCATCCGCCCGGGCACGTCATTATTTCAATGAAGTGAAAATTGGCCGTTCCGTCGACTATTTTATCGAGGAGTTTTTTGGCATTCCCCAAACCGTGTGCTACGGCCGTGCGGACCGTACCGAGATTGCCGACAGTCAGTTCCGCCTCCTTAACGCCCTCCAGCCCGCGCACCGCGGTTAGATTGAGATTCGGCATGGTCTGTCCGGTTACGACTTCATAGACAGTTCTCACAGCCGCTTCCATGACGCCGCCGGTCGCACCAAATATTGTGGCTGCACCGGTATACTGCCCCATCGGGGCATCGTAATCACTGTCTTCAAGATGTGCGAAATCGATCCCGGCCATTTTTATCATCCGGGCCAACTCTCGAGTCGTCAGTACGGCATCGACATCGCGATAACCCGACGAATTCATTTCCGGTCGCGAAGCTTCGTATTTTTTTGCCGTGCAGGGCATAATAGAAACCACATACATTGATGCCGGATCTATCCCGGCCCAGCGTGCATAATATGTTTTCGCGATGGCCCCGAACATTTGCTGCGGTGACTTACAGGTACTCACATGTGACAACAATTCCGGGTAAAAATGCTCGATGTATTTTATCCAGCCCGGACTACAGGATGTTATCATGGGCAGCGTACCGCCTGTTTTCACGCGATGCAGCAGCTCGTTGCCTTCTTCAATAATAGTGAGATCGGCGGCGAAATTTGTATCGAACACGCGGTCGAACCCGAGCAGCCGCAATGCTGTAATCATTTTGCCGGTTACCAATGAACCGGGCGGCATGTCGAATTCCTCGCCCAGGGAGGCCCGGATGGCCGGCGCTTCCTGGACGATTACGTGCAGGTTCGGATTATCGAGCGCCTCGAACACTTTCTGCGTGTCGTCCTTTTCAACAATCGCCCCGGTCGGACAAACCGTTGCGCATTGACCGCAGAAGGTGCAGGCGGAATCGATGAGATCCGCCGCCATGGCCGGAACGACTCGCGATTCGAAACCGCGATTGGCGGGCGCCAGTAATTCGACGCATTGAATATCGGCGCAAACCTTGACACAGCGCAGGCAATTGATACACTTGGCAGGGTCACGGACAAGCGCCGGCGAAGAGACGTCATGTTTAAGGGAGGTAAATTGTGTTTGGGGAACACGGATAGCATGAATGCCGATCTGCTTCGCCAGCGCCTGGAGTTCACATTGTCCGTTTTTCTGACAAAGGGTGCAATCCTGCGGATGATCAGATAACAGGAATTCGACTATTCCCCGGCGCGCCTTCCTGACGCGCGGTGAATTTGTCATCACTTTCATTCCCTCGGCAACGGGATATACGCAGGAAGCCACCAGATTTCTGCTTCTTAATACTTCCACGACGCAAATCCGGCAGGCTCCCGGGTGATGATCGATTTCATCCATCGCACAGAGGCTGGGAATATTGATTCCGATAGTCTTGGCCGCGTCCATAATCGTCGTGCCCTCGGCGACACGGACCGTTTTATTATCAATAGTGAGGGTCACCATGTGAGTATCCTTTACTTATTCGACTTTTCCAGTTTATCGACGTCGCATCGGAGACATCGTCCGGCTTCTCGCAATGCCGCCTTTTGCGTGTATCCCAGTTCGACCTCATGATATGAATTGCGCCGTTCCGAAATCGACAATTCCGGCATTTCCTCGCGCGTGATCTGATCGGCTTTTTCATCCAGTTCGACGGGAATGTAAATTTCTTCCTCGACAGGGGCCTGCCAGTCAGGTTCATTGTTGTCGGCCCGTATTTTGTTGTCAATCGCGATTGCGGCGTCACGCCCGGCGCGGACGGCTCCAATAACCATCCCCGGACCGCTGACAACGTCTCCCCCGGCCCAGATTCGCCCATGGCATGTCTTCATATGTCGGTCAACCGGAACCCAGTCTTTTTTGACTCCGATCATATCCATCCATGCCGGATCGTCGTACACAGCCTTCTGGCCGATGGCGGCGATGACCGTATCGGTAGCGACAGTGAATGTCTCGTCGTCAATCGGCACCGGTTTCTTGCGGCCGCTGGAATCGAACGACCCCAGTTTCATCCGCTGGAGCTCCAATCCGACGACATGATGGTTTTTTGCTATGATTTTCGAAGGCGCGACCAGGAATTCGAACCGGACGCCTTCCTCCTCGGCCTCATTGACCTCTTCTTTCAACGCCGGTAAATCCTGGCGTTCGCGTCGATAATAGACCGTTACTGTTTCCGCCCCCATACGCATGGCGGATCGAGCCGAATCGATTGCGGAATTACCACCACCGATGACCGAGACATGTTTCCCGAGTTTGGTTTTCTTACCGGAATTAATCTGTCGCAGCAATTCGACGGCGCCATAAACACCGCGACTGCTTTCGCCTCGAATATCGAGTTTCGCGCTTTGCTGAGCGCCGATGGCGAAATAGAGATAATCATAAGTATCCAGTAATTCATTAATCGTAATATCGCGCCCGATTTTTGTACGAGTCTTGATTTCGACACCGGCCTTTCTGATATCATCGATCTCGCCTTTCAGAATTCGATGCGGCAGACGATAGTCCGGAATTCCATATCGCATCATACCGCCCGGTTCAGGCATCTCCTCATACACGGTGACGGCATATCCTCGCTTACGTAACTCAAGCGCCGCGGCCAGGCCCGATGCCCCGGCCCCGACCACGCCGATTTTCTCCTTCCGTGTTATCGGGACGGCGTGAACTGCAGGACGAACCGCATTATCGGTAATAAACCGCTTGAGATTTTTAATGGCGACAGCCTGATCCATTTGCGCTCTGCGACACTTCGTCTCACACACATGATCGCAAACTCGACCACAAATCGATGGGAAAGGATTCGTCCGCAGGAGAACCTTATAGGCATCTTCCAGTCGATGTGCCTTGACCAGCGCGATATATGACGGGATATCCATTCCGACCGGGCAGGCATGTTGGCAGGTACTCACGAACATGTCCCGACACACTGCGGCGGTGCATGTTTTCCGATATATGTGATCTTCATATTCTTTTCTGAAATACCTGAGGGTGCTCAAAACCGGATTCGGAGCCGTCTGACCCAGCCCGCAGAGGGCGGAATCGCCGATTGTTTTGGCCAAATCCTCAAGCAGTTCGATATCACCATCCTGCCCTTCTCCCCGGCAGATGCGCTGGAGGATTTCCAGCATACGCCTGGTTCCGATGCGGCAAGGCGTGCATTTGCCGCACGACTCATCCTGACAGAATTCCATGAAATAACGGGCAATGTCGACCATGCAGGTGTGTTCGTCCATGACGACCATACCGCCCGATCCCATAATGGCACCGGCCTTAATAATGGCATCATAATCGATCAGCGTATTCAGATGTTCGGCGGGCAGGCACCCACCCGATGGACCACCGAGCTGAACGGCTTTAAATCGATTTCCGTCGGGGATACCGCCTCCGATATCGAAGATGACCTTGCCGATAGGCGTGCCCATCGGCACCTCGACCAGGCCGAAGTTCTTGATGTCGCCGGACAAGGCAAAGACCTTCGTACCCTTGGCCGAATCGGTGCCGATTTTAGCATACTCGTCACCGCCGTTCAGGACGATGTTGGGGATATTCGAGTACGTTTCGACATTGTTGAGAACTGTCGGTTTTCCCCATAAACCGGACACCGCCGGAAATGGCGGGCGCGGGCGCGGTGTGCCGCGTTTTCCTTCAATCGATTGCATGAGTGCGGTTTCCTCTCCGCATACAAACGCGCCTGCACCCTTATAAATTTCTAAGTGAAAATCGAAATATGTATTGAAGATATTTTTACCGAGAAAACCGTAGGCCTCCGCCTGATCGATAGCCTTTTGCAGACGTTTCAGCGCAAGAGGATACTCGGCACGACAGTAAACATATCCCTGTTTCGCACCGATCGCCCTGGCGGCGATTATCATCCCTTCGATGACCGAGTGCGGATCGGATTCGAGTATGCTCCGGTCCATAAAGGCGCCGGGATCTCCTTCATCGGCATTGCAGAGAACATATTTCTCATCACTCTTCGATGCCGCACAAAATTCCCATTTCAGACCGGTCGGAAATCCGCCGCCGCCTCTTCCTCGAAGTCCCGAGGCCTTCACTTCGCCGATTATTTCGGCAGTGGATTTATCGGCCAAGGCCATGTAGGCGGCCCGGTATCCGTCCCGATAAATATAATCCTCGATATTCTCGGGATTCATATAGCCGCTGTTTTTCAGGACAATGAGCTTTTGACTCGACAGGAACGGGACATCCTTAACATATCTGTAGAGTGTGCCGGTCGACTCATCACGATGCATGAATTTCTCGACCGGTGTATCATTCATGAAATGCGATTTAACGATTTCTTTGATATCTTCTCTTGTCAGCTTTTGATAAAATATTCCCTCAGGATTGACAATCATCACCGGGCCTACTGCGCAGAATCCCATACAACCGCATTCGGAGACCGACACCTTATCTTCGAGGTGATAGAGTTTGATATATTCTTCGATGATATTTTTTAAGGCCAGACTATCTGCGGCCTGACACGGCGTTCCGCTGCAGACCATTGCCTGATAGGTGAATGTATCTCTCAGTTCGCCGATACGCCTTTTTATCGAATCCAATTTATCGACCGTATTCACTAAATCATGCGTCAGAGGCATACTGTACTCCCCGGCTTGTGCTATTCTCTGTTATAAGTGTTGAGGATTGCTTCGACTTTCTCACTTTTGACCTGCTTATGCAGGTGCTCGTCGACGACCATAACCGGAGCGACGCCGCAGGCTCCGAGACAGCGAACGGTCTCAAGGCTGAACTGCCTGTCGCATGTACACTCGCCCGGTTTGATGTGGAGCAGATCCTCGAGTTCATGAACAACCCGCTGGCTCCCCCTGACATGGCAGGCGGTGCCGAGGCATATTCTGATCTGGTGTTTGCCGCGCGGTTTCATCGTGAAAAAAGAATAGAATGTGACAACACCATAAATGCGACTGAGCGGTATTTTCATTTCCCGCGAGATATATCGCTGAATTTCTTCGGGCAGATACCCCGTAATTTCCTGCACTTCTTCGAGAACCGGAATCAGTGCTCCTTTTTTGTCCGAATATTTTTCAATGATGCGATGTATTGCATACCATTGTTCCTGAGTGAATTCGTCACCGATCGAGGTCGGTTTATCTATCGTTACATCCAGCATGGAATCGCTCCTGTTTTTGTGCACAGAAATACATGTAGCCATTATTGCGCTATCAAACCGGATGCCAATGTGCAGGAATTGGAATAAATACTTAAAAGCATTGCCGGGCTGGCAGTTAGAGGGGCCTGAAAAGTATAGGGATGCTTTTGAACTCGCCGATTCTCAAAATCCCCGTCAGGATTTTTTACTACCTGTAAAGATGTCTTTACGCCTGTCGCCTGCCTACGGCAAATTGTCTCTAAATAATTTGCGTTCCACTAATTGATTAAATATCTTCCATTGAACCTTGTCATTTTCGACGGGAGTCAAAATATGCGTATATGGCGCGGCTTACAATTGAGGACGCGTTTATATGTCATTCTCGGAGTGCTCCTCCTGATTATTATCAGCATCGGAGTCTCCCAGTTTATTTACACATTTCATATTCAGTCTTCCGCATCGACACTCTATAATGACGGGATTCAAACCGTCCTGACGGTGCAGGAATTAAAAAATACTCTCACTTCACAAAAAGGCTTCGTCTCCTATTTCGTACTGGACAAAGATACGACCTGGTTTGATTTATTGTCCGAAAATAAGTTGGTCTTTGACAGTTTACTGGCGGAATTAGAGCGACTGGATCGAGATGAACAAACATCGGGTATCCTCCATCAGATAAAAACCGAATATATTCGGTATGACAGCGTTCGTAATACTGTCATTGCCGAATATCGAGCCGGCAATTTTGATGTCGGGCAGGGCCTTCATGTTAAACTGCGACATCACTTCCTGAAAATTCTCGAACTGACCGATTCATATACCGACCGTCACACGCATGGCCTGACGATGCGTATCGATGCGTTGAAATCACAGGCGACTCGCGTTCGCGCCGGGACAACGGCGGCAATCGGGGCGGCAATCATACTCAGCGCCTTATTGATTCTGCTGTTACGCGTGGAGATATTCAAGCCGATCAAATCCCTGGCAAGTCAACTTGGGAATAACAACCAGAACACCGAACCGGTTAATGAAGTGACCGAACTGGGCCATCAAATTCACGGCCTGTTGGAGGATGTCGACAAGGGACAAGCCGAGCTGCAAAAGAGCCGCACGAAACTTGTTGAATCCGAGAAAATGGCGGTCGTCGGCAAACTGGCGGCAGAATTGGCGCACGGTATCAGAAGTCCGATGACATCCATCGAAATGCGCCTGTATTCTTTGGAACAGGCAATGATGCTTGACGATGACCAGAAGGATAACCTTCAGGCGATTTATAATGATCTTCACCACCTGGATGCCGTCATCGCGAATTTCCTGGAATTTTCGCGGCCTCCTCGATTATTAAAACACAAGATCGATATCGAACAGCCAATCGAGCGGGCGCTTTTACTGCTGGAACAGAAATTACGCCGTCGGAAGATCGAGGTAACCTTGACTCCTCCGCCTTGTCAGTTATTCTGCTTTGCCGATGCGGAACGATTGAAGGAAGTCTTTGTTAATCTCCTGGTCAATTCGTGCGATGCCATAGGCGAGTCAGGCAAGGTGTCAATCGTAGTCAGCATAGATGAAGTACAGGCGGACGAGCATACTATCATAATCCGGATATCGGACAGCGGCCCTGGTATCCCTGATGCAGTATTGGAAAAACTCTGGTCGCCGTTTGTCACGACAAAAGAAGATGGCACCGGATTGGGCCTGTCCATTGCCAAACGCATTATTGAAGAACACGACGGCACGATAACCGCGAATGCCGACAGATCGTCGGGAGCGGAGTTTATTATCGTGCTTCCGCAATTCACGACATAAGAGATGCTGATATGATTGATATATTACTCATAGACGACGATGACCGGCTGCGCACCAGCTTCGAAAAAGTCCTCACCGATGAAGGATATGCGCTTAAGAGCGCCTCGAGCTGCGAAGACGGACTCGAACTTCTCAGGGAATTTGCGCCGTCGATCGTGATTCTCGATGTTCGCATGCCCGGTATGAGCGGGCTGGAAATGCTTAAGACAATCCGACAGCTCGATACGCAAATGCCGGTCATTATCATGACCGCCTTCAGCACAACGGAGACGGCGATTGAAGCGACGAAGTTGGGCGCGTACGACTATGTCATTAAGCCGTTTAAAACCCGGGAAATGCTGGAGCTTATCGAACAGGCGCTGAGTGCGGGCAGCCTGATGCGCTCAAAAGTCTCTATCGATGACTCCCCGCAGTCAACTAAAGGCGACGCGATGATCGGCCAGAGTCGCGTCATGCAGGAGGTATTCAAGTCCATCGGGCGGGTTGCCGAGACCAATGCGACTGTTTTGATTCGCGGCGCCTCCGGCACCGGCAAGGAATTGGTGGCGCGGGCGATTTATCAGCACAGCAAGCGCAATAACAAGCCGTTTACCGTCATCAATTGTGTCGCGATACCGGAAAACCTGCTGGAGAGTGAGCTGTTCGGCTATGAAAAAGGCGCCTTCACCGGCGCGGACAGGCGCAAAATCGGGCGTATCGAGCAGGCCAGCGGCGGGACGATTCTCCTCGATGAAATCGGCGACATGCCGGCCGGGACTCAGGCGAAAATTCTCCGCCTGTTGCAGGAGAAGAGCATGGAACGCCTCGGCGGTAATGAAGTTATTCCGGTTGATATTCGCGTCCTCGCGGCGACGAATAAAAATCTCGAAGAGGCATTAGCCACTGGTCGATTCCGCGAAGATTTATATTATCGCATGCGCGTCGTGACGATTGAACTGCCTCCCCTGTGCGAGCGCGAAAATGATGTTTTGCTGTTGGCCGAGTATTTTCTGAACCGATTCGCCCGCGAGTTTGGTGTGACGAATCCCGGTTTGTCGGACGAGGCAAAAAGCGCAATCCTCACCCATTCCTGGCCGGGAAATGTGCGAGAACTCGCCAACACGCTGCAGAAGGCATTGATCTTCAGTCGCGGCTATCAAATTACTCCCGGCGATATCTTCCAGCATGAATTTCAGGAGTCGACGACCGGCTCGGAAATATCGATTGAGACCGTACTGGCTGAATACATCCGCAGTGAAATGAAGACCAAAAATCACAAGGAATTCCTCACGTATATTCGGGATTTCGTCAGCAGGCTGACGATTGAGGAAGTGCTGAAATTGACTGGGGGCAACAGGAGTCAAGCGGCGAAACTCCTTGGCGTAACCCGCCCGACACTCCATGCGCAGTTGAACAAATACGGCCTCGGATCGGCACAGTCAAAGGATGCGGACGAGGCCGAATCATAATTAATAAGAGACGAGATTCCGATCCCGGTTGTACGCGTGCCCCATCCGCCGCGGCGGACTGTGAGATTTTGAGCGCTTCGCGCATGTCAAGACCACAGAGGGCTTGCCCTACGCAGGAATATTACCCCGCTTTTATCATTCTTTCAAGGTTGGCGATTTCTCTTTTGAGGTCATTTATACTATCTTTCATTACCCAACGACCAGTTATTGTAGCCTCAAATAAATATTTTATTGGTTTGACAAATAGCAAGTCTCGGCTTTCAATTTCAATAACGTTTTGTAATTGTGCTCTTTTGTAATTTAACACATGTTTATAATTTTTCTCTAGTGCAAATAAATAGGCCAAGAGACTTGCATATATTGGCCAATTTGGTGAAACTTCATAAGCCATCTCAAGGTTTGTTCTCTGCTCAGAAAGAGTAATATTATCTTTCTCGTAAATGGCCCAATTGTAATAACGATACCCTACTGATGAATATGGCTTACCGAATGATTTCAACTTTTCACATAATCTGAAGACTTCATTAAATTCTTTATCTCTCCATAGCAAGCTACATAAAGTATCAGCCAACAATGAATATGCAAGCTTGGCATTTGTCTGCATATCAATAATCGAATTAAAGATGATTTTTGCTTCGTCAAAATTATCTATATACAAATATAGGGCGCCTATATTGTAATAATCAGCAATACTTGACTTGTTTTTTTCTATTTTCTTTTTGTATCGATCGATTTCAGCAGATACGAGTTTTTCGGAATCACTCATTGAATAATTCATACAACCTCTATTGCCGGGTGCCCCGCCGCATGCGGTGAAAATCAGGGTACTTCGCGCATGTCAAGACAACAGGGGTCTTGATTACGGCTATCAGTGCGGTTTTGGCATATTTACGCTTAATTGGTGTCTACCTTTTTTCTCGCCACTTCTTATAATAATATATGCGACAATCTCATTATTCCGAAGCTCGAAATCATCTATATATGAATCCGGAAATGGAGACTTGAAAACCAGTTCCTGATTTAATTTATTATCAGCTGCCCATAACTCGGCATCATTGCCAGAGTATTTTATGAAAAAAAGGTATTCATTTTTACTGGATCGTCTTGGAGTATAATATCCGTGGTCAGAATCGTCATCTCCTAGTTCAGTAAGTGTATTTGACGAAACATCATATATTAGTATTTTTATATAAGGCTCTTTATCGGCCTTGTCTTTTCTAAATTTCTCGATAAAGATCTGAGAATAGTCCGAACACATTTCGATTCTTCCCATGGTAATTACTTCATTTATAATTTCATACTGATTGTTTTGTAGTATTTTATAGAATTTGTATCTATACGGTTCAATATCGATGCAAAAACTCACTAAGAGTGAATCGTTCAGAAGGAATTTAAATCTGGATTGTACCCTGGATAAATTTAATAGTATATTGTCGGGGTTATCTTTCTTTAGGCTTATGACTGTATCCTTTTTATTCCCCCTCATCAAATCAATTGTCATCAATTGACTGAATGTCTCATCCTTTGACACAAAACACAAGACTCCATTGGAACAGAAGCATAATGGGACTAATGTATTACCAGAGTCAACAATCCTGTAATATTTATTTTCTTCACTTTCTTTTTCACCTCTAATTTCCGACGGTTGTTCTATTGCGGATAATAGATAGAATTCTTTATGGTATTTTGTATCTTTGTCATAGATATCCTTCAATGTATATTTACATGAGACTCCTTCTTCTAATGTAAATACGATATTACCATATTCATGGGAGCCGATAACTTCATTATACCTATTCGTAATTATTATATTTTCATTATTATTGAGGGATAATACTCCTGAATTCAAACCAAACATCAATACAATCATTAGTATGAATAGGAGCAAACCATTTACGTTATTATTGCTTGACCTCAATTATTATCCTCTTATTTCGTCACCAGTTTGCGGTAACGATTTCGGCGGTTGTCGAAATAGGAACTGCCGAGCTCCTTCATCCGCCACTCCTCGTAGGCGTTGAAGTTGCCATCGAAGAAATGCAGCTTCCCCTCGCCCTCGAATACCAGCGTGTGCGTACAGACGCGGTTCAGGAAGAATCGGTCGTGGCTGATGACTAACACGCATCCGCTGAAATTGAGGATCGCCTCTTCGAGCATCCGCAGCGTGTTGACATCAAGATCGTTCGTCGGTTCGTCGAGCAACAGGACATTGCCGCCGGATTTCAGGACCTTGGCCAACTGGCAGCGGTTTCTCTCGCCGCCGGAAAAATCGCCGACATTCTGTTGTTGATCGGCGCCTTTGAAGCCGAAGCGGGCCAGATATTTTCGAATAGGGATTTCCTGGTTGCCGATAATGATCTCGGATGCCCCCTCGCCTATTTCGTCGATCAGGCTCTTATCCGGATCGAGCATATCGCGCTCTTGATTGACATAGGAAATCTTGACCGAAGGGCCGATATCTACGGTACCGGAGGTCGGCGCCTCTTCCCCGACCAGCATCTTGAACAGCGTCGTTTTACCGGTGCCATTGGGGCCGACCAGTCCGACGACAGCCGAGCGCGGAATATTGAAGCTGACGTTATTGAACAATTCCAAATCATCGAACTTCTTGGCGACATCCTTGAACTCGATAACCTTTCCGCCGAGTTCCGGACCGGGAGCGATTTGAATCACGGCGCTTTCGTTCTTAGTCGCGGCGGTTTCGCGAGCAACTAACTGCTCGTATTCCGCGATACGGTTGCGAGCCATTTCGGAACGGTCTTTATTATTCATCTTTATCCAGGACAGCTCCCGCTCCAGCATTTTGGCGCGAGGCGAATCGCCCTTGGCGGCATCCGCAAGGCGGCCGAGTTTCTGCTCCAGCCACGAGGAATAATTGCCTTCGTACGGGATACCGGCTCCGCTTTCGAGCTCGAGTATCCACTTCGTGATGTTATCGAGGAAATACCGGTCATGCGTGACAATCAGGACAGTGCCCGGATAATCGTTCAATTGCGATTCCAGCCACGAGACCGTTTCGGCATCGAGGTGGTTCGTCGGCTCGTCAAGAAGTAACAGGTCAGGCTGTTCGAGGAGCGCCTTGCACAGCGCAACGCGGCGCCGTTCGCCGCCGCTGAGTGTCTTGATAATCCGGTTGTCTTCCGGCAGACAGAGAGCATTTCCGGCCATCTTGATTTTGTGGTCCAGATTCCACGCGTCCGCGGCATCGAGTTTTTCCTGCAGCGCGCCCATTTTATCCAGGGCCGCCTGCATTTCATCGTCCGACATCGGATTGGCCATGCTGGCGGAGATATCCTCGAATTCCTTGAGCATATCGGCGGTCTCTTTGAAGGCCGATTCGATAGTCTGGCGGACAGTTATAGAATCGTCAAGAATCGGCTCCTGCATCACGATACCGGCCTTGTAGCCCTTGGTAATAAAGGCGTCGCCTTGAAATTCATCGTCCATACCGGCCATTATTTTCAGGACGGTCGATTTACCGGCTCCGTTTTCGCCGACGATGCCGATCTTGGCGCCGGGGAAAAAGCAGAGGTTGATATCTTTGAGTACCTGCTTCTGGCCGTAGAACTTATTCAGCCTGAGCATCGTGAAAATATATTGGTCCGCCATGGATCGAATCACTCCTTGTCATAGAAACATGGCGGCAGATGTGGACATCTGCCGGCCACAGTAATTTTCAGTATCAGCCGGACATATAGTACAGACTTTGTGGCATTAAATCAATGGGATTTACACTTCCAAGAAGCTTATTATGGGTTGCATCATTGCTTTTTTGGACTATATTACGGCAAAGTATTTACTGCGCCGCCTCTACCTCGCACCGCCGCGAAGGAGTGTTTGTTTTACAACCTCTGTGTTAATGCGTGTTTGAAAACAGGAGCCAACAATGACACACTCTCGCCTTTCGCTCTTCCGGCTGGCCCTTCTGCCGGTAATCTTGTTAGTCCTGTCATCCTTCTCATTTGCGGAGCTGGCGACCGAATCCGAAATGGAACAGGTTTGCCGCAATTATCTCGCTCAATCTGTCTTACAGCGTGGAGATTGGCAAAAGTCAACCACTCCCGATATACTGGAATCGCATGAAATTCTCTCCGATAATGGCGTTGTCCTGGCTCGCTATTATTCAATCGATGCCGGAGGATTTGTTCTGGTCCCGGCACTAAAGGAAATGCGCCCGATTAAGGCCTATTCGGATACGTATACGCTCGATGAACAGCAGGAAGGCGGCTTTCTCCTGATGATCAAGGAGGTCCTGCAATCGCGATTTGATATGTTCGAGCAGGCGTTCGGGAGTCTCGATGCCCGCCAGAGCGGCGATGTCAGAATATTCGCGGAAAGCCAGCGCGATGTTTGGGACGAATATACACTGCCGACCGATAAGTTTCTGGCAGTTCGCGCTGCCGAAAAGGACTATATCGAGGAAGCCGGACCTTTGACGGTCTCAAGCTGGCATCAGCGCGAGCCGTATAATCATTATTGTCCGATGGGGGACGGCGGCCGAACAGTTGTCGGCTGCGTCGCGACGGCAACGGCACAGATTCTTTATTACTGGCAATGGCCCCCGGAGGGTATCGGCAGTCATACCTACTTCTGGAACGGCGATCAATCCTGCGAAGGTACAACCGATGGGGAAATTCTGACGGCGAGTTATTCCGATTCGTATGATTGGGCGCATATAATCGACAGTTGCGACGACGGCTGTTCGGCCGCTGACACAGCGGCAATGGCGGAACTGTGTTACGAAGTCGGCGTGGCTTTTGAAATGAACTACGGCGCCTGCGGTTCCGCAGCCAGCACGTCATATGCGGCGACCGTGTTTCCCACCTACTTCAAGTACAGCCTGGATATTGTTCAGGAAAATCGAACTAATTACAGCCTGACCGAATGGTACAATATTATCAAAGAAGAAATCGATAATGGCCGCGTGGGTCAGTATCGCATCCGCAGTCATTCCATCGTTGCCGATGGCTATCGCACCGATGGTTTGCAATATGAATATCATATGAACTACGGCTGGGGAAATTCGTTCAATGCCTGGTATGTGCTCGACAGCCTCTATTGCTCCTGGGTCGAAGGCGATATTTGTCCGGCCGATGAGGAATTCGTCATTACGCATATCCACCCGCAATACGATCCGATCCTTCATCCCCTGACGCGGACGATCGATGAATTCGCCGGTGACGGTGATGGATATTGCGACGGCGGCGACACGATGGATATGGCCGTGACAATCGAAAATCTCGGCGGCGACGCCACCAATGCCAATGCCCAATTGACGACAGCGGATCCGTTCATTTCGATAATCAACGGCACGATGTTCTTCGATTCGTCCATTCCGTGGGGTGGTCAGAGCAGCGGGGCGACGGCATTCAGATTCGTGATCGATCCATCATGCCCCGATCCCCATTATGCCATGCTCATAATGACAATATCCGCAGACGGCGGATATCTTTCAGCCGACACCCAATACATTCTCGTGGGAAATACGGCAGGATTCGAAGATGATATGGAATCCGGTGAAGGATACTGGACACATGGCGAGGTGCTCCCGACGTTCGATGATGAGTGGCATATTGAAACGTACCGTTCTCACAGCGGAACGACATCCTGGAAAGTCGGCGGCCCGGGCGAAGTCGTCTATGCGAACGGCCTCGACGCCGGATTGAAGACGCCGTTGTTCATGTTGCCGAGTAATGCGCAACTGAGTTTCTGGCACTGGATGGATGCCGAGATCGGTTCAGCCGCGACAGCCTGGGATGGCGCGATTGTCATGTTCGGAACCGGAGACGGTACCTGGACGCAGATTACGCCGGACGGCGGATATCCCTATACGATAATTGAGAATGCGGCGAATCCGTTCGATACCGACACTCCGTGCCTCTCCGGGACGCATGACTGGGAGTATCTCACATTTGACTTGTCGGCGTTTTCCGGTGTCGGCCAGATTTTATTCCGCTTTGGTTCGGATGGTGCGGTGGCTCAGGAAGGCTGGTATGTGGACGACATTCAGATTGTCGGCACCGGCTATGTCTGTGGCGACGCCAACGGCGACAGTACGGTCAATGTGGGCGACGCGGTGTATCTTATCAATTACATTTTCAAGAGCGGTCCGTCACCGATCCCCGAGGAAGCCGGCGATGCCGACGGCGGAGGCAGCGTCAATGTGGGTGATGCGGTCTATCTGATTAATCACATCTTCAATGGCGGACCGGCGCCGGTCTGCCCATGAGTTAAATTTGGTATAGAATAAAAAGCCCCGATATTTCGGGGCTTTTTTACTTCCGACATCAGGATGATAGGCATCATATAATTGGCTTGCAACATTCATAAGCCGATTCTATACTGTATAGAGGCGTCCCAAGTGTAAGAAATACCGCAATGCCGCAATAATACATACGATATGGTGCTATTATTACTTACTTGATTGAACGCGGGAGTAATAAATGACTGTCTGTCGCCCCTCACATCTTTCTCTGGCAATCCTGCCGATTATACTGATTTTTCTCTCCACATGTGCAATAGCTGAATTGGCAACCAAAGCCGAAATGGAACAGGTCTGCCAAAATTGGCTTGCTCAGTCCGTCGTCCAGCGAGGCGGCTGGGCAAAATCGACTGTTCCGGAAATCGTTGCGACTAATGAACTCGTATCGGATAACGGCGTTGTACTGGCTCGCTATTATTCGATCAGCCCCACCGGGTTCGTTCTCATCCCGACTCTGAAGGAAATGCGCCCCATCAAGGCGTATTCGGATGAATCCATCCTCGATGAACGCCAGGAGGGCGGCTTTCTGTTGATGATAAAGGAAATGCTTCAGGCGCGATTCGAATTGTACGAACAGGAATTCGGTGATCTCAATGCCGGGCAATCCTCGGATGCACCGCTGTTTGACGAAAGCCAGCGCGAGCTCTGGGATGTATTTACTATACCGACGGAGAAATTTCTATCCCTGCGTCAACCTGATAAGGATTACCTGGAAGAAGGCGGCCCGTTGCTGACATCGAGCTGGCATCAACATGAGCCGTACAATAATGATTGTCCGATGGGAGATGGCGGAAGGACGATCGTTGGGTGCGTCGCAATTGCGACTTCGCAGATATTAAATTACTGGAAATGGCCGGAACAAGGGGTTGGCAGTCACTCCTATTATTGGTCCGGCGATTATTCCTGCGGAGGCTCAACGTATGCACAGTTGCTTTATGCGTCGTATTCCGATTCATATGACTGGGCGCATATCATTGATAGCTGTGACGAAGGCTGTCTATCTGCCGATTCCGCGGCCTTGGCGAATCTGTGTTATGAAGTCGGTGTGGCACTTGATATGGATTACGGCGTTTGTGGATCATCATCGTATACTTCATTCGCGGCATTTGTCTTCCCCTACTATTTCAAATACAGTTATGATATCGCCATACGATCACGCAAGAATTATAGCCTGCCCGGCTGGTACAATACAATTAAAGAGGAAATCGCGAGCAATCGGGTTGCCCAATACCGCGTTTCGGGTCATTCAATTGTGGCGGATGGATATCGATCGGACGGAACGGACTACGAATACCACATGAACTACGGATGGGGCGGATCCTTTACCACATGGTTTGTTTTCGATAATCTTTATTGTTCGTCGGCTCCAGGTCAGATCTGCCAGCCATATTATGAGTACGTTATTATCAATATTTATCCACAAGACAGTCCTATTTTACAGACCCAAAAATGTATTATTTATGAATTCGGCGGCAATGGGGATTGGTACGGTGACCCTGGCGATACTATGTATGTATCACTGACAGTCGAAAATCTCGGCATTGAAGCAGTTAATCCGTATGCGATAGTATCAACCGATGACCCGTATCTTTCCATATTCGGTGATTCCATGAGTTTCAATTCCCCTATTCCCCAAAATGGCCAGAGCAGCGGTTTATCCAAAATCAAATTCATCATCGATACGGCCTGCCCTGATTCCCATTATTCGTCAATCCATATTCATTATTTCGCCGATGGCGGATACGCATCGGTCGATACCGTATCCTTTTTTATCGGAAATGCCGTGGGATTCAGCGATGACATGGAGTCCGGTTGTGAATTCTGGACTCACCAGAGGATGACACCGGCATTTCAGGACGAATGGCACACGGATACTTATCGTTCGCATAGTGGTACGACATCATGGAAATCCGGAGGCTTGAATGGAAATGAATATTCGGATATCTTGGACGGTGGTCTGATTACGCCTCCCTTCTTACTACCTGTTGATGCCCAGCTGACTTTCTGGCATTGGATCGATGCGGAGACCGACGACTCGATTTCCGCCGTTGACGGAGCGCTGGTTATGTTCCGCAGCAATGAAGAGGATTGGGTGCAAATAACCCCGGATGGCGGATATCCCTATGTTACCGCCGAGAACGAGGCCAGTCCTTTTGAGACTGGTACCTCCTGTTTTTCCGGAACAAGTGAGTGGGAACAATTGACTTTTGACCTGTCCTCTTTTTCCGGGATGGGACAGGTATTATTCCGTTTTGGATCGGATGGCGCTACGACTCAGGAAGGATGGTACATCGATGATATTCAAGTTACCGGAGGCTATCGCTGCGGAGATGCAAATGGCGATTTGACGGTAAATGTCGGAGATGCCGTATTTCTCATATCGTACATCTTCAAAAGCGGCCCGGCTCCGGTACCGGTCGAAGCCGGCGATGCCGACGGAAGTGGCGGCGTTAATGTCGGAGATGTCGTATATTTAATAAATTATGTGTTTCGGTATGGTCCGCCGCCTGTCTGTCCATAAAATTATTTGAGAGAATAGCTGGAAGCCCCGATCATTCGGGGCATTTTTTTGTCTTTTCTGATACGGCTTTACAGAATGAGGCCAGCTTGTAATCAACAGATGAAGCGGTTTTCAATAGGCGTGCAAAAGTTGATTTGATTGCCTCCACGGCTGTTGCATCAGTAGTCTCGGATCTGTTTGTAATACTATCCGAATATGAGGCAAGTAAAAGTGTTAGCAGCCGCTCGAACAATTCCTTGTTGAAATACTTTTCTCCTTCATATTCGTGTATCTGGAGACAATCTTTAATTTCATCATACGTGAAATATATAGTCCAATCAAACTCCGGTTTCATGTGTCCGGCAAGAATAACTGCCTTGACCTTCCGGGCAATCAGATAAGCGCGGCGCCCATCGTGATACCAGCCGCTCAGAAAATCCTGAATAGCGTTGAACAGGAGCCATTTATCGAACAACGTCAATATGAAGAGACTCTTCTTTTCCTTTTCGGGCGCCAGACTATTCAAATAATTACAAATCTGCACAACCAGCGCCAACCTCAGGATGTCATCGGATTCCTCTGATCTCCACGGTTTCAGTTTCTGCATCTCGGCAATGATATCAATTGTCCCCGATATCAGCTTGGTGAATTTATCCTTATCCGGCTGTTGACTATCAATGCCAAAATTCTTGAATTCGGCGTGGAATCTCGTAAACTCATCATATATTTTCTCGGCGCTACTTGGATTCAACGGCACATCAAAGATCGTTTCCAGCATGCGATGGAACGGATAGAGGAATCCCTCCAATTGCAACTCCAAAAGAGCCAGATCCAGATCATACACGCCGTTTCCATTGAGTCGGCTTTTCAATTCCGTCCATGAGCCGTCGGAGTCAAAAATTTCCTTGAAGTCCATCAATGCGAGGTATTGATATCCCGACAACTGGCAGTAGAATCCGTATTTTTCAAATTCCTCGCCGCTGCGCAAGTATTGCAGTCGCGTGCGATAGTCGGTAAAACGATAGATGTGTCCCGGTGATGTCTTGAGATCGAGGGCATGTGCCAGTGTTTTATGGATAAAAGTCTTATCTTCCGCATCACCGATATTGATAGCGGTCGATACCCGCACCGCCCCCAGTGTCGAATCATATGAATTATTGTACAGAATCAGCGCGCGGTCTCCGCCATTCATATTCGAATAGGCGAATACATTCTCATTGACCCAGCCTTCCGGCGCCACGAAGTCATAAAAAGCAAAATTTCGTGAGCCGCTGAAGACATTGCGGCGCCGCATCAGAGGAAATATTTCACGCTCGTGCCGCCTGATGAGTTCCTCATCGGGCTGTTCATCCCAATAGGCACGATAATATTCCATTCCGTATTTTTCAGTATACCCCTCGATTTGCCCGTGCCCGAACATCGGCAATCCCGGCATGGTCACCATCATTAATGCGATGCCGATATACTTGTCACCTTTGCCGAACTGCTCGACCGCCGTTTTTTCATCCGGATTATTCATGAAATTGACGAATCGTTTGGCAATTTCCGGGCTGAATTCAAGGACATTTTTAATCGTCGTCCGATATTTGCCGTTATCTTCCATCTTCAGCATGTTCATAAATGCGCTGTTGTAGACGCGGTGCATACCAAGCGTCCGCACGAAGTAACCTTCCATCAGCCAGAAGGCCTCGGCCAGCAGCAGCGTATCCGGCACTTCGGATGCAATGCGATCAACGACCTCTCGCCAGAATTCCTTCGGGAACACGGCATCGAATTGCGCCTTGGTCATTCCATGTTCGGCTCGAGACGGAATAGCGCCGCCGTCACCGGGCTTGGGAAACCACAACCGTTGATAGTGTTTTTTTGCCAGCGTCATCGCGGCATCGAAGCGGATTATGGGGAATTTTCTTGCCACATGCAGAATCGTCTGAATGACCGCCTCGCGCACCTCGGCATTCATGAAATTCAACTGCGCCGTATCGTTCCAGGGTGTACTGGTGCCATCGTTTCCATGATAGATATAGCGTGTTCCGCCGGTGTGTTTATCGATGCGCTTGAAGACGACGGCCGCATCTCGATGAGTCCAGTATCCATCCTCGATTTGTATAACGGTACGATCGTCTTCCGATAAATCGACTCCGGTATATTGATACACAGGAAAAGGCGGATATTCCGATTGTACGAACCAGTCGGGGTGTTCGACTACCCAGCGAGAATAGATTCCCATATGGTTCGGGACCATATCGCTGGCCAGACGGATGCCTCGCTTCCAGGCGCGTGCTTTTAGATCCTGATATGCCTCTTCCCCGCCGAGATCGTGCGCAATGATATAATCATAGAGTGAATATGCCGACGGTGCGGCCTCGGGATTCCCCATGATTTGCTTAATTTTCTGCGATGCGCGCGATCGCTCCCAGATTCCGATAAGCCAGAGTCCCGTAAAGCCCCAGCGCGCCAGCTTGTCCAATTCCTCGTCCGGAATATCGCTGAGGATTCGAATATGACGTTGATATTTCTTAGAGAGTTGATCCAGCCAGACATACGTCGATTTTGCGATGATAACGACATTCGACATCCAGTCGGCATCGCGACTGAATGCGGCAGGTTCGGGATAGGTGCTGTCATCCATGCCATAGGCATAGCGGCCAAACTCGAGCGCCACGCTCGGCCCCGGTCCCCACCCGCGCAACTGGGTTTCCTCGCGAAGAATATCAGCTGCCATCAACAATGACTTGAGCAACCACTTGGGAAGAAACGGCGCCCATTTTGTTTTTATGAAATCAAGCTGCCCCTCGAGAGAATTCGGGCAGGCCCGCATCGGAGCACGAAGCGTTTGGAATAGCGGTTCGCCGGTATAGGCAAAGGGCGGTTTATCCTCAAAATATTTCTCGATATCGGATATAAACGGATCAAACGGTGAATTTCGCTTCAGATCGGTCGTATCAAAGAGCGGCCGAAATCTCTGGAATGCCGGATTGTCCATGGAAAGCGACAGAAGAATTCCCTCTTGCGTCACCGCCTCGCGATGGCGACCGATTTCGGATGAGGTATTGAGGAATCTCTCCTTCGGTTCACCGAATACGACTTGCTTGGATGGGAAAAATGACAGTACGCCGTCTGCGGCATTCAGGCTCAGATTCGATTGTGTTTTGGAATCGATCCATCCATGAGCGCCGGATACGATGTTTGGGTTTTCCTCGCGGCAATACAGATCCAAAACATAACGGAGAATGTCAACGATGATACTCACCGTTACCAGTTGCCCCGGCCTGATCGGCCACAATCCGGGCTCGCCGTGTACGCATTTGAGATTGTACAAATCGGCCAGTTTTCGAATAGAAAAGGTCGATGAAAATTTAAGCTCTTTGCGATTCTGATCAAAGAGTTTATCGAGCTCAAGCCATGTCCATGTTCTGTGAGATACCTGAACTCCAAACGGAAAGTATGAGTGCAATAATTTATCTTCTGCCAAATCCACTGTTTTCACCATTTCTTTGAATGACAATAAACCCTAATATATCCACAATTACGGCTTTAAATCCATAAAAATAGGGAATTCTTTTGCCTGTTGAATATGAATTACCCTTGATTTGGCAAGTGATTTAGCCTACCATTAGCGATAGCGCAAAACAATACCGCAGGACGGAAGAATGAACATTCTGAAAGAAAAAATCGGGCAAGTCGCGGCAATTCTTCGTGGACAGGCCGTCGATGTCTGGCTCGTCTATTGCCGAGAAAGCGATGTCATGGCTGATCCCGTCATGCCTCTTGTCGTGGGGCACAGTGTCGTCTGGCCGTCATATTTTATTTATACAGCCGCCGGAGATGCCATAGCTATCGTGGGAGAATTCGACAGCGCGGATTTCGAGCGCAGCGGTTGTTTTACCGAAGTGCATCCGTTTTCCAATAACGCAAAAGAATGCCTGCAGGAAGTCCTTCGGCGCCTTGATCCTGCGCAGATAGCGATCAATTATTCTCGACACACTCCGACTGCCGACGGACTTACGTATGGCATGTACCTGAATCTTTGCAACGAACTGAAAGGTACTCCATATGCGGAGAGACTTATTTCCTCAGAATCGATATGTATTTCTCTCCGCAGCCGCAAGTCTCCCGGTGAACTACAATTACTGAAAAGGGCCGCAGATATTGCCGGTACCGCATGGGATAATGCCCTGCCTCGATTCAAAGCTGGTATGACCGAAATGGCTGTCGCACGCATACTTGAAGCCGAGATGAAAAAACTCGGCGCGGAGCCCTCTTTTCAGACGATTGCGAATGCCGGCGCCAAAACACAGCCTGGACATGGCAAACCGACCGATGCTGTTCTTGAACCGGGCGATCTGTTACATGTGGATTTCGGCGCAAACGTCGAGGGATACTGTTCGGACATCCAGCGTCTCGCCTATGTTGCAAAACCCGGTGAGACCACCGCTCCCGATGAAGTCAAGAAAGCATTCAATCTCGTTCGCGACATCATCATCGCCTCCGGAAAGATGTTGAAACCCGACACGACAGGATTTGAAATCGATTCCGCTGCCCGAAAAGCATTGATAGATAACGGATATCCGGAATATCGGCATGCCCTCGGCCATCAGTTGGGGCAATATGTACACGATGGCGGTGCGCTTCTCGGTCCGCGCTGGCCTCAATACGGCATTTTACCGGATATTCCACTTGAAGAAAACATCGTTGTGACGATTGAACTTGAAATTAAGATAGAAGGCGTCGGCTGCGCCGGGCTCGAGGAAGATGCCCGCGTAACTCCGGATGGCGCTGAGTTTTTAAGTACTCCCCAGACAGAATTACCCGTAATAAATGTGATGTAACAGGACAATATTGCGTATATATTATCTTAGATAGAAGTCCCATCAAAACCGGAAGGATAAAGACATGGCAGAAGCGACGACAATGAATGCAATCCCGCAGCGCTCTGATATCGAGCATCAATATACCTGGAACCTCTCGGACCTTTTCGCCAATGATGCCGAATGGAACGAGGCCTTTACAAAAGCCGAAAAGCTGATCAGTCAGGCATCTACGTTCAGTGGAAAGCTGGGCGATTCGCCGGAATCATTATACAAGTGTTTCGAGGCGCGCACCGTACTTTCGATCCTCTGCGATGAGTTATACCAATACGCCAAGCTCAACCAGGATTTGGACAGCCGCGTTTCCAAGTTTCAGGAAATGTGCGACCGGGCGGCCATGTTATCGTCTAAAGCCTCGGCGGCATTCTCCTTCGTCGAGCCGGAAATGCTCAATATCGACAAAAGTACACTGACGGATTTTGCAAAGAAGTTTCCGAAGCCGGATATATATGATTTTTATATCGAGGATTTCAACCGCTCTCGAGACCATATCCGCTCGGCAGAAATCGAGCAACTTCTGGCCCAGTCTATGGTTGTTGCGCGCGGCCCGCATTCCATTTTCACGATGTTCGATGCCGCCGATATTTCCTACCCTGAAATCACCGATGAAAACGGCAATAAAGTAAAATTGACGAAACAGCGGTACGCGAAATTCATGGATTCACCGCTTCAGAGCGTCCGTAAAGATGCCAATGATAACTTTTATCAGCCATATGTGAAGAGCATCAATACGCTCGGGTCGATCTTTTCCACGTCGATCAATAAAGACGTCTTTTATGCCCGGGCACGGAAATATGAGACCGCCTTACACGCCTCACTCGATGCCAATAATATTCCGACTTCCGTATATCATTCTTTGATTGCCACGACCGAGAAAAACATCGAGGGACTGCATAAATACATGACCCTGCGCAAGAAAATACTGAAACTCGATACCCAGTATCCCTATGATGTCTTCTGCCCGCTCTTCCCCGATGCCGATTTCGAGGTTGATTATGAGGAAGCCGTTAAGGAAGTACTCGAGGCCATAAAACCGCTGGGGCAGGAATATGTCAGTGCCCTGACTAAGGGTTTCGCCAGTCGTTGGGTCGATGTTTTCGAGACCGAAGGCAAGGCCGGCGGCGCCTATAGCTGGCGCAATTATCGCTCGCATCCGTTTGTCCTGATGAATTACAATAAGACGGTGAGTAATATGTTCACGCTGGCGCATGAAATGGGACACGCGATGCACAGCTATTTATCGAACAAAAATCAACCATATCAGAAGGCACAATATTCCATTTTCGTCGCCGAAGTCGCATCGACGCTCAACGAAGGGCTGCTCATGCGGCACATGTTGAATAAGACCACGGATAAAATCCAGAAACAGTTTTTAATCAACCGTCAGCTTACCGGAGCACTGGGAACATATTTCCATCAGGTATTATATGCGACGTTTGAATATCAGGCGCATACACTGGTCGAGAAAGGCGAGGCGCTCTCCCCGGCCAAACTGAACAAAATTTGGGAAGACCTCACTGCCACATATTACGGTCCGTCGGTAACAATGGACGAGTTCTCGCAGTATAAATGGTCGCGTATTCCGCACTTTTATACTCCATATTATGTGTATCAGTATGCGACGTCGTTTGCGGCGTCACAGGCGATCCTGAGGAAGTTCCTCGACGGCGAAAGCGGCATTATCGAAAAATACCTCGAGTTGATCTCATCCGGCGGTAATAATTACCCAATCGACCAGCTCAAGAAATGCGGAATCGACATGACGACGGCGGCTCCGTTCGAGGCGACCGTGAAGTTGTTCAGTGACCTTGTGGATGAATTGGATAAATTAACGGATTAACAGCAATGAGCACACAGTATAACACAAAAATCGCCGGTGAACTAAAAGTATCTCCGGGACAGGTCGCCGCGACAATAGGGCTTCTCGACGATGATGCCACCGTCCCGTTTATAGCGCGCTATCGCAAGGAAGTAACCGGTAATCTGGATGAAGTCGCCATCATGACGATTCGCGATCGGTTGTCTCAGCTTCGCGAACTTGATAAGCGCCGTGAGGCGATTTTGCAATCCCTTGAGGAGCGCGAACTTCTCACCGAAGAATTGCGGGAAAAAATCGTGGCCGCCGAGACAATGGCCGAGCTGGAAGACATCTATCTTCCGTATCGGCCGAAGCGGCGGACTCGGGCGACAATCGCAATCGAAAAAGGTCTGGAGCCACTGGCCGAGAAAATCTTCGAGCAGAATGACTTCGATGTCTACAAGGAGGCTGAGGAGTTTATTAACGCTGAGAAGGAAGTTAATAGTATTGAAGAAGCTCTCGCCGGAGCGCGGGATATCATCGCAGCCTGGATAAATGAAGATGCTCACGCCCGCGCCAAAATGCGCGAGTTGTATGCCTCACAAGCTCTGATCACTTCACATGTCATTACCGGTAAAGAAGAAGAAGGCAAGAAATACAAGGATTACTTCGATTGGCACGAGCCTGTTGCGAAGGTTCCGTCACATCGCATGCTGGCCATGAGGCGCGGCGAGGCAGAGAATATCCTGACTCTTCGGATTGCTCCGGAGGAGGAAATCGCGCTCGAGATACTCGATGACATGTTCGTCATTGGCGACAATGATGCAGCCGACCAGGTGCTTGATGCCATCGAAGATTCATACAAGCGCTTACTTGGCCCGTCGATGGAGACTGAAATTCGCCTCGATTCAAAAGGCAGAGCGGATTCCGAGGCGATTCGTGTTTTCGCAGAAAATTTGCGCGAACTGCTTATGTCTCCCCCGCTCGGCCAGCAGAATATCCTGGCCATAGATCCCGGATTCCGCACCGGGTGCAAGGTGGTCTGCCTGAATCAACAGGGAAAACTCGTTCACAACGAGACGATATTCCCGCTCGATTCGGATAAGCGGCACAATGAGGCCGTGAATTCCGTCCTTCGCATGTGCAAGGAATACTCGGTTCAATACATTGCCATCGGGAATGGCACGGCCGGTCGCGAGACCGAGGCGTTTATTCGGAGTCTTGATTTGCCCGGTGATATCGGAATCGTTATGGTCAATGAATCCGGTGCATCAATCTATTCGGCATCCGAAGTCGCCCGCGACGAATTCCCCGACTATGATGTCACCGTGCGAGGCGCCGTATCTATCGGTCGGCGTCTGATGGATCCCTTGGCCGAACTGGTAAAGATCGATCCCAAATCGATTGGAGTCGGGCAATATCAGCATGATGTCGATCAATCCGCCCTCAAACAGGGGCTGGATGATACCGTCGTCAGCTGCGTCAACGGTGTCGGCGTCGAGGTTAATACTGCATCGAAACAGCTACTGTCATATGTCTCCGGTCTGGGACCGAATCTGGCCGGTAATATCATTACTTATCGCAATGAAAACGGGCCGTTCAAATCGCGCGATGATTTTCTCAAAGTCCCTCGATTGGGGCCGAAGGCTTTCGAGCAAGCGGCCGGGTTCCTGCGCATTGCCAATGCTGACAATCCGCTCGACCGCAGTGCCGTCCATCCCGAAAGCTATACAATCGTATCAAAGATGGCAAAGGATCTATCCTGCACAGTATCCGACCTCATCGAAAACGGTCAATTGCGAGCCAAAATTCAACTGACCAAATATATCAATGACAAGGTCGGGATGCCGACGCTGCAGGATATCATGAATGAACTGGCCAAGCCGGGCCGGGACCCTCGCGAAAAATTCGAACAGTTCAGTTTTGATGATTCCGTGCACAAGATCGAAGATGTTAAAACCGGTATGCGCCTGCCCGGTATCGTAACAAATGTGACGGCGTTCGGAGCCTTTGTCGATATCGGTGTCCATCAGGATGGGCTGATTCATATCAGCGAAATGGCCAACCGATTTATCAAAGATCCCAATGAAGTCGTCAAGGTAAATCAAAAAGTGACCGTAACCGTCCTCGATGTCGATATCGAGCGAAAACGAATATCGCTATCCTTGAAACAGAAATAATTCGGACATAAAAAAACCCCGCGAATTGCGGGGTTTTTTATTGGTCATTATTTTATTAGAGCAGGCTTTCCGTCCACCAGACGAGGTTCTCGCCCAGTTTTTCGCTATAGCCGGATTCCTTATAAGCGATATTTCCGTCTTTATCAATCACGCAGATGAACGGGATACCCTGAATACCATAGGCGGTCGTCAGGTCTTTGTCGCCGTATAACAGGGTCATGGCATAATTGTTATCCTGCATGAATTTCAACGGCATGGCTTTGCCCGGAGTGCGTTCCCACACATTAATCGAGTACACTTTCACGCCGTCTTTGGCGCCTTCCTTGACGAACTTGTCGATGACCGGCATCGCCATGCGGCACGGACCGCACCAGGTCGCCCAGAAATCGAGAACAAGAACGCTGCCGCGCAGATCGGCGAGCTTGACGATATTGCCGTCTTTATCCTCGAGACTCCAGTCCGGAGCCGGTTCAGAAACTTTTGCCGCCAGCGCTTCGGCTTTCCGTTTCGGTTTACCGTTATCCCAGTTTTTCTGGATATCGGCAATGGCTGTTTCCCAGCGCGGATCGTCAGTAAGGACGGCCAAGTCGCCGTCGTTTTTGGCATTCTCCACTTTATCGAATCCGGCGGATATCGCACCGGTAAGCGCTGCGAAAGCATTATCTTTTTCACCTTTTATGGCATACAGGCAGGCGACATCGTATTGCGCCTCGTCATTGGTCGCAAAATCCGATTTGGCCTTGAAATAATCTATCGCCGCATCGTGCGCGCCTGCGCCGACAAGTCCATTGCGATAATAATAATCAATGTACTGCTGCCGCTCATCCGGCGATACGCCCTGGGCATCGATAAATTCCGTAATCGTCGACAGGGCTTTATCGAAGTTGCCCTGCATGGCATATATCGTCCCGTATTGAATCGGGCTGGCCCAGCGAGCGCCCATCTCTTTGGCTTTATCCAGGGTCGCCAGTGCGCCATCGGTATCTTTGATATACTTCTGGTAGGAAAGATTAAACTGAAGCGGATAGTCCTCTTCCGGTTCGAGCTGAATCAGCGTAGCAAAGTCTTTTTCATCTTCCGGCAGCATGGCCTTCAATTCGGCGACATATTCGTCTTCCGGACCGGCCTCGAACAGATTTTGCATATAGGTTGCGGTCACGAGGCGATAGCCGTACGGCCAGAGCATACTCTGCTCAATAGCCTTGCGGCCGAGTTTTACCTGCTCGACCGGCGATTCAACGACGCGGCCGTACAGGTAGGCGAATGTGGCCGAGGTCGGATTCTTTTCATGCAGTTCTTTCATAAAGGACCGTACGCCTTCGGCGTCATTCGCTTCCCATTGCGATTGAATGGCGCGGACGAGATCCATATCCGAGGAATTCTCGATATAATCCTTGAATAACTCCACAATCTTGGCTTGATCTTCCAGCGAATTCAGCTTGGATTCGAATGATTCCTTCGTGTAGTCGTCGGCGGTCGTCAGGCCGACAAAAATGAGGCAACTGATTGCCAACAGCGCTAACAGGGACTTTTTCACTTTTTCCTCCATCGAACTTGCGCAGTCGATACGTCTTGTATGAATAATTACATTTTTGGTCTTAATTGTGAGTCATAAAGTAATTAAAACGTTGTCTGACGGCAAGATGTTTCTAAAATCGGATATTTTTTATCCCCGGCCTTCCTGTTACATTTGAACCTTGACGTATGGATAATTCATTCTATATTTAGTGAAAGACTTCAAGAGTACTTCCGGAGGTTACGCAATGTCAGCTCTCAGAATTTTCTATTTTATCTGTTTCCTGCTGCTGTTATGTCCCCTGAGTGTATCGGCAACCGATTTGTACAAAGTCGATGTGCAAAATCAGGCTCAGGCGGACTACTTGAATAAATCCGATATATCGCCAATTTTACGGGTTGGCGGCGGATATCTCATATTGATTGAAGAAACGAATTTATCCGTTCTCAATAATCAGAAAATCAGCCATTCTCTTGCCGCAAAAGATATTACCATACAAGAGCTGGCTCTAGATGTGACCAAATATCCGCGCGATCGTTCGACCTATCCTGTCGTATTTCAGGATGGTGATTTTATCGTGTATCGGATTGACCCGAACCTGTCCCGGCAGGATTTGCGGGATGATTTCTTGATGCCGGTTGAACGACATAATTTGAAGTTTGTCTCTTCGACGACAAATGCCGCGAAAAGCGCCATGGATTACCCCGATGATTTATTGGGGCTCATCAGCCTGATTTCTCAGGATTCCGTCCAATCGTACACGGAACAATTGCAGGCCTTCAACGGCCGCCTTACCGGTACCGCTTCCAACTATGCGTCTCGCGACTGGATATTCAATAAATTCATCGATTTCGGATTTGATTCCGTGTACAACGATTCATTTTTGTACAGTTCAACTCAGTGTCAGAATGTGGTCGCGGTCAAAACCGGTACCGTGATGCCGGACCATTATATTATCGTGTGCGGCCATCGCGATGCCGTTTCCGGGTCACCGGGTGCCGATGACAATGGTTCCGGTACGGCCGGAACGCTGGAAATCGCCCGCGTTCTCGCCAATATCGATACCGATTTGTCATTCGCCTTTATTCTGTTTGATGCTGAGGAGCAAGGCCTCAACGGTTCCTGGCATTATGCCGACGAGGCGGCGGCTCGCGGCGACAGTATCGAATTCGTCATGAATTTGGATATGATCGGTGACATGGACAATTCGACTCAGGCCAAGTTGTATTATGGATCGGAACCCGGCCGCGCCGCGCTGTGGCAGGAATTGGGGGATTCACTGGTCGGTATAAACGGTGTATTCTCCGGCAGTATTTCCGCCTCGGATCACCATCCGTTCATTCAGAACGGATATGAGGCGATCCTTTTGATCGAATACGAATTCTCAGATGTGTATCACACATATCAGGATAGTACGACGCGCATGAGTTTCGATTATCACACGAGAATGATTAAAGGATCATTGGCGACGGTGTTTACAATCGACCAAAATGCCGTTCCGGGACCGACTCTCTCATTCGATTATCCCGATGGCTATCCTGAAACGATTGAGCCGAACGTGACGACGGATTTCGAAGTCGTCGTTTCGGGAAAATACGAAGGCGTCCCAGTGGCGGGTACCGGGCAGTTGCACTATTCGATAGACGGCGGTACCTGGCAGGTCGTTACCCTTGCTGCTGCCGGACTGAATCGTTATACGGTATCTTTGCCTGCTGTGGGATGTGAGAACACACTGGAATATTATGTCAGCGCCGAGGAAGCGACGGCCGGTGTCGTCACCGATCCGGGGGCCGCGTCTCCCCGCGTTCCGATTGTAGCCTCGGATGTTATCGTCGCATTCTATGACGATTTTGAGACCGCTCAATCCTGGACGATATCTTCCGGCAGTATGTGGGGTCGCGGCACGCCAACCGGCGGCGGCGGTTCGCATGGCTACGCTGATCCTTCATCAGCATATAGCGGAACGAATGTCTATGGATATAATCTCGGCGGCGATTATACGAATTCGATGCCCGAATATTCCCTGACAAGCCCGGTATTCGATTGCTCCGATGTCGAAGGCGCAACGCTGACATTCCAGAGATGGCTCGGCGTCGAACAACCCAGTTATGATCATGCCTATGTGCAAGTGACCAATAATCAATTGGTCTGGGTCACCATTTGGCAAAACACAGAAGAAGTGGCCGACAATAGTTGGAAATTGCAAACATTCGATATATCCGCCTATGCCGATGGTCAATCGACGGTCTGGCTGCGCTGGATCATGGGCACGACTGACGGTTCCTGGACTTACTGTGGTTGGAATATTGACGATGTCAGGGTGGTCGGATATCGCTGCGAAGATGCCTATGAGCCACCGAATATCATGACGACGACTCTTCCTGCCGGTGAAACGGGAGTGGCGTATTCCAGTCAACTGGAATGCGAAGGCGGTATGGGCTCACTCACCTGGACCGATAAAAACAATGATCTGAGCGGTACCGGTCTGACGCTATCGGCAACCGGATTACTATCCGGAATGCCGACTGTTTCCGGCGACCTGACATTTACTGCAATGGTAACGGATGAAATGCCGACCAGCGATGAACAGCCGCTGACCATTTCAATTGCCCAGTCATATATCTGCGGCGATGCCAATGGCGATGCCAGTATTAATATTGCCGACCCGGTGTATGTGATTAACTACATCTTCAAAGCAGGCCCGGCGCCCGATCCGGAAGAAGCCGGTGATGCCAATTGCGACGGCAGTCTGAATGTCGGCGATGCGGTCTATGTCGTCAATCATATCTTCAAGGATGGCCCTGCCCCCTGCTGTCCATAACAGATAATGTCATCATGAAAAAAGCCCGTCGATATCGTATCGGCGGGCTTTTTATGTGAATTCGCTTATCCGTTAATTAATCGAAAAGGCCTCGACCATATTCAGGCCATGCTCGATAACCTGATAATTCTCGATTGTCGTCGATTTAATTACCGTTCCGGCCGCATCATAAAACGTTACTTTGATATCATATGTCCCCGGCTCAATGGCGAAATCGCCGACCATTACTTTACCGGGCAATAGCCGCGAGCACCGAAGGTCCGCGTTCTCGGAAATATCAGTAGCCACATCGATGGCAAGCTTTTTGAGCCACCCGCCGAGATTCCCGTCATCCGCCTTTTTCTTCGCGTTGTGAGCGGCTAATCCTTTGACGACGGCGCGAGCGACCGTTCGCAGATAAATTAAAGACTTTTTGGCCGCAAACGTTTCTGTCGCAACCGCGCCGACATCTTCGAGAAGTTGTAAATTACCAATGTATTTTCCATTGACCGATACCGTAACACGATTGATTATGGATGGCGTGACGACGATTTTAGGCATAGAAAATTTGAAATAGTAGTCTTCCGACACTTCCATCGGAATATGCCCATACTCCGAATTCTCCATACCGGGCTCATCGTATAAGATTTGAACCAGGTTCAGGTCCTTATCGGTGCGCAGGCGCAAGTTGAGCGCCTCTTTGACCGGCGGATTTCCAAGCAATCCGACGACCGATAAAACGACACCGGAATCGACCTTGTACTTCACATCAGGCATGTCGAACGGATAGATATTCTGTTGCTCGGCGAATGCGCGGCGCATCAGGTCATAATCGAGTTGCGCATCATCGGGTTTTCCCTCGGCCGCATACACATGCATACTGAGATAGCGGGCAAAGGCCGAATTATTGAATCGTACTTTTTCCGCTTCGTAGTTGATATCGACGCGAGAGGTATCGCTTTTCTTTCCCTCGTTTAAGATATCTGATGCCTCGCGGTATTTCTGTTCGAGAATATCCAGCTTATGATTGGCGCGCTTGATTTCGACGAAGGCGTCGTCGAATCGGTCCTGTGCGATGTAATTCAAGGATTTTATGAGATTGGCATAGACGATTTCATAGTCTTCACCGGCATATTCGAGAATATTGTCGTTCAGAACCAGTGACATGGCCGCGCGCGAAATACTCTTGGTAAAGAGTTCATCTGCGGCATCCTCGGCCTTGCCCAGGCGCAGCGAACTGGAATCATATTCCCCGGCATAATGATAGGCCAGACCGGCGTCCATGTAATAGACGAACCGGTCTTTTTCCTTGTATTTATTCTTGGCGCGGGCGGCCTCGATTGCCACGGCGGCGCTGTCATAATTGCCTGAGCGCAGTTCGGCCGTGATCGGTTCATAAAATGCTTTATTCGTCTGAACCGAACTGCAACCGGTGACAATCGCAATCAGGCAAACGGATACAATCAGCCCACAAAATGCCTTATATGCCTTGATGCAAGAAATCAAGATTTACCACTTTGTTTTATTTTTGCCGATTTCTTTCTTAATCTTCTTGCTGCCGATCCATACCTTCTCGGCCGTTTCGATATTAATCAGTTCCAGATCGGTCTGATAATACACGACGCGAGTGCCGCCGGCTTCATCAATGATGGATTTGATGGCTCCGAGGAGAATAAAATCGGCGCCGGTTTCGGCTCGCAGCTTTTTCATAGTCTCAGGCGAGGCAAAATCGCGCTGGTCGTAGCGCTCCTCGCGAACGTCTTCGCGCTGATCGCGCGTGGCGATGAATCGAACCTGACCGTTGTTAATCAGTTCGCGCTCGAAATCCGTCGTAAATGTTTCCGTGTCAATGTGTTCGGCGCTCAGATTGCGGATATTGCCGACTGTCACGAACGGCTTCTTGCCCGCTGCGGCGACATAATCGGTCAACCACGGGCGCGACAGGCAATCGCCGACCATTTCCTCGGCTACCAATCTGGCATCGGTATCATTCCATTTGCCGCTGACGTCTGTCACGGTTTCACTATCGATACGATAGACCTTTTGCGATGAGCCGCATCCGACGACCATAATCGCAACAATAAACAAGACGATATACTTTTTCACTGCTCCTCCTTTGTTAACTGGAGATGTATATACTGTTGATATATTCCATTTAAGATCCGACCAGTCCCTGGTCGGAGTCCTTTACCACGTTTCGGCAGGAAAGTATTTGATTCTTAGACCAAATACAAGTTTTTATTTTTCCCTGTTTTGTCCTGATTACTCCAAATCTTCCGGCGGCTCCAAAAATCTCACCAGCGCGCCCCACTTACTGTCGACGTTAAATCCACGCTTGCTGTAGAAGCGGCGCAGGAAAAAGTGCGTCTTGATAACCCGGATACCCTGATCGGCCATTCGGGTACAGAAATCCTCGAGCAGCGCGCTGCCCAATCCCCGCCCCATAAATGGTCCAGCAACGACACTGCCATCCAGTGAAACAACACCTTCGCCGTCATTGCGATAACAGAGACCGCCGATAATCTGGCGATTATTATCGACGACGACGATAAAGCGGTCTCTCTCGCTGACCGTTTTCGGATATCCCTCTTTGAAAAAGAGGCGATACAACTGGCCGATTTCCGCCGGTTCGACCGGTTCACGGAAGGTAAATGTTTCGTTCTGCTTGTCGGTGAAGGTCGTCCGAACGATGACATATTGGTGACCGCTCTCGCCCACTGCCGAAATTTCCATGTGTTGCGGGTGATGGGACTTCGGGAAGACCATCTGTCCGAACACCTTCCGCTCATCGGATTGATGCAGGGATGATTGTAATTCGGTCAGCTCAATCATCTGTATGGCCGAAATATCGGGCCGCTTAAACATGCGATGCAGCAGACGATCGAATGCGTCCAATACTTCCTGCGAACTCCGTTTAAAGGCCGTGTGTCGATACAAATGATATCGAACGATTTCTGGATATCGATCTAATCTATACAAGCGGTACAACTCGCCGACGTTTTGGCCTCGCGCCTCCATTGTGGCCGTCGGATTGACGGCGACCCACTCGCCGAATCGATCGATGGCGCTTTGCAGGCTCATCGGAACATAATAATGTTTACCGAGATTTCGTAGGTACAATTCAAGTTTGCGAAGCAGCCAGCTCTTCTCACCGCCTCCGGCGACCGCCTTGATATCGGATTCCAATTGTTGCAGGAAGTCATTCCCCTCGACCATACCCAGTTCTTCGATACAGGCATCGAACAACCAACTGATATCGATTAATTCTCGACACCAGGGATAATGGGCTGCCGTTTTCTTAAAGAAGTTCAGAACCATCGGTTTAACTAATGACAGCGTATTTTCATAGTACCGCCAACCGGACAGCGAGAGTATCGAGGCCCCTTCGCGGAAGTCCTGCTCGGGGACATAGACATTCTCCGGAGCCACGGCTCCGGGTACAATTCGTTTGCCGCTGATCCGCCATCCTTTGAAAAACGCAGCCAGCGACTTAATTATCAGCTTGCGCCATTGGGTTCGTTTGGGTACCGATACCGCGACCGTGCCTCTTCCTCGGCCCGAAAACTCTCGTACCTTCTCCCAGGTAGTCAAATCTCCATTGTATATGAGCGAGCGGGCGTGCAGATCGAGACGGCAGCAACCAAGCCGCGGCAGGACGCGAGGCCCGTATGGATAGCTGGAAATATTCATCAGCCAGTAAATCGTTTCCATGACCACCGGCTGTGAATAATCCTCGTCGAGAATCAGTTGCAAATCATAATGTTTGCCGGAAGTCGTGTTGATACTGACACGATATCGAAGGTGATTGCGCCTGGATATGATGCGGGAAATCCAGATTCCCTCATCGGCGACATCGTTAATTTCGAATTTGTCATCGTCAAAGGCAAGAATCACCGACTGTTTCAAAAATGTTGTATCAACAAGCACCTGACTGATGCGATTGATTTCCGTCCCTGTCAGTTCCTCTCCGAAAATCAATTTTCTCTGCCATTCGTCCTGACTGATTCGCCGTGTCTTCTTCTCCAGTTCGGTTTCATAATGCGTGTACAATTCAGTAAATAGCTTCTCGGCCTTTTTCGACAGCGATTCATCGACTTTATGCAGAATCCATCCTGCTAATTCCGATCGCATGGTGTCGTAATATTCGGGATGATATTTGGCGAAATCGGTCAGGAGGATCAAAATATGTTCGAATTGCAGCCGCGTAACCTCCGAGGCCGGCCAGGTTAGTTTTGTGCGATACTGGAACAGACGCTGGCGCAGCGCTTCAAGCCGCCTTTCCTTTAATCCGGTTCGAGCAATTTCCTGAATCGATTCATCATCCAAAAACGGCAGGCCGGAATCAATAAAAGCCGGCAGCATCTCATTATAATCTCCGGTCGGCTGCTCCATGAGGAGTGTCCGATAGGCAAGCGACCGAACTGCGAATTCCGGGTGTCTGGCAAGGGTAACCAAGCGTCTCCGAACGACTCGGGCGATGCGCTCATCCAGTTCCGACAGAGATTTTCCCATCTGTTTGATGGCGCGAATGGCGTTGTCTTGTTCATCGAACAGGGCATAATAAATCATTTGATTTATCATCGTGAGGGAACGATCCGTTACCATGGCGGGTCTGATATGTCCAAGGCGCGGATTAATGGCTTCGCGCTTCCAGGGAAGCTGGACAAGTTTGGCAAACGGTTCGACCGGTATATCCCACCCCTCGCGACAAGGACAGAATTGTATCAGGCTTCCGTTGCCGACCCATAGTTTCGGCTGCCTGGTCATAATGCCGAGGTCTATGACGGAGCCCTTGAGCATGTACTCCAGATCACCGATTTGGACATGTCCCTTTTCTGCCTTATCGATGGTCAGCGTGAATCCATGTTGCGTGTTTTTCAGCCCGGTGTCGGTAACGATTATTACATCTTCCAGAATTCCTAAATCACGGTAGAACCAATGCGGGATGCGAATCGTTAAATCCTGAATTTGCAGCGAGACATCTTTGCTCTTATAAAGTTCGTCGATGATTTCCTTGAAGTTGCTTTCGATGTTTTTGCGCTTGAATGACCCCTTTGGCGTCAGTTCATCGTGGGCGACATCGAAATCGCGATCTACGAGGGCGAAGTTGACGACGCGCTCGTACGGAGCCAAATCCTGATTGGCAGTCGTAACGATCTGCTTGAAATAATCCCGGAGGCCGGTCGGATCGCTGATATTCATTAAGACCGCATCGGTGAAATCGGGAACGATGAGCAGAACATTATATTGTCTGGCGTCGCCGACAAGGAATGTCTGCTTAATTCCGGATACGCCCTCGAATTTCTTCTCGACTTTACGAGGCGCAATCGTCTGACCCTTGTTGTTTTTATAAATATCCTTGAGGCGGTCGATAATTTCAAAATGGCCATTATCCTGCTTTCTGAACAGGTCCCCGGTTTTCAACCAGAAGATTTTATCCTCAGGCGGGTTAATCGGAATTCTGTCGCCGGGGCCGGCATCTTCCAGGTATCGCCCGATATAGGCACCGGATATTAATAGCTCGCCCTCGTCACTCAATTTGGTATTGGTTCCCGGTAGAGGAATACCGATGGAATTGTCCTGATATTCGCCCGGAGGCGTCATAGTAATACCGCCGGTCGCTTCGGTCATCCCGAATCCGCTGCACAATTGAACCCCGTTATTGTTAAAGAAGTCGAATGCCTTCGGTGACAAATAACCGGCCGCCGACAACCCCCAGCGAAGCCTCTGCCCCACAATATTGCGGAAGGCATGCTTGCGCGATTTGGCATCGGACTGGGCTTCCATTAATTCCAGACATTCTTCCTGTATTTGCGTCCATCGCAGGGGTATACTGATGAGTCCTGTCGGGCTGATATTTTTAAACAATTGCAGCAATGTTTCCACGGATGGATTGCCCGGGAATACATAGGTGCCCGCCCAATAGATTGAACCAAGCATTTCAAAATAGCGGCCGAAGGTGTGGAACAGCGGCAAATAGCATAATAGAATTTCATTATCACCAACATGCGGCAGCGCGGCAGCTCGACAGAATCGTTTACTGACCAGATTGAACTGAGAAAACGAAACGCCCTTCGGCTTGCCGGTGCTCCCCGATGTAAACATGACCGTACACACTTCATCGAGGCTGAATCGTCTTCGATTCTGCAGGAGAGATTCTCTCTCCGCGGGGATTAACTCGATGCAGGCCTCGCGCAATGCCTTGACCGTCGTCTGATCATCGGTTATAACATCGAATGAGAAAATGGAGAAGTCGAGAGCACAGTGCGCCCGCGCCTCTTTCAGCTTGCTGATATTGTCGTCAGTATCGGCGAGTACAATATTAATGTTGAGTTGTTCGATAATCCAGGCGATTGTCTTCGGATCGAAGTGCACGTTCAGCGGCGTATCCAAAATATCATAGAGTAAACAGGCCAGATCGGCGCAGGCGCTATCGACGCAGTTATTCGATAATATGGCGACCCGAGGAGTTTTTTTGGTTTTGTAAAATACACCGGCCATTGAACGAAGGCGCTCGGCGATAACACTATATGACCATAGCGCAGGTTTCGTAGCGGTCATGTCCTGAAACAGTATGCGGTCAGGATATGCCTCGACTCTTTGATTCAGCATATCCAGTAGCGTAAAGCCGGATAATTCGATGACTCGGCAGGCGGTATCCGCCCAAGTATATCTCTTATCGCGGCTCGGCAGGGATTCCAAATATGTATGATGCCCCGTCAGTTCCAGGAATTTATGCCAGATGGCTTTTTGTATCTGTCCTTCCGCCTTTTCGGCGAATATCTTCTCGACAAGGGTACAGATTTTTTCGGATAATTCCTGTGAAACCGAGCCCGCGGTCAAATTCGCATGCAAGTCTTCCAGGAGATTAAACAATTGTTCATTATATGCAGACATTCGGTACACCTTTATGCTATCAAGTTCCCAGCGGAATCTACATGATTGCGACATGTTTTTCAACTATCATTTAACCGGCTTTTTCCGAGGGAGATATGAGAGTTGAAAGAAAATGGGTTAAAAAGTTGATTTTTGACCTTTTGCGCTTGACTTGAGAACGTATTCACATATATTGCCAGTGCTTATTGAAAATGATTTTCATTTTCTATTAGGAGTCAACGTGGTAACGGACGCGCATCAGATATTCAATGACTTCATCAAGGGCGCGGGACTCAGAGGCACCGAGCAGCGAGCCCTGATCCTGGATACCTTCCTTAATACCGATGAACACGTTTCCGTCGACGACCTCTTTGGAATGGTCAAGCTGGAAAATAAAAAGATCGGGTATGCAACCGTTCACCGCACCATGAAACTCATCACTGAATCCGGATTGGCCCGCGAGGTCGTTTTTAACGATGGTATTGCCCGTTTCGAGCATACCCTCGATACCGGACACCATCATCATTTTGTCTGTAAATCCTGCGACGCGGTTATTGAATTTAACAGTGATGCCGTCGACGCGGAAGAGAAACGACTTGCCAAGGCATATGGGTTCGAGGTGCAGTCTCATCATTTTAAAATCTACGGTATTTGCAAAGAATGCCGTCGTAAAAAACGTACATAGCCAGGTGGTAATAGATCATGTTTAAGAGTCTGTTTGCTTCGGGACACGGCAGCCCAATTGCCAGGAATAGCGATATCTCATTGAGTGACACCATTGTAGGCCACACTTACATTTTGGTTGCTCTCGAGGCCGGGCAGCATTTACGCGAGAAAATCGCGTCGATGGGATTAAACTCCGGAGCAAGATTTACCATTATTGCCAATTCCGGACATGGACCGGTCGGTTTGGAAGTCAGACAGACCCGTCTCGGTATCGGCCGCGGCATGGCTTTGAAAATCAAGGTGAAGGAAGTTGAATCAGCCTAACGAGCAATTCGTCGCCGCCCTGGCAGGGAATCCGAATTCGGGCAAGACAACCCTCTTTAATAATCTGACCGGCGCCAATCAGCATGTCGGAAACTACCCCGGCGTTACGGTCGAGAAAAAAGAAGGCGTCATTACACACAAGGGCCGACGAATTCACCTCATAGATTTACCCGGTACCTATTCCCTGTCCGCTCATTCTATCGAAGAAGTAATCACCCGCAATTATATAATCGAGAATAAACCGAACGTCGTCATCAACATCGTCGATGCCTCCAACCTGGAGCGCAACCTCTATCTGACGACGCAGCTTTTGGAACTCGGTATTCCGGTTATCATCGCGCTGAATATGTGCGATATGGCTCGAAATCGAGGATTACAGATTGACGAGAAACTGCTCTCCCGCCTGATGGGCGTTCCGGTCGTTTGCACGGTCGGGCATAAGAAAAAAGGTATGGATGAGCTTTTAGAGACCGTGCTTGCCTTTGACCGGCCGCAGACCGATCTTCGCCCGGCCAGCGTCAATTATGGGAAGGAATTCGAGCAGGAATTATGCAGTCTGTGCAAACGGATTGACAGCGATGCCCATCTTGTCAACGGCTATTATTCTCGTTGGGTGGCGCTTAAACTTCTCGAAAACGACACCGAGATTGCGAAACTATTCGATAATGATACATCCGGTTCAGAAATCCTGAAACAGGCGGAAGAAAGCCGCAGCCGCATCGAGTCACTCATCGGCGACGAGACTCCGTCTATCGTTTCAGACCGGCGGTATGGATTTATCAGTGGCGCCTGCTCCGAAGCCGTCACGCTGACCAGCGCCAGTCGCCATGATATTTCTGATAAAATCGATCTGGCGATGATTCATCCTGTGCTGGGACTTCCCATCTTTGCCGGGCTTATGTGGCTGATGTTCAATTTGACGTTTACTATCGGCGAAAAACCGATGGAGTGGATTGAAATCGGAATCGGACATCTCTCCGAATGGCTGACGGTGGTTCTCCCCGAGGGTTTGGTCAGTTCGCTGGTTATCGACGGCATCATCGGCGGTGTCGGCGGGGTGATCGTTTTTCTGCCGAATATCATGCTGCTGTTTTTCGCCATCGCGATTCTGGAAGACACCGGATATATGGCCCGAGCCGCCTTCGTGATGGATCGCATCATGCACAAAATCGGTCTCCATGGGAAATCGTTTATCCCGATGATTATCGGTTTCGGTTGTTCGGTGCCTGCCTATATGGGCAGCCGAATTCTGGAGGATAAAACCGACCGTCTGGTGACCCTTCATGTGACGACATTTATGAGCTGCGGGGCGCGCCTGCCGGTATACATCCTCATTTGTGGAGCATTTTGGCCTGCCTATGCCGGAAATGTTGTCTTCTCGATTTATGCGCTCGGTGTCATCGTTGCCATTTCAATGGTTAAGGTCCTGCGCTCGACTCGCTTCAAGGGCATGTCGGCGCCGTTTATTATGGAATTGCCGCCGTATCGTATTCCAACTCTACGCTCATTGCTCATCCATATGTGGGAGCGCTCCTGGCTGTATCTCAGAAAGGCCGGGACGATTATTTTAGGCATTTCGATTATCATGTGGTTTCTAATGACTTTCCCGGAACGTACGGAATTCTCTCAGGATTATGATACGCTGTCTCAAAATATCGAGGCTCGATTCGAAACCGGCATTATCACCGAAGAAGATCGCGACGCCCAGCTGGCAAGCCTCGGAAATCGGAAGGCCGCCGAAAGCATGGAATACTCATTCGCCGGGCGTATGGGGAAAGTCATTGAACCGGTCATCGAACCTCTTGGGTTCGACTGGCGGCTCGGTATTGCAATTCTCTCCGGTTTCGCTGCCAAGGAAGTAGTCGTATCAACTATGGGAACGGTGTACGGTGTCGGCGAAGTTGATGAGGAGTCGGATTCCCTGCGCTCGAGTCTTGCCAAAGACTCCAGCTATTCACCGCTTATCGCATACGCGTTTCTCGTTTTCGTATTACTCTATATGCCGTGTATGGCGGCCGTAGCGGTGTTTTTACGAGAAACCGGATCGTGGAAAGAAGTCTTCTATCAGTTCTTTTATACGACCGCATTGGCCTATGGTATGGCCCTTATTGTGTATCAGGGCGGAAAACTGATAGGATTGGGATAAGGATAACCTATGCTGCAATATATAATTGTTTTCGGAATTGTCGCTGTTGCCGCCATCTATGTCGGCAGAACGCTCTGGAAGGAGAGCAAGGGCGACGGCTGTGTCGGATGCAACTGCGCGGCCAAGGGCAAGAAAGCGAATGATTTGGTACAAATAAAAGGCCTCGATGACAAATCGCAGTCAAAAGGGAGATTCTCGGTGTGAAATTTTCACTCTCCCCTTTTGACATTTCTGCCCTGATGTCTTATATCTATACAAAGTTGTAATTCGACCCAAGGAGCAAACATGGATATTATCGATTTCGCAATGCAAATGGAGAAAGACGGTAAGGCCTTTTATGAAAAATCGGCCGCCGAAACGTCCGACCCGGAACTGAAGCAAATCCTTCTGCAATTGGCCGAAGAAGAAAGAAACCACTATGAGTTTTTCCGCCGCATGAAGGAAAAGCCGACCGATTTGACGGCTGCCGATGTCCTTACAGGCAAATCAACGCTGAATCAGGTTAAGAATATATTCGAGGTTATGGCTTCGAAGAAAGAGCATAAATCGTTTGGAGAGAATGTCATCTCTGTTTGGACGCAGGCGCTCCGAATTGAGGAAAAGGCCGTGAAACTGTACTCGGAAGAGGCGGCCAAGGAAAAAGACGATGCCCGCAAAACACTGATTCTTCGTATCGCCAAGGAAGAGGAATCTCATGTCCAGATGATCGACAGCGTCCTCATGTATGTCAAACATCCCGAGGCGTTTGCGGCCAGCGCTCAATACAAGAATTTCCGGAGCCTTGAAGGGCTATAAATCGAATAATCACGGATTTAATTGATATTCAAAGGCGGCGCCTATTGCCGCCTTTTTATTTTGCCCCTCGGATTTTACTGCCCAATTGTCGATAAGTTTATAGAAATGTTTTAGTTGCGCTCGATTACCGGGTCTGTTAATAATTGTTCTTGAGAGCATGCCTCGACCTCTCGGGGCCGGAAGTTCCATGAAGAAAGGAAGTCATCATGAAACGGTTACTGATACTGTTGACCGCTGCAGTACTGTTTTTCTGTCTGAACAATGCTAGTCTTCGAGCAGATTTTAATACGGTTAAACAGTTAATGGATTCGGTGCAAATTGCAGAAGGACATGTATTTGCACCAAAAACATATAGTAAAGCTGAAAGTCGCTTTCAAGAAGCCGACCGAGCTATTGCCAATAACAGCAAAGCGACAAAAATCGATAAGCTGTTGGCCGAAGCCACGGAATTCGCAGAGAATACTCTGAAGGCAACTGAAGTGGCAAAGCTGACTCTGGCCGAATACCTGGAGCCCCGCGAACTTGCTAAAAAGGCCAAAGCGATGCAACTCGTACCGGAATTATACGCAAAGGCCGAAGAGCAGTTCATGAAAGGGACCGAAAAGGTCGAATCCGGCGACGTGAAAAACGGCCTCAAAGAAGCTGACAAAGCCATGCCATTGTTCAATACCGCCGAACTCGAGGCGATTCGCGTCGACATAATGGGTTCGGCCGATAAGCTGATAGAGAAGGCGGTTCAGGACGATGCCGACAAGTATGCGCTGTCTACTATGGACAAGGCACGAACGGCTCGCGAAAAATGTAATATCATCCTTACTCGTGATCGCTATGAGCGCGACGAGTCCATTCGCGAAATCAAACGCGCCGAATACGAGGCGCGCCATGCGTCGCAAATCGCCCAGAGCGTCCGGTCGCTGAATCGCAATGACCAGGCCTGGGAAAAGCTGATGCTCGTTTATGAAATTCAGATGAACCGCGTCGGCGAGGCCATCGGGTCGGAAAATCTCCCCTTTGACAATGGCCCCATTGCCGCCGCCGACAGCCTGATTCTCTATATTAAGGATCTGCAAAAGGCCAAAGGCGCCTCGATGGATTTGACCGATAAACTGGCCGAGCGACTCGGCGGTACGCTGTCCAAGCTTGGCATCGAGGAAAGTGAGGACACGCCGACCGGTATGGCTAAGAAGCTCGATGAGCAGGTCGAGGCTCTGATTAGCGAGAGAAACGATCTCAAAGCCCGCCTCGATGATGAGCGGATGAAATATGTCGAGCTGCAGGAATCGATGCAAAATGTATCTGCGGAACTGGAAGAGCGCACCGAATTGGAAGATAAATTCAAAAAGGCAAAGTCTATTCTCAATCCGTCCGAAGGTGAGGTGCTGTTTAATGCCTCGAACGATATCGTCCTGCGCTTGTACGGTATTTCATTCGGCGTAAATAAAACCGAAATCACCGACGATCACATCGCGCTATTGGACAAGGTTCAACAGATTATCGAATTGTTCCCGGATTCGAAACTCGCCATCGAAGGGCACACCGACGCCTCCGGCGATGAAGTGACTAACCGACAGCTTTCGGAGAAGCGAGCTTATTCAGTTATGCAATATCTCCGTCGAAGTATGCTGATTAGCGCTGATCGCATCAATGCCATCGGATACGGCGCAGAGCGCCCGATTGCATCGAATAAATCGGCAGATGGCCGCGCCAAAAACCGGCGTATTGATATTCTAATTATGCGATAAGGAAAAAGTGAGGGGCTGGTGGAGCTGAACGAGCACAGACAAGGCATGTGGCAGGGCCGTCATTTGCAGGTGAACATCCTATATTCGCGTGCCGGCGTCGGCCAACAAATTTGGATAGAAAATGATATCGGCGCGGTTCTCATCGACTGCGCCGACGGCGTCTTGCGCGATATTCTGCAGCAAGACAAGGATCTTTCGCAATTAAGCGCCATCTGTATTTCACACGGCCATTTCGATCATATGGGCGGTTTGCGGACCCTGCTCGGTTTTATCAGGATGATCGGCCGCGATGAAACACTACCAATCTTCGCTCCCGAGGGGTGTGTCGAGGTTTTTTCGACTATCAGCAATTTCATGCATAATTATCCCGATTCGATACCCTTCAAGATTGACTGCCGGGGATTACAGCCGAATGAGACGGTAGTAGTCGCCGACATGGAAATCACCGGCTTTCCCGTCGTCCACTGCGGAAGTACAAAAGTCGGCGGGATCGGCGATCCGATACCGGCAATGGGTTATAAAATATCATATAAAGGCGAAACGATCGCAATAACCGGAGATGCGGGAAAGCGGTCACAGCTTGAGAATCTCGTTTCCGGCGTTGATTTGGCAATTATTGAGGCGACATACGGTTCGGTATCGGATGTTACGGCCGAATTGATAGATCGCGTTCATTTAACTGAAGACATCGCGCATGATCTGGGAAGTAAAGCGAAAGAGTATTTCTTAATTCATCGCGTCAAGTAAGACTAAATCGCCTTAAATATTCGCGCCAATGATTCGCCGGGCGCTTCAATCTTTAAATGCAAAAAATATCCGAATGGTGTCTGCGACACTTCGTAATCCGTTCCGGTCAGTCTGTCTTCGGCGCTGTCGAACATCTGTTTGGTAAAATCGACCGAGGCTTTACTATCTGACAGATGAGCGAATGAATGCAGGACGATCCGCTGCGTATTATTTTTCCGTGCTGCCCACTTCAGATTTTTTATGAGCTTCGTTTCGACGGTCGATCCATTGGCCTCATCATCTTCTTCGGCCTGAATGAATCCGACCAGCGCATCGCGAATTTCCTTCTTCTCATTGATATCCGGATATGATTCGATAGTCTTTATCGACGTTTCGTATCCGAAGAGCGAACAATAGATCATAAGTAATTTCATATGGCTTTCCTCTCATGCGACGATTCGTATTATACGAAAAATCTCAGAATTTTGGGAATTTTTTATAAACCCTATTGTAAAATGGATGTAGTAGTGTATTATTACCTAACCTAAATTTCATGCTCTTGGGAGGTATTTCTATGCGATTATTTAAAGTTCTCGCACCGGCGTTTATTCTCTGCATAATTCTATGTTCGTATGTGGATGCGCAAAATCTAAATCAATCAAACTATATCATAGAATCCGTGCGCCCCAATTATCTGGCGCCGGCCCAGATTCTTGATATTGTAGGCGCGGAGACATTTGGCAACAGCACGGTCATCCGATGGCAGGCTGGTGACTCTATTCATCGAGTCGACGTCAAAGTCAATGAAACATCCAATATTATCCTGCTATGTGGTCCGGAAGCCGATATTGAAATAATTAAAAAACTAATCCATGAAGCTGATGTATCTCCTCGCCAGATCGAGATCGAAGTCAAAATGGTAGAGATATACACGGACAAAGCACAGGATATCGGTATCGATTGGGAGTCTATAATTCAATCAGGGGCGCCTGATTTCCAATATCAGTATTCTGAAGATAACGATGATCTCAATGAATCAAGCTACAATTCGACATCGACTCAGAATACTACGAGGCGTTCGAGTGATTATAATAGAATTAACAGAGACTATCGAGTTTCAAGCAGAGTAGATCTCGGCGAGTCTTTGCACCTGCTACAGAAATCCGGGGCGGGCAGAATTTTTAATGCGCCGAAAATTCTGACGCTGAATAATCAGCGTGCGACGATACTGGACGGCAGCCGGACTACATACATTGCGCAATTATCGAGCTATAACAATATATTCAGAACCGATTCGATGGATGCCGGAATAACGCTGAGTGTGATTCCGTCGCTGGGCGAGAGTGGATACATGACACTTGATATCACCGCGGAAGTGACGGCGCTGTCTCGCTCCGGGAGCAGCGGAAGCCCGACCAAAGACGGCCAGATCATTGAAAACAAAGTCATTGTCAGGAATGGTGAATCGATCATTCTGGGCGGCATGACCAGAACCGTTGAACACAAAAGTAAAAAGCGGTTCCCTGTCCTCGGTCAAATCCTGCCATTTCTGTTTTCCAGAGAAATCGTGAATAATGAAGAAGTCCAGACGGTCATGGTATTGACGCCGCGAGTCATCGACCTGGAATCGAACATGACGGACCGAACTCAAATTTTATTGGAAGATAAAGAATAATTACCAAATATCGCATTTGGGGCGGCGTAATTTCTCATTTTACTCCGCCCCTTTACATGCAGTACTTAGCGAGCCTTGATTTCGCCTCGGAGTAATTGTTTCAATCCTTCGAATGTCCCCTTCCAGACGGCCTCCTCGCCGGCCATGAGAGCGACGATGACTTTATCCTCGAGGCTGACTTCCATGACCAGCTCTTCCCCATCTATGTTGAACACAGCCTCGCCCCACATGTCGGCCGGGATGTCGGTGTGTTCGATGTCTTTATCGGTGCGGATTTCTCCGGTCATCGTATGCTGTGCCACTTATGCCTCCTCGCCCTCGCCTTTATTGCGCTCATTGTCTTTTTTCATGCGCAGGATTTCGTCCTCACCCAATGGCCTTCGATCCTTTACTTTCAGACTTTCCGCCCATTCATTGCCGAAATCGCGCTGCAGTTTCATATTAATAAACGCCGTGATAAGCATGGCTATCAAGGCACCGAGCGATGCCAACGCCATGTCTTTTTGAGCATCCCAAACGTCTCCCTGAGTTCCCAGATATGCCGCGCCGAGTTCTCCCCCAACGATTACTGCTGCCGCCCATTCGACCAATTCGTACAGCATCGAGGTCGACATCGTGACATCGAGCGGCAGGAAATATCCCCAGAATCCCTGGGCATGAGCAACTCGATTGAACACCTCGCGAATCGGATAGGCCAGCAGCAAACCATAACTGAAGTGGACCAATCTGTCAAAATGATTGCGCTCCCACCCGAATAACGAATTGAATGTTCGTCCCGTGATGGCTGCAAACCAGTCATTGTATGGAACAAGTGCATACGTATAATGCGAGCCGAGTTCATGCAGGCAGAGGAAGATAAATATCAGAGTGTATGAAACGCGTGAAAGGGGAAACTTCTTGGAGGTCGCAAACAGACCGATTACGGCCAGGACTGACAGGACATTTTCGAGCGCCCAGTCATTGAAATCCAGCGGTTTAATAGCCGCAAGAATCCAGACCGGAATAAATAATAGCAGGAGTATTCCTGCATATTTGCGATGAGACAGCTTCGTAATGCCCATAATTCCGCCTCTATTATTTGGTTATCGCGGCGACAACACCTTGCTGAATGCCAGCATGGCATTTACCGTTTCTTTCATATTAGAAGCCTGACCGATAATCAGCTTGTCCTTACGATTGTAATAGTCAAGACAGGTGCCGCAGGAGAGAATCTCGCTTCCGGCCTGTTCGAATTTCCGCAGGGTTTCCTCGGCGTAGGAGCCTTCGGTCGTCAGAAAAATCCCGCTGTTCATGCAAATAATTCGTGCAGGAATGTCCCCGTTTTCAAATAAAACATTGAGAAATGCGCCGAGTAGCTTTTCACCAAGGTCGGGTTCACCTTCGCCCAGTCCCGACGAGGTTAGCATTAAGAGTAAGTCTTTGTTCACGCCCATGTTGTATTTCCTCAAACATATACAGTTCGTTGATGATTCATTATGTACGAATATTTTGCGGCGATGGCAACAAGTGTTTGCTTTGTTGACTTCAAGAGCAAAATACGGTAGATTCGGCGGCAATGGAATGGTACATGTACATAGTCGTGATAGCAGCCGGGTTTGCCTGCGGATTTATCAACACGCTGGCGGGGAGCGGTTCTCTGATAACACTGCCGCTTCTTATATTTCTCGGTCTTCCCGCCAATGTCGCCAATGGAACAAATCGGGTGGCAATTCTGCTGCAAAATGTCGTGGGCGTCAAGACATTCCACAAAAATGGCCTGCTGAATCTCAGGCATGGCTTATACCTCGCCGCCCCGGCGGTCATCGGCGGCATCATCGGAGCACAAATTGCGGTCGACTTGAATGAGCGAGTCATGCACACCGTTATCGGTGTCTTGATGGTTATCATGCTTGTCGTGTTACTGGTCCGACCGAAAAGATGGATAAAACCTCGTGCGGAGAGAGTATCGGACAGACCGACCTTTTGGCAGATTATTGTCTTTTTCGGAATTGGAATATATGGGGGATTTATTCAGGCGGGTGTTGGAATCTTCCTGCTCATGGGATTATTTTTATCCGCCGGATACGATGAACTCCACGCCAATCCCATAAAGGTTCTGATTGTCCTCTGCTATACGGCATTGGCGCTGGTCGTATTTATTCTTAATGATCAAGTCGTCTGGTCGGTCGGCCTCGTATTGGCGGTGGGCAATATGCTCGGCGCCTGGGTTGCAGTCAAAACCGCCATTAAAAAAGGCAACCCGTTTATTCGCTGGGTTCTTATTGCCGTCGTGACCATATCGGCGATTAAAATGCTTGGCGTCGATACTATTGTGAAAAATTACTTCGGGTAATCTATCCGGCGCGTTTACTCCCGAATATTCCCAAAATCGGACACATCACGAGGGAAACGATCATGCCTATCGTTCCGGCCTCGGGCGACGTCATGCCATGATAATACAGCCAAAGACACATTGTCAAACCGACTACCGCCGATCCGATTGCGCCAGTTTTATTCGCCCAACTCGTGAATAATCCCCAGATAAACGGCCCCAGAAAGACGGCGCCGATAGCACCCCAGGATATTCCCAGAATACTAACAATCGTCGCCGGCTTGAAATACGCCATCACAACAGAGAGCAGGACGAAGAAGGCGCTGGCAATGCGCATGAGAAGCGTCAGCTTTTGATCCGATACATTCGGATTGATGAACCCGGCATAGACATCCTTGGCAAAGGATGAGCTGGAAATCAGAACGAGCGCCGCAAGTGTCGACATAGAGGCTGACAAGATTAATAGCAGCATAACAATGGAGAGCGATTCCGGGATAATGTTGGCAAATAACTCGGGCATGAGTGCATCAAAAATCGGCTTGCCATCGGCAAAAGCATTGGGGGCGTTTTCCGGATTCAGAAAGAAGCGTGTCGTCGAGCCCGTAAAATAGCCGATACCGCCGATCAGCAGCGCAAAAAAGGTCGATGCGATCATTCCGACTCGAATAGATCTCCTGTCCCTAATCGCATAGAATTTCTGTACCAACTGCGGCATGGCAAACGGCGCAATGCTTGTTAAAAACACCAGGCTGAACAACGGCCAGAGCCCCGGAGGCCCGACCGCCTGTGTCAATTGCGGATTAATAGCCCGGAGCCCCTCGGTTATCGAATCCAGTCCTCCCGCCTTATAGAGCGTCGTCCCGAGCAAAATGAGAACGCCGACCGTCATAATCATACCGAATACGACATCGATCATGGTCATCGATTTATAGCCGCCCAAAACCAGATAAATTGCAGTAAATACTCCCATAAACAGTAGTGCGACCGTATAATCGATTCCGAATGTCGAGCGGAATAAATACGATAATCCCATGAAAACGGCGGCCGTATACGGGATGAAAAATATGAAAATCACAATCGAAGAAAACAGCTTGAGGAAGCGGCTGTCGTAGCGTTTTTCGAAATACTCGGCCATCGTATGCACATTGTACTCGAGAGACATCCGCTTGATGCGCCACCCCAGTATCCACCAGACGCCTAATACTCCAAGCAAGGCGTTGCCAATCGCAATCCAGAGCCCGGAATATCCGAATCCCCAGCCGATTTTGCCCGCGAATCCGATGAATAAGACGGCGGAAAAGTAAGCCGTGCCGTAAGTAAACGCAGTCATCCAGGGGCCGATCTTTCCTCCCCCAAGGAAGAAATCGGAAAAAGACTTGGTTTTGCGCAGCCCCAATATGCCCACGATAATAATGACAATCGCATAGGCCGCAATCACGGCGACTTTTATAAACATAACTCTCCTTGTGCCTTACCTTGCTCAAAGTGTCTCAAAGATGAAACAAGGTAATATCCGGGATTGACAGAAACAAGCAGAACAAGTTATTTTTTAGTATCACATATTTACGGCGTGACTTGACGTATATTTAGGAAGGACTATTTTTAGAGAACAGGGAGGTTACAATGAGATTTATAGGAATTTTATTCGCGGTCATAGCCGCGTGTGTACTCTTCGGATGCAATGAGGCCCCAATGGATATTGAAAAGCTGAAGACAGAATTGAAACAGGTCGATCTTGACTTTTCCGCAATGTCAGTCGAACAGGGCATGAAGGCCGCGTTTGACTATTACATGGATGACAATGCCGTGATGTATCGCCCGCAGGCGCAGGTATTTCAGGGACGCGAGGCAATCTTGCCGCTCTTCCCCGCCGGAACTGAACACAAGCTGGAATGGGAGCCGACATTTGCCGATGTGGCTCAGTCGGGAGATATCGGTTATACGCTGGGCAAATATGTTTATTCGTACACGAATGAAAAAGGCGAATTACAGCAATCGACCGGCCATTATGTCACTATCTGGAAAAAGCAGGCCGACGGTTCATGGAAATACGTCTTCGACACCGGCAATTGAGTTTTGACTATGCGAGGGATTGGCACAGGCGAAAGTGGCAGCTCATTGAAACCTGCCTATAATTATAACGGCCGCGTCTTCAAGGGGATTGAAAACTATGATGATGGTGATTTAACCGAAGACACTCGGTTCTATTATCACCAAAAAGATTCAGCCGTCTGGGCGACCATAGAAGGTGGCCGCGTTCGTATCGGAACACTTATCGCCGACATGCAGGATGATGGATCACTCGTCATGGTGTGGCAGTATCTCAATATCGACAATGAATTCGTCTCCGGCACCTGCCTTTCAAAACCGGAAATCCTGCCTGACGGCCGCTATCGCCTGCATGAAGAATGGCGCGTTCATGGGCCCGATGGTATCGAAGGGACATCGGTAATCGAGGAAATCGCTGTGTAGCCAGGTATAAAGTTCTTGTTGATTGCCCAGCCGATATTCCGGTAGTTTGAATATTACACACTCTACGGAAGGATGTAACATGAAGTACGGCGCTCGCAATCAATTACACGGCACAGTCACTAAAGTTAAAAAAGGTGATGTCATGTGCCAGATTACGCTCAATGTCAAGGCCGACTCGGTCATGAATTCGGTCATGACCGTAGAATCGCTTGAAGATCTCGGCATCAAAGAGGGCGATACTGTAAAAGTCGTCGTCAAGGCAATCAATGTTCTGCTTGTAAAAGAGTAATTCGGCAGGATTTGTATGTCGGATTCCGATGATGTAAAAAAACTGCAGGAGACTGTCGAGAGACTCGGCAAAAAAGTCGCCGGCCTTGAAAAAACGCTCTACGATGTAACTGTCTATCTCCAGCATCAGGCCAAACAGGAAAGCACTGGCTCCTCTACAAAGCCCCTCTCCAAAGGCGATGTGCCGGTTATTGAACAAAAGCACGTCGAAACACCTCTGGTAGGCCATAAGCCTGATTCTGAAAGCATTCAGCCAACACCACAACCGCTCGATAGCGATTCTCGCCCCCGAACAGAGAAAAAATCATCGGCAATTCCCGATTACATGAAATCGAGCGAGTTCTGGCTGAATAAAATCGGAATCGGCTTGATTTTGTTCTCGGTAGTATTCGCATTTAAGTATTCAATCGACAAAGGCTGGATTACTCCGCCGATTCGAGTCGTCTTCGGTATTCTTGTCGGACTCGCCCTGTGCGGCTTCGGGTTCTATACCTACAAAAAACGCAGACATTTCGCGCTTGTTTTGTTGGGCGGCGGAATCGCATCGTTTTACATATCCGATTTTGCGGCCTTCCAGATGTTCCAGCTGATTACCCATCCGGTTGCGTTTGGGGGGATGGTTTGCATTACTATTCTCGCATACGCCATTTCCCTGCGGCAGGATGAACCGATTCTATCGATTATCGGCGTATTGGGAGGCCTCGGAACACCCTTCTTATTGTATACCGGCCAGGGTAATATTCCCGGACTCATGCTGTACACCTGCCTGCTGATTGCTGCGTCGTGTGCCGTATACTTTTTCAAAGGTTGGCGTCTGCTTCTTATTATTACTGTTATCGGCGGCTGGATAGTTATTTTTGTCGCACAGATTAACGGGCTGCCGGTAACAAAAACTGAGGCAATTCCCGATCGCTGGGCGTTGCAATATGGCCTCATTTCGGTGTGGCTTCTCTATTGGCTCGTACCACTGTTGCGGGAGGCATTGGCACAAATTAAGCCTGACACCTGGGCTTATCCGCCGCTGCTTATGGGTGGCAAACCAATTGCACCGGAATTTAAAAAGGCCGTTGATCGATATGTGCATACGCTGTGCCTGTCGACGCCTGTTATCGTGCTCGGTATGTCGGTTACGCTATGGGACTATTCCGATCAAACCTGGGGATGGGTTTGTTTGTTTGCGAGCCTGTTGTACGGAGTCGTCGCGCTCTTATTGTACATTAACAAGGTCAAATCCGACCTGGTCTACACGAATGGCCTGATCGGGCTGATGTTGTTCACGGTTTCACTGTCGTTAGTTTTTGACGGCCCGACATCGATGATTACTATTGGTACGGAGGCGTTCATTCTCTTCCTGATTGCGCGTCGAGTCAATGATAAAGTCATAGCGGCTTATTCGCATGTGCTCTTTTTGATTCTTGCCGGAGTTGTCCTTGCTCGTATCTTACTACTGTACATGATCAGACATTCATCCAATTCCTTCTTCAATAAAGAACTGATAGCAGACAGCTTCGTGACCGGTTTTATATTCGCTGTCGGCCTCATGAGCACGAATATCAAAATCATTCGCATATACCTGATTGCAGGATTTCTCCTTATTAGTGGAATTCTTTGCCGAGAATTGTCCGGAAACACTCACCTGTTTACACTGACGCTGACCGGCGCATCGATATTTGTTTATCTGAAATATCGATATGATGCGGTAATCGAGAAATTCGGTGAGTTGTATCTGGCGACGATGTTACTGTGGTCATATCAGCGGTTAGTGGTGCTCGATCCGGATGGAACGGCATTTTTTAATGCGCAGGCGTTGACCGATTTTGCATTGTTTGCCATAGCCGCATCGATTGTCGTATTCATTATCGAAAACCTGCAATGGAAGAAGATACTCGGCGCCATGCTGCATGTCGGCATTTTGTTATTTTTGTATCGCGAACTTCTCAATATGCCGAATTATCAGGGATTTATAACCTCGGCATGGGGAATATATGCGATTGCCCTCATGATTATCGGACTTCGCAAAAACTATGTTATCATTCGCATTCTTGCTCTCTTGACGCTCTTTTTGGTCGTGGCGAAGTTATTCTTGATCGACTTAAGCCGTATCGATGCCATCTGGCGGGTATTGCTGTTTCTTGCCTTCGGCGGCATCTTTTTATTACTCAGCTATTACTTCAGGAAATTGTGGAAAAATGACGAGGACACCGATGAAACGCAACCCATCGAATAATGTATTGATTCAGTTTATTCTTCTTTTCATAGTGATTGTAATATCCGTCGGTTCGCAATTATTGGCGGATGATATCGTGGCCGATAGTGCCAAAGATACGACTTACCTCGATTCCGGATATATTCTGATCCCGGTGTATACAAAACCGGTATCCTCAACAACCGAATGGAAAATAAAAGACAACAAGGCGTCTTTGTGGATCAATAACAACTACTGGATCAAAGCAAAGCTCGGTCTCAACGACCAGTCGGTTCTCGAATTCGAACACATCGAAGGCGAGGTCAAGGCGCTGTGTCTGTATGACAAAACGGAATTGACCGAGCAGGAATTGCGCGAGCTCGTCATCTCTAATGCCAAGAAGGCGGCATATGATGCGAAAGTCGTTTTCGAGGAAATCCGCCTCGTCAATGATGCCGAAGTGCTCTGTCTGAGAATCGACGGCACGATTAATACATCAGCGTTTACCTATTTCGGTTACTACTATACCGGAGTAATAGGAACGATCCAGCTCATAACGATTTCGGAGCCGAGTACCTTTGACGACTATCAGTATGAACTCGAATCGTTTCTCGATGGTCTCGAAATCAGAAAATAAGGGGGTAATGTCATGCGGTTAAGAATCCTCTTTTTGTTGGTCATATTTGTGGCCTGTGGATCGGCCATTGTCGCAGACTCGCCCGATTCTCAGCCAATTGCGACATTTTCTATCGTCGCCCGAGATGCCGAAACGGGTGAACTCGGCGTGGCCGTCGCATCCAAATTCTTTGCAGTTGGCAGCGTCGTCCCCTGGGCAAAAGCCGGAGTCGGCGCCGTGGCGACTCAATCTTATGCCAATACGACATTTGGATGGCGGGGTCTGGAACTGCTCGAACAAGACCTCACACCTCAACAAGCAATGGATAAACTGATTACTGAGGACGATAATCCCACCCAACGACAGGTTGGTATTGTCTCGGCCGATGGCAAATCGGTTACCTATACCGGCGAGAAATGCCTCGATTGGGCAGGCGGCCGCAGCGGCCCGAATTATGCAATACAGGGAAATATTCTGACCGGCGAAGATGTCGTCGATGCCATGGAAAAGGCGTTCCTTGAGACCAAAGGCACGCTCGCCTCTCGATTATATGCTGCGATGCTGGCCGGCGATTCCAAAGGCGGTGACAGCCGAGGGCGACAATCCGCTGCCATGCTGGTTGTCAAGGATAAAGCCGGATATGGCGGTTACACCGACCGCGCCATCGATATTCGAGTCGATGATCATCCCGAGCCATTCAAGGAACTGGGCAGAATCCTCACCATCGCCGAAATGAATTATTCGTGGAATGAGGCCTGGACTCTATTCACCGAGAAGAAGTTTTCCGAGGCATTGCCTCCAATGGAGCGAGCCGCCGAACTGGCTCCCGATTATGGTGAGGTATTCTACGATTTGGCGGTTATACGGCTGGCCGGCGGAGACATTGAGGGAGCGCTCAATGCTCTTGAAAATGCAATTTCGCTGAATCCGAAACTTAAAGCGCAGGCCTCTGTCGATAATGATTTGGCCGGCTTGAAGGGCAATTCCACATACGAGGCGCTGATAAAATAACTCTGGCATAAAAGCCCGGTGTCTGTTATGTTCCGCTACCTGTATGGCAAAAAAGAAAATTATAATAGTCGGAGGCGGAGCCGCCGGACTGATGGCCGCCGGGATCGCTGCCGAAATCGGAGCCGATGTCACAATCTTTGAGAAAAAAGAGCGCCCCGGCCGCAAACTGCGTATTTCCGGCAAAGGCCGCTGCAACCTTACCAATACCGCACCGCCAAAAGAATTCCTCGATCATTTTGGCAAGAATGGGAAGTTCTTGCGGCAGGCATTCAATCAGTTTTTCACTGATGATCTTATAGCGCTCATGACAAAACTCGATGTCCCGACTGAAATCGAGCGGGGTGGGCGCGTCTTCCCGACAGAGAATGATGCTCGACGCGTCGTCGATGCACTCGTTGACTGGGTCAAAAAATCCGGCGTAAAAATCATCACACGCGTACCGGTCCAGAACCTGCTCATTTCTGACAATTGCGTCACCGGAGTTAAAACCGAACGCGAAACGAGGGCTGATGCGATAATCATTGCGACCGGAGGCAAATCATATCCCGCTACAGGCTCGACCGGCGACGGATACGATTTTGCCCGGCAGGCTGGTCATACGATCATCCCGACCCGCCCGGCTCTTGTGCCACTTGAATCGACAGACCACACAGCCAAAGATTTGCAGGGTCTGAGTCTCAAGAACGTCAAGGCATCGGTTTGGTATGATAATAAAAAACAGGCCGAAGAATTTGGCGAGATGTTGTTCACCCATTTCGGGCTGTCGGGACCGATTATCATCACACTGAGTCGTCTGGTCGTCGACGCCTTGAATGACAATAAAAAAGTAACCATCTCAATCGATCTCAAGCCGGCTCTCGATGAGCAAAAGCTCGATAACCGTCTCCTTCGCGATTTTACCGAATCGAGCAATAAGCAGTTCTCCAATATCCTCAAGGGCCTCCTTCCCGCCAAAATGATTCCGGTTTGTTTGGCTCTGAATAAATTCGATGATGAAAAAGCGGCGAATCAGATTACAGCAGACGAAAGGAAGCGTTTGAGGAATTGGCTAAAAGATTTCCGATTCGAAATCACCGGACATCGCGGTTATACCGAGGCAATCGTCACGGCCGGAGGCGTCAATCTGAAGGAAATTAATCCCCGCACCATGGAATCGCTTTTGGTGAAGAATTTATACTTCTGCGGCGAGGTGCTCGATATCGACGGTGATACCGGCGGCTTTAATTTACAGGCGGCGTTCTCGACCGGCTGGTTGGCCGGAAAATCCGCAGCCCAATAAAAAACGGGGCAATATCACTACTGCCCCGCCAGAGTATTTCTGTATACGAACCAATTACAACTTAATCTTCATCGTCTGATTGATGGCCTTCAATCCATCATATGTCACAGTCGCTGTTCCGGAGCCGCGTACGATCCACTGAATATCGCGCTTGTCGAATGACGGAACGTTGGTGAAAATCATCCATGGCCGATGCTCGACAAATTCGATGCGCTCCATTGGAATGTCATCGATGATTCCGCCCGAAACGACCTCGACGCCTTCGATCTTGAAGATATCCTTTCGGATGATATTTTCACGCATGATTTTCGACGAAAGGCTCGGCATCGCATTCGGATTGGTAGCGCGTACGCGTACGCGCTTGAGACCGTTGCCGAGGTCCTTGACGTCAATAAGTTCGAGGGACACTTCCGGAGTCTGCGAAGCAGTAAAGATCACAACGGATGCGTTTCTATGGACTAATTCATTGAGCATAAACGGCTGAGGAATGCGCGTCGTAAATTTACGCCAGCCGCCGATTTCGATTTCACCGAACTGCGGATGGTTAAACTTCGCCCATTCCTTGAACATCTGGCCCTGCATCAGACGATCGTTGAATTTCAGCCGCTCCTCTTCCGGAGAATCACCCCAGTACGATGCCTGCTGGTCGCGCTCTTCTTTCTCACCGTACGGGCGATATGTTTCCTTAATGCTGGAATACAACTCGCCGACGAATCCATAAATACCGAGTGTCGAGTACATGAATTCATCGAAATCTCCATGTGTCGTGTACATATCCCTGCTGCCGATAATGTACCGATATCCCGGGGTTATTTTTTCCGCCTCTTCGCCAAGGTAGTCATATACTCGAACATCCTGCGGCGAATACATTCCCGCAAGTTTGGAGCCGGGGCCTCGCACCCACAGCCGACCCGAATTGTGGAAAGCAAAATCGAAACAGATATTCGGCTTTGTAATCACAAAGTTGGCGATCGCATGCGGGACTTTTGCCGACATCGGATATTCACCGGCTCCGCCCTGAACATACGGCGGCTGCCATTTGAATCCGTAGTTGCGATTCATATCCAGATATCCGGGACCGTCTTCATTCAATTGTCCGTCCCCGTCATTATCGATACCTTCCTCACCGAGACGCCGCCATTCGCCCTTTTCGCCCGGCTTGACGCGAATCATCATCCGCGGATCGTCCGGGTTGGTCTTATATTCACCGAATGGATCGCGGATTCGCATTTCGAGAATCTCGTTGTCGCCGTCGAGGTCATCAATATCGTCCTCGTCGGCCAGACCGTCATGATCGTCATCAAATGGCACGACAGCCGAACGTCGATAATTGTAGTCGGCAGGATCGGTGAAGAACCGCGCGCGGTTGTCCACATTCACGATCGGGATGATATAGAACGCCTTATTATCAACTAATTTGGTGATGTTTTCTATTTCACCATAGGAATTGAGCAGATAATAGGCCAGATACAGACAAACCTCGGTTGCCTGCACTTCATTACCATGAATCGTTCCGTCGACATAGATGCCGGGTTTGTCGGTATCTTTGCCGGTTTTAGGATTATTAATGGTAAACAGCCAGATATCGCGATTCTCTTCAGTCTTACCGATTGACTCCAGCGTCGTCAAATTCGGATATGCTTTATTCAGCAGCCGGAGCGCATCGACGATCTGATCGTTGTTATATAAATGGTCAAAGGTCAGAACCGGTTTTTGAGCAAAAGCGGTCGAAACAGACAAACACAGCGCGACCAGCGCCAAAATCGAGGCATACCTTATTACTCTCTTCATTTCGTGCCTCCTTTCAGCGCAATAGACCTAACCACATTTCCGAAGGTTGGCCCCGCGAGTTGCAACGAGACACTCGCACCATCCTTACCGCCGATTAACCAGGTCACTTTCTCGGTGCCGCCGCTCCCCTCCAATAAACGAATCGGGACGCGCTCTTTGCCCTCCAAAAACTCCAGATTGTCTCCCTGAAGGGTGGCAACGACAGGGACCGGTCGCATGCACCGTTTCCCCTGATGTGTCGGATTCGGCAAAAACCCGTTATTGACGATCCAGGCATCGATCTTATAGACGCCGGATGATTTCTTTTCAACTTCAACCTTGGCAATATCGAGCTGCGGTAGTTTGTCGGCCAGCGTCAATACAAACGGCAATTGTTTCGAAATGAGTTCGTCGACCTTGTCCGCCGGAGGCAGCACGGTTGAATACGGCTTCATACCACCGACTTCGACCTCACCAAGCGTCGGATGATTATATTTTTGCCATGAGACAAACGCATCGGGATTGAAGGAGTATAGCGCCTCTTCCGTCGGGTCAGCTCCGCCGCCTTCTTTTTTCTTTTTCCCATCGCGAATCATCTTCGCCATTTTCTCGGTTGTCATCATGCCGCCCTTGACGCCCTGCATTACCATCTGCGGCGTGAAATGCGACGGAACGTCATTGTCTTTCATAAATTTGGCGATCTTCTCCTCGCCCAAGGCCAGGAATTCATCATTGGACATCTTTTCCAGCTTTTCCGGTGTGAGGATAGTCGAATCGGCCGGTTCTTCCGGCTTCTTTTCGACTTCCGGCAGAGTCCAGAAATCCATGCAGAATGTGGGCACACCATATTGATAGTAGGCCCATTCGGCTATGGAGCCGGATGAAAATCCCGGATTGGCCAGGCGTTTGTCGGGCAGCTCAGCATCTTCGATGAATTTCTTGTATTGTTCGGTAATCTCCGTCCAATACGATAAATCGTCCTTGTCGGGATTAACCGCGGCGCCGGCGCCGAGGAATCGCATGATCATGTCTTCGTCGAGATTGGGATTACCGGTGAACTCTCGCCCCATCTCGATCAATTCCTTCATCGGAAATTCCTGTTCGGGATCGATGCCCAGATTTCGCGCCATCCAGCCGGGAAGCCGGTATTTATCTTTCATCGCCTCCGATCGATTATCGCTCGACGGCACTTCCCGAATGGTATTGTTGCGACCGAGGACAATAATCATGGCGATTTCCGGGTGGTCGAATGCGAACCGGAGTATCCCCTGCGATTCCGCCTCACTCGCCGCCCAGAGGCCGTTTTCGGGCTGATAATGCTGGAATCGATGCGGGAAGTTGCATCCGATATTGACGCCGCCGGGGCCGTCCTCGTTGATTTCGCCGTCGCTATCATTATCGAAACCTTCCGGGATGAGTCTGTACTGCCCGACCTCTCCCTTCTCGGCATCAGCTCGCTTCATTAAGACGGGATTATCGGGAACCGGAATCCACTCGCCCTCGGGATGTTTTTGCCTCATCATCGTTATGAGGCCATCGCCGTTGACATCGTCCGGACCGTCTTCGTCAAAGGCATCGTCATTATCATTGTTTACGGATTTCCCGTTGCCGAAATTATTGACGGCGGGTTTGGAGAAGAAATTCGCATAGCCGTCCGGATTGGCGCACGGCAGGATATACCATCGATAGGAATCGAGTTTATCCTTCCAGTCGCCGACCAGTTTCTGCGCCAGAACGAGGGCAGCCTCGCTCGCAATCGGATAGTCGGCTTCGGGATTGGCGATCACGAAAATCGCCGGCTTGTCGCCGTTTTTGTTTCCCAGCATCAGGAGTGACAGATCTCGCTGACCGGGAGTAACGGCCAATGACTGTATCTGCGCCGATCCCTTATGCGCACCGACCAGGTCCCGCAGAGCCTGTTGAATCTGCTCCGGAGTCTTGTAGGCATAAGAGTCCGCCGCTTGCACAGTCGGTAGTATAAGAAGGCAAATGAGAAGGGGAAGTAGAACCGCTATCGTTACTCTGCTCATCTAACCTCCATGCTGTTGAGTGATGATTTATCGGATAGTAAACATACGGATATTTCTGCAAAAACGCAATTCGCATACCGTTTTTTGGAAAAATAATTCAGCCCCTCAGCCGCCGAATTCCCATTTCACCATCGCCTTTTCAATCCGCCGCCTCTGCCCCCGCCTTAATAGCCAGCGTACGACAATAAAAACAGCGACATAAGCGGCCCAGCCGATATACCCGCCATATCCCTTTGCTCCAGTAATCATGAGCGGTACCCCGAATACGATCATACCAAGAAACATCGGTCCCATGACTGAACCGGCCCAGTTACTCCCGGTATTATCCATGGCAAACGGCAGGCGGATACTGTATACATTGATAAGAGTCAGAGCGGTCTGGGCAACCACAATCAGAGCGATCGTCTGCAGGACAGCATGTAAAATGTTTCCATACAATATCGACAACGCAATTGTTAACAACAGGCTCATGGGAAGTACAATCAGAATATTGGAAATTTTTTCTATAGCCAGTACAAGATTGACTCGATTAAGCGGGGCGGCATAGTATACCCAGGCGGCCTGCCATTGCTTGGATGTCTGAAGCGCGCCGATTAACGCGTACGGCGCAATAATGCATGAAATCCCCAGCATCATATTGGTCATGACCTGCGAATGGTCAAGAATAGTGAACGGATCGCGCACATTCGTCCCCTCGGCAATAATACTGAAGATAACATAAAATATAATGAGCGGTACCATCGACATGACGCCTAAGCGGAACTGTATATCATGTTTGAAATTGGCCTTTATTAATCGCAACAGAGCCCTGTCTTCATCGTTGGACATCCGTCTCCAGAGTCGAGCGATAAATGAATTCGAATGTTTAGTTCTGGTGACATCCTTGTCCCAGCCTGTTCTTGTAAGTGATTCGGCATATGACAGTGATAAATAAGACACGGCTATCCGCCCGAGCACATAAAGCAAGAGCAATCCGCATACGCTGAACAAGATGGATTCAAGTGCGATATCGCCCGTAGCCAATCGCAATAAGGATCCGAACCAGTATGACGGCAGAATTTTCGCCCAGGAGTAGTCCTTGATATCGATTGCCGTCTGCAAATCTCGCATCCACCTCGGCAACACATTAATTAAGAGATAGGTGCCCAGCATGAGCGCCATGTGAATGTACCCCAGCCAGCGCTCAAGTGTTCTGCGGTCTATCTTCTTGAGAACCAAGGTATACAGGTTCATCATGAATACGGCAGCGAATACATTGCAAATCCAGAAATGAATGAGAATCGCGGGCGCGGCAATAATACTTCTGAATTTTATGATGGCGAATATCATCGGGGCAAACGAAATCGATAACGACAGAATCGATACGTACAAAATCGTATGAAGTAATTTTGCGACGAAAAACGTGCGAGAGGTCACCGGATGCGGCGCTATGACATTGTAATCATCCGGCGATATCAGGGTATTGCCGAATTCGAGCATTACCTGCATGGAAATAGCTGCCATCGCAATCGTTGCCGTCAAGACAAGTCCGGAAAACAAATCGGCAACTCGTATAAAGATCGTTCCGATAAATAATGACATGAAGATATTCATGCCCAAAACCGCCACCATCCCCGGAATCTTACTTGCCCGCTGATTATACGATGACATCGGATTGATTGCGCCGCGCCAGTCAAGTTTGAGATTATTCCTGATTAATGCGCGAAGCTGGCGGCGATCGATTTCCTGCAATGATTGCTGACTCATGCCTGCCCCGAATCCTGTCCGTTTTTACTGCCGATGATGTTTACGATATCATTGGCCCTGGAGGCGATATCGCGCGCGCCCGTCAGTTCATTGAATGCCTTGTCGAGGCTCCCCAATCCGGTTTGCCGAAGAATTTCCTCCGGCGTCCCTGCGGCGAGGCTCCGCCCATCCTTAATAATCAGGATGCGGTCGACAAGTCGCTCGACAACTTCCAGAATATGAGAGCAAAAAATCAGCGCTTTGCCCTGTCGCGCCTGGCCTCGAAATATTTCCTTGAACACTGAGACCGCATTGGCATCCAGTCCGGCAAACGGCTCATCGAGAATTATTAAATCCGGGTCATGAATGAGCGCCGATGCAATCAGGATTTTCTGTTTCATTCCTTTTGAATACTCGCGGATCAGCTTATGCGAAGAAGCCCCGAGATCCAGGGCCTCGAGCAGCCGCTCGGCTTTGGAGACAATATCCTGTTCGGGAATATGATGCAGATTTCCGATGAATTGGAGATATTCGAAACCATTCAGATTTTCATACAGGGCACAACTCTCGGGGACATAACCGATGCGAGACTTGTAGGTATTATCCTCGGAAGATATAGCGCGATTGTCAAATATGATTTGGCCGGCATCCGGCTTTAACATACTGAGAATCATTTTTATCGTCGTTGTTTTGCCGGCGCCATTTGGTCCTAACAGCGCAAAGATTTCCCCCGCGGATACTTGAAAGGAAAGTTTATCGACTGCCTGCAATGAGCCAAAAGAGCGAGAGATACCCTCCACTCGAATCATATGTCCTTCCTCCTGCGCGCCATACCTGTTTCAGTTCCTTACGGTTTTCGCATTGCTTAGTTTCTTTGAAATAAGTATGTAATTGTATACTATACAATGCACTGAGGGGTAAATTCAACAGAGATTGTCTCGATTGCAGCTATTTTTCTGCCGTTTACCACCGGGAATACTTGACTTCATTTTCCTTAGTCTGCTATATTTGACGATTACAGAATACGGCCGAATAGGTTCGGCCTAATGTGCCAGTTTAATGGCAGAGTCGCCATTCTGATTCGTAGGAGTGCACAATGGTCAGCAAAACTGCCGGCGAAATAATGATTCCGCTGGAGAATTATCCTCACATTCCGTACTGGTTTACGCTGCGGCAGGCCGTCGCGGAAATCGAAAAATCCGAACTTAAGCACAAAGACAAGACATCCCTGCCTCGCTCGCTCCTGGTCTTTGATGAGAAATATCAACTTCTCGGAGTCGTCCGTCGCCGCGATATCCTGCGGGGGCTCGAACCGAAATTCATGAAAACAATGCCGGCTCCTCGGAGAGGGAAATTATTCGATGTCGGCATCGACGCGGATCTCGTTGATTTATCGGCCGGAAAGATCACCAAAGCCATGCAGGAACAAGCCGAACAACAAGTCAGTGAAGTCATGCAGCCGATCGTCGCTACCGCCGAGGTCGACGACCATGTCGCCAAGCTTATCTATAAAATGGTCAGCCGCGATCTTGATTTAATTCCGGTACTCAAAGATTCATCGATAGTCGGGGTTGTCCGCAGTGTCGATGTTTTTCACGAAATCGCGAACATACTATTATAGTCTTTGAGAAACCGTGACATGCTAACCTTGTAGGAGCGGACATGATGAGAAAAATCTGGAGATCTGCAAATGTTGCCCACCCGGGCGGCTTGCCGACCCCACCTCCCGATATCCATATTGCGGGTGCCCGTAAACCATTCGATTACAAGCGACTCTTTTTTATATTCCTCGGAATCGGCCTGTTTATGCTAATCTATCTGCTGCCCGATTGGCCTTCCGCCTTCAGTCCCGACGGAAAAGAATTTAAACTCACACCGCAGGGCAAGGCCGCACTGGGACTATTTCTGCTGGCGGCCACATGGTGGGTATTCGAAGTTGTCCCCATTGGCGTGACAAGTATTGTGATTGGTGTTATCCAGGCGGTGTTCCTGATCAGAACCGCCGATATCGCCTTCGGCGATTTCATGAATCCCTCGGTTTGGTTTATTATCGGCTCGGTGGTTATCGGAATGGCCTTCACGCGATCCGGTCTGACCAAGCGCATGGCATATAAGATGTTGCTCATCGTCGGCGAAAAAACGGCCATGATTTATCTCGGTACATTTGTCATGACCGGATGCCTGACCCTAATTATGGCTCACACGGCAGTCGCAGCGGCGGTCTACCCGCTTCTTATGGCCATCTATGCCCTCTATGATGAAGACAATAAACCGACCAAGTTCGGCAAAGGGCTCTTTATCGGAATGGCATTCGTCGCAGGCGCCGGCAGTATTATTACGCTGCTGGGAGCGGCCCGTGGCGCCGTCGCTATCGGATACTACACGCGCATCATCGGAAGAGAAATCACGTTTTTTGAACTGACCTATTACATGCTGCCGATTGGTCTGTTGATGATTATGTTGCTCTGGGTGTTTTTCATGGTGTTTTGTAAACCTGAGCACAAAACGATTCCCGGGCTGCGCGAACGAGCCAAAATGCTCAATCGCCATCTTGGCCCCATTTCGCGAACGGAAATCCTGACCATCGTTATCGTCGCCCTTACGATTCTGGCGATCAGTTTCAGAAAGTATATTCCCGGACTGGGCGAAGTCGATAAAAGCGCCATCATCCTGTTGTCAACAATTTGCTTTTTCCTCTTTAGAGTCCTGACAATCGATGACCTTGAAGAAATTCCATGGAATATCGTACTTTTGTTCGGCGGCGCGATGAGTATCGGATTTTGTCTCTGGCAAACGGGAGCCGCAGACTGGCTGGCTATTCAATGGCTGGGTATTCTGCAAAGCCTCGGCTGGTTCGCATTCGTCATCGGAATCGCCTTTTTCGTACTAATCATGACCAACCTGATTATGAACGTCGCGGCGATCGCCATTGTCATGCCGGTCGCCCTGACGATGGCGCCGTATTTAAATGTCGCGCCGGAAGTCGTCCTCTTCGCCAGTCTCGTGACGGCAGGTATGCCATTTTTACTTCTGGTCGGCGCCGCTCCTAATGCCATCGCCTACGAAAGTAAACAGTTTACCAGCGGCGAATTCTTCAAATTCGGCGTTCCGGCCAGCGCACTGCTGATGCTCGTTGTTGCCCTGTTCGTTTCGCTTATCTGGCCGCTCATGGGAATGCCGGTGACGCTCGGGTAGTACTAATTATTGAATAAAAGGCCGAAATGAGTACCATTTTCGGCCTTTTTTTATTTCCGCAAACCGATAAAATTAGCGTAAAATAGATAACTGACGATTCACGGAGTATCTATGGCCATTATCTCAATCGTAAGCGGTGTCTGTTGTCACGGAAATGAGGTTGCCTCTCTGACGGCCGAGGCGATGGGATACACGAGAATCGACGATTCCCTGTACACCGAAGCATCAAAACGATTTAATATTCCTCGCGATAAATTCAATCAGGCCCTGTCCGGCCGCGTGTCGCTGTTTAACAAATTCACTCGCGAACGAGAGAAACATATTGCGGGTTTCAAGAAAATCATGACCGATCTGATACTGGATGACAATATCCTGATGCACGGCTTCGCATCGTCATTGATTCCCGGTTCAATTTCGCATGCGCTTCGCGTCTGTCTCATCGCGAACTGGGACTATCGAATAAAACGGGCCGCCAAACGATTTAACGATTCCGTTGACGAGGCCGAGAAATTCCTGACCGAAAGCGATCGTCTCCTCTACAATTGGACGACCTTTTTGCACAACAAGCGCCCCTTCGATGCCAAGTTGTACGATATCGTCATACCAATGCATGAGACATCCGTTGAAGATGCCGCAGCGCTTATTGAAAATCACGCCCTGTCCGAACCTCTGAAAACGACCGAGCACTCATTGAAATCTCTTCGGGATTTTATCCGGGCTACCGAAATCAACTTGTTGCTGGTCGAAGCGGGCTACGATGTCGAGGTCGAAGTCATCGACAGTCTGGCCATCCTGACAATACAAACGCCCGTAACACGGCTGAAAGTCTTCCGAGAAAAAATCAGTAACATTGCTGCCTCGGTTGACGGTATTCAGGATGTCAGGACTCAACTCGGAGACGGCTTTAATTATCCCTCGATTAATCCAATGTCTCGTGTGACGACTCCCGATAGAATTCTCATATGCGAAAATGAGCAGGAATTCATTCACACGCTATCGGAGCGGCTGCGGGCCGCCGATTTGAAATCATCGGTCGTATACGATGGTCAGCAGGCTATTGACGTTGCGAATAAGGAAGAGCCCGCTGTCATGGTACTCGATTTGATGATGCCCGGAATCGACGGGATCAATACGCTTCGCACCATCCGTGAAAGCCATCCCGATATTCGCGTCATCATTCTCACAAAAGACTATGATCCTGAGGAAGAAAAAAAATCTCTCGAACTCGGCGCATACGCATATCTGAAGAAACCGGTAAACGTCGATAAAATGGCCCGCATTATGAAGACAGCATATCAGGAAGCGAGCCTTGAACGAGCGGCTCGACACCGCAATCATTTATAGAAAATAGTTAAAAATTATATCACTCAATCCGGGATATTGTTATCGATAATAGGACTAATAATGTCCTTGTAACATCTTATGTTGTCATATGTTGCAAAAATAAATCTTTATTTGGCGGCGCTTTTTGCCTTGCTAAACAAGGTGTTTTTAGTATATTATTCGATAACTGCGCCAAGAGGCCTGTCTGCACATTAGCCTCGCCTTTTGATATGCATACCAAACGAATGATAGGGAGGATATCATGAGAATTTTGCTACCGGCAGTACTGGCAAGCGTGTTATTGCTGGCCGGGCTGGCTATTGCCGGAGATCTCACGGATCGATGTCGCGTCTCCGATCTTGAGATTCCCGCCATAGCCTCCCCTGAGGCGCCGAATGAAACGGCCCCGGCAACAGTTTCCGGAGATACGGATCGTACCCCGGATTATACAGGATTCCTGCGGGTCTATATGGTCGAACCCGAATCCCGGTATTACGATTACAACTTTTACAACTACGAAAACGGTTTCCTTGACTTTGCCGTGAATCAATCCATCTCGATTCCATATCAGGATTCTATTGTCATAACGAAGGTATGGAATGGAACGACTGCCGGCTTTAGTGATATTACGGAAGATAATATTGCTGCTGTCGCCGCCGTCTTTAATGACACCGGCCATCCCGCCAATTCCGATCCGGATGGTCTGGCGCCTTTCACCGCCTACTATGGCGATGCCTGCGCCTATGCCGAACCGGGTGAAACCGCTTCCGATACCGCCATTGGCGATTATTCCCACATGGTTCTGGTTGAGGAAGGCACGGCCCATGGCTGACCGTCCTGTGCAACCGCCCGTGTGGCGCTTCATAATTTATCAGTCAACAGCAGTTATCACTTCGAGTACGTTGCCATGGTTGTCGATCAGAATGCCAAGGCCAGCGCTCATCTCAATTCTCTCATGAACCTGTACTGGACCCCGACGTGCTATATGGACGGCGGAAACCAGGTAACAGTCGGTTCCAGTCAGACGACTATCGGAAATGGAATTACATCCGCCGGACATTATGCCGTCAACGATATCGAATTGACCCTTTCAGTCGCCTGGATCGGCAGTACTCAGGTAGAAGTCACTGTCGTCATCAAAAATAATCAGTTCTTTAATACGGCGCCGAATACTCCGGCCATGCCTGCAGGCCCGACAATCGGCGTCGCCGGCAGCCCCATCCCGCTTACTGCCGTATCGACCGATCCCGATGCCCAGGATCTCTGGTATATGTTCGATTTCACGAACGGTGATTTCAGCGAGTGGATCGGCCCGTATGCATCCGGCGAAGAAGCAACTTATAATAAGGCCTGGCCAGCCGTGGATGACAGCGCGCCGTACCGTGTACGGGTGAAGGATACCTATGATGCTGTGACCGGATGGTCGCCGTATAATTACATTGAAATAGTCAGGCGCGGTGACGCCAATGGCGACACAAGTCTCAATATCGGCGATGCCGTGTTCCTGATTACATATATCTTCAAGAGTGGTCCGGAACCTGATCCCTACGATCAAGGAGACGCCAACTGCGACTTCAGTGTCAACATCGGTGATGCCGTTTACATCATCAATTACATCTTCGGAGGTGGTCCGCCGCCTTCCTGCGATTAAAATTGACCAGGTCGGGGCATGAAAATCCCCCGACCTTTTTTTATACTGCGTACACCGGCTAAACCCCGATTTACCCGGCATTTTATGGTGTTAAGCCATTATATGTTTTAAGATTGCGTAGGTTGATGCGATGTCGTTTTGCTGTTGCAAAACAAGGTTATTTCGGTATATTATGCGATAACTGCGCCAGGAGGCTTTCCTGCTATTTGGCCTCTCCATTAGACTTGCGTGCGTCTAACATATGATAGGGAGGAAATCATGAGAATGTTGCTGCCCGCATTGCTGACTTGTCTGTTACTTCTGAGTACAGCCTTTGCATCCGGTATTGGGCAAAATGAACTTGTACCGGATTATTCCGGTCACGTACGAGTATACATAATCGAGCCCGAATCACGGTATTATGATTACGACTTTTACAACTACGAAAACGGCTTTCTTGACTTTGCAATTGATCAATCAGTAACGATTCCATATCAGGATTCCGTCGTGATTACCCAGGTATGGGACGGTATAGCCGCCGGATTCGGCGATGTGACCGAAGATAATATCGCGGCTATCGCGGCCGTTTGTAATTCAACCGGGCATCCATCCAATGCCGATCCGTGGGATGAAACGGCGCCGTTTACCGCCTATTATAATGATGCAAGCGCTTACGCAGAAGCGGGCGCAACGGGATACGATGTCGCAGAAGGAGGATTCACCCATACGGTCTTGTTAGAGGAAGGCTCGGCCCATGGCTGAACGGGCTGCCCCAGCACCCGTGTGGCGCTTGAAAGTTTGTACAACGGCGGTAGTTACAATTTTGAATTGGTATCCATGATCGTCGATGAAAATGCAACTGCCAGTACATATCTCAATACTCTGATGAATTTATTTTATACGCCCACCATGTATTTTGACGGCGGTAATGAGGTGTATGTCGGCGCGAGTCAAACCAGTATGATCAATGCTATCGTAACCTGCGGTGAATACGAGGTGTATGATATCGACCTCTCTGTTTCAGTCGCCTGGTTAGGTAATGCGCAGGTTGAGGTTACGGTCGTTATAAAAAACAACCACTTCGTCAATACCGCCCCCGAAACGCCAACGACGCCCGGCGGTCCGGCCATCGGGGTCTCCGGCAGCGAGATTCCGCTTACGATGGAAACAACCGATTTCGATATTCATAATCTCTGGTATATGTTCGACTTCGGCAACGATGAATTCAGCGAATGGATCGGCCCGTTTGAATCCGGCGAAGCGGCTACCTACAATCATATTTGGTATACCTATGGCGAGGATTTCTCGTATCGCGTAAAGGCCAAAGACGAATACGACGACGAGACCGACTGGTCACCCTACAATTACATCGATATCGTCCAACGAGGTGATGCAAACGGTGACGGCAGCGTTAACATAGGCGATGCCGTATTCCTGATTTCATACATCTTTAAGGGTGGCGCCGCCCCGGATCCGATTGACCGGGCCGATGCGAATTGTGATTACAGCGTTAATATCGGTGATGCCGTCTTCGTCATTAATTACATTTTTGGAGGCGGTCCTGCGCCGTCGTGCGAGTAAATATCGAGGGAATCGGAGATTGCTCTCCGATTCCCCTTGGTTATATTGCAATGGCTTCGTCAAAGATGAAGTGAGTCTCAACTAAATGGGAAGTGTCAGGAGCACTGCGAATGTATAAAATTGTTATCAACTTCTTGTTTATTCTTCTCTTCCTTTTAGTAATCGGGATATCGTCTGCCCTTCAGGCCGGAACGGAAATCAATGTCACCAGAGTCAATTTCGTCGACTATGACGGGGACGGTTTCGATGATCTGGCCGCCGATAATAATGAGAACGGCATCCCCGATTATATTGAAGAGAAGAAGAGCGAACCGATAGTTGAAGTACAAAGCGTTCTTGGCGACTCGTTCGGAGATCAGGCGAGTCAGGAAGGTGACATCTATCTTGATAATCAAGAGGCTTTCGGCGCCCGCGATTTCGCGATCCGGTGTATGTCGAGCCGTCGAATCGGATTGAACGCCGGTGAGGAATTCGGAGCCGGAAACGGTCTCGGCGTCGGTGGCTCAGGTGGCGGCTGTCAGGGAGGTGTCTGCCGATGAGTAAGTACCGACTCCCCTATGCCCTGCTTCTGTGCCTAGTGCTTATGATTTTCGGTTCACTGTCGCAAGCCGGCGATATTAAAGTCGAATTCGGTTCATCGACCATTTCGACGCAAAACGTCCTTAACAACAGCACCGACATTTACGATGCCTATTCAGCCACCGTTATCGGCCTCAAGACCTATCCATTTCACTTCCTTGAAATATCTTTATCGGGTGAGCAGGATGTATACCGAGAAGTAAGCGGGCTGAGCAATTCGTCGGGCAATCTGGATATTACTTTGATCCCGACCGCCCCGGGTGCGCGGTTGTCGATCCTCTTATCCGGAGGCATTTCCGGCCGAAAATACCATGAGGACTTTAGCTCAATCGACAATAACTATGGCCAGGTCTCGGCAGTCCTCGGGTATCAAGTGCAACCGAATCTCTTCGCGCGCCTTGGCGGCGAATTTCGATCGACTGCCTATATTAGTACCGACAATGATTACAAGCGAGATATCGACCTGTTTGCCGGCCTGAATCTCTCCCTCCTGGGAAAAGGGAGTCTCGATATCGAAGCCGGATTCAGCGGCACGAATTACAGCTTCAAGGATGCCTATCTCCCCGATTCGATTCCGCACTGGGATCAACCGGATCGCCTAATCCCGACGGATCGCGTTCAGATGTTCCGCATTCCCGAAACCAAAGAGAACCTGTGGCTGTTCTTCTTCTCGCCGAGGATATCCCGTCAGATCGGTAGTAGAACCGGCGCGAATATTGTCTACACGAAGCGGATATTCCAAAACTACAATAATGGCTTTCTTTGGGGTGAAAACACCGGCTACCTCTCCCCCTGGTCAACAATTTGGGAGGGCGATAATATCAGCCTGAATATCAAATCATTTATCCTACCGAAATTCATTCTGAAGGCCGGTCTCGGATATTGGGATAAACGGTATCCGGTTACATCGGCAAGTGAGGTCTGGAGCGAAACCGGAATCACGGGCGATAATGCCGGATATGTTGATTTGACGTACGGCGAGGCAAAAGAAACGGAATTCGCCCGCAACGACTTTGTCACCAAGGCGTATTTTGGCATTCAATTGCCATTTGCGTTCCATTCGGGCCTGTTTATCGAACCGTCATTGAATATCGAATACACCGACAATCGTTCGAATAAAGACAGTTACAATTATGATAACTTCTCGATTACGACCGGAATTACGATGAGATTTTAGTATCAGACTATGAGCATTAAAAAAGCCCTTCCGCATTGGAAGGGCTTTTTTTGTGCTATCGTATATTCGATTTGAGGAATTGTCGTATCTCCGGCGTCCCGCCCTGATAAATAAGATACCCGTCATATGGTTCGCGCTCGGTGATATCACCGCCAATCGGCGTCAGCATCAGCCGTTTTACTTCCTCGAGGTCATCCGTCTGTCCCAATGCCCAGCCGAGTTTGACATAAGCCACTTCCGGCAGCAAATTATCGCACGGGATGATTCCCTTCGCCATAAGATCGCGCCCCGTATCATACACGAACATGTGTACGTATCCCCAGAGCGTCTGCACCGTCATATAAATCGCAACACCGGCCTTGGCGGCGCGCTCGATTGCCGGATATACCGGCTTATTGACATGTCCCAGTCCCGTTCCGGCGATAACGATACCGCGATATCCCTTCTCAACCAGTGAATCGATGATATCGGGGTGCATATTGGGATAGTAATACACCAGAGAAACCCGCTCCTCGAATACCGGCGTAATCTTGACATTCCTGTCTTTGCGGCGACGGTTGTAATTATCCTGCAACGGAGTGATTTTCTCACGATCGACTGTCGCAATCGGAATATCGCCAATCGTTCGGAATGTCGACCGGTACGACGAATGCATCTTTCTAACCCTTGTTCCGCGATGAAGCAAACCATACACATCGGAAGTCGGGCCGAACATACAGACGAGAATCTCTGCGATTTCCGATTCAGCCGCCGTCTTGGCCGCGTGCATGAGGTTGAGAGCCGCATCCGATGACGGTCTGTCCGACGATCGCTGTGAACCAACGAGTACAATCGGCACCGGTGAGTTCTGTATCATATACGACAATGCCGCGGCCGTGTGATGCATCGTATCGGTACCGTGACCGATCACGATTCCGTCAACGCCGTTCTCAATTTCTTTTCCGATGGCCTTTGCCAGAGTCGTATACTGCATCGGCCCCATATTTTCACTGAATACGGCAAATAGTTTTTCCGTGGTCAGATTACAGATATCTGCCAATTCCGGCACCGCTCCATAGAGCTCACCCGGCGAAAAAGCCGGAATAACCGCTCCGGTGCGATAGTCGAGTCGCGAGGCTATCGTCCCACCGGTACCGAACAACTTGACATTCGGTTTGTCAGGGCTGTATGGAAATTCTTTTTCCGGAATCTTGTAATGAGCTTCCTTATAGCCCTGCTCGATCATATCGGTGACGGTCTCAGTCGCGATGCCGACATTATACCCGGTGATGAGCTTGAGCACGATATGCTTGTCATCGTCGTTTTCCGCGCGTGGTAAAATAATACCGGAGAAATCGCCTCGTGTCGTTTTAATCAGCGCCTGGCTCCAGACTCGGACATTGAATTTCTTCAACGTCTCCAGCGCCGCGCCTTTGTATCCTTTGAATATGTCAGACATGAGCCACCTCGTTTCTCACGGCGTCGGCCAGTTCTTTCAGGGCGATATTTCCCAGCGCCAATTTTCTCACGTGTCCCATTATCCAGTTCGTTTCGGCATCGACGGTTTTCGTTATACCGATTTCGTCGAACTTCTTCTTTAGCGGCGGCACATGAGTCATGATATCATTGAGCGTATACGACTTGTATCCGATGACATGCAATATTGAATCGAATACCATTTTGGGGTGCGCATACAGTTCCGGCATCATCGCCTCGGCCAGTTCATGATGCAGCTTCCTGGATTGGAGGAATTTGAACAAGCCATAGATGGCATAATAGTTAAATTCGGCCGATGGCACGACGGTCCTCTCGACCGATCGCAGCGTATGTCCGAAAAACGTTCCGACGAACTTCGACGGCAGTGAGAAATCATCGATGATCTTCTGTATCAACCAAACGAGATTCTTTTTCAGTAGATACCGGTGCGTATCGGCCGGTACGCCCCAAGCTTTTAACTGCTCGAGACGATTTGAAACGGCAATCGGAAGGCCCTCGCGGATTCGCTGTATACGCTCCTCCTCGATCGGAATCGGCGCCGAATCAGTATCCGGATACATACGATCCGGTCCCGGTAGGACCCGCTCGAAAATCGTCGTACCGTCAGGCAGAGATTTTCTGGTTTCATTCGGTACGCCTTCGAATGCGATCAGGCACCGTTCGCGGATCGTCTCAATGGCGGTTTTGATATCTCTATCTTCGCCCCAGATGATAATCTGGGCGTCGTTTTCGCCGGCATTCAATTCTTTACCGAGTCGTTTCCACTGATCGTCCGCAACGACGGGTGCGGCATCATCGAGGGCAAACATTTCCGAGTATACCATATTCGGTCGTTCGAGACAGGCAATGACTTTCAGTCGATCGCCCAATTCGGTCGCAAAGGACTGGCCCGGCTGCGTGAAGAACGATAGCATTCCTTTGAATCCGGGGAGATTAATCGCCGTAATTCGATATCCCTTTTCACGAGCCGTCATCAGCGGTCCGCCGATTATTCGCAGCATAGTCGGATCGATATCGGAATGCGACAAATCCCAATCCTGCGCGGTCAATCCCCGCTCTTTTAGTTCATCCGCAATCGTCAATAATGCCTTCTGCCGGAAGGCCTCGTTGTGAGTCAATTCCGGAATCCAGCGAATATGAGCGACGCCTTTTATTTCCACCCGGGTTCCGCCCGTAATGGAAACATTGACATCCTGCCTGGCGGCCCCGATGCCGGTTCGCATCTTGGCCGTACTCCGGACCAAAAAGCGCAGATAATGAGCGGCTTCCGCCACTTCATCCGGCACCTTCATATCCGGCTGTGTGACCGATTCGATCAATGGCATCCCCAGGCGATCGGTCGTATAAACACGTTCATGCCCTACATCCGATACTTCGCGGCAGGAATCCTCTTCGATACTGAGCTGAATGATACCGATATTCTTATTAGAAATCGGGATTTCCCCGCTGATGCCGACAATCGCCGTCCGCTGGAATCCGGTCGGGATAGATCCGTCAAGGTATTGTTTGCGGGTTATATGCAATTCGCCCACGATATTGGTGCCGAGCAGAAGCGCCACTTCAATGGCGATATCGAGCGCCTGCGGATTTATCGGGAACGGCGGCGTATCATCGATATCATACGTACAGGCGGTGGCATCTTTAATGCGATAATGGATGTTTTTCTTGGTCCGAAACTCCATGAGCGCGGTCCCGTCATATTCCCCCAGTTCACTCAGGGTCGGACGCATGTGGCGGAGGAGTTCGGCATCGAAATCATCACCTTCCTGGTACAATCCTGCAGGGCATCGGCAGAACAGTTTTTTATCCGTAAACAGTTGCTGATGAATCTCAAGACCACTCTTGAATCCTAATGATTCATATGTCTGTGTATTGGCATCACGCTTAGAAACATACCCGATTTTCTCCCGAGTCTGTTCATATCGCAGCCGTGGATCGAATTCGTTTTCCATTATTCTCTCATATATTAAAGAAACTACTACCTTACCGTTTTCATAGGCGGGAAGGTACACTAAAGCGACGATTTTATCAAGTTATTTCGCTCCGCGATAATCTTTTCATACGAATCTAAGACATTGACCGGTCGAATAATAGATGATATTTTTACATGATTCGTGTAACATATGATGTGATAATCAGCTATGTTTAAACATTTTTTAATAAATAGTTATATTTTTTGTTGACATTAATTTGCGCATGTTCTACGATGCCTGTGTACCAAACATATTCAGGAGGTATTTTTAATGGCCAAAGCGAAGAAGAAAACGGCTAAGAAGGCCGCGAAGAAAAAAGTCGTCAAGAAAGTAGCTTGCGCCGCTCTGACCAAGGATGGCAAACGCTGTAAACGCACCGTCGAACCTCCCGCGAAATATTGTCATCTGCACAAAGGCTACAAACCGAAAAAGAAAAAATAATTCCTTCGGTTTGAAGTAAAAGGACCGGCGCGATATCCGGTCCTTTTTTTATGCCTGTTTTTACCCTTGTGTATCAGGGATTTCCCAGTATATTACACAAAACAAACAGTATGCGCGATCCGGTATATTGCCGTATACCGCAACAACCTCTCGGAGTCTCGCCATGCACCTGCGACTGCGCCTTGTCATCATAATTACACTGTTGTTAACTGCCGCCGTCCTAGCGGAAGAAATCGACCTCTTGCCCATTGAACTCACCCCGGATGAGATGGGTCGACTCGATGAAATCGGCATCAATCATATCATCACCGACGCGCCGACCGGAGAGATCAGAAATCCTGCCGAATGGGAACCGTCTCAAGGTGTCATCATCCGCTGGCCGCTCGGTATCCCCGTTTCCCTCATTGCCGAGATGTCCGAGGATATCGTCGTCACGACAATCGTCGAAACGACCTATCAGCAAAACAGCGCTATCAGCTCATATACATCCGGCGGCGTCAACATGAGCAATGTCAACTGGCTGTTTGCCGCGACGAACAGTATCTGGACTCGTGATTACGGCCCCTGGTTCATTATCGATGGAAATGACTCGCTGGCTATCGTCGACCACATGTATAATCGACCGAGACCACTTGACGATCAGATTCCTTGGATATTAGGCGCCGACTGGGGACTCGAGGTTTACGGAATGGACCTTGAACATACCGGCGGTAACCATATGTCAGACGGTCTCGGCGTATCGATGTCGACGGAATTGGTGTACGAGGAGAATCCGTCATTGACCGAATCCGAGGTCGATTCCATCATGCTGGCCTTTCTGGGAAATGACTATACCGTTCTCGACTACATAGAATCCGGTGGCATACACCACATCGATTGCTGGGCCAAATTCCTCAATCCGACAACGATACTGGTCAAAGACGTTCCGCCTTCCAGTTCCAGCTATGCCTTGTTGAATGCCCGCGCCAATTATCTGTCGCAGCAAATCAGCTCTTGGGGCCGACCCTATTCTATCGTCCGAATTTATTGCCCGACAGGCACCGCATATACGAATTCGATTATTCTGAATAATAAGGTCTTCGTACCGACATTCAGTGACAGTTATGACGATTCTGCCCTGCAGACCTACGCCAACGCTATGCCGGGGTATGAGATTCACGGTTTTGACGGCACATGGTATGACGATGACGCCATTCATTGCCGGACGATGGGCGTGCCTGATCGAGACATGCTCGAGATCATGCATATTCCGCTTTTCACAACCGGAGACACTCTGAACAATTATGAAGTCGTTACTACGATCAAGGCCCGCTCCGGTCAACCGCTGATCGGCGACTCGCTGAAGATAATCTATCAGGACCGCACGGCCTTCTGGAAATCGGCACCCCTGACCGCTACCGGAAATCCGAATGAATATGTGGGCTATATCCCCGCCCAGCGGCCTCGAACGACGGTCAATTATTATATAAAGGCCGCCGATCAGTCGGGTCGTGTAGTGACCCACCCGTACATCGGACAGCCCTGGGCTCATTCATTTTATGTCAATCATGGTCCTACTATCACTTCTCCGGCCGATATGGAATGTGTAACAAGTCAGGAATTCACGTGGTGCCCGGCCTTCACGGATCCGGATGACGCCGAATTGACGATTTCATACGGAGATTTGCCGGCCTGGCTATCCGTCGCAGGTGACTCAGTAACCGGCACCGCCCCTGAACTGGCAGTAGTCGAGCAGTTTACCGTAACCGTTTCGGATCCATATAGCTCGACAGAACAACTCGTTACGCTGACGGTAACGCAGGGCTTTTTGTGCGGCGATGCCAACGGTGATCTCAGTGTCAATGTCGCGGATGCCGTTTATATAATTAACTATATCTTCAAGAGCGGTCCGCCTCCCGACCCGATCGAAGCCGCCGATGTCAATGGCGACGGCAGCACAAACGTCGGCGATGCCGTCTATCTGATAAATTACATTTTCAACAGCGGCCCCTCGCCTGCCTGCCTATAGGCTGATTACAGCAAAAAAGTAATGAAAACTCCCGATCAAAAATCGGGAGTTTTTTTTATTTTTAAAGACAACCGTTTGGCCGATCAGCTCATCTCACCTATGAAAATGTGAACATTGCTCAGGCAGGGCGAACCCTGATGCGAGAGGAGGCTGTGGATGCGGGCAGGAAGCTCTATCCTTTCGGTATTCGCTCTGTCAACCCTTCTGTTATTCTGTACCCTGGCATTTGCTGAGACGATCGAGAACAATCGAGTCATTCCCGAGGTCAAAGCGCTTCGAGTCAATCCTCATGCACCGAAAATCGACGGTCTGCTTGATGATCCTATCTGGAATAAGCCGGAACTCGATATAATTCGAGACTTCACGCAGCGTGTTCCCGATGAGGGCAAGGCGCCGTCCGAATCCACGCATGTGGCCATCGTCTACGACGATAACGCCATTTACTTTGCCGTCTGGATGTATGATTCTGAACCGGATAAAATTCAAAGGCAGCTCGTCCGACGGGATCGCTATGGCGAGGCCGACCGTGTTGCGATTCGCCTCGACCCGTTTCATGATCATCAAACCGGTTTCGGATTCGAGATTAATTGCTCCGGCGTTATGATCGACTATACGATATTTAACGATGATCATATGGATGAAGACTGGGACGCCGTCTGGGAAAGCGGTGTAAAAATACAGCCGTGGGGCTGGACGTGCGAAGTAAAAATCCCATACCATTGCCTTCGATTCCCCGAGCTAAATGAACACACCTGGGGATTCGATGTCGTTCGATGGATTAATCGCAGAAATGAGAGCGATCGCTGGGCCTTTACACCAACTAAAGATGCCGGTTTCGCCTCGAATTTCGGCCATCTCACCGGAATCACGGGAATTAAGCCGGCCAGACGCCTGGAAATCATGCCGTATGCCGTTTCGAGCTTGGAAAGTGGGCCAAAATCCATCGGCAATTCGGATGGCAAAGATTACTTCAACAACACCGGCGTTGATATTAAATACGGCGTTACATCGAACCTGACTCTTGATGTAACCGTCAATCCCGATTTTGGCCAGGTGGAACTCGACAGCCCGGTGCTCAATCTGTCCGCCTTCGAGACTTATTATTCAGAGAAGCGGCCGTTCTTTGTCGAGGGCTCCAGTTTGTTCAACACGGTCTACGATCTGTTTTACTCACGCCGAATCGGCCGCCAGCCGCAGGGTGGTGTCGACGATTCAACCTATAATTATTCCATCGACCGACCAAATGCAACGTCGATTATATCGGCTGCCAAACTCACCGGCAAACTTGCCAATGGAACGTCAATTGCCTTTTTAAATGCCGTAACCGCCAATGAAAAGCAGGAATACAACCGGAATATTCTCAATCCCGATGGTGAAGTCATCGGCACGGAAAACGCATTTCAGACTATTGAACCGAAAGCCAATTATTCCGTCGTCCGCGTTAAGCAGGATATTCTCAAGAATTCCTCGATCGGCATTATGCTGACCAACGCGACGCAGGATACTTATCATCCGTCGACGACCGGCGGGTTTGACTGGCGCCTTCAGACAAATGACAACAACTGGGTCTTTACCGGGCAGTCGGTATTCAATCGCAACGACGCGGATAATACCGGATTTGCAACCTACTGCGAAATTCTCAAAAACGGAGGCGAACACTGGCGCGGTGAAATCTATGGGGGCGTTAAAGATCGCTATTATGATTTGAATCGCATGGGATTCAGCGGCCGCAACAGTTATCGCAATTTCGGTTATTGGATACAGTACAAAACGACTCAAAACTGGTGGATTGTCCGCCGTTCGTGGAGCAATTTCAACGGTTACTTCGGATGGAATTACGATGGCTACAACATATCCAAAGGCGGCAATTACAATTTCCAGATCGAGTTCATGAATTACTGGTCATGGAGCGGCGGCATTGAAATGCAGGCCGATGAATATGACGACTATGAAACTCGGGGCAATGGCATCTGGGAATGGCCGCAAAAGCCGACCTTCAGTTTCTGGACCGATGTGACGACCGATTCGCGAAAAAACATCTACTTCAGCTGGAATCCGGGAGCAGGTCAGGATCGCGAAGGCGACTGGTGGGCCAGTTATATAGGTGCGGTCATTCGTCCCGCAAGCAATATTGAGGTTCACATCGGTTCGAACTACCACCGTACATTTAACGCCACGCGTTGGGTTACCAATGATGGTACACGATCGGTTTTCGGCACGCTGGACAAAGACCAAATTACTCCGGAAATCTCTTGTAATATCCTCTTCAATCGCAATCTGTCGCTGCAGGTATCCGCCGAAACACTGATCGCCGGTCTTCATTATCGCGATTTCAGAGAATATAAAGGCGGCAAGGAGTATATCCCGCTTGATCCGGTTGCCGACGCCGAGACTTTGAATGATTTGGCAGGCCTGAGTCGAAACGTTTCAAGTATTAATTCAACATTCCTGTTACGCTGGGAGTTTATCCCCGGGAGTACGCTGTACCTCGTCTGGACACGAGAGCGCTATGAATCGGATAAAACTCAGGATAATCTTGACGTTAACCGAGATATCAAGCGCCTGTTCTCCGGCGGAGCGGATAACGTTTTTCTCGTAAAAGCATCCTATTGGTGGAACATCTAAAACCACCCAACTGCTTCTTCCTCATGCGGGCCCCCGATTTCAACTATCGAGGGCCTGTTTTTTTATTTCGCCTCTTAACCTGTACTGCCTAATAACCGATAAGTAGAATACTGCTCGAATTGTGAACACAGGGGATTTATATACATGTTGATTTCAAAGCTGTCGAAACTCACATCGTTTATGATATACGGTGGGACATTTCTGCTGTCTGTTTTGTCCTTTTTCACGACCTATTACGGCCTGACGATATTACTCGATAAACCGCTTGCCCTCATGGGTTCGCTCGGCCTGCAAATCGCAATGCTCGGTATCGCATGGAATCTCATGAAAATCCGGGAAAACCGTGCTTCGTATGTGATCGTTTTCATGCTCACCGCGCTGTTCTCGATGTTTTTCTCCTATGCCAACTTCGACTCTTCGCTCAAGGCCAACACGCGCGCGACCGAGGCGCGCCGCGAGTATGCCGAAGCCGCTCGCCCGGTGCTTAACCAACTCGCACAAATGACGCGCGAAGGGGCCGTCAGAGGCGAATATCAGGTCAGCCGCATAGCGAAACTAATCGAATTGGAAGAAGACAAAGGCTGGGCCACGGTCGTTGATGAAGGAAGCCGCGACGAATTCGTCCAGTCGGTCATCGACGGTGCGCGCCTCATGGTCGACTCGTGGAAAACCCGTCAGGGCGCAGACTATCGTCAGGGAAAAGGCCGCGGCATTATTGCCGATTATCTGCACAGCCGCCGGTCGCAGGCCGAAGGTCTCCTGACTGACTTAATTGAGTATCAAAAACTCGTCGACTCAATTTCTCTCGCCTATTCCAGCGAACAACCGGTCGAAAAACAATATGGCCTGGTTAATCGCGCCTTCGTCGAATTCCCAACCAGCGCCTACACGGCATTGACCGCTGATACCAAGATAATCCCCTCGCCCCCGCCGCAAATCGAATTTATCGAAAAACCGCTCAATCGCCAGCAGGCGTTCATGCTCGTCATTCAGGACTTGCTCACATTCGACTACCTGGCGTTTTTCTCACTACTCCTTGCGGTCTCGATTGATCTTATCGTCATTCTTATGGCCCTGGCCGGCAGCTATGCCCTCGATGATGACGAACACGTCTTCAATCGCGTGCGCACCGATGCCAATCGCCGCGTTAAAAATATCGCCGAGGATGACCATGATGAGTTCATCAAGGCATTAAAAGACAATATCCGCCAGTTCGAGGAAGCCAGCGAATACGGCCTGCAATTGCAGAAAGTCCTTGAAGAATACAAAACGAAAAAGAAGAATTTCAAGATTACCCTCAAGGGTGAAACGGAAACGACTAATCCTCGCAACACGGTCTCTGTCGTGTCCGCACGACACGAATCAAAAAACAGTGAAGCGAATCAGGGACCCAAGAAAATCGTCATCTGAGTATTCCAAAAGAAAAAGCCCCGAGATTTCGGGGCTTTTTTTATTTGTACCAGACCCGCCAAGGCGAGCAATCATCTATAGTATCCGGCAGATGTCCACATCTGCCGCCAGATTACATCTTATTGATTCGGATATTACCGCCCGAGGTTCGCATATAGATTTCCGGGCCGCCTTTTCCGATTGATGTCCGCAGTGATGATTTGCGCTTGGTCTGTCGATTCGAATCATCGAAGTCGCTACTGACGCGCCCCGAACTGGTATGGGCATCGATATCGACGTCAATATTGTCGGCCAGCTCAAGAGTCACCGAACCGCCTGAGGTCTTCAGCACGCAATCATTGGCGGGCTGTTTCGTGATACTGGCGCGGATTGAACCGCCTGACGTCGTAGCATCGATACTTCCCATAACTTCATCGACCTTAATACTTCCACCTGATGTATGAGCATCGACTGTACCCTGGACGCGTCCGATATCGATACTTCCGCCTGAGGTACGGATATCGGCATTTCCGTTACACGATAAAATCGTAATACTGCCGCCGGATGTACGCCCCTTGATTGGTCCATCGATGTCTTCGAAGTGAAGTGATCCGCCTGAAGTCTTAACGTCGACCTCACCGATTACGTCACCGACCCCGATACTGCCGCCGCTCGTTTCGAGAAAGATATCGTATTTTTCCGGTACCCGAACCTGGAACTTAACCTGTAAATTCCTGCGATTACCGAAATTGAACCAGCCCCTGTTATTTCCGTCATATTCGGCGTAGACGTTGACATTGTCGCCGCTTTGCTCGAATTCAATGGAAAAATCCTCGAACATATCCTCGGCCCGAGACTCCTTGGTGGTCCTGGAATCGAGGATAACATCGACGGTCACTTGATTACCGCTGCCGGTCAGGACTTCAATCGAACCTATTTCCGTGTTAACCAGTAATTCACCGCCCGGTTGGACCGTAAATTCCTTGTGAATTTCCTTCTTTACCGTCGCCGACGCCGCCGAAACCATCAGCAACAGCGCTAAAATCAATAAAAAAGCCCCAGATCGAGTTCGCCTTGTCATTAAAGCCTCCTCTATTTCCGCATCCTATGATTCTCTATTTATTAGACGGGATATGGGCCAAAAAGGTTCGCGCCGAGATAGCACTTATTCCCATTTCCGGTCGCCAGATCCGATTATGGGCACGATACGGGATTATTTTTATCTTGCTAACGCAAGTACTTGTTATGTATATAAAATAACTTGTCAAAAACGAGATTTGCACTATATTAAATGTTGTAATACGGCTGCCTCAACATGTACTTTTTTACATGCCGCTACACCGCCCTTATAAGGCATTCGTTATCTCGGCCGCCAAGATTCGATCCGAGCGAAAATTGGCAAATTCCTCGCAAGTGCCGATATAACGAGGGACAACAGGAGCGAAACATATCGTGGCGATTCCCCCATCGAAAATTCTGCGCACGATAGTAGGGAGTTATTTCATGAAAGCAGTTAACGCTTTATCAGGCCACATTGCATTGCGCATGCTGATGCTTGTTGGCCTCGTTTTCTCACTCATTTTCATTGCGTCAACCCCTCTCCGAGCCGAACTGGCATCCGACCAGGAAATGCAGCAGGTCGCTGAAAACTGGCTGACCTACATCGTTGCCGAAACCGGTGGCTGGGCCGGCGAACTTCGCCCGGAAATCTCATATACCGAAGATCTTCTGGTCAACGATACTCTCCTTGGCAGATATTACATAATCTCATCAGGCGGATACATCCTTGTTCCGGCCCTTCGAGAACTTCCCCCGATCAAGGCATATACCGATGAATCGAACATCGAGGATATTTATGCCACTGACGGTTTCATGGCTATGCTGCGGGAAGTCCTGAAGGCTCGTATGGATGTGTACATTGAAACGTTCGGCAGTCTTGAGGCATCTCAGCCTGCCGGTTCCCCGCTCTACGGAATTGAAAACTCAGAGGCCTGGGACAGATTCGCAGTCTCGGCGAAACAGTTCGCCGATTCCTATGTAAAGACTCTCAATACGACCCTGGACGGCCTCGGCCCACTAACAACGACTTCCTGGCACCAGGGATCTCCATACAATACTCTCTGCCCCATGGGTGATGGCGGACGCTGTGTGGTCGGTTGTGTCGCGACGGCGGCTGCCCAGATCATTTATTATCACCAATGGCCGCCTGCGGGTGAAGGAAGTCACACATACCACTGGAATGGCGATAACTCCTGTGACGGCTCAACTTCCGGAGCCAACCTTTCCGCAGACTTTTCAGACGAATACACCTACGACAACTCCAATGCCAGTGTCGCGGAAATCAGTTACGAAATGGGTGTGGCCTTTGACATGGACTACGGTTACTGCGGTTCCGGCGCCTATACATTGAATGGTTCCTGGGTGTTACCTCAATATTTTCGGTATGACAATTCCGCACAATCCATCTATCGCAGCAGCTACACTGCGCAAAACTGGTTCAATGTTATAGTCGATCAAATCAACCAGTATCACCCGACACTGTATCGAATCAGTGGTCATGCTATCGTGTGTGACGGATGGCGCATCAGCGGAACGACCAATCAGGTTCACATGAACTATGGTTGGGGCGGCAGCCAGAACGCCTGGTATGCGGTCGATAACCTGCATTGCGACTGGAGCGGCTGTGACCCGATGGTCGAGGGTATGGTCATTAACATTATTCCGCTCAGCGGTTCACCTTGGCTCGGCACAAACGATTTTGACGATGGTACGGGCGGTGACGGCGACGGTATTCTCGAAGGCGGCGAAACGATTGAATTAGTCGTCATGATTAACAACTATGGCGGCGGCGATGTCACCGACGTCACTGCGACGCTCACCATCGACGATGCCAACCTGACGATCGTCGACGGTTCGGCATCATTCGGTAATATCCCCGGCCGAGACTCCGCCAGCAATGCATCGAATCCGTTCATCTTCACGATTCCGGCTGAATATATCCCACGCGTCGACTCTTTCATGATAGAGTTGAGCTGGAACAGCGGCGCCGAGGTCGATACGATGGTTATCGAACAGGCAGTCGGCGGTTCGACGATTCTCCTCGTTGATGACGATGACCTGGGCGGCGTCGAACAGTACTACGTCCAGACGCTCTCGCACTTCCGCTCGCCATATGATATCTGGACACAATCTTATTACGTCCCGCCCGATTCCGCATACCTTAGTCGCTATGATATGGTCATCTGGTTTACCGGCGACCTGCATTATGCACCGATTAATGCGGCCGAAATTACCTCGATCAAGGGGTATCTCAATCAGGGCGGCAGTCTTGTCCTGACCGGTCAGGGCATTGCGGAGTTCCTGAACTTATACGACCAGACTTTTTTGAATACCTATCTGAAAACTCAGTATACATCGACCGGATATGTCCCGCTCCTCACGTCAGTATCGGGATGCGAAATAATGGATCTCGGTGATACGGTCGTCATTTATGGTACCGGCGGCGCCGGAAACCAAACGGATCCCGATCACATCGAACCGATTAACGGCAGTATTACTGAATTGTACTACTTCGGCACAACGCAGAGCGGTGCGGTTTCCTACAATGGCGCGGATTATAAACTGGCCTTCTTCGGATTCGGCCTCGAAGCCCTCCGTTCGACGGACGAGCGCTTCATTACGCAGGATACGATGATGAGCTATCTGTTCGACTATTTCAACTATACCGCCCCGGAAACGGCCCCGATCGTCGTCGACCCATCCATCGGCCCCGGCGATAAAATGCATCTGACCGATCACACTCCTGAAATCTCATGGGTATACACCGATAAAAACGGCTATACGCAATCGATGTATCAGGTACAGGTCAGCAGCAACACCGACTGGAGCACTATTGAAATGTGGGACACCGATGCGGTCTCCGGATCGGAATCCTCGGTTACCTATGCCGGACTCCCGCTCGTCGACGGCAGCCATTATTATGTGCGCATCCGCGTCTTCAACGGATCGTTCTGGTCGAGTTGGTCATACACGGACATGATCCTCAATGCGCTTCCCGCTCAACCGACTCCGGCCTCGCCTGCGGAAATGGCATCAGTCATCAGCACCATGCCGACGCTCACCGTCAACTCGGTTGTTGATCCCGAAGGTGATGATGTTACATACGGTTTCGAGGTGTACTCCGATGCCGGCCTGACATCGCTGGTAACATCGGTATCCGCTGTTCCGAGTCAGGCCGGTACAACGGGATGGCAGGTTGATGCCGCACTGAGCGAGGATCAGGTGTATTATTGGCGCACGCGAGCCGATGATGAATATGAAGTCGGCGACTGGACAGGCGCTGCATCATTCTGGGTTAATGCGGATAATCAACTCCCGGCCGCATTCGGACTGGTGAGTCCTGCCAATGCATCGACTCTCGATGAATTGGCCGTCACCTTCGTCTGGAACTCGACCACCGATGCCGATCCGTTCGATGAATTGAACTACACACTACACTATGATGTATCGGAATCATTCGCGACCGCGACAATCGTTTCAGGACTCACGGATACGACTTACACGCTGTCGGAACCGCTTGCAATCGGCTACACGTATTACTGGAATGTAACGGCGGTCGATGGCTCGGGCGGCGCAACGACAAGCCCGACCTTCTCGGCCCTGACAATCATCCCGGGCGATGCGAACGGCGATCAAACTGTTAATGTCGGCGACGCCGTGTATCTGATCAACTTCATCTTTAACAGCGGGCCCGCACCGAATCCTTTAATAGCAGGTGATGCGAATTGCGATTCTACGGTCAATGTCGGTGATGCGGTGTATCTGATCACATACATTTTCCGAAACGGTCCTCCTCCCGGCTGCAACGAATAAGTACCCAAAAAGCCCCCGAAATCGGGGGCTTTTTTTTCGGATTTCGATTGTATCTTAGTTCAATTATACTATATTATTATAAATAGTGCCTGAATACACGCCTGATAATTTCGGGGAAAATTATGAAACGAGGATTACTGCTTCTTGGCATAATATTCTTTTATCTCATTACTACGATTAGCGCAACCAATCAAGTCTATGTCGATATCGTATCTACCGATAACATGCAGCCGGTTACAGAATTGAATATTGGTCAAATGTATGCGTATCGTATTTGGTTGGAAAATGATTTCCCTTTACTCGGTTTGTCACTTGCCTTTAGAATAACTTCCAGCGACAATCAACACTGGAAGTGGATACATCAATCGAACGGCTACGGTGAAAATTCAATTCTTACAGTTGTCCCGGACTGCCGAATAGACCCGCCTGAGACCTACTTTGACCAAACCGGATTGCTCGTTACTGCCCAGTTGAATGGAAGTTCGCAAGACAGTATCCTGTTTGGCGGCACATCAGTTTACACTGCAATACCTGCCGGTGACCTTGAACCGATGTTTCTCCTGCACTTTTCACCACTCAACAGCACTAATCCGGCATCAGAGATATGCATTGATTCGATGAAATATGGAGTCGCCGGCGACTTTGTCTTCGTTAATGAACAGGGTATCACGATAAAACCGGAATTTTCGGGAGAAACATGTTCACCCGTAATTGCCGAAAATACAGTGCAAATGACTATTATTGACCCGGAATCGGGCCTGCAGGTTGACTCACTGCAAACCGGCAAAGAATATGCCCTGACCTACTCGATCGCAAATTCTGAAGAACTTGCCGGTATGCATTTACCTGTCACGCTCTATTCTGATGTCGATTTAGACATTCAATATATATCTCAGTCCAATGGGTATGGAGATTTGTATCATTGCGTAACTGTCGACACCAGCTCAAGGATGTATCCACCGGATGAGGCCTGGGATTTAACGGATCTTGTTGTAAATGAGGATTACATCGACACGAATCTACCGGACACCGTCACGATTTTCGGCGCCAGCCTGTATGCAAGGCTATTAAGTGGTGACCTTGAGCGTATGATGTATCTGTATTTTATTCCAACGCTCAATTCTACAGATAATGCCGGCTATTTATTTTTGGACTCAATTTATTTTAACAATGCAGGTTTCATATTTGTAAGCACTATTGGACTTCCAATTTCGCCGGAGTTTTATCATCCTCCTTCCTGGAAAATATATAGATTGTGCGTTGATTCAGACGGCGATGGGTACGGCGACCCTGATATCCCGGATAATGAATGCCCCGTCGATAACTGCCCCGATATCGCCAATGCGGATCAGGCCGATATCGACGACGATAATGTCGGCGACCCATGCGACAACTGTCCGGAAATCGCCAATGCCGATCAAACCAACAGCGATGATGATTATCTCGGTGATGAATGCGATAACTGCCCGTACCATACCAATCCCTGCCAGGCGGATACGGACGAGGATGGCCTCGGAGATGTCTGCGATAACTGCCCGGAAATCGACAATCCCGATCAGACCGATATTGATAAGGACCATGTCGGCGATATTTGCGATAATTGCCCTGATGATCCAAACTCTGATCAAATCGATTCCGATGGCGATGGTATGGGCGATGTCTGCGACCAATGCCCCGACGATCCGTATAATGACTATGACGACGACGGTTATTGCGCCGACGAGGATAATTGCCCCTTCGTCGCTAACCCCGATCAACTCGACAGTGACGGCGATGGTATCGGAGATGTTTGCGAAGGCGCCTATTTTTCAGTAGTACCCGATCCTGATACACTGCTCGTCATCTTCATCAATTCCATGGAACCGGAAATTGGTCGCCTGATCATCGATGATTTCAGCGGAATGGCACAGGCGGAAGATATCGACCAGCAATCCTTCGCCATCGACCAGATGGATATCGTAACGAATGTGAGTATGCAGACAATTTCTGAGCCTTTCCCACATCTTCAGATTACCGCGTATTATGATATGAGCGCATTTTGCGAGGTCCAGCCGATTTGGTGGGATACCCATGAATTCTCATCCAACCTGACATTTCAACTGACTGAAGGCGACGAGATTATTCTCCCCTATTTTTATTGGGGACGAGGCCACATCTCCGGCGATGTCAACGGAGATGATGCCGTCAATATCGGCGACCCGATTTTCATTCTCAATTATGTCATGAACCGAGGCCCCGCTCCGAGACCTCTCCTGTACGGAGACGTCAATTGTGACGGCAGTGTGAACATAGGAGATGCCGTAACGTTGATCAGCTACATCTTCAGAAACGGACCCGCTCCGGTGTGTCATGACTGATTGAGGGACATAAAACAGACAGTGTTTTCAAAAGGAGTCCGGAGTATCGGACTCCTTTTTTGTTGTTGATACCGACACTAATTCCCTTAAGTTGAAGTAGTAACCGATCGGAGATTATTATGGAAGCATTGGAAGCGATTTTATCGCGACGAAGCATTCGCTCGTATACGGATGAGGCGATTCCCGAGGAAAAAATCGAGCTTATGCTTAGAGCAGCCATGGCCGCCCCCTCGGCCAATAATCATCAACCGTGGGAATTCGTCGTGATTACGAAGCGGGAGATTATTGATGCGATTCCCGGATTTCACCCCTACTCGAAAATGCTGCTTCAGGCGCCGCTGGCTATTCTGGTCTGTGGAGACAAAACAAAAGTTGACCATTCCGGCTATTTGGCTCTCGATTGTTCTGCCGCTACGGAAAATCTACTGTTGGCCGCGCATGCCCTCGGAATCGGCGCGGTCTGGCTGGGCGTTTATCCCCGAGATGACCGGATGGAAGGGATGATAAAACTCCTTAGGCTCCCGGAACACATTGTCCCGCTTGCCCTTATATCTCTCGGGTACCCGCAGAAAGATAAAGAGCCCTCGAACCGATTCGATCCGGTCAAAATACACTATGATAAGTGGGGTACCGGTAAGGGGTAAGAAAACTGTTGCGACGAAACCAAAATGCATTATCTTACGATATCGGTCGTACCTATCGACGCCCGCAGGATTACTGCAGAAACGGAAACGCCTAAAACAAAAGGTCTTAGAGAAATGCTTCGGATACTAACGGTGTTACTCTTGGTACTCGTATGCCTGAATTTCGGCAACGTGATGTATGCGCAGGACTGCAAACTTTCCCCCGATACTATTTCCTATATCGTCAATAATGCCGTCGAACCGGCGACAGGATATATTCACATCGGGAATTTCTGGGGTCCGTTGGGAGCAACTGAAGTAGACCTTGAATCAATTCTTATAAACGACCAGTACGAACCGGCTTTTGCCCTTGTTATGAATTACCATCCCGACTTCGAAGGTAAGGTCCTTCGCATCGGAATTTATCTTCCGGATTTCAGTCAAACTTATGCGCCCTGGTGGGACACAACCGAAACGACTTACTCGGTCAGCCTGATGTATGAAGACGGTAGCGGTGCGACCTATGAAGGGACTTTTACGGCTATTGGACATATCTCCGGCGATGCCAATGGTGATCGCACCATAAACATCGGTGATCCGACATTTTTAATCAATTATATATTCAGAAGCGGCCCGATGCCTCCGGCACCAGCACTCCGAGCGGATGCGAACGGAGATGGAACCGTCAACATCGGCGACATTACCTACCTCATCAATTATATATTCCGAGGCGGTCAGGCTCCGGTACACCATTGATCGTATTCGATCATATCACATAGATATATCGTAATAACATATTGTACTTTTTACATCATCTTCTAATTTTTAGTTGTATAATTCAACCACCGTTAGTATATTTTTAAGGGTGGGGCTTGGCGCAACACGACTTTTCATCCCATTTCTTAAAGTAATGACATAATTTAACCCCTCAGGGAGGTGCCGCATGACTCACAGTTCATCTCTCCGCAGATTATGTCAGATTGATAATTCTCCGGGATTTCACATCATTTATTCTGCGATCTTACTTATCTTTGTGTTATCTGCGTCTGTATTAGCGGCAAATCGCGTTGAAGTCGTCGCCACCGAGGCAGGGCAAACGACGGCTGTCGATACGCTGATTGTCGGAACACCGTATGAATTTCACTTTTCACTTGAAAACGATGTTGCATTAGGAGCTATCCAACTCGGATTCAATGTTTATTCCGACGTTGGAACCGCCTGGACCTGGAATTCGCAGCCGGATGGGTACGGCCCCGATGGGCCTCTGACCGGCGGGCAGTATGTGACCGTCGTCCCCGGATGTCGCATGACCCCGACTGATGACGTCTGGGATCTTACCGACTTTTTTGTTTCGGAAATCAACACTGACGGAATGGGCGCCGACACACTGTTCCCCGGTGGCGTATCCTTCTGGAACAATATGCCGGCCGGTGCCCTTCAACACATGTTTTCATTCCATTTCACACCGACCGCGACGGGCGTAACCGCAATCGGTGAAATCTGTGTCGATTCGGCCAATATTCTGCCGAATGGCGCATTCGTCTTTATCGATGCCGCATCGAGTTTCGCCATCAAACCCATCGTCGACGGCCCCTTCTGCTTCCCCGTCATTTACTACTGTCCGTTCGATACTGACGGCGACGGGTACGGTAATCCGGGGCATCCGCAAAACGAATGTCCGGATGATAACTGTCCCAATAATTTCAATCCGAATCAGGAGGACTCGGACGGAGACGGAATCGGCGATGCCTGCGATGCATGTACCGATACCGATAACGACGGGTACGGCGATCCGGGCTATCCGGCCAATACATGTTCAGAAGATAATTGCCCGGATATTTCGAATCCGAATCAGAATGATGCCGATGGTGACGGAATCGGCGACGCCTGCGATGAATGTACCGATACCGATGGTGACGGCTACGGCGATCCGGGCTTCCCGAACAACACCTGCGCCACCGATAACTGTCCGAACACTCCCAATCCGGATCAGGCCGATGCAGACGGCGACGGCAAGGGTGATGTCTGCGATAATTGCCCCGGTGATCCCAATCCCAATCAGGAGGATGCCGATGGTGACACCCAGGGTGACGTCTGCGATATCTGCCCGCTTGACCCCGATAATGATATCGATGGCGACACATATTGCGGAGACGTAGACAATTGTCCGACCACGCCTAACCCGCTGCAGGAGGATGCAGACGGAGACGGCATTGGTGACGCATGCGACACATGCACGGATACCGATCATGATGGTTATGGTGATCCGGGATTCCCGAATAATACCTGTGCCGAGGATAACTGTCCCACCGTGCCGAATCCGACGCAGGCTGATGCCGACGGCGATGGTATCGGTGACGTCTGCGATGATTGTACGGATACGGATGGCGACGGCTACGGTAACCCCGGCTTCCCGGCCAATACCTGTACCCTGGATAATTGCCCGACGACGCCGAATCCGGATCAACTCGACACCGATTCAGATACCTATGGCGATGTCTGCGACAACTGTATCGATGAGGCCAACCCGAATCAGACGAACAGCGACGGTGACAGCTACGGCGATGCGTGTGATAATTGCCCGGCCACCGACAACGAGGATCAGGCTGATGCCGACAGCGATACCGTCGGTGATGTCTGCGACAACTGCCCCGATGATGCCAATACACAGCAGGAAGACGCCGACAATGATGGCCAGGGCGATGCGTGCGACGTCTGTCCCAATGACCCGAATAACGATATCGACGGCGACACCATCTGCGGTGATGTTGATAATTGCCCGACGACGCCCAATACCGATCAGCTCGATGGGGACGAGGACGATGTCGGCGATGTCTGCGACAATTGCCCGGAAGATCCGAATACGCAGCAGGAAGACGCCGACAATGACGGCATTGGCGATGTCTGCGATATTTGTCCGAATGACCCGGACAACGATATTGATAGCGACGGCATATGCGGCGACATCGATAACTGCCCGACCGTCCCGAATACGGATCAGTTGGATTATGACCAGGATGACATCGGCGACCTGTGCGACCTCTGCACCGACTCCGATGACGACGGCTATGGCGATCCCGGCTTCTCGCTGAATACCTGCGCCGAGGACAACTGTCCGGAAGATCCGAATCCGGATCAGACGGACACCGATAATGATACCTACGGCAACGCCTGCGATAACTGCCCGCTTATTTACAATCCGGATCAGGCCGATGCCGACGGAGACGGAACCGGCGATGTCTGCGAATATGTCTGTGGCGATGCTAACTCATCAGGAACGACGAATATCGCTGATGTCGTATTCCTGATCAATTACATTTTCAACTTCGGTCCTCCCCCGCAGGAACCGGAAGCGGCGAATGTTAACTGCGACTTTTCGGTTAATATCGGAGACGCCGTATATATCATTGAGTACATATTCAAAGGCGGTCCTGCGCCGGACTGTCTCTGTCTCAAGTAATGCAATTGATAAAAGAGCCCCGAATTATCGGGGCTCTTTTTTTTCAGCATACTTTTCCCTTGCAACGTCATGTTATAGAGCTATATTTTCAGTAGTCTTTCCTACCGCCTGCAGCAGCAGTTTTGCCTGGAGTAGAGTATGCGTTATACAATCGTTTTATTTGCCGTCATATTACTGCTATCGATAATCGGAGCTGTCAACGCTCAGGCTGTCCCGGTAAACGAAACTCCCAACTGGAATTCGACCGAAGTCGATATGTATTCGACCGGCATGGTCTGGCGCGATGGAAACAATGACGGCTGGATTGACGTGTTCTATTCCAACGGCAACGATATCGTACTTGCTCCCAATACGATTTACTTTTCAAATCGGGGCGTCCTGCCGAATCATGCCTCATGGGCATCGGCCAATAATGAATACTCCGGCCACTGCTCCGTCGGAGATATCGATGATGACGGCTGGCCCGATTTTGCCGTCGCCAATTATCTCGGTTCCAGCGGATTCTCGACGGCCAACCTGTCAAATGTCTATATGAATAATGCCGGAGAAATCAGCGTTTCTCCCGATTGGTTCACCGGGGACAGTATTTACTCGTTTTCCTGCGCCTTTGGAGATGCCGACGGCGACGGCGATTTGGATTTGGCATTCGCCACCGGAGACGGCTATAACAACATCAATATTACCGACCGCATCTACTATAACGTCAATGGAGCGCTTCAGTCATTTCCCGGCTGGGAAACAGCCTACGGAACGCAGGCGCTTGACGTCGCCTGGGGTGATATCGATAACGACGGCGACCTTGATATCGCCTTTTGTTATGATTCCGGTCCCCCTGCCCTCTTTTACAATGGCGGCGGGACAATCGAAACGACTCCCTCCTGGGTCGCGTTGCACGACGAGTCCGCCAACACGATTGTTTTCGGCGATGTTAATGGTGACGACTGGCTTGACTTAATCGTGGCTTTCAATAATCAATTGGGAGGAACCGGCAGATATCGCGTGTATTATAACGACGGCGCGGGAAATCTCGACCAGAATTACGGCTGGCAATCCGGAACCGGCGGATACGGATCGGCGCTTGCCCTCTACGATTATGACCATGACGGCGATAACGATCTGGCCGCCGGACGCTGGTTCGACCGCCCGCGAATTTACGAAAATACCGGCACATCATTTACTTCGGAACCGGTGTGGCGCGGAAGCTTCGCCACTGTCGTTGAGGAGATGGCGTGGGTCGACGTCGATCGAAACGGCGTCGAAAATATGGTTGACACAATTACAGCGGTTTCCGGAAAAAAACTATATTACACTGACAGATTCCCGCTGTACTCTCTCGATTCCGTCTATGTTGATGGCCTGAAACTGACGATCGATAACTTCTGCTTCGACCCATTCTACGGTTGGGTATCGGTCAGTCAGGCTCCAACAGCGGAAATCATTCTCTTCTATCAATACTCTTTCACGAATGATCTGACGACATCCAACTGGGATACATTCAACTATGTCTACCCAAATACGAATTCACCACAGATATCGTTCTCTGCCGATGCCGCCATCGGGCAGGCTCCGCTGGAGGTGACATTTACCGACAACTCCATCGGCGCATCCGATTGGATATGGAAATTCGGAACCGGCGATTCCGCACTTGTTCAGAACCCGACATATTCATTTCAGCAGCCCGGCGTATTCGATGTTCGCCTCGACAATACCCTGCCGAACGGCCGACACAGTCACACCGAACTCGATATGATAATCACGCTGGCCGATACGCTCTATTGTCAAAACATAACGGTGCCGCTTGGCGATACGATCATCTGCCCCATTTATCTGAAGAACGCGCATGCACTGGAGAATTTCACGCTGTGCCTCACTTATGCGGGTTCGTTGAATTTGCAATATCTCGATTATACGACCGAGGGCTGTCGCACCGATTATTTCTTCGATGTGAGTCTGGCCGGATTTGTCAGTTCCAGTCGCAAATTGAAACTGTTTTTCTTGTCAGGATCGGGTCCTGCCTACCCGCCGCTTGCCCCCGGCGATGGTCCCGTCGTCAAACTCATATTCGCCCCGGTCTACTTTCAGTCGACATCAACCATCGATACGGTTACGATCTCCGGAGATACGACGATATGCGGAGCCTCGTTTTTCTCCTATGTCCCGGCCGTTAATCCCGGAATTATATCCACAATGGTGTGCGGAGACACCGACAGTGACGGATCGGTCAATGTCGGAGACGCCGTGTACCTGATAAATTACATCTTTAAGAACGGCTTCCCGCCGATTCCGTTGTCGCGAGGAAATGTGAACTGTGATGCGAGCGTCAATGTCGGAGATGCGGTGTATCTGATTAACTATATTTTCCGAGGCGGGCCGGAGCCATGCTGTCCCTGACATCTCTATTGTCAGGACACTTTTTTTCTATCGAGTTCTTCGCGGATCGCCCGTGCGAGTGATTTCAACTTGAGCGGTTTTCGAATAAATTCTCCCGCGCCCAGCGATTGAATTTCTTCAATTAGGCGGCTTTCTGCATAACCGGAAATAACGATCGCTTTCTGGTCGGGATTGAGTTCGAGGGTTGCCCTGTATGTTTCAACCCCATTCATCCCCGGCGGCATAATCATATCAAGAATCAATAAATCGAAGGTATTGTTTTGCATGAGTTCCAATGCCTGCTCGCCGCTTTCAATAGCCCAGGCGTCATACCCCAGACGCTCCAGCAATTTGAGCGTAACATCCCGCTGAGTCTTATCATCATCCACAACCAGAATTTTCTCGACCCCGCCCGGAATGACTTCTCCCTTTCCTTCCGTCGTAATACCTTCTCGGGTCGCCGGTAAATAAATCGTAAAACTCGACCCTCTCCCCGGTTCACTCTTTAAATTGACATATCCGCCATGATCCTTGACGACGGAATGCACCACACTCAAACCTAATCCGGAACCACGAGTCCTCGACGCGGTTTTGGTTGTAAAGAATGGATCATAAATTCTGTCAATGATCTCGGGCTTGATGCCGATACCGTTATCTTTAATAATCACTTTAATATACTCGCCTTTGGGGACTCCCTCATAAGCATTTTTAGATATATCCGCATAGTGATTTTCCGTGGTAATCCTGATAACACCGTCACCGCCGACCGCATCAATAGCATTGGCCAGCAGATTGGAAACGACTCGCAGCAATTGAGATGCCCCGCCGATAACATTCAAAAGATCTTTTTGGAGTTCAAGTTCCAACTCGATATGGCCAAGATTATCATGATGCTGTAAGATAGCCTGTTCGATCAGAACATTGAGATTGACGACTTCCTGATTATAATGTCCCCTCCGTCCCAGAGTCAATAATTGTGTATTGATATCGGCAATTTGCTGCGCTGATTTTTCGATATCCTCGATATACTGCAAAATGGGATGATCCGCTGGCAATTCGTCTTTCATTATTTCCGGATATGCCATGAGCGGACCGAGTAAATTATTAAAATCATGCGCCACCTGGCCCGCTATTTTACCGGCAGTTTCGAGTCGCTCGGCCCGGCCGCTTAATTCCTGCAGCCGCTTCATTTCGGTGATATCTCGCGCGATGCCGCAAATGCCGATTACGGAGTTGTCGCCGTTTCGCAACGGTACTTTCACGATATCGCAAGTATACTTGCTCGTCCCATTGGTGATAAAACACTCCTCATGGACAATTTCTCCTTTGATCACTCGTTGGTCAGAGTCTTCAGCAATACCCCAAATACGATCGGCGAATATTTCCTTGTCCTGTCTGCCGAGAAACGTCTCCATCGAACAGGAAAACAACCGCGCCATGGCCGGATTCGCAGCCGTATATCGGCACTTGGTATCTTTGAGAAAAATTCCATCTTCCGCCGCCTCGAAAATGGCGCGAAATCGGGATTCGCTCTGACGCAACGCCTCGCGAGCCTCCATGCGATCAGTCACATCGGAGATAAATCCTTCCAGAGCCAATAATTCATTTTTTTCAGAATAGACACCTCGCCCCTGTTCCCAAACCCATTTTATGCGGCCATCGGCAGTATGAATGCGATATTCGATTTGGAACGGCAATGAATCGTCCAGGGCCTGTTGAATAACACTCCAGATATATTCCGCATCCTCCTCGACAATAATATCGGCGTACGACAATTTTGTATTTCCAATTAACGCCTCCGGACGATATCCCGTTAATTCAAGGCAACCGTCGGAGATGAATTCCATTGTCCAGTTTCTGTCATTTTTACAGCGATAAGCCAGTCCGGGCAAATTGCTCAACAGAGTTGATAACTGCCGCCGATTCTCCCGAAGAGATGTCTCAGCCTCCAGGCGTTTGGTTATATTAATGCCACTGATTAGGAGCCCCTTAACATTGCCTTCACCGTCACGAATATACGAATTATACCAGGCAATCATCAGTCGACTGCCGTTCTTGGCCTGTATCTCCGTTTCGCGGTATTCCTGTAAGAACTTTTCTCCATTTATCGTATGCGAAATTTCAGCTTTTGCAAGTTCTCGCATTTCCTCAGGTACCAGTAAATCGACGAAGTTTTTGCCGATTGCTTCCTGGGCGGTATAACCAAATACTTCACACGCTCGACGGTTGATTAATGTAATTTTCTGGTCAGCATCGATAGAAATGAGTATAACGCCGGCAATATCTATGAAATGGTGAGCAAATCCTTCAGATTCCACAACTTTTTTCTGAGCCTGGGACAATCTCCCCCGGAGTCGAATAACGAATTCGCCAAATCCGATCAATATAAAGAGGAGAACAAGCCGGTGATATATCTCAAGAGCCGGGACTTTAAATATCATGCTGTCCCAAAAGCCCTGATTGTAAAAAAAAGCGCTGTCCATCGCCCCGTCAATGACACAGAGCAATAACCAGGCTAATAAGGTAAATAACACCCCGCGCAAAGAAAGTTGCATACGACCCCTCAAGTGCGTATTCAGCCATCCCCTTTTACTGTAATAATGTCCGGCAAGAAGTAGCAAAAGGAAAGCGATCGCGGGCGATTCGATTAGAATCAACCGCCGCTAATCATAATACGCAAGTAAAACCATTTTCATCATAATTGGCAATAAAAAATATTATGAGGAGTGCCCGACATGCCGAAAAATACAATACCTTCTATATTGTAATTTATTTAAAATATCGTATATTTTGTCAGGGGATATATGGTTATCAATAAGGCAAAAATAGTACTGGTGGCCGACGATTCCGACCAGATGAAAATGCTCATCGAGGCTTTGGAATCCGGAAAACACTCCGTTATCACCATTAAATCTCTCGATTTCGCGGTCGAGTTCGTCAAAAAGAATGAAATTAATATTTTAATCATCGATATCGGGCACGTTGATGGAAATGCCGGGGCCATGATTCAAGCCATCCGCGATGCGAAACCGGAAATCAGCATTATCCTCATCACCGGACAACCGCCCGCGGAAATAGCTTCTTCCATTACCGTCGATGGAATCGTCTCAAAACCGTTCCGCATAAGCCATATCGAGGAGCTAATCAGAAAGTCTATCAAAAAGCACCCGGTCGAGGCCGACACCACAAACAGTATTCTCGTCGTCGACGATGACGATATCTTCAGAACCCTCCTCATTCGCTCCCTTAAAATCGCCAACTACAATGCTCTTGGCGCCAGTGACGGCAAAATGGCCATGGATATTCTCAAACAGCAAAAAGTCTCCTTTGTCATTGCCGATGTCAATATGCCCTACCTTGATGGAGTCAGCCTCCTGAAACATATTAAAACGGACTGGCCTCATATTCCCGTCATTCTCATTACCGGATATTACTCCGCAGGTGAAAGTCCGACATCAGAGGAAACAGTCCCTGACGGATTTTTAATGAAACCGTTTAAGATCAATAACATAATCGAATTATTGGACTCGATTTCCCGCCGCTCCGACGACTGAATTCAGCCTCCATTTTAGCCTAATTTTTGTTTGCACAGACCGGACTCTCGTATATATTCAAGACTGTGCATTTTTATCGATGACAGTTTAATAAGTCGCCCCTTATCGTAAATGGCGGCATTGCGAAACAATACCGGAGACATAAATGGCCAAGCTGATAGGAACGGACGAAAATAAATATTACACATGGGAGCTTAAACCGGGCGCATATACCGTCGGCCGAAAAACCTCGTGCGATTTTTGCATAAATGATAAAACCGTGTCGAGGCATCATGCCACGATAGAAGTCGCCGCCGATAATACGATCTCCGTTACGGATATGGGAAGCCATAACGGAACGACCATTAATGGCGTCGCCATCGACTCCGCCGCCCCGCTCAATACCGGTGATCGCATCCAGTTCGGTTCAACCGATTTTAAAATAGTGGCCGATGAAGACGAAGGCCTGTCCGCCGTCAACAAAGCTACCCTAATCGCCGATTTCGATCCCGAAAAATCCGTCATGCTCTCGGTTTCGGAAGCAATGAAACCGCTTCCCAATCGCGTTGCCGACATGCCCGATTTGCTTCCGACAATCTTCGAGATGGCGAAAATGCTTGTCATGGACGAACCACAGGAAACGATGCTTGAACGGTCACTCGAACTGGTCGGCAAGGTCATTCCATCCGATCGTCTCGCCGTCCTTATGACCACGGAAAACGGTACTGACGTCTATACCGCGGCCTGCTGTCGTTCCGGCGCCGAGGACCCTGGCTATTTTTCGCTGTCCCAAACCATCCTGAATGATATCCTGACGAATAAAAACTCAATTCTCATCGACGATGCCCGCCACGACCCGCGCTTTGCCGAAAAGGAATCTATTATTTCCTCAGCCCTGCGCTCGGCCATGGCCGTGCCGCTGTTTGATGAAAACAAAGTTTTCGGCATTCTCTACGCGGATACCACCAACCCTATCCGCCGTTACAATGATGACTTCCTCCGCCTGTTCGCGACTATGGGCAATATCATTGCCTCCCGACTGGCCAACTATGCCCTGCTTGAGGAGCGCGAGGAAAAACGTATTTTCGAGGCCGAACTCGAGAGAGCCGCTCAAATCCAAAAGGCGCTCGTCAACACGAAGGCGCCCGATTTTAACGGCTACTCAATTTGCGCCTTTCAGGAACAGTGCAAAGCTGTCGGCGGCGACCTTTTCGATTTCACAATTCTGCCGGATGGCCGCCTGTTATTCCTGCTTGCCGATGTCAGCGGCAAAGGTATGGGCGCGGCCCTGCTTATGTCAAATATCCTGGCCTCGTTCCGCATCCTGTATGATGACTCATTTGAGCTTGCCGCCGCGGTGAAAAAGGTGTCCCTGCAGATGTTCCGGCACAGCTCCACCGATCATTTCGCCACGCTGTTCATCGGTGTCCTCGATAACTCGACGCACACGCTGACATATATCAACGCCGGACACAACCCTCCCCTGCTGACCCGCAAAAACGGCAAGCTCGATTTCCTCGAACCCTCCGGCATGATGATCGGGGCCTTCGATTTCTGCAGTTGGGGCGAAAACACGACGCAGTTCAATCCCGGCGATATGCTGACCATCTTCACCGACGGCGTCACCGAAGCGGGCGCGGAAGAAGAAGAATACTCCGATGAACGACTGGAAAAACTCGTTGTCGAACATAGAAATGAAACTCCCAAATCACTAACGCGTACTATCATGATGGATGTCGACGATTTTATCGGCGATGCGCCGCGATCCGACGATATTACCATGATTGTTATCAAGAGGGATGAATAATGTTAGAGTCCGGACAACAACTGGCTCACTTCAAGATTATTAAAAAACTCGGAGCCGGCGGCATGGGCGAGGTGTACCTTGCCGAAGACACGAATCTCAAGCGTAAAGTGGCGCTGAAACTTCTCCTCTCCGAGTATTTCGAAGATAAAGAGCGAAAAGAGCGCTTCCAGCGCGAAGCCCGAACCGCGGCCCAGATTTCTCATCCCAATGTCATGTCGATCTTCGATATCGGTACCGCTCCCGAACCGGGAACGGGACGCGAGATGAACTATATCGTCATGGAATATGTCGACGGACTGTCGTTGTCGCAATATATCGCCCAGAACGGATGTGAAATGGGCGAAATTATTTTCCTGGCTGAGCATATTGCGGCAGGTCTCGCGGCGGCGCACAAAATCAATGTCGTGCACCGCGATATCAAGATGAGCAATATCCTTGTCGACGATTCGAACCAGCCGAAGATTCTCGACTTCGGTCTGGCCAAACCGGTCGCCCCGGTTCAAATGGAAGGCGATTCCGAGACCACCGACACAATTTCTCAGGAATTAACCAAAGCCGGTAAAATCGTCGGCACTGTATCGTATATGTCGCCCGAACAGATAAAGGGAGAACCGGTCGACAGTCGCTGTGACATCTTTGCCTTCGGTATTCTCCTCTATCGTATGGCGACAGGCGATTCCCCCTTCGAAAGCGATACTAATGTCTCGACGATGGCCAAAATCCTGGAATCTCAACCGGAATCCCCACGCATTAAAAATAACCAGGTGCCGCCGGAACTGGAACGCATTATAAGGAAGTGTCTCCAGAAAAAACCGGATGACCGCTATCAGGACACTCGTGACCTCGTCGTCGATCTGCGAAATCTCCGCCGCCAATATGACAGCGGCCTATCGAGCGACATCTCGGCCCTGCATGGAGTCCAAACGGTAGAAATCGAAAAGCCGAAGAAATCCGGTCCCTCGATTAAGGCCATTATTGCCTATGGCGTTATTGGTATTATTGCATTAGTGCTTCTCCTTGATTTCTTCGAAGGTGATGGCTCCAAGTCAAAAAGCTCCGGCCTTTATGCGGACGAAAACGCTCTGGCGATTCTCGGCTTCGAAAACAAGACCGGCGATTCGGAACTTGACTGGCTGCAAACCGGACTTCCTGAAATACTCCAGACCGATCTTGCGCAAAGCAACGCCCTCACGATTATCAGCCGCGACCGTGTCGTTGAAAGTATTGATGGTGCATCCAAATCCGGAACCGGATTTCAGCACGAAGAGTGCATTAAGGCCGCGAATAATCTCGGCGCCAAACACGCCCTGTCAGGGACTTTTTATAAATTAGGCGACAAAATCCGTATCGACTCGCGCCTCGAGGAACTATCCACCGGGAAAATTATCTCGACAGTAAAAGTAGTCGGCAGTGATCCTTTCGTTCTGGTCGATAGTCTGACAACGAAACTCGCGACTGCGCTGGGCATAAATGCCGACGCATCATCATCGGATGTCGCGAAGATCACATCGTCGAATCCGGAAGCATATAAAAAGTATATCGAGGGACTGCAAGTCTTCAATATTGGTATGTACGATGCCTCGGTCGATGTCTTCAAGGAAGCGATTGCACTGGACTCCACGTTTGCCCTCCCCTATATGCGGATCGGCATGGCACGAGTTTTCACCGGCAAGAATACCGAGGGCGCTCAGTGGTTTGCACAGGCAATGCAATATGCGGATCGTCTGCCGATCCGCGAGCGCAATCTGCTCGACGTCTATTCCGACCTGTGGCTGTCGCCCAATTTCGATAATGCATTCACGAAAATGGAAACGCTGGTCAAGAACTATCCTGATGATGCTGAAATGCGCACCCTCTATGCTCTCATGGTCTCATTGTTCCGGCAGGATTCGACCGCAGCCTATGCACATTTCGATACTGTACTTCAAACATCACCGCGTAATCTGTTCTGCCTCGCCCAGTATATCGATATGCGTCTGAAGTACGAACAATACGATCTGGCGGAAGAGGCGGCCGAGAAACTCCTGAAGTACTACCCACAATCTCCATCGCCATATGCTCTGCTTTCCCGTATCGCGTTCGCGACCAAAGATATGGATCGCGCCATTGAAATGCTCGAAAAACAATATGAAGTGTACGATCGCAGCAGTGAACCGCTCTTTGACATCTATGAGGCGTATATAAATAAAAGAGATTTTGAAAAGGCCGAAATCTACGCCGAAAAAGTCCTGCAAAAAAGCCCGAACGATCCATTCGAGCTGGGCCGCTACTACAATTTAAAATCGGCGCTCGCCCTTTGGAATGGTCAATTCAAACAAAGCCTTAAATTTGAATTCCGCGCCCTGGATCAATTCTTAATTATAGGGGACAGTAATCTCGTCGCCGGGAAATATAACAGCATTTCCAACCTCTATGACCGCATCGGTGAAACCGACAGCAGCCTGTATTATGCCGACAAGGGATATGAATGGTCGACGCTGTTCAGTAAACTTGATTACCCCTTCAAATTGATCGATCGGGACAGAACCTTGATTGACACGGCCCGCGTTTTATTAAATCATATTATAGAAGAATTCAAGATACGCCTGCCTGAGGAATTTTGGCCGATGGCCGATGGATTACTGGATGCATTCGAGGGCGAGGCCAGTGGCGATACGCTGGCGATGATCGACGCCTTCATGAAAGTGTACAATGTAAATCCTCAGAATAACAAAGGAATCCTTCGCTCCAATGCCTATCTGCAGGCACGGATCGGACAATACGATGCGGCGATCAAGGTTCTCGATAACTACAGAACCGATCCTACAACATCGACTTCCGGTTATACGACCGGAATGTCGCTGTATTATCTCGGCATATCATATGAAGGAATCGGTGACACAAAAAAGGCCATTGAATCCTATCAGAAGATGCTCGAATTCTGGGGCCATCCCGACATCGAAATCGAAGCGATTGCCGATGCCAAAAAGCGACTGGCTAATCTGACCAGTTAGTTTTCCTTACCATATTCGCAAAACTCGCCGGGCGGACCCGTCTCCGCCCGGTTTTCTTTTTGTCCTCTTGACAATACTACCAATTGTTTTTACAATCCTCCCAACTATAGATTTTGATTTGAAAAAGAAAGGCACCTCGCCATGTCAACATATGCCATACCTGAAATAACCCCAGGCGTTTATGCCGTCGGCTCCAAGGATTGGAAACGACGCATTTTTGACTGTATCGCCGCCACTCCGCAGGGAACGACCTATAATACCTATCTTGTCAGAGGCGCCGACAAAACGGCATTGATCGACACTATTCATAAGGACTTCAAAGACGACCTGTCCGGCAAAATCAACCAGATTCTCGGCAGCCATGCCATTGACTATGTGATCATGAATCATGCCGAACCCGACCATGCCGGTTCGATCATGCATATCCTTAATCAATGCAGTGCTAAATTATTGTGTACCAAGAAGGGCGCCGAGTTAGCTCAAGTATACTATGACGTCCCGGACGACAGGATTCAAGTCGTCGCCGATGGTGAAACGATTGATCTGGGCGGCAAATCGCTCACCTTTATTCACGCTCCGTTTATCCACTGGCCGGAAACCATGATGACCTGGCTGGCCGAAGACGGCGTGTTGTTCTCATGCGACTTTTTCAGCGCGCACAATACTATCGGCGACTTCGATACGGAATCCGAGGACATCATCCATTGGGCCAGAAAATACTATGCCGAAATCATGATGCCCCTGGCCAAGATGGGCCGCATGGCGATGGCGAAACTTAAAAACCTCGATATCAAATTCATCGCGCCCTCGCACGGCCCGATCTATCGCGATCCCTCCAAAATCATGGCGCATTATACCGATTGGACGAACGAGAAAACCGCCCCGAAGGCTATCATTCTGTATACGAGCATGTATACATTCACCGAGAAAATCGCACTGACTATTGCCGAGAATCTCAAGAATCAGGGAATTATTGTCGGCGCCTATGATATGGTCAACACCGATGCTGCCGAACTCATCAATCAACTGCTGGATACTCGAGCGTTAATAATAGCCTCCCCTACACTGCTCGGCAATATTCACCCGGTCATTCAGTATGGCATGATTCTTATAAAAACGCTGCGCCCGCCGATCAAGTACGGTCTTTTCGTCAATAACTACGGCTGGGGAAAATCTGCGACTCGCTTTGGTGTGGAATTCTTCGAACAGGCCAAGATTGACAGCATCGGCGTTATAGAAATCAACGGCAAACCGGGCGACGAGGACTTCGCCAACATCACCGAGGCCTCAGAAATACTGGCCAAGAAAATTCTGGCTGATTAAATAAATTAAAGGCACAGCATTCTCCCCCTCCTTACTTAGGAGGGGATTGGAGGGAGATTACGCCGCCTCGTTTTCCTCTTCCGGAATATCCATCAAAGGCCGCTGCGCCTTGCCCGGATCATTCTCCGATGCCCCATAGCAATGCCGTTTGGGAATACTGAATTTGCGACAATCTTTATGATCGTCTCTCCCCTTCTTGATGAACCCACCGGCCGCCTCTTCGAGGTTTTTCCACACATCATTTTCGATTTCGGTCAGATATGCTTCCCAGCCTCGTATGCGGAATGACAGAGAAAGCGCCCCCAGCAGGTACCGCTCGGCCTTGTCGAGCTCATGACGGAATTCATACAAATCGCGCAAATAGCGATAGCTGTCCCGGCACCCGGTAAGTCCGCGATTGGGATCCTTTTCATTGGCCTCGACTTTCTCGATACGCGGATAGACATGTTCGAACCACAGATGCCAGGCGCGCAGGAAATGGCGAGAAATCTTAACGAACGAATCATTGACTTCCTTGGCGGCTTCTTTCAATGCCTTCTCATCCTGTTTCAGGCTGATCTTTTTTCCCTCAAGCGCCGCCAGCCCGATTCGCTCGCGACGGAAATCAAGGATATGCGACTCAGCGATTCGCTTTTCTTTATTCTTCTCATACTTCAGGTTAACCAATCGCGGCACCACGCTAAGGGCTCCACCGATGATTTGCTCGGTAACGCTAATACCCTTTTGAACGCCTTCCTTGACAATGATCTTTCCGCCTTCCTGATTGACCGTGCTGAGCGCCGCCGCGACGGAGGCCTGACTGAATCCCGATAAAACCGGATTGACTCCCCATAAAAGAAGCTTCGATGCCCCATGTTCGAAACCGAGCGCCTCCAGGCCGGGGCTCGTAGCGCCGCCGACACCACCGGCGACGAAACCTCCGAGGAATATATCGAGCACGCCTTTTATCCCGAATTCCGTCTTTTCGCCAACCGTCGTTTTCTTATTGAGATTCCGCAGCAAATGCCCTACCCGCTTCGCCGCGCCCGGCATATCGTGCTGATGTAAGACATCGCCACAGTAATGATAAAAACGCTTCATTGCAGGTGAGGCAGCATCCCAGTTTTTCTGATGCCGCTCGCGGTTTTTCTCGAGATCCTTGTAATATTTATCAATGATATCATCAACGATCTTGCGTGTCTCGTCGATATCGATTTCCGCAATGGCGATCTGGGCGATATTCTTGTCTTTATAATTGGTAGCAAAGTCTTTTGATGATTTTTGCGGTCCCAGAAGCTCCAATCCTATTTTCTCCCAAACCCAGTGATAGAGAATCTTATCGAGCCGGTTATTCGGCGGAATTTCGAGCACTGTACCCGATTTTAAAACTGGCTGTTTAATTTCCCACTGCTTCTTATCCTCATCGTACTTGACCGCCTCTTCAGTAATGCGGTGTTTCTTGGCATTGTGTGCGGCCAATGCCTGCGCCGGAACACCGACCTGCTGCGCGATTGTTTCGAATGTCTCAGTGTCCCCGGAGACATTATAAGTCGTCGGTCGGCCTTTCTGTTTCACGCGCCGCAATGCCGTTCGAATACATTTATACCTTGGTCGCCGGAAGGGCGGCGTCGCCACATGTCCGACTTCCCGGACGATATGCCAAATCGGACTGTACCAGCTCGAACCGGCAAACGCCCGCCGATAATCGCTCTCCATACTATCGAATGACGGAACCAGATAGCAGCGCTTGTGATCCCCTTCCTTCATATACTGCAGCACGGCGCCTTCGATAATCTCCTGCGCCTTCGAGCGATAAATCGTCATTTCGTCGAAGATATCGAGATACATGCGGCACAGGTTCAAACACGGCAGAACATAGTTGCGCGTCTTATTCAGATGATGCGTAAACTCGAATACCGGCTGCGTAAGCGAAATCATCTGGTCACAGTTCTTGAAACTATCCGCTGTAAAAGTCGACACGCTTGGAATCCAAATCGGAACCCCTGCCGGCACATAATCAGGCTTGGGATTGCGCGACAGAACCAATTGACCGCCGGATTCTTTTATCTGCACCCGAATGCGATTTTTCTCTTCCGGCAATCCGCACGGAATATAAATCTTTTTGATATGATCGATATTGATGTCGCGGCGCTTGTCTTTTTTGCGAGGATCGATTTTCAGTTTGATGTAGTGTTCCTGCAGTTCATGATTTTCCACATGTTCGAAAATGTCCTGAGGCGTGCACTTCGTTTTATTCGCTACCATCGACAGTGTGTCGTACTCCTGAGTTTCATACCAGTACGATTGCGGCTTATTCTTCTCATGATAGATAATATCGGTAATCGTGAATCTCAATTTGGGATATAGTTTTCGGACATTCTCGACAACTTCGTCAATCGTCTCATTTTCTCCCGGTACATAATGCACGCCACCGGTCAACTTGCCTTCATCTTTGACCATATCACGATGAATGCTGACCGCCTGCCGTAGATGCACGACCGAATCACGAAGGGAATGCTTAACGAGATAGGATAAATTCAGCAACTCGTTTCTCATACCGGATTGGATATAATCTTTTTCGAGTCGAATCGGAATCCAGACTTCCAGCTTCTTTTTCAGGATCTTCTGAGAATTGACGATGAGAGGGCTCGTTTTCTTGCAATACTCGACAACTTTCTTATTTTTCTCATGCGACCAGACGGTCTCGAATTCCAGCCCGTCATCTTCATAGACCTGGATGATTTTTTCCAGCGTCTCGTTTTCCTTGGTCACGACATACCAGTGCCCGCCGGCGTCGGAATCGTTTTTTATCCTCTCTTCGAAATCCTTGCGATAGTCATAATTGGATTTGGTCAGACGATCATAAATGGCCTTTCGCCCGGCCTTATATTGCAGACGCTCGGCCACAAGACTGCCCGTGAAAGCGACCGCCGCCGAAACAGCCCCGACGACTGCACCGACCGCAGCACCGGTAAAAATCCCGATAATCGTCCCCAGCGGTCCTCCCGCGGAACCGACCACGCCGCCGATGGCCGTAGTGATTCCCCAGGCCGAAAGCGATGCCGTCGCCGATGTTCCCAACGAAAACGCCTTATTCCCGAACATTTTCTTCTTTTCGTGCTTCCACGTATACCCTGCGAATTCGTGCCATTTCGCCTTTATCCAGCTCCCGACACTCTGCGTGTGCTTCGTCTTGACACGCAAAAACGCCATTGCGGCTATCCAATGGGCACAACGAAAGGCATCCTCGTCGCTCAGTGGCGCACGGACATTACTCTTTTTCCCGCTAAATAGTCGGAAAAGTCCCCGTTTTTTCTTTGGTTGTTCGGTTGATTCAGGCATGCTCTATCCATTATGATTTAATGAGAGGAAATTAACGATTATGCATTATCATTATCGTCGTCTTTTGGAATGATTTCCAAATCATACGCCCCCGGCGGTACTCCCTCGATCTTTGCCTTGCCGTCCTTATCAAGCTTCCCCTTTTTTTCCGTCCCATCGGGAAGCGTCAATATATATTCATAATCCGCCGCCGGTTCTCCATACGGATCCTCGCATTCGATTTCGAACCAGTCGATAAATTTTATGAGTCCCGATTCCTGCTTCTTGCCGAATTCATCATTCCCCGCCGTCACCGTGAAATAAAACTGCGGCTGCTGATACGATTTCTTATATGGTTCGAGCTCTTGCTGTACCGGAATATCCTCGATCTTGCCGTAATAATCGAACTCCCACTCCAATTCGACCTTTTTATCCTTTACCTTCGTATCCAGCTTTGCGACTTTATCGTTCAATCCTTCATTGTCGAACTCATACACGGTAATCAATACATCGCTGTCATCTTTCATCCCGGTCACTTTGGCGCTCAGGGTGACTACATCCCCACGCTTCACCTCATCCGCACTCCATTTCATCTGCGAAACTCTGATAGGCGGAAAGGCCGGAATACGATTCGACTCCGCATCCAGAGAATTCCCCGGCAGCGAAACCTCGAAATACACTTTATCCTTCGGTTCGATATCCTCGGGAATATCGAATTCACCGAGAAATTTATTGGCGAGAATCTTCCCTTTGACCTTACCCAGCTTTTTGCCGTTTTCACTCTTGCCGGTCGCCTCAATTTTTGCGCCATTCCCGACAAATGCTGTTGCCACCTCGAATCGAGCCTTCTGCCCGCCATAGGCCGCGGCATCGCTCCAGGCGGCATAGATGATTTGGGAATCGAGGGTTACCTCTTTTTTCTCGTCGCTGCCCGCTGTTTCCTTGATTTCCGGCACGGCTTAGTTTCCTTATTCGAAAGGGCCATATTCACCAACGACAATGTCCTTGATGCGCAAATGAAGTGAATCATTAAATATATACGACACAAAAATCACCGTCAATTATAATTCTGCCAATAAATTGCATCAAAAAAGCCCTTCCTCATTCGAGGAAGGGCTTCGCGAAATCCTATTTCGAATCGTCGAGATCCTATCTCAGCGTTCCGACATATTTCGTCGTGAGCTGCCGCTCGCGAACCCGCGGATCGGTATAATCCGGGAGAATCATCGGAGCAACGCGATCGTCGCCGACACCAGCCGTGTCGACTTCCGCATTGTATTTCACAACATGATCGAGAGTCAACTTGCCGTCTTTCGCCTGGCCTTTGACGTATGCAGCGGCGCTGTCACCCGCGATACGGCCATAGACCATGATGTCGAGGAGCGAGTTGCCCATCAGACGGTTCTCACCATGAATGCCGCCGCCGACTTCGCCGCCGACGAACAGACCCGGTATACATGTTTCACCGGTGTTCTTGAATTCAAGACCGCCATTTTGATAATGCAGAGTCGGGTAAATCAGCATCGGCTCTTTCGAGATATCGATACCGAATCGTTTATACAGGATGAACTTGCCAGGGAATTCACGCTCAACGGTGCCTTCTCCGGAGAGCATGTCGATCATCGGCGAATCGAGCCATATACCGAGTTTTCCGGTCGGGGTTGGTACACCCTTGGCCTTGCCGATACACTCTTTAATAATGGCAGCCGCTTCGACATCGCGAGGCTCGCGCTCGTTAACGAACTGATTGCCTTCGATGTTCACCAGGTTCGCGCCGGAACCGCGGAATTTCTCGGTGATGAGAATACCCTCGGCCTGTTCCGGGAACACGATACCGGTCGGGTGATACTGCACCGTGTGCAGGAAGCAGATCGGCACACCGGCACGATAGCCCATGACGATACCGTCAGCCGTCGCACCATAGTGGTTCGTCGTCATGAAGCCCTGAATGTGCAGGCGTCCGCAGCCGCCCGTCGCCATAACGACGGCCTTGGCTTTGACAACCATGTATTCTTCGGTCTCGAGGTTATACAACACCGCTCCGGCACATTGGCCATGCTCATTCAGAATCAATTCGACGGCAGGTGAAAACTCAATGACCTTGATATCCGCCGCGCGGTTGCGAGCCTCATCGCGCACCGTGCGCATGATTTCGGCGCCGGTGATATCGGCCGCGAAGTGCATTCTCTTGCGAGACGTTCCGCCGCCGTGAATGGTCTTGAGTGTTCCATCCGGGAATTTCGAAAAGTTGCATCCGAGCGACTCAAGCCACTTGATCGCACTCGGTGCCTTGAGAGCCAGCGTTTCGACGAGTTCAGGCGTGTTTTTGAAGTGACCGCCGCCCATAATATCGAGATAATGGAAATACGGGGAGTCTTTGTGCCCCTTCGTCGCGGCCTGAATACCGCCCTCGGCCATCATCGTGTTGGCGTCGCCGTGCCGCAGTTTCGTCGCGATGACAACCTTGAGGCCCTGCTGCTGCGCCATTAGCGAAGCCGCCGTTCCTGCGCCGCCGCCACCGATAACCAGCACGTCGGTTTCGAATTCGACTTTACTCAAGTCGATATCGGCAGGATTAACTCGGCTTTTGGCTTCCAGAACATCGGCCATTTCATGGGCAATGCGATACCCTTTGGACGGTCCGACCTGTACCTCGCGACGCCCTTCTTCTTTGACATCGGGGTGATTCTGGAGCATCTCCGCCCGCTCATCGAGACTGAGGAACGGGACTTCTTCGTTGCGTTTCTTTTTCGCCACCCGTTCTTCGCGGGTCGATTCGACGACTTTTATCAATCGTTTTAGTTCTTCTGGATATGGCATATCATACCTCGTTCAATTCCGCGTGTACGGGTTACAGATTAGCATTCTCTTTCGGCGTCCAGTCTTCGCCTGCGACTGCCGGTTCCATCTCGCGATCGGTGTAGGTCTTCTTGAGCATGTCAAGATCCATCGCCTTGAGACTGTCCAGACCGTCGCTGAAACGACCGGCGTCAATATTGGCGACCATGGTCTTGAGGTGCTCGGCCGACGGCGTCAGGAAGGCGCCGTTGAGACGCCGCGCCAACTGCGCAATATGATACTGCGGCAGTTCGCCCATACAGCGACTGGCACACAGACCGCACTGAATACAATCAAACGATATCTCGGCGGCCGCCTTGATATCGCCCCGTTTCATGGCCGCGATGTAATCCATCACCTCGACGTCCATCGGACAAATCTTGGTGCACTGGTTACAGGCCACACAGCGGAATAATTCCGGATAGAGCGAAAACACTTCTTCCGGATTTCCATGTAAATCTTCGAAACTATATGTCGCGCGCAGGGCCGGATAAAACGGCAACTGCGTCAGGAACATATTGGGCTGGACAACCGTCTGACAGGCCAGACCGGAGTAAATCTTGTAATCACCGGCCTTGCGATAAACGGTACTGCATGCGCCGCACACACCACCGCGGCAGCCGCAGCCGCGAATGTATTTGTACCCGGCGTATTCGAGCGCCTTCATGATGGTGAGCGACTCGGGCACTTCGTACTGCTTACCCATGATGTAAATCGGGATCAGCTTGGCTTCAACCTTTTTGGCTTCATCGGCTGTGGTACTCATATTACCTCATACCTCTATCATTAACGTTTTCTTTTTCAATCTCAGGCCGTCAATTTCTTGTCGGCAAGAAGTTTCCGAGCGCTTTCGCGGTTGATGTCGAAGCGGTTGACTTCATCGGAAGTCAAGCCCAGCGCCACCGCCAAAAGCTGAGTAAAGTAGTAAATGGGGACTTCTTTGGCGCCTTCGAATTTCGCCATGATGGCATCCTGTTTGTGTCCCAGATTGTAATCGCACAGCGGGCAGGCCAGCGCCAGCGCCTCGGCCCCATGGTTGACCGCATCAGACAGAATATTGTGCGATACGCTGAGGGCCGCTTCGGGATTGCCCAGAATCTGATATGTCCCGCAGCACTGCAATGCGCCGGGGAAGTCAACGATCTGAGCGCCCAGGGCAGTCAGGAAATCCTGCAGGATCGTCGGGTTGTCCGGCTTGTCCAGCGAGACGTCCTTCGGACGCAGGAGCGTACAGCCGTAATACGGCGCGACTTTTACGTCGCTCAACGGCTTGACGACTTTCTCTTTTACCGCATCCCAACCGATTACATCGCGCAGATAATCCAGCAAATGATAGACCTTGACCTCACCGGCATAGTCCGGCTCCTCGTCCATAAAGTCATTGATGGTTTTGCGCTTCACTTCATCGGTTTTCATTAACTCATTGGCCCGGGCCAGCGTGTTGTAACACATCGAGCACAGCGTCACGACCGTGTCGTGCCCGCTCTCTTTGACGCGAATCAAATCCCGCACCGGAGCGACGATGTGAATCAGATCATCATCAGCCAGCGAATATACTGCTCCGCAGCAGTTCCAGCGCGTTAATTCCTCGACCTCAATGCCCAAGGCTTCCATAGCCGCCAGAGCTGATGTTTCGAGGTTCTTGGCCCGCGTTTTTAATGTACACCCGGGATAATAACTAATCTTCATGCACTCACCTCACCCGGTAAATTTTCGAAAACCTGAAACCATGGCAATCTGCGGCAAATCGATAATTTCTTCGGGCTGCAAATTGGACGGCTCGATTTGGTTGTGGCTCTGACGCAGCGTTATCTGGCGCAGCGCCTCCATGACTCGCGGAATATCGATTCCGCGCGGGCATCGCACCATACAGGTATGACACGACGCGCAAACCCAGGGCGTGTTGACATTCTCGAGCATTTCCGTTTGCCCCAACTGCAGCAAGGCCATCAGCTTGCGAGGCGTCGCATTGATATGCTCATCCATCGGGCAGGATCCGGCGCAGGTACCGCACTGGAAACATTTGTAGAAATTCTGCCCGCTAATCTCTTTTACTTTGTCCTGGAATTCCTTATTGATGGTTCGATAAGAGATTTTTAACGGCATCGGAACCTCTAAGCAAAAATGTGTACTTTGATAGTTCGCATGAAAAAAACAGAGGCTTGTGCCATCCACGATACTAATATTGTCGTGAATCTTTTCACAATATTCTGCCTTATCTCACCGCCTATTATAATAAGTGCATCCGACAAAAACAAATACTTTGATAAAAATTTCACAAGTTTTCACACATCGACATCATCCGATCCCTCCAAATGCCCGCCGATATTCGGGTTGGCGCCGAACACCATGCGCTAATACCGTGCCCGACAACAATTTTTACCTTGCGTTACGGATTCGATACGACCATATTACCCCGCGTAGGCTGGGTTAAAAAAAGTAATCATGAACTATAAATTACAGCCGTGACCGGCTGCGAATGTGACGCGAAAACCTCTTTAGTAGAACGGAGCGTTATTAATGGCAGCGATATCGTCATTGCTCTTCTCGTCTATCGGGAAAAAGCTCATTAATGCGATATCCGGTCTGGTTTTGTTCGGTTTCATCATCGCGCATCTTATAGGAAACCTGACATTACTGACCGGAAATGCGGACAAATTCAACGCATACGGCCATTTTCTCATCCATAAAACAGGTGCCCTGTTATATATCTTTGAGTATGGCCTGATTATTTTCTTCCTGTTACACATTATCACCGCAACTTCGGTCTGGTGGGATAAGCAAGTCGCCCGGCCGACCGCGTACAAAATGACCGCCAGCGCCGGTCCGACCACGAAAAAGACCCTGTCATCCTCGACCATGATCTACACCGGCGCATTGATCTTCGTCTTCGCCATCCTCCACCTGATTACCTTCAAATACGGCCCCGGCACCGCGCAGGGGTATACGACCGTTGTCGACGGCGTCGAAATGCGAGATCTCTACCGGCTGTCAATCGAGGTCTTTAGGGATCGTTGGTATGTGATATGGTATATCATTGCTAATGCGCTATTAGGCTTGCACATTCGGCATGGATTCTGGAGCGCATTCCAGTCGCTCGGCCTTAATCATCCGGTCTGGACGAAAGTACTGTATATCCTCGGCATCTTTGTCGCACTCATTATCGGGTTCGGATTTATCTTTATCCCGGCATTCATTTACATCATAGGGGGTGCGATGTGAAATTAGATTCCAAAATCCCCGGCGGCCAACTCGAAACCAAATGGGAAGACTATAAAAGCCATCTCAAACTGGTCAACCCGGCCAATAAGCGAAAACACGAATTGATTGTCGTCGGCACCGGCCTCGCCGGCGGTTCCGCCGCCGCATCACTCGGCGAACTCGGCTACAAAGTCAAGAACTTCTGCATTCAGGACTCTCCCCGCCGAGCCCACTCCATCGCCGCCCAGGGCGGTATCAATGCGGCCAAAAATTATCAGAATGACGGCGACAGCGTCTGGCGTTTATTCTATGATACGATCAAGGGCGGCGACTTCCGCGGCCGCGAAGCCAACACCTATCGCCTGGCTGAATTGTCGGTCAATATCATCGACCAATGCGTCGCGCAGGGTGTTCCCTTCGCCCGCGATTACGGCGGTCTTTTGGCTAACCGCAGTTTCGGTGGCGCGCAGGTCTCTCGTACGTTTTATGCCCGAGGCCAAACGGGCCAGCAGTTACTACTTGGCGCTTATGGCGCACTTATGCGCCAAGTCGATGCCGGAAACGTCACCCTCTTCCCCCGCCGCGAGATGCTCGATATCGTCCTCATCGACGGCAAGGCGCGCGGTATTGTCTGCCGCAACCTGATAACCGGCGAAATCGAAACCTACTCCGGTGATGCCGTACTCCTATGCACCGGCGGATACTCTCCGGTCTTTTACCTGTCAACCAACGCGGTCAACTCGAATGTCACTGCCGCATGGCGATGCCATAAAAAAGGCGCCCTGTTCGCCAATCCGTGCTATACGCAGATTCACCCGACCTGCATCCCGCAGGAGGGCGATCACCAGTCGAAGCTGACTCTGATGAGCGAATCGCTGCGCAACGATGGCCGCGTCTGGGTACCGAAGAAAGAAAACGACACGCGCCGCCCGAAGGACATCCCGGAAAACGAACGAGATTATTATCTCGAGCGGAAATATCCGAGCTTCGGAAACCTCGTCCCGCGCGATATCGCATCGCGCAACGCCAAGGATGTCTGCGATGAGGGGCGCGGTGTCGGCTCTACGAAGCGGGCCGTTTATCTCGATTTCGAGGAGGCTATCAATCGCCTCGGCCAGAAAGTCATCGCCGACCGCTATGGCAACCTCTTCGATATGTATCACAATCTCACCGGCGAGAATCCATACGAAACGCCGATGATGATCTATCCTGCGCCGCATTACACGATGGGCGGCCTGTGGGTCGACTACAATCTCATGAGCACCATCCCCGGTCTGCATGTACTCGGCGAAGCCAACTTCTCCGATCACGGGGCCAACCGCCTCGGCGCGAGCGCCCTCATGCAGGGGCTGGCCGACGGCTATTTCGTCATCCCGTACACAATCGGTCACTACATCGCATCGACGGAACTGCCGAAGGTAACAACCGATCATCAGGCATTCAAGGATTCCGTCGCAGAAGTCAATTCCACCGTTGATAAATTGCTCTCCATCAAAGGCAAAAAGACAGTCCGCGAACTCCACCGCGAACTCGGCTACGAGATGCTCGATAAGGTCGGCATGTCGCGCAGCAAGGATGGGCTCGAGAAGATGCTCGACTTCATCCCAAAAGTACGCGAGGAGTTCTGGAACAATGTCAACGTACCGGGCAGCGGCGACGACCTGAATAAGAATCTGGAGCAGGCCGGGCGCCTTGCTGACTTCCTCGAACTGGCCGAACTCATGGCACGCGATGCCCTCAACCGCGAAGAATCCTGCGGCGGGCATTTCCGCACCGAGCATCAGACCGAAGAAGGCGAGGCTCTCCGCAACGACAAGGATTTCACCTATGTCGCGGCATGGGAGTATCAAGGCAAAGATAAGCCACATGTCCTGCACAAAGAAGAACTAGAATTCGAGCGGGTGACTCCATCCCAGCGAAGCTATAAGTGAGGTGTGATATGAGTGAAAAGAAAAAACTGACGGTGCATCTCAAAGTATGGCGGCAGAAGCGGGGCGAGAAATCCGGCCGATTCGATACATACACGGTGAAGGACGTCTCCCCCGACAGTTCATTTCTGGAAATGCTCGATTTGCTCAACGAGGACCTCATCAAGTCCGGGCAGGAGCCGGTCGAGTTCGATTCCGACTGCCGCGAGGGTATCTGCGGCACCTGCGGCCAGGTCATCAACGGCGTGCCGCACGGCCCGCAGCAGGCGATTGCGACGTGCCAGTTGCACATGCGCAAATTTAATGACGGCGACACGATTACGATCGAGCCGTTCCGTGCTCGGCCATTCACGCCGATTAAGGATCTGGTCGTTGACCGGAGCGCCTTCGACCGGATCATCGCTCGAGGCGGCTATATCGGCGCCAACACCGGTTCGCCGCCGGATGCCAATGCCATCCCGATTCCGAAAGACAAGGCCGACCTGGCGATGGATGCCGCCGCCTGTATCGGATGCGGCGCCTGTGTGGCGGCCTGTCCGAATGCATCGGCATCGCTGTTTACCGGGGCCAAGATATCGCAGTATGCCCTGCTCCCGCAGGGACAACCTGAGGCCGTCCGCCGAGCCATCCAGATGGTCAAGCAGATGGATTCCGAGGGATTCGGCAACTGCTCGAATCATGGCGAATGCGAGGCGGTCTGTCCGAAATCGATTTCGATCGCCAACATCGCCCGCATGCGCCGCGAATTCTTCAAGGCCGCATTGAAGGCGAGGTAGCACTTAGAATTTATATGGATCAATTTGTGCCCGGCAGACAACCCAGTCTGCCGGGTATTTACATTACTCTTTATTGAATCCAATAACAAATACAGTCTCATTGTCTTTTATATAAATTATTTCAATCACTATATTGTAATCCAAAGATAAGTCCTTAACCGGATAGGCATAGTATCGATGTATGGGGTCCTTATCAAGAATTAAAGCATTGGCAAAAGACACACTCTTTGTTCTTGTATTTTCAATAGTTGGCAACATAATAGCTAAAACCTTTTCTGTTTCTCTTATAATCCCTGAATACTGCCAGTCGAAATTAATATCTTTTGACAAAGTGCCTTGTGGCCTAGTAAAAATCATCTGTTTGTCAACAGCTACTATTAAGTATCCTTCGGGATAACGCAATAATAATGAATCATTCAATGATTTACTAAAAACCACATCCTTGGTCATCTTATTATCCTTAATACTTTCCAATTGATTAATTATAAATTCTTGATTCTCCTTTGATGCTCCAGTATGTATCGTATAAATCGCAATAGTAATGGTTAAGACAAAGCCAAGAATGGTTAATGCAATTTTCAATTTGCTGTCAGAAATCTTATTCAATATCCTTATGACTATGTTTGCATGGACATTACAATATTTTGATATTTTCAAAGCATAGTTCTTGCAAGGCTCTCCACTTTTTGTTTTTGCTGCACAATACTTTAAACTTTTTACCATCTTTACATATCCGCTATTAACTCACTATTTAACATAATCAATAAGTAATAATAGTCTTTTATTGATGCGATATCAATAGCCATTTTTCCTACCGTTAATTTTGCCATATATATTCGTTTCTTTCAAGAAGATATATACATTGTCGCCAAGTTTATACAACCACCCCCTTGTTCAAACCAGACATGGGTAACAGATTAAACCGGTCACATGGGTAACAGTATCTTGGTAGTTATTTTGTTATTTGTTACGTTCATATCGCTTCTTTGTTTTCCTAAGATGAATGATTTTACATTCGGCAACATCAAGCTGTGCCAGGCGGATAGGCCCGAAGTAAATATCCAGGCGTTGTTCCGTCACCTGCCGCAGTCCGATTGTCTGTCCGGCCAGAATTTCAGTCAGGTAAAGATGTTTTCCCTTCCATTTGATATCTCCCTGATGATGTACCTTTCGAGTCACCATATCATCGGGGTAGCCCATCTCCGGCAGAATCTCGGGATAGGGTCGCGGTGAGCTTTGATACAATTCAGCCGGGAACCGCTGGTCGATGGATTCATGTGGCCGTTCGTGATTAAACTCATAACAGAATTGATCGAAGACTGCCTGTTGACGCTCCCACGTTGATTGCGGCGGTTTACACGTGTCGTGTTTCAATGTCCGATGCATACGCTCATGTCGCGGGTTCTGCTGCGGTTTCCCGGCATAATCCGTTCCGGAATAATGCCTAAGCGAATCCACCATACCGATAACCGAGACAATCCGCCAACGGCTGTCGTCGCGAACGGTGCTCCATTGTCGGTCCGAATTGCTACCGGCACCCAAAACTCACGAAAGGCATGCTCAAAAACGGGCTGCATGGAGTGGTGAGTCGCCGGACGAACCAATTGGCACCGCAGGATATAGCGGCTGTAGTTGTCGGTTATCGTCAGGGGATCACAGCGGTCACCGTTCCGGGTCAAAAACCATCCCTTTAAATCGGCGCTCCAGACGGCATTGGGATAATCACACCCGGCCAGCGGATATTCGTATGGAGGGCTCTTCCGACGCCGCTTCCGAGGAACAACCAGCCCATGTCGTTTTAAGATAGCGCCTATCGTACTGACGGCCGGCCAGGCAATAGCCGGGTCGGTCAGTTCCAAAATGCGGCGCACTTTCTTCGGTCCTTTCTTGACCAAACCGCTTCGAGCCGCTGCCAAAATTGCGGCCTCTATCTCCGGCGGTGTCTTACGTGCCTGATGATATGGTGCCCGAGAACGCTCATTGAGACCTTCCGCTCCTTCGCTCCTGTAGCGATTGAGCCATTTGTATCCGGTTTTGCGGCTGATGCCAAAATGCAGGCAAAGAGTAGTCATTGTATACACTTCTTCCAGATACATGCCAATAAATTTAATCCGTTCGTCCATTGGTCTACAGTCCATCCACGGCATAATCTCTCCTCTCATGATTATGCCATCTAAAACTGTTACCTATGTCTCCGGTTCAAACTGTTACCTATGTGACCGGTTTGTACCCCCTAACCCCCTCCTTGCAAAGGAGGGGGGATAATCGGAGTTATCAACAATCGCAACTCAATAACTCCGTGTAGGCGTATGTGAGTGAGCGGCTTGCGGCGAATTGGGTTTGTTTCCTCATTTTTAGGGGACCCATAGTTGCAATCCTCTCCCCTCTTCCAATGACATTTTGGCAATATGTATTCTTATTCATCATGATCATTTCACAATCACTATCGAATCACTACAAAGTCGCTGGTACATCCGAAACGCCCCGCATCATTGTAAAAGGATAATATAAATACGTGTGCGATGAATCATTAGATATCTTTTGGAGCGCCGGTTGAATGGATGATTGCGTACGACAAAAACCTATTCATAGCACGAGTCATCGCGAGCCCTTCTTAGGGCGTCGCGATCTCAGGATGCAGGCGACAAGTAATTTAGGTTGATGTTGAAGATTATTTTCCCGGTTTACCCTATGGCCCTGCCATAGGATTCCCTGGGGGGGTACCCCCCTTAAATAGACAAAACGAACCCATTTGGAGGTATGCGGAAAGTAATAAGCAAATGACTTATAATGCGATACTGATTCGACACACAAATGGCTTTCCCTCACGAAAAGCAATTTTGATGTATGAAAGCCATTGAAGAGGTAAGAGCGGATTCTCACGTTGGCCTAAGAAGGCCTCCTCAGAATGACCGAGGTATTGATTCGTACATCGTAGATAAACAAGACATGAATAAAATCACACGCTGTCTGGATTCCCGCTTTCGCGGGAATGACAGAATAAACTTTGACCATCACAGCCGCATGATTGACAAGGATGACTATTAGACTGCATTCCTCAGTGCGGAGAAACAATTATAATGCAGGTTTATTTCGGTTCTTTCTTTTCGAAGTCCACGACCTTGATTTCGCCGTGGCGGTTGTATACCGAATTGCCTTCCTCGATCCAGCCGACAAAACCTCCGAGCAGATAGCGCACATCCTCGTATCCGATATCCTTGAGCATCTTGGCAGCCAATATCGCGCGAGGACCTTTCTTGCAGTACAATATATAAGTCTCGTGCGTCTCGCCCAGTTTGCCCATCATCGCATCGAAATCGATCGTGCCGCGCGGGAACCATTCGGCTCCGGCGATGTGCCCCTGGTCATATTCGGCCTGCGTGCGGACATCGATGAGGCGAATCTTCTCGCCGGATTCCATGAGCTCTTTGAGCTGCAGATTATCGACCGATGTGAGATCGGCTTTGGCCGCCGTGACGATCGCCATCAGCTTTTGCGACACCGGATTAGGCGGCATACCGGGCGTCGGCTTTTCATCGGCCGAAACGCATGCAAACAGCGCCACTATTATAAGTGCAAGCACACATGTGGGGATAGATTTGTGGGAGAATCGCATCGAGGCACCTCCGGATTGGGTTATCGATTTCATGATAATGTATGCTAAAACTCAGTAAAAGGCAATAATTGATAGGAATATGCCAAATACCAATCGAGGACGGACAAGCATATTTTTCCTTGCTCATTTTCAACAACGCACTATATTAGTACAAGTTACGAATACAACTGTGTCTTACTTTCAAGAGTCGTCTCCCACCGACGACCACTGCTGCGCTTAGGAGGCCCTGCATGAGTAGAAGGCTAATGCTGACCGCCGTTATCTTCTTTGTGCTTCTCTCCCCCATATTCGCCGAATATGTCGATTTAGGCACGAATGTCGATAACGTCGCGGTATCCGTTCAAGAGTCAAACGATGTTAGAACTGTAGTCCGATATGAAATCGGTTCCTATGTACAGGCGCCGGTAACTATCGATAACACAGAGTATTTCATGATCGGTCTGGACGACGAGGGAATTATCCAGACCAAAGGCGCACCGTCTCTGCCTCGGGTGAGCCGGAGTATTATCATTCCGGATGACGCCCGCATGGATATCAAGGTACTTGAGAGCGAATTCGTGGAATTCGAAAACGTTCTGGTTGCGCCGTCCAAAGGTAATCTAACCCGCGATATCAATCCGGCCGATGTGCCGTTTGAATTCGGCGCGGAATATTCGACCGATGCATATTATCCGTCGGATCTGGTCGCCCTGCGCGATCCATATATCCTGCGCGATTATCGCGGTCTGGTCATCGACCTGAATGCCGTGCAGTACAATCCGGTGACGAAAACACTGCGCATTTACACTGCGGTCACAGTCGAGGTATTCGCCAACGGGGCCGGGCGAATCAATACAATCGATGACCGCAAGAGCAACAGCGTGCTGGTCGAGGAATTCGACAAGACGTATCAGCGGCATTTTATCAATTATGGATTCCAGACGGACAAATACACGCATCTGGTGGATCGCGGCGACATGTTGATCATCACCTATGATTCGTTCCATGATGCAGTCGTACCGCTCGCGAACTGGAAAATTCAGAAAGGTATCAGGACGACGATACTGGATGTGTCCGATATCGGTAATACCACAACAGCCATTAAAAATACGATTCTGAGTTACTACAACGATCCCGATTACGATCTCGCGTGGGTGCTTCTTGTCGGTGATCATGCCCAGATTACGTCGTTCTCCGTCAGCGGCGGCGCATCGGATCCGACCTATGCGCTGCTGGCCGGCAGTGACAGCTATCCGGATATTTTTATCGGCCGCTTTTCTGCCGAAACAGTAGCTCAGGCCGAAACTCAGGTAGCGCGAACAATTACCTATGAAACCAACCCCGGCGGAAGTAACTGGTTCCATCGGGCAACCGGTATTGGATCGGCGGAAGGCGCCGGTCAGGGCCATAATGGCGAAGCCGACTATGTCCATATGGGATATATCCGCGACGATCTTATGGGCTACAATTATGACGTGGTCGATCAAATTTATGATCCGGGTGCGTCTTCGTCGCAGGTAACGACCGCGGTGAACGCCGGCCGAGGTTTTATCAACTATACCGGTCATGGCAGCACAACGGCCTGGTCGACTACCGGTTTTTCCAATACCAACGTCAACAACCTGACCAATGACGGCATGCTGCCGTTCATCGTTTCGGTCGCATGCGTTAACGGCAACTTTGCCAGTTCGACTTGTTTCGGCGAGGCATGGCTGCGCGCCACGAACGGCGCCAACCCCACAGGCGCTATCGGCGCCTATATGTCATCGATCAACCAGGACTGGGTTCCTCCGATGCATGCGCAGGATGAATGTACCGACCTGTTGATTGCCGAAGCGATTACGACGTTTGGCGGTTTGTGCTTTAACGGCTCGTGTAAAATGATTGACCTGTCCGGTTCGAGCGGTATCGAGATGTATGAGACGTGGCATATTTTCGGCGATCCGTCGGTTCAATTATGGACGGATGATCCGGCGACGATGACCGTGTCTCATGACGATGTCCTGCTCATCGGCACGACCGAAACGACAATCGATGTCGGTGTCGAAGGCGCTCTCTGCGCGATTACTTTTAATAATGAAATCATTGGTCGCGGTTATACGGATGCTTCCGGTACGGCGACGGTCTCATTCGATACCGAACTCCCGGTTGGCGAAGACGTTACGATTACGGTAACCGCGTTCAATTATTTGCCGTATACGACGACGGTGACAGTCATCACTCCGAATGGTCCCTATCTGGTTTATGATAACAATGACATCGATGATTTCGCGGGCAATAACAATGGCGTCGTCGACTACGGCGAAACGGTTTCGATAGGCGTACAGCTCAAAAACGTCGGCCCGGATGTGGCATCCGCAGTTGAGGCGACTCTGACCACGACCGACAGTTATATCACCATTACCGACGGTACCGAATCGTTCGGCGACATCGATGGTGATAACGGTACGGGATATGTATCGAACGCCTTTACGTTCGACGTTTCACCGAATGTTCCCGACGGACACATCATCTCTTTTACGCTGACGATGATTGATGTAAATGATTCGACCTGGACATCCGGTTTCTCGGTTGTGGCTCATGCGCCGGTTCTGGGATATCTGGCCGTGACGGTAAATGATGAGTCCGGAAATGATAACGGCGTATTCGATCCGGGTGAAACGGTAGACCTGATAGTTGCCATCGGCAATACGGGCTCCGGCGATGCCAATGAAATTACGGCAGTGCTGGGCGAATCAGACACCTATATCGATATTAATGACGGCGACGGTTCCTATGACGATATCATATCGGCTGGCTCCGGTGAGAATGAATTCGACGTCTTCTCGGCCTCGGCCGATGCGGGATGTCCTCGCGGTCACGAAGTAACCTTTACGCTGAATGTTTCCGCGGCAAACGGCCTGATCGTGCCGCTTCAGTTCACGATGATTATCGGCGACCGGGTCGTCTTCTTTGCGGATGACTTCTCATTCAATCAGGGTTGGACCGGCCTCGGCGGCAATGCCGAGTGGACGATCGGTGCGGCCACCGGCGGCGCGGGTAGCGACAGTTATGGCGGCGCCGACCCGGCGATCGATCATTCGCCGACGGCCGATAACGGCGTCATGGGTAATGACCTGACATCCGGTACCGGCGGCGATTATGCCGGCGGCCTGTCATCGACATACTGGGTCACGTCACCGGTTATTGACTGCGGCGATTTCAATGGTTGCGTTCTCGGTTTCTGGCGCTGGCTGGGTGTCGAACAGAGCAGCTACGACCATGCGTACCTGCAGGTCTTTGACGGCAGCAGCTGGGTGCAGATATTTGCCAATGGCAGCGCAAATATTGATGAAACAGCCTGGAGCGAGCAGACCTATGATGTGTCCGCATACGCTGACAGTAACAGCGCCTTCCAGATTCGCTTCGGTCTCGGCGGCACCGATGGTTCAATGAACTGGTGCGGCTGGAACATCGACGACCTGTGGCTGAAAGGCTATGGTGAGCGGAAGTCGGCCGACATCTATGTTGCGACGACCGCTGTAGCCGACAGCTTGGTTCCCGGCGATGTAGGCAATCAAAATGTACTCGTATACAATGAAAGCACGGAAACGATTCTGCGTGTTTCGTTCGGCGCGAATGTCAGTTGGTTGAGCTTCGATACTGAACAGCAGCTGGTTGATCCGTCAGACAGCCTGGTCTTCCCGTTGACGATTACTACGGCCGGAATGGAACCGGGTGATTATTCAGGTCTGCTGACTTACTCATGCAATGACTATGGCCACCAGTATGATACGATTGAGGTGACTCTGCACCTGTTTGCTCCGGACATCAGCGTCTCGACCGATCCATTGTCGGCCTCGTGCGGCGCAGGCGAAACGACATCGTGCGGCTTCACGATAAATAACGTGGGCCCGGGTCGTTTGACCTATGCCATCGGTTGCCAGATGTTCGACGGCAAACGTGGCGTTGTCACCGCGGCGAAACCGGTTCTTGGCGATCCGATCGGATATCATCCGGCCGGTGATAAAGGCGATATCGCCGAACCGTTCTATAGCGACGTTGACAGAAGCGCCGGCGGTCCTGATACCTACGGATACAGCTGGATCGATTCTGATGATGCCGCCGGTCCGACGTTCGAGTGGATTGACATTTCGACAATCGGGACAGATGTGGTATCGTCGATGACGGACGACAACGCAGTCGGCCCGATCTCGATGGGTATGAGCTTCCCCTTCTATGACAGCACATATAGCCAAATATATATCGGTTCGAATGGTGTTTTGGGCTTTGGCGCCGGTGCGACCAGTCGCACGAACCAGAATCTTCCGAGTGCCACGGCTCCGAATAACCTGATCGCCATTCTGTGGGATGATCTTGATCCGCCGGAAAACGGTCATGTGTACTATTACAACGACGTCGCGAACAACCGGTTTATCGTGAGTTACGAGGATGTCCGTTACTACACGAGTCCTGACGGCGCGGGCTCGCTGACCTTCCAGGCGATCCTGTATGCCAATGGTCAGGTCGTTCTGCAATACGGCACCGTGGATGCGGGCGCGCATGACGAAGGCCATCTGAGCAACACCATCGGCCTTGAGAATGTCGACGGCAGTGATGGCCTGACGGTCGTGTACAATGCCGCGTACATTCATGACAACATGGCGATATCGTTCAAGGCAGCCCGCTGGATGAGCGTGTTACCGTCCGGCGGTACGATTGAACCGTTCAGCTCGCAGCAAATCGCTGTGAACTTCGATGCAACCGAATTGACCAATGGCACCTACGGCGGCCAATTGACTGTGTTGAGCAATGACGGCGATCAGTCAAGTGTAACGATTCCGGTGAGCTTGTCGATTTCGAGCTATACCTGCGGTGACGCCGACGGCGATGCAAGTGTGAATGTCGGCGACGCGGTATTCCTCGTGAATTACATATTTAATGGCGGCGCTGCGCCAAATCCAATAGCGGCGGCGGATTGCAACGGTGATACGAATGTAAACATCGCCGACGCCGTTTACCTGATCAATTACATATTCAAAGCTGGTCCGGCTCCGGCCTGCCAGTAGCAATACCGAACAGTATAACGGGAGAGGCGCAGCGCCTCTCCCGTTTTTATCGATAGTAAGAGTGCAAGCCGACATCGAGTCTATCAAGCGATTCGGGCCGGGGAAATGATAGGGCACGGGATGAAACAGTTACAGCGCATATTTCTGGTGACAATCGTGGGGCTCCTCTTCTGCGTCGGAATCGTTTCGGCGGCAAAAGAAATTTATATTCAGGCAAAAATCTATATTGAGAACAAGGCCGATTGGGCTGAATTGAAAACGATGGGCCTCGATATCGTCTATCGTGGCGACAATTACATCGAAATCGTCACGCACGATGAGGAGCTTTCGCGAATCCGCGAGCTCGGTATCAAGACGGAAATCGTGCACGAAGATGTCAGCGCATTTCTGCGCAGTCGCCTGCCCGATAAGGCAATGGGCAGCTATCGCACACTGTCGGAGATTTATGCCTACATCGACAGCATTATTGCGGAGAATCCGACCCTGGTCTCGAATAAGGTTAAAATCGGAGAAACCTATGAGGGGCGCGATTTGTGGGCATTCAAGATTTCAGATAATCCCAACGTCGATGAAGATGAGCCGGAAGTGTTGTATACCTCGGCGATTCATTGTCGAGAAGTTATCACCCCAGAAGTGCTCATGCACTTTATCAATTATATCCTGAATAACTACGGCTTTGATCACAGCCTGCGCGATCTGATTAATAGCCGTGAGTTGTGGTTCGTTCTGGTCGTCAACCCGGATGGATATTATTACAATGAAGTAACCGATCCGAACGGCGGCGGTATGTGGCGCAAGAATCGCATGCCGTACGGCGGCTCGTATGGCGTCGATTTGAACAGGAACTTCGGCTATGAATGGGGATATGATGACGACGGTTCATCCCCGTCTCCGTCATCGGATACGTATCGCGGGCCGAGTGCATTTTCGGAGCTCGAGACGCAGGCCCTGCGCGATTTCGCTCTAGCTCATAATTTCGTCATCAGCATGTATTATCATTCATACTCGAATCTGGTACTGTGGCCGTGGGGATATGATGAAATCACGACACCGGATGACGATATCTTTTCGATTATGGGTGATTCTCTAGCGTATTATAATGGCTATGATCCCGGTCCCATCTGGACCCTGTATGTCGTAAACGGCGGCACCGACGACTGGTATTACGGCGAGCAGTCTCTTAAACCGAAAACATTTGCGATGTCTATCGAAGTCGGTGATTATTCCGATAATTTCTGGCCGCCGGCCAGTCGTATTCCGACACTAGTTGCGGAAAACCTCGGTGCCAACCTGTTTTTGGCAAAGGTTGCCGGAAATGTATATTCATTCCGCGCCCCAGAAGCGCCGGTTGTAACTGTCGCGGATACTGTCCCGGCGGTGGAATACACGGTTTCCTGGACGCACGATGACACATTGAATCCTGCCGTTGAATTTGAGTTAGTCGAATCGCAGGGATATACGATGGGTGAAAACACCTGTGATTCATTCGATGGCATGATAAACAATGGATTCTCATTGTCATCCGCGCGCTATTCGTCTCCCTCGAGTAGTTTCTATTCAGGTTCCGGAAATAATTTAAACAATTCATTCCGGACAACTGATCCTTATTCAGTCACCGCAGGCGATTCACTCATTGTCAAAGTCTGGTATGCCATCGAGGATGATTGGGATTATGCATATGCGGCGGTATCCACCGACGGAACATCGTTTACTTCCCTCGCGGGCAATATCACCACCAACTATGATCCAAACGGCGAGAATCTCGGCAATGGTATTACCGGAAGTTCGAGCGGTTGGATCACGGCAAAATTCGATCTGAGCGGTTATGTCGGGCAATCCGTGTATTTCCGTTTTTCGTATGTCACCGATTCGTATGTTGATGAAGAAGGCATTTATATCGATGACATCTACCCATATCTCGTGTTTGCCTCCGAAACGGCCTACACCGGTATTACGGAAATGTCCTATACATTTACGGCTCAAGATACCGGTACTTATTTCTACCGAGTTCGGGCAATCGATGCCGAGGGGCAGATTGGCGCCTATTCGTCGGTAGTCGAGACGTATGCCCTGGCCAATATCGAGTGCGGGGATGTTTCCGGTGACGGATCGGTGGGTATCGGCGATGCTGTTTTCCTGGTTAATTTGATTTTCCGGGGTGGTCCGGCGCCGATTTCATATAATGCCTCCGACGTCAACAGCGATGGATTCACCAATGTCGCCGACGCGGTGTATATAATCAATTATATATTCAAGGGAGGTCCCGCACCGAACTGCCCGGAATAAGGCAAGTCCCCTCACTTGCCCAAAAACCATTGCTTGACGAAGTCCAAAAATGTCGTATAATGGACAAAAGGATACGTCTTGTAATTCGATTACGCCTCACCGCCTTCGAAGAGCATTGAGTCTTTTCTGAGGAGCAAAAAATGACAACACATTGTTCTCTGCGCATTTCACTGTACTGCCTTCTTATTTTCTTTATAGTAACAGGATTTGGCGGACCGGCTTGGGCCGAGGAATCCTCTAATCCTGCGAATAATTGGCAAGATAACCCGTTTGGATATACCGTGACCCGAGATCCATCGGGGGCAGTCCCGTCGGGATATGCGGAATGGGCAGCGGCTCATCCGGTCGAACCGTTCGAATATCGGCAAGTTGCCCGGCAGGAATCGGTCAATAAAGGAACGGATGCCAATGAATTCGCGATAATCGTCAACAGCAGTCTTTTGGCATCGATCCAGACGTCGATCGACCAGTATCTGCTCGATCTAACGGCTGCCGGTTTCACCGGGACGGTCTACACAATGTCGGGCGGCACACCTGACAGCCTGCGTGCATTCCTCCAGACATTGTATGCTGCCAGTGTTGTCGGAGCCGTGCTTATCGGCGATTTACCGGTTGCCTGGTATGAAGCCGATTGCTGGGATCCGGTAGAACATGAGGAGTTTCCATGCGACCTCTTCTATATGGATATGGACGGCACCTGGGAAGATTTGGATATCGATGGGAAATACGACTATCATACCGGAGACCTGACGCCGGAAATCTGGGTCGGTCGATTGACGGCTTCGCCCCTCTCTTATGGCGGGTCATCTGAGGCGGCGTTAATAAACAACTACTTCGATAAAAACCATCGCTACCGCACCGGGCAAATGATTTATAAGAATCGCGGACTTGCTTTCATCGATGATGACTGGTGCACCAGCGGGTGGCAAAATGATCTCGGGCGAGCCTATGACAGCGTCGTGTCGATAACGGATGAATACACGACGACGGCTCCCAATTACAAAAATCAGTTCGTGGCCAGTTATGAATCGGTGCTGTTGTGCGCACACTCGAGCCCGAATACGCATTGGTTCAAAACTCCGGCAGACACCTGGACGACAATTGATTATGATGAGATCGTCGATTACGATCCGATGGCCGGATTCTATAATCTGTTCAACTGTTCGGGGGCTCGGTATACTTCGTCGAATTATCTCGGTGGATGGTATATTTTCCGGGACGATTATGGGCTGGCAGCGGTTGGCAGCGCCAAGACCGGTTCGATGCTGGAATTCCAGTATTTTTATCCGTCTTGGGATCAGGGCAAAACATTCGGTCAGGCGTTCGCCAACTGGTTCACTACCGTCGGCAATGACGGGTATGCCGGCTGGGAGATTTGCTGGTATTATGGCATGACCTTATGCGGCGATCCGACGCTGACCAAGAGCCCGTATACACTGCCGGAGATCATGACGGAAAGCATCGATGATGCGATGCTCAATGTAGAGTTTTCGTATTCGTTCGAGGCCCAGGGTGGTATCGCGCCGTATTCCTGGTCAATCGTGTCGGGATCTTTGCCGAGCGGCATCACATTGGATGAGTCGGCGGGAAGTATTTCCGGAATGCCTACCGTCGTCGGCGATTACAATTTCACGCTTCGCGTCGACGATGCCAATTCTCCGTCATTTGCCGCGTTGCATACCTATGAGATGTCGGTCAATTATGTATGCGGCGATGCCAATGGGGATTTGAAAATCAATATCGCCGACGCCGTGTATATTATCAATTACATCTTCTCATCCGGGGGACCATCATATCCGGTCGAGGCGATGGACGGAAACTGCGACGGCAGCCGCAACATCGGCGACGCAATTTATATGGTTAATCACATATTCAAGAGCGGCCCCGCCCCCTGCTGTCCGCAATAAGCGCCTATTTTGAGGCGGTCTTGTCCCAGTCGATAAGGCCGCCTTCTTATATGCCGATATAATTATTTACATTGACGAATCACAAAAAGCTGTTATTTTAAGCAGAATAGGGTATTCTGCGTTTTACCCTCTTTTGTACTGCGGACTGCATTTGAGTCAAGAAGGATACCGTCATGAAAAAGCTTGCATGCCTTGTGTTATTCATCCTTTTTATCCTAACATCGATAGCGTCGGCTCGGCCTGCCGAGTATTATTTGAAGTTCGAAATTTCCGACAAACAGGAATTATCGACAATCACCAAATATATATCGATTGACAATGTTAAAGACCGAACCGTTTTTGCCTATGCCAATGATAAGCAATTGGAAAAATTCGGCCATCTCGGCTATGTGTACGAGATTCTCCCCCACCCCGGAACTCTGATTAATCCGAAGATGTCGACCGATAAGGCGGATATTATGGAATGGGATTCTTACCCGACCTATACCGCCTATGTCGATATGATGTACCAGTTCGAGACCGATTATCCGGGGCTTTGTGAAATCGTTGATATCGGTGGTACCGTCGAGGGGCGCCGCCTGTTATATGCAAAAATATCTTCGAACGTCAGCATCGAGGAAGATGAGCCGGAGGTCATGTATTCGAGTTCTATTCATGGCGATGAGACGACCGGATATGTGTTGATGCTGCGTCTGATCGATTATTTTCTTTCCAATTATGGAACTGACCCCTTTGTCACTCGCATGGTCGACAGCTGTGAAATCTGGATCAATCCGCTGGCCAACCCGGACGGCACCTATGCCGGCGGCAACAACTCGGTATATTCCGCGACTCGCTACAATGCCAATGGCGTCGATATGAACCGGAACTTCATCGATCCCGACGATGGTCTGCACCCCGACGGGAATGCCTGGCAGCCGGAGACCATTGCCCAGATGGATTTTTCGGCCGAGCATAGTTTCGTGATATCGGCTAATTTTCACGGCGGCGCCGAGGTCGTAAATTATCCCTGGGACACCTGGTCAAGACTCTGTGCCGACAATGACTGGTGGGTTATGGTCAGTCGCGATTTTGCAGATTCGGCTCAGTACTATAGTCCGTCCGGATTTCTGACCGATTTGAATAATGGTATAACGAACGGCTACGCCTGGTATACGATAACCGGCGGACGGCAGGATTTCATGAATTACTTCCGCCATTGTCGTGAAGTGACACTTGAAATATCAGATACAAAACTACTCAGCGCCAGTAGCTTACCGGCGTGGTGGAATTATCTTAAATCATCCATGCTTCATTATCTGGAGCAGGGTCTGTATGGTTTCCGGGGAATTGTCACAGATGCCACGACGGGCGATCCGCTCAAGGCAATGATCGAAATCGTCGGACATGATCTCGCCATCGACAGTTCGTATGTCTTCACCGATCCTGATGTCGGTGATTATCATCGCATGGTCGAGGCCGGAACTTATGATATTAAATTCAGCGCCCCCGGATATACGCCGAAGACGTTGAAGACGAAGACGGTTTTCGATTATTCGGGCACGCGCGTCGATGCGACCCTGGTCGAGCGGACTGATCCACCCGAACTGATTGTTGCTTCGCATTCTGCCGGCGCTATTGATCCGGGTGATAATATCGCATTTACCATTACGTTGCAAAACGATGGTATCGGAAACGGAAATAACGTCAGCGCCGAATTGATGTCTGACGATGCTTACGTTACTATCACGCAGAGCAGTTCAACCTTCCCGAAAATCTGGGCTGAGGGCGGTACCGCCGAATCGAACAGCGAATTTATGGTTTCGGTCAGCAGCTCATGTCCGCTGAATTACTTAGTGGATTTCGATCTTGAAGTCATCGGTGATAATGGATATACGGATACGTTGACCTTCTCTCTCCTGGTCGGCCAGATCATAGAGGATTTTGAGACCGGCAACCTAACCAAATTCGATTGGGTGACGACCGGCGATGCGAACTGGTATGTCACATCAAGCGGCCCGTATGAAGGATCCTATACGGCCCGTTCCGGCAGCATCACTCATAACGACAGTACGACGCTATACCTGAATATCGATATCCTGTCCGCCGGAACGATCAGCTTTATGTATAAGGTATCTTCCGAGTCAGGATATGATTATTTGAGATTTTCGATTGATGGGAGCGTCAAAGGTTCCTGGTCGGGCGAGGTCGGTTGGACGCAGGCCAGCTATGCCGTAACCGCCGGAAATCATACCTTTACGTGGACGTATGATAAGGACGGAAGCGAATCCGACGGCAGTGACTGCGGATGGGTTGACTATATTATCCTGCCGCCGGTCGATTTCTCAGTTCCGTTGGAAATCCTGACGACATCGGTACCAGATTGGACGGCTGACTTCCCGTATTCTCAGCAGCTTAGCGCCTCGGGCGGAAGCGAACCATATACGTGGATTGACGAATCCAGTGATTTGGTCGGCACCGGCCTGACGCTGAGTACAACCGGACTGTTGAGCGGTACTCCGACATCCGCAGGCACAATCAGTTTCACGGCCCAAGTCCTTGATTCAGAAAGTAATAGTGACACACAACCGCTTTCATTCACGATCAATCCACCGATTACAGTCAGCACCGATTCCTTGCCGTCGGGTTATACCGATGAGCCCTATTCAATGCAGTTAACATCAACCGGCGGAACCGGCTCCAAGACCTGGACGGATAAGAACCATGAGCTTGACGGTACCGGATTGACTCTCTCATCGACCGGGTTATTATCGGGTACGGTCGGCGCGGTCGGTCAGATTACTTTTACGTCTGTCGTCGAAGACAATATCTCGGCTCAGGATGAGAAGATATTCACGGTTGCTTTCTCGCAGGCCTTTGTATGCGGCGATGCCAATGGAGACGAGGCGGTTAATATTGCGGATGCCGTCTTCCTGGTTAATTACATCTTCAAGGGGGGGACTGCTCCGGATCCGGTTGAGGCCGGTGATGTCAACAATGACGCGAGCTCCAATATCGGAGATGCCGTATATCTGATCCAGTATGTCTTTAATGGCGGTCCGGCTCCGGTATGCACCGATTAGGCTAAAGTCGACAAAAACCATATAAAAAATCCCGCTTCACGCGGGATTTTTTATAAGTATTATATCTCAATACTGGCAAATATTTGAAATGTGTATAAATATGGCCATTTTTTCGTAAACATATGGTGTTTTTTTCTTTACAAAGGCTGGAAATTGCTTATACTTAGGGTGATATAATAGATCTTTTCAGAACAACTGCGCGAATACTTGCAATGGGCGATACATATTTTTGTTGGACAAAAGCTTAACATAGGATACAAGGTAAAACACTAGCCATACATTGCGCTAATTAAGAGTCGGGAGGTCATTTTGAAAAGAGCAACTTGGGTTGCGGGGCTCTGCACGCTCGTTTTATGGGTGTGCATATCCTTCGCGGCAGCCTACGAGTCTATCGAATTCAGCAATTCCCCATCAAACATTCAATTCAAAGATCAGGATCAATCCGGTGTCACGATGCAAGTATCGGTTGGCGAACTGGATATGATTCCCGTTCAAACGAAACAAGGGGACTTTACCCTGGCGACGGTGAAAGGGTTCGGACGATCCCTTCGCGTCGGTGAGCCGAATCTTCCGCAGGCGAAGCGGCTCGTATCGATACCGTTCGGCTGCGATGTCACCATTGACGTCCTTGATTTCGACGTCGAGGAAATCTCTCTTGCCGATTACGGCATCACTACCCCGCTCGTTCCGGTTCAAGAATCGGTCAGTAAGTCGGCCGCCCCTGAAGACATTCCGTTCGAATGGAATCAGGCCGTATACGAGACGCAGGGATTCTACAGTCTTCCGATGGGTGAAGCGGAAATTATCGGTGAGATGCGCGGCGTGCGACTCGCCCGTGTGACCGTTTCTCCTGTCGAATACAACCCGACGACGAATACGATTCGGGTATACAAGAACATCGAGGTTCGGGTGCAGTTCAATAATCCGGACTGGTCAAAGACATACGACAAACAAGAGCGCTATTTCTCACCGTTCTTCATGCCCATTTACGATCGCATCGGCAATTATGAGGCGACCTTCGGCGAGAAGAACGACCTGGTGACGTATCCGGTGAAGTATTTGATTATTTCCGACCGGATGTTCGAAGCCCAGTTACAGCCGTTTATCGAGTGGAAGACGCAGAAAGGCTTCAATGTCGTCGTCGCTTACACCGATGTCATCGGTACCTCGAATACGGCAATCAAAAACTACATCGAAGACATGTACGATGCGGGAACGACCGAAGATCCGGCCCCGTCATTCGTTCTGTTCGTCGGTGACGATCAGCAGATTCCGGCGTTTGATGGAACCTCGGGTTCTCACATCACGGACTTGTATTTCTGTGAATTTACCGGCGATGTCATCCCGGAAATTTACTATGGACGTTTTTCCGCCCAGAGTCCGGCACTGCTTCAACCTCAAATTAACAAGACCCTCGAATATGAAAAATATTTAATGCCTGATCCCAGTTACCTCGATGAAGTGACGTTGATTGCCGGTGTCGACGGCACGTATGCGATCACGCACGGTAACGGTCAGATTAACTACGGCACAAACTACTACTTCAACGGCGATCACGGCATTACGTCGAATACATGGCTCTACCCCGCTTCCAACGGATCGGGTGTCGATGCCGCGATTATTCAGACGATGAACGAAGGTATCGGATTTGCCAACTATACCGCTCACTGCGGCCACGATGAATGGTCGAGCCCGAACATCAATACCAGCGACCTGAATAACCTGGTGAACTACCACAAGTATTTCACGGCTGTCGGTAACTGCTGTTTATCGAATACGTTCGGCTCCGATTACTCGACCCCGTGCTGGGGCGAGGTATTCCTCCAGCTCGATTCGACCGGCGGTGTCGGGTATATCGGCGGTTCCAACTCCACCTACTGGGATGAAGACTACTGGTGGGGCGTCGGCTACGGTCCGGTTGACGGCGACGGCCCGACATATGAACAGACTACAATCGGCGCATATGACGGAGTGTTCCACGATCATGGCGAACCGACGAACCTGCATTATATCACGAACGATGCGATGCTGTATGCCGGTAACCTTGCGGTCACCGAATCCGGCAGCCGCGTGACGTATTACTGGGAAATCTACCATGTCATGGGTGACCCGTCAGTCATGACCTATATGGGTATTCCCGATGTCAATACCGTTTCGTATCCGTCCGCGCTGGTGCTCGGACAAACCGACATTACGGTAACTGCAGATCCGGGTTCTTATGTCGGTATTTCGTATGACGGCGTACTGCACGGTGCAGGATTTGTCGATGCCTCCGGTTCGATCGATATTACGCTCGATCCGTTCATGGTTCCCTGCCCGGCTTCGATCGTCATCACGGCTCAGAATAAACAGCCGCACATCGGTACCATTCAGGTTATCGCTCCGAACGGCCCGTATATGGTCTACGATGAGAGCGATATCGATGATTTCGCAGGCAACAACAATGGCGTCATCGACTATGGTGAAACGGTTTCGCTGGGCATACAGCTCAAGAACGTCGGCCCGGATGATGCTATTGCGGTCGAGGCGACGCTGAGCACGACCGACAGCTATATCACTATCACCGACGGTACCGAATCATTCGGCGACATCAACGGTGATAACGGCACGGGATATGTTTCGAACGCATTTACGTTCGATGTCGCATCGAATATTCCCGACGGACATATCATTCCTCTCTCGTTGACGATGACGGATACAAATGATTCAACCTGGACATCGAATTTCTCAGTTTTGGCTCATGCGCCGGTTCTGGGATATCTGGCCGTGACGGTGAATGATGAGTCCGGCAACGATAACGGCGTCTTCGATCCGGGTGAAACGGTTGACCTGATTGTTGCCATCGGCAACACGGGCTCGGGCGATGCCAATGATATTACGGCGGTGCTGGGCGAATCGGATACTTACATTGACATCTTCGACGGCGATGGTTCCTATGACGATATCGTCTCGACGGGATCCGGTGAGAATACATTCGACGTCTTCTCGGCTTCAGCCGATGCGGGATGTCCTCGCGGTCACGAAGTGACCTTTACGATTAACGTTTCCGCGGCAAACGGCCTGACCGTGCCGCTTCAGTTCACGATGATTATCGGCGACCGCGTGGTTTTCTTTGCGGATGACTTTTCATTCGACCAGGGTTGGACCGGCCTCGGCGGCAGTGCCGAATGGACAATCGGCGCGGCCACAGGCGGTGCGGGTAATGACAGCTACGGTAGTGCCGACCCGGCGATCGACCATTCGCCGACCTCCGATAACGGCGTTATGGGGAATGACTTGACATCCGGCACCGGCGGTGACTATGCCAGCAGTTTGTCGTCGACGTATTGGGTGACATCCCCGGTTATTGACTGCGGCGACTTTAACGGCTGTATCCTCGGCTTCTGGCGCTGGCTGGGTGTCGAACAGAACAGCTATGACCATGCCTACCTGCAGGTCTTCGACGGCAGCAGCTGGGTGCAGATATTCGCCAACGGCAGCTCGACGATCGATGAATCATCCTGGAGCGAGCAGACCTATGATGTGTCCGCATACGCTGACAGTAACAGCGCCTTCCAGATTCGTTTCGGTCTCGGCGGCACTGACGGTTCTATGAACTGGTGCGGCTGGAACATCGATGACCTGTGGTTGAAGGGCTATGGCGAGCGGAAGTCGGCCGACGTGTATGTCGCAACGACGGAAGTGGCCGACAGCCTGGTTCCGGGTGACAATGGCCTCCAGAGTGTATTGGTCTACAACGAGAGCGAAGAAACGATTCTGCGCATATCGTTCGGCACGAATGTCAGCTGGCTGACCTTCGATACAGAACAGCAGTTGATCGATCCGTCCGACAGCCTGGTCTTCCCGCTGACGATTGCGACAGCAGGCATGGAGCCCGGCGATTACTCCGGTTTACTGACCTACTCATGTAATGATTACAGCCACCAGTACGATACGATTGAGGTGACTCTGCACCTGTATGCTCCGGACATCAGTGTCGCGACCGATCCGTTATCGGCATCATGCGGCGCCGGAGAAACGACATCGTGCGGCTTCACGATCAATAACGTCGGCCCGGGTCGTTTGACTTATGCTATCGGTTGCCAGATGTTCGACGGCAAGAGCGGCATTACCAGCGCCGTCAAGCCGGTACTCGAGGATCCGATCGGATATCATCCTTCGAATAGTAAGGGTGATGTGGCCGAACCGTTCTATGGCGATGTCAACAAGAGCGCCGGTGGTCCGGATACTTACGGTTACAGCTGGATCGATTCTGATGATGCTGCCGGTCCGACATTCGAGTGGATTGACATTTCGACAATCGGAACAGATGTAGTATCATCGATGTCGGACGACAATGCCGTCGGTCCGATCTCGATGGGAATGAGCTTCCCCTTCTATGACAGCACATATAACCAATTATACATCGGGTCGAATGGCGTTTTAGGCTTCGGTATCGGTGCGACCAGTCGTACGAACCAGAACCTCCCGAATGCCTCGACTCCGAACAATCTGATCGCGATGTGGTGGGATGATCTTGACCCTCCGGAGAACGGTCATGTGTATTATTACAACGACGTTGCGAATAACCGGTTCATCGTGAGTTATGAAGATGTCCGGTATTACACGAGCCCTGACGGCGCCGGTTCTCTGACTTTCCAGGCGATTCTGTATGCCAACGGTCAGGTTGTCCTCCAGTACGGTACGATGGACGCGGGAACGCATGACGAAGGTCATCTGAGCTCGACCATCGGCCTTGAAAACGTCAATGGCAGTGATGGATTGACGGTCGTATACAATGCGGCGTACATGCATGACAACATGGCGATTTCGTTCAAGGCGGCCCGCTGGATGAGCGTATTACCGTCCGGCGGTACGATTGAACCGTACAGCTCGCAGCAAATCGCCGTGAACTTCGATGCGTCCGAGTTGACTGACGGCGAATATGGCGGCCAGTTGACGGTTATCAGCAATGACGGTGATCAGTCGAGTGTGACGATCCCGGTTAGTTTGTCGATATCGAGTTATACCTGCGGTGACGCCGATGGCGATACAAGTGTGAATGTCGGCGACGCGGTATTCCTCGTGAATTACATATTTAATGGCGGCGCTGCGCCAAATCCAATAGCGGCGGCGGATTGCAACGGTGATACGAATGTAAACATCGCCGACGCCGTTTACCTGATCAATTACATATTCAAAGCTGGTCCGGCTCCGGCCTGCCAGTAAGCAAGCGAAAAAACATATCATCACCGGACGAGTATTGGACTCGTCCGGTGATATAACCGAGTTTGAAATCATCGGCGGCGATTTTGATTTATTCATATTTCGCCGCGGAGAGTGACAAGCATGAATATTCAATCAACCCTTAATCCATTAACGATAAAACATAGGAGGTTACGTAGTCTAAAAGTAAGTGAAGTAAACCATTTACTGTTGACAAAGCTAACTCAAGCAATGTCTATCAAACTCATCAAAGAGAGGTAAGTAAATGACGAGTGGAAGAATGTCACATATGTTCATCCTCACCCTCATTTTGGTGTTCGGACTGAGCGTGATGGCAATGGCAGCGGATGAGAAGCCCGATTATATCGATAAGGCCGTCTCCCCCAATGTCGTCGCGCCTGAACATGTGGAAAGCACAGTACCTTTAGTGGGCGAACCGAATGAAGAACCCGCTACTGATCCTGATGAAGAAGCGGAAGCGATTCGTCTGGAAGAGGAAGCAAGTCAGCCGCAAGAGGTTGGCAATTCCCTCCTGACTAATCCCGCCTATCAGGGTGGACAGCCCCAAGATGAGCCGAATGTTGTTCCCGACCCGACTCCGGGTGAAATCGCGGAACACATTGCTGCGGCGAGAATTTATGAAGACCTCACAGTTTCTCGCAATGGCTTGAAAGCTCTTTCAATGGGCCATCCCACAATTACCAGAAGCCCCGCAACAGAATATCTGTACGAGGACTTCGGCACCGATACGACCGCTCCGTTCCCTCCGACCGGATGGTCAGAAATCAATACCGATCCCGGCTACGGCTGGTTCCTCGGTACCTGGAATGGCGGCGGCACCCAGTGTGCGTTGGTCACCTGGCATGCTGCTACGTACATTCAGGACGAATGGCTGATTACGCCTGACGTCGATGTTACGGCCGCCTCCAGCGAATTGAAACTCGAATTCTGGAGCTTCCAGGGCTATGAATACCCGCACGACTTTAAGGTCTATATTTCGACGAACAGCGGCGGCGATTGGACGGAGATTTTCGATTCCTACGGAACCGGTTATCCGGATTTCGAATGGTATCTGGTCACCGTCGATCTGAGCACCTATGCCGGATCCGGCAATATCATGATTGCCTTCCAGTATTATGGTGAAGACGCAGACTTGTTCGGTATCGACGACGTCTCGATCAATGATGACGCGGCCGCCGTCGGTCGTTGCTGCACGGGCGATCCGACTGCCCCGACCTGCGACGACAATATGACCTATGCCGATTGCGATGCTCTCGGTGGTGCCTGGGCCGAAGGCCTGAATTGCACCGACGATCCGTGCCCGGTTTCGAATCCGCCGGAAAACGACAATTGCGCCGATGCAACCGCTATCGGCGATGTCACCGATCTGGCCTGGTCGACGACCGAAGCGACGCTTGACGGCGCGGATGACTTTATCTATTCACCGGACATCTGGTATTGCTACACCGCCAGCTGCACCGGCGAAGCCACTGCCAGCCTGTGCGGTACCACCTGGGATACCCGTATACAGGTTTATGACGGCTGCACCTGCGACCCCATCGGCACTATGCTTGGTGAAGACGATGATGGTTGCCCGGGCACCGTTGGCGCGTCCACGGCTTCTACGCTGAACTTCCCGGTTGTCGCCGGTAACTCCTACCTGATTCGCGTCGGTGGTTACCAGACGAATGTCGGCGAAGGCGTATTAACCGTTTTCTGCACCGATATGTCACAGGGTGCCTGCTGCTATGGCGATGGAACCTGCAGCAGCCCGATGACCGAAGAAGACTGCACGACGAGCGGCGGCGCCAGCTGGGTTGCCGGTGCTGACTGTGCCGACGAGCCGTGTCCGACGGCCGGTGATAACTGCGAAAATCCGATCGCTCTCACCCTGCCGGCCGACATGCCGTATGCCGATAATAACTACACCTGTGGCCGTGTCGATGATTATGACGCGACAGGTCTCGGTTATTATGACGGCGGCGAAGACATCATTTATGAAGTCACCGTCACCGAAGCCGTCATGGTCAATATCACTCTGGATCCGTATACCACGACATATACCGGTATTTCCATTGCCGCACTGTGTCCGGATGATCAGACGTCGATTATCGATTATTCGACGAATTCCGGCGCCGGCGTGCACGGCATGACCGATGTCGTACTCGATCCGGGTATGTATTATATCATGGTCGATACCTGGCCGTCTCCGGATTGTATTCCCAACTTCGATCTGACGATTGAAGATGCCGGTTTACCGCCGGTCGCTCGTTGTTGTTACAACGATCCGGTCGAGTGCGCCGATGTCACCGAAGCCGAATGTACGACCCTCGGTGGTACCTGGACTTTGGGCATGAACTGCACCGACAATCCGTGTCCGACGGGTGGGCTTGAGAACGACGATTGTGCCGACGCTATCGACATTACCGGTACCTATCCGGTCACCGTCGACGGCACCACTGTTGGCGCTACCCAGGATTGCCCGGATGCGTTCGATAACTGGAGCGGCGTATGGTACAAATTCGATTTGCCGTACGCGTCCAACGACGTCTATATCGACTTCTGCAACACCCCGACAGAAATGTCGAGCATTTCCGCTACTCTGATGATCGACTGCGCCTGCGATACGACGACGATGATTTACTTCGACGGCGGCGAGTTCTCAGATTGCGGTGATGGCTATGATACACCCAGATTCTACTTCTTACAGGTTCCGGGTCCGGCCACCGTGTATTACGTCGTGGCTGCCGATGCCGCGAAGTCCGATGACATGGACTTCCACTTCTCAGTCGACGTTCAGGAATACACCCTGCCGTCCGGTCGCTGCTGCTATGGCGATCCGCTGGCACCGTCCTGCGACGAAGTGACTGAGCCGGAGTGCGATGCTCTGTCCGGTACCTGGGCTGAAGGTTTGAACTGTACCGATAATCCTTGTCCGATTGCCGGACCTGGTGATGACTGCTCCGATCCGCTGACCGACATTAAGTTCCCGTCGGATCTGCCGTGGAGCGACATTGGCCAAACCACTTGCGGTCATGGTGACTTCTATGCCGCGGCCGACATGTGCTACACCTACGGTTATGGTGGTGGTGAAGATCTCGTCTACGAATTCGAAGTCGACGAAGAAATCACGATTACCGCGACCATGGACCCGCACGGTGAAGGCTGGTGGTTTGTCCAGATCAGCGACGTCTGCGTCCCGGCTGCCGGAGAATGCTTGTTCTACTTCCGCAGCACCGCCGGTGATCCGCTGACGTCTGACCCGGTCACTCTCGCACCGGGAACGTACTATGCTATCGTCGATACCTGGCCGTCACCTGCCTGTTTGGCTAACTTCGATCTGACCATTCAGATTGCTGTCCCGCCGAACGGTCGTTGCTGCTATGGCGATCCGTTTGCTCCGTCTTGTATGGACACCACGGAATCCTATTGCGGTACCCTCGGTGGCACCTGGAATGGCGATTACAACTGCACCGATAACCCGTGCGCGCCGGTTACTTCCGGTAACGATTGTACGGATCCGTATTCGGTGAAGATTCCTGATGACCTGCCGTTCGTCAACCTTAACTACACCTGCGATCGCGGCAATAACTATCAGGAAACCTGCCTTGGTTATTATGACGGCGGCGAAGACATGATTTATGAACTTGATGTCGACGGCTCCGTTGTTCTTGATATTTCGATGGATCCGCATGGCACCACCTGGGCCGGCATTGCAATCTTTGATGCGTGCCCGGATGTTGCGACGGATTGTATCGCTTATGCTACCGGTTCCAGCGCAGATCCCAAGGTTTTGGAAGATGTTGCTCTGACGACCGGTCTGTATTACATCATGGTCGACACGTATCCGTCACCTGATTGTATACCTGAATTCGAATTGACTATCGTCGCGTCCGGTTATGTCAATGGTCGCTGCTGCTATGGCGATCCGATGGCTCCGAGCTGCGCAGACGAATATGAAATCGACTGTATGGGTCGCCCGGATTGGCTGTCATTCGACGCCGGCTTGAACTGCACGGATAATCCGTGTCAGCCGTTGCCTGACAATGACGACTGCGCCGATGTGACTCCGATTACGCTCGCGAGCGGTGTCCCGCAGACGGTAACCGGCGACAACACGAACGCCACCGGCGATTGTGATGATCTGTCACCGGCCACCGAAGCCTGGGAAGCCTTCACGATCGACACCACGATGAACGTGACCATCGATTATTGCGGCACCTCGCCGGCATTCGAACTGGTCTACATCGTCCTGTACGATCAGTGCCCGTGCGACGTCGACGGCAAGATATTTGCCACGTCGACCGACTGGGATGCTTGCGGCGACGGCAACATTACGATGTTCTTCGAGCGCCTGGCCCCTGGCACGTACTACCTGCCTGTCCTGGCCATGCACCCGGATTACCCGGATGATTACTATGAAGGCCCGTACCAAATTACCTTCAGTGGTATTGCGGTAGAGCCGGATTATTGCTCCGGTTCGGGCGGTTGCGACGAGTACATCTCGAACGTTACCGTTTCCGATATCGACAATTCATCCGATTGCTCGGGTTATGCGGATTACACCAGCATCATCGGTGCGATGCCGTTTGGCGCGAGCCTGCCGATTACGGTTACCAACGGTAATCCGTATTCATCGGATCAGTGCGCTGTCTGGATCGACTGGAACCAGGATCTTGACTTTGAAGATGCCGGCGAAGAATTCTTCCTCGGCACGGGCGAAGGTCCGTACACCGGTACGATCACAGTTCCTGTGACTGCGACCGCCGGTTACACGCGCATGCGTGTCCGCATTAACTACAATGCGGCCCCGCCGATGTGCGGCGCTACGACCTATGGTGAAGTCGAAGACTACACCGTGAACGTCGGTGGCGAGCAGTCGACGCTGACCATTGACCCGACTTCAATCGACTTCGGTACGGTTATTGCGGGTTCTGCCGGCAATACGACATTGACGCTTGGCGCCGATGGCGAAGCCAATATCATGTTCTCGACTGAAGTCAGCTATCTCGAGAAGAAAGCCAGCGTGGGCGGCGGTTCCGCCGATCCGACGCTGAAAGCCAGTCCGTTCCAGGGTAGCGGCCATGCTCCGGCCGGAGAGAAAGACGCTATGTCGATCTTCTTCGAAGGCTTCGAGGGTGGCGCGGTCCCGCCGACCGGATGGACGACAGTTGTCGCCAACCCGTACACATGGGAAGTTGACGACTACAATCCGTACGAAGGCACGTACAACGCGACCTGCTTGTACGACGAAACGTATTCCGGCACGCAGGATGAGTGGCTGGTCTCCCCGACCATCGACTTGTCCGGCGGTACCTATGCGTTAGACTTCTGGTGGAATGGCAGCTATTACTGGTCAGTCGACCCGTACGATAACTGTGAACTCGAAGTTTGGATTTCTACCGATGACGGCGCTTCCTGGCTGGTCCAGCTCTGGGGCGAAGACGACTTCGGTGAATTCACGAACTGGGAGTGGAATAACACGGTTATCGATCTGAGCGCATTCGCCGGTCAGTCCACGGTGAAGTTCGGATTCCGCTACTTCGGTTACGACGGTGCTCAATTGAGCTTCGACGCCGTTGACATCTATGAGTTCACGCCTCCGCTGAACTGGCTGAGCGTCACGCCGAACACCGGTACCGTACCCGGTAACGGCACCCTGCCGCTCACGGTCGGTTACAACATGGCCGGACTCGAAGACGGCGTATACAACGCTGAAATCATCATAACGCACACCGGCGCCGGCAAGGCGACCGATGTCGTTCCGGTTACCATTACCGTTGGCGCTATTGAAACCGCCGATATGACACCGGATCCGATGCTCGCGCTGTATGCCTTCGCGATCGACCCGATGATCGGTACTGCCTTCGTCGAAAACGAAGACCTGCCGACCGGTTACACAACGGCTGATATCAATACCGGTACCGTCACGATTAACGGTATGACTCCGTTGACGACAGTATTGAATGGTGATGTCCTAGAAATAACCTTCAGTGTTGCCGACTTTATCGGCACCTATCCGCTGATGTGGGATGTCACAATGAATCCGTATACAGTCGATGGTTCCTTCACCGATGCCACCGCCTTCTCACTCGGCTATGAAATCGAGTGCGTCGGTCACCGCTCCGGTGATGCCAACCTCGACGGCAGTGCCAATATCGGTGATGCTGTATTCCTGATTCAGCACATCTTCAAGAATGGTCCTGCCCCGCGTGTCGTAGAGACCGCGAACTGTAACTGCGACGGCAGCCTCAACATCGCCGACGTCGTTACGCTGGTCAATTACATCTTCCGCGGCGGAGACATCTGCCACGAATAGTCCGTAATTGATCGGATCAGAAATAAAAAAAAGGCCCCGTTTTACCGGGGCCTTTTTTTATCCATTCTGTCACCTGGATGATAAATAGTACTCGAGGTACTTCTTCCCCTTATCGGTCAGATCATAATACGTGTGATTCCGATGTTTGATCCATTTCCCGGGGACGATATTCTTGCGGTACTGAATAATCTTCGGCGAGACACGCTCGATTAGAGCACAATCACGAAGTTTAGTATGGGTATCGTACACATCCTGTTTGCCGGCGTGTAACACGGCGGCCACCTTGTTCGAATAATCGACTCCATACTCGGCATGATGAATAAGCACCGCGAAATCGAATTCGCTCAGGGAGGCATAATCATCGCCGGGTGTAAAATCCTCATCGGCGAGGATGTCATTCCATGACAATTCAACGAGACGTGAAGAATCCGTTTTATTCAAATTGGTGCAGTCGTGCCTGTGGACCTTAATGATATTAGTATGGCTGTAATAGCCAATGATCGTATCATCCATCGTCGGATGACAACAATTGGCGATCGTATAATCATCTTTAACCCTGATATGTGCCATAAAAAAAGGCCGCCGAATGGAGTATTTCGGCGGCTGTCATGTTTAGATATTGTAGTACATTTCGAATTCGTACGGCGTAGGGCGAATCCGAATCTGCGAAACCTCTTTGCGTTTCAGGTTGATCCAGTTTTCAATCAGATCCTCGGTGAAGACACCACCCTGCAGAAGGTATTCGAAATCGCTTTCGAGCCCGTTGAGCGCCTTGGTCAGAGATGTCGGCAACTGATGGATTTCGGCGAATTCCTCGGGAGGTATTTCGTCGAGATTCTTATCCAGCGGGAGTCCCGGATCGATCTTGTTTTTAATCCCGTCGATGCCGGCCATCAGCATAGCCGAATAGGCCAGGTATGGATTCATCGTACCATCGGGAGGACGAAATTCGAAACGCATCATTTTCGGATCGCGCTGATAGCCCGGAATTCGGATACAGGCGGTGCGATTTCCGACCGAATATGTACCCGCGACCGGCGCTTCGAAACCGGGTACGAGGCGCTTATATGAATTCGTCGATGGATTACTGAAGGCCAAAATAGAATCCACATGTTTCAGGACGCCGCCGATATACCAGAGTCCGATTTGCGAGAAGTTGGCAATCCCGTTCTTTTCATAAAAAATGGAGCCGCTATCGTTCGATAAAAACTGGTGAACATGCAATCCGGAACCGGGTTCGTTGAACAGCGGCTTCGGCATAAATGTCGCCGACTTGTTCATACGGAAGCACTGGTTTTTCACGACGTATTTGACGAGCATCGACTGGTCGGCCATTGTCAGCAGCGGAGAGAATCGAGTTTCGATTTCATGCTGACCGCCGCCGCCGACTTCATGGTGATGGTATTTGAGTTTGACGCCGAGGCTGTCAAGCATACTCGTGATTTGCGAGCGGATATTATAGGTACGATCCATCGGCGGTGCGACATGATATCCCTTTTTATAGGGGATTTTATATCCGAGGCTCTCCTCGTCTTCGGCGGCATTCCATTCGGCCTCCAGAGAATCGATGTAATAAAATGCGCTGTCGGGCCCCTGGAAAAAATTCACCTTGTCGAAGACATAGAATTCGAACTCCGGACCGACGATCATTTTGGCGCCCTTGACTGATTTCTGAAGATATGTCTCCGCATCTCGGGCGACGCGCCGCGGGTTCCGAGAATATGGAACCATCTTTTCGCCGACATCATAGATATCGCAAAGGAATGATATCGTCGGCTGATCGAAAAAGGGATCGATAAAAACGGTTTCGGCATCGGGAAGGGCAATCATATCTCCCCGCTCGATTCGCGAGAATCCGGGGAGGGAACTTCCGTCGACCCCGACGCCGTCGCTGAAGAGCTGCTTCCCCAACGATGAAATCGGAAGTGTTATATGGTGCCACATACCGGGCAGATCGGGAAACTTCAGATCTATATATGCGGCTTTATTATCTCGAGCATATTTCTTAAGTTGTTCCAGAGTCAAATCAGGCACTCCTTTCGATGTCAGTACTGTTTTGCCCTCTAAAGGTAATAGAATCAGGCCGGAAAGCAAGCAAAGTCTTACTTGTAAGAGACGATTTTTCAATGTGTTGGAGCGAATTGGCCGAATCGGCAGGCGGGCAAAATTTATTCTGATTTATATGAGAATGAGGCCATTATCGGTCGTTGACAGATCGTATTAATTTATTATATTGTAACAAATTAAGGCACCTAAACACCGCCTTTGTTACTGCCGAAACACTGCGCAAGAGAATTTTTTATCGGAGGAAGAATGAGACTAGCAGCTGCAATGACACTTTGCGTGCTCTGCTTCTGTGCGTTTGTCGGCGCCGAAGAATCAGAACGCATCTATGGTTCCAACAGCCTCCGCTCTAATAACGAACTCACTACCTATCGGGAAAGCAAGGAAGGCATCCCGACGTATGTCGAGGGAAATCTGTCGACCGAAAAGGCGGCAGCGGGAGCGGAATTTGACGTTGCTTTGAGATTTTTCAATGAAAATCGCGGCGCGTTCAAAATGTCTTCACCGGTCGACGAACTGGTCACCCGCAAAACTCAAATCGATAATGTGGGCAAGACACATGTTCGAATCGACCAGGTTTACCAGGGATTATCCGTCATCGGCGGCGAATTAATCGCCCACTTTGATCAGGCGAAGAGCCTGAAAACGGTAAACGGTACATATTACCCGGAAATCAATATTGATACGAAAGCGGATATTTCCGAACGCGAGGCGACGGAATTCGCGTCAACCGACCTGCGTACATTTTTCGGTTCCGGCGAACCGGGTGATGCGGAACTGGTCATCTTCCCGTGGGAAGATGAATATCATCTGTGCTGGCGGTTGTTCATCTACTCGAATACTCCGATGGGGCGATGGGAGTATTTCATCGATGCCAAAACCGGCGATGTTATTTTCAAAGCCAACCGCATTATGGATGCCAATGATATCGGTACCGGTATCGGCGTGATGGGTGATACGCGCGATCATATCGATACGGACTATACCGGTTCGACATATCAGATGCGCGATTATACTCGCCGAGCCACCAATAATCCGCATGGACACGATGGCCAGATGGCGTCCAATGCCTACATTCAAACGAATATCGCCTCGACCTCTCTCCCCGGCAGCATCGCTACCGATGCCGATAATTACTGGGACAATGCCACCACCCAGCGCCCGGCGGTTGACGGTCAGGTGTACACCGGTCTCGTGTATGATTACCTTCTGTCGCACTTTGGCCGAAACGGTTTCGATGATAACGGTTCGACTATGTTGACGAGTGTCAACTACAGCGCCGAAGGCGATAACAACGCCTATTGGAACGGCAATCAGATCGTTATCTGGAGCTGGTCGAGCGGATGGCTCTCTCTGGCCGGTTGCCCCGATGTAATCGCGCATGAATGGGGCCACGCGGTTACTGAGACGGCCTCTGATCTGGTGTATCAGCTCGAATCAGGCGCCCTAAACGAATCGTTCTCGGATATGCTTGGTGCGGCCTTTGAGTACGCCTATCCCGAATATGACGAAGGCGACTGGGGCATGGGCGAGAACGGTCGTACGACCGGTATCCCATTCCGCGATATGGAATATCCCCATACGTACAGCGATCCTGATTACTACGGCACCTCCGATCCTTACTGGTATGATGTCGAAGGGTGTTCGCCCAACTATCTGAACGACTACTGCGGCGTCCACACTAATAGCGGCGTCGGCAACAAGTGGTTTTCACTTCTGTCGGACGGCGGCGTCCACCACAGCGTTACCGTGACCGGTATCGGCGTGCAGGATGCCATATTGATCGCCTATCAGGCGAACCTGTATTACTGGACATCTACAATAAATTATCATAACGCAGCGCTGGCGACGATTTCGGCCGCCAATGATCTCGATCCGTCGGGCGCGTGGGCGACACAGGTTTCGAATGCCTGGAATGCGGTCGGAGTCGATACTCCCGGCCCGAGCTTCACGTTCGATTATCCCGACGGTATTCCGTCGATTGTGACCCCGGTGACGGGGACATCATTCGAAATAATTATATCTCCCGTTCTCGGCGGCGTTCTCGTTGCCGGCTCTCCGGAGATTCATTACTCGATCGATGGTGCGGCCTATCAAACGGATGCATTGACGCAATTGACGAGCACCCGCTATGAGGCTACTCTGCCGGGTGATACCTGCGGCAGTTCCTATGAGTTTTATATCACCGCGGAAGAATCGACAACCGGTGAAAAATATGATACCGATCCGTCAATACCGCACACGGCTAATGCAGCGGTCAGCACGAGTTCGGTTTTTGCCGATGACTTCGAAACGAGTACCGGGTGGACGGTATCAGGAGACGCATCTGACGGACAGTGGACGCGCGGCGTTCCTGCCGGCGGCGGCGAGCGAGGCGATCCGCCTACCGATTTTGACGGCTCCGGCAGTTGCTACCTGACCGATAATGTCGCAGGGAATTCCGATGTCGACGGCGGCACCACGATTTTAACATCACCAACCTTTGATCTCTCCGGCGGCAATGCGCTCATTCAGTATGCCCGCTGGTATTCGAATGATTTCGGTGATGCACCAAACGCAGACGAAATGTATGTTTACATTTCCAATAATAATGGATCGAGCTGGACGCTGGTTGAAACGGTCGGCCCGGTCACTCAGGCGAGCGGCGGGTGGTACGAGCATTCGTTCTTCGCGGGTGATTTCGTTTCGCCGTTGACGAATCAGATGCAGGTTCGATTCTCGGTCGGCGATCTCGGCAGCGGTTCCGTCGTCGAGGCCGGTGTGGATGCCTTTACGGTCACGCAATTGTTCTGTTCGGCTCCGGGTGAATTAACGATCGAGACCTCTACCCTGCCCGATTGGACGGCGGGATATCCATTCAGCCTGCAGCTCGAGGCGACCGGCGGACAGGGAACGAAGACCTGGACCGATAAGAACGGCAATTTGTTGGGAACCGGTTTGACCCTTTCAACCGATGGCGTACTGAGCGGCACGCCTAATCTTCCGACAATGATCTCATTTACGGCAGTCGTCGAGGATGGTATCGGGACAATAGTCGAACAACCTCTCACGATGCTCGTTAATGATGCGCTTGTCATCATCACGACATCAATGCCTGACTGGACAGTCGGCGTCAACTATTATGCCTTGGTATCGTCGACCGGCGGAACCGGCAGTACACTGATGACGGATAAGTACGGTGACCTGTCAGGTACCGGACTGACTCTGGGAACTGATGGCTCGCTTACCGGTATTCCATCCGTAGCGGGTGAACTCAGTTTCACGGCTGAGGTTCTCGATGGAATCGGAGCATCGGCGGAACATCCGTACACGATCACGATCGCCCCGGCAGTTTCGGTCGATACCGATACGCTCCCTGCTGCAACCGAAGGCGTAGCATATTCCATGCAATTGGTATCGAGCGGCGGTACCGGAAATCATCTCTGGTCACCGGTAGGCACCGGCCTGAATGGCACCGGCCTGTCAGTGAATACCGCCGGTATATTAAGCGGTACACCGACATTGAACGGAACGATATCGTTCGGAGTACGCGCTACTGACGAAATAGGCGCATACACAGACAAGAATCTGGAGTTGACTATTGACCGGGCGTATGTCTGCGGCGATGCCAGCGGCAGCGGTTCGGTCGATATCGGTGATGCCGTCTGGCTGGTTACGTACATCTTCAGGGAAGGCCCGGCGCCTGATCCGGAAGAAGCCGGCGATGCCAACTGCGACGGATCTGTCAATGTCGCGGATGCCGTACACCTGATCAATTTCATATTCAAAGGCGGTCCGGCGCCATGCTGCCCGTAATCTGAATCAAGATTAATCCATTAAAAGCCCTCGGGATTCCTCGAGGGCTTTTTTTATGGCGGCGATTTTTGTGCACATATATACTGAATCAAAATAAGGATTCAAATATATGATACACATACATGAAATGTCCGAGGCCGATATTCCCTATGGAATGGAACGCACCGACACCGAGCAGTGGGGTTATTCGGTCGCAGACTATAAACGACTTCTCTTCTTATCGCCAAAAGGGTGCTTCATTGCCCGCGATGATGATCAGCGGGTCGGTTTAATTACGACGGTGCAATACGGTGAATATGCCTTTATGGGAACGCTCATTGTGCAACCGGAGTATCGATCGCAAAAAATCGGCGACAAACTCATTCACGCTGCGATAGAATATCTGACGGGGCGCGGCGTCAAGACAATCGAGTTTGACGGAGTGTTTTCCGCAGTCCCCTGGTATCGGCGACTGGGATTCAAAGACAAATACCTCTCGCTGCGATTCTTCCGCCTGCCGAATCACATACACTTCGACTCTACAATGAAACTCCACGCTGATTTCACACCGGACGAACTGCTGCAATTCGACAGGCGATTGACCAAACGCGATCGGTCGATTTTTCTGCGCAGATATCTGGCGGAGTTTTCCGATTCACTGTTCGTCGCCGGCAATGGACGGATCGAGGGATATGCTTTTGTAAAACCGCTGCCGGAAAATGGTTACTACATCGGCCCCTGTATTGCCGAATCGTCGGAGATAACCGAAATGCTTCTGAATGAAATATTGCAGCGGTTTGGACAGTATCGCCTGTCTCTCGGAGTACCAGATATAAATGCGAACGATATAGCGATCTACCGCCGCTATGGCTTTCAACACACGCTCCCATCTCTTCGCATGTACGATGGAGAATTCCAGGAAGGCGATACCAGCATCGCTGCGATAATTACTCCAGGCATGGGATAGAAAAGAAAAAGCCCTTCCATGTCAAAAAGGGCTTTTTCAGAGCAAAGTCGCAGAGGTGGGGCGACTGATTATCACAGTTTAAAAACGCCTACGGTTCCAGGAATAAGTTCGTCGTATCAATGAGTCGATTGAGCCGTGCTCTTTGGCGCATTTGGAAGTGATATCGTAATAGAATATAAGCAGATACCGGTTTGTTTGCAAGTAGATTTTGACTAATGAACAATAATTTATGTAACTCGATACGTAAAGCGGGTCGGAAATGCCTTTATTTCCGACCCGCTTTTGTAACACCTTTTGCTATTTCTGTACTGCGAAATTCGCCATGAATTCGCGCACCGATAATTTCTCACAATTGAAAATAAGCTCTTTCAACTGCTTCTGCCGATCTGCGGAAATCAGACCGGCCGAGAGCGAATTGAACTTCGCTTCCAGGTCGTCCATTGTCATCGGTTCACGAGGATCACCTTTGGGGAATTCCAGATACTCGGAATATTCCTTGCCCGCGGTCGTTTTTACGACAACCTTGGACGGCTGTTTGGCCGGGAACATCTTCTCGAATTCCTGAGACGCCTCGCCTTTGATCTTGTCGATAACCTTCCAGATTCGCTCATCTTTGAGTTTTTCATCCGAGAAACTCTGCGTCGTGATCTTTCCATCGACGATAGCGGCCGCGATGCAATACGGCAGCGAATGGTCCGCTGTTTCGCGGGATTCAGGCCGATATTTATGCGGGTCGAAGAGAATATCGCAGGCGCGGGCGATGGTCGTAATCGTGACCTGATCAATCGCGTCCCAGGCGATATTATTATTCTTGATGACCTTTAAAGTCGCCGACAGATGCGTGTGGGTTAAGGCTTCGGTCGGGAACGCCTTCATACTGCACTGGAGAATTCGGAACGATTTGCCGAGATCACCGGTCAGCTTGGACATATCCCAATCGGGACCGAAAACATCCATGAGACCTTCTTTACCCTCGAAGACGGCTTCCGTACCGGAGTAGCCCTTCTGGGCCATGAGTGCCGCAAGGACGCCGCTCTGGACGGCCATCGGGTCGACGGTGTTTTTCATCATAGTCAGTTTACCGGCGGTCGGGCAGCCGATAGTGTGATTATGAGAACCGCTGATACCAATGGCATGGACCATTTGCTCGGCGGAAAGCCCCATGACATATCCTGCCGCGATCGGCGATACGAACTGCGTCAGTGTGGCGTGGTGCCATTTGCGCTCGCGCACGCCGGGAACGGCGAATTCGCACAAGCGCTGTTCGAATTCGTAGGCCAGCGCGATAGCGACGATCGCTTCCTTCATTGACTTGTCCAGCATTTCCGCGGTGCACAGGGCAGCCGGAATTAAGTCGGACGGATGAGACGGGTCTTCTTTCCAGTAAATATCATTGAAATCCAGTGCGCGAATCATCAGTGAGTTGACCAGAGTGGCGTTGACGGCGGGAATCTTCTCGCCGAACGCGAAGAGCGTAGCTTCCTCTTTACCACCCATCGTGTGATAGATATCGCGGAGGATATTGACGTCTTTCGTCTTGTAACCGCCAAAGGCACAGCCGATAGAATCGTACAAATACCGTTTGACCTCGGTTACGACATTATCCGGTAAATCCTCGAATTTCAGATTGACCGCAAAGTCGGCTATTTGCCGGGATACCGATTTTTCCATGTGTCGAACCTCTTATGCTTAAATCACAGATTTTTTCTAACCCAGTTTTCCAGCCCCTCGGCCAGCACTAATTCCTGAGCCGTCGTGCCAACCGACCCAATGGAATATGTCTTGCCGTTGGCCTCGAGTGTGGCGCTGGAGATATCGATTTTGGCTACGATGCCGGTTCGGACGGACAGTTTATCCGTACCGAATTGCTTCTTCAGATCGTCAACCAGTTCCGGAGCCTCGACGGCCAGGAAGCCGTTATTGAGCGCATTGCGCTTGTAGGTCTCGGAGAAGGTACCGCCGAGAACGAGACGGATACCGCGGTATTTGAGCGCCGTGGCCGCCTGTTCACGGGACGATCCGGTACCGAAATTGTAACCACCGACCAGGATATCCCCTTCTTTGACCATCTTGCCGAATTCGGGATCATAGTTTTCCATGACGACACCAGCCTGCTGTTGCGGGGTGAAGTCGTCGATGTATGTGTATTTCCCGGGATAAATACCGTCGGTATTCAGGTTGTCCTGATGGCAGAACATGATCTCGCCTTCGACAACGGCCGGGAATCCATCGAGAACCTCGATTTTCGGAGCCGTACCGGTCGGTTTCGGAGAAATCTTTATTTCGCCTTTTGGTTCGCCTGCGGCGACGCCTTCGGGTCCGCTGATATAGCCGTTGATGGCCGATGCAGCGACGACCTGAGGTGAGCCAAGATATACTTTAGCCGACTTGGCGCCCATGCGACCTTTGAAATTACGATTGGTTGCCGAGATACCGACCTCATTTTCATCAAGCAATCCCATCCCGAGTCCGATACAGGGACCGCATCCGGGCGGGAGCGTCTTGGCGCCGGCATCGACTAGGATTTGCCAGTCGCCGCGCTTTTCGCTTTCGGCCTGAACTTCGCTTGATGCAGCGGCGACATAGAAATCAACGCCCGCGGCGACCTTCTTGCCCTTGACGACTGCGGCGGCAGCCGTCAAGTCATCAACGCGACTATTGACGCAGGAAACCAGATACGCCTTGTGAATGGCGACTTTTTCTGCCTGAATGTCTTTGACCGCGGCCATTTTCTTGACATGATCAGGGCCGGAGACATGCGGCTGTACGGACGACATATCGAGCGACAGATGTTTCGTGTAGTAGGCATCCGCGTCTGCGGTAAGTTTATTTTTCACAAGGGCATCGATTCGGGCCGCATTCATGCGTGGATGAACGCCATTCTTGGCATCGGCGTCGGATTTGACACCGGCAAGGCCTCGCTTGGCAATGAAATCGGCACGATTGCGCAGCCACGTCAATGTCGTGTCGTCAATCGGGAAAATACCGGCCAGCGCGCCCCATTCGGTGGTCATGTTGGCAATCGTCAGGCGATCATCGACAGATAATTGAGCGATGCCATCGCCGACGAACTCGACGGCGTGGTTGAGCACTTCGTCTTTGTTGAACATACCGCATAATGAGATGATAACGTCTTTGCCGGAAACACCCGGTTTGAGCTTGCCGGTGAGCGTAACTTTGGCAACCGGTGGTACGAGCCACCAGGTGCGTCCCGTAGCCCAGATGGCCGCCGCATCGGTGCGGACGATCGGAGTTCCCAGACAGCCCAGGCCGCCGTACATATTGGAATGGCTGTCGGAGGCAACCATCATTTCGCCCGGCCAGGCATAGCCTTCTTCGCACATGATTTGGTGACCGATTCCGCGACCGGCGGGATAAAAATCCACGCCCATCTGATCGGCGAAGGCTTGAATTTTGCCGTATTTTTCCAGATTCTTTTCAGTCGTATCCTGCACATTGTGGTCGAGCGCATACACCGGCTGGCGCGGATTGGCGACTTTGGCGGCGCCGATACTTTTGAATTTCGGAATAACAGCGCCGGTATTGTCATGCGTCATGACATGCGCAGGCTGTATAAATATATATTCGCCGCTGTGAACGGTGTGTCCCTTGGGGAGGCCGACCGCAAATTTCTGGGCGATTTTTTCTACCAGATTTTGAGCCATTTGTATCTCCTGAAGTCGTCGTAACCGAAGTTACTTGACCAGTTCGAAGTCGATGAAGTCGGCATGATGAAAGACGATGCTTTCGGGGAGTCGCTTCTCGCCGGCGCCTTCTTTCGAATGGGTGGCGATGACATGCATGACTTCGGACGGAAGTTTATGTTTGAACGCCAAACCGACACCGGAAAACGGATGGCGGATGTGCTTGCCGTAATCTGATTTGACCGGTTTGCCGTCAACGATTTCAAATTCACAGAGCTTGCCGACGTCGGCCAACAGGGCTCCGGCAATGAGATAATCGCGGTTGATCGGAGTCTTATTCTTGCCGTGAATTTCATCGAGCACCTCGTCGCAGGCGATGCACATACGACAGACGGCGCGAACATGGTCAATAAAGGTAATGTTGACGTTTTCCGCCAGCAGCGTGAACGGCATAGTACTGAGCAACTCCTCCGTCCAGCCGCGGAAATTTATGGCCTCGACCCAGCAGGCGATCACCTGGTCGCGAAGCATTTCGTCTTTAATTTCTTTCACTTCCGGCAGCAGCCGAACTACTGTCTCTTTCATATTTCCTCGCTTTTTGAGGTCTTAAATTTCATAACATCCTCGCTATATATAGCCCGGCGATAGATTTGTCAATAAGATTAGGAAAATCCGGATTAGTTTCTAAGGCGTTTGACGGCAACGGGTTTACCATGCCAAAAAAGCCTTGATCTTTATGGATTTCCAGACAAACAATCGGAGGGATTTCGCGTTTATTCTGATAACTAACTGGATTTATCAACTCCATAATTGTGCATTGATATGAAAAAATACTGGCTGATGAAGACCGAACCGGCGACGTTTTCGATTGACGACCTCGAGCGGGATAAAACTTGCCACTGGGAAGGCATTCGCAACTATCAGGCGCGCAATATCATGCGAGACGAATTTCAAGTCGGTGACGAGGTTCTTATTTATCATTCGTCGACTAAAATTCCGGGAGCGGCCGGAATCGCAAAGGTCGTTAAAGAGGCCTATCCGGATTTTACGGCGTGGGATACAAAAAGCAAGTATTTCGATAAGCGGTCGACGCCGGAGAATCCGGTATGGCTAATGGTCGATCTCGAATTCGTTTCTCGTTTTTTGCATTTTGTATCAATCACCGAAATTAAGAACAATCCGAAACTTGACGGCATTATGGTTGCTAAACGTGGGATGCGTCTCTCCATACAGCCGTTGAGTAAGGAACACTTTGAAATAATTAAACGGGCGGGAATGGAGACATAACATGAGACATCACAGGGATATGATGCAGCACATTCTCTTTCTTGCCTGTTCGCTGTGCCTGTTTGCGGCATCCTTCACGCAAGGCGCCGCATTGACGACCGAGAAAATCGCCGGTGGTTTCACGCGCCCGATCTTTTTAACGGCGCCTCCGGGTGATACAACTCGCATCATTGTCGTGCAGCAAACAGGACTGGCGCGCTTGATAAAAAACGGCGTTTTGCAGGCGACACCGTTTTTGGATTTGACCGGAAAACTCAGTCCCGGATTCGAGCAAGGATTTTTATGCATGGCCTTTCATCCGCTCTATCCCGATTCGAATTACATATATGTCAATTACACCAACATTGTCGGGGCTCTGGTTATAGCTCGTTTTGAGGTGACCGACCTCTCACTGGATTTCGCCGATGCGTCCAGCGAGGAGATACTCCTGACAATTGCTGAACCGGAGTCGAATCACAATGGCGGGACGATATTTTTCGGCCCGAATGATGGATATTTGTATGTATCGCTCGGTGACGGCGGAGGCGGAGGCGATCAGCACGGGACAATCGGCAACGGCCAAAGTCTGACGACACTTTTAGGCAAAATCATTCGCATCGATATCAATCATGGATTGCCGTACGCGATTCCCGCAGATAATCCCTTTGTCGGGACGGCATCGGCACTGGATGAAATCTGGGCCTACGGTTTGCGCAATCCCTGGCGCGTGGGATTGGATCAATCGAATGGCGATTTGTATATTGCCGATGTCGGTCAAAGCAGTTGGGAGGAGTTGAATTATCAACCGGGTATGAGCACCGGCGGCGAGAATTACGGCTGGCGACTTATGGAAGGAGCGCATTGTTATAATCCGTCAACGGGCTGCGATCCGGGCGGCCTGACCTATCCCCTGACCGAATATTCGTCTTCTTTGGGTTGTTCTATTATTGCCGGCTTTGTCTATCGCGGCTGTCGCATACCTGATTTAGATGGGACATTTTTCTATGCCGACTGGTGTACGGCCAGTATCTGGTCACTGAAAGTCGTCGGAGGGATTGTCACGGATTCGACGAATCGCACTACTGAACTCGATCCGCCCGGTGCGGATCAGATAAATCAACCGTCATCGTTCGGTCTGGACGCAGCCGGCGAATTGTACATCATCGATCATGGCGACGGTGAGGTTTATAAAATCGTCCCGGCCGATTCAACTCTCCCCTCGTGTGATCAGGCCGACTGTTGCCAAGTCCCCGGCGACGCTAATGGCGATTCGGCCGTCAATATCGGCGATGCCGTCTTCCTGATAAATCATATTTTCAATGCCGGCGCCGGACCGCAGTGTCCCGATGAAGGAGATGCCAATGCAGACTGCGCCCTGAATATCGGCGACGCGGTATTTCTTATTAATTATATTTTCCGCGGCGGAGATGCCCCGGCCTGCCCGGTCTGCTGAATGGCCACCTTTTCAGTTGACAATTATCGATTTTTTTTCGATTTTACTGGTTCTACTTCAAACTGTGAGGTACAAAAACGTGGCGATAAATGACGAACTGATAAAAATTCTCTGCTGTCCGGTCACCAAACAGCCGGTGGAATTATTGTCGAACGAGAAACTTAATCGACTCAATTCGATGATAAAAGACGGCAAAATTAAAGACAACGAGGGAAATGCCGTCGACATGATTGCCGAGAGCGCCTTAATTACAAAGGACGGGAAAACGATCTATCGCATCGACGATGATATCCCCGTAATGTTGGCCCTGGCCGGTATTGCAGCAAGTCAAATTGTCTGAGAAAATCTTTTAAGCCACCGATTCAGGCGGCTTTTTTTTGCAAATTATTTACTGACAGCCGTCCGGCCGTGGCAGAGCTTTCAAGGTCGACAGCGATGACCGAATAATGGCGAGTTTCGACTGATATAAAGAATCAGGCATGAAAAAGTTCAGTTCGACCCCATCGAATCGATTCGTCAGGCAAATAGCCTGGAACCGGGCGATTCGCCTATCTGTAACGATGAAATAGCGTATCAATACGGAATCATTCACAACCTCACTGCCATCGATGACCCCGGCATGACCATACAGATTATCCAGAACTTGACTATAATTTTCAAAGAAGGCAGTGGTATCACTGCCCAGCGTAAAATCTTTAATTTGCGTAACAAGAATACCGGACTGCGTCATGGTATCGAGGAAACAATGGGTCATTTCTATTTCAAACATTCGATCTTTAAAATTATTGAGCGAGGCCTGCAACATTTGCAGAATAGAATCCGGTGCGGGGGAATATCCTTTGGGCAAGCGGAACCATTTATCGCAGGCTGTCAGCTCTATCCCATTTCCCAGATAGGCGGAATTGTAGACGAAGTAGGCATCGTGTGCGACGGAAATCCCATTCTCTTGTGTACATGAGCCTAAAACAAGAGCGCCAACAATTGTAATAAGTATAAAGATGATTCGCATTTTCATACCGGCAAATAAGAGAATCCGCGCTGTAAGTCAACAAATAAAAAAAGCCCCCGTGTGACGCGGAGGCTTTTCTACTATTGATTTTCTTAGAACTTTAAACCGACGGTAATCGGAACAAACGTACTGGCTTTTCCCTCGGTGGCAACGCTGACAAAGCGAGCCATTGCAAACAAGTTCAAGTTTGTACCTGCCGCGAATTCGAGGCCGCCGCCGATTTCAAAATACATATCATTTTCGGTATCGGAAGTATTACTAATCGAGATAGATCCCAGATCATTGATATCAAACGTTTCATCGCTATCATATTTGTATGCCGCGAACCCGGCACCGGCGAGACCGAATATTTTTATTTTCGATGCAGGCATCGGAGGAGCAACTCGTCCGGCCACCCCGAACATTGTAACTTTAAACGCGCCACCGCCGTCTTCAAGATCACCCCAGTCGAGATTCATTGTATGATATTCGACTTTACCGATTGCCTGTATAACGGGCATTAAATTCAGGCCGATTGCCCCCATTCCATGATACCCCATTTTGGTGTAGTCGCCGAGATCGCCCATCGGCATCGTAAGACCGCCACCGGCAAACATAGTCATTGGTTTTGTGTCCTGAGCCGAGACAAACGTCGTACAAATCAGTACGATAGCGAGAAGTAAAAGTATTTTTTTCATAGTGTCCTCCAAGTCTGCTATATGATATCCATGTTGTCTGACCGTATTCCACTCGGATTAGATATTACCATGTTTTATTATTGTGGGAAACTAAAAACTTCAATGCTGTCTGTTTCCCCGGGGCAAAAAAAAGCCTCCCGGTCGGGAGGCTTTATTGTGATTTGTCTTTTGATCCTTAGAATTTCAGACCAACCGTCACGGGAAGATAGTTGAAATCCTGCAACGAATTCGTGACCGTGATGTAGCGGGCCATGACGAAGAGGTTGAGGCTCGGAGTGGCCTTCATTTCAAAGCCTCCACCGATTTCATAGTAGAATTCCGTCGTCTGCGCAGTCCCGACGTCGACCGGAGCATAACCGGTTCCCAGGCCGCTCAGATCAAGAGTAATGTCGGTTTTCAATGTAGCCAGACCGATACCGGCCAGAGCAAACGGCTTAATCGGCGCCGCGGGCATGCTCGGGCTCAACTTGGCATCAAGACCGTACATTATAACACTGATATCATTGGAAACCAGGTCGGCATCGACCGGGAATGAATGATATTCGACTTTGCCGAGTCCCTGGAGCATCGGCATAAAACCGAAACCTATCGAACCCATGCCGTGATACCCTGTCTTATAGAAATCAGCATAGTCGCCCTGAGGAAGACTCAAGCCGCCGCCGACATAAGCGCTGAACGGTTTGCTGACCTGAGCCGAGGCAAACGTTACGCACAAGAGGAGTAAGCCGAGAGTGAATAACACTTTTTTCATAACACCTCCAAATTGGAAACAACAAAGCCTTAAATGCAAACGAATGTTCTCATCAAGGAAATTTACTTATACCTATATATCGGTACCCCAAGGGAATACATAAGCCGGTTTGGATATATCCCCCAAATTGCCGCTTATCCGGTAACGCGTTCACGTCTAAGTAGATAGCGAATAATAAATTGAACAAATTTTGAACATTTTCCTCCCCTTTTCGTATATACTGAGATATTGGCGAAAAGCGGCCAGGATTATTATCTGTCAGATAGGACGAAAAGGAGAGCGCGCATGCGGAGAGTGGCATTATTACTGTGTATCATCCTGCTGTTCGGTTCGACTGTTTTCAGCGCGGACTGGCACCGGGAAGTACTTGACAACGGCCTGAAAGTGATGATTCTGGAAAATCATCAGGTACCTCAGGCGAATATTTCGACGACAATTAAAGTCGGCGCCAAAAATGAATCCGATTATTTCGACGGCGCGACGCATCTACTGGAACACCTGATTCTCTTCCGCGGCACGGATAACATGACCGGCGAAGAAGTCGCCGACGCCATGAAACAGCATGGGGCGTATTTCAATGGGTATACATCTTCCGACTGGACCGATTTCGTCATTTCCCTGCCGAAGGAAAACCTCGATTTTGCGCTGCAAATCCATGCCGATATGCTGTTCCGCTCGAATTTCCCGAAAGATGAAATGGATAAAGAGCGCAGTGCGGTAGTCGAGGAAATCAATATTTCTCAGGACAATCCGACGGCAACCATGTATCGGTCATCTTTGAAAACGCTGTACGGCGAACATCCCTATTCAAAGAACGTGCTCGGGACGAAAGACAATGTGCGCAATGTCCCGCGCGATTCCGTGTATGCATACTATAAACGGTATTATGCGCCGAACAACATGACAATGGTTATTGTCGGTGACGTCAACACACAGGAAACGATGGCCCTGGTTAAAAAATATTTCGGCGGCTTCCCACAGGGCGAGGTCGCGACCGATCGCTATAAAACACCACCGGTGCCGGATAAAATCGCCGAAATCGAAATCAAGAAGGATATCGCACAGGCCTACATGATGATGAGCACGATCGGTCCGAAGGCCGACAGCCCGGACCAGTTCCCCCTCGATCTTATGGCGCAAATCATCGGCGGAGGTGAATCGAGCCGCCTGTGGAAAAAGCTCAAAGATGAGCTGGGTATCGTGTACAGCACGAGTTTCTCGTTTTATACGAATAAATACGAGGGGCTTATGTTCTCGTTCGCGATGCTCGACCCCGGCAAAATTGCCGAGGCGGAACGGGCCATCAATGATGTGCTCAATGAAGTAAAGCAAAACGGGTTCACCGAACAGGAATTGCGCAAGGCGAAAAACGTCCTCAAAACGAATCACTATCGCGGCAACGAGCGGGGCCTCGATTATGCCGACAATATCGCCCAGAAAGACTCGTACATCGGGTATGAATTCGTCGAAAACTATCCGGACAACATCGAACAGGTAACCCTGGCGCAACTCAATGAAACGGCCAACAAGTATCTGAACACGGAAACGTACGTTAAAACGATGGTGGTGCCCCAATGAAAATGAATAGACTGTATTTTTCGATTCTCACTGTTTGCGTGTTTTTGATTGCCGGATGCAGCAGTGGTCCATCGGTACAGGTCGGGGCGGATGGGTATGGTCGCCTGACACTATCCAATGGGATTACACTGCTCGTGAATCATGATGAATCGACATCATTATCGGCCGGGCGAGTCCTAATCGGCGGCGGTGTTCTCACTGAATCTGCCGGCAACAACGGTATTTCGAATATCATGGTTAAGATGCTGCTGAAGGGGAACGACAAGATGTCGGCGGATGAAATCACCGAGCAGCTCGAATTCCTCGGCGCATCCGTTTACGCCGATTGTTTTCGCGATTACGCCGCCTTATCATTCGTTTCGCTGACCGAGAATTTCGAAAAGACGCTGGAAATCATCGCCGAGTGTATCGAACATCCGACTTTCCCGGAAGATGAACTCGAAAAACTGAAAGCAGAAATCGACGGACAGCTTAAGGCAGCAAATGACGATCAAAGCGAAGCCGCCAGTAAGCTGTTCTGGAATACCGCCTATGGCGATCAGGGCTATGGCCTCTACCCTGACGGTTCCGAGGCATCTGTTTCAAGTATCAGTGTTGCCGATGTGCGCAATCATTATGAGAAATTCGTCGGCGGGAATAACATTATCGTATCCGTTTCGACCGATATGCCGGCTGAAAAGATCGGCCCCCTGTATAACAAGCTGTTCGGAAAGATCAAACAGCAGGCGACCGAAATCCCGCCTCCGACTCTGGATCTCGGCGCGAACAAGACCGGCTTTATCTCCTATGAACGCAACCAGTCATATATTTTCATGGGCGCCATGTTCGTACATCTGCAGTCCGATGAAATTCCGATAATTATGATCGTGAATCAGATTATGGGCGGCGGTGTCGGTTCGCGGCTGTGGGATCTTCGCTACAAGGAAAAATTGGCCTATGCCGTATACACGCAGTATGGCCTCGATAAATACGATGCCATGTTCCGGGCGGCGATCGGCACGGATACATCGAAAGTGCAGACCGCGATAAAATCGTTGAATCGAGAGTGGAACAACCTCATCGAGAACGGAATTACCGAGGATGAACTGACCGATGCGCGCATCAACCTGAAAAACAGGATGATTTATGCGTTCGACACGAAGGCCAACCGCGCGAATAACATGGCCTATTATGAATATGTCGGATACGGTCAGAAGGCGTTTCTTGATGTCGTCACCAAAGCCGATCACATCACGGTGGCCGATGTGAACAACTTCGTCAAGAACAGGTTCACGACCGACCGGAAATTCCTGGCGATCGTCGGCAAGAATTAGCTGTTAATATTTCATATGCGATTCGAAAAACAGGACTAAGCAGTCCTGTTTTTTTTATGTATTTCCATTGACAATGAGATTTTTTTTACGAAATTTGGATTAAGATACTCGAATATTCTAGTGTGTGAAGTATTTCGAACAGACTCAACGAAACCAAAAGAGGGTGAGGTAGTATTATGGGGATGATGAAGGAGTTTAAAGAGTTTGCGGTGAAAGGAAATGTCATCGACATGGCCGTCGGTATTATCATCGGCGCGGCATTCGGCACCATCGTCAAATCTTTGGTTTCCGATGTTATCATGCCGCCGATCGGTTTACTGCTCGGTAATGTCGATTTCAGCAACCTGTTTCTCGTATTGAAGGACGCCACCGGTCCGGGCGGCTATGCGACACTGGCCGAGGCTCAGGCCGCCGGCGCCGTCACGCTGAACTATGGATTGTTCATTAATACGATAATCAGCTTTGTCATCGTCGCATTCTCGATTTTCATCCTGGTCAAAAACGTCAATCGCCTCAAAAAGAAAGAGGCCGAGGCTCCGGCGCCGGCGCCGACGACGAAAGAGTGCCCCTACTGCTATTCCACGATTCACATCAAGGCGACCAAGTGTCCGCAGTGCGGATCCGATCAGAAGAGTTAATTCAGACTGATCGCGCGGCTGTCGCAGTGTGAAATCGGAAATCGTCCTCGGGGGGACAGTCGAGCCGATTGTGGCGCTGTAGAGACTATGAAAACGGGCGGGAATCGTTCAGATTCTCGCCCGTTTTTTATTTACGCTTCTTTTTTACAGTGCCTGAACGCCGAGCCAGATGAGGATAATCGAGACGACCGCGAAGATCATTCTGACGGTGATGATGATAGGCGTGGCAGCCCTCCGGTGCCAGTTCGCCAGGCCTTTGAGGTGCAGTTTGTTGAGTACCCAGATGCGCAAATTCAGCATTTTGGGTACAATGGGAATGATGCCGGCCATCACCGCAGCGAAACCGAAATAATATACGGCAGCATGCATACGCGACCTCCTTCGTTCTATATATAGTATACAGGAAAATCGCGAGATTATTCAATAAAAAAGGCGACGGTCCGAGTTGCCTTTCTGCGGTTGGTGCCCCAACCATTCATAGGCGGTAGGGCAGTTTTGTCTTCAAATCTGCCAATTGCCTGGTGCCCCAACCCTTCTTAGGGTTGGGATTAGATGTTTACCCATTAACGTGATTCCGAGATTGGTCCCCGCAGGCGGAACCCCACCCTCGCCCGAAGACGGCCATCGGATGGGCCACCCGGCCGATTAGTTCTTATCCGGGACGATGAAAAACGTAAAGGCTAATCCAGCTGTCACATTGAATGAATCCAGCGAAAAATGCTCACCGTTTCGGAAATTCGTATACAATCCTTTTACAAATGGTCGAATCCGGCGAGTGATTCGCCATTCCAGTCCTCCCCCGAATTGGAGAAATTTCCTTTTACCATCCGCGTAATAACCATGTTGCCACATATCATGATAATCCAACTTAAGCCCTGTTTCAGCGATACCGGCGGCAATGGATAGGAATGGTCTCAGGACATGGTTTAAGTCATACAAAAACACTCTCGCCTCGATACTGAACATATCAATTTGTGAGTAGTCGCCCACTGATTGTACATATATGCGAACATTGTCCCTTTTCCAATATTTCTCATATTTTAAAAGAATTTCCAGGTGCGATGATCGTTCGATGCCCATCCCGATTCCGGCGAATCGCCCGGATTTGTTGTCGCTGAAATCATAGTACCCTGTCTTGGCGACCCCGGGCCCGAATGACAATTGGAGATTGGTGCCTTCGCAGTTGTTTTTGGCGGCAATGAATCCACATGCGAGGAGCATGCACAGAATGATGATAAATAGTTTCATATCCCCCTCCCAGATTGATATGACATATTATATATCTACCAATATGACGGGAGAGGTAATGGTTTTGTGCAATTTGTCTATGAAGGGCGATTCGTGAATCGCCTTACGGACGGATGTTTGTGCATTTGTTCAGGCGGGCCCCCACCCTCGCCCGAAGACGGCCATCGGATGGGCCACCCGCCCGTGGGCGGCAGATGTCCACATCTGCCCAGGGAATTCACTCGGTGTATCCCAAGGCTTTGCCTTGGGAAAATCAAACGCGGCGGTTCGGCTACTGATAACTATGTCCTTGACATTCAATGCACGCTACTATTACTTGGCGCATGCTTCCTGAGTACTTTGCTATTATCGGGGCCGTCATCGGTTCGCTTGGCGGCTATTATTATCTGTATGAGACCTTCGTCGGCAAGGCTCAACCCAACCGCATTACGTGGCTGCTTTGGGGAATTTTCCCGATGGTCATCTTTGCTGCGCAAAAGGCGCAGGGCATCGAGGAGCTGGCGTGGACGTCGTTTATCGCCGGTTTCACGCCATTTGTAGTTGTCGCGGCATCATATATCAATAAAAAAGCCTATTGGAAGAGCCATCCTCGCGATTATTACCTGATGGTGGCTGCGATCGTCGGTATCATCCTCTGGGCTGTAACGGACAATCCGAATTATGCCCTATTATTAGCGCTAATCGCTGATATCCTGGCGAGCATTCCGACCTTTATCAAGGCATATCAGTATCCTCGATCAGAGAGCTGGGTAGCCTATACCATCAGTACAGTCGGTTTCGGAATCAGTTTTTTCTCGGTTCAGACCTTTGACTTGGAAAACGCCGCATTTGTGGCGTATTTGTTTATCATGAATATAACTCTGGCATTATTGGCCTCCCGCGGCAGGAAACAATAACGGGGCTGCATATTCCAGTTAGATGTAGATATCTAATCCCACCCCTAAGAAGGGTTGGGGCACCGGGGCACCATGGAAATGCCGTAGGCGACCACGATTAATTTGTTGTTTTTATCGAGTTTGGTAATATATTTTTACAATATAAGTATTAAATCTCAGAAAACAGATTCTTGTCTAATATAGGTATCGCCTAAAATGAGCATATGGGTATATAAAGATTTCACCTCAGTATTTAATCCACCAATTCGCTATAAACGCCTGACCCCGAGACCATCTAAACAATGCCCGGCATGCGAAACTTCTCTTATCTTATTGGGACAAAAGCTACTAACAACTAAAATCGGTCGCGAAGTACATATAGAAGTCTGGGTCTGCCAAACATGCGGCTGGTGGAGTATTGGTCATCATTATGCATTCGATTACATTGACAATGGTGAAGAATGGACACATTATGGTGCAGGTTTTGCCCATGGATCACTTAAGAACCTTGATCTTTCCGATATCAGACAACCCTTAGAGGAAGTATCGCGTTATTTAATGGCCAAAAACAATTCTATTGGAGCCGTTAATCCACGTTTGGCTGAGGAAGTGGTTGCCTCAGTCTTTCAAAATCTTGGCTATCGAATCGAACTAACTCCATTGGTCGGGGACGACGGAATTGATGTTTACATTCTTAACAATGACAAAAGGGAAATAGGTATTCAAGTTAAACGATGGAATCATAGAGTCAGTGTAGAACCAATCAGGGCATTTCTCGGCGCTTTAATGCTTAAAAAGCTTACAAAAGGGATATTGATTGCCACAGGTGGTTTCACTTCTGGGGCCGAAAAGACTGCCGCCCTGGCCACAAATTTAGGCTTTTCCAATATAAAACTAAGGGATAGTTCATGGCTTCTAGATACTTTAAAACTCACACAAAGAAATTGTTATGAAGATATGGATGATCCTGATGCACCATTTCATTACTTACTTAACAATGCTCACAAAATTCCTGCTTGGGACATGCATAAGCAATTCGATTGATTTATTATATATATGGAAATTTAAAAATCGGATGGACCACCCCATACGAATTATTGTGCTGAACGTCTCATCCCAATTCTCAGAATGTTTAGGGCCCAAAATACAAAAAAACCCCGTTATTGCTAACGGGGTTTTCTATTTTTAAGTCGGCGACGATCTACTCTCCCACACAGTCTCCCATGCAGTACCATCGACGCTGTTGAGCTTAACTTCTGTGTTCGGAATGGGAACAGGTGTGACCTCAACGCTCTTGCCACCGACATTTAATTTATAACTAACATATTGTTGCAAGCGAGCAAGCAAATTTTGTGAGACCAAGCAGTAACAAGTATTGACTTGTTTGATTTCTCACCTCTCGTCTGGCGAAATTTTAAGATCAAGTCGCACGGACTATTAGTATCACTCGACTAAATGGCTCACACCACTTACATCTGTGACCTATCAACCTGGTCGTCTTCCAGGGTCCTTCAGAAGCAAAGCTTGGGATATCTCATCTCGGAGTGGGCTTGGCACTTAGATGCTTTCAGCGCTTATCCCTTCCCGACGCAGCTACCCTGCGGTGCCATGGGCATGACAACAGGTGTACTGGCGGTCGGTCCAACCTGGTCCTCTCGTACTAGGGTCAGCTCTCCTCAAATATCCTGCGCTCGAATCAGATAGGGACCGAACTGTCTCGCGACGTTCTAAACCCAGCTCACGTACCACTTTAATCGGCGAACAGCCGAACCCTTGGGACCTTCTCCAGCCCCAGGATGTGATGAGCCGACATCGAGGTGCCAAACCACTTCGTCGATGTGGACTCTCGGAAGTGATAAGCCTGTTATCCCCGGAGTACCTTTTATCCGTTAAGCGACGGCATTTCCACACACAACCGCCGGACCACTAAAGCCTGCTTTCGCACCTGCTTGACCTGTAAGTCTCGCAGTCAAGCTCCCTTATACTTTTACACTCTACAGCCGATTACCACCCGGCTTGAGGGAACCTTTGCGCGCCTCCGTTACATTTTTGGAGGCAACCGCCCCAGTTAAACTACCCGCCTGACACTGTTCCTGAGCCGGATTCACGGCTCAAGGTTAGACATCCGATAAAACAAGGTTGGTATTTCAACGGTGACTCCACCGATCCTGGCGGACCAGCTTCACAGTCTCCCAACTATGCTACACATGCCTGACCAAATGCCAATGTCAGGTTATAGTAAAGGTTCACGGGGTCTTTCCGTCCCGATTCGAGTAAACGGCATCTTCACCGCTGCTACAGTTTCACCGAGTCCCATGTTGAGACAGTGCGCCAATTGTTATACCATTCGTGCAGGTCGGAACTTACCCGACAAGGAATTTCGCTACCTTAGGACCGTTATAGTTACGGCCGCCGTTTACTGGGGCTTCGATTCAAAGCTTCACCCGAGGGTTGACCTCTCCTCTTAACCTTCCAGCACCGGGCAGGTATCAGTCCCTATACGTCGCCTTATGAGGCTTAGCAGAGACATATGTTTTTAGTAAACAGTCATCAGCGCCAATTTTCTGTGGCCACTTTGGGCTAATCATGAAAAACAACTCACCTACTTGTGGCACCCCTTCTCGCGAACTTACGGGGTTAATTTGCCGAGTTCCTTAACATGGGTTATCTCGAGCACCTGAGGCTACTCGCCTCGCCTACCTGTGGCGGATTACGGTACGGACTGATCGATAACTAGCATAGAGGCTTTTCTTGGCAGCATGATTAAGGTCACTTTATTGTCCGAAGACTTCGTCATAACCTCTCGGCGTTAGGAAAGTGGATTTGCCTGCTTTCCCCGCCTACCGGCTTAAACCACCTAATCCAACAGATGGCTGACCGTCACTTCTGCGTCACCCCATAGCTTAAAACGCGACCGACCAGGTACAGGAATATTGACCTGTTTTCCATCGTCTACGCCTTTCGACCTCGACTTAGGATCCGACTAACCCTGGGAGGATTAACCTTCCCCAGGAAACCTTAGGCTTATGGTGGGCAGGTTTCTCGCCTGCCTTATCGCTACTCGTTCCGACATAATCTCTTGTATACAGTCCAATCGACCTTACGATCAACCTTCAGCCCGTATACAATGCTCCCCTACCACTTTTTACAAAGTCCGCGGCTTCGGTGTACAGCATAGTCCCAGGAATTATCGGCGCAAAATCACTTGACTAGTGAGCTATTACGCACTCTTTAAATGGTGGCTGCTTCTAAGCCAACATCCTAGCTGTTTAAGTAATCTCACATCCTTTACCACTTAGCTGCACTTGGGGACCTTAGCCGGCGGTCTGGGGTGTTTCCCTTTTGCCAATGAAGCTTATCCCACACTGACTGACTCCCGAGAAGCATGTTACGGCATTCGGAGTTTGGAAGGGGTCGGTAACCTTGTGGGGCCCCTAACCCTGCCAGTGCTCTACCTCCGCAACACTCAAACTCGAGGCTAGCCCTAAAGCTATTTCGGGGAGAACCAGCTATTTCCAGGTTTGATTGGCCTTTCACCCCTATGCACGGCTCATCCCCCAATTTTTCAACATTGGTGGGTTCGGACCTCCATCCCGTTTCACCGGGATTTCATCCTGGCCATGCATAGATCACCTGGTTTCGGGTCTACCCCCTGCTACTAATACGCCCTATTCAGACTCGCTTTCGCTACGGTTACGCCAGCGTTTGGCTTAGCCTTGCAACAGAGGAGTAACTCGCCGGATCATTATTCAATAGGCACGCCGTCAGTCCACGCTCCTCCGAAGAGAATCGCTTTCCTCCGACCGCTTGTAGGCATACGGTTTCAGGTACTTTTAACTCCCCTCCCGGGGTTCTTTTCACCTTTCCCTCACGGTACTGGTTCACTATCGGTCACAGAGTAGTATTTAGCCTTACCGGGTGGTCCCGGCAAATTCATACGGAATTCCACGTGCTCCGCACTACTCGGGAGTTCGAAAAAGAAGTCAATGGCTTTTCGGTTACGGGGCTGTCACCCTGTACCGCGCATTTTCCCACATGCTTCACCTAAACCACTGATTTGTAACTTCTCGGTTCTCTGACAGAAAAACCAAATTCGAATCCCACGACACCGAAAGCGCAACGACTGTCATCTTTAACACGCCATTCGGTTTAGGCTCTTTCCCGTTCGCTCGCCGCTACTGAGGAAATCACGGTTGTTTTCTCTTCCTGCAGGTACTGAGATGTTTCAGTTCCCTGCGTTAGCCGCGACAACCTATGTATTCAGTTGCCGCTGACGCCGCTCTCACGACGCCGGGTTATCCCATTCGGAAATCTCCGTCTCAAAGGTTGTTTGCACCTAGACGAAGCTTATCGCAGCTTACCACGTCCTTCATCGCCTCTCTGTGCCAAGGCATCCACCGCATGCCCTTAGTAACTTGATCAAAATCAATCAACTCGATACATCGTTACTGTAGCTTGTTTCTCACAATGAAGATGCTTGCTATCATATGAAATGCAGTATTTCATATGAGCTTGCAACAATATGAAGTTGTCAAAGAACGATAAATCTATAACAAAGACTTAATAGCCTTATTCGTCATTCTGGAGATGATCGGGCTCGAACCGACGACCCTCGGCTTGCAAAGCCGATGCTCTCCCAGCTGAGCTACATCCCCATAAAAAAATGGGCCTAGGTGGATTTGAACCACCGACCTCGCGCTTATCAGGCGCGCGCTCTAACCAACTGAGCTATAAGCCCATGATGCCGAGGAAACGCCCGACAACGCGGACAAAATTTTTTATCGTTACATAATATGCGCCGACCAAATGTCGATCAAACTGATCGACCTAGGTACTCATCGTGAGATGAGTCCTACTCCTTAGAAAGGAGGTGATCCAGCCGCAGCTTCCGCTACGGCTACCTTGTTACGACTTAGCCCCAGTCATCGGTTTTACCTTAGACGCCGCCCTCCAAAGGTTAGGCAAACGGCTTCGGGTACCCCCAACTTCCGTGGCTTGACGGGCGGTGTGTACAAAGCCCGGGAACGTATTCACCGCGACCTGCTGATTCGCGATTACTAGCGATTCCGCCTTCATGGAGTCGAGTTGCAGACTCCAATCTGAACTGAGACCGGTTTTAGGGATTGGCTCCACCTCACGGTTTTGCAACCCTCTGTACCGGCCATTGTAGTACGTGTGTAGCCCTGGACGTAAGGGCCATGAGGACTTGACGTCGTCCCCACCTTCCTCCAGCTTATCACCGGCAGTCTCCTTAGAGTTCCCAGCATTACCTGATGGCAACTAAGGACAGGGGTTGCGCTCGTTGCGGGACTTAACCCAACACCTCACGGCACGAGCTGACGACAGCCATGCAGCACCTGCATAACGGCCCCCGAAGGGGAAGTGAACTTTCATCCACGGTCCATTACATGTCAAGTCCAGGTAAGGTTCTGCGCGTTGCTTCGAATTAAACCACATACTCCACCGCTTGTGCGGGCTCCCGTCAATTCCTTTGAGTTTCAATCTTGCGACCGTACTCCCCAGGCGGGGTACTTAATGCGTTAGCTGCGGCACTGAAGGGGTCGATACCTCCAACACCTAGTACCCATCGTTTACCGCCGGGACTACCAGGGTATCTAATCCTGTTTGCTCCCCCGGCCTTCGCGCCTTAGCGTCAGTATTGAGCCAGAAAGCCGCCTTCGCCACAGGTGTTCCTCCTGATATCTACGCATTTCACCGCTACACCAGGAATTCCGCTTTCCCCTCTCATACTCAAGACATACAGTATCAAATGCAGGCCAGTGGTTGAGCCGCTGGTTTTCACATTCGACTTGGATGTCCGCCTACACGCCCTTTACGCCCAGTGAATCCGAACAACGCTCGCTCCCCCCGTATTACCGCGGCTGCTGGCACGGAGTTAGCCGGAGCTTCCTCTGCGGGTACCGTCAGGCATAGGGCAGTTACTCCCCATGCGGTTCTTCCCCACTGACAGGGTTTTACACTCCAAAGAGCTTCATCACCCACGCGGCGTCGCTGCGTCAGACTTTCGTCCATTGCGCAATATTCCCTACTGCTGCCTCCCGTAGGAGTCTGGGCCGTATCTCAGTCCCAGTGTGGCCGTTCACCCTCTCAGGCCGGCTATCCATCGTCGCCTTGGTAGGCCGTTACCCTACCAACAAGCTAATGGAGCGCGGACTCATCCCTGAGCGGCAGGTTGCCCCGCCTTTGATCAGAAGAAGATGCCATCCTCTGATATCATTCGGTATTAGACCCAGTTTCCCGGGCTTATCCCAAACTCAAGGGCAGATTGTCCACGTGTTACTCACCCGTTCGCCACTTTACTCGTCCAACCGAAGTCAGACTTTCTCGTTCGACTTGCATGTATTAGACACGCCGCCAGCGTTCGTTCTGAGCCAGGATCAAACTCTCCGTCTATTTTTATTTGATTATTATCTAATCACAAAAACAACGGTAGTTTGCGCTCATTTACGAGACACTACTAATTAGTTGTTCGAAATGGAATTGTGGGCAGAAACATTATCTTGCGACAATGCCCCGCCAAAACAGTTCTTCTCGACATTTGGTCATTTGGCACATACTATTGATTTTTCAAAGAACTCTTGACAAAAATTGCCGACATTTTTTGTGCCGGCAGATTTGCATTATACCTTGTGATGTACGGCTTGTCAAGAGATTTTTTTAACTTTTTCTGCCTGTTCAAAGCTGCTCAATCTCTTGAGTATAAGCGCCCTATCATCTCATCGGCATGTGACTATAATACTTTACCCGGAGGATGTCAAGCGATTTTACCGCACGAAATGAAAAAAAGTGCAATTTTTTTTCACCCCTCCCTCCAAACCGAATAAAATGCGCGTATAGTACCGCCACACAACATCTTACAAGGCTCTCCCCGCGGCCCATCTCAGCCCATTCCCGCCTCATTCTCCATTATTTTTGCAATTCTTTGCAAAAAAACATTTGACCGCCTCTGACTTTATCGAGCAATCCGGGAAGCCTGAAATATCACCCCCTCAGCCGAGCAAAACTCGCCGATTTCTACTCATGAAAAATTAATGGACCAACAAGTACATAATAATATCTTACATAGACAATCATATCCATCTACCGTGTTAGTATCATGCAAATAAAAACGCCGGCGAACACGAGGACCCGCCGGCGTATATTGTGCATTGCACAGTATTACTCGGTAATCCAGAAATCTCTTGGATACAGTTGATATACTTCCTGTTTCCCCTCAGTCGATTCAATATACTTCGACAGGCTCTCGAACTGCGAGGGCGGTCCGATGATGAAATAATTACCGTCCGAATTATCCTTCAAATCTCCGCCGTATCCGATGAGTACTTTGCCGTAAATGAATTTCATACGGTCATGCAACTGATCATAGAGGTTCTCCGTCGAACGCAGTTGTAAAATGCGCTGCCGGAATCCTGATACCAGGTCAGGCGTGATACCGTCGGCGAGATTGTTCGCCATGGATACCGCGCGGCTTTCATAGCTGTTCGATCCGCGATTACCGACGAACGCCTGGGCTATTGCATATTCTGCAAGCTTCGGATCCCTCGGCGCATTTTCAAGTTCATTAACGACGAAACGCATCGTCGTGGCCAGATCGGGGCACCGCTCGGCATAATAGACGATTCTGCCGCTCGTTTCACTCGAGCGCAATCCATTCGAATAGGCCAGCCCGGCGCTCCATGTTTTCATGAACATCGAATGCGCTCCTCCCCCGCCGTACAATCGAGCAGCGACATAATCGAGCAGCATACTCGGATCGGTCGTCGAAAGGTTGGCGCAGTCGGCCGTATACACGAAGACGCCATTCCTTGTATTGTCATTGATCAGACCGACATATGTCGGCGGTTCCTTCAGGTCAGAACGGCTTTTCACCCGATCCAGCACCACCGGAGCCTCGGCATATGTCGCGGGAACGGCAGGCGCCGCATCCATGGCGGCGACAAACGATTCGAAACGGGGCAGGATGTCCTTGCGATTCGCCTCACTGGAAACAACGTACATACGGGCGTTATCTTTGTGGCGCAGCAAGGCAAGCGTTTCCGAAATTTCCTGCAACACTTTTTCCGGTTTGACCAGCAGATCGTTTTTCATCTGCGTGCACAAATATGCCCAATCGCCGTCCGCATTATCTTCAGGAATTGTGGGCATGGTCGCAGCAAGGTCACCGAGCGCCTCGATAATGATATCCTGTGCATCGGCAGAGGCATCGAGGTAATGGCGCGCAAAGGCACCGAAGGAACCGGCTGTATGTGATGCGGGATCGGTCGATGTGAACGTATCGGCAAACGCAACCAGCGCATCTTTCGATTTGCCGGCGGCTCCCGATGCGAGTTCATCGAACAGTGACTGGACTTCGGTTGAGACATCCGAATTGTCCACCGACATCAGACGCCATTTTATCCGATGCATGAAATGTTCCTGCGTCAGGAAGCAGTAGCCGGCCAGAAGCAGCGGATCGTTTTGATAGCGATAGCTGTTTGCCGGGCCCTGTACCCAGCTCTCTTCGCTTCTGGACATACGATTGCGGTAACTCTGAATATTATCGTCGACGACATCGCGAATGCGCTGGAGGTTTGCCTCATCAAGATACGGCGAGAATAATCCCGCCTGCATCCAGTCGACAGCTCGGATATTTTCCTCCGGGTTACTGCCTGATCCCTCGACCATTAATTCGACCCGGCCCGTCGTCGGATTGGATGAAATATATCCGCCGAGACCGAGCACCTCGTTCTTCAGGCGATCGTCCAGTTCCGCGAACGTAACCACTTCGCCGTCTTTATGGACACCGACTTCCGTGATTAAGTCGGACAGGAGCGGGACATATATCAGTTTATCCTGAGGAACGACACGAAGATTCAACGCTATTCCGAAAGACAGCGATGTCATACTGTTGAAGGTTGAAGCAACCAATGGCACGGTCCCGCCAACGGTGAGTACATTATAATCGAGATTATCATCGAAGGTCATCGGCGGCTGATCCAGGAATTTCGGCATCGGAATTTTCGCCGTCTCATCCTCGATTACTTTCGTGTTGGCATCGTACTCCTCTTTATAAAGCGCGATCGCCTCGCTGTCGGATGTCACGTTGAACTTCGTCTTGAGAGATTCCAGATAATTATCGAGGCGCTGTTCCTTTTCCTCAACCGCCTGGGTGAGAAGTGACGGCTTGGCCTTGCAGCCTGCGCCATACGGCAACTTTTCAGTCAGACCGCATTTCCCGACCAGGCCAGTCCAGATATTCTCATCCTTGTTCAATTCTGCCAGAATATCATTGTAGAGATCTTTCATGACCATTGACTTGCGGAATCCCGGAAATGCCTCCAAATCTTTTATCAGGCCATACCAGCCGCCGCCTCCGCCGCCTCTCAAACCGAATCCCGGGGGCGAGTTCAAATAGTTCTCCAATGATTTAATCGACTGATTGACATTGCTGAGGCCCCGGGCATTGAAATCCTTCAATTCCTTAGAACCGGCCGGGTAATTCATTACGACTTTCAATTCATCGATGATCATCTGGCGAATGGATTTGAGCTGTGCCTCAGTGATGACATCCGGGTTGACATTGGAAAGCCCGATACTGACGACATTGCCGATTTCCTTATCAACGCCGGCCCAGACACGATTGGCGCCCAGATCGACGACTCGGGTATCGGAATTAATGAATTTGTTATACAGATTCGACGTCTGCGTTCCGCCGAAACAACTCATGAAAATACTCAGCAGTGCGCGATCTTTTACGCTCAAATCGAGATCCGCCGGCCAATAATACGCGATATTCCCCGGTTCGTTTTCATTTGCCCCCGGATAATATGTCATGGCTATCGTTCCCGGTTCTGCGGACGGCTCAGGCTTCGGCAGAACAACCGTTGTGCGCTCGATATTGCCCTCAATGCCGGAGGTGTCGAGCTCTTTGAGTATAACATCGGTTTTCGCAAGCAAATCATCGTGAGTAATATCGTCGGGATACGTGACGATCATGCCCATATTATTCAACTGATATCTCTTATTGTGGAAGACACGCAGGTCATCCGGTGTCATTTGTCTGATGGCGGCCGGAATGCCTCCGGAATTATTCGACATCGGATGATCGGTTCCATAAACCATATTGTCGAGTGCGCCGTACAAGTGATACCAGTGCTTTTCGAAGGTGCTGACCATTTCGGTGTACACGGTCCCTTTCTCATCGAGACTCATCTCTCCGGAGGCCGGATTGACGGCGATTCCCATATTGCATACCTCGCGCCGGATTTCCTCGTCCGAAAAATTCGGATGCAGGAGGGCGTCGAGTTTTTCCTTGAGCAGTACGAAATAGATATCATTACCGCCTTCGGAACTGAACGGGTAGGCGGTATAGAGCTGCGATGTATAGGCTGTGCTGCTGCCCAGCGACATATCTTCGAGCGAGGCAACATAGCGGCCCTTGCTTCCCTTGCCGAGGAGCAGGTGCTCACATGTGTGCGGTTCACCCATATCGTCTTCAGGCGGCGAGTTGACCCACATAAACGCCTGAGGAACGGACTGTAACTGAAACATGTCCATGGTGAAACCAGTCTTGAGGTGGAGCATACGGGCGCCCATCAATTCTCCGCGACCGTTTTCGTACACGCATTCGACGGCAAAGCCATGGAGGACATCGCCTTCTTTCAGATTGTCATACCAGTTTCCGGCCATTGCGGCTCCCCCCATGGATAACAGGGCAATCACGGCGAGACAAACACACAACCGATACAGCATAGTCTTCCCTTTTCTTGTATATCATAGTTATATTTAATTCATACTCACGAGGGTCCAAAGCGGGCCACATATTATAGTCATACGACGGCACAATATATATTGTTACGATACAAAGATAAAGAGGGGGCACAAAAAAAAGGCGGCCCGAAAGCCGCCTTGTGATAATTATCTACCAATTACCAGATATATCCGGTGCCACGGAACTTGGCATCAGAGGTAATGACTTTGAAAAGCGCCAGGACGTGTTTCTTTTCGGCGTCAATTATTTCCTGCAATTGCGGGCTCTCTCCGAGAACATCCATCATCGCCTGATAATATTGCAGTGTCGATTTTTCGAAATTCAGAGCGTGCCCGAGGGCCTGGGCCGCATCCGTAATCTTATCGGCGTTGTCGGTGAAATCCTCCTTGCGGAAATGAGTCGAAATAACCGTGGCGCGAAGGAACTGATATTTCTCGTAATCCTGTTGCAGTTTATCATCTTCGGGCGTTTTTTCGAGGATTTTCTTAAACAGGACCTCATGCGATTTTTCGTCCTTTACCAGGCGGCCGAAAATCTCCTTGAGTTCCGGGTCATTGGCAAATTTACGCTCCATGCGAGTATAATAGTCGGCGCCAAGTTGCTCGGTAATAACGGCCAGCTCGACGGCTTTGCGTAGGGTGAGTTTTTCCATGCGATCTACCTCTATAGTTTCCATTTTATGTTACATAAACTGCACCAATATAGGATAATCCGGCAGAAAGCGTAAGCGTTTTTTGGAGAAATCAGTCGGGTTATTTCCAGAATGACGGCCGGAAGACGATCATGATAGTGAAAATCTCCAGTCGCCCCAGGATCATGCAGGCGATTAGGATCCATTTACCCGGAATCGGTATCCAGCCATAGTGTTGAACTGCCCCCACGCCATTCAATCCGGGGCCGATATTATTGATACAGGCCACCGTGGCGGAAATGGCTGTAATGAGGTCCGGCACGAAAAGTGTCATTAATAACGATGAAACAGCAAACAATAACATAAACAGGATGAAGAACGATGCAATGTTGGCGATCTTCGGTTCATCAATAGAATCCTGGCCAATACGAAGCGGCGCAATCAGGTTGGGTCTCGTCAATTTGCGCAATTCTCGCCAGCCTGTTTTAATCAGTACAAGGATGCGGATTTGTTTCATACCGCCTCCGGTCGACCCCGCACAGCCTCCGAAGAACATCATTAATAATAACATGAAGCGGGCAATATCCGGCCAGAGGTCGAAGTCGGCGGTACCGTATCCTGTCGTGGTCGTTATTGATACGACCTGAAATAGTGTCGTCCGGACGCAATCGTGCAAATCGGTATATTTTTGCTGTTCGGCGGCGATAAAACCTTTGAAATCATCCAGTGTCTTGTATTCATAGCGGAAGTGTTTGTATGAATCCTCGGCGGGTTTCAAATCGCCCCCGTACAAGAGACCGGACAAAAACAAAGTCGTGAATACGATAACAGCGGTGTAAAACAAAAATTCTCGGTTTATAATGGCCTGCCGCCATTTTCCTCGCAACACATTGAAATGCAATAGAAAATTCATTCCGGCCAGAAACATAAATACGATAATGACCCATTCGAAATAGGCCGAGTGGTAGGAAGCTATCGAGGCGTTTTTCGTTGAAAAACCGCCCGTTGCCATAGTGCCGAATGTATGGCAGAGGCTGTCGAAAAGGGGCATGCCTCCAATCCAAAGCAGTAATGTCTCGGCGCCGGATAACAATGCATACACACCCCATAGAATCGCAGCCGTTTGAGCAAGTCGCGGCCTCAGGCGATCTGCCGTCGGACCGGGGATTTCACCTCGGAACATCTGATACCCCGATACGCCCATCGCCGGGAAAATTGCCAACGCCAGCGTGATGATTCCCATGCCGCCGAGCCAGTGTGTGAGACTTCGCCAAAAAAGTAAAGAATCAGGAACAGCCTCGATATTGGTTAAAATAGTCGATCCGGTCGTCGAGAAGCCGGACATGATTTCGAAATATCCGTCGGTAATGCACGTCATAAGGACGTGTATAGTCAGATGCTCGGCATTGGAAATAAAATAAAAAGTGAAGGGAATCGAACCGACCAGAGCCAAAATAATCCAGCCGAGAGCCACGATGGCATATCCTTCTCGTATCCCCTGATCGTTTCGATTTGCCCGGTACATAAGAGCGATGACGGTTCCCGCCAGCAGGCAAAAGGCTATCGCCAATATGAAGCCGACCGTTTCGGGATTATCAATTATTGTAGATAGCGACCACGAATCAAGATCATAGACGGCTATTCCTAACGGGACAATGAGGATAACCCCCATTAACTGCATTAGTTTGCCGATGGCATATGCGACCGCTTTCCCGTTCATAGACCGGCCTTCTAATCCTGACTCTTGAAGAGTTTTCGAATATTGGACAGCGAGCGAGTATACGCGATTGTGATCACATGATCATTCGGCTCGAATATGGTTTCCGCCTTGGGAATAATGACTTTTTCATCTCGAATAATCATACCGACAATGGCGCCCTGGCGGATTTTCTTCCAGGCGCGGTGAAGCGGCATGCCTGCGATTTTCGAATTCTCAGGGACATTCAATCTTGCGGCCTCGATTTCGGCATCGCCAAGCTTCGCCATGACACCGATATGGCCCCGGCTAATGAGCTGCATGATCTCCTTTGCCGCCGTCAGGCGCGGGTTAATGACATGATCGATGCCGATGGAGTGAAACAGCTTGTCTTGCCGGTCATCCATGGAAACGGCGATAACTTCGCGGGCACCTTCGGATTTGGCCAACAACGCCGACAGCATATTGTAATCGGGTTCATTCGAGGTGGCGATGAAAAAGTCGGCGCGATTGATGTCAATCTCTTTGAGTGTATCAGCCTCGGTGCAGTCGCCATGAACGACTTCCGTTTTACTCAGCTTGACCGCCATTTCCTCGGCGTTATTCCTGTCGGGATCGGCGAGAATAACCGTCGGGACGATTTCCTGGATAGCGGTCGCCAGTGCGAGCGTCGAGAGATTATTCCCCGTCAGAACGACTCGCTTGGTTTCATGCGCCGACGTGGAGACTAATTCGAGGAACTTATTTATCATCGAGCGCGGAAACAGCGAAAACACTTTATCCCCCGGTTCGATAACGAAATCACCCGCAGGAATTATGCCTTTGTGATTGCGAATGACGGCCGCGACGATGAATATTTCCGGTTCCAATAGCTGGCGTAGCTCAATCAAAGATTTACCGGCCATCGGCATCCCCTCGCGAATGTCATATCCGCGCAAGAGGATCTGGCCGTCCTCGAAATTGACGGCATCCGAAGCGCCCGGTGTTTCGATATATTGCAGGATGGAATCGACGACAACTTTTTCCGGAAAGATAAAATCGGTCACGCCGAGATCCAGCAGGCTGACTCGGCGGTCGGGCGAGATGAACTCTTGGTTGCGCAGGCGGGCAATCCGCTGAGGCACGCCGAATTGCTTCGCGATGCTGCACACGACGATATTGATTTCGTCGATCGGCGTTACCGCAATGACCATATCCGCGCCATCAATACCGGCGTCTTCGAGCGCCTGCGGTGATGAGCCTGACGATGCCAACACCTGCAAATCCAGCTTTTCGGCTATTTTTTCGGCGATGGCAGCTTCGTGTTCGATTAACGATATCGTATGTTTGTCGCGAATTAATTGGTCTGCAAGGCTATAACCTACGACGCCTCCGCCGACAATAACTATTTTCACCCGGACACCCCGATTCAGTCCATACAAATATCGGCCGCAGAGGCCGACTTGTCTTTTCACTTTACCGGCAAAATCTACAAGATTTCGCGACTGTCTGTCAACAAAATAATCCTATGAGAAGGAATCGAGGCCTGCAAACTCCGGGTAGCTTCCCGACCCAAAAAGGCCGGTCAGATAGTTTGTGACCGGCCTTTTGTCATTTGAGCATGCTCAATTCAGGCGATTGAGCGAATACATCGGGTCCCAGGGTTTGAGAATCATCGGTTCGGTCCTGGAAATATCGATAAGTTGCTTCGACAAATAACGCTTGTGTATAACGACACCGAACATGTACCGCCTGAACCAGTCATTGTACATGTACCAATATCCGCCGTCTCCCTTATCGCCGCCCCAGCTGTTTTCCACAAGCCATTTGACCGGCTTGCCGTCGGCTGTATCGATACCCATAAAAGCCATCGCGTGATTCGGAGTTATAACCATCATCTGAATGAGGTCTTTCTTGGGCAGGTCAAACTTCGTACCCAGAATATCCTCGTAATTATATATGTTGAGCGCCATGATACCGTCTTTAGTATAATCCTCCTTGCCGACATCGCAGGCGAACCATACCGGAGTCGAATCGAGAAGCGAGGCGAAGGCATAGGCCATCATCGTATCCACGGGAACGTTCACGATCGAGAAGTTCTGATCAGTATAAATATTCCGGCTCATTTCAACACTGTAATTAGCCATAAACGGTTTGCCCGGATAATTGAACAGCGCGACATAATCATCAAAATCGTCGGACAGAGCAGCCTTGGCGAACGACTGCGGCGTATATGTTTCGGTGATTGTCCCTTTGACCGTCGTGTCGGACGATTCATGCCGCCATACGAATTCGGTCGGCGGTTGACCAAGGTGCAATACAAGTAGCTGATACAGTTCAGCCAGCATGCCTTCCTTGACCCTAACGAGATCCTTCTTCGATGTACCGGCGGCGAATTGCTCTCGCAACTGCACGCCGAACTGCATGCCTTTCATCGTAAGGAATTCGTTCATCTTGCCGGAAGACGAGCTGTTGTGTGTTTCGGGCATAGCTTCGATCGGAACCAGACCATACCGCTTGATCAGGCCGGTGAAATAGGTCCACCATCCGCCGTCCCCGCCGGGACCATCGATAAGAATCTGAAGTTCTCGATCATCGAGCGGCCGGTCGGCGAAGTCAATCATGTATTGGAGGAAGGTATTGTATTTCTCCATCTTATCATAGAACATCAGGTAATTCTGTGAAAATTGCAGCTTTTCATTCTTGAGATTTTTCATCGCCTGCGGCCTCAGGATATTGAGACCGGAAAACATCCAGCAGCGGCCGGAGCTTTTCTGATTAGTGATCTCACCCGTTTTAATTTTCAGATTCACGAATTTATTATGTTCGATGAATCGCTCACGGTTCAGAGCCACGCTGTTAATATCACCATTGGCGACGATATCGGCTATCGTCTTATCCATATTATCGTAAGAGACGGCATTGAGAGAATCGATGAGGCGTTTCGGGATTCCGCCTTTGTCGGCCGAAACTGCGGTCCCGGCCAAGAAGAGTATACAGATGCCGAGTGTACACACAATTGAAAGACTACGCATCCTGGTGTTTCCTCCGGAAATTTCTATATTCTACATTTTTATCTTCTTTTGCTTATACGAGAGGGGGTTGACGGAAGGTTGACGATATCACGAAAAACCCCGTGCAGACTTTTTCCCGATATCATCAAAGTACTATTTCATGATAACCAGCTTTCCGATTTGATCGCCCATTTGTGACGATACCTGGTAAATATAAAGCCCGGTCACTACCGACTGCGTGTTGCGGGAAATGACATCCCACTCCTCGTGTTGCGCCTCCGGCCCGCCATTAGGATTGTAATGATCGATTTCCTTGACCAAATCGCCGGATACAGTATAGATGCGAATCTTGCACACAGCAGGCAAATTGTAGAAATGAATTGCTCTCGCCCGCTCGGCCGATTTGATCCGCTCGCGGTTTTCATACCCTGCGGCGGCGTATCCGCCATCGATACGATACGGATTCGGGAACACCTGGACTGTGAGTCCTTCCTGCTCGACGATATCCGTCGATGGGAGCGCATAGGTCAGCACTGCGTTGACATTCGGCGACGATTCGAGTGACGACAGCGCGATTTTGCGGCTGCCGAAATCGAATGCCGTGACCGAGACATAGTACGGCCGTGACGGTTCTATATTATCAAGGACGAATTCGTATTCATAATACCGAAGATGCCCCTCGGCAGTCGTATCGCTCACATCATTGGGACTGGCATCCGGATATAGTTTGTGAATGCCGTATGGATTAGACAAATTGGAGGCATTCCAATCCTGTGGCGTGAAATAATAGAAAGTACCCTCACTTTGCAGAGCCGTCGCCGATGAGTTGTGATCTTCCGGATCAAATTCCGGTCCGAAGAGGGCATAAAGCGAATCGAGTGTTACCGGAGTCTCAGACAAATACCATCGCTGAAGAAGCCCATCCCAGGTATAGATATTGTAATTCTCTCTGTCGTACGAGGCGACCAAAACGTAGTCGGTGCGCCTGTCACCGAGACCATAATAAACACGATAGCCTTCGAAATCCTTTACGCGAGAAAATACATCGATATTGTTTTCGGTAATTTCGCCGTTCCACTGGATTTTGATTTTTCCGAATTCGGTAACCACTCGCAGCACCGGTGCAGGCGGCGGAGCTGCGCCTCGGAAATCCGGCACGCCATCACCCTGGTAAAAATACGGCACCGAATCGAAGGTCGTCGAATCGACAACCCAGCGTACGCGACCTGAGTCATTGTCGCCGTCGGTATCGACGCCGGGATTATCGAATATCCAATTGGCCCAACGGGCATTGACACCGAGGTCGGTAAAATCGAGGCGATTCATGTACTCATACGGATTATATGGATTCCAGTAATTTTCAAAATCCGTTCCCACCTGATGAAATCCGTCACCGGCAAGATAAGCAAGTGTAATCGGAAGCGTATCCCCCGGCGCCAGATCGAAGGGGCCGAATGAAAACAAATAGCGATTGTCATATCCGTCCGCAAAATCGGCGGCATCCCGAGGTGGATTCAGCCAACCTTCGGAAGAGTGATTGACCGCCGCCTCGAGTTGACCATAGTCGAACTCTCCGCTCGACATCACATAGTATTTTACCTTATCGCCATATGGTGTCCCGAGCCCGGTACCGAAGTCGCGAAACGGCCGATCATCCGTCCCGGCCTGACGCGGTCCCCAGTCGAGTGACGGGTCCGAATTCGAGATATACCAATTGAACGAAAAATCGAGGTCGGGATTGGGTGAGCGCAGTACCGATGTTCCCGTCAGTGCTGTCGGCGATGTAAAATCGAACACATTGCCCGCGTCGGCATTGGGGTCACCATCATTGTCGGCATTCCAGGCGATTCGCACGGTATCGAGAAATCCCGGCGGATCGGTCGAGGGGACATCATTGAGATAACCGCAAATATCGTCCTGATACCCGGCGCCTCCCCCCTGCTTGGATTGATGATACGAATCGGCATCGACATAAACGCCGATATATAATTGCTGAATGGGATAGACATTGATATTGCGAATCGTATAATCGAAGAGGATGAAATCCTCGGCGTAATCATAACTCCAGGCATATGACCGCTGTTCGACCTCGATACCGATCGGGATATGCCCGCGATTGTCGAATTGCGATTCTCCGGTCAGCGAGACATCGGTAAAGGTATCCGTAAATGTGCAAATATAATCCTGCTCGGAGACCGCATCTTCCGTGTAATCAAGCGAGGTTTTCATGTTACTGCGGACAATAAATGCGCCGGCTTCGCCGATATCGGGCCAAAACTCCTGAATCGTATATTCATCATCGATGCCAACTGATACGAGCGTATCGCGACCGATCACGGCCCCGGCCCACAGGGCCGCCTTATACAAATAAGTGATATTCGACCCGGCCGGGTATTCGCATGAGGGGGCTCCCAAACCCGTTTCGGGATCCGTGTATGTCCCGGCGAAACCGATTCCAAACTGGCCGCTGTTGGTTACGGCGAGGTGAATATTGTTAATCTTGTGAAGTTGGAATTCCCAGTTAGGGGTATCTTCGACGGGCATCGCAGGGCGCAGCGCCTTGCGATCAATAAAATCTGACTTTTCGAGAAAGGCACGCGCATTGATTTGCCCAAATAACAACAGGACGGCAATACTGATAACGACAGTGCTGATTCTTCTCATGCCCGGTTTCCCAATCCTCCGCTTGCATAACAGACGGCCAGAGCACATCGGATGTGCAAAGAGTGAAATATAATATATCTCATGCCGGTTTTCAATGCCTATCATGTCTCCGGCAGTTTAGCGGCCGATGTGAAAATGTGTTCCGCACAAACGGCGAAGCCATTCAGTGAATCGGGGTGATATCCCTTTTTAGCCATTTCCGTCAAACGCCCGGTCTGCTGTAACTCATTAATGAGATCATCCAATTTTTCTGCATCACGAGATGTCCGGATTTCGATTCCTACCCCTTGATCTAGAACTCGGGACGCATTGAGCGGCGAAAACGTTCCGATATGCGGACAGCACAACAATTGCGGCAACCCTAAACCGACACTCCAATGAGCCCGTTCATGAGCCGGGGCTATGAAAAAGTCAAGAGATGAAAAAATCTCTGCGCAAACGGCGTCTTCCTCTTCCCGGCTTTGACAGTGGATTAAGCAGACCGGCTGCGACATATCCGGGTAAACTGAGTAGGTAATACCGGTCGTTTTAAAGAAGGTCCGAGCCCGGGCAAAAAACACTTTTGAAAGCGACGTAAATAGAAATATCCGATGATTCGCTCTCGAGAGAGCTTTCGCGGCCGAAAGTAGTATTTGAATGTGTGGCCCCGGTGTGGCTCCTGAGGTGAACAGCCCGGCAGTGAGAGGCTTCTTATCATGAAATCTTTGAATACGGGCTTCGTAGGCGGCAGCAGCGGAAGCAGCAATCCGGTCATCGATACACTGTCCTGTGATACACACTATCGCTTCAGGAATGTCCTGAGACAAAAATATATTGGCCGCAGCCTCATCGGGGACGAAAATCTTGTGGCAGCGCCTCGGGATAGCTTCTTCAGGAACGGCGAATTCTCCATGCTGATACATGACTTTATTTTGTGGACCGAGGATATCGGCGAGAAGCGGGTGTGCGACCACAACGATTCCTTTATAGCAGGTAAACGATGCTCGTAAATCTCGACCGAGCAGTTTCACTAACACGCCGTCTCGTGAATTACCACCGAGGATTTTACGCAAGCTCGTGTACAGTGATGTAATAATACCGCCTCGTGACCCGAAGCGATATAAAAAGCGGACGAATTTCCAGGCCTGTAAGGAGAGGCCTCGAGAGAGATCGAAAACATTTGTAATGGAGAACTTGGCGTGCGGATAGTCGGATTTCATTTTTCGCACAATGCCGTCCAGATAACTGGGATGCCCTCGACCGATTTCAGTATATAAAAAGATAATGGCACTGTCGCGCGTCTGATCCGACAATGACATATTATACCTGCGCCTTTAATCCGCTGTTCACATCCGGCGACAACTTCCTTCCCAGGTTATAGAATAGGGCCGCAGCAATCAATGCCATTCCTGATATGACAAACCAGGAGTGCGACGGGTTGTGGTCGAATAAGTCGAGGAGAATCCCTCCGACTGTCGGTCCGAGCGACCAGCCGGCCATTTGAAACAGCCCGAAAACACCCATATAGCGACCGTAGGCGGTCGGCGGTGATAGATTGGCGACTATGGTCACCGAAGGCGGTGACACGATCATTTCTCCAAGGGTCATTACAACCATAAAGATTATGAGATGCGAATAACTTCCAGCGAAAACCAGACAGAAATAGACAATTGCATAATTAATTGCGCCGAGTATCAACTGATTGGTCAGTTTCCAATTCCGAAACAGAGCCGACATAAAGAATTGCAGGACAACGACCATAAAGCCGTTGATAAAATAGATTCCGCCCAATTGCGACTTGGTAATATTCAGATTATCCGTGACATAGACTGAAAACGGCGCGATAAACTGCGCCACCGCCAAAAACAAAAGGAGCGAAATCAGGCAGTGGCGGAAGAGCAGCGGATCCTTGCTCAGGTTGAAAATATCCTTGATTTTGAACGCGTGAACATCGACCGGCTTTTCGGATTTAACGTCTTTTAATAAAACAAGAAAAACCAAACCGGAAAAAACCGCCAGAAGGGCGGAAATAAAAAACAGCCGGGCATACGAGACATGAGCGATGAATCCGCCCATCGCGGGACCGATAGCCCATCCGAGATTCCCGGTAATGCGCAGGAAGGCATAGGCGGGGATTCTCTCTTCTTTGGCCACAATATCGGCGACCATGGCATTTGCCGCCGGATGAAGAACGGCTCCGAATATATAATTCAGGCCGATAATACTCCCGATTACCCAGAATCCGGCATTCTGAGCCATGGCATACGCAACGCCCGCAAATGTAAATGACCGAAGTACTTGTGACCAGCCCATAATGCGGACGCGCCCGAAGCGATCGGACAACCACCCGGCCATCGGCTGCGGAACGGCTCGCAAAACGGCCGTTACGCCGAAAAACAGGCCGATTGCGCTCATTGACATGCCCAATTCCGTGTGGAAATAAATAGACAGAAACGGAATCACCATGGCAAAACCGATCGAAGTGACCAGCCAGCCGAAACCGAGCAGATAGATTCGCTTGTCAAACCCGATAAATTGCCTTACCACAGCCTTCTCCGGCCTTCCCCGTTACAATAGGTATTTAGCGCTCAATTAACCGCAAATAATCCGGACTGGTTAGCACTTTTTTTAATTTGCTAAAAAAAGATTGGATTGTGACTTGCCCAGGAATTTATCATTAATTATCTTCACGGATTGATTTGACAAAATCAGAGTTACGTTCGTCACGACAAAGAGGATAATATCTATTTGTGATGAGCCTTTGGGTGATATTTTCATTAGGTGGGAAACGAGGAAGAAGCATGGGACGTAAAACTCTATTATCAACACTTCTTTGCCTATTTGTTATTTGCATGTTCGTGAGCGCATCGATATCTGCGCGAGCGGAATACGACACTCATGCAACTAACGACGGCGGCGCGCCGAAGGTTATGGTCGACGATCCCTTCCAGGATTGGGCGGTTCACGATATCGGCAAACTGGCCATGTCCATCACCAACTATGGTGTATTCGGGACCGGGTATATTAATTCGCCGTTTATCGATGGCGAGGAAGCGCCATCTGCTGAATATCCGATTAACTCGAACCTCAGATATCTTTTCACGGGCGCACTGTGGATCGGAGCCGTTGTCGGACGCGACACCCTTGTTTCCGTCGGTAATGATGGGTGGGCACAGAATACACCGGAATTGCAGCCCGATGCGGGCGCTGCCGGAGCAATAATCGCACGCTCCAACCTGGCCTCGAGCAATGACTATTCTCCTGATGCGATTTCGGAGCAGGATTATATTTCGACATTCGCCGATACGAATATCAGAGTTGCCGGGCAGGATGGTGTTGATAACCGGCCTCACATTCCATTGAACATCGCAGTTCGTCAGGCCAGTTATGCCTGGAGTTATGATTACGCCGAAGATTTCATCCTGTTCGATTATAAAATTACCAATATCGGTATTTACCCGATTAAGGATTTGTATTGCGCGCTCTATATTGATGCCGATGTACATCACACGTCGGTGACCGGTCAGGATGGCGCCGGCGACGATATATGCGGCTTTCGCCGAACAGTCGACCCGCCTCCCGGATACGGCCTGACGGAAGATTCCGTCAACATCGCGTGGATCGGTGATAATGACGGCGATCCCGTCGATGGCGGCGGATCGAAAACGTGGGGCTTTACCTCCCCTGTCGCCGTTACCGGTACTCGTGTTGTTCGAGCTCCCGGCGGAAATCAACAATACAGCTTTAACTGGTACATCCCGAATGGTTCTGCGGCTCTCGATTTCGGACCGCGTCTTGCGGGTACCGATGATGATCCGTTCCGTTCATTCGGCGCCCATCTGGGGACACCGACTGGCGATAAGAATAAATACTACATGATGAGACATCCCGAATTCGATTACGATCAGTTGTACTCTGCGATTTCCAACACCGGCGACGGCTTCCTCCCGCCGGCTCGACCTGATCAGGCAATTGATTTTGCGGACGGATATGACACCCGATATCTTCTGTCATTCGGACCATTTGATGTCGATCCCGGAGATACACTTCCTCTGACCATTGCATATATTGCCGGCGACAATTTCCATCAGAATCCTACCGATTTCGATGATTATTTCGATGCCTTTAATCCCAGTTTGTTTGACAGCAAACTGAGTTTTGCCGATTTGGGAGCAAATGCTCGCTGGGCAAGCTGGGTTTTCGATAACCCGGGGTATGATACCGATGGTGATGGAGATTCCGGCGAATACAACTGGGCCTGTCAGACCGATACCGGGATAGCATACTATGATGGCAATGGCCCTGAACCGCCGAGTGAAATAATAAATAGCTGCGTCAAGAAATATTACCGGGGCGATGGCGAACCGGACTTCCGAGGTGCTGCTCCGCCGCCGCCGCCGATTCTGAATATCACTCCCGATTTCGGAGAAATCAGGATTCGTTGGAATGGTCAGGCATCTGAAAATGCCATCGACGTATTTTCGGGATTGAAAGACTTCGAAGGCTATCGAGTCTACTATTCACTCACGAACCGCGCATCCGACTTTGTGTTGCTGACGTCGTATGATCTCGATGACTATAAGCGATTCGAATTCAATACCGTCTTATTGAGCTGGGAACAGACCAGTGCCCCGCTGACGCTCGACAGCCTGCGAATTCTCTACGGTCCGGATTTTGAACCGCTCACGTATGGCGACGAAACACACTATTTTAACGCCCCGGATGGAAAGATTTATTATTTCCGCAAACAGGACTGGAACGAATCCGACATTTCGAATCCTTATGGTATTCACAAGGTGTACCCCGAGGCTTCGAAAACGGACTCGTCGGATACCACCAATGAAGGTTTCCTTCGCTATTATGAATATGAATACGTGATTGACAACCTTCAACCTTCGATTCCTTATTATTTCTCGGTTACCGCATTTGATTTCGGCTCTCTTAACGTCGAATTGGGAGCCCTCGAATCTGCGCCGCTGGTCAACGCCGTTCGCGAATACCCGCTGCCCGATGCCGATGTTGTCGAAGACGAGGCTCTGGAAGTTATCGTGTTCCCGAACCCGTACCGTATCGACGGCGGTTATGCCTCGGCCGGTTATGAAAACCGCGACCGTACGAAATCAGCCGAGCGGACGAGACAAATTAATTTTGCAAACCTTCCAAATGTTTGCACAATAAGGATTTTCTCGATTGACGGCGATCTTATCAAGGAAATCGAGCACAATTATCCCGAAGGCGGTCCCGGATCTCAGGTAGAAACATGGGATGTCATCAGCCGTAATACGCAATCCGTTGTTACGGGATTGTACCTCTGGCAAGTCGAGTCGGCGATGGGGAATCAAATCGGCAAACTTGTCATTATGAAATAACAACAAGTACTCCAAAAACCCCGCTTTTCAGCGGGGTTTTTTTTACCGTTTATTTTTAACACGCCGATACTGTCGCACGTCCTAATGTGGGAATGGCAATATCACATGTATGGAGAGGTCGATATAGTGAAATTTCGGCTTGATTTTGCAGTTATCTTCATATAGATTGGTAGTCTACCCATAATTCGGATTTATGGGCTGAGTGAGAACAAGGTGATAGCATAGATAGGTGGGATGTACAATGCGTCAAAATGTTATTTCTTGCGCCGCAGTACTAATCGTTTTACTCCTTTGTGTGTCGAGTGTTTCCTTCGCGAGAACGGAATTCGGTCCGGAAGGTGATGGATCGGCCCCAAAACCGACTGCGGAACCGCCGAATACCGACTTTGCCCTGCACAATATCGGCAAGCTGGCTATGACAATAACCAACTATGGCAATTTCGGTGTTGGAGACGATAATTACTTCTGCGATGGGGAAGTTTGCCCAAACGCGGAATACCCGATTAACTCGGATCTGGAATACTTGTATACCGGGTCACTCTGGATCGGCGCAATCGTCGGACGCGATACGCTGGTCTCAACCGGTTCGGACGGATGGCAGCGCGGTATAAATGAGCTGCTTCCTGATCCTGCGCCAGGTGGTGTTATTCTCGCGAGATCGAATCTCGCATCGCGCACGGACTATTCGCCGGATGCCGTTTCCGAGCAGGATTACATCTGTACGTTTACGGACACGAACATTGCCGATGCCGGTCAGGATGAAATCGAAAACCGCGCACATATTCCGCTGAATATCTCCGTTACACAGAGCAGCTATGCCTGGAGCTATGATTATTCCGAAGACTTTATCTTGTTCGACTATAAGATTACGAATATCGGTATCTATCCGCTGCAAGATGTTTATATCGCATTGTACATCGATGCCGATGTATTCCACCGCTCGCAGACGGAAGGCTATACCGATGATATCTGCGGATTCCGGCGCACTGTTGATATGCTCCCCGGATATGGCTTTGATCAGGACACCGTAAATATCGCCTGGATCGGCGACAACGACGGTGACCCATCGGATGGCAGTTCCGGCCCGCCGGCCTGGACGTTTTCTTCACTGACCAGCGTAACGGGTACGCGCGTCGTCCGTTCTCCGAATGAAGATTTGCAATATACGTTTAACTGGTGGATTTCCAACGGCACGCCGTCTCTCGACTTTGGTCCTCGCGCCTCAGGTACGGATGATGATCCGTTCCGCTCATTCGGCGCTCACATGGGTACGCCGACCGGCGACAAAAACAAGTATTATGTCATGTCGCACCCGGAATTCGATTATGACCAGTTGTTCTGTGCGATAAATCACCAATCCGAAGGATTCCTGGCGCCGCCGCGACCGTCAGTGGCCGTTGACTTTGCCGATGGATATGATACGCGATATCTGCTCTCATTCGGCCCGTTCGATGTAGAACCGGGCGATACCCTTCCGGTCACGATCGCATATGTTGCCGGTGAAGATTTTCATGTCAATCCCACCGATTTCGAAGATTATTTCGACGCCTATAGCCCGAACGATTTTTATGAGAAGCTTGATTTTTCCGACATCGGTAATAATTCCCGTTGGGCGAGCTGGGTTTTCGACAACCCGGGATATGACACCGATGGCGACGGAGACTCCGGTAAATACTATTGGAAATGCATCGTCGATACCGGTATTGCTTACTATCATGAAGAAGTCGATCCGCCCGCGGAAGAACTGCCGAGTTGCTCGAAAGTGTACTATGCCGGCGATGGCGAACCGGATTTCCGTGGCGCAGCCCCGCCTCCGCCACCGGTTGTAAAGGTTACCCCGGAATTCGGCAAGGTGACGCTTCGCTGGAATGGTCAGGCTTCGGAGAACACAATTGACGTATTTTCGGGAGTCAAGGACTTCGAAGGCTATCGTGTGTACTATTCTTTGACCGACCGCGCATCCGACTTCGTCCTTTTGACCTCATATGACTTACATGATTATAAACGGTTCGAATTCGATCCGATTCTGAGAAACTGGGCGCAAACGACAGTCCCTCTGACGCTTGACAGCCTGCAATCCCTTTGGGGTCCGGATTTCAACCCGCTCGCTTACCCTGACGAAACTCATTATTTTGAGGAACCTTCGACGGGCAAACTCGTGTACTTTACGCGCCAGGATTGGAACCAGTCTGATCTGACCTCGCCAAACGGTATCCGAAAAGTATATCCTGATGCGTTGAAGGCCGATTCCTCGGATACGACTAGTGAAGGTTGGCTGCGCTATTACGAATATGAATATACTATCGAAAACCTCCAGCCGTCGATTCCATATAACTTCTCGGTCACCGCATTCGACTTCGGCTCATTGAAAGTCGATCTCGGCGCTTTGGAATCATCACCGCTGACCAACGCAGTTGTTGAATATCCGCTTCCTTCCGGCGATGTCGTTGAAGAAGAGGGCCTGGAAGTTATCGTCTATCCTAATCCGTATCGAATCGATGCCGGATATGCATCAGCCGGTTATGAAAACCGCGACCGTACGAAATCGGCCGAGCGGACCCGGCAGATCAACTTTGCAAATCTGCCAAATGTCTGTACGATAAAGATATATTCAATCGATGGCGATTTGATCAAGGAAATCCAACACGATTATCCGGAAGGCGGTCCCGGTTCTCAGCATGAAACATGGGACGTCATCAGCCGCAATACACAGTCGGTAGTTACCGGCATTTATTTGTGGCATGTTGAATCCGCCATGGGAGATCAATTGGGTAAGTTAGTAATTATCAAATAATTACCTGATAGTTTTGAATCATAAAGACCCTGTTACACGACAGGGTCTTTTTTTTTGCTATTATTTGTTTTTTTTATTTTTCAAACGCAACCTTTTCCCGGTTTTATCGTCTTAATAAGTGAGAAGGGTTTGACAGAAGAAGGCCGCGGCAGAGTCCAGGACTTGTGCCGCGGTTCTTCTTTTAAACAATGGCCTTTTGTCTCGATTACTCGATTGATTCCCCCCAAAAAGACATTCCATCGAAACGAGTATTTCACGACCGCATGACATTCGTTCGAATTTATCCGTAATAAGTTGCGCCCGTCGGTATGATTCGCTATTATATGCAAAATATTCAACTGACGAGGTGTATATGAAAGATAAAAGAAACGAAGTCCTTGCGAAAAATCTGATTAACTACTCCTGCAAATTGAAAAAGGGCGAAAAGATCATGATAGAAATCAAGGGAATCGAAACCCTTGAACTCGCGAAGGAACTTATCAAAGAGGCGACTCGAGTCGGAGCTATCCCCTTCTGGTTTTACAATGATGAATCCCTCCAGCGGCCGTGGGTCATGGGAGCCTCGGAAAACCAGTTCAAGGAATTCGGCAAACTGCACCTCAAGTTAATGAAGGAATGTGATGCCTACCTCGGATTGCGCGGTTCGGATAATCCGTTCGACCTGGCGGATGTCGACTCCAAGCAAATGGGCATGAATAATATGTTGTATTATAAGCCCGTGCATCTCGTCCAGCGCGTCAAGCATACGAAATGGTGCGTGCTTCGCTATCCGAACAATGCCATGGCGCAGTTGGCGGAGACCTCACAGGAGGCGTTCGAAAAATTCTATTTTGATGTCTGCTGCCTCGATTATGCCAAGATGTCCAAAGCTATGGACAAGTTAAAAAAGATCATGGAAAAAACGAATATGGTTCGCATTGTAGCGCCCGGTACCGATTTGACGTTCTCTATTAAAGGTATTCCGGTGGTCAAATGCGACGGTACGCGGAACATCCCTGACGGCGAGGTCTACACTGCGCCGGTCAAGGACAGTATTAATGGCTTCATTACATACAACACGCCGTCATTGAAGGATGGATTCACCTTCGAAAATATTCGCTTCGAATTCAGAAACGGCAAAATCGTCGATGCCGATGCCAATAATCGCGAGAAAATCAATGAAATCCTCGATACGGACAAGGGTGCTCGCTATATCGGCGAGTTCTCCATCGGCGTCAATCCATTCATCCTTCATCCGATGAAAGATACCCTGTTCGACGAAAAGATCGCCGGTTCGATTCACCTGACTCCGGGCGCATGCTATGACGAAGCCCCGAACGGCAATAATTCCGCCATTCACTGGGATATCGTACAGATACATCGCAAAGAATACGGCGGCGGTGAAATCTATTTTGATGATAAGCTGTTCCGAAAAGACGGTATCTTCGTCGACAAGAATCTGGAAAAGAGTTTTTCCAAGGCTGCTCTGCGCACCAAGGGCATGTAATCTGTTCAATACTGGGTTGCTATGGGCCGGTCATCCCAATGACCGGCCTTTTTTATTTGGCTCGCTGCGTCAAATAGACACCGGCCAGAATCACGATTCCGCCGATAACGAATTGGTTCGATATCCCCTCACCGAGAATATAATAGCCGAGAATCCCTGCTATGACCGGCTGAATATTCGTAAGCACCGCGGCGCGACTGGCTTCCATATGTTTGACCAGCCAGAACCACACGGAATACCCGATGACCGATGTCACGACGGAAATGTATATCTGAGCCCACCATCCGGCAGGCGTGATATGAGAGAGATCGGTACGAAGCAGGAAAAATAGTCCGACCGGTACATACATCAATGCCCCGGCGCCGACTGTGTAGGCCGTAATACGAAGGGCGCCGTATTTCTCCACTAGTGGTTTACCGAAGACGGTATAATATGCCCAAGCAACGACGGCGATAATAATGACGATATCGCCGGCCAACAGGTCTTTTTTGAATTGAATCCCGTTTTCAAAAATGATAATCGCGGAACCGGCAACCGCCAGCGCAATGCCGAATCCTTTTTTCGGAATCCACACCTCGCCGAGATGCTTCATCGCCATGAGATAGACGAAAATCGGCGTGATGGCGAATATCAACCCGCCATGCGCGGAAGTCGTAAGTCGCTGGCCAATCAGAAATACTGTCTGATTAAGAAAGACAATGATGAAACCAAGAAGGATTATCGTCTTCTTATCGCGCGGCGAGATACGAATGACATTCGGCCTGCGGCCTATTCTCCATGCAATCAGACAGAGAATACTGCCCGAAATACAATAGCGGAAAAACGCCACGACCATCGGATCCGTCTGAACGAGAATAATACGGGCGATAGGAAACGTACCGCCCATAATGATTTGATGGAACCCCGCAACGACCAGGATCACCCAGAGCGAGACAGTCTTTTTGGTCAAGCCCGTCGCCCTATATCAGACCGGCGCAGCGGCCGCCGTCGATCGCCGTCGAGGTGCCGGTGATAAACCCGGCCTTCTCTGATGCCAAAAATGCGACGAGGGCTCCGAGTTCTTCGGGTTTCCCAAGTCGGTCCGCCGGAATCGTCGCCTGCCACCCGGCGAAAATCTCGTCTCGAGTCTTCCCCGTCTTTTCCATGATTTCCCTGGCGAAGTATTCCAGCCGTTCAGTCTTGGTATAGCCCGGCAGGACGCTGTTAATCGTTATGCCGTGCATGGCAACTTCGCGCGACAGTGTTTTGGCATAGCCCAGAAGACCGGCCCGGTAGGTATTCGACAGCATCAGGTTGTCGATCGGTTGTTTGGCTGACATCGACGTCAGCATAATAACCCGACCGAACTTGCGCTCCTTCATTCCCGGGATTAACGCCTGCACGAGGCGAATCGTGGACATGAACGTGAGGTTATAAGCCAACTGCCATTCGTTTTCGGTCAGGGTTTCGTGCGTTCCCAGCGGCGGGCCGCCGCAGTTGGTAACGACGATATCGACCTTGCCGAAGGCGTCCAGCGTCGATTTCACGAGTCCGTCGATTTGCTCTTTTTTTGTCAAATCGCAGACCAGTGGTAGGACCCTTGTCTTGTCACTGCTGAGCGATGTCGCAGCCTTGTCGATATTTTCTTTCTTACTCGAGCAGATCGCGACCGAGGCGCCTTCGTCTAAGAGCGCCTTGGCGGCGGCAAAGCCGAGGCCCGACGAGGCCCCGGCTATCAGTGCATGCTTTCCCGCTAATCCTAAATCCATGCCTATGCCTTCACTTTCGCCAGCTCTTCCAGCAATGCGGCCGATGTGCGGCATCCGCGGTGGAAGTCTGAAATGAGGAAACGCTCATTCGGTGAGTGGGCGTTATCATCGTGCTGACCGAAACCGACCAGCAGGGTGTCCAGGCCGAGGATAAGCTTGAACGATTCGACGATTGGAATCGAACCGCCTTCTTTGGTGAAAAACGGTTCCGTGCCGAATCCGGTCTTGATCGCCCTGGCTGCGGCATCCAGCCATGGGCCGTCCGTCGGCACCTGCACCGGGTTGGCTCCGCCCTGTTTGTCGACTTCGAGCGTAACCGTATCAGGGCAATTCTTTTTCAGGAAGGCCTCGAATTTATCGAGGATATCTTTCGGATTCATATTGGGAACAAGGCGCATGGTGATTTTAGCAGACGCCCACGATGGGATAATCGTTTTGGCGCCTTCACCCTGATACCCCGATGTGATACCATTGACGTCCAGCGTCGGGCGAACCCAGGTATGTTCCAGCGGAGAATAGCCCTTCTCTCCCCAATATTTGGGTGAACCTGTGGACGCCAGATGCTCCTCGGCATTGAACGGCAACTTCGAAAACTGGTCCTTCTCCCAGCCGGTCGCAGTGTAGACATCATTATAAAAACCATCGATGGCAATGCGACCGTCATCGTCGTGCAATTTTCCGATGAGCTTCGACAGCACATTGGCCGGGTTAGCAACCATACCGCCGTACGAACCGGAGTGTAAATCTTTTTCCGGTCCCGTGACTTTAATTTCGGCGGCGGCGATACCACGTAGGCCATAGTTAATCGCCGGCATGTCTTTGCCGTACTGCGAGCCGTCGGAGATCAGGACGATATCGGCGGCGAGTTTTTCTTTGTGCTTTTCGATAAACGGCGGGAGATTCTCCGAGTGGACCTCTTCCTCGCCTTCAATAAGGAACTTCACATTGACTGGTACCTTGCCTACGGTCTTGAGATACGACTCGATACCTTTCAGATGGGCAAAAAACTGACCCTTATCATCGGTTGAGCCGCGCGCCAGTAAATAGCCGTTATCTTCGACCGGATCAAACGGGCCGGTTTTCCACAGATTCAGTGGCTCCGGCGGCTGGACGTCGTAATGGCCGTAAATGAGAATCGTCGGCACATCGTTAGAAACATGGTACTCGCCGAATACGACCGGATGGCCGCCGGTTTCCATGATTTCCGCCTTGAGACCGAGTTTTTTCATATAATCCGCGACCCAATTGGCGCAGGTGATCATATCGTCTTTATGCTTGGACTGTGCGCTCACACTGGGGATGCGCAGTAAGTCTTTGAGCTGTTCGAGGGATTTCGCTTCCTGTTCTTTCAGGTATTCTAACGGGGTCATAATAAAACTCTCCTGTTTCGTAAAATAGTCAATTACCGAATATACGCAGGGAGATTCGAGATTTCAAGAAATTGATTTATAAAGACCGGCGCGAATGACTAATAGTCGCGCCGGTTAAAGATTAACAGCCCGAGCAACAAGGCCACGATGCCGAACAACAGCGACGACCAGAGCGGATAATAATCCGCTATACCCTGCCCCTGCAAAACAGATATTAAGTCATCGGACAAGTCACTGAATTTCGGCAGGATATTATAAATCGTATCGAGGATCGTCTTCCATATCTTACTTGTTAAAATCTGGTATACGACTTCTCTGCCGGCGAGAAGCCCGGTTACGAACCAGATCGTGAAATACCCCATAATCGAGGCGGCTGTCGATTTGAAAGCAATCCCCAGGAAGAACAATATCGCATACACGATAAAGAACCGCACAAGTTCCAGGCCCAGGCCATAAAAGAAGTAAGTCGTATACGTCTCGGCCTGAAATGACATGACCGCAAAGATCAATCCGCATGCGACCATAAAAATCAGCGACATGATGATATAAACCGAGAAGAATTTCATCAGCATGAGCTTGATTCTGCCAATTGGCTTTGACAGGCTCAATTCGATTCGACCTTTTGACACGAATGCCGGAATCATTCCCGCGGAGCCAAATACCATGAGAAAAATCATAAATCCGAAGAAGCCATTAAAGAAATTGGCGACTGCCATAGCGACTACTTCAGGTGGAATATCGCCGCTCTTCAGCAAGTTGCGGCCATCGATTTCCAGATTCGGCAGAAACGCAAACACCAGAATCATAACAATCGTGACTGCCCAATAGACCCAGAAGAATTTACGGGCCTTGATTTCGAGATAGGAATCGAGGAGTATCGCCATGAACTTAGCCATGCTTCACCTCCCCGCGCAGTAGTTGCAGGAAACTGTCTTCAAGTGTGACCTTAACCGGTATCGCCGCCGTAATCTCGACATGACCGTCGCGAAGGATATCGATGAGCTTGTTAAGCTGGCGCGGTTCTTCGAAGGTTACCGTGATATTATTGTTTTTCATCTCCGCATGCGGAAAAGCCCGCTTCACATTCTCGGCGGCGTCTAAATTCAAACTGATAGTTTCGATTTGATACGTCGGGCTGACTCGCGTCAGTTCAAGAATCGGTCCGGTTTTAATCAGTTTTCCCTTGTCCAGAATTGCGACCGTATCGCACACCGCCTCGACCTCGGCCAAAAGATGCGAATTGAGAAATATCGTTTTCCCCTGCTCTTTCAGCCGTTTCAGAATATCGCGGATTTCCCGCCGCCCGACCGGGTCGACGCCATCAGTCGGTTCATCCAGGAAGATCAAATCAGGATCATTTATCAGCGCCTGAGCCAGACCCAGCCTCTGCATCATCCCTTTCGAGTATTTTCCGATTTTCGTATCGCGCCATTTGGCCATCCCGACGAGTTCCAATAACTCATTCGCTTTCCCTTTTATTTCGGAACCGCTCATATCGGCCATGCCGCCGAAAATCCTCAGCATCTGCCCGCCGGTCAGATAATTCGGGAAACGATGGTTTTCAGGCAAAAAACCGACGCCATTCCTCGATGCCGGATTATCAACGCCCAATCCATTGATTAATGCGTTTCCTTTGGTCGGATGCAAAGCCCCGAGGAGCGTTTTGACGAGCGTCGTCTTGCCCGCCCCGTTCGGCCCCAATAGACCGAAGATCGCGCCTTTATTGACGGAGAGAGAGACATCTGACAGCGCGACGACGTCGCGCCCCTTCATACCGGACTTGTACACCTTGGACAGTCCATTCACTTCGATAGCTATAACAGAATCATTCATGGTATATCGGACGTTTAACCTCGGTTCAAGGTTGCACTTTTATCATTAATTATATACTGAGCTTCTTGAAAATCCGCTCCGGAATGTGCTTGATGATACACATGATCCAGTACCAGAAAAACGGCAGATAGGCTATATCTTTTTTCTTATCTATCGCCTTGACGATTCCCTTCGCGATTCCATCCGCACTGGCCCACAGGAGTCCCTTCTTGAAATCTTTGGTCATCGGCGTATCGACGAACCCCGGCTTGATAGTCAGGACATTTACTCCGGAAGGAAGCAGTCGCCCCCGCAACCCATCGGTAAATACCGTTTTGGCGGCCTTCGATGCGCCATAGACATAATTACTTTTACGGCCTCGGTCTCCTGCCACCGATGAGATTACGGCAATGGTTCCCGCTTTTTGCGCCTCGAACTTATTTGCCAGTAGCGTCAACAGCGATGCGGCGCTCGTAAAGTTGGCGTCGAATACGTTCTTCGCCTCGGCAAAATTCTTCTGGCAGTCATCTTGTACACCCAGTACGCCATGCGCGATAAGTACGACATCCATGCCGCCGAGTGTCCCCCATGCGCGCGCTATCATCTCATCGTGGCGATCATAATCCGTCAAGTCAAGTGCGAACTGCTGCACAGACGAAGCGCCACGGATTTTCAAATCATCGGCGATAGTCGTCAATCTGGAATCATCGCGGCCTACCAGATATAAATCAGCCCGCCGCCCGGCATAGATTCGAGCCACCGCCTGGGCGATTGCCGATGTTGCTCCGATGATACAAACCTTGCTCATGCTATCACTCCGCCTCTCCCGTCACTCGCCGCCAGAATGAGGACGAGAACCTGGGATCAATATATTTTACCAGCCGCTCCCAGTCAGGATAAAAAACTTTGAAATCCTCGGCAGTCATACAGGAATCTTTCGCCGAATACAGCCTCCCACCCGCTGAGCGCACGATGGTATCCAGTTTCTTGAACAGAGCCAGAACATTCGACGTAACCGGAAAATCGAGAGCCAGCGTGATGCCCGGCCCCGAAAATGATATGATTCCCGGCGAGGGGATATTTCCCATGATTTTCATAACAGCCAGAAATGATCCCTGTCCCGAATCGGAAATCGTCTGCAAAATCGACCGGATGACTGATGTATCCTCATACGGCACGAGGCACTGATACTGTAATAACCCGCGCTTGCCGTAGACGCGATTCCAATCGAGGACGCTGTCGAGCGGATAGAAAAACGAATTGAAATCGGCGAGAAATGATTTTTCACGCACCTGCTGGCGATGATAATATGCCGTGTTGAACAGCTTGATACTCAGATTATTGAGAACGAACTCGGGAAAATCTATCGGTATCGGAATACCTTTGTCAGGAGGGACAGTCAAAACGGTTCCAGCCTCATCCCCGGCATGATTGCCTGCCATGAAATGCCCGCGACCAAGCGATTTCCCCTTAGCCATGCAATCAATCCACGACACGGTATAGGCGGCATCTTTTTCGAATCTTTCGGATAGAGCAAAGAAATCATCAAGGCACTTGAACTTCACCGATGTCACCGCGATGCGATTGTTTGTTATCGGAATGAGTTGTATGGTCGCCTGCAGGATAATCCCGGTCAGTCCCATGCCGCCGATTGTCGCAGAATACAGTTCAGAATTTTCGTTCGGCGAACAGATCAAACGATTTCCATCCGAGCGCAATAAAACAAAACTCTTCACATGATTGCCGAACGTCCCGGCAACATGATGATTCTTCCCATGTACATCATTGGCGATGGCGCCGCCGACTGTCACGAATTTCGTCCCCGGAGTCACCGGTAAAAACCAGCCGTGCGGCACGACAAGTTTGATAATCTCGGCCAGGCTGACACCGCTCTCACAGGTCAATAGTCCGGTCTTTGTATCGAAGGAAATAAAATGATTGAGATTGCGCATCGGTATGATCACATTGCCGTCATTCAGGCAAACATCGCCATAGCTTCGGCCAAGGCCATGCGGGATTATCGACTTATTTTTCGTATCAGGAAAAGCATCGCCTCGCCAGAAAAGCGGAGCGGTATCTTGCGTAACGTGCGGATATCGTCCCCAGGATTGATACACCGAATCTCAATCTTTACAATAAATGTTAGGTCATCAATTCTTCGCGCAATAAGGTAATATAATCCAACATGGGAATAAAGTCAAAATCATCCAGCAATCGCTCGACCTTCGTCTGCATCGTATTGATATTGGCATATTGCCGAATCTTGTTTTTCATATCGAGTTTCACTCGAGGCAGGTTCGTGTCCAATTCCCACGGGTGAAAATAGGTCATAGCCGACGTGTTATTGGCATTGAGCTTATTAATTCCCCACTTGGTAAACCAGTATGGTAATTGCCGCAGCCATCCCCCGCCGGCCAAAGGCATGCGTGAGCCGAACAACAGAATCGTCGTCGCCGGTACTTCGATAATCGTCCGCCCGGATTTCACGGGGATTTCATACGGCCGCCGCGGTGATTTGATATCGCCATAGATATCGTGCCGAATGGGAAAAATCGATGAATCATAGATAAAACCGAATTCATCCAGAATATCGAACGCCCACTGCATTTCCTTTTTCATGCCCCAGCTCGGCGACCGGTATCCCTTGGGAACCTGGCCACAGGCCTTGACGATGGCATTGATTGCCTTCTCGCTATCTCGTTTAAATTCATCAGGATCGAGCGAAGACACCATTCTATGATAATAGCTGTGACAGGCGATTTCATGGCCCGAGGCGGACACATCCGAGACGATATGCGGGTATTTATCGGCTATCCAGCCAAGTACAAAAAACGTCGCTTTGACGCCCTTTTCCTCGAATATGCGCAGGATATTTTCGGTGTTCCGTTCGACGACCGATTCCAGATTGTCCCAGGTATCGCGCGCAATTCGAGACTGGAATATTTCAACCGAGAACCAATCTTCGAGGTCGACCGTGAGGATATTGTTCATAGGCGATTAATCTTCGCGGGTTTTATATTCATACCCATAATACGATTCGTTGTAATAATACGGTAATGCATTTGTGATATTATTCAGGACTATTCCGAGGAAATTGGCCTTGTTGTTCTTCAACAGACGCGTCGCCCGCTCGGCAACTTCCCGCTGAGTGCTGCCAGCCTTGAGTACCATTATAACGCCGTCCATGAGCGGGGCCAGGAGCATCGGATCGGACACCGGAAGAATCGGTGCACAGTCAACCAGTATTAAATCATAATAAAAGCGGCTCTCATCGAGCAATTTATGAATGGCGGCGGAATCGAACACATCCGTCGGCGTATGGACGGTCTTTCCTGCCGTGACGATATCGAGATATTCCTGGGAGGTTCGCTTAGTTACCTCTTTGAGCGGTTTATTCTGCGTCAGCGCCTCGACAACGCCGCCTTCGCGAGCGACATTGAATAATTTGTGAATTGTCGGGCGGCGCAGATCGCAATCGACGAGTAGCGTTTTCCGTTTTTTCTTACCGGCGGCCGTCATGGCTAAAAAGGCTGCGATAGTCGATTTCCCCTCGGCCAGCATGGCCGATGTAATCAAAATAATTTTCGTCTTGTCGCCGGTTATGGCGCCATTAAGATTGTGGAGCAAGCGCCGAAATTCGGTCGCGTAAGGAGACTCCTGGTCAAAAAACTCAAAGAGGTTTACATTATTCTTTTTCACGCTGCGTAGTCTCCCACAATCATTAATCCGATTCACTCTTCGCGATATCGAGAATCGCTTCTTTTATGGTATCGGAAAATTCCCTCGCCCGCCTCATACCGGTTTCGGCTTTTACTAATCGAGGATTCAACTCGACGGCCTTTTCGAAATGAGACATCCCGTTCTGCCAATTGAAATGAGCTTCCTGCATATGGCAAAGTCCCAGCTCATAGTGCAAATCGGCATAGTTCGGGTTCTTTTCAATTTCATCCTTCAGAAAACGAATACGTTCGGTAACGGCTCGTTTATTGGCTAATTCGGAAAAGAGCAGATAGCGTACATGATAATTGGCAAATTCCTGACGATTTCTTGCCCGCTTGGAATTGCGCACTGCCTTGAATAGGATGACTGCGCTTTCCAGATCATTTTGTTCATAGAGGCGCCGGGCCTCATCAAAACGACTGGTCTTGAATTCGGGAGAAATCAGTATCGCCCGCTCCATCATCTCAAGCGCCCGACCGGCATGTTCGGCGTACATTTTGTAATCTTCGCGGGTCATGGCATTAACGATATAGGCAATACCGAGATTGAAATAGGCGTCAGCATAATAAATATTGAGATTCAGCGCCTCCTGAAACTCCTCGACCGCCCGGCGGCAGAACCCTGCCTCCAGTAACGCCTCGCCATAGTTATTTCGGTAATCCGCAAACGTCGGCCTTAGTTCGACGGCCCGGCCTAAAATCTTGGCGGCATCGTCGTAGTTGCCCTGCGCGAAATGGGACAGGCCCAAATAGTTTCCAGCCTGATGATGATCGGGCTTGCAGGCGATGACCGACTCGAACAGCGATCTTGCCTCGCCGAAGAGCTTCTTGTAATATAATCCCGTACCGATGCTGAACATTAAATCGGTATCGCCGGATTTGAGTACCTGCTTGTGTGATTCGAGTAGCTTTTCCAATTCGCTTTTTTTGTCATCATGAGTCAACCGAACGACCGAGGCAATCTCGTCTTCCGTCATCGTAATCGGATGCGGAAAGCGCGAGACTTCCAGGACTTGCCCATCGACAAACAGCGATGAGATGACGGCATGCTCATCGGTATCATTCACCGTCTGAACAAGAAACTCGCGATCATCTATGGAAACTTTACTTTTTAAACGCATATGAATTCACTACTTCCCAATAACGAAGTTCCCTGGTAACCGGATTCTCCCTTCGCCCCTTAGTTATTATTCGAATCGTTCCGATCGAATAATAAATAAATCGTAACCAATGAAGTCGCCACCGCCGAAAAGTCGCGCAGATTTTCCCAACTGATAAATCCGCGTCCCTTTTCACTGACGACAATCATATCTTCCGGGCTGATAACGATGCGCTTCGCCTGTCCCTGGGTTCGATATTCTTCCAGATTGGCGTGCAAAACAGTCGTCCCTTGACCGTTCTTGCTGATAACTTTGACGTTTTTCAGATCGGCCGCTTCGGTAATGCCGCCGGCGGCACCGAGGGCATCGATAATATCCATCTGCCCTTCATAGGCATGATTGCCCGGTTGGTTGACGGCGCCGATCACATAAAATAAATTCTTCCGCTCGATATAATCGGATGTTAACTGTCTTCCGGGAACGCCGCCGGCCGCACGCGGAACTTCAATCGTCGTACCACTGACCAGCTTCGGCAACTGCTCCACCGTGCCTTTGGCGATGGCTTCGAGTACATTGACATTGATGACTTCGCCGCCGCTCTCCTGTGATTTGATAATGGATACGCGCGTCAAGTCCCCCTGTTCGGTTGCCCCACCGGCCTCTTTAATCACCGTCCAGATATCGGGAATGACTTCAAAGGTCTTTTTCCCGGGACTCGCCACCTGACCTGCAACGAACACCTTTTGGGAATTGTATCCGGTCACGGTCACAGCCGCCTGGGAAATGCGCTTATCATAGAGTGATACGTTGCGCTCGATCTTTTCGGATAATTCTCGCGGCGTCAATCCGGCGGCGTCTATCTCACCAATGATCGAAAGAGTAACCTTACCATCCTGACGAACGACAACGGTCTGGTTCAATTCCGGCACCTGCCAGAAACTGATTTCCAGTTCATCCTCGGGACCGATGATATATTCATCGGCGGCCAGCATACCAACCGAGAAAAGCACAAAGGCGAAAATCAAACAGATATGAGTCAGACGAATTTGTAATGACATAGTTCATTCCTTGAATAGTGACCGACAGGCTCGGTTATATAGATAAAATCGGCCTCTTTTTCCATTAGTTAAGTACATAAGTAACCGCTTTTAGACCCTAAGTCAAGCGCAAACGGCTGCCCATGGACGGAAATACCGCAATGATTATAGTACGTTGCATGGCAAAAGGATAGTTGAGATTAGCGTTTATTTTGCTGTAATAAATCGGAGGAAAATAAGGTATTGCAATTTCGTCCGGATGCCTTGGATTTCAACAGGGCCATATCGCTGTAATAAATCAGCCGTTCGGCGTTTTCGGCGTCATCCGGAAAGATGGCCGCGCCGATACTGATCGTTATTTTTCCCATTATCGCCCGCCCGGTATCTCCGAAATCGGATTTCCCGATTGCATGGCGCAGACGATCCATGAAAACCGAGCATGTCGCGCGATCGGCTTCGGGCATGATTATACAGAATTCATCACCACCATAACGGGCGACGATATCGATCGACCGGAGATTCTCGGCCAGAATACGCCCCATCTTACGCAGGAGCTCATCTCCCCATTGATGCCCGAAATTATCGTTATAGACTTTGAAGTCATCGATATCGAATAATAACAGACCTACCCGCCGATTGTACCGGCTGGCGCGCTGAATTTCTTCATTCAGACGCTTGATAAAATAGCGATAATTATACAGGCCGGTGAGACTGTCTGTATACGACATCGCCTGTACTTTTTCGAACTCAACGGCGTTCACCATCGCGCGCTGGCCGACATGCTCCAAACGACTGAGGATTTTCTGTTCGACATCCTGCGTCGTTTTACCGGTCCAGAGCAACATGCCTTTTTGTTTATCATTCAGGGAAAAACGTGAAATCCGGCAGAACTGTGCGCCTTTGAGCCGCTGACAGATGTCATCGGCGTCAACGGAATCCGACAATTGTTTTACATCGTAGATTTTATTTCTTTGCAGTGAACCGAATATCTTGTTGAATTCAGCGCTCTCAAGCGTAAACTGCTCAGTATCCTTTTCCGGCGAAAAGGCATTGGCCTTATTTCCCGCCTGTTTTGCCTCCGACAGGAAAACGAGTTTCTCGGCCTTGAGCCCGGCCTTGATCTTGCCGAACAGACTCATCATCAAATCATCGACGGTGTGTTTCGAAAAAACATCGATAAGATGACCGGGATCTTCCGGTCCCTGCGCGGAAACCTTATCCTCGTCCCTGTTCTGGCCGTTCTTGCTCAGTTCCCGATTGAATCGCCGCTCCAACAGGCGTTGCGTCGATTCCATTTTGGTCAACTGATATGCGATAGACAGGTTTTGATTGAGGAATAACAAAAACGCTTGGACTACCGGATGATTGATTGCGAGTTTCGTAAAGATGAAATAGACACCGAAAAGATTATCTTTCCAAAAGATAGGAAAAACAAGATTGAAGCTGTTTTCCTGTAATAGCGCCTGCAGATCTTTGCCTATCAAATCGCCAAGTTCCTTCGGGGTTCGAATCGGAGCGCCGTCCGTCAGCTTTTGCAGGAGGACATCGGTAACGGGAATACGATATTTCGACCGGCTCACATTCTTCATGCCATAGACATAATTCATTTCCAGATAGCGCTTCTGACGCCTGAAAAACAGGATGTGTTCGGATCGTAAATTCGTAATCAGGATATTCGACAGTTGACCGGCAACTTTCTGAATTTTCCCCTCAGTGCGGCTCAGGAGAAGATTGGTACGAAGCCCCTTTAAAACTAATTCGATATCATCTAATGGGCGGAGTTGCCCCAATTGGCGCTGGCGAACAAGCAATAAAACTGCGAGAATGAGTACAAGCAGGGATAGAACAATATGTGAGGCAGATATGTCCACAACCCCTCTACTTCTGTATTATTCGGCGATAGCAAAACTCAAAGAGAGCAATCCTGCCTAAGGATAACATACAGCCGAAAAATGTCAACTTTAAAAGCACGCAAATTTCTGCACAAAGGTTAGACGCAATTTTATAATTTATTGTTTGATAGTTACTTAGAATTATTATTTTGAGAAACGGTCACGGAATCAATAGTCGCTGCAGACGGTTTTGATGCGGTGTCGGATTCGCTGCCTCCGTTATCGCACGCTTCATCATCCGCGGGGCAGCTCTTTAATATTACCATCGTAATATCATCGTGTTGCTCATTACTGCCGACAAATCGGGCGATGTCGGATTCGATAATACCGGCCATTTCGACGCCGGATTTATCCGTGTTTTCCTCGAGAAGCTCTATAAGTCGCCCCGTCCCATAGGCGTTCTTGTTATACCCACGCCCCTCGGTAACGCCATCCGTGTAGATGAGAAGGAAATCATTATCTTCCAGTTTTATCTCCGCCGATTCCATGGCGTCGGCGAATTCACTGCCGTGCGCCTTGAGCCCGACCGGCATTCCCGGCGCATTGATCGAATCCGCCTTTTTCGAGGCGCTGGAAAAATGAATAATCGGATTATGCCCGGCGGATGCAAAATTGATGACCCTGGTTTTGGTATTAATAATCGCCAATAATATGGTCACGAACATTCCGGCCTTGATGTCATCGGCCACGAAATCATTCACCTTGATGAGCACATCGCGGGCCGAATGATTCCCGCGCGCCTCGAGGCGCAGGACCGTCCGCACCATTGACATAACGAGCGAACCGGGAACGCCTTTCCCTGACACATCGGCTACTACGATACCAAACGTATCATCATCGATTTTCACGATATCGAACAAGTCGCCGCCGACCATGCGCGCGGCCTTGTAAATCGTCCCGATGTTAAAGCCTTTCACTTCGGGAAGTTTGGACGGTATCAATGCCTTCTGAATCGTTTCCGCCATCTGCATTTCTTTTTGCAGAATCTCCCGCTCGACGATATTCTTGCGGTCGCGGCGGATACGCATGATAAGCTCGTTTAAGGCCTTAGAGATTTCATAGAATTCCCCGGCGCCGGTCAATGGCAACTGGCTGTCAAGATCACCCTGCGAGAATTTTCGAACGCGATACACGATTCGCCCGATCGGTCGCACGAAATAGTTCGACAACAGGTAAATACCTGAGATTCCGATAAACAGCCCAAGGCAGGTAATAATGATAATAATCTTGCGCGCCTCGCGAAGTTCCGCCTGCATGATGAGCGGCGAATATTCCATGATGACCGAGCCCAGGTCCGTCCCGCCGAAATTAATTTTGCGGACAATGAAGGGGTTGGCCTGATCCTGATTGTACACCTGCTTGTACTCGATATCTTTGATTTCGGCGAAGCGCTCCTGATTGTACTTCGTGTGCAGCCCCCCGGGGCCCCGAGAATCGGCCAGGATCATTCCGTTGGCATCGATGATAACAATCGAGGTCAGGATATCATTGGCGAGCTGATACGACACGACCAGTTCATCGAACTCCACATCCGAGCGGTTATTGATGATATACCCATAGGCCTGTGATGCAATCGTATTACACAGAGCATCGACCGTCTTATCGAGCTGTGAGTGAATATACCGATGCGAGCGCGTATTGATGTAATAGTAAGCGCCGGCCACGAGGAATCCGACGATGAGCAGTGTAAACGCCGAAAACTTTACGCGCAGGGAAAGGCCGCCGCTCCATTCAAGTTCTTTTGCTCCCCGCTCGCTGAGGAACTTCGTCATGCGAAGTTCGTTTTCACCCTCGAGCGAATAATACTCGACCCGGTCCATGACCTTATTAATCAGGTAGAACCCGAGGCCACCCTTGCGGCCCGTCGAGGCCATCTTTTTAAGATCGAGCTTAGACTTGTCCGGAGGCTGGAACGATTTGCCGGTGTCGAAGAGCGAGAACGTGATCGAGTGCTTGAACATCTCGACTTTCAGCCGCACCTCACCCTCATTGAACATATAGGCGTGGCGAATGATGTTCGTGGCGCCTTCTTCGATGGCCAATACGATATTGTTGATTTCTTTGGAAGTCAGATTCGCCTGGAGACAGATTTCCTCGACTGTCTTGCGCATTCCGACCAACTGGCTTTCCTGCGCAGGAAAAGCTGCTACTATCTCTCTGATAGGCTTACGAAACATACGCGTTCAATGTAATACAATTCTCGTATATTACGACAAAAAAACCCCCGAGGACTCTCCCCCACGCCCTCAAGAATACGTTGCGAATCGATGTAAACACTCAAAAAACCGTAGTAAACCAGCAGTAAGCCGCTTATTTTTTCAGGCGCAGCCGAGCCTGTTCGATATTTTCCAGTGTATTCTTGTTGTTCGGATACACTTCCAATACGTCTTCCCACAACTCGATCGACTTCTCGTACTCGCCCCGTCGGAATGCTTCGAGCCCTTCGAGGTACAACTGCCAGACCCGCTCATTTTTCTGCAGGTCTTCAAGTGAAGTCGATTCCTGAATCCGGCTGTTAATCTTCGCCTGATATTCTTTAGCCGTTTCGTTATCAGGCTCAACCGTCAATGCGAGGTTAAATGCCCGCTGAGCCGAAATATATTTGCCCTGGTTGTAATATTCAAGCCCTAAATTCAAATGTTGGGCCAGACTCAACCGTTTTTCGGCCAATTCGGAGCCTTTTCGCGCCAGAGCATTACTTGTATTATAGACCAATACCGTGTTGTAATAGTTATAGGCGTCGATATAATCACCCTGATCAAAGGCTCGCTTCGCCTTCGATATATTGGCGCTGATTACTTCGTCGATGGCTACGTTGATTTGGAGATCGAGCGAATCAAGCTCCGGACTCTCCGCTCCAAACTTACGAGCCATCTCTACCATATCGCGAGCCGCAATTAATGAGCCCTGCTGATACAGAACGCGAGATTGATTCATGAAGTCGATACCGGCCATCGCCCCGCTGCTGTCGATGATAATTGCGGACTGTTGCGATTGTTTCGCATCACCCATCATCGCGAGAATATTGTTGATGCGGGCATTGATATAGCCTTTATCGTCCGCATAGGCATCGGCGCGATAATAAGCCGCCAAAGCGGAATCATACCGGCCGTCGGAATAATACTCGTCAGCGGCATTAAGCTCGGCCAGCAGCGCCTTGTGACGCTGATCGGCCAGAAGTTTTTCTTCGCGCAGTTTCGCCGCTTCGCGCTGGCGAGTCAGTTTCTCTTCCTGAGACAGCCCGAAATCGAATGTAAACGAGAATCGGTGGCTGTCATCAAGGTATTCCATAAATTTGTAAGCATAATCGAATCGCAGATCCTGATAGCGAATACCCATACCAACCGTCAGGTTGTCGCGATCATACCCTGTGCGGAGTGTTAATCCCGAATTGTGCGTCGCCTCGATACCGGTTCGTACTTTGGCGCTTCTATTCTCGGGTTTGTCGACATCAAATACAATATTAGCCTGTATCGGTGAGAATTGGTCGCCGAGTCGATAGGCCAGACCGGTTTTCAGCACATAGGGCGTGCGCTCTTTTTCATTAATTAACTGCATCTTCGGACCGATGATGTCCTGCAGGAGAATACCGGCGCTGAGGCGATTTGTGATAACATACCGTCCCGATACATCCAATCCGAATCCATAGGCGGAATAGGTATCGATCGAATGATGCACCATTTTACCGGATGCGCCGAACGTAAATTTGCTGTTTATGTTGTGAGCATAGGATGCGATAAACTGGAGACGCGAGGCCGAGAAACGTCCCAGATCATAATATTCATTGTCACGGCGGCCGATATCATCGGTTCCGAGGCGCATCCCGGCAAAACCGAAGGCGCCTTTGTTGAACGGCATGACATAGCCGAGAAAATCGTATACTGTTTCTTCGAACAGAATCGTGTGCAGGAAGGTTATCTGCTGTGATTGAAGCGAGAACATACCCGCCGGGTTGTAATAGATCGCAGTGGCATCATCGGAAAGTCCGACGAAGCCATTGCCCATGCCCATAGCACGAGCACCTGCTCCGATCGAGAACACCGATTCGGTTCCGGCATCGTCTGCAGCAGGAACAAAACTCGAGAACAGGCCGAGCAGTAAAACGAGTATGCACAGCTTCGTCATTCTCATTTTACCACCGCCATTTTTAATTTGGCTTTCAGACCGCCCTGGGCCACTTCGATATAGGCGATATAGACGCCGTTGAGAACTATCTCGCCGTCACCGTTGCGGCCGTCCCAATAGGCGCGAGCCAACTGATCCCCCTGCCCACCGGCGCTGCCGGCAGCATAATGCAGGTGGCGGACTTTCTCACCGGTCGCGGTGAAGATGTAAATATCGACATCGGAATCGGACGGCAGATTGTAAATAAACTCCGTTTCCTCCACCATCGGATTAAACGGGTTCGGGTAATTTTTAAATGACTCGCCGAATTCAGTCGCGATAATCGCCTGCGGTAAACTTACTTCAAAGGCGCGATCCAACACGCCGGTAATCGTGACTCGCTCGCCGGTACGCGGCCCGGAAACAAATTCGGCGGTGATGTCATCGCCATCGAGGCGCATATTGAAGAAATCGAGCAATGCATCAATTTTCGGCATGAACCGCATCTCGAGAACGGTCTTCTGGCCTGCCTCGATGAACATATCATTGAATTTAAAAGCTAATTCGCCGTTTATAAAGATGAGTTCCGTCTTCAACTCATTATTGACATAAAAACCGGAGCCATTATCCTCGACGATGTATGAGCCGTCAATCTTGTTGCCGTCGCGGTCGGTGACCTTGATCATGATCGTTTTGACACCGATGATATTGCGGCTGTCGGATGTCACATTTTCCATGGACAACTTGAACAGCGTGCTCATCTGATTACGAATCAATGGTTGCGTATCGAATGAATCAGGCTGAATCACCAGTCGCGTAATCGAGGCCTCCACCTTAAACGGGAGCGTCACCGGATCACTCAGATCGGTCACCGGTTCGCCGGTATTTTTATCTATCGGGGTCTCGCCCCAGCGAACGGTTAATTCGGACGAAAATGCGACATTCGGAGAAACCAGCGCCCAGGCCATATCTTCGCCCAGAGTCACGGAGATCGGAAATTCGACACCGAAATTCTCGGTTCCATCATAATCAAGAAGCAGTGTCCCGCCGGTGAAATCGGACTGCCCGTCATTGTCGTATTCGGCGGTGATGATAAAGACTTCATTGAAATCGAGCACCGCTATCGGGCCGATACGATCCTGGATTTCCGCAGAGAAAGTCAGATTGGCCGGGATCTGAATCACGGCGATGGCATCGTTATCGATTTCAGAAAGCTGCTGATCCAGATTCGAGGCCGTCAGATAGAATCGCTCGGCAGGATTCGGATTTTCATCGGCAGTAATAGTAAAGGTAACTATTGCCGTATCCCCTGCCGGGAGAGATTCGACGAGAATCGGATCTGAGATGCTCGACCCGCCGTCCGAGTTTGCCGTTACGGTAAACGGCCTCGTGACATCAGCAGTCGAACTGTTATAAATTTTTCCTACCAGACTGAATTCCTGTCCGGTATTCACGAACGGCACATTGGGCGCCTCGATTTCCAGCGAAACGATTCTCGTTGCGGGAAGATCAGTAATAGTCAGCGGAATGCCGAAATAAATCGTCCGGTTGACATCGAAATAGTCGCTCTCGGTACCGACAATCGTCAGGCTGCCGACCAAATTTTTATTCAGCCAATTGCTGGGAATCGCTACCGGCATGGTCGTTAATTCAGTGATTCCGTCGGTCAGTGTGTAGCTATCTTCCGCCAGCCGAGCCTGACTGGAGACTTGCCCGTCGGAAATCGCGAAGAATGTCTGCGTGCCATCCAGGTTTACGATTGACTGCCCAACTAATTCCAGCGGAACGGTAAACGAAACCGATGATCCGACGGTTGCATTGACCGGCGTGACATTGTCGCCATTGACGAGATAAAGCGCTCGCGGAATAATAGTCAGAGAATCACCGGGGACAAACTGCATCTGATACTCGAGCGGATAGCCGTCTTCCTGATACATGCGAAGTGAAATTTCGAGTCCGTATGCGTAAGTCCTAAGCTGTAAATCCGGGCGAATGATAAAATCACTTTCAATGAGAAGTGACGGCGACCAGTCATACGTAAATTTGCCGCTGCTCACCGTATAGACATTATCTAATCTTACACGGTATGAGAGATAAGTATCGGAATCAAAATCGTTGCTGTTGTTGATCGTAAACCCGCCGGTCAGGGTATCGGGCCGTTGCAGGGCAATTGCCGGAAGATCCCAATCCGATATCGTGAATTCAGCGAACGGAATAATCGCCACTTCTTCGTCAATATATGTGGTGACTGAAATCGTTTCCTCGCCATAAACATACTCAGCGATAGCAGTAATTCGGTACGTGTAATCACCCGGCTCAATATCCGAGTTCAACTCGACCATATACTGGCATTTCGAGACACTGCCTGCTTCAGGAATGCAATCAGACGGCAGAATTTCAAACGAATCACTATTGCCGATAGATATGAATCCGGCGGTACCATTCAATGAAACCGGAGTTACATTTCCCGGATTTTGCATATAACCGCGTGTGCCGGTAGTCCATCCCCGTGGTATCTCATTGGCCAGATTGTAATTCTCGGCTGTCTCTAATGCTATGCCATTGGCATAAAACTCGGTATGGAGAGTCAGCGTAGTATCCGGTCCGCTGCCAAGTGTTACTCTAAGCGTAACAATTCCGGGTGCACCGGAATAGACCATTGAATCAATGGTCAGCGTCGCGCCATCAAATAAGTCAGCTGAAACGATGGCAGGAGATATTGTGCCTGAAGACGCAATAAAAATGACTTCATCTATGGCCGAACCGATATCCATCTTCGGATTGCCGTAATAATCGAGAATCGTGACTGCAAATCCGCCGATAAACGGATGCCCGACAAACTGCGTCTCATCCAATGCGAACTGCGCTTCCGCGGCGCTGACAGGCAACACCTCAATCGTCTGACGTCTGGAGAATTCCCCGAGACCGAAGTCCAAATCATTCAGGCCTGCCGCATAGAGTGTGAATTCGGCGCTGCCGGTACCGTTTGCCACAAAGATATCAGAGATATCCGGCTCGGTGCCATTCGGTGAAGTCTCGCCGCCTGTGACCGAGATTATACCTGTGAACGGATTGCCGTGATTATCAACGGCATCAAGAATCTCTATCGTAAAATCATCGCCCGCATAAACTACCTCGGGGGCATTGACGATAAAACTGATTTCGCCCTCAGTCGTGACAAAAATGCCGCCTGCCGTAGCCGTCAGGCCATCATCGCTTAAAACCGATAATACACGCGGCCCCGCCGTCTGGAAAATAAATTCGTCACCAGAAAAGACTCTTCCCCCCTGATCCTCTGCAGTAAATCGATAAGGATTGCCTTCATCATACGGTACCTCCGCTTGTTCGTCATCGGTTGTGAACCAGACGGAACCGGTGAAATCAGTCTTTTTATTTTCAAAACCGTCATAAACGGAAACGTCAACGTCATTGTGCAGAGATTGGCCGGATTCTATCGTATCCGGAACAACTAACAACTCGAGCCGTTCGGCATCGCCCGGAGTGACAATTATAGGACCCGAGAATGCAGTCAATTCTTGGAAATCTGCCTGAACCCGCCCGGTACCGACTGTCGTCGCCATGAGTGCGGATTCGACCATATAACCGATGGGATCGAGTTCTTCATCAATTGACCAGGCAATGTCATCGGTGGCGATAGTATTGCCGTATTTGTCGGTGACCTCGGCGAAAAACGGCGTGAGATCGCCCGCCCGAACGGTCAGAGCATCCGAAGGCGACACAGCAAGATACATCGGGCTATCCGGAATCAACTCGAAGTAATCGCTGAAAGCCGGACCGGCCACGGTCTGCGCGAAGTAATTATCCACCTTGACGACAACCCGGAAGTCTCGAGCCTCGGTCGGATTCTTGATTGAATTAATCGTGATATAGGCGAAATCAGGTTGAGACGGACTGGGGAGATTGTCGCGGAAGCGGACGACAAGCGAGTGATAGTATATGAAAACCCAGGCGATCTGAGGATCGCTGTGCATATCATCTGTGTCGCGATAAGAAACGGATGAAATCGTCGTCAGGTCAAATTCGGGCGGAAACGTGATAACGACCTGCCGACCTCGGAGCAATCCATGCGGGAAATAAAACGTGCTCGGAAGCTGAAAACCTACCTGATGGACGGCACTCTGTCCGACGGTATACACCGACAGCGTGTCCGTAACATCTTCCAATCCAACCGGAAACGGAGGCGTGGAACCGGCAGAAAAATTATCAGGGGCATCGGCAATTGTCGATACATAGTCTTCATCGACAAATGTAAATCCGATATCCTGACCAAAGGCGATACCGGTGAGAAGGGAGAGAAGACAGGTTATCAGCAGTACTTTTCGCATCATTATTCGCAATACATCCCAGTGTTGTATGCCGAGAATAAAGCAAAAGCTATGCCCTAGTTTCCCTACCAGCCCCTTTTCCTGAAATATTCTGAGATATCGTGAATTGGAAAATTCGGAGACTGCAGAAGCTTATCTAATTAATTACCCGACAAATTCTTACAACTATAACAAAAATCAACAATTTGCCATGAATTTTCACGATTTTTCTCGAGAAGTAATCCCAAAATCCGGTCTATGCAACATTTTGCACCTAATACGCATACATACACATAAGCTCTTCATTATAGTGCATGAGTTAGTATTTCATCCCCGAATATCAAGAAGAAACGGCTGCCAATCTCGTGTAACTGACAGCCGTTAAGATTTCATAATGTATAGCTTTAACGAATACTTATAAGCTATTGTTTACTCACAAGTTTTAGCCTTGCGGCTCGAACGGTATTATACATCAGCATGGCAATCGTAATCGGACCGACTCCACCCGGAACCGGTGTTATCCATGAGGCCTTGTCAACGCAACTGTCGAAGTCTACATCGCCGCAGACATAGTATCCCTTTTCGGTACTGGGATCATCGACGCGATTCGTACCGACGTCAATGATGACCGCCCCTTCTTTCACCATGTTGCCGGTTACGAATTTCGGCATCCCCATGGCTGCAACCAGAATATCGGCCTGCCGGACTTCCCCGACGATATTTGTCGTCCCGGTATGGCAAACAGTCACCGTCGCGTTACAACCCTCCCATTTCTGCATCAACATAGCCGCCAGCGGCTTGCCGACGATATTGCCGCGACCGAGAATAACTACTTTTTTTCCCTTGGGATTTTGACCGATTTCATCAAGAATTCGAATGACGCCAAACGGCGTACAAGGGAGAAAAATCGGCGAACCCAGCATCATGTACCCGACATTCATCGGATGGAAACCATCGACATCCTTGAGCGGATCGACATTCAGAATCATATCGAGTTCGTCGATGTGCTTCGGCAACGGCGACTGAATGAGGATGCCGTGAACATCCTCTCTCTGGTTTAGATTAATGACCAGTTGTCTGAGCTCGTCGGCCGAGGTCTCTGCCGGGAGCTTAATGACTTCGCCGTTAATGCCGACTTTCTTGCAGGCTTTGGCCTTGTTGTTGACGTAGATGTGAGATGCGGGATCGTCACCGACCAGAACGGCGGTAAGCCCCGGAGTGATTCCCTGCTTGGCAAGGATTTCAACTTCGGATTTAACCTCTTCTTTAATCTTCTTCGCTATCGCTTTGCCGTCTATCAGCTTCCCCGCCATCATCTACCTCCTCATCAGGATCCCGCATGGGTAGATCCATATCCAGTGTCATGCAGAATCGTTCTATGTTTGTTGCTCGTCCTCCGCCCTCCGGATCGACGGTAATAACCACTCCGGATATCCTGACATCATCCTCGGCCACCGACAATCTGATCGGACGGCCATACAGGAATCGTCCCAGGGCCGGCTTCTTCTTCATCCCGAGAATGGAATCATGCGGCCCGGTCATGCCGACGTCGGTGATATACGCCGTACCTCTCCCCGATATCTGCTCGTCGGCCGTCTGGACATGCGTATGCGTTCCGACAACAGCCGTCGCCAGACCATCGAGATAAAACCACATTGCCTGTTTTTCCGATGTCGCTTCGGCGTGCATATCGACGATTATAATTTTAACATCTTCGCTCAATCCCTTAATAATGCGGTCGATTGTCCGAAATGGGCAATGGATATCGTACATGAACGTCCGCCCCATCACGGATATAACGGCAATTTTATAACCATTGGCCTCGCCGACATACAGACCCGAGCCTGGGGCGTCGGGATAATTGGCCGGTCGCAGCATGCGCGGTTCCGAACCGAGGAATTCATTTATCCCCTGCCGATCCCAGATATGATTACCGGATGTCTGGCAATCGATACCATACGAAAATGTCTTGGCGGCCATTTCAGGCGTGATTCCGAATCCGCCGGCGGCATTTTCGGTATTGGCGATTACGAAATCGGCATTGTATTTAAACCTGAGACGCTTGGTCATCTGGGACAGGATATGCCGCCCCGGCTTTCCAACGACGTCTGCAAAAAAGAGAATTTTCATTTCGGGCATTACTTGGCGTACTCCACGGATCTCATTTCACGAATAACGGTAACCTTAATCTGACCGGGATATTCCATTTCGGCCTCGATGCGCCCGGCAATATCATGTGCCAAAACGGTCGATGCGAGATCATCCATCTTGTCACATTCGACAATAACGCGAACCTCGCGGCCCGCCTGAATGGCATATGCTTTCGACACACCCTTAAAGCTGTCGGCCAATTCCTCAAGCTTTTCGAGGCGCTTGATATAGCTCTCCAGCGGTTCGCGACGCGCTCCGGGACGCGAGCCGGAAACGGCATCCGCGGCCTGAACCAATACGGAATACGGCGTTTCCATCGGGACGTCGCCATGATGCGATTCAACGGCATTAATAATCACCGGATCGATGTTATACTTGCGGAGAATCTTGGCGCCGATCTGCGTATGCGTCCCCTCGGTCTCCCTATCCACCGCTTTACCGACGTCATGGAGTAATCCCGAGCGTTTGGCAATGGCCGGATCGAGTTTCAATTCTGCGGCCATAATACCGGCCAGAATCGCGACCTCGGTGGAGTGCAGGAGGACATTCTGACCATAGCTGGTGCGGAAGCGCAGCTTACCGAGTAATTTGATAATTTCCAGGTGAAGACCGTGAATGCCGATATCGAAGGCAGCCTGTTCACCGGCCTCGCGGATAATAACTTCCATATCCTTTTCGGCCTTGGCGACGACTTCTTCGATTCGTGTAGGATGGATACGTCCATCGGCAACGAGCTTTTCGAGAGCCATGCGGGCGACTTCGCGGCGGACCGGATCGTATCCGGAAAGAATAACGGCCTCCGGCGTATCGTCGACGATAACATCGATACCGGTCGCTGTTTCGAACGAGCGAATATTGCGCCCCTCGCGGCCGATTATGCGGCCCTTCATTTCATCATTCGGCAGGTTGACGACCGATACAGTCGACTCGACAGTGTGGTCGGCAGCGCAGCGCTGAATGGCCTGTGTGATGATTTCCTTGGCCTCTTTTTCCGCTTCCTGTTCGGCCTTTTCCTTGATTTCCTTGGCGATGGCGGCAGCCTCTATTTTGGCCCGGCCGGTCATATTCTCGATGAGGATCTGCTTCGCTTCCTCGCTGGTCATGCCGGAAATCTTTTCGAGCTGGACATTCTGGTCGGCGATGAGCTTATCCAGTTCCTGCTCGCGAATGCCGATCGCCTTTTCGCGGACGGAATTATTGCGGCCCAACTCCTCGATTTTTTGCTCGCGGCGGTCCAGGGATTCTCTGAACGTTCCGAGTTCCTGTTCCTTCGATGCGAGCCTTTTCTCGATCTTATTTATCTCAGTTTTCTTATTCTGGATTTCCCGCTCAAAGCTGTTCTTCGCCTTGTACCATTCGTCCTTGGCCTCTAAGATTGCCTCTTTCTTCTTAATTTCGGCTTCTTTTTCGGCCTCGGCAATAATCCTGCGTGCGAACTCCTCGGCATTGGCCAGTTTTTTGTTACCGACACGGCGTGACATAAACCACCCGATACCGGCTGCAAAAATGGCCGCCAAAACAACAACCAGAATAAAAATAATGGTCGATTCCATTTATATAAACCTCCAAAGCAGGAGAAGTTTGAAATATGAAGAGAAAGGATAGACAATATCGAGTTTAACGCCTCGGTATTGCTGGACAAAGATTAGCTTTCCGGAAGTTTTTCGTCTAACATCGAAAGGATGTCGCTGGCGCGCTTTTCGACAGCGGACAAATCGTTTTCGCCTTCTTCTCGTTCCCTGAATAATTCGTCGGCAACGTTGAGGGCGGTGAGCACCGCCACCCTGGTTGGAGATTTATTCGGCATTTTTTCGGCAATAAAGCGCATTTTTTTGTCAATGTAGTCAGCAACTCGAACAATGTAGTCAATATCGCCATCAGAACGGACGGTGTATTCCTCACCATATATATTTACGCGAACACGATTTTTGGACGAATCCATAAAATTCCTACCGAAAATTCGGTCATCAGTCCGTTATTAACTTTCTCTTCACTAACAACTTACAATATCGCAAATACTGCGTATTGCTGTCAAGATAATATTTATTGCGGGATTTGCTCCAGCGAATCGATTTTCCGGAGCAATCCTTCCACCTTATCTTTCACCTTCTCGGAAACCTGCTTGTATTGCATATCAAGTTCCCGGTACTTTTTCTCGGCCTCTTCGAGGTCGGCTTGATGTTTCTTTTGTAGTTCTACGAGTTTTTGGTTCGTTTCGTGGAGATCTTTATTGGTAGCGGCCAATTTCGCATTTTCATCGGCCAGTTTTTCTATGTGAGCAACCGCTTTACTGATACGCTCTTCCAGTTTATTCAATGAATCAAGGGCCATGATCTACTCCCTTAAGCGAGCTTGATACGACGTTTCCAGGGCCTTGATAATCCGCTGATGTACGGCATCGACCTCATTGTCGGCCAATGTCTTATCTGATGATCGGAAGATCAGGGAAAACGCCAGTGATTTTTTATCTTCAGAAATGTTGCCGCCGGTGAATACATCGAAAACGGTGACTGAATCGAGAATATCGCCGCCGTTTTCAATAATTACCTTCTTCAACATACCCGAGGTAACTGACTTATCGACGATTATCGCTATATCCCGTGTCGATGACGGGAATTTCGGCAAGGACTCGAACAGGACAACACCTTTTTCGGCCCTAATCATTTCCGCTATCTGCAATTCCGCGGCATAGCAATCTTGTTTAATATCGAATGTCTTGAGCAGCTTGCGGTCGACCTTACCGGCCCAGCCGATTGTTTTGTCGCCACAGACAACTTTGTAAGAGCCGGAACTATCATATCCGGACTTTTTATCGAGAACCAGCTCAACGGTCCCAATTCCGACGCCGTCGGCGATACCGTCAAGGGCGCCTTTGAGCTCAAAGAGGTCGGTATCGACCGGCGCATCTTTCCAGAACATCTCCCCTGTTTTGCCGGATAAAATCAAACCGCAGTATTCCGGTTCCAGCGGCATATCTTCGTGGCGCAGATAGACTTTGCCAATTTCAAACAGGCGGACATCGAGGTTCCGGTGGCGAATATTGTGACTCGCCGCGATGAGCATCGAATAGAGCATGCGCGTCCGCATATAGCCGAAATCATCGGAAATCGGATTCGTGACTTTAATCGGCTCGATCGAGGGCTCCAGCAGGAGCATCATTTTCGGTTTGGCGAATCCGGTCCCCATCATTTCATCGAACCCGAACCCATTGAGAATATTGCGAAGATCGGCTCTTATCGTATCGCGGCGGTGGGTCGGCGTATACAGCGGCCCCTTATTGTTTTTTCCATTCGGGATATTATCAAGACCATAAATGCGGGCGACCTCTTCGATGAGATCGACCTCGCGAGTAATATCCGGGCGCCAGGTCGGAACCGTTACCGCGAAAACACCGTCGCCGCTGATTTCCATGCCCAGACCGGTCAGAATTTTTTTAATTGTCTCCCGGTCGATCTCGACGCCAAGCAGTTTACAGACGCGCTCGGGACGAAGTGTTACTTTCGCCTTTTCGATTTTCTTGGCATAAGTATCGACGACACCGGCCAGGACTTCTCCTCCGGCCAGTTCAGCCATGAGAGCCGCGGCTCGGTCGGCGGCTGCGATTACGCCGCCGGGATCGACACCACGCTCGAATCTGAAGGAAGCTTCGGTATTATATCCGAGTTTATTGCGCGATTTACGAATAACCGAGGCATTGAAGTGAGCCGATTCAAGTAGAATATTTACCGTATCGTCTTCGACTTCGCTGTCCAGCCCGCCCATCACACCGGCCGTGGCGACATGTTGCTTACCGTTTGTGATCATCAGAATGTCGGAATCGATGTCGTGTTTTTTGCCGTCGAGGGTCGTGAATGTGTCGCCTTTTTTCGCACGGCGCACGACGACTTCTTTGGAACCGAAACGGTCATAATCGAAAGCATGGAGCGGCTGATTCGTCTCCAGCATGACGTAATTGCCGATATCTACGATATTGTTGATCGGACGTACACCGCAAGCCGTAAGCCGCTTCTGCATCCACTCGGGCGACGGGCCGATTTTCACATTGCGAATAATGCGCGCCGCATATCGCGGGCAGGCATCCGCATCGTCGATTTTTACGCTGATATAATCCGATGCTTTTTCCGATGATTCCTTTGGCGCATCCTTTGTCAGATCGATTTGTATATCGGCCAATACCGATATTTCCCGCGCCAAGCCATTGGCACACAGGCTGTCGGGACGATTCGGCGTCACCTCCAGATCCAAAACCGGATCGCCGAGTCCCAGCACGTCGAACACAGGCTGATTGAGCGGCGTGCTGTCATCAAACACCATGATGCCGCTGTGATCATCGGAAAGGCCGAGTTCGTCTTCGGCGCAAATCATGCCGCTCGATTGCACGCCGCGCATGGTCATTTCTTTTATCTCAAATTCGCCTTTGAGCTTCGCTCCCGGCAATGCCAGCGGGACGATTTGTCCGACCTCGGCATTCGGGGCGCCGCAGATGACACTCCACGTCTTTTTACCGGTATCAACCTGAGCGACGCGAAGCTTATCCGCATTGGGGTGTGGTTCGAGTTTTACTATTTTGCCGGTGACGACATTGGCAAAATGGGCGGGATCGTATCGTTCGAGATTCCCGCCGGTACCGGAACGCGACAGGCGGTCCATCATTACATCTGCGGACCAACTCACGCCGGTAATTTCCTGTAACCAGCTGTACGGTATTTTCATGATTTTAACGGAACTGTTTAATAAATCGTGTATCGTTTTCGTATAGCAGCCGAATATCGTTAATCCGATATTTCAGACAGGCGACGCGCTCGATGCCCAGCCCGAAGGCATACCCGGTCACCTCGTCCGGATTATAGCCGGCCGCCTTGAAGACCTCGGGGTCAATCATGCCGCAGCCCAGAATTTCGATCCAGCCTTCATATTTGCACAGCGGACATCCCTTGCCGCCGCACAGGAAACACTGCACATCGACTTCCGCCGACGGCTCGGTGAACGGGAAAAAGCTGGGGCGGAATTTGAGCTTGAGCCCCTCGCCGAATAATTCATAGCAGAATGCCTCGAGAACTCCCTTGAGATCACCGAATGTAACCTCGGTGTCGACATAGAAGCCCTCGACCTGATGAAAGACACAGAAGTGCCCGGCATCGACCGCTTCATTGCGGAAGACGCGGCCGGGCGCAATAATTTTAACCGGAGGTTTGCGCTTTTCGAATTCACGTACCTGCACACCCGATGTATGCGTGCGCAACAGCAATCCGCCTTCGACGTAAAAGGTATCCTGTTCGTCGCGAGCCGGATGGTCGGGTGGAAAATTCAATGCCTCGAAATTGTAATAATCTTTTTCGATATCGGGACCGGTCGCGATTTCGAATCCCATCCGCTGAAAAATGCCGACAATCTGATCCATCACCAGAGTGACGGGATTGCGATGCCCGATGCGAATCGGTCGCCCCGGCAGCGTATAATCGAACGCCGGATCGATGGCGACTTCGTCCGCCAGCTGTTCCTTTTTATCTTTGATACGGGTTTCGAGATCGGCCTTAAACTGATTCGCCTTGCCCCCGACCTCTCGCTTCTCATCCGCGGACAATTCTTTGAGCCCGCGGAGAATCGAGGTCAACTCGCCTTTTTTGCCCAAATAAGCAATTCGCAACGCCTCAAGCTCCTCGACTGTTTTGGCCGAGGAGACTCTATCTGTGGCTTCGGATTCAATCCTCTGTAATTGCTCAATGACCGTCATAGCGAAATCAGGCCTTGGTCATTTCCACGAGGCGCTCGAACGTGCTCATATCGCGTGCGGCGATATCAGCGAGAGCCTTGCGGTCAAGATTGATACCCGATTTCTTAAGACCGTTCATGAATGAAGAATAGTTAATACCGCACAGTTTCGCCGCGGCGGAGATGCGGGTAATCCACAATCTGCGGAAATCCCGTTTTCTGAGGCGACGATCGCGATAGGCGTATCTGAGGCTGCGATGCACCGATTCGATAGCGGTACGATACAGGCGGCTGCGAGCGCCGTAGTATCCGCGAGCCCGTTTCAGGACTTTATTATGTCGAGCCTTGGCGGCGACATTGTTTTTCGCGCGTGGCATATCTTCTTACTCCTTTTCCGGTATCCGGATGTGTGTTAATCCAGAAATGCTTAGTTCGGCAGCATTACGCTCAATTGCCCGACATCGGTTTTCGCGATGAGGGTTGCGGAGCGCAGACGACGTTTTTGTTTCGGCGTCTTTTTCGTCAGAATATGCCGATGTTTCGCACGATATCGTTTCATCTTGCCGGTGCCGGTCTTTTTAATCCGCTTCGCGGCAGAACGATTGGTTTTCATCTTAGGCATCGTTTATCTCCAGTTAAATCGAAATGTCTCTACAATGCTCAGGAACGTGTATCTTCCTCGGAGTCGTCAGCATCGTCAGCATCATCGTAGTCGTCGAAATCTTCATCGTCTTCGAATTCAACCTCTTCATCATCGAATTCTTCTTCGAATTCTCCAATATCCTCGGTTTCTTCGATATCGTCGATTTCGACCATCGCGTCAACGGCTTCTTCGGCCTGCAGCGCAATCTTGGCGTCCTTTTCCCTGTCTCTCCGGGACTTGGATTTCTTGGCCTTCTTTTCTGCGCCTTTCTTCTTCAGGACGGACGGGAGCGGCGCTACCAGCATGTTCATGCTGTGGCCTTCCATTCTCGGATGACTCTCGACGGTTGCAATATCCGCGAGATCTTCGATCAGTCGGTCCAGAATCTTTTTGCCGAATTCGGTGTGGGCTCGTTCTCGGCCCCGGAACATGACGAAACACTTAACCTTGTTTCCCTGCTCCAGGAAAGTCCGCACATGTTTCAGCTTAAACTGGTAATCGTGCTCCTCGGTTTTCGGCCGATAGCGCATCCCTTTAATGCTGAACACATGCTGTTTCTTTCTCGAATCAGCCGCTTTTTTCGACAGGTTGTATTTGTACTTGCCATAATCAAGAATCCGGCACACCGGCGGTCGGGCATTGGGTGACACTTCGACCAAATCCAGTCCGGCTTCCTGGGCCCGTTGCAGGGCTTCCGATGTTGGAATAATACCAACCTGTTGACCGTCCGCGCCTATTAAGCGAATAGGTGATACGCGAATTCGGTCATTGACCCGAATTTCCTGCTTCTTTATGCTACGTCCTCCTTTTTATTGCCGACTAAGGGTTCATTGAGTCGGCGACTTACTTCATCTTTCATCCCCGCCAGCAATGCACCGGCATCCATCGCGCCCAGATCACCGAGACCACGACGACGAATCGAGACTTTGCCCGACTCGATCTCTTTGTCGCCGATAATAATCATTATCGGGACCTTGCTCAGTTCCGATTCACGGATCTTATACCCGATCTTCTCCGAGCGGTCATCGAGATCAACGCGCAAACCCTCGGCGCGGAATTCATCTCGTAATTTCGCACCATACTCCAGCGCACGATCCGTCACAGGCAAAATTCTCGCCTGTTCCGGCGCCAGCCAGAGCGGGAAATCACCGGCATAATGCTCGATGAGCGTTCCGAAGAACCGCTCGAGCGAACCCATCAGCGCACGGTGAATCATTAAGGGACGCTTCCTCTCGCCATCGCTGTCGATATAGGTGAGGTCAAATCGCTCCGGCTGCGTGAAGTCGAACTGAATCGTACTGCACTGCCACGAGCGCCCCAGCGCGTCCTTGATCTTAATATCTATTTTCGGGCCGTAGAAGGCGCCACCGCCTTCATCGACTTCGAAGCCTAATTTATGAAACTCGAGCGCATTGCGCAAGCCGTTTTGCGCCCGCTCCCAATCTTCCATCTCGCCGATTGCCTTATCCGGCCGGGTCGACAGATAGATGTCGAATTCCTTGAACCCGAACGACTTCAGGATATGCAAACAGAAATCGATCAGGCGAATCAGCTCGTCCTGCATTTGCTCGGGACGAACGAATAAATGCGCGTCGTCCTGCGTAAAGCCGCGGACGCGCATTAATCCATGAAGAACTCCGGCCCGCTCATAGCGATACACGGTGCCCAGTTCCGCCCAGCGCATCGGCAGTTCCCGGTAGGAACGGCGACGCGATTTATACATCATGATATGGAACGGGCAGTTCATCGGCTTTATCTGGTATTCGGCCTTGTCCACCTTCATCGGGTGGAACATATCCTCCGAATAGAAATCGGTATGGCCGCTGCGATGCCACAAATCGAGATTGGCGATGTGCGGCGAATAGACCAACTCGTAGCCGCCCTTGTAATGTTCGGAACGCCAGAAATTCTCGATCTCATTGCGAATTGCCGCGCCTTTCGGCAACCAGAGAACAAGCCCCGGGCCGGTCTCATCCGAAATCTGAAACAGCTCCATCTGCTTGCCGAGTTTGCGATGATCGCGACGCTCGGCTTCGGCCAGCTTCTCCAGGAACTCGTCAAGCATTTTCTTCTTCGGATAAGTCACACCGTAAATACGCTGGAGCATCTTGTTCTCTTCAGAACCGCGCCAATAGGCACCGGACGATGAGAGCAGCTTAAAGGCCTTAATAATTCCGGTCGACGGAATATGCGGGCCGCGGCAAAGGTCTTCAAAGGTCGAATGCCTGTACAGCGTAATCGTCTCGCCCTCGGGCAATTCCTCGAGAAGCTCGACCTTGTACACTTCGCCTTCTTTTTTGTATCGCTCGATAAGCTCTTCCCTGCTGCCGACCTCGCAGGAGAACGTCGCGTCTTCCTTAACGATTTCGCCCATCCGCTTCTCGATTTTCTCCAGATCTTCCGGAGAGAACGGAGTTTCAATGTCGAAATCGTAATAGAAACCTTCATCGATCGGCGGACCGATAGCCAGTTTGGCATTCGGGAATATATCCAGAACCGCCTGAGCCATAATATGCGCCGAGCTGTGCCAGAAGACTTCTTTGCCTTTACGATCGTCCCAGGTCAGGATAGCCACGGAGGCATCATGATCGATAGGACGCCAGACATCAACGACTCGGTCGTCAACTTGGATGGCAATCGCTTCTTTGGCCAGACGCCCGGAGATCGACTTTGCGATTTCCGTTCCGGTAACCCCGGAAGGAAATGGCTTTTTACTGCCGTCGGGCAATGTAATCGTTATGTCAGCCATCACGCTCCAAAAAAGAAAACCCTTATACTCTAAGGGTCATCACCGAGTTCTCACTTCAAAATATGGTGGGCGATACTGGAATCGAACCAGTGACCTCTTGCATGTCAAGCAAGCACTCTAACCAACTGAGCTAATCGCCCACGAATCAATGCGATACCTAAACCTTTCGAGCTTGTATATTTACGTTAAATTATCGGAAATGTCAAGCGAAATCTTGAACCCGCCATTATTATAACTATTATCTCGCAACATATTGACTGACTATGACTTCCACATTATAATCAAATCGTGGACACACTGTAATCCTGTAAGAACAATTTGCAATTTGCCAATGACTTTTAACCATATTTTTACGCTAAATCTGAGATAATAGTCATTTATTCATTCTAAGATTTTTCTCATCATATCCTCTAAAAACTACATTTTTATTCTGCAAGTCTTTATAAAACCTAAGATTAACTTCAATGTCATTCTCGGCCTTCACCTTTATTTGATCAATACCTTCGATAATTAAACGAGCAATATATTTATCACTAGCGAAAAACCACGATTTTAGAATTCTTTCATGGGGCATAAGTTCCCGTGACGTTTCTTCTTTCACCTGTTCAAGAAGTTTATAATACTGGTGACTCACATCCTCCTTTAACTTTGTTGGAATATCCTCTACAAAATACCAAGGCTTTGACTGACCAGTTGAGTCAAGAGTGTCAATAATTTTAAATTTATCACCATATATCAACTGATAAAAATTGGAGATTCCCAATGATAGATCATATAATACCTTAAAGTAAAAGCCTCCCTTTTTATCAATTAAACTTATTGCCTTTTTGGGATACACCAATTTCAATATCGCATATTTTACTAAATCTTCCTGCCAAAAGGCAAAGCGCATATTATATGTTGGTCTATAGAAATAATCTAATTGCAGATTATACTGCCTTGCAATACCTCGCAATATGTCAGGATTTACAGGCTTTAACCCATTGAAAACATCTTCAATGTCTTTTGGACTTATACCACAACGTTGGGCAAATTCAACTTTGCTGCATTTTGAACAAAAAGTCCAAATTTCTTTAAGCTTATTGCCAATCTGTTCATCATTTACTTCTGAATTGTCAGCCAACACTTCCAAAAAATCGAATTTTTTAATTCTACCTTTCTGTAATGCGCTTTTTTCATTTATGATGTATTCATTCCCTTCTTGGTATTCGTACTTCAGACGTTTAAATATCGATTCAATATCTTCTCCATTAGCCCTAGTAGATTGCGTGCCTCTACGAGTGTAGATAATATTATCTTTAATTATTGCTTTATCGTTATTGCCATTATAGACTTTTGGGGACAAAAGGACTTTTCGACTCGGTACAATATACATAATCCCCAATGTATATTTTTGTCCATCATATATTGTATTAAAATATAATAATTGCACCATGTTACTTAAGCCGAAATTTTTATATAGCGTCTCTTCTATTTCGCTAAGATCTATTTTATCCTCTTCATTAATACTAAAAAGATTGAACGTTTTATCTTCGACTCCAATTAATATATATCCTCCGCCATAATTAGAAAATGCGAATACGTCCTTGGCAAACTCACCTTTTTCATGCTTTGTTTTTATTGACAACTGTTTCTTACAATCCCATCCGTTGTCTTCTCTTTTGTAGTTATAATACTTCCAGAATGTTTGCTCATCTAATACCATAGCGAATAAACCCTAATATTTCATAGATGTATTTGTCTATCATTTTTAAATAGTAAAATAGTCTGATTTGATTAGATAATCAATAGTCTTTTTATGGTCTCTGCCACCCGATGCTGATCGGATGTCAAAATCCCCGGAAACAGCGGCAGTGCAATGCTCAATCTATCCGCCGCAAAGGCCGCCGGACAGTCCGATTCGGTCAGGCCATACTTATTTCGATAAAATCCGAGCGTATGGACGGCGTGTGTCCCCTGGCGGACCGAAATCCCCTCTTGTTCCAGCTCCGCCATGAGACGATTGCGCCGAATATTCGCCTCCCGCACCCGATTCAGGTCGATATCGCCCTTTTCCGGCACGAAGCCGAAATAGCAGACATACGACTGATAGGCATGCCGGTAATTTTCCGGCGATTGCGGGATATATAAACCATCAATATCTTTCAAAATCTCATTGTAATACTGGGCCGCCTCGCGGCGAGCCGCGAAAATGCCGGATGCCTTTCGCATCTGAGCAATTCCGATCGCACCCTGAATGTCGGTCATCCGATAATTGTAACCGAGCATGTTAAACTCAGGCAACAGCGAACCGCCGTGCTGCAGGTGCCGCTGCATATCGGACATCGACGCGCCGTGATTTCGCAACGAGCGCATAGTCTCGGCATACTGTTCATTATTCGTGACAATAACGCCGCCTTCCCCGGTCGTAATCGCTTTTCGGGGATGCAAACTGAAGACACCGATTTCCGCCTCGGTGCCGGCATGATGGCCCTGTCGATAGCCGCCCATACCGCATGCGGCATCTTCAATCACTATGAGGCCGAATTCCTCGGCCAGCGAATTGACCTCAGGCATATCGGCGCAAAGTCCGAATAGTGAGACCGGGATAATCGCCTTGACGTTGCCGTCATTGTTGCCTTCCAATAACCTTCGTACGGAATCGATATCAATCGTGAAATGGCAAGGATCGATATCGGCAAAGATCGGCTGGGCGCCGACATATTCGACCGCGTTGGCCGTGGCAATATACGTAAGCGATGGGACGATAACTTTGTCGCCCGGTCCGATTCCGGCCGCCAATAAGGCCAGATGCAGAGACGTCGTACACGACGAGGTCGCGACGGCAAATTCGCACCCGACAAAATCGGCAAATCGCCGCTCGAATTCGGCGACTCTCGGCCCCTGGACAATCCAGCCTGAGCGGAGGACTTCAAGAACAGCCTGCTCTTCGGCCTCATCGAATTGGACTTGCGTAATCGGTAATGATTTACTGGCGAGTGTGGTATCAAGGCTTCCCATGTGTATTCTTTCTCCAATAATTCCTGTATAGAAAGTATCGGAAAATCCGGTGTAAAATTCACATGCGAAGGCCATTTCTTTCACACGGGAGCCTCGTGCGAAATCTCGTAAATCCGCTAAAGTCGGGCGGTTAGAATGCCGAAAAATAGAACAGACAGAAATTCAGGGATTGAATGTTACAGGAGTACATCGGAGTTAGGTATGACACCGTACCGCTATTCGCATAATCGCTCAACGCAAAACATCCCCATCGTCGGAAAAAGGATTTTCATCACTGGCGGTGCGGGATTTATCGGCTCGACTCTCGCCGGACGCCTCATTGACAAAAACGAAGTCGTCATTTTCGATAATTTCCGCCGCAATTCGATTAAGGATCGCCCATTCGCTAATCATAAACATTTGACGACCGTGCACGGCGATATTCTCGATTACGATAAACTGGTCGAGGCGATGGACGGCGCGAACATCATCATACACTGTGCGGCTATCGCCGGAATCGATACCGTGATTCAGCGCCCGACGGAAACGATGCGCGTCAACATGGTCGGCACATCGAAAGTGCTCGATGCCGCGCTCACGATACCGAAATTGGAACGACTGGTGTATTTCTCTACCTCCGAGGTGTTCGGCCAATCGGCGTTTCGCTCCGAAGAAACCGATACGACTCACATCGGCCCGGTCGGGGAAGCGCGATGGACCTATGCCGTCAGTAAACTGGCCGGCGAGCATCTGGCAAAATCCTATCATCAGGAATACGGTATGCCGACCGTTACCGTGCGTCCATTCAATGTCTATGGTCCGGGACAGGTAGGCGAAGGCGCCCTGTCGACATTTATCAAGCAGGCGCTGCACAATGAAGAAATTCAAATCCAGGGCGAGGGGAACCAGATTCGCGCCTGGTGTTATATCGATGATTTCGTGGATGGCTTGATGCTCGCGATAAGCATGCCCAATGCCGTCGGCGAATCATTTAATATCGGCAATGCCCGAGCCGTCATCACCGTATTCGGATTGGCCCAAACGGTCGTGCGCGTCCTCAATTCATCGTCAGACATTCGCTTCGTCCCGCATCCGGGACCGGATGTCGAACTGCGCATCCCATCGGTGAAAAAAGCAAAAGATTTATTCGGCTTCGAGGCCTCCTATGATCTGGAGGAAGGAATCCTCCGCACAGCAGAGTATCTCTGCACCCTGCCGGAGTATCAGGATTCGCCGTTCGCACAGCGAATGCAAAGCACACTTACACCCGCATGATGGGAGTTAATTCCATCAAAAAAGCCTCGCGATCACTCGGGAGGCTTTTTTATTTCCGTTAGGATTTTTTATTTACACCGGGACTTTTTCCCGCTCTTTGAGCTTAAACGGGAGCGGCGGGGCATCTGTGATATAACGCAGGTCTTCCCTGCTGTATGCCTTGGTATATTTGAGATAGAAACTCTTCGGCACCAGGTTCATATCAGCCATGATTTTGAACATCCAGCGCAGCCGCTCAAAGAGCGATTTGTACGTCTGATAATCCATGAACGTCTTTTTATCATTGGCCATGATCGATGCGAATTCCTCATCCGAGAAATCCAACCGCTTCTTAACTTCCTCGAGGATATCCATATCGAACGGTTTCGGTTCGGCAATTTGCTTGAGCGCCTCCTCGCGCGTCATCGAACCCGACCTGATGTGCGCGGACAATTCACAAAAGCGCAAATCGACATCGAATTTTTGCGGCAAATAATAGTTATTCGTGAAATATGCCGTCCGATTCTCCATGTGATGACCACCGTACCATTGCCAGTCGAATTCCTTCTGCAGAAACTCCTTCACCTCGTCCTTATTGTAATCGACATAATACAACGGCCGGATTTTCTTAATCCGGTTAACGATCGTCCACTTGAGCCAGGTCATCAGCCAGAGGCTCGGCAGCGTCTTAATCTTCCCGGTTCCGAACATCTTGTTAATAGTCTGAATGTATTTCGCATCCATATAGAACCAGCCCGGAGGCGATATACCCTCGGTGCGGAATGAATGTCCCTCGAAAATATATTTAATACCGAATTTCTGTGCCGCCAGATAATGCGTCGCAGCCAGTCCGAGATCGGCCGGAGTATCGATTTCCGGAACCGACGCCTTGAAAAAAGCCTTGAAGATTGAGTTGTATTCCTTATTGTCTACAACATGCGTGTATAAGTCGATATCCAGCTTTCGCGTCACGCGATAGATATTCTCGACGGCTATTTTTGAATCCCAGGTATTATCGAAATGAACAGCTAATGGCCGCAGACCCAATTCCTTTTTCGTGAAATGCAGTAAGTACGAGGAATCGCATCCTCCGCTGACGCCGACAACGACATCATATTTATTCTTCTTCGATACCGAGCGTATTTCATCGGCCAGTGTATGCAGATATGCCATTCCCTGTTCGCCGGTCGGATACTCCTTGTCGAGCTGCTCGGCCTGCCGACAATAATTGCAGACGCCGTGATCATCGAATTCTATTCCCGGTATTCGCTCATCATAAATACATTTGCTGCAAATCTGCATCGCGTGGTCTACTCCTGAACCAATCTGGCTTCCAGTTCTTCCCGCGTGGGGAAATTTATCAGCACACCGAGATCTTTGCCTTGAAAGACGAACAGACTCCCCGCAGCAGCAGCGGATACATGCCCTTCTTTGACGACCTGCTCGATATCATCGACCGATCCTGCTCCACCGAGCGCAATAACCGGAATCGTCACCGCATCGGTGATCTTCTTCATTAACTCGATTTCATAGCCTTCCATCGTGCCATCACGATCGATTGAATTGATAACAATCTCGCCGGCGCCTTCCTCCTGCATCTTCGACGCATACGCCACCGGGTCCATTCGAATGTCCTTCGTTCCGTTTATTGTTTTCACGGCATACTTGCCGAACATGGTCTTTTTACAGTCTATGGCGACGACCACACTCTGACTGCCGAATTCACTGGCGGCCTTGCGGACAAAGCGCGAGTTTTCCGCGGCATAGCTGTTGATTATTATCTTTTCGATACCGATACCGTAAATCCGCTTCATGTCGTCGATTGACCTGATCCCTCCGCCATAGGCCAGCGGCATAAAGCATTCCGATGCCACATCCTCGATAATATCGAACGGAGGTTTCCTCTTCTGACGAGTCGCCGTTATATCGAGCAGAATCAGCTCATCGACTTCCTTTTGATTATAAATCTTGATCGCATTGATCGGATCGCCGACATAGCGCGGATTTTTAAATTTGACTGTCTTCACCAGACGGCCGTCATCGAGCAGCAGGCAAGGCATAGTGCGCGTTTCAAGCATATCGGTACATCTCCGCGAAGTTTTTCAATAACTGCATACCGAATCTGTGACTTTTTTCCGGATGATATTGGACGCCGTATATGTTATCCCGCTGAACCGCCGATGTAAACTCGATGCCGTAATCGGTCGTTGCCAGGATATCATCCTCATTTTCACAAACGACATGATACGAGTGTACGAAATAGAATCTCGACTCACCGGCCATATCCTGAAACAGTGAATCATGGTGCCGAGGATTAACCGTATTCCACCCCATGTGCGGCACGCTGTGCTTTTTATCTGCTTTCCTAAAATCGAACTTTTTCGATACCGCGTCGAGCAATCCCAATCCCTCGGCTTTGCCCTCCTGGCTTCCCTTGCCGAGAAGCTGCATGCCGAGACAGATGCCCAACATCGGTGTTTTCTCGACCAGCGCCTTATCGCGCAGTATATCTCGTATATCCATGTTATCGATATTCGCCATCGCCGTATCGAATGCCCCGACGCCCGGCAGAATAATATTCTCGGCGTTTTCGATTTTCGAAACCTCCGAGGTAATCTCGGACGGCACATCGATGTGTTTGAGCATATTCTGAATCGAGCGGAGATTGCCCATGCCATAGTCGATGATTGTTATCATGCAAGACTCCGTTCCGTGCGCATACGGATCAGCCGGGCAGGAACGCCTGCGACAACGGCATAATCCGGGACGTCTTTCGTGACAACCGAACCGGCGCCGACAATGGCCCCTTTCCCGATTGTCACCCCGGGCAAAATAACGGTTCCGACACCGATATCGGCGCCGTCGCCGACAACGATCGGTTTGAACTCGAGTTCATTGTGCATCACCGGAAGATCGGTATCACCATCGACATGATTCGACGTCAGCATTTTGACATTAGGTCCGATACCCACCGCTTTGCCGATCGTGATTCCCCCGGCGCTGTGGAAAAAACAATCCTGGCCGATCCAGGTATGGCTCCCGATTGTCATTTCGTTTCGATAATATCCCTTCAAAATCGAATTGTGCCCGATGTAGATATTATCGCCAAGTGAAATATTCTCGGGATGAAACACGAGTACACCGGACTCAAATATGACATTTGCCCCCAGTGCCTTGAACCTGTCTCTATGAATAGCCCCGTCGCCGTGCGAGGCGAACTGTTTTACACTCGAGAAGTCCATGTAGTCATCCTATAACAGGCGATAGACGTCCTGAATCTTTTTCACGACCTTGTTCATATCATGATATTTCTCGACATATGCCCTGCCTCGCTGTCCGAGTTCATCGAGCATATCGCGATTGTCCAGTACATGCCTAACGACCGACTTGAGCGTGTCCGGATTAGCGGACAGAATCGGAAGTTCCGCCGGGTATTTTTCCTTCATGAAATCGCAGATCCAGGTAATAACCGGCTTCGCCATTGCCATCGTCTCAACGGACAACAGTCCGTACGAACCGCAATGCAGTTCATCAACGATCAAATCGGCCTGCTGATAATTCTGTTTTGCCTCCTCGTGAGACATTCCCTTAATCAGGCGATACTCGATATCATAATCATCCGACAATTCATCCATGACACGCGCAACCGTTTCAGACCCCTTAATCCCGGTGTCAGTCGGGGCATGAACAATCAGGAATTTATCATTCGGTTTTCGCTCCGGATCCGGCTTGTAGGCATCGATATCGATGAGGGACGGGATAACATGGATGTGTTTGAAATAGTCCTTTACATATTCATACAGTTCATAATCGCCGACAATACAGTGATCGACGAATCGAGACATGGCTTCCAGTTGTTCCCGGATGACTTCTTCCGGTTTCCCCTTAATTTTTATATACGGGTTCAGCTCTTTGGCCCGCGAAAGGAGTCGAATCTCACTGCCCCAGTATTGCGTCACGACTTTCTTCTTTTGCTCCTGCAATATCGGAAGATCGGAATAGTCATAGGTGAGCGTCGTCGCGAAGTGAAAATGAAAGATATCGAACTGGGGAATCATCTGGTCCGCCAGCTCCCGAGATTTTGCTATGGCATCCTCCCTGTCGGCGCAGCGAGTCAGATCGTAGACGTAATCCGATTTATATTTGAAATAGTTCGGGTAATAACACAGTGTTTTCGATGTCATCCCGGTTTTTTTCAGCGCCTCGGAAATCGTGTAACTCTGATTGGCTATTTCATGCGTCCCCTGGAGCACCCGAAGTTTCAAAATATCCCTGGCCGGTTGCACCGCATCGGATGACTGCACCATTGTCGCCTGCAACGCCATCGTCAGCAAATTGGCCAGATAATCATCGTCCGGATATTTTATGCATGCAACTTCAAGCAAATTCCTCGCCCCGGCCAGCTGACCGGTTTCGTTCAATACTTCGCACAAATTCGTAATCGCATCTTTGTAAAACGGATCGATTTCCAGCGCCCTGGAAAAGTGCCCGGCCGCCTTCCCGAAGTGAAATTCACTGTAGGCAATGACACCGAGATTATTATGTGCTTCTTTGCACGCGGGGTGGGATTTTATGACCTCTTCAAAGCGCGCTTTGGCCTCATCAATGCGGCCTTCCGCAAACAGGGTTTCGCCTTCGGTACAAATCGGCATATTCGTCACTCCATGACATAAAACGATACACGTATTCAGGCAGAGTTTAGCAAGAGACATGCCGGGAGGCGGAGTCGAATGCGGCCGCATAAGTATCTACATCACCGTATCTTACACAGACACCTCAAGGCGCGCACCGCTGCTCGACTTGCGAACAGGAAGAAATTTCCTTTAAGACGGGAATTAGTTTCCGGAGCCGATAACAAAAAAAGGCCCCTCGCCAATGCGAAAGGCCTTTGAAATGCTTTGCTGTTCTTTTCTACATCCCTTTGGCCATAGCCATAAAGGTCTCGGATTTGCCATATTCCTCGCGCAGCAAGTCGGTACAATCGATCAGGTGTTCCTTTGTCGTCCCCACGAAATTGTACACGCCATCCTCGATCGGTTCGACATAATTATTCTCTTCCGGATCGTAATCGAACGTCAGATGGGTCAGGAAATTCGCCATGGAAATCAGGTACGGCAGATTATTATCCGAATCGTTCAGCTGCGGAAAATGATGATAACTGATGGCTTCGACGAGTTTCTGCGGCAGTTTCCATTCCCGGGCAAGGAGTGCACCGACCTGAGTATGATTATAACCGAGCACCTGCTCTTCGATAGCGTGGTCCGGTTTTTCCTTCAGCTGGTCCTTCAGTTCCTTAATTTTTTTCGCTTCTTCCGGCATATACACGGAGATAACCATTTTGCCGATATCATGAAGCATGCCGCCGGAAAACGCGGCTTCGCCATCGAATACCGCCGTCGCTTTCATTTTATGGGCAAGAAGACGAGCGGCGAATGCGGTACCGAGAGAATGTCGCCAGAATAAATCCTGATATTCCTTATCGATATTACCGCTCGAAAACGCCTCGAACACGGAGGCCGATAAGACAAGGTTTTTAATAGCCTCCAATCCAACGATAACGACAGCCTGCCGGACGGATTCTACTTCTTTGGGAAGCCCATAATAGGCGGAATTTGTCAACTTGAGGACTTTCGCGGAAATGGCAGGATCTTCCTGAAGAATAGCGGCGACATCAAATGCCGACGTATTCGGATTATTCAACACTTTTTGAATTTGGGTAAAGACGATCGGCGGCGTGGGTAAATTGCTGATCCCCCCGACGATTTTTCCAATCTTTGCCTCAACGCCTGCGTCTAAAACCTGCTGTGTCATATGTTACACTGTCTCCCTCGCCGTCTGTGATTAACCGATGAAGTCGTCGGTTATTCGTCGCGCGATCTCAGTTTTGACTTGGGGAGAATCATAATGGCCCGACTGCATTCTTTCCCTGGCCTGTTCAACCTTATCGGCTCGTATCTCCGACTGCAGCGCCTCTTCCGTATATGCCGACAACAAGTCAGGCAATTCGGCAGGCGGCGGTGTATTCGATTTTTCAATCTCGTTCTGGGCTTTCACGGCGTTTTTCTCTTCCGCCATCTTTCGTCCATGCTGCGAGATTTCGATCGAATCCGTTTTGTTGAACTTATCAACCGGTATCGGGCCGGTTTCTGTCCCTTGTCTTCTCTCCTCGTTCGGCCCCAGGGGCCGTCCGCTGTTTTCCGTAGGTCCTATCTTCATACCTTTTCACCTCTATTATATCCTATCGACGGTGAAAAATCCATTCTTTAGGTAAAACTAACTTTTCTTGTCCACGAATTGCGGTGACGCATTCGCTTCCTTTATATATCTTACTATTTTAGTAGACTTTTGCAATTGCTGTAATTCTTCTTTCACCCGCAGATATTTCCCCGTGGCATACTCTTCATTCTCTTTTACCAGGTTAATATTTTTACGGATCAAAGTCGAGATACTTTGGGCAATTTTCTTCACTTCCGGAGCCGTCGCTGCCAGTTGGAATAATTTCGGATTCCCCTGTTTCAATGCGGCGATTTTTTGCTCCGACGCATTGATACGCTTCTGACACCGCTCGATTTCGGTGTATATATCAAGGAGCTTTTCTTCTTTCTCGAATCTGATCAGATCTTTCTGTTTATCTATGAGGATGTAAAGTGATTGATAAAAGGAATACTCCTCCTTGAGCACGCGCAAGAGTTCCTGTTCCAGATTGCTGATTGCGTTATATTCCATTTCAATGCTCCTTAGGCAGACAATGTCAATCCCTGTTTCAACGGTTTTGTCTGATTATTCTTCCCGTCTTGAGATGCAATCCGGACACCGTTCGATTTCCCTGCAGCGGTTCCGGCGGCTGTCTGCTTGTCCTGTTCTTTGAGGCCGTCCCATCCCTCTTTAATTGTCTCCAGCAGGCCCCGAATCGTATCCAATAGATCCAGAGATTTGCTGGCCACGGCCAAATCAAGTTGCTCTATCATGAAGGCATATAATTGCCCCAACTTCTCCGCGATCTCGCCGCCTTTTTCCATATCAAGTGTGGTGTACAGATGCACGATACACTTGCGAGCCCTCTCGCAGGCCGTGCGCCCTTCGATGAATCGCTCGGACTCAAAATGGCCCCGAGCCTTCTTGATATAGTCGATCGTGCCTTTATAGACCGTCAGGATTAAATCCAGTTGAGACATAGCCAAGGTGCTGTTTTCTTTATATGTATTGTATCCGTTATTCATTTATTTCTTCCCCAGGATGCTGCTCCAGTTTGATGAAATACCTTCAAGCTGTGATTCCAAATATGATCCCATAGTTTGCATTTCGGAAATCAGCGTCTCCATCGCAGTAAATTGCAGTTGCAGTGTTTCGCGCCGCAAATCAAGCCGCTCATCGAGACGAGATATCTGATCCTCGAAATCGGCGATCTGTGCCTCGAGGGCACTGACTTTTCTGCTGATGACGCCGCCATCCGATTTGGTAATACTGTCAAGGCGGTCGCGCATCACGGACGCTACGCCTTTCGTAATTGTAATTGTGCCTTCACTACCGGTCAGTAGATCCGCATCGGCAAGCGTAATCTCCAGACGAAGGCCCGCTGCATCGGTATCATCGTCCGCAACCAGCATTCTGCCCGTGCCTGTCGCGGCCTGCCCGTTAATCGTGCCTTCGACATCGCGACCCGCCCGTACATATCCTTCGGACAGATTCAAATCGGCAAAGGCCGATTGCGAAACCGACGTGAAGAGCTCCACTTTCGACGCACTACCATAGGTAGACGAATTAATCTTGATGTACCCCTGATCACTGCCGACGTCGACCCATTCGACTTTCACACCCATATTGCCAATCTTGTCATCATTGTCAATCCGGGTCTGAAGCTCGTTTACCAGATCCGCCGATGAACTGTATGTCCGGGCCGTCAGTTCGATGACGTCGGACACGCGCCCGTCGACGCGCAACTGAATGTTATTGTAAGAGTCGGATATTACAAGATTCTGTACGGATGGATTGTACATGTTCGAACCCTGGAAATATCCCTTGGTCGCCACCTGTGTGATATCGACTTCGAACGTATCACCCCCGGTGATGTTGTCCGCGCCGTTTATGAAGTTGATGCCGCTTGAATCGGAATACCCGCTGTCGACAAACAGCGACATGACCGATTCATAGTCCGCTTCCAGAGCTGCCGAGAGCTTGGATGAGGACTCCAGTTTCAATTTGCCGTCGCCGTCCATACGAATACCGATGGCCGACAACGCATTCATGTTCTTTTCGAGTCCGGCAATCGGCGTACTGACGAGTCCCGCCAGACGCGATTGAATCGTCTGAAGGGTCAAATCGCCCATAAGAACGCCCGATTCCCCGGTATCCTCGTTATACTTATTCTGGGAATCAATGAAGTCAATGACATCGTTATACGCCTTGATAAACGTCTCCAGCTTACTGGTGACTCCGCTGGAATTGAAACCGGTACTGATGGTCACCGGACCGGTTTCAGCTGTCGTGACATCCTTGACTTCTATGGACATCCCCGGAATGACATCGTCAAACGTATTTGTACCCGAAGTTATGATAATGGGCGATGCCCCGTTTGTTGAGCTGCCCATCGAAATCTGTGCATCCGTCGCCTGCTGTAATAACGGCGCGAACGTCGATACGGTAAACGTATCTCCGGCCGTCAAGTCACCATCGGCAAAGGACAGCTTCAGGCCATCGGGTCCGATGACCTCGGTATCTGACTGAGAGACGACGATCGAACCGGAATTCGTCCCGTCTGTCCAGTCAATAGTAATATTGCCGTTGCCGACCGTCTGAGAACCATTTCCGGCAACAGTAAAGGTGTACTTCTTATTCGTCGCTCCCGTAAACGCCGCGGTCGCCCCCAGCGTCACTGCCGACGTCGTCGACGTGGCGAATCTCTGTATTTCCGGATTGTCGAAACTCGAGTTTTCGAAATCCAGTTCGTCGCCGTCGGTCAGATCGGACGTAAACGAAATCGTGTTTTCCGCCCCGGTCTTTCTCCCGGTCAGGAGCAGACGATACGAATTAGAATCGGTTCCGTCATTCACGATTGATGCGGTGACTCCCGCCTTGGCATCATTGATTGCGTCTTTGATGCCGATGAGAGAGTTCTGCCCGTTTTCAATGTTAATGATCGTCGGACTGGCATCTCCGACCGCGATTGTGATCGTACCGGTTCCGAATGTCGTCGACGTCGGATCATCGAAGCCCTGAGAGGCTACCTGATGATTCTGAGCGAGCGACAGGACATTCATCGAGTATGTACCGGCACCAATAGCGGAATCGGCGGATGCGGTGAGAATATCACGGTTGGAAACAGTGACCGTTGCGTCCGAGAACGAGCCTTTATTATTCAGCGTATTCATGCTCGTCTGGAGAGCGATCAGCTTGGCGGCAAGAGCCTGGAAGTTCGTCACTTCCAGCGTCTTCGCCGACACCCGATTCTCCATGAGCACTGCTGGCTGGCGTTCCGCCGAAATTAACGCATCGATAATTTCGGTCGTATTCAGACTTGACGCCAGGCCGTCAATCGTTGAAATCGGCATTTCGTCTTACTCCTATGTAATTGCACTATCCCTACGCCATATGATCAAAGACCAGACCGAGGACCTCCTGCAGATGGCTCCTCAGTTTGAGAATCTGATCCGGCGGTATCTGACGCACTATTTCCCCTGAATCACGGTCGGATATCGTAATCACCATGCTGTCTGTCTCATCATCAGTATCGAAACCGATATTGAAATTTCCCCAGCCGGCATATTCACTAAGACTTTCGACCGCCTTTTCTAATTCATCCTTGCTAATCGTAGGACTTTCAGCAACCGTCGACGCGCTTTGTTCGAACACGTCCTTCAGTTGCGCCTTTTCCACCGGAACATCCGTTTTCCCGGCGCTACGTCCTATGTTTGTCGCCGCATTCGGTTTCAGCCCCGCAGTGGAATTAGTGGGTTCCATCTGCATGATTTCACCTCATGGCTTTGCGGGTATTCGAGGAGGCGACAAGCGCCTCCCCGAAAACCACGTTATTATTAACCAAACAGCGACAGGACAACCTGAGGAACCTGGTTCGCCTGAGCCAGCATCGAAGTACCGGCCTGAAGCAGAATCTGATTCTTGACGAAGGTCGACATTTCAGCCGCCATATCGGTGTCGCGAATGCTTGATTCTGAAGCAGACAGGTTCTGCTGAGCGATACGAAGGTTGCGCAGGTTGGATTCCAACGCGTTCTTCTGGAAACTACCGAGCGTACCACGAAGCGTTGAGACTTCGTTAATGGCCGCATCGATAACCGACTGGGCATCCTGAGCACCCGCAGCCGTCGTCACATCGATCTCTGACAGATTGGAGAAGGAATTACCCGCAAGCGACTGACCCAGCGAGCTGGCAGACATGTTGCGGATACCGATCTTGGCCGTCTGGCCAACATTGGCACCAATCTGGAAGACCAGAGACTGGTCGACGTTGTTGATGGTCTCGGTACCGCCGGTGGAACGGAGGCCGATGTTCATCTTCAGCGATTCCGTACGATCGGCGTTATACACGAGAGAATCCAAACCGGCTGTGGCAGCCGTACCCGGACCGCCGTCCAGCGAAACACTGAAGGTGGCGGCGGAGACGTCGAGCAACAGGTTGCCGACATTGATACTGCCAACGGCGGTACCGATGGTCAGTTCAACCGTACCACGGCCTTCGGTGGTCACATCGCCGGCCTTATTGGCCAGGGTGAACGAACCGGTCGAGTTGTAGTTAACGGCAGTGATGCTGTTGTTGTACTCGTCAAACGAGACGATGGCATCAGTACCGGTGTGCTTGGTGGTATCCAGAGTAAGGTTCAAAGCCGCACGAAGTGAATCGGCAGCACCGGTGTCGACCATCTTCAACGAATAGCTGGAGCCTTCGTCGTTGGTATGGAAGACAAGACCGGTACCGGCGGTATCAACGGAGACACCCATCTCTCTGACCGAACCGACGATATCGCCATAGGCGGTGCCTGAGGCAGCATCGAGAGCGGTGGCGAGAGAGGACATCGTCGTGTACGTGCCGGCGGCAACCGTCATGGTGCTGGCGGTCAGCGTGACGCCGTTCGTGTCGACATCAAAGTCCAAAGTGTTGGTGGACGTACCGCGGACGGACGTACCATTCGTGAACGTACCGACATCGGCAGTACCCGAGAATGAATCGAGCTCAAATGAATACTGAGCACCGGCATTCACGGTCTGGAAGATAAGGTCATTGCCGCCACCGGAGGAGGCTTCAATCTTACCATTCAGAACCGAGTTGGCCGCGATGGCCGAGTTAAACTTGGTTACGATATCGGACGTGTTGTCACCGGTAGCCAGCGAAACGGAAATCGACTGCACCGCGGAAACGGAACCACCGTTTTCCTGAATGATGAAGTCGGCCGTAACGGTTTCACTCGCCGTCAAAACAGTACCGGCTGCCGCACTGGTGATCTGACCCTGCGCGGATGTAGCCGCCAGAGTCATGCCATTGCCCCAGTAATCGGTGATATTGATGTTGGAGCCGGCTTTTTCGGCGCGGCCGGAAGCCTGGACGACATCGATATTATGAATACCGTCGGTCAGGTTATCCGGGTTACCATCGGTATTGGCAAGCGACAGACCCAGGGCGGTCGAGTTCAACGTAGCCGTGGAATCGGTCTGCTTGGTGATAGCGACGGAATGAGTACCGGTGGACAGATTACTCTCGGTAACATTCAAGAGTGACGAGTTAGCCGAAGTAATCGTAGCCGTGTTAGCATTGCTGCCGTCGAGCAGCTTCTTGGTACCGAACTGCGTGTTGGCAGCGATACGATCGATCGTGGCAATCGCGTTCGCGATCTCTGCCTGGTCGGCAGCCAACTGATCAGTATCGTTAAAGCCTTCGTTCGCAGCGTGAATAGCCAGTTCTCTCATCGAGACCAGCAGGCTGTTGATTTCGTTCAGCGCGCCTTCAGCGGTCTGAATCATGTTAATCGAACCTTCCGAGTTCTCGATAGCGCGGCCGAGACCGGCAATCTGAGCACGGAACTGTTCGGAGATAACCAGACCGGCCGGGTTATCCGACGCCCGGTTAATGCGATAACCGGAAGACAGCTTTTCCATTGAGCTGGAAAGGCTGCGTGTGGTTAACGTCAGGTTACGATGCGCGTTGATAGCAGCAATGTTGTTGTTAATACGAAGTGACATGTACAATTCCTCCTTGAACTGCAGCGAGACTTCCTTGCTCGCACTGTCCTTAGGATTTTTTTATGGCTGCCCATCCATGGCACAAACTCCATCAACGAAACTTTCTTATTTTGGTACGGCCCCCTCCTTTCATCATCTGAGATTCTTCTTGGACATAATATGCCTCTTTTCTCACTTCTATAAATCGGCATCCGGGGGCCAGACTTTACATTTTTTCAGGCCTTCCCCCAAAAGATTTATCGCCATAACCGTCTATCGGTCATACTGTTTGAGTTTTGCGCAGTTCCTCGATTCGCTCCCTCGCCCCTGTGCAGTTCGGATCCAGACGCAGCGCCTGCTCATACCCCGCCAAAGCCGATTCGCCATGCCCCAGTTGCAGATACACATCGCTCAACTGGACAAGCGCCTGTGCATTTTTCGGGTCCGCCTTGATATATTTTTCAAAGCACCCGATTGCCTCCGGGAACCGCTCGATCTTCGTAAACAATTCCGCCATAACATAATACACGGGATAATCATCGTTGACGTATTCGACATACTGCATTAAATGGCGCAAAGCGTCATTGATACGCTCGAGTCTCGCCATACAGATACCGGCGTTGCGATATGCCGCCAGTGTATCCGGCGCCATTGACAGCACCTGTTCATATATTGAACAGGCAGTATCGAATCGACCGGTCTTGAAGAAGCAATTTCCGAGGTTCAGGCGAGCCTGTATATGCTGAGAATCCTTAGACAGGGCCTGATTATACCTTTCTATGGCCGTTTCAAAGTCCCCGCGCCCGAAATATATATTCCCGGCCTCGAATAGCAGCTCCGCCTTCTCGGTCGGCATCGACGCCGCTTTCAGAATAATCAGGTCGGCCTGATTTTCATTGCCGATGTCGCGGTAAACCTTAGCAAGTGAATACCAGCGGTCCGCATGCTCTGATTCAAGAGCTAAAGATTTTTCGATTGCCCGTATCGATTCGCCATAACGCTGAACTCCGGACAGAGCGCACCCCAAGCCATAATACGCGATAGCTGAATGACTATCTTCACGTATCGCCCGGTTGAAATACTCGATTGCCTCCTCATGTCTGCCGAGAATCATCAAGAACTTTGAAAGGCGAATATAGGTATCGAGGTACGGCTCTTTATTTTTCAAGACATCGCTGTAATAGCGAACGGCATCTTCGGCATTGCGTGTTCTCTCCGCAATCAATCCCAGCCCGAAGTACGCTTTGTGCCGCGCCTCCAGATTATGCAGGATGATATTGGTAATTTCGTCACCGGCATCATAATTCGCCTGCACTTCCAGATAGCGCCGATAGTATTCTGCCGCCTTATCGAATTGTTCGGTGTAATTGTAAATATCGCCGAGCGTCAACATCGGATCCAGATAATCTGCCTTTTCCTTCAACGCCTCCAGGCAACAAGCTTCGGCCTCCTCGAACCGGCGCAGATTGCACAGACCGATTGCCTTTTGATGAAATGCCATCAATCGCTGGCCGACATATTTTTTATCCTTCGATTCCGGATTATCGATTACCCGGCCGGCATGCTCGACGATTAACTGGGATTTTTCAGGACCGCTTCCATCGGTATATCCACGCAGCAGTTGCGCCAGATTGAAATTCGCATAGACATCATTCGGGTTTTCCGCCAATTGCTTATCGAGAAGTTTGCGCGTCCGCTCCAGCTTCTGATCCATCTTATCGCGCGCGAGATCATAGCCGTAATGATACAAGTCGATATCGGCTCGCAAAACTTTTCTGTTCTTGGGAATATCGAGCCGATTGTGAACGATGCCATAGTAGCGCAAGTCAAGCTCGCGGCGGAACAGCCGCACAGACGGTAAAAACGACGTTACCATTCCCGTTTCGAGACTCTTATTCAAACAGGTGATGGAGATAATATCCAACTCCTGTTGATTCGTCACAACGCGCAGCTTGTGCAATTCCTGAGGTGGGAATTCTTCATCGGCATCAATAATAAAAACCCAATCCTTCGTCGCATGGCGCAGCGATTCGTTTCGGGCCGTGGAAAAGTCACCGGTCCATTCGAAGTGATGGATTGTGCAGCCGTATTCCTCTGCAATTTTAACGGTATTGTCGGTGGAACCCGTATCGACAAGAATAATTTCATCGACGACATCGACGATAGACGCCAGACAGCGGGGTAACAACTCTTCTTCATTCTTCACGATCATGCACGCGGATATTGTCGCCCGCTTTCCCGACCATTCCAGCATTTTCTTTAGTGATTTGGCATCCGGTATCACCTGAAGGCCCTGCCGGACTATCGCCAGTGCCTCATCATTTCGTCGCTGTGCCTTCAGCACTAATGCCAGATTGATATATCCGGATTCGAATTTCGGCGCGATGCGAATCGCTTCCTGCAATGCTTTTTCGGCCGCTTCATATTCCCGCGCCTCACACAAGGAAACACCATAGGCACTGAGCAACTGATGTTTTTGAGATACTGTCGAATCGAATTCGCCGCGCGAATTCGGGGATTTTTCAAGTTTTTCTGCCCTGATGAGATATACTTCCGCGTATGTCCGGGCATCGCCATATTGTTTTGCCCGCGCACAGTCAATCGCAGAGATGAAATAGAAATCGAGGCCATCCGGACAAAGGGTTCGCCCCTCGGATGCAAACGTGGATATAGACTTCACATTCTCTGACTGATAAGCGGCGAATGACAACAAGCGGAGCAAACGTTGCTTGTCCATTAATTGAAGTTCGTTCCGCTTTTCATAGAGCGGAAGCGCCGCGACAAACGCCTGTTGGGGCTTACCGGCATCCAATAGCCTCTGTGCCGCAGCAAGAGCGGAATTGGAAGACATGGATGATTTCTTTTCGGGATCGCGTCTCCCCTGCTTTACTTGCTTTGACTTCTTTGCATTCGTTTTCTTCATGAGGTGTGCCCCAATATCAAAACCAATCCGGCCGATAATGCCGAATCGTAAACGTGCGGATACATTTTGCAGGAGAATAAATTCGTCGGGAATCGACTGTACCGTGCTTTATTCATGTGCATCCTGCACGCCCATCCTTTCAGACAGGCGATTTCCTATGTGCCGGACATTCTGCCCGGCGATTGCCTTGTTATTTCCTATACGTTGACGGTTTGCCGCTTATGCCGGTCGTCACGCTGCCCTTCGGTTTCGGTATTGAAAATCCGGTGTTTGATCTTATACCGAGAATTAACCAGCACTAACTGTTTGGCCAACCGCGTTGCCGTGTTCACGAGAAGCGGTCCCTGTAAATTCGCCGTCATCTTCGTATAGTCGGCCGGAAGAGTAACAATGGCGTACGTCGAGATGTCCTCGACATCATCTACCCGCATCTCTTCGATTTCCTTCGGATTCACCTCGATGGTATAATCCGGGAAAAAGAGCAGCGGATTGACAATCACGAAGGACACATTCGGATCCTCGATGGATTGAAACCATTTGAACGGATCGAAGTCATCTGTTTCGATAATCACATATTTGGTCAGTTCTTCGAATCCGAGAACCGGTTTGGTCATGTGAATGATCACGTCCTCACTGACTTCAAGTTCACCGAATTTTGCCGTAATGACTTTCATGTCTTCCCCTAAATCCTATTATTGTAAAAAGTCCACCAAAGAAGGCTGTATAATCTTCGAACTCGCCAACAAGGCAGCCTGATACAGACTTTCCTCCTGTGCCTGTCTGCTGACCAGCGTAATCAAATCGGCATCCTCGACCTCGGAGAGTAAGCTCTCGAAATTGATTTTCGAAGATTCATGCCGATTCATTGTCGTATTCAGCCGCATGATGCGCGTCCCGACATCGGCTCGCACCTCAAGCAGTTCCTGAATAGCTTTTTCCATATTGCCCATGAGCTGTCCGGCCAGTTCTCTGTCATCGTTGCGAAGCGCATCCGATAAGAGAATCAGCCCGCCCAGCATATCCGGAGAACCTTCGATTCCCAGCGTGCGGGCAGTGAGTGAATCATCGCCGCTCGTCACGGTCAGAGTCCTGTCCGGAAGATTATTAACGATCTGAATTCCGGTCTCGGAGGCATTGATCGATGCCGTCACATCGACACCGGAGTTGTTAATGGCCTGCAATAAATCGTCGATAGTGACGAGCGAGGCATTCTCCAGGTTTACGGTGACGGTACGATCTCCCTGCGATAATAGTAATTCGCCAAGAGGAAACCCCGTGCCGTTATTCAGCGATGCCAGCGTCGACGTTAAAGTCAATCTGGGACTGATATCTGTGCCGACGGTATTATTGACGACATGACCGATGAGGCCGAGATCGCCGGCGGTCGTCTGGGCGCCGATTTCACGAATCATAAAATCGGGCTGCGGCTGTAAATCCGCACCTTCCAGATTCGCTCCGACAAATCCGGCAATACCAAGATCGGCCGCAGTCGAATATTCCGTGGACAGATCTTCTATTGTCAAATCGAGCGGTACACCGTTCGTATCGGTTACCGCCAAACCGGTACCGTTGGCATTGAATCCGACGGTCACATTGGCGATTCCCGCACCGGTTATGGCATTATTTATCATCGTTCGGGCTTCATCGAGCGTTGTCGCGCCGGAAATATCGACCGTGAATGATATACTCGAGTCCGAATTGCGAATTCGGAATTCTCCGGGAGATAGATCCACCCCTCCCCCGCCATTCAGATTCGAAAGCGGAGTCTGATCCGTAACGCTGTTGGTCGTCCCGACCGTCGTACTCCAGACCAGCGAGTTGCCGCTCTCGGCGATATCGAGGCTTAGATTGCTCCCGGCGCCGAGCGCCGCATTGACATCGGCAATAATATCTCCGACCGTCGTCGATGCCGAAACATCAATCGTGTATGTCACGTCACGATTGGCATCATAGACCTCGAATGTGCCCGGAACGCTTTCGATTCCCTGGCCAAGATTGAGATCCGCGACCAGTGTCGCCGCGGTCAGACCGACATTGAGATTGCTGTCTTCACCGAGCGTCATGAGTTGCTTAAAAAAGATCTCCTGCCCGGTCAAATTCGTCTGTAACCGGCTGGCGCTGTCCGGTTCCATCTCGATAATACCGGTATCGCCGGTGTATACGACGCCGTTAGTCGATGCCGTTAACGCCATTGTTCTGATGCGATGTCCGGAATAGATATACCGGCCGTTAATCTGCTTATTGCCGAGCTGCAATACCTGCTGGTATAACGACTCGACTTCATTCGCTGCGGCGGCTCGTTCGACGTCGGTGTACGTGTCGTTCGACATGGTCGTCGCAGTCAGGTTGGCCGATTCATACAGGCTTTCCAGATCGCTGAGCGTGTCCTCATAGAAAGCCAGGCGACTGTTAGCCTGAGCAATATTTTCCAGATACTGTTCGATTTCGGAAATCCTCGTCCGATACCCAAGGGCAAGCTGGGTCCCGACAGGATCGTCCGACGGCGTATTGATACGCTTTCCGGACGAAAGCTGTTGCTGGATGTCCATAAATCTGGCCGTATTGCGCGACAGATTAAAAATCGTCGTCTTCGCCATCATTTGGTTGGTTACCCGCATAGGTCACCTTCCGGCTTAATCTTCATGATACACGAATCCCCGATCGACACCCTCACGCAACAGGCGCATCAGGTACTCTACCGGGTTCGTTTTCTCTTCCGCAGGACGTTTTACCGTTTCCCGTAAAAGCGGCCGCGGAGATTTTTCTGTCTTCGGTCGCGTCCTCTTCTTGTCCATATCAAAGCCTATTCCAGAGGCCGCTGGCTTTGATCGTTCCCTCGCTTCAGCTTTATATGCTGTGCCTTCTTGCCCTTATCGTCCCCTTTTTTGATCTTCTCTTTGAGGACCTGCATCACGTTCGCCAGATCCTCCTTGATAGTCCGCGCGGCCTTCTGATTTTCGTTCTGTATCTTGACGTAAATCTCCTCGCGGTGGACTACCACCCGAAGGGGGGCCTCAATACCGATTCTCACTTGTCGGCCGTAGATACCTAGCACGGTTACTTTGATATCATCGCCGATCGTGATCGACTCCCCCAACTTCCTTGTCAATATTAGCACGTCACCCTCCGTGGTGAAACTTGCCAGTTGTCCGCGCTACCTGCCGACTACTCCCATTCCCTGGATTAGTGTCCCGAGCGCTTCATCCATTACCGTTATGACCCTTGCCGCTGCGTTATACGCATGCTGCATTTTCGTCAGATTCGCCATTTCCTCATCGAGCGATACTCCTTGTACCGACTCGCGGGAAATTTCAATCTGCTGTATCAGTGTTTCGTAATTTGCCTTGAATGTGATCGCCTCGTTCGTCTGCACGCCTATCTTCCCGACCAGCGTATTGTAATAATCGCTGACCGTACTTCCGCCATTATCGAGGATGAGTGAATTGCGCAGATCGTGAATTGCGAGGGCGTTCGAGGAATCACCGATTTCTCCGCTCAAGGATGCCGCAATCATCGAGGGATCATTGACGATTTGCGTATTGAGCGATATCGAACCGGCCGTTCGATTGATAGGATCGAAGAAATCGATTCCGGTATTGCCGTTCAAATCCGTTCCGGCCCGGTGGACGGCATTGACCTGCTCGACCAGAGCCTCGGCCATATCATCAAGCTTCGTCATATATCCCGAGACTGTCGAGTCCCGCATATCCAATAGCCCCTTAAGCTCGCCGCCGGTGATTTTTACGGTAGTTTTTGTATCTCGCCAGACGATTTTATGTGTGACGGTATTATTATTTGATTTGACTGCCTGCGTGCCCAGTTCGAAGGTATCATCGTTTTCCACAATGGCCAGACCGCTGATATACACGGTCGTCGTCCCGTTGGCCCGCTCCTGCGTCTTCACATCGACCAGATTGGACAGCTCGTCGATGAGTAAATCACGCTGGTCGCGAAGATCATTGGCATTCTTGCCGCCCAGCTCTTCACTGGCGACAAGTCTATTCAGATTGGCAATCTGCTTGGCATATTCGTTGATTTCATTGACGCGCAGGACGACATCCTGATCGGTCGTCGTCAATAGCTCGCGTAACTGCGTATCCAGCGAATGAAATGAATTTATCATCGTCGTCGCGTCGGATATAATCTGATTGCGAGGCGTCGATGAATCGGCATCGCCGGAAGCGAGAGTCGTCCAGCTATCCCAGAAGCTGTCCATGGCGTCACCGAGGCTGTTGTCGCTCGGCTCCGAGAAGAACTGCTCGATCTGGGATAAAGTCTTTTCCTTATAGGTCCACTCACCCAGAGATTTATTTTCGCGGCGGTATTGCGAGGTTAAAAACAGATCGCGCACATGTTCTATGGATTGAGCCGTCACGCCGTTGCCGACGTTATAATTGGCCATCTCGATCGGCATCGCCGTAACGACGCGTACGCGCTGACGAGTATACCCCTCGGTACCGACATTGGCCATGTTGTGGCCGATGGTCGACATCGATAACTGATGCGTTAACAGGGCTCGTTTTCCGACTTCCAGTCCTTGAAACAGTCCTGACATCTTATACTCTCCTGTCCACTCCTACCGGAGCGTATTCCCTGGATACGGCCCCTTTCCCGTGATAATTACTTTTTTGCGAGGGAATGCGGCCTATCATTTCCATTGTGTTGCGAATCTGTTCCATCGACTGTTGAATCAGGAGACCGTTTCTCATACGAGTCTCTTCGATGCGGCTGTACAGATTCAGCACCGTCTCGCGCAGCGACTTGAGCTGCAACGATCGGTTTTCATCGGCCATATCGCAGATGCGGGAGACTGTCAGGTCATCCTGCGTACCGCCATGCTGTCGAATCTCCTCGACAATGTCGGCACGAGCCGTTTCCAGCTTCTGCGATTGCAGCACGATTTTCTGCAATTCGGATGTCACCGTTTGTATATCATCGACATGATTGTGAATCAGCGCATACTGCTGACGTTCCAGCATTGCCAGGAACTGCTCGAACAATACCGCCTCTTCACCAATGACTGTGATGAGCCTATCCAATAGTTTTTCAACGGTTCCATCCACACTCTTATTTTCGGTCATCTCTATAATTCACTTTAGGACAAAGTGTTAATGATTCAGAACTTTTTTGCCCCGGACATTTTCCCCACGATTTTGTCAACATATTGCCGTGTTTCAGGATAAGGTGGAACACCGTTGTATTTTGAAACAGTTCCCGGTCCGGCGTTGTAAGCCGCCAGGGCTTTTTTCACGTCCCCGTCAAATGTATCGAGCATTTTGCGGAGATACTTCGTTCCACCCATTATGTTTTGGTGCACGTCCAGACTGTCACTAACCCCCATCTCAGAAGCCGTCGAATCCATAAGCTGCATTAACCCCTTGGCGCCCTTATTGGAAATCGCCTCGGGATTGCCGCCGGATTCGGCGACGATTACCGAATAAATCAATTGCGGGCTGATGTCATATTCCTCAGCCGCCTTGTCTATTATTTTTCCGTATTTTCCCAGTATTTCATCGGAATGAACGGCCGGTTTAACTGTCGCCGCCGGCAACGGTAATGTTTTTTTCTCTGTAGTTGTGGCTGTCATTGATTCTTTGTGCTGCCCCCGATCAACCGGCAGACGCGGCAGAGATTTGATATTCGTATCGACATCCGCTGTCTGACCGGTCTCGGTCGCATAGGTCGCCTCGAGCTGCGGCTCCATAGACTTATAGAGAATATCCGCCAGGCTGCCGCTTGATGTGCCGGACAGCTTGCGGGCCATCTCTTCGTCCATAATACCGGTGTAGATTTCTTTACCGGGGCCGCCCTCAAGAAGCCCCGATTCCGGCACCGTCTTGCGCATGGCCTTGAGCATATACAGCAGGAAGAAAGATTCGAATTCCTCAGTCACCTTTTTTAACTTGAGCTTTTTAACCTCGAGGGGTTCATCCCCCGAAATTTTGCCGATATCCTTTTTCTCAATCGGCTGCCCCGTTTGTGTGACGGCGGAGATATCCATTACATGAGAACCAGTTCTGCGCGCAGCGCGCCGGTTTCCTTGAGCGCCTGGAATATCGCAATAATGTCCCGAGGCGTCGCCCCGATCGTATTCAAGGCGTTGGCCACCTGCGAAATGGTGACGATTTCAGGCAATTGAATGACGCGAGCCAATTCCTCTGTCACCGACAATCGCGATTCGGCCGTGACGACCGTTTCACCATTGGAGAATGCATCCGGCTGCGATATCACAGGCGTCGTCCGAATATTTATCGTAATATTGCCGTGCGCGAGCGCCACCGGCGAGATGGAAACATTCTGCCCGGCAACAATCGTTCCGGTCTTTTCGTTGATGACTATCTTCGCGACATTGTCGGGAGAGACTCGCAAACGCCCGATGTCGGAAATAAATTTCACGCGATCATTCGGATGAGCCAATGAATCCGGCACCCGCACACGTACAGTGCCTTCATCGACTGCGAACGCGCACAGGCCGTATTCCTTATTAATGCGGCTGACGATGCGCGATGACGTCGTATAATCCGGATTAGCCAGGCCCAGATACAAATCCTTCGCCGTTCCCGATTCAGGCGGTTGCGCCTGTACCAGTCCACCGTTCGGCACACGGCCGACCAGCGTGTAGTTATTGACGATCTTGTTTCCGTCTTCGAGTTGCACGTTGAAGCCACCGATCGAGACTGCCCCTTGCGCCACCGCGTAAACGGTACCATCGATGGATGATAACGGCGTCAGAAGCAGGGTTCCCCCCTGCAGCGATGACGCATCACCGACCGACGAAACGGTTATATCGATTCGTGAGCCGGGCTTATTCGCTGACGAGATCTTCGCCGTCGCCATCACAGCGGCGACATTTTTAACCTTCACCTGGGCGGGATCGACGGTCATACCCATGCGCTCCATCATATTGACGAGCGCCTGTATCGTAAATTGCGTGCCCTTGCCGTCTCCGCTGCCATCGAGACCGATGACCAGGCCGTAGCCGATGAGGTCGATTTCGGAATCATTCTGATAGCGCGTAATGTCTTTGATGCGCACCGAGCTGGCCGATACGATACCGCTGACAAAACAGATGAGAACGATCAGGGCTAATAGTTTGCGCCAAATCTGCATATCCACTCCTAAAACAGCCAGTTCAGGAACCGCATAATCGGTCCGGGACGGCTGGAATCGGTAATCGCTCCCTTGCCCTGATATGCAATCTGGGCATCGGCGATGAGATACGATTCGATACTGTTATCCGGATTGATATCGCGCTGGCGAACGACGCCGCTCAGCGTGAGCGTTTCGCGGTCATTTGATATGCCGACCGTGCGATGCCCCTCGATAACCAGATCACCATTTTCGCGAACGGCAACCACTGTCACCGACATCTTTGCTTTTAGATTTCGGTTGCGGAGGTTTTCGCCCTTGCCGTCGAAGCTGTTTTTGTTTTCACCCTTGGCCCCGAATAACGGGATAAAATCGAGGATACCGGTTCCGGGACCACCCGATGTTTCGAATGATCCGCTTTTCTCGGTCTTACTCTCCGATTTATTCGTTGCCTGAGTATTCTCATAGATATTGACGGTAAGAATATCGCCGATCTTGTGCGCCTTGATATCGGAGAAGAGCGACATTCCCTGACCGAAGTCGCCGCCGCGGATGGAAATCGTAAACGGCAACAGCAATAAGATGGCCGTCAGAATTAAAATGCGTTTAATGTTCATCCTCTCCCCCTGTTATATGGCTACTTCCACCACACCTGGAGCGGTGACGGTTCCGTAGACGATTTTATTGGAGTCGATATTTTTCACTTTGATATTGTCGCCGATATATCCCTGCTGGAGGGCAATACCGCGCACCTGTATTTCCAAATATCCGGCATTGCCGATAATCGTTATCTGGCGGCCGTTCTCGACATCAGGAATCTTCTCGATACGATTGGCCCCGAATGCCCGGTCGGGCATCAAATTCTGAGCTGCACGACAGCCCGCCAATACTTCCGTATCGGACACGAGGGTTTCCGTGATCGACGTCACATCGATTTTCTTCACGGCAAACATATCTGGCGTCAATGATTCATGCCGTCGTATTTGATGCACCGGCACGAGGACATTATCATACCGCCGCACCATCAGCGAGACGGAACCCTTGTCGATCATTTCGCCGTCTTTTAATATTTCTACTCTGAGAGGGAATCGCCCGCGCGGAGCATTCGACACTAACGGATAGTATTGAAATTCACAATCGGTAAAATCGGTTGCCCGGATATCCGTGCGAGCGATGCTGATCTCCGTCAGTTCGGGATCGAGTTCATACGTCGTCAGGATTTCATCGGTCAGATACGATAAAAGCTGATTTTCTTCCGGAATCGCATCACCGGCTACCAGTATCGCTGACAACAACAATCCGATTGTACACGTTATCAGTGAGACTTTTCTCATAATTACCTCTTCAGGCTGTTAACGACCTGCGTCATATCATCCGATGTCTGGATGACTTTTGAGTTTATTTCATAGGCTCGCTGAGCCATGATCATATTTACCATTTCGTCCACGACCGAAACATTCGATGTCTCAAGATATCCCTGATCGAGTGTTCCAAGTCCGTCGCTGCCCGGCGTTGATGTCGTCGGAGCGCCGGATGCGGCTGATTCGACAAACAGGTTATGTCCGACCGCCGAGAGACCGGCCGGATTGATGAATTTTGCGAGCTCAACCTGCCCTACCTGCTGCGGCGCCTCACTGCCGACAACCATCACCGAGATATTTCCGTCTATCCCGATGGCCAGATCGGTCGCATCTTCGGGAATCGTTATTTCCGGCTGGAGCCGAAATCCATCCGCCGTCACTAACTGCCCATCGGCCGATAGCTTGAAGGAACCATCTCTGGTATAAGCGGTCGTGCCGTCCGGCATCTGGACCTGGAAAAATCCATTGCCCGAAATCGCCATATCGGTGGCGTTGTTGGTAATCGAAATCGAACCGGCGGTGAATTCGCGAGTCGTTGCGACTGCGCGAGAGCCATAGCCGACATCCAGATTGACGGGAATCGTCGCTCCGATTGCCGACGGCGTGCCGGCGCGGCGGAAATTCTGATACAGAATATCCTGGAATTCGATACGCGATTTCTTGAACGCCGTCGTATTGACGTTGGCAAGGTTATTGGCAATGTTATCGATATTCGTCTGTTGCGAGACCATTCCGGTCGCGGCAGTGTTCATCGCCTTAATCATAACTACCTCTATCCGTTAAAGTCGTGTTTTCCCTACTTCGCTGTACAGCGTCTGCAGGCTCTCATCCTGCGTCTGTATAATCTTCGATGCCGCCTCGAAATGGCGCATGGTGACGATCATCTCGACCATCTCCTTGACGACATTGATATTGGCCTGTTCGAGATACCCCTGGCGGACGGAATAATCCGCAGATGGAATCGGTTCAACCTCTTCGCCGACGACAAATGTGCTGTCGCCGTTCTTCTTCAATTCATTCTTGTCTTCGAAATCGACGACACTCAATTGCGCTACGACATTGTCATCGACCAGTACCTGGCCGGTTTCATCGATAAGAACATCGGAACCATCGCCGATTGTAACCGGCCCGCCATCGCCGATGACGCGAAGACCGTCACTGGTGACCAAAAAGCCTTCCGTATCGACCATGAAGCTGCCGTTGCGGCTGTACTGACGCAGTGCGCCATCGATTGTCTCGAGGATGAAAAAGCCTTCTCCCTGAATAGCCACATCGAGAGGATTGCCCGTTTTATTAAATGTCCCTTGTGAGTAATCCGTATAGATTTGATCGATCATAGGACGTTCCCAATCCGAACGGGTCGGGAGGGTTGCCTTGGTGGCGGCATCAAGTTCTTTAATGAACGTCGCGTCTTTCTTATATCCGGGCGTAGTGGCGTTGGCAATATTGTTCGCCGTGATTTCCTGCTTCTTAACCTGCGGAATCATCCCGGATGCCGCTTGATAGAGTCCTTTAAGCATACCTATTCCTCCAGGCAATACAGAGGCAAGAGGCATGCCATGATTAAACGACTACCGCCAATTCGACACAACCACTTACAATACAAATAATTACAACAATACTTGGATGCCGCGAATTATGCGGATGCAGTGACGAATCGGAAATTTCATCCGTTTTATCGGAGAATATTTTTCCGCAGACTGTTACTTAAGAGGTAACTGCTGAAATTTGGCTTTTGTCGTATCAATCAGTCTATTGACGGCATCGTCAAAGGCCTTGCAGGTATAAAACATGTTATTCGATCGTATATAGAGAATGCAGTCGGTCTTGTAGCCATAACACTCCAAACTCTCCGCCAGATAGCAACATTTGATATAGGCGCAGCGCTCGGTTTTCGGGACTGTTGTATTACGCTTGGTCATGTTTTCCCCGCTGTTTATATAACAGGCATCGGTCGGAATCGGGTCTTACTTTATCTCAAAATAAAAGCCCCGGCGTCAACCGGGGCCCCATGTGAAAGGAGGTAGAAAAGGATTATTTTCTACGAAGATAGGTCTTTGTGCCGATTTCATCGTTCTCTTTCTGTAACAAGAGATTCTGCTCGGCTACATATTTTTCTTTGTGCTTCTCTTTCAGCTTTTCATAAATTTTTCGCTGTTTCGTGGCGTCGATCAATTCCTGCCTTTTTTGCGAAACTTCTATTTGAATTTTGCGAAGAACGTCTTTGCCTGAAATCTCCATTCCCTTCAACTTCAGATAATATCGCGAAAATGCGGTCAACTGTTGCGGATTGATCGTCCCGATCAGATACTGCCGTTCCTCTTCCAGGTGTCGCTCACGATCCTGCTGAATGCCCAATATTTCCTGCTTCTGCTTTTCCTCCAGATTACGGACCTGGGCCAGCGCCCGCTGACGCAGTTTTTCCTGGTGCCGGCGATACGACAGGATTTTTTCGAATCGGAAGTTAAACTTTTTCACGCTTCACTTCCTTTGTCGGCTCCGGCGGCGCGACAATGAGCTCCGCCAATTTCGCTATCGCTTCATCGGGATTTGAGTGCTCGTGTATCCCCTGCTTGAGGAACTCATTTATATTATCGATACAGGCAATGGCATGATCGATTTTTTTCGATGAACCTTTAACATAGGCGCCGATATTAATCAGGTCTTCCGCCTCGCGGTATGTCGCCATGATTTCTTTTATTTTCCCGGCCGCTTCCCTGTGTTCAGGAGATATCACCTGCAGCATGAGTCGGCTGATGGAATGGAGAATATCGACCGCCGGGTAATGATTCTGCGCCGCCAGTTGCCGCGATAAAATCGCATGCCCGTCCAGCACCGATCGCACGGCATCGGAAATCGGCTCGTTAAAATCATCGCCTTCCACTAACACGGTATACAGTCCTGTTATCGATCCCTTTTCACCTGCTCCCGATCGCTCCAGAATTTTCGGCAACATGGCAAAAACAGATGGCGGATACCCTTTCGTGGCCGGCGGTTCGCCGATGGATAAACCGATTTCGCGCTGCGCCATTGCGACTCGCGTCAGCGAATCGACTAACAACAGCACATCTTTGCCCTGATCGCGATAGTATTCTGCGATGGTCGTTGCGGTCATAATGCCTTTGAGGCGAATCAATGCGGGTTCATCCGAGGTCACGGCTACGACAACCGAGCTCTTCAGGCCTTCCGGCCCGAGATCATTTTCGATAAATTCCTTTACTTCGCGGCTGCGCTCCCCGACAAGTCCGATGATGGTGACGTCAGCATTCGTGCCGCGAGCGATCATGCCCATCAATACCGATTTACCGACGCCGGAACCCGCGAATATGCCGATACGCTGTCCTTTACCGCATGTGCACAGGGTATCGACGGAGCGAATCCCCGTAAACAATGGCTCCGCGATGCGCTGACGCCGCAGACTCGACGGCGGCTCGGCATACAATGGGCGCGTCATCGTCGAAAAGAGCGGCCCCTTGTCATCAATGGGATGACCGAGACCATCCAGCACACGGCCCAATAAATCTTCTCCGACCGGCACACGAAGCTGTTCACCGGTACTGGTAACGATGGAACCGGGATTAATTCCCTGAATCGTCCCCAGCGGCATGAGAAACAAACTGTTATCCTGGAATCCGACAACCTCCGCCATAACGGAATTATCGGTTTCCGGTGATTCGATACGACAGAGAGATCCTACCGGTACGGCCGGTCCTTTGGATTCGACAACGAGGCCGGCGACTCGCCGCACCGTCCCGAATTGCTTCACTAATCGGACGGTATCGACGATGCGACCATAATAGTCGTACTCGACTCTCACAGCGTTGTCTCCTCGCCTTCGAGGATTGCCTGCTTGATGACATCATACATCGATTCCAGTCGGGCATCGACATCTCCGGCAGGTGTTTCGATGAAACAACCGCCGATGCGAATGCGTGGATCCGGTTCGATGACGAATTCTTTTATTGCGGTGTGATTTCCTTTGAACTTGTCAATATGTTGTTCCAGTTCGGGCAGATGATCCGGATGCACTTTAACTTTGATATTGCGCTTATCCAGCAGTTGATCGATCGTGCCGTTGATAATCGCCATCGTGATATTGGGATCGATTTCCGCCGATGCGAACGTCAATCGTCGTGAGATTTTCAGGATTATTTCGAGAATCTTCTCTTTTGCCTCAGCCAGCAGCTGATGGCGTTGATTCGTGATATCTGCTATCAGACCTGACAGCGAGGCTACTACTCGCCGCGCCTCTTCCCTGCCTTCATGCAGACCGCGCTGGAATCCTTTGTTCTCGCCTTCTTTAACCCCCTTGACATGCATCGCTTGTAACTCACCACGGATGCGCTCATCCAGGGCAATCAAATCCTGCAGCGGCACCTGCTTCTTGCCTTCGACCGACGTGACGACCATCAGCTCGGGATAGGACTGTTCGACCAATATCTCGGCCTGACGCTCACGCTCCTGGTCCGCTGAATACTGACCGATCATCACCTTGCCCTCGGCCAGTTTCAAGGATCGAACGTTAGACAATGACGTCATCCTTTCCGCCGCGACCGGCAATGACAATCTGGCCTTCTTCTTCGAGGCGCCGTACCGTTTCAACGATTCTCTGCTGCGCCGCCTCGACATCGGTCAGGCGCATCGGTCCCATGAACTCCATTTCTTCCTTGATGAGAACAGCCACACGCTCGGACACATTGGCGAATATCTTGTTTTTCACTTCCTCTGACGAGGCCTTGAGCGAAATCGCCAGATCCTTCGTCTCGACCTCCTTAAGAAGTCGCTGGACACCGCGGTCATCGAGCAATATGAGATCGTCGAAGACAAACATCATGTTCTTGATTTCAAGCGCCAGATCGGCGTTCTCGGCCTCGATAGCCTGAAGAATATTCTTCTCCGATGTCGTCTCAATCAGGTTCAGGATTTCGGCAATAGTCTTTGCGCCGCCCGATACCGACAGGTCACGCCCGGCACTGGTCGCAAAATGACTTTGCAGAGTAATTTCTACTTCTTTTAAAACTTCTGGCGATATCTTCTCCATCGTCGCGACGCGAAGCGCGACCTCGGATTGTAATTCCGGAGGCAGTTCCGACAACACGCCCGCGGCCTGCTGCGGCACGAGCTGGGTCAGAATCAATGAAATAGTCTGCGGGTGTTCATTGCGGATAAAGTTTACCAGCTGCTGCGGATCAATATTTTTCAACAGATTGAAGCCGGAAGTCCGGAGGGATGATTCGAGACGATTCAAAATATCGAGGGCACGCTTGGTACCGACGGCCTTATTAAGAATATCTTTCGCGAAATCGATACCGCCCTGGGAAACATACTGCCGGGCCATGAAGATATCATGGCATTCTTTGATGACACGCTCTTCGACTTCCGGCGATACTTCGCGCAGGTTGGCGATTTCGACGGTGATACGCTCCAGGTCCTGTTCGTTCAGTGTTTTCAGAACGATTGAGGATACTTCCGTCCCGAACGCGACTAATGCTATCGCAGCCTTTTGCGTCGGTGACAAATCATCATAGTTTATCTCAGCCATAATTACTCAACCATCAATGTTTTGATAACTTTGGCCATCTCTTCCGGTTCTTCCTTGGCCACCTTCTGCATCTTGTCGACCAGCTTCGGCTGACGCCTTTGTATTTCGATTTCCGGCTCTTCCTCCACCTGGATGCCGATATCGTTGCCTTCAGATACGACGCCGCGGTCTCTTCCCGCGCTTGTTACTTTCGGCATCGGAGGAAGTATTTTGCCGATTCCTTCAAAGAGCCGTCTGATTTTCTTGCGGACATACAGCAACAGTATCAGAGCGCCGAGAATCATGAAGACTTTCTTGCCGATATCATAATAGAATTCTCGAGTGTACTGGTCATCCAATAGCTTCTGCTGATCCGTCAGATACGATTTGTCGAATGCAATATTGACGATCTCCAATTGGTCGTTGCGATCACCAGAAAATCCGACGGCATTTTTCACTATTGCCGATAGTCTGTCGAGTTCTTCCTGCGGTCTCGGTTCATATACTGTTTCCAGCACGCCATCCGCATTTTCAATTTCTTTATATGTACCGTCGATGAGCACGGCAACCGATACGCGATCGATGGTCCCGACCGCATTGCTGAGTGTCTCGACGGTTTTAGAGACTTCATAATTTGTCACGGTGACTTCTGAGGTGTTCTCGGCATTATTCTCGGCTTCTTCCGCGCCTTTCTTCGATTCTTTATCAGACTGCTCGGTCTTTTGCTCCGACCGGACGGCCGTTAAATTCGGATCGTAACTCTCCGACGTCTTCGCATACTGCTGGAAGTTCAATTCGGCCGTAACGCGGACAATCGATTTACCCGGGCCGAGTACGCCATCGAGCATTGTCTGGGCCTTGTGCTCGAGATCATCTTCGACCGAACGCGTCATATCGATTTGCGTGGCCGACAGCGCACCGACGCCGTCATCTCCGAATCCGGAGGATATCATATTGCCATCATAATCGAGAATCGTAATATTACTCGGCCTGAGCCCCTCGACTGAGGATGCGATCAAGTGCGTGATACCGCCTGCATGAGATTTCGATAATCCGCCGCGATGTTTCAATTTGAGGACAACCGAGGCGGTTGCCTCTTCCTGCTGCTCGGCGAACAGACGCTCCTCGGGTATCACGATGTGCACACGGGCCGTCTGGACTTCGCTCAGTGAACTGATCGTCCTCGCCAATTCGCCTTCCAGCGCACGCCGGAAGTTCAACTGCTGAAGGAAATCGGTCATACCAAGATTACTCTCGTCGAAAATCGAGTATCCGACAATCCCCGAATTCGGCAGCCCCTGCGAGGCCAACGACAGTCGCGCCTCATACAATTGGCTTTCGGGTACTTCGATTGTCGTCCCACCGCCGGTAATCTGGTACGGAATGCTATTGTCAGCCAGATAACGCGTAATCTCGGCCGCCTCAGATTGTTCAAGATTTGAATACAGCGGAAGATAGGTGACTTTACCAAGCCATCCGGCGACTGCTACGATTCCGAAAACGAGACCGACGACGACAGCCACCAGCATGACGACCTGGCTCAGCGACATCCGCTTGACGAGTTCTGATATTTGTCCAAATACTTGCTTGAGATATTCCATGTCAAATCCTATTTGATTAGAACATCAACTGGTTACATCGGCATCCGAATGATGTCCGAATATGCCTCCAGTAATTTTTTCCTGATTTCCAACAACAGATCAAATGAAATACCGGCCTTTTCCGCCGCTATCATGACCTGATGCAAATCAGCCGCCTCACCCCGTACCAATTTTTCCTGCGCCTCGCCGGCTTCCATCTGTAATGAATTCACATTATTGATGGCGTTCGAGAGAAAATCTCCGAAATTCTCGCCGTCTTCTTTCGGCTGGACAATATTTTTGGTCAGGCTCGATAAATCGGGCATGACCGGCCGGGGACCAATCTTAATCGGATTCATGCCGTCAAATCCACTTTCAGACCCGTGAGGGTACTCTCGCCTACTTTGGCGTTAGTACCGTAGATGCGAGTCGATTCGGGGGAATCACCATAGCGCGCGAAATGCTCGATAAGCGCCGTCTTCTCTTCCGATGAGAGGACACCCGCCAAAATAGAGGGTGATTTCGCCGCCTTGACGGATACGCTGTTGTCGTCTTTCATGCCCGGCAGCGTAATCGTACCCTGTTGCGCCGCCTTGTTCAGGTCGAATTCGGCCTGACGATTCTTCAGTTGTTGACCGGACTGCCTGTAGGCTTCAACCGGTGTCGCATTAATTCTCACAATCCTTCTCCTTCACATGGGCCGGATATTAAATATCCAGCGCGTCCTTGACCATCTCTTTTGACGAAGATATGGCCATGGCATTCGCTTCATACGCGCGATTGGCCGATATCATATCGACCATCTCGTTAATCAGCTCGATATCCGGCATCCTGACATACCCCTCCTCGTCGGCGTCGGGATGACTCGGATCATACACAAGTTTATAGGCGTCCGGACCCGCCGCCTGCTCTTCCGAACTCGTAATCGCCACGTCGCCGTAGGTACGGGCGCCAATCGGATTACCTCGGAAATGCATATTGTTGGTGCGGGCCAAATCCGCGAAGCTTTTTTCCAGAACCGTATTGAATGGCAATTTTTCATCCTCCGCGGATACTTCCAATCGCTTGCGGCGATACGGGCCGCCATCCTCAGTTTGTGTCGTCTCGACATTGGCTATGTTTTCCGATACCACATTCATCTTGCGACGCTGTACCGACATGCCGGTGCCGGAGATTTCAATCGATGAAAAGATGCCTTCCATATGTCCTACCTGCCTGTGATCGCTTTTTCAAGCGTGTTCACTTTTTTCTTGAGTAGCTGTGCGCCGATCGTATAGCGCATCTGATTGACTGCCATATTGGTCACTTCATTATCGACATCGACGCCATTCAGATCATCCTCGGACTCGGCCGCATGTTCGATGACTTTGATTTCCCGGTTCGGCCCGGAATTACCGAGATGCCCGGAATGCGTCGTCTTCATGGGCAAAACCGATCCCTTGCCGATGGCCTGGTTGACTTCCTCTTTGAAATCAATATCCTTGGCCGCATATTCGGGCGTCGAGGCATTCGCCAGGTTACCCGATATCAGCTTGTGCCGATACGATGCCAGATCCAGATACTTCGACAAGTTGTTGAATCCGGTCTTTTCCCAAATCTGTGACTTTAAAACACTACTCATACAATTCTCCGCACACCAGATAAGCAAGGACAATGCCAAACCTGCCATGCGAAGCGTATCTTGTTGTTTGATTATGCGTTACATTGATACAATGTAACCGGAGACTGGCCGCATTCGGGCCTATTCGGGAAGAATATTCCCGGTATCGACGGTATTTATTTCCGGGGGTGTTCCGACCAGTGCGCGAACCTGTTCGATCGCGAAATCCTGCAAATCGTTGCCCGGTTCGGCGGCAGATAATTCCATCGTTTGAACGACAATATCGACGCGGCGGTTGCGGGCCCGGTTTTCGATGGTCGTATTCGGGACATAGGGCCGATACGATGCATATCCGACGGCCGAAATTTTTTCCGGCGGGAAATTGTGCTGATCGATGAGATAGCGCACGATCGTCGTCGCACGAGTTGTCGACAGTTCCCAGTTGGATGGAAATTCCCGAGTCGCTATCGGACGGCTGTCGGTGTGACCTTCGACGCGCACATGATTGGGCATGTTGACGATATCCCTCGCTACGATATCGAGAAGCTCGCGCGCGCGCGGCTTTAATTGGGCCTGACCTTCGTCGAACATGGCCGATTCCATAATATGAATCGTCAGCCCGCGCTCATTGACCTCGGTGACAATATCGCCTTTTCGTCCGAGCAATGCGACATCGCCCAGCACACGCGTTTGCAGCATGCTCAGATCACCGACTTTCAATAATCCGTGACCGGTGTAGTCGCTTTCATTGAGATGCTTGAGCACCGACGGCCCGCCTTTGAGGATTCCTTTGAGCGCCTCGGACACCTTGCCGAACTGCTTGGCATCGATCTGCGACATGGAGTACATGACAATGAAAAACGCCAACAAGAGAGTAATCAAGTCGGCATACGTCAACAGCCATCTCTCGGGATTGTCTTGCGGGATATCGTCTCTGCGGCGGCGGCGAAGCATAATCAGCCTACATTCGTGAATGATTCGAACTTATTGCGCCGCGATTTGACGTCTCGATATTCTTCTTCATATTTCTTGCGGCGCTGCTCGCGTTCGGCCTTGCGGCCGAAGTTGGCCTCGCGGACATCCGGCTCGATGAATGACATGAGCTTGGAGCGAATGATTCGAGGATTCTCGCCGGATTGAATAGCGATGATGCCGTCGATAATGAGATCGAGATTCGCGGCTTCTTCGTCGTGGCGCATACGGAGCTTATCGCCAATCGGCAAATACACCAGGTTGGCCATCGAAATACCCCACAGCGTCGCGATGAATGCGCCGGCTATGGCAGTCGCCATACGAGCCGCATCACCGGTATTCGACAGTGTGTGGACAAGGCCCAATACCGTTCCGATAATACCAAGGGTCGGCGAAAATCCACCGAGCGCTTTAAAGAGAGCGATGCCCTGACGATGCCGCTCGGCGATGTATGTAACTTCGGTCTCCAGAATCTGCCGCATGTCGTTGCTGTCGGTGCCGTCGATGACGAGCTGAATCGCCTTCCGCAGGAAGGGATCGCCTATTTTCTTGAGATCTTCTTCGAGGCCTAACACACCTTCGCGGCGAGCCTTTTCGGCCATGACGGTAATGTCAGCGATAGTTCTGGCGGAATCCGGTTTGTTGCCGAAGAATGCGATCCTCAGGAGGGTCGGGATATTGCGAAGGGTCCGAAACGATGTCGTAACCGTCGCAGCACCGATGGTGCCGCCGATAACCAGAATCATAGCGGGAGCCTGGAACACGGCACTGAAATGACCGCCTTCGAGGTAATAGGCGAAGAAGATCGCCCCGATTCCGACTATCAATCCTATTATAGTTGCAAGATCTAATCGCACGTGCTACATCCTGTAATTCGACAGTATAAAAATTGCACAATCGTCCCGTTCTAAATGGTATCGGCAGAAACGATTGATATTTTACAGAAAAAAGTCGAATTGCGCGAACGTGTTACAATCTCAGTGCAAGGTACCCTACATTGATAACCCAAGGCGTAGGGGCAATTCACGAATTGCCCTCTTGCGTGTGCCCACGCCCCTTGCTGTGGGATTAGTTATCCGTTATACCGCACGGCTCCGTATGGGAAATCCCCTGTAGGGGCCGGGTCCTCCGGCCCGGATGAATCCTAAGGTGCGAGAATGTACTCGTATCGGATTATGTAAAGCCCGGTGCCCCAACCCTTCTTAGGGTTGGGATGAGACGTTCAACCTGATAAATCGCACCTGTGTACCACACGGTTCCTCCCTTTGATCAATCACAATCACTCCAACTCCGCACCAGATTTCCAGCCCGCCCGCCTGAATAAAAAGAGGTTCTATCAATATGTCCAAAAACGCAAAAACGCCGAAAAAAATTTTTCCTATCCGAGGGATAACCCCTTGTCCCCCAACAGCAGTTTATCCACAATTCACCCCTCGAAACGATAACTGCCAGTATAACAACAACTTAATTAAACACGTAAAAAATCAACATTTATGTTGCAAGACAACGACTTATCCCTCCGACCGAATTGTTAGGAAACGCCCGATCGGTACCAATTCGGTACAAAAAACCGCTCCTAAACCACCCTGAAGGCGATTTAATTTCAGAAACAAGGCAGGTCCCTTTAGGGGACCTGCCCTACTTGTTTCTGGATTTTCAACCCTGCGGGCCGGAAGACCCGGCCCTACCAAAGATTATTGCTCTCCGCGCCCTGCCCAACTTCTAATAATTTCTGCCATAACCAACCGAGCCGAAGACTAATACATGTATGTATAAGACAAAAATAAAAAGACAAATCCAGATGATGGTCCTTGGGCCATGATGTTTGCCAATAAAGATACCTGCGATTATGGCCAAGATCGAAATAAGTATCCCAATTGATGAAAAGACAAATATCCAGCCATATCCTTCCCAATCATGCATGCCGCCGCCCCATAATCGGATGCCTATATCATTCAACCCGATTAGCAAATATAGAATCAAAATTCGAAAATGGATTTTTAGCCTATATCTTGGCCAAACCAACAATATTGCTAAAACGGGATATAATAAGGGGAGAACAGTGATGCCAGCGGGAGCGTTCACATGGTCATGATACACATTGGCAACGACAAGTAATATTGCAATGCCAATAAATACAAAGGCCTTTTCAATATCTTCAGAGACATGATTAGGCCATCGCATAAATAGCCGATTTTACGCTTCGCCGACGGGTTCGGCGATGCCGTACTCGTGAAGCTTATTGCGCAAGGTCCGAGGATTAATGCCCAATATATCCGCCGCCTTCGTGCGATTGCCGTCCTGTTCTTTGAGCGTCTTAAGAATGAGCAGCTTTTCGGCCTCGTGCACCGTCATGCCGACCTCAAAATTACCGCCGCGATCCTCGATTTTGCCCAGTACGAGGGAATTCGGGAAATCCTTCGCCGTCAATACCGTGTTTTGCGATATGACAACCGCCCGCTCGATAAAATTCTCCAGCTCGCGCACATTGCCCGGCCAGTGGTATTTCATAAATAATCGCATGGCGCTGTCATCAAGGCTCATCTTCTCCTTGCCGGTTTCATTGCAATACTTCTCGATGAAATGATCGACCAGCAGTGGGACATCGTCGAGTCGATCGCGCAGTGGCGGTACGTCTATCGGGATGACATTGAGGCGATAGAATAAGTCCTCGCGGAAATGGCCGTCAGCGATTTCCTTTTTCAAATTGCGGTTCGTCGTGGCGACAATGCGGGCGTCGACCTGCATGGTCTCGCCCGATCCGACTCGTTCGAATTCGCGCTCCTGTAACACGCGCAGGAGCTTCCCCTGCAATTTAATGGGAATCTCGGAAATCTCATCCAGGAGCAGTGTCCCGCCGTCGGCCAATTCGAAGCGGCCGCGCGTTTGCCTGTCGGCGCCGGTGAATGCGCCTTTCTCATGGCCGAACAATTCCGATTCCATCAGGCCATCGGGTAGTGCGGCGCAATTGAGCTTGATAAACTGGCGGTCTCCCCTGTCCGAATACAGGTGAATGGCTCGTGCGATGAGTTCTTTTCCGGTCCCGGACTCGCCGCTGATCATGACCGTTGAGCGGCTGGGAGCTACATTCTGAATCAGTTCGAAAATCTCGGTCATCTTCTTCGATGCCCCGACGAGCGTTTTGTACTTGTCGTTGACTTCCTGGCGGAGCATGCGGTTTTCCGACTGCATCGACATGAATTGGTGTGCCTTGCTGACGACCATCTCGACCTCATCCGGGGAGAACGGCTTGACCAGATAATCGAAGGCGCCGATTTTCATCGCCTCGACGGCGTTCTGTACCGTGCCATAGGCGGTCATGAGAATCACGACCGTATCGGGCATGCGCTCCTTAATATATTTGAGCAGATCCATCCCGGAGACTTTGTGCATTTTGATATCCGAGAGGACGATATCGAATTCGTTCTCAGCGAGGATATTCTTGGCCTCTTCGCCGCTGTGGGCGGTCGTGACCGTATGCTTGACACGCCGAAGCGTTTCACCGATGAATTCATTGACCAGTTTGTCATCATCGACAACGAGTATATTCAGTTTCATAGCCTAACCTCTGTAAAAAAATCAAACTCAGCGGGTAACCGGCAATTCTATTCTAAAGGCCGCCCCCTGCCCCTGTTCGGATGAGACATTGATATCGCCACCGTGCGCCTGAACCGTCTTCCAGACTGAGGCCAGTCCCAGGCCGGAACCCTTGGAGCCGGTTTTGGTCGAGAAAAACGGCCGGAATATTTTGCTCTTCACGTCATCGGGAATGCCGTCGCCCTCGTCGGTAACCTCAATCCAGATCGGAGCGGTGGATTGCTCGGAATCGCTCTCGGCTTTCTTGATACCGCCCTTAATAGTGATTTTGCCGCCGTTCGGCATCGCCTCGCGGCTGTTGCGGAGCAGATTCAATAAAACCTGCCGCATCAAATGCGGATCGCAGTACAGCGTGAGATTGCGGTTTTCCAGTTCAACCTGAAATTCGACATTGGAAATCGTGTTATTGCTGGCCTTATCGTACTCGACGCTGTCCTCGATGAGGCGATGGAGCGATACCTCGCGGAGAGATAATTCATCCTTGCGCGTATAATCGAGCAGCGCGACGACGGTTTGATTGAGCGTTTCCACGCCGGTGATAATCTTGTTTACCAGTCGAAGTTTTTCCTCGTCCCCCTCGAGCTCTCTTTTAAGCAGAGAGGCGAATCCGCCGATGCCTCCGAGCGGATTGCGAACCTCGTGGGCGACCGTGGCGGCCATTTCGCCGAGGGCAGCCAGGGTCTGAATGCGAGACATTTCGGTTTCGAGCTTTTTAATCTTGGTGATATCGTGAATGACTTCGACCGCACCATAGGTTTCGTCATTGCCGTCATCGAGTAATGAGGTCGAGACCGAGACCGGGACTTCCTTCTCATCCTGGATGAGCAGTATCTTCTCTTCCGAATCGAATTCCACACCGGTCATGACGGTATCCAGGGCTGAAAATCGCCCGCCCCGTTTCGTCTGGATAACTTCATCGTACTTCTTGCCGAGGGCCGTGGCGGTAGAGATTCCGGTAATCCGCTCAGCCGCCGGATTGAAATGGGATATCTTGCCTGCCTTATCGACGACTATCACGCCTGAGGTGAGCGAGGTAAGAATCGAATTGAGAAACATCGTTACGGAGCGATTTTCTGCAATCGTCTCGCGCAACTGGACATTAATTAATTCGAGTTCCCGGCCCTGATTGCCATACTCTTTTTCGAGGGTCAGATACTGGCGTTGTAAATTGTTGATAATGCGATTGAACGTTTCGAATGATTCTTTGAATTCGTGCAGTTCAACGTCTGGTGTCGTAATTTTATCCATGCTCTCCATACCTTCCATGGTATTGGAATCTACATGGAGAGCACAATTGAAATCAACTAAAAATTTATCGGCGGAACTCGCTCAATCCCGGCGGAAATTAGAAGAATGACACGATATCGTTGGCGATTCGCTCGATCGGACTGATCCGGTCGGCAATACCGGCCTCGACAACCGCTCTGGGCATGCCGTAAACGACGCATGTATCTTCATTCTGAGCGATAACGATACCGCCATCGGCCTTGATTCTCTTCAGAGCGATGGCTCCGTCGCTGCCCATACCGGTCATAATCACGCCGAGAGTTGAGCCTCGATAATGATCCTCGACCGAATTCATCATGATATCGACGCACGGTTTATAGAGAGTATCGTGAGGTTCATTGGATAGTTTAATGGTAGAGTATGCTCCCATTTTGTTTACCGTCATATGTTTGTCGCCGGGAGCGATATACACTAATCCCCGCTCGATACGCTCGCCATGTTCAGCTTCTTTAACCTGCAGTGCCGAGCTGTTATTGAGACGATTGGCCAGCGAGGCCGTAAATGTCGGCGGCATATGCTGGACGACCATGACCGGCACCGGAAATTCCTTCGGTAACCGCGGAACGACCGCCTGGAGGGCGGGAGGGCCGCCGGTCGATGTCCCAATGGCAACGATGCGCATGTGTTTTTTAATGGTCTTGCTGCCCGGAGTCGGTAATGCAACCGGTTTCGGCGCCTCCAAGTGTCGGTTTGCGGACGGCTGTGCCGACGCCGACGCGGATCTGCCGAAAATACCCCGGTTTTTTGCCTGTGACATCAGGATTCGTTTGCGGGCATTTATATGCTTAATCTTAGCAATGAGTTCTTCTTTAATTTTTACTATATCAAGCGACACATATGAGAGTTGTTTCGGGATAAAATCGACTGCGCCGAGATCCAGGGCATCCAGTGTCGCCTGTGCACCTTCACTGGTCAACGATGAGACCATCATGACCGGGGTCGGTTTTTCCGCCATAATCTTGCGAAGCGCGGTTAATCCGTCCATTCGCGGCATTTCGATATCCATCGTAACCAAATCGGGAGATAATTCGAGAACTTTCTGCAGTCCGTCTTCCCCGTTGTTGGCGGTACCGATAACTTCAATTTCCGGGTCGTCGCCGATCATCAGGCTGATTGCCTTGCGCATAAATGCGGAATCATCGACGACCAGAACACGTATTTTATTGGTTGGCGGCATATTCCATCCAGATTAATTCGTTTACTTACCGTTTGCCAGATCAAAAAGACCAATGAGATCAACGATCAATCTGACTCGACCATCGCCGAGAATTGTCGCGCCGGCAAGCCCCTTTGTGTGACCCAACATATGTCCCATCGATTTGATGACGACCTCTTCCTGTCCCAGAAGTCTGTCGACGATTAATCCAAGTCGTTTTTCGCCGAGGCCCACGACGACGACATACGGCTTTTCGCCTTTTTCCTTCTTATTTCGATTGCCTTTCAGTATCTGATTCAGATTGACAATCGGGAGCACGCCATCGCGCAGCGTGATGACTTCTTTTCCGTTGACCGAATCGATTTCCTCGGGAGAAACCCGCAGTGTCTCGAGCACCGAGGCCAGCGGTACGACATAGGTTTCTTCTTCGCTGACAATCAGGAGTCCCTGCAGAATAGCCAGGGTCAGCGGCAATTTGATCAGGATCGTCGAGCCTTTGCCGAGCGTTGACTTGATATCGATAATCCCTTTGAGCTTCTCGATATTCGTCTTCACGACATCCATGCCGACGCCGCGGCCGGAAATATCCGTAATTTTCTTGGCTGTGGAGAATCCCGGCTGGAAGATGAACCGGAAGATTTCGCTTTCGCTCATGCGATGAATATCTTCCTGCGTCGCCAGCCCGCGTTCGATGGCCTTTTCCTTGATGGCATCGACATCAAGTCCCTTGCCGTCATCCTCAATCGAAATGACGATGTTCGATCCTTCCTGCGTGGCGCCAAGCTTGATCGTACCCATTTCCGGTTTGTTTCTCATACTGCGAAGTTCGCAGGATTCGATTCCATGGTCGCAGGAATTCCGGATCAGGTGCACCAGCGGATCGCCGATGGCCTCGATAACCGTCTTGTCGAGTTCGGTCTCTTCGCCGAACAATTCGAGTGTAATTTTCTTGCCGCTCTCGCGGGCGAGGTCTCGCACCATACGCGGGAATTTGCTGAACACTTTACCGACAGGCAACATGCGCATTTTCATCACCGCCAATTGAATTTCGGTCGTGATGAAGTTTATCTGCGTTCCCACGCGATTGAGATCTTCCAATCCGCCGAGGTCTTCGTGTTCTTTGGTGAATACATTGGTCGTCTGCAGCAGGCTGTTCCTCCCCAGCACCAATTCACCCATCAGGTTCATCAGGTTATCGAGACGACTGACATCGACACGAATAGTCTCTTTGTCTTTGCCCTGTTTGGCCAGTTTGCTCTTGGCGTCGGCGCCTTTTACATCCGAGGATTGGCCTGCCGCCGCGGCAGCCGTGGCGACCGCCAGCTGAGCTTCTTCGGCGGCCTTTTTCTGACGCTCTTCCTCAGCGATGGCCGCCTTGATCTCTTCGATCGTAGGCAATCCCTCTTCATTGGCGGGTCGAGACGGTTTGGCTGGTTCGGGCTCGGCGACCGCCTCGGGTTCATCCGCTGCCGGATCGGCCGGGGCGGCGTCTGCGACCGATTTGCCTTCGGCCAGCGCCGCAAGGCGGTTTTTTAGATTATCATAATTTCGTTCAACCTGGCGTTGTTCGACGACGTCGGAAAGCAGTGTTTTCAGGCTGTCGACCGATTCCAACAGCACATCCATAATCTCGCTGTTGACCTTAATCGTCCCCTTGCGCAGACGGTTGAGAACATCTTCCATCTTATGCGTCAGAGATGATATCGGATCGAACCCCAAAAAGCCCGATGTGCCTTTGATTGTATGAGCGGCTCGAAAAATCTCGTTTAGAAGATCAAGATCTTCCGGCGTTTCTTCGAGTGTAACCAGATTTGTATCCAGTGAATTGACAAGCTCATCGGCCTCGACCATAAAGTCGTCGATGATCTCTTGCATTTCATCCATTTCATTGACAGTCATATCGGTAGTTGACATGCCGTTTCTCCATTGTAAACTTATTTCTTGGCCACTACCTGATTCACGATATTGTCGACTTCATTCTGATTCTTACTGGTGAAATCGGCGTTCGGGTCATATGCGCGTTTCGCGGCATTCGGATGATTCAGTTCCTCGGGAATATCCTTGCCGTCAAAGGCCGCCAGCAGCATATGCAGCCGCGATTCGATATCTTCCAGGAGCGTCGATGCGTGTTGTATCTGCTGAGACGTAATATCCTGAAACTGCAGTGCATCCATGATGAGGAATGCATTATTCTGTGAGATCGAGGACATTTCGTTTATACGCTTCACCTGTTCGGCGAATACTTCGCGATCTTTGGCTCTTGATTTTTTAAAGAACTGCGTGATTTCTCCGGATAATTGCGTGATTTGCTCCTGATGATCGATAATTTGTTCGACCATATCCAGCATCTTGTGAGTCGCCTGCTCGGTCTGGGCCGTAATTTTATCCAGTTGCTGGTTGGCCTCCGGCAGTTTCTCTCGTGATTCGAGAATCGGATTCTGCATGCGCTTCATCTTCGTCATAATGCCGTTGATCGAATCCGTCAACTGCTCCAGCTCATTGCGCAATTTGAGGGAGAACCGATCCGTTATTTTGTCATTGGTTTCAGTCACTGACATGTCATTCTCCTTTAAACATTGGCAAGAACTTGCTCAATTTTTTCCTTAAGAGTATCCGGCGTAAACGGCTTGACGATGTAACTATTGACTCCCGCCTTCACGGCCTCGACGATATCATCCTGGACGGAACGAGTGGTCACCATCAATATGGGAATCGACTTGAATTGGTCGTTCGAACGAACATTCGTGACGAAGGTCATGCCGTCCATCTCCGGCATATTCCAGTCCGTAATGATAAAGTCGAATGAATTCACCCTCATTTTCGCCAGGGCATCCTTGCCATCGGTCGCCTCGACGACATCGCTGTATCCGGCTTTCTTCAATGAATTGATAATGATACGACGCATAGTCGGTGAATCATCAACTGCTAAGATCTTCATATCAGCCAAAACGAACTCCTTGTATTTTTATTGTTTCAGCTCAGGTATTTCGATATTTCACGCAGGAGAATCGTTGACTTGAACGGCTTCACCAGATACGATGAGGCGCCGACTTCGATTCCGCGTTGCTTGTCAGCCTCTTCCTCCTCGGAGGAGAGAATAATAATCGGAATTTCCCGGTACTTGCTGTTTCTCCGAAGCGTCGATATGAGTTCATACCCGTCGACATTCGGCATATTCAAATCCGTTATTATCAGGTCTATGGGTTTAGTATGGCTCGAAATCTTCTCTATCGCATCCATCCCGTCACTGGCAGTCAACACGTTGAACCCATTATTCTTGAGTGAGAATGATACGAATTTCACGATGGTCGGAGAGTCGTCAACCACTAAAACCGTATGTTCCATTTTTTAACCTCTACTCTTTTACCATACCTATATTTATTTTGTCGACATCGGTTTAATCTTCTTCAGCAATTCCATAGCTTTTCCTGCTCCGGAACCGTTATTCGATGCCGCCACGCCTGTATCGACAGTTCGCCGCTCCGTACCGGTTGTCGAGCCTCCGACGTCCTCCTTGTGGTACACGAGGGCATTTTTAAAGTACACCAGTTTGAATGCTTTCGAGATGCCGTGCAGGGATTCGCTGTGACCGATAAAGAAATAGCCGCCCGGCCGCAGCGCATTGAAAAATCCCCTAACCAGTTGTTTCTTAACTTCTTCCGAAAAATAGATCATGACATTCCGGCAGAAAATGAAATCCATGTTACTGTACATCGAAAGCTTGCGCGTATCATTCAAATTCAGATATCCGAATCGGACCATATTCTTTACGACCGGTTTCACCTTGAATTTCTGATCGTCCATATCGAAGTATTTCGGTATGATATGGCTGGGCGTCGTACGCATTGCCAACTCATGGTGAATACCTTTTCGCGCCGCCATGAGCACCTGTTCGGAAATATCGGTCGCAACGATTTCTATATTCCACCCGGCCAGCGTTCCCCCGAAGTGTTCAAGCAACAATATCGCCAGCGTATACGGCTCCTCGCCCGTTGAACAGCCGGCGGACCAGATTTTCAGCGTCTTCGGCTTGTTGTTATCCACTTTCTCCTTGATGATTGCGGGAAGCGCTTCTTCGGCAAACGATTTCAATTGCGGCGGGTTTCTAAAAAAGCTCGTTTCGTTCGTCGTCACGAGGTTCATCAGATTATTGAATTCTTTCATCGTGACATCGTATTTGACACGATAGAAATAATCTTTAAAACTGCTGAGCCCCAATTCACCGATACGTTTGGTGAGACGGTTTTTGATCAGATACATCTTGTTATCGGCAAAGAACATACCCGACTTTTCATGAATAAAATCACGAAAAAGTTCGAATTCGGATTGTGTCAGATCCATTACTCCATCAGTTGATACCATACAATTCGCCCCGACTTTTCTTTTAAGACCTGATGTCGTTCTTTATCTCGTACCATTAATTATCGAAACAACTCGACTGAATGCATTCCGTGTCGCTATCCTGCAAATCATCAATCCGTGGCGCAGTTTTATTATCGAGTTTGTTTCGTAACACTGTTATTGTTTCCTGTAAATCACTCAATTCTCTTTTGTACCGAGGGGCCGCTATCGCCCGTTTCACCGCCGACTCCAGTTGTTCGAGGCGGAACGGTTTGATAATGACATCGAACACTCCTGCCCGTAAAGCGCCAAGCAGTGAGTCGATCGTCGGAAATGCGCACAGGACAATCGTTTTCATATCCCCGCAGTATAGACCGGCTTCGCGAATCAATGCCAATTCGTTTGTCTCGGTTGCCCGTACTCCGAATAATAGCACCGATATGTTTCGGTCCCTGATTTGTTCTAATGCCCCCTGTTTCGTATCGACCGTGATGATATCGTACTCGAACCGCCGGAAGTATTCTTCAAGCAGATCGAGGATATCCGTATCGCTGTCGTACACCAGGATTGTATCACGCGTAGACATCCCGTTGCAATCCTTATCCAGCAGTGATTCGATTGGCCTCCACGACCTTTTTCGCGACCTTGAACAACTGGTTCACGTTAAAAGGTTTTATCATATAATCGTCGACCTTGAACCGCAGCGCCTCGATGGCTGAATCGAGCGAGGGATACCCGGTCATGATGATAACCGGCAGATCCGGATACAAATCCCGCACTTTGCTCGTAAACGTCAATCCGTCCATTTCCGGCATCTTGATGTCGACAAGCGTCAGATCGAATTTCTGATTTTTCAGAAACTCCATCCCCTTCTCGCCGCTTTCGGCGACTACGATATCCCAATCCTGGCTGCTGAAAAAGTCATACAGCAGATCACGAATTAACAGTTCATCATCAACGGCCAGAATACGGTACTTATCCATTTACATTCCCCATTAAAACGCGCGTCGCTTCTTCGATAGCGTTCTCCAAGTCGGTGTTGCCTTCGGCCACGACTTTCTGTAATTGTGACACGCAGGACGTATCACCCATGGCCGCCAATGCCTTAATGGCGGCGATTTTCAATATGTCTTGCTCGTCCTCAAGGAACGGCAGAACCAGGTGCGAAAGTTTCGGGTCGCCGATTGATCCGATGGCGTCAATCGTGTGGTACCGCACCCAGATATCATCATCATTCAGGAGATGTTTGATATCGTCGACTGCCTGGCGGCCGATAAGGCTGACCATAGCCGTTACCGCTGCCTTGCGGACAAGATTATTCTCGTCATTCAGTCCCGCCCTGATCGGTCCGAAATCTTCGACGCCTCCAAGCCGGACAAGCGCTTCGATTGCCGAGCGTCGGACGGCCGGATCGCTGTGAGACACTGCTGACAACAGCGGTTGGCGTGTCCCCTCTTCTCCGATCATCCCCAGCGCAATGGCAGCCAGGCGCGGCCGTTCCGGATCCTCGTGATCCAGATCGCGGGTGAATGTATTGATAACGATTTCATTGCCGACCAGAATCATAGCGCCCATGGCGGCTTCGCGAACATCGGGATAGTCATCGTTGAGACACTCGATAAGCATATCGACGTCTTCATCGGTGGCGCCGAGCCAGCCGATCGATTTCACGGCGGCAGCTCGAACATGACCGACGGCATCACCGATAAGCGTCCGCAGGATCACATTCGATTTTGGCGATCCGCACTTGCCAAGCGATAGGGCGACGGCCTGGCGCACATCAGGATTCGGCGAATTCGAAAGTTCCGAAATGATTTCCGACAGACGAACATCGCCGCTCCGACAAACGGATTCCATCAGTTTGATCTTACCTTCGTCATTGGCGTTAATCAGCGCGTTGCGCAGACCATCGACGGCCGGAGAGCCGACCAGTTTCAGGATATCACTGATTTGCTCGACGATATCGCCATCGGATTTGACGATGAGATGCAGCAACTCCTCGACTATCTCCGGTTCATTCCAGTGTCTCAGTTCCTGCAGAGCGAATTGGACAATCGTCGGATCATCCGAATTGAGGCTGTCGAGCAGGAATTTTTTGAGTCGCTTATCGGAAAACTTCGCATATGTCGTTTTGTCGCCTGCTTTCGCGAGGCGAATGACGGCGGCCGTCGCGGCATCGGAAATTAATTCCTGATCGGACTCTAAAAACTGATGCAAATGCTCGATGGCACGTGTATCACCGAGACGCCCCAGCGCCTCAATGACCGAATACAGGACGACAGGATCATCGGCATGTAAGTGCTGCACCAGACCATCATAGGCGGATGCACTACCGATTCGACCGAGCGCCTCGGCGGCCTGTGGCCGTAAAAAGTCGTGTTTATCGAACGCCGTCAGCAGAGGTTCGACCGAGTCTTCCGTGCCAAGGTGTCCGAGTGCTTCCGCAGCCGAACAGGCGACATTATCGTTCCTGTCGTCAAGCATTGCATGGACTCGTCCGGCAACGGATTTATCCTTGATAAGGCCAAGAACATCCAGGGCGAATTTGCGGACATCGTGATCATTGTCGTCAAGCGCTTCTACCAGGGCCGGGACGGCATTACCGCCGATTCGGACAAGGATTTCCGCGGCCAGATTGCGAACGGAAATCTCATTGTGGCCCATAAAGCTTGCCAGTAACCGAGAACTCGTGTCACACCCTTGTTTCACGAGGCAATCGGCGGCTAATTCGCGAATTCCCCGGTCATCATCCTCAAGGGCCATCACCAAACCGGCAATCGCCTCATCGGCATCCATCTGACCGAGCTGCTTCACCGCCTCTTCGCGCTCGAAGAAATCCGGGCTGGATAACTGGTTCAACAGGTCATCAATTGACATTTTGACATCTGGCATAATCTCAATCCCCCTTATGCCGGATTACTCGGTTAATACGGTCGCATAGCTTGCCAACGCTTCTTCGGCTGTCTTGTAAATCTCGAATACATGAGAGAGCTGCGTGATTTCGAAAATTTCATTGACATACGGCGCCAGATCGGAGAGCGTCAAACGACCCTTCTGGACGCGGACTTCCTTCATCAATGAAACGAGCGCGCCGAGGCCGGAGCTGTTGATGAAGTCGACGTCTTTCATATTCAGATGAATCTGATTCTTCTGCGCATCGAGAAGTTCTTTCACGGCGTCTTTCAGTTTGGCGGCGTTGGCCAGATCGAGTTTTCCAATCAGCGCCAGTTCAGTGGTTTTTCCGGATTCATTTTTCTTGATATCCATGATATCCTCCATAGAGTATATTTATATCTCAATTCTTGTTTTTCAATTCGTAAACAATCCGGACCTGCAAGCCTCCGGACTTTCTGGGGCTAATGAATAAGTCATCTGATAACTTTTTAATGAGGCCCAGGCCCCGTCCCCCTTCTGCTGCGAAATCGCCGTCCAAATCGGGACTCTTAATCGAATCGATTCCACGACAATCACCTTCGTCCAAAATATCGGCATTTAGTCTATTTTTGTTTAGGCTAAATCTTAGGATTACTTTTTTGTCCGGATCGTATTTGTTTGCGTGAATAATCCCGTTGGTGACGGCCTCGGAAATGGTAATACTCATATAATTCGCGGTTTTAGGGTCAATCCCGTAATGGTCGTAAATGAAATCGAGGTCGCCATAGAGTTTTTCGAGGCTCGCCAGATTCGACTCATATGTAAACTCGTGCGTCTCTTCCTTTTCCTGTTCCTCCCGGATATCCACGACCAGCGTCGTGAAGTCATCGATCGACTCCTCGCTCGATCCCACGCTGTAGCGCTCGATTTCCTCGCGAACGACGCTGTTGAACCTGACCGTATCGAGGAGCACGCCGGCGTTAAAGAACTCTTCCAGACGATCCAACCCATAGAGTTCCCCGCCGCGGTTCTCGGCCTCGATAAGGCCATCGGAATAGGTAAATACCCTGTCGCCGTTGCTGATTTTAATTTTTGTCGAGCGATAGGGCAATCCGGCAAATTGACCGACCAGCGGTCCGCCCGGTTTCAGGCGAATGGTACGCCCCTGAGTTGCGCGGTAGTAAAACGGCGGAGGGTGACCGCCATTGCAATACTCCATCGTGCCTTCTTCGAGATCGATAAAGGCGATAAAGAGCGTGATGAACATATCGCGCCCCTTGATAACGTCATTGCAGAGAATATCATTCAACTGCATGATGATATCGGTAATACGAATCGGCTGACCGGAATTGACATAGGCGTGAATCACCGCATGGACGGATGTCATCACTAATGCCGCGGGAACGCCTTTATTGGTAACATCACCGAGCAGGAACAGCAATTTCTTTTTTCCGATCGGTATCACATCGAAATAATCGCCGCCTACCTGCCTGGCCGGAATATATGTCGATGCAATGCGAACGCCCTCGATCGTCTCCTTCTCGGGCAACAGCGTCGCCTGGATCTCCCTCGCGACATCCAATTCCTGTTCGATCTTTTGCTTTTCGAGTGATGCCTTGAGCAGATAGGCATTTTCAATCGATACGGATGCGAAGCGGCAGATCATATCGAGCGATTCGCGATCGCCCAGCGAAAATTTGGCGTTACCCTCTTTATTGAAAATGATAATGACCGCCTCGGTCGACTTGGCGGGAATCGGCGATGCGATGAAACTGTGGACCGGGGAACCTTCGGGTACGATGTGCGTCACATCGTTCTCGATGATGGACATCCTGGTTTTCAGGCAGTACCGGGCAATATCCAGATTATCTTTGTACTTGAAATTTTCGATAAAGGCGGCATCGACACCCCAGGCGACCTTGACAACCAGACGTCCGTCTTCCATGACGACGAATGCTCCGACTTCACCCGAAACCTGCCTGATACTGATTTCCATCGCAACGGATAGAACCGATTCGATATCGAGAATCGATGTGATGACCGTTGCGATATTTGCCAGGCTGCGAATTTCCTGGTTTTTGGCTTCCAGGCTACTTTCCAACTCGAAGATTTTTTCTTCGAGGTCGTATATCTTATCCTGGTACAATAATCCGCCTTTTGCTGTCCTTTTAATTCCTATCGGCGGATTGGAAAGAAGTTTTATCTTGAGGGCAAACGAAACATGGACAGGTTAGGAATTGATGAGACAAGCAGTTCCGGCTATTCGTCGGAATCCTTCTTGCCTCGCGCCCGAAACTTCAGACGAAGCGGTACGCCGGTGAAACCGAATTGCTCGCGCAGTCGATTAGTCAGGTATCGATAATAGGATTCTTGTATCAATTTCGGGAAATTCGTAAAAATGACAAATGTCGGCGGGGCAACTTCCGGCTGCGTAATATAAAAGAATTTTATCCATCTGCCTTTGACGGCGGCGGGTGGTTGGCGTTTAACGGCTTCTTCGAGGAATGTATTCAAATCCGGGGTTTCCAGCCGTTTATTGAATTCAGAATATACTAAATCAATGAGTTCTAACGTCTTATTTACACGCTTTCCGGTTTTTGCCGAGATAAAAATCGATGGGATGTACCGAAATGTCGGCACCGCTTCCTGTAATTGTTTGGCATAGAACTTGGCTGAATTTTCGTCTTTATCGAAAATATCCCATTTATTGACCGCGATGACCATCGCCCGACCGGCCTCGGCCACCTCGTCGATAATTTTTAGCTCCTGAAAATTCAATCCCTCGTTGGCATCGAGAAGAATGAGCGCAACATCGCAGCGCTGAATGGCGCGGATGGACCGAAGCGTCGTGTAATATTCGATACTCTCTTTTACTTTTGTTCGTTTTCGTAATCCGGCGGTGTCAATCAGTGTGTACGTTTTATCCCCGGAGACAAATACCGAATCGATGGAATCTCTGGTCGTACCGGGGATATCGGAAACGATGTTCCGTTCCTCACCCAGCAGGCTGTTGACAAAAGAGGATTTGCCGACATTGGGGCGTCCCACGACAGCTATTTTAATCGTGCCGTCGTCGACCTCATCGGGCAAATCATCAGGTAGATGAGATATGATCTCATCGAGCAAATCGCCGACGCCGCGGCCATTGGCGGCCGAGACCGCAAAGAGTTTTTCCATCCCGAGAGCATAAAACTCATTGGCATCAAGACCGAGTTGCTCGTTGTCGGCTTTATTGACGCCGAGAATAACCGGCTTGTTGGTCCGAAGAAGTTTGCGGGCGATATGCGAATCGATATCGGTAATCCCGGTTTTGCAGTCAGTCAGAAGTAGAATGACATCGGCTTCCGACATCGCCAGCTCGGCCTGCTCCATAATGAGCTGTTCCATGACATCATCGGTACCGGGCACCATACCGCCTGTATCCATAATATAGAAATAGCGGCCCGACCAGTCACACATGGAGATGTTTCGGTCGCGCGTCACGCCGGAGACGCTGTCGACGATGGCCAATCGCTGGCGAATCAGCCGGTTGAACAGCGATGATTTCCCGACATTAGGGCGTCCGACTATGGCAACAATCGGTAACTGCATCAGGCGACCTCTTTCCGACAAACTGTTTGTATCAGACCGGCGATATCATACGAGCCGGTAATGACCGGTCGTCCCGCCCGCTCCGTGAATTGCGTCAGCGACACATTATCCAGAAACAAATCATCGCCATTGAGGCAATTGGGCGGCAGAACGATTACATCGGCATCGCTTTTCTGTACGGCATTCAGGATATCCTGTCCGGTCAAAAGACCGGAAACCGTCACGGTCTCTCCCCAGAATATGTTCGGTACGGCTATCGCGTCAACCGATAAATTACGAATTTCATTGAGCCGTGGGACGATATATTTCTGAAGTATCCCCTCGGCTGATATTCCCGTAATCAACGCCATCTTTGCCCGGCGCGAAATCGATTTTGGTAGAATCCGTTTCTTTCTATTGAAATCGACGATAAACTGCCGAGCCATCCCGACACCGTTTTCGAATTGCGGCATTTCCTCATAGTAAGACAGCGAGGGGAACTCGCGCCCTGCATTGATAAAGAACTCATCGGCCGGAAACACGAAGCGGGTGCCGATGTCGGCCAAAAACCTTTTTTGATATCCCTCTACGAGATCGAGAACCTTTTGCGATTCATCGGATGTAAACGGACGGAGTTTCGGCAACCGCTCGCGATAGCGTGTCAGCCCGACCGGCACGATCGCCAATGATTCCACCCCCGGAGCCAGCCCGGCCAAATCCTCGATGGTCTTTTTCAGGTGCTCGCCGTCATTGACATCGGGACAGACCACGCTCTGCGCATGAATGGTTATTCCATTTTCCGTCATCTGGCGAAGGCGAGGCATGACCGGCTCCAGCCGCTCGTTTTGAAACAAGCAGCGGCGCAGAGTATCATCGGTAGCATGAACCGAAATATACATCGGTGACAGGCGCTGTTCGATAATGCGCCCGAAATCGGCATCGGTCATATCCGACAGGGTTATGAAATTCCCATGCGTGAAAGAGAAACGGTAATCGTCATCCTTAATATAGAGACTCCGGCGCATCCCTTTGGGTTGTTGATGGACGAAACAGAACAGGCATTTATTCTTGCAGACGCGGATTTTCATCTGCTCGAATTCCAGTCCGGGGTCCGCAAAGCCATCCAGTTCAAAGGATTGTGTTTTACCGCCGGATTCGATGTCTAAGACGAGCGTTTCTTCCGTGTTACAGAAGTGGAAATCGAGTTCATCGGACACAGGTGTCCCGTTTACCCTGAGAATGGTGTCTCCGGGCTTTACCCTGCCGAAAAGCGGGGAATCTGTATGTACGGCAACGATCTTCATACCATAAAAAAAAGCGGGTGATGGGGTTCGAACCCACGACGTCCAGCTTGGGAAGCTGACATTCTACCACTGAATTACACCCGCTTATTCACAATAGTAACCCGCCGAAGCGAGTTTATGTCGTTTACTTGCGCCTCAAATCTACACTTTTCTGCTCGGGCTGTCAAGAATCATTATTAACCGGTTGATAAATAAGCATATACTCGGATGACAGCGTCACGGCGCCGGTCGACAGATAGCCGACAAAATCGCCGAAATCATTCAAAATGCGCGCCTTGCCGGCCAGTTCATCATTAATATAGAAAAAGCAGTCCGGGCCGTTTTGTTCGATTCTAAAATCGTTGACGGCATTTCCGGTACGAATGGCGGTTGACCGTTTCCAGGGGATGATATCCGTCCAGACATTTTGCTCCAGCGATTTGACCGAGAATAGCCCTTCCCCGGTTATCAGGACGGTCAGGAAGTCATTTTTGGCGCTGCCCCGCCATACCATGCCGTAGGCGTCCGTATCGCTGCCATCGGATTTCCGAATCGGTGTCTTCAGGATATAACTTCCCGGCAGCCTCACTTCGATCTTCGGAACGACGAGGTTCTCCTTCGAGAAGAGGCTGATGGCGTATTTCCCTCCTCCGAGTCCGACTCCTGCGCCGCCGAATCGCCCCTCGGGCCATCCATAGACATTGAACGCGAAATTATCATAAAATAAAACGCGTCCGATATGCTGTTTCCCGCCTCCCGCCGCACCGATGATGTTTTTTCGCAGGCGAGCGATGCGGCTCGGATAATCATATTTTTCGCAATTGGCGCGGTCATTGTACAGTAATGCCTCGTCCGCACAATACAGGAGTGTCGAATCGAAGAAGATGTGCATCGAATCGATGACACCGAGTTCGCGATAGGTCTTCCCTATTTCAAGGAACACATCCGGCAGGGATCCGAGTGAATCATACACGATCTGTATACGAGAAAGATTATTCCGCAGGCGCACTGCATGAGGTTCATGACTGACATGTTTGATGGCCAGCGTTAAATAATCCGATACCGATGCCCGGATCCGTCGACCGAGCATCTTCTTCCATAACACGGTGCGAATACTGTCGATGGTGTTTTCATAGTAGGATATCGGATATGGATTGCGCAGACTATCATTGAGAGTCGTATCGACGCAGCCGATGAGCGTCGAATCGAAATATACGTTCATCGAGTCATATTGTTGTTTGCGCAGGTAAAAGGCGCCGAGTACCAATGCGTATTTCGGATACGGGCCGACAGTGCGCATTTCGTTTTTAAGCACCAGCATTGATGTGTTGATGTTCGTCGTATCGTTGAAAACAGAGTGATTCTTCTCCAGAATCATACGCAGGTAAATTCTCGCATCCCATTGCGCGGGCGAATCCTGGTCGGCGAGGATGTTCGTCGTGCAGAGTATCAGCACAGCGAAAAGAATGAAGCACATCCTGTTCATCATTCTGCCTCGGTTCATCCGCAGTCCCTGCAGCCGGTTATTCTTGATAAGGAGAAGCTTCCTGTCGGCGCTTCTTTCCGGTCAACCAAACGACGAGAATTGACAATTCATACAGGAGGTAGAGTGGGCATGCCAATAACACCTGGCTGACGACATCGGGCGGCGTTAAAAATGCTGCCAGTACAAAAATGCCGACGATCGCATAGCGGCGCCCCTTGCTGAGCATCTTATGGTCGATAACTCCCAGGCGTCCGAGTATAAACGATGCCACCGGTAATTCGAATACGATACCGAACGCCAATACCAGCGCCCCGACGAAGCTGATATAATCGCCGATCATGATCATCGGTTTCATGTTATCGGTGGCGAATCCCAGCAGGAATTTGATTGCCAGCGGAATGACAAAGAAGAAACAGAAACCTCCGCCGATTGCGAAAAAGATTGTCGAGGAAATCACGATCGGGATGACGATTTTGATTTCACTTTTCAGAAGTCCCGGCCCGATAAACATCCAAATTTGATAGAAAACAACGGGAATCGCGGCGATGGCACCGGCAAAAAACGCCACCTTAATATGAGTGATAAATGCTTCCTGCGGAGCTTTAAAAAATACGCCGACATCGGTGAGCGGCTTCGACATGGCGTCGACCAAGAACGGAGAAAAGTAATAGGCTACCGCTGCAAACAGAATAACAACGATCATCGATTTGATCATTCTGCGCCGGAGTTCCTCGAGATGATCCAGAAATGTCATCTCACCTTTCGCTTTCGTCTCTGCCATAATCATTTATAGATATCATTATACGGGAAAATTGTCAATGTGATTTATAGTTTTACGAATTGAGGAAGAATTTATGCTACTTGAGCATCGCCTTGAGCTCTTCGAGGAACTCCGTCGTGTCGGCGAATTTGCGATAGACCGAGGCAAACCGGATATAGGCGATTTCGTCGGTGGCTTTCAGTTTTTCCATGACCATCTCGCCGATGTACTTCGATGATACCTCGTTTTTCGACAGCTCCTGAACGGCGGTCTCGATTTCGTCGACCATCGCCTCGATCTTTTTCATACTAACGGGGCGTTTATTGCAGGCCAGTTTGATGCCATGCGTGATTTTATGTTTGTCGAAGGCCTCGCGCGTACCGTCGGATTTGACGACCGACAGGGTGACGGCTTCGATGTATTCGTACGTCGTAAAGCGTTCGCTGCACTTCAGGCATTCTCTGCGGCGGCGGACTGCGCGGCCGTCCTGCACGGGGCGGGAGTCGACAACTTTATTTTCTTCATGGCTGCAAAACGGGCATTTCATAGTCAATGACGCCTTGTTCTATAATTATATTCGACGGCATATATAGTACGGGAAATGCGGCCGTCACGCAACCTGAATCTGGCTGTCGGCCGGGTGTGTTATATAGAAAAAGTCGCGAGCCGATCCGTCGCGGACGGCGATCTCCAGGTTTCCGCCCGAACCGATATACGCCAGCGGCTGCCCCTGGGCGACACTGGAGAATGTCTCCTTCAGCGTGCCGATTTCACGATCATTGAGCGAGATAATCCGGTCTTCGCCGATAAGATGCCCCTCGATATTGGAAATCAGATTGCCGAAGCGGTCAATCCAGATGATGCGGCCGGTTATTCTGCCGTCTGAAATAACGGGATCAATCCCTGTGAGGCGAATGAAATTATCGACTTTGGCACCCAGACAGGCGGGGTCGACGCCGAGGCTCAGATATGCGGCCGCCGGAGCCATGATATCGCGTCCGTGGAAGCTCTTGGAAATAGCCCCTAACATATACTCGGGATTCGTCACGGTATGAATCGAATCTATGTCTTCGTCGGGGATAAAGGAAAACAATCCATTGTCGGGACCGACAAAAAGATATTGCGATGTCTTAATGGCGATTATGTTGCGATCACTCCCGACACCGGGATCGACAACCGCCAGATGCACTGTCCCCTGCGGGAAATACCGGGCATGCGTCTTCAACATATAATTACCGCCGACAAAATCGCCGGGAGGAACGTGATTCGAGATCGTTACGATGCGAACGGCGGGATGAATCCCTGCGATGATTCCTTCCATGACACCGGCATAGCCGTCGGCGTTTCCGAAATCGGTCGTTATGGTGATTATAGATGCCAAAAGTTAAACCCGAAATCCTTGTCCGGTTTGCGCTCGATTGTACAATCGAATGTCTTGATGTACAGCTCCAGTGTCACGGCGACGGATGCCTTGAACAGGTGTCCGCCGAACAATTGATGATGTTCGTCGGCAATGGCGACGTGCAGATGCACGAACGGCTTATTGTCGAGTCGTGAAATATTGCCGTTCAGTGAAATCACTTCATATGTATTATCAAAGACATGCCGGATGTATTGTTTTTGAGGAACATCGAAGTAGCCGATTTCGATATTGTGGATTGCTCCGATGCCCTGAATGATGCCGGAGGAAATATCGCTCTCAATAATAAAGGAGGTCAAAGTAGATATGACCTCCTCATTTCTATCAAGTCTGACTAAATAGCCGTCGGCTACGTTTCGCGAAATCATAACCTGCCGTTATTATTTTTCCTCTTCTTCCTCGTCTTCGTCTTCCTCTTCGTCGAGATCATAATCTTCGTCGTCGAGTTCGAGGTCGTCGACATCCATTTCCTTACCGGAGAGCCAGTCGAGATAGTCCGGATTACCATCGTCGATATCGATGGTCAGAATTTCCGGCACTTCATAGGGATGAATCTCGCGCACGCGTTCGATCAACTCTTCGGTTTTTTCCGTCGTTGTCTTGGCGATCAGCAGCGATTCATGCGCCCGCTCGACCTGGCCTTCCCATTTGTAAATAGACAGAAGCTGGTCGATGATGTTTACGCAAACCGCCAGGTCTTCCTGAACCAGCGAGATTGCAATTTGCTCGGCCACCTCGGCAGGCGCCGTTATAAAGCTCATACGATGTTCGCTCATTTCCGTAACTTTCTATTTAAAATATTCTCAACAGATTCCACTTTTCCCTTCAGGCGCTGCGTCGCGTCGGCTCTATCATCGATAGTGATCGACAGATACACACGCCCGAATGATTCACGCATGGCGTCGCGACACTTCTTAATCAACGCCATGACACTATCCCAATCTCCTTCCACGATTGTCGACATCGCGGTGAACTGATAAGAAAGGCCCGAATTGTCTATAATGTCAAGAATTTTCGCAACATCTTTTGATAAAGATTCCGCCGAACCGACCGGAAATACGGAAAACTGCGCTAACATGTTGTACTCCTGTTCACTTCCTGTTTACCTTTATACGCAGAAATCCCTGATATTTAGCCCTGTCGCTCCACATAAAGCGGGAATTTTTCACACAGACTGCGGACATCCTCTCCTATTTTGGCATATGCCTCTTTATCACCCAGATTCTCGATAACGCGGGCGATAAAACCGGCGATTTCCCTCATTTCGGGTTCTTTCATGCCGCGCGTTGTCACGGCCGGCGTACCGAGACGAACGCCCGATGTTACAAACGGCTTGGCCGGGTCGAACGGTACGGTATTTTTATTGGCCGTAATATTGGCCTGATCCAGCGCCTTTTCGACCATCTTGCCGGTCACTGCCTTGCCGTCACTTCTCGTCTGATCAATGAAATTCATCAGCATGAGGTGGGTATCAGTACCGTCGGCTACGAGTCGTATGCCGTGATCCTTGAGCCCCTGCGCCAGCGCCGCGGCATTGGCCACGATTTGCTTCTGATATACCTTGAAGTCGTCGCTCAGCGCCTCCTTGAAGGCGACGGCCTTGGCTGCGATGACATGCATGAGAGGTCCGCCCTGAATGCCTGGCATAACCGTTTTGTCCAGTTCTTCGGCGTACTTCTCTTTGCACAATACCATGCCGCCACGCGGTCCGCGCAGCGTTTTGTGCGTTGTCGTTGTGACAAAATCGGCAAACGGTACCGGTGACGGATGCAAACCGGCCACGATCAATCCCGCGATATGGGCAATATCGACCATCAGGTAAGCGCCGACGGCATCGGCGGCCTCGCGGAATTTGGCGAAATCGAGCGTTCGCGGGTAGGCCGAGGCCCCGGCCACGATCATTTTCGGTTTGACCTCTTTGACCTGCGCAATGAGCTTATCGTAATTGATGACCTCGGTCTCTTTATCCACCTGATATGGGACTATGTTGTAGAGTCGACCGGTAAAGTTTATGGGATGACCGTGGGTTAAATGTCCGCCGTGGGCCAGATCCAGCCCCATGACGGTATCTCCCGGCTGTAAAACCGTGAAATAGACGGCCATATTGGCCTGTGAACCGGAATGCGGCTGCACATTGGCGTGTTCCGCTCCGAATAGCTGTTTGGCCCGGTCGCGAGCCAGATTTTCAGCCATATCGACATATTCACAACCGCCGTAATACCGCTTACCCGGATACCCCTCGGCGTACTTGTTCGTCATGACGCCGCCGGCGGCCTCAAGCACCGCCTCGGAGACGAAGTTCTCGCTGGCGATAAGCTCGATTTTGTACGCCTGGCGCTTGGCTTCGGAGATCAGCGCCTCGTACAGTTCAGGGTCAACTTGTTTGATATATGACACAGTATTTGTCTCCAGATTATTCCGTCATTCCCGAATGCGGGATTTTTGCCAGGCGGCGCGTATGCCGACCGCCTTCGAATTTCGTTTCAAGCCATGCTTTAAGGATGTCGCCCAACTCACTCGCATCGACATACTTGGATGCGAGCGTCAAGACGTTCGAGTTATTGTGGGCTCGCGCCAGCATGGCCATTTCGGTATTAAGTGCTATCGTCGCACGGACGCCGTCGACTTTGTTTGTCGTAATCGTTACGCCGTTGCCGGTCCAGCAGACCGCGACACCGCGATCGACTATCCCGGTAGAGACAGCCTCGCCGACCTTGAGTGCGAAGTCGGAGTAATCAACCGATTCGGTCGAATATGTTCCGAAATCCGTTACGGTGTGTCCCCATGATTCCAGCAAGGTTTTGACTTTCTCTTTCATCTCAAACCCTGCATGATCCGAGCCGATTGCTATTTTCATGGGACTACTTCGCTCCTACCGACAGGTTTTGTGGCACCATCGTGAGCCAGCCGTATTTATCTTCGACGCGCCCCTCGACGATATCAAAGAAGGCTTTTTGCAGGGCTTTCGTCATTTCGCCGCATTTGCCGGCGCCGATCGTAATATCATCTATGCGAGAAATCGGCGACACCTCGGCGGCCGAACCGGTGAAAAAGACTTCATCGGCCATATACAGCATTTCGCGTGGGATCGTCTGCTCTTTCACATCGATTCCCATATCCCTGGCCAGCGTCATAATCGTATCGCGAGTAATCCCAGGCAGAACCGAATCACCAAACGGCGGCGTCAGCAGTTTTCCTTTATACACCATAAAGATATTCTCGCCGGATCCCTCGGAGACATGGCCGTTGACATCGAGGGCGATGCCTTCGACATAGCCGCGCATGAGCGCTTCCTGTTTGATAAGCTGTGAGTTCATGTAATTGGCGCCCGATTTCGCCATCATCGGGAAGGTATTCGGCGCGGGGCGAGTCCAGGATGACACGCAGACGGAAACACCTTTTTCCATCGCATCTTCCCCGAGGTATTTTCCCCACGGCCAGGCGGCGATACAGACATCGACCGGGCAACTGCGCGGGTCAACGCCCAGATTTTCATATCCGCGATAGACGACGGGCCGGATATAGCAAGCCTCAAGTTTATTGATGGCAATTAATTCCAGGCGCGCCTGCGATATTTCCTCTTTCGAAAACGGAATTTTCATACGATAAATTTTGGCGGAATTAAAGAGTCGGTCATTGTGATCCTCGACTCGAAAACAGGCCGGACCAGATGGAGTCTTGTAGCAGCGCTCGCCCTCGAAAATGGATGAACCGTAATGAACGACGTGCGAAAGAACATGGATTTTCGCATCGTCCCAGTTAATAAATTCGCCGTTCATCCATATTTTTTCTACTTTATTAAAAGCCATAATTAATCTCCCAGTTAGGACGGTTTTCTCCGTAAGCGATTATAATATATGGGAAGTACGATAACAAGGGCAAAAACGAATAAGAACGATGAGATATAAAAAACCCCCGAATGATCGGGGGTTTTTTATGCTTATTCGCAGTTATTATACGGTGGCGGACCGAACTTGAAGATATATGAGATGAGGTACACGACATCTCCAAGATTCACCGAACAATCGCCGTTGGTTTCACCGGCCATAACCGGAACCGGAGGCGGACCGCCTTTGAAAATATAGTACACCAGGAATGCCGCATCGCCGATATTCACATCGCCGTCGCCATTGGCATCACCGACGGTGTACACAGGACCACCTTCTCCGAAGAAATCGAGTACCCGATACAGAACGGAATCGCGCCGAGCGAACCGGAATTCATCCTGTCCGATAGCCTCGAATCCGAAACCGAAGAGAATCGATTTATAGTCGCCCGAATATGAGACGGCAGCGAGGTCGGTACTGGCCATATACGCCGCCTCGGCAGAGCCTCCGTTTATCGCCGTTAAGCGGTCGGGTTTCGTCTGATTGCCGGCGCCGCCATAGCTTTGAATCACCAATGAATCAAGGCCGCCCAGTACCGGTCCCGAGGCATCGGGAAGGATAATCGGCATATAGGTATTCGACGTGTACCCTGCCTTGAGATAGTTATTTAAAAAGTCGGCATCGAGTGTCGATAATTGTTTGGCTATCCCCTGTCCGGTCAGGAACAGGTTGCCGCCGACATCAAGATACGATTTCAAAGCGGTAATATCGGCGGTCATCAGCGGATTATCCTGATAATCGCCGGTAAACCAGATCACGGTTCCGTACTGGCGCAAATCCAGTCCGTCCGGGCTGCCGCTCGAGAATAGATCCCATTCATCGAACGGTTTGCGCTTCTCGTAGAACGATTCGGTATAAAATACTTCGAGGGTATCATTGTTATCATCATCGACGATCAGGATGTTCGTCGTGCCGATGTTCTGTTGAATCGGGATAACGACCGAATAATCACCACCATCGGCGGTCACTTCCACGAAGAATGAATCGATTCGCGCGATATGTCCGCTTTGTATCTCGAATTCAATCGGTGCGGAAATATTATCGGCTGATGCACCGGCAGGGATATCGCCCAGATACGATGTCGACTGCGTCATCGTTATGAGCGGGTCATCGATTGTCACATCGATCTGTGCGGCGAATGCCTCTTTCCATTTGTTGTCGAATTCAAGAACCAGTTGGATGGTCTCACCTTCTTCGAAAATACCATCGGAGTCGCCATAGGCGGTATCGGTAAATTCATATCCGCTCAGTGATATATTCGGGCGCGACCAGACAATATCGATATTCGCGGTCATCACCGAATCGGCGTTGGAGATATTCCAGACGGCAACCTGTGTCGTATTACCGGAGTAATCCCTTGAGTTCGGAGTCGTCTCATCATCGAAATTATAGGCATGAGATGAACCCGGAAAGGGGTCTCCATTATCGCCGTTGTTGTTGTCGTACTGTAAATCGAATTTGCCGTCTGCTTGTTCAAGGAACACCAGCGGGTGCCACTCATTGTAATTCCCGCCGACCGAATTATCTATATGCCAGATGAGCAATCCCTCACCCGGCAGGTAACTGTCATAGCCGGTCTTATATTTGTTTTCAATCAGGAAATACTGCGATGTCACCAGTCCGTTTTTCCAGACTCTATACGATGTATTGGATGAAGCCGAGGCCACGATTTCGACGTCAACGACATTCGAATCGACCAAATACGGCTCGCTCCAGCCGAGCTGATACTTACTCCAGGCGCAGAATGTAGCCGGAGTCTTGGAGCCATTATTGTAGCTGCCGCCGGACATGACCGCCCAGCGTCCGACACCGCTGGAAGAATAATCGGTGTCGTACAAATCCGGCAAACCGAGGACATGACCGAATTCATGGCAGAAGACGCCGATCGGAATAATACTGCCTGATGTCGGGCTTTCTTCCGGTTCTATCGAATAGGTGCTGATCCAGACGCCATCGTATTGTACCGCAGGGATGCTCCACTTGTGCGAGTGGATTTCACAGTCGTTGCCGGTTTCTTCATAGCCGGTACCGGCGTGAACGACAAATATACCGTCAACCCATCCGTCACCATCGTTGTCATATTCTGAAAAATCTACATCCGCGTTGGCGAGTGCAATGGCTTCCTGTACCAATCCCTGTGCATTGTTCGGCAAGCTTCCCATACCATGCGAACCATCGCAATAATTGGTATAGTAGGAGGCATTTTGAGAGGCCGTGTACCACCCTGCAACGTCACCCTCCATCAGGAATTCACCCATAGAGTTTTCGATATAAAACTCGCGCATCGAACCGGTCGTAATCACACCTTCAGAGAACAGCAGATTCTGAAAATCGGTTTGAGTGGCTGCTGTCAATCCGCTTGTGTACAGCTTATCCGGAAAATCAATTAGAATTACCAGCGTCTTGAGAGACGTGGCAGAGGCGAAGGAAGCTCTGGCGAACCCCTCTTTATTTATCGTCGGGGCATCGACGCCGCGCGAGCGGGCATCGGCCATCGTTTCCAGATATTGCTCGTATCTGCCGTCTTCCTTGAGCTGCTGAATCACTTCTTCCGAAGGGGGTACGGCCAAAGCGACGACTGAAGTAAGCAGTACGACGAGTATCGTTACGAAGAGCGAAGTCTTCATTGCTTTCATGACTTCTCCTGGCTTTCAAAGCAGTTTTGCATTTGTTGACACTTTAAATATACTACCTTCCGTATACGTGTCAACGTCAATTCCAATACTCCGGTTCCCCAACCGGACAGATTCCCTCTTGTCTTAATCGCACCCGAATTGCGGAGCAGCTCCCCCGTTGAAAATGTAATTCACCAGATGAACGGCATCGCCGATATTGACGCTGCAATCACCGTTGGCGTCACCTGCCGCCTCCGGTACCGGACCGGGGCCTCCCTTGAAAATATAATTCACGAGATACACGGCATCGCCGACATTGACCGAGGTATCGCCGTTGGCATCGCCGGCAATGTACTCCGGACCGAAGGAATACTCACCAAAGAAGACCAACAGGCTATCTAACACAGCCGACCGGCGGGCGAACCGTTCTTCGTTATCTCCCAACCCCTCAAATCCAAACCCAAAGAACATCGACTTGTAAACACCGGCATACGAGACTGCCGACGGATCTCCCGACCCGAAATAGCGCGCCTCGACAACGCCGCCGTTGACGGCCGTCAAATGATCCGGGGACGTCTGATTTCCGGCACTGCCGAAACTCTGTATTACCAGCGTATCGAAATCATTGAGTACAAGTCCTCCGGCATCCGGAAGCATAAACGGCACCATGCTGCTCGATGTATATCCTGCGTGGAGGTAGTCGGAGAGGAAACTCGGATTCAGAGTCGTCAATTGCGCCGCTATCCCCTGTCCGCTCATAAAGAGGTTACCACCGGCATCCATAAACGATTCCAGTGCGGTGATATCGGCCGAACTAAGCGGATTGGTTTGATAATCGCCGGTAAACCAGACAACGGTGTTATAATTATTCATAACCGAGGCGGAGACCGAACCTGAAGTCGTCACATCCCAATGGGTGTGAGTAATCCGCTTATCGGACAGCGACGGCAGGAAATAATCCTCATAGGTATCGCCGTTGTCATCGTCGACCAGCAGAATTCTGTTGCCGCCGATATTTTCCTCGACTGCAAATGTCGAAAAATATTGCCCGTCATTTGTCGAGAACGTGATAAAGAAGCTGTCGATACGGGCGGCATAATCGACCGGGATTTCGAATTCAATCGGCTCGGATGTATTATTCACAACCAACCCCGCCGGGAACGTCCCGAGCGTGGCCGCCGGTTTCGTAAAGAGTAATTCGGGATCGTCGGAACTCAGTGACAATTCGACATTCGTTACGTCGCTCCATTCGCTCTTCACGGCCAGGAAAAACTGGACCGTCTCCCCCGGTTCGAGGATTCCATCCCCGTCGCCATAGGCCGCATCGGAAAATGAATAATCCTGAATGCGATAATACGGCGAGGTGATTTCCACCCGGAAATCGACTGTCATTATCGAATCGGAATCTGAAATATTGAACACGGACACCATCGTCTCGATGCCGTCGTAGTTATTCGAATTCGGCATCGTCGTTTCATCGAAGGTTTTGACCATCAGTCCGCCGGGATACGGGTCATCGACGTCGCCGGAATTGACATTGTACTGTAAATCGAAATCACCGTCGGCCTGTTCGACCATGACGATCGGATGCCATTGTTCGGAATTGCTGGAGGCATTGTCATCGATGTGATAAATCAGTAGTCCATGTCCCGGCAAATAGGTATCGTATCCATAGGGCTGCTTGTTTTCGACAAGGAAATACTCATTGCTGATAATGCCATTCGGCCACAGGCGATAGATCGCCTTATTCCATTCCGTCGCCGGGATGTCGACCGAAACCATATCCGATGTAACATTAACCGGATCGACCCAGCCCATTTGGTATTTGCTCCAGGCGCAGAAGGCGGCCGGAGTTCGCGAGCTGTTATTGTAGCTGCCGCCGGACATCACGGCCCATCGGCCGGTGCCGCGGGAGTCATAGTCATAGTCGTATAAATCGGGCAAGCCCAGGACATGTCCGAACTCATGGCAAAAGACGCCGATCGGAATCAAGCCGGAACTGGACGGGCTTTCTTCAGGCTCCATCGAATATGTCGAAATCCAGACGCCGTCTCTCTGTACGGCATTGACGCCCCACTTGTGCGAGTGCACTTCGCAGTCGTTTCCGGTTTCTTCATACCCGGTACCGGCGTGGACAATAAAAACACCTTCGACCCAGCCGTCACCATTCACATCATACTGCGAGAAATCGACATCGGGATCGGCCAGAGCAAGCGCTTCTTCCGTCAGTCTCTGGGCATTATTGGGATAGCTGCCGAATCCGTGAGATCCGTCGCAGAAGTTCGTATAATAATCGTGATTTTGCGAAACTGTATACCATCCGGCGATATCGCCGTCGACGGTCAATTCGCCATAGGAATTTTCCAGATAAAACTCGCGCATCGAACCCGTGGGGATGACTCCCTCGGAGAACAGTAAATCCTCGAAATCGCTCTGCTGGCCGATGTACAGGCCATCGGTGTATGGTTTATCCGGGAAGTCGACGAGAATAACGAGGGTATGCGCGGTTGCTGCCTTATCGACAAACGACGCTCTAGCCAGTCCCTGCTCGTTAAGACTCGGCGCATTGACGCCCTTAGCGCGGGCAGCTTTCATGGACTGCACGAACTCATCGTACGTCCCTTCGTTTTTCATTTTCTGAATAATTTCCTCGGACGGAGGCACCGCAGCGATTGATGCGGTCAGGAGGCTCAGGCATACGATTAGTCCTAAGCAGGTGCGAATAAAATACGACATGACGACTCCCAGCGAGTAAAATGGTGTGCTCTTAAGTCCGTGAGGCGGCGAAGAATATGTCGAAATATACATGTAACGATGCAATTGTCAACACCTTTCGCCCATTTGCACAGTGATACGAAGGTTAAAAGAGAGTTAATGGTTCCATTTATTCCTGTTTAATACGCGGGTACGGTTTCCTGCATGCCGAGGAATCTTCTGATAACCGCAAACGTATTAATAGGAGCCATTTCCAGCGTATGATTGAACTGGTCGCCCGCCCCTTCTGAGGCATCATCCGAAATAGTCCGTACGACAACGAACGGCCGGGAATTCATCAGGCAGACCTGGGCAACGGCGGCCCCTTCCATTTCGGTCGCAACGGCGCCGAATTCGCGCTGAAGCGAGGCAATGATGTTCTTGTCGGAAATAAACTTATCTCCTGATACAATAGTCCCAACGACCATCTGCGGGCGGTCGGAGCGACCGGCGAACACCTCGTCGTAGGCCTTATTCATGCGTCTGAGCATTATCGGGTCGGCTTCCATCATGCGCCCGACCGAGGGTACCTCACCGAGTCGTCTGCCGAAGGCGGTCAGGTCGACATCATGCTGCACGAGATAGTTCGCCATGACTATATCGCCGCGCTGCAAATACGGCACAACGGAACCGGCCAGTCCGGCCAGTATGATTTCATCGACATCGAATTTATCGATAAGAATTTGCGTGGATACCGCGGCATGCACTTTTCCCACGCCGCATTTGACCATGACGACTTCCCGATCATCGATGTGACCGGTATAGAATTTCATTCCGGCGATTGATTGTTTCTTGTCGATATCGGCATAGTCCTGAAACAGCCGGATTTCTTCTTCCATTGCCCCCATGAGACCGATCATGAGCTTCTCCCTGTCAGGCGTCCATACATATAGCCCCATCAATTACATATTGTATTATCGGACAACAGATTGGGGGACTTAACCGGGATTGGCGCTTTATTTGGTCGCGACGGCGACTAAGTTGTTGGAATCGGCCTTATACGGCTCGGTCAGGCTTAAATCAGAGTAGAATTCGACTTTTGAAAACCCGGCGATTCGAGAGGACACCTCGATGACATCGGTGTTGATGGGCAGGATTTTCTCGGAAATGAATTGATGGCTGGTCTGGCCCATATTGTGTTCTATGACTAACACATTGAGCCGCACTGCTTTTTCTTCAAAATCGAAGAACCGGACAAATGTGTAGTTTTCTTTCGAGCTGACTTTGATAATTCGCTGATCCTTGCTGCGGTATTTTATGAAATTGACCAATTGGATTATGGCGACGCCTCCGGGTTTGAGGACTCGTTGAAACGATTTCATCGAAAGCGCCAGCCGCTCGCCGGTCTCGACTCCGACCAGTGAATTGGCCAGACAGAAAACGCCGTCGAAGGTATCGGTCCAGGCGTTGGGCATCGTTTCGAAATATTCTTTTTCCGTAGGAAATTCTACACCTTCGCGGAGCGCATTTTTACGGGCCAGTTCGAGCATCTCGGCGGAGGCATCGAGCCCGGTAACGTCTACCCCGTTCTTGGCCATGATAATGGAGTGGACGCCGGAGCCGCATCCGGCATCGAGGGCCTTCTTGATATCGTATTGTGTCAGGATATTTTTTATTGTCCCGAAATCGTTGACGAGACGATTCGCGAAATCGGTCATGAGGTCATAATATGGGGCTATTTTTGCAAAATCGGTCATTATCTCCTGCCCGGATGAGAGTATTCCGCTCCTTCCATTTGTTCGGTATGCTGCCGATATTCTTCAATGGAAATCGAATTTTGCCACGGCCCGAACAATTTGAAGGCGAACAGCATTCCCCAAAATACGATAATCACGGCCAATGCCCAATATTTTTTATTGATTCGTTTCTTATTCGGGGCAAGCTGCAAATCGAGTGACGCCGGGACCGGGCAGACATCGATGCAATCGAGGCATCCCGAGCATTCATCCGAGCGGACCTGCTTGATTTCATCGACCTTGATAAATGACGGGCAGGCCTTGGCGCACTTTCCGCAGGAGATACAAATATCGGTATTGCGTTTGATCTTGGCCGGACCGAATAGTGAAATCAATCCGAGCAGGCCGCCATACGGGCAAAGATAGCGGCACCAGAATCCTCGCAGGATAATCGACAGTCCGAATAAGATAACCACCGTCCACAAGGCGAAGGCATCAATCTCGGTGAAGAATTTCAGCATCTTGATGTCGGCGACTTTGTTGTACGGCGAATCGACGAAGGATCGGATATCGGTGTTTGACATCGAGAAGAAAATGGCATAGACGAAGAAGCCGAGGAGGATGTACTTGAGCGACCGGAGCGGATAATCCAGCCATGCCGGGAGTTTTAACCGAAGGTAGGATTTTGACAGAGGTTTTCTCTTCCTGCCGCCGAATATGACCGCGATGGCATTGGTGGTTTTGTCGCCGATATTGCCTATCAATTCGGAAATCAATCCGACCGGACAGACCCAACTGCAGAAGCTTTTCTTGAAGAGAAGCGAGACAATGACAATCGCCAGCAGGATGATCAGTGATGCCGGATGAATCGTATTGAGTGTTCCGGAAATGAACCAATCGCGGAGGGATATTAATCCCGACAGTGGCAGGTATCCCTCTACTCCGGGCGGGCGTGTCGGAGCGGCTCCGATGCCGCCGGCTTCGAGGTATTTCACGAACAGATAGAACTCGACACCGATCCAGACGCTGACGGCGAGTGAAAACAACTGCGCGATAAAGCGCAGTTTGCGGGTGGAGAACTTGGGTGTCTGTTCGTTTGGTGTATCGGACATTACTTTTATACTCGTTTGCTCAGTATTCTTAATCATGGATTCAATATATCAGAGATACGAAAGATCGCCTTGATTTAGGTCAAAAAGATAGTGGGAACCCAATCTCGTCCCATGAGTGGGACATTGGATGGACAAACCTTCCTATTACAGGCGCGGGTCATCGCGAGCCCTTCTTAGGGCGTCGCGATCTCAGGATGTAATATAGAATTTAAGGCTTAGGTTGACATCCTGAGATTGCGACGTCGCTGGTCCGCCCAGGTGGACGCGCTCCTCGCAATGACCGGGAGAATGAAAAAAATTTTTAATTGAGTTCGTAGGCCGGAATTTCTTACAATCCGCCAATAGATTTGTGCCCCCAATAATACGACTGGTGGCCCATCCCTTTTTTGGCCCTGCAATAAAGGGTGGGTTCCCGCATTACGGAATACGATAAGAGTACACCTTACATCCTGAGATTGCGACGTCGCTCGTCTAAGAAGACTCGCTCCTCGCAATGACCGGGAGAATGAAAAAATTTTTTAATTGAGTTCGTAGGGCGGATTTTTCTTACAATCCGCCAATAGATTTGTGCCCCCAATAATACGGCAGATTTGAAGACAAATCTGCCCTACGAACTGGATACCCGCTTTCGCGGGTATGACATTCAAACTTAAAGAAAACTCATTTCCGGATTTGCGCCAGCAGGTTTTTTACGTATGGAATCAGTTCCGTGCGGGCGATGGTTTGCTGGATGTTTTCCGCCTTCAGCCACTCCTCGCGGTCGCTGACTTCTTTCGCCTGCTCGCGCCCGGCAATCAGGTTCTTGACCGTTATCTGATTGTTCTTGTGCTCATCCGAACCGAGGATCACCGCAACCGGTACACCGATCTTGTCGCCGTACTTGACCTGCTTGGTGAAATTGCGCGTCTCGCCGAGGAAAATCTCGGCCTTGATACCGGCCGCTCGCAATTCATTGAGGATTTTAATATACTCGCCGGTCAATTCCGCATCCATCGCTGTTACGAGGACATCCGACACCGTGTCATCGGCTGAGATCAGCCCGCGCATCATGAGCGCCGCCAGCAGGCGGTCGACTCCGGCCGATGCACCAACTGCGGGAATTTTGCGGCCAAGGAACCGCTCGACCAATCCGTCATAGCGCCCGCCGGAAAAGATTGAACCAACCTCGGGCACATCAAGCAGATTCGTCTCGAACACCGGTCCGGTGTAATAGCCGAGGCCGCGCACGATGGTCACATCAATAATCGTCTTTTCTTTGGGAACGCCGAAATAGCCGAGATACTCGACGATTTCCTTCAACTCGGTAATCCCCTCTTCCGCCTCGGGGACACCGGCCAGCATTTCGGAGACTTTATCGAGCACATTCGCCGCATTCGTTTTTTGCAATTCGAGAAATGCGACAAGGGTATCGATTTTTTCGTCGGGAAGATTCAATCCTGGGATTTTATCGCCGGAGACGTCGGTCCTGCCCGGTCCGAGTTCCAGCTTGACAGCCTCTATCCCCTGCTTTTCCAGCTTATCGATGACGCGGAAGACATCCGGCGCCGTATCTTTGTCGATTTCCGCAAATTCGGCCAAGCCGTTCAGGATTTTCCGGTTGGAAAAGCGAATGGAATAATTATCCAGCCCCAACTTCTCGAATGATTTACAAATCGCCGCCATGATCTCGGCGTCGGCGAGCATCGAGGCCGTGCCGACGGAATCGATATCGAACTGGGTGAATTCGCGAAAGCGCCCCGGTCCCGGCTTATCGACGCGCCAGACCGGCGCGAATTGATAGCGGCGAAACGGCAGCGGCAGTTCGGGATTGCCCGCGACGAATCGGGCCAGTGAAGCGGTCAGTTCGAACCGCAGAGCCATATCGACTTTTTCCGGGCCGGTGAAATTGAAAATCGTCGCCAGATTGTCCTCGCCATAGTCGGCGCCCTTGAGCACCTCAACTCGTTCCAGCGCAGGGGTCTGGAGCGGCGAATAGCCAAACGATTCGAACACCTCGCGAAACACCGACACCATTTTCTGGCGGGCGATTTCCTCGCGCGGCGGATAATCCTTGAAGCCTTTAAGAACTTCCGGTCTGATTTTTTTTCTTTTATTGGGATTATTTTTCATGATTGGCCCATGGATATTCTTGTCGTTGAGGCTCATAATAACAATACTGGGGGGCGGGGTCGAACCGCCGGCCTCCTGATCCACAGTCAGGCGCTCTGACCATCTGAGCTACCCCAGCATGACAAGCTGTATATAATAAATGTTATCGCCGTTAAGTCAAGAGATTTAACGCGGAGAAGCGAGATCTTGTTCCGGGGGGATTCTATTCGTGGCTCGGCGGCAGTGAATCGACGATACTGATGACGCCATCGACCATTTTCACGATAGTGGTATCGAGCCTACCGACTCGCCTATTCTTCCACGAGACGCAGGAGTCGGCGACATACCGCTCGCACTCTTTCTCGATTGTCGTGGTCACACCGATTGTTCGGCCCATGTTGTCGGAAAAACCGGTGTGCTCGGGCTGAATGGCGATATGAATTTCGACCGTCCCGGTCAGCGGATGAATGTTGTAATTGTGACAGACCAGAGACATGAGAAGCGTGCTGTCCTGAGGGGCCAGTGGAGGCGTAATTGTCCCATCCGGCCAGTCGGCCATTGCGGCGACTTTCATGCGGCTGAAATCGGGCTCCGAAAAATTCAGGCCGACCCATTCCCACGAACCGAGGAGCGTTCCGCTCGTATCCACCGCCATCTCCAGCCCTTCCTCGTTTATTTCATCGAGGACGAATTCGATAAACGGGTTATCCTCGATCTCAAGATTGAGTTCGACTCCGGCAATCGTGTCGAACGGATTGGCCAGATAAACGGGAATTCTAACGAGCGGATCCTGCGGCGAGACCTGAACGGGCGGCATCCAGACGCGGACGCGGGGCGTCACAGAATCGGACTGAGCCGCACTCAGGCCACTCAGTCCGAGACAAATCATCGCTATGACAACAATAGCTTTTCTCATGCAAATACTACACGCTATTTCTTCAACAGGAACGGATGCGAATTCTCATTGATGCCGATCGCCTTGGCATTTCTAATCGAATGCGCCAGAGTAATCGACGGGCGGGCATCTTCGAGACCGAATCCGCCGCCGTTCAAAATATCCTGATACACGACGGTGTGCAAGTCGGTAAAGCCGCCGGAGAATTCCACTTCATTACCGTCGATCGTAATCGAGCGGTAGGTCGGTTTGCCTTCTTTTACCGCCACTTCCGGCAAATCGCTCCGGTCGATGGACAGCATCCATTTGACACGCGCGCGCTCGAGTTCGATATACCCGGCGCTCTTGGTCGGCTCGCCGGTGTGCACCTCGCTGTGTTTGACGTCGCCAAACAACCAGATCAGCAAATCAAAGAAATGAATGCCGATATTGGTGGCGATACCGCCCGAGCGCTCGATCTGGCCTTTCCATGACACCAGATACCAGCGGCCTCGTGACGTTATATAGGTCAGTTCCACTTCGTGAATCTTGTCCGGATCCTTGAGTAGTTTTTCCCGCAGGGCAATCAGTTTCGGATGCACGCGTAATTGCAGAACGGTATAGACCTTTCGGCCACTCTCCTGCTCCAGTTCGTTTAAAGCGTCGATATTCCACGGGTTCAGCACCATGGGTTTTTCGCAGATAGCATCGGCATTGACGCGCAGGGCGAAGCGGACATGGGCATCGTGTAAATAGTTGGGAGAACAAATACTCACGTAGTTCACCCGCTTATCCGCGCCCATCCGGCGCAGTTTTTCGACATGGCGGTCGAATCGCTCGAATTCCACGAAGAAGCTGACATCGTCAGCGAAACTGTCGAGGACTCCGACCGAATCACAGGGGTCGACCGCCGCGATAATCTTATTTCCGGTTTCCTTGATTGCTTTCAAATGCCGAGGGGCAACATACCCGCCGACGCCGATAACGGCAAAATTCTTTGACATATCAGTCTCCCGAGACACAATTTCAGTACCGTTCTACTCCATATCGTCGCAAACAGCCTCAATAATAATAAAAATAGCTGACCTTCGCCTCAGTTTTTTATACATTTTACCGCGTTAACTGCAAAAAGAATTTTATTAAACTGGTTCAAAATGGTAAAAAAAGACTTCTCACATATCAAAGGGGTCATGTTCGACCTCGACGGCGTTTTCTATATTGGGGACTCTACGATCGAAGGGTCGCTCGAAACAATTGAGCGGCTCAGGAAGAGCGGTCTCCCCTTTCGCTTCACAACCAATACGACGACCAAATCGCGGGCGACGCTGCTCACTAAGTTAAATCGGCTGGGACTGCCGATTAAGGCCAATGAAGTTTTCAGCGCTCCCGAGGTCGCTATTCGGTATTTGCGCAAGCAAGGTAGTCCTTCGTGTTTTCTGTGTCTCAATGACGATCTGATGCAGGACTTTTCGGAATTCACGCACACCGACCAATCCCCGGATTTCGTCGTTATCGGCGATATCAACGACGGCTGGCATTATGATCTTTTAAACAAAATGTTTCGGATGATAATCGGCGGCGCGGAAATAATCGCCCTGCACAAGGGCCGCTACTGGCATGAACCTGATGGGCTGTACCTAGACATTGGGGCGTTTGTGGCGGGACTGGAATATACGACGAGTAAGCAGGCAATGATTATCGGCAAACCGAGCGCGGCATTCTTTCACCTGGTTGCCGAGGACATGGGAATTCCTCCTCAGCAGGTTATGATGGTCGGAGACGATGTCGTTTCGGATGTCGGCGGAGCGCAAAAGGCCGGCCTGAGCGGAGTGCTCGTCAAGACCGGGAAGTATCGGGATGAATTGGTTCAGAAATCGGGCGTCACTCCGGATGCCGTGATTGATTCTGTAGCATCCCTGCCCGATTTACTGCCAATAGAGAATCTATAAATTACGGATAAGACGGCTCTTCAGATACCGGCCGAAATCCTGATCTTCGGTTCTGAAATGCCCGATAACCCACTTATCAAAAAACGAGACTATCCTGTCGGAATCGACATCCTCATCGGTGATATAGCGCTGTTGCATACTCAGGATTCGCTCTGTCATTTCGATATGCTTATTCCGATGATAATCAATTTTATCATACCCTTCATTCATCATGTACCGCTCTTCAGTGGCAAAATGCTCGCGGATGTGCTGCATAAGCAATTCGATAAACTTGCCCGCCCGCGCATGGTCCTTTGATGCGGATATCTGCAAAAGGTTTTGGTGAATAAAGGTAATTAATCGCCGATGCTGCCGATCGATCTCGTCAATGCCGATGTTCATGCTGTCATGCCATTCCATCTATATGTATAGCCCCCTGTAAATGTCCCTTTTATATAATCGGACAATTTCCGCCGATATTGACCCACGAACGCCTCTTCTTTTGTCCATTTTTGCGTTGACGACTAATTGATTATGCAATAGTTTGATACTATTCAGACAAGGGAATCAAAAATGGGGAAATATGGAAAGGAAATCCAATGCTGAAATCTATTGTAATAACCGGGGCATTGTGCATCTGTCTACTCTGCCTGTTAGGCACGACGTATACGGCTGCATCCGATATCGAGGATAATCTCACATATCAGGGAAACAAAGCCCGCGTCGGAGTCGGAAATATTAAAGCCAAAGCGGACCAGTGCACGCACGATATGGCTGCCTCGATCGGCGAAATGTTATCGACAGCCCTCGTTAATACCGGCAAATTTATTGTACTGGCCTCTCAGGAGGAAACCGCCGAATTGATCGAGGAAATTGATTTCGGCGGTTCCGGATATACGGAAGAAGGCCGCAGCCCTGAAAAGGGTTTGATGGAAGGTGCTGACCTGTTAGTTACCGGAGCCGTCACAACGTTTGAACCCGACGCCGGCGGCGGAGGCGGCGGCCTGGGCGGCCTGAAGAAAAAAGCATTCGGTAAAGTCGGTATGTCCTCCAAAACCGCCAAGATCGCCTTCGAGCTTAAACTTATCGATATCAGGACGCGCCGGATATTAAAAGCCAAAACGATCAAGGCTGAGTCAAAACATTGGAAGGCCGATATGGCCGGAGGTGGGTGGACGAAAGATGTCGCCCTCGCGGGTGGTCTGGGTATCTATTCCAACGAACCGATGGAAGAAGCAATTCGCGCGGTCCTCGCAGAAACCGTCGAGACTATTTCTAAGGAAGTTCCTGCAGAATATTACCGCTATCAGGGCCAGGGACAATACACTCAACAATATGGCAATCAACAGCAGCAAGGTGGCGGCAGCGGCGCCTCGCAGCAGGCGGCCCCTCCCCCGGCAAGCTCACAAGGCGGCGCAGGTGCAACCGGATCAGTCGTTGCGGCTCCGGCAGCCGAAGATATGGCGCTGTATACGAAATATGATTTCGTGCCCGGCGACAAAGTCATTTTTTATGACGACCTGAAGGATGAAGAAGAAAGCGAATTTCCGTATCGCTGGAATCTCGATCATGGTGTATTTGAAATCGCTCGCTTAGGTAAGGACTTTTGGATTCTCTGTACCGACGCCGGTTCGATCCGTCCGAAACTACCGGATGCGCCTTTGCCTGAGCAATATACCGTCGAACTGGAATTCTATATCGGCGATCCGGAAGGTAGTATGAGCTATCACCGCATCCACTGGGTCGATGCCAACGGCAAAAACATCGGTAACTTCGGGACGGTGAATAAAAGCACATGGTTGGATATCGGCAATAAGCAATTGGCCAGCAAGTCGCTCGATAAACGTCCGGCTAAAGGCGTCCACACCCTTCGCATCATGGCAACATCCCGTTCGGTCAAATGTTTCTTTGACGAGGAGCGTGTTGCCAATGTGCCAAAGGTAGAGAACTTTCATCCGGTCGGATTCCGAGTAAATCTCGACCCGACCAGCAATAAAGGCAATCCCTGCTTGATTCGCAATTTCCGTTTCGCCGAGGGCGGCAAATCCATGCGCGAGCAGCTTGATGCGACCGGCAAAGTCGTCACGCACGGTATACTTTTCGATGTCGATTCGTATACGATTAAGGGCGAATCGTTCAAAACGCTCCGTGATATCAGCAGACTTCTCGAAGATGATCCGGAATTGCGGCTCTCCATCGAGGGTCATACCGACTCGGATGGCGACGATGCGCATAACATGGAATTGTCGAAAATGCGAGCCAAATCCGTTTGTGATTACCTGATTCAAACCTATAGCATCAATGCAGGACGACTCGAGGCCAAAGGCTGGGGCGAATCGAAGCCGATCGATACAAATGGCTCGGCCGAAGGCAAAGCCAATAACCGGCGAGTCGAATTAGTAAAGCTGTAATTCCCGAAATACATACACAACGAGAGACGCTATATCATCGATATGGCGTCTTTTTATTTTGGAGATTCGGCGAATGATTTCCTCTGCCGCTGTTCGGCCTTGCGTTCGCGGTATAATTGTCCGAGTTCCGCACCGACGATGAAAATCAATGATGTGTAGTAGATCCAGAACGCCACAACAATCAGGAATGAATACGTCCCGTAAATCTGCTTTATCGTGAAGAAATTCGTGATATAGTACCCGAAGAACCGCTCGATGACATGCCAGAGGATCGCCGCCGTAATCGAACTGACTAACAGCACCGGAATCCTTTGTCTTTTAATGGGCACGAAAATATACACGGTAAAAAAGACCAGCCAGATAATGAAGAAGGATATGAGCAAGTACAGTCCGTCACCGATAAATGATTCCTGAAAATCTCGCAGCAGTGTCACCTGAGTAGAAGTTTCCTGGAGGACGGTCATCGTCGGCAAAAGCAACACGGACAGCAGAAAGAATGACAAGACGAGAAGCACCAGCATGAAATCGCGCAATTTGCCGACCAGGAGCGTTTCCTGGCGGCTGACGCGAAACACCATATTGAGAATTGTCCGCATACTGCTGAACAGGCCGCTGGAGGCGAAAAACAGGCCGACGCCGCCCAGGATACCGGCCACGCCTTTATAGACGGTGAACTCTTCCAGTCTCGCAGCAACAAACAGCTTCACCTGCGCCGCATAATCCGCATATGGTATGATGCGGTCGATGAACGCATTCAATTCGTACACGATCGACGGCTGTTCGAACAGTGTCCCCAGCACGGCGAAAATAATCAGCACCATCGGGATGATGCAGATAAATATCGAAAACGACAGGCCGCTCGCCAGCAGAAACACATGGTGATCTCCAAGGCGGTTATAGAGCCCGACGATATAGTACCACAGCGCCTTGAAGAACTTCTTAATCCACGGGAGTATGTCAAATATTCCGCTGTTCATCACTTCATCGTAATGCGAGTTTCGGTTTTCTCCGCATGTTTCACGTGCGTGTCCAAAAACTGTTCCGCCGACTCGTAAAAGAGCAGGCGGTTTGAAGTTTGTACTAACCCTGATGCCTCGTTATCGAAGAGCAGCACCTCATTCGGGACATCGCGATTCTCCAGCGATTCCTTGAGCTTTGTTACATCATCCATAGGTACCCTGCCATCCAGCATACCGTATACGAGAAACATCGGAATGGAGATATCGTCAAAATACTGGTTCGGGGAAATGGACTCCAAAAATTCCATTTCATGGTCGGGATTACCTACCCGATTATAATACAGCAGCTTCGTGTATGTGTTGTAATCGGGGATTGACGCCATGAGAGCCGGAATACTCGTATACCCGCTGATATCGACTGCGGCCGCAAACGTATCTCCATGTTTGGCCGCCGCCATTAATGCGGCATAGCCGCCATATCCCTGTCCGAGAATCGCGACCCGATTCGGATCGGCGTATTTTTGTTCGATAGCCCAATTGACGCCATCGACCAAATCATCCTGCATTTGTGCGCCCCATTGCCGAATTCCTGCCTGGCGGAATTTTTTCCCATACCCGGTCGATCCTCGATAATTGACCTGCAGGCAAACATAGCCCATATCGGTCAGCCACTGGACTTCAGGCCGGTAACCCCAGGTATCGCGAAGCCATGGGCCATCATGCACGAATACGACCATCGGCAGGCCTTCCCGGCCCAATCCGGGCGGGAATGATATGTATCCATGTATAGTCAGGCCGTCTCTCGCCTGAAACTCGATCGGTTCGATTTTGGATAATTCGTACTTGCCCAATTCCGAATCATGCGTGAAAAGCAATCCGGCTTCTTTCGAATCCGTTTCATACAAATAAAACGGTACCGGGCCATTATCGAGTTTATACCCGATCAGCCACTTCTTGTTATCTTTACTCCGGCTGGAAATAAAGAAATCGCCTTCGTGAATGTTTTGAATCACGGTCAGATGTTCGCCGAATTCGCTATCCAGCACTTGCGTATATTCCCGCTGCCCGTCAAACGTGACGGCTTCGATCTCATTGGTCACCGGATGGAAGATAGCGCCCTTGACATTATAGATGGAATCTTCCGCCACGACTTCGACTTTTCCCGTTGCCAACTCGACTTTCACCAGGCGCCCGGTATTGGCGTCTCGTGCATCGAGGGCATAGGCATACTTATTGTCGGCCGAGAATCGAATCGGGCTGCTGTCCATCATTTCGTTCATGTTCCATGTGATTGCGTTCTTCCACTCATTCGTCTTGTCGTCGGCATACATGAATTCGTATGTGCCGTTGTCTCCGATCCGGATGCAGCCTTTAATCCGCAATTCAGTGTCCGCCAGCCAGCCGATGACATTGCCCGGGTTTTCGGCTACCAGTTTGAAATCGCCCTCAGTAACCTGAAGATCAAAAACATTATAGGCGCGAGGATTATCGAGATTCATCGCGAACAAGGCATTGTCAGGATACTTATTATCGACACCGATTATTTGTGCGCGAATATTGTCGAACGGCGTCAGGTCTCTTGTCTTGCCATTGGCGACTTCAACATCGAACAGACGCGTCGTTCCATTGCCTGCGCTGTCTCGTAAATACAGAATCTTTCGCGAATCGGCCGCCCAGATAAATCGGTGAATACCGTACAGCGAGTCGAATGTCAATTGCGTGCCGTTCGTCGGATCATCGATATCCGCGACGAAAATATTCATTGTTCCGAAATCTTTCGCCAGATAGGCCAGATTCTCCCCGTCCGGCGACAGCAGCGGATTGACACGCTCGCCGGTGCCGAACAAAACTTCAATCGGCACCCGGTCGGTGAGCTGTTTCTCCGGAGCTGACTTGCCGCACGACAGCAGAACAAACGACAGGATAACCACGACGACTACCGAAGCGACACTACGAAATACTGTCATAACCGCTCATTCCTTTTTGCATTGTATTATCCAATGGTTGATGATACGGTCTTTATCCGTTTGATTCAATAAAAAAGGAGGCGCCGGGGCCTCCTTCTTACATTGTAATATCAATATATTGCTATACGCCGCTGAATTCCAGTCCCTCGAAACGAAGGCTCGGCAGACGCCAGGAGGAATTCAGGTACGGGTCATTGCCGATTTCAACCAGTTGATTGAGAACTTCGCCGATATTTCCGGACAGGTTCATCTCGTTGACCGGATGAACGATTTTACCGTCTTCGATATATTGCCCGACTATACCGAATGAGAAATCGCCGGTCGTCGAATTCGAATTGCCGCCGAGGAAATCCGTCACCCAGATGCCCTTTTTTATGGATTTGATCATCTCGGCCCGGTCACGATTTCCATAATCCAATACGACATTGGCAACACTACCCGAGGTCGGTTCGACGCCGAGTTTGCTGGCGTAATAGGTGTCGATATTGTACTCCTTCAATACGCCTTTTTCGATCAGCACCCGTCGTTTGGCCGCAATTCCTTCTTCGTCGAACAGGCGCGATCCTAATCCTTCGATAATGAAGGGATCGTCGGTAACGGTCAGGAGTTCGGACGCAATCTTCGTTCCGATTTTCCCTTCGAGGAAGGACGTCCGCTGTTGCAGCGCCCGGCCGGACATCGGTCCGCCGAGTACGCCGAGAATTCGGCTGGCCCGGTTATTCTCGACAATCATATCATATCGCCCCGAGGCGATTTTCTTCTGTCCGATTTTCGCCAGGCAGTTTTCGATCGCCTTGGCGCTGATATCCTTTGGATTTTTCAATTTGGAGAAGTGACCGCTCACATGATAATCGTAGGCCTGCGGCCGTCCGCCGTTGCCGTCATCCATGGCAACTTCGGTGAAGACGTAAAATGTCGTTCGCCGTCTCGAGCCCTCGAACCCATTACTGTACACTTTGACCGATTCGGAATACGAATCGCCATATTCGCCGGTACACGATAGGATGCGGGAATCACCGTTCCGCCCGGAATCCTCGAGCTGTTTGGCGAGTTCCACCCGCTGTTCGGACTGCACGCCCTCATACTTGTCATCGACAAGGTGCAAATCTATGTCTTTGCGCCCTTCATAGTATTTCGGATTCGGCAGTTTCCTGTGCTCATCCTCACTCAAATATTTGGTCATGTTGACCGCTTTCGTGATAAATGCCGAGAGTGATTCCTTGCGCAGGTCATTTGTCGTATGCCCGGTATAGCGATTATTCGCATAGATATTCAGGCTGAGGGAATTCTGCGTCGATTCGTTGAGCTCTTCGAGCTTACTGTTATTGAATCGCACGCTGATGTCGCGGCTGTTCGAGATGTCCACCTTGACATCGTCGGCGCCCGCGGTCCTGGCTTCCTTGACCACCCAGTGCGCCAATTCGAGTTTTTCTTTATTATTCATCGTTTCGCCTCATGATTTTTCATTCTTTTGAACATGTCAATCGTTTCGCTTACGAATTGACGCCTCCCACGGTAATCGACGACACTTTTACGGTCGGCAATCCCATCGATACCGGCACGCTCTGGCCGCCCTTGCCGCACGTCCATCCGCCTTTGGCGAATTCCAGGTCGTTGCCGACCATCGTGATCTTGCTGAGCACATCCGGGCCGTTGCCGATGATATTGATATCCTTGACCGGCTTGGTAATTTTACCGTCCTCGATCAGATATCCCGTCTTGACATAGAATGAAAAATCTCCCGGGCCGATATACACCTGACCGTTCGTGAACGTGTCGGCGTACAACCCCTTCTTGACACTTGCGATGATTTCGTCTTTGGTGTGCGGACCGGGCAACATGTAGGTGTTGCGCATCCGCGGGAGCGGCGGGTAGCGGAACGACTGGCGCCTGCCGCTGCCGGTCGGTTTTACCTTGTAATGCTGGGCGCTGATTTTATCGTGCATGTAGCTGCGGAGGATTCCGTCGCGAACGAGGAATGTTTTCTCCGACTGATTTCCCTCGTCGTCGATATTAATCGATCCCCGCATCCCCGGATTGGTGCCGTCATCGACGATGGACACGAAACTCTCGGCCACCTTTTTGTCGATCTTATCAGCAAAAATCGATTCTTCCTTGCGGTTAAAATCGGCTTCCATGCCGTGACCGATAGCCTCGTGGAGCAGGATTCCCGAGCTGCCGGCGGCCAGAATCACCGGCATTTCGCCCGCTTCCGGCTTAACCGACTGGAAGAGAATCATTGTCTTTTGATAGGCTTCCTCGGCAATCAGATCGAGATTTTCGGGTGAGAAATACTCGATGCTGTACCGACCGCAGAGGTCATACGAGCCGCTCTCGCGCTGGCCGTCCTTCTCCACGGTGCAGGATGCGGATAATTCGGACATGGGCTGATAGTCATAACTGATCATACCGTCGGAATTGATGAACAGCATATATGTAGTATCGTCCGAGAATGACACCCTGGTCTTGACGATATCCGTATCTTTGGCATACACTTTTTCATTGAGTGATTCCAGATAGGGAATCTTACGGTCGATTTTTACTGTTTCCCAGGGGGTACTGATCGGATAAAAATCGGCCGGTTTCTGCAGGCTGAACGTATGCGGCGGTTTCGTCGCTGTATCGGCGGCGATATTGGCCGCGGTTTTGGCCGCCAGTTTCATCGCCTTCGGGGAGATTTCCTCGGTGAAGGAAAATCCGGTTTGATCCCCCTTCAAGACACGAATGCCGACACCGAAATCGACACTGGTGTAAGCCCGGTTGACGACCTTGTCCTCGAGCCCGATATAGCTGCTGATATTGTGCTGGAAGAACAGGTCGCAATAATCGCCGCCTCGAGACAGCGCGGCGCTCATGACTTCCTTGATGATTCCTTCATTGACACCGAAGTGTTCGAAATACGCGTTTAAATCCATCCCCTCTCCGTTCGGTGCGGCAAATGCCGCCAGTGGATCGAATTGAAATACGAAGGGAATACTTGCCAGCGCAACGCCTTTTGCACTGGTCTCCAGGAACTTTCTACGAGTTATCTTATCCATGCTCAGCCTCTCCGCTACAATGTATATATTGTTTGTAAATACTGACGCTGTAATAAAGAAGGGTTCGTGGAAGCAGTATTTCTCTTCGCATAAAAATCTATACGACTAAAAGTCGCATTGAGTTGCGACACAATTGCATACGGTCGTATTTTTTATACGAAGCGAGGGGCGACATATTCCGCCCCTCGCCTGTGACTTGCAGGACTATTCGGTCAACAGTTTTTCCATTTCGTCAACCAACTCGCCGAACAGTTTCAGCGTGTAATTGACCGGTTTGGGCGAATTCATGTCGACGCCCGCCTGCTTCAAAATTTCGACCGGGTAATCGGAAGTACCGGTGCGCAGGAATTCCATGTATTTCGCAAGGGCTTCCTTATCGCCGTCCAGAATCTTTTGCGATATCATCTGCGCAGCCGTATAGCAGGTCGCATACTGGTACACGTAGAACGTGCGGTAGAAGTGATATATCTTCATGCCGCCCATATCGTTTTCCGGACCGATGAACAGATCCGGGCCATTGTATTTCTGGAAAATGTCGCGATAGATCGACCTGAAATAATCGACCGATACGGCGCCGCCGTCTTCGATCTGTTTATTAATCTTATCTTCGAATTCGGAGAACATGACCTGCGTAAAGAAAGTCCCCTGAATCTGCTCGATATAATAATCGAGAAGCGCGATCTTTTCTTCTTTGCTCTTGGCATGGGCCAGCATGTATTTCATCAGAATCGCCTCGTTGCAGGTCGAGGCAACTTCGGCGGTAAATATCGTATGCCCATGATACACATACGGCTCGGCCTGGTTGGTGTAATGGCGATTGAGGGCGTGTCCCATCTCGTGAGCAAGAGTGAAGACGTCGCTGATGTCTCCGGAATAGTTCATGAGAATGTACGGATGCGAGGTGTAGGTGCCCCAGCTGTACGCGCCGGTTGCCTTCCCTTCGTTTTCGTATACGTCAACCCAGCCGCCTTCAAAACCGGCTTTGGCGTCCTTGACATAATCTTTGCCGAGCGGTTTGAGCCCCTCCAGGATCATTTTGATGGCTTCATTGTATTCATATCGGCGATCACTGGCCTTTGTTAACGGGACGGAAAGATCATATGTGTACAGTGTATCATAGCCCATTAATTTCTTGCGGAGACTGGTCCATTTGTGGAGCGGTTCGAGATTCGCATTCACGGCATCGATCAGATTATGAAAAACCGATGTCGGGATATTGTTGCCGTCGAGGCTCCGCTCGAGCGTGCTGTTATATCCGCGAGCCTGCGTGACGAACCAGCTGCCGTTCACATGCGCGCCCAGCGTAGTCGCCAGTGTGTTGATATATTTTTTCCATCCAACCTGTACGGTGTCATTGGCGATGCGGCGCGCTTCTCGATCGCGCCCCTTGAGAATCTGCAAATAGCGGCCATAGGTCAGCGCCATAGGATTCCCGTCACTGTCGGCAACGGTTCCGAGTTTATGGTCGGCATTGTCGATCATCTGGAAGATATCGATAGGGGCACGGACGAGCGGACCGGCCAGGGCCAGGATACGCTCTTCTTCCGGCGACAGAATATGCTTTTGCTGCCGGAACATATCCTCGAAATAAAATTCATATTCCTTCAGGCCGTCATTGGCGGCTACCATTGATTTCACTTTTTCTTCACCGAGGGCAATAATTTCCGGCCGAATATATGACTGGACCTGACCCATCCGGGCGTTGAGGCCGGTCACACGGCCACCCAGTTCCTGGTAAATGCTCTGGCTGTTGTCTTCATCGAGTTTGAGGTATGCGAAAACGTACATATTAGAGATGACGACATCCAGCGTGTCCGACAACTTCAAACAATGCAGCAGCAATTCCGGGGAGTCGCCAAGATGCCCCTTGAACTTCTCCAGTTCACCGATGCGGTTTTCCAGGAACGCATAATCGGCATCCCAGTCGGCAATCGTCTCATATATATCTTCAACGCGCCATTTGTATTTTTCTTCAATATCCTGACGTTGCGGCAAACCGCTGTCCTGTGCGAACGCACTCGCGAACGAGAAAGCAAACAGCGCTGCGACAATCAACGATACCCATTTACCGTGACTGCTTACGGATTTCATGAATACTCCTTTTTCCTTCCAATTTTCGGCAATATAACTACCTGTTATTTGACGGATAATAGGTTAAAAAGGTTCAAAAAGCCAACACAATTGCCCAAAAATATCTTCACACTATAAAGAGAAACGAGACCTAACCAACTAATTTGAGTATTTCTGTAAAAAAGTGTTGACACGGGAGATATTGTGATTATTTTAGCAATAGATATTGTTCACGCGGATTTTATAACAGAGTGGCAAATGACGGTGAATCCATCGATTTACCCAATTTGCGGAGCGTGGGCAATTTTTTTATGCCCTCAATTGACTACGCACATCAAACATCCAACAGCTCCGACTTGTTAACCGCAGACTTCTCTTCTGAACATTTTTAATATTTAAAACCTGTTCGCACAGGTGGAGGATGCATGGCATTTGTTAAGGCATAGTTCCAACCCCAACCTTATTAATTTTTGGAGGGAGTATGTCTTTACATTCCAAACCATTGGGGGCTCTTCTCACCTTCGTTGTCGCGGTCCTTCTGTCTGCCTCGACAGCGTTTGCTTCTCCACAGGATACACTTACCCAGTATACCTTTGGCAACACTTATCCCGCAACAGCCGCGATCGGCCAGACCTTCGATATTCCGATTTATAAAATCGACGGTGTCGGCATGATGAGCGGTTTCGACTTCCTGCTCAGGTACAACGAGAATGCCATGACCCTGGTTAATGTCTATCCGGGATATATATTTCTGGATACCAGCATGAACGGATGGGAATTCTTCGACCACTCTGAATTTTCCGACGCCGGCTACGGTTTCGTCAGGGGTGTCGGCATCGCGGATATTGAGGATGGGGACAACCATCCGCTGAGTCTGTATATTCCCAATCAGACGCCTCTCTTCTATTTACAATTCACCATAACAAACGATTCGCTCTATGCCTGCGATGGCTATCCCATCGAATTTTACTGGCAGGATTGTACCGACAATGCGATTGCGGCCGATACGCTGGGCGCGGTTCTCGGGATTTCGAATCTCGTTTTTGACTGGAACGGAAACAACTATGTAAATATCACCGATACAACCTTTGGTGTTCCCGGCAGAAACGGCGCACCCGATGATTGTATAACCGATCCGTCGATTATGCGTCTCTGCAACTTCTACAATGGGTTCGTCGATGTGGCATGCGGCGACGACACCGTTTATGTGCGAGGCGATATTAACTGCAATGACGTCGCATATGAAATAGCCGATCTGGTTTTATTTTATAATTACTTCCTGTACGGATCTACGACATTTCTCGATTTTGCATGCAGTCAGTCCCGATCGGATGCCAATGCCGACGGACAGTATCTTGACATCGAGGACGCCATCTACCTGTATCGGGTTGTCGCCGGCGATGCTCAGCCGTATGACACGAATTTTATTCACAATCATGTCGGTGTGACCTTCACCCAGTATGTCGATGCACAATCGGTCGTCTTTAATTATACCGGAGAGCTGGCGGCCATTTACCTCGCATTCAACGGTGAAATCACTCCGACAATAAATATCAACGAACCGAATATCATCACAACATACAGTATCGATAGCGGCGTAACGAGAGTCCTCGTTTATCCCGACGTTACCGCTGAAACTCCCGGCTTCTACGCGGATACATTGATATTAACGTATTCCGGGGAGGGTATACTGTATGAGGCCGGCGCCGCCGATTATGAGGATCATGTGTTCGATGCCCAGATTGCTCATATCGGCGGCGTTTCCGGAACGCCGTTCGCATTCAGGATTGGCTACTTCCCCGATGTGGAATCGGGCCAGAGCCTGTCCATTCCGGTAACGAAGATGGTCGGCTCCGAAGACATGTACGGCCTTGACTTCCTCTTCGGCTATGATGAGGCATTGTTCGGCCTGAGCGGTGTCACGGCGGGACTCGTATTCGATAATCCCGGCTCATACGAGTGGGAATACTTCACCTATCGCTATGATGCGTCGGACTGCGGCGATACAATTTGTCCGCCTAATGTCCTGCGAGTCGTAGCCGTAGCGGATTTAAATGATGGGCCGCACCATCCCCTTTCGACATCAATTTCCGATGGCACGGTTCTTTTCACCATTGACGGATTCGTCACGTCCGATACGATCGTGGGCGACGTCCACGCCGATATGCGATTCCTCTGGATCGACTGCGGCGACAATGCCGTGGCATTCGGGGATTATGGAGAAGATCTCGCCCTATCCCGGTATGTGTTCACCTATAACGGCTATGATATTACCAGCCCGTATATGACACTACCGACCAGATACGGCGCGCCGGAATCTTGTCTTTCCGGTTCGGCAACGCCCCCCGTCCGATTCGCCGACTTCGTTAATGGCGGATTCGAGATTAATGGCGGCGGTGGCGACACGACAGGTGTCGAGCTGGTTCTGACTGTCGGCAATGCCGATGCCTATCTTGGCGATACCGCCATTTACCTCGATGTGTATCTGAGCAATCCGCAGGATTCGGTGGCGGCCTTCTCCCTCGTCCTGCAATTGGATAATCCGGAACTCGTCAAATTCGGCATCAGCCCGAATGACACGCTGGCCTTCTCGACGGTCGGAACGTTGACGGAAAACTGGCAGCTTATGTCGCAATCGTCATTTTCCGGGACGTATACGGACCTGAAGATTGTCGGATTCGCAAACGCCAGCTATCCGTATGACCATTCGATCCCGCCGCAGGAGGACGGATTACTGTTGCGACTGATGCTGCATGCTATTGCCGATACGATGATGGCGGATACAGTGACGACTATTCTTATCAATGAGTCACCGGAATTCACGGCCTTTTCCGACCAACTTGGCTATCTCATCGGCCTCGATGGCACGACATATAATGCGAATACAGTGTTCTTCACCAATGGTCATATCTTCATGCAAGAAGATTACCTGGCCGGCGACTGTAATGCCGATGGCTATTTTAACATCGGCGATGCCGTCAGCCTGATCGATTACATCTTTAAGGGAGGGAATGCCCCACAGCCGATCTGTACGGGCGACGTGAACTGCGACGGATACTGCAATGTTGCGGATCCGGTATATATAGTCAACTATATATTCAGGCAGGGATCGGCGCCATGTACTGGTTGTCGGTAACCCCACTCGGGTAGTAGGCAGCGCAATCAGGGTCGGAAGCACGGTTCCGGCCCTGTAATTATTTGGCGCCACGCCCGGAGCGGTTCCCGAATTATTTTTATGAATTACATGATAACGGAATTAATTGACTTTTTAGCATCAGGAATTATCTTATAGCAGATCAGCGCTCACGTGATGTAATCAGAGATAAGAATTGCAGCGGGCCATAGTGCCTTTCGGGGGAATCGTGCGTGGGTGCATCGGCATGAACAATCGGTCATTTGATTTTACGAGCCTCTTACTCGCTCCGATTTAGTCGTTTAGCAATATCGGCGGCCTCACGCAGTATGTTATAAACTTGAGGGTCAATATGTAAAAAGATAAGGCGCATGTTAAAACCGCCAACTCTTTTAAGGAGGGGATCCATGTCCTCACACAGGAAAATTTCGGGGCTTTTTCTTTTTGCTTTTCTTGCGATATTCGGTTTCTCATCTTTCTTGTTCGCGGGAACGGATGAATTCGAACCGTCGCCATTCGGATTTCGTATTATGGAAGCAACTTCCCATATGGGCGCCAGTGTGCAAGTGCCAATAATTAAAGAATATGGCCTCGACCCAATCCAACAGTTCCGATTTTGCGTTAGATTCGAAACGGCATATTGGGTATTGGACAATGTCATTGCCGGGCCGATGTTTGACATTCCGGGTTCGCTGCAATGGGAGTATCTCGATAATAGCGTCGATGGAGACTTGATTTTCATTCATGGCATAGCTGATACCGGGACTTTTATCCATGCGCCGGTTACTTATACAATTCCGGATGGGGACACGTTGTGTCTTCTTGAATTCTCCCCCATTATACCTGAGATGTACCTTTCGACATCAATTGATTTCTTCTGGAAAACATGTGAAGATAATACCATCATGCTCGGAATGACCGGCTCATATGGGGGTACGGGAATATCCAACCATGTTTTCAAATATGATACATACTACCTCACGGATATCTCACTCCTTGATTATGAGCTCCCCGGTGAGCATGGCGCTCCCGATGTCTGTTTCTCCGATTCGGATATTACCCGGATCTGCGATTTCTATAATGGATACTTAAGAAATTACCCTGGCCATCATTTTTCTGACAGAGGCGATATCAATTTAAACGGGCTTTCCTACGAAATCGCAGACTGGGTCATGTTGACGAATTATTTCCTCTGGGGGGACTCAGCATTTATTCATCATGTAGAGCAGAGCCGCGAGAATTCAGATGTGAATGCCGATGGCATTCTCGCCGGAATTGAAGATGATTTATATCTGGTCCGTGTAATCATGGGAGAAGTACTCCCATATTCTGAAGTTTTTCCGCACGAGCAAAAAACTATTACATTTACTCATGACTTTGACACTAAAACCGTGTCATACGATTGTGACGGAGAACTCGGAGCCATCCTATTAAAATTCGATGGAATTATTCAACCGACTTTGGAAATTCCGGGAGATGATTTCCTTTTAATTTATGACACAATCAATGGAAATACGAATATCATCATTCTCCCGAATTGGTGGGATTATCATCATGGCTATGATCCCGATGCTCGGATAAATATAGATGGCCCATTTCTTTCATACTCCGGCGAAGGGACTCTCTTATACGCCGATGCGGCAGATTATGAAGATCATACATTTATGCCGTCTATTGCATACATTAACAGCACCCCCTCACCTCCTTTTGGGTTTGCAATCGGAACACTTTCCGGAGTCGGGCGCGGTGACCATGTATCGATTCCCGTTTACAAAACGTCGGGCACGGCAAAGATCGAAGGATTCGATATCAAAATCGGCGTCGCCTCTGATCAGTTTGAAATAACGGATTTAACACCCGGTACGCTATTCGATTCACTCGGCGAGTATCAATGGGAATACTGTAACTATCAGATCGACCAGTTGGAATGCAGTGATCCGATTTGTCCAATGAATACCATCCGTGTCACTGCCATATCGGATATGAATGACGGAGATCATCACCCATTATTACAGTCTGTCATTAACGGCACTGTACTTTTTACGATCGAGGCCACAGCATTAGGCACCGGAGTACCGGGAGATAGAGACATACCGGTATCATTTCTCTGGACCGACTGTACCGATAATGCCGTGGCATTCGGTGAAACCGGTGACAGCCTCGCTCTTTCCGAATTCGTTTATGATGTAGAAGGCACTGATATTACCGACCCATCATATGGAGTACCCGGTATCTATGGAGCGCCGGAGAGCTGTCTGCCGACTGCTCCTTCGACTACCGTCCGTTTCGCCGATTTTCAAAATGGTAACGTACACGTTTTCGAAAGACCGCAAACCGAGATCTACGTCAGAATTGACACTATCAGCGCTTATCTGGCAGATACGGCCATTAACCTCGATGTCTATCTGGATAATCCGCAGGATACGATTGTTGGATTTTCATTACTCTTTCGGACCGAACCCAGTAAACCAATATATTTGGGAATAAGCCCGGATGATACCACAGCCACATTATCGTATGGCACATTGACGGAGGATTGGGAATTCATTTCGCAGGTTTCTCCGACCGGCAATTACAGCGATGTCAGAATCGTCGGATTGGCCAATAGCATGCCCCCATTTTCCAATGCCATTATGCCGCAGGAGAACGGATTACTTATACACCTGAAGCTGCATATACCGGTCGAAACGTTTAACCCGTTTGATAATTGGATCAAAGTAAACCTTGCTTATACACCGGAAGAAACCGAGTTTGCCGACATCAACGGCGGTATTATCGGCCTGGACGGGCAGCAATTCGATACCAGCACCGTATTCATCGAAAATGGATTGATCAAGATTGAGTATCGCGTGTGCGGAGATGCCAATATAAACGATGTTTTGGATATCGGTGACGCGATATACCTGATAAATTATATTTTCCGAAGTGGCCCCGCTCCTCTGACGCCGTTCCTGGGTGATGTAGATTGTGACGACAGAACGAATATTGTCGATGTCGTCGAACTTATCAATATCATTTTCAGGAATAAAATACACGGCAGTTGTTGGCCATGTTATTAGTGAACTGATTGAATATTAAAAAGGCCGAATGAATATTCGGCCTTTTTTTTGACTTTTTTATCTTCGAATAAAAATGCCGGAGGCCGGACTCGAACCGGCACGGGCCAGAAGGCCCAAGGGATTTTAAGTCCCTGGTGTCTACCAATTCCACCACTCCGGCGAAGCGAAGTGGCGACAATCTACAAGATTCTTTCCCCCGATGCAAGAATCTTTTTCTATTGCAAATCTCATACAAACAGCAATAAATCGCCTTGAGTGTGAAACATTTCAACTTGACAATCGTCTAAATCAGCGTACCTTTGATATGATAACTGAATTATAACCTCTTTCAGAAAGGATTTGATGAAAGTATTTGTGGCCAGAGTCGACGGAGCTCGTCGGTAGTCACGTCCTTTCTCAAATCTTGAGATTGTACATATATTAGACGACTCGCTTCGAGGATTTCCTCGATAGCGGTGTTTTCTGTATTGCAGGACGTGATAGACACGTCCGCGGTATATTCCGAATCTTAAACCGCGGCATCCGGCGCGGTATTTTTATTGCGAACAATTCAATCGTCAACAAAGGAGGTATGATGTCTGAATCTGTATACACGACCGGGAGTCCTGCGAGCTAAATGCTCCGAATCAATAGACTGAAACTTTAAGAAGGATATCAACCATGCAATTATCATCCCTGGGATGGAATGATTACTTCGCGGCGCAGTTCGCGGAGTTTGACAATACAAACTATTTCCCCGGACGCATTTCGCGGGAAAACAGAAACAATTATGGCGTCCTGACCGAAAACGGCGAGTCGCTCGGCGAATTATCCGGGCGCTTCATGCATACCGCCGCGGAACGAGGCATGTATCCGGCTGTCGGTGACTGGGTCGTCCTGCAGGCACAAGAGGGGCGCAATCGAACCGTTATCCACGCTGTCCTCCCCCGCCTGTCGCAATTCAGCAGAAAAGCGGTTCGTTCCGGCGGAAATCCCGATGCCAAGGGGCGCACCGAGGAACAGGTCCTCGCTGCGAATATCGATACCGTATTTCTCATCAGCGGCCTCGATATGGATTTCAATCTGCGGCGTATCGAGCGGTATACGACAATCGCCTGGGACAGCGGGGCCTCCCCCGTTATCATCCTCAACAAGGCTGACCTCTGCGCAGACATCGATGAGAAAATCGCGGCAGTCGAGGAAATCGCTATCGGCGTCCCGATATTCGCCATCAGCGCGGCAACCGGCTCAGGTCTCGAGCAGGTGAGCACGTATCTCTCCGATGGCCAAACCATCGCCTTTCTGGGCTCGTCCGGTGTCGGAAAATCAACGCTGATTAATGCTCTGGCCGGTACCGAGCGCATGAAGACGACCGATGTCCGCGACTACGACAACCGCGGTCGCCATACGACGACACATCGCGAATTGATCGTCCTGGATACCGGCGGCGTCGTCATCGACACCCCCGGCCTCCGCGTCCTCAAGGCCTGGGATAATGAAGAGGGTCTCGAGCGGACATTCTCCGACATCGAGGAAATCGCCTCACAGTGCCGCTTTGCGGATTGTAAACACGAATCGGAACCGGGTTGCGCCATTCGGGGGGCGCTCGATTCCGGCGCAATCGACCCGAAGCGCTACCAGAGCTATCTCAAGCTCCAGAAGGAGCTGGCGCATCTCGCCCGGCGCAAAGACGTCAAGCGCATTCGCCAGGAGTCGCGAGAGTGGGATAAGAAGGTGCGGCGGCACCACGAGGCGATGAAACAGCTGCGGAAACGAGGACTGGCGTAACAATTAGTCGATTCAGCCGTTATAGCTAATTACTATGGCGGCTGAATATACATCGGAGATTTCAATATGAGAAAAGAAGGTGAACGGCTTTTTCAACAAAACGAATCACGACTTCTGTCGAATGCTGCGAGCCTGTTTGGTTTTGAGAACAACAGCCTGAAAAAACTCGGTTCTTTTGAAAGCATGGTCTACGAGTTTACTCGTAACAATGCACAATATATCCTGAAGCTCACCCATGACTCTCATAGGTCGCTGAATCAAATTCGAGGTGAGCTCGAGTGGACGAATTATCTCGGAGACAACGGCGTGCGCGTCCCGAGGGCGATCCCATCTATTACCGGGAGTTTCGTTGAACCCCTCAATGGCGGTAGTTCTGAGTTTTTTACCTATGCCTACGAAAAATCGCCGGGACATCACTTGACCGAAGAGGATTGGAATGACAATCTCTATTTCAAGTGGGGTGAAATCACGGGGCGCATGCACGCATTGACCAAGAAATATCGCCCTTCAGAAAATGCCATCAGGCGACCGAGCTGGTTCGATGACGGCTATTTCAAATGGGTTGACTCCCCGGAAGCCGAATCGTTCGAGCCCGATTTCCTGGCCGCGTGTCGCAGGAATATCGAGGCCTATCGGGGACTCCCCACTGATCCGGGCGCCTATGGTCTGATTCATTCCGACCTGCATCTCGGGAATTTATTCGTGCACGAGGGCGAAATCATCGCTTTCGATTTCGATGATTGCCGCTATGACTGGTTCTCGCATGATCTGGCTATACCGCTCGTGTATTCTCTGCAGGATACGAAATTCGGCGTCAAAGATATCGATTTTATTACCCGTTTCTTCCGGAAATTCATGGAAGGATACTATAAGGAAAACGACATCGATTCCTTTTGGCTGTCAAAAATTCCGATATTTCTAAAGACCCGAGAGATCGATCTGTATTTCATTATAAAAAATGAGGAAATCGAGGATTCGAATGACTGGTGTCGCCGCTTTATGAAAAACCGCAAGGAGAAAATCGCGAACGACGAACCGGTCATTGATTTGGATTTCGCGAGTCTGGTCTGATTACACTTTGACCTTGAGCCAACCGCCGCGCCGGAAATAGAAGTAGTAAGCAATCGCGTTAACGATCATGGCCAGCGTAATTGCCCACCATACGGCAGTCTGGTCGAGATGTAAGATCTGCGTGCATACATAGACCGCCGGGATTTCCAGAATCCATGCATGAAATATATTGAAAAACATGGCGGGTCGGTTTTCACCGACCCCCGTGTATATATTTTCGATCATCAGCCATAAACCGAGGAACGGTGACGCCACGGCCAAAACCCGCAACAAGGTCACGCCTAACGAAACGATCTCCGGATTATCCGGGAAGAATAGTCTCATAATAAATTCGGCGAAAATCGCCGTCGCCAGACCGATTCCGCTCATGATACTGATGGCGATGAGAATCGCCTTCTGGGCTGTTTCTTTGGCTCGTTCATACTTCTGCGCCCCGACAATATGCCCAATCAATGCCGACAGCCCTAGTCCTATCCCGACGAGAAGCGCGATCCCGATTTGACCAACCTGTTGGCCGATACCATACGCCGCAACGACGCTCGTTCCGAACATCGCAATCATCGGCATCACGACCATGCGAGCCGCGCTGAATGAAATCTGCCCCACGGCCGAAGGCGCGCCGATTTTCAGAATCTGCCACATCGTGGTCCAGCGAATATTATTCGCGCTCAGAACGTGCAGTCGTACATTAGTGATACCAGTTGAGAGAAACACCAGACCGATAATAAAGGCGACAGCATACGAAATAACTGATGCCCAGGCCGCGCCAGCAACACCCATTTCGGGGAATATCCACCAGCCGAAAATCATAAAGGGGTCCAGCGCCATATTGAAGGCCGACAGCCCGATCATCAATCCCATGGCAAGATTGGGATTGGCGATGCCTCGCAGCGCGGTAAACACAGAATAGGTCGCGAAATTAAAACCGAGTCCGATGAAAATGATGCGGGCATACAAAACACCCGTTTCCAGAACCGCCGCATCGGCATCCGCTCCCTGCCAGGCGATGAGCTTGGGCACGGCAAAATATCCGATAATACTGAACACAATAGCGGCGAGCCATTTAAGCAGAATTGTCTCCTTAATGGCCATTTCGGTTTTGAGGTATTCCTTCTCTCCATACCGGCGCGCGATAATCGCCACCGATCCGACGCCGACAATGTGATTCGCCGAATGCACGACCCACAGCATAGGACCGAGAATGGTCAAAGCAGCCACCGGCTCCGGCCCCAGCTTGGCCAGCCAATAGGTATCGATCAGGCTGTAAATATTTCCGATTCCGAAACCGATCATAGAGGGCAATCCCATTTTCCAGATTGCGCCAATTATCGATCCCTGAGTTGTGTCGGTGGGGACTTTCTGTCGGCGAGGCAGTGATTGTTTCTTATCGGTCGCGTCTTGCATCTGTGCACCTTCAAATATGGATATGAAAAATACCGCTTTCTGCGGCGATAAACAATCACATTGTTTATGAATCTACTACACGAAAATATTACACAAAGGTTGCCTTTATAATATGACCGGATACAAAAAAGCCCCGATGGTGAATCGAGGCTTCTTTCATGTATTTTAAATGGAGGGGGAAGGATTCGAACCTTCGAAGGCATCGCCAATAGATTTACAGTCTATCCCCTTTGGCCGCTCGGGAACCCCTCCATTCAAATGTCAAACAACAATCACGCCGCCTTATCTAACTCTTTGCGGCGCCGATTATAACAGCCGGCGAGAGGACTCGAACCCCCGACAGGCTGATTACAAATCAGCTACTCTACCAACTGAGTTACGCCGGCGTTATTTCAAGGGCTATAACATACTCATTATCATCGGGTTGTCAAGCAAATAATTGAGCATTGATGGGGCATCCGAGAAAAATATTTTAATCGCTGCAATAGCTTATCCGGCATCAATTTGAAAAATCTTCGCCGAGCATTTTTATGAACTCAACCAAAATACCATCATCAAATTTCCCGGTGTCGAATCGCATCCGTCGCAAAACCTTGAAAGGAGATATTCCCTCCCCGTTGTTCGGGAGATGCACGGCTTCATCATAGGCATCACAAATGGCGACGATTCGGCTCGTTGTCGATATCTGCTTACCGCTCAACTGCGATGGGTACCCGCTCCCATCCAACCGCTCCTGATGTTCGACGATCGGTTTGAGCGCCGACGACGGCACGACTCCCGTCTTACTCATCATATCGCGCCCGATTTTCGGATAGTTCCTCAACCGGGTATTGGTGATGGGAGTCTGCTTTCCCGGGCGCATATAGTAATTGGGATCGATAATCGTCTTCCCTACTTCATGCAATAATGCTCCGACACCGAGACTCCGTAAATCTTCAGATGATTCGATACCGCAGCGAAATCCGAGGAGGATGGAGTAATTCGACACCGCCAGCGCATGGGCAATCGGAAACGGCGAGCCGGATTTGCTCCCGGCCAATGCCTTCTGCGCTTCCGGGCCATCGCTCGCGAATGTTACATGATGTTCGCACTGTCTGACCGCTCGATTGATAACATCTCGTGATGTCGGAGTTTGAAAAACATCAAACAATACTGCCTCGGACAGCTGCGACAGGACGGTAAACTTGTTGCTGATTGAAATGGTTTTATCACCGAGGACATTGGTCAGGTTTTCAGAGAGCACATCGATAAACGTCCCCTTGTGCGCCGCGGCGATATATAATACCTCGCATCCCCGGCGCTCGAGTGACTTCAGATCGAGTTTCATGAGTGGGAAATTTTTGCTTTTAAATAGCTGCGGCTTGCCGCCGATTTCCTGATATAAATCAAATTCGAGATGTTTCCGCACAAAAAGAGCGGAAACCTGAACCGGCATGTAGTTCGGACCCAGAACACACATAGCGACCCCATCGATTCATTTCAGCCCCCAATGCCCCCATGATGCGATTTTGTCCCTTTAAATAAGCATATATACGGATGATTTCCGGAGATTGCTTATGCCCTTATAGTCGTCACATATTGAATAGAATTGAGGAGTATTGCTGCAATTAATCTGAACAAATAATCAATGTAATAAATTAATCAGCACTAACTTAGCCCGATAAAAAAGGCGAGGCAGCAACAACCTCGCCTTAAGCTATTATAATATAAGACGTTACAATTCGCGTTTCCATTTCGTGCCGGTCGGGGTATCTTCCAGAATTATACCACGCGCCTTGAGGTCGTCGCGAATCCGATCCGCCTCGGCCCAGTTTTTATTCTTCCGGGCATCCAGCCGGGCCTGAATCAGAGCCTCGATTTCATCATCCAGAGACGCCTCTTCCTGTTTGCGCAGGCCCAGCACCGAATCGAAACCGGTGATGGTTTCTAATACCTTCCCGGCCTCGACTTTGGAGAGCTTCTCCTCGGCCTTCAGACGGTTGATATCCCGGATGAAATTGAAGATAACACCCAGCGCCTCGGACATATTCAGATCATCATCCAACGCCGCCGAGAAATCGGCCTTGGCTTTCTCGATAATCCCACCGGCCTCTCCACCGTCGGTTTCGGCGGCCGCATCGGCCAGGTTATCGATGAAGTCGTTATAGCGTTTGACTGCTTCTTTTGCGGCATCAAGGCCATCGAGCGTGAAATTCAACTGCATCCGATAGTGCGTCGAAATCAGCAGATATCGAATTGCCAGCGGGGCATATCCCTTCTCCAATAATTGCCGCAGGGTAAAGAAATTCCCGGCCGATTTGGCCATTTTCTTTCCCTCGACAATCAAATGAGCCGAATGCAGCCAGTAATTGGCGAACGGCTGCCCGGTGAACGCCTCGGATTGCGCGATTTCATTCTCATGGTGCGGGAAGATATTATCCTCGCCGCCGGTATGAATATCGAATGTCTTCCCGAGATATTTCATCGACATGGCCGAGCACTCGATATGCCAGCCGGGACGGCCTTTGCCCAGATCGGTTTCCCAGAAGACATTGCCGTCGGCCTCGTCCCATGCCTTCCACAGCGCGAAATCGGACACCTGGTCTTTCTCGTACTCGTCAGACGCAGTACGCTCCGATGCTCCGACCCGCAATTCATCGAGTTTCATGTGAGACAGTTTGCCGTAATCGGGGAATTTCGTTATCCGATAGTAGATGCAATCATCCGCCGCCCGGTAAGCATGGCCGCTCTCCATGAGATGCTTGACGATATCCACCATCTCATTGATATGATCGGTGGCCGCCGGATAATGATCCGCTCGCTTCACATTGAGCGTATCGATATCCTCGAAGAAGCCATCGGCAAACGGTTTGGTATGCTCTTTAAGCGAAATCCCCTTGGCATTCGAGGCTTTTATCGTCTTGTCATCGATGTCCGTCAGGTTCATCACCTGGGTTACTTTGAAACCCTTGTACGAGAGAAACCGATTGAGGATATCCTCGAACAGAAAGGTTCGCAGATTTCCGATGTGGGCAAAATCATAGATCGTGGGTCCGCAGGTGTACATGCGGACGATACCGTCATCCATCGGTTTGAATTCCTCTTTCTGCCGGGTCATCGTATTAAAGAACATCAGCGCCATGGCTTACCTCGCGGTCAATGAAGCTACCGTTTTCTTATCAAGTTTTTTCACGACTTCGAATATCAATTTTATGGTATCGTCATAGTCTTTGCGATACATAAGCGAGTTATGACTGTGAATATAACGAGTCGGCGGCCCGATGTAAATAGCCGGCACTCCGCTTCTGGTCAGATGGATTCGTGAGCCGTCTCCCGAACCGCGCTCCATGTATGACAGATTAAACGGAATCTTATTTTCTTCGGCCGTTTTCATGAACAGCTTGCGCAGTTTCGTATTCGGAATCATGCCGCCTTCATAGATAAGGATCGACGGGCCGCCGCCGAATTTTTCGGGCCGGTTGTCATAGCCGGGCAAATCCAATGCGATGCCGACATCGACGACAATCGCGACATCGGGATTGGCCACATGCGCCACCGTCGCCGCGCCGCGCAGTCCGACCTCTTCCATCGTGGCGCCGGAACCGATAATCGTATTGGGATGTTTGATTTTCTTGAACTTCTTCAGCACTTCGATAACGATCGCCGATGCAGACCGATTGTCGAACGCCTTTGCCATGTAGACATCTTTGTTTCCCATGACCGTGAATTCGCTGTCGGGGACGATGGCATCACCGATTTCGATGCCGAGTTTCTTCTTGATATCGTATTTTTCCATGCCGCCGACATCGATAAACATATCACCGATATCCATGACTTTCTTGCGCTCGTCTTCTTTCAGCAGATGCGGCGGTGTACTACCGATCACACCCAGAACCGGGCCGTTTTTCGTCATGACGCGCATGCGCTGGCCGAGAGCCACGTGCCCCCACCAGCCGCCCATCGGCAGGAATTTGATAAATCCCTCTTTGGTGATTTCCTTGACCATGAATCCGATTTCATCGATATGCGAATCGATGAGCACCCTCGGTCCGTCTTTGGGGCCTTTCTTGAAACCCATCACGGAACCGAGATTGTCGTACTGAATTTCATCGGTCACGTCTTTGAGATATTTGGCCATGACGGCCGTTGCCTCTTCCTCATGCCCCGGCGCGCCGTTGGCATTCGTCAAATCCTTCAGCAGCTCAACTGAATAGTCCATGTAGCCTCCCAAGATCGCTGTCTATGCAATAATGTCCAATAATTCCGGTAATTGCGATACCGCGGGGAATCCATCGGGTAAGGGGTTGGGATACTCCCGCAACTCGCACTTCCGCAGCACCGCCTTCATCCCGGCATCCTGCGGGCCTTTCACGTCTTCTATATATCTATCACCGACGAACACGATCTGCTCCGCAGGCAAATCCAACAATCGAAGCCCCTCGGCATAGATCTCCGGCTTCGGTTTTCGAAATCCGAATTCACAAGAATAAATTCGAATCGGTAAAAACGGCTTCATCCCGTATTCGTCCAGGTCACGGTCATGCTCGTGCGGCGGAAAAATCGTATTCGAGATCATTCCGATTTTCAATCCGCGATTCGAAAGTTCTTCGAGTGTCTCCTGTGCACCGGGTAACGGCTCGACAATCTCCCGCACGGCCCTATAAAATTCCTCTGACAGAATTTTCGCATTTTCCTCGACATTGTTCACGCCAATGCCGTGCAGATACTCAATGAAGGCATCATCGATGAACCATTCATCGAGGGTTTCCTTGGCCTTATCGCGTTTTGCGAATTTGATTGTATCGAGGCCGGTATTAAATTCATCCAGCGGCGGCAGATGTATGCCTTTGGACGTTAATCTTTCGTGTCCGTATGTCTGGCCGATGAGCATCGTCTCCACCCACGGCCGCTTTTCAAACTCAAGAAGCGTCGATCCCATGTCGAAGATGACGCCTTTAATTCCTGTATAGGTCAACCTTTTCTCTCCAGAGCCAAATCGCATAGTTTGTTTAATAACTTCGCAAAATCCAATCCGACCGCCCTGGCCGCCATCGGGAACAGCGACAGCTCCGTCATACCCGGCAGGGTGTTCAACTCGAGACACACATAATGGTCGATGTCGGAAACGATAAAATCGACCCGGGCATATCCCTGACAGCCGATTTGCTTATACAAACGCACAGCATCGTCGGAAAGTTTCTCTTTTATTTTCTCATCGATATCGACCGGGCAGAAATACTGCGATTTTCCTTTGGTGTATTTACAGGTGTAATCATACAGTTTATGCGTCGGCTTGATTTCTACCGGCGGCAGGGCGGTTCCATCGAGCACGGCCACGGTAATTTCACGCCCTTGAAAATATGTCTCCGCCATTACCAGGTCCGAAGCCGAGAAAGCGCTCTGCAAGGCCGGGGCAATTTCCTCGACCGATTCGACCAGCGACAATCCGACCGTCGATCCGCAATCGGCCGGCTTGATGATGACCGGCAGATTGAATTCATGCTTGATGATAATACACGTTTCGGCTTCGTCGCGCTCACCCTTGTTGAACAGGCGCCATTTGCCCGTTGGGATATTCAGTGACCACATCACCCGTTTGGCGATATCTTTATTCATCGCAATGGCCGATGCCGCCATCGGCGATCCGGTATACGGAAGCCCGACACTTTCCAGAAGGGCGGACATTGCGCCGTTCTCACCGGCGCCACCGTGCAGACCATTGAACACGACATCGATGCCTTCGGCTTTCATTTCCATGAGTGTCCTGACCAGCGCGGTCGGATCGAATGCCGCCTTATCGGGCAGCGAATACTTTTCACTCGTCGCATGGTCAGACGAATCGATAAATCCGTCATCGAATTTCTTGCCGTTGAAGGCATCCACGACAACGACGGCATTTCCGGAATCGCGCAGAGCCTTCGCGATAGCTTTTGCAGAATCGAGAGAGACATCTCGCTCGCCGGATTCACCACCGGCCAGCACGACTATGTTACGCTTGTTTTTTCCCATTGATCATTCTTCTCACAAACACGATTCCCCAAAGTATAACCAAAATGGTGACGGCAATCAAAATGATTTTGGAATACAGATTAAATCCATCTACCAATCGGTCAACATACATATTGAACAAGTACGCCAGCGCGATTAATACGCCGTGAAACAGTGCGCCGGAGATGTACGAATACAGCGCCATTCGCCCGGTCGGATATTTACTGATACCGGCCCCGACCGCCACCATGACCCTCGCCCCAACAATAAAACGACTGGCGAGGAGCGTCAGCATTCCGTATTTGGCGAACAGAGTATCGACTCGCTTCAAGTCATCGGCATTAAAGAACCGGTAATTTTTTCGCTCAAAGAACTCGCGTCCACCGCGATATCCCAGCGCATATACGGCCATGACCGATGAGATCGTCCCCAACGTGATAAATAAAAAAGTCGGGATAAGCGCCAGCTTTCCCACTGCTGCCAGATAACCGCCGATTATCGTAAAGGTATCCCCCGGAAGCGGCGGAAAGATATTTTCAAGGAATGCCATCCCGAACAGAATCAGATAAATATAGATCGGATTAATGGCGTCGATATGCGCCAGCATGCTGTCGAATCCGCTCGTCAACCATTCCATCGTATTACCTGTACAGCATGGCCGACGCCATTGCCGCAATCCCCTCTTCTCTGCCGGCGAATCCGAGTTTCTCGGTCGTCGTTGCCTTCACATTCACCCGATCGGTTTCAATCTGTAACACATCGGCGATATTTACTTCCATCCGTTCAATATATCCGGCCAGTTTGGGTTTCTGGGCGATGATGGTTGCATCGATATTCGAGATTTTCCAATTCCCTGCTGTAATTTTCTCGAATACTTCCGCCAATAATTTCAATGAATCCGCACCTTTGTAGGCATCATCCGTATCGGGGAAATGCCTGCCGATATCACCGAGACCCGCGGCGCCGAGCAGCGAATCCATGATGGCATGGGTCAGCACATCCGCATCGGAATGCCCGGCCAGTCCCAGATGATGTTTAATCTCGACTCCACCCAGAATCAGTTTCCGCCCCTCAACGAGGGCGTGGACATCATATCCGTTTCCGACTCTATATTCCACCGCTTTCCCTCTCCAGCATCATCCGGATAAAATCCCAGTCATCCTGCGTCGTCAGTTTCGGATTCGGCCCGGTCGATTGCACCAACTTTACTTTAAATCCATAGGCTTCCACCATTGCCGCGTCATCGGTCATGGGCCGATTTTCCGCCATACCTTTCTTATACGCTTCCTTGAGTAAATCATACTGGAATACCTGAGGCGTCTCGGCCAGGAAGAGGTTGTCCCTGTCAACCGTTGCCAGAATCATTGCGTCGCGCACCCGCTTGACCGTTTCGGACACCGGCCGCCCCAGGATTGCCGCCCGGTGCGCTTGCGCCTCGGCGACGACGGCATCGATATCGCCACTTTTTACCAGAGGCCGAACGGCATCGTGTACGGCAACGAATCCGGTCGACAGCGGCAGTGATTCTAACCCCTTATACACCGACTCGGTCCGATTTTGTCCGCCGGGAACGATTTTGACCACTTTTTTGAACTCATATTTATTTACGATCTGATTATTGACATACAGCAGATAATCTTCGGCCGTCACGATAGCGATTTCGTCGATCAGTTTCGAGCGCTCGAACCGCTCGATTGTCCACGCCAGAAGAGGCCGCCCGGCAATGAGTTGGTATTGCTTGGGAATATCTCCCCCGAACCGCTCGCCGACTCCGCCGGCGACAATAATGGCAATGGTCTTTTTCATGAGGCCAACATACGAAGGCTTTATAGCCGGGTAAAGTTAAATCATTACAGAATCAGCATACAATCGCCATAACTGTAAAAGCGATAGTTTTGCTCGACGGCATGTTCATAGGCCGACAGTAAAAATTCCCGGCCGCAAAAGGCCGCCACCAGCATGAGAAGCGATGTCCTCGGCAAATGGAAATTGGTAATAATCGCTTCAACGGCCTTATACCGATAAGGCGGATAAATAAACAGGTCGACCATTTTTTCATTCGGGACTAACAGGCCGTCATCGTGAGCAAATGCTTCCAGCGTCCGAATTGATGTCGTTCCCACTGCCGCCAGTTTCTGACCAGCTTTTTTTCGATCATTTATTGTAGCAGCCGTTTTATCGGAGAGCGACGCGAATTCAGGATCGACCGAATGATCCTCGATATTCTCCACAGTGACGGGCTTGAATGTGCCGGGCCCGACGTGAAGCGTTAATTTCTCGATTGCAATTCCACGCCCATCGAGGCGCCGCAGAACGTCATCATCGAAATGCAATCCCGCGGTCGGGGCGGCCACCGAGCCCAACTGCGCCGCATACACCGTTTGATATCGATCATCGTCACTCTCACCGGCATCGCGCTTGATGTATGGCGGCAGCGGTAGTTTGCCGTATTTGCCGATGACTTGCCCTTCTGCTTTTTCCGAGGCAAACGCAATCACCCGCTCCGCCTCACCCGGGTTATCTATCGCCGTGACGTACAATTCCTCATCGAAATAGACGCGGTCGCCTTTTTTTATTCGAGCCGACGGCCTTAAAAGCGCCACCCATTCGAGGCCCTTCTGTCGGCGCACCAGAAAAACCTCTACCTGCGCCCCGGTCTGTTTTTTTCCATACAGGCGCGCCTTGAACACGCGGCTGTCATTAACGACCAGAAAATACGACTCATCCAGAATTTCCGGCAAATCACAAAAGTGCCGGTCTTCTATCGTCTGTCTCTCTCGATTGAGCACCAGCATACGCGACTGCGACCGAACATCGGCCGGGTATTGCGCAATCAGCTCCTGCGGCAGCGTATAATCAAAATCGGATATCTTCATTTGCGGAAAAACAGATTGAGGATGATAGTCAAAATAACGGACAGGACCAGACTCGTCACAATCGGGAAATAAAATGTCGTATTCTTTCCTTTAATCGAAATATCTCCCGGCAATTTGCCCAGCCAGGGAATTTTCGGGCTCAGCAGCACGATAATCCCAATGACAATGATAATCGCACCTATAATGATTAACGATTTGCCGAGGCTGTGAAAGGGGAACTGTTCCATGACGCACTAAAACAAGGACTGTTGCGGTCCGCCGTCCTTGGCCTTTTTAACACCCAAATGCTTGTACGCCGCATCGGTCGCGATTCTGCCCTGTCGGGTGCGCTGGACGAGGCCGATTTTCAATAAATACGGCTCGACCATATCCACCAGCGTATCGCTCTCTTCATTGAGCGTCGTTGCGATAGTCTCGATTCCGACGGGTCCGCCTTTATAATATTCAATAATCACGCTCAGGAAATGGCGGTCGAGCTTATCCAGTCCGATATTGTCGATACCTTCGAGTGCGAGCGCCTTCTCGGCGATATCCTTATTGATAATCCCGTCGCCTTTCACCTGACAATAGTCGCGCACACGGCGGAGGAGCCTGTTCGCGATTCTCGGCGTTCCGCGACTGCGCCGCCCGATGACCATCGCGCCGTCATCGTCGATTTCCACTTCGAGCAGATGCGCCGATCGGCGTGCGATTTCGGACAGATCCTCGATTTCATAAAAATCGATATGATGATAAATACCGAATCTATCCCGCAGTGGCGCCGACAACATTCCGGCCCGCGTTGTCGCTCCGACCATAGTAAAATGTTTTAACGGCATGTTGATGACACGAGAGAACGCGCCCTTATCAATCAGGAATTCGACTCGAAAATCTTCCAGCGCCGGATAAATGAACTCTTCGACGGTTGGATTCAACCGATGAATTTCGTCGATGAACAACACGTCGCCATGCTTGAGATTGGTCAGAATGCCCATCAGGTCGCCCGACCTCGTCAGCGTCGGCCCGGAAGTCGAAACGATATTCGCTCCCATCTCTTTGGCCAGGATATTCGCCAGTGTCGTCTTGCCTAATCCCGGAGGTCCGTAAAACAGCATGTGTTCGTGCGGTTCGCCGCGCCGCTTCGCCGCCTCAATAGACAGCCGCATCTTCTCGATCAGATTCTTCTGACCGATGCACTCATCGAGCGACGTCGGCCGAAGGGATAGAAATGTTCGTTCCTCTTCGGGAGTCGCTGCTTCCGGCGATACGATCCGCTCACGATTCATGAACGGCCTCGTTTTCTATCGAGAAAATCACACCCATCATTTCCTCGGTTGTCTTAATATCGGGATGCGCCTTGAGCGCCCGCTTCAGCATGCCGTCCACTTCATTCGGCTTATATCCGAGCTGGCTGAGGACATCGAAAATTTCATCCTCGAAGTCGACCTTTTGCTTTTCCGGAATCGACAGTGGCCGGTCGCTTCGCGACAATGCGAATTTGGTTGCTTTGCCGGATAATTCCGCAACAATTTTTTCCGCCATCCGGGGTCCGATGCCGGGGAGTCTTTTTAATAGGCCGGTGTCTTTGTTTTCAATCGACCGGGCAATATCTTTGACCGGCATGGTCAGGCATTTGAGCGCCTTGCGCACGCCGATGCCTGACACGGTCGTGAACAGCTTGAAAAATTCTCTGTCCGACGCCACCGTAAAACCGACCAGCCGAGGATGCAGGCTGGCCGCATTCGCCCCGGCCTCGATATAATAGTACGTGTACAGGGTTACCGGATTGGCTTCCCGAGCCTGATGGCGCAGAGGCTCGGCCAGACCGGACGGGATCAGGATTTCGTAGAATATGCCGTTGAGTTCGAGAGTAACTGTCTCGTCTCCGACCGAATCGATTTTGCCCCGAATTTTCTGTATCACGCCAGTACCATCCCTGTCTGTTGATTGATGTGGCACAAAGCCGCCGCCAGCGCATCGTAGGTATCCAGCGGTTCCGGCTTGCCGGTACACCTCAACATCGAAAACACCATTTCTCGCACTTGTTCTTTTTTTGCGCGGCCATTGCCTGTCAACGCGCTCTTGATCGTCGTCGACGGATAATGCCGAACGCCGAGTCCCATCGAATCCGCCGCGGCAAGAATCGCTCCGCGCGCATGCGCCATAATAATCGCCGTCCTCGGATGTTTAGTATGCGAATAAATCTCTTCCATCGCCATCACATCCGGCGAGAATTCGCGAATGACCTCGGTAATTCCCTGATAAATCGCCCCGACCCGCTGAGCCATTTCGGCTTTGGCATCCGAGCGAATCACACCCCCTTCTATCAGAAAAACACGGTCTGATCGATGCTCGACCAGACCGTATCCGGTAGTATTGAGACCGGGGTCGACGCCTAACACCAGCACGTCATTCGCCGGATAACTGTTCTAATATTTCGTCGTCGATATCGGCATTTGACGACACGCGCTGCACGTCGTCCTGATCCTCGATCGCATCGAGCAGCTTCATGAGCGACTCCGCCTGTTTGGCGTCAACTTTTACGGTATTCTGAGGGATGCGGCGCACTTCCGCCTCCATGAGCGGATAGCCGGCCGATTCCAGCGTCGAACGAACCGGTTCCAGATCGCTCGGTTCGGTTACGATTTCGAAAGCGTCATCCTGGCCGTCGAGATCCGATGCTCCGGCCTCTAAAGCGGCTTCCATCAGTGTATCTTCGTCGACGCCTTCTTTACTTACCGTAATGACGCCCTTCGTATCGAACATCCACGCGACGCATCCGTTTTCACCGAGGTTCCCATTGTATTTGGAAAAGACGTGTCGGATTTCCGCTACGGTTCGATTTTTATTGTCCGTCAGGACATCGACGAAAATGGCGACGCCGCCCGGTCCATAGCCTTCATATGTGGCTTCTTCATATGTCGTACCCGGGAGCTCGCCGGTACCCTTCTGAATCGCTTTCTTGATGTTATCCTGGGGCATGTTGGCCGCCTTCGCCGAAGCGACCGCAGTTCTAAGACGGGGATTTCCTTCCACATCGCCTCCACCGGCGCGCGCGGCGACGGTGATTTCTTTAATAAGTCGGGTAAACACGCGGCCGCGGGCAGCATCAGCTTTCCCCTTTTTACGCTTAATGGTTGCCCATTTTGAATGACCGGACATAAATCCTCCGAGTATATTGTAAAACGTTTCTGTTTTGCGAGTTTAGTTTAGCCAATCATTGGCTAAATGGCAATAGCAATATACGCTTATACGACCGAATTGACAATATGGGCTTTCAAAAATATTTCGATAACTGATAAGAATTTTCTCCATTTTTAATCGCTTAAAGAAAAATATTGACTTTTTACCCCGTATAAGAATAACTACGCGGTGACCGGAATACAAAACGGAGCTAAGATGGACTGCATTTTCTGTGCCATAGCCGAGCATGAGGCTCAGGCCAAAGTCATATTCGAGAACGACCGGGTCATCGTCTTTCGCGATCACCGTCCTCAGGCCAAAACGCATCTGCTGGTCTGTCCCAAACGGCACTACCCCACTTTCATGGATGCCCCGGCCGAGGAAGTCGCTTATTTGTATAAGGTTTGCCGGAAACTTGCCGAATATATGCACACGGAAAACGGCTTTCGAATGACGATAAATAACGGGCCAAAGGGGGGCCAGATCGTCTTTCACCTGCACGTTCATTTTTTATCGTGGATAAAAGAAATAGACGATAAAAAAATAGACCTGGACCTTGATTAATTCAAGAAAACGGTTGACTACCGCAAGAATTTAACTATTATTCAGCCGGTAGTTTATATCTTTATCTGTGATTTAGCAGTCACCGAAGGGAGTGATATTAGGTAATGACAGGCGTTAAAGTACGCGATGATGAATCATTCGAAAAAGCACTGAGAAGGTTCAATAAATTCTGCGAAAAAATGGGCATTCTCTCAGACATCAAGAAGCATCAGCATTTCGAAAAACCGTCCGAACGAAAGAAACGGAAATTGAATGCTGCCAAGCGGAAAATGCGGAAGATGATGAAGGAGAATCAGGACTAATGTCTCTCCTCGATCGCATAGATCAAGACTTGATTAAGGCCCTTAAGAGCGGCGAAAAAGACGCGACTGTGACTCTTAGGGGCCTTAAGTCTGATATCAAGTATTTCAAAATCAACAACACCCTCAAAGAAGTCACCGACGACGACATTATCAAGGTCATGGCTCAGGCCGCCAAACAACGCCGCGATTCCATTGAGAAGTTCGAACAGGGCGGTCGCGAAGACCTGGTCGCCAAGGAAAAGGCCGAACTGGAAATCATCGCCCGATATCTCCCCGCCGGGCTGAAACCGGAAGAATTAGCCGCCATCGTCGACGAAGTCGTCGCCGAAGTCGGGGCATCCTCACCCGCCGATATGGGCAAGGTCATGAAGGCCGTTATGCCGAAAGTACAGGGACGTGCCGACGGAAAAGCCGTCAAAGACGCCGTTATGGCCCGTCTCAAGGGATAAAATACAGGCCGAATCCTATCCATTTTTATATTGCTTACGGTTTGTGATTATATCATGTTTCCCGTGGATCAACCTTTTAACGAGGCTTGAAAGTCTATGAACGTTGTCGATTATATTTTGCTGGCGCTTTTAGTTGCGATGGTTATTATCGGATCAAAAAAGGGTCTGCTCCGAGAACTGACGGCTTTGGTAACGCTAATTCCGTCGGTCATTCTCTCAATCTTTTTCATGGATAGCTTTGCTGTCATGTTTTATGAGAAAATCGGAGGCTCTCCCCTCGTCGTGACCTTTTTCAGCTTTATCTTCCTGCTCGGCGTTGCCTATGCCGCCTTTAAGCTCATGGGAATCGGCCTCGCGAAAATCCTCAAACTTCAGCGCAAAGGCAAAACGGACCAGATGGGCGGCGCCTTCGTTGGATTCATCCGCGGCTGGGTCGTTATATCATTCATATTCTTCCTGCTCTTCCTGCTTCCCATGCCGGCCGGATTCTATCTCGCGGTTGAAAATTCACTCTTTGGCCCGACACTTGTCAAAACGATCCCGGTTCTCTACGATTCCAGCTCGCCTCTGCATCCGCAGAGCACCTCGTTTTATGACAAGGTCGAATCCGCCCTTCTCCTGAAAACATCGACCCAGCGCGTGCCGACGGATCACAGGGCCGAAACGGAAATGGTCCTCATGCAGATCAATAAGTATTTCACGTTTGCCGGAGAGAACCGATAAACGAAACTGTTTGGAATCTGAAAAAGATTTTGTATTATACCGGCGGCCTCAAACCGCCGGTTTTTTATTATGCACGAGATTGACATACATTCGCTCGACGTCCTCGAATATCCGCGCATGCGCGAGATAATCAGCGGCCTGACCCTGTCCCCCTACGGCAAGGCATTGACAGATTCTATCAGTCCGCTCTTCGACACGGATAAAATCGAACTCGCCCTGAAGCGCTCCTCGCAAATGCGCGAGATTATCCGCTTCGAGGAGGCGCTCCCGTTGATTCGCATCGAGGATTTGACCGATACCGTCGAACGCTCCCGCATCGAGGGCCTGCACCTCGAACCGGGCGAATTACTGAATATAAAGGTCTGCCTCGATACGATAATCGACCTGCACAGATATGCCAAAGAAGAAGGGCGCGAGGAGAAATTCCCGGAAATCGTCGAAATCATTCAACGGTTTCACCCGAAATATGAAATTTCCAATGCAATAAAAAAGGCTATCGATCCGGCCGGCGAAGTCATGGACAGCGCATCCGGCAAGCTCCGCCTCATCCGCCGCAGTCTCGGTGAAACCGAGACGCAATTGAAACAACATCTGTCGAAAATTCTCGGTTCGCGCCAGAAACACGCCGGGTGGCAGGATGATGTCATCACTATCCGCGACGGCCGTTTTGTCATTCCTTACTTATCGAGCGATTTCAAGGCCGAGGGCGGTATTGTTCATGACAAATCACACAGCGGCGCGACCCTGTATGTCGAACCGAATTCCGCCATCCCGATTAACAACAAACTGCGCCAGCTCCAGCAGGATGAAAAACAGGAAATCATTCGCATCCTGCGCGAACTGACGGCTCTTGTCGGCGAGGCCGCTTCGGACATTCTCTCTGACCTTGACACCTATGGCCTCGTTGACAGTATTCATGCCAGGGCCGGGTTTGCCTTAAAAATCGAGGCCGAGACGCCGCAGATTACCGAATCGAGTAGTCTTGATCTGATCGATGCCCGCCATCCTCTGTTATTGTACAGCATCAAAGATGCAAAGAGTGTCGTACCGCTGTCAGTGTCACTGGACACGAATAACCAGGGAATCCTCGTCACCGGTCCCAATACCGGTGGCAAAACGGTAGCATTGAAGACGGTGGGACTCCTCACGCTGATGGCTATGTCCGGCTTGGAAATCCCGGCGCATAACAAGAGTACCGTCGGCATCTATCACAAAATCTATGCCGATATCGGCGACGAACAGTCCATCGAATTGTCACTGTCGACTTTTTCGTCACACATTCGCAATATTATCGCGGCCATCAACGACGCCGATGACCGCTCGCTCGTCCTCTTCGATGAAATCGGCGCCGGCACCGATCCCAAAGAAGGCGCCGCTCTTGCCGAAATCATCTTATTGGAATTGCTTAAACGCGGCAGCAACATCATCGCGACAACGCACTACTCGCAATTGAAATCCCTGCCGTTGGAGCATCCCGAATTGCAAAACGCATCGCTCGAATTCGACCGTGAAAATCTTCAACCGACCTATCGTCTGAAACTGGGTATCCCCGGCGCTTCGTATGCAATAGACATCGCCCGCCGCCTCGGTCTACCGGATAAAATGGCCGACGATGCGGCATCCCTGCTCAGTTCGGATGAGCGCTCGCTCGATAAACTCATCGAAAAACTCGACCGCGACCTCGATCACGTCCAGCGCGAACGCCGCGAACTCGACAGCAAACTCGGCAAAACGAAAGCGCTCGAAGACTTCTATCAGACGCGGAAGAAACAGCTCGATTCCAAAGAAGAAGAGCTCGCCGGAAAACACCTCGAGGAAATGGAGCGGCAAATCCGCGAGGGGCGCCGCGAAATCGACCGCCTGATCAAGGATATCCGGGAGTCGGCAGCCTCACCGGAATTGGTCAAACAGGCACATCGGACACTCATTACTCGCACTGAAGAGATATCTCAGCGCAAAAGACCGAAAAAGAATGCCTCCCAGCCTGACCTGCGTACGCTGAAAAGGGGCGAAATCGTCTGGATCGAGAAATTCCGCGCCGAGGGCGAAGTCGTCGAAATGCAGGGCGATAAAAAAGTGAAAGTCGCTATCGGCTCGGCTTTCATGACCGTAGATACGATAGACGTCACCCGACGAGATACGCCGAGTGTGACGACATCAAGACCCGCCGCATCGGCAGGCGGCAGAGTCGATGCCAATGCCGCGGGCGGTGAATTTCGACCCGAAATCATGCTTTTGGGGATGACGGTCGAGGAGGCGCTCGAGGCGCTTGACAAGTTCCTCGATGACGCCTTAATTGCCGGTGTCGGACAGGTGTATATCGTACATGGAAAAGGAACCGGGGCACTCCGCAAAAACCTGACGACATACTTGAAATCTCACAAGGACGTCGATTCCATCAGGATAGGAAACTGGAACGAAGGCGGTCACGGAGTCACCATCGCCCGCCTGAAAACATAGCATGGGTCGTATACCGGAAAATAAGATCGATGAGGTGCGCACGGCCGCCGATATTGTCGAGGTCATCGCCGGATACATCACGCTCAAAAAACGCGGCCGCAATTTCCTCGGCCTCTGCCCCTTCCACACCGAAAAAACTCCTTCATTTTCCGTTTCCCCCGATAAGCAAATCTATCACTGCTTCGGATGCGGAAAAGGCGGCAATGTTTTCTCGTTTCTCATGGAGCACGAGAACATGAGCTTTATTGAGGCCATCCGGCTGCTCGCCGATCGCTATGGCGTCATGCTCCCGACATTCGAAAAAGAGGAAGACTCCAAAACCGAGCGGTTATTCTACGCCAACCAGGTCGCGGCCGAGTACTTCCAGAAAAATCTCTCTGATCGCCGCTATAAAGACAAAATCGCGAAATATTTGTATACGACACGGGGCCTTAACGAGGAATCGGTCAAGCATTTCCAAATCGGCCTCGCGACGGATGACTGGCAAGGTCTGTTGGATTATGCCAAAAAGAAAGATATTAAGATCGATGAATTGACCGAGGCGGGGCTTGTCAGTAAGTCTCAGCGCACCGGCGACTATTATGATCGCTTCCGCATGCGCCTGATGATGCCGATTTTCAACATCACCGGCAAAGTCATCGCCTTCGGCGGCCGCACCCTGAAAAAAGGCGAACCGGCTAAATACGTCAATTCGCCGGAGACATCGCTTTACAACAAGTCATTCATCCTCTATGGCCTCAATTTCGCCAAGCAGGCTATTCGCGAAGCAGGTTCGGTCATCATTGTCGAAGGGTATTTCGACTTGATTTCCATGTTTCAGGCCGGGATTCACAATGTCGTCGCCGTTTCCGGTACTGCCTTCACGCCGCAACAGGCGCGACTATTGAGCCGCTTCGCCACCAAGGCATATTTATTTTTCGATGCCGATTCGGCCGGTCGCAGCGCGGCTCTGCGATCTATTGAGAACTTTTTCAACGCCGGAATCGAACCGCTGATTGTCTCCTCCCCGCCCGGCCAGGATCCTGACTCGTATGTTCGGGAAAACGGTCCCGAGGCCGTGTACAAATTGCTCGAGAATGCCGTCGGCTATCTGTCATTTCGCTTCGAGCGCATTGATTTTAGCGAGTTAACCCTCGCGGAGAAGGAATCCATCGCCCTCGAGGTCAAATCGCTGGCCGCGAAAATAGATGACTCCCTCAAACGAGATATCTTCATCTCCACTGCCGCTGATAAATTACAACTGCCGGTCAATGCCATCACACCGGGTTCAAAAACGGAAATCACCGACGATAACATCCCAGGCCGGGTGCGAAATATCAATATCCTGGAATCGGAACTGCTCTCGCTCTTTGTCAACCACCCGCCGCTCATCGAAATGGTCTGGAAAGATGTCGCGCCGGACGATTTCTCCGGCCCCGGCCACGCCGAACTGTATGCCAAAATGCTTGAAACATATAAGAAGACCGGCGAAATCAATCCGAATAAGATGCTCGAGGACTCCGGCAACGAATCGATAGCCTCCGGTCTGACCTTCATCTCGACGTTCGACTGGGGTGATATCGACCTGACCGGCGTCGTCCGCGAGTACCGCCAGATGCTCCTCAACCAAAAGCGAGACCGCCAGTTGAAGGATCTGAAGGGCAAACTCACGAAGGCCGAAAAGGACGGCGATACCGACCTGGCCAAGAAACTGACTTTAGAGATAAAATATCTACTTGAAAAACGGGTTTAAATCCGTTTAATTACAGGCTGTTAACTGGGCAGGAGATTCCCAAATATTGTATTGAGGTTTTTTGATGCTGCTATTTAAGAAAGAAGAATTTGACCGAATCAGAATGGGCGAAATCACCGTCACTTTCCGCGACTGGGACAAATTTCGTGTGGAACCGGGTAAGGAATATAAATCGTTTAATCTTGGCTTCGTCCGGGTCGAGGATATCGGCTTTGTCGATTTCAAGAAAATTCCGCAGGAAGATATCGAGGCCGCAGGGTTTTACGATGCCGAGGAGTTCAAGCAGGTGTTCCGCAAGAGAAACCCCGGCTTCAACTTCGGTTCCGGTAAACTGATTCGCATCAAATTCAAATATCTCGGCGCCGACGAAAAGGACGCCGCGGGAGTCCGCCCGAATGAACGCACCATGATTAAAATCATGGAACGGCTCGTCGAAATCGACGTTCTGGCCGATATCGGCGCCAAGTCCGAAGACGTCCTGTCCTTCCTCGATTTCGATACTCCGCAGAATACGCAGGCGGTCGCCAAACAGTTCAACGTTTCCCGTACCGACATCAAAAAGCTCCTCACCGCGTTGAAAAACGAGGGGCTGGTCAACTCCAAACGTGACGGATTTACGATCTCGGTCCGCGGAAAGTCATTCTTAGACAGTAAAATTTAGTTTTGCTCACAAGGCTGACGATAGAAAACTATGCCCTGGTCGAACATGTCGATATCGACTTCCGGCCGGGGCTGACCGTGTTAACCGGTGAAACCGGTTCCGGTAAATCGGTCATTATCGGCGGTCTTATCCTCGCTCTCGGCGGCCGCGCCGACAAAGAACTCATCCGCCACGGCAGCGACAAATCAATCGTAAAAGCTGAATTCCAAACGACTAAAAAAGGTGATTCTCACATCCTCGGTCGCGAAGTATCCGCCGCCGGCACATCTCGCGCCTATATTGACGATCAGGCATCGACAATCGCCGCCCTGAATGAGGCCGCCGCTCCCCTTTGTGACTTGAATACGCAACAGGGCCAGCGCAACCTGCTCGATATCGATAAGCATATCACCTTCGTGGACAGCTTCGCCGGTTTGAATCAGGATGTCGATTCCCTCCGCGAACTATACGCTGAGTTCATCGATCGCCAGAAACAACTCAATGATGCCCGCACCAATGCCGATGCCCTCCGTGAGCGGATGGAGCTCATCAATTTCCAGATCGACGAGCTGACCAAGGCTGATATTACTGTCGGCGAGGAAAAACAACTCAACGATGAGCAGAAAAAACTGGAATCGGTTCGCACCCTGATGGAAACCGCGCAGGAAATCGTCTTCGCCCTGAGTGAAAACGACGATTCCATCATCTCTTCCCTCTCACAACTGAAATCAAGACTGAGGCATGCCGCCGAGCTGGATAAAGATTTGAAAGCGGACTCTGATTTATTGGCTGAAAGCGTCATCAACCTGACCGAGCTGACTCGCAATATCGAATCGTATTCTTCCCGACTGGAAGACAACCCACAGCGACTGGAAGAAATCAACGAGCGGCTCAATGAGTTGTATCGCCTCAAGAAAAAGTACAACACTGATGAGGCCGGTCTCGTGGCGAAACTGGAAGCACTGACCAGGGAATCGCTCGGTACGGATAATATAGATGAAATGATAAAGAAGCTCGCGGCCAAGCTTGCTGCGGCGAGAGATGGGTATCACAAGGCCGCACTTAAGATTTCTGAGTCCCGCCATAAGGCCGCGGCACTGCTGGAAAAGCAACTCATCAAGGAACTGGCCGACCTGGCCATCGAAAAAGCATCATTCAAAATCGACTTCCAATACGAACAGGATAATAATGGCTTTGACCTCAATGGCGAAACGGTCAAGGCCTACCCGCACGGATTGGAGATGATCGAGTTTTTCATATCGACAAATCCGAATGAACCACTGAGACCGTTGGTTAAGATCGCCTCGGGCGGTGAAATCTCCCGCATTATGCTTGGATTATTGACCGTCATCGCCGGGAGGTACAAATATCCGACTATCGTCTTCGATGAAATCGACACCGGCATCGGCGGTGAAACGGCCGTGCGATTGGCGGCCAAGTTGAAACAACTGGCCAAAAGGCATCAGATCATCACAATCAGCCATCTGGCGGCGGTCGCATCACAGGCGGATAATCATCTCGTCGTAACTAAACAAACCAAGAACCGCCGCAATGTAATAGCGGTCGAATACATCACCGGCCCTCGCATCAAAACCGAACTCGCCCGTATGACGGCAACCGTGTAGGTCAAGACTCTCGCGGTCTTGACGTCGCTATAAATCAAGAAAAAGAAGAGAACACACCCCGCCCTCGATCCGCCTAGGCGGACGGGCACTCCTCTCAAGAGGGGATGAAGATCGTAGAATCCTATAGTTGGGCCGACGTGAGAATCCGCTCTTGCTTCTCGCGACCCTGAAGGGTCGCGCTACCCGGTTTGTGCGTTACGCGATTGGAATGTTCACAAAAAGACATACCCGCATATACACACAATAAATTATATAGCCATTCCCAATACAGACTCTGTATAATAGGGAAACTATTTCGCAGGGCAGCAATTATGGAATTCAGTTCAACACATTTAGAAATAAAAGGCCGACCGGCAGAGTGTCTCTATTTTCTCTTTACCGGCTATGATCTTATCATCACCGATGCGAACAAACTCATAGAAGATGCGAGCCAATTCGGGAATGACCTCAACGATATCATCCACTTCGGCAATCTGGACGGCCGACCATGCTATGTCGGCGAATTCGCCGGAGAAATCCCAGCCGGATATAAAACCGAGCACCTTCGCACAACCTATCATGTACTTGGCGCAGAATTATTCGCCGTCGCCCGTCATGCCTTCCACATCGGCTACTGGCACAAGACATCGAAGTTCTGCGGTATCTGCGGCGCCTCGACCGAGATTCATCCGAAGGAAAATGCCAAAATCTGCCCGGTTTGTAAACACATGCTGTTTCCGCGCATCTCCCCGGCCGTCATCGTCGCCGTCGTGCGAGGCAATAAAATCCTCCTCGCCCGCGCGAAGAAATTCACGCGGCCCATCTACAGCACGCTGGCCGGATTCGTCGAAATGGGAGAGAACCTCGAGCAGTGTATTCACCGCGAAATTATGGAAGAGGTCGGCATCACGGTCAAAAATATCCGCTATTTCGGCAGTCAGCCCTGGCCGTTTCCCAACTCCCTGATGATCGGCTTCACCGCCGAGCACGCCGGAGGCGAAATCGAATTGGATGAAAATGAAATGCTGGAGGCCGGCTGGTTCGACAAAGACCACCTCCCTCCCGGCCCGGACAAGATGAGTATTGCCTATCGCCTGATTACCTGGTTTGTCGAGAATCACTGATGAGACGGGGTTCCTGCCGAAATCGATTCAAGTATCATGGAATTATGTGATGCGTCAACGCCCGAAGGATGACCAAAAACTCCCACCCAATGGGTGGGCTACAGTCTGTTCCCCCTCCTTTCCAAGGAGGGGGGTAGGGGGTGGTTGTTGGAGAAGTCGATTAGAAATTATTGTGCCCGGTCCGCCGCGGCGGATCCACATCTGCCGGAGAGAAACTTATAAATGACTGACTACTCACAACAGACCGGCAAAGGGATCGCCTACGGCGTCGCCGCCTACATCACCTGGGGCATCAACATCTTCTATTTCAAATGGGTGGCCCATGTGTCCGCACCCGAGGTGCTCGCCCACCGCATCATCTGGTCGGTGTTCTTCCTTGCTGTCGTGCTGCTGTTGAAGAAACAAATCGCTCCGACTATTCAGGCGTGCCGCGATAAAAAGACGCTCCTCTTCCTTGCCGGATCGACAATCCTGATTGCCGCCAACTGGCTGCAGTTTATCTGGGCTATCGCCAACAATCGCATCCTCGACACCAGCCTCGGTTATTTTATCAATCCTCTGCTCAACATTGTGCTCGGGTTTGTCTTTCTCCGCGAGCGATTCCGCAAGATGCAAATCCTTTGTGTGGCACTGGCCTTTATCGGCGTCGCATTCCAAACCTATTCCCACGGTCATGTTCCAATGTTGTCATTGGGCATCGCCTTCACTTTTGGATTTTATGGCCTGCTGAGAAAACAGACGCCGCTCGCGAGCATCCCCGGACTGGCGGCCGAAACCGTCTTGCTGTTTCCTTTTGCACTGGGATACTTATTCTATCTGAACACACAGAACTCGCTGGTCTTCTTACACCTTGACCTGCGTACCGACCTACTCCTGCCGCTGGCAGGATTCATTACCTCGTTGCCGCTCATCTGGTTCGCCAATGCCGCCAAGCGCCTCCGGTATAGTACGATTGGATTTTTGACTTACATCTCGCCGTCGCTGACATTCATCTTTGCGGTAACCATTTATCACGAACCACTCGGCACCGCCAGATTTATCAGTTTTATCTTCATCTGGACGGCATTGATTATTTATTCGATTGATATGTATTTTCACGAGAAGAAATCCCGCCGGGTATCGAATTAAATCTGTAGGGCGGATTCTTCTTATAATCCGCCATTCCATATTGTAATAATGCGCAGATTCAAAATGGCAGATTTGAAGACAAATCTGCCCTACAAATGTTTGAGAAGAATCAAAATCACAATAAATTATAGCCAATCAACAGCTTGCCCTTGGCAAAGTTTTTGTCGTTTTCCCCTCGTTTTTTTTGAATATTTCCCCTGTCCTCCGGTACAGTAGGCAGAGAGATGGAAGATGAGAGAAGACGATAACACATTAATGTCCCAGCTCAAGCGCGGCAAAACGGCTGCGTTGGCGGGTCTGGTTGAGAAGTACAAGAAACAGGCGTATTTCCTGGCTCTTGGAATGGTCGGCAACTCCGACGATGCCTACGACATCTCACAGGAGGCGTTTATCCGCGTGTATAATTCGGCGGCGACATTTGACGAATCGAAGAATTTCTTCCCCTGGTTTTACTCCATCGTCACCAACCTCTGCCGAAATCTCCTGCGCAAGCGGCAGGTGCACGCCGCGCGCACCGTCGATATCGACGACGTCGATTACATGCTGACCGACTGCGAAACACCGGAGAGCGGTCTCCTTGAGGACGAGGAAAAACGGCGGCTCCACAGGGCCCTGTTGAAGCTCAGTTTTTCCGACCGGGAAATTATTAACCTTAACCACTTCCGCATGATGAGCTATGACGAAATCGCAACCCTTCTTACTATCCCCAAAGGGACGGTGATGTCCCGATTGTACTACGCCCGAAAGCGCCTCGGCGAGTACATGGAGAAAGAGGAATAATTCCAATGGACCCTGAAGAACTCAAAATCTTGCTGGCCGGTTATCAGGATGGGGAACTGGACCCGGAACAAAAACGGCAAGTCGAGCAGTACCTGGCGCAATCGCCGGAGTTGCGCGCGGAGCTCGAAAAGTTGAATAGAGTCAAGGAGGTAACCGACAAGGTGCAATACAAAGATCTGCCGCTCGAAGTATGGGATACATACTGGCAAAATCTCTATCGCCGCCTGGAGCGCGGAATCGGCTGGATTTTTACCTCTATCGGCGCAGCTATCGTACTCATTACCGGCCTGTACTATCTGGTCAAAGACTATTTTCTGGACGCCGCCCTGCCTTTACTCCCGAAACTCGGTGTAGGCGCCCTTATTGTTGGGGGCAGTTTTCTCTTCGTTTCCGTTGCACGACAGCGGTTGTTTGCCTATAATCGGGACAGGTATAAGGAGGTCCAGAGATGATCGTCGTCACCACAGAAGATATCCCCGGTAAACGGGTGACAAAAGTACTCGGTATGGTCAAGGGGAATACCATTCGCGCCCGCCATATCGGCCGCGATATCATGGCCGCCTTCGGTAATATTGTCGGCGGAGAGATCACCGACTATACGAAGATGATCGCCGAATCCCGCGAACAGGCTTTCGACCGCATGGTCGAGGAGGCCGAGGCGCTCGGAGCCAATGCGGTAATCTGTGCCCGCTTTTCGACTTCATCGATGATGCAGGGCGCGGCGGAACTCCTCTGCTACGGCACCGCCGTTGTCGTTGAGGATGAATAAAATCTTTTACCTGTAGCCCACCCATTGGGTGGGTTTCACAGGTTGACTCGCCATATAATTAATCCTGAGAATTCCAGATTTATTTACAAGTGTCGGTTTTTATTTCCCCTCTCGAGAGGGGTGCCCGACAGGGCGGGGTGTGTTCTCTTCCCTTCTCCCCCTCCTTTCCAAGGAGGGGGTTGGGGGGTGGTTGTCTTTTTCGCGCCATGCGCGATTGGCAGGTCCCTTTGGGGACCCGCCCTACCGATCAGAAAATTCGGAATCAACGCCTCAATCGTAAAACCCCAAATCTTTGGCCTGCCGTTTATACTCGCCCGAACTGAGACGGCCGACAATAAACTCCAGTGTAACCGCATTTCCGGATAAATCCGAACCGCCTTCGGAATCGAAATCTATCACATTGTAACGCGTTTGTACTCCGACATACCAATCATGGTATTTACTCACGAACAGCTTATACCGAAATCCGAGATTGACATTCAATGAGTTAATAAAATGTGCATCATCGACCTCGCCATATGTGTTTTCCTTGTCACCGCTCAGTCCATCATATCCGATTCCACCCAATAATTCGAACTGGTTGTTTCCGGTCGTTAACAATTCATACCCGATATCCAACCCGCAATAGACATGCAATAAATCATTGGTTGTAAACTCCAATCCATCATCATAATACGTATATATGCTTTTGGTTTTTGCGGCGCTTATAGCCAGTGACATATCGAGCTGAACAATACCGATCTTATATCCCCAAAAGAATCCGAATTGCGTCTTATTCCCGAGCAGCTCGTTACTGCCGTGCGGTATCCACATTCCGATCGAGCCGGCATAATTCGTTCCCTGTCCCCGATGCTGTCTGGTGATCTTATTCATCACTTCCAGGTAGTACCGCTGGATGTCGCTGCCGTCATAGCGAGGCTCTTTTATTTCTCGATAGAAATAATGAAAATCCCCCTTGAGAAATCCGGCCCACAGGTGCTCCAGTGTCCCGGGCTGGTATGTATCGTAAACTTTTTCCGCCAGAGCCTGAAGAAATATCCGGTACTTTCTATCTGCAATCCCTGCCTCCCGGTAGAAAAACCCGTCTTCGTATCTATCGGGGTCTTCTTTAGCCTTCTCAAAGAAATATCTGAAACCAATCAAATCATCCAGAATCGTGCTGTCATAAACATCCTCGGTAAAACTCCCCCGCTCCATATCCAAAAGCATCCGAGTACTCGTCCAATTAAACTTCTTATTGCATTCCTCTTCGATAAAATCGAGGATCATGTAAATGGAATCGATCTCCCCTGCCTCATATAATCCTGGGATCAGAAGCGTCGCATTGTACTGGAAATCATCGCACTTGTAGTACTTTTCGCGACTGAGCAGCCCTTCCATAGATGAATCATCGGCAGGATCGTTCGCTATGGCAATCGTCGACAGTACTAACAGCAGTAAACAAGAGAATATAATCCGCCGCATAAAGGTCCCTCCCCACTTCGATGTATTATTTATACTAAAAATATTATAGAATATTCAAAATTGCAAGCGCCATTGCACTGCAAATTGACGTATTACATCTCCAGCAACTCCCGCAATGCCCGGAAATCAGAGAATTTCTTATCACTTAGGAGCGCCTTGATTTGTCTTTGCAAAATTACATCGCCATGAATTCGAGAAAACGAAATGCGATACGCCTCCGGCAGCATCCGCTGTAACCGAGACACCCCGCCCCCGTGTGTCGAATGAATGATCACGATCGATGTCAGATTATTATCTCGAATATACTGAGCGACGGGAGCCGATGTGCTGCTCCCCTCCAGCATAAAATCCAATTGAATTATATCAAACGGCTGCACCTGCAGCAGTTCAATCGCCGCATCGGAATCCTTGGCGACGAATACGATATGATTATCATACAGCTCGCGAAAGAATTCGATTCTCTCGCGATTATCTTCGACGATGAGTACATTCAACATGCGAATATCATGGGTACAATTAAAGATTGAGCCTTTTCATCAGGAAAACAGAATCCTGTTCGTATTCCGAATCGACATCAATTCTTATGATACGATCTATCCGAAATATTGAATGAAACCTATCGCGTGTACTTCTGGTTGGTATTTGATGGAGCCATATAAAATCATTATCAATATCCTTGATTTCACCCAAAGTAAATTTTTCGGCATCATCAACTGTATATATGCTGACATATCCAAAAATACTAAAACATGACTGTAATATCGTTTTTATCGACGACTTATCAACTTGGAGTTCAGGTATCTTAGTCTCTTTCTCCCGCATTAGAATTTCGATTGACGCCAAGGAATTCAGCTCCCAATTTATATCCGTCACATCAGCAGTCTTGATGATAGAGATGCCATCGCTTGTTCCTTCAGTACTCAATAGAAACAGAATTATAAATTCATCATTGAAATCTAAAACTAATCCATTCTGGGCATTATCGTCAATATCATCTCTATAGACCTGTATGATTGTCTTTTCGTTTTTAAATTTATTAAGCGAATCACTCAGTATACTCATGGCTATACTCCTTATTATTATATAAAATCAAATTTAGAACTAAGTGGAGTTATATGCAAGAATATTATCACTACTTTCTTCGTATAGCTCATTCGCCGAGGTATATCGGGTACTCGCTGCGCGAAACACCTTGAACAGGGGTCTAAACCTACAAGAAGGGCAGGTCCCTTTGGGGACCTGCCCTACTTTCTGTAGGACTCAAGATTTTAATAAAATATGTGGTCTCATCGTCCCCTCTCGAGAGGGGTGCCCGAAGGGCGGGGTGTGTTTTCTCACATATCCGGCCAGGGTTTCTTATCCAGCTTCCGCAATATCGTCACCATCTGCCCGATGTGATATCCGATATGCGTCGCGAATCCGCACACCAGTTCGAAGCGGCTCATCCTGGCCATAAACTCAGGCAATGCGGCATCCGATGGTTTATTATAATCCGCATCCGATACGGTTTTCATCGCCGCGATAGAATTGTCGACCGCCTTCTGAAAGACATCGAAAATTTCACCAATCTTCGGATACACGCCTGCGGTTGCGGCAGGCTCCGTGCCCATCCCGAACATACCGTCATAACTATCGGGAATAACCGACTTTGATCCATTCATCAGGTTGGCGATATCGGCCGAATGTGTCATATGCCCGGCGATCCAATACAAATGGCTGCGCCCCTCGGAGGACCGCGTCAATAATTCCTCATCCGTAAGATCTTTGACTGTTTGCGGTAACCAGGTTGCGGCCTGTCGATAAACGGCAACAGCGGCATCAGCCAGCGAATTAATAGGCTCTTGTCCCATTAGATTTACCTCCGGAAACGCTACAATTTCAGTTTGGTTTGACGTGCTGAATAATACGATGTCTTACTGATTAATTCCATCACATATTTACGGCGGCCTGAAAAATCTTGCGGACATCTCCGCCAATAAATGAATGAGCTGCTCCGTATGTTTTGCGCATCCCAAGCAGAGAGGCAGTTATGGCTGAAAAAATCATGACCCGGCATCCGCAGGGCAAGCAGGGCGTTAATATTGATCGGGATAAATATGACGCGATCAAATCTGCGATTCTGGAGACTATTGACACCAAACAGACAGTGACATTCAAGGATCTGACGACAACCGTCAATGACCGCCTGCGCAGTACCTTCGACGGCGGGGTCACTTGGTATGTCGTGACGGTTAAGCTCGATCTCGAGGCGCAAGGTCTTATCGAGCGAGTCCCGAAGTCATCGCCGCAGATTCTCCGCCTTACCAGAAAACACGATTAGTTTTCCGTCGATTCACGAACGACTTCGGAACGATTTTACTTCCCTAACAATTTCAACACAGTGGCAATTTGCCCCGAGTGATATGCGAGGTGGTGCGCGAAAAACACGATAACATCGCCGCGCGTCTTGAAATATTCATGGAGCGGCTCCGGCAGAGGCGTCGCCGGGGGCTCGAATAATTCATCATCTTTCAAAGATTTTATCGCCTTGATTGCGCTCTCGATACTTTTATCGAATGTCTCGCGCATTTCCTTGATGGACGGATACCCTTCGGCCGTATCCTGTGGTTTGCTGCCAATATTGAAGTACTTGCCGTATCGCGGCCCGATGATTCGCTTCTCCCCTGTGAGATAGCAGGCGATATCGCTTGCGGCAACGATATGCCCGAATAACCAATAAATATGATTCCGGTCGCCGTTCGGGCGAAACAGCAGTTCTTTCTCGGTTAATTCGTCGATCTTTTTCGACACCCATGATGCTCCGCCATAATACTGCTGGACGGCCAATTTGATTGCGACAGATTCTTCCATTGTATATCCCTCCCTTATATTCCGTGCGGTTTAATCGGTCGACACTCCTCGATTCGGTCGATACGGAACTGCTTCGTTGCGTTTGACAGCAAGCACTTGGCGCTTAAAAACGCCACCCCGTCTCGGTTATAAATCATATACGGAATCACCGGTCGAGGATGCCCCTGATGCGATCCTCCGGAATACACAATTTCCAGATTTTGTCCGCGATCGAGCGCCATATTAATGACATCCACCAGTCCCTGGTCGATTCGCACGATCATCGGCCCGCCAAATGAATAATGGGTCAAATTATTCACGACATTCAAACGCTCTTCGACCGATTCCCATTTTTTCAGGCAATGTAAAAAGAGCTTCTTCACCAGAACGGCATCAGCCATCGCCCGATGCGTCTGTATATCGATCAGGTTGAATTGCTTGCAGACTCTCTCGAGCGCATAACTCAATAATCCCGGAAATGCCTTGCGCGTCAACTCGATCTGATCGAAGACGCTGTTCCGCGGCATTTGAATATCGTGCCGCTTGGCCTCGCTGTTGATAAACCCGATATCGAAAATCGCATTCTGTGCCAGCAGGACATTCCCCTCGCCCGCAAAGAATTCAATAAATTTTGGCAGTATCTCTTCAATAGCGGGCTGATCGGCCAGCATATCATCCGAAATCCGATGCACGCGATACGCCGCGGCAGGCATTGGCACCGGCGGACGACATAACTCTGAGAACTTTCCTAAGTCGTTGCCCTGTAAATCAAACTTGAGCGCCGCAATCTCAACAACATACTCCGTCGCCGCGGCCAAACCGGTCGTTTCCGTATCGAAGGCAATAAACACAGTCTTATCATCAATCATGTCGGGAAGATAGACAATCGTGATAGCCGAGTCAAACGAAACGCCGGATTTCGAGGCAAAAGCCGGAATTATTTGGGGAATGTTTACTCTATGTATTGTCAAATTCGCTGAAACATATTACTTTGAGAATCCTGAACGTGAATTTTTTACTTTGGATTCAACGAGGTAGATATGGCAATAGTACTGAATGGCTCCGGCCTGACTATAGAAAAAGTAGTGGCGATTGCCCGCCATAATGAACCGGTCGAATTGCACCCCGACGCAGTTGAGCGCATCAAAAAATGCCGGGCGCTTCTCGATAAAAAAATCGCCGCCAAGGAAATCATGTATGGTGTCAATACCGGTATCGGTGAGTTCTCCGAGGTTGTCCTCGATGACGAACAGGTCAAACAATTCCAGAAATACCTCATATACAATCACAGCGCCGGAATCGGCGATCCGGCCCCGATAGAATATGTCCGCGGCGCCATGGCCGGGCGCATCAACGTCCATGCCCACGGCAATTCCGGCTGCCGCCTGGAAATCACCCAGACGCTGGTCGACATGTTGAATAAAGGTGTCACGCCGTTTGTGTGTCAGAAAGGCTCCGTCGGCGCCTGCGGCGACCTTGCGCCGATGTCGCAAATTGCCCTGTTGATGATGGGCGAAGGCAAGGCATATTACAAGGGCGAACTGCTCGACGGCAAAACAGCGATGGACAGAGCCGGGATTCCCATCCCCGGTCTCAAGGCTCGCGACGGCCTCGCCACAATCAACGGCTCGAATGTCCTCACCGCTATGAGCGCGATATTCCTGCACGATGCCAACAACTGGCTCAAGCAGGCCGAAATTGGGTGCTCGATGGCGCTCGAGGCGCTCAAGGCAAACATGAAGCCGTATGACACGCGCATCCATGAAATCCGAGGATTCAAAGGCGCCGTACGAAGCGCCGCCGCCATTCGCAAAATGGTTGCCGGAGGCGATCTCGCCGAGGGCCGCATGAAATGCAAAGTCCAGGACGCCTATTCGATGCGCTCGACCCCTCAGGTCATCGGCGCGGCCCATGATGCCCTCGCCTATGCCCGCTCGCAGGTCGAAATCGAACTCAACGGCGTCGGCGACAATCCGATATTTTTCCCCGATCAGGACCTGCAATTATCCGGCGCCAATTTCCAGGGCACACCGGTGGCAGTCCCGATGGACATGGCCGGCTATTGCATCACGATGGTCAGCGTCCTGTCGGAGCGTCGCATGAATCGCCTGAACAACCCGGCTCTCAGCGTCGGCCTTCCCCCGTTTTTAACCAAAGGCGCCGGTATGTTTTCCGGATTGATGCTGAGCCAATATACCGCCGACATGCAAATCGTCGAACAGCGCATCCTGTCGGTCCCGGCCTCGATTCAATCGATTCCGGCGGCCGCCGATCAGGAAGACTTCGTCTCGATGGGTATGAACACCGCAATTAAGAATTTCCAGATTCTGGACAACGCCTACGGTATTCTCGGTATCGAAATCATGGCTGCGGCTCAGGCGCTGGATCTCCGCGATTATGCATTCGGTAAAGGGACAACGAAGGCGAAGGAAATCGTCCGCAAACATGTCGATTTCCTCGATATCGACCGGCCGCTTTACCCCGATCATACGAATATGAAGGAACTGGTCAAATCGTGTGAGATTCTGGAAGCTGTGGAAAAAGAAATCGGGTCACTGGGATAAGAGACTCGTCTCAAAATTGAGATTGAGAAACAAAAACGGCGCATCACCGATGCGCCGTTTCTATTTATTTTTCGCGGCGGGCCCCCGCACACGGACGTTCTCCATACCACCGACAATACCGAGCACAGGGTACATGAAACTTGCGTCTATCGCCCGCCGCCTATTTATCTAAAAGAGAATCTATCTACATCAATTGCGGTATTCGGTAAGGCTGCCCGTCGCATTCCAAAAAGAAATAATAACGACAATCCTGCGGGGTGATTGTAAAGACTTACCGAGAAGAATGACCCTATTTGTACACCCACAGTATAATACGGAATATCGAGGTTTTTGTGAAGTATTATTTTTCCCGCGATGCGAACACTTCAATTAGTTTGTCAGCCGTAGCAGGCGAGTATCCCGAGAAATGATTATTCGTATAAATATATGTCTCAATATCCCGATCGATCATTCGGCCGATTAACTCGACCCATCGATTCAACCGCTCGCTCTGATCAATCACTTCATGGTCAAATCGATCAGTCAGAGATTCTACTTTTTTACGATCCCCCAATAATCGAATGTAGCAAAAGTCACTCGTCACGATATCCATTTTGGGCTCGAGTTCATCGCCATGCGGCATCCAGGCCTGATCGACAAGGGTCAGGGCTACCCCATGGTTGGCCAGCATATCCCGGAATCCTTTCGTGACCCAGTATTTATTGCGGATTTCCACGGCATACTTGAATTCCTTCGGCAGCGCAGCGAGAAAGACATCCAGCCGTTCCATGAACTCGTCCGATTTGGCAAAGACATCTTTGGAGAAATACGGAAACTGAATCACCAGCGGTCCCAATTTTTCTTTCAGATGGCTCATCGTCTGTAAGAACCAGTTCCGCTCTTCATAGGTTTTTTCCGGGAGTAGAATTACATCTCGGTCCGGTTTGGCTCCGGTCCCGCCGTGCACGATCGACCTCGGAAATTTCGCAGAAAAGACGAAATTTCCCGGCGTCCGGTCATGCCATCCCTTAACGGTCTTAAACGCCGGAATTCGATAATAGGTGGCATCGATTTCCACCGTGCGGTATTTTTCGGCATACAATTCCAGAAACTGAGCCGGTTTTGCGCCCTCGGGATAAAATGTCCCGACCCAGTCCGGTTCGGAAAACGATGATGTTCCAATATGAAGTAATACTTTAGAAGTCATTCGTACAATTATTTATTTCTTTAACTTATAAACTCCCGTAAACCACTCGTACCAGGTCTTGCCGCCGTCACCGGATTCCTCGATAAACTGCCTGACGTCGCCATTCTCAAGCGGCGTCAGCATCATCCGCATCAATTTCGTTTCGCCGGTCACCTCCATATGCTTACCGGAATATATCATTGATGAACCATCGAAATCGGCTGACATGCGGATGACACCGCCATCGCTTCCGATCCACTGCTGAATCCACTGCTTCAGGGCCGGATTATAGTAATTCATACTCTTCCCGGTCATTCCCCCCTGACGGGCCGATCTCCAGTTTTCGAATAAGACGCAGTTATCGATATCCTTGGTAATCGTATTGTACCCGGCCAATTGCCCGCTCTCAGTATAAACTTCCCAATCCCCGACCCAGAAATCGAGCTGTGCATACTCTTCTCCGAATTCACACGGTCGAGCGTTCCGCGCGGCCCGCAAGACCAATTCTTCGAATCGCTCGTTTCCATGAAGCGGCTCTAAATCCTCATCGGCCATCATGCCCTCATCATTTGAAAATCCGGCAGCGACCGCTTTTTCGAGATGATTCAGCGATTCATCCACCTTTTCCTGTAAAGCATAGGCACAAGCCAGATTATATTCGACATTGATTCGATAGGAGCCATTTTCGTCGACATGATCGTATGCGCGAATGGCCTCGTCCAATCTCCCTGATTCCAGAAGAGCCGTCCCATAAGCGAACCACTCTCGCTGCGTTAACGAATCCCATTCGGCGATTCCGGCATATGCCTCGATGGCCGCGGCAAAATCGCCGCCGTCATAGAGCGATCGGGCACTGTCGCGACTGACTACTTCAGCATTTGCCGAAGCCATTAAAATCGACAGTATCAGGCCAATCACGGACAGAAAAAGTCTTTTCATCTCTCTCTCCTACTTTCATTTTACACTACTTGCGACGCCGCGGCAAAACTCATTGAATCGGCGCCAGTGCATAAATCGGTAGTATAAACATTATTTACGACGCGAATGTTTCAAAATAAAACATTTCGAAAAATCGATATCCCGGGAATTGATAAAACGTCTCAGCGCCGATACTTCTTGTTCCGGAGACTTGGCATTACACAAAAATTCTTAATTCTTATTGCGTTGAGACGTACCTGCCCCGGAAGGCATAAACGCAATAATGGCAGATAATTAAGTGATTATTCCGAAATCCCTGCCGATATATGGATTAGTAATTAATCGGAATAAAAACATTGCAATCTCTCTTGTTCGGACCGGAATCGAATATGTCTGTCGAAAGCGAAGTCAAAAATAAACCACTTGACGAACTGGGCAAAATGCTCAAGACCGTCACGGACCTCTATAATCTGCGCAAATCAGTCGGCGATGAGCGCGAAATTATCGCGCACGAAAAGAAAGAGCTGGACAAGGCGCTCAATTGTATCTGCTCGCTTATCAAACTCATCGAGACTGAAAACCTCAGCCTGGAGCAGAGCTTCCGTGAGGCGCTCGATTTAATTCAAGGCGCCTGGCAGTATCCGGATGAAACGGCGGCCCGCATTTCCTACGACAACAACGTTTTCACGACCGGTAATTTTATCGTTGAAACCGAGTGGCGCCACGAAGCCGAGATTAAACTCGATGGCCAATCCGCCGGCAAATTCGAAGTTTTCTACATGGAAAAGACGCCGGAAGAATTCGACGGCCTCCTGATGTGGGAGCGTCAACAGATGGTGGACGCCTTTGCCCTCGGTCTCGGACTCATCATCGCCAGATTCAAAGCCGATGAAAAGCGCGAAACGCTCAAACAGGTTATCGAACAGGCGCGCCAGACGGAAAAGAAATATGCCGCAAAAATCGCGCGCAATCTGCCCAAGCTGAAAAAGATTAAACAGATGGCCGACGAATCCATCTTGGCCACGAACCGCTTCCTCGCCGCCACCAGCAAGGAAATGCTCGGCGCGCTCGACCGCATAATCGAGTCGATCAATCGACATGAAAAAGGCGAAGCGCCGGACGACAGCGGCTGGCAAACAATCAAGGCAACGACCAAACATATCACGCAGATTACGAAGCAAATCAGCGATTATGCCGACATCGAGACAAAACCGTTCCGGCAAAACAACGGTGAATTCAACCTGCGCATTCTCATCGAGCAAATCATCGATCCTCTGCATCGGAAAGCTCGCGCCAAAGGCATCGACCTGATTAATTTCACGAATCCGCTCATTCCGGAAATTCTGGTCGGGGACTCGGAGAAGATTAAGACTATCCTGACCAACCTGATCGATAACGCAATTAACCGAACGAGTAAAGGCGAGATCGCCGTCGGCGTCGAACTCGAGGCGACTCCGCACTTGCTGCCGATTTTCCACTTCACTGTCGCTGATTCCGGCGATCCCATTTACGAGGAAAACATTGTCCGTACGTTCGAGCCGTTCGAAAAGGAAAAGGGCGAATCCTCGGCGTACGATATTCACTGTCGTCTGGGACGGGCGATATCCAAGAAGCTTGTCGAGTTCATGGGTGGTGAAATCTGGGTCGAAAACTGCTTCCATTACGAAAAGGAAAATCATCCCGGCACAACCATTCATTTCACGATGTGGATGGATATCCTGTCGAAACAAAAGATGCCGAATATCCTCGCCATGATGGAAGAAAGCACCGTCAGGGCACTCGTCGTTGAGAAGAACAACGTCTATAAAAATTATTTCAGTATCCTTTTGAGTAATGCCGGAGTCGATCCTCATTTCGTCGATGATTATGATCATGCGGTTTCCCTGCTTAAATCGCGCAAGTTCAATCCCGAGGCCTTTTCACTGGCCATCCTGCGCGACGGATATGAAGCTCTCAATAACAATGCATTGACCGAATATTGCCGCAAACTGGACCATGCGCCTTGCATGCGGATGATCGGTATCAGCGAAAACAACCTGCCGCAATCAGTCGACGATAATTCTCAAGTGTGTGTGTTCATCGAAAAGCCGATCAGCGCTCTCGATTTCTTTGAACTCATCCAAAAGACGGTCCATCAGTATCTTGATAACAAGAAAACGCAGGAAGCTGCTCCGCAAGAAACTCCTGTTGATGACTCATGGGCCAATGAAACCTCTCCGATCCCGATTCCCACACTACAGAAGACAGAATCCTCATCGGCACAGGAGTCCCCGGCAATTCGAATTCTCCTTGCTGACCGGTCCGATTCGAAGCGAGTCATACTGGAGAAACTTCTGGCGAAACGGAACTATGGCGTGACGCTGTTCTTAGACGGCCGTGAGGCTCTCGATCGGGTCAGAAGCGGCGAATTCGACATGCTTATTATCGATGTCGACACCCCTATTATCGGCGGGCTGGAAGTCATAAAAATGGTCCGCGAGTGGGAAAAACAAAACAATGCCCTCATATCGATTATTGCCGTCACCAATGACAAAAACGAAATCGACTGCAAGATGTGTTTCGAGGCCGGGGCCGATGAATGCCTGCCCGTCAATGAGAACATCAAAGACATCCTGAGCGGCGTCGAGCGGCTGTATCAACTTCGAAACAGTAACACACAGCAGCAAGAGGATGAAACCGAGCAACAGATATCGGGCGAGATAAACTTTGACGGCATTACTCGCTTCGACTCCGATGCGGCGCTCAAGAATGTCGACGGAGATGCGGACATGCTGATCGAACTGCTTGATATCTTCGCGGACGACAGCCGCACCCTTGTCGCCGAAGCCGATAACATATTGTCATCCGGAAACATAGAGGCAACACCTCAAGCGCTTCGTGAGCTCGAAAAAGCCGCTGCCGCGGTCGGCGCTCGAAGCATAGTTATGATCTGTCAGCATATGCAATCGACCGCCAAAAACGGCGACTCGAACAGCCTGAAAGAAGGATTCAATCGCCTGAGCGATGAAATTGCCGCCTTCAATCGAGAGGCCCGGATATTTGAACAATCCTGCCAGCAGCAGGATCAATCGACCGCGTAGCACGTTTCAGCACTGCCGCATTCAAGAGGAGTATGTTATGTCAGATATTAAAGCCGTACTCATCCTGTTCGGCACCTTTTTGCCCCTGCTCAGCTTCGTCATCACTGCCGCACTCGGATATAAGTTTGAAGGTCAGCGCCGCTGGATCGCTCTGCTCGTGACACCAGTTCTGACGATGTTGCCATGTTATCTATTCCTGGATGCCATTGCGGCCAATGGCAATCTCCTCTTCGCGGTCACCTTCGGCTTTGCCGTACTTGTGTACATAATTTATTACCCGGTATTGTTGATCGTTAGAATCGCTTTGTCGATTCGAGACAAACGGAAGAGGCCGCTTCGCGCCGTCTCAAATGATGGCCTGACGAAAAGAATTTATTAGTCAGGCGCTTTCGTTTTCCAGACAATAACACTGGCTTAAGCTTCGTCATTCCGAGAAACGAAGTCCGCCGTTGCGGACAAGTGACAAGGAATCTGCTCTTGTCATCCCCTCTTGAGAGTGGTGCCCGTCCGCTTAGGCGGATCGAGGGCGGGGTGTGTTCTCAATGGGTGCCCCACAGCCTGCATGGATACCTCACAGCTTGGGGCGTGTTGAAAAACCTATTACAAGCACGAGTCATTGCGAGCCCTTCTTAGGGCGTCGCAATCTCAGGATATTTGCGACAAGCACTTACGATTGATTTTTGCCTGTGTTCCTAAGGCGATACCTTTGGGAAATGACTTTTTCAACAAGCCCCTTGCTGCGGGAGACCTTGACACTTCGCGCGATTGGCAGGTTTGAGGACAAACCTACCCTACTGACTTACAGACAGATATAAATCATATAAAATAAAGGGGTCAAAAATTGGCTTATTAGATATTCCGGGGATTTATGGTGGAGCCGAGGGGGTTCGAACCCCTGGCCTCATGACTGCCAGTCATGCGCTCTCCCAACTGAGCTACGGCCCCATCATCTTTAGGAATCTGCAATATATAATTCATTTCGGCGCTGTCAAGTAATAAGTTTACCACTTTTTCGCCTCGGCCAATTGCCTCAATCACAATTGGTTTGCGTTTTTCATTCAACGCCGTACCTTATATGCATGAACACGGCAGATGAAAAGCGGTTTCGGAATCAGCGACTATTTCTCTTCGCCGCAGTCATTGCCGTGATCATTGGAGTCTTTCTTCGCCTGTATGCTCCCGACCTGGATCCGCCTCGGGCGATTGGTGAAAACAGTCAGGCCCTTGTCACAGATCCCTCCCACATCGTATATCATGCCGCCAACTACATCCGGTTCGGCGAATCTGATCCGTTTTCATACAAATATTGGAAGGTGTTCCAAATTTCACTGATGTCGGCTGTTGCGTATTTCGTTTTCGCAATTGCCGGAGTTACGCCGCTGGCTTTAAATATCATTGGTACGATTCCTCCAATCGTCGGCATTGTACTGCTTGCCTTTGGGTGCCTCGCACGGAATAAATCACCATATCGATATGGCGGAGCATTTGTCGTCTGCCTGCTTTTATGCATAAATTTTACACTTATTACTTATAACCGTGAGCCATTTCTGGAATCGGCACTGCTTTTCTACTTCGGTTTGCTCTTTTTCCTGTATCAACGATTTGGATTACGTCGCTCTAACTTAGTAACAATGGCCGTAATAATTTCTCTGGCCTGTATTACCGGTAAAATCTTCGCCGTCGTATTTTACGTGGTTGTCGGCGCCATGATTCTTCTTGATCGAGGATCGTTGTCCGAGAGGCTGAAACTATTCGGCTTTTTCGCGGGCAGCGCGGCATGTTCCCTCATTCTGTTTCTCTTTGTTTTAGTAGGCTATGATGTGGGATCATATGCTGCATTTTTAAAGGAGCATATTGCCATAGCAGAGACCGGTTCATTGGAAATTCCGGCGGGGTATCGCTATTTCACTCACTTTTTTACATTCGGTACAAAATCACACCTGTTCTCTCTCTCACCATTTCTATTTTCAGCGCTGTATATGGCATTGATTTTCTATGCCATTCGCCTGAGAAACGGCTTATCTTTCTTCAGAGAAAACGGTTCACTTGTTTTCGCACTATTATGTTTTGCCGGGTATTTCGTCTTTTTTGACCAATCTCTCTATACCCCGCTTCGCTATCAGGTATTACTCCTCTCACCCGCCGTGGTTATTTTGGCTTTGTTCTTGAGTGCGGACGCCTCCGGATTGAATAATACGCCGTCGGCCAAACGATCGGTTATTTCCACGCTACTCATTTTTCTCATCAGTTGGTTCGCATGGAATCAACTTTTTATGGAGTCATTGTATCGATCTGAGGGGTCGACCGCGTATGTGAAATCGATATTGATATCGGCCATTATCGCCCTCATAATCGCAATTCTTCTTGGCACAAGGAAGTTGACCAAACGACTTGTGGCGCAGTCTCATCTCATTCGCAAAATTGTCTTCATACTGATTCTGATGTCGGGAGCATATCAATTTTACGGATTCGTTTCCTGGATCAATGCGGGCGAGTACCATCTCCGAGACGCATCGCAGGATATCGCCGAAATCGTCGGTTCCGATGCAGTCTTTACCGGTTCATTTGCCGGAGCGGTGACGCTCACGACAGGTCATAAATATTTCATTTATTTTTCCGGGCTCGAAATGCCCGATATGAGCGACATTGATATCACTCATCTTGCCCTCGAGTATAATGAGATATCACGTGCTCAGAAAAAACTCGGCGTCGAGAATTTGACGACGACCATCGCCCAATACAAAATCCGCGGCATCTATTATTCGATTCTGCGAGTTTTACCGACTCGCAATAGGTCGCATAGCTCGTATCAGCCCACGGCTTATGAATTGGCCAATGCTGCCATCGACTCCGGCTATTACGACAGCGCGCTTGTGTATAATGAGGCGTTTCTGGCCGAACACCCTAATAATCGATCCGCCCTCATGCAGAGATACATGATATATGAGAATCTGAAAGGCACCGAGAATTTAGAAAACATGCTGGAAGACATCCGCCATCGCTTTACGGATGATGAAATCGTACGGTTATTTTACGAACAAAAATTGAGTACGCTGCGGGGGAAATAAAAAATACGCGAGCGGTTTCTAATCGACCTTATCCAGGCGATTTTTTCTGAAGACCGATATTGTCATCGAAACAAGGTTAAACAGACCGAAGGCGACGACGACCCAGGAAAATGCGGCGACGAATGATGCCGCCTCATCCATGGTTGCGGCATAGATACTCCGCTGATATGAAAATACCGCCGTCGCAATGGCCACACCGCCGGCCATACCGAGCGTCCTGGAAACAGCCAGAAGCCCTGACGCGATCGGCGTTAGTTTTTTCGGTACGGCTGCCATCATCACCGTAGAGTTCGGCGTCTGATACATCCCCGCGCCGACTCCGAGGACGATGAGGCGCAGCACGACATCGGTACGCGTCGAGAATTGATCGAGGGTACTCGTCCAGAATATTCCGACTGACATAATTGCCAACCCCAGCGTCGTCAATAATCGATAACCGATTTTATCCGAAATTCTCCCCGACGTCGGCGCCACAATGATTGTCACGATTGGAATCGTAACCAGGACCAGCCCGACATGGGTCGGATCGAGGTGCAGGATCTCTTCGAGATAAAACGGAATCAACACCATCCCCGCGGCCGTACACATGAAACTGATTAGCATGGTCGAAATCGCAAGCGTAAACTGGCTGTGTTTAAAAATCCCCAGCCCGATCAGGGGATGATCCTTTTTCAATTCCCGCCACAAAAATGTCGAGAGAGCGGTCAGTCCGACAACGAGGAGAATGGCCAGGGCCATTCCTGACCAGTCCGGGCTATTGACCCGGTTCAAAAGCAGCAATAAAAAGATGACCGTGACTGCCTGCAAAAACCAGTTCGCATAATTCAGTCGCGATTCCGGCGCCTCGGCAGGCATTGCCTTTAACAATCTGGCCGCGTACATATATCCGAAAATACTGACCGGGATATTCAGGAAGAAAATCCATTCCCAACCGATAGTCGATACGATCAATCCGCCCAGCGGCGGCCCGGACATCAGACCGATCCCTACTACGGTTCCCATGACGCCCATCCCCTTGCCCCGCTCATCAGGCGGGAAAGACCGGGTAATGAGAGCCGGTCCGGCAGCCATCATAAAAGAGGCTCCGACCCCCTGAATGACACGCGCCGCTACCACCTGCCAGAAGAACTCGGAAAAACCGCACAGACTGGAGCCAATACCGAACAGACCGAAGCCCATCATATATGTAAAGCGAAATCCCCGCCTGACGGCCAACCGGCCGACCATCAACAGCGTAGCGCTTATGGATAAAGAATAGGCGAGAACAATCCAGGCAATGGCGTCGATAGGAACATCGAAGGTTCTGGCCAGTGTCGGGAGGCTGACATTGACGATTGAGCCGTCCAGCGTCCCCATGAAGGCCGACAGGGCCGAAACCATGAGGAATTTGTATTTATTCTTATATATGTATTCGCTCGGAACCGTCATGCCTATTCCAAACCATTGGCTAAAAACAAATTGACAAATAGCGGAAAGCATCATACTCTATGCTGGTATCAAAGTCAATTGTTTTGATTTTTGTTTGCACAAAAGTCGGTACGAATCGTCACAACCTTAGACGAAAGAACAGTCCTGGGGATGACTGAAGACATAATCCGCCTGGTTCACCGCTTTCAAAAGGGTGACAGACAGGCGTTTACGCGGCTGGTGAAAGAGTATCAACGGCGAGTGTATGCACTCTCGTTCAAGATGCTGAGAAATCACAGCGATGCCGATGAGGTCACGCAGGAAACTTTCGTCCGAGCGTACAACCGGATTGAGCAATTAAAGTCGCCGGAACACTTCGATTCGTTTTTATACCGAATCGCGACTAACTATGCCATCGACTTGATGCGCAAAAGGAAGGGGCGGATAGTCGCGATGCCGGACGAGTCGGAGCTTCCGGGGTCGATTCAACTAACCTTGTCGGCCCGCGTTGAGAATCCGGAAAAGACGCTCGAGGACAAACAGTTGTTGCAGGCGATTATTAAAGCGGCTGAGGAGCTTCCTCCCCGTCAACAGGCAACCCTCATCCTCCACGATGTGGAAGGACTTTCCAAAGAGGAAGTCGCCAACATCATGGACTGCCCGGAGGCGACCGTCCGCTCTAATTTACACATCGCTCGCGGCAAACTGAAAAAGAAACTGGCGAAACTTTTAACCTCCTAATTAGGGCATGGAGGTAAGCAATGTCAGACCGCCATACTGTGCATTTGCACGATGACTATGCGGACGGCTCAATGGCCGAGAAGCTGAGATCAGAGATCGACCGCCACACGGCCGATTGTTCCGCATGTCGGGAAGATCTGGACATGATTATCGAACTCAAAAAACGGTTAGCCGAAATAGAGGCCCCCGATCCCGGAGACCGCTATTTTCAGGAGCTCACCGACAAGATTCTGTACCGAACTGCTCCCACCGATGTTCGGACGGATGGCGCGGTCATCATTCCCGTATCGCCGGGACAACAGACGATGAAAACGCTCATCAGAGTGGCCGCAGCCGTTACACTTCTGTTCGGCTCCTTCTATGCATCCGCCTTTTTAACGGACAAAAATCAATCCAATTACGCGGATAGCTCGCAGCCTGCCGCATTTTTACTCACCGATCCGATTGCCCTACCGGATGCGGAAGCGCAGGCGCCGGCCCCGTCGGAAGACTCCCCATCGGATTCCGACGAAAAAATGCCGGAAAAATAAGGACTTTCTCTTTCTAAGCAGTATATTACTGCCGACCGATATATAGGTCAAACATGGAGTGTAAATGACATATAAAACCTCACGTTTCGCCGCCGTTTTCGCTTGTCTTGTACTCGCGACCGTTTGGCTCGCGTCCTGTTCCACCGAACCGCAAACCTACCTGATGCGCTCGAATTATTCTCCCGTCGGGACCACCTGGGAGTATACCCTCACCAATCAGCGCGCCGGTTCGGTATTCGTCGATGATGTATTCCAGAACGAATTCGAGACAAAGGCCGAGGCATCCATTAAGTTCGAAACGAAGAAAATCAATCCGGACGGTTCCTGGCTTCTCCAGGAGGATAACCTCTGGAGCTGGGATGAACCGGTTAATGACTCGGGTAAAGTCACCCGCAAAACCCGCAAATACAGCTATCTCCTGACGACGACGCCTCAGGAGCGGATCACCGACATCAAAGTCCTGGAGGGTCCCTCCTATCCCGGACGTTTGAAATACATCGAGAGCTATTACAAGCAGATGATCCCGGTGTATCCCGATCAACCGGTCAAGGTTGGCGACACATGGACTCAAAAAACTCCGATAGTCTTGCCCGACAGCTCGGAGTATACCGGTATTAACGTGTTGACGATCAAGGGGACGGCTCGCAAAAACGATTATGACTGCCTGATAATCGAGAGCAAAGCGAAAGGCGCTCTTCCGGTCTTTGATAATCCCGAAACGGAAGTCGTGGGCTGGGGCGTTGATTGGGTCGAATCGAATGAGCTCCTGTATTTTGCCATCAATGAAGGCATCATCGTCCACTCAGAATCAAAAAGCCGCCTGGTTATCGAGCGCGAGAGCACCAGAACGATAAAGTGCAGTAAAAACGATAAAGGCGAAATGATTGATCTTCCTGAAAAGGACTGGACGACAAAAACAGAGAAGATTCGCCAGGAAATGGAAGAGACATCGACCTATTCGCTGAAAAAACTGGAGCGTCAATAAAAACGACCTTTACAGTATTCGCATAGACTCGTATATAACCCGTATGAAGAAATTCACACGGGTTTTCTTTTTAGTATTGGACGCCTGCGGAATCGGTGAATTACCGGACGCGGCGTCATATGGCGACAATGGTTCCGCCACGATACAGCACACAGCCGCCGCGGTCGGAGGGTTACATCTTCCCAATCTACAGAGTCTCGGCCTCGGTAACATAGCCGCGATAGATGGCATACCTCCCGAATCTGATCATTCGGCCGCCGTTGGGAAAATGGCCGAGATTTCTCCGGGCAAAGATTCCACTACCGGACATTGGGAGCATATGGGAGTTTTACTGGAGCGCCCCTTCCCTGTGTATCCGGATGGATTTCCCGATGATATTATTGCCGAGTTTACACGGCGGACCGGTTATGGAGTGCTCGGTAATGAACCGGCTTCCGGGACAGAAATTATAGACCGATTGGGCAAACAGCATTCCGATACTAAAAAGCTGATTGTTTACACATCCGCCGATTCTGTCTTTCAAATCGCCGCGCACGAAGAAATCGTTCCCATCGATGAATTATATTACATCTGTCAATCGGCTCGCGATATGCTCGTCGGTGAGCACGGCGTCGGGCGTGTTATCGCAAGACCGTTCATCGGGTCGCCGGGTAATTACACCCGAACGCCTCGGCGAAAAGATTTCTCCATCGCGCCACCCTCGCCGTTCGTGAATGAAAAGCTGGTCGAGGCGGGCATCCCGGTTCAGTCCATCGGTAAGATTTATGACATCATGGCCGGGTGCGGCATTACCGAAAAAGTCCCGGCTTCCGGCAATTCCGAATGCATGGATAGAACCATCGAGGCCGCCTCGTCATTCCAGTCGGGCCTCGTTATGATAAATCTCGTAGATTTCGATATGCTCTGGGGACATCGCAACGATTTCAAATCATTCGCCGCCGGCCTCGAGGCATTCGATGAAAAACTCCCGGAACTATTGGAGCGATTAACTGTTAGGGATGTATTGATAATAACGGCCGATCATGGATGCGATCCGACGACGCCTTCCACCGATCACAGCCGGGAATACGTTCCGCTTCTGGTGTACTCTCCCGGTCTGGTGAAAGGCATTCATCTCGGCACGCGCCGTTCATTTGCCGATACCGGAAAAACAATAGCCGACATTTTCGGCATTGCAGGCGACTTCCCAGGGGAGTCGTTCCTGGGAGAGATAACCGATGCGGCTCAACCGCTACATTGACCACACCCTACTTCGCTCCGACGCCACACCTGCCGATATCGACCGCCTGTGCGCCGAAGCAATAGAGCATGAATTTTACAGCGTGGTCGTCAATCCGATATTCGTCCCCCAGGCCGTTGAGAAACTGAAAAAGACGAAAATCAAGGTCTGCTCGGTCGTCGGGTTTCCTCTGGGCGCCAATCATACCGAAATTAAAATGGCCGAGGCCGCTCGCATCGACGCCGAAGGCGCCGAGGAGATCGATATCGTCGCCAATATCGGCTGGCTGACCGAGGAGAAAGTCCACCGAGTTATCAAAGAACTCTCGGAAGTTCGTCGCCGCATTGCGGCCGAGACGATTCTGAAAGTCATCATCGAAACGCCGATTCTCAAGGAAGAACTGTGGCAGCCGACTGTCGAGGGGCTCATTCGGGCCAGAATCGATTTCGTCAAAACGGCTACCGGCTACAATGGCGCGACACCCGTCGAGCATGTGAAGAAGCTCAAAAAACTCTGCGGTAAAAAAATCAAAATTAAAGCCGCCGGCGGCATTAAAACGGCTGCCGATGCGCACGCCATGATCGACGCCGGAGCCTCCCGAATCGGCAGTTCCTCCTCCGTGCAAATCATGAAATCCGATAAATAATCCGGTAGCCCTTGGCCATAGCCGCAGGCGGCAACTTTGTGACACTCATGCCCCCAATAATTTCCTATTTTGCCGTATCTTTTACCGAGTTAAAAAACTTGGCTTTGAGCTTTGGGGATTTTATATTTGAAGAGTATGAAGCCGGAAGACACGAAAAGACAGCCGCGCCCCTCGGTCGGAATCTTTTTCCGCTGTTGCCGAGTGTATTCGCGGATTTATCTTAATAAACAGGGCACAGCATTCGTCGGCTGGTGTCCAAAGTGTGCCGGTAAAATTGAATTGAAAGTATCGCCGAACGGCTCTCGAAGCAGCTTCTTCTACGCGGATTGACATGAGTATTTTGCGAGCAAAAATCGTTATCGTTCCCCTCGGCGAGGCCGACCTCGGACTCGTCAACAAAGTCGCCAGCGCGCTGGGCGGCGTTTTCAATCGCGGCGTTGATATCCTCAAAGGCATGCGTATGCCACAGGAGGCTTTCAACGAGACGCGCAGTCAATATTACGCCCGGATTATCCTGTCGAAGCTGGAGCGGCTCAAGGCTAATCAGCGCGAAACGATAATCGGCATTTGTGAGCAGGATTTGTACCTGCCCAATCGCCACTTTGTCCTGGGGTATTCCGACAATCTCGGCTCGACCGGCGTGATTTCCCTCTTTCATTTCCGCCAGGAATTCTATGGTCTTCCGGAAGACGACCAGAAAATATATCCCCGGCTATATAAAGAAGTCATCCACCAGATGGCAAACATCTATTCCATTCCGGGGTGCGCCAATCCGAGCTGCGTGCACTATGATTCCGAAAATATGCTGGATATCGACAATAAATCCGAGAGACTGTGCGATATTTGCATCCGCAGCCTCCAACAGGTGCGTACGATATGAATCTGCCGCAAGTGCTGGAATCGCTCCGGACCGATCCGGAGACGGCTCCGGGCATCGTTCACTGGGAATCGCTTTCCGCCCGGCCCGCCGACACTCGCCCCTTCCCCGGTTTCATCGATGAACGACTGGTAAAAACATTCAAAGCTCGCGGCATCGAATCGCTCTATTCGCATCAGATCGAGGCCATAGAACAAATCAATGCCGGACACAATGTCGTCGTCGTTACGCCGACGGCGTCCGGTAAAACTCTCTGCTACAATATCCCGGTATTGAATGCGATTCTTACCGACAGCGAAACACGCGCTTTGTATCTCTTCCCGACCAAGGCGCTCGGCGCCGACCAGGTCGACGAGTTACACGGTGTGGTTACCGAACTTGATGTCGATATCAAAACATACACATTCGACGGCGACACGCCGCAGGATGCTCGCCGCGCTATCCGCTCGGCCGGACACATAGTCGTCACCAATCCGGATATGCTCCATGCCGGTATTTTGCCGCACCACACTAAATGGATAAAGCTGTTCGAGAATCTCAAGTACATCGTCATCGACGAAGTACACCAGTACCGCGGTATTTTCGGATCGCATCTGGCGAATCTGATTCGGCGACTGAAACGTGTCTGTCATTTCTACGAGAGCGATCCGCAATTCATCTGTTGCTCGGCGACGATTGCAAATCCTGATGAATTGGCCTCGAAACTAATTGAAGCCCCTGTCAGGAAAATCGACAAAAACGGTGCACCGGCCGGAGAAAAGCATTTTATTTTATATAATCCGCCGGTCATCAATGCCGAACTCGGTATCCGCCGGTCCTCGGTCAATGAGACCGAGCGTATCGCATCGCGGTTTATTTCCGAGGGCATCCAGACGATTATATTCGGACGCTATCGCATGCAGGTCGAAATTATCCTGCGCTATCTGAAAGACAAATTCAAACACGAATTCGGACGCGGCGTGAAAATCGCCGGGTATCGCGGAGGCTATTTGCCGAACGAGCGGCGCGAGATCGAACAGGGCGTCCGCTCGGGTGAAATCACCGGCATCGTGTCAACGAATGCGCTCGAGCTTGGTATCGATATCGGCTCGCTCGATGTATCGATTTTGTGCGGCTTCCCCGGTTCGATTGCATCGGTCTGGCAGCAGGCCGGGCGCGCAGGCCGCAAGGCCGGTATTTCGGCAGCTATCCTGATTGCATCATCCTCGCCCCTGCCGCAGTTTTTGATGCAGCACCCGGATTATTTCTTCAATCGCACGCCGGAAGAAGGCATCATCGATGCCGATAATCTGATTATTCAATCGAGCCATATTAAATGCGCGGCATTCGAACTCCCGGTCTGGATGGGCGAAAAAATCGGCCCGCAGCCGGTCGATGATATCATGGAATATTTCGAGGCGCATCGCATCGTCCGCAAGGCCGGAGAAAAATATTACTGGTCGTCGGACATCTACCCCGCCAATGAGGTGTCGCTGCGCTCGGCATCGCCCGAGAATTTCGTCATCCTCAATATGTCGGATGAGAACAGAGTCATCGGCGAACTGGATTATTTCGCGGCGCCTGAATTTTTGCATCCCGAGGCCATCTATCTGCACGGCGCGCAGACGTACCAGGTCAAGGAACTCGACTGGGACGGTCGCAAGGCGTACGTCGAGGAAGCCGAGGTCGACTACTATACCGATGCCGAGGAAAAGGCCGATTTGAAAGTCATCGAGGTCGAGGAGCAGAAATATATCGCACCGGGGACGATTGGACACGGCGATGTCTCGCTGACGCGCGTCGTTGTGTTATTCAAGAAGATTAAATTCCACACGCATGAGAATGTCGGGTCCGGGCCGGTGGCTCTGCCCGAGCAGGAGATGCACACGACATCGTTCTGGTATCGCCTGCCGCAGGATTTGGCAATCATCGCCAACCTGACCGAATCGAATCTCGGCGGCGGCCTGCGCGGAGTAGCCAATTTATTGCAGAAGATTGCGCCGCTGTGGCTGATGTGCGATCCGCGCGATGTGCGAGCGCTGTCTCGCGTGCGCGACCCATTCACGAATACTCCCACGATCTATGTCTATGATAATATACCCGGCGGTGTGGGCTTCGCCGAGAAGCTGTACAATATGGTACCGGATATTTTCCAGGCCTGCCGCGATCACCTGACGGGCTGCGTTTGCCGCGACGGGTGCCCCTCGTGCACCGGCCCGGCCTTAGAGGTCGGCGACACAGGCAAAAACGCAACGCTGGAGATATTAAATATTATCCTGGACACGAAGTAGGAATGGAATGTCACATAAGGCAATAATCTACACACGCCCCTTCCAAGCCTTACTAAGAGCTGCAGATGATTTACTAACATCCGCCTATCCTTACCACAAGTACATACATAAAGATAAATCTTTTAAAATTAAGGACGGAGAACTAGTTAATGCCGCACCTAGAGATATCTGGCAATGTGAAAAGTCTCTTTGCATTGGGTCTTTTTTCGCGAATTATGCTGGAGTTGAAGCATTTATAAATTATATCTATCTCAAATACTCAAAAAGGACAATTGATACAATTCCCGAAGAGTTTTTTAATAGTATAGAAACTCGGGTGATAAAATTGATAAGAAGAAAGAATTTTTTTGATTGGAATCTGGAAAATCGGGCTTACTTTGTTATTCCGCTAGTCAAAGAGCAACCAATAAAACCTTCAGGAATTTTCGACATAGGGAGTGATCAATGGAAAAGATTTAAAGAAGTAATCGAAATACGTCATTCCTTTATTCATCCAACTCAATCAGAAACGAAAATCGAGATTACAAAAGTTAATGATAAATTATCTATGGTTAATGATTCTTCGCCAGATAATTTTTGGCCTCTACTTAACGTCGCACGCGACCATAGAATATTAGATTATCAAGCTACGATTGCGATAAGGGATACAATGCTTTGGATCTTGGAAAAAATAGCATCTTCAATCCCAGAATATATTGATCCCAAAATATTGAATCAGGAAGATGTTAAAATTCTATAGCAGTTTATTTTACTATTACATGCATAATATTTCATCATCTAATCTCACGGCGCCAATCACAACTACCGCCAACACACCCCGCCCTTCGGGCACCCCTCTCCAGAGGGGATGTCGTCGTTAGTTGGCGAGAGATATTTGAGCCTTGGCTTTGATAAAGGTATAGAATTTCATCCTGATATTGCGATGCCCTAAGAAGGGCTCGCAGTGACTCGCGCTTGTAATAGGTTTTTTGACAGGCTATAGAGAAACGGGGACAAGTCCCGAAGGCCAAATCCCCGTTATTTCTCTCTTTGGGCGATATTTTTTATTCAGGGCAGAACCGTCCGGTCGGCTCCTGCGAGAAATCGATATCGACATTGATGCGCTCGGACTCATTGCACTCCGGACACAGCAAACTGAAATGATACAGGCGCGGCTCGATATTCTCCATCCGTATCGCGACATCATAATAACAGAGACACGAACAACCGGATCCGAACTGCAGGGCCTGCAATTCGGTTATCATGTATGTGCTGATGCCGTCATACGAAATAGTCGCATAAATCGAATCGACGCAGCAGTTGGCGACCGAGTTTTCATGCGTCAATAAAAGTACGCCGGTGTTTTCGTTGTACTCCCAGGCAACACACCGGGCAGAATCGGGGTCTTTATCGTACGGCGAGCCCTGGCATTCACCCCATCCGATAACGCCACTGCCGCTTTCCGGCGTATGCCACGGATAAAATGTTCTCGTCACGCAGAAATTTCCACTACCGGCGGCGGTCAGGTCGATCGCACCCATCAGCAGATCGTTCCCCGGCCCCACATACGGTTCGTAAAAGATAATCGTGTACTGCCCCGGCGGAATTTCATAGATATCATACGCGACATCGAACAGGCACATGCAATCACAGCCCATATCCTCTTCCGATTCGGTGACGGTAATGATACCGTTACTTAAATCTACGTCGAAAAAGAATTCTATCGGGCAGCAATTGAAGCCGGCATTGAGGTGCTCGATCGACAAGGTCGCCTCACCGTCATACGACCAGTTGATGCAATCCTGGTCGGTAGCGGGGTCATCGGCAATCTCGGATTTGCATTCAGTATCGGTGACTGTCGTCGCATATGGCAGGCAAACCGGCGGGAAGTCCCCGAGAAACACATAAACAATCAACCAGACGGCATCGCCGATATTCACCGAACCGTCCTGGTTGACATCGGCCTTACCGATCGGGTACGGCGCAGGGCCGCCCTTGAAGATATGATTGATAAGATAGACAGGATCGCCAATGTTGATGGTTCCGTCATCATTGACATCACCGCACATTGGTACACCGCTCACCGAAGAATAACAAATCAGGCAGAACAAAAGAGCGGAGCCGAGAAAGAAAGAGAATCTTTTCATTCCGGTCCCTCCTTGATTGACACGTAAAACTAATTTCAAAGAAAGCGGACAGATCAGCGAATGTAATTGATGAAAACTGGAATCACTCCGTCAGCGCTACAGACAACATAGACAGATTAGTCTATTTTGTCAACAACATATTGATTGACACCTATGGCCGATTGACGCAATGCGATCCGGAGGTCTTCCCTGCCAGCACAATATCGAATTCCAATCCCTCATATCCCTCGAACTGATAGAACTCATTGACTTTGATGTGATAATTTCCCGGTGGGATATTCGAGATGAGAAAGTACATATTGTATGAACAGATACAGCGACAGGCGCCGTTATCGGTTTTTTCCGCTTCCGTAATGATAATGTCGGTTCCGTCGAATGTGATGTTTCCGATAAGCCCCGTCTGGCAGCAATTGGCCAACAGGTCGACATGGGTCAACTCGAGGCGCGACTCGCCGTCATAATTAAATGTCATGCAGGTCGTGCCCGATGGCAACTCGCCGGTATCGAGTGTCTCGGCGACTTCCTGCTTGCAGGCGCTGTATGACACGATTTCACCTGAGGGTTCCAGTACCGGCTCGACGGTGTCGGAACTGGTCTTACTGCATCCAATGGCAAATAGAACAAAAATTACGGCGGCAATTTCAAGCACCACCACAATACTGAGATGAGTCGTTAAATGATTTTCTCGATATCTCATGATACTCCCTCCCGAATATCTTCTTTCACTCTCAATATCGGAATAGAATTTCAGGACGCAAGAGAATTTTCGAGGCAGAATTTCAAACCGGCAGCGAAAAAGTCAGGACCCTCGAATGAATCGAGGGTCCTCACCGTCGCCTCCTTTTACGCTCACGGGCAGGCGCTGCACGGGGCGCCGCCCGAATTGAAGATATAATTTATCAGGTATACGGCATCGCCGACATTGACCGAGCTATCACAATTGGAATCAGCGGCTCGCGCCGATACAGGCTCCGGGCCACCCTTGAAGATGTACGTAATAAGATAGACGGCATCGCCGACATTGACGCTTTCGTCTCCGTTGGTGTCGCCGCACACGATATCGCAGATATCGCCGACGCCGTTGCCGTCGGAATCGGTCTGATCGGGATTGTAATCCGTGGGACAATTATCGCAGACATCCCCATAGCCATCGCCGTCGCCATCGAGCTGATCGGCATTGGCGCTGTCGGGACAGTTGTCGCACGCCGATCCATAGAGGTCTCCATCCGGGTCGGCCTGATCGGTATTAGCCGAGTCGGGACAATTGTCGCATAAATCGCCGACGCCGTCCTCGTCCGCATCAAGTTGTTCGGGATTGTAATCGGCCGGGCAATTATCACAATCGGCGGCGATTAAATCCGTATCGCTGTCGTCTCCGACGATGTACAGAATCGCATGACACAGCAATACGTCTGTACTGTCGGCATCGAAGGTCGGTTCATAGGATACATAGACCGCAGCGCCTTCATCCAAGCGACCATTGACCGGAGGCACGACAGAAGTATTCACCGTCATCGTGACCGAAAAAGTCTCACCCGGATTTACCGTCTGAGTATCCGGCGATACGGTCATGAAACCGTCATACCCGGAGGCATTCATCGGAATACTGTACATATACACCGGCCTGGTGCCGTGATGATTCGTAAATTCAGCGGTGTAGACCGTGGTTGCTGCCTCGCACCAATCGAGCGAATCCTCTATTCCATGGAAATCCGATGCCAGATCGAGTGTCGGGCGCTTCCACAACCGTTGAGCCTCCTGTACGAAGAGAATATTCCCGGGAAGCGTTTCCGTACAAAGATTGATAATCTCAGACTGTGGCGGCCAGAATCCCCAGTATGGCGGTCCGACTTCCGGCAGGAAGGCCAGATTTTTTCGCTTCGCCCATTGTTCACCATACTGCCAGTCATTCGATTCGCCATTCACCGGGTACAACGATGTGTACACACCATAGCCATTGAGAGCATGCAGTGAATCGAGCAGCTGGCCGTGAGTCGGCAAATCCGGGACGACGATATCGGGCCGATATGCCCAGGCGGTCATGTAGACATTCGAGTAGGAATGATAGTTGACGATAATCGTGAAATCATGATCGAGGATGAAGTCGCGTATTACCTGCAACTCCGGCTCGGAAAACGGCCCGGTGCCTCGATAGGTCTGGCTGGCCGGATCGGTTGATGATCCGATTTCGTCGTACCCCCACATATGGCCCCAGTTGCGATTGAGGTCAACACCGAATGAGCCGTCGCCATTATCGCGGCGATTTTTTCGCCAGAGTCCGCCACCTCCGGGATTGGTCATTTCATTATAGTAATACCCGTCCGGATTGACGACCGGCATAAACCAGATTTCGGTGCCGTTAATCAGCGCAGCAATATCGGGATCGCCCATGTTGCTAAGCATGTAGTTGATAAAAAAGACCTGTAATTCGATGGTGATCACTTCGCGCGCATGGATGGCGCCGTTGAAAAATATCTCCGGTTCATCCTCGTCGACATTGACATTATCCGACAGTTTCATAGCCCACATCGGCCGACCCTCGAGCGTATACCCGACCGTGTCGACATGCACCAGGTCAGGATACAAAAACGACCAGAAGTACAGCTCTCCCTCGATTTCCGAGAGCGTATGATAGCCGCCCATATCTTTCGTGTTGTCGAGGGTCTTGCGATAGTGCTCCTCGAGATTCTCGATATCCACGACGGTGCGGAAGCGTGAGGCGAGCAGCTCGACTTCCTTGGCCGTGGCGATAACTTTTGCCGACAGATCTTCGGCGACTTCGACGACATCGAATCCTCCGCGGAGCAGATCGCGGTATTCCGATTCATCGGCGGGATAGACGGTCATCAAAGCATGATTTTCGTAGTCAGGAGCGGGGCCTGCTGGTTGCGAAAATACGGTACCTGAAATAAGGAACAGAGAAAGAAGGATGACAGATACACCTATGCGCTTTCCGAACCCCATAGAGATCCTCCCATGATTTGAGTGTTTCGACGCGGTGAGGCGTAAGCTGACTTATTTACTGGACGTGTATACTCATAATTCTGTTGCACGAAATCTGGACTGAATCGGAAATGATTCAGATTATGGCAAAAAAAAAGCCGCTTCGGATATCCGAGCGGCTTTTTAGAAACTTCTCCAGTGGTCTTATTTATCGACCGACGCTCCCAATTTTCTCTTGCGGTATTCCTCGATACCGGCCTGAATCCGGCTCTTAATTGCGTGCGGTGCAACACGTCCGCAGTAACCCAGCCCCTGGGCATTCGGACGGCACATGCGGAAGCACCACGGCGAACGATTGCGCGTCAGCGGACATCCCAGATAGGTATAATCCTTGAATCCATTCCTGACACTGACTCGTTTCAGATGTTTCGTTGACTTCGGCTCCATGTTGTAACCTCAATTCTTTTGCCTTGTTTTATCAGGAAAACCGATTGATGAGACGAATTGTTCCCGATTATAGTCATTCCGGTATGCATTTATGAGATTATACGTACTTCATGGCCCCATAATGTCTATAATTTGCAAAAAACGGCTAAATATGAAGAAACCTCCTGCTTTATTAGAGGCACGGGTCATCGCGAGCCCTTCTTAGGGCGTCGCGATCTCAGGATGTTGTATAAGTTGTAGGGCAGATTTTTCCTAAAATCTGCCAAATAGATAAATTTGGAATGGCGGACTTTAAGAAAAGTCCACCCTACAATTCGTTCCACTGCTCCGCCTCCTTCCCAAGGAGGCAGTTGGGGGTGGTTGTATAATCATCCAATCGGTACCACATGGCTTTAGCCATGTGGGGATTTGACTCCCCAAGGCTGAAGGGCGTGTTGATAAACCACAAAAAGGCAGCGGTCATCGCGAGCCCTTCTTAGGGCGTCGCGATCTCAGGATGTTATATAGGTCTGAGAGGCTTTGATCAATACCCTGAGATTGCGACGGCCAGCCTAAGAAGTCCGGCCTCGCAATGACTCGGAGATAATTAAGTTGTTGGATTAAAGACAGCTTTTCGCGCTAAAACAAATCTTTGTACAGGTCGGGATTGAAGCCAACAATCAGCTTATTTCCCTTCAGAATCGTCGGGGCGCGAAGGTTGCCGGTCGGGCCGATCATCAAACCAATCAGTTCAGCCTTGCTCGGCTTGTCTTTTTCGAGATTATACTGGACGATTTTCTTGCCCTTGGCGGCATAGAAGAATTTGGCTTTTTTCAGAAGCTGTTCGGCTTCCTTGTTTTGCAGCTTTGTCTTGCGCGCGTCTTCCTCTTCCTTGACCGAGACGCTGTTCGTGTCGAGAAACTCTCGAGTCTTTTTACAGCTCGTTCAGCCGTTTCGGAAGTACATCCAATCGATTTTCTGCGCCATACAGCCTCCCTGTTATTGAATTTTAGATTGGTGATTATTCGTGGGCGGCAGATGTCCACATCTGCCGCCTTATTGCCATTGATTTTAGAATACTGAAAACTTGAGATACCGGCCGGGATTCTGTTCGATATCCGCGACCAGGTTATTTATCCGCACGACCAGATTCCGGACTTCCTCATATAATTGCGCATCGTTGATGAGCGCACCGGCCGACCCGTCGCCGCGGTCAATTTTCGCCAGAATCGAATCGATATGTCCGCCCGAGCTGGCCAGCTTTTCATACAATTCCTTGTCGTAGAGCATCTTGCCGACGGTACCTTCGCCGGACTCTATCTGCGCGGTAATTTTGTCAGTGTTGTCCATTGTCGAGGATAATTTAGCCAGAATCTGGGCTTGTTCCTTTTGTATGCCGGCCAGGACATTCGTTGTCTGTTCCAATGCACCGACCAGATTCACATACAACATCGAATCGTTGACGATTCTGCCGGCGGTGCCTTTCCCCTCGGCGATGCGCGTCGCGATGTCTTTCATGCCGGTTAACAGTGAATCGACGGAATCGATCATTCCGGGCGCCTTGGCAGTCATGGCATCGAGACCGGTCTGCTGAAGGACGGGCAACTCGCTGCCTTCCTTGATGACCGGAAGCCCTTTGGTGCCGGGAATCACTTCAACATACTTATCGCCCAACAGGCCGATTGTTCCCAACTGGACTTTGGTATCTTCGGTCAGGAATTCCCAGACCGCATGTCTGACGGTGAAGGTAGCCTTGATGCGGCGCATCTCGTCGAGGTTGACGAATTCGACCGACTTGACATTGCCGACCTCGATACCGCCCAGCCAGACCGGCGCGCCGTTGACAAGGCCGTTCACATTCTGGAAGTAGGCATAGAGCTGGCCCTTAGTTTCGAAGATGGACGTCCCACCGCCTCGGAAAGACGAATAGAGCATCGCCGCCAGCGCAATCGTCATGACGATGCCGACCCACAGGTTTCCGTATTTTATTTTTCCGCTGCGTTTCATATGTCTACCCTACACAAAATCCCGTTTAACGACCTCGTTTATCGATTCGCGGAACGGTGTTAAAAATCCCTGCACTTCGGGCTGCGTACTGGTGCGCAGTTCTTCCATGTCGCCGTCGAATCGAACCAGCCCGTTTTGAATGACGACGAATTTATCCGCCAGTTTCAGCGCATCGGCAATCTGATGCGTCACGATGATGACGGCGATATTTTCTTCCTGCCGTAATTTCATGATGAGATTCATGACGTTTTGCGTCGATTGCGGATCCAGCCCGGTGGTCGGCTCGTCGAACAGCATGATTTTCGGACGCGTCGATAATAAGGCCCGCGCAATCGCCACACGGCGGCGCATCCCGCCGGATAGTTCCTCGGGCAACTTGTCCAAGATGTCCGGGTCGAGGTCGACGAATTCCAGCATCCGCCGGGCCTCATGTTCGATCTCATCCTCCTGCATATTCGTATGCTCGAAGAGGTAATAGCCGACATTCTCGCCGATAGTCATCGAATCGAACAGCGCCCCGTCCTGAAAGACCATGCCGATGCGTTTACGAATCTGTTGTAATTTTTTCAGCTTTTGCCCGCAGATATTTTCGCCGTCGATGTAGATTTGCCCCGACCACGGGCAATCGAGTCCTAAAATCAGCCTTAAAATCGTCGATTTGCCTGAGCCGGACGGCCCGAGAAAAATACGACTCTCCCCCGGCTTGATGTGAAATGACACATCGTGGAGAACTTGCCGCTCGTCATATCCGAAGTTGACATTTTCGAATCGAATCATAAATACCCCTTGAGATACGAAAAGACAACTTTAGTCAGGACGAAATTGATAATCAGAATCGATATTGACGATATCATTACCGATTCGGTTGTGGACTGGCCGACACCCTTGGTGCCGCCTCGCGTCGTGAACCCCTTATAGCAAGAGATAAATGCGATGATCAAGGCGAATACAACCGGCTTGAGCACCCCCATGAAAACATTTCCGAACGTGAGCCGTTCGTTCACCGCCGACAGGTACGTCGTCGATGTGATATGAGCAAGGAAGATGGCGATAATCCAACCTCCGACAATGGCGATAACATCACAGATTATCGTCAGCACCGGCACCATGACAACCAGCGCGAGCAGGCGCGGCGCGGCCAGTTTGCGAATCGGGTCGACGCCGAAAGCAAGCAGGGCATCGAGCTGATTCGATGATTTCATCGATCCGATTTCGGCCGTAATTCCCGCCGCCACGCGCGCAGCGACCATCAGACCGGTGAGAATCGGGCCCAGTTCGCGGAGAATTGCCAGGGACATAATGCGTCCGAGGTAGTTTTTGGAGCCGAAATCGGCCAATTCATTGCTGAATTGCAGGGCCATGGCCTGTCCGGCGAAAATACCGGTCAGGACGACCAAAAACAGCGATCCGATACCGATGAGATACATTTGCTCCATCGTTTCGGAGAGATAGATAGGCCTCCCGAAGCACGAGAGAACCATTTTGACAGAAAATCGTGTCAGCCGGTCGATTTCATAGACGAATTTGCGGCCGCCCCGGTATAGTTTTCCAATCATGCAGACTTTCCGCTCTAATCAATTCGCTTAATTGTATCGGTTAACGAACCCCAAGTCAAGGTATAATCTGAAATTCCGCGCCAATAGATATTGACATTTCTGCGTTATATGATAGGTTCTACACCCTGGAGATTGAAATGGCGAAAAAAGGTCACGGCATAGCATTGTTTTCCGGCGGACTCGACTCGGCCCTCGCGGTACTGCTCATCCGCCGGCAGGGCATCGAGGTAACGGCTCTGTCATTCATGAATCATTTCGGCTGCGATATGGACGATCGCTCGTCCTGTGGCAGTAATCCCTTCCCGGTCGCCGAGCAGTTCGGGTTCACTGTCAAGCTCATGCATCTGGGCCAGAAATTCGTCAATATCGTCCGCAATCCGAAGTACGGCCACGGGAAAAACATGAATCCGTGCATCGATTGCCGCATCCTGATGCTCACCGAGGCCAAGCATTTCATGGAAATGGTCGGCGCGGATTTCGTCTTCACCGGCGAGGTCATCGGTCAGCGCCCGATGTCTCAGCACCGCGCGCAGATGGAGATTGTCCAGCGCGACGCGGGCCTCGAGGGGCGCCTCGTGCGACCGCTGTGCGCCAAGCTGCTGCCGGAAACGGAGCCGGAGCGGTTGGGGATCATCGACCGCGAAAAGCTGGAGGCCATCAATGGCCGGTCTCGCCGGCGACAGATGGAGCTGGCGGATCAGTTCGGATTGGAAGATTATCCAACTCCCGCAGCCGGATGTCTGCTCACGGATAAAGGCTATTCGGCGCGCCTGCGCGATTATTTCTCACACTGCGAGTTGGTCGATTTCACCGAATTGAACCTGCTGAAAATCGGGCGGCATTTCCGCGTCAATGATCGGCTGAAAGTCATCGTCGGCCGCAATGAAGCCGAGAATGACAAGATCGAGAAGTATTGCAAGACCGGCGAATGGCTGTTCGAGGCGCGCGATGCGAATTCTCCGATCACGATCATCAAGGGTGATCTCACCGATGATGCCATCAAGACGGCCGCGGAAATAACGGCTCGCTATTGTTCGGATCGCGACAAGAAGGCGGTCGAGATTACCTTCTGGAACGGCGATGATAGTGAGCGCAAGGTATCGGTCTCCCCGGCCACGGACGCGTATTTAGAGACCGTGCGGTTGTAGCAGCAATATATCTTATCCCACGACTGAAGGGCTTATTGAAATGCCAGTCATTGCGAGGAGGGCGTCCGCCTAGGCGGACCAGCGACGTCGCAATCTCAGGATATATCCAAAAAGCACATGCGATTGGTATCACCAAAAATCGTAGGGCAGGTTTGTCCTCAAACCTGCCATCGCGTATCGCGCGATCATCTGTCGTAGCATCTACTACCAACGGTCATTCTGAGGAGGCCTTCTTAGGCCGACGTGAGAATCCGCTCTTGTCTCTTCGTCCCGGTACCCCAGTACTTAGACGTGGGAATAGATATCTTATCCCGCTTTTGCAGGAGTGGGGCACCCTTGCATACAAAATTTATTTTCGTATATTAATAATAAATACACTTGTGTCATTACCTATTACTCGCTATATTAGTCATGTATTTGATTTGACCTGACTATCGATTTATTCATCTCGCACATAGCAAAATGCTATACAGTTTTTCATAGGTGGTCCTTTCGACTCGATAGATCTTACTACCTAATAGGAATCGTAAATTGGCGAATATGAAGAAATCACATGCATCGGATAAATTGATAAAAGGGGAAATCGGTTCCTTCCATAAACGGTATTTCTCCAATATGACATCCTTATATATTGCTCTGCCAAAAATTGCATTAGTTTTACTTCTACTTCAAGGCCTTTCCATTTCTCTGATTGGCGACTTGTCAGTTCAAGGATTAACCCCGCCCCGATGGCAAATAGCCGATATCTTAGAAAAGTATATTTCACCGCAACATCAAAATGATCCTTATATTGTCCTCAATCCATACCCCAATACCGTTTATCAACTCCTCGGATTTATTAGCGATATTAAACAGCTAGTACCGTTTTTTGCGGTCATCTTTTGGGCATATTTTTCCAGAAGATATTTTAAAAAATCTATTAATATTATTCCTTTGCACCTTCTTCGCCTTGTTGTCTACGTACATTTATCAATTGCAATATTAATTCTTATGGGATTGATTTATTTCATATATTCCAATGGGAATGGCAATATTGTCGGCGAGACTCGTTTTGGATTTCTATCTGTCTGGAATTGGCTTCGCGAAGAAGCCACTCAACGCCCGAGTATATTATCCATCATAATGATATTCATTTACCGTGGCACATATATAAGTCTTATATTTATCAGTTGCTTTGCTTCATCCTTTCCCGCTATTACACTTATATTTTCCATCACGGCCACTCAATACTCACAAAATGAGTCAAAGAGAAAAAGTATTAATTCACTTCTCCCTCAGGCAATAATCAAACGATTAGGACCCGGTATTCGAGGAAGAGAAAATCAAAGATGGCTATTAGAATATTTCAAACTGTTATTTGGTTTACTTGCCTTCGTAGCATGCAGTTACGCCTTACTTTGGGAACATGGTCACTATGCCGGATCACAATTTCTTAAAGTGGCGTTGCCAATTCTGTTGATTGTCTCTGCTTTCGTTATTATCCCGTTACTATTAATATTATTGAATAAGCAGCAGGCAATTTTTGGGAATCTCGTATATTGGATATACTTTGCGGTGCTTGCAATGACGCCGTTTTTCGCCGATATTGCCTTCGAGAAATCAGCACAAGTCATATATATTGCCAAGAATCATGACAGGCAGGATGTCAGAGATCGGAAATCCTTAGAGTATGTTGGCAAAGTTTGCACATCAATTGCATCATCACATTTTGAGTCGGCTTTTGCCTTGGATGCAACTAGAGTATTCTGGGAATCGCTTAGGCTAAAAGGATTAAAACCCATAGATTGCAATTATATATTATACATTACTTGGTCCGCAAGACTTACGAAACTTGAACATATTTGCAATGTCAATCGCGCGAGCTTTGCGCAGGGATTGCTGGATTCTTTAATTATTTTACCTCAACGGTCATTAAAGGAAACTACCTATGCATGGGAATCCACATCGAATAAATGCGGAACAATGAGAAGACGATGGTCATCTCGAATTTTGCGACATGCACAGATTGTTGCGTCGACAGTCGATTCGCTTTTCGATAATCAAAAGGACGCACTATTAACTCCACATCCAGTTGCAAATAAATCTACTGGAGAAACTTTATCAATTCGAGAATTTGAAGACATTATTTGGGAATACCTCAATAATGAGATTTATCCTTTTGAGGAAGGCAATTCGGAAGTTAAAGAAACAATCGCTTATACAATAAAAAAATACCTGCACAGTCTTGATATCGATAAAATCGCTCGAAGTAACTACAGGTATATTGCTGGCAACTGCGATTGACAGGTGGCCCATCCTTTTTTGGCTTTGCAAAAAAGAGTGGGTTCCCGCGATACATAATCGTCCTATGCTCGGTGATCCAATGCATGTGGCGCGAGTTATTCATATATCCTGAGATTGCGACGCCCTAAGAAGGGCTCGCAATGACCGGCGCTTGTAATAGGTTTCTCAAGAAATCCCGGAAGAAGGGTGGCCCATCCCTTTTTTGGCTCTGCAAAAAAGGGTGGGTTCCCGCGAGACATAGACTTTAGGCGCACGAGGACGTACTCTAACCGCGGGACGAGTCCTAAAGGGCCGGCTACCCGAATGTAATTTGCTTGTGTCCCGGCTGCAAAATCCGTTTCTTGGGGAGGCGAAACTGAACTTCTCTGGGAGAGGATTTTTGCGATGATCAAAACAATACATGTAATTCTGGCAGTCGTTATAGTCTCGCTACTCGCCTCATGCGGCGGGAACACATACCCAGACAACGTGACCGAGGCGCTCAAGGCGGCCGGTGACAATCGCGCCGAACTGGAAAAGGTTATCGATCACTACAAAACCGAGGGCGATTCACTGAAACTCGAGGCGGCGCTGTTTCTTATCGGGAACATGACGGAGCATTGCTATGTGACCTATCGCCTGTTCGATACGGCCGATGCGACGGTCGAACTCGATCCAATGAGCTACCCGAACTACGATGCACTGATTTCAGCCGTCGATTCCATCGAGGCCGAGCGCGGTGAGCTGGATTACGGCAAACAGGACCGGATCAATGATGTCGAAACGATATCGGCGGATTTTCTGATAAACAATATCGACCTCGCCTTCCGCGCTTGGCGCGACAAGCCCTGGGCAACGTTTTTGACATTCGATCAGTTTTGCCGCTATGTCCTCCCCTATCGCGGCAGCAACGAGCCGCTGGAGGACTGGCGCAGCTATTTCCTGGAAAAATACGAGGATATTGGCTCTCTAGTAGATGATGAAAAAGATGCCATGCAGGTGGCATCGGAAATCAATAAAGACGTGCGGAGCTGGTTCGGATTCGATTCCAGATATTATTTCCATCCGACGGATCAGGGTCTGAGCGAGATGGTTGCATCCGGGTTGGGACGCTGCGAGGATATGACCAATCTTGCAATATTTGCGCTGCGGGCCAATGGATTGGCGGTAACATCGGATTACACGCCATGCTGGGCCAATACCGGCAATAACCATGCATGGAATGCGATTCTTGCCATGAATGGCAAAGTCATCCCGTTTATGGGGGCCGAAGCCGATCCCGGCAGCTATGCCCTGCATAATAAGGCAGCCAAGGTGTATCGCAAGACGTTCGATCAGCAGCCGGGAAATCTGGTATTTCAACCGCGCAAACAGGAAGAGATGCCTCGCTGGCTGGCAGGAAAATACTATATCGATGTCACGGCAGATTACATGGATGTGTGCGATGTGACGGTGAAATTAGAAGAGCCTGTTCCCGACTCGGTCGATTTCGCCTATATTTGCGTGTTCAATTCGGGGCACTTCCAGCCTATTCATTGGGGCCGAATTGAAAACGGTTCCGTGACATTTACCGATATGGGCAAGGATATTCTGTATCTGGCGGCGATATACGAAAACGAGGAGATCGTACCGGTCGGTGATCCGTTTGTCGTCGATGTGCATTGTAATTTACTATACAAGTCGATTGTACCGAATCAACAGGTATCATTGAAAATCGATAATGTCCCGATTCGAGCCATGGCGGCTTCGAGCGAAACCGTCGAGAAAGCGCCATTGACATCCGGCATGACCTATATGCTGAAATACTGGCAAAACGGCGACTGGATGGACTTCGGCACGTTTACACCGAAGAAAACCTCGGTTGACGTAAAGGATCTCCCTGCCGGCGGGTTGTACTGGCTGACGACTGACAATAACAACGAGCAGCGGATTTTCACGGTCGAGGACGGCAAGCAAATATTCTGGTAAAAAGTGATGCACTGTTTGCACGGTTGATACGTCGCTGGAGTAACAATTAAAAACAGCGGAGGTTGCCGTGTATAAATGTCTCATCGGATTTGCAGCCGTCATCGTGTTGTTATTGACAGGGGGATGTATGGAGAAACAGGTGAACCCGGAAGAAGAAAAAGCCGTCATCAAGCAGGTGATCGAGAATTCTATCGGGTGGGCGAAAAACAAGGATACGGATCTTCTATATAGCTGTTTCGCTCATGATGCAAACCTGTTTTGGTATGTACCAGAGAATAACGATGCGCAGGTCGGATTTGAATCGTTTAAGGATGTAGTGAATAATGTATTCATGAATGATGCCTTCAAGGCGGTCAGATTTGAAACGAAGGATATGGTCATCAACCTGTCACGAGACGGATCGGTCGCCTGGTGGCATTGTCTCCTCGATGATGTCAATGAGTGGAACGGTCAGCAATTTTCCTGGATCAATGTGCGCTGGACCGGGGTTTTGGAAAAGCAGGATGGTAAGTGGGTGATCGTCCAACAGCATTTTTCGAATTCCGTCGACGATATCAAGCAGCGAATTCAATCAAAAGGCTGATATGATCGGGGATACATCTTGCGATGTATCCCCGAATTGCGGTCGGATTATTTCAACAGGACCATTTTCTTCGTAAAGGTGTGTTTGTCTGTCTGCAGACGATAGAAATAAATACCGCTGGCTACCGTCTGACCGTTAGAATCTCGACTATCCCAGATGACTTCATGGTGTCCGGCTTCCACCTGCTGATCGAGCAGCGTGGTCACGACCTGTCCCAACACATTGATAATCTCAAGGCGTACCTGAGACACCTGCGGCAGGTCATAGCTGATTGTCGTCACGGGATTGAACGGATTCGGATAGTTGTCATACAACTGTACCTGATTAGGCAGAACGTGCGTCAGGGTGCCATAGTCAGGCTGATATCTGCCGCTCGCCTTGATGATATAGTCGCGAGTTATACCGGCAGGGACGTCATTACCGACATCGAAAACGAATTCGGCGATTTCACCCTTACTCAGGGTTAGAGTCTCCCCTGCGCCCAGTTTCGTCCAATCAAACTCTCGCTTGTCGGTCGCATCGAGTGATGCCTTCGAGAATGAGATCGGTCGAATCGCCGGTTGTTCATCCGACGGCAGATACAGATTCATTTCATCGGTCCGGAAACTGCCCTGCCAGGATACCCGTATCGTAATCGTCTCGGCGGTTTCAGTCGTAATCGCCCGACTCATGACAAAGACAGGCGCCGACTCCTGGCGAGACGGAATACCGGGTAACATTTCCCAGGTGCCGTCGGCGGCCATTTGTTCAACAATCAGAGCATTGGCTGATTGTTCGGGCATGACCGTTACTTTCGGATTATCTTCGGAATAATACTCTTCGAAACACGGCAGTTTGATCGGAGCGGAGAAGCAGAGACCGCCGGAATTGCCGGTATTTTCATAGGTCAAAATCATGAATCCTGATTCATCGGAAGAATACAAATCAAAATCATGATCGGCAATCTGGCTGAGGCAATCCGCGCCGGTATGATCGACGGCGGATATCGGTCGGACATTGGCCTGATAGGCGAACACTTCGCCATCGACCGAACATCCGATTTTCGAATTCACGGAGTGGTCGACTACGATCAGTTCAATATCGTCGAGGAATGTTATCTCATCTTCCAATTCTCTCAACTGGAAGGTAACCTTGCCGTTTTTCGCAACGACCGGTTTCGATACCTGATAGTAGTCCGTAACCTTCTCGGTGTATCCCGACAATTCGCATGCGGTCAGCAGCGGGTTATCCTGAATAAACTGCTCGCCGTCGTGCGTGAAGAGTACCGGGCATGATGTCGGTCCTGCGGTCCAGAGCGTGAATCTGAACATATTAGACCATCCCCACCCCGGATTATTCGCCTTTACCCGCCAATAATAGGTGCCGTCGGGCAGAGAGGGGGTAACATTCCACCAGCAATAGAAATCACTGCAATTGTTGACATATATGTTTTCGCGCACAATGTTGTCGAATGTCGAAGATGTCGAGATCTGAACCGTGTAACTTGATACATCCGTCATGCGTTCCCACATCAGTGACAGATCTCCATTGTTTATCAACTCCACATAATTGGATGGAGACACAAGCGTCGGGCGCGAATAAATAATTCGCACATGTCCCCTGCTCGACCATGCGCCGGTGCCGTTATCATTTCCGGCCTGGACTCTCCAGAAGAAATAGTTCGGCTTCATGATACCTGATGGAGTCCAGTTAGTACCCGTAATGCCGGTAATATTGTAATACGGCGACGAGAAATCGTAATTATTGTCGACCTGGAGATTGTAATAAGTGGCATTCGGCACGGATGACCAGGAGAACGTCGGCGGAAGAATATCATAGAACTCCTCGTAATTCAGAGGCGCAATCAAGGTCGGCGTCATCGGCACCAGCCCGACAAACTTGGCGAAGTACATATCAAAGTCCTGATCGCCGATTTGATATGAATATCCGGCCATCACATAACCTCTGTTCTCAATGTAATCGAGTGCGCATCCGTACTCGTTATCGGCGGTACCTACCGTATAATCCCAGACCACATCGCGGTTGCTGTCGAGGCGCAGGAAATAGAAATCCGTACCGCCCGCACTGCCCGATGTTGTACTTCCGGCAAGGGCATATCCGCCGTTGACGGCCAGGATATCTTCAATAGACTCGTCACCGGTACCTCCATATGTAGTGTGACTAAGATAGTCACAGGACGTATTGAGATACATCAGTAATCCATCGCGGTTTCCGTTTTCATAAGTTGAGCCGACGATAAAGTAGGCATAGGGTGTAATGAGAATATTGCGTCCGGATTCCGCAACACCGGTCTGGCCGTATGTCCTGGTGAGTAGTTGATTTCCATAATTATCTGTAACGACAAGGAGTACATCAAGCGTGCTCAGGAATCCGGAAGAACCGACTATCATGTAGCGGTTTGCGTTTGGAGTGACAACATTTGCCGGACTTAACAACAAACCGTTATATGAATACGTATGATGCCAGAGCACATCTCCGTTGACATCGAGTTTCATAAGGAAAATAACGGTGCCGTCGGATGTTTTGCCGGTTATGACATATCCGGCATCGATCGCTTTGTTGATTCCGGTGATTTGAGTAATATCGTATGACGGGAAGGTATTCTCCCAAACGACATCGCCGTTATCATCGAATTTGACGACATAGCCGTGGTGCACCGAGCTGCCGTCAATGTTATAGCCGGCAAGAACATAATTGCCGTCGTCATCTCTCAATGCCGATGTGACATAATCATCATTGGAAGTACCGTGGGTTACGGACCAGCGAACACCGCCGCATTCATCGAGGACGCCCACATAGAAGTCCGTGGAGGCGCCTTCGTATTCTCCGGCCACGGCATATCCCTGATAATCGATATCCGAGACATAAGGCTCGGTATAGCGGAACAGCGCGGTCGGATCACCGGGTTCAGCGGCGAAGGTATTGCCGTCACCTTTGTTCTCGGGAGCGGCCGCCAGTTGGACTATCTGTATTTTTACGACATCGCCTTCCTGAACCGCAAAAGAACCGCTTATGGAACTCTCATAATTCTGGCAATCGCGGGAAGCCATTACGACATTGTTCAATAGAATCTCGGTTCGGCAATCGCCGCCTGCGGAACAATTGAGCGTATACGAAATCGTCTGGTCCCACGGCATGGTTCGTGATTGCGGAGAATCGCCTTCCCAAATCTGAACGGTAATCGGGTCTCCGGGCGCCAGAACATCTTCTTTTATGACAATAATTTCACATGCCTTATCACTACCGGTTCCACCGACATAGCTCTCCCAGGTATCCAAAAATTCCTGGTCGGGATTATAGACACTGGGACAATTATCGGTCGGGCATGTGTTGTTATATCCCGGGTCACCATAGCCATCGCCGTCGGTATCGACGCAATCGTCACACAGGAGACCGATTCCATCGTTGTCGACATCTTCCTGTAAGGGATTGTAAATATCCGGGCAATTGTCTACGGGACAAGTATTGGCGGCAAAGCCGGGATTTCCAAAGCCGTCACCGTCGGTATCGGTACACTCATCGCATGCATCGCCGATGCCGTCAACATCGGCGTCAGCCTGATCCGGATTGGTTACGGTCGGGCAGTTGTCGCATGCATCTCCATACACGTCGCCATCATTATTTTCCTGCAATGGATTGGAAATGGTCGGGCAATTATCATCCGGATCAGGAATGCCGTCACCGTCGGAGTCATCGGGACCGTCGGTAATAGTGAATTGATTCGAGATATCGGTGAATTCATTGCCGGCATAGTCTTTTAACCGCAGGCGAATTTTACAATTACCCGATTCGGGGCCGGTAACGGTCCAATCGCGACTCCCCTGTATGTATTGATCTAAACCGCAATCAACGACGACTTTGTTGAGTTCAGACCAGGAGCTTCCGCCATTTCTGGATAATTCAATATACATAGTATCGGGGACTCTGCCCAGAATACTGCGATCAACCTGGAAATGAATAGTCAGCACATTGCCGATAGTCTGTGTGCCGATCGAGGAATTGGACAGATTGACCAATGGTTCAGTATCACACGTACCAACACCGGTACAGTAGACAATATATTTCAGATTATACCCGTAAGAGGGATCAATCGAGAATGATGGATTTATTTCTTTCCCCATGTAATACCACACACCATTGTCATATTCGTACTTATCAGCGAAACTGAATTGTACCGAGGCTGTGGGATCAAAGATAATCAATTGATCCAAACCGGTAACATCAAATGTGTTGGGGGCTTGTATAAAATCGGACATTGGAGGACTGACTTTAAAAACATTCTCATCACCGGAGCATGACCCAACATAACGGTATTTCTCTACATTAATCGTCGTGGCAAAGGACAATGTACTTAAACACAGCAATACAATCAGTAATACTGCAAATTGACAGTAACGTTTACTTCGCATATTTCCTCCCTTTTTCCTGAATTTGGTCACATTTTCGGACACACGCATAGGACCACTCTGACTCATAGGACCTCCTGTAGAGCTATAGATATTGTGTTGTATAAGCGGTATTTTTATACTTAAGAGAACGTGCTCGTATTGCGTGCCACAATCGGCTTATTACGGGAAATGAACGATTCTTACATCAGCAGAATAATTTTTATGAGTTTTCTTTATAATAGTCTGGTGTGAAATCAGGGTAAAAATCAAAAGGCCCGTTTTACCGGGCCTTTCGTTTGCGAATCGCATCTATATTAAGGAAACTTTATAGCCAAAGTTGAGCCCCTATCCGAGCAACGACAGGGGCCCTCCTCTCCAATATATCTGACATCAACGCACATTGGCTAGATGCACGTTCTTTCCCGATACCAGACATAATATTATGTAAACAAAGTGCGTGCCGCGCACCATATTTTTATGTTCTTTATTTTCGTCTTATTTAACAACATCTTACGAGAAAAACAAGAATATGTTCTGGGAAAATGTCGCAAAATTTGCGATTATTGAATTTTACGAAGATTTTTAGGACATAATTATTCGCATATCCTGCGATAGATACAAAAACGCCCCTCGCATCCTGCGCAGGGGCGTTTGAGCTTTAGAGCAATAGGTTCAAAGAGGGTCCTCCTTTGTTGTTACTTGAGGAGCACCATCTTTCTTGTTTCTGAGAAGTCATTCAGCTGCGTGCGATAGAAATACACACCGCTGGCGACCTGGGAACCATGAGCGTCCTTGCCGTCCCAGACGACATGATGCTCACCGGCTTCCTGATGCTCATCGACTAAAGTCCGTACTTTCTGCCCGACTACATTATAAACGGCCACGGTTACGTCGCCGGCTTCGGGCAGTGCATAGAGAATAGTCGTTTCCGGGTTGAACGGATTGGGATAGTTTTGGGATACTGCGTACGCGGTCGGCAGATTCGAGCCGGCAATGCCGCTGAGAGCAAAATCAAGTTGCGGCTTGATTTCTTTGACCTGCGGCTGGCCGCCCGAGTAGTCATTGTAGTAGTACGTCAGCGAGTGATTCGGCATATCGGTGGTGAAATCCTTGATATTGATTTCATCAATACCCGAATCCAGTCTAAACTTGAGCTCCGCAACAACGCCGTCACCGACGGTGAGATCGGGACCTTCGGTCTCAACCATTGAAACCATACCGATAATCACCCGGTTGTTTTCGTTGTCGATCGCAGCATGTTTAAACTGCATGTGATTGACGCGATCCGTGAATGTAACGGACTCCAGAGTAGCGCCATCGGACCATTCCAGAGGAATGTCGAGGGCAGCCAGTTCCTGAGTGTTTTCGACGTGAATCGGGACAATCACCGTGTTGGCCTCATCGGCCGGCATCATCTTGGCGGCAGATATCCTATCCGCCTTGGCCAAAGCCATCGCGGGGATCAGAAACATGATAAGAATGAAAGTGACGAGCAGTTTGTGCTTCATCATTGTTCACCCCCTCCGCTTAAAGGGTTAGTTTAGCGGCTGTGGCGTCACATCTACTTCCTTGTACGCGAAACAGCCATCCTGATTAAACTGTTAATTGACTTCGTATGGGATTAGTGATGCCAGAGGGTGGGGCGTTGCTCTATAATCAAGTTACGATTATTCGGTCTTGGTGTCAACTCTTTTCCCTCGTCCAGGAAAGGTCACAGGCTCGGTTAAGCTCTCAAACGCAGTTGCAGGAACCTATAATGTACTTACTTAAACTGGGTCCTGGTCTATCAACTCATCCTCCTCGTATCTCTTGTACACAGTTTCTCAGATAAGTTCCAAGTTAAATACGATTTTTTTTCATCGCATTTGAACTTTTTTACTTGTACTACGTCATATCCCAAAGCTGTCGAACAATTTCGTTGCTTTTCAACAGGTTACAACAATATGGCGTTAGTTTCATGATATCGGTTTCAAGAAAATTCGCAAGGAAATTTCGCCCGATATAGACAGCGAATATCAAACTTGACTATTCGCTATCGGGAGTGTAACTTCAAAGAACAAACCCACTTGAGATTTCCGCTTCACCATCCGCCAAGGAGGAGATGTGTCGCAGCAGGACAATGTTTCTCAGTCCGGTCATTCAGGAAATGCATTCGAGCCGTATATTAAAGCCAGCCAAATAGTTCCGGAGGTCACAATCAAGGCGCTGGTGCTGGGGGCGATTATTTCCGTCGTCTTCGGTGTCGCCAATGCCTACCTGGCCCTCAAATTCGGCATGACGGTATCGGCCTCGATTCCGGCGGCTGTCATTTCCATGGCGGTTTTGCGCATGCTGTTCAGCAAAAAGAATGTCACGGTGCTGGAAAATAATATTGTGCAGACAATCGGATCGGCCGGTGAATCGCTGGCAGCCGGGTTGACATTCACGATTCCGGCGTTCTTTATCTGGGCGGCCGACAGCGATATGCTGGCTATGGGATATGCACATGAGGTCAGCAAGACGCAGGTATTCTGGATGGCCATGCTGGGCGGGTCACTGGGTATTCTGCTGATGATTCCCCTGCGTAAATATCTGGTGGAGAAAGAACACGACACCCTGAAATTCCCGGAGGGAACGGCCTGCGCCGAGATCATCACGGCCGGCGACGAGGGCGGTTCCAAGGCAAAAATGGTGTTCATGGGACTGGGGCTTGGTGCAGTATATAAGGCAATGATGGTGATCGGACGGCTGTGGAGTGAATCACCGTCGTATAATTTCCGAGGACTGCTCAAAGGCGGCACGATCGGTATCGATGCGGCCCCGGCGCTGCTGGGTGTCGGATATATTATCGGGCCGCGGATTGCGGCGCTGATGCTGGCCGGCGCCGTCATGGGATATCTGGGAATCGGACCGCTGTTGTCATTTATCGGAGACCAGATACCGGGAATGATTGTTTCACCCGGTGATATCCCACTCTCCGAGATGGGACCGGGACAGCTGCGGAATTTCTATATTAAGTATCTTGGTGTCGGCGCGGTTGCATTCGGCGGAACGATTTCGCTGATCAAGTCGATCCCGACAATCATCAGTTCTTTCTCGGCCGGTTTCAAGCAGCTAATTCATCGCGGTTCGGCCGATGCAGATGCGACGCCTCGCACGGACAGAGACATTCCGATGTCGGTCGTACTGATAGGGTCACTGCTCATCGTGACGGCAATCTGGCTGCTGCCCGGGACGGAATTACATTTCCTCGGTGCGCTGTTGGCGGTGTTGTTCGGATTCTTCTTCGTTGTCGTGGCAGCAAGAATTGTCGGTCTGATCGGGTCGTCATCGAATCCCGTCTCGGGGATGACGATCTTTACTCTGTTGGTGACCTGTCTGATTCTGCTCTGGTTCGGCATCGATGGTGTCACGGGAATGATTACGGCGATGTCGGTCGGCGCCGTCGTGTGTATCGCCGTGTGTATGTCCGGCGATATCGCACAGGATTTGAAAACAGGATATTTACTCGGCGCAACACCCTACAGGCAACAGTGGACGGAGTTTATCGGGTTGTTTTTCCCGGCGTTGGCAATGGGATTCGCATTATATCTTCTGGGGAATGCATTCGGGTGGGTACAGTCTCCCGAACACCCCAATCCCCTGTTGGCGCCTCAGGCAAATGTCATGGCGACCGTCGTCAAAGGCGTCATCGGCGGCAATATTCCCTGGACGCCGATTATTGTCGGTGCCTTTTTAGCGTTGGGCATTGAACTACTCGGGATTAATTCTCTCCCGGTGGCAATCGGCCTGTATCTTCCAATTACGCTCTCTACCCCGCTCATGTTAGGCGGCGTCGTTGCTCATCTGGTCAAGAAATCATCCAAGGATGAAAAAGTCGTAAAACAGCGCCAGGAAGGCGGTATCCTGTTCGGATCCGGTCTTGTCGCGGGAGGAGGCCTCATTGGCGTCCTGTCGGCCGGATTAATCGCCGGAATCCCCGCCTTTAAGGCATTCTCCGAGCACTATGAATCGTCATCCTTTATCACCGGCGATTTCGGGCAGATCGTGTCGCTCATCATGGTCGGGCTGCTGGCCTTTACCCTGTTTAGTGTTGCGCGGTCCTTCGGGAAGAAGTAATTTACTCCTGCCATGAGTGCATTCGCGAAAAAACATGCATGGGCCATCCTGATCTTCGGGGTGGCCTTTGTCATCCGGCTCGTCTATCTTCTGCAGATAAAATCGAATCCCTATTTCTATTCGCCGATGGTGGATGAACTGTGGAATATCCAATGGGCCCAGGAGATTCTGACATCGAGCTTCTGGGGACATGAGGTCTATTTTCGCGGGCCGCTGTATCCCTATCTACTGGCATTGCTTTTAAAAGTCACCGGATCGGACTTTTTCTGGACCAGAATAATCCAGGCCTTGATTTCATCCGGCTCAGCAGTGCTGACCTATCTTCTGGCGCGCGAGTTTTTCAAGGAAGGTACGGCTCGGCTGGCAGGAATCTTCTATGCGATTTACGGTACGCTGATATTCTATGAATCGATGTTTCTCATTCCGGTCGTGTTCGTCTTCCTGAACCTGCTCGGACTGTTACACTTCGTTCGCAATACTGAACATCCTCGCAAATGGGTCTGGTTCTACATCGGACTGGTGTTCGGGCTGGCGGCGATTGCGCGGCCGAATGTGCTGTTAGTCGTACCGTTTCTCGGATTATGGCTATATTTCTGCCTGCGCGGCAAGATCGAGCTCAAATCGATTATCATATTGATCGTCATCTTCTTTGTCGGCGTCGGAAGTGCGGTAGTACCGGTAACAGTGCGCAATATGATTGTGGCGGATGACCTCGTGCTGATTTCCTCTCAGGGCGGCATCAATTTGTATCTCGGGAATAACAGTCAGGCCGAGGGGCTGACGATGCGAATGCCGGAGATCACCCTCGACAGCAAGATTTCATGGGATGAGTTTAATCCGACGGTATCGACCTATGCAGAGAAGGAAGTCGGACACGAATTGAAGCCGTCCGAGGTATCGTCTTACTGGAGCAATCGAGCCAAGCAGTACATTTTCGAACATCCCGGCGAATTTATCGGACTGACCTTTAAGAAGCTGGTCTATTTCTTTTCGGGATTCGAGAATTCCGATCAAATGGATATCTATGATTTCCGGCAGTACTCTTCCCTGCTGTCAGTGTTGTTATTCGATGCCGGGTTGAAATTCCCCTACGGACTGTTTGCGCCGCTGGGATTATTAGGCATCTGGCTAACCTGGCACAAGAGAAAACAACTGGCGCCACTGCTGATTTTCATCGTCGTCTACCTGCCGACGGTTATTCTCTTTTTGGTAACAGCCCGACATCGGCTCACGATAGTCCCGTTGCTTTTAATTTTCGCGGCGGCGGCGCTATTCTCACTATTCGAGCATTGGAAGAAGCGGGATTTCATGACGTTCGCATTGCCGGTGATCATCCTGCTGGCAGTAACGATTCTTCTCAATTTCAATTGGTTCGACCTGGGATTTTCCAACAAGGCGCAGATTCATCACAATCTGGCGATAAATTACAATCGACAGGGACAATTCGCAAAGGCCATAGAGGAATTCAAAATAGCCATCGCCGAAACCCCCGGCGTTCCAACGCTGTATTTCGGATTGGGAACGGCATATCTCAATCTGGGGAAATATCAGGAAGCCGCGCAGAATCTCAATCATGCCGTGGCGTTGGATGATAAGTATTCGGATGCCATATTAAACCTGGGCAATGCCTATTCGTACCTTGGCGATCATACCCGAGCGGCTCGGATGTTCCAGCGGGTAACGGTTCTTGAACCTGAGCGTCCCGAGGCCTATGCCAATCTGGGTGATGAGTACAATTATCTGGGCGAGTTGAACGATGCAGGCCGGATGTATACCAAAGCAATCGACATGCGCCCTGATGATTACATCACGATGACGAAAATGGGAGTCCTCCACGGTCAGGCCGGCGATACGGCCACGGCCGCAATTTATTTTACCGAGGCGTTGGCGCTCGACAGCATGTATATGGCGGGATACCTGAACTGGGGTAATATCCTGCTGCAAAATGGCGATACGGCGCAGGCGATACTCAAATACGATAAGGCCATTGCGGTCGACAATACTGCAATTGAGCCGCTGTACAACCTGGCGGTATTGTATACGAAACGCGGTAACCGCCCGCAGGCATTGGGATATGTATACAAGATATTGAATCTGCGGCCCGATTATCAGCCGGCGTTGAATCTTCAGAAGCGATTAGACGGTTAGTACTTCTTGCGCCGTTCGATGACGTAATTCGATCCCTGCAACGATTTCGTGTATTTCTTCAAATCGGCCAGCATGTGCGACATCTCTCCGACATGTCGGAACATCTTCCCTTTATTGATAACGACGGCGATTGACAGCGTCATCAATTCGAAGACTTCATCCTGATCATTGCGGTTCTTGGTGCGGATCGATCCGTTCTTTCTGTCTTCCGGCGAATAACGATACGGGATGATCGTATCGAAAGTACGGATGATGCCCTCGCAGACCGGCGGTACTTTTTCCGACGGGATTATGAACATGAAGTCATCGCCGCCGATGTGCCCGACGAAACCCTCGCGGCAAAGATCAAAAACGACATCCTTAATAATGCGAGCCGTCAATTTGATTACCCGATCACCGTAATAATAACCATAGTAGTCGTTGAAGGCTTTGAAATTATCGAGGTCGGCATAGCAGACCGCAAATTGTTGTTCCAGGCTGATCTGATGCTCGATTTCCTTTTCGATGGCGGCGGGACCGGGCAGGCGGCTGGACGGATTCACCGAAAGATCCCGAATCGCCCGTTCGATAATCATCGATGTTTTCACGCGAGCGATATTGGAAGGCGTTTTCTCCGTATAGAACTCCTCGGCGCCATTTTCGAACGCCGCGGTCAGGTCATTGTCCTCGGGATTCGAGCAGTACAGGATGGTCGGGACGATGGCCAGGAAGGTATGATCTTTGATGCGACGCGTCAGTTCCAGCAGGCGCATCTTGTCGCTCTCGCTTTCATCGCCGGCGCCGATGAAGATGAGATCGAGCGTAAAGCGCTGAGCCAAAACCAGCAGTTCATCCATCGTATCGAAGCGATGATACGAGATGCGCGGTTCTTCCAGCATATGATTCAGGAAGTGATCCGATTTCGCGCCGCGGCTATGGATGGCGACATGCAGCATCAGCGGCCTCCATCCAGGGCCCGAGGGTGGAACTGACGGTGTACCTCAAGTAGATATTCGCGGTTGAGATGGGTGTAGATTTGGGTCGTGTTGATACTCGAATGGCCGAGTAATTCCTGGACGACGCGCAGATCGGCGCCTCCTTCGAGCAGATGGGTTGCAAACGAATGGCGAAATGTATGCGGCGTCACTTTTTTCCTAATTCCGGCTTTCATAACATATCCGTGTATCAGCTTCCACATACCGGAGCGGCTGAATCCTGTCCCCCGCCGGGTTAAAAACAGCTTATTACTGTCCGATTTGCTCTTTTGCAGCAGCGGCCGGGATGTATTAATGTATCGGTCGATTGCCTTGACAGCATAAGTTCCCAGCGGTACGAGCCGTTCCTTATTTCCCTTCCCGGTCACCATGATAAAGGCGATTTCCGGAGCATAGACGGAAAAATCCAGCGAAATCAGCTCGGAAATCCTCATTCCCGAGGCATACAGCGTCTCCAAAATAGCCGCGTCGCGGATGAGATTCGGGTCGTCCCCGGTCGGCAAGGCCAGAATCGACATGACTTCTCGGACCGAGAGTACGACCGGCAGGCGGCGCATGAGTTTCGGCCCTTGGAGGGCGTTTTTGTCAACGCTTATGCCGTAAAAAGTCAGGAATTTGCGAATTGCCGACAAGCGGCGGTTGACTGTCGAGGGGTTCAGGCCATAGGCATAGAGACCATGCAGATAGGAAATAACTTTCGTCCCGGTGATTTTGGACGGCGACGGGTATTTCAGAAACGAGACAAAATCGTTCAAATCCCGGCGATAGGCGGATAGGGTATTGGCCGAGGCGCCTTCTTCCAGTCTGATAGCCTGAATGAAGGTCTCGACAAATTCCAGCGCGGCCTGTTTCTTCCCTGAATCAGTAGCCATATAGCTGAAAAATGAGATTTTGACACGTCAAATGCAATGATTTTATAGTGCGGTGGCAGCAACGGCGGCGAATATTTTCTTTGCGCCGAGTTCTTTTTTCAACACCCGGCGCGCCTCGAGGATCGTCGCCCCGGTCGTCGTGACATCATCGACAATGAGAATTGAGGCGCCCTTGAGGCTGTTCTGAGATCGGCCGGGTCCAAGGGCGTCGTGCATGTTTCTCTCGCGCTCAGCGGCATTGAGGCGCGCCTGCTGGCGTTTTTTGCGCCTGACGCGAAGGGTTTCGGATAGTACCGAAATCCGTAGTTCATTTCCAATGGATTTAGCGATTTCATCGGCTTGATTGAAGCCCCGCATCTGCAATCGTGAATGATGAATCGGGATAGGGACAATAAAATCTATCCGATCCCGGTAGCCGCAGCGATCAATCATATCAGCCAGCTTTCGGCCGATAGGAACCGCCAATGGTTTAAGACCGGCGAATTTGAGGTCATAGATGACGGATTCGAGTTTGTCTTCGTAATAGCCCAACGAGAAAACAGGCACCGATCCGCCCCTGCAGATGGTACACTTGACGCCCGGCGACAGAAAATTTTTGCAGGTCAGACAGTAGGGATCGGAAAAGCCGGTTATCGTTTCCCAGCAACTATCGCAAATAAGGCGGTCGGCGGAATCGGCCTGCCCGCCGCAGGCTCCGCACACAGGCGGATAGAATAAATCCAGAAGACCTCGGTTCAATTCCGAGGCGATTCGAGTCATCATGTTGCCATTCCGGGAGTATTTATTTTGAAAACAGTTTCGCGGCCTTTTTAGCCAAACGCTTGCCGGAATAATACAGCATTATAAGCGCCAGCGCAAGAGCGGCGAGGATTTCAATGACACTCCCCTGCTCCAAGTGAGACATTGCGGAAATCGAAGACGGGAGCGCCGCCCAGTCCGACATCAGAGTATCTATAAGAATACCGCAGATGATGGATGAAATGACAACACTGATGGTCATGACGAGCATGCCTCGGAGGCCGAGGAGTTTTTTCTGCACCATAAGGGAAGTAAGATTCGTCGCCGGACCGACAGTGAGAAAAACCAAAACGGCTCCGGGCAAAACACCGATTGATAACAACACCGCCGCCAATGGGGTCGATGAAGTCGCGCAAACATACACCGGCAGACTAACGATGATAACAGCTAGATACTGCAGCCATCCCGGCAGACCGCTCTGGACAAGGTCAGCAGGTATCAGAGCCGCAGCCAGACCTGCCAGCAGATAGCCCCAGAAAAGATAATAGGCCAGTTCCGGGATGACGTCTTTTACAACGTAATTCTGCCCGTCGATGAGGCGTTGTCTAAGTGACATATGAATGGCCCGTGGCGTAGCGGTATTGAGAGCTAGCAGCGTCGATGTGCCTTTGGAAGCGAAGAGTTTTGTCATCAATCCGCTGATCACCGCAATAACAAGGGCGACAATCGGGCGGATGACAGCATAAAACGGACCGAGGAGTTTATAGCTGAGGGCGATCGAATCAGCCCCGGTCTCGGGAGTTGAAATCAGAAAGGAAACCGTCCCCGGTTTTGATAATCCTGAGCTGTTTAATTGCACAGCCACCGGGAGAACTGAACAGCTACACAGTGGCAGTGGAATACCGATTAGAGACGCGCGAAATATCTGCGCAAACTGGCTCTTTCCGAACAGGGATTGCATGGCCGTCGGCGTGATAAACGCCCGCATGATACCGGCCAGAAAAAAACCGATGAATAAGAGAAATGCGGAATCGACCAGCATGTCCCAGGTGTACATCCCCCAGGACGTCAGGTAGTCGGACATTTAGTTCACCTGGAGTTTTTGCATCAACTCCTGTGTGCGGAGTTTTAGTTCCTGCGGTGGGTTTTCCGACAGGAGGGTATTCCACCACAGTTTGGCCTTTTCATCTTCCCCAAGCGTATAGTACACGATACCGAGGTTAAACTTGGCAATCTGGTGATCGGGCTTCATATCAAGAGCCTTCGTAAATGTCTCAATCGCGGCCTCGTTATTGCCGGTCGCGTGCTGACAGGTAGCGAGATCGACCATGACATCGGCGGATTCCGGGTTTTCAGCCAGTGCCTTTTTATAACAGGCAACTGCCATATCATAATTACCCTGATCCATGAGGGCATTGCCCATGCTGACCAGTGCATCGAAATCTTCCGGAAGCTGGGCCTCAAAACCGGCCATATCCATCTGGTCGCCCATGCCCATCGCGTTTCCCGATCCCATGCCGCCGGCATGCTGAGCGGGTGGTGTATTCGGCTTGATTAATTGATAGCCGGTGAAAATGGCCGCCGCCGCGATGAGGATAGCGATCATGATCAGATGATCATTGAGACCCTTACTGACAACGCCTGCTGCGGTGGTCGGTTTGCCGCATTCCGGGCAGAATTTGGTATTGGCTTGTATTGTATGTCCACACTGTTTGCACTTATTATCGCTCATTGTTTCTCCGCATTACTCTTACATTATTGTTGAGAGCCGGTAAACGGATCGAAATCGGCCCCCTTGGCTCGTTCTATGGATATTACGCCTTTAACTTTGCGAATCTTTGACATAACCCGGTTCAAATGAGACAGGTTTTTAATTTCGACAATGAAAGCTCCGGAGACCGGAGCGCCTTTGCCGGAAATTTCCGCGCCGCGGACATCGCCGTCACTGTCGGCAATCGCCTGCGTGATATCGCGGAGCATGTTTTTACGGCCTTCCAGCAGGATATCCAGTCGCACGATAAAGGCCTGGTCTTTGGCGACATCCCATTCGACATCGATCATGCGTTCGGCGTCTTTAGCCAGTTCCAGCGCCGTCATACAGTCGGCGCGATGAATTGTGATGCCTCTTCCCCTTGTGATAAATCCGGTGATCTTCTCGCCCGGCACCGGCTGACAGCATCCGGCGAAGCGGAACATCATGCTGCCCATCCCCTGGATTTTGATCCCCTTGCCGCCACGGGCCGTATCGATGAATCGTTTGACAAGCGAGGGTTTGGATTCCTCTTCCTCTTTGTCGGGACTGATTTTGGTAACGACTTGTTGGGCCGACAGGGTACCGTTCCCGATAGCCGCATACATGCCGTCCAATGAGGTAAAACTCAGTCCCTGTGCGATATCGAGCAAATCGATTGGCGGCGGCAAAACCAGGCGGACTTTTTTCAATTCGCGGTCGAGGATTTCCTGCCCGAGGCTGATCGATTGCTCATAGCCCTGCTGTTTCAGCCAGCGTTTGATTTTCGAGCGGGCGCGGGAAGTGCGAGCCAGCCGGAGCCAGTCGTGAGACGGCTTCTGATTGGGCGAGGTCATGATGGCCACTTCGTCACCCGAATTGAGTTTCGTACCCAACGGGACCATTTTGCCGTTTATTTTCGTGCCGGTTGTTTTCAGACCGACATCGGTGTGAATAGCAAATGCGAAGTCAAGGGCCGTAGAACCGGCCGGCAAATGCACGAGGTCGCCTCGGGGTGTATAAACGTAGACATCTTCCTGTAACAAGTCGATCTTGAGGTATTCTAAAAATTCGGACGGATTAGTCATGTCCTTTTGCCAGTCGAGCACCTCGCGCAGCCAGCTCATCTGGCGGTCGGCCTCGTCCATCTGCTGGCGACCTTCTTTATACAACCAATGCGCGGCGATACCGTATTCGGCGATATGGTGCATAGCATGGGTGCGAATCTGGATTTCGAGCATCCGCTCGTTGGGGCCGAAGACGGTCGTGTGCAGGGACTGATAGCCGTTCGGCTTGGGATTCGCGATATAGTCATGGAAGCGGTTCGGCACCGGCTTCCAGAGGGTGTGAATGACGCCGAGAACATGATAACATTCGCGTTTGTTGGATACGAGAATCCTGATGGCCAGCAGGTCATAGATTTCCTCGAGCGGAAGGGAGCGCAGGCGCATCTTGCGATTGATGCTGTCGAGGTGTTTGGCGCGGCCCTGGATGGAAACCTTCATGCCTTCGTTAACGAGGGCTTTTTTAATCGGGCGCGTGACCATTTCAATGTATTGTTCGCGCTCGGTGCGGGTCATTTCGACTTTTTTCGATAAATCCGAATAGATATCCGGTTCGAGGTATTTAAAGCAAAGATCTTCAAGTTCCGTCTTAATTTTGGCGATACCGAAGCGGTGCGCCAGCGGAGCATAAACCTCGCGGGTCTCTCTCGCAATACGGCGCTGTTTATCCGGCTTTACATACTGGAGGGTGCGCATGTTGTGGAGGCGGTCGGCCAGTTTGATCAGGATGACGCGAATATCGCGGGCCATCGAGATAAGCATCTTGCGGAAGTATTCGACCTGCTGTTCTTCCTTGGATTTGAACTTGACCTGTCCCAGTTTAGTGACGCCGTCAACCAGCAGAGCGATTTCCTCGCCAAATTCCTTTTTAATCTGGTCGAACGTGACGTCGGTATCCTCGACGATATCATGAATCAGTCCTGCGGCGATGGTGGTTGAATCGAGATGCTGTTCGGCGAGAATGAAAGCGACTTCCAGGCAATGGGTCACGTACGGTTCACCGGATTCCCGCATCTGCCCGGCGTGTGACTTATCGGAAAACTCATATGCCTTGCGAATCAACGGGATGTTGACGTTGGCATTGAACGCCTCGATCTGAATAATAAACTGGGCCAGATTCAACATAATTGCAACTTATACGCGAATTCCGTTTGAGACAAGCACACTATTGTATACATCGACGGTTTTTCGGCACAATTCAGCCATGTTGAAATGCCCGGCCAGTCGGACAGCATTTTCGGACATTGTCGAATACAGTTCCTCATCGGTCAATAAAGAGGTCAGTGCGGTCGCGAAAGAACTTGTATCTCCCGGCGGACACAGGTAGCCGTTAACGCCGTTGTCGATGATTTCCGGGATCCCTCCGACATTGGACACGACGGCCGGGAGACCGCAGGCGGTGGCCTCGATGACGGAGTTATTCAACCCCTCGCTCGTCGAAGTCAGGAGAAACGCCCTGCACAGCTTCAAAATCGGCGCCATCGGTTCATGATGACCGAGAAGAAAGGCATTCTTGATTCCCTGACCGGATATGAGCGATTCCAGAGCCGGGCGCTCAGGGCCTTCCCCGAGAACAACCAGAGCAACATCGGGAAACTTTACACGAAGTGAGGCAATAGTCTGAATTGCCGTCGGGAAATCCTTTTCGGAGGTCAGAGCTCCCGCAGTTGCAATCAGGCGTGGGAATCTTTCCAGAATAGGATTAATAACAGTAGCATCCGGTTCGATGTTTTGAATCCCATCGATATCGATAGCCGAATGGATGGTAGTGATTTTGCTTTGGTCGATGCCATGCCGAGCGAGGACGTCCGAGGCGGCATGACTGACGGCGATATACTTATCAACGTGTCTGCGATATTTGAATCGCGAACTCAGACTGCTTGACGGCGGGAAAACGACCCGGCGGCTGACGATCAGCTTAAGGTGAGGACACGCCTTTTTCAAAGTGATGCCGATACTGTGCGCCTCGGAATCATGCGCATGGATGATATTCACCGGATTGTTGTGAATGAAATCAATGAGGCGTCCGGGAAAAAAGTGGCGGGCGAAGTTATTATTCCAGAGTTTGATTTTGGGAATGCCGTTCAGGCGATCGAATAGTGGGCTCGCACCCGGCACCGCCAGTGCCTGCTGTATTCCGGCCTGATTCAGGTGATAGATGAGCTGCATCAATTGCCGCTGGCCGCCTCGAAAGCTTTCGCCGGTATCTATGTGGAGGAGTTCCGGATTCACGATAACGCTACTTATTCCTCGCGGCTTCTTGTCGCATCAGCCGCAATTTCGCGTATTTGAGCAGCGTGCCGGTGGATGTCAGATAGGCAATGAGGAATCCTTCCCAGCCGTCCTTCCACCCTCGCTGGAGTATATATTTTCGCAAAAATGAAACAGGAGCCTTGAGAGCCGCCGTATATGGCGAAACATCTCTCCCTTTTTTGAATAGTTCCGCTGCACCGAGTGACGAGTAATTATCCATCTTGTGCATGTAGTCTTCCAACGATGGATAAGAATAATGCATCAACGCGTTGTGCAGTTTCCCGGTCGCGCCTTCGACCTCGACTTTTTCATGCACTAATGCCTCGGTAAAGCACCCGGCGTCCTTTTTGAACAATCGCAGAACATAGTCGGGGTACCAGCCGGAATAGAGAATCCAGCGGCCGAGGAACTGCGTTTTACGAGGCAGAAAATAGCCGCAGAATTCGGGATTCCCCTCGAGGAGTTGCAGGATTTCATTCTTGAGTGTGAAGGTAACTTCCTCGTCGGCGTCGATGGAGAGAATCCAGTCGCCGGAGGCCTGTTCGAGCGCATACTGCTTGGCAGGACCGAAGCCTTTCCATTCCGGATTGAAGATTTTCGCATCGAATGACTTTGCGATCTCCACGGTCCGGTCCGTCGAATTGGAGTCGACGAGGATAATTTCATCGGTCCAGGCAACCGACCGAAGGCAGCGCTCGATATTCGCTTCCTCGTTTTTCGTAATGATGATCGCCGATATGTTCACGATTTCGCCTCCGCAGGAATGTGCTTAACCACTTCAGAATATACGGCATCGACCTCGATATCGAAAATGTTATAGTCATTATTCGAGATAACCGTTCCGCCTTCCTGATTAAACGGTTTCCAGAGGCGAAAGTTCTTGCCGAATTGCGTATACAGACCGACGACCGGAACTTTAAAGGATCGGGCGATATGCACCAGCGACGTATCCGGCGTAATGAGCAAATCAAGGCGGCTGAGGATGGCGGAGACTTCCAGCAGATTGAGCCCTTTGGGAATCAAGTGGACGCGGCCGGCGAATTGGGCGGTGAATTTTTCGGCGCGATCCCGCTCAGATGGGTCCGAGGAAACGATGATGCGACAGTCCGGATATGCTCTCAGCAGTCGGTTTGCCAATTCGGTGTTTTTCTCGTCCTGCCAGACGCGAGTCGGCCGGCCGGCCGAAAGATTAAGCCCGATTATTGGCGAGCCGGTATCGCCTGTAATCGAACCGATAAATTCATCCGCTCGCCTCCGATATTCCGGTCGTACCGTCGGCGGAATGTGTTTTTCGAGTATATCTGTGTCAATACCGAGGGCAGTCAGGAGCTTAATCGTATTGTCAACGACGTGCGATTCATCCTCGGTCCGATACACATAGTTGAAATCATAGTATTCTCGGTGGCGGGTCTTCCCCAGCCCGATACGCCAGGCCGATGGCGAACTGTATTGCGTCAAGAACAGGGCTGTTACCGAATCATCGCAGATCATGTCGGCGACAACGTCAATTTTGAGTTTTCGCACCTGCCGGAGCATCTTAAGGTCTGTGAAGAAATGCTTCGTATACAGGAAATTCTTTTCGATGACGGCATCTTCTTTAACGATGGCGATGTTCTTCGGTGAACTGATAGTGTAAATGCGAATGTGCGGATACAGTTTTTTCAGATTATGAAACACCGGCAGCGAAATCACCATATCACCGAGTTTTTCCGGGCGGATAAACAGGACTGCCTTTATAGTTGCAGGATCAATCGTGGCGAAATCGCGGCCTTTTTTCAGATACAGGCGCGACAGTGCGAAGACGAACCGCTTGAAGCCATGCTCGAACATTTTCAGAAACGGCGTACTCATTCGCTCAGTTCCTGCTGTATCAGTTTTTCCAGTTTATCGATCATAGTCGCCTTGCGAAATCTCTTCCGGTATCGTTGAAATCCACCTTGCCCCAGTGTCTCCCGCAGGTTCGCATCAGTATACAACCGACTAATGGCATTTGTCAAATCGGGCGGTGAGGCGGGAGAGACAAGGATTGCCGTCTCGCCATCGGCAACGACTTCAGGGATACCACCGACTTTGCAGGCGATTACCGGAAGTGAGGCCGCCATGGCCTCGACGAGCACAATGCCGAACGGTTCGATGATCGCCGGATGGACATAGATATCGGCGGAGAACACGACATCGCGGTGGTCATCGAGAAGGCCGCAGAAGATGAATTTCGATTCCATGCCTGCCTGTTTGATTTGTGTGCGGAGATCATCTTCCAAATCGCCGTCTCCAAGGAAAAGAAAATACAGGTCAGGATACTTCTTAATTAATGGTCGCGCGGCCTCGATAAGATGGACATGCCCCTTTTGCGGAACAAAGCGTCCCGATGTGACGCAGATGACAGCGGTGTCCGGAAGATTGTACTTGGCGATAATCTTTTGGCGGCATGCCGCCTTGTCTTTTGTCCAGAACACTTCATCGATGCCGATGGGCAGGATTTCGAATATATCCGACTTGAGAAAACCAGAGGCGACGATTTCATCGCGGAGATGCTTCGATGGCACAATAGCCCGGTCAACGAACGGCGTCATCAGCAGTTTATGGGACAGCGATTTTTTGGCCAGATTAACGCCGGGCGTCCAGAATATTTTGTAGTTTTGCGCGAGTTTATGAGCCAGACCGGCAAGGCGGACATCTTTAACGAAGTTACACAGCACCAATTCAATGGCATGTTTTTTTATCAATCCCGCGAGCGCCTTAATCGTGGCCGGATGAAAATCTCCCGAGATGGACAGCGGGTGCAAGTCGACATTGTCGTATTTATCGAGATGCCGCAAAAACTCCGAGTCTTCTCTCCCGGCAAAATGGATGGCATGCCCCCGGTCTGCAAGACCCAAACCGCACATTTCCATCCAATGCTCGAGGCCTCCCCAGACGGCGGCATCGATGGAATTGAGAAAGAGGATGCGTCTAACGGCCGTTGCCATTTTCGAATTGCATCTGATACAGCCGGGCATACAGGCCGCCTTCATCGAGAAGCGCCTGATGGGTTCCCTGCTGGACGATGCGTCCCTTTTCCATGACGAGGATATTATCGGCGGATGTGATGGTCGACAGGCGGTGCGCGATGACCAGTGTTGTGCGGCCCTTCATCAGCCGGTTGATGGCTTCCTGCACCTGCATCTCGGATTCCGTATCGAGCGATGAGGTCGCCTCGTCGAAGATTAAAATATCGGGGTCTTTCAAAAGCGAGCGGGCAATAGCGAGTCTCTGTCGCTGACCGCCCGAGAGCATCACGCCGCGGTTGCCGATTTGCGTGTTATATCCTTCCGGCAGCTGCATAATAAAATCATGCGCATTGGCCATCTTGGCCGCCTGAATCAGTTTGTCCTCTGCGACATCCTCGATACCGTATGCGATATTGTATTTGACGGTATCATTGAAGAGGAATGTCTCCTGCGTGACGATTCCAAGCAGATTTCGCAGGTCGCGGCTGGAGATGGTCTTGATGTCGATGCCGTCGATCTTGATTGCGCCTTCGAGCGGGTCGTAGAATCTGGGCAGCAGATCGAAGAGAGTCGATTTTCCGGCGCCGCTGGGGCCGACCAGAGCCAATATCTCCCCTTTTTTCACCTCGAATGAGACATGATCGATGACCCGGTCGCCCGTATCATAGGCGAATACGATATCGCGATAATTGATGCGCTCTTTGAAGCCGGAGAACTTTTGTGGATTAACCGGTTCGATAACACGCGGCGGCGTTTCGAGCACCTCGAAGATGCGGCTGGCGGCGGCCATTCCCTCCTGAATTTTAATATGGATATTCGAGAGCGACTTGACCGGTTTAATCATCGAGAACATGGCAAACACGAAGAGAATAAAGTCCTCGGCAGCCAGAGTCGATTCGGCCGATAAGATTTTCGTCCCGGCATACCAGAGGATAAACAGCCCGGCGGCAGTGGCCAGCATATCGTTAATAGGCGTCGCCAACATACGAACGCGCGCCATCTTGAGGAGCGCCTTGAAATAATTATCAGTGGCTTTGAAGAACTTTTTAATCTCGAATTTGTCCATCGCATAGGCCTTGACGATGCGAATATTCGAGACGTTTTCCTCGAGCACCGAATTGACGTCCGCCATACGCTCCTGTGTGCGGGCCGAATATTTGCGGAGTTTGCGGCCGACAGTATAGATGAACAGAAATATCAGAGGCAAAACCAGCGCGGCAAACAAAGTCAGTTTCCAACTGATGATGATGAGAAAACCGGCGAATATCAGAACCGACAGCGAATCGGAAACGAGATGGTTGAAACCGATATCGATAGTCTCGTTCAAAACGAGGACATCGTTCGTGACGCGCGAAATAAGCTGCCCGGTACGCGTCTTGTGGAAATAGGCCATTGACAACTTCTGATATTGCTCGAAGAGCTGATTGCGGATATTCCTGATAAACGATTGCTGGACAAAGGCCATGAAAAAACCCTGGATATAGAGAAAGATGTTTTTGAACAGGGCAATCAGGAGCGTCGCCCAGCACAGGCGCACGAGGGTGTCGGTCTTGCTGGGGCGGATGATGATCTCATCGACTTTGCCTTTTATCCAGAGCTTTACCTGTTCCGGAGTATCCATGATTTCCTGAAGGGCGCCGGCGGTCGAATCCGATGGCAATACCTCTACCTGTGCAGTTGGGGCATTCGGTAATGAGAGAGCCATCGATGAGCCGCTGTCGGCCGAAAACAGAGTCGCCAGAAGCGGACCGATCATCCAGATGAGGGCGCCGGACAGGATCGCGAACATCATCGCAGAGAGCGATGAGATGACCAGCCGGAACCAGTACGGCTTGATCAAACGCAGAGTTTTCAGGTACAAATTATCCATAAAGAGCAAACATAACACATGGCCTCGGCGCCGTCAACGATGAGTTGACAATAAAAATAAGATGTTGGCCCACGGGGACATATATACGGTACACCACCCATTGGGTGGATTCTCCGGATTTTCCAGCTATGTTTTCCCATCCGCGCTATTCTATCAAAATATCCATATCCCCGTCATTCTGAGGAGTTCGCCTGGGCGAACGACGTGAGAATCCGCTCTTGTCCCTTCGTAGGTCAATCCGCCTAGGCGGATTGTGGTCTTGACATGCGCGAAGCGCAAACTATCACTTTCAATCCAATCCCGCTCCAGATTCCTATCACATCCCGTAAGTAAAAGGAGATTCTACCACTATGTCCAAAATCGCGAAAATGCCGAAAAAAATTTTTCCTATCCGAGGGATAACTCATTGTCCCTCAACGGCAAGTTATCCACAATTCAGCCCCCGAAACGATAACCGCCTGTATGACAAGCAGATAATAAATCACATGCAAAAATCACATTTATGTTACAGGACAACAACTTATCCCTCCATCGCAATTGTTAGGAAATTGCATATCGGTACAAGAACAATATCAAAATTGTGTATTTGTGGCCTGAATTCTCCACAAAATGCATTCCATGGCACAGACGCCCCCCCTCCTTCCGGGCGTGTTGAAAAACCTATTACAAGCACGAGTCATTGCGAGCCCTTCTTAGGGCGTCGCAATCTCAGGATATTTGCGACAAGCACTTACGATTGATTTTTGCCTGTGTTCCTAAGGCGATACCTTTGGGAAATGACTTTTTCAACAAGCCCTTCCCAAGGAGGGGGCTGGGGGGTGGTTGATTAGTATTAATCAAATGTTGCGATGTTAGACTTCATCTACTCTTGCAGGCCTGTCATTCCCGAGAGTGAGTCTTCTTAGACGAGCGAGTCGGGAATCCAGAACATAAATCAAACTTGTGCACGGCAGATGTCCACATCTGTCGTTGAATCCATCTAGATTCCCGCCTGCGCGAGAATGACAATTCGAGCTATGCGCGAATGTCGAAACCACAGGGGTTTCGACCTACAAACTTAAATTCTATCAAGGAGGGTCGCGGAGGATGGAATATCCAGCTCGAACTTGCTCTGTTTGATGTCGATGTTATACTGCTGTTCGCGGACAAACCCTCGGGCGCGGAAATCATACAGACCGCTGTAATACAGAGCATCTTCTACTTTGTAAAACGGAAAGCTTCGGCCTGCATCCATGTAATTAATCACGATGGAATCGCGGCATGTTTTATCGACGAGGATTTCTTTTTTAGGAAAGAGACCGTCCTCGAGGCGAATCGTATGATCAAAGCGGCCATCAAGATATTCGATGGCGTTCTTTTTGGTTTTCAAGCCGACCGGTGGATTCGATTTATCTATCGAGTTGCTGCTCGACAGGAGCGAGAGCACATAGAGCAGCACCTCACCGGGACTGGAGCACTCAGCGCCGTTGCCGAGATTACCGAGCGGACCGGAATAGTATTCGTTTTCGCTGCGGAAATAAATCGTCGCGACATCATTGACGACATGGCCTTTGAAGGCGCCTTTACCGACGTATCCTCTGCCGTAGAAGGCGGTGGAGTCGCCCGAGACATAGACCTCGGTCGTGATGGAATATTTCGTCCCGGCATCGTTGATGCGCAAATCGATAAGATAGGCGGCCGATTGAAATAATTTTGCTCTTTGCTGAGTGAGAGCGAAATAGTCGAATGAGCCGTGTTCGGGTTTGACTTTCGTATGATTCTTCGGTGTACACGCGAATAGCAGGAGCAGCACGCCGAGATATGGAACAATCAGTTTCATTACAATTGTATACCGGAGACAAGATAGACTATGGCTCTGACAATTGGTCCCAGAATCATCCAGATGATGCTTATATGCGTCATCATGCCAAGAAAGATGATGGCCATAAGAACCATCGGAGATACACGTTCTATCTGGTCGATAGTCGGGCCGAATCTGACCGGGAGGATGTTTCTCAGGATATGTGAGCCATCCAGCGGATACAGCGGCAGCAAATTGAACAGCGCCAGAGAGACATTGATGACGATGGCATAAAACAGCATGATATCCAGCGGATCATACATGCCGATGATATTCGTGGCTTCGAAGATTCGCCAAAGCGTCCCGAAGATAGCTGCAAGTCCAAGATTGGACAGAGGACCTGCGGCGGAAATCCACAGGTCATCATGTCGAAGATTGCGGAGATTATATGGATTGACCGGCACAGGCTTGGCCCAGCCAAATCGGAACTGGGTCGCCAGAAACATGACCGTACCCATCAAATCGAGATGCTTGAGCGGGTTGAGGGTCAGGCGTCCCATGTCCTTGGCGGTCGGATCTCCGAACCGGTATGCCGTCCAGGCATGGAAATACTCATGGACGGTCAGCGAAAAAACAATGACCGGCGCTAATAGAATGGCTCTGCGGATAAAATCTTCCATAAAACAATCTCGTTATCGAAGTCAACGTTGAGTCTTTATACGCTTATGCAGCGCCAAAGTCAAAGTTTTTTTGCTTATGCGTACACGCCCCGCAGCAGAAGAACCTCGGTAACTCGTTTCACGGCCAAAATATACGAGGCGAGTCTCAAGCTGCACTCGTAAGCCTTGCTGACTTCCAGGACATCATTAAAGCCGCGGACCATGTGTTCCTCGAGGCGATTGTTGACGTCTTCCTCGCTCCAGAAATAGCCGAGGCGATCCTGTACCCACTCGAAGTAAGACACGGTGACACCGCCGGCGTTGCACAGGATATCCGGAATAACCGTGATGCCTTTGGAGTTCAGGATGTCATCGGCCTCGGGAGTCGTCGGGCCATTGGCGCCTTCGCCGACGATTTTGGCCTTGATTTTGTCGGCGTTCTTGCCCGTGATGACGTTTTCGAGAGCGGCCGGAATGAGGATATCGCAGTTATAGGTCAGGATACGATCCTTGCCGATTTCCTTGGCATCGGGAAATCCGGCGATGCTGCCCTTGTTGCCTTTGGTATAGGCAATGAGTTTGTGGATATCAATACCGTTTTTATTTTCAAGGCCGCAATGGACATCACTGACAGCGATAACTTTAATGCCCATCTCCATGAGCGAGCGGGCGGCAATCGAACCGACATTGCCGAATCCCTGGACGGCGGCGGTACTCTTGGTCAGATCGAGGCCAATGGCCTTGGCGGCTTCTCGGACAGTAATACCGACGCCATTACCGGTGGCATCGTGACGACCGCGGGAACCACCAAGGACAACCGGCTTGCCGGTGACGACGGATGGACTGTATTCGCCCTTGTTCATACAATAAGTGTCCATGATCCAGGCCATGGTCTGGGCGTTCGTGTTCACATCCGGTGCGGGAATGTCTTTTTCCGGGCCGAGGACATCGGCCAAATCAGCCGTATAGCGGCGGGTGAGGCGTTCCAGTTCGTTATCGGACATTTTTTTCGGGTTGCAGGTGATGCCGCCTTTGGCGCCGCCGAAGGGAATACTCATGATGGCGCATTTCCAGGTCATCCATGCCGAGAGCGATTTGACCTCGTCGAGATTCACGTCGGGATGATACCGGATGCCGCCCTTGCCGGGGCCTCGCACGATGGAATGCTGGACACGATAACCGGTGAACACCTGAAAGGTGCCGTCGTCCATCAGAATCGGGAGTTTTACGATGGTAATTTTGCGCGGCTCTTTGATAATGCGCAGGAGGTTTTCATCGAGGTGGATTTTTTCCGCGGCTTTGTCGAGGTACTGCAATACATACTCGTATGTCGATACCGGTATCGTGATTGATTTTAGTTTCGCCATGTCTCTTCCCTTCCCAGGTATTGTTAATCTTTTTTTATGCGACTCTGGATTCCCGCCTTCGCGGGAATGACAAAGAATGCTTCGTCTTCTTTGATGTCAAGACCACAAGGGTCTTGACCTACAATTGGGGGCACATCTCGGGGAGTAATTGCCCCACATTATACGCATTACGTGAGTTATCTGGAAATATAGCGCGATTCTGACAGAAAAAAACGCCACGGGCAATCGGCGGATTTTTTTATCCCGATCCTCGGAGATGTCTGAATCGATGTCGGCCGTTTGCCGGTATCGAGCAAATAGAGCGTATCTCCGCACAGATCGAGGCCATTGTGCGAGCGGTCAAGGCCGAACGCGCGGCACAGTTTGCCGGGGCCATTCGTGTACTTCTTGTCCGATGCCGGTGAATTGGCTCTTATGATGTCGAGACCAAAAATCGGTTCGGCGGCTCGGATGAGCACCGCGGCCGGAGAATCTTTCGCCTCGGTGACGACATTGAGGCAATGATACATGCCGTAGATGAAATAGACATAGCTGAAACCGCCGTTACCGAACATGACGGCGTTGCGCTCGGTGCGACCGACGGCCGCATGACAGGCCTTGTCTTCCTCCCCGATGTATGCCTCGACCTCGACTAATTCGGCAGCTATTATTCCCTTTGGATGATGGTACACGAGCGTCTTGCCGAGGAGTTCCCGGGCAACGGTCAGAGTAGGACGGAGATAAAACGAGCGCGGCAGTTTGGAACCGGCCGGTTTATTCGTCGACATACGGGAACAGCTCATAAGCAATGCAGGAGGCCGTCTCGAAGTCCAGTCCCAGTTGTTCCGGGCTGTGAGCATCGGAGCCGACGCTCCGAAGGCGGACGCCCATTTGCCGGGCCAGGTTGACGATTTCCATCGTCGGATAGTATTCGCTGTGGCCGTGGCGAATGGCCGAGGTGTTGATTTCGTATCCGACATTGTGCTTTTTCATCGTCTCGAATACTTTTTCGATGCGCCCGCGGTGGATGGTCAGGATTTCGTCGCCGTAGTATGCGAGACCGTACTTGCGGTAGACATCGATATGCGCAAGACAGTCGAATGCGCCCGATGCGGCGGCGTCATCGAGTTTTTGGAAATATTCGTCGGCCAGTTGTTCGAGAGTCATCTGTTTGAATAAGTCCGGGGCGCTGTTGCCGCAGCAGACACATTTGTCCCGGATGCTGTGAACGCCGCCGATGGCGTAATCGAGATGGAATTTCGATTTGACACGGCGGACCTCGTCGGCGCAGCCATCGAACCAGCCGAATTCGAGACCTCGGCGAATCATCAGGCCGAGCATACCGAATTCCTGATGGGCCCGGTCGATATCCAAGAAGTATACTTGGAGAGCATCATCGGACAGCTTTTCCCGGGTGCCGTTTATGACGATGAAGCCTTCTTTTTCGATATTCTGCGGATCAGCATCATAGTGGGTCGTGAAGCAAATTTCGAGGAGCATCTTGGAGAGAGCGGCATAGCAATATTCATCGATGGTGCCTGAGGCATCGATAGAATAATTCGGATGGATGTGGAAATCGGCAGCCATTTCGACCATAGGGCGAGACATATCAAACATACTTGCCTCCCCCCTGCAGAAACGGATTGTGTTTCTTCTCGTATCCGATAGTCGTCGCGGGGCCGTGTCCGGGATAGCACTTCGTCGAGTCCGGGAGATTCATCAGTTTATTGGCGATTGATGATATGAGCTGTTCATGGCTGCAGCCGGGAAAATCGGTACGACCGACCGAGCCGTAGAACAGGGTATCGCCGCAGAAGAGAATATTTTCATGTAAATAGCAGACTCCTCCGGGAGAATGTCCCGGAGTGGAAATGACGGAGAATGAGATATTCCCGACCTTTACCTTGTCGCTTTCCTTCAGGTACATTTTCGGCGGCGGGCAGATTATCGGGAGGCCGACCGCGGCGGACATATTGCGCTCGGGTGAGGACAGCAGTGTTTCCTCGCCGTCCCCGGCGAAGAGAGGGATTTTATAGCGGTGAATCATCTCGACAACGGCGCCGATATGATCGCCGTGACCGTGCGTCAGCAAGACGACTTCGGGGGTCACGTTTAGTTGTTCGATTTCTGAAAAGATTTTTTCCGGTTCGTCTCCGGGGTCGATAATGGCACATTTTCCAGTGAATTCGTCGCAGGCAAGATAGCAGTTGGTTTCGAACATGCTGACGACGACGGTGCTGATTTTCATATAATAGAGTCCCTTATATTCTCGATTACCGGCACATGATACGTCCCTAATTCGGCGGGTAATATAGTATTTTGGGAAACAAAGGCAAACTTAATAATTTGCAATCAGTTAAGCCCTGATTTGTCGTATATCTTTTTTTCCCGATTTTGTCGATATCGGTTGACGGGGAGCGAGAATTATTGTACAATAATCGGGCCATTTTAAAGAGGAGTCGACGATGGACAATGAGTCGCGCGAAATCGTAAACGGCTTAAAGTCAAGAATTTCCAAAATCGGGAGGTATCTTTGACTTAGACAGCCGTCGTGAAAAAATTAACAAACTCGAAGTAAAATCGAGTAGCGCCGGATTTTGGGATAACCAGGAGACGGCACAGGCTGTCATGCGCGAGTTGTCGACGCATAAGAAATGGGTAAATGAGTTCGAGAACCTCGAATCGGAACTGAACGATTTGCAGGAATTGGGCGAACTGACCGAGGATGACCCGAAGGAATTCGCCCAGGTCAAACAAAGTCTTGAGGCATTTGTCGACACGGTCGACTCGTTCGAGTTAACGACCTACCTATCGGGGCCGGATGACAATCGCGATGCGATCGTCACGATACATCCGGGCGCAGGCGGCACGGAATCTCAGGACTGGGCCGATATGCTCTTTCGCATGTACAACCGCTGGGCGGAGCGCCAGGGGTATCAGGTCGAATTAATCGATTATCAGCCGGGTGATGAGGCCGGTCTCAAGTCGGGGACATTTTCCGTTAAGGGCGAATATGTTTACGGTTATTTGAAATCGGAATCGGGCGTGCATCGCCTGGTGCGCATCTCCCCCTTCGACGCCAACAGCCGGCGGCACACATCATTCGTTTCGGTACACGTCTGCCCCGTCATCGACGACAACATCGAAATCGAAATCAATGAAGATGATCTGCGCATCGATACCTATCGCGCATCAGGCGCAGGCGGTCAGCATGTGAATAAGACATCATCCGCGGTGCGCATTACGCATCTTCCGTCCGGTATCGTCGTGCAGTCGCAGGCTGAGCGGAGTCAGCACAAGAATAAGGCCTCGGCCATGCAGGTGCTGAAGTCTCGGCTGTATCAACTGGCGCAGGAGGAGCAGCGAAAAGAGCAGGAGAAGTACGAGAAAGATAAAAAGAAAATCGAATGGGGTAGTCAGATCAGAAGTTATGTCTTTCACCCCTATAACATGGTCAAAGATCATCGCACAGATGCCGAGACATCCAATATCCAGAAGGTAATGGATGGGGATCTGGAGCTTTTTATAAATGCCTACCTGACCTCCGGGTTGGGCAGATAATGCGGGAGTTTGCAATGAGTATTTTAGACGACATCAAAAATAAAGCACGCGCTGCGGGCCGGACAGTTGTTCTGCCTGAGGGTACGGAAGAGAGAACGATAATCGCGGCCAAGACGATTCTTGCGGAAGGCATCTGTAAAGTCGTTTTGCTCGGGAAACCGGCGGAGATCGAAGGCCTCGCCAAACAGCATGGTCTCGATTTGTCGAAGGTGACCGTGATTGAGCCCGAAAAAGGCCCGGATTATGAGGACTTCGCGCAGTTGCTGTTCGAGCGGCGAAAAGCCAAAGGAATGACGATAGAGCAGGCTCGCGATCTTATGAAGGATGTGCTGTATTATGGCGCGGCGATGGTAAAGACCGGTAAGGCGGATGCATCCGTTTCCGGAGCCGTCAACACGACCGGAAATGTGCTTCGCGCGGCGCTCCATGTGATCGGACTGGCCAAAGGTATCAATACGCTGTCATCCTGCTTCATGATGACGCTGCCGGAATTCCTGGGCGAGAAAGATAAGATTTTCATGTTCGGAGACTGCGCGGTGATGCCGAATCCGAATGCCGAGCAGTTGGCATCTATCGCGGCATCAACGGCCGAGACATACCGGAAACTGGTCGGTAATGAACCGAAGGTCGCATTCCTGTCGTTCTCGACAAAGGGATCGGCCTCGCATGAAGATGTCGACAAAGTCTTGAAGGCGCTGGAGATATTCAAGAAGGATCATCCGGAAATCGAAGCGGACGGCGAAATGCAGCTCGATGCCGCCGTCATGCCGAAGATCGGCGCCAAGAAGGCTCCGGGTTCCACCGTTGCCGGTCAGGCCAATGTGCTCATCTTCCCCGATCTCGATGCCGGTAACATCGGATATAAACTCACCCAGCGGTTTGCCGGGGCAATCGCAACCGGCCCTATTATTCAGGGGCTGGAAGTTCCCGCTAACGACCTGTCGCGCGGATGTTCGGCGCAGGATATCGTAGACGTATCGGCCATTGCCGTCTTGATGAAAGGATAACATTTATGAGCCTCAGCAAGCTCGCTATCAATATCGCCGAGTCACCGACACTGGCCTTAAACAGCAAAGCCAAAGCACTTTTAGCCAAAGGCGAACCGGTGATTCACCTGGGCGCCGGCGAACCGAAATCGAAGGTTCCGGCCAGCGCCATTTTATCGGCGGCGGCTAATTTGACGACAGGAGAAATTCGGTATACCCCGACACGCGGTATCCCGACCCTGCTCGATGCCATCGTATCGTATACCGAAATTCATTACGGCAAGACGGTCTCACCGAAGAATGTGGTCGTATCGGCAGGCGCCAAGCAGGCGATTTACAACCTGATGATGACGCTTCTGAATCCGCAGGATGAAGTCATCCTGATCGCGCCGTACTGGGTGAGTTATCCGGAAATCGTCAAGATGCTCTATGGTGTTCCGGTGGTTGTGCAACCGCCGAAAGGATCATTCGAGCCGAATCTTGATGATATCAAGGCCAGGGTGAATGACAAGACGAAGGCGATTATCGTCAACAGTCCGAATAATCCCTCGGGCGCAATGTATTCGGCCAAGTTCATTCGCGATATCGTGGCGTACTGTGAGGAAAAAGAGATTTATATTATCATGGATGACATCTATCACAAACTGGTGTTCGATAATAAAACATGGCCTTCCCCGTTTGCCGGCGCCAATGACGATTTTAATAAATCATATCTCATCATCGTGAACGGCGTGTCGAAGCTGTATGCGATGACCGGATTCCGCATCGGGTGGACAGTCGCCAATGAAGATATCTGCAAAGTGATGAACAATGTTGCCGCGCAGAATACGTCCTGCCCGTCGATCGTGCAGCAGACGGCGGCGGTCGGAGCGCTCAACGGCGATCAGGCGAATGTCGAGAATCTGCGGTTGACCTTAGAGAATAATCGCGACATCATGATTAATGAACTGCGGTCGTTCCCGAAGGTAAAGATTACGCCTCCCGATGGGACATTCTATTGTCTGCCGGATTTCAGCGCATATCTGGGCGACAGGATGAAGAACTCGAACGAGATGTCAAAATTCCTGCTGGAGCGGGCGTTGCTGGTGACTGTTCCGGGCGGCGAATTCGGTCTTGAAGGACATTTGCGTCTCAGTTATTGCGGTTCGGTGAAAGATATCGTGGAAGGCGTTGCACGCATCAAGTGGGCGCTCGATCCGAATTCACCGGATGAAATCTACATTGGCGACAAAAAAGTCAAGAGGGATTGGTAGTATGAATTACAATCTCCTGAAGATACAGTCACCCGCTTTCGAGTCGGCCGAGGCGCAGAAGGGTCCGTACAAGCTGGAATTTCACGGCTTGAAGCACCTGCACAAAGTGTACTGGAACCTGCCGAACACGGCTCTGTACGAAGAAGCCGTGTTTCGCGGTGAAGGCATCATCTCCAATGACGGCGCATTAGTCGCGGCGACCGGGAAAAACACGCATCAGGCGGTCAATGACCGATGCATCGTGAAAACTCCTGCCAATCAGGAGAAGATTTGGTGGGGCGAGCATAATCGGCCATTCGGCGAGAAGAGTTTTGAGCTGATATATAACCGGGTCAAGGCATATTTGCAGGGCCGCGATGTGTTCGTACAGGATTGTTACAGCAGTACCGATCCGGAGCATCGCCTGCCGGTGCGCGTTATCACGGAGACTGCGTGGCATAGTTTGTTCGCTCGCAATATGTTTTTCCGGGCGGAAAATATCCCGGAATTTATCCCCGAATTTACGATTATTCATGTGCCGCACTTCTTCGGCGTACCGGAGGTTGACAGCACGCGAAGCGATACTTTTATCCTGATCAATTTCGATCAGAAAGTATGCCTTATCGGCGGTACCGGATACGGCGGCGATATCAAGAAGGCCGTTTTCACGGTCATGAATTATCTGCTGTCCTACAAGAATGTCCTGACGATGCACTGTTCGGCCAATAGCGGCTCGAATGGCGATACGGCACTCTTCTTCGGATTCTCGGGAACCGGCAAGACCGCATTGGCGGTCGATCCGACGCGGAGTCTGATCGGCGACGATGTGCTCGGATGGGGCGACGACGGGATTTTCAATCTCGAAGGCGGCTGTTATGCTCGGGCGATCGCCTTGACGGACGAGTCTGAGCCGCAAATACTGGCGGCGACGAAGCGATTCGGCGCGATTCTTGAGAATGTCGTGTGCGATCCGATAACGCGACGCCCCGATTTTAGCGATACCAGCATTACGAACAATGCCCGGGCGGCCTATCCCCTGCAATACATCGATAATGCGGTTGCCGATGGTCGCGGCGGACACCCGAGGAATATTATCATGTTGACCTGTGATGCGTCCGGCGTATTGCCTCCTCTGGCGCGCCTCACTCATGAGCAGGCGATGTACTATTTCATTTCTGGATATACATCGAAGGTTGCTGCCGGTGACACGGGCAAAGGTCCGGAGCCGGAGGTCATGTTTTCCGCCTGCTGCGGGGCCCCGTTCATGGTGCATCATCCGTACAAATATGCGGAGATGCTGCATGATAAAATCGCCCGGTATGATGCTCGCTGTTGGCTCATCAATACCGGTTGGATCGGCGGGCCGTACGGCACCGGCAAGCGGATGAGTATTCCGAATGCCCGGAAGCTGCTCTATGCGGCGCTGGACGGATCTCTCGATAAGGTCGAATATTATACCGATCCGGTGTTCGGACTTGAGATTCCGAAGGCAGTACCGGGTTTGCCGGAGAACTTTATGCAGCCGGAAAAGAGTTGGCCGGATTCACAGGCGTTTTACAGGCGGCGCGATAAGCTGGCCCTGCTGTTCAACGAGAATTTCGAGAAATTCAAAAGCGGAACCCCGGCGAAAATTGTCAATGCCGGCCCGAAGAGGCCATAAGAGAAGAGGACTGCACCATGCCGACGTATCAATACCTCTGTCCTCACTGCAAGAATGAATTCGAGGAGTTTCAGGGAATCAACGACGATCCGATATCGAAATGTCCCAAGTGCGGCAAGGAACCTCGCCGTATTATATCGGGCGGAGCCGGATTCCTGCTGAAAGGCAGCGGCTTTTACACGACCGATTATCGGTCGGCGGCGTACAAGGCGGCGGCGCAGAAGGAAAAGCAGCCGGAGATTCCCAAGTCGGACTCGTCGAATTCGTCCAATTCGGGCGGATCGAAATCCGACAGCGCGAAACCTTAGGATTGAGACAGCATGGCGCAGACGAAAGACATATTGGAAAAGGCTCTCCCTTCAGGGAGGGTCTTTTTTGATTTCAGTGAGTGGCATGACTATACCCGCGACGCCGCTGAGATTATTCATGTGCCCGAGGCATTGTTTTTTGCCGAATCGGAGGCGGATGTCATTTTTGCCGTTCGCGTCTGCCGGGAACACGATATTCCGGTGATATTCAGAGGTGCCGGGACGGGATATACCGGCGGCGCAGTCGCGGTCGAGGGTGGGTTAATGCTATCGGTCGAGCGAATGAAGGAAATTCATATCGACGCGGATGCAAAGTCGGCCATCGTCGGACCGGGTGCGATAACAGGAGATATTCTGGATAAGGCGGCCGAGCATGGGTTGTTTTATCCGCCCGATCCGGCCAGTTATCGGGAATCGACTATCGGCGGGAATCTGGCTGAAAATGCCGGGGGACTGCGATGCAAAAAATACGGGGTAACGAAGGATTATATCATTTCCGCTCGTGGCGTCAATGCCGATGGAAATTTCGTGGAAGTCGACAATATGTCGCCGTTCGGGCTGTGCGATGTGTTGATCGGGTCTGAGGGGACGCTATTTGCATTTACCGAAATCACGCTTCGCCTGATCGATTTACCGAGGCCGGGAAAGACGATTCTGGCGACATTTGACGATTCGGTTAAGGCGGCGCGAGTGGTTGCCGATATCATGGCGACAGGTATCATACCATCGATAATGGAGTTCATGGATGGCGATGCGATTGCCTGCACCAATGAATTCGATTCGGCGAATAAAATACAAGATTGTGAGGCCTTGCTGCTGATTGAAACCGATGGCGTTCACGGAAACGATGAGGCGGTGCGAATCGAGGAAATATGCAATCGGCATGCCCCTGCCCTGTTGCGATTGACGACTGATAAGGCGGAGAGTGAAAGGCTCTGGTTGACGCGAAGGAATTTATCGAATGCGGTAAAGAGCTCAGCGGCTGTGAAGACGGCTGAGGACGTGTGCGTACCACCATCTCGGCTTCCGGAATTAGTTGAATTCGTAAAAGAATTACACGACACACTTGGCATTCGTGTCAATTGTTATGGTCATGCCGGAGACGGTAATTTGCATGTGAATTTCCTATTGAGTGAGGATACTGAGGCCGGTCGGGCAATCGCGGAGCGAGGTGTTTCTGAACTTTTCGATCGGACATTGGCATTAAACGGGACGCTGACCGGGGAACACGGAATCGGGATAACGAAAAAGGAGTTTTTAAGGTGGGAATTCGATGAGGATACGCTTCGTTTTATGATGCGTCTCAAACGCAGCCTCGATACGGGCGGAGTTTTCAATCCGGGAAAAATTTTTTCGGAATAGCCGTAAATTTTATTCGCAAGCGGCTCCAATATATTGACAAAAGTGGGAAAAAGCTGTTTATTAAGCGATTAACATACAAGGCGATATCTCGAATTAGAGGTGTTATTCTGCGAGCCCCGATGCATAGCGACAGCAACTTATATTCATATAGGGAGGTTTCTTTTCATGTCTAAACTAAAAGCAAAATTTGAGTCACAGATTCCAGGGATTCGTGATGAGATTCGAACGCTGATTAAAGAGCACGGCGCGAAAGTAATCTCGGAAGTCACGCTGAAACAGATCTATGGCGGCATGCGCGGAGTTCGCGGTCTGATTTGCGATACGTCTGTTGTACCTCCGGAAAAGGGCTTAATTATTCGTGGATATCCGCTCAAGGAATTGTTCGACAAGTTGCCGGAAGAAATTTTCTGGCTTCTGGTTACGGGCGAACTTCCGAATGCGGATGAACTGAAGGATTTACAGGCCGAGTACACCAAGAATGCCGGTGTTCCGGACTATATCTGGAAGGTTCTGGAAGCAATGCCGGCCGACTCACATCCGATGTGTATGCTCGATACGGCTATCCTGGCGATGGAAGGCGAATCGGAATTCCGCAAGCGCTATACCGATGGTATGCGCAAGGAAGATTACTGGGAGCCGACACTTCAGGATAGTATCCGAATTCTGGCGATTCTGCCGGAATTGGCGGCCGGTGTGTATCGCATGCGGTACAAAAAGGGACCGCGCATCGCTCCGGATCCGAATCTGGACTGGGGTGCGGATTATGCCCACATGCTGGGTATCGACGATCCCGACGGCAATTTCGCCAAATTGATGCGCCTGTACCTGACGCTTCACTGCGACCATGAGAGCGGCAACGTATCCGCCCATACCAGCCATTGCATCGGTTCGGCGCTGTCCGACCCGTACTATGCGATTTCCGGCGGTCTGAACGGACTGGCGGGCCCTCTGCACGGTCTGGCCAACCAGGAGTGCCTGAAGTGGGTACTCGAAGTCATGGAGAAATTCCAGGGCGCCCCGAGCAATGAAGTGCTCGAGAAATTCGCGTGGGAAACGCTGAATTCCGGTAAGGTTATTCCGGGCTATGGTCATGCGGTGCTCCGCATCACCGACCCGCGTTTCGATGCCTTCCTGGCCTTCGGTAAGAAACACTGCGCGGACGATCCGGTCTTCCAGACGGTGGCTCGCGTATTCGAGGTCGTACCGGGTGTTCTGCGCCAGGTCAAGAAAATCTCGGATCCATGGCCAAACGTCGACGCCGGTTCCGGCTCGCTGCTGTACAAATACGGCCTGCGGGAATTCGAATATTACACGGTTCTCTTCTCGGTCTCTCGTGCGATGGGTATGGCGTCACAGCTCGTCGTATCGCGTGCCTGGGGCGAACCGATCGAGCGTCCGAAATCTTCCACGACCGAATGGCTCAAGGCTCAGGTCACGAAGTAATTTCGGCGATAGAAATGGCAATGAAAAACGCCTCGATTATAAAATCGGGGCGTTTTTTATTGGTGAAACTTATTGAACGGCAATAGTGATTTTCAGGCGGGCTCCGCCATCGGGATGATTATCGGCCTCGATGGTACCGCCGAAATCAGTAATTGTTTTATATGCCAGAGCCAGTCCAAGGCCGGAGCCGTCGGCCTTGGTCGTGAAATACGGCTGGAAGATTTTGCTTTTCACATCATCGGGGAATCCCGGGCCGGTGTCGGTCACGGTGACGATAGCCCGTTCATTTTCTTGAATATCCGCGTCTATTGTGATTGTGCCATCGTGCTTTATTGCCTGCATGGCATTCTTAATCAGATTGATAAAGACCTGTACGTATTTATCGACGTTACCCTTGACACGGATCGTTTCAGGGATAGTCGCATCGATGGCGATTTTTGAGGCTGCGGCTTCATCTTTCAAGGTGGCGACTGCACGGTGGATGGCATCGGCAAGATTAATCGGTTGCGATTCGGAGGCACGGGTTTTGGCCAGATCGAGGAAGCGGGTCAGAATTTGATTGAGACGGGCCGTTTCGGCGAGGATGTTGCCGGTCAGGACCTTGTATTCGTCGGTATCTTCGGTGGGGGCGAATTCCATTTGCAGGCGCTGCGCCGCGATACCGATGGCATTGAGCGGATTTCGGATTTCATGTGCGACCCCGGCGGCCATGTCGCCCATTTCAGAGAGGCGTTCGCGGCGGCGGTTTTCCCGCTCCAGTTGTTTGCGCCTGGTTATATCATAAACCAGAACAACGCATCCGCCTCCGGCTTCATTCGGGAGATGGGAACTGCCCAGTAAGACAGTGCGGATGGTGCCATCGCCGAGCGTTATTTCCTTTTCGAAGGAAATGGCAGTATCGCCCTGATGTTCCGGTTTGGGGATGTCGAACGGCAGCGACGGTTTGATTTTGTCTATGGTCTTCCCTATGGCGTCGGTCGGGACGCCGGTCAGTCGACTGAAGGCTGCATTCATCGCCACGATAACCCCGGCATTATCGTAGGCGAAGATCGCACTGGTGATGCGGTCGAATATCGTATCCGACATGGAGCGCATCTGTTTGAATGATTTATCGAGTATGAAATAGTTCTGATTGATCGACACGACCGCGACGACCGAGAGGGTCAGCAAAAATAGAATGACTGCAATCGTGATAATCTGGCGATCATATCCCGCGGATACCTCGTTGAATTCATCGAGATTCAGGCCCAGGCGGTAGACACCGGGCGGGTAGGAGACCGATTCGAAGCGGCTGGCGATTTCGAGGATTTCCTGGTTATCGAATTCGTGGATGCGCCACCCGATTGAATCGACGTTCATGAGATCGGACAGGAATGGATCGCCGTCGATTTTCAGAACCGGCGGCAGGCCTTTTGATGAAAAGATAATGCCGTCGCGCGATTGCAGGAATATATACTCGATGCCCGATTGCCCGGAAATTTCCTGAATGAGATACCCGATCCCGATCTGTTTCATGATTTGATCGAGATATCCCGCATCGGCGGCCAAAACAAGAACCTGCGCACCATCGATCAATTCCTCACCGGGAGGGAATTCATAGAGGAAGTATTGGGTCACAACCGGCAGTGAATCGTCGGAGTATGAGAGGATGGCGCGATAGCCTATCCCCTGGCTCATCATTTCTATGATGGCCGCGCCGATATCTTCCGGATATTCTGGGACGAATCCAATGGCCCAGCGATTCGAACCCATGACGGCCAGAGAGCTGTCGAGAATATCCAGCGATTCCAAATCATAGTCGATGCAGAACTGGCGGATGGTTTCTGAATTTGCACGGCCGGTAATTTTGGAGCGGGCGGTCTCCGCGATGTCGGCAAGTTTTTCCTCGGACAGGCTTTCGAGCAGGAGACCGGATTGGATGGCATTGCCCGAAGACAGGATCAATGAGCGAGCCAGCGCTTTGCCTTCGTCGACCATTATATTGAGCAATGACTGGCGCGCCTTCTTAATGCCAAGGTAGGCAATGCTGAAAAAGATACAGCCGAGAATAAACGTTACGATTAGCAGGTATCGTAGTCTAATCGGCGCCAGGAACGATGATAATCGACTGATTCGCATTGACGCAAAGTAGGGCGTGGGGTGGGCTCAAGTCAAGATATAACTTGTGCTTCCGACGGGATCGGGGTTTCCACGACCTTCTTGAGCGGGATGGTAATCGTAAAACTGCAGCCCTTTCCCTGCTCTGACGAATAGGAAATCGTGCCGGCGTGCTTGTTGATTATCTGCTTCACGATAAAGAGACCGAATCCGCGACCTCGGCGCATGCCGGTGTAGCGTTGCCGGAAGATGACCTCGTGGATATCGTCGGGCAAGCCGTCGGCATTATCGGCAATCGTAATCGTGGCGTGATCGTTATCGGTCAAATCGGTACTGACCGAAATTTGTTTCGGACGATCGATATCGCGAAGTGCATCGGCGGCATTATTGAATAAGTTAACAAGCAGCTGCTGTAGTTGGCTGCTGTCGAATTCAACGAGCGGCAGGCGCGATGAGAAATTGGTTTTCCATTTGATGTCGTCATAGCGATTTTGCGGGCGCAGGAAGACGATCATATTTTCGATTACCTGATTCAAATCGCCGGCGACGAAGACGGCATCATCATCACCATAACCCATCAGGCCCTCGGAGAAGCGCTGAATCTTAGTAACGGTCTGTCTGAGCACCGCCAGCTTCTGATCGACCTTGTCCATCTTCCCTTTGCTGAGCAGGAGCGGCAGGAGTTCCACATTGCCGAGTATGATGGCAAGATAGTTATTGATTTCATGTGCAATCTCACCCGCCATGACTCCTCGGGTGGCCATGCGGTCGATGGAGATAATCATATCCTGGAAACTGCGGGATTCGGTAATATCCTTGAGAATAAAGAGATATGCCCGAAGGGTACCGTCGGTGTCGCGAATGGCGACGCGCGATACCAGTACCGGGAAGTGCTCGCCGGTTGTCTTCCGGCAAATCATTTCGGCGTTGGAGACTTTGCAGCGCTCATCGGGTTTCGGGAACACCTTATCGGGAGCATAGGGGAAGAACTCCTCGAGGTTTTTACCGAGGACATCCGGTTCGGCAGTTTCGAATGTTCTCAGAGCGGCATCGCTGAATGTGATAATCTGTTTTTTACTGTTCGTGACAATAATCGGGAACGGCGCATTGGTGATGAGTTTGGCGAGGAACGATTCGGACTTGGCCAGCGAATCGTTGACTTCTTCCAACTGGGAGAGTGTTTCCGTCAATTGTGTATTGACTTCCACGAGATCCTCATTTGAGGCGGTCAGCAGTCGTCGTTGTTCCCAGAGTGATGCCGACATTTTATTAAAGGCGGTCGTGACGCGGCCGATTTCATCGTTTTTAATATCTTCGATTTGATAGAGCACCTCTCCCTGTGCGGTCTTTTCCATGCCGAGGACGACATGATTCAATGGTCGTATCAGATCTCGGAAAATAACGTGTACAATGAGGAGGCTTATGAGAGTGATAAACAGAAACAACAGTACAAGAGTGGCATTGTATTCAATGTCAGAGCCGACCAGTTCCTCCGGCGCATACGTCACGGCCAGAATGGGCGAGGATTTACCGGCCTCGCATGGGATATAGATAGTCTTGTATTTGGCATCGGCGATAGATACGCGGTCTCCGACATGAATACCGATATTTGTCATTTCCGCATAATTCAATTCGGAAGCCATTCCGGGGAGCAAAATATCGACGGCCTGTTTATCTTCAGGGCGGAAGGCATTGTAGGTCGGTGCATACGATTTTGTCGCCGCATCGAATTCAAGGATAGTCAGTCCGGCCAATCCCTTCATGTAATGGAGGGAGTGATCGAACATGGAGGCAAGTCCGGTATCCGATGCCATGTAGTCGGCAGTATTTTCATGTTCGTGGACGATGCCTTTGATGTGCGCTTGGAAGTATTTCGTGATAAAGTCATAGCGATATCCGACCAGTTTATCGATCTTGGCTTGGTTGTTTTCCATGCTGACAAAGGAAACGGCCAGAAAGATAAACATCGAATTGAGTATGACTAAAAATGAAATTCTATACAGCAGTCCAGGTGTCTTCACGTCCACATCCTTCAAGCTTGAGGCGAAGCTATAGCTATTACCTTAGTATCGGCCGATTCGGGAAATGCTTCAGGGGATAATAAAATCGGGAGTGGTGGAGGGGGGATGCCAATAAGCGCGAATGCACAATACTGGCGCACCACTCCCAATTGCCTGGTTAGAAAACCGAGGTTTTCATTGTTCTCGTTACACAAAGACGCAAATAATAAGCCAAAGCTTGGCCAAACAGGCGTACTATAGTAGTATACAGATATTTGGCGATAACTGTTTGTCGGATTATAGGTTGGTGGGCGTTTATGGAGCGTGTGCAGCCGAATCCACTAATATATTATCGGGATTATCATAGTGATTGGCAGAAAGAAACACAAAGGATGCAAAATATTGCACAAAAAAAGCCCCCGGAGCCGGGGGCTTTTCATTTTTCGTTGCTTTTTCAGCCTTCCATCTCCTCGATTCGATAAACGGCGGCCATAGCGGCTGTCGTTCCGTCACCGACGGCATTTGTGATCTGGCGGACGAGTTGTTCGCGGATGTCGCCACAGACAAACATGCCGGGAATCGTCGTTTCCATTTTGTTATCGGTAATGACGTATCCCTGGTCATTTTTCTTAATGCCTTCGGGCAGGAATTCGGTATTGGGGTGAAAACCGATAAAGACGAAGCAGGCACCGACCGGGAGTTCGGATTTTTCTCCGGTCTTGACGTTTTTGAGCGTCAATGACTGGACTTTAGTATCACCGTTTACAGTTTCGACGACGCTGTCCCAGATAAATTCAAGTTTTTCATTTTTGAAGGCGCGCTCCTGAATGACTTTCTGGGCGCGGAGTTCATTGCGGCGGTGAATGACATATACCTTGGAGCCGAATTTGGTCAGGAACATCGCTTCTTCTACGGCGGCGTCTCCCCCGCCGACAACGGCGATAACCTGATTTCTGAAAAAGGCACCATCGCAAATAGCGCAATAGGAAACGCCTTTACCGGTGAATTCCTTTTCGCCGGGGACATTGAGCAGAACCGGGCGACCGCCGGTGCAGATGACCATGGCTTTACCTATGTATTCTGTTCCACTCGCGCCCACGGCCACCTTTTTGTATTCGCCGTCATTTCGTATTTCAACGACTTCATCTGACAGAACTTCGAGACCGAATTTCTTGGCGTGATCGGTCATTTTCATGGCCAGTTCGGCTCCCGAAATGTGTTCGAAACCGGGGTAATCTTCGACTTCCTCGGTATTGGCGATCTGGCCGCCGGGCATGTATTTTTCAATCATCACGGTTTTCAAATTCGCTCGCGAACCGTACAGGCCGGCCGTCAGTCCACCGGGGCCTCCTCCGACGATTACGATATCGAAGTGCTTTTGTTCTGCCATCGTTTATTTCTCCACATATGAAAGTATTTGAAATTCCAAAGATGAAAATTTGACTCCGAATTCCTTTTCCACAATCGTTTGATTGCATGTCGATCCGGCGGCCATCATTTTTAATTGATCGCGAGTAAACGGCGCCGGTTTCATTATTTTCTCCAGGACGGCCGCGACGACTCGCATCAATCCCAGCGGGAGATGAATATTCGATTTGCGGGTCATCCCAGTGGCGCGTTTGATTATATCAAGAATTTCCAGATAAGTCAACGGTTCGGCGCCGCCGATTTCATAGATCTTTTTGGACGTAAAGTCGCGGCGGGTTGCATCGGCCATGACGGCGCAGAGTTCCTCGACATAGACAGGCTGCATTTGGTATTTGCCGTCGCCGATGACAGGTACCAGCGGCGCCAGGCGCACCATTTTGAGTATCATATTGATGAACGCATCGTCGGGCCCGAAGACAACCGAGGGGCGGAAAATCGTATAATCAAGCCCGGAATTGACTATTGCCTGTTCGGCAGCCCATTTGGATTGGTGATATTTACTCTCGGCGTCGGCTGCTGTGCCGAGGGCCGAGAGGTAATAGATTTTTTTGACTCCGGCGGCTTTCGCGGCCGCGACTACTTTTTGTGTACCCTGGGCGACGGTTTTGTCGAACGTTTTGTCTCGGGTTTCAGCGATGATTCCGACCAGATGGAAGACCTCGTCGCAGCCCTCGAAGCAGGCACGCAGGGAGGCTTCGTCGTCGATAGAACCCTGAAACAGCTTGATCTGATTGCGGAGAGATTCCAGTTCCGGCTTTTTTTTGTTATACAGCGCATGCAGTTGATAGCCGAGCTGCATCAGGTAAAACATCAGCGAAGAACCGATGAATCCGCTACCGCCGAGTATAGCGACGCGGCGTTCGTATTCGCGAATGGATGTTTCCTGTGAATTGCCGGACATTAGAAATCTATTCCCTGTTTTCCCAGATAGCCGTTTTGAAACGGATGTTTTATCTCTCGCATTTCGGTGACCAGGTCGGCGGCGGCGATGACATCATCGTGAGCATCGCGGCCGGTGAGGACGAGATTCATTTGCGTCGGTTTCATGCGAATCAATTCGAGAATATCCTGTGTTCGTATCAAATTCAATTTTGCCGCCACATGTATTTCGTCCAAGATCACCGTATTATAATTTGCTTCGCCAATCGTCTGCCTTGCCGCCTCAAGGGCTTGCTGCGCGGCCGCCTTGTGCTCCTCGATCGGTTTATCGTCTCCGGGCAGGCCGATACAGCCTGCGCCCAGAGATTCGAGATGCACATCGGGGCCGAGCCGTTTGAGTCCCTCGACTTCACCGTATGGCCAATTACTCTTGATAAACTGGATTATGGCGACTTTGTTCCCGTGGCCGACGGCTCGGAGGCACAATCCCAGGGCAGCGGTCGTTTTTCCTTTGCCATTGCCGGTGTAGACAATAGTCAAACCATGCGTGCACTTGCGATAGGTTTTATCATCCACGGGTATCCCTTCCTCGTATACAATCGGCTACGATTTCCAGAGGATGGCAGACTCGGGTCGTTTTCGGCAGTTCCTTGCGTACTTTGGAAATACAGGATGGGCAACTGCTGACCACGATATCGGGATTGAGTTTCAGGTACTCCTCTCGTTTGCGATCGAACATGGCGGTGCCTTCGCGATAATGCGTAAAGCCGAATGATCCGGCCTGTCCGCAGCAGCGCCCGGCAAGTTCCGGGTGGACCAGCGTTATTCCATTAATAGATTTCAGGAGCTTGAGCGGTTCCTTTTCCAGCTTGGCGGCTCGCAAATGACACGGGTGATGATAGGAAACTACTTTGTTGCCCGGATATGTTAAGGCACCGAAATCGACTCCGGATTTGATCAGGTATTGGCAGGAGTCGAAGAGTTTCGATTTGAGAGTTTTCGCCTTGTCATGATACTCGCTGCCGGGGCTGAAGATGTCAGCATAGTCGGCGATACGATGTTGGCAGGAGGCGCAGGTGAAGACAACGGCATCGAACGGCATGAGTGAATCGATGTTGTGTTTGGCCTTATCGATCATAGTATCGCGGTGCCCGTAGACTTCCATTGGCAGACCGCAGCAATCCTGCATCGGCAGGGCAATATTCATCCCGAAGTGTTTATAGACTTCGATGAGCGCATCACCGGCGTAAGAAACGAAATAATTGTCCGCGCATCCGTGAAAGAGCGCGACACCGGTAGTGCGTTCGCAGGCATCTTTGTGGCGATCGCGGAGTGTCTTTATTGCGGGCATTGGGAATTCGGCGGTTTTGTCCAGACCCATCGATCTACCGCCGATAGCGGCGGTCAGGGTTTTGCCTATGGATGATTTCATGATGGGATTCGTCAACGATGCCGTTTTCAGCAGTGCACCAAACAGCGATTTGTTATTGAATAATGCAATGACACGACCTGCGTTTTTGTGCGGATGTTTGGCTTTAAAATCAAGAATCTCCCCTGCGATATCAACTCCGGCCGGACAAACTGTGGTGCAGTTTTTGCAATTTACGCAAAATTGATAAGCATCAATTAGCGTGTCGCTATCGGCATTGGCGGCATGCAACATCCGCAGCCATCCGCGCGGCGACATGCTTTCGCGGCGAAAGATTTCATATGCCGGGCAATACCCATTGCATTTGCCACAAGCCGCGCAGGTCAGTTCGAGTTTGTGATAGTCGATGTCGTCCGTAAACGGTTTTTCCGAGAGAATGACATCCGGATTGAACATATTGCCCGGATCGAGGTATTTCTTGATTTGGACAAACAGCGAATAGATTTCCTCGCCGTAGATATTTTTCAATACGGGGGCCCGCAGGCGTCCGTCGGCGTGTTCGGCGGTGCTAGAGCCGCCGAGCGAAATCATCTTTACATAGACCTCATCATAGAGGCGGCGCATCAATTCGTTGTCTGTTTTCGTGTGGATATCCAGCAGGGGTCTGATGTGCAGATTGCCGTCGCCGATGTGTCCGAAGAGGCCGAAGGTGAGATTTTCCTTTTCAAGAGTTTGGCGAATCCAGCCGATGAATTCCGTCAATTTTTCGACCGGGACGGACGCATCCTCGATAAAGGCAAACGGGCGCCTGGTCGCGTGGTGCCTATAGAGGATTGGGACGATGGCGCGGCGGGCGGCCCAAAGGTCATTTCTCTGTTCGGCATCCTCGGCCAGTTCCGGCGGACGAGATAAGTTAATGTGGGCAGCGAGCGCTTCCAGTTGTTCTTTGCGCGCATCGTATTTATCGTCGTATTCGAGCAGCAGCATCGCCTGGGCGGTAGGCGGAATTTTATAGGTATCGCGGCCAATTAAATCGAGAGTGGAACCGTCAACGATTTCGAGCGCGCAGGGTTGCGTCGCCAGGAGCGGTTCGATGGCGGCGCCGGCGGCTTCGAGTGAATCGAAGAATAATCGAAAGGAAAGCGGTGTTCCGGGTATCGGCAGCAGCTTGAGCGTAACATCAAAAAATGGTCCGAGCGTACCTTCCGAACCGATGAACAGCGCAGGGATATTGAAAATTCCCTTGTCGAAATCATCGGCAACTTGCTTGAGATTGTACCCGGCGGAATTTTTCCTCACGCGGGGCCAGCGCTCCTGAATGAGTGATTTGTTTTCATAAAGAAGTTCGAATATGTGACCGAAGGGCGGATACTGCACAAAAAATTCATGCAGTTCCTCGCTGTCTAATTCCAGCGGTTCGACTTCGAGCAGCTCTCCCGTGTACAGCATTACCGTGAGCTTTTTGACATAATGAGACGTCAGGCCGTATTTGACTGAGCGGGGGCCGGATGAATTATTGGCCAGCATGCCTCCGATTTCGCAGCTATCGCCGGAGGACGGATCGGGCGGGAAAAACAGGCCATGCTCTTTGAGAGCGAGATTTAAGTCTTTGTAGATTATTCCCGGCTGGCAATGAACGGATTGCTGTTCGGTGTTGACTTCGATAATTTGAGTGAGGCGGGAAAAATCGACAATGAGTCCGGCGCCGAGGGCTCCGCCGGCCAGTCCGGTACCTCCGCCGCGGGGCGTAACCGACTGGCGCAATTGCAGGGAGCGGCGAATGGCATCGGCGGCGTTTTCTGCCGAATCCGGACAAAAAACCTCTGTCGGCTGTACAGAATAAATCGATCCGTCAGAAGCATAAGCTTCGATTGCCAGAGGTTCTGAAATCCACCCCTGCGAGGCGGCCTTCGGCCCGATTTTTTTGTTCATATGGCTAAATATACTTCTTCAAATGCCTAAGTCAAGTATATGACAACCGCCAAAATCGATATATGACTTGGCAGGTCATATCTCTATATTTTTAAAACCTTGACCTACTTTCTATTACATCAATAAAACTCATAATACTCATACGAAGATTGCCTGGAATTATATGGCGATTTCGTGAAAAAAGTAACAAAATTGATTGACAATGGGATATGGGGCCCCTATATTTTTTTTGAAAAAAAATGTGACGATTACATGGCCGTAACTTGTCCGTTATTGGGAGTATGCAAAATGCAATTTACGAAGGCAGAGTCATACGGAATATTCGGCGTTTTATACTTAGCACAGCAGCCGCCGGGAAAAGTCACACCGCTTTCAGAGATTTCGGAAGTTCAGGATGTTCCTGAGAAATTTCTTGCCAAGATTTTTCAGTCATTGTCAAAAAACGGTATTATTCGCTCCCATCGAGGCGTCAAGGGTGGATTCTCTTTAGGAAAACCGGCCAAGGATATATCGGTCAAGGACATCGTTGAAAGTGTTCACGGACCGTATTACCTAGCCAAATGCCTGAATAATATAGAAGCGTGCGATCGCGAAATCTGTCCGTTGAAGGTTCTGTTGGAAAAGGCTCAACTGGCCCTGGTCGACGTTTTTTCGCAGCATACCGTGGCTGATCTGATGACCTGGGAATCGGAGCTTGAGAAGGCAAAGTTAGCCCAAAACGATTGACAAATCGTTTAATTCGTCATACTATTTCGGGCTATAACCAGTGACCGCGGTCTTTTTGGATCGGTACGGAGACGTGATCGTATATGTCCATTAAATCGGACAGATGGATTCAGAAAATGGCCCGGGAGGCGGACATGATTCGTCCGTTCTCGGCCAAACAGGTGCGCAAGGGTATCTCGTACGGTCTGTCATCGTATGGATATGATTTTCGCATCGCCGATGAGTTCAGAATCTTTACCGGTGTCAATCTGCCGATTCTGGATCCGAAGCAGTTTGACGAACATTCGTTTACCCCGGTCACCGGCAAGTCAATTCTCATCCCTCCTCATTCGTTCGCTCTCGGAAGAACCGTTGAGTATTTCAAAATACCGCGAAATATCCTGACCATTTGCACGGGAAAATCGACATATGCGCGCATTGGCGTTATTGTCAATGTAACGCCGTTTGAACCCGAGTGGGAAGGATTTGCAACCCTCGCGATTTGCAACACCTCATCCCTGCCGGCGAAGATTTACGCCAACGAGGGTATCGGGCAGTTGATATTTCTCGAATCCGACGAGGTTTGCAAAGTTTCTTACGCGGATAAGAAAGGAAAATATCAGGCGCAAAAGACGATTACCCACGCCAAGATTTAGTTATACAACGGGTATCTCTGCCGATATCATCGAGTGGGGAGCGTCGAACGAACTAATGAAAAAAAACATATGAGGTCTCCTTGGGACCGATAAGATTTAAATAGCGAAAACAGGCATGTCTGTTCTGAGCATTGGGCATGTCGAGTTAAGGAGATAACCATGAGTAGCGACACCGCAGCCGGAAAAGGCGCGAAGACTGGCAAGATGATAACGATCGACGGCAACACTGCCGTTGCGAATGTTGCACATGCCATAAATGAAGTAATTGCTATATATCCCATCACACCGTCATCGGTGATGGGCGAAGTATCCGACGCCTATTCCGCGGCCGGAAAAACCAATATCTGGGGCACGATACCGTCAGTAACCGAAATGCAGTCCGAAGCCGGTGCGGCCGGCGCCGTCCATGGTGCCGTCACCAGCGGTGCGTTGGCGACGACCTTTACCGCCTCGCAGGGCCTGTTGCTGATGATTCCGAATATGTTCAAAATCGCCGGTGAATTAACCTCGGCGGTGTTCAATGTATCAGCCCGTGCCGTTGCGACTCATGCGCTATCGATTTTCGGCGATCATTCCGACATCATGGCCGTTCGCGGCACCGGATTCGGTATTCTCCTGTCCGGTTCGGTTCAGGAAGCCATGGATATGACGCTCATTACGCAGGCCGCAAGTCTCGACAGCCGCGTGCCGTTCGTTCATGCGTTCGACGGTTTCCGTACCTCTCACGAAGTTCTGAAGATTTGTGAAGTCCCGCAGTCAGTCATGAAAGAGATGATCACCGACGAAATGGTGCAAAAGCATCGCGCCATCGCATTGAATCCCGATAAGCCGACCCTCAAAGGCACGTCACAGAACCCGGACGTATTCTTCCAGCATCGCGAAACGGTCAATAAATATTATGACGCCGCTCCGGCTATCGTCCAGCAGAAAATGGACCAGTTTTATAAATTAACGGGGCGTCGTTACAACCTGTTCGACTATGTCGGCGATCCCAATGCCGATCGTGTCATCGTTATCATGGGTTCCGGCGCCGAGTGCGTTCACGAAACCGTCGATTATCTGATGGGCAAAGGCGAAAAAGTCGGCGTACTCAAAACCCGCCTGTATCGCCCGTTCGATGCCGATTCTTTCGTAAACGCCTTGCCGAAATCAGTCAAGAAAATCGCCGTCATGGATCGGACGAAGGAAGCCGGTGCTCTCGGCGAGCCGATGTACCTTGATGTCCAGGCGGCGCTTCGCGAAGCTGAACAGAAAGGCAAACTGCCTCTCGATTCGATGCCGATCGTCGTCGGCGGCCGCTATGGTCTGGGCTCAAAAGACTTCACTCCTGCCGATGTCAACGGCATTTATAAGAATCTGAAGCTGAAAGAGCCGAAGAATCATTTCACGGTTTCGATCGTCGATGATGTTACCAATTCAAGCCTCGAGTATGACCGCACATTCGACATTGAACCCGATGATATGTATCGCGCGCTGTTTTATGGTCTCGGTGCCGATGGTACGGTCGGCGCCAACAAAAACACGATTAAGATTATCGGTGAAAATACGGACAACTGGGCGCAGGGCTATTTCGTGTATGACTCGAAGAAAGCCGGGGCCATTACAGTATCGCATGTCCGCTTCAGCAAAAAGCACATCAAGAGCCCGTATTTAATTTCAAAGGCCAACCTGGTCGCCTGTCATAATTTCTCATTCCTCGAAAAATATGATATGCTGTCAGGCCTGATCGAAGGCGGCACGTTCCTGCTTAACAGCCCGTATAGTGCGGACGAAGTTTGGGATCACATGCCGAAGGAAGTCCAGAAGCAAATCATCGACAAAAAACTCAATTTCTATGTCATCGACGCGATTGAACTGGGCAAGAAGCTCGGTCTGGGTGCTCGCATCAACATGATTATGCAGACGGCATTCTTCATGATTTCGGGCATCCTGCCGGAAGAGCAGTCCGTTGCCGAAATCAAGAAGGCGATTCTGAAAACGTACGGCAGCAAGGGCGAAAAGGTCGTCAACATGAACTACGCGGCCGTCGATGCCGGTAAAGATGAAATCTTCAAGGTTGATTATCCGAAGAAAGTGTCCAGCACCCTCGAAATGCCGCCAATCGTTCCGGCGCATGCTCCGGAATTCGTGCAAAAGGTGACGGCGGAGATGATTGCCGGTCGCGGTGACGGACTGCCGGTCTCGGCCTTCCCTGCCGACGGTACGTACATGCTCGGCACGACGCAATTCGAGAAACGCAATATCGCTGTCGACATCCCGGTGTGGGATGAGGATATTTGTATTCAGTGCGGTCAGTGCGTCATGGTTTGCCCGCACGCGGCGATTCGTCAAAAAGCATATGATCCGAAGGAACTCGCGAATGCTCCGGCGACGTTCAAATCGGCCGATGCCAACGGCCCGACGTTCAAGGGTATGAAATATACTGTTCAGGTGGCACCGGAAGATTGTACCGGATGCGTCTGCTGCGTTAACATTTGTCCGGCCGAGGAAAAAGATGCCGACAAGAAGCCGACGGGACGCAAGGCCATCAACATGGCCCCGCAGGCTCCGCTTCGTATGCCGGAAAAGGAGAATTTCGAATTCTTCCTCAATCTGCCGGAAACCGACCCGTCCCTGTTTAATATTGCCTCGATCAAGGGTAGTCAATTTATCAAGCCGTTGTTTGAGTTCTCCGGCGCCTGTGCCGGCTGCGGTGAGACCCCATATGTGAAGCTGTTGTCGCAGTTGTTCGGCGATCGCGCCCTTATCGGAAACGCGACCGGTTGTTCGTCGATTTACGGCGGTAACCTGCCGACGACTCCGTACACGACTCGCGCCGATGGACGCGGCCCGGCCTGGTCGAATTCGCTATTCGAAGACTGCGCCGAATTCGCGATGGGTATGCGTTTGACGGTAGACAAGCTTCAGCAGTTTGCTCGCGAATTATTGAAGCGCGTCGCCCCGAATGATTTCGATGCCATCGCCAATGCCGATCAGTCGTCTCCTGTAGCAATTAATGAGCAGCGCGCGCGCGTTGATGCTCTGAAGAAAAAACTGGCGGCGGATAAATCGGAGGAGTCACAGCGCCTGTTAAACCTGGCCGACTATCTTGTCAACAAATCGGTCTGGGGTGTCGGCGGTGACGGCTGGGCGTATGATATCGGTTACGGCGGTTTGGATCATGTTCTTGCTTCGGGCAAAAACGTGAACCTGCTGGTTCTGGATACCGAAGTGTATTCGAACACCGGCGGACAGATGTCAAAATCGACCCCGCGCGGAGCAACGGCTCAGTTCGCGGCAGCCGGAAAGCCGTTGCCGAAGAAAGACCTGGCCATGATGGCTATGGCTTATGGCAATGTCTATGTTGCTCGCGTAGCAATGGGCGCCAATCAGAATCAGGTCGTGAAGGCGTTCCTCGAGGCGGAAGCGTATGATGGTCCGTCGATCATTATCGCCTACAGCCACTGTATTGCGCACGGCATTAACATGTCGCATGGCTTTGACGAGCAGGTGAAGGCGGTCAAGAGCGGTCACTGGCCGCTGATGCGCTTTAACCCGACGTTGATTGCCGATGGTAAGAATCCTCTGAAACTGGATTCCAAGCCGCCGTCGATTCCTTACAGCGAATATGCCATGGGTGAAAACCGCTGGCGGACGCTGAAGCTCATCGATCCGGAGCGGGCGGAACGTCTGGCCGAACTGGCTCAACAGGACGTCTCTCTGCGCTTCAACGTGTATGCACAGGTCGCTGAGATGAACTTTAAGCTCGGTGAAAACGGCGACAAATAAATCCTGATATAATCATAAAGCCGCTCATGGAAACATGGGCGGCTTTTTTTATTCGTAAACGCCGAAATGCTTGCAAATTAGAGTTTTTACCGTACAAATCCTGATAAAGATTCCCGGCAAAATATCCGATAAATAGGCACAACAGACTATTTATGTAACAGGAGGACCTATGCGTTCGTTTTTTACCTATTTACTGGTCGTTTTTCTGGTTTTCGTGCTTGCGGTTCCGGCCATGGCTCAGACTGAGGATGAATTGGTCGCCAAATTTTTGAAAAAAGCCGAAAAGAAACAGATAAAGAAAGTCGGGTATTTCATTCTTCAGGGATCTTATGGAAAGCTCGGCACCAACAGCGACTACAATCAGTTTGCCAGCAGTGTATCCCGATATCTCTTTTCCGCCACCGGAGAATCGGTCGGTATCGACGGCATTTACCGTTCCAAGGAATTTTACCTGGGATTTGGCTTAATGACAAGCCAGAAAACTTCGGCGTCAGTCGGTATATCCTATTGGCTTAAAATGGGTTCCAGCGATAATGGCGATTACAACCTGACCCTGGTGAACTCCAACGATATGGAAAACCGGACCGATTTTGATTTAAAGTCCGAAGTACAAATCTATGGTTTAAGCAGCGGTTTCAGCTATTATCTGCTCAATGCCCCGGATAAAGAGGGAGTACTGCATAATTTTGCTCTGAAAACCAATATATCCGGCGGATTCTATTTTGCTTCCTGGAATCTCTGGGAAGGCTATACAGGATATAACCTGAGTACGTCCACGAGTGAAGATATCGCGGGTAAGCTGACAGGATCGGCTCCCGGACTTTCGGTCGGACTTTCGATGGAATATCCGACGCCGTTGATGGGCCTGGTTCTGGAAGGTTCGGCAAGCTACTTTTACCTGAACTTTAGCAAGATGAAATGGTATAATGACAACAATGAGGAAAATGTTGTCGTATACAACAATGACGCCGACCGTGTAGAGCTTGATTTCTCGGGGCCGCGGGCCAATTTCGGTCTCAAGCGTTATTTCAGTTGGTAAGGCAAGAAGCGTCTTGTCAATCGGCTCGAAGGGTTGTATATTGTGGGCTTTCTAAGCCTTAAAAAACAGGATTGATTCATGCATAGGTTCAAAACGCTTTCGCTTGCTTTTTCGGTTCTCCTTCTGTTTTTGATTACGACCCTTGCTTTCGCCGGTAAAGACACGCCACAATCGTCTTCCGCCGGCCCGGCATCACTCGATCCGGGCCCGCGACCTGTTGGCAAAATAGCCTTTATCAATGACGGCAATGTGTGGATGTGCGACACCGATGGCAGCGACAGACATATCGTTTGCGAAATCAAGAACGCCAAAGGACCTTTGTCGTTTTCTCCCGACAATAAACGGATAGCCTTTTCCCGGTTCGGTTCGGATCAGAACCAGTTGCCGTCCGGTGAAGGCGGCCGCCATTTACTGCACGATTTATTTATTGCTTTTGTCGATTCGGCGACGACCAATCAACTTTGGTGGAATCGCGTGACATATGGCCTCGGCGGCGCTTTTGCAACCTGGTCCGACAATGACAGCGTTTTATATTACCAGAATGATATCAATGCCGGGTTTGTCGACTATATCGTACCTTCATTCCAGCTGGCCAAAGTCAGTGTAAGTGACGGGCACGCCGAATATCTCCGCAAGGACTGGCAGTCAATATCGACTAATTTTCTCATGCCGTCATTCACGCGCGATGGGAATAAGGTGGCATATGTCATCAGTTACAGCGTGCAGGAAGATAAATACAGCTTTCAGAACTTCGGGGTAAAAATCGTGGCCATGAAAGATATCATGCTCCCGGAGAGTGAAATGCGCAAGCCGACCAAGGGATTGGAAAAGGCAATATCCCCCTCCTGGTCGCCGGATGGGCAATGGCTGGCCTATCTGAATAATGATATGCGCAATCCGGGCATTTACATCATGAAGGCGGATCTTACTGAAAACCGTCTCGTGTATGCCCCGGGCGTAGCACAACAATTGAGCCCCTCCCCTGTCAGTTGGGCGCCGAATTCGAAATGGATAACGTTCGCGATGGCCGATGGGACGATTTATACAATTGATATTGCGGGTAATAATCTGAAGCAAGTCACCGGTCCGGGACCGCATAACAGCCCGGCCTGGTCGAATTAGAAAAGATTTCTGACACAAAAAAGCCTCGATTGAATAAATCGAGGCTTTTTTTTGCATTGTAATTTCTCTATGATACTTTTTTCCAGTTCAGGATGAGATCGAGAAGCAGACGGACGCCGAATCCGGTTGGGCCTACCGGTACATAGGGCAAACCTTTCGGTTCGACATCGCAATAGGCGATATCGATATGCGCCCAGGGCCAGTCGCCGATAAACTGTTTCAGGAAAGATGAGGCGGTCAGTGTCCCGGCCGGTCTCCCGCCTGAATTCTGCAGGTCGGCAATTGGGGATTTCATGGCATCGGCAAAATCCTGCCACAGGGGCAACTCCCAGACGCGCTCGCCGGTCGAATCTGCTGCGGCACGGATATTGTCATTCAGTTTCTGATTAGTCCCGACGAACGGGGCTCCGGCATATCCGAGAATATATTGAGCAGCGCCGGTCAGCGTTGCAATATCAATTACAGCCTGCGGTTTGAATTTATCGGCGTAATCGAGGGCATCGGCTAAAATGAGGCGCCCCTCGGCGTCGGTATTAATTATTTCGACCGTCAGACCTTTGCGAGATGTTATAATATCTCCCGGACGGGTTGCCTTACCCGACGGCATATTCTCAACCAGCGGCATGAGGACGACGAGATTAATCTTCGCTTTCAGCCGAGCGGCGGCAGCGATGACATTCAGCACGACGGCTGAACCGGTCATATCTCCTTTCATCTCTCCCATATTCGCGGCGGGTTTTAACGAGATGCCTCCGGCATCGAAGGTGACGCCTTTGCCGACGAGGACTACCGGCTTCGCCTTAGGATTCCCCTTATATTCAAGCACGACAAATCGCGGCGGGAAATCGGATCCCTGGGCAACGGACAGGAGCGCACCCATTTTCTCTTTTTTAATTTCCGGTGGAGTCAAAATCGTGCATTTGAATTTGTACTGTTTGGCCAGACGGGCGGCTTCCTTTGCATATGTCTCCGGAAACAAATCATTGCCGGGGATGCTTACGAGATCGCGGCAGTGACATACTGCCCAGCCGATAATCTCTCCCTGAGCCAGGCCGGCCTCGGCCTGTTTGAGTTGTGCCTTTTTGGGAACGACAATGGAGAGTGATGAAATGACTTTTTCCCTGGATGTCTTGTCTGTCTTATACCCGAGGTGTTTGTAGCTGCCGAGCATAACGCCCTCGACTATAGCCGAGGCATGATTGCGCATATCGGGGCCGTCATAGTACAGAGCAAGTTGTTTGATTTTATGGGTGAGAGCGAGTTTGCCGACGCGTCCTGAGGCTTTGCGGAATTCATCGAGGGTGCCTTCGGATTCAGTCCCGACACCCGCGATAATAAATTTGCCGGCAGCCGTTTCCGGGATGCGCCGCAGCATGGCAAGATCTCCGCGATCACCGGTAAACTCGCCGGACAGGTACATATCGGTCAATGCGCCGTCGCTCAGCAAGTCGAGTTTTTCAAGTAATTCCGAATTCGGTTTTTCGCCTTTATGGCAAAACACAACGACGGCCTCCTCGGCCACATCCAAAACGTCAGCGACATAACTGGAAAACTTCATCAAACACCCCGTTTCTAAAAGACATATGTAATTCAGAAGATACGAATTTCAAGCAATAGGTCAATGACTTTAGTAGGTAAATTATAGATCATCGACGATATAAAATCAGAAAACTCGCCCCATGTATGACATGTAATTACTCATGACCTCGTTTTTGGAATCACCGCCGAACTTATCCAGGAAGGCATTGGCTATGACCATTGCAGCCATGGCCTCGCCAACGACGCCGGCGGCGGGAACGACACAGATATCGGATCGTTCGACCATAGCATTGGCAGCTTGTTTTGTTTTCACATCGACCGACTCGAGCGGCTGCATCAGCGTCGAAATCGGTTTACATGCGGCCCTGATGATAATATCGGCGCCGTTCGTCATACCGCCTTCTATTCCGCCGGCGGTATTTGTTTTGCGATAGTATTTCGCCTGATCGGCTCTTCGGCTATCGTAATAGATGCTATCGTGTACGACCGATCCGAATTTCTGCGCGGCAGCGAAGGCATCGCCTATTTCCACTCCCTTAACGGATTGGATAGACATGATCGCACCGGCCAGGAGACCATCCAGTCGTTGATACCATTGTGCATTGTTTCCCAGGCCGATCGGCAGACCGGCGATGCGAACCTCGAATATACCGCCGAGGGTATCCTTCTTTTTGGCTGCGTTCTTGATTTCCGCAATCATTTTCGATTCGGTATTCTTATCGATACAGCGGACGGGCGAATCATCCGCCATATCCAAAATTTCCTGAATAGTGGTTTTTTTCCGGGTAAGTTTTGCTTTGCCTATTGAGATGACGTGTGAGGCGATCTCAATGTTGAATTGATCGAGAAGTTGGCGAGCGACGGCTCCGCAGGCGACGCGGGCGGCCGTTTCGCGAGCCGATGCGCGCTCGAGTACATTCCGCAGGTCGTGAGTGTCGTATTTAAAAGCGCCGGAGAGGTCTGCGTGACCGGGGCGCGGTGTCGTTGTATCGTAGGCGCGCCGGTATTGCATCGGCGTCAGTTTGGTCGGGATCGGTTTCTGGGGATGCATGATTTTTTGCCAGTTGGCCCAATCCTTGTTTTCGATAAGCATGGCGATGGGCGAACCGAGGGTTTTACCGTGGCGGACGCCGGATTGAATGATAACTTTATCACTTTCGATTTTCATCCGCTGACCACGGCCGAATCCCAGTTGGCGGCGGCGCATTTGTTCGTTTATGCCGTCGATTGAGATATCTATTCCCGCGGGGAAGGATTCGATCAGCGCGACCAGACCGCGCCCGTGTGATTCACCTGCAGTAAGAAAACGGGGCATCACTCCTCCAGAATTAGCCCCAAGATAGCGTTCGGATTTTCTGATGGCAACTATTATCTGTTGCTATTTGGAAACATCGTATTCGGGGATTACGATGCCGGTGTCATGTTCCATTTTTTCCAGGCGGCGTTTGATCTGCTCATCGATGTTGATCGCCTTCGAATCCGTGTACTTCTTGATTTCATCGAGATTGGTCAGATTGCGCAGTTCCTGCAACACGGCCTGAATCTTCTTGACGGATTTTTCTATGATCTCGACGATGGAATCGAGTTTGTTGTCGGAATCGACAATCTTGCCGTTCTTTTTCAACATGGCGATTAGCTGAGAGCGCCCGGAAATAGCCATGGTGGCATTATTGATATAATGGGACAGCGTAGCGATGGCGACGTTTTTTGTTTCCATCATTGCCATCCGGCGTTCCTCGACTAGGATTCGTTTCGACAAATCCTGCCGCTCTCGGAACAAATTCTCAATTGTCATAAATGAATTATAGAGTTCCCGATTCGCACGCGCCAGCACTTCACTCGGGTCGCCGATATCAATGCCCAGATGTGCGGCAGTATTGATGGTTTCATTGAGTAATGAATAGTTAATTTCATCGACGATTTCGCGATCGAGATTCATCTGCTCGATCAATTGATTTGTCGCGGCCATACGATGTTCCATTTGCTGGGCCGTCTCGTTTGTATACGACGAATTGAGTACTTCGGATAATTGCACGATATGCTTGAGTTCGACGGTATCCACTTTCTCCGGGATATTGTGGTGTTCACCGATGGCTATACACAGCGATTTCGGGAATCCCCACTTATCGGCGAGCATTGCGCCGATACTGGCATGGTCGATGCCCAGGATATCCTGTTCGGCCTCGACTTCAGAGCCGTATTTATGCATATTATCGAGTACTTTTTTATAATCTTCCGGGAAATGATGAATAAAAAAGACATGACCGATGTCATGCAGCAATCCGGCGATGAAGAGTTCCTCGGACGTGTCACAATCGACGATATTACAGAGCAAGCGGCATCCAAGGGCGACGCCGATAAAATGCAGAAACATGCCTTTGATATCAATGCTGTACTTCGTTTCCAGCAGATGCGGCTGAAATACGGAAGCGGACAGAGCAAGACATTTCACCTGCATGGCGCCTAACATCATTACTGCCTGATTGAGTGTCGAGATTTCCGTCCGGTGTCCATAGAACGATGAATTGGCCATTTTCAGGATTCGTGAAGTCAGGCCGGGGTCTTTCATAATGACATTACTCAGATCTTCCATCGAGTAATCATCGGTGCCGACCATCGATAATACCTGAGATAGGCTTTGCGGCAGTGAGAGAAGAGACTCCTCTTTCCTAATTTTATCTACGTACTTTAATTCTTTCATATTCCCTTCTGGCGCCGATTTGTGCAGTATATGTTAATTATATCGGCATAGGAGAATATAGATTTAGAGTGATTATCAGGAAAGAGCGTGCTTGCGGCGGGCCTTGGCTATAATATCGGTAAGTTGTTCAATCTTAAACGGTTTCGTCAGAGTAAAATCAACGCCGGCGCGGCGAATTTCGGTCTCGGTCAGGGCGACTCCCCACCCCGTCATCAGGATAACCGGTGTGTTCGGGGATTGTTGTTTGACGGCCTTGGTAACATCCCAGCCGGACAGGCCGTCCATGACCAGATCGACCATAACGATATCGAATGACTGCCTGCGGAACAGGTCCAATCCCTGCCGGGGATCCTTAACTGCGGTCAAATTTATACCCAGGGAATTACAGATTCCGGAGAGTAAATCCAGGATCATTTGCTGATCGTCGATAGCCAGAATAGTGAGTTGTCCGCCGATATCACCGGCGGTCATTTTCTCGGAAACGCCATCGGATGATTCGGGAAAGCGAAATGATAAATAGGTGGGTCGACGGCCGAAGCGATCGAATGAGACCTCGCCTTTTTGCTTACTTATTTCAAGCTTTGTCTTATCGTCAACGAACTCGGACGGCAGGACATCGGGATCGCCGAAATCTTTGGAAGCCGGGTCGAACGTCGTGAAATCGTCGCGATTGCCTCGGATGAGGCTCAAATAGAAGAATCCGTTTCGCAGTTCGCTTTTTATTTTAACTTCCTGATTTTCGTCGACGAGCGACACGAACTTTTTCAGGGCAGTTTCCAGGGTATCCTTGAGCACCTGGGCACTTGGAGAGAATTCCGGATTGTCATCGATGTCCGCTTGTAGAGTAACCGCCTTATTGTCATCAAACATGTAGATGTTTCCGGTGACGAGGCGGCGATCAAGGATTTCATCCAGGTATCCACGGATAGAGACAGATTTTTGTTCCGTAGGCAGTTCGGTCGTACGGAATCCTTCCTGCAGCCGCTGGACCATTTCCGCAGCGTTTTCGGAAGCCTTCAGGATTTCTCCTGCCGTATAGCGGGTGCGCCCGGAGATGTCGGACTGGCGCTCGAGCAACTGGATACGACCGATAATAGTGGCAAGGTCATTATTCAGGCGATTCAATATGCCACCGGCCTGATGGAGGCGACCATCGATGATAGTCTCGAACACCTGTTCATCCATGCGCGCCATTGACAACTTAATGGAGAGTAGTTGCGCTGCCAGTAACAGGAGCCCCTTTTCCCGCCGTGATGGATGCGATGATTCACCGTGATCGAAAACGGAAATGATTGCGGCAATGGTATCAAGGACTGTTACCGGGATATTTAATTGATAGGTGGGAACGCCTCGCTCGGCGAACAGGCGGCCAATAAAGTCTTCGTTAGCCGGTTCCAGATCCTGCCAGGCATTTTCTATTTCCTGTGGCGAATTCAGTTCGAGTACTTTGCCGGTCGCGCCGGTCTTGCCGATTGGCCCCTCGCCCGGCAGGAAGGTTGCACCAACCATCGTCTCGGACGGAACATTGTACCCGTCGAGCGCCCGATATCCATTTTGCTGATCGGGGATAAAGACGACGACCGAAGCAGTTGCCGACACGATGCGGACGGCCTCATCGATAAATTTCCTATAAATCATCGTCGTCGGGCTCTTGTGCTCGATATGCAGGATATTAAGCAATGATTTGACGGCCGATTGACCGAGTGATTCGGCTTCGCGCAGACCGGAAATATTCTGCGACACCGTCAGCATACTCACCCAGACCTCGACATCGCGCAGGAAGACATCGTTCAAAGGTAGGCCATTGCCGGGGGCTTCGATGAGCAGGGCGAAATCTCGCTGTGACCAGAGATTAAATGGACAGAGCAGTGTTGAGCGATTGATAAAGATATTGCCGTCGCGGTTTTTGGCTTCCTGATTGAGAACGACCATTTTCTTGCGCCGGATGGCATCGATGATGGCGATGCGATATGACTCGCTCGATTCGGTCAAAGTCGGATTGAGTTCGTATTTGACCAGTTCCTGCAGCTCTCCCCGGTTTAACTGGACGACTCGGGCCGCGGTCACGCCGTAGCGTTCGACAATTGCCTTGCAGGCGAGATTGAGTATATTCCGCGCCTCTTTTTCCGTGGCCAGTTGATTAATGTCTCCGATGAGGCGTTCCAGCCTGTTGGCTGAAGAGGTGAGTTGTGAACTTAATTTCTGATTGTCGCGAATGAGTCGATTGGATTCGATTTCTGCGGCAACGGCCTCGGCCGCGGAGCTGAGAATCAATCGTTCCTGTTTTTCAAAGCTATAGGGCTTATCGGAGAGGACAAGCATGGCGCCGAGTGAGCGGTCCCGGGAGGACAGCGGCATGGCCGCGGCGGACATAGTCAGGTCGCGACCGGCGAGAATCAGGCGGCGGGTCGCGGAATCGGACGCAGCCAAATCGCCGGAGATAAAGGGCATTTGTTCCGCGGCGGCTCGGGAGATGATATCCTGACCGATGGCGAAGCGTTCGAGGCGGCTGATTTCATCCTGCGTCAGACCGATTTGTGCGACCAGATACATTTCACGATTGGATGGATTAATCAGAAAGACGGCGCCTTTTTTCACCACGAGGAAACTACCCAGTTCTTTCAGCGTGAGAGTAAACAGTTCGGTAATCGGATAGGGTTGTGAGGCGATACGCCGGATATTTTCCAAAAGGGCAATACGATCGGAGCGCCCTGCGATTTCCCGGCGGACGGCATCCATGTGAATGGGGAAGGCATTGACGGTCGTGAGTACCATGAAGAAGCCGACCAGGAAGGTTATGGCAAAAGTCACCTTCATGATCGGATATACGATGGGTACGAACCAGGCGGAATAGCCGGGGAAGCTCATAAAGACAGCCTGCATCGACGACAGTGTCCAGAGAATGAGTCCGGCGAAAAAGCGTCCTCGATTGGGGAAGCTTTCGATCTCGACATGAGATGATTTCGTCAGACTGAAGATAAGCGCGAAGACTGTCAGGATGAAGAACAGCATCGCCCCGATCAATTCAACGGTCACGCCATTATCTCCCCATGTAATGTCCAACTGTCCGCCCTCAAAACTGTGACCGGAACGATGCGCCCCTTGATATCCTGCTCGCTCCGAATCAGAATTGTCTTGTTTCCCTCAGTCTTGCCTTTCCATATAGATGCATCACGACGGCTTGTCCCGTCAACTAAAACTGTGCGCGTTTTGCCGATTTCCCGCTGATTGACCAGTGCCGAAATATCCTTTTGCAGGTCGATGAGTGTCTGTAATCGTGCCAGTTTGGTCTCTTCGGGAATATCGTCAATCAGGTTTTTGGCCGCCCAGGTACCGCTTCTGACCGAATAGCGAAACATGAAGGCGGCATCGTACTGAATTTCCCGTACGGCATCAAGGGTCATGTTGTATTCGTCTTCGCTTTCGGATGGGAATCCGACGATCAGGTCTGTCGTCAGGGCTATATCCGGTTTGGCCTCGCGGAGTTTCTGTACCCGACCCTTGTAATGATCGTAGGTATATCGGCGAAACATGCGGTCGAGGATTCTGTCCGAACCGCTCTGGAGCGGCAGGTGAATGTGCCCCATCAGTTTCGGTTCGCTGGCGAACAATTCGATGAGTTCATCGGATAAATCTTTGGGATGAGACGTAATGAAGCGGATGCGCTCGATATCGGTTTCAGCGGCGACGCGTTTGAGGAGTTTCGGGAAATTCACATTGTCGAATTCATATGAATTGACATTTTGGCCAACGAGTGTAATCTCGACGACTCCCCGCTCGACTAATTGGTTCACCTCGTCGACGATCGTATTCGGATCGCGGTGGCGTTCTCGACCTCGGAGATACGGGACGATGCAATAGGCGCAGAAGTTATTGCAGCCTCGGGTTATCGTCACGAGACCGCTGTAGGGGTTGTCGGGGACTGGCGGATATTCGGCGAATGCCAGGTTATCGGTCATTGCGGTATCGATGACCGTGCCGCCGTTATTGCCCTCTTCCTTCGCCGCGATAAGGCGCGGGAGTTCGAAGAGCCGTTCGGTGCCGAGGATAAAATCGACTTCCGGAACGCGCTTCAGGATATCATCGCCCATGCGCTGAGCCATACAGCCGACGGCGCAGACATAGCAAGTGTGTTTTCTCTTGAGCTGGGAGAGTTCGGTCAATCGCCCCAGGGCCCGTTCTTCGGCTTTCTCTCGAACTGAGCAGGTATTGATGACGATGACCCCCGCATCGGCGGGGTCTAAAACTGCGGAGAAACCGGCGCGATCCATCGCCGCCGACAGGATGCCGGAATCGGCCAGATTCATCTGACAGCCATAGCTGTGCAAATAGTACGTTTTCTTCAGCATAGCACCTGTGTTCTATTGTAGGCGACGGTGTAGTAACGGCTCCGCGCGGTTCAGCCGTCAATATATCCCTGTCGCGTCAGTAAAGTCAACAATTAACAAGTATACGGCAATAAAAAGCCCCGGTATGGCCGGGGCTTTGGGAAAATCTCTTTTGAAATCACGATTATTCGACGCAACCCAAAATTGGCGCCGGACCGCCCTTGAAAATGTATCCAACGAGGTAAACGGCGTCGGCGATATTAACACTGCAATCCGCATTGGCATCAGCCCAGTTCGGAACCAGTGGCGCCGGTCCATCTTTGAATACATAATTAACGAGGTATATGGCATCGCCGATATTGACACTTCCGTCGGCGTTGGCATCACCCGGAAGATCAGGAGCTGAGGTAATTGTCAGTGTATATTCGACGGAGTCGCGGTAGTTGCTGTCGAGATTATCGACGGCGCGAACCATAAACGTGAAGTCTCCGGATTCAGTCGGCGTGCCGGATATTTGTCCCGAGGTTGTGGCAAGAGACACACCGTTCGGAAGCGTGCCGGACAACAGGCTGAATGTCGTTGCGCCGTAGCCGCCCATGATGTCGACCGTATCGGTGTAAGATTGCAACATTGCTCCGTCATCCAGATCGGCGCTGATAATATGCATCGTGTAATTTTCTTTATACGCCAGGCGTGAGATCCAGCGCATGGGGTCGAGTTTCACATCCGTGACGAGCGCATCGGTGTGGAAATAGAAATTCTCGCCTCGTTTGCTGTTAAACACGTTGACCGTATCGCCTGATGCACCCTGTTCGAGATACAGGTCAATCGGCATCGTGAATACATCGGGAGAAGTAATTTGGGATTGACGAATGTGTATGTACGTATCGTACCCGCCGCCGGGAGCCGCCTGGGAGAGGTACGAGAACCGATACACCGGTCGATAGGTGCCGTAAATCCACTGCTGGAAGAAATAGTCCAGATCCATACCGCTGGTGGCTTCGACGACATCCCGGAATTCCTCGGTGCTGGCCGTCTGCCAGAGATACTGCTGGCGATAGTTGGCCAGAGATTCAAAGAACAGGCTGTCGCCAACGACATGGCGGAGCATATGGAGCACCCAGCCGCCTTTGTCGTAGACAATACTACCGAAGATATTCCACACATCGGTCGTGTCGACAATATAAATGCTTCCGCCGCCGGTGTATTCGAAGCCGTTCATATATGAGTGATAATCATCGTATTTCAGTTCGTGATACAACGCCTCGGCATATGTCGCGAATCCTTCATTAATCCAGATATGGTGCCAATCGGAGCAGGTAATCATGTCACCCCACCATTGGTGCCCGAGTTCGTGAGCGATAACCTCGGGCGAATACCCGAAGCTCGATGATGTGGTCGAGGTATTCGTCTGGTGTTCCATGGCGCCGCCCCAGTTGAAATGGGTGCAGCCGTATTTTTCATTGATGAACGGATATTCACCGAATCGCTGTGCTTCGAAGCCGATCATTTCATCGAGCACCCCGAAATAAGGCCGCGAGGTCGCATCATGATCGGGATAAACGAAAAATTGCAGCGGCATCGAGTCGGTCGGGCTGTAGTGGTACCAGTCGCCCCAGGTTGCATAGGGGTGAATGCCGAGACTAACCAGATACGGTACTATGATATAGCGTTCTTTCCAGTATACTGTGTGAGTGCCGTCGCCATTATCCGTGTCCGAGACCTGGAGGCCGTTCGATGATACGACGAGTGAGGTATCTACGGTGATAATGATATCGACAGAATCCGCTTTGTCAGTCGTGATATCGTTGCAGGGCCACCAGCTTCTGGCGCCAAATGGTTCGGATAGGGTCGTAATCAACGGCAGACCGTTGCGCTCGCCAAAGTCAAAGCCAAGAAAAGACGATGAACCCGCCGGGGTTCCGTGATAGACGACCGTGAATTCAAAGGCCTCGTCCTGTACATATGTCCGGTCAAGGTACACGGTCAGATGATCACTCGTATGAGTAAAGGCAAGATTTCCGGATGCATTATAAATCGAATCGACGGTCAGTGCATCGAGGAGATTAATTACGACTGAATCCAGGTCAGTCGTCGTGACGGTGCCGTATTCGCCGACGATGCCATAAATGACTTCCGATACATGGTTAATGGTCAGGTCGATGGAATAGAAATACATGTCATATTCCTGCCAGTTTGAAACGGCCTTTGTTGCCAGCAGGGATTCCTGACTCGCCATTGCCCTGATTTTTGCAGGCAATTCATTTTCGGCAAGCCATTGGTGTATTTCTTTCGCCGTATAATCTTCCGGCGCCTTCTCCGGAATAGCCCCGATTGTCTCCCCCATGAGCGCTGTCGATAAAAGCAGACAGAGCACCATTGATAAAGCCGTTAAACATCTCGTCACGGTCTTTCTCCTCTCACGGCAAGTAGTCCTTAGTAAGTCGTTGATACGCTTACATCTTTTTTCTCGTAACTATACGGCGGGTGAGGTACCTTCCGAAGTATATTTTTAAGATAGGCTCACCCTATGTTTTGTCAAGCACTAATCCGTTCATGCTTCCAGGTTACGTCGACGTATCTATCTATAAATCGGTATTTTACCGAATAACTTGGGTGGCATGCCCGACCAATTTTCTCATGGGTATGACGTGGATGGGGCCAAATCGTGTAATTGAAATCGATCTATAAGCCCGGCAGAGCAATTGGCTCAAACCGGGCTTTTCCAACCAGAGGGGCTATCGAATTAGACATCTATTTTGTATTTTGATTTCAATTGCACAGTATCGGGGAGGGAAATCGGCGGCGAGACCAATTGCGCATCGGCCCTTACGGTTTAACAATCCGCGTCATTCCCCCCGGCTTTCCAACATGCCGAACCGACGTGATCAGTCGAAGCCTTTATATTGCAGGACGCGGGATATCCGATAATCTTGCGGATGATTGCCGTTTTTTAACAATTCCCTTGATTGGATGAATGACTATTGCGACAAAAAAGAAGCCCTGTCGCTGCGACAGGGCTTCTGTGATGTCTATGGTGCAGGAGTTATTGTCCCTGCGTTGGTGAGAGGCGGCCTTTGTTACTCGACAACAACCTCGTTCGATTTCTGGACGATCTTGGCGTTTTGAGCCGTCGTGACTTCAATCGAGGCCGCTCCGCCGCCGGTCGGCGTGGCGCCGTCGATGGCGCGTATCCGGTAGCGAACTTCGATCGTCTGAGACGGTTCGATGTTGTCAATCGCGATGGCAATCGTCCGGCCGCTCACGGTCGGCGTGATTGCGGTTTCGCCCATCGTCGCGGTGCCAGCGATGTACTCCGTACCCTCGGGGAGAATATCCGTAAGAGTGACGGCATCGGAGGCAATCGCACTGGAGTTTTCGATGACCAGTACGACTTCCCAGGAATCATCGAGATCGACTTCCAGCGGCGTTTCGTAGACTTCGTACGTCGTGTCATAGTTCGTCGGAGTCAACGCCAGGGCCGTCGAGCTGACCCAGGATTCCGGATTGAGCAGCGCCGGGTCGACATAACCGGCTACCTTGGCCTGAATAATGACCTCGGTGCGGCGGTTCGGCTGGAGTTGCTCGGAAGTGGTACCAACCTGGACAACCGGTCGTGTGGCCGCGAAGCTCTCGTATTTCAAACGATCGCGTTCGACATCGCGGTTATCGACGAGCCAGTCAACGACCGCCTTGGCGCGCGCCTCACCGAGTTCCCAGTTGGACGGGAATTCTTCGGTGTGGATCGGGCGGTAGTCGGTGTGACCCTCTACCCTGATGTCGGCGTCGGCATATTTCTGAATCGAATCGGCCACGGCTTCGAGTTGCGGAATTGCCGGCGGCTGCAATTCGGCCTTACTGGTGATAAACAGCGCCGGAGTCAGCGTGACATTGACATCCTGCGGCGGCACCATCAGGAACGGTCCGACATTGACTTCGGCCGGTTCCGAAACGGCGTGCTGTAAATTACCGAACTGGCCGACTTCACCCTCAAGATAAATCTTGTTGGTCATGAAGCGGCGGACGCCCGGCGCCAGATCGCGCAGCGAGTAATAAGCTGACTGGTGCATGCGCTCCTGAGCGGCGGTGATTTCATAGACCAGTCGACTGCCGTCTTCCTTCGGTTCGAGCACCTGATGCTTATTCAGAATCAGCATGGTGTTATCCGGGAAGGAGTCGACAATCTTCACCGCGGTCGGATCGCTGAGACCGTTCGATTTGATTTCTATTTCATAGTCCACCAGTACGCCGAGGCTGTCGAGTGTCTGCTCGGGATGCAGAGTGGCCTTCTTGATAATCTTCACTTTCGGAATTATGGCGGCTTCTTTGCGGATATCCAGCTTGGCATATTCCGGACAGACGCGGAAGATGATGTACGATTCGCCGGTCTCGTGAACGTGGGCGAATACGGATGACTGTTCACCTTCGGGGATATAGAAACCGTCAAGGTCACGTTCGTCGAGGGCGACAACGCGTTCTCCGGCGCGCACGGTGCTGAAGTAGAACATGCCCTTTTCATTGACCTTCGAGTGCGAACCGTCATCGAGATACACATCTATACCGGACGGGACAGTATCCATATCGGCAATGCCGTCGCCGTCGCAATCGACGATAACACGACCGCGAATCGAACCGGTGAAGGTTTCACCGATGATATAGACTCGGGCAATAGCACGGTTGGAGTAAATCTGGATGCCGTTCTGCACAGCCGTTGACCGGGCAACGTTTTCCTTCAGACCCGGATGTGCCGAGGCGCTAACGAGTGCGGAATACTGCACCGTCATCGTTGCGCCTGCCGGCAGGTTGCCGAGACTCCAGGTAATCGGATTCGTACCGGTCGGGTCGGCAGCTTTGGCGCCGTCGATCAGCGTCGAACCGTCGATGTAATAGAGACCGGTCGGCATCGTGTCGATCAACTGGACATTCGTGAACGGATCGGCCGCGAAGTTTTCGATAGTGATCGTGAAGCGCATCAGGTCACCGACCATACCGCTCGGAGTGCTCGTGCGTTTCGTAATAACCATCGGGACGGTGCTGACCGATGTGATAACTTCATTACTCTCGTCCCCTCCGAGTGAACTGAGGACCAGAGCGGTATTCGGAATTCGGATATTGCCTTCGATGTCGGCATCGATTACTACCTGGAAGGTGACGACGCGAGATTCGAATGGATTCATCGTGCCGAGGTTCCAGGTCAGGCTGTCGGTCGTCGGATCATAGGTACCGCCGGCGGAAATAGAACCGGCAACATACGAGGTCGAATCCGGAATGGCGTCGTAGACGACGACGTTGGTCGCGGCCTCGTTATTGTCATTGATCACCGTAATCGTGTAGGTCAGGATATCGCCCGGCGAAGCAAGCGCGGCATCGACTTCCTTCTGGACGCCGAGGTCGCCACCCAGCGGGATATCGACGATCGTCTCGACCTGATTACTATAAACGGTTCTGACCGCCGCGGCGAAGACGTTTGTATCATCATATGTCGCACTGGCGATATTCATAACCGTCGACGGGAATCGCGGGAATGGACCGTCGAGAACGATTTTAAAGGTGACGGAGATATCCGAACCTCCGGCGATTCCTGCAATATTCCACATGACGCGGTCACCGACAACATCATAGGCGCCACCATTGTCCGCACTACCCGGAATATATGATGTCATATCCGGAATGCTATCGAGAAGCAGGATATTGCCGAGGGCCTGGATTCCGTGATTGCGAACCGTCAGTGTATAGGTGAGCTGTTCGCCTTCGCGGGCGAAGATTCTATCGACTTCTTTTATGACTTCAATAGATGGGCCAACATTGATAATCTTCGTTTCCGTGTCGGAATAGCATTCGTTCGATGTCGTCAGGCTAACCGTATATGTGCCGTCCGTATCGAATGTATGCTGCGGGTCTTCAAGTGTCGACGTATTGTCTGATCCGCTGTTCGGATCACCAAAGTCCCACTCATATCCGACAATCGAACCGGATGTCGTGGCTGACCGATTTGTAAAGCTTACCGTTAAGGGAGCATTACCGGTCATTGGTGTGGCGTCAAAGTCGGCAATTGGAGCGCCAATTACCGTAATATTTTGGTCTTTAGTCACAATAATGTCGCCGTCAGCCTCGACTGCGGTCATTGTAACAGTAAAGGTACCGGCGTTGGCATACGTGTGCGTGACATATTGACCTGAGGCGGTATCAAAGATACCCGAGGCGGGATCTCCAAAGTTCCATTTCCATGCAGTGATATCACAGGCACCCAATGATGAACCGGCGAACGTTACAGTGATATGTCCGCAACCTGAAGTCGGCTCCGCAGTGAAATCCGCTGTACAGGTATCGCTGACCTGAATATACTCAGTCTTCCTCTCGGTATCCGAGCCGCACTGGTCAGTGACAACCAGTGTGACAGCATAGAGACCGGCGGCAGTATATTCGTGTGTCGGATTCTGCGCGTTTGATGTCGCACCGTCACCGAAATCCCATGCCCAGCTCAGAATCGTAAACGGGCTGGTGGATTGGTCGGTGAATGATACCATCAGCGGGCTGCCGCCGCTCCGCGGTGTAGCCGAGAAGTCGGCAGTCGGGCCGCCGTATATGGTAACATAGTCGGCTTGCGAATAGGTATTGCTGCCGCAATCGTTGGTGACGGTCAGCGTAATAGTATATGAACCCGGCGACGAATAGGCGTGTGTCGGATTCTGAATATCTGATGTCGCGCCATCACCGAAATCCCATGACCAGGTGTCGGCATTGGATGAGGCATCGTAGAAGTACATATCGGTGTTCACGCAGCCACGATTGACTTCCATATTGAAGTCGGCAATCGGGGCAGGCGAAACCGTAATGTACTCATACTTCGTCTCAGTGTCGTAGCCGCACGGATTCGTGACGGTCAATGACACGGCGTATATGCCTGCCGTCGTATAGGTATGGGTCGGATTCTGGACAGTCGAAGTCGCACCGTCGCCGAAATCCCAAATCCAGGTCAGGGCATGAGTCGAATTATCCGCGAACGCGACTTCGCCGCCGGTGCAAATAGAGCGAGGCTTGGCAGAGAAATCGGCGATTGGAGTTTCGAGAATAACAAGGTATTCGGTTTTTGTTTCCGTATCGTCACCGCAGTCATTCGTTGCAGTTAACGAAATCGTATACGTTCCTGCCGCCGCATAAGTATGGGTCGGATTCGGATCGGTTGACGTGGTCCCGTCACCGAAGTTCCAGAGATAGGTATCTCCGTAGGACGATTGATTATCGAATTCAATCGGCGTATTCACGCAGAACTGCGTGCCGTCGGTCGTGAAATCGGCTATCGGTGTCGGATTTATTGTCAGGTAGTTAACTTTCGTTTCCGTATCATCACCGCAGGCATTCGTTACCGTCAAAGAAACGGTATACGTCCCGGGCGACGTGTAGGCATGATACGGGTACCGTTCGGTTGAAGTCGCGCCGTCGCCGAAATCCCAAGACCATGTTGTGGCATCCTGAGAGTCATCGTTGAATGCGACCGAATCGCCGGTGCAGAAGGTATAAGAATATGTGTAAAAATCGGCAATCGGGTTGGATCGAACGACAACGTAATATGACTTCATCGTCGTATCTGCGCCGCATTCATTGGCGGCCATCAGTGTCACCGTGTATCGACCGGCAGTCGAATACGTATGGCTCGGATTCGTTTCACTCGAGGATGAACCGTCGCCGAAATGCCATTGATAGGCATATGCATTGGTCGACAGATTCGTGAATGATACGGACTGCCCGGCACAAATATCAAGCGGATCACCGATGAAATCGGCAACCGGCATACCCACTTCGGTAATAGTTACGGGGTGTTCGATGCCGTCTGTACCGCAATCGTTGGTAACGACTAACCTAATCGTATAGGTACCGGTGGCGGCGTAGGTGTGCGTGCCGGGACTGGCGGAGGTCGACGTTTCGCCATCGCCGAAATCCCAGGAATAGCTCTTTCCATTCTGCGACAAATTGGTCAGCGTCACGACATTCGATTCACATCCATCGTTAACACTGGTAGTAAATTCCGCGGTGGGAGTCGGATCTACCCATACTGTCTTCTCCTTTATCGGATTGCCGCAGATACCGAAGGCCTGCAAGCTGACGGTGTAGGTACCGGCAGCAGTATAGGAGTGACTCGGGCTCTCATCGGTCGATGTCACACCATCCCCGAAATCCCAGGAATAGCTGCTCGCGTGCTCGGATTCATTCGTGAAGCTGATCGTTTTCCCTATGCAGATTTCATCATCGCTCATCGAGAAATCTGAGACTGTCGGCGGATAGATGATGATGTATTCGAACTTCGTTTCGGTATCGCTGCCGCAATTGTTCGAAACAGCCAGCGAGACGGAATATGTACCGGCTGCAGCATAGGTATGATTCGGATTTTCGGCGGTAGATGTCGATCCGTCGCCGAAGTCCCAGCTGAATGTTGTCGCATTTTTGGATTCGGATTCGAAATAGATTGGAATTCCGAGGCATTCACTTCGACTAATGGCGCTGAAATCGGCCGTCGGTTCCGGCTGCACATAGATGTAGAAATCCCTGGTCAGCGTGTCGTCGCCGCATTCACCGTAGGCAATGAGTGACACATCGTGTTCGCCGTAACTAGAATAGCTGTGCGACGGATTAGTCTCTGTTGACGTCGTTCCGTCACCGAAATACCAGAGGTAACTGTAGGCATCCTGCGAGTTATTATCGAACTGCACCGGTTGGTCGATGCAAACAGTTCTATTATCGGCATCGAAATCGGCAGTAGGATATCCCAGGACATGAATCGTAACCTGGTAGTCACTGTCGCCGCAATCATTCCCCACAGTCAGGATTACATCATAGTATCCCGGTGTCGTAAATGTATGCGAGGGGTTCTGTTCGGTCGAGGTCTGCCCCGATTCGAAGCGCCAGTGATAGGAATCGGCGCCCGTAGAAAAATCAGTGAAGTGCACGGTCAACGGGGCACAGCCTTCGTAGAGGCTTGGACTGAACAGAGCTTCCGGCGGTGCGGTAACCGTGATGAAGTCGATCTTTGACATCTGGTCGCCATTGCAGTCATTGTGCACCTGGAGCGATACGGTATAGGTACCGGGGGCGGTGTATCTGTGTTCAGGATTTCGTTCGACGGCTGTTTCACCGTCGCCGAAAGACCAGTACCAGTAGGTGGCATTAGTGGATTGGTCAGTAAACTGAACCAGCTCATTGACGCAGGCCTTATTCGGGCCGGTGAAGTCGATTGTCACTTCTTCGAGAATCGTGATTTTCTCGGGATGGGTATATTCATCGCTACCGCAGGCATTACTCGCCGTCAGTGTCACCGTATAGGTTCCCGGCTGACTGTAGGCATGGGTCGGATTTTCCTCGATCGAGGTCGTCCCGTCGCCGAAATCCCATGAGTATGACGTAGCGTACTGTGATTCGTTCGTAAAATCAATCGGTTCATCGATACACGGCCGATCCAGTTCATAGTCAAACTGCGCAATTGGCAGTTGGTTGATCGTGATATAGTATTCCTTCGTTTCCGTATCGTCACCGCAGTCATTCATCACGGTAAGTGATACCGTATAAGTGCCGGTAGCTGAATAGATGTGACTCGGATTCTGCGCGGTTGATGTACCGCCGTCTCCAAAGTCCCATGACCAGGTGTCGGCATGCAGGGAGGCATCCGTGAAATGGATTGTCCCATCGACACAACCCTGAGTTGCATCGGCATAAAAATCCGCCGTCGGGCCGGTAATTACGGTGATGTACAGCTCTTTGCGTTCGATATCGCGGCCGCAGTTATTGATAGCCGTCAGCGTGACCGTATAGCTGCCCGGATTTACATAGGTGATCGTCGGATTTTGGGCGGTCGAGGCGACTCCGTTGCCGAAATCCCATACCCAGGATGTCGCATTGGTCGACAGATTCGTAAAGCGGGTCGGAGTACCGGCGCAAACGGTCGTCTGTGCAACCGAGAAATCAGAGGTCGGTAGCGGTTGAACCGTAATATACTGATCTTTCGTTTCCGAATCGGTGCCGCAGGCATTCGTCACCGTTAAGGTAACGGTATACGTACCGGCAATGGTATACATATGAGTCGGGTTTTGATCTATAGAGGTCGAGCCGTCACCGAAGTCCCAGGCCCATGTGTCGGCCAGAGTCGATTCATCGGTGAATGCTACTTCGCCGCCGACGCAGAAATTCGTCTGGTCAGCCGAGAAGTCAGCCGTTGGGGGCTCACCGACTTCAATCGTCGTTTCCTTTGTCTTTATATCTTTGCCGCATTCGTTGCGGACTTCCAGCGAAACCGTATAGGTGCCGGAAGCGGCGTAGGAGTGAGTCGGATTTTGATCCGTCGAAGTCGTTCCGTCGCCGAAATGCCACAGCCAGGCGGCGGCGTCGACCGAATGATCTTCAAACTGTACCGCTATCGGTGCGCAGCCGCTCTGGTTTAATACCGTAAAGTCGGCTATCGGATACCCGCGGACGACAATGTAATCCGTTTTGATTCGGGTTTCATTGCCCGCCGCACCGGAAATCTTCAGCGTGACGGTATAGGTACCGGGAGCGCTGTAGAAGTGCGTCGGATTTTCCTCGTTGGAATAGTTGTCGGATCCGCTGTTGGGATCGCCGAAATTCCATTCCCAGGTGTCGATGCATCCGATTGACCAGTCGGTGAACTGGACATCCAGTTCGCCGCAGGCGGCTCGAGGACAGGCGCAGAAATTGGCAACCGGCGTCTCGCAGAGGCTCGGGTCACCGTCGGGAATTTCATGATTTTCATTGACGAGATAGCTGTCGCATTCCCCTTCGCAGATGCCGGTGGCAAATGCCGGGAGAGACAGCAGGCTGATGAGCCCCAGTACAAGCAGGAACGTTCTCAGAACGTGCCCGCGCTCTATGATCTGATTATTCTTCATCATATCGGCACGCTCCTATATCTTACCCGAAAAACGAACGAAGATGCCCTGACCGGTGTATTCCAGGTCAGGATCGTCATCTACGTCGGTTTCGATTCGTTCATAACCCAAAGATACCCGGAACCAGTCCTGGCTGTCGAAGCCGACCTCCACGCGGGTAAATCTCTTTTCATCATCTAAAGGATCGTTGAGCAGGATCTCCTTGACCGAGCCGCGGGCGAAAATATGCCGCGTGAAGGAGACCGAACCACTCAGCAAGGCGATATAGGATGTCGCTTTGATATCATCCGTCGGCGGATAATGCTGCAAATGCCAGCGGCGGATGATTCCTGCCGTAAATTCGTTCAGGCGATCGCGGTTCCAGTTCACTTTGAAACCGAGATCCCAAATCTTGTCATGATCATTTCTGGAATAGTATTTTGCCGCATGACTGTATTCATTTTCGAGATTGAATGACAGGTGATGCGTGTAGAAATAGGTCAACTGGGCTTCAGCAAAGTCCGTTATCGTATGAGCAGTCGAATCAGTCGCGGAGTAGTTTCGGAGATCATGTCGACCGATCTTGCCGAAGGCCTTGATTTTTTCCAGCGGCAGATATTCCACGGCAAAGGTTCCTGATTTGTCGACCTTATATGGATCATCCTGCCAGAAAGATACCGAATTACCCGGCTGCGTATAGCGTTTATATTCACCGGTCGTCAGGAAATTCAGGTTGTCGTGCGCCCGGTAGGTTACGCTGGCGAGTGAAATGTCCTGCCGGTCATTGTATGTATCGAGTTCCAAATCGTTTTCCAGAGTGAAGCGCTGACCGAACTTGATGCCGAGTCGCTCGGTCGGTTCGCTGGTCAGTGTTACCGCGAACTGATTCGTGTTGGCATCATGGTCGCCGGCTAAGGCCTCGTTGCGGAACTGAATTAATTCGTAGTTGGCGTTGTATCCGAACCTACCGAGGAAGGCGAAATCTTTGAACGTACCTCGGACATTGCCGATGGCGCGGTTCTGATAATTCTTTTCGTGCGCCTCGTTATCGCGGTCTTTCTTGTTGCGGCGTTCGAATTTGGCGCCGAAGGCGAATTTTTCGGTGAGATTATTGTCGTATCCGAGGCTGTAAATATCCTGGTTGAGCAGTCCGTCATAGGTGTTGTAGGTGCCGTTCTTTTCCAGCCCGCGGAGGTTCGTATAGTTTCCGACGATCGTCTGTGATTCGGTCAGGTTGACCGTACCGCCAAGTTCGATTCGCTGCTGGTTTTTATTGGCGTTCAAGTCGGAGTTCGTGAATGAGCGGAAATCGTCGTCGATGCGCTGGAAGTCGACATTCAACTTGACGTCTTTGATGGCCTCGGTGACGGCTCCGGCCCGGACGGCCGAGTATGAATCGTCATCGTTCGGGTTTTCGGATCCGGCGGCTTCGAAATAGGCCTTGGTGTGCTCGTCGATTTCGACCGAGGCATCACCGGCATACAGATTTTCCGGCTCTTCGATACCGGCGCCGGTTGCATCGTCATCGATGTAGCGTTTGAGATAGGAACCGCTGACTTTAACGCCATCGACCGGCGATGCTTTGGCTCGGCCGCCGAGGATTTCATCATTGTCATCGCGGAGGTAGTCATAGGTCACGACGATGTAAACGGGGTCACCATTGACTGTTTCACTGGCTACCGGCTGGTGCAGGAGAATTCTGCCCTGTAGATAATCCGGTGTATAATCTATATCGCGGGTCAGCGTCGTTGATGAAAGGATGGTCGTTTCGTCAAAGCGGTCGCGGACTTCGATTTTGACCGTTTCACTGCCTCGGGTAACCGGCGCATTGTCCAGATTAACCGGGCCGGTCGTTCCGTCGGCTCGGACGCCATAGGCGCTGCCTTCGCGATACGATTTACCTTCCAGTTTACCGCCGACGGCCTCTGCCCCGATCGCCTCATTTTCAGTGTGGACATCGGCATAGATACCGAAGAGCGAGCGTTCGTTCAGTGTAAACTTGGCATCCCTAAAGCTTGAGCGCAGTGAACCGCCTTCGATGATGCCGTATTTGTCCGACTGTAAGCGCATCAGCAGTTCCAATTCGGCGGGTTCCTGCGGGACGGTCAGGAGGCGGGTGTCGAGGTTTTCGAGCTCCCACTGCCGGTTGGGATCATACAATCCCTTACCGGTAAAGCGCCAGGCTCCCCAGATCGGCTCAGTCGATTCAATCGACATCCGCAGGCGAAAGAGCGAGGGATCGTTCGTCCGATACTCGTCGTCGATTCGCGAGTCGATAATCGCGGCGCCGTTAATGGTAAAATCGCCCGTCGTATTTCCATTGGCGAAGAGCGATAGTCTATAATTCGAAGTGAAATCTTTCTTGAAATCGGGATTGGCTTCCTCGAAGGCGTTGACATTACCGTCGACATCGAGATAATGCAGCGTTACTTCGCCAAACCCAAGCAAAAGTAAATCCTTATCCTGATTGGATGAATCCTGCCATTTGAATACCTTGGCCGAAGATTGTGAGGCCAGAAGCATCAATAGGGCACAGATTCCAAGAAACAGAAATCTCGGGGTTCGTTTCATGGGAATATACCTTGTGGATGTGTGTATGTTGGTGTTTAATTTTCGATCTAACCGGCTCAACATAAAGCAAACCTTTGCATAAAACGTGAAGACACGTATGTTCAGGCCCTATAGTGCAAAAACCGAACCGGAATCGGGATAATATTGTAAACATTGACTAAAGCGGCGATTTTGAAGGTTTTACATACCCGTTAGAGGTATGAAGATACAGATAAGCCCGTGCAACTAAATATCTTAATATATATGGTTTGAATTGTAAATAAGAAGGATGAATTCTATCCTTTTTTCAACAAGTCAGCGGACTGCCAGACCAAAACATGTGCAAAATATTGCAGACACCAGATATGGGCAACTGCATGCATAGGTTGACAGATTCGTTTAGAGTTGTTTGGCTGTACAGTAATTATAAATCATCCGCAGTATTCGTGAAGCGAATCCAGAATTCCGTCCTGTTTTTTTCCGGCGTATCCAGACTGAATTGGAAGCCGTGGTTGGTCAGGATTTCCCGGATCAGGGTCAGGCCAATCCCCTGCCCGTCCGGTTTTGTGGTATAAAATGGAGCAAAGAGGTTGTGTGCAGTCGTATCGTCAATGCCGGCGCCATCATCGATGACAACCAACTCGGGCGGATCGGCGAATGTCCGAATCGTGATCGTACCCTCGTTTTCGATAGATTCGATGGCATTTTTCGTGATATTTACCAGCGCCTGTTCGATTTGGGCGGCATCCATATTAATGATGATTTCTTCAGTGGCAAGTTCCATGTTCCAGTGGATGGTTTTGCCTCGTCCGTTGCCGCTCATGAGTAATTGTACCGAAGTCAAAAGTCGGTGCAAATCGACGGGGCGCCTGACCGGCGCCGGGACATGGACGACATCGGCAAGATTTGACATAAACTGGCCGAGGCGATGATTGCGGTTCAATGCCACCCTGAGGCTCTGTTCGAAATCCTCGGCCTCTTCATTGGGCAGTAATTTGGCATATTCAAGCGACGACTGCATGATGGAATTGACGGCGCCGACCGAGTTGTTGATCTCATGCGACATCATCCGAATGACTTTTTCATAGGCCTGCTTCTGCGTCGCCATGAATTCCTTCGTGAGCTCTTCTATCAGGATGAAATGGCGCTGAAATCCTCGATCGAGGAAATGTGATTTCCGACAGCGGTAGGTGGCAACGCCTCGGGCACGGATAATAATTGTTTCTCCGGATTTCATGGAACCGAGTTCACTCCAGGGGCGATTGACGATATCCGCCAACGAACAACCAAGCGCCTTGTCCGTGGCGATACCAAGGATATCGCGGGCCGAGGGATTCAGCATCGAGACTCGCTCGTCATAGTCGAGAATGATGACGCCGAACGGGGATGCGGCAATCAGGCGTTCCAGGAAATAATGTTGTTCTCGCTGTTTTAGGCGCTCGGTGCGGAGTTGCTCGATCATACGATTGTAGACAGAGATTAATCGGTCGAGTTCTTTCTGGCCGGTTTCGACGAACGTCGTGTTAAAATCGCGATCCTTGATCGAATCGACGCCGGCCGAGAGAAGATCGAGCGGCTTAAGGAAGCTCCTGTACAGGCGCAGGGTTACCGCCAGACTGATCAGAATAAGAATTTCGGCCCCGAGAAAATACCATTTATTAATCTGAAGCAGACCAATTGACAGAACGATCCAGACAACATGAATCGTAACGGCGAAGACAATATAGCTTCCTCGGAGACTCATGCACCCAACCCATGTTTTTCGAGGCGGCGGTAGAGGGCGCCGCGGCTGAGTCCGAGTGAGCGAGCGACTTTACTCATGTTGTGCTTATGAAAACTAAGCGCCTTTTCAATCATCAGTTTTTCCAGCTCATCCATTGTCACCGCACCGACCGCCGGCAGTCGCACGGTATCGGTCGGCTTACCGGATGTCTGATACTGTGTCTGAAAATGTGTTCGGTGCAGTATTTCATCGGTCGAGACGAGCACTGTGCGCTCGACCAGGTTTTTAAGCTCTCTGACATTTCCCGGCCAGGTCTGCCCCTTGAGCCATTCGATGGCATCGGGACTAACCTGCAGGGTCGGGCGGTCATAGATTTCGCGGAGATTGCGCACGAACCTCTCGACCAGTAATGGAATATCATCGACTCGTTCTTTTAGAGCGGGCAGACGCAGTGTTATGAGGTTTATGCGATAGAATAAATCCTCGCGAAAATTCCCGTCGGCGACCATACTGGGGAGGTCCCGATTCGTGGCGCTCACCAGGCGAAAATCAACCGATTGCGTGCGGTCGGATCCGAGTGGCTCGAAGCTATGGTCCTGCAGGACTCTCAGGAGTTTGACTTGATTGGCGCTGTCGAGGTCACCGATTTCATCGAGGAATATCGTGCCGCCGTTGGCTGCCTGAAATCTGCCCACGCGGTCGCGAACGGCGCCGGTAAAGGCGCCTTTGACATGACCGAACAGTTCGCTTTCGAATAATGATGACGGGACGCCGCCGAGGTTGACTTTGACGAAGGGGCCGTCTGCCCGATTGCTGTTGTTGTGTATCGCCTCGGCCAGAAGTTCTTTGCCGACGCCACTCTCTCCTGTAATCAGAACTGATGCCGCGGTTGCTGCGACGCGGCCGGCCTGTTGCAGAACGGCGACGAGAGCGGGATCATCGCCGACCAGACCCGAGAAGTCATAGCGCTTATCGATTTCGGCGCGATTCGATTCCGCCGCATCGGACGTCGATTCCTTTAATTGAAGCGCCGTTTCGACCGATTGCAGGAGGACATCGTTCTCCCATGGTTTTGTGATAAAATCAACCGCTCCGGCTTTCATTCCTTCAACTGCAAGAGGGATGCTTCCCCATGCCGTTATCAGGATAATCGGCGTCAGCGGAGTCCTCCCACGAAGTTCATTCAACAACAGGAGCCCCTCTTCTCCGGTTGTTTGGCGAGAGAAGTTCATATCAAGAATAATCAAGTGCGGTGATTCATTCGTGACTATCTGTTTTGCAATATCAGGACCTTCGGCCTCGAATGTCCGGTATCCCGCCTGCTTGAAAAGCAGTCGGAGAGAAGTCCTGACGGCGAAATCGTCGTCAACGATGAGAATATTCTTTGGGATACCTGACTCCATACTATTTCCCGTTACTCGTCGCGCAAGGCCTGGGCAGGATGAATGCGCATGCCCAGCCAGCCCGGATAATAGGAACAGACTAGTACCAATGTATATATTGCCAGTATAGAAAGCAACATTGCCATCAGGTATTCTCCGAAACCGATTGTCGAATCGAAACCGAGCAACGGCACCTGCACGGCGAAAAAGAGTCCGATAAGCATTGCAAGTGATGCAAGGGCCAGCGCCTCCCCGATGATTTGTCCGGCGATTCCCTGTCGATCGGCTCCGAGGGCTCGGCGAAGGGCGATTTCCGAGCGGCGGCGGTTTATCGAGTACCACAGAACGCCGAACAATCCCAAGGCGACATTAAGGACAAGAAATCCCGCGACCGATCCCATCCCGAGCAGACGGAACATATTATCTCTAATATATGACGAGCGCCTGTCGGATAAAGTTTCAATGCGGGGACTCCATTCGGGAGCGATTCGTTTCAGGTTATCGAGGAGTTGTTGTTCAAACCGCCCGGTTGCGCCGGATCCGACGCGAAGGATGATATTGTCCGGCAACGAGACGCCTGCCGAATCGAAATTCTGTTTGAATCGGAACCAGAATCCCGGAGTGTTTTCGAAGTCGCCGCGAAAACGATAATTATCGACAACGCCGATTAACTCAACCTCTACGCTGTCGTCCTTGACAAACCGACGGCCGATTGCGATTGTATCACCGGTTATTTCCTCATATAAATCGCCGGATACAATAAGGGGAGCGACGCCGGCAAGACGATCAGCTGATGAAAACCACCGGCCATTGGAAATAGTCAGCCCCATTGTCTGGGCGAAGTTCGTATCAGCCAGAATAATGGTGGACTGATAGTCTTTGCCATCGAGTTTCAGGGTGTTCATCCAAACAGATCGGCCATAGGGAAGGCACCCCATAGCCAATGAATAATTCGTGATTTCCGGATGGGATTTGAGTTCCAAAACGACTTGTTGGAGCGTGTTTTTTTGTTGTTCATCCGAAACGCCTTCTCCGGCATGTTCGTACCCGAGAGACAGCACCCATACGTTCTCATACTCGAAACCCAGTGGAGTCAAATAGCGGGTTGTGAACGATACAAGAATAGACATGAGGTAAAACAGAACGAGAAAGGAACAGAAGATTTCGAACATCAGAAGCAGGTTGCGCTTCTTGCGATTCCAGACTAGACGAAACAGATGGCGAATCATGAGACACCTCCCCTGAGGGCTTTGACCGGATGCAACCGCGACATGCGATAAGCGGGGATCACTCCGGAAAAAACGCCGAAGAACAGGCTGAGTATCAGCCCGGCGAAAAAGACTTTAATATTCATGATAAGTTGTCCGAACGGCAACACACCGCTTGCATTAATCACGATAAGGACAATCCAGGCAAGGATGAATGAGAGCGCTCCCGCCAACAGAGTCAAGAAGACATTCTCAATGATAAACTGCCCAAGGAGCACTTTCGAAGATGCACCGAACGCCTTGCGAACACCGATTTCGGACGACCGTTCGATGATGCGGCTGACGTTGATGTTTATCAGGTTAATGGCCGGGAGCAGCATAAACAGAATTGCCACGCCTATGAGTTCAACGGCCAATAAGAATGTGCCGCCGGAGGCGTCTTCGCCCATTATTCCCGCGACAATCCGATCCGTCTGGGTGCGGAGAAAGCATTCCACCTTGTCGAATTCACCTTTGTAGTCCTCGCGCGCCTGGTCAAGGCGCCGATCGTATTCCTGATATATGGCATTGAAGGATGATTCGTCCGGCGCCAGAATCAGGGCATTGCAGCTGCTGAATAATCTCGTGCCGGTCATATGTGACGCCGAAGTCGTAATCGGCACGAAAATATCCCCGGATGATTCTTTAGTCGGGATATCTTCGGCGGGAATAATGCCGACGATTCTGAAATTGCCGGCCGTTGATTCGACAGTTTTCCCGACTCCTGATTCATCTCCGAAGATTTCCTTGTTTGTGCGGTCGGTGATGACGGCGACCATGTCGGCATTATTTACCATATTCTCATCATATGGTCGACCATAGAGAAACGGGAGTTCGACGATATACCAGAAGTTGGCATCGGTGTATTTCAGGCCAAGTGTCAGCTTCTGAGAACCCACGTACACATTGATGTCGCCTTCGCGGGAATGAATTGACACGGCTTCAGGGGTCGACATTGGAGCGACGTATTTGTTCAGGTAATAGTAGGATGGGAGAGAAGAGACATGCATTTTCTCGCTCTCTATTTCGATTCTCTCGATAAAGAGCGTCCGGTCGAAACGTGAGCCCGGTCGCGCCGGTGTCAGGATTTGATTGACGAATGCTGCGGCGACCATTAAGACTAGCAGTGTGAAACCGGTACCGAAGAGGCTGACAAACGTGAAGAATTTTCTTCTGAGAAGGACTTTGAGGGCGATTTTGATATAATTCTTGAGCATAGCCCCTCCTCAATCGACCTGGCCGCCATCGAACAGGCGGATAATTTGTTCGGAGCGCTTCGCCAGTTCATCATTGTGTGTAACCATAACGATGGTCGTTTTTTCATCTTTGTTAAGCTGCAGAAGGATGTCCATAATTTCATTGCTCATGACTGAATCGAGGTTGCCGGTCGGTTCGTCAGCCAATAAGACTTCCGGCTGCCCGACAATGGCGCGAGCAATGGCAACGCGCTGGCATTGCCCGCCGGAGAGTTGCGATGGGAAATGGCGAGTGCGGGCCGACAGGCCGACCTTTTCCAGCGCCTCAAGCGCACATTTGCGGCGCTCGGTCGCATTCGTCCGTCGATAAATGAGCGGCAATTCTACATTGTCGACGACCGAGAGATCATTGATGAGATGATAGCTCTGGAAAACAAAGCCGATTTTCTTGTTTCGAATCTGCGCCAGCGCCTTGTCATTGAGGTTGCCGACCGTTTGATCGTCAACCGTGACATGCCCCTGAGTCGGTTCATCGAGGAGGCCTATAATATTGAGCAGCGTGCTTTTGCCCGATCCCGAGGGTCCCATTATGGAGATAAATGCGCCGCGCGGGATATCCATGTTGATATCGCGAAGGGCGAGTGTTTCGATACTGCTGGTCCGATACACTTTCTCCACGTTTTGTAATCGTATCATGTTTCACCACCTGTATTGTTTAATTTTTAATCATCAGTCAGAATAATGCTGCCGGAATTGCGATAATCTCGCATGTCGGAAATAATCATGGTATCCCCCGGGACAATGTCGCCGCTGACTTGCACCCAATCGAGATTGCTTGCGCCGATATCGACGGTATGAGAAATGGCTTTCCCCGATTCGACGACGAATACGACTTGATCGCGAATTCCGGCATAGAAATCGCCATTGGGAACACGCTTGACATCTTCCACACCGCCGGTCACGACTTGAATATCAACGCGCATATTCGGGCGCAGGAGATGATGGGACGGCTGGTCGAGATCAACAATGAATGTAATCACGCCTTGTTCTACCGAAGGTTTGACGGCCTCAATTCGGCCGTCCAGAATGTCACTTCCGATGCGAATGTGAACCGATCCCCCTACGGCAAGCTTTCCTCCATGGACATCGGATATAGTGCCGTCGATGCGAAAGCGGCTGAGGTCCGCCAGTCGGACGAGCGGTTGTCCCTGTGTCACTGACGCGCCGATGTCATCGTCGATCCACGTTACGATGGCCGGACCATTCGAGCGAACGCGCGAGAGTTCGAGCTGTCGGTTCACCTCGGATAGCTTGCTCTGCTCGATATTTATTTGCAGGTCAACGGCCTTCAGATCCGTTTGAAGTGATAATTCCTGATTTGCCTGTTGAGCTCGCAGTTGATCCAGCTCGCGCTGGGCGATCTGGACTTCCAGTGCGGTGCGGCGGAGGTCTCTCTCGGTAGAACCTCCGACTTCAAGGAGTTTCGTATTGAGCTCATGCTGGGCCTCGGCATATTGAAGTTCGAGCTTCTTTATGTCCAGCGATGTGTTCAGGTCAATCTGCTGGCGTTCGATTTCGAGCTCCAACTGGCGCTTTTTGGTTCTTTGCAGTTCCAGTTCGCTTGCAATGCGGTTTTTTGTCAGAAGCAATTCGTCCCGCGCGATTGTCATCAGATACGATTCCGGGACGACACTATCCCCTACTTCGACGAATACGGATTCAATCGTACTCGATACCGGAGACGTCATAACCTGTTCGAAGGCCGGGACGATTCGTCCTGCGGCGCTCACGGTCGATTCCACAGGACCGATTTCGACGACCGCAGTGCGAATGCGAGATCGTTTTATCTTGTTGTGAAGCAGCCTGCTGCCCAGCCAGAACGCCGCGAGAACGGCGAAAAGGATGGCCGAAGTGATTATTATTTTTCTAAATCGTCTGGCACGAATGATATTTTGCGGAATTTCTCGATCCACTTGCTTACGCTCCCATGCTATGTGTCACATACCGTATATCAAATCCTGTGCCAACCGAATACACATTGTACGGCAACAAGTTACCTCGCCCGGCATTTAGTCTGACTGTCCGATTCCGGACAGTTTCGTTCGAAGGTGGACAGCGGTCGAACGAATGACTCCCGATATCGGTTGCGACGGGAGCATATTCTTGTATATTTCACCTTGTTGAAATCAGTATCAATCAGGAATGGGAGATCGGGAGTCGTGAAGCACAAGATTTGTCAACGCTGCATAGTTCAATTCGTTTTTGTAATCGTTTTTTTGATCGTATTCCAAGTATCAGGTTATGGTGCAGACAGTACATATATCGAGACGGCAGATACGATTGTATCCACATATAATTACAATGACGGACCTCATGTCTTCTATCAACACGACGACTCGGTCATCGTGTTCTATTATTGCAATGATGATATCGTATTCGAGGTTTTGCCGTTGACTGACACGGTTACCTTCACTGGCCTGTGCGCTGATTCGACCGATGAATATATGATACCGACAAAATCACTAATTCCAGCCCCTGACAGGATCGACGGCGTGAAAAAATTTTTCGCCATCAGCGATATTCACGGCGATCTCGAGCATTTAGTCGAAATTCTGCAATCTTCCGGAATCATTGACAATGAGCGGCATTGGAAGTGGGGCGATGGACACCTTGTCATCGATGGAGATGTCTTTGACCGCGGAGCCGAGGTGACTGAATGCCTCTGGTTGATTTATCGACTGGAGCAAGAGGCGGCTTTCTCCGGCGGGGCGGTGCATTTCGTACTGGGCAATCATGAATTGATGGTGTTGCGCGGTGATTTGCGCTATGTCAGTGAGAAATATACCGACGGCATCGCCAAACGGTCTCGGTTCGCATATGATGAACTCTATGGTCCGCAGACGGAACTCGGGCGATGGCTCCGTATGAAAAATACCGCCGTTCGGATTAACAGAACTTTGTTCGTACACGGTGGGCTGTTGCCGGATCACTTTCAGGATGGTCAGGATATTTCTGCCATAAATGAATCCGTGCGTCAGGGACTGGATTATTCCTCGCTGGATTTATACTTTTCCAAATCGGTGAAGGCATTATACGGCAGCTTCGGACCATTGTGGTATCGAGGACTGACAGTCGGCATAGAAGGGCGCTATGATACTTTGACGACTCTCCAGGTCGATTCGATTCTGAATTTCTGCGATGTGGATGAAATCGTCATCGGGCATTCACAGCAGGACAGTATCACCATCTATCACGACGGGAAGGTTATTGCCATTGATGTCGTGGTGGAAGATATCGGCGGACAGCGGGGGCTTCTCTGGGAAAAGGGAACATTTTATCGCGTCATGAATACCGGAGAGCGGATACAATTGCAGAATAAATAGTGGTCTATTCATCAGTGCACGGGGCCACACCAACTTCGAAACGATTCTTCTCGTAGGGCGGATTCTGCCGATAAACCGCCATCGCATATTTTATGATGCACCAATATCGAGATGGCAGATTTGAAGACAAATCTGCCTTACAAACTTATTCTCCCGAGTGTCGATGCGGATCCTTATCGGTATTGGCATCGTGCTCCAGCATCTCCTGCCTGGCTTGAGCATCGATCGGAATCGGTTTGAATGGCCGATCTCGCAGCGGACATTTATTCTCGGTCGAGTGTTCGTGTGCGGATTCCCAGATATTCTCAATAGCCCGGCTTACATTGTGGTACATGTTATTGGGGCCGATTTTGGCGCGCAATCCGGAGCGCGAGAGGACATCGAGTGCGCTGTCGTTTAATCCACTGATTGAGAAATCAATATTTTGGCCCCTCAGGCGGTCAATCAGCATCGACAGGGCATCGGTACCCGAGGCATCGATTTCATTGATACCATTTCCGACAATGAGCAGGTGCTTCAATTCCGGCATGCGGCGGACGGTGTCAAGTATCTGGTTCTCCAGATAATTAACATTCGAGAATATCAGTGAACCGGCATAGCGGATGACTGCGATATAGGGGCATTGATCGAGTTCGAAGCGGATTCTATTCCGGTAGGTACCGTCAATATGGAGAGACAATATCGCGATTGCCGGCTTCATATTGCGAATCATATAGAGCAACAGCGACAAGATGACACCGATAATGATTCCTCTATCGAGTTCAGGCGCAAAAACGAGCGTGCACACAAAGGTGACGATACCGATAAACCCGTCATACCATTGCGTCTTCCAGGCATGGATGAATGCCTTGAAATTGATGAGTCCTGCGACGGCCATCATAATAATTGCAGCCAATACGGCCTGAGGCAAATGATACAACAGCGGCGTGAAAAATAGTAGGGCAGCGACGACGACTAAACTGCTTATGACATTCGACAGGCCCGATACTGCTCCCGCTTGCAGGTTCACCGCGGAGCGGGAGAATGAGCCGGATACGGCATAACTCTGACCGAATGAACCTAAAATGTTCGAAAGTCCCTGACCGATTAATTCCTGATTGACATCCAGTCTCTGGTCGGTGCGGGCTGCCATCGCCTTGGCAATGGAAATTGCTTCCATGAATCCCAATAAAGAGATAATGATAACCATCGGAAGCAGTGACACCATAACTCCGAAATCGAGGCGCGGCATTTTAATGGCGGGCAATCCCTCGGGAATATGGCCGACAACGGCGCCGCCGCTGACAATCGGGATCGCTTCCGAATTAATGACTTTATTGCCGACGCTGAGTCTCCAGATTTTGCCGTTGGTTTTGCCTTCGGGCAAACCATCCGCCTCAGAATAGAACAAACTGACGCCTGAGGCATCGACGAATTCCCGGCACTTGATATGGCGAAGATTCATGCGATGCAGGCCTGTCTTTTCCGATTGTTCTTTTATTTGTGAATTCAGCAGTTCGATATCGTATTTCAGGCGGATGAGTTCTTCCTGATTAGGAATGGCCGCATTGTGCAGGCTATCCATGAGGCGTTGTGACGAAAGACGCTCGGCGGTTTTTTGCTCAATCTCCCTTACAAATTCATTAAATCGGGCTATTTCAGCCTGTACCATTTCTGATTTGATATTGGCCAATTGCGTCGTGGACTTTTCCTCGAATCCGACATACCACGAAATCAATGTCGTAATAAGCACGGCAATGAGAACATTGGGAATGCGCGGGTTCCAGCGTCGTATCAAAATCATCGTTGCGAAAGCAAGAATGGCCAGGGCAAGCGTCGGCCAGTGCGTGTATGAAATCGCCTCCCTGATGACATTGTAAACCGTTTCGTAGTGATGCTCCCCTTTTTCCGGATAAACGCCGAATAACTTCGATAATTGTGAAGTCGCGATAATCAAGGCGCCGGCATTCGTGAAGCCGCTGACGACGGGGTGCGAGAGAAAATTAACGACTGCGCCAAGGCGCACAATACCGAGAATTAATTGAAAAACACCGGCCATGAGCGCCAGTAAAATGGCATAGGCGATATAGCTTTCGCTCCCGGCGGTCGCCAGAGGTTCCAGAGCCGTTGCGGTCATGAGTGATACGATGGCGACCGGTCCGGTTGCCAACTGTCTACTCGATCCAAACAGCGATGCGACTACGGGCGGCAAAAGCGCAGCATAAAGCCCATAATATGCCGGAAGTCCTGCCAATTGGGCATATGCCATAGACTGCGGGATAAGAACCAGTGCAACAGTCAGCCCACCGGTTAAATCTCTCGTGAAGGCATCCTTCGAATACCCCTTGAACCATTCAAGAAACGGAAAAATACGATATAGTAATTTGGCATTCACGATTTTTTACTCCGAGATCTCTTGTATAATAATGGCATAGCCGTCAGCGATCCTGTCCCTCCGGGCCGAACCGACTGGGGTGTCAACCTTAATAAATAAGCGCCAGTAATTACCAACTTCGGCGTTTCAGGATTTCATCAATCATGTCATTCGTGTGTTGTTCGGTCAGTGCATCTTTTTTCGATTTTGCCTTGTTAATTTTTTCAAGAAGATTCTCGAGCTTCACCGGCTTTTCCAGGAATTCAAAGGCGCCGCATTTAATGGCTTCTACACCTTTTTCAATACTGCCGCGCCCGGTTAGGAGAATTACCTGTAAATCAGGTTTGAGAGCTACGATCTGCTTGAGGGTCTCGATTCCATCCATGCCGGGCAGGACCAGATCAAGCACGATGGCATCGTAATTTTTACTACTGACACAGTTAATGGCCGAAGGGCCGTCTTCCGCGATATCGACGACTATATCTCGCTTTTTCATACGCTCGGCAAGCGCATCCGCGAAGTCTCGTTCGTCATCCACAATTAAAACCTTAATCGGTAACATCTATCCTATACCTCCCAATATTTCACTATTAGCAATTCGATCCGCCGATCGGAATTATCAGCGAGCAGTTATATTCACTCGAATCGATACGTTCCTCGATTAGCCCGTTAAAATCCCGGCAAAGTCTTTCAAGCGGTGCCAACGACGGCAAATCCGTCATTGCATTATTATGATGTCCCCGCACACTGAGTACGAGTTGATTGTTATCCTTTATCGTTTCGATCTGAATAGTCGATTCGCGATTCACGGCAGGAAGAATCCGGCGGATAATCCCGAATACGATTTGACGAAACCGGTAGGGATATCCGGAGATGATAATGACATCGTCAGGAGTGGTCATCTCCAATGCGACTTTATTCATTTTCGCCATACGCGCCATAAGAGCATCAAGATTCTTTAATACGTCTTCAACGTTTATTTCTGCCGATACGGCATCGCTCGAATGGGCGAATGTATTGAGTTGTTTTATTAATGCGCTGCCGCGATCGGTTTGCCGGACGATTCTGCCTGCGATATCATTCAATTGATTCGACAGTTCGGAATCCTTCTCCTCGAGCGTATAGGCCAGGTCTTCGAGCAATCCTGAAATCTGTTCGATTGTCCCAAGCACGTTATTCAACTCATGGGTGACCGATGCGGTAATGGCGCCGGAGAACTTGAGTCCTTCGACCAGCAATTCTTCCTTCTCGGGCAGGTCGCTATTATGACTCATTGGATTCAATCGCTTCTTTCATTCGTTTAATCAAGGTTGCAATATCTATCGGTTTTTGAAGATATGCGAAGGCGCCGTTCGGATGTTCACTGTCCTCCACTTCGTTTGAACCATGACCGGTAATCATGATGACGGGAAGATTGGGATAAGATTTTTTTACGATTCCAATCAATTCATTCCCCGACATACCGGGCAGTTTCAAATCGATCACGGCGATATCATACGAGGCGGTTCTTAATTTCTCCAGTGCGCCGTCGCCGTTGGTCGCATATTCCGCATTGATACCTCTGTAGCCGAGTCGCTCTACCAGCGTCGAGACCAGTTCTTCTTCATCGTCGACAAAAAGTACTCGAAAAGAGTCCATGTCTTCCCTCCTCACTCGACTCGTTCAACAGGTAAATTCACGGTAAAGCAGGTTCCATGCCCCACAGTACTGGTTACGCTTATAACACCGCCCAGTTTTTCGATAATATCCTTCGTAATCGAGAGACCGAGCCCGGTTCCCGCCTCACCTTTAGTCGAGAAGAATGGCTCGAATATATGCACAAGATCCTTTTCCGGAATGCCGTGACCATTGTCGATAATGACGACCTCGATTTCATCGTTATTGGGGCGCTTGATATTGATATCGATTTTTCCGTTTTTATCCAGTGCCGCATAGGCATTGTTTATGAGATTCAGGAACACTTGCTGGAGCTGACCCCGATCACTGATGATATTCGGCAGATTATCCTCGGCAATAACATTGATTTGGATATTTCGATGCGACGCCTCGGAGCGCTGGAAATCAAGAACATCGTTCATCAATGTCTTCATATCGATCAATTCTTTGCGCGATTCCATTCTGCGACCGAACCCAAGAAGCCGGTGAGTAACGCGGCTGCATCGTTCGACTGATGAAATAATGGAATCGACGAGTTCGATGATCTTGTCTTTTTGGGGAAACTCCGGCACATGTTCTGCGATATCCCTGATCAAACCGGATTTTTCATTAATGATCGCCAGTGGATTATTGATTTCATGCGCGACTCCGGCCGACAGGCGCCCCAGCGTAGCCATTTTGTTCGTATATTCGATATTGTGCAAAATCTTCGCGCGACGGGTATCGGATTCCTGCAATCGATTGATAATATATTTTGAACGCATTGATACGGTCACGAGAATACCGACCATACTCACCAACAGAAACCAGACAACATCCGAACGTAATGATATCCAATGCATGAATGCGCCGCGATGCTGAAGCATGGCTACCAGAACGAAGGGGCTGTTGCCGATGTCGGCGAATCCCATCGTAAAGAGCCCTTTGTCGGGGAGATTTCTTTCAAGCACCACTTCCCTGTTGAGAATCTGCGCGGGAAACTGCAACTGAATCGAATCGAGGACCTCGCCGTAGAAGGTCGATTTTGTCTGGAGTACGCCGTCGTTGTTAACGATAAACACATCGACCTGATTGCCTGATTCGAGAGAATAGATTTGGCGGTCGAGAAGCTTCGTATCGATGGTGGCGCGCAGGACATAAAAGTCACCGTTTTCCAATTCTCTGGCGAATGCGATGACGAAATGCGGGAATTTTCTATAGCCCATGAACACATCGCTGACATACAATCCCCGGAGTGACACTTCCTGGAACCACGGTTGATCCTTATAGTTAATTCCTTTAAGATCAAACGGCCCGGCATAGTATGACAGGTTTCCATCCGAGTCGATTAAACCAAGATCGACAAAATCGCCAAATGACTCTTTCAGGTTCCGCAATATTGCCATAAGGCCGGCATCGTTGCTCAAATCCTCGAGAGAACGACCGCGGGCAATAAGCGCGAGGACGGCGCGACGCTCTTCGATGGCGAATTGGAGCGAGCGTTTGGAGTTTGACAGAATATGAGATACGGTAAACTGATTTTCCGCCTTGAACGCATTGAAGTCCTGATAGTAGTTGATAATCGCCATTACGATAAGCGGAACCAGGGCGGCGACAAACGGAATCAGAATGAGGTTCATCCGAAGACGGCGATATCGCGCCATTCCGATTTTCGGTTCGCCCGCAACGCGGGGAGTATTACTTGTTTGATCGTCCATGAAAGACTCAATACCTAAGATATGATATTCTGCCGCGGCAGCATTTAATGACCGCGTCGTTTAACCGCATAGGCCTCTTTCATCTTTCGAGCCAAGTCATTTATATTCACAGGCTTATGCAGGTAGGCGAACGCCCCCAATTCCTCTGCCGTTTCCCGCTCTCTGTCAGATCCATGGCCGGTCAGAATAATTACCTGAATATCCGGATTCATTTCCTTCAATCGGCGCAGCGTCTCAATACCGTCAATACCCGGCATTAACAAGTCGAGAATAATGACATCGGGGACGTCATTGCGAACCATATCGAGGGCCTGCTCACCATCATAGGCTATAGCTGATTCAAGGTTGCGTGTCTTCAATCGCTCGGACAGCGTGTGCACGAATTCTTTTTCATCATCGACGAGGAGAATTTTCGGCGGGGCATCGACATTATCCCATGGATTCAACGAGGGCGGCGCAGATTTCGGCCCCATCCTGGTCGTAACCTCCGTAACGCCCGGAATTTCGGATGCCATGGATCGTAACTTATTTTCGAGTTTGCTCATCCAAAGCGATTGCTCATTGATTTCAATATTGACCCGGCCGCTTTCGGCAAAAACGTTCACATCATATCCCGCTGAGGTCAGAGCAAGTTTTACTTTTGCTCCCAACAGGAAGTCTGCGGCGATTTTCCGAGATCTCTCCGTCGTTTGAACTGCCTCTGATTCGGCTTGATTGCAAATAATCTCTATTGCCTTATCGATGGTCGTGTTGTGCATAGGGATAATGACATCGAATTGATGTTCATCATACGCCGCATGCTGCGTGAAATGACCGGACCATTTTGACAAATATGTATCGTATTCCAGGAGTCGAGATGCGGCTGCGTCGCCGGAAACATTATCAATTTTAGCCGCCTGCTCGATACGGAAATCATGATTCGCGATAATACACACTTTCAGCGCATGCGGTATATTCCCGGGAATCATGAACCCGACCCTTCCGTCGACAATGACGTTGTCGGCCAAAATCAATTCCGCCAATGTCGTTTCGATGAAGCCCAAAAGCCTTATCTGCTTTTTAGAGAGTTTGTTAAAATCAGGCGGTGTACCGTCAAGAAATGATTGAACTGATTCAGCACTGGTTTCAAATCGCTTGGCCACCTCTTCCGGAAGAATTTCGGAGATGCGACTACTCCCTAATCGCTGGGCAACTCCTTTTATGATATCATCGGCGTGACAATACGAGCCACTCATTATCGTGATAATTGCCATATGAGCTATCCTTGTATTTTGGATAAAAATAGCGATTAATAGATCAGAACACAATCCCAAATTTGAACGGATTACAATTTGATAGTGTCAACTGTCGGATCTCATGCGAAGAGTAAAAAATAAAGCCCGGTGAGATATGTACTACTCACCGGGCTTATGGCCGCCGAGCGCTCTTGCGGCCTTCTTTTAGGCCCCCCAAAGCACCAAGTTGTTTCAAGAGCACTATTTTTCTGGTGATCTGTAAAAGTTAGGCACTTCCCGTACAGTTGAGAGGATAAAAAAGATGGCAGTCATCTGCCTCTTCGGTTACTTTGTTTTTGCGACAAAACTCAAACCGAAAGGAGTATCAGATGACCGCCGATACTAAGATAGCACAAAACCGCCTCACATTGCTACAATTAGCTGAACAAATTAAAAATATTTCCGAAGCCTGCCGCCGCCGGGGTGTCTCGCGAAGTCAATTCTATGAATACAAGCGGGCTTTCCAGGAACACGGCTTCGAAGGCCTGAAAGACCTGCCCCCGATCCCGAAGAGCTGTCCGCATGAGACATTACCTGAAGTCAAGGAGAAGATCCTGTCTCTCTCGATCGCTCATCCGGACCGGTGGCCCAGCCCGTCGGGCTTCTTAGACCGTCGGGTGGGTTCCCGCTTCCTGAACAAGATTAAGCAATGTCTATTGGAAATTATACAGGCATATTCACTGTGGACAACAAAAAAGCGGAGAGGCTGGGATTCTCCGCGGGCCATTTCAGCTAACTTCTAGTAGCACTGCGACATAGCTGTATTTTATTGCTATTTTTTACGTTAAGTTCCGTTGAGTTGGATCAAGTTGCGTTGAGTTGAGTTAAGTTGCGTAAAGTTCGTTGTTAGAAAATTGTTAGAAAAGGAATTCGAAATTTCCCCATATATTCAACCAGGTAGTGAATAATGCAAGTAAGTAAACTGCCACCGGCCGCAGGGCCGGTGGCTTTTATCCTGCCGACTTAAGTCGGCTTATACATATCCAATTGTATCTGGTTATGCTTACTCTGGTGCCGGACATATCGTTTTATTACTTCTTCATCGACACCGACTGTGCTGACAAAATAACCACGTGCCCACAGACTCCCTTTATTGCATAACTTCTTGTACTTCTTATTCTTCTTCTTGATCCATGCCGAACTCTTGCCCTTGATGATCGACATAGCATACGAAACCGAATGTTTCGGTGGAATCACTACTACCATATGGATATGATCTGAGCATATCTTACCTTCCAATATCTCAAATCCCTTCCATTTACAGACAAGCCGGATTATCCTCCTTACCTCCTTTACAACTTGACCCTTCAGTATTTTTCCCCGATATTTCGGCGTAAATACGATATGATATTTACAGTCGTTGAAGCTGTGGGATAGTGTGCGTACATCCCGATGTTTCAAATAATGTCACCTCCTTCCTGAGGTGACATTTTATTTTATTTATCGATTATTTGCAATGCTTCGCTTTAAACGTACACACCGGGTAAACCGGTGGTTTAGAGGACAAAAAAAAGCAGGCAAAGGATAAATCTTTACCTGCTCTATCGCATTGAAAATCAAGACTTAGAAAATATACCCAATTTCGGCGCCCCAAGAGTTTGTATATGTTTGTATATACGCTTCATACTCAAACTTATTGGCGTGACTCCATTTTTTATTAGCCAAGGCTCGCCACCATGCGGAATGTTCCATGGAGTAGATATCATCAGGCTCTGGAATTGAGCCTTTGCGCCAGTTCTCATATAGATATAATCCATTCAAGGCCGGCCCAAATCTCTCACTTTGGATCGTGTGAACGAATTCATGGCGAAGCAAAACTGCGCGCTCCTCATCGTTCATCCGCTTCCATTTTTCGCCGTTCAGCAAAATATTATGGCCATATGATATTCCGTTGGCATGGAAGATCCTACCGGTATAGTAATCAAACAAGCCGCCTTTATAAATAATTGCCATTCGATGCCGACCATGACTTTCCCAAGTCGCCAGGTTTGGCAAATCCGCAGGATTCCCTGTATAGTAGGATGCATAGGTACCCATAAAAGCTGTCCCTGCCACGAACTTGTCTATTTGGTGGTACCTGGTAGTAAAATATGCCCCTGCGAAATTGCCTTCCATAACATTCTGAACCGCATTATATCGATTCACCCATTTGCCCATGAAATTACCCGCCTTGGCCGAGTAGTAGGCTCCTTTCAATGGGTATTTAACATACCAATGACTCAATGGCCCCTCTGTGGCGCTGCTCCAGCTGCCAAGTTTCCCGAGAGGATTGACTTTTGCCACCCCATAGGTAATCATACTTACCGTAAACGAGCTGAGCCACATTTGGAACAGATCATTTCGCTCGCCTGAGGAAGCCGCTATTGCGACATCCATAGTAGCAAATGCCGCGGCAGTTATAATCGGCGCCCAGAAGAAGTTGCCATCCGGATCCATTCCCAAAACAGGGCTGTTTCCAGCAAACATATATCGATGCGGATATTGCCTTTTTTTATCGGCAGTAATAAATTGACCAGTCTCGGGATTGTAATATCGTGAGCCAAAATTGAATAAATCGAAAGATGACGCTTGATCAAGCTCTTTATCGGAGTATGTGAAGCGCGGATAATAGTTGCCTGATGAGCTTGCCATCTTGGCAAATGGCATGTAATTACCGCTAAATGCCACATATGGCTGATAGCCGAAGCGGGCTGACATCGTCAAGCGGTTTGACTCCTGGTGATCAGTAATGTTGTAGTAGAAGTAATTGTCACTATTGTACCGGTACGTGGCAATTCTTCCTGTCGGTCCGGGAATATAATATTCCGCTACAATATCACCCTTGTCAAACGTTGCAATGACTATCCCGCGATCATACAAGTAATATGTCTCTTTACTCACAGTCTTCTTGCATGATTTCTTTTCGGTGCTATCCTCAGACTCATGATCGTCGACAAGTTGCGTTTTCGAATCGAGACCGTCCAATTTAGTTAACGACTTGCCGCCATCTATTGGCACTTCATACGGATCCGGCGGATCGCAATCGACCAGAATCTGATAGGTGTATCGCTTGACAATCCTCTGTTCAGCCTCATCATAGGCGAAGTACAAGGTGTCATTATTACCATTGTACAAATTCGGCTCTAGTGAAGCCATTTCCAGTAAATTGCGATAATTATATTGCAGTTGATATAAACCACTTCGGGAATCGCGAGTCAGATTACCGACAGCATCATAATCAAGAAAATCTGCAATTGTACAACCAGTGTACCATGCCAGACGAGATGTATTCGTCCAATATATGTAATCCGTCACAACCGTATTCTCGGTCTTGCTCATTCGCATACCGAGGGCATTATAATCATAATTACAGTTGCGCCATGTATCGGTTAAATGCTCAGCATTTACCAAATAGCCCAAGTCATTATATGTATAGCGATACCCGTGACTTTGCAGGCCCGTAGTCCCAGAAACTCTCGAGTCAATAGTCCTAACCCGACCATTAAAGTATGCGGAAGGATCGGTATCGCCATATTCATATGTCTGGGCGAAATGGATACTGTCGGCCCCGCCACCTACGCTGGAAGAGTCGACATCGTTGATGTCGTTTATTGAGATGAGATTGCCTCGCGAATTATAAGACAGCGTATACGGTTGGATAATGGTCGTATCAATGACACCACCGCCGACATCGACGGCATGCAAACCATAATCCATGCCAACGATTTCTGATCGGGCATCATACCCGTACCTGGCATACACTTTTTTCGATTGCCCAGAAAGGGTATTGCCGCTAATCAATTCAGTCGTTCTGTCGAGTTTATCATGCTCGTAATTCACGCGACGGATTCCAGTCGTACTCGGATATCGAGGAATAAGAGTCGTTTCTATCAGATTCTTATTTCGATCGTACACATGCCCAATAGCCTTACGATAATAGAGGTTGGGCAGTTTCGTGATGATCGTATCAGAATTCCTTTCAGGATAATAGGCGTACTCTCGATAATAAGAACTATCGGTATTCTCGGTACGGATAAGCATCGACGGAGCCAATAACGTATCATTGTACCAATTGACGATGTAATTGTACATCCAGCGATACTTCACATCCGGATTGAAATAGGCAAACGGGAAAGTTCGCACATCGGCCCATGTCTGGTTGAAATACATATTGGCCGAATCCATGACGCCTTCTTCAATCTTATGTCCGTTTTCATCATATTTGAAATAGACAAATTGATTGAGAAGCGACCGGTTGCCATTCTGTGTAAACCTTACTCTTCCGACGCGATCATAAATAATGCGAATCATCCCTTGATCGCGGTTCCAAGTGCTGTCAATTCGACTCAGAGTATTATAGTAGTTTCTCTGAATGGGGATTTCAGCCGTGCCCAACAGCGTGTCGATGTAAATGGCGGTATCTCGCCCGAGTAAGTCAGTGTACTTGATAGTACTTGTCTGCCGTGGGCTGCCGTTATCGTAGCGGGCAATAGATTTTGAAAACCTGCCCCATTTATCAGCCATGCTAAGTGTGACGACTGAATCGGCATCTACCAGGCTGTCGACAATGAGTTCATTAGCAACATCGACCCGGTGCCCATGCCTGTTCACATGCCCTGAAGAGATATTCCATGTCTCACCGGGATTTCCCGTAGAATCGACCCTGCTCACGACCTTATCACTGTATACGATTTGTTTATATGGATAGCCGTCACAGTCAGCCCCCGGACCGGAGGCGCTGTAATAGAGCGCCATTTCGCTCGCCACCTGAGAAGCATTACTATAATCGAACAGCCCGCTTGGAGCGATCAAATCCGTATACGGTAGATATTCGCGAACAACTCGATCCCGAGAGTCGATTTCCTTGATATCGGTCACAAGTATATCACCAGCTCCCGTAGAATTCGTGCCCGTACGAGTTTGCACGATACGGCCGAATCCGTCAAAGAACGACACACTGACCGTAGAATCCGAATCGCTGCGGAAGATTGTCGATTTAATCCAGTTCAATCCATCCGATGTCGGTGCCATCGAATAATCCGTCTTTGTTAGTACTTCATTGCGATGATTCAGGCTCAGACTGTCGCGACCGAAAGTATCGTTTATCATCTTCGTCGCCACATTGTCGGGTCCGGCCATCGCCACGATTCGCCCGGAGACATCATCGTAGACATTCGAGTTGACCTCAGCGTCACACGGGTGGAACCGGACATCGTCAAACAACGCCCACGCATCCGGCGGACAAGTACCGAAATCCTTCAAGGCTATTCTGAATTGAATTTCATCCATATTGTAATACACACCTGAGAGATCGAAAATGCCCTGGATTTTCGTCCATTGAGTGTCGCTGACATTTGAAAACTCATAAGTACCATGCGGGACAGTGATCGGATACCCATAGCTATCCCAGGCAAAGCAGTAAACATTTACGGTATGTGATGCTTTGACCCAGGCGGAGAAATAATATCGAGTCGGAGAAAGACTATCCACGCTGATATTGCGTTTCGGTCCCCAGTTGTGATCCGTACTATTTGTATTCTCACGAATGCGGAAACTGTGATTGCCGGTGAACGCATCATCACCGATTATTTGGTGATGATAATCATTCAACATTACCCAGCCGTCCCAGTCATATCCCTGTTCGAAGTCCTGCAGCAGGAATTCATTGGGCGTGCAGTTTGCCGCGTTGGCGATGATTTTTGTATCATTCTTATCAAGCTTCACGCTCGATACCTCATTCATGCCATTCTTCGATGCGACAACCGAACCATATTGATTGAAGCTGCTACCATCACCAAGGATATCATTGATGATTGTCATCCCATATTCATTTGTCGGATTGGTCCATGTATGCGATTGGGTTTGCGTCCAATTGCCATGTTTCTCGAATTCGTACCCTTCCTTCTTAAGCACCGTCAGCGTACCGCTGCTGTCGTATAGGCGAATTCTTTTTGAAATCTGCGTCAACGCATTGTCGGCCAACATGTCGGAATATTCGGGTAAATCTGCCGCATATTCGACAGAATCAACCATAAACGTGTTGGCATTTTTGAATAACGTGCGCGTCGCCACCCCTCGGCCGTATTCGGATTCATATGTAAACCGAACATCCGAGGCCAGAAGATCCTTGCGCGTATGGACAGAATCGAGTTGAATTCTGAAGACCTGGTCCGGGTATCCATCCGGATGATAGACCGAATAATACGATCGTATTGAATCGTTACAGACGGAGGAATTATCCCCTGCTGAATACGAGTACTGGAGATACTCGAGACCATCCAGTAAATAACCGCCGTTCGATAAGCCGAATATCGAGGAGCTCTCCAGGTCCGGGAAGGTGAATCCCGGAATACCGGATACCGAGAACGTATTGTTGTCGATATCGTTGTAGAAACAGTGGACCTGGAAACCGTCGCTTGTTTCGATACCGTCAAAATACGGCAATGAGACCGACGTCCTTGCAAAGCGAGGCGCCGTCGAGGATTTATCCAGTAACGCGCCATAATAGCTTAAGTCGACGCGAACCGGAAGGGTATCGTTTGTCGTTCGATAGGCGAGTATATGATCGACGACCGGAACCACCGCCTTTCCTGCGAATTGCTTTCCGTATCTCTTAAAGCAATAGTACTTCGTTTCATGCGCCAGCTTCTGGGCGATATAGAAACTGGTCGGAGACGAAAAAGCCTGAATTCGCTGCGTCAGACTGGGTGTTGTCATATATCCCGACAAATCATAATCAACCCATTCGTCTTCCTCCCAGACGAATAAGATGACGTGTTTCGTGGCATTATTCATCGCGACGATGTAATCTTCCTGTACCGTGAATGCATATGCACTCGGATACCCGTCGCATGGATCCGCAATATATCTTGTCGTATCCGCGTCATATCTACTCGTATCACCGACAAAAGCACTGCTCAATAGGGTTTCTGTCGCAGTCCAGGTCGTATCGCCGAGCAGCCGTTTAGCTTTGAGCACTCCATTCGGCGCCAGCGTGACAACCAGGTTGTCAAACGCTCTGAGTTGATAATTCGACTGGACATAGCCATAGTCTTCAATTGCCCACTGCGGAGCACCGACCCACTGCCATATGCGCAAATCATTGTTATGTTCAGTCACGACTAAATTATCAGCTGAAAACATCCTGTCATAGTAGATACCGCCACTGCTGTAACTATGATATACATTCCTCTGTGGCGTTTTGACCCAACCGGAAGGTCCTCTCACTGCGGAGACAACGTAGTTATCGAATATATCCGGAGGATAATAACCATAATCCAGCGAGTATCTGTATTTTTCCCAGAATATAACATTGCCTGCGATCACACGAGCCTTGGGGCAGACAAGTGAGTCATACTGGCTATATGTATAATATCTCGCAGTGACCTCAAGTGTGTCTGGCGCCAGCCAGGATGATCCGCTCCACTCGGTGACACCAAGATGTGTACTGGGGTAGGTTTCACTTCCATAGAGGCCATTATCGACCGGCCAGACACAAATATTGTCGCTCTGCATTGCGCGGTCATTCGCCACGTACTGCATCATCGCAGCCTCAAGATTAGGCGCAATTGACAATGTTTGTGTACCATACTGATATTTTGCATAGATCGATTTGGATCTTGTTTCTGAAGAATAGTTGCGGCCGAAATGAATAAATGCCAAATCAGGGGAACAGTTGTAATTCAAGATAAAGACCGGCTCTCCCCAGTTGCCCGCATCATTATATTTGTACAACTTGTTCTCGATCCAATCGCCATCATCGTATTTATACATATAACAATAGCGAGTCTGCCACCCATTAAAATAAATGTTTCCCCAGTAATCCTCGACAAAGGTCGCATCATTATCGTATGCCATAATATAGTCATTACCGGCAATTAATTTAACGCGCGCGCCTACCGGCGTCCAGGATATTGGGACATTTTCGACTTTCCAATACCCGTCCATCCACCTTCGGACAACGATGCGGTGATTTGCCCGATCATACCGCGCCATCCAGCCATCGGATGAGACAATTGGAAAGTCTTCTTTCTGATTCGAAGAATGCGAGATTGACTCCCAATCCCAAAAACCGTTCCAGGTACCGAATAAATCTTTGTTGTCTGGGTATGTTATATCGAAAGAGTAATGCCATTGGCCACTGTAGTATGTAGAATCGACTTGATAGCTGACATCCCCCGGCAAGCCGACCGTATCATATGGATCGGTTGAATGTTTAATATAGTACGATCTGTCCAAATAGAATAGATCTGATCCGACTGAAATATTATACCGCTCCATATCTTCAGAGAGTACGACTGATAAGTCGGCGAAATTGCTGTCACTCTCAATTGTGTCGTACGCTATATCAAATGTGCCGCTATTGGGATTAGTTACTGATTTGATCGCCCCGAAGTTTATATCGGACGTATTCGTGTAATAATCGAAATGGACCGGAGGCAGCTCCGAGTCACCCAGCACTGAGATTTGATAAATATTGGTTAAAACAAGTTTCTTTAATGCATCATCACCGCTAGGATTCAAATAGCTGTAAGTCAACAATACACCGGAAACATCGACGCCATCCGCATTCATTGCGATTATGCTATCCAGTTTAAGTGTACTGTAATACTGCATTTTACTCGAATAGTACAATCGCGAGTAATCCTGTCGAGAGGAATACGTGAACCTGAGGCTTTCCCCTCCGGGGACCGTTATTTCGGATATATGCGATGCACGCGTAAAGGTGCTCACTGTCGAAGCCGAAGAATAACCGGTAAAAACGGTAACGGTCGCCAATTCCTGATTATATGAATATTCAATGGAATTTAATCCTTCAGCATCTTCAAGACTCGCAAGATCCCATTGGGTGGGATAAAGTTCCGGGTACCGCGATGCAGCTGGTAGTAACGAGTTTTCCCAGCGAAGGCCATACCGAGTCGCATTCCGCAAAGTACCATCGTCTAAATCGCCAAACGTATAGACTTCACCGTTTTCCTTCTTTATCGTCCAACCGATCACACATGTGATGCCGGCGACGGAACCGGTATGCCGGGTTATTATCCATGGTTGACCGGTGATAGTCGTATAAGTATTCGTTCCAGTAGAAATAAGTTCATATACATTATCGCCGGAAAAGTACAAATATTTGTCATCAGTCAATTCAATCGTACCAAATGTGGTCGCTTGAATAGTCTCCAAGGGAAGCCTAAACCCCAGCCCGACTTCGGACACTTGGTTCTGGTAATTCGGGAGGTGGACAGTATTTTTTACCGCTCCAAAATACGACAATGCCACATCCACATTCATCCCATTACGTCCTTGAATGGACAGCAGATTGTACATCTCCTTGTGCTGACCTGAGAATAGATCGACCAGGCCGGAGACATTAAGACTGGTACTTGCCAGAGTATTTCCGCCATCTCCACTCGATGCTGCCTTGCCTGTTTTGTTTAGACGCATTCCATCCTGCCCCAGGATGATGCTCCAGGAGAATAGCAAGAGACAGACACAGAGCAAAATGACATTACTTAGTATTTTGTTTTTAAAAACCATTGCGCACCCTCACTTATTTTGATTCTCCGCGCTAACATTGATAGATACACCTTTCGATATCCATATTGAATATGACATTGATGCCGGATGTTTATGACCCGGCATCGATAAAATAGCGTTGTGACGATAAATGACTACTTTGCAATAGCCCATATTCGTCGGATTACGGCACTATTATTCCCCGCCATCCGGTGGCTGTTCGTACGGGATTGGGTACTTACTGCTTTTGGGCGGGCAAGTGGAACAGTACGTATAGTAACCGCAATACGTCCAGTCCTGATTATATCCCACCCAATGCTCCACGATAACCCCGTCCGGGCCCGATGGGCATGAACACGGGATACTCGTGAAATTATATCCACTACTGTAATAGTAACACCACAATGCCTGTGCCTCGCCATGCGAGACCAGGGATATCCCTAATCCAACTGAAAAGGCGAAGACAAAAGTCGCCATGACAACAATGGACTTTTTCATAAGCGTCCTCCTTTCATTAGTAGCGGTGAATTGCCTTATGTCACATACAATTGAGAATAAATTTCGAATTCACTCCGGGATTATATCCTGAAGAAATAAAGGCGATGTTACTATCTGAATTGACGCCGAAAACTGTCGGAGACAGATCAATCGAGTACTTCTTAAGTTCTTCCGGTTCTACATAATACGACTCGACATCATACATCTCTCTAAAGTAGTCCGGATCATGCGACAGAAGAATGAAATCATAATCATTGCGGCGAAATACTTCCTCCTTTTTCATTTGATCTATAAATAATTGACATGGACCACATCCCTCCGCCACAATGCCGATGACCACCCGTTTTCCTTTTATTATATTTTCCAATGCCAATTTCGTATGATCACCAGTCATAATATCCGAAAAAGGTAATGGATCACCAATGCGCAATGTTGTCTTATTCTGCAAATTTTCAGCGTGAGTAGTATGTATACGAAATCTGTCGAGGAGGGATGTGTGTGAAGCAACAACAATCCCAATCTCAACACCGGATACGATTAATACAAGAAGGCCAATGACGAACAATCCCGATCGTACGATTCGATTAATCACTTTGTTTTTCATGGTACCCTACAAAAGAGAATTTAGTGTGAAGTCAGTAATTCACTCACACAGAAAAAGACCTGCCATCCATTAGTATCTCTATTACACATGACATCTGTTTCTTACATGTAACTCGCACTTTAATTCATGTTTTAGTATTATTTTGTTTAGAGAGCTATATTACTCCGCACATCTATTGCCACATATTCTTTCATGTTGTAAATCCTTTGATTGCCGGAGACTCCACGATATTAATTAATGTACCGTCAGCATCATATCTTACAAGGCGAACGATAGATTTATATACTATGCGTAATGTTGCGACATCCATTTCAATCCATGTTATTATGACGACAACACCACGGAATTGAATATCGAATGCATATATGACATGAGTCCCCTGATAGATATCGGGGGACTCCTATTTATTAGAAGCCGTAGTTCACGCCAATGTAAACATTGTACACTTCGCGCGAGTACATTGCTTTTCTGGCGTCAATGGCATCGGTTCTCATGTAGTATGGATCATCACCCGCACCGTTCATCATCATTATGAACTCGGATTCGAACAATAAATGGTTTATGGCATTGAGTGCATATATGGGTGAGTAAGAATCCGTATGATACGATACATCCATCTCCCTGTTTTGCTGAAACAGGACATGACCTCCGTTTGGATATCGATATGTTGTACTAGGATATATCCACTCACTTATATGGTGGGCGAGAATATCAAAGGGATTGAGGTGCAGGTAAATACCATGCCATTTGCGCCAGGTATGCACTTGTTTTGTCTTTGACAGCTCATGAAATTTCGTATTTGAAATCGTTTCAACTTTCGTCTCATCCGCAAGCTCATCATAGGACAATTCGCCCTCTTGTATGACCGGTTTTCCAATGACAAATTCATCTATGGGAGCCATAACTTTGGCGTAATCAGCGGAAAAATCCATGTACCCCGAAACAGTCGTAAGAACACCGTCAGAATGGAAATCAAGCATGTGGTTTTCTCCCGACTGGACATCATATGTGCCTATGCCATAGTAAATAGTCATCCTCCCCGATGTCATACTCTGCATCGCGGAGCCCGTAATAAGTCTACTACCCGTTGCCCTGTATAATTCCCCGGCATAGAAGCTATTGGCATATACCATTCCTGCAAAGACCAATCCTTTAGTCAGGCTGGATATAAAATCGTCTCCTTGTTCAAATCCATTCGTGAAGGAATAAGCCGCAATCATCAGGAGAATCATATCATCGAGACCAAACACATTGCCATCCGGATCAAATCCAATACTTGGATTATTGCCGCCCAAGATATACCTGCTCAGGTACTGACTGGCCTTGTCGGCGGAAATAAACTGTCCGGTTTTTGGGTTGTAATACCGGGCCCCGAAGTAATAGAGATCAAAGGATGATTCATCGTCTTTCTCCTTATCCGTATAAGTGAATCTGGGATGATAATTACCGGTTGAATATGCCACGTCCCCAAAGGGCGTGTAATTAATCTGTTGAACAACAAATGCCGGATATCCAAGTCTTGCGGACATCGCCATGCGCTCAGATTTTTGGTGATCGCCGAAATGATAATACAGGTAATTGTCGCTATTGTACCGATAGGTTGCAATCCTCCCCGAAGGACCGGAAACATAGTATTCACTGACTGACCCGTTACCGTCAAATGTCGCAATGACTTGGTCGCGATCATATAAATAGTACGTGTACTTATTCACATTACTGATACAGGATCTTTTTTCCGTGCCATCCTCTGTCTGCGATACATCCAATTGTGATTTAGCATCAATCGACAACTTGTCACCCGTCGATTTTTCCCCGAGGTCTATTTCAAAGGGATCAGGCGGATCACAATCAACGTATATTTGATATTTGTACCTCTTCATTATTCTGCGCTCCGACTCGTCATAGGCGCAGTACAATGTATCGCACACTCCGGTGGATATGTTCGGTTCCAGTGCTGCGGTTGTTAAAAGGTTTCGATAATTGTAGTCCAGGTAATATCGCCCATTGCCGACATCATATACTAAATTGCCGACCTCGTCATATTGCAGAAATTGGCCAAGAGTAAGGCCGGTTATATGTGCTAACCGTGATGAATTCGGCCAATAGGCATAATCCGTCACAGTAGTGCCGACTGTTTTCCTCATTCGCATTCCAAGGGCGTTATACAGAAACTCTGTATTCCTCCATGCGTCATATATATGTTCGGCATCAGTCAGCCACCCTAATTCGTTGTATGAGTAGCGATACCCATGATTCAACGTACCATACGAATATGATGTTTTGGATTCGACGGAGCGTAAGCGGCCATTAAAATACGTGCTCGGATCGGATCCCCCGAACTCATATTTCTGAGCGAAATGCAGACTATCCCCGCCACCGCCTGCTGTACCTACAATGACTTCACTCAACTCGTTTATCCCGTCAAGCGTCCCAAGCTGGTTATATGAATATGAAAATGGTTGTACGATACTGGTCGTGATATTTCCGCCGCCAAGATCGTTTATATGTATTCCGTAATCAACCTTGATCGGTTTAGATATCGCATTGTATCCATATTTGGCGTAAATTTGCTGTGATTGACCAGACATTGCGGCACCATTTTCAATATCTCGTACCTGTCCGGTTTTATCATATGAGTAATCGACAAATCTCATACCAGATGTACCGGGGTATTTTGGATAGAAAGTCAGCCTTGCCAGATTACCATCAAGATCGAACTGATGGCCAACCCCCTTCCGGAAATAGATATTGGGGAGTTTCGTGATAACAGTATCTGTGCCGTATTCCGGGTAATAACTAAATTCCCGATAATAGGAACTGTTACCGTTTTCTATCCGGACCACCGAGCCCGGAGCGATGAGAGTATCACCATACGAGTTAACGTAATAATCATAAATCCATCGATATTTCACATCCGGATTAAATGTCGATTGCGGGAAAAACGGGAGCCGGGAATAATTCTTTGTAAAGTAAATGTCTGCCGCCCCCATCACACCTTCTTCTATTTTTCTCCCATTGCGATCATATTTCAGGTATGTAAATTGGTTGTTAGTGAGCTGCTTGTCATTCTGAGTAAATCTTACTCGGCCCGCCAGATCATAAAGAGTCCTAATCGTTCCATAATCGCGACTCCAAACACTGTCCGTCTTGTCAAGATTATTATAGTAACTCTGTCGGAACGGTATCAGGCCAGCACTCGTCAGCGTATCAACATAGAGCGCGGTATCCCGCCCTTTGAGGTCTTTATATACAGTTTTAATAAGTGTACGGGAGAGAGAATTGGCTGTATAATGTGCGACTGAGGACTCGAAACGCCCCCATCGATCCGTACGCAACTCGGATAAAACGCCATCGGCATCTGTGACACTATCTACGACGAAATTTCCCGAGACATTGCTCCCGTGACCATATCGTTTGACATGACCGGAACTCATATTCCAATCTGTACCGGGATAAGCGGAGGAATCGACTCTATCTCTCACACTGACTTTATAAGTCATTTCCATAAAAGGACTGTTGCCACAATCGGCGCCCTGGCCGGCGGCACTATAATATGCCTGCGATTCGTTTTGAACATCGCTTGCATCACTGTAATCAAATAGACCTTTGGGGGTTATTGTATCAATGAACGGCAAATAAGACTTCACCTCTCTGCCGCGTGCATCAAATGTTTTCACACCCGAAACCAAAATGGTATCAGTAGTTCCGCTGCCAGCCAGTTTTCGAGTCTGTACGACACGGTTATACCCGTCATAGAAATCAACATTGACGCTTGAATCCGAGGCGGATCTAAATACTGTATACTTAACCCAATTCAACCCATCGGCAGTGGTCGAACTTGAAAACTCCGTTCGCGATAATATATCGCCATTCTGATTTAACGTCACGCTGTCGCGGCCATAGGTATCACATTTGAGAATAGTCGGCACATTTTGAGGTCCCATGACGGCGGCTATTCTCTTGGTATCCGGATAAAACACCGTGGAATTTATTATGGCATCAAACGGATGGAACCTGAAATCGTCAAATAAAGCCCACGCATCCGGCGGACAGGTACCGAAATCTTCCAAAACAAGCCGGAATTGGAAAGCGTCCAGGTTGGGATACATATCAGCGATGTTAAATACGCCTTCTACCTTGGTCCATTCGTTACCGTTGACATTCGCGAATGTATATGACTTATTGCCATTGGGTACTTCCACCCCATTGACATCCCATCCGAATACGAAAATCTTAACTGAATGAGTCGCCTTCACCCATCCGGAGAAGTAATACAACGTACTCGTAAGACTATCTACCGCAAAGTTTCTCTTGGGACCCCAGTTATGGTCGGTACTATTATTATTCTCACGGATTCTATAGCAGTGATTGCCCGTAAACGCATCATCAGTAGTTATTTGATGAAGATAATCACTAGCCATTTCCCAGCCATCCCAGGATTCACCCTGTTCGAAATCTTGTAATAGAAAATCGTTAGGATGGCAATTACCTGCCTTTGCCAGGACCAGCAATTGATCAACGCCCAGTTTTACGCAGGATGTGTCTCCGGCGCCATTAACCGATGCAACCAATACTCCATTGTCGTTGAAACTGTCATCATTTGGCAAAACATCCTTAATAATCATTTTGCCCGTTTCAAGCTCGGGATTCTCGTAAATGTAGGATTGTGTTTGAACCCAGTTTCCATGCTTTTCAAAGTCCACACACTTTTTATCCAAAATCGTCATAATGCCGGAACTGTCTTTGGCCCTTACCTGCTTTGTGACAAAGGCGATTGCATTATCTGCCAGCATTTGAGAATACTGGGGAAGATCCGATGCATATACCATAGAATCTACAAGGTATTTGTCTCCATCCTCATATTGTGTGTGTGTCGCCAACAAACGCCCTATTTCATAATCATAGTTATAAAACACATTCGTCGCGAACTGCTCCTGCCTGGAATGAGTCGAATCAAGGACAATTCTAAAAACCTGTTCCGGATATCCGGTGGGATGGTAGACAGAATAATATGACCGAATAGTATCATTACACACATATGGAACGTTTTCACCGATCGTATAAGAGTAATTCAAATATTCAAGACCGTCTAGTAAATACCCTCCATTAGTAACACCGTACGTTCCCGCATCTTCGAGATCCGGGAAGTCGAAATCTGAATGCGTCGATACCGAAAAGGCATCATCATCGATATCATTGTAAAAACAATGGGTGCTGTATCCGTCGGGAGTTCCTCCAACATTTTTAAATGGTAGTGAGACTGTTGTGCGAGCAAATCGTGGTATTCCTCCGGATGAATGTAAAATGCCGCCATAGTAACTGTAATTAACTCGCACGGGATCAGTATCGATGGGAGTACGATATGCCATTATGTGATCTACGACAGGAATGGCGGCCTTTCCGGCAAACTGCTTTCCAAACCGTCTGAAACAATAGTGTTTCGTTCCTCCGGGAAGCTTCTGAGCGACAAAAAAACTATTGGGTGACGAAAATATCTGAACCGCTTCCGTACTACCTGGGGATGTCATGTAGCCGGATAAATCATAAGAAGCCCATGCGCCTTCTTCCCACACAAACAACATAACATGCTTCGTTGAATTATTCATCGCGACGATAAAGTCTTCTTGAGCAGTAAAGGCAAAAGCGCTTGGATATCCATCAGAGGGATCTGCCATATACCTTGTAGTATCAGCGTCGTATCTACATGTATCACCGACAAAGGCGTTACTTAATAATGTTTCCGTCGTACTCCAGGTGGTATTTTGCAGGAGTTTCTTTGCCATCAGTGCCCCATTCGGCGCCATCGTCACTACGAGATTGTCAAGGGCCCGGATTTGGTATTTTAAGGGGACATAACCGTATGCCGTCGCCGTCCACGAAGGCGCTCCTACCCATTGCCGAATTGTAAGATTGTCATTATGCTCCGTAACGACATAACCATTGGACGATATAATATTATCGAAGTATTCGTCACCGTTGGTATAGCTTTGATGAACCTGCACCTGCGGAGTTTTCACCCAGCCCGAAGGGCCGCGCACGGCGGATACCATATATTGAGTATATGTGGTTGGCGGATTGTAGTACATGTCATATTCGTATTTGTATTTTTCCCAAAAAATCACATTTTCCGTAACTCCCCGACTCCTTGGCGAGACTATCGAATCCACCTGATTATAGGTCTTGTAAATCTTAAATTCCTGTACGGTATCCCGAGGTGCCCAGGAGGAACCGTCCCATTCGGTTACACCTAAATGCGTGTTAATGTTTGATTCGCTCCCTGTGTACTCATTTTCGATAGGCCAGATACAGAAATTATCTCTTTGCATGGCGCGAGCCGAAGGGACATAGTACATCAATTCAGATTCAAGACCCGACGCTATCGATAATGATTGCGAGTCATATAAGTACTTGGCAAGTATTGTCTTGGAGCGGTCCTCGGTACTATATCTTCGCCCGAAGTGAACAAAGGCCAGATCAGAAGAACAACTGTAGTTCAATACAAAAACCGGATCCCCCCAATTCCCGGCATCATTATATTTGTACATCTTGCTCTCGATCCAGGCACCGTTATCATACTTGTACATATAGAAGCAGTGCGATCGCCAGCCATTGAAATATATATCATGCAGAAACGTTTCAATAAGGGTCGTATCCATATCGTACGCCATGATATAGTTATTGCCGGCGCTCAATCGTACACGCCTGCCAATCGGCGTCCAGGACATAGGTACATTTTCGACTTTCCAGTATCCATCCATCCATCGACGGACAACTAACCTGTTATTATCGCGATCGTACCTTGCAACCCATCCATCGACAGACGCAACGCCATAATCTTCGCTTTCATGTGGTGTGTGCGAAATCGACTCCCAATCCCAGAATCCATTCCAGGTACCGAAAATATCCTTATTATCGGGAAATCTGATCTCGTAATCATATACCCAATGGTCATATACAAAGTCAGAATCCGGGTAAATGACGACATCAGGAGGATATCCCAGAGTATCGCCGGAATTACTCGTGTGAATGCTATAATGTGTCCGATCCATATAAAACTTGTCATCGGCAGTCGAAAACTGATAGCGCTCCATATATTCAGAAAGCTCAATAGATAAATCAGACAAATTACTGTCGGGAACGATGGTGGAATAATAAATTTCCTTTTCGCCGCCTTTTGAATTCGTTATGGCGCTTACCGCACCATAATTAGCATCAGTCATATTAGTAAAATAATCGAAGTGTGTTGAGAGCATCTCGCTCTGACTCAACGGGGACAATTGGTATATATCCGTCAACAGTAATTTTTTATAAGCTGATCCATCACTGGAGTTTAGGTAGCTATATGTAAATCTCACACCGGAAATATTTTCATTATCCGGATTGGTAGCGATAATGCTGTCCAATTTTACCGTGCTGTATAATTGGACTCTGCTACCGGGATACAATTGATGATAATCCTCTCGAGTTGAATATGAAAATCGTAAAGAGGCGCCACCCGGGGCAGTTATTACAGAGATATGCGATGCCCGAGTATATGTGCTAACGGTAGGATACGATGAATTATTGTATAACACGGTAACAGCTGCTTCTTCCTGTTGGTATGAATATTCAATTGTATTCAAACCTTCTGCATCTGAAATCGACGCCAAATCCCATTGTGTCGGATAAAGTTCCGGATATCGGTCGGCTCCAGGAGCGAGTGAGTTTTGCCATCTGAGTTGATACTGAGTCGCATTTCTGAGCGTACCATCATCCGAATCACCAAATGAGAGGATAATCCCATTGTCTTTAATCACTGTCCATCCGATGACACATTCCTGGCCACCAATTGTTCCGACGATTCGCGTTATTTTCCAGGGATTTGCCGATAGTGTTACATAAGAATTACTGCCTGTCGGTATCAGCTTGTAGGAGTTACCTCCTGCTATATATATATATTGATCGTCATCGATAGATACAGTATTCAATGTTTTGGCATAGATCGTCTCGTAAGGTATTGAAAAACCTAATCCTACTTCAGTAACCTGAGCCTTATAATTCGGTAAATAAACTAAATCCTTTACCGCGCCGCTGTAGCTCATAATTATTGAGACATCCATGCCATTGCGACCAAGAACCGATATTAATGGAAAACTTTCGGCATGTTGTCCGGTATATAAATTAACAGACGAAGATAAATCAGCATTGTTTGCAGGCGCCTGTTCATCTCCGACACTACCGACAAGTTCCCCGCCAGCCTTATTAAGCTGAAAACTACTTTGATCCTGGGCGTATAGAAGTGTAAATCCAAAGCAAAATAGCACTACGCATAATAAATAGAAATAACCTATTTTGTCTCTTGAGATTAACATGACTCATCCTCCCGGTAGGATTCGTTGAAATTAATAAGAATGTCATAACGGTGCATAAAAGAAAAGGACGCATATGCCTAAGAGATAACATACCCTTACGATTTATCTATTTCATGAGTCGGGATAATCTTACAAAAGCAGATACGATTTAAAAAATAAAAACAAAAACAGCTAATAATTATCTGATTTGATAATGACCTTTGAGATTAGCTCGTATGCGGCCTCAATCGCAGGCGCTCATTCCGGAAACGGCCGGTTTGATTCACCTGATATCTTCGCATGCGACGGTATCACATTCCGGGGAAATATGGAAATGGATGGATCACTAGGGAAGGCCGACTTTCCCGATAGTTCCAATCATTAGTAATTGGTACACGATGGGATGCCGAAAGAAACTGTATCATCGGAGGATAGAATCATCAGAAACGACTTGAAGGTCCCCGGTTTGATCTATGACCCATTGATCTATTGCAGGATCATCATCCAGATGATCCGCAGTTGCGGTAGCCGTAAAACTTTCATCGTTGCCACTAATCTCATATCGATATCGAGCCGATTTCATCACCTCAACCCCAAGCGTATCAAATGCATACGAATTATTCCTATCTGCTATCACTCCCGATTGTGGGATCCAGTACGCATCATGGCTTTGAAAGTAAGCTCTTTCGGACAAATAAATTTGGTTAAGCAATCCCTTGGCTTCTGCCTGTTTACTTCGAGTCGTATAGGCCATGTATCTGGGGATTGCCAATCCGGCGAGAATACCGATTATAACTAAAACAATCAGAAGTTCGATTAACGAAAAACCGGCTTCTGAAAACCGCATGACTCTCACCTCTTTATTGCTTCGCATATGCCAAGAAGTTTCTAACTTTCTGTACCGCCACATCAGTCTTCCCCTTATACGATACCGATAGCTCAATTCGATAAAGAATGCAGTCGTGCTTTGAGGCTATCCTATCATTTAATATACTGCTGTCACTAACTTTTGCAAAGACATCTTCTGAGATTTCGAAATTATCAACTACTACCCCGTATCTATTCAGTATATTATTATCCTTCAACAAGTTGCCGCCGTCTACTGCAATATGTATTGTATCCTGTTTTTCATAACATATCAATGACATTTTGGAAGAGTCAAACGAAAGATAATCGCACGCGGCGACCTCATCACTAATTACCTGTAATAAGAACTCTCGTTCTTCAGCCAGTGTATTATCATTTGACCAATTTATAAGAATCTTTTGAATAAAAATATTCGCGCTGATAAAAAAGACCAAAAGCATTCCCGTTAGTGCCATAGCTACAATTAATTCTAATAGCGTAAGCCCACGAGAATTATTTATTTTCGGCAGTACTGAATTCATAATAAAGCTCGCTAAGCACTTTTATTCTTGAATGACGTTTTACTTTTATTGAGATACAGGCAAGACTATTATCCATTTGCGTTGTTTTCTCGACCTGATATTTGACATTATTTTCTATTTCAAAAGCCGTAAATGATAATGTATCCCTTGTGGCAATTGTCGTTTCCATATAGTTAGAGGCTATGCGATTCGCTGTCGAAATATCATCAATTGAATAATTGACTATCATACGGCTCAAAAGAAACACAAGAATTGAAAATCCCAAAAAAAACAGACTCGCGCCGACAAGTATTTCCAAAATTGTAAAGCCTGAATCGTTTTTTAGTCCGCGGCTATTCATTGGTAAACCTCATCGGAATAATATCGTAAAAAGAAGATTCGCTCTCAACGAGAGGTAAAACAGGCGTATAATCCCAGGTTAGTCTATCAATTGTAACATCCTTCAGCCAATTTATATATGTCGTTGGTGGAATAGTAAACTTGAAATTACTCGTCATAATACTGCCACTGATTTGGCCTTGTAATGACATAAAATCTGATGAATAGATACAACCTGATAGAGTTGTTGAACTATCGATTATAATTAATTCATTATCCCGCTGTTGCATTGTATCCGATGATACATACATAATATTGGCTTCCAATGGCATATGCGATGAAATGCGAATACCGTAATCTGATCGACTCTCATATGAATCCCCGCTTACCAGAATAAGTGCCGGGAATGTACACTCCGCGTTATCAGCTACAGTAATCTCTTGTTTTGATATAACCTGGGCAGAAATATAAGCGTCCCCGTTCAAGACAATACTATCCTCCGCCATAATCAATCCATCTATAATGGCAGCATTATCCGTGATACGAATAAATTTCTCGGAAATGATTTCGACTTCCCCCTTGATTGTCGTCGTTCCACTGATTTCGACCCAACCACTGACAATAATGGTCAAAGGGTGCTCACTGCGTCTTATTTCTATATCTTTAAGATCTAAATTCCCCTGGACTACCAATACATTCTCATTAAACAAAGTCGTATCTGATCCAGTTAACTGAAGTGATGTCGACACAGCATACGCCTTATTTTTCAATATCTTGTAAACATATTCTATATAGTTATCAATGGCAGAAAGACGTTTATATGGAGATTGCACGTCATTGGCGATAATTTGGCGGCCATGTAAGTAATCTTTATATATTACCCCTTTTCCATCAATCTGCCCTGTTGTCAATTGGATGGAACCGGTCAGCAAATCTCCATAAATACGAGTGGTGCCGGTCACGACAAGAGGATACTGGTTATTGAAAACTGTAATTGCTCGATCCGTACATCCCTTTTGAAGCGATCCCAGAAATGCATGTACCGTACTTTTCTGACTACCAGAATAACCAGTCGATTGCAATAAAAGGTAAGCCCCGAATGGTCGTGTTTCTATTATGCATTTATCGTGATCATTGAAATCATATTGAATTGAATTATCGGATTTTAGAACAGGCGCAAAATCGTGTGAATTAAGTCTGGCCACTAGACGATTAACTCCTGACTCCGCCAAATACTGCGCCCGTGTCAAATGTTGGTCCCGAACATACACACTGTAGCGTGCAATTCCGTAACTGAACGCTGATAAAAATATGGTAAGCAGTACCGCAATTATGATTAAAGCCGTTAAGAGTGCAGAGCCTTTCTGATCATAGAATACATTCATAGAATTACTTTGTAAGTAGAAGAGTATCAAATGCTTTATCAAACTGGAAAACAGCCATGTCTGGAGAGAATCTGACAAGTTTCCAATCACTCAGAGAATCCCCAGATTCAAGAATTATTGTCGTATTGTCATGCCCCGATATTACCGCTTGCGAGTGGGGTGGTTGATCAATGAATCCAACAAACGTAAATGCCAGACTGGGTCGTGGCGGCGCTGATAGCGCTCTCATTGCCTGGGCCTTATCGATACTCCTGGGAGTTTCAGTAGTGAGCTTCTCTTTAATTAGAAAAGGGTTTATTCTTGGTGGCTCATAACTTAACCTAATTTGGGGGCCCGCATTTACCTCGTTGTAACTCGAATTATCACTTCCTTTTCGGACCGAATTACTACTGGCAAACCATCCAAAGTTGCTTCCCCAGATATACATCATAACAATTAATAAAAGGCCAAAGATGATTCTTTTTTTATTTTGACTATTCATTATTGGCAACCTGCAAAAGGATGATCAACTTGATCAATGTACCGTCACTTGTTTCAGGTTTTAGACCAGTCTTTATAGCAATCAGATAGTAGTTACTCTCAAGGGAATTCAGAAGATTGAGTAATGGCTTTATTTTTCCAGTATACACGACTCGATATTGAGTCTTGCCATTTTTCGGTAATTCCACCGTTTCCAAATTAGTCAAATTGCAGCCATTTTCCACGCCGATATCCCTGAATATATTCGGATAAAACGGCTTTTTTTCTTGTAACGTTACAATGAGCTTTTCTTTTTCATCAAGTTCCTTTTGCAATATAGATGCTCGATTCCTCATACTCTCCGGGCTTGAAATCATCTCCCCGGTCATACTTATCACATCATAATCAAGCAGTATGGAATCTATAAAATGCAGACAGAGGAAATAAGACAACGCGAGGACAATTATAGTTATTGTCGATATGTAGATATGATAGCGGTTAATCACCATTTATTATCACCAATCAGGATAAAATTATAAACGGCGGCGGCATTTGGGTCCCGTATATCAATCTGCCTTTTAATGGATTGTATTTTTACACAATCAAAGGAAAACTGTTGATTAATATAATCTCTATATGTGAATACTGCTTGTTCTCCTCCGGCTTCCCCGGTTACCTGATAATTGATTCCTTGATGATTTAACCTCTCAGCATAAATGTCTTTTACAACAATCCCACTTGGTACTTTCTGGCAAAATGCCGACATCCCCGGACTTAATTGCATCGATTGCGTCATATCATCATCAAATGACGAAAGTTTCGTATTTGCTGCCCGCTGCCTTTCTTCAATCGTTCCGATTTCCACGAGAATGTCTTCATATTCAGTATATATTGATGCGGCATTATCCCTTTTGATATGAAAGAATAGAGCGGTGCCCCCCAATAATAATGATATGATAACTGAAGCAACCAGTAATAACCTGCAACTGCCGATTAACGTCAAGACTCGCCCCGTCGCCTGCGAATTCAAATCAGCGAGAGCAAAATCGTTAATCGAATTATCTATCATTCGTCTTTTTGAAAATCCTGCAACGACTTTTGGCTCGATGGAATCTCCCAGCCTATCCATTATTATTGATCTATATCCATCCGGTAATTCATCGGTATATTCGCAATACAAATAGCTGCCTTCTTTATTGATTCCGGCAATGATGCCAAGACTACCAATTTGCCACTCATAGACCCCACTTTCAAAAAATGAGTACTCAGAAATTACGAAGCCGAATAAAGGCATATAATGCAATACGGGTACGCCTTCACTGCGAAGAACTTCACCGATACGTATGGCGAAATTGGTATCATATCCGAAGGCGATGTGAAAAATATGCTTGAATGTGTAAAACGTCTGAAAATGGACGTCATCATTTGTCTCAAAAAGGGAATTACTCTCTTTTCGTAAATCATCCAAACTGCCCTTTTGGGCATTTCTGATTAAGCTGAAAGTTATCGGCTCCGCGAATAATACAATAATCTCTTGGCCGTAATATGTCCAATTTCGCCGCAGACCTCTAACGAACTCTCGAATTTGCGAAACATTATCGTGCTCAATCCTGCTATCGCCCAAAAATCGTGTTTTACCATTTCTGGATAATGTAAAGAAGCAGACGTATTCATAAGAAACCAATAGGTAGCACTGGCTCCGACCAAAAGGAGACAATTCAGAAAACATTTTGTGAATCGGAATTGCCACAGAATTATTCCTTATCAATGATGGCTTTTAAGTCAATATTCTGCTCGGATCCATACGAAATGTGAGGCGTGATATAAATCATCAACTCCGTTGTGGTGGTAGTTTCGTTGTGACTTTGAAACAAAGGACCAAGAATAGGCAGCGAGCCCAGTATAGGGAATTTCCTCAACGTTTTATTCTCTGATGTCTGTACCAAACCGCCGAGGATTATTGTCTCACCATTGCGTAATCTGACCGTAGATTCTAAAATCCGGTGACTAATTGTAGGCGGGCTGTTTGAATCGGCGCTAAATCCGCCGACAGGCGTTGAAAACTCGGGCGTAATATTGACAATAAGCTCACCCGTTTCATTGACGAAAGGAGTCACCTCGATTTTCATATTTGCTTCGATTGTCTCAAAGCGTTCAGAGGTCTGTGTTGACCCAGTTGTGGTTACGCCGGAATGGACCGTTTCTGTAGATAATTTATAATATTGTGTCGTCCCGACATTTATTGATGCTGGATGCCCACACAAACTCGATATCTGTGGACGCGACTTGATATTGGCTTTCCCTTCCTGCTGCATTATCTGTAATTGGGCAAAAAAATTGTCCGATAAAGTTCCGATATTCGCGATGCCGAGTCTATCGCCCAGCCAATCCAAATCATCATTCAGGGTTGGGCCAGTACCGACAAGATTCACATTCGGATAGTACGTCTGCGAATAGTTGCTATCAGGATTGAATGATTCATTCATTTTCAAATCAAATGTAAAGGCATTGACATCTGAATAATCTACAACAAGGACATCAAACAGAACCATAGCCGGCGCAATGTCGACAGAATTTAAAAATAGACGTATTTCATCAATAACAGTTTTTGGCCCGACCACGACAAACCCATTATGTTCCGTAACTACTTTCAACATTACCTGCTTGGTTAAGGATGTAGGTATTAACGGCTCAACATCCTTTGCAACGAGATGCTTCAGTAAAATCAATTCTGAAACAAACATATCTTCCGAGGTTTTCGGTCCAAAAAAGTAAATTCCATTGTCCAGCTTATATGTGTATTGCGTATTGCGGAGTAGTGCCCCCAAGGCATTATCTAAAGGCATCTCCGAAAAACTGGCGCTAATATCACCCTCAATGGTTCCTCTCGTAAAAAAGCTGGCATTACATTGATTTCCAATGGTTGCAATAACATCGCCTAATGGCGCGTTTGCAACATCCATTGAGATTAATCCATTATCACATCTAATTGAGAATTTTGATGCCCGTCCCTTGTGCCCGGTTGATTCCGGTTTGGCACTTATATAATAAATACCCTCTATCGATCTCAGATCAAATCCATTAGAAGAGAAAAGAATCTGTAAGCCTTTGTCTATAGGAACATTGACCAATTTCCCTGAAAGGTAACCGCCCGCATTATTCTCAATAATAATGTTAATTCCGGCCTGTTCAATAATCTTATCCACAACGCGCTGTAAACTTGCCTGTTGGAGATTGTATGTAATGGAATCATTCTGAATTGTCATGTCAAGAGGGGCCGGCGGTGGTGGCAGTTTTACTGGCTTAAATATCTTTATTATTCCACCGGTTCGCTCCCAATCAAGATTATATTCCTTAATAATAAACAAAAGGGCATCATTTAGCGATACCTTTTCAAGTCGTAATGTTATTGTCCCGGTAATCGATGTATCTATGAAAACTGATAACTCGTACGCCCTGACCAGAGCCTTTAATGCATCCTGTAATTGCAGCCCGACAAACTCCAGCTTGGGAATAATGATGGCGGTATCGATAATGTTGCCGATATACCGAGATTCAAGAGTATCAATTCCATATTCGGTTTCATAGCCTATGTCGAGCGTATCGACATTCATACTGTCAGGATGCTGCTCCTGGCACAATATAATCCCATGGAAGAGTATCAAAAGGGAAAATACTAAACATAATCTAGGTGATTTCATACCCCTCCCGAATATTATCCTGCAATTACCTTTAACACCTCGAGCGGTGTTGTTTCGCCATTCTTGATAAGGGCTAGGCCTGCTAATTTAAGCGACAAAAAACCTGCTGTTTTGGCATATGATTCAATTTGTGATGCATTTGCCCCATCAGAAACCATTGTCCCAAGTTTGTCATCTATCGCCAGGAATTCATAAATCGCCTTGCGCCCTTTGAATCCTGTATTGCCGCAATAATCGCATCCCCGCCCCGAATAGACTACCAGGTTGGCATCGCCTCCAAGTTTGCGAGATGCAGTTTGTTGTTCGACCGAAACATCTTTTTGTTTGCAATTGGGGCAAATTGTTTGGACCAGTCGCTGTGCGATAATCAGTTTAAGAGTTGATCCTATCAAATAGCTTTCGGCCCCCAAATCAAGCATACGTGAAATAGTTGCTACGGAATTGTTTGTATGCAATGTCGATAAAACCAAATGCCCCGTGAGGGAAGCGCGAATAGCCTGATCAAGCGTTTCTCTATCACGTATCTCACCAACCATTATAATATTGGGATCTTGTCGTAATATTGCCCGCAATGCATTTCCAAATGTTAAGTTGATTTCAGGACGAACATGCGTTTGATTTATACCGTCAAGATTGTACTCAATTGGATCTTCGATCGTGGTAATATTAAGTTTTGGTGACTTCAGATGGTTTAGCATCGCATATAAAGTCGTCGTTTTCCCCGATCCGGTGGGCCCCGTCACTAGAATCATTCCATTCGGCATTTGAATTTTATCTTCCAGCAACGCCCGTTGCGCCTCATCCAATCCCAATAACCCCAAATCAAGGCGGAGATTTTCCTTATCCAGTATACGTAAAACCGCTTTTTCTCCGAAATCTGTCGGCAGAAAGGAAATGCGAATATCGACGACTTTTGAACCGGTATTAAATCGTATTCGCCCATCCTGCGGACGCCTCTTCTCCGAAATATCCAAATTAGACATAATCTTAAGTCTGGCAATCGCTTCGGCAACCGATTCCTTGGTTATTTCCCTATCCTGTCGCAATGAGCCATCTATTCGAAACCGGCATAGCATGCGTGTCTCAAATGGTTCGAAATGAATATCCGATGCTCCTATCGATACAGCGGTGTTAATTATTCCATTAATGAGCCTGACGATAGATGGATTTTCTGCAGCCGTTTCATTCATGTGATTTTTTGAAACCTGCGATCGACCATTATTTGCCTGATGTATGCCGAATTGCTCTCTCACTTTGGTTTCCAGTAATTCTTCCGACAAATATTCAATCGTGATTTTCTGCTTTTTCTTAAATGATAAATAGCTTATTACGGAAAGGTCCGAATTCTTACATACATACAGGCGTATAATTGAACCATTTTCTAGAATGGGACATATGTTGTATTTTATGAATTTCTGCCGATCCCAGGCGTTGAGAAAATCCGGCATATGTGCCTCAAATGATGCTTTGCATTACATGGTTTTTGTATGTATAATATAGCTTAATAATACAATGGGTCAAGAGATTGCAATGCCAAAATATCAATATTCTGGTAAATATATAAATGGACAGAACGCAGACGGGGTACTCAGGGCTAATTCCTCGGAGCATCTGCAAAACATACTTCTCAAAAAGGGAATCTTTCTGTCATCCCACAGTACAACGAAAAGTAAATTAAGTCAGTATATTCTTCGGTACATCAGAGGCAAAGATATCACTCGCATGACCCGACAATTGGCGGCGCTTGCAGAATCGAGCATTACATTCAGGGAATCTCTGGAATCTGTCCGGGAACAAATTACCGATAAGAACTTGGGAGAAATAATTGACAATATTATCTCATCTATTGAATCAGGGCGTTCTATCTCAGATTCTTTTCAACAATATCCGGTGTTTTTTGATACGCTATATACTTCTTTGCTGGAAGCCGGTGAAATATCCGGTACAATCGATATCTCATTGGATCGCATAGCAAATTATCGAGAGCGTACGGAGGAAACCAATAAAAAAATACGATCGGCGCTGGCCTATCCCCTGCTAGTGCTGTCCGTGACAATCCTGGTTATATTCATTATGGTTATTTACATCATACCTATCTTTGCCGCCATGTATGCAAACTTCGGTACCGGACTGCCCCAATTGACTCAATATGTTGTATTTGCCAGTGAATGGATGCGCGAAAATAGTGGCTTCTTTTTTGTATGTTTTGTACTGGTCGTGGTATCTATGGTTGTTGCATTTATAAATGAACGCATGCAATATATTTTTAGTGCAATGCAACTTAAGATTCCATTTGTCGGCCGCATTCAAAAGAAAATCATTAATGCCCGTTTTTCCAGGACATTGGGAACCCTGTTAGAATCGGGAGTTTCTATGCTGTTTTCCGTCGAGATTGCTGTGAAGACTACGGGTAATGCCTTTATCCAAAAAAAACTGGCAGACATGTCGTCGATATTATCGCAGGGTAAATCATTTACCGAAACCGCATCCAGTTATCCGATATTTTCCCGCACTATCATTCGTATGGCTGCCGCCGGCGAAAAAACGGGACAACTGGGAAAACTGCTCTCCAAAGCCGCCGATTTTTACGAATCAGAAGTCGACCACGAGATTGGAACATTGACAACATTGTTTGAACCACTAGTAATCGTTTTCCTTGGAATATTTATAGCATTTATCCTTGTGGCAATGTACCTGCCTCTATTTGACCTTATGAGTGGGGTTTAACCCATTGGTCTTTGTCATAAGTAGATGGGCGTTGCGAACCTGTCAAAAGGAATTATCATTCACCCCCTTATATCTACTCTTTGATCTCGCCTGGATTATTCTAGTAAAGGTGTCCTATCTTTATCTCCCTGGCGTAGAACAGGTTTTCCAATCAGCCGTCCTGTTGCTTTTATTATTTGTGTTCTGTATAACCGATATTAGGTTTTTTCTGATACCAAATTGGCTATTACTCGTTTTTACATTGCCCGCAATCCCAATTATCATCTGGGGGAAATCAATTTCGATGGTTGATGCCGGGCTGGGAGGGTTAATCAACTTTTTGCTCTTTTATATTGTCGCAGTTATTGGAAAGAAGCTGTTTGGAAAAGACGCACTTGGAGGTGGCGACATTAAGCTCGCAGGAGTCTTGGGATTATTCACCGGATGGCAGGGTATTGTCCCCATGTTACTGATTGGCTCACTAAGCGCGATATTCGTATATGGGATACTAATCGCTTGGAAGCGTAAAAAGCAACCTCGCATTCCGTTCGGCCCGTTCTTGGTCTTTGGAAGTCTACTGTCGCTATACCTATATAGCTCACTATCCAAAGATATTTTCGATGCTATTGCCATCCATCTTTGACGGAGAGGCAGGGATTCTCCAAGGGGCATTTGGTGCAAGTTATTAATTCTCAACATAATAGTCATATTCCATTGCTGGATTATTAGTTAACTTGGATCGAGTTGCGTAAATTGTAAAAGTTAGGCACTTCCCGTACAGTTGAGAGGATAAAAAAGATGGCAGTCATCTGCCTCTTCGGTTACTTTGTTTTTGCGACAAAACTCAAACCGAAAGGAGTATCAGATGACCGCCGATACTAAGATAGCACAAAACCGCCTCACATTGCTACAATTAGCTGAACAAATTAAAAATATTTCCGAAGCCTGCCGCCGCCGGGGTGTCTCGCGAAGTCAATTCTATGAATACAAGCGGGCTTTCCAGGAACACGGCTTCGAAGGCCTGAAAGACCTGCCCCCGATCCCGAAGAGCTGTCCGCATGAGACATTACCTGAAGTCAAGGAGAAGATCCTGTCTCTCTCGGTAGCTCATCCGGACCGGTGGCCCATCCGATGTCCCGTCTTCGGGACGAGGGTGGGTTCCCGCTTCCTGAACAAAATTAGGCAATGTTTATTGGTAATTATACAAGCATATTCACTATGGACAACAAAAAAGCGGAGAGGCTGGGATTCTCCGCGGGTTATTCCGGTTAACTCCTTGAGACACCATTAAATAGCCCTATTTTGTTGTTATTTATTGCGTTAAGTTCCGTTGAGTTGGATCAAGTTGAGTTGAGTTGAGTTAAGTTGCGTAAAGTTCGTTGTTAGAAAATTGTTAGAAAGGAATGGAGGGAATTGTCACAATTAATAGAATAAAAAAAGGGCCAGCCAAGATACTGGCTAGCCCCAAAAATGTTATAGTCTACCCTATTCGCCTTCGGTTTGACGATCGTTAATTGAGTAAAAAACCTTTAACTCTGCCTTAACACCTGGCGTGTCAGTTGATATTTCCAATGCACTATCAGCATTTTCTAATCCCATAATTATTAGACCATTATTCTCAAGCGATCCATCTACCCAAGCCTTGACCATATTAGTTATAGGAAAATCAATACTCTGAAGGTCTTTACCCTTTGTTAGTCCAATACAAGAATACTCCTCAGAGTAACTTATTGTAGAACTTGTCAGGCTTATTTCAGACGATTGCCAAGATTCACTAACAGGATAGACAACAAGATTCACTGGAGTTTCTATTGTCTCATCTAAAGTTGCATTCAGAACCACATATGCCAAATCGATTTCACAGTTTTCAGGCAATTCACTTAAATCAAATTTCAGCGTGTACTTACTTACATCAGCCTCCGCATTAACTCTCATAGAAAGAGACCCTGATGCCCCGATGGTTAACTCTCCTGCAAAAGCAACAGAAGTAGTTATAATCGTAATCAACAAAACAATCAATCTATAAATGCTCATTTTCCTTCCCTCCATCTACTTTATAAGTACCATTTTTTTAGTCTGGGTAAATTGACCAGCCTCAATTCTATAGAAATATATTCCACTAGAGACTCTTTGATTACCAGAATCAGTTCCATCCCAAACTATAGAATGCTCACCAGCCTCTTCATAGGAGTTTAGCAGTGTCTTTACTCTTTCTCCTAAGACATTAAAAATATCAATTATGATATATGATGCCTCAGGAAGATTGTATTTTATTGTAGTGCTCGGATTAAATGGATTCGGCGAATTCTGCTCAATTGAAAATTCTGTTGGAAGTAACCCTGTGATTTGATCTTGAGATACCAGTACTTTCCCAAACATATCTCCCCAACAGGATTGTCGCCAAGCAGCATTAGCATAGTAGTTAACATTTCCCTGAATGATGGGGGATGGAAGACTGGCATCTGGATACACCCAATCCTCAAAACAATCTCCATATGCTTCCATATATGTAGCGCTGATGTTTTTAATACAGCATGCTGTATCGTAGTCAAGTCCTAAGGTGTCATCCACAGTTACAACTGAGTGGAAGTAATTATATCCAGGTGCAAGTGGTGAAGACGTTCCTAAATTTGTATTTGTACCATATCCATAAACGCAAGTTAAGTTCGCCGGATAAGTTCCTGTATCAACAACTTCAAACTCAGAGTTTCTTACATAGCAAGACGCCCCTGAGTATATATTTAGGAGCCCATAAGTATTTATTTCTTCAAAGTAACAGGTGTCAATTGTAACGTCAGAATATGAATTACCTACTACAAAATTCGCTGTCGTTTGATTTGACATTGAACAATTATAAAATTCAGGCTTGGTCGTATCTGATCCGGTTGTAGTTACCCACACACCTGTTAGACCTGAATCTATTGTACAGTTCCTAAATACTGGATCACCTTGATCAATCCATACTCCTCGATATACGTTGTCAAACCAACAGTTTTGTACATCAATGTCCGCGTCTTTAAGATAGAGACCATAAGAGTAGTTTTGTTCACTCTTAAAGTCTACATCAGATACAAACACATTGCCATTACTGATATAAGCTCCATAGGTATATATATTGTCTATGAGAACATCTTTCAATGTATCAACATCTGATGTTGCTGTACTTGTATTTTTGTAACCAATATAAGCGTTTTCTATTGTTGCATATTGAAGATCAGCAGTCCCATTACCTACAACGCGAATTCCATACCATGAATTTGCACTATCAGCAGAGCTAGTAAACACAACTTTATCTGTTTCTGACGTCCCAATCGCATGAAACTCACCTTCAACAATAATCTCGATCTTATTTGCGTCGGCACCAGAGGTTGAAGCACTATCAACACCAGATAATATGTTAAATGTATTATCTTCACTTATTATCAACTGCTGAGTACTATCAACATAAATATCACCAATCACATTGTGCGTTCCTCCAGCTGGACAGTATCTTACCTGACTTTCTTGGCTTTCAACCCAATAATATGGGATTAAGGAGTCTAAGTTAAATATGACGGCTTCTCCAGGTGGTAACAAAACACTACCAAAAGTCTGGTCATCACCACTAATTAATACAATGGAGTCTCCAGTCAATATATCAATGCCATAATAATCCCCATTAAGAGATTCATTAATAACAAAATCCACCCGCTGACTATCAGATAGTCCATTGGGTGCAGTAGCAGCATCAGGCCAAATACGCCTATTTATTAACATATAGTAGCTTGTACTACTGGTTGTATCAGTAAATTCTGCCCATTGGACAAATGCTGCAGAATCACCGAATTGTTCACTTGTTATATTGTCAAATGATGAGCCACTAAGACTATCCCAGCGTCCCGCTCCATCAAATGATCTGGCATTTAATATTGATGCAATTAAATCTAACTTGGAATGTGTTTGCTTACCAGCATTCCACCTATTGAATGCATCCGATAGGGTATCTCTAACGTATAAACCAGTTTGCTCATCTTTTATTACAAAGCCACGAACGGAATAGTCAATTTCTCCCGAAGCATATGTCTCACAATTAGTCTTGTCAGAGGGATAATCATCCAAAACTTCGGAGAACCCAGCTGCAGGAAGACTATCAGAATCTATTGGTAACGTAACATATGGCCAGTAGGCGATTTCGTTAGCTCCATATGCTATGGCAAGATATGCCTGCAATTTAGCTTCAGGACCTATTGAGGCAGGTGCCATACATACATTACTACCGGCATCATTTGTATAACATCCGCCTAAATATAAAATAGGGATAAAATTAAGAGGATAATTGGGATCTCTTGCCTGCTCTCCAAAACTCATAAGTCTATCAATTCCAAAGTCTATTCCAACTTGTACACTACTATCTGCCGTGGACGAAAACAGACTGGGGGTACAACCGGAATAAAATGAACCTAACTGCACAAACATATCTGGAGCATCTTCAATAATATATGACATTTGAGTAAATCCAAAAGGTGCAATCCCTCCGGCCCCACGAGATGTAATCATTTTAGGATTTGGACACTCCGACGAATTTTTCAACACATTCCTTGCATGCTTTAACATATACCAAATGCCATCGTATGCTTCATCATATATCATCCATTTATTAATTACTGAATCTGCATTTGATAAACCAAGAGAATCAGTATATAAATCATTTATATTATCAGTCCATTCACTCTTACATGTACTATCTGCTGTAGCAAAGTTATAGGATATATCATTTGATATAAATGCCTTGTCAATATATACATCAGCACTATCGTACCAATAAAAAGTGTAGGCATTATACTGTTTAAAAAACAAAATTGAAAGAGTATCATACACATTGGCAGATGTTTGGAAGTCTTTTAGCTTAACATCTTTGTATGAATCACAAATAGTCCCCCAAAAAACACCATTAGTATCAATCCTTCCACAATTATATGAACCATATATATTGTAAATTGATGAAGTATCTCCAGATTCAACATGAAGAGTAATGGACGGATCACTAATTGAGAATGATGCACTATTCAGATCAACCAGAAGTGTATCATCATATAAAGTAATCGGATTTAAGTTATCATTGGCGAAGTTATCCCCATCCCTATTCTTCACATGAATTTGTCCGATTACAAGTTCTGAATCCGCTCTAACTGGATTGTCATACTTCATAACAAAATGCGCGCGACAATAAAGTAGCGAATCCATCCCGCTAATCTGATCTCGAAAAATAAATATATCGTCCCATCTAAAGCCGACGTGAGTCATATTATAGGAGACTGATGAATCTGCCTCACAGAATAAAAAACCCTCGCTATTTGTCCCTTGCAAGGCATATCTAGTCGTGGCATCAGTTGCTCCAGTAACCCCTGTAGTTAAAAAAGAATATCCCCCCATAGTATCAGCAGAGACTTCAGCTTCCATTTCAAACCAAGGCCCGTTATGTACTATAGATTCAAGATACGGAGTAGAATCAGAAAGGGTTATTCTTTGCTCGGCATACCCTATTCCACCCCAATTATAAGGAATTAGCTTGACGCCATATGACTCACAATATTGAACAGTTTGAGGCGCAGTTACTCCTACAATAAAGTCTATTCCAAATTCTGACATATCGTTAAAATATGCAGTGGCTTCATTGGTTGATAGTGAGTCATTATCAGAATGCTTATAATAATGAAGAGATAACGGATCGTAGTAACATCCGATTTTAAACTCATCAGCATTGATATTGATGAACAGCGCAGATAAAAAGATAAAATAGAAACAAAGCTGAAAAACTCTTGTGATTCTCATATACCCTCCATGGTATTTTGCCCCCAATATTATTTCATGAAGATCATTTTCTTCACTTCATAATCATTCCCTTGCTTAATCTTATAAAAGTATATTCCAGAGGCTACAACTAAACCGCGTGAATCGCGCCCATCCCAATAAACAGTTTGATTACCGGGTTGCATTTCTTCGGAAGTAATCACTCTAACAACATTGCCTAGAATATTGTATATGCTTATTTCAGTAACGCCAGATTTAAAAAGAGAGAATTCAATACTTGTCCCCGAGTTGAATGGATTTGGATAATTTTGTTTGAGAGTGAATATACGAGGTAGATCTTCAGGTCCATCATCAACCGCTACCGGTTCTTGCCAACCGGATTGGATAATTGCCCAACCCTGATCATTTCCATCTACTACCGATGTTCTTGCACCTAGTAATATATCATCAATACCGTCACCATTGACATCACCAACCCAGGAATGTGAATGCCCTATATTATCTGTTTCACCATCTAACATCTGTTGATAATAATCATCATCGGAGAACCACACATCAACAAGGGTATCCATACCCGGATAACAATAGATAATCGAAACACGGTTAATTAGAAAATCATCCCGAAAAAGGCCAACATCATTCCAACCATCATTATTAACATCACCGATGTTTTCAATATTAGCATACATGAATGAATAGTCCATTGCCCAATCAGGAATAGTATCAAACGGTTGGCCACCATAATAGATATAATTACGTCCCCCCTGACTCACCCATAAATCATCTATTCCATCACCGCTAATATCTCCTAGGCACGCCAGGTCTTTTCCGAATTCGGGGTCACCAGCATGATCTATGGGAGCATAAAAAATCAAATCTGGCGATTCTGATAGCGATGCTCCTCCCCATGTAATACAAACACGTCCTGAAGGATCACTATCAGATGAATTGTACTGCCCATAGACAATATCTGGGATATTATCACCGTTAAAATCACAAGTAGTGCAAAATTCCCACCCTAACTCCATAAAATTGTTATCAGGCATCCTAGACCTTACTATTTTAAAATCTGGAATAGAATCTAAAAGATCGCATCCTGAATAACCCCAAAGTGTATCATATAATGGATAATTAGGATAAATCCAAAAATCCGGTCTACCATCATTATTATTATCGCCGCCACCACTTGCATGAAGACCTTTCCAACTTATAGTAGTATCAAGACAAAAAACTAATGTGGCTTCCTCATCGAAGGCCTCCAGATTTGTGAATACTTTGAGAGTATCTTCTCCCGCAAATGCCCCAATAAAATCATTTACTCCATCACAGTCTATATCACCAATATTAAACGGTTGAGTGCAATAGTTTTCAGAATTGTCATAATTCTCCCATGTTATTACTGCTGCGCTGTCAAACGGATGCGATCCTCCCAGATATAGATATAATATTCCCCCGTCGGCCAGAGTATTAAACTTAGTAATTAAAAAATCATTATATCCGTCGCCATTAATATCACCTAAACCCTCACAGCCGTCAGCAAATCGACCTCCTGCAGTATTACCTTTTAAGTAATCAATAAGTTCCAATTCTGCGGCATATACTGCCGTGATTAAAATTAAAGGCAAAACAAAAAGGGCGAATAGTGTTTTTTTGAATGTCATATTGTAAAATCGGAGATAATTTTATTTTGTCAAGATAATTGGCAAAATGTAACAAATAAATATTTAGGTTGAATCGACAAGGAAAGTAATATTCCATAATTTACGATATCCATTTCCACATCCTATTAAAATTGGTAATAACCTCTTCCCAATATATATCAATCACTTAACTCAGAACTCGTTCTACCCTCATCTAATGCTCATTTCCGATATCTCATGATATAATTTTAACACAATATCCCCGAGCGAAGCGAGGGGTAGTATCCATAACGTCCGAAGGACGCTATTACCTATCTCTCGATACTTCAATTCCAATATCTTCAGGAATTATAAAATCAAATCTAATTCCCGAAATACTACTCAACACTTTCGACATAGCCCGTTGTTGTTTTACAACCTCATTGAGAATTCTCATAAGCAATTGGCTACTCATTTTCGTTTCCAATTCCGTTTTCAATGAATCAATCTCTGCTCTTAATTTGTCAACTCTGTTGGCATCTATGGCTTTCGCCACCTTCTCAGCGCCCACTTCACCACTGTAAAGATATGTCTTAATATAAGTTAAGGCTTCTTTACTTCCGAATTTCCATCCATATCTATAATAGAATCCCCCAATATTCTCTGCTCCAAATCCGCCATATTGAATATAATGAGTGGCTGAAGAGTGGCGCAGTTCATGAGGTTTCAGATCAAAATCCAGGACTCTTTTTGACATATTTTTAATAATTTTCTTCGCATTATCATACATAAGCGGAAAAAGATAATCCTGGTCTTGTTTTGTCGGATGCGATTTCAGCCATTCATAGAGTACTGTCGATGCAATTGGAATCGGAATCGTCCTCTTTGCATCCGGAGTCTTCTCCCCCCTAAATTTGACAATGTAATACTTCTTATCAGCATTACTTACAGAAATATCTTTGATTCGCACATTAAGAATTTCCTCAATTCGCCCGCCACTATCAAAAGCGAATATAAAAAGGCACTGATTGCGAAGACTGTTTTCAGCCTCAACGATTTTCTCAGCCTGCTCCAAAGTAATTGCGTTTTTTTCAGAACCTTTATAGTCCTCTTTCATCCAGCTTATTGATTTTCTATAGCGAATAGAATTCTTTCCCCAGAGCCATCCCAAATACCGTTTTAAGGTTTTCACAAACTCATCTTTGGAAGCTTGTGCATATGGCATTCCATTTTTCTTTTTTATCACATTGTCCTGAAGATCGGTGTAAAGTTTTGTCGCATCGTCCTCTGTAACCTTTTCCAAATCCTTATGGAAGTATTCATCAAGGTTTAAGAGAAACTGCAAGTAATTTCCTATTCTTCTAGGCCCGACTTTTTTGCCTGCTTTCCCAATTCGTAAGTCTTTGAAAAATTCCTCAATTAGTTTTTTTTGCTTTTCACTCATCGATGAATTTTTGATTTTCGTTAGCCAAATTTGTAAATAAGCCTTTGATCCATGCACATCTCGATATTCATCCATTTTAATTTGAAATTAAATGCAGATATAAAAAGATTGTACCTAAAGATTTCACAGACCATAATCCCCTGCATTTGGGGATTGGTCTGCTTTCCCGTTTTTTCGGATTTTTCTTGATCCCTCCACCCTGATAGGGATTTATCCGAAAGTTTGGGACTTTCCCGTTTTTTCGGATTTTTCCTGATCCCTCCACCCTGAAGTGGATTTATCCGTAAAATTAGGAATTGTCGCACAATCAATCTATATCATGCATTTTGTCGTCTTTTTCCCAATGAAGACACAAAAGTATATAAACCTTTCGGTATATTGCCAAAATTAAAAGGCCACCCAGTACTTGGGAGGGCTTTCCTGGGCGACCTCTTTTGCTGATCAAATAGGTTTTCAACTAGTGAAGTAATTGTAATGGCCATATTAATGCTTCTTTTCAAATTTCTCAACACTTTTATTTGATTTAATTGTAATACTACTTGACATATATTGCCTACATACCTAAATTAGTTTTATCTAACATTATAAACATCTCGAACATATTTTATTGCCAAATCAATCTGCGCATTGGAGGATATTATGCGATTCATAAAATTAGCCATTGTTTGTATTTTAGCCCTTTTAATAACAGGCTTGCTTCAGGCTGAAGATAGAAGAATCGATAAAAACAGGCTTCGCATCGCGACTCTAAATGCTGAGTTTCTCTTTGATGGAATTGCTCCTGACGGAAGCGCTAATTTTGAGTGGAAAAACTCTCCAGATGAAGCCGGCGAGCATATTGCGGAAATCGCCCAAATCATCAAATCAATGAATGCTGATATTGTAAACCTTGTCGAGGTGGAAAATATAGAAGTTCTAGAATCAATGATAAATAATCACTTGGCAGGCTATGGATATAAGGCATATTTAGTTGAAGGAACAGATACTTATACTCGCCAAGACGTCGCAATGCTAACTAGAATTGATCCAGAGAACTTTCAAAGGTGGAATGAAAAAGGACAAAGCGGTTCTGTTCAAAAAAGCGTTTCAAAAAACTATTATGCCAAGCTCAGGGTGAATGATAATGACATAACCTTTATTGGCCTTCATTTTCTAGCTTTTCCGACAAGAAGCGATAGAATCCAGCAAAGACAAGCCCAAGCCGACGCAATAAGAAAGCTTATTATGCAAGTCTATACACAAAATAGTGATATAGTTGTCTGGGGTGATTTTAATGACTATGATGGGCAATGCCTTGATGTACAAAATCATATGCCAGTAACGACTGTACTTCATGATATAAAGCAGGCAAATGCAAGCTCAACTGATGATGATTTAGTAAGCGCCGGGTGCATAGGATTTGTTCCTCAAACTCTGAGATATACTTCCTGGTATGATGTAGATCAGGATGGCTACTATGAATACCCTGCAGAATTCTCATCAATTGACCATATTCTTCTCTCCCCTAATCTTTCGCAATATGTTTCTTCAGTAGAATTTTACCACGACTATGATCCGGCTGAAGTGACAGATCATTATCCAATAATTGTTGATTTTGTCTTTGAGCAAAATGCTCCGACAATTGAATCAGCATATATTTCAGCACTTTTACCTAATCCAGAAGGCAATGAAAGAACAGATGAAGTCATTTGGATCACAAATCCAACTGGTCATGAAATTGATATAAAAGATTGGCTCTTAAGAGACAAAGCCGGCCATGAGCTCAAATTTAACTCAAGTACAAAAATTGGCTCTAATAAAACACTTGAAATCAAAAGGAATGGCGCGCCATTAAGTTTAAACAACAATGGCGATGTGATCGAGCTAATTGACAAAGATGGCAAAGTCCTACACTCTGTTTCATATGAAAGAGCACTTGAAGGAGAAATCTTAGAGTTCACTCAATAATCAAGAAGAAATGAAGATTTATAAAATTCAAAAGCGTATTTCAACAGCAGAGGATAATATAATTCCCTGGCATTGGGGATTAGTCTCTGACACTATTAAGTTAAAAGGTAAAACTGTTGAAAACCCAGGTAAAACTTCCTGCATTTTCCTTGTGCATGGCATCGGAGATCAACTCCAAAGTGATACTGCAGTACTTCTTCGCTCAGGTTTTGAAGATGCGCTAAAGGAAATATCTGATTGGCAAAAAGATGCAAGAATAAACGGGACAAAGGAAGATAAACTAAAACTAAATGGCATACCTGATCCGCAAGATTTGGCGCCTCCATTCATTGAAGAAGGTTACTGGGCCAATTACAATGATATTGAGAAAACTTTTCCGGACGAAACAAGCAAATTTAGCGAAAAGGAACTTGGCTTTTTTAAAGGGCTTTGGAAAAAGCGTACCTACTCCACACTTCGAACATATTTTTGGTTCCTATTGCAGCAATTAAAACTGATATTTCTTGGTCCTCAAGGAAGATTTTTGTCTTGGGTTATGTATTTTCCTTTGCAAATTACTTCCTTTGTTTCTTTGACATTTATAGCATTAAAATATCCAAAGATACTAAACTCATATCTGGCTGATGTAAGGCTTTATGCTGAGCCTAAAGGGTCTGTTGAAAGGGCAATTGTTCAGCGAATTGATTTACGTGTTAAAAGAGAGTTTTTAGAACTTATTGGCCTAGATACTAATTTTAGAAAATTAAAAGAGGAAAAACTAGTTACAGGTAAAAAACACACTTTTAAGAAAGTGATATGGGTTTCGCATAGCCTTGGGACTGTTGTAAGCTATAATGTTCTCTCTGATCTTTTTCATAAGGCAGTAGACATTGAGAATAGCCCAAATAGCACGCAGGAAGAAAAAGACGGAGTAATAGCCTTTAGGGAGAGTCTTCGCAGGTTTGTGACAATTGGAAGCCCTCTTGATAAAATGGCATATTTGTTTCGCGATACTTCACTAAGACTGTGGCCAAATATCCCGCGCCATAAACTTCTTAATGGAGGCGAAGACTGGAAAAGAAGACTGCAGGAAGAATCAAAAGAGAAAATAAAGCCAGAAGATCGCGAGTGGTGGTTTAATTTTTATCATGTACTAGACCCTGTATCAGGCGCACTAGACAGTAAATACATATTTGGCGATAGGCCGCCAGTTAATTGTCATTGCAATCAATGTAGTTTGCCAGGACTAGCACATATTACATATTGGACAAGTTTAGATTTTTTAGGATTTATTTTAAGTCGCTCTTACGGCAATATTATGTGGAATAAAGCCTATAAGCCTTGGCCAAGATGGCTTTTAATTTCACTCGCATTTCTTATGCAATTATTACAATTGATTCTTGTGGCTATTATTATTTACGGATTATTTCATCCAACGCTCGTTTTAGATTTACTAAAGAAGGCAAAGGATATACTCCCATAAAAGATAGATAACACATGGCCAATTAGTCCCAAACATAATAATTACTCGTCAAGATTATGATCTTTTGCAAACTTGGCGATCGCGGCCTTTGTTTCAGGACCCATTTTACCATCTACTTCAGTAATATGATAGCCCATACATTTTAGTCCAGCTTGAAGGGCAAAGGTTTTTTGATATTCAGTAATTTGGAAGTTCTCTGGTACGGATTTTTCAATCTTTTTAGATGTTTGGCATATTCCGCATTTTGTATGATCCTGATAGGGATTGCCAGCCGCATGGACATAGCCAGCATTGTGATAATGATATCCCCCGTTTTTTCTATCGTGATGTCCTCCATATTTATCTGTTCTTCCTGAATGTGCAAACGCAGAGGTCAATACAAACATACATATAATTATTATTCCAATAAAAGCTTTTACTCGCATACTAGCCTCCTTCTAAGGGTAAAGATTCTAATTACCTGTTATACTATCCAGATTGTTGCGATTATATAAACAATTTGTCAAAGTTTGGTTTTGGAAATACTTCTAAATCGTTCCACTCACTCACCCATGTAACACTATTAGCCAAACGATCAAATATCTTTCCGTGGTTTTTAATATTTGGATTATAAACAAGCCAAGTTTTATTCGACAGTTCTGCGTCATCGCAAATTAATTCGCATTCATCGGCTATGCCTTCTGATTCCCTTTCAAACCAAATTATAATAAGTGTTGCATATTTTGCATATCGTTGTACATGCTCTTCCCAATTATGATCAAGAATAATAACCTCAGGGAATACTGGATTTGGGTCAAGACTACGTTGATTTGCCATAGCATATACTGGAAAACCTAGAGGTAATTCACGTTTAATCGATGACTGAGGGCGATTATCAAATTCATAATCTACGACAACCGGCCCCACAATTTCATCAACGTCAATAATTGCCAATGGTTCTTCTGAATTAAATCCTCTAAGATAGATGCCAAATGCCTCCTTTGATTTAAGCATGTTTTCAATTATTTCTGTGTAGTCCTGTTTATTAACATTTTCATAATCTATTTTGGCAAGGTGCTCTACCTGCCGACTTTGCACCCAAGCCAAAGCAAAAAGAGAGTATATCAGCGTAGTTATGCTTAATAATATCTTCACCACATGCCAATTAGTTCTATAATAATCCATACTGATTATTAATAGTAATAATAATAGTAACGGAAAAAGAACTTCGACCCATTTAAACGGTTTTAAAAAGGCGTACATTCTGGCAATTAATAGCGCTATAATAATTATTTGTATCCAGTCATAGTTAGTTGGCAAAAGTAGTGTGATGGATATTATAATTATTTGCAATAGTGATCCATGTCCAGTTGTAAATGAGCCAAATAGTTCATCTAAATTTTTATAACGATCCTTGACATTTGATTGATATCTATCAATTTTATTCATATAATGTTAAATACCGCAAGATGATATTGATACAAAACATCATTTGAAGACCATCACATGAAACTACTAATATCATATCCACTAATATCTTATTCTCAAATGTTCCCAGAATTAACTAACTTCCAATACTGAACTCCCATTGCGGTCAATTTACATGTTTTGCTATTGATAGCTGCATAATACATATGCTCTTCACCAACTGGAATAACTAACCCGACACGTTCCATTTTCTGTAGTTTCTTGAATATTTGAACATTATCTGGATTAAAATCGGCTTCTGTATCCTCATAAGATGGATCTAGTTGGTATTCTACATAGGGTTCGTTAAAATGAGTACATAATTCCCGTAACACTGAAATATCTATTGGAGGCGATACATTTCTAACGGATACAAACTGAGATACATTTGTCTTAAAAACCGGACGCTGTTCCCACGGTCCCAATGCTCGATCAACATATGCATATATGCCTCCAGGGGACACATGGCCTACAAGGTCTGCACTGCCACCATTCAATGCGTCAATCAATAAAGATGTAAATACTCCCTGGCCTCCTGTTTCAAGAGCTGTTTCATTTTCTCGACAAGCAACCAAAACTGTTACTCCATCTGCTAGTTCAGAGAATTTGCCTTCAGATATTGAAGGTGAGCCCATTTTCCCAGAATGACAACAATCAAGAACAATCACACGATTCTTTGCTTTGGATCGATTGGCAGCCCCCAAAATATCATCCATTGAAACACCTTCGTCATACTTCTGATAATCAGGAGTAACAATGTAACCTCCGAATGAATTAATATACCCATGCCCAGAGAAATAAAATAATGCTACATCCGGATCACCTGAGAATAAGCTATTTATTTCTTCCCTCAATCGCGCTCTGGTAATAGTAGTAGTATCTGAATATAATGAATGAACATCAAAATTAGGAGAACCACTACTGTGACGTTCTAATAATAATTGAATAGCCTTCGCATCATTGATACATCCAGATAAAGGGCTGGATGCATAATCGTTAATACCAACTACAAGCGCCTTACGCAAAATACTCCTCCTATAAACTATCCAACCAATTTTTAATATTATCCCATGTCCAATTTACTATTCTTACTCCATCCAATTCTGATGCCAGCCTTTTTGGCTTATCATTCGCATGTCCCCAAAGACCTCGACAAGGGACTTTTTCTTCCTTTGCACAATTAATCTCCCAAAGCTGACCTTCTGCTTTCATGGTTTTCTTAGTGACAATTATTAAAATACCATCGCATCTCTTGATCTTTGTTCTGCAATTTGTTTTCCAGGATGAATCCCAAGGTTTTTTTACAGACATATCAACAAATTCAAAAGGAGATTTCTTATTACGAGCCTGTCCGACTAAAAAGTCTCTGAGAGTTTGATCCTCAATTGCAAAACTAATAAATATTCGATTTTTCTTAGGCATATAATTACCCTTTAGATTTAATTATTGCATAATATCAACTCTGACTTAGATTTATACTTATTACTTGTCTTTAATATTAAAGAATAATATAAGATTTTGTCAAGAATAATGTAACAGCTAAACCAATTATTGTATTTATAAATTATCCCTAAAATATTTTTAGTAATCACAACATACAACATTTTAAGTATCTCAATTGCCAGCCAATAAAGTATATGTATCAGAATATTTTGTGTTCTATTTCTCTAACAAGATATTATATTTGGCATGGTATTAATGTATTGTGAAAAGAGAGACCATGCGATGATCCAGTTCGATAAATTCGGTCATAAAATATACAACAAGGCATATAGAATTCTGGAAAAGAATGGAAATATCTTATTGAACCTTGGATACAGGGAGTCGAGTAAAAACCCAAATCTATTTTACTTAAACACTAGACTTGTTCGTTTCTTTGCTGATATGAGAGGGACTGAAGAAGTCCCAATTTGGCAAGAGACTAAACCTCTATTCTATTGGGAGTTTCTAAGAAATACATACAATTGGGAAAAGCGTCGCATTTTAAAAAATGAACTTCAGCGACTCTATAGCGCACACTGCCCATGCAGATTAACTTTCTTCCTATATAATGCCCCTGAATTCGAAAACACATCAATCGAAATAGACGTCGAGAAGGGTATATATAATTGGGATGATGGCTATTGCCAAGCATGTGGTAAGGATTTTCAAGATGAAGGATCGTTTTGCTCAAATGAATGCGAGGACAAATACTTCACATGCGATAAAACGGAAAATAATATAAAAAACAATAATGAGTGATTCGAGACCTAATTAAAAGATGTCTTCGATTTCTTTTTGTTCAATCTCGTAAACAGGCCCCTCTTCTTTATTTGGGAAAAGAAATGCTCTATTAGAGATTTTTACTGACAAATACGGATTGCCATTTTTGTCAGTGTTTTCCCAAGCAGAGATATCAAGTCTGCCTTTGAAGTCAGGCTTGTCGCCTTTTGCATTTGTTTCATTCATTTTCGATTGCCTCCTTTCAACTGTGTGAATTTTATTTTTCATAGCGTCTTTTGATTTTTATGGATAGCTATGTCTTTCAATAAAGAATGCTCAGAGCGGCCACCTCGAGCATCCGAAGTGTTCCTGAAAGGAGAACAACTTACTCAGCCATAAAAATAGCGTTAAGTGAAAAGGAAAATCGAGCAGTGAATGAGAAAATAAGAAACAATACAAAGTAAAATAAAGAGAACACTATAAAGGCTCTATATCAATAATGTAATCCTGAAGGTTTGGAGCTGTATAATCCACAGCAATCTCAACCACATTTTCGCGTGGTGTCCAATCTCTTTTCAATACTAGATTATATGCCGATATTGGTTTGAACAAGTTTGGGCAAACTGGATGAATTGCTCTTTGGGAACCGGTATTATTATTTTATAATATTTATTTATAATTCATGATTTCTTGCTAAAATAGAATATCGCAATTAAATATTCTCTCCAACCATATTTGCTTTTTGGGGGAGCCTTAAGTTGTCTATAATGATTATAGATGTTTATATTTCCATAGTGTTCTTTGTCCTCTTCACCTTGATCATTTGATTCATCATTTGACGTATTCTTCTCTTTCTTAAAACTGAGTTTCATCAATGAACGTATCAGTGCTTTCCAATCCACTTTTAAAGATAGGCAATACAGAGCCGCTAGTATAGGATCATACGATATTCCTATGAATAGTTTTTCAAAAACACGGGCTTCCATAAAAGAAATTGGAAAACTGGCCGCCAATACTCCCCCAAAGGCTGTCATAGTTACGATATAATGAGTCCTATTGAGAATTTCCTCTATACGTTCATCACCATCATTCTTAAGTTTTTTTATTCGAGAACGTCTGTATAGTTGTATAACAAACGCCCCGAAGCTCCCCACCAGAAAATCAATAACAATTTGGTAGTCTATTTCCATTGCATTTAGTTCCTTGAATCTGTAGCTGAGTCAGTAATAAGATGACTATTTGCCAATGACATTACAGCGGCCATTCTTACATGACTAAATAATTTGTCAGACAAATCTATGCCGTTTTCATCGCATGTTTCCCTGAGTACTTTAATAAATGCCAAAGGGTATTCGATAATCCGAGTAATAAGACGCCCATCTATGACAGTTTTTGCCAACTCCTTATATCCCTTGAGAGAAAACTCTGGAGCCTTTGGCATTTTCAATTGTCTTTTCTCAGAGATATTATCAACATCTTCACTTGCTTCGAGTAATAGAAGGGCGGCCCTTGACAACCACTTTAAATCATTGTTTACCGATTCATACATGCCTCTATTATCTATTTCATATATAAACTTATCATATATTTGTACTCTGAATATATCTGGATCGAGATTACTTATATGTGATGCATTCATAATTTTAGATAAGTAATCTTTCAATATTCTTGTCTTTTTCCAATAAAACACTGAGGACAATTTTAGGTATTTTCGCACCACATTAGTAAAATCCCTATCAGAATAAATTACACCGAATAACCATAAAGTAAATACGCGATAGGCTAATTGACGCATTCGGTCGGGACGTAAACCTCTACGATTTGCAACTAATACACTCTTAAAAAAGTCTTCGAGGCACATTTTGATATTCATGAAGTAAGATTGTTGAAGACAAAAATTATCAGCTATTATTTCGCCCAATAATGTTGTTCCAGTATAGGAACGATCTCTAGATGGTCTGATTAGTTTCCCTTCTAATTGCTCTTCCCAGAAGTAAACATGGCCAAGTTCATGTCCAACTACCAACCAGTCCTGTACTGAGTCAGCTTGCTTGAGATATCCATAATCAAGGACCACAATTGATGAAGCCGCAGAAATTGATTTTCCAACATACGATAATACCGCAAATCCATTCCATTCTCGCCCAAGGTTTTGAACGGTTTTTTTGCAGACATACCCCAATGCTCTCAAAGCAGCTTGAAGCCCAAATCCCGGATCGATTTCTGTTCTGGGATAACCTGTAAGAAGATCCGAGTAGGAGCCAATCTGCCGTTGTCGAAGGGCCATATCAAAGTACTTGTAGCCAGAACTTACCCGGTCACCAAGTCTCGTTATTTCCTGAATAAATTTAAAGTTTTGCTCGGAGCTTAGTGAATTATTGTATGCAAAATTAGTAATAAGCCGTTTTCTTTCCGCTACTAAGCCATTCGCATAATCGACAAAGCCTAATATATCAAAAAACATATCCTTATAATCCAAGAGTCTTTCAGAAACGGCATTCATACGATCAACTTTAAACTGGAGGATTTCCTGACGATTTTCCTCCGCTCTTAGATGCGCAGAGTTTGCATACTGCCCGTAATTGTCGTTTTTCATCGGGGACATAGATATAAATCGGTTGATGTTGAGATTATTTGATCTGTGTAGTTTCTGCGTAGATTAGTGACAGTATTACAAATGTTTTTAATACTAGAATGAGTCACATCAATTGCATAATCGTATTTGCCAATAATCATTCTGGGATTGTCAAGTTTATTGAGCATTGAAACGCCCTTGCCCGGCTTGCATAACACTCTGATTCTCGCATCCATATTTCCATGGGGCAAATTGCCGTTTATCTGGCAATTTTCATCCAACCTTAAAAAAAAGTGAGAAAAAGAAACTGAAAATGCATTTCTGGTTTGCCCTGTTTCTAATATCGTACATGTTGCATCCCTCAATCCGAATAAAAGGTCCGATAAATTACCAAGAGAAGTGAATTTTACAACAAGTATAATCTCCGACCAGCCTAATGATAAATATACATCATTAATCATATTACTTTCATACAGTGAAATAACATCTCCAATCTGCGGAAGAATCTGACTTTCTATTATACCAAATGTTTGTTTCTTAAGAAGGATAGGATTAATTTTTAAGCAAGTAACAACTAATCCAGCACTATCTAATTTGTGATTATTACATTGCTCATTATAGTTGATATATTGACCTCTTATACGACCAACTGTTCTAATATTTGGGAATGGAAATTTCGGCTCAATATCTAATACACCATCAATAATTGCCATATGATCTATTTCACCCAATCCGAGATAAAGTTCGGATTTAAGTTTTTGTTGATTAAATAACTCTTTTAGCGATTGAATAACTTCATTATCAGGAATCTTTAGGGATGTACGAAACAGGATTATTTCAATTGAATTGTTGGTGAGGCGCAACATTCTTAATAAGTATACCTTAATATAAATTTTGTAAATTATTATATTGAAGTGCGTAAATCAAAGATACTACGCAGGTAAAAGCCAAAGCCAAGATGGTTTTTCTTATCAGACTGCAATTCATAATTCCAATGTTTAATCTCTTCAGAGGGATTTATAAATTGGTAATCTTCGTTTTCAATAACTCCATTCTCCTCCATTGAATCTTCAATTATGCATGATCCAACAAAGAGATTCTCTTCCTTGAGTATTCTAGACAATTCTGCCGTCTTAATATTCCACACTCCTTTTATATTGTACTTGTGCATAAGTATAAATCTCCTAATTATAAATGTCAATAGTTATTATGTTATTATTTTTTAGAGGACGATGAAATAACGACTGGCAATACAGACATGTATTATAGCATAACAATAATATACTACCCCTAATCTTGCATACTTCCTGGAACTTTCCTTTTATACTGTATAATAAGATAAAATACTCAAAAAAAATCAATAGCCAATTTTCTTTGCAAAATACGGGCGTCATGATTGAATAACTACTTAATTTAATGCCGGTCTTAAATTGTAATAATTTAGACAAGCGCATAACCAGACACTCTTGCCGCCATAACCTGTTGTATGTCATCGCAATACAACCAATCCCTATTCTCTTAAATACTTTTCTTTAAATTATTTATCGGCATCAACGGGTCTATTCAACAGCCAAAATAAGTAATAATCAGAACAGAAAAAGAAAGATATAAACTAAAGGCAGAGACATATTCTCTTGATATGAAATAGACGCTTTATGCAAAATCAATGATCTAATCAGATTGTAGAATAATACTAGCATACAATTATAAAACAGTTAGAGAGATTTGTCAAAAATCTTGGTAGTAGGTCAGTTTGAACTCCCTTTTATCTATTTTCTTCGCCCATTTTGGCAAGATCCTTAGTATTCCACAAGGTTTTTGTTACATCAGCCTCTATTGTCCGAGTTACTTTAAGCATCCCGTATATTTTGAAAAAGTGGTAGTACATGAAATATGGCGCATAGGATTCATTATTTTATTGGGATGTTGAAGTACCGATTATTATTGAAGAGATAACGGCAATCGCCAAAATTGAGAGTAATAGCATAATGGGGATCCAAAACCATGAGCATGATTTTTCCTTTCTTAATATTTCAAAATAATAAATTATAGATCCAATAAAGCCAGTACATAGCATTAATGCTACCCACATAATTTTGTCATTAGGCTGTTCATATTTCCTTCTTACTGCATCCACAAGAGTCACAATTCCAAAAATACAATATAATATGCTAATGAGTATTATAGGTAGACTACCAAAAATAAATGCAACATCATTCATGTATGTATTTCAGTGTTTCAGCTTAATAAAGCTTTCGTTTCTTACGAAACTTTACATATTATAAGATACCATTTATCATACATTGTATATACTGATTATTTGTTAATAATGAGAAATAGGATTTTCTGAGAACTAACAAATCTATATAGAAGCATAATCACAGAAGGTTCATTTTATCAACACCATCATTTTTGTTTGCACATGTTGATCTGCTCTAATACGGTATAAATATATACCGCTGCTTACATTCTCATTTGTATTCGTTCTGCCATTCCAAGTCACTTCATATGATCCAGCATCATACTGCCTAGGTACTACTGCCGTGATTTTTTGTCCAAGTAAGGTTAGTATTTCAATTTCGATATAGGCTCTCTTATAGAGTGTAAAAGGAATTGTCGTACAGGGATTAAAAGGATTAGGGTAATTTTGAAACAAACTTATTATACTTGGCAATTGTCCATATTCATTTTCGTTAACATTGAGGGTAATATCACAAAGCCACAATTTGGCATACGCTTCATTGCCAAATGTACCATCACCACGTTCATAAGTGCCATTGGTTTCAAAAAGTGTATTCGTTGACGACTGCCATATCTTAAACCTGATATTATTCCCCGCAGAATAGCCATCAATTACACCTGTTTGGGTGTCATCTTTCCATGCTGTAATTGCTAATGGCCAGTTACCATCAAAGACGGATGCCCCAACGCAAATATCTCCATCATAAACACCGATTTCATCGCACTGGCAGATATTATAACCACAAATTGAAGAGATAGAATCAATGACAATTGCATAGCTATCTCCAGTTTTATCAGTAAACACAAAATAATCAGGATCACCATCACAAGACTGAGATAATACATCACTTACACAAATGCCTAATATTAGGCATACAAAAAGATATTTGCACACCTTACCAATAGCATTGTTTATTGTTTGCTTATTCAATTCTATCCTCCCTTGATGTTATCTCATCAGTAACATCTTTTTAGTCTGCGTACCATGGCTTGATCTAAGTTGATAAAAGTAAATACCTGTTGCGACTTTAGTTCCTGCTTCATCAGTACCGTCCCATGTAATACTATGCTTTCCCCGCTCCTTTACTCCATTAAAAAGGGTTTTAACCTTATTTCCCAAGACGTTAAAGACTGTAATCTTAATTTGTGCATCATCTGGTAATGTATATTCTATAGTCGTCGTCGGATTAAACGGATTAGGATAATTAGTTGCTAGACCCAGAATAGAATCAGAATTCATATCCCTTAATAATTCAATAATAGTATAGGGATCAGTCGATATATCGAAACTTCCCTGAAGAATTCTTGAATCCACTATCCGTTCTTGATTTAAATTCTTTTTCCATATTTTGATTGTCAGTTTATCTCCTTTTTTGTATCCGTCAATATATTCTGTATTAACATCATCACACCAAACGGCTAGAGGGACAATATCGCTTTGGACCTGCGATGCTCCTAAAATATCTCCTCTATTATTGAAAAATGCCAACTCATCACCTTTTTCAAGTATATTGTTCGAAATTACTAAGACAGCATTAAAGCGTAATGTTGGTATTGGTGCATTAAAATGATCTAGATTCTCGTCACGATGACTAATGTTAAATGCCTTGTAAGGGCCTATTGATTTTGTCGAAGGGTATACTAAAGAAGCAGAGCATTTTAAATGTAGTGAATATCCCTCACCGGGGCACATATCATTCAGTGAGTTTACAACATCAGGAATATAAAATCCCCCATAACCATCCTTAACAATATTAAGGCATCCGCTCAAAGATGCCATGGCGATTTCTGGATCCATGCAATAATTAGGGTAGAAGCTAATCCATGCCCAACCTTCTTGTAGGCCAATTGGATTAATAACATTTAATGGAGTACCACAAAACTCAATGCTATTTGAATTATCCATGTGGATTTTGTACCCCTCATCCATATTCCATTGACTTATATTACAAATTACACTTGGAATACAAAATTCTCCGCTATTGTTCTTAATAATATTTATGTCGCTCCATGCATTACTAAATATTGAAGGCAAATCAGTTGATGGAGGGATAGTATTAAGCGATATGAAGTTCCAACCGCTAGATAAATCAATGTTTACGTTACGACAACATGCCTCATCCGTTAAACCAATTTGTGCCGCAAATCCATTGCCAAATGTGCCATCTCCCATTGTATAACCATCTTCATTTGGGCAGATATCTATCATATAACAATTATCATTATCTGCAATTTGAAATTCTATAATATTGCCATACTGATACCCATCCTTTTCGGGGGTTTGCGGATCATCTGCCCATGCAGTTAATGCCAATGGCCATTCGCCAATAAACATAGATGCACCAACGCAATTTTGGCCATCAAAAACTGCTACTTCTGTGCATTCATCTATTAATACATCACCGACTTGTATCGAAGTTATCACAATTGGATAGTTATCACCAGTTCCAGAAACAAATTCAAAGCAACTAATGGATTCGCAATCACTCACAACCTCATAGTCAATCTCAACTTCTTGCGGTGAATTATCTGCATTATTACTATAGACTGTTATAACTGCATTATGGAATCCAATTGGCATATCGGTAGTCTCAATAGACACATTGATAGTGGCATTATTACTATTATTGGGTCCAATTGGAGAAACACTAAGCCAATCGGTAGATTCAGACACTTCCCAATTTAGCGTACCTTCACCTGAATTAGTAATTGAAAAACTTTTGCTATCGGGGATAATTCCATTTTCTACGGCCATAAAGCTAAGGGAAATAGGAGTCAATTGAATATGAGGTATCTGTTGTGAAGAGACAATCACTTCTACAGGAGAACTTGCATCTCCATTACCGCAACCATTAATAGCACGTACTCTATATTCATATGTTCCCGCCTGATTCTTATTAGTACACCATTGCAATGATGTTCCAACTTCATTCCACGTACCATTATCTTCACTAATCTCATAGTTATCTGTACAAGTTACACTAGTCCACTTGATGCAGTATTCCTCTCCTATCTCTACTTCTCCAGCATTAACAGTAGGAGTAGAAACCTTATCTGGCTTTTCATTACAACAATCTTGAAGTTCAATTTCATCTAAATCATACTGACAAGGCAACGCTTCCAAGCAGTCAGTCACTCCAATGCTTCCTGAACAGCAACCTGGATCAAAAACAAGGATGAATTTAGTCTCCTTAAAACAAAGACTAAAGGCTCCTGAAGAATTTGTTTCGCTCTCATCATATATTTGCTGCAAATCACAATCATAGGCAAAAACACTTACATTGGGCCAATTTGAGCCATTAGAATTAACTACAGCTCCCTCAAGGCATATTTCATCGTCACATGCTGGTAGTTCAACATCAATTGAATAACTACTCTCATCCAATTGATAGCAATCAGTTATATAATACCAACATTCACAGTCTCTTTTAAACGCGAAAGCATAACTACCTGATTCAATAGAACCTCCGCATGTACCTGAATTATCAGTTTGACAATACCCAATAACTTCCCCGCTTGAACAATCAATGATATAACAATAAACATCAGGCTCACCAAGTGAAAAAGTTATGGTAGTTCCACAATCTGGGAGCACAATATCACCAGTTGTCATGTTTCCAGATTGTGGTGTAAAGCAACTGGTTGCATAAGCTGATCCGCAGGGAGTAATAAATATTAATTCGGCGTCGCTTCCGATCGGATCAAATGCAAGCGCAAATGTTCCATCATCCAAGGTTGATGTACAGTAATCATCACCAAACAGATTGTGGCTGCAATCGGCAAGACAAACCGTTACTCCTCCCCAAGCTTCTCCGGATTCAGTTAAAATTCTTCCAGTTATTGAAGTAGCACTATTTGAACAATCGCAGTGAGTGCAGGGATCAGAACAATCAATAAGGCAATACGCTCCAGTGCTGCCAAAACATGCGGCCATAGCACCACAGCTATAAGGATTTGGTGCAGTTCCGCAGACTCCAAGTAACGTTGAACATAAGGAAACAAGCCACTGATTTGTCCCATTGAGTAGACATTCAATGACACAGTCCCAATATCCGCATGCTGATTTGTTAAAAAAGTATTCACTACGCTGTAAAGTTGCAATATTATCATTAATTGACAATGATCCTGATAGATCTCTAAAGACTACTCCTTTTTTCGACGCTTCAAGAATAAACGATTTTCTTCTATCTCCCTCAGATACTCTTACTATATAATTGATGTTGTCAGTGTATTTATGGTCGAGTTCAGCAACAAGGACTACTTGTCCCTCATGGAACATCATATTTTGAGCGTATACAATTTTAGTGCCATACATATCAGATGCCAACTGAACAATTTCCGCAAATTGAGAATCAATCTCTAATATAGTGTCAATCTCTTTTATACTCAGAGTATCAATATTTCTAACCTTATCCCAAAATGATGTTATACAATTATTACATTTTAACTCTTTATTTGAAAAATCCGTAATCGAATATCCCTTTACAACCGAAATATTATCAAGCATACTAACATTTTTCGGCAACATGACAGAAGCATTTTTACCGACAGTAATTTTATCGCTTTGAATTGTTCTCTTATTGGATATATTTTCTATTGTCATACCTAAAAGTAGATGTTGACTGTTGTCACTCTCTTGGGGATTGCTGTCATATCTTTGCGATGCTACATTATCATAACAACTAATCAAATTTACACCGATTTGGTAGTATCTTCTATCGGTCACTGTATTATAACTGCTATCGTCGGTAGCATAGAGGTGTGAAACCGCAATAACTGTAATTAGCATTATACTTAAAAGTTTAACCTTAATCATAAGTTCCTCCTAGGCCGGTACCCTAAAAGATGTGACAATGTATAAGAAATCCCTGTGGTAAATATATTATATATAACATCAACAACTGATATTGTCAACAACAAACGATGTAGTATTAATTTAATATATGTGTATACACAGATTTAATCATTGATAACTGAATTATATATTAAAGCTTAGACTAATAATTCTATGGTCTTCATAACTATTGCGATGGAGTGGTCTCGAAGTTAAAATTATAACCTTGACTATCTTCCATCATGACCTATATTGTTATTGGTTCACTTTTCATCAGAAAGGTGAACCTTTCTTTATCTATTTAGCCCCAATTACTTACAAGATCAGTGACGACGAATACGATACTAATATATGTTAAAGCCCGTCGTCCTCAAATCACATTTTTTGCTAATTCTACTTTTTTCTATCAATCATAACAATTTCCCAATCGACTACTCCGTCGGCAGTTACCAAAATCCTTAAATACTACTCGGGATGTTTTCTCCGGATGCAATCAGTCAATAAGTTCACCTTTCTGATGAAAGGTGAACCCAAAAGGGCTAGAAAAATAACTAGGCATTCACCCTGGATCGTTGACGAGGGAAAGTATCTAAGTGTCAGCGAGTTAGATAAAGTTATGATTGCTGCAAATGAGCTAAAAAGGCATGGAATCCACAATCGGCAGTTTGCCCATGTGCGACATTGGTTCATGATCGCACTTGCTCTGAATACTGGCCTGAGAGTCTCAGAAATGGCTTCTCTAAGGCATAAAAACCTTCTTATAGACCAAGAACGCTCCTCAATTATCGTTCTTGGAAAAGGCAATAAAAAGCGCCTAATCTGGATAAGCCAGAAATTTATAAAAACCTGTCAAGACTTCATCGCATTCAAAACTTCCTATGGATATGAAACCACCCCTGACTCTCCCCTACTAAATAATCTAAATGGTGATCAAATATCAAAAAGATCTCTGCAAAAAGACTTCAAGGCCATAATTGCAATGGCCGGCATATCTTCACACTACTCGATTCACTGCCTAAGGCACACCTATGCCACATTCCTGCTAAAGGCAAGTAATAATAACTACCGATTTGTGCAGAACCAATTGGGGCATGCATCTATTCGCACAACTCAAGTTTATGCAGGAGTTTTAGAAACTGAAGGTCGAAAGGCAATTGAGAAAATATATACATAGGAGAATATCATGGAACTCAAGAATCGACTCACGTGGGAGATAGTATGCGCATTGATTTTGTGCATCATTCAAGCGAGTTGTAGTAATAACTCTGAAGAAGGCTGGAATCCGTTTCTTAGTTCATCAGGAACCGGTGTGAGAGGGCTTGATACTCCAGATCAGATTCTCTCAAATCCGTATGTAGAGGAAGGTTTAGAAGACGCCGAGGAAAAAGGTGTAGTTATCACTCCTGAAAAGGCTAGTAGTCCACCGGTGATAAGTGGAACATACGATTTTAGTGGTCAGAACTATGTTCCCATCTATGGTTGGGGGCAACTTGCACCTGGTACATGGCAATGGAAAAATCAAACAGCAGATAATCACATTGATACTGAGTACGATCAAATCGGGGTTCAAACAGGATCAGGCGGCGGAGAAATTATAAGAGGTGAAGGTAGTGAATTTACAGTCTATAGTGTTTTAGAAATTGATGATGTATCCATAGGCGGTTGTGAAGACAGAGCCGTTGCATTAATTGATGGAACACAAAAAAACAACGGCGATATAAGTGCTGTCTATATTGTTGTTCCTGTAAATAGTAATTCCTGTCACTCGACTACTTTTGGAAGAATAGAACTCACCCTTACTGGTGCAAAAAAAGTATTTTCTTCAGGCGAATCATCTCCGGCGGCATCTATTCTAAGAGGCAAACTTCAAGAATTATTTCAAATCAATAAAACTAATTAACATGCGATAGAGTAAGGAGTGTGACATGAAGAATAATCTAATGTTTTTCACTTTGGTTTTATGGGGCATAGTCTGTATTTCACCAATGAATGCACAGTCAAAATCAGAATTAGGATTAAGGTTTGGACTTGGCGTTTCAAGCTTAATAGGAGATGTAAGCGGTGCAAAATCAACTATAGGGTATGGTGGATCAATTCTATATCGATATGCAATGAGCTCTCAAATGAGTATTCAGCCAGAATTACAGATGACACTAAAGGGGGCACAAGGCGAAGACTCAGACAATTCTGAAAGGCTAAAATTATCATATTTAGAGTTTCCTATACTTTTATTGTATAGGCCACCGACGAAGAGTAGTGTGAGACCAAGCTTTTTTGCAGGTCCATGTATAAGTCTCTTACATACAGCAAAGATCGGAAGTGAAGAAGTAACAACCGAAATGAACAAGACAGATTTGGGAATAGTATTCGGGGCCGGACTTGATATTCAGTCAAGTAAAGAAGGTAAATTCTCAATAGATGTGCGATACGCTTTAGGATTAATGAATGTCTTTGAAGATTCCGGAGACTACAGTATACGAAACAGCATGGTTCTTTTTAGCCTAAGCTATATCTTTCCTATTTTAGATAAATAGCCACTGGCTTTAAGTTTTGTTTAGCCCGGTTCATTTATTTGAGCCGGGCGCATATTTGCATGCAACGCACTAAAATCAGGAGCAATCTTTATATCTACCAACACGTTGTCTAATAAATGGCAGTTAATTTAGATCGAGCCTATCGAGAATGGGTAACACGACCAGTTGATCAAAGATTTGCCTCACTTGAGGATTTATACGAATTTACGAAAAAACGAAAGAACTCGTCGTTAGAAAAAGTAAAATCCCTTGATACTATTCACTTGGAGAAAGCTCATAACGGCGAAATTACAATTAATGGTTCTCAAGAGCCGGCAATTCTTTCGCATTGGGCGTTTGGTCAATTATGTTCTCGCCTTAAGGCTCCGGCAAAATATCTTAGAACCCTCTCACCTGAAATGGCAAGAAATTGTCTTCAATATGGGCTTCAAAACAGCTCCGAGGCCTGCAAGTTGTTACTAAGAAATCCCTACACAAACGGTCATGGAGATACACAACGTTTCGCCAGCGCCTTTACAGGCCCCTCCTACGGGCGAATTTGGGACTCATACGTGGTAGAAAGTCTTATGCGATCAACAAAAGGAAGTGGCTGGCATATTCCACGAAGTTCTCTTGTAACAGATCACCGAGGATTGTATGCCTCAGATCGAGACATGTTCGCATTCATGATAAATGATGAAAATCCAATTGAAGTCGAAAACGCAATATTTTCCCGAGGATTTTTCGTTTGGAATTCTGAAACAGGTTCAGCAACCTTTGGGCTTACCACGTTTCTATATAACCACATGTGTGACAATCACCTTGTCTATGGCGCAGAGCAGATTAAAGATTTAAGAATTTTTCATAGGAAATATGCGGTTGAGAACTTCCAAAGAGAGGCTATCCCGCATTTGAATCGGTTTCTTGAAAACCACAAATTCCAGGATAATGTCAAAGACACAATCGCAATTGCAATGAAAAGCAAAGTCGCAAACACCCTCGATGACACACTAAAGTGGTTTAAGAATAGGCCATTTACAAAAAAGGAGATCACAAATGCCTGGGAAAACGGCCTTGCCACAGGCGAAGATGTCACAACACGCTGGGGAATGATTCAAGGCTTCACATCTTATGCTCAGACAATTCCATATATTGATAAAAAGGTTAATTTAGAGAGACGAGCAGGGGGACTATTGGCAGGAAATCGCCGATGAACTATTTGAATTTTGCTTCATAAGCAGATTTGGTTGTATCTCTTGGAACCACAACTTCTACTTCCCAAAGCTCCTCTATATTCGAAGATCCAACAACATAAACATAATTTGGTCTCTCTCCTGTTAATGAGTCTGGATGGCCATAACTATATGAACTTATTTCTAAGTCACCTTCTAAATAGCCACCATTATCATTGTCTTCGCGAATGTAGTGTGTTCCATTTTGGTCAAATTTAAGTTCGTATCTTTTTTCTAAAAAAGGAATTGCAAAAGCCAGTGCTCTTTTTTCGAGAATGCTATCTTCAATTTTCTGATTTGGAACTTCTGGCTTATGTGCACAAGTAACAATTAGTGTGGCAATTACACTAAGCCAAAATGCATTCGCCACAGATTTCGCCACTTTTCGCCAAAGAGAATTATTTAATTCTTCCATAATGAATTTAGAGATAATATCATAAGAAAGTTGTAGTTCTTTGATATTTACACAACAACTAAATCGTTGGACAGACTCTCCTTTATTTCCTCTTCCCTTTTCCTTTTGTCTTTCCTGCAAGAGTTTTAAGCGTTACTTTGCTCAATTCATCCTTCATTGCATCCTGAGTTTTACCAAAAGCCTGAAGTGTCAACTCACCTACTCCATCAGGAACGACACTTTGCTCTACTAAATAGTCATAGAAGAAAAGATTATTCTGCATGCATTCGATAATATGCAAAAGAGAGATATCCTCGGGCGCGACTGCCAGTTGAACACCGCCGCCATATCCCCTTGTTGATCTTACTAAACCATGATTTGACAGATTACTTAAAATCTGAGGTAAAAACTTTCCCGGAATACTCTTCGCATTAGAGATTTCTTCTGCTGTAGAGGAATAGTCTTTACAGCTCGCAAGCTCAACTAATGCTTCAATGGCATATAAGGTACGATTATTTATCACGTCCAGTGCTCCTTAGTGTTTTGCTTTCGTAAAAATAACTTACGATAAATCGAGTGGCGAAACAAGTATATTATATCCCTTTATATTTGACCTTTAATTAGGCACAATATTTTAATTGGCTCCTCATTTCACACATCCATGAAGATTGGCGAACCTAAAGCATACTTTGATTCTCTTGATGAAGAAGCACGTAATGCGATAATTGAGCGTGTAGGAAGTATAAATAACTTCCTTGGACCTAACGACACATTTAAGTTTTCATGTAAAAGGCATGGCGATTGTTGCACCAATAGGGACAATAACCCAATTCTTTGCACTCCATATGATGCTTTCAGAATGCAGACTCAATTAGGAATTAACTCACACGAGTTTAAGAAATACTTTGCTGATTTGGTATTGGCATCTGAGCCTGAATTTCCTGTTATGCTACTAAGTTCTCCCAAAGTAAATGATCATTTGGACCAATGCGTTTTTCTTGACAATAAAGCATGCAGAGTCTATGAAGCGCGCCCGCTAGTTTGCCGGCTTTACCCACTAGGCAGGATATTGGACCAAAACATGACATCATATTTTTTCAAAGTCAATACTAACAAAAACTGTGGACTGGGTAATGATCCCTCCTACACAATTGACGAATGGATAAAGAAGACAAACTCAAAATCATATTTAGACTGGAGTGAGAAATTCTACAAACTATTAATGGAAATCGACCTTTCAAAATACCAAGGTATGCCAGACAAATTCAAATCTACTCTCGCTACACTTCTATATGATAATACAATTAAAGATCGCATTCCGTCGAACGAAGACAAAAACTCAGGGAATCACAATAAAAAACAAGAATTCGGCCCAAATTTTAATTTAGAAGCAACAAAACTATTCATTGATAAATATCTTAAGTAAAAAACTGTCGGAATATTGGACAGTTTCGTAGAATATTCTAATCGCATGATATTCAATAGAATGCGAACATATTTTAAGAAAACTCATAAGACAACAATTCGGATATCTTAACAATTACTATCATATAATTGTATAATGTGACCGATAAGTTGTTGAAAATCAACAACGATTTCACACGGCAGGATTTTTGCTTCGCATACTTGTATTACTTCTTTCTCTGGAGGGCAAAATCAAATGAGGTTACTTCTCACTACCTTTTTGGGGCTAAGTCTTCTTATTAGCAATATCTCAGCACAATCACTAATGAATTTAATCCAATGGCAAGAATCTGACGGTGGCAATGGCCATTGGTATGCGATTATGTCAGAGCAATATCACTGGAGTGATGCAGTGTCAGCTGCGGCAACACTTGCAAGTATTGAAGGGCGCGAAGCGCATCTGGCAACAATTACCTCATACAATGAAAACCAATTCATATTTGAAAACCTTGTATATAATTCAATGGCTCCGTTATATGGGGATCAAGCCTGGCTTGGCGGATATGATGCAGGCGGCGGAAACTGGCAATGGATTACAGACGAAAGCTTTGATTACACTAACTGGGCACCAGATGAGCCAAATAATCCCGGAAGCGAGCTTTCCATGTCAATGTGGGATCTTGATACAGATCCAGAAAAACCAAATCAAGTTCCTGGAATGTGGAATAATTCCCTGGCTGATGATAGAGATTGGTGGTCAATAGTTGAATGGGAACAAGGACCAGACCAGCATCCTCCGACAATTCCCGAGCCTTCAACAATATTACTATTGGCAATTGGACTTGGAACACTTGGATTAAAAAAACTGACCTAACAGTAGGATTTATTCTTTATAAACGCGGCTTCTCTTATCAAGCACTTCGACAAGAAGCTTTTGCTTCACAATATCGACGCTAATCAGTGCTCTATACTGACCAATTCTAAGTTTGTAACAGTCTTTGCCTTCAAAGTGCCGTAGATATCGGAATGGTTGAATAGCGACTTGATCTAATTTGCCTATTATTCTACTCGCATCTTATTCTGGCAACTTTTTAAGAATTTTCAATGACCAAGGATTCCATTCTATTGTAAAGGTCATTTACATAAAATCATCTTCTCAACCTCCTCTAGGCTAACATACTCTTCCCGAGGAGTATTCCGCGCTTCTTCAAGTGCCTTTTCTGCCCATTCAGTAAGTTCGCATTCGTCGTCAAATACTGCATTCTTTAACAATTCTACATCTCGCTTTAGCTTCTCAAAATCACCTGCTTTTACTTTAATCATTTCGCTTGTCATAGATTATTTGATTCACACATGTTTATATATTTTTCTCACTACCTAGAAATTCAGCACAGCCTCGACTAAGAACCTCAGTTCAATACAAATTCATAGACACGGCCTTTATAAATCTTTTGCCTCGTATTGTTGTGCCTAAAAAGTGGCACAACTTTTAAATATGTCATTTTCTTTGAGCATATCATGGACAGTAATTCTATCGAAAACAGCAAAATGTCAATCATGCTTCTAAAAGAATCTCTTTGGAAAGTCGAGGACCGACTGAATGTAATTCTTGAATCAATTGCAGATCATGAAGCTGAAATTATAAGACTGAAACAGCACTCACAACTTAGCTCTGAAAGGCTCGGAAAAATCGAGGCGAGATTAGGAAATAAACTAAATATAAGAAGACAAAATGACAGATGAGTATATCGAGACAAAAATAAAGAATGTATCAATAGAGGATATTGGTTCAGGTTTTTACACTCTAAGAATTGGCGAGGAAATAACACATCTTGAAATTAAAGCAATTCGCAAAATCACAAACTCACAAAAAACTGACAACCTAGCGGGAGTTGACTACAAATACATTATTGAATCAACCGAGGGCAAAATCCTTGTTGTAAATTCATGGGTTCTATGGAAGAAAATAGCAGCCGTTCTAAAAGAGGCCGGAAAGATTAGAGTCGCACTTCGGCTGCAACATACAGGGTTTGAACAATACTCTGTGAACCTATTACCATAATTCTGAGCCCGAATTAAAGGATAAAAAACAAAATGGACCAGTCAGTGAGAACTATGCTCGAGCGCTTGTATAGACTATTTGAAGCCAGATTCAATAATACTCGAGAGTCCTGGAACCACTTTCTAGAATTTATTGCTGTTGATAATAAGCCTACGCTCTACAAACAATTACATCACAAGTTTGAATGGCTTTTTAATGACCTGAGTCTATGCAAATCAATACTCAATATATATGATCCCAAAATCCTTAATGGCGACTTCTATGATCATTTAGGCGATATGTATCTGGAAAAATTCGGAGAAAGCATAGATTCAAAGACCAGAGACAAAATCCGCCCACTAGAAGGCATTGAAAACGAATTAAACAAAGCTCGCGTTCCAAGAACTGACAAAAACATAAAGATCCTTGATCCTTCGTGTGGCACAGGTCGATTATTACTTGCGGCGCATAAATTAGCACCAAATGCTTCTTATTTTGGTGTTGAAAGCGATATAAATCTATTTCGAATAGCAATTACTAATTTTTCAATTCATTCAATAGAGGGATATTTCCTGCTTGCAGAAAACTTTAAGCATGAAATCGATATTGCAAAGGCAAAAGGACAGTATAATTGGCGATTTGCAAACAACTGGAACTCTCATACTCACAAATTAAAACCCGTTTCGGGGCAAAACAAAGCCGCCCTAGAAGTACTTTAAAAATGTCAAAAAGACTACGAATACCCAGGTGGAATGATGTGCTAATTGAGATTTATAAAAACCAAAATAGATACAGATACTGCGAGAAACTCTATAAAATTCTCAAATGCTCACGAACTCATGTGCGAGAGATAATTAGACTACTTGCCAAATACAAACTCATTGTTATAGTTCCGGCAAAAAAGATAAAGACTCTTATTCTAACACGAAAAGGAAAACGACTAATTGAGCCACTTATGCAAATACGCTCTGAGATACGACGCGATTAGCTATATCATAATGAAAAAAGAGGATGAAATTGACACTGAAATTGAAGAATTTATACGACTTCCTAAAAAGAATCTTGTGAGTCGCGTTGAGTGGCTTGAAACACAAATTAGTACTCGGAGAAGACTAAGCGATGAGTCCATTGCAAAACTAAATACTCAGCAATTTCTTCTTGAAGAAAGAATTAAAACACTGCGATACACTCAAGGAAATGAGAGGGTGACTGGTATTAGAAAAGACTTTCAAATCCAGCATCAAATTCTTGAAATCTACAAGTTAAACGAAATTCTCGCCTGCTTTAAGGATGTTTCATACTTTCAATTCCGAATTCAGGATGCCCAGGAAGAATTGAATAAGCAAAATCAAAGGCTAAAGCTGTTGGACTAGAGTCGCCTTGATTATAGAAATTGAAAACCAAGAAGAAATATAAAATATTATAATTTATGCACTAGCAAAACAAGATTGGATCATTTTAATCCATTCCATGCGGGAGGACGATCGACCAAAATAGGTAGAGCGTCTAGCCAGTTTTTCAGCAGATCTAAAACATGTTGATGCCAATTTATTGCCAGTCATTTTATACGCATAAGCTAAATCGTATTTTATGCGGATTTCAGTAATATTATCCGTGACCTCAGTTGCTAGTACCAGTGCTTTTTTTAATAGAATAATACTTTCAGGATATTTGCGACATTGTATTTTCACTTCTGCCAAATTCAAATTCCCTCGAGCAAGGGCGGCATGACTGGAGGTATGCTTATATTTCAAATCAAGACTCTTGGTCAATAATTTTTCCGCTTTGGTGTAATTCCCAATATCTGCATAGACTAGCCCTAGGTTATTCAGAGAGTATGCCATACCAATTAAATCACCCAATTCCATAAAGATATTTTGGGCTTTTTTGTGACAAAGTATCGAACGATTTAAATTTTCCATTGCCCTGAATACATTTCCCATATTATCATAGTTCTTTGCTATTCGTTTTTTGAAATCAATCTTTTTAGCCCAATAAGTACTTTTTTTAATTAATTTTAGTGCATCTTTGTACTTCCCTTTTTCATAATTCATTGCTCCCATATTCCCTAATATTTCGCTATAAATATCAGGGTGTACATTTCGAGAACGTCTACATATTAACTCGGCTTTTGCGCAGTACTTAAAAGATTCACTAGGGTCTTTTCGCTTGTAACATAGGCCTTTTATATTAAATGCCTGGGCTTGAATAATATCCGTTGCATTCGACATTGCAATTATTGTATCCATTAACTTATCAGCAATACTTGTTTTTCCCAAATGCATGCATAGCATACCTATGGCATATATCAGCATAATACTATCGCAAGAATCCGCCCATTGTTTGAAAAAGGAAGCCGCTGTTAAGTTTAAGTTAATAGCGTTTTTCTGGGGTAATATGTATTTTTTATTAAATACATGCCTATGTAGGTCTTTTAGAAATTGATTAACATCACCGTATGCAATGGTTGATATGGCTTTAATCTCATCATTTTTACATACGTTAGAAGAGTTATTATGTGCTAACCATGTAATCTTAGTGGCAGAAGAAGCATTATTTTTAATCTCGTGCAGCAAATCATAGTCATTTCCACTATAGCCTAGTACTAAAACATCGCGTTTTCCCATTATACGTTTAATTGCGCGCCTTAAATCTCTATGAATCGGATGCCCTATTTGCGATAGCGTTGCCTTTATTGTGTATGGTGCACATATTGATCCATGATATTTTAATATATCCACTTGATTTGTGGTTCGACTTTCAAAGTTCTTAATATATCTCTGGAAGGAATTAACATGCCTATATTTCGTCGTACAAGCATAAATTTGATATTGAATATTCATTTGCTGTAGTGCATTCTCTATATAGGTATCATAATTGCAAGTAGTAATGCGTATATTGGGATATTGATGTGCCATATTAGCGATAATGTAGTGGTTATCATTTGGATATCCCCAGTTCATAATCTCTAAAGTCTTAAAAAGTTTATTCCCAAACTGCATATGTAACCAATCTAGAGCAACTTCTGGCTTGACCCACAAATCGCTTGGCGTATCACAACCAAGAAAGTAATTAGAGAGATCATTCCTGATTTTATTATTTATTTCTCTGCGGGTGAAAAGACTGTCTACTATTGCTACTAGTAGTTCGTCACGAAAAGAATTCCAAGATGGTGCGCCAGCAGGAAGTCCAATTGATATTCCAGCTCCTAATATGAAAGTTATTGGGTTGCCTTGTTTTATTATATGTGCATATTGACTCAATATATTTGTTTTCATTGGAAATCCACAAGATTTATATATATCATATGTCTTTTTTTATCTGATTCGTATTCAATTAAACCATGCATGGTTCTATAGATATGCGCCTAATATCAATTCCATGCATATATCTTATTATATATACGCTAATGAACAAGTCTCTAATAATAATTAATCAGCTAGAGAAGAATTTAATAAGTGGTTACAAGATTGGTAAGGCAGTCGTGTATGCAGGATATACAATCATGGAAGATTGTGATGCGGGATTTAGCATTGGATACGCGTGCAATATAACTGCAAAGTGGCTCGGAGCAGAATATAATGCCACAAGAATAAAGCGAAGTAACCACTGGCCATACACCGGATTTGTAAAGGGAAACGCTCATAAATGGGTACCAATATCAAAGGTCGAACTTCTTAAAATATTAGATACCTACAATCAATCGCTTCAATACTTTGTTCATGCAATGCTATCTCAAGCAATACGCTATGATATTGACTAGAATGAAAATCAATTACCCATAATCTGGGTTCATTAACCTCTTGTACGATAGAGATATTCGGCTTAGCGAATCTTTCAATATCAGAACAACCTAAAGTCAGCCCCAAAGTATTTATCACACAGGATTCTATATCTACTATGCCATCTACTGACGAGATTAAAGACATATTACAAAAACTAAAACCAATTATAGGAAAAAAGGCAAAAGCATTATGGAAATTATGCCTTCTTTCAATGAGTCCAAGAGAGGAGTTCGAAAACCATAAATTGCTTGGTCTAATCGCAGACAAGAAGGCAAAAATCGATTATCAAAAAAGCATACGTCTACCCCCACCGGCTCCACATATTCTTTCAGGGCAATATCACATCGGTAAAGCGGTTTATCCGGACGTTGAAGTATCTGATTTTGGACTACGCGAAAACGAACTCATTAAACATATTCTCATCGCAGGAATAACAGGCGCCGGCAAAACAAACCTTTCATTTCAACTTCTCAGACAACTACGAAAACATGAAAAGCCATTTCTTGTATTTGATTGGAAAATGAACTATAGAGCCTTAAGGCAGCTTCCGGAATTTTCCGACCTCAAAGTAATTCGACTCGGAGAAAAGGACTTCAATTTCAAATTCAATCCCCTTATTCCTCCCCCAGGAACAAATCCTAAACACTGGATGGCAATGCTTGTTGACGTAATCAAACACGCATTTTTCGTTGCGCACGGGGTTGAGTATTTTTTCAGAAAAGGAATAGACTACCTATACAGCCAATACAAAATCTATGAGGGAAATACTGACTACCCCACATTTGTTGATTTAGAAAAGCTTCTCAGAAAAGAATTTGTCAGAGGCAGAGAAATGCTCTGGATGAGTTCAGCCAAACGAACTTTGGCTTGTATGACTTTCTCAGGGCTTTTGGGAGATATTCTCAGCTCTCGAGAGCCCAACAAAATTGAGGAATTACTCAATCAAAATGTGATACTTGAAATGGATAACCTGGCAACAATTGAAAAGATATTTCTAATTGAAAGCCTGCTATTATGGATTTATCACTATCGAAAAAACGAAAAAAAGCGAGAGATATTTAAGCATGCAATTATAATAGAGGAAGCTCATCACATCCTCTCGGGCCAAAAAGAGCTCGCACTTGGCGAAGAGACAATAATGGAATCAGTCATTAGAATTATTCGAGAGTTTGGAGAAAGCGTGATTGCAATCGATCAAGAGCCAAGCAAAATCAGTAACTCGATTCTGGCAAATACCAATTGTAAAATATGTTTTAACTTAGGAAACGGTAAAGACATAGATACAATGGCCAAATGTCTGAGTCTAAATAGCGAAGAGAAATCTGCAATCGATCAACTCAAAGTCGGCCATGCGATTGTCAAAATGAAAGAAAGATTCACTAATCCAATTCAAGTAAAAATCCCCCATATAAAAATATACAAGGGCTTGTAGGTTACCCTTAGGGTAAGAAAAATCGACCAAAATGCCATATATAGTCAAACGGCTTGTACCAGTATATAATTCCTGGGACAAGGTTCCAAAAAAGTATCTCAATCTTCGCAAGCTAGTCTATGTCACAACCTTCAAATATCTCTATAAGACAATCCCTCAAATACTTATCAAGGAATACGGCCTCTCCCCTGAAGAACACATCACAATTTTTTGGACCAAAGAGATCGCCCTCCCCCATTTCAACCGCTACCGCATGAAATTTCGGAAGGTGTATTCCGGGAGTGTAAAGGGATGTTCTGGAGTCACAGAAAAGTAAAGATAGACCAGATAACTAAAAGTTCTAGTATACTATAGCCAATTATTAAAATATACACAATCTTCTATAGACAAATATGTAAATTCCCGCACTGCAAGCAATTGGTTATCAGGTATCGGATCAATTAGTCCTAATTTGCGATCCGATTGCTGTAAAATTAATCGCAATTCAATGAGGCGGCGCTCATATACATCCCGAATTTCCGGTTTACTTTCAATACACATTCGATGTTCAATAGACCGACAACTAATCACTGCGTTATGTTGAGACAATAGGTAGTCAGGGACAAGTAACTGCCGTTTACCAAAAGCAAAAACTTCAATGGTAGGGAATTCTATAAAAGTTATCCCCATATCACGCAAGGAGTTCCCGGCATCAATATGCAACGATCTATAGGCAGTTCTGATAAACATTAGTATTGTGAAACTGTATAATTTACTTATTGATTTACAATTGCTTAAGCAATATAAATATTTTTCCTTTTCGCAACTCATTGCTCTTCATAATATTATGCGGTGACACAGGAAATTTTAATTGAACCTTTGGTATTATGGCGGAATTTATACACTTTTCAATCGTATAATATAATATACGGTATAGGCCATAGAAGGAGGCCGCAATGTTAAAAATAGATTGTCAGAAAATTGAATTTACCCAAAGGCTCACAAACTCGCATAAATTGAATTGGACTCGCTATTGCAGAATGACCTATAAATTGGTCCATAATATAGAAGACTCGAAGGATATCGTTAGTGATGCTTATCGCAAGGCGTTAAAGGCATGGGACTCCTTTGATCCAGATCGAGACTTTGAGAATTGGTTCTATAAAATACTAGAACGGACAACATTAGATTTTTTAAAGAGTGAAAGAAAGCGAAAGTCACATTTCAAATTACAAGACGAGACCACAATAGACACATACAATTCAAATAAAATAACTGTATCTGACTCCGCAATCGTACGATTGGTTTACAACTCCTTGAAAACAGTAGATGGAATGAGCGCAAATGAAATTCTTGTTTTGTTTCGTCAATATTTTGGAGAAAATAGAGTTAATATTTGCAAGGACTTGGGTATCGGATACGAACGGTTACAATACCTCAATAGGATTTGTAGGCTGGCGGCAATGATGGCTATTAGGGATATTGACTATGGCAAGGATGTTAGTTCCAATTCATATAGGGAGATATTCAATAACATTGTCCATGGGAAAAGGCTGTTTGTGATCTAGTTATTGAATGCGATTTCAGTGTGAAGGAGGTAAATATGTATTCGCATAATGACCAAAACAAAGAGACTTTTCCTGATGAGATGGAGTCGGATGATGGCTTACATTGGAATCATCTATCTGGTAAGAACGATAACGGTTTATCGAGCACTTTTCTATTTAGTGCGCAAAAATTAAAAAATAAAGGCTGCTTTGAAAAAGCATTGGAATTTTATAAAGCGGCATTGATAATTGATAGTGGCAATGGGAGAATCTACCGAGGTCTTGCCCATCTATATTATGATAGCCTTGGTGCAATAGGCTATTCAGAAATCGAAAATATAATTATAGAGATGGCTTGTCCAGAGGACATGATTTTTTATTTTTGGGGAAACATAAATTTTAGGAGAGGCGCAATCGATGAAGCAATAAGTAATTTTCGAAGAAGTATTAGTCTTAATCGAGACAATGCATATTCCTATAATAATCTTGGGGTTGTCTATCTTAACCAAGGGAATGTCCTGTTTGCCTTATCACTTATTAAGAAGGCAAGTAAGCTTTTTCGTGACCAAAGAGATACAAAAGGTTTCGCCCTAACGATGGGCAATTTAGGCCTTTGTAAAAGATGCGAAGGCGAATCACATACTTCATATAACTATTTTAAATATACTGTAGATATAACTGATGAGGACTATCTACTCCCAGAGCGATTAAACGCCATTTGTAACCTTGCAGAACTTGATTTATTCGAAGATAGACTTATTGAAGCAGAGTTTGAATTTAAATCTGCGACTGAATTGGCACTAAATGGGAATTCAATTCAACAATTGATACGTTCATACTTGGGCAACGGAGAAGTACAACTAAAATGGAATAACTACGAAAAAGGATTGGAATATATCCTTATAGCACAAGGATTGGCGATAGTAAATATTGATAAATTCTGGATCGCTGAAAGCATAAGAAAGTTATCAAGATATTACGTTGCAGTTAATCTGATAAATAAGGCAAAGGAATGCATGAGAAAAGCACTTGAAATTTATACCGACTGTCAAGTGGATATATCTCAATTTATAACAGATATGCTGGACAACGAATACAACTATCAGCATCTATTATCAAAAAATCAAATAGGAGGAAATTCAATTAATATCAATTTAGAACAAGGAACTGAATATATATTGAACTCATTGCAGTTATTAAAAAAACATAATATCGGGAATGATTCAACAACTTATGTAGGGGCAGATAATGCGTAGGTTAGAAATATACATTGAAGATAAGCCGATTGGTCGTGCCCCACCTAAAATCTTACTTAAATATAGAACCAAAAAATATGAAAAAATATATACCCTTACCATGCAGAAAAACGGAATAAAGATAAATAAGGTAAGAGAATAGAACTTTACCGGTGTCAGCGACAATGTTGATGATGGGAAGTGCCAATAGGCATTTCCCTTTTTTTGTAATAGAACGGAGGCTTTTCATGAATGGGCCGATAACAATTCTGGATCACAAACTGGGACTATTCATTCCAGATAAGGACTCTAAAGGAGCCCTCTTGCACCTTAACGGACTCGTCCCTTCGTTGGCAAAATCAATGGCTCGAAGCTTCGGTGGTGTGCGAAATGGCTCAAGCGAACCAGCGGATTGAACGATAAGAGAAGTGGCACCCAAAACGGGTATAACTTAACGTTGAACTTGATGATAAGTTCGCAGTTACGCGTCAATCTTATTGAACCTAAATACTACTTATCCTGTGATTGGAGTCAAAATGAAGGATTTATGCCGTGTCATAGAACGAAGACATGAAATTATGAATGAGTCTGAGCTCATTATAAAATGCCTTCAGATATTAAAAGAAGGCAAGGAATCGCCCAAAACTCTTTCTCGCATTGCAAGAGCAATTGAGGAAATGAAAGAAATTGAGGAATGGTAAAGCTGAAAGGAGAATACAATGCTTTACACGAAATTTAGTTCAAGCTACACGAGAATCGATCCAGATGGCACACAACATATCTTTTCAAAGAGCATGGAGCTAATAGGCCGCCCGACAGAGATTACAAGTTTTCTCAACAACATCGGCCCCAATTACACTCTTCCTGGAATTGGCTATAAAGAGGATCGTCAGCAAATCGAAGTAAAAAGAACAGGACCATTTGGAATTGAAATGCCGGAATTCTTACTAGATTTTCTAGGTTATTAAAAAGGAGAATTGTCATGAGTAATTTACGTAGAGTCAGTAGCGCCGAAAAAATGGCCTTGATGAAGACTCTGGAGCAACAAATTCAAGAAAGCAGGGTCTCAAGCGAAATTAATAGTTCTATTCTTCACGATAGAGCAGGAAATCCCCACTCTGTTGGTTACAATATCAAGGATATCCTACTTGATGCCAATCAGACCCCTCATGTCATAAATGAAAACCACCTTCAGGTTCTAGATTGTGGGCACACAATTGATCCTAGATCGGGCAATTTTGTAATGTGCGATTTTGGACATAAACTGTGCCATAGACACAATCTATTTCGATGCGCAGATTGTAAGGCTTTGGTCTGTGAAATAGAAGCAATCGAAGAAGACGGTCGTCTCCTTTGCCCCAACTGTGGAAGTAGTCCTATGTCAAATGGCATGTTGATTTTCCTAATTGTCGTAGTAATCGTGGCCATGATCGTTGTAATAAACTTGGCAGCATGAATGAGAAGAGACAAAAGCAACAGCTTGTTCAGGGGCTTTTGGATTATGTTTATACTTTTCCTGTTTGGGTCAGAAATGCTCTTCATAGCTTAACCATTAGCTGGAATGAAGCACTTTACTCCCGTGTTCTTGACTTCATATTAAATAACCAAGAGGTATTGACCACTCTCTCTAGCCCCTTTGAACTGCCTCGATCACAGGCGTATATTTCGGGGGATTTAAACCTGGGCTCAATTATTCATACCAATGGCCTAAGACTTAAGGTCCGAACCAGTGACCTAAATCGTCACACACTAGTTGCAGGAACTTCAGGATCTGGAAAAACCCAGCTAGCCTTACTTATGGCTCAACAGATATTACAATACACAGATATTACACTAAGAATTATTGATCCAAAAGCAGACGAGTATAGAATCTTGGCTCAAATCTACAATATTCTTGATTTGGACTCATCCGAATTAAGGTTTAATCCATTCACGGCTGGCGCAAATACTCCCAAAAGGAAATGGTATCCTTCGGTTGTTGGACACCTAGCTGAGCGATTTAACTTCTGGCAAGGTGCGGAAGGATTTTTAATCGAACTCATATACTCTTTAGAGGAAAAACAAATTCCTGTAAATATAGATAGTCTTTTAACACTTGCCAAGAAGACACATACTTTTAGCTACAAAGACAAGGCAGTACTCTCTACAGTCAAGTCTCGCCTAACAATGCTATCGCATCTATTTGAGGACTCAATAAAAACCGAATCAACAATGCTTGAGGCACTTCACAGTCGGCATGCGATAATCTCAACTACCGGCTTAATGGCTGAGGCAGAATCATGGATTACAGAGTTTTTGTTTTTATGGGAGTATACGTATAGAGTCAACAATCCTGAAAAGCGCAATCCCATGATATTTATCTTTGATGAGGTCCAGCATAGACTTTTTAGTTCATCAAAAGAGCGTTCGATTAACGCACAAAGCTCGCCATTAATCTCAAAGCTTGTTGACGAGGCTCGCTCTATGAATCTGGGAATAATCGCACTATCTCAGGAGCCATCTTGTTTAATATCGGCTATACTTAATAGTTCATGGCTTAAGGTTGCCATGCGGCTTGGAAGCGGTATTGAAATTAAAATAATGAAGGAAGCAATGGGGCTTACCGATGAGCAGGCACAAGAGATGTTTTATTTTGAGCCCGGTGAAGCTATTGTGAGAATGGCTGGTGGTTACATGGACGCCCTACCCGTTAAATTTGATCAGTTCAGAGAAATTGATACTTCCTTTAATAAGGACTTTCCAGAATATCAAGAAGTAAGAAGGTTAGAGTTTCTGAATGCGTCTAGTGTTCGAAACAATCAGGTAGTTGTTAATCAAATAAAAAAACCAGATCTATCTATTTCAATATCCTCAAATCAACTATTATTACCTACTGCAAATCGTAGGACTATTCAAAGCCCCAATACCGAGAGTTCAACTAGTCAGGAAAAGGCAATAACTGAATTAGAGCCATTGGAGTTTGCTACTTCAAGGCCCGATCAATTGATGGACGTGAAATCTATTTTGAGTATTTGGTTAAATCTTCCTACCCCATTTTTAACTCAAGGCGAAATATTCAAAAAGGCAGGCATCGTAAGTGGCTCAAAACAAGCAACAACTAAGCGCAAAGCTATTCGGGAGAAATTAATTATCGAGCACAGGCTCCAGGTCAAAAAGACATACTCAATTATTTGGGAGCCGACAGAAAAAGCATATCATACGATTGGTAAACAAAAACCAACCCTTAAATCAAAAGGCGGTTATTTACACAAATTTATTGCATACAGAGTGTTACAGTGGGCAAAGAATAATTACTATATTGCTAAAACCGAATTTATGCTCTCGAATGGAAAATCAGTTGATCTAGTTTTAACCAAAGGTTCGGAAGTAATCTTTGTTGAAATTGCTGTCTCTTCCCCACTTGAAAAGGAAATGATAAATATTGAAAAGGATTTTAGTACCGAATACTTGCCTACGACATTTACTCTTCTCGCGGTAAATGGTAAAGCCAAAAGACGACTTGAAGAATTGATTGCGAAACATAAGCTTAACGACGAAATCACCAAAGGACTAAAGGTCAGGCTTGCCGGAGAGTACTTAAAATGAGTGATTCATCTGAGAAACTCTGGACCATGGCCGACGTGGCCAACTACTGCCAAGTCAAAGAAAGCGTGGTGAAGTATTGGATATATAATGCGAATCTACCCTATATCAAGCTTGGAAAACACATCAGATTTCAGGAAAAGGATGTGAAGGGGTGGATAATAGGGATGAATAATGGAACTTACGGCCGTAATGATCTTATCTTATTTAAATAGCCGACATTAGCTCATCAATAAATAATTTATCGTATATTAAGATTTATAAATGATTGAGCAGTTACTTATGCATGGTATATGATTATCACAGAATAAAAGACATTTTCATTTCGGATAGTATTGCTTATTTGGGGGTAACGTCTAATCTCGGACAAGTGACATTGGCCTATGTTCTTAACAGATCCCTTAGGGGACTATTCATGTCTTGTATTAGTTCAATAACATTTAATTATGTCTCATTTTTTATTCTATATCTTATACTAACATTCATAAACTATAAATTCATAATTGGTGCAAATTATAAATTTAACCTCGGCTACAAAATAGGAGTAGCTATAGTGATTAATTTCACGATTATCTTTTATATTGCATTAGTATTACTCGGATTATCGTTTTAGTCACTTCGGCTAAAATAGATTTGTTAGTTCAGGAAATTCTTTAAACTCTCTAGATTTATTTGATTTGATAAAGCCAAGTATACAATTATTGCTATTACAATCAGTATTATCCAACCTCTAACTCCTCCTTTACTCTTTGCTCTCCTAGCTGATCGCCCAATTTCACGCCATTGATCATTGCTATCAGATCTATCAGGGCGGTTTTTATTAAAGTTTTCAACATCTTTCAATCCGGCTTTCATGCTTGGATCAAAGTCATCTCTTCTTGACATAACTTCTCCTTTGCTAGATGTTTCGCTTGAATCTAATGCCCTTATTATGAAACTTCAACCATTGCCATAGAAACCTTATATCCCATTCTGCGTAAATCTTCATAATGCCTACGCAAATTTACTTTACTAAAGAAAGGAAGGGCTTGTACAAGTGAGCGTCCATTCCATTTTGCAACGATGGCATACACAACTTCATAATCGCCCGGGGCTATACCACTAATACTAAATGTTGAAAACTTTCCCTTATAGCCATTATCATCTTCTTCTATAGCACTTGAGTCTTCTTGTTCCTTGATTTTATCTAAAGTTGATTTTCTATACTCTTCACTCATAAGAAAAAGATCAGCTGAAACCGAGCCTTGAGCAAACAAATGACTTAATGAAGAAGAACCAAGTTTTCTTTTAACGTGAATGAAGGAACCATTGTCTGTTAAAATATCACAGATCTCTATTGGACTAGTTTTACCCGAAAGTCTTACAGTTTTTTTATCAAGCAACAAATAAGACTTACTACTTCCTGCGGCTATCTCATTATAATCACCCTCTTTTTTATCGCCTTCAGAATCTGGAAGATCATGATCTGATAATTTTATTGAATCAATAAATTCATCCAATTCTTTTCTAAAACCCTCTTGAATATTGAAATACTCTCCATCTGAAACTATATACGTACGATTATCTACTCTAATTTCTCCAGACAAACACTTTAACAAAGACCAACCATCTATTACTTCTGTGTTCGCATCTAATGATTCAAGACGCCAGTTACTTTTTAGAGATTTCATACTGAGCTTTTCTAATAAGGCATCATTGAGATATTCCACTAACAAATGATCACCAACATCTCTAAATGTATTCTCTTTATCAAAAGAGAGTCTAAACGAATCCAATTTGTCCCACTCAACCAAATCAGGAACAGCCAACTCTATTTGCTCTTTATCTTTAATGGCCTGTATAAGTTTCTCATTTAACTTATTAATGAGTTCAGGATCAGTAATAACTTTTAAATTATCTATCCAGTTGAAATTGGTTTGATAGTCCTTTTTTCGAAATGCCTTATCCACTTCTTTGCAATACTGGCCCAATGAACTATAGTCAATTTCTGGATATGCAGTAAAGCTATCCCTACCAGAAATACGTGATCCCCAATATTCAGAATTTACAGGAGTCCCAGTGACTGCTCTTAAAAGGTCTCGTTGAATATCGACTCCAAACGTTTCAAAATCTGCTCTTCGATCAACTTGTTTTCTTGTTTGTAGTACATTTGCGGCAACAGTTTTTGAATCAACTGATCTTAGTCTATTATAGTTTGAAATATCTTCTAGATATTCATAAATTATGTTTAGTGCCACTTTAAGTCCATAATTTCGGTCATAGCTATCAGGCTTTAATAAAAACCGTCCATGGCCAAAAGTAATTGCAAAAAACTGTTCCCCATAATATTTTATTTTAATGAGCAATGCGGCATTTGATTGAATTGTCTCTGGAATTTCTAATTCAGAAAAAGCATCTTCGACTAAATCAACCCAACCTGGCAATTTGGGTGGTGTAGTTAAAACAAACAACTTTGATGAGAAGTCTATATCATCAGCGTTACTTGGCTCATAAACATCACATTCAACACCTTCTTTAAGGACTTGTTCAAATGTCGTTGTCTTAACTCCGTCAATATATTTGCGAATATGATAGATTGATATGGACCTTCTTTTTTCCGACATAACTCCCCCGCATAGCAATAGACAGATAATTATAATCTTAAGATAGTCAAGTATTGTTATTATGTCAACACCATATTTTATCGAATTATTTGCATTGTCGAAATTGGATCTGGCTCAAAAGAACACTTTGCCTTGCAATATTCCTGAGAATTCATATCCCAACCTTCTCAATACTTTTCTTCAAATGCTCTTCGGTTTGATGAGTGTAAATCATAGTCGTCTCAATGTCTTTATGACCAAGAATTTTTCCCATTGTTGCTGGATCAACACCGTTCATTTGCATAAGAGAGTTAAAAGTGTGACGTAAGTCATGAACTCGAGTCAAACCATCAAGTCCTGCCTCCTTTGCGACTTTTATCAACGCTCTTCTTAGCGCATCAGTTCTAATAATTCTTCCATTGGAGTTAACAAATATATAATCACTAACTCTTTTGACTTTTTCTAAAACCTTCACACAAGAACTATTCATGAAAAACTCTCGAGCATATGTTTTTGGCTCCCAGCCATCCTTTGCCTGTATTTTAATTAGTCCAGTTTCTAGATTCACATCATCCCAAGTCAGGTGACAAATTTCATTGGGCCTTAATCCAGAATTAAGTAAAAACAAAAACATAAGATAAAACTGTTTATATCGTGAATCCTGCTGTCCCATTTTCTTGCATGTTCTAAAAAGTAATTCGCACTCTTTTTTATCAAGAAGTCTGATTTTTCTTTTTGGCTTTTCACGTAAAGAACTCACCTTTTTTGTAGGAACAAACGCAATGAATTCTCTATCATGCGCCCACATAAATGCAGAGCGTAGAACACTTACTTCATAATTAACAGTCTGCGGCAAAGGCAGTTTTTTATTTTTATGATTGCCCACCTTTTCACCATCAGCTTCGATTTTTAACTCAATAGATTCTAAACGCTGTTTTTGAAATGATTCAATATGTTCAGGTTTAATTTGAGATACATAAATCACATGCGAATGAAACATCTTCAAAAACACAATAAATGTATTAAGTACTCCTAAATATCTTTTTACAGTCTTGACTGAGGTTCTAAGGCGAATATGATCAGCATATTCTTGAAAAAAGTCATCGACTCGTTTTTTCTCTTGGCCAACACCAAGTTTTTCCAGGCGCTTTGAATTTTTCAGTGCCTCAAGATGTCTTTTCAAAACCTTGGCGTCTTTTTGGGTGCCAGCTTTTATCCATTTATGTTTGCCATTAATCGAGACAACAACATAAAATGTCTTTTGGCCCTTCTTATTTGTCTTGAATTGAATACTCGCCATGGCAAATTCCCGGCAATTGTTGTGAGAAACCTGTTAGAAATATAGGGACGCGGAGAGGATTTTGTCAATAACTTATTGGTAATTAGTGATATATATTGTTAGAAATTATTATGGCGGAGAGGCTGGGATTCGAACCCAGGAAGGGCTTTTGACCCTTACACACTTTCCAGGCGTGCTCCTTCGGCCAGCTCGGACACCTCTCCGTTCATATAAAGAATCACTTCCGCCATCGCGATGACAGAAGCGCCTCTATTATAGGGATTTTCAGCAAAAAGGCAAACACTTTTTCGTACGCATCATAAAAGAATTCATACCCGTAACTGTTTGCCAGTCTTTGGACTATCAATCAATACGTAATTGATGATGCTTCGTGAACATCTGCCGAATCGCCAACCGCGCAGAAACGATCCCGGTGACTGTCACCGCTGCCGTCAGCATATAGCCGACAATGATCTGAATTAACACGGCCTTCAGCGGCGATGCGCCGGCCAGTATCATACCGGTCATTGCACCGGGGAGCGCGACCAGTCCGACCGTCTTAAAGAAATTGAGCATTTGTATCATGCCTGCCTTGATGGCTTTGCGGAAATAATATGCCGAGGCCTCGCGCCAGCTCTTACCTAATGATAATGATGTCTCAATGGCCAGCGTATTGCCGGATATATCCGAATACAATCGCTCCATAACAATCGATGCGCAATTCATCGAATTACCGATTATCATCCCTCCCAGAGGTATCATGTACTGCGCCTTGGTTTTGATGATGCCGAGAGCGAGCATGATGCCTAGCGTCACCAATGAACCCGCAAAAATGGCGATAAATGACAGAAGGAATGAATTTTTGATATGTTTGGCCCTCTTGCCCGCGGTATACGCTCCGACACCCATCATGATGATAAGCGTACCCAGTATAGCGAATATATTCTCGAGACCAAAGATGAATTCCAAGGCATATCCGACCGCAACCAGTTGAACGAACGAGCGTATCGTCCCGGTAATCATTTCCTTTTCCGTACCGGCTCGCTGCCAGCGCGCAAGGATGATGGCCAGAACCATCAGGCTGACGGCAATCGCGACTTCCTTGAATCCGGTTTCAATCATCGCAAGTCTCCGGCGATAAATTTCCGGGTCAATTCATTCTTGGGATGTTCGAATAATTCCTTCGACTCCCCCGACTCAACAAGCCGTCCTTCGACTAGAACCAATGATGTTCCCTTCAAACGCAGAGCCTGCTCGAAATTATGCGTCACCATAATCAAAGTCAGATTGAAGCGCTCATTGAGATCCCGCAGAAGGTCTTCGATGGTCCGAGCGGCTCCGGGATCGAGCGCCGATGTCGGCTCATCAAGCATGAGAATATCCGGCTCGAGAGACAGTGAACGCGCCAGTGCGACTCGCTGCTGCTGGCCGACCGATAACTTATCATGCGGTCGGTTAAGCAACCCCGGTTCGAGGCCTACTTTCTGTAATAATTCTCCTAGCGCTTCGTCGTTATTGGAATTCTGCTCTCCACAGGAATAGGTCAGGTTTGATTTGACTGTACCGGGAAACAGGTAAGGCGTTTGAAAAACAAGGGCGATTTTTATTCTGAGGTCGGTCACTGGATACGATTCTATCGATCTGCCGAGAAAAGTGATATCCCCCGATGTTTTTTCATCGAGCCGATTAATGAGACGTAAGAGCGAACTTTTGCCCGATCCCGATGGGCCGACTATGGTATGGATTTTCCCTGATGTAAATGAATAATTAAAGCGATCGATAATTGGTTTCATGCCATCGACTGTCTCGACCGAGCGAACGACATCACTCAGTTCAAGGATGGAGGCATGCGAATTGTCCTGAATATCACCCATTAAGGTCAAATATACAGAGGTGTCTTATGCAAGGCAACTGATTTGGCGCAATTTACAGGGCCTCGGCGCGGATTTGGCAATCAAGAATATTGGTAGTCCCAAACAATCGTTTCTCTACCGTAAATCGATAGACCGAGGAGTTGAAATCAACCGGTGCGGCGCTCATGGCAAATCCGTACACATAACTGGCCAGAAGTTCATCGGTATAATAATCATAGACACCGATTTCGGCGGGCGTAAATTTAATTCCATATCTCTCACCCGCGTATGGTACATTGGCAAGGTGCTGGGCAAAAAGATTACTGGCAAAGCGTCCGATGCCGTTCGTATCCTCGGTGATTAACAAAACGCCGCCGTCCTGAGACTTCGAAAGGTCTACCTCGAACAAGAACGACGTCGGCAGCTCCCATACCATAAGATCGACTGATTCCGACAGGGCTACCGCCGCGGTATCCGCGGGCAATTGCGTATCGTACGCCTCTACACCGAAATGATTATAGCGCGGCCAAAACTGCGCAAACCCCTCGGCAATGTACTCCCATGCTAAACCGGCGAAATCAGAGACCTTTGCTTTCGCTTTCGTTTCCGACAGGGTTGCAACGAATTCGCCTGTCCCGGATAAATCTTTATACATCTCCAGGAAGCCGCTAATACCGATTGTACGAATCAGATAATCTATGAATAAAGAACTGATCGAGTACGAGGCATCGGCTCCGCCCGGCCCCTTGTGAAATTTATCGAAACTCATAATCTGATCGAGATTCCCGATTCCGAAATTCAGATTCACGAAACCGATATATTTAATGATGCCGGGAGACCGACCCCAACGTCCCCCGAAATGGCAGGCAATCCCCTCCTGCAAAAACGGCGCCGTATACAATGACGGATGCTCCACCGCAAGATTCATCAGCAAATGGGTCAATTCATGATTGTGCGGTAGATGAGAGGTGAATATCGCATCGGATGGAATATCATACATTCCCTCGGTTCGGAACCCGGTCGCGGCCTCGACGCCATCGGCATCCAGCAGGAAATAATAAATTTTCCGTTCGGGTAATTTTTGAAGCCGCTCGGATGAAATCCCGAGATCCAGAACAGTAGATTCGATAAATCGATCGAGTTCATTGCAGGCGAAAACATTGATCCGGGATGAGTCGTCGAAATAGACGCGGCAAAATTTCGTATCGTAATACAGCAGAGTTTTTTTCAATTCCATAACGACAGGGGAAATCACCCAGCGACCATCCTGTTGACGGCAATGATACGCATAACTGAGAGTATCGGTCGGTGATACGATCATTAACGGTATTCGTGCGGTGGCACCGGATACCTGGGCCTCTCCTACTTCGAGTGAATAGGTACCGGATTTTAGCTCCTCTTCATATTGGTAGAGTGGCGAGGCACAATCGTACTTGGCGCTGACTCCCTCGAATTCGATTCCGAGACGATTACATAATTGCAGATATTCAGCATCCCAATAATCGCGGGCCGTCGTTGTATCGCCTTTCATGATGGCGCTTATATAGCCTTGCATCGTTTCGGCTGGTGAAGCCAACGAGATAGAACAATAGCCTATAAAAATTATAGCAAGCAATACGAGATGGCGACAGATTGAGCCCACGGTTATCCCTCCGTTGTATTTCCTTTGTACCGGCCAGGCAACGTATCGTTCCGGCTATAAAAAGGCAAAATATTCCATTTTTTGTACTTTCGGCAGAACTTTTTTTCGTAAATACTGTTTGGAACAGTAAATATGTGACAATATCGCAAACAAAATAAGGAGATAGACAATGCCAGTAAGAAAAGCGAATGCCGTATGGGAAGGCGAACTGCTCAAGGGAAAAGGCACGATGAGCGTGGAAAGCGGCGCGTTTTCCGGTAAATACTCTGTAGGCTCCCGCTTCGACTCTAATCCCGGAACGAATCCTGAGGAATTAATCGCCGCGGCTCATGCCGGTTGTTTTTCGATGGCGTTTTCGGCGATTCTCGGCAAGAATGGATTCACGCCGAAGAGCATCAAGACCGAAGCCAAAGTGCATATCGATAAAGACGGCGATGGATTTACGATTACCAAAATCGAACTGTCGACGGTCGCCGATATCCCCGGCATCGACAATGATTCGTTCATGAAACACGCGAACGAAGCCAAAGAAGGTTGCCCGGTGTCTCGGGCGCTCGCCGGTCCGACTATTTCGCTGACGGCAAAATTGGCGTAAAAAGTCTTTACGCCAAAATCTAAAGGCCCATTTAATATATGGGCCTTTTTTATTTATCCATGATATTAAATCACCGATAGGATTGCCTAAGACTCGTCAGGATTATTCTCGATGTCATCACCTTCACCGAAATAGAAGAAGCGCTCGAATATCGGCTGATAGCTCGACCAACCGCTCCCTCCGGTCCGCTCACGGATTTTCTCGACCGCACCCATTTTCGAATCCAATTCGTCGATCGCATGCAAAAAGACAGCCTCGGGAGTCTGCGGAAGCACAGGCGACCCTTTTGCCTTCTCCCCCTGATGCGAAATGATAAGGTGCCGAATATGGGTCAGCAGGTCTTCAGGAAACGGCTCTATGGAATCGGCAATACCGGTAATGAATTCATCACCCTGATTAATATGTCCGACTAAACGACCGGCGTCACTGAAGTCGATTGTCGTGGAAATGTCATATTCCCATATCTTACCGATATCATGCAATAATGCACCGCAGATGAGAATATCTCTGTCCAGGTTCGGATATTGATCGGCCAGTCGGACGACAATCTCCGCCATATTGAGAGAATGGTCGGCCAGTCCGCCGATGGTATCATGATGCAACAGCTTGGCGGCCGGGGATGTGACATACTTCTCTTTGATATCCTGCGTTTCAAAAACCGTCTTTAACAGTTTCTTGATATAGGCGTTTTCAATTCGCTCGATCATCGAATCGAGTAAAGCCACGAGCTCGTCCCTGGAGCGAGTCGCCTTGCGGAAGAAATCGCCGATGTCATACTCGCCTTCATCGGCGATACGAATTCGATCGATCCGTAACTGAAGCGCATCCTGGTATACCGAAATGGGGCCTCGAATCTTGACAATATCGCCCGGCTGAAAGGATTGTGCCTGTTCCTGATCGGCATCCCACAGAACGCCATTTATCCTGCCGGTCGAGTCACCGAGTTCCGCGGCAATTCGAAAGCGACCGTCCTTTTCCAGGAGCGTCCATTTTCTCAGCGCGAAATAACCGGTGATTTTTTCACCGGCCTGAAGATCTTTTATAAACAGTTCCTTCATACTATATGGAAATATTGTAGATAAAGACATTTCTGTCAAGTAATTGCATGAACAGAAATGATTTTTGTTGTATTATTTGTTTTGATTATTGTATATTATTACTCACAATAGAGCTCACATCCCGGAGGCCAAATGATTCAGGAATATTCATCCAGTAATGACTACACTACTATACTTGAAACGAGTAAAAACAAGCCTATATTTCTCCTGAAACATTCGACCGCCTGTCCTGTCTCGAGTAGTGCCCATCGGCAGTTTGTCGCATTCGCCGACGGGAATAACGAAGCAGACTTCTGGATAGTCCTTGTCCGCGAGCAACGTCCCCTATCATTGGAAATCGCGGAGAAAAGCGGAATTAGCCATCAATCACCTCAGATACTTTTATTCTCGCAGGGTAAGCCGGTCTGGGATTGTTCTCACGGAAGAATAACCGAGGCCAACCTCAGCAGCGCATTGAATGAATTATAGTCCTTTTTTGCCGCTTCCCGTTAAATATTAGCTTCTCACTTACCGAATATAAAGATAGGATGACTAAAAATTCGGGAAATAAAATACTTCAAGCGCTGAGAATGTTGGTCGCTTTCGAGGAGGACCTGGCCGAATTTTACAAGACGATGGCGGAGATTTGTAAGGTCTTCCCGGAATTTTGGGAAAGCGCATCCATGCTTAAGTCCACCCGGGCAAGTCTGTATACGAATCTGATTCAGGATTTTGCCGCAAATGTGAACGATTATACGCTGCAGCGGGAAGTCAGCGGCGTGTTTATGCAGATGGTCAACCGCATTCGCTCGCAGCGAGAGCGGATTCGCCCTGATGCCAAAGTTATGCGGGATAATGATCGCTTCATCAAGGAAATCGAAAACACGGCGAATCAGACCCAGGTCATGCCGCTCGTTTCGGCAAACACTCCGACATTCGGTAAAATTCAACTGATTCTGGATACGACCCAGAAACGTCAGACAGCCCTCATTAGCGCCTATTTCAAAAGCGGCCGGGCGTGCCTGACATCATCCGACAGCTAATCTTCTACAATCCAACAAATTACAATATTTGTACGGGACTATTTTTCATTCCCGTGTGAATAGTATTGACAAGGCCAACGGAGCCCTTATATTTAATTCTTACTTAACCATCGATGAGAATAAATATGGATCTGGATCTGCAAGGAAATATCGAGCGTTTTACGCTCCCAGAAATTTTTCAACTCGTTTCGTCGGGTCGCAAGACAGGAACGCTGGGGATTCAGCGCGACGACGATATCGTCATGGTGTATTTCAAAAGCGGCTCCGTCATCTACGGCTATGGCCCCCGCAAGACCTACCATATCGGTCGGATGCTGGTCGAAAACGGACGTATTAGTCCCGAGCAGTTGGATGAGGCTATAACCGAACAGGCCGATGATAAAAGCACCGGGCGGAGACTCGGGCAAATCCTGATAGAAAAGCAATACATAGATCGCGCCGACCTGGAAGGCGTCGTGAGAAAACAGGTCGAGGAGTTAATTTATTCTCTCATGTCCTGGGAGCGCGGTTCGTTTAAGTTTTATGAAAATCAATTCCCGACGGAAGAAGAGATTACCGTCAGCCTGTCGACCGAAAATGTCGTCCTCGAGGGGATGCGGCGGCTGGATGAAATGACCAGAATCAAGGATTATCTGCCGGATTTCTCGGTCGTCTTCACGCTGGCCAGCTCGGAACCGCAGCAAAGGCGCGAAATCACACTGGAACCCGAGGAATGGAATATCCTCGGCCTTATCGATGGTCGCAGGACGATTGAAGAAATTATCGGAGCATCGCCGCTCGATTCAATCGAGACGTTGAAACGTCTGGCCTCACTGCAATTGGCCGGACTGATAAAACCGACGAAGTCGGCCGTGACGAATTCCGACAAACTTGCCGGGATGGTCGATCGCCTGAGTCAACTCATTGAAGATTATATGACCGAACGGATGGGGCAAACATTGGGCAGCACCACGGAAGCCGGAGATCATCGTTGAATTATTCGACGACAATAGAACGACTTGAAAACCGCCTGACCCATCTCATCGACGGAATGCTCGAGAGAAAAGGCATTCAGGTTGATTTTCTGATTGGATTAAATCACCTGGATGATATCTTGCAGAAACACCGGGCAGGTAAACCGATTGCGCCCGAATTGGCCAGGTTTATCGCTGAATATCGGGAATTATTTACGGCTAAAAGCCTGACGATTGCCCAAAAGAAACGGCTTGGCGAGATTCTCAGCCAATTCTACCGGGATCTGATCGGGAATAAGGATGCCGACAGCGACAAGATAGCGGATGAGATTAAAGACTGGTTGAAGGAACTCGGAGACGGGTCATTCAGGATTACGCTCAAGGGGCCGTCCGAGCAGGCCTCACTGTCCGACCGGTTTTATTCAATGCTCCACCGGGAGGCCCAGGAAATAAATATCCTGCTCGAGAAAAATGACCATTTATTGACCTGTCTGGACGATTTATTGAAGTCGGCCGAGGCCAAAGAAGATAGGATGTTTGAGCACTTGGCGGCGACATTGATATACTTTTTGCAAATGGAAGGCTACAAAGTTGACCCGTACGTGAAGAAATTGCGGGAAATTCGGAACAAAAGGAAGTAAAAAAAGTTAAAAATGCTGTCTCCGGAAGAAAAATCTTATTGCAGAGCACTTGAAGCTTTGCGAAAAAAAGATTATATTACGGCCGATAAAGAATTCAAGGCCTGTCGGTCTCTGTTTACCGGCAGTAAACGCGTAAAGATAATTTCCGAGGCGACCCGTATTCTGGTTGTCCTGCAGGAAGAGAAACAGAAGCAGAAAATAAACGAAGAAAGAATACAGGAGGCTATAAGCCATGGCGAAAAAGCAATCGTTTGCGGACAAGGCGAACAAGAAACGCCAGATTGACATTTGTCCCATCTGCAATACTGAAATCAGCCATATCAAGCTGGTTCAGGCGCAGAAAAAAGATGGCGGTTGGAGAATGACCAACAAACCTGTTGGGGTTTGCAAATGTAACGAAGCCGAGATCTACGGCTGATTCAAACCCCGGTTCTGCCGGGGTTTTTTCTTATGCTGATAGAAACTCTCGAAAAATCTTTATTTCCCTATATAGAAAAACCGGCTCGCTATATCGGTGGCGAACCGGGTTCTATTCTTAAGGATCCTGCCGGTAAGGTGCAAATCGCCCTCGCCTACCCGGATATGTACGAAGTCGGCATGTCCTACATGGGCGGGCAGATTCTCTATCACATCATCAATACGCGAAATGACGCCTTGTGTGAGCGCGTCTATACGCCCGCACCGGATGCCATAGAGAGAATGCGGCAGGAACATATACCGCTGTTTACGCTCGAATCCCATCGCTCTATAAAAGATTTCGATTTGTTCGGCTTTACCGTCTCCTATGAGATGGTTTATACGAATATTTTGACCATGCTCGATCTGGCCGGGATTCCGCTTCTTTCAAAGGATAGATCGGACGACGTACCGCTCATCGCGGCGGGCGGACCAATCTGTTACAACCCGGAACCGATTGCGGACTTCTTCGATGTAGTCTTTATCGGTGAAGTCGAAGAGGCACTCCCGGAAATTATTAAGACAATTGCTCAAACCAAAGGCATCCCTCGCAAAGACAGACTATTGGCGCTGGCAAAAATAAAATCAATTTATGTGCCCTCGCTATATGATCCGGCAACGCGCCGGCCTTTAATAGAGGGGATTCCGGAAAAAATCATGGCCAGCCATGTATCGGAACTGCGCCCCGAGTATTATCCCGAGAAGCCGCTTACGCCTCTCATCGAAACGACCCACGATCGGGTTGCGGTCGAGATCATGCGCGGCTGTCCCCAGGGATGCCGCTTCTGTCAGGCCGGAAAAATCTACAAACCGGTGCGCGTGCGCTCGATTCAGGATATCAAAAATCAGATTCAGGCGAATATCACAGCGACCGGATATGAAGAGGTCGGTCTGTTATCGCTTTCCTCTACGGATTATCCGCACATCGATAAACTTACTGTCTCGTTGGCTTCCGACCTGGATAAGATGAAGGTCTCACTCTCCTTCCCGTCTTTGCGACCGGCCAGCTTTACTGAAAAAATCGCCGATGCGGCTAAACGTATGCACAAGACAGGTCTGACATTCGCACCGGAAGTCGGAACCGAGCGCATGCGGCAAGTCGTCAATAAACGAATCACCGAAGAGGATTTGCTCAATGCCTGTCGGTTGGCCTTTGATAAAGGCTGGCAGCTCGTAAAGCTATATTTCATGATTGGTCTGCCGACCGAAACCGATGATGATTTGGACGGAATCATCGATCTCATAGACAAAGTCGTGAGAATCGGTCGGAGTTTCAAGGGACAGAGGCGCATCAATGTGACGATTTCGCCGTTTTCACCCAAGGCACATACGGCCTTTCAATGGGATGAGATTTGTCAACCGGAGGAAATCCGGCGCAAACAGGATTATCTCCGCAACAGAATCAAGGCCCGCGAGGTAGCGCTCAAATTCCGCAATCCGCGCCTTTCTTTCTTAGAAGGCATTCTCGGCAGAGCCGACCGGAGAATCGGACAAGTTATCCTCACTGCCTATAAAAATGGCGCATTTTTCGACGGCTGGTCGGAGTATTTCAATATCGAATTGTGGGATAAGGCGTTTTCTGAAACCGGAATTGATCCTAACGAGTACGCCCGAGCCAAAAGTTTCTCTCACCCCCTCCCCTGGGACCACATTGACCGAGGGCAATCGAAGGAACGATTGCAGCTCGAACGCTCCCAGACCTCGGAAAAGGCCGTACTCATTGATTCGCCGAAAGAAGAACCGGTTGAGATTCCGCAAGCGGATACTGAAGCCGACATGTATGGGCGCCGAAAGAAACGGGTTGCCGCCAATTCATCTCAGCTCAGTCCGACCCGCGGTAAAATCCGTATCAAATGGGGCAAAAAAGGTCTTGTCCGGTTCCTGTCCCATCTTGAAAACAACAGAATTATACAACGAGCGATAAAACGGGCGGCAGTTCCGGTGGCATACAGCCAGGGATTTCACCCGCACCAGAAATTATCGTTCGGCCCTCCCCTACCTCTCGGATACAGCTCCGATAGCGAATACCTCGATATTCAGATCGAGGGTACCTGCACAAAAGACCACTTGGAGCGCCTCAATGCCCTGTTGCCGCAGGGATATTTCGTCTCCGATTACCGCCTGGTTTACACGAAGGCTCCGGCGATTTCCGCCCTGTTGAATCGAGCCGTTTACCGGGTGTTTGGCGATCTTGGATCCCCGGAACCCCTCACTTCCGCCATAGCCTCGCTGCTTGAAAAAGACTCAATAATTGCGCCGCGCACAGCCAAAGACGGCATAAAAGAGGTTGAAATTCGGCCGGCAATTTATAAATTGGAATTGGTTGTGGATAGCGCTGCGCCATACATTGAAATGGAATTGGGATTGGGAGAGGGTGGCTATGCCAAACCGAGCGAAGTAATTGACGCTCTTGGGGGATTTTCTTCCGCTGATATTACTTCCTTGCATTTTCATCGAACCGCGTTACAATACAAGGATTCGACGGGACAATACCTTGATCCTCTCAGCGCCATAATTTAGGCTTAAACCGGTGAAAAAGGCAGAAAATTTTCCGATACTTATTACGTTAGCACTTTTGGTGTAAGCAGCAACTCCGGTGAATAACCGGTACATATTGGAGCCATCGTGGGGCCGATAAGCAAGAAGAAGTCATCGAACTTCGATTCCGTTCGCGCAGCCTGTATTCAGGCGCTCGGATTAGTATTCGACAGAGGATGGAAAAGCGATGACGCCGTCAAAGCAGTAATCTCCGGTCAGCAGTACAACGATCTTGACCGCCGCTTCCTCATGCAATTATGTCATGGCGTCATAAAAATGCGTCGGCGTTTGGACTTCACCTATTCGTTCTATCTTAAAAAGCCGAATATCAAAATCGATAAAGTCACCCGCAATATAATGCGCCTTGGGCTGTATCAGCTCATGTTCACCAATCGAATTCCTGCCGGTGCGGCTGTTTCTGAATCTGTCAATCTGGCGCGGGGACTGGTGCATGAATCAAGAGGTTCGTTTGTAAACGCTATCCTGCGAAATTATCTGCGGACACCGGAACGGGTCGTTTTTCCCGATAAAAATGAGTTCCCGGTCGAATATCTCGGCGAGTATTACAGTTACCCCGATTGGTTTGTCGAATACTGCATTAATGAGTTCGGATTCGAAAAAGCCGAAACGCTTCTGGCGAGAGGAAATGATTCTCCGCATCTGACATATCGCATCAACAGGCTGCGCTATAATCCGGAGCAATTGACGGAATTGCTGAAGACGCACTATATCGAGTACAGCCAGGGGAAATATTTAGAAGATTACTATCATATCTTCAGGCAGGGTATTCCGCTGGAACAGGAACTGCTCGATGGTGGTCGCGTCTATATTCAGGACGAATCGGCCGGTATGGCGGTACGGCTGCTCAATCCGAAACAGAAAGACAATATCCTCGATTTATGTTCGGCTCCCGGCGGAAAGGCAACCTATGCTGCCGCTCTTATGCACAATCAGGGCCGCATCACTTCTGTCGATATCAGTCAGGACCGATTAAAGACGGTCGTTGAAAATGCCCAACGGCTGGGTATCACCTGCATCGCACCGGTAGTGTGCGATACGCTCGACTTCCGTGGTCCGGCGAGTAACCGGGTCCTGTTGGATGTCCCGTGCAGCGGATGGGGCGTTCAGGGCAAACACAGTGATCTGCGCTGGATGAAAGACCGCAGCGACTCTCAGAAGCTGGCAGAGATTCAGGCAAAACTGATTCGCCACGCCGCCGACCTGGTGACACCCGGCGGTGTCCTTGTGTATTCCACATGCACGATTATCCGCGATGAGAATGATTCGATAGTTGAAGAATTCCTGTTGGAGCGACCGGACTTCTCGGTTGATACGCCGACGAATACGTTCCCGGAGGAATTATTCAATGAGCGCGGATTTATAAAAACATATCCCAATGTCGACTATCTCGACGGGGCCTTCTGCGTACGCCTCAAGAAAAAGCTTGGCTCAAAATCAAAAAAACTTTAACATACCTTTCACGGTATAAAAGATATACCTGTTAACCCCTAACGAAAGGTATATTAATCAGGGCATGGGTTCTCTTATCAATAAAATTCCTTACTCAAATACGGTCTGGGGCCGCCGCGTCATTTACCTGATCCTTTGGCTGATCATCCTGTTCGTCCTTTACCTGATAACCAATGATATCGTAATGCCGGTCATTACGCGCCATGGAAATGAATTTTCCTTACCTGATGTCGAAGGGATGACGATCGCCGAAGCCGACCCCGTATTGCGGGAAGCAGAATTGGAGCTGACGATTACATCCGAGGAATATCATCCGGATAAGCCGACCGGCACTATTCTCTCGCAATTTCCAGCGGGCGGGACACTGGTCAAGGCGGGCCGCAGCATTAAGGTCGTAATTTCAAGAGGCCAAAAGGCAGTCGAGGTACCGGATTTGCGGGGATTCTCGATAAGACAGGCGAAACTGACGTTAGAAACGAACGGCTTTGTACTTGGTGATATTCAATGGACGAGCACCGATTCACTGCCGGAGAAAGTCGTTGTCTTTACTTATCCCTCGGCCGGAACGAAAATACCGTATGGCAGCGACGTCAATCTGATGGTCAATCAGGGGCCCTATCAAAGGACCGTCTTTGTACCGCGACTTATAGGACTGTCTCTGGAAGAGGCAACTCAGCGGCTGGAAGATAAAGGTCTCGCCCTGGGATTGGTTACGGAGAAAGTTAACGAGAATTTTCTTCCCAGGACGGTTCTGGAACAATCCGAAGACCCCGGTTCTGAACTTTTGCCGGGCGAAGAGGTTGACCTAATCGTCTCAAGTACCGATTAATAATACAGGGGACCAAAATCACGATAGATACGGGCGCGGGCCCGACGAATTAAGACAAGGATTTTATGTAATGGCATCGAAGAAAAAAGCAAACAGCAAGCGTTGGTGGGAAGATTCTGAATCGTATAGACTGGCATTCGAAGACCCCGAATTTCTGATGAAAGATGAACTTCGAGGCGTCCGTTTGCAGTTGGAATTATCAAAGACCGAATTGAGTCTTCTTGAGCACAACATAAAATCCACAATTGTCGTTTTCGGCGGCACGCGCATCAGTGAGCCCGATGAATGTAAAAAGAAAATAAAAGCGCTGGAAGCCAAACTGGAAAAAAGTCCGCGCGATCCGGATTTACTGCGGCGCCTCTCCATCGCCCGACGCGTCATGGCAAAATCCGATTACTACAACGAGGCGCATCGCTTCGCGCAACTGGTGTCGCGCGAATCACAAAACGGCAACGGTGCAGAATATGTCGTCGTAACCGGCGGCGGACCGGGCATTATGGAGGCCGCCAACCGCGGCGCATTCGATATCGGCGCGAAATCCATCGGTTTGAACATTACACTCCCGATGGAACAGAAACCGAATGATTATATCACACCGGACCTCTGCTTCCAATTCCGCTACTTTGCCGTTCGCAAGATGCACTTCCTGATGCGCGCCAAGGCGCTGGTAGCCTTCCCCGGCGGTTATGGAACACTGGACGAACTCTTCGAGGCCTTGACGCTGGTTCAAACCGTCAAGACCAAGCGTATTCCAATCGTCCTCTTCGGGAAAAACTACTGGACGCAATTAATAAATTTCGACTTCCTGGTTGCCGAGGGGACTATCGATCCCGAGGATCTGGACTTGTTCCGGTATGCCGATACCGCGGAGCAGGCCTGGCAAATGATTCAGGATTATAACGAAGAACCGATGGGCTGGAAAGGCGTCTGATCGGCGCCTTTTCACTCCTCTTCACCCGATATCCCACTTCCGATGAACTCCTTGCTCTTTTGGCGCCTTTCTATTACTTTGCCCTTCTATGAATGATTCGCACGGACGCAAAATCGAATCGATGTTCGACCGGATAAGCCCGCGCTACGATTTTCTCAATCGCCTGCTGTCCGGATTCAACGACATGCGCTGGCGCAAGAAAGCTGTCGCCATGATTGGCGATGTCTCCGGCAAGGCAGTGCTCGATCTCTGCTGCGGCTCAGGCGATTTCATGCTGATTTTCGACAAAAAATATGGTGATACGATTTCCATTCACGGGGCGGATTTCGCGGCCAAGATGCTGGTTATTGCCGGGCAGCGTCTGCAAAACAAAACAAAAAGCCATATACTACTTACCCGTGCCGACGCTCAGGAATTGCCCTTCGCAGATGCATCAATCGAGGCAGTGACGATTGGTTTCGGGATTCGAAATGTTACCGACAAACCGAAAGCACTCCGAGACATCCATCGTATCCTCTCCCCCGGCGGACGACTGGCGATAATCGAACCGGCCATTCCAAAAAATCCGATCGTTCGGTTTTTATTCAGTCTGTACTTCGGGAAGATCATGCCGTTGATCGGCGGATTGATTTCAGGGAATTATCAAGCCTATAAATATCTGAATGACTCTGTCGAGGCCTTCCCTTCACCAGACAAGTTTTGCAAAATGATTCGCGATGCCGGTTTCGCACAAGCAAAAGGCCATCCCCAGTTCCTGGAGACGGCCACAATTTTCCTCGCGACAAAATAACAATCAGATCATATCAACGGTGAATTTGTAAATCTGTGCCCGTTTGTCTTTATAGCTGTTTTTGGGCAATCCGGCCTTAAGGCAAGTCTGTTCCAGGAACGTTATCCTGTCCCAGCCATGCTCTGTGGCCACCTGCGGCAATAATAGCCCGGAGTGCATATCGAGGCGAATCATCAGGCCATGCCTGCCGACTCGAATTTCCTCGATATCATCGACCAGCGACAGCGGCGACATAACCGAAATTTCGAATTCCAAATCATTCAATTCATCCGGCGTCACTTCAGGGAAGCGAGGGTCATCGAAGGCGGCCGCAATAGCCATATTTGCAACCGTTTCGGCCAGCGGATGGCGAGCCTGCACTAATCCGATGCAGCCGCGCAGCATACCGTTTTTATTGATAGTCACGAAGGCGCCACGCTTTTCCTTCAGTCGATCAGTTGGAGCGGGCGGCATATCGAACTTCTCGTTTTTTGCACCGGCTTCAACAGCCATCATGGCCAGATTGTGGAGGAAAGTTTTTTCCTGCTCGGTATATTCTTCGATTTTTTTCTTTACCGGGCGGCCCATTTCCGCCGGGCGCTTTTTAACGAATTCTTTGCCGACGATCACGGCCGACAAATAACCGACTACTTCCGAAAAATCTCCGGTCATGGCGCCGGAAGTGCCGTATTTGATGATCTCGACTTCCCGGCCGCCGATACGCCTCTCGGCTTCGACGACAGCAGCAACCGGTCCGAAACCACAGGCCTCGGCCTTCCCCTGCGTGACGACATTGATAATGTTATTCGTGTCAAATGTCTTGAGCGCATTCTCGAAATTCTTATCCAGTCGGTTCGCCTCTTTTTCCGGATAAAAATGAGACATATCGGTCGAAGCCACGAGGAGCGCATTCTTGTCTTTCAGGACGGCCGTGAGCACTTCCGCAGTGGCGCGGATGGCCGATTCTTCCTGCTCGCCCATCATAATCGCAACGAGTTTGAACTTCCCGAGAACCATCTGTAGAAACGGAAGCTGCACTTCGAGGGAATGCTCTCCATACCCGCCGGAACCGGCATGGCCAACGGTTGAAGAATATACTTCGGGGTGTTTATTGGAAAACTGATCGGATAATTTTCTGTCGATCTCGACCACACCGAGCGGAGTTTGATACGCTCCACCGGAATAAACTGAGACGCCTCTAAAAAACCTATGGGACGGTGCAATAACGACGACGACGTCATAAATTGCACCTTCTATCTGTTTAAAGGCCTCAGCGGCGATTTGTCCCGAGTATTGATACCCGGCATGAGGGGCGATAATCGCCTTGATCTGCCCTGCAAATTGTCGTTTTTTCGCCGTAGAATAGAACTCGGCCATCATTTTGGCCAGTTCTACCGGGTTGGACGGATAAAACGACCCGGCCACCATCGGGCGACGGACTTCAAAATTCTCTTTCATACCGGCAAGATAACAGCGAATAGCACAAACCGCAAATAAAAGTGCATTTTTAGGCCTTTTTCTTAGTCGGAAAATAAAAACCCGGAATAAAGTTCGTCAATATAAACACTTGCCAGACTACATCAAACCGATATATTTACCGTTCGTAGTTCACAACCTGTGAGGAGGTACGGTTTGAATATAAAACGATTTTTGCCCAATCAGCGCTTCGCGATAGTCTTCGTCATTCTGGCCGCATTTTGGGTATACAGTATCGTTTTCCCCGACTTCGGATTCGCTCAAAATGATTCTGATGCAACCCCGGCCCATGAAACACACGAAATGGAACAGGTTCCTGCCAATGTTACCACAGATGAGACAGAACCCGGCGACATACAGGCGCATATGCCCGAAGGGGCCGCCGAACACGGCGGAGAAGGCGAAGCCGGCAGCGCGCACGGTTCATCGGAAGTGTCGGATGTTCTGCTTGGCCTGATTATCATCCTGTTGGCCGCCAAAATCGGTGGCGATTTGGTTGAGCGAGTCAAACAGCCGGCAGTTCTTGGCGAGTTGATCATTGGTATGATTATTGGTAACATGGCGTTGCTCGGAAATTATTTACCCGATGTCAGTAGTCTCCCGCCCGATAGCCTGACGCACTACTTTATAAATCTCGTTTATATGTTCGAACCAATGAAACATTCGGTGACACTTGAGGTTTTGGCTGAGATTGGCGTAATCATCCTCCTCTTCCAGGTCGGCCTGGAATCGACCGTCGATGAAATGATGAAGGTCGGCGTGACCTCGTTTATGGTCGCAACATTCGGCGTTATCGCCCCGTTTTTCCTCGGTTGGGGAGTCGGCGCCTGGTTCCTGCCCCATGAATCGATCTATGTTCATGTCTTTATCGGCGCGACGCTGACGGCGACATCGGTCGGGATAACGGCTCGAGTTCTCAAGGATATGGGGAAGGTACAAACCAAGGAGGCGAAAATCATCCTTGGTGCGGCAGTCATCGACGATATCATGGGCTTGGTGATTCTGGCGGTCGTGGCCGGAATTATTACCGCAGCAGGCACCGGCGGTGAATTGTCCAGCATGGGAATCTTTTTCATCGTCGCCAAGGCGATCGGTTTTGTCGTCGGCGCCTTGATTATCGGACGGCTTATTTCACCGCACTTATTCAAAATCGGATTCAAGATGCACGTCGGCGGCATGTTGCTATCGATCGGCTTGTTGATCTGCTTTGTCTTCGCATGGGTGGCCAATCTGATCGGCCTCGCCCCTATCGTCGGCGCCTTCGCCGCCGGTTTGGTGCTGGAGAAAATTTATTATAAAGATTACACCGATGATGGACAGCACAGTGTCGATGAATTGATTGAACCGATAGCGATATTCCTGGTACCGATCTTCTTCGTTCGCATGGGCATGATGGTGCAATTGGAGACATTCGGACATCTTGATATTTTGTTATTCGCAGGTGTCATGACACTCGCCGCGATAATCGGAAAACAGGCCTGCTCGTTGGCAATATTCGACAAAACAATCAATCGCGCGGCAGTCGGTCTCGGGATGATTCCCCGAGGCGAAGTCGGTTTGATTTTTGCCGGAATCGGAGCGAAATTATATCTCGACGGCGAACCGGTGATTTCGGGCGGGACGTTTTCGGCGGTTGTGATTATGGTGATTGTGACGACGCTGGTGACGCCTCCGTTTTTGAAGTTCAGTATGTTGCGAGGAGCCGGGAAGAAGAAAATTACCGCCTAAATATGAGGAAAAGGTAAGATTTAGTCTTTATAAGGCTTGACATACAGAGTTAAATATTAATATTTGCACTTCACGTCGCGGGGTGGAGCAGTCCGGTAGCTCGTCGGGCTCATAATCCGCCCAGGCGGATCGCAGGTTCCGGAATGTCCCCCGAGGCGGGAAATCCTGCCCCCCCTACCCCAGGTGCAATAATACAGAACATGATAAGGTGTGAAAAAAAATAAAAATAAGTGCATAATATGATAAATTCGTAAGAATTAGCCAGTGATAGGCCTTGACATGGACAGTCAATCGCTTATATTGGCACTTCACGTCGCGGGGTGGAGCAGTCCGGTAGCTCGTCGGGCTCATAACCCGAAGGTCGCAGGTTCAAATCCTGCCCCCGCTACCAAATTTAAGCTCCTGAAGTCGAATGACTTCGGGAGTTTTTGTTTTGGGGCCGCGCGTTTGATATTGAAGCGTTCTAATCATGGATGACGATTATTGCACAAGCTCTCTATTAAGTCTGAATATAAACTCCTTATAAAAGGAGCATCTATCATAATGAATAAAAATTCAGTCTATGAAATGAAAATTCGTCGTTGCAAGTTGATTTATAAAGGCTGTCATAACTTTGCAGATATGGGGCCCCTAAAAATGAGGAAACAAACCCAATTTGCCGTAAGTCTATAGCTGGTCAGCAATTGTGATGAATTTCCGAAGACAGCAGTGTGGATAACTCACTCTTTCACCCGGAGAGCCACATTTTTAGTGCCACATGAAGCGCTATTTAGATTTGACTTTGTCAATTGCATCCAATGCCGCATCGATGCAATAGCGTGTGATAGCTTCTATTTTGGATTTCATGAGATTATCGGAGCCGGAGTAAAGATCGATCTGTCTTTCCCTGATATCTCTTGTCGAAAATATATCTTTATAATATGCCGCTTTGGCTTTTGCGGCTTCATCTGCAACCGAGGCGTAATTAGAATCAACCCACAGGCAGTAATTATAGAATGTCTCGAATGCCTCATTGTGCAGAAGCGAATCAGGAAGGGATGCGATGTCAGTCGAACCATACGCCGACTCGTCAATCGGGCGCAGGCGATAAAACTCAGGGATTTCATCCATCCCAAAGTAAAACGGCACATAGAATGATGTACACGGTCGGCCCAGACACAACCAATAGACCATGCCGATATCCTTCGGCATGTCGGCACGCAGTTCTGCAATAAAGCTCAGCTTTGTGATAGGATTGCAAATGGCCCAGAATTTATTCTCGTGCGGGTTCGATGAATCCGAAGGAAGTACAAACAGTTTGGAATCCTCGTAATGGTCGCCCATGATGTGCATGAGAGCGGATATATCAATCTTAGTATCAGGCTTCATCGAGAACGGCAGATTTTTCCAGTCGGCGCGAACGGTATCCTCGCGCAGCCACCGGAATCCGGACCACTGGCGGCACACATTGGCCGAATTGACGGCCGCGCTGGAATCGGCAAACACATGCCGAAAGACAAAATCAGAATCGGTTTCGGAATCGTACCATCCCCTGCCGGCTGCGTACTCGGTCAATCCGATCGACGCCAGGAATCGAGTCGTATCATCAAAGTTCACGGCATTCACCGTAAAGGAATTCGCGATGACCGCCACTTCATCATCGGGGACTCGAGCCGCGAGCCAATGCCTGCCCCCGATGGCGCAAAACACCCAGCCTTCCTGCGGGTCGCAAATCATATATGTCCGCCCATTCGAGGCGTACCCGACTCGCTCGACAATTTCCCCGGCGAGGTGCACGCCGGCGCGAGCCGACACGGCCCTCTCCCCGACCAGATGCCGTAAGGCCTTGTCGATGCCACCATCGACCACTTCCGGATTATCCTGCCGCGACGGGCATTGGTCCGATGCCACGATGACGCCATACTCATTCATGATGCAGTCGCTGAACTTCTCGGTCGGTACGCTAACAATGAACCGCTCGGAGATACTATCGGAGCCTCGATATACCTCAGGAATGGCATCTTCACTCAAAAAGGCCTCTCCCTGGGAGTACTTGCGGAAATCGATATTCTGAACCGGGTCGAAATCCTCGGTGTGAGCCAGCATCACGAAACCATTGGCGGAGGCATCTTTGCCAACAATAACGCTGAAGCATTCATTCGACGATGCCAATCCGAATAAGAAGAAAGAGCAAAGGACAAGAATGATTATCATCTGAGATTGTTTCATGTGACCGGACTCCTTTGTAGGCGCCAATAGTAATCGCTGTGCCGCCTTGCCGTCGGCATCGCTATTCAATATATAATAGACACATGACAGTATGCAAAAGGTTGTTTTTCCTTTTTGCATCGGTATTAAATACTGTTACAACCAATCGCCTAAAGTGCACATCTAATAGGTGAAGGAGATTCCTAACATGATCTATCCGCCTCTCACCGAACGATGGGGTCTTTTAATCCGCAGCATAGTATTATATAGTGTTGTCTTTATTCCTATCTGTTGCTGTCCGACAATTGGTATGGCCTCGGATTTGAATTATACTATTTCTCCTCACTGGGATGCGAGTGATAAGTATCTGGAAGTGCAATTGTCTTTTATTGGAGAAGATGACGGTTCGACCATTATTAATATTCCACATTCTTGGGCATGGCAGGACACCTACGATCAGGGCATAAAAGATTTCGCGATCCTAAATAATGATGCATCATATTCGTATCTCCCTGATGAATACGCCTATGAAATTCGTCATGAACCGTCGGATCAGATTGCCGTACAATACCATGTCGTGCAATACTGGGACGATCCGATAACCGTCGATGTCTATTACCGTCCTATTTTCAGGGCAGACCTGTTTCACTGCATTGGACACGCAGTATTCGCCTACCCCGATTGGAATCTGTATGAGTCATTAGATATCGAATTGAACTGGGAGAATATCCCACCCGGTTGGAAGCTATCAAACTCTTTCGGGATTAATGATGAACATCAAAACATTACGCGTAACCTTGATGATTTCTGTCATACGATATTTCTCGGAGGTAATATTCAGCAGCATCGCATTGATATCTCCGGCTACCCAGTCAATATCGCAATCTATGGAGAATGGGCATTTGACATAAGTGAATTCAACCGGCAAATCGATAAATCTATGCATGCTGTTCGGGGATTCTGGAATGATTATGACTTCCCCTATTTTTTAGTCACGCTCCTTCCTACTGATGAACCATGCTGCTCAAAGGGCGGCACGGGATTAATAGATTCCTATGCGTTATTTGTATCACAAGATTTCCCTGATGCGAGCGGCTTGATAAAACTGTTGACGCACGAACTCTTTCATACATGGAATGGGAGAAAAATACGCCGGCAGGCACCTGAGGAACTTGTCTATTGGTTTGCCGAAGGATTTACTGACTACTATACTCGCCTGATTCTTTATCGCGCCGGCTTGATGACATTGTCGGAGTATATCGAAGATATCAACTCCACTATTGTGGATTTATACCAATCTCCCGCCCGCAATGTGATTAATAACGCAATACTGGAGAATAATCATCAGGACAAGGATATTGAAAAAATCCCATATATTCGAGGTGATTTACTGGCGCTGCGCTGGGATACGATGATCATAAATTCATCCGCAGGCAAATACAATCTCGATAATCTCATGAAGGATCTTCTTCGCGCAGCCGAGCTCGATGGCGTTGTCGTGTCGGCCGACAATATTGACTCTCTGATACGCCCATACTTATCAAGTGGTGTATCGTCAGATATTGAATATTTCGTTGACAGCGGCCATACGGTCGTGATTCCTTCCGATGGACTGGGAGCATTAGGCATCCTCGATACAGTCAAAATCACCCCGTTTGACTTGGGATTTGTATATCAAAAACCGCCAGAAGGAGCGCCCTGGATAATTTCCGGCGTCGATATTGATGGACCCGCTTATACGGCAGGACTGCGAGACGGTCAGATACTAAAGGGGCGCAGTATTTACTGGAATAATATCGACAAACCGGTTGAATTAAAAATTATTGATAGTAATGGGCAAGCGATTGACATCTCGTACCTGCCGGTCGGCAAACCAATCCCTATACCACAATATCGACTGGCCTCCTCTGCGACAATGGATTCATCGCATAAATGAAACATTTAGTGAATGAACGAATTCGCCCGGCACTGACTATTTCTTAATAATCCTGACGACGCGATAACGCAGGTTTTCAACCGGCTGTTCTGGGATGTATGCAACCTGCTCGAAATGATCCGGGCAGTCGCGAATGAGAGCCCCGAGGTAGCCATCATGATCGTATGTCACCAAATAGTCCGCGCTAAAATCCGCCAGGCATTGCAGAATGCGAGTCGTATCGGCAAATCCATTGACGATATATGGTTGGGTTTCCGTATTGGTTAAGCCGCCCATATCGACAATATAACGATGAGATGCATATCCAATCTGGCCGATCGGTTCCAGGGCAATTCTGGCATCCGGCGGTGTATTTTGCGACAGCCAGATTCCCGTCCGCAGACGATACTTGACCATTTCGGTCGAGTAGATTTGCCTCTTTAAGGCAGGATATAATAACAGCAGAAATCCACATACAGCAATCAGCGACAGTCGGTGAAAGAGCTTCGCATTAAACAGTGTCCTTCCGGCCAGCCAGATTCCGATAATCAAGGCCGGAGATATCCAGACGAAATAGCGAAGCTTTAATAAGGGGAACAGCACACAATATGCCGCCAGCGACGATATGATACAGGCAGTCGGCAACAGAAGGATTTCTAATGTGCTGCTTTTTCGCCTATAGATCATAAATAATGACACTAGAATTGCCGCTGTTACTAATCCCAAAAATGCGAGTGAAGAAAATCCTATTTTCGCAAATGCCTTGAGTGCCGAAACCGACCAAATCAAATGATTGACTATCGTACCGCTTTCGAACTGAGACAGCGTAATATTCAGATGATCGGGCAAAAAAACCGCCAGTTTTCCGACGCGCGTCGGAGGCAGAATGTGTCCGATGCGATAATACAGCCACGCATGCCACGGCAATGCGATAATACCGGCCAGGCCGGCAAATATAATTGCCTGACGTATTCTTTGGCGGAATGCCAAAATGGTAAAAAGCACAAATACTACTATAGACATGTCCGGCCGGGTGAGAATGAGCAATCCTCCGGAGACGCCCATTACCGGAATCGCACGCCTGCCGTACGAATAAACTAAAATACCCGATAACAGGCACAACAGCGGCGGCTCCATTCCGACGATCATGCGCCCCGGTCCGATAGTCGGAATCAACGCGGCGATTATCAACGGCAGAGGCGATGCCGGGATATCTGTTCGATCAAATGCCCATTTTGCCCAAAACGCGACACCGATCGAACTGAGCAGGATACCCAGTGCTTTCGACATCGTCTCTAATGCAATCGGCAAATACGAACACAATGCCAACAACAATGTCCAGGTCAGGCTCGTAATACCGTACGATTCTTCGCCGGGATTAAATGCCAGCATACCGGTTTTCGTGAGGTTTTCGGCGTACTGAATAAATATATAGGCGTCATCCGGCATCAGGCCATTGGTGAATATTCCGTACAATGCGGCGATAAGACCATATACGCATGCCCCGAATGCCACAGGGTATTTGGTCCAAATGGATTTCACACTATCAAACAAATCCGCCATAATCGCAGACGCCCTTTAATCGAAATCAGGAATAATCTATTATACGCATCGCGGAGCAGATTGCAAATACTATCTCCTGCTATGTCAACGAATTGGAGATGACTTTGTATGAATAAGGATGTTGGACAATGGGTACTGAAATATTGTCCGAGGCATTGAGAGATAAGGCGATTGATTTTTGTCACTCTTCCTGATAATTCTATACGAGGGTGAGAGTCCCAGACACCCTCGCCTGACTATTAAAGTCAGTTGTTCACGCGGTTCGTAACCGCTCTAGTTACAAAACACGGGTGGATTGCCACCCTGGAACAGATACACGTACAGGTAGACGTAATCGATGAGATTAATATTGCAATCCCCGTTGGCATCCGCCTGTTCCGGGCACGGCGGAGCATCGCCTCCCTGGAACAGGTATGCATATACGAATACTGCATCGATCAGGTTGACATTTCCATCGTTGTTCGCATCGCCTGCCACACCGCTACAGACAACGGCCGATGTCGATCCCGACAGAGAAGCCAACAGGACTACCAGCGCCAGAAGCGCTGAAACGGCTTTGATCTTCATGGTACTTCCTTTCGCTAAATTAAACAGATTAATAGAATCATTCCCACCCAAGGGAATGCCGCCTCCGCCCTTTAGAAGAAACATCCGCGCGCGACTGTACAAAATGCTCCTCACCGGAGGCGTTTTTGGCAGGGTTGACAGAGGTTATTGTCTGAAAAGAGAATTTTTGTAGCGCTGCTTTTCTCGACTTTTGGCTTTTGATGCCCTTTAAGCCACAAGCCACATCGCATGTGTCATTTTTGCTATTAGAGTTGTACGAAAGTTACTCTGCGTGGCAAACGAAGTGAGGCTTCGCGTAATCTGAATCCATGTTGGAAGGGCTTGTAATTATATAATATATGATGCCTCTCAATGTGTCAAGGGGAATATTAATCGTGTGTATTATATTATTCAGCTATAGTTACTTTCGGCAACGATGTGATGAGTTAGGATCAAGAGATACGACAGTACAGCCGCTCTCGGTCTACTTACATTGGAGAGCGGCTGTCCGGTTTCGCAATACAATTTATTCCGAGATGTCTCGTGCTACTTCTTCATCCCTTCGAGATAAACTCCCGGAGCGGCGTCGGTGTGACTTCGATCATCATCGTGGCAATCGGAGCAGACCGGCTTGTTGTCATAAATCAAATCATGATGGCAGTCGGAGCAATCGGCTTCGATATGGATGTCATCCAGTTTGAGGCCGGTCTTGGCATGATCGAAGTTTTCCTGGCTCCATCCGCCATGACAATTGACGCAATTTCTATCCAATCTGCTGATTGGTTTTCCGGTCGGATGACAGGCGCGGCAATCGAGTTTGTCGTGGAAACGATTGAGTCCCCAGCCGGTCAGTGCATGCGAGAACGGCGGTTTTTCCTTCGTGTCATGACATTTATCACAGCGATCCTGAATATGGCAATTATTGCAGGTGGCATGAATTTGCTCCATGGTCTTTTCATGGCGGGCGGTTCCAGAGGCCTTATCCAGATTATGGCAATAGCTGCAGTTTTCTTCCTGATGGCAATTGGCGCAGCGCAGGCCATACAATTCGATGTGCTGGCGATGATAGAATGTGACTATTTCACCTTTTTTGTATGGTGTATGATAAATCCGTTTTGTGGGTTCTGTAATAATCGGGTGAGCCACACCGATGATATCAGTCGAATCTGTGTGAGATGCGGCTGATTTTCCGGCAGGAATGTGACAGATGACGCACTTCGTGTCATGACTCCACTCGCGGTGACAGGAAATACAATGGCGATGGTACGCGCCTTTGAGAGCCGGCTGGCGCAGATTATTCGGATTCGCCTCTCCCCCATGACACTCGCGACAAGCCGGGATGCGTCCGGGCGGACTGTAATGGTGGCAGGTAGCGCATTTGAGTCCCATTTCGGCCATGTTGGCGTGTGCCTTGTGGTCGAAGGTCACCGGCTGATAGGCATCGGCGATTTCACCGAGGACGATCTTTTCAGGCGCCTCGGACAAGGAGTGTTCGGCCGTAATGTGCGTCATGGTAAGACTCGGACACATGCGAAGGCATTTTTCCCGCGCCGTCGGTGTCTCGCAGGTGTGACATTCGAGGCAGTTTATGGACTTCCCCGGGTGTAGTGTATCTTCGACGCCTTCGGCAAGCAGTAGACCGGCAAACATCAATAGGAGACAAACACAGATAATAAGAATCCATCGGGACATGATTATTTTCCTCCCGCCACTATTGAAGTCTGCATCGGGGCAGGCTGTGGAGGCTCTTCAGTATGGACTGAAATGACGGGAAAGATTTTTACCATTGCGCGATACACCAGAACAAGGCCGGCAATCAGGCCAACCGTAACCATGATTTCCATAAATGACGGGAAATATGGTTTGTCGGCATAGAGCGGATGATAAGCGACCAGAAATACATTTATGCGGTTCATCACGATACCGGTGATAACCAGTGAAGCTCCCAAAAACAGACCGGTAATCGAGTGCCGCATACGGCGGGAAGAAAGAATAAATATCGGAATTAGGCCGCCGATTAATACTTCGGCCAGCCATGCGAATGATTCCGGCGAAAATGCAGTAACATATCCCCAGGCGTCGCGAATCGTCAAATCACCGATTTTAAGCGCCAGATATATTCCGAGCAAAATCGGCGTATACCGTGCGATGGAACTCAGTACCGGCATTTCCGGCTTCAGCTTAAATGAGCGGGAGGCAAGAATCGATTCAAAAATAACCATTGGGAAACCGACTGCAATTGCGGAGAGCAAAAACAGCAAAGGTAGAATTGGCGTGTACCAGAGCGGGTGCATTTTACTGGGCGCAATAATCATCAGGGTTCCGAGCGATGATTGATGCAGGCAGGACAGGACGACTCCGGCGATAATAAACAGCGACGTAATCCTGCCGAGTGTTCTGTCCGCGATACTCAACATCGATTCCAGGATTTTATTTGCTCTGGCGAGCACTCCCGGCAGATTGACGCGACCGCGGAACCGTTCGACGACAATCGGCAGAAACTCAATGTACAGGACGGTCAGGTAAATCATGACGCATAGACCGACTTCGAAAAGCACCGAGTCGCCTTGCCACATGCTGGGAAGCATTGGATGCCAGACGTTGTAATAGCGTCCGAGATCTGCGAGAAGTCCGATGACGACAAATGAATAGCCGAGCAGAGCTGTCAGGAGAGCCGGGCGCACGATGGCATGATATTTTTCGCGATGAAAGATATCGGCCAATGCGGCAGTTGTGAATCCGCCCGCGGCCAGAGCGACGCCGGAGGCGACATCGATGGCAATCCAGATTCCCCAGGGGTACTGCTCAGTCAGATTTGTTGTCGCGCCGAGACCGGCGATGAGGCGATAAATATAAGTCGCCAGCCCCAGGATCATAATCCCGAAAAGAATCTTCGTACCGGTGGTGAAGTACTTGACGTTAATCGGCGCGGGATGTTCACCGTTGTGTATCATCATGTCCTCCTACGTCGTTGCCGTTTTCGTCTTCGCGAAGCGAGTGCATCACCAACCCGAGGAAGCCATAGAGAGCGACCGGCGGGATAAAGTATTTAAATATCCCATGTTGAATCGTTTCGGTATATGGCGGTACCGGATCATGCGGCAGTTGGGGAAGTTCAGTCGCCTTAAATTCGGTCGATGCCAGATACATCCAGCTCGAACCGCCCACTTCATGCTCGCCAAAGATGTGATCGGTGTACTTTTCCGGTTCCTTCTTTATTTTAAGCCGTGCCAAATCGATAAGATCGCTTCTCCTTCCAAATGTTAAGGCCTCGGCCGGACAGGCCGCGACGCAGGCGGGTGGATTGTCATCATGAATGCGATCGTTACAAAAATCGCACTTCATGACTCTGGGTGCAACCGCCTCATCATATTCATATGCCGGCACCTGATAGGGACATGCAACCATACAATAGCGGCAGCCGATGCAGCGATCGGCTTCATATGAGACCGGGCCATGGGCACATTTTGACAAGGCGCCGACGATACAGGCGCTGACGCAGGCCGGATCATTGCAATGCATGCATTGTATTTTCATGAATGACTGGCCGTTCATCCCCTTTGCATTGGGAAAGGTATTGACGACCGTATAGGCCTCAAGAGATGGCCGCCGATGGTGCGAGAGGACCGATTTATCGGTGAAGTCTTTATTCTCAGCCAGCTTGTTTTTATCGTTACAGGCCGCCTCACAATTGCGGCAGCCGATACAAACCGTCGTATCGACGAGGACACCGAAAACATCGCCGAAATCGGTACATTCCTCGGTGTTCGCCCGCGCCTCGCTCATCACCATCGATGATGCGGCAACACCGGCGATTTTCAAAAAGTCTCTTCGTTTAAGCCCCATGATGTATGCCTTTCTTATCTACTGCCTGCGACTTACTTGCTTCGGGCAGTGACTTCCTGAGCGATCTCGCCTCGACGCTTCATTTCATCAAGCAAAATCGACCGAATCAAGGTGCATGCCTCAAAAAGACGCTTATCGGCCAATCGGTAATACACTGTCTGCCCTTCTTTGCGTGTCCGGACAATCTGGTGCGAGCGTAAGACACGGAGATGCTGGCTGACATTAGCCAGTCGTCCATCCAAAGCCTCGACGATCTCGCCGACACTCATTTCCTTCTCCGACAGAAGCGCCAAAATCATCAGCCGTTTCGGATTGGCGATGGTCTTGCAGAATTCTGCGTGGAGTTTGAAAATTTCCGGATTTTGAATTTTCACATCTCATCCTTAGTTTCATTGTTTCGAAACTACTTATTATCGAATATTATTATATCGGCAACCAGTTGACAAGATATGAGAAAAATTTCACAAGTCAAGCACTTTTTCTTGCCTGATAAATCCGGGTGTTTGCTCCTATATAAACTCCATATCTCCTTGTATTTATGTACCTTAAGTACATCTTCCCCTTTTCGAAAATGATTGGTTTTCCAACCACCGATTAATAAGAATATCGGCAGAAATACCACACTAATTAAGTCGAGATTAAGTTTGGGGGATTCGATTATGCCAATAAAAACGGCCTTGAGAGTATCTCAAGGCCGTCGTGACAAGCATTGTCGGTTCGACAAAGAAGGATCAGAAACTAAATCCCGCCACCAGATATGAAATCTCGGCTTTGGGATTAATGATAAAAGAAACTGATAATGGAAGAGAGAAACTCTCTGATACGGCAATTTCTCGTACCGTTGAGACACCGACATTGATGATAGACAGCTTGTCTGTCCCATAATAATCCGGATTGTCCTCACTTCCCCCGGCCGCGCCGCAGAAAAGCGTGAGTTCGGTACCATTGACCTTCACCGGCAAATCGACCTGAAAATAGGTATTAGAACCGGCGTCGTTGTACACGTTTACGAAACCGGAAATCGTAATCGGGAATGATTCCGGCCCGGTAAAAGAGGCGCCGATTTCAATTGTATGCGCTCCGGGGTCCGGAATCGTATCATCGATGACGGCATCATGATTATTGAAATTGAAAAAATCAATGCCGGCATTCGGGAAGTAATAGTCGGTAGCAAGAGCGGTCACTGAGGCGCCGTTTTCGAAGCCGAATGTATATGCGCCCCAAAAGTCGATTTCGTCGGATTCCGACGCCTCATTCGATAGTGTATAGGCTCCCCAGGTGCCCAATTCGAAGCCACCGAAAGACAGCGACAGAGTCGGCTGCAAGGATGGTGTGCTGGCAATATCCATGCCGCGCCAAATATATCGGCCGTTTATTTCCAGTGCCGTGTTGACAGCTATTGTATTTTCTGCCGCAAGAGCTCCGGACAACAGTACTAAGAAACTCACCAGTACCAATAAAGTCGATGCGTGATTCCTATTCATTTTCATTCTCCCAACGCTGTCGTTTAGTTGACATATGCACTTTCGCCGTGGAGCGATTCATCCAGTGTTGTTTCCTCCGCTTCCGTCGTCTTAACGGTGCAGAACTTGTTGATTATCCACAACATACCATAGGTGAAGATAAACGCATATATCGAAGACACGAGAATGGCAACCAGTTCCTTGATGAAGAATTCGCCGCCGCCGAAGAAGAGGCCGTTGGCTCCGGCCGGATTTACAGCAGTGGTTCCAAGCAGTCCGAGCATAACAATGCCCAATGCACCGCCTACGCCGTGGACGCCCCACACGTCAAGCGAATCATCCCAGTGCAGTTTATTCTTCAGGCTGACTGCCGCATAACAAATAATACCGGCACAAAGACCGATAATCGCGGCTGAACCGGTCGAAACAAATGCGGCCGCAGGCGTAATTGTCGCCAGGCCCGCGACGGCTCCGGTGAGCAGTCCGACGAATTTCGGTTTTTTCATAAGTGTCCATTCAAGAAGCAGCCAGGAAATTGCGGCAAAGGATGCGGCTACGTCGGTATTGACAAACGCGAGCGCGGTAATGGAGTCAACTTGCAGCTCACTGCCGGCATTAAAACCGTACCAGCCGAACCATAGCAAACCAGTACCGAGAGCAACCAGCGGAATACTGTGCGGGCCTTTTTCCGCGACCCGTCGTTTTCCGACAAAGAGAACCGAGGCCAGAGCGGCCATACCCGCAATATTGTGTACGGCAATACCTCCTGCGAAGTCGAGAACTCCCCATTCGGCCAGGAGTCCGCCGCCCCAGATCATGTGGACAAACGGGAAATAGACCAAAAGGAGCCACGCAACGAGGAAAATCAAGTATGCGGGGAAGCGAACACGGTTGGAAAATGCACCCGTGATCAGTGCCGGGGTAATAATTGCAAACATCATCTGATAGGCAAAGAAGACGAGCATGGGAATCTGGCCGTCTCCGAATGGGGTCAGCGGGTCGACGCCCCGCAGGAATGCCATATCAAGATTGCCGATGATTCCTCCTTCTCCGCCACTGAAGCAGAGTGAGAATCCTACGGCATACCAGAGAATCGTCGTTACGCCCATCGAGACGAAACTCTGAATCATTATCGACAGAACATTTTTGCGCCCGACCAGACCGCCATAAAAGAATGCCAGGCCCGGCGTCATCAGCATAACCAGGCTTGTTGCCACAAGCATAAACCCGGTATTACCAGTATCAAACATATCAATCCTCCAGACTAAGACAGTATCAATATGCCTGAATTTTAATTTTTTGATATAGGGGATTTCCTGATTATGGAGTACTAAATCCCTTACCGGGATGGAATTGAAATATCTTAAAGTATTACTTTATTCGAGTCTCGTAAGTCCTTCTTTAATTGCATATTTCGTCAATTCAGCTATACTGTGTAAATTCAACTTATCCATAATTTGTTTGCGATGGCTTTCGACGGTTTTTATACTGACGAACAGCAAATCAGCAATATCCTTTGTCGATTTCCCCTCTGCCAGAAGCTGCAGGACTTCTCGCTCGCGACCGGTCAGCGGCGATTCCGGAATCTTATTTCCCTCGCGCAGCCAGCTCACATAGTTTTGCAAAACCCGCTCACGAACGGACGCGCTAAAAAAGACATCGCCTTTCGATACGATGCGCACCGCCTCAATGACTTCCTGAGCGGCTGATTCCTTCAGAATATACCCGCTTGCGCCGACCCGCAAAGACTCCTGGATAAATCGCTGATCGGCGTGCATTGACAGCATAATGATTTTTATTTTCGGGGATTGCGATATTATCCGACGCGCCGCATCAATACCGTTGAGCTGGGGCATCGAGATATCGAGCAGGATAATGTCTGGATTGAGTTCCTCTGCCAGCTTGATTGTATCGAAGCCATTCTGAGCAATACCGACGACAGTAATATCACCCTGGCGCTCCAGAAGCGGACGGAGCCCTTCGATCAGTAATCTGTGATCATCGGCCAATAACACGTTAATCATTCAAGCCTCCGCCGGATGTCTGATACGGCGTCACCAGAGTGACATGGGTTCCCTTCCCCGGAGTCGATTCGATTCGTATGCTGCCTCCGATATATGACAGGCGCTCTCGAATACTGAACAATCCGAAACAGCAGTCATCGGACAGGCCGCTTTCGAATCCAGAGGTATCGAATCCGCAACCGTCATCGCGAACCACGATTTCTATATGATCGTCATTCCAATTAGTTTGTACGGTTACTCGTTTTGCGCCGGCATGTTTCGCCACATTTGTAATTAATTCCTGCAAGGCCTTGAAAATAAAGACTTCTATATCTTCGGTACCCTTTTTCGGCGTACCGGATTGATATGATTTGACCTTCAATTCGTGTCGAAATCGGGCCCGCTCGGCCAGCCAGTCGATGGCCGCGGAGAGTCCCAATTCATACAGAACGGGTGGGCTGATTGCGACCGTCAATTCGCGAGTATATCTAATCGTTTGATCCAAAATCGAGAGGATTTCCGAGAAGTCGTCTTCCATCCCGGAGAAAATCGTATCACCTCGCAGAATGGATACTTTTTGTGATACATAAGCCAGGGCCTGGCCAATATGATCGTGCAGATCCGAGGCGATTTCACGGCGCTCTCGAGCCTCGGTCAGTGACAATTCGGATGTCAGTCGACGCAATTGACGTTGATACGCACGAATCTGGCGATCAGTTTCGCCGTTGCCGCCAGTTGTGTCTTGATCGGGGCGTCTATCAGGATTTCGATTTTTCTCATCCGCCATGACGGCAGTATAATAATGAGTCGCGACAAGTGCAAGTCAAAGTCAAGATGTGGCGGCCGACTTCGAATTGAGCGAATCCTCGATTGCCTTGGCCAATAGTTTATTGTCATATGGCTTAGAGACAAGATATTGTACACCGAGTTCATTGATCTGAGACCGCGTCGTATCATCGGTATAGGCCGATGTAAACACAATGGGGATAGCCAGTTCGCGCAGAATTTCACCGGCGGCCCGCAAACCGTTCATCCCCTTGATATTGATATCCATGAGAATTACATCGGGTTGAGATTCCCGTGCCGCAGTTATCGCATCTTCGCCGGATTCGGCTTTTCCGACAACTTCATATCCCAGTTTCTTAATCTTTGAAACCATTCCCAGCGCCGTCAGCGCCATATCTTCGACAATTAATACTTTAACCTTATTCATCCGACAAGCTCCCGTAAATTCATTTTAATCGGAAATACGAGTTTGGCGACCATACCGCCGCTTTGGGCAAAGGAGATTTGCCCCTCGATTTCCTGAGTTAGTGCCTCGACAACATGCTTCCCGATTCCGGCATCGGTCGTTTCACCTGAAGATGCTTCACCACCGATTCCGTTATCTCGGACTTCGACAGTCACAAGATCATCGACACGACAGACCCGGACATATATTTCATCACACTCTCCGCGTTGAGGGAACGCATGCTTGAAAGCATTTGTCACGAGTTCATCGATTATAAGCCCACACGAAATGGCCAGATTCAATTCGATATACACAGGTTCGGAATCAACCTGCAGCCGAATACCGCGATCCACTGCCTGGAATGAAACGGCCATTTGATTACATAATTCCTTACAATATCGGCCAAGATCGACATGTTTCAGGTCATCCGATCGATAGAGCATTTCATGCACCAACGCCATTGCTCGAATTCTGCTCTGAAGGGTTTCGAATATTCTCGCAACAGCCTCATTCATTTCAATCGTATCGGAATACAATTCGGCCAATGATGACAACACCTGGAGGTTATTCTTCACCCGATGATGGGCCTCTTTAAAAAGAATATCCTTATTCTCCAGGGCCTGTTCCAATTTGGCGGTTCGGTGCTTTACCAGGTTTTCCAGATTATAGCGATGGCGTTCCAGTTCGGTTTCCGCCCGTTTTCGTTCGGTGATATCCCGACATACACCGATCGTAATCCTATCTTTTCCCTGACCACTGGTAGTCAACGTCAATTCTATCGGGAATTCGATTCCATCGCCTCGTATCGCCGTTATCTCTCGAGGTTTCCCAATGATGTCACCCAATTCGCCATTTTCGAGGTACTCGCTCATAGCCCTCGTATGTCGGACCAGATATACTTCCGGTATCAACGGATCGATCGATTGCCCAAGCATCATGGAGCTCTCATAACCGAAGATTCGCTCTGCGGCAGGATTAAAAACGGTTATCTTGCCTTCCATATCAAGGGTTATGACGGCATCGGCATGCGAATCGATAATGGCCCGATTGAAAGCTTCATTTTTCTCGGCAATTTCTTTTGCTTTGCGCAATTCGGCATCGCGTCGCTTACGAGACGTGATATCCCGGACAACTACCTGAAATACCAGCTTTCCATCAAGAGTCATCGGAGTAAGAAGAACTTCCGCGGGAAACGTCGTATGAGAATCGAATCTAAGGAATTCCCACTCAAAACAAAGTCGACCGTGATCTTTTACCGATAGAATATGTTCTGTGTGCAGTGTTATCGAATGCTTTCCACCGGGTTGAGTCGGCGGAGACAGCGAGATCGGTTTTCGCGATAGGAAATCCCTTTTCGACTCAAGGCAAAACATACCGAGAGTCGCATCATTACAGTCTAATAGCTGATTCTCATCCATGAGAATTATTGCATCGCCGCCGGCATTGAACAAGGTTCGGAATTTCGTCTCGGATCGGTGTAATTCAGCCTGGGCATTTTTAATATCGGTAACATCCCTGAACACGACCAGGGTCTCTATCAGTTTGCCCGATTTCCCTATTTGCGGCGAGGCAGTAACAGAGAGAGAGCGTTTTTGGCCATCCAATCGCGTAATGACATATTCATATCTTCCAATTGAGCCGGTACGCCTCAGCCCGGTTTGGAGTCGCAGAAAATCTGCAGTTTTCTTATCGACGAATTCGGACAGTCTATGGCCGATGAGCCCACCTTGCTTGAATCCAAATATCTTGTCAGCGGCCGGGTTGGCAAATGCAAAATGATTACTCGTACTGAGAATTCCGATACCTTCTCCCTGATTCACGACAAGGTTGCGAAACAGCGTTTCGCTCTTGTGCAATTCATCCTCAGCCCGCTTTTTTTCCGTTATGTCCGTAAATACGCCGCGAAATCCAATCAATTGCCCCTGCGAATCCAAACGCGGAACCCCGCTAAACTGCAAACAGACGAATATTCCATCTCGGGTGGCATACCAGATAGGCGTATCATTCCATGCGGTGCTGGTTTCGCCGGCATGATTCAGAACGGCTGTAATAATCTTTGCATCGTCCTTTAGGGCAAATTCCGTCATTTTTATCCCGATCATCTCATCCGGTAAATATCCCAGGATATCTTTGACGCGCGTAGAACAATACAAATAACGACCATCGGAATCTATCTCCCATACCCAATCAGCAAGACTACCGACAATATCGCGATATCGTTCTTTACTCTCGGTTAATAGCGCCTGCTTTTCGGATATGCTTTTATCGGCCATTCGCAGGATGTAATACAAGATTGTCAGCAGTATGAGTGACATGGACAATACAGTAGCCGGAATAATATAATCATACGGCCGGACAATATTCTCGGAGTTAGTGTGCATCGTAAAATAATCTGCGCCAACACCGGAAGCGATCAGGAATAAGATAATAGTCAATGGCAGGAGTAGTTTTTTCTGAATGACACCGGCAGTCACATATGAATTGGTTACGTCATAAAAGGCAACGAATTCCAATATCAACAGGTAGAAAAAGACAACATCGATATGCAAATCTGCATGAAGAAATATCAGGCACCCGATACAGGCCAGTATCGGATAGAGAAAATACCGTTTTGCGATGACAAACCAATGTCTGTTATCAACGGTATTATCAATATTGTGCTCTTCCGTGTTCATGCTGATTCTCGTTTACGGTCTCATATCGGACGAAATGCTAAGCATTCACGACATCGTCCACGCTCGCCCGAATCAGGGCCCCGGCAATTTTATGAAGCGGTAGTACCTTATCTATTGCACCGATCGCAATTGCTTCCTTCGGCATACCGAAGACCACACAACTTTCCTCATCCTGCGCGACTGTAAATGCCCCAATGTTTTTCATTTCCATCATTCCGTTGGCACCGTCGTCGCCCATGCCGGTCAGAATCGCCGCAATGGCATTCTTTCCCGCGTATCGCGCCGCCGAGCGAAACAATACATCGACCGACGGCCGATGTCGACTGACCAGCGGCCCATCTTTCACCTGGACATAATATCTGGCGCCACTCCTTTTCAGAAGAGTATGATGATTGCCGGGCGCAATGAGTACACGACCTCGTATGACGCTGTCTCCATCAGCGGCTTCCTTTACCATGACCTTGCATGTGGAGTCGAGCCGGCGTGCAAAAGATGCCGTAAATTTCTCCGGCATATGTTGCACAACAACGGTACCGGGCGCATCCAGAGGAAATGATTCCAGGACTTCCCGAAGGGCTTCCGTACCGCCGGTAGACGCACCGATAACTATAACCTTTTCGGTTGTTCTCACCATTGCCGTGGTACTGGCTGCACTCAAGACGGCATCGGCGGTAAGTTTCTTTTCCGGCTGAATCGCTCGCCTCTTCAGTGGTTTAACTTTGGCCTGCGCCGCCGCCTTGACGGCATCACAAATGCGGATGCGCGCTTCCTTAAGAAATTCCTTGATCCCGAGCTTGGGTTTCGTAATGATTTCAACCGCGCCATACTCGAGGGCGCGAAATGTCGTTTCACAACCCGTTTCAGTCAAGCTTGAGCACATAACTACAGGAATGGGATGTTGGTGCATAAGTTTTTGTAAAAACGTAATCCCGTCCATGCGAGGCATTTCCACATCCAGCGTAATGACATCGGGTGCCTCGGCCTTGAGGCGTTCGACCGCAATAAACGGGTCTCCGGCTGTCGCGATCACTTTTATTTCCGGATCGCTTTCCAGAATTTCCGTCAGCGTCTGCCTGACAACTGCCGAATCATCCACGATGAGTACCTTGATTACTTTTCCGGCCATAGCTTCGTAATTCCTTATTTTTTCTCCTCTTGTGACGCAAAAGGTTTTTGATAAATAGTCGGCGCCAGTAATTCAAAGCGATCCGATATTCCCGACAAAGTTTCTGAATGTCCGATGAACAATAGTCCCCCCGGATTCAGTTGGCGATACATCTGATTAATGAGTTTTACTCTCATGTCATGATCGAAGTATATAATGACATTGCGGCAAAAGATGATATCCATCTTTGACTGCATGCCAAAATCGAGCGATCTGAAGTTCAATCGGACGAAATTAACGGCATTGCGCAATTCCGGAACGATGCGAAACATCCCCTCGAATTTCCCTTTCCCCTTCATGAGATACTTCATTTTCATGTATCCCGGAACCGGCTCGACTATTTCCCTCGTATAGACGGCTTTCCTGGCAATTTCGAGGACATGCGTCGAGATGTCGGTCGCAGTTATATGGAAATTGACGGTTTTGCCTCCAAAGAACTCGGCAAGGGTCATTGCAATCGTGTATGGTTCCTCACCGGTTGAGCACCCGGCGCTCCAGACATTGATTCGATTGTGCACACGAAATCGCCTCCCGGAGACAATCTCCGGCAAACCAATTTCCGATAAAAACAAAAAGTGCTTTCGTTCGCGAAAAAACTCTGTTTTGTTTGTCGTTACCGCATTGATCAGGCTCTCGAGTTCAGTATGGCGAATCGCGTTGTCACTTAGATAATTATAATATTCCTCGTACGTTGAGAAGCCCAGGAGTATAAGTCTCTTGTAAAGCCTCGATTCGAGCATAGTGCGCTTTTGATCATTGAGCGTAATGCCGCACTCCGTGTGTATCAAGCCGCAGAACTTCTCGAACAGCCAGATCGGCATCGTGGGCATATCCATTTTCTGCCCGTTACAGGATTTCGTCATATTTCCTGTAAATCTCCTTCTTTTGTTTTTATTATCCACGGGGCGCAGACAGGCTGTCGCCCCGCAGATCCACTAGGGGGGGTATTACGCCGGTATTAATTCGTCCGGCGCTTCTTCCTTTTCGAGATTATCCTCGGCCTTGGTGTCAACAGACTGTTTCCTGCCTTCTGCATTTTGAACGGCGGAAGCGACCGCAGCCAGGTCACTTGAAGCCAGTACTTTGTCGATGTCGAGAATAATCAGAAATTCCTCTCCCCTCTTTCCCATCCCTTTGATGAAATCGGTATTGAGTTTAGTGCCTAATGTCGGCGGAGGAGATATATTTCCGGGGTCGATATCGACCACTTCCTGAACAGAATCGGCCAGGGCACCCATCTGAATAATGTCGCCGTCAATAGTAACCTCCGCGATAATAATGCAGGTATCGACGGCCTTTTCGATTGCCGACATCCCAAGCGTCAGACGGAGATCAATAATCGGGACGACATTGCCCCGCAGGTTAATAACTCCCTGCATATAAACAGGAGCGCGAGGTACTTTTGTCACATTCGTATAATCGAGTACCTCTCTGACCTTGGCGATCTCAAGGGCGAATTCCTCTTCGCCGAGCGTAAATGTCAGATACTGCCCCGATTCGAGTATTTCTTTGTTTTCCATTATACATACTCCCTTCGGGGCTACACGTCCGCCCGCTCGAATTCATTATCATTCACATCGTCATCAAGTGCCAATACGAAGCCATCGGAGGGTTCTTCATGCTCCCTGATAACTTGCTCCGGCGTTACTCCGCTCGATTTCAACCGGCCCGAGGTTCGTTTCCTGCGACTCGTTGTTCTGACATTGTTTTTCAGCTTGAAGAATGAAGCAGTAGCCAGGAGCGAATCGGCCTGACCGTTAAGCTCTTCTGCCGAGGCAGCCATTTGTTCGGTGCCGCTGGAATTCTGCTGAATTACGGTATCAAGCTGCTGAATTGCCTTGGTAACCTGATTGATGCCGTCTGCCTGTTCGCTGCTGGAGGCATTAATCTCCTGAATCAACTCGGCAGTCTTCTGAATACTCGGAACGATTTCGCGCAGCAATTTACCGGCGCGTTCTGAAACATCGACGCTGTCGATTGACAGGGTACTGATTTCCTTTGCCGCCGCCTGCGATCTCTCGGCCAGCTTGCGAACTTCTGCTGCCACTACGGCGAATCCTTTGCCATGCTCGCCGGCCCGAGCCGCCTCAATCGCCGCATTCAAGGCAAGCATGTTCGTCTGCCGCGCGATTTCCTCGATGATACCTATCTTGTCCGCGATACTGTTCATCGCATCGACGGTTTCGGCAACGGCTTTCCCGCCTTCGATGGCATCGTGCGCAGATTTTTCCGCAATCGCGGCGGTCTGCTGGGCATTGTCTGCATTTTGCTTAACCGTGCTGGACATTTCCTCCATCGAGCTCGAGACTTCCTCGATACTCGAAGCTTGCTCGGTCGCTCCCTGGGCCATTTGCTGAGCCGATGCACTGACCTGAGAACTGCCTGAAGCTACTTGATCGGCCGCCGTTTGAACATCGACGGCGAATCGGGTCAGATTGTCTATCATGGCGTTGATATTATTCTTAATCTCATTGAAGTCGCCTTTGTACTCCTCGACGATTTTGTCAGGAATATCGCCTCGCGAGATGCGCTCAACATATTCGGCAGTCATATTAATGGGTGCGGTAAAGGCATCACACAGATCATTGACGCCCTGCATCGTACGCTGGAAGCCATTTATCTTGTATTCATCCGGATTTCCTCGCGAATCGAGCTTCCCTTCGACAATCGCATTGGCGAGGTCGGCGACATCGTTGACCGCCTTGTGCTCTTCCGAGATATCCATTACATACTCGAGACCGCCGACGATGTTTCCGTTTTCGTCCTTCAACGGAGCTCCGGTATAGCGAATCGGCAGATCACCGGACGGCAGTTTCGCGATAGTATCGCTGGTACAGGTTTTGTCCTCGCGTATGGCCCTGGCAACCTGGCATTGCGGCGTATTGCAATGCGGAGTATTGAAAATCGTCGCACATTTTTTCCCGATTGCCTGCTGCGGAGTAAGCCCTCCTGCCGTTGCGCCGGCCGGATTGATGTATCGCACCGTCATATCCTTATCAACGACCATAACCGGCGTCGGGATATTATTCAGATACTCGACCTTGGCATTAGCATCCGACATCAGAGTCGATATATTATTAACCATGATTTTAAAGGATTTGCTCAGCTTATCCTTCTCGGAGCGCGACTCGACCTGAACATTCAGATTATTATTGGCCACGGCATCGGCGTTATCACTAAAGCCTTTGATATAGGCAATGGCTTTGCGTAGCGAATCTGCCATAATACCGAGTTCATCCTTGGATGTATACGTCACATCCTGTTCGACATCTCCGAGTGAAATGCCATCGAGTACCTTGGCGACCTCGGTCGCGGGTTGGGTAACGCCTCGGGTAATAACCCAGGCCAAAGACAAGCCGGCTATGACAGCCACGATGGACAGCCAGAGTATTTTCATGCTCGATGCACTTATTACTTCCATCGTTTCGGCGTTGGCCGAGTCAGTATTTGTTTTGTAATATTCTTTCAGAGATTTGAGATATCCTCTTGTCTCCTTCAAAGCGGCCATCGTTTCGGTATCATAAATATGGTAGGCCTCGCGATTCACCTCTACCCCGGCGTGCACCCAATTAGTCGCCTCAGAGAATATTTCATCCAGTTGCTCCAGACTTGGCGAGATCTTCTCCTGGTACACCGATTCGGCACGCGCCCAGTTACCGCCTTTTTGCAGTCGCACCATCTCCTCGGCCGATTCATGCAGATGCTGATGCGGTTTCTCGAACCGCTTCAATAGGGCACTGAATTGCGGATTGTCGGACTTATATTCATAGTACCATTTACCAAAGGCACATTGATAGGGATCTATGCCGCCGGTAAAGACCTGCTTTGACAGATTGGAATTGGCCGCCTGTTTTATCCATTCGAGATGATCGCGCCATTTTTCGGCTAGTAGCGTTTCGAGCATTGGATCAATGGCTATGTACTTTTGACCGATGTGAGTGGCGGACTCATGTAGTTTCTTATGAGACACTTCCATTTCGCCGAGCACCTTGGCCAGATGCGGATCATTGGCTTTCTGGTTCTGCACTTCATCCGAGTACATCCAGATGCCTAATCCGCACTTATGATCATCGAGCTGAACCGTGACCTGAGTCACATGTTCATCCAAAAAGAGACTGGCAAGTGAGGCCGACCAGTTTAAATGATCGATTTCCTTCTCCACCGCGAAGACAAGGCTGTTGTTTGATGCTTCCGAATACTTCGCCTTTTCTTCGATGGATTTAAAATCCGAATAGCTGAGAATACTGATAATGGCAAGAAGTACGAGAACGACTCCAAAGCCGATTCCCAGTTTTTTTCCGATTCTGAGATTCTTAAACATTACTCCGAATCCTCCTCATTGATTTACCATGCCGCTGATTCGGCAAATCATATCCTGTTGCGCGGCTGTTCTAGTATCTATTTTCGATTTTTCATTAGAGACTGATTTAGTTTTCAACACCAATGATGTCCGGGATGTCGCAGGGATGGTCACTTTACGATAAATTTTGGCATGAGACATCGCCGGCTCAAACAAGTGTGAAACCGCTTCCGGCAATTTTTGCGACTGTTCAGTCGCGAGATATCCACCGTTGACTAATGCCTTATGGAACATATGAAGTATTTTTACCTGAGCTGAAGGATCGAAATGCAAGAGGACGTTCTTGCACACGATTAGACTAAAGTCCATTCGAGGAGGCTCGTATGACAATAGATCATGGCGCTCAAACTGCAGGCGATTTCTTATCTCGTCTTTAATTTTGTATCCCCGGTACCCTATCGATTCGAAGTGCCTGTGGATAACATCTTGCGGCACTCTGTCCAAATCCGATTGAGGGTAGATACCTGAATTGATCTGATGGCCGTATCGATCCATTTCATCGATATCCGTGGCATGGATATACACATTCCGAAATACCATATACCCCATACTGTCCCGCAGGAGCATCGCAAGCGTATATGGTTCCGCCCCTCGCGCACAGCCGGCATCCCAGATTCGGATAAATCTGCGGTCCCGCAAATGCGGAATGACGAAGTCCCGTATCGCTTCCAGAGTCTGAGAATCTCGGAAAAAGTAAGAAAAAGCCACTGAACCGCCCCCCTTTAGCAGTAACTCGGTGTCGTCACGTCATGGACAACACTATTTTTTCATCCTGTTTGGTATTTCGAAGGACTCCTGCGACATCAATAATCAGTGCAACCGTACCGTCACCCATTATTGTTCCGCCTGAGACGCCTACTATGTTTTCATATGCTTTGCCAAGAGACTTAATAACGGTCTGATGGTCGCCGATGACATGATCCACGACCAAGGCGAATCGTTCATCACCGACTGAAACGATGACCGCCTCCTCAAGATTCGGTCTACGACCGGCCAATCCAAAAAAATCGCGCACGCGCACAAATGGTATCAATTCTCCTTGATCCTGGAATACATTTCGTTCGCTGCTCAGGGCATGCGCCGCGGCATTTAGCTCTAGACATTTCTCCACTGCATTTAAAGGCACGACATATAATTCGTCGCCGACTTTGACCAATAAACCATCAATGATTGCCAGCGTCAGCGGCAGAGATAAATTCATCGTCGTGCCGCGACTGCGCGAGCTGTCGATTTCAACGGTGCCTCGGAGATTGTCTATTTCCCTTTTGACGACATCCATCCCGACCCCGCGACCGGAGATATTCGATACCTTCTGTGCCGTAGAAAATCCGGGCGCAAAGATTTGACTGAAGATTTCCTTGTCCGATAGTTTTTCATCCGGAGAAATCAGTTTCTTCTCAATTGCCTTAGCCCGAATGATATCTCTGTCAAGTCCCTGTCCATCGTCAGCGACCGTAATAACGACATGCGCTCCGCGATGAGCCGCTCGAAGCGTTATCGTCCCACAGGTTTGCTTGCCCTTGTTTCTCCTCTCATCAGGCAATTCAATTCCATGATCGATACTGTTGCGGATCAAATGAACCAACGGATCACCCAGCCGGTCGACAACCGTCTTATCCATTTCAGTCTCGGCGCCTTCCGTAATAAGCCGGATTTCTTTGCCGAGTTCAGATGATAAGTCTCGTACCAGCCTTCTGAATCGGGTAAAGGTTGTTCCGATCGGAACCATACGAATGTTCAGAACCAAGTCCCGCAATTCGGCGGTCAGACGATCGACCTCCTCCACCGGCGATTCCAATTCATATCTATTAATGGTAGCTACGACCTGAGACAATTGCGCGCGGGTGATGACCAGTTCACCGACGAGATTAACGAGCATATCCAGTTTATCAGCCGGTACGCGAACGCTTTCGGATTTGGCGGATTTTTTTCGATCCTGCAACACCTGTTGTTCGCGCAGGGCGGAGCGGACCTTATCTTCACTCACTAATCCCTTGTTGACCAAAATCTGGCCAAGACGCTGCTGTTCATTGAGCGCATCCTCAAGGTCTTTCCTTGATACATCGCCTCGGTCAATGAGGATATCGCCGAATCTCGGCGTATCGGAGTCGGGATCGTCGGACTCTTCACTGGCGATTTCAACGATATCAATCTTGCTATCATCCTCGACGAAGATATAGACATCTTTTATCGCCCCGAGTCCCGCCTTTGTAGTCAGGACAATATCCCAGTAGATGTAGCAGTTTTCGGGATCGAATTCGGATAATTCAGGGAAATCTTCTGTTTGAGCGACGATGGCGCACTTGCCGAGATCCATCAATTCCTCAAGTAATAAAACCGGGTCGAGACCGGTCGTAAAAATGCCGGGGGCCGGTCTGAACCTGATGCGAAAAGTCGCAAGGGTATTCCGATGAGGCTGACCTGCGCTTTCCCGTGCGGAATCAGGAGAAACATGATTTCCAATTGCGGCTGCACTCGGGATAATTGCCTGAAGGCGTGAAACAATATCCTCGCTGTTTGCTCTATCGGCGGGCGGACCGGAATCAAATTCAACCAGAAGCGCCTCGATATGATCGCGAGATGCCAAAATCAGATCAATCAATTCCTCAGTTACCGACAATTGCCCTTCTCGAACGCAATCGAGTGCTGTTTCCACATGATGGGTAAAGTCCGAGATCGCATCCATTCCGAACATGCCGCCGGAACCTTTTATCGTATGCATGGCCCGAAACAGTCGGTCAATAGTCTCGCGATTATCCGGATCCTGTTCAATATCCAGAACAGCTTCTTCGATATCGCCGAGCAATTCCTCGATTTCCAGGCGAAATGTCTCTATCGGCGTGCTTTGAACAGCCATAATATCCTCTATGCCTACCTGAGTACCTTTTTAACGACCGCGACCAGTTGCTCGGGCTTAAACGGTTTGACAATCCAACCCGTAGCGCCCAGGGATTTCCCTTTTTGTTTTTTATCCCCCTGCGACTCGGTTGTCAGCATTATGATCGGGATGAATTTGCACTTCGGATTGGCTCGTACCTGTTTGATGAGCTCGAATCCATCGACATTCGGCATATTCAAGTCAGTAATTAACATATCGATAGGTTTTGTATTGAGTTTGCTCAGGGCATCACTTCCGTCAACAGCCTCGATGACTTCATACCCTTCCTGCTTGAGAGTAAAACTGACCATTTGCCGCATACTTGCGGAATCATCAGCGGCCATAATCACCTTAGCCACGTACAACCTCCTCGCCGACTACCGGCCATTCTTCAAAGGACAGCGCCGCCCGATCAATAGCTGAATACACAACCGGAGAAATACCCAGCAGCACGACATTGGGGACCGACCGGACAACTTCAAGAATAAACGCATGGAGCAGCTGTGCACCTGCCGTATCGCAATCGGTAATTTCCGAAAAGTCTATGTGAAGTTTCTTTTTTGTCTTAAGCGCCTTTATCAACTCCGGCTTTACATCGTTGACCGTACTAATAAGGACATCCTCAGACAGGGACAGAGTTTTCAATCCGGTACCGCTTTTTAATTCTATTCTCACTTCATCCCCCTAAAACAATTCGATGTTATCATCAAATTCAGAATCTCCGCCCGATGGCTCAACCACTCCGACGGCTTGCTCCGCCATCTTTTGGATACCGGCCTTCCGGCTACGGTCGATGGAAACGGTATCATGAACAATCCGTTCGCTGGCCATAGTGTATGCCTGTTTTAGTATGCCGACATGTTCATTCCGAGCGAATGTCTCCCCGGCATATGGACTAAACAGTTCGATGTTTTTTTGCAGAAGCGGAATGTATGATCGCATATCCGTCATCAATTCCGACAAAAAGGCCAGGTTCTTTTCCGTTTCTCCAATAGATGATTCCAGCGCTATACTCTTCTCGCTCGCCTCAGTCACTAAGTCATTGTAGCTTTCGCATCCCTGGCTTACCTGTCGTAAATCAGCCCGGAAATCGTTCGATTGTCCGAAATCAAATTTTTCGCCGGTTTTCTCTGTCGAAGAATCTTCAAGCGCCTTTGCCGTCGTGTTAATGTATCCCAAATCGGTGACCACATCCTGAACGAATTTATTCGATCCATCTGCCAATTGGGTAACTTCATGTGACAGGATTTGCAGAGTACGCCCATCATCACCCAGACGAACGGATTTGACGATTGCATTCAGGGCTTGTAGCTGCATGTCTATACTGATGTCAATGATTTCATCAATGTGTCGGGCCAATATCGACGATGACTCCGCAACTTCCTCGGCCGCAGTTTTCGTCAGGTTGTCGAGTTCCGACACTTTGGCGAAAATAATACCCATTTTTTCGAGCACCTGTTTCAATTGATCGAAGTGTGTCGTTAATTCATTTCCCGAAATGTCAAATCCTGAGGAATCGGATTCGGCGACCAATTGACCGATTTCCACTCCGATTTGCAGAAAAGACCGGCGCAGAGTACTCGATGCCCGCTCAAGTTCGTCAATCGTATCTTTCAGCTGTGCCATCTGCACCGTTAGCACGGCATGCGCATGCCCACACCATGCATTTGCCGATTCGAGATCTGCACTGCCTTTTTCGAGTTTACTCATTTCCATCGACAATTCATCGAGCGCATGAACGATATGCTCAAGGCGCTGGCGAACAATGTCATCAATCTGTATTGCCGTAACGATTTCGCTAATCAGTTGCTGGATTATTTGGGTCCGTTCAGTTGTCCGGCGCAGTTCTTCGGCCGATACTTCGAGCAAATCCGAGCTTTTTTCTGCGGTACTGGTTATATTTTCGCGCGCCTGCTCGACAAGAACCTCAAGGTCTTCCCGTCCGGCATCAATACGGCCTCTTACTTTATTCTGGCGATCATTGGCGGTGTGGACGTTACTACGGATTTCGTTCGTTATATGTATCGTACGATTGACAAGGTTGTCCAAATCCTCCACGAAGGCCGCAAATGCTTCCTGGGCAATTCCCGATCGCGAACTTTCCACTCGGATGTTCATCCCAATCACACGAAGCTTTTTGCCCGTTCTCTCCAATTGTCTGTTCTTTAGCGGGAGGGTTTCCATAATCTTTTGAATTTCGCCAATACGCTCCAGACTGGTTGCGAACCTGTCCTGACTTTTACTCAATGATGACAGTGAGTTATTCGATAGGGCATCGATATATGCCAAAAATCCATCGCCCGAGCCATGCCCGATTAGCCTGGCCGTGTTGCCGGTAAGTTGAGCCAGTTGCCCGGCATGTTCATGTAAATCACGCAGATCATTACCGATATCGAGGAATCGCTTGCCGGCCCGCACAGCAGCGCCCTGCAATCCGGATATGACCGAATCAATCTCCGTACGGCAATCATGAATCGCGGCAAAGGATAGTTTTTCGGAGAGATTGACCGTTTCAGCACGCATTTCCGCTACGCCAAATGTGACCACTGCGGGTTGTATATTGTACTGCGTACTTTTACTTACTACATTGATAGATTTCATAACCCCCCTTGTTACCTATCTCGTCGCGCCCAAAAAAAACTTGAGCTTATCTTAAGTGTATAGGATATCTTTTATTGATTAAAAACACTCTTGCGCGACTTCTGAACAGGATTCTTGATCTAACTCACATTTTTGTAGACCATCTAATATTATTCTAAAGATACTGTAATCATATAATTAACAATAGAAAACGGATGACTTGCGACCACGTTTTGAAATGAAAATAGTGAGATGCTATCGCACAGTCTGAGAGACAGTACCGATATAATAATTGCGGGATGGCGGATTCCGCCATCCCTACCCCAGAGTGCCGTTGCCTGGCGGCAACAAATTACTCGAGGCCAAATCAGCCTCTGAATGTAATAGACAGCGCTCTCTCTACGCCGTTATCCATGAGTCCTATAAACGGAGGCGATCTTACAAAAAAAAGGGAATTTTATTTCTTGCGGATAAACCCCGATGTGCTATATGTTTGACATATAACGCGATGTAAGAGGATTCATGCCCGAACCTATCGAACAATTACTACAAAGTGCCAAAAAAGGCGACCCGATTGCCGAGCAGGAATTATTTCGCCACTTGTCTGTAAGATTTTCCCTGTTTCTCAGACACAGAATTAAGGACGAAGAAATACGAAAGGATCTGGCTCAGGAGGCATGTTTGACCGTTTTGAGTAAATACAAATCCGAGCAATTCACGGTCGGCTTCGAGGCCTGGGCTCATGGCGTTTTAAGGATTGTCGTCCTGAGGCACTTTGAAAAACTTGGAAAAGACAAAGAAAAGTCCATTCCTCTGGAAGATACACCTCAGATTGCCGAAACGGACAGTCACCGCATTGAAACGGAGCGCCGTCTCATTGCCTGCCTGAAAAAAATCAGGCAGCAGAATCTGAGGTATGCACGGGTGTTGAACCTCATCTATCAGGGATACTCGACGGATGAAATTTGCCGGAAATTGAATTGCAGCCGCAACAATTTATACGTGATCGTCAATCGCGGCCGGTCGCTTCTCCAGGAATGCCTGGAGCGAGGGGAGGAATAAGCAATGGCATCGTGTCATGATCCGCAAATCGGCGCGCTTTTACATCTTTATGAATTAGGCAACTTGACTGAAAAAGAGCGAGATGAATTCGAAGTTCATTTACTGAAGTGTCACTATTGTTTCGAAAAGGTAGAGGCTTTTAAGACCGAAGCGGAACTCATGCGAAATAGCGGTGATATCCGAGACATCCTATTGGTACCGGAAACGACGGAAACAGAGTCCGGATTCTGGAAGTCTCTGTGGCCGAAGAAACCTTTGTTACTGAAGCCCGGATTCGGTTTGTTATTAGTGCTTTTACTCATATTTCCATCAATTATCGGAATTTACAGTCTTCTGGACAATCATCAGGGAATCAGACAGATTCAAATGGTGAGTATAACTTCTTCGCGTGCAGCGAATAACAAAGTGTTTTATAAAAGTCAGGGCACTGAAGGCGTAATCAATCTTGCTGTCGGAGGATTATCCGGGGAGAAATCATATATTGTCGAAATACGCCGGTGTAATAGTGACAAGGCATTGTATTCTTACGAAGGAATCGTGTTTAATGAACTCGGCATGGGACAGTTATATCTGCCGCTGGCCGAAATGCCTGTCGGAGACTATACATTAGTCGTAATCAATGGCGCAAATGACAGTAAAGATAAATTGTCGTATACTTTCTCGATAAAAGAGTAAGATTATTTCCATTGGCCGGTTGCAATAAAACCGGCCCAATTATATGGATGCGTTACTTTCCCCTGATTTTTAAGTTGCGATATTCTTGACAGAATCACCTTTTGCAGCTTATTAAAGACAAAATCGTTGTCATCGTCATAGAGCCGGCCCAGGATATCGGCCGTTGTCATATCATTTACGGGCCACAGAGAACTAATAACAATTCGAGCGCCGGCCAGCTGAAAGGCGCGTCGCAATCCATACACGCCTTCACCCGTTTCAATTTCACCCAGTCCCGTTTCGCACCCGGAGAGGACGACAAGTTCAACACCTCTCAGATCCATACCCGATACTTCCATTGCGGTCAAGACACCGTCATCACTGCCGGTATCCATGTTTTCCGAACCGATTGAATTGGCGCCGGCCAGGAATAAGCCAGATAAGAGCAGGGGATTTTCTCCCGAATATCCGATATTATTTTCTGTTTCCAGAAGACATGTATTCTCAAAATAATATCCGTGCGTCGCGATATGTACGAAGCGATGTCCGGGGGCTTCGGACTTCAGTCTCCCCTCGCTTGCGCACCCATCGAAATAGGTTGTAACTCCCAGATGGCCGTTTCCATTTAAAGAGGCGGACAGAGACAATACCTCCTGCCGAGTACCCGGTAGTCTATCAAGATGAATATCCTCAATTCCCATGCAATTAAATCTAAAGCCGCCACGCTTTGACCTCGATGAATCTACATTTATAAATGATTCATTCGTCAACTGTCCGCAATTGGAGGAATCGTCGCGATCGAAATCGGGATCGGCAAATGCGATTAAGCCTTCCCCCCCGGTTTCAGATTGGAGGTTAAATCGAGGGATATCCCTCCCCGATGAAACATAGTGTATGGGATAATGCTCGATCAGGTATGCGTCATCATTTCCTTTTATCGTTTCGAAGGCCAGTGTATTGAGCATCCCGTCCGGGGCAATGATAAGAATTGAGGCGCCGCCGATAAATGGCTCGACCGGCTTCCAGATGCGGGAATAAAAATCCTCATTTAACTGATCGAATTCAAACTGATCATCCGGGAATGCCTCGGCCTGATAGTTTGCGATTCTGTACATGTGCCTCCGATATTCGCCGAGCACTTCGTTAATTTTGTCGGCATCCCCGATATTAACGATTTTCGGTTTTCTGCCCTTTGCTGCCACGACAGCCAGGTATCTCGATGCAATACTATCGGCTTCCGGAATGATCACATCGTATTGCATATACTCGATCAATATCGCACCCTTCGGAAGACCGGCCAAAATATCCGATGTATTCGGCGGTGTCAGGCGGGTATTCACCGTCACATTGACACCGATATTCGCCAGGGATAATTCAACTTTTTTTATACTCTGGCGCAGGGAGTCGGCGTCGGCCTTAAATTGATCGACATCCCCACCCGGACCGGTTACAAAGAGTTCGGCCAGATTGTGTTTTTTCTGTAAGAGTGTATTACGAAGCCGTAAGGCAGTAGAATCGGTGGTCTGCAGCGCCCTCGCCTGGCGTTGATATGAAATTTCCGTAATCAGGCCTTTCATCCCGAACACGGTCTGTGCGACCTTATCAGTCAAAGTATCATTAAGGGTATTCCAATCGAAATAGCATGACATGATGAGGCCGAAATTCGTCCGCAGATACTGAGAGTACTTTAAGGCGTCTTTCTCAGTCAGGATATCAATCCCGTCCATGAGGTCATTATGGCGGAGTCGATGCGCCCGCATGGCGCATGAAAAAGCTCCATCAAAATCCTTTTGACACATGCGTGACTTGGCAATGAGTTCAAGCGTCTTACAATTCGCGCCATTATCCATGCCGTAGGCGTTTTCCATTAATCCCAGCGATTTGACAAACAGCGATTCGGCGGCCGAATAATTGCCCTCTTTCATGCGTATTTGCCCTATCGCATTCAAATTGAATGCCGTCGACGGATGTGAGGCGCCTGAGATATTTTCACGCAATTCGAGACAATGCACATGCAAAGATTCGGCCTTGGCATAATCTTCCTTCATGAAGTACAACTCAGCCAAATTGCTCAACATTTCCGGATAAAAGGAGTGACTCTCACCAACCCCATTCTTTATAATCGACAACGCCCGATCGTATAAAACAATAGCCGTATCGAATCGCTTTTCATCTGAATAGGCATAGAGATTAGCGAGATTCGTCAATGAAGAGGCGATATTTATATGATTCTTTCCGAGTGTTTTTTCCTTAATGTCAATCGATCGCAAGAACAATGGTTCGGCATCATCGAATCGCCGCAAATCGAGATATATCAGCGCCAGATTATTCAGTCCTTTGGCGACCTGGAAGTGTTCCTTACCCAGATTTTCCTCGCGAATTTGAATCGATTCCAGTTGAATCTTTTCCGCAAGCGAGTATTTCCCCTGTGTGTAATAGAGCATTCCAAGGTTATTTTCATACATTCCGACATTTAAATGGCGCCCGCCATATTTAGCCCTGGTCAATTCTATCGCCCGAATATACCGCGGTTCGGCTTCGGAATACCTTCCCAACCGATAATACGTCGTCCCCAGGTTGTTTATTATTTTCACCAGGATATCGTTAGTCGAATCGCAAACCCGTTCAGCCAGTTGCAGAGCCTGTAGCCCAAACTTTTCGGCATCTTCTAACCGCCCGGTTGTAATATACAAATACATGCGATTATTACAGCAATCCAGGTAGTACTCATGCTCCCTGCCTAATATGGACTCGAATATGCTCGACGCTCGATCATAATACTCTTCTACCTCGGAATATTTGCCTTGCATCCAGAGGACAACCCCGATTGCATTGAGACTGAGACCTACTTGTACGTTGTTTTGACCGAAGAGAGAATCTCGCAGTTCGTATGCCTGGCGATGGTATTGGCCTGACGCGTTGTAATCGCCCCGATTAAACTGGCATTTCCCCAAATAATAGTAGCAAGAGGCGCGAATGGAGTCCTGATCCCGCTCTCCAACACTCAGTTGTTCTATCGTATGTTCGAGTAAAGCCTGAGACGAATCAAAGGCGCGTGCCGTAATGAGAGAATCCGCACGTTCAATGACATCGGAGAGATCAGTACCTTGGAGAGGGCATAGTAACAGAGTAAGACAGAAAAGATAAATCAGTAACAATTGACGCATTGAGTCCTCCGCTCTCAATCCCGCAAGATGTGGAGTAATATATACATTTTTTATCCCGTTACAAGTGCGTTTGACAGAAAAAACGCCCGATCGCTTACCGGTCGGGCGTTTGAGAGTGGAAGAGCGAGGATGGTATAAAACTACAAAGACTTAGCGCGAGGCCATCCCATGCGGGAAATTGGCGGAGGTGTTAGTCATAGCCTGGGGAACACCAATACCGACATCTTCTATCGAGCCATCAATGAGCGGTTTGAGCGTAAACGGATCGGCACTGTTATCCGGATACGGTTCGACGGTAATGACTGCCGCATACCCAATGAGGTTCATTGGCGGATTAATATAATCCTGCCCGGGGAATGGCGGGACGGGATCCGGTCCCGCCGTGGGACCGCCGGCATCCATGTCAAAGCCGCTCACATCCATAAACTTACCTGTTGTGACCGGTCCGCCGGGGCCGACGACCCAGCCTTCATATACCCAGCCAGCGGGCAGCATGGGTAAATCGAGGGTTGGGCCGGGACCGGCCATCGGATCCAGCCACCAGATGCCGTTGGCATAATCGCTGTTATCACTACCGGTCGAGGGGGTATTGAGGATGAATGTCCCTGCCGCCATCATAAAGTCATTCCCGAGGGCGGCCATATCGCCGATCGTTAATGTCGCGGATGTCTCAGAAAAATCTCCTGCCAGGTAATGCGTGTGAGCCGGGGCAGGATCGGGGTCCGGTACCGGTTCAATGGTCAGGACGAATTTCGAGGCACCGGCCAGATCAAAACTGGTCACATCGAACATCGTCTGACTTGGCATGCCGCCACCATCGACGGTGAATGTCCCGGTCGAGACAGGGTGTCCATTGACAATCACCCAGCCTTCATATGCGAAATCATTGCCAAGGTCATCCAGACCGTCAAAATTAAGCGTCAGCGTCCGCATCGGCATTTCAAGCATCATGCCGGTATTGTTATAGAACACATTCGCACCGTCAACATCTTCATATACTGCGACGAAGTAATCGACAATGTGGTGTTCGAAATGATTGTCGTGGGCTCCTGCACTGGCCTGGATACCAAGTTTGAAGCGAGACAATTTATTGAATGCGACATAATCATTGTGCGGACCTGCGGGGTCGCCAGTGCCGTCCGGGTTGTAACAAATCGCCAGAAGGCCGATATCTCCGCCCATTACCTTATTAAAGGCAATCTGATTTTTATAACTGCCGCCGCCACGGACGAAAATTCCCAGATTGATATTCTCGATCCGGTTATAAATGATCTGGTTATAGGTACTGTTGACGAGCATCATGCCAATCTGGGGAGCGACACCATGGGCCGGATCGGCAAAAAGATCATTCCCCACGATATTGGTACTGCGAATACCATTGCGAGTGCCGCCTTCGACAACCACACCGATTCCGAATCCTTTTATTTGTCCGCCCACGACAGCACAATGGCTGGCGTGTTCGAGGACAATGCCTCGGCCGGATTTATCACCGGGGCCGGATATCATATGTCCTTTCAGATAGAGGAGTACATAGTCCGAGCGAATCACGATTGCATCATCCGATGTCATAAAATCGTTTCTGACGAAATAAATGCCGGGTTCCGTAATCACGGTCGGCCCGGTGATTGAATGAATCCACGAATATGAAGTCGCCATGGCGTTCATATCGGCGCCTTTGGCATCGATATCATATTCTTCCGATTCGATGGCTTCATCAACCATTGCCCGGAGGGTCGGATCGATGTCATCGTAATTCATACCGGTGTCGCCCTGATTGCCGGAATCCGGCATGTTCGAGGACATTCCATTGTCCTGATGCGAGCATCCCCACATAAGGGGCAGTGCCAGCACGACTGCAAAAAGTAGTAATTTGCGCATGTGCGATAGTCTCCTTTCGAGATTTTACAGAAGGTTGTCTTATTGCCACACCTGGTACAACCGCGGAATAATCACGAAAGTATCACGACTTCATAAACAAAGCATCAAATGATATAATTTAGTGATGATTGGGAAACTAACAGATATAGATTCTGAAAGAAACACATAGAATACGAATATATGGCTCATAACTTATTGCGTATTAAATAGGAGAGAATTACGATTGAGCTTCGACGCAGCACAGATCGAAGTAAAACGATGTGCCGTGATTCGGTTGTGATTCAACCTTGATGTCGCCATTGTGCAAACTGACGATACGTTTGGCGATTGCCAGTCCGAGACCGACACCGCCCGATGTTTCGTCGCCGGTCCTTTCACCTCTATAGAATCGATCGAACACATAGGGCAAATGCTCGGCCGGAATGCCGGTACCGGTATCAGATACGGTGACTCGTACATGCGAATTGAAGCGAGTCGGTTCGACGCGAATTTCGCCGTTTTCCGGCGTATAACGAATGGCATTATCGATAAGATTCGACAGCACGCGCTCGATCATGCCGATATCGGCTCGTACCATCGGAAGGGATTTATCGAGATTTGCCGTGAATCGAATTTTCTTTTTCTCAGCGCTGGGAGTGAATTTCATCACGACATCCTGAACCAGTTCGGAAATCGCCATCGGCTCGAGTTGCGGTTCGATTTGCCTGGCATCCAGCTTTGACAACTCGAACAGCTGAGAAACCAGCTTATTAAGATTGTTAATATTGTTCAGGCTCGTTTCGAGGTACTTCTTTTTCTGATCATTCGTCAGGGCGTCGTATTTTATGAGAATCGTTTCCAGATAGGCATTGATCGATGCCAGCGGACTCCGAAGATCATGCGACACATTGGCAATCAGTTCCCTGCGGAGGACATCCGTCCGCTTGAGTTCCTCGATATTGGCAACGATAGTATCAGCCATGCGATTGAAGGTACTGCCCAGATGGCCGAATTCATCCGATGATTTCACGGGCAATCGCTGCGAAAAATCACCGGCCTCGAACTGCTGGACAATACCGGTCATTTCCCGCAATCGTCGCGTCATAAAAAAGAATAACACCAGCCCGATAATGCCGGTACAAATGATGACGACCAGCAATCCCTTGGCCGCCGTCGAAATTAAAAATCCCTGCCTCAGAGCGGCCGAGGCTTCATCATATTGCTCACTGCCGAGAATGACATAGATATATCCATCGGTAGTATCATTTATATGAATGGGTGAGGCGGTGAAAGCTTTTCGTACTCCTTTATGCCGAGGATCGTCTCCGCTCTCGGTCTTTATTCCCTGATGTATGATGTAATCTTTAATCGGCGCAAGGTCAACGCGTTCCTGCACGACCTTCTTTTCAGCCTCGGCGAAAAACGCCAGGATATTTCCTTCTTTATCGAGAAGATAGATTTCTATGTGCGGATTCATGACCATAAGGTCGTGCATCAGGTGTTTGATGCCATCAGTATTCATCGTGTCGCCGAGTAGCGGTTCGAATTCAACGCCGATATCGCGGGCCAGCGTCCGGTTCATTCGTTGGTCTGCCTCTTTGACGAACTCCATTGAGGATTTAAACGAGATATAGGCCTGTACCGCTCCCATCGCAAGAAGTAAAACCAAGAATGACAATGACAGCTTTCCATAGAAGGTCTTGAAGAAAGAGATCATCCGATTTCTTCCTTTTCGGCAAACCGATAGCCGTGTCCCCAGACAGTTTTAATAAAGTGCGGATCGGAGGGATCTTTTTCGATTTTCGAGCGTAATCTGTTAATATGCGAATTGACCGTGTGTTCATAACCTGAGAATTGATATCCCCATACGAGACTCAATAAATCATCCCGGCTATAGGCACGACCCGGATTTCTGGCGAATAAAGAAAGTAATTCGTATTCCTTGACGGTCAGGTCGATAACCGCAGAGTCCAATAGTACTTTCCGCTTTTGCAGGTTTATGATCAGATCGCCGAATTCCAATACTGTCGCATTCTCGGCGGTGATATCTTTAGTTGCAACGGCCTGTACTCGCCGAAAGATGGCTTTGCTGCGGGCAATCAATTCCCTGATGCTGAATGGCTTGGTGAGATAGTCATCGGCGCCCAGTTCGAGACCGAGAATCCGGTCGACTTCCTCGGAGCGAGATGTCAGCATGAGAACAGGGACATAATCCTGAGAATTCCGAATCTCTTTGCAAATCTCGAGACCGTCTTTACCGGGAAGCATGATATCGAGAATGATTAAATCGTATTCTCCGGCCTGGGCCAAATTCAGACCGTCATTTCCATCGGCAGCCCGGTCCAGATTCCACCCCTGGTCCCGCATATGAATCTGAACCAGTTCCGCTATTTCGTTATCGTCTTCAATTAAGAGGATATTTCTCTGCTTTTCCATGATACCTTTGTAACACCTTCGACGGATAAAAAGTTCTGCACTGCCGCCAAAAAGTAATTTATACCTATAAACTGCAAACTCTTCACGAAAGTATCACGGAGGAGTAACAATTCGGTACTGTCTTGAATAAATCGAGAAAATATACCGTATCAAAACGCCCCAGGAGGGGCGTTTTTGTCATGACCCTGGCGCGTTTTATAATCGCCCGAATACTAGAAATGAAACGAATTAAAAATACAGCGCAGACGGATAAGGAGTTATTTACTGCGCTTTTTAATTAATTGACGAATCGTTTCCAGCGTTTTGGCGTCGGCTTCGTCGATGAGGTTTTTCAATTCGTTTTGCAATTCAACCTCTCGCGCGGCCTCTGCCTCGGATCCATTGATTTCCACGCCAAGCAGCTTTTTGATAGCCGCAATGTAATTGTGCGGCTTGACTGGTTTTTCCAAATAGATGCCCGGGCCGGAAATGGTCAGTTCCTTGAGGTCGGCCTTGCCCAGTTCATCCCGCGCATGGCCGGTAACGATCAGAACCGGAATTTTCGACCACTCCGCGTGTTTACTCAATTCGCGATATAGTTTCGCGCCTGATTTCCCGGGCATAACGAGGTCGAGTGATATGGCATCGGGCGGCTGTTTTTTGATAATGTCCAGCGCCTCATTGCCATCCTGAGCAGTTACGACGGTCAGTCCGGCGTCTTCGAGCATCATTGTCAGGTATTGCCGTACATCGTGCTCATCGTCTACCACTAATACTGTTTTGCCTTTCAAATCGGTCATACTATCTCCAACGCTTTAACTCGTTTATTCAACCAGACTATCGTGTGTAAACAAAGATTTGAGATTCTTTCTCGGGAATGACATCTTAAAACATGAACCTTTGATTTGTGAAGAGTCTACGGTAATTTTACCGCCGTGCTCCTTGACGATTTTTCTTGTCGTCAATAGCCCCAGCCCTGTTCCCTGGCCGCCCTTGGTCGTGAAAAAAGTCGTGAATAGTTTTTTCTTGATGTCATAGTCCATGCCCATACCGTTGTCGGACACGGTAAATGTTAGTACACCCTGCTTATCGTCGACTCCCACGACAACCTCACATCCTTTTCGCTTGCTCATCTGGCAGGCATCGATCGCATTCGAAACCAGATTCGTCAGGCAAGTGTGAATCCCTTTTCTATCAAGAGGTGCCCGCTTGACGGTCTTTTTCGTTTTGGCAATCAGTCGAACGCCGGATGTCTCGGCAATTGTCCCGTATAAATCAATGATTTCGTGCACAAGCTCATTCGGGTCGACCATATCAAGCTCTGGGAGTCTTCCCTTGGCAAAGCTGAGGAAGTCTCGAACCAAAGATGTTGTTTTCGTGAGGTTGCGCTCGAGCATCTCCCAGCCTTCGGTAATCATTTCTTTTTTATTCGCCTTGAGTCCCCGCCCGACGATGTACATACCCCCTTCCAGTCCCATGAGGAGGTTTTTAATACTATGCGCCAAGCCGGCGACGGTCTGGCCGACTGCGGCGAGACGTTCGGCCTCGATGACTTCGCGTTCTAACCGCTTCGTTTCAGTGATATCGACTGATATTTCAATAACATGCGGAACGTTGTCGATATCTCGACTCAAGGGCGAAGTTGTCAGCATATAATGAGCCTTCTCGCCGCTCTTCTTGACGCCGACCTGATTGGAGTGATGCACCTGACCGTCCTTGAATGTTTTGGCCGCGGGACAATTGGGGCATCGGTTCTTTCGCTTTTTGTAGACTTCATAGCATTGCTTGCCGTGAACGTCGCCGAATTTCTCGCGGAAATTCTCATTCGCCCGTACGATCTTATAATTGCGGTCAATAATCGTCACATAGCACGGAACTCGCTCGAAGAGCAGCTGATATTGCATTTGCAGGTTCTTTGTTTCGACAATATCGCGAGACATCTCGACAATGTAATCGACCTTGCCGCGGACAGATTTGCGCAAAGGCGCTATGTGCACCACATAGTGCGATTCGTTGCCGTGCTGATCGATACCGGTATCATCTCGGACTCGGACCCTTCCATCCTGGAAGGTCAGGATCGCATTGCATCCGACACATGGACTATCGAGCTTCTTGTATACCTCGTAGCACTTTTTATTCTTCCACTTGCCGAAATACGAATCGAAATTCTTATTGGCCTCGACGATATTAAATTCGCGGTCAATCACGGCAATATTGAACGGGACCTGTTCGAAAAGTCCCTTGTACAGCCATTCGCCGAGTTTCCCCTTTTTCTTGTCTTCGGCATTACTCATGATGTTTTGCCTTGGTAATGGCCTCGTTCGATGGTCGGACGGACCCTATTTCCTTGTCAACCATCCTGATAAACGATAGCACGTCTATCGGCTTTTCAATGTATCTCCGAGGTCGTGGTATGTCCCGATTGGGAACAAGGTTGCGAAAGTCGAATTCTTCCTCCTTGACCATTCCGCTGATAAAAAAAACGGGGATGTCGCACAAAGATTTATTCCCACACAATTTCAAATACAGTGATATCCCCGATTCACCAGGCATCATGATATCGAGACATATCAGATCCGGTCGTTGTTCTATTATGACTTCGAGCCCCGATTCAGCGCTGCGGGCAACCAGGCACTCGAACCCGTGATCTTCGAGTACCGCCCGCAAATAGGCAACGACGTCAATCTCATCATCTATAATCAGTACCTTTTTGCTCATTGTCATACTTAATCCTCAGTTGTCTGTACGAACATATGGCAACACAACATGATTGTAGCTTGTATCGCGATACGCATTCATAACTTCATTATCAAGTTCACTCGGTCGCGGCGAATTATGGCAAGATGTACACAGGGCCAATTGTGCCTTGGTGCTGTCTTTGGCCGCCGTATCTTTGTGGCAGGGGACGCATGTGCCATGCAGTGCATCCGTGTATGATTCGGCAATGTATTGCTTTACAACAATAGTTGCGCCTTCAGGATACAAATCCTTGTGACATTTGTCGCACTTGGCCACAGTTTCTTTCAGGCGTGGTTCATCGGCGGGATGACATTCGGTACAGGCAATATTGCCCCCATCCGGAGCCGCATGCCAATCGTGGCGAAATGCATCGAATGTCGAGTACATTTTGCGGTGGCAATCCGCGCAGTCGCTGTTTTTATCCAACGGCATGTTCATGTGGTGGCAGATCGAACAGGAATCGGCCTCCATAACGCGATGCATGTGTTCCTTATGCGGAAACGATACGCCGTAGGAATCATGATTGCCGTCGATGTACAGTACGTCGGTTCCGCGGGCCGGACTGGCGATAACATCTTCCACGTTTTCGCTTTTTATTCTATCACCCGATATTAGGGCAAAGCCGAGAGACAAAGCGATGATGAATATCAGCGAATACACGGTACGACTGGCCAAACGCGGCGAACCGAGCCACACCTCGGTCGCGTGATCGAATTCCGGCTTTGCTTCCGGATTCTGCCGAGGATCTTCCCATTTAGTCTCCCAGAGTTTGAATCGATCGATGCAGAACAGGAATACTAAAATCGCGGCGGACAAGATACCGAAGCTGATGAATATCTCATATATCGTCGGGATATACAGTCTCCCTGTTTGCGCCAGCATGATACCCGCAATATCAGCTCGATTGAGCACAATTCCCAGCACGCTGGAAATGGTTGCCGCCCATAACCCTGCTGTCGAATAGCGCAGCTTTTTGACGGCCAAAAAGACGATTGGGATGATGCAGATAAGCATCATTTCCAGCCAGAAGATATTCGATTGCCAGGAGCCATTGAATGATTGCGGCAGTTTACCGGTAGCAATAATATCAATCATACGGATAAGTCCATAGACACATAATATGCCCATGGAAATTAATCCGATCCCTGCGAGCTTTTTCCGTTCGAGTTCTTTCCTGTACAAAGCCGACACAGCCAACACGGCCAGAATAACCATCAATGGTCCGACGGCAACAGCCGAAATGAAGAACAAAATCGGCAACAGCGATGTATACCAGAGCGGATGCAGTTTTTCCGGCGTAATGAGAAACAACGTACCGAGTGACGACTGATGCAGCGTCGAAATCATAATGCCGAGGATGACCAGATAGATTTTATATTTGGTCAAGAACATCCTCAGGCGCGCAAACCAGCCAATTTCCTCGAGCGGTACAGGCACGAATTCCAGAAACAGTACTGTTAAATACAACATGACGCACCAGGAGACCTCGAATAGCGCCGAGTGGTGCTGCCAGTAAATGATTGGATGCCAGACCATCCAGGGCAAACCCAATTCGACAACCAGAGCAGTTGCCGCCGAGATGTAGCCCAGAAATGCCAACAAGACTGCGAATTTGGAGTATCGAGCGAATTCCTGGCGTCTTAAAACATATATAATGGCGGTCATGACAAAACCGCCGCCGGCCAATGCGATGCCCGGAATAACATTAATACCTTTCCAGATACCCCACGGTACGGCATCACTTTGATTGGTCACCGAACCGAGACCGAACAGCATTCGAGTTATACCGGAGGCCATAGCCAGACCAACTATCGTCCAGAGAATCGATTTGAATGTCGTTAATCGTTTCATTCGTGGGTCCCCTCACTGCTCGCTTCGTTATTTTCCTGCCGAAGTCTCTCGCGTCGTTTACAGAACCAGTACAAACCGCCCATGACCGCTCCCATACCGACAAATGCGGGTGGGACGGCATGCATGGCGGCGCTTGTCGTTTCGGGCAGTGATGTCTTGGTGTGTTTTACAGGATAAGTCAGGAAACCGAGATCGATATCGGAGATATACAACACCGAGGTTCCGCCGACCTCCTTTTCTCCAAATACATGATCGATATATTTGCCGGGATTCTCTGCAATACGACGTTTGGCTTCAGCCAGTAATTCATCCCGCTCGCCGAATATCGTCGCCCCGGTAGGGCAGGCCTCGGTACAAGCAGGTTGTTGTCCGTTTTGGAGCCGCTCGTGGCACATAGTGCACTTGCGAATGTATGGCACGGCGCTGTCCCAGTCATAGCGAGGAATTCCATAGGGACAGGCGATCATGCAATAGCGGCAGCCGATACATTTGCTGCCGTCGTATATAACGGCGCCTTCCGGCGTCTTGATAAGAGCCCCGACCGGGCAAGCAGAGACACAGGCCGGATCGATGCAATGGCGGCATTGCTTGCGAATGAACCGGTCATCGCCTTTTTGCAGAATCGACGTCCAGTTTTTTGATGACAACCCGTCACTGCGATGAAAACTGCGCGGATAGTCGACCTCAAGATTATGCTCCTTCTTGCAAGCACCGACGCAGTCGAGGCAACCGATGCATTTGGTTACGTCTGTCAGTATTGCCTTCATGCTGCCTCCTTCTCTTTCCGCAGAGTGCGGGCTATCGGTTCATTGACATGCGCGGGGAATTTCCAGGCCAGGACAATAATGAACTGGGATATCGGCATCACGACACAGTGTGCGATTTTCGTGAATGGCATCAACACGAATATCAACTCTGCCGACAACAGGTGTACCAGCATCATAATCTGGTACATGGAAGCCGATAGTGTCATAGATGCGCACATATACCCGGAGATGAATGGTAGAATCAACAGAGCAGGCCACAGGAAATCCTGCTTGCGGCTTAAATAGCGAGATGTCGCCGAACTGATGCGCCCGATTAGTAGCAATACACCACACACAATTGTCAGGATAGTCAGGTAATCCGCCCAATTGTGCGGTATTGACCACCAGGACAGTCCGATGGAATCATTCCACAACTGGATATGGGCCAGAAGGAATATCGGAACGATGATCAGACCGATATGAAAGAGAATCGAAAATAGTCCATATAAAGGGCGATGGGTAAACGCATGTTTCACCGGAAACAGCCATTGCAGCGTCTGAGATAATGCTGCTCCCCATGCCAATTGCTTATCTCCGGCGCGACGGTAGGCATCGAATGCACCCCACACGTCGAGAAACAAGATACGCAAGAGACCGAACACCATTATGAAGAAGGTGAAGCGGAAGAGCGGTCCCCGGCAAAATTCTATAAGCTCCTGCACGATATATCCTTTCTTACAAAATCACGTTCGCATTAATCGAAAATAATCGCTTTATATATCAGATCATGAAGGCCGATAACTTCGCAGTTGATGTCATTATCTTCCATCAGCTCGCGGAGCTGCTTCTTACAGTTGGCGCACGGTGCGATGACTATTTCGGCTCCCGTATCGCGAATCTGCTCCGCTTTTGCTCGACCACCGATTGTCGTGCGATATGCCCGGAGTTCATCGATCGATACCGAGCCACCGCCGCCTCCGCAACAAATGTTTTCTTTGCCTCGAGGTGTCATCTCGACATAATTCCTGCAAAACGCCTTGACGATTTCGCGAGGCTTATCGACCAGCCAGCCTGTTCGGGCAATGTTACAGGGATCATGATAGGTCACGCGCTGAGTAATGACGGTCGGATCGAGGTGAAGCTTACCCTCATTCAACATCTGCCAAGTATATTCCATAATATGGAATACCGGCTTGGCATTTTTGCCTCCACAATGGACCGGGACGTAGTGCTTGGCTGTCCGTGAGGCATGCCCACATTCGCCAATGAGGATATTTCTGGCGTTGAGTCGCTCGGTCTCTTTATATAGTTTGCATATTACTTGTTCGAGTACGCGGTCGTTATAAAAGAGTCCGTAATTAATGGCATCGAAGTATTCCGTGCTGATTGTCCATGAGCCGCCGGTTGCCTTAAATACGGCGGCAATACCCATCAGGGTCTCAGCCTCCATCAGAAAGTCTGATACGGCCGGAGTAAACAGGTATTCGGCATTAGGTACATCAAGCGGGAACTTGATGTCGACGCCTTTCTCCTCCTTCATATCATCCTCGAGGAATTCGAGCGTATCAACCAGTGCCGGGAGCGGTATTGCCGATGTATTGCCGGTCTTCCCTTCGAGTTGTTCGCGGGTGCTGACGATGAGTGCCCGAGGTGCAATACCGATTTCACTTAGGATGAAGCGACCGAGGTGAGTGATGAGTGCATGATCGATCCCCACCGGACATTCCAGCGTGCACCGCTTGCAGGCCGTGCAGTTCCAGAAGGCATCGGCCATTTCGTCGATCATCTCATCGGTCAGATATCCGGAACCAAGAACTCTTCCCTTCAGCATGCCACCGAGAGTGAAATGTCGGCGGTATACGGATAGCAATAGTTCTGAACGATGACAGGGGATATCCTGTACATCACCCGTCGCAAGGTATACCGGGCACTGCACGGCGCATCGGGCGCATTTCGCCGATATACGAATAAAATGCTCGAGGGCGAAGCGGTAGTTGGTGTGACGTAATATGGCCGCAAACGCTTCCAAAAACCGCTTCGGCCGGTCTTTGATATCCATGTCCTCGACATGATATCGCACATGTAGGTTTTGCCTATTTATAACTTCAGGGCTGCGGGGAGTAGCAAATGCCTTCTCCCGCTCCTCCGGCGTAATGTGACGACAGTTCATAAGTTCTCCGTATATGTGCACAACTTCTTCATATTCGTTTAGTTATATTCTTTTGGCGATTTCCCTCCACCGCCAATTCGGTCATGGCCGGCAATCGGACCAAGGAGGAGTGGGACTGTATTTTCATTGCCTGCCGAGACATCTTCCGGCTCACTATAGGGGTCCAGAAACTGGATGCCGTATGAGGAACAGGTTTCCTCTATAGTCGATGCTTTCGGATGGACGTATACCGCGGCGTGATATTGTGATGATAATGCATGATGGAATGCCCGTATTTCAATGTCGGTTCGATATAATTGCGCGCCGCAACAGATGGCGACGCAAATCGGTTTTCCGCAGAATGGACAAGTCAGACTGGCGATTAAGTCGATCGGCATAGTATCGGAGACGGTCGGCTTGCTTATTCCATATCCATGCGATTCGAATAATTCACGGGCCCAGCATACCATATCATCGTGAGGGATATCACAGACAGGCGGCGTCTTATCATGCATTCGAATAACCCCGGCTATTTGTGCCGCGATAAAATGGCGGATGGCATCACTGACACTCAGTGATATTTTGTCGATGACTTCTATTGATTGCGAGGCGAGAACATCGCGATAGAAATTCTTGATTCCATTACAAATCAGGACCTGGACGTTGTTGTCCTGTAAGAGGCGGACGCGGCCGATGCCGGCGCACCCTTCACAGGTTACTATTTCCGAATCGACTTGCTGACCGTCGGTTACCTGACAAATAAAAAACACCTCGGCTGTCTCGAACCGAGGCGCGACATTGTCGTGAAACATCGGTATTGCAATCCTGGTGTCCATATCGCTTATTCGTATTCATATATCGTGCCGAATCGGGCAGTTATCATCTAATGGGCTATCATACATATTCTTATACGGTTTCAACAATTGCCGCGGCGTTGCAGCGACCGCAACATTGTTTGTTGCAATGCATCACCCGCATGTTGCATGCTGCGGGTGATGCTTTGTAGGAGAAGTCACCAAGGATCAGTGGTGATATTGATTCGTATCGATATTGAAGCGGCGCAAACGCCGCCAAATAGTAGTGCGATGAACACCGAGAACCCGGGCGGCCTCGGTAATGCTTCCACCGGCATGCACCAGAGCACGCCGGATCTGATCTTCCTGATCGATTATATCTGTTATGGGTGTTGTATTGCGAGTCGTATCTGCCTTATCCTCGGTCGCATAACCCAATAACTCGACCGGGAGGTGTTCCTTGCGAATGATACCGCCTCGACACACGACAAAACTGTATTCTATGATATTCTCGAGTTCTCGAATATTTCCCGGAAATTCATGACGCATCAAGACATCCATATATTCCGGACTGACACCGATAATATTCTTTCCCAATCGTGAATTAAAGCGGCCGATGAAATGATCCACCAGATACGGAATATCTTCTCGGCGCTCTTTCAGGGATGGTAGTGCAATTTTCACGACAGCCAGGCGGAAGTACAAATCGTCGCGGAATTTCCCCTGCGCAACGAGCTCTTTCAAGTTGCGATTCGTGGCCGCGACGATTCTGATATCCGATTTCACCGTCGAAGTACATCCAATCGGCTCATATTCACGCTGCTGCAACAATCGCAATAGCTTCACCTGTGTCGAAAGCGGTAATTCTCCGATCTCATCGAAAAAGACTGTCCCTTTATCAGCGCGAGCCAGCTTACCCGGCTTGTCTCGCTTGGCATCCGTAAAGGCACCTTTGCAATAGCCGAACAATTCTGATTCGAATAGCTGCGTCGGCAGGGTGCCGCAATTAATCACAACCCAATCATTGCTTTTGCGAGGGCTTAGATTGTGAATGGCTCGAGCGAACAATTCTTTGCCGGACCCGGACGGCCCCTGAATTAACACCGTGCTCTCGCTCTCGGCAATATCCGGCATGATCGTGAAGAGTTTATTTATTTTCGGACTTTTTGAAATAATGTCCTCGAATGAGTATCTCTTTTTCAACTCTTTGCGCAAATTCTCTATGGCTGACAAGTCTCGAAATGTCTCAACAGCTCCTAGCACGAAACCATTTTCATCGCGCAGGACGGCGGTGGACACGCTGATCGGTACCGTATCACCGTGTACATCTATGATATTGACCGGGCGGTCGACAGTTTCCACTCCGGTCTTGAGAGTTGCCTCGAGGAGGCAATCCTGACAAATATCCGAGTGGAAGACATCGAAACAACGCTTCCCGATTGCCTGAGACGCCGGAATGCCGGTAATCTTTTCGGCCGCCGGATTGAAACTGGTTATCACTCGATTGCTGTCGACGGTGAAGACACCGTCGGCAATCGAGCGCAGAATAACTTTAAAAAAACGAAGGTCTTTGAGTGTTCTCTCGATATCATTCATGGCCGCGCACTCAACTTGTTTGTGACAGTCAAAATACTATCCCCTTTTATTCATTCTCAATGGTCATCGTGAGATGAACACTGACCATGTCCATGCCCGTGGTGGAATGACGGATCATTGCAGGGGTTTCCATTTGCTGCCAGTTGACCATTTAAAAAGACTTCGACGATATCGCGAGGCGCCATGACTGGCGCGCCGGAAATCACCTGGATGCCGCTTTGTTCAAACAGCATAACCGCACGGCCGCCCATACCACCTGCAATCACATGCGTACAGTTGAGTTCTTTTAGCCATGCCGGTAGTACGCCTTTGTCATGCGGCGGGGGAACTAATGTCTCGACCGATGCGATTTCCTTGCCATTCGGTGTAACATCTACAATCGTAAACAGCGGGCTGTGCCCGAAGTGGGGGCACAACAAGCCGTCTTCAGTCGGAATTGCGAATTTCATATTGTATACTCCTGCTCAAGTCTTCATCTCATACCGAGAATTTCCCGGTGGGAGATTGTTGCGTATCTATTATCGAGTTTTCAATTTCCTGCCAAATGTGTGAAATTGCCTGAGTATTCTCGGCGCAGGCGCGATCGAGATATGATTCACCGGCGATCTGCGCATCGACGAAGCCTCGGTCAAATATCAGTTTTCCCAGAATCGGAATCCCCTCTGTGAATGCGAACGCTTCGATGTTTCGAGAGATGGTCGGATTAAAGTCGCACTTATTGATACAAATTCCGGTTTTCATATTGAATTGTCGGGCTAACATCACCAGTCGCTCCATGTCGTGTACGGCCGATTTCGACGGTTCTGTCACGATGAGCAGATAATCCGCTCCTGTCATTGATGCGATAACCGGGCATCCGATACCGGGCGGCCCATCAATAATAATTGTCCGGCATTTCTGTAACTCCGCGACTTCCCGAGCCTTGCGTCGCAACAGCGTGACCAGCTTTCCCGAATTAGCCTGGGCGATGCCGAGGCGTCCGTGGAGAAATGGACCAAACTCTGTCACTGACTCGAACCATTGTCCGCTGATAACCGGTTGCATCGTGATTGCCCTGTCCGGACAGACATGGAAACACAATCCGCATCCTTCACAGGATAGCGGATCGACAACAAAGCGGTTTTCGCGGGATGATTCTTCATCATATAGTCGCTCAATTGCTCCGAAGCGACACAGTTCTTCACATAAACCGCAGCCGGAACAGTCCGTATCAACAATTTCAGCGCATCGGCTGCTCGAAAATTCATTGCTTCGTACGATTTCATGCGACAATAATAAATGCAAATTGGCCGCGTCGACATCGCAGTCGACTGCCGTTGTCTTTTTGGCCATCCTCACTAATGCCCCGACCAGGCTCGTCTTGCCGGTGCCGCCCTTTCCGCTGGCGACAATAATCTCAGCCATGATTCACTTCCTGTCCAATGATCTCGTACAATCGTTTCATCATATCAGCGAATACAGGATCGATACGACTGTTTAAGACTCCATTCGAATATGCCTCGGCCGTCTTGCGGCAAAATGGGATTTCCATAAGAATTTTCATGCCTTTTTCTTCGATTCGCTTTTTGATCGAAGGATCACCAAGATCACTGCGATTGATAACAACCCCGCATTTGATGTGCATTTCCTCTAGCATCCCGAAAGCCAATTCCAAATCATTGAGCCCGAAAGGGGTCGGTTCGGTGACCAGCACGACAAAATCACATCCTTTAACGGCTTCTACAACCGGGCATGATGTCCCCGGCGGAGCGTCGATAATGGCTGTTCGCTCATCGCTGATCATGTTTTTTACCATGCGGATTAATGGAGGGCTGAGCGCCTCGCCGACTGAAAGGCATCCGGCGATAAAATCTGCTTTCCCCGTGCGTCCGCATGTAATAGTACCGATTGAACGCTGCCGTTCGGAAATTGCCTTTTCCGGGCATAATACAAAACAGGCGCCGCAGCTATGGCACAAGGAATCGAAAACCATGGCTTTTTTACCGAGGATAGCGACAGCATTATAGTGACAGACATCAGCACAGATACCGCACAGATTGCACCGGCCCTCGTCAATAATCGGTACCGGAACCTTGACATCTATAATATCTCGGACGACGGGACTGAGAAATATCTGCCCGTTCGGCTCCTCGACATCGGCATCGATATATGATATGCCGGTCTCGACCGCGGCTAATACCGCGGCCATATTCGTTGCAAGCGTCGTTTTGCCGGTTCCGCCTTTTCCGCTGGCGAACGCTATTCGCATAGGCTGTCCATTCATTCTCGCTTCAAATTCGGCTATTCCTTGTTTGATTGCAGCGCATCCAATCGTTTTGTCAGTTCATCGAGCGTCTCTCGCATCCGCCGATTGTCTTCCCGGAGTTGCTGCAATTCATGATTCTGCAGATCATCAGCCGCCTCATTCATCGGAACGTCCGTGAATTGGTTGCGAAAGCGAAATCCGCGACCAAATCCGCCGCCCATCCCGCGATTAGACTGCCGACGAAATCCACGTCCACCGAAACCACCTCGACCGCCGCTCGTCATATATCCCGGCTGACCATTTCCATAGCAAAATCCGGCACGACGACCCGTCCCGACTCCCTGACCATACGGTCCTGTTTTATCTCCACCCGGCATGATTTCCTCCAATCATTTCTCTAATTCATCTCTCTCATTGCCAATGCCCTCGGACATTCGCCCGATCGGCGGGTTCTAATTTATTTTCCAATACAAGTGCTATCGCCTGTTCAACTGTCCCCTCATGCCATGTCGCGATTCGTATCCCGGCCGCCTGCAATGCAGTAAACGCCTTCGGCCCGACGCTGCCGGAAACTACAATTTCCGCACCTTGCGCCGCCACCGTTTGTGCCGCCTGTATTCCAGCACCTTGCGCAGCCTGGGAATTTTCCGTATTGGAAACGGCGACGAAATCTTTCGCATTGCTATCGTATATTATAAAGTAGGCGGCCCGGCCAAAGCGCGGATCGACATGGCTGCACAATTGTTGACCCTGTGATGAAACTGCTATTTTCATTTTTCCTCCCCAAAGGCTTTGTGCGAAAACACCTCGCGTCCTTGATTTTTTTGATAATGACCGAATCGGCATCGTTGTCGACGGCGACAACCCGGTTGCAGAAATTGTCGTAACTGGTTTTCTCCGGCCATATAGGCCGAAAGTAATTGCGATACGTCCCCGGATAAAAATGCGAATACTTGAATCCCGACACGATTAAGGTGCTGTTGCAGATTTCGCGATACGGCGCCGCAAAGAATCGTCTGTATTCGACGATCCTGCAGAATGGCGATTCGTCGATTGGGGTCGGAGGCTCCCAGATCAATGGTTTCCCTTGTTACATACCGGCTTGTTTCGATATCCACAATCATGATTTTTGTTGCGGTATCGAACACCGGCGACACACGCCCCAGCCATAGCGGAATTGCAACCCTTTCGCTCATGCAGGACTATCAGGCAAGAAGCGTACCGAAACAAAGGAAACGAATTCGATAATCTCTTAACCTATTGCATTATTTACTATTAGCAAACTAATTGCGATTAGAAATAAAGATTTCGAAACACAATAGATTGCAATTATGCAATATTAATCGATTCGTAAATTGCACTATTGCAACATCGAAATCAGTTATCAATTCCGTATTTTTTGATTTTTCGCCACAGAGTCGTCTTATGGATGCCCAATTCCTCAGCGACACGGCCGCGATTGTTATTATGTTTTCGAAGGAGACTTCGGATGAATTCAGCCTCCAGCTCCTCAAAGCTTTTTGCCTCGGGAGCGGGATGAGCCTTTGACGGTGCCAGATGTTCGGGCAGGTCCTTCGGTTCAATAATGCCGCCTCGGCTGATGACAAAGGCATGCTCGATCGCGTTCTGTAATTCGCGAATGTTTCCGGGAAACTCATGGTTCATTAATATCGAGAGAGTAGCGGGAGATATATCCTCGATTGATTTATTATGTATTGAATTGAGGCGAGCGATAAAATGATTGACGAGGAGCGGAATATCTTCGCGGCGATCGCGCAGCGGAGGCATATGAAGCTTTATCACGTTTATGCGATAATATAAATCCTCACGGAATTTTCCCTCGGAGACAAGCTTTTCCAGGTTCTTATTGGTAGCCGCAATCACCCGCACATTGGCCGTGACGGATTCGGAGCTTCCCAATGGTTCGTATGTTTTTTCCTGCAAGACGCGCAGTAATCGCACCTGTAATGCCGGTGACACATCGCCGATTTCATCGAGAAAGATCGTGCCGCCTTCGGCCCGAGCAAATCTCCCCGGTTTGTCCGTATGGGCATCGGTAAAGGCGCCTTTTTTGTATCCGAATAATTCCGCTTCAAGGAGACTATCGGGCAGAGCGCCGCAATTTATCGTCACGACCGGTCCCCGGCGGCGGGAGGATAAATCATGAATCGCCCGCGCGACCAGTTCTTTACCGGTTCCACTCTCCCCTTCGATAACGACAGTGCTATCACTCTCGGCGATACTCGGAAGGATATCGAAGATCTCAAGCATCCGTGCGTTTTTGCTGACGATATCATGAAAAGTGTATTGTTTTTTCAATTCGCGGCGGAGATGTTCGATGGCGGTCAGATCGCGGAATGTTTCAACGCCTCCTATCACCTGCCCGTTTTCGTCCTTGAGAAGCGCGGTGGATATGGTGACCGGAATTCGCTCACCTTCGCTGCTAATAATGTAGATGATTTTATTAACGATAACGGCTCCGGTCTCGAGCGTATGCCGCAAGGCGCACGATGTTTCGCAGATCGAGGCGCGAAATACATCACAGCACCGTTTACCGATAGCATCTTCTTTTGATATTCCGGTAATGGTTTCGGCCGCTTTATTGAACGAGCGGATGCGCCACTCTTTATCGACCGTAAAGACTCCGTCGGCAATACTGTCGAGAATCGTGCCTGTGACATTGTGCGGTTTCTGTCCCATACGGTCACAATATACGCTCAACCTTCTCAAGTGCAACTATTTTGGACAAAACCATGCAACTACAAAAAAAGGCGTCCCGATTGAGGACGCCTTTTTGATTCATTCACCGAATTGAAGGATTAAAGATCCTGCGGCTTCACGACCGAGCCGTGTTTCGCCTTGAGTGCTTCCAGAGCGGCTTTCTGCTCTTTCAGAATCTCGAAGAATTTCGCCGGAATATTATCTTCCACACGATAGGCCTCATCCTGCAGGTCAATGCGCTTGATGATATTATCGCAGTAGATCGAGAACTGCATCGTGTACAGATCTTCCGGATATTCCTTATTGATAACTTCCTTGAACAGCTTCTTCAGGTCGTTATACTTCGGCAGATAACCGATCGGGGTATCGATGGCTTCGACTTCCTTATTGACGAAGCGATCAAGCCAGCTCATCCAGACGGGCACGTCACGCTTTTCGCCCAGCAGGCCCTTGCCGCTGCCGCCGCGTTCCGCGTGAGTCAGGAAATAGTTCAGTCCGGAGATGATCGGACGGCCGGCTTCTGAGAACCGTTTATTATTGAAGAACTTGAACTGGGCATCCATATAATCGGCCAGAGAACCCGGGACAAACGGAGCATTCGCCCATGGCTGACGCTTCACACCGGAGGCGCCGACTTCAGTCGCCGTCGCCTGAGAAACGATGGAGGCGCCGATAACGACTCCATGATCGCCGTCTTTGGCTACCCAGATCGGAGGCATCGTATCCGCATCGCGGCCGGAATAGGTAAAGACCTTGACCGGCGCACCTTCGGGGCTTTCACCGACTTTTTTGTTATAGGTTGCGATTTGATCGGCGCGCAGCGTGCAGCGAGAGTTCGGATGCGAAATCGGAATCTCTTTGCCGTTGGCGTCTTTTTTGCCCTTGAACCATTCACCCTGGAAGTTGAAACCTTTTTCCGGGTGCTCTTCGCCGTTACCGGTCCAGTGCGGTTTACCCTTATCGTCGATACACACGTTCGACCAAATGACTTCGCTGCCTTCTTTGCGGAGACATTTCATCAGGTGCGGGTCACCATCCTGGTTCACATCGGCCACGATACCGAAAATGCCCTGTTCCGGATTGACGGCGCGGCAAATGCCCTTGTCATCAATCCAGATCTGCGCCAGGTCGTCACCGACGAAGTCGGTACCGGCCATCGCACTGGTTGTTTTACCACAGCCAGACGGAGCAGCGCCGGCAAAATATGTCACGCGGCCGCCCGGGCCCTTCATACCGGTAATGAACATATGTTCGGACAGCTCTTCGCCGTGTTTGAAATAAGTCGTGTAGTCGACCGTAAACCGGTGATTTCCCTTTTTCAGAAGCAGAGTATTGCCGGCATAGGTACAGAACGTGGAGAATGTCGTGAACCAGCTGCGATCCATAAGGATACGGGCATTCGGAATATCTTCCGGCGTATTCGCGCCTTCGCAGTGTACGTTAGTGTAGAAAATGCCTTTACGGGCGACTTCTGCATCGAACTTCTCATAACAATGGCGATACAGCAAATCGCCGGAGTGAAGAACATATGTCGACGAGGAAATCTCGATGGCCGGAATAGAACCGACGGCGCCAATCGGGCCACGGCTGAAGAAACCGATCATCATGATTTTGTCGGACATAACACCGGTCATGAATTTTTTAATATAGTCCAGCGCTTCAGGGCGCGGCAATTTTTTGGCCAGCGGGCTGAGCTTTTCGCCTTCATTGACAATATAGAATGTCTGCTGAACCAGACGACCCTGATCCTGCGGCAAGTCGAAGTGAATCGTATGATTCTTCATGGCCAGCGGTTTTTCTTCGCCTTTCTTGAGCGAATACTCGCGAACCCACTTTTTGTCTTCTTCAGAGCCGGTGTTAATAAAAACACCTTTCGGTTTGCACATCGCGATCGCATTCGCGATTTTCAACAGGGCTTCTTCGTTTTTTATCTTGGAGAGCTTTTCGAGGGTCTTCGCGTCCAAAGTCTTCTTGAACAGCGCCTCGGCCTCGGCCTTGTTCTTAATACCGCCGACGACTGCAAGAATGTCGTCGCCTTTTTTCAATTCCAACATGATGCTATCCCTTCCTTTATTCTGATTGCCGATGCCAAATAATATTCATCGGCATGGTTCTTCAGCCTCATCCTGTATAAAGGACTTGTCAGACCATTCGCAGCATCTCATGCAAGACGTGTTCCCCGGATGCCGGATATGCGAAACAATCTCGGTCTTTTCTCAACTTGTGAATAAATGCACAAGAACCCCAAAAATCAACCCCTAAAAGCAAGATAGCCACCGAATTTTGACGATTTTTTCTGAAGAAGTACATTGAAACAAAGGGAGTTGGCGACGACGTTCCGTCTTTTCAATTGCCGGTATCCAGGAGCGAATTTGGTAGTTATTTGCACTTGCACCGGCCAAATAGAACACTGTACATTGTAAGTGAGGAATTTCAGCCCACCGTTAAGACGAAAGGACCGTTTATGATAAAGAAAATCATCGGCATCATCATTATACTCATTGTCATAGGACTCGGAGCGGCTTATTTGTACCGAAATGCCATTGTTGAAACGGCAATCGAGGAAGCCACCACCTATGCCCTGAAAGTCGATTCCGATCTCGGTTCGGCCTCATTGGGAATCATGGCGGGAAGGCTGGAATTGAACAAATATACGATTGCAAATCCCGGCGGATTCCAGGCGCAAAACCTCTTTTCCATGGACCATGGTGTACTCGTACTTGACGCCGGAAGCGTCTTTGACAAGGAAATCGTCGTCGATACACTGATTCTTGATGGCATTCGCCTCGATCTGGAACAAATCGATATGAAGAACAACGTGAAACAGGTTCTGGATAATATCGGTCAAATGGACTTCGGCTCTTCCTCAGAGAGTGACAAGACGATGAAAATCAGGCATGTTTCAGTGCGCAATATCGGAGTAAATGCCTCCGCCAGTATTATGAACAAGAAACAATTCGAGAAATCACTCACGCTCGAGAACTTCACCATGAACGATGTCGGCGGTGCATCCGGCACGACTATTTCCGGCGCGATTGCAACCGTACTAAAAGAAGTGCTCGCCCGGGCATCGACCGCCGGAGCGTCGCAGATGGGAATTACTATCGACACCGATAAGCTCAAAGACGAAGCCACGCAAAAGATCGAGACAGAGGTCAAAGACCAGCTAAAGAATCTCGGCGGTGCATTAAAAGGGAAGTAACAGCCCGGAATAGTCTCAGATTCTGCACAAACCGCTACTGAATAATCTAATGGGTGTGTTGATATATTAATAAATGAATTATTTCACAACACACCCATTCAGTTCATCGCATTCCAGCACGCGACAAAAGGTTACACTCCCATACTGCGAATTTTTATTTGGCCCGAATAGATATAATTCATCCATTAATAATTAGGGCATCAGTTATTATAATCATTATTCTATTGTATCGACGCGCTTAATGCCTTAGATTGTATTCGGGAGTGACAGCACGGCCGTTCGGCCAAATGATCAATCACGAATTCTCTATTTTTTTCAAGTTTCACAATGCATTGCTCCGCAGGGGGCACAAAACCACCGTTTCTCTGCACCGGCAGAAGAACGTCGAATGGGGGCTACAACCTCACACATATCATAGGAGGCCTTATGAAAGGATTTCTTACCGATGTCCGTTCACGAGCAATTATACCTCTCGGTATTCTCCTCGCCCTGACCTTGTTCATGGCGAGCGCCGGATTTGCCGCCACGCGGTATGTCCCTGCTCAATACGGGACAATTCAGGCAGCAATTGATGCATCATCGAGCGGAGATCTTATTATCGTATCATCGGGTGTGTATTATGGCGCCGGAAATGTCAATGTTTCCTTCTCCGGGAAAGACGTGTATCTCGTTTCCGCATCGGGGCCGGCCAGTACAATCATTGACTGTGACAGTTCGGGCACGGGTAATCGCGCCTTTGAATTTACGAACAGTGAAACCAGTTCGGCGCATTTGGACGGTTTTACTATTCGCGACGGAAATGTCCGGTACAATGCGGGGACCGATGACTACGGCGGCGCCATTCGAATTGAGTCGGCTTCACCGACGATTTCGAATTGCATCTTCGAAAATAATCAGGCATTCAAAGGAGGCGCCGTCTATTGCGCAAAATTATCCGGCTATCCGGATAATGTCTATCCGACATTCGAGGATTGTATTTTCTTCGATAACTATGTCGGCGACACGACGGAATACAACAGTTACGGGGGCGCCGTCTATATGGAAGCCGCCCACCCGGAATTTACCGATTGTCTTTTTTATGACAATTCGAGCGATGGGTACGGCGGCAGTGTTTTTATGTATTCCGGAACGGGAGAATTCACCAGTTGTACCTTCGATGGCAGTGAATCATATGACAGCCATGGCGGGACATTCACAATTTCCGACTGTGATGTCGACCTGGATCGCTGCATCATCTCAAACACGATCGATGGATTCGGTATAGTCATATTCGCCTCCAGTGCGGTAGACATTACCTGCTGCGATTTTTGGAACAACTATATGCTGGATACCGCATCGATCATGGGGACATTCTCCATCGACGCTAATACGATATTTGAAAACCCGGCTTATTGCGATATCGATAATGATGATTATACGATCGTCGAAACCTCTCCCTGCGCCGCCGATTATAGCCCATGTGGTCAGTTAATCGGCGTCTATGGGGTCGATTGCGATGCGCCGATAGTGACGTATATGTATCCTCCGACATATCTTACGTATGCCGGATATGATGTCGAAGTCATCAGCGGATTTGCCGAAGAGATGGATTCCACGACATTCAGCAGCAGTTCATTTAAAGTCTTTTCACGAACAAGCGGCCAGGAGCCCGGCGATTACTTGAATTACGTGCCATTGAAATGGTATTGGTTCGAGCCGGATAATTCTCATCGGGCGGGTGAGGTCATCAACTATGTCCTGACGAGTGATATCACAAACCTCGCCGGACATCCTATCAAACCGTTTGCCGGTACTTATCTTGTTCGCACCGCCAGTACATCGTATGGATACATCGGTGATGAAACGAGATTGGCCACCGGTGACAAACCGGTCGGTGTCTTCCCTGCCGACCTCGATGGCGATGGCGATATCGACCTCGCTGTTCCCAATCACGATTCGCATAATATATCCGTCTTCATGAACGATGGAACGGGCTCATTCGGGGCCGCGAGCAATTTCTCATCAGGTGGCTACAATCCCTGGGATGTGACTTCGAGAGACTTCGATGGCGACGGAGATATGGACCTGGCGACCTCAAACTATGGTTCGAACACTGTCTCCGTGTATCTCAATAACGGCAGCGGTTCATTTACGAATTCAAACAACTATGCTGCCGGAAACCGTCCGCATCCGATACTCTCTGAGGACATTGACGCGGACGGTGATTTCGATTTAATGACTGTCAACCTTTTGGATGATAGCATTTGCGTGTACCTCAATAATGGGAACGCTACATTCCAGAGCAAGGTAACCTATTATGTTGGTGACGGGCCGATTGGTCTGTCCGGCGCCGATTATGATCGGGACGGTGATATCGATATTTTCACCGCCAACTATTACGAGAGTACGATCGGACTGCTCGAAAACAACGGCGACGGCACATTTGCGGCTGTCGATACCCTGACTATAGATGCGACCGGACCGTTTAATGTCATCGCGGTCGATATGAATTATGATGGATATGTCGATCTGGCCACCGCCAATCGCGGTTCCGACGATGTCTCCGTCTTAATACAGCAATATGGCGTATTCGATTCCGTCGTCGTGTATGATGCCGGAACCGACCCGTATTATGTCTGCGCCGCGGATCTCAATGGCGATTGGCGCGTGGACCTGATTACCGCCAATCTGAATTCTGATGACTTGTCGCTCTATTTGAACAATGGTTCCGGAAACTTTGGTACGGAGATGCGCGTTCCTGCCGGTAATGGACCGCTCTGGGTTTGCGCGGCCGACTTCGACGAGGATCTCATGGTCGATGTTGCGGCCGCCAACGCCTTTGAGGATGAAATGTCCATCTACTATAATGTCCTGGGCGGCCCCGAGCAAACCTCACCGGCAAACGGCTACCAGACAACCGACCATGCGATTACTCTCGATTGGGAGGACTACACAGATGCAGTCACATATGAGGTTGTTGTCGATAATGACCCGGCCTTCGGATCAATCGACCGTCAGGCAACCGGGTTGAATACTACATACTGGGCCATTAACCCGCAACTTGGCCACGGCAAATGGTACTGGAAGGTCCGCGCGATTCTTGCCAGTGATACGTCGCGGTGGTCATATACGTGGTCGTTTAACATCATTGGTGTCCCTGGCGTTCCCTCATGTCCCGTTTTGTTCACATTTGACGGGGCAGGCTTCGTCAAGGACAATCCGCTGTTGACGGCGTGCGAGAAGTCCGGGTATACCGATATCGTAACCGATTACTACCATGTCGGACAACCGGTCAAACCGAATAATGGCGAAGTGACATTCCAGTTGCGCGAAATGGAGGATGAGACGACTTACCTCTATGATGTTGAATTGCTGGCCGTCGATCACAAGGCCGGATCGTTTATAGCCTGTACACCTGAGGGCGATGTCTCGACGTATTCCACGACCTACACGCCAATCGCCGCCGTCGACAACAACGGCGTCGACCAATTGGCACTGGTAAGCAGCGAGGACAATGCCCGGTTCGTATCTAATGAATCAGGCTGGCTGGAAATTACTTTCCAGACCGATACGAAATCGGCCGTCTCAGGCGGAATCGTTCTCGATACACCTCCGAAGAAATTCTGCTTCGATCCGGATCAACCTGTCGCGTCACAAGATGATCCGCGCACAGATGATAACATTGATGTCTTGGTCGAATACAAGGATGCCGGTAGCAGTTGGACGGAGCTTCCCGCTCTGCCGCCGAGATCATCCGTCGGCCAGGACGTCCTGATGCTCCCGTCGGCATCGAATCAGTTTACGATTCGCATTACCTGGGATGATCGGTACTCCACCGATATCATTCGCTACTTCGTGCTCGATGAGGAGAAACCCATCGTGTCGACGCATGATATCGCCGCGGGTACGGTTACGATCGATAAGAAGGCGTCTGATTGGACCGGATTCGAAAAAGATAAACCGCTTGTCTTAAACAAGGGTGATATGTTCGAATTCGCGTTCAAGGCAAACGAATTATCGAACCGTGGCATGGAGCGCGATTACATTATCCGCGCGGTCGGACGCTATGAGCCCGATTATTCGATATTCACGGATATCGCGCCGAATCGTCCTCAACTTCACGGTAACTACCCGAATCCGTTCAATCCAATTACGACAATCAGTTATGATCTTCCGACTGACGCCAATGTCAGATTGGAAATCTACAACATCCTCGGCCAGCAGGTCAGACTCCTCGTCAACGGAACCCAATCAGCCGGTACCTATGATGTTGTTTGGGATTCGAAGGATAATCATAATCAAGCGGTGGCCAGCGGTATGTATTTCTACCGCCTGACCGTCGGTGATTATACAGAGGCAAAGAAAATGCTGCTTCTGAAGTAACACAATCCCCTGCAAAAAGGGCGACTCACATGAGTCGCCTTTTTTTGTCTGCTTAATTAGACATCCATGTCGGCGGGCTCGAAATACTCGCGCTCTTTTTTACAGCATGGGCATTTCCCCGGCGGCTCATTGCCTTCATGGATATAGCCGCACACACTGCATTTCCATTTAATCGGCGTTTCGCGTTTAAATACTGTTCCCGCCTTGACCATTTCCAGAATCCGTTTGTAGCGATCCCTGTGTTCGGTTTCAACCTTGGCGATCATCTTGAACAATGATGATGCCTTCTTATTGCCTTCTTCCTCGGCTTCTTTAGCGAAAGTCGGATACATTTCGGTCGTCTCATAATGCTCGCCGTTTATCGCTTCTTCGAGATTCGCGGCAGTATCTCCGATACCGCCTGCCAATGCGAATTCATCCTTGGCATGACTCATTTCATTTAGCGCAGTCTCTTCGAAGATTTTCGCAATGTAGTGATATCCTTCCTGCCGGGCGACTTCGGCAAAAAACGTATACTTATTTCGCGCCTGTGACTCACCGGCGAATGCCGCCATCAGATTTTCATCGGTTTTACTCATATGCTCTACTCCTTATCATGGCAACGATATATCCCAATTTTCACATTTGCCTAATCGAAAGAATCCTTTACTATCCATCAATGTCTTATTATTCAGTCGAAATCCCGGATTGTCAAGAATAGTGTACCGTTAATCGCCCTATTCCAACATTCACATATCGAGATTGCGTACTATATACTATAATGCTATTTTAGTATGCTGAACTGCGCTATAGTGGTAATTCTCACTTTTGAGAACATACAACACGCTTTGAGTAACATTATGAGGGGAGAACACGACAATGAGCGATACGAAACCGGCCATCGGCACAATCGGATGGATTGATTTGACCGTGGAAAATGCGGTTGAGGTGAAAGACTTCTACTCCAAAGTCGTTGGATGGAGCGCCAGCCCGATTTCGATGGGCGACTATGATGACTTTACAATGATGCCCCCCGGAGGCTCTGCGCCCGCGGCCGGGATTTGCCATTCGCGAGGCGGCAATAAAGACATCCCGCCGGTGTGGATGCTGTACATTATTGTGGCGAATATCGATGACAGTATCGCAGCCTGCGCCGAAAACGGTGGGCGGTTGTTGAACGGACCGAAAACTATGGGCAACGACCGCTATTGTTTTATCGAAGACCCGGCTGGCGTAACCGTCGCGCTGTTTGAGAAGGGGTGATTTAGTTCCTGCAAATTAAACGGAAGCCGCATCAAGAAATGAGCGGCTTCCGAAATTTGTGTTATTGCAGTAACATCTGCATGACTTCGCCCGTATCGAACTGATGCCACATCTCGATGACTTTGCCGTTTTCTATTCGATCGATTCCAACACCCTTGTAAGTGATTCTTTTTCCTGTCGGAGGAATTCCTGCGAACTCTCCGTCATGTGTTGCCGTAAACGTCACCATAGTCACGATATAGTCTCCCTCGGCGATTTGGCGATCAACTTTGACTGAAATATCTGAAAAAGATCTTTTGAATTCTTTTACCATCTCTCCCAATGATTTGCTGGCGATTCTCATGCCATTGAAATCGACGGTATCTGCAAAATATGAATCGAAATCCGTTATCTCTCCATTCCATGCCTCAAGGATATATTCGGCGGTCAGTTTTTTGTTGGCCTCTAGTACATCATCTCCACAGATCGCATCTCCTGCAAAAATGGCTACAATTCCCAGAAATATTAAGATACATCGCATAGTATCCTCCCATAATATTGTCATGTTGTAAGATACGCACTCGTTCGGTCGATTCTTCTCCGAAGTTCGCTTGCGTATCTTTGTCCCACAGAATCTTTATGCTCGCCAAGCCAGTCAGTTAAGCGAGTCTTCCCGGTCGGCTTATCTTCGACATACAATAGTCCTCGCATCAATCCCTTGATTTCATCAGCTGTTATGAGAACATCTTTTTGCGCGCGGCCAATATAGCCGCCAATGAATAGCCCCAGCCGCGGCGGTATCGAAATGATTTTTCTTCTCGTCCCGATAATTTTGTCTATTGCTTGGATTAATTCGCAATAGGTAAAAGTCTCCGGCCCGATGCAATTGATGATATTATTTTCTGATTGCAGACCGGCCTCATATGCAATTTCAGCGAGATCACCAACATATATGGGCTGAATACGATATTCCCCCTCGCCGAAATAGCCAAAAATCGGAAATTTCCTGAGTCCCCATGCGATATTATTTATAAGAATATCCTCTTTCCCAAAAATGACAGCAGGTCGTAAAATCGCATAGGAAATGCCGGAATCTATCAGCGCCTTCTCAAGCAATGCCTTTCCGCGGAAATATTCAAGATCTGATGATTCATCAGGGTTTGTAATCGAAACATGCACAATCTTCCGGACACCGGCGTCTTCGGCGGCGCCAAACAGTATTTTCGTATTCGCAACCGCATCCTGATAGGCGAATAATCTATGGTTGAACCGTACCCAATAAGTATTAATCAGGATATCCGTACCACGCAATGATTCCACCAGGGCATTGGCATTATCGAATTGCATAGGAAATACGCGTATGCGATCCCCAAAACTGTTTTCGCGATCAACTGAATTCGTGATCGTTATAACTTCATCCCCGGCTTCAAGACATTTTTTCGCGATGTATTTTCCTGTATATCCGAAGGCTCCTGTAATAGCGATTTTTCTCATAACATTATTCTCACTATATTCAGAAATTATTGAAACATCTAACTAAAAAAACACCTATTTCGGCGTCATATTCATCAAAAACTCAAGCATCATCTTGCTGCGCTTCTCGCTGGCCAGGAATTTCTCTATGACATGATTAAGCGTCGTCATAAATTTCTCGATTTCAGAAAGTCTTCCGTAAACAGCACTGTTTTCGGGTAAATTCGACTCGCTCAATACATGGCGAAGCGCATGAAGCGCTGGATCGAATTCTCTCATCTTTCGTCCAGAGGCAATCCGGAACAGCATACTCCATGTATCCGGTTCGGCGACAAAGAGATCACGCCTCTCCCCTGACACATGCACGCGATTGATGACACCCCAGTTCCGCAACTCTTTCAGGCACATACTTGTATTGCCTCGACTGATATTCAAGGCCGACGATATCGAGTCAGCATCGACAGGCTCTTCGGAAACCATTAACAACGCATGAATGCGTGCCATTGACCGATTAATCCCCCAGAGTATTCCCAACGAACCCCAGGATTCAATAAAACGATCGCGTTCTTCCTGCTCCATATCATTCCTTTCAATAATTTCTGAAACTAATATATACAATTCCACCGCCCTGTCAAGCTGTATTTTACCGGAAATTGGTAAATCGAGTAATTCGAGTCTTTAGTTCCGCAGGCCCTGTCGGGACATCTGATGAATAATGAGGTAATGAAATGGCAGGACTATCGCGAAATAGAGTCGCCCGGTCCAGTGTTTATATCTGACAATCGTCAAAATATGGAATCGTGAGTTTCCCTCGCACTTTGATTCTTTGGCATAAATCAGATTGGCCTCAAGATGGCGGTCCTCGCCGGATTCTAATACGTAGTATGAATCAGGCTCATAAGCGCGAACAATGAATGGGCCAATGGTCCTATTTATTTGTTTGGGAATTTCCTGAGGCGCCTGATTATAGCCATCCTGAAAAAACTCATCGTGGCGCAGGCGCAGTATAACGGCGAGAATTTTCCGAATATGAAACAGCCACATCACCCACCTCGGCATAGCGAATGATCGATCAATAAATTCTTCGAGTGAACCTTGTCCCTCAACCGTTACACAATCAGCATGATTATACTTCGATAGAAACTGTCGAAGAGCCTCGATGCGAGATATATATTCCAATCCAGTCATACATGACTTTTTTGGCGGGCAGAATTAATATTATGCCTCTGCCGGTGCGATAGTACGGCCAAGGAAGGCCAAAACCGCTTCCGAGGCAGACTCCAGGTCGGACAGGAATTTATCCTTTTTCTGTTCACACAGTTGTGAGGCGATGGAACGATAATAGTCTATGCCCGATAATACATTGGTCGATATTTCATTGAAATAGGCTTCGGTCCGCTCAATGACGCCATCGAGGTATTTCTTGTATTCGTTGTACAAATACTCGATAAAAATCAGAATCTCGGCAATGAACAGGTGCGGTCTGTCTTTCGGGAGCGCCATACTCCTGCGGCCATAAATATGATCCAATAATTCCTCGAGTGTCGTCAGACTTTTGAAATTCACGATATTCGGACCGCAACAGACAGCGGTAAAGAGTTCTGAAGCGTCTATGTCGTTTTTCCTCAGTACTCCGGCCGCAAGATCGCGACAAAGACAGGATTTTTCCAACACGGATTCAAGTATCCTTTGTGAGTTTTCCGAAGTACTTCCATTCCCCTGTGATTTCTTTATCGTCTTGACCTGGTAAACGCGAGATGCCTTGCAAATCGGTACTTTGGTAAATTCCGTATCCGATGCCAGAAATCCTTTCGGGCAACTGCTGCCCGGCGTACCTGTCTCAATCAGGCGTTTTCTGTTTTCCTCGCTGTGCGACGTCTGAAGACTCCAGAACGGAACGCCAAGGGGTGAGTGATCGCTGAGTTTCACATCCTCTTTCCCCGCCTGTATCAATCGCTGTAGATGAAGCTCGTCGACATTAGTAACTTCCGGCACCAGCAAAAAGGGAGTCCCCCATCCGGTACCGCTTAGATTATAAAACTCACGCAAAAACGTATCTTCTTCGCTCGTACCGATTCCTCCCTGGTAGGTAATGGCGATCGGCAGCGGTTCAGCGGGAACATCCATGTTCTTGTCGGCCAATCCGCGTTTCCAGAGACCGAATAACTTCTCGGTCAGTTGAGGGAGATTGGCTTTGAATTCGTGAAGTATTGGTCCGGCAAGGTTTCCCTTTCCGACAAAGGCGTGTCCGCCGCAATTCAGCCCGGATTCAATCCTGAACTCGGAGACCCAGAGACCTTTCTTGGCAAGCAAACACCCCTGCACCATGGCCGAGCGAAATCCGCTTACCTTGAGAATGATTCTCTTCGTCAAACGCCCATTACCATTCGGGAAAAAGTCGGCGAACGTCGACATATATGAAAACAGCCTCGGATTCATTCCCGCCGATAGAATGATAGAAGATGATAATTTACTGTTCGCGAATCCTCGCAAAGCCGACATGGCGACGGCCTCTTCCGGCGGCAACTTTTGCCCGTTTTTGTATCTGTCACCGTCGACTTTCGTCATAATATTGACATCGATACTGCCCGGCGTTAACCTTTGACGCAGTATTTCCTGCCGGCTGATTCTTTCAGAATCATTCTCGATCTTCATCATCTTATCATAGTCGCATCGGAGGGCCGAATCCGGCAGCAGGCGAAAATACCGAGTAATTTCGCTTCCCGGTTCAAAAGGAGAATTTTGCAAATTTTGAAATTGTCGCTTAACGACATCATGCACCAGATTTAAATATCTCGTTATGCGCCGAGAACGATAGTCATCTTCGCGATCATCGATTGGTTCGAAATCTAATCCATATTTTTCCGAGTATAATTTACTCATCTGCTCAAGGAGAATATCATCTCCAATTGACATAACCGAATCGATGCCGAATCTGGCAACCTTCAGTGGCGTATCGACGGTAAAACCTGTTCCCATTACCGGGATATGCACGGTATGAGCACTCCCGGCGAATCGTTCATCATCACACTGTTCATACTGCCGCATTGATGTCACCATGTTTTCTATTCCCGATTCCGTTAATCATGATACTGACCATGATGTCAACATACTCCTCCGCCGTGATTCCCCGTTCTTCCAATGTCCAGGGTAACTCGATGGATTTTAGTGTCGAGACTGTTACGTATGAGACGAGATCTACGCGAGAAATTTCCAATTCGCCAACCTTAATACCCCAATCGAGTACATCCTTGATAATCTTGCGCTCTTCATCAAGAAACCATTGCCCGATATTGGCCAGATTCGGCCAGAAATCGCTCCAAGTTTCCTGAGTTACATTGTAAAGGTTGACGAGAGAGTGGATTTTATGCAGGCGAGTCAATAAATGCGTTCGAAGTTTGTCGGCAACGCTGTTTTGTGCACTGACGGCAGCGCGCAATCCCGCCAATAGCTCCTTGGCTTCTAAATATACGACTTCGCTGTAGATTTCGTTTTTGTTTTTATAGTGTTTATATATCGTCGCTTTGGAAACATGAGCGGATTTCGCAATGTCATCCGTGGTCACTTTTTTCAGGCCGAATTGAGAAAACAGCTTCTGCGCGGCCAGCAATATCGTTTCCTGTCTTTCCACTACCGCTCTTTCCATAGTACGTTTTACACAAAATACGTTTTTCGGTTTTCATATCAAGCATAAAATGATAATTTTATAAAAAAAGGCCGACCTACAAGACCGACCTTATATTTTTGTATATCAATACGTTAGAATCGATATGCTATCCCTACGATAAGCCGTGGTTCCAGTTTTGGTTGATTTATGGCTTCATCGGCATCATCAAAGGTATAATCTTCCCTCGGATTGACCGCCTCCTCGTCAGGGCTATACGAGGTATCATGGCCGGTCAAGGTCGCCGATGGAAAATAATCGAGACCGCCGCTGAGTACCAAATCAACCGACTGACTCATCGGGAAATGGCTTTCAAGACCCGTCCCGACTCCCCACTGGTTCGATTTCACATCAAAATCCTCATTACCCCCGATGTATTTGAAGTTTCCCTTAAATCGGACATACCGGGGTCCGAGATACAGGTATGATGTTTTAATTGAAAATATCTGGACCGGATAGAGAAGATCGAAGCGGAGTTCCCACTGACTGCCTTTTTCTTCCGGTATCCCATTGGTCGCATTGTTTATGAAGATTCGCCGAGCCGCAGCAGCATCACCGGGTTCTACCGTCGAATAGCCGACACTGGCACGAAAACTCAGCGGAAATTCTCGTGCAAAATCCGAAACCATGCCGCTCATCTGAATGTGGAATCCCGAGCTGTAGCCAATATCCAGGCCAGTCGTAAACTGAGGCTTAGTACTATTTTCGCCGGCATTGGCTATGGTGAAAGAAAACAGCAGCAACACTCCCAATATTGCTGCTTTTTTGAAACGCACATGCTTTACCATGGTATCCCTCACTTATAGATTGTTTCTACCCTTATTATTATATTTCTACGCCGAACAAGATATTCTGTGTTTCGGATTATAACCGATGTGACTATACCTTTGTTTCCGATGTGAGAAAATTGTTCAGGAGTAAATATCTGAACAGCGAAATTTGCACTCTGTTACCTTAACGGATATAACAGGTTACGGTGCAAACAACGAACAACTACCATAGGCGCCGATTCAGTTTAAGCCAATAGGTGCAGACTTCGGTTAAGATTCTTTTTAACTCGTGATATCCACCCGGCTTCACAATATAGCTGTTGGCATACAGGTCATATGCCTGTCTGGCATCGTTTTCAGCCTCCGATGTTGTCAGGATAACAACAGGAATTCTCTTTAAAGTCTCGGTATTTTTAATCTCGGCCAGAACTTCAAGCCCGTCGATGAGCGGAATGCGAAGATCGAGAAGGATGAAATGCGGGCGCGGATATTCCTCGGCATTCGTATACTTGCCTCGATTGTGCAAAAAGTCGAGCGCATCGACCCCGTCGATAACATGAAACAATGCCATGCGCTCATCGAAACCGCGAAGACAATGCATGGCCAGTTCAGCATGATCCGGGTCGTCCTCCACTAAGAGAATATGGAGTTCCTTCAGGTTGTTGCGTTGGTCATTTGACATTGTTTTGGTTCCTTTATTGAATGCAATGTAAAACAGAATGTCGCACCCTTTCCGACTCCTTCTGATTCAACCCACACGGTCCCGGCATGCGCATCGATAATTCGTTTAACCAGCGAAAGACCGATACCTGTGCCACTCGATTCCTTGTTCAGCTTTTCAAACAATCTGAATATTTTCTTGTGATAGTGAGTGTCAATTCCAATACCGTTATCCTTGACGAAAAATATTCGGCGTTTTTCATCCCCGCGGACACCGATTTCTATTACCGGATTCGGGCAATCGGCCGAATATCGAAGGGCATTTTCAATGAGGTTTTGATACACTTCGAACATTCTATTACGATCGGCGATGACATCTGGCAAATCCGGATCGATATTGATCTTTACATTCCCCTCGATAATCTGATGCTCAAAGAATTCGATGACATTCTCTACAAGCACCCGCAGATTGAACGTTTCCATCGATTTCTGCGAGTGTCCAACCTGACTAATCGTCAACAGGCTCTTTAGCAACTCCTCCATTGTCGTAGCGGCATTTCCAATCCGGCTCAAACATTTCTTAATCTGCTCTTTGTCATTTGTAGCCAGTGAGTCTTCCAGCAATCCCAAGAAGCCATGAATCGTAATGAGCGGTGTCCGAAGATCATGCGATACGGTATATGTGAATCGTTCCAACTCGGCGTTTTTGTTTTCAAGTATGGAAATGAGTTGCTCTCGCTCGGTATTAATATGAACACGTTCGGAAATATCGATGACATTACAAACCATAATTCCATCGGCTGCCTGGAAGGCATGAATTTCATATGTTTTCTTCACCCCGGCGATATCGTCGACTTCCTGCTCGAATCGGGTAGTCTCCCCGATACTGACGATACGATACAATTGCGCGGGAACTTCTGATTTGAAGAATAGTGGATAAACTTCCTCAATGGTTTTACCGGCGAATTTCGAATGATCTATATGCAGAATCCAATCCGCCGCAGGATTTGCCCCGATAAACAACAAATTTCCCCTGTCATCAGACTGGTACACATGAATGCCAAATGGCGAGGACTCGAGTATATTACGCAGTTTCTCTTCCGATTCTCGAACAGCCATCTCGGCTTTAGCCCGCTGGGCAATTTCCAAAACCAGTTTATCGTTGGTTTCGATCAGTTCAACAGTTCGCTCATGAACCTCTTTTTCGAGATGCTCATGATACTGTTCCTTTTCCTTTTTGAATTGTGCCCGCTCCAATGTTTTATTGACGGCATGTAACAGTATTGTCATATCCTCAATCGGTTTTAAAATGTAATCCCAGGCACCGCGCCGCAACGCCTCGACGGCGTCTGCGATAACACCTGTTCCTGAGATGACGATGACCGGCGTGTTCGTCGAGGATTCCGATATATGCTTCAGTACATCCAGACCGTCCACTTCCGGCATACGGAGATCTACCAGGACAAGATCCGGAGAGTATTTTTCGAACATAGTAATACCGACATGTCCGTTTTCCGCCTCTATGACTTCGAAATCATAGTCTTCGAGATACAGGCGAAAGCTCTGACGAATGTTCTTTTCGTCATCAATCGTCAAAATCAATGGATGTAATCGTTCATTCATTCGAATCAACCTTTTCATTTACGAGCAGGGTAATGCCATCGATGAGCGTGCACAATTCCTTCAAAGGTTTGTAAATGACATGTTCCTGCTTAACGCCAAGTCGAACCAAAGAGTCGGACAGAGTATATTCACGCGATCCTGTGTGGATGAGGAAACGCAAACCGGGGGCAATTTCTGCGGCATGACAAATAAACTCCTCACCACTCATTCCCGGCAACCGAAGATCGACAATTGCGACATCAAAAGGTGTTTCACCTACTTTTTGCAATCCCACTTCCGAACTTTCGGCGGTTTCCACTACGAAGTCATAGTCTTCGAGAAAGGCGGCGAGACTGCGTCGCACGGAAACCTCATCATCCACAATTAAAAGCCGCATCATGCCATCACCTTCTGAACATCACTTTGTTCACGCGGTAGCCTGATCGTAAATGTCGTTCCTTCCCCGGGTACGGCATCTACCGACATCTGACCGCCATGGTTATCGGTTATAATGAAATACGACACCGACAGTCCCAATCCCGTGCCGACTCCAACGGATTTTGTCGTGAAGAACGGCTCGAACACGCGTTTACGCGTGGCCTCGTCCATGCCCGGGCCATTATCTTCGATCTGAATCACAACATCAGAACCATCGATATACACCCGGAGTACCATCTGCGGCTCGACCCCGTCTGCATATTCCTTATCGGCCATGGCCTGAGCGCCGTTTTTTAGAATATTCAAAAGTACCTGCTGAATTTTACCCGCCTCACAGGCAAGCCGAATATCATCATCGGCATATTCGCGAATCAGGTTCAATTTTCTAAAATCGTATTGCTTCTTCAGGTTGTAATCATTTGAAGCCAGTTCGACCGTCTTGTCGAGCAATTCGACAATATTATGCGTCGATACTTCTGCGGTACTTTTCCTGCTGAAACTCAGCATATTTTCGACTATCCGAGCGGCTCGTATGCCGGAATCAATGACCGACTCCATCATAACTGCTATGCCACGGGCATTGATATATTCTATGATTGCGCTAATCGACGTGCCGCATTGAGTCGCGATCTCCGCATTTTTGGCAAGCGTATCCGAAAAGCGATTTTGGATAACACGGACATTTTGTAAAATGCCGGCCAGGGGATTATTTATTTCATGAGCCATGCCTGCAGCAAGTCCTCCGACAGACATCATCTTTTCGGATTGAATGATCATTTCCTCAATACGCTCGCGGTCCGTAACATCATCAATTCGGATAACGGCCCCATCCATGCCTTCGGAGATCAATGGATAGATCGTCACATCTGTAATTCTGGTTTCGCCGTTGAATTCGAATGTTTTCTTTTCATCCTTTACGATTTCAAGATCATGCAACGCCCGTTCGACCGACGGCATTTCATCGAAAAATTGCGGGAACACTATCTGGATGGCGCGTCCTTCGGCTCGTGAAGACGATACCCCTGTTAGTTGCTCGGCCTGATGATTCCAATGAGTGACCAATCCATCGTTATCAAGCCCGATCAAAATCGACGGCATCGAGTTAATAATACTACGGATGTAATTACGGGCATTGCGCGCATCTTCTTCGGCCTGCTTATTGGCTGTAATATCTCGGGCGGCGCCAACGAGTTTCAACGGGCGACCATTTTCATCGAACTCGACTTGGCCGAGCCCATGTATCCATCGCTCCGCGCCGTCATTCGGTCTGATAATCTTATACTCTTTATCGTAAGGTATCCCGCTCCCCAGGACATCATGAAGCATATACGTCTTCATTTCCTCGCGGTAGTCGGGATGAATCGTAGCCACCCAGGAATCGAATGTCAGTTCACCGGAATCCTGAATGCCGAATAGCCGATACATGTACTCGGTACCGGTCCATGTCTCACGCGGTACATCGACGATGAAGGTACCGATCTGTCCTGCCTCCTGCGATGTCTTCAACCGCTCGGCGATCAACTTCAGTTCCTTTTCCGCCTCTATTCGCTCACTGATATCGCGCATGATTGTAGAGATGTTCTCGACTTTTCCGGTTTCTGATTTATGACCGATTATAACCTGTGAAACGGGAATCGTTCTTCCATCGGCACTCTTGATTTCCGATTCACCTTCCCAAATCCCCACATCCATGGCAATTCTGATACTCTCTTCCGTGATTCGCCTGAGTTGGCACTCGGGATGAATATCGGCGAGAGTCATACTATCCAAATCGACGGAATCGGACCACCCCAATGCTTTCCGTGCGGCAACATTTGCAAATGCCACACCGCGCCGAGGATTTCCCATTAAAACCAAGTCGGTAGTCGACTCAAGAATTCGTGCCAGACGTTTTGTAGCCTCTTCCGCCTTATCGCGCTCTTCCTTTCGGATTTGGATCTGCTCCAGCATATTGTTGAAACTGCTGTACAATGCGGCAATCTCATCGGTGCCATTATTAATCACGCGAACGGTATAGTCATCGGAACGAGACACTTCGTTCGTGACAGTTGCCAAATCGAGAATCGGTCGTGAGATTACCGCTTGCAGCCTCATCGCCAGCAAATATGCAATACCGAGCAGACAGCATACCAGCGCCCCGGTCAGAATGAGATGCTCCCGTATTCGGGCACTAAGTAAATCTGTCGATGCCAGCAGATACACGGTACCGTAATAGACATCTTGATAATAGATCGGCTGCACAACATGAAGATGATTGTCGACGAATCGACTCATCGGTTTGCGGTCATATTCGTCAAGTAAATCAGTGCTGCCGAAATTGGGATTTGTCATATACGTTGCGAAGATATTCCCATTCTCATCATAGATGTAGACATTGACGATATAGGGTACCTTCTGGAGGGTCAGGATAATTTCCTCGGCACCCGTCCTGTCCTCGAATGCGATTGGCGTAATACTGTAATCGGCGGCCAGTATGGCATTAATCTCACAGCTATTGACCAGATCCTGCTTAAACGATTTGATATTGATATAGGCCATGGCGGCGAGGCCAATAAGCGCGATGCTGGATGTCGTCAGCATGAGAATTGCGATAAGCTTGTTTTTAATCGACAGGCGGCGAAGTAATCTCATTTCTTCACCTCCTCTTTCGAATTGACGATTTTTGCCATACGCATGAGATGATAGCTGATATTGAATTCGGATTCCTTCACGGCCGCTTCATTCACCTCAAATCGGACCTTGCCTTCAGCCAAATAGAGATTTATCAGCACTCCTTTTTCGGCAAATCCCTCAGTGTCACCTACGGTTAAAACGCCGAGATCTTTCACTCTGTCTATAATATGGTCGATATTATTCTTCTCACTGGAGGCAATAAACAGCATGTGACAGGAATCGATGTGTTCGACGCTATCGACATATGAAATTATGACCTGCTTTTTAAGGATTTTCTGATCCTTAAAAACCGCAGCGAGGCTTTCGCCGAATGGATTCTCTCCGATCACGGTCAGGATAAAGGGACGGCTGGTATCCTCAATATCGGCGACCTTGGGCCAGTCGATGAATCGACTAAAGCGCTCCAGATAAATCGCCTTCATTGTATATTCACTCGTCTGGGCAAATACGGGAGAAGCGAACGCACACAGGAGAATCAGCCACGATATGGCAGTCAAATACAAATCACGGGAAAAGAATAACCTTGCCCGCATCAGTTTGACTTCCTGCTCAGATATCCGACGGTGTTGCATCATGCCTTGACTCATTGCCCGTATTCACCGGGCGAGAAGCAGCCCATTTCTCATGAATCCATATTTTTTTCCTGTATTGCGCGTATACATACAGATAATCAACATTTGATTCTGCCTAATTCGCCGCATTCTCCTACCCCAAAAGGGCAGTTTTTGTTGCGATCAACAGCAGAAATCAACCGCCTGTTAGAGAGTTGATTGAAATTCAATCGAAATCCTATCGACGGCCCGCGCTTTTACTTCATACCACTACATTATTGTTTATCGGTTATTTCGGAAATATATCCACCGGAATGGACACGAATCGCCTTACGCAACTCGTTATGTATCATTAGATAAGGGCAGTGGCATTGTTTTTTTTCACGCCGCCCGCAAATAGTGTATTGGCGCTAATCAATAACGGATTTTAACATTTTTGCAAGTTCATTAATTCGATATGGCTTACATACGCTTCCCAGAAATCCATGAGCGATGAAATCGGCGACAACCGGGTCATTGGAATAGCCACTTGACACAATCGCCCTGACCTTCGCATTTATATTTTTCAAGTGCTTGAGAGTTTCCAATCCGCCCATTCCTCCCGGCACCGTTAGGTCAAGCAGGACGACGTCGAACGGGTCATTTTCCTCTATCGATTGGCGATACAATTCAATAGCCTCTTCGCCGCATGTGACTGTGGAACTTTGATATCCAAGACGTTTGACCAAGTTTTCGGCCAACCTCCTCACTGCCGCCTCATCGTCCATAATCAGGATTCGTCCTTGCCCCGCATAATCGGCGGATTGGACGATTTCGGAATCTGCCGGCACTTGATCGCTGGCCGGAAGATAAAAGGTAAACGTCGTCCCGGCAGTCAATTCGGAGGCAACTGTTATATGTCCGCCATGTTTTTTAATAATGGAATACGTACTGGCGAGTCCCAGTCCGTTTCCTTTTTGTTTCGTCGTAAAAAACGGGTCGAAGATTTTGTGAATATGTTTTTGATGGATACCGATCCCCTCGTCTTCTACGATAATTTCCACATACTCCCCTGGCGGAAGTCCCAACGAATTGTTATCGACCAATTTTTTATTTCGGCAGAGGAATTTAATAATTCCTCCATCAGGCATCGCCTGATCGGCATTCAATGTCAGATTATTGACAACCTGACTGATTTGAGTGCGATCAATTTCTACCGGACGAATATCTTCTGCGATGGCAAAAACCGGCTTTACATTTGATCCATGCAGGACAAATTTGGCGGCTTCCATCACAACCTGTCCGATATTTTCGGCCTTTTTAATCGGTGCTCCGCCCTTGGAAAAAGTTAAAAGCTGCTGCGTCAGATCTTTGGCCCGAAACGTCGCCTTTTCGACTTCCGCCAGCATCTCTGCCATTTCCGAATCCGGGGGCATCTCAAAACGCACCAGTGATACGTTTCCCATAATCGCGGTAAGGATGTTATTAAAGTCATGGGCAATCCCCCCCGCCAGCACACCAATAGATTCAAGCTTTTCGGCCTTATGAAGTTCCTCTTCCATGCGTTTCAACTTACTGTTATCGATAACCGTGGCGACGAAATGCGAAGGATTCCCTCGGGCATCACTTATGGCGGTAAAACTTGCCAGCGTGGGGAAAACAGAGCCGTCATCACGCGTAAACCAAACCTCTTCGGCGGTGATCCGACCTTTTGATTTTAGTGACTCCAATCGCTGCTGCAGCGACGCCGATTGCTCTTCATTATGTATATCTCTGACATTGCGCCCGATGATTAGTTCGCGGGGACTTCGGTACATTTCAGCAAAGCAATTATTGATATATATAATACTGCCATCGACATGCATGATAACGGTGCCGTAGTTGGCATTATCGGAAATCGTTTTAAAGAGTCTTACCTCGTCTTCCGCGGCTTTACGACTGGTAATATCATACACCGTTCCATGAATGAACTTCTTCCCTTCCAAATTCAGAACTTTCGAAATATCTCGAAGCCACTTTATTTCTCCGGCTTTTGTCACGATACGGTAGATACAATCAATCGAGGGGACTTCCTCCCGAAGGAGTCGGCCGTAATGGTACACATAATCATCGCCATCTTCACCATACACCAGCGAATCCCACTTATTCTGCTCGGCGATTATCTCATTCACGCTGTAGCCCGTGATACTCTCGACATCACCTCGCAACAGAGTATATTGAAATTGATTCGGTCCGAGGATTTCGGTTTGATATGCAATACCGGGAAAATTATCGAGGAACATGGCCAGTTCCTGCTCGCTTTTACGAAGCGCTGCCTCGGCCTTCACCTGCGCCGAGATATCTCTAATCGCGGTGACACGAACCTGTTTCCCCTTATAAGTACACATTTTTCCATGAATTTCGGCCATGAATGTCGAACCGTCTTTGCGCAGCCCCATGGCCCGGTATGGCTTATCATACCCGGATAGTAAGTTGTGTCGGACGGTCTCCTTTGATTCATCGGCAATAATATCTGTGCCGAATTTGCCAATAAACTCATCATGCTCATAACCAAACATGTTACTGGCCGCTTCATTCGCCTCAATACAAATACCCTGATCAGAAAAAAAGAGGGCTTCGTTCGTCGATTCCGATAGCGCCCGATTTCTTTCCTCACTTTCGCGGAGAGCATCCTCGGCCCTCTTCATATCCGTAATATCTCTTCCGGCGCCGGTCGCGCCCTCGATCTCCCCGAATTCATTGAAAATAGCAGTATTTCGCCAGGCGAGCCAGCGCCAGCCGGATGGAGTCATTACGCGCTCTTCCACATAACTTGTATGAGGTGGTTTCTTCAGTTCTTCGAATGATTCGAAAACCGAAGCTCTATCATCTTCGTGAATAAAATCGGCAATATCCACTCGCAGAAGTTCATCCTCGGTCATTTCGAACATGCGACACACTGATTGGCTGATAAATTTCAATTTCCCCTGTAAATCGAATTGGACAAGTAGATCGGTTTGATTTTCGACCAATAGGCGATACTTTTCCTCGCTGTCGGTCAAGGCTTGCTGGATCCGTTTATACTCGGTAATGTCCACCGCATTACCGATGAGGCGATAGACATTTCCCTCGGAATCTTTTAACGGGATCGTCCGCGTCAGCCACCAGGTCTGACGCCTATCGATCTCCAGGCTGATTTCCGACTCATGAGTCGATCCTTGACTGACGCAGGCATTGAACGTCCGAATAGTAAAATCTAAAGTCTCATCGCCGAATAAATGCATAACCTGACGAGGACTCTTGCCGATGATATCATCTTCGAGGATACCGAATAAATTCTTGTATGCATTGTTTATACTGACATAGAGATATTCATTTTCCTCCATGACATCGACGGCAAAGATACAGGTCTCACTACTGTTATATATGGCCTGTAAAAAGTCATTTGCCCTCGCCAAATCAGACTCTGCCGCCTTACGATCCGTGATATCGATAATAATGCCAATAATACCCGCCACTTCTCCATCCGCATCATTATACGTGGCCTTGTTTATGACAACATCCCTGATTTCTCCACTATATGTTTGTAATTGCCCCTCATACGACTGCATCCCCGGCGATTCGAACAATTCGCTGTCTTTCACATGGTATATTTCTGCCAGATTAGGCGGAGCGACATCAAAAACCGTCATGCCTTTGACTCCATCGACGTCGAGGGCAAAGAGTTCTGCGAATTTCTTATTACAGTCTATATAAATGCCCTGCTTATTCTTTATGAATACCGGATTCGGCAGCGTGGCGATAAATGTCCGAAGAAACGCTACGGTCTGGTTTGATTCATCCTCTGCATTGATTCTTTCAGTAATATCGATTCCATAAATCGCGACTTCACTGACATTCCCTTCATCGAACAGAGGTCTGATATACACTTCATACCAGGCATATTTATTTTCCGCTGCGATACCGCGACAGATATTGCTCTCGGGCTGTCCGGTTCGAATAACCGATTCGAGAGTCCCAGAAATAGAATCTTTGAATTCTTCATGTACAAAATCAGTCAATGGCTTTCCGAGAAAGTCCTCTTTCGTATATCCGGTTGGTACCTGATTGATATAAAGAATAGACATCTCGCACGACACGACAAGACAATAACTGGGATCATTTTCCAATAACGCCAGGCGTCGTTCGATGTCCTCGATTGGAATATCGGTTTTAATCCCAATAGTCGCTTGTCGTTTCGGAGACAATTCCATGTCCAATTCGGACAACCGGTTTTTCAATTTTTTAAATTGTTCCAGTAGCTCCTGGGATGATTTTCGCTTGTAGCCCATTGAAACCCCTTTTCGCGCCAATCAAGTAACACGCACTCGACTCAAATACACTACGATATAATATAAAAGGCAGTGATATCTTTTCCACTATAATATGTCTCATTTATGATAAAAACCCAACGCCCCGCTCAAGCGGGGCGTTGGCCAGGTAAAGGGTAAGGATGAATCGAACTTGCCGAGTCGCTTGACCCTTTTTATTTTACACTATGTATCATCGAGCGTAACTGCTCGAACGAAAACGGTTTCGATATCCAGCCGAATATCTCTTCATCGCAGTATTCGCGTGACCGCGCTGTTCTTGAAGCGAGAATGATACGAGTCATCGGGAGCCGATTGTCTTCACTGATATGGCGATAAAATCGCCGCGTGCGGGCCGACCCGAATCCGCAATCTATGACAACGAAATCGGGGCGCATCGCATTTATGCGCACCGCACACTCATATTCACTGGTCGCTCCCTCGACAAAAATCCCTGATTCTTTGGCATACTTTACGATTTCATCAATCCATTTCCGGCCGGGGCTGACTATAAGCACGGATTTATTAACCGTGCTGACTATACGATAGTATTCACAATCCTGGCAGCGTTCCCGACAGTAGTGATGAATCGGCGTGCCGCTTCCGTCTTTTTCGCGGAGTTCATAACAGCGTAAAGCCCGGCTTCTATATGCCAAACATGAGACACATGAGGGGTCAATCCCATCGCTACTGGAATTGAATTCCCAACAATAGCGGAACGAAGACAATTGTGTAATTCCGGACGCCCGCCGCGCCATTTTACTCCGATCAGCGAGAAGCTCATTGACGGCATTAATAGGAATACGGGCATGACCGCCGGGAGTCCTGTACGCCTCTATCTTTCCCGCCCTCACCCATTTCAAAACCGTATCCGATGATACGGAAAGGATGCGAGCCGCTTCGGACGTTGTCATATACCCTTTGGTCATCGCGTTATGCTTTTTCTGAGATTTATGTATTTTATTCTATTTTACGGTGTAACCGAACAAGAGTCAATCTTTTTATCCGAAATGATCGATTATATATGGACATCTAATATCTATATTAACCATAATTGATTGTTTGACAATAGGTAACACTATTTTACGCGTGGCCCTAGGTGAAAGATTTCGGACCGAACGGGAACCAAAAACCTTGACCTAATTGACTGCATAGCCTACTATTACGAATGATCATACCAACAAAGGTGACCCATGATTATTCGCGCCCTGACAATTACTCTTTTCTTAACCCTTGCAGCCGCCATTGCTTCGGCTGAGACGATTAATCGCGTTCGCTATGAAGACCTCACCACAAACGACGGTGTGGATACCGTTTTTGTACTTAATAAAAACTGGGTATTTCGAATCGGCGACAATCCTGAGTGGGCCGCGCCCGAATTCGATGACGGCGATTGGGATTCGACAAATGCCGCATTGATCGGATGGGGAGAAAGATCGTCATTTAATATCATGGGCAAAACGGGTTGGTTCCGGCTTCACCTGACGATCGATTCGATGTATCAGGACTTCCCTTTGGCGCTGTTTTTGCAGCAAATCGGAGCATCCGAACTCTACGTCGACGGCAAAAAGCTTGCTACATACGGGAAATTCGATCAGGAAAACGAAATGCAAATCGAAGTGAGCCCGACGCTGATCGATCCCATCGCCTTCGAATTCGCTCATGGCGACCACCATGTTATAGCGGTACGGCATGCGGCCCGAGGAATGTCGGGACTTTTGCGCAATGACAAAGCATATGGCTTTCAATTGACGATTGCCAAGGCGCGCAGCGCGACCAAACAAAGTTTTCAAGCGGTCCAGTATTTGAAATCTCTTCAGATGTTTTTTACATCGGTGTCGCTTGCCATTGCCATGATTCACTTCCTGCTGTTCGTTTTTTACCCCAGCAGCAAGGAAAACCTGTATTTCTCGGTACTCGCAATCGGATTTGCCGGATTGGCATATTGTCCGTTCCAGATGACTTTCGTAAGTACGGAAACTACATTCTCAGCGCTGTTTATTGCCTTTAAAATCTCTCTCATTATCGTCTCTATCGCCGGTCTGAGAATGCTTTTGGCCTTTTTCTTTTTCAAGATTCCTCGCCCCTTCTGGATTTTAGGCGCATGCGGCGCCATTATGAACCTAATGTCCTGGTATTTTCCGCTAAACTATTATTATGTGGCGGCACTCATCTCGATGGTTATCGGCCTATTCATCATCGGCCATGCCTTATTCAGGAAAAAGCGAGGCGCAACGCTCATTGGCACCGGGTATTTTATTTTCGCCATCGGATCAACTATTCAGGTTTTATCGGAAATGCAGTTCATCCCCCGACTCTGGACTATTCATCAACCGTACATGTTTGGTATCCTCGGAATGCTTATCACGATGTCGATCCAGTTGGCCCGTGATTTCGCCCGCAAGAGCAATACTCTGCGCAATAAACTCATCGAGATTAAAGAATTGTCCCAGAAGACAATCGAACAGGAGCTCAAGTCGCAGGAACAGGAGATGAAGCAAAAACTCCTGGAAACGGAATTGCAGCATCAGAAGGCGCAGTTAAAAAAGGCCGAGGAGCTATCCAAGGCGCATCATCAGCTTGAATTGGCGCACTTTCAACTGAAAACCACGCAGACGCAGCTAATCCAGTCGGAAAAGATGGCCTCCCTCGGTAATCTTGTTGCAGGTGTTGCCCACGAAATCAACACACCTATCGGAGCCGTCGGCAGTATGCATGATACTCTCAGGCGCGCCGTTGACAGAATACATGCGACCATTGAAAGCGGTTGTGCAAAACAGGATTGCCCGTCATGCAGCGAAATCAATAAATATATTACGGTCATCGACGATGCCAATAAAGTTATTTCGTCCGGGGTCTCTCGCGTCTCCGAAATCGTCCGAAAACTCCGCAGTTTCGCAAGACTCGACGAAGCCGAATTAAAAACCGTCGATATTCATGATGGCATCGAAGATACACTGTCTCTGATTCACCATGAAACCAAACATGGAATTAAAGTAGAGAAAAATTACGGCAAGATCGATCCCATCCCCTGTTTCCCAGGCCAGCTCAATCAGGTATTTCTAAATCTATTAGTTAATGCCTGTCAGGCGATGGGAGGCAAGGGCGAAATTACGATTATCACGAAGCAAAACGATGGTCGCGTATTCATTACGATCATCGATCGAGGCCCCGGCATTCCGGAGGAACGCCTTACCCGCATCTTCGATCCCGGCTATACGACCAAAGGCGTCGGCGTTGGGACTGGTTTAGGACTCTCGATCTGTTATCGGATAATTCAAAGTCACCGAGGCGAAATCAAGGTCACGAGTAAGGTCGGCGAGGGAACGACATTTACAATTATTCTGCCGACGACCCTGGATAAACTCCTTGAACAGGAAAAGAACAAGAACAAACCGGCAGGCGATAAGTAGCGCCGGGAATAGTCGATGAAAAAACTCTTTGGTTCCATAATCGATGTGCGGAAGGGTGAAATTCTCCTGACCGTCCTGATGATCGTCAATTATTATCTGTTGCTGGTCACGTATTATTTCCTGAAGCCGGCCAGAGATTCTCTTTTCCTTGTAAAGGTTGATCCGACGCAATTGCCGATCGTGTTTATTATCACGGCGATAATAACCGTGCCGGTCGTTTCACTGCAAAACAGGCTAAGTCAGAAGCTCCGACTACATGTCCTTATTGCGGCCACATCGGGATTTCTCATTACCAATCTTGGTATCCTGCGCCTGTTAATCCAATGGGATGATCCCTGGGTCTACTACCTTTTCTATACATGGGTCAGTATTTATGGCGCCCTGACGACATCACAATTCTGGCTCCTGGCCAACTCCGTGTATAATGCGACACAGGCAAAGCGCATTTTCGTTTTGTTGGGATTGGGCGGTATTATCGGCGCCTTTACCGGAGGTGAAGTAACCGGCTTAATCGTTACGTATTTGCACATATCGACTCCCGATCTCCTTTTCATTTGCATGGCAATCCTCGCAGTGACGATAATCCTGACTGTTATCACTGTTCGCTACAATCCCATAACGGAGCAATCGACCAAAAGCCGGAAACAACCGGTAAAAAAGGAGTCAATCGCACAATTATTCGGGACGATTAAAAAATCCCGCCACTTACTCCTTATTGTTGGAATTATCGCCATGACAATGATGGTCGCCTCGTTCGTCGATTATCAGTTCAAGGTCGTATCGAAAGGCGCCTTCCCAACCACCGAGGAATTGACCTCATTTCTCGGGAAATTTTACGGCCGCCTATCGCTGGTCTCTCTGTTTTTACAGTTGCTTCTGACTTATCGTTTCCTCCGCATTCTCGGCGTCGGTGGGGCGATTATGTTTTTGCCAATTGCATTAATGCTCGGATCGGTGAGTATGCTCATCGCACCCGGCCTGTTTGCGGCCGTATTACTACGAGGCGCGGACGGAAGCTTGAAGTACAGCATCGATAAGACCGGGCGCGAGTTGCTCTTCTTACCTGTCCCGCTGGAAGTGAAAAAACGAACCAAGGTCTTTATCGATCTGTTTGTCGATCGCTGGTTCCGAGGGATCGCCGGGGGATTACTGCTTCTGTGCACGATGGTTCTTGATTTGAGCGTCAGACAAATCAGTATTGTAGTCATCGCGCTAATCGTATTCTGGTTCTGCCTGACCTGTATTATGCGTAAGGAGTATGTCAATGCTTTCCGCAAGGCATTAGAGAAGCGTCAAATTGACCTCAGTTCACTCAATGTAAACATCACCGATGGTCAGGCCATTAAAACACTGATGGCATCTCTCAACAGCGCCAACGAGCGCGAAGTATCCTATGCGTTGTATATGCTGACGGGTACGAAGGATAAGCGACTCATCGAGCCGGTACTCAAGCATATATCTCATAAAACAGCAGAAGTTCGCCGACAGGCGGTTCGAGTTCTACAGACACTCGCCACTCCTGATGTCGCATCACAAATGTATGATTTATTACACGATTCCGATCCTCAGATACGTCGTGATGCCATTTCCATCATATGTCAGCATGCGGGAGACAAACGGTCCGAGATATTGCGGGAATTCTTAACCGGCGGCGATTTCGCGATCTGTTCCGCGGCGGTTGGCTGCATCGCTCGCTATGGCAGTGACGCGGAAAAAGAGCTGATTACCGAAGAGATCGTCACCAAATTACTGAAGACTGACGGCAGTCACAGCGAGGCATGCCGCATTCAACTGGCTTCTGCGTTCGGATCAATATTCCGGCCAAACCTGAAGCCGACACTCACGACTCTTATGGACGACCATTCTCCCGTCGTCGTCCGAGAGGTCATTCAAAGTCTCGGACAATTACAGGATCCCGGCTACGTCCCCTGGCTTCTGAAACAACTACGGATCCGGCATTACCGCTCAGAAGCCCGCGTTGCTTTGGCCAACTACGGAGAATCGATATTCCCGACATTAAGGCAATACATTCTCGATGAGAGTATTTCTCCGATAATAAGATATAACATCGCACGGATTTTTAGTTCAGTTCCGACGCAGGCATCGGTTGACACACTCAGTGAACTACTCGAGCAAGTCCCTTCGTATTTATCCTATTTCATAATAAAAGCGCTTAACAAGCTGCGAGCGAATCACTCGGAATTGAAATTTACACACGACGCTATTAATCGAGTTCTTGTCAATGAGACCAAGACATACTATGAAGTGCTTCGCATCCTGCAACTGCACCGCAATTCGGATACACCCAGCGGCCGGCTTCTGGCCAGAGCCCTTATCGAAAAACAAGATCAGAATCTCGAACATATATTCCGACTGCTCGGTCTCTCCTATCCGCCGCAGGATATATATAATGCATATCTTGGCCTGACCAGTCATCGCAGCGTGCTTCGAGCCAACGCGGTTGAATTTCTTGACAATGTGCTCCTGGGTGAGGCAAAACGAATGCTGGCGCCTATTCTCGATGACGTCGGAACCGAATTCGCCGCCAAGCGAGGCGAGGAATTGTTTAATTTCCACCTCGAGTCGACCGAGCAGGGGGTAGCATTGTTGATAGACGGTGACGATATCTGGCTAAAATGTTGTGCAATGTATCATGCCGGGACGATGGCCTCACAACAATTGCGGGACAAAATCACTCAGGCGACCGAACACCCACATCAACTCGTCAAGGAGACCGCAGAATTGGCTTTGCGAATCGTTGATGATTTCCAAAACCGGAAAGAGATGGAGTAAATAAAATGCTTACGGCAATTGAAAAAGTGATTTTTTTACAGAATGTCGATGTGTTCTCAGAAGTCCCGACTGAATACCTCGCATATCTCGCCGGAATTGCAGAAGAGGTCGAGTATGATAAAGACGATGTCATTTATCGCCAGGATGATCCTTCTGATGCCATGTTTTTGGTTCTCGACGGAGGAGTCAGAATGCATCGGGGCGATCAGGAAATAACGGTAGAATCATCCAAGGACGCCTTCGGAATCTGGGCGCTTTTCGATGAATCGCCTCGTGTCGCGTCGGCGACGGCTCTGGAAGACTGCCATTTGCTTCGCATCGATCGCGAAGATTTCGTAGACCTGCTGGCCGACCATGTCAGAATCACACAGGGTGTATTAAAGGCTCTCGCCAATCACTTGCGAGGTCTCATGCAGCGCGTCCAGACCGGAATATAACTTTTTACTTTATAGCCGAATAGTAAATATCATGACTGAACATCGAGAAATCGACATACTACGGGAATCGGAAGAGAAATATCGTAAAATGATCGAAATGGCCAATGATGCCATTTTTACTATCGATACTGTGTGCGGGCGCATCATTGATGCCAATCCAAAGGCGCTCGAACTGACGGGCCGCACACTTGATGAGCTTCGCGGAATGCAATTGTGGGAGATACACCCGCCGGAAGAGCATGAACTCGCCAGAAGCTTATTCAGATCCGTACTCGAAACCGGTCAAGGCCGAATCAGTCGCCTCAATTGCAGGCACACCGATGGCCGCATGATCCCGGTCGAAGTGTCCGCCTCAATCATCACCTACGGTAATAAAAAGGTCATTCAGCGCATTTGTCGTGACATCTCAGATCGCGTCGCGCTGGAGAAGCGAGAATCTGAACTGCATGAAGTATTGGGCAGTGTCTTTGATACGATACCGGTCGGCATCGGCGTACGAACGAATCTCAATACGACTCCCGTTGTATTATTCGAGAATAAACAACTTCGCGACATGTTCCCGGAGAGTGATTCCAGAAACAGGATGGGTTGGTGCGGCTGCCAGGACAGTCTTCAATTGGAATCTCGAGAATTAATGGGCAGTGCCGGTTTGTATGGTATCGAAAAACGCCTGCCCGATGGCAGGGTGTTTTTCTTTCGGGCCAATTATTTCCGGATGCAACACAACCAATGGTTTGAACTGGTTGTCATAGAGGACGTTACTCTGCGTCGCCGGATGGAAGAGGAACTTCGCCAAGCCAATGAAGAACTCGAATCGCGCGTCGCTATCAGGACAAGAGAACTTGAGAAAAAGCAGGCACAGTTGGTGCAGGCAGAGAAAATGGCGTCCCTTGGCAATCTGGTCGCCGGAGTCGCCCACGAAATCAACACACCGCTTGGTGCATTGAAGAGCAATAACGATCTGTTTATCAGGTCAATACGAAAACTTAAAACCGAACTGGAATCCTGCGGTAAAGTCGAACTCAAGAACAATATATCCATTGATACGCTCTTTGATAATATAGAACAACTCAATTCGGTAAATGAAACTGCCGCTCACAGAATTATTGACATCGTCAACAGCCTGCGGAATTTCGCACGGCTGGATCAGGCTGAAAAAGATTTGGTCGACATTCATGAGGGACTCGATAATACGCTGACCCTCGTCCATCATCGCCTGAAAAATCGCATTGATGTCATTAAGCAGTACGGCTCACTACCCAAGATTCACTGCTACCCGAATCAACTCAATCAGGTCTTTATGAATTTACTGGTCAATGCCAGTCAGGCGATCGAGGGTCCCGGGACGATCAGAATTAAGACGGAAGCTATCGAGAAATCCATTATTATTGCTATCTCAGACACTGGTAAAGGGATTTCTCCCGAGATAAAGACGCGAATATTCGACCCCGGTTTTACGACGAAAGGGGCCGGCGTCGGGACAGGATTGGGACTTTCAATCGTTTTACAGATAATCGAATCTCATCAGGGCAGTATCGAGGTCGCCAGCGAAGTCGGCAAAGGAACAACTTTCAAGATAACCCTGCCGATTGAATAAACGATTTTTTATCGATATACTTTTTTGTGTTGTCTGTCGGAGCAAAATGTCATTCATTACGGGAGAGTTGAACCAATAACGTCTTGTGTTCAATCCGGATTGCAATCGGAGCGTGGAGATTTTGAATATGAACGAGTCAAACAATAAAAGTATGGTCGTTGTCGTCGATGACGAGGAAATGGTTCTTACCAGTATCAGTTCCTTTCTGAATCTCGAGACCAACTATGAGACGAAAACATTCCTCTCTGCCAAAAAGGCGCTGGAATTTATAAAAGACAATCCTGTCGATTTGGTCATTTCGGACTACCTGATGCCGGAAATGGATGGAATTTCATTTTTGGCCAAAGTGCGAGAGCTTCAACCCGAGGCTCCGCGGGTTATATTAACAGGCTATGCCGACAAGGAAAACGCCATCAAGGCCATTAACGACGTCGGCCTGTTTCAGTATATCGAAAAACCCTGGGACAATGATGACCTTTTGATAGTTCTGAGAAACGGTATCGAAAAGCGACAGCTCATGGCAAAACTGCAGGAAAAAATTGACGAGATAAACAAAGCCTACAATGAACTGCAGGGGCTCCACAAGGAAATTATAAAGACCTTTGTCTGAGTGGAATGTGGGAGAAACCGACCGGGATATTAGAACCGCAAACTCACTCTAATCATCGGCGTCGATTCGCTGTTCGAGAAATACTTATCTTTTCCCTGTAAGGCCCAGGAATAAAACAACTCTGCCATTCCCCATCCGACCAAGGCACCAACTAATACATCTGACGGATAATGTTTATAGGCATGTATCCTCGTCCAAGCGACATAGGTTGCCCAGCCAAAGAGAACGGTCGGCGGCGCCCAACGCCACTCCCGATACTCGTCATATGACAATCGCATTCGCATTATCGAGCGCAGTCGAAGATTGGTAAATGCCGCCGAGTAAAATGCACTCGACGAATGTCCCGAGAAAAACGAAGTCCGCAGATATTTATAATCCTTTTCCGATTCCACATGGGATGAGTCCGCCATCCAGGCATACGGCCGTGGGCGTCGAATTGTCCCTTTAGTAAAATCGGTTATCCCTTTTGTCGTTATCATTCCGGATAAAAATAAGGTCATATCCTGAGCGACGTCCTTCTGCGTATCCCGCACCGGCCAGGTAAAGTCGGCTACCGCCAGTATCGTGCCCATAAATATAGGAGTTAAGGCCGAACCGAACTCATTATCGAGAAAATTCGTCCTGCCTGATGTGTATTTCCCGGCCAGGAATTTGTGAATCCCCAATTCCTTCGGCAGCGGTCCGCGAATGCGAGATTTATCACCGACGTCAATCTGAAATTTCTTTGCGCCGAGATACCCGATGGTCACCGATCCGGCTGCGACTCCGGATATTTCTCCGGCCGAGAGATACTGCTCCGCATATGCGATACCGTTATCAAAAACGAAAATCGAGAGCAAAAAAGCGATTAGAATGAAGTATGTATGGCGATTCTGATGCATTCCCCCGCCCGCCTACAGTTTCCTAATCATGGCGCCGGAGTAATCGATTCCTAAGCTATCAAGCGCCTTGAAGAATCGCCCCAGCGTCTGAAAATAATAGTCAGATCTTTCGGTGACATCCTCTCGTATAGTCTTGCACACATTGCTGTAGAAATAATGCCCCGAACCGGCGGTAATTTCGACGATCCGCGGCAGTGAATCCCGTTCAATAAAAAACGCTCCTGCCGTCAATAAGGGCTCACCGGGAAACAAAAAGGCATGATTGGCTCGCGGCGCCTTCCGCCCGGTTTCCGCCTCGATCTGAGCCACTTCTTCTCTTAACATTTCGCGGCCAAAGCGCACCTTGCCCGTCAAACCGACGCCAAAGAAATATTCTCCGGCCGGCAGCGTGTCGAAAACTTCGGCAGTCAAGGTGTGAAGAATCGACATATCGCCTCCGCGAGCGAAAAACTCCAGCATCTCTTCTTGTAACTTGCGGTATTCCTTATTCGGGAAAGCGGCTTTCGGCGCGTGCGAGATTATTGCGGCGCGAAGTGAATCCGACGGTACAAACGCCAATAGGCCCTTTGCGTAGTCAGTATGAATCGCCGCATGATCGGCCAGAAAAATCTTGTAATTCTGATAACCTGAAATGACATAATCAGGCGGATCGCGGTAAAAATCGAGCGTATCGAACAGGCCGAACTCGGTAGATTTTTTAAGACGGATATCATCCCAGCCACGATCCATATGATATAGATAATCAGATACTTCGCGCGAATATGCCTCCAGAGGCATCATCTCGATCGTATTATCCTTCCCTTCAAGTATCCCCTTCACCCAGATCAGCCATCGGGTTTGCTGCCAGGTGTTGCACTCCAGTAAATACCGTTTGCCGCTCCAATCGATAAACACGAGGAGCCCTCGGAATCCGACAGGAAAATCCAACCGGCATTGATGAAGGTACTCAGCCGATCGATCAACTGTGATTTTCGGATCGGCGTCCAGTCGCGACAGACACGATTCAAGGAAATCCAGCGACGGACATACGATGCGAACGGAGTGATACAATTGCTCAGCATCCTTTGGGCCGTCAAAAAACGGATCGAGCGGTCCGGTAACGAAAAATCCGCTGTCTTCAGGAAATATCATCTCCAGATGACGCTGTAAATCGACATGCTGCGCATTTATCAGAGAATCGAACCTCTGCCCGGTTATCGGAGAAACGGTTTCTGCTGCCGCCGCGCCAACCAGAGTAAAAAGCGAAACGAGCAGAAGTACATATAATTGTTTCAGGGGACGCATACGCTAATCCTCATGGACAATGCCGACAAGTTGAAACGTTACATCGGTTGGTTCATACCAAAGCCAGATGTGCACCGGCCGGGTGTTCTTTCCATTAGATAATCTCGACACGATACTTATACGATACAGGCGTCTCTCAGGATTATCGAAATCGGAACCTGCCGATGCATCGCGCAATGCCTTTACGGTTTGCGAATCGAGACTGATGAATGGAGCCGACGTCTTTCCGACTTTTATCGTTTTCCCATCATAGGAGACATCAAATTCAAATTCCTGAGCGGCCAAATCATCGAATCCATATTCCGCGGCCAGATCAATAAAGGAAAGATCCAATGTTTTCTCCCGCTGTTCAAGCGAGAAATCATCCAGCGGATTTACCTTTGAGAACCAATGATACCCGATCTTATCCCGCCGCATCTTCAAAGTATTGAATAAGTACTGCCGCGCCTCGGGATTGCTCAATTGTCCGGCCTCAATCAATGCCGATAAATCCTCATCGCCGAATCGCATGATGATTTTTGCCGCCCAATAGGCATCGCGATTCGTCATATTTTCAAAGGCCGGGATCGGATAAATCGGATCCCATTTGGCGGGATGGAAAATATCGGACTCAAAATAGCCAATAGACGGATATTGGTATGGCTTGGCATCTTCCCACTGCCATTTCTTTAATCCCAGCGTGAAAAATGAGACAATGGCATCGCGCAGATCAAACGAATTGGCATAGCCGGATCGAGGATTCTGCGGACCGTGCCCCGCCGAACCCATCGTCGAACCGAAATCCAAAAGATAATGCTCGATATATCCTCGCCCACTGTCACCGACGAAAATGTCCATCGTGTTCTCATCCTTAATATCCCAGTGATTGACGAACGAGCAAAAGACATACAACGCCCGCAGTTCGCGGCGATATTCGTGCGGGCACCAATCATTGGGGTCATCCTTGCGTACACCGCTGAAACTGAATGGTCCCTTGATATTCGGCAACGCCAACGATGCCAGACACCGGATTGTGCCGTCCGAATTGTGATATGCTTTTTTTAGAATCTCATTCAATTTATCCCGGGTGAACGGATGTTTTTCGCCTTTGCTATCTTTATAAGTTACGCCGTCCTTGATCACCAGGCTGTCTGGATGAAACGATGTAATCGTTTCCTCGGGAACATTATATCCACAGGCATAGAAAAAACGCCCGGTCATGGCTGCGGCCGCTGTCGCCATCTCGGGATTATTTGGCGGATCGAATTTCAGGATATAGGCATTGCCTTGCACATCTTTAATCCAGAAACCGGCCGTCACGCCGCCCACTTTGGGCCGAAACACTGTCCACGGACCACTCGTATCCGGCCCGCCTGTTACGACATAACCAGTCCCTAGTTCTTCGTTTGACAACGTTTTTTGCCCAATCCGATTTGTGAACCATGCCGAATTCGGTATTTCATCATAGCTGTTGATATTATATGATTGCCTGCTGTTGCCGGAAACTTTACGAAGGCCCCGGTCGATATCCAGAAGCTGTTCGGCTTGCCGAAATGTTGTCCGCTCGACTAACTGCCACACCAACAGCGGCGACCTTGATGCCGGCTCGTCAATAACCTTGCGGTCATTATCTTCCTGATAATTCTCGCCCGGTTGAAATACCGGCCGCTTGCCGCACCCGATGAGAGCAATAAAAGCGAACAATATGATAAAAAGGCATTTTGATTTACGCATCACCATGTCGCCCCCAGCTCGAAATAGATGCGAGGGGCCTCATCACCGATCGCCAATTGCGTCCGCACAATGACTTCATCCCGGGCGAAAATTCGCAACCCGACCCCATAACTCTCATGCCAATTCTTAAAAGTCAATTCATCTTCAAAACTGGAAAAGACTCGCCCCTCATCGATAAAAACGAAGGCATCAATTACCGTCCACAGCGGATAGCGATATTCCACGGTGACCAATGCGGCATCTTTATCCACCAGTCGATTGCCGCGAAAACCTCGTAGGTCATCGCGTCCTCCAAGCGAACTCAGATAGGCAAACGGCAGGCTTGATTCATCCCTCAGATTCCTCATACGCTGAACAATGCCGCGAATCGCAAGGATGCGATTGCTGAACAGATTGACATACCAGCCGGCCTCCGCTCCGATGGCCAGGAATTCCGGTTTATTCTCTCGCCCGACACCGCAATAATAATCAACCGTCGCCTGGCCATAGACGCCCTCGGTTATTCGACCCAGCGTCTGCCGAGTATCGTACATGTATTCGAACCCGAACTGGGCAGTCTCAGTCGATCGGAAGATAGATGGATCAAGATTGAAGAATTCAGTTATTACCGGGATCCGCCCCTCGGAATCGTCATCTTCACCGTCAAAGATGTTAATCGCATGGTAGCCGAGATGCAAGCCAAACACCATACTGCCGCTGACCGGGAATTGATATCCCCCCGTTATCGAACTGCGCTCCAGAGTATAGCAGGTCTCATCGTCGACATCTGAATTGTTGCCCATGCCATAAAAGTACTCATGCGGGCGCCTCTTGTACTCCGCTCTAAAATTAAATGTGTCTCCATTACCGAAGAAATTTCCGCCACGGTATTTCAGGCGATAGCTTTGATACTTGTATGTCGAATAGTACCACTCGAATTTAAGTTTATCATCCGGTACGAAGTTGTTATAAAATCCGAAACCGGTACCGCCACTGAATCCCTTATTCGAACCGTATCCGCCGACGAGATAAAACGGCGCCATCGGATTGTCGAATCTCATGATTTTGCCAACTATGGGAAGGTGAGCCCCCTGCACGATTCCCCAGGTAATTCCCTTGAGAAGATAGACGGGAGTCTTCAAGATTGTCGATGGAATAGCAAGAAGTATCTCGCCGGTTCCTTTAGGTGGAGCCTCCGGCTCTCGAACCGAAACGGAATCTGAGTGTTTCCCTTCTGACTCGGCCCGCATCGGAATTCCGATACTCACTAATAAAAACAGGCATATGAAGGCAAATTTCAATTTCGGATCACTCCATGAGCGCATTCATTCAACTTCCTGGTTGGAATACGCAATAAAACCAATATACGCGAAAATAGGCGTATAACGCTATTGCCTCATTTGCAATATCAGACAACATTAACCCACATTGAAGAATAAGCCGGATCTCCGATATGAATTTGCTATTGCCTTTAACCATACAATGGTAATAAATTAGGGGCAAACAGCTATAAAGGGCCACAAAAAAATGGAATTTTTTGAAAACTGGTTATTGGGGCATGGATTTTCGGAGCATATCGTAGCGATTTTATCAAAATCCGTACTCATCGTCGGCGTCCTCGTTGTCGCACTTGTGTCTTATATTATTGCTCGCCGCCTGCTGGTCAATGCAATCGCGTTTTTGGTCCGCAGGAGCAAGACAAAATGGGACGATATCCTCCTCGAACATAAAGTGTTCGGCCGTCTATCTCATATCGCTCCCGCCCTTGTAATCTATCTCGCAGCCCAATTCTTCCCGACCGCCTCGTCATATGTTCAACGCATTGCCATGATCTATATGGCTTTTGCCGGTTTATCCGCCCTGAATGCCTTTCTCAACGCAATCTCCGCGATTTACAATACGTTTGAGATGTCCAAACAACGGCCGATTAAGGGCTATATACAGATACTGAAAATCATCTTTTTCATTCTCGTCACAATTATCGGTCTCGCCACGATCATGGGGCAAAAGCCCTGGGCCCTCCTGACCGGCCTCGGCGCTATGACAGCCGTCCTGATGTTAATTTTCCGGGATACGATACTCGGCCTTGTTGCCGGTGTCCAGTTGTCCGCCAACGACATGGTCAGAATCGGGGATTGGATTGAAATGCCCAAATATGGCGCCGACGGCGATGTCATTGATATCTCCCTCCATACGGTTAAGGTCCAAAACTGGGATAAAACGATATCCTCGATTCCCGCCTATGCCTTGATTTCCGAATCATTCCGTAATTGGCGAGGCATGTCGGAATCGGGAGGGCGGCGGATAAAGCGCGCGATACATCTTGATATCGCCAGCATTCGCTTCTGTGACGAGGAAATGATCAGCCGTTTTTCAAAAATTCAATACATTTCCGAATATATTGCTGCGAAGAAACGGGAAATCGACGATCATAATACGGCTAATAAAATAGATGTTTCAATCCTTGCCAATGGCCGTCACATGACCAACATTGGGACATTCCGCGCCTATGTTTCAGCCTACCTAAAAAATAATCCCAAAATTCATCAGGAAATGACTTTTTTGGTTCGCCAGCTTCCCCCGGGCGATACCGGGCTGCCGCTTGAAATCTACGTTTTCAGCAATGACCAGGTCTGGGCCAATTACGAGGCGATTCAGGCCGACATTTTCGATCACCTTCTGGCCGTCGTTCCACTCTTCGATTTGCGAGTGTTTCAGCGCCCCAGTGGCCATGATTTGCGCCAGATTGGCCTCTCGGGCGGCCGGAATAACTAGAGAAATATTGTTAAAATATAATCCAACAATATATCTTTATAATACCATTTATGTCTTGCATTTTCCACCAATTTATATTAGATTGCGTATAACGTAAAAGGGGAAGAGGAATGCCGTCGTATGTTCATTGGTCTTGTCTCAAGGCATTTCTTTTTAGAGTAAACAACATATTGGCCTCGCTTCAAGAGTATCCGCAGTTGATTCGACACGGGTAATCGAATCATGTGCGCAGTTAGTAATACCGGTTACGCGCAACCGGCAGCAACAGGGGTTCAATATGAGTCGTGCAGATAAGCGTCCGACGACTGCAGCAAGAAGAAAACTGACCGTTAAATCTTCTGCGGAGTCAACTTCTCAGCGATTCGGAACTCGGAATGGGAAACGAATCCCATCATTCGAACCGGATATGTATCGCCTTATTTCATCAATCATTCAACAAAGTGAAATCGGCATTGCGCTGCTTGACAATGCCGGGTGTTTCATGTACACCAATCAGGCATTCACGGCGTTGCACGGATATGATGTAGAGGAATTGATCGCAAAGCACTATTCAGTGATCTATTCCGCGAGACAGAAAAGGAACGCCGACAATATAATCGAAGCGAGACTTCGCGGTGACCGTTTATCCTGTGATCACATCCATCTCCATAAAAATGGTACGGAATTTCCTGTACGGCTACATGTCTCGGATCTATATGGCCAGGATGATGAAAAAATCGGACAAGTTATAGCAATACGAGACATCAGTTTCCATAAACAGGAAGAAGAGTTGCTCAGATCAAGTGAGGCAACATTTAAAAGCCTGTACTTAAATTCCCCAGTCGGGCTTTACCGCACAGCGATAGAGGATGGTCTGGTACTCGAGTGCAATGATCAATTCGCTCGCTTTTTCGGATTTGGAAATCGCGAGGAGATGGTCGGACATGTCATAATCAGCACATACTATGTCTCGCTGAACGACCGCATCGCGCTTCTGAAAGAACTCGAAAAGGGAAAGGAAATCCTCAATTACGAGGCCCGTTTTCGGCGCAAAGACGGTCAGATTATCTATGGATTTTACTCGGCCCGGATTTACCCCGAAGACGGCTGGATCGAAGGTGTCTTCCAGGATATTACCGCCCAAAAGGAAGCCGAACAGGCCCTCCAGGCCAGTAAAAACCGAATCAAATCTCTTCTTGACGCTATCCCTTATATGGTGTACGAGTGCAATACCGAGGGTTTAATCACCCTTGCCAGTTCGGCCGCCAAAGAAATTATCGGGTATGATAAAGACGAAATCATCGGAACTCATATCTGGGATACGATGGCATCGGGTATGCAGCGAGATCTGCTCCCGGAATATATTCGCTACCTTGTAGAAGAACAACCGCCGCCGACTCCATATGTCGCAAAGAGTATGCGCAAAGACGGTCAGTTGATCGATGTGCAGATTGACTGGTCCTATCGACGCGATATGGAAGGCCATGTCAGCGGGTTCGTTTGTATCATGTCTGATGTGACGGCGAGAAAGAAATCGCAGAAGGCGCTGATGGAAAGTGAGCGCAAACTCGCCACGCTCATGAACAACCTTCGCGGCATGGTATACCGATGCCTGAACGACGAAAACCATACCATGGAATTCGTCAGCAGCGGCTGTGAACAACTCCTTGGATACACAAAATCCGAAATCGAAGGCGGGGAATCGTTTTCTTATACGGAAATGATACATCCCGATGACCGGGTTATGGTACGAACCGAGTTGACTCGGGCAATTGAACAGCGCCAGTCGTATACGCTCGAATACCGCATTTTGACGCCGGATAATATCACGAAATGGGTGTGGGACCAGGGAATCGGCATCTACTCAATCTCCGGAAAATTCATAGCCCTCGAAGGGAATGTCACCGATATCTCGCGCCGCAAAAACATGGAATTCGAATTGCGAGAACTGACGGAAAAACTATCTCGGGAACGCGGTGTGCTCGAGGAAAAAAATATCGCACTCAATCAAATCCTCGAACATATGGAGGAGCAAAAGAAAGAGTTCCATCGCCGGATTTCCAGTCAATTGCAAATCGAAATTGTGCCGCTGCTCGAGAGGCTGAAAAATGACGTTTCTGAAGTGAATAAATCCCGCATCGAGCGGGTTCTCGAAAACGTCAATATGATTTTATCGAAGAATATCGACGATTTCAAAAATCGTTTCAGCCGCCTTTCGCCTCGCGAAATCGAAATCAGCGAGTTTATCGCCAAGGGACACACGACGAAACAGATTTCGCATCACCTGAATCTCTCCCCTGCGACGGTTAATAAGCATCGCGAAATTATCAGGAAGAAACTGGAGCTGGCGAATACGAATGTCAACCTCAGCACGTATCTGAAAACGAATTTATCGACCCAAATACGCATTTTATAAGCATTTTCTCCGCATTGACGAATCGAATTAATGGCTGTACTTTGCAAGCGGAGATTACAAATGAGATATGGTACGGACACCGACAATACGACAGGCAATAATCGACAGGGACGTTTGGTAATTGCTTCGAGGAGCCGCGGGAGACTAAACACGGTTACTCCCGCGGTCGACAAAGAGTCATTCAGTGAAAAGGGGGCGCCATCATTTTCACTGACCGTGATAATAGAAGTTGCTCGGCTGGCAACACTTCTTCGCCTTTATCGCATCACATGTCGCTCATTGAGCGGCCAGCCGAATCGGTTTATCAACAGACAGGGTACTTACTGCGTTTACCCCGGACTGTACTACCCGCAATACCGCGGTCTGTAATCGAGACCGCACAGCTGAGTCCATGGAGAGTCGTCACACGGACTCCTTGAGTCGGGAGTTGTTCTATCCGTACGCCGGGAGCGCATACTGAGTATCCGCAACGCGAAAGGCGGTCAACATGCAACAGGGGATTATTATTAACAGGGATGCAACCTCGAATCCTGCGGTCATCAACTTACACATTGATGCGCTGAAACCGCAGAAAAGACAACTATCATCGTCCACTAAAGATTACATGCGGCAATATTATCAGAAGAACCGCGAAAAGGCGCTGGCCTATCAGCGGGAGTATTATCGCAAGCACAAAAAGAGCTATAAAAAAAGAATCAGAACCCACAGCAGCTCGCGCGAGGCCTTCAAACAGGTCTATACCTCCTATGACATCATGCAGCTGTCGACCGAGAAAGCGATACGCACGCTGAATAAGATTATTCAGGGCGATCGCGGGTACATCGGCTGAGCAGGTTCGGCCTTTGGCCGAACCCTCTTCAGCATCGATAACCAAGTGAGTCGCAGAGACAATTGAAAAAGGGGCATTGTACATGATTTTCAATAAGGTCGAGCGAGACGGTCGTACTGTCGGTATGCTTCGCAACAGCGAGGCAACTCTCCGCAGTATCCTGTCCGCCGCGCCGCTGGGCATTTGCCTTATTCACAACCGGCGCATCAACTGGGCAAGCGAACAATTGCATACAATCGTCGGATATGAAAAAGACGAACTCATCGGACTGGGCGAACGAATCCTGTATGACACGCACGAAGAGTACTTAAGAATCGGCGAGGACGATTACCTCATTGCCCGCGATGAAAATGACTCCGGCACGGAAACGACATGGCGGCATAAAAACGGTAAGATGCTGCATATCATCCTTAAGGCGGCCCTAATAAATCCTCACAATACGGCTGCCGGTATCGTGCTCACTGCTCTTGATAATTCTAAGCAAAAAGAAACCGAGAAGGCGCTGGAAGCGCTTGATCGTAAGCTGGAACATAAACAGTATGAGCTCGAAAAAAAGACTATCGCTCTCAATGAAGTATTCGAGCACCTGGAAGAACAGCGGGATATCGTACGAACCCAGGTTGCCGACATCGTCGACGGCATCCTCTCCCCTGCACTGAAGAAATTGCGCCTGCCGGACGGGACTATTAACGCTTATTATTATGAGCTCTTGACCCGAGGACTGGGCGAACTCGTCTATGCAACCGGTGATCCTCTCAGTCAGTATGTAAAACTGTCCCCGCGCGAGATGGAAATAAGTTCATTAATCAGGCACGGACGCTCTTCAAAGGAAATCGCAGACGAACTCTATATCAGTGTCGGTACCGTCAAGCGGCACCGCGAAACGATTCGGAAAAAACTCGGCATAAACAAGAAGGATGTTAATCTGTCGATGTATCTACGGAACCTGTAAGGCACAGCATCGAATGTGTCTTCCCTGTGCCATCTACTGGTCTGGATGATTAAAAACGATGTGTTACATTGCCACTGTAAAGGGAATTAAATTCAAGGCAAAAAAGGGATGCTTGCAATGATGAACACTCCAGACATAACACCCAGGTCCCACCCGGATCAGCCGATACGAGTTCCGGTAAAAACATGCTCCTGTCACAAGGATTTGACAAGTGCCTGCCGTTGGGCTCGACCGGTACTGGAAGACGCCGGGAATTATATCAGATTCATGTCGCGACAACTCCGAGATTCCGGTGCTCCGGAAATCTGCCGCGAGGCGCGAATTGTCCTGCTTGACAATATTCAAAAAGCCCTGGAAAAAATTGACTCAGTCATGTCTAATCTTGATGAGGATCTTATGTAGACATACGCGAGTTATTTGACCGTTGCATTTGGTTTACTTTCAAGTCCGGCCGGCTGACTAACCGGCCGGACTCAATTTGGCCAAATCTGGCCCGTCGTTCTCAAGAAATCCGTATTTTCCAGTAAATCATGAATATTTTTAACTTGGTCTAACCCCTTTATCGTCTATATATTATATCCTCATGTCAGGAAGTGTTGTGGCGAATCAGATTATCGAAACATTGTTTTTACGCGCCCGCGGGGGCGAAAAATCGGCCCAGAATGAGCTTTTTGGGGCTCTGTCTGCAAGATTTCAATTAATTGCGCAAAAAAGAGTTTGGGACAACCAGGATGCCGAGGAAATTGCCCAGGACGCACTCATGACGGTATTTGACAAATATATGGAGGCCCAGACCCACTCTGGCTATACGGCCTGGGCGTATAAGGTTTTATCTAATAAAATCCTCCATTACTATCGTACAAATTCCCGGCACAGTGAAAAAATGACGATAACGGATAAAATAGAAATGTTTGCCGAGTCCTGGACGCCGGACCCGACATTCGAGTCCAAAATTAAAAACTGCCTGCAAAAGGTCATCAAGACCAATTCACGCTACGGCAGAATCCTCGTGAACTGCTATCACGGCTATTCTCCCGATGAAATCTGTGACAGAGTAGGACTGACGAAGACGAACTTTTATTCTATTTTATCTCGGGCAAGATCCCTTCTCAAGCAGTGCCTCGATAAGGAAAACGGACGATGAGTTCCTGCACCGACAAACGATTCCGCGATTTGCGCCACGGCTATGAGCTGGGGCTGCTTTCTCCCGAGGATGAACGGGCATTCGAACTCCATATGTTCGATTGCGACGCCTGTTTTGAAGCCGTTAAAGGATTTCACTCGGCCTCACAACACCTCGTCAGGAGCGATTCTATCCGCGAATCCGTCGCCAAGGGCGCGGCCGCGACTGAGGAAATGCCGCAACCTAAAAGGCGCTTCTGGAGGACATTCGTTCCGGCAACGGCTATCGTGCTTCTCATGCTGATACTGAAACCCTGGCAGATTGAAATCCACACCGACGATGAGGTCATTGCATCCGAAAATAGAATGGTCATCGCCTGCTTCGCCAATCTGGCTGAACAGGATGAAACCGGGCGCCTCGGTGAGGCCGTCTCGAATCTTCTCATTACCGATCTCGCCGAATCTGATTATCTCCAGGTCGTCTCCAGCCAGCGGATTTATGATATCCTGAAGGGTATGGGATTACCTGAGGAATGCCAGATTGACCCGGAAATCAGCACCGAAATAGCCCAAAAGGCTCGCGCCCGTTGGCTGTTAACCGGCAGCATTATTCGCGATGAACCGGAAATGGTTATTACCTCACAACTGATCGACATGAAGACAGGTAATACCGTCGCCACCCAGCGCGTTTCCGGGGACTCGATACAAAATATCTTTTCACTGGTCGACAAATTATCGGTCGAGGTGAAATCCGACCTTGTCCTTCCCGAGGCGGCACTACAGGAACCCGATCCAAGCGTCGCCGAGGTCACGACTCATTCTCCGCAGGCCTATACCTATTATCTGGATGGAATCAGTAACCTGAATAAATTCTATCGCCCTGAAGCCGCCGATGCGTTCCTCGAGGCGATTAAATACGATTCGACTTTCGCAATGGCCTATTATCACTTGGCAGAATTGAGTGACAGCAAATATGTCAAACAGGCGGAAACATATATCAATCACGCATCGAAGAAAGATCAATATCTCATTCGGAGCAGAATCGCCGCCTTTGAAGGCCGACCTAAAGAGGCCACGAATGAACTAAAACAAATGCTGGTGAAATTCCCTGACGAAAAAGACGCCTATCAGTTACTGGGTAACCAGTATTTCAATCAGGGAAAAATCGATTCGGCAATTCAATATTACCTGCGGGTCATTGACATTGACCCGTTCAATAAACTGACCTACAATCAGCTGGCCTACAGTTACAACCGGACCGGCGAATACAAAAAATCCCTCTGGGCCATCAATAAGTATATCGAAATCGCCCCTAATGAGGCCAACCCGTATGACTCACGCGGTGAAATCTATGCCAATATGGGGCTGATCGACGAATCGATATCTTCGTACCTGACGGCTATACAGATCAAGCCGGAGTTTTCTGAGTCCTGGTATAAACTGGGTACGATGTACCTGTATAAAGACCAGCCGAGACAGGCCGAATATTGCCTGAAACAGGCACTCTCAATCGGTCAGGTCAAATACCAGGTCTGGATCGATTTGCTCATTGCCGCCGGATATGCCCGCGTGTATAATTTCGCCGAGGCTGACAAACAAATTGACAATACGTTCCGGAAATACGATCTGGATACGCTGGCAGCGACAAGTACGAATTACATATATACTGCGCGAGCCATGCTTCTGGCCGAACAGGGCGAATATGACTCGGCGCTGGCTATTCTGGACGTGGCAAATCGACTGAAAGATACTGTTATCGAACTTATAAACGGAAGTCTGTATACACAAATCGCAATAGAAGCCGGTAAAATAGACATGGCGAAGCGGGAAATCAACAGGCTCGCCGATTTCATAGAGGCACAAGGGATCCAACATCAGGCAATTGCTCATGCGAATGGATGCCTTGCTCTTTATAACGGTGAATACGAGGAGGCCGTTGCATTCCTGGAAAAGGCGCTGAAACTGTGCAGCGATCGCAAAAAAGAAATGTGTATGCCGCATGAATATCAATTGGCCTATGCTTATCTGAAAGCCGGCCGCCTGGACGAGGCAATTGTCGAATTCCGCCAGCTCCACACCGATTACAATGTGGATCGGGCATTCTACTCCCTTATGGATATCAAATCTTATTATTACCTTGGGCTCGCGTATGAGCAATCAAACCGACTCGAAGAGGCTGCCGAAACCTATCGCCACTATTTGGCTCGCAGACAACAAAACGCCCCGAATCTGCGGGAAGTCGTCGATGCCGCTCAGCGCCTGGCGAAAATAGAGAAAAATCTGTAAGAGTTTCATCCAAAAAGAAAGGGGCCTGCTGCGCCCGGCCCCCGATTCTATAAAAACAAAGGAAGAAGTAAAAACGTCCGGCGTCTCAGTGCGTGCTTGTCGATGTCGCTATCACAGAATCGTGGCATCGTGCTCTTTCCTGCCCCCTGTTGCATCCCGAAGAAAGCACCCTGACATTTCCGCACTGAGACGATGTCTTACCCGAGGTTTGTTCTATCCCCGACGTTTTTATCTATATCGTACTTTTTTGTCCATAAGACAATGCGGCAAAAATGCGTATAAAACCCGTATAGTGTCAGGTGCGGTGTTTCATGGTGAAACACGAAGTCGCACTACACATAATTGATTATTTCAGTTGCCGATTGGTTAATTCACGGTATAATTCGGATTGCTCAAGCAGTTCGTCATGCGTCCCCTCGCTGACGATTCGCCCCTTGTCGATAGCAATTATTCGGTCTGCATGCTGTACGGTGCTCAATCGGTGTGCGATAATAATTGCCGTCTTGTCGACAAGTATTTTCTCCAATGCCTTTTGAATCAGGTGTTCGGATGTCGAATCCAAAGCGGATGTCGCCTCATCGAGAATGATAACTTTGGGATTTTTTAGAATGGCCCGGGCCAGGCAAATTCTCTGCCTTTCGCCGCCGGAAATCGTGACGCCTCGCTCACCGACTTCACTATCATATTTACCGGGCAGGCTATCAATAAAATCGTGAATATTCGCTACTTTGGCCGCCTCGATAACGGCATCCAGCTTCGCCTCGGGATTGGAATATGCGATATTGTTAAAAATCGACGTTTTAAATAATAACGGCTCCTGATCAACCAGCGCGATATGATCGCGCAGCGTCCGAATCGATAACTGCCGCAAATCGATCCCATCGAATAAAATATGACCTGAATCCGGTTCATAGAATCGGAGAATCATATTGATAAGCGACGTCTTCCCGGCGCCTGATGGCCCCACAAAAGCAACCTTTTCCTGCGGCTTAATATGCAGATTGAGTTTCTCAAAGAGCGGCTGCCCCTGTCCGTATCCGAAAGAAACATCCTCAAAGCGGATTTCTCCCCGCGGTTGATCGATCATCACCGGAAATTCCGCCTCGACGATTGTCTTGGGAACATCGAAATACTCAAATACACGGTCGACCGATGCCATCGCCCGCTTAATTTCTATATGCACCGATGCCAATCCCTGAATCGGCGAATAGAGATACGTCAACAACATATAAAAGGCGATTAACGCCCCCAACTGCATCTGCCCGATTGCGACCAAATATGTGCCCCATGCCAGCACAATAATCGGTCCCAGCATATTTATAAAATTCACGCCGAACCCGGCAATCGATGAAAACACGCTGTTTTTAATATACAGCCCCGTCATCCGCGTGACGACACTATCGACTTTTTCCCGCTCGGCATCCTCCTGCCCGAATGCCTTAACCGTTTTGATAGATAGAAACGATTCCTGCAATCGCGCCGACAGAGCCGCAGTCGCTTCCTGAATCATGCGATTGACCGAGTGCAGTTTCAACCCGAATTTCTTGACAAGGATTATCGTAAACGGCACCGGGATAATCGCCACTAAAGTCAATTTCCAGTCGATTGTCATTAGATAAATCAAAATACCTGACAGCAAAATGAGATTAGTAAGAAACATCAATACGGTCGATACGAGCAGGCTCTGAATCGCATTGATATCCGAGAGAAATCGCGACATCACTTCACCGACTTGATGTCCCTGAAAGAACGTCAGCGGCAGGCGCTCGAGGTACGCGAACAGGCGCGAACGCATCTTGGCAATGATATTGGCGCCGATAAATGCGGCCAGATAATCGCGAAGCCAGGAAAACGCCACCTGCCCGAGATATATCCCGATCAGAAACAGGCCGAAATAGACGACCTGGGAAAACTGGACACCGGTCTCCGCCTGCGCCACCAGTGTCGGAACCAGTGTATCGATCATATACTGCACCGACATCGGGATGGCAAGCATCAATCCGGCTAGGATGATCATCACGAAAAACGTAATGAGTTCAAGATGCCAGTACGGCTTAATGTATGCCCAGAGTCTTCTTGTTTTGCTCATACCGGAAATCGTTCTGCCAATCAAGGAAATATTTGCGAGCCGCGAACTGGAATGCCTGAGGTGCCAAAGTCGCCTTCATCCTCTCCTGCCGCGCATCAAGCATTTTGCGCCAGAGGTTGACATCTTCGCCATCGAGGTCGCGGGATGGGACAAATTGCATTGAGCTTTCATATTGATCCGCATTCTCCCGCCACCAATTCGTCGACAGGAATTTACTCCCATACTCTCGCTCGTAAAACTCCCGCTCACGATCCAGGTCACACCCCGGAAAATGCATATAGCCATGACAAGCCCACATCAGGTATGACTCATCCCGTTCCAGCATCTCATCGACAAATGTGAATGTCTCCTGCAGCGACTTTTTCGTCTCGCCGGGATGATTGAATATCATGTTGGCCCGGTGTAAAATCTTGTGCTCACTGCACAGGTGACTGATTTCTCTGAATCGCTGCAAATACACCTCGGGGCGCTTGGTCTTCTTCATCAAACTGAGCATTTCGGGCGAGGCGCTCTCAAGACCGAATTGAATTTCCAATTTTAGCTGGGACATCATTTCAATGTCTTCGGGGTCGAGAAACTCCGACCGGGTCTCGAAAATAATCCAGAACTTCGGGTCATGTTTTAGCAAAAGCTTCAGGAACTCCCGCCGCCACGACCGCCGCAGTCCGAAACAGGCATCACAAATCGGAACGGCATACGCGCCGAATCGCTCAACCGCGCGCAGGATTTCCTCGACGGCAACCTCGGGCGAATACGGGGTCCATCTTTTCTCCTTGAGTGATTCCATACAAAACGAACAGTTGAACGGACACCCTCGCGAGAGGAATAAATTCACATTGCTCACACCGTCGGGAAAATGTTCCCGGAGAAGCGGTTCGATTAAATCCCAGTTGTAAGGCACGAAATCCTCAGCCGGGATTGTTTTGCCGTTTATGATTTGTGTCGCGCCGGGCCGACCGGATACTGCAAAGTGCTCGGCTATCGAGGTCATCGCCAGTTCCCCTTCGCCACAGACGACATAATCGAACAATTGGTTTTCGAGTATGAACTCCTGCGGGCGTGCCGACGGATGATACCCGCCGACGACAATTAACTTTTCGGGAAACAGCTCTCGACAAATACTCGCACAGGCAACCGTCGCCTGATACGAAAGGCTGGTCCAGCACGACAAAGCCAGGATATCGAAATCCTGGCTCTGAAAATATTCTCTGACGCGTCGCTTGAAACGCTTAATCTGTATTTCGGAATTCGGTCGCCCGATCGTCAACTCGAAATCCGCATACACGACATCATATGTCCGCGCCAGATATGATGCAAGCAGCAGTTGCGGAACTTTGACTTGCAGCCGCTCCATCCAGACCGGGTAAAAAAAACAGGATGGGTAGGCCAAAAGAATCGATGGCCGTTTCCCCATTAAACGGCCTTTTTCGGTTCTTCGAATCGCTTCAGGATTTCCGTCACATGCGGATCATCCTGACAGTGAATTCCCTGCTTGCACTCCAATTGATAAATGCAATATGGGTTATCGGCGCGCTTCCCGGTTGCCGAAACCGATGTCGTCGTGCAGCCTCCGCGGCACAACGGCAAGTATTTGCAATCGTGGCAGGCACCTTCGGCCGTATCGCGAGTGAATTTGCGATTGTAGGCAAAGCCATCCGGATTATTCCAGATTTCCGAGAACGACTTATCGCGAATATTCCCCTCGATGAACTGCGGCTGCATCGACAGGCATCCCTTGATATTGCCGTTCGACTCGATACCGACCGCCCGTAATCCAGCATAGCACCCGAGGTACGGCTTGCCGTCAAGCAATTCATATCCCTTGCAGCCGAAATAACCGATATTTTCGCCGACATCGATGGACACGTCGCCCATTTTCTGGAATTCCAGAATTTTATCGATGAGTTTCGGATAATTGTCAAGCGACATGACCAGATCGGAGTGATCCTGCATACGGCCGGTCGATGTCGTCATCTGGATACGCCAATCTTTACACCCGTTATCGATAAGAACCTGTCGTATCTCGTCCATTTCGCCGAGGTTAAGGTTCGAAATCTGGCTCACGGCACAGAACCGAATCCCCTTTTCGGCCATAATGCGAAATGCATTTGTCGCCAGATCGAAGCTCTTAGGATTCTGGCGAATATAATTGTGTGTCTCTTTCGTACCATCGAAGCTGACGCCGATATTCGTGAAACCGATATCGATAAAATCATCAACGACGGCTTCATCGATGAGCATCCCGTTGGAAATCATATAAACGCGCGCGCCGTTGGCGACGACACGCCTTGCCAGGTCTCTCCAGTCGGGTCGCAACAGCGGCTCACCACCTGACAACATTATTTCCTGCGAACCTTCTTTAACCAGATCATCTATCAACTGGAGTGCCTCTTCCGTGGTCAATTCATCGGGGCGCTTCTTACCAGCTGATGTCCCGCAGTGGAGACAGCGCATATTACAGGCGAATGTTATCTCCCAAATTACCGTCTTCGGGAAAAATTTAAATTCGCTCATTACCTACTCCTTTCCCACCGATGCGGCTTGACGCTGCTTCGATTGTACGATTATCTCAAGCATCGATTCGAGATTCCGCTTCCATGTCTCGCACAGCTCCTCATCGTCCAATTCGCGATCGATACGTTTGGCCGGGCATCCACCCATGCAAATCGGGAGAATACTGCACTCGCGACAGAAGGCACTATCGAAAGGACTGAATCCGAACATCCTGGTGAAATTCGGATGCTCGTAATTTATCGGATTTAATATATTGCCCATAACCTTCGACTTGTCGCCGACATGATTATAACAACGGTAGATATCTCCGTCCGGATCGATCAGGTAGGCATTGGTAATCTGTGCCATGCAATACACCGTTACCGGACTCGGCAGTCGAAGAATCTGAAAGCCATATTCCAGCAGCTTGCGGAAATACGACACTTCGGCATTTGAATATTCATTGGCATTATAGCAGCTTTCCGAAATATTGGCGCACACTTCACTGGCCGGTTCCAATTGGCCGAAATAAATAGCCACTTTTTCCCGCAATCCGGCATCTGTTAATTCCTGAAGCAATTCGCCGATCACCGCATCATCGAAACTCTTATCGATATTCACGCGAATACCGACCGCCATCTTCGTAACGGCATATGAGATATTTTCGAGAATCTTTTCGAAGCTGCTTTTGCCGTTTTTCAACGGTCTTTTCTTATCATGAAATCTTTTCGGCCCATCGAGTGTGATTTGGGCCATCGAAACTTTAAGCTTTACCAGTTTGTCGACATTTTCGGGAGTCAACAAATACCCATTGGTAATCATAGACGAACTGTAGGCGAAATCTTTCTCCTTGCCCATTTCAATAAGACTTTCAGTGATATCCTCAATGATATCCATGGCCAATAACGGCTCGCCGCCATACCAGTTAATATCCACGTTCCGAAGTCCCTGGGCCTTCTTCTCAACGAACGCCAGAATCCCCTCGATCACCTGCGTGGACATTCTCCCCTGCTTGTTCGATTCGAAACAATACTCGCACGCCATATTGCAGTTCATCGTCGGAGCCAAAATCAAACCGATCGTCTCCGTTCCATACCGATGAAGATTATGGATAAATTTCAGAGTATCATGCTCATCGTATTCCGCCGGATATGCGAATCGGCCGTAGGCCAATTGCTCTAAAAGCGTTTGCTCTTCAGGCGTCAGAGATGCCGCACTCCCGTTGGATAATTTCTCCGCCAGATTCAAATACGACCGATAATTGTCTTCGGTCATCAATGCGACGGCTCCGGAACGAGCATTGTAGGCGATATAATGTCCGTTTTGCCATTTCTGAAAATGATTGAACTTGGACAATTTATGCATAAAAAACTCAACTTTTTGTCGTAATGAACGTTAATACATCGGGAAGAGTAAAAACTCTTCCCGAATGATTGACACAAGACGCTTAGATCTCGATAGGATCAATACCGTAAAGCGGCTTAATGCCACAATACGTGCTGCATTTCGGGAAGCACCACTGCAGCGAAGGATCAGAAGGATCTACCAGATAAATCACTTACACCTCCTTGGTGATGGGGTTAAAGGTACACTATATCAGAAACACCTCGAACGCCGAGGCATTCCTTCCTCAGTAGTATTGATATTCCAGACTCCGGCACAGTGCTCTTACGGATATACATGCGGGAACACGAATACCCGCGCCAAAAAAGAAATTTGATATTTTCAAAAAAAGATCGTTTAACCCTTGCTTGCACACTTAGTTCATAATACACCGTCCTGCCATGCGAGTCAAGAAATTTCGTCACAATCGATGCATAAAACACAGCTAATTTTATCGTGTATTGACATAGTATTGATAGTGATTTCCTAACTAATATTTATTCCCATTTGTACAAGGAATTTTCGAACAATATACTCCTTGTGTTTAACTTATAAATACTTATCATTGTTTTTATGTGAACGGCATGGAACCTGTGCGTGTATAACAAGTGCCACAAGTATCTTTTAGCGCATTAAACACGGAATTTTCTCATGAATAATTTATTTTTCTCCCGGATGCGGCCGGCGGCCTATATCCTCCCCTTATGCCTCATTGTATTCCTCGCCATCGGCATCGCAATCGAAACACTGGCCGACGCACCGCAATCATCGCCCGATCCGAATGTCAAGGTCGTCAGCCTTACGCCTCAGGGTCAAACTGACCCACGCTCTAATATCACCGTCGTCTTTTCCCGCGATATGGTGTCACGAGACAGCCTGAATCGAGCCGTCACCGAACATCCGCTACTCATTGATCCACCGCTCAACGGTACGGCCCGATGGATAGAACAAAACACTCTTCGCTTTTATCCCGACAACCAATTGTCCGGTGCGACCGAATACACAATTAAAGTCAAATCGAACCGGACATTTCTGTACGGCAATCGCATAAATGAAGACCGGACATTCTCTCTGTTCACACGCCCGCTGACTATCAATTATGTCAGTGGTTATCCCGTCAAGGACCCCGAAAACAAGGGGGCGGTTCGTCTTCGCATCACTTTGTCGTTCAACTATGATGTCAACTTACGCAGCATCAAGGAACTCGTAACAGTAAAACGAGGCCGCGACGCCGTACGAAATTCGCTATCTTTTGAAATTGAGGATTACGCTTCCAGTCTCATTTCAACGCCGTCCGATAGTCTTCGCGTCTGGTTTGCACACGAGGTGACTCTTCTTACCGAACCATTCCCGCTTTCGGATAAGCAACAGGAATACCAGATTACTATTCAAAGTGGACTCCCCTGTTATAAATGCGGTACAAACCTTGGCACCGAGGCCAATCGCCATGTATACGTCGATCCCATCCGCAGACTATTCGTTCAATCAGCGCAAGGATACTCAGCGACAGGTTCCAGTAATATTACAATCAGCCTGAGTACGGACTGTGATATCGATGATTTCAAAAAGAATTTAACCGTTTACCCGGACTTCCCCTATACCATTGAGGAAAGATACAATAGATTTATCCTGCGCGGACCGTTTAACCCCGGCGAATATTATGATGTGACTATCGCCAAAGGATTGCCATCAACGGAAGGCTCCGCGCTCGAACAGGAATTTTCGTCCCGAGTCAAAATCCCCGATCTTGAGCCTGTCATAACATTTAAATCTCAAGGCATATTTCTCCCCCGCCAGGGAAACCACCTGATCGGATTGGAATCGGTGAATATCGAAAAAGTTGCGTTTGATGTCCAGCGAGTCTTCGCCAATAACCTCGTCTACGCCCTGGGCGGTAACTTCGACCAGACGTCGCAGTATTATACACAGAATCTAAATGATCTCGGCGGTTCCATTTTCGACACAATTATCGAATTGCCCGGAACACTCAATGAACCTCTGGCATCCACGATCGATATTGGTTCAGTAATCGATGACTCCGCCCGCGGAATATATAAAATCTACGCCCGCAACTACAGCAATTCCTGGACCGTAGATTCTCGCCTTATCATGATTACGGATATCGGTATCATGGCTCGCGAGGCAAGCGACTATCTCATGGTCTGGGCCAATACCCTTAACGATGTCAAACCGATAAACAAAGCGATAGTATCCGTCTTTAGCCGAAATAATCAATTACTGGCAACGGAAAAAACCGATTCGCGCGGTATAGCCATTTTTGATGACTATAAAACAAAGATACAAGGATTTGATCCCTATCTAATTACGGTTGAAAGTGACGACGACCTCGCCTATCTGAAATTATATGATCCTCCCCTGCCGACATCTGAATTCGACATCAAAGGCCGGCCGTTCCTGACCGACGGATACGAGGCATTCCTGTATTCAGACCGCGGCGTCTATCGCCCGGGCGATACCCTGCATGTTGTCTCAGTTGTACGAGGCGCCGATGCGACCACGCCACCCCAGTTTCCCTATGTCATAACGATTAAAGACCCGACCGGTCGCGAGTACACCAGTTTCCGCAAGACAACCGAAAACGATGCCGTGGCATCGATAGACTTCCCCATTCCGGACTTCGCCGCCACCGGGACATACCGCGTCTATGCCGGCATCGGCAAGAATAATATTATCGGAAGTATGGGCTTTCAGGTCGAGGAGTTCATGCCGGAGCGCATAAAAACAACTGTCTCCGCACGAAAAAAGGAATACACGCTCAGTGAAACGGTAACCGCTCTTGTTGCCGGCAAATACCTGTTTGGCCCGCCGACTGCGGGACACAATGCCTCAGGTACGATTACGATTGAACCGCAAACCCTTTCACCGACGGAATTCTCGAGTTTTACATTCTCCGACTATAATCGCGAATTCAGTTCGACCACAACAACGTTCTCGGAACAGGTTCTGGATGAAAACGGACAGGCAACATTTACTCAAAAATTACCGGAAAACATCCGGCCTCCCTCGGCACTCAAAGGCCTAATCGGAGCCGGGATCTCCGAACCCGGCGGCCGGGCAGTCTATGATTACACGGAAATCACGATTCACCCCTATCCCAGATACCTCGGTCTGCGCCTGAATCTTGATGGATATGCCAAGCCCGGTCAACCCGTTGACTATACGATTATGGCCATCGACACCGATCAAAAACAAACGACTGCGACCAATGTTATGATTGTCTTCAATCGAATAGCCTATAATAGCGTACTGCAAAAAAGTCCGAATGGCATTTATCGATATGTATCGAAAAAGACATTCATTCCTATTGATTCCGTATATCTCGACACGCTGACTGATGCAAAAACGCTCGCATTTACTCCGACGGAATACGGCCGCTATGCCATTACTGCTACCGATGAGAAAGGCGGTCACGCAGCATCAGTAACATTCTATGCCTCGGGCTGGGGATATGCTCCCTGGTCGATGGAACACCCGGATCGCATAGACATTGCTCTGGATAAAACCGAATACGAACCGGGAGACAAAGCAACCGTTCAGATTCGCGCTCCTTTCGGCGGTCGCCTGCTGGTTACGATCGAAAAGGATAAAGTCTATGAATTTATCACCAACGATATGGAAGGCAACACCGCTGAACTCACTATACCAATAAAGGGTGACTTCGCACCGAATGCATACATTACAGCCACAATTATAAAACCCGCCGGTGAGATAGACCCGAAAACACCGGCGCGAGCCTTCGGTATTGCACCGATTGTCCTTGCCAAATCGCAATATGAGATTCCGGTGATGATTAATGCTCCGGACGTGATCAAGCCAGAATCTCGCATTGAGGTAGGCATCGAATTGCCGCCGGGCCAAAGGTGTAAAGTCATATTGACCGCAGTCGATGCCGGAATCCTACAACTGACCGATTATCAGATACCGGATCCGCTTGGATTTTTCCACGGCAAACGCAGCCCCTACCTCCAGCCATACGACATCTACTCTTTTATCTACCCGAACATCGACCGCGCCCAGAGCCACCTCTCCTTCGCCGGAGGCCTTAATCTATTCGAGCAATCGCGCAAGCGCCATCTCAATCCGATTTCCGCGCGCCGCGTTAAACCGGTTGCCATCTGGTCCGGCATTCTGGAAGTCGGCGAATCCGGTCGAATAACTGCGCCGCTCGACATTCCGCAATTCAGCGGCCAATTAGTACTAACGGCGGTCGCCATTGCCGGAAACCGCTTCGACAAATCATCAAAAGACATGATCGTCCGGGACAAAATCGTTGTACAGGAGTCCTTCCCTCGCTTCCTGACTCCGGGTGACAGCATAAACGGACTCATTACGCTGTTTAATAATACCGGAGCCGATGCTGACATCACCGTCACACTCGCGGCAAATGACAAAGTCACGCTGAATAGAGATTCGGTGCAGAATGTTACGATACCGAACAATGCGCAAAGATCGGTACGTATCCCTGTGCGAGCCGCTCACAATCCGGGCAAAGTCGAATTCGCGATAACTGCATCGACCGGATCTGACACGACAGTTTATAAATTTGAATTGGCCAATCGCCCGGCTCAGCCGATAACGACAACTTCCGGCTTCGGCAGCGCGACGGCGTCCGATCCCGCAACATTTACACTGCCCGAGGGTTTGATGGCGGGCACGGAGTTAACCAATATCCAAACATCATCTCTCGCCGCGGTTAATTATGTAAAAAATCTCGAATACCTCCTCCGCTATCCCTATGGATGCCTCGAACAAACGACCTCCCGCCTCTTTCCACTGCTGTATTTTAACGATCTTGCCCGCTTCGCGGATACCAATCTCGTCGGGCAGCGCGGTCATGAATATTACATCAGCGAGGGGATTCTCAGGCTGCAATCGATGTACAAGGATGGCGGCATCTTTTCCTTTTGGCCATACAGTAATCGTGTGAACGGATGGGCCTCAGTCTATGCTATGCACTTCATTGTCGAGGCAAAACGCGCGGGATATACAATTAATGATAACTTCTACAAAAATGTCATATCCTCGCTGAAAGATATCGCTCGAGGCAAAACGACAAGTCCTTATATTGACATTCAGGAGAGAATTTATGCGGCCTATGCTCTCACGAAGGCGAATATCCGCGAAAATCGAATTCTCAATTACCTGAGAAGTTTCCCGATGTATGATTTACAGCCGTACTCACGGTATCAAATGGCAGGAATCTATGCTGCCTACGGTGATACGGAGGCGGCCTACGCCCTGATTCCCGATACCATATTGCCGGATACCTATGAACCGGAGACCGGAGGCCGCTTCGATTCCGGTGTGCGCACCAATGCAATATTACTCGATGTGCTGCAGACTATCGATCCATCGCATCCCGGATGCGCCGTATTGGCCATGTCATTAACCGACGATGCCCGCGCATCGCGCTGGTATACGACACAAGCTACCGCCTGGGCACTAATGGCGCTGGGCGAATACTTCCATGGTCAGGAGATGCCCGATTTCACGGGAACGCTTTCCATTTCCGGAGATTCTACCTACAACGTTGACACGGAGAAGTTTTCGATTATCAGAACGGACTTGTCAGGCAAAACCGCTTCTCTCGCCATCACCGGAAAAGGTACCTGTTTTTATTATTGGCAATCCGGAGGCGTCCCGACCTCCAATGCACCGGCCGAATTCAGCAACGGAATAAAAATCATGCGAGAGTACCTGGCATCCGATGGATCTCCGGCATATCTCGGCAATCTCGACCTCGGCGATCAACTTATCTGTCATATCAAAGCCGAGGCAGTCAACAAAAGCCTCCAAAACGTCGTCATATCCGATCTGTTGCCGTCATGTTTCGAGATTGAAAACCCTCGCCTGAAATCGACTCCGCGCCTCTCGTGGTTGCCGAAATCGACGGGGCAGTTCGATTTTCAGGACATCCGCGATGACCGCCTGCTCCTGTTTACGGATTTGAGCCCGAATCGACCTGTCGAGTTCTATTACAGCGTTCGCGTTATCTCGGCCGGAGAATTTGTCCTCCCGCCTGTCGCCGCCGAGTGCATGTACAATCCGATGATCTCCGCAGCATCGTCATCGGGAACAATCACGATTCAAAATGAGCAGTAAACGGGGAATTGAACGTGCACATTGGCATTAGAAAAACAAAAGGCCGTTTTCTCATCCTGGTACTCGTGTGCCTGGTCGGATTGGGACTGCTCTGTGATCGCCTTCTTTTTCCGGTGCCGCTCGATAGGCTGACCAAATCTCCGGCCCATTTCGTCTTTAGTCGCGATGGCCATCTCCTGACGGCCTTCGCATCGGAAGATTCATACTGGCGGATGCCCATCGAGCTGGATAGCGTGTCCCGGCATCTGCAATTATGTGTTATCGAGACCGAAGATAAATGGTTCTATTATCATCCCGGTTTTAATCCGATTTCGCTCATCACGGCGACAATTGATAACGTAAAGGCGGGCAAAATCGTTCGAGGCGGTTCGACCATAACCATGCAAATAGCCCGTATGATGGAACCGAAACCGCGCACGATTCCGAACAAAATTATCGAGATTTGCCGAGCTGTCCAGCTCGAAATGCATTACAGCAAAGACGAGTTACTCGAATTGTATCTCAATCTTGCGCCATACGGCGGCAATATCGAAGGAGTCGGCGCCGCATCCTATTTCTATTTCGGAAAACGCCCACTGGAGTTGACGCTCTCCGAAGCCGCCATCCTCACTGCTATTCCGGCATCACCGAATTCATTTAGGCCGGATATCCCGGATAATTCGTGTCGCAGTCGCCGCGATCGCATTCTGATGCACTTGCGAGATGACGGCATCATCGACTCGCCGACATGTCATACCGCCATTTCAGAAGAGATCCCATCCAGACGCCTTGTGCGTCCCTTTGTCGCACCGCATTTCTGTCGAAGCCTCGTGGACGAATTAACCGAAAAATCGGTTCAGGCAACAACTATTGATTATAATCTTCAGCGAGATATCGAGCGCATGGCCTTTGATTATGCCGCGTTGTTGCGCCCCCGAGGTATTCACAATCTCTCCATTGTCGTACTCGATAACGCGACCGGCGAACTGCTCGCCGAAGTCGGGTCACCGGACTTTGCGGATGATTCGCACGGCGGGCAAATCAATGGCGCGTTGGCCCCTCGCTCGCCCGGCTCGGCCCTCAAGCCGTTCGTCTATGCTCTCGGGCTGGAGTCGGGCCGGATAACACCATCGACACGGTTGGATGACATCCCGGTCAACTACAGCGGCTATACTCCGGAAAACTATGATGAATCATACCACGGCTTTGTTTCGGCACACGATGCCTTGGTCCAATCACTAAACGTCCCGGCTGTCAATCTGGCCGCCGATATCGGAATGTATCGCGTATTCGATTTTCTAAAAGATGCCGGTGTTACGACGCTTCGAGGCGAATACTACAACTATGGATTACCCCTTGTTTTGGGTGCATGCGAAGTCTCTCTCCTGGAATTGTCCAATTGCTATGGCACCCTTGCCCGCGGCGGTCAGTATATCCCGATTCATAATAAATTGAATACTCATGCAGATACTGCCTTGTCCAAGCAATTGATATCACCCGCAACCTCATATATTGTGGCCAATATCCTGGCCGACCTTAATCGCCCCAATCTCAATACTGTCTGGGAATTCACAGCCGATATGCCGACCATCGCATGGAAAACCGGCACATCTTATGGTCGCAAGGACGCATGGGCAATCGGCTATAATCCTAAATATACTGTTGGTGTCTGGACCGGAAACTTCTCGGCAGAGAGTTCACCCTATCTGGTCGGTGTCGAATCATCCGCACCGCTGATGATCGATATTTTCAGGCATTTGACGAAAAACTCCGACCCGACATGGTTCGAACGCCCTGCCGATGTCGGCGCCCGAGAGGTTTGCGCAATCAGTGGCGATTTGCCTACCGAGTACTGCCCCATTACATCGTCCGAATATTATATCAAAGGCAAATCACATTTGCGCTCCTGCGAAGTGCACCGCCCGATCATTGTCGATTCGAAAACAGGCTATCAACTCTGCCCCGCCTGCATGCATGGGCATACTCATCGTGAAAAAGTCGTCGAGGAATGGCCCGCTCGGTTAAATAACTGGCTGCAGAGCAACAATCGTATTGCGCTTCTTCCAAAGCACAATCCTTTTTGTACAGGTGTGTTGACCGAAAATGCTCCGGTCATTATATCTCCGGAGAAGAATGCCTGCTATGAAATCCGGAATGATATGCCGGGAGAATTTCAAAGAATTGAACTTCGCGCCTCGGCAGCGGCAGGCGTCGGAAGACTCCATTGGTTTGTCGATAATAATTATCTGGAGGCGACATCGAGTGATGCCGCCTGTTTCTATACGCCGGAAAAAGGCTCGCACACGCTAATCTGCATGGACGACCTCGGCCGCACCACCGAATTGACGTTCATGGTACAGTAGCAAAACTTTATTCGGACCCGTTATCGCCAAAATCTTGATTTGGAGAAGTTTCAATTAATACAAAATTATCGGGGCGTATAAAGCCTTTTTTCTTTTTATCCCTTTTGGCCTGTCTTTCAATTGCCTTTTTTCTGGATTGTAGTCGATTCCATTCTTTGGGAAGCACGATATGTCGTCGAAGAGATACGTTTTTATCCATATCCGGAATGTTCTCCCACGTTACCTCGCCGTTTCGTATCCCTTCAAAACTTGAGGCGAAGTAATTTATACTTCTGTTCCCATGAATAGCGATAATTTTATTAAACAAGTCAATCACACAGTACTGTATTTTTGTAATCGGCCCCCAAAAGTCTATAATGGAGTTGACAATTAGATACACCTGTTCCACCTGTAACTTGGCTGGCCTATTATTCAGAAGATAGTCGTAGAGAATTATGGGCCTTGGCTCTCCCTTACCAGCAAGAGATTGATACCCTTCATCAGGTACACTATCATGAGTATTTTGAAATTCGCCTTCTCCCAAAACATCCGTTTCGTCATACAACTGGTCTAGCAAGTTAATACTGCGCTCAGGTTCCTGTTCAGAAACAATATCGGATACCAAATACAACTTTTGCCTGAATTTACTCATTGCCAGTTTGTATGTATCGTCATTGTTGTCATAATCCAGATTAATTATCGGGCCATTCAGTCTCGTGATAAAATCGGATCCTTTTGGATCCTTATTTCTATCGAATTGCTCTTTTGAGTCCTTCACGAGAGACTTAGAGGAGGCAAATATCCAGGCCGCGGGCTTCAAGCGATAGCTTTTCCCCTCAAAGACAAAACCGCCATCGGAAAGAGGCCCCAATAATAATCCATATACGGAATGACCTTCAATCGTGGCATTGATTTCATCGATAAAAATAAGAACCTTATTTTTTGATCTGTTTTGAACTGATGCGATACTCGCAAGACAATCGACAAAAGCGGTTGTTGTCGGCATTTGAGCGATTGAATACTCCAGAAATACCATGTCAAATTTATCGGCGAGCTTTCGTGCTAAAAAGCTTTTGCCCCAGCCTGGTGCGGCGGTGAGAAGACAACTTAAGGATTGCTTCGGATTGGGATGTTCTTTAAAATCCGCAACTCGAGTAATAAGACCATTTATCGCGTCTCGTTTTTCACCCCAAACGACAATGTAATCGGATAGCGTTCCCTTTGCGCGCCACATAGGTAATATGTGGCTATCTCCAATTTTGATTAAACCTTTACTCCTCGATGAGTCTTCCCAATATTTTAAAATATCACGATGGTCTTTTATTACTGTTTGGTTACTTTGTTTGCCTAAATCGCTTTCACTTATTATTTCAGGTATACGTTTTAATTTATCGACAATCGACTTATATATATCCTCTTCCTCTTTGCCTCCCTTATTGATATTTTTTTCTTCATTATTCCCACTGTCATATTCCCATCTTTTACTAACTAAGCGACTCCATTCATAGGCACAGAATCTAGCCTTTGTGCAGTAGTGTACAAACTCAATAGCAGTTTCTGGTGTATTCTGAATAAATTGACTAACGAGGGATGAATAAAATGTTGTAGTCCTGCCTGTATTTAATTGTTGTTTCTTATCCAACGGTTCCTTAATAAAAAAACACTTATCCCTAAAGCATCCCAACACTGAATTATTATCCAGTAAAACAGCGACCGCTATTACTCTTTCGGACTCTCCTCTGTCGACCATTTGGCCGTTCTCAAATTTCTTATCCATTAGATCTGCTAATAACTTCAATGCTGCCCCACCCAACTCTCCATCATAATCCCATTGTCTATGCCCCTTCAAATGCCAGGCCTGATGATGATCCGTGACGATTAAGTCAATTTTATCTATCTCTTTTAACCATATGGGTTGGGTTTTCTTGGTTCTGACGAACACCTGGGTGCTATCGCCTTTTACCTTATTCAGTCCTCTCGCCGTTTCCTCATTGACTACGCCCATTCCATGGTCTTCGATGATAATGGCCTTTGGCCCATTCTCAATTATGCGTATTTTATCAATATTTAAGTCATCTTTTTCAACTCTGGAGGCCCAGTCGAATCTATATTTAAGGCGAGGCTTTTTCCCCTTTGTGCCCTCAAAACATCGTATAACATGATTAGTTGAAATACTATTCCATTTAGGCGACATCTCACTTAATAAATTAATAAAATTTATCTTGGGATTGTTCCCAAAACTGCATGTACCTTTTTCCTTTGATTCACCATCATTATCATTATTCTCGGGGATCTTAAGATATGGGCAATTTCTGGCCTCACCCTCTATCTTCGGTTCTCGCATACTCATAAATGTATGCGGAGTCAAATATTTCTTATCCCCGTGTAGGCGGCACATAATACATTGTATAACATCATGGTCAATGGGGTTCCAAACCCCATATCCATTTAACGAATATCCATTCTCATCATCCTCAAAGTATTTCTTAAGAAAATATAATAGTCCTCCTACTGCGCACAAATTGATAAGCTCATTGCCGGTGTTACTTATTGTCGCCAAATAATGTTCATCACCAGTATGAGAACTGTGGAATAACTTTTGAGGCAAGACAAACCAATTTTCATCGATATACCAGTCGCCAATAGCTATAATATTATTCTGTAACATTTTCCTATCCTCGATTATTTTAGAATATATAAAGAACACCGCCAGATATGGCGGAATATAAATTATTAATAATATATTATCAAGTATTATTTACAACATAGTCCATTATTAATAGAGTACGCAATACACTTCATCGCTATATGATTTATTCATAACCAGTCCGAGTGAAAACAAAATGGCAGGATGACTTATCCTGCCATTTCAAATGTTTATTCCATTTGCCTGGATTTAACCAAAATACGCCACCGCGTTTTCGAAGATCTTCAGGCCCGTCACGCTCTCGGCGGGATTCGGTGCGCCCGATTTCGAACGATTGACCAAATACTCGCGCCGGAAATATCGCTCGGGATGCGGCATCAGTCCGAATATCCGCTTCGATTTATCCGTCAGCCCCGCAATGTGATTCAATGATCCATTGGGATTGGCCGGATATCCGACTTCTCCGCCATTCGTCTCATTCGCATACCGCAGCGCCACCTGGCCATTTTTCTCCAATTTCGCAAGCGCTTCCGGCGTCGCAACCAGCCGTCCCTCGGCATGTGCCACCGGCAACATCAGGCGATCTATCCCCTTTGTGTACGGAGACTCACTCCCCGCATCCGGTGCCAGCCACACCCAGCGGCACTCGAACTTCGATGATTCATTCTGCGCCAGTGTCACCTGCCCCGCGCCATCATCGAACAAACCAAGGCGCGCCAGTACCTGGAAGCCATTGCAGATGCCGATTGCCAGCTTATCATTATCGCGGAACTCATGCGTTACATCCGCCAGTAGCGTATTCATATGATTCGCCAGAATTCGCCCGGCCGCGATACAGTCGCCATAAGAAAATCCGCCCGGCAGGACCAGAATCTGATAATCCTTGTACGGAACCTTCCCCTCGAACAACTCCGATACCAACACCCGATCGGCGTCGGCTCCGGCCAGCTTCAGGCAGTGGATCGACTCCTCTTCGCAATTCGTTCCGGGTGCGAACAACACCATTGCTTTCGGTTTTGCCATTTCAGACCAACTCCTTCTATCAGATGATCGAGGAAATCGGGCCCGACCACGCGGCATACAATTCATCGCCGGGGATACTGACCAGATTCTCTGTTCCGTTCGTTAATTTCAGACGATTCTCAGCCGTCACGACGCCAATTTGTGCGCACGGCAGGCCTTTGAATATACCTTCAAAATTCGCCGCATCCTTCTCTTCGACCTCAACGACGATTCTGCCGTTCGATTCCGAAAAGAGGATGAAATCATTGCGCGTGCGACCGTCATACGGCACCTTCGCGAGATCGATCTCCAAGCCGAATTCACCGCCGATGACCAATTCCGACAGCGCCGTTCCCAGGCCGCCATCGGAACAATCATGCGCCGATAGGACTAACCCCTGATTTATGGCCGTATGCATCGCCTTGTATATTTTCAAATTCAATTCCAGATCGGGGTCCGGAATCGCGCTGCCGCTCTGCTTCGTCTGGACGAAATAGCTGCTCATCTCAAGCTCTTCTTTTGTTTTTCCGAGCAGATACACTCTGCTACCGGTCTTTGACAGGCAACTCGTCACCAGCTCGGCGACATCGTCGACAACACAAATCGAGGAAACCAGCAGGGTCGGCGGTACACAAATCAGTGTCCCGTCGCCGGTGTTATACTGGTTATAGAAACTATCCTTGCCGGAAATAATCGGCGTTTGATAATACTGCGCCGCCTCACACAACCCAACGATGGCATAATGCAAATCGAGCACTGTCTTGTCGATCTCGGGGCTGGGCATCGAGAAGTTATCCAAAATCGCGATTTTTTCAGGCGAACCGCCCATCGCAACGATTTGCCGCACGGCCTCGTCAACGACTGACCTCGCCATCTTGCGAGGGTCTTCAATGCCATATCGCACATTAATGCCGTTGGCAACGATGACACCCTTCGGGCTATCGTAAATCGGTTTCAGTGCCGCGCCATCCGACGGATTCCGCTGGAGTTTCCCCATAAACGGCTTGACCACCGTCCTTGCCTGTACTTCATGATCGTAAACACGAGCAACGTTTTCCTTGCTGCACGCATTAAGTTCGGAATTCGTCAGATGAATCATTTCCACCAGTTTTTGGCCGGTCGGCGGCTCAATGAATTTTTCTTCAACCTTCGGTTTCGGAGGATTCGTCAGTTTGAATTCTCGTTTAGGACATCCATTATGGAGGAAGTCCATATCCATATCGGCGACCTGTTTTTCGCCGAAATTAATAACGAGTCGTCCATTGTCGGTAAATTCCCCGATATCGGCGACTTCGACGTCATGCCGCTTGCACAGTTCAAATACCCGCTTCACATTCTCCGGCGGTACCGCGATAATCATCCGCTCCTGTGATTCGGAAATCCAGAAGTCGCTGATAAACGGAAGCGGATACTTTTTCGGGATACAAGACAAATCGACAAAGGCGCCGCCCGGATTTCCCATCTCGCCGATAGCCGACGACAACCCGCCGCCGCCGCAGTCCGTGATGGCATGGAACAGCCGCTCGTCCCGGATATCGGCAAGAGCATCCAGCACCATCTTCTCGACCAGCGGATGGCCGATCTGCACGGACTGAGCCGATACCGATTCGGATTTCTTCGTCAACTCGCCGGACGAGAATGTCGCACCGTGAATACCATCGCGACCGGTCAGGCCGCCCATGAGAATAATCCTGTCGCCCGGTTGCGGCGGCTGTTTCTCGACGATTGATTTTTCAATGATGCCGACACATCCGGCATAGACCAGTGGTAATCCCGTGAATCGCTCGGAAAAACAAATACTGCCATTGATGGTCGGGATACCCATCTTATTGCCATAGTCTTCAATTCCTGCTACAACCTGCCGCATCACGCGCTTAGGATGTAACAGCCCCGGCGGCAGTTTTTCCCACGGCGTATCAGGAGGCGCAAAGCACAGCACGTTCGTATTGGCTATCGGTTTGGCCCCTAATCCTGTACCCATGATATCGCGAATCACGCCGCCGATACCGGTATGCGCCCCACCGAACGGCTCGATTCCGGACGGCTTATTATGCGTTTCGACCTTGAAACACACGCCCCAGTCGGAATCGAATTCGATAACGCCGGAATCATCGACGAACACCGACCAGCACCAATCCTTATTGAGACCATAGGTGAGGTCTTTCAGACGTTTGATCAGCGGTTTCTGCAGTTCGCCATCGACGAAGATATTCGCCCGGAATACTTTATGACTGCAATGCTCCGACCAGGTCTGCGCCAGAGTTTCGATTTCGACATCAGTTGCCGCGCGACCCAGATTGGTATAATACTCTTTTAGTTTTCGCATCTCGATGAGATTCAGCCACAGCCGGTCTTTGCTCAACGCCATCAACTCATCATCATTCATGTCGGGCAACGGCAACTCTTCCATTACCGGTTCGGATTCGACGATTTCCTTGAACGCCTCTTCCCCGGTCTGCACGATATGTTCGATTACCGGATTGTACAGAATGCGAATGCCGATACGATTCAGCTCTTCTTCGGTCGGCTGACCGGTAAGAGTATAGAATCTTGCAAGTTTGGCCTCTTTACAGTTAAATCCGCGCTGCCGGACTGCCTTGACTACCTGCCATGCGGTGGAATCGGTTACGCCGTGGTTGAGCGAAACTTCCAGCAGGCACTCGCCCGCCTTCGCCTGCGGCCGCTTGTTGACGTCGTAAACTTCTACGTCGAGATCTTCCGTCACTGTATCAACCAGCAGTTGCCCGGCCATCCCCTTGACATCATCCAGCGTCATATCGTCGGAATCAAGGTAATACACCGAGGCGAACGCGACATTGGAGACGCTCCGGATACCCAGCTCCTTAATCTGACCGAGAACGCGAATACCGCCGATATCGAATCGGCTGTCTTTCTTTCGCACGACTATTCTATAGACCATAGACACAATCCTCTTTCACTCCGAAAATCCGACGATTCATGAAGATGTTTATGTTTTTGACGCATCATATTCCTATTTTCGTGCCGCGTGTGAGGCCCCCCTCGGCTTGTCACAAACACCGGTAAGCCTCTATATTAGCATTTCCCGCGACTTCGACAACACATTTTTCTCAGTATTTCCTATCCTATAGTGAAATAACATCTTAACAGATACTTAGCACGCGGGAAGACATCACGTCCCATAGACTTTGAGGAATGGAAATGAAGCTGGAATCCAAGTTTTGGCACGCTTTTCTGATGGAGCTCACACGAGGGGAGTTGAGGTCGAGAATTCGTTAGTTGTGCGGCACGGTTCCGATCACGGGCCATTACCACTAACTCCATATATCACAAGGCGATACCGAAATTTCCGTTATCCCCGTCTGTTAAGAAGCGGCTAATATACGACGCCCCAATTCCTTTGGCAAGTGAAATAACGAGGCATGGCACAAAATTTTGCGATTTTTTATACTCAAACCACAATATGCTGTGGGTAAACTCTAATGTAGGTCAAGATCCTTGCCGGAGGCAATGACAACCGAGTGGCCCATCCGATGTCCGTCTTCTGAAGAGGGTGGGGTCTCGCCAGTTTTTAATTTCATTATATACTACTTTCTTTCAGGTCGTTTGCGCAAATCATCTAACCAGTATTTGGCACGATCTGCCTTAGCACTATTGGAATTCTGATCAATTATACTCTGCAAGTAAGTTTCACCTGATGCGCGGTCGCCTAACATAACCGATGTTGCAACAATGCTTTCGAGACAAATGTCCAGGAGTTTGCCGGTAATACCAGCTTCTATATACTCTTTTGATTTATCTTGTACCGTCTGTCTGTCCATTATGATTGACCTAAAAAACGCATCCCTCAATGCATACGGTGCATAAACAGACTCGGGATATTTATCAACAATTTCCAAAAATAGATCATATGCCTTTTGTTTATTTACTGATGCATCACCACCAGCGAATACCAAATCCTTTGCATCTCGGAACTTTATCCATGCAAGACTATCATCTCCTCGTGGATATGATACCTCTATATTAATTGTATTAGATTTATATATGTCCATAAAATTAAGGTAGCACGAATAAGTTTCAGGTTCTTTAATTTGATAGTACGACGTTATTGAATTACAATTATCGAACTCCTGTTTAACCAGTAGCGAACATTTGCCGAGGCTATATGATGATAAAACACAATAATATCTGCGTGATTTTGAGTCTTCTATATGCATCATTTGTATTAAATCATCAAAATCTCCAATAAAATAAAATGTGGTGTCATCTAGGTTCTTTATTTTGTAGCATATCTCAATCGGCAATAATGGATAAAATATAGTATCAGTACATTTGATGCTGATCAATAGAGAAGGATATTCAAATGCATCTTCAGAACATTCACAATAGCCATATATAGCTACAATGCATAGAAAAAGGCTGACTATTTTCATAATTCTTATCCTCCCCAACTTGGAATTTTTTTATTTTTTGCATGAGTACTCCACCCGTCGCTTAAGGCCGCAGGATTATCATTCTTATTATAATTTATAATTTCACCAAGCGCTTACATATGATAATTATATTTCCGGGAATAAGCAATGACTTCCATCCCGACCCTGAAAGGGTCGGGCTACCGGATTGATAGAGGTGCAAGGCAGGAGCGCATGGCTATTGCCCTACTCATTTTTAACCAAAATTAACTTATCGTCATTCAACCATATCCCAACTTGATATCATTGCCTCCAACCTGTTACAATTCTCACTGTTACAATTAATCAATAAACTCCGCCCTTCCCTCTTTTACCTCTATTCCTGCCCTGTTCCCGCCCAATCTGCTCAATTGTGCAATTATTGGCTTAGTCTTTTCCTACGCCCCCGCTGTCAACACCTGTGAATCGAACATGGATGCCAAAGGAAAGCGAGGATGGCATGAAAAAGAAACTACTGTATCTGGCACTCATCCTGATCATCGTGATCGGAGCCGGCGGAAAACTGCTCGGCTCGTTCTTCAGCTCTTCTCAAACCGAATTCGAATTCACCGACGTCAAACGGGGAACACTCGAATCCATCATCTCCAGCAGCGGCACCCTGACGCCTGTCACGACCGTCGACGTCGGTACCCAGGTATCCGGCACAATAGACAAAGTTTATATCGACTATAATGACGTCGTCAAGGAAGGCCAATTGCTGGCGATTCTCGACACGACAATGCTCAAGGCATCCGTTCTCGATGCCGAGGCCGGTCTCGAGCGGGCCGAGGCGCAATTCGAGGAGGCCGAAACGGAATATAACCGCGCAGTCTCCCTCTATAACAGGAAATTGATTGCTGAGTCCGACTATAATGTGACGAAGTCCTCTTATAAGTCCGCCAAAGCCGATGTCAAATCCGCCGAGGCTGGCTTGACGAGAGCGAAACAGAATCTCGATTATGCCTATATCACCTCACCCATCAATGGTATCGTCATCGGTAAGGACATTGAGGAAGGCCAAACCGTCGCTGCAAGTCTCGCCGCGCCGACCATGTTCACTATCGCGCAGGATCTGTCGGATATGGAAATCCTGGTCGATGTCGACGAAAGCGATATCGGCAGCATCAAACTCGGTCAACTGGCGCGCTTCGAGGTACAGGCGTACGATAACAAAGTCTTCACAGGAACGGTTAAACAAATTCGCCTGCAGCCGACGATGACTTCGAATGTCGTCAATTATACGGTCGTCGTCGCGGCAACAAACGAAGATGACCTGCTTCTCCCCGGAATGACGGCAACAGTCGATTTCGTCATCGAACAGCACAAGGATATTCTGTATGTGTCAAAGACTGCTTTGCGCTTCACGCCAACCGAGGATATGCTGAAGCAACTCCAGCAGACCATGCAAAACGATTTCGCCAACATAACTGAAGACGAGCGCGCCGCCATGAACGAACAGCGCAAAAACACTCCGGCCCCGGGCGCACCACCTGAGAACGCCGGAATGCTCTGGTATAAGGATGCCAGCGGCACTGTGCAGGCTCAGCCGGTACTGACCGGATTCTCCGACAGTAAATATATCGAGATCGAACAGGCCGGAAACATCGCGGAAGGTACGATGGTCATCAGCGGTATCGATGAATCGGGCGGCACGACAACAGAAGAAGAGCGAGGCGGTTTATTCGGCGGTCCGGGGGGCGGCGGTCCACCTCCACCCGGAGGCTTTTGAGAAGATTGGTCATGTGACGAACTCCGAACGAAGGGACTGGACAATGAGCAGCATCATAGAAACCAAACAGCTCTGCAAGACATACAAAATGGGCGATGTGTTAATCCCCGCTGTCAAGGATGTCAACCTGATCGTCAATGCCGGTGAAATCCTGGCCATCATGGGCTCATCCGGCTCGGGCAAGTCCTCCCTGATGAACCTGCTGGGATGCCTCGACCAACCAACCACGGGCGAATACTTTCTCGACGGCATTTCAGTCGGCAAAATGAATCGGAATGAGCGGGCCGCAATTCGGAATCACAAAATCGGATTTGTCTTCCAGGGATTCAATCTGCTCGCCCGCACCTCGGCGCTGGAAAACGCAATGCTGCCGCTCATCTATGACCGCTCGGCAAAAGTCAACGATCCCGAACAAGCCGCTCGGGAGGCGCTCCAGCGCGTCGGATTGGGCGACCGTATGGATCACCATCCGCATCAGTTATCCGGCGGACAGCAACAGCGAGTGGCAATAGCCAGAGCGCTTGTTAATAAACCCTCGATTATTCTGGCCGACGAACCGACCGGTAATCTGGACACGCTGACTTCGCTGGAAATCATGGCGCTGTTCCAGGATTTGAACAAGCAGGGCATTACTGCTATTCTCGTGACACATGAGCCGGATATCGCGAGATATGCCACACGTATCGTTCTGATGCGCGACGGTTGCGTCGTCAATGATGTGCCGGTGTACAGTCGTCGGATGGCGGCTAATGATGTAGCCGAGTACATGGCCAATAAGAAACCGGATTCGCACGAGGATGCAATCCTCATGTCCGTGTTCGCCAACGCAGGAGCACAACAATGAAACAGTTCAAAAATATTATAAAATCTGCGATTCGCAGTATCGTGCGCAACAGGATGCGCTCACTGCTGACATCGCTTGGAATCATCATCGGCGTCTGCGCCGTCATCGTTATGTCTGCATTTACACAGGGCGCTCAGTATCAGATCAAGGAACAGATCAATTCTCTGGGCACGAACATGCTCATGATTATGCCCGGTTCCAGCTTCTCCGGCGGCATCCATCAAGGCAGCGGGAGTTTTAACCGCTTTACGCTCGATGATGTCGACGACATCCGGGATGAGGCGACATACCTGAGCACCATATCCCCAATCGTCCGCTCACAGGGACAGGTGGTTGGTAATGGCAATAACTGGAGCACCGAAATAACCGGCGTGACGACCGATTACTTCGAAATCAAGGATTGGGGCGTCCAATACGGCGAAACATTTACTGATAAGGACGTCAGCGCCAAGCGTAAAGTCGCACTGCTCGGCAAAACCGTCGCCGATGAGCTCTTCCCCGATCAGGACCCGACCGGCGAGAAAATTCGCATCGGCAATATCCCATTCACCGTCATCGGTGTACTGGAAGAGAAAGGTCAGACCGGCATGGGGCGTGACCAGGACGATATCATCCTCGCCCCCGCCACGACAGTGCTCTATCGCCTAAAAGGCGGCCGCTACATCGATATGATCAACGCCAGCGCAACGACGGAAAATGACATGGACAAGGCCGAAGAGGAAATCCGCACCGTCCTCCGCCAGTCACACCGACTGGCCGAGGGCGAGGCGGACGATTTCACGATTCGCAGCCAGACGGAAATCGTCGAAACGGTCGAGAATGCGACCAATACGCTGACGCTGCTGCTCGGCGCAATTGCGTCGGTCTCGCTGGTCGTCGGCGGTATCGGCATCATGAATATTATGCTCGTGTCGGTAACCGAGCGGACTCGTGAGATCGGTATCCGTTTATCGGTCGGCGCTCGCAGCGGCGATGTGCTGTCGCAGTTCTTGTTCGAAGCGATCGTACTGAGTCTCTCCGGCGGCAGTATTGGAATTTTGCTGGCTGCAGCAATGTCGGCGGGGATAAATCAATTCACCAGCTATACATCCGTCATTCAGCCATACATCGTGGCAATCGCTTTTGCATTCTCGGGTGTGGTCGGTATTTTCTTCGGCTACTATCCGGCGCGCAAGGCGGCGGCTCTTAATCCTATAGATGCCCTGCGCTTCGAGTAGGCACGGGCAATAAATATGAATCCGGCAGAAGCTTCTTCTGTCATAACCGCGCCCGGTAGGCGATAATGCCTGCCGGGTTTTTTATTATTTCGTAATGCATTTTGCGCATGGCAGGTCCCATTGGGGACCTGCCCTACTGTTCTGGAGTTATCGGCGTTGGATTCGCGGCCGCGGAATTCGGTATTCCCCCAATTCATTCCACTAGGCCACTTCGTAATGGACCGCCATTATAGTCGGATTATTGCATTTTGAATTCCTTTCGGGGCCAATTAGGTGCTCTAATTTCTTGCTAGCACGAATGCCGCCCAGAAATAGGGATGGCTGTGGCCTCGCTCAGTCCGCAGATGATTAATCATTCCCATATCCGTCATACGAAGCGCCTCGTGTGGCGAAAATCCTTGCAGCCACATTCGATAAAAGTCAGTCATAAATACGGTCGTTTCGGCATCAGATATATTCCAGAGGCTCATTAATATATTCTGCGCCCCGGCGTGTCGCAAAGCCCGGCGTAGTCCGAATACGCCTTCGCCTGTGACTGAACTACCGACACCCGACTCGCATGTCGACATTGTCACTAATTGTGTCATTGACAGGTCGATGCCGGAAATCTCATACGCGGTGACGATGCCGTTTTCCCGGTCGCTGTCATCGAAGAAATCGATATTGCGTGCCAAGTTCGCCCCGGCGAGGATAATGCCCGATTTGAACATCGCATTATTGACGATTGAGTTCGTGTCGCCTACTATATCGGAGCAATAATATCCATGTGTTGCAACATGCAAAACAGTCGGCGGGCTATACATCGATTTCAGGCGCGCTTCGCTTGCTTCTTTATGATAAAATTTCTGAACCGCATAGGTCCCCTGACGATTGAACAAATCAGCAATCAGTTCGGCTTCAGTAAGACTCCCTTCAAGCGGTGAAAAATCAGTGGCAAGACAGTTCTGTATGCCTCGCTGTGATCTGCGAGACATTTCATTTCCATCACTTGTCTGGAGTATTTTATAATCTGATATCGGGCGAATATTTGAAGCGTCCGCATTGAAATCCGGGCAGGCCAGAATAACGATAGATGAATTTGCATCAGCAACCGACTCGTCTCGGCGCAACAGGTCTCGCCCGCTGGTCACATAACTGATCGCATGTGATTCAATGGCATAATGATCGTTCTTATCAGTCAGGATCTCAAATGGAATCAGGTTGAGCGATCCCTCGGGAGAAACTATGAGATGATTCATATCGGCGTATCGCGACTTAATGGGACGATACAAAATATCAGACAATTGGTCGAGTGATTCCTTCAAGGCATCCTCCAGCGCAGGGAAAAACTCCGGCGTCATACACTCGGCGGATTCATGAATTGATAGTTGTATATCTGCTATCATGCTGTCAATCTCACGGACTGTACCGATATCATCGACAATGATTCGTCCTGAGCCATCAAGCAAGTAGCGTATCAGGCGCCGATTAGTTACTCCCGCGGTCGAAGCGTCTTGTCCCATGGGATCATATACGGCGAATTCGCAGAGGACTTCCCCGGGCGTTAGTGATGCGGCAACCAAATCGACCAGGTTCTCGTCGATGACACGCTGTTCGGCAAATTCAGAACACGAATGACTGACCAATGCCTCAAGTGAATCTCGCTGCAGTAAAAAATACTGGAGTGAATCCCGTGTTTCCTGTGCCTGTGAACCGCCGATGGAGCTAAGCGCCAGATTCGTGACGCGAGAGTTCAGTCGGCCAAGCTCATCCAGCGCCGCGGTCACCCGTTCATCCATCGAGCAGAAGGAATTTTTGCGCTCGACCATGACGGCATCGGCTACCGCTCCTTTTCCCTCAAAAATCATACGAAGTGATACTCGCCGCAGTTCATCATCGCCTGACGCGACGGCGCTTGCCAGCAAAGCATTATTGAGAGGCGGATAGAGTTGTATCCAGCGAAGTTTCTGCTCTTCCGAGGAGCCGATAAAAGTATTATTCAGGAAGCGTCTGCGCAGTGTAATATATTTCGAAAAAACATCGGCGGCCGCACGCAATTCGCCTCGATTCGCAAGTAATTCGGCCAATTGAAGGTGAGTCGAACATACATCGGGATGTAAGGATACTTGTTCGCTCGTGTATACGGTAACGGCTTCCTGCAACTCCTGAATCGCGGAAACCGAGTCGGCCTGCAACACGTAGACGGTGGCTTTTTCTCGAAGCGTTTCCGCGATATACAATTGCGGAGGTTCGGGTGATTGTTGATAAATGATATACGCCGAATCCAACAGAGCATGCGATGATTGAAAATCTCCCAATTCCCCATAACAACGGGCCATACGGCGCAATGTCCCGGCGACTTCAATATGCCTCGCGCCGAGGTTTTCTGTTTGAATGCGATGGATATCCGAATACGTATCCAACGCCTCATGCCATTCACCGCGGGATTGATAAATCTCTGCCAATCGAATCATGGCCGTAGCATAGCTGGTATTACCGGCGCCATAGACATCCCGACAGGTGATCAGCGCCATTTTACAGATTTCTAATGCCTTGTCGAACTGCCCTTGTTTTTCATAGATATACGATAAATCGTTTTGTGACTCAGCCGTCCAAATGTGTTCTTCGCCGTACTGCTTGATCTGTGTCTCGATAATGCGAACATACAGCTTTTCAGCCTCCTGCCATCTTCCCTGCATGGCATAGAGATAGACCAGACGCATAAGCGGGTCAACGACATAGCTATTATAGTCCCAGTACCAGAACGTACTGTCGATCATTTCGACCGATTCCTTGAACAAACGCTCGGCCTTTTTGAAATATCCGAGCTTCTCTTCAATTAATCCGAGGTAATATTTGCAATCCGCCAGATTATGACTGACGGGACCTTCGGCCTTAATAAAGTAATCACTGGCTTCATCAAGGAGTATGTGAGCCCGTTCAAAATCTCCCGAATTAATGAGTATAGAAGCCAACTTCGATCGGCACAGTCCGTGATAATAATGATCCGGCGGCAAAATTGTTTCGATTTGATCAATCAGTGAAGTATACTGGTCGCGAGCCAGTTTTGTCTTGCCTATACTGTTGTTAACTCCGGCCATGTTATATTTCAGCCTGATTGCGGTGAAACTTGTATCCCCGCGGCGCGCAACCTGCAAATCATACGCCCTTTGATAATAAAAAAGAGCATCCTCCAGAGCCGACAAATGTCCGCAAACTAGAGCGATTTCCCAATAAACCGTAATGATAGTGGAATCCGGACGCGGATCGATTTTTCTCAATACGTCCAGTAATTTCAGTAATTCATCGCGCCCTTCTTCAAACCTGCCGCAGTTCTTAATATGGCGAGCATAAAATCGCCATGTAGAAAGAAAGAGAGGATCCTTCTCGCCAAGAAGCACTTTGTGCGTCCTCATTGCCGCCTTATAAAGCGGGTCGGCTTTATCCCGCTGCCCTCTTTCATTGCACAATTGGGCCAGTAGGAACTGACTTTCCGCGATATCAAGATGGGGATCGGCAAAGATAGACTGCCGAAGTACCAGGGATTGTTGCAGAATAGTATCGGCCCGATCATACGCTTTTGCGGCATACAACACTCTTCCATAGGTATAAATAATTCGTGCCCGAAGACTGTCGCCTACGGATACATCATCATGGTACGACTTGTACAGATTATCTGCGAGAGCAATAGCCGAATCGGTTTGTTCCGCCTTGAGAAGTGAGTCTATTAATTGAATAGAAATTTCCGGAGAATCTGCCATGGCTACAGCCCCGGTGAATTCCCAAAGAAAAACAATCATGAAGATGTGGCAAATAAAGCGCATATGCAAATATAAGTCGGTTTATGTATGTACAAACCCTTAGTTGGTAATGAAAAAATCGAATTCGAGTAAAATGTCGGAAACCGATGTCGTCGGATCGTACAGTTTCAGGGTAAACTTACCGGGTGACATGACGGATCGAGGGACGAGATAATAGCCGGTTTTGTTTTTATCGAACCGGAAACCATCTTCCGTCAATATCGTTTCACCCGATTCATTTTCAATCGCAACACGGTACGGTTTCCCCTTGTCGGCTTTCGTGTACAGGAATCGGACCAGGCAACGGCGAGTATCGGATAATGAAAACCCCTGCTCCGAGCCGTCTCGAATTCCCGCAAACGTAACGATTTGAACCTGACCGACATTATCTATAGTAACAGGAGACTCCTTAGTCTCTCTGCCGTCCGTCGGCCATAATAATATCCCCAATAGCAACAAAACCAGAAAATACGAAATAGCCGGGCGAAATACGAGCGGCGTATCCGGCCAAATATATTGCACTATCGACCCGGATCGGCGGCCCGAATCCAGGGCATTTCCGGAAATAACTTTCAGATTACCTCTCGTTTCGGTATCAAGCCTGAGGATTTCATTATACGGCTGGAGTTCTTTCAATGCCGACAGGCAGGCATCGCACTCAAGCACATGTTGTTCGAATTTCTCGGCATCACTCTCAGTCAGCGCACCTATTTCATAGGCCGGAAGCATGGCTCCCAGGGCGGGATTTGTACAGTGAGGGCTTTTAATGTTACACCTTCCTTTTCAGACAGTGTTTCAGCAATCTTCTGCCTCGAGCCAGAATATTATAGATATTGCTGATAGGCGTCTGCAATTTTCTGCTGACTTCGGCAACATCAAATCCCTGGAACACCAGGTTAACGACTCTGGCATAGCGGCGGTTTGCCTGAATCAATTCTTTCATGCACGCCTCCAGAGCCATTGTGAACTCCGGTCGAGGCTGGAACGATGCTTGAGCTTCAGGTGAGGTCGACTCGCTTCTGAACTCGGTATCTCGGCTACGGACTTCGGTGCGCTGATAATAATTCCCAATCTTGTTCCGCAAAATGCTATAGGCCCAAGCCGCAAAATGAGTCGGAATTTCGCCCCCGGCTCGAAGTTTTTCAATGATAGTCAGGCATGCGTCCTGGGCTATATCTTCGGCATCGTTCCCCCATACACGTAATTTCGCCAGACAGTAAAATCTATCAAATAAATGGGAGAAAAGAAGATCTTCGGACTTTTTATCGCCCTGAGCGGCCTGAACAGCCGTCTCATAAAAATCAATCATGCTTATTGCCTTTGTTGTGCTCTTGCCGCAATAAATGGCATAATACCACTCTGTCAAGTTTTATCCGTTTTTTTACATGTTTCATGATAGAATTCGCGGACTTGGCAAATAACACTTTTAAGGCAGTAAGGAATCAAGCGATACGGCCCAGACGACGACGCTCCTCCTACACGAGAGCGGTGAGCCGGTAGCAAGCGAAATGAGCCCTTTTTACTGCCGGTTTTTTTGGTATTACAATGATTGCTTGTAAGAGCAATGGCGCTCAGGGGAGTTACGGGGCGGTCAATTGACCGCCCCGGCCAATTTATAATAATCCATGTACAATCCAAAAAACGAATTGGGTTGTCGAGACCGGCCATTTCGCGCGACCCCTAATATGGATTTCCAAAGAGAATGAAGCCGCTCCAAAAGAACGGATGACTATTGCCCATAGCCTCTCGAGATTGTCGCAACAGTCCCAGTGTCGCCTCATGCAGGGCAATTCCCTTCGGTTTGCCATCTCGCAGCCAATGGCGATAGAATTCCGACATTAATCGCGCACACTGTTTATCAGGCACTTTCCGGAGACTCATTAAAAGCGATTGGGCCCCGGCCTGCTGAAAGGCTCGTCGCAATCCGAATACTCCCTCGGCATCGATAGTCTCTCCCAATCCGGTTTCGCAAGCCGAAAGCGTTACCAGATCGACTCCCTCAAAATCTAATGCCGATATTTCATATGCCGTCAGAATACCATCATTTAACGAAGGCTTGCCGGAGGTGGAGGAATTAAACCGTGCATTAGCGCCGGCCAGAGCCAGCCCCGAATACAGCATAAAACAGTGATAATTGTCGAAGTCCTGAACATGTAAATCCGGGCAGACAAACCCGTGTGTGGCGAAATGATATATCTCCGAACGTTGAATCTGAAGTTTAACGGAGTTTTCCGTTGCCTGTCCGCCCGTAAATCGTTGAATACCTCCCGGCAACAAATCGCCTATCCCATTAATTATTTCCGTTGCCTCTTCATCAGTGCTGGACAGCGCAGCAAACGGCGCATCCAAACACTCGCCATCATCGCGAAAAGCTACTGCAAAGTCATCTCCATCCGATTCAAAGGACTGCTTAACATTATCGCTTGAAGCAGAGGCCAGTTCGGCAGGCTCCACATCATATTGCGGTGAGTAATACAGCGCCATGCTATTCGGATGCGTCTGATCTTCTACCGAATACTGTAACAGGTCACGCGAAGATGACACATAACTGACGACATGATCTTCAATAACATACTTCCCTTGCGGCAAGACCAGGGCCTCGAACGGCAGCAGATTCAATCCACCGTCGCAACTGATGATCCAGTGCCGGGCCGGAGAAATCGCTTTATAATACGGACCAATAATGCGGGTGAACAATTCCGATGCAATAGCGGTAAACCGGGCCTCCAGTGCGACGCCCTTATCGCTATAAATGCCTGAAGGTACTTGATCGATAAGCACACGAGTCTTTTGTACGAGGCTGTCTATTTCCTTGATTGTTCCAAGATCATACAGTGCCGGTTCACCTCGTTTAGTCAAAACAATTGCCAGATAATGTGATTCCCCAAACAGGAGATAGGAGGCATCCGCCCGGTCGAAATCGTACGGTTCATATACCGCGAAATCAATAAGGACGGCATCATCAGGCAGTTTTGCCAGAACATCTTGTTTCGTAATCGAACGATTAAATATCTCCTGTGCGGCAACATCGCATCGGGAACTCAATTCGCTCTCCAGTCGATGCCTCTCAGAAAAAAGGCTGTCGAGAATCTGTTGATGCGCCTGCACATCATCGGCTCCCTGCAATGAAAACGTCAGGTTCGCGATCTCCTCGGATTTTTCGCCCAAGGCCTGATATATCGCCCGCAACTCTTCATCCATCGTACATCTGGCCAATTGGTTTTCCGAAATAATCGACTCCAGAGCAATAGCCTTGCCTCGCAATAACATCTCGAATGCGAATTCCTTGGCATCCGCCAGCCCTGATTTCATTGCCATAGAGTACAAAGAGTGCATGAGTATAGGATGGGTTGCCAGATATCTCAGTTTTTGATCGGCCGTCGAGTATGAATAGGAGGCGCTCAGAAATTTCCGCCGATTGGCCAGAAGTTTCTTATAGTAATTGAGACTGGTTTCATATTTGCCCATGGAGCCATAAAGAGTCGCCAGATAGGAATACAGCCCGGAAATATCCGGACTGTGGGATACTTTATTTTTCAGGTAGAGATCAAGTGCATGGAGAAGTGCGATTTCCGCTTCCGCATATGAACCCAGCGCATACTTATTCATCCCGGAGAGCATATAGGTTTCACCGGTCTTTTCGTTATCCTCTCCAAATGCTTGTTTCACTCGAGGGAGGATGTCAGTATATAGGGAATCTGCTGAGCTGTATTTCCCGGCCAGATAATATGCATATCCTAAATAGCCGATGTAATTCAGATAATACAGCGATGATTCGCCTTCACTTTGCCGGTAATACTCACACATCTCCTTGAGGGCCGGGATGGCGGAATCATAATCGAACAGAGCCATCGAGATGACCGCCTTGTTGCCGATGGCCGTAATATATTGGGGTGAATTCTCGCCGTGTACCGCGCGGCTTAACTCAATCTCCTTTTCGTTATATTCAATCGCTTTCGAATAATTTCTCATCTGTTGGTAAATCGATGTCTTATAACTTACCATGAGGGCATATTCCGGGTGAAGTGTACCGACTGACTTTTCCAGTATCTCCTCGCATCGATCCAAAAGATTCAGCGCCTCGGCTTGCGATTCCAACATCCCCAGACAATCGGCTCGCGAATTGAGATACTTCCCCAATTCGGGATTGTCCGGCCGCAAAATCGATTCCACCATCTCCAGAGATTGAGCCGTCATTGAGTCATATACGGCTATTTGATATCGATACATAAACGTATATGACCAATCCTGAAGACAGTCGGCTTCCTTGACCGGATAATTATTTTTCCGGGCAATTGCCTGCGCATTCGAAAAGGCAATATCCGCCGAGTCTAATTGCCCTCGCATCGCGTAAATGTCGCCCCAAAAATAATTTTGCTCAAAGAGATGCAGCGGGTGGATAGTATCGACTCGGTCAATGATCTGCGCTGCAGCATTGAGAAATTCCTGCGCCGAATCCGCGTCGTCATTATATATGTGGACCTGACACAGACGGTGGAGCACCCGCAGGAGGATATCCTTATCCTCGGGCTGTGCGGGAGAAACCGATTTCAGAAGCTGATTGAAAAGCCGCAATGAGTAATCGTCATCCCTGAGCATCTGGGCCAGTTCCCCTTTGAAAAAAAGCAACGCGGCGTTCAATCGCCTATCTCGGATATTCGCCTTAGTAATTTTATCAGTGGCCGCTTCAAAACAGATGCCGGATGAATCATAATATCCATCCCGCAGAAACGAATATCCCTGGCGAAGTAACAATACGGCAGCCTTAAATGATGCCGCGCTGTCGTCTCCCCGAACTTCGTTTAACAGCTCACGCAAAGCCGCGCTTGCATCGGTATAGCGATAACTCTTGATTAAGGAATCGACATGAGATAATGCAGGAATCAGTTCATTATCATCAATGTTCAACACGGTATAATCAATAGGATCCGATTTTGCTTCCGACACGCAGAACAATAGAAGGCACAGTGCACCAAAAACGGCAAATACCCGAAATGTCATTCGGCCACTCCTTTTTTCCTCTTTACTTTGAAGGTCGTGCTCTTTACTGATCTAGATATACATCCCTTGCTCGTATCATTAAAATAACGGATTCGAATCAATGCGTAAAGCCCTTTATGAGAAAATCAGCAAATTAATATAAAGGGATAATCGAATCGGTTTGTGTATTTGCCGATTTTAACTGCATGTGATAAATAGTTCAGTCTATTTAATGGAAAAGATGTATTCGGCACATTTTTCGGGCATTTCCGATTCATTCGCACAAATTAGTAGACGATATGTACCTAATATGCGGTCATTATTCGGAATTAATAGCCTGCCGACTTTATAGATGTCAAAATGAAGGAATCGACTATCGAAGTATACGGTATCCCTGCCATCCCGCTCAAGCAAAACGGCCGGCGGGCGATTTGTGTTGAAATCAAGATATATAAATGCAACGGAAACATACGCCGTTTGTTCATCTATCACTAATTCGGTTCCGCCGTTTCGTTGCTGTATGAGATTCAACTCCTTTACCGGCCCCGGTTCAACCACCGGATGCGATAAGAACGTAACCGCCCACGTCATCGCCATTATAATAAGCACTGCCATCAGGAATGCCGGTCTGAGGATAAACGGCAATTCGGATTTGAAAAATGTCCGCAGGAATGATTTCTTTCGCGATGTTTCGGTAATTGCGGTATCCAAGGATGCGATTTCCCGTACAATTTCATCGTCCGCTTTCATCATTCCGGTCACATGCTCGAATTCCTTTAATCGGGCCATGCAATAGTCACATGCCATCATATGAAGTTCAAATGATTCGACTAACTCATCGGATAATGTCCCGACTTCATAGGCATGCAGAAGTTGGCCTATCTCTTTATTCGTACAGGTATTATTCATTTTTGGTCTCATTGCCGAAGATACAATTAAAAAGCCAACCGCGACAGCGGTGCAACATGACATACATATAGTTTGGCTTTATGCCCAGTTTCTCACAAATCTCCACGGATGTATATCCCTGATTCGATAAATTCAAAATTCTGATATAATTCGGATACTGGTCCGCCATTTTTCTGAGACACCCCTTCAGAATCAGGCGAAATTCGAAATTTTCCTCGGTCGATTTTCGCCCGATTATCTCTTCTATTCCTTCGGAGGAGTACTCTATACTTTTCTTATATTTCGAGCTCCGCATATGGCTGCCGATTTTATTTCTCAATATTTTATATGCCCAGGCCAAAAACTCGACATCGGAGGGCGTATTATGGAATTTCTCAAAGACGGTAATACACGCCTCATGCGCTATATCCTCGGCCATGTCTCTCGATATTCTTTTTTGCGCCAGAATGATAAATCTTACTCGGAGATATTCAAAGACTCTATGCTCGGCCTCTGTATCGCCATGCCTCGCGCGCTCGACAAATACTTGTAATTCTCTGTCCTGCAACATAATAAGTCGATCTTGACAACCCTATATCCCAAACATAGAAATTTATAGCCGTAAGGAAACAGCAAACAGGAAAAAAGCAAGCACTTATTGAGGCTTGAGGCAAAAAGGGCCTTCCATGTAAGATATCGTGAGGCGCCCGTGAAAATTATACGTCATCAGTACCGGGCCAATGATCCGAATCTATCGGTTTGATGGCAACCCATGCCAAAAAGTATAAACCCGGCAGGGTGAGCACTGATCCTGCCGGGCAATTCCTCTCAATGAGCGCATGCGCTAATCGAGATATATGGGCCCCCTCCTGTCTTTAGACGAGACTACTTCAAAAGTATCATCTTCTTCGTATCCGAGTATTTCCCTGCGATAATCCTGTAAAAATAGATGCCGCTGGCAACCGTTTGTCCCATAGTATCTTTGCTGTCCCAGACAACAGAATACTCGCCGGCTTCCTTATACCCGGAGGCAAGCGTCCGCACCTTTTGACCGGCCACATTGAAGACGTCGATGGTCACATCGGCGGCATCGGGGAGTGCATAGGAAATAGTCGTCGTCGGGTTAAACGGATTGGGATAGCTGGATGACTCGAATCTTCGTATCAAGGTATTGAAATTATTCCGAATACCTGATTCACTCGTCATTCCTGATACATCCGCGGCGATGGCATCGATAACCTCTGCCGGGCCCTCGATTTGAATAAGAGAGATCTCCCCTGGCGGTATATACCCTTCGCCTTTCATATCCAGAAGACCTATGAGTGTTTCGTTCGCAAAGCGCGATGCAAATACGTCGATGCCATTGACCTGATTTGTGATTCGAGCATCGGCCTGCGTCCGGACGCGCAATTGTAAACCATATATGTCCCGAGTCGACTCCACCGATATGGTGCTCACCTCACCGTCATATTCGACTGTGATTTCGGGACCCCATCCCGGGTGTCCGGTCTTATAGAAACCGGCTTCTTCAAAATCTGAAATGCAGCAATAGTCGCCGGTCACACACCCGCACTGCGGCGGCGGGCCGCCTTTGAAGATGTAATTAATCATGTAGACGGGATCGCCGATATTAAGAGAACAATCGCCATTGGCATCACCGGCATCGAGGTTGACGGGAGCCGGTCCGCCATTAAAGATATAGTTAACCATATACACGGCATCACCGATATTGAATGTACCGTCGCCGTTAGCATCTCCCGCCACATACCGGCCGAGTTTTGAAGTAAATACGGAGACCGTATCGAAGTCATATCGCACATCCATCAATCCCGAAGTCTCACAATCCGCAAACTCATTACTGTGCGGCCCTAACTCGGTCGCTTCGAATGTAAGGAGTATTGTATCGCCGTATGCAAACCCATCCGGTATTGTAAATATCAAATTCGCCAAAAGCATAGTCGTTTCGGCTGCAATGGGTGTACCTTCAAAATTCAGACCGCCGAAAATTACTTGATCGGTTTCGTTATTAACAGAGTCTGCTTGGCTCCAGGTCTCAAGGCCGGTGCCCGAGTAATCAATATCCTGCAGTGTCAAATCATAATTTGCGGTCCAATGCAACGAGGGGCTCAAAGCACAGACATCTTTGGTAAATTGCCCGTACACCGGAACCATAAAAGTGGAGTCACATTCGATATCGATGGCAAGCGCCTGAATTGACACGGCATCGTTCAGATACAGGTTTTGTATCTCTGCCGGAGTAAGCACATAGTTATACAACCTAAGATCATCGATGAGACCTCGGAAGTTGTCGATATCATCATGGACGGCACTACCGCCAATCATAAAATCCGCGACACTCGGTCCGCCGGCGGTATGACTTGTTCCCGTAGATGCCAGTTGGCCGTTTATGAAGAGTTTTACTTCCGAACCGTCAGGGGTTCCATCCCATGTGCCGCAAAGGAAAACCCAGTCATCTTCGGGATTCGGTGCGCTTGCCCCCCAGGAATTTCCGGCGGACGAACCGCAGGCATAAAAAGACCAGGTGTGCCGATTATATAGAGTGAGCGACATTCCGTGATATCCTGCTGTCGGACCGCCGTTGGAAGCGACGAAATAATGATCATCGGTTCCCGGTTCAACCTTCACCCATGCCGCGATCGTGTATGGAGGCGTATTGACGATGGGATTATCGATTTCGACTCGATCATCGTCGCCATCGAAGCGGAGTGCACCATCGTACAGACCGCCATCTTCGTATGCACCAATCACCATTCCATCAAAGCCGTTACCGGTAACATCTTCGATGGTATCATTCACGATTTCGTCGAATGTCCAATGGGCAATCAGTTGTGGCGTCTGGAATCTCGCGTAGCGAGCATAATCTGAAATACGCACTTCATCCATCCAGCCATGCATGGGATTAGATACATTCCTGGCACCGAGGAGCAGCGGCGTCGAACTGCTGACAATCGTTCCGGATGCGGCAATACTGTCAGCGGGCTGGCCATTGATGTACATCGTCACCATTTCTCCGGTGTACTCGACTGCAACATGCGTCCAGGTATCGAGGGGAACTTGATAATCAGGCATAACGATGTATTCGCCGGTATTCGTCGTGAATTTTGCCCAGAGTTTATCGCGATGTGTCTCATCGGAATCAACAACATAGAGAGTATAGCTGCCTTCCTTTTCGAACAAATAATTCCAGAAATCGGCGCCATATGAATCAATCTTAAACCAGCACTCAATTGTCAGTTTTTCCATTCCGGAAAGGACAGCGTCATCGGTAATGCTGGGAAAGTTCGTACCTCCGCAATGTAATGCGCCGTTAAACCCCGACTGTCCCGATCCCCAATCAGGCGTGCCGATGATTTCACCGAATAGATCATTTGCCGATGCATCATCGACAACAGTTCCGGACGTTTCATCCAGATGCCACAGGCCCACGGTGTACTCATCGGACGCATACGGCTGCGTCCAATCGGATTGCGCCCTTCCGGTGCCGGTCAAACACAGGATCATTGCACACATCAGAAATAACAGTTGCCTTTTCATGATTCTCCCCTTGCGATAATTGTACTTGTTTCAATTGGTAACCTTTGGGGAGAGTTATCGCAATTGACATGCCAGATGCGATGATTTCGCAACCGGTTAGGAGACAATGCGATAAACAATCATCATGAGGCAAGTGAGGTAGGATACTATCAAATAAGCAGGCTATGCGAGGTGAATATCACCCCACATCTATGCCATGATCGAGAATAATCTTACGCAAATTCGCGCGGTCGACGCCCAGTTTTCGGGCCGCGGCCGAAATGTTGTTTTCTGTTTCCCGGAGCGTTTGAATAATAAGTGCCTTCCGAAATTCTTTCATACGCTCGGTTAACGACATTTGTCCGACCGCTTGATTCGCATCACCCTGCATTTCGAAATATCGCCTGACATCATTGGCCACAATAATATCCGAATCTGTCGTCACGACCAGTGCCTCAATACTGTTTTGTAAATGTCTCACATTCCCGGGCCACTCATGTGCGATCAATTCATCCAGAGCCCCTTGATCCAGTATCTTGACGGGAAGATCTTTGTCGATAGTATATTTATCGATAAAACGATGCGCCAGCATGGGGATATCTTCTTTTCTCTCCCGGAGCGGCGGAAGCTGTATGCGTACTGCATTCAATCGATAATACAAATCTTCGCGAAACTCCTTGTCGGTAACCATTTTCTCGAGATTACGATGTGTCGCGCACAGTAAACGGACATCGGTTTTTATAATTTCCGGCGATCCGAGCGGATGGAACTCGCCGGTTTCAATAACGCGTAAAACCTTGGCCTGCGTCGTAATATCGAGATCGCCAATCTCATCGAGGAATACCGTCCCGCCATCGGCATATGCAAACAGGCCGATACGGTCAGCAATCGCCCCCGTAAACGCCCCTTTCAAATGGCCGAACAGTTCCGATTCCACTAAATCCGGGCTTTTGTGATTACAATTAAATATGGCCAAACGACGGTCGAAGCGAGCGCTTCCCGCATGTATTGCCCGTGCCACCAATTCCTTGCCGGTTCCGGTTTCGCCCAGAATCATGACACGCGCATCCGTTCTGGATACTTGTGCAATCAGGCGGTATACGGCCTGCATTGCGCGGGATTGTCCGATCATATTATAGTCGCGCTCTGCCTTGACCGTCAGTTCCTGCGATGCAATGCGAGACCGGTATGCCTCGATCGCATTTCTTACGGAGCGCAGTAGTCGGCTGACCGGTCCGGCCTTTTCGATATAATCAAACGGTGTTTCCGTTGCATCGAGTTCATCTTCATCGTAATCACCGGGATACCCGGTATGAAAAATGACCGGGACAAGAGGGGCCACCATACGAATGCTTCGGGCGGCCGTGATGCCATCCATCCCCGGCATTTTAATATCCATAATGACGGTGGCGATATCCGATTGCGACTGGACGACTTCAATGGCAGCCTTTCCGGATGAGACGGCGACAATTTCATATTCATCCGCCAAGAGCCCCGCCAGGGCATCTCGCGCAAGTTGATCATCATCTACAATAAGAAGTTTCGATTTACTCAATATTGCCATTCGTACACGTGCTCCATTTTTCCCTACTTGTTATGTCCTTAAATTGATCGAAAATAAGGTCCCCTCACCGGGTGTACTCGTCACATGAATGGCGCCGTTATACATTTCGACGATTTTTTTCACGATTGACAGCCCCAGTCCGGTACCGGTTCCGGGTTTGGTCGAGACGAACGTATCAAAAATGCGACTTTGCATATGTTCCGGAATTCCAACTCCGTTATCTTCGACTGTAATCATGACCGTTCCATCGGCATCGGAACAATGTAATGCCAATTTTCCCGCCTTGCCTGATTCCTCAATAGCATCGAGACTGTTCAGGATTAAGTTACTGAAGACCATGTACAAATGATCGCGATGGATCGGCACCTCGACACTAATATCACAGGAAATATCAGGCGATGGCGCGACCGTGTCTATACGATATTCATTTTCGGCAAGAACACTCTGTAAGACCGTCTTGACATTACAAATTTCCGGACGAATATCTGATTCGAGTTTTGTGTATTGAGAAATCAGCGACGTAATTTTAATGGCACGAGCCACAGACCGATTAATCATGGTTGCTTGCTGCGCCGCCGCTGAATCAGCGGCACACGTTTTTTTCAAAAGAGAAAGCGAAGTTCGAGCAGGAAACAGCGCATTTCTGATTTCGTGAGCGAATCCGCCCGCAATATCTTTGGCCTGCAAATATTTTTCCTGGGCAATAAGTTTTTCCTGCGCTTCTTCAAGTTCTGTCTTCTGTTGTTCGATTATAGTATTCTTTTTCCTGAACTTGCGCATGACCGACCAGACAATCAGGATAATAATACTGAGGGGAACTGCAGCGACAAAGAATGCATATATGGGATGTCGCGAAAATACTGTGTACCAAGGCGTTCGTTGAAATCCAAGCATACGAATCATGTCGGAATTGGACATTACCATCAAATATTCGCTGAACCTCGAATCCTTGAATACAATTGACTCCCCGCTACATGCGAATTTCGCCAAAGGCGTAAAGTCTTTGTCCAGCAACCAGTAGCCATAATCACTTGTCTCTACAAACAATTGATTATATCCTCGATTTAAAAAATCGGCGCAATGCCGAAGAAAAATGTTGCATGAATAACGGATATCCCTGACGATAGTAAAATTATTATCGAAGCACACCAATCTGTTATTGTCAAGTGTCAAACAGACTTCGTCATTCCCGTCGCTATCGATGTCGGCTCCAACCATACTTTTCGTCCTGGAACCGATCCCCAAGTCCATTGAATCGACCAGGTTTCCATCCCAGTCATAAACTCGCAGACCGCCGCATTCCTTATTTATCGCGGCATTTTCACTCGCGAATTCCGTATACGTGTATTGATTATAAATCAGGGGAACTGGTTTATCTTTGTACTTAGACAGAACAGCTCCCCCACCTGAAAATTTTTCTCCGCATTGCCGGGACCACAGGATTCGGCCATCAGTATCCACACAGATGATATAGGAATGACAGTCATCCAATTCTGTGCCCGGGACATGCACTCCATTGCAATTGGAGTAGGAGGAAAAGAGGAATCTGGGAGCCGCGTATATACTGTCTGGTTCGCGAACAAGAATGGTATCGCTGGCTATTCCGGGGATGTCGCAGTCCCATAAAAGGGAGGCATGGCGCCAATCAAAACAGAGCACCTTTCTCGGACTTCGATCATATCCCGCACCGACGTAGACAAATATTTCCGGGTAGCCATCGAGATTGACATCATACTGCCCCATTATACGGCTGGCACCATCCCATTCACCATCATGATTTTTATCATCACATTCGATGATAGATCCACGAAATATATCACTGTCATCGAAGCTGACGATATTCAGCCACATACTGTCTCGATATCGATAGGGCAGAATCATATCCTTGAGACCGTCATTATTAACATCGGCTATTTTAAATTCATAGAGGTTATCGCAATCGAATATGATTTGCGTGTGCGCCATTTTCGTCATGATATCCTTAAAGCACACAATTGACGTTTTTGACACGGCCGCAAGAAAATCGTACTGAAATTCGATAGATTCAAATACGGAATCTCCATCAATATCGACAGGGATAAGTTTGTGCTTTTTACTCCCTCCTCCCACCATCTGCCTGACCACAAATTTGTAAGGCAGGATTTCATTATCATCGATATTCGGTAATTCAATAATCGTTTGGGACTTGCCCGGCATTACATGAATACCAATAATTACTATAACGAGAATGATACCGTACAGATAAACCAGAAACGTACCCGGAATATGTTTTTTATTGGCAATCACTGATATCCAATGTATATATGTAAGAAACGCGCACGAGCAATATGTTTGGGCATATCATAACAAAAACGGTATCGGTTTTCCACACATTTCCTATTCCTTCAATACTTTTTCCCTATTCCGAGTCAGTCATGTATGCCGAAACGGCCCAACATAGACATATAATCCCGATTATGAAGGTTGCGATACGGCAAAATTACGGAATCCCTTCGACGAAACTCGTCAAGTAATCTGTTCTCAATGCATTTCACATCTTTCTGCCAATTGGCGAGTCACTAATAGTAGGACAAGTATTGAGAATTGCGGGATTTGTCGCTCACCTGCGATAAGTCAAAAGTGTAGAATTGTAAAACCGGAACTCGGAGTATCTTGAGATTCTCACAGTATCTGGCAGATTCTATTATATTAAGGATTAGTCTACTCAATTATTTTTTTTTGGCGAAATGTAATAAGCGGGCAGCATGGGATACAAATAGAACTGTGATTCCCGGGTTCTAAATATCTGGATATCAATTACAACACAAGCAGATATTCGGCAGGCGAAGCCGCGGCGAACAGGACTTGTCTCATGATTTCAGAAGATTATTGGGTCACGCGACAGCCGAAAACCATATGATATATGGCGGAGAGGCTGGGATTCGCCGCGGGCCATTTCAGCTAACTTCTTGTAACACTGCGAAATAGCTGTATTTTGTTGCTATTTATTGCGTTAAGTTCAGTTGAGTTGGATCAAGTTGCGTCGAGTTGAGTTTAGTTGCGTAAAGTTCGTTGTTAGAAAATTGTTAGAATGATATAGGATTTTTGCGATGATTAATCGATTTCAAATTTCTTAATATTGATATTTGCCGGTTCAATTTGCCATAGATTACATTCTAGCTGCAGACTAAATTACTCATTCCATATCCTGAATTAAATGTTTGGTTTCAAGGATTTCTGTCAATCTCCGGGTATGACAGAGCGAGAATCTTGCGTTACAACTTATAAGATTCTGATTCCCAATCGACTGAACAAGATCGCATAGTTAAAATACGCTTATATACTTGACACAATTATTGCACCAAATGGCTATGATATAATATGACTGCTCATTAAATATTACTGTATTAAGGACGCAGGGAATCGAGTTTCAAGTGGATAAAATTATTATTGACCTGAAAGTATTGAATACTTACATTTATTGTAGGCTATTGGATCATGATGAGAATACTTAATTCACATTAGGGCATACGGGGACTGTTCAGTAATCTGATGTTAAGAAAATCTTATTCAATACGTCTAAAATAATTTTGCCCTGCAATAATTAAATAGAATTATTCGAATTTACGCTGCCGTGCAATGGGGTGCTAGGTATATAGATTGGGGAGCATTTAATGAAAGTTTCTTTGTATAAATGTAGATTACACACAATAATGCGAATATACATAATTCAATCTTTCTTAAGCGTGATGACGGTATTAGCTTCTTCTGATTTAACAGACCAGAAACATATTCAGGACAAAAATATCGCCGATATGGATATTGACGAACTAGTGCAGGTGCGGATATCACCTTTCGATGTGTCTGCATATCTTGATAAGGGGTATCAGGCATCAAACTCAGTTTCAGGATCCCGTTTTGATTGCCCAATTCGTGATTTGCCGTTTGCTATTCAGGCATTCACAGAATCATTTATTAAAGACCAGAAGCCTGGCAATATATTTGATATTGCCCGATATTCACCGGGTGTCACATACCGCAGTAATGATTTTAACGAAGGTAATGCGAATCTGGCTATTCGTGGATTTGCCATCAGTTCTACCCGAGGAAATACTCAGATTTTGCGTGACGGATTGCAGGGTCCCTCAATATTCGACTTCACAAATATCTCCCGTGTGGAGATTGTGAAGGGCCCCGCTTCATTCTTATATGGTCAGGTGGCCCCGGGCGGTATTGTTAACATCATAACGAAGAGCCCGTTATCGGAGAATCAGGCCAGTGCAACTATTAAGTATGGATCATATAATGAATATCGCTTTGACATTGATGTAACGGGGCCAGCAACACAAAACCTGTTTTACCGTCTCGCCGCCTCATACGATGAAGACATACACTATTGGGATCCCTATGACGCATATTCAAGAAATGTTTCCCCATCCCTATTATGGCAACCGGATAAGAGAATTAGTATCTCTTTAAAATTCGAGCACTTTTATAAAATGGAATCACCGCAAGTAATGCAAAAACCGGGCTATAGCCGTCAATCGGGAGTCGTACCGACCACAGATGATCCCAATCTTGCCGGTGTCGATGTCCCGGGTCTGCCTGATAACTGGAATAGTATGTCTTATGTCGACTTTCGAAGGAGTGAAACAAACAACCTTAGCACCTGGATTGACATCAAGGCCAATTCTCATTGGAATATGCGTATCGCGTATTCGCATATTGCGTATATAATCGATGCCCTTTTTTCTGGCAATTTCGGTATGGCTAATAATATGACATTTCTTCAGGGGCGGCGATTTCGTGGCCAAACGTATAGAAATCGAGGAGACACTTACGATATTCAAGCTGTTGGCAGATACAATTTCGAGCGCATGAGCCTGCGACTACTATTTGGAGCACAATATATTGACCGCACATTTCATGGAAATGCTGCCCAGGCCCCCAATGATTCGACGCTCGGTTCTGATCCGACTGAATCGCCACTTCCACTTTGGGACTTGAGGAACCCGTCCACATGGAATAGGAATGTTACTATCCCACAAAATACGTTGACAGAATTTGCCTGGGATCAAACAACTGACTATATAGACAAGTCCTATTATGGCGGCGCCACTTTTGGCTTTTTCAAAGACCGCTTGGTTATTCTTGCCGGCGTAAGACAGACCGAGACGGAAAACCGGTTCACAGATCATTTGAATAACTTTTTGGGCCAGAAATTGACTGCGGATGCAGCAACTCCGCAATTCGGCGTATTGTATAAACCTATGTCTGGCATATCTATTTACTCATCGTATGCCAAGTCATTCGTTCCGGGCTCACAAATACTTGTCGGTGCCGATGGTACGACCGCGCCTGCAATTCCAATGAAAGGCAAAGGTTATGACATTGGCGTAAAAGTTGATTTCCTTGATCAACGCATTTCAAGTACATTCACTGTTTTTGATATTCGCAATCAAAATATCATAAACGATCTCGCACATACAGATACTATGGGGGCAGTAGTGATATACAATGTTCAGAGTGGTGAACAACGATCTCGCGGCTTTGAATGGGACATTACATTATCCCCTTCAAGAGATTGGCAATTTTACCTGTCGTATAGCTACATGGATACTAAGATAGTTGAGTTTAGCGACTTTGACGATTCCATTCTCGCCCTAGATCCATATAGTCTCGATGATGCTGGACAGCAGAATTACAAAAATGTATATCTACTCCATGGCGCACCTCTACAAATGAGTGCACCTCATATCGCGCATGTATGGACACGCTACAATATTATGACCGGAAAACTCATTGGCCTTTATGTTGCGGGCGGTATTGATTTTGTGGCGGACCAAACTCTTTTGCCAGACAGTCCAGAACATTCTCGCCAAACATATACACTTGTAAATGCAACAATCGGCTACAGTTGGACTTGGTTGAGGCGTCAAGTGACACTTGATGTTACAGCGAAGAATATCACAGATGCGTACTATCGCCCTTCGCAAAGTTCAAGGTGCCGTCCACGGGAGTTTCTCTTAACTATGATGATTGGATTATGAACTCATTATCTTCCATAGACAGAATTGGGAGACTCACAATCTTGGAAAATATCCGCAAGATTTCAAAACGTCGAACAGTCTTGTTGATTGCCATACTATCAATATTACTCCCGAGTGTCGGATCTGGCAATAAACAGGAAGCAGTAGACCTGTACAAAGTAGAAGCCGCCTTTCTTCGCAACTTTGCCAGATATGTTGCCTGGCCAGAAGGCACTTTTGCGGATGACACTACAGCATGGAGTATTGGCATTTTGGGCGAAGACCCATTTGGAAATATTCTGGAAAACACTTTGGAAGATAGACAGGAACAGGGACGTTATTTCAAGGTCTATCGGTCGGATTCATTAAAGGATCTTCCTCCATGCCAAATTGTGTACATTGCCTATTCTGATTCACAAAAATGCTCTGTGGTTCTAGCGGAGTTAAAGGAATTGGCGATATTAACCGTCAGCGAAATGCCAGACTTCTTGGAGGAGGGGGGTATTATTCAACTTCAAATTGCGGATCGGGTAAAAATGAATATTAATCTTGATCAGGCCCGCTCTGTTTCATTGAAGATTCAAACGAAAATGCTGGAAGTAGCCCATAAAGTCATTGATGGCGGGGCTATTAATAAACGGAGGAGATAGATGATTCGTCGCCTGAGCCTTCGTAATAGACTATCCATAACGCTGGCGGGAGCCGCATTACTAGCCTATGTTCTGGCAAGTACGGCCATTCTCATCTATCAACAACAATCTCTGGAGGACCGGGCCAAAAAGATTATGGAGCCCTATGCTCAGATGGTATTCGTCGGAGCGGAAGCGGCCATTGCATTCCAAGATTCAGAGCGCGCGTTGGAAATACTAAAGACTCTGCAAGCGAATCCTCAAATCTTAGAAGCAGAAATATTCCTCAATGACGGTCAAATACTCGCCAATTTACAAGAACCGAACATCTCACCGCCTGTATCCAAGCCGATCAAAGCCAATGGAGTTTATTTATCCGATGAAACCGTTGAGCTCATACAGAGTCTTCCAGAAAATGCCCACCTGCGAATTGTGATGAGCCTCGGTGAACTGAATAGGGAAACAGAAAACATCCTACTAATGCTATCGGTCGCCTTATTTATTCTATTGGTAATCCTATATATTGGGTTGTTGGTACTATTGCAACGAGTAATAGTTCAACCCGTATCTGCATTGGCCGAAGTAGTTAACTCTGTGAGAATTCAACAAAATTATCGACAGCATGTGCCTGCATCGGGAACCGATGAAGTTTCTGTTTTAGGGCATGGCTTCAATGCAATGATGGAAGTCATCCAAAAACGCGATAATGAGTTGCACCAACTTAACCGCTTCCAGCAAGCGATCTTGGACAATGCGGCCCATTGTATCGTATCTGTAACTCCAGATGGCGTTATTAGTAGCTTCAATCCTGCTGCTGAACGCCTTTTGGGGTATGAGGCGAAAGAAGTTATTGGTAAGAAAACTCCTGACATATGGCATGTATCCGATGAAATAACATTGTATGCGAAAAGATTATCAGAGGAAATAGAGGAGGAGATATCCTCTAGTATGGATGTGTTTCTTGTCCGTCCCCGACACAATCTGCCAGAGGAGAATGAATGGACGTATATTCGCAAAGATGGCTCGCATGTACCTGTGTTTTTATCCATTTCACCTCTCCGCGACGAAAAGAATAAAATCACCGGTTTCGTTGGGTTGTCTTATGACCTTTCTGAACGCAAGAGGGCGGAAGAAGAACAACGCATTGCATTTGAGCGGCTAAAAACAAGTGAATCTCGGCTGGCCGATGCGCAACGAATAGCCAAACTAGGAAATTGGGAATGGGATATTCAAAAGGATCTATTGTGGTGGTCAAATGAAACATATCGCATCTTTGGGAAGGAGCCAGGCAGTTTCGATGTGACTTTTGAGTCATTTATTCAGGCCATTCATCCAGACGATCAGAAGGGTGTCGAAACCTCTATAAAAGATGCATTGAATGATGATTCAAGTGGTTGGCAAATAGACTATCGTATCCGACTATTGGACAATTCAATTCGATATGTGCACGAAGAAGCAGAAACGATTTTTGATCAAGAATCACGGCCTATAAAACGATATGGTACTATCCAGGATGTCACAGAACTCAAAATTGCCGAAGAGGCGCTCAAGGAAAAACATCGCCAACTTCTTGAAGCCCAACGCATTGCCCATATTGGTAATTGGTGGCACGATCTTTTGACTGGCGAAATGTATTGGTCGGATGAATTTTTTAGAATACTCGGTATTGAGAAGCAAACGCCGACCGCCGAAATGGCTATCCCCTATATTCATCCTGATGATCTACCATCATTATATCAGGCAATGGAGGAATCCGCGCATGGCAAAAGGGAGCAAGAACATGATTTTAGAATTATTAGGCCTGACGGCCAAATTCGCTGGATTCACAATCGATGGGTAAGTCAATTTGATAAAAAGGGAAAGGAACTTAAGCAAATAGGAACTCATCAAGATATAACAGAGCGTAAATTAATAGAGGAGGCACTACGAGAATCCGAGGATAAATACTCCAAAGCGTTTCATTCGAGTCCATTGGTTTTGTCCTTAACTGATATCGAGGATGGGCGTATCCTGGAGATAAATGATAGCTATACACGCATTCTTGGATTCAGCAGAGAAGATGCCATAGGGCATACAACATTAGAGTTGGGTATTTGGTGTACATTGAAGGATAGAGAAATATATGTCAATACTCTTCAGAAAAATGGATGCGTACGCAATCTGCAGGTTAATATTCGCAATAAAGACGGCCAGAAAATGACTATAGTGACATCGGCTGAATCAATTGTCATTAATAAGAAACGCTGCATGCTGGTCACTTTCTATGATATCACCGAGCGAATTCGGGCGGAGGAGGATCTTAAGATCGCTAAGGAAAATTGGGAACTTACTTTTAATGCCGTAGATGATCTGATATTTATACAGGATATCAATGGACACATATTACAGGCCAATAAAGCGATGCTCGATCGACTCGGCCTCAATGCCGAGCAGGTTAGGGGTATCCCCTGTCACCAGTTAATGCATGACAACCAGCATATACCGAAATTTTGTCCCCGTATAACAGATCCCTCAATACAGTCAAAGCGCACTTTCGAAATTAAGGAAGAAATCCTTGGTGGGCAATATTCAGTAAGCGTGTCTCCTATTATTAAATCGGATGGCGGCATAATTGGTTGGGTTCATGTTGCGCGAGATATTACCGAAGTAACAAGGCTACAAGAACTTGAATCGCGCGCCGAACGTCTTCATACTGCCGGACGAATTGCTGGGCAAGTGGCTCATGATCTCAATAATTTGTTAATGCCTATAACCGCATATCCCGACATCATTCGCGATCTTTTGGCGCCCGACGACCCCTCTCTGGAATTCCTGACCATTATTGAGGAAGCAGGAGATAGAATTTCTGAAATTAATCAACAATTACTGACTCTTAGTCGCAGGGGACACTATAATCAGGATGTTCTGAATCTTAATCGCGTTGTAGAACAAGTCCTTAGACAATTGGGTCCACTTCCTGAAAGTATAACTTGTATCGCTGAACTAGAATCAGAATTGACGAATATTATTGGCGGCGCTGCGCAGCTTCACAGGATGCTTCTAAATCTTATAGTTAATGCCCGTGACGCCCTTCAGGATTCTGGTACGATTCTTATCAGAACTGAAAATATCTACTTGGATGACGCAATAACGTTATATAGCCGAATACCAAAGGGCGAATATGCTGTGTTAACGATAATTGACGATGGCCCAGGAATCCCGGAGGATATTATTGGCAATATATTTGAACCATTCTTTTCTACCAAATCTGCCAATAGGAAAAGAGGATCTGGACTTGGGCTCAGTGTCGTCGATGCCGTCATCAAGGATCATAACGGATATATCGACTTGAAATCCGAAGTCGGTCAGGGTACAAGTTTCTATCTTTATTTTCCTGTCACGCATAGTAGTGAAGTGAAAGAGGTATCTTCTGATAAAATCCCTACCGGTCAGGAATCAATATTAATCGTCGATGACGACCCCATACAGCGTGCTGTACTCAGTAAATTGCTGTCTTCTCTTGGCTATCAAGTTACAGGCTGTGAAAACGGAGAAATTGCAATTGACTTATTAAAGAATCAGCGGCAGGATCTTTTACTTCTTGATATGATAATGCCCGGTAGTATAGATGGAGTTGAAACTTTTCGATTGGCTCGCGAAATAAACCCGGAGCAGCAGGCAATTATAGTATCGGGATATTCAGATTCGGATAAAATCCGAGAGATACAGGCATTGGGAGCCGGAGCGTTCATAAAAAAACCGGTCAATAGAAATATTCTGGCCAATGCCGTTAGAAAGGAATTGGATAAGCCTACAAAGTCTAGTATTTCCTCAAATTCTTGATTTATTCTTTTTATCGCTTGAGTGAATCAACTTCTATTTTCCAGACGCAATGGCGTGTGCCTCATTACAATTAATGGAATCTTTTTGTATCAATCCTTTTTTCAAAGACATTTATGAAATAGTGTTTCCAAGTCAATTACATACGCGTCATATTGTTTTTAATCGAATTGGTCAAGAGTGTATTGTTATATGGATTTGCAACAATAGATTCTACCCCACATTCCATATTTTGACAAAATTCCCCATTATCTTTGAAAATTGGATTTGAGATTACTAATATTGGCCATCAGAATGATGTTAGAAAAATATTTCAGCTGAGAGGGTTCTAGTGATAACTCATTATTGGACAACGCGATTACGCGTTAAATAATTAAAAAAGGGGGGGATTCGTCGCAGGCCATTTCAGCAAACTTCTTATAACACCGCGAAATGGCTGTATTATATTGCCTTTTATGGTGTTAAGTTCAGTCGAGTTGAATCAAGTTGCGTTGAGTTCAGTCGAGTTTCGTAAAGTTCGTTGTTAGAATATTGTTAGAAAATACGAATTACCTGTTTTACAAAAATAGGATTGTTTTCCAAAATTAATTGTAGTGTTTTTCTTTCTTTCGCTCAGCATTTATGCGATTCGAGGTTAAATAAATAATTTCATTAAACTTAACCAAAGCTTTTAATAATTTGTCTTGTCTCATCAATCTCAAGTAGGGCGTTTTCGAGTAGTTCTTCAAAGTCATCCATTGTAAGATTGAGTTTTGCCCAGGAATTAGGGCAGAAATGATTGACATAGAAATTACCACTGTCACCAAGATCCAAGGCATGTACAGTTATATCAGCAACGTGAACAACGCCTGTGGTTTCTGAATTATTAGGATCCTTTTCTGGAGTATGGTGAAATCCAATTCCACTTTTGATACTGTCTGGAAAATGCCAGTGTTCGGCAAGAAGTTGACCGGCATTTTGATGGTTAATACCAAATACTTCCTCCTCGGCTTCAAGCGATATCACCCCAGTATGATTATTAATGAATTGCTTATATCTTTGAACATCGGCGTTTATAATTAGAAGTCTGCCAACATCATGCAATACGCCACTGACAAAACTTTCTTCCTTTATATTACTAAATGATTTGGTCGCAATGTGTTTCGATATAACTCCGACTGCAAAACAATGCTGCCAGAACGAGCCAATATCAAATATATCTTGATCGATTTTAAAGGCACCCATAAGTGATGTTGCCAATAGTAATTGATGAACTGAATTGAAGCCGATCATCGTAATAGCTTCCTGTACAGAAGCTATTTTGCGCGTAAATCCAAAGAATGGGGAATTAACAAGTCGTAATACACGGGCGGTAAATCCCTGATCGGTTTCTATAACTTTTGCCACATTATGGCTGCTTGTGTCTTGGCTGTTAATCATCTGGTGGAGTTTCTGCAAGACAATCGGCTGCGATGGCAACTCGCCAAAGGATAAAATATTTGTTTTTATTTCATCCATTTTTCGTATCCTTATGTGCAATGTTAAGTCTGTTGTTATAGACACGAATAAATACTTCTGCCATTTCTCTTATTTCGTCATTATGCATTACTAAGGAAAGCGATCGATTTATATGCTCCCTAACCTTGTCATTTTCCTGCTTTGTACTATTCTTTTCCATATCATTCGGTTCATTATCTTGCGCCGCAATCGAAGATTCTTCAGAACCTTGTTTCACAGACGAGAATACACTATCAGGGTCTTTGTCATTCGAATCATTATTTTGTTTCATAGCATCCATAATAACCCTCAGTTTTCAGGGAATTGAACGCGGTAAACTCTTACTCTATTACATACGCGCCATCGTCAGAGAGGTTAATCTTTGTTATTCCCGGATGAATATCCTCAAGTTTGTCCAATAGCGTTTTTTGATTTTCTATCACTTTCCTCAAGTTTGTATTCTCATTAAGCAATTTTCTTTGCTCATAAGCGTATCTGACCGCAATAAGAAGCTCAAATTCATCAAACGGTTTTGTAAAAAACCGCATAATCTGACCGCTGTTAATAGCCTGCTTTGCCGTTTCAATATCTGTATTTCCAGTTAGCATAATCCGCATAACTTCTGGATAAAGCGTTCGCACAGTATTCAGCAGCTCGGTGCCGCTAATCTTAGGCATATTCTGATCTGTTATTATCAGGTCGATTCTCTCGGATCCGAGTATTTCGAGGGCGCTGTGAGCATCTATCGCCGTATGAGTTACATATTCCTCGAAGAATTTAAACACTCGCGTCAATGCGTTCAGCATCGCTTCCGAATCGTCTACCAATAACACGTGAAACTTTTGCATTTAAATCTCCTTGTTGATTCATGTCTTTTACGACATGTATCCCCTTGTCAATACGATCCGCGGCATTTATCTTATTTATTCTTTTTATCATGCCTATCGATAACTGCGCACCTTTGGGAAGAATAAACATGCCATTTTCCGTATAGATGTCCTCGGAAATAACCATTCCTGGTTGTAACTCTTTCGGTTGTAGTAGAACAGTTTGACTCGCTTCCTGAAGGAAAAACTCATGCCCGATATCATGTTCAATGATTTTCTTGACGATTTCCGGGTCAAATCTTGCGCCAGAGTTTTTTACAAGATAGGCGGAAGCATCATTTAGTGATTTTCTGTCAGGGTCCCCGTATTTATAGGCTTCGCGATCGTACACATTCAGTACATGAATAATCCTCGCTCCCAGAGGTACCGCTTCCCCCTTAAGACGGTCCGGATAGCCCGAGCCATCGTACTCTTCATGGTGATGTCTGATTACCAAGGCAATGTCCTCAAAACCTCCAATCGCACAGACGCATGATTGACCGATGATCGTATGTTTCTGTATGTGCGCTTTCTCGCTTGGAGTACATAATTTATAATCTTTTCGTAACAACTCCTCAGGCAAGGCAATCTTGCCTATGTCATGTAAAAATGCGGCTACAACAATATCTCTTTGTTCTTTCTCCGATAATGACAAATGCCTGACTAATTCCTTGGCCAATGTCGCCACTCGATGAGTGTGGAGTCCGACTTCTTTATATCGCATCTCCATCACAGTTGAGAATGCTCTGATCGTCTCCATGAAGCTCTTTTGCAGGTCCTCATGTTGTTTTCGGATGACTTCTGTCTGTTCCAATACTTTCTGTTCCAGCAACTCGTTTAAGGCGTTAAGCTGCCTGTTCTTTGTCGCAAGAGACGCCGCCAATCGCCGGTTTTCCGCCTTGATCTTTTGATTCTCAAGCGATTCCTTGACCTGGGACAGCAACTGCTGATCATCCCATGGCTTATTCAAATAGTATTTTACTTCACCGCTGTTGATGGCATCTACGGTTACATCAATATCTGCATATCCGGTTAGTAAAATTCTCACGCTTTCCGGTGAGATTCGTTTTGCATGCTTGAACATTTCGACGCCGGTCATTTGCGGCATACGCTGGTCAGAAATAATGACAGAAACATTTTGCTTGGCAAGGATTGCAAGAGCCTCCTCGCCATTACTTGCTGTAAATATTTCCGCATCAAGTTCGGAGAATAATCTCCGCATGGCAGTGAGAATATGTTTTTCATCATCCACTAGAAGAAGCGTCTGCCGTTTATTATTTTCCACTTTACTCCCCCGGACTATTCGCCATTACAATGATGTCATTAGCTGTATTACAATTAGATCTAGGAATAAATGTACCAATTACTCCCGATCCATTTATAAGAGGTGTGCATAACATTTCGTACTGCGAATCATTATCAAGAGCAACTCGTATGTTTTGTTGAGTTGTAAGTGCTTTAATAAGAGAATTACACAGTTTATCATCAAGATGATCCGGAAGAGGATTCCCCAGAGCCAAATAGGAAATCTTTATAGACTTGCATAAATATTCATTCATATACACGACAATCTGCTCCGAATCCACACCAATAACTCCTATTGGAAGGAGATTTAGGATATTTTGAGCTATTCGTAACGCTTTATTTTTTAGTTCAAGTGCTTGAGTTCTCTGCATAACCTTTTCCTCCAATGATTTGGCCAAATTCTCAAGCTCGGTATTGCGGTTTTGTAGTTCCCTGGTCAGTTTTACGTTTTCCTTCTGTAAGTTGTATTGCTCAAATGATCTCATTATTGCGGTTAAAAGTTCTTGCTCGTTCCAGGGTTTGGCAAGGAATTTATAAATCTGACCGTCATTAATTGCCTCTACAACGGCCACAACATCGGCATAACCGCTCAAGATTATCCTAATTGTTTCGGGATATTTTGACTTGACTGATTGCAGAAATTCCACGCCATTCATACCGGGCATGCGATAGTCAGAAATAACTAGTTGGACCTGATTATTATTGAGAACCTGCAAACCTTCCTCACCGGACTCCGCTGTCAATATTTGATATTCAGTATCTATAAATAGCCTCCGCAAAGATTTGAGTACGTTTTTCTCGTCATCGACTAATAATATTGTCTGCTTATCAGTCATGATTACCGCCCTCCCCCACGGTTGTGGCTGGCAGCCATATATGGAATTCGGTTCCAACGCCTTCTTCACTATCAACCTGTATAGTGCCGTCATGTTTACTAATAATATCAAATACTAAACTCAATCCCAGCCCTGTTCCTTTGCCGACATCCTTGGTTGTAAAAAACGGTTCAAATATCTTTTTAATATTACCTTCTGGAATACCAATCCCATTATCGCGTATGCTGATATTAATTCCCCTATTATCAAACCAAGTGCGGATGGCTATTTCACCATCAGTGTCTTTAATGGCTTGCCCTGCATTCATGAGCAAATTGAGAATCACCTGGTTAATTTGACCGGCATAACAAACGATCTGCGGAATATCTCCTAAATCCTGTACAATCGTACACTTATATTTCAGCTCATTCCAGACAATATTAATTGTGCTAACGATCCCATCATTTATATTTGCGGGCCCCTTTTCAGCCTTGTCTACACGCGAGAAGCTTTTTAGATCCGCCACAATCTTTCTTACCCGGCCTGTACCTTCAATTGATTCCTCGATGGCATCATAAAAATCCTTAAAATATCCTTCGATTTTGAGGCGTTCGTTATCATCTATTTTATCCCTTGAACCAAGTGCCTCTCTCATTATTGAGGCATATCGTTTCATGGCATTCAGGTTAGAACTAATGTAGCCAATTGGGTTATTAATTTCATGCGCAACTCCCGCAGCCAGGGTACCAATAGCGGCAAGTTTATCTGTTTGCAGCATTTGTTGCTGTCTGATGTGTTCCTCTGTCGTATCCTTAGTTAACCCCACAAGGCCTGTGATACGTCCATCATCGTCATAGAGAGCAGTTTTCTCAGTAAATAACCAGCAGGTTGTGCCATCTTCTTTGACAATTCTATTTTCGAAAGTCACCGAATTCTTTCCAATTATTAGAATTTCATTATCTGTATGAAGAAATTCTTTAGTGTCTGTCTCTGAGAAAATCTCTTGGTCTGTTTTACCTATTATTTCATCGCGAGTTCTTTTTGAAATTGCCAGAAAGGATTTATTTATCTCGACATAACGCCCGCTTTTGTCTTTGATATACATAATAGCAGGCACAGTATCTATAATTGCGCGATATTGCCGTATAGTTTTGTCAATTTCATGGCGTATTCTTCCTTGTTCCCAGAAAACACCCGTCATTTCCGCCATAATATATAATGGCTTGAGATCCGATTGATACCAGTCATGATTGGGATAGCGATCGACGACAATGCTAAGCCCCAGTAGTTCTCCAATATACGAGCGAATTGGTATTACAATAACACTCCATTTTCCATGCAATTTCAATAATGTTGTAAGTAAATGAATACATTCATTATTTTTTGTTGTGGCATCAGTGATTAAACAGAATCCATCTTCAAGTATATGCTCCCAAGAAGAGCACTCGGGTAATTCAATACTATCGTCAATCGAGAATTTACCTTCCGGATTCGCCCAATCATATGCCAGCCTGAAAGAGTTCGAATGTTCATATTTACGGTATACATACACGGCATCAAGGTTAAGATTTTCTGATATGGACTTAAGTACTTCGCTGAAGTCAGTGGCTTGCTGGGAAAATACAAGCTGCGATGCCTTGGCAAATGCCTCATTCATTCCAAGCAGATAGCCTCTTTGCTCCGCGGTCTGATTACGCTTATTGCAATTATTCGTACACTCAAGATTATTATTTAAGTCATCTTGGAGCAGCGATTTCGAGCACAAAGTGTAGCCCCCAAATTGAATCGGTTCTTGCCAAATTTAGAAATTTACCACGCCAAACACTGAAATACCCCAGATGTATTCTAATTATCGACATATGCAGTGATAAGATTACTCATAGTTATTATAATTCTCCATAATTACTGAACCCATATAATAACACTCCATTGGGCACTATATAATACTCCAATATTTGACTAGAATTCTCGCACTTCTCAGACGCTGTTTTTCACAAATAATCTATAACAAATATAAGCCAACCTTATGAAGTATCATGAATCCTAGTTTTTGTTTAAAAAAAAGGCCATAAAGAAGCATAATTGAATGCCGAAAACTAATATAGTTGTGCTAATAGTCTTTTGGTGCGTAGTTGAAGGTCAGATGTCAGGGGGCATATGTTTCAATCACTAAATAAATACTTTCGACAACCGGAATTTCCAATACTGCTATTTTTTCTTGGGATTATTCTGTTCGGACTTCCTTTTATTGGAAGTACAATTATTGATTCACCAATTAATACATTAGTAGTACTATATATTTGTTGGGGAGTATATCTTTTGCTGCTGATTGGGTATGCCGGCAGCCTAGAGATAGAAGATGATCAGGATGTCTAAATACAGGTCACATCACAATGTTTAGCCCATTGATTGTTACATGTATAATTGGAGTTTATACAGCGGCATTGTTTATCCTTGCACGTTACGCTGAAGCACGCAAAAATGCTGCCTTTTTTAAAACTCGCGCCGCCACTATTTACACAATGTCAATTGCCGTCTATTGCACAACATGGACCTATTACGGTAGTATCGGCAAAGCGGTCACATCAGGACCATTGTATCTCGCGATTTACATTGGCCCAACCATCGCCATTTCATTATGGTGGATTATTTTGCGAAAATTATATCGCGCAAAAAACCAATTCGGAATATCGAGTATTGCGGATTTTTTATCGGTACGATATGGCAAGAGTCAGTTGTTGGCCATTATAGTAACAGTGTTTGTAATAGTCGGAATATCTCCGTATTTGGCTTTACAATTAAAGGCAATTACTGTCACATTTGAAATTATAACAATGGATTCGGCAATAGTAAACGCTGGCCTTACAGGTTCCATCATTTGCGTTATTGTTGCATTATTAATGATATTATTCACAATAATTTTTGGCGCCAGAAACAAGTACATCGCAGAATCCCACGAGGGACTTGTTTTTGTAATTGCGGTCGAGTCAATCATAAAGCTGGTGATTTTTCTCAGTATTGGAATATTCGCAGTATTTTATTTGACCGATGGATTTGAAGATGTACATGCTATGGCTATAACTTATTTTTCATCGGCGAACAATATCGGAGTCTTTACAAAACCCCCAACATTTGCGACTTGGCTAACCTATTTATTCCTGGCAATGGGGGCAATTGTTTTTCTCCCTCGGCAATTCCAAGTATTGATTGTTGAGAATACGAGTCTCCGTCATATAAAAAAGGCGATTTGGCTCTACCCGCTATATATGTTTTTAATTAATCTATTTGTAATTCCACTTGCCGTAGTCGGAATATCATATGGATTAAATATTGCTGAGGCGGATTTCTTTCTTCTACGACTTCCTATGCTTGCGAATAATTCTATTCTGACTTTACTTTGCTTTCTAGGAGGTTTTTCTGCTGCAACTGGAATGATTATAGTATCTTCGCTCAATATTGCAACAATGATAACAAATCATATTTTTGTGCCGATCGTGCAACCGTTTCGCCAAATTAGAAATTTGGGTAACGCCACTAGATGGGCAAAATGGTTAGCCATAGCATTTGTAGTGATGTCAGGATATGTATGCGAAAGATTCCTAGGCAATACATTTACTTTAGTAAATATGGGGATGCTGTCTTTTGCCGCCGCATTTCAATTTGTCCCGTCGGTTATTGGAGGGCTATTTTGGAGAAAGGGTAATAAGCAAGGCGCCATATTGGGAATTTGCGTTGGATTTTTAATATGGGGATATACACTTTTGTATCCATCAATTATAAAAAGCGGCGGGTTCGGAGAGTCGATTCTCCTAAACGGCGCATTCGGTTTAAACTGGCTACGACCTGAGTCTTTGTTCGGTATCAATAATATCAATCCGTTGACACATGGTGTACTATGGTCCATTTTACTTAATTCGCTATTGTATATAACCGGCTCTCTATTATGCCGGCAATCGACTGACGAAGAACGTACCGCCAATGCAATAGTAGGCACATTAAATTCATCTGGGAATAAAGATACAGAAGTAACGGTCAAGACGCTTAAATTTGAGGATAAATTGCCATTAGTTATCAGTATATTAAATAGGTATTTCACAAATGAGGAGTCTGATAAACTGGTAACACATGCCATTAAAGCAGTAAATCCTGAGAATCTAGAGCAGTGTACTATTACTGAATATGCCGATATCATCAGTCATTTAGAGAAACATATGGCTGAGCACATAGGAGTCGCTGCCGCCAATAAAGCGCTCAATCAACACACCCTTTTTTCTAACGATGAACTTGTGACATTGCAGCATATATACCAGAGAGTAATGCTTGACATGAATCTGACGCCATCAGATATGGCAAAAAGAATTGATATATACAGGGAAAGGCAAAAATTAATAGCTAGAAATGCCGAGCTTCTAGAAAAACAAGTTGAGGCTCGGACACATGATTTAGTGAAGGCTAATATGAGGCTTCAGGATGAAATATCTGAGAGAGAAAAAATGGGAGAAGCACTATTGGAGCACCAAGAGGAAATCAGACAATATGCCGATGCCCTAGAGCAGAGTAATCAGGAATTGCAGGATTTCGCATTTGTCGCCTCGCATGATTTGCAGGAACCTCTACGCAAAATTCGAGTTTTTGGAGAGCGACTTGATATAGAATTGTCAAATTTAAATGATCAAAAGGCCAAGGATTATCTCACACGAATAATAGGTGCAGCGGAGAGAATGCAAGGATTAATTAAAGGGCTTTTGGAGTACTCACGGATTACTACGGGAGCACAACCATTTTCTGAAATTGACCTGAACGATATTCTTAAGGATGTATTATCAGACCTAGAAGTCGCCATAGAGGATAATGGGGCGACAGTTACTACTGAGCACTTACCAAATATAGAAGGAGACGCCCTTCAAATACGCCAGTTATTTCAAAATCTGATTGGAAACGCATTAAAATACGCCAAACCAGATGTTACCCCAATTATCTCAGTTAAGAACGATTCACCTCAGGGTATCGCAAATGGCCAAATCGACCGCATAACAAATCATTGTTGCATTTCTATTAGTGACAACGGAATAGGGTTTGATGTAAAGTTTTCAAAGAAAATATTTCAGCCTTTCCAACGATTGCAAACGCGACATCAGTATCCGGGCACAGGAATAGGTCTTGCCGTTTGTAAAAAAATCGTTGAACGTCATAATGGAGTTATAGATGTCTTGAGTATTCCAGGAGAGGGGTCCACATTCGCAATAACATTGCCAATCACTCATTTGTCAAAAGAAAGTAGACACCAATATGCAGATTCAAGAAGTTAATATACTGATTGCAGATGATGATCCAGATGATCGCCTTATGATTAGGGATGCTTTTGAGGAAAATCATCTAGGGACTAGTCTATTTTTCGTGGAGAATGGAGAGGAGTTGCTGTATTTTTTATACAACAAGGGCAAATATAGTAGTGCCAAAGATTACCCACGCCCCGGACTAATCCTCATGGACCTAAATATGCCGATAATAGATGGCCGCGAAGCCCTGAGGGAAATTAAATCAAATGATCAACTGCGTTCAATTCCAGTGATAGTCTTATCCACATCTGAAGCTGATGAAGACATATGTCGTACATATTCGCTCGGTGTTAATTCATTTATCACGAAGCCGGTCAGTTTCAGTTCGTTAGTAGATACAATACGGACATTTGCCCAATATTGGCTTAATATTGTGGCATTGCCGCATTCATAAGATTTGGCGGAAGAGATCAGGCTATGGATACAAATAGAATTGTTCGGGTATTACTCATCGATGATGATGAGGATGAATTTATAATAACGAACGACACACTCGATAGTATTAAAGAAATCAAATATAACGTCACCTGGGCTCCGAATACGGAAGATGCAATTGAAACATTAAAAGACCGACAATATGATATTATCCTTCTCGATTATTATCTGGGAGCGGAGACCGGGCTGGATGCCCTAGTACAAATACGGAAGTGCGATAAAAAGACGCCTGTTATTGTACTGACTGGTTTGAGTGATATTAAAATTGACATTGAGTTTATGCATGCCGGAGCTGTCGATTACATAGTCAAAGATGATTTGAGCGGGCCACTTTTGGAAAGAACGATTAGATATGCTATTGAACGAAACAACATCAATATGGCTCTTTCTACGCTTGTAAAAAGACATTCAACAATTATCAATGCAGTACCAGTTGCCATCTATTTAAAGAATTATAAAAATGAATATATAGAAGTTAATGATTATTTTTGCGAACTTATAGGAAAATCTAAAGAGGATATTATTGGAAAATCTATTTATGAAATTTGCGATGGTATAATGGCCAAACAACTTGATGAGCTGGATAAAGAAGCATTTTATTTCGACGAGCCCAAACAAAATTATGAAATCAAATTGGACGTTAATAATAATGAATCAATGAGAGTGTCCATAACTCGAATTCCGCTCACATCATCTGGCGAAAAGACGGAAAATATCGTCGGGTTGATACAGGATATAACGCAAATGCATAACAGTAGACAACAATTGATTCAATCAGAGAAATTAGCGGCAATCGGCCAATTGGCAGCAGGTGTGGCTCATGAAATCAATAATCCTGTCGGCTATATCAAATCGAACCTTGGAATAATGAGTAGATATTTAGATAAACTGCACCAGGTATTTGAAATCGAAGCACCTCAGATACTTGAATCCCAACAAGAGATTATTGATGATTTTCGTGAAGCCATTAATGAATCAATTGATGGAACTACAAGGATTATTAATATAGTATCCGACTTAAAGAATTTTGCACGGTTGGATAAGGCGGAAATGGATGTCGCAGATCTTAACCAAGGAATAATCAGCACACTTAATATAGTTAATAATGAATTGAAGTATAAATGCGAAGTATTCAAGGAATTAGGGGATATCCCTCAATTATATTGTCGCCTAAACCAGTTAAATCAGGTTTTCCTTATCCTTCTCATAAATGCCGGTCAGGCCATAACCGAAAATGGAAAGATACACATCTCAACCATGGCCGATGAGCAGAACATTTATATTAAAATAAGGGATAATGGTAGCGGCATCCCGGAACCAATATTAAATCGTATTTTTGAACCGTTTTTTACAACAAAAGAAGTTGGCAAGGGAACCGGACTTGGACTGAGTCTAGCATATGATATTATTGTTAAGCATAATGGTATCATAAATGTCAATAGTGAGATTGGGGTCGGAACAGAATTTACAATAACCCTTCCGATAAAAACAAAGCCGTCGCCTAATGAAAATAAAGACGTTATTAGACAACGAGTAAATGAGCATATGCAAAGCTTGTCTTAATAATTGGCAACACATTTGGATACCCAACCAAGAGATGTCACCTATATTCATTCGCATCACAAATCACAAATAATATTATGCCCTCCAAGATAATGACAACCTCATATAAATTAGCGAAGTTAGTGATCTGACCTATAGCATCGTCAGTAAACTGGTTATAGTCGCGCTTCTTTATCGCACTACAGGTTTTGATCGATTACAATAAGCTACGCTAACGACAATAAGGAAAAGAAGGATTATTATTCCAATATACGACATCGATGGAACCGAAAAGGCCATTATTCCACATGTAACCAACGATTCGCAATCATCAATAAATCCGGCCATTTCAGGTCTTACTTCAACCAATGTATCAGACACTGGAATTATATTCGGAGAAATTTCAGAAAAATCAGATACACATGGCACCATTGGAGGATAAATAGTTTGCTCATCGCACTCCATTTTGCCAGTCAAAAGCGCTTTGACCATAATGGGCCGACTACTGTCTAAATCAAACGAGATATCGGATTCATAAGTACCATCTGGAATATCGTCAGGAAACTGCACTAAAACCAGTTTGTATCCTGGTTGTGCAATAATTAATTCGGAATTAGAAATTGGCAAACTTGTAAGTGTTTCGTCAATAATAAGATTCCCAGAAGAGGAACCACTATAAGTTCCAGCGAAATTAGCTGCATCGACAGGAAACTGCATTAAAAGTGGATCTGTACAACTTAGTTCATACCTGCCGCCCGCACTTCCTTTTGCTGTCAATGTGGCATAAAATGTCTTAGAGAATGGTTGGCCCTCTAATTCGCCAATAACAGCGACTGCACATTCAACAGAAACTTCTTGTCCATCAAGATTGAAATATCCAGAAATCTCATTCTTTCCAATCGTATAGGCAACATGTGCCAGACCTTCTGGAGCATCTTCTTTTACCTGGGCCTTTATGACTGTTTCTTGATTGCATCCAGAAGTGAAAAGGCCAATAGAGCCAAGTAAAAATGCGAATAGTATGACGAATGGCTTTGTCATGATATGACTCCCTTCTTAATGGGTTCGTGACGAATTTTCAGGATGAATGACAAAGATGACTTAAATTAGGATTCCATTTCAATTAGCAAGCAGTAATGCCTACCAATTCAATTCTGTGGTAATTCCAAGAATCTTGGATATCCGCATTATTAATATAAAACGGAGTATGACATTAATTGACAGTATAGGAAAAGAATTTTTTAAATTTTCATATTGATCAAGGTCGATTTTATGTACTATTTCCTTTTGGATTTCAATTCAATATGGCAAGTAGGTTAGATCATGATACCCAATATATCAATGGAATAGAGAGACCGACTAATCAAAGTATATTTGGCAGACACTTTGACATCCATATCCAATTCTACCCACTGTTATTATTGATTATAACCCCTTCTCATTATATATCAATCACTTAGCTCAGAATCCGTTCTCACCCCAATCGACTACCTATTTCTCATATCTCTCGATATAATATACCAAAATATCCCCGAGCGAAGCGAGGGGTAGTACCCATAACCGTCCGAAGGACGCTATTTCAGCACATAATACTTTCAGATTTCAATTTCTCAGGAATTATTAAATCGAATCTTTTTCCGGAAAGTTCACTCAATGCTTGCGACATCATTTGTTGTTGCTTTATAATCCCATTGAGAACTCCCAATAACAATTGACTATTCATTTTAGTATCCAATTCCCTTTTCAAAGAATCAATTTCAGCCTTCAACTTATCAACTCTGTTGGCATCTATGGCTTTAGCCACTTTCTCGACGCCTACTTCACCACTGTAAAGATATGTCTTTATATAAGTTAGGGCCTCTTTACTTCCAAACTTCCAACCATACCTATAATAAAATCCCCCAATATTTTCCGCTCCGAATCCGCCGAATTGAATATAATGCGTAGCTGAAGAGTGGCGCAGTTCATGAGGTTTCAGATCAAAATCCAGGACTCTTTTTGACATATTTTTAATAATTTTCTTCGCATTATCATACATAAGCGGAAAAAGATAATCCTGTTCTTGTTTTGTCGGATGCGATTTCAGCCATTCATAGAGTACTGTCGATGCAATTGGAATCGGAATCGTCCTCTTTGCATCCGGAGTCTTCTCCCCCCTAAATTTGACAATGTAATACTTCTTATCAGCATTACTTACAGAAATATCTTTGATTCGCACATTAAGAATTTCCTCAATTCGCCCGCCACTATCAAAAGCGAATATAAAAAGGCACTGATTGCGAAGACTGTTTTCAGCCTCAACGATTTTCTCAGCCTGCTCCAAAGTAATTGCGTTTTTTTCAGAACCTTTATAGTCCTCTTTCATCCAGCTTATTGATTTTCTATAGCGAATAGAATTCTTTCCCCAGAGCCATCCCAAATACCGTTTTAAGGTTTTCACAAACTCATCTTTGGAAGCTTGTGCATATGGCATTCCATTTTTCTTTTTTATCACATTGTCCTGAAGATCGGTGTAAAGTTTTGTCGCATCGTCCTCTGTAACCTTTTCCAAATCCTTATGGAAGTATTCATCAAGGTTTAAGAGAAACTGCAAGTAATTTCCTATTCTTCTAGGCCCGACTTTTTTGCCTGCTTTCCCAATTCGTAAGTCTTTGAAAAATTCCTCAATTAGTTTTTTTTGCTTTTCACTCATCGATGAATTTTTGATTTTCGTTAGCCAAATTTGTAAATAAGCCTTTGATCCATGCACATCTCGATATTCATCCATTTTAATTTGAAATTAAATGCAGATATAAAAAGATTGTACCTAAAGATTTCACAGACCATAATCCCCTGCATTTGGGGATTGGTCTGCTTTCCTATTTTTAGGGATTTTTCTTGATCCCTCCACCCTGATAGGGATTTATCCGAAAGTTTGGGACTTTCCCGTTTTTTCGGATTTTTCCTGATCCCTCCACCCTGATAGGGATTTATCCGAAAGTTTGGGACTTTCCCGTTTTTTCGGATTTTTCCTGATCCCTCCACCCTGAAAGGGATTTATCCGTAAAATTAGGAATTAGTACACAACCAATCTATATCATGCATTTTGTCGTCTTTTCCCCAATAAAGAACTCAAAGTATTTAAGTCTTTCGGTGAACTGACAAAAATTAAAGGCCGCTCAGTGCTTGGGAGGGCTTTGTTGAGCGACCTGTGTTGCTGATCAAGGAATTTCTACATAGGTGAAGTGTATTAGTTGCTTATATTACCATTATTGATTTCAACTCACAAGGATTTTATTTAATTATGTTTCAACAGCAATACCTCTTGACATATATTCTCAACACACCTATATTAATTGCATCCGATACTATTTACATCTCGAAAAACATATGATTTGAGGAGTATTTTAATATGGAGCCAAAAGTAATTATAATCATTGCAATCATTGCCGTGTTGATAGTAATAATGTCTGGCAGGAAAGTGAAGTATTATTGCATGAATTGCGGAAAGGTCTGGAAAGGTATAAAGCACCATTCAAATACTGCACCTCGATGCCCATACTGTAAAAGTAGTAATATTGGCAGAAAGTAATATTATTATCCGTAATATTTATTAAACCTATGATGTACATATTTATACACAATGATAATAAATGTCGCATTTACTACTAAAATTAAGCGTATCAGGCGTACACTTAATAAGTTTTGGCACGAAATAAATACTGGCAGTAATCCCACTTTTCTGCCTGTATTTCTTTCAGCATGTAATAAGTCAGGCAAACTAATTGGTTTTTTATATGCATATGATATATATGATGGTTATTATCGCGAACTAACAATTGATGATTTATTTGTTAAGAGAGCATTTCGAAATAAGGGAGTTGCTACGCAATTAATGACTAGGCTTCTTAACTATGTAGGTGCCAATAAAATAAAAAAAGTGATTGTAAAAACATGTCGGCATGATTTGGTAACTTACAAACTTTATCGAAAATTCGGATTTAAGATATCTAAAAATGATCGATTATGGTATTTCGAAAACGAAAAATAAGGACAAGGAAAAAGAATGAGGAAATCTAATCAGAAGATGTCTTCGATTTCCTTTTGTTCAATCTCATGAACTGGCTCCTCTTCTCTATTTGGGAAAAGAAAGGCTCTATTAGAGATTTTAACTGACAGGTATGGATTTTCAATAAATCGACTATTGTTATTGGAACACTCTTGACAACAATAGAGACACTTGAATATATTAAATGATTCTTATAAACTGGAGATCAAATGGATGGTTCAAATTTAATACCTGAGTCATTCTATGATATAATTGGGATAATGCTTCCAGGAACTGCCTTTGTCGCAGCCGTAACATTACTTGATTTTAGTATAGTTACCCTAACATTCCCTAGTAGTGGATATGAGTTGTTTAGATTCCTTCTATTCGGATATCTAGCGGGACATCTCTTATATTCATCTTCTACAATGCTTATATCGAGGTTAGCTACAGCAATATCTGGTGATCCAAGATCAGCAATGGTCTTGGAGGAGAGTAATCCGAATTTCACACAAAAATCGTTTACATTCGGCCTCCCATTTAGGAAATATTTGAGGAGTCTAGTGAAAATAAAGTGGAATCTTAATGATGATTTTGATGAAGATTCAGTGAGGCTTTCATATGAACTTTGCAGGAATTACGTGCATATTATGAATAAAGATAGAGCTTCCTTTATACGTAAGGAACAGGCATATGGGGAATTGACCAGATCTGTAACACTTGGTTCCATAATGTTTTTTATACTTATTTGGCTATCTGATAACTCGATTGACCAAAGAATATGCTATGCCATTCTAACCGCTTTCATAGGATCAACCTTTTTTTGGAGATACTTGCAGGCAAGGGACATTAACGCTATATTCGTCTATATGAATTTCATTGTTTTATATGGACAGGAAGTATCAACTCCAAATGGCAAAAACTTTAATAAATTGACACCTAGTAATCTTAATAAGAATGGAGAAAATAATAATGAAGAAGAATCAAATACAAATAAAGAGTGATGGTGGCCTACCAATATCATTATCCATATACTACCGTGAATGCGAATCTGAGCAGACTTTAGTGGTCATATTGCCGGGGATGAAAGGATTCAGCAATTGGGGAAGTTTTCCCTATATTTGTGAGCGAATATGCGAATCAGGGGCAATAGTAGTCTGCATTGACTTTTCTCGTAATGGCGTTAAGAACTTCGGTGATGATATTACTCAAATAGAACTTGTTGAAGGCGATTGTCCTTCAAATCAAGTAGAAGAAGGCAAAAAAGTTATTGAATATTTGCTGAGAGAAAAGCCGTTATATGGATGTCATATTAATACTTCCTCGATATTTGTTTTAGGTCATAGCCTTGGGGGTGCCACAGCTTTGCTTTTGGCACAAAAGACAAATATGTTATCCGGAATTATCACCTGGTCATCCATCGCACACTTTAATATTTGGCCAGAAAAAATTATAGAAAATTGGAAAAAGGAGGGGCGAATAAATATGCCTAATGAGAGAACCGGGCAGGACTATTACTTAGGAAAGGAATTCCTCAAAGATGTACTACATATATCAACATCCGGACTCTTAAATATCGTAAAAGAAATGGATATACCTTATTTAATAATTCATGGTGAGATAGACACATCAGTCCCAGTTGATCATGCAAAACAGCTCTTTAATGCAAATAAAAGTAATAATACGCTCAAAATAATTCCAAAAGCGGATCATACATATGGTGCAAAACATCCTTTTGAAGGCACAACAAATGAATTGGAAAGCGCCATAAATAGTACAATTGAGTGGATTCACAAAAAACAATAGATGTCTAGTCTCTCATTTTAGCTACAATGAATTTATTGCGATATCTTGGAAAAGATATGGAGAGTCATAAGATAAAAACAAATAGCAAATTATTCTTGACTCCCCCATCCCACCAATTATATTACAACTAGTTCACCTTTCATCAGAAAGGTGAACCTTTATTTATTTATTTAGCCCCAATTACTTACAAGATCACCAACGACGGTCACATGGTTAAAATACGATAATCCTTGCCGTCATCAAATCACATTTATCTCCAATTCAGCGCTTTTCTTTCACTCATTGCAATCTCACAATCTATTACTCCGTCGACATTTACCTAAATCCTTAAATACTTCTCCAAGTGCTATCTCAGGATGCGATCAGTCAACAAGTTCACCTTTCTGATGAAAGGTGAACCTAAAAGGGCTAGTAAAATAACCAGGCATTCACCTTGGATCGTTGACGAGGGAAAATATCTGAGTGTCAGCGAGTTAGATAAAGTTGTGATAGCTGCGAATGAGCTAAAAAGGCATGGAATCCAAAATCGGCAGTTTACCCATATGCGACGCTGGTTTATGATCGAACTCGCCATAAATACTGGCCTTAGAGTCTCAGAAATGGCTTCACTTAGGCACAAAAACCTTCTTATAGACCAAGATCGCTCCTCAATTGTTGTCGTCGGTAAAGGAAATAAGAAACGCTTAATTTGGGTTAGTAAAAAATTCCGAAAAACTTGTCTAGACTTCACTACATTCAAGGCTTCCTGTGGATATGATATCGCCCCCGACTCTCCCCTTCTGAGTAATCTAGAAGGCGAAAAAATATCAAAAAGATCTCTTCAAAAAGACTTCAAGGCCATAATCGCAGTGGCCGGCATTTCTTCACACTACTCGATTCACAGCCTAAGGCACACCTATGCCACATTCTTACTTAAAGCAAGTAATAATAACTACCGATTTGTCCAGCGCCAACTGGGGCATGCTTCTATTCGCACAACTCAAGTTTATGCCGGAATTCTAGAAATCGAAGGCCGAAAAGCTATTGAAAAAATATACACATAACTCAAGGAAAAGGAGAAGAAAATGAAATACCGAACTATAACACTTTTTGCAATTTGCATGGCATTGGCTTTGCAGTGTTCTACCATCTATGCTCAAGACTCAGAGTCGAATCTGGCCGGATTTATTTCTGCAGATTTAGGACTATTCACAATCAAGTTTCCTGAAGCTGCTCCGTCGAGTGACGCACTGGGAGAAGAGACTGGCTTTGATGATGTTTATGGAAGTAAAAGTGGTTTAGGTTTTGGAGGAGAAGTTGGTCTAGGCCATGCCCAAATGGGACTTTTTGCGATTATCAGATATAAGTACTGGAAAAAAACTGGCACTCCAGTCGCTATTGGCGATCCTGATATTGACTGGGATATAGATATGAAATGGGCCCAGGAATTTGTTTCAGTTGGCGCCAGGTATTTTTTCATTCCAAAAACTCAAAAGAAAAACCCTGTAATGCCATTTATTGGGCTTGGCATAATCTACAGTAGTGCGACAGAACAGATGAATGGCAGTGCGACTTACCAAAACCAAACTCAGTCCGTATTTGACAAAGTTGATATCGACGGCACAGGATTCTATGGAGAAGTAGGTGTAGATTTTTACGTCTCCCCAAAATCTTCAATCAGATTCTTTGCCGAATACTCTTCTCTTAATCTTGGATTAAAAGACGAAGGAACTCGATATGAAATAGATGGGGGTGGTGGCGTTTTTATTGGAGCAAGCCTGAATCAATTCTTTGGAACATCAATGATTAATTGATTCAGGGAAATTAAAAAGGGGGTTTTTACAAAAAGGAAAGACTTTGTCACAAGGTTAAATGTAGAATTAATTGAAGATCGGCCATTGGCGACTATATATTGCTCCAATAGAACCAATTCGCCAATCGAGCCAGTTATGTTCTATTGAAATCGTTTGCTACACATCCAAACCAATAGATACTAGCATTTCTCCTTTACTTTGAGTCGCATGATATAAAATAAAACCACTATCAACAATTCTTAAGATATCTTCAGTGGCATCATAATCCAGAATAGGGGGTTGAATCTGAAGTTCTCGATGCAAAGATCGTATTTCATGCAGAGCAAAGCGAACATCTTTCTTCTGAATTTTAAAATCACCTTTTAGTCCCTCAATTTCACTGATTTCTAATACATATTTATAGATTTGATTTAGATTTAATCCAGTCTTCAGAGAATTATCTGATGCACTTATTATTGCATATGCAATCCACCTAAACATATTACCTGAGTGATGTTGAGGTCCATTTGCAAAGTCTCGTAGGAAGCTCGCATACCTCCGACCTCTCTCACGACTAAGCTCAGAAAGCCATTTGTTAATAGGTCCCCCATGAAAGTTAAGTTGTGTTTCCTTGTCTGTTATTTCCTTTCCTCTAGTTGTAATTAAGTGGACGGGGGGAGTAATATTATCAGACGGTTGCTCAATTGTAGAAGTTTCTCTGTAGCGCTCTGTCTCACTGTCGTCAAGTATTGACAAGTGATAAGTTTGTGTTTTGCTGACGCCTACACGCTCACAAATATACTCGGCGATTTGCTGCAATAATCCAACATTGTGTTGACAGAAAAACAACATTTTCTCGATAACTTCTTGCGAAAATTCAATATTTAGAAGTTGTTCTCCTTTTTTTATAATGGCAAGTAATTCATTCTCCTCCCAACGATCAGCATTCACATAGCTAATCCGACCTTCAAGATCACCGTTTAATCTTGTCAATTTCCCTGGCTGCATCCAGACACCTATAATTATTATTCTGAACTTGTCTGTTTTTTCATAGAATACTTTCATGTCTGCAGCAAAGGCTTCTTGTACATCGCCACCAAGGTAATGAAAATCCTCAATGATAATATTTTTATTGAAGTTTATCTCATCGAGAGTGCGAATTATATCATTTGGATCACCAGGATCGATTTCTAAGTATTTTTTTGTGATTGATTCCTCCTGGCCAGTTTCATATCCACTCTCAACATTGCCTTTGGCTTTGGCAATGAAGGCACTTGCCTCACCAGAAACATTGGCCCTAATATTCTTCTTCCTACTTTGCTTTTCTGTACTGGCTTTACTTATTTCGACACCAGCCTCTTTTAGGATTCCCGCATACAACATTTCTCTTGTAGTCGCGGCAAAGCATTGAACGGCAATAAATGAATCAGAATCAATATGCATTTTACGTAATGATGTCTTGCCTTGCTTTGAACAGCCATATACCACAATATGTTTATCCTTATTCAAAGCAGATAGAAAGTCAGTATCTACATAGGGCCGCTCAACATATGTTACTGGTACTTTACTTGAAATGCCAAATACATCAGAGAGTTTATATGTAGTCTTGTGATTCATATTAACCTTCTTTGAGTTTGCTTCCTTTGCAACAAATCACAGTGCACTATTCAACTGTTACTGATTTTGCCAAATTCCTTGGTTGATCTATATACATACCTCGAAACACAGCCAAATGGTAAGCGAAAAGCTGAATCGGGATAGCGGTTAATATAGGAGTCAACATATCTAATGTAAGGGGAACATAAATCACATGATCTGCAATATTTTGTAATTCAGTGTTTCCTTCTGTCCCAATTGCAATTATCTTACCTTGGCGTGCTTTAATCTCTGCTAAATTGGAAGTGATCTTATCGTAAGCAGTTCCATTGGGTATAATTACAACAACGTACATATTTTCATCTATTAGGGCAATGGGTCCATGTTTCATTTCACCGGCAGTCATACCATCAGCATGCAAGTACGCAACTTCTTTTAATTTTAATGCCCCTTCTAAAGCGATTGGATAATTAAATCCTCTACCCAAAAATAGGAAAAACTGTTGTGTATATATTTCTTGGGCCAATTGCTTCAATTGGTCATCTGATTTTAGCACTTTATCTATAAGTTGAGGTAGATTTTTTAGGCTGTCTAATATTTCTCTCCCTTCAAAAATGGAAAGTTTTCGCATCCTTCCGCAGTAGACAGCCAACATACTAAGCACAGCAATTTGACTCGTGAAACCTTTAGTGCTTGCCACTCCTATTTCTAGGCCAGAGTGAGTATATATACAAGAATCTGCTTCTCGAGCAATAGTGGAACCAACGGCATTAGATATTGCCAACGTTTTTGCACCCAATTCTTTCGCTCTTCTTAATGATGCAAGTGTATCCGCTGTTTCGCCAGATTGACTAAGTAGTATAACCAATGAAGACTCAGAGATTACAGGTTGTCTATATCTAAATTCAGAAGCATACTCCACCTTGGATGATATTTTCGCGAGATTTTCTATCATCATGTTGCCAATTAGGGCGGCATGCCAAGATGATCCACACGCAATAAAAACCATATCCTTGATCCCAAATAAATCCTTATGTGAAAAACTAGAATCTGAGAAGTGAATATTACCTTCTTTTTCATTCATTCTTCCTCGAAGACAATCTTCAATTCGAGAAGGCTGTTCAAAAATCTCCTTGCACATAAAATGATCATATTTACCTTTTTCGATCATTTCGAGTTCGATGTTGAATTTCTCTGATTGCATAGAATTGGTAAAATTGTATAAAGAACCGATTGAATAGTCACCTTGTTTTATTACACAATATTCCTGATCATCCAGGTATACTATACGTTCAGAAAAACTGCCAATGACCGAAGCATCAGAGCTAACAAACATTGAGTTGTCACTTTCGCCTAAAAATAGAGGGCTTCCATTTTTGGCAACATAGATAGTTTCAGGATCATATTCGGTGATCATAGCTATCGCAAAAGTCCCTTCGAGTTGCGAGATCGCAAATTTAAAGGCGTCAATTGTATCTGATCCAGAGTTTATAAATTGCTCAATCAGATGAGCAATAACCTCTGAGTCTGTTTCGCTTACGAATTCATGTCCCAATGATTGTAGTTTGCTTTTTAGGGACTGGTAATTCTCAATTAAACCATTGTGAGCAATAGATATTTTACTTTTACAGTCTGTTAAAGGATGCGCATTAGAAATGCATATTGAGCCATGGGTCGCCCATCTAAGATGAAAGAATCCACAATGAGAAACTATGCCCTTACAACTCAATTCTTTTAAAGAACCAGCCATTTTTTCTATCTCAAGTGCTCCAGTTTGTGATTGCAGTACTAGTCCACAGGAATCATATTTGTGGCCAGAGAATTTCGCCATCCCGGTAAGGATTAACTCTTTTGCTGGTTCATTTCCGACATAACCAAAAATTGCGCTCATATCTTTGATCCTAAATTTCCCAAGATTGACATAGTAATAAAGCCGGTTCAAGACTCTCTTAAAATATACATAAATACTACGAAAAATAATAAGAATTATGCGTAAGATTTGATAACATTGATACTCTAGATAGTTGAATATTCTAGTCAAATGACTTAGAATAGATTCTGAATATACAAATGATACAAGTCCTACAACTCCCCAAAATCTCTTATTCATTCAAATCAAAATAAAAGAGCCTAGCCAACATAAACGACTTATGAATTCCAAATAGGCACAATCTTTATATCTGTCAACAAGTTAACAAAATCATGGCAGCTAATTTGGATCGGGCTTTTCGAGAATGGATTAAAAGGCCAGATGATCAAAGATTCGCATCACTTGAAGAATTATATGATTTTACACAAAAACGGAAAGACTATTCATATGAGACAGTAAAATCCCTAGATTCTATCCACCTCGGGGCAACCGAAAACGGAGAAATTTCACTAAATGGCAATTGTGAACCAGCGAACCTATCGCATTGGGCATTTGGGCAATTATGTTCTCGACTTAAGGCTCCAGCTAATTATCTAAGGACTCTCTCCCCAGAAATGGCTAAAGACTGTCTTCAATATGGTCTTCAACATAGTTCAGAGGCTTGCAAGATGTTAATAAGAAATACTCATACAAACAGTCCAAACGAGTCTAATCGCATCGCCAGCGCCTTTACAGGCCCCTCCTATGGCCGAATCTGGGACTCGCATGTGGTTGAAAGCCTAATGCGATCAGTTGAAGGTAGTGGCTGGCATATTCCAAGAAATGCCAAATCCTCAGATAACCGCGGACTTTATGCTTCAGATCGAGATATGTTCGCATTCATGATTAATGGTGAAAAGCCAATTGAAGTAGAAAATGCAAAGCTTTATCGAGGGTTTTTCTGCTGGAATTCTGAGACTGGTTCAGCAACCTTTGGCTTAACCACTTTTCTTTATAATTCAATGTGTGACAATCACATCGTTTATGGCGCAGAAAAGATTCAAGATTTAAGAATTATTCATAGAAACCAAGCTCCAATGCGTTTTTATAGTCAGGCTATTCCAATACTAAATAGATTTGTTGAAAATCAAGGTTTTGGCGAAGAAATAAAATCAACTGTTGCAATGGCAATGAAGCAGCCAATAGGTAAAGACTTGGAAGAAACCTTGGACTGGTTTAGGAATAAACCTTTTACAAAAAAGGAAATCACAAGTGCCTGGGAAAATGGCCTAGCCGCAGGTGAAGATGTAACAACTCGCTGGGGAATGATTCAAGGGCTCACATCCTATGCACAATCAATTCCATATATTGATAAAAAAGTTAATTTAGAGCGAAGGTCTGGGATGCTTCTGGAAATGAATAATAATGGAAGCAAAATATAAAAAGAGGACAAGTATAACTAATCATTTGCACAATTTAGGCCATAAATTATATATTTGCTAATCAGCCACCAATTACCAATTGGCGTTTTTTCTGTATAGGCAAGTAAAAGGAAATATAATGAGGTTGGATGTTTTTCAAGATTCGCTTCAAGCACTAAGTCCTATGGACTTTGAAAAATTCGTCGGGGATGTTATAAGAGGATCTGGTCGTTTCAAAGATGTGCGAATCCATGGCGGTCCAATTGATCAGGGCATAGATATTGAGGCAATTGAAATCGATCCCATGTTGGGAAAACCCCGAAGATGGATTTTTCAAGTAAAGAAAACTCGTGTTGCCGGAGTTGATGTTGCCGGCTATATGTATGCAATACTAAGAATAGTAGAAAGTCAAGAGCCTACGCAGGTTGTTTTAGTTGTAGCTGGTAGTGTAACACAGAGAGCCAAAGGCATTCTTGAAAGAATGGGCGTTGAGGCTTGGGATTCGGCGAAATTGGCTGAATTGGCAACTCCAGAATTGTTAAAGGATTGGTTTGGTATTGAGTCAAATACCTTAGCGGTAGATGATTCCGCAAAACAAAAGGTAAAAGCATTTAAAGCATCAATTCTTGCTACAACAGCAGGCAAAGGTTTCTGGTCCGCATATCAACGACTTATTGCTGACCTATTAGAATTTCTTTTCTGTCCTCCCTTGGAACTTCCGCGATATGAATTATTAGACGCTGATAAAAGAAACAGACGAGATATCCTTTTTGCGAATTCAACAAGCAAAGGTTTTTGGGCTCAAATAAGAAACGATTATTTGGCACATTATATCGTAGTCGATGCAAAAAATTATTCAAAGCCAGTTACCAAAAACGCGGTATTAGATATAGCTCACTACCTGAAACCATATGGTTGTGGAATGTTTGCACTATTAGTATCTCGTCGAGCTCCTGGCAACGCCGCTTCACATGCTACTCGCGAACAATGGATCGGTGCAAATAAGATGATAGTCCATATAAATGACGACATATTAATAGAAATGCTTGAAGTGCGAGAAAATGGCGGCGAACCAAACGAAGTGATTCGGAGACAAATCGATGATTTCCGTATGTCATTATAGTGATATTTAAATGCATACCATTTTTATATTATTTTCATTTTAATTATTTCCTCCTCCCCTTTCCAGTGACTTTCCCCTTCTTTTTTGCTTTCCCGGCAATATCTTTAAGCGTGATTTTTGCAAGCTCATTTTTCATCGCATCCTGCGCCTTTCCAATTGCCTGCAAAGTCAAATCGTCAACTCCTTCAGGAGGCTGACTTTGTTCAACTAAATAATCATAGAAAAAGATATTATTTTGCATGCTTTCGATGATTTGTAATAGTGTGATTTTCTCAGGCGGCTCAGCTAGCCGCACACCGCCTCCGTACCCTCTGGTTGATCTAACCATTCCATAATTTGATAGTGAGCTAAGAATCTGTGGCAAAAACTTGCCCGGAATTTTCACTTCTTCTGAAATTGTCTGTGCTGTTGAAGAATAATCTTCACTTTTGGCAAGCTCGATTAATGCCCCAATTGCATAGAGGGTTCTATTGTTAATCACTTTCTGGACTCCTTACTTCGGGTTTTTCATAAATTTTTGCAAAATGCACTCTATAACAAAATAGGCATAAAGTATTTAAATTCAACAGAAATTTATATTTACTAGCCGCCAATATGCTAACGATACAACTAAAAGCCTGGGTGAAAAAAATACCGCCTTTACTTGATTTATTCCGGATAGTACTTATTTAGGCATTCAGGGCAGATTCCATGCGAGAAGTGGGCCTTTGTTCGATCTTCAATGTACTTTTCCACATTTACCCAGTTTTTCTGAGTATCAGGATCTGTTCCTTCTAGGCGTATTTTTTTGCAAAACGCACACACAGGCAATAATCCTTCTAATGTAGAAATATGGTCAATTGCATCTTTGAGCTCTGCAATCTTATTTTTTAAAAGGTTTTCATTTGTTTCAAGAGAAACAACCATTGAGTTAAATGCATTTGAAAAGTCGCCCATAAAATCTACTCGTTGTGTATAATCACCTTTAGCAACTTCAGCAGCCTGCCATGTCAGATGCAATAAACTTGAATGTAGGGCCTTAAACGGAGAAGCCAAATAGTTATCAGAACTAATTTGAATGTGTTTAAGATTTCCTTGAGATAACGGTATAATACATTCCTTAATCTCTTTAATAAAAACAACTAATTGGTTTATACAATCCCTTAATTCATTTAGAAGTGGATTGGACTTTTCGTCCAACTCTACTTGTTTAGGGATTTTTCCAACAAGAAGATCATTAATATTTCGGATAAGTTCCGCAATTAATATTTCTTCATTATTCTTTTCTAACATCAAATCGACATACCCTATCACCACTTGCCCAACAGTCTATTTCTTTGGCATTAAAAATTCCACCTGTATACTCTTCCATGACTCCAGAAATAAATCCTTCATCATATTGGCATACTGTCTTATTTTCAAATGGCAGACCAGAGCAATCTAGATCTTCAGCGACTGTTAAGACAAAATGCATTTCGTCTTGATCCGCTGATTCTACTCGTAGTATTCCAATAGAATTATCCTTTAGGGTCTTTTGTAGATTGGATAAAAATCCTTCTAATGGCAAGCTCTTATTAAGTAAATTTCGGCAAAAATGAATCCCTGCCAACCGTCCTCCTCGAATAAATATCTCATTGGCTTTATCGCTACCAAATTCATCGACTAGTACATTTTTAAGCGTGTACTGCAATAGACGATATACAAGAACAGGCACATTTTGCCCCAGATTAGGGCGACCAAAATTAACATCTCCTAAGTCAGACCATCTGAACATATCTGTTCCTTCATTTGACATATTATTGCCTTCGCCCCTTTTCATGTTATTCAAAGCAATCGATACTACTTAATACTTTCGGCAATAGCAGGCAATAAATTACGTGTAATTTTGCGCATTTAAGTCAATGTTTGTACATATATTTGTTGATCAATACCTTAAAGCGCCAAAAAGAGCCATGCCAAATTCATAAATAGCGATCTAAAGGTTATAATAAATTCAAATGTGCCGATATTTTGCATGTCTAGTAATTCTAATAAAACTCTACAAATTACAAGGATAGAAAAAAATGATTCTTATAAAATGGGATCGTACATTAAGTGTTAATATTCCTCAAATAGATCTTCAACATGAAGAACTAATCAGTTTGGTAAATAAGTTATACGTTGTATTTGAGGCTGCTGAAAACCATGCCCTTTTTTCAAAACTCTTAAGAAAAATACTGAATAAATTAGAAGAGCATTTTGAACTCGAAAAAATCCTCCTATATAATCAGGGGTATAAAAGGTTAAAGGCACAAACTTGGATAAACAAAAAGCTGGCTGATAATTTTAATGCACTTCTATTAGCTGTTGAAAATGGTAGTAAGGCAATTGATAGGGAATTAATGGATTATGTTTCTGGCCGGGTATTAGAGCATATAAGATTAGATGTGACTAAATACTCATTTGAATTAAAAGAAAGTTGTTGATAATATATTAAAACATTTCGTAAATAGTATTAAATAGGAAAAGCAGTACGGGCCCCTGACTTCTAGATTTTACCTTCCTATATATGACCCATTTTCCGTGCATAATAATAGTTAACCAGGGGCCCGAAATATTAACTATAACGTATTTTATTATTGGGTGAGTGATCAGCAAGACCATTGCGAATTTTTCCAGGGATAGGCTAGCTCGATAGATAAGAATGACTAGCCATCAATGATCCAACCGACAGCTTCTTCCATATTACTAAATAGTTTTGCATTAATTCCCTGATTTTGGGAAGTAGTGACAAAAAAGAGAAGATTTTTATAAAACATCTCTTTTGGAAAAACTAATGCCATTTTACGTGTAAAAGAATGTTTCGCTAATAGTTTTGCATAGCTATGGCAATCAAAGACTGATCCACATTTTTCAATTACTTTTTCGCAATGTACTATAATATCTAGTTCATTTTCTTCAGAATTTCCAACTAATTGAGGAATATACTCCCTAATCTTATTCGGGTTTATTTCATGCCCAAAAATATTTCAATATAAATAGTCCTTGCGTTTTAATATTGCAATATCCACTAACTTGACTCCCCTATTCTCGGACATGGCCAAAAGATCGCAATTCATGAACAAGGCGATTTACGATTCATCCATTATTCATTTTAATGTTTTTCACAAAACCCCATTTTTAATTTATGCTCAGCGCTATTTCTATTGAGAAGCGTTCCAAAAGCCCACTTATATTTACTATCGGTTTTTTCGGGGATTTTATCATTCTGCTATTATAAAAATCTAAGCTTCACCGATAATATTCTTTAGGGGGAGCAAAAGATAATGTCCTTAATCACCTGGAAAAAAAGCCTTGTATTAGATATCGACGATATAGATAGACAGCACAAAGATTTGGCAATGACAATAAACAAAATATTTATGGCCAATGATTTAGGCAAAAGTGACTCCACATGCTTAAGACTGCTCAAAGAATTTCAATCCCAAATAAAAAGTCATTTTGAATTTGAAAATGAATATGTTAAAAATCTTGAGTTTGAGAGCATTAATGCCCAAGTAAATATATACAATGAGTTTTTGGAGAAGTTGGCTAGATTAATTAGTACATATACTACTTGCGAGGATGTAGTAAGAAGAAACCTAGTTTTATTTTTGGCCAATTGGCTGACAGAACATATAAAAATTGACAAAGTGAAATTTAACATTGCCAGGAAAAAACAAATTACAATAACAAATAGAAAAGGGGGCGCGTTATAGTATGGATATCTGGTACTTTATAGGAATAAGCTAAAAAACACCCCTTTCACTGGATGCCAGATGTCCAGCCAGTGCGTAACAGGGCCAGTAGTATTTGTATTACTGGCCCATATTTTATGGCCAATGAGTTTTCGATAGTTTAGTAATTCTATAGCGTCTAAATATGTGATAATCCCTAATTTCTGTACTTGTTGATTACCTCTATGACCTCTACGGATCCAAAACGCTTATTATCACTTCGCATTCACCTATAATTAGGCACAATGCTTTAATAATTACGCATTCATGTATAAAAATGATAATTGGTGAGCCGCAAGGCTATTTAGATTCACTTGACAATCAAAGCCGCAATACAATACTCGAACGAGTTGGTGGTTTTGACAGTTTTCTAGGCCCCAATGACACATTTCAATTTTCATGTAAAAAACATGGGGATTGCTGTACAAATAGAGAAACAAATCCAATCCTTTGCACTCCATATGACGCATTCAAATTACAAACTCATCTTGGAGTTAATTCAGGAGAATTTAAGAAATACTTCGCTGATTTAGTACTAGCATCTGACCCAGAGTTTCCTGTTATGCTTGTTAGCTCTCCCAAACTCAATGAACACTTTGATCAATGCGTTTTTCTAGACAATAACAATTGCAGAGTTTATGAAGCGCGTCCTCTTGTCTGCCGGCTTTACCCTTTGGGGCGAATCCTTGACAATGATATGACATCGTATTTTTTTAAGGTTGATACAGATAAGCATTGTGGCCTGGGAAAAGGCCCTTCCTACACAATTGACGAATGGATAAAGAAGACAAACTCAAAATCATATTTAGACTGGAGTGAGAAATTCTACAAACTATTAATGGAAATCGACCTTTCAAAATACCAAGGTATGCCAGACAAATTCAAATCTACTCTCGCTACACTTCTTTATGATAGCACAATAAAAGATCGCATTGCATTAAACAGAAAACTCAAAAATAAAGAACAGAATACAGGTCCGCATTTTAATTTAGAGGCCACAAGACTATTTATTGAAAAATATCTTATCAGCTGATCGCACTGTCGGAATTATGGACAGTTCAATATATTATACTAATCGCATGCGCTGCAATAACGTGCGATAGATTATCGATAAATCTCATAAACATACTATTAAGAATACTTAACAATTATAGCCATATAAATTCGTAATGCGATCCATAAGTCATTGATAATCAATAATAATTATTATCGGCAACATATTTGCTTCGCATACTTGTATTACTTACTTTCTCTGGAGGGCAAAATCAAATGAGATTACTTCTCACTACCTTTTTGGGGCTAAGTCTATTTATTAGCAATATCTCAGCACAATCACTAATGAATTTAATCCAGTGGCAAGAATCTGACGGTGGCAATGGCCATTGGTATGCGATTATGTCAGAGCAATATCACTGGAGCGATGCAGTGGCAGCTGCGGCAACACTTGCAAGTATTGAAGGGCGCGAAGCGCATCTGGCAACAATTACCTCATACAATGAAAACCAATTTATATTTGAAAACCTTGTATATAACTCTATGGCTCCATTGTATGGTGATCAAGCCTGGCTTGGCGGATATGATGCTGGCGGTGGAAACTGGCAATGGATAACAGACGAAAGCTTTGATTACACTAACTGGGCACCAGATGAGCCAAATAATCCCGGAAGCGAGCTTTCCATGTCAATGTGGGATCTTGATACAGATCCAGAAAAACCAAATCAAGTTCCTGGAATGTGGAATAATTCATTGGCAGAAGATCGTGACTGGTGGTCTATAGTGGAATGGGGAGATGCACCTGATTTACATCCACCTGCAATCCCAGAGCCTTCGACAATATTACTACTAGCACTTGGTCTTGGAACATTGGTAATAAGGAAGTTCTACTCAGAGTAGAATTCTCTATTTATAGACACGACTCCTTTTATCGAGCTTCAAGAATTCAAAAAATTTGCGATATCGACACTAATTAATGCTCTATACTGACCAATTCTGAGTTTGTAGCAGTCTTTACCTTCAAAGTGTTTGAGATAGCGAAAGGGTTGAATAGCCACATTATCTAATTTATCAATTATTCTCTGCGCATCTTTTTTATGTATCTTCTTTATAACTTTTAATGGCTGAGGATTCCATTCAATCACAAATGTCATTTACATAGAATTATCCTTTTTACTTCTTCATGGCTGAGACATTCATCCCGAGGAGTATTTCGCGCTTCCTCAAGTGCCTTTTCTGCCCATTCAGTAAGTTCGCATTCGTCGTCAAATACTGCTTCCTTTAATAGCTCAACGTCGCGCTTTAGTTTCTCAAAATCACTTGCGTTTACTTTTATCATTTCGCTTTTCATAGAACATTTGATTCACACATGTTTATATATTTTTCTCACCATTAAGAAATCCAGAATATTCCATAGTCGCACGCTGTGAGTAAGACCTACACAAGATTGCCTTCTTTATAAATATTGCGCCTAAATTTGTCGTACCTAAAAAGTGGCAGAGCTTTTAAATATGTCACTTTCTTTGAGCATATTATGGATAATAATTCTTGCGAAAAAGGCAAAATGGCAATCATGCTTCTCAAAGAAGCAATCTGGAAAGTAGAAGACCGACTTAACGTGATTCTCGAATCCATTGCCGATCATGAAGCAGAAATTATAAGACTCAGACAGCATTCGCATCTCAGTTCTGAGAGACTCACTAAAATTGAGACAAGGCTCACAAATAAATTGAATAAACAAAACGCAAATGACAGATAATCACATTGAAACGAAGATAAAGAATGTATCAATCGAAGATATTGGCACAGGCTATTATACCCTCAGAATAGGTGAGCAAATAGATTGCCTGCAAATAAAGACCATTCGTAAAGTCACGAACTCAAAAAAACCGATAATTTGGCCGGGGTCGACTATAAGTACATTATCGAATCAACTGAAGGCAAAATCCTTGTAGTAAATTCATGGGTTCTATGGAAGAAAATAGCAGCCGTCCTTAAAGAAGCAGGCAAAATCAGTGCTACACTCAGGCTGCAACATACAGGCTTTGAACAATACTCAGTTCATATTATACCATAATTCTGAACCCAAATTAGAGGATAATAGAGGATAAAATGGACCAGTCAGTGAAAACTATGCTAGAAACCGTGTATGGGCTCTTTAAGGCCAAATTCCAAGACCAAATGGCGTCATGGGACCGTTTTTTAGAATTTATTGCGATCGACAATATCCCAAGCCTTCTGACAAGACTTGGGCACAAGCTTGACTGGCTCTGCAATGATATCGAATTTTGCAAATCAATCTTAAAAGCGTATGATTCCAAGGCATTAAAAGGCGACTATAATGATCATCTGGGAGAAATGTATTTTGAATTAATTCAAAGTCATCCCGAGTTATCGACCACGGGAGAATTCTATTCGTCTAAAGACATAGAGCACCTGATTCATAAATTAAATATCACCAAAACTGAAAAGAAAATCACTGTTTTTGATCCTGCGGTAGGCTCAGGAAAAGTCCTTATGGAGGCTCACAAGATTGCACCAAAGGCGATTTTCTTTGGTGTGGAAAGTGATTTAAGACTATTAAGAATCGCTATGACTAACTTTGCAATCCATGAAATTGAAGGCTACTTCCTTCATGCCGATAGAACCGAGCACGAATTAGATATTTCAACACTTGGGGGCCAATATAACTGGCAATTTGCAAATAGTCTGGACTCTCACATTCATAAATTAAAACCAAAATCAGGCCTTATACAAACGCCTCTGCAAACTCCCTAAAATGAGCCGAAGACTAAAAATACCTAGATGGAATGATGTCCTTATTGAAATTTACAAAAACCAACATCGATACAGGTATTGCGAAAAGCTTTACAAAATTCTGAAATGCTCAAGAACACATATTCGTGAGATAGTTCGGCTTCTGGCCAAATACAAACTCATCGCAATTGTGCCTGTCAAAAAAATAAAGACCCTAATTCTCACCAATAAAGGCAAAAGAATCGTTGAGCCACTAATGCAAATCAGATCAGAACTTAGACAAGATTAGAAACTAATAATGAAAAAAGAGGATGAAACAAACAGAGCAATTGATGAATTTATTAGACTTCCTAAAAGGAATCTCGTAGACCGTATTCACTGGCTTGAAAAACAAATAGGAACCAGGAAGCGTCTAAGTAATGAGGCAATTGCCCAAATCGACTCACAGCAGTTTATACTAGAGAATAGAATTTGGACGCTGCGCTATTCTCAAATTACAGAAAAGGCCATTGGGATAAGAAAGGATTTTCAAATCCAGCATCAAATTCTTGAAGTCTACAAGTTAAAAGAAATACTCGCTTGCTTTAAGGACGTCTCATATTTCCAGTCAAGAATTCAGGAAGCCCAAGAAGAGTTAAACAAGCAAGAACAAAGACTGAAACTTATCGAATAGTTCTCCCCTAGTCAAATGCGTGTGGAAATCTTTAAGCAATCTCTATGCACCCTTCACCACTGTCCGTCCTCTAATTAGTGCCAATATATTTATCGCTTCAAACTATTGTCATACCATGTCGACTATTGATAAAACAAAAGAGATCTTACAAAAACTTGAACCAATACTCGGGAAAAAGACAAATGCTCTATGGAAATTAAACCTTCTCTCAATGAATCCAAGAGAAGAATTTGAAAACAACAAACTACTTGGTCTAATCGCCGATAAAGAGGGAAAAGTCGATTTCAAGAAAGCAATACGACTACCTCCCCCTAATCCTCACATTCTTGCAGGCAAATATCGCATTGGAGAAGTCATCTATCCAGAAAAGGAATTTGCGGACTTTGGACTGCGCGAAAACGAATTCATAAAGCACATACTAATCGCAGGAATAACAGGCGCCGGCAAAACAAATCTCTCATTTCAACTTCTTGGACAATTCGCGCGGCACAAAAAATCCTTTCTTGTCTTTGACTGGAAAATGAACTATCGAGCGCTAGGAAAGCTTCCTGAATTTCAAAACCTCAAGATCATTAGACTAGGCGAAAAAGACTGTGATTTCAAATTTAACCCACTTATTCCTCCCCCAGGAACAAATCCAAAACACTGGATGGCAATGCTTGTAGATGTAATCAAACACGCATTCTTTGTCGCGCACGGAGTTGAGTACTTCTTCAGAAAAGGAATTGATCATCTATATGACCAGTACAAAGTCTATGAGGGCAATACTGAATATCCAACCTTTATTGACCTTGAAAAGCTATTAAGAAAGGAATTTGTTCGAGGCAGAGAAATGCTTTGGATGAGTTCAGCCAAACGAACTCTTGCCTGTATGACCTTTTCTGGACTTCTGGGTGATATTCTAAACTCGCGCGAGCCAAACAGAATTGAAGAACTACTAAATAAGAATGTGATTCTTGAAATGGATAATCTGGCAACAATTGAGAAGATATTTCTTATTGAAAGCCTGCTTCTTTGGATTTATCACTATCGAAAAAACGAATCAAAGCGTGAGGTATTCAAACATGCGATAATAATCGAGGAGGCCCACCACATACTTTCGGGTCAAAAGGAACTCGCACTCGGCGAAGAGACAATTATGGAATCAGTCATTAGAATTATTCGAGAATTTGGAGAAAGTGTGATTGCAATAGATCAGGAGCCGAGTAAAATCAGCAATTCAATACTCGCAAATACAAATTGCAAAATATGCTTCAACCTGGGAAATGGAAAAGACATAGATACAATGGCCAAGTGCTTGAGTCTAAATAGTGAAGAGAAATCATCGATCGATCAACTCAAGGTAGGTCATGCGATCGTAAAAATGAAAGAGCGATTCACAAATCCAATACAAATAAAAATCCCCCTTATACCTATAGAAAAATGTCTGTAGGTTACCCTTAGGGTAAGAAGATAACTCATAATGCCATATATTGTTAAGCGTCTTGTACCGGTGTATAATTCAGGGGACAAGGTTCCCAAAAAGTATCTAAATCTTCGTAAACTGGTCTATGTCACGACCTTTAAATATCTATACAAGACTATCCCACAAATACTTATCAAGGAGTATGGTCTCTCCCCTAACGAACATATCACAATCTTTTGGACCAAAGAGATCGCCCTTCCCCACTTTAATCGCTATCGCATAAAATTTCGAAAAGTTTATTCTGGATCAATTGTTTCTATTGCCAGTGACATTAGAGCCAGAATCAGAGACAAGTCTTTAAAGCATTAAATTCGTATATATAAAATCCTCAATCGAAGTAAATGTAAATGGCCAGAGCTTGGTCATATTATATTCTCTATAGGGATCAATAATCGCAAAAGAATAACCATTATTCATAATATTTTCTCTAAGCTCAACGAGTTTTTTTTGGTATAAACTTCGGAATTCTGCACTAAATTCTGCACATAGACGGTGTTCAAGAGGGCGACAGCTGATTATTGACAAATGCTTAGGGAGTAGAAAATCGAAACGCAATTTTATTGATTTACCGTCAATAGGCAAATTGATATGGGGATACTCTTGGAAGACTATGCCCTTATTTCTCAACATCTTACCTGAATTTTCGTGCAGGCGTTCATAGAGTAGATCGGTTGTTACCATACAAGAAAAGCAATTATTTATTTCATTGTATAATATAAAGTTATACTTTTTATATTTTTTGCAAATCCCAACATCTTGCCCTTCTAAGCCTTACGCAAATAGAATAATTTTTAATTTGTTTTAGGGGACATTTTTTCATCCATTATTCGTTATATAGTATAGAGAATTGTCGGTGTAACAAGGAGCAGAAAATGCCAATAAATCCGCCAATAAGACAAGATTTAATCCAATTTATTGAGAAAACATTCCATTCAAATTATATGCGGTATGACCGACGCATTTCCAAATTTATAAAGCGTAAAGAAGATAGAGAAGAAATAATAATGGCCGCCTATAGCAAGGCGTTGGATAGTATTGGTACCTTCGAAGGCGGCGTAGAAGATTTTGCAAAATGGTATGGGGCCATATTGATAAATACTGCAATAGATTTTCTTAGAGTAAGAAAGCACCAGAAAAATGGCATAATATTAAATAACAATAATGATGGCTTCATTAGTAACGCTTATAGGCTATCTTCATCTGAAATGATCATAGCTCATCTTTTTTATAACACGCTAAAAAATATCCTCAAAATGAATTCCATTGATTTATTGGCTATTCAAAAATACTTCGGGGGTCATAATAAATATGGCATTCAGAATTCCTTGGGTATAGGCAGAAAGCGACTGGATAGAATATTGAATATAGTCAGATCAGTGGGGCATATGATTGTTAAGGAATTGGGATCGACTGAAGGTAAGAGTTTCAACTACGACAAGTATTATAGCCTTTTTATTCAACTTACAGAAATGAACAATGAATCTCCGCGGTCAAAGACAGATACTAATAGCAAGCACATAAAACATGGAGGTCAGATTTATGTATTCTAGCGATGATAGTAAACATGGGATGATGTCTTCAAATGGCTCAGATGAAGATAGTGATATCCCAGAGACTTTTAATAATACGCGACTCCATTTTAATCTCTTAAATGGCCTTCTTTTTCAAGCACAAAGGAATAAAAATAGTGGAGAATTTAAAAAAGCCATTGGCTATTATATGTCGGCATTGAAGATCGATAATAATGATGGCCGAATATATCGAGGATTGTCACATATTGTATATGATGGACTAGATGTTACAAAAGGCCAAGAAATCACCGCAAAATTAGAACAATTGAACACCCCACCAAATATGTTTAATTACTACCAGGGCAATATTATGTACAGGAGGGGTCTAATATACGAGTCTATTGAGCTACTAAAAATAAGTATAGCCCAAAATAGTGAAAATGCATATGCATGTAATAACCTTGGGTTGGCATATCTAGTAGAGAACGATCTATATAATGCATTCCCTATAATTATGCGGGCAAAAAGGATATTCAATGGACATGATGATATAAAGGGTCTTGCATTAGTCTTGTGCAATCTAGGGCTTTGTGAACGATTAAAAGGCAATTTTGAAAAGTCGTATCGATATTTTGCAGATTCATTGGAAATGACAGACACAGAGTATTTATTACCGGAAAGGTTAAACTCTATATGCAATTTGGCTGAACTTGACTTAGCCCACAATAAACTTATTGAAGCCGAATGGGAATTCACATCGGCCGCAAATTTGGCGAAATCCGGATATTCGATTCAACAACTCATTAGATCATATATTGGGCTTGGAGATGTACTTTACAAGTTTGGGAAACTCGATGAATCACTTGAACACTTACTAACTTCATTGGCACTGGCAATCATTAATAATGATCTTTTTTGGGTATCAGAGAGTATTCGAAAAATGGCAAACTATTTTTATAGAAATAATTCTCCATCAAATACCATTACATATACGACAAAAGTCTTGAAATTCTATCATGAAAACGAAATAAACCTAACTGATATTATGACGGCACTGCTTAACAATAAGATAGATATTCAAGAGTTTATCAATTGCAAATCATCAATTAAACTTAAAGGCATTCGTTTAAGGAAATTTGCAGAATCTATTATTGGGACCCTTTCTCATTATGCAGGATTGGCAGGAAATAAAAATGTCCCTCGAATAGAAAATGAGTGTAATTATGTTTTAGGTGAAGAACCAACAACATATGTAGGAGCGGATAATGCGTAAATTAGAGCTATTAATTGATGACAAAGGCGAGGGACGTGATCCACCAAAAATCTGGTTGGTCTATAAATGCCATAAAACAGTAAAGAAATATGTCCTAACAATTCTAAAAACAGGAATTAGGATAGATAAGACAATAAAATAATCCTTCGCCGGTGTCAACTACTTTGTTGATGATGGGAAGTGCAATTTGGCATTTCCCTTTTTTATTGGAATAAAATGGAGGTTTTTCATGAACGCACAAATGGCAGTTTTAAACCACAAACTGGAATTATTTATTCCGGATCGAGATTCTAAGGGAGATCTCATTGATAATGATACCGTGGTTTCTCCCTTGGCAAAGTCAATGGCACAAAATTTCGGTAGTGTGCGAAAAAGAACTGAGCAAAGCCTGTGGCTTAATGGCACCGACCGGGTAGAAGAAGAAACAACAATTTTATGTTCCTCGTTTCCTTCTACTCAGGTAATTAAGGCCATTTCCCTGATTGCTAACGCATCGCAGATTCTGTCAACCACACTCAAACAGGCAGAAATCGCCATAGAACTCGACGGCAGGCTTTTGATCGCAACAGCCAATTACGAAATAAATAGCCGCCTGGAAATAGGCCAGGAGTTAATTATGAGCAAGTCGCATTCTAACGAGAAACAAGACGAGTCTCGTCTCATTAAGAAATGTCTTCAGATATTAAAAGAAGGCAAAGAATCCCCCAAAACTCTCTCGCGTATCGCACGCGCGCTTGAGGAAACGCAAGTTGTCAATGAATGGTAACCCAACCAAAAGGAGCCCAATTATGCCTGATGACATAACTCAAGTTTTCGGTGATAACCAGCGTCGAATTCGCCGTCAACGCCAAGTTATTGGTGATGAGAATAGAAGGTTTGAAATCTTGACGGAATTAATAACTGAGATTTCGCCTCAGGGAAATGTCGAAACGATTGAAAGTCGTAATGCCAGTCTCATTTCAGGCGAATCTGTTTGGGATATTAGCCAGGTCGCCGGCCGATGCCAGTATTCAGATTGTGGCGTTTGGTTGACTTCTCGCACCTTCAGGTACTGTCACACTTGTGGCCTTGTCATGTGTATTAAATGCTCAAGATGGGATGAAAAAGGCCAAATCTGGCTTTGCAAAAAGTGCCGAAATAGACTACGTCTCAGACGCTTTTTCAGAGGTACAGGTAGACTTCTGCTCTCCCCTTTTAGGAAAAGGGAAAACTATGGATAACAAGGAGTTTCATCTTCGCTCACACAGGACCGGTCTTATAAAAAATACTCAACACAGCCAACTTCTACGGATTCTTGACGCCAATCCTGAAGACTCAGAAGTACAGTCGCTAGTCCTCGAGGCATTAGAGAGCGCCGAAACGCAGAATCAATTGGATCCAGATCCATTTAGGCCCACTAATCCAGCATTTTCTGATGGACTTCACGGCAGATTACTTTTGGGCAAAGTCTCCAATACAAATTCTCCTTGGCTAATTGAACCAGATATGCTTACGAATTCCATTCTCATTTGCGGAAGATCAGGCGGAGGAAAGACCAATTTTATTCTCTTGATTTTGGCCCAAATTCTGGAGATGAATCAATGATTAAGGGTTTTGACAGAAAGGGCGACTATGCTTGCCTCTCAGTCTATCCTGGCTTTGTCTACTGGCTACTAGAAGATTTCTATATAAATCTACTCGCACCCTCTCCATCTGTTCCCTTTCGGCTGGTAGTAGCTCAGGTGGCTGAAATAATAAGCAACTATATGGATATTCGAGTTGCGGCAAGAAATCTCTTCACCGCAATCGCACTTGCACAGTATAACGATCGCCTTTCCAGGGGAATTACAATCTATCCCTCAATCAAAGACATCTATGATGCGCTTCGCACCAGGCGCTATCCCCTGCAAAGTCATTTATCCCGATATAAGGAAACACTTACCAATCGCCTTGAAGGAATTTTGTCTGTTTTTGGCGATCATATCTGTTCAACTCGAGCTCTAGATTGGGAGCGATTCATGCAGACCGATTGGACAATTTCACTTGAGGGAATTCCAACAGATTATCAAAACCTTTTCATCACAATAATGATTGCTAAAATTGTATCATATCGAATGGCCCAAAATGTTAGAAGCCCGCACCTAAGGGATCTACTGGTCTTTGATGAGGCCTCCACAGTTTTTAAAAAATGGCATGAATTTCAAGAAGGCACTTATTTAATCGCTGATTATTTCGCCAAATGCCGGGAGTTTGGTATTGGTTTTATCATCGGAACTCAAGGTCTTTCGCATCTGGCAGATTCAGTTCTCGCAAATACTGCAACAAAGATTTTGGTGGGCGGATTTGGGCTAGGTTCAGACTATACCATTTTTGGTTCAAGTACCGGTATGACATCTGAACAAATCGAGTTTATAAAGAGGCGAACGCTTCCCGGCCAGGCCTGCGCAAAAGATTTGCGCTACCCCTTCCCCTTTACACTGGAGACTCCTCATGTTGCTCAATAAAAATATACCTATCACAAAAATCAAGTGGGAATCGTCGACGCGAAGTCAGGCATTCTACCAGAAATTCACAAGGCTTGAGTATACCCCGTCTGAAAAATCATCGACCATAGAAAGACCACAAATCCATACTCAGAAATCAAAGTCAAGTAACATTGAGATTCAAGCAAAGGCTCTTCTCAATGTTTGGCTCAACCAAAAGTGTCCTTTCATGATTCAGTCAGAGATTTTTCAGTCTGCCGGAATCAAATCGGGTTCTGCCCAAATAACAATTAAGAAATTTCTGCTTCGACAAAATCTGATAAAAGAGCACAAAATACAAATGGGTAAATCCTATGTTTGCATTCTCGAACCCCTAAAGGCAGCGTATGAAAACATCGGGATTACGCAACCGAGCACGGCATCAAAAGGAGGCTATCTTCATTCTCTAATCGTCCACAATATTATGCAGTGGGCCAATAAGCACGGATATATGGCTGATACCGAATTCATGCTTAGTAATGGAAAAGCAGTCGATGTTCTTCTTCGCTCTACAATCGAAATCATTATGTGTGAAGTCGCCATTTCAAAGCCATTTTCAAAAGAAATAACCAATTGCCTTAAGGATGTGGCAAGCGAAATCAAACCAACTGCAATTTGGATCATTGCCCAGAATAAAAAGTCCAAAATCGAAATTGATCGCTTACTTGAGTCTGAAATATCACTGTCACTTAAAGAGATAGCAATCATTACGAAGCTGGCCGGAGAGTTTCTGAATTACTCTTCGCCATCCAAAACAAATAAGTAGGAGATATTACCATGTTTAAGCGTGTATCAATTGATGTGATGGGCTCAGGAAATGAGCCCCGAGGCGGAATTGTCGTTTCCCCCGAGACAACGGCCGCTGAATTACTCAGAAAAATCGGCCTGGAAGGCTATGAACTTTGTCCATCCTTAAGTGAACTGCCTTTCGGCGCCAATGAGCCGGTCTACGACAAAGTAACTGATAGTTCTGTTTTAACTGCCTACACTGCTGCAACAGCCGGAGGAAAAGTCTTATGAAGTCGTTACTCCTTTGTCAGCGAGGCTGGCATTTAAAGGGTCAAAACTACTTTGGATTTTATCGAACCTGGTATCACACATTTGAAGGTAAAATCAGAAAGAGATCCCTTCATTGCGGCGATTTTTTCATACGAGAGCCGCCCTATGAGCTTAAGAACCACCCGCATTGGGTCTGCTTTCATTCCAAGGGAAACGGCTGGTATGAAATTCACTTTGACAAAGCGCCAAAATCCCTTGAAGAAGGAATTCGTTGTATTGAAGTTGTCTTAATTGAAGCTTATCGGATTACGCATAGGAGATGAGGTGAATTATGAAAAGTCTTGTGAAGAACTACAGAAATTTCGCTACGCTACAAGGAGCTCTATATGAGCTTGAAAAAACTGGCAAAAAGCTACAAACGTCACTTCAAAAAGACATTATTGAATGTAACAGCGAAAGAGCAAAGGCTAGGCTAGATGTTCTCCTGGCTTTATCTCATGCCTCGCGGGCGATAACATCAACCGCACAGGCTCTTGATCACGGCAAAGTAAGGCCAATCTATATTTGCAGTGTCCAGTTTCTTTTGGGCTGTTTTAAGGACCTTACTCTTTCTCAAAATGAGGAAATGCTTTTTTGTACAGGCCTTGAAATCGGCTCTATTAGAACGCTAGATACCAAATTGTGGCTGACATATAAAACCCAGACTCCCAGCTTTATTGCGGCTGATAGTGAATCAAACCGCCTGGCCCTGCAAAAACTCAATCAATCCGGTCAGAGGCTTCTAGCGTGGTTTCATTCGCATCCCGGAACCGGAGTAGGCTCAATATATCCTTCATCAATTGATATTGATCACCAAAGAAACTTGGAGGCTGGTGGATACCCAACAATTGGTCTCATTTTTTCAAGGGATGGACTTGTTCGTTTTTTCTCGCATGAGACTAATTTTGATTTTGAGGTTATTGGCAAAGGATTTGAATATGTCGACGAAAAGACAATCAAGCTTGGGCAGTCCTAGGCCTGCCACAATCAAGGCTCATCCGAAATTGAATTCGACTCAAGTGGATAATATTCTCGATCGGGAGAAGTCATTAGATATCTTCTCCTCCGTGGCATATCGTGATTCTCATATAGTGTTAGTTGGAGCCGGCGGCCCCGGCGGATTTATTGCCTTAGGGCTTATGCGAAAGGGAGTCAAGAGACTAACCATTTATGACGGAGATACAGTTGATATTACCAATTTGAATCGCCAACGATTCTTTCCCCGCGATATTGGGAAATATAAGGCTAGCCAGTTGGCCAAGAATATCAAGGGGGAAGCTACCGCTGATTCAGTAATTCTGGGTGTTGATCTGTTCATTGAAGAAACCATTATGGACGGGCATATAGAAAAGCCTGGTATTGTAATTTGTGCACCCGACAATGATGAGACCAGGGAATTTTGTACCCGTTATTGTATGGACAATTCCATTCCGGGTATAATTGTCGGGCTTAGTCCAGACTCAGACTATGGATATGTGTTTACCCAAGGAGTTGGCCAAAACACTGCCTGCTTTGGTTGCCTACGCAAAGGAAATAAGGGGGCCCAAAAATGCAGCGCCAGCGCCAATATTAATCTTTCTATGGTCGCGGCAGGCCATGCCTTAAGCGCTTGTGATATTGTGCTTTCTATGTCTCCAATTGAATGGAATTACAGGCGATTTTCGATTTTTGGCTCACTACCGGATATTATAAAAGTGGTCCCCAAATGGGAAAGCTGTAAACTTTGTCGAGGGTAGTTTTGAGTAATTCTTCTGAAAAGCTTTGGACAATTACTGACGTTGCCGAGTATTGCCAGGTTAAAGAAAGCGTAGTCAGATATTGGCTCTATAATACGAATCTGCCATATATAAAACTTGGAAAGCATATTCGATTTCGCAAAGAGGATGTTAAGGAGTGGATTGAAGGCAAATGCTCGGCAACCAATATTTCCCCACTTATATCTATATGATTGAAAAATTGCACTAAAACGATTAGCTCAGCAAGTAATAGTCGTACGGTCATTACGATTAAAAGAGTTCAAAGAAAGCCTTAAATAGTATTTAATATGCAATTTATGCATGAGGGTCGGAATTGATTTTGACGGAGTAATCGCAGATATTCAAGGGTTCAAAAAGGAATTGGCTTATGCTTTATACGGCGTCAACATTCAAAACGAAGTAATTGACAGGGATAAGGTTATTGAAGAAGGGTATTTAACGAGTAATCAATATAGACATTTGCAGAGTATGATTTATCGAAATCCCATAACTAGTAGGGCCATTAAGCCAATAAATGGCGCAATAAAATATATAAATAAGCTCCACAAAAGAGGATATGATATTGTTATAATCACATCCCGTGGCAAAACAGAATTACAAAATGTTAGGCACTGGTTGGATTCGAAAAAACTTAATATTAATCTTGTAGGTACAAATCGAAATCCCGACAAAAGTGCAGCTTGCCATAATATCTCAGTTTATGTTGATGATCAACTGAGAAAACTTGAATACTTGCAAGAGATAGTCCCTCATAGATTCTGGTTTTCATCATCGGAAAACATTATCCCTTCTTCTTCTCTGGTCAGACAAGTAAATTCATGGTTTAATTTGTACAATGAAATAACAAAACTAGATCCATAACGATTAGAAAAACTAGAAATCATTATAGGGACGCAATGGGACCATAATTAAATTAGGGCTTACAAGGATTAATTCGTCGCCAATTTTAGGGCGATGAGCACAATGCCCCAACTTATAGTGTCTTTTCTTTGTTCTAACATATAGGCTTCGAACAAAGGCGTGATCATCATAAGTCATAATCCATCGCATATTACTAGATAAAAGATGATTTGCCAAAATTTTATGATCATCATCCGTAAAAGAATTTAGATATAGTTCCGTACCATGTTTATAATATGGGGGATCCAAAAACAGTAATATCTCATTATGGCTTTTACCGTCGTTATAGGACTTCAAAAGTTCTAAGGCATCTAGATTGGATACTGATATTTTCTGAGAAAAGCCTTTTATGTGCTTAAATCGTTCTATCATTTTCTTCTTATCAAACCTTGATTTTAGATTCCATATGCCGCGCTGTTTCAGGCCTCCGATTGGTCTTCCTTGAATTATCCCAGATCGATTTGTTCTATTTAAGAAAAAAGTGGCATAGGCGAGTTCCTCCAATGAACTGTCCTTTTTTAGATAGCAAGCTCTTTGCCTATGCCATTCAGCAATTGATATGCGTGTAGATTTTATTTTGTCGATTAAATAATCTGAATTATTAACTGCAGTTTGCCAAAAGGCATAGATCGATTTATCATAATCATTTATTATAACATGATCTACAATTCCCGCATCCAATAGTGCCAAAGAAGCGCCAGCTCCACCGGCAAATGGTTCGACAATCGTAAGGTTGGAATAATCCGCAAAATTGCGGAGAATAAATTTACATAGGAGTCTTGCCAAACGAGATTTCCCGCCAGGATATCTTAATGGACTAATAAAAGGTCTCTTCGGGATTTTTAATATTTCTTCCATATCCATTCTTAATGCAAATTAAGAGAGACTTAAATTATAGTTAAAGGCTACCCTCTTTACCCAATATATAAACTCTTTGAAGAACTATGGCAATATCCATTCCGCAGAAACCCATTTTTCCAAATTAGAATAACTTGGCCTTACTCGGAGATAGTTAAGGCTTAAATCAATGCTTCGTATCTCATTATAAATTATTGGCTTATCGAATTTCTACCATTGCACTCTATCCCCATGTGAGCCAGTACATTGTCTTTGGGCTTTGGGCCCTTTCACAATTCAGTTGCATACCTAGGGCCAATTTTCTATTTTACTTCGTGCAATTTAGAAATTAGAACTGCCCATGAAATGGGTACACATAATCACATAAGGTATTGGGGGTAAAGATGTTTAAATCCCTTCCAAATCTGTCCCTGGTCGATTTATTATCCTATATTTTCCCTGGTATGATTACTTTAATGGCCCTATATTTGTTATTATTGGAATTACCGATCGACCAGAAGTTATTTTTTGATTTTGACAAAAATGCGTGGGCACTAGGATTGATTTCTATTCCAGTCTCTTATTTTCTAGGAATGGTAGCTTCAAACATCCTACAAATTCGAAGCAGATGGGGTGATAACATTCAGAAAATTAAGGAGATAGACTCACCGCTTGACAATAAATATCTACAGGGATACAAAGACGACCTTATCCATGCCTATAGTCGTATTTTCAATGTCGATAAACCTTGGTCAAGAGAAACTTATTATTTTATAAGGGCATTTGTTAGAAATAATAGTCCAGTATTAGCCGAATATGCAAATCGCCAAGTAGTATTAAGACATATAAGAAAAAACTGCATTCCACCCATTATACTTTTAATGCTTGATTCGGTAATTTGGTCCATTCTCAGGATCGTTGAGAGTCAATATATATTGGGCATGGGTATAGGATTATTTTCATTCATTACAGGAGGTCTCATTATAATTTCTTTATATTGTGGAATGAAATACAACAGGACACTTGAAGTAAGAGATTATTGCATGGGATTTTTGCTCCTAGCGCAAAATATTGATCAGGGCAGCGAAAAGGTGGAAACTATTTAGACTATGGATCATCAGCAAATGAAGGCAATAATATGATTGATCTAGAGGATGTGCGAAGTAAAATTATAGTGGAAATTCAGAAATTATTCAATAATAGGGAGACCCCGCTATACGGCTTGAGTCATGCAATTGCAGTTGAAAACGAACTTTTGAATTCCATAGAAAGCTCCAAAAATATAATAAAAACAGAATTTAATGATGAAACAATATTTTTATTAAGGAGCGCCGCTCTATTGCACGACATCGGCTATGCAGAAAAAAATAGTAAATGGAATATGGATGGATTTGAGCATATATCTATTGGCGTTCAGATAGCGACGGATGTGCTTGCGAAAATACAATATTTTGCGGATCACGAGAAAGGTTTGGCTCAAATTCTTGGTATTATAAAACGTCACGACGATACGATTTACTCATATCCGTCCAATGGACATAATGGCTACGCCTACATTTCCGATAATTACGTTGATACCAGTTCTGACTATTTTTCAATGATAAGGCTGATCAAACAGGCGGATGGGATCGTACATGCAAGCCAGGGATGTATAGATGAACACATAAACGATTGGAAAGAAATGGGGCTACCATTTTGTGCTCCAGATTCTTTGCCAAATTCCGTCTGGTTATGGCAATTTAATATCTTAAGTAATCTACGCTTATTAGGTAAACGTGTAATTGTGGATACATTTTCGCCTTTATACAGGAAAACTGCACTAATGTTTTATCGGAGAATTGAGAGTTTTATAGAAGGTGAATGCACCAGACACAACATTGAGTACATGCCTGAATTAATGACCATAGATGAAAGCAATATTAATTCAATAACAAATAATGCCTGTATTAGAATAGTAAGATTCTGTAATTTTACAAAGATTAAGGAATTGTTAATTAATGTAGGGCTTAATGGAGATTTTTTAATGAAGCCATATAAAAGTGATGATATACGACTACGAAGGTTAAGAATAGAGGATGTTCATCCATTGGCATATTATGTACTTAAAGAAAACTTGGATAGACAATATGAATTAAACGCGGCCTTATTCAGCAATTATGGTATTAGCATATTTGATGACTGTGGACTATTATATTTCAGATGGAATAATGGCGATATAAAAATTATTGCACCGCCTGTGGTTGAATGGACTAATGAAATACAAAATGGAAAAACCAATTGTATCCCGGAGTTGGTCGATGGATTGCATAGGTGCTCAATCGCAAAAGAGGTCGGCATTTCTTCACTAAATATGATTGAAATATCAAATCCTTCTTTTCCTCTGGTTCCATTGCCTGTAAAATGGTCAGAAGTACAGGTATGTACTAAAGTGCCAGCCGTAAAAAGGCAATATCGTTATAATGGCATATCAGAATTTCCTCAAGACCTCGAATTGAATAACGTACCAACAACAGACGACGACGCCAAATACTATTTCTATCGTGACCTAAGTTGTTTGGGTTCAGAAGGAGTTAGAAAGAGTAATGAAAAATAACAATTCAGAAAAAATTACCGATTCGATTTGGAAAGAACTGGCGGGAGCATCTTTGAGTCCAAGCCATGATAGATGGCATGTGGATCGTGTCATGCAATATGCCTTGAAACTCCAGTCAATTAATGGTGGAGATCTTGATATTATTGAGGCTGCGGTAATTTTGCATGATCTGGGTAGAATGGACCCTAATAAAAGAGGAGAAGAAAGTATTGATCAATCGGTCCAATTATCAAAAAATGTGTTGGATAATTTAGGGGCAGTACTAAATAATAAGAAAAAGACAGGTGTAATTCAGGCCATAAAGGAACACGATAAGCCGAACCATACACCATCGTCATTGGAGGGGAAAATTCTCAAGGACGCGGATTTCTTGGCAGGCTTTGGAGCCTGGGGTATACTTAGAATAGCATTGTGGGCCGGCGAAACAGGAGCAGGTGTTAAACAAATTTTGGATCGGCTCGAGTTTGGAATGCGGAAGAGGATAGATGGTTTAATTTTTCAGGAGAGCAGAGAGATTGCCATTCGTGAATATACATTTGCCCGGCTGTTCTTTTCTCTTCTTAATGAACCAGCCGAGATTGCGCCCCGTTCCAGTCAAGGACAATATATCGTTCTTGAGGGAATTAGCGGAACAGGAAAAAACACTCAGGCCGAAGGGATAAAAAGGCGCCTAATTGAGAATAAGCATACATGCGAGATAGTCGAAGAACCAAGTGAATATTATAAGAAATACAGAGACGTTTGGGAGAATATTAACAATGGAGCCAGACTTAAGGATCCATTTCAAATGCGCCACCTAATGATAAGCGATAGGCTTCAGCTTCAGAAAGAAGATGTGATACCCCTCCTAGATAAAAATGATTATGTTTTATCGGTGCGTAGTTTTATAAGCACTTTGGTATATCAAAGCATAAAGGAAAGCGATATTTATGAGCTTTATTTTATGCAGAGGAATATCTACTTGCCAGATCTCGTGATCATTTTTGATATAGATCCGCAAGAGGCAATTGAGCGTATAAAGGAGCGAACCAAAAGGGGAATTTTTGAAACATTGGAGAAAATGAAAAGGCATCGGGATATTTATCTTAACCTGTCGCAACACCATATTCTGGGTCACCATGTTAAAGTAGTAAGTGCTTCACAAGCGAAAGAAAGAATAACAGAACAATGTTGTGAGTATATCGCTGAGTTGTCAAGATAGCTATGAGAATGCGTCAAGTGCAATGGGAAATTCCCGAGGCAAAATCAAAGAATTATATGCCTAATAAAGATCAACAATATAAATTTGAATCCCTTTTAATAGGCGGTGTAGAAAAGGAATCAAGGCCGTTGAGTGCCAATGACCTAATTCGACTATTTGATTCTACAGACTGGGGAGTTGTACAAACAATCGGAATGAAATTTTCCTATAACAGTATACCTGTTGTCAGTCTTCTCAAAGTATGTATATTGCCATTCATAATTGAAATACCAACCGAAAGAGAATTAATTAGGACATTGGAAGAAAGGTCTTTATTACAAACAATATGCGGATTTGCCGAAGGTGATCCTCTTCCAACTAGGGCTACTTTATGGCATTTTCGTAGGAATTTAAGGATAAATTCACTTTACAGGGATATCTTGACAAGAATTCTTGTTGCGCTTGCCGTCGCCAGCCTACGAATGGAACTTACTTTGCCTTTCATGAAAAGGCAACAAGTGGCTGCAATTTCGGCGCTACCCAAAGTCAGATTGGAAAAACTGCCCAAGTTTTATCCAAAAGTGGAGGTAGTTGTTCCGAAGGATCAAAGAAAAGAAGACAATCCGTCTATAGACTCGTCTTCAAAATCTTTAATCAAGGAGGGAATCACAAAGGGATTAGATCTCCCTATCGATGTTGTCATTGTCGATAACGAAGGCAACGATATAGCATTAAGGTTTGACCATCCAATATGGCTGGCAAAATCTATTATAAAAAGCGATAGTGTCAATTCTTTGGGTTCAGCAAAGAATATACCATACTCGGCTTGTGGGATAGTCGTCACCAAGACAATTAATAATAAAATTCATGTTTTATTGGGCAAAAGGAAACAGGGATATGGAGCAGGGCTTTTCGCACTTCCTGGGGGAAAGCAAAAACCCATGGAAACTTTAAAGGTATGTGCCGAAAGGGAATTGCGGGAGGAAACTGGTTTGAGTTTAATTGAGTCGAAACCAATCTCCATTCGAAAAAATGTATACGCAAACAAGCCGTGGGTTCTATCAATCGGCGTATTGGCCATTAAGTACAAGGGAGCATTGGCCAATCGTGAGCCTCATTTGATCGAAAAATGGGAGTGGCATGATACTAGCAATCTTCCTTATGATCTATTTGATCCAACCAGGCTAGTACTAGATCATTATTTGAAATCTAAATTTCCCAATCTTGATTGGGAAGATATAGAACCAATCAATGAAAAGGAATATATTAGAAAAAAACAAATTGGGATATTCCCAGAATGACGAGTCAAGCATAGGAATGGAATGAGGAGCTACTATGGAATACAATATAATTGGCCTGAAAGGCAAGGCAGTCAAAGAACAAGTTCGTGCAATAGAATATTTAATATCAAGAAATCCCAATCTGGGGAATGAAGTAAAGAGCATGTTGCTAAAGGAGCGGAAACCGAATATTATCCTCCGAAAAGTAACCGGCAATACTGAGTATCTACTTGTTGCATCATTACTTGTCTTGATACTGTGCGATATCGCCACTATTCCTGATCAAGTGACAAGATTTCAATATATAGAAACTCTTCAAAAACTCTGCAAACGCTTTAAAGTTAATTATGCAGACGTGGAGTATTTACTGGATTATGCCAATAATATTGAAGAATTATTAATTGGTGATTAGGAAATTTTATGTATGGTAGAGGCTAATAAAAAAAATGCATTGGGGGTGAATGTTTGTATGGCTTACCCTATCATGAATATCAATATGGTTCCCTACCAATCCCAACCTTCTCAATACTCTTCTTCAAGTGCTCCTCGGTTTGGTGAGTATAGATCATGGTTGTCTCAATATCTTTGTGGCCCAAAATTCTTCCCATTGTTGCCGGGTCTACCCCGTTCATTTGCATCAGTGAATTAAACGTGTGCCGCAAATCATGAACCCTAGTCAAATCCAAAAAGCCTGCTTCCTTTGCGACTTTCAAGAGAGCCCGTCTTAAATCATCAGTACTAAACTGCTTCCCCGTTTGACTCAAAAAGATATAGTCTCCCAACTTCTCAAGTGAACCTAATATTTCAAGACTTGTCTCATTCAAAAAAAACTCTCGGGAATAGCTCTTCGGAGTCCAACCTTCCTTGGCCTGAATCTTAATTAGACCTGTCTCTAAATTCACATCTGCCCAAGTCAAATTACATAGCTCTCCAGATCTCAGACCAGTGTTGAGTAAAAACTTAAATATATTGGCAAAGATTCGATAGCGAGAATTCTCTTGTCCTATTCTCTTGCAGGTTTTAAGTAAATCACCACACTCTTTAGGATCAAGAAGTCTAATTTTTCTTTTTGGAACAGTGCGTAGTGAACTAACCTTTTTTGTTGGAACCTGCGCCATTAAATCTCTATCATGCGCCCACATAAATGCAGATCGCAAAACACTCACTTCATAATTAACTGTTTGTGGCAAGGGCAGTTTTTTGTTTTTATGACTTCCAACTTTATTACCATCAGCCTCGCTTTTTAACTCAACAGATTCTAATCGATGCTTCTGAAATGATTCAATAAGTTCTGGCTTTATCTGAGATAAATAAATCACATGCGAATGAAACATTTTCAAAAACACAATAAAGGTATTAAGTACTCCCAAATATCTTTTAACTGTTCTTTTTGAAGTTCTAAGCCGAATATGATCAGCGAATTCTTGAAAAAAGACATCGATTCGTTTTTTACTTTGGCCTACACCGAGTTTTTCAAGTCTTTTAGAGTTTTCAAGTGATTCAACATGGCGCTTTAATACTTTGGCATCTTTTTGGGTTCCAGCCTTAAGCCATTTATGCTTGCCATTAATTGAGACAACCACATAATAAGTCTTTTGCCCACTCTTATTTTTCTTGAATTGAATACTAGCCATGGTCAGTTTCCGAATTTTGTTGTGAGAAACTTGTTAGAAATATAGGGACGCGGAGAGGATTTTGTCAATAACTTATTGGTAATTAGTGATATATATTGTTAGAAATTATTATGGCGGAGAGGCTGGGATTCGAACCCAGGAACGAGTTTCCCCGTTAACTGCTTAGCAGGCAGCTGCCTTCGGCCGCTCGGCCACCTCTCCGTCGTGAAACGCCAATATAATCACATTTTGGCGTTTTTCAACTATTTTCTGGGCTTGATTTACTTTTTTGACAGGCGCGATCGCGCCTATTTTCGCTATTTACCCGGCCGGTACTCTTTGTGTACGATCGTGTTATTCTCAAGACAGAAATAGGACGGCCCCATTTTGTCCTTAATCTCTTTGTAGATAATACCGAATTGAATAATCACGCCCGGATAGACATCCTGAACGGCTATAATTCGCGCCTGTTGATTCTGCTGAATCTGCTTCTCCAGGTCGGCTTTCTTGACATTCAGATCCTGCTTGCGCTGCGGATAGCCTTTCTTGAACTCTTCCAGCTTCTGTAGCGCCGCCAGCTTCTGCGGACTCAAAGCATTATCCAATTGCTGGCGATACAGAACAACCAATCCCTCATCCACTCGCTGCAGGTTCTCATCGAGTTGCTCAAGTTGCATCTTGATTTCGCGATAGCTGTTCATTAATTTCGAATCGTATGCAACCTGGATTTCGGTACGCGTTCCGGCATCCGATCCCAGACAAGTCGCCTTGACTTCATTTTTCGCCTGGACCTTACCGCCGACGATTCGTCCCTTGCTCCCCGTCACATGAATTTGATGACTCGCCGAAACGAGACTGTTAAAGACTTCACCGCCGACGAATACGCTCTGACCGGCCTTAATAACCTGATCATTGACATATTTACAGTGGACATCGCCAAGCGCCTGTAATAATCCATTGCGGCTGCCAAGGAAACCGCCCTTGACCATAATATTGCCGCCGCTTATGACTTTTGCATCTGCGACATTTTTGTAGATTTCGATATCACCCTTAGCAGACACCTCGAAATTCGCCTCGACGCTCCCTTTGATAATCAAGGAGCCGTTGTGCTTAATATTGCCGGTCTGCGTATTGACACCGCCAATTGTCTGCACTGCAGAAACGCTGATCTGCTTTCTCGTGGTAACAATCGAACCATCGGCATCGGCAATAATTTGCAGGCCGTCTTCCGACCAGCGCGTATTCTGCCCCAGGACAATTTTCAATTCCCGTCCCGATGGCGCGCTTACTTCTTCCCCATGTACATTGATGCCGGAAATGCCTTCCTGAGCCGGAGTCTTAATGGCCAGGACTTGCCCTTTATCCGCGGTTCGTACGAAATTAATATCTTTGTAATCGATCCGCCCATCGGCATCGATGGTCGGCTGGAGTGTCTGGATTTCCTCGAACCGATATTCGAGTTTGGCATCCTGTCCGGGCTGAGGCAATAAACCAACCGCCACCTCGACATTAACATCGAATTTCGACTCGTTAATGAGCGACTGAATCGCATCATTGTTTATTCCATAAGTGACATTTTTCTCTTTAATCGCATTGAGAATAGAATCGACGGTAATGGGAGCATCCCCTTCGGCAGGCCAGGGAATCCTGACTATCGCACTCATTTTATTCGGTGTTATGATCACACGAATCGGAGGACCGGTCGTCCGTTCTGCATCTGTATTGTTTTGCACCGGCTGCTGCACGTTCTTGCCTCCCCCTAAATTGGTGGACTATACTCGCGCCTTTCCCGATAGCAGCCGCCAATAGGCGCGCTCGACTATCAGATTGATTTCAAAACTCTTAAACGGTTTGGTAATATATTCATCCGCCCCAAGCAACAGCGCATCTTTGACGCTGTACGAATCTCCATATGCCGTCATTATGATGACGCCTAAACCCGGGTGTTTCTCCCGAACGATTTTCAACAACTCGAAGCCGTTCAATTTCGGCATTTTTATATCCGAAATCAGCAGATGATATTCCCGTTGCCCAAGTTTTGCGAGAGCGTCCTCGCCGTCAACCGCAGTATCGACCTGGTATCCTTCTTTTGCAAGAATCTTCACGAGGAGGTTCCGCAGCATTTCCTCATCGTCAACCGCCAGAATCGATATATTACTCTTGTTTTGTCCCGTCATATTTCCCATTAGCAATAATTATATGTTCTTACCTGTATATCGGGATTTTAACCGATTAATTAAGGATTATCTGACATTCTACACTTTTCCTGGGCGACCTCGACCAGCTCACCGAGGAAATCATCGAGTCCCACCGGTTTGTGTAAAACCCGGCATCCCCCCATTTGGCCGGCTTCCTCAATAAGACTGCGGGTAGCATTGCCGGTAACGATAATCACGGGCAAATGGGGTTTTTGCCTCTTAATATGTTTAATGGCATCAATACCCGACACATCCGGCATCACCAGATCGATTGTCACGATATCGATTTCCTGGGCCATCACCTTATCGATCGCCTCCTGGCCGCCACTTGCCGTCACGACATTAAAAAGATCCGACGACTGACAGAAATCCCGAAAGACATCTCGCACGCGGTCCTCATCATCGACGATAAGGACATTAATGGGATTTCCCCGGCGCCTTTCCAGTAATTGATCGACAGATGTTATCATAATCGGTTCCTCTTCTTTCCAGCACCCCGTTGCCGGCCGCTATAATTCCACCACTTTCTGGCAGTCAATGACCATGATCAGGCGATCTTCGAGGCGGATGATTCCCTCGAGGAAATCGGCTCCTGCCGTCGATGCCTGTTTAGGGAGCGGCTCCATAGATGATTTGGATACGCGAAGCACTTTCGTGACCGAATCGACCGTCAAGCCGACCAATGCGCCGTTCGTATCCAAAACGATAATGCGCGTATCTTTGTCTTCATCGCGCGTCGCGAATCCAAGTCGATAGCGCAGATCGATAATCGGAATCACGTTGCCGCGCAGATTGATAATTCCCTGTATATACGGAGGCATTTCAGGCAATGCCGTTACCGCGACGGCTCGATTGATCTCCTGTACGCGATAAATATCCACGCCATATTCCTCATCGGCAACCGAGAAACAGACTAATTGGAGTTCATCGGTCCCGGTCAGATCCTGTTTGGCGGCGATTTCTTTTTTGACCGTACGTTCGGCATCCGACGCTTTAGTCCATTCATCAGTTGCTTCCTGCTCGTCCTCGTCTGCTTCCGGTTCCTGAGCAGATTCCTCGATGACTTCCTCATCGAAAGCTTCCGAATTGTCTGTTGCCTGTTCATCGAATTCATCACTGACCGGTGACGGCACAACCTCTTCGCGAATCAGGACTTCACCATCATCGGTAAGTACTTCCTTCAGCGAATCGAAGTCTTCCGTATAATCGTCTGAGGGTGAGAATCCCGTGGCAACGGTGTCATCGACAATCGGCTCTGCCATACCGGCGGCAACCGGAACCGGTGCCGCTTTCTTCGGCGCAGGTGCTCTCCGAGGCGCAGCCTTTTTGACCGTCGACTTCTTTGCAGCTGCCTTTTTTGTTGCGGACTCCTTACGCGGTGTCGCCTTTTTAACAGCCGCCTTCTTCACCGCAGTCTTCTTCGCGGAAGCGGAGCGGGGTGTCGTTTTCTTTGTCCGTTTCGGAGCCGCCGCTTTTTTGGCGATCTTACGGGTATTTGTAGCCCTTGTCGTCGCCGTTTTTTTCGTTTTTCTCGCGACCGACTTTTTCTTGGAAACAGTAGCCATAATCAGTTCACTCGTTTAAAGCGTTCTAATTCTTGTATCGACCGGGATATCTTTTGACTTAAATCGTACGCCTGATTCAACGATGCTTCGATTTTGTCATACGCGCCCCGCTGTTCGATAATTTTCGTCGATGCCGGAAGGCTGTAAATCAATGTCTTTTGGGCATTAAAGGCCTTCAACACGTCATCGATTTGATCAGTCGTCTGATTGACCCGGCTGATCAATTCCGTGAATTCCTCATCCATTCCCGTCAAAGGTTTTGGACTGTTTTGAATCTTGGCCACGACAATGGCCAGATTCAATGCCAGAAGCTTCACCTCAGCACTGATTTCGGCAACGTCAGATGCCAGTCGCTGCCCCTGCCGGATGATGTCTCCAGATTCACTATTTTCCACACGATTCCTTGGTCAGCAATTCCTTGACCTTGGCCTTCAACGGCCGTAAATCGGATGATTTGATTATATATGCATCGGCCAGCCAGGACTGGAAGTCCGCCTTGTAGGTCGAATATGCCGTATGCAGTATAATCGAGCAATCCTGTAGCTGCTCGCGCAATTGTTTGAGCAGTTGCAGGCCATTGCCGTCACCGAGTTCAATGTCGAGAATGATGACACTCGGCTTGAACGCGGCAACCGTGCCATGAGCCTCCTGCTCATTAGCCGCCACCTGTACCTCATACCCTTCGCTTTCGAACTCTGCTTTGTAGAGGACTCGCAGGTGCACCTCATCGTCGACAACTAGTATTTTAGCCATCACCTTCCTCCCTTCGAAGGGGTAGTTCGATGTATAAAATCGGCCCCTCTTTTATACCCGATTCAATACCCAGGTTACCCCCGTGATGCTTTAATGCCTCTTCCGCCACCAATAATGAAAGACGCTTGGAACTACAGCCGGGGCCGAAATATTGTCCTAATGCTTTTTCGAGCGACTGCATTTTCTGCCGCCCATCCAGGAAATGTATTTCCAGACGCACCATATCCGCCAGCATGAATGTCTGGACATGCGGCTGCATGTTTGCATCAAGATCATGCAAAATCGTCAGGATTACCTGATATACGGCATGCCTGAGCTGTTCCGAATTTCCCCAGACGAATAACGGCACATCGCTCAATTTCACATTGAGGCGCTTCTTGCCGTTTCCCATCCGCATTGCCATCATTTCGACGGCTTCGCCGACCAGGCCATTAAAGTCAAGCCGCCGGTCAGCTGTCTTCGATGCCTTGGAAAAGTCCATTACATCGGTCAGCACCGACTCGGCGCGCTGAGTCTCGGATATGATTATATTGAGGTATTCCGCCTCCGGCGATCCGGGGGCGCAGTTCTTGCAAACCAGATTTGCAAACCCACCGATAATCGTCAGCGGGTTTCTCAGTTCATGCGCGACGGCCGAAGTAATTTCACCGATGACCGACATTTTCTCTGCCTGAATAATCTGGTTTTGTATTTCGGCCAGACGCACGTTCATCGCTTCGAGTTCCAACGCCCGGTCGCGGATATCGCGATACAAATAGGAGCGCTCGACCGCCGAAGCGCTCTGATCGGCAATTAATTTCAGAAACCGGCAATCCTGCTCCGTGATCTGCTCGCGAGTAATGGCGTTATCCACTATTAAAAGACCGATAGGCCGATCCAGAGAAATGAGCGGCGTCATCGCAGCATGTTTTTCTCCGAGACGACCGAAGATACGCTCGGTCACCGGATCCAGTACCGTCTGATCATCTATGACCATCGGCTGCTTTTCGCGAATACACCGCGCAAACAATGAACCGTTGGAGATATCGATTCGCTGTCCCTCTATTAATGAAAAGAGATTGCTCTGAGTATTACCCGTCTGCCTGAGATATTTTGACAGTGTCTCTAACAACGAACGGTCATCATTGGCAAGAGTGCTCCAGATATGCCCCGCTTCTTCGGCATTCGCCGGCCCGACAGCCAGCTTGCCGGTGAGGTATTCGCCCGCTTCATCCAGTAAAAACAGAAATGCGCGGTTGAAGCCCAATCCCTGGCGAGCCGTTACGGCCGTGAGAATCACTTCCAGAATCTGTTCCGTATCCAGCGCCGATGACACGACCTGCGAAATCTGGGACAGGATGGACAATTCATCCACCGTCCGCTTCAATTCCCGGTTAATTTTTTCCTGTTCGGTAAAATCCTCGATGATGCCCATAACGCCCGAAACACGACCGTTCGAGTCGTGCATGGGATGACACGCCAGGCAATAATATGCAAAATGCCCTGCCAGATTGGTGCCGGGCATCCGGTCTATCTTAAACGATTCGTCGAACCGCAACAATCCCGCTATGCGTTCGACAACAGATTGAGAGAAAAAGAAATCGAGTTGCGATATTTCAGTCTGGCCGATATTGCCGGAATGGGCAAACCCGAAAATTTCGGCAGCCCGTTCATTGACATACGAGAGTTTAGCATCCCGGTCAATAACGAATAGCCCCACTCGACTCGCCTCAAAATAGCGTCGAAAACTATTTTGGACTTCCGATCCGACCTCGCCGGCCGCAACCGGATCTTCAATCGTTGCCATCATCCTTTGCTTCCCCTGTGGGTTTCCTATAAATAACGTCCTGTTATTCGTCTCCGCCGAATTGGGCGGTAACGATTCTGTCAATTTTGTGTAACTTATGAGTGATCAGAGAAATTTGTCTCGCACCATCGACAATTGCCTTGACACGTTCGCCGACGCCATGCGGTAAATGAGCCGCTTCCAGCTCGATAATTTTCGCGCTTCCCACTATCGCCGCCAGCGGTTCATTGATTTCCGAATTGATCTCGGCCGCCAAACGCGCGATCTCCATGAATTGATCCGATGTCGACGCCTCTTGTTCAAACGTGCGCGCTTTCAATTCGGACTTGGCCAGTTTATCTTTGGCGGCTTCGAGGTCGCGGTTGAGAATAATCCGCTCCAATGACAGCGCAAACTGGTGACTGACGACTTCAAGATACCGCTGCGTGTTGTCATCGAAGGCATGAGGGCGGGCATCACCGAAACAAAGGACACCGACTAACTCGCCGGCAACGAGCAACGGCAATAATAACACGCTGTCGTGATTTTCGCGTACGCCGGCGACTCCCGCTTCGCGCCCCGGAATATGCAGCGGGCGCTTTTGTTTTGCCGCCCATGCCGCCAGACCGGTCCCTTGATCGAATTCTAAAAATGAAATCAGGTTGACGGTCTCGCCGCGAGTCGCTATTTCATCGAGTTTATCCTGACGATTGTTCATCAGATACAGCGTCGCCGATTCGAATTCGACTACCTTAGATATAATCTCCATCACTTCGAGAACAGTCCGCTTGCTCGGAGACTTTTCTCGAAGAATTCGGGCGATATCGGAAAACAATTCGATATGCTCGATCGGAATCGGTTTCATTACTCTGTCGACCGCCTGAACCACCTTATCGTCCTTTCAGCTGGTGCTGGATTTGTTCGATAATTTCGGTTACCGCCAACTCCTCCAGCTCCTTGTAAAACTGTATCTTTTTCGGCGCAGACAGATGCAGGTCCGGATCGTTCGGGTAATCCTCGGCTACCTGCCATTGCTGTGGACCGGGCAGTCGCGTCCTCAATTTCCAATTGCCGACTACCTTGCTGCGGTTCAAGTCAATCAGGCTGTAGGCGCCGTCGATCTGCCCTTCGACGATGTATCGATTCAGGATATAGGGAATCGATTTCCGTTTCCGCCGGACAATCTTCCGATCCTCAACCTTTAAATACACGACATAGCGTGCGCCGACTTCCTGTCCCCACTCGAGAATTCGATCCAAATCGAAGCGATGATTCGGCGGGGCCGGCAGCGTGCTGTCTTCCTCGGGAATAACGACCTTGAGGCCGTTATCGATCAGCAGGTTATCGTACAACTTGTTCATCAGGTTAAAATCGATGAACGACTGGTCGCTGTGTTCCAAAATAACCGCAATCGCGCGGCGATCGGTCTGTGCGAATCCTGCGGCCGAGAGCGCCAGCAGGCACAGACACAAAACTGTTCCTATCAGTTTTTTCTTCTTATTCATCTTCATTCAATTTGCGGGAATACACATAATCGTTCAGAAGCGTCCTGAGGCGCTCATTGAACGATGACAGTTCCTTCGGAATCTGGTCTATTTCCGCGCTGCTTAAGTTATCGGTTAATTGTTCGCGAGTGATTGATTCGATTCCGACAAGATATCCGCCGCTGTCCACATCGACCCGTTTCACTTTGCCCAGAATATTGTCGATCGGATCACAGCCGGTTAGCTGCATCGACATGGAAACGAGAGTATTCGCCAAAAGCGGCTCAGTCACGAACATCAGCATACCGCCGGCGGAGATATTTATGATCTCACCGTTGCCGGTTGGGCCGTCACAATCGGGCCAGAATCCGCCATCATCGGTCTTCAGAACCGAGAACGATACCGGTTCCTCGATATCGATCCGAATAAACCGCCGCCGGTTGTCTTCCATAATCTTGAATGGCGCGCGGACTTCAAAATCGATTGTCGTTGACGTGGGTAACCCTTTTCCATTTCCATTTGAATTTCCCGGGGTCATGTCACGCTCCTCCTTTATGATTTGACGAGATGCTCGCCAGGTATCGATCGAGCTCGATTTGTTTTTTCCGAGTAAATCCAAGCAGCATAGGCGACAGCCCTGTCAATGCCCGCTTGGAAAAATGATGCAACAACAATTCCGATGGTATGAACTGGACACCGCAATTGAATTCTGTCCTTGGGCCGTCGCTTTTCGTTATCCAGCGAATCTGCCCAAAGGCAAACAGCGGTCCCTCAAATGTGTCGATTTCCAAATTCAGAAGAAAATACGACTTTACGGGCGCCTGAACCGGAAGGGCCAGGAGCAACCCCCCACTCGAAAAATCCAGGGTCTTGCAGCGACGCCATTTGAGATTGCTCAATTGCCCCGAGGTCAGGCTTAAATCCGAAATCGGGACATAAACCGTTTCAATAGCCAACGGCACTCGCCGCGAGCTTCGCCGATTCGATTCCACGATCCGCTTATCGACAACCAGTTCTCGCTGTTGTTTATTCTCGGCAAGATATTTCCCCATTGCCTCATATAAAGTACCGTCGATAACAAATGTAATCATGACCGGGCAGGTATCGCGCAAATATCCAAAATCGGGCAAACCGCGCGGCAGCGTTATCTGAAGTCGGTCGCGCTCGACACCCAGTACCTTGGCGGAATACACAACGCCATCCGCGGGATTCTTTTGAACGGAAATATCCTGGTTCAGAAGCAACGGCAATTCTTCTATCATGCGCCGTGTGCGCTCACCGCTCCGACTTGTTTTTTCGACCGCCATTACAGAATCCCCTTCTTGCGCATCAGCAACTGCTCAGTAAACAGCTCCGTTACCAGCGCGTTCTGCATACGGTCATCATACATTCTGGCCACCGCCGGAATCATCTTCAAATTCTCATGCGAAAAATGCTTGTGCAGATTCTCCTCGAGCATGAATTCGAAGCCGGCGAGGTAATTCTGATTATCATCAAGCCGCGTTTGCCGGCAAATCGCCAGCACATAGCGCGGCAGGTTTTCCAGCTTGCAATCCAGAAAATCCATCAGGATGATTTGATTGACTTTCAGTTCACTTTCGCTCTGAACAAGCGTACCGCCTGATGAGATATTGAGCGTCCGCGCCTGGAAAAAACCGCGTCCCTTGAGTTCAACCGTCTCTTCCAGAGGCTTCTGCATGAGTTTGTATTTAATCGGATACACCAGATCGAGGCGAACGAACCGGCGCCGCTGCAGGCGCTCGATTTTACCCAGCTCGACCAGGTACATCGTATCTTCTTTCTTATTCTCCGCCTCGATCAACCGCGCCTTGAATGAATAGGCGGCATCGGCACGAGTAAAGCGCGCCGAAATGACTCGATTGTTCGCCAACAGCGAATCGCCGTATTGAAATTCCGGACGACTGATGACCAGCTTATCTTTATGGATATCGGTCACCCGACAGGCATACACCCCCTCCTTACCCGGTTCACCTACCGCCAGATGCAGTTTTTCCCATACCTGTACCGTCAGGTTATTTGCCTGTGTTCGCGTAAGTCCCATAACTTATTTTGCCTCTGCCAGATTCTTCTTTCCCTGTTTCATTGCCAGTTCGAGTATCTTGCGGGCGAAAGCCGTGCGCGTTCGATCACCGCGAATTTCATTGATGAACGCCTGACCGGTCTTGATGGTCGTATTGAAATATTGCCGCGCCGTATCATTATCGCCGATCTGGCGAGACAATTCGCCGATCAGATAGGCTGCCTGTATGGATTGATTACCGTGCGCTATCTGTTTTCCCGATTCGAATGCGCCGATATAGTATTTCACCGCCAGACGCATGGCATCGAATTCATTCACGACGACACCGTCCCACACGCGTTTGAGCGCGCTGAGAAATTCGCCGAAACTGGCATACTTGTGGAATGGTTTTCCATCGCCGCTGCCGGTAACGACGCCGGCATTCTTCTTGGATTCGATAAGTGCATTCTTGAGCGTTTCGACGATTTGCCGTCCCTGCAAGTCGAGACCTGACAATTCATTCATGGCCTGTTCGTATGAGGGACGCTGGCCTGCATCTGCCTCGCCCGCAGATTCAAGATGCGCTTCGACGGCATTGCGCAGATAGGCACTGTTGCGCGATAGACCGTTAAACCAATTATCGATATCGGTAATCGCGCGCTCAATATCTTCAATATGCGACGGAATCTGCTTTCCGCCTGAATATTCGGTATCTCCTGAATTCATATAGCGGAACATCCAGGCCGTACGTAGATAAAATCGGCCGAGATCGAGTTCCGACGGATGATCATTCAACTGCTCGTCGAAAATCGCCAGCATCAACTTCAGGGCAGCCGTTTCATCAGGATACTGTTCCTTGTCCAATACACTGGCAACCAGTTTGACGAATGATTCGCTCTCGGACAGTGATTCCAGATGCCGCTCCTTGATTGTCTTCAGCCGGTAGGTGCGGAAATTATTATCCTTGGCCCAGTCCTTGAAGGAATTGCTGAATTCTCGAGTATAATAGCAATTCGAGCAGGTCGCCGTGAAAAACAGTAATGGATGGAATTTTTGAAAGCGCGGATTGCGCCATTTGATAATCGTCGGACAAAAATCCGTCTGTCTGTCACCCTCAGTGTATGCTCCTACACGAATCGTATCGATTTCATTTATCGTTCCGCAAACCGGGCATTCCACTTTCGTGAAGAATATAGGTGAATCCATGGACATCGTTGTTCCCTTTCTGTATCTCTATACCCAGGCTGTTCACGCTTTGCCGGCGACGGACAGCATTTCCAATTCATCCTCGGTTATCGGCAGACTCTCGAGAAGCTCATTATGCGGTCGGCCATTGGCCAATAGCCTGCGCGCTTCACGATAAATCGCCCGCCGATTCTCACGACGGTTAGCTGAAATAAGCGATTCCGGTTCCAGCCGGGCCGCGGTCGCGACCGGGCGCGGAGCGGGTTTTGCCGGCTTGGAAATACGCGCATGAAGCGACACGAACTCCGGTTCCTGCCGTTTCGGCTGTATCGGCGTATCTTTTCTGATAACAATAGTATCGGCCGGCTCGACATTTTCTTTGGCAGGCGAAGCCGGTTTCGAATCTTTGCGTCGGAGTAAAATGTAGACTAACAGCGCGACGACTATATAGCCGGCCAGGTTCAGGCCGAATTCAATCAATGTGTGTGTCGAAAAATCCATTTTCCAACCCCTTCTCTTTATCCTCGTAAGTCTAAATGCCTTGGCTTGTTATCCGAATCGTTTCCATCTGAATCCTGCTGCTTCTTGCGCTTTTCTTCCTTCTCTTTTTTCTGTTTCTCTTCGTCGTCGTTTCGGATTATGACCATATCCAGTTTTTCGCTCGCTTTTGTCCGTTCCATTTCGGCGGCGGCTTTTTCCTTCAGCGAACTGGCGACAACTTGTTGCCCGACTTCTCCCTGGGCCTTCAGTATCTGATTCATTCGCTCGACAGCCTGCGTTTTCGCAAGGTTGTCCTGAAGGGCGATTGGCTGTACCATAACGCCTCCTTCCGCCGCTCATGATTCCGGCGGAATCTTAAGAGAGACCGAACTTCTCGCGAACCATACCGCGCAGTTTGAGCACCGCCTTGGTATGGATCTGAGATACTCGAGACTCGGATATCTTCATTACTTCCCCGATTTCCTTCAGCGTCAATTCCTCGTAGTAATACAGGGCAATTACCAGTTTTTCCTGTTCCGTCAACCGGTCGATCGCCAGTACTAAAAACGCCCGAAGCTCTCCCCGCTCCAGCTTCTTCAGCGTCGTATTGGCGTTTTCGTCTTCGACCGTCTCGATTCTCGGCACCTGCCGATTATCATCCTCGCGGAAGATCAATTCATCCAGAGACAATAGCGTCGTCTTGGAGACATCTTCCAGCGCATAGTGCAGTTCCTGCAAATCGATTTTTAATTTCTGCGCTAATTCTTCATCAGAGGGCGCCCGGCCAACCTCATTTTCGAATGCCAGGAGCGCCCGCTCGATTTCGCGAGCCTTCGCGCGCGTCGACCGCGGTACCCAGTCCAGTGACCGCAGTTCATCGAGGATGGCGCCGCGAATACGCGGCACGGCATACGTCTCGAACTTCACGCCGCGATCCGGATCGAAATTCTTGAACGCCTCGGTCAACCCGATGACACCGGTGTTGATGAGGTCGCACAATTCGACCGAACGCGGGAAATTTATCGCCATACGCCCGGCGACATTACGTACCAGCGGCAGATACCGATTCAATAGCCGGCGACGCACCGCCGGATCCTGATACTTTTGGTATTTGGCCCATTCCCTGCGGGCCTCGGCATCACGCCGCGATTTGTCTTGTTGAACTTTTTCCACTTTCGCTTTCGCCTTAGCCGCCGTCGATTTATCGGCTTTCGTCTTTTCCTTGACTGTGCTAATCATTTGTCTGCTATTCCTTTATATCGGCCCCGACGGGCATGAAGCTTAAGGGTTTCCGCTGAAAACTTTGCGCCGCTACCTCACCGCGAAGGGCCTGGGTCAGCCGCCGTAACTGTTTACAAATCAGGCTATTAGACGATATCTCCTGAACGCTTTTCTGGCGCGCCACCGATTCCACCAAATCGCTCGAATTGCCCAAACCGCCGCAAAACGTCGGAACTGCCTGCAAAAACTGCCTTGTCATCGATGAAAACTTCTGATAGATGTATTGAATCTCTTCAACGTCATCTTCCCTGTTGACCAGAAGAGAGAGATTGATACTCGAATTATTGCCGTGTAAAATCTTGAAGAGCGCATACGTGTTCGATATCGCCGTCAATTCCGGCAGCGTCACCAGCACCACATCATCGACCGTGTTCACGACAAGATTCGTGTGCGGCAGGATCCCCGATGCCGTATCGAAGATGACAAAATCGTACGCCCGCAGCGTCTCACGCATCGTCGATAAGAACCGTGCCATCTTCGGCAGTTCGGGAAACACCGCATCGGATGAACTACCGGTCGAAGCCAGAATATCCGGGCCATTCTCCGTCGACACGATAGCCTTCGATACATCGATACCGCTGTTGCAAACATCGATGAGACCGAACTCGGGTACGATATTGCCCAGCAAATGCTGATTACCCATCTGCACATCCGCATCGATAATCAACACCCGCGACCGCTCTGCCAGCATCACCGCCAGATTAAAGACGATGACCGACTTTCCGACACCGCCTTTGCCTGATGCGAAGGCCAAAAAGCGGGTAGTCGATTCCTTCTCGGTTCCGAGAACATCAGCGATTCTATTCTTCATGATGCTGCTCCTCCCCACCGCCGAACAGGTTTGCAATGACCTGTCGATGATCCGGCAGCATATTGATATCGGCGGGCCGACGTCCGGTACCGAATATGGACACCGGCAGACCGTACTGGATCGACATCGCAATGACACCGCCCAGACGATTCGTCTGATCGACCATCGTAAACGCCAGCTCGGTTAATCCCAGCGGCCGGAAGGCGCGCAGGATATCGAACAGATCCGATGTGCGACACCAGGCCGGGAACACGCCGATTACGCGGTCGGCATTGATGCGAGCCAGCTTCTCCGCATAGATGGCGATATTATTTTTATCCCGGGTATTCAGAGCCGGGGTATCGATAAACGTGATTTTGTCTTTGCCTTCGCGCTCCAGCAGACTGCGGTCGATTTCACGCGGCATTTCGAAGCGATCGACATCGAGGATATCGGCATATGTCTGCAGCTCTTCCGGAGCCGATACTTTCATCTGATCGAGTGATGTGAGACTGACGGAGATTTTTCTCTGAGCAACCAGGTACCCCGCGAGCCGCCCCATCAACGATGTCTTGCCGCTTCCGGCCGGCCCGACGAGGACAATCTTGTGTCCCGGTTTGAAGACATATGAATCGCGAATCTTGGGCATCTGTTGGTAGAGCAACTCGACAGCCGCCGACGTCACCATTGCATAATCGCTGTTATTATCGAGGCGGTCGGTCAGCTTGTCGGCAATATCGTGCGCCATATATTCGGGGATATCCGCTCGCAGCAAGGCCGTAAAGGCACGCCCGATCGTACCCTCGAAATTCCCCTTGCGAATCGGCATCTGGAAAACATCGAGCAGAAAATCGAGCTTCTCCGCGATGGCTTCCGAGGGGATGTGGCGAATCCGCGATTCCGGGATTTCAATCGTCGGCGCCGCGGTCGGTTCGACAGTTGCCGCCACCTGCTGAGGGACAACAACGGCGGCATTCTTTTCGGCCTTTTCCAGGCATGCGGTCACTTCGACGCGCCCACCGGCCTCAGCCTGCTTCTCCGGGGCGATCTTGCGCGTCTTCAAAATGACGGCATCCCCGCCGAGCTCGGTTCGCACCCGCTTGAGGGCGCCCGCCACCGTATCTGCGGTAAATGACTTAATTATCATGTGGCATCTCCACCAGTCCTAAGGACACTAATTCGATATCGCGATGAACTTCATTGTATGAGATAACGGCCATCTGCGGCAGCGTCGCCTCCATCAGGCGCCGGAATGCCAGCCGTATATTGGGCGATGTGAGACACACCGGATGATGTCCGGCCGCGGACATCTTCTCCGCCACCTTCGCGGTTTCCACGACGAGGCGGTCGGTGATTTCGGGAGCCATGACGAGCATGATTCCCTGTTTCGTATTCTGTACCGAATTGGCCAGAAGCTGTTCGATCTGCGGCGACAGTGTGAAGCAGAAGAGCTTCCCGTCGTCTTCCTTGTACATTTCGGAAATCTGGCGACGCAGCGAAATACGGCAGTACTCGGCGAGTACTTCCGGATCCTTAATCGTCGAACCATAATCGGAAATCGTTTCCATGATGGTCGACAGATCGCGAATCGTCACGCGCTCGGACAGAAGCATTTCCAATATCTTGTGCACCATGGGCAGAGTCAGCATCTCAGGCACGACTCCTTCCACCAGCGCCGGTTGCTCTTCCTTAAGCGTATCCAACAGATGGCGAACGTCCTGCCGCGAAATAATTTCGGACGCATTGGCGCGGATAATTTCCGTGAGATGTGTCGACATGACCGATGTCGGTTCCACAACCGTGTAGCCCTTCGCCTCGGCTGTTTCCTTGAGATTCTTGATAATCCAGCGCGCCTTGAGATTGAACGCCGGTTCGACCGCATCGAAGCCTTCGATATCATCCTGAATGTAGCCGGGATTAATAGCCAGCAGATGATCAGGCATGACATCGGCGCGGGCGACGACGAGTCCTTTGATTTTTATTGCATATTCATTCGGCTGCAGCTGGACATTATCGCGGATGCGAATGGCCGGGACGATAATTCCCATATCGAGCGCCAACTGCCGGCGGATGATCGATATACGCTCCAGCAAATCGCCACCCTGATTCGAATCGACCATCGGAATCAAACCATAGCCGATTTCTATTTCGAGGGTATCAACTTTAAGCAAATCTTCGGTCCGCTCGGTCGGCTCGACTGTTTTCTCGGTCGCTTCCTCCTGCTTTTCGCGGATAGCCTGTTCCTTGTTGGCGCGCTCGATCATGAACGAGACGATGCCGAGCAATGAACCGAGGATGATAAACGGAAGGGTCGGCATACCCGGCACGATACCGAACATGAAGATAACGCCGGATGCGACCATGATGGCGCGCGGCTGGAAACTGAGCTGCTGGGTAAGGTCTTTACCCATATTATTGTCGGCCGCCGCACGCGTTATGATGATACCGGATGCGGTCGATACGATCAACGCGGGAATCTGCGTCACCAGGCCGTCACCGACCGACAACAGTGTATAAGTCTTCAGGGCCTGCGCGACACTCAGGTCGCGCATGACGATACCGACGATAAATCCGCCGATGACATTGATGGCCGTAATAAGAATACCGGCGACCGCATCACCGCGGACGAACTTCGAGGCGCCGTCCATGGCTCCATAAAAATCTGCTTCTTTACTGATTGATTCGCGCCGATGCTTGGCTTCGGAATCACTGATGAGTCCGGCATTGAGGTCGGCGTCGATGGCCATCTGCTTACCGGGCATGGCATCGAGGGTAAACCGAGCCGCAACTTCTGAAATTCGCGTGGCGCCTTTGGTGATAACGACAAACTGAATAATGACCAGAATCAAGAAGATGATGAACCCGACGACATAGTTGCCTTTGACGACAAAATTACCGAACGAGTTAATCACGTCGCCGGCAAATCCCTCGCCTAAAATCAAGCGCGTCGAGGCGACGTTCAGCGCCAGTCGGATCAGCGTAACGATCAGCAACATTCCGGGGAATACCGACAGGTCGAGCGGGCTGGTAATGTACAGTGTCGCGATAAGAATCACGATCGAAAATGCGATATTGAACGCCAGTGCAAAATCCAACAGCGCGGGCGGTATCGGCAGTACCAGCACACAGATGATGCCGATGACCAACATGGCCATTGCCACATCGCTGTGGCCGGAAATCTTCTCCAGCAGAGGCGCACTCTTACGAGCCATACGTCACACTCCCCTGCCGTTTCAATTGATAGATATATGCCAATACCTCGGCAACCGCGCGATACAAATCGCTCGGAATGTATTGCCCGATATCAACGAGTTTGAACAGCGACCGCGCCAGCGGCTTATTCTCGACGATCGGCACGCCGTGTTCTTTGGCGATTGATTTGATTTTTTCGGCCATGAGACGCTGGCCTTTGGCGACGACCATCGGGGCCGCCATCTTATCCGAATCGTATTTCAGCGCGACGGCGATATGCGTCGGGTTGGTCACGACGACATCCGCCTGCGGAATTTCCTGCATCATCCGGCGCTGCGCCATTTCGCGCTGTACCTGCCGAATGCGCCCCTTCAGTTGCGGATTTCCCTCGGTATCCTTCATTTCCTCGCGGATTTCCTGCTTCGTCATTTTCTGATCGTTGGCGAATTCCCACTTCTGATAGGCGAAATCGAACATGGCGAGGACAAACAGGACGACACAAATTTTTATGGCCAGGACTAACGACAGTTTGCCGAGGACGCTCATGAACTGACCGGTCGCCTTCGTTCCGATAGTGATAATCTCCGGCATCCAACCGGCAATCGTGTTATAGGCAATGATGGCAATAATGACGGTCTTAATCAGGTCGCGAATGAGGGTGACAATAGAACGCTTGGAAAGCAGACGGCCCAGCCCTTTGACGACGTCGAGCTTATCGAATTTCGGCTGAATCGCCTTGAACGAAACCAGAAAACCGGTCTGCGACACATTGATACCGAAAGCGAAAATCGCAATGACAAGAATGATCGGTCCGGCTATCTTGGCGTAAGTCATCATCTGATCGGAGACGATCATATGGAAACGCTCGGGAGTCATGACCATTGACGGAGCGTTCATGAACGTATAGCGCAGCAATCCGCTGAGATTTTCGTAAATAACGGGGGCAAGAAAATAGATCGTAATAAAGCCGAAACAGACGATGATGACCGAATTAAGGTCCATCGATCGAGCAACCTGTCCCTCCTCGCGAGCCTTCCGTAGTTTTCGCGGGGTTGCTTTCTCTGTTTTTTCTTGTGCCGGCTTATCCGCCATCTCAGTGCACCACGCCTATGTTATAGAGTTGCATCAAATGAGCCAGCTCGTTGTCGAGTCCGGCATTGACCTTGTTCAGGATTATCGAAAAGGCCGGGAGCGAGATCGCGATGATCAACAACCCGGTAAAAATCTTCAGGGGGAAACCGACGATAAAGATATTCATCTGCGGCATCGTGCGAGCCAAAACGCCCATCGCAATCTCCAGCAGGAATATCGTAATCATCACCGGTGCGGCAAACTTGATTGCCAGAACGAATGCGAACGAGCTGTATTTGATGATCCATTCGACCAGATCGCCCGACGGCGATGCGATACCCAGCGGAATCAGGCGGAAAGAATCGACCAGCCCGCCGATGATCATGTGATGCCCGTTGAGAAACAGGAAAATCAGGGTGCCCAGCAAGAACCATAACTCACCGAGAATCGAAACCGGCGCCGTGGAATTCGGATCGACGACATTGACCATCGAAAAACCGATTTGATACCCGACGATGGAACCGGCCAGACGGGCGCCGATGAAGATGATGTTGAAAACGAACCCGATAAACAGCCCGACCAGGATTTCCTTAAGGCACAAAATAACGAGGTCGATAATGCCGGTCGCCTGCGGAAGCGCCGTGGCGCTCATCATCGGCAAAAGAACCAAGGCCATGCCCATTGACATGGAAATGGCAAATCGTCTCGGTATTGATTTATGTGAGAATATCGGCGCCGACACCATGATCCCCCCGATTCGCATCATCAGGAGAATGAACATTTGGATCTGTGTCGTTCCGAAATCGATTAGCTCTAACACCTTTAGTCCACCCGCATTAATGGTTATCACACGCGGTATTGCAACCATTGTGCCAAAGTGAAACGCCGGATTGAAAGATTTTATGTATTGTGGGATAATGACTTACAAGCTATGCAGAAGGGCCGCCCGCGCGTTCGAGCGGCCCTGTGGGAAGAGATTGCCTTTTGGTATAGGAATATTTTTCAGCCTGCCAAAGATGGGATGGATGTCAGCAATCTTGTCGTGAAATCCACCACCAGATTGATCATCCACGGCAGGAAAATCAACAGCGCGGCGGCAACCGCCACGATCTTGGGAATAAAGGTCAGCGTCATCTCATGAATCTGGGTAACCGCCTGAAACAATGAGATGATGAGACCGACCACGAGGCCGAACGCCAGCATCGGGGCCGAGACCATCAGAGTCAGCAAAATCGCCTCTCTACCAAGTGTAAGCACATATTGTACAGTCATATAGCCACCCTCACCTGAAAGATTCCACAAGTGCTTTGACAATTAAATACCACCCGTCAACCAGTACGAATAACAGAATTTTAAATGGCAGCGCCACCATGACAGGGGGTAACATAAGCATACCCATCGACATAAGTACCGACGCGACAACCATATCAATAATCAGAAACGGGATGAACACAACGAATGCGATCTGGAATGCCGTTCGCAATTCAGATAAGACAAATCCGGGTATCAACAGGCGGAGAGGTATATCATCTTTATTCTGTGGTCGTTCCATGCCGGAAAGTTTGACGAACAGGGCTAAGTCTTTTTCCCGTACCTGCTTGAGCATAAAATCTTTAATCGGCTGCATCCCCTGATCGAACGCGACTTCCTGTGTGATCTGGCCGTCAAGATACGGTTTAAGACCTAGCTCATAGGCCTGATTGGCCACCGGGGACATCACGAAAAAGGTCAGAATCAACGCCAATGCGATAATCAATTGGTTCGGAGGCATCTGGTTCGTCCCAATTGCCTGACGCAAGAACGATAGTACGACGGCAATGCGAATAAATGACGTCATCATCACCAGAATCGACGGCGCCAGAGTCAAAACCGTAAGAAGCAGAACGATTTGCAATGCCACCGATAAATCATTGGGATTTTCCGACGGTTCGACTCCGACCGAAATTTTCGGTATTGCCGATTGAGCCTGAGTGACCGATGCGAATAATCCGACGATAATCAGGAAAAACATTCCCCATATGATTGCCCGCCTTTTCCCGGTGAGGCTATAGCGTTTCATTCGAGCCCCCTCCCGCCGATTTTGAGCGGAACAATTTACCCGCGGCCTCGGTCAATACCTGAGTAAATCCCTGTTCGGAACGCTGTATTTGCTGCTTTTGCAGTTCCGGCAGATCGTCCCAATGGCACTCGGTCAGTAAATTGATATTGGTATCGGTGATGCCGACTAACACGGCCCGGTCAGCCATTTTAAGCAGGCAGACCGATTTCTTGGGTGCGATATAGGTTTGTTCGATAACCGTCACGGTTTTCCCGCGGGCTCCCCCGCCCATACGCTGGCCGGACAGTCTCTTTAACAGAAACACGGTCCCGTAAATAATCGCAATAATGATAAGCAGGGAAAATCCGATGCGCGAGAGCGAAGGCAGAATTTCTTCGGATACCGAAGGCACCCCTACCGGTTCCGCATCCGCCTCGAAATCATTTGTCGCTGTCGCCGACGGTTGTGACTCCGCCGGAGTCAGGTCTTGCCCGCTATCCGCCCGCGCGTCCCATGCGCCGGTCAGGATGACTGCCAGGCAAACCATCCAGATAAGTTTTTTGTAAGACATCTCTTCCTCTTTTCTGCATTACATTCCTATTGTTGCGCCATACTCTTCAGGCGCTCTTCCGGAGACATCAGCAGGGTTACGCGCACGCCGAAATTCTCATCAACAACGACGACCTCGCCTTTGGCGATAACGACATTATTGACCAGTAAATCAACCGGCTCGCCAGCCAGTTTATTCAATTCGACGACCGACCCCGGTCCCAGCGCCAACAGATCGGAGATGGGCATTTCTGTTCGGCCCAGTTCGATCGAAATCGGCATCTTGACATCGAGCAGCATATCGATGTTGCGCGATGAAGACGAATGCCCCGATGACGGACTGAGCTGCTGGAATTCGACCGGATTCGCCTGCGGCTGCTCCATTTGCACTCCGCTCAGGTCCGGGAATTCATCACCGCCCACATCCATATCGCCGCCTTCTTCTTCCAGCATCTTCAGCATAGCTGCTTCCGCATCGTCTTCGGCCACATCACCCTCGTTTACTACTTTGTCGAACTCCGCTTCGGCATCCGCCTCACCGACGGCGATATCGCCGCCATCAGGCATAGCATCTGCCTCTTCTCCGAGTTCGCCGCCCGTGCCGCCTGCCGAATCATCAGCACCCAGGTCTTCCGGCAGTTCCTCATCCAATGAGCCATCCGGTATGTGTTCGTCCGGCATGAGTGGTCACTCCTTTCCTATTTCTTCAATGACATCCGTGACAATAAAGCCCTTCTTGTTCCCGACCTTTCCGGGACGGCCTTTAAATTTCCGGCGATTCTTGACCATGACATCGATTTCTTTTGAGATTTTATTGTCGGTCGTGATGATATCTCCGACTTTCATACCGATAAAATCACGAATCCGCACATCCGTCTTGGCCAGAATCGCATGAATCGGAACGCGCAGGCGCAGAAGGTTCTCGCGATTGATCTTTTCATCCGCACTTTGCGTTTTCCGCTTCGTCGCATCGATCCAGTTTTGCGCCGACAGCTTACCGATGATGCTCTCCAGAGCCACATACGGATAACAAATCGTCATCAGACCGGTCGACTGAAACAGCTTCAACTGGAATGAAATGACGATGACCGTTTCACCCGGCGGTACGATTTGGACGAACTGCGGGTTGGTCTCCAGACTCAACTGCTCAATCTGCACCGGGCAGATATGCGCCCAGGCATCTTCAAGTTCCTTGTAAATAACCTTGACGATGCGGTTCATCAATGACCGCTCGATGCCGGTCAATTCACGACCCGTATCGAGCACCTTGCCCATGCCGCCGAACATGCGCTCGACGAAGGCATAAGTAAGCGTCGGGTTAAAATCGACGATACAGGCGCCATCCAGCGGTTCAGCGCGAAACGTGAACGTACACGACGGCGACACCAGCGACATGATAAATTCGCTGTAGGTTATCTGGTCGACCGACACGAGGTCGACATCCAGCATCGCGCGATGAATATTCGACAACACCGATCCGATGTGACCGGCGAAGTTGTCGTGCATATTCTCGAGCGTCCGGAGCTGATCCTTCGAAACTCGGTTGGGATGCTTAAAGTCATACACCACAACCGAGCGCATCCGGTCATCCTGACCGGCATCCTTCTCCTCGGTTAAATCATCTCCTGCCGACACTGTCGACAACAGGGCATCGATTTCATCCTGTGATAGTATCTTTGCCACAATCAGACCTCATCACTGTAATACAAATTCGGTAAAGTACACACCTGCGATGTCGTCGCTCTTCAGCAGCTTCTGAACCCGAAGCTGGATGAGCTTGCGAAGCCGTTCGCGGTGTTTGGCATCACTCAATTCGGGCACCGACTGCGAGGAGAGTATCGTGATCAGGGCATCACGAATGATGACCTCTTTTTCCTTGAACTTCTTCGCATCTTTGCCCGTTTCGAATTCGAATCCGATCGTCGTTGCGAGGAACCTCGTTCCGCCGGTACCGGCCGGATTGACGACGATATTATCAACGAGAATCATATTATCGTTGGACGCCGCCGCACCGCCTCCGTGACCGCCGCTTCCGCCATGGCCGCCCGATTCCTCTTCAGGCTTTTCCTCCTCGGCTTCCGCATGCGTCGCCTCTTCCTCGGCATGACCGTCATTCTTTTGTTCTTCCACCTGCGCGGTCTCATCGCCGCCCGACAGCATCGGTTTGACAACCTTCGCCGTGACGAACCAGGCCGCAACAATCATGACAACAACGATGCCGCCCAGAATACCGTACTTCTTGATGGGCGATGAGCCGCCGGACTTCGACGAATCTTCGTTCTCGTCAACTTCCACCATAGTGCTCTCTTCATCAGCCATGATGTTCTCCCTCTATCACGGCCTGACCCGGGGATGTTATCCCCGAGGCAAGCCTTTTAAATTCCGCCACTTTCAAAATGACATCTTCAGAAGTTTCCTGAACCATGATCTTCGTCCCGTTCACCAGGGTGATGATCGTATCAGGTATCTCCTCGACGAATTCGATGAGATCCGAGTTAATCACCAGCCGGTTACCGTTCAGTTTCGTTACCGTAATCACGATTCATTCACCTCATTATCGCTTCAAGTTTACCAGTTCGTCGAGCATGTTGTCGGATGTCGTAATCACGCGAGCATTCGCCTGAAAACCGCGCTGTGCGGTGATCATATTAGTGAACTCCATCGCGATGTCTACGTTGGACGATTCCAGAGCGCCGGAGCTAATGGCGCCGGAAATCGTTTCACCGGCAACACCTGAGATCGCGGCGCCGGAGTTCGCCGACACCTGATACACATTGCCGCCGACCTTCAACAAACCGGACTTGTTATTAAAATCTGCAAGGACAAGCTGCGCCAGCGTACGGGACACACCATTGGAGAAAATACCACTGATGCGACCGGCCGCGTCGAAGCTGATCTTTTCCAGGATACCCATCGCATATCCATCCTGCTGAATCGCAGAAGCCGTATGCGCCGAGTTAAATCCGGTCAGACCGCTGAAACCGGACGATACACCGGCATCAATGTTGAGATCAACAACTTCCGCGCCTGTGCCGGGATCATACCGAAGCGAATTGGCGCCGCCGTTATAATCGAAGCTCAACAGCGAGCCGTCGGGATTAAAGCGGACCGTGCCCGAACCGCCTTCAAGAATCATCTCATCGTCCGGGAATGAAACTTCCCAATCCCACATATTCGGGGTCGTCGTGCGCGTAAAGGTGAAAATAGTCGTATGCTTGCCACCCTGCGAATCGTACGTCACGATCGACGTGGAATGCTGAGTCGGCTGCGTCTCGACAAGTATCGTACCGGCACTGATACCGGTCGTACTCGGACTCGAATTCTGCAGCGTAATACCGCCGCCACCGAGACCATCGACCAGATATGCCAAACCGGAATCCGGATCGACGACGATATCAAGTGCCACGCTCGCTTCCGGCGGCTTACCGATCGGCGTGAACGTATCGACCGCCGTAAAGGTATGATCCAAACCGTTATTCGCGATGGCAATGTTACCGTCGGCTATTCCGAAAATACGGTTCACGATATTACCGTGCGTCGCATCCGTTGCTACCGACGATGACGTCTGAATATTAAAGTCGCCTCCGTTACCGGCATATGTGCGTCTTACGACTATTTGCGCATTGGCTGGATTCGTCGTATCCAGATAACAATTAACACCGGCCAATTCATTAATTCGCGTGACCAGATCATTCACCGTCGACTGCGCATTGAGACCGAGAATCGCATTCGATATACCACCGTCTACCGTAATCGACAGATTGAAATCATCGATGCCCAAATCATTGAGCGTCGTCGTACCGGACATCGACCCATACAGGTTTGCGCCGGTGAAAGTCGAATTGACAGCCTGACCGTTTCCGCCATTGTCGCTGATAACGATCGAGTGCGTACCGCCTGCGCCATTGGCGGCATAGGTGCCGGTAAGGATGTCGATACCGGTCGTCGTCGTGTTTTCATTGACGATGGACGCCGACGCTTCCGTCGCATCACTGTCGAGGTTATTCGCCAGTATGACTTCCGTCGTGGCATAGGCCGGATCCTGCTGACCGAACGGCAGCGTAATATCGCCGATCGTCGCAAGGGCCGAGATACGGCCGTTGGCATCAGCCATACGACCCTGCACTTTCATACCGGTCGCGGGATCAACCAGGAAACTTTCCGCATCGACGCCGAAGGCGCCGGCACGAGTGTAAAATTCACCCTGTCCGTCGGACAGGACGAAGAATCCGGAACCCTGAATCGCCAAATCGGTAATCTGACCGGTGGTCTCGAGACCGCCCTGCGTGAACAGCGTATCGACGGTTCCGACTTTCATACCAAGACCGATCTGTACCGGGTTCGTACCGCCGGAGATTTCCGAGGGACGCCCCGCGCCTTTCATCGTCTGCACCAGGGCATCCTGGAACAGCACACGGCCGCCTTTGAATCCGGTCGTGTTGACGTTGGCGATATTGTTACCGATCACATTCATTCGCACCTGATGGTTGCGCAGTCCGGAGACACCGGAAAATAATGAACTCATCATGAGAGAAGTTCCTCCATGTTTGCGTTCCGGCCCCTCCGCCTCTGCGAAGTCCAGCCGTACTTGTTATTCATCGTATTACTCACATCCATATCCATTCTTTACAAAATCACCGCACTGTCGATCGACGTAAACACACCATCGCGAAGATTATCGCGATCGAACGCCGTGATGACAGTCCTATTTGGAACCGAGACGACATAGGCGGCATCTTCCGAGAGTACCAGCGACTCCCGGGCCCCTTTAGCCTCGGCTTTGTCAATCGCATTCGACAGCGCCGTCAGCTTATCCTCGCTGAGTTCGACACCGCGCGAATGCAAACGGGCCCGCGCGTGTGCCGAAAACTGCACCCGCTTCTCGTCGTTCAGCACGGTATCCAACGTCGACTTAAAATTGACCTTCGACGCCGCACTATCCGGGAGATTGGTCCGCTTGACGCCGGTGCCCGGACCATCCGTCCGGGTCGGCAAATTCACCTGTTGTTGATAAGCATTGATTTTCAGCATAGCTTATCCCTCTTTCACCTCGTTAACCGATGACAGCGGAATATCCTGGCCGTTAATGCGCAGAAGCGCATATCCGTCTTTGTAAATGACGCCTTCGACCTGACCTTCCATGTACTGCGACGGCGTGTACGTATTGCCATTGGCGTCGGTCGCGGAGACCGATACCGTATACAGGCCTGATGCGACCTGTACACCCGAATCGTCGGTGCCGTCCCAGTTAATGACATGATCGCCTTGATCCATACCATTCTTGGTGATGGTCCTGACGACTGTGCCGTTTTCATCGGTGATTGTGATGGTGAGATCGGTCGTCGTACGGTCGAGATTGACCGCAATATCGGCCGCTCCGGCCGTCTGCAGATACACCTGAGACGAATCGGCGCGAACCGTTCGACCAATTAATGACGTGGCCATCGTGTTGGAAATCGTCTGCGACAGCAGATAATCCCAGTTCAGGCTTTCGTTCAACGAGGAGTTCATGTTCTCTAACTGCTCAAGCGATGAGAACTGAGCCAATTGCGCCACGAAATCCTCGTTACTCATCGGTTCCGTCGGATCCTGATGCGTCAACTGCTCGATGAGCAACTGGAGAAATTCATCCTTACCCAGTTCCTTCGTCGCAGTTGCCGTCGTCGTCGACGTGCCGTCGACATAGGTTACTCCGTTTACTGAGGACATGTCATACCTCCCTTAAGCCAGGCAATTCACCATGACGCGCTGGAAATTTTCCTTCGTCATGTTGAAATCCTGTTTAAGTTGTTGATTATACCGACGGAAATTCTGTCCCTGATGCCGATCACCGAAAAATCCCTGCTGATTAAATTGGTGACCGGAATACGATCCGGGACGACTCGATTCATTGACCGTGATATGGAACGCATCCACTTTGATACCGGATGACGACAGATGGCTCTCCAGTTGGCCCAGATTTCTCTCCACCGCCTGCTTGGCCTGCGTCGATTCCATGGTCAACTGCACGGTAACGACGCCGCGATGATTAATAATGGACAAATCCATTTTGCCCAGCGTCGCCGGCGATAATTGCACCTGTATCTTCTGACCGGGATTCTGTTTCAACTGCTCGAGACCCTGATCGATATTGTAATATCGAACGGATGTCGAGGTCGTCGGCGCCTTCGCATCGGATGCCGTCTGCGCATTTTCGGTCGAGATTTCGGCCGTCGACAGCGCCACGTTTTCCGATGAGACGCGAGTCATCTGCGCCGAGAACTCATCAGTCTTCGACTGACCGAAAGTCGTATCCTTGCCGGTCGATGAATCCTGATGTGATGTCTGCGCAAAAGATGTCACTCGGCGCGTCTGCGCATCGCCGCCTTCGGTCTCATCGACCTGAGTCGTCGCCTGTTCGATGGATAAGTCCGCCAGACTGCGCGACTGCTGAGCAACCGTCCGCGGTAATAACTGCTGCGTCGGCTGTGCATCACCGTCTTCGACAGTCTCGACGACCAGTGATTTGACGCCAAGATTTGCCAGCATCGTAACAACATCTCTCTGTTGCTGCGGTGTGACAGTGACCGATTGGCTCGTTTCAGGCGTCAGAGTGTTTTCCAGGCTCTGCACATGAGTTGTTCCGGCCACATCCAGTTTGAGCCGGACCGATACACTCTCCCCGGTCGCTGTGCGAAGCAGGGCATCGGCGTTAATCCGCTGACCTTCTTGCTCGACCGTCCGGAGTTGAACCGGGATCAGCATTTCTTTCTCATTGGCGACATGAGCTTCGGTAATCAGCATCGGAACGGTATCATCCGCCGCTGCCTCGACCGGCACCTTGAGAAAGAGCTGAGGTTGATTTCGTTCATCCTCAACGACCGCCAGTTGCACAGGAACAGTCAGTATCTGTTCCGCGCCGGCTATCGCTGTCGGTTGAACCGTCTGCTCCGATTTCGATTCCAGTTGCAATCCCAGCTTCTCAGCCAGGCCTTCCGTCAACAGCATCGGCGTTTCCTCCGCCAATAGCTCCTGAGGCGCAACGGTCATCAATTCCGGAATCGGGACGTCTCCGGTACCCGCAAGCGTTTGTGGCATATTCTGAAACTGCGGAAACAGCTTCATCAGCTTGCCGAAGTCACCGGTTCCCGAGGAAACCTGTGGGATTGTCTGAGCGCCGAACCCGAGTATCATATCGAACGGGCTGGCGTTCATTCCCATGACTCCTGCATTCATAAACGCCTCCGGGACAACCGAACAGTCCGCGATGTTTCTGCAAGGACCATTCAATTCTCCTCTGTTAAGGTTATCATACGAGATGAAATACGAGCCGCACGATCCGGGCTGATCGAACCCAGTATCTTGGCCGCATTTCCTGGTTTCATCTTTAAGAGCACGTCGACGGCCTGTTCCTCGTCGAGTTTGACAATCAACGGCGCCACCTGATCCGGCTTCATGCCGTCATATAATTTGGCGAGTGACGCTACGCGCGCCGACTGCATCTGATTTTTTTTGGCGATGAGCTGCTTAAGACGATATTCCTGCTTGTCGAGCTCCTTCATTTTATCTTCGATTTCTTTACGCTGAGCCGCCAGCTTGGCCTTTTCCGATTCCAGCCATTTGGAAGCCTCGATGGAATCCTTTTCCGTCATACCCGAAGCGCCGCCCTGACTTGCTCCATCTTCCTCGGCCAGCGCCATGATGTCATCCATATCTTCAGCCTGACTGACATCGTCGATTCCGAATAGCTCTTGCTCCAGTTTTGCGATTTCGGCCAGATATTCCTCGTCTTCCGACGGTTCATCAGCCTTGGCTTCTTTCCCCGCATCGTGCGATACTTCCGCCGTCTGCTCTCCTTCGGTCCCCTCTTCCGCCGTTTGCTCCGGCGACGAGAAAACGCCCATCATAAATGAGAATCCGGCGATCGCAACCACGAACACGACCACGCTGATGACTATCATCATCATGAGTCCCTTGGACTTACCCTTGGCCTTCGGCTCTTGCCCTTCCGCCGGGGCCTGTTCGTTTGTTTTTGCTTCTTCAGCCATACGCATATCCTCAAAATGCTATTTTCCCACCGAAACCAAAGCAAGGGCTGTGCCGGAGTCATGCCGGGGAACTCATGTTATTATCAGACATCAAGATAGGAGGATTATTTGCGGATAATTCGAAGGCGAATTCAAGCCCAAACAGGAATATTTCTCCCTGCCGGGCAGGAAATTATTTCATTTTTTGGGAAAAAAGTGCCCCTAAGAGAGGAAGTGACCGGTCAGGCATTCTCCATCGACCGCTTCGGGCAAAAATCTGATTATTTCCCGGCCTCCGCCGGTAAATTGCGGCAATTTCACCTTTATATAATTGTCGGAAACACCCCGGTACAATCCGTCGCGACCGGGTGTTCGCTCCGATATCACCCCGAATTCTTTTCCGATCTGCTGCTGTAATTTTCGCCTGCGATTCTTATCGCACACGGTTCGCGCTCGACGGTTGCGCGATTTGATATCGGCAACCGGCACTTTTTCGATTATCTCGGAGGCTCGAGTCCCCGGCCGGTCCGAATAGGAAAACACATGCCCGTAATCGATATAACCGGATTTCAATATTTCCAGAGAATCGGCGAAATCATCCTCGCTCTCGCCGGGAAATCCAACAATAAGGTCACACCCGACGGTGATATCGGGATTCGCTTCCTTTACTCTCTGAATAGTCTTGAGATATGCTTCCCGCCCATACGGCCGCCGCATGGCTCGCAGAATCACATCCGAACCTGATTGCAGCGGCAAATGCAGATGCCGACAGACTCGATCGTGAGCGGCAACGAATTCTAAGAGCTCGTCATCCAGCTCATTCGGTTCCAGTGACGATAGCCGTACCCGTCCGATTTTGGTCTGTTTTAAAATCTCCCGAACCAACCCGCCGAGTGTCAATCCATCTTTTCTATATTTGCCGATATGCACCGCCGTCAACACGACCTCGCTATAGCCGTCCGCCGCCAATGCGGAAATTTCTTCTATTATAGAGGAAGATTCAAATGACACGAGTCCGCCGCGCACCTTTGGAACGATGCAATACGAACAATTCTGATTACACCCCGTCCCGATTTGCACCATCGGTCGATGCGGCGGGTGCGCCTCGGCGATCGTATCATCCGCCAGTGCCTCGGTCGAATGATAATCGGTATCGTCTGCGGTCAAAAACAACTGCGGATAAGCATCCTGAATGATCCGCGCCAGATCCATCTTGCGATCATTGCTGACAACCAAATCGACGCCTTTCATCTCGGCAATCAATTCCTTTTCCGCCGCGACATAACACCCCGTCACGACAAGAATCGCCTCGGGATTATTTCGATATGCCCGATTAATCAGCTTGCGGCAATCGGCATCGGCCTTACCGGTCACGGTGCAGGTATTGAGAATATACAAATCGGCGGTCTGCCAGAAATCCCTCCGTTGCAGACCGAGACTCATCAGTTCATCGGCGATCTTTTCCGTCTCGTATTGATTGAGACGACAGCCGACCGTTGCCAAAGCCATCGTTGCCATGCCCTAAAATACGTAAGGATCGCCGGATGCAAAGATATTTTTCCAACCTGAATACCGCCAACAACGACGGATTTCACGGTTTTCACTGGCGTAATTTACTAATTACAGTATATTATTACTGCCAAGCGTCTTCCGCCGGACGCCGACACATTCAAGAGTAAAAAGGGATTGCGCTGTCCTCGGCGCAGTCGTCCGGAGGACACATGAAACACTGCTCAATGCTTCTCGTACTTGTCCTATCCTTCTCAATATCGCTTTTTGCGGCTGATCCGCCATCCAGTTATGACCTGCGCAATGTCGGCGGTCACAATTATGTCACCTCGGTAAAATCTCAGCAAGGCGGTACCTGCTGGACTCACGGCTCCTGTGCCGCAATGGAAGGCAACATGCTGATGACCGGTGCATGGACCGGTGCCGGAGAATCCGGCGAGCCGAATCTCGCCGAATATCACCTCGACTGGTGGAACGGCTTCAATCAAAACAACAACGATGATTTAATCCCCCCCGATGGTGAGGGGCTCGTCGTTCACGAGGGCGGTGATTACCGGGTAACCTCGGCATATTTGTCTCGAGGCGAAGGCGCTGTCCGCGATATCGACGCCCAATTATTCGATGATCCGCCGGATCGCTACCTTCCCAGCTATCATTATTTCTATGTCCGCGATATCGAATGGTATACCGTCGGAACCAATCTCTCCAATATTAACCTGATCAAAGAAAAAGTCATGGCCGAGGGCGTCATGGGGACATGCCTGTACTCGAGCGGTTCATTCCTCGATGGCATCAACCATTATCAACCGCCGACCGATCTCAACGATCCCAATCATGCCGTAGCTATCGTCGGCTGGGATGACAACCATGTTACCCAGGCGCCGCTGCCGGGAGCATGGCTGATTAAAAACAGCTGGGGAAGTTGGTGGGGTGACAACGGCTATTTCTGGATATCCTACTACGACAAGCACTGCGGGCATCATCCAGAAATGGGCGCAATATCATTTCAGGATGTTGAGCCGATGCGCTATGACAAAATCCACTATCATGACTATCATGGCTGGCGACACACGATTAGTTTCATAGACGAGGCCTTCAATGTCTTCACATCCGACGCCGATCAACTACTGGAAGCCGTCAGTTTTTATACCGCAACCGATAATGTCACCTATACCGTCACCATCTATGACCGCTTCGAGGATTTCGAACTGCGCGATCCGATAACGACACAAACCGGACTCATCGAATACACCGGCTTTCACACCGTCGATCTTGACACCCCGGTATTACTCGATTCCGCCAAGACATTCTATGTCTATGTCCAGCTATCCGACGGCGGTCATCCTATCGACCATACCTCGGAAGTCCCGGTTCTACTCGGCTCAAAATATAGAACGATTGTAGAATCCTTCGCCAAACCGGGCGAAAGTTATTATTTCCAGAATGGTAACTGGTTCGATCTGAACGACTACGACCCGACCGGCAATTTCTGCATCAAGGCGCTCGCGACGAATCGGACCAAAGCCCTCGGCATGTCCTGCACGACTGATATTCCGGCATATCTGGCGAGCGGCGAACCGCTCGAACTGGATATCGAAATTACCGATGCCGGCGAATCATTGGTAGCAGGAACGGGCCAACTGCATTATCGCTTCGATGACGGCGCCTATCAAACCATATCGCTCGAACATGTCAGCGGCACAACCTATAAAACGACTCTCCCGGGCAGCAATTGCGGAGATGTCCCGCAATTCTACTTCTCCGCACAGGGCTCCGGCGGTTCGACAGTCTACGAGCCGACCAATGCCCCGGCGGTCTGTCATGCGATGATTATCGGCGCGCTCACCATTTCCATGGCCGATGATTTTGAAACCGATCAGGGCTGGTTCGCCAGCGGCTATGCAACCGACGGCTTATGGGAGCGTGGTGTTCCCGTCGGCGGTGGTGACCGAGGTGATCCGTCGACTGATTTCGACGGCTCAGGAAGTTGTTATTTGACCGCCAACGACGATGGCGATTCCGATGTCGATAACGGATATGCCTATCTTGAGACTCCGATTCTCGACCTCACGGGACTCGATCCGATTGTGCATTATGCCCTCTGGTATTCGAACAATACCAGCGGCGACCCGAATAACGACGTTTTCCGCATCTATATCACGAACGATCTCGGATTCAATTACACACTGGTCGATACCGTCGGTCCGACGACAGTAAATCGCTGGTTCGAGTATGAGTTCAGGGTATCCGATTTCGTCACACCGAATGATGAAATTCGCATCCGGTTCGAGGTTTCCGATTTGGGTGGAGCTTCTATCGTCGAGGCCGGGCTGGACGATTTTTATGTCTATGAATCATCCTGCGGTGGAAACCGAGGCGATGCCAACAGTGATGGATCGGTCAATATCGGTGATGCCGTGTACATCATAAACTACATCTTCAAAGGCGGACCGGCGCCGAATCCGATCACGAACGGAGACTCCAATTGCGACGGCTCGTGCAACATCGGCGACGCCGTCTACCTCGTCAATTTTATCTTCCGAGGCGGCCCGGCACCGGGCTGCAACTGATTTGATTATCGGGATTCTCGATATTATCGGGAATCCCTCTCTTTTTTCGTAAGAATGCCGGCCAATAAGTGAATAAAGATACACAAACCTCACCGCCGTGCTGCTTATAATTCATATCCGTGGGGGATAACATGGGCACGTTACGTATTGTTTTGGGGCTATCTCTGTGTTTTTTATTCACTTCTGCATATGCAATTAACTGGCCGGTTTATCCGGACAGCAACCTTCATGAAGTCGGTAACTCGTACTGTCAGCTTCAATACTACCCCGAATACGGCGGGGATCCGTTTCTCCACACCGGAGTCGATATCATGGCCGAACCGGGGACTCCCGTATATGCCGTTAAAAGCGGCTATGTAAAAGCCATCATGACGCCCAGTAATGAATCCTACTGGCGCATCGCCATAGCCGATTCGGCATCGAATGCCGAATGCGACGCCTATATGTATGCACATATGGATGAATCATCGATTTTTAGTGATGCCGGACTGCAGGTCGGTGATTATATCGAGGTAGGACAATATATCGGCGATGTCGTTTTCTTTCCCTATCCCGATTCGGCAAATGCCTTCCATCATCTGCATTTCTCCAAAATCCGAGCCGGCGGCAGCATTTCCTGGGGATCCTACTATTCGTGGATATACTCCGGCAATCCGCTTGACGATATCGACGACATCGGCGATGCCGATGCCCCCGTCTTCGAGGACGTCCTGGGCGGCCAGATGCTCGTGTTCGCCTACAACGGCATTCCGCTCTACTATGAACCCGGCGCGACCCTGTCGGGAGACATCGATATCATCTGCCATGTCTCTGATCGTATCAACTCGCCTGATTGGGATATTTCGCCATACAAGGTCGAATATCGCCTCCTCGGTCCAACGCCAATGGATTGGAAAACGACTTACTGTTTTACCACACCACTCGGTCCGTACGGCTCGCAGCAAATGAATGCATGGTATACTATTTTCGCAGATGATGACAGCGCATTGTCTGTCGCCGGCTATAACGAACGCGAATTCTATATTCATGTCACCCACACGGACGGCGATTCGATTATCGAATACAGCGACGATAATCAATGCTGGCACACGGCTGACTTCAAGAATGGTGAATACACCGTTGAGGTCAGAGCCTCCGACTGCGCCGGCAATAGTACGACTATTTCGACGACGGTGACTCTCGAGAATACTATCACTTTTGCCGGCAATATTCACCCGTCGGATGCGCCGGCCGATACATCCGGGTTCATTGTTACAATGAATATCGCCAACCTCGCCGACACGACCGATGCCGATGGCACCTTCGATTTTGGAACGATAAGCGCCGGACCGGATATTATCTCGGTGCGCAAAGACGGCTACTGGCCCCTCGATACGGTACTGACACTGAATTCCAATCGCATTCTGAATATCACAATGGATCCTATCGATTTTATCTGCGGTGATGCCAATGGTGACGATCTCCTCGACGCCGATGACATAGTATCTCTAGAAAACTATCTATTCTCCGGCCAAACGGCTCCGATTCCTCTGGAATCCGGCGACGCCGACAACTGCGGCGGCATCAATATTGGCGATATTGCATTTCTTGCAGATTATCTCTATCGAGGCGGCTCGACGCCATGCGAGTCATACCACGATTGTGATGATGCTGACGCCGAGGCAGAAATAAGCATCGGATGTCCGATTGAAGTGCTAACAGCAGAATCCAATGTCTTCTCTGTTCCGGTCTATTACTCCTGCGATACCGCAGCAGCAACACTTTCAATTGCCCTTACCCATAACTCCGATGACATCCAAATCGATAGTGTCGTTTTTGCGTCGGTTATGACGAGCAACTTCATAAACTCCGGCGCGACTATTCTGAATGACAGCAATAAAGTCATTCTGTATGGCTACGCAGCAGGTACGTTGCTACCGGCTCAGTCGCAGGCGGAAATGGCCACTATCTGGCTTTCAGTTTTGCCCGGCGCATCTGATCAGATGATTAATATTGAGACAACTTCTGCATTGTCAGGCATTACCACCACAGCCGCCGTCTCCGATGGCAGCCCCTTCCCGGTTTCATACAGTGATTGCGGCGATGCCGATATCACGATCATAGCCTACACAATGGGCGATGCCAACGGCGACGGCACAATAAACATCGGCGATGCCGTCTATCTGATCACATACATATTTAAAGGCGGCCCGGCTCCTGAGCCGCTGGCCGCAGGTGATGCCGACTGTAATGGAAGTTGTAATATCGGGGACGCGGTTTTTCTCATCAACTACATCTTCAAAGGCGGCCCCGAACCCGGCTGTCATTGACTTCGAACGCTGACCATAAAAAAAGAGCCCCTCGCAGCAGCAAGGGGCCCTTTTTATATCTATGAGAAGTAGTAACCGCTATTCAGTCGGTTTCTCTTCTTCGTCGGAGGACTCAGCCTTCGGAGCTTCCTCGGCCGGAGCCGCTTTCTTCATCGCTTCCGCCATGACATTGCTCGAAGACGTCCGCTTCGACAGGAAGTTTTCGTATTCATCGCGATCGCGTTTTTCGAAGTACGCGATAACCGACAGGACGATCTTGCGTCCGCCCCGATCGAATTCGATAACCTTCATCGGAACCCGTTCGCCCTCGTTGAAACCTTCGGCAGCATTCTCGCCGCCGTCTTTGGCCAACTGATTGGACGGGACAAAGCCCTCGACTTCGCCGTCAAGTTCAACGACAAGGCCGCGATCCATCGCACGCATAACGACGCCGAGCACCTCGTTGCCCACTGCGAATTTCTTCGCATATTCCGGCCACGGGTCATCGCTCAACTGCTTGATACCGAGAGAAACGCGACGGTTTTCGGAATCGATTTTCAACACACGAACATCGACCGTATCGCCTTTCTTCATGATTTCCGACGGATGCTGAATCCGCTTCGTCCAGGACATATCGGAGATGTGCACAAGACCATCGACGCCTTCTTCGATTTCGACAAACGCACCGAACGCCGTCAGGTTACGCACCTTACCGGATACGACCGTACCGACCGGATACTTCTCGTGAATTGTCATCCACGGATCCGGTTCCATCTGCTTGATACCCAGCGAAATCTTCTCGTTTTCCTTGTCGACCGACAGGACAACCGCTTCGACTTCGTCGCCCAGGTTCATGATCTTGGACGGATGCTTGATATGCTGAGTCCAGGACATCTCGGAAATATGAATAAGTCCTTCGATACCCTTCTCCAGCTCAACGAACGCACCGTAATCGGTGATTGAAACGACTTTGCCTTTAACCCGCTTGTTGATGGGATATTTCTCTTCAATATTTTCCCACGGGTATGGGGTGAGCTGCTTCAGACCGAGAGAAATGCGCGATGTCTTCTCGTCGTAATCGAGAATCTTGACATTGAGCGTATCGCCCAGCTGCACCATCTCGGAAGGATGGCGCATACGGCCCCACGACATATCGGTGATGTGCAGCAGACCGTCGACGCCGCCGAGATCGATAAAGACACCGAAATCGGTGATGTTCTTGACGATACCTTCGCGCACCTGGCCGAGTTCGATTTCATCCAGGAGCTGGCTGCGCATCTGCTCGCGCTCCTCTTCGAGGACGACGCGGCGGGACACGACGATATTTCTGCGGCTCTTGTTGAGCTTGATGATCTTGACGTCCATAGTTTCGCCGATGAGAGCGTCAAAATCCGGCACCTGGCGGAGCGCAATCTGAGAACCCGGCAGGAAGGCGTCGACGCCCATGACATCGACAACCACACCGCCTTTGATGCGGCGTTTGATTTTGCCCGGAACCAGATCACCGGCGTCGTGAGCCTCGCGAATGCGATCCCAGACGCGCATGAAGTCGGCTTTCTGCTTGGATAATACCAACTGGCCGTTCTGATCCTCGATCGCTTCGAGGAACACTTCAATCTCATCGCCCACGGCGACATTGACATCACCGATGAATTCGCCGATTGGAATAATTCCCTCGGATTTGAAACCGACGTCGACGATGATATCTTCGCGCGATACACCGATAACCGTTCCGGTCACGATCTCGCCCTCTTTGATATCCCGAATCGTACCTTCGTACATAGCCATCAATTGCTCGTACTCGGCTTCCTCGTACTCCTTGGCGTTGAGATCTGTCAGCTTCATCGCATTAACGGTTTCCACCTGTTTCGGCTTGGCGATTCGCTCTTTCGCCTTCTCGGAAATTCGTTTGCGACGGGCAGTAACAACCTTTTCGACGACTTGGACATCGTCTTCCGTCGTATCGACGGTATCGACGAAGTCGCTCTTGACCATTTTCATTTTAACGCTTTTGGTCTTTTTACTCTTCGCCATTTTGGTTTTACTGAGTTTTACCTTCTCACCTCCTGTCTGTGTGACATTCGATTTGTTTTGTTCGGCATCAGCCATTTTGGTATTTCCTCCTTCGATCTATAAACTCCCCGGTTCTTTGAACCGGAGGCATTCTCTCTATATCGGTCAGTCGCGTGTGATTGTTAAGATTTCACTCGCGATCTTTTTTCCAGACTCTTCTCTTTCAAATCCGCTATTTTCTCCATTACGTACTCGGCCAGCGCACGATACCCTTCCTTATCATTGCCGAATTCCTTCACCTTAGAAACGGGAATCGGCTCGCCGAACGTTACCGTCATACGATTGCGCCAGAACAAAGCCTTTTTCCACCGATGCGTATTACTGCTGAAAATCGGTACGATCGGTACGCACGCGCGACAGGCAACCATCCCGATACCGGGCTTCGGCTTCAGGAACGTCTCGCCGTCATTGCGAGTCCCCTCGGGAAACATGATAACACCGCCGCCATTACCCAAGGCCTCAAAGACCGTGTTCAATGCTACCGGGTCATAAACGCCCCTGCGCACAGGGAATGCGTTCAATGCTCTGATAAGCGGACCCAAGATTGGAATGTCAAAGAGCTCTTTCTTCGCGAAAAAATGCAATTCGCGCTTAATCATGACGCTGACAAACGGCGGGTCGAGGTTCGACTGATGGTTAGGCGCGAAAATCACCGGGCCATCGAAAATCACATGCTCTTCACCGGCCGTATGCAGCCCGAAAAGCACCTGCCCGATCGTTCGGACTAATTTCCAAATCGACCAGTAAAACCAGTTCATGCCGTGAAACCATTTCATGCCACCGTAAACTGCTTCTTCGCGATTTTTATTATCGTCTCAACCTGCTCATCTATACTCATGGCCGTCGTATCCACGACGATCGCATCATGCACTTTTTGAAGCGGCGACGCCTTGCGCTCGCTGTCGTTTTTATCCCGAGCCTTCAGCAGTTCTATCTGCTTATCTACTGACGTCTCATCGCCCTTGTGCATCGCCTCAAGGAACCGCCGCTGCGCCCGTACCGTGATATCTGCATCGAGAAATATTTTAAGATCTGCGGTCGGAAATACGACCGAGGTCGTATCGCGCCCCTCGACAACAATGCTGCCCTTTTTACCGAGGGCCTGCTGCTGGGCGACTAATTCATCTCTGACTTCGGGAAATACTGCGACGGCTGACGAGCCGTGCGTCGCTTCGGGCGTACGAATAGCCTCGGTTACATCTTCCCCATTGAGGAAAACCAACTGGCCGTTGTCCGAGTTCTGAAACTCGATTTTAATTTTCTTCGCGATTTGCGCCAGTGCATTGCTGTCCTCCAGCGAGACTTGGTTGCGCAAGGCGAATAATGCCACCGCCCGATACATGGCTCCGGTATCCAGGTACGTGAAGCCCAACCGATTTGCCAACTTCTTGGCTGTGGTTGATTTCCCCGAACCGGCCGGTCCGTCAATGGCGATGATTTTCCCTTGGAAAACCGAAAGCTTAACTTGTACCGCCATACGAAAGTCTATCAAAATACGGGTAATTTCTGAAAAATCAAGCGATTTTTTCCCGAACCCGATATAATTTACCGGCTTAGCCCGAAATCTGCACAATCCTCACCCAAATACAAGACAAAACCTGTAACCTTTTTCGCTTTTCCGGCGTATCTATTTGCATGAAAAAAGCTATCGACTATCTCAAACCGCGGGTCTGCAACCCCGGAATGGCACTTGGCGCCGCCATCGGACTGGCTATCGGCATTGCCCTTGATAATATCGCTTTGGGAGTTGCTCTCGGTGCAGCCGTCAGCATTCCATTCAGCGCAAATCACTGCCTGAAAACGAAAACCGCCCGGATCGATGACCGGAATAAGACTGATTTTTAATTATTTCTGCAAAATAAAGTAGATGTGAGAATAACAGGCCTTTGTCGTACGGTCGTCGTACATCTCTGACCACTCTGATGGCGAACAGGCAGCCGAATTCTCTTCGTAAATTTTCTGCCAGTCGGCACGGGAAACAGAGACCCAGTGTGCCGTATCCCAGCGCGTTATTATTTCCTTTTTCAGAATCAGCCAATCGGCGACCATCTCCGCGGCTTCCGCATCCGAGAAAAAACTATGAAGAGCCCTCGCGCCGTGTTCCTCAGCCGCGAATTCACCCGGATTGATCTCTTCCCCGACAATCGGCCAGGTATTTTTTGAAATAAAACCGGCGAAACAGATCCCTCCGGACTTCAATACTCGCATCATTTCACCCAGAGATTTTCTATTATCATTTTTCGATAAATGGCACATCGCGAAATGCTCATAAACAATATCGAATGATTCATCTTCAAAGGGAATTGCGCGCATATCCCCCTGGTGCAAATTAACGGAAACGCCGTGTTCGTCGCAATACGATTTCGCCAGAGCCAACTGCTCCGGATTATTATCGATTCCGAATGCCTCACACCCGGCCTGAGCAAAAATCGTCACCGGCGGCAGACTCCCCCCGGCCCCGCAATCGAGAATTCTCTTCCCCTGCAATTTACCGAAATCATCTTCATGATATTTGAGATAACTTAAGAACCCATACACAGGAATCGCATTTGTCCGCAGAATATTCCCCATCGCCATCGACCTTTTCTCTATGTATGTAAAAACTGAAGGATTTAATCAGGCCTTGTAGGGGCCGGGTCCTCCGGCCCGCAAGATCTGCACATATATTCAATTCATGAATAGTAAAGACAGTTCATCTAAGCGACAGCCGAACAGGGGGTTCATCCCATCCTACATATCCAGCTCGAAACTCTCGCCCTCTTTCGGAATGATTGCATCCCACTTGAAATGCTTCTTTAGTTCAGCGGCCATATACTGCTGCGCATCCGGTTCGCCATGCACCAAAAAGACTTTCTCCGGCGGACGATGGAGCCCCATCAGCCAGGCCATAATTTCCTTATAGTCGGCATGCCCGGAAAACCCGGTGATACTCTCGACCTTCGCCTTCACTTCCACATACTGGCCGTGAATCTTGATCTTTTCCTCGCCCTCTAGAATACTCCGGCCGCGCGTGCCCATCGCCTGATAGCCGATAATCAGCACCGTATTTTTCGGATTCGGCAACCGGTGGAACAGGTGATGCAAAATACGCCCGCCGACCGCCATACCGCTGGCCGAGATAATAATCGCGTTCCCCTGAATATCGTTGATTTCTTTCGACTTCACCCGAGACTTCACCAGATGCAACTGCTCGGGTCGAATAATCCGCTTGCCGTCGAGTACCGCCATCTTACTCTCGAAATCGAGATCGCTGATGTACTGCTCGAACACATCCACCGCGCTGATTGCCATCGGCGAATCGACATAAACCGGCATCGAGGGAATCTTCCCCTGCTCTTCCAATTCACGCAGAACATATAAAATCGCCTGAGTCCGCCCGATTGAAAATGCCGGAATGAGCAGCACCCCGCCGCGTTCGCGACTCTCATAGACAACACGAATTAATTCATCGACCGGGGATTCCTTGGCATGCATTCTATTGCCATACGTCGATTCCAAAACGAGATAATCGACATTGTATACCTGCACCGGATCATGCAACAGCGGTCGTCCCGACCGCCCGATATCACCGGAGAACAATATTTTTCTCCGCCTTCCCTCTTTGTGCGTCTGCACACCGACGAAAGATGAACCCAGCAAGTGCCCCGCATCATGGAACATCAGTCGAGTCGTCTCATCCAGATCAAACTCCTCGCCATAGTCGACCGACTTGAATAATCCCATCGTCTTATCGACATCTTCTTCAACAAAGAGTGGCCGCGCTGGTTTATGCTTGGAAAAGCCCTTTTTGTTCGCCCACTTGGCATCTTCCTCTTGCAGATGCGCGCTGTCTCGCAGGAGAATATTGCTGAGCGCCTTAGTCGGCGGCGTACAGTTAACAGTGCCTGAGAATCCGCTTTTAACCAAACGAGGCAAATACCCGGCATGATCGATATGCGCATGAGTGAGAAATACCCGGTCGATACTCGACGGCGTCACCGGAAACACATCCCAATTCTTAAGCCGATGTTCCTTCGAACCCTGAAAGAGGCCGCAATCGATAAGGTATCGTTTATCGTCGATGTCGAGCAGATGCCGCGAACCGGTCACGGTCCCGGCCGCCCCAAGAAAAGTAATCTTCGCCATGCGCCAATCCTTTGTTGTAATAGTAGCTCACCCCTATGGACTGGATGCCCCATCAGCCAAAGCGGACTGCCGGTTCCTACCAGTGTCATTCCCGAGAGCCTCATTCTTATGGGGCGAGTCGGGAATCCAGAAGTTCGCGCTCCGCGCGATTAGCATGTCCCATTGGGGACATACCCTACTGCTCCCCCTCCTTTCCAAGGAGGGGGCTGGGGGGTGGTTGTAAAAACATATTTAGAGGATATCCAAAGATTCGCCAATTCGCAACAGTTTTATAAAATTGAATAATATCTTGTAGGGGCCGGGTCCTCCGGCCCGCATGAATCAACCACTTTACTATCCAATGCCGCGCAATTCCATTAGACGATCCAAGACCAAGTCATTCTGAGGAGGCCTTCTTAGGCCGACGTGAGAATCTGCTCTTGCCTTTCCCCTCGCGCATCGCGCGATTGGCAGGAGCCCTGCGCTCCTGCCCTGCCTATCTATTAATTGCATCATCTCCAAGTTGTGCCAATTTCTGAAAATACTCTTCTTTTGTTGAATAATTCCTGAATGGTCTCATACACTCACAATCATAAATTTTATCTCTCAATAACGCGCCATAAGTATGATAATGCCGATCCGTTCCATAGATTATTACGGAACTAACTGATTTAGTCCTGATTCTACTCGCCAATTCCGTTGAATTGACGATCGCATGATAGAGTGTGGAATCGGCCTCAGGGGTATTAGTATGTATCCAACCCAAATTCCTGTTTGTTAACTCTTCTTTCCCCAATTGTAGATATATATCGCCGGATATAGGGGCCATAATCAATCCAAGGTTTTCTTCATCTACTATCTTGCCATAAATTAATACCATTTCTGAGGTGATTTTGATATCTTCATATTGATATTGCGAATCAATATCTTCTTCCAAAAATTGTGGATACCAAAGCCGTATTACTGAATATTCTTCATTACCTTTATACATTTCAACGACTTTATACGAATACTCTATGACAATAGACGAGTAATCATCGTCATAGCGTTTCAAATTCCCAATATTTAGAATCGTATCACAAGCTGAGAACTGGCATTTGGCCACGATTTGATTTGCCTCAAATATTTCCTTTGCAGTTTGCGTTTCTGGATTTATACAAATCACTAAGCCGCAGCCGGCTACAAGAACTGACAACACAAATAAAAATGAAACTCTGCTGATGCTTTTCATAAAATCTATTTCCATCATCTGCGGTTGCCACAACTAACTGGGTGGCCCATCCGATGTCCCGCTTGCGGGACGAGGGTGGGCTCCCGCCTCTGTCATTCCCGAGAGCGAATCTTCTTAGATGAGCGAGTCGGGAATCCAGTGTGGCGTTTGGTCATTCTCTGTCTGGATTCCCGCCTTCGCGGGAATGACATGTTAAAAATGTGGCGATTCGTTCGCCACGCGATTGGCAGTTTTCATTGGAAACCTGCCCTACTGTTTCCCCCTCCTTACCAAGGAGGGGGCCAGGGGGTGGTTAAATCACTCCCACTCGATGGTCGCCGGGGGTTTCGACGAAATATCATAGCACACCCGGTTGACGCCCTTGACCTCGTTTATAATGCGATTCGATATGCGGCCGAGGATATCATTCGGGATATGCGCCCAGTCCGCCGTCATGCCATCAGTCGATGTGACCGCTCGGAGGGCAATCGTATTCTCATATGTCCGCTCATCCCCCATCACGCCGACAGACTGCACCGGCAACAACACGGCAAAAGCCTGCCAGATTTTATCATACTGCCCGGTCGCCTTGAGCTCCGAGATATAAATTGCATCCGCATCGCGCAGGACAGCAAGCCGCTCCTCGGTGATATCGCCGAGAATCCGCACGGCCAACCCCGGTCCGGGGAACGGATGCCGCCCGATCAACAGCGGATCGATATCGAGCATCTTCCCCAGCGCCCGTACTTCATCTTTAAACAGTTCGCGGAGAGGCTCCACGATTTTCAGATTCATCTTCTCCGGCAGTCCGCCGACATTGTGATGCGATTTAATAGTCGCCGACGGCCCCTTGAAACTCACCGACTCGATCACATCGGGATACAGTGTCCCCTGCGCGAGGTATGTCGCATCGCCGACCGATTTGGCCGCCTCCTCGAACACATCGATAAAGGTCTTGCCGATAATCTTGCGCTTTTTCTCGGGATCGACAACACCGGCCAGCCCATCGAGGAATTTCTTCGATGCATCCACCGGCTTGAGATTGATGCCCATCAATTTATATGAGTCGATAACTTCTTCGTATTCATTCTTGCGCAAAAGGCCATTATTGACGAATATCGCCGTCATCTGATTGCCGACCGCCTTCTGCAACAGTGCCGCCGTCACCGTCGAATCGACGCCGCCCGAGATACCGAGAATCACTTTTTCGCTTCCGATAATCTCGCGCAACTGCTTCACCGACGATTCGATAAACGATTCCGTTGTCCAGTCGCCGGACACGCCGCAGATATCGAACAGGAAATTCCGCAGTATCGACGTGCCATTGTCGGTGTGCTTCACCTCGGGATGGAACTGCACGCCATAGAACTTGCGCTCGTCATTGGCCACCGCCGCGAACGGGATATCATTAGTTTTTGCAAGGATGGTAAACCCCTCGGGAATCGCCTCGACCGAATCGCCGTGACTCATCCAGACATTGTTGCGTCCATTGACGCCTTTCAGCAAATCATTCTGAGACACGACATCGATCGTCGCCCGGCCATACTCACGGTTCGTCGACCGCACCAGCTTGCCGCCCATCTGATGCGCCATGAGCTGCAAGCCATAACATATGCCCAGAATCGGCGTATCCGTCTCGAAAAACGATACCGGCAGCATCGGCGAATCCGCTTCCAGCACCGAGGCCGGACCGCCGGACAGGATATACCCTTTCAGATTTTTCTCGGCATACGCCGACAGATCGGCATTAAACGGCACGATTTCGCAGTAGACGCTCTGTTCTCGCACGCGCCGGGCGATCAACTGCGTGTATTGCGATCCGAAATCCAATATCAGTATCAGTTCATGCTGTCGTGCCATTTGCAATGTCCTTTCGCATTCAATACCGTATCTTTTTGCCAATTCACATCATCCCGCTCGGGATAATCGATCGTATAATGCAATCCGCGCGATTCCTTTCGCATCGAGGCCGCCTCGATAATCAGACACGCGACATTCACCATATTCCGCAACTCGATGCTCGGATAGGACAGTGAATGCGTCAGGAAATACCGCTCCGAGCTGTGCCGGATGAATTCGATACGCTCCATCGCATCTTCCAGTCGATACGATGACCGCACGATCCCGACACCGTCCCACATGAGACGCTTCAGCTCACGTCGGTTGTGCGACAAGATAACCCGCTCACGCGGCATATTCGACTTCCCGGGATGAGGGAATTCCGTCTTCTGCGGCTCGGGCGGATCACCCTGCCGAAACACCTTGACCGAATCTTCCGCTGCCAACTCGGCCGTCGCTACTGCTTCAAGAAGCGAATTCGACGCCAATCGATTCGCGCCGTGCATCCCCGTACATGCCGTCTCGCCGCACACATACAGCCTCTGGATTCCGGTTCGACCGCGCACATCGGTTACGACGCCGCCACACATATAATGAGCTGCCGGAACGACCGGAATCAAATCTCGCGTGATGTCGATTCCCGCCTCGAGGCATTGAATCGTAATATTCGGGAAGCGGTTCTTGACGAAATCCGCCGGTATATGGCGAATATCCAGAAATACGGTATCATCGCCGGAACTCTTCAATTCCGCATCGATTGCCCGCGCAACGATATCCCGAGGCGCCAGGTCTTTCATCTTGTGATAGCGCTCCATGAACGCCTCGCCATCGGCCGTCCTGAGTATCGCCCCTTCGCCGCGCACCGCCTCGGAGATCAGAAACGTCTGTTTCCCCACCAGCGACAGCGTCGTCGGGTGAAACTGGACGAACTCAAGATTCGCCACATCCGCTCCGGCGCGAAACGCCATCGCCAGCCCGTCTCCGGTCGCAATCCGAGGATTCGACGTGTGGCGATATATCTGCCCGACACCTCCGGCCGCAATCAGCGTAATCGCCGACCGAATCGTCAACATATCCTGATTCTGCGGATTGAAGGCATACACACCGCCGCATGTGCGCTTCCCCTGATGATCAAACGCTATCAAATCGACCGCGATCAAATTGGCGAATATTTCAATATTTTTATGATTCTGGCAGGCATTGATAAGCGCCCGCTCGATTTCCCTGCCCGTTAAATCGGCCGCATGGACGACACGATTATATGAATGTCCGCCTTCGCGCCCCAGCGACAGCGACCCGTCCTCGGGCTTGCGCGTAAACTTCACGCCGATGTCCATCAGCCGCTGAATACACTTCGGCCCCGATTTAATAATCGATTCCACGACATCCGGCTTGCACAACCCGCAGCCTACCTCGAGCGTGTCGCGCAGGTGATTATCGAAACTATCCTCGGGATGCATTACCGATGCTATCCCGCCCTGTGCATAGTTCGTGCTTGACTCGCTCGCATCCTTTTTCGTTATCACGGCCACGGTGCCGAAATCCGCAACCTTCAGCGCGAACGACAGCCCGGCGATTCCCGAACCGATTATTATAAAATCATATTGGCTTTTCATTTCTTATCCCGCCATTAAACGACTGAAAATGTTTTCATCGAGGGGCGTCGCGTCGAATGCCAGACAGTACAGGGGCGCGTCCAGCCCGATGGGGGGCAATTTAACGAGGTCTTTCGCGGTTGTCAAATAGCAGTCCGCTTTTGCCTCTTCCCGCATATATTTCAGATGCTCAAAATCCAACGTGTCATACCGGTAATGATCTCCGAAATTATGACTTCTTTTGACCGGAATCCCTTCCTGCTCAATCATTTCCAGCATCCGTCCGAATGACCCGATCCCGGCGAAGACCAACGGCTTTAACTGTCGTATCGTCTCGTCCGCGATTTTCTTATCACCCCGATATATCCCGGCAAACCGCATTTGCCAATCGAATACCGGTTTGTCAATAGAATACGCAATCAGATTCGAAGCGAGTTGCTCGGAATCAGTAACTGAAAATATGACATGCGCCCGCTCCAGCGCCGATATCTGTTCCCGCAGAATTCCCGCCGGAAACAGCCGCAGTTTCTTTCTGCCTGCCTTATCATCACATTCAGGAAATAATTCACTTGATACGATTGCGATATCGACATCCTTTTCAATATCCAGCCGCTGGAAGCCGTCATCGATGAGAATAATATCCGGTGCCAGTTCTCTATCGGCGGCTATGACCATCGCTTTTTTATTTCGCCCAACCGCGAATCCAACCGACGGCAACATCAGCCGCATCATCGCCGTTTCGTCGCCGATTTGTTTAGGCGTGAATGTCTCCGACGAATTGGCCGGAATAATGAAATCATCTTTACTCTCACGCCCATATCCCGAATGAACGATCGCGATTTTCTTTCCGGCTGCGAGAAATCCCCTGGCCAGCCGAACTATAATCGGTGTCTTTCCGCTCCCGCCGACGGTGATATTCCCGATGGAAATTACCCGCGCTTTCCACTCGCGCGAGCACCTCATCTTTCTTTTCTCGAGGTTCTGCCTTGAGAATAACTGATACACCGGCGCGATGATGCGAAACAGAAACAAAAACGGGAAGCAATAAAACCGGTCTTTCCCCCGGGAATTTATAATGACTTCCCAGAACTTACTCACAACCCGAACTCCTGCATAATAACGTCTACCGTTTTATCCGCCGCTGATTCGCCCTGCTGTTTGATTTGATTGAAATGCAGAGATCCTGATGCGAATCCGCGCAGTACCGTGGCCAATTCATCGGTCGATGCCACCTGTTTGCCCCAGTTATTCGCCGTAATCTTCTCCGCCGCATCTTCGACATTAAACACGGATGGCCCGAATAACACCGGTACACCGGCCAGAACCGGCTCCATGATGTTATGCCCGCCGATATCCCCCATCGTACCCCCGACGAAGGCGATATCCGCGCCATAAAACAATTCCTTCAACAAACCCATTCTATCCATGAGAATAACCGGCGCACTTTTTGTCCTTTGGGCGAATTCGCTATAGAGACAATACGAAAAACCTGACGACTTCAATATCTCTTCCACCTCAGGCAATCGCTCAAGATGCCGGGGGGCAATCAACACCTTGTGAAATGCCAATGATTCGTCGAGCAACCGGAGACATTTGCAAATAATCTCCTCTTCGCCCGGCCGCGTCGATGCCGCGATGAAGAATTTCTGCAATATGCTCAATCCAAACTCGTTTCGGACACTCTCTCGCCTCGCCTCACGATCATCATCCGAATCTATATCATGCTTCAGATTTCCCAAAACCTGTATTGCATCATTCGGCGCGCCGATCTCTTCATACCGCTTCGCATCCGCCACACATTGAACTAAAAACGCCCGATAGACCGAAAATACCCGTGATAATGCATGTGCAAATTTCTGATAGCTTCTCGTGGATTTCTCCGACAATCTCCCATTCGCCAGCACAACCGGAATTTCGTATTTCTTACAAAACGTCAGGAAATAAACCCAGATTTCCGTCTCGACAATCACTACACCCCTCGGACGCACAACTCTGAATACCCGCCTCAGTACCCATAGGCAATCCAGCGGAAAATATACGACTGCCTTTGCATGCGGAAAAAGTTTCCTCGCCAGTTCATATCCGGTATTCGTATATGTCGAAACAATAAACGGTACACCCGGATTACGCTTCTCGAATGCCTGTATCAGCCGCTCCAGCACCCTCACCTCACCCATCGATGAGGCATGAAACCAGATCACATCCTGCAATCCACCTGCCGGTAATACATCACGATAATATCCCCGCCGCTGTCGCCATTCCTGCCCTGCAGACAATTGCTTCACGAACCAGTACGGCCATGAGGCAATATAGGCCAGATTCATGAGGATTTTGTACAGCGTCAGCATATATCCAGCGCCTTGTTCATTTCCAGAAACGCCCGTGCCGCCGCATCACCATCGCCGAGTCTGTCGCGCACCATCTTCAGATCCATCACCATCTGCGCCAGCCGCCCCTTGTCGTTGATAATATCGAGCGCCTCACGAGCCAGATTCTCACCCGTCACCGCATGCTGAATGAATTCAGGAACGACTTTCTGCCCGGCTACGATATTGACCATCCCGATTGAATCGAGAGTAATCAATCGCCTGGCGATTTGATACGTCAACGCTCCGGTCTTATACACGACAATCATCGGTGTCGCAAAATACGCCGTCTCAACCGTCGCAGTCCCGGAAGAGACAATCACCAAATCAGCCGCACACATTATCTCAGGCGTCCGTCCGATCACTATCGGAATCAGCGCGTCACCAATAATACTATGGTATATTTCCAGCGGCACATGCTCAACGCCACCGATGACGAACTCCGCAGACGGCATGTGCTCCTTTATCCTGCGAGCCGCATCGACCATCGCCGGGAGCATCCGCTTGACTTCCTGCACCCGCGAGCCGGGCAACAGCGCGAATGTCATTTCATGAAAATCCAGCCGCTCGCGACACTCTGCCTTACCGGGAATATTCTCGAACCGATCCACGATCGGATGTCCGGTAAATTTCGCAGTCACACCATGTTCTTTGTAAAATGTTTCCTCGAACGGGAAAATCACCAGCATCAAATCGATCAGTTCTTTGATTTTGAAAACCCGCTTCTTCCCCCACGCCCACACTTGCGGAGAAATATAATACACGATCGGGATATTCAGGTGCTTGATACGCTCCGCCAGCCTGAGGTTAAAACCGGGATAATCTATCAGGATAACCGCCTTCGGTTTCGCTTCCGAGATTTCCCTGACCGCTTTATTGAGAAGAGATTTGAAAAAGAAAAACTTCGGGACGATTTCCCAGAACCCAAGCACAGCCAATTCACGATGATCCGCCAATGGCCGCAAACCCGCCTGTTGCATTAACGGTCCACCCAGCCCGAAGAACTCGGCTTTGCCGCACACACGCCCGATTTCGGTCAGCAGTTCCTTGCCGTAATAGTCCGCCGACGGGTCGCCGGCGCTGATGAATATCGACCGCTTATCGCTCATGAGTTCGGAACAGTTCCGCCGCCTTTTTACTCTCGGAAATCACCTGCAATGCCACCGCCAGGGCCGCACGCCCCTCGTTTCCGGTGATAATCACGTCAGTATTATTTTTAACTGCATTTACAAACGCCGAGATTTCAGCCTCAAGCATATCCTTATCGTCGCCCGATTTTTTCACATACCCGATTTTCTTGCCGGACTCGCCCAGCGGCAAAACGAATTCGCCAGTGACCGCTTTATCATCCAGAATGCGATATAAATCCGCCTGCTTCTTCGCCAAATCGAGAGAAAAATACCCCAATCCCTGGAAAATCCGCAGCTTGCGCATCGGCTGTAATGATATTCGACTGGCCGTCAGATTCGCCACCGCACCGTTTTCGAACGTTAATCGTGCATTGGCGATATCCTCGCTGTCCGATACGACAGCCACCGCCGATGCCGCAATCGTCTTCACCGGCGATTTTATAAGATGCAATGCCAGGTCTATATCATGAATCATTAAATCAAGAACGACCGCAACATCCGCACCGCGAGGATTAAACGCCGCCAGCCGATGGGCCTCGATAAAACTCGGCCGCAGCGCATAATCATCCAGTCCATGCAGCGCCGGATTGAATCGCTCGATATGCCCGACCGTCAGCTTGACGCCTTTTGCCTCCGCCGCCGCAATGATCCTATCCGCTTCTTCCAGAGTCGCTGCAATCGGCTTTTCAATGAGCAAATGCTTACCAGCATGAATGACCTTCAGCGCCACCTCGCAGTGGCTCGTTGTCGTCGTCACTACCGATACGGCATCGACCTGAGCGAGAAGCTCATCCATTGATGTAAATAGTTTACACCCGATATCACCGGCAATCTTCTCTGCTCTTGCGATATCAATATCATATATCCCGGCGAATTCTATCGCATCGATTCGTGATGCCCAGCGGGCATGATGCTGCCCCAATCCGCCGACCCCGATAACACCATATTTGATTTTATCCATATTGCCTTATACACAAAAGCCACCCGACGAGCGAGTGGCTCCCACCTGCCGGTGGCAAATCGTTGAAATTGTAAATTACTTCGCCAATCCTCGCGTCGATGCGGCAATGAAATCAAGTATCGTAACAACTTCCGGGGTTCGTTCCATCGTCGCTTCGATTTTCTCCACCGCCTGCTTCGTATTCAAATCGGAAAAGAACAGCAGCTTGAACACATTCTGCAATACGCCGATAGCCTCGCGAGAAAATCCTCGCCGCCGCAATCCGACGATGTTCAGGCCCATCACTTTTAATGGGTAACCTCCGAGCAACGAGAAGGGACACACATCCTGCGGCACGCGGAAACCGCCGCCGATCATCGAATGCGCCCCGATATGGACGAACTGATGCACCGGCACCACCCCGCCGATAATTGCATGCTCATCGATATGAATATGCCCGGCCAGATTGACCGAATTCGCCAGAATGACATTGTTGGCGATTTTGCAATCGTGCGCCACATGCGAATACGCCATCAGCAGACAATTCGGTCCGACATCAGTCGAACCGCTCTCATTGGTGCCGCGATTCACCGTCACATATTCACGAATAACAGTACTGTCTCCGATATTCGCCTGCGTTATCTCGCCGCCGAATTTCAAATCCTGCGGCACGGTTCCGATGACGGCTCCCTGAAACACTTTGACATTCTTGCCTAACCGAGCCCCCGATGCCAATTGTACATGAGACCCGATAATCGATCCTTCACCGATTACGACATCATCCTCGATGATGCTGTACGGCCCGATCTCCACCGATTCGTGAATCTTGGCCGTCGGAGATACTATTGCGGTTTGATGTATCATCTGTCTATAATCGCCGCCATGAATTTCGCCTCGGTAACGAGCTTACCGTCGACGAATGTCTTCGCCTCCATGCGGCAGGTTCCTCTCCTGAAAGAAATCATTTCCAGCTCAAAGCGGAGCTGGTCGCCCGGCACGACCGGCTGGCGGAATTTCACGCCGTCGATCGACATAAAGTATACGACTTTTTCTTCCGGGTTATCGATGGCATTCAACAGCAGCACGCCTCCGGCCTGCGCCATTGCCTCGACGATGAGAACTCCCGGCATAATCGGATGTCCCGGAAAATGTCCCATAAAAAACGGCTCGTTTATCGTGACATTCTTCATTGCCACGACCTTTTTCTCGGGATCCAGATCGAGAATCCGGTCAATCAACAAGAACGGATAGCGATGCGGCATGATCTTCATGATGCCGCTGATATCCATAAACGCCTTAGAGCCGGTCTTCTGATACTTTGATGCAATCTGCTTCTTCTGATAGAGCGCCCGCAGTTTCTTTACCAGTTCCACATTGGCCTTATGTCCGGACCGAGCCGCCAGGATATGCCCTTTGATCGGCACGCCGATAAGCGTCAAATCGCCAACCAGGTCCAGCGCCTTATGTCGCACCGGCTCATTGTAGAATCGCAGCGGAATATCATTGATGATGCCGGTCTTACCGACAAATGCCTCGTCTTTCAAATTCAGCGCCTTGCGGATGCGGTCGACCTCGACCTGACCGCCGTCGGAATCGTAAAACACGACGGCATTATCGATGCCGCCGCCTTTAATAAGTCCGTGCCCCTTGAGCATCTCCACTTCGGATAAGAAGCAGAATGTCCGAGCCGCCGCAAATTCATCGGCGAATTCTTCTTCGAGATTCGCCAGCGTCGTGTATTGCGTACCCAGCGCCGGGTTGGCATAATCTATAAGAAATGTAATCCGAAATTCGTCCGACGGCGTCACAACGATATCGACCTTACGGTCGGGCTCGGAATACGACATCGGCTGATCGATATCCAGATATTCCTTATCCTCGTCGAAATCCCGAAATCCCGCCGATTGTAGTATTTCCACGAACGGCTTGGCCGATCCGTCGCAGACCGGCGGTTCCGGACCCGACAGCTCGATTAAGATATTATCTATGCCCAGCCCGGTCAAAGCCGCCAGAACATGCTCGACCGTGTGGACTTTCGCCTCACCGATACCGATGGTAGTTCCCCGCGAGATATCGATAACATGATCGATATCGGCAGGGATAGGCTCAGAATCAGGGATATCTGCACGCTTGAATTTAATGCCATGATCCACATCGGTCGGCCTGAAGGTAATCGTCGATTGCTCGCCGGTATGCAGACCGATCCCGCTCAAACTAACGGAGCGGGTGATGGTACGCTTCTTTTTGTACATATACCTCAACCTTAATAAGTTAGGACTGCTATATAGGCAAATCCCATCCTCTTTTCAAGAAAAAACTTCATATCATAATACTGACTGCTATACGCTTCCCCTGCCCTCATGTCATTCCGAAAGAGTCCCGTCTTCGGGACGACTGAGGAATCCGCTCTTGCCTCTTTTCCCCTCTGGAGGGGGGCCCCACAGCTTGGGACTTGTTGAAAAACCTATTACAAGCACGAGTCATTGCGAGCCCTTCTTAGGGCGTCGCAATCTCAGGATTTCTGCGACAAGCACTTACAATTGACTTTACCTGTGTGCTTTGAGGCTATGCCTTTGGAAAATGACTTTTTCAACAGACTCCTTGCTGTGGATTCCCGTCAAAATCTTGTGCCCGGCAGATGTCCACATCTGCCGGATATTCATTGTGGTTGGCGTACGTCCCCGTACGCCACCCCCCATATTTCCTCGAACCTTTTGTAACAATAATTGTATCAGATACTGGCAAAAAGAGAAAGCGGAGGGACACAGACCACCCCAAAAAGCTATTGCAATACGCGACTACACAAGTCATATTATATCCGTACGTATTTCGGGGAGGATGCTATGTCTAAGTATTTCCGAATCTCGGTCTTTAGCCTTATTCTCGCACTGGCCCTGATCGGCCTGTCTCAAACCGCACTAAGCAGCACCGGCGGTAAATTCTTCGACACTAATTCGACTAAATCAAACTCCGCGACCTGGAAATTCGCTTTCCGCGCCGGTGGGCTTTATTCCTTCAATAACTATGAAGCCTTCGCCTACAATGTCGATAACGGCGCCGGTTTCGATGCCGATGCCCTCTACGCTATCGACAATCACCACAGCCTCCGCTTCTCCTTCGGCAAATCAGGCCTGAAACTGGTCAACAATGATTATCGAACGCTCGGACCGGCAACCAAGCCGACGACATCGCCTCTGCCGCCGTACATGCACATCTATAATCAAAAGGATGAGCTCTCCGTGTCCCGAGCCTTCCTGTCACTCCAGTTCAATACAGCCCTGCGGAATACGAATGCGAACAACGGGATGCTGTATGGATTAGGCGGCATCGGCCTCATCTTTAATGATGTGAAACAATCGTACGACATATTCAATGATTCGACGCTCGAGACGTCCCATTATTCTTATAATGCGAACGATACCCGCATCGCCTTCCAGTTCGGGGCCGGCGCCACCTATCTCTTATTCAGAAACATCGGCGTCGATGCCTCTGCCCTGGCTATTATAAGCAGTTCCAAAGATACCGGCGATGTCGCCCTTCAGGCGCCGAACTACGGCACGTATTTCGATGTGCGCTTCGGATTAGTTGTGGTGTTTTAAAGGAAAAATAACTACTCGAGTTCCCGCATTGCGCGGATGACATCATAAGGCTCTTGCGCCGCCATGAGCTTGTCGCCAAGGCTGTCGAACATGATCATTTCCGATATCGCCTTGAACACTTTGAGGTACAGATTATCCTCATACGGCGGGGACATCATGATAAAGAAATGATTCACGGGTTTGTTATCGATCGCCTCGAATTCATACCCATCGAACGATCTCGCATACCCGATCAGAAACTCTTTCGCCTGCATCGACCGGATGTGCGGAATCGCAAAGCCGCTGCCGATACCGGTCGTCGCCTTCTTTTCCCGATTGATAAAATCAAGAAACAACTTGTTCTTGTTTCCGATCTTTCCCGTCGGATCGAAGATATCGATAAGTTCCGACAATATCGCTTCCTTGACGCTCAACACCCATTTCTTGGATGGACCCGTCTCCGGCATCTCAGGCGTTACCGTCGTCATATCGAGTTTTATCAGCTCGGGCGACATATGTCGAGTAATGTTAAAACCCATGTTGCAGTCTATCGGCTAAATTCCCAAAAAAAATTAGGTCACACTATAGGCAATAAACAACGCCGGGTCAAGGACGTTCCGCAAAATCTATACTAAACTCATAAGTAAAATACAAAGCATTCACTTGACAATCGACCGGTTAGTAAGTAGCTTTTTGCGCCGGTGCAGTATTTTGCCCGGCGACAGGGTTAATCTTTGGCTTAATCGTCCGACCTGTAGAGGTATAAACCGGTTAGGACGCAACGACTTTGAGGAATACGCGTGGCACAGTTTTCACAATGCAAGCGAACCGTCACATGCGGTGAATTGACCGCCGATCATATCGGACAACAGGTGACCCTAAACGGCTGGGTGCAGGAATATCGCAACCTCGGCGGATTGCTGTTTATCGATTTGCGCGATCGCTACGGCATCACACAAATCGTCTTTCACCCCGAACATGTCGATGAAGGTATCATCAAGACCGCCTCATCCTGCCGCCACGAGTACGTCATTGCCGTCAAAGGCACCGTCCAGGCGCGCCCCGAAGGCACGACCAATGCGAAAATGAAAACCGGCGCCATCGAAGTCGATTGCAACTTCATCGAAATCCTGGCCACATCCGAAACGCCTCCCTTCGAGATCGCCGATGAGACCAATGCCCGCGAGGAGCTCCGGCTCGAATACCGCTATCTCGACCTGCGCCGCAACCCGCTCCAGACCAAAATTCGCATCCGGCACGAGGCGACCATCGCCATCCGGGAATATCTGCACAGCCAGGGCTTCTATGAAATCGAAACCCCGATGCTCATGCGCTCCACTCCGGAAGGCGCTCGCGACTATGTCGTTCCCAGCCGCGTCCAGCCCGGTACCTTCTACGCCCTGCCGCAATCGCCGCAGCTTTTGAAACAGATTCTTATGATTTCCGGGTTCGATAAATACTTCCAGCTCGCCCGCTGCCTGCGCGACGAGGATCTCCGCGCCGACCGCCAGCCGGAACACACTCAGATCGACATGGAAATGTCTTTCGTGACCGAGGATGATATCTTCGCCAATGCCGAGGGGATGTTCAAGCATCTGTGGAAAAAAGTCCTCGGTGTCGATCTGACCATCCCGTTCCCGCGCTACAGCTACGAAGAAGTCATGAACCGCTGGGGCATCGATAAACCCGACCTCCGTTTCGGCATGGAGATTTTTGACCTCGCCGATGTCGTCAAGGACTGCGGCTTTAAAGTTTTCACCGGAACGCTGGAAAAAGGCGGCCGCGTCAAGGGAATTACTCTCAAAGGCGGCGGCGGATTATCCCGTAAACAGATAGGCGATCTGGATCAGCTCGCCAAAGACAATGGCGCCGGCGGTTTAGCCTATTTCCTGCTCGGCGACGAAGGCATTAAAAGCCCGATTCTGAAATTCGTCGGTGACGAAACCGCGCAAAAGATATTCGCCAGAGCTAATGCCGAAACCGGTGATGCCGTATTGATTATAGCGGACATGCCGCTCAAGACTGAATCGATTTTGGGCCAGTTGCGCCTCCATCTGGGCAAGACCAACGGCCTTATTGATAAATCGAAATGGGAGTTTCTCTGGGTCACGAAATTCCCGCTGTTTGAATATAACGAAGATGCACAGCGGTTCGATGCCATGCACAATATCGTATCGAGCCCCTGCGAAGAGGACATCGACTTATTGGAACAGGGCTTTACCACGAATTTGCCGCCGACTGAATATAATCATCCCTGGCGGCAGGTGCGAGCCAACCAGTATGACCTGGTGCTCAACGGGAGTGAAATCGCCTCCGGCGGTATCCGTATCCACAGAAGCGATGTCCAGAAGAAAATTCTCAATGTGCTCGGCATGTCCGACGAGCGCGCCGAAGCCATGTTCGGCTTCCTGCTCAAGGCGCTCAAATACGGCGCGCCGCCGCACGGTGGCCTGGCCCCCGGTCTCGACCGCATCGTTGCCCTCATGACGGGTTCCGATTCCATCCGGGACGTCATCGCCTTCCCCAAAACGACCAACGCCTCATCGCTCATGGACGGCGCCCCGTCGACTATCGATGACGAACAATTGGCCGAATTGGGTCTGAAAATCGTCAACAAGCAAGAGGAGTAATTGAGTATACAGGTTGATACCATAACGCGCATTGTCGAACTGGAAGACAGCGACCCCCGGATGCTCTTCGGGCAGAGCGACTATAATGTCCGCCTGATCGAATCGCATTTCAGCGTCAAGATTATTGCACGCGGTGATAAAATCATCATCGAAGGCCCCAAGAAGGAGGTCGACAATGTCGCCAGTGTCTTCGAAGATATGATTGCCCGGCTGGCTCACGGACACGAATTGTCCGAGCGCTATCTCTCATATGCCATCGATATGGTCAAGGAAGAAGGTCACGGCCCGGCCGATGAGCTCAATGCGAGTAATATCTCCTCTACGCTCATTTCTCCGCGCACGGTCGGCCAGAAAAAGTACATTCGCGCCATCGAAAAATATGATATCGTCTTCGGCATCGGCCCGGCCGGTACCGGCAAAACATTTTTGGCCGTCGCCCAGGCCGTCGCCGAGTTGAAATCGAAACAGAAAAAACGGATTATTCTGGTGCGCCCGGCCGTCGAGGCCGGCGAATCGCTCGGTTTTCTCCCCGGCGATATCAAGGCGAAAGTAGACCCATATCTCAGACCTGTCTATGATGCCCTGCATGAACTGATGCCCGCCGAAAAAATCAGCAAGCTCATCGACCTCGGCATCATCGAAATCTGCCCCCTCGCCTTCATGCGCGGCCGAACGCTCAATCACTCCTTCGTCATCCTCGACGAAGCCCAGAACACGACTATGGCGCAGATGAAAATGTTTCTCACGCGCCTCGGCGAGGGTTCCAAGGCCATCATTACGGGCGACATCACGCAAATCGACCTGGATCAGAGAACGCCATCGGGATTGGTGCGCATTCAGAAAATTCTGACCGGGATCAAGGGAATCGAATTTATCTATCTGACCAGTAAGGATGTGGTCAGGCACCGCCTGGTGCAGGATATTATCAATGCCTATGCGCGCATTGAAGGCGCCGGCAAAGAGAAGAAAAACTAAAACAGCGGAAACAGTAACGGATGCGAAAACCGCTTACAAAAGCAAAACGCTCAGTCAGGCGTATTTTTAAGGTCAAAGAAGATATTGACATGAGGCAGGCGCGCAGGCGCAGCCGCATCATCGTCAAATACGCCATGGGCCTCATTGCCGTTGTCCTGATTACGCTGCTCTATCCTCTCAGCGATATGCGCGGTCCGATCGACATCCCGGTCGAGGGCGAACTCGCGCACGAAAACATCATCGCCGATTTTTCATTCGATATCCTGAAAGACCGGGCACAAATCGAAGAAGAACGCCAGCTGGCCATGCAGAGCTCGCCACTGTATTTCAATTACAACAGCCAGATCGTCGACTCCGCACGCTCCGCCCTCCGCCGTCTGGTCCGAAATGTCAAATCGATTCGCGAGGCCGATAGCGGCCTGGTTCGCGACTCGGTTCTCACGGCCATGAAAACAAGACATCCCGCCATCGCCCGCGCAACGCTGCTGCAAATGTCAATGGTGGATTCGCTCGATCGCATGGGCGCGATTCTCGATACGATTCTGGCCGACAGTATCTACTATTATGGCGTTATCGCCAACAATGCGGCGCTCCCTCCGGCCGAATACAATTCGATTATCATGAAGAAAAAAGGCCGCGACATGCTCATGATCCGCAATCAATTGCTGGATGTCGCGCGCGCCTATTCCAAACTGCTCGAATCACTGTCCAAGATTCCCGGCCTGACCGACAAAGACATTGAGCTATATTATGAGGTCGCCCGCCATTACATCATTCCGAATACTCGCTATGACCAGACGCTGACTGAGGCGACCCGGGATAGTGTCGTCACATCGATTTCGAATGTAGAATCACGCATCACCGGAGGTGACCTGCTGCTCAGGCGCGGCACCAAAGTCGATGCCGCCAAGGCAAAAGTCATTCACGCCTATGCGCGCGAATTGCAAAAGGCAGCCGCTGCTCGAGGCTGGCTGGCCGGTATGATGCCCGTCTTCGGCCGATTCATCTTGGTCCTGCTCATCGTCGCCCTGCTCTATCAGTTTTTCTTTCACTTCAGGCCCGATGTCTATTGGTCGAATAATAAAATGCTTGCCGTCCTGATGGTAATCGGACTCGAACTGCTCCTGGTCAACTTTATCGGTATCCGCCTCGCCCACTCGGTCTATCTCTACCCGATTGCCATATTATCAATTTTGATTACGGTGCTCTTCGATGCCCGACTCGGTGTCGTCGTGACGCTATTGGTAGCACTATTACTTGGCATCCTGAACCGCTTCAACTTCTCGATCACGCTGATCACGGCTATCGCCGGTTCCATCGCCTGCTTCTCGGCAGGAGAAGTCCGACGCCGAAGTGAGTTCTACCGTATCATTATCGCTTTGTCGTTGACCTATGTCGTGTTGATCGCGGTCATTGAAACGCTGCGCCTTTCGCCCGGTGGCGACATCTTGACCTATAGCGGATATGGTCTGGCCAACGGCCTCATCGCACCGATTTTAACTATCGGAATCCTGCCCCTGTTTGAATCCCTGTTCGGATTCTCGACCAATATTACCCTTTTGGAATTGGCCGACCTCAATCAACCGTTATTGAAAAGAATGGCGGTCGAGGCTCCGGGCACCTATCATCACTCCATCGTCGTCGGTAATCTCGGCGAAGCCGCGGCCAAGGCCATCGGAGCCAATCCGCTGTTAGCCCGCGTCGGCGCCTATTATCATGACATCGGTAAGATGGAAATTCCCGAATATTTCGTGGAAAACCAGCTCGGGATTAAATCCAAACACGAATCACTTAATCCGACAATGTCGGCACTGGTTCTGGCCTCGCATGTCAAAAAGGGGCGTATTCTCGGTGAAATGGAAGGTCTCCCCGACGCCGTTTTGAACTTTATCGAAGAACATCACGGCACGACGAGGATGACCTATTTCTACAACAAAGCTCTCGAAATGAACCTGCCGATCGGCTCGGACAGTGAATTCCGCTATCCCGGACCGAAGCCGCAAACCAAGGAAACGGCTATTATCATGCTGGCCGACTCGACCGAGGCCGCCAGCCGTACGCTTGATAAACCGACCCCGGCCCGAATAAGAAACTTGATTCAGCGCCTCATAAATGATAAATTCACTTCAGGCGAACTCACCGAGTGTGAACTGACCCTGAAAGACCTCAGCGATATTCGCGAGGCGTTTGTATCGATCTTGATTGGCGTCTTCCATCAGCGGATACCGTATCCGAAGAAGGAAGAAGAGGATACCGTGAATGGATGAGAGTCAGCTATTTTCGAATCAGCCGGGTCAATTGCCTGAGAAGGAAGCGAGAACCCTGGCTGATTCAATCCTGCAGGCCGAAAAACAATCGCTACCCGTAAATATCATTTTTGCCGACGATACGAAGCTGGCCGAATTGAATCAGCAGTATCGATATAAAGAAGGCCCGACCGATGTCCTGTCTTTTCCTGCCGACCCCGACTTGGAAACGCTGGGCGATATATTCATCTCAATCGATACCGCCAAACGGCAGGCGCAGGACTACGACGCCACGCTTGACGAGGAAATCCTGCGGCTCGTCTGCCACGGCACGCTTCACCTCTGCGGGTACGATCATATCGATCCGGGTGACGAAAAGGTCATGAAAGGCCTTGAGGAAAAATATTTATACGAGTTCCGACGACAATGATGATTCTATTAGGATATATCGCGCTCACTGCCATTATACTGCTTCTTGGATATCTCGTTTCGGTGTTCTCGAACGCCGTCTATATCGACCCCGACGAAATTAAGGAAATCTTCCCCGAATTATCGGAGAGGCGCCGCAGACGCCTCCAGCAATTTATTGCCGACCCGCGCGCCTTTTTTCAAATAGGTCTCGTTGTCAGGATTTCCGGCTCGATTTTCCTCGGCGTCCTGTCGATGCTGATTTCTTTAACAATCTTGGAATTACTGACAATTCCCCCATATCCCGTGTATTTTATCATCCTCGCCATCATCTGGACACTGACGGCTATCATGTTCATCTATCTTCCCCGCCGCCAATCCATAGAAAAAGCCACCGCCAAGCTGGTCAAATTCCTCCCCCTCATGGGCCTGATTTATATGGCCATTTCTCCTTTTACGACGAGGCTTTCCAGACTGTCCCGCTCGCCCCAGGCTGAAGTCTCCGAGGACCAGAAGGACGATATCGTCGAACGCGCCATCGAAACCCTCGCCGAATCAGCCGGTATCGGGTCGCCGATTATCGAGGAAGACGAAAAGGAAATGATTCACCAGATTTTCCAACTCGATGTAACCGAGGTTGAGGAAATCATGATGCCGCGCATCCGCATCACCGGCATCCCGAGTAAAAGCACGCTGGAAAAAATACAATCCATCGTAGCCGAACACGGCTTTTCTCGCTATCCGGTATTCGAGGAATCGCTTGATGATATAAAAGGCATTCTCTACGTCAAGGACTTGCTCCTCCTCGATGAAGACCACCGCAAAAGCTTCAATCTGCTCGAACATATTCGCGAACCGCTCGTCGTCGGCGAACACAAGAAAATCGACGACCTGCTGTCCGAATTCCGCAAGACAAAAACTCATATGGCGATCGTCATCGATGAATTCGGCGGAACTGCCGGACTGGTGACGCTCGAGGATATTCTCGAGGAAATCGTCGGAGATATCGAAGATGAGCATGACCCCGAACAAACCAAAGACATTCAGGAACTGACCAACGGCGCATTCGAGGTTGACGGCACCTACCCGCTCTGGGAACTGGCCCTCAAACTCGGCATCGAACTGGAACAGGACGAATTCGAAACCGTCGGCGGCATGATCTACGATCAGGTCGGCTCGGTTCCGAGCGAGGGCACTTCGCTCACCTGGCAGCAGTGCCGTATAAAAGTTCTGGATGTCAATGGCCAAAGAATTTCTCGTGTTTTAGTCGTTCCCCCGCATTTACGTTCTTAAAAAATGTTAAAATTCACTAACTTTTCTCTAAATTCCTGCAACACACCAGCCGATCGACCGTATTGATTTGAGGATATTGGGAACTATTAAAAGGGCGGGCTGGTAAAATTCATAAAATATGAAAACATTTGCCCAAAAACAGCTTGACAGCTTCGTAAATAATCTTATACTAAGAGGCTGTCCAAATTTGGAGGGAACAAATTGAGAGCGGGGATTTTTGGCGCCAAACGGCGTCTTGTTTCTTCTATTCTCTATGCCATACTGTTTACGTTTGTCGGTATAATTATAGCCTCAATGCTGGATTTGCCGGCAAGTCCGGTTGCCAAAGACCGACCGGATCGCATAGTGAAAACAAATCAAGCCATCGCGGACCGACCGGTTGATTTCTCAACACCGTTTATCAACGTCGTAGCCAAGTCTCGCGATGCCGTCGTCAACATCACCGGCGAATCGGACGGCAACCGCCGGTCTCTCGATGACTATTTCAGATTCTTCGGTTTCCGACATCCTCCGACCCAGAAGTTCGGCTCCGGATTCATCTTCCGCGAAGACGGATATATTCTGACCAATAACCATGTCGTTTCGGATGTCGACCGAGTCTATATTACCACGTCCGGGCACGAGGTCTATGATGCCGAAATCGTCGGCTCGGACCCGGAAACGGATTTGGCCGTATTAAAAATTGAACCGCGCGAGGATTTGCCGGTTATACCATTCGGCTATTCGAACGATTTGCAGATCGGCGAATGGGTCGTTGCCATCGGTAACCCCTTCCCGCAGACCGGAGGCCTGGATCGCACGGTCACGGCCGGCGTCGTTTCGGCCAAGGGCCGCAGAAATCTGCGATTTGCCGAGGGAAACGTTACGTATCAGGATTACATCCAGACCGACGCGACGATTAACCCCGGTAACTCCGGTGGACCGCTGTTGAATCTTAAGGGCGAGGCTGTCGGCGTCAACGCCGCTATCTCCTCCCCCACCGGATCCTCGGTCGGTATCGGGTTCGCCATCCCGATCGATTTCGCGCGCGAAATCGTACCGGACCTGATTGAAAAAGGCACCGTCACCCGCGGATGGCTCGGTGTCACGGTCAGCGATGTCCCGCGCGATGTCGCCGATGACCTGCATATCAAAGGCCCGGCTGTCATGTTTGACCAGATTCTCCGGAACTCCCCGGCCGCTCAGGCAGGGTTGAGACCGCGAGACATTCTGCTCAAATACGACGGTACCGAAGTACAAAATGCCGATGATTTCCGATTCCGCGTAGCCAGCACCGATATCGACCAGACCGTCGATTTGGAACTGATTCGGAATGGTAACAAAATGAAGCTGCCGGTCACGATCGGAAGCCGTGAGACCGCGCTGCAGGCGATGCAGTCGCCCACACAGCAGCCGTATCAGGAACAATACTGGCTTGGCATGGAAGTTGCAGATTGCAGTCCTGAAGTTTCCAACCGTCTGGGCGTCGAATGTCCGCCCAACGGAGGTGTAATCGTTACCCGGGTCGAAGTCGGTTCGCCGGCATACAACAGAAACATAGTTCCCGGCGTAATAATTATTGAGGTAGACAAATACGAAATTAGCGACATAAACGACTACCGCGCGGCGGTAGCCAATCTCTCTGAACGAAAGAAATCTATTTCTTTCATCATTTATGACACCGAGGGAAATACTCGCTGGGTCGGCATAAAACCCACCCCGTAAGGAATTCCCCACTTATATAGAAGGAGGAGCCAAGATATACGTGGCTAAGCAGTCTAGACGTTACAGGGACGAAGATCGTTCCTTAGATCTGTATCTCCGAGAAATCGGGTCCACCCCGTTGATTTCGGCCGCTGAGGAAGTACGGTTGGCTCAGCGTATACGCAAAGGCGATAAAAAGGCCCTGGAAAAATTGACCAAGGCCAATCTGCGCTTCGTCGTATCGGTTGCCAAAAACTACCAAAATCAGGGACTCTCACTGGCTGATCTGATTAACGAGGGCAATATTGGACTCATTAAGGCCGCCAAGCGCTTCGATGAAACGCGTGGCTTTAAGTTCATCTCTTATGCGGTCTGGTGGATAAGACAGGCGATTCTGCAGGCATTGGCCGAGCAGAGCCGCATCGTCCGCCTGCCGTTGAACCGTGTCGGCACTTTACATAAAATCGGTAAAATATCGTCGAGTCTCGAACAAACGTTCGGAAGAATCCCCTCTCCGGAGGAAATCGCAAGCAAGCTCGAGTTATCCGAAAACGAAGTCTCCGATACGCTCAAAATCTCGAACACTCACCTTTCGCTGGACCAACCGTTTTCCGTGTCCGAGGATAACTCCCTCATCGACATTCTGGAAGACGAGTACCAGCCGGGACCGGATGAGGCGCTCCTGGATATGTCGCTCAAGCTCGAGATCGAAAAAGCTCTCGATACCTTGACGCCCCGGGAAGCCGAGGTCATAAACCTCTACTTCGGTCTGAATTCCGAGAAGGCGCTCACGCTGGAGGAGATCGGCGCCCGCTTTAATCTGACGCGCGAACGCGTCCGCCAGATTAAGGAAAAGGCCATTCGCCGCCTCCGCCATGCCTCGCGCAGCCGTTCACTGCGAGCCTATCTGAGTTAAGGGTAGGCAGAGATAAGGTGACCGCCTATTTGAGCTAAGAGATCAAGTATACAGACAACGACAATCATCTTGAATCAACACCAAGGCCCTCCCCCCACGGAGGGCTTTTTTAATGCCAACAAATCTCCATCATTGCGGGCCCTTCTTAGGGCGTCGCAATCTCAGGGCATAAGATTGTACTCGGATTGGATGATGTATTGCGGGAACCCACCCTTTATAAGAATAAAGGGATGGGCCACCAGGTAGAACAAGTCTCTGTCATTGCGGGCCCTTCTTAGGGCGTCGCAATCTCAGGGTATAAGATTGTACTCGGATTGGATGATATATTGCAGGATGTAGGTCAAGACCCTTGCGGTCTTGACGTCCCGCCAATACACGAAGGCAGTCCGCCGTCGGCGGACTGCCCTACAATTCTCTAATATTATCCTTCGGTCTTTTTCTGAGCCGCGCCTTTCAGCTTATCGTTGGCAAAGATCGCGATTTCGACGCGCCGATTCTGCTGACGACCATCGGACGTGCCATTATCCGCAATCGGCTGATCCGGTCCGTATCCCATCATTTTGAATCGCGTCGCAAGAACCTGGAGACCGGTCATGTAATTCGCGACCGACTGCGCCCGGCGCAACGACAGATCCATATTATAGTCGTGCTTTCCGGTGGCATCGGTATGCCCCTCGACCAAGACCTCCGTATCGCTGTATTTATTCAGAATCGTCGCCAGTTTCGCCAGGTTATCCTTGGCCACCGGCTGCAGCGTGGAGGAATTGACATCGAAGAGAATTCCGGAATCGAAGGTAATCTTGATACCCTCGCCGATACGCTCGACGCGCGCGCCTTCAAGATCGCGCTCGATTTCCTTGGCCTGGTTATCCATGTAGTTGCCGATGTAGGCACCGGCGGCCCCGCCGATGACGGCGCCGAGGATTGCGCCAACCGCGGTGTTGTCGGACTTGCTACCGATGGCGCCCCCGATAGCCGCACCGGCGCCGGCTCCGATAGCCGCTCCCTTGGCTTTGCGAGACCAACTGCATCCGGCCACCGATAGGGCTAACAACAGAAGACAGAGACCTACTGCAATGATTCGTTTCATGTAAAGCTCCTTGCTTTGACTGTATGTAGTAACTTTCCATTGTCGTTTGTTTACATTATTACTTGTTACGATAATACACTCAAGAGTGGTTATAAGTTCTTTATAATTTAACCAGTGCCATAGTTTGACGCAACGCGTATTCTTAGACAAAACTAATGTATCTACTGACACCGTCATTCCGAGAAGCGAGTCTTCTTAGACGAACGACGAGGAATCTGCTCTTGCCTCTTCCGTGCCAAAGGTCTATTGATTATCAACCACCCCCCAACCCCCTCCTTGGCAAGGAGGGGGAGCCGATTGTGCCCATGTTTTACGAAGTGCTTGAGATTATCCACACCAGTACCCCGCCCATTGGATGGGTTCTTTTGGGACATCTCGCGGCGTTTTGTTTTCTCACAATTCCATGATGTTTATTACAGGCAGCGGTCATTGCGAGCCCTTCTTAGGGCGTCGCAATCTCAGGGTGTGTGAATGTACTCGCATCGGATGATGTATTGCGGGAACCTTCTTCCGTAGGGGCCGGTTCTTTTGGGACATCTCGCGGCGTTTTGTTTTCTCACAATTCCATGATGTTTATTACGGGCAGCGGTCATTGCGAGCCCTTCTTAGGGCGTCGCAATCTCAGGGTGTGTGAATGTACTCGCATCGGATGATGTATTGCGGGAACCTTCTTCCGTAGGGACCGTCCGCCAAGGCGGATCCGGCCCGCGAGGATTAATCGGCAATATTGCTATTAACTGTCATACCCGCGCAGGCGGGTATCCAGAGGAGTCTTGGGAGCTGCTGTTTTGGCGTTTTTGAGACAGGACTTGTACCGATATGCGATTTCCTAACAATTGCGATGGAGGGATAAGTCGTTGTCCGATAACGAAAGTGTTGTTTTTAAGTGGGTACAATTAAGTTATTCGCTAACAAATAGTTATCCCTTTGGGAGCCAAATTGTGGATAAACTGGTGTTGGGGGACAAGGAGTTATCCCTCGGATAGGAAAAATTATTTTCGGCATTTTCGTCCTTTTAGACATACTGATAGAATCTCCTTTTACTTAGGAAGTTGGGACAGGAATCTGGAGTGGAGTTGGAGTAAAAGTGATTGATCTTACGGCGAAGCGTCTCATCCCAACCCTGAGTAGGGTTGGGGCACCGAGGCATAAGGGGAAAAATATAAATTATACTTTGGCCAATAAGTTGGTCCTAGGAATAGATAAATTATTACTGAAAAACATTATCTCTTTTCCAATTTTTGCACTATATGCAGTGTGATAAAACGCGTACTTTTTTTGCTTGCATTGATCATACATCTTTCTAATTTCTGGTGTATTATCATATGATACCAACCACTTAGCGTTTTTAATACTTTTAATTGCTTCACTCACCTTAACATGATCATCATGCTTATAATGATTCATATATAGTGATGGACCCTTTATATAATATGGTGGATCAAAATAAAATATAGTGTTTTTATTCTTTTTTATCAATTTAATCAATTGTAGGGCATCCAAATTACTAACATGGATAACTCTTTTATGAATGGCAATCAATTTAATACGACTTATTAATTCGTCCTTATTGAACCTACAGTCTATTTTATATTTCCCTTTCTGAGAAATGCCGCCTATAACTCCACCATCAATTATCCCCGAATAATTAGTGCGATTCAAAAAAAACGTGGAGAACCCTAGTTTTAGTAAATCTCTTTCTGTATCCTTATTAAATTGTATTTCTTTTTGCCTATACCAATTTTCTATCGAGATTTCAGCCTTTTTTATCAAATGACAAAACTTATTAGTATTATATAATACTGAATACCAAAATGCATAAACGGCCCGATCATAATCATTTATCGTAATTTCGCTAACAAACTGATTGAAGAGTAAATAGAGTGCAACAGAAGCACCGCCAGCATATGGTTCAATATAATGACCATCAATATTATTATTATCGCATATACCTGCAATGAACTTGGTTAATCTTCTTTTACCTCCCGGATATCTTAAGGGCGAAAAATATCTCATATCTATTTTATTGCCTCTTGACGTTTTCGATATTCCTCAAACATATATTTCACAAGAGGATGTATTTGCTCCCAGGCATCCTTTACTCTATCGCTAACCGCAAATACATCTGGATTATGATTTATACTATCAAGGTACCATTTATTTTTCTCAATTTCGTTTATCACTTGAACCAGTCTATGGTTCGATGACGCACTTAATTCTTCTTTGATTGCGGTTAAAACATCGCTTAAAAATATATAATGCCCACTTCGTTTTGGCAAGGGAGTCTTGCCAGTTTCCTCAAGATACTTCTTTATTGTAATTTCTAAGAACGTACGGAGAAGATCTGCTGCGGCATTCGGAAATGTCCTATAGTCGATTCTTTGCAATTCCCATAATACTCGACCTATCCCAAAACTATCAAAAGGAGATTCAAGTTTTACTGATACAAGCGAATCTTTACTCTTCGGAGTAGGCTTTGATGCTGGCTTAAACTTAGATGCCGCCTTTTTCGTCTTCTTGCCGATAGATTTCTTGCTTAATATTTCATGAAGAATCGAATCAATATATCTAGCTCGATCCCCTTCTTTAGACAATTCCTTTCTTGATGTTGCGATTTCTGATACGATATCAGTGATTACGCGTGAATAAACCCTATCAAAATCATCACCAGTTGGTACCTTTGCCTGCCCCGTCTTTTTATCAAACTCAATCCCAAGTTGTTTTTGCACATATCCATCAGTGTAAAACCTTTCAAGTGTTGATATAGAGAAGCTACGTTTATTCGCGGCTTTCTTTCTAATATCGCTTGAGATATTTTTGAGTGAAAGGGCAACATTATGCATTTCATACATCTTGATATATGATGGAATATCTACACCTTTATATCGTTCCATGAGTTTTTCTACAGATTGACCATTCTCTATCTGCGCATAGTAAAAATAGGCTCGTCTTAACGGACTCCATGGCTTCCTAGTTGTCTTTGTATGCTTCGCAGCCAAATATTCCATGGCCTCATCTCTAGATGTTGCAACATGTACTGAAACATCTTCGATCGGTTGGCGTTCAGCCATCATTTTAACTATGCGTTTGGAAAATTTACTTGGTGTAATATTGGGGCTTAACATTGCCTTTAATGATACAATTCTCCTATTACCATCTAGTACTACATAACGATTATTCTCTTTTACAACTACGGGGGGTTCATCCGGGAAATAGCCAATTTGATAAATACTTTCAACTATACTCATTGCTCCTTCATTTAAAAATAGATCATTGATAATCGCATCCTGCGTCTCATGTTCTGTGTCCAATCGAACATTTCTTATATCTAGTACTAGATCATCAATCTTTATTTTTTGAAGGGGCCATTTAAATTGATAGTTAATTATTTTTTTCTTATTAGTCATTGTAAAAACGCTCCTCAATAAACCATAAACATGCTATAACCATTGTCTTAATTATACAATTATTATCTATTAATTCAAGCGTTATTTCTTTATAAGTTAATAGTTTTTATATATTACTCTTAATGCTTCTGTAACTTACACCACAACCGCTACTGATTCTGACCTCTGCCCCCTTAATAAAGCGGAGGTTCTACCCATATGTCCAAAAACACAAAAACACCGAAAAATATTTTTCCTACCCGAGGGATAACTCCTTGTCCCCCAACGGCAGTTTATCCACAATTTGCCGCCCAAGACGATAACCGCCTAAACGACAACGAGATAATAAAACACACTCAAAAACAACATTTATGTTGCCGGACAACGACTTATCCCGTCATCGCAATTGTTAGGAAATCGCATATCGGTACAAGAACAATATCAAATATGCATATATGCGGCCCGAATTCTCCACAAAATACAATCCATGGCACATACCGCTCCCCCTCCTTCCCAAGGAGGGGGCTGGGGGGTGGTTGAATGATATTTATCGAGTACTGCGATGTTGACTTTAATCTTTCATCGCATGGCCCGGGTGGGTTCCCGCAATACATGGATTGTTGGTGCACGAGGACGTACACCAACCACAAAATCGCACTAAGAGGGTTGGGGGACCGTGCTACGAGAGAAGAGAACACACCCCGCCCTCGATCCGCCCAGGCGGACGGGCACCCCTCTCTAGAGGGGATGAAGAGACAAGAGCAGATTCTCACGTCGTTCGCCTAGGCGAACTCCTCAGAATGACGGAGGAAATGGATAATTCGATGGTATCATGAGAATTGCCAGTCCCTGGAAATTCAATCTTGCGGGCCGGGAGACCCGCCCCCTACAAAAGAGACAAGAGCGGATTCCTCGTCGCTCGTCTAAGAAGACTCGCCTCCCGGAATGACGGAATCGTATCTTAAATCCGAAAATCTCGGTAATAATTCTGATGCGGGAGAAAAAATATAGATTTTATAAACCGATAATACAGTGTACATTGCAGAAAAGGAAATTATCGATATGTCAAAACAAGCCGTGCTGCTCGATGCCGGAGGCGTCCTGCTCGATGAAACAAACCTCGAAGAGGCTTTCTGTAAAAGCATCGTCGATGCGCTCCATCTCTGCGAATACGATTATACCGCCGATCAATACTGGCGCGATTATAAACAAGGCATGCTCTGCTTCTGCCCCAAATCCACCCACTATGTCATGTGGAAAGTCACCGGCGGCAATATCGAGGAGTTCAATCGTGTCATCGGCGTGTTCCGCGAGGTATTCGCGCAGCCGCGGCTGGTCCTGATGCCCGGCATCGATGCGCAACTGCAGACGCTGGCGAACAAGTTTGCGCTCGTTCTCGCCGGTCAGTACGGCAGCGAAATCTATGATCTGCTCGATAAGCATGACCTGTCCGGTCTGTTCGCCAACCGGTACAGCCAGGACAATTTTGCGTTGACCAAACCGGACCCTCGGTACTTCCTCCAACTGGCCGACCGCGCCGGCATCTCCCCTGCCGATTGCATCATGGTGGGCGATCGCATCGACAAGGATATCGTCCCGGCCAAGATGGCGGGCATGAAGACGGTGCTGGTCAAGTCGAGCATCTACAAGATCCAGCAGCCGCGCATCCCGGACGAGTGCCCCGACGCGACAATCGAATCGGTCAATGAACTCGCGGAGGCTATCGAGAATCTCCGGTAGTCAGTAATTGATACAATTCCAATGTCTGCTTAACACATGTATGAGACGACAAATTTATAATCGGCGCGGATTCCCCTTGCAATTGCCGGATAATATACTATCATATATATAATTAACATATAGGGAATCCACTATATGGGGCATCCGGAGGGAATTATGTCTAATCGCTTATTTCTTGCCTTTTGTATCACTCTTCTTCTCTTTCTCAACGGTTTTGCAATCTCGACAATCATAGAGATTCCGGCCGACCAGTCGACGATTCAGGCGGGTATCAATGCTTCGGTGAACGGCGATACGGTGCTGGTCTCTCCCGGGACATACTATGAGAATATCGATTTCACCGACAAAGACATCGTGCTGGCCTCGACATATTTGACAACCGGAGATACGGCTGCAATCACTGCAACAATCATTGACGGTAACGGCAGCGGTTCCGTCATATCGCTCACCGATCTTGATGCGACATTTGCGGCCATCATCGGATTCACCATTACTAATGGCCATAGTACCGAACACGGCGGCGGAATTAATTGCAGTCAGGCAAATCCGATTATTTCATACAATATAATCACTGAGAACATGGCGGAAGTGGGCGGAGGAGGAATTGCCTCGATAAGCAATATCTCGCCGGTCATTTCCCATAATACGATCACATATAATATTGGCGAAGTTGGGGGCGGTCTCGCCATCAGCGGCGGAGAAGTTCTCGTCTCGAACAATTACATTGCCTACAACCAGTCGGGGCAGACGGCCGGCGGTATCACATGTCTGGCCACCGGGACATTCGAATATAATGTCGTCGCCGATAATATATCGAACGGCTATGTCGGCGGCATTTACTTCGATAATGAAACGCCAAAAACCGTAAATAATTGTACGATCTACAGGAACAGATCATCTTCCGGATATGGAGGAATTTATTGCTATTTAGGTGATCTGTTCATGACAAACACGATCGTCTACGGAAATACGCATTTAGGTATGCCGGATCAGGTAACGGGCGAACCGGACGGCACATATATTACATATTGCGATATAGAAGACGGCTGGGTTGGAGATGGCAATATCGACGCCTATCCTATCTTCTGCGATACGATTCACGGTGATTATCACTTGCGTGACGATTCCCCGTGCGCAGGCGCAGGGGCAGGCGGAGCGGATATCGGTGCCCTTGGCGTTGCATGCGAATTGTACGATCCCTGCGGCGATTTGAATCTGAATGGTATGGTCGATATCGGGGATTGTGTGTACATCGTCCGGTATATATTCCAGGGCGGTCCCCCGCCGTATGATACTACTGTCGGCGATGTCAATTGTGACGGCACATGCAACATCGGAGACGCCATCTACCTGATCACTTACATCTTCCGATCAGGACCCGAGCCGTGCGCAAGTTGCGAATAATGCTGCGATACTAGAAGAAATATTTCGCGTCTCTTGAGACGAGCCTATTTGGGCTCGTCTCTATTCTGTTAAACTTGAAAATCAACAGTCACTCCCGTATAGTTTATAACAACCGGTCGAGTTGCGACCGCATGCAATGAACTCCGTATTTTTCCCGTGGGGGTTAACGATATGGAAGCCGAACAAGGCCTCGCGCTCATTTGGGACAAGATTGTCGCCGTCATGAATTACAAGCTGTTCGATATCAATCAGACGCCGATAACGATATTTTCCTTCGTCCTCTTCATGCTGTTCCTTATTGTGTTTTTCATTCTGTCGCGGGTCATCAATAAGGTTGTCCTCAAGCGGGTTCTCATCCGGTTCGACATCGACCGGTCGATTCAGTTTAACATGGTGCGCATCTCGCATTATATATTTATGCTGTTGGGTACACTACTGGCGTTCCAGTTCGTGGGGATAGATCTGTCGGGTCTGGCCGTTATTTTCGGCGCGCTGTCTGTCGGTATCGGATTCGGCCTCCAGAATATCACATCGAATTTCATCTCGGGGATTATCCTGCTGTTCGAGCGGCCTATCCGGGTCGGCGACCGCATCACGGTCGGTGATGTCGTCGGCGAGGTGGCATCGATCAACATGCGCTCGACGACGGTGCAGTCTTTGAACAACATTACGATTATCGTACCCAATTCGGATTTCGTATCGGGCAAGGTGACGAACTGGTCGCACGGCGATCCCAAGGTGCGGCTGGATATCGCCGTCGGCGTTTCCTACAATTCGGACCTCGATACGGTCATCAGGGCGCTGCATGAAGTCGCGGATGAAAACGAGAATATCCTCAGGAGTCCGCAGCATGATGTCCTGTTTTCGGAATTCGGCGATTCCTCGTGGAATATGTTACTTAGAGTTTGGATACCATCGCCGCAGCAGTTTTATATTCTCAAATCGGAAATCAACTGCGCGATCGTGAGGAAATTCCGCGAGTATAATATTGAGATTCCGTTCCCGCAGCGAGACCTGCATGTCCGCTCACCCCTGCCGGTCCCGTTTGCGGCGGAGGCGGCGGAGTAGCTTTTATAATAGTACTTTCAACTTCGGGCCGGTGAAGACGAAACCCTCGCGCTTGTAGAAATTAACCGTGCGCTCCCAGGCCTCGCCGGGCGGCGCCGTCACATCGATTCGCTTCCAGCCGCGCCTGCGGCCATATTCATTGACTGTTTCCAGTAATGTCTTGCCGACGCCTTTTGAGCGGTAATCCGGTTCGATATACAATTCATTGATAATGCCGTACCAGCCTCCGGCATAAATCGCGAAATTTTCCACCAGAGTAATAACGCCGACGACTTTGTCGCCATCATAGGCGGCAAATGCGGTGAACCTGTTCCCCGCTTCTTTCCAATCGGACAGGATTTTGTCGGTATCGCCGAGCGTTTCTTCCTCGGGGCGGACCGCCAGTTCGATCAGGAGCTTTTTTACAAATTCGAGGACGATTGGCGAGTCATTGAGTGTCAATTGTACTGTATGCATGCCTCAGTATACGGAAAATCGCCAAAAATCGGATAAAAACTTTGAACGATTCCTGCCTGTGGGGCGTCATAAGGGCAGACAAAATGTCAACGTGCCCCTAAAGGCCATTGCCCCTCAATGGCCGATCGACTCGGTTTGGCGGGCCCAATCCGACAGGTCGAGTCAACCCCAGGCGGTCGCTGCCCCCCCATCCCTTGCGTGCGGCCGCCCTTTTATTTTAAATATATCCCCACGGCAGAGCCGTGGGTTACAGCAGATAAACATTTCTCTCTCGGTAGGGGCATAGGTTATGGAATTCCCGGCAGACGGGGACGTCTGCCGGGCACAAAAACCGAAAGTAGAGAACACACCCCGCCCTCGATCCGCCAAGGCGGACGGGCACGCCTCTCGAGAGGGGAAAAAAAGTAGCCCGACCCTTTAGGGTCGGAAGAGGCAAGAGCGGATTCTCACATCGTTCGCCTAGGCGAACTCCTCAGAATGACGGTGATAGTATAAAAATATTACTGCAGGCGGATTTTGCGGCGCCACGGGATGAGATCGCGTTTTTTCTCAACCAACCATACACCGATAATGACGAGTGCGCCCCCGGCGAGAAGCGAAGATGTAATTGCCTCGTTGAGGACAAACGGCGCGATGAGCATAGTCGTGATCGGCTCGAAATACAAATACACGCCAACCTGTCCGGCCGTCTTGCGCTTGAGCGCTTCGGTCCACAGCCAGTAGGCGATTCCCATACACAAAACGCCGAGGAAAATCAACGAATAGATAACCTTCGCGGGCAGAGTCGCGAATTTTGAAATCCCCGAATGAATGAATACCGGCGGACAGACTCCGAGCGCCGCGATGGTCAACACTAATGTCGTCACTGCCAGCGGCGAGGTATCGCTGAGTTTTTTTCCCAGTATCGTATAGACAGACCAAGTGATGCACGAGACCAACACCATCCAGTCGCCATAGGATGAAATAAATTCCAGCGATGTCAGATTGCCTCGGGAAACGAGCACGAATACGCCGAAGGCCGCGACGGCGACACCAAGAAGCTGGCGGACCTTCATCCGCTCCTTGAGGAAGAAAAACGAAAACGCGACGATGAAAATCGGGATGGTCGTGATGAGCCATGCGGTATTCGTGGCCGTCGTCGTTTTCATCCCCTCGACCTGAATCAACAGGTGCGCAATCAGCACCAGCGAACAGACGATGACGATTTTCCATCTCTGCGTAAAGAAACGGAAAGATAGTTTCTTTTTCCATGAAATCAGCAGCAAGACCGGCACGGCGAGGATAAAGCGCGAGGCGACGATTTCCATCGGCGTCAGGAATTCGAGGCACAGCTTGGTGAAAATAAAAGATGCACCCCACAGAGAAATCGCTATGATGAGCATGAATGCCGTCATATCTTTGCCTTATTCGGTCGGCGAAATCCTCAATCGAAAAACTAAAGTACGCCGTACCGGAATAAAGGTTTTGAATTATTTTGCGGCAAGGACAATAAACGACATGAACCGTTCGGCCAAATATCTAATGCTCATCGTCCCGACCGTCGCGGTCGCCTGGGCGGCGATATTTATCCGGCTGGCCGATGCCGATCCGGTCTCGACGGCATTCTTCCGGATGTCGTTTGCCGCGCTGTTTCTCCTGCCATTCGGAATACGCGGATTAAAATCGGCCCTGTCGCAGATGCCTCGCAAAGACTTCTTGTTGCTCATCGCCTCCGGATTGGTTTTAGGCGTCCATTTCGCGGCCTGGATTACGTCATTGAAGTATACAACGATCGCCAACTCGGTGATTATCGTGTCGACACAGCCGTTTTTCGTCGCGGTCACCGAGGCAATCTTGTGGCGGACAAAAATCGCCCCTCGAGCCGTTATCGGCATGGTCATCGCCTTTATCGGGATGGTGCTTATCACCGGTTTCGGATTCGGCGTCGATACCTCGAACCTGTTCGGCGAGTTCCTCTCGTTCATCGGCGCGGTGTGCGCCGGGACATATCTGATGGTCGGGCGAAAACTCCGCCAGACGCTCAATAATCGCCATTATATCCTGCCGGTCTATTCCATAGCCGCAATAACGTTGTTTGTTATCGGATTGGTCACACATGCCCCGCTGTCGGGTTTTTCCGGTACGACCTGGATCTATTTCCTCCTTTTGGCGTTAATTCCGACCGTTATCGGTCATTCGCTTTATAATTATCTGCTGAAATACATCAAGGCGCACCTGGTCGGGTTGACGATCCTGGGTGAGCCGATCGGCGCAATCGTATTGGGGGCAATCATTTTCGGCGAATACCCGAGTGTTCAGGCAGGCATTGGCGGAGTCCTCATCCTCATCGGTATCACCTTTGCGCTCTTCAGGAAGAAAAGTGATGATAGCGGGCGCAAAACAGCTTGATTTTTCCCGCAGAATGTATAAATTGTATGGCCTGAATGACAAATAAGAATGGGGCAGTAGCTCAGTTGGGAGAGCGGTACGTTCGCAACGTACAGGTCGTCGGTTCGATCCCGGTCTGCTCCATTTTTTATATATAGGGAAAGACAAGGAGTTCTCCCTCAATTATCTCGCCCTTACCGAATCCGAATTTGGAGAACGAGTCATCCGCGGGCAGGTACCGAAGGGGCGCCTTTTCCCTAACAGTGTATATGGACCGATACTGGTCAGTCGCGGCCGGGTCCTGTACAGCGGTTTAGCGCCGAACCCCGTCAGGACCGGAAGGTAGCAGCGGCAGGTGTAACGACTGCGTGATACAGTTTCGCCTGGTTTCCGGCTGACCATTATCGGTTCACAACCTCTTTTCGGCGCAGATACCATATGTCGTACCAGGTCCTGGCACTCAAATACCGACCCCTCGTTTTCGAAGACATCATTGCGCAGAGTCATGTGACGAAGACGCTGGCTCGAGCGGTCGAAACCGGTCGCATCGCGCACGGGTATCTGCTGACGGGTCCTCGGGGAACCGGCAAAACGACTACCGCCCGCATTCTGGCCAAGGCGCTCAATTGCGTCGAAGGCCCCACGGCGACTCCATGCAACAAATGTCCCGCTTGCAAAGAAATCACGGCCGGGTCTTCTCTCGATGTTCTGGAAATCGATGCTGCATCGAATACCGGCGTCGATGATGTCCGCACGCTGCGGGAAAACATTCGCTATCTGCCGACATCGGGAAAGAAGCGAGTCTTTATCATCGATGAAGTCCACCGGCTGTCCGGTTCGGCTTTCGATGCTCTGCTGAAGACGCTGGAAGAGCCGCCCGAGCATGCCGTGTTTATTTTTGCCACGACCGAGCCGCATAAGGTGCCGCAGACGATTCTGTCGCGCACCCAGCGCTATGATTTCCGGCGCGTCAGCACCGGTGATCTGGTCGAGCACATGAAGAATCTGGCGAAAAAAGAGAGCGTCGAGATCGATGGCGAGGCGCTGTTCCTGATCGCCCGCAAGGGCGACGGCTCGGTGCGCGATTCATTGTCATTATTCGATCAGATGATTGCGCTCACCGATGGTAAAATTACGGCCCAGATTACGTCTCGGACACTGGGAATCGTCGATCGCCAGTTATTCGCCAAGTTGATTGAAATTATCGCGGCCGGAAAGACGGATGAGATTTTCAATCTGGTGAAGATTCTTTTTCAGTCGGGCGCCGATATTACTGAATTCGTCAATGATTTCATCACCTATCTGCGCAATCTGCTGGTGCAGAAATCGACACAGGATGCGGAGCAGTTCCTGGATGTATCGGAAGCCGAAAAAGAAGCGCTGGTCAAGCAGGCGACGTATTTCACCGAGTCAGATATCCTGCGAATGATACAAGTCCTCTCCGAGTTGCTGAAGCAATTGAAGAGCGGTTATGATGAAAAGACATTCCTTGAGATTTGTCTCGTGCGATTGGCTCGCATGGAATCGTCTATCGCGCTGCAGGAAGTTATCGACCGCCTGAATAAATTGTCGGCGTCGGTTTCGGCCGGTCAACCTCCGGCGGATTCATCGTTGTTCGGGTCGCGAGTACCGCCGGCAGCGGCGCCTCAAAAAAAAACTTCGGGAATAGATAGCCACCGGGCAACTCAACCGGCACCGCCCCCTCCCCCGCCGCCACCTCCGCCACAGGAAACTTCTACCGAAACAAGTGAGTTTTCCGGCATCACCTCGCTGAATCTGCCGCGCGTGCAGGTATCGTGGAGTAAATTCCTCGAATTATTAAAAAAGAAAAAGGCGATGCTGGCGTCGCAATTGATGATGGCGACGGTCAAATCGGTGGAAAACAATAAAATCACGATCGCCTTCGGCCCGTCCGGCGAAACGAATAAGATGGTCGTCGACAAGCCGGAATCGAAAAGCGTCATCGAGGACGCATTAAAAGACTTTTATCAATTGACGGTCCGCATCGAATTCACTATAGATAAGACACTGAAGGCGCAGAGCGCTGCAAAACTAAAGCAACCGGAGGATCTGGCCATCAATGCGGATGATTTATTCGCCAGAGATCCGGAGTTGAAATCCTTCGTCGACCGCATCGACGGGGAAATCGTAAGCAGACGAAAAGTGGAATGATTTCCGATAGAACAGGAGGCTGACATGGCCAAGGGTATGGGCAACATGGGTAATATGGGTAACATGATGAAGCAGGTTGCCAAGATGCAGCAAAAGATGGAGGAAATGCAGAAGGAACTGGCAGAAAAGACGGTCGAGGGTACGGCAGGCGGCGGCATGGTGAAAGTCATTGCCAGCGGCTCGCAGGACATTATTTCGATTAAAATCGAAAAAGAGGTCGTGAATCCCGATGACGTCGAAATGCTGGAAGATCTGATCCTCAGCGCTGTCAACCAGGCCAGGGAAAAGGCCGCCGACCTTCAGGCGGAGATGATGGGTTCGATTACGGGCGGGCTGAATCTGCCGGGATTGAACCTGCCGTTCTGATATGTATAAATCAGCGGAATCAGTGGGACGGTTAGTCTCACAATTGTCTCGATTGCCCGGAATCGGTCGCAAAACCGCCGGGCGACTCGCATTTCACGTGTTGAAGATGTCGGATGAGGAGGCGCGCGAGCTTGCCGCATCCATTCTTGACGTCAAGGAAAAGGTGGGCAACTGCTCCGTTTGTTACAACATCTCGGAAAGCGACCCGTGCGCGCTGTGCACCGATCCGAAGCGAGAGAGATCGATCATCTGCGTCGTCGAGGAAGCCAGCGATATCATTGCGCTGGAGAAGGCCGAGGAGTTTAATCCGCTGTATCATGTACTCGGCGGACGCCTCTCGCCGCTCGACGGTATCGGCCCGGATGATTTGTTTATCAAGGAATTGCTCTCACGACTGGATGCGACGGTCAAGGAAGTTATCGTCGCGACTAATCCCGATGTCGAAGGTGAAGCCACAGCCATGTATTTGAAAAAGTTGATTCACCCATTCGGCGTTAAGGTCACGCGCATTGCGCGCGGTCTGCCGGTCGGCGGCGATCTGGAATATGCCGATGGCGTCACGATAACGCGCGCGCTTCAGGGACGACAGGAAATTTAATTAATCGTTTTTTGCAATTTCATAGCCGAGGCGGAACTTTGCATTGCATGATGCGGTTAGTTTCGTATAATTAAGGCGAAACGACTTTCTTGTGGGATATTGTAGGGTGCGCTCAGTACGAAAAATCATTGTCGATTCTCGATAGTACTTCAGATTATACGATATTGTCATTTAAATAGAATAGGAGTCTAACAGATGGATCTTACAGGAATTGTTCAAACGGTCTACACATGGGCAGAAGCATATGGATTGAAAATCCTGGGATCGATTGCGATATTTATCATCGGTCGCATCGTCATCGGATTTTTAATCGGCGTCTTCCGCCGCATCATGACCAAGAGCAAGATGGATGAGACGCTGACGAAGTTTATCCTCAGCCTCGTCCGCATGGCCCTGTTAACAATATTAATAATCGTCATTCTGGATAATCTCGGAATCGATACGACATCGTTCGTAGCCATCCTGGGCGCCGCCGGTTTGGCTGTCGGTTTCGCTCTCCAGGGTTCCCTGGCGAATTTCGCATCAGGCGTTATGATAATTTTTTTCCGGCCGTTCGTGGCGGGAGATTTTGTCGAGGCCGGCGGTACATCGGGCGTCGTCGAAGAGATTTCGATTTTCAATACGATTCTGAAAACACCGGATAATAAAATGGTCATTATCCCCAATGGCTCCATTACCAGCGGCAACATTACGAATTACTCGGCAAAGGATACGCGCCGCGTGGATATGGTCTTCGGTATCGGGTATGGTGACGATATTAAGCTGGCCAAAGATACGTTGGAGCAGATCGTCGTGGCCGATGCGCGAATTCTCAAGGATCCGGCGCCGATAATCGCGGTATCTGAGTTGGGCGACAGTTCGGTTAATTTCGTCGTTCGTCCATGGGTAAAGACGGCAGATTATTGGGGAGTGTATTTTGACATCACAGAAAAAGTCAAGCTGACGTTCGATGAAAAGGGAATTTCCATTCCTTTCCCGCAGCGCGACGTTCACTTACATCAGGTTTCAGTAAACTAAGGGAGGCACACAAGCTATGCGAACCACATGGATTAATCGAATCGGTATGGCGCTTATCGCGATTTTTGCGATCGTGGCATTGGGACAGGCGGAAGATGCGGCGCCGGTCGGATGGAAGACATCGGTCGTATTCGACCTGACGACAACGCAGACGGCGTATTCCGATTCATGGGAAGGCGGCGAGGCGGGATCGCTCAACTGGGTATCCAACCTCAACGGCACGGCGGAGAAACAGCTCTCCCCCAGCTTCAATTTCAAATCGACGCTGAAGCTGTCATTCGGTCAGACGCTGACTCAAAAAATCGATGAAACTACCGGTGAAAAGCACTGGGAAAAACCACAGAAATCAACTGACTTGATCGACTGGGAAAACGTCGGTCGCATCACGAAAAACTGGGTTGTTGATCCATATGTCGCTTTCAGATTGGAATCTCAGTTTCTTGACGCGAGCAATCAACACAAAAAGATCTACTTAAATCCGGTCAAGCTGACGGAGTCGGCCGGTATTGCGCGGAAACTGTATGCGAAAGACAAGTCCGAAATCATCAGCCGCCTCGGTTTGGCGATTCGCCAGACATTGATAAAAACGGCTGTTTATAACGCTGTTTCCATGGACTATGATACGCCGAGTGAGACACTGAAAGACGGTGGTATTGAATCGGTCACTGACGCGAAGTTTGTTTTCCGGGAGAATCTGCAGTGGACGAGCAAATTGACGCTATTCAAGGCGTTATTCTTCTCTGAGAAGGATAAGTTCGTAGGTACCGAAGCTGAAGATTACTGGAAGGCTGTGGATGTCAACTGGGAAAACCGTATCACGGCATCGATCACGAAGGTCGTGTCGGTGAATTTCTACACGCAGTTCCTCTATGACAAGCAGGTTGAAGTAAAGGGCCGGTTCAAAGAGACGCTTGGTATCGGCTTCACGTTTACATTGATTTAGAGCACGCTTCAATATATGGGCTAAGAAGGGGCGCTGATGCGCCCCTTTTTTTATAAATAGAGAACACACCCCGCCCTTCGGGCACCCCTCTCAAGAGGGGACATTGTCATTAATTTACATATCATTGTCTATGCCGTTACTTTGTTAACATGCTATCATGTTCAAAGGGAGGATAGAGAGTAGGGCAGATTTGTCTTCAAATCTGCCCTGTTGACATCGTCGCATTATTTCAATATGGAATGGCGGATTATAAGAAGAATCCGCCCTACTATTTTCCATGGATTACTATGAAAAAGGCAGGTTTCTATTGGAAACCTGCCCTACGATTTTTTGAGGTCCTAAAATGGATGTTTATAATTAAAACCAGTAGCCGGCGCGGAAGCCGAGCACGCGGCTCTTGTAATCGACGTTTTGAATCGGGCTGATGAAACTCAGTTCATAGCGTACTTCGAATGATACCCAGCTCTTGACTCCCGCCTTCAGGTCGATTCCGCCGCCAATGAGAACTCCGACATCGGCTGATTTAGTATTTTCAATACCGACATCGAGTATCGGGCCACCTTCGTCTTTAAACCGAAGTTTATCGCCTACCAAAATACCGGCGAATCCGCCGCCGAGCAGATATGGGCGGTATTTGCCTGTCGGCACAATCGTGAATTTGGTCGTAATTGGCACTTCAATATAGCTGAGAATCGTCGAAACCTCGTCGATAGTATAGGCCTCTCCGAGAGTATCATAATTAATCACGTTCAATCGTCGATAGCCCTTGCCATTGAACAACAATTCAAGTTGATAGGACAGTCTCTCAGATGACTGGTAATTGATAAATGCCCCGACACAATACCCGGTGCGGCTTTTAGTGTCAAAATCCGCCCCGCTGACATTAGATGAATTTACGCCCAGTACGAACCCCTTTTTCAGGTTTTCGGCGCTGTATTCGGCTCCGGCGAAGCCTGGCAGGCATACGAGCAGTGCAATGCAGCAGATGATGGTCTTTTTCATATTCATTACCTTTTCAGACGCATGGCGGGCGCGAGCTGTTGAATAGTTTATCCTCAATCAGTTTCGTCGACGACGGTGGCGACGGCGGCCGCAAAGACACGCTCGTGGCTGATTGAGATCAGGATTTTCTTGCCGGGTATCCTTTTGGCCAGGCGGTCGGGCAGTTTGATATATGGCTGGCCGGATTCGGAATTGAGCACCTCGATGTCCCGGAGATAAATTTCTCCCTGTTTAAAAAACGGGTCGAGGGCTTTCATGACGGCTTCTTTGGCGGCGAATTTCCCGGCCATGGTGTTGTACATCCCGGCCTTTCGCGATTCGATAATCGCGATTTCCTCGTCCGAGAACAGGCGTTCGAGGAAGTGATCGCGGTGCCGGCTATAGCTTTTGCGAATGCGGTCGATTTCGACCAGATCGAGTCCCATGGAATGAGTCATATGGCATCCATTATTCGTGTTTTGATTCGGTCTAAGCGGCTATAAACCATTAGTATAGCATAAAACGGTTCTAAAAAAAAGGGAAAAAAGAGGGGCGAAAAATTGTTCAAAAAATTTAGTTGCTTTGGCTGCTTGAAGGTGTACATTGCATATAGAGAGAGATGGATTTGAAAAATCTCTAACACCTCATTTATGAAGGTTGCCCCTAACGGTTGCGCGAACGCCGTGACCCGCTAAGGATAGCGGTAGCGAAAGCAAAACACCCGGGTGGTTGTAAAAACCCTTTATCGTGGTATATGAGGAGTTTTTTCAAAGACGATCTCTCTCTCTTTTTTTATGCCTGCAAAATCGACTTGATTTGCGGCGCCAAAACAGAGTAAGATTGCCCGGAATTGATGAGTATCAGATAAAATTCCACGCCCGTGGAAGCCAGGAGAATTTTCCCCGGTTCGACCTCGTAAATGCCCTGTTCCCGCCCCTCGCCCGGTAATTCCGCGAAAACGCTAATCAGGTCGGGCAACGCCTTGAAGAGGTGCTTGAACATCTTTTTAAAATCTTTGGTCGTGTTTTTATCGCCGACCATTTTTCCCTCGGGAGTAATCATGTAGACACGCTCGACGCCGTTCAGGCCGCGGATACGCTCGGAGCGCGTCTTCTTTTCGACTTCGCCGACGCGGCTGCCCGGTTCGGTCGGGAGTCCTCGCTCCTTGAGTGTCTTGGAAACTTCGAGGTGCTGGATCTTGATGATTTCCTCGACCTCGTGCATGCGCTCGATGGAATCGATCTCGCCCTCGAGCGGGCGTTCGATTTTATGGAGTACCTGACCGCTGGTAAAGATGGTCGTGGTAACGCGAGGATGAGGCATACGGGCATACTCGGTTTGAAGCTGGAAGGTCGCTTCACCGCGCTTGACGACAGATGTCCTGCCCGATGGTATATAATGAGATGTCATTTTTATCAACTCCCGGCAGAAAGTATTAATACTTCCTGCCGGGAGTCAAGTTTAACATTTTGAATAACCGCAGCTGCGGCAGACCAGACAACCGGATTCGTGCTCAATGCGCGAACCGCAGTCGGGACAGAAATCATGATCGATATCGGCGTCGTTCTTCTCGACCGTCTTGCCGTTGCCGAAATGTTTGTGCAGGACGATGGCGATAGCGTCGGGGATCGATGAGATCAATCCGCCGCTGCCGAAGACCGGCGATGCGCCGCCGATGCCTTTAAGCTGATTGACGATATTCTTAACCGGAATACCGGACCGCAGCCCCAGCGAAATGAGGCGGCAGATGGCCTCGGTATCGGCCATTGTCGAATAACCGGATTTGCCGATCTGTGCAAAGACCTCGAACGGCTTGCCGTCAATCGTATTGACGGTGATATACAGGTTGCCGTAGCCGGTTTTGATCTTGGTCGTGATGCCCTGAAGATCTTCGGGGCGATTCTTTTTCTTCGGTGTCGCCACCAGTTCGCCATCGACCTCGATGGTTTGATTGTCTTTCTTTTCGGTGCTGCCCGTCGAGAGCACCTGGTTGGCGCGGCAGCCGTCGCGATAGACGGTGACGCCTTTGCAACCGAGACGATAGGCGGTGACATAGGCATCGCGGACGTCTTCGATGGTGGCATTGTTGGGCAGGTTAATCGTCTTGGAAACCGCGTTGTCGGTGTGGCGCTGCCAGACGGCCTGCATGCGAACGTGATCTTTTGGCTGGACATCGTGCGAGGTAACGAAGATCGCGCGGATATCCTCGGGAACTTCCTCGAAGTGCTGAACCGAACCGACTTCAGCGATGCGCTCCATCAATTCCTTGCTATAGAAGCCGCGGTCCTTGGCCATCTGTTCGAACATCGGGTTGACTTCGACCAGTTTGGTGTTGTCCATGACGTTGCGGACGTACGATACCGCAAAGAGCGGCTCGATACCGGAAGAACATCCGGCGATAATCGAAATCGTGCCGGTCGGGGCGATAGTCGTCACGGTGGAATTGCGCATTTCCGGGCCTTTGCCTTCCTGGTAAAATGCGGAGCGCTCCCACAGCGGGAAGTGGCCGCGCGTCCGAGTCAGTTTGCGCGAGGCGGCGTGGCCGATTTCTTTGATGCGGGCCATAACTTTGTCGGCCAGATCGAAAGCTTCTTCGGAATCGTATTTGATGCCGAGCATTATCAGCATATCCGCCCAGCCCATGACACCGAGACCGATTTTGCGGTTGCTCTTGGTATTGGCATCGATTTCCGGCAGCGGATAGCGGTTGGCCTCGATGACGTTATCGAGGAAGTGTACGCATTTGTCGACGGTTTCATCGAGCAGTTCCCAGTCGATTTCATAGCGATACATTGATTTGGTGCCGGGATCGACGACGGCGCGCAGCATCTTTGCAAGGTTAATGGAACCGAGGTTACAGCTTTCATATGGAAGAAGCGGCTGCTCGCCGCACGGATTGGTCGATTCATACATACCGACGCGGCGGACGGGGTTGCTGTCGTTCATGCGGTCGAGGAACATGACGCCGGGTTCACCTGTAGTATGGGCATGCTCGACGATTTGATTGAACACCATGCGCGCGTTCAGACCAACCGGTTTGCCGTCATGAATGAACGGCTTATCGGTGCGCGGATCTATTAAATCGTAATCGGTATCGCGTTCGACGGCTTCCATGAAGGCGTCGGTGATAGCGACTGAGATATTGAAGTTGGTCAGTTCGGACAGGTCGTCTTTGCAGGTAATAAACTGTTGGATATCCGGATGGTCGACGCGGAGAATGCCCATGTTGGCGCCGCGGCGGGTACCGCCCTGTTTGACGGCTTCGGTGGCGGCATTGATAACTTTCATGAATGAAATCGGTCCGGAGGCAACGCCCGATGTCGAGGCGACAACGGAATTCTGCGGCCGCAGGCGCGAAAATGCGAAACCGGTACCGCCGCCCGATTTATGGATGAGGGCGGTGTTTTTCACGGTCGTGAAAATCGACTCCATACTGTCGTCGATCGGGAGAACGAAACAGGCGGAGAGTTGTCCCAGCGGACGTCCGGCATTCATAAGGGTCGGCGAATTGGGAATAAACTGCAGTTTCGCCATCATTTCATAAAATTCGTCTTCGGTCTGCTTAATATCGTCAGACGTGGCGCCGAATGTTTGATCCGGAGCGGCAATTGTCCGTGCGACGCGGCGAAACAGTCCTTCGGGCGTTTCAATGATATTACCTTTCCCATCCTTTGAAAGGTAGCGCCGCTCAAGAACCTTCAGGGCGTTTTCGGACAATTCCGGTTTTACGGTTTTAATGTCTTCCATGAGCTTCCCCTCCTGTTGTTAAACTTCTTCCATAGAGTAAAGATGCATAGTTTCCTCTTCGATATCTCAATAGTCCAGAAGACAATCGGCGCCTTTATTTATTTTACGAATATATCCATTTCGTAAAATCACAAAGATATCACATTTTAAGACACACTTATCCACTGGCGACCTATTATTTTTTTTCGTATCTAACAGCCCCGTAATAACTTAGATGGTTTCAGGCGAGTAAGTGCACCCGTTGCCACTTCAGTCAGCCCTTTTTTCCTTTTGCAAGGCAGGACAAACATCGGGTTTTGCGTGACTATTGTCAATAAAAAAATACGTAAAAAACTTAAAAAAAGCACAAGATATTGTGTTTTTTTTGAAAAATCGCACCTCATCTTGTGGAAAAATATGTGTGGAAAATGTGGATAACTTGTCAACATCTCCACAACTGTAAGACAGGCAGGAGATTACTCTTTGAGTGTTCTGACCTGTCTCAGCCGGCGAAATAGCTGCATATATTCGCGGATCATCGTCTCCTCGGCCTGATTTATCCCCTCCATCATCGGAATTCCTATTTTCAATATCGCTCGTACCATGTCCGCGGTCGTGCGATCGTATTTTTGGGCGAGTTCTCCCAGTCGAGACTTCAGTTCGTATGATACGAACACATGCAGGCAATGATCGCCTCGAAGTTTTTTCAAATCACTCATGCATCCTCCTTCTTTATATGATAACGGGTATGGCCAATGAGCAGTTGTGGCGTTGATACCCGCAGATTGTATTTCTCTTTCAGTATGCGAATAATGGGTCGCCAGGTTTCTCGTTTATCGCGAGTGCTAATTAGTTCATTGATTTCGGCGGCATGTTTATGGCGGCACAGTGGACAGGTCTGTTCCTCGGCGGACTTCTCGGCCTCCGGCAATTGTATTGAAGAGGCGAGAATCACGCGGAGTCGTTTGACGGCACGATTGTGTAGAGCTTCCAGATTATGCGTGTCACGGCCGGTCGATTGGCCTATTTCGCGATAGGTCTGGCCTTGATAATAGAAACGTTGAATGAAATCGGCTTCGTCGGCAGTCAACCTGTTGACGGCCCGGTCAACGGCACAGATAAGTGACTGATTGTATCCGACGGTTCCGCCGAAGATATCCGGCGGATTGGCGGGGTCATACCCCAGATCGACAATCCAGTTGCGATAAATGATGCGTTCTTTTCCCATGGCGATTCCTTTTTGAGAGGAACATACACATTCATCGAGGTGTCTCCAATCATGTGGATATCACATGAGTCGAGGGGGGAATATGAATTTCTGCATGAGGATAATTGTGATTCAACTTTTGCCGGATTAAAATCGTCGGATTGGCTGTAGCCATTGCCCGGATTTTTTCGTATAGTAAGGCAGGATGAACGACCAGCCGACATATAACGAGCATCGGGACGAAACCGCCGCGGTTACGGTCGAACCGAAGCAGTATCCGTTTCGCGTCAGCGCCGGGACGTATATCGTCCTGGTGTTTCTTGTGCTGCTCTTCCCTGCTTTTAATCTGTTCGTCGCGATTATCAGCGGCAATGAAATGGATTTCTCCAATCTCGATCCGGTACTATTTTTATTTTTGCCGACCGTCGTGATGTTGTGGAGTCTGGTTCTCGTCGTTTTGCTGGCCCTCTGGCGCGAGCGATCGTCGCTGTCGTCCATCGGTCTCGGTCTGCCGACTCTGACTCATGTCGGGACGGGGATTTTGTTTTTCATTTTTTCAAGTGCATTCTTGATGATCCTGCAGCTCATCCTGATGGCGCTGGGATTTTCTTTCAATGAGAATACCGATGCGATACTGGCCATCGCGGGTGAGCACATGGGCTGGTGGCTGGTAGTATCAATAACGGCCGCGATTTGTGAGGAGATTATTTATCGCGGATATCTGATGTCGCGAATTAAAGGCGTATATCGCACCAGGTGGATCCTCCCGGTGATCGCCTCGATGTTCGCATTTTCGAGCGGGCATTTGTATCAGGGATTCGGCGGAGCGGTTTTGATCGGCATTTATGGATTGATGTTTTGCCTGTTATATATATACACGGGCTCTATCTGGCCCGGCGTTGTCGCACATTTCATTCAGGATTACTCGGCCGTTTTTCTGTATCATCTGCAGAAAAATATGGGATTCTAAGCCGCGCCAATTATTCGACCGGCGGCGGACCATCTTTGAAAATATAGTTAATCAGATACACGGCATCGCCGACATTGATGCTGCTGTCGCCGTTAACATCTCCGGCCAAAAACGGTACCGGTGCAGGGCCGCCTCGGAAGATATAATTAATAATATACACCGCGTCGCCGACGTTGACCGAGCCGTCATGATTGGGATCGCCGGCAAGGTAGACATCCGGAGACAGGGTGACATTGATATACTGCGATGAATTCATCAACAGCGTTGTATCGATTGGAATGTATCCTTCACGCGAGAAGCGAATAATCTGGGTACCTCCGCCGACATCGGCGAGACTGAATTCGCCGGTTATCGAAGTCGAATCGGTTACACCGGACAGGAGCGCCTCGATTGCGACATTATCCAGATCGGGATTGCCATCGGAAAATGCCACGGCGCCGTCAAGGACAAAGTAATTGGCGACGGTGACGATTTGCGAATCAATGGTTTGATTACCTGCCCGGTCGGAGACGCGGACAGAGATCGTGTATTCGCCGTTGTGAAAATATGGGGTTTCCCATGAATATGCGGCATCGGTTGGCTCGATAATGCTGTCGCCGTCGGTGTTGGTCAGGTAGAAGTAATAATCCCGATAATCATAATTGCCGCGGGTATCGCAGACGGCATCGTCGCGGTAGATCACATCGACATTGTTATCCCAGTTGAGATATCCCGTGAAGCAGATTGAGTTTTGCCAGGGAAGCGAGCTGTCGCCCTCGATTTTGTATTCCAGCTGATGCGGAGCGAGTTGCCAGTCGTAGTGATTGATGTAATCCCATGCCTTGCAAATAATATCGACATCGCCGGAGAGATCGGCGCCGAGAGCGAAGTACTGGCTGCTTTGATTTTGGCTGAAGGCGAGCTTTTGTGTTCCGTAGGCATTTTCGATAACCGGGGCATCGGGATCATCGAGCGGTTCGAGTTCATCGAGCGGGTTGCCGATGAATTCCCAGTCGGAGTCCCATGTGGTTCCTGAATTGCGGATTTTTACGAAGTGGAGATGATGGAAATCCGCAACCGGCCAGGAGACGAGGTATCCGAGGAGTTGGCCTTCTTCAACGTATTCGCCCTCGTTTACGAAAATAAAATTTTGATCAAGGTGGGCATACAACCATCCGTCGCATTCGGCGGCTGTAGCCGAGTCGCCGATGGCGACGCGCCAGTGGAGGTCGGCCGAAGTTGTGAGGACGGCCTTGACATATCCGGCTTTAATAGCATACACCGATGTGCCGGCCGGCGCGAGGATATCGATTCCGGGATGCAGATAGGGAGTGCCGCCGTAATATTGGAATTCACCGTACGAGTTGCCGATGCGCCCGGTGGAATCGGTCGGAGGAATCGGCCAGCTTATCGCCGAGGCGGTCGCCAGGGTGAGAATCAGGCACACTCCGAGAAGCAGGGTCACATCGCGCATAACTCAACTCATGTCGTTTGTCGTTATTTTACCAGGAGCATTTTGCGAGTACTGGTAAATTCATTGCTCGAAATTCGGTAGAAATAGATTCCGGTCGCGGCCGGGTTGCCGTGGCTATCCGTGCCGTCCCAGATGACTTCATGTGTTCCCGCCGGATAGTCGCCATCGACTAGATGGCGTACGCGCTGGCCGAGGACATTCAGAATTTCGAGAGAAACATGTCCGCCCTGCGGAATCGAGAACGAAATCATCGTCGTCGGATTGAACGGATTCGGGACGTTCTGACTGAGTGCGAAGGTCGTCGGAAGGACATTGTCGTCGTCGACATCCGTTGGGGCATACAAGTATTGTGAAGCGTAAATATTGAGACCGTTGCTGCGAGCATCGGCCCATACGAACACGCCGCGCCCTCGCATACCGGCGCCGACCGGCGTCTGCATGTAAGGGGCTCCGACCGATGTGGTCGGCGTATTCGCCTGTATCGGTGTAAGGGACGATTCGTAAATTTGTCTGTACGGCGTCGTGATGCCGGTGCGATTATCCGGCCAGGTGACCAGCAGATAATCGTCGGAATCAACCGTCATGGTCGGCATACCGGGATAAGCGTTGACATCGTCGGTAATAACCTGTGTGGCATTGACAATACCGCCTGAGCTGTTTAACAGGGTGAGGAAGATTTGCGGGCCGTCGCCGCTGAAGGCATGCCAGACGAGATAAAAAGTATTTCCTGAATTGAGGCCGGCATCGAAACCGTCTATCGCATATCCGGATTGATCGGACTGGAAGGCGAACATGTCGCTGACCGTTCCGGTCGTGGAAACCTGTTTCACCTCGACTGCGGGACCGCCGGAGGCGAGGCGGTTGAGATAGGATACGACGAAGTTGCCGCTCGAATTAACAGCAACCGTTGAAAACTGGCCAATGTTGGCCGTGGCGCTCGGGCCGATCAGGAAATTGCCGCCGACTTTGTTGCGGTCGGCGTTGAACAACTGGCCGTAAATCTTGGCACTCCCCTGGCGCGTATCGGTCCAGACGATGAGAGCATTTCCGGCGCTATTAATGGCGCAATCGGAGTTATAGTGGGCCGCGGAGCCGGAGGCATCATCATTTACAACGATTTCGTCGGTAATGTCGGTGCTCGGCACGGAATAGCGGCAGATGATATTCTGGCCGTTGACGCCATTGCTGCGGATATCCGTCCATGAAATCAGCAGGACATCATTACCGGTCGCGATGGCCGGTTCCGACTGGGTTCCGCCGACGGCATCCTGATTAATTTTTCTGTTTACGCCGATGAGTTCTCCGCCGACATAGACGCGCTGGAACATGATATCTCCGGCGTCATAGCGTTTATCGGTGAAGACGATATTCCATTCGAAGCGGTCATAGCTGACGACCGCCGGTTCGAATGACGGGGAACCTTCGGTATCGTCATTCAGCACCTGGGTAACCGTGAGGATCGAACCATTTGCATCGTGCGTTGACATAAATATATCGATAGATCCGGAAATGAGATCGGTCCAGATCGTGATTAATCGAGAGTTTTCGTTGACGGCTACGGCCGGAGTGAAGCGAGGCTTTTGTGTCGCTGTCGAAATCGTCATGGCGCTGCCGTTTTTCACGAGACCGGAGGCATAGCGTACCATCTGAATCGTATTGTAATCACCATACACCGTCCATACGGCGGCGACTACTCCGGCACTATTCGCCGAGAGGTCGATTTCCCAGTTGGCATCTTCGGTGAATTCATCGGAGACGAGAATGTTGGCATCGACGGCTCCGCTGTCCGGTGAGACTCGTTCCATGTAGATGTTTTCGCCGTCGCGCATATCGACCCAGGCGGCGACATAGCCATCAGGGGCGCTGTAGGTCAGGGCAGGCATGTATCGGGCCGAGCTTTGCGCGGAGGCATCGGAAATGGAAAATTCGGGAGCATAGGCGGAACCGCCGGGGTTGAAACGGCGGAAGAAAATATCGGCTATTCCGTTGCGGTAATCTTCCCAGATAATTGCAAAGTCACTGTTTGCGCCGCTCGCTATGGCGGGAGACCAGTGTTTGGTCATCGGGCCGTCACTGTTGGCCGACAACATGGCAGTCGAGGGAGTCCCGTTCGTGTTGATGATGCGAAACGCAATATCATTTCCGATGGAGTAGTTTTCCCAGGCAACGACCAGGCGGCCGTCATGGAGGGCAGTTGCGCTGAATTCGCCGGCGTAGGTGGAGTAGATCGTGTCGGAGACATAGAAGACATCGGTCAGGACGGCGCCGGTGGAGTCGAATCTGGCGGCCTGTAAAAATCCGTTGACCTCTTCCCGCCAGACGACATAGAAATTGCCGGCGGTATCGGCACAGATTTTAGGATCAGAGAGATTATAGTTATTCGCGGTTATCAGAGCTTCATTGACACCGATTTTGGCGGTCAGTCTATCGAAGAGCTGTACGAAAACACCGGTGGCTCCCAGGCGATTGTCTTCCCAGACGGCGGCATAGCGGCCGTTTTTCAGCGCGGTGATATCACCTTTCTGCTGAGTAAAATTGGCCGGACCGATCGTTTCGGACAGGAGTAAATCGTCGAAATCGAGGGCAAAGTCGGTTATTCCGTCAGTTGATTTTATGGCCGGTAGGGCCGGAATCGATGCTACGGCTTGATTCGCTTCGGGCGGCGTGAAATGGAGCGCATTTCTGAACTCCTGAACCGACAGGGCATCTCCCTGACCGGCAAGGGCCGAAATCGAGGTCAGGCCGAGGATTACAATCAACATATAGACGAAGTGTACAGTCTTCTTTGTCATACTTCTAATCCCTGCTTAAAATTCTCAAACGTTCGTGCAACTGGTATGCCGGAAAAGCTCATCCGGCGAATCTTGAACAATCAGTCAGCCTCGAAATCTCCGTTTTTATTGCGGGACAACATTTTACAAAGGGGTGGCGGCGGTAGAATAGAACCCCTCATCCCGGCCGGGATGAGCGCAATGGCCTGCAATTGGTAATGACATTGCATACTGTGCAAAATCACTGTGATAATCCGTTTTTTCTCGTTACGTACGGCGGGTAACCAAGTACGCTTAAAAGCGGCAGTACTATCCGTAATATATTTATTCGCTTAGGATTGTCAAGCACTTAGACGAAACCTGGCGCGGCAGGGTACGTACTAAAAGGTAACGGAAAAGGCAACGATTGGAGACATAGCCGCATCTAAGTATTAACAATTAGACCGAGATTGACTTATGAAGGATGGGATGGCCAAAATCGAGACTGCGACACTGACCGCGACAGAATCGGCATATGCCGAGGATTACCGAATTGCGCAGGAAATCGCGGCAGGGAATCGCGAACTTTTTAAAGAAGTATATGAGCAGAATATTCATATTCTGTACAATCTGGCCCGGCGGATGGCCGGAAAGGATGTCGAGGCCGACGATATCGTGCAGGACACCTTTATCCGGGCGTATCAGAAGATTAATCTGTTCGCGGGGCGTTCGTCATTATCGAGTTGGCTATACCGCATATGCGTCAATGTCGGGCTGGAATGCCTGAGGAAGAAAAAGGGAAGTTTTGAGGATCTCAATGATTCCAATTGCGGGACGATTGAGCCGGATCAGAAGCAGACGATTCTGCGGCGTAAATTGAACAAGGCCATCGCGCTGCTGCCGCCGGGTTGTCGCGCGGTTTTCGTCTTGCACGATATAGAAGGATTCAATCACCGGGAAATCGCCGATCGCCTCGGTCTCGCCGAGGGGACATCGAAATCACAGCTGTTTAAGGCCCGGGCGATGTTGAGAAACCTTTTAGACGGACAGAAGGCATAAACGATGTTTTTGTTTGGCGACACATGTACACGGATTAAGCGCCTCTTATCCGAGCGGGTGGACGAAGCACTGTCTCCGCGGCTCGAGAAAAAAGTGCGGCGGCATCTCTGTGAGTGTGAACAGTGCCGGCAAGAGGCAGCCTTTTACGAGAATATCAAATTATCCGCCGCGAAGCTCGATGATGTCCAGCCGCCGGACTATTTGTGGGAGCGCATATCGCTTTCGATAGATGAGCATCCCTGGGGCGAAGAGAAGCGCGGAACGGTGAACTCCGGTTTTTCCTGGCGTTCTCTCTTATTCGGATCGATTAATTATACCGGAGCGGCATTGACTTTCGCGCTTATTGCCGTATTATGTTTTATGCCGGGCGGCTCCACCGACACGAAGTCGGATTCCGGTACCTCGATTAGGGCCGAGGAAATCGACACCGATATGACATATATTTCTTTGTACATGATGTCGCATGATGACCGATTCCCGTACGAGGTCAGGGATTATTACTTGAACAAGCTGGTGACATTGGATCGGCAGATTACCACGATAAAGATGGCGTTGGAAAAATATCCCAACAACCGCCAGGTCCGAGAGCAGCTTGCCCGTGCCTATGCGCAGAAGTTACAGATGTACGAACAGATGGGAATTTCAATCCCTCAGAACCGTTATTCGAGTCCGGTCGAAAATGGCGAGCTCGATCGGGACATCTTGAGGGGTCGACGATATGAATAACACGCGCCGACATCCTGGATTTTTCTTCAGCCTCTGCCTGACGGCGCTACTTGCGGCTGCCTTGTCGGTGTCTGTGAAGGCAATGCCTCCGGAACCGATTCCTGCCGACCAGGTTGACACCCTTGAGGCGCTCGACGATACGCTCGATCCGGAACTCATTATTCTCAGTGAAGATTATGCCGATTTCCTCACCGAACTCGAAGATGCCATTGTCGAATTCGACGCCTTCCTGCAGGAATATGGTATTTCCGTACTTAGTGAGACGGAAAAATCCCTTCGTGAAATTCAAAAATCCATCCTCGAAGAATATACCGATGAACTGACCGAAGAAGTGATCGATGAACTGACCAGCGAGCTCGAGGAGGCGATCGAAGAGATCGAAGAAGTCAGCGATGAGATGAAAGAGGAAGAGGGGAAAAAATCCTACAATAAGCGCAGTCACCTAAAAAAACTCCAGCGTGAAATTGAAGATATTCGGGATCAATTAGAAGAAATTGCCCTCGAAACTGATAAAAACAGAAATTATGACAGCAGGACACTGTCGAAAATCATTCGCGAGAGTATTCGTCAATCTCAGGAAGCAATAGCCCGCGCCGAAGCTGAGATTCGAGCGGCACAACAATCTCCAAAGGGAGCAACTCGTGCGCCGCGTGTTTTGTATATTCCACCCGCCCCGGATGTTCCGGCAGTTCCTCCCGTACCTGAAATCGATGCAACCGTAAAGGCACGGATAGAGCAGGCGAAAAACAGATATAAATCCCTTGCCGGGATATTTGGCGGCCAGAATTTCAATGCCATCGAAACAAAACAGGCATCGGTCAGCGTCAGCGCAAATAAAACGATCGTGCAGGCGAACAATAATATCGGTAGTATTTCCGTTACCACCTGGAATAAATCGGAGATATTCGCCGAGTTGACTATTCGATATGCGGCGGAATCCGAGAAGAGTAAAGAACTGGCCAATGAAATCAACCTGCGCGTCAATAATGCAGTCAATAATACTGATAACGGCGATGTCGTGATCGAGGTCGTCTACCCCGCCGACAATGAGAAGATGGTCAACCTGGTCGGGACGCACCTGGAAGTTCACGTTCCCGCAAACAATCAATTGCGACTGACGAATGCCTTTGGCCCTCTGGAAGTACACGGATTGAAAAATAATCTGACAGTTAATTCCAGCTTTTCCGAGGTGTCGATTATTGGTGTTAAGGGGGACGTCAAAGTTACTAATTCTTCCGGACATCTGTACCTGGAAAATATCGAGGGGCGTATCGACGCCAATAATTCATTCGGGGCTATCGAGGCCACGATGTTATCCGGCGATATTATCCTGAGAAATAGTTATGCCTCGATTGAGGTGAAGCGGTCATCGGGGCGCCTGAAAGTATCAAACTCCGGCAACATTGTCGTCAACCGGCACATCGGTGACGCGGATATCGAATCCGGCAACGGCAGCATGGAACTGTATGATATTACCGGATCTTTGATAGCGACGAATTCTTTTGGCGAGGTTGTCGCCGAGAATATCGGCGGTGACGCCATTATCGAAAATTCGAATGGGCGGGTTGCGCTGACGGAGATTAAGGGGCGTCTTAAGGCGACGAATAAATTCGGTCCGATTGTTATCGAGGACGCGAATCGGGATGTACAGATCGCATCGACAAACGGCTCGATTGAGGTCGAGCGGGTCAAGGGCGATGTTATCGTGGAGAATCGATTCGGACCGGTTAATCTTGGTACGGTCGGCGGATCGGTCGAGGTGGAAAACTCGAACTCGCCAGTTGAGGTTTCCGGAGTCGGCAAAGATGTCCGGGTAACCAATCAGTTTTCTCCGATCACGCTCCTTGCCGTGAAAGGCAATGTGGATGCGGACAATGTCAATTCGTCGATCGAGTTGATCGATGTCGGCGGGACATCTAAACTCAGCACCTCGAATGGTATGATTACCTGCGAGAATATCAAAGGCGCTTTTACAATTATCAACAATTACGGAAATGTCGAATTAGTGCGGTTAGGGAGTCTCATTGAGGATTCGAAAGTGTCGACGTCGCACGGCGACATATTAATCGAACTGCCACAATCGGCAAAGTTCAACTTGTCGCTGAGCACATCGCACGGCGAGGTCGGGACGGATTTTCCTATGGACGTAAACACCAGCGGGGTAACGACATTCGGCGAAATCAAGGCCGGAACCGGTCTTCCGACGCTGATTGTCCGGGGTGAAAACAGCTCGATTCGCCTGATCGGCAACTAAAAATCTCCACAGGACAAAAAAATCACGTTTTTTTTATGAATTTGTGAAACTTTTCTCAAAGTCTTGCGTTTTTCTAAGTAGGACAACGAAATTACATGATTTGCAAATACGAGTTGTTTATTAGAGTGTGGACGTAAGACCGGCCTGAAAGCCGGTCTTTTTTTGTGTCGTTATAAATGGGATGAACGCCGATCAATGCGCATGGAATTGCCTGATAGATCAGACATAGCGAAATAATCCGGAAGAGCCCACCCAATGGGTGGGGTACCGAAAGATATGGCAGAAATGGGCGATTCGTGAATCGCCCCTACAGGCTTTCCCACTCCTTATAAGAAGAAGGTTAGAAAGGATGTCAAGACCTTCCTCGCGCTGCTCGTTCGCCCCGGCGAATCGGTTTTCGTTTCACTCATACCTCGGACAGGGGTCTTGACCTACGAAGAGGCAAGAAGGGCTCGCAATGCCCCCAGATAATTATAATGCGCATGGAATTGCCTGATAGATCAGACATAGCGAGATGATCCGGATGAGCCCACCCAATGGGTGGGGTACCGAAAAATATGGCAGAATTGGGCGATTCGTGAATCGCCCCTACAGGCTTTCCCACTCCTTAAAAAAGGCCTTCCAAGGTGATGGGAAGGCCTTAATAATAGAATCTTTAGAAAGGGCTATTTGCCGATCAGGGCGTTGGCCTCTTGTTTCTCCCGTTCGATTTCTGCGATCTGCGCCTTGAGGCGGTCCTCGATATCCAGAATCGAGGTCTCATCGTGATACTGGGTTGTATCGAAGCTGGACATCTTCTTGAGCTCTTCCAGCACCAGCGAAATCATTTCGACGGATTTAACGATGATGTCCATTGAGTTGGCGGCGACATTGTCCTTGTCGTTTACAGTGCCTTTTTGAATGGCAAGTTCAACAAGCTGGGCGCGGCCGAGAATGGTCGCCGAGGCGTTATTGATATAATGGGATAGCGTCGCGGTGATGGTTTTGAGAGAATCGAGCGCCGCCTTTTTCATCTGATCGCGGGCGATTTGCGCCTGCATCTGGCGGTTTTCACGCAGGACCGATTCCACCAGCATGTACTGCTTGTACAGGTGGCTGTTGGCGGTCTCCAGCAGATCGGTAACGGAACCGATATTGATTTCGAGGAATTCGGACTCCTTCATCAGCATGCCGAGGATTTTTTCCTGGAGTTCGACCATGACGGTCGGGCCGATGTTGAGCGATTCCGATAACAGGGTAATTTTTTCCAGCGCCTCTTTATCGAGCGGCGGCATCTGGCAGGTGCGGAACTTGGATATCATGTTGCCGAGGCTGACGATGCGTCCGAGGCGATCGCTGGGGATGCTCTCCATATCGTCCATGCTGTTATGGTGCCCGGCGATGGCCTCACCGATGAATTTCGGAAGTTTCCACTGATCCATCAGGAATTTGCCGACGCGCGCATGGTTGGTGCCCCAGGCGGCTTCTTCGAGCTTGACGAGGTCTTCCCCGGCTTCGACCAGTTTCCAGATACGCTTGAACTGATCCGGGAAATTCGTTTCGAGGGTAAGGATACCGAGGTCGTGCATCAGACCGGCGACGAAGGCTTCTTCTTCCGGGCGATATTCGCAGACGCGTGCGATTTCGCGGCAGGCGATAGCGGTCTCCAGAGAGTGTCTCCAGAAGCGCATCCGCTCGACCACGAGATTCTTCCCGTCGTACATGTTGTACAGACCGGTAGACAGCGCCAGCGCCTTGACGGCGCGAATTCCCAGCGTAACGACGGCTTGATTGACCGTGCTGATTTCGCGGGCCGGGCCGTAAAAGGGAGAATTCACTATTCGCAAAATCCGAGCGGTCAGCGCCGGATCCTTGAGAATAACATCGGCCAGTTCCTTGGCGGTCGAATCGTCTCGATCCGTCACGCGGATAACCTCAGAGAGGACCTGCGGCAGAGAAGACAATTCCTTGTTGCTTTTTATCAGGTCGAATACTTGTTCTTCGGGCATAGTCAATGATATCCTTCTAATAGAAGTATCGGTCATAGATTATAAAGATTTACAGGATAATTTTCGACATTTTGACAATAATCGTTTGCGCCTGTGTTCAAGTTGCTTTTTTTGAACAGCATTGATTTCCAACCCGAGCATCAACTCGAGGGTATCATTGGCTGAGAAGGGATCCTTCTCCTGGTGCTCCTGGTATTTTACCAGTTCGAGGAGATGGTTAAACGCTTGCGGTTCATCGGCTTGATTAAGGCTATCGCGCCATATCCGGGATGCTTCCTCTAGGCGGCCGAGTTTTTTCAGGCTAAGGGAGTATTTCAGGCGAGTGACGAGGGATGATTCGTCGATATATCCGGCACGCAGATCGGATGAAAAATTTATGAGTTCTTCGTATCGTTTATTTTTGAAAAAATGATTGACTATCCCCTCCACCATCCGAGTCGAATTAATTTTTTCCGGGCGTTGGAGTACTTCGGGAATGTAGCGAGTGACTAAGGCGAGTGAAATGACATCGAGGCGATTGTGGCGGATGATTTCGGGAATCATGCCCGGCTGGCGGTCATAGAGATAATCGAAATATTTCGTCGGGATGAGATAGCCGGGGATGTCCTCTCCCCTGTCGAAGGAGAGTAGTTCTTTTTCGAGCGTAATAAGCGAGCAATCCTCACCGAGTTGCCTAAAGAGCGAGCGGGCCGGATGGAGCGCATCGAGATGCCCGGCGATATCAGGCACATCCATGCGGTTAATGGCAAAGCGCTGCGTAAGCATCGGCCAGTCGAATGATTTGCCGTTATAGGTGACGAGGATGGTGTCATTATGGAGGTGTTCGGCGGCGAGTTGGAGGAAGAATTCCTCGTCGGGGTAATCGGGCAAAAAATACTGCACTGTGCGAAAGCAGTTCTTGTGAAAGTAGCCGTAGCCGATGAGGAAAATTACCATGCCGGTACCGCCGGAGAGGCCGGTAGTCTCAGTATCGAAAAAGAGGAATTTCGCCGGGTCGTAGGTCGATTCGTCTCCCCCGGTCACGAAGTGCCAGTCGCGGTAGAGGTCTTTGTGTTTGTGATCGTCAATATCTTTCATATCGGAATAGGGAAAGATATCGAGATCATCGGTGATTTTAAGAACGCGAAAGCCGTTTGCAGTCAGGATGTCCGCCTCGAGAATCTCGGCCAGCTTGGGGAGATTCTCGTCTCCCGTAGCGGTATCGCCGGGGAGTTCGAGGAATCTATCGAGAGTCTGCAGGCGTCGCTTTTTCACAGGGCGGCATTTCCGATATCAAACGGTTCAATTCTCGCTGTCTGGTCTCGGCCAGATCAGGGCTGTCTATTTGTTTATACGAAAATGTACCGTAGCGGATAGCCTCAGCGCAATCACTTTTCCACAGCGTTTTGACGGCGTCGCCAAAGCGCATCAGGTCGAAGGATTTTTCGACTTTCTTGATATCATACAGACAGGAGTCCTCGGCCATGAGGAGCGACAGGTACGATTTCTGGAAATCGGATTTCGCCTTTTTCAGAGCATCGAATATGTTGTCCTGTTTGATTTCGCAGTCGAGGTCTTTGAGCGATTCCATCGAAGAAAAGCGCACGCCATAGTAGGGGTCATCGAACATCGGGACGAGGATTTTAAATAATTCCTTGTCATGAATCATGCGGCCGCAGGAGACGGCAGCGATGGTGCGGACGAGTTCGTTTTCGTCTTTGAGGGCATTGACGACGGCGTCTTTGCCTCGGGTATCGCCTATTTTCCCCAGCGCGCGGACGGCCTCGTAGCGCAGCCAGTAGTAAGAGTGATTGACGACCGTGAGCAGGTTAGTGACCGATGATGTGTCCGGGATGTAGAAGAGCATCAAGGCAACGCGCGAGAGGCGCATCGAATCGGGATCATTAATCAGTGTTTCGTTCAGAAGGGGCACGGCGGGTTCTTTGATTTTGCGGAAAATCTGTTCCAGCGTCATCCGCTCGCGGGCATCGGTCGTGTTGAGCTTCTCGATGAGGAAGGGCACGATTTCGGCTTCATAGGCGGCCATATCTTCGATGGTGGGCTGCACCATATCGCGGTATTTCATCGCCCCCGATGAAGCGATGACGAACATCGAATCGACGGTTTCCTGCATCAGTTCGGCTTTGAGCGGAAGGGCAAAGCAGACAATCAAAATTGCGCTGAGTATGTATATTTTCATCTTCATGGCTATTTTCCCTCCACCGCTTGCGTCGTGTCCGGTTGCGGCGGCTCCCAGTCGAGGCCCAGTCCCCATTTGCCGGGGACTCGCCATATTGTGTTGTTGGCGCCGTTGCCCTGGAAGCGGTCGTCGCCTCCCATATCGGTGAAGATACCGATGGAGCCGTAATCGCGGCGAGGATTGCCATAGCCCTGCGTGTTGTACTTCAGATGGGTGTAGTAGCCGTCATCGCCGCCGAGATCGTTGAAGATACCGATGCCGTTGGCCTGACCGGCGCCCTGGGCCAGATCGTGCGCGGTGTAGACATCGTTGCCGCCTTTGTCAATCAGCCAGCCGCAGGAATAATCGTGGCCGCACCCCTGGCAAACACCATGCGAGCGGTAGATGTCATCTCCCGCGCCATCGATGAGGATGCCGAGCGTCATGTGTGCACCTGCTCCCTGGGCATATTGATAGGTCGAATAGAGGTCGTTCCCCCATTTGTCGTAAATCATGCCGAGCGACCACCAGTAGGACGATGCCTGCGCGAAGAAATCGGCCAAATAGGAATCATTGCCGCCATAGTCGCAAATGAATCCAAAGCCGCCGGACATGTGCGGGCGGACGCCGATGCTGAAGCCCTGCGACAGCGATGTGTAATGATTGCCCGTGTGAAAATACTCTTTGTATTTAGGCTGGATGATATATGAGTCGTTACCAGCATAGTCGATGATGCCGCCGACTCCCTTGACGAAGCCGAATCCCTGGCTCTGGAGATTGGCGGTATAAATGTCGGAGCCTTCTTCATCGATGAGCAGGCCATAGCCGAATGTTCCGGCTCCTTCGACGAAGGTATCACCGAAGTATTTGTCGTCACCTTTTTTATCCCAGAGGATGCCGACGCCGAAATATCCTGCACCAAGACCGAAACTTTTAGCCCTGTAGATATCGTCCCCTTCGTAGTCGATGAGGAGTGAGAAACTCAGTGCTCCGCAGGCGAGCGCAAAATCCGTCTCGGCGTTGTAGGTATCATCTCCCGCAAAGTCGGCGATTATGACCGGATGCGGGTTGTTTATATCATATGAGAGATTGTAGACGTCATCGCCGCCGGGATCGAGAATCATGAAATAGTCGCCAGTGTAGGTATCATTGCCTTCGGTACCGATGATGATTTTACCAAAATTTAATTTACTTTCATAGACAGGCTTATCGCCATCGAGCTTCTTCTGATACTTTTTTTCAGTCCTGATAATTTCATTAATGTTTTCCATGTACGCTTTATAGCCCAATATACTTTCAGGCTCAGGATATTGAATAAAGGCACCTTGTTCAGAAAACTCTTTTGCCCATTCTTCTTCCAAATGCTGCATGGAGTCCAATTCCTCATTGGAGTACATTCGATAGTCGGGAATGTCCAGAATAAGCTCGTTGAACTTCTCTTGAATAAAATCACGCAGTTTTGATTGGACCTCACAATCTATTTGAGTGCTTCGCTGTGCCGATTCAAGAGTGAGAGTGAAATTCAATGAAAACAGCTCTTGCTCCAATGGGCCATCTCCCGATGGAAGCATTAACTCAGCTTGAACATCGCATTTTTCCGATCTTTCCCCATTTTCACCAAATAGAATCTTTAGATACTCACCTATTTCATCAGGCGAATTTTTCATCATCATGGCGCAATCCTCGGCGAAGTCGGCCATCAATATCGGATGCGACATGAGGCTGTCGACGATCTTGAGGCGATAGGGATCTTTGGGAGTATAGTCATCGCGGAAGGTGAAATCTCCGCGCGTCAGCAGCATTTCTTGCAGGGCCATATCCATACCTATATTTAACAGGCTGTCATTGTTGACGAGATTGGTATCGGATGGGACCTGGGCCATCGCCGATGCGCAGATCAGCGCGGCCACACCGAGGGCACATATAAGTTTTCGCATGCCGTATTAATGGGGTAAAGAGGGCGGTCTGTCAATGGGTTTGGGGGATTTTTTGACACGCTTCACGCATTTGGCACCCCTCTCTAAAGGTGATAAAGAGACAAGAGCAGATTGCCACGTTGCTCGTCTAGGAAGACTCGCGCCTCGCAATGACGGTGCAAAAGTCTATTTCAATGGAATGATGCGATTATGGAAATATAGCCGGATGATCTGGAAGAACCCACCCAATGGGTGGGGTACCGGGGTGGAGGATTTTTTGACACACCCCGCCCTTCGGGCATGCCTTTCAAGAGGAGAGAAATAGGCAAGAGCGGATTCCTCGGTCGGCCTAAGAAAGTCTTATTCGGAATGACGATGCACATGTAAATTTCAATGGAATGATGTGATTATCAATATATAGCAGGATAATCCGAAAGAACCCACCCAATGGGTGGGGTACCGGTCTTACTTGTCATGCCCGAGAGCGAGCCATCTTAGACGAACGAGTCGGGAATCCAGATGAAATAATATCCAACGTTGCCTGGATTCCCATTTTCATGGGAATGACAAAGAATACTTCGTATTCTTTGATGTCGAAACCACGGGGGTTTCGACCTACAAAAAGGGCAAGTCCCTATTGGGGACCTGCCCTACGAGGAAATTTCCCAAGGCAAATCGTAAAGAACACACCCCGTCCGCCTAGGCGGAGCACCCCTTTCAAGAGGGGATGACAGGAGCAGATTCCTCGGTCGGCCTAAGAAGGCCTCACTCGTAATGACCGTGCTTGTATGAGGGACAATGAAATAATTGGTCGAATAGCTTTGAGATTGAATCTTGCGGGCCGGAGGACCCGGCCCCTACTTGGCGAGTTTCTTCGGGCGGATGACGAAGACCCAGGCCGGGAGGATGGGATACACTACCTTGAACAGCCAGCGAGGCATGCGAGCCAGAAACGAATTCGGCTTGATCACATCATCGGCGGCGTATTGTTCGGGGTTGTCGATTAATCTCTCGGTGTAGTCTATCATCTCGTAGTTTTTCAGCAGTCTGCGGAGATTGCGCAGGGACAGCAAATACACGTCATACTTGACTTTGCGGCCCATCAGCTTGAGATACAGATGCGACGCCCAGAGCGGTATCCACGATAGGCATGGCAGGAAATAATGCCCTTCTATCAGAACAAAGCGATTGCCGGCGCCGAAATAGCAGAATCCATTCGGTGACAGCAGGCGCTCGATTTCTCGTGCGAGGCCCGGCTGGTCTTCGACATGTTCGTATACCTGATTGCAGATGATAACATCGACGGAACCATCTATAAGGCCTGAGTTGGTGCCGTCGGAGCAGACATAGTCGATGTTGTCCGCATCGGTCTGTTTTTTTCCCGATTTCAAACCGACATCATCGACATCCAGCGCGATGACCCGTTTGAAATGTTGCGCGAAGAATTCCGTCATGATGGAAGTCGATGCGCCGAGATCGAGCGCCACGAGTTCATTCAGCGGGCGGTTGGCGAAATCCTCGCATACGGCAATGACCTTGGCGGCCTTTTTGTACCGCTGGTCTTTGTTGTACAGCACCGGGAAGCGTTCGGAGAACGTCCCCTCTTTTTCATAGTCGTATTTTGGTTCAATCGTCGTTGTCATTGTACTTTCAGTTTGTAAATTTGTGACAGGGAAAACAATCCCGGCATGCGGCAGGCAAGAATATTTCCGGTTGTCTGCAACGGTTTAATTCTCGGCGGAATAACGGGAATCGAGATGACTGCCTCGATTCGCAGACCGCACTTCGTGAACATCTCGCGGGCGCGCTCGGGATTAAAGAGGCGAATATGCGACTCCTCGAAATGCCCCAGATGCGACATGCCGAACATTAATTTCATGCGCGACAGCAGATGATATTCATTCGGCACTGAGATAATCAGATAGCCGCCGCGATAGAGTGATTGTTTGAATTTCTGTATGATGGCGATTGGATCGAAGACCTGCTGGAGGACTTCGAGACAGAGAATGACGTCATATTTACTCGGCAAATCTTCTTTTTCCACATCGCAGAGAAACACATCATAGTCGCGCTGGGTCAGCTCGCCGACAGTATCGGATGAGATGTCGCAACCGGAGGCTCGGAAGCCTTTACTGACGAGGTGCCGGAGAACAATGCCTCGGCCGCATCCGACATCGATGATTTTTTCGCCTTTGTCGGGATTAAGCATCGATTCGATGACGACAGCGCGTTGAATCGAACGCACATCGGCGCTGGTGATGTCGCGCGTCTGCCAGTAGGTATTGAAGTATTGTTTTTTCTGTTCGACATCGCCTAACATACCGATACCTCCCTCTGTCCCACGCCTTCGATTTGCGTCGACAGCCAGTCGACGAAGGTGTCGGCGGCCCGGTCGATGCTGATGGCATTGACGCATTCGTCGAATTTGCTGCCTGTCGGCGGACCGTCTTGAATGAAATCTCGGAGCGCATCGACTAACTCATCCACCGCATGCGGTGAGATGACGGCACCGACTTTATAGCGTTCGATAAAATGTTTTAAATCGCCGATATCGGTCGCGATGACCGGGCGTTTTAGCTGCATCGCCTCGCCGAAGGTCAGCGGCAGCGAATCGGCGTGGGTCGGGATAACGACGGCAGATGATTTGGCAACAGCCCGGTACATGTTTTCACCCTTGACGAATCCCAGCGATTTCACCTGTTTCGCGAGGCCGTATTGTTCGATGCGGTGTTCCAGTACAGTGCGCGCGGAGCCATCGCCGATGAAATACAGCTGCCAGTCGGGCCATTCCGGCGCCACTTTGGCGAAGGCATCAAGTAAATCGAAGACGCCCTTGGAGCGCTCGACGCGCCCCGGGCAAACGAACAATTTTTCCGTTTTTTCGCTCTTTGAAAATGTGTAGTCGACCTTGCGCATCGACGGCAGGAAATGATACTGGCGGCCACTCAGTTGTGATGCCAGTTCACCGAGTTCATGGCCATCGCTGTATACTCGCGCGGAGTCCTTGAGTACGTCAACGATTTTGCCTCGGACGATGGGAATCTTCGGATAGGTATGGATATCCGATCCGAGACACCAGACGGCATAGGGCAGGCCGGTCTGGAGTTTCAGATTGCGTGCAAAAATACCTGACGGCGCGGCCCACAGGGCCAGGCAGAAGTCGAATTTCTTTTCGCGGTGCAGGCGCAGGGCCTCGGCGTAGCCATTGCGAAAATACGAATAGATTTTCAGCCAGCTTGTCGGCGATACCATCGGCAGTGAGCCGATCGTTTTGTGCTCCTCGCCCCACTGGAAGCGGACGACATTGTCGGAGTAGGTATACTTATCCGCGAAATGATGCGGCGTCAACACGGTGCAGTCGATATCGTGGCGCGCCAGCCCCTTGACGAAGTCCGCGACAAACGGAGAGGCTCCGTCATCGGCGTGGGCCGGGAACCGATTTGATATGAGCAACAGCTTAGTCAACGACTGATACCCTTTCGTTTTCCTTGTTCTCTAAAGCGCGTGCAGAATGTTGTATCGCAATGTTTTCTATTTGCTGAATCATTTCGCCCTGGCGTCGCTGGACGCGGAAAATTTCCCGGCGCAGACTGACTAACAGCGAGCCCAAGAATCCGAATAGCAGCACCTGCATCCCGGCCAGCAGGACAATGACCATCAGCGTCATCAGCGGTCGGTTGGGATTGAGCGTGCCGTTCTGCCAGAGGTAGATGATATATGCGCCGGCAGTAAGTCCTGCGGCTATGAGCAGTGAGCCGACGATACCGAACAGAATCGACGGTTTTTCGAAAAATGAGAAGAGGATATGCGACAGCGCGGTTGCCTTGAAGCGGAATTTTGATTTGCCTTTTTTGCGACCGGTCAAGACAGCAGGAAATTCGATGATGCGGAATCCTGCAGCGATTCCTTTGGAGATGATTTCGAGGTGAATCTCCTTGCCGTCGGCCTCGAGATCGAGCGATTTAATGGCCGATGCCTTGTAGCCGCGCAGGATACCGGTCACCGTGTGGATATTACCCGGCATGATGCGCGAGAGGACAAGATTCCCCATGCGCGATATAAACAGGCGATTGGCCGGGACATTCTCCGTCGCGCCGCCCGGCATATAGGGCGAGCCGACGACCATATCAGGGGCCTGCGGTAACGACAATAACTTATACATGGCCGGAAGATGCGCCTCGTCATAGGACAAATCCGCATCGCAGGTCATGATGTATGTACCGCGGGCATGCGCGATGCCGGTGCGGATAGCGCGGCCTCGGCCGGAATTGTCCGGGTAGCCGGTCGGTCGCAGGCACTCATCCTCGGCAGCCAGTTTTTGCAGTTTGGCAAAGGTGTCATCGACCGAGCCGTCATTGACCGGGATGATTTCGAAGGTCGCGCCGGTGAGCCTGAGGGCGTCTTTGATGCGGGTGAGATTCCCCGGTAAATTATCCGCCTCGTTGTACATCGGAACGACAACCGATATGTCTATCTGAGCTGTTTTCATCGTATGCTGAATTTTCTGGCATCCAGCCGGTATAAAATTTCTTCCGCCTCGGGACAACCGTCTCCGGTCTCCGTCGCCTGTTTCAAAAGCGCGCGCGCATCGTCTGTCCGACCGGCATCGAGAAATGCAATGCCCAGTCGAAGCAGGTAGTCCGGATTCGAATCATCGACCTCGATGGCGTACTGGAAGTACAGATACGCCTTGTCTCCCATCCCTCGCTGATCATAGTACACCCCGGTGTTGAAGGCATTGCGGCCGAGGAATTCTCTGGTCAACAGGTCGGTTGCCGAACCGGCGATTCGGAGGAATATTTTTGCCGTCCGCTCCGGTTCGGTCGGGGTATATCCGGCCTCTTCTGTATATCGGAACAAAAAGCCGTCGGGATAAAGGTATTCCGCTGCAAATCCCGGCGTACCGAATTGGGCCTGAATCGGGCGGTTTGGATTGTTTCGCCTGATGCCCTCTATCAGGGCGGTCAAATCAGTGATTTTTCTGTCGTTATAGCCTACCGGTAGCTTGAGATCCGGGTTATTGATCTTAAGCTGCGCCCGGTAATCGGGTCGATAGAGCGCTCCGGCGGAAATGACGGTGATATCGGGTCGCTTGCCGAGGGCATAGTGGTGGTACCACAGCGGCAGGATGATATCGTCTTCATTGACGAAGACAATGGCGTTTTCCGGGGCGTATTCGAGGATTGATTCGGCCAGGACATCGGGACCCTTGGTAGTTGATAAATCAGCGGCGTAGAGGTTGCTGTATAACTCAAAAAAAGCCATGAGGATGAATACGGCAGGTGCATATTTGGAAAATTGCGGTTTATTGTCAAGGCGCCGAAGTACTTCATAAAGGCCGGTAAAGGAAAGCACAATCAAAAGCGCCAGCGGAATGCCTGCATATGCGACGATATCGAAGTTATACATTCGAAAATCGGCAGCCCAGATCGTTACGGCGAAGCCCAGCAATGAGGAACCGAACAACCAGAGCAGTATTCGATTGGGTTGTTTTATACCTATAAGGATAGCGAAGATGAGTCCCAGAATGAAAAGTCCGCCGGTCTGATCAAAGATAAAGACTGCCAATTTGCCTGCGCGGTGAATATAATTCGGGGCCGGGATTTTGCCTTCCGGCAGGTAGTCCTCGCCGGAGCGCGTAATCGAATTATACGCCTGCTGGAGCGTTTTCGGCTGACCGGCATTGACGGCCGGATCCTGATTCGCGCGAATCGGTAAATAGGCATAAACGGTCAATGCAATGGCGAAAACCAAAATTGACGGCACCAGAGTACGTAGGATAACGTGTCGTGTATTATTTGCCGAAAATTGTCTGAATAACATCGCCAAAACAAGCGGTATAGTAATCAGGGCCAGCAGGGAATGATTGGTGAAGGCGAGTCCCTGCATGAAGACGGCCATGATTGCGTACCGAGATGCTCTTCCCTCTTTATCGAACCACGTTTGTAAGACAAAATAGATAACAAGGAGCATCAGGAGGATTTGCAGCGCATACACCTCGGCTCGAACCGAAGATTGCCAGACCGGCAGGCTGAGACAAACGAATACAGCGCCGCAGGCGGAAATCAGGCGGCGGAGTTTGAAGCCATTGTAGATATGCCCGATCAAGAGCATAAGGATGGCGTAGACAACGACACCCGACATTGATGACGTAATCGCCGAATAGAGATTGCTCGCCATGGCCGGACTGACCGGCAGGATGATGTGGAAGAACCGTCCCAGAATTGTATACAGAGGAAAACTGGGTGCATGGGGCAGACCGAGAATTTCATTGCAGGTCGTAAAGGCTGCCGAATCGACCCAGAAGTTCCCCGGGGCCATTGTCCACAGGTAAATGGCAAGCAGGAGAATAAACACCGCCAAGGGGGCTGTAATCCGTTTCATACTAGTTATTTCGGCCGGAGAATCGATAAGTTGACCAATAAAAAAGGGCGGAAGAATTCCTCTCCCGCCCTAAAGCTTTGTCTGTGGCACTGATTCGTTAGAATTCCGAATCGTTGCTGGTGCATACAATCAGGCCTTCCTCGTCGCAAGTCCAGGTATCGACGACGGCATCATCATCGAGAATACCACTGGTTGCGGTGATCAGGAGGTCGGTGGCGTCGGCCGTCGTGATTGTATATGTGTATATGGATGTGGGCATGATTTCGACGGCAATCGGATTGAATGCATTCGGAGCGGCGGCAGAAGCCGATACGCCGGCTCCCCAGTATGAATTATGGTCCTGGCGATATGTGCGCTGCATCGAATAGATCTGCTTGAGAATCTGTTTCGCCTCGGACTGCTTCGACTTGGTCGACGCCCGCATGAAGCGAGGGATTGCCAGCGAGGCAAGTATTCCGATGATTACGACGACGATCATCAGCTCTATCATGGTAAAGCCGCGTTGCCGGTTTTGGATTCGGGAAAACATCGTTGCCTCCTGTCCGCTTAGTACTTTTCGACCGCTCTTTCGGTTACCCCTAACACTCTCATCGGTCTTTACTGCAATTTCTTTTTTATCGGGCGCTGATTTCCTGACAATCGTAATGCTTTTTGTTTGAAACTCCAACAGCGCCTGTCTTATGCGCTTTCCTATAAAAAAGGGCGGGAGTTTTTACGCGCCCGCCCAAAATGTGCTTCTGTATTCTTTAGTTCACCACGTCATCACTGGTACAGGTCAACGCGCCCTGTTCGTCGATAGTCCAGGTATCGACTGTCGCGTCGTCGTCGAGAATACCGCAGGTACCGGTGACCAGAAGGTCGGTAGCATCAGCGGTTGTAATCGTGTACGTATAGATGGCCGTCGGCATAATTTCGACACCGATTGTATTGAAGGTGTTCGGAGCCGCGGCGGAAGCGGTGATACCAGCGCCCCAGTACGTGTTATGATCCTGACGATAGGTACGTTCCATCGTGTAGATCTGCTTCAGAATCTGCTTGGCTTCGGACTGCTTCGACTTGGTCGAGGCTCTCATGAAACGAGGAATAGCCAGAGCGGCCAAAATACCAATAATGACAACCACGATCATGAGCTCGATAAGTGTGAAGCCTCTTTGACGAGTATGGAATTTTGAGAACATTGAAAACCTCCTAAAACGTTAACGTTAGTTGTAACGATTATTTCTTCACTGCCCAACTATATCGCAAAGGTCGTGCCAAAGCCCGCCTCCTCGCGACACCCCTCCGCAAGTTATCCCCAACCCATTATCCCGCAGTAGGTTTAAAATGCATCGTTGTGGGAGCGTTGAATTATTTTCTATCGCTATGGGGCTGCCCCCATACTTTTTCGTTTGCTTTCTGCCGTTAGTCTTGCAATTTGCCATACCGCTCACGACCATCCTCTCACGAAGCCTTCGTCCCGGTTGTTTTGTATTTTTCCAGTTTGCGATACAGCGTTGAAGTATCGATACCCAGCGTCCTGGCTGCCTTGGACTTATTGCCGCCTGACTGATCCAGAACCCAGTGGATATATGCTTTTTCGATGAATTCGAGCGGTGGCGTCTTGTGATCGGTTAACCCGACCAGGCTGTCTTGTCTGTCCTTGACGATGTTATCCGGGAAAGACTCGACAATCAGCTCATTATCCTTATTGAGGAGCACCGCTCGTTCGATTGTGTTTTCCAGTTCTCGTACATTACCGGGCCAGCTATAGGTGGACAGCGTATTGTACACTTCCTGTCGGACGGCCTTTTTTTCCAGCGCATGGCGACGGCAGAACTTATCGACGAAGAAGTCGATGAGAATCGGAATATCCTCGACCCGCTCGCGCAGCGGCGGAATGGAAATCGGAATGACATTCAGGCGGTAAAACAGATCCGCCCGGAAGCGGCCCTCTTTTACCTCTTGTTCAAGATTGGCATTAGTAGCCGTGATAAGGCGAACGTCAACATCTATCGGTTGCGTTTCGCCAATCGGCGTAATTTTCTTTTCTTCGATAACGCGCAGCAGCTTTACCTGAATGGCCTGAGACGTATCTCCTATTTCATCCAGGAAAAAGGTGCCCCCGTCGGCCGCTTTGAAGTGGCCGTCTTTGGCCTTGATGGCTCCGGTAAAGGCGCCTTTGCCATGGCCGAATAACTCGGATTCCAAAAGCGTCTCCGGGATGGCCGCGCAGTTGATGCTCACGAACCGACCATCACTGCGATCGGACAGCGTATGGATGGCTCGCGCAACGAGGTCTTTGCCGGTTCCGGATTCGCCTCGAATAAGAATCGTTGAGTCCGCCTTGGCGACCTGGCGAATCAAATCTTTGAGTTTTTGAACCTGCTGGGAGACTCCGATTATACTATCGAGGCCTTCCATTTTTGCCAGTTCTTTTCTGAGGGTGATGTTTTCACCGACGATCCGGTTATGAGACATCACCTTGTCGATAGTCAGCTTAATTTCATCGATTTTAAACGGCTTGGTGACGTAATCGCTGGCGCCGCGCTTCATTGCCTCGATGGCCGATTCGACCGAGGCAAACGCGGTCATAACGATAAAATCCTGTTCGGTTTTTCGCTCTCTGACCTGGGTCAATAAATCGAGACCTGACATTTCCGGCATCATCATGTCGGTAATGACCAAATCGAAGGACCCGGAGCAGATTCTGTCTATTGCCTGACGACCATCGGTGCTCGTTTCGACCTCATACCCCTCTTTCTGGAGCATGATAGCCATGAAGTTGCACATGGATTCTTCGTCATCGACAATGAATATTTTACCCGCCATTTACGACACCCGCATATGTGCTAATAGTCCATGTTGTCTATTCAGGAAATCGGCACCGACTTCGGCCCCTAAAGGGCTCGCTTGCATTTTGCAACATATTTCAACAGTTGTGCGACTCCCTGTAAGGCAATATGAGATTATGTCTTAATCGGACTTGTCGTCAGTCCGGCAAAAAGGTCGATTTAATTTCCGTCGATTGTCCAAAAATCAGACAGCACCCAGCTGCGCTAGATGTATTTACTTTTATTACTCGTGAGAATCGCGTATTATATCCGCTATTAAAGGAGATGATGCATGGCTCAGGAATTGTTCACGGAAGTAGACCAACTCACCGCCCGGAAGTTGAATCGGGATGATTTCCTGCTGGAAATCGCCAAATTGATTCAGGCGCACTATCCGCAATATAACTGGGTCGGATTTTATTTCCTTGAGGATGACGGCAGGCTGCATGTCGGGCCGTATGTCGGCAAACCGACGCCTCATACCGTGATCGATTTAAATAAGGGCATTTGTGGCGCGGCAGTCAGCCAGCAGGAGACTATTATTGTCGATGATGTCAATGCGGACCCGCGGTATCTCGCCTGCTCCCTTGAGACCCGCTCGGAAATTGTCATACCTTTAAAAGTAAACGGAGACATCATCGGGGAGTTGGATATCGACTCCAGTCAGATCGCCGCGTTTCGTCAGGAAGACAGAGTTGTGCTGGAAAAAATTGTCGAGAAGGTCGGGAGGGCGCTGGAGGAATAAGGCCTTATTTCGGGCCGAGCACCATACCATCGATTTCGCGAACTCGCCGGCGCGAGGACGCCAAAATATCTTCCGGGACATTTCCGGGATTATTCAATAACTCGCGATAACAATCATATGCATCCTGAAGCCGTCCCGGCAGATTGTCACACAATTGCGCCTTATTATAGAGAAGAAGCATATTGCCTGGTTCGATAGCAAGCAGACTATCATAATAAGCGGCGGCGGCGGCAAAGTCACTATCTCGTATCTTTAATTGAGACGCAACAAGATATGTATTGTAGCGGGCCGGTTCATATTCGGGTGAAATAGTCAGCGCGGCTCGGAATGCTTTAAGCGCTTCATCCGGCCGATCCTGACGACGATACAGGCAACCGAGCAGCACATACGTCTCGCGTTGAATATACGATGGCTGATCGTGTCTGCTCGAAAGGGCGATCCAGAATTTGCTGTCATCATACATTTTTCTGACCATATAAAACTGCGCGATGGCCAGACATGTTCGAGCATCTGAGAAGAATTTCCCCTGCTTCTTTAAAATATTTACGGCAGTATTGGCGTCGCCGTATCCCGCCTGGCGCAAGAGATCGATTTTGTGCATCATATATTCCAGGTACACCTGATCCGACTTATAGTCTTTACCCGGTTGATAGTTCCGTTGCAGATCTGAGATATAGCGGGCAAGTCTCTTTTCGATATTGTCATCGGGTATAAGGTCGGTTCGATTCGTGTATGTCAGTCCCTGGGAGTGCTTCACCTCGGCTGACGGCAGTTGCCCTTGATTGAGAATAAATTCCTTGGCCCAGTTTGTATTCGGGGCCTTATCAAGGGCGGTGAGGATGGATGAGTAATTATCGTTTCCGAAATCCCGCTTCATCCTGTTGAGCGTACTGCGGGTGGAATACACCTCGATTTCCGGACGATATTGCTCAATATAGCGCAGGTACAGAGTCGTATGCGCGGCATTATCCGATTTTGTCAGCAGGACGCCTCCACTCGGAGTCGAATCGAGTAAATCCTTCGCGTATTGCTCGGCAATGAATGTTTTTGACAGATTACAGCGATCATAATTCCAGAACAATGGCAGAACAAGGATGCACAGGGCCAATCCGTAAATCAGTCCTGTCCTTTGTGTCCAATTCTCAAAACGTAAGGATATTAAAAGATATTGTATTCCGATGATAGCGGCCGCGACGGTCGGTATTAAGTAGCCCGTGAAATCGGGAATTCGGTAGCTGCTGACAAAAACGATATTGAGAAGCGCAGGAAGTGCTATTAAGGAATAGAGGCGCGCCTCGTTTTGAACCGCCCGGAGAATACCGGGAATGCCAAGCAATAACAAGATCGGTCCGGCGTACCAGAACAAATCCTTACCGAGTCGTAATATGAGCAAACCGAAATCACCGATTGTCGTTGCGCCGACATATTGCCGGTAGACGGTTCCGCTGACCAGTTCCCATAATGCGGCAGGGGTCGCATCGGTCAGCCAGTTAATCGGGAGATCGGGAGAATATCTCAGAATCAGAAAAGCATAGAGTGTCAACGGTAAAATAAAAACTCCTGCAATAGGCAACAATCTCCTAAAAGTAATTCTATTGTCGGGGCATCTTGTAAACAGCAGAGCGAGTACCGCTGAAGAGAGCACGACTCCGCCGGAAAAATGATGCGTCAAGACGAGTCCGCAGGAAAACGCCATCAGCAAGGCTTGCCTTTTAGACGGCTGTTGAAAATACACGACGACGGACAGGAGTGCCGACAGGTAGAGCAATGCGCCGAAAGTATACACCTCGGCATACACAGCCTGACTCCAGACCGGGAAGGAAAAGGCAAAGGCCAGCGCGAGGGCTTTGTTGATAATCGCAAATGATTGACCGGACCGAATGCGCATCAGGAGTAAGTAAAGGACCGATGCCGCTCCGGCTGCGGAAACGGCCGAGAATACATTGGCTGCCACTACGGGCCGCAGAAAGAAAAATAGATGCACCCAGAGATATCCGAGAATCGTATAAAGCGGATACCCCGGCGGATGAGCGATGCCTCCGGTGGCCAGAACGGTAGCTAACTCACCGGCATCGCCGACGTAAACCGTGCGGCAGCACGTTATGAGGTAGATCGTCAGAGCAAAGATGAAGATTACGCAGGTGTCTATTGTTCGAGCTCTGTCATTCATACTCAACCCCTTTCGAGTATGAAGGGCAGCGTCTGTATTTACACAAACTTAGTTTAAGATAACACAATATCAGAATAATACAACCCCTTTTCGGTTTTCTCGTATATCGTTACCAGAAAAGAATATTGCCGTTTGGCATCCCAATGTGTATGTTATCGGAGAGACGGAGGCGAATTTTATGTTTTTCGGAATCTTATTGATTATTCTCGGGGTTATGCTGCTTTTGAACGAATTCGGGATTATTTACTGGCACCACTGGGGGAAACTCTGGCCGATTATTATTATCGCACTGGGCGCCAGAATGATTTTCACGAAAATGAATGCAAAAAATAACGGGGATTAAAAAAAAGCCCCGATAATTCGGGGCTTTTTTAACGATTTAATACCGGATTTATTGCTTCGTATAGACGGCTTCCATTGATGAGAACCATGTCTTGCCGTCGTCCATAGACATTTCCATTTTCCACTCATAGCTCTTGTCAGTGATATTAAAGGTGGTCATCCGAGTGAGATATTCCACGCCCATCCAGACTTCCCTGTTCGAGGCAACGAACTTATCGCCGTCCCAGTGACCTTCGTAGTAGCTCATCTGGGCAAACATATTGTCGATCCAGGTGACCTGCCACAGTTTGGTCTGACGGTTGTAACACATGGTCGTTTCGCCGCTGAATGGGGCTCCCATCATATCGCCGGAATAATACTGCCGGACGGCTGAGCCGCCGAGAATATATTCACACTCGACACTCCCCTTGGACTCCTCCCACGGCTGTTCCGGCATCTGGCGGGATTTCATATCAACACTCCATTTCCCGACCATCGATTCCAGCGACATCATTTCCTTGGGCGGGCCCATCTCCGGCATCTGCATCTCGCCCTGCGGCATATCCTCAGCCCAGGCGCTCCCGATCATCAGAACCATCGCCAATAACACAAACACCTTTTTCATGCTTCCTTCTCCTGTAAAATCAACTTGTTGTGGATGTTGCTCGCGTCTTATATGCCAACTATACGCAAAAAATCGCGGCTGAAAATAACATTTTTATGGATAAATACAGAATGTGATACTGGTGAATTTACATCGATTTGAGTAACCGGGTAATTTCCGCCAAATGATGATCGTCGTGCTCGGCGATGAAAAAGGCGCAATCGATAACGCGCATCGGCTGGTCAAGCCGGGGGTGTCGGGCGGTTATCGTCAGTAGCTTATCGTCCATGTTATCGAGGGCCGATATCAGTTTCTTGCGGGATGTACGGAATCCCTTGAGGAGATACTCAATCGTCGTATCGTTGTGGTGCGCCTCGTGTGTTTTCTTGTTTGTCAGTTCGGCGGGGCGAAGCCGTTCGCGTCCGGCCCGAAAGTCCTCGATTCTGCCGAACCACAGCGGTTCCAGATCCCAGAGGTGCCCGACGTTTTCCTGTATCGACCAGCAATCATCTATATGGCGGATCAGGATTTCGCGGTCCAGTGATGCCGTGCGCTCCTCAATGCGGGCGGGCATGCCGCGGAGCCTTTCTACGACCATGGGGAACATTTCATTGGGCATATCGAACGTGAACGCGCGATCGAACCAGATTACCGATTTCATTCTATACTCCGGATTAGTGTCATCTCAGATTACATGAAATATATACGACAGACAGTAATAGATACCAACCAAAATAAATACGACACCGGTGACTCGGCGGGCCCAGTATTCGATCTTCGTCAGGGCATTAAATGCCTTCCCGACTTTCTGGGCGCCGAAGGCGATGAGAAAGGCGAAGATAATGACGGGAACGGCGGTGCCGATTCCGTACGTGACAGGCAGGATAACGGCCGATTCCGTCGCAATGGCCAGTGGAATAAGGCTTCCGAAAAACAGTGCGGCCGAGACCGGACAAAATGACAGGGCAAAGAATACCCCGAGTAAAAACGCCGGCCACAGGCCGCCGGATTCGACTCGTTTTTGCAGTTTCTCCCCCGCCTCGCGCCCTTTCGTCTGGAAGCGAATCAATTCGAGTAAAAACATCCCGGCAATGATCAGCACCGGTCCGACGAATTGATTCATATACTTTTGCAGAAAGAGCGATATATCGGTCACCTTGAGCAGGCTGACGACCAATATAACAGCCAACACGAGATAGGTTACCGTTCGGCCTACGGTATAGGCGGCACCGGTGAGGAGGGCTCGACCGGAGTTATCAACCCGCTTGCTGATGAACGAAATGGCGGCAATATTCGCCGCCAGCGGGCAGGGACTGATGGATGTCAATATACCGAGCCACAGGGCACTCCCAAAAGCCGCGAATAATTCCATCAGTTGCGCACCATCACGGAATCAATCTCGCTTTTTACATAGTCGGTGAATTGATCTTCTTCCCAGACTAAATCCCAGATTTGTTCCAGATTTTTCCAATTTCCGTCGTGACCGGGACGATTGTCGACTACGACGAGCGATTGAACGATAAGTCCGTAGTCATCGGCATAGTGTTCGTTCGGCGGTTCTTCAATATTGATGACCTGCCATTGCATGGCGCCGGATGCGAGGGCATCGGCGAAATTGTCATGCACAGTCTTATACGACAACTCCTCGATTTTTGTACAAGTGGGACAGCGTTTGGTATTGTGGAAGTAATAGACGGTGACGCCGCTGAATGCAGGCGCAGCATCAACCGACACTATTTCGGCGTCGGCATCCTTGATAAAATTATGATATACGACATGCGCGACGCTGGCGATAATGAACACTGCCAGGATAATCGTGAGAATCTTTTTGCCTTTCATACACTCCCGCCTTTATGACAACATCTGTTTGAGTTCATCGGATGAGGGAATTCTGCCCGAAACCTTGACGGCGCCGTCGACGACTAGCGCCGGGGTAATCATCACGCCATAGGTCGTGATTTCCATGATATCGGTAACTTTTGAGATTGCGAAATCACCGCCCAATTCATCGCAGGCCTGTTTCGTCAGTTCGGCCAGCTTCTCGCACTTGGCGCAACCCGTGCCGAGTATTTTGACATCTTTCATGTTTCCTCCATATCAGAAAAGTCCATACGCAATGCCGCTGAGAGTCGACATCGCGATGACCAGCAATACATATACAACTGTTTTTTGGGTGCCTATGACGCTTCGAATCACCAGCATATTCGGCAGCGACAGTGCGGGACCGGCCAGCAGAAGCGCCAGCGCCGGGCCTTTGCCCATGCCGTTGCCAATGAGCCCCTGCAGAATCGGTACTTCGGTCAATGTCGCAAAGTACATAAATGCTCCGGCGACCGATGCCAGGACATTGGCAAGGATGCCGTTTCCGCCGACGGCTGCAGTAATCCAGTCAGACGGCAGAAGCCCCTCGTGTCCGGGGCGACCGAGCAGAAGTCCCGCGATTAACACTCCGTAAAAGAGAAGCGGCATGATTTTTTTTGCGAAATCCCAGGTTTGCTCGAGCCAGTTTGCTCCTTCGCCGTCGGTGGTCAGGAGTACCATCGTTAATCCGGTAACAGCCATAGTAAATGACAGTTCAGGGAGATGGGGGAACATCAATCCGAGTACTCCCGCCGGAATCGTCGCGGCAATGATTTTCCACCAGGCCAGGTGAAACCAGAATATCAGCATGATGCCAAGCAACACACCAAAGGTCGCCGTGAGCGGCCATTTATATTCATATATGTGAGCCCAAAGGCCGGAGACATCATCAGGTTTTCCCCACGTCGCAAAAACTAAAATGGCGGTCATCACCATGAAGTAGACAATTGTCTGCCATAACGGTCGAGCAGGTTGTTCCTCAGGCATCGCCATATGCGCCGCCGTACGATCCGCTTCTTCCTTATGATAGATAAGCTGCATTGCCAGTCCGATGACAATCGAAAATAGAACGGCTCCTACCGCCCGGGCAATGCCGAGTTCGAGTCCCAAGATGCGAGCCGTCAGAATTATCGCCATCACATTGATGGCAGGGCCGGCATATAAAAAGGCCGTGGCAGGACCGAGTCCTGCCCCCATGCGATAAATTCCGGCAAACAGGGGTAAAATCGTGCACGAACATACCGCTAAAATGGAGCCGGAGATTGATGCAACCGGATAGGCAATTAATTTTTTGGCCTGTGGTCCCAGATAGCGCATGACCGATGCCTGTCCGACAAAGACGCCAATCGCTCCGGCGATGAAGAAGGCCGGCACGAGACACAGCAACACATGTTCGCGGGCATACCATTGGGTAAGAAGCAATGCCTCGGAGAATATTCCGGGCAACGACCAACTATCGAACGGCGCGAAATAAAATACGATAAAAACTGCGATAATTAACAGTAGCGGAAGTCGTTCTTTTTTCCACTCAGGCATAGGAATCATCACCGTAGTTGAATCAATTGTTCTTTGGCCGTCGATTCGATGACTTTTTCCACGCAGCCGAAAAAATCGAGCACGCAGGGCATGCGCAATGAATAGATGACCTGAGTCTTTTCTTTTTTCGTGGAAACGATTCCGGCGTTTTTTAATACCGAGAGGTGTTTGGACACGGTGGACATATCGGCGCCGATTTTCTCGGTCAACGCGGCCACGCAGAGGGGTGTATGTCGCAATAGATCAACGATATACAAACGCGCGGGATGCGCCATCGCTTTTATTATTTTTGCTCGCGCTTCGTAGCGGGCCATGTTCTGCTGGGTCATTGACAACTCCAAATTTTACTATTTGGCAATATAGCCAAATAGTGTAGTCTGTCAAGGGTGTATTATGGGAAAAAGTTATTTATAAAAAAGGCATTATTTTAATAGACAGGGTATTTTTTACCCGGTATTCCCTCACTTATATAATAGAGTCGGGATAGCGAATGTCACTTCCTATTGAAATCCCTGCGCTTCCGTGGGGATTTTTTATTGAGCAAAACCCAATATATTTCATATAAAAATCACATCATATTTAAATCCTTTCTTTACAAACTTCCAAAAGTGTACCATATTGTATATGCTCAAGGGAATTTCTTGCCCAAGCGGAGGATATCAACATGCGCTCTTTATCTACAATCATTTTCGGCGCCGGTCTGTTTATCTTTTTATTAGTCTGTACCGGATTTGCCGAATCGCCAAAGTCCGGCCTAAATGATGGCATGACGAAATCGGACGCACTATCAGTCGATAATACGACATACATTGACGGCAATCGGATATTCATGTTTGTCACTAATCATGGAAGTGTCGGTCGAGACCTTTCCGATATGTTCGGATACGATTATGGGACGTTCTATCCTTATACCTCGGTCGATGATATTATCAGCGGGGCCAATACATCATCGCCGCTCTATGCGGCAGGATTATGGATGGGTGGCAGAGTCAACACGGAAGTACGCATTGCCATCGCCGAATACTCCTCGGAATACGTCCCGGGACCGATGCTTGGCGGCACGTATCAGAACGACCGGCCGGAATTCCGTGTCTATAAACTTTATCGCGACAGCCTTGCCTCAAACCCTAATGCGGACTATTTCGGATATATGACTTATGCCGTCGCGCAGGGTGCGCCACTGGATTCTTTTGGCGAACCACTCGTGCATGGTGAGCAGACTCTCTGGACTGTTTACAATGATGCCGACCCTGCCCAGCACACCAATAATTCCGGGGAAACCGATCCGCTGGGTATCGAGGTTCACCAAACGGTCTGGTCAACAATGGAGTCAGGCGATAACGATATTATCATCCCCATTAATTACCTCATCACTCAACTCGGAGCGAGCGAGACTGGCGTGGTAGTGAGTGGGACGTCAACCGATGTTCCTGATGGCCATGACTATATGATAACGACTGGTCTCGACTCCGAAAATGGCATGTACTGGAATCTTATTGATGTGACACTCGGCGTCACTCTTCTCGATCATCAATACGGTAGTTCTGTAACGACAAGTGACGGAATACAAATCAATATAGATTTTGCATCCCGCTATAACTGGAACTATGAGAGTGCATCTCCTGCCAATCTCAGTCCGGTCGCACTCGCCGACGATCCCTTTTATGAAGGCGGGCGCTGGTTCACAGGCGGGCAGCATGGCGGAGAATTATTCTTCGGCGGTGTTTTTATTGAGCCTGATTTCTGGGGCGGTACAACCGTTCCGCAGGAGGAAATCAAACCGATCGAGATTCGTTTCCGCCCGATGGCATCTTACACGGATTTGAATGGTGACGGTTCCTATACAATCGGGGAACCGTATATTGTGGATGATCCATTGCAGACGCAGAATGCGTTTCTTTACCAAAGTTTTGATGGAGCGCATTACAAAGGATTTTATCCCATCCCCTTCACAGCCTGGGATGTGAGCGATCCAATGAATCCGCGCCAGTTGAATGTCGTTGTACGAGATCGGGATGGAGACTTGGCCTGGGATTTGCATATCCTTCATGATCCAAGCGAGACGGATATAACCGGTCTTCCTAATGGTGGTGATATTCGATATAATTATGTTTGGATATTGAATACGGATTATGATCCGATTGGGACCTATTATGGAAACGGTACCGGCGGTACGATAGACTTTTTTGGCGCCGACGGAGGGAATTCACTCTATGACGCAATGTGGGTGCTCTGGCTTGATGACAGACACAATGGCGGGATGCTGGCCGAGGAGTGCACATTCGCGCTGTCGACTGAATATGCCGAGCCCGTCGATACGTTCCTGTTTACGTCGTCGACACCGGAGATATTTTCATCCGGGCCTGATGCATCAGCACTGTATATTGAATACAAGCTGTACAACAAAGGCGGCAATACGATTGACGACTTTTACGTATCGTTCTGGAGCGACCCCGATGTCGGCGGTGCGGGCGATGATTTAGTCGGTTGCGATACGCTGCATGATATTTTCTTTGCCTACAATGCGGATAACGACGATACTCAATATCCGACGCCACCATGTTTGGGATTTAAGGTGATTCACGGGCCTCTTGTCGCATCGCCGGGCGATACTGCCGTATTTGCCGGCAATCTCATTCCCAATCATAAAAACATCGGAATGGTATCGTTTAACAAGTATTTTAACGCCCTCGATCCCGATAACTTTGCCGAAACATACAACTATATGCGGGGATTATGGCCGGACGGCAGTCCTTATGCTTATAACGGTGATACCATTCGATATCAATGCAGCGGCGATCCTGTCATCGGTACCGGCGACCTTGATACTGCGCCGGATGACCGCCGCATGATGGCTTCATTCGGGCCGTTCGATTTCAATCCCGGTGACAGCCAGTATGTGCTCATTAAGATGGCCGTTGGATTAGGCGATGATCGCCTGCAATCGATTACGGCGGCCAAAGACATTCTCAATTATCAACCGCCGGCCGATACTACAGATCCGCATTCCATGGTGAGCATCATGCGCCCCAGTCCGCAGAATGTCATTTTCAAGAATGCAATCGAACCGGTCATCGATACGCTCATTATCGGGAGAGCCAGTGCTGACATCGAGGATATCGAGTTCGCCTCGCTGCGCATTAATAACACGATCATCCCGTTCGATATCTCTTATATCGATTTTTACCCCGGAACAGGCGGCCGCGCATTACAGATGCTCTTCCCTGCGGCTGAATTCCTCGAGGGGTACGGTAATGTTTGGGATCTGCAGATCGAAACATATTCATTGACGGGAACATATGTCGGCGGTGAGCCGCTTGTATTTGCCGGGCAGTTCCTGCTCAGAGGGCATCGCAGCGGAGACGCCAATGGGGATGGTGTTATCATGATCGGCGATGCCGTCTATTTGATAAATTACATCTTCCGTGACGGCACAGCTCCTGACCCGATTCAGTTGGGTGATGCCAATTCCGATGGAAGCGTCAATCTCGGTGATGCCATCTTCCTGTTGAATTATATATTCAGAAATGGTCCGGCTCCGGGAGAATAACAGAACTTCATGCAACATGTAAGCAATGGGCATTACGAAAAGCCCCGATGTGAATCGGGGCTTTTCATTTGATAACTTGTCTTAGTGAATGACGACCGGCGGAATTGATATACCGAGTTGTTCCCTTTCCTCAGGCGTGGCGAATTCACTCAGATAATCCAGATACTCCTGTGTTCGATGCCGTCGCTCATCAAGGTAATCCGGGAAATCGGTATAATCCAATCCCGGTTTGGCTGCGGAAGAGGAGAACTTTTCCATAAGCCAATCGAGCGTGGTCGTGAACGTTTCCTGCATCGGTCCGGGATCCATGGCATGCGGCGTGAACAGGAAGCAGGCCGTGCGGGTGCCATTGGTAATTGATCGTACGGCGCAGACCTTGCCGTGAAATATCGATGTTTGCCCAAGACGCGAATAATACAAAAACACCGGTTGTGCGGACTGCGCGCGATAGGCAATACCGACCATCGGGAGTCCCTGCAAGTCATGATCATGGACGGGCAGGTTTAAATAGTCCCACCAACGAACATAGACTGAGTCAATGCGGGCATCAGTTGTGCCGGCAAGGGAATCATTGTACAGCAGATTAATCTGGGGGTATTCATCGGTCGCGGGGTAGGCAGCGATAAACTCCTCGAGAAATACCGGATGATACACCCACCGCTCGGGAGGATTCGTATTGAGCGTATAATAATTAAACGCCTCGACACCGACTGTTTGAATACCGAAATAATCCTGAAATTCGGAAGACATTTCGATTTGTGTTCCCGCGACAATGGGTTGTACTCCCTGACTTGTGATGTTTCGTGACATCACCCAGACGGTAGTGCCCTGTGCAAGACCGAGATACAACTGCGAGAACATGCTCGAATCGGTAAAGTCAATCCCATTCAATTCGCTGTCGGTGTGATATATAACTACCTTGTGAGAAAGCATATCGAGCAGGTCAATGTAGCGTCCGGTTACATCAGGATTAGTTGACCAATAGTCTTTAATGCCATCTCTCCAGAAAAAATCCTGCTCGACATCGAAGTCGGCGTAGCCGGCACCGTGAATATATCTCTCGAATACGGCCTTGACCGTATCAAGCGATCGCGGGCACCATTTTGCGTTGAACTTGTCGTAGTAGCTTTCATCGATGACGGCGACGTCGCGTTCAAAGAGCGCCTCAATAACATTGAAGATACTGAATTCGGGTGTCGGATCAGGCACATAGCCATCGTCTCTGGACCGTACCCAAAAGACAAATTTATATTTACTGGTTTTGGTAAGATTCAGATCTTTGAAGACATTGTAAATAGTCGTCTCGTTATCAGGAACCCAGACATCATTCGGATCATTGGCGAAATTGGGTCCACGCGAATGGGCCACCGGCTGAGGGATCGGAATCACCGGCCGACCGTCACCGGGGTCGGCATAGATAATATCCGGTATTGCATCGATGTCCAGGACAACGACATCTCGGCAATTGATATATGTTTGTGTCGTCGGATCATAGACGCAGTCCTCCTGAACAATATTGACATAAATATCATCGTTGATATCAAACGGTCCATAGAGTCGCCATTCGAATTCCAGCGGCGGCTCGGTGCGGCCCCAGTCGGTGGAATCGGAGCCGGTCCAGGTCATGACGATACCTGTTGCAGGCGAATTGGCATTGACAGCATTGATGAAAAGATCTCGGGCCCAGTGATGCGTATTGGGAAAGTGATTGTTACGAGAATAGCGACGGTAGGCGATTTCCGACATCGCTCCCTGATCATCGCAGGCCTGCACGAAGAAATATTGACTCGTGTAGGTCATGACAGGGTCTATCGTGTCGGCGTACAGTTGAATCGTCGCCGTTGACTGCGGATTGTCGAGGTCGACGATCAGGGTATCCCATTCGAATCGCGAATCCGGCGCCTGTGCGATAAACTCCTCCGGCGTGACATGGACGCCGTTTATCGTGAGCAGAGTATCGAGTATCACGGCATGGCGGAAGAAAGATATATAGCCGTCAATATCCGTCGCATACCAGCTCAACTCCGGATTGCGGGAAAAATCCGCACCATCGGGCGGCGTATTGACGATTCCAATGTGAGGCGGTTGATTGGCAAGCGCAGTTCCCTTGCGCTTCGGTGAGCATCCGCTGATAAAAAGTCCCGTCATGAGGCAGATCAGCGCGATGGAAAATATGGCATGGCGTCCTGTCCACATTGCAAGCCCTCCCCAAAGTTGTAGTTGCAATGCTCCCCGGCACTACTGCCTGCCGCCGCTGCTTAATTCATTCCCGGCCGAGTATACGATCATACCGCCATACTCGGCTATCAAGAATCATTCGTCTTCTTTCCTCTCATGAAGTTGTTATCTCTGTATAAGCGCAAATCGTGATGATGTCCCTTACAACAAAGACGCATGATGAAGTATTTTGTTTAGCGATGGGGTGCGATTAGTTCTTGATAAAAAAGCCCCGATGAATGTCGGGGCTTTTTAAATACTTATTGGTATGATAGGAAGTCTAATCTTCCCAGTGGGTCTTTACATGCACAAACTGGGTCTTGTTGGCACGCCAGATCATGAAGACGACCTCTTTATCTTTATTGTTTTCGACTTCGGCCATGATGGTCTTGTAATCCTCAATCGATGCGATCTGGCGATCGTTTATTTTCACGATAATCATACCGGGATCGATACCGCCGACGGCAGCCCAACCGCCTTGTTCGCATTTATCCACGACAACGCCTTCGATCTCGCCTTCTTTCAGGCTGCGATTGTTGTAGTCGGCGAAGACCATATCGCGAACAGTCAAGTCGAAGTTTTTATCCTCGAAGTCCGGGGCATCACTTGCCGAAACCGGCCGCTCGGCCAGCATCATTGTGACAAAATTCGTATCCACGCCACCGTCTTTGGGTCGCACGGTCAACAGCGTCACATCGTTGCCGGCTCCGATAGCGGAAACTTTTTTCTGGAATACGGACAAGTTTTCATCCTGCGTGACCTCAATCGGTTCGCCATTGAGTTGGATGATAAAATCGCCGGTTTTCAATCCGGCTTCTTGCGCCGGTGATTTGTCGATGATATCGGTCAGGATAATCCCGCCGGGGACATCGAGATTCCAGAACTTGGCGACTTCCGGATCCAGCGCCTGAAGAGAAACGCCCAGCCAGCCGCGTTTGAATTTATCCGCCTCGGGCGGATTGGACAGAAGTTCATCGAACTGCTTGTGCGGCATCAGGCCGACCGGATTGCCGAAGATGTTGCCGAAATCGAACGGCGTAAAGCCGCTCGTTTGCGAAACCGGCGTAATCACACCGGCCATCTCACCGTCTTCCGTTACAACCGGAGCCATGATGAAATCCTGAGATAATTCGCCGAACAAATAGAACTTTTCCGGTTTTTCCAAAACCGCCGTCACGACGGTTTCGGACATCTGGAAACGAGGCAAATAAGTTTTCGGCAGCATCCAGAAAATAAATACATCCTGTCCCAGTTCCAGTCCGACATCTTTGAATTCGGCAGGTTCCACTTTGTTTTTGGCAGAATCCGGCAAACGGCAGAAAGCTATGGAGCTGTAATCATCCACGCCGATGAATTCAGCATCGTAGGTAACGTCTTTATAATCGGTAATCTTAAGTGATTTCGGCTTATCGACCTGGGGCGTTCCGAACATGTCGGTGTTGAAGTGTCCCGCGCCCAGTGATGTGCCGTCGAAGATAACCATATTGCCTTCGATGATGATTCCCGGCACCCGGCCCTCGATATCCTCACTTTGGCCCATGAAGTTCATCTCGGCCTTATACTCGACCGTTACCAGATGCGGGTTGACTTTCTTGAATACCTTTTGAAAATCTTCCTTTTCCGCCCAGAGCGATGAGGCCAGGCAGAGAGTTACAACGAGGCATATTACCGCGAATTTATTTATTTTCACTATCCGTATCCTTTTCATTGTCCAGTTTTATAAGAACCAGCCTGCGGCTGTCGCGGCGGTCGATAGTCAGAAGCACTTTTTCGTCTTCCTGCATTTCCTCATAGAAGGTCTTTAATTCATCCAGATTGATGATCTTCTTATTATTGACCTCCTGGATGACGTCGCCGCGCAGGAGTCCGCCGGAATAGGCCGCACCGGCCATGGCCGAATTGGTGACATACACGCCAAGAGTATCCTTGAGGCGATCGTCGATAGCCATCTGATTGGTAATCGCTTTGGCAGTAAAACCCCATTTTTCGAAATCAAAATCATCACCCTGTAAATCACCAAGCAGCCGCGGCACGACTTTGACAATTTTGTCGTCGCCATTGTGCAGGACGACTTCAACATCCTGATCGACCGGCGATGATGCAATGACCTGATAGAACAGCGGGAGTTCCTCTTCGAAGCGGGCCGAAACATCCTTGCCGTTGTATTTCATGATGATTTGGCCGGCTTTGAGTCCCGCCTGTTCGGCCGGGGAACCGGGATCGACCGATGCGATTAAAACGCCGCGGTTAGTTTCGGTGCCGAAGAATGATTCGAGGTCTTGAAGCGGCTGAGCATGGACGCCGATCCATCCTCGGTCAACGCGACCGTGAGCGATCAGTTCCTTCGTGACGGCTTTGACGATATCAATGGGAATCGAAAAGCCGATGTTTTCCGCAAAGAACACACCGCGGGTATTTATACCGATGACCTCTCCGTCGAGGTTTACCAGCGGTCCGCCGGAATTGCCCGGGTTGATGGCGGCATCGGTTTGCAGCCAGGTATTGTATTTACCGGTCTTTTCGCCCGAAGGCAGGCGGATGTTACCGGGGAAAAATCGGTTGAGAGTCGAGATGACGCCTTTGGACAGCGAGCGTGAGAGCGCCAGGGGCGATCCGAGCGCCAGCACCGTCTGGCCTACCTGAAGGTCTTCATAATTGCCGAATACGGCAGGCGTAATCTTACCCGTATATTCCGATAGGTCAAGCTTGATAACGGCCAGATCGGTGGCGGGATCTCCGCCGACCAAGGTGGCCGGCACCTGTTCGCGGTCATGCAAAGTGCAGATGATTCTCTCGGCCCGACCGGCAACGTGGTAATTGGTAACGGCATAACCGTCTTCGGTAAAAATCACCCCCGATCCGACGACCGAGTGCTTCTTTTCCCGGCCGGTAATATAGTCAATAACAACCGGCTGTATATGAATCAGCGCCGGGAGTACCCGGTCGCGTGCGGTATAAATTTCCTGCTGATATTGCGATATGGCGGCGGCCGGAATGGCTCCGACCATACAAATGAGAAGGGCGAACACAATCGCTTGTTTCATTCAAAATCCTCACAGTCTGTCGCAGAGTTTCTCTAAGATGTCTCTCCGCTAAGCGTCTGACAACTAAAACAATCACTATCGATTATAATCGGCAGAAGTCCATAAAGTTCCTGCCTGACAGCATCTATCTTTAGGACGAAAAAACTATTGCCAAGTCCAATTTTTTATATATATTGGGTGCTCCACAAGCCGAAGTGGTGGAACTGGTAGACACGCTGTGTTCAGGGCGCAGTGTCCTTACGGGCGTGGGGGTTCGAATCCCCCCTTCGGCAGAAAATTTGAATAACCTCCGGATTGAACCGGAGGTTTTTTTTTTGCGGCTGGCCCTTCGCCATCGGCGGAGGGCGGCCAATCGGATGCTGCCCTATCGAGCTGTCGAATGAGGAGTTTTTTTGTGTTTTATGTTTTCCTCAAACTCGAAATGTGTTAAGTTCGTAACATCCACAGAGCATAATGGCGATTAAGAATAGTCTCGTTCATTTTTATAAACTAAAAACAGTGATATTGTTTAAGGAGGAGGAAGTATGAAGGCTTTTCTGTTTATGGCATTGATCATCGTTTTTTGTCTTTCCTTTATGGGTTGTGCCCACTATGGATATCATGTCGACAAGAAAGCGGTTGCGGCATCGGGCGGCGACACGGAAGAAATTATCATGATTTCCGCACACGGCGGTGATACCGGCAGCGGAGTCGTTGTCAGATTGATGACCTCGCCGAAGCATCCCCGGCGATAGGATATCTCAAAAGCTATTGAAAGCCGCCGGAAGGCGGCTTTTTTTTTATTTTCGATTCCTTACTTCCGACAAGACAATATCAACGACAATATAATTACACAAAAATAGATAGGGTTGGATATTTTATATTGCTCAACGGAAAGATCATGCATATAGTACTGGCAAGGAGGAATGTATGAAATCTGTTCTTTTAGTATTACTGATTTTTGCTATTTGCTTATCTCTCATAGGGTGTGCTTGCCATGGGCGCGATAAGGGCAAAAGCGCTACGGTTCAGCAAACCGATAACGCAGGAACTGTCACCGATACGACTCCTGCGACGATGATTTTAACGAATACCGACTTCAGGACCAGAGTAATTAACTCATTGTCACCGGGGTTGGCCTCAAGAACTATACGGCGATAGCCTTTCATGGCAGGTTTCTTTATGAAACCTGCCATTTCCTCCCTGGAAATATCAACCGGCTACAATCTGCGAAATTCAATAGAAATCCCTTGCCAACCGATAATCTAATGAGTATATAGGCGGGCTTGTAACTCAGAATTGATTTGTAGGACTGGAAAAGTGGAAACGCTGTCGATATCGGTAACACTGTTTTTAATCATGGATCCGCTGGGGAACCTCCCCATCTTTATGTCCATTCTTGAGGGGCTCCCTGAGGAGCGGCAGCGAAAAGTCCTCATTCGGGAATTGTTTCTTGCCCTGGCCGTTATCACGATATTCCTCTTCGGCGGCAAATATGTCATGGCGTTTCTCGGTTTGAAGGAAGAATCCGTCAGTGTTGCCGGCGGTATCGTCCTGTTTCTCATTGCGGTAAAGATGATTTTCCCCAAACGTGAAAACGGCAATACCGATCTGGACGGCGAACCGCTGTTGGTGCCGTTGGCCATTCCGCTTATCGCAGGGCCATCGCTGTTGGCGGCTCTGATGCTGTTTTCGACAACGAGCACTATCGGAGCCATGCAGTTGTTTCTGGCCGCGTTTATCGCCTGGGTAGGCAATTTCTTCATCCTGATTTCGGCGCCGTTTATTGCGCGATTATTGACGAAAAAGGGATTGATTGCCATCGAGCGACTGATGGGAATGATTTTGGTGGCGATATCGGTACAGATGTTCCTGAGCGGCGTTTCGAAGGTAATTAAGTAGTTGCAGTACTCCTTGCATTTCATTTATTAAACAAATATATTATATATATCGTCTCTATTGCGAATAGAGATAGGCATTCATGTTTTCTGCGGAGGGGAATATCATGTGTAAAAAATCGTTTTGGGGTGTTGTTTTGGTTGCGGTGGGCTTGGCAGTTCTTACTGTCGCCTGTAGTTCACCCGATGAAAACGGAATTACAAACCCGGCCGGCAATCCAGGCCTTGTTGTTCTTGATACAATAACCGAACCCATCATTCCGGTCGATGATCAGGCGACGAAAACGCTGACGGCCGATTTGTCAGGGATTCCGGGGGTTGTTGAGGGGCGGTTAGTGAATATAATAATTGTATGTTCCAATCTCGGCGCATACGACTATCCCCTGGCGGCGAAAAACAGGGATATCGACGCCTGGGTTTTATTGAACGATGGACAAATGCATATATCAAATGGCTTTGTCAACGTCACCTTTAAACACTCCCTTGAAGAATACGGATTGTCGACAGAGGACTATATATCAGATAATTTTATATTTTCATTTAAAACCGTCAACATTGAAGGACTGACTCCCGGATATGCACCTGCGGATTTTAAGATTTTCGCCGTCGTGTCGTTTGTGGAGTGATATGAACATCCCGGCAGGTGAGAAAACCTGCCGGGTACTTATTATAAATCTATATAACATGTTATTGTTTGGTTAGTTACTTTCTACCCTCTTCTTCCCGATTTTTGAATTCTGCAATGGAAAGCACAATTCCCGGTTTCGGCACGCGTCTTGCACTATAGCCATTGGAAAATAAAGAAATCTTATTGTCAGGCAAACGATTGAGGGTATATTGAGTATAACGATAGAGGAGTAGAAAGGACAACACGACATGAAAAACTTGCTAAAACATTTCATCACGGGTGCAATCGCGTTCACATTGATTGCAACGGCGGCACCGGCTCTGGCGATTGGCATTTCGGTCGGCAGCGTAACCGGCGCTCCGGGTGAGCAAGTCGTTGTCCCGGTTTATCTTGAAGACAACGACATTGCCCTGGCCTCACTCACGATTCCATTACAATATGACAGCGACGCGATCACGATCGATTCCGTAACTTACGGTGGAACGCTTTTACAACCGAATATGCAAGGCCTGACCCACATTGACAATGGCGAAAATTTCATCCGAATCACCTATGTACCGACGAATTCGATTCCGATGATCACCTCTACCAGCGGCCTGTTGGCCAGGATTATTCTGACCATTAGTCCATCTGCGCTGGACCAGACAATCGCCATTGACTCGGTAAATGAGCTGACTATGATAGGCGAATTCGAGCTCTGGGTGCGTCCCGAAATGAGCGATACGCTGGGAGCGACGGTTATTCTGCCGACATTTGAGGCCGGTTCGGTCGAAATTCGCTCGCCTCTCGATGTTGACGACGAAAACGGCGGCCTCCCCCATATTCTGGCCCTGAATCAGAATTATCCGAACCCGTTCAACCCCGCGACAACAATCGCCTATTCGGTTCCCGAGCGGTCTCATGTCAATCTGACCATCTTCAATATTCTCGGACAGCATATCGAAACGCTCGTCGATGACGACAAACCGGCCGGCGAATACGAGGTTATCTGGAACGCCGGATCGGTGGCCTCGGGGATTTATTTCTATCGATTGACCTACGAGGACAAGGTTTTAACGAAAAAAATGACCCTGTTGAAGTAAAAAATTACTCCGGGTTTCCGAAAACTAAAAGAGGGTAGGAATTTACCTGCCCTCTTTGAATTTTTAGGACCGGGGTACGCATGCCACAACAAGCTGCCAAACCAGCACCCAAAATCGGCGATTACGAAATCATTTCACGCATCGGCAAAGGCGGAATTGCGGAAGTTTATAAAGCAATTCAGCCGTCTTTGCAACGCCAGGTGGCCGTCAAGGTCCTCTCCCCTGAATTAGCACATGATTCGGATATCGTCAAGCGGTTCGAGCGCGAATCGATCATGATCGCGCAGCTCAATCATCCGAATATCGTCCACGTTATCGATAAAGGCGTTCAGGGGGGGCGGTTCTATTTCGTCATGGAATATGTCGACGGAACCGATTTCAAGCACCTGATATACAACCCGAATATCGACGTCAAAGTCAAAATCGAGATGATCGTGCAGGTGTGCAAGGCGCTCGATTATGCCCATAAAAACGGCGTCGTGCACCGCGACATTAAGCCTGCGAACATTCTCATCGATAAACAGGGCAATGCTCAGATTGCCGACTTCGGTATCGCGCAATTGCGAGACAAGACCGATGTCGAGGTCACGTCATCCGATATCGTCATGGGCACCGTGGCCTATATGTCACCGGAGCAGAAGTTCTCGTCGGCGAATGTCACCAAGGCGACCGACATCTATGCAATCGGTATTATCCTGTATGAGATTTGTTGCCACCGCAAGCCCGAGGGGCATTTTAGGATGCCGTCCGAGGTTAATCCGGCGGTACCGAAAGCGATGGACAGCATAATCACTACCTGTCTGCAGGAGAGACCTGCTGACCGATTCCCGACCGCCGGGGCATTAAAGGATGCGATATTGAACGCGTTTTCCGGCGAACTGTACACATCGGGGCAGGCCGATGCGACGATTGCTCGAGCCGAATCATTCATGGGCAAGTGCCGCTTCCTCGATACGATCAAGGAAGACCGCTTCGGTGCGACGTTTCTGGTCGAGAATAAGGAGACCAAGGGTCTCTATATCATCAAGAAGAATAAAAAAGGCGACGCCGGACGGCGCGAGGCGCAGATCCTGTCGAGCCTTAAGCATAAACACATTATTAATATTCTCGGCGCCGGCGGTGATCATAATAAGACTGTCGTCGTGACCGAATATGCTCAGGGCGGGTCGCTGGCTGATCGCCTGGTGCGGAACTACTCCTGGCGCGAAGCGATGGATATCATCGTGCAGATCGCCGAGGGGCTCCAGTTCGCGCACAAGAATAATATCGTGCATGGAAATCTGCGGCCGTCGAATATATTGTTCGACGACAAGGAGAATGTCAAGCTTACCGACTTCGGCCTGCCGCCGCATTATATCAAGCAGAAAGACTGGTATGCGCCGCCGGAGAAGAAAACATCCAGGCAGGGCGATATGTTCTCGCTGGGTGTGATTCTTCATTCATTGTTGACGAACAAAATTCCGCAGCACGACCGGTCGGGCAATCCGTATTTGAACGAAGTTTCAAATAAAGTCCCGGATGTCATCCAGGGAATATTGAATAAGCTGTTGCAGATTCGCGCCGCCAAGCGATATCAGTCACTGGAAGAGATGCTGGTCGAATATGCCGAATTCCTGAAGGTATATCATCAGCCCGAGGTGAAAGTCGCAGCGAAGCCAACGGTGGAGAAGAAGAAATTCAATCCTGTGCCGGTGTTGGTGATATTGTCGGCGGGGCTTGTTGGAGTATTATTGGCGGTCTTCTGGGATATGATTTTCAAATAATCGCTATTTTCCTGTTCTCGGGGGCAATTTCCGCGTATTTTACTTGACAGTCAGGCAAAAATTGATATTATAGGGCACCGAAAAAGTTGCGCGTCCCCATCGTCTAGTCTGGCCTAGGACACCGCCCTTTCACGGCGGCGACAGGGGTTCAAATCCCCTTGGGGACGCCATTTAAGTTTAAAAAGGCGGTTCGCATGAACCGCCTTTTTCGTTTTCTTGGACAAATTGTTATCCCATAGTACGCCTTATTGGATGGGGCACCTGTGTACCCCTCTCATGCAATCTTACCGATATTCTTAGTTTGTATTACTTTCGCTCATCTTGTATATACATTCTTGGACAATAAATAGCGAACAAGGAGAATAAATGAGCAAAAGAAAATTTAAAATAGATGAACTTACTTCTAAGCAGATTGAGATTTGCCAAATGACATTTGACTATTTTAAGGAAAATGGGGAATGGCCTAAATGTCGTGAGCTACAAATTGCATGTCGCAAAATCGGTAATTTATGGGAACTAATTGCAGACATAAATTGGAGAATTCTTCGAGCTGATGACAAATACAACAAAGATTGTAAAGTAAAAATGACAATTGACGGGATAATTCTATGCCAGGGCTCTGAGATATTAATTTCTGCCTTCCTTACAGTACTTACAATTCTTACTAACATATACATTACCGAACCTAATAAAGAGAAGGTTCACTTTGAGGAGATTCTTCAAAAATCGAATCTGGATAGCAAAATATGTTCAGCGGCTTGTCGACTATTAATAATCGAAAATAAAATCGCGAGAGGAAGTAGCTTATCACATGAAGGGTATTTAAATAGTCTAGACTTAAGTCCGGAAATCATTATTTTTGAAAACGTAAGCACCATAGAGCAGTATTTCTCATTAAAGTATCAAGATTACACTCCCTCGGAGGATTTGGACACGGAGATAATGACGATGATCAAATCCCTATCCACTGATACTTTGGACTCAAGTTCTACCGACATTCGTTTTTATTTAAACTCTATATTTGACGCAAGTAAATTTAAGCAAATTGTTGATCAAGATATTAATGAAATCGAAATTGCTCTGCAAAATAGTCTTTGGAAATCAACTTGTTTATTATGCGGTAGTCTTAGTGAAACTGTGCTGATGTTTGCGATGTCCAAAGATCGGAAAGGGATATCAAAAAGAATTAATGGTTTAGATTCACTAATTCAAAAGTCAATAGAGATAGGAATACTTTCAAAAAAAGATGCGAATTTAGCCAATTACATACGGGAAGCAAGAAATGTAATTCACCCAAAAGCAGCGGTCAAATATGGAACATCGGATAAAAGCAGTGCAAAAGCAAGTTTCGCGTTATTAGAAATTATTTGTGAGCGAGCTTATAAATTCATTAATTCATAAAACTCTAAATATTAATTGCACTTCATTCACAACAAATCCTCTTTGCGATGTAAAGACAATGCCTTACCACTTCACAACTTTTTAACTAGCTATTTCCCTGTGACTTATCGGGAATTAGAAATACCTTGCATGATTTTTTACACTAGCGTAATATATAGTTAGATGACGACGCGGCTTCGAGAGTCATTCTTTTATGTAAATCGTCAAAACAAATCTATATATCGCGAGTGAGGGTACTATGAAAAAATTCGTTTTCTATTTGGCCCTATCGCTTCTGATTCTTTCGTCCGGTTGCAGCCGGCAAAGCACATCGCCGGAGTCCCCGGAACCGCTGGGTTATTCAAGCGCAGAGGTTCCCCAGGATATTATCGACATGATGCAAAATCCTCCTGCCTTGCTCGAAAACAACATCGACCCGATTGAAATGCTGTCGCAGGATTTATCTACCGTGCGAGCGCATTTCCCTACGACAAACAACACCGAAGGAAATTATGCCGTCTACCAGTTGACGCTGCTCTGGGGCGATGTTTTCGGTCTGCCTCAGTCAACCGCCACGGACTGGAGCGGCCTGCTGGATATGCACGCGATAGGTTTTATCAATGTGGCGTATGAAATCGATTTCGAGGATGGGCAGGATTATATTCCGCCGGTCTCGACACCGAATCAGGCGGCGTGGGTATCACAGACGCAGATGGATTTTGACGGCATCAGTTTCCTGATTTATTATGATATGGACATCTTCTATTTTGTCGCGCCGACCATCACACTGGATATGCCTCTATTCGATTTAACCCTCTATATCGAACAGCTGGAACAATACGCGGCGTTCTATCCCATTGACGGAAGCAGGGGCATCGCGATTCACTCGCGGCGCGTCTGGCAGATCGATTGTCCTAAGGGCCTCATTACCGGTTCGTGGAACAAAGACGAAAACACAGGGAATTCCGGCTCGATCGAGGGATATTGGAACGACCAGTACGGCAACCCGCTGGGGTACCTGAGCGGTCAGTTCTGGACGAATAATGACGGCACCCGGGAATACGCCGGCAGCGTTTCCGGCTTGATTACCGATCAGGTAATCGCTGAATTCGAAGGCACCTGGCAATACGACGACTATGCGCTGTGTCCATTGTGCGGAGAGCGATTCGGGTCTTTCGATGGGACATTCCATAATCTGGAAGAGAATTATACCGGCAAGATGAAAGGCCGGTTCGGAGATGCGGATACTCCGGAAAATCCCGTCAAGATGCCGATGATCGGCTACTGGCGCGTCGATTGCCAATACGGCTCGACCGAAGATGCCAATGAGGGTATCGAGTAATAAGTAATTATCAGTTTTATTAGGTGTAGGCCAAAGGGCGGTTCGCATGAACCGCCCTTTTTATCATTTTGGGACAAAATACTATCCGACAGCAAAGGTCGTGTCGCAAAAGTCATTTTCCCAAGGCATAGCCTTGGGGTACACAGGTGCTTTTTGTTTACGAACAAGTGGCGCAAGGTGCGTCGCCGCCCTTAAAGATATAGTTAATAAGGTATACGGCATCGCCGATGTTCACACTGCCGTCGCAATTGACGTCACCGGCGATTTCGGGGTCGGGAGCCGGACCGCCCTTGAAAATGTATGTGATCAGATAAACGGCATCACCGATATTGACGGTCGCATCACCGTTGGCGTCGCCGCATATATATTCACAAGCATCGCCGATGCCATCGCCGTCCGTGTCCGTCTGAGTGGGATTATAGATATCGGGGCAGTTATCCGCATCATTCCAGGATTCGAACTCATCATCACAATCGAGGTCGGTACTCCCGATAAGATCCTCGGTGCCGAATCCGTCATTATCCGCATCGTAGTAGCATCCTTCGTTGCCGTTACAGTTTTGATCCACACCGTCGGCAATTAATTCCGTAGCGCCGGGATGAATCTCGTCATTCAAATCATCGCAATCAGTACCGGGTTCGATATCGCCGGGTGCATATTCATCACCATAATCATCGTTATCGGTATCTCGCATGCAGGCGGTTGGATCATCGGCCGGAGCGGCCCCGGGATAGGTATACGGGTCATTATCGTCGCAGTCATCGATACTGGTAAAGCCGTCGCCGTCGGCATCCACCAGTGGACTGTCCCATCGCGCGACATGAAAGGCCAGTTTGTCTCCGGCATGGCCAAACCATCCGCCGACGATCAAATGACTATCATAGACCGTGATGTCTTTGACTTCATCGTCAAGACCGGAGCCGAGAGGTTGCCAATCCTTTCCATCCCAGAGAGCAATCCGCGCCGTTTCGATTCCACCGGCATGGCCGAATGCCCCGGCGGCAATCAGTTGACCGTTGTAAACAGTCATGCTATTTACTACATTGTCCACGCCTGAACCGAATGGTTCCCAGTACAGGCCGTCCCATCGGGCAATCCGGCTCGCCGCAACCCCGCCTATGCTTGAGAATAATCCGGCGACAACCAAATCTCCTCGGTATTCCACTAATGATATGACATAGTCGTCGGCTCCCGGGCCTATCGCAGACCAGGTCGAACCATTCCAGGCGGCCAGATAGTCAACGGCAACACTTCCGGCGGTTGAAAAGCCTCCCCCTGCGATCAGTTCACCATCGTATGTAGTCAAGGCATAAACGCTGCCATTCATTCCTGAACCCACCGTGAACCAGTTCCATTCGTTCCACCGCGCTATGTATGTGGCCGGATTTCCATCGGCGGTAGTAAAACTACCTCCGACGTAGAGATAGCCGTCGTATACAGTCATATCATTGACGGAATTATTGACTCCGAGTCGCAGCGCCTGCCAGCTCGTTCCATTCCAGCGAGCTATCCTGCTGGCCGAAACTCCTCCTGCCGTCGTAAACAGTCCCCCTGCATACAAATCACCATTGTACACACATAGTGCCCGGACTTGATTATTCATCCCCGTTCCCATGGCATGCCATGAAGTTCCATCCCATCGGGCAATATTATTTGTGGTCACACCTCCCGCCGTCGAAAATGCTCCGCCGATAATCAAATCCGAATCGTACACCGTCACGGCATATACCACATTGTCGACTCCCAATCCCATCGTTTTCCATTCGACGTCATCCCATCGGGCGAGATATCTGGCCGATTGTGATCCGGCATTCGTAAACGCTCCACCGGCTACTGCATAGCCGCCATATTCAATGAGCGAAAAGACATAATCATCACATCCTGCGCCGAGCGGCAGCCATTCGGAGTCGGTCCACTTGGCAATATGTTCTGCGGCTGAACCTCCGGCGATTGTGAAATTTCCGCCGACAATCAGAGTATCATGATATATAGCCAGCGCATTGACATCGTCATTGACTCCGGAACCGAGAGCCGACCATTGCACGCCGTTCCAGCCGGCAATGTTTGATGCTGAGACGCTACCGGCGGTCGTAAACGAACCGCCGGCGATTAGTGTGCCATTATACTCTATCAACTTTAAAACCGACCCGTTCATACCTGTCCCAAGCGGCTGCCAATTTGTCGTGGCATTTTCATATGTCGCAATGTGATTCACGGTACTGCTACCGGCCGTTGTAAATGCGCCACCGGCCACCAGTTCGCCTTCGAAAGTCGTCAGCGCATATACGCTGCCGTTTATTCCTGTGCCCACTCTCCCCCAGACACCGCCGGACTCATAATGATAAATAACATAGTTGGCATTGGAAGACGAGCCGGAATTCGTAAACGCCCCGCCGGCATACAGGGTATTTCCATCATCACTTAGTGTCATGGCCATAACCGACGCATTCACATTTGCGCCGGGATCGGACCAGGCGCTCCCATTCCATTTGGCAATGTAATTCGCGGTGATCCCACCGGCTGTCGTAAAATTTCCTCCGGCATAGAGATCGAATTTAAATGATATCAATGCCCGGACCGCACCATTCATCCCCGATCCCATGGCATGCCACTCCTGGCCGTCCCATCGGGCGATATAATTGGCACTGATTGATCCCGCGGTCGTAAAAATCCCACCGACAATTAAGTCATAATTATATATCGTCATTGCAAAAATCGGGCCGCCCGGATTATTGCCCGCTACTGTCATATCGTGCCAATACTGATCGTCGGAGACAGACCTGTCTGCATTATCCGACAGGACAGGTGAACCGGATTCCGGATCAAACGTAAATGTAAACCCCTCAAGATCCAGCGTGCCAGCTACTCCATCCCTGCGAGCGGCTTCAAGATCAAAATGACCGTCGGGAGTGAGATAATCAGTCACTGCGGGTTCGCTAGTCTCGGCTACCGCCAATCCGAAAAGAGAATAAAGAATAATGGCCAAAATAAATACACGAACGGACATAACACCTCCATAGGCGACGTGCCGCAACCTGAGCCCCTGATGAAATTCTCGCCTTTTATTAATCGTGACGCGTTATAACCGTGGCTATTGTCGTCTAAGGAGTATGCGCCTATTCAGATTATTATGACAGGGCGTCATGTTGTCTTGTGAGCAAGTATTGGCGGTCTAATCTATGCGCCTGCAAACTTCCCCCGACTTTTGGCCTTTTATCGACTGATATAACAAAGACCGTATAAATATAACATAACACTTTCTTCACACTTGTCAATGTCAGAGTCATACGAAATCGCGCTTACAATCGTTATCAGGATTGATGGCTTGTTTGATCCGACTCAGTAGCGAAATTGGTTCCATTCCATCAAAGGCAACGGTACAAAAACAAAGAGGGACGGTTTGGGCCGTCCCTCTTTGCATAGGGTACTCGCCATCGTTGCGATGGCGGTCCAATGGGGTTTTATTTCAAGAGTATCATCTTGCGTGACTCGACATAGTCACCGGCGACAATCTTGTAGAAATAGATTCCCGAGGCCACCTGCTGACCGAACTCGTCTTTGCCGTCCCAGACAACGGAGTGTGCTCCGGCCGTCATCTGGCCGTCGACGAGCACCTTCACCGATTGCCCAAGGATATTAAAGACACCCAGTTTCACATCAGCATCGTGCACCAGTGAGAATTTGATTTCGGTCACCGGGTTAAACGGATTCGGGTAGTTGGCGATTTCGTTCACCAGCGCGGTTGTCGTTTCTATTTCGGGCGCCTGCTGTGTGTCGACAAGGTTGAAATAGAGCCAGAAATAGTAGACATAATCCGCAACATATTCGGCCTCGACCTCCCACCGGTAGCAATAGAGTACCGAATCATGAACATACGGACAGTTATGCTGCGACCAATCGATTATGAACTGAATCGTATCGGTCGTAGTCCCCGATGTCGGGAACAAATCGAAAAATCCAGCATTCGGCACCGAACTGAAATGAGCAAGGAACACGCTGTAGTCGCGTGGATCTCCATCGACGTGCATCTCAATATTCAGAGTATCTACTTGCGTCGTATTGTACGGCACGTTGTGGAATGTAATCTCCTGCCGCTTCAGTGATGAGCTGTAACCATCCAGCGTCAGGTTGGCGGGATACGGCTCGAGAACCGTAAATTCAATCCATTCGTCGGGACGGACATCCTGAACGATTTCCAGGATATAAGGATTGTTCGTCGCGCTGTCCACGTAGATATAGATCGTATCGTAATACAATCCGGGAGTCAGATTGCCGACGGTAGTGTAATATCTCCAATAATCGTTCGTGAGGCCGTCATAGTACTGCGATCCCCAGGGGTAATCATCATACAGCGCAACGCCGCAGATGAATTCGGGATTCGACTCAAGTGACACCTGATATGGAAGATTTTTGGTTACATATCGTCCCAGATCGGAATCCCACTGGCGGCCCATCACCTGGAAGGTATAGGATATCGTATCGGTACTCCCCTCGACAAGGCGGGATGTATTGGTAAACACGCCGTATGCCTCAATTGGATTTTCCTCGTTCGACACAACAAGCGTGAAGACCTTCGTAATCGGGCTGTTATAGGCGCCATCGATAGTGACAAGCACCGTATCCTGATATGTACCGAGGGCCAATCCCGTCGGATCTATCGTGAAATAGGCGAATGTTGACGTTGAATTGCCGTCCGATGTTATCGATGTGACAAACTCAGGGGTATCAACATTTTGAATGGTGAAGCTGTGCGGTGCAAGACCTTCCGTACCGACAATAAAGGCATAGTCGCGGGCGGTCGTCGATGTTGACGCAATTATGACATCCGGATAGTGCTGGTAATTGACAAGTGCGCCGAACACCGGTGGATCGGATTGTAGTGACGCGACAAGGTCGATGATACCGCCGCCGAAACCGACGCCGGAGGTCTCCCCGGCATCATCAAGTGTATTGAGTGTCTGACGTATAATGCTAACGACCCAGTCACGCGATGATATTTCATCGGCTGGCGTTTCAATTTGATAAATCAATGCCGCCTGACCGGTAACGAACGGGGTGGCGAAACTGGTACCGCTCCACCACGCATATCCCGATTCAAGATACGGGCTGTACACATCCACGCCGGGAGCATAGACATCGATATACTCAGCAACATTGGAGAAATTCGCTATTTGCAAGTCATTATCGACCGCGCCGACCGAGATGACATACGGATCGCTCGCGGGATACAGTGGCGTTTCGGACACACCGTTCCCGGCCGCCGCGACGACGAGGACTTCGTTTATCTTCGCGTATTCAATCGCTGTCGCGATAGCCTCGTGATTCGAAACCGTGACGAGCGAGAGATTAATAACATCACATTCATCCTTGATTGCCTGCATAATCGCCTCGGCAACCAAATAACCATCGCCGGCTCCGTTCGGATCGCAGACGCGATAAGCATTGATTACCGCATCCGGAGCAATCAGGTGTACGATACCTGCGACAAACGTCCCATGTCCGCTGTTCGAGCCGCCGGGCTCATCACTGCAATCATAATCATTATCGACGTAATCAAATCGTGATACGACTTTTTCGTCGAATGCGGGATGATCCTTGTCGACGCCGCCGTCAATAACGGCGACTTTGACGCCTGCACCGGTAGCAATCTGATGCGCACCTGCCACATTCAACATTACCGCAGCAGGCTGATAGAGATAACTGCCTTCGAGATTTTCATCCGGGAAAGCGAAACTGCCCTGCACCGGACGCATCGGATCGATGAGATAATTGAGATGTGCCGAAACAATGCGTGAATCGCTTTGCAATTCGGTGATGAGTACTTCGGGGTCGATACTCTTCGGCACGCCGATCAGATAGACTCCGAGTTGCGGCAGGTAGTGTTCCACCGTCGTCCCGTATTCACTCATGACGGCATTGATTGTGGCATCTCCCATTTCAGTAAATTTCACGACGATTTGATCCGTCGAATGCGGGGGGGCCTCGATCACGGGAATATCGTCGTTCGTTCTCCCATTATCGTCATACGGCCGGCTGTCATTATCGCCGGCGAAGACTGATCCGATTGTCAACAGCATCGCGACAATGCAGATGAGCGCGCCCCCTATGCGACCGTAAAATAATTTCCTGGTAGACATCATCTCCTCCTATGTCTAATCAAATATTTTTCTTATCCGGCACCGTACAGAATGAATGAGCCCCATTGATAGGCCGACTCATACAGACTCTGCATGTGTTCTGAAGTCAGTTTGACGGCTGTCGGTAGTGAATTCCCCTCAAGATAGAGAGAATAAAACGTACGCATCCATTCAATAGTGGCCTGGTTGTGGACCGCCCATTGGCTGACCAGCACGTTTCTGGCGCCCATTTCCAAAAGAGATCGATTCAGTCCCACGGCCTCTTCTCCGGCAACGGCCGACTGCTGACCGGTACGGCAGCCCGCGAGTGTTACCAGATTGACCGTATTTCGCCGCAGACGGAAATCGGCGGCGAAAAATGCCCCATCCTTCATATGGAGTGAGGAATAAAAAGGATTTTCGCTGCGAAAATCGGCATGACCGATAAAGTGCCACAGTCGGGCGCTCGTTCCGTCAGGCCAATCGCTGCGCAGTCCGGGATCATGAACCGCAATGTGATTGTCTGAAATTCTCGAGAATATATCTATTTCGTCCTGAACATGTTTCAATCTCTCGGTGTCGCCGACAAAAATCTCAATCTTTTGAGATCGCGTTTTGATGCCCTGCGCATTGACGAAATGGCTCAGGCTCGGCGACAGAATGATTTCATATTTGTTTACCAGATGCCGGCCTTCGTGAATAATTGCCTGCCATGGGAAATTTCCGATATTTCCCTCGGGCAGAATCAGCAGCCGGCGGCATTTTTTAGGAATTTCCAAGGGCCCGAACAACCAGTTGCCGATTTGTTCAAGCAATTGTCGTTCATCTCTGACATGGCTTTTCAATTCGCGCCCGCTCATAAAGGGAGCCCGCTCAACGAGGAAGCGCCATTGGCTCAGAAGTTCCCCGGCAATCCGTACGCCGTTGAGATAGCGATGGACTCGCGAAACTCCGTTATGATGCACGAATGCCAGCATTGACTCACTGCTCACATGAAACTGGATAACCGGCAACTGGGTCGAGACTGTAAGTATCTGGTCTATGGCATTGTTCAACGAGTGTTGGGCAGAGACGGCATTCATTTCAAGATTCGCGAAGCTGATGCGCACCTGTTCCTGTAAATCAGCGAATCGTCTGTTCGCATCCGGCATCGCAGGCGCACGACGATGGTCATTCTTTTCCAGAGTCGTGGAATAGGCCGTTATATGTGAGGCGAGCTTGCACAGGCTGGCCTCCGCCTTATTGCGGAACGGATTCTGATTCACGCCCTGAGTGTCTATCTGCCATAAGCCGGCCGTTTTATACATCTCCGACCACGCGGCCGCGGCAACAGGGTCGCGATTGAGTTCCGCCTGAATCAGGCGGCAGTATGGATCCCCCTGATTCTTCAGGAATGATGTTCGCAGGTCGACGGGAGGCAGTTTCGCTCGTACGGAATCGAGAACTTTACAGGCCCTTTGCCAATTCTTTATCGCATCCGTGAGTCTCCCCTGTCTGGCAATTCGATCACCCTCCATTGTATGCCAGCGGGCCAGTAAGTGAGGGACTGTTTTTATTGCCGGATTATGCGATAGCCTGTCGAGTATTGATTTGTCATCGGGCCAGTCGGATAAAATTTGTAAATCGCAAATTGCTTCCCAGAGCGGGAGCTGGGCTTTTGAAAACCTGTTTCGGGCATCATTGATTTTTCGCACCCGCAATTTGAGATTATTCTCGAACGGGATTCTTGTCAATTCGACTGCTCCCAGGAACGCATCGTTATTTTCCTGTCGAAATCCTTTTTCGGCACGCTTTAATGCCTGTACGGCATCGGTTGTCTTTCCCAGTGCGACCGATGCTTTCGCATAAAAGAGTGCCCCCTTGGCCGCTTCATATTGTATGCCAAGCTGCCGGGCTGATTTTTCAGCCGCTTCGGCAATTCGCCTTGCATCAGAGTATAGATTCAACCCGATATATACCTCAGCCCGGTCAAGCTGGCATAGGACGACTTCTCGCGGTTGGTTCGCCTTGTGATAATTGGTTTCGCAGTCGATGAGTTCCTTAAGGGCGATATGATAATTCCCCTCGAGCATATGCAGCCAGGCAAGACCATAACGGCATCCATTGGCGCGCAGGGCATAATTTTCTTTCAGGAATATCCGCTCGGCCTTTGTATAAAGTCTCTCCGCTTCGGAGAAATCGAAAAGCTGAACAAGCGTATTCGCCTGGTTGTGATAACAGAACGCCGCGGCGACGTCGTTTTTCCTCTTTATGAAGTAGTCGCCCGATTCCTTATAAAGCGCCAGCGCCTCGGTATGCCGATCCTGGCGATGAAGCGTGTTGGCAAAATTGACGCGGGTCTGCGCCAGATCATCATATGCTTTCAATCGTTTGAATACATCAATGGCTTGTTTGGCCCGGCGCCGCGATTCCCTGAAATCACCCAGGTACATGTAGACATCAATCAGTACCCGATCGATTTTGGCTCTGAGCAGGGAATCGCGGCGAACCATGTCGCGCGCCTTCAGATAGAGTTGTTCGGCTTGCCTGAAATCTCCGCCGATGAGATGCGCCCAGCCTGCCGCCCGGTATGCCGTCTGAAGAAGGACTCCCTTATGAGGTGAAGCTGCCTTGACAAACGCCTGGCCGAGTTTCATGGCCAGACTTGATGACTGCTCGGTCATTTTCCTGACATATGCACTACTCTCGGTCGCCAGAGATGCAACATCACATCCCTCGATTATGCCGGTCTTAAAAAAGGCCCGGGCGACAGCGTATTTTTTGTCAATATTTATGCCCATTTCAGCTTCTCGAAACTGATGTGTCTGTCATTATTGAAAATTCTGAGACGGCTGGGCGTCCTCTGCGACGTCCAATGATAAAATCCGAGCGATTTCGGAAGGAGTTTCTTGCCTCCCGCCGAGAGTATCCACTCTTGCGATGTCTCACCGGAATCGTACACGCGAGCAGTGAATTCCCATTCGCTCTGTTGACGCTCGGCGACGATTTCCAGTGTAATATTCTTGGCTGTCAAACAGATTCGGCGAATGAACCCGGGTGAGATATCGCGCATTTGTACAGCGGGAAGAGCCGCCCAGGAATCGAAATCTATGTACCCGGTATCGCAGGTTACACTTACGGGATTTTTATGGAGCAACGGTATCGCCGTGAATCGCTTCACCGCATTTGTACCGGGACTGACTATCCGGTCCTGCACTTCAGATGTGATCTGTTCGAGTAATGTCTTCACGGCATCAATCTCTTTCTCATTTTTGCAAAGCGGCGCTGTGGTCGATTTCCTTTGCGGCTTTTTCGTTTTCCGCATTGCCTTCTGTCGATTGTTTCGTCCGGTATTCATGTGCTGCTTTCCGCACACTCTGCCCCAAAGGAGGCAGGGCGGCTCCATTTAGTGCTCCAGGTATCCCATTTTTTTTAATATGACCGCCAGTTTATTGAGGCATCGAGTTCTGACTGAACCCAGATTGTTCGGCGTCACGCCCAGGATTTTCGCTATTTCGCCATATGAGTATTGCCGCGACGACAGAAACAGGAGAGTAAACAGTTTTCGGCATCGCGGTTCGAGTTGTTCGACGGCGTGTTCGACCGCGTCCTGTAATTCCAGTTTCAGGAGGATCTCATCGGGCGGCAGCGAATTGCTGTCGGTTGTTATATCAAAAGGAGAATTGGACTGTTTTTGAATTTTTTTCAGAATTTTGACGGCATGCCGCTTGGTCGTCAGAATTAACCATGCGGGTAAAGCAACGGGGTCTTTTATTGAACGACGATTTTTATAAAGAGAAATCCATGTCTGCTGGGTACAATCCTCCGCATCGATATTCGACAGTCCGATTTTGATTGCGGTCGAAAATACCAATCCTGAATAACGGGCGACTAGTTCTCCCCAGGCCGCGCGGTCATCCGATAGAATTCTGTCCCACAGGTTGATAAGAAACACATTCAATTCTGGCGCTCCAATTCATAGCCTGCTGCCACCTGACACTTCACCCATTGGAACCCCAACACATAATGCCTTACTTTATATTAGCCCGCGCTTGTGCATCATGCAAATGATATCTGCGTTAAAAAAAATAAAGTCAAATAGTATGCACTAAACTGATCAAACCCGGCTCTTTTATAGTCGAGAAATGATACTGATTCTTGCGGAATATTTGCCCTATATCGAGCGTTGAGATTGAGTCGTAACATTCAATAAAAAACCGGAAGCAGCCGAGGATACCGCTTCCGGTCTTTTAGGTAAGAAGAACCATCCATTCGATGGATCGGGGCAGTGTTACTTTTTGTCCCCGTTATTCTTTTTGGCCGGGGGAAGCAGGACATTATCGATAACATGAATGACACCGTTGCTGCATTCCAGCCATTCATCGATAATGAACGCCTTCCCAATCATGACCGATTCCTCATCGACCTCAATGTTCACCATATCTCCGCCCAGGGTTGTGATAGTCGTTTCGTCCGGTTCCGAACCGAACTGCAGCGCCTTATCGGCCACAATATGCCGCATGAGGACTTTTTTCAGGTACTCGGAGTCATTCTCCAATTTGTCGAGTTGTTCCGGTTTGAGTTGTTCGAATGCGGCATCATCGGGTGCAAAGACGGTCATCGGTCCGTCACCCTTGAGCTTATCGGCAAGACCGGATTTAATGAGTAAATCATGAAACATCGTCAGGGAACCGTAGTCAACCATCGTAGCCAGGATCGGCAATGATTCGGTGTTTTGTTCCTCACCCACATCAAACATCGGCTGATACAGCTCATCGTCCTCGCCTTCCTGCGCTGCGCACGGGGCAACGAGTACCGCCGCAGCGAGGAACAGCACCGCGAAACAGAGATACGCATACGTCTTCATGGTATATTCCTTTATCACAGATTTTTCATTGATTCAGTATCGAGGTGATTGTGTCTGTATCCGTAAAATGTGATTTCCGTGCGATCCCTCCGGCGTAAGCCGAGATACATCAGACCATTGAGGGATGTCCATTCACCACTTGACTTGCCGATCCGGCATGGCCTCCCGGGAAAACCTCGCCAGGCTCGATACGAACGCCTTTCGCAGCGTCATAAACTCCTTATCGATGTCTTGTCCATCGGAACCAATAATCGCGAACGAATAATACCCCGACACGAATCCGGCGATGGCGCTGGTAATGCGGCTGAGTCGTTCATCGGATATCGGTTCGGAGATTCCCTCGTCAATGAGCTTCTCCATACCTCTCGTATAGCGAAGGAACTGTTTTTCCAGCCCATCATATGATTCCTCAAGGGTCAGATCGGCTCTCCCCTGAAAATACAGCACGAAATCTTCCCAATTGTCGGTAAAGTACCCGATATGTGCCTGTATAATGCCGTCAAGGACGGCGTCGAGTCCGGTCTTATCCTTACATTCCGCTTCCATGCGGGTGACGAGCTTGCCGAGGATCTCGTCCACTAAATGGCGGATCAACCGTTCCTTGCTTTTGAAATGATAATAGAAACTCCCGCGGGCGACATCCGCCCGATTGGTAATCTCATCGATTGAAACAGCCAGCCCCTTTTCGGAGAAGACAGACCGGGCAGCAGCCAAAAGTTTTTCTCGGGTTTTTGCCACACGACGCTGTTGTCGGGACTGTTTTCCCTTTTCAGGCATATTCTGTCGAAGCACAAAACCTCTCCTTAATTCCGCCTCTCCATTTTTGACAATATCGTCAAATTTGACATTATTGTCAAGTATATTTTTAATAATTCGAGATAACTTTTTGATTATTAATAGCTTAAGATAGACTTGACTCTTTTTCTAAGCTGGAGCTGCTTGAGCAGGAAAACCGACCTAACCAGTTGCAATACAATAGCATAATAAAGAAAGCGCCTCCCAAATAGGCGCTTTCTTTCGTTGATACAAGGGATAATACAGCAGTGTTAGTCGGGATCACCGCTGGCGTCATCGGCAATCGCCGGATATGGCGCGTCTACAAACTTCGGCGGACAGGCCGAGCAATAGGTGATACAACAGCAGGGCTGCCAGTTTTCATTGTATCCCAGGCACCTGGTAATGTAATTGCCCTGAACACCACTGGGGCAATAGCAGGTTGGGCCTGTTGACCAGAATGGATCAGGATGAGCGCAACCGCATGCGGTAGCCGCCTCGGGCGAAAATATCGTCATGGCGCCGCCCAGCATTAGGGCGAAGGCGAACACAATAAAAAACTTCATGAGGCTTTTCATGTTCACTCCTTATTGAAACTACAGGTTATCGTTAAAGAACTCCTTATCGAGTTGTGAAAGGTAACCAGATGACACGAGCTTTATCTTCGCATCGGCCCCGAGGCCGAGTATCGTCGGGAATGTGATTATGCCGAGCTCCTCGAATACTTCCGGAGCGACGGTCAGAATCGGATAATTTTTAATATGATTGTATGGATTGGGATCCGGAGTTAGGAGTATCAATGTGCAGCCATCCGGCACAACGTTTCCCTTTTCCACATTCTCGATAAACTCCGAGCATGCCTTACAGCCGCCCGAAACGAAGGCGACAATGGCTTTTGTACCGAGGTATTCATCGAGCGTATGATTTTCACTCGGGTCACCGATGGGAATGAGAGGGAGCATCGTGCCGGCTTGAAATGATGAATGGTTGAGTAATTGATCCGGCGTCAGGTGAGCCTCTGCTCCGAATCCGGTCAATCCCATCGCACGGGTGATGTAGGCGCCGGATACGATACCAACGACGATAACGACAAATAATACGAGATAATTTATCCATCGCCTGGGGGGATTCTTAGTATTCGATGTCATCACACAGGCCTCCGAATTCCGGACGGCGCCAATAGGCGCCGTCCAAAACAAACAAAGCATTAATGAAAATGTAGTGAATCTGTGCTTCTTATCGCTTCGCATTACCCGACGTCAATACGATAATGTTGTGACGGGGGAGCATCTTACATGGATGAATTCATTATTATGAAATACTTCGTTAAAAAGTCGCGGCTCAATCCGAATCGAATCGAGCCGCAGAGAGCGTTGACTACCATCAACCGCCGTCTCTGAATCCACCTCCGAGATCGTGGGGATCACCCGGTGGCGGCGGATCCTGGATAACCGGATCCTTGTGCGCTGACTGCAGAGTCGGCTGATCGTCGGTCGAGCCGGTTATGGAACCGGACGTGCCGCATCCGACCAGGCCAAGTATCAGCATCAATGCGAGTAATGCTGCGATAATACGCATCCGTTCACCTCCTTTCATCCTTTCACATGATGTTTTGAGAAGTAATGATGATTGGCACAACACCTCGTGTCATACTGATGTACCAATCTCTATTGTATGTTCTCAATTGTGATGATCTTACAGATGAAAGGCGATTTTGAATTACATCAATGAGGAATAGACCTGCGCGATCAACAGCGGCCCGAATAGATATCGGGCCGCTGACGATTCACGGTGTCAATCAACCACCTCCGCGGAATCCTCCCCCGAGTTCATCGGGGTCGCCGGGCGGCGGCGGATCCTGGATAACCGGATCCTTGTGCGCTGACTGCAGGGTCGGCTGATCGTCGGTCGAGCCGGTTATGGAACCGGACGTACCGCATCCGACCAGGCCGAGAATCACCACTAACGCAAGTAACGCTGCGATAATTCGCATCAATTCACCTCCTTTCATCCGTTCACATGTGTGGATAAAAACAGACACAGGTCAGCCCGAGTACTCTAGTCATGCGGCAGTGCCAACCGTATTTGAATGTTGCGGGCCGGTAAAATCTTACGCCGCATGACTGAAAATACTGAGATTTCTTGACTTACCGGCATAATCCGGTATATTGATATAAGAGCATCTTCCAAGACCCATCGAACAAACAGGGCACAAATTAGTGATAGAATTGTGGAAAAAAGCCAGCCTTGGCGATAAATCCGCTGAGGCGATGGTATTTAAGGAATTGCGTGTAAGATTATCCGCCATTGCGAGATTGTATGTACGGGCGGAAGATGCCGAAGATATCGCTCAAGAGTCCTGCATTACGATATTGCAGAAGTACAAAGAGATCGGGGAACCGTATGAATACGATGCCTGGGCCGTACAGGTTCTCCGCAACAAAATTCGTAATTTTCAGCGGAAGGAGAGTAATTCTCGACGGATTTTTAACGAGTACGAAGGCACGACAATTGCGCGACTGGCCAAAGCGCCGGAAAATAATCCGATGTTTAAAAGGCTCCTCCTCAGTTGCCTTCACAAGCTCATCTCGGCATACCCTCGGTATGCGCGTATTCTGAATCTGATTCATCAGGGATATCCAGTCGACGAAATCTGCATGAAAATGAAAGTCAATCGTAATAATCTGTATGTCATCCTTGCCCGAAGTCGCCGGGTATTGGGCAAGTGCCTGTTTGGGGATGAAGAAGAATGAAAACATCATGCATCGATCCGAAAACAGGTAATAACCTGCACGCCTACGAATTAGGCCTGTTAAGCGACCCCGAAAGCGAGATATTCGAAGTTCACTTGCTCGCCTGCGATCATTGCCGACGAGAACTGGGACGATTCGAATCGAGCCGCGAATATATATTGCATGATGCCGATGTTCGCAACATGGCGGCAACCGGCGACGGGCCACAACTGTCACCCGCAATGAAGTGGAAAAAACTCCTTTGGCCGGATATACCGATTTTTTTCCGCCCCGCCATTCTCCTCGGTGTAATCGTACTCCTCTCGATCTCAACTGCGCTGTTCGATAACGGAGGCAGGCAGACTTTACCCGGACCGGCTGAGGAAATCAGTCTGATTCAGAATCGCATTGGCTCCGTATCGACTTTCGAAATCACCGGACATCATGCCATTCTCGTCTCATTCGTCCACCCATTCGGCGCGACGGAGCCATCATATCGTGTGGTGGTGTCCGATCAGAATGGGCGAATTCTGTACCGAGACGAAAAATTCGCGTCATTCGATTTATATAGTACCGGCCGAATCATTTTGCCTGTGACTGACCTGCAATCAGGCACCTACAAATTATCGGTACAAGGGGGTGAAAAGGAATCGGAGCGAATCGAATTCGTATTTCGTATTATCATTCGAGAATAATAGGTGTGACATGGCACGATATCAAAGTACACATAGATCACGCCACATTGTGAGGTCATTCCTACTAGTATCCATTTTTGTCATTGTCTCCGGTTTCACATATGCTCAGCACTCTGTTGACGCCGATATCATCGGACATATTCAGCGGGCCGATTCATTATTGAATAACCGGCAATTCGATTCCATGTGGCATGTCCTGGACTCGGCCCGGACAGTTATGGAATCGCACACAGGGATATCGGATTCATTGCGGATCATCATCTATAACGAATTGGCATATTGCGCTCTGTGGAAATATGATTTTGATGCCTCTGGAGATAATCTGCGGCGGGCAATGGATATATATAACTCTTCCGGTATGCCAAGGGATTCCTTGTATGGCGAAACGCTCTTCAACTTCGGAAAACTCAAATATGCACAAGGCTTTATCGGGGAGGCGATCCGGTATATTGACTCGGCCATAATAATATTGTCCGAGGCGATCGGGCCGGATCATCTGTATCTGGCCAAGCTTTATAATAACATCGCGGTTCTTCAATATAAGACATTTCAAATGCAAAGCAGTCTTGTGAATATAAACAAGGCGCTGGAAATTCGCCTGCATCATCTGGGCCCGTCTCATCCGCTCGTCGCGAATAATTTATTAAACAAAGGTAATATCGAAATATCGAACCAGAATTACCGGCAGGCGGAACAGGATTATAAAAAGTCCCTTGCAATTACCGAAGCGACATACGGCGAACAACACTTGGAAGTAATTGAAGCGCTGTCCAATCTTGGGCAAACATACTATTTCCTCGGGCAGAGAGAAAGGGCGGACTCTATATTTCAACGGGCCGAGCGGATACTCACTTCTGCGCAGGATGTGAATAACCCTTCCGTCGCCGAATATATGATCTTTTTGGGTGTCACACATTCGACCAATAAAAATTATGAAATGGCGGAATCATTATTCAAAAAGGCGCTGGAGAGACAAATTTCAATTCTTGGTGAAAAGAATCATCAAGTCGCACAGACGCGACTGAAATATGCGGAATCATTGGCCGCTCGGGATAAGGACAGTGCGGCGCTTGAGGAAATTTCCCTGGCCCAGAAGTACCTTGCTCCGGAATTTAAACAACAAGTCGAATTTCAGAACTATGTCAATGCTCTCAAGATCAAACCACTTCTGAAACTTGGAAAACTTGAAGTTGCAAAAGCGATCATAAAGAGTATAAATCCGGATGACATTCCGTCGCTCTTGAATATAGGCGTGAAATATGAAGTGTTTTCTCGATATCTGGGTCAGATTTATACTGTCGAAGGGAAATATGACAGTGCAGCCTATTATTACGGGCAATACCTCACCCAATTGACAACATTTCATGATCGCGTCTTCGCCTACTCGTCTACTCGGCAAAAGATGGCGATTCTGACGCAATATCCGATTATTGATAATGTATTGCTGACCAATGCTGTCAGGATAAACGACAGTGCACTGTGCAGAGTCGCCGGCGATATGATCCTGCAGGGAAAAGGGCGCGCCCTTGAAGCCGTAATGGCAGAAAAGTCTACCTTAATGTGTCCGGGCGATCCTTATATTCAGGATGCCATATCGAGTCACCGATATGTCTGCGCGGAAATTTCAAACACATTCGTATCAAACAGTTTCGGATCATTTGATGCCACCGAACAGAACAATCTCAAGAAGCTGCTCGGAGTGGCGGATTCTCTGGAATCCGAAATCAGCGGTTATTGCAGGGAATTTATATCGAATCCGAAACGCCCATGCGCGACGGTTTCCGAAGTGATAACTTCTCTCCCCGACAACTGTGTTCTATTGGAGTTTCTGTATTATCAACCGATCCCCGATTCTGTACTCGATATCAACCTCTCAGCCGAATCTCCTCCTCACTATCTGGCCTGCATGATATCACCGGAGGGGAGATACAACCTTATTGACCTTGGCGAAGCCGGCCCGATCGACAGCCTTATACACCACGCACGCGAGCTGCTCGACAATTCAGGAGTCGCCATTTATAATCGCAGCGGCGCCTACTATGAACACGTTATTCGACAAACGACCGAAGAACTTGCTCGCCGTATATGGCAACCATGCAACTCATTTTTAGCCGATGCACGGACCGTCTGCATCGGGCCCGATGGCGCCCTCAATCTAATTCCTTTTGAGATTCTTCCCTATGATGATTCCTCATATGTCATTGAACACATTACCGTACACTACCTCTCGCGAGGACGAGATATCGTCGATAATGCGAACACTACCGCGACGCCGAAATCAGCTATTGTCTTTGCCGATCCGGATGTCTCACCTAATGGCCTTGAAATCGATTCTGATTCGAAATCATATCAGACCCGGGAATTCGACTCGCCGAATATCGCCTGCCTGGCAAACGAGATCGCGACGATACCGCATAGTACGATCGAGGGGCGCGAAATCACGGCATGCCTTCGCTCTCATGAATTCGAAGTGACATCATACACAAGGGCAACAGCGACGGAAGAGAATTTTAAGAACTTGGAGCATCCTCCTCGCATCCTCCATTTTGCATCACACGGATTCATCTGCAACACATTGGATTCGATCGATTACGGCGCTCTTATGGTCAATTCGGGATTGATCCTATCGTCAGGCAAAGAGGATACAAGCGGCGCCGATGTCATGAATGCTGAAGACGGCATTCTGACCGCGCTCGAAATATCGGCGGCGGATCTTAGCGGTACTGAATTAGTGGCTGTATCATCTTGTGAATCGGGCGTCGGAGATATTATCACCGGAGAAGGCCTGATGGGCCTGAGGCGGGCATTTCTGCAGGCGGGAGCACAATCGATATTGATTAGCCTGTGGAGAATCCCGGACAGGGAAACCTCAGAACTCATGATTCGATTTTACGGCAACTGGATGAATGGGCAATCCAGGCAGTCGTCGCTTCGCAACGCGGCCCTGGCGGTTCTGCAGGGACAGCGAATTCGACTCGGCCACGGTCATCCCTACTTATGGGGCGGTTTTATTCTGATGGGTGTGCCCGATTAGAAATTCAGGCTGAGTATAATTCAGAATCAATCATAAAAAAAGCAGGTCGCATCCGCGACCTGCTTTTTTATTTCATTTCTTAAACGACGGTTATTTCAACAAAACCATTTTCTTGGTTTCGGTGAACTGACCGGCCTGGATGCGATAGAAATACACACCACTGGCCTGAGCCGCGCCGTCCCAGGTTACCTTATATTCGCCCGGCTCATAGAAGCCTTCGGCGACCGTAGCAACTCGTTGACCGAGGATGTTGAACACATCGATCGATACATCGGTAGCCGCCGGAACGCTGAATTTAATCGTTGTCACCGGGTTAAACGGGTTCGGATAGTTCTGATTGAGAGCGAACTTATCCGGGATGCCGGGATTGGACGCCAGCGCATTCAAAGAACTCGTACCGCCCTGACCGCGCCATTCGATGTTGTCGATATAGACATCATCGGCATTACCGGAGGCATCGCACATGAAGCGAAGTCTGGCATTGGTCGGGAAATTGTACGAGCCGCTGGATATCGTCACCACGGCATGGTAGAACGTATTGTTGCTGAAATCCACGCCCTGAGCGAACGATGCGACCGTCTGCCAGGTTGAGCCGTTATAGTACTGAACCCAGAAATCCTCGCCCGATTCCATACTAATGGCTACGAAGTAGAAGTCGACTTCCATTTCCGAATACGCCGACACATTGTAGCCGACCGTGTGATAGAACGAGGAAGCCGTTCCGCTGTTATCCTGGATATCGGCGGCATTGTTGCCTTCCCAGGCATACGTACCGTAAATATACAGGGCGCAATCGCCACCACCATCGGTGTAATTACCGAAGCCGCTCTCGAAGTCGTCATAGGTAATCGTCATCCAGCCGGTGGCTTCACTGACCGTGATATATCCGGTCTTGGTCTCCAGGTCGCTGCCGAAGGCATTGGTCGCCGTCAGGGTAACGGTATACGTACCGGCGGCGGTATAGGTATGCGACGGATTCTGAGCGGTCGAAGTACCGCCGTCTCCGAAAGTCCAGCTCCATGATGTCGGATTGTACAGCGACTGATCGGTAAAGGTCACCGCCAGCGGCGCATATCCTGACGTCACGTTCGCAGTAAAGTCGGCAACCGGCGGAATATCGTAGGAGATGACACTGATATCATCGAACGCCATACCGTCGGTAGTGATGGCATAGTTGTCATACTGCTGGAATTTGACGACAAAAGTGCTGGTCAGGCTAAGACCGTTGGCCGCGGCGAGCGCATCGATATCGAGCACGATCTGCTGATAGGTCGTCGATCCGCCGGTCAGATTATACACCTTCGTGAAGGTGCTGCCGCCGTTGCTGGAGAGGAAGACACCATCCTGCGTGTGATCTTCATCGGAAAATTCTTTCCAATAGAAGGATAACTCAACATCGCTCTTGCCCGCCAGGTTCAGCCGTAACCAGGCTTCATTCTGAGAATATGTTCCATTGGATATCACATCCATCGTCATATGATAACTACCGCGCGGCGTATTGGCGGTCGTAATCTGGATGCGGCCATTGGAATTGCTGCTCTGGGTAAACCAGTACGAATCGAACGAGCCTGTTTCGAAACCGGTCGAATACGGCAGCGTGGCATAATCGGTCGACGGTTCATCGACGGAAATATATGCCGTCTTTGTTTCGCCGTCACTACCGCAGCTGTTCGTCGCGGTCAGCGAAACGGTATAGGTACCGGCCGCCGTGTAGGTATGCGACGGATTCTGAGCGGTCGACGTGCCGCCGTCTCCGAAATTCCAACTCCATGAGGTCGGCGAATTGGTCGACAGATCGGTGAATGACACCGCCATCGGATAGGTACCGGAAGTTGGCGTACCTGAGAAATCCGCAACCGGAGCATAACACGGAGGCGTCGTGACCGTGATATAACCGGTCTTCACTTCGTCATCCGAGCCGCAGGCGTTCGTCGCCGTCAGGGTGACGGTATACGTACCGGCCGCAGTATAAGTATGCGACGGATTGGTTTGCGTCGATGTTCCGCCATCGCCGAAATTCCAGCTATAGGACGTGGCGCCGGTGGATGAATTGGTGAATGCCACGGCCAGCGGATAATCACCACTCGTCGGCGTTCCGGAGAACGCGGCGGTCGGAGCGACACACGGGCTGACGGTGATATAGTTCGTCTTGGTTTCGCCATCTGAGCCACCCGGACCGGTAACGGTAAGGGTTACGCTGTAAGTACCGGCAGAGGTGTACTGATGCGACGGGCTCTGCGAGGTCGACGTGCCGCCGTCACCAAATGTCCAGCTCCAGCTCGTGATGCTGCCGGTCGACTGATCGGTGAACGACACGGTCAACGGGGCCGTACCGGAGGTCGGCGTCCCGGTGAAGGCCGCAACCGGCGGATCCGGCGTACCCGTATTTACGGCATTGTACGCATTCACACGGCCGGCGCCCATCTTGCCAATATAGGTCGATGTCAGATAGGCATCAATATTATCGGCGGATGAGTACAACTGCGAGGCGACCTGTGAAGCAGTCCAGGTCGGATTGTGCGACCAGATCAAACCGGCCACACCGGCGGTCAACGGAGTCGCCATCGACGTGCCGCTCAACGCCGCCCAATAAATCGTACTGGCATCGGTGTGATCGTGATAGGTCGAATAGATATTGTTACCCGGGGCACAGATATCAACCCAGGTCCCATAGGTCGTAAAGCTGCAGGCTCCATCGTTTTCATCGGTAGCCGCCACGGAAACGAGGTCGCCTCGACCGTTCATGTAGTCGGCCGTTTGAGAGCCGTCATTACCGGCGGCGACAAATACCATACCGCCGTTAGCAAGGAAGTAGTCAATGGCTGCGCCGATACCGCCGGAGTTGGATGAACCCCAGCTGCAGGTCGCGATCTTGGCGCCATTATTGGCGGCATAATAGAACGCGGAGGCCGCAGCAGCCATATTGACGACACCATATTCGGTGCCACCGTAATTGTAGGAATAACCCATGCGCAGCGCCATGACCTTGACGCCGTTGCCGTATTCGGCCTGGGAACCGCTGCCCCAGCCGCCGGCGACGCCGGCCATGCCATAGCCGTCATTGGTAATCATGCCGATAATACCGGCGGTATGTGTTCCGTGACCGTTAAAGTCGCGGGGATCGTTATCCTGCGTGGTACAATCTTCACCGGTCCAGCAGCTCGAAACGCCGTCGATGAAGTCCCAGCCGATCCAGTCGTCCGTATAGCCGTTGCCGTCATCGTCAACACCGGATGTACCGTTTAACTCGGCCGTGTTAATCCACATGTTACCGCGCGAGGCGCCGGGATTGGAAACCGATGCATTGGCGCCGCCGAGGTCCGGATGATAATAGCGGGTTCCGGAATCGAGGTCGGCGATAATGATCGATGTACTGCCGGTTTCGAGATCCCAGGCAGCCGCGGCATCGACATCATGATCGTTGGTCTGTTCGAGATGCCACTGATAGGAATAATACCCGTCATTCGGCGTGGCATACATGGTATGCAAACCGATTTTCTCAACCGACTCCACATTCAGATCGTTCTTGTAGGCCTCGACGACTTCGTCGATATCGGCATGAGGGTCGAACTCGACTATGAAATAGCGGGAGAGGTCGAATGTCTTACCGTTTTTCACAACAGGTTTCGCGCCTACGAACTGTTTCTGCATTTTCGTCACTTCGTACTTATTGGCAAGTGCATCGAGTGATTCAATGCCGGTGCCGACGAATCCTTCGGAAGTTGCCTGGAGTGTGACGTCAGTTTTGGTTTCTTTGAGCTGGACGACGATCTGATCGGGAACCCAGCCGACAAATGAGGGAATACTTGGGGGTGAATCGACATGTTTAATGTCGGGTGCGGCGAAGAGATAACCAGAGAAGAGAAGAATCATTGCCAGAAAAATAGCAAGATTTTTCATGAAATCCTCCGTTCATGAAGTTAGTTACTCTTTAGGACAACATTACTGAATTACACGATAATATACACTCCTCCTTTCATGACGCAGAGCCCCATATGCGATGTCAGCGTTACTGTTATGTATGTATATATATGATGGACGCAGTGCCTGAGGAGTATGATTGGCTCACACGCTTCAGACAGAAAAATAGCAAAAAGGCTTTCCAAACATCGGACTACTATATGTGATTATTTTGGTACCCTTTTCTGTGTACTGCGCTCTCTTTTATCGAAGATATTCCCTTGAAGCAAATATACGCATTGTTTGTAACAACATGGAACAAAAAAATTGTAACAAAATACATAAATATTTTTATAGCATTGACATACGATTAATAGAACAATGACGGAGTGAGGAGTTCGGATGCGAAGCCGTTTCTTAACTTCTTAAAGGCTAACGACATAAATAATCGTAAGCCCCGGAAGTACCAATGTCGCGAAAGGACAATTTATATCGTTATAATCACATCATTCTCAACAACCGGCGCAGGGGTTCGGGCCACTTTTGAAGATGTAATTTATCAAATAGACGGCATCGCCGATATTTACACTGGTGTCGCAATTGACGTCCCCGGACTCAATCGGTTCCGGTGCCGGCCCTCCGCTAAAAACATATTGTATCAGGAATACGGCATCGCCGATGTTCACCGACCTGTCACCATTGGCGTCGCCGCATAGAAATGCGATCGCCAACATGAATCCGGCGGCATCCGACCAGTCGCCGTCCTCGAATCCGTCATTAGCGCGCACCTGCCAATAATAATCTTCTTCTTCGGGGAATGTCTGAGATGCCAGCCATTGAATCGTCTCGCCCGCCGTGCCGGTCAATCCACTCACCGCATCAATTTGCACAGTCAATAATTCATCTTCGAAAAGGCGGCATTCGAATTGCACCGGATCACCTTCACGGTCAAGCGGCGCTATAAATGACAGAAGCGGAGGGTTGTCGGTGATTTCGTCCATATCGCACGGTGACATCTCCGTCACGGTCGGGACAGCATTTGTGTGAAATGAGGTCACTGTCCAACTGGACCACACCTGCCCATTCGAAACCCGGAGGCGCGCATAGTAATCCATACCGTCGGCAAATGCCGGGCCGGCATAGGTCATACTCGCGTCGCCGCTCGCAACCGGTCCGCTGTCCCAGATTTCTACACTTGACCAGTCCGCATCAGTACCGATTTGTAACTGATATTGTGTTTGCGACACACTCTGTGGATCAGTATAAGTCCAGGAAAAATCCGGCGTATCATCAGTGACATGCAGAACATCATCATTCGACAAGGCAAAGGACTGGGCTTCCGGAGCACTCACCGGCATTTGAAACGCCAGGAATTCCAAAATTCGCGGCAGTATCATTTCGCGATTGCACCATCTCGTACTGCCGCTGGATACCGCCTCGAATCCGAACGGGAGAAACACGAGAGAATAATCTCCGGAATAACTGATACCGGCGCTTTGGCCGGTACCGAAGTAGGTCAGCTCCGGCAATCCGTCGCCGAGCGGCGTCACATGGTCGGGATACGTCTGATTGTTCGCCCCTCCCCCGCCGGTCGTGATGACGAGTGTGTCGGACGCCGAAAATAGTACTCCGGTCTCATCGCCGATTATGAGCGGAACCAGAGAGTTGTCGACATAGGAGCACTTCAGGTAATCATTCAGGAAATCCACCGGACCGAGGGCATCCAACTGAAATGCGATGCCCTGCCCGGTCAGAAACAGCTTGCCGCCATTGTCCATGAATTGTTCAAGTACATCGATATCGGCGGTCGACAACGGATCGATTCGATATTGTCCGGTGTACCAGACAACGCAGTCATACGCCTGTAAATCGGTCAATGACGGGCTTCCGCTGTCATAGGTATACCAGATATCCTGCGGAATAAGCAGCTTATCGAAATCGCCTGTGTAATACTCAAAAAGATTTCCGCCGGCATAATCGTCAACCAGTAAAACCTTCGGATGACCGACAGATTCCGTAAAGACAATATTATCGACGCGGTCGCCATAGTCTGCGACGATTTCAAGATAAAAGGTATCGATACGCGAGACATAATCGACCGGTATGGAAAAGGTCAGGGGTGTCGCTCCGCAGTCAGCGCTGTCCCTGGGCAAGATGTCACCGATATAGGCATAGCCGTTGACGATGCCAAGCGCGGCATCATCAATCGCCATCGTTATCGAGACATCATAGACAGTGTCGCGCGTATTATTGATGACGGAAATATTGAGATCAATCGACTCGCCCCCTTCAGGGATGCCGTCGCCGTCGCCGGAGACGTCGTCTCGGAATTGCTGCCTGTCATACACAAGACTGCGGTTGCGCAGGATGGCTGCCGCGATGGAATCGCACATGGCCGTGCGATAGAAGCGACTGCGCACTGAGGTGATGATATTGCCCTGTGTCACAGGCGGATGATCATTTCCGAGATACGTCGCTCCGGCAGCTTCATACTCGGCCTGATAGTCGGCATGTCCGACGACATCAAGACCGTTAATTTCGTCGGCATGGGCCAAAAGCCTCACCGCCCGGCACCATGCCGCGACCACTATCCCCGAATCTACCGATGCGGATATAAAATCGAGGATGTCAGGATTCGTAATGCTCTCGGCATGCCCGGTCGTGCAGGGCAATGCGATAAAGGCATCATAACTTACGATATCAGCGAGCGTCAGAGAATCGAACAGCACATCGACGGCTCGTGGACCATGCCCGTAATATGCCGTTCCGACATTGCAGGAATTCATCGTATCATAGACACCGGTTACCGTGATATCCCAACCGAAATTCTCGAACTGCTCGCGAATGCTTGGAGTATTATCATCGATGTTGTAGTTGGCGCCATAGTTTTCTCCCAACAGGAGAAGCACGCGAACATCATCTGGATCCATGGCCGTTTGGTTCTCGAACACATAGGTAAGCGTTTTGTAAACGTTATTGCCGGTTAACAGCGTCGCCGCCAAATCGAGATCGCTGGAATAGGTATAGGTGATTTCCAGAGTCTGCCCGTTCGGAACAGGAGATGCCAGTGACACCCAGCCGTCGACCGGATCATAACAGTATTCGGTCAGATCGAGAGATATGCCGTCCACCCGAACATCCGACAGCGAATACAGATTTCGCTTCTGAAGATACACCAGTTGTGTCGTCCCGACGCCGATGAACGATTCGGTCGTTTCGACCAGTGAATCATTGTCATAATCTCCCCATGCAATCTGCTGGAGATTATGATTCATTTTGCCGCCGGTATACGACCAGGTGTAGGCATTATCAAGGACGCCGTTGACATTTTCAAATACTCCCAGATGCGAATACCAGCCGCCGCCGGATAAATCCAGATCGCCGTCCCCGTCGACATCGGCCAGTTGGACGCAGGACGGTTCGCCATAGAGCAAACACGACCAGGAAGGAGTCATCTCAAGCGTTCCGCCCAGATTATGGAACACATAAAACCCGCCGGCGATACCTGCCGCCGCCAGATCGAGATATCCGTCACCATCGACATCACCGAACACGATCTGACGACCGCCGATGATCGCATCGGATTGGTAGCTCGGCGTCGTTTCGATACTCCCGGCATTATTATAGAATACTTTCAGGCCGACATTGCGACCGGATAAGGCCAGATCGAGGTCGCCGTCATTATCGATATCACCGAATGCGATGTCCACGCCCTGATAAACCGAATCACTCTGCCAGATCGGAATCGTATCGAAATTGCCGCCGCCGATATTCTCGTAGATTTTCGAGTGCATCTTTTTGCTCCAGGCGGGATTCGAGGCGCTGTTCGTACCCTCGGCAAAGGCGATGTCCAGATCTCCGTCATTGTCAATGTCCCCCGCCGCACAGGAAAAGGCGTTACCGGCCGGAGAACTCCAGTCGGGGCTGGCATTCAACTGTCCGTTGTTATTCAGATAGAGGCGATGCTGCTGCGATGGAAATCCGGTTTGGCTGTTGCCGAGATTAGCCGTAAACAAATCAGGGCGACCGTCATTATTAAAATCGGCGACGACAATATTGCCAGTATATGAAAAATCGGTCGACTGCCAATCCTGAGTCGCCGACGGACCATCTTCACCATTGTAGTACACATAATTCGCCTTGGCATATGAATCGAGGCCGTTGCCGACAACGATATCGAGATATCCATTGCCGGTAATATCGCCGAAACCGACCCCGGTCGGCAGATTGCCATTACCGGCCTGCCACTTCGGGCTGTATGCCATCTTAATTGCCGCATTCGCCGCCGTCGTCAAGAGCAGTATCAATCCAAGCAGAATAAGTAGCCGCAGGCCAAATTTTCGAGACGTTGTATTCATACAATAAACTCCTGCCAAAATTCCTATTTGAAAAACATTGCCATATATGAAATGAGAAAGCTCATGGCGATTGTGAGCGAAACGATCGAGGTCAGCAGCACAATCGTCAAACGTTTTCCGATAAATCGAATGAGAAGCGTCAGTGATGTGATACACACCGATGTCGAAGTCAGCGAAAACGCCATCGCCGTGCCTATCGGTAAATTGCTGTAGCGCATCAGCGGTTCCAGGAATAAGACATCGGCCCCGTTACAAAAATACACCGGGACGCCTATCGCAACGACGCTGAGTGTCCCCAGAGTGCTATTACCCAGATCCAGTGATCGTAATAACTGTCCCGGAGCGAGCAATTCGACGGCTACTCCCAATCCCCCGGCAATCAGCAGATATGGGAATAACTTTTTTAACTGTCGCCACGTGGCGGAGAAAATATCGCCGGAGACCGAGGTACACCGGCCTCCGACACAGAGAGAAGTGACTTTTCCTGACTCTTTAACCCCGCGCAAACAAAACCATTCGACGATATAACCTGTCGCGACAGCCAGTATCAGCGAACAAACGACACGAAGAATTGCGTATGCCGGACCGAGAACCGTCAGCGATATAATCACGATGTAAGGATTCAAAAGCGGCGCCGCCACTAAGAATGTGATAACCGTACGCATGGGGATGCGCTGGTTGACCGCTCGCACCATCGGCACCGCGCTGCATGAGCAAACGGGAATAACGGAAGCATAGACAAATGCCATCAGCGGCGTCTTCGGGATAGCCCGCTGAATGCGGGCGAAATGCTTTTCAATGGCGGCGGCGATGAAAATACCGACGATCACCAACGCAAACAATTCAACGAAATTCTCATACAGGGAAAACGCCCACTTGGGCAATGTCTGAAACAGCAGGCATTTTTCTCTGGTGAGATAAGTGATACCAACGATCGACTTGTATCCGGTGTCGATCAATAAGAGCAGGAAGGAAAAATAAATCATCAGCCTGGCGGCGACCTGTCTTCTGCCAATCGTGGCAGCCATTATAATCGAATCGGGTTTTAGCAGCATCGGTGTACCTTCTCCGCCAGGCATTGTTTCAAACAACTCGGTTATCAGGGCTTTCACCGGACAATCTCAGTTCTTACAGCCTGAGATAAAATATTTTTACCGTGACCTGTTTCGATGATTGCCTCAACGGAGGCTTTCCTCTATATTGAATCAATAGCAGGTTTGAATCGTGGCAATTGAATCGATAGAATCCATATATAAAGAGGTCTGTGACGGCCGCCCCGGCGCGGAAGACAGATTATTTAAAGCTCTTTCCGTAAGATTTTCCCTCATTGCGCGAAAAAGAATTTGGGACCGGCAGGATGCCGAGGAAATCGTGCAGGATGCCCTGGCGGCGGTGTTTGCCGGTTACAAAACGGCCGACATCCGCGGAACGTTTATTACGTGGGCGCATATGGTATTGCGGCATAAGGTATTAAACTATTACAGGAGCAAGGCGCGGCACGACAAGCGCTTCGCCCAAACCGATCAGTTAGACCTCGTGTCCGGGCACTTTACCCCGGACCCGACACTGGAAAACGAATTGACGAAGTGCATGCAGAAAATCGTTGCCGCGAACTCCATGTACGGCAGAATTTTGATTTTGGTTTTTCAGGGGTATTCGGCCGAGGAAATCTGTGAGCGGCTGGCAATCACCAAAGCCAATTGCTATACCGCGCTGTCGCGTGCCCGATCACTCATCAAGTACTGCCTGAAAAAGGGAGATATTAAATAGTGAGTACGTGCAGTAATCCAAAAATCGGCGCCCTGCTTCCCGCGTACGAGATGGGAATTCTCTCCGGCGAAGACCTCGTGGCCTTCGAGGAGCACCTGTACGAATGCGCTCACTGTTTTGAACAAGTACAGGAATTCGAACCGGTCGCCGGACATATATTAAACAGCGATAAGGTAAAAGCAGGCATCTCGACGATTCCCGAACCGACTCCGGCATATCCGGCCAAACAAAGAAAATGGCGCCTGGCTTATATCCCTGTTTTCGCAGTTGTACTTTTAATTGTTATTCTCGGCCCTTGGAACATCAAGATCGAAACATCGCAAGATGCTATCGCAACGGCCAATCGTGTTATTATCGGTTGCTTCGAGGATTTAACCGGACGACAGGACGGAAAACAACTGACCGAAATCGCCGCCCATTTATTGGCAAATGACCTCTCGGAATCGGAATTCCTGCAGGTCGTCCCGGCATCGCGAGTGCGCGGTCTTTTGCAGATGTCGGAAAACGATAATATCTGCGCTCTCCCCGATGAACGACTCTGGGATGCCGCCGAACAGGCCAATGCCCGCTGGATTATTTCGGGTGCAGTCATCGAACAAGACGGACATCTGGGATTGACCTCCACAATTATTGATATCACGACTGGCAGCAGCGTATTCTCACAGCAAGTACTCGGTGACGATACCGATAATGTTTTCTCGCTGGCCAATCGTCTGACGATTCAGATCAGACACGATATGTCCATGCCGGATGCGAAACCATCCGATTCCGATATACTGCGAGACGATGTCACGACCCGATCGGCTCTGGCGTACAAATATTATCTCGACGGCATCCAATTTGTCGAACAGATGTACTCGGATGAAGCCGTCAGGGCATTCGAAAATGCGCTCCTGCACGATTCCACCATGGCGATGGCCTATTACTATCTGAGTCAACTCAAAGACGCGCGCCTGATTAACAAAGCATTCGAATACTCCGGCGATGTGACGACTCGCGAACGGATGCTCATTGAAGGCCTGCGCTATTATTACATGTACAACTTCGATTCGGCCGTCGCAGTACTCGAAAAAACTATCGACCGCCATCCCGACGAAAAATCCGCCTATCTGCTCCTCGCCTCAATCAAACTGTCTATGGGAAATACGCAGGCCGCCGAAATGCGCTATTTGCAGTCTCTCGAAATCGACCCCTATTATAAACCGGCGCTGAATCACCTGGCGATGCTTTATGGACAGATCGGTGAATTCGAAAAGGCGATTCTCACAATTAATCGCTACATCGATGTCGCTCCCAACGAGGCCGGGCCGTATGCTGCCAAAGGTAAAATCTATGCCGATTTCGGCGAAATCGATAAATCTATCGAGGCCTTCGAAACTGCACTCGCAAAAAAGAAAGACTTCCCGGAATCGCTGAAGATGCTCGGCGTGCTCTATTCATTCAAGCGCGAATTCGCCAAATCGGACAGCGCGTTCGAGCGAGTAATTGAGACCAGTGATTTCAATCGGCGCGTTTGGGTACGCCTGTATCAGGCGACAATGTTGAGCCGCCAGGGGCGGCTGGACAGTTCTCTGGTCATTATCGAGAAGCTCATTCACATGGGTGAAATCGAAAAGGCCTCGACACATTTCATGATCGAGGCGCGCTTGTCGCGAGCACTCATTCTGCAGGCGCAACGCAAATATGGCGAGGCGTTAGAAGAAATCCAGTTCGCCATCGACCGCCTCCGGACGGATTCGCCAAACATGCCGCCGGCCTATCTCCGGTACAAAATACAATTCCTGACCGACGATCATCGCATCGCCGAAGCCGATTCAATTCTGGAGTACATACGTGGATATATGCAGCAAATTCCGTCACTGACTTATGTCTATCACTACGGATTGGGATGTCGCGAGCTGGCCCTCGATAATGCGTCCGGCGCCATCGAACATTTTCAACGAGCGCTTGATTATCGTCCGCATGAATCCATGTATGGACACTTCGAAACGAAACTGATGCTTGGCCGGGCCTATCTGCAAAGCGGTAATATCGAACAGGCGGTCGATGCTTTCAATGATCTCAGGTCATCGTACACCTATTTCCGGGCCTATTGGTCGCTGTGGGATGTCTCGTCGCACTATTATCTCGGGCAGGCATACGAAAAATCGGGCTGGTATAAGCGTGCCGCGATAGAATATGAAACGCTGCTCCAATTCTGGAAAGACGGTGACACAAATATTGTCGAACGACAGGAAGCGGAAAAAAGACTGGCGGTGCTCCAACATCAATCCTGAAACACCGCCTTCGAACTAATACTAAAATAAACTTACTTATTTTGCGCCGATTCTCGTCGGCGATTCAACACCAAAATCCAATTGTGCAGTCGTCAATTCCTGCACGGCCGGTTCGACCGATTCGGCAGTGACATCTCGCATTCCGCGTAACTTTGCGACTATTTGTCGCAGTCTGTTGATCACCAAATACGATGCCGGTAGAATAATCAACAGAATAATCGTGCCGAACATGAGGCCATAGGCAATCGATAATCCCATCGGAATCAAAAACTGCGCCTGGCGACTGGTTTCGAAAATCAACGGCCCCATTCCCAGAGCAGTCGTCAAAGTCGTCAGTAGAATCGGACGCAGACGCGAAATGCCGGCATTATACAAAGCATCGCGAACCTTTTGTTCTTCCCGCAGATTCCGATTGATCTGATCGACAAAGACAATACTGTCGTTGATAATGATTCCCGCCAGCGCGATGATACCGACCATTGACAGCATACTCACCTGCAAATTATGAATGCCATGCCCCCAGAATGCTCCCAGGATACCGATTGGAATGAGAGAAAACACCATAAGCGCCTGGGCATACGAGCGGAACACCAATACGACCATCACAAACATGCTGATGAGCGCGATGGAAAAGGCGATTTGCATCGATTTCATCATCTTCGCCTGTTCCCGCGACTGCCCCTCGAACTGCGCCGTCACGCCGTGGACCTGGCTCAATACCTTCGGCAGAATCGATAACTGGATTTCCTCAAGAATCGGCGGCAGGTCATCTTTCACATCCGCCTGATTTGCCTCGACTTTAATCTCACGCTTCCGGTCAAGATGCTTGATTTGCGTCACGCCGCGCTTAATCGAATATTCTGCCAATTCGCTGAAGGGATATGATCCGCCGCCCGATGTGCGAATGCGCATGTTATCGAGCGACCCGAGCGCCGCACGATCCTCGGGGCGGTACCGCACCCAGACCTTGATTTCATCGCGGCCGCGTTGAATACGCTGAATTTCCTGTCCGAAAAATCCCTGTCGTACTTGCCCTGCGACATCATTGAGTGTCAGCCCAAGGGCGTAGGCTCGGGGCTTCAACTGAATATCGATTTCACGGCGACCTTTTTGATCGGTATCCGTGACATCCTTGAGAGATGACATCTGCTCCATCTCGACCTTGAGCAGATCGCGCGCCTTTGTAAGTTGGTTCTCATCATCACCGAGGAGGCTCACCGACACGGCCTTGCCGAATCGCCCGGCGGCGCCGAACGTAATATTTTGCGCCTCCGGGACCGGCCCGACGGCCTCGCGGATGCGATTGGCGATAATATAGCTGTCCATCTGGCGGATTTCACCGTCGAGCAGTTCGATATCGAGCTTTCCGGTATGGCTGCCGCCTTCATCGAAATCATTGCTGCCGATTGTCCGCTCGACACCGATAATTACCTGGTTACTATCATCCCGCTGGGCTGATAATTCGTCATTGACGTCCCACACGATTCGCTCGATTCGCGCCAGTATCGAATCGGTATCGACCTCCTGACGACCGGGAACGAGAGCAATATTAATTGGTACCTCGTCGCCGTCGATGTTTGGGAAAAAAGTCACACCGATAATGCCGCCGCGCAGTAATCCAATCGTTATCAGGATGAATGCAATCGGCATGACTACAACCGCATACTTATTGTCTAAGGCCCACTTGAGAACAGGGCCATACACGCGATGTGTGAAATACTGGATGACCTTTTCGATGGAATCGCGGGTTTTTGAATGCTTATTGTTTTTCTTGAGGCCTTTTGAGTGCGCCAGGTGCGACGGGAGAATAAAAAATGCTTCGAAGAGAGAAAACAGCAACGAAGCCACGACGACCAGGCCCATTTGCCACATCATTTTCCCCATCATGCCGTTGAGAAAGAAGAACGATGTGAATACTATCACCGTTGTGATGACTGACGTCACGACAGGAGGCAGAACTTCGACCGTGCCGTCGAAGGCGGCTCGCAAGGCGGATTTGCCTCGTTCATAATGCGCAAAGATGTTTTCACCGACGACGATAGCATCGTCAACGAGAATACCGACGACGATAATCATCGCCGCCAGACTGAGAACGTTAACAGTAATTCCCCATGCCGATGCGATGATAAACATTCCGGCAAAAGAGAATGGAATACTGACCGCCACCCAGAACGACAGGCGCAGATTCAAAAAGAATCCAAGACAGATGAGAACCAGAACCAATCCCAATAAACCGTTTTTTACCATCAGCTCGATTCGCTGCCGCAGCGGCGTTGTCGTATCGCGGTGAATGGTCACCTCAACACCCGGGTGCTGAGCGCGAAAGTCATCGAGTATTTCATAAGTCTTATTGGCAATGGCAATAATGTCTTCATCTTCCGTCTGATTAATTCCCAACAATATCGACGGATGCCCATTGTAGTACACTTTATTCGGCTGGTCTTCCCACGTTTCGCGAACCGATGCGATATCTTTGAGATATACGACCGTTTCCTTGCCGTCGCCGCGTATGGGAATATCCAGCAATTCATGCGCATAATAATCCCGTCCCCAGGCACGAATGAGGATTTCCTCATCTTGGGTGTCGAACTTGCCGCCTGACAAATTGATATTGGCCTGCGCGACGGCATTGCGCACCTCGGTAAAGGTTAGATTATAGCGGCGCAGATCAGCCTCGGACAGCTCGATGGCGAATTCCAGGGAGGGAATACCGCTGATGTTCACCTGTGAAATTTCATCCGTCGCCAATAACTGATCCCTGAGCTGTTCGGCCATGTATTTCAGGCTGAACAGGTCGGTATTCCCCGACAAGCCGACACTGAGTGACCGCGAGCGGAATCGGTCGGCATAGATAACCGGATTTTCAACCTCGCCCGGGAACGAGTTAATGCGGTCGACGGCGTTCTTGACATCGGCGAGTACTTTATCGATGTCGGCGCCGAGGACGATTTCAACGCGCACGACTCCGGAATTTTCCCGCGATGTCGATGTGACCCGCTCGACCCCCTCGATGCCGTCGAGGTTATCCTCGATTTTCAGAACAACGCCCTCGGCCACTTCTTCAGGCGATGCGCCGGGATAGACGACCTCGACATAAATGTAATCCGGCGGATTTTCCGGGAAGAACGAATAGCGCATCTGGGCCAGCGAAATCAATCCGAAGACGACAACGGTGAACATGATAACCGTCACCCAGATAGGATAGCGCACCATAAACTCGGTAATTCGTTTCATGTCAGTCCTTGTCTATTGTAAGTCGTTTCGGGATTGGGCCGGCATACCGGGGGCTATCCCCTGCATCATCTCGGTGACGAGCACTTCATTGTCTTTAATGTCGCCGGTGACGAATAACATGTTCAACTCCTGGCGAATAATCGTCACATCGCGGCGCGCGAGCTTACCGTCTTCGATAGCATAGATGTATTTGTTTTCATACAAGGCCCGCCGTGGAATCTTTATCGAGTTGGGCACGATGCGCCCCTTTATGTGCGCGGTGACGAATGTGCCGTTATAGATACCTGAATTCTTCCCCGGTTTGATTGAGATAAATAGCGGCACGGTCTGAGTTTGATTATCGACGGTGCTACCGACGCGCTTGATTTTACCCGTCCACTCGCCCGATGCCTCTTCCGAAGTAAGGAGTACTTCACTCGACGTGTCTATCCACTGTACGTCCGCAGCATTGACCGGGACTTCCACTTCCATCGATTCGAGATTTACGATTTCACCGAGTAAAACGCCACTTCGGGCCGATGATCCCGGATAGAGGGCAACTGATTGAATCGACCCGTCGAATGGCGCATAGAAATAATGTTTGTTCAGGGTAATCTCAAGGTTTTTCACCGCGAAATAGAGCTGGTAGATATTGAACCGCGACAGGTACATCCGCACTTTCGGAATATCCGATTCAGGGAGATCGGCGATTTGGCCGGAGAAACTGAGGACATCATAATATTTTTGCCATTTTTGATATTCGGTCTCGCCGGTCGCAGATTTTATCTCCGGAAGGAAACTGGACATGGCCGTCAAGAGATCACTTTTTTTGCTCTGCAGATTCAAAACAGCCTGGCGATCGTCGATTTTCAGGAGGAGATCTCCTCGCTTGAAAGTCTCGGCCTTCTGAAAGGGCACACTCCCGGCTTCTATTGTCCCGGCGACTTCACTGTACAGTTGCACGGGCTGTGCAGTCTTGACAGTTCCATAGGCGACAATAGCACTCGGTTGGTCCCCCAGCGAAACGATCTCGGTCGATACGACTTTAGAGTGAACCTCAATATTCTTTTTCGCCTTATCCGACCTCATACCACTGAGCAATACCATAGCAAGGACGGCAAACGCTATGATGGCGATTGGCAGAACGATCTTCTTCCAGTTCATGAAATGATACCCTTCTATCTCCTGACTTTCCAGTACAGACAACCCACTCTATTATTAGACTAACACCAAATCGGATAAAAAGTGTCAGGGGGACAAATTATTCCGGACCTTTTCCAATACCTGATAACAGGTCAGGAGCTCCTGTTGTCCGATATTCTTCAGGGCCTCTTTTTCGATTTCCTGAGCCACCTGATTAACGGTTTCATGCAGCTTCCGCCCCAGCGAAGTCACCTGCAGCAGCTTCTGACGCCGGTCGGCGGAATCAATCTCTCGCCGGACAAATTTCCCCTTTTCGAGAGAATCGATGATCCGGGTTATCATCGTTTTATCCTGATGCAAACAATCGGCAACCTGCTGTTGATTGCAATCCCCATTATTGACGATGATATGCAGCAGAGCAATCGCCTGCATGGAATTGACACCTATTTTTTCATCAGAAAGCCGCTGATCGAACCGCGCCCGCAATAGTTTTCCGGTACTTCCCAGAATATGCCCCAGCATTTCCTCGTGTGTAACAGAATTATTATTCATGTCGCCTCAGTCGGACTATTAGTTACATTTCCAATAGTTGCATATGAAACTATACGAATATATGGGGTTCTTGTTGAAAAATAAAGAGAATTTCGGCCCCGGCGCTTTCCGGCCAACTCAGGCGTATGTCGCCTACGCCAAAACGGACAATCCAGGCTTTCGAAAAACTGGAGATATTTGCCTTGCATTATAAATTAAACAGGTGTAGATTTATGTCGCTAACGGAGTTAGGATAATATTTTGGGCATAAATACATAAGATATTGTCGGTTTGTGCCGATGCTATAACATATGAGCGAAACGTATAAACATTTTCGTTATGAAATCGCGCTGGGTGCGGAAATCCCCATGCCCAAACCACCTATTGATTATTTTCCGCACGATCAGTTTACCGTCCAGCAGTATTTGCATACTCTGTGCAAAGTTAACGTAGGCTCACTGGGGAAAGTAGACGGTAAATGGGCGCTGGGCAAGGACTGCCCGTCACATGTCAGACTGAGTACGCGACCCGACATCATTCAAGTCTTTGATTTTGCGGAGAAAAAAGGGATTTTGATTCCGGCGCCTGAGGAAGGCCAAAAAATCGAAGGATTACCCGAGGGGTTTGTCGTGTATCAACTGTCGAAAGAATATTGGGATAAATTCGACGGTTTTACTCAGTAGGCATTTGCCTTGTTACAATTACAATCCAAAATTATAAGCATATCTTGCGTTCTTTTACGAAATTGCCGCATTTCTTCATTCTTCACAGCCTACTTTTTTTCTTCCCCATCGCTTGATTTGGCCAAGGGTTTATAGTATAATTAATTCCTCCGAAGGGGATAGCTGTAACACAAACAGAACGAACCGTTATGACCTGCAGGGTAGGGAGATTCTATACTCGGATAAATTAGGACTTTATATATCCACTATATCGAAGGAGGCCTTTATGCTCGTGCGCCATGGGAAGGGAGTGACGGGGATACTGCTTTTCTTACTCCTGAGTTTTGTATGCGGACTCGCCGGCGCAGCCACGCTTACCGGCATTATTACTGATCATTCCGACGGCGTCGCCCTGTACAAGGCGACCATTCGGCTCGAACCGAAAACCGGCTCGGCCGAACCGATGGGAACGGCTTCGGACCTGGATGGAAAATACACTGTCAACAATATCCCGCCGGGTGTGTATGACATCACGATTACCTCGATGGGATATACGGCCATAGTGTATGAAAATATCACCCTGACGGAAAAACAGAACAAAACACTGGATGTAAGCCTTGCGCCGACTTTCGTCGACTTCGATGCAGTGTCGGTATCCGCGTCACGTCGCAAAGAGAAAGTGCTCGACGCGCCAGCCTCGGTGAGCGTTCTGGAATCCGAGAGTATCGAAAATCGTGCAACACTAACACCGACCGAACATATCAAAGGCCTCGCGGCAGTCGATGTCGCCTCGACCGGACTCAGTCAATCGAATGTCGTCGTGCGTGGATTCAACAATATTTTTTCCGGTTCCCTGCTCGTCCTGACGGACAATCGCATTGCCCGCGTGCCGTCACTTCGCTTCAATGCTTATAACTTCATTCCGACTATCAACGAAGATATTGAACGAATCGAAATCGTCTCCGGCCCCGGTTCAGCCCTCTATGGCCCAAACTCGGCCTCCGGCGTGATGCACATTATCACGAAATCGCCGTTCAGCGAACAGGGGACGACCGTGAGTGTCGGCGGCGGTGAGCGCGAGGTGTTCATCGGTTCGGTCCGCCACTCAGGTCTCATGAGCGAAAATGTCGGATATAAGTTTTCCGGAATGTATTATCAGGGCCGCGACTGGAAGCACTATGAACCGACCGAGCCTGACTCCGTACGCCTGTTCCGCCCCACGACAACCGGTCGCGATTATCAAAGCGACTGGCAGTCCAATGCACGAGATTTCAATATCGAAAAGTTCTCCGGCGAAGGCCGCGTCGACTTCCTCATCGGGAAAAATGCTTCACTCGTCCTGAACGCCGGTATGAGCCGCGCCAGCAGTATTGAACTGACCGGTCTCGGCGCCGCGCAGGCCAAAGACTGGATTTATTCCTATGGACAGGCTCGCTTTAATTTCAAGAACCTGTTCGTCCAGGGATTCGTCAATAACAGCGATGCCGGCGACACCTATCTCCTGCAAACCGGACAACTTATCGTCGACCGATCGAAACTCTGGGCCGGACAAATACAGCATTTCTACAAACCGGCCGAGCCGCTGACTCTGACCTATGGTCTCGATATTCTGTTAACCCGCCCCGATACCGATCGCACGATCAACGGTCGCAATGAAGGCGATGACAATATTGACGAGTACGGCATCTATCTCCAATCCGATCTCGTTTTGTCGAAACAACTAAAATTCGTTACGGCGGCCCGAGTCGATGAGAACAATCGTCTGGAAGACCGGGTGATCTCCCCTCGCGCCGCACTGGTTTATCAACCGAAGGAAAATCACAGCTTTCGGGCTACCTACAACCGCGCCTACAGCACACCGGATAACAACAACCTGTATCTGGACCTGCTTCAGCTCAATGACCTTGGCAACATCGGCGCGACGTTCCAGCCAACGCTTGGCTTCAGCCCCGAAATCGACATTCGCGTCCAGGGCGTACCGGAATCCGGGTTCCACTGGAATATCAATGACAATGGCCCGCAATTCCATTCAGCGTTCGCGCCGGTCGCCGGCTTGTCCACTAATGATTATATTGATTTCAATGACCCGCTGTTCACCAATGTCATGTGGGGTCTGGGGCGCGGCGCCACGATTTCCGGATTCCAGCAGCGTCTGGCCGCGAACGGCGTTCCGCAAGCTACGATCGATGCCCTCGCGGGATCGCTCAATGCAGTCGCTCCGGGTACGGTCAGCGGCGTCAACAACCGCCTTATGACGCTCGATCCCGACATCGGCGCCCATGTACCGACGACGGTCGACGACATCAAGGATATCGATCGCCTGAAACCGACCATTACCCAGACGGTAGAACTCGGCTACAATGGAATCATCGGCAACAAGCTCAAATTCAGCGTCGATGCCTATCGCACGAAAAAGAACGATTTCATCGGACCGCTGACGGTCGAAACGCCGAACGTCTTTTTGGACCCGGCCACTTTGCAGACCTATCTCGGCGGCGCCTTTACCGCGGCGCTCAATGACCCCGCAAATGCGACTTATGCCGCCACCCTGATGGCTCTTGACAGCCCGACTATGGGCGGCAACGGCAATGGCTCGGTCGTCGATGAATTGACCGCCATGTTCACATCCGGAGCCGCCAGTGTTCCTTTCGGCACAGTCACTCCGAACGAGGCATACGATCCGACAGCCCTGTTAGTAACTTATCGTAACTTCGGCGATATTACCTTTTACGGCGCGGATTTGGCCTTTGCCTACCATCTGAATCAGAACTGGAATTTCGGCGGGACATATTCGTATGTCTCGAAGAACTTCTTCGCCAAATCGGAAAGCCAGCCGCACGACATTAACCTGAATTCGCCCAAGCATAAATTCAGTTTGAATTTGCAATATTTGTATCCGAAACGGAATCTGAATGCGCAGGCGCGCTTCCGCTTCGTCGATGCCTTCGACATGGACAGCCCGTTCTACGGAAGCACGGTTCATTCATACAATCTGGTCGATTTAAATGTCGGCGTCGATTTCATTCACACGACGCACCTGTCGCTGACCGTACAGAACTTGTTCGATAATCGTCATATCGAATTCGTCGGCGGACCCGAAATCGGCCGCCTGGCAATCATGAAGATTTCACAGAAGTTCTAAGCGGATGATCAATTCCTTCCATAAACGGCTCGCCTCGGCGGGCCGTTTTTTTTATGGAATCAAAACAGATTTTTATATCCGGGGACTTGAATCCGTCAGAAAATTACATACATTCTATTACTCAGAAAGCAAAACCTCCGGCGCCCTCACGATGGGCACCGCATAAAGGAGACACAGATGAAAGATCCGAGAAATGATAAACTGGCCGACCTGCTGGTGAATTATTCCTGCAAAGTGAAAAAGGGCGATCTCGTTTATATCGCCATCAAAGGCTCCGATGCCATCGAACTGGGCAAGCGGCTCATCCGCAAAGTCACCGAAGTCGGCGGCGTGCCGTTCTGGTTCTACAATGACGATTCGATGTTCCGGCAGTTCCTGCTCTATAACGACGAAGAACAGATTAAGAAATATGCCGCATTCCATCTGAATCTGACCAAGCGTACCGACTGCTATATCAGCATCGCCGGCTCTAACAATGCCTTCGATCTGAACGATATCCCGCCGGAAAAGATGTCCATGTTCAAAAAACTCTACGGCCAGCCGGTCATTCTCAAACAGATCATCAACAAAGCACGCTGGGTCGCCATGCGTTACCCGAACAATTCCATGGCCCAACTCGCCATGCAGCCGCAGGAGGTGTTCGAGGATTTCTATTATGACGTCTGCTGCGTCAACTATGCCAAGATGTCCAAGGCGATGGACCCGCTGAAAAAACTGATGGAAAAGACGGACAAGGTGCATATAAAATCGCCGGGCACCGACCTGACATTCTCCATCAAAGGCATCAATGTGATCAAATGCGACGGCCATCGCAATATCCCCGACGGTGAGATTTTCACCGCCCCGGTTAAAAATTCGATCAATGGCGTCATCACCTACAACACGCCATCATTGTATGAAGGCACCGTATACGAAAACATTCGCTTCGAATTCAAGAATGGTAAAATCGTCAATGCATCATGCTCGACCAATACCGAGAAGCTCAATAAAATTCTGGATACCGACGCCGGTGGACGCTATGTCGGCGAATTCGCCCTCGGCCTCAATCCGTTGATCAAACACCCGATGAAGGACACGCTGTTCGATGAGAAGATCGACGGTTCCTTCCACCTGACGCCGGGCCGCTGTTATGAAACCGCGCCGAACGGCAACAACTCGGCCATTCACTGGGACCTCGTCCTGATTCAGCGCAAAGACTATGGCGGCGGCGAAATCTGGTTCGACGATAAGCTCATCCGCAAAGACGGCGAGTTCGTTGTCCCGGACCTCAAGGGCAAATTCACGAAAAAAGCCCTGGCCGGGTAATAAAACTATCGAAACTGTCTCCCGGCAGATGAAGATATCTGCCGGGCACAGAACTAACAGAGGGGTTCCAATGGAACCCCTTTTTAATTACTCGCTTCTGTCATTCCCGAGAGCGCAGACTTCTTAGGCTGTGCGAGTCGGGAATCCAGTGCGGAGATTGAATATACCATTTGGTTGGTCCGTAGCGGCGAATCCCCCTGCACCAATAATCGCGAGTTACTTCAAAATCACCAGCTTGCCTATTTGCTTGCCCATCTCGGATGTGACCGTCCAGATATATAGCCCCGATACTACCGCCTGCGTGTTCTTCGATATCACATTCCAGGTCTCTTCCTGAGTACCGGGGCCGCCGCTTGGATTATAGTGATCAATCTCCTTGATCAAGTCGCCGTCGACCGAATAGATGCGAATCTTACAAATACTCGGTAAATTTGCGAAGTGAATCGCGCGAGTCCACTCGGCCGAGCGCGTCCGGTCTCGGTTCTCGTAGCCGGCCCGAGCATAACCGCCGTCGATGCGATAGGGATTCGGATACACCGTCACCGCCAAGCCCTGCTCCTCGACGATATCCGACGACGGCATCGGATATTCCAGCACGGCATTCGTGAGCGGCGAGGTTTCCAATACCCCGACATCATATTTCTCGGCGCCATAATCGAAAGCCGTCACCGCAAAATAGAACGGCACCGATGCCTGCAGGTTCTCGACCGTATACTCATATTCATAATAGCGCATCCAGCCCTCGGCAGTCAGGTCGGTCGGATCGTTGGGTGAGGCATCCGGGTAGACTTTGCGAATGGTTCCCGGTAAGCCCATGTCCGATTGATTCCATCCCTGACGCCTGAAATAGATGATCTGTCCTGATGTGTTGTCGTTGAGGCAGTGCATCTCGTCATAGTATTCATTCGGATCGAAATCGAGGCCGTGGATGGCCTGCAGGCTGTCGCGTTTGGCCGAGTTGCTGATTTTATTCCACACGCGATTATCGGTGTCGAAGGCATAGACGATATAATCATCGATATCATACGATGCGACTTTGACGAAGTCAGATGGTCTGTCATTTTGGGAAATATAGATGTTATACCCCTCGAAATCGAGTTCGCCGGAGAAAAAGTCAGGTGTATTCTCGGATTCTTGTCCGTTCCAGCGGATAGTGACGGTGCCGTATTCGGGAAAGGTTCGCACTACCGGCGGCGGAGGCGGTGTCATGGCGCGGAAATCCGGAACACCATCGCCGGTGTAGTATTTGCGGGTCGAGTCGACGATTTCATCGTTGAGCCATTCGTATATCCAGCAGAAGTCGCCGGAGTAGCCGTCTCCGTCGGTGTCGACCCCGGGATTGTCGAAGACCGCCTCGGCCCAGCGGGCGTTTTCGACGAGGCTCGAGAAGTCGAGGCGTTTATAATAGTTATCGGGATTGAAGGGATCGAAATAGTATTCATAGTCGCGCGGATTGACATGAAAGTTTTCGCCGCAGACAAGAGCGAAGGTCACCGGAATCGTATCCCCCGGCGCGAGATCAAACGGCCCGAAGGAATAGAGAGAAATAGTATATTTGCCATCAGCAAAATCCGTCGCAACATTGTAGGCAGGAGGTGAAAGAAATCCTTCAAGTGTATGATTTAATGCAGAGTATATCTGATCGTAGTCTACTTCGTGATGTGATAACACATAATATCGATCTTCATCCGTAAGTGGACAGGCAGTATATTGTTTAAAGCTGCGAAAAGGATCATTATCAGTACCTTTCAACCTGGGACCAAATCCGCCAGATGAAGACTCGGCCCACCAGTTATAATTGAATGACGCACTATCTCTATGGGGACGAAGAACTTTACATCCCAATATAGACCTGTCAGATTTATAATCCCATTCCCCTTGATCGTTTGGCCTTCCATCGATACAGGCAATCCATGGGATGTTAATGGTATCAATCTCGCGGCAATTTCCGGCCGACAGGGTGATTGTCTTAAGATATCCCGTGATTGAGTGATTTGCGTCAAAACGATAATCGATATCCGTGCCATATCCGGTAAGATATGGCATATTGCATAATCCAACAAACATATCTCTTATCGGATGATTTCCAATATTAGTAATCTGATAATCTACGATGATGAAATCATCGGCATAATCCGGACTCCAAGAAAAACTGCTTTGCGTAATAGAAAGATACAGTGGTTTATGGGGACGATTATCATATTCATCTTCCAAAACAATAGACTGATCAGTCACTGTATCAATGTAAACGCAAACATAGTCCTGCTCAGAAACAGCATTCTGTCTTTGATAGTCTGTATATTTTATTATTGAACGTCTTACTATACCCGTATTATCAGCTGTTTCGGGAACAAATTCCGATACTGGTGGGGCATTTCCTGTCGTAACTAGAGTATCTTGCCCGAGTATGCCGCCTATTTGTAAATAGAGTAATCCAGATATAAATATATTGGACTTGGCAGGATAGACAAAACCATAATAAGAGCTGGTTTGCATATCATATCCTTGATTTCCCAGAGCTGCCGTATTCGTCAAAAATAGGTTTAATTGCCCGATATTATGTGTCGCGGTATCGTAGGTTGGGGGTGTTTGAGAATATATATTTGCGCATAGCTCCATTTGTAACAATACAATGATTATAATAATAGAGCAATTCCAGCCTGAATTCATCAATAATCCTGCCTTGGAACTACAGAGTTATTGTTGTATTGGGCAACCTAAATCGCAATTGCAGGGATTTATGTATGTTTCTCCCTGGTTCCATCCGGAACAATCGCAATATAGTATTCCATATGGTTTGCTCCAAACACCGGGAATACCGTTGACTACACAACAACTGCCTGGTACTCCGGCTAATGGGCTAGCCAAACAATATTCGGGAACATAGTCAGCCAAAGCTGTATTAATGCCAAGTGAAAAGAAAAACGAAAATGCAAAAAGGACTATTACTACCGAGGCAAATTTTGTTTTCATTTACAAGCCTCCTTTCTTATATTATGGATGCATACACCATGTATGCAGTTTGCATGGTACGCGGTGCGATTTTCGTGCCGCGTATCGAAATTACCAGAAATCCAAGGCAGGATTATTATTCTGGAAAATATTCCTTTATTTCATTAGAAGAAAGACTGCCGCCCATAATGTCAAGAATTCGCAAGTCTTTGTCTACGCAAACGTTAAATGGCGATGTAAATATTCCCAATGACTTCATAAAGACTCTGTCGCGGTCATGGAGTATCGTACATTGTAAACCATGCTGTTCTCGAATGTACATAAGCTCAAATGGATTTTCGTCTGATATCAAAATAAAGCATTTTTCTGTCTCTGTTGATAAAGAACAGGCTTTCATACTCTGTAGTTGGCGAATTGAATATCCACATCCCGGCAACGAAAAAACTATTAATGACTTGGAGCAAGTAATATCACTGAGTTTTACAGAATTGCCATTGAGATCTTCTAATATACTATTCGGCAAATATCCACCGACTTCAATCGTGTTGCCCATCTGTTTAAGGACGGCTTCCGTCGATTGTCTCCGTTTCTTATTTTGCTCCCATTTTTGTTTCAGGTCGGCTCCATAGATGCCGAGAGTATAGGCGATTGAAATTGTGGCCAAAAGGACACAAACAAATATAAGTATTTTTTTGGAACGCATGGGCACCCTCCCAAGCCACACTTAGAAACTCTACACAATATATATATATATAAGCAAATGCAAGAAGATATTTAATAAATGTATTATTTATAGCATCTGTGTTTTATTCTTTTTTATTCGTGACTGGACCCCAAGTACCAATTCACATTCTTTACTTGCCCGAATCCATCCAATCTTCTATACTTGCGGCAGCATGAATATTTTTGTCGCATTCGCCATCTTCATTACCATAGCGGCGCTGGCCAGCTATGTGAACTATCGATTCATCCGCCTCCCCTCGACCATCGGCCTGATGGTCATCGGGCTCGGGATGTCTCTCGGGATTATCGGCCTGTCCGCGCTGGGCGTCGATTTGCACGGGCCGATCGACAGGCTCCTGACCAACATCTCTTTCAGCGAATCACTCATGCAAGGGATGCTCAGCTTTCTCCTGTTCGCGGGCGCGATAAAAATCAATATCAACGATCTGGCGCAGCAGAAATTCGTCGTCACCGTCCTGGCGACCGGCGGCGTTGTACTGACGACCTTCATCGTCGGCACGGCCTTATACTTTATCCTGCCGCTGTTTTCCATGCCGATTTCATACGTTTACTGCCTGATTTTCGGCGCACTTATCGCCCCAACCGATCCCGTGGCCGTTTTATCACTACTCAAGACAATCAAGGCCCCGAAATCACTTGAAACGAAAATCGCGGGCGAATCGCTGTTCAATGACGGCGTCGGCGTGGTCGTCTTCACCGTCCTCATCGGAATCGCCTATGGCGGCGGCGAGGCCTCTGTCGGTGACATCCTGATCCTCTTCGTCGAGGAGGCCATCGGCGGCGTCATCTTCGGCCTGGGCATCGGATTTATCGCATTCAAACTGCTCAAGGATATCGACGAGCATGTCGTCGAGATTATCATCACGCTGGCGCTGGTGTGCGGCGGTTATGCGCTGGCCTCGCAATTGCACACCTCCGGCCCCATCGCCATCGTCGTGGCGGGACTGCTCATCGGCAACTACGGTCGCCGTCTGGCCATGTCGGAATCGACCCGCCGCCATCTGGATGAATTCTGGGAACTGCTGGATGAAATCCTGAATGCGATCCTGTTCGTCTGGATCGGAATGGAAGTCCTGATTCTCTCGTTCACCTGGGATTATCTGCTCTTCGGACTGATCGCCATACCGCTGACACTCGGCGCGCGCTTCTTCAGCGTCTGGTCGGCCATCAGCGCCTTGAAGTTCCGCCGCCAGTTCACCAGGAATGCGACACTGATTCTTACCTGGGGAGGCCTCCGCGGCGGTATCTCAATCGCCCTCGCACTGTCGCTGGCCGCCAGTCCTCAGCGCGACCTGATCATCTCAATAACCTATGTCGTCGTGATTTTCTCGATACTGGTTCAGGGGCTGACCATTAAAAATCTTATTGCGAAAAAAGTCGACCCACCCCCGCAGGAATCACCCGCATAGCACTGCGCCGCCATTGACGTTCAGCACTTCCCCCGTAATAAACGTGGATAAATCCGAAGCCAGAAAAACGACCGGCCCGGCCAGCTCTTCCGGCGTGCCGATGCGCCTGAGCGGAATCGTCGCCAGCACTTTGGCCGCCTCGGCTGATGCCATCGTCGGCTTGGTCATGTCGGTATCGACCCATCCGGGTGCGACGCAATTAACGCGGATATTATAATCGGCCAGTTCCGGCGCGAGGGATTTCGTGATGCCGATCAATGCGCTCTTGGTCGCGGAGTACGGCGAATGGCGCGCCTCGCCCCGCTGTCCTGCCGTCGAAGAAATATTTATGATGTTACCTGATTTTTGCTCTTTCATATAATTCACGACCGCCATAATGGGAAAGAAGACACCCATCAGGTTGATATCGACTGTCCGCCGCAGGCTCTCCTCAGTCATGGAATCGATGGGGTTCTCCTCCCAAATACCGGCATTATTGACCAGGATATCGATCCGCCCGAATTTATCGACGGCATCGAACACCATATCATCGACCTGTCGCTTATCGCTGACATCCGCCTGACAAATCATCGCCTTGACACCGTACGATTCCGCCACAGCCTGCACTCGCTCGGCGGCATGCTTTTCATTCCGATAATTAATGACGACATTCGCCCCGGCCTCGGCCAGCATGACGACGATAGCTTTGCCGATTCCCCGAGACCCTCCGGTCACGAGAGCGGTCTTTCCCTTCAGACTAATCATAGAGCATCCTATTCTCGTTATGATGTGCTGTGTTCGGTGCGCCGAATGATTTCATTCTGCAAATCGACACCCAGATCGACGAAATAATCGCTGTATCCTGCAACACGAACGATCAGGTCGCGATATTTATCCGGCTCCCTCTGTGCTTCGCGGAGTGTCTCCGCCTTGACGACATTGAACTGGATATGGTGGCCGTCCATCTTGAAATACGACCGGATGAGGTGCAATACTTTTTGCATTCCCTCATCGGATTCCAGCAATTGCGGCGTGAATTTCTGATTGAGCAGCGTGCCGCCGGTGCGCAAATGATCGATCTTCGCGGCCGATTTCAGTACCGCGGTCGGACCGTGTCGATCTGCACCCTGTACCGGGGATATCCCCTCGGATAATGGCACACCACAATTTCGCCCATCGGGCGTGGCCCCGCACACCGACCCGAAATAAACATGGCACGTCGTCGGCAACAGGTTTATCCGATAATGCCCGCCCTTTGTGTTCGGCCGCCCGTCGATAGCCGAAAAATAACTCTCGAACACCCGCCGCAGGATATCATCGGCATAGTCATCATCATTGCCGTATTTAGGTGTAGTGTTCAGAAGCTCCCGATGAAATTCTTCATATCCCGCGAAATCGTTTTTCAGGGCCAACAGATAATTTGCCATCGAAATATTTTTCTTATCGAAGACATGGTACTTCAGAGCCGTCAGCGCATCCGTAATCGTCCCCATACCGACGCCCTGAATATATGACGAATTATACCGCGCACCGCCATCATTGTAATCGCGGCCATTTGCGATACAGTCATCGATTAACACCGACATGAACGGCGCAGGAAGCATCTCCGCCCACAGCCGTTCGATAATACGATTTCCTCGGATTTTGATATCGATGAAATGCTCGAGTTGCTTATCAAAGGCTGCATACAACTCATCGAATGATTCGAACTGCTCGGGATTGCCGGTCGGGAGGCCGATTTGCTTTCCTGTTCGCGGGTCGACGCCGTTATTGAGCGTAATCTCCAATACTTTGGGGATATTGAAATACCCGGTAAGAATATAACTCTCCTTACCGAACGCACCAGTCTCGACACACCCACTCGCGCCGCCATTTCGCGCATCAATAACCGACTTCCCCTGCCGCACCATCTCCGGAATGAGCGCATCCGTATTAAACAGCGACGGCTGCCCATACCCGGTCTTGATAATTTTCAGCGCCCGCTTTACGAGTTTATCCGGATTCTTGCGGCTGATCTGCACCATCGATGACGGCTGCAACAGCCGCATTTCCTCGATGACATCAAGAATCATAAAGGTCATATCATTAACCGCATCCGCGCCGGTTTCATCCACCCCGCCGACATTTATCAGACAGAAATCGGTGTAAGTGTTGCTCTCCTGAGCCGTCACGCCGACTTTTGGCGGCGCCGGCTGATTGTTGAATTTTATCCAGAACGATTGCAGCAATTCCCGAGCCGTCTCCTCGGTCAGGCTGCCGTCTGCAATTCCCTTTTCATAAAATGGCTGGAGATGTCTGTCCAGACGTCCCGGATTGAATGAGTCCCACGTATTCAACTCGGTAATTACGCCCAGATGCACAAACCAGTAGTATTGCAGGGCTTCCCAGAATGTTTCAGGTTTGTGCTCAGGGACTTTCCGACAGATTGCCGCCATCTGCTGTAATTCGGATTTTCTATTCTGATCGGATTCTGCCGCCGCCAGTTCATCGAGACGTTCCGCATACCGCCGCGCAAAATTGATTACTGCATCGCAGGCAATTGCCATGGCCGTGAGTTGCTCTTTTTTCGCCAATGCTTTGTCGTCATTATAGAAATCGAGTGCAGCAATAGCATCCGCGATGTCTCGCTTGAAATCCAGCATCCCTTTCCTGTAAATCTTGTCATCGAGTACCGTATGCCCCGGCGCGCGCTGCTCCTGAAACTCGGTGAATACTCCGGCCGCGTACGCCTCCCTCCACTCATCATCGACTGCCTGCAAAATCCTGTCGCGAATCGACCGCCCCGACCAATACGGCGCAATAGAATCCTTCTGCATGGCGCGCGCCTCGTCGGATACCTTGAACGGAATCTTCTCCCGGCTGTCGAGGATATCGAAATCTTTCATCGTATGCGTGCAGATTTCAGGATACGTCGGCGTTTGTTTCGGAGCGGGACCCCGTTCACCTACGATCAGTTCACCGTCATTGATATGAATGGCCTTTTTGTCCAGCAGGTAATAGAGAGCCTTGCCCCGAGCCACGGGAATAGATACTCTGTCGGCCTCACCACTCGCATAAAACTCGGTCAACAGCTTGGCCCGCTCGAGCGATATGCGCGGGACGGCATCGAGACTCTCCTGTCTGAGGCGCCGAATTCTGTCATTCATACCGGATTATCCTCCAACCGTTACGGCATATCCCGCTTCGGTAAACTTTTTCGCCATGTCCCGCAGGGCAGATTCATCCTGCCGCTGCAAATGCCCGATTTGATTGACCATGCCGAACCTCTCCAGTTTATCCTCAGCTAAACTGTTATACGGCAGAAGGCCGACTTTTGAAATACTCTTTATGGACGAGAGAAGAGACAATACGCCGTTAATGTTTGCGTCGGTATCCGTGATACCAGGAATGAGCGGTACGCGAAGCATGATATCCGCCCCCAATCCAGCCAGTTCTCTCAGGTTATGAATGATCCGCTCATTGGGTACACCAACGAATTTCTCATGCACCGAAGAGTCCGCCAGCTTGATATCATAGAGGAACAGGTCCGTCACCTCAATAGCCCGCCGGATCCTCTTAAAATCGACAAAACCGGATGTATCCACCGCGGTGTGGATATCGGCATCTTTACATCTCGCCAGTAATTCATACAGGAATTCTGTCTGAATTAGCGGCTCACCGCCGGAACAGGTCACTCCGCCGCCGGATTCCTCGTAGAAAACCCGGTCCTTCATGACTTCCGCAAAAACCTCGTCGACCGATACCTCGCGGCCATAAGTCTTATCCTGCGACACAACCGTCCCGTCTCCCCGACGCAACCGGACGCAAATCTTTTCGATTTGTTTATTGCGACTCTCGGGATTGTGGCACCAGAGGCAATTGAGCGGGCACCCCTTAAAAAACACGGTCGTCCGGATGCCCGGTCCGTCGTGGATAGCGAATTTCTTGATATCGAATATCGTGCCCGTGGTCATGTGCCCGCCTCGAAGGTAAAAACTCGGTTGCGCTCTATTATAGATATATTGTCGGGAATTTCAAGCGGTCTTCGCACTTTAAGAATCGAGGATTATTCGACTTCCGGTCCCTGTTCGATAGCCGCCATGATACGCGCCAGAATAGTATCGGCGTCCTCGTTCGAATCCAATTCGAGTGGTTCCTTAATGCGGAGTTTAATGTGTCCGAAAAGCTTGCGCGGGAGGATATTCTTCTTTTGAAACGCCTCACCGAAGCCATCGATAACAATCGGCACGACAATCGGTTTGTATTTTTTGACGATAAGCGTAACACCACGCCGCCCCGGAGCTCCCGGCTGAGTCGTTCCTTGTGGAAACGTAATTACCCAGCCGTCATTGAGGGCCAATCCGATATTCGTGATATCCGCAAATCGCACCTGCCGATTGACCGATTGTCCCTTGTCACGCCATGTTCTCTGAATAGAGACCGAGCCCACATTCGCCAGAATCTTCGGAATCAACCCGGCCTTCATCGTCTCCTCGGCTGCGACATAGTAATTATTCAAACGGGGCGCCAAAAGATACAGCGGGACATTGATATGGTCCTTGAATCCCCAGTGGGCGCTGTTAAACGTATGATACATTGCGATGACATCGACGAAATAGGTCTGGTGATTGGAAACGAACAGAACATCTCGATTATCCAGCGCATGGAGAATTTCGGTACCGCTGATCGTGATTTTATTACAGAAGCGCAGGAAGATATACGTCACGGCCCCCATCACAAACGTGACCAGCCATTTGATACATGCGATACGCCCCAGAGGGTCTTTTTTAAACACGGCTAACACAGTCTGTCATCCCGATCAGCTTGTTTCAGGCTGATAATAAACAACTATTTTCAAGCATTGGCAAGGCCTTAGCCGATTCCATTTGCAAATTGCGGGCAAAAAAAGACCCGCCGAAGAAGAACTCCGCGGGTCTTGTAATTAAAAGCCTTTACTCTATCAATCCGGGCACGATGAACACGGCGCGTCACCGCCGTTAAAGATATAACTAATCAATGAAACGCCGTCGCCGATATTACAGGAACCGTCGCAGTTGGCATCTCCTGCCTGAATTGGACTCGGAGCCGCTCCACCCTTGAAAATATAGTTAATGATGGAGACCGCGTCACCGATATTGACGGCTTGATCGCCATTGGCATCGCCGCAAATATATTCCGGCCCGACAATAAACATCGCCGTTTCACTCCACTCGCCGTTTTCCAGCCCGTCATTGGTCCTGGCACGCCAATAATAATCCTCGCCTACTACCAGCGCCGCCGAAATCGACCAACTTACCTTATCCCCGGCTCCATACCCTTCAATCTGATCAACCAACTCGGTCAATCCCGCATCGGCATAGAGTTCATAGGAATAGGTTATGACATCGCCTTCGATATCGCTTTCGGTCTCGCAATGCAGCTTAATATGACCGAGATACGCCGTCTCGGCATCGGCCGGTGACAAATCGAACGGCACCGGAATCGAATTGTAATGCATGATCTCATATTGCCAGGGCGACCAGACCTGCCCATTCAGTGCGCGGACGCGCACGCAATAATCTTGTCCGTCCTCGAGCGCCAAACCGGCATACGCGGCATCGGTTGCCGTACCGGCAACCGGACCAGTATCCCATCTGTCATCGGGAGACCAATAGAAATCGGCTCCGACTTGAATCTGATAAGCCGTTTGCGGGAAGCCATTGGGATCACTGTACTGCCAGTGTATCGTCGGCGAGTGATCGACCATATGAGAAATTTCCGACGGCTCAATCGACATAGTTGTCACTTCCGGCGCTTCATCCGCATATTCGAGATTGAAGAATGTCAGGATTTCTCCCATGATTTCCTCGCGCTCCGTCCAGCGGTAATCCCCATTCACGATTGCCTCGAATCCGAACGTAAAGAATACAAGCTTATACGATCCGCTGTACGACAGGCCGCCATAGACGCTGCTCCCGAACCATTTGAATTCGGGAATTCCTCCGTTTATGACATTTACCCGATCCGGGAACGTTTGATTATAGGCACCGCCCGCCCCCTGAATACCGATCGTATCGGCAGGCGAGAAGACCATACCTCCTGCAGCAGTCATAATCGGCCAGGACTGAGATGAGACATATTCTGCCTTCAGGTAATTCTGGAGAAAATCCTGATCGATAATATTGGACGACGCCGCAATCCCCTGTCCCGTTAAAAAGAGATTTCCGCCATTATCAAGGAATCCGCGCATGGCATCGATATCACTCTGCGTGAGCGGGCTCGTCTGGAAGTTTCCCGTGAACCAGATAACGATATCGTATTTACTCAAATCAGATGCTGATGGTCCGAGCAAAAGCTCCGACTCCCACAATGTATAGGGAATACTGTTGGTGTTGAAATACTCGAGGTAATATCGCTCGACATTATCCGATTCATTTCCATCAACCAGCAAAATCGGAACGGCGCCGACCGGGGTGTGGAACTTCAACATCGCCGAATGCGAAACGCCTTCTTCTTCCCACGAGATATCGATATAAAACGTGTCTACTCTCGTGACATAATCGACGGGAATCGTAAAGACGAATGGATTAGTGCTGTTCGTCTTTATTTCACCGGCGGAGATGCTCCCGATATTGACGCTTCCTGTATTCACGGCCACGGTCACATCACTGATGGTCAGATCCATCGTGACATTATCGGCCGATGAAATGCCGATATTCTCGATATCGCACCGCAATTCAATAGTCTCTCCGGCCTCGAATATGCCATCCCCGTCGCCCTGAGCATCACTGAATGCGAAATCATCCAGACCGAGCCATTTATCCCACAGGCGAATGGTCGGATCGCCGAACAGGTTCATCTCATAATACACCCACCGCGTCGATCCACTGGCCGACAGATATAAATTATCTTCCTTCGAATCGCTGTTTGCCCGCCCCAGCTCCAGCTTGTTCTCATCGGGATTATATATCGCATCCCAGTACTGCCGCTGGAATTTCTGCGAGGAGCCATCGGTCGTATAACTACTTCCCCACCCGAATCGTGAATTCATGAACACGGCGAACGCGCCATGATCGGTGCGAATATTCACGTACTCGGCCCAGCAATCACCGAGATCGAACGATCCGGCATAACACCCCTGTGAATACAACAAGAAGAGGTTGTCATTTTTCATTTCTTGAATCGCAGTCGAACTGCCGCACTTCAATGCATAACTCGTATTGCTGTGTCCGTCATGATTAATGAGATGGAAATCGCTGTTGATCCTGTCGAACAACTCGGTAACCGGCCAATCATTTCCGGCATAATCGCGGTCATAAAGCCTGTCGAATTCGAACGTATCTTCCGGCATCCCATAAGTCACATAATCATCATCCTCGCAATACCCCACTAACTGATCCATTGCATTGCCGCCGTAATCGGAGATACCGCCGAACCCGAGATACTCGCCAAGCAACAGTGATTTTTTCAAATACGTTCCCTGCGTCGTCAAATACCGAATCGTCTTGGCGACAAAACGCTGTGCCTCCGTCGTATTACTCACCGATGCGCGTCCGACGAAAACCTCGGCAATCATATCGATGGATTGACCGTTCGGACCACCGTCTCCCCATTCACCGTACACGCCGTCGCCGTCATAATCCATCGGCCCGTCCAGGCAGCTATAGAACAAGTCGGCCGGAATCCCATAGTCGACTTCCAGTCCACTCGATGTATTCACCGCGCCATAGAATCCGGCCGCAGGAATGATCTCATCGTCACCTCCCAGAAGGACATACTCGATACCGTTGGTCAAATATTCATTCCTGATATAATCCCTGAGCACATCGGTGTTATTACTGCCGATTTCGGCCGTCGTACGGACTACCGTCGCCAGACCTCGGCCATTGTGAAAACTCGCCAATGTTGCAAATGTCGGCTTTAAGGTTTCGTTCGTGATAATGAGCAGGCTGTATGCATCCATACCGCTCTTGGATAATCCCTGATAGGCGGATACCTCTTCGTCATTATCTACTTTATCCGCGGCGAGTTCGGCGTCGACCGGTAAGCCGCGGAACAAACTGTTCGCCTTAACCGCATTCTCGACCTCGATAGTCACGACCATACGAGGATAAAACAGCAACTCGCCGGAAACCGGATTGTAGACGACAGGAAACATCCGGAGTACTGCCAGATCATATCCTCGAAATGAGAATGTCCCGGCCGATTCAACCAGTTTTTCCGGGTAGTCTGCATTGCGCTCATAAATACTCGCATCCGGGGTCGCCGCGACAATTCGAGATGGCTCACTGGATAAGGCATAAGGAAATTGAATCGGTTCGACCCGATAACCCACACCCAATGAAATGGGCTTCTCGGTCTCGACCGATACCGAAATCACGCCGCTATTCGGTGGCAGAAGCAGCCGACCGCCGACAATCGGCAGAGCAGGTTCGCCGGGTTCTCCTTCGCCTGCCCCGTCCTGCAGGAGGATTCGATCATATCGCTCGCCGTCGATGACGACCGGAACGATTGTCGGATGGTCAAAAGTGTAGGTATGCGAAATCTCTTCGGCAATAGCCGGCGCTGCCGTTATTGGGCACAATCCTGTAATACCCGAGACAATCGCAACGACTAAGATACAACGCATGGCGTTAATAAACTTGGACATGATTCGAACTCCCGGCTGCAAATGAGGTAAAACCGGCGGTTATTAAAGGCACCATAGCAAAAACGGGGGTGGGAAGCCCGACTTTACCTATAAGGTGTTCCTCCTGTTACTATCTTACAGCAATATATTCAAAAATCGACACAATCCAAGTATAAACTGGACGCCGAAACTCCGGGATATATGTGGCTATTTGTGAGTAAAACGAGGACTTATTACGGATTCCAGCCTGCGAATCTGGCCAGCATCCACCAGAACGCCTGCCCTTGACGATAGCAGTTTAAACACTCCGACTCATAGCACAGCAGACATTCGGGGCATTCATGTGTAGAACACCAGTCTACACACCATTCGCAGGCGGAAGAGGCGTCGGCGAAGTAATCACCATCGGGATTATAGCTCTCGATATCGGCGACATCGAACAGGATCTTGGCATTTTCGGTACAGTAGGTACGGATCTGGTCATTGCGGGCGCGAGTATTACCGGCATCTCCGGTACCGTCGACCTGCCCGGTCATATACACGAATTTCACCTGCGGATACTCGAGCTCCAGTCCGCTGAGCGTTTGGAGATACTGGTCCACGCCCTGTTCGGTATTCGAGGCCAACCCGTCGCCCCAGGACCAGAGGATTACATTGATTGTATTGAGGGGATTGTCTAACCCCATACGCGTCATGAATGTCCAGGAGGTATCGCCGAGCGTCCCCAGATCATCCTGAAACTCGACATAATACAGACCATTAAAGCGGTATTGATACAGAGTGTCTTCCTGGAACAACATATTCATACCGGAAGTAATTTGGCCGCCGTAAGCGGTCCGTCCGTGAAAGACATCGAAGACGATTTTGCAGTCGCGAATAACGGAATCGGGAATTTGAGAAAATTCATCGGCAGACGTATGATCGATAAGGAGAAGCTCACCGGTATTCCCGGTCTGAATCGTACCGCTGCTGTTGGCAGACTTGTCCCCACCGCAATTCACGGCGAAAACCGCCAGCAGACCGATAATGATAATCCCCCCGGCATACAATAACCGGTTACCCATAGAATCTCTCCTGTGTCCAAGAATACTAACGATTTACGGATAATTGCAATAAAAACTTCTGGGTCTCGCCCGTGAATTTCTTTTGTAGTATTCGGACGGATTCGAAAAGAATTAACCGGTCTTTTTAATTTCGGCGATTATATTTCCACATCAATGCCGATGGGACAATGATCCGACCCCTCCAGCTCGGGACGGATAAAGGCGGCTTTGGTTTTTTTCTTGAGATTTTCCGATATAAAGAAATAATCGATTCTCCAGCCCGTGTTCCGCTCCCTGGCCCGCGTCTTATAATCCCACCAGGTATACTGCTCCGGCGCATCGGTGAACATCCGCAGAGTATCGATATATCCCGCGGCGAGGAATTTATCTATCCAGGCCCGCTCCTCAGGCAAAAATCCCGATGTCTTCTCGTTTTCCTTGGGCCGAGCCAGATCGATTTCCTTATGGGCGGTATTCACGTCGCCGCAAATAATAAGCTTTTTTCCCTTTCCTTTCAAATCATTGGCATAATCGAGAAAGGCATCATAAAAATCCATCTTGTATTGCAACCGCTCCGCGGACATCTTGCCGTTGGGATAATAAATATTAAAAAGGATGAATTTGCCGAAATCCGCAACCTGTACTCGCCCCTCGATATCGAATTTGTCGATACCGAATCCATTCTGTACCGATTTCGGTTTTATTTTGGTATACAGACCAACCCCACTGTACCCTTTCCGGGCGGCCGGATTGAAAAAGGTATGATACCCCTCGACATCCTTCAGTCGCTCGGGAATCTGCTCCTCGACCGCCTTGATCTCCTGCACGCACAGGACATCGGGTTGTTCGGCGAAAAACCAGTCAAAGGCATTCTTCCTGTCAACGGCTCGAATTCCATTAATATTCCATGACATCAGGCGCATGAGAAACCTCGGCATTTTTTGGTAAATAATACGAAGGCATGGTAGGACATTACGAACAATATCGCAATATCATTCTGTTAACTCCTCAATTATGTGAGGGAGAACCCCCGATACATGCATTATCGGGGGTTCGCAGCATGAGCCATATGATTCTGTTCTATCCGAAGCGAGAGGTTATCATTTTCAACTTCGACACGAACGGACTGCCCCGGCTGAATTGAACCGGCCAATATTTCGCGAGCGATACGCTGGCTCAGTTCCTTATTGATGAGCCGCTTGATCGGTCGGGCGCCAAAGGCCGGATTGTATCCGATTCGCACCAGATACTCCAGTGCCGTATCTGATAAGTCTATCGTTATCTGCTTTTCATCCAACAATCTCTTCAGCCTCTTGAACTGAATGCGCACGATGTCCTTGATTTCTTCCTCACTCAACGATGCGAATACAATCGTCTCGTCGATACGATTCAGAAATTCCGGCCGCATGGATTTGCCAAGCATCTCGAGTACGCGGCCGCGCATCCGCTCATAGACGGCATCTCGATTGGCTGCAGTGATTCCGGTCGACTCACTCTGGATGTACTCGGCCCCAATATTCGAGGTCATGATCAGTATTGCATTCTTGAAGCTGACCACGCGCCCCTGATTGTCGGTCAGGCGACCGTCATCGAGCACCTGCAGCAGGACATTGAATACTTCCGGATGCGCCTTCTCGATCTCATCCAGCAACACCACCGCATACGGGCGGCGGCGCACCGCCTCGGTCAACTGACCGCCTTCCTCATAACCGACATACCCCGGAGGCGCACCGATAAGCCTCGACACCGAGAATTTCTCCATGTATTCGGACATATCGATTCGCACCAGCGCATCCTCGCTGCCATACAGAAACTCGGCCAGCGCCCGCGCCAATTCCGTCTTACCGACACCGGTCGGACCGAGGAAAATAAACGTACCCAGCGGCTTGTTCGGATCGGACAGACCGGCCCGCGACTGCCGCACGGCATCCGATACCGCGGTGACTGCCTCGTGCTGACCGATAACCCGGTCATGCAGTTTTTCCTCGAGACGAAGCAGCTTCGCCTTTTCCGATTCCGTCAAACGGGTCACCGGAATCCCCGTCCACTTGGAGACGATTTCGGCAACATCTTCGCCGTCGACTTCCTCTTTCAACAGCTTCCGATCGGATTGAATAACCGTCAGACTATGCGAAAGGAATTCCAGCTTCTTTTCGGCCTCGCGCAAATCGCCGTATTTCAGCCGCGCGGCGGTCTCGAAATCGGCCGACCGCTCAGCCTCGCCGATTTGCAGCTTCAAACCGTCAATTTCTTCCTTGATACTGCGGATGGCATCGACGGTATCCTTTTCCTTTTGCCATTGCGATTTCAGATCATCACGCCGGACATAAAGGTCTTCCAATTCCTCTTCAATCGGCTTCATCCGATCACCAGCATCCTTCTCGCGCTTGATGCCCTCTTTTTCTACCTCGAGCTGCCGGATTCGCTTCTCCAGCGCATCCAGTTCATCCGGCATGGAATCAATAGAGATGCGTAACTCAGCAGCGGCCTCATCCATGAGATCAATCGCCTTGTCCGGCAAAAACCGGTCCGCGATATACCTGTCCGACAGCGTCGCCGCCATCACCAGCGCCTCGTCCTTAATCTTCACGCCATGATGCACCTCATAGCGCTCGCGGAGTCCTCGCAGAATCGAAATCGTATCCTCGACCGACGGCGGCTCTACGACCACAATAGCGAATCGCCGCTCGAGCGCAGCATCCTTTTCGATGTGTTTGCGATATTCATCCAGCGTTGTCGCACCGACACAGCGCAATTCGCCTCGTGCCAGGGCCGGCTTGAGCATATTCGAGGCGTCCATCTCACCGCCGACTGCTCCCGCGCCGACAATCGTGTGCAATTCGTCGATGAACAGGATGATGCGCCCCTCGGATGATTCCACTTCCTTGAGAATCCCCTTCAGACGCTCTTCGAATTCGCCGCGGAACTTCGACCCGGCAATCAAGGCGCCTAAATCGAGCGCCACCACGATTCTGTCTTTAAGTGTCTCGGGCACCTCACCTAAGGCAATCTTCTGCGCCAATCCCTCCACGATAGCCGTCTTTCCGACACCCGGCTCGCCGATCAGCACCGGATTGTTCTTGGTCCGGCGAGAAATGATTTTTATGACGCGGCGAATCTCCTCGTCGCGGCCGATGACCGGATCGATTTTTCCGGCCCGAGCCATTGCCGTTAAGTCGCGCGAATACTTTTCCAGAACCTGATACTTCGATTCCGGATTATCATCAGTGACCCGGTTCTTGCCGCGAATCTCAGCCATCGCCCGCAGGATGGAATCCTCATTCAATCCGGCCGCCTTCAATATCTTCGCAGCATCACTCTTTACCTGCAACAACGCCATCAGCAGATGCTCGACCGATACATATTCATCCTTGAGCTTTCCCGCCTGCTGTTCGGCTGAAGCCAAAACCTGCGACAATTCATTCGAGGCATGCAACTGCCCACCCGACTGCCGAGGATACCCGCTCAGCCGATTCTCGGCATCAGATAAAACGGCGCCAACATCAATGCCAATTTTCTTTATTATTCGCCCGACCAGCCCGTCATCCTGCTTTAGCAGCGCAATGAGTAAATGTAATGGCGATACCTCGACATGAGATTCCGTTTGCGCCATCTGTTGAGCATACCCGAGGGCGTCGGTCGATCGTTGAGTCAGTCTATTCAGATTCATTATTTCCCTTCCTTGACACTATTCTATACTTAACATATATCAAATGCGATGCCGATACCTGTAAGACTTTATAAGACAGAGAGATATGCTATTACATATTAGTCGCATCAATCGCGCGCACAGTCAATATGGCAGAGTGTATGTCATTATAGGCAAACGAATAGCCAAAAATACCCGATATCTACGCCACATTGGCAGGCCAACAGCGTTTCTCCATATTTTTTTGTTATTGGAATGGTCCGTGTAAAAACTTTTTAGCCCGCTGTCAATCAATTAGTTATGTCGGGCGCCAAAGTTAAGTTCCCTCCCTGTCCGTCCGATATTGAGTAAAAAGAGTACTGCATTCGATATTGGCGTTCGTATGGCACAAATTGATGAACTTTTACAGATTATAAAAACGGCTGAGGCGTCCGATTTACACCTCGTTGCCGGTTCCGTCCCGATGATTCGGATCGGCGGCATGCTTGAAAAAACCCGTCATCGTATATTGACCGACGACGAGATCAGGCATTTGGTGTTCGAATTCCTGACCGACAAGCAAATCAAGCAATATGAAAAAAGCGGCGACCTCGATCTTGCCTACGGCATCGAAGGCGTTGCGCGCTTCCGCGTCAATGTCTACAAGACACAGCACGGAATCGCGGCTGCATTTCGTTTAATTCCCGATGAAGTACTCGATCTCGAAACTCTCGGATTCACCCCCGCCGTCTCCGGTCTGGCTGAGCTGCACTCCGGTCTTGTCCTGGTGACAGGTCCGACGAACTCCGGCAAGACAACCACACTTGCCGCCATGTGCGATCACATCAACACGCACTTCTCGAAGCACATCATCTCGCTCGAAGACCCGATCGAATACATCCACACGAATAAAAATTCGCTGGTATCGCAGAGACAGATCGGCCTCCACTCGGAATCCTTCGATATGGCCCTCAGGGCCGCCCTGCGCGAGGATCCCAACGTGATTCTCGTCGGCGAAATGCGCGACATCGAAACGATATCGCTGGCCGTCACCGCAGCCGAGGTCGGCCTGCTGGTCATGGGCACACTGCACACCTGCACCGCCCCGGCGACCGTCGACCGCATCATCGATGTATTCCCGCCGGAACAGCAGCAGCAAATTCGCGTTATGCTGGCCAATTCACTCAAGGGAATCGTCGCTCAGCAACTGGTCCGCCGCAGCGACGGACACGGCCGCACGGTTGCATTTGAACTGATGATACAGACCCCGTCGATATCGACTCTCATCCGCGAGGGGAAAACGCATCAAATCTCCAATGCCATACAAACCGGCGGAAAACTCGGTATGCGCCTGCTCGATAATCATCTCAAGGCGCTGGTCGATGGCGGAAAGATCCCGGTTCAGGAGGCGATTCGCGTCGCCAATGAACCATCACGCTTTATGGAAATGGCGTCGCTCAACGAATCGGATTCACTTGAGGTAATGCAACAATGACGGACAACACACCAAAACGTCGTCTCGATGAAATACTCGTCAGCGAAGGACTGATATCGGAAGAACAGATCAAAGATGCCTTGCTGCGCCAGAAGGCGCACGGAGGCAAATTCGGATCACAGCTTCTCTATCATCGCTATATCGACGAGGCGACGCTGGTCAAGGCGCTCTCGATTCAGCTCAACTGCGAAGGTGTTATCCTCTCCCATGTCGATATCCACGACATGGTCCTGAAGATGATACCCAAGAAGGTAGCCATATCGCGCACCGTCATCCCGTTCGATTACAATCCGCAGACTAATACGCTCAATATTGCATGCGAAGATCCGAACGACACGAGTTTAAAAAACGAATTGCAGTTCGTCGCCCGCGGAAAAGAAATCAAACTCTTCGTCGCCGTCGAAGTGGCCATCAAGACCGCGATAAACAAATATTACCTGGGCCGTGATGTCACCCTCGACGATATCCTCCTCATCGAAATTCCGGACGCCACTACCGACACCGGCAAAATCCCAGCCGATTCGGTCACCCGCTTTCACGATGCCCCGCGCGATGCGCAACCGGCCATCCTGCTCGTCACCGACGAACAATATGCCGTCCCCCTCATTCGATCGATTTTGGAGCGAGATAATTATTCGGTCATCGTGACCGATTCCGCCGACGATGCCATCACGATGCTCGGCGAGCAGCATTTTCATGCCGTCTTTATCAAAGACACCGTCCCCGGCGATTACATCGATCTCATCGACCGCGTACGCAAACTGTCTCCGCAAACATCGGTACGCTACTATGAAACTGCATCCGAGCTGCTATTGACCGACGGCATCGCCAAAAAAGAAGCTGATTTGCTCCAGGCTAATCTCGATATCTTTACATCGTTACTGGCGAAAAAAGATCAATTGTCAATCAACCACAGCGGCCGCGTGGGACAATATGCCGACAAGCTCAGCCGCCGCCTCGGACTCCCGTCCAAAGACCGCATGGTTGTCAGTACAGCTGCCTATCTGCATGATCTGGCGCGATATTATTATGGCACGGCCAAGGAAGTCGACAACCGCGAAATAATCAACCTGACGGTCAAGCTGCTGACATCGATTAACTTCTCGCCGGTCATCATCGAAATGCTGAAATCGATGTACATCAACCTGCGCGGGAAATACACCAGGCGCCTCCCGATCGAGGCGCTCGGCGGCAACATCCTCACCATCGCCGATCTTTTCGCCGAAAGCGTCGCGCACGACGACCGCATATCACTGGATAAATTCGATGCCGTAAAAAAGAAACTCCGCGACCTCACCGGAAAACTGTTCCTCAGTGAAGTAGCCGAGGCCTTCATCGATATGATACAGGACGAAGTCCTGAACATAAACAGCACGACTTCGGGGCAGGTTATGATTCTGGCTGACGATATCACTACGGCTATCCCCATTGAAATGAGATTGAAATCCGAGGGGTATCGGACCGTTGTATCCGGCTCACTCGATGCGTTCCTGAACCTGTTCCAGCGCAGCGAACCGGATATCATGATCATTCAGTCGCAGAAATCGGCACAGGAAATCACCGCCGATGTCAAATCTCTAAAAGAAGCCGGCGTGAGCATTGATTCCATACCGACGTATCTGCTCACTTCACAGCAAACCGTCTCTCAGTTAACGCCCCTAATCAATCAGGGCATAGAGGATATCCTCACGCAAGATGACAACCTCGATTTGTTAGCGAGTAAAATCAAAAAATTGCAGGCGCGCATTAACGAGAAGGCCGAAAAAGCCGGCGGTGCAGACGGCGCTCGCGGTCGCCTGTCCGATATGAATCTCATCGACCTGCTGCAGGCGCTCGGTCCCGGCCGTAAGACCGTTAAAATCTCAATTCGCGAAAAAGATCGCGATGACCAGCCACTGGTCATATACCTCGACAACGGCCACATTACGCACGCCGTTTACCGCTCGCTGGGCGGCCCGGAAGCCGTCTATCAGGGCCTCGCCTGGGCCAACGGCACCTGGACTGTCGAACCGATTACGATATCCGATATTCCGGCGCCGAATAATCAGGCATCGAACGAGTCTATCTTGATGGAAGGCTGTCGTCTGATTGATGAACGGGTGAAATCGGGACAATTGCTCTAAACTATCAGGCTGCGACGGAATCACCGGTCGCGGCCAAATGGCGCTTCACGGTCGCTTCGATACTGACCAAATCGACTTCCGTATCCTTGCACGGTCCGCACGGACGAATATTCGGAAATCCGATAACCGGGATATGCGGATTGACATCGATAAATCCGGTCAACAAATCCCGCTCACATGCCACGGCAATAATGATTTTCGGGCGCACCTCGCGGATTTTATTGCGTGCCTCGCCCCCACCCTCGGCCGTCGCGACGATGATGCCGTATTTATCGCGGATTCCCCGCATCGCCTTGTTCATATCACGGCTAAGGCACCTCGGCAACAAGAGCAGCAGCTTCTCCGGCGGGACCCGGCGCGGATCGGTATTCAGAATCAGATTGTGTAATTTGAGAAATGAATTAGCCAGCCTGTCACGCGAGACACCAAACACGCGGCCGATCTTCATCGATAAGTCCAGCAGAATATTGACCAGCTTCGGTACGATTATAAATCCTGAAAGAAACGGCCGCCCCGACAAAAACACACCGATGAACAACACGAGCCAGAGCATCAGAATCGCAGCCAGTGTATAATACAATACGGTGAATACCTGACTGTAGACGCTGCCAAGTTGTATCAATCGAGGATAAATCAGCCAGCCGAACAGAGCCGTTGCTCCGAGGATTACTAAAATCGTCGCAAACGACAGTCCGATAAAGACGCGCGGATCGGTATCGGTGGAAACGTATTCCTGTACCGTACCGTCCCAGTCTGCCCATTCATCGCCGAGTTTTCTGTCCGGCTTTTTAGATTTCTGCGGTTCTGACATAACACAAGAATATACGCGGAAAAAACTTGCTCGTAAACAATTTGCTTGAAAAATTATTCGCCGGGAGGACAGCACACGGGCGCCGGGCCGCCGCGGAAGATCTGATTTATGAGCACGAGGGCATCGCCTAAGGCGACACCGCCGTCGCAGTCGACATCCGCCCGCCAGGTATCGGGCGGGGCTTCCCCGCCTCGGTACAGGAAGCTGATAAACGAAATCACGTCGCCGATGTTAATGACGCCGTCATCATTGTAATCGCCGCACGTAAGGTTAAAGCCCAAATCGCGCAGAGCCTGCCGGAAAGCCAGGTAATTCCCCGGTGCCTCCATCAATGACAGCGGAAAATTGAACAGGATAAAGGCATAGTCTTCATTCGCATATCGAATACCATTGACCTGTTGATGGAGAAGACTATCCGGGTAAAGCGAAACATATGAATACAGCGTATCTACATCGCCGGGGATCGGAAAAAGACACCCTGCGAGTGGAATTCCACCCTCATTCGGCACTGTCGACAGAACGAGTTTTGCGCTGTCAGCCGTCAAAGTTGGATAATCGCCATGGTGCGATTCGCACTCTAACAGGTCGCCGTACAGCGCCCCTGCCGCAAAAACCATTTTATTCGCCAATGCGCTGTCCAGGTGAAAGATATCGTGAAAATACTGACCGTCGCCGTAACGTCCCATTTGCATGAGTTGCCGCGAAATCGTGTACGTCGTGGTATTCGGTACGATAAACAGTGCCTTGCCGCCGAATTGAAGATATAAGGAAATCTCATCCAGTGTTTCGGCCTCAAATTTCCCACCCTCTTTTTCCTTATCGAAAACGACGACTTCATACTGACTCAGAAGACTGAGTGTAATAGGCGTCTGGTCAATATGCACATATTCAATATCGATAGTCGACTCGACGGACGACAACAAATCGGCGATATATTCAGGACGAAATGCATCCAGCGATACCGTCGGATTGGAATTCAAATCGAAAAACAGGACTTTATGTTCCAGTGCCACGGGAAGAATCTGTACTTCGGATGATGGTTCCGATAATACACCGGCCGCTGTGACGGTCTTTACATAATATCGATAATAAATACCGGATTGCACATTGTGATCACGATAAGCCAGAGCCGCCGTCGAATCGTACAACACGAATGCCGCCCCATCCGTGGAACGATAAATATAGTAAGCATACAGGCAGGTATCGCACGGTGATTCCCAGGTTATAAGCGGCGTCCAGCCGTCCGTTTCCATTTGCACATTAACCGGAGGCTGCGGAGTTCCGGTAACGCAGGAAGTCCAGAACGATCGCAGAGATTCGCGCCCCTGATTATCTACTGCCGTTACCGCAAAATAGATTTCCATCGCCGGATTGGTTATCGGGAAATCAAAGGTCGTATCTTCCAGCATGTCGGTGTGCGCATGATGCCAGACATCATAGTATTCCGGAATACGAACATTGACATAATATCCGACAATATTCGGATCGCCTTTCTTATTCCAGTTGAGATGGATTTTATTTTCATCGAACGAGGTAATCTCCAGGCCGACAGGAGGCCCCGGCCGAGGTAAAGTAAACCCCGACTGATACAGTGAATCCGCCCTACGATGATTTCTGACTATTGCCGGAAAATCGAGCGTCGATACAAAGGCATCCGGCGCCTCGGCATTGAATAAATTATAATAATCGGCGGCATTGCGATGAAAATTCTCGGTACCGATTATCGCATATACTACTTTCTGCGTATCGCCGGGCAGTAAATCAAATGGTCCGATTGAAAACATGAATCTGGTATCATGATCGGTCAATCCCACGGGAGCAGCAGCGGGCAACCAACCACTCGACGAGTCTATTGTCGCAACGGAAATTTGATCAAAATCGACTTCCGGGTGCGACATCGTATAGTACACATCCTCCTGCCGCGCCGGTGCCCCGATTGAACTATCGACAAAAATGCGAAATGGATCTTCCGGTGTTCCGAGCCGCCGCGGCCCATAATTCTGATTGTTCACATCGAACAACCACCAGTTATAATTGAACGTCGGGTCCGGAACACTCGTATACAGGATTCCGAACGAAACCGCATGACGCGCCGAATAGGCATCCCAAACGAAGTTCGACGTGAAATCAGGGTCGCCATCATTATCCGTGGCATATGGAATCAGCACGCGGCTCGAAGGATCATCATCGTACAGCAGTGTGTCCAGGCAACCGGTGAAATCATCGGCATACCCATTGACGGCGTTTCCTCCCGGCGCCGTGCAGTACATATCCGGATCCATGTACACCGCGGCCCAGCAATCGGTAATGGCGGACGACTGAATATTCTCGATAGTCACTTCGACTATGACGATATTCTTATACAGCGTGTCCGTCCAGCTGTACGATCTCTGCACGACGCGCAACCCCATCGGAATATGCGTCGTATCATCATAAGGATTCGGCTGTCCGATATACGCCGGATTCGTCACGGTATCGGTGTATACGGTCATGAATTCATCGTCGGCAAATCCCCCGGTGCGAATTGTGCCGCCGCTGTCCGGAAACTCCGGCTGAAATTCATTCGTCGCATAACGGGCCAGATCGAACGAGTGAGAAACCAGCGTATCGTCACCGACAACACCGCCGATGAGAATCCCCGCATTGTAAATCGACCTGACTTGCTGCGCCTCCAGGAATGATCCGGTCTGAACGCTGACGCGCGTTTCCGGATCGGAATAGCCCGAAAAAGCCGGAATCGGAAAACGACCGGTCCCCATAAGAAGCGTCCACTGTCCGGTATTGTGCATCCCATAGCCGCGCAATCGCTCCGAAGGAATGGCCGATTCATTAGCGGCAAAGCTAAATTCCATCATCCCGCAACAGGCAAAGAGTACAAGTACGAAGAGACACCAGGGCGTCACAAATGCAAACCCGTGATTGCGATATGTCCTCTTATTCTTCATCATCGGCAACACCTCGGTGACAGGCCGTGCCGGAGGACGAAATTGAGAATCACCAATAAATCATCCATCGCATATTCTTCATCGCAATCGACATCGCCATTGGCTATAACGCCCGGAGGCGTTTCACCAAAATAAAGATACCGGATATAGGCGACGACATCGCCGACATTTACCTGCAAATCTGCATTGATATCACCGCACAGATTCCCCTCGCCTAAATCAATGGCAAGCGAGCGCAACAGCGCCGCCGCCGAATCGACCTGCATCAGCGACAGCGGCATATTCAGAAGCACCGCGCCATAATCATCGCCGATATGCGCCACACCATTTATCTGATTGTCGGTCATGCCGTCATCAATCGACGATATATATCCATAGAGAGATTCGGCGCCGGCCGTTGGGACGATAAAACCGCCGTACGGTATACCTTCGGCACAGGCATATGCAAAACTGTTGACACTAAGGCTATCCCAGGTGAGGGTCGGATATGCGCCATCAACAGGCGATGCACCGATTAAATCTCCCGATAATCGAAGCCCCGACTGTAAAACCATCGCACCATAATACGCGCTGTCGACATGAAAATAATCGCGCAATACAGAAGTCGCCGGCATTTTCCAAAACGCCGGTTCATCATCGGCAATGATATCAGTTCCCGCATGCCGTAAAATTAAAATTACTTTGCCGCCATTTGACAGGTACGCCCTGAGGACCGACTCGAGGTTGTTATCGAGACTCCCGCTTCGGTTTTCCCCACTGATGATGACAAGTGAATACTCCGCCATATCTTCCAGTGTCACCGGATTGTCTGCATCGAACGGCCTGTAATCATATGCTAATCCATTGAGCGCCGAATCGACAAGTTCTGCAAAAAACGCGCGGTCGAACACCAGATTTGAGAATAACTCGGCGGAATTGTAATCCACGGCCAGTATACCGGACGACATCGGCATCGGAACGATATGAATCACTGTCGACGGCGGAGACTCGATCCCCTCAGCCGTCACCGATGTCAGATAATAGGAATAATCGCCACCGACATCCGTACCGTAATCGATATACTCCAAAGCCGCCTTCTCGGCCAGCAACACCGTATCAGAGGAATTATTATTAATACGATAAATGCGAAACGACAATGGCGCCTCGGATTCATCATACTCCCAGTGCAACTCGGGAAAGCCTTGCTCGCCGCTCCCGGTTATTGCAAACGGCGGATGCGGTCCATTGGGATTGAGCTCGATAATGGTCGATGCTTTCCCCTCGGTGCCGGCGCCGTCATAGGCGACAACGGCAAAGCAATACACGGAATCTGCCAGCAACCCGACTGCCTGGGCCGTTGTATCGGTAACCAATGCGGCATCAGTCCAGTTGATTTTATCAAGTGAGCATTTGAGTATATACCCGCTAACATCATTCCCCGCTATTGGATTCCACCGAAATGTCGCAGACGACTCATCAAAATCAATCAATGAGAACCCGGTTGGAACTCCCGGCGGCGGCAGCATCCAATCAGAGGCATACGCATCCCGCGCCGCCAATGCCTTTTCATAGAGATCATCGAAGCGGAGCGTTTCATAAAAATCGGATACCGACTGCGGACTCTCCGGATTCATCCATGACAACACGAAGGGATTCGTCACGACTCCATCGGCAATATACACTGCGACCGAAAAATCGACTGTTTCTCCCGGCTGCAAATCGAACGGTCCGGCCGAGAGCAAAAAACGGGTATCTCCGCCGAAAGCCGCCCGCTCGCCGGCGCCGCCCTGAGGCACCCAGCCGTAGTGATAATAACCCGCCTCGCACTGATTATAATCGTGTTCGGGAAATGACATGACATGATATTTATTACGATCACCATAGGCAACCGAATAGGAGCCGCCCAAATCTGTGCGATAATCCCAGAATCGCCGCGGCGCCGTTTCATCTGCGGAATCCGCTGCGTTAATCCACCAGTTGAAGTGGACATCGGGCTCATGCCCGGACAATCCGAGAAACTGGACGGCAAAAGCCCCGGTATGGGCGCCGTTGCCATAAGCATTATTGATCGGGTCGCCGTCTGTATCTATTGTATAGGCGACATGCACGTCAACCCATTCGCCATTCTCATCGATGGCGCCGTCTATAAAACCGGATATGTCATCTGCCTCGGCATTTTCCTGCACGCCAATGTCGCAATCCGCGAACATACCGACCCAACCCTGCTCTAAGGCGGCCGTATCGATATTTTGTATTGTATAAGTGACAAACAAAATATCGTCATATGGCGGACTCTGCCAGCGGTATGTCCGAGAACTCACGGCAATGCCCAGCGGATACCAATCATTGCAATCGCCGATCAGACATCTGAATGCCGTATCGATAATTTGACCGGTATCGCAGGCATGGGCAATAATTTCAAAGTCTGAGTATGTCGGCGGCACGACACCGAACGACGTATCGATGCAATCGGCAGGCAAAAACTCGGGCAAAGGAACGGTATAATCGAAGGCATGCGATACGAGCGTATCTTCTCCCTTGATGCCGCCGACCCAGAGTCCGGCTCCATGCAAATATTCGGTCGTCCGATCGGCGGGATACGATGCATTGAATGCATACGGAAGACCGAACGGCAGCGATTTTTCCGCATCAAGAAACGACCATGAATCAAATGGGGCACCCAGCGTCATACGGTTGGAAACGGAAATCCAGAAATCCGAGGTCGTGTCGTGATATCGGGTAAAGCAGGATGCCGATTGCGCAGACTGAAGAGGAAAATCTTTGATCTGCCAATACGATTTTGCCTCGCCGCTGCCGGAACAGCATAAAAACAAATAGAGGACTACAGATACATAGATTTTCATAGTGAGCACATCCCGAGATTTTCGGTACCGCCTTTAATAATATAACGAACGAATGATGAGAATGTGAAACGATATTTGCTCTCGGTGCTATTCGATTTCGAGAATGAATACAAAAAAAAGAGTCTCCGCCGCCGGAGACTCTTTTTCCCACCTCAGTAATTGACAAAGCTATCAAAAATCTTACCTAGTTCTTAGTAAACGAGGAGTTCCTCCCTCACAAAGGAACTCCTCATCCCCACCTCATTAGTACCCTTCACCGCCATACAGAGTAACTAACTTCACCAATACATGTAACAACTTCTGTGCCGAAAGTGCACAGGGACCGCACAAGACAACTTATCTCTTTATATCACAATGGATTAAAATCTGCGACCGGGTTCATTATTTTGCAATGCCGACACAATAAACCGCAGTATCTGCGCCTCTCAAAAAATGCTGGAATTATCAAAATTTATAACTGATTATACAATAACGAATTAACAAAAATGCGCAATTTTCGCGGGTGAGTACTCCCCGCAATAAAAAAGGCGCAGAATATGCGAGATACCCTGCGCCTTTGCTTAATTTATACGAATTACTTCTTCTGTCCCGGAATATGCACCGACAGATTATGGACGTTATGGCAAGCTTCCATCACCGCCTCAGAAATGACCGGATGTGCAAACGTCAATTCACCCAGTTGCGTCGCCGTCATCTTCTGCCTGACGGCCAGAGCCGCCACATGAATGACCTCGGTCGCGTGCGGACCGACAATATGAACGCCGAGAATTGTATCCGTTTTCTTATCCGCAATCACCTTTACTTCACCGGCGATCTCACCTTCTGCATGCGCCTTACCCAGCGCCCGCATCGGGAATGAACCGAAGACCAATTCATGGTCCTTACTCGCCTCTTCCTCAGTCATACCGACCGAGGCCACCTCCGGCTGCGTGAAGATAACCGACGGGAAGGAGTTGTAATCAGCCTTGACATTTCCACCAAGGCAGTTATCGACCGCCACAGCGCCCTCGGCAACTGCCGTATAGGCCAGCAGTACTTTGCCCGCGACATCCCCGATGGCATAAATATTCTTGATGTTCGTGCGCATTGAGGCATCAACCTTCACCGAGCCGTTTTCATTGAGCGTAACGCCGACTTTTTCCAGCCCCATATCTCTTGTATTGAAGGCGCGGCCGATCGACACCAAAACCTTTTCCGCCTCAAGTTTCTTGCCGTCCGATAATACAGCATTAATCAGCCGGTTCTCCGACATCTCCAGCTTATCGACTTTAGTGTTGGTATACAGCTTCACCTTAAGCTTTTTCAATTCACGCTCGATAGTTTTCGAGGACATGATATCTTCCATCGGCAGGGCGTGCGGCATCATTTCAACCATCTGGACATTGACATCCAACTGCGCCAGCATAAACGCCCACTCACAACCGATGACACCCGCGCCGATAATCAGCATCGATGACGGCAGCATGTCCATTTTCAGTAAATGATCCGATGACAGCACATTGACGCCATCGAGAGGAAAAGACGGGATAATGGCAGGGCGCGATCCTGTCGCAATAATGATATTCTTCGCCTCGATTTCCTTGACCGATTCATCGGCCATATCAATCTGGATTTTATTTTTACTCACCAGGCGTCCATACCCGCTGTAATGGTCGACGCCGTAACTTTTAAAGAGTCCGCCGATGCCGCCGACCAGACCGCCGACGATCTTGTCTTTGCGCTTCAGCATTTCCTGCCAGTCGATACTCACGCCGCCGCTGATTTTGATTCCGAATTCCTCGGCATGCTTCATCCGCTGAAACAGATTGGCACCGGCTATCAAAGATTTGGACGGGATACAGCCGCGATTGAGACATACGCCACCCAGCGCATCCTCTTCGATAACCGCAACCTTTGCGCCCTTGAGAGCCGCTCGAATCCCGGCCGTGTATCCACCGGGGCCGGAGCCGATAATCGCTATATCATACATGTATATTAGTCTCCAAAGTGTAATGTGACAAAAGTCGATTGATAAATGTACGTCTCAACAGCCGGATTCTCAAGGGAATTTACACAAAAAAAGCCTCGCCGAAATGGCGAGGCTTTGTGTCGGAACGACTAATACTCTATTTTTCACCCGTCAGGGTCACGATAAGGACCAATGAATCGACCGTGATATTGAAATTGTCGCGGGGAACGACATTCGGATATATGCTGAATTCACCCTTCTCAAGGTATTCCTTCACGACATCCAGCTCATTGATATATTGAATCGATTCCTCCCAGGTCACGATCAGCTTACCGGTGGCAGTACTCTGCGTACGGGCAGGCACCTGGACGCCCGTGAAAATCAAATAAGAACCGGAATCCACCGGCATTTCCGGATCCGTCCAGTCTTTCGAAATGTCCGGTTCGAGGAATAGCTGAAACGTCACGGGAGTGAATGTCGGATTACTGGCCTCCAGATAGAAGCCGATATTATCGATATTTTTGATCTTATCCTTGTATTCGTCGAAATCCTCGTCCTCGGTCAGATCCACGATTATTCTGCTGCCGGTATAGTCATCATTGGTAATATGAATCGGCTGTCCCACATCGTTCGGGGACAATTTCGCCGTGACGATAACGGTCGCCGTCATAATACAACCGCCGAAAGCGGCCAGAAACAGGGCGACCACAACTATCGGATACAATCTTTTGTTCATGTCGGCCTCCTATTTCTGTCCAAAGAAGTAAACTGCGCCGAACGTCAGCGCAGCGGATTTTCGAGATGTCGACTCGGCTGAACTGGCAATATTCATCCGACCACGGATATCGATATCGATATTTTTCATAATACCGACCGCGACGCCGCCGCCGAACGACCAGCCGGACTTATTCGTTGTCCGATCGCCTTCCCGCTTCGTATTGGTCACACCGCCGCCGATAAACGCATACGGTTTCGGGCCGACGCCGCCGAAGCCGCCGCCAAGGGTCAGATCGAGGCCATAGTATTTCAAATCCGATCCGGAACGAGTCCCCGCTCCTGCAATCGTGACATCGCCGAAACTGCCGAAATTGAAGTTTGGTTCGAATCCCACCGGACCGGCCAAATCGATCCGGAATTTCATCCCGAAAACGAAGCCGGATTCCTGATCCTCCTGCCCGATAGGAAATAGCGGTCCGCCCACCAGACCGAAACCAGTCTGTTCAGCCTGCACAAACGCCGGCAACATACAAAGTATGACAAGGCATCCAATTACCGGTTTTAACATTTCACCTCCGCAGATAATTTTGATATGTAGCGCTATGGATTATACACCGGAACGCGGCAACCGTCAACCGGAAATACGCACTTTGTCCGGTTTGTAACGATTCGGCGAATTCGGCGACAAAATATCCTATTTTCTTGCCGAACCGACCGTATCCCCGATTTCCCAAACCAATTATCCCGGTTACGGTTAACCTTTATTATAAATAACAGTATACGAAACCGGTTTACTCTGACTAAACTTCTCATACCGTATTGTGTTTCATAGATATACACAATTTCCTCTCTGTCTGGCTAAGACGTAACGACCTTAAAAAATATCAAATTTTTTTTAACCTTTTTCTTGACAATCACGTAAAAGGCTGTTATATACGGACGACTTTACTAAACTTTTAGGTGCGTTATCATAAACTTATGAAGATCGAGATTGGACAGAAGATAAAGAACCTGCGCCTGGCCGCTGAATTGACCCAGTCCGAATTGGCTGACCGTTCGGGACTGACCAAGGGCTTTATATCACAGATCGAGAATGACCAGACCTCTATCTCGCTGGATTCTCTGATTGATATTCTCGATGCCCTTGGTACCAATATCAGCGAATTTTTCGCTCGGGACAGCCGCGAAGATCGCATCTGCTTCGATGCCGAAGATCGCATTTCCCTGACGGAAAAAGGTGCATCCCTGTTCGAATTACTCGTCCCGGGATCCACGAATATGCTCATGGATCCGATCGAGGTGTCCCTCGCGCCCGGCGAATCGCTTGCGTCCGAGGACCCGCACAACGGCGAGGAATTCGGATACGTGTTGTCCGGCAACCTCTCGATCCGCTTCGGCAGCAGAACGCACAAGGTAAAGAAGGGAAACTGTTTCTATTTCACTGCCGAAAAGAAACATCAGTTTTATAACTCGGGTAAAATTACCGCTTCCTTCATCTGGGTGATGTCGCCTCCTCAGATGTAGTTTTGCCGTTATTGACTGGAAGGGATAGTGCCATGAAGAAACTGGGCAGACATATACTGGCCGAATTCACCGATTGTGACCGGGACATTTTGAATGACTACGACGCCATACGCTCCTTATTGACCGAGGCGGCTCGCCAATCCGGCGCCACGATCGTTGATACGCTGTTTCACGAATATAATCCGCATGGACTGTCCGGCGTTATCGTTATCGCCGAATCCCATATCTCAATACATACCTGGCCGGAATATGGATATGCCTCAGTTGATTTCTTCACCTGCGGCGAACGGGTCAACCCATGGGACGGCTGCCGCTACCTGGAAAAGGGGCTCGGCAGCAAATCCGTGTTCACCCGCGAATTCGACCGGGGTATACCGAGCGAACAGGACGAAGTCCTACCGCATAAACCGATGAACCTCGACTATCCCAACAGGGAAGTTGCCTAAAGCCGAGGCCCGTTCCATGAAAGCTATCAGTCTCAAGAATCAGCCGAAGAGCCGGCATTTGCGCGGTATTGACCTGCGCCGAGTGCGCCCCGTTTTCAATTCAGTGCCGACCCCGTTCATGCTCCTGCGCACCAGCGTCGTCAAGACCAACTTGCGCCGCCTGCGCCAAGCCATGCCGGACGTGGATATTTTCTACGCCGTCAAATCGAACGACCATCCGGCAATTATCCAGGCGCTGCGCGAAGAGCATTGTTGCTTCGATATTTCTTCCGCCAAGGAACTCGAAACCGTCATCGACTGCGGCGGACGCGTCGAAGACTGTATTCACACCAATCCTATCAAGATGAGACCGGAATTCGATGCCGCCATCGATATGGGAGTGAACACATTCGTGGCGGACAACATTTCGGAACTCGAAAAATTTGTCGCCTACGATGACATGCCGGGAGTTTTGATTCGTTTCAAGACCGAATCCCCCGGTTCGGTCGTCAATCTCTCGTATAAATTCGGGGCCGATGAAAAAGACATCCCCGCGATTCTCGACCGCATCGTCGAACTCGGTATTCCCTTCCGCGGATTCTGCTTCCATGTCGGTTCGCAGTGCACCAGTGCATTTCAGTACGTCAACGCCATTGCGACGGCCGCCGAATTGATCAGACTCACAGCTTCAAAAGGTCTGACGACGGACATTATCGATATCGGCGGCGGTTTCCCGATTGAATATACCGAGGGTATCCCGACCATCGAGGAAATCGGCGGCGTCATTACCGAAGCCCTCCGCGAGCATATCCCGTCCGGCATTCGCATCATCAGCGAACCGGGCCGGTTCATCAGCGGTGAATCCGCGACCCTGTTCTCGTCGGTCATCGGCAAGGCAGTTCGCGACGGAATCAACTGGTACTATATTGACGATGGCGTCTACGGATCATTCTCCGGGCGGCTCTTCGACCATTGCTCGTATCAAATCATCACGAATCGAAATACGAAATGGGAAAAGGCGGTTCTCGCCGGCCCGACCTGCGACTCGTTCGATGTCATCTATGACGAATGTCTCCTCCCCCCGCTGGAAATCGATGACATTCTCATGTTCCCGGCGATGGGAGCCTATTGCAGCGTATCATCGACCGAATTCAACGGCCTGAAGCAGGCCCGCATCATCGCGGTCGACTGGTAAGGAAAGGAAAGGATAATGGCTGAACGCGACGAATACATTCACGAAGATTCGATGACCGACCTCTGGAACGTCTGGTTTACGGAACTGCATCAGGGAAAATCCGGCCTGACGTTTAAGGTAAAACGGCTGATAGAATCGACGGAATCGGAATTCCAGCGTATCGACATTATCGAGACAGCCGAATACGGCAAGGCGCTCGTTCTCTACGGTTCGCTAATGGTCGCCGAAGGTGATACTAATGCCTACAACGAGATGATATCGCACGTCCCGCTGTTCACGCATCCGAATCCGAAAGAAGTCCTCGTTATCGGAGGCGGCGACGGCGGCTGCATGACTAATGTGCTCATGCACCCAGAAGTCAAGCGCGGCACGGCTTGTGAAATCGACGGTAAAGTTATCGAGGTGTGCAAAAAGCATTTTCCGAAACTGACCAAGGGATATGACGACCCGCGCTGCCGGATCATGATTCAGGATGGCAAAAAGTTCATCGAGGAAACCAACGAGAAGTTCGATGTCATCATGCTCGACCTCTCCGATCCCGTCGGCCCGGCGGCAGATTTATTCCAGCGCTCATTCCATCAGGATGTCTTCAATCGCCTCAACGATGACGGCATCATGGTCGCCCAATCGGAATCCCCGCTGTTCAATCCGGAAACCGTCAAAAAGATGTACACCAATCTTAAGCAGATTTTCCCGATTGTCCGGATGTACACCTGCCTCATGCCGATTTATCCATCGAGCTTCTGGTCATTCGCGTTTTGCTCGAAAAAGTATGATCCAATTACCGATTTCGACCGCGCCCGCGTGGAAAAAACAAACCTGACCGGCTGCACCTATTACAACGCCGACATCCACACCGGCGCCTTCGCCCTCCCCGAATACGTCAAAAAGCTGATCTGAAAAAATTCGCTTAGTAAAAATTGTAGGCAGGTTTCCAAAGAAACCTGCCTCTTTTTCATTCTCCATAACGGTAGCCCGACCCTTTAGGGTCGGGACGATGATTGTGCCCGGCAGATGTCCACATCTGCCGGGAGTATCGGTGCACGGGGATGAATACCAATCACAAAAATACTCCTTAATCGAATCAACAATCGCCGTCATTCTGGGGAGGTCTTCTTAGGCCGACGTGAGAATCCGCTCTTGCCTCTTCATCCCCTCTCGAAAGGGGTGCCCGTCCGCCGCGGCGGATCGAGGGCGGGGTGTGTTATCTCGTGTCCGGCAGACACCGCGGCTGCCCAAACAACCGGTTATCCACAACATCTTCTGTATTTTGTCCTGTTTTAGACTTGCCTCTCCATTTTCCGGTCTTTTTCTTAAATTTAACCTGATTTCACGCCGATACTTCTATTGTATCCTTTTATTTCAAACAAGGAGTGCTCAGGTGCGCAAATTATTACAATTTACGGCATTAGGGGCTATTTCCATTTTGTCCGCCCTGTTCCTCGTCCACTGCGGCGACGACAGCTCCCCCACCGGCGGAGGCGGCGGACTGATAACCGGCGACACCGCCGGCGTCGTTCTGGCCGACCATACATCGGTTTCACAATTCGACAATATGCTCTCGGGAACATTCGACCAGCTTGCGTCGGCATACACTATTTATTATGGCCATACCTCTCACGGCAGTCAGATCATGACCGGCCTGAATATGCTGTACAACGAAAACTCGGCCTACGATCCGCCGACCTTCTACGAAATCAGCGATGATCTTGGCAGCACCGGCGATACGACCTGGGTACCGCTCACGCGAGCTTGGCTGACCGCTCATCCCGAATACAACATGGTCATGTGGTCATGGTGCGGCGGTGTATCGTACAATAACGAGGCTGGCATCGATGCCTACCTGCAGGCCATGACCAATCTCGAAGCCGCCTATCCGAATGTCGTCTTCGTGTATATGACCGGGCACCTCGACGGTACCGGCGTCGACGGCAACCTGTACCGAGGCAACAATCAGATTCGCGACTATTGTGAGGCCAACGGCAAAATCCTGTTCGACTTCGCCGATATCGAGAGCTACGATCCCGACGGCACCTACTATCCCGACGAGACCGACGCCTGCGCCTGGTGCTCCGACTGGTGCGCCTTAAACGACTGCGAAACCTGCGGAAGCTGCGCGCATTCTCACTGTTTCAATTGCTATATTAAGGGAAAAGCCTTCTGGGTAATGCTCGCGGAAATCTACGCGAAGCAACACGAATAAATCCATAGATTAAATAAATGTATGCAATTTGTGCCCGGCAGACGTCCCCGTCTGCCGGGAGAATAAATTTCGTGGGCGGCAGATGTCCACATCTGCCGCCGAGTTTCTAACAATTCCCTACGGCGTCTGTATCCCGCCCGAAACCGGTATATATGCCCCGCTGACGAACCGGGCATCATCCATCGCCAACAGCGTAATCATCCCGGCCACATCTTCGGGCTCACCAACCCGCCCCAGCGGCGTTATCTTGCCGATCTGCTCGAACATTTCGGGAGGCTGAAAAGCTGTCGCATCGGTGCGCGTCAATCCCGGTGCAATGGTATTGGCGCGAATATTGAAGCGCCCCAATTCTTGCGCCAGCGATTTCATGAAACCGTCGACCGCCGATTTCGCCGTCGTGTGCGCCGAAAAATTCTGTGCCGGATGCCGCGACAATCCGCTGGACACACCGACGATGCACCCCATTTTCCGCTCAATCATCGACGGAATCACCGCCTTGACCGGAAAGAAGAAACAATCCAGCTCGCCCATTACTTTGGTCTGGAATTCATCATAAGTCATCTCGGCAATCGGTTTGAACGGCACCGGCATTCCCGCATTCAATACCAGAATATCGACCGGCCCGAACAACTCCACCCCTCGAATCATCATCCGCTCGATCTCGGCGGCATCGCGAGCGTCGGCCTGTAAGGCAATCGCCTGCCCGCCGACATCGGTGATCTTTTTGACAACCTCCTCGGCCGCTTTATCATTCTTGAAATAGTTAACGATGACCGCCGCGCCTTCGGCCGCCAATCTGATTGCCGTCGCCGCGCCGATCCCACGGCTGGCGCCGGTAACCAGAGCAGTCTTCCCTGCTAATTTCATATTCATTTCCTTCCCGTATGGTAAATAGATTATCTACAGATTTATACGCCGAACGCAGCAATACGTTTTGGTCGCGGGCAACAAATTGAGAAAATTAAATTACCGGATGCGCTATTATACACTGTTCTCCTTTTCAAGGCAAAAAAAAAGCCCCCTCCTTTTCAAGGAGGGGGTTGGGGGTGGTTGTATAAATTTCTCTTACACGCCGGCAGACTAACCCGTCTAACAATTCTCGTAATTCGGGCCGCCACCGCCCTCGGGCACTACCCAGGTAATAATCTGATACGGATCGGCAATATCGCACGTCTTACAATGCACACAGTTCGACGGCGTCAATTGCAAATGTTTCCCCTTGCCGTCATCATTGTCCACCATCTCATACACCTGCGCCGGACAGAAATACTGACACGGGTTGCCGTATTCGACCGTGCAGCGATTGTTGCAGATATCATAATCCGATATCACCAGATGCGCGGGCTGTTCTTCTTCATGTTTTGCGCCGCTCTTATAGACATCGGTGAGCTTATCGTAGGTCAGTTTATTATCGTACTTCAGCGCCGCCTTCGGCTGACGACCGCCTTTGAAAAACTCCGACCACTTCATCATGTGCCGGCTGTCCGGTCCCGGATCCTTTCGGTCGAAAAATCCCCGCCCTCCGGTGAGAAGCTGGAACCCGGAATGAATCATGCCGCCGAAAATGCCGCCATCGAATCCCTGGTGATAATTGCGAATCTTGAATAACTCCTCTTTCGCCTTACTGCGATCGAACCGCTGCTGCATCGACTTGAGTGTTCCGGTCGAGAAGTCCTCTTTCTGAATCCCTTCCAGAATCGTTTCGGCCGCCATCATGCCGGATTCGATAGCCAGGTGAATGCCTTTTAGCCTCTGCGAATTCAAAAATCCCGCGCTGTCACCAATGACCAGCAGGTTGTTGTCATACAACCGAGGCATGGCATAATAGCCTCCCTCGGGAATCGTCTTGGCGCCATAGTGGAGCATGGTGCCACCCTCAAGAATCGGCCTGATAGACGGGTGCATCTTGAATTCATTGAACCGCCGATGCGGATCATTGGACGGGTCCGGCGAATTCAGCGCAACTGCGAATCCAATCGCCGCCAGATTCCCGGCCATGCTGTAGATAAACCCGCCGCCATATTCATAGGTAGGAAGCGGCGCGCCGAACGTATGAATAATCTCACCGTCCCGCAGTCTCCCAGCCGGAAGCTCCCACACTTCTTTGACGCCGGTCAGGTACGACTGATTGATACTCTCGTTGAAAATCGCCAGTTTTTCCCTGGTCTGCTTGGTCAGCGACCCATGCGTGCCCTCGGCCAGAACCACCATATTGGCCTTGATAATCGTCCCCGGTTCGAAATTCGATTTCTGGTGCCCCTCTTTATCGAGCCCCATATCGACGGTCTGGACACCGACCGTTTTGCCGTTTTCGACGATTAAATCGAATGCCGCTGTCTCGGGATAAATCTCGACTCCCAGCGCCTCGGTCTGTTCGGCCAGCCAGCCGACGAATTTATTCAGGGAAACGATATAGTTGCCGTGATTGCCCATGCCCGGGGGCGTGAACGGCAGTTTGTAGTGAGATGCTTCCGTCATGAACCACAGCGAATCGATACCCGCCTTGGCCTCGAACGGCATCTTCTTCTCGAGATAGTCGGGCATCAGCGCCGCAATGCCGGACGGATCCATGACCGCGCCGGAAAAACTGTGCGCACCCGGATAACTGCCCTTTTCGATAACGAGGACAGCGGGTGCCTCGATGCCCTTGGCCTCGGCCTGTTTTGTCAAATGGTAGGCACACGCCAGACCGGCCGGTCCGGCGCCCACTATCAAGATATCAACGTCCAGAACATCGCGCTCAATATCCATATTCTCTCTCCTCATATTCTATGAATAGAGAGAATATAGCGTATGTGAACGCGCTTGTAAAGATTTTAGGAAACAGAGATGCGGACTAGTAATCAAAAAAATCAGATATCAGCCGGCTCAGTCGACAGAGTCGCGATTTCCGTTCGATCCATTATCGGACGGCGAAATCTGAAACATATCCATCAACTGCTTCTTACCGGTCCCGATCGTCATGAGACGTCCGGACACGATTATCGGCTGCTTCAGCAAATCCGGATTCTCGATAATCAGTTCCATCAATTCACCATGCTTCGGCATAGACTCGTCGAGTCCTTCCTTCTTATACACGGGCGATGTATGATCCAGATAATGCTTGGGATTGTGAAATCCCAAAACGGTCTGTAACTCGCGTTTCGTTAGCGGTTCTTTAGCGATGTTGCGCTCCTCAACCAGGATTCCATGCTCTTCTAAAAATGCCTTGGTATCCTTACAAACCGAGTCTGACTTCTTGCAGTACACCTGTGCTCGTTTTAACATTTAGCCTCCGGTAAGTAGGGAAATCTAACAGAAATAACTTACGTAAAAGGTTGATCAAGAAATTCTAATATAGCGATTTACACGCATAGAGCAAGTTATTTAACTGCTCCGATTAGCCCCACTTTTGTTTTTTTCGGAAATAGAGCGGTAAAACTTTACCACTCTACATAACACGGGTTTCCCTTCCGTGTTCCATCAAGTATAGCGATTTTTATATTCTTTTGTCAACTATTTAAAGTTTTACCGCTACCAAAATTCCATCTCGCAAAGGCAACACCGTCGAGAAGAACCGCTTGTCCGCATACATGCGCTTCGTAAAAACACGAATTCCCTTCGTGGACTTGGTCTGCACCGACGGATCGAACACGCGGCCCGACCAGATAATATTATCGGTCACGAAAACGCCGCCCTTCTTTAACAATCTGTGCGCCAAATCGATCGTTGCAGGATAGTCCTGCTTATCGATATCATTGAGAATAATATCGAACGTGCCTCGCAGTTTCTGCGCCGTCGCGATTGCATCGCCAAGACGATAATCGAACTTCGACTTCAGTTTCCCTTTTTTGAAATACTCCATCGCCCGATCACGGTTTTCCTCAGAGGAATCAGTCATTATAATTGTCCCGTTTTTCCCCATCGCCTTCGAAAACCAATACGCGGAATAGCCGAATCCCGAACCGAGTTCCAGCACCCGCCGGGCCTTCTGCATGATTGCCAGTTGATACAAAAAACGCCCGACCTGCAATCCGATGATCGGGAAATTATTTTTTCTCGCATACCGATCCATCGCCCGCAGAGTCGTATCAGGCTTCGGTATGACGCGCTGTAAATAAGCATTGATCTCTTTTAAATCCATTTTGCCATCACTCCAATATAATAAACACCGTATCATTCTCAACTTCGACAGGGTATGTTTTCACCGCCGCCCAGTCCTCGGTCAGGCACCGCCCGTCGGTGACATCATACTGCCAATCGTGCATCGGACAGGTCACGACCGTGCCGATGAGCTTCCCTCCTGCCAGCGATGCTTTCATATGCTTGCACGCCCCCTCGATACCGAAATACTTTCCATCGATATTGAAAACGGCATACTTCTTCCCCAGCAGGCTAACGCCTTTGCCGGAACCGGGTTTAATTGAATCTACTGTCCCGACCTTAAACTTCTTCATTGTGCAAACGATACGAACAATGTATCCCCTTCCCGAATCAGGCGAAAGCGCGGCAGCATGAGCTGCTCGTCATCCAGACACTCACCGGTCGTAACATCGAACCGATACCCGTGCCCCGGACAGGTAAGATACTTTTCCTGCAGAGGCCCGCGGCTGATGATAACGCCTTTGTGCGGGCAGTAATTACTCACCGCATGGAATTCCCCATTCACATTGCAGATGAGCAAATCCAGCACATCCACCGAGAATAACTTATGATCATTAAGGGGAACTTCCGAGACGTCACAAACTCTGATTTTTTTATCCATATTCAGCCAAACGTCTTCCTTGAAATATTGTTCCCAAAAAAAACGGCTCGAAACCGAGCCGTTTAAAATTTACTGAGTGATGCGCCAGTACGGACTAATGCGCCCGCTCGGATTCCGCTTCATATTCCTGCTGCTCCAGCAACAACTGCCGCCGGCTTTTTTTCTTCGGACGAACGACCTCGGCCTTGCCGCCCGATAAATCGACCAGGAGCGTGATAACGTCTTCCACCAGATAATCCGGCGTCGAGGCCCCGGCCGTTATGCCGACCGTCTCGATACCATCCAGCCATTCTTCCTTCAAATCCGTGGAGAAGTTTATCAAATACGCTTTCCCGCACATCGACTCGGAAATCAATCGCAGTCGATTGGAATTGGCCGAACTCTGCGATCCCACCACCAGCACCATATCGACAATCGGCGCCAATTCCAAAACAGCCTCCTGCCGCTGCGTCGTGGCATTGCAAATAGTATTGAAGATTTCCAAATTCGGAATCAGTTTCTTCGCTTCCTCGCTGACCCGCTCGAAATCCTCAACGCCGGCCGTCGTCTGAGACGTCAGGGCATATTTCGGTTTATCCCGTTTCAGATTGCGCAAATCATCGATATTACGAACGACATCGACCTGCCCCTCGGGAATGTGCCCGATGACACCGCGCGTTTCATCATGATGCGTATCGCCGAAATGAATAATATGATAGTTATTCTCGACCAGTTTCTTAACGATATCATGTATGCGAATCACCAATGGACAGGTGGCGTCGACGAGATTCAATCCGCGCCGCCGGGCATTCTCGAATGTCGCCGGAGGTTGTCCGTGCGCCGACACGATGACCGTGCCCTTATCGGCGTCTTCAATAGTCGGGACGCGCCCGACGCCGTCGTCGGCCAACCGCCGCACGACTGAGTCGTTGTGTACGATTTCATTTATGACATTCACCGGTTCATCGGTGATTGTCTTGCCGGTTTCTTCCGCTATCTGAATGGCACGCTTGACGCCCATACAGAAGCCGTAGTGTTTCGCCAGCATGATTTTCTTGAGTTTCATTTCCATATGCTGCTCATTTCCTCTGCTTGATTATACGTCTTACGCAGAGAAATCAAATTTGTGCGCAAAATATTCGTGTAAAATCGGAGAACCGGTCAACTCGGGATGAAACGACGATACCAATATATTCTTCTGCGACAGAAGGACAGGATCATCGTTCCACATTAATAGTGTTTTTACTCCGGCGCCGACCGAAACCACGCGCGGTGCGCGGATAAACACAAGGTCGAGATTCTCACAATGGCCATTGAGGCATATCTCCGTCGGAGACACGGTCGAAAAATACTGTCGGCCATATCCGTTGCGGTCGACCGTAATATCGATAACTTTGTATGTTTTCTGCGGATGATTCTGTACCGCCGACGCCAGAAGCACCATTCCGGCACATGTGCCCCAAACCGGCTTTGTCTTAATGAAAGACAGAAATGCTTCTTCGAGCCCCAAACGGTCCATCAGCTTCAGCATGACCGTGGACTCGCCGCCGGGAATGATTAAGCGGTCGATTTTCTCGAAATCCTCGGCCCGATGAATTTCCATCGAGCCGACATGGATAGAATTGAGAACCTGTGCGTGTTTTTGATAATCACCCTGCAGCGCGAGAATCCCGATGACAGGAGATGATTTCATCGCGTATGCAGAAGCTCCGATTCATCGATCGAGGCGACACTGCGGCCCTTCATGCCTGCGCCGATTCCTCGCGAGACATCGGCCAGCGCCTTCGGATCATTAAACCGCGCCACGGCCGTGACGATCGCCTTGGCCATCAGCGGAGGATTCTCCGATTTGAAAATACCGGAGCCGACAAACACCGATTCAGCACCGAGCTGCATGCACAATGACGCATCGGCCGGAGTGGCCACGCCGCCTGCCGCGAAATTCGGAACCGGCAGCTTGCCGTGTTCGGCAACATACTGCACGAGGTGCAGCGGAGCCTGAAGCTCTTTCGCCTGCGTATACAACTCATCTTTGCTCATCATCGTCAACGCCTTCATCTGGCGATTGATCAGTCGCAAATGCCGCACGGCTTCGGACACATCGCCGGTACCGGCTTCGCCCTTGGTGCGAATCATCGCAGCACCTTCGCCGATTCGCCGCAGCGCCTCGGACAAATTCCGGCAGCCGCAGACGAACGGGATTTTGAATTTGAATTTGTCGACATGATTCTCATAGTCGGCGGGCGTCAGCACTTCCGACTCGTCGATGAAATCGACTTCCAGCGCCTGTAAAATCTGCGCCTCGGCAAAATGCCCGATGCGGCACTTGGCCATGACCGGAATCGATACCGATTTTTTAATCTCTTCGATAATTGTCGGATCGGCCATGCGGGCAACTCCGCCCTCGGCCCGAATATCCGACGGCACACGCTCGAGGGCCATCACGGCCACCGCACCGGAATCTTCGGCGATTTTCGCCTGATCGGCATTGGTGACATCCATGATGACGCCGTTCCTGAGCATTTCCGCCAGACCGATTTTCACGGTCATCAGATCTTTATTTTCACTCATTACGTACTCCACTATCCCGGCGTCATCGAAATAGGTCCGAAAACGCCGTCTCTCTATCGTTTATACCGATAACACGAGCTATCGGCCAAATGTTCTCAAGCCGGAATAACATATATAATGACGGGGCCAAAATCAACCCCCGAAACGATCTTGAAGCGGCGAAAATGTACCCTCCGCGCGTCCGCATCGACTATCAGTCCTTCGGAGCGGGAGAATCACAATCGGAGATTCGATTGTGATTTATACTTTTGAGATACAACAAGGAGACGGCAATGGCTTAACGGCCGTTGCCGTTCGTATATAATCCGAAGTTCTGGCGCTGCAGAGCCCGCGAAATCTGTTCCTGTTGTTTAATGAAGAACGGTCTTATCTCACAACTTTTCTCATTCGAACACTCGCAATGGCGGCCATCGACGCACAGGTTTACCCGCACCGGACCTTCCATCGCCTCGATAACTTCCAGAAAAGAAATTTCCTTCGCCGGACGCGCCAGACGATACCCGCCCGTAACGCCCTGGAAAGAAACCAATATTCCTGCCCTGGTCAGCTCTTTTAAAATTTTGGCCAGAAACTCCCGGGGAATCGACCGAGCCTTGGCTATCCGACCGATCGAGGCCAAATCACCTTTTTTCGCCTGTGCAATATAGGCTACCGCGCGAAGTGCATAATCTGCTTTTCGTGACAATTGCATAAGCCTGCTAAACCCTCACTGTTAATTTGAAGTCCTTCGCCTCTCCCGACTGCAATGCCGACATCATCCGCATCTGTTCGAACTCGACGATGTAATTCTTCAATCTTATACGTTAACATAGTAAACTCCGACCAACATTTCCATTATTTTTTTTACTTATAAGGGTTTTTTTAGTCTTTTTTACCTTTTTTGGAACTCCCCCCTTGACATTTCGTTATTATTGTATAAATATGGGATTGAATTGACCCATTATGGTAGAGTGACCATAATGGTATTCTTTTGAACTGGTTTCCGACTATTTCGGTCGGAGATATAAAAGGTCGGACATAAGAAACATGTTCAGCTTCTCGAAAAAAACCGAATACGGCCTCATCGCCCTGAGCTACCTGTCGACTCTCGACAACGACAGCCTGGCCAATGTCGCCGAAATCGCAGAATCATCATCGATTCCCCGCGAGTTGCTGGCCAAGATATTGTCCGAACTCGTCAAAGCCGGGCTGGCGATATCCTACTCCGGACCAACCGGAGGCTTTCGCCTTGCCAAACCGGCTCAGCAAGTCAGCCTGGCCGAAATAATATCGGCCCTGGAAACGAAGTCGGCTATTATACACTGCGTCGCCGATTCCTCCTGCTGTGACCGCACCGAATCCTGCCGCATCCGCACTCCCATGAGTAAGGTCAAGCAGAAGGTAGATATGATTTTCGAGGAAACGACGCTGAAAGACATTGCCGACGGTCATAGCATGAAATCAAATATTGCATAATTTGGAGGTTAGAGAGGATGAAAACCCCGATATACATGGACTATCAGGCAACCACGCCGATGGATCCGCGCGTACTCGAGGCGATGATTCCGTACTTCACGGAGAAGTTCGGTAACGCCGCCAGCCGCAACCATTCCTTCGGTTGGGACGCCGAGGAAGCAGTCGATAACGCCCGCGACATCCTGGCAAAGGCCATCGGCGCAACCCGCCGTGAGATCGTATTCACCAGCGGCGCCACCGAATCGAACAACATCGCCCTCAAGGGCATCGCCGAAATGTACGCCTCAAAAGGCAACCACATTATTACGGTAAAGACTGAACACCCGGCGATTCTGGATACCGCCGCGCACCTCGGTCGCGAAGGCAAAAAGATCACCTACCTGCCCGTCAAGAAAGACGGCCTCGTCGATCTCGATGAACTCCGCAACGCCATCACCGATGAAACGATCCTGATTTCCATCATGGCCGTCAACAATGAAATCGGCGTCATTCAGCCCCTGGCGGATATCGGAAAAATAGCCCGCGACCGCGGTATCATTTTCCACACCGATGCCACCCAGGCAGTCGGCAAGATTCCGCTCGATGTCAACGCCATGAACATCGACCTGTTGTCCTTTACGGCGCACAAGCTCTACGGTCCGAAAGGCGTCGGCGCCCTCTACCTGCGCCGCAAAAATCCTCGCGTCCGCTGTGCCCCGCTCATCGACGGCGGTGGTCATGAACGTGGCATGCGCTCAGGCACACTTAATGTTCCCGGTATCGTCGGCTTCGGCAAAGCAGTCGAATTGGCTGTGGCCGAGATGGACAGCGAAACCAGACGCCTCACCGGCCTGCGCGACAAACTGAAAAACATTATCATGAATGGCCTCACCGATGTCTATCTCAATGGTCACCCGTCCGAGCGTCTCCCCGGCAATCTGAATATCAGTTTTGCCTATGTCGAAGGCGAATCGCTCCTCATGGAAATGAACGATGTCGCCCTGTCATCCGGCTCGGCCTGCACCTCGTCAACTCTCGATGCTTCGCACGTCCTGTCGGCCCTCGGCGTCGACGAAGAATTAGCTCATAGTTCCATACGCTTCGGACTGGGACGATTCACGACCGACGAGGAAATCGAATACGTCGGCAACAAAATCGTCGGCGCGGTCACTCGCCTGCGCGAAATGTCTCCGCTCTACGAAATGGCGCAGGAAGGCATCGACCTGAAATCGGTCGAATGGTCGGAACATTAAAGGCATTGGGCTGTTAGGAATCGATAATAAACGCTGCATGCTTGCAGCCGGAGGTATACAATATGGCTTACTCTGAGAAAGTACTCGACCACTTCAAGAACCCGCGCAATCTGGGTTCTATGGATAAAAACGACACATCGGTCGGCACCGGTGTCGTCGGCGCGCCCGAATGCGGCGACGTCATGAAACTGCAGTTGAAGATCAACGAAAACAACGTCATCGAAGACGCCAAGTTCAAGACATTTGGCTGCGGCTCTGCTATCGCCTCATCATCCCTCGCCACAGAATGGGTGAAGGGCAAGACGATCGAGGAGGCGCTCAAGATTAAAAACACCGATATCGTCAACGAACTATCGCTCCCGCCGGTGAAGATTCACTGCTCGGTTTTGGCCGAGGACGCGCTCAAGGCCGCGCTGGGCGATTACATGAAGAAGAACGGAAAGTCTTTGGACGATCTGCAAGCGAAGAAAGACGAAGAAAGGGCTGCCTGATGTCAGATCAGAAAATAAATACGAACGCACTGGATGAAACGATTTACCTCACTCCCGCCGCCGTCTCGGAAGTGAAACGCCTGATTAATGAAGAAAAAGACGCGGATAACATGATGCTGCGCGTCGGTGTTCAGGGCGGCGGTTGCAGTGGGTTAAGCTATGCCATGAGCTTCGACAACATCGTCGATGAATTCGATCAGGTTTTGGAATTCGACGGGCTCAAGGTCGTCGTCGATGCCAAGTCCCTGCTGTATATGTCCGGGACGACCATCGACTACACCAAGGAATTGCTCACCGGTGGTTTCAAATTCGATAATCCGAAGTCTTCGCGCGGTTGCAGCTGCGGGACTTCCTTCTCCGTATAAACCCGGCTGGGAGGGAATTGTGGAGATTTTCGACATGCACGATTTTATGGACAATGGGATTGTCCTCGAAAAATCGTTTTATGAAAAAGTAGAAAACTTCGACTGGGATTCGTTTCGAGGGAAACGAGTCCTGGTCAAAGGCTGCGGCACGACGGTCATCCCGCCCTGGGCATTCATGGTCATCGCGTCGCGCCTGACGGAAGTCGCCAAAGTCATCAAATACGGCAGCGAACACGATTCTTTCCCGGTTTACAGGAACAGAACCCGAGAGGCAGACAATGTCACACACGCCGAATGATTCGCTTCATATATTGAATGACGGTCATCATCTCTGCTGGTCATGCAAGGAAGAAGTCGGCGAAGGCCCCTTCTGCAGCCATTGCGTGAAGATTCAGCCGCTCGAGGAAGTCAGCGACTATTTCGCATTGTTCGGCCTCGAACCGCACTACAAAATCGACCCGGCAGACCTGCAGAAACCATTCATTGAACTTTCGCGCAAGATGCACCCGGATTTCTACGGTCAATTATCCGACTCGGAACAGGTCATCGCACGCGATAACACGGCCTACCTCAATATGGCCTACGGCGTCCTGAAAGACCCGATTAAGCGCGCAGACTATCTTCTGTCACTTAAGGCGGGAAACACGAAAAGTAACCCGACTCCGCCACAGGATTTATTCGATGAAATCCTCGAAACCGGCGAACTGCTCATGAATGATATTCTGTCCGCAGATGAGATTAAACAATTGAACCGGACAAAAAACGATTTCACGGTACGCCAGCGGGAACTGCTCGATTCCCTCGCGCCGCACTTCGATAAACTACTGAACGGACACAACAGCGCCAAGACCGAGGTTGAATCGAGACTCAACAATGTAAAATATTTACGAACAATCATACGACGCATCGAACAGCGACTGAAACAGGATGAAAATTAATGTCGAATAATAAGAAAAAACAAATCGCCATCGGAATCGATCTCGGCACGACCAATTCACTGGCGGCAATAGTTACCGACAGACAACCGCACGCCCTCACCGGCGAGCACGGCGCCATCGTACCGTCGGTCATTTCCTTAAAAGATAAAAAACTCGAAATCGGTCGCGCGGCATACAATGCCCTCGTCGAAAATCCGGAACATACGGTGTACTCAGTCAAACGACTCATGGGCAAAGCCGCAGCGGACATCAAAGACGAAAGCGGCCGTTACCCATTTGAAATCGCCGCCGACCCTCGCGGATTGGCCTCCGTCAAAATCGACGACACGATTTATTCGCCGGTAGAATTATCCGCTGCGATATTATTGGGTGTAAAAGAGCAAGCTGAAAAGGCCCTCGGGCAACCAGTCGACCGCGCAGTGATTACCGTCCCGGCCTATTTCGATGATGCCCAGCGCCAGGCCACTCGAGACGCCGGAAAAATTGCCGGACTTGAAGTCCTCCGCATCATCAATGAGCCAACGGCGGCGGCTCTCGCCTATGGCCTCGATAAAAAAGATCGCGGCACGATCGCCGTCTATGATTTCGGTGGGGGAACATTTGATATATCAATCCTTCGGCTCACCGACGGTATATTCGAGGTACTCTCGACCGCAGGCGATACCAGACTTGGCGGCGACGATATCGATGATGTCATCGTCGACTTCATCATCAACGAAGCTCGCGCCAATGATATCGATATTAATACCGCCTCGCCGAAAATTCGCGCCATGCTCAAGCGCAATGCCGAAGAAATCAAGATGGATCTGAGTAATAACGAACGCGTCAACATTGACATGCATTTCGCGCATCAGGCCGACAGTTTTTCGACCGCACTCAAACGCCCTATCTTCGACCGCATGATCGAACCGATTCTGAATCGTACGATAGATTTCTGCAAACGAGCCCTCGACGACGCCAACCTGACAGTCGATGACATCGACGAGGTCATCCTCGTCGGCGGCTCCACGCGAGTGCCTGCCGTGCGCGAGGAAGTCGAGGCGTTCTTCAAGCGCGAACCACACTGTGACCTGGGCCCCGATGAAGTCGTCGCCCTCGGCGCATCTATTCAGGCCGATATTATCACCGGCGGCCGCGACGATTTATTATTACTGGACGTTACGCCATTGTCCCTCGGTATCGAGACCATGGGCGGCGTCATGAATGTCCTGATTCAACGCAATTCGAAGATTCCGGCTGTTGCCAATGAAATCTTTACGACGTATGTTGACGGTCAGACCTCAGTCGCCATCCGCGTCTTTCAGGGCGAACGCGAACTGGTCGCAGATAATCGTTCGCTCGGCCACTTCGACCTCACCGGCATCGCGCCGCAAAAAGCCGGCATGCCGCGCATCGAAGTCGCCTTCACGCTCGACGCCGACGGCATCTTAAAAGTAAAAGCTACCGATACCCGCTCCGGTAAAGAGCAGGATATCACCATCAGGCCCTCGTACGGCCTGACTCAGGATGAAGTAAAGTCGATGGTCCGTGAATCATTCATTCACGCCGCCGATGATATCGAAAAACGTTTATTGATCGAGCTTTCGAACGAGGCCAAAACAGTGTTGGCCGCTACCGAGAAGGCTCTGGAAATCGTAACCGATTTCAAACCCGGCGAAGAGGATGACATCCGCGACGCCGCCGATGATCTTCGCGAGGCGCTCAAAGGCAACAGCTCGAGAGTCCTGCGCGAAAAACTGGATGATTTGAACGACGCCACATCGGACCTGGCCGCCCGCATGGTCAACGAAAGCCTCAGCGGGTTATTGAAGAATAAAAAGGTCGGTGACGCCGAGGAATTGATAAAATAAGAGGAACTGGTCATGACCACGAATGTGAAAACGGGGGAAAAGTTGAAAATCACGATAGGAGACAAGGAAGTCGAAGTCACTCCGGGAATCACGCTGCTCGATGCGGCGCTTGACAATAAAATCGAACTGGAACACAACTGCGGCGGCAACTGCGCCTGCAGCACCTGCCATGTCTGGGTAGTCGAGGGTATGGAAAACCTGTCGGACATCTCCGACGAAGAAGAAGATATGCTCGACACTGCCGTCGGTCTGAAACTGGAATCGCGCCTCGCCTGCCAGTCGCAGGTCAAAGGCGATGTCAGAATCGTCATCCCGCCGAAGCCGGAACTGTAAAGGAGCACGCATGGAATGGTCTGACGCTGACGATATCGGCTTCGAATTGTTCGATAAATATCCCGATATGAATCCACTTGATGTCCGCTTCACTGATCTGCATCGCATGGTCATGGAACTGGACGACTTCGACGACGAACCGGATAACTCCAGCGAGGCGAAACTCGAGGCCATCCAAATGGCCTGGCTGGAAGAATATAACGACCAATAAAGGTCCGTAGAGCAATTCACGAGTCGCCCTCTTATGTAGGTCAAGACCCCTGCCCGAGATTCTGAGTCCGCGAAGAATCGAGGGTGCCGAGCATGCGAGGCAGGTTTTGACAATTCGCGCACCGCGCGATTCGACACAAGATCTACCAGAGAAACACTGTTTAGCTATATCTTACCTCCCAGAAAAAAGCCCCGCATAAACGGGGCTTTTTGTATTCTGTGAACGGCAGATGTCCATATCTGCCGGATAAAACCCTCTTAAGCCAACTTCATCGCCCCCATCGAGACGTCAATTTGATTTTCCGCTTCGCGAGTTCTTTCCTGAATAAATCCGGATCAACCGCCTTCTCCTGCGGTACGACGCCGGTTACTTTGATATGACCGGCGCAGGCCATCCAGGCAATAATCGTAATCGGGAAGGACGTACAGCGCATCATCGCCGTCAGGCCGGTCTTCTTATCCTGCTTGTCGATGATTTCCGATACGTACCGCTTCTTCTTCCCCTTAATCTTCCCCTCAGTCGTGACGCGCACGAGAACCAGATCCGGCTCGCCGAAACTGAGATTGTTATCCAGCACCTGTTTCAGCACTGACCGAGGCGACACCTTGACGCCGTCAACGGCAATCGCATCCCACTCGCACAGGCCGATATCCATCATCATCTTGAACAAATGACAATGCCCCGGATAGCGGATGGTCTTGTAATCGAGATTTTTTAGAACTTTGCCATACGTCTTCGGCAGAGTCGATGTCCCGCCCGATGTCGTGAACGCCTCCAGTTTGCCGATGCTTTTGAAATTAAGCGCCTCGATATCCGTCATCGGCGGTAGCATGATTTTTTTGCCGTTCCTGATGGCAACAACCGGTTCATAGTATTCATTGATGAGCCCCTCGGCCGAGAAAACCATCTGATAATTGAGAGGCGGCCGAGGCTTCTGCGGTAAACCGCCGACCCGAATGTGAAGCGATTCCGGTTTATCGAATTTCGCGAGGTCTCCCGCCGCAATCACCGACACCATCCCCGGCGCCAAACCGCAGTCCGGAATAACGACTACACCGGCCTTTTTGGCCGCGGCATTCAGTTTGAATTCTTTATCGACGACAGTATTATTGCCGCCCAGATCGAAGAAATGCGCCTTGGCCTGAATCGCCGCCTTGGCCAGCCCCGGATTGAATTTATACGTCACGGCCGAAATGACCGCATCGTATTCGGTGAAAACCTTCTGCGCCGTCTTCACATCACCGGCATTGAATTTTTTCACTACCGCTTTGCCATAGCCATATTTTTTGGCGACTGATTTTGCCAGTTTGAGGTCGATATCGAAGACGCCGATTTTTTTCACATCGGGATTTTTCGCCAGATCATACACGGCGGCTCGCCCCATGAGCCCCGCACCGACAACCGCTATTTTCATCATATATCCTTTCGTTATTTTTTTCGATTCGAATGCCGGAATCTACGAAGAATATCATCTTGAGACAAGCGAGAGTTTTTCCCATTTCTCGCACTCTTTTTTAATTACCGGTCATTGCGAGGAGTCTCGCTCGCGGGACGACGTGGCAATCCGCTCTTGCCTCTTCATGGTCATTCCCGAGAGCAGACTGGGTGGCCCATCCCTTTTTGGGCTTTGAAAAAAAGGGTGGGTTCCCGCTTAAAGCCAACATCCGTGTGCCCGGTTCGCCGCGGCGAATCCTCGTCTGCCGGGAAAATACAAACGTAGGGGCAATTCACGAATTGCCCTCTTGGGTAGGTCAAGACCCCTGCCGCAGGCCCTGACGAAGGAAGGGCCGCAGGTCCTGAGCGAAGCGAAGGAGGTCTTGACGCTTGCGCATCGCGCGATGGCAGGAGCACAGGGCTCCTGCCCTACTGTTCCTCCTTGCCAACAATATGGAACTAACATACTATAATTTTAGTACAACAGATAACGCAAGGCGGAGGGAACGACTTGACCAAGAAAAAACGAACCATAGCCATTTTCATTATTCTATATCTAATCACCTTGTCAGGATGCTACTCGGCAGCATATCGCCCCTTGAGCACTCACTCGCTCACTCCGGAAGGTTGGGCGCCATTAGGACACCCGATTGCATCAAATACCATCGGCCCCTATAAAATCGGATTTATCATGACCCATCGCTTCGATGAAGAACGCCGGAAGTATATATTCTCTCCCTGCTTCGAAGCGCTCCCTGATTATAATCCTTCCGACATAAGATTTCGCGATTCGCATACTATTACATTTACGAATACATTTCTATCCAATGGAGACCTTGCCCTTCACATCGACCTTGAACCCGACACAGTCTTTCAGGTTACTCGACAGACACAAGGCTATAACCTGAAAGTCAAATACATTAAATTGAAGTCTTTCGAACTCGATACTCTCCCCGCGAAGTTGCACCTCTTTGTCAATGCCGAAGTGACCGATACAAAGGAATCATCGGTAGTGGTCGAGACGGGGGCATTTAATGAATTGATTTATCCCTATGGACACGGAAGTGGATTATCACAATGGGCGACCGATAAATCGCTGCCGAATCCCTTCAGCCCGACCACGACATTGTCATATACTGTAAACTCCCCCGGCCCGGTGACACTGGTAATCTATGATGTCCAGGGTAAAGCTGTCGACACACTGGTCAATACAAACAGAGATCCCGGCATCTATCATCAAACTTGGGATGCTCGGGATACGAGTGGTCATTCATTGCCCTCGGGAATATATTTCTACAAGATTACGACACCCGACTACACAGACACAAAAAAAATGGTGCTGCTAAAATGATATTCTTCATGTAGGGGCCGGGTCTCCCGGCCCGTGAGGAGTAGGGGCAATTCACGAATTGCCTCTTTTGTAGGTCAAAACCCCTGCCCGAGATTCTGAGCTCGCAAAGAATCGAGGGTGCCGAGCAAGCGAGGCAGGTTTTGACAGTTCATGAATTGCCCGACAAAACCGGGTGCCCCACCCCTTTTAAGGTGGAATTATATAAATTATCAGGAGCGACTATGAAATCTGTCTTAACGATTCTCTCAACAATCACCATCATCCTGCTATCAGGTTGTGCCGCCAAGCAAGCGTCCTATGATTGCGACCATGAAGTAGAATACTGGAGAAATTGCAAAACTCAGGAGGACTCATTCGGCCCGTACAAAATCATCCCTCAAGTAAAAGTCACCCGGCTATTAGGAACTCATTCCCGCTTTAACATCATACCGTTCATCGAATACTATCTTGATGACGATTCGTCGACTCGAGGCCAAGATGATAGTCTCGTAGTAGATGTACAAAATGTCACTCTTATTACATCAAGCGACACAGTAGTAATTTCGAGAGAACATATTGCGGAAATTTCTACATTTGGAGAATATATCGATTCTAATATCGTCACGCACTATATCAAAATGGAAGACATCGAAACCAATGAATTCCCAAACGCAATTACGATGGCGCTTGATTTGACTTTATGGAGTGCATCTGGAGACTTCATTACCGGATCAGTTTCAAAAGCCTATTTAATAAATCCACAACAGGTATACTCGTTAATACCGACTATAGAAGTTAGCAAGAATTTTCCCAATCCTTTTAGTCCTACTACAGGCTTTACTTATCGGTTAACCAAACCCATGGATATTGTGGTCACTGTATGGGATATAAAGGGTCAATTAGTAGATACAGTTCTTAATGAACATCAAAAATGGGGAGAGCATTCTGTATCCTGGGATGGACGTGATTCAAAGGGCCAAACTGCCCCATCAGGGATATATTTTTTCCACTTCTCATCACTCGGAATGTCGATAGTAGAGAAGTTGATATTATTTAGGTAACGGTACCCCACCCATTGGGTAGGATTCTTCAGGTCATCTCGCTGTGTTAACAATGTCCGGTAATTCCATAAGTGCGATGGCAGGAGCGCAGGGCTCCTTCCCTACTGGCTATCCAATAGGTAAATCAATTCCGCAGGATTGTAATTCATTTGTTTGATTTGAGACATCATCCCCTCTCGAGAGGGGTGCCCGACAGGGCGGGGTGTGTTCTTCGCGCATCGCGCGATGGCAGGTCCCATCGGGGACCTGCCCTACTGAAACTCTACAGCAACTGCCGATTCTTACGAATAAACCATTCCGCCGACAGCGCCACCAAAATGATTATCAATAATATAACATGATTCCACAGCCGCACCTCGTGTGACTCGGTGACATCCGTTTTCGAGACATCAATCGCATCGATAATCGGCTGGAGATTTGTATACGGCGCGAATACACCGCCCGATACCGATGCCGTCCGCGCCAATGAATTCCAGTCAACCGCCGTCAGAGCCGTCTCGCGGTCGATATTGTCGATGGCAAACTTACCGTCGAATCGTCCGAGCCGCACACCCTCGGCGAACATATCCGCCCGATAGTTGTACTCACCCGGAGGCATCACACCAAATTCCGCAAAATACCCGGCCTCGCGGCCGACCTGCGGCAGAATATTGGCTGTCGTACTATCACCCGATGCCGACACGATCACGACCTCACCCGAACCGCCTTCGATAGGCCGGAAGCCCTCGTCCCGAGCGATCCCTTCGAATATCACCGCATCGCCGCTCTCGAATACCTCGGCGACCGGTTTGAAATTCACTCGGTCCGATTCATCGCCGATGGTTAACCAGCGCAAACTGCCTGAAATGAACTCCTTATAATCCGAGGCATCATCGCCGACGCCGACGGGATAAAACGCCCAGTTCCACAACGGCGACAGCGCCAGCGCGATAATTTTGCCCGCGCCCATCCGCTGCAGAGCTAATCCGCACACCTCGCGCCGCGACCGATTTCCCTCGATGTACGCCAGCGGCACACCGCTGGAGCGAAGCGAATCGACCGTCACCAATGCGGTAAACGGAGGCAGATTCTGCCACGACCGAGCGATCTCCTCGCGCGTCTCACCGAGTTTCACCGCCGGATGGAAAATCATCCGAGGGTTCGGCGCCAGTTGATACTTGCCATACGCCATCCGCCGGTTGGACACCGCCAGTGGCAATAATCCTTCGATACGACTTCCGTTGGCGCTTGCGGCATATTTCTCGCCCATCAGGACGAACAGCCCGCCGCCGCGGTCGTTCAGATATGACACGAATTTATCGTAATGGCTCTGCAAACGATTCAAATCCGGATCGATCAAGATCACCGCATCATAGCTGTTGAGTTTCTCCGCCGTATTCGGGAAGCGAATCCCCAGTCGATCCCCGCCGTTCGCATCGATGACTGATTCCACCTCGAAATCATCGCGGCTCCGCAAATAGCGATTGAGAAATGCATATTCTTCATTGACCGAAGATGTATACAACAAAATCGATAATTTGCTCTTCAGAATCCGCACCGCAAACGTCTTACGATTATTATTTTCATTGGTGTCATCGCCGGAAATTTCCATGGTCAGAATTTTCTTCCCCGGCTGACTCGGCGTGAATGACACGGTCTCCTCGACCGTCCGCCCCTCACCCTGCGGCCTTAATGTCGCCTGCCCCAGAACCTGATTTCCCTCGCGGAGCGTCACCCGGCGATCTCCCTCTACCTCGCCCGTCTGTGACACGACAGCCTTGAACTCGGTCTGCCGCCCGGCATAAATCACATCGTTGTACAAAACATTATCAAGCAACAAATCATTGATACGGCTGGAATCTCCGACCGCAATCGCCAAAGCCGGAGCCCCAAACTGCCCGATAACATCGGCGGGCTCTTCCCCGGTCGTCACCCGGCCATCGGAAATCAGCATCATGTATTCAGGAGGATTCAGCGCCGTCAATTGCTTCAACTGGATGAGCGATTTTCCGAAATCGGTCTTATTTCCCGACAGGTTCAACCCGTTCTTATTGACATCCAGCGACTCGGCCACGGCATAATACGTCACATCCAGATCATTAAAAAGTGCCGACAGACTACCATCTTGTAACACATCGTTTACGACATCCGCGCGCGATTTATCCGCACCCTGAGACGCCGGTAAATCCATCGACTTCGACCGGTCGATAATGACCGCCATCGATTTCTTTTTATCGAATCGGTTTTCTATCGTGAGAATCGGTTGAGTGAGCGCCAGAAACAGCGCGACGAAGGCGATAATCCTAAGTGCTGCCAATACACCCCGCAGCCATCCGGCCAGCGGCGGAGTCGTCCTCCGATAATAGATATAGGTAACAACCAGCAACCCAACGCAAATCAAAACGCTCAGCCACAGGTAACTGCCCAGAAACTCTATATCGAATCGACTTAGTGCCAGCATAGTTTTTTATACAATGAAGGGGACAGATGTGGCGCCATTAATTGCCCGACGGGGCAAAAAACCGACATTTAATTATCCCGGGCGACCGCGAAGCGAAGGATTTCCCGCAGCGTACTGTTATAGACACTGTCTTTCAGATTATTGCAGGTCTCGCCAGCCCGGTCGGAAAATTCCTGCGCCCGGTTGTAGGCATATTCGATACCGCCCTGCTCGGTGACGAATTTCAGCACCCGATCGATGCCTTCTTTATCGATACCGTTGCCCAACAACCCGGTGATCTCCTGCTGAGACTTCGGCGATGACTTGGACAGCGAATAAATCAGCGGCAGAGTCACCTTGCCCTGAATCAAATCACTGCCGACTTCTTTGCCCGTACGCCTGGTGTCACCTATGAAATCGAGCAGATCGTCGGCAATCTGGAACGCGATACCGATATTTTCGCCGAAGCTATACAGCAGCTTCCTGTCGGCCGGCGACGCCTTGTGCAGAATCGGTCCGGCCTCGCACGCCGTCGCAAACAGGGACGCGGTTTTATCGGAAATGATTTTTATATATTCATCTTCCGGCAGTTCATAATTGGCGACTTCCTCGACCTGCCGCAATTCGCCGAAACTCACCCGCTCGGTCGCCGCGCTGATCGAGGCAACCAGTTCAGTGGAACCGGTCCCGACCATGATGCGAAACGCCCGCGAAAACAGGAAATCCCCCATCAGAACCGATACCAGATTATTCCAGCGATAATTGACCGTCTCCTGGCCCCTGCGGAGGTCGGATTCGTCAATAACATCGTCATGGAGGAGCGTCGCGGTGTGGATGAGTTCGATCGATAGAGCGGCGTCGATGACCTGATCGGACATATAGTCGCCGCTCCGAGCCGTCAAAAACAGGATAGCCGGGCGCAGCCGTTTGCCCTTGGACGCCATAATATGCTTGATAACCGACGTTATCAGCGCGGATTCGGCGGACAAATACGACTCCAGCTTGCGGTCAAACGACCGCAAGTCGTCGCGAATCGGCTCTATAATATCCTGTAAATTGGCGCTCGTCATTCCTAATCCTCAGGCCGTCATAATAATATGCGACACCCGCAAAGTCAAACCCTAATCGGAGAATCGCCTCCGATTCTGACGCTACCCCCTATAACTCCAAATCATCCGATTTGTTTTTACTTTTTTGCCTCCTGCCACAACTCTTCCATCTCAGCAAGAGTCGTGTCGGCGAATTTCTGCCCGCGCTTTTTCAGCGTCTCTTCTATGTACCCAAAACGGTCGATAAACCGCCCGACGGTGCACCGCAAGGCATGCTCGGGATCGATATCGATTTTGCGGGCCAGATTGACCAGCGCATACATCAGATCGCCCAATTCATCCGTCATCCGCTCTTTGTCATTAGCGTCGAATTCCTTCTCGAACTCGGCGATTTCCTCCTTGAACTTGGCGAAAATATCTCTCGGGTCTTCCCAATCGAACCCGACGCCGCCTGCCTTCTCGCCGACGCGAAACGCCAGGTTAAGGGCCGGCATCGATTTCGGTACCCCGGCCAATACCGACTTCTTTTCTTTGGAATCGACTTTAATCTTCTCCCACTGGTCACGAACTTCCTGCGGATTCAAATCCTTCTGCTCGCCGAACACATGCGGATGCCGCCTGAGCAGCTTCTCGTTAACGGTCTCCGCAACATCATCGATCGTGAATCGGTTGTCTTCATCGGCGATCTGCGAATGGAAATAGACCTGGGTCAGTAAATCCCCCAGTTCCTCTTTCAGATTCTCCAGCCGTCCCGCCTCGATACACTCGACAACCTCGTAAGTCTCTTCTATTAAATATTTTACTAAAGTTTCGTGAGTTTGCGCCCGGTCCCAGTTGCACCCGTTTTCCGCCCGCAGGCGAGCCATAATCGCTCTAAGTCGCTCCAGCGGCGGCAAATCGGATTTGAAGTCATAGGTCAAAGTAATCTCCTTTTTTACCGATAGAATTATACGATACGCAATTTCCGGGGAAAAACGAAATATATTTTGCTTTGACAACCTTAACTTGACATTTTGCGTATATACGATATTTTGAGCGTTTCTATGAAACGGAGAGCAGGAGCATTGTGCCCCTGCCGTAAGGTAAATTGAGGTATAAATGGCAGACGAGAAAAGCAAGGGTAAGCCGTACAGTCCCAAAGAAGTCGAGAATAAATGGTACGAAAAATGGGTCGAAGCAGGCGCCTTTCACGGCGATCCGAAATCGGATAAGAAGCCGTACACGATTGTTATCCCTCCCCCGAACGTGACCGATATTCTCCACCTCGGCCACGCACTGAATAACACGATTCAGGATATTCTCGTACGCCGTAAACGGATGCAGGGCTGCGAAGGCGAATGGCTTCCGGGCTCCGATCACGCCGGTATCGCCACGCAGGTCATCGTCGAGAAGCAACTCGTTAAGGAAGGCACCACGCGCCGCGAGATGGGCCGTGACAAGTTCGTCGAGCGCGTCTGGGGCTGGGCCAACAAGAACAAAGACTCCATCCTCGGCCAGCTTAAGAAAATCGGCTCCTCCTGCGACTGGGAGCGTACCCGCTTCACCTATGACGAGGACCTCTCGAATGCCGTCAAGGAAGTCTTTCTGCGCCTCTACGAAAAAGGCCTGATCTACAAAGGTTATCGCATCGTCAACTGGTGCCCGAAAGACCAGACCTCGATCTCCGACGATGAAGTCGAACACAAGGAAATCGACAGCCATCTGTGGCATATTCGATATAAAGTCAAAGGTTCGGACGAATACCTGACCGTCGCCACGACGCGCCCCGAAACGATGCTTGGCGATACCGCACTGGCCGTCAATCCGACCGATACGCGCTACAAGAAAATGGTCGGCAAGACCGTTATCCTGCCGATTCTCGAGCGCGAACTACCGATCGTCGCCGACAACTATGTCGACCAGGAGTTCGGCACCGGCGTCGTCAAGGTCACTCCTGCGCACGACCCCAATGACTTCGAAATCGGCCGCCGCCACGACCTCGAACAGATCAACATCATGAATCTCGACGGTACGCTCAACGAGAACGCCGGCAAATATAAAGGCCTCGACCGCTACGAAGGCCGCAAGCAGTTGCTGAAGGATCTCGAAGCTAAAGGCTTTTTGGTCAAGACAGACAAGTATAAACTCTCGGTCGGCACTCACGACCGCTGTAAAACAGTTGTCGAGCCGATGCTGTCGGAACAGTGGTTTGTCAAGATGGAACCGCTGGCCAAACCTGCGATCGAAGCCGTCAAGTCGGGTAAAATCAAATTCCATCCCGAGCATTGGACGAAGACGTACATGCACTGGATGGAAAACATCCGCGACTGGTGCATCTCGCGCCAATTGTGGTGGGGCCACCGCATCCCGATTTACTACTGTCAGGAATGCGGCGAAACTATCGCTGCCCGCTCGATGCCGGAAACATGCCCGGCCTGTAAATCGAAGATCATCATTCAGGACGAAGACGTCCTCGATACCTGGTTTTCCTCGTGGCTCTGGCCGTTTTCCGTTTTCGGCTGGCCCGAGAATACCGATTTATTGAAAAAATTCTACCCAACCGACACTCTTGTCACAGCCAGTGAGATCATTTTCCTCTGGGTCGCGCGCATGGTCATGGCGGGATATGAATTCATGGGCGATCTCCCCTTCCGCGATGTCTACATCCACGGCACCGTTCGCGATGCCGACGGCGTCAAGATGTCGAAATCGCTCGGCAACGGCATCGACCCGGTTCTCATCGTGGACCAGTACGGCGCCGACGCCCTGCGCATCGCGCTGATTCTCGCCTCTCCCGACGGGCAAGACCCGTGGATCGGCCAGAACAGCTTCGAACTCGGGCGCAATTTTAACAACAAGCTCTGGAACGCCTCGCGCTTCGTGAAAATGAACCTCGGCGACAAAACGCCGGACCTCGACACCCTGCCGAAGGATAAACTGATCCTCATCGACAAGTGGATTCTGTCGCGACTGGAGAAAACGATAAAATCGGTTAATGCCGACTGCGACGCGTTCAAGCTGAACAGCGCCGCCAAGACGCTCTATGAGTTCACCTGGAAAGATTTCTGTGATTGGTATATCGAACTGATTAAGCCGCGCCTGTATGACGGCACCGAAGAGGAAAAACAGACGGCGCAACAAGTCGCCGGGTATGTCCTCAAGCGGATACTCCTGCTGCTGCATCCGTTTATTCCGTTTATTACCGAGGAAATTCATGCCAGCCTGATTGATTCCGAGGATACCTTCCTGACAACCTCGGCATGGCCGGTCGCCGAAGAAGGCTTTGCCGATGACGAGCTGGAAGAGCGGCTCAACCGCATTCAGATGGTCGTCAATGCCATTCGCAATATTCGCTCGGAGATGAACGTCCCTCCGGGCAAGCGGGCCGATGTCATGATTCGCGTCGATGATCAGGCGCTGGGCACGACACTGACCGACTATTTCGACTATTACAAAAACCTCGCCCGCATCGAGGAAATCACTATCGGCGAGGATGTCAAAAAGCCAAATATGTCGGCCTCGGCAATCTTACAGGGAGCCGAAATATTTATCCCGCTCGAGGGACTTATCGATATCGATTTCGAGCGCCAGCGGCTCAATAAGGAATTGACCAACCTGAAGAATCAACTCGAGAAGCTCTCGCGCAAGCTGGCAAATCCCGATTATCTGGCCAATGCCCCGGCCGATGTCGTCGACAAGGACCGCAGCAAGAAGACCGACTTCGAAAATCGGGTCGAGAAGCTCAACCAGAACCTCGAGCAATTGATGAACTGGTAGGAATTAATTTTCTTGAAATCAGCCCGTATGATTCATCATGCGGGCTTTTCTTTTGATGATATAAGACTCTCAATAAGAAAACCGATGCTGATGAAGCAAGCCACCTGTCCCGGGAAAAAAAGGCGCGAACCCTGGAATTGAGTAAATCCGATCAATCCCGCGAAATAGACAAACAGTCCGGCAGTGAAGAAAAACAATCGCCACCGCCTTAGTAATATCATCAGGGCCAGCCCGCATATCGACAGCCAAAACGATAAAAAGTTCAAAGAGTGCGCCTTGTACCACAGTACACCGGAATCGATATCATACTTATATGTCGGGCACTGCGTGAAATATAATTCATTCGTTGCCGTCAAATTTTCCCAGGTCAGGCCGAAATAGACGGACATCATCGCGCCGGGATATTTGCCGATCGCCTTTCGCACCTCATGTGTGCGCATGTCATAGTCATCGGACAGGGACAATTCCGTCAAACCGGTCCTGGCCTTATAAGTCTCCACCCACTCGGCATAGACATCTCCGGCTTCGCGGTTTTCCTCCTTCGCGATCGCCCGCAGCGCGATATTCGATGGCCCGCCGGCCCCCGTAAAGGCCAGCATTGCCTTATCGTGCACGACATAATTCCGCGTCATCCACCCGCCGATAATCACGAGAGCAATCAGCGGCGCGACCGCATAACGCCCATACCAATGAAAACGCCCCTTCCATTCAGCCGCCGGACTCATCTCTTTGATATACAAAAGCGGCAGCAACAACAGACCGACGATCAAAAACTGCCCGATACTTTTCACCAGTATTGCCGCTCCGAGAACAAAACCGCTCAATATCACCAGCTGCCATCTGAATCGTTTCAGACTCTTCAGCAAAAAGAGAACACTGAACAGATACAGGCAGAAGAAGAGAACATCCGATAAAATCAGATTCGCCAGCGCAATCGCCGTAAATGATGTCGCGTACAGCGCCGCCGCGATGATGCCGATTTTATGAGATTTGCTGATCTCCCTGGCAACTTCATAAAGGATCAACAGATTCGCCGCTGCGAGCAGATGCTGGAAGAACAATAGTATGGCCTCATGCGATCCGAACAGAAACATAATAACAGCCAGGTACGCCCCGAATCCCGGCCCGAAAATCATGAGACCGAATTCATTTGGAGAATTATTTCCGAGAATCCCCCCGGCGATCTTCATGTACTGAATGGAATCCGGCGCCAAAGTCGAAATGGTTGAAATCCACACCTGTCCGGACATAAACAGGAAGAATCCGAAATTCATCACGATGCCGAGTAAAAATACGGCAAAGAGAAACGGCCGCGCATTGAAATAATCGCGGACTTTCGAAGATAAGCGCAGCGCAATCGAAGGAATGACACTCCTCATTATCTGTGTCCCATCAGACTAACGATCAATGGACAAGAACCGGAGCAGCAGCTTTCGATTGACAAGCTCGATGCCGGCAACCAGGAAATAGGCAATGAAAATCGCCTCGGCCGGCATCGCCGGATAAAATAATCGAGACCCCTGCCATTGGCCGAACCCGACCATGACAATGACATACAAATATATGGCCGATAAATAAACCGCCCCCATGCGGTATTTCGACCACAGCATCACCAAGCCGAGCAAAGCGCAGGCAAACAGGATTTTGGTGTACCCCTTTTTCCTCGGCACACTCAACAATGACTGAATTCGATCTTTATATTTGGGACATTGCGAAAAATACAATTCATTATCGGCCACGATATTTTCATATGCCAAACGAACATATGTACCGATCAGGAGACCCGGATGCTCCCTGAACAATCGCCAGCCCTGTGCCATCGTTATCTCATAAATCTCTTTATATGACAAATCAGTCTTTCCGGTCTCAGCTCGATATTCCTCATACCACTGTAATTGCACATCCCGCATTTCGCGTCCGTCTGTTTTGCCCTGAGCATTAGCGATCACTTTCCCTATCCCATGCGGCCCGGCGAATGCCATAATCGGCAAATCATGAACCGCATTATTGCGAATCATCCACGCGGCCATGACAATAATGACAATTAAAGGTGCCCAGAAACCGATTTTTAGATACCGGAACCGCTCCTTTTTCTCGGCGGTAGATTGTAACAGCGGCCAGACGAGCAATAGCAGAATCATCGCGATCGGCCAGAACTGTACCATTGACCTCGTACACACGGCATATGCGAAGACCATTCCGCTCATAATAAAATATTTCCGCGATAGTGTTTTCAACCCTTTAATGAACCATAGATTTCCCAGTGCAAAGAGGAAGAAAAACAGCGTATCCGAGAGTAAAAAATTGGCGAGTGATATCGAGGTCGCTGATATCACCGCGATATATCCCGCGACTATCGCCGTTTTCTCGTTATCAACCAACTCCGATGCCACACGATACACGAGCACGGAGCTGAGCGAACTGAGTACGATTTGAATCAAGATAAGCCAGATCGGGCCGAATCCGACAAAATACGAGCAGAACCACAGAAACACCGGGTATCCCCAGCCGAAGACGAACAATGCCGATTCATTCATCGACTCCATCCCCGCCAATCCATAAGCCACCGCCATATATTGCCTGACATCGGGGGACAATGCCGCCATTTCACTCGGGAGCACCTGCCCCAACATAAATGCAAAAAACAACATACGCAGCACGAAAGCTGTCAGGAACAAATACAAGGCTGTCCGATTGGTGTCCAGAATGTCATGTAGTGCGGCGCCAACCGTGCGCAGTACGGTTTGTCGTGCCATAAAATCAGGCCTTTTTCGCTGCCGGCTGCGACATCAGGCTGACAATCACGCACGCGATGAACGCCAAAATAAACGCCGGAACGATTTCAAACAATGTTGTCACTAGTGCAGGCGTCAAACGCCAGATAATCGTCACGATTGTCCCACAGATCATCCCTGCCAGCGCCCCCTCGCGCGTCATCTTCTTCCACCACAGCGTCAAAAGCAGCACCGGGCCGAATGATGCTCCCAATCCGGACCAGGCGAACCCGACCATCTTGAAGACGAGTTCCTTCGTTAACAGGGCGATAATAAACGCTGCAATGCCGACCGCAAAAGTAATAATGCGAGACATCTTCACCAGTGTCTTCTGGCAGGCGCGCTTGTTCATGAGCTGATGATAGATGTCTTCGGACAGCGCCGACGTGGTTACCAGCAATTGACTGTCGGCCGTCGACATCATCGCCGCCAATGCTCCGGCCAGCAGAATGCCTGCGAGCCAGCCCGGCACCAGCTTCATCGCCATCAGAGGCATGACTTTTTCCTGATCTGCAATAACATCCGGATTATTGGCAAGCAATACGGTCCCGAAGAGGCCGATAAACATCGCGCCCCAAAACGCCACTACCGCCCAACTGATGCCGATGACGGCGCCTTTGCGCATATCCTCAGGGTTCTTGGCCGCCATAAAGCGCGTCAGCAGATGCGGCTGCCCCATGTATCCGAATCCCCAGGCCAGTCCTGAAATAACGGATAGGGCGGCCGCGATTCCGGCCTTGCCGCCTAATATATCGAGGTGCGATGGATTGGCGATGGCTATTTGCGAGATAGCCTTGTCCCATCCCCCGATTTCATATAACGCGACAATCGGCAAAATAACCAGCGTCGAAATCATCAGAATCGCCTGCACGAAATCCGTCCAGGCCACAGCGAAAAAGCCACCCATCAGCGTGTAGAAGATAATAATACCGCCGCCGATGAGCATCGCCTGCACGTCGGTAATCGGCAAAAAGAGCGAAAATAATTTTCCTGCCGCCATAAACTGAGCGCACACATAAAACGTGAAGAAAAAGGTGATGACGATGCTGGCAAAAATCCTGAGCGCATGCGTGTCGTCTCGGAAGCGCGATTCAAGAAAATCGGGAAGAGTCAGGGCATTATATTTGCCGGTTTGCTCGCGCAACGGCTTGGCAATAACCATCCATGAAAACAAAATTCCCGACGTGCACCCGATGGCTACCCACAATTCCAGTAATCCGGAGGCATATAACACGCCGGGCAGTCCAAGCAGTAACCATGCGGATTCTCCCGATGCCCGCTCGGAAAACGTCACGACCCAGATACCGAGCTTGCGGCCGGCCAGAAGAAAATCGTCCAGCGTTTCATTCAGGCGATAAGCATAAAACGCGACGAATATCAGGAACAGCAGATAGGCGATAAGACCGAAGATGATGCTGCTCATTTACTCCCCCTCCGATTCGGCCTCGTCATGACGAAATACAACACGCCTATCTTGATCAGAATGATTGGAGGAGCAAATACCCAGAAATAGGCCCAGAAACTCACGGCACCACCCTATGTACGATTAGCTTTCAACTTCTTTCGAAAACGGAGGATTGGCGTAATCGGAGTGATCGTTCATCGGCGCTTCATCGGCCATGAAATAATCATCCTTCATACGACGAATAACGACATATCCGCGACTCATCCCGGTGGCAATCACCGATAACATATAGCCGATAATAAGAATAAAAAGAATGAACAGCGATATCGCCAATAACACCGCTCCGGCCGATTGATCGCCGCCATAACCGAATCGCGATACCGAAAACCCGAATGAAATTCCCGGGAAAAGAGAGAATACGAAATCGGCCGCCGATGAATCGAGCGGCAGCATATTGAGCGCCGCATTGAACATGCGATCGATTTTTTCGCCACCGCCTGTTTTTAATACGATCCGAGAAAACTGCACGGTGCGATAAAATACATAAGCCAACACGAATGATGAAACCTTGGCCATGACCATGCTGACCGCCAAATACCAGAAGAAGCGAATCGGTTCTTTAATCAGCACAGAAAACAGATTGAGCAGCGGTCCGAACAATTCCTTTTCCCGCTCGGCCGCAATCACGACCGGTAAGAGAATCACGGCGATAATCGATGCAAATACGACGAACAAGGTCAATAGCAGGGTGATAAAAATCGGAACCAGGTAAAGCAGCCCGATTATCGCCTCCCCCGCCACCGGAACTCGCGCGAGTAATCCGACCAAAAATCCCAATAACCAGACAAAACCGATAAATGCCCCCAGCGAGATGAATCCCAGAAGCAATGTCGGTGTCCGGAGAACTGTAAAGCGAATCGCATCGAACAGCGAGAAAAAGTGATTTCCGCGGACCTCCTCGAAATTGATGACCGCCACGGCCAGTATCCCCTGTGACAGGCCCAAAAATCCCAGTGCGACACCGCACAGCTGAATTAACAGGGCGATCGTCGAATCGTAGGCATAGACCTTGACGGGAAACAGCCCATACGACTGCCAGATGTAATCGAAGCGGACATCATCGAACATAAGGGCCAGATAGGTAATCGCGACATAGAGCAAATAGCCGATGAGCACGAATCCCGCGGCGGCTACTATCTTTTTCGGCGACAATCCCTTGCCCGCTGCCTGGAGCACCGCCCGCATATCGTATGGAAATGGTTCAGTCATGTTATCCTAAGGTATCCCAACGCAAAATGTGAGTCAAGGAAAATCGCACCCGACCGTTAAAGCATCGCACGCAAAATCCGATAATACGGTTAAGGGTTAACGAAGGAGCGACAGCATGAAAAATCGCCGCAAGCGACCGTTCGCCGAGATGGAAACGCGACAATGGCTCAAAGCCGGTAGTATCGTCTACATATCGCTCAGCCTCGTTATCCTGGTTTTCTCCGCAATTTTATACTTATACACCGACAACTCACGCCCGACCCAACCGGGCACTTTTTTTAGTATCGTGAATTCTACCCTGCCGGCTATCCTCTGGATCGGCTATCTGGCCGGACTGGGCTTCTTGATCATGACGATGCGCAAATGCGTCGGCTGTATTCTCGGCCCCGGCAAACGCCTGACCTCGGCGATGGAAAAACTCGGTCGCGGCGATGTCGGATGGAAACTGACTCTGCGCCGAGGCGATGAGATGGCCGATGTCGCGGAATCGGTATCGAAAGCCAGTCGCGCGCTGGCCGACCGCATCAGTAAGATGCAATCCGAGGTGAAAGGGATTATGGAAGTCGAGGATTATCTGATCGACTCGATTGCCATAACTCACGGTTCCAACCCCTTCCTCCTGAAAGCCCTCCGCAAATTGAAAATCTCCACGACCCGCCTGAAAACCGACATCAACGATTTCCAGGTCTCCGCCACCGATGAAATACCGGTCGGTTTTCCGGAACGACATATCGCGCGCGCCCGCAGCACGCAATCGGTCGGCGGTCAATAGGTATCGCATTCCGTTTTTTCTAGTTGACCGATTTCAACAATCCCGTATATTGGACGTACAAGAGTATTTTCAGCACTGCATTCAGGGGCAATCATAGCACTGCGTTCAGGGGTACACTGTGCATTTCTTTTTTTTTTCATTCCACCACACCATTCATAAGGGAGGATTGTAAACGATCAGCGCTTTACGAGTCTATCCATTCATCTTATGCATTGCTAAGGAGGAGTCAAAATGAAGAAATTGTATCTCATCCTCACCGCTATCTTTGTCCTTATTATGCTCTTTGGATGTAGTGACAATTCGAATGTCACCGCGCCCGATGGCGGAGATCAAATCATGCTCGTCCAGCGTCCGGAATTTGTCGATACTCGCCCGCAGGATGTAAAAGACAGTTACACGATTACCGCCTCGGCGGCACACCTTGAAAGCTCCCAGAAGAAACCGCCGCAACCGCCGCCGGATCCGGAACCGGGCGATGATCCGAACCCGAATCCGCCGCACAAATACGCCCTGGTTATCGGTATTTCCGACTATGAAGGCACCGCCAACGATCTGCAATTCGCCGATGACGATGCCAATGAAATCGCACAGTATTTCCAGGGCGAGGGATTCTCGGTTACGAAAATCACCAATCGCAGCGCCACAGCGGATAATATTGCCAGTGCACTCGCGGCGCTTTCCACCGCCGCCGATGCCGGCGATGAAATCGCATTCTTCTATTCAGGTCACGGCGATAAGCTCAGTGTCGGTTCATGCATCATTTCGACCGACCTCTATTACATCAGCCACGGTTATATTATGAGCTATATCAACGCCACCGCCTGCAGCAAGGTACTGGTCATGCTCGATGCCTGTAAAATCGGCTCATTCCTTTCGGATGGATTGACCGGCAGCGTCGTGGCAACGGCATCGAATAATACCTATTCATATGATGCCCCGACCTTGAATAACGGCGCCTGGACCTATTACTGGCTGGAAGCCGCCAATGGTTCGTATGTCTATGCGGAAGATTGCGCCGAACAGGCCGAAATCGGGATGAAGGCATGGGCGAGCATCTACCATGTGCGCGTCTCTCCATCACACACCGATAAGTATTCCGGCATGTTTGATATGTAATGATATCGCATTACAAGCCCCCGTGCGAACGGGGGCTTTTTTATCTTTTTTTCTTGCCAAATTTATAAAATCGACTATTTTTGATTACATCATACCCAACGAAGGTGTAGGGCGCCTTCTGAAAACCGCCACTTTTGACCGAGGAGGAATCCCGCCAGCCAGTAAATATTCCGCACAACGCTTCAAGATGCCACTGCCGGCCGCTTATAAGAGATTCGGACTCCTTGCGCTTTGAGACAACATGTGCGCTTCAAGCATTGATTGTTTTGCGCTTTGAGAGTTAAGCACACACTCTCAACTCTTTTGGAGGAGTCATGACTAAAAGAATCTTACTTTCCCTCACTATCATGTTCTCGTTATTCCTTGTCTTTGGCTGTAGCCAGAATTCCGATATTACATCGCCGACGTCATCGGACGAGATCGTCCTCGTTCAGCGTCCGGAATTCGTCGATACCCGTCCGCAGGCCGTTATCAATGCCCATATCTGGGCCAATCCGGCGGACTATGTACAAAGCGCCGAGAAAAAGGTCACTATCCCGCCGGATGATTCAGGTCCCGATCCGAATCCGAATCCTGCCCATAAATATGCATTCGTCGTCGGTATTTCCGATTATGAAGGAGATGCCAATGACCTGCAATATTGTGATGACGACGCTATCGCCATGGCCGCCTATTTCCAGAGCCAGGGCTTTACCGTCCTGAGCCGCATCGACGGTGATGCCACCGCCGATAATATCGTTGCCGGTTTGAACTGGCTGGCTGCCAATGCGGTCGCCGGCGATGAAATCGCCTTCTCCTATTCCGGTCACGGCAATAGCCTGAACGTGGGCTCGGTCCTTATTTCAGCCGACCTGTATTACATCTCGCACACCTATATCATGGATATTTTCAATTCCGCCAACTGCACCAAGAAGGCCGTTATGATCGATGCCTGCAAAGCGGGCAGCTTCCTCTTTGACGGTGAGACCGGCAGCGTCGTCGCTACCGCTTCAAACAATACTTATTCCTATGATGCCCCGACGCTCTACCACGGCGCCTGGACATACTACTGGCTGGAAGCCGCCAACGGCTCCTACATCTATGCGGAAGACATTGCTACCCAGGCCGAAATCGGTATGGCCGAATGGGCCGCGCTGTACAATGTGCGCATCAGCCCGGATCACTACGACAAATACACGGGTGGTTTCGACATCTAATCTTTCCCGATACCCCTGTAATAAAAAAGCCTCCCGCGAGCAGGAGGCTTTTTTTTTATACCCGAAAATTACAGGAATCTATTCATTCCGGACGATGCCATAACAGACTATGTCCTCATAGACGCCGTCTTTTAAAACATGCTCGCGCAGGAGCCCCTCGCGCACCATCCCGATTTTCTCCATGACTCGACCCGATGCCGGGTTCCTGATCATGTAATGGGCGTGCACCTTGTGCAGCTGCAAATCATCGAATGCATATGCGATAATCGCCCGCGCCGCCTCGGTACAAAACCCGCCGTTCCAAAATGGCCTGCCGATCCAATAGCCCATCTCGGCATGATTGAACTGCTTATTTATTACCAGCCCGATCGCTCCGATCAGGTCGCCGGTGTCTTTTGTGGTGATTGCGAAATTCGCCAGTTTCCCGTCCCGAAAATTTGGTTCGTGCGTCGCAATCCACTCCTCGGCCATGCCGTCCTTGTAGGGATGCGGAATATTGAGCACCGTATCGGCGATTTCCGGCTCCCCGGCCAGCCGCTGGACGTCAGGTGCGTCTGTGAGTGTAAACGGCCGCAGGATAAGTCGTTCGGTTGTGATTTTTCTCTGTTCCATAATGCCAATATAACGAGGGATTCGCGCAAAAGTTGTCTTTTTATTCAGAATTACGATATCAGACAAACCAACATTTAAACTACCATATTAATCTTTTTTCTTGACTATACTCATTTGTTCGCATTAGATTATAGGCGTTCAACGCGACATTCAAAATCTCGACCACATACATCTATCGAAATTTCAACCGGCCGGGCCGAATTGCCAAGTAAGGGGGCATCTGTGAAGTTCACCCTGTGTGTAACCCAAGCCTGTAATCTCGCGTGTGATTACTGCTATATCGTAAAACAACCAAAATCCATGTCCGCCGAAACCGCCCGCAAAGCGGTGGATTTCATTTACGACCATTCCAGTCCAAATGAGGTAACTCGAATCGGTTTTTTCGGCGGCGAGCCGCTTTTACAATTCGACAGAATCAAACAGTTGACTGAATTTATCGAGACTCACCCCGATTTTGCCTCGAACTCTATCGAGCTGTCCATCGCAACGAACGGCACGATTATTAATCAGGAGATTATCGATTTCGCAAAGACCCACGATATTTCCGTCGGCATCAGTTGCGACGGTCCGCCGATCGTGCACGACCTCCATCGGGTTGACCTCAAGGGCATGCCGTCCTCTATAGTTATCGCAGAAAATATCGATACCTGCGCTCAGGAGTTATCGGCCTTTATCGTCAATGCGGTGCATCGGCCGGATACGATCGAGGCGCTCCCGGAGGCTGTCGATTATTTCGTCGAGAAAGGCGTTAAAAACATTTACCTCAATCCCGATTATTCCGCGACCTGGGATATCGCCGATTTGCGCAATGTCGTGAAGGCATACAAGGAAGTCGGCGACTTATATATTAGTTATTATCTGGAGCAACGCCCCGTTTTTATCAGCCTCATCGATTATAAAATCACGACGATCCTGCGCAAGGGGTATCGCCCCGAGGAAACCTGCCGTATGGGCCGCGGCGAATTCGCCATCACGGCCGACGGATTCATCTATCCCTGCGAGCGATTGATCGGCACGGGCGACGGCGCCGATCATTGCATCGGGCATCTCGACACGGGCATCGATGCGTCAAAGATGTCCTGTCATACGAAACAAAACCGAGTACTCAACAGTGAATGCCTGACCTGTTCGCTCAAGGATTATTGCATGAACTGGTGCGGGTGTTCGAACTTTATGGCCTCGGGTTATTACAATCGCGTCAACGACCTGATCTGCGTGTCGGAAAAGGCCGCGCTGGGGGCGGCATTCGAGGCCTTCAGAGTCATCGAGGAAAAGCTGGGGCCGACGTTCTGCGATCATTTTTTCGATTCCATAAACGATTCGAGTTGCATCCATGAGTAATAATCATTCGATACAGCCGCGCTCGCCCCCGAGACCGGGCGTGGATTTGAAAGAACTCACTAGTCTCCACAATTCATGACACGGAGGTTCACATGATAAGATACTTCCCCTGGCCCTGGGGCAAACCGGCCCCGATCTGGCTGCGCTATCAGGATTTCATCGGGAGTTTGATCAAGGAGCACAAGCTCAAGCCGATAGACAGGGCCTATCATTTCGATATCAATACGCGGGTACCCGTTCAATATGACATGGAGATGCCTGCGATGAAAACAATAAAGGCTCAGCAGATTGCCGTCCTGCCGTTCCCGTGGCCTCGCCCCTGCCCGGGCGGTATGCCGGGACCGCATCTCCACTGGGGAGATGATATCTATATGGCCGATGCCAAAGTGTGGGATGTGATGACCAAACAGGTCGTCAAGGACTTCACGACGGTCATGAGAAATTCGAAGACGATTGGATTCGAACATCTGATGAATATCGGCGAGATGAATGAAATGATGATGTAAGGAGCGCAATCACGCCAAATGAGGGGCGGGGTTTCGCAACCCCCGCCCTTTTTTTCCTATTTTATCCTCGATTTTTGATTCGCCGTCATTCCGAGAGAGGTCTTCTCAGGCCGACGAGGAATCCGCTCTTGTCGTCCCCTCTTGAGAGGGGTGCCCGAGTCTTCGAGGGCGGGGTGTGTTCCCTTCTTTATGCCCACAGATATACAAATCTGCCGTCATTCTGAGTAGTCCCATCTTCGGGACGACGTGAGATTCCGCTCTTGCTCCTGTAGGGCAGATTTTTCCTAAAATCTGCCATCCTGTAGGTCAAGACCCTTGTGGTCTTGACGAAAAACATAACGTGTTTTTGTCATTCCGAGAGTATGTAGGTCGAAACCCCCGTTCGAGGGAATCCCGTGTGCGGGATTTCCGAGAATCCCGAGCGTGCGAGGGAGGTTTCGACATCCCCTATATTTTCGTCTCATGGAATAGATATCTTTTGTGCAAATGTGACAGCCAACGAGGAATCCGCCTTGTCGTCCCCTCTTCTGTATGGGCCGGGTCCTCCGGCCCGCAGGAATCAACCTCGGTATTTACTTTTTGAGCGCGGCAGACGTCCCCGTCTGCCGTCATTCTGAGGAGTCCCGTCTTCGGGACGACGTGAGATTCCGCTCTTGCTCCTGTAGGGCAGATTTTTCCTAAAATCTGCCATCCTGTAGGTCAAGACCCTTGGGTCTTGACGAAAAACCCAACGTGTTTTTGTCATTCCGAGAGAGGCCTTCTTAGCCAACGAGGAATTGGCTCTTGTCGTCCCCTCTTGAGAGGGGTGCCCGAGTCTTCGAGGGCGGGGTGTGTTCTCTTCTTTATGCCCGCAGATATTCAAATCTGCCGTCATTCTGAGGCGTCCCGTCTTCGGGCCGACGTGAGAATCCGCTCTCGCCCTGTCAATTCGTGGTTGGTGTACGTCCCCGTGCACCAACAATTCATTTATCGCGGCCCGCGCACTTGCCATCTAATGATTAAATACCGCAATCATCAGGAAGGGATTTAACTATGCTGTCTGTTTTTATACTTACTGCAATTACCTGACCTATTAACCGGACTATATATTCCTTATCTTCCCTATTATTCGGATCCGATACTTGCCCGGTTTTCGCATCTTTCTTTACCTGATATTGATCGATAATCCAGTGCAATGCGCTTCGATTTCCCAATCGATAATTATATACCTCGGGAGGAATGCCATTGAGCGTGAGAGAGTCGTTTACAATTATGGATTTTTTGTCGCTACTCAATCGTAATTTATCTTTTACTTCATATGACAATGGCAAATCTGGGTTTTCAATCCACTCTAAATCGTACGGCTCACGGCTTTCATAATTCAAATGCAGCTCGGCAAGCTGTTTCCCCGCATCCCAAAAAGCATTGAAATCCGGAGCAAATGGAATCCGTGGATATTCCTTTTTCAGGCATTCAGAAAACGCGCTTTTATATTTCTTATGATGCAACACGCCATAGACATAATAGAAAATATCCCACTTGCTGATTTTTTTATCCTTATACTGATCATGAAACTGCGTCAATGCCCAATCGGTGATATTTTCCCTACGCTGTTTGCCGTCTTCATTATAAATATAATATGGGAAACATTGAAATGCATCCAATGAAGTAAGCGATAAATTAACAATAGTATTAGAAACTAACGCGGACCATTCAGCCCTATTACCATAACCCGGGATACAAAGGATTCTATTTTCCTGCTCACTTTTCACATTTGGGAATATCTTTGGGAATTGATATCGTCTTTCATTCAGGGTTTCATCAAAATATAAAAATTGACGCGAATATGGTCTGTACATACTTTTTCTAATTTTATCTTCATAAAACAGAATTCTTTTACCCCTTTGTAAATTATTCTTCAGAGATTCGCTCCACTTCACCTTACTATAATCAACGAAATCGTCTATGCTCCCCTTACCATCCGTTCGCTGCCATCTGTCTATTTCAGAATTATAATCTTCTATAAACTGAATTATTCTTTCCTTGAGCACTTCCCGGTCAAAATCGTAGACAACACTATCACGACTGGTGGCAACTCCGCGACCAAATGATTTGAATATCGTTTTAGAGTCCATTCCCTTGATGCTTTTAGATTCCTTTGAACCAAGAGATAAAAATTTATTAAATAATCCCTTATTTTTTAATATCAACCAATCCTGGCCCCTCGTTAGTTTATTCTTTTTCCAGCCTGTAAATCTGGAAGGGCTGTTTTCTATCAGAAAATCATACTTTTCCTCTTTGCGCCAAAACTCAGGAACCCGACTGTACCATAACTCGCATTTCGTACTTTTTCCTTTTTTTATCGCAAAGGTAATCCCAACCCCAACTTGTATTCCGAAAACATTATGTGTCGTTCCACTGAGTTTGGGATTTTTTCTCACATTTCCATGAAGATCCAAATGTATTATTTTGGAAAACTCCGAGCTCATTTGTTTTCGCATGCCATCAAAGGCCACGCCATCAAGAAAACTATTATTGGAAACAAAACAGACAATGCCGTCACGCCCGTTCAATCTGTCAATCGCCCAGCGAAAAAACTTCACATAAACATCTGATAACGCATTTTTATTCGAGGCCTTCGAATCCCTGGCGAAAGTCTCCTGTACTCTTGAATCGATTATGCGATATTTCCTGTTCTTATTATTATCATTTTCATTTATCTGTCCGACATTATAAGGCGGATTGCCGATTATAACCGTAATTGGCGCCTTTTGCTGGCGCTTAACGCGCTCTGTATTCTCCTGCGTTATCAAGGCCAATTCAGTCTGCGATTGTTCGGCGATATCCAGCGTATCGACAAAGCAAAGACCGTCGAACGGCTCATACTCTCCCGTCAGTTCATAAAATGCATGTTCAATGTTCATTGCCGAGATGTAATAAGGCATCAGCATGACTTCATTAGCGAACAATTGTTCTTTGTACATGCGGTCTAAATCGCGCTTTGGCAGATTATGCAGGATATTGATAATAAAATTGCCGGTTCCGGTACACGGGTCCAGAACATGCACTTTTTTATTCCCGAGAGACAGGTCAAAATCGTCGTTCAATATCTCTTCAACCCCGGAACGCATGAATTCGACGATCGGCTGTGGTGTATAGACAATCCCGTGAGTATCAGCCGTTTTTACGGAATATCCCTGAAAAAATTTCTCATAAATCATATTGAGGAAGTGCTGCTTTTCGGCATAGTCATCAAGTCCCTTGGCCGCATCCTCAATCGCCACATAGAATCGATTTAATGAATCCAGAAATGCTTTTCTGCTGAATGATTTGCTGACCAGTGCGCCAATGACTTTTTCAACCTCACAGGCAATGATATTTCTTCTGCTGAATTCGGGATTATCTAAAACTGTACGAAACAGTCTTTCCGTCAGCAGATGTTGCACCAACATCTCATCCACAGCTTCCGCGCTTAAATTCGGATTAATTGATGAACGACAAATTTCAAAAAAGGTCTTGAATGCCTTAATAAAATCTTTGTTGCTTTTATGTGCCTCACTGATTTTCTGCGCCAATCCTCCGGCCAGCTCAGGGACTTTTTCCTTAAATTCATCGACCGCTTTCTCGAATGACTCAAAATCCGGCGCCTGATAATCGAAAAAGGCATTTATTAAATCGACTAATTGTCCGGGATTGGCCAGATCGACTCGCATTAACTGGTTTCCGGACTGAAATAATACTCCCTCCCGCGAATCCTCAAATATAATATTGGATAATGGGTACCCCTTTTTAATTTTCTTTTCGATTTCTATATCAATATCATCTTTTGTATCTTTGGCTTCCCAATACCCTCGTGGCAAAAAGAATTCATCTCTTATCGTCGCATCAGGAATTACTCTCCCTTTTCGACTCGTCACAGCCAATTCAGGAATCACGGACCAATTTCGTTTTCTTGCTATGCCGCTTAATAAATCCTGAAACGCAGTCCGTATGGACAGTTCATTAAATACATCCTGCTGCTTCATGAGTTCTAAAGTCGCATAATAGTCTTTTATTATTTTGTGTGTGGGCTTTAGATCAGTATTTCTGGGCATTAAATCTCCTGAGTATATTATAACTTACATAATACTGAAGATAACTACATATAGGCAAGGTTTTATTGTTTATATTCACCGAGAGGTTTTACTAATTGTGCCCCCACGCCCCAACCCTTCTTAGGGTTGGGATGAGACGTTCAACCTGAAAACTCGGACCCGTGTACCCCGCGGCTCCGCCGTGGGATAACTCACTTTCACTCCAACTCCACTCCAGATTCCCATCCCATCCGCCTGAGTAAAAAGGAGACTCTACCAGTATGTCCAAAAACGCGAAAACGCCGAAAAAAGTTTTTCCTATCCGAGGGATAACCCCTTGTCCCCCAAAGGCAAGTTATCCACAATTGGACCCCCGAAACGATAACCGCCTGTACAACAACCACATAAATAAACACGGCAAAAAATCATATTTATGTTGCAAGACAACGACTTATCCCTCCATCGCAATTGTTAGGAAACGCCCGATCGGTACCAGAACAGTATCAAATCTGCATATTTGCGGCCTGAATTCTCCACAAAATGCAATCCATGGCACAGACAACTCCCCCTCCTTCCCAAGGAGGGGGCTGGGGGGTGGTTGATTGCTATTAATCAAGTTCTGCGATGCGGGCCTTCATAAGACGGCATATGCCTGTCATTCCCGAGAGGTCGTCATTCTTATGACGGCCGAGTCGGGAATCCAGAGCGGTGTCCGGTCAATCTCTGTCTGGATTCCCATTTGCATGGGAATGACAAAGATTACTTCGTAATCTTTGATGTCAAGACCACGGGGGTCTTGACCCACGAAGAGGCAAGAGCGGATTCCTCAGTCGGTCTAAGAAGACCTCTTTCGGAATGACGGGGATATGGATACATTGATGGAATTGTGAGGACAAGAAAACATAGCCGGACTATCCGCAAGAGCCCACCCGGTGGGGCTTGTTGAAAAAGTCATTTCCCAAAGGTATCGCCTTAGGAACACAGGCAAAAATCAATCGTAAGTGCTTGTCGCAAATATCCTGAGATTGCGACGCCCTAAGAAGGGCTCGCAATGACTCGTGCTTGTAATAGGTTTTTTAACACGCCCGGTGGGTGGGGTACCAATTTAAACCTGCCTCAAATATGGAATTCAATGATGTCTTTGTCTTCCAACACAAACGTCTTCTGGACGCGCTGGCCGTCGTGTTTGCCTTCGCCCCACACCTTCGCATACTGTAATTTGCGCGCGAAATCCTTGTGCAATGCGAACGCCGCCGCCTCGACCGTCGCGCCGATCGGCACGATAATCGGATCGTTGAAATCGGGATCATGGCCGATAGTCTTGGTGTATACGCGGATGATGCCGAGCTGCTCGAACATCGTCTTCTGCAACAGCGCCATCGAGTCATCATCCAGAATCGATGTCCCGACGACGGTGAAACCGGGATACAGTTCTTGAAAACGGCTCTGCCTCTTCCCGCCTTCGTCGTCATAAATTTTGTGCGCGACGATAATCGTCTTCTTGTAGGCAAGGGCCGGATCCTCGATGTCGTCCGGATCGGGAATGGTGTGCGTGAGGATAATCCGGCGCTCCTTGAGTTTGTCTACGACGAATTTCACGCGCTCCTCGAATCCGTCATCGCCGACGCCGGCGACGAGACAGAGAATATCGGCGTTGCGGATGATGCCCAGCATCCAGGTTTCGAAGGAATCGGGCGAGATCGGCGGCATATCGACCAGTTGCAGGTTGACCGATTCGTAGGTCATCATACCGGCCAGCGGTTCGCGGGTGGTGAAGGGATAGTCCGCGATGAGCGGTTTGGCATTGGTGAAATAATCGAGAATCGATGATTTGCCGGAGTTGGGCGGGCCGATGAGGACGAACTGCGCGGCGCCTTCCTTGTCGACATGGTCCATGGCGGCGGTTTTGGCGGCGCCGCCTCCGGATTTGCCTCCGCCGGACTCGATTTGCTTATTGAGTTTGGAGATTTTGGCCTTCATTTCGGCCTGGAGCTTGTCGGTCCCCTTGTGTTTGGGCATGAGGGCCAGGAGCTCCTTGGCCATGCGCAGTTTCTCGTTCAGATCGCGCTCGGCCTTGAATTCCTTCTCCAGTTTGTAATAATGGGGCGGCAGATTCGCCGGCATGGCCGTAGTCCTCCTCACCCGTAAAATAAGCAGAACGATATGCCTCGTCAATAATTACCGGCAATCTTTCGTATGTAATACTGCGCCGAATCCGGGCCTTCAGGGATCGGGTCGGGCGGCCGATACGGTAATATTAGGCAATTTGCAAAAATTGCTTGACAATTCGACTTTTTGGCCTAAAATAAGGCACTTGGCGATAGAAAGGTGTAATGAACAATGGCTAAAGTATGTGATATATGCGGAAAGAAACCGAGCTTCGGTAACAACGTCTCGCACGCACAGAACCGAACGAAACGGCGCTGGAACCCGAATTTGCAGACGGTTCGAGCCAAGGTTGACGGTGTCCCGAAAAAGTTGACCGTGTGCACGTCCTGTATCAAGGCCGGCAAGGTCACGAAAAACGTTTCGAAGTAGAAAAGCTTATAAGACACCAACCCCCTGTCAATAAAACCGCCGTTTTGAATACTCAAAACGGCGGTTTTCCTTTCACGTACGTCCTTAGAAAAATACGGTTTTAATAATAGCGGTCACTCAAGCAGCTTGAGTACCGTCTCCTTGGAGAGATTGGCGTGCGCCTGCATAGCGACGCCGGATTTCAGGTTTAATTCGTCTCGCGTCTGATTCGCAAGTTCCTTCATGTAATCGGTATCGCGGATTTGCGATTCGGACGCCGTCAGGTTTTCGGCGGTTACCTCCAGATTCGACCGCCGGGTTTCCAGTTCGTTTTTTTGTGTAGCTCCAATCTCAACCTGGGCCGCGTCCAGCTCGGCCATGGCCTCGTCGATTTGGGCAATCGCTGCGGAGGCATTTTCGGGCGTCGACAGATCAATCCCCTCGAGTTGGGACAGATCGGCCAGCGAGCCCTCGCCGCCGTCGAGCATGTTTCTGCCGTTGTACGAGGCAGTGGCGATCACGTTGTTGTAGTTACCGACGGCATTCTGCGCCGCCGCCTGATAGGCATCCTGCGTGGATTCGAAGTTGAACCCCTCGTTGGACGCGCCGAGCGCCTGCTTTCTGAGTTCCGTCAGATTCGAGCGCAATTCGCCGATGGTGGCGTCGGCCGTCTCATATTTGCGGATGGCGTGGGACGTGTTTTCGATTTCCTGATTGAGTGAGGCGATGCGTGAGCGCATCTTCTCGGAAATCACCAGACCGGCCGGGTCATCCGAAGCCCGGTTAATACGCAACCCGGAAGACAGTTTTTCCATAGTCTTCATCAATGATTTGTAGGATCGATTAATCCCGCGCGAACTCTCGCCCGCCGAAATATCTCGATTGATGCGTATGGACATCCTGACTCCTTTGCTAACATATATATGAAAAGCAAAATGCCTGCCGGGGCGTGGCATTTCTTAAGTTGCGTCACAGCAATAAGATACAGGCAAATATCGAGTGTCGAATATGGGCCATGTCCGATATGTTATTGGGGGTAATCCCTTACTGTCCGAGAAAATCTCCGTCTCGGGCAATTCCGGCTTGCAAACGAAACCGAATCTGCTATATATACGAACGAATCGATTATGTGGTGTATCGGATGACGAAGATTGTTCAAATTTTGTGGTGGATGACGATAGCGCTTTTGATTGCGCAGTCGCTGTATTATTATCCGCTGCTGCCGGAGAGTATGGCCTCGCATTTCGACGGTCAGGGGACGCCGGATTCGTATGCTCCGAAATCGCAGTTTATCATCATCTGGTATTGTTTGATTGTCTTTTTAAATATCTGGGTGATTTTGCCGCGTATCCTGATGAAGAAACTGCCTGTCGAACTAATCAATGTTCCCAATAAGGCATACTGGGTATCGACACCCGAGCGCAGGATGGAGTTGGCGCGGATGGTATCGACGGTCATGGAGATTATTTTCGTCGCCGTCAATCTGCTGATGCTGTATGCGTTTTATTACACGGTAATGGTGAATCTGGGACAGGCGCCGGCGTTTTCGATTGGGTGGATGATTATCGTCGTCCTGGCTATCGTAGCAATGTCGATTTTCTATATGGTTCGCCGGACGCGGATGCCGGCATAAAAAAAAGCCCCGCTTCCGCAGGGCTTTCCGTATTTCAATCGAGAATATTCTTAGAATTTGAATCCGAGCGAGAAGCGGTGGATATTATCCAGTCGTCCGAAATCGGCCCAGGAATAATCGGCCGAGAACTCGGTGCGCTCGGACAGCGGCGTCAGGATACCGGCGCCGAGCGTCAGTCCCTGTTCGCTGTAATTGAGCTTATAGCCGGCCCGCAGGAAGTATTTATCCTGGAAGCTGTACTCGCCGCCGATGGAGGCCTGCTGTTCGTCGTCATTCGGATGTTTGGCCTCGAATGACATCGTCCAGCGATTCTGTTCATCGTTTATGAAATCGTAGGCCAGACCGAGGCGGAAGGTGAGCGGCAGGTCGTAGGTATCGACCTGGATGCGGCCATCGCCGGATGTTTCGAGGCTGGCATTGAGGTCCGGGCCGTCGAATTTCATATCGGAGCCCATATTGGAAATATTCATTCCGATTCTGAGGGACCGAAAGCCGGTATTGAGCTGTGTCCCGAAATCGAAGGCGACACCGGCGGCCGATTCGTTATATATCTTTTCATAGATATATTTAATCGAGGCGCCGAAGGCCAATCTTGTGGTCAGGAGTTTGGCATACCCTGCGGTGAGCGCAAAGCTCGAGGCGTTAAACGTCTCTCCGGTGCCGTTCGGCTCGTCGACCGTCGTCACGTCCATTTCCCCCATCGTCAGGAGGGTTGCGGCGAAGCCGATAGTACCGAAGTCCTCGATCCGCGTACCGAATCCGACATAGTTCAATGAGACATCCGTCACCCAGTTGACGTTGGTGAAGGTCAGGTCGCTTCCTTCGATATAGGCAAGACCAGCCGGATTCCAGTACAAACTATATGCGTCATCGACAACCGCGACCGATGCTTCTCCAATGCCCTGATAGCGCGAGCCGACCCCGATTTTGAGGAATTGCGCGCCGACCGAACCGACTTTGGAGAACTCGTCCGCAGTGGCTAATCCGCCCAGCAGGACCAGAAAAGCGATACTGAATATCGTAACCTTCTTCATGATTCTCTCCCAGGCGTTACTTTATCACGGCGAACTTGCCGTTATAATTTCCGAGTTCGCTTTCTACGTTAAACAGGTACACACCGGCGGCAATCGACTTGTTCGATTCCGAGAGCATATCCCAATCCTGGGTGCCGGTGCCGTTGGTGTGTTCTATCTGGCGAATCAATTCACCGGCGAGCGTATACACGCGAATGGTGCAAGCCGACGGCAGATTGACGAATTGTATTTTTCTCAGGCCGTTGCCGGTTTCCCATGACGCCCGCCCGATATAGGGGTTCGGGACGACATGTATTTTGTCGAAATCGGCTTTCGCCTGCGCCGTGTTGATTTTGTATGAATCGAAATAAATTTCATCATCCGGGGCCGGTTGGCGCACGCCTGCGATGCGCAGGACATCACCCTCGACCGGAACCGCGGTCGGTTCGAATTGCATCAGCCAGACGAAGTAATCGAGCCAGGTTTCCTCGTGGAAGGTGCCGTTTTCATAGGGATAACTGGTCACGATGATGGCATCGTAATCATCGGGCGTCCATTCGCCGTCCAGACTGAAATCTGCAATCCAGCAGTCGACCTGTTCGTTGGTGCGAGTGTTCCACACGATAAACGGCACGGTCACCGGCTGAACAACGTCATAGTAGTTGTACATGAAAAATTCATATGCAACAGATCCTGTCGCACTGAAGTGGACTTCAAAGTCATTGCGGAATTCTTCATAGCAGGCATAGAAGGCGCCGAAGTCGTAAAATTCCACGGTCGAATCGCTGGTCGGTCCCGCCTGTGAGATATACAGGCTTTCCGGCGACAGCGGATAATTCAGGCTAACCTGAACGCCGTCGAACACCGGGAACATTCCGGCATCGCCGGTAAACATTGTCTGATCGCTGAGCACGGTATCGCCGGTGGTATTGTCGACAACATGCCAGTAGCGGCTGTAGCAGTCCTCGGAAAACGTAATCTTATATTCGTCTCCGGTGACCTGTGATTCATCGACGACCATGACCGTGACCGAATCGCCGAGTGCTTTCCAGGTATCGTCGGCCTCGATTTCGATCGTTTCTTCCGGGACAATATACCCAAGCGGATTGGAGCGCGGGAAAACGCGGACGATGTTGACCGAGTTGTCCGGCGTTTGAGCCGAGAAGATATCCTCAAGACCGGAGCTGTCGTACGGTACCAGTGCATACCAGTACTCGACACCGTTGGTCAGGTTTTCTTCCGAGTAGGTGTGCTCAATTCTGCCAAGAGCGTTCAGTTCGAAACGGGCCAGCGGAATATATTCCGGGTCATCATAAGATCCGGTCAAAAATCCCCAGCTCTGCCCCTTGTCCGATGATTTGAAAATTTTATATCCCCGGAAGTCCGTCGAATTGGTGGCCGGGTCGACCGATTGTTCGGCGGTATTATTCCAGGAGAGTGCAACCATTTGATCGCCGGGTGCAGCATTCAGAGTCGAAAGTTTGGGCGGCTGTTCGGAAATCATGTTGTTATCATAGAGTGTCTTTGCCGCGGCGGCCGCCTCGCGAAGTTTTTCTTCGGTCTGGCCCGCCACGATTGCGAAGGTAACCTCTACAGTTTCCCCTGCCGGGATCGTGAAGCCGCTGATGCCTTGCACATAAAACTGATCCGTCGGTGGCAACGTGGTATAGACGGAATCGTAGGCAATCGCCTCATATCGTTCTTTGTCGGTAGTCGGAGACAACTCCCACTGATCGGTATAGAAAGCGGTCATCCCGAGATCATCCGGCGTATTCAAAAGGACGGTGCCCATCATGCCGGTGCGGACACTGAGACCCCAGCCGGGGTCATAGCCGTCTTCATCATAGGTCCAGGCGAGATCTTCGGTCGTATCGCAGGTGACGAGATCGCCGAGGCGACCGTTTTCGCCGGTGGCCTCATCGGGACCGCCGATATCGAAATCACAATATAGACCGAAGGCGCCATCGGTCAAATCGGTCGCGGATGAGTTCGTCAGAAGCAGCGTAACCAGAATGACGTCTTTGATATGTTTGTAATTCCATTGCCGCATGATCTGGGTAACTTCAAGCCCCATGATGGAGTGACCGGAGGCATCATCACCGAAGCGGCAAATCGATTCCTGTACGGCGACCGGGCCACCCGGTTCATAGGCCGACAGGAAGACATTATAGACATCGTTATAATCCCATATCCTGCTGTCCGGATAATAAGTGCGCCATCCATAGGCAGGGTAACCGATGCCCAAACCGACCGTATCGGTTTCATTAAAATCATAGGTTGTGGTATCGATGGAATTGAGGAATCCGTATCCACTGACTGCCGATCCGATCATCTGGATCGGGTTGTAGTCGTCGGCCGGATTGGCCAGGACGGTATCGCCGTCGCTGTTTACGGCGCCGACCCAGTATCTGATTTCGGCCAGGTAGTCGCGGTCGCTGTTCGCGGGCCAGCGTCCCGACGGCATCCCATTACCATAGACATCACCGAGGACACCGAAATTGACGGTCGCGACGCCGATGTTTCCCTTGGTGTGGTTAATCTGATCGCGGACGCTGGGCACCGGCCATTCAGGCGAGTTCAGCGCCGCCGCGACGATTCCGGACAAGAGAAACAGGCAACCGGCCAGGAGTATCGACCATTTCATATTTCGTCCCATATTCATTATCAATCCTCGCACTATCAACCCTTAAAAGTTGAATTCCAATCCCACCCGAACTTGTCGTGGAGGCTCGTAATTCTGGGGATCTTTTTTCATCAATTCATTCAGATAGACCTCGGTCTCATATGTCTGCGAAGCCAGGTTCTGAACTTCAATACCGTCATCGTCCGGTTTGCCGGTAGTCGAGTAGACCTTGCGGACGTTTCTGCGGTCAAACAGATTCACGACCTCGACGAAGAACGAGACGTATCTATTACTGCTCTGCGAAAGATAGAAATCTTTGTTGAAGCGCGTATCGACGCGCATCGTATACGGCATCCTCTCGCCGTTAATCGAGCCGACGCGATCACCGACCTTATCCGTGCGCGTGTATGCCAGTCCCGAACCATAGCGAGCCATGACATTGATGCCCCAGGCATCCGGAATCGGCACGCCGGCGACGGACAGTTTTTCGAAGTGGGCGACGCGGAAGTCGGCCACGGCGGTCAGCGTATGGCGCTGATCGTATGACAGCGGATATTCACTCGTCGGCAGCGGCGGGCGGGCACTGTCCGGAACGGTAAAGTAGTCATAGTACCATTCGTACGGGTCAGAGGCATTGCCCTTGGCGATCATGTAGGAATAATGCAGCGCCCAGTTGAGCCGCGGACGATGAACACTCTCGAGGGACATATCCAGTCCCTTGGCCGAGCCGTAATCGCGATTATCGAAAATCGTATATGATGTGGTTCCGCTTGCAACTTCGCGAGCCCCGATCATATTTTTGATGTCTCGATAATAGGTCGTCAACTGCAGGCGCAGGTTGTCATTGAACAGGTGAGTCAGGCCCAGTTCATAGTAAATCGTTTTTTCCGCTTCCAGATCCGGATTTCCGAACAGCGGGTACCCGCTATCCAGTTCGCCCTGGAGGTTCGTATACAGAATGCTTGCCTGCGGAGCCTGGAACAGATATCCATAGTTGAAATGCAGGACCGAGTGGTCGCTGACCGGATGCGAGATGCCGAGGCGCGGCGATAACTGGAGTTTCGGTTCCGAATTTTTGCGATAGTCATGAGTCACCGGATTATTCCAATAGGAAATATCCGAATACAGGTAGTCGAGTCGTCCGCCGATGTTCACGACGAGATCGTTGAACTCGATCTTATCCAGCGCATAGGCCGCACCGAACCACGGGAAGGCGGTATAGGTTTCACCATACGGTTTCTGATTGAAGAACTGCCGGGAATCCCAGTGCAGTTCATAGTGCCGCAAATCGCCGCCGATTTTCAACTGATGGTGCTTGTCGATCTGAGAGAGCAGCGAAAATTTCGCGCCGGAATAGGCCGCGAACTGTTCCTGATAGACCGGATAATAATCGTCGCCGCTGGTGAATCGGTATCCGAGATAGTCGGGATCGGCGACATAGTTACTGTCCTGGATCCAGCCGGTGTAGTTGCCCGAAGCATCTTCGGAGTATCCGGGCCATTCACTCCAGTGGAGATCGAACAGGTGCTCGGGGGCGAATTTGGTTTGCGTCCGGAAATGGTTGGCTGCAAACGCGAATACCGTATTGCTCGATTTATTGTATTCACCCTTGAGACCGATCAGGTATGCTTCGTCTTCGAATTTGCCCGAACCGTCCAGGTTGAAGTCGTAGGAATATCCATTGTTATCGCGATGGCGATAGCGCTGGGTATCGCTGAAATAATATGAACCATTGACCGACATCTTCACCCGTGACGCCGGGAAGAAGACGACCTTGCCGGCACCGGAATAGACTTTCGCCTTGTTGTGCGGCAGATATCCATCGTCGCGCAGGTATTCGACGGCTGCAAAGAACGTCGCCGGCTGGGCGCCGAACTTGAACAGCGGACCTGACAGGTCGGCGGTGAATCCCTGGCTGTTTATACGGGAGAAATCATCGAATTCACCGGTACCGACATCATAACGATGCGAATATTTGTCATAGTACTTGATGCGGCCATGATATTTGTTCATACCTTCGCGGGTAATCGCGTTGACGACACCGGCCATGGCCTCACCGTATTCAGGCGAGAGACCTCCCGAGGTCAGCGAGAGTTCCTCGAGCGCTTCGGGAACGACGCGCATACCCATCGATGAATAAAACGGATCCTGAATCGAGAAGCCGTCGAAGAAGTACGAGAGCGTACCGGTTCGACCGCCGCGAATGTGTACGGAACCGTCTTGACCGGTGACGGAACCGCTCATATTCGAAATAATCGTGTTGACGCTCCCGGCGTTGGCCAGATTTGCGATTTCATCTCGGGTCACAATGGTACCCGAGGACGTTTTGTCCGGCTGAATCAGGGGGCGGGTCGCGAGGACCGTTACTGATTTTTGCATATCCAGCGGACTGGGGGCCAGTTCGAAGTCAATCGGCGTAGTCAAATCCATCAGGACGCGAACGTCCTTGATGACAATCGTTTCGTATCCCATCATGGACACGGATAGAGTATAGACACCAACCGGCAGGTTAATGATATAGTATTCGCCGTCAAGGTCAGCCTTAACGGCAATGGGGGTACCCACTACTCGAATTGTCGCTCCGGGCAGTTCGTCGAATGAATCATTGTCCGTAACGACACCGGCTATTTTACCGGTAGTACTCGTAAGCGCGTGTGAGGTGCACAGCAGTAATATGAGTACCAACATCAAGAGCGGCGCAGTCACTCTCCCTAATGCCAGCAAGCCGATATCCTCCGTTTTTTATCGTTGATTGATACTCACACTCAACAGTACTCGCAATTTCAGGCTGTGTTAAAGTGTTAGCCGATTACAATTTCTTAATTTGGATATCGGTAATCCGAACATAACCTTTAGCACCTAAAATGGACTTGCCTATCGAGGAATGGAATTGATTGATACTAATACAAATAGCCGCATTTAGATTTCCCATTCGCCTGCCTATATATAGTGGATGAGTATGGCGTAGATTTTTTAGACCATTTACTCAGATTCCTTTTCCGACATCCGTTAAGATATCGGCACTTCAACCGATACCACTTATTAGTACCTACGGCCGGCATGGACGGAATCCGGCTCGGGCGTTAAACAGGCAAAACAGGCTTTGTTGGGACAATAGGGCTCTTGACTACACGATTCAGACAATTAGATGCCACTTTTATAAGCAGAGCAGCCTCGGTAATCACCCCCGCGTTGATTACTCTGATGGTTCTGTGTCTGTGCATGACGTTGGCTTATGCCAAGCCCGAGAAAAAGGTCGGCATTATCGTCATCGACGAAGAGCGTTCCACTGAGCGAACGCTCAAGGGTATCGACAAGGCTCTTAATGAAGCCAAGCTCGAAGTTATTTATGAAAAGATTCTTTTGTCGGGCGATCCCGCCACCGACGAGAATTTAATGGCCAGACTGTCAGTCTTCGATCCCGAACTGATCATCACGATCGGGTCATTTGCGACGATGAAGGCGGCCGAACATTTCACCAAAACTCCGATAATATTCGCGACGGTCATGAATCCGGTTGCATCCGGATTCGTCAATTCCTTGCAGAATCCCGGCGGACATATAACGGGGGCCGCGCTCGATATTCCTCCGGACATTCAGTTCAAGTATTTCCAGCGAGTCGTGGGAAAGATTAAAAATATCGGAGTGATGTATTCGTCGGAAACGGAAAATACGATTGAACCGGCGAAAATCGCGGCCAAGCAATTGGGATTGACGCTGCATGCCGTTAAAATAGAAAGTCAGAAAGACATTCCGCAGGCAATCGATTCATTGTGTCAAACCGTCGATGCCTTCTGGTCGATTGCCGATCATAATATTTATACGCCGCAATCGACGCGGCATATCATTTTGCAGACCCTGCGCTATCAGATTCCGATGATGGGATTTTCGCGGGCCCTGCTCGAAGCCGGCGGTCTGTTCACTCTCGATTTCGATTTCAAGGATATCGGTCGACAGGCCGGAGAGATCGCGGCCCGCGTCCTGTATGGCCAATCCCCTGGCGATATTCCGGTCGCGACGCCCGGGGCCGGTGTTATCTATTTTAAATACAATGAAAAAACCGCCAACAAGATTCAGCTCGAAATCCCGGAAGAATTGTTGGCCATTGCCAAGGAGGTCATACGATGAGCCTCATTGGCAAATTCAACAATCTGAGTCTGCGCGTCAAATTCATCCTGACGCTCTCGCTGTTGATCATCACCAGTAGTACGCTCGTTTCATACTACCTGATATCGAAGCATATTGACACGGCCGAGCGCGGCCTGATCAAGAAGGGCTCGGCCCTTATCAAGGTGCTGGCGACGAACTGCGAATATGGTACTATTATCGAAAACGAGATTATCCTCGATGAATTAATCGCGGCGACGGCCAATGCCGAGGATATCACGTACATCGTCGTGCAAAACATGACGGGTGAAGTACTGGCATCGAGCACCAAGGAAGGCGTTGCGATTCCGGATGAATTGCCGATTGTTACCGAGAACGATTCACTGGTCATTCGTCGACTGGCCGAAGACGGCGAGAACAAAAGCTATTATGAGTTGACGTATCCGATTGTGACGACGAGATCGATGGTGTCGCGCGAAACACTGGGTTCAATCGGGAAATCCCGCGGGCACACGATCGTAGAAGTTATCGGTAATGTCCGCCTTGGTATGTCGGTGTCAGCGACGTTGAACGAAACGCGCCAGAACATTCAGGGTGCGGTTATTATCATTCTCCTGGTTATGACGGCGACGATCCTGTTGACGCTGGGCTTTGTCAACCTGGTTGCAAAACCGATCGAGCAGTTGGCCTCGGCGGCGGAAAAGATCGCCATGGGCGATATGAGCCTGCACACCGGTATCGAGCGAAACGATGAGATCGGGCAGCTGGCGGCATCGTTCGACAGTATGGTCAATTCGCTCAAGGAGTCCCGGTATGAGATCGAGGAATACAACCGGACGCTGGAAGAGAAAATTATCGAGCGGACGCGCGAACTTGAGGAAGCGCAATCGCAGTTGATACAGACCGAAAAGATGGCGGCCGTCGGTCAGTTGTCGGCGGGTGTCGCCCACGAGCTGAATAATCCGCTCGGCGGCATTCTGGGGTATTCGCAGTATACACTTGAAAAGATGAACCGTCAGCCGTTCAACGAAGTGACGGAAAAAGATTTCGAGACTTATAAGAAACACCTGCGTGATATCGAGGCGCAGACGAGGCGCTGTAAGACGATCGTCCAGAATCTGCTGAAGTTCTCGCGCTCGTCATCGAAAATCGACAAGATCGATGTCGACATCAACGCGGCATTGCTGGAAACGATCAGCCTGATCGAGCATCAGTTAATGATGCATAAGATCAACCTGACGACCGACTTGGGCGATGACATTCCGATTCTGCCGGCCAATTCGGGCATGCTTCAGCAGGTCTTTACGAATATTATCATTAATGCGCTGCACGCCATGGAAGAAGGCGGCAACCTCTTGATTGCCAGCCGACACGCTCCCGGACTGGGTGAATTTTCAGGCGCTATCGAAATCAGTTTCACCGATGACGGGTGCGGTATACCGGATAAGATACAGAAGAATATATTCGAGCCGTTCTTTACGACGAAGGCCATCGGCAAAGGCACAGGTCTTGGTCTCTCGGTCAGTTACGGGATTATTCGCGAGCACGGCGGTGAAATCAAGGTCGATTCGGTTGAAGGTTGCGGTACGACATTTACTATTATTCTTCCTCTGGAGAAAACCGGCAGGCAGGTCGATACTAATAACAGGACGCAACAGGAAAATATCGGAGATATACGACACTAATGAGTCAACAAATGCGCATTCTGGTCGTGGATGACGAGGCGATTATCAGAGATTTTGTCGCTGAGGTCCTGGAAGACTATGAGATATCTCATGCCGAAAACGGGCAGGACGCTATCGATAAGATTCCCGGCGTGAATCCGGACCTGATTATAACCGATATCAAGATGCCGATTAAAGGCGGTGAAGAGGTAATTCGGTTTGCGAAGCAGTACAATTCGAGCATTCCGATCATCGTCATCACCGGCTATACGTCTCTTGATATTGCGAATGAATGCGTACGCCTGGGGGCTATTGGTTTTCTTTCAAAACCGTTTACCATTGCCCAATTGCGGGAAGAAGTAAGCAAGTGTCTCGAGGGTTGACATGGAAGATGTAGTGAAAAACGGTCGAGCGCCGGCCAAGGGACTTATTTTAATCATCGATGACTCGCCGATTATGCGAGGGATGTTGATGGATGTCCTCACGGATGACGGATATCGGGTCGACGCGGCTGAAAACGGCGAAGAGGGGGTCGAAATGGCATTGGCTGCCGAATATGACGTCATAATTTCGGATGTCCATATGCCTCGGAAAAACGGATTGGAAACGGTTCGCGATATCATCGCCGAGAAGCCGCATTCACGGATTATCCTGACCGATAGTTTTCCGGATAAGCTGGCCGCTGCCGCTACGAAAGAAGGAGCCGCAGGCTGCCTTCAGAAGCCGTTCGATGTAAACGAGCTGCGCGAATTGATTCAGACGCTGATGACGGACGGAAAGGTTATCGTTGGCCGATAACGGACAAAATGCACCCAGTGTTCTGGTCGTAGACGACGAACAGATCGTGCTCAGCCTGGTCGAAGATACCCTGACTGATGAGGGGTATCTTATTACGACGACGTCGTCTCCGGACGAGGCGATTGAGTTGGCTAAGAGCAATACGTTCGATTTTCTGCTGACCGATATTCGTATGCCGGGTATGAACGGCATTGAAATGGCCAGAGAACTGCGTGCGATTATTCCGACCATCGGTGTCATTTTCATGACCGGGTATGCGAACCTGGATACTGCCAAGCAGGCGATCAAGGAAGGCGCATACGATTATATCATGAAGCCGTTCGAGCTGTCGGAAATCCGGCAGGCGCTGGAACGGGCGGTAGAAAAGAAGAAATCGGATGCATCGGTAGCCCTGTCTCAGGAGCTCAATCGTATCGCCGACCTGTCCAGCATGATGTATGCATCCGGCGATCTGGCATCTCTGCTTCGCCTGTCCCTGTCATTCGCAATTTTGCAGAGCAAGGCCCAGGCGGGTCTGGCCGTTTACTTCGATTTCAGTGAAAATGAAATCGCCGTGATGTCACAGAATAACAATTCCAGTATCCCGGACGAGATACTCTGCATTAATGTCTCGGAAGAAAATTTCGGCAAAATCAGAAAGCTTTCATCTCCGATTCTGTTAGGCGCCAAGGAACAACACCCGCTCTTCGGAACGGATATTCTCGATAAATATTCAGACATCTTTTTGCCGCCGTCAATGTACAAACCGGGCTCAACGGTCCTGGTGCCGTTGCTGCGCGGCGAGAATATGCTCGGCTTTATCTGCCTCTTCCATGATAAGTCGGATGAAGAGATGCAGTGTGCGGATACCCAGTTCCTGAATTTCATCTCAAGCCAGCTCGCAATTTCGCTTGAGAACCTGCAGCTCCTGGAAGATTCCCGAGAGGCCTATCGCCGCCTCGAGGCATTGCAGGAGCAATCCATTCAAATGGAAAAGATGGCCACGCGAGGACAAATGGCTGCCGAAATCGGACACGAGTTAAACAACTACCTCGGAGTCGTCGTTGCCAACTTCCAGTTGATGGATATCAGGATACAAAAAGGCGTTACCGAGGGTCTGGAGCGGTTTACGCAATCGATCACCGACCATCTGGATAAGATCAGCAGATTTACGAAAAACCTGATGGATTATTCATCACTGAAGGAAGTCAAATTCGAGCGAGTGGATGTTAACAGCCTGTTGCAAAACATTATTGAGTTTTTACACCCGCAGAAACGATTCCGCGAATTCGAATTCAACTTCAATCACAAGGACGATGAACTCTTCGCCGAAGTCGATCAGGGATTGCTCGAACAGGTACTCTATAATTTCCTCAATAATGCCGCCGATGCGTCCCTCGAATCACCGGTCAAACAAATTGACGTCACCACGAGCCAACTCGAAAACGACAAGGTACGCATTTCGATTCGCGATCACGGCGCGGGTATCGAAGAGAGCAAATTGAACCTGCTGTTCAAGGAAAAATTCACGACCAAGAAGACCGGTCACGGCATTGGTTTGTTCGTGTGCAAGAGTATTATCGACAAACATAAAGGCCTCGTCACCGTCAAATCGAAGGTTGGCGAAGGCGCCGAGTTTATTATTGATCTTCCGATTGTGCAATGCAAGTCGGATTCGGTCGAGCAGGCCGTACCGGCCGAGGCTCCGGCATCATAACATTATTCCTTATCTGATTGCACTCCATTCAGCGCAGATTGAACGACGTCCTGTAATTCATTAATCAAATATGGTTTTATCAGTATCTCCGTGATACCCGGAAGTTCGGCCAGGGTCATTTTCGCCTCAGGCTGGCCGCTCGATAACACGGTTTTTACATTGGAATTTATCGCCCTGATTTGCTCATGGGCTTCCCACCCGTTCATGTTGGGCATGAAATAATCGAGAATGACTAGGGCGATTTCGTCCTGATGATCGCGATACATTCGTACCGCTTCGAGCCCGTCGCAGGCAGTGAGCACATTATAGCCGAGCCTGGTGAGTGAGCGATACAATAAATCACGAATAATAATTTCATCATCGACCACGAGGATGGTCAGTTTTTCCATAAATATAGCCCCCTAACAGCGTGCTCCGTTTTCAGATTAGCGGAATTCAAGAATTTAGTCAATTCAATTATCGCCCAAATTTGTTACAGAAATATCCCTCCGATTATCGTTGCTCTCCCCCATTCGATTGCATACCTTTGGGTATCGCACTGCAGAAAATAGGGTTATGGATACGAACGAAACCGTACAGATCAGCCGCGAGAAACGGGCGGTCGCATTTTACTCGATACTTGCCGCTATTGTCATGATAGCCGGTAAGAGTATTGTCGGTGTGATTACCGGATCGCTGGCGATTTTGACCGATGCCCTGCATTCGATGCTGGATCTGGGGGCGTCGATTGTCACGTATTTTGCGGTGCGTATATCCGATAAACCGGCTGACAGTCATCATCATTTCGGGCATGGCAAAGTGGAATCGCTGGCGGCTCTCGCCCAGGTCGTTATCCTCCTGATTACCTGCGGATGGATCATTTACGAGGCGGTTTCGCGTCTGATGGGGCAGGCCAATCCGATAGCATTGAACATCTGGGCGTTTATCGTGATCATCGGATCAATCATCATCGATATCACGCGGGTGCGGGCCCTTAAAAAAGTCGCGAGGAAGTACAAGAGTCAGGCGCTCGAGGCCGACGCGCTGAATTTTTCGACGGATATATTCTCATCATTGGTCGTGCTGTTTGGTTTAGGGGCCGTGCATTTCGGATTCGTCAATGCCGATGCCATCGCGGCAATCGGGGTCGCCTTGTTTATCATTTCCGCGACCGTCAGGCTCGGCAGACAATCTATCGATGTACTTTTGGACAGGGCTCCGATTGATATCGAGGGCCAGATCAAGGAAATCATGACTCGCCCGCGCGAAGTTATCAGGGTGAACAATATTCGCCTGCGCAGCGATGGCCGGACTACTTTCGCGGAAATCACCCTCGATGCCGAACGAACCATGTCATTCGCTCGCGCCAGCGCACTCAAGAAGCAATTGCGTGATGATGTCAACCAGTCCCTGAAGGATGTTGATGTCACCCTTTCATTCAATCCGGTGTCGGCGCAATCGGAGGAAATTACCGAGGCCATCGATTTCATCGTCTCATCTTACGGTTATCCGATGCACCATCTGCTTATAAACAATTCCAGCGGCGGCTATATCGCCTCGATGCATATCGAAATGCCCGGCGACATGTCGCTCGATGAGGCGCACAATCGGGCGATGGAAATATCGGTTGCTCTCAATAAAAGAATCAGAGGCCTCAAGAAGGCCATCATATACACGCAGCCGGCCAAGGCCCACGAACAGTATTCGGTGGATACTTCGATCGATGCCGAGGCAATCAAGAAGCGCATCAAGGGGATCGTCGAATCGTTTCCCAATGTCGAGGACTGCCACAACCTGATATTGATTTCCATCGATGACAGTTTTGCCCTGATGGCTGACATGCGCCTCGATGGGAAACTGACTCTCACCGAAACCGAGAATATCTCGCGCGAAGTCCAGGAGAAGCTCCGCTCGGAGATCCACGAACTGGTGTCCATTACGCTGCATTTGGAGCCGTTTAAGTAAATCACATAGTAGATATGATTTGCGCTTTGCGCGAGTCAAGATTCCCGACCCTAAAGGGCGTGTTGAAAAAGTTGTTTTCCCAAGGCGGAGCCTTGGGGTACACAGGTAATAGCAATTATAAGTGCTTGTCGCAGATATCCTGAGATTGCGACGCCCTAAGAAGGGCTCGCAATGACTCGAGCCTGTAACAGGTTTTGCAACAGACCCTAAAGGGTCGGGCTACCCGGTGGAATATAAATTTGGCAATTATATGACCGGCATCTGCGGGTCAGGATATTAAAAAGTCAGGTTTCCTCCGGAAATCAGACCAAAAAAACACCCCTCCTTCAAAAGGAGGGGGTTAGTTGTAGTTTTATCAACATTCTCGCCCTTTATGGATATCAAAACATCTGTTGCTTTGAAATCCATAAGGTATTAGAAAATGATATGTCGCCTTGTACCATACACCTGATCTAATGTTCTCATCATTATCATTATGGCCAGGCTCTTTTCAACAAAACCACTATTCTCAATGAGCAATACTATAAATGACCAAAGAACGAGCAGTACTACAAGAAGGTTGATTACCCATTGATCAACAACTTGATTTCGCATCATACTGCTCCTTGTTTTTATATTCTTATTCTCTTTGGAAAATACAAGGAGCCATACTCAGCCCTTCCCTTCGCAGCCGAAGAGGTGAATCTTGTTGCGCATCTGTTCCTTGACCGCTTCCTTGGCCGGCTTGAGAATCTTGCGCGGATCGAACTGACTCGGGTTTTCGGCCAAAAACTGCCGAATATAGGCCATGAAGGCCAGCCGCAGATCGGTGTCGATGTTGATCTTGTTGATGCCGCGCTTAACGGCGTCTTTGTAGGCCTCGTCCGGGACGCCCATTGCGCCGGGGAGTTGCGCGCCGTATTTGGCACCGAGATCAAGCAATTCTTTCGGGACGCCTGAGGCGCCGTGGAGCACCAGGGCGATCTTGGTGATGTCTTTGATCTCGGTGATGCGGTTCATTGCCAGTTCCGGCGTGTGTTTAAATTTGTAGGCGCCGTGCGAGGTGCCGACGGCTACCGCGAGGGCGTCGCAGCCGGATTCCTTGACGAATTTATCGGCTTCTTTGGGATCGGTCAGGAAGGCATCTTTTTCATCGACGACAACTTCGTCTTCAATACCGCCCAGACGGCCCAGTTCGGCCTCGACGCAGATTCCCTTGGGATGCGCCAGATCGGACACTTCGCGGGTGATGCGGATGTTTTCTTCCAGCGGGTGTTTGGAGGCGTCGATCATGACCGAGGTGAATCCGGCGTTGATGCATTTTTTAGCATCGTCGAGGGTCTCGCCGTGGTCGAGGTGCATGGCGACCGGGACGGATACTTCGGCGCATCCGGCCTTGACCATACCCATGAGATAATTCATACCGGCATATTTAATCGCCGAGGTCGATGCGGCCAGGATAATCGGGGCCTTGAGTTCTTCCGCGACTTCGAGGGCCGCCTGAATAAATTCCAGATTATTGACATTGAACTGCGGAATAGCGTAGTATTCCTTGTTCGCCTTCTTGTACATGTCAATGAGTGACGCTAACGGCATGACTGCCTCCTTTATACCTTACTATTTACCTATTCTCTATAATTACCTGGCAGTATAACAATACTGCCGAAAAAAAAGCCAATTATCTATTACGCGGCAAAATAATCCTCTGCAAATGCTAAAATCAAGAAAAACCGCAAATTGGCGGAGAATTTATCAGTGAATTGAAAATTCTGTATGAGATATGAGATTTTTTGCAAAATTTCCACGTAATACTGTATAATGTATACGACGATGAAAAACGTGTGTATCCCCATAGTTGTCTTGCTGGTATTGGCATCGACAGGAATCGCTCAGGATCAATTGGGCGGGCGGCCGGCATCGTCTCCGTTTTTTACCGAGGCGGACGAAGCGCCAAAATCCAATCCCAATGCCATTACGATTGCCCGGCTGCATTATCAGGGCGGCGGCGATTGGTATTGGGGTAATTCTGCCCTGCCGAATCTGCTGACATTTTTACGGGATGAAACCGGCTGGCCGGTCGACGTGGAAGAAAAGCGGGTAAAAATCGAGGACGATGCGCTGTTTTCCTACCCGTTTTTATTCGTGACCGGGCATGGGACGATAAAGTTTACCGACGATGAAATCGAGCGGCTGCGGCAATATTTGCTCTCGGGCGGATTTTTATTTCTGAATGACTCATACGGAATGGATAAATCGATTCGCCAGGCGGTGGCGGATTTGTTCCCCGAGTATGAACTCGAGGAAATCCCGTACGACCATGAGATATACCATTGCTTTTACGATTTCCCGAATGGTCCGCCCAAAATACACGAGCACGATAAAAAAGCGGCGACCGGCTGGGGAGTGAATATCGACGGGCGGCTGGTTTTGTATTACGCAAACGAGTGCGATATCGGCGACGGCTGGGAAGATCCGCAGGTACACAACGATCCGCCGGAAAAACGGCTGGATGCCTTGAAAATGGGCGTAAATATCGTCACATATTCACTGTGCTACTGAACGTTTACCTGCCTTGTGCCGTTAAATATATAAAGAGCCTGTCCCCTTCTCCGGACACAGAAAAACCGCTAAACCGACAGCATTGACGGGGTGAGCGCATGCACGAACTGGCAAATATCGAAAAAAGACTCCGCGGGACAATCCTGCGCAATCGACTGGTGCTTTTATTGGCCGGCCTGACGGCGGTCATAACGGTCCTTTTAGGAATCTGGCTGATCCTCTCGTCAATTACCGCTCTCACTGTATTGCCGGTGGCGGTGAAGCTGTCGCTGTTGGGCATGGGCTTCGCCAGTGTTCTCTATGCCCTATACAGATACCTCTGGGCGCCGCTGAAAAACAGTGGGAATCTCATCAATACCGCACTCGGCGTCGAGAAAAAACATCCCGAACTCAAGGGGCGTCTGGTGGCGGCGCTGCAATTCAGGGACATGAATATCGACCGGACGAATTTTTCGCGGGCTCTTATCGAAATGACCGGTAAGCAGGCGGCGCAGTTGACATCGGGAATCAATTTCAATGAAATCGTGTCGGGATATCCGTTTTTCCGGAAACTCCGGTCGGGCGTCGCGATGGCCGCTCTTGTATTCATCGCAGGATTTATCGCACCGGGGATGTTTTCCAATGCCTTCGATGTGTATTCACAGCCGACGACGCTGATTGCTCCTCCCCCCGGTTTTTCGATTGTCGCCGATCCGGGTAACGCAGAACGGGTGAAGCATTCGGATATCGATATCGGCGGTGCGCTTATCGGGATGAGTTTCCCCGATCACGTGGTTATCTATTACAAGTATGCCGACGGCCGCTGGCAATCGCAGGAACTCGGTATTAAACCCGAGCGGAAATTTGGCGTGACATCCGAGGCCATCTTCACCGATACGGTAGCTTTCGCAATGACGCTAAAACAGGTGCGGCGGTCATTCGATTATTATATCGAGGCCGGGCAGCTCAAGACGCCGACGTATGCCATCGACATCGTCGAGCGGCCTCGCGTCACCGACTTGCGGCTGGCTATTTCTTATCCGGATTATTCGCGATTGAATGATTCGTATATGGATGAAAACAACGGATCGTTTGCGGCATTGGTCGGCAGTCGGATACATTTGGAGATTGAAGCCAATCGCGATATCGCGACCGGGGCGATGATGCTCGCCGATTCGACGCGCATTCCGCTGGAAGTCGTCGGCGCTAAGGCGGCAGCCGATTTTCGGGTGACCGAGGATTTCTCGTATCATATCCGCATAACCGATGCGCAGGGTGAACAGAATCCTGATCCGATCGAATATTACGTTTCAGCGATTCCGGATGAGTACCCGGTTATAAACGTTTTGAGTCCGGGGTATGATGTCAATCTTGACGAGCGAATGATGATTCCCTTTGCGCTGAATATTTCAGATGATTTCGGATTCAGTTCTCTCGTGCTCAAGTACCAGGTCATTTCGGGCGGCATGAAGGGTAGTGAGAACGTCGCCGTCATCAATTTTTCGCCGACTATCACGACCGAAGGCGAAGTGACATTCAACTGGGATGTCGATCCCTTCAATCTGCTGCCGTCGGATTATATCCTGTATCATTTCGAACTGGCCGACAATGATGTCGTCAGTGGTCCCAAGGTGACCAGTTCGCGGACGTATGCGGCGCGCCTGCCCTCGATAGATGAAATCGTCCAGGAGACGGAGACAATCCAGGAAGGGCGGGTCTTCGAGGCCGAGAAGATTCTCAAAGAGCAGCGCGAGATGGCGGAAAAGCTCCGGCAGATGGCGCAGGATATGCAGGCGTCGGAAAAGTCCGATTGGAAGCAGAACAAAGAGCTTCAGAACTTAGTCGATCAGCAGACGCAAACCGCGGAAAATCTGGACAAACTGGCTAAAGAGATGGAAGAATCCATCAAACAGCTCGAACAGAACGATTTGATCTCAGAGCAGATCATGCAGAAGCTGATGGAATTGCAGAAGCTGTTCGAGGAAGTCGCCACGCCGGAAATGAAAGAGGCGATGAAGAAGCTGGCCGAGGAACTCCAGAACATGACTCCCGAGGAGAGGGAAAAGGCGATGAAGGATTTCCAGCTCTCGCAGGAGGAAATGCTGAAGCGGCTGGAGCGGTCGGTAGCGCTTTTGAAGAATATGCAGATCGAACAAAAGATGGCCGCCATGCTGAAGATGATTAACGAGATGCTGCTGGAGCAGAATCGCGTCAATGTCGAGACGATGCAATCCGAATCCGATCAGGATAATCCACAACTGGCGCAGCGCGAACAAAATTTGAAAAAGCAGATGTCGGCTCTGAAGAAAGAGGCGGAAAAACTCGATCAACTTCTCGCCGAGAACGAAAAGCGCGATACGAAGAAGGAATCCGAGTTTTCGAAGGCGGTGAAGGAAAATACGGCCGGCGCCAACATGCAAAACATGGCGGATAGGCTGAACGAGAATGATCAGGAAGGCGCCATCAATGAAGGCGAGCAATCATCGGACAAACTGAGCCAATTGGCTCAACAAATGCAGGAAATTATCGAGGAGCTGTCGGACAATCAGGGCCAGGAATTGGCCAATAACATGCGCAGCGCTATTGACGATGCCAACTATTTGTCGCGCGAGCAGGAAGATATTTATCAGCGAAGTAATACGAATCGCAATGTGCGCGATGAATTGCGACAGGCCGCGGCGGAACAACAAATTTTGAAAGAGGCCGTCAACGGCTTGACATCTCGCGTCAACGAGATGGCCATGCAGACGCCGTTCCTGGCAGCCGAGGTGCGGTCGTATCTGGAAAAGGCGCAGCAGCTCATGCAGGGATCCTGCAATAATCTCGGTCAGCGGCGCGGCACGGCGGCCGTGAATGATCAGCGCGACGCCATATACAATCTGAATCAGGCCGCAGTCAAATTGCTGGATGGTCTGGAAAATCAGAAGCAGTGCAACAAGGGCGGATCGTGCAATAAACCGAATCAGAAAATGCAGTCGCTCTGTCAGAAGCAGAGCGAAATCAACAAGCAGACACAGGGCCAGTGCAATAATCCCGGCAACAAGCGGCTCTCGACCAGTGAGCGGCAGGCCTTGCAGCGCCTTGCGGGCGAGCAGGGCGCGGTGCGGAAATCACTTGAGGAGTTGCAGAAGGAATTCGGCAATCGCAGAGATATTCTGGGACGGCTCGATGCACTCTCGGATGAAATGCGCGACATCGAGGAATTGCTGGAAGACGGCAACACCGGCGGCGACCTGCTTGATAAGCAATTGAAGGTTTACTCGCGGATGCTCGATGTCCAGAAATCTCTCAATCGCCGCGATTATGCTCGTGAGCGGCAGGCGATCACGGCTGAGGATATTTTCCGGACATCACCGGGTGCATTGAATGATGACAATCCGAATCGGACCGAGTCGCTACAGGATCGCCTCAATCGCAATTTGCAAGGCGGCTACCCGAAGCAGTACGAACAACAGATTAAGGCATACTTCAAGGCTATCACCGGTATGGGACAGGAATCGAACGGCAATGAGAACTAGTCTGATCCTCGCTTTACTTCTATTCGTTGTGACAGCGACCGCCTTCGCCGATGAACCGGCTCAGGAGGATAAAAGCGCACTGGAACTGGAGCGAGTCATTCCGAAATCGCCGATCGTCTCTAATGTCGAGCGGCTGATTGCGATGAAGGAATATCAGCGGGCAATCGATCTGGCCGAGATGTATCTGGCAAAGGAGCCGGGAAACGCGGCGCTCAAGACTCTCCTGGCAGAATGCTATGAAAACACCGGACAATTCGACAAGTTGATTGCTTTTCTACGCGAGCGGATGGCCTCGGAACCGCCGGATTTTGTTTTGTATACTCAGATCGGGCGGGCGTTTTTGCGCAGTAATCAGCTCGATTCGGCGATGGGGTATTTCTATCGAGCGGCCGAGTTGGCTCCGGAGAATGAGCGACGATTGCGGGTCATTACGGATTATTTGCAGATTACCGGCAATTATGATGTCTCGATTGATTTTATCGATTCTCTCAGAACATTATCCGGTATATCGGATCTGTTGGCCGAGCGCATGGGCGAGGCATTGACGGCGCGCAAAGATTTTGGCGCGGCGGCGATAGAGTATCTCAATTACATGGATCACGATTCGGCCTCGGCGGTCAATGGCGAGTTGAAACTCGTCAGCATGATGGAATACCCGGAGTCGGTCGATACCGTCATGGCCGTATTATCGGCTCGAATGAATGCGCGGCATGACAGCCGCCGCCTTGCGACGACCTATGGTCGGCTGCTCATCGAGCAGGGGAAATTTACCGAAGCGCGCCGCTTTTATCAGGAGATGGACAGCCTGAAACAGAATCGCGGCTCGGATATCCTCTATTTTATCCGCCAATGCAATGATTATAAGCAGTTTCAGGAAACGCTCGCGGCGGGTCGGTATATGCAGCAGCAATATCCCGACTCACCCTGGTTGGGCACGATACAATTCGCCATGGCGGATGCGTATATCGGATTACAGCAGTATGACAGCGCATTGGCATTGTATCTGGAGGTCTCGCGTTCCTTCAGTCGGCCGGTTCAAAAATCGGAAGTCAACCTGTATATCGGAAAACTGTACAAGGAATACAAAAAGGACCCCGAGACTGCCCATCGTTATTTTTCTGATGTCATCGCCCATTCACCGGGAACGCGCACGGCCGTTCAGGCCCAGTTCGAGCTGGCCGAAGTTTATGTGTTCCAAAATCAACTCGACAGCGCCTCGGCGCTGTATGAGTTATTGCTGAACCGGGACTTCGGCGATGAATATGCGGAGCGAATCAGCTATATTTTGGCCTGTATCGAAATATTTCAGGGGAAATTCGAGAAGGCTGACGAGCGGTTCAGGCAAATCATAACTCGTTATCCGCGTGGTCTTTACGTAAACGACGCCATCGAATATGCCTTAATTATCAGTGAATCGTCATCGGCGGCCCGCAAGCAGCTCGATTTATTCTCGGCGGCCGAATATTACCGCTATGTGGGCAATGTCGATTCGCTGGAATTTTATTTGAAGAAAATCTGCCTTGTCGATATTCCGGTTCTGGCGCCGTTGTCGTATTTACGGCTGGCGGAGTTATCGGTTAATCGGGCCGATACGGCCGAGGCGCTTCAGTCGGTGGACAGTCTGATCGAAAAATACCCGGAATCGTATTTCAATCCCTATGGGCGAAAAGTAAAAGCTGATATACTGCTCGGGAATACCGATCGTCGCGAGGAGGCGATTGAGATATATCGGCGGCTCCTGGAAGAATATCCCAAATATCCATTCGCCGCCGAAATTCGTGATATTTTGCGTCATGAAACGGAGGCGAATCAGACGTAGGATTTGTCTCTTGAAGACAGGGAGCGGTCCGCCGGCGGAGTCATGTTCGCTATTTTCTGCTCCAGTTCTTCAATTCTCTGCAAATAGTGTTCCGTCTTGGCCAGCCGCTGTTTCGTCGACGTGCGAACGAGCAGGGCAACGGAAATGAGCAAAAAGATAACGGAATTGATTTGGCGAAAGATTTCCCCGTAGTTGAACATCGAATCCATAAACGCAGCGACACCCAGTACGAACAGGATAGCACACCAGAAAAACATATCAAATCTCCCCAAAAGACAGATGGTTCTGTCTCGAAATAAAGCCTGAAAAAGCTTGTATCTGATGGGCGAATTTATATATTTACAGTCTGTCGGTGATGGAGAATTCGCCGTCTTCATCAGTATAATAAGTATCGACGAGAGAGACATTTATCTTTAGGAGGCTCATGTGGAGCAATCCGCCAATGGTCGGGCCGAGGGTTTCGACAAAACTAATGCTATAATCGCGGCAATCGCCACGATTATTACCTTTATTATTTACCGGCTAACGGTCGCGCCGACATTCAGTTACTGGGATTGCGGCGAATTTATCGCCTGCGCCCATATTCTGGGCAATCCACACCCGCCGGGCACCCCCCTGTTTATGCTGGTCGGACGCTTCTTTGACCTGTTGCCGATCGGCGCCGATGTCGCCTTTCGGATAAATATGATGTCGGCGGTGTCATCGACATTTACGGCCCTCTTCTCCTATCTTATCATGGTCCGCCTGGTATCGAGCTGGTATGAAAATACCGACCATTATCGGACCGGTCGGATTATCGCGTATGCGGCGGGATTTATCGGAGCCTTGTTTGTCGCCTTCAGTCGGGCCAACTGGACGAACTCGGTTGAGACTGAACCGCGCAGCATGGGCATACTCCTCATGATGATTATCTTCTGGCTCAGCCTGAAGTGGTTCAACCACCGCTACAGCAAGACCGGAGTTCGAATTATCCTCCTGGTGGCCTTTTTGGCATTACTGGCCATCGGCGTTCACCTGACAGTTTTTCTTATCGTACCGATCGTAACGGTGTTCTTCAGTCTCAAGAAAAATGTTACGCGCAATGAATGGATGATCGTTTCGGCCTTTTTTATCATTCAATTGCTGCTGATCATCCTGCTGGCCGGCGACCATAACAATTACAAAATATTCCTCGGGCTCGTCGGGCTGCAGTTCATCGGGCTCGCGCTGTATATGCGCAATAAAATCAATTGGCCGATCCTGCTCGGCTTCGCATCTATCGCGCCGATCATGGTCGGATTTATGCCGTTTATGTTCGGCATTATCGGCTGGTTAATCGTCAGCGCGATTTTTGCATTCGTCACCCGTCAGCGGTTGTGGACTATTTCATTCCTCATTACGATTTTCGCCATCATGGGATATTCGGTTCATGCCTACATCCCAATCCGGTCGTCGCAGCACCCGGTCATCGATGAAAACACGCCATCGCGGGATTTCCGCACGTTCGTCAACTTCCTCGATCGCAAGCAATACGGCAGCATGTCGATGACGGAGCGGATGTTCGAGCGCCGCGGTCAATGGAAAAACCAGTTCGGCGACCATGCCCGCATGGGATTTTTGCGCTTTTTCAAAGAGCAGTATTCGCCGGAAAAATCATTTATCGTCTTTTTCCTGATCGGGCTGTTTGGTATGGGAATGATGGCAGCGAAAAATCCCAGGTGGGGGTATTTATTCGTCGCCCTTGTCTTGGTGGCATCGGTGGGGCTTGTCTTGTACATGAACTTCGCCGATGGGACAAGGTATGATAAGGCCACCGGCGATGCGTATCAGGAAGTTCGTGACCGGTATTATTTTTTCACTCCGGCGTTTGTGTTCTTCGGGATGGCTATTGGATTGGGATTTGCCGGAATTCTGGAGTTGATTCGCAAGGCTACCACGAAACCGGGTGAGGGGCTCAATAAGACGGTCGTCATTGCATCGATTATTCTCATTCTGACGCCGATTATTCCCTGTCAGGCCAGTTATTTTTACAATGACCGGTCGCGAGAGCGCATGGCGTACAGCTATGCCTATAATATTTTATCGTCATGCGAGCCGAATGCCATCCTGTTTACCTCGGGTGACAATGACACCTTCCCTGTCTGGTGTCTGCAGGAGGTGTACAATTTCCGAAAAGATGTCCGCGTCATCAACTTCTCGCTTCTTAACACCGACTGGTATACCTGGCAGTTAAAGCATATGGATTCTCTGTCGGCCATCAATGCGGGAATTCCCGTTGAAACGATAGCCGAGGGACAAATCAAGGACGGGCGAATCAATATCAGCGGCAAACCGGTCGATGTTATCGAGGCCGGGATGCGGCTCGATGTCCCGATATCGCTCAAGGATGATCAAATCCTGTGGGAGCTCGAGGAGCGCAACGGCATCAGCATGTCGGTGCCGAAGAGCCGCTTCTATGATAAGGTCAGGAAGCGCAGCGCGCTGTTGGTACCGATGCGCTATGGCGATGAAATTCTGAAAGTCGCCCAGTTGATGATGGAAGATATTATCCTGACGAATAAATGGAAATATCCGATTCACTTCACGTCGGCCGCGGGAGAAATGCGCTCGTCGCCTTTGAACTTGCTCGATCGCTGCTACCGGCAGGGCATTATTTTGTCATTGTCCTCGGAAACCGTAAAACTCGAGTACACCGAAAAGACGGACAGCCTGTTTTTCAAGGAATATCGCTACGATAATCTGAGTGATACGACTGTCGCGCAGAGTGAGAATACATCGGGTATTGCGCTGGCCTATCCGGAGAAGATGCTGGATTATTATTCCTACATCTTGTCTAAAGGCGATTCGCTTAAGGCCGATTCGGTGCTCGAAAAACTGTGCGAGGCGATCCCATCCTACTGGCGGTCTCGTATCGCGCAGGCAGATAGAGCCCGTGAAAAGGGAGATTCGGTTCGTGCAATGGAAATCGAAAATGAGATGCTTGCCTATGTCAATGGGTTCTACAATATGAATCAGGGCAACGTTTTCTTCCATCAGTACATGGGCATGGCATATTATGCGATGCGTGATTATGAAAAGGCGGAACAGTATTTCCTGTCGGCGTGGGATTTGAACCATGATAAGGAAAACACATTCCGTGCGCTTGCGACGATGTATATTGAGCAGCAGCGGATACCTGACCTGATTCGTCTCGCCCAGGAATACGGGGAATATCATGAGGATGACCCGATGGTCCGGAGAATCTTGAGTACCGCTCGCCAATTACCACAGTCAATGCAACAACCTGCACCACTGACGATACCGCAGGATGCGCCGGCGACGCCGAATGAAGGCGATGAAGCCGGCAACTGATGATACAGAGCCTCCGAATTAATTCGGAGGCTTTTTTTATAATCCAGTGTATAATAAGACGAATCATTCACGGATCTATAGGGAGGGAACAATGGGAAGATTTCGTGTTATCAATATCATTCTGATCGCGCTGGTATTGTGCGCCGTGTCGGCACAGTGCGCCGAAACATTTGATGCGACGAAGGTAAATCCGCCGAGGGATTTATTCTACGGCACTATCGGATTCGGAGGTGCGGAAAAACTTTCGATGGGTCTCGGACTCGTTTATATACATGGCAAGCATATGTACACCTTTGGGTATACGGCGAACGATGACATTCACCTTTTTTCATCCAATTATGAAGAAGAGGAATGCGTTCATTTCATGTATGGGCGATGTTATAGAATGAAATACGGGCTCTTTTCTCTCTCGGCCGGACTCGGATTAGTTACCGGAACAGTCAGGCAAGAGAATGCGACCTCATACATAGACAAATATACGGATTTCGGACCGAATCTCGGCCTTCCCATTCAGGCACAAGCCATATGGCGGCCAACCCCGGTTATCGGGCTGGGGGCAAAATTGTTTGGTAATATCAATAGTAAGAACTCATACGGCGGCATGCATATCTGTCTCATAATCGGGAAAATATGGGATTAACGGCTCGAGGCCGTTAATTGCAGTCGTTGGCGAACTTCGGCAATTAATGCGCCGATGGCAATCTGGGTCTCGACATTCAGTTCAATATCGTGCATCACGCTGTTGAGGTATCCCGGAATTTGCAGAAGCGGGTTCAGCGGCAGCGGCATTGATGCCATACGCTCCAGTTCCGATATAAAGTCGATATTGATGACATTGTCGTTACCCGCGCTGTTCTTCAGTACAATGATATCGCGAAACAGCGACTGCCAGTGGCCGATGATGCGATTGATGCGGAAGCGATCCTTGAATGGCAGTAAATCTCCGGCCTCGGCAATCAGCGCGCCTGTATCTGTCAAGAAAAAGCCTTTGAAGAGCATCTTGGCGACTTCTCTGTCCTGAGAATTATCGCCGGAGGTCAGATAGAGCGCTCGCCCCAGCGATCCCTGGCACAATCGGGAAAAGACCTGCGCCTGTTTTTCATTACATTCGGTATGTCCGACCAAGTATTTCGCGATACTTTCATTATCCAGATGTCCGAAGTGAATCTCGCGGCAGCGCGAGATGATGGTCGGGAGGAGTTTCTCCGGTCGGGATGTCGTGATAATAATCAGTGTCCGCGCAGGCGGCTCCTCGATGAGTTTCAACAGCGCATCGGCTGATGAGGTCAACATGCGGTCCATCTGTTCAATGAGGACAACACGCCGCCCCAGTTCCGGCGCCTTTTGCGACAGGCTTTTCTTCATCTGGCGAACGGTCGCGACCGGAATCGACATCTGGCGCTCGCCGGTAATCAGGCCGTAGGGTTCTTCGATTTTACCGTTCAGGATTTCCCAGTAGTTATCGAATTCTTCTTTTTCGGACTTTGACGGCGGGGTCGGGATGGCGATGAAGAGATTCTGGAATTGCAGTTTCTGCACCTGTCGGCAGGGTGGGCACTCGCCGCAGCTATCACCGTCATGCGGTTGGCGGCAGTTGATATATGCGGTCAGCGCCAGGGCCGCGGCCCATTTGCCTGATCCCTCGGGCCCCGAGAATAAGAAACTGTTCGGCAATTGATCCCGGTCGACGGTGCGGACGAGAACCTGTTTGACCATATCCTGATTGATGACGTCTTTAAATCTCATTGATATCCAGCCATATTACCGGGTCGAGGTGTTCGCGTCCTTTGCGCAGTTCGAAGCGGATGTTCCCTGCCCCTGCAGTTCCCAGCAGGGAGCCGGAAGAGACGATATCGTCGAGAATGACCTTGACTTCGCTTAGCCCGGCATACATAGTGTAATAGCCGTCATCATGCTCGACAATCACAAAATGATCGTACCCGCGCAGGCTCCCGACATAGATGACGCGACCGGTCGCCGATGCCGTGACGTTTTTCTGATTTTTGGCCGGCTGAATATCGATGCCGGGAGAAAACGATTTCAGTTTGGTCGTCGGATGGACCTTCCAGCCAAAGGTGGAAACGACCTTGCCTTTGATAGGCGGGAGCATTTTCCCCATCAGGGCATCGAATGCGCCGCTCAGATACCTCTCGCCCGGTTTGCGCAGGATGCGGCGGCGGGCCTGGGATTCTTCGAGGTTGGCGATAATCGATTCCATCTCGCGGGCGATTTCCGACAATGACACGAGGCGATCTCGGAGATAGCTTGTTTCGCGTTGGATGCTCCCAAGGCGTTTTTCTTCTTTTTCCCTGAGCGTCTGATCGATGGCGATTTTGGCTTTTTTCTGATTGCGCAGATTGGTAATCTTGGAACCGGCCTGCGACAGGCTGTCCATGGTCACGGCCAGCAGTTTCACGGAATCATCCGCCTTTGCTATTTCCCTCGTCGAGCTGCCGGAGAGCGCCTGCAAGTATTTCGACATGCGTGATTTCTTCAATACCGATTCATAATCCCAACCGGTAAAATCATGTTGCTGGCGGCGGCGATAATAATCGAAGAGCAACATGCCGTAATTCTGCCGCATCATCATCAGGCGGTCTTCCGTCTCGATGAGTCTCTGCTGATGCGTTGAAACCTCACCGCGGACCGATTGCAAATCCCTGGTCAGTTTGTCAATTACGGCTTTGTTTCTGGTCACGTTATCGTTGTAATCGGTGATGGCTTTTTGCAGATTCGTTTCCACATTGGTCAGGCTGTCGATTTTTTTCTTCGTGGTATTGACCTGATCTTTGTAATCATCCAGTTGCTCGCGGCTTTCTTTTAGCTTTTTCCCGGCATCCTCAGATTGCGCGATGCCGTATGCGGGAAGCAGAAGCAACAACAGGAATGTGGTGAGAATCGGCTTCATGATATCAGGAACCTGCGAATACCCAGATACGCTCCGGCGGTACCGGTTAATCCCGCCGCCAGACAATACAGACTGATATCGCGCATGGTCGGCAGGATGAGCGTAAAGTCTATAAATGACACCTGATCCAGCAGGGTCAGGAGAATAAACCAGCCGAGCCCGGCGGCAATGAAAGCCGAGAAAAAGCCCTCCATGAGGAATGGATACAGAAGATACGATGGCCCGGCGCCGAGCAGTCTTAACTGCGTAAACTCCTGCAATTTTGTCCGAGCGGTCAGGCGATTGGTGTTGGCCATAGTTAATAAGACGACGAACAGAATGATGCCGCCGACGAAGAAGCCGATGCGCCTGAGGCCGGTGCCGACGTTTTCGACTTTCTGAATCCACTCGCGCCCGAAATCGACGGTATCGACGCCTTCGAGATTTTGTAATTGTCCGGCCAGCATATCCAGATCAGCGAGGCTCTTCCCCTTATAGAAACTGATCGTGTACGTGCGCGGAAGCGGATTGTATTCCAGACCATCCAGAATATTCGAGCCGAATTCGCTGCGAAGCATCTGCGCCGCCGCCTCGCGCGACGTAAAGTCGACAAAGGCGACATCCTCGAATTGCAAAAGCGTCACCTCGAAAAACGCCAGGAGACTGTCCGGCAGATCCTCCTCCAGATAGACATCCATCTTGGCCGTTTTCAGAATATTCTGATACTGATTATTGATGTTAACGGAGGCCACCCAGAATAAATCGACCAGGATGAGAATAATCAGCAGGACCATGAACGAGCCGACCGAGAGGCGCTTTTCGCGGCGAAAATGGCGGCTCAGCTGCCTGAAAAATCGTTGCGGTCGTATCATGCGGCGACGTTCCCATCCTTGATTTTTAAATGCGCATCGGGACCGTTTTCGGGTCCCTCTCCCGACGTCAGGTATAAAATCGTGACACCGGCGAGGCGCAGCGCCGTCAGGCGTTCGTTGATAAACCGGGCCGATTTGGCATCGAGCCCATCGGTCGGACTATCGGCGATGATAAGTTCCTTGCGAGCGGCTTCGCTGCGCGCCAACAGAGCGGCTCGGCGCTCGACCTCGGATATGGCTCCGGGATAATGCGAGGCGACATGGCTGAGGCGGTATTTGCCGCAGGCCTCGACGGCATTTCTGCGAGCCAGTTGGGGGCTGATGCCGGAAATTTCCGCGGCCAGGGAAACATTTTCAAGAATTGTTCTGTCGCCGAGGAGCGAATACACGCCGCCGATACCGCCGATTTTTCGGCGCCATTCGCGCAGTTTTCGATTTGACTTCCGCACCTCGGCCAGGTGTTCGCCTTCGACGAAGATATCACCGGCGTCCGGAGTATATAGGCCAGTGATGAGTTTCACCAGGGTTGTCTTGCCGGATCGGGCCGGACCGGAGATGACAACGAAGGTGCCTTTTTCGAGGCACAGCGAAAGGCCGGAAAATATCCGCTGGTGGCGATGGCTGAAATCTACCCGGCTGAATTCTATCACTGCCTGATCCCTTCCATTATGGGCTACAGAACTCGAATTCCGTTAACATTTTATACAAATCCCGGTTTCAATCGACAAATTTTGCCTCTTATGCCGATATTCATTGTATAAAACAGAGAGCAAAATCGGCCGAAATTCAATGTCGGATTTGACATTAACCGCTTTGCACATTACATTATGATAAATGGTAATACGCCATGGTTCGGTTATCAATATTAAAATGGAGCCTGTAGGACAATGATTCGAATCGCTCTTTCGATTACTCTGGTTTTTCTGATGACTGCATTTCTCTCTGCCGCCGGGTTCGTTCAGCATGACCTGCCGACCAAGGCGACGATCAATAAGATTTTATTCTTGTCCTCGAATTATGGTTTTGCCGTGACGAATGACGGCGAACTCCTCCAAACCAGTAATGCCGGTAAGACGTGGAAAGTGAAGGATATGGGCAAGCGCGCCATTACCGATATTCACATCCTCGGCAGAGACGGCTATATGGTCGGCGAGAAGGGGCTGTTGATGAAGTCCGTCGATGCCGGTGTCTCCTGGCGCGATATCTCGTTGGATTTAAAGTTCAATTTCTCGGGTGTCGGAATTGTCAATGATTCCACGATTATCGTCTGCGGCACCGACCAGCACAGCATGTCAAAGACTAAAGGCGTGTTGTTCATTTCCCGCGATCGGGGAAATACCTGGCAGAAACAACGTCATTGGGGAAATGGATACACCGATGTGGCCACCTGGCCGACAAAGAAAATTTACCTCATTGCAATTAAGCAGATTTTCCATTCCATCAATGCCGGGCTGCATTTCTTTCATGGGACGTATGAAGGCGATGACCTTTGTTTCGGGCTCGATTTCCAGGACGACTGGGGATTCATGGTCGGCGCCAACGGGTATTTCGGCAGTTCAACGACCCACGGCAGAGAATGGGAACAGAAAGATTTCGGTATCGACAAGGATTTGTTCGCCGTGGGCATGATGGATCATTTTTCGGGCGTCACGGTTGGGCAGGATGGTATAATTGTCTTTTTCAATGACTCGGGTAATCGGTATACGGTCATGAATTCAGGCGTGAAGGCCGATTTGAAGACGGTCGCGATAACGGATGATTATGTTTTCACAGCCGGAAACGACGGGACATTTTTCAGTTATAAGCGGAATGCCCGGGCCGGACAATAGCGCCGGGGCTTTTTTCTCTCAATCGTAATTCAGTTTTTATTCTTTCTCCATGACTGCCAAACAAGCAAGTCGGGCCGGATTGCGACATTCCGGTAGGCAAAAATCCACTGTAAGTGCTTGTTGCATATATCCTGAGATTGCGACGCCCTAAGAAGGGCTCGTAATGAGCGGTGCTTGCAAGAAGTATCTCAGCCAGCCATCTATCCTTGTTGAATTATAAATAAAATACATTATCATGCTATTTTCTGCTTGACAATATCAAATTATACTGTAAAATACCGATAAATACGTCAAACCAAGACTGAAATGAGATATGGAAAAGAAAGAATTTAAAGACATGAACTTCTACACGGCCGCCGAGCTGGCGGATAAACTGAAGATGAACCACCAGGTCATCACTCGGAAACTGCAATCGGGTGAGATCGAGGGGTTCAAGATGGGTAAAGACTGGCGCATCGAGGAAGAGGCCATCCGCAAATGGCTGAGCAAAATTTCCAATAGCTCTCGCCTGACCGAGAAGGAGAAGGTTCTGAAGAACTTCTTCGCCAAAAACGGACGCCTGAAACAAATGCCCGTCATGCACAAAAAGCGCGTGTATGTGCTTGAGTTTTTCCTCGAAAAGTTTAAACTCAATCATACGTATGACGAGTCCGAGATCAATGCGATTATCGAGGAATATTACGAGGATTACTGCACGGTGCGGCGCGAGTTTATCGGCGAGAAGATGATGTATCGCAACAACGGCAAATATCGCCGCGATACGTCTTATAAAATCCAGGAGTAGGTATGGGATAAGAAATTTTTCTTATCCCGCGCTTTTCTCGTTTAACTTCCAGTAATATACTTGAATGTTCATTGCTTAATTCTGTATACTACACGAAACAGGAGTCGAGTGTATGAATATTCGCCATATCACTGTCGCCCTTATCGCCGTTCTGGCCTATGATATCCTGATGCAATTCATCATGGGACTGACGCCTTCGATTTATGCATTCATGGACTCGTCGCATCTCATCACGGTCTTATCGTTCGTGTCGGGCATCATCACCTTGTTGTTTTTTCTCTTTTTCTTTTGGGAAGAACGGGCCAGCAATGCAGTGGCGGCTCTGGTCAGTCTACTCGTATTGACCGGGATTATTTCTTTTTTCCTGCAATTGACGCAGTTGTCGGTGTATTTCCCATTTGAATATGGTCTGTCGATCGTTTACACCTCGGCATTAATCAAGATGGTTCTGCTTTTTCTTGTGATGCGCGCGTTCAAGGCAAGCGTGGATGCAAGCGAATCGAAACTGCATCGGTCGGCGGGGATATTGATGATATTGTTCGCGCTGGGCGCCTTGGGCAGGGCCTATGATCTGTGGGAGATGTATACGTATGTGTACGGTCTGGGTCAGTGGCCGACATATTCTTATTGGCATATTGTCATGTTCTTTTTATTCATCATCACGCACGGGGTGATGATCTGGTTCCTGTTGGATTATCTTGCATATAAGAACGCGCGAAGAGATAATAACGCGAGCCAAGCAGTCGGCACGGTAGCATAAATTGGTAGCCCGCCCCTTTAGGGTCGGGATGGGCAAGAGCAGATTCCTCAGTCGGTCTAAGAAGCCCTACTCAGAATGACGGAGGATTAGCAAAAGCCTAAGGCAAGCAGTAAGCTATCTCATTTGCGATGATTGGCAATGCAGTCTCTAATTGATAGCCCACCCTTTGGTAAGACTATTTCAGATCATCTCGCTAAGTCTGACAACTCCCAGCAATACAATGATCAATATGTCTGGCATATATTCCGTAGCTAAGGCATGTTGAAAAAGTCATTTTCCCAAAGCATGGCCTTGGGTAACACAGATAACATCAAGAATAAGTGCTTATCGCATATATCCTGAGATCGCGACGCCCTAAGAAGGGCTCGCGATGACCCGTGCCCATAATAGTTTTTTCAACAAGCCCCCAGCGGTAGGCCACCCGGTCCCACGGCAGAGCCGTGGGATACCCAGTTATGGAGCATTGAATGTTGGCGCACGAGGACATATGCCAACCACGATCAATCCCCGAAGAGACAAGAGCGGATTCCTCGTCGCTCGTCTAAGAAGACTCGCTTCTCGGAATGACAGTGGTTGTGGTTACTCCGATGGAATTGTGTAATCATGGGAATATGGCCGCATGATCCGAAAGAACCCACCCAATGGGTGGGGTACAAATATATGGGACCCAAATCAAAGAGTAGGATAATCGTAAAAAAAGGCAGGTCGCGGGTGCGGCCTGCCTTTGGTGATGCTTTGCGTCTGCCCCGCCGGTGTTCTGATTCACTCGGTCAGGGTTAACGTTTCTTTCGATTCTTTCTCCATTTACGTTCTGCCGAAAAATGTCTTCGTTAGATCCTCGTTGGTCTCCATCTCCGTGACGATGAAATCCTGCAGGGATATGGTCGTATCTCGCACCAGATTGATATGAAAACGATACAAGTTCGACAGCTTGGCTACCCGGTTGCCGGCTCCTCCGGTGAGGAATTCGGCCAGATCCGGGTTGACGATTAAATTGAAGCGATTGTAATTTCCGCTCGCCCTGGCCCGTTGGAACCATCTTTCCACCTTGGTGGACATGGTTTGCTTGGACAGCACCCGCCCCAGGCCGCCGCAGTGCGGGCAGGGGTCCGACAGCGCCGTCATTAGCGACGGGCGAATGCGTTCGCGGGTCATTTCAATAAGTCCGAAATCGGATACCGGCGACACGGCCCGTTTGGCCCGGTCGTTTTTGAGGTGTGCGCAATACTCATCGTAGAGTTTGCGCCGATTTTCGCGACTGTACATATCAATAAAATCAATGACGATAAGGCCGCCGATGTCTCTCAGTCGAATCTGTCGTGCGACTTCGCGCGCCGCATCGAGATTGGTTCTGAGAATCGTGGATTCCTGGTCTTTGCGCCCGACAAACCGACCGGTGTTGACGTCGATGGTCACCATGGCTTCGGTTTGGTCGATGATGAGGTAAGCGCCTTTTCTGATCCAGACTTTCCGCTCGATCATCCGCTCGATGTCTTGCTCGATTTGATAATGATCGAAGATCGGCGTGTTCTCCTTATAAAGCTTGACTCGTCCCTTGAGCGCCGGCGCGATTTCTCGCACGAACGACACGATTTCGCGGTATACCGACCGGTTGTCGACGACCAGCGACTGAACGTCGTCGGAATAGATGTCGCGGATGATTCCGGTGATCATCCCCATTTCCTGGTGCAATAATGCCGGAGCCTCGAGTTTATCGGCCCGTTTTTTGAGCTGCATCCAGAATTTCAGCAACCGTTTGATATCGGCCTTGAAATCGGCTTCGCTCCTCCCCTCGGCCTCGGTCCGAACAATCAGACCGAACCCCTCGGGGCGCAGATCGCGAATAATCGAGCGCAGGCGTTTTTTCTCCGACCAGTCGCTGATTTTCTTCGATACACGCACGGCGTGATCATCGGGTACCAGGACGACATAGCGTCCGGCCAGCGAGACCTCGGTCGAAATGCGCGGGCCCTTGGTACTGATCGGTTCTTTAATAACCTGCACCAGTACTTCCTGGCCTTCCTTGAGTACGGTCTCGATACCGGCCTTTCGCGTTTTGCGAATGATTTCGGCCGGCGCCTCCTCGTCCTCATCGGCATCAAAGCGGCTGTCATCGGACATTTTTCCGACATCCGACGAATGCAGAAACGCGGCCTTTTCCATGCCGATGTCGACAAATGCCGCCTGCATGCCGGGCAGAACCGTCTTTATTTTGCCTTTGAAAATATTACCGACGATGCGTTGTTCGTCGGCTCCTTTGACGAGGAGTTCCACGAGTTTTCCATCTTCCAGGAGCGCTACGCGGGACTCATATGGAGTAGAATTGACGATAATTTCTTTTTTCACTTATTTCACCTCCTTTCTCTCCGCCGTCAATTCTGTGCGGTTGGAATTCATGTAGCCGTTGATGAAGGCGACAGCATCCATCGCCTTTTTTCCCTCGGGCTGGATTTTTGTGATGCGAACCGGTTCCGTGTCGGTACCGGCCAGCAGTTGTTTCTTGTCCGCCGCCAATTCGCCCGGTCGCAGGGCCGGGGAATCGTCGATTCCGTCCAGTCGGGTCGCAAGGATCTTGACTTTCATGGCGCCAAGATAGCTGAATGCGCCCGGCTTTTCGGAAAAGGCGCGGACATGGTTGTGTACTGTGTTCGCCGGTTTCGACCAGTCTATCAGACAATCGTCGGTCGAGATTTTGGGCGCGCCTGAGGTTTCGCCGGCCGGTTGTTTTTCGGCCGTGAAATCCGGTCGGGCGATTTTCTCCAGCGTTTCGAGGAGAAACGGTCCCGACAGTTCGGCCAGGCGGCCGTACAGCGAACTGAAATTTTCGTTTATATCGATAGCGATAGACTTCTGTAAAATAATATCCCCGCCGTCGACCTGTTTGTTCAGGAAAAACGAGGTCAACCCGGTTTCGGTCTCACCGTTCAAAATGGCATGATTAATCGGCGCGGCCCCGCGATATTTCGGGAGCAGCGAGGCATGGATATTGAATGAACCGAAGCGCGGGATGGTATAGAGCGATTTGGGGAGAATGCGAAAGGCAATCACGACAAAGGCGTCGGGCTTGAGCGCCGCCATTTGGGCGATAAACGACTCATCGCGCAGTTTTTCCGGTTGATACACCGGTACACCGAGCCTGAGCGCCTCGTTTTTGACTGCCGAAGGCATGACTTTGCGCCCTCGTCCGGCTGGTTTATCCGGCACGGTGACGACTGCCAACACCTTGTGGCTGGACCCGGCCAGAGCATTTAAACCTTCGCAGGCAAACTCCGGGGTCCCCATAAAGACCACATTCATGAAATTGTCGGAGGCGGAAAGACTCTGAAAAACTCGCAATCTATGCGGATTTTGCCAGTCGTTTTAATTTGCGGTCAACGAGCGCCCTGCTCACGGTCGAGAAATGGTCTATGAACAGCACGCCTTCGAGGTGATCGAATTCGTGCTGGATAGCGCGGGCCGCCAGCCCGGTCGCTTCCATGGTAAATTCTTTGCCATTCTCATCCATCGCCTTCACTTGTACCCGCTCGGGGCGGGTCAATCGCTGATAGATGCCCGGAAAGGACAAGCATCCTTCTTCGTACTCGCATTCCCCTGCTGTCGCTATAATTTCCGGGTTTATAAACACCTGTGTATCGGCCGTAATATCGACGGCCGACAGGTCGACAATAAAAACTCGCAGCGATTCGCCTACCTGAGGCGCGGCCAAACCGAGGCCATGGGCGTCTTCGAGTGTGGCTTTCATCTCAGCCACTAATTTTTTTACTTCCGGTGTCAGTTCTTTCACCGGTTCCGCTTTTTGTCTTAAGACCGGATCACCATATTTCACAATCGGTCTTACCGCCATTACCGCTCCATTACTGTCTACTCAATCTTGCCGGCAATGGAAGATTTCGTAAACTCAACTTTGACGTCTTCGGCTATTTTCAATACGACAAGGTTTTTCTCTTCGTTGATAGACGAAATGACGCCAAACATTCCGCTATTCGTGACGACCTTGTCGCCTTTCTTTAAGGCATGCAACAACTGCTGATGCTCTTTTTGTTTTTTCTGTTGGGGTCTGATTAACAAAAAATAAAAAATTACGAAAATCAGAATGATCGGTCCCAACGAAACCAACATCGACGCCGCGCCGCCTTCTCCTCCGGCCGGCTGAGCGCCTAACAGAATTGGTATATACAATCCTTACTCCTTGTATCGGATGGTGCGAAAATCGCATCACACCGCTCACTTAATTTAACCGGAAAATAGGATAAAAAGTTGCCGATGGCAACCGTTTTTACGCATTTTAATGGCAACGGCCTATTTTCTAAGCCGTTGCCTGTCAATTCCTTAATAAAAATGGACCGAATTAGTCAACCAGCGATCGCCTTGAAGATCGCCAAAATATCTTCCTTATACAGCTTTTTGGGGTTTTCCAGGTACTTGCCGTTGACGCCGTAAATACGCAGGGCATCGTCGGCCATCGCGTCAAATTTGGCATTATCGGAAATGCCGACGTCCTTCATCGTGATGAACCGCTCGACGGATTGGAGGAACTCCTTCATCCTGGCAATTCCTTTGTTGGCGAGATCCTCGTCGGACTGACCGTCGCGATGAATATCGAAGAGCTCCTCGGCCAGGAAGGCATACTTTGACGGGCGCGCAGTATAGCTGTATTCCATAATCGCCGGGAGCAGCAGGGCCAGGCCGCGACCGTGAGAGATGTCATAGTGTCCGGAGAGTGAGTGTTCGAGGGCATGAATCGGGTATGAACCGCCGCGGCCGGAATTAACCATACCGGACAGCGCAACTGCCGATGCCCAGGATAAATTGGCGCGAGCCTCGACATCGGTCGGGTCCGTCATAACCTTCGGCAGATTTTCCATCACGGTCTTAATAACGGATAATGCGAAGCGGTCCTGAATCGGCGTGTTGTCATCACCCGTGAAGAGGCCCTCGATAACGTGGCAGATAATATCAATACCGCCGTCGATGGTATAGTCTTTCGGTACGGTCGTCGTTAGTTGTGGGTCAATAATCGAGACTTTGGGAAAGAGAATCGGAGCGCCGATAACGGCCTTTTCGTGCGTTTCCCAATTGGTAATGACGCCGCCGGCATCGGCTTCCGAACCGGTTGCGGCGAGGGTCGGGATGGCCAGAATCGGGAGGGCCTTTTTAATCGGCTTTACCGGCGCCTGCCCGTGCGGGATAAAATCCCAGATCGGCGTGCCCTCGACCGCCGCAACGGCGATCGCCTTGGCGGCATCCATCGGCGAACCGCCGCCGAGACCGATAATCATGTCGCATTTGTTCGTGCGAGCCAGGGCTCCGGCCTCATCGACTGTCGAAGTGCGCGGGTTCGGTTCGACTTTGTCGAAGATAACCGCCTCGACGCCCTCGCGCTCGAGATAATCAGTCACGCGATTGATGATGCCGTGAGCCGACGCTGAGCGTTTGCCGGTGACGATAAGGGCGCGTTTGCCCAGCTTTATGGCTTCGACTCCGACCTGATCCAGTTTACCGGGGCCGAAGATTAATTTTGTCGGTAGATAAAATGTGAATGCTTTCATGTTATGCTTCTCCTGCCTGTCAAATATTTCCCTGCATATGACGAGTTCGTTTTTTTCTTGTAACGATATCTTATGTCTATCGTACAGTTTTAACAATCCGGCAAGAAAATTGTTTCCGGGCGATTCAATGTTTGTGTATATTCGTCACGAGGTTTAATCAATGCGCGCTCTCGAAGTTATAGATCCCGAATTCACCGATGCACACTGGCAAGCTTATACAGCATTGCTGGAGCAGCTGCACGAGCGATTCAATTCATTCCATAATCATCTGACCTGGGAACAGAAGAAAAAACAGGTGTTGTCGGTGTATGATTCGCAATTGATTCAACATCGATTCATTATTATCGACGACGATGGAACCGTTACCGGATGGTTCGATTTCTATATTATGAATAAAGGAACATCGGCCGAACTGGCGTTCGTCGGATTCGACGGCGATTTTGAAGATATCCCGCTATCATTTTCGCAGGCGATGGCATCGGCATTGGATGGACTACTGAGGCATCATTCCTGCCCGAAGATGTACATCATGTCGAGCAATCAGCGGACTTCGAGAATCGTCCGGGAGTGGGGCGGCAGCGAGGTGTGTCTGTTCAATCGCTATGAACTGCGGCGCGATGAAGTCGACGAATCAATGCTGCGGCAATGGGTGAAGATCGGTGAGCGCGCAAATCCGGAATTATCCATGCGGTATTATGTCGAAATACCGGATGATATCCTCGATCGCTATATGGAAATTATGCGGCAGTGTCTGAGCGATATGCCTCGCGAAAACGACACCAGCGTGGAATTCCTGCCCACGGTCGAAGATTATCGCAAGCAGTCCGCCTGGCGGAAAAACAATAATCGCGTGCAGTTATCATCGGCACTGTTCGATGCGAAAGATCAGATTATCGGGTTTTCGCAGATCGTGGTCAGCACCGATGACCCGAAGAACGCATTTCAGATGATGACAGGCCTTGAGCGTTCCTACCGCGGCAAAAAACTATCGAAGTGGCTTAAGGCAGCGGTGATTCTGAAACTCGGCGAGGATTTCCCGAAAAACGAAACGATTACGACCGATATGCGGGCCGTCAACGCGCCGATTCAGCGATTGAACGAACTGCTTGGGTACAAGTTGTTATCCGAGGGGAATGAATTCGAACTGGCTGCGCCGGCGCTGGCAGATTGGGTGGCGCAACAATCCTGAGGAGCAAACTCCGACCAAGTCAGTCCACCGTATCTTATTATAATTCATAGTCTTATCTCATAAAAATCCGCAAATAAGTCTTGATTGTCCCGGTTCTTTGGCCTATAGTGGTCGATTAGTTCACTGCACCTGTTTGGGGAGGTAGTCATGACGGCCGAACTGGTCAAAGATTTAATGGTCCCGCTATCTGACTATGTGATCGTTTCCGAAAACGACACGGTTGAGACCGCGCTGAAGACGCTGCGCGAATCGCATCTGAAGATGCCGCCGGATTTGTATTATCATCGCGCTGTTCTTGTCAAAAATGACGCCGGAGATATAGTCGGCAAGGTCGGGTATCTCGGATTCCTGGCAGCACTCGAGCCGACCATAAAAAATCTCGATGAAATGAAGGCGCTGGCAGGATCCGGCATAACTTCCAATGACATCGGCAAAGACATGCGGAGCCTCGGCTTCGCCAAAGGACCGTTTCCCCTGATTAAAAAACGGGCATCGATGACAATTATGAAGGATGTCATGGTTGAATTTTGCGAATGCATCGACGAGGAGTGTTCGCTCATCGAGGCGATGCATCGCATGGTTTCGATGAATGTGCTGTCACTATTGACAACGAAAGACCGGCACATTACCGGCATCATCCGCATGTCCGATTTGTTCGAGGCGATTACCGATTTTGTCGTCGCCACATCATCTGAGGAATGACACGATAGGCTATAGATTACTATGAGACTCGCACTACGACAGCCGCAAAGCGCCGAGAGCATCCTGTCCAGCAAATCATTCTGGTTGTTCGTCGGCGTCTTTTTATTTGTACTCATCGGTTTTGTACTGCCGGTTCCCGATTCGCTCGTGACGACGCTTGAGGAAAACGGATTCGTCACAAAAATGCTGGACTGGGGGCTGGCGGATTCGGTACAGGAGACGGCACACAAGAGTATGATCGTGCTCGGGATGGTCGCAATGGCGGTCGTCTTTTTTGCATCGGAGGCCCTGCCGATCGGTGCGACCGGTATCCTGATGCCGATTTTCGCGTATTTCTTCGGCCTTCTCCCCTTCGGAATGATCGGTAAATCATTTTCCGGCGATGCGCCACTGTTTATGCTGGGGGTGTTCGCCCTCGGTGTCAGTGTCGTGCACGTCGGTTTTCATAAACGATTGGCGGTCTGGATACTCGGCTGGACGCGCGGATTCTGGCTGCCGATGTTCGTTTTGTGCATCAGCATGTCGGTCGTCGGTTCATTTTTGTCGGCTCCGGCGATGTGTTCGTTCATGGTCCCGGTTTTAATCGCCGTCTATGCGGGCGTCGTCTCGCACAATTCCAAGGGCGGTGAAATCGTTCATGATCCCGGTCTGGCCAAGGTACTGCTTTTCTCACTCTGCTTCAGTCTCAATGTCGGCGGCGTCGGTACACCCGCGGCGGGCGGCCGAAATGTCATCATGATGGGTTTCTTCAGCGACTATGGCGTCCCGATCACTTTTTTCGAGTGGATGAAGTACGGATGGTGGCTGGTACCGCTGGGCGGATTGATCGTTTTTCTGTACATGATGCTGTTTTATGGTCGAAAAGTAAAAACGAAAAATCTTACTCCGGGATTGCAGGCGATAAAAAAGGATGTTCGTCGTCTCGGCAAGATGGCATACGCCGATTATGTCACGATCGGAATGCTGGGGACGATTTTGTTCTTGTGGATTTTACAAGGCGAGGAACTGGGGCTTGGCGGTCCCGCGCTGCTGGCATTGATTATACCGGTTATCTTCCGAATAACCGAATGGAAGAAAATCCTCAATGGCATTTCATGGGATGCCTGGTTCATGTACTGCGGCGCACTCACGCTGGGTGTGCTGCTGCGTGAGAGCGGCGGAGCGCTGTGGCTGGCTAAAAGTTTCCTGAATGCGCTGTCGAATATCGGTATGGGACATGGATACGCGCTCTGGGCTGGTATGTCCGGCTTCTCCGGTTTGTTGACGAATTTCATGTCGGATGCCGCAACGGTGGCTCTGATCGGTCCGATTGTTATCCCGATGGGGATAATGACCGGCGTGAACGGCGAACCGTGGGCGATTGGTTTGGCTGTGGCATTCGCCTCGTCATATGCGCACTTCCTCGTCGTCGGATCACCGACGAATGCGCTCGTATACGGCCTCGGAATATATCCCGACACACAGGAGCGGGTGATTCGCCCTGTCGATTTCATAAAATACGGCGTAATTCTCTGGGTGCTCTGTATGGCCCTGCTCTGGGTTGTCGAGCTGTTGGTGATTTATGGAATAATCGGATTCCCGGAAGGATTGCTGGATATTGCCAGGAGTGCGAGTATCGGATAAAAAAACCGATGGAGGCTCAAATCTCCACCGGTTTAGTTAACACGCGCAAAGCTTCATTCGTCAACGACTCCTGAAACTTAATGGGAAAATCCCATGCTTAAGCATACGAAACGGCAGGGTATAATACAACTAATTTATTCTCATTTATTGTTCCTCGCATCGTATCTTATGGCGTGCGAAAGATATATGCGAATAAATTCATTGGAGACAAATCATTGACCAGTGCATCATCAACTCATATATTCCCAATCGGATGGTATTTCACTAAAGGTCGATTGCAGGCATGACAAAAACAATTCAGGGAATAGTCGTCAAGGCGCACGGCACACGGTATACGGTATTTGCCGATGATTGCCATATTCCCTGCCAATTGCGCGGCAAAGTCAAATTCAAGGCCGAAGAGTCCACTCCGGTGGCGGTCGGCGACGATGTGACGATATCGCTGCTCGATGACGGAGAAGGAGTCATCGAGGAAGTGGCGCCTCGCCGCTCGGTGCTGTCCCGGCCGAAAGTAGCCGTTGAGGGCGTCGAGCACGTTTTGGCGGCAAATATGGATTCGCTCATCGTCGTGGCATCGATCACCAAACCGGCATTGAAAACCGGCCTCATCGACCGATTTATCATTGCTGCGGAGATAGGGAACTTGCAGCCGGTCATCGTCCTGAATAAAATCGATTTGGGCCTTTCCGATGAAATCGAGGGCATAATTAACGCCTATCGAAATCTTGGGTATGCCGTCTTTGCCACATCCGCCATCGACGGGTTCGACAACGAGAATGACATCGAGGCATTTCACGATTATTTGAAAGAGCATAGGTCGATTCTGGCGGGTCATTCGGGGGTAGGGAAATCCTCGATTTTGAATTGCCTCTACCCCGATTTGAACCTGAAAACCGGGGATATTTCCAAACTCTCGGAGCGAGGCCGCCACACGACGTCTCACATTGAGTTGTTTCGCCTGCCGGACGGCGGGTTCGTCATTGATACGCCGGGAATTAAGGTGCTCGGCCTGTGGCAAATGGAGAAGGCCGAGCTGGCTTTCTACTACCGTGAAATGGAATCCCTGCTGGGGAAATGCAAATTCAGCGGCTGTACGCACATTCACGAGCCGGGCTGCGCCGTCAAAAAAGCCTTGTCGGACGGCAAAATCGCCGATTTTCGCTACCGGAATTACCTGCAAATTTATGATTCCCTCCATACCTAAATTGGTATAAGGGGCAAAGGAATCTACAATTACGGACGACAATTAATAATACATAGGGATTTGTATGAGTTCAAAGTACGTCGAGCTAAAAGTCGGGCTTCTCGTTCTCTTGGGAGCAGCCATTCTTGTCTTTGCTATCTGGCTGGCCAAAGGTTATCGCTACGGGCAGAAGTATTATACCGTATCTGTTATGTTCCCCGAAGTCGGAACACTGGCGACCGGAGACCCGGTGACCGTATCCGGTGTCCGTATGGGCAAGGTGCAGGATGTCGCCCTGGACAAGGGTGAAGTCCGGGTGGATATAGATATCGACCAGACGGTAAAATTAAAAGAAGATGCGACGTTCATGATAAAAAACTTCGGCATGATGGGTGAGCGGTTTATCGCGGTCAAGACCGGGATGTCTGATGCGCCGCTCGATTTATCGAATCCGCCCAGAGGTGATTTCGATCCCGGCATCCCCGAAGTCATGGGAATGATGGGCGATGTAATCGATAACATGAACGGTATGGTAAACGCTCTGGAAAAATCGGTCATGTCGCCGCAGACGCTGGATAAGTTTTCGGAAACGGTCGCGAACCTGCACACGCTGACGACCCGATTGGAAAAATCGACGAGGACGTATTTACCGAAGATCGATACGGCGGTAGGAAACATCGCCGAGATGACGGAATCGCTGAAGGCATCGGTCGATGCCAACAAGCCGCACCTGGAAAATGCCGCGCAGAATTTCGATTCGGCGTCGACAAAATTGATTGCCCTGCTGAGCAGTTTAGACAGCACATCGGCGAGCCTCAAATCATTTGCCTATGATCTGGATAACTCCGACGGTACCCTGCGCATGCTCATGGAAGACCGTCGCTTGTATGACGATCTCAGGACGACCGCGCACCGGCTGGACAGCCTGATTCTGGATGTGCGGGAGAATCCGAGAAAATATATCAATTTGAAAGTGGAGATTTTCTGAGTATGAAATTCAAGCTCGCCTTTGCCCTGCACAATCATCAGCCGGTCGGCAATTTCAACGCGGTGTTCGAAGAGGCGCATCAGAAGTGCTATCTCCCCTTTCTCGAACTGTTAAAAAAATATCCCGCCGTCAAGATGTCGCTGCACCAGTCGGGAATCCTGTGGGACTGGCAGAAGCAGTACCAGACCGACTTTTTCAATCTGGTCGGCGAAATGGTCGACTCCGGCCAGGTGGAATTGTTGTCCGGCGGATTCTATGAACCGATTTTACCGGCGATTCCCGATCGAGACAAAATCGGACAATTGCGGATGTTCAATCAGTACCTCAGCGACCACTTCGAGATTACACCGAAGGGGATGTGGCTGGCCGAGCGAGTCTGGGAACCGCATCTGCCTCGCATCATCGCCGATTGCGGATTGAAATATCTGCCGCTCGATGACACACATTTCAAATATGCCGGAATGAAAGAAGACGATTTATTCGGCACCTATATGACCGAAGAAGGCGGCAAAACCGTCACCCTGCTGCCGATTCTGCAGAAGCTGCGGTATTTGATTCCGTTTGGGACACCCGAGGAAATCATCCAGTATCTCGGTCAGGCGGCGGCCAAGCATCCGGGCGGCATGGCAGTGTATGCCGATGACGGCGAGAAATTCGGCATCTGGCCGAACACGTATAATCATTGTTATCGCGACAAATGGCTCGAGCGATTCTTCGATGCCCTCCAGCAGAATTCGGATTGGCTCGAGGTCATCTCACTCGGTGAAGCCGTGGAAACAACTCAGCCGCTGGGGCGGGTGTACCTGCCGTCGGCATCGTATGCCGAGATGCTGCACTGGGCGCTGCCGGTCGATGGTGTAATCAAGTATGAAGAATTCGAGGAGAAGCTCAAGGAGCATCACCTCTATGACGACTACAATCATTTCGTGCGCGGAGGACATTGGCGCGGATTTCTGACCAAGTATCCGGAATCGAATCTGATGCATAAGAAGATGATCGCGGTGTCGGACATGTTCGCCGAAGCAGAGAAAATAGAAAATGTCGATACCGAGCAACTGCTCAAGGCTCGGCATGCGCTTTATGCCGGGCAGTGCAATTGCGCCTTTTGGCATGGGGTGTTCGGCGGCCTGTATTTGCCGCATCTGCGGTGGGCGATTTATCGCAAGCTGATTCGCGCCGAGGGTATACTCAGGAAATTGTTGAATCGGGAAGTGTATGCCGAATTCGATGACCGCGACCGTGACGGCGTGGCCGAAATCGAACTGGGCAATAAAGAACTGTCATTGGTCGTGGATACGGTCGGCGGGCAGTTGACCGAGTTGTGCGGTATCGATAACCTCGCCAATGTGGCGGATATCCTCACCCGCCGCAAAGAGGGCTATCATCAGAAGCTAATCCTGGCCGGTGACACCGGCGAAGGCGATGATACGGTATCGATTCATGATGCCGTCAAAACCAAGGAAAAAGATTTAGACAAGATTCTGGTGCACGATCATTATCTGCGGCGGCCGCTGACCGATCATTTCCTGCCTGATGGCCTGACGATCGATAAATTCCTCATGGGCGACTACAGCGAACTCGGTGATTTTACCGATCAGTCGTATGTATCCGCATTCGATGAAAATGAAACTGCATATTTCCTAAACCTCACGCGCCTTGGACATGTGTGGCAGGGGGATTTCCACTGCCCGGTGAAGATTCGGAAGAGATTGACATTCCCGAAGAACGGCGGGGCGTTCTCGGTCGAGTATCGCCTTTATCAGGACAGCCTGGAAATAATGCCGGTAAACTTTGCGGTCGAGTTCGACTTTAATCTGCTGGCGCCGGATGCCGAGGATCGCTTTGCCGTCATAAACGGCGTGCGACCGGATAAGACAGCAAAATTAAAAGAAGTTGCCGAGGCCAATCAGGTGTCGCAGTTGGCGTATGTGGATGAATACCAGAAGGTCGGCATCGTCATCGATTCTGATCGCAGTGCGAAGCTGTGGCGGTCACCGATATACACGGTGTCGTTATCCGAAGGCGGATTCGAGAAGGTCTTCCAGGGTAACTGCTCACTGTTCCAGTTCAGTACGTCATTGTCATCGGGACAGGAGTTCGCGGTGAAGTTCGATATTTTTGTCGGCCACATGGACAAGATGCCGCAGATATACAAACCGGAATCCATCCCGGCGAATAATGGGTAATAGTGCGCCTCCCAAGGCAAAGCCTTGAGGTACCGAATTGAAAATTGATTTTTCGTAGGGCAGGTCCCTTAAAGGGACCTGCCTTTCTTATGTAGGGGCCGGGTTCTCCGGCCCGCATGGAATCGACCACCCAAAATTACAATGCATCCTAATTCCATTGATCTTTTGCAAGCTGCGCAGTCATCGCGGGCATAATGTTCTTTTTTTGTTGGTAAGAATCATGTTTTACACAGATGAAAGTACCAGGCGAAGTAGTTGGCTCGATGTTTTTTGGATAATCCACGGTGTTGTCTATATCGAGCCTTGAGCCTGCTGAAGTATCCCTCGATCCAGTTAGTAGAATTTGGAATCAAGGGATCGTTGAGATAGTGAAACATGTGTGGCAGTGCGTAGAGAAGTAAGGAACGTGCTCGTTTGACATCGGAGAAGACCTTTCCTCGGCTTGGACGGCTGGCGATGGGGTATCCATATTGCTCCTCCCATGCTTGCCAAGCGGCAAGAAATTCATCTCGTTGATGTACGGTTGAGATATCCATGACACGACAGAATAAACGACGGAGATGTTTGACGGCTGCTGTTTTGGGATCACGTCGGCACCAGGAAAGCCCTTGCCGCTGAATATGCACCAGACAACGTTGAATGCATGCCTCCGGCCACACATCCTCCAGCATCGTATGCACCTGCCGAAGCCCGTCAATCGTGATGCTGACAGGCATGAGCCCTTCATGCCGCAATCTCAAACAGTAGTCTCGCATGCGCGCTTCACCTTCCTTGAGACCATAGCTGCCGGCGACAAGGCTCTTGGCAACTGGGTCAGCCAAACCAACGACGACGACACGCCGTTTTATCAGGTAGGTGCCATCAAGAACCAAGTACTTGAAGCGGGTGAGGTCAACCGAAGTCTTCGGTGGTCTATCAAGCCAATAGGTGATAATGCGTCTAACTGTACTTTGACTATAACCGCTGTGAGCCATCAATTGTCGAATGGTATAACCTTCAGTTATCCAGCGTTCGAACCAAACCCTTTGCTGTTCACGACGCTTTCCGATACCTCTGAGAACAAACGTGCGATGACATGACGGGCACCACCACCGCTGTTTCTCTTGACTATATCCATACCGTATGGCACCGTATGTTCCACAATGCAGACAGAACCTTTTTTAGCCATTTTCCTAGACCTCTCAGATATATCCCGTAAAACCCTAATTGTAATATATAGTTACAAAGAATTTACCAACATTTTTTGAACATTATGCCCATCGCGAGGGAATCATTCCTATGATTGCCGTCGCGATCTCAGGATATAGATTTTGAGCGGGAACTTACCCTTTTTTGCAGGGTCAAAGAAGGGATGGGCCACCCGATTCAAGACTGTGTTATATGCGATTACATCCTGAGATTGCGACGCCCTAAGAAGGGCTCGCAATGACCGGTACGTATTGTTAATTTCAGAACGTCAAGACCGCAAAGGTCGCGACCTACAATTTGGCAGATTTTAAGAAAAATCTGCCCTACTGAAAATCCGTCCTATCGATTAATGAATAAAACTCTCCCCTCCCGTGTATAATCCTGTAAACTCCTAGCCAACAGAAAAAGACTTGTTTGCGCCCGGCAACACCGTTAAATTAACGGATTGCAACGAAAATCTTAGATTGGAATAGTATGAGCCTGATTACGAAAATATTCGGCACCAAGCACGACCGGGACGTCAAAAAACTGCAACCGATCGTCGAAGAAATAAATCAACACTTCGAGACCTTCCAGAACCTCTCGCAGGATGCCCTCAAGGCCAAAACCGAGGATTTCATCAAGCGCCTGAACGACGGCGAAACGCTGGATGATATTCTCCCCGAGGCGTATGCGGTCGTCAAGACGGCCTGTAAACACCTGTGCGGCCAGAGTTGGGATGTGGCCGGAATCGAAACCGAGTGGAATATGGTTCCTTACGATGTCCAGCTTATCGGCGGTATCGTATTGCATCAGGGGAAGATATCGGAAATGGCCACCGGTGAGGGTAAAACGCTGGTCGCGACCATGCCGGTTTACCTGAACGCCTTGACTAATAAGGGCGTACATGTCGTAACGGTTAACGATTATCTGGCCTTGCGCGACTCGCAGTGGATGGGCAAAATTTTCGAGTACCTCGGCCTGACCGTCGGCTGTATCCAGAATCACATGAATCCGGAAGAGCGGAAAGTCCAGTACAACTGCCACATCACCTACGGCACGAATAACGAATTCGGGTTCGATTATCTCCGCGATAACATGGTACAGCTCGCCGAGCATCGTGTTCACCGCGGATATAATTATGCTATCGTTGACGAGGTCGACTCGCTGTTGATCGATGAGGCCCGAACCCCGCTTATTATTTCCGGCACGGTCGAGAGTGATAACAACACCGGCCGCTACAAGGAAATGCAGCCGTTCGTCGATCAATTGGTCAGGAAGCAAAATAATCTGGTCGCGGATTACCTGAAGAAGGCCCAGAAATATCTGGACGAAGGCGATGAATTCAATGCCGGTCTGCATCTGCTGTCGGCTCAGCGCGGCGCGCCGAAAAACAAACAACTCCTGAAATTGGGCAAAGAGACCGGTATCAAAAAACTCATCGGGCAAACCGAAGCCGCGATCATGCGCGACAAGAAGATGTTCGAGCTCGACGAGGAGCTCTATTATGTCATCGACGAGCGCGAGCATTCGATCAATCTGACCGACAATGGCCGCCAGCAATTCCCGAAAGAAATCCAAGAATTGTTCACGATTCCTGATTTATCCGAATCGCTTTCGGAACTCGAAGGCGATGAAGACATGCCGGCCGCGGAGAAAAAGGCCAAGAGTGACGAAATATATAAAGTTCACGCCGAGCGCTCCGAAAAAGTCCACAACATCAGCCAGTTGCTCAAGGCGTATTCGCTATATGAGAAAAATAACGAGTATGTCGTACAGGAAGGCAAAGTCGTTATTGTCGATGAATTCACCGGGCGTCTGATGGTCGGTCGTCGCTACAGCGACGGGCTGCATGAGGCCATTGAGGCTAAAGAAGGCGTCAAGGTTGAGGCTCAGACGCAGACGCTGGCGACGATCACTCTGCAGAATTATTTCCGCATGTACGAAAAGCTTGCCGGTATGACCGGTACCGCCGAAACGGAAGCATCCGAATTTTTCGATATTTATAAACTCGATGTTGTCGTCATCCCGACGCATCGGCCGGTTGTCCGCGATGACATGGAAGACCAGATTTACCAGACGCGCAAGGATAAATATAAGGCCATCATCGAGGAAGTCGTGAAGATGCACAATGCCGGACGGCCGGTGCTGGTCGGTACGGTGTCGGTCGAGGTATCGGAAGTCCTGTCGAAGATGCTTCAGCGCGTCGGCCTCAAGCACAACGTCCTCAATGCCAAGCGGCATCAGCAGGAGGCGGAAATCGTGGCCGAGGCCGGCAAGCGCGGCGCGGTGACAATCGCCACCAACATGGCCGGTCGCGGTACCGACATTAAGCTGGGACAAGGCGTGCCGGAGGCAGGCGGTCTACATATCCTGGGTACCGAGCGGCATGAATCGCGGCGTATCGACCGCCAGTTGCGAGGCCGCGCCGGGCGTCAGGGTGATCCCGGCTCATCGCAGTTTTTCCTGTCACTGGAAGACGACCTGATGCGCCTGTTCGGATCTGACCGCATCGCGACCATTATGGATAAACTGGGCGTGCAGGAAGGCGAGGTCATCACGCACGGGATGATTACGAAAGCCATCGAGCGGGCGCAGAAGCGCGTCGAGGCGCAGAACTTCGCCATCCGAAAGAATACGCTCAAGTATGACGATGTCATGAACCAGCAGCGCGAGGTAATCTATTCGCGGCGGCTGGAGGCGCTCGAGAATGAAAACATCAAAGAGCGCATCATGGAATTGGCCGAGAATACGCTCGAAACATTTATCGATGAAAACTGCCCGGACAAGGAGTATCCTGAAAACTGGAATCTGGATGAACTCAAGCGGCAACTCCTCCACACATTCTTACTCGATGTCAAATTCAAGGATGAGGATATCGTCGAACTGACGCGGGAGAAATTATTCGAGCAATTACAGAAGGCCGTCACGGCCATATATGAAAATAAAGAAGAAGCGTACGGATCGGATCTCATGCGGCGATTGGAGAAATATGCCTCGCTGGTGACTATCGATCAGTTCTGGCGCGATCACCTGAATGAAATCGATGAATTGCGGACGGGTATCGGCCTGCGGGCGTATGGCCAGCGCGATCCATTGATGGAATACAAGAAGGAATCATTCAAGATGTTCCAGTTCCTGATGGAACAGATCGACCGGGAAACCGTCGGTCGCGTATTCCGCATGCAGGTGAATGTGAGGCAGCAGCCGCAAAAGCCGATGCCGGCGGCCAATATCACGGCATCGCATCAGGATGCGACCGGCCTCGGTATGCGATCGGCACAGCAGGGCGACGGCAATGACAAGTCTCCGATGGCCGAAGCGAGCGAGCGCGGTTCATTGAAACCGGTCAAGCGCTCCGAACCGAAAGTCGGCCCTAATGATCCTTGCCCCTGCGGGTCAGGGAAAAAATACAAAAAGTGTCATGGCCGCGGCCAATGATAAGAGATGAAAAAGTACACGCATGAAATACTACTGGCCTTGTTTGCGCTTGTCGCAATCGGGCCGGTTTTATATTACGGCAATCCGCCGTATTATTTCACGCCGGATGTGTTGTATGTCAAGGCCAAGCTGATGGCTGTCATGCGAGGCGAATTCTTTTCCGACCCGGTGACGGGTTTCCCGACCTTTCATCCGCCGTTTTATCATATCGTTCTGGTTCCTTTCGTGAAGATGGGCTTTTCGGCCGAGACTCTCACGAAATTGTTTTCGATGTTCAATGTCGTCGCGACGATCGTGCTGGTATTTCTGATTATCAAGCGGTTTTTCGACAAGACGGTCGCATTGATGACGGCGGCGCTGTTGCCGTTTATCAATTACTTCATGGGACCGGCGTATTTTTATCTGGCGACGGCGTTTTATTTTTCTGTCCCCGTTTTTTTGGCGGGTTTCTGGCTATATGTAACTCAAAGCAGACGCGCAGTCGTCATGATCGGCATCGGCCTCTTGTGGGGAATGGCGTATTTGATCTCACCGGGATACCTGTTTCTCATCGGATTATTATTCGTGTATGATGCCGTTGTGAAACGGGATTTTATACCACTGGGTATTCTTTTCTTGACGTTTCTCCTCGCACTGATACCGTTTTATATACAAATGTATACGGTATACGCAACAAGCATGGCCGGTACATCGGCATTCGCGCTGTGGCGCGGCATACCTGACGGCGAATGGCTGAAAGGCTTTTTCCTCTATACGGTATCCCCTACCGACGGCGAATTGATGAATTGGCAGATCATTCCGGCGGTTTTATTATCGATAACGGGGCTGATTGTCGGCTTGCGAATAAAGGCGCTTCGTCCGTTTATCATCGTTTGCGGCGTGGCATTCCTGCTGACGGCTTATCATTTCAATTATTTTCAGTATGGACCGCGCATCATGTTTTTTCTGAACCTGTTACTGGTCGCATCCACAATCAGTTTGCTCTGCAGGATAATAATCTCGCGCAAGGTCCTGATAGCGTTCCTCTTCATTGTTGCCGCGTTCTTCACCGTCGATCATTATTATCGATCTCTGTCGATTCTCGGTGAGCACGCATCGCAGTATGACAAGTTCATTGAAATATCGGCAGGTCTGCGACAGAACCTGGGCCGATTCGTACAGCCCGGCGATTTTGTCCTTGCCGGCGAGCGGACGTATCGGAATTTTATCATGCCGTATTTCCCGGTTAAATCGCTGGTGGCATACAAAACCGGCGAATACTTCCAGGTGAACACGAAGCTGGCCGACGAGATGCTGAAAGATCATCTCTATCTCAAAACGAGCGGTACGCCGGAGTCTATCGATTTCATAACGAAAAAATACAATATGAAGACCGCAGTCATCGGCGGCAAGGATACGAAGTTCCCCGGATTTCAGCAGATTAACGCAAGCTGGACGAAAGTGTATGAGGATCCTTATTTCGCCATCTATATAAAACCGGATAGTCTATAATTCGGAGAGACTGTTTCAATGCGGGAATTGTTACAGAGAATAATCGGCATGTTGATCCTCGTTGCGCTGGCGGGAGTTCTCGGACCGACGGGGTGTTCCGACGATGATAATCCGGAATCCGCCACGACGCCGAACTTGACGCATGCGCCGCTGAATTTGACTGGTCCGTACAATGCCGGGAATCAGACCTATGGGAGTATTTCGTTTATTCCAGGGTCTCCCGCCTTTAAACCTTTCGGCGTTTCATTGGGAGTCGATACGTACCTGAAGCGGATGAGTTATTATACGGTGCCCGAGGCACCGATTGTCGCAGTCAGCAATGGAATCGTTTCCGCCATCATCGAGAATCCTATCGATGAAGGCGATTATGAAGTCCATGTGACATCGATCCCCGGATCGGATTTCACGATTGTCTATGATTGGGTGCAGCGGGTGGCGGTGCAGGAAGACCTCGCCGTTCTCCCCGGCGATACCATCGGGTATGCCGGATATTATAACGATGATCTTGGGAAATTCTCGCTGCAAATCACGACCGGAGAAAGCTCGACACAACGTTGGTACTGTCCCCTGATTTACGGGGATGATAATTTCGTGGCTGAGCACGATGCGCTGCTGGATCAATACACTGCGCTGAATCGATCACCGCATTACGACAGTCTGTGTCTGCAGCAGATACTCGGGCCCGATTATTAAGAAACCCACTGGCAAAGCAAGGCGGCAACGAACGCCGCCGGATTGCCGATTGCATATCCCAACATCGCCATGAGAATCGATACCGGCACGAGGGTCCGATTGTGATAGGCTGCGACAATCGGGGCCGATGCGGCTCCGCCGATATTGGCCGCCGATGCAATCGCTGCCGTGTGGACATCGACTTTGAAAATTCGTGCCGCCGCCAGCAAGAATCCGCCGTGAATGAAAATCCAGATGTAGGCGCCGAGCAGGAACCAGAAAAGCGATATATCCAGATTCGACAGGTCGGCTCGCGCCCCCATCCTCGCCACGAACATGTAAATCAATGCCATCGAAAAGCCGTGCGAGCCGGGAATCGTCGAGGCCTTCGTGAACGACAGGCCGATGCCCATTGCCGTCACGAGGAGAATTTTGTAGGTGCTGGCCGAGAATATCGTCACGCCCTCGGCGGTGTGAATCTCCGGAATCATTCCCGACAGCCAGGTCGACAGCGCGGTAACGAACGTGCCGAAGAATATCAGGTACAGGAAATGGCGCATCTGCATAGCGCCCTTGTCCTGCGTCAGTTCTCCGGCCAGCCTTTCCATTCGCTCGAGCCGCTCCTGCGGGACTTTCGTGAACTTGCCGAACCAGTTGGCGAGGTTTTTCGAGCCGAGCATTATCGGCAGCCAGATGAGATAGACCGCATTGTCGGCGATGACGGCATAGCCGTAGGTAACCGAGGTGTCGTCGAGGCCAATCATCTGCGCCACCGCCAGCATGTTTCCCGTACCGCCGATCCAGCTTCCGGCCAGTGCGCCATAGCCCTGCCAGGCGCCTTCATTAAGACCGGCCTTGACGATGAGCAGAGCGATCGGGGCGCCGATGACGACACCGAGTGTGCCGATGAGCATGACAAAAATGCCTTTGCCCATGACGCGAATGGTGGCCATGACATCGACATCAAGGAGCATTATGGTGAGGAACATCGGGAGGATGTTCGCGCCCATGAAGTCGTAGACGGGGGATTCATTGGGAATAACGTTCGTATTGGAAAACAGAACCGGCAGCAGGTAGATAAACAGCAGCGGCGGGAAATAGTTGAACAGCTTCCACTGGGTTTTCTTCTCGATCATAAAGAAGAAGGCGGGAATCCCGGCTAAGACCACGAGTACCCCGATGGGGCTGGAGATGAGCGTCGAATCCATACGGCTATCCTTCGGCGTGATGATTGTCGTGTTGTGGTACAGGGTACGAAATCCCGCCGCCGCAGGCAAGGAGAAACGGAATGAGCATTTCCTCTTCTTCGAGAATTGCGGACCATCTTGCTGGTCGACGGGGACGTCAACCAGCCACGGACAATAATACTACGTAATCAGATGGGCTACTTTTTCGCGCATCCGATAAAAACTTTCTCACCATATCCCGACGGCAAAGAAATAATTTGTGAAAATATCTGCTCGGTATTATCGATAATGCCGAAAAGCTCGCATCCGCGAATTCCGCCTACGATCGTGTATCGATCATCCGGGGTGGAGACAAAATCCCCCGGATATAAATATCGGGCCGACATGGCGGAGTCCTGGATATATGCCCCGGGACCGACAAAGGCCTGTATCTGATCGACATCCATATCAATATAAATCAAGTGATTGTAGTTTGCCCCATCACCGGCTTGATTGGGATCTGTAACTATAATTAACTCCGCGTCGGTTGTGCTTCGTATTTCTCCGATGGAATACCCATTCAGCCAGCGGCGAAAGGTAATGGTATCTTCAGACAGGCTATAGTCGAACAGCCAGCTCTCATGCTCGGGATGCATTGTAATCAGGATTAATTTGTCCCCTGAAATATCCGGGACCGCATCGACGATGAAATCGAATTGCCCGATGCCATTAAAATCCGTCAAGGTTTGATACACGGAATCGCCGACAATATCGTAGATGTACACGGAATTGCTGCTATCCGTGATATAGCACAAGGATTCATCATGGGAAAACTTCACGGTTCGATTGGCGATACTCGTGTCGGTGATGAGCGATAATGTCGCACCATCCAGAATATGCAGACTATCCGAGCCGCCGAATGCGATATATTTTCCCGTTCGAGAAACTTCTATTTTCCCGCCGAAATCAAACTGCGCGATTGTATCCAGTGAGGAAATAGCAACTATCGTCGCATTATCCTGAGTGCTCAACAATAGTGCGGTGCCGTCTCCGGAAATATCCATATCGAGAAGCTGTGAACCGGTTGAAACCAGGGATGGGATTGAGTCGATTATCTCCTGTTGATCGGTATTGTAAATATAAATCGGATGCCCGCCTTCCGAACTGATAATATATATATCAAAATCGGAAACCGGTTCCCGGGGGCACTCCGGACAGTCATCGCAGCAACCGGCAAGGATAATCATACATAGAAAGTACAGTGATGCAATCCCGAAAGCTCTTGATCCAGCCATTACTTCACCCTCCTCTGACAGCTTACATAATAAGGGTGAACCGGTAATTCGAGATTATCCCGTACATCGACAAGCTTATGATTTCGATTATCGATCAGACCCCAGGTGCCGTATGCCGCTGCGCCGATAAACGTGAAAGCGCCATCCGGAGTCGTGGCGATATTGCCAGGGTACAATGGTTCTTCTGTCGGGTTTTCCGTTTGATATCCCGGCCCGACCAGATTAGTCACTCTGCCGGTTTCGGCATCTATATATATGACCTGCATCGATCCAAACTGATCGGTCACAACAGATCCCGGATCCGTTGCGATTATTGTTTCTCCATCGGGGGTCAGGCATATATCACCGGCGGGCGGGCCTATATTCCATCGAAGGAAAGTCGAATCCTGCGCCGGATCATATCCGACAATAAATGACGTTGCACCGTATGAAGCCAGAAAATACAGCTTATCTCCTGACATATTTGCCGTTACATTATAAATATTCGGCTCTCCTCCAAATTCGTCGATATATGTAATTGAATCATATAACGAATCGCCGGCGATATCGAATATCCTTATTGTGCTCGTATTATTCGCGATGTAGACATATTTCTCATCGAATGAAAATTCCACATTTCTATTCCAGACTGAGTCGATCGCAATCAGGGCAAACGATACACCATCGAGGATATTCACAGCCCATCCGCCATATATACTCCCGCCGACAGCGATATACTTGCCCGTGCGGGATACTTCCGTTTGCCCATAGAAATCATATGAGGCTATCGTATCCAATGTCGCGATATCCAGCACCAGCGTTCCCTGCTCGGTACTGAATAATATCTCATTTCCGGTCCCGGAAACTGCTCCGCCATAAATAAATTCCCCTGTCTGCACACTATGGTCTATCGTATCGACGATATTTTTATAGGCGGCGCTGTATTTATATATCATTCCGTCAGTGTAAGCCGGAATGAGATAAAAACCATAGTCGGTTATTTCTGCTTCAGTCGGGCACTGCGGGCAGTCATCGCAGCAACCACACAGAGCCAGAAGAATCAGGCCAGACAAAAAAGTAAATAGTAATTTATTGTTCATTCAATACCCTGTTCAGTCTAAGGCTGTCATAAAACCTGCTCAATAGGAGCATTATTCAAACAAACAGCATATTTCCGGCGGTGGATTCCCTCCGTGGTATATATAACCTACTATATATGTGATGTCAATATTTATTCGACAGGTGGGGTCCTGCTTTACATACTCCGATGCGAGTACATCCTCACACCCTGAGATTGCGACGCCCTAAGAAGGGCTCGCAATGACATCAGTTTCAATAAAAGTGCGCAGAATCAAAATCGCTTTCAGTACTTCGGTCATGCCTCGGCATGGATTCCCGACTCGGTCTGCCTTGGAAGTCAGACCTCTCGAGAATGACAGAAGAGAGGCAAGAGCAGATTCTTCAGTCGTCCGCCCAGGCGGACTCCTTCAGAATGGGCATAATGTTCTTTTTTTGTTGGTAAGAATCATGTTTTACACAGATGAAAGTACCAGGCGAAGTAGTTGGCTCGATGTTTTTTGGATAATCCACGGTGTTGTCTATATCGAGCCTTGAGCCTGCTGAAGTATCCCTCGATCCAGTTAGTAGAATTTGGAATCAAGGGATCGTTGAGATAGTGAAACATGTGTGGCAGTGCGTAGAGAAGTAAGGAACGTGCTCGTTTGACATCGGAGAAGACCTTTCCTCGGCTTGGACGGCTGGCGATGGGGTATCCATATTGCTCCTCCCATGCTTGCCAAGCGGCAAGAAATTCATCTCGTTGATGTACGGTTGAGATATCCATGACACGACAGAATAAACGACGGAGATGTTTGACGGCTGCTGTTTTGGGATCACGTCGGCACCAGGAAAGCCCTTGCCGCTGAATATGCACCAGACAACGTTGAATGCATGCCTCCGGCCACACATCCTCCAGCATCGTATGCACCTGCCGAAGCCCGTCAATCGTGATGCTGACAGGCATGAGCCCTTCATGCCGCAATCTCAAACAGTAGTCTCGCATGCGCGCTTCACCTTCCTTGAGACCATAGCTGCCGGCGACAAGGCTCTTGGCAACTGGGTCAGCCAAACCAACGACGACGACACGCCGTTTTATCAGGTAGGTGCCATCAAGAACCAAGTACTTGAAGCGGGTGAGGTCAACCGAAGTCTTCGGTGGTCTATCAAGCCAATAGGTGATAATGCGTCTAACTGTACTTTGACTATAACCGCTGTGAGCCATCAATTGTCGAATGGTATAACCTTCAGTTATCCAGCGTTCGAACCAAACCCTTTGCTGTTCACGACGCTTTCCGATACCTCTGAGAACAAACGTGCGATGACATGACGGGCACCACCACCGCTGTTTCTCTTGACTATATCCATACCGTATGGCACCGTATGTTCCACAATGCAGACAGAACCTTTTTTAGCCATTTTCCTAGACCTCTCAGATATATCCCGTAAAACCCTAATTGTAATATATAGTTACAAAGAATTTACCAACATTTTTTGAACATTATGCCCAGAATGACGGAAGAGAGGCTTATCTTCCCGCGGCAAGCTGCGCGGTACCCGGCGGCAACGCCTCCGGCAGACGAGGACGTCTATCGGGCACAGGCCAGGTGGTGGCCCATCCCTTTTTTCTTAAAAAGGGTGGGTTCCCGCTTTGCTTAATCCGATGCGAGTACATCCTCACAATCTGTGATATGTGGTTGGTCCGCCTCGCCGGATCCCCGTGCGCCAACACAGAGCTGGTCGACGGGGACGTCAACCAGCCACATGAACTGTTGACTTGACTTTGTTACACAATCGCCGTTAATACTATTTATGCGGAAGTTCGTTCTCTATACTCTCCCCTTACTGCTCTATGCCGTGCTGATTTATTGGGTGTCGTCGCTGGAAAAGCTGCCCGATCCGCATATCGAATTCGACCTCATCGACAAAGTCGCCCATGCCATCGAGTACTGCGTTTTCTCGGTTCTGGCGCATCGGTTTTTCGCGGCTTTCGAGCCGAAATCGGCAAAAACGGTCTACATTGGCGCAATACTGCTGGGACTTTTTTACGCCGCATCCGATGAAATTCACCAGCTCTTTGTGCCCGGCCGCTTCTGCGATTTCTATGACTGGGTCGCGGATGCTATCGGAATCGGTTGCGGGGCAATACTTTATTTTCTGCTGTCGAGCCGCTCGGAGCGCTAAACCGAGCCGTTTTGCTCCCGATTCAAAGCTTCTACCTCACAACACTCTAACGAGATAGCGCAATTTTTGTATGTTGACATTTAATCAAAGCGACTTATATTATTACCAGACATGCCTTAAACAATTACATGCAGGGATGCAAATCCCCCTTTCTACCTTGGGGATACAAACCGTAAAACTTTTTTCACCGGAGGTGTGGTGATGGGGAATAAGCTTAGTTTATTCATCTTGCTGTCACTTTGTCTATTATGCAGTTTCGCAGTCGCACAGGATAAGGCGCCCGATCCGGGTATTCCGGATACGGTAACCGCCGCATCGGTTCAGGTTCCGCTCGGTACGACCGAAGTCGTCATACCGGTAACGCTGTATAATGACGAAAACCTGGGAGGGTTCGGACTACCGTTTAGGTGGAATTCTCCCGACATAGTCTGTGATTCGATTTCATTCGTCGGTTCGCGCGTATCGTATGTGAACACGAAACCGGTCGAAATCGACACTGCCGGCCAGAAACTCCAGGTCGGAATGATTATTCTGTTCGAATCGTATTTGTCGCCCGGCGAGGGGCTCATTTTTAATCTGCACTTTTCTATTGCTGATGGAGCTGCAGCCCAGACGATACAATTCGATTCAACATCGTATAATGCGGCATCGCCGTTTATTCTTTCGACGGCCACCGGGGCGACATTCGTTCCGCAGTATATTCCGGGCGTCCTGCAAATCGGCGAGCCTGCTCAGGATCCGACGATCGGATTGGATCCGACCGAATTGAATTTCTCCGGCACGGCCGGTGGTACCAATCCGGTTTCACAATCTTTTGGTGTATCCAACACCGGCGACGGTACCCTGAACTGGACTGCCTCAACCGCCACCAGTTGGATTTCTCTTGATCCGACTTCCGGTACCGATGCCGGAACGGTTACGGTTTCGGTTGACATTACCGGACTGGCTGCGGGCGAACATGTCGGTACAATTTCGGTTGCCGATCCCGCCGCCACCAACACTCCCCAAACGGTAACGGTCAACCTGCATTTGGATCCCCCACCGCCATGTCTGTCTCTTTCCGCTGCGGAGTTCAATTTCTCCGGTATCGAAGGCGCCGTGCAATCGCAGACGCTTACTATTACAAACTGCGGCGGCCAGACTTTGAACTGGACGATCTCCGGCGTCGATGCCGCCTGGCTGACCCCGGATCCCTCCAGTGGTTCAACGACATCATCGCAGGATGTCGACTTGATCGTAAACTTCGCGGGTCTCGCCCCGGGTGATTATTCCGACGAGATTACGGTCGCCGGTGCGGCCGGTACGGAAAATACGCCGCAAACCGTGACGATCAATGTCCACGTCATCGATACGACTCCGGAAGCCGATACGGTTTGGGTCGGCACTACTTCTACCGGTGCCGGTACTCAGGCAGTGGTCAATATCAATTATCAAAACTTTGTCAATATCGGCGGTGTTGCCGACTTCCCGCTGCAATTCAGCGGCGACGATCTGGTCTGTGACTCGGTTTCGTTTGTCGGTTCCCGATTGGAGCCTTTCTCTCTGAGGCCGTACACAATCGACAATGACGCGCAGACAATTCTGATCGGCATCATTCCGCTTGAGAGCGAAGGAGATATTCCTCCGGGCAATGGCCTGTTTGCTCGCCTGTATTTCTCGGTTGCTCCGGAAGCCGCCACACAGTCGGTCGTTATCGATACGATAACCTTCATACCTCCGGCCGGCAGCTATCACTTCCTGGATGAAAACGGCGCCGTGCGCCCGACCGAATTCTTCACCGGCGGCATTAATATTACCGGTCTGCCGTGCTTCGAATTCCCGGTGACTTCGGTTTCCTTCACCGGTGAAGTCGGTTCGACCATTGCGTCGCAGAATTTCACCGCGACGAACGGCTGCTACGGTACGCTGAATGTCACGAGCGTTACCGATGACGCCACCTGGCTGACGGTCTCCTCAACGAGCCCGTACGTATTCAGCGTGAACACGGCCGGTCTGGGTGTAGGCACTCACAATGCCACGGTGACTTTCGTCTCCAATGCCATCAACAGCCCGGTTGATATTCCGGTCTCTCTGACGTTGTATGCGGTACCGGCCCTGTCGGTTTCCCCGACGTCATTCAACTTCGGTACGGTATGCCAGGGCTCAATCGTTAATGGCTCATTCAATATTACGAACACCGGCACGGGAACGCTCGAATGGACGGCCACGTCACACAGTGCTGTCGCTCTGTCTGATGAATCAGGCACGGCTCCGTCCCTGGTGAGTTTCGATCTGAACACCGGTGAACTCGGCTTCGGACCGCAGACGGTCACGGCGACGATTACTTCCGCCGGCGCCGAAGGTTCTCCGGTCACTGTTTCCATGACGGTCAACGTCGCCAACTGCGACGAGTGCACGTTCGATATCGCTGAAGTCGACGGCATGCAGGGCTTCCCGGTTGCGGTTCCGGTCTATGCCTATCAGGTCAGCAATATTGCCGGTCTGGAATTCCACATGGAATTCGACGGCAGCATGCTGGAAATCGACTCGGTGGCGTCCGATTACCTGTCCGACCCGACGGTCGGTCTGCTGGATCCGCCGGTCAACCAGATTCACTACATCTGGGATAACCTCGGCAACCCGGTCTCGGTACCGGATGGCGAGCCGATTATCGTTCTGTGGTTCACGGCCATCGGTGAGATCGATGATGAAGCCGCCATCACCTGGATGGACGGCAATGAAATCGTCGATCCCTTCGGCGAACCGCTGCTCGGTATCGGCTATTGCAACGGAATGGTCACGATCGTGAATCCGGTCTTCGATATTCACGGCAAGATCACCTATTATGACAAGACTAATCGCTATGTCGAGGGCGTGACGGTCACTCTGACCGGTCCGGACAATGACATGATGTACACCGATGCCATGGGCGCATATGTCTTTGGCGATGTCCATGTCGGTTCCTATATCATCACTCCGACCCGCGACGATGATGACTCCGGTGTTTCGGTCTCCGATATCGTACTGATTCGCCGCCACTTGGCATATATCGATCAGTTCGATAATCCGTACAAGATGGTCGCCGCCGACGTCAACCTGAGCGACAATGTCAGCGTCGCCGACGTCGTCGTAATTCAGCGCTATCTGGCCGATCTGGATCCACTCCCGAGCGGCAACTGGACGTTCATCGTCTGGGATCACGGCATTAACATGACCAACTGGTTCAATGCCCCGCGCTTTATCTCGCTCAATGTCACCTCGCACGATGTCTTCATGCAGGACTTCTATGCGATTCGCCTCGGCGATGTCAACGCCAGCTGGAGCCCGACGCCCGGCTTTGCCAAGGTCGCCACGGCTCAGCATAAGGAAGTCGCCGTCAAGTTCGGCGATGCCGAATATGACAATCAGTTCGTTACGGTTCCGGTCAGCCTGTCCGATATCGATGATCTGGCGGCCCTTGAATTGCACATTGCATTCAATCCGGGTCAGGTTCATGTCGTCGGAATCGACTCAGACATCCTGAAAGGCGCCATGACTAACACCCGCGACGGTGTGGCTCATATCGTCTGGGAAGACATCAATGCCCCGCTGAACCTGAACGGTTCTGAAACGCTGGCCAATATCACCTTTGCGGTCGACGATCCGGAAACCGCAGGTGATATCACCATCAGCGGAGTGGAACTGGCGAATTCCGCCGGTGAGGTCTTCACGGTCGATGCGACTGCCAAGGGTTCGTTCAATGGTTCCGGCGCGCAGCCGAGCCTGTACAGCCTGTCGCAGAACGAGCCGAATCCGTTCAACCCGACTACGACGATCAAGGCCACCATGGCCGTCGCCGGTCAGTATGAACTGGCCATCTACAATGTTATGGGTCAGCGGATTAGGACTTATCAGGGATACAGCGAAGCCGGCCAGATCCAGTTTACCTGGGATGGCAACGATGATAACGGCGCTCGCGTATCGAGTGGTATCTACCTGTACAAATTCCAGGCCGATACCTTCTCAGACACAAAAAAGATGGTGCTTTTGAAGTAATTTGTAGTATATTGACCGGAAGTCGGACTCGTCCGATTTCCGGTTAATTTTTTGTCTGATACGGAGGTTTTATGAACAAACAGGTTCGTTTGCTGACCGGGATATTGTTCGCTCTCCTGCTTTTAGCGCCTTCTTCCGCCTTTGCCATGGCTCTGTCCATTTCCAGCGCCGACGGTTCCCCCTCGGAAACGATTACCCTCGATGTTACGACGGACGGAATAACCGATATCGTAGCCGCTCAGGTGTATATTACAATCGACACCAATGTCGTGAGCTTCGATTCTTTCGATTCCGATGTCATTCTTTCCCCGACGACCAACTTCAAAAACGGGAAATTCAGCATTATCGTCGACCAATTTTCCAACCCGATAACGCTGGCCGCGGATGAAGTCCTGTTTTCTATAACCGTACAGACAAAACCGAATGCCTCCGGCAGCACTAATATTTCATTTATCAGTACGGCAGTGAAACCGATTGTTTTCGTCGACGAAAGTGTAAATGAGTATTTCCCCGATCTGAATGGCGGCACGATAACGTTCCTGCCGCTGGATGTCGACGATGACGCGGTTTTGCCGAAATCGTTTGCGGTGAGCCAGAACTATCCCAACCCCTTTAATCCCTCGACCGTCATCAATGTGACGATTAACGAGCGCTCTGACCGGTACTTTTTCCGAGTCTATAATACGGCCGGACAGCTTGTCGAGGAGCGTGATTTAGGTGTGCTGGGTGTCGGCGATCATCCGCTCAAATTCACGGGCGAGCATCTGCCGAGCGGCGTGTATATGTATCAGATAACCTCAGGCGAGCAGTCGGTCTCAAAGCTTATGATGTTAGTCAAATAACCGTCTGCTATTATGGGGTAACTAACTAAAAGGGCTCCCGATGGACAGGGAGCCCTTTTATTTTGCGAAAGTTATAGTGAGGCGAGATTCTTCTTGACAGCGGCGGGTTAATAAATATATTCCTTAGACTGTTTTTGAGAACAGTGAGTGAATATCGGCGGAGGTGTTGCCGATAGGCTCAAATCGGCGAAATAGTAGCCGATAATGGTAAGACGGCAGACGGGAAACCGGGTTTGTTAAATCGGTGGACGCGTTGCCGAGAAAAGAAAAGATCCTTTGTACTGGGGGATCGTCCAACGGCAGGACATGCGGCTCTGGACCGTAGAATTGGGGTTCGAATCCCTATCCCCCAGCCAAAAATATGGCCACCGAAAGGTGGTTTTTTTATTGCCGAAACACAATATATATCTTATATAAACATAGATATAATAACTTGTAAGGATAATTATTTATGGTGGTAACACTATGGGAGATTTTGCTAACCATAATAGATTCGCGGCCTCATAAATTTGCTATTAAGAAACAGTCGGAGATATCGGAAGATGATTTTAGGCGTGATATTGTCCGAGTATATTCATTTCAGGGGACTGGACAAGCAGTACAAAATAATAACATAAATTTTTTAGTAAAAGTAACAGAAGAGACGGTCAGATTTCATTTTTGGAACAATGATATGGCCTTACATAACTACGTGATTGCTTTCGGTCTATATTCTATTCGTAAAACTCCGCAAAATTCAGAATTTGTTTTAACAACAGATGAATATCGAAATTTTTTACAATTACCAATCAAGGAAGGGCCCGAATTACGATATGAAATATTGGAATTTATTTATACAGTGAATTCTTATTGGCCCGATGAGTGTATTAGCCCGGTCAATTTACAGGATAATTTAATTGGAAATAATGATCAGAGCGGAAAATGGCTAAATACTCTGGAAAAGCAAGGGCTTTTAATACAGCAAGGTTTTAGAGAACATAGTCGCGCTCGTGGTAAGGCGGATACTGCGGCTTATTGTATTCGTCCAGAAGCAATTCAAGATGTTCTGAAGGAAATGTCGGTACAATCAATGGATATGAGTTTTCATAATAATAAATTTTATAAACTTGTTGATCTGGAGGTTGAACGCAAAGGTCCATTTGCCTTTGTTATTATGCCTTTCAAAAAAGAAGAATTTGATCAAAGCATTTATAATGACCTGATTAAACCAGTAGTTGAAAATACAATAGACTGTAAATGTATTAGAAATGATGAAGATGTGTGGCCTGGCCAACTCGATGATAAATTTTATTCTCACATCTGCAAATGTAACTTCCTTATCGCCGAGCTGACAACTGAAAATCCAAATGTAGTCTATGAGCTAGGTCTGGCGCATGCATTTAATAAGGAAATTATTATTCTTGTTGATAAGAAGAAGCGTGAAAAAAAACTTAGTTTTGATTTTGATAAATTTGGGGCAATTATGTATTCCACAATTGAAGAACTTCAAACATGCTTGGCTGATACAGTAAAGTCATTAGGTATTAAGCTTGGTATTCCATGTAAGCAAATTTCTGATTAGCCAATACGTATCGCCATCAATATTACCACAACATCACGCCATATTACTACCACCACTCTTATTACTAATAGAAGATTCTATATCTGTACATACAGACATATATCAATTTAGTGCCCAGCAGACATCCCCGTCTGCTGGGAATAGAGTAAACAACTTTTGGGACCCCTGAAAATGAGGAAACAAACCCAATTCGCTGTAAGTCGCACAGAAACAATACCATGCGAGAAATTTTCTCACTTCGCATTGTGGATAACTCGCTTGGACCCGAGAGACTCATCCTTTTTTTGCCTTACAAAAACTATTTGTCGAAAGGCTTATATAAGGTACCGGTCATTGCGAGGAGCGAGTCTTCCCAGACGAGTGACGTCGCAATCTCAGGATTTTTGCGAAAGGCGCATATGATTGATGTTACACACACGGCTCGCAGTCAAGAATAAATCAAGGGGGTACCCCCCTTAAATAGACGAAACGAAGCCATTTTCACGGGCGATGCGGACAATAAGTGATTGATATTCGGAACGATACTTCGGCATAACAAAATGGCTTTCATGGTTACAAAGCCATTCCAAAGCCATTTTCATCTATTGAAGATAATACATTAAAAGGACGGAGGGTTCGTTTAGGAATCGTACCCAATCGGATATGTGCGTACGACGCACAGTACTTCGCGCGAGTCAGAACCACTGGGGTACTGACCGGCGGATGAAGATCCATCATTGGTGATGCGAATTACTGGTTATGAGTCATTATCGAGTTGGGACATGCGGTCGAGTTCTCGGCGGACTGCCAGGGCAATGGCCTGTTTGCTGACCGGTTTTTTCACGAATTCGCCCGCGCCCAATTCCTGCGCCATCAGAACGCGTTCCGTCTCCGAATATCCGGACACGAGTATCGCGCGCTGGCCGGGACGTTTTCGTATGATGCGGCGGAAGGTTTCCGCTCCGTCTATTCCCGGCTTCATAATCATATCGAGAATCACCAGGTCGCACTGCGTATGTTTCAGGAAACCCAGCGCCTCCTCGCCGCTTGCGACGCTATCGACGGCATAGCCGAGTCGCGAAAGGATATGGCAGAGAACATCCCGCTGCATGGCATCATCATCAACGACTAATAATGATTCGCTTCCGCGCGCAATTGAGTCACCGCCGCCATCGCCGATGTGTTCTCGCGTAATAGGGAAAAACATGTAGAATGTCGTGCCCCGCCCGACGCTACTCCTGAAATCGATAAACCCATCATGATCCTTAATGACGGCATCGACGATGCTCAATCCCAGACCGGAACCTCGGCGGCGATCCGAGGATTTCGTCGTGAAAAACGGATCGAACACACGCTGCGCCACTTCCTCTGAAATCCCGCAACCGGTGTCCGTTACCGTGACTTTAACATATTCGCCTCTCGGCACTTTGCCGGCCACTACTTGTTCACTGTCGGCATAGTAGTTTTCAGTCTTTATCGTAACGGAACCGATGCCGTTCGTGGCATCGTTCGCATTTTGGAGGAGATTCAGAAAGACCCGGTATAACTGCGACACGCCGCCTTTGATTGGCATGAGGTTCTCATCAAGCAATATTTCGATGACGAATGTCTTATCCACCCCCGGATAGTCCTTAACGACCTGTTTGATAATGTGGTTTAAATCCAGCGGCTCAAGATTATAATGCCCGCGCCTGCCAAGGGTAAGCAGTTGTTGATTGATTTCGGATATGCGCGATGCCGCTGCCTCGATGCTGTCCAGATATTCGATCGCGGGATGATTATATGGGAGCTCCTCGCGAATGAATTCGGGATAGGCAACCAACGGACCGAGGAGATTGTTGAAATCGTGGGCCACCTGTCCGGCGATGCTGCCGGCGGTTTCGAGTCGCTGCGCCCGCGCCTCGAGTCTCTGGAGACGCTTGATTTCGGAAATATCTTCAACGATCGTATACCCCGCCGGCTCGCCCATATATTGAATGAACAGCGTTTTGATGAGGCAATCGATGGTCTGGCCGTCATAGCAGACTATTTTTATTTCCATCGGGGCCGGGTCAATATCGCCAGCCATAACGGCATTAATTCGCTCCTGCGCCAGGGTTTTGTATTCCTCCGCAATCCAGTCGATAAGTCGAGTTTCTGCCACATATTCGATAGACGGCGCTTTGGCCATTTTAATCATCGCGGGATTGGCGAAGAGTATTTTCTGTCCCTGATTCACGCAAATACCGACCGGCGAGCTATCGACCAGCATACGGAATCGCTCCTCGCTTTTTCGCAATTCTTCGGTGCGCTGGTCTACCATCTCTTGTAGATTGAGCCTTTCATCGGCCAGTAATTTATCCTGTTCCAATTTTTCCAGAAACACGGCGAGCATCTGGACGGCATTTTGAAATAAAACTGAAAATTCCGAGGAAATCTGTGAGATGTCGGAAAGGATTTGAATCCGGCCGAAGTTTCTCTTGGCCGTACAGATATCAATCGTGTTTTCAAACTCACGAGTATCTGTCGGGTCAAGGAATGCCACTTCAAGATTCGGGATGAATCCATTCATGGCCTCGACGAAAACGGTAATCAATCTCTCACGATTTTTAATATGAGATAAATTGCTCATCAGGAGGAACAAATCGTGTGCAAGATTAGGCATATCCGCAGTCTTTCACTCCGCAGTCAGAAATTCGGGGGCATGTTCGGCGAGCCAGATATCCGGATCGATATAATACGGGTTTTGAGAAATGATACCACCGTTTATCACGAACGGATGAGTCCGCAGCACATTCATAATTGTTGCACCGGGAAATTTAGTGACATTATACATGCAAATCGATATCCATGGTTTGCCGGGGATAAAGTAATTCAGACGCGATTCATAAGCCATCAGGTGTTCTGTCCCCGGAATCGCCTTGAGCGCCCAGATCATCTCCGCGGTTGCCCGGATATTCCGCGGGCCGTTCTTTTGCGATTCCCGATAAAACTTATTCAACCCTTCATCCATATCCCACGGAGAGAATATGCCATCCGGATAGTACATTTCCCGCGCCGAATAGATATTGAATCTGTTTTCATCTTCGAGGTGCCCGGCACAATCCGGGTGTGACAGCGAGAATTTCTCGACGAAATCCTCACGGCTTCTTTCGCTCGGACAATACAATTGCCGATCGTGATCGATATCTCCCTGTCCGAGAAAGCCGAATATTATTTCGTCGCGCTCGGCCTCCGATTCATACAATCCTGCAATATGCGTACCCCAGTTACAGGTATACTCACCAATACCTAAGCGCAATCTTTCCTGGTCCGAAGACTTGATATGCACTATACACCTCCAGGCGTAGGGTTGACAGAAGGGTGTACCTAATCCGATGAACATTCATTGAAGTAAAGCCCGTGTGGGGAAAACAGCGACCCCTTTATTGTATTATACGTAAGGACTTGAATGAAATAAAATAAAAAACACTTCCAATTTTATCTCACTCCGGTTTTGATACTTTTCCATGATTTTATGAACATCGATTGTGATTTTGTGTATATTTAATAAGAGATTGAGGGTTTCCAAGACGAACTACTTCAAGAAAATAGCGGTTATGGTTCTTGCAATAATTGGAATTTGTCTATTGGTCGGAGGCATAATCTTTGTCGTCTCCACCGACAATCTTGCCCAGTTCGGAAAAGCACCCAACGGTGAGCGACTGAAGCGAATCCAGGCCTCTCCGAATTTTAAAGATGGCCGGTTTATAAACCCCACCGGATTTAGGCAGAGTTTCGAAATCGCGAAAATGAAGACGATTATTCCGCAGTGGTTTACCGGCAAGGAACAGCGCGAACCGGAGTCTCCCCTGCCAATTATACCCCTGAATCAAGATTTCTTTTCCGATATGAGCGAGCAGGGACTGCAGTTGACATGGCTGGGACACAATACGGCCTTGATAGAAATTGACGGCCTGCGGATTCTCACTGATCCGGTGTGGGCAGAGCGGTATTCGCCATCTTCTTTGTGGGGGCCAAAGCGATTTCATGAACCGCCCATAGCGCTGGCGGATTTACCGCCAATCGATGCCGTTATCATTTCGCACGACCATTTCGATCATTTGGACAAGGATGCCGTGATTGCCCTGAATTCCGGAAATACGGTATTCTTTGCGCCGCTCGGTGTCGGCGCCCATTTGGAGGGCTGGGGCGTTGCGCCGGTGAATGTGCGGGAACTGGATTGGTGGGAAGAGACGACATTCAAGAATATGACTATCGCGGCGACGCCGGGTGTTCACTTCTCCGGTCGCCGGACGCCCGGCAGTGACAATACGCTGTGGGCAACCTGGTCAATTATCGGACCGAAACATCGAGTCTTTTATGGCGGCGATACCGGCATGATGGATGATTTTACCGCCATCGGACAAAAATACGGACCATACGATATATCGTTAATCCCCATCGGCGCATACGATGAATTGTGGAAAGAGATACATCTCAACCCGGAACAAGGCGTCCGGGCGCATCAGATGATCGGGGGCGGAATCATGATTCCGATTCACTGGGGGACATTTAACCTGGCCTTTCATGACTGGTTTGAGCCGCCGGAGCGGCTGGTCAAGGCAGCCGCGGCGGCGGGTATTGCGCTGGTGATTCCCAAGGCCGGGCAATCGGTGACTCCCGACAGCGTGCCCGAGCTGGTCACCTGGTGGCGGGAGTGTAAGTAGTAGTAAGTTTATTCTTCAGTGCCCGGATGTAGGATCAATCGGTTCAATTTCAAATTCGGCCGTCACCTCCGATTCAACCATCAGTTTATCGGGAAATATGGTCCCATTATCAAAATCCAACATTCCGCCTAATGCATCTACTTCATAGCAAATATTACTGCTGCGACCACCTCGTATCGAATAACTATAACAATCCTGGTCTAGTGCCGACTCGATAATCTCCAGTGGACGAATGATTCGGCAGCCGAGAATCTCGGCCATAGCCGTGGCTTTCTCCTTTGCCTTATCTGTTGCCGCTTTCAATGCATTCATACGAATATCTTCGATATTAATAAGGTCGAATGAGATATCGGAAATAACTTCGACCTCGCTTTCACTGAGGACGATAATTATTTTATCCAGCAGGTCGAGCTTCGTTGTCTGTATGGTAACAGTCATTAGTGTCTTGTAATCGCGTTTCGATGAGAGAAATGCCTTGTGCCCCTCGTTTTCGGCCGAGCGAAATCGAGACGTTCCGAGTTCCGACTGTTCCAGACCAACGGTGTAGAGGCGCGCGGCGATGGAATCGACCTTGCGGCTGACGCGGTCGAATGCCTGCTCGAGCGAACTGCCTTCGCCTTTGACATCGAATTGAACCGTTGCCCGATCGGCCTGAGCGAAGACTTTGACATATCCCGTGACCGAAATGGAATTCGGTTTGTTTTTTTTGGTATCATCGGCGGAAATGATTGAAATTGAGAGTAAACAGAGAGCGAGAGCAATTGCGAATTTCCTGAACATAGTATCCTCCGGTTTTTTAGAATCTTTACAAGAGGTACTATTAGCAGGTGGAATTCTTCCCGGAATTTGAAAATTTCATAGAATCAGGCAAAAATACAGCGTCTAGGCGGCGGTACTCATTCTTGATTTCAGCGTTTGAATAAACAAGTCTTTGTCGCCGCTTTGAATCCTATCATGCGGGATATACAATGCTTGGCGAACATCGGTAAAGAGAAAAGTATGCGTCTCACTCGATTCGATTTTTAGAAACGCTTTTAACAATAAATTGGTCGAGCCAAGATCGCTTTTAATAAGTAACGTGTCATTCTCTATACTCATGGTCACAGTCTCCTGGTACCAATTGGCATCTCGTTGAACAAGTGTCTTTTTGGCATTCCGGACACTCATCATCTTATAAAACCAGGGATGAAAAAAGAATATGCCAATCCCAAAAACCAAATAGAGAACTCCAAGTCCCGTTTTGCCTTGCCAAAGGGCAAAGGCGCATAGAATAGCAAAGAAGAGAGAATACATTATTCGCCCTCGATTAATTCTACGTTTTACTAATCGGTCGGTAGCAAGGAGATGCTTGGTAAATGCCAGTTTATCATCGATGGATGTTTCAAAGACTAATCGCATATTCTATAGCCTCTTTAATACATCGATAACCGAACCGGCATCATTGAGAATGTAAAAATGAATGCACGGGACGCCGGCGTCGGCCAGTTCCCGGCATTGTCTGAGCCCCCAGTCGCAGCCGATTTCCCGGGCATGTTTTGGCGACGCCATGATTTCATCGACCAGCCCATCGGGCATATCGACATGGAAATGGCGCGGGATGCTCGTTAGTTGTCGCTTATTATAGATCACTTTTATTCCGGGAATAATCGGCACGGTGATACCGGCCTCGCGGCACAAGTCGACGAATGCGAAATATCTGGAATTATCAAAAAACATTTGGGTTACAATATAATCGGCGCCGGCATCGACTTTCGCCTTCAGGTATTGAATATCGGTTTTTAGGTTCGGGGCATCGTTATGTTTGTCGGGATACCCGCAGACGCCGATACACATATCTATCGGTTCGCTGTTGGCGATGTCTTCGAGGTATTTTCCGTGTCGTAAATCATTGAGCTGCCCGACGAGGTCGACGGCATGATCATTGACTGTGCGGTCGGCTCGTTTCGGCTTTTCGTATTTTGGCGCATCTCCGCGAATCGCCATGACATTTTCAATGCCGAGGAAATTCAACTCTATCATCGCATCCTCGGTTTCCTCGCGGGAATACCCGAGGCATAACAGATGCGGCACCGTATCGATGTTATATCGATTCTGTATGACCGAACAAATACTGATTGTCCCGGGGCGTTTGCGGCGCGTGCGGCGAATGAGGGTGCCATTTTCCTTTTCTTCGTAGGAGACTTCGGCCGAGTGGCTGGTCACATCGATGAAGGGCGGGTCATACGGCAGGAGTTGATCGACGACGCCGAGAATCTCGCGGACACTTTTGCCTCGCTTGGGCGGAATGATTTCATAGCTGAACAGTGTCGATTTCGCTTTATCGATGTGCTCGATGACTCGCATAGTAAATTACCCTTATACTCCTGCTTCTACATACGAGAATAAAAATCATCCGGCAAGTCAATTTCGGTCAATAGAGATTAGTCGACAGCCAGTCGTGCGCCTCTTTTTCCGACATTTCCTTGCGGCGAGCATAATCGGCCAGTTGATCTTCTCCGATGCGACCGATAGCAAAATACCGAGACTCCGGATGCGAGAAATACCAGCCGCTGACGGACGCAAGAGGTGTCATGAGATAGCTATCGGTGAGTCGCACGCCGATTTTCTCCGTCACTTGCAGCAGATCAAATAATATGCCTTTTTCCGTGTGATCCGGGCAGGCCGGATAGCCCGGAGCGGGCCGGATGCCCTGATATTCATCATCGGGATTCCAGGTGTCGGATGCAGCCTCATATCCCCAGAATTCCTGCCGGATGCGGCGGTGCAGCCATTCGGACATGGCCTCGGCCAGGCGGTCGGCGAGGGCTCGCACGAGCAGGTTGTTATATTCATCATGCGAATCGGCAAATGCTTCGGCAAACTCATCGGCGCCGAACCCGGCCGACACCGCAAATGCGCCGATATAATCCTGAATGCCCGATTCTTTCGGTGCAATGAAATCGGCCAGGCAATAATTTGGCTTGTCTTTTTTCTTCTTCTGTTGGCGCAAGAAATGAACCGTGGCAAGTTTGTCTCTTTGGCCATGATTGTCAAAGATCTCTATATCATCGCCGATCGAATGTGCCGGGAACAGGCCGAAGACGGCTCGTGGCTGAATGATGTGTTCCTTAATGATGCGCTCCAGCAGGCGATTGGCATCATCGAAAAGCTTTTGCGGTTCATCGCCAAGATGCGTGTAGTTCAGGATTCGCGGATAGCGCCCCGGCAAGTCAAAGGCTGTAAACAGGGGCGTCCAGTCAATGAATTGGGCGATGTCTGCAATATTGTAATCCGAATGTACGAAAATGCCAGTCTTTTTCGGAATCGGCGGCGAGTAGTTTCGCCAGTCGAATTGGAATTTTTTGGCGCGCGCATCCTCGATGGAAATGATTTCCGTCTGAGCCATACGCTCTTCCCGCTCCCGGCGAATATCTTTGTATTCTTTCTTTATCCCTTTGACGAATTCGACGGAATGTTCTTTGTTCGACAGTTTTGACAGCACACCGATGCTCTTAGAGGCATCGGGCACATGCACGACCGGGCCGGAGTACTCGGTGTCGATTTTTACTGCCGTGTGCAACCGAGAGGTCGTTGCGCCGCCGATTAACAGCGGCTGCGAGAACCCCTGCCGCTCCATCTCGGATGCGACTCGGCGCATTTGCTCGAGCGATGGCGTGATAAGGCCGCTGAGGCCGATAATATCGACTTTTTCCTTTTTTGCCGTATCAAGTATCGTTTCTGTCGGTGTCATGACACCGGTATCGATAACCTGATAATTATTACACTCCATCACGATGCGAGTGATGTTTTTCCCGATATCGTGGACATCGCCTTTGACCGTCGCGAGTAATATTTTCCCGGCGCTCCGGCCTGATTCGGATTTGGCGGCCTCGAGATGCGGCTGGAGAATCGCCACCGCCTGTTTCATGACTCGGGCGCTTTTGATAACCTGAGGCAAAAACATTTTCCCTGCCCCGAACAGCGAACCGACCTCGTTCATGCCATCCATGAGCGGACCCTCGATGATAGCAACCGGATTGTCATAGGTATCGAGAGCTTCTTGTATATCTGTCTCTACATAATCAGATATGCCTTTAACCAATGCATATGCGAGGCGCTTTTGCAGAGGCTCCCTGCGCCAGGCATCATCGGCGATATCCTTCTTTTTCGTTTCTTTGACGCCGAGAGCGATTTCTGTCAGGCGAGCAGTTGCGTCGGAACGACGATTGAGAATGACGTCTTCGACGGCAGTGCGCAAATCTTCGGGGATATCTTCATATACGGGTAATTGGCCGGCATTGACAATGCCCATATCCAAACCGGCATGGATGGCATGATAAAGAAACACGGCATGCATTGCCTCGCGAACGGTGTTGTTGCCGCGGAAGGCGAATGACAGATTACTGATGCCGGCGCTGGTTTTGCAATAGGGCAGCGTTGCCTTGATGGTTTTGCACGCCTCTATAAAAGCAATGGCGAACTCATTGTGCTCCTCGATACCGGTAGCGATGGTGAGGACATTAGTATCGAAGACGATATCCTGTGGCGGAATACCTGCCCGTTCGGTTAACAATTTATAGGCGCGCGTACAAACATCGACCTTGTGCTGGTAGGTTACGGCCTGGCCGGTTTCATCGAATGCCATCACGATAGCGGCGGCGCCGTATCGGCGAATGAGCCGTGCCCGGCGGAGGAATTCATCCTCGCCGTCTTTGAGGCTGATTGAATTGACGATGCCTTTCCCCTGCAAACATTGCAGGCCGGCCTCGAGTACCTCGAAATCGGAGGAATCCACCATGACCGGCACGCGGCTGATATCGGGATCCGATGCGGCCAGATTCAGGAAAGTCACCATTTCTTTTTTGGCATCGAGCAGCGCATCGTCCATGCTGACGTCGATGATCTGCGCGCCCTTTTCGACTTGTGCACGGGCTACGATGAGTGCGTCATCGTACTTTCCGTCTTTGATCAGGCGAGCGAATTTTTTCGAACCGGCGACGTTGGTGCGTTCGCCGATGTTGATGAATAGCGAATCCTGTCCGATGGTAAGCGGTTCCAGGCCGCACAGACGCGTGTATTGTTCCAGCACAGGAATCTGCCGTGGTGCGATTCCCTTGACGGCTTCGGCGATGGCGCGGATGTGCTCGGGCGTCGTACCGCAGCATCCGCCGACGATGTTGACGAAACCGCTCTCGGCGAATTCGCGAATGGCTCCCGCCATATACGAGGCATCATCTTTATATTCGCCCAACTCATCGGGCAATCCGGCGTTGGGATGAACCGATACCGGGACATCTGCGAATGACGATAACTCTTTCAGAAATGGGCGGAGGGTCCGTGCACCAAAGGCGCAGTTGATGCCAATGCATGCCATGTCGGCATGATGCACCGAAGTATAAAATGCCTCAAGTGTTTGTCCCGATAGTGTTCGGCCGCTGGTATCGACGATCGTGCCGGAAATCCAGATTGGGAGTTCTATTTCGCGCGCGGCAAAGATTTCCTTGATGGCGAATATGGCGGCTTTGGCATTGAGCGTATCGAACACCGTTTCGATGAGCAGAATATCGACACTACCATCAATGAGCCCCTCGGCCTGAGTTTTGTATGCGGCGGCCATTTCCTTGAATGTGACGGCGCGGTAGCCCGGATTATCGACATCGGGGGACATTGAGCAGGATTTATTTGTCGGCCCCATACTCCCGGCGACAAATTTGTGAGTGGTTGATGCAAACCCATCGACGGCTGAGCGGGCGATTTGCGCGGCCGTTTTATTCATCTCATAGGCAAGTGATTCAGTCTTGTAGTCGGCTTGCGATACCGCCGTGCCGTTGAAAGTATTCGTCGAGATGATATCCGCGCCGGATTCGAGAAATCGGGTGTGGATGCGGCGGATAAGGTCAGGATTGGTCAGATTGAGAACTTCATTGTTCCCTTGTAAGTCGCAGGGATGATTCTTAAAGCGCTCGCCGCGGAAATCGAATTCGGACAGGTTCTCCGCCTGAATCATCGTCCCCATGGCGCCATCGAGGATGAGAATCCTGTTTTTCAACGCCTCGGCAAATGCCGTCTTTTTCCGACTATCCCACACGTAAAAAACCCTCACCAGTTTATTGCCTGACGCCGTAATATACAGTTAAATCGGGCTCGCGCCAACCAACAAAAATGGTACGGCAATGGAAACTATAATGTACTCAGTAAAGTAGTATGTAACGTGGGTACTCATCCTTTTTGCAGAGTCAAAAAAGGGATAGACCACCCAGTCTCATGATTATTCCTCGTAGGGGTCGACTCTGTCGACCCGCGGGCTGACCGAGTCAGCCCCTATAGATGAAGTAGTAATGGAACTTTCTGAATTATTTCTTACGCTTCCCTGATATCATACTTTTTCATGCGGTACACGAGGACATGGCGGGGGATATTGAGATATTTCGAAGCTTTAGTGCGGTTCCAGCCGCAGGCGTTGAGAGCATCGACCACCAGTTTTTTCTCGGTCTCGTGAAATGACAGGGGTCGGTCCGGCTCGGGATTGTTTGGCAGGGGGATCGTCTGAGCTACTGATGTATTCACGTCAATGGGGACATCGGACAGAGTCAATCGATCATTGCGGCGGAGAATTATCATCCGCTCGATAATGTTTTCCAGTTCGCGAATGTTTCCCGGCCAGGCAAACGATTGGAATTTTTCCAGTACTGCGGGTTCGACGATAATATGGGGAGCGGTGTCGCCGGCAAATTTATCAATGAAGGCCTGCACCAACACCGGGATATCCTCTGTTCTTTCGCGCAGCGGCGGGATATGAATCGGGATGACATTGAGGCGATAGAACAAATCCTCGCGGAAATTGCCATCGGCGACTTTTTTTCTGAGGTCGACATTAGTTGCGGCTATGAGGCGAATATCGATGTCTTTTTTCAATTCCGAACCAACCGGCTCGATCGACTGCTCCTGCAAAACACGGAGGAGTTTGGCTTGGAGGTCGACAGCCAGATCGCCGATTTCATCCAGCAGCAGAGTACCACCGGCGGCCAGTTCGAACTTCCCTTTTTTGTCGCGGATGGCTCCGGTGAATGCACCGCGTACATGTCCAAATAATTCCGATTCCAATAAATCGCGGGGGATCGCCGCGCAATTGACGGCGACGAACTCCTCGGCTGCGCGGTCGCTGTTTTCATGTATCGTGCGGGCGATGAGTTCTTTCCCCGTGCCTGATTCTCCGGTGAGTAAAACCGTCGCATCGGTGCGGGCGATTTTATTGACGAGGTCGATGACATCTTTGAATGCCTTCGACACGCCGACCAGTTTATGCGATACTGCGGTTTCCTTCAGACGACTTTTAAGGAATGTGTTTTCCTTCTCCAGTTTTTTAAACGCGAGCGCCTTGTCGATGGCGACGAAGAGTTCTTCATCTTCGAATGGTTTGGTGATATAATCGAATGCGCCCAGTTTGACGGCTCGCACCGCCTGCGAGACTTCGGCATGAGCGGTTATCAGGATTACCTTGATCCCCGGCTGCGTCTTTTGCGAAGCCTCCAGCAGCTCAAGTCCATCGAGACCGGGCATGCGGATATCGGCCAACAACAAATCGAAGCGGTCCGCCTTAAGAATATCCAGCGCCGCCAGTCCATCGGCGGCCGATGTCACATCGAAGCCTTTTTTCTCCAGCTTGAACTGGATAACCCGCCGGACGGAATCATCATCGTCTGCCAGCAGGATTCTCATCGCAACACCTTTCGTCCGTACAGCGGCAAAAGCACCTCGACAGTTGTGCCGAGATCTTTCTTACTTTTTATTGTAATTTTCCCGTCGTGGGCATCGACGATGGATTTGACGATGGCGAGGCCGAGGCCGGTGCCGGATGATTTTGTCGTGAAAAACGGATCGAACACCTTATCTATATTTTTATCTTCGATACCGGGGCCGCAGTCTTCGAATCTGATGCTGGCGTATTTGTCGCTCGTTTCCTCCATCGTAACGCGAATTGTCGATCCGCGCGGCGACACCTGGACGGAGTTGAGCAGGATGTTGAGAGTCATCTCGTGTATTTTCTCTTCGTCGCCGCTGATATTAGAGCCGTTGCAGATGTCGGAGAAAACGGAAATCCCTTCGCGGTTGGCGTGCGCCTCGATTTGTTTGACGCTGCGGCGAATCGTTTCGGAGAGATCGATTCGCGTTTTTCTGGTTTCTCGAGGGCGTGCGAAGGCGAGGAATTCGGTGATGGTCGCATCCATACGTTTGACTTCTTTGATGAGGATGGAATTGAATTCGGCTCGCTCCCGGTCGGATGTTTGGTCGTCGTTAATGATTTCAATGGCGCCTTTGATAGAGGCGAGCGGGTTTTTTATTTCATGCGCGACACCGGCGGCAATTTGTCCGACGCGAGACAATTGTTTTGACCGTTCCAATTGCAGACGCATGTCTTCTTGTTTTTTGCGAGCCAGTAATTCTCGTTCGACCAGCCCGCCGGTCAGTCCGGCAATGGCGAAATAAAAGAGGATTTCGACCATTTCACCGGCGAAGTTGTGTTCGCCAAGATCGGAGCCGAAAATCAGCGGCATGACCAACACGGAAATCGTCGTTGCGACATACAATCCGCCTCGGATGCCGAACCAGATGGCCGCGATGACAATGGGGATATAGCAGAAGCGTCCGTGAATGGCGTGAATCCAGTGAGAATCTCCGAAAATCGGTTCGAGGATGATGCCGTAGTGGATGCCGAGCGTCAGGGCGGTGATGGCGCCGATGATGCCGACTTTGATTTTTTCCGCAACTGTGATATTCACCGTACAATATTCTCCAAATTTCTTCAAAATCAGAGCAAGCGCTGTGCCTTATTGAACCGGGTCCGGAAAAACTGATATAATGCATTAATTATTAATGCATTACAGGCACAGAACGGGTTTGACATACTCAATCATATAAGAAAATATGAACAAATTTAAACAAAAATCAACAATATTCTACACAAATAGAGAATATTATTCAATAACCGCTTATTCACCACCAAAATGACTTGACTATTGTATTATATAGCAATGACTTAAATGTTTTGGCACACTCTTTGACTATGTAATAAGGTATGAAAAATCGGCAACGCATATTTGGCCTTTTATTGTATATGGTTGGGTTTTACCTGCTCATGTTGGGAGTTTCAGGGAATTCATTTGGGCAGGACGCCTCCGGATTGGTGACACTGGAGGACTATATCGCTCTCGCCCGCCAAAATAATTCGGAGATTAGGGCAGCATTTGAAAACTGGCAGGCAAAGAGATATCGTGCCGGATACGCCGGGGCACTGCCAAATCCGGAGTTATCGTTCGGGCATTTCGTCGAACCGATTCAGACTCGCGTGGGGCCTCAGGAAAATAGATTCGGAATCCGGCAGAGTCTCCCCTGGTTCGGGACTCTGGGCGCCAAGAAAGACATGGCAAAATTCGATGCCGCTCGCCAGGAACAATCTTACGAGGCTGCCTACTTGCGAGTGGTTTTCAATGTAAAGAGGGCCTACTACGATTATTACTTGCTCGGCCGTGAGATCGAACTGACCGATGCAAACATCGCGCTCCTGAAATACTGGGAAGCGGTTATCGAAACCCGTTATACGACAGGCAAGGCATCTCAATCGGATTTTATTCAGACACAAATCAAGCGGTCGTTGTTGGAGAATCGCCGGGACGAACTTCTGGATGGCATCGAGCCGATGCGGCAGCGTATCCGGTCATTATTAAACATTGAAACAAGTGACAGCCTTCCCTTTCCGACACAAGTCGATGATGTCGATTTTGCCATTACGTTTGATACCGCCTGGGCGGCGGTGAGTAAAAATAATCCCGACATCAATGCGGCGCTGGCAATGATTGAAGCATCGCGGGCGCAGGGGCGTCTGGCCGGGAAGGCATCTCTGCCGAATATGATGGTCGGCGTCGATTATCTCCAGACCGGGCCCGCAATTGATCCGACGATGCCGGGAAGCGGCACTGATCCGTGGAGCATCAACGTCGGTTTGTCTCTGCCGATCTGGTTGGGAGCAAATAAAGCAAAGAAAAATGAGGCGCGTGCATCGCTGCACGCAGCACAGCAGCAGCATATCGGCGAACAAAACCGGGTGCGTACCGAAGTAGCGAATATCTACGGTGATATCGAATCGGCCCGGCGCACCGTCGAGCTGTATAGAGAGACTATCATCCCCCAGACGCGGCAATTACTCGATGTCGTGTTTGCCGGATACGAATCCGGTTCGGAAGACATTCAGGCATTATTATCGGCCCAGCGGCAATTACTCGAGGCGCAGTTCGCGTATGAAGAGGCTCGCGTAAAACTTGCGGTCTCGATCGCCATGATGGAATCCCTGATGGGCGGACATAAAGTTATGAGCATTCAGACAAGGAGTGAACAATGAAACGCATGAATTGTTTTTTAATATGTTTCGCAGTCGTCCTCTTTTCCCTGTCACCGGTTTTGGCCGGCGATTCAGAAAAGGCTTCCGATAAGCCCGCCGAATTCAAACATCAGACGCTGTGCCCGGTCATGGGCGGCAAGATAGATTCGACCGCCTACACCGATATTCAGGGCCAGCGTGTTTATCACTGTTGCCCCATGTGCACCGCCAAGATCAAGGCCGATCCGGACAAATATTTTGAACAGGCAGAGAAAGACGGAATCGTTTTCGAAAACATCCAGACGACCTGCCCGGTATCCGGCGAGACGCTGAAAAACAAGGATACGATGATTCATTACAAAGGCCGCACCGTATATTTCTGCTGCCCCGGTTGTATCCCAACATTCGAAAAGTCGCCCGAGAAGTACCTCATGGTGATGGATAAAGCGGCACATGAAGAAGCGGCCGAGGATAATCACCCGCATCACAATCACTAAGTGCAATGAAATGAGAGTAGAAAAAACCAAGGAGAACAAGTAATGAGTCAGTCAACACAGCAAAACACGAATAGCCCGCGCTTCTTGCGAGGGCGGGGCGCATTCATTATCGGCGCAATAGTGTTGGGTCTGGCAGCGTTTTCCCTGGGATTTTTCCTCTCTCCGGATTCAACGCCGGATACGACGATGGCAGAACATCAGCACGGTGCGACGGGACAGTCCGAGCCAACCGTGTGGACCTGTTCGATGCACCCGCAAATCAAGCTTCCCAAGCCGGGCAAATGCCCGATTTGTTTCATGGAATTGATCCCGGTCGAAACCGGCGGTAATCAGGGCGATGCGCCGATTCTGACACTCTCGGACGCCGCAAAGCAAATCGCTCGTATCCAGACTGCCCCGGTGCGGCGGGCATTTCAGTCTGCCGAAATAAATCTGACCGGCAAACTGACTGTCGATGAAACACGGCTTACGAAAGTGACTGCTCGCTTTCCCGGTCGCATCGATCGCTTGTATGCCGATTATACCGGCATGCGCATCAACAATGGCGAAAGTTTGGCGGATATCTATTCGCCCGAACTCATCTCGGCCGAGCAGGAATTGATACAGGCGGTAAAATTCAAGAAGCAGTTGCCTGGTGATGCCTCGCCTGTCCTTCGCAAGACAGCCGATGCGACCATTAAGGCATCGCGCGAAAAACTCCGCCAATGGGGTCTGACCGATGTGCAGATTTCAGTCATCGAGGACAGCGATGAATACTATGAATACATGACGATATCATCTCCGTCAAGCGGCACAGTGCTGGAAAAGAATGTCGTCGAAGGGGCATACGTATCGACCGGGCAGGCGCTATACACAATTGCCGATCTCAATATGCTCTGGATTAATTTACAGGCATATGAGTCAGATGTCGTCTGGCTGACTGAAGGGCAGTCGGTTTCATTTACCGTCAATGCCATTCCCGACAGGCGATTCGAAGGCACGATCGATTTTATCGACCCCATCGTTGATCCCGGCAGCCGCACGGTTAGAGTGCGGGCGGTTGTCGATAATGCCAAGGATATACTCAAGCCGGATATGTTCGTCCGCGCGATGATCGCATCACGCATTAATAAAAACGGCACTGTCATTTCTGGAAATCAGAGTAGCGCTTCCTTATCCGATGCGCCTCTCCTGATTCCTGCCTCGGCGCCGCTCATAACCGGGAAGCGAGCGATTGTGTATGTGGCCACTGATGGTGACAACGGCACGAGTTATGAAGGCAAAGAAATCATTCTCGGGCCTAAGGCGGGCGATTTTTATGTCGTTGCCGAGGGTCTCTCCGAGGGCGAACAGGTTGTCGTCAACGGCGCATTCAAAATCGACAGCGAATTGCAGATACAGGCGAAGTCGAGCATGATGTCTCCCGATAGAGATATGACTATACCGGCAATCGCGACTCAGGTAATACAAACTTCGAAACCATCGCAGATGAAAATGGCTGAGAGTGAGGAGACGATTCGCGCCTTGACACCGATGTACGACGCCTATTTCGATTTACAGATGGCGCTGGCCAATGATAATCTCGATGAAGCCAAAGCCGCCTATAATAAACTGACTCAGAAAATCGAAAGCGTGGACATGGGATTGTTCTCCATGGACGGTCATATGAAGTGGATGGAAATCTATAATGCCATGCTCAAAGAAACGCGCCGCGGCTCGAAGGCCGATAATATCGAATCGGCTCGCGATGCGTTCTTCTATCTGTCCAATACGATGATCGACGTGCACGATACCTTCGGGCATGCGCCGGAGGAGAAATATTTTCTGGCTTTCTGCCCGATGGCCCGCAACAACACCGGCGCGCACTGGCTGCAGAAGGCGAATATCATCTGGAACAGCTTCTGGGGAGATAAAATGCTCCGCTGCGGCGAAATTCAGGATTCGACTGAGTCAATTCTCCGGGAGGGTAAATAAATCATGTCCTACCCGGACTATCCATTCGATGCCAAACCGAAGTCGATCCTCGATAGGGCAATCGCATACTGCCTCGATAATAAGTTAGTCGTTTTCCTGGCGGTCTTGATTTTAATCGCCTGGGGCATCATGGTCGCGCCGTTCGATTGGAAACTGGGCGGATTGCCTCGCAATCCGGTCCCGGTCGACGCCATTCCCGATATCGGAGAAAATCAGCAGATTGTGTTCACCGAGTGGATGGGCCGCTCGCCGCAGGATATCGAAGACCAAATTACCTATCCCCTGACAACCTCGCTTCTGGGCATTCCCGGCGTGAAGACGATTCGCAGTTATTCGTATCTCGGATTCTCTACCATTTATGTGATTTTCAAGGAAGATGTCGAGTTTTACTGGTCGCGCTCGCGAGTGCTGGAAAAACTGAATTCTCTGCCGGCGGGAACACTGCCTGAGGGCGTCCAGCCATCGCTCGGACCGGATGCGACCGCATTAGGGCAGGTGTTCTGGTATACGCTGGAAGGTCGCGACAAAGACGGCAATCCAACCGGTGGATGGGATTTACATGAACTGCGCACGATCCAGGATTACACGGTTAAGTATGCCCTGCAATCGGCCGAGGGTGTATCCGAGGTCGCATCCATCGGCGGGCATGTGCGCGAATATCAGATCGATGTCGATCCCGATGCCATGCAGACATATGGGATTACTCTGCCCGAAGTTTTCAATGCCGTCAAGATGTCGAATATCGATGTGGGGGCTCGGACAATAGAAATCAACAAGGCCGAGTATGTCATTCGAGGTATCGGTTTTATCAAAGGCGTCAAGGATATTGAAGAGACTGTCATACGACAGGTCAGGAACACTCCGATTCGCATTGCCGATATCGCGCATATCGGTATCGGTCCGGCATTCCGGCGCGGGGCGCTGGACAAGGGCGGGGCCGAGGCGGTCGGCGGAGTCGTTGTCGTTCGCTTCGGCGAAAACCCGCTGGCAACGATCAATCATGTCAAAGAAGTGATCGAGAGAATATCGCCGAGTCTTCCGTCAAAGATTTTGTCTGACGGCACCGAGTCTAAAGTCACGATCGTGCCGTTTTATGATCGCAGCGGATTGATATATGAAACGCTGGGAACGCTGAACACCGCATTGACCGATGAAATACTGGTGACGATTATCGTGCTCATTATGATGGTGATGCACCTGCGGAGTTCATTGTTGATTTCGGGGCTGATGCCGTTGACGGTGCTGGTCGTGTTCATCGCCATGAAACTGTTTTCGGTCGACGCCAATATCGTGGCATTGTCGGGGATTGCGATTGCCATCGGTACGATTGTCGATATGGGAATTGTCGTGACCGAAAATATGCTGAAGCACCTCGACCGCGCCCCCGCCGGCATGAATTTGCGCGATATCATTTATAACGGCGTATCCGAAGTCGGTAGCGCAGTGCTGACGGCGGTCGCCACCACGGTCGTGTCGTTCTTGCCGGTGTTCACGATGGAGGCGGCCGAGGGGAAACTGTTCAAGCCGTTGGCATATACCAAGACATTCGCATTAGCGGCATCGGTCTTTATTGCATTGCTGATTATTCCACCAGTGGCGCATTTATTATTCAGGAAGCGGTTGTCGAGGTCGACCGAATCACGAATCATCCCTGCGGTACTTATAGTAATCGCGGTTACGACGTTTATCTTCTCATTCTGGTGGACCGGTAGTGGATTGATATTACTTGCGGCCTATTTATTTATCAAACCAAGCCTGCCGGAAAAAATTCAGGTCAAGTTGCCAATCTATATCAATTATGCCATCATGCTAGTCGTGGCGGGCATCCTGTCGCATCATTGGATGCCACTGGGTATTGAAATCGGTGAGATTCTCAATTTCATCTTTGTGGTGATATTATTGTTAGGGCTTCTTTGGTTCTTTCGACTGCTCATCAATTCCTACGAGACGATCCTCGGCTGGTGCCTCGAGCATAAGACGCTGTTCTTACTGATTCCCGCACTCGTCATTATGATGGGATTATCGATCTGGTTTGGCATTGACTCCCTGTTTGGATTTATGCCGGACTGGGTGCGGTCGTCTTCGCCATATGTCGCAATGCATCATGCCTTCCCCGGCCTCGGCAAAGAGTTCATGCCGGACCTCGATGAAGGCTCCTATCTCTACATGCCGACAACCATGCCGCACGCCTCGATTGGGGAGGCGCTGGATGTGCTGCAATATCAGGACAAGGCATTCAATGCCATCCCTGAGATAGAATCGGCGGTCGGGAAAATCGGCCGTGTCGACTCGCCGCTCGACCCCGCCCCTATCTCGATGATCGAAACGATCATTACATACAAAAGCGAGTACATCCTTGACAAAGACGGCGATCGGATGAAATTCCGATTTGAAGACGGCGATTTTGTTCGCGATGAGAATGGCGCATTAATACCTGACGATGGCGGCCGCCCGTATCGCCAGTGGAGAGACCTAATTAAGACTCCGGATGATATCTGGGAAGAGATTCGCAAGGCCGGACAAATCCCCGGCACCACCTCGGCGCCGAAACTCCAGCCGATTGCAGCTCGTATCGTCATGCTGCAATCGGGCATGCGCGCTCCGATGGGCGTCAAAGTCATGGGACACTCGCTGGAGGATATTGAACAAGCGGCTCTTGAGATTGAGCGAGAATTAAAAGAAGTCCCCTCGATTGAACCCGCGACCGTTATCGCCGACCGGGTTGTCGGCAAACCGTACCTGGAAATTAATATCGACCGCGAGGCCATCGCCCGGTATGGCCTGCATATCCGACAGGTGCAGGATATCATTGAGGTCGCTATCGGCGGCAAGAAGACAACAACTACCGTTGAGGGGCGGGAGCGGTATCCGGTGCGGGTGCGCTATCCTCGCGAGTTGCGAGGGTCGGTTGACGATATTAAAAACATTCTCGTTCCGACACCACAGGGCGCGCAGATTCCTTTGGGAGAACTGGCATCAATCGATTATGTCCGCGGCCCGATGGTGATAAAATCAGAAAATACTTTCCTCGTCGGTTATGTGATATTCGACAAGAAGCCGGGCTTCGCCGAGGTCGATGTCGTCAATCAGGCGAATGAATATCTGCGTGGCCAATTGGCGGCCAATACATTGAAACTGCCGGATGGCGTCAATTTCCAATTCGCGGGCAGTTATGAAAATCAGGTCCGCTCGGAGAAGCGGCTTTCGGTAGTTATACCGCTGGCGCTGGTTATCATCTTTCTTATACTGTATTTCCAGTTCAAGCGGGTATCCGTCAGCCTGCTGGTTTTTTCAGGTGTGTTTATCGCCTGGTCGGGTGGATTCCTTATGCTCTGGCTGTATGGGCAGGACTGGTTTCTCAATCTGTCATTATTCGGTATTGATTTACGACACATCTTCCAGATTCAGACCTATAATTTATCGGTGGCTGTCTGGGTCGGATTTCTTGCCTTGTTTGGCATTGCCACCGATGACGGTGTGGTCATCTCGACCTACCTGACACAGGTATTCGAGCGCGAAAAGCCGGCGACAATCGCCGATATCCGCCAAGCCACAATCGAGGCCGGGAAGCGGCGTATCCGCCCGGCCCTGATGACAACGGCGACGACGATTCTGGCCTTACTGCCGGTGTTGACCTCGACAGGTCGAGGGTCGGATATCATGGTACCTATGGCCATTCCATCGTTCGGCGGCATGACGGTAGCATTAATTACTGTATTCACCGTACCGGTGCTGTATTGCGCCATCGAGGAATATCGCCTGAAAATAAAAAAGGCGGGATAATTCCCGCCTTTGCAGCTTGGCCCATATATAAATGGCTATTTTTTCATCTTCTTCGTTGTCTTTGTCGATTTCGCGGTCTTGGCGGTCTTGCCCGTTTTGGTCGTCTTGGTCGTCTTGGCCTTCGGTTTCGTTTCCACTTTCGTTTCCATCGGATTCATGCGGGCATTAATAATCTTTTCGGCCCGTTCGACATGGCTCTCGATTGAATTGATGACCGCCTCGGTTTCGGCCGAGCGATGCTCGACGCCTTCATTTGCCTCGAATGAGGTCGGGAAAGAGGCAGCACTCATCAGCCGATCGATCTTTGCCATTCCGGTCAAAGAAATATCCTCGAACGTAAAACCGGAGACATACAAATCGGGATTGACATCTTTTCGGCACCAGAGCGATTTCGCCTTGAACTCGAGCGGCTTATCGTTGTACCATGACTTGGGAAGATCGACGGTGAAATTAAATTCGATGGCCCTGGAAATCGGATCAGTCGAACAGAGGCGAATGCCGCCGCGCGAAATATCTACGGCTCGACCGACAGCCTTACCGGTTTTCGTATCTTTCACCTGCAGATAATACAACAGGTTTTTTCGCTCGTATCGTCTTTCTTCCATAATTCTCCCCTTTTTAGAAGCAAGAGTTCACGATATCCTCATCAGCCGGCGCAATAGCCTCCGGTATATATATTTATCGACCGGAGGGGCCTTTTTCATCATATCTCTATCGGGATTTTTTACAATGCGAGAGGACAGTAGGAACCTCTCATGCGACTGCAATTATGGTTTACAATTGCGGCAGGGAGAATAGCCCTGATACAGCGCCTCGGTGCGGGAATCGAAGCGAACGGAATTGTCCGATTTCATACGCCGGATAGATGTGCAGTCCGGGCGATGGAAGCGCAGTGAATGGACATTGCCGATATAAAACTCTTCTTCGACATGCGGCAGCGACCAGATGCCCCGATTGTTGTCAATTGATAATCGCTGTGCCTCGATAAACCGCTCGACCAACAGTTGATTATCCATATTTTCCGGATATAAATACAACCCGGCAAAGCCGCGATTGACCAATTCGAGATTTATTAACACCGTATCGAGATAAATGAATCCCAGCAATCGTCCATACGAATCTCTGGCGCGACTGCCCGGGACGACCGAGACTCGCTTGCCGAGGATGGTTTCCTGCAGGAATATTTTGGCCGAATCATAGTACATCTCGCCCTTTTCGGGTGTATCGATGAACAAAAAACGCACGGTTCCGCGACCGTCCAGTTCGACCGTATCGCCGTCGACAACCCGAATAACGGTGAACGACCCGTCGTCCTGCCTCTGCTCGCCCCGATCGAAAACCCGAAGGAGGATCAGTCCGAGAACGGCGATGATGAGGATGAAATAGTACCGGGGCTTCATTCTTTATCCGCAATCGTGATGTGGCTGGCGCCTTCGCCTGCAAGCTCGACCTCAATGATATGCTCGGATAACTCCTTCACGTCATCGATATGGGACACTATTATAATCTGACGGAATCGGTTCTTCAGGCGCGACAACCCCTCCATAATAAGGTATTGCCGCTCCCGATCTTGCGAACCGAAGATCTCATCAAGAATAATAAAGCTGTTTTCGATACCGGCGGTAGAGGCCATCTCCAGAGAGATCGCAAGCCGGAAACAGAGATTAGCCAGATCGATTTCACCACCCGAAAAACGGTCAATCGAAAACTGCTCACCATTGTCATACAGACACAGGTTGTAATCCTCATCGAGTTCGACTTCCTGGTACCGCCCGGCTGTCATTTCATGGAACAATTGCGAGGTCTGACGAGACAGTGCCGGCCGAATCCGACCGATCAGAAAAGTCCGAAAATCTGCAAACAGAAGTGACAATTTCTCCTGATATTGTAGCGACTGATGAAGCCCGGCAATCCGCTGTATTGATCTCTCCGCCTCGGCGATTCTTTCTCGAGCCAGAGCGATATCCTTTTCCATTAGTTTCTTTTCCGACGTCAGCCGTTCGATGGTCAGTTTGGACTCTGATAACTGCCTGTTCAGACTATTTAGCTTCTGCTGTACCTCGGAATATTCATTCGGCTGATACCCTACCGCCTGTTTCTCCTGTTCTTTGGTCGCCAGCTCACTACTTAAGATATTGATGTCATTATTCTTAACTTCAAACCGCTGCCGCAAGTCCGGCAGGCGTGACGATCGCTCTTTGAGGCGGATAAACTGCTCTCGCCTTTCCTTTTGGGCCTTGAGGTCACCTTCCAGCCTGTTCAACTCTTCGGCTGAAAAAGAAACATCTCCAATTGCAGCCAGCCGCTTCTCCAGATCGGCGGCCAGTTGCTTTGCCTCATTCAGCGACGTCTCCAGACCAGACAAACGGGTTGTTGCCGCGGCCAATTCGCTTTCTATCTTATTGATCTGTTTATTCTTAACTTCATATTCACGAATCTGTTCGGCAACCGCCTTCCCCTCACTTGCGATACGATTTCGTTCTGCCAGAAGCGGCTTCAGGCGTTCCTCCAATGAGAGAAGTTCCTGAGTAAAGTGTGCCTCGATATTGGCAAAGTCCTCACCGAACGACCTCAGGCAATATTCACAGGCTGCGTCCGGCCCCAACTCCTGGATCTGCTCCTTTTGCCTTTTGAGTTTCGCGATATCTTTTTCAAGACCCGGAATTGGTGAATCGACTTTTCTATGTTCTTCAAGGAGTTTTTCACGGGATTTCCTGAGTGAATCAAGCCTTTCCGTGATTGCCTTGCCCTGGGAGGCCTCGCCCCTGAGGCGTTCAACTTCGTGGCGGAGAGCGTCAATTCCTGTTAAGATTATATCATGTTTATTCTTAACTGTACTGATTTCAGTTTGAATCTGAGTTTGCTCTTTGACTTTGGCCCGATTTTCAATCAGCTTTTTGACTTCGGTTTCCAGCCGCTCGACTGCATTGGATTCTTCTTTCAATTCCTCAAGACGGGGCAGTTCCTGTTCGATCGATTGGATTTCTCCCGATAAACGTCTCACCTCAGCCTCAGCGGCTTCCTTTTTGCCGGAAATTTCAATAATTTGCTTCTCTATTGAGGTAAACTTCGCCTGCTTTTCAAGGACATGCTGTAACGTCTTATTCCATAATGAGATATCGTCTTCGATTCCTTTCCGGAGTGGCAATTGGTCGAAAATGGTCTTTTCCAATGTCGCAACGGATTCAAGCCCACTGGTGATGAGTTTTTGCTGTTCGTCAATATTAACGCGACTCGTCTCCAGGACGTCTATCTCCTTGCGAGTCATTTTGATATCGTTTTTCAACGCCTCGATGGCATTGTCCAGGCGGCCGACGCCGAGCATCCGGGCCAGATGGTTGCGCCGTTCGGCCGGGCGGGCATCGGTGAGAGCATTGAGCTCCTTTTGGCGGGCGAAGAAACTGGATAAAAATCCCTTGAGATTCAGCCCGATCAACCGGATGATATAGTCATCGACCTCACGAGTGGTCACGGCATCAAGCTGTCCGTGTTGGGTCAATTTGGTTTCGGTACGATTTGATTTGCCGATAAGGGAGCGAGTCAGGCGATACTCGATGCCGTTGAGTTGGAAATTAAGGCTGACTTCGCAGGTTTCGCCGGGGTCGGCAGCCTGCCGCTTGATACCGTCCTTGCCGGTCCGGGCGGCTCGATTGCCGTATAGGCACCACAGGATGGCCTCAAGCAGAGTTGATTTCCCGGTGCCGTTTTTACCGACGATGCCGGTGATACCGTCTTTGAATGATATCGAGAGCCGTTCATAGCGCCGGAAATTGGTCAGATCGAGTTGAATGAGTATCATGGGACAATATTAGGCTATTCTTTCTCGCTTGGCAAGCGGTTTGGCGTAAATACCTGCCAGTGGGCGAAATGCGATTTGAAAATTCCCGAACATTCTCTCAAAAAAACGCTTGACAAAAAAGCATATTTTCATATTATGACTTCGAGCGTGTGTTAAAGGTAGCTACGGGCTTTGAGCCAACCTTGCCCGGAATGACCGCAATTACCTCTTAAACTGACCTTTGATGTACTGTAAAAAACCCAAGTAATTTGTTGAGCCGAATCTTGTGTTTTTTGCGGGGGTCACTGAAAACTGCTAACGTCTATTACAACGTCATAGCAATACCCTTCAGGTACGCCCAGTCCCTGGTATATCCGTCAGGTGTGTTATCCGTTTCATATCCACTTACTACAACACTAAGTTCGATAACTCATATTTAGTCTACATAAAGGAGGACGTTTTTCCGCTCAGAAGTCTTTTGTAAGAGTCAGGTGCTAATGAGCAAAACACAGCTTTTTGGAGTCAAGCGTCCACCTCAGAAACGACTGAGAAAAGCTTTTACTCCTTACTCCGTGATAGGAATATTTAGAGTAGTTCATTTTTGTTATATTTTCGCACCATCCCTAGACAAAGCCCGCGAAAATAGCATTCCTTTACCGGCACCCCGGTGAGGATTAGTAAACAAATCTGAACGAGTGCCGAAGAAAGTAAAGTAATGTCCTTACAATGAACTTTCTCTGCCTTTCCTAATTTTAAGGAGGAAATAAATGTCTAAAAAACTGTTAATCGCAGTACTTACTCTCGGGTTATTGTTTGCCCTGAGCAGTACGGTGATGTCTTATGATGGGCAGAAATTCGATGCTGAGCCCATCCAGAAGATCAACACCGCTGCTCCTCGCTTCAATGACCTTACTGAGGTACAGCGTCCTGGATCGCAGCTGCAAAAGCCTATTGCAGAGGTCCAGGCTATTTCACCGGTCACCATCCTTCCTCCTCCCTACTTCTGCGAATTCCTCGACTACTCCGGACCGTGGGCCTATTTCCAGAGAAACCCGGCCCTGAGCGGAGATGTGACGGATATCGCCATGAGGTTCACCACCTCGGAGGGATATGCCTGTACACTATTGACGATTTATATCCCGGTATACCCGGCCGGTTTTATCGGCACGCCGGATATGGACGTTGTAGTTTGGGATGACGATGGATTCGGTGCACCGGGAACAGAGCTGTTCCGCACTACTATTCCGTATGCTAGCCTTCCGACGGCTACCGACTATGTGGTCGTAGACGTTTCCAGCTACAATTTTGTATGGGAAGGCACCAGCGGCGAATCAAACTTCCATGTCGGCGCAGGCGGCAATGTTGCCACATTCCTTGCGGACGGCAGCCAGGTTGCGTTCCTGATGGATGATGGTTCGACGTTGACGGGTCGCCACTCGATTCTGTACCAGGGCACGATCTGGACAGGTTGGGCGACCGACTATGCGTATGGTTTCTCGATCGACGTGTGTTGTTCCGAGCTGCCGTACTCAGTTTGCTATCGCCAGGAATACAACTGTAATGCCTGGTATGTCTGGGATCAGCCGGATTCATATGGTGACGACTATTTCAACATGAGAATGTCAGTTGAAGGTCCGGAAACCATATCCGCCGTTGGTGTTGCGCTGTATGCGCCGGGCACCGTCGGCACTCCTGACCTTGACGTATTCATCTGGGGTTCGGATGCCGGATTCCCGGATCTGTCCGATGTCTGGTATCAGACCACGATCGCCAATGGCGACCTGGCCTATTATCCGGACTATAACCACGTCGATGTCTACACCGAGTACCTGGTACCGCGGGTGGACTTCCATGTGGGTTGGTCAACGAACGAGACGTCAGACCCGACCGGCGTATTGGCCGGTATTTCGGACGACGCGTCCTGCGGTACCCTCCGTTCTTCGGAATACTGGGGTGTCTGGGGCACGATGTACGATGACTGGGGTGCTGATGTTAACTTCTTGATCTATGCTGACATGTGTGAAGACAAATTCAACCTCTGTCAGACTGAAGGCGACTATTGTGGTCTTGCATATATTTATCGCGTACCGAACGGTTACGGCGCGGACAACCAGGGCTACTTCCAGAAGATCAGCCCGACGGGTCTCGGCTGCCGCCTCGAAAAAGTCAGAATCGCTTTCTATCAGAGCACTAGTTCGCCGGCCTTGTATGCCAGCGACATTCTGATTCAGGTGTATGCCAGTGACGGTGCGGACGGTGACGGCCTCCCGGGCACGATGCTCGGCGAAATCGTCTTAAATCCCGATACCGCCCTTGCGCACAAGTATCCGGAAATGATGGAACTCGACTTCACGCCGATGAACATCCTGTTTGACGAAGACATCTGGATCGGCGCCTTGACGACTTCAACAGTCGACAACGACTTCATTCTGCTGTCCGACGATGGTTCCTGCTATGCAGGTTATCGTGAGTGTCAGTACAACCCGACCTACGGTAACACCGAAGGCTGGATTTATGGCGACGACTTCTGGTCTTCCCCGGCCAACATGGTCATGGAAGCTGATGTCTGCTGCGATCCTCCGCCGGAAGATCCGTGCTTGAACCCGACGGGTTGGCCGATTGCGGCTCACGACTTCCGTCGTACGAACCGCTCGAAATATTCAGACGGCGATGCCCAGTGCAAACAGGATCTGTTGTGGTATCACAACGATACTCAGGGCTTTGGCTTCAACCGTCCGATCATTTCCGGCGATCAGCTGATCGTTGCTTATGATCGTAAACTCCAGGCGTTCGATATCAACACCGGTACCATTAACTGGACGATTACCGGTTTGCCGACGATCAACGCCGGTTTCCGTAACTCTGTTGCCGTAGCCGACGGTAAGATTTTCTTCGGCGGCGGCAGCGCCGCTCCTTCAACTGTGCCGATGTTGCGACTGGTGCACTGCTGTGGAGCCGTAACATTGTAGCCGGTAACGCCTTCGTTGGTACCACCACGTATGCGGCGCCGGTTATTCTGAATGACGTTGTTTACTTCACGACCGAAATCGCTTCGCCGGTCGGTGCCGAACTGGTCGCTCTCAATGTGGCCGACGGTACCAACTATGCCGGTTGGGCGACGAACCCGATCATGCTCGACGGTCAGGCCGGCCAGACACTGGCTGCCGACCCGACGCTCGGCGTTCTCTATGTCGGTACTGATGGTAACGGTAACACCGGTTACGGCAGCATCTATGCTGTTGATGCGGCTACCGGCGCGACCGTTTGGCAGCTCTCCGAAACCGAACTGTATCCGTATGCCAAGGCTGTGGATGAAATCGGTGAATCGACGACTGCCGACGACGTTCAGGAAGAGTTCTATGGACCGATTGCTGTCGATCTGAACGGCGATCTGTACCTCCAGTCGGCCTTTGATGCCTCAACGGAAATCAATGGTCCTCCGGATGGTGTCCACTATCGTATAGATTCCGACGGTAACGTGATCTGGGGTGTCCGCGGCGGCTCGAACTTCTTCAGCGGCGCGGCTCTCGATGTCAATACCGTCTACTTTGTCGGTATCAGTAACTGGGCCAATACCGATGAACCGCTGGTTTGCCATGCAAAAACCAACGGCGCAGTGATTTGGTCAGCTGCTGACGAGACTCTGTTCCCTGAAGAATGGTCAGAGTCCCTGGTCGAAGGTATTCTCGAGTGTACTCTCCTCGAACATGACCTGTATTATCAGGGTTCGATGAACGAGCCGATCTTCTTCGCGATGGATTCCGACGCCGAAGCCGGCACGCTCGAATTCGAATATCACTTCAACCCGACCGGTTCGGTCTTTGGTACCGGTCTTGCGATGGATGAAACCCACATGGTCTTCACGAACCGTCAGGGCGACATCTATGTCATGACCGAACAGACCGATCGTCCTCGTCTCCGTATTCTCAAGACTGTGGAATACGCCGAGGTTCCGTTCTTCTCGCCGAACGGCTTCATCGTTACCTATGATGACGTATTCATGAACAATGGCTGCGCCAATCTGACCGGTAACCTGACCGTCGACGAAGCTGCTCCGGTTTCCATCACCGGCGTCGATCCTGACTTCATGGATCGTATGATGCAGACAGCCGACAACATGGTCGGCTACAGCTATCCTGAAATGGTTGCGTCGCTGTCACGCAAGAACGTCGAGACTCCGCAGATGTCCCGCGAAGACCTCGCCGAATTCATGCTGACCCCGTATGCCAAGGACAGCTATTCCAATACGGCCGCGTATGCCCCGCCGACCTGGTTGAACGGTATCACCGTTTCGGCCTTCGATCTGGCTCCGGGCGAAGCGTTTACGGTCACCTATGACATCAACGGTCCGCTTGTCACTCGTGGCGAGCACCCGGCGTATGTCACCATCAGCCTGACCAATGAGCAGTATTACCTGAACAACGCGACGCTGATGCCGACCGTTGAACTGGGTGTCATTGGTGGTTGTACGGCTTCGACCGACACGTTGTACTTCGGTACCACGGCTCAGAACTACTCTGTCGTGTACAATACCGGTCAGATTGCCGGTGATGCCCGTGAAGACGGATTCATGATTTCGATCGACGGTGAAGAAGATTACTTCTGCTACTTCGCCGGTTATCTGTACTTCGCCCAGGATCCGTTCAAGGTTGCCTGGTCCGGCTACACCGACAATACCTACTGGGAAACCCTGTTGACCGATCCGAACTGCGCCGGCCAGTGCGAGACGTACTTCGAGCGCAACATCGTCCTCGGTCAGTACACCACCGATGGTGTCACGTATAATGACATTCTTGGTGATGCGGGTACCTACACGTTCGTCGACTCGTGCGTGAACTATGACTGTTTGGGCTCGGGCTGGAACTGGTCGAATCTCGACTGTCCGTTCGACAACGCGTACACGATGGGAATCAGCGTTAAGTGCACCGAGTATGGTGCGTTTGGCGTACCCGAACTGAACAACTTCAAGATCTGTAAGCTTGAAATCACGAACCGCGACCTGGTAAACCCGATCACCGATCCGATCTACTACGCGATGTGGGTTGACCATGACCTTGGCTTTGACTATGACAATGGTTATGACTGGGAACAGTTCTACTTCCTCGCAGACTACGATGTAGCCTGGGGTGGTGCTTGCGGTGGCGGTTTCGAAACCGGAACCAACGTATGGGGTGCCGGTACGATCGGTCACGACATGCGCGGTGTTCGCACGCTTCGTGCGGATATGTGCGACGGTGACCTGAAGCACGATTCGGCTTACTACTGGATGGCGAACGAACTGGGCGCGACGTATCAGCCGCTGCTTGGTCCTCCGCCGACTTGCTTTGATCCGGCCTCCGACGACAACGTCGGTGACCGTCAGGCGTTCTACAGCTTCTCCGGATTCACGTTTGGTCCTGGAGAGACGATCACGACCGGTTACTATATCTTCGGATATAGCGCGATTGCCGGCGGTCTCGACACGCACGATACCGCTTCGATCGCACAGACCGCGTTGAATGCACAGCAGTTCGCCGGCTTCGGCCGCGGCGACTTGAACGGTGATGGCGTTATCAACCTGGCAGACGTTGTCTATCTGTACAACTATGTCAATGGTACCGCCCTCGGTCCGAAATTCCTGCATCTTGCCGACGTTGATGCGTCCGGCACGGTGGATCTCGGCGACGTTCTGTACCTCGCGAACTACTGCTTCTGCGCTGGTCCGGCTCCGGTTGGCGAATGGACGCTTCCTGACATTTGCCCGGCTCCGTAAGGATCCAGTGATAGATACGATCAAGGGACGTGGCCTCACAGCCTCGTCCCTTTTTTTATCCCCGGTTCAAGTTTAATTGCAGCTTGACAAGTTCTGATAAATAATTATACTATTTATAGTACTCACTACAAACCGGCCGAATATCGGGGTTTGGGAACAAGGCAGTCGCCGGTTTTGTTAGCGCGATCTTACGAATAAATAAATTATATATAGAATCCGGTACTCACGTCGTCAGGGGCCAGTGTTAGGAGGAATTCATGTCAAAAACGTTTCTAACGATTTTGCTCGTACTCGGTATTTTGTGTACGCTGCAAGGGGCAATGCTGTCATACGATGATGGCAAATTTCGGGCGGATCCCATTCCGAAAATCAATACCGCGGCATCTCGCTACAATGACCTTACTGAGGTACAGCGTCCTGGATCGCAGCTGCAAAAGCCTATTGCAGAGGTCCAGGCTATTTCACCGGTCACCATCCTTCCTCCTCCCTACTTCTGCGAATTCCTCGACTACTCCGGACCGTGGGCCTATTTCCAGAGAAACCCGGCCCTGAGCGGAGATGTGACGGATATCGCCATGAGGTTCACCACCTCGGAGGGATATGCCTGTACACTATTGACGATTTATATCCCGGTATACCCGGCCGGTTTTATCGGCACGCCGGATATGGACGTTGTAGTTTGGGATGACGATGGATTCGGTGCACCGGGAACAGAGCTGTTCCGCACTACTATTCCGTATGCTAGCCTTCCGACGGCTACCGACTATGTGGTCGTAGACGTTTCCAGCTACAATTTTGTATGGGAAGGCACCAGCGGCGAATCAAACTTCCATGTCGGCGCAGGCGGCAATGTTGCCACATTCCTTGCGGACGGCAGCCAGGTTGCGTTCCTGATGGATGATGGTTCGACGTTGACGGGTCGCCACTCGATTCTGTACCAGGGTACGATCTGGACAGGTTGGGCGACCGACTATGCGTATGGCTTCTCGATCGACGTGTGTTGTTCCGAGCTGCCGTACTCAGTTTGCTATCGCCAGGAATACAACTGTAATGCCTGGTATGTCTGGGATCAGCCGGATTCATATGGTGACGACTATTTCAACATGAGAATGTCAGTTGAAGGTCCGGAAACCATATCCGCCGTTGGTGTCGCGCTGTATGCGCCGAACACCGTCGGCACTCCTGACCTTGACGTATTCATCTGGGGTTCGGATGCCGGATTCCCGGATCTGTCCGATGTCTGGTATCAGACCACGATCGCCAATGGCGACCTGGCCTATTATCCGGACTACAACCACGTTGATGTCTACACCGAGTACCTGGTACCGCGGGTGGACTTCCATGTGGGTTGGTCAACGAACGAGACGTCAGACCCGACCGGCGTATTGGCCGGTATTTCGGACGACGCGTCCTGCGGTACTCTCCGTTCTTCCGAGAATTATGCTGGAACCTGGGGCACGATGTACGATGACTGGGGTGTTGATGTTAACTTCCTGATCTATGCTGACATGTGTGAGGACAGATTCCATTACTGCGTCACGAAAAGAGATTATTGCAATCTTGCCTATATTTATCGCGTACCGAACGGTTATGGCGCGGACAACCAGGGCTACTTCCAGAAAGTCACATCGACGGGTCTCGGCTGCCGCCTCGAAAAAGTCAGAATCGCTTTCTATCAGAGCAGCACTCCTGCCTCGTATGCCAGCGACATTCTGATTCAGGTGTATGCCAGTGACGGTGCGGATTATGACGGTCTCCCGGGCACGTTGCTCGGCGAAATCGTCCTAAATCCCGACACCGCCCTTGCGCACAAGTATCCGGAAATGATGGAAGTCGACTTCACGCCGATGAACATTCTGTTCGACGATGATATCTGGATCGGCGCCATGACGACCTCGACAACCGACAACGACTTCATTCTGCTGTCCGATGACGGCTCCTGTTACGATTGGCATAGCGAATGTCAGTACAATCCGACTTACGGAAACGCTGAAGGTTGGGTTTATGGTGACGACTTCTGGTCTTCCCCGGCCAATATGATCATGGAAGCCGACGTCTGCTGCCAGACATTCACCACACCATGTGTAGGCGAGAAAGATTGGCCGGTAGCATGTTACAATTTCCGCAGAACGAATCGTTCCTGCGCATCTGATGGAGACGCCAGATGCAAACAGGATCTGTTGTGGTATCACAACGATACTCAGGGATTCGGTTTTAATCGGCCAGTTATATATAACGGTAAACTTATCGTTGCCTATGATCGCAAACTCCAGGCATTCGATATCAATACCGGTACCATTCTCTGGACGATCACAGGTTTGCCGCAAATCAACGCCGGTTTCCGAAACTCGGTCGCGGTAGTCGAAGATAAGGTATACTTCGGCGGCGGCAGCGCCCGCTCCTTCAACTGCGCCGATGTCAATACCGGTACTATATTATGGAGTCGCAATATTGTCGCGGGAAATGCCTTCGTCGGAACGACGACATATGCGATGCCTATTGTCCTGAACGACGTTGTTTATTTCACGACCGAAATCGCTTCGCCGGTCGGTGCCGAACTGGTCGCTCTCAATGTGGCCGACGGCACTAACTATGCCGGTTGGGCGACGAACCCGATCATGCTCGACGGTCAGGCCGGCCAGACACTATCCAGCGACCCAAATCTTGGCGTTCTCTATGTCGGTACGGACGGTAACGGTAACACCGGTTACGGCAGCATCTATGCTGTTGATGCAGCCACCGGCGCGACCGTCTGGCAGCTCTCCGAAACCGAACTGTATCCGTATGCCAAGGCTGTGGATGAAATCGGTGAATCGACGACTGCCGACGACGTTCAGGAAGAGTTCTATGGACCGATTGCTGTCGATCTGAACGGCGATCTGTACCTCCAGTCGGCCTTTGATGCCTCAACGGAAATCAATGGTCCTCCGGATGGTGTCCACTATCGTATAGATTCCGACGGTAACGTGATCTGGGGTGTCCGCGGCGGCTCGAACTTCTTCAGCGGCGCGGCTCTCGATGTCAATACCGTCTACTTTGTCGGTATCAGTAACTGGGCCAATACCGATGAACCGCTGGTTTGCCATGCAAAAACCAACGGCGCAGTGATTTGGTCAGCTGCTGACGAGACTCTGTTCCCTGAAGAATGGTCAGAGTCCCTGGTCGAAGGTATTCTCGAGTGTACTCTCCTCGAACATGACCTGTATTATCAGGGTTCGATGAACGAGCCGATCTTCTTCGCGATGGATTCCGACGCCGAAGCCGGCACGCTCGAATTCGAATATCACTTCAACCCGACCGGTTCGGTCTTTGGTACCGGTCTTGCGATGGATGAAACCCACATGGTCTTCACGAACCGTCAGGGCGACATCTATGTCATGACCGAACAGACCGATCGTCCTCGTCTCCGTATTCTCAAGACTGTGGAATACGCCGAGGTTCCGTTCTTCTCGCCGAACGGCTTCATCGTTACCTATGATGACGTATTCATGAACAATGGCTGCGCCAATCTGACCGGTAACCTGACCGTCGACGAAGCTGCTCCGGTTTCCATCACCGGCGTCGATCCTGACTTCATGGATCGTATGATGCAGACAGCCGACAACATGGTCGGCTACAGCTATCCTGAAATGGTTGCGTCGCTGTCACGCAAGAACGTCGAGACTCCGCAGATGTCCCGCGAAGACCTCGCCGAATTCATGCTGACCCCGTATGCCAAGGACAGCTATTCCAATACGGCCGCGTATGCCCCGCCGACCTGGTTGAACGGTATCACCGTTTCGGCCTTCGATCTGGCTCCGGGCGAAGCGTTTACGGTCACCTATGACATCAACGGTCCGCTTGTCACTCGTGGCGAGCACCCGGCGTATGTCACCATCAACCTGACCAATGAGCAGTATTACCTGAACGCCCCGGGTCTCAACCCGACGGTTGAACTGGGTGTCATTGGTGGTTGTACGGCTTCGACCGACACGTTGTACTTCGGTACCACGGCCCAGAACTACTCTGTCGTGTACAATACCGGTCAGATTGCCGGTGATGCCCGTGAAGACGGATTCATGATTTCGATCGACGGTGAAGAAGATTACTTCTGCTACTTCGCCGGTTATCTGTACTTCGCCCAGGATCCGTTCAAGGTTGCCTGGTCCGGCTACACCGACAATACCTACTGGGAAACCCTGTTGACCGATCCGAACTGCGCCGGCCAGTGCGAGACGTACTTCGAGCGCAACATCGTCCTCGGTCAGTACACCACCGATGGTGTCACGTATAATGACATTCTTGGTGATGCGGGTACCTACACGTTCGTCGACTCGTGCGTGAACTATGACTGTTTGGGCTCGGGCTGGAACTGGTCGAATCTCGACTGTCCGTTCGACAACGCGTACACGATGGGAATCAGCGTTAAGTGCACCGAGTATGGTGCGTTTGGCGTACCCGAACTGAACAACTTCAAGATCTGTAAGCTTGAAATCACGAACCGCGACCTGGTAAACCCGATCACCGATCCGATCTACTACGCGATGTGGGTTGACCATGACCTTGGCTTTGACTATGACAATGGTTATGACTGGGAACAGTTCTACTTCCTCGCAGACTACGATGTAGCCTGGGGTGGTGCTTGCGGTGGCGGTTTCGAAACCGGAACCAACGTATGGGGTGCCGGTACGATCGGTCACGACATGCGCGGTGTTCGCACGCTTCGTGCGGATATGTGCGACGGTGACCTGAAGCACGATTCGGCTTACTACTGGATGGCGAACGAACTGGGCGCGACGTATCAGCCGCTGCTTGGTCCTCCGCCGACTTGCTTTGATCCGGCCTCCGACGACAACGTCGGTGACCGTCAGGCGTTCTACAGCTTCTCCGGATTCACGTTTGGTCCTGGAGAGACGATCACGACCGGTTACTATATCTTCGGATATAGCGCGATTGCCGGCGGTCTCGACACGCACGATACCGCTTCGATCGCACAGACCGCGTTGAATGCACAGCAGTTCGCCGGCTTCGGCCGCGGCGACTTGAACGGTGATGGCGTTATCAACCTGGCAGACGTTGTCTATCTGTACAACTATGTCAATGGTACCGCCCTCGGTCCGAAATTCCTGCATCTTGCCGACGTTGATGCGTCCGGCACGGTGGATCTCGGCGACGTTCTGTACCTCGCGAACTACTGCTTCTGCGCTGGTCCGGCTCCGGTTGGCGAATGGACGCTTCCTGACATTTGCCCGGCTCCGTAAGGATCCAGTGATAGATACGATCAAGGGACGAGGCCTCACGGCCTCGTCCTTTTTTTTTTATGGGAGTTTTTTGAATTGACACGACCGTTTGTGCGTACAATATCATGGTATGGATAACACTGCCGATGATAAACATATGACCGACGAACAGGACATCGATATCTTCGCCACAGCCGTATATCGAATCATTCAGGGATATTTCGATATAATCTCGTATCATCCATCGGAAGAAATAATCGTCTTTGTCGCCAATCCGATGCTGCGGAAGCGCAGCTGGAAATGGCAGCTTAAAAAACGACTGCGGGAGATTAATGCCGCGATATTGATCGAGTCCGAAGGTGGACTATATCGGCTGACGGTCAGGAAAACGGAGTTTAAAATCGGTTTTCCGCCGCTGGTTAACATCCTTCTATTTATTCTGACATTCATTTCCGTCATTTTGGCTTCGGCCGTATCACAACATGGCGATCGTGCAATTGAGGATATATCCCTATTGCTATCAGGATTACCGTTCGCCATTACCCTGCTTGTCATTCTTCTTGTCCATGAAATGGGCCATTTTATTGCCGGGTATAAGCGAGGTGTCGTGATGAGCTATCCGTTTTTCATTCCAGCACCGACATTTCTCGGAACGTTTGGAGCGGTGATTAAAGGCAGAACTCCGATTAAAAATAAAAATGATCTGATTTTGATCGGCGCCGCGGGACCTTTGGCCGGGGCCATTCCGGCATTGCTTGCGATAATCATCGGTTACATCGTATCTTCTATTACCGTTACTCCCGCCGGTGATTTTGTATACTTTGGCGATTCTCTATTAACGATGGCGATTCGATATGTGGTTATCGGCCCGATTCCGAATGGGCATACCGTTATGCTCTCTTCAATCGCCCAGGCAGGAAAAGTCGGGCTTCTTGTCACGATGATAAATCTGCTGCCACTCGGGCAGCTTGACGGCGGGCATATCCTCTATGGATTGACGGGTAAGAAACAGCATAGACTGTCCATACTCTTCCTTATTTTCCTGGCAGGTATGGGAACACTCTGGTACGGCTGGTGGGTATGGCTGGTACTGGCAATATTAATCAAACCGTTTCATCCGCCGGTCATTCAGGATAACATTGAACCGGACAGGCGTCACCGCATCATCGGCTGGACGGCAGTCGTATTATTTATCCTGACGTTCGTTCCCGCCCCGATATCGTTTAACTAAGCTGATAATTCGATTTTATCTCGACTGGTATAATAGATACCGAGTTGCTCGATGGAACCGTCCTTGTACGCCTCGACCATGACATCGACGATATCCGGATCAAATTGACGCCCCTTGAATTTCACTAATTCATCGATCGCCCGCTCCGGAGTCGCTCCTCGGCGATACGGTCGATGCGACACGATAGCATCATAGGTGTCGGCAACGGCCAGAAGACGCCCCTCGATAGGGATTTCATCGCCGGCCAGACCATGCGGGTATCCGGTGCCGTCAAACTGCTCATGATGGTAGAGGATATACGGAATGGCGGCTTCGAGGTAATCAATGCCTTCAAGAATCCGCGCACCCAAAATCGGGTGGACGCGCATGATTTCCTGTTCTTCCGCATCCAGGCGGCCGGGTTTATTGAGGATGGCGTCCGGCACACCGATCTTGCCGATATCATGCAGCGTGCAGCCCATCTTCAGTTCGGCCCGTTTTTCATCGGACCAATTTAACCGTGTTGCGATCAACTCGGCGATAATCGTCACCCGATTCGTATGACCGCGCGTGTACTGGTCGCGGGCTTCGATGGAATTCGCGAGTGCCTTAATTGCTTTCAAATAGGATGACTGCAAATGGTCGTACAAACGATTGTTTTCAATGGCCGCAGCGGCCTTCGAGGCAACAATCGAAAGCAGATTGATCTGGCCCGGAGTCAACGGCATAAAACGGTTATCTTGTATCAGATTAAGCAGGCCAATGATTTCTCCGCGGGAAATCATCGGGTACGTCGCCATCGTTCTAATCAGAGTAATATCTTCATCAAGAACAAATTCGCAGTTGGCAAAACGCATTTCTGATTTCTTCATCGCCTTGCGGCAGAGTTCATGATGGCCATTGAGAAAATCGATCGCCTCGGCATCTTGTTTATTACCCTTGACCAGATACGGGATAAGGACTTTATCTTTATTTTCCCGGACGAGGACGGACACGGCTCCGACGCCCATGACAGTCTTGGCCGTATCGGCGGCGAGATTGAGGATATCGTCGAGGCTGGTCGAGGCATCGATGGCCTCGGACATCTTATAGAGCGCCACCTGTTCTTTCAAATGGACGTTCTCTCGGGTTAACACCTGATGTTCCAATCCCCTCTGGACGGTATTCTTGAGTGTTTCGAGCTTGAATGGCTTGACGAGGTAATCATAAGCGCCTTTGCGCAAAACGGATATGGCGTTGTTAACGGTGGGATGGGCGGTCATCAGGATGACGACACAATCGGGATGAGAGCGAAATGATTGCTCGAGAATATCCACGCCGGAATATTTGCCCATAACCAGATCGGTTAAGACAAGGTCGACGGGATTCTGTTCCAGGTGGTTCAGAGCCTGCTGCGGATTACTGAACGATACGATGGCGTACTCATCTATAGCCGAGAGGGCCTCGGTTACTATATTACAGATGTACGACTCATCGTCGACAACAACTATTTTGTATTTTTCAGTCATTAATGCCATAGCCAATTGCTCTGTACAAGACATCGGTTGTTACTGATATATGTTTATACCATCGGAAATAATTGATTAAAATAGGCACAGAAACCGGAAGTAAAAGCCCGATTGCCGCCTACTTTCTCAGGACATCCCCGGCTTTGTATGAGGAGCGTACCAGCGGTCCCGCCACGACCGTTTTAATTCCCCGCTCGCGAGCTGCATCCGCAAGGGCATCAAACTCTTCCGGCGAATAATACTTTTGTATCGGGTGATGATCTTTGGAGGGAGCCAGGTACTGGCCGATCGTCATCACTTCGACCCCAATCTCCGCCACATCGGTAAATAAAGAATATAACTCTTCTTCCTTTTCTCCTAATCCAACCATAATCCCGGTTTTGGAAACGATATGGGGGTAGTTTTCTACCGCATAGGAAAGGACTTTTAATGACCGCTCATATTTGGCGGCCGGGCGGACGACAGGATGCAGCCTCGGAACCGTCTCAAGATTGTGATTGAACACGGTCGGACCGGATTTGAGAGCGATATTCAACAGCGTCGGCCGGGCATGAAAATCGGGCGTCAAAATCTCGACGGTAGCCTTGGGCAGCGCCTTTTTAATTTCCTCCACCGTCCGAGCGAAGTGAGTAGCGCCTTCATCGGGCAAATCGTCTCGCGTAACCGACGTAACGACAACATGATTCAATCCGAGATGGGCCGACAATTCGGCCACCTTGCGCGGTTCATCGGGATCGAGATGGGCCGGACGGCCGACTTCGATATCACAGAATCGGCAATTGCGGGTGCATTTCGGGCCCATGAGCAGGAATGTGGCGGTGCCGGAATTGAAACATTCGCCCCGATTCGGGCAATTGGCCTCCTCGCAAACAGTATGGAGGGTCAGGCCGCGGAGTTTTTTTGTCAGGTCGAGGTATCTATCGCCCGTAAATGGTTTGACTTTCAACCACTTGGGGCGTCTTGCAGTCTGTTCTATCATTTCAAAAAACACTTTCTGTTTCAGGTTATCAAATATACGCAAGAAATGCTCGATTCAAATCAAATTCTTCCCTTAAGAATTACTTTTTTCTTTCGATATCTATAATATCTGCAATCATTTGGCATTAAGGAGCTCGCTATGTCATCCAGGGTGTGGTTCGGACTTTCCGTCCTGTGCATCATGCTGTTACTCTGCACTCAAATCGCTTTTTCCCGAAATCAGGACGTTCGCGTCGAACGACTTCAGACTAACGTCGCCAGAACGCTCGCTCCGAAAGATCTGCCCGTACGGCTCAGCGCCTCGGACAGTTGTGATGTGTATATGGGCACCGATCCGGCATATCTGATATATCCGTGGGTCGAGGGAGATGAACTGTTCAAGGCGTACCAGAATCCGGCCGCAACGTGCAGCAATCCCTACCCGTTTGCGATCGATCGCGTGCATTTTATTTTCTATATGGCGGCGGCGGGATCATTCGTCCTGTCGGCAGATATCGAACTGGTTGACAATACCGATCCAACCTGTCCCCATCCCGGAAACATGCTTACCCTGACCGATGGCTATTCGTACGAAGTGGCAGATGCCGACCTCTATATGGTAACCATTCCCCTGGATTCACCGATCGTCGTCAATGGCCCGTATTTTGTCGGACTCTATATTGGCTCGGATGGAACCCCTTCTAATATCGCAGTTGTCACTGACGATGTCCCGGTCGGATGTGCCTCATACAATGACTGGGGATACGGCTATGTCGATCTGGATACGGTATACACCGACCCCGACGGCACCGGTTACATCAAAACTTTTCCCGGCCGCATGTTGTTGTTTTCCAGCGGTACGGTCGGGGGTTCCTCGGGCGGTGAAACCGAACCGGCACCGGCGGCGGAATTCATAAAACCGATCAACGGTGAATTCATCGGCGGCTCCATTGATTTATGGGCAAATGATGCAGCGGGTTCATCGATCATTGAACGGGCAGATTTCTATTATTCGTATGGAGGATCGTGGACATTCATCGGTAATGATATGTCAGATGATCCGCCGCTTCGCAATACTCAGACGGCTTCAGGCAGCGGCAACGGGCTCAGCTATAACTGGTATCCATCGGGACTAAGTGAAGGCGCATATCAGCTCCGCGCAATTTTGACCGATACCCTCGGTCGAGCAGATACCGCGGATATATCCGTGTATCTCGATCCGACGCCGCCCTTTCCGACAATAACGAATCCTACCACCGGCGAGGATGTATGCGACGGTATTCAGGCGAGCATGACGGTGCCGGATGAGGACATCGGCTATTTTACATTCGAAATGAAAAGCATAGAATCGACGGTTGTTCGATCCGTCCCGATGATAAATCAAAATCTTGGGGGCGACACCAATGGCAATACCGCTGATGGTAACCTTGCCTCCAATGGCGAGTACGGTGATTACTGCTCCGGCCCGGCCGCCGCATCGATGGCCGTGAAGTACTGGGCCAACAGCGGGTACTCGACTATTATTACCGAAGGCGTTTCCACCTTGACCGACGCGCAAATCATCGAGCGGTTCTTCACCGGGATGCAGGTTGCCGATAATCTCGGAACGTATGACGAGGAATTCGTCGCGGGATTGCGCAATTACATTATCGCTCACGGCGGCGGTTTCAGAGTCAGCGTTAATCGTGATCCCCTGGTGAAAAACCTGTACAATCAGGGATTCAATGATGAAATGATTCTCATGGCGGGGCTCTCGGGCAATCCGGGCCGCTGGCTGGTCATTACCGGCATCACAGGGCTGAATGTTCCAGACAGTCTGCACATCTTTAAGTTCGCCGATCCGGCCTACGGCGCGGCAGCGGATTATTATGTCAAGGAAGATCTCGGTAAATTGTGGGTGGAATATTTCGGCCAGTGGTATGAAATCGATGTGCTGGTCGGTCTGGTTCCGACGAATTGGTCGGCGGGGCGTACGAGTATCGGCTTCGACGGCAATGGTTCGGACGGCTGGGGATTCTTCTGGAACACGGCATCTCTGAATGATGCGCAGCATCATTTCCTGTATGCAACGGCGTTCGATAATTCGAGCCATTCCGGCAGTGATGCGGTACTTGTCAAAAATACCTGCACCGGCAGCAGTTCGGTACCGGGAGATGTCAACGATGACGGCAACGTGAATCCGGGCGACCTGGTCTATTTGATAAATTACCTGTTCCTGAACGAGGCCGCTCCTCCGGCAGGTATCGGAGCCGCCAATATCAACGACGATAACACCATAGACATCAGGGACGTCATGTACCTGTACCGGTATTTGTTCCTCGGCGGACCGGCGCCGATGTAAGGCATGAAAAAAGCCCCGATTTATCGGGGCTTTTTTATTACTGCTTGCGCCCGGCCGCGGCCCTGATGGCCCGATCGGCGACATCTCGTTCAATGCCGCAGATATCGATGATTTTATCGACGGCCCGGTCGAGTTCTTCCAGCCATCTGTTATTGGGATACTTCAATCGCAAATCATCCGTTACCTCATCGGCAATTGCCGAAATCCAGTTGGCATACCGGCGATTTTTCTCTACCTGTAAAAGCGGCGCGATGTACTTATTCGCCGCATATGAGATGAATACACCCAGGACGCTCCCCAGGCCTCCGAACAGCGACAACACATTATCGCCTAAGAAATCAAATACCGATGACATAGCATCTCCTTCCTTTTATTTATTCCCAGGTCAATTGCCAGGTCGGCATATCCGGGACTGTTATTTCTTTTCGCAGAATCATTCCGGCCGGGTATCCTGCCGTAACGGTGTAAGCATCGCCTTTTTGCAAGTCGTCCGAGGGGATGACATCGATGAAGTAATAGCCGACCGAGTCTGTCGTTGCGCTCTTTGCATACGGACTGACGAGAGCCGCTCCGAGGCGCGTGCCCGATTGCAACTCAAAGGTTATCGAGGCGCCTTCGATCGGCTGACCGTCGATGCCGTATAAGAAACCATACACGCGGCACAAATCCGGCGCCGATGGTTGACCGGGATCAAAACGATACCCACTGAGCGTATCAGTAGTCGATCCAGTAATTTGTACTTCATCAATGGATGTTAAGATATATCCCGGCGAGAATGCGGTAATCCGGTATGTTCCGGCATCCAGATTGAAAGTGCACAAGCCGTTCTCATCGGTAAGGCCTCCCGCCAGGACAACGTCACCGGTTGCATTGAGAACACTCAGGCGTACCTGCGGCACGGACTGCATCGATGTACTGTCGAGTACCGAAATCGTAACCGGATAAATACCACCGCCGAGCGGTGATGATGCCGACCATGATTTCGCGGAGTCGCCGAATGACCCGGCTGCCCAGGCGGTATCGATTTTGTATCCCCAGAGCGATCTTGCGATTTCATTGCGTGTTCCGCCATCCAGCGCCTCTCCGGCGGCCGCGCTGATGCTGATACCGTCTCCCCCGTCGCCATATCCGAGGATTCGAATGGCATCGCCGCCGGGTCCGGTTCCGCCATCAACCTGTATGCCATGCTTATTGCTCTCCGTTCCGGCTGAGATATACAGACCGTCATCGACCCTCCCGCGGATGCGCATCCCCGGTCCGATGTCCGAGCCATTCGACAAATCTCCGCCGAGGAAATACGCTCCGGCGCCTGAATCGGTCGCCTCACAATAGAGCCCTGCCTTTTCCTGCGAACCGAACAAGGCCATGCCATGCCCGTTATTCGTCCAGCCGATAATGCCATGTCCGGATGTCAAACCGCCACGAAAATATCCGCCGTGACCGGTACCGCTGCTGCCGAAATAGCCGCCATGGCCGGAACCGTTACCGATGGCCACGAATGCGGTGTCTCCCGGTTCGGTGCCGACAATGTGCAATCCTCGAAGTTGGAGAATCGAATCGGGCTGATTATAGCGCACCATCCCGGACTTTATCAGCGTATCTGCGATTTGCGCTTTCGATAAGCCTGACGCCTCCCCTTGAAACGCCAGTGAATCACCCGTCCGGGCAATGAGGAGGCCGGATGAGTTAGTATCGGTCGGCGTGGTAGTCCCATGTACATCACCATACATCTGGCCATAGAGTGAACCGGTGACATCACCGGCGAAATCAGCTCCACCGATTCCACCGGTCGCCTGAATGCCATTACCGCCGCCGAGCATTCCGCCTGTTGCCTTCACGCCCTCACCATCTCCGGTGCCGATAGTGTGTAATCCCGAACCGTTTCCGCCTGTTGATTCGAAACGCACGGCTGTCCCCGATGAATTGATGACGCGGAAGGATCCGCTATCACCATGGGCGCCTTCAATCATCAGACCGCCGAGAGTTAAATCAGCGCCTCCCGTGCCGTCGAGCATAGATTCAAGATTATCCGCAGCCGCGTCATCACCCGAGACGGATGCCATATTAACATCCGGTCGGCGGGCATCAATTGAATCGACGGTAGCCGAGGCCACAACGGAAATCGGTCGACTGTTTAGTGAATCGAGAACAACAATCATCGAATCCAGTATGTCGGTGAGTTTCAAGAGCTGCTCATCGAGCGGATTGGAGACGATTTGAAATGTTCTCGTTTCACAATTGACCAGCACCGGATTGATACATTTTCCGCAGAACCGCAATTCATAGACACCGGCCCGGCCGCTGCCATCGATCTCTGCAACCCGCTCATTGAAAATATAATTCCATCCTGTCAGGCTCGAGTAAAGCGAGTCGACATCCAGCCCGGCCGTTGCAGCGACGCCGGCCAATGCAATGATTGAATCACCCGACGGCCCCAGGACTGAGATAAAAAACGAATCGGCCGGGAGAAACGAGGGGTTGCCGAGAGAATCGGTGATGAACAGCGAGACGGCAATCGAGTCCCCGCTCGTTGTCCCGGTCGAAACGATTTGTGCATCGGCGATGCCGATTGGCACAAGGAGAAACAGGAGGAGAAAGCAGCCTGTTTTTTTCATGCTGACCTCTTTTCGAATTACTATTTATTTCAAGGAATTTCTATCGGCGGCGGCGCACAGTTTGTTGTGCCGTACCGGAAGACGTCGTACCGATATCGTAAAATGTCAGAGTCGGTCCGTATGAACCGTCGCCATATTCGACCGACAGTGCGGTCATCAGTGTATTCCCGTCGCCATATGCACCGCCGACACGACCGATCAGGAAAAATCCATCATTCGGCAGTAATCCGCCCAGTAATGAATCGGCCGTGCTCTTATTAAGCGCGATTCGATACACTTGATTAACGGATTCGCTGCCGGAATAGACAAAACTCCCCAACGGCGTGCCTTCGACGATATCTCCGCCGGGAGACGTCCAGGCCGAATCGGCACCGTCATCATCATAGAAATACGACAGCCAGGTCATCTCGCCGTCCTCGGCATCGCTTGTCGTGACATTATTCCCGATATATTCCGAGACATCGCGGGAACACCTATAGACATCGATGGTATCGGGATCTCCGTCGAAACCCGTGATATACAATGAAAGCGTGCATGCCTGACATGTATCATATCCCTGCGGGAGTGAAAATGCAGATACGAATGCCGCCTGGAATTCGGATAATCATCATCCTTCCAGCCGGAGAAAAGTACCGTCGCACCGCCGTAATTATCGTCGCCGCCGAGCCTGTCCTGAAGATATGTATCTCGGACATACGCAACACCGGCAATTGTCGTGTCGGCGGCGGTCACGGATGCCACCAACAACATCATCACACAGATTATAAGGCGGAGCCTATTCATCGCCAAGTTCCTCCTGGCGGATTTCCTCGATCTTCTCCCAGAAATTCTGTTCGGCGGATTTATCCTCCGCGAGTTGTTTTTGCAATTCGATTATTTTCAAAAACTCACCTACCTTTATCGTGAATTTGTCCTCATTGATCCGATTCATGAATTTGTCCTTGAGTTCCTCAAGCCGTTCAAAATCGGATTTATATTTCTTTTTCCTTGGCGCCGCCATACTGACCCTATCTCCCCATCTCAAATATCAGGAGGTCGACCAAGACCGGAGTCGCATCGGCATCATTGCAGGCGATTGAAAATCCGCTGTCGCCGTTCATGATCTTGACGAATGCCCCGGTGCCTGCTCGAGGGATAACGACGACTGCCGGTTTATCAATAGTGCCCGGCAGCGTATTACCGCGACTGTCGACCAGATCGGAAAAAGAGATATCCTGAAACTGCCCTCCCAATGATATCGCCCACCATCCCAGCCGCACATCGGAGCCGACTGTCTCAATGGCCGCCATTCGAATCACCGCGTCGCGGTCTGTCCCCCACACCGCGATATTTTCAACTAACCAGGCCCGGCGACCGCGCAAATATGCCAGTGTCGTATTCATACTATGTCTCCTATATTTTCCGCGGCGAATTCAATGACGGCGAAGCCGGCTTGTACCAGGCCAATAACCGCAAGGCCGTCTCGCGATAGGATGCCGCCAGATTAAGCCAGTAATTCGATCCGTTCGCAGTTGATGATGCCGTTGTGTGGACTGCTCCCGCGGTATTGCGGGCGAGGTAGGACAGCGCGAGACAGGTCGATGCCGTCTGCAGGGCTGAATCGATGCTGTTGGCATATTTGCTGTCGATAAGAATCGACATCTCGGCTTCGGCCTCCTTGATGCACTGTTCGATTTCATCATCAGAGATATCGATATCGCCGGTCTGATAATCGATAAACAACTCCTGACCGTCCTCGATATCTCCGGCATTGAGACGCCGAACGGTACCTTTCTCGTAGTCAATGGTGTAATCGATGTTGCGTCGGTATATGTGATAGTACACATACCAGACATGGACTTCCGTGCCAAATGGGATCGCGCCGCTATCGATACGCTGCACCGTCCCATCGGCATAGTTCACGGAGAAATCGATATGCTCGCGATAGACCCGAGAAAGCGAGGTATCGGCGGCGCAAACGACCGTCCCGGCCGCCAACTCCTTGTGGGCAAGAGAGACTGAGGAATCGGCTAATATAACCTGTTCCGATTCAGGCTCGACCTGCTCGATTGCTTTTACCTGTTCGCATGCACTGACCAATCTTGTATGAGGCAACTGTGTCGATAATGCAGACGATAACCGAATCGCCACATTGCGATGCGATTCATCGCCGGTTTTGATGCGAAACAGATGACTGCGAATAATGCTGATATTGGTTAGACTCATATTACACCTGGCTGATTGCGGTTAAGGTGGAAACGGCGGTAATCTGCGACCCGACCGGTGGCGTCGTGTACGGGGTCGTCACCGTTGCAGCGATCCAGTACAATGACGATCCTTCAATGATCTTCTTCTGCCAGTCGCCGGGGATGGACTGATAATCCTTCCACAACAGCATGTCATGACGCTCGGTCGTGAAATTCCAAAGCCCCGTATGAGGCGTCAGGGATTGCCAGACCTGACCGGTGAAATATCTCCATACGACTTCTCCCCCGACACCCGCAGTGCCCAAATTGAATGAGAGGGAATGAAACGGCCGCGACATGCCGAAGAAAATGGAATCACCGGCCGCTATGAACATCCCGCCGATATTCGGATGCACGATATCGGATGATGCCGTCGATGCCGCCTCGGATGTCCGATCGACCAGCGACCCGGCCGATTCATCATAGACGATGACTTTTTGTAGCGGCGCCTTCCTGTCGTCCAATGCCTGCGGCGAATTGAATGCGCCATCTTCGTAACGAGCATATAGCAATTGTGTCATATCGTCACCGATTTCCTGTCCGAACACGACATAGGCATTACTGCCGTAATACGACACGCTGACGAATTCGCATCCAACGGAAGTGATAATACTCTCCCCCGACCAACTGCTGCCGCTGTACTCACGAAAGACAAGTTGATCACCACGCGTAAAGGCGACGGCAATGCGGCCGTCTTTCTTGGCGCAGACAGAAAATGTTTCGGAAAACCCAGTGCCGGAAGAGAGTGTTACGGCCGAATCAAAAACGCTGCCGCCGGAAGTGCGCCGACGATACCCCAACGCAGTCGTTCCCTCGGTATAAAAAATATAGAGATACCCGTTGATCTCAAGCATCCTGCCATATACTTCAGATGCTCCCGCCGTCAGTGTTTGTCCCGGATCCGATAATGTCCCCCAACTCGCGCCGCCGTCAGTCGATTCCTTGTAGCACAAATAAGCTGTGCCGCTGTCGTCTCGTGTGAAGGCGATACCGATAGTCATCGTGCTAAGCCGAATGATGCTCGGCGACGACACGGGATCGGCGTCGTACGCGGTCACGGGACTGCCCACGGACCACTCTCCATTAGCAAAGGTGAATTTGATATAGGCGAGATTCGCCCCCGAGTCGACGATGTAGGCAATATGAATTGTATTATCGCCATCCATGAAGGCATCGAACGGGACATCGGCGGAATCCGATACGATTGTCAGCGGACTCGAAAACGACACATACGGCGAGTCGGCATAGACAAGTGCAATTGAATTTGCCGAAGGCGCGTACACGATCGCAGTACGACCGGTATATGTCCCGCCCGTAATCGTAAAAACCCGCTTGTTCCCCGAAATCCCCAGCGGCGCCTGGGCCGTTGTATTAGTGATGAATGTATCCATGAACCCTCATCGATGCCCGGCCCTTACGGGCCGGGCATGTCGGTATTAATAGTTATAATCCAGAACCACGGACGCCTCTTTGACTACCTTGGCGTATGATACCGATTCGGAGATGACCGCCTCTTCGAATTTCTGATCGATAATCTTGTCGAACTCGACCATCAGCGGCTGACTGATAACTTCCTCGACCGCGAAACGATTGTCGATGCCGATAACGACATCCGCAGGCGCATCATCGCAGCGAACCAGCGTTGCCCCGAGAGGCGTGAACAACTCACCGGTACGCCGGAAGCGATATCCGGCCAGCGGATCCTTGAATTCATCGAGACCCAGGATCGACTTGAGCGTATCGATATGGCAAATGAGATGATTCATCTCGAACGGCGAGAACTCCGCCCAGAGCTTCACGAGATCGCTGTAATCCAGCGAACCACTCGCACCGGAATTGATGACCGCAGCCGCATTTTCGTTTCCGTCACCATTGATCAGCGTATTGACAACAAGGGCAATCTTATCGGTCTGCAGCCGATACCCGATGAACCACAGCAGGACCTTAAACTGTGCCGTACTGCGATGGCGCAGGGCCTTGTATGATGTCTTAAGCGCCAGACCGTAATCTTGTACATTGATCGAGTGTTTCTGCTCGGTCACGGTCAGAGCCGGGATATTGGCGCCCTCGCCGACCGGGCGAAGTGAAAATGTTTCCGTGTTCGATGTATCAATATAAAACGGCGTGTATCGATTGCTATTGATGACTGTGCTGCCGGACAACAGGCGATCCAGCTCGGGCCGCATCTGCTGTCCTTTGCGGACCTCCCGCTGGATGAATTCCGGCAACAGCGCCGGCGCATTCTTGTAGAAAAGTTCAACCGTACTGCTGTTTTTGCCGCCGACCTTGACACCGTTCAGGACGAGCTGGCGCTCGAATGCATCCAACGGACAACCGGCAGGGCTCGGATCATAGTCATCGCACTCCAGCAATTCACTCAGCGTCATGCCGCGAGACTGCGCTTCCAGATAGGTCTCGCGTGAAACATCGATATCCGATGCCCGAGACAAATCGACCGGGCCGGACGACTGAAACTCCTGCTCGGCCATTTCCAGAAATCCAGTGCCGGTCGTACTGTGAAACAGTTTATGCAAATCCATGATTTCTCCTTATCAGTTTAATATGAGAATGCACGATGATGTCCCATTGACGGCAAGGACCGTACCTCGGGCAATATTACCGCCTGCGGGATCATTCGATGCCAGCGCCGGCGCCTGACGGACGGTCCCGCTATCGCCGCCGACGACACGATCTCCGACCGAGGGAATCGTTGCCGAAACCGGAAGTGTACAGATGCCGCCGATTTGTACCGTGGCCAGGCGTTCGCCGTCATCGGCATCGGTGAGAGTGAGCGCCGTCAGTTTGCCGAGAATCGTCGTCCCCGACGATGCAGGACCGACTTCGTAATTCCCCGACAAAGACACCGCATTACCGATTTGCGCATCTTTCAAATCATCGACGCCGGCCGTTTGACTAATCGCAAACGTAGCGTATACGGGATGAATCGTTTCGAGATTTTGGGCTCGTATAGTCACAATGACTCCTTTCAACTTTTTCGATTGTAGGCCGGTTAATCAAAACATGGGCCGGGACGACGCGTCCCTTTTAATTTCTATGATTTGTAGTTTTCGTATTGGTTCGTTGATTGCGATGAACGCGAGGAATTACCGCTTCTATCGGATGATACTCGGCGTAACCGATCCGTCTCCGATTGGAGTGTTGAAATCAATGCCGACATCGACAGTCCACTGTTGGCATTGTTATCAAATGATCGAATAGAGCCGCCCTGGAGTATTTCAGCCGCCCGCCTGACCCCAACGATGCGCCCCGATATCCAATCGCGTGCAATCGCGTTATCTGCCTGAAGCATTTCCGCCTGCCGCAATCGCTCTATTGTTTCATCGATTGTTCGCCGCATGTCGGCGAAATCTATCGTCTGGAGAGTACATCCTTCCCCATCGTTCGTATCGGGGCCGTACAGGGCATCGCGTATGACAATGAGATGCTGGCTCAGATTATCGCCGGTTTGCTCCTTCATCGTGTTTCCTTTCCGAATCTGATTGTTGTCGCGTCGCAAACTCCGATAGTTGCCGATCGATATGCTCGCGAAGCGCGACTATTTCCTCTCTGCTGATAATGGCTGCCTCCAGTTTCACTTCAATTCTTGTTAATTTTTTGTCAAGAAGCTCCATATCCGACCGCTCGGCCTTCTCGGCCAGTGCAAGCTGCAGATCATTAATAGTCGAAAGATGCGTCCCTAACAGGTATCCAAGCGTGATGACGATCATCAGCACGGTTTGAAACGACTTTATTTTCTCCCATATTTCCCGATGCATGGTCGCCTCCTTGTTTTTAATTGACTTCCCGCGTTGAATAGTACATACCTATGTTGGAGGTAGTGACGATGAAACATGTATTATTTTGCCTGATTGGCCTCATGATTGTCTTAACCGGATGCAGCAGTTCATCCGATCCGACTGCTCCCGTAAACTTTGCCGGCGGCTCGGTCCTGCTCGGCCTGACCGGGGCACATGAACTCAGGTATGTCATCTATGACAGCACGATTACCTATTTGCCGGTTTACTCAGTCACAGTCGATACGACTGAAGTGACAATGCAAATTACGCCGGGACAAAATAGTACCTATGAACTTGGTATCGATGGCGACGCACATGATTTGCTGACGGTCGATGCCATTGGCGTCCTCCACTCCGGACAAATCCTCCCGGATGCCATCCCGGAAGATACACTCATCTTCTACCCCACTCCCGTTTTAATGCGACAGAGCCTCACGGTCGGAGCAATTAACGCGGTTACCTCTCCTTATTATATGGATAACGGTACCGCCCGGCGCATGTCGCTGTTTTTCCTCAATTACGGGTACCATACGCTCCGTAAGTTCGTCGGACAATCACAGATCGTCGTGCCGATTGCCTCATACAATGCCTATCATTTCCAGACAGCCCTGATGCTCGATGAAAATGCAACCGACACCGTCATGACCTGCGACGAGTATTATGCTCCCAATGTCGGCCTGGTTAAAATGGAGGCCCGGGCCCCCGGTTCGCATCGTCTCATCATTCTTCTGGAAGATGACTGAACTCGGGCGCATAGCATAAATACCGCTCGACCCCATCGATCAATACCGGGCGAAACACGAACCCGGTAATATCGCCATTATGTCCCATCGGCCGCATTAACCGAAGGATGAACATCCCGTCGATATTCGATATCGATTTTGCCTGCACCCGATCACCGAATCGGCATTCCGGCATTTCGTTCCTATCATGTATCACATCGGCGATAAACCTGCGACCGCTCGTAAAAAGCCGCTCAGTGAATTGATACACTGTCGCCGACCGAAATCTGCCGTCATGAAAAAAGTGCACATACAGATTTGTATCATCATGCAATAACCGAATTTCCGCTTCATCGGTCAAATCCTGAGGTAAATCAAGTAGACCGACATCTATCCCGGGCATTACATCATGTACTCCGACGATACGATTCGACTTCCCCTGCACTGATGCGAGGACAACCATCCCCTCGCTTAATCCACGTCCGGTGCGAATCGGTACAGTATTGGCCGGCGCATTCGCATTAAGGGATGTCACTTGACAAACCGTCTGCGACTCCTTGCCTGTAAAGATTCCTTTGACAATGGTCGGAATGACTGCACTATTCGGACAGATAACACGCTGCAGACGGTCTCCGGGCGACACAATCATTAGTTCGCATCCAAATCGGTATTGCCCGCGATACCCTGCCAACCGCCTTTCTAACGAAGTATTTTTATCAATCATCTCCGGTCGCAGCACATCAACCCCGGCACTCGAGAATACAAGTCGGTTATCCCGGAGAATTCGCTGTCGCGTGATGAAATCAACGGCATCATATGAATATTCACCCAATGCCAACACATCCATTACTCTCAGGCGCAGACGATACCGCTGATCGTCTCGCTCCAGGCAGCGCATCAGGCCGAATCCATCGAGCCGATTCTTTCCTTTTACTGCATAAACGACCGCATCGAATCGGCAATTCTCAATACCAATTGCTCCGACTATTTCCGACAGATGATTGCGAATGGATTGTGAAAATAAATGAGGCGTCTCAATGTCGACTTTCCGCCCGACCTTTTTTACCCGAACGGATATTCCCGGCTGATATGGATATATATAACATGTGCCGGGGATTGACTGAGGCAGCGAATCGAATGATATGATGGATATCGGCGTATCGCGGAAACTATGTCGGCGAATAGCATATTCTTCTGACTCACCCGTCTTACTGAATAAGGCAGTCACCGTCTCGGCGGTATCCGCCTCCCCGGAGTAATCGGAATACAGCCTATTCGTGATATGCGTATCGGGAATCGCCCCTCGAAATACAAGAGACGTTTCCAGCACTCGCTCGACCTTACGATAGATGAAATGAGCAACAGATGAGGTGCCCTCAATTTCATATTCCTGAAACGGGATATGAGAACACCGCCGTATATCCTCGCGGCACACCGAACACTCGGGCAGGCGGAAGATAAAACTGATCGAACACTCTTTATAAATGCCGCCGTCGATTTTCTGCCGAAGATCCTCGGCCCCCTCACTCTCCTTCAGCCAGTAAAAATACGACTTCACCCAGATACGCCCGTTTTCCTCGACCTTAACCGCATGAAAATTCCGCGCCACCGGTAGCGTATCCCGCTTGTGCCCGACCAGAACCGGCGCATCCGGCAACATCGAGACTAATTCGTCAATCTCCGGTTCCTCGAATTTGCCGCCCTGACTGTTTATGGTATCCGACACGATATACATCGCCCGGATATGCACATCATCCGCCGTCAACGGTTGCGGCGGTTTGACCCGATTATTGATTTCGTCTATAAGATGCCGCTCGTATGTCTCATGTTCGTCCGCCAGACGAGCAGTCAGTTGACCCGATAAATTCGTCATGATTCCTCCAGCTTTTTATAGAAGGCGGAGGTTTATCAATCTGCACCGATCAGGTGGTAAAAACGAACGAAACCATACCAAACCTGCAAGTGATTGCAGGCCGAACAAACAATGAATTCAGTCCCCCAAAGATACCTCGTTGAACGGCAATAAGATAGGATGTGCAAATCTTGCACAGTCACGAGGCATTCTCTTTGCACTATAGGGGGCTGAACAGATATGCGAAGAGGAGAAACTATGATACGCTATCGCCGCAAAAGAGAAACGAAAGCCTGGATTATCGGCGTCATCGTCTTCATTCTGGCCATGATCATTACATTCGCCGACGTTTATAGTCTGTCATAAATATTAAAACCGCGCCACCCGCACCGGAATCGGTCGGCTGTCCGGGAAGAGGATACGCGAGCGCTTTGGCCATACGGCCAGCGCCATCGCCATGACGGCATCGAATCGATTATTATCTTCCCAGGCAATTTCCCGCATTTCAGATTCCAGACTCCAAATCTTATTTGAACCGTCTCGCTGCACGATATCGCAGTATTGAATCTCTCTTCTATTATGTAAAAGCAATAAATTACCCAGCAAATCGGACTTCGTCCGCTCGGTAAACACGACTCCTTCAACACTCAAGTCGCCTAATTCGGAAACAATAACATCACCGAGTCCCGTCGCGTCCACAACCAGCTTCGCGCCGTATTCCGCCTGACGCCTGCGAATCGCCGCCACGACATCTCCCCAATCACGATTATTGAATCGATCGATCGCCACCATCCGATACGGCTTTTCGGTCACATCGAATGTCATACCGACTGTATGTGTCTGCTTGCGAGCCAAATCCCACCCGCAGATATACAAGCGATTCGGTTGCGGCGCAGTCAATGAATTATCAATTAATGCACCATCGACATCGTCATTCGAAAATATCGTCCGGGCATTATCGATAAACCGTCCCGCGATATTCTGCTCCACTCTATCGCTCGGTAAATTCTCCAGCCGCGCCTTGAGAGCCTTCTCGGCCAGATACGGATTATCCCGACTGTCGCCGAACTGCACATATCCCCTGTTCTCATCTTTCTGCAATTCCAGCATCTTCCGATAAAACCAGTTCTTGCCGTTCGGCGTCGAAATCAAATCCAATTGCCCGTCCCGGTCGGCCAGGCGCATCATGATGACATCATTAACCAGATAATCGGGATCAGTCTCGAACGCCGCCTCGTCGAAGGAAAAGAAATCATAATCATTGCCGAGCAGATAATTCCCGCGATTCTGCGTTGTCCGAGCCGTGATGACGCTCTGATTGCCGAATTCGATCATCGGATACGGCGTGCGCACGATCTTCTTTACCAGAAACCGCAGTACCGGATTCATCAGGATTAACCGTACCGCGGCATTAAAAATGATATTCGCCTGATCCTGCGTGATAGATGCCGCGACGATATTATAATGCCCGTCGCCGTCATATTTCGTATTGCGAATTTTAAACATCGCCCGATGGAGAATCTTGATAGCCTGCACATACGATTTCCCCCACCGATTGCCGGTCGCCAGCAGATTCTCACCTTTCGTCGCATTCCGCAACCAGGCAATCTGACCGGGATGCGGCCGAATGCCCAAAACCGAACGAGCAAAATAAACCGGATCATGCAATGCCTTCCTCCAGCTCACAACCCCTGATGTCGTAGTCATTGCTCTGCCTGCCTTTATGACAGCAATTCCTCGGCCATTGCCGATGCGGCCTCTCTGTCGATAAGTCCGGCATTGTACAGATCAATGATGCGAGACGTCTCGTCCTTCCTGATTTGCGTCTGCTCTTTCGCCAATGCCGAAAAACGGTTATCGAATCGCCACTCCGCAGTCAGTTTCGCGCCCCGCAAGGCCAGTTCGATATTCGCCAGTTGATTCAGAAATTGTCGCGCCGCATGCTGCACCGATCGCACCTGTCGCATTATCAAATCGTACTTGAACTGCGCCCAATTCGTCGTCGTGTTGTATGCATACCCGAGTAAGAACGGGGCCAGATTCGTACCGCTGCAGATTTCCTCTACCATCGACCGATGCGTCAAATACCAGTTATTCGTCCGCGAACTGCCCTGATTTTTCGGACCGATATATTCGATCGCCACATCATCCCACGTCACCGGATTATCCTCGGTCTTGATATCGCGGATCATCGACACGGTATCGTCGAAATACGAATTGGCGCGCTGCACATACGAATCATCCGTTTCGCCGTCCCGCTTATCCGGCGGTGAAATCCTGACATGCAGCCGGTGATACCCCGAATTATGCATCGCCCGCTGCATATCATCCACCAATTGTTGTTCGATGTATGACACGAACGAAACCGGCTGTAAAATCGGACGACCGTAAGGATTGGCGATATCCGCGTTGTGCGCATAATAAAAAACATCGCGCCCCTTGAATGTCCGATCCGTAACATTCCCGCTTTCGGTAATACTCACTTCACCGGAAGCCGAGAGCGAAATACTACAGCGACTGAGGTCAAACAGGCGTACCTGCTTGATGCCGGAAAAATCATCATTGAAATCAATCTTCCCCGCGACGGCCCCGTCCTGAAACAACGAATTGAAAAACGGGACGAGAATCCCTTCGGCCCCCGACCGACTGCCGAAGTTGACCTGCGTGATATTCCCGAATAATCGCTCGAGGATATCATCCGCCGATGAACCTGGAATCTGCTCATCACCTCTGAAAAATTTGAAACTCCCCGATGCGGCCGCCAACCGCGTCCATGTCCACAGAACCGAATGCACCAGGGGAATCGAATCGGCCATGAAACGATACAACCGCACCCGAAAATTCGACTGACGGAAATCGGACGACTGAAACGCAATATCACGCGTTGTCGAATACTTCAATCCCGAATGCAACCCCGACACCGATTTCCGCCCAAAACTCCCGACCCGAGGCATATATCCCTGACCATGCATATCACCCATACCGCACATCTCCTATTCTTGTCATTTACTGAATTCCGCAGATTCATAATCAGCATCAAACATGGCGTAAATTTGGTCTGTCGGCGCGCCGAACAGTTTTTAATCTTATAAGTGGCTTTTAGATAATGACTTAATGGCTGGAATCTATTATCATGCCACATGTCGGTTTCCTTAACAGTTTTCTTGCCGACAATTCCGATCACATTAGGCAAACAATAACAATTCGAGAATCGGCCAATGAAAGATATTACCGGCAATAAAAACTGCCATAGACACAGATTGTCGGATCGGCAGGTTCATCTTACCCATTGTCATTCAACAGATTACATCCTTTAATAATCCGCTGCTGATCCGACAATTACTTGCCCGATAACAAGATAAAAGAATATACAGCGACCTGCATATATTCCTTGCTTTGTGTTTCGAATTCGGCCCGACACCGATATGATAGATTTACCTCCCTAATATGTGTCCAAACACCGGACGATTCGCCAGTCTGCAATTGGGTCCGTTACCAGTATTTATGTCAACGACAATGTGATTATCCATTGCCTAACAACATCTTAAACAAATTACACAAACGCCGTTCACATTACGGCATATGGATTGCATACTATATCTGTAGTTTATTGTATTTAACGCTGAGGGAGTTATGAAGAAGTTTTATCTTAGCATCGCAATGATCGTCCTGGTCAGCCTGAGCGGCTCGGCTTTCGGCTTTGCCTTCAACAACCAAGCCCTGACAGACAAATTCGGTGATAATCCGTTCGACGCCCACAACAACTGCGCCCCGATCGATTATCCGCACGGTGTCGGCTACCTACCGTCCCCGGGTGCCCTCGGTGAGGGTGGCGAGCGCTACGATCTGGAAGGCTTCCTTGTTACTCACGATCAGGATTTCATGTATATCGCCGTTACGAACTCCTTCGGCGAAAGCGCCTATTCACCATACTGGAATCGCAACTATCGTATGGGCGACATCTTCTTCGGATTCAATAACGACAACCTGAATAAGAACTACGGCATCAATTTCATGACCGGCCAACTGTACGAAATCGGATCCGGCGGATATAACTACATCGACAATCACCAGAGCACCTACTACAGCTATACCGATATTCGGAATCGTGTCGGTGCCTACACGATCAATAATCTGGCCACCAATACCGGCGCCATGGCCCAGCGTACCGGCGGCCTGACCGACCTGGTCGAGGAAAGCCCGATTTACAACTTCGAAACCGAAGTGTACACCTACGAATTCAAGATCGCGATGACCGACCTCCAGGCCCTGGCTGGTTGGCAGGATGATTCGAACCTGTTCTTCCACACCACCCTGGGATGCGGCAACGATCTCATGGAAACGACCTACAATACGGCCATTCCGGAACCGGCCACGATGATTCTGTTCGGTCTCGGTCTCTGCGGAGCCGGCATTATCCGCCGCCGTATGAATCGCTAATTCAGCGATACAGAGAATTTGAAAAACCCGCCTTTGGGCGGGTTTTTTTATGTTATCACACATCCCCGGACCGCTTGACAAAAATCATCGATTGGGCTACATTGAGGACACAGCGGAAAAGGGTCCGGACTCCGAATCGCTTCCCTGCTCAGGATGCGCAGGATACGAACAGGGAATATCGACCAAACGGATCAATTATCCTTTCTCCACCGGAAAACAAGAGAAATTCGGCCGAAGAAACGGCCCGAGGGTATAAGAAAGACAATAACGTCCGAAGATAAAACTATGTATCGAAACCGAATAGTATATCCGATCTGCCTCCTCGTATTGCTTCTCGCCATGAGCGGTTGCTCCGAGGATGCAACCAAGCGTACCCTGTACGACATGCAGAAGCTGGCCTACCAGACGACTAAAATCGCCGAACAGATAAACATTCAGCCCGCGCTGGCCACTGCTGCCGACAGTACGCTTTTGAAAAACGCCCATGCATCGATTGTCGCCTATTTCCTCGACCACCGCACCGATCCGAAAATTCAGGCCGATTCGGCAATATTTCACGACATGGGCCGACTTGCCCTGCGCTCACAACTTGCGCTGGCCAGATATTATTCATATCATCGAAATATCGATTCGGTATTGGCCGCCTACGACCGAATAGGAACGATCATTCCCGCGGGACGAGACGACCTCGCCGGTGCCGCGCTCGGACGAGCCCTCACCTATCGCGTATCGCGACAATTCGATTCCACTATCGCCATTTACGACCGCATCCTGAAAGACTATTATCCGCCGCTCGATTACTATGAACGGGCCAACAACGATATCATCTCGATTCCGGTCGACAAGATTAAACTGGCCCAGGCGATGAATGACAAGAGGCAAACCACAAGATTCACGACCGATGCACTGAAATATTACGAACGATTAAAAACCGATTTTCCCGATTACCCGCAACTAGGCCGCACGGCATCGGTACACACCAGCCGCGTGTATGCCATGACCGAGAACTGGGACGAAGCAATCGAAGAGCTGGAATCGCTCAAGGATTCCACCGGCCAGACGCAAATCGAATCACTCGTTTTGATCGCCAATATCTACAACGGCGCAAAAAAGGACCTGAAGAAATCCGTCGCCACCTATCAAAAGATATTGGCCCGCGATCCCGATAGCGCCATCATCGGCCAGACACTGCTACGCACCGGCATGGCCCTGTGCGCACAGAAAAATTATGTCGATGGACGCAAGTACTTCACCGATATTAAAAACAACTTTACGCGCCCGGCCAAATTGCTCGCCCAGGCCCAGATGTATTATGCCCAATCGTTCAACGAAGAAGGACGGTGGGAGCGAGCGCTCTCGGAACTGCAGTGGCTGATGGAAAGCCATCCCTATTCGGAAGAAGCCTTCCGGGCCGTCCGCATGATTCCGGAAAAATTTAAAAGAGAGGGCGACGATCGCCTTGCAGGCATTTGGTATGACCGCGCCATCGAATTCTATCAGCGCGCCGCCACCAACAAACAGGGCCAGATGGCATCGCTTGCCGCTTACTCATACCTGGCCGACATGTACCAGCGCATGGAACGCTGGAACGACGCCATGGAAACACTGAATAAAATCTATTCCCTCGCGCCGCGCTCGGAACTGTCAGCCAAAGCGCTGTACAATGCAGCTATGATCGCATATAAACAGTTCGACGATTCAACCATGGCACAGGGATATCTCGATAAACTAAATACCGAATTCGGTACGACCGATACGACACAACTCTCGGAAGCAAACAAATTTACTGTTGAATCCATAGAATAAGCGGAGGATGTTCATGAACGTCAAAACTCTTTGCATGATCGGTTTGACACTGGCCTTATTGTGCGGCAGCGCATTCGCGCAGTCGGACAATATGGGTGTCGTCGATACGCTCACTCTCACTGTTGAAAAATACGCTCCCAACAAATGGGTCGTCAAAGCCGACTTCTGGAATGACGAGGAAATCGCTGCCTTTGATATCCCGCTGAAATACACCGCAGGTATGACAAAGCTCACCGTCGATTCGGTATCGCACGCCGGTACCAGAGTCGATTACTTTGCCCAAAAATACCAGCAGGTCGATACGACCGGCCAGATGATGCATTTCGGCGGCCTCGCCTATATCGGCTCCGATAAGCCGCCGCTCGCCCCCGGCTCCGGTGAAATCGGTCGCGTTTATATTTCGACCGCGGGCGGTGCAAATGCCGATAACATCGTAGTTGATACGGTGTTTTTCGCTCCCAATAACAAAATGCTGTTTGTCGACCGCAACGCCAAAGCCATTATCCCGGCGCTGATTATCCAAACAGCCAAAAAGTAATACTCTGGGAATAATGTATGAAAGGCGCCGCATCAGGCGCCTTTTTTATTGGCGGTAATTTTTATTGATGGACTGTTCTGTTTCTCCGTCCATTGACTAAGCGTATCATACACCGACTCCGGCAGCTTAATATCATCAAACGCCTTTTGTAACGCTCGCATATCCAGTGCGCCGAATTGCTCGAACAGCCCCGCACCCTTGATCAAATCCTCGATCTCTCTGAACACAACAGGATTGGCGGATTTCGTCGGCAACTTCTCGATACTCTTGTGCGTTATCAAAATCGCTCCGGCCGTCTTTCCTTCAATCCGTTCTTTGTTATCATGTTCGGCCGCCCGAACCAGTAAATCTTTGATTTCATCAAGTCGCCTACCGATTTCCTTTTTCTGCACATCGAGGGCAATGTATTCATCGACCAGATCCTGCAACGGCTCCCCTGTCACCAGCGGCAGTTCCTCCTGTGGTTCCGCCACACCGGTACCCCCCTTGGCAGGACAGATTTCATTGTACTCGCACCAATCACACAGAGGACTCTCATTGGTTGGGAAATTCTTCAGATCAATCGCCTTTTCGATCAGGCGAATCTTCCGAATATACTCCTGTTTTAACTCAACCAGTTGCTCAGGCGTACGGCGAGATTCCAGCGGCGTATTAAAGCGAAGGAAATACCGCCGCAGGACTATCCCGTTGTTGTCGGGCCACATGTCTTCAACCGCCAGTTGATACAGCGCCAATTGACCGTCTTCATCCACTTCTGCCTGCGTCGGCAATTGCCGCCCCGTCTTATAATCCTGAATGATCAGCCGCCCATCCTTATCCCTCGCCAACCGGTCAATATATCCCTGCATCCGATATTGCCCATCTCCATCGAGAGAAATATCGACCCGCCGCTCGAGCCCCAGCGTAATGTCGCCATCGAATGGATAATGCTCATCATGATACCAACGCAATGCCTTGCGCCCGATGGCGAAATAATCATCGACGGTCATGTCCTCGCGCACAATGGACAGATTCTCCGGCAGATTTTCCTCCCAGCAATTGCGATAGATGTTGTCGAGCTCATCCCGGGTCGGTGGTTTATCCGACTCGACCAGATGATAGCACCGCTCCAGTGCCTCATGCACCATACTCCCCATGAACGCCTCGATACCGGTTTTCTTCTCGATTTGCGGCTTGTCGATATACTTGAACTTATACTGCCTGGGACAAGTGAAATAGCAATTGATGCGCGAATACGAATAGACTGCCATGAAAAATCTCCGGGAATGAAAATGTTATGGAGAAATAGTAATGCAATACGGAAAATCAGGCAATAAAAAACCCCCGACGCGAGTGGAAGCATGAAGGTTCGCCGGGGGCTGAAATGCTACAGTGCTTAATTCACGGAAGATTCACAAATATCCCGCCGGTCCAGTTATTATAACTGATATCTTCGTCGGGCAATGCCACACGGCCATACCGGCCTTCGACGAATAGTCCTCCCGGCAGAGACAGAAGGGGAATTTGAACGCCTGCGATGCCATGATATCCCAGATAAGTCGCAACCTCCGGAATCGTTACATTATTCGCTTCCAGAGAAAGCGAGCGCGGGCGATAATACTCATGAGAATACGAATGCGTCCCGACACCGCCGCCGCCATAAAAACGCAACGATGCAATCGTGACGGGATACACGAGTGATGCGGAAACACTCAAGTCTTTCGTCTTCAGATCAAACGACTGACCGTCGATTTGATACGTCTTATTCTCCCACGAATAATCCATCGACAAAATGATATCGACATATTTCGGCGATTTCAGGAAAAACTGGCCGCCAACCAGCCCTTTCTGATCCAGATTATTCTGCGGAAGATTAAATCCGGGATACGAAAAATTATCGACCATACCGCCCTTGACGGCGAAACTGATGTTATCGCCTGCGATAACCGTCGAACACAGCAGTAATATCGAAAGTATGAGAGCCTTTTTCATACGCATCCTCCAATACAGTTATCGGAAGATGGCATCGGAACATTAGAGGGAGAAAACGATGAATTGGGAAAAAGAGTATTTTACTTTGATCGAGTCGCCCGCTTGACATACAGCTCCGGATCGTCGACGAGCGCAACGATTTTCGCCGCAATATCGGAATAGCTGTCGCGAGTCGCAACGTATTCGCGGGAATCCTTGTCATAATTCTCGAGCGAGAACCCGTTCGTAAACAACGGAATATGAGCGCGCATCGCCCGCAGACTGTAAAATCGAGTTAACCCGCCGGGGCTTAAAAACAGCCCGATATCGGAATCCGATATCACTTTGGCCAATTCGGTTTCACTGGCCGGAGACTCCGCGCGAATAGAATAAATACCGGTCGCATGGCCGATTGCCGTCAACTCCTCGGGAAACAACCCAACCAGCACGAACTCGGTCCTCGGGTATTTCTGTTTCACCAGATCATGAACGCGCCGGGCCAGCGACACCACACGATTTCTCGCGAAATCGCCATAAACGAACACTTTCGGCGCAGCCTGTGATTTTGCAGGAATATCATATAATGCGTCAGGAATAATTTCCGAGCGACAGGAAATTCTCTTGTGCTTCGAATCGGCAGGAATATGCTCCGGTAGTACACCGAACTCAATCTGTCGCCCCAGACTCCGCAGCCGTGACCGCTGGAAGACCTCATCGTGAAAACGATAATCGTGGATCGTCACACGGCCGCCAAAAAGGCGAATCAGAATCGTCGCCATCAAGCCATAAACGCGCCCGCAACCGCCAGAATACACGAAGACATCCGCATTGGTCACAAACGAATATCGCAGACATGACAGCGCAAACCGAAGATACCGCCAAATCCGACCGGGCAAAGCAAGCGGCCGTATTGAATATGCAAGTGAAAAATGTTCCTCATTATTGGATACAAGATACGGAGCCGTTATATCCGCCAGCGTCAATTCCTGCGGATACACGATCAGCCGGGATTTTTTCCGAGCGGCATCGGCCGCTATCTTCCGGCCCGTTTCCTTTATCGCCAGTTTTTCAAGCCATGTCAAATACATCTATTATCCTATGCTACTCCTTTATACCCGCAGGCCTTTCCATAGATTCTGTCGGTACAAAAGAAAATACGGCAATCTCGGGGCGGGATAAAAATCTGATCGGGAGATCCGACGTCCCGATACCTCGATTGGAATACACCGGCATCCCATGCACCGAGTACAACCCTTCCCAATACACCCGAGAGACATACGGCGTACGGTTCGAATACAGCGCCCCGACAATCGGGAATACGATCTGCCCGCCATGAATATGTCCGCTGAGTATCAACTCCACGCCCGAGGAATCAATCATCTCGGCAATCGCAGGGGCATGAGCCAGCACGATTCGCCGATTATCAGGAGTCAGCCCCTTTACTGCAAGATAATAATTATCCCGCCACCGAGTATTATCGCCGGTTCCGACGATATACACCGTATCTGCCCCATGAACTAATCGAGCCGTCTGATTCCGTAATAACTCGATACCGGTTTCGGCACAAATCCGCCGCAGACTGTCTCGGCAGAAATCATCGTTATTCCCTAAAATCGCAATCACCGGGGCAATGCGCCGCAGACGCCGAAAACACTCCCGCAACTGATCGAAATCAATCCCGTAATCGATATAATCGCCGGTCATCAGAATCAGCGCCGGATGAATAGCCTCGACAGTCTCCAGCACCTGCCGCTCCCGCCAGCCGATCCCGATAAAATGCCAATCACTCAATTGCACCATGGTCGACGAATCGAAAAATCCCGCCAACGCCTCCGATTCAATCGTCGTCACGCTGACCTGAGGGATATACGTCTCGACGGCATACACAATCCCCAGCAGGATGAACAACATTATTACCAGTATATACAGCGTCGTTTTAGTTCTCATGGCGGATTACTCGAATATCTTTCAACAGTATCGACCTTACACCGCAATCGTAAAAATAAATTCCTATCGGTTTACCGAGAGGCAATCGCTTGAACCGTTTCTTATAATCATTCAGGGACGCCATTAATACAATACCTCCGGTCTGTTGCCTTTCTATTTCGATGCACGACCTCTCGTTTTCGTTGTCCGCTTCCATCCCCTCTGACCCGATTCGTACACAAATCGAACAAGCCTGATTGCTGTCAACATCCAATAGAATCAACAACGAATCATACCGCGTCCACTCTCCCGGCAATATTTCGGTCTTGATAATAATCGAGTCGATTTCTTTATCCGAGCTATATACAGACACCAGAGATTCCAGCGGCTCCGGCGACACTCGGCGAAATGACAACGTATCGGGATAGAAATGCTCGACTCGAGGCAGTACCTCAATTGTAAACTCAGGAGTATCAGCTTGACCGGGCGCGACTGTCGCCTCATCCCCAACCCGCCACAGGATAAAAACAATAAGCAATGCATTACAGATAAGCAGCAGCAAAGAAAGGATCTGTCTTTTTCCGGTACCGAGTTTCATGCGCAGCATTCGAATGAGGGCTTAATATCGAAGTAGTAAACAATGCATATGGCTTGGGTGCAAGATTTAAATATAAAAAAACCAGCCTGCCCCTAGCCTGCAGGCTGGTTTCCCCTGATGAGGACTTGCGAACTTCCGCGATTATATCCCCCTGTCTCGCTTCAGCCCTCTCTATCTGCTGTCCTTCTAACCTCGCGCTTGCGGCCCCCTTTTGCTGCCCTCTGTGCGAGGTGTTGTGTTCACTGCTTATATGTTAAGCATGTGATGTGCCAAAAATCATGACGCCTGAAATTATCCCGAAATTAAATTCAATCCACAAATGTCACAACAGGTTACGAATCAAAAAAAAGACCGACGCAATAGCGCCGGTCTTTTGTAATTCCGTGATTTGTTTCACCGCGAAACAAATCCATGTTTCATGTTTCAGTCGTGAAACAGTATCAGCCGTCGATTTCCATATATGTCGGAGTCGATAAATATCGCTCGCCCGTATCACAAATAATCGTCACGATTGTCTTTCCCTTGTTCTCGGGACGAGCCGCCACTCTGAGCGATGCCGCGACATTGGCCCCGGCCGATATGCCGGCCAAGAATCCCTCTTCGCGGACCATCCGCCGAGTCGTCTCAATCGCCTCTTCATTCGTCACAGTCATGATTTCATCAACGATATCGAGATTCAGAATGCCCGGCTTGAACCCTGCGCCGATTCCCTGAATCGGATGCGGCCCTTTTTCTCCCTTGGATAAAAACGGAGATGCCGCCGGTTCAATCGCGATTGCCTTGAAATCAGGCTTCTTGCTCTTGAGATATGACGCGATTCCGGTTATCGTACCCCCGGTGCCGACACCGCTCACCAAAATATCGACATTACCGTCGGTGTCTTCCCAAATCTCCGGTCCGGTTGTCCGGGCATGAATCTCGGGATTGGCCGGGTTCTCGAATTGCTGCAATACAACGGCGTTATCGTATTTCGCCTTCAGTTCCTCGGCGGCAGTAACAGCTCCGCCCATCCCTTCGGGCCCGGGCGTCAAAACGATTTCCGCCCCGAATGCCTTCAGCAGATTCCGGCGCTCGACCGACATCGTCTCGGGCATTGTCAGAATTAATCGATACCCGCGCACGGCACAAATAAACGCCAGCGCAATACCGGTGTTTCCCGATGTCGGCTCGATGATGACCGAGTTTTTAGTGATCTTTCCCTCTTTCTCCGCGGCCTCGATCATGGCGAGACCAATTCGGTCTTTGACCGACGAAGCCGGATTATGGGATTCCATTTTACCGAGGATCCGCGCGGGAAGACCGGCGCCGATTCTGTCAAGGGCGACCAGCGGCGTCCGCCCGATAAGTTCAGCTATGTTGGCAGCTATTTTCGACATGACTACCTCTTAGATGTAATACATTTGTTCGTCCAGATCAGCCTTTTGCATCAAATCTTCAATGCTCGTCTCCTGCAAATACGCGATCAGATTCGCCTCGGCCTTGTTCCAGAAATCGGAAACAGCCAGCTCCACTTTATCATTTTCATTTTTCTCATGAGACGAAATGAACGCGATTTTCCCCTCAAGCGCCGTGATAACATCCAGCGTCGTGATTCCGGTCGCCGGTTTTGCCAGGAAATATCCACCCAGTTTTCCGCGGTTCGAGTTGATCAGGCGCGCCTTTTTCAATTGTGACAAGAGTAATTCCAGATAACGAACCGGTACATTCTGTGTCACGGCGATTTCCTTGGCCTGAATCGGCCCCTTGCCTGCATTCTGCGCCAGATAAATGACCGCCTTCAATCCATAGTGTGCTTTGGCTGAGAACATAAATCGATTCCTCTTGAATGAGAACGCAGCCCGCCTTACTTCGTCTCGAACCCAGAGCGCACCGGTAAAATGATACGACACCGACTCAGGCAAGCCGTTTATTAATATTTCCTGCATATATACGGCACCGTATCGGGAATAATGAGAGATTTTTTATCCTAATTTACGTCGGAATATGGGATTTATTGAGCCGGGACAACAACCGCCTGCGCCCGTTTATTCAAATCCACCTGAACGATAATCCAGACGACGAACGGGAGAAACAGCCAAAAAACGAATAGCAGCCAGCGATTAAACTCGGAATTCGTAATCTTCTCATATTGCTCGCTGTACTTATAATAGGAATAGAGCCCCGCAAAAGGCACGAATAACAAAATCGTCCACAGCAACGGATTTGCTTGGGGATCGTTATTGATGTTCTTCATCTCCGTCGCCGTCTCATGAAACCAGTACACCGAATAAAAGCCCAAGGTCACGATCATGAGCAAAACCTGAAGAAACATATTACGATATTTGACCGGTGGATTCATGAATTTCCTCCTTTCAATGGGAGACTATCCCATTGCCATCATGCCTTATTATTATACCACTCGTTTTCATTTCTATTCAATGCCCCTTAATACCGAACCAGATTTGCCGAGGCCGCTCAGGCGTCAGCGCCTCGCCCCGATAATTGCCCAGTACACCGCTCGCCGACAATCCGACTGCCTTGATCATCCCCGCGAATTCCTCAGGATAGTACAATCGCACATCCTCATACAATACCTTCTCACAGACGGAATCCGAAATACACACCCGCTTCTTGACGCGCCCTCCGTCAATCCACCGCGACTCACAAACGGTTGCCTTTCCATGAGGCCCCTCAACCGTACGGCATGATTCCGCAATGAGATTATTTTTTAACCAGTCCGGATGAGGCAAATCGATCCACCACCACCCGCCCGGTTTCAATGCCGCGGCAATGTTTTTCAACACTATTTTATCATCCCGCTTATTAGGGAAATAGCCGAACGATGTAAACCACATCATAGCTCCGTCGAATTGCCCCCTGTAATCCAGACGGCGCATATCTTTTCGCACCAGCGAAGCCGTGATCTGTTTTTCGCGCATCTTCATTCGCGCTGCCTTGAGGAGATCGGCCGATAAATCGACACCGGTCACGCGAGCGCCCCTGCGCGCTAATGCAATAGTATGTCGTCCCGCACCACAAGCAAGATCGAGGACTCGCTGTCCCCTTTTGAACGGCAGCAACCGCAGCGCCAATGCTACCTGCCGCTGCGCCTCACGCTCACTGCGATGCGCATAGAGCCACAGATAATCCTCGCAAAACGTCCGCCGATACCAATCCGATGTATCCGTGTCTTTTCGCTGCGCCATGTAATACTCAGTCGCTTCTGTTCTCCGACTCCTCCGGATATCCCGGCTCAGTCGTCAATCGTTGATCAATGATCGGTACGCCCACAGTGAAATGATACAGGCTCTGCCAACTCGAATCTGCAAGCCCCATGAGTTGATGGACGGCGTCGTCGAAATAGCACCCGATACCGGTGCCTCGACACTGATTCGCCTCGGCCTCCAGGTACAAAACCTGACCGATAACGCCGCTCTCCCAAAATAAGCATCGATAAAACCAATCGCCATACTTTTTTAGCCCGGCCTCGAAATCGGCGATCATCCCGATACTGAAACAACTATCCCCCGCAATCTCCTGCCGACAACTCACCAGCGTCGCCGCGACACGAGCATCCCCTCCCTGTAACAAATACAGCGATACCGCATCATTCAAGTCAGCTTTCTCCCAGGGAAACTCATGCGAACAAGCCGACTGCAATTGCCTCATATGTTCGGGATTCCGAATCAACATATACAAACCGGGAGGCACACCTTCCACCTGGTGGACAAACACCAGCAAACTGATATGCGCCGGCCACCTCAGACTGTCCCACGGCGCGCCCCCACCGGGCATCACGCGCATCATCATATTCGTGAACGCATCCCGCGTCATCCGCGCCTCAGGATCGAACGCCTGCGCACTACGCCTTTGCAAAAGTATTTGCTCGGCTGATACCTCGGAGTCATATGAATATTGTCCACCGCTCATGGCAACTGCCGACCGAGGCAAATCTGAATCAGACGGACCATCCTTCTCCGCTACCACTATCGCCTCATCGATTATCGGCCAAGGCTCATGTTCCCGGCTCAGACGATTCGCCTTCCCCCGCCAATCAAGTCGTTTAATCTGCCCAATCAACTCTTCAGATGGAGCAACCGCCGATGGTCTTGTTCCGCCATTCGGATAGACAATCGCCAACGCCTCCGGCACTTCTCGCTCTTCCGAAATGAAATCCTCACTTCGATGTAACCCGCATATCGCGGCAATCGCCTCATCGGACCAGTCAGGCAATAACTCGAACTTCCAGCCAAGTAGACTCGCCGCCAATCGCAACGCTGCAATGGCATGCCCGGTATCATGCTGACAATAGCGAAACGCACGCTCACCATATTTCCACGCCTCCCGCCAGACTATAGACGAAATCCCGACCAAAAATCCACTACTGTCATTGTTTCCTGGCAAGACGATTCTGCCCCTAATCTCATCCGGGAAATCGGCTCGCCGCTCCAACTCATGAGTATCCGGCCTGTAATGCCAGACACCGGGCCGGTTTTCTGCATCCAATCCCAATTGCCCAACTAAATACGCCTCGGTCGGATGTAAATTCCCACTCGATGGATTCACCCGCAGCGCCCACCGGCTCCCCTGATATTCCTTCCAGGCCGATATGCCGAGCGAAAACCGCAAAAATCGCGAAATCGATTCCAAATCAATGACTTGCGATGGTTCATCGTTAATATACAGCGATTGATACGATATTCCGGAATCAGAAAATACGCGCATAAGAGCAGCCTTTTCTGCCTCCAGATACACTCGAAACGGGTGCGGCTGATTGGCCCAGTCCAGATATCCCAGTGATCGAGCGTACCGGCCGAAATGGTGCTTTGTTTCATTATGATAATCGCGAATCGAATCCATGACCAAACCTGTTTGTATGGTAGTACGATTCAAACGCGTAACTTATTAATATATTATGAGTTTCGCCGAGAAAAAAATAATTACGCAGCGAAACCGAAACCAGTGCAATCAGAAAATCGGCTCGAAATTTCCGACTCATACAAACTTAGTGAAAGTGAAACCGTATAATCACTGAATCTGACTATGTTCGTCTCGGTTAATGGTAAACAGGGACGTAAAAAGAACCGATATATAAAAAGAACATAGATTGTAAAATCTAATAAAGAGGTTAGTATGGCTCAAGAGATTAAACGGAATAATTGGTCGCGGTTTTGTAAGCGCTTCTCGTCTTCCAACCAGTACCGCCAGACTACCATGTTTCTCAGCGACTCGACGGATAAGAAATCGCTGTCTTTCGACCCCTTCATGGGAATGACGCTCACGAAAAAGGGACGCCTCATCGATGGCATTCGCATCTATGCGGGCGGCCTGAACCCCGATACGGTCCTCGAACCGGTCGTGACACTCAAGGATCCCGAGAAAATTCTCGTGGAAAAGACTAACGACGGCCAGGAGCGTCGCCTGAATATCACATGCAAGGACGGAACCGAGGTCAACATCAACATCGCTGAATCCGATGAACAAACCGGGTTTAAAACACTGACCCGTAGAATCGCATACGGGCTGTTCGAACGCGGCGGATATCACAACGGCAATGATATGGGCGACTGGTTCGCAGCAGAAGAGCGCGTACGAGAGGCGGCTTCACAGCTCGCCGAATAATCAGACTTTCTACCCTACCTTACTATAGCGAAAGGGCCGGGAGCACGACCGGCCCTCTTAATACATTTTCGAGGCATAATCGCCCGTTTCTTCGTACTATTGTGTAATAACCATAAAATGAGGTGCTTCATGTCCGAGGAATCTATCCGAGAACAAATCGGTAAACTGGAAGAGGAAATCTCGGCCGACAAGAAAAAACTTGCCGAACTCAAACATAAACTCCCGCCGGAATCAATCAAGGAATACACGTTTCGTGATTGGAAGAGAAACGAGGTTTCACTGCGCGATCTCTTCGGCGACCGCAACGAACTGCTCATCGTCCATAACATGGGTAAACGCTGCGCCTGGTGCACCATGTGGGCCGATGGCTTCAACGGTCTCAGGCATCACATCGAGAACCGAGCCGCCTTCGTCGTGACCTCACCCGATGACCCGGATGTCCAGAAGGCATTCGCCCAGGGACGAGGCTGGCAATTCAAAATGGTCTCCTGCGGCGGCACGGCATTCGCCAAAGACCTCAAATTTCAGGATGAAAAAGGCGCCTACTGGCCAGGCGTGTCAGCTTTTTACAAGGACGCCAAAGGCAACATCTTCCGCAGCGCCTATTCCTATTTCGGCCCCGGCGACGACTATTGCAGCACCTGGCATTTCTTCGATCTTCTGAAGAACGGCGCCGACGGCTGGAATCCCCAATTCGAATATTGATCTCATCGAAATAGAAAAAAACCGCGCCTGCTGCCACAGACGCGGTTCTCTCGCGCGGGAGAATGTATGCGTAATTTTTCTTACTTCGTCGCCACCAGGAAATGCTCGTTCACCTTTTCCCAGTTGATCACATTGAAGAATTCCTTCAAATAGTCGGGACGACGATTCTGATACTTCAGGTAATAGGCGTGTTCCCAGACATCGACACCGAGAACCGGGGTCTTGCCGTCGGTCAGCGGGCTGTCCTGATTGGGAGTCGACACGATTTCCAGTTCACCCTTGTTTACAACCAACCAGCCCCAGCCGCTGCCGAACTGCCCGACAGCCTTGGCGATAAACTGATCCTTAAAAGCATCGAAGCTGCCGAATTTACCCTTGATGGCATCTGCAACGTCACCCTTAAATGCCACATCCTTCTTGAGAATTTCCCAGAAGAACGCATGGTTGACGAAACCGCCGCCGTTGTTGCGAACGGCCATCTTGATATCCGCAGGGACATCATTCAAATTCATGATAATATTCTCGGCAGACTTGGAACCCAGCTCAGGGTGTTTCTCCACTGCCGCATTGAAATTGTTCGTGTACGCCTGATGATGCTTGCTGTGGTGTATCTCCATCGTCTTTGCATCGATATACGGTTCCAGCGCGTCGTATGAATACGAGAGTTTCGGTAATTCAAAAGCCATTGTGAAAACCTCCAATTTTTCTATCGCGATAATGCTATCCGCAAATTTTCCTTGTTATGCCTCTCTAATGTCGCATAAACGTCTGTTAATTATGGATAAAAACAATCCACTTAGACAATTGTTCCGCCAAAACCGAATTATCTGTCACTTTTGCGGGAAAAACCGTATAATAGGCCGAGAGAAAACGGCTTAGAAAGAAATTGATTATGCTGGATGATCAACGATACCGGGAAATAAAAGAATACCTCGAAAAAACCCTCGGCCACCCGATCAAGGATAAAAAAATCGCCGCCATCGGCGTCAATCCGCTCTATCATGGCCAATCCAAGCGGCTCATCGAAGTGGGCTATCACTATGCCGATCTCGAACCTGATTCACCGTCCGAACAAGTCATCGCAATCTACGAGACGAAACTCTTCTGTGTCGTCACAGAAAAAAGAGGAGCCTGCCAGGGGCTCCCCTATTTCTTTACGCGCGACACTATCTATGATGTCAAACCGATGGAGGAGTAATCCTCCTCTCCGGCATCAATCGCAATTCGGTTCCGGTCCCCCCGCAAAGATATACTGAATGATATACACCGCATCGCCGACATTGAGCGATCCGTCGCAGTTGGCATCTCCCGCCTCTTCGGGATCAGGAGCCGCCCCGCCGCGGAAAATATACTGAATCAGAAATACCGCATCTCCGACATTCACGGTGCCGTCGCCATTGGCATCCCCAAAGACATACTCGATTTCCGAAATCAACGAATACCCACGCTCGTCATAGGCGCCGATATTATCCGTCGCCCGAATAGTAAACGACATATCGAATTCAGCCTCGGGCGTACCGCTCAACAATCCATCAGTCGAAAATGACAATCCGGTACCATCAAAACTCCCGACAATCACACCCCAGTCCAACCCGCCGGTACCTCCGGTGCCGGTAAATTGATAGGAATATGCTTCGCCGACAATCGCCTGAGGCAATACACCGGCCGCCTGATCGATTGACACCGGCGCATTGATAACAATCGTGAATTCATAATCGTCAAAATTCAGCATCTGATCACCGGCCCAGGCTGTGAATACAATCGTCTCTGCCGCAGTCGGCGTCCCCGAGATGACACCATCTTCCGACAGCGTCAATCCGGTACCGGCAAGCCCCCCGCTCATATCAATCCACACGACTTCCCCGATACCATTGGCATCGTTGAGCTGCATCGAATACGGATGCCCCGCCGTTCCCTCAGGCATGGCATCTTCGACAATTGAAAACGGATCGGAATGATATAAATCGACCCGAAACGCATCGACCGCCGCCTCGACGGTCGTCGCGCCGCCGAGATCCGAGGCCGAGAATTTGACGCGCATATTCGATGTCCCGGTCACGATATCCGTCGACAAAAACGATTCTGTCTTCCATCCATAGTCGGCGGTCGTGCGATACGTTTTGGTATCGACCGCGCTGTAGGCCATACCGCCATTATTGGAAATCTGTATATCGAACTTATCTGCCGTCGGCGAGGCGAAAAACCAGTAGGCAAAACTAACAACCGCGTACCCGCCGCTGATATCGAACACGGGCGATTCCAGCATGACCGAACCGCCGTCGACATCCTGATACGAACCCGAATTATCCGTCAAATAGCAATATCCGGATCCGTCGAAATCCGCCTGCGGCGCGGCGGAATAAATACCGGTCATCGGAATATCCCGCTCCCAATCACCGTCGGTCGCTGCAGATGATACCACCCACCCTAAATCTGAATTAAAATCATCAACCAGAATCGCACCATCATAATACAGATATATCGCATGATGCGGCTCGGACGTGTTGACATCATAGTATGTCCCGTATGTCGCTTCCTCGGCAGTAACATAAAAATCTATCACGGATCCGCACGGCAACTCCGGCATATCGACGCTGTATTGGTCTCCCCCGATTGATGTTAACCCTACTTCTACCATCGCCCCGCCATCTACTGAATAATGCAACGACGCCTCGCCGCCAACCGGTACACCGCCATTCTCTCCGCTGACCGTGACCGTCAGTGTATTCGTCGCACCGGCCGCCAGGACAATCGGTGCCCCTCCGTCGATGGAAATCCGCAACGCCGGATCGGGAATATGCTGAAAATCAACCGCATACACAGTCGCCGCTCCCAGCTTGACCATATCATGCATATAATCGAAACTCATATTCGATGTGCTGTCATGGCTGGAATGATATACCGATGAAAATATATACTCCGCCAAAAACGTGACCTCGAATCCCTGCTGCTGGAACGGATAATGATCCGATCCGCCCGAATTACCGGCCGGAGCCGCGTTCATTCCAAGAAGAGAATCGGCCAGATGCTGACACAGAAGTGTCTTATCCAGTATACTGCCGTGAAACAGATTGGCCCGATCGGTATTCTCATAGTGCCCGATCATATCCATATTGAACATGTAAATAATATTCTCGCCGCTCGCGACCGCCTCATTGGCATAATGATACGATCCGAATAATCCCCACTCCTCGGCATCGAACAGCGCGAACACCAGCGTCACATCAGTGTCGACATCCTTGAAAATACGAGCCAGCTCGAGTACGCCGGCCGTTCCGGAACCGTTATCATCGGCCCCCGGAGAATTCTGCACGGCATCCCGATGCGCCCCGATTACGATATGCACATCCGGCATCACAGTACCGAGCTTATATGCGATGACATTCTGGCAATTCGTCGGTGTCCCGGCGAGCGATGCAACGAAGCTATCGATGACAACCGAATCGTAACCGAACGATACGAATTCCGATGCAATCCAGTCGCGAGCCAACGCATTCTTGGCAGTCCCTGCCACGCGCCCATCGAATGCCTGCAAAATACTCGTATACGACTCGAGAGAATCCTGATTGACCAGCGCCATGATGCCATCCAAATCCGGCACCAGCGCCTTTGTACCGGCAATCACCGGCTCAATTTCATCGGCCCGATATTGAATCCCTCCGGACAGAATCCGCACCGGCGACATACCATCCTGAGACGTCCGGTTCATCCAGAATTCCGAATCGACCAGGGCAATCCGCAAGCCGCCCGACTCATACAGCCAATCGAACCGCCGCGAATTATAATCATCTCTCCGAATATCGAACGCCAATTCATCGATCGAAATATTTTCGGCGATATCGACGATATGAAGACCGCTTTGCGAAAGAAACATGCGGTCGTCGCCGCGAGAAGATACTATATACCCATTGTCCGTAAGAAACAATGGCTGCACACCTAATTGATTGACCAACCGGGCATCTTCCGGGCTTTCGATATATACTTCATAAACATCATCCGCCAGTACCGCTGGACACAGGCAGAGGACTAAGAGACATACCATGAGCACACTTCGCATGACAACAATTCTCCATTTTGTTCAATCGGCGGCAGGTCGACAGAAGTATAAAAAAACCCCTCGCAAATACGAGGGGTTTTCGAAATGAGGATCTAATTCTTAATTGATATCGAGACGTTTCGGGTCGATATCATATTGTTTCAATTTCAAACGCAGCGTCGATTCCGGAATCTTCAGCGAATCGGCCGCGCGCTTTTTCACGCCGCGCTGTTCTTTCAGCGCCTTGACGATAAACCGTTTCTCGAATTCCGCCAGGTATTCATACAACGAAAATCCTTCTTTGGAATAAAACGCCGTCTCATCCAAATCGGATGTTACATCCTGGCCGTTTTCGCCGAGTATCCGCGACGACAGCAGAGCCGGTGTAATCGGGCCGTCGTTATTGGCGAGCAGAACGAGCTTCTTCACCTCGTTTTCCAACTCGCGCACATTGCCCGGCCACTCATAATCGATCAGAAACTTCATCGTATCCGGCATGATCTGGCAATTGCTGCCCTCAAGGAAGTGATCCACCAGAAGCGGAATATCTTCCTTGCGCTCGCGTAGCGGCGGAATCGTGAAATGGAGAGCACAGAGCCGATAGAACAAATCGCTCCGGAATCGCTTTTCCTCCATCTCGATTTTCAAATCCTTGTTCGTCGCCGACAGAACTCGAACATCCACCGTCCGCGGCCGCGTATCACCGAGACGCGTGATTTCCTGATTTTCCAACAACCGCAATACCTTGGCCTGAATCGACAGTGGCATATCGGCGATTTCATCGAGGAAGAACGTACCACCGTCGGCTTCTTCGAATAATCCCGGTTTATCCTTATCGGCGCCGGTAAATGCGCCCTTCTTATAACCGAACAGCTCCGATTCGAGCAGCGACTCCGGCAACGCCGCACAGTTCACCGAAATAAATCGCTTGTCGCGCCGGTTGGAATTGTAATGAATCGCCTTCGCCAGCAGATCCTTGCCTGCACCGGTTTCACCGGTAATCGAAATCGCCATATTGGAATTGGCGACCTGGCGGATGCGAGCCAGCGTTTCCATGAACGGCCGCGACTGCGTGATGATATTCGGAAACACGCATTTCTCCAAAAGCTGCGCTTTCAGGCGGACATTGTCCTCGAGTAACCGCTCTTTTTGATAATCGGCCGTTTTAAAAGCGACAAGGTCGGCAAAGCCGACCGCGAAATCTATTTCTTGTTGCGTGAACGGATTGATTCCATTGCTCGTGCCGTCGCTCGTTCGATCCAGATACACATATCCGACTACTTCGGAACTCAGGATCAACGGCAACAACATGACACTCGACAATCCTTCGGCCGATTCCGGGATCAGATCGGCGAATTCGACCTCGTTGGCACAATCGAGCAGTAAGACCGGCTTCTCCGCCAACATTTCATCGGCCATTAAATCGGAGACATTTGAACAAATGCGTTCAAATCCCGATTCATCAATACCGCTGGCCGCGGATATCTCCGGCATTTCGCCCTGATGAACATTGATTATAAATCCGCGATCCGCCGATGTCCGCTTGATAAGGATATCGAGCAATCCGTCAAGCGGCCCGGATTTCAGATTTTCATACTCGGAGTTCGTTATAAAACTGCCAAAAATTTTGAATTCGTTTTTCTCGGATAATGCGCGATCTATTGCGCTAATCGATAGTGATTGCAGAAATTCATTGACTTCCGCCACACCGGTCTTATCCCCGGCCGAGCGGAATTCCTTCATTGCTTCCTTCAGGAAAACCAGCGCATCGCCGTTTTTGCCGAAATGATGGCAACAACGACCGATCTCGAAATGAGCCAGCGCCAGATTATAATCATCACCCAGAACGGTGAAAATCTTTTCCGCTTCCTGCAACATCGGCAGAATTCTGCGGTCATTGATGCTCACACCGGCCGGCGGGATTTTGCCGAAGGCAACCAGCGACCGCCCCAGCTCATAATTATCACCGACCTGGCGGAGAACATCGATTCCCTCCTGCCCATGGCGACGCGCATCAGCAATTTCATTATTGGAAAGGAAAATCGACGAAATCACGCGATGACTGATACCGACCTCTATCATTTCACCGATTTTCTCGGAAAGATCGAGTGCCTTCTGAGCCAGACGCATCGCCTTTTCTGGACGACCCAGCTCGAGTTCCGTTTCGGCCAAACGACGCAGCACCTGCGTCATCAGGTTCGATTCGGGAGCCATCGTCTTGCTGACCGACACCGCTTCTTCGAGATACTTGCGAGCCGATACGAAATCTTTCTTCTCAATGCCTAACTCGCCCATGTACTCAAGATATATGCCGCGCTCGAATTTCATGTCCGCCTGACGAATGATCTGCTCGGCCGACTTGAATTCCAATTCGGCCTGGTAGAAATGCCGGCGGCGCATATGGAGATATCCGAGCGACAAGTGGTTTCTCGCCACCGATTTCGGCAAATCATTTTCCTTACCCAACGCCAGAGCTAGTTCGAGGTGCTCCTGAGCCTTCTCCATTTCGCCGAGGCGTAAATAGAGACGCCCGAGGTTACCAAGCAGCTCGGTGCGCTTTATAGGAAATGACTCGGCGTACGGCAAGGCCTCGTTAATATACCCGGCTGCCAACGCATACTCGGATTTGATATAGAAGATTTTCGCCAGTCCGTTATAGGCGTCAATAATCCCCTGATTATCCTGCTCCCGCCGACTTGATGACAACGAATCCCGAGCGGCATTCTCGGCTTCTTTATAATCACCCAAAACTGAATACGCCATATACAGTAAAATCTGACAACGGCTGATTCGAGAATTGAGATTGGTAGTTCTTAACTGTTGAAGCGCCTGCGTGCAGTTGGAAATTACGGCCCCGAAGTCTTCCTGACTAAAGGCCTTCTCTGCTTTTAGCAGGCTATAAAATCCTTCATTGATTGCCCGAGGCTGATAACCCGTGTTCCTCAACCGGTCGAGGGATGCTATGGCAGTATTGGTTTCCCGGCTCTGGAACAGGCGCTCGATCTCTAACAATAAAGAATCCAATTCTATAAATTGTTGTGAGGCGCTATTCATTGTTATGCTTTCGATTTGAAGTTAGTCACTCAAACCCTACTTCCTTAACGTTATCGCAGTAGTAGCCCCTTCTGTTGATAACACGTCGGTCGTCGTTGTTTCCGATACGTTGACACCTGATTCATCGTCGCCAAACAATAATTCCCACCAGAATCCGGGAGTACCCATCATCAGTAGGTCAGTCGTGTCATCCGCATCACCGGTGTCATCCGGGTTTTCAACCGATCCGGTTCCTTGAGAACCACCACCATCTGAGCCGTCCGAACTACCATCATTATTACTCGCATTTAGCTCATCCCATGGATCGGCGCCCTGCACCGTTCCAGGTGTTGTAATAAAGAAGGTCAATACGAGTACAGCCAATGAAAGCACCCAAAGTAGCTTTGATACCCGCATGGTATCTACCTCCATCTAGCATTTATTTGTTTCTACAAAGATCTTCCTACACGAGAGCGGCAAGTAGCTGTGTCGCAGATTCTGCTCTACACCTAAATTATGATATAGCAATAATATTGTCAAGTATTATTTGCGATTTCGCAGATTTTGCGACGCAGCTTTTGCTCCCGTTTGGGCCCTCAATTGACCTCTTTCCTCCCCCTATATCGCCGATCAGCCCCACTCCTTGCCGAAAATCGCCAAATCTCTTGACTTTATCCGCCTCTTTCCCTTACTTTTATGCTGGGAATAAACGACCTTATGACTGAATCCTCATTGATAGTCAACAAGATAGTCGAAATCGGCCGCAATTGCTATCAACGCGGTCTTATCGCAGGAAGCGACGGCAATATTTCGGCTCGAATCGATGCCAATCGCATCGCGATCACGCGCAGCGGCGTGTGCAAAGGACACCTGACCGAACAGGATATCGTTATTATCGATTCAACGGGAAAACCGCTCTCCGCTTCCGGCAAACCGTCATCAGAGACCCTTATGCACCTGTTTCTATATGACAAACGCCCGGATATACAGGCCTGCGTTCACGCTCATCCGCCGTTCGCAACCGCCTTCGCGGTAGCAGGTATTCCGCTGGAAAAACCGGTTTTGCCCGAAGTTGTCCTCTTTGTCGGAAATATCGCTCTGACCGAATTCGCATTTCCCGGAACGCCGGCGGTTGCACAATCACTCGAACCGACTGTCGCGAACCACAATGCCTTCCTGTTGAAAAATCACGGTCTTACGACCGTCGGTGCAACACTCGACGAGGCCTTCTACCGGCTTGAAACGGTCGAACATTTCGCGCAAATCTATTATCGAGCCAAAATGTTGGGCAACGTTGATATTCTTCAGGACGAGGATGTCGCGAGACTGATAGCAATTCGCGAAACCACACATTCGGCAACGAAAGAGAATTCATGATATGGTAAAAAGGCTGGTATTGGAAAAGGCCGACCGGCTCTATCATCTGCCATCGGTCATCGACGAATTTCTTCCCGGCAGGCGACGCCTGAAAAGCGTCACGCGCCATGATCTGATCGATCTGGCCCGGTTTAACTGGCAAGGTGCTGAGCCGCGCCCCCCCGTCGATTCACAAAACTGCGACGTTGTAAAACTATGCCAGGCGACAGCGACCTGGTACACCAATCGCTTCGGCGGACGCCTCAATCCCAAAAAAGAGATTTTCATCGGCGGCAGCATTCGCCAGATTATCAATCTGCTGGCGCTCGTCTATTTTAATCCCGGCGATGTCGTCCTTATCCCCGATCCCGGCATCTGGCATTATCGCGCAGCGGCTGCCCTGGCCTCAGCCGAAACCGTCCCCTATCATTTATTCGAACGCAATAACTATAAGCCCGCCATCCAGGCGCTGGCCGATAACAAATCACGCCTCGCCAAGGCGATGTTTCTTAATTCGCCACAAAATCCAACCGGCCAGAAATTTACCCCCGATGACCTGGGCGAACTGCTCCACCTCGCCGGTCGAGAAAACCTGATGCTCATCCTCGACCAGGCATTCGAGGGGCTTGTCGATGGCGACAACCGCGCCTCTGCCTTTGCTCTACCGGGCGGCCGAAAAGTCTGCGTCGAGCTGTACTCCTACGGCTATAACTTCGGCCAGTCCTCACCTGCCCCGGCCTTTGCAGTCGGCCAGCCGGCCATTATCTCGGCGTTGAATCAAGCCGCCTATGTCTTTGGCCTGTTGCCGACATCTGAGCACATCACTCGCGCATTGACTGCATGCGAGCATCAAAACGATATCGAACTGCTCAAGCCTCGCTTCGCCGAACGGCGCAAACTGGCCGAACAACTCTGCGCCAAACTCAGGCTTATTCCGGCCCCGCACAATATCGGGCCGTTTTTCTGGGCCAAACTACCCGGGCGCAAACAATCACAGCGGTTCTGCCGCAGACTATATCTCAGATGCGGCATTCTTGCGGTACCGGGCATCGCATTCGGAGAAAACGGTGAGGGGTACATTCGCATGTCCCTGACGGCCTCGACCGACGACTACAAGAAAGCCATCGCCGCCGCCGACAAACTGATCCTGTCGACACAGAGGAAAAAAAGTCATGGATAGAATTCGGCTTGAAAATATGTCCTTTTATGGTTATCATGGGGTCTCGGCCGCCGAGAAGGAAACCGGCCGCCGATTCGAAGTCGACTGCGAAATTAGCGCCGATTTAAGCCAGGCCGGAAAATCCGACCGGCTGTCGGACACGATTGACTACGCGGCTGTATATGACCTGATAGCTGAAATCGTCCAAAATCGTTCGTTTTCACTTCTTGAGGGGCTGGCAGCCTTTCTGGCCGAAAGTATTCTGGATACGTTTCCCGTCATCGAGGTTACCGTCCGGGTACGAAAATTAATTCCGCCGATTAACGGCAATATTGATTATATTGAGGTCGAGGTAATACGACGGCAGACATCGCCGGAAAAAATTCTGGCAGCGGAGGAAAACAATGGGTGAAATTGTCTATTTATCCCTGGGTTCAAATCTTGGCAATCGGGAACGCCATCTGGAACGAGCCACTCAGCGACTCGCGGACATGTTAGGCATGACACTACTTGCCGAATCTTCGATATATCATTCGGTACCGGTCGACTGTGATGTCGTGGCCCCGGAATTTCTCAACAAGGTCCTGAAAATGGAATGCACCCTCAAACCGGTGCAGTTGCTTGACAATACCGAGCGACTCGAAACATCACTCGGACGTACGGAAAAAGGATTTCTTTCCAACCGCGTCATCGACATCGACATCATTCTCTTCGGCGATCGCATGTTCAAAAATGAACGGCTGGAGATTCCGCATCCGCGAATGGCCGGTCGCCAGTTCGTCCTGATTCCGCTCTGTGAAATCAGTCCCGATATCGCCGATCCGAGAAGCGGCAAACGCTTCGCGGATATCTGTAAGGAACTGGGCGATCAGGGTGTCCATCCCCTTAAGGAAACGGCCGGTGAATAACGAAATACCGCGCTACATTGCAATCGAAGGCGTTATCGGTGTCGGCAAGACGAGCCTCGCCGAGCTTTTGGCCCAACGCCTCGATGCAACACTCATGCTGGAAGACGCTGCCGGAAATCCCTTCCTGACCGATTTTTACAAAGACCGCAAACGCTTCGCCTTTCCGGTCCAGCTCTACTTTCTGCTCTCTCGCTTCCAGCAATTACAGGGACTGGTCGAGCGCGATCTGTTCGTCCAGCGCATCATCGCCGATTACATCTTCGACAAAGACGCTCTCTTCGCATCGGTCACTCTGACCGAACGAGAATTCGCCCTCTACGAAAAAATGGCAGCGATTCTGAAACGAGACGTCCCCAGACCCGACCTTGTCGTCTATTTGCAGGCATCGACCCAGGTCATCATGAAGCGCATCAAAAAGCGCAATATGCACTTCGAAAAACCGATCGACAGCGCCTATATCGACGAACTGAATGAGGCCTACAACACATTTTTCTTCCACTATACCGATGTACCGCTCCTGGTCGTCAAAACCGACCATGTGAATTTCATCGATAATTCGAAACATCTCGATGATTTGATCGAACAAATAAAGAAACCGCAACCGCAAACCATGTACTATGCGCCGTCGGGCGACCTCGACGGACGCGTTTTATAGGCCGTATCATGTCAGCAACCGGTTCGACAAAAAAGACTACGACACGCACCTTTCTCAATAAAAAACGCAAAGGTGAAAAAATCGTCGTCCTGACGGCATACGATTACTACACCGCCAAAATCCTCGAGGAAAACGGCGTCGATGCCCTATTAGTCGGTGATTCACTCAACATGGTGCTCTACGGAAAAAAATCCACGCTGTCGGCTGAAATGGATAAGATGGTTTTTCACACGACAGCTGTCGCCGACGCCGCCAAAAGCGCCCTCGTCATCGCCGACATGCCGTTCTTATCCTATCAGGCATCCATCGAATCGGCCGTGCATAACGCCGGGCGGTTTCTGAAAGAAGCCGGAGCCGAGGCCGTCAAACTCGAGGGCGGTATCGAAATCGCTCCGACAGCCAAACGACTCGTCGAACTCGGTATCCCCGTCATGGGACACATCGGCATGACCCCCCAGTCGATCAATCGGCTCGGAGGCGCCCGCGTTCAGGGCCGAGACGAGGATCGCCGCCAGTACTTCATAGAATCGGCTCAGGCCCTCGATGAAGCCGGATGCTTCTCCTGCGTCATCGAACTCATGACCGCGCCACTGGCGGAAGAAATCACGAAAAGCGTCAACATGGCCACAATCGGTATCGGAGCCGGTCCCGGATGCGACGGCCAGGTGCTTGTCATTAACGACATTACCGGCATGTATGGCGAATTCAAGCCTCGCTTCGTCCGGCGCTATGTCAACATCGCCGAGCAAATCGCCAAGGCCGCCAAGCAATTCGCCGATGATGTCCGCTCCGGCAGTTATCCCTCAGACGAGGAATCGTTTCTGGAATAATGCAATTCACGGTCACTAAATCCATCGCAGCCCAGCAGAAGCTCTCCCGCTCGCTCATCAGAAAAGGCAAAACCATCGCCGTCGTCCCCACGATGGGCTTCCTGCACGAGGGACATCTGTCGCTCATAAAAAAGGCACTGACGAAGGCCGACATCGTCATCACGACGATTTTCGTTAACCCGACTCAATTCGCTCCCAGCGAGGACTTCGACCGCTATCCCCGCGACACAAAAGGCGATCTGAGGAAAATCAAAAGCGCCGGCGGCCATATCGTCTTCATGCCGAAAATGCAGGATATGTACCCCGACGGTTACGAGACCTACGTCAACGTCGAACGCCTCACCCAGCGACTCGAAGGCGCATCGCGACCGACTCACTTCAAAGGCGTCACTACCATCGTGACCAAACTGTTCAACATCGTCCAGCCGGATTTCGCCCTGTTCGGACAAAAGGATTTTCAACAGGCAACGGTCCTTCGAAAAATGACCGAAGACTTAAACTGGCCAATGAAAATTATTATCTGCCCGACCGTCCGCGAAAAGGACGGCCTCGCCATGTCATCAAGAAACAACTACCTGACGGCTGAACTGCGCCCACAGGCAACTGCCCTGTACAAAGCATTAAAAGAAGCCCAGGCAATGGTTAAACGAGGCGAAACAAAATCATCAGATGTAAGAAAGGTCATGCAGCGCATTATTAGAAAAACCGCCCCCGACGCCCGCATCGACTATATCGCCTTCAACAATCTTACGACGCTGCAAGAGATGAAAACAATCGCGCCGCAGACTGTCGCCTCGCTCGCCGTCTTCCTCGGCCCGGTACGCCTGATCGATAATATGAAAATCGCATAAATCTCGCGAATAAGCGCCACAAGGAGATTCTCATGAAGAATACACTCATCTTAACCATAGTAGCACTGGCCGTCATTACGGCGTTCGGCTCGAATGCACTGGCCAAGGGCTTCGGCCTCGGTGTCATCATCGGCGAACCGACCGGGCCATCCTTCAAGGCCTGGACCGGCGCCAACACCGCCATCGACGGCGCGGCCGCCTGGTCACTCGACGACAACAATTCATTCCACCTCCACCTTGATTACCTGATGCACGCCAATGTCCTCAAAATCGAAAAAGGGAAAATGCCCCTCTATTATGGAATCGGCGGCCGCATGGAATTCGTCGAGCACGGAGATGATGATATCATCGGCGTCCGCATTCCCGTCGGACTGGAGTATTTGCCCCACAAAACCCCGCTGGGCATTTTCCTGGAAATCGTCCCGGTACTCAACCTGATTCCGGAAACCGACATGGACATGGAAGGCGCCATCGGTATTCGCTTGTATTTGTAGAGGGAAAACTATCAGCCGCGAATGTAGTCGGCCGGATTTACGATCTGGCCGCTGATGGCCGATGCCGCGGCCGTCGCCGCCGATACGAAATACAGCTTACCGCGAGGTTTCTCCGTCGCATAGCCATACTCCGTCGATAATCCGGTCTCATCCTCGGCCAAAAACGACCGCAGCGATGTCCCGAACGGGAACCCCGGATTTAAAATAATCGCCCCATTTTCGATAAAGACTCTCGTCAGCCCCTTTTTCGTCGCCTCGAGAAACACCGCATTCGAGGCCGGCTGGATAAACATCCGCACCGCCGGAGATATCTTCTTGCCCTTCAAAATGTCCGCCGCGATTTTCAAATCCTCGAATCGCCCGTTAATCATCCCACCCAGATAAATCATCTGAATCGGGATGCCGACGATCTCCTCGACCGGAATTGACTCATTACCGTTCGACGACACGATTGAAATCGGCTTCATCGTATTGGCATTGAGCGTATATTCCGAGGAATACACTGCATTCCTGTCCGATAACACCGGATTGAACGTCTTGCGCGCCCGCGGATTCGTGAATCGCCTCGTAGTGGCATCGAACGGGCAAATCGCCGATACCGCCCCCGACATGCGCATCAGTGAACACAGCGTCAACCGCTCGGAAATCGACATCTGTTCGATCGTACTTCCGTAAAATTCCACAACTTTCCCGGCCACGCCATTAGACCTTGCATGCAGGATGACATGGTGTGCGACATCTCGGGCAAACAGCGCCTTGGGAAAGCGCCCGTTGATATTGATACGAATCGTCTCCGGAACCGCAAGCATATACTTGCCGGTCGCCCAGACGGCCGCCATGGCGTCATCGCTGATCTGCAAACCTGCCGCGCCGACCGCCCCCAGCGCCATTATCTGAGGACCACTCCCAAGAGCAATCTGACCAGGCAAAACCAGTCCCTGCTCCACTAACACCTGATAGGGACTCCCGAATCCGATATCGAAGAAACTGCTGATTTTCTGAAATGCCACGAAATCGCGAACGGCCTTATGATCATCGGCCGGGCACTCACTCGGAACGGTATCATCCGCTTCGCATCCGAGTGTTATGATAATCCGGTTCGGATTCCAGACATACGATACCTCTTTTTTCCTGAAGGCATCGATGACCCTGCTCGAATTCAGACACGACAGGAGTAAATCCGGTTCGAGCTCGATATCTCGACCGGTCTCCGCTTCCTTGTCCTCGACAAACTGGGCCAGCAACTTCTGAATTATCGTCTGTCTGCCGCTGCCCAGCCGAGCCTTTCCTCGATTATCCTGGGTGAATAATTCGAGAGTGAGCTGCTCCAGCTTGAGCGCTTCGGGCTTTTGTGTGATTTTATACCGCCGCCGCCAGTTATAAAACGCGGCTTTGGATATTCCCAACTCCAGCCCGGCATGGAAATCATCACCGAACCGGTCCCAGACCTCCTGAATCTCTTTTTCGGAAAACTTCGGGAAGCTGTACTTGGCAACCCCTTTTTTGCGCCGCCAGTATGCCACCAGATGCTCGGACACACCGCTGCCGAGCGCATCCGCGATACGCTTGTCGGTACGGTACAGCTTCTGCAATCGCAGAAGCTCGGTCTTCGTCGGCATCCGGCGAGGGCTCATACGGCGTCGAATCCCTCCCGCAGTTTATTATAAATGAATTCCATCGGGATGGAATGGACACGCATCTCCCCGATGATCGGCATAAAATTGGAATCGCCGATCCAACGTGGCACGATATGGGTATGGAGATGTCTGGGAATTCCCGCTCCGGCGGCCTGCCCGAGATTCATGCCGACATTGAATGCGTTCGGCCGCAATTGCTTTTTCATGATGGAAATGGACAACTGAGTCAATTCCATCATCTCGGTCGACTCCTGCTTGGTCAACCGCTCGAGAACTCCGATATGACGATTGGGGACGATTAATAAATGCCCGACATTATACGGGTATTTATTCATGACGATGTATGTCTTTTCCGCCCGGTACAAAAGCAGATTCTTAAACGTCAGCTTTTTTTCTTTTACCAGGGCACAGAATACGCACCCTTTTTCTTTTTCACCGAGGATAAAATCTGATCGCCAGGGCGCCTGCATAGATTTTATTGCCATAGGCAGTTAATATAAGCGATTCGGGCAAGAAAAGAAAATGGTTTTTAGGCCGTTACAAATTTCCCCGTCAATTCGGCGCATTGAATAGTATTCGGAGCGCCCGGCAGTGTGATATGCTCATGGGCCGCCAGTAAAATCTGACGACGCTTTGATAAATTTACCAGGATTTTATAGAAATTCTCCCGACGCGTATTATCCAGCCGCCGCTCGGCCAGATCGACTATAAACGGCGCCGCGAAATCGAATGACAGATGCGACATGGCGCCCAGACGCAGGCTCAGATGCACCGCATCGCGCGTACTCATGGACAGGGCGGCGATATTCTGTATCTTCTCGCCATCACCGGTCTTGACCGAGAATGTAATCGGTTCTTTTGAAAATACGACTTCGTCATAGCGATTATCGGTAATCGTCGCCAGAAAGACTCCGGCACTCCGGCTGAAGGATACGAAGGTATCTTCGAGCAGATTATCCGCCGCGCGGTTGAGCGCCAAACGGGTAATTTTCAGTATTTCCAGCTTCTCGGTGACCTCTTTATGGCGGGTTTTCAATGTCTCCATTTCTTTCTCGACGGAGACGATCTTCGCCTCGATACTATCGGTCACGGTCAATTGCGCTTCCATCTGCTTGGCCCGCTCAAGCAGCGCCCGTCCGCGAACCTTTTTCGCGGTAGCCTCTTCCTTGACCTGCGGCAAACGAGTCGCCGAGGCAGCGAACTGCACCAGCGGAGCCATCTCGGCATTCAATCGAGCTACTTCGCCCTCAATTTCCAGTTTCTGCTGAGTTAAAAACTCCATCCCCTTGTCATCGGACAAATGCCCAATCGTCGCATGCAGATTATCCGAACTCATCCCCAGATATTGGACGCGCTGTATCCGCTCCTCAAGTTCCTCGATCGGATCAGCGGCTTTCAATTCGTATTTTTCATTTATCTCGGCAAAGAATGCATCGAGCGCCGCGACGCTGTTGCGAAACTGCCTCGTCGCATTCTGCTTCGCAAACAGCTTAAACACATATGACCCCAGCCGGACCAACCAAATGACCGCCATCACCGGAATCGAATACAGAATATACTGGCCAGCCTCGCCGGCTTCGAAATATCCACTTTGTTCGAGCAAATACGTCAGGCAGATAACCAGCAGAATCAACGACGCGCCGATAAATCCGCGCCCGGCAGTCTTCCGGCCGCCGCCGACGCTGTCCATGTGTTCCTTAGCCTTGTCCACGGCCTCATTTAGCTCGATGCGCCTGTCGGTCAATTCCGCCATCTGCATCGGATCAGGGATTACCAACCGCTCACGCTCGCGCTCAATCCGCTCCAGATCCTCGACAATCTGTTCGGCTCGCGAATATTTATCCAACTGAATATGCAGCTTTTCTTCGAGCGTAATCATCTTGGCATTGAGTTGCAAATAGGCCTCGGCTCCGATTGCCTGCTCTTCCAGGTGCATTGATTCCTTCTGGAATTTCATTGCCTGGGTCTGCAATTCCTCGAGCTCTTTCTTCTGCTTTTTAACGGTATCCAGACGCTCATCGAGGGCATTCTTCTCCTGCAACCGAGCGCTCAGATGCTCGGAAATAATATCCAACTCACCTTTTGCATTCGGGGTCGATTTTTCCAGCTTACCGATTTCCTGGGCGATATATTTATCGGCCCGTCCGCGGTCGAATCCCGCGAATACCGGGGCCTCCAACGCAGCCTGAAACAGGAATTTCCGCTCCTCGGGAGCGCCGATATCCTCGATCGAAGCCGTATTGATCAGGTTAAAAATCTCACCGGAATCGGTACCGAAATAGCGGTGCAGTTTCTCCTTGATTTCGGCGCCTTGATATGAAATCCCGTCGTTGTCGGTCAATTCATCCATCTGCCGCTGATAATCTCGAACCAGCGTAAATTTCTTCCCCTCGACCGCAAAACAGAGCGTCAACCGAGGCGCATCGCCGTGCGGCCGCTGATACGGCAACGTGAGCACTTCCGCATCGCTCTCATGATACAGAACCGCCTTCAGCGCATTCAGAATCGTCGTCTTGCCGCTTTCGGCCGGACCGACGAGCAGATTGATGCCCGACTGGAACGACACGGTACAGTCGTCCAGACTCCCAAATCTCTCAGCCCTGAGCGTAAGAAATTCAACCCGGCTTACCATCAGACATCTCCCCGAATGATATCGATTCCCAACTCCAATGCCTGAACATAGAGCCCGTTTCTCTCCTCGCTGTCGGCCTCCTGTAACCGCTCCAGCTCGGCTCGATAGGCCTGAATAAGCTGATCATTAAACCCTTCGGGACGGCTCACCGACGGCGTACCAGTTTCGTTTTTTTCCTGATCCGGGGATTCCACGATATCCTCGCCATACTTTGAATTTTTTAAACGACAGAATACTCTCTCTAGATATCGGATGATAGATTGGACAGCTTTATAAAAATCGCCCGATTCGGCCTGAGAAAACCGATAAATCGGGCGATTTAAGTTATTACATTTGAACAGTTTTGCTCAAGAAAAAGACAGCCGTGCCCGCCTATTGCAACAGCTTGCGGCGAATCAGTGACGGAGGCAGCGAACCTTCCGCCAACAGTCTGTCGTGGAATGACTTGAGAGAAAACGCCACGCCCTCGCGAGCCATCACGTCCTGCTTCAGTTTCTCAATCGCCAGCTTCCCGACCAGATAACTCATCGGCTGTGTCGGGTCCATCGTGTAGCGCAAGACCTCTTTCGTGATGTACGGTCGAGCCCATTCTTCCAGCTCAATCGTGTCCATCATGTACTCGACCCCCTGATCATACGTCATCTGCCCGGTGTGCAGCTTGACATCGACGACAATTCTTACCGCCCGAAACAATATCCCCTTGAGAACATTCAATTCCTTCTCGGGCTCGTCGGCATATAATCCCTCGCGATACATCAATTCTTCACAATACAGCGCCCAGCCCTCAACGAGCGAATTATTCGTCTGCCAGCGGCGAATCTCGGATGGATGCTGAGCCGCTATCTGGAACTGCAAATGATGCCCTGGGAATGCCTCATGAACAACCGATCCTCTGAAATCCCGTTTGGCGATTTTGGAAAAATACGATTGCTGATTCTTCTCGAAATCCTCTTCACTAATCGGCGGAACATAAAAATAACCCGTGGTCGCCGCATCGAAAGGCCCGGACGGCTGATAGGCGATACCGCCGATGACGCCTCGCAAAAACTCCGGCGTTTCGATCGGAACACAATCGCCGATATTGGCGGGAATAGTCAGTAACTCCTTTTCGGCAATGAAATCTTTAACGGCATTGATTTCCCATTGATAATAATCGAATACATCCTGCCGGGCAAATGTCGCCGGCACATATGGCGGTACACTTTTCGGCATCCCGACCGATTCAAATCGCTCCTTGGCCGCCGCATATTCCGCCTTTGTCTTGGCAATCATCGCTTCGCCGATCCTGAGAAGAGAATCGGCGTCGAAATTGAGCATATGCTCGCTCTCCAGCAAATGATTGAAATGTTCGCTACCGATGGAAAATGAGCCGGCCGCTCCCGGTGTTGTCTGCTCAAGAAACCGCTTGAATGAATTCAATGCTGCAAGCGCCCCATCGGATGCTTCGGATATCTCGCCCGCTCGCTCGGGGAAATCCCTCATGAATTGATCGCGTGTCGATTCGAAGAAACTAATGGCGTTGTCGATATTTTGCCGCGCATAATCGAGCCAGATCGGCGGAGTGTTTTTTACATTATCCTGTCCCTGCGCTAGAAACGCAGGAAGCCTCTTCATGCGACCGATAATATCATCGAGACGTCGGCTCATCGGCGCATAATCGGAGAGTAAAATCGCATAGATGCCGCCGACCGCCTCGTCAATGTACACATTCGGATTCTTATCCTGGTTGCGAATTCCCCACAACCGCAGGACCGCGGTCTCACAATTGCCCACTAATAATTTATGATCGATACGCGCATCGACCGACATTTTCGTGCCGTTGTACTTGTGCAGTCGAGCCAGAAAATCCCGGAGGCGCTTCTTTTCCTTCTGAACCTCTTTCGCCGAGTAATCTGTGTAGTACCCATCATATTCATGAATGCCCAATTCGGTCGCATGAACGGGATGATATTGCTGCAAATCCTTGAGAATTTCGGCGCCCAGTTTATAGAGATTTTCCTCTGCCTTCGATTGTCCCGACGCCCCCGCTGTCAAGACGAAAAGCCCGATCAATAACAAGACCCCGCACCGCCGCATGTAAATCCTCCAACTTTGATTAAGGCATTCGATTATAAAGCGGTAACGGGCGGACTTCAACTAAATTTTTTCAAATAATGAGACCAGTTCGATATGCATCGTGTGCGGAAACATGTCAAACGGCACGATTGTCTTCAGTTGATACCCGCTCTGAATAAGCTCCGCGGCGTCTCGCGCGAATGTCGCCGGATTACAGGAAATATACACGATTCGATCGGTATCGATTTCCAGCAGCCGCTTGAATGCCTTCGGATGCATCCCTGCCCGCGGCGGATCGACAAAGACCGGAGAAAATGATTTCTTCGCCAATTCATCCCGCAGCATGACCTTTCGCACCGGCCCGGCATAAAACCGGCAATTGGTCAGACCATTGATCTGTGCATTCACTCGAGCGCTCTCGACCGCCTCTTCCTCTATCTCGATGCCGATAACCTCACCGGCATTGGCCGAGGCACAAATTCCGATCGTCCCTGCCCCGCAGTATAAATCCAGTACCGAATCTCCCGGTTTGATTGCCGCCAGCTCAATAGCTTTCCGGTACAAATTCTCCGTCTGCCGCGTGTTCGTCTGAAAAAACGACCCCGGACTGACCCGGAATCGATAGCCCAAAATCTCTTCCTCGATAAACCCCGGACCGTGCAACACCTCAGTCACATCGCCCTTGGCGATATTCGACAGCGTTTCATTGACCGTCCAGACAATCGTCGTCAGAGTCGGAAACCGCTCGACAAACGCCTGCGTCAACTCCTCTTTCATCGGAAATTCACCATATCCGGTGACGATATTGAGCAATGACTGCCCGGTCTTCTTCCCCTCGCGATAAATGACGAAGCGCAAAAATCCGGTATGGGCAATCAGGTTGTAGACCCGAATCCCTAATTTCTCCACCTGCTCCCGGAGAAATGCAAACACCTCATTCGACATCTCCGACTGCAAATGGCATTGATTCACCGTAAATATTTTATCGAATCGCCCCCGCTCGTGTAATCCCAGCACGAACCGCTCGGTCGCCACCTGTTCCGGCACGACATGGAATGAATATTCCATTTTATTGCGATAAAAGAAAACCTCGGGCGACGGTTGAATCTCCTCGACCGGCACATCCTTGATCTTGCCGATATGCTCCAGGCAATCGATGACCTGATCGCGCTTGTATTTCAACTGGCGGTCATACGCCAAATCCTGCCACGTACACCCACCGCAAATATCATTGTGCTCACACACCGCAGGAATTCTCTCAGGTGATTTAGTCAGAATCTCAAGCAGCTTGGCAGTGCTGTAATTGCGCTTCGCCTTAACAATCTGCGCCCGCACCCGCTCTCCGGGAAGACCGCCTTTGATGAAAATCACCTTACCGCTTTCATCATACCCAATAGATTTACCATTGTATGCCAGGTCAGTAATATCGAATTCGATGACTTTTCCCATTATCCGATGTCCTTCTTGCGCTCAATCTTCGTCACCAGAGGCGTCTCCGGGCAGATATTCCCCTCGGGCTGTATCGTCGCATGTGTGATGCCGAACCGCTCGGCCAATAATTCATGAATCTCGCGAATGACCGCGGTACACCCTTCACAATTGCCGTCCTCGAGCACGACATGACAGGACAGCGCCACCTGAGAGCTCGATATCGACCAAATATGAATATGATGCGCCTCGCTCACTTGAGGCAATTCCTCGATTGCCGCCTTTACCCGTTCGCTGTCGATTCCCCGTGGAGCCACCTCCATGAATATCCCGGTCGCCTCCTTCAGGATGTCGAAACTCGACCAGAGAATCATCATTGAGATAAGAATCGAAAGGATTAAATCGAGCAGATACCAGCCGGTCAGCAGAATAACGATACCGCCGATAATAACCCCGACCGATGATATCGCATCATACAACATATGTAAAAAAGCCGCGCGATTATTGATTGTCTTGTTTCTGTCCCGGTGCAAAATCCACACCGACAGGACATTCCCCAACAGCCCGATAACGGCCACCGATAGCATGATAACGCCGTTTATCGGCTGGGGATTGCTGTACCGCTCGAACGCCTCGAAAATGATATACACGGCAATAACGACTAAGGCCAGAGCATTGATAAATGCCGTGACGACCTCAAGCCGCTTGAAACCGTACGTCGAGCGGCTGGTCGGCTTTAATGCCGCCCCTTTGGCCCCGAACCAGGCCAGTATCAGAGCGATAACATCGGACAGATTGTGCAGAGCGTCTGACAACAGCGCCAGCGACCCGGAAATAACACCGCCGATAAATTCCGCAACGGTTATCACCAGGTTCAACAGAATCGTCAGACCCAGTTTTTTAGAATCCGCACCATGCGAATGGCCGTGATGATTATGAGAATGACCATGATGGTCATGTTGTCCGTGTTGCTGACTCATATACAATTCCTACGAAGCCGTTCCCCGCAAATGTAATTCATAATTGTAATAAGGCAAGAAAACAAAGATGAGTTTTCTCTATTTTTCACCTTTTTTATTTGCAAACCGGTTTTCATGCCATATCTTTCCCTATCTCAGAGAAAAACGAATGACTCAATCCTTCTCGGCAGGTGGTGTCTATGCAAACAATTCATATTACCGACTTCCTCAGTGAAGCCTGGGCGATTTTCAAGAAAAATCCGGGACTGGCCATCGGCGGCTTTGTCCTGTACATGGTGATTACGATCGTCGGCAACTACATCCCGATTCTGGGTTTCTTTTTCGCGGCATTTGTCGGTCCGGCCCTCACTGGTGGATATATCTATTTCTTCCTCAAATTCGCCAAAGAGGATAACCCGGAAATCAACAACTTATTCGAGGGGTTTAACCGCTATGGAACCCTTCTGGGCCTCTACTGGCTCATGGTTCTCGCGATTTTGGTCTGCATGCTCCCGACGATCATCCTGGGACTTATTCTGATGGCCATTGAAGGCTACATATTAATTCCGGTCATCGGACTCGCCAACCTGATTGCCGTCATCTATTTCCTGATTCGCTACTCGCTGGTCTATTTCGTCATTATGGATGACCGATTCGTCGGGGTTTTCGATGCCTTAAAACGAAGCGAAAGGCTGACGCAGGGGTATCGAGGAGAAATCTTTTTATTCGCCCTCCTGATGATCGCGATCGGTATCATTTCATTTTTACTCCTGCTCCTGCCCTACCTGATCGCAGGACCTCTTTTAGGTATTGCATGGGGACGGTTCTATCTGAGGCTGAAAGCGATAAACGGAGGAGCCGAAGTCGTGACCCCGGTCACGCCATCGACGCCACCGCCGCCGCCGACCATGGCTGCACCGGAATCGCAAACGGAGAATACCAGCCAGCCGCCGACCATGCCTCCGCCGGAGGATACCGCTCCCCCGGATGAAGGCGAGACGAAATAGCAAAAGCAAAAAAAAAGGCCCCGATACGGGGCCTTTTTTATTGGCGATGCCTCTATCAATCTCGCTTTCGATTGCCGATAAACGATTCAAGAAATTCGATAGGCAGCGGGAACACCAGTGTCGAATTCTTTTCCGCGGCCACTTCAGTCAGCGTTTGCAGGTATCTCAATTGCAAAGACGTCTTCTCCGTCGAAAGCATTTGTGCCGCCTGCAGCAGCTTTTCCGATGCCTGCAATTCACCCTCGGCATGAATCACCTTCGCACGCCGCTCACGCTCGGCCTCGGCCTGCCGCGCAATCGCCCGCTGCATCGACTCAGGTAAATCGACATTCTTCACCTCGACCTTGGTCACCTTGATTCCCCACGGCTCGGTGTCCTCGTCGATAATCTGCTGCAATTGATCATTGAGCTTATCCCGCTCGGATAAGAGCGAATCCAAATCCACCTGCCCCAATACAGCTCTGAGCGTCGTCTGCGATATCATCGATGTCGCATACAGATAATCCTCGACCGCCACCACCGCCTTGACCGGATCCAGCACCCGAAAATACACGACCGCATTGACCCGCACGGTCACGTTATCGCGAGTGATGATATCCTGCTCCGGCACATCCATCGTGACGACTCGCAATGACACCTTGACCATTTTATCGATGATAGGAATAAGGAGAATAAGCCCCGGCCCCTTGGCGCCGGACAGTCGTCCGAGTCGAAACACGACCCCTCGCTCATATTCACGCAAAATCCGAATCGCATAGGCAATGATGAGAACCCCGACAAATATCAGGGTCAAAACTCCTGAACCGAATATATTCATACCTCACCTCTCAGTTTCTTTACTTTCAATTTCATATTTTGCACTTCTATGACTTCGATTTTATCACCTACCTGAAGAGATTCCTCGCTCTCGATGCGCCACAGTTCTCCCTCGACCATCGCCATTCCCTCTCGGCGAACCTCTCCGACAGTTCCGACCATTCCTTCCTGACCGGTGATGACTCTGCGCTTGTGCGCCCGCACCGCAAAGCGAATGACGAACAGGAAAAACAACGCCGCGACACCGACCGTCGTGAAGATGACAACCTTGGAAATCTGCAGGTATGGCTCGGGCGAATCGATTAACAAAAATGATCCGAGCAGCATAGACACTACACCTCCAATCGCCAATACCCCGTGGCTGACAATTTTTATCTCCAACAGGAAAAAGACAGCAGCGAGGATAATCAGCCCCAATCCGGCATAATTAATCGGCAACTGCTGAAATGCGAAAAATGCCAGAATCAATGAAATACCGCCGACAACGCCGGGAAATACCGCGCCGGGATTGTACAACTCGACCATTAACCCCAGCCAACCGAGGTTAAACAGAATAAACGCAACACTGGGGTCGGTAATAATCCGCAGAAACCGGTCCTTGAATCCGATGGGATAATCCTCGACGTCTTGTCCTTTTGTCGCCAGCGTATCCGCTCCGGATTCCGTCTGGACAATATACCCGTCGAGCTGTTCCAGCAAATCCTCGGTATCCTTGGCCAGGAAATTAATGACATTGGAATCGAGCGCTTGTACCGCGTCGATTGACTTGCTCTCTCGAATCGCCGACTCCGCCCAGGTAATATTGCGGCCGCGCCGCTTGGCAATCGAGGTAATATAGGCGACGGCATCGTTCTGGACTTTTTCGGTCATCACCGAATCCATCTCGCTGCCCAGACTCACGACATGCGCCGCGCCGATATTCGTCCCCGGCGCCATCGCGATAATATTCGCCGAATAGGCAATAAACAATCCCGCCGATGCCGCGTGCGCACCCGAGGGTGACACATATACTACAATCGGCACATCCGCATTCAGCAGCGCCTTGCAGATTCCGCGCATTGACTTATCCAGGCCGCCGGGTGTATCGAGTTCAATAATCAATAATTGCCTGTCTTCATCCTCAGCCCGGTCAACCGCCCGCTCGACGACCCTCTGTGCGATTGGCCCGATGGCCATCTCGATGCGTACGCGAGCGATATCATCGGCCGCGGCCATTCCGCATAATAGGAACAGGAGCACGACCGTGCCTATCCATTTCATAAGAAACCTCGTGCCCGCCGCCCGCCTTACGGCCTGTGATACGATTGACATGATAGCCTCCCGGTTAAAGATTGACCAACCAGGCGTCATAAGAAAATACGTGTGAGTCGCTCACTTGTGTAAAATATACCCGCACATTTTCATAAATACAACACATAAACATTTTCCTCCCCCCGATCTCAATCCTGGAATTTGCTGTGGGGGCGATTCACGAATCGCCCGCACGGGGTGGCCCATCCCTTTTTTGGCTTTGCAAAAAAGGGTGGGTTCCCGCTCGCATGAATTCATTTGTGCCCGGCAGATGTCCACATCTGCCGGTAAGAATCAGATGCCCCACCCCTTAGGACATGCTGAAAAACCTTAAGACCTATTACAGGCACAGGTCATTGCGAACCCTTTTTAGGGTGTCGCAATCTCAGGATGTAGTATCTACCGCCTAATCGCGAGATTCAGGTGGCCCATCCCTTTTTTGGCATTGCAAAAAAGGGTGGGTTCCCGCTCGCATGAATTCATCATATTTCGAAAATCGGGTGTTCATTAAATTACATTGGTACCTCAAGGCTTTAGCCTTGAGGATAATTGATCAATAAATTCTAATCACGAATTCCCTGCTCCCCCACCGGAACCAACCACTCCTCCCCGGCGTAAGAGATTCGGGAGATGAATTTAATTTACTTTACTCCCACTGCCCTCGCCCGTATATTCAGAGCTGATATGGAAAACGCCGAAACCACCATACACGGCCCATCGCTGCCGGTGCGCGTGCTGAAATTCTTCGACTTCCGCAACAAGTTGTCGCTGTATATATTACGAGAACACATCGGCCCCTTTATTTTCGCCTTCATCATCATCACCTTCATCCTGATTATCGATTTCGTCCCGCGGCTGGTGGACATGGTTGTCGGCAAAGACCTCCCGGCAATGGTGATTCTCAAGGTCTTCTTCTTCCAGATGGGTTGGATGATCGCCCTCTCAGTTCCCATGGCCGTATTGGTCGCCACCCTGATGGCTTTCGGCCGCCTAACATCGGACTTTGAGGTTACCGCCGCCAAGTCCTCCGGCGTTCACGTCATGCGCCTCATGTACCCCGTACTCATCGCCGCCGGTGCCCTGACCTACGGCATGATTTATTTCAATAATGATGTCCTGCCTGACCTCAATCATCGCGCCCGCGTTCTTATGCAAGATGTCCGCCGCATGCGACCGACCCTGCAGATCCGCAGCGGCGCCTTCGTCACCGACATCAAAGGCTATATCATTCTCATCGATAAAGTCGATCACGAAACATCCGACCTGACCGGCGTCAAGATTCTGGAACTCGGCCGCAACCGCAAATCCCCTCGCACGATCGTTGCCAAATCAGGCAGACTGACTTTTACGAACGGCGGCAATGACCTCGTCTTCGACCTCAAGGACGGTGAAATTCACGAATTCGACGAGAAGTCGACCGAAAACTACCGCCGCCTCGCCTTCAATACCCAGCGTATCGTCGTCAGCGAGGTCTCCAGCGAATTCGAGGAATCCGATGACAAATTCCGCACCGATCGGGAAAAATCATCCGAGCAAATGCTGGAAGACATCATGAAATGGGAAACTGCCATCGAACCCTATCGTCAGAAAATAAATCGCCTTATCAGCGAAAAAATCCAGATGGTCGCCGGAGCGACTCTCGAACCGAATCCCGACAGCGCGGCATCCGACAATTCCGCCCTGACACACCTGTCAGCCGATTTCGAGGCGCATGCGAGGATGGTCGCCCGCGAAAACGAAGGGATAAGGACGCAGCAAAAATTGATAGATTCGTACTATGTCGAGGTCTACAAGAAATATTCGATTCCCACGGCCTGCCTTGTCTTCGTTCTCATTGGCGCCCCGATGGGCATCCTCGCCCGTCGAGGCAATATGGGCATCAGCATCGGCCTGTCATTGGGGCTGTTCATCCTCTACTGGGCGTTTCTGATGGGTGGCGAAAGCCTCGCCGACCGAGGCATCGTCACGCCGTTCTGGTCGATGTGGTCGGCCAATTTCCTGCTCGGCGCCATCGGCCTGTATCTGCTGTATGTCGTTTCGTTCGAAAAAGAACTCTGGACCGCCTTCAAACTGACCAAAGACAAGATAAAGGCGCCCGCTCATGATTAAACGGCTGGACAGGTATCTCCTCTGGCGATTTCTCCTCTCGTTGTTCATCGCCGTCGGCGCTATTACAATGGTCGCATTGGTCGTTGACCTGATCGAAAACCTCGAGGACATCGTCGACAGCGCTGCCTCGATACCGGATGTCATCCTGTATTACATCTACTTTATCCCCTGGATCTACAAAATTACGATTCCGGCATCGGTTCTCATGGCCGGCCTCTTTTCTATCGGATTGTTGGCAAAAAACAATGAAATCATCGCCATGAAATCGGCCGGCGTGTCACTCTATCGCATCGCTCTTCCCCTGCTGATTTTCACGTTCCTGCTCTCCTGCTTCAATTTCTATTTCAACGAGGAGATACTGCCGATAACGACTCGCGAGCGCATTCGCATCAAGCACGGCGAAATCCAAAAAAAGGGCGACCGCAAAAGTCAGGTCATGTACAACTTGTCCAAACAGGGTGTAGGCGGATTCATTTATCATTTTGAATTGTACAAAGTCGGCCCGGAAGAAGCCAAAAACGCCCTTGTCCAGCGCTTCGAAAACGATTCCCTCGTCGAATCGTATCGCGGCGAATGGATGCGCTTCCGCAATGGACAATGGCACATGCTCAATGGCGTTTACCGCGATTTCGAAGGCGGCAAGGAAACATTCGAAAAGTTCGACTCCATCGTTCTGCCCAATTGCAAGGAGCGCCCCGAGGAGTTCGAGAAATTCCAGGGAAAACCGGAAGACATGGGCTACCGGGAATTGAAAGATTACATAAACGTCCTCGATAAAACCGGCGCGCCGTTCACGCGTGAACTGGTCGACCTACGCACCAAGCTGTCCTTCCCGTTTACGCCGTTTATCGTCATGTTTATCTGCATCCCACTGGCCTCGAATCCCAAGCGAAGCGGCGTCGCCATGTCGTTCGCCATCGCGGCCGGAGTATCTCTCTTGTATTTCGTTATCTTCAAAGTCACTCAGTCATTGGGATATAGCGGAAAACTCCCGCCCGATGCCGCCGCATGGTCGATCAATATCGTCTTTTTCATCATCGGCATCTTCGTATTCTGGCGATCACACAAATAACCCCGAGAGTCTTGCCATGAACAAAGATCATGAAATCAATCGCGAACAATGGAACAAGCGCACCGAGGCGCACTACAAACACCCCGAATATAAAGTGAAGGAATTCCTCGAGGGCACCTTCGATCTCCATCCGCTGGAACTCGAAGAAGTCGGCGACGTGAAGGGAAAAACCCTGTTACATCTGCAATGCCACTTCGGCATGGATACGCTTACCTGGGCCCGCAAAGGAGCCACCGTCACCGGCGCAGATATTTCGGATACGTCGATAGAATTTGCCGAGAAGCTTGCGGAAAAAGCCGGAATAAAAAATACTCGCTTCATTCGCACCGACCTGTTCGATCTGCCGAAAAAACTGGATGATGAATTCGATATCGTCTACACCACCTATGGCGCCATCTGGTGGATGTCGGATATCGACAAATGGGCACAGGTCGCCGCCAAATACGTCAAAAAGGGCGGTTTTTTCTATATTGCCGACGACCATCCTGTCGCCAATATGTTTGATGGCGAGAAACGAGTCATCGAATCGTATTTCCACATGGGAACTGAGCGCTACTACAACGAGGGCGACTATTGCGACAAAAACGTCATTATCGATGAGGAAGTCGGCTGGCGCTGGTCACTGGCCGACATCATCAATGCACTCATCAAGGCCGGATTAACAATCGAATTTTTACACGAACACCCCTTCTGCGTCTACGATAAATGGCCGACCTTCGTCAAAGACGAAAAAGGCTGGTACTATTATCCCGACCGAAAAAACGACATCCCCCTGACCTTCTCGATCAAGGCGGTTAAAAGGTAAGGCAGAATTCCTTATTCCTTACAACCGGTACCCCACCCGGCGGGTGGGTTCTTTGGATTTGCCTGCTATGGTTTTCATGACCCATTATCCCATAAATGATTTTATTGGCACCAGTCATTGCGAGGAGTGAGACTTCTTGGGCGAACGACGTGGCAATCCGCTCTTGCCTCTTCATCCCCTCTCAAGAAGGGCGCCCAATCGCCGCCGCGGTTCAAGGGCGGTGTATGTTCTTTTCCTTCTTCTCCTCATTTCAAATGAGAGAGCCGGGAGTGGCTGATTTCACTCACCGAAATATGATTCAATACCACCGACCGGTCTCACTGTGTATCGCCTGTATACACTCAAATACCAACTTTCGTGCGCGAAAAATTCGCTCGGAATCATCGACCGGTGATGCGATATATCTTTCTAAATACGATTTAGCACTCTCGTATTCCCCGCTCCTCATAAGCAACGAGCCATACACGAAATCTGCCAGCGGCGCTCTGTCCATATGGCGAATAATAAGCTCTTTCGCCTTGGCTGTTATTTCTTCCGTCATATCATCGTGTAATTCCAAATTCATAGGTATAGCCGCAATTGCCTGTTCCAGCGCTTCATACGCCGAATTGATCCCGCGATTATATAGATGAATAAGAATCTCCATGCTATCCGCATCTATGTCTCGATTCATCAATTCCAGAACTTGCTGACATTCATCTAACAAAGTACCAGCTTTTTCAAACCACATTTCACTGCAATCCCTGCGGATGTGACGAACTTTCAAATCGAAATGATTCTGTGAGCATATTTTTTGACCCGGTACATCCATATCATTACGGCACATAACCAAAGCCGAATCCAGATACGAAAACGCCGAATCCATTTTATTCAGCTCCAGAAAAATAACCCCAATGTAATATGCCCCCAAACCGGTCATGTCATATTCCGCATTGAGAGTATCGAATAATCGCAGTTTATGCATCAGGCACTCACCCATATGTGACTTATCATAATGGCCCCTACTTTGACAGTCCCCCATGTCATCATTTATGCAACGGACATACGAATCATATACCCGATGCAAACTCACATAGTACACCGTCGCCGCCGAATCGAAATAGTACACCATCGAGTCAATATTGTTAAAATGGGCATAGGCTGTACCAAGCGAAAAGAGGCTCTCTGTCGTAGAACCAAACTCACTGTTTAGTTTGTGCAATCCATAAATGTATTCAGACAATATATTAGAAATGTGTCCATGATACGAATAACGACAATGCCCTATTTTCCCAATCGTGTGCCTTTTCAGTGAATCCAGTTTTTGATCGTAGAGGTCTAAGTCGAATTGCCCGGAATTATTGTCAGCCAGCGCCAAGCTCGACAACACAAATAACGTAAAAAATAAATACCTCATTCTCCCTCCCTATTGCCTGAACCCATTAACCAAAATCCAAATACAGAGAACAAACTCCACCGTGTCAGGAATACAATTCAATCGCCTATTCCTTCCCCAAAAATTCATCCCCATTACGATTTTATTCAAATGTGCCGTTTCGGCTAACCAATTGTACCGCTATCACATATATAGAAAGCAGTGAAAAGTTGGTAATTTTTCCATAAAAAAGTAAACTACTATTTGCATTGTAACCGACAATATGTTATAGTGCATTTAATTGTATACCAAGGAGGGCTGATGTACCCTTTGCATATTAAATTAAACGATTATCTCTGTGAAATACTCGCGATTAGAGTACATATACAGAAATGGGAAGTAGCAGACTCATTGCCATATTATCTACAGGATGAATTTTCTTTTTTCTCATGCGAATTACTAAACATCAAATGTCTGCTTGCCTTTTCACGAGATGATACAAAACAAACACCGGCACAAATAAAGAAGTATTTTCAAACACTTGGGAATTATTGGGCCGGAGAAATTGTCTATGTTCGAAACAAGATTACCGCATTTGAAAGAAAACGTCTCATAGAGCAAAAAGTATCCTTCATCGTTCCGCATAATCAAATGTATTTACCGATATTCGGCATCGAATTACGGGAGTACTTCCACCAAATTAAAAACAAACGATCAAAATTCAGACCATCAACACAGGCTATTATAGTCAGTTTCCTGCTGAGCAGAATTCAATTCGAATTCAGTATTCAGGAGATTGCTGGGAAAACCGGGTATACTAAAATGGCCATTTCACGAGCCTTTGATGAATTGCAAGCATCTGGTTTGGCGGAAGTGGCTCAAAAAGGTCGTGAACGAGTAATTCGCTTTGGTGAGGATAAACGCGCTATCTGGAACCAATCTCTTGATTACACGCGCAATCCGATAAAAAAGAGAATACTAACTGATTCCGAAATAGACCGCACTAATACTGTAATCTCGGGGATGAGCGCATTGTCGCATTATTCAATGATTGCCCCGAATCAATATGAAACAATTGCAATATCGGGAAAGGCCTGGAAATTAATAGAACAAGACTTTCGTATTACGATTGTACCTATCCCGGATGTCGCTCGCTATGAAATCGAAATCTGGCATTATGATCCAACGCTATTCGCATCTCATGGCATCGTAGACCAGCTCTCCCTCTATCTCTGTTTAAGAAACAATGAGGATGAACGCGTACAGTTATCTCTCGATGAAATGATGAGACATATTGAATGGTAAGAGGATTGGACAAATTCAAAAGTTATTTTGCCAATTTCACCGGCCAGTATGCTCTGATTGGTGGAACGGCGTGCGCGATTGCCTTCGAAAGTATCGGACAAGAATTTCGAGCAACCCAAGATTTGGATATTGTCCTGCATATCGAAGCCCGCACATCTGATTTTGATAGAACGTTGTGGCAATTTATAAACGATGGAGATTATCAAACCAAGGAAAAAGGAAGCAATGATAGAAAGCTTTACCGATTTCGTAATCCGAAGATTACTGATTTCCCACTACAAATCGAGCTATTCTCAAAGGATATTGGAATTCTGCAGGCACCTGATACAATGCGTTTTACGCCTATTCCCACAGATGAAGAGTTATCCAGTCTGTCAGCGATCTTAATGGATGATATATATTACGAGTTAGTAATAGAAAACTTCCATACTATTGATGAAATATCTGTTGTCAAATCCGAATATCTGATTCCTCTGAAAGTCAAGGCATGGACCAATCTATCTGAGGAAAGACAATCCGGTAGGAATGTTCAATCAGAAAAAATCGAGAAACACCGAAAAGATATTTTCAGACTTTTTGTATTACTCGCACCTAATCAGCAAATACCATTGCCTACGCAGATACAGGATGATATGAAGGAAGGTCTGAGGCGCCTCGAAATTGAAAACAACATCGATCAATCGTGTAGATACTTCGCACATCGTCCCATTGAAGAAGTATTGGAATCCCTAAGAACAATCTATGGTCTCCAATAAAAAACCCCCTCCTTTTTCAAGGAGAGGGCCATAAAATCAATCTTTACAATAACATCACGTTCCCATTTCCCACGAATCCAGATACTTCTTCTGTTCCGGAGTCAGGCGGTCGATCTTGATGCCCATTGAATCCAACTTCATCTTCGCGATCAGGTCATCGAGCTTCTCCGGCAGGACATGAACGTCCTTGGACAGCGGTGTCTTGAGACCAAGTAAATACTCCGCAGCCATCGCCTGATTGGCGAATGACATATCCATCACCACCGCCGGATGCCCCTCGGCTGCCGCCAGGTTAATCAGGCGCCCCTCACCGAGAATATAAATCCGGTTCCGGTTCATCAGCTTGTACTCTTCGACGAACGGCCGCACAGTCGTAACGCCGCGCGAGATTTCCTTCAGGCCGACAAGATCCAGCTCGACATTGAAATGGCCGGAGTTACACACGATCGCGCCGTCTTTCATCTTGACGAAATGTTCCGGACGAATCACATGAATGTCACCGGTGAGCGTCACGAAGACATCGCCCAGCGGCGCGGCTTTGGCCATCGGCATGACGCGGAAGCCGTCCATCGCGGCCTCGATCCCCTTAACATAATCGACTTCGGTCACGATAACGCTCGCGCCCATCCCGGACGCCCGCATGGCGAATCCGCGCCCGCACCAGCCATACCCGGCCACGACCACAGTCGAACCGGCAAACAGATGATTCGTCGCGCGAATAATGCCGTCAATCGTCGACTGCCCCGTGCCATAGCGGTTGTCGAAGAAATGCTTCGTCTTGGAATCGTTCACCGCAATAATCGGATAGGCCAGCGCCTTGTCCTTGGCCATCGCCCGCAGGCGAATCACGCCGGTGGTCGTTTCCTCGGTACCGGCTATAATACTATCGAGCAGCTCTCGGCGCTGCGAGTGAAGTGTCGATACCAAATCGGCGCCATCATCCATCGTCATTTGCGGCTTGAAATCCAGCGCCTGATTGATATGCTTGTAATACACCTTGTTGTTTTCACCGTTAATGGCGAACACGGAAATATCGAAATCCTTCACCAGCGACGCCGCGACATCATCCTGCGTCGACAGGGGATTCGATGCGCACAGCGCCACCGTCGCGCCGCCGGCCTTGAGCGTCCGCATCAGATTCGCCGTTTCGGTCGTGACATGCAGACAGGCCGCCATGTTGAGTCCCTTAAACGGCTTTTCCTTTTTGAACCGCTCGCGGATCATCCGCAAAACAGGCATATTCGCCTCGGCCCATTCGATTCGATTCTTCCCGCCCGGTGCGAGCTTAATGTCTTTTATATCATGTGGTACTAAACTTGCCATAACTCTCATCCATTTCTCGTTTCAATAATTTCGAATTCAGTTCTTATGCGTCCTTCGCCAGGTCGGCTGCCTTGTCGGTTCGCTCCCAGGTAAACTCCGGCAATTCGCGCCCGAAATGCCCATACGCCGCCGTCTTACAGTAAATCGGCCTGCGCAGGTTGAGCGATTCGATGATGCCCCGAGGCGTCAAATCGAAATGCTTGCGAACCAGGTCCTTGATTCGATCCTCTTCCACCTTGTTCGTTCGATCCGTCCAGATCATAATTGACACCGGCTCGGCCACGCCGATGGCATAGGCGAGCTGAATATTACATTTTTCGGCCAGTCCCGATGCCACGATATTCTTGGCGATGTAGCGCGTCATATACGAAGCCGAACGGTCGACCTTCGTCGGATCCTTGCCCGAGAACGCGCCGCCGCCGTGCGATGCCATACCGCCGTACGTATCGACAATAATTTTGCGGCCGGTCATGCCGGTATCCGCCTGCGGCCCACCAATCATGAATTTGCCGGTCGGGTTGATATAATACTTGGTCTTATCATCCAGCATAGAGGCCGGCACGATCGGTTTGATGACGTTTTTGATAATCTCCTGGCGCGCATCATCGGACATATTCTTGCCCGCCTTATCCAGCGCCTCTTCGGTATGCTGGGTCGATATAACGACGGCATCGACTCGAGCCGGTTCATTATCGATATATTGGACCGTCACCTGAGATTTCCCGTCCGGTCCAAGATATTTGAGTACATTCTCTTTGCGGACTTTGGCCAACTGCTGCGTCAACCGATGCGCCAGCATAATCGGCATCGGCATCAATTCTTTGGTTTCCTTGCAGGCATACCCGGACATGAGTCCTTGGTCCCCCGCGCCGCCCGTATCGACACCCTGCGCGATATCACCGGACTGCTTGCCGATGGCATTCAAAATGGCACAGCCTTTATACGAGAATCCATACTTGGCATCGGTATACCCGATGTCTCTGATCAATTCGCGAGACACATTTTGAATATCGACATAGTGCTCGGTCGTAATTTCGCCGCCAACGATAAGCAAACCGACGGTGACGAACGCCTCGCAGGCGACACGCCCCATCGGATCATGAGCCAGAATATCGTCGAGAACGGCATCGGAAATCTGGTCACAAACCTTATCCGGATGCCCCTCGGTCACCGACTCGGACGTAAACAGGAAATTGCCGCTACTCATATGTATTTCTCCATCATTCGCACATGTGTGTATTTCAATTTATTAAAAATGGCCGACCTCGGAAGAATCGCCCACATTCAGCGTACCATAGTCGCCGGTCACCTGGGCCTTGTGCCCGATGAGTGAATCGGACAGAAGCGAATCGTTCACCTCGGCCCCGAACCCGACGATAGAATTTTTTATAATCGAGTTTTTCACCACGGCCTTATCCGAAACCGACACATACGGCCCGATAATCGAGTTTTCTATGACCGCCGACGGTGCAATATAACTGGGCTCTACTATAATCGATCCCTCGATTTTTCTGCCCCCGGGATTCTTCTTCAACAGGTGCCGGTTGGTGGCAATGAGCGTCTCGCGCTTTCCGCAATCATACCAGCCGTCCACCGGATACGACGTAAATTTCACTCCGCCTTCGATCATCAATTGCAGCGCATCGGTGAGCTGAAACTCGTTTTTTGTTCGTTTCCCAGATGATATCAACTGCTCCAGATGCTCCTTCAATACCCCACTCTGCTGTATGAAATACAGCCCGATCAATGCCAGATCCGACTTCGGTTCGGCCGGTTTTTCCACCAATTCCGTCACGACAGCATCTTTCACTTCGGCAATCCCGAATCGCTGCGGGTCGGACACATGCATGAGACCAAGGACATTTTCTCCCGCCGTCGTAAACTTCCCGATATCGGCATCGACAATCGTGTCTCCCAGAATAATCAGAACGGGACAATCGGGAACGCCTTCGAGCCCCATATTCACGGCATACCCCAACCCCAATAAATCTTCCTGTTGTACGAATCGGGCGGGAATATCATAGTGCTCGTTTACATACTCCTGGACTTTTTCTCCCAAAAAGCCGGTGATGATAACGATTTCCTCGGGCCGAAGCGGCACGACCGAATCAAGTATATGTCCCAGAATCGGTTTGCCGGCAACATGGAGCAACGATTTGGGGATAGTATGAGTATGCGGTCGCAAGCGGCTGCCTATCCCTGCAGCCGGAATGATGACTCTCATGACGCTCCTATTTTCCTTGATTTCTATACTTTGTGGAATATACGAATCAGAGCCGCGTACGCAACCACTATTTTTACAATAGTTTACAGGGAATAAATGTCAGCGGAACAAATCGATAATCGAGCCGCCCCAGATGTCCATCAAAAATTGGACGCGCCCGATCAGAAGTGAAATTCGCGCCATGACGGTATAGCCGAAATGGGCGCCGAAGGATATCATAATAAACCAGATGCCGACTTTGGCCGCACCGCCCAGGACGCCTTTGTGCTCTTTGGAGAAGTAAAAATATATGAGTGTGGTAACGACGCCGACGATAATGATCAACGCTAGTAAAAATGTCCCGAATCCCTGCGCTGGATTCAATGATTTCATCGTCGACTGAATCTGCGGCAACACCTTTCCGTGCAGCTCGGATATTAAAAAGATACCGGCCGTGTTGCCCATGACAAAGGCCAGCGATATGCGGCTGATCCAGCTATAGTTTTTGAAGAATCTCGCGAACATCAATACGCCGAGTAATCCCGGAAAGACCAGCCACCATTTGTCGTCTCTGAGCATCGGGTCTATCATTTGCTGCAATATGGCGGCATGCCAGGTGAGACCGATATAATAGCCGGCCGATAATCCGGCAAAAACATGTTCGGCGAATTTGTAGAACGGATTGTCCTTGTACAAAAACGAAAACAGAGCCAGTGTGAAGAAGGCGCCGATCCAGATCTGCAAGAATTCAACCATACTCATGACTGGTCGCCTCCGCCGGAGTATTTCTTCCGCCGCTCAACGAAAAAGATGACATTCCCCGCGATGACCGAGAAAATGATAAATAGATGCACCAGCGATTGCGCTCCCATCCCTTTCGTCGCCGTACCCTTTTTGTGGACCAGCTCCTCGTATTCCGCCGCGCCTTTCATGCCTCCCAGCATTCCCGTCATTTGTCCGGCACCGATATAGGCATAAAACTTCGGAGCCATCACCGAGGTCACGCCGCAGCCGATGTCGATATTGTATTGCGCGTTAACAATCGACATCCAGTTTTCGACGATGCCATTATCCGATACGACAAAAATGAAATCAAAATCTGAATACTTGTTGATATGCTTCATCAAGGGAATCTCGGACAGCGGAGTCCCTGTATTATCCGACGGGTAAATAATATCGATTGCCGATCCCATCCCCTTCAGGACGGCGACATAATTCGCCTTATATCCGAGATTGACATAGTCGACGCCATAGACCTTGTGAAACTCTTCTGCCAAATCGCGCGTTACATTTTCAGCGATGGACGGTCCCCCCAGCGGAACGGTCGTCATCGTAACAACTTTGCAGTTTTTTCTGAACAATTGACGCAGGGCCGACCGCGACATGGGCTCGGTTTCAGGCAGCGCCGAGGCATAATAATCGAACGTCAGCATCACCGTGGATGAATCGGGCAGATTTTCCACCGCATCATACAACTGTTGTGTCTCGGGAGACACCTCGATTGGGATTTCCCAAATAAAAATAAACGGGAAAATGACATATATCGCCACCGACAAATAAATAAACCGCCGGTCGCCCGTTTTGAACATCTTGTACAGGAGAAATATCCCGATGATGATCAAAACGATATATGCAAGAGTCGTCACCATACGCTATTGCTATTTTCCCATATATGTTCGCTCGATACCGAGCAATATCCTCAGTGACATGGCAGCCGCTCCCAATGCCGCACCGATAATAATACCTCTCTGCACCGCCAAATTGGCGCCGCCCATGATATAGGTATTAATTAATCCCGGCAATGACGGGTGAATATTTTTCATTAACAGTTCACCCATCGGAATACGCCAGAGCATTACCAGAATTGCCGCGACCAGAAGCAGTGTCGCCTCGGCATTACGCGCCCGGAAAGCGCGAAATGCCGCCGATGCGATATAAAACGCCAGCATGGCAAACATCGTCGCCATCATCGGTGCATCGAGATTGATAAATAACCAGTCATACATGGAACCGGGACCGTTCCCGAAATACGATGACCAGCTCGTCGGCAACATGGCGGGTATCGCCATTGCGAATATCGAAACCAGCGTTGCCAGTTTGTAGCCCCAGCCTTCCGATTTCCTCTGGACTGCTTTAAAATTAACGCGGAGAATGGATACGACACCCAGCAACAGGGTAAACCCGCCGACGATCGTCACCCAGCTCAGGACCTCCGGTTCTATTCGCCCCAGTATTCCCGCATCCTCTCGGAAACAAAAAGCAATGATCATAATGAATCCGGAAAGGAACGCTATTATGACAGGTACCGTCGTTCGCATCAGACACTCTTAAACAATTCCAAGAACCAGTCGGCTGAATCGAAACTGGCCAGCAAAACGCCAACCAAAATGAGAATCACCAACAATAACTTTATCCAATCCTGACCTTTGAGCCCGCCAAGTAACAACGGCTCGCGCGACAGGTACGCCGAGGCCGCATAGAGCTCCTCACCCATCAATGTGTAATCACATGCGGCAATAAAGAACGGTAATTGTTCGGGCTGTGCAGTACCGGCAATCTGAATCGACCCGGCCGCATTACCCGTTTCGGCAAGAAGCAGCGACTCGGCGAAGAATGCGCCCATGAAGAGATTTGTTGCCGGCTTTTCGCGCATCATATATCCGTTTACCGTCGCAGTATAGGCAAATTGTTCTCCGGCTACATAGCACACCATATCACGGCTGTATGCATCCGGCTTACCTTCCTCGATATAGGATTGTTGAATAACTTCCTGGGCAGCCGGCAACACCATCGGGTACCGTACCGGCACATACAAAGGCGTATCATAGCGCGCTGTAATACGCGCCACACGACCCAGAATAGAAATCCCGGCAATGGTCTGGATTTCATCGATCTCCTGTAATCCGGGAATAAACAATACCGGTTTGCCCATTTCAGTGGCGCGGCCGACTGCTTCCTCGACTTCATCCAAGCCGTTAATCTTGCGAATGAAGAGCTGTTTTCCGGACCGTGCCCAGCGAGTATAAATCAAAATCACGATACAGAAGAGAACTATAAATACCAGGGCGTTGACACGATCGGACCGAAATGCGGGAGGTTTAGGTTCAGCAGCGGCAGCGTTCTCCGCACTGTCTTCTATGGCTGCTTGTGCTGCGATACTGTCTTGAACGATAGTCGTGTCGGAAACAACTTGTGTGGAATCGGCTATTGCCGAACCGGCGATAAGGATGATGCAAAAAGCGATAATTGTAATGATAGTTGTTCTCATGACTAAAGCGCGATATTCTCCACAGTTGCCGGTTGCAGGTAATAAGAGTAAAAGCCTCGCGATTGTCAACAGTTAACTTTATTCATCGAATCTTCTCTCTTGTTTCCTGTATTGCCTGCATCGCGATATCCTTGCAAAAAAACAGCCATTGACACGATATCCGCCGTATACTATGTTGATACGGTACGAGTCAATTTCTTATCTGAAATGAATACAACGTTGCGGCCGACGGCACCCGTGAAATGATTTCTTTTTTCGGCCGAATGTCACGAAGCTTCGGAGGCGCCGCCATGCGTATTTCAATAATCCTCACATTTTTCTTTATTACTGTTTTTGCCGTTACCGGCTCCGGCATTACTCAAAATCAGGATACCATCGCATCAAACCCGATTTCGAAAAATGTCTCGGTCATGATTCTTGATGAATCGCCCGTGCGATTCGAACAGACGCCGCAGGCTTTGGATGTGAAACTCTCCGTTATGCCGAGTCCGGACAAAGGCACGCTCGTCAATATCGGCCATGCCCCGGCCCTGAGCAAAGCGACGAATGATGAATTCCTCCTGGGGCGCGAACGGCATACCGACACCGCCGGGTATATTGTCTGGCAATATTCGGTCGATACCGGCAAGTCCTGGAGTGGGAACGTTATTTTCGGCGTCGATGATATTACACTCCCGGCCCTCGATTATTACGGTTCCGGAACGACTTTTTTCGGTACCTGCGTGTCGCCGACCAGCTTCCTCTCGGGCGCCGGCGTTCTTCTCTTCGAATTCCAGGATATTACCGATTCGACGACCTGGCTCCCCTGGTGGGTCGACTATTCCGACAACGGCTGGTACGGGATGAAACACATCGATATCGCCGCCGACAACAGCCAGCAGACCTGGAACTGGGGTATTAATTCCATCGTGATGAGTATCGACAACGGCGCCTTTGATGTCGTCGACGCCCCGGTAATTCAGACGCCGCTCAGTTCCACAGCAGTCACGATCAGCTTCTATCCCGACAAAGGCAGCTGCAACACGACCGCAACGACTATCGATGCACCGGCAGCCTATGCCTATTCGATTTACGACAGATACAACGCCGACCGCCTGCAATGGGAGCTGTTCACTCGCCGCGACCACTTCGATGACTGGCTCCAGCCAACCGTCGCGGCAACGATTCGCTTCGATGATTCAACTATCCACACGATCTATCCATCCATCGCCGCGTATGATGATACGATTGTCATCGTTGCCCAATCGTATGACGACGCCGCACCGGCCGACCGCAACATTTCCTGCTGGAGCAGCACAACCGGAAATCTTGGCGATTTGACCTATCGAGGCGATATCGCGCTCTCCATCAGTCCCGATGTAAATCCGAAAATCGACCACATCGAGCATGACAGATATATGTGCACCTATGTCAAGGATCATCAGGTGTTCGCAACCATTACCTGCGACGGCGGCATCACCTGGTCGGACCCGTATCCGGTCAGCGATGCTCTGGATGAAATCGTCGAAAGTTACAATGCCTTCGATGTGGCCGAGGGAATCGTCGATATTGCCTGGCAGCAAATAAACGGCACGGATACGGCGATCGCCCTGGGCTTTAATTATGCCTATGATTCCGACACGGATGCCATCTCATTATGCGATGACAACTGCCCCAACGATGCCAACAATCTGCAGACCGATTCCGACGGGGATGGTGTCGGGGATGCCTGCGATATCTGTCCCGGCTACGATGATCTTGCCGATTTCGATGGTGACACCGTACCCGATAGCTGCGATAATTGCCCGGAAATCGCGAATCTGAATCAAGACGATTTCGACGGTGACGGCATCGGCGACGAATGCGATACTTGCACAGATAGCGACGGCGACGGCTTTGGCGATCCCGGGTTCGCGGCCAATACCTGCCCGCTCGATAATTGCCCGGATACACCGAATCCGAGTCAGGCCGACGGCGATGGCGACCTCATCGGTGACGCCTGCGATAACTGCGACGCGGTGGCGAATCCCGGCCAGGAAGATCTCGACGGAGACGGTTTCGGTGATGCCTGTGATACCTGCACCGACAGCGACGGCGACGGCTTCGGCGATCCCGGTTTTGCAGCCAATACCTGCGCCGATGACAATTGCCCGTACACGCCGAATCCCGGACAGGAAGACGGCGACACCAACGGCGTTGGTGACGCCTGCGAAACCGTCTGCGGAGATGCCAATGCCGATATGAGCGTCAACATCGGCGATGCCGTTTACCTGATTCAGTATATTTTCAAAGGCGGCCCGGCCCCATATCCGCTGATGAACAGCGACGCCAATTGCGACGGCAACGTCAATATCGGCGACGCCGTGTATCTGATTCAGTACATTTTCAGCGGCGGCCCCGCCCCCTGCTGTTAAACAAATAGGACACTGCGCAGGGGCAATTCATGAATTGCCCCTGCGAAATCTATTTTAACTTAATCCTAAACAACGACTTAAATATTTTTTTATAGACCGACCCAATCCCCGTTTCCGTTACTAATATGCTGTTGCATTAGTGCGTATTTGTATTATAATAGGTATCAGGAAGAATATACGTAGCTCCTTCCCCTCGCACTGTATGCGCCCAAAGCATAGGAATGCAGCTACCCATACTATCCTTTGACTAAAAAATGTCGAAGACCAATTTATGAGCAAGGGGTAATGAATGAAGCTTTTTCAAGTAGTCGGATTTGTGTGTATCGCTTTCCTGCTGGCAAGCACTGCCTGGTCCCAGGTCAGCGACGGCGGAACCCCCGTCAGTTTTAACAAAAATTTCGCGGCGAGCCTTTCGAGCGACATCCCGACCGAGACGATGGGGTCGATCGATGTCGCTGCCTATCTGGCCGAAGATGCCATCGAACAGGCTGAGGGAGATGTCCCGTACCGCTTCGGTGCGCCGTTCGATGTCGATTATTCTCTCGACAATTCCGGTATCTGGGAGGAACTCCCCGACGGCGGTCGCCTGTGGCGACTGCGCATCGAGGCTCCCGGCGCCTATTCCATCAACATGATATATCAGACGTACGACTTGCCGGTCGGCGCAAAGCTGTATATCTACAACGAACAGCGAGATTTCATCATCGGCGCCTTCACTTCCAAAAACAATAAAGATCACGGCATGTTCGCCACCCAGCCGGTCAAGGGCGATGTGTCGATTATCGAATACTATGAACCGGCCGACGTTCGCGGGCAGGGCAAAATCATCATTTCCCGCATCGTGCACGCCTATCGCGATATCTTCGCCTTCTTCGCGGAGAAGGACTACGGTGATGCCGGTTCCTGTAATAACAACGTCAACTGCCCCGTTGGCGACGACTGGCAGGACGAAAAACGCGGCGTGGCCATGGTACTGCTGTCCAGCGGCACCCGCTGGTGTTCCGGTTCGATGATCAACAACGTCCGGCAGGATATGACCCAGTATTTCCTCACCGCCAATCACTGTCTGGGCGGCGAGTCCAACTGGATTATCATGTTCAACTACGAATCGCCGGGCTGTACCAACTCGAACGGCCCGACCAATCAAACCGTCCAGGGTACCATACTTCGCGCGAGTTACTCAACCTCGGATTTCGCACTGGTCGAGTTGCAGGAATCGATCCCCCAATCGTACGGTGTTTATTACAACGGTTGGTCGGCCATCGATATCGCATCCCAGAATTCCGTCGGCATCCATCACCCGTCCGGAGACATAAAAAAGATTTCCTTCGATAACGATTCGACCACATCCACCGAATATCTGGGAACGACCTCAGGAACATCCCACTGGCGCATCGGTCAATGGGAGGACGGCACGACCGAAGGCGGAAGTTCCGGTTCCCCGCTGTTCGACCCGAATCATCGCATCATCGGACAGCTTCATGGCGGATATGCCTCCTGTACCAGCATCACATCCGACTGGTACGGTAAAGTCGCGCGTTCCTGGCTGGGCGGCGGATCATCTTCGAATCAATTAAAATACTGGCTCGATCCGGATAACACCGGCGCCATGACGCTCAACGGCTGGGATCCATACGGCGGCACGACAATCACTCATACGCCGCTCTCCGATACTCGCGACACCGTCACTGATTATACCGTCGTCGCGGACATCGTTTCGGCCGTCGCGCCTCTGCAAACATCCAGTTTACTGGTGCATTATAATACCGGTTCAATCTGGTTAACCGAGCAGATGTATCCGACCGGTACGACCGACGAATATTCCGCCGATATCCCGGCTCAGACCGCCGGCACGACGATTTACTATTACATTACCGCGGCCGATACCGACGGTAATGCCGATACGACTGCTACGTTCGATTTCTTCATCGAATATTCCCCGGAAATCGCCGTTTCGCCTGCGACCATCGATGAGACCGTTACAAAGGGTGAAACCGGCAATGCGGAGTTTTATATTGCCAATACCGGCACCGGCGATCTGCTCTATGACATCAGTGTCATCCCGGATTTGAACAAATACCTGGCATTCGAGGATCTCCTGAAAAACGGCGACGTCGAACCGGCCAGCCGCTTCTATTCCCGCGAATTCGATGAATACGTCGATGCCAAAGGCAGCATCGAGCATCCGGTCGGTTTTGCCGTCGACAAAAACGCCGGCGGCCCGAACGGCTACGGTTATTTCTGGATGGATTCCGATGAAACCAACGGACCGGCCTTCAATTGGGTCGATATCTCCGGCACCGGTACCGATGTTGCCGCCGGACTGGATGATGATAATTTCATCGGCCCGTATCCGATCGGTTTCTCCTTCCCCTACAACGGCGATTTCTATACCCAGTTCTATATCGGATCAAACGGCATCATCGGTTTCGATACCGCGCAAATGAAGTCGCGCGCCAAAGTATCGATTCCCAACTCAGCGACACCGAATAATATCATCGCCTGGTTGTGGGATGACCTGGATATCACCGATGCCGATAACCCGAATGCGGCCGTATACTATGAATCGGATGGCTCACAACTGGTCGTCCAGTTTGTCGACTATCCCGAATATCGGGCCGATGCGGGCGATGTCGTCACGGCGGAAGTGATCCTTTCGGCTGACGGCTCAATCACACTTCAGTATCTCGATATCGCATCAGGCTTTGATACCCAGAGCTGCACAGTAGGCATCGAGGACAGTACCGGGGCGGATGGTCTTGAGGTAGCTTATTTGACTTCGTACCTGAAGAACAATCTGGCAATCAAGTTCTTCATGCCGTATCAGTGGCTGGCTCTCGACACCTATTCGGGTTCGATTCCTTCGGGTGCAGCCGACACGGTCTCCTGTACACTGCTGACGGATGAACTCGAGGCCGGTTTCCACACCGCGACCGTGCTGATAAACAGCAATGATGTCGACGGTGGAGGCGCCGAACAGGTTCTGGTTACGATGGAAGTCACCGACGGTCCGCAGTATCTCTGCGGCGATGCCAACGGCGACACAAGCATTAATGTGGCCGATGCGGTATATATCGTCAATTATGTATTCAAAGGCGGTCCGGCTCCAATCCCGGTCGAGGCCGGCGATGCCAACTGTGATACGTCGATGAATATCGGAGATGCCGTTTACCTGGTAAATTATATCTTCAGAGGCGGCGCGGCCCCTTGCGCGAGCTGCCCGTAATCGAAGATTTCAATCTGAGTAATAAAAACCGCTCCTTATCATAGGGAGCGGTTTTTTATTGGGTGGAGTACTGTCATCGCATTAACAAAAGCCGCTCCCGAGGATAAGGGAGCGGCTTCAGGTGATGCAGCAAGGCTGCATAGATAGGGATAATACCCCGGACCCCGAGGTGGTTTTCGGGATCCGGTTTCAGAAAGCGCAAGAAGTCAGCCGTATGTCGGCGTCTGCCGCAGGGCAACCAATGAGGTGTTACTCAGAGAAAAGAGATACTTCACTGTTTTATCAATCGCATTGAGGCGCCGGGCCTCCCTTGAAAATATAGTTTATCAGGTAAACGGCATCACCAATATTGCAGTTGTCGTCACCATTCGTGTCACCTGCGGCAATCGGATCGGGCGCGGGTCCGCCGTTGAAAATGTAATTCACGAGATACACGGCATCGCCGATATTACAGCTGCCGTCGCCGCTGCAATCGCCGCAGATATAGGCAGGCACCAGATAGAACGAGGTGGCCTCGGTCCACGCACCATCCTCGAATACATCGGAACAGCGGGCCTGCCAGTAGTACGTTGCATATTCGGTCAGGCTCGCCGTCGCCTGCATAAACGTCGTGTCGCCAGTGCCGGGGGCGAAACCGCTCAGTTCTTCTATTAAACTTGTCAGTTCGGCATCCGCATACAAACGGAAGCCGTATGTCAGATCACTTCCCTCGGCATCGCTCATCGTCATCACACCGAATAAAGGCGGATTGACATCGAACTCCTCACCTCCGGACGGAGTCGCACCGCTCGGAGTCGGAATGGAATTCATATGAAATACATCGCTCTCCCAATTCGACCACAACAGGCCGTTGGACAGGCGTACGCGCACAAAACAATCCTGCCCGTCACTCAATGATGTACCGGCATACTCGACCGATGCATCGGACGATGTGACCGTACCGCTCTCCCATAAATCAATTGATGAAAAACCGGCATCACTGGAAACCTGTACCTGATACGCCTGCTGAGGATTACTGCCTTCATCATAATACGTCCATGAAAACAGCGGCGTATGATCGGTCATACTCATGACATCGCCCGGAGCAATGGACAACAGCGAGGCCTCCGGCGCATCGGCCGGCCAGGTATACCCGAAGAAATCGAATATGCGACGGAAGACCTCATAGCGATTAATCCATCGAGGATCGCCAATTCCGATTGCCTCCGCCCCGAATCCGAAAAAGACCAGTTTATACGTTCCCGAATACGTCAGACCCGCGACATTGGATGTTCCCGCATACGTAAATTCGGGGACGCCGCCGTTGACAACGGCCAGATGGTCGCAATTCGTCTGATTGTTGGCGCCGCTGGTACCGTAAATAATCATCGAATCGGCGCTCGATGCGATTGTCCCGCCGTCGACGCCTGCCAACAGGGGGACATAATCGGCCAGCACTTCCGTGCTGTGCAGATAATCCGCCATGAAGGTCGGATTGATTAGTCCCGTAATGGCGCCGATCCCCTGTCCGGTCAGGAAGAGATTTCCACCACCGTCAAGATAACCCTGGATGGCATCAAAATCCCGCTGTTCGAAAGGCAGGCGGTCATCACCGGTGAACCAGACGACTATGTCGAATTTATTCAAATCACTGGAGTCCGGCTCGACGCCGCCCACCGCCGGCGGCGACGTCCAGACCGAGCACGGCACCCGGAATTCGTCGAAACACTGCAAATAATAATTCTCGATATTGTCGCCGTTATCATCATCGATCAGCAGAATATTGGGGCGCCCGATGTGGATGTATGCAGTATCCTGGGCCGTTTTCGCGCCGCCATTCCCGGAAACGGAAATGACAAGTTCATCGATGCGCGGATTAAACGGATCGGGCACGGTAAAGACGAGCGGCGAGGAGGAATTATCAGTCTTTCCCAGCATCGGGATCGATGCGATCGTAACAATATCGTTGCTTAGAGTTAAGGATTGATCGTCGAACGCGAACGATATTTCGACATCGGTGATGCTTTGGTATGACGTGTTGAATATCTCGCAGTATAGTTCGATTGTTTCACCGGCCTCAATGAGCCCGTTTCCGTTGCCGTAGGTAACATCATCATAGTGCACTTCTCCGATACCGAAGCCGCCGATGTCAGACACGATTGTCAGTTTATAGGCATCGGCCTCAGGGACGGCAAGTTTTAAGTCATCGCGATTAAAGTCAATACCGGCAGGACCGTTGAAGCCGTCGGCGATTAACATAGGCGGATTCGTAAACGTCGAGTCATATCGCCACACCTGACCTGCCGCATAGCAGGTCACATATGTATTACCATACTGGTCCATGGTCACACCATCCATCCAACCGAACGGAGTAACGACCAATTGCGTTACGGTACCGGATATCGGGTCGACCGAAAGGATGGGCGCCTGATCAGCCCAGGGCACGGCGAGAATGCGGTGGTGCGACGCATCGAAAAATATATCCTGAGTTCTCAATGGCAAATCTGCCAGTACGAAATAGCTGCTGTCCGTTGGGTCGATTTTAAAAAGCGTTCCGTTGACGGACTCGACCGCATAGACGAATCCGGACGTATCGGCGGTCATACCGTCAAGCTGCAATATACCTCCGATTCCGACGCTGCATACGGTCGCACCGGTCTCCAGATCGAATGCCTTGACCGACTTGCCGCAACTGGAATACAACAAGTCACCGACGACGACATTGCCCATCGCCGTAGCATGACCTTCCGAAAAGACTGTTTTATATCCAGTGGTATCAATTGCAATGATTTTTCCGCTGGCCCAGCAGGATACGAGATACCGGTGATATGCGGAATCCCAGGCAACGCTCTCCGGACCGAGAAGATTAACCTGCGCGAATATTTGCGGCACAAACAGACACACGAATAGAACGAGCAATAAAAGCCGGTACATTGGCTCCCTCCTTGCAATGATGAGTATACTTGCTGACACAAACAGGTTGAATGCCGCGGTCAATCCTTACAATTATCCGACAAAAATTCCTGTCCGCATGAAAACAATCTTTGAAATCCGGAGCAGACCATATATGTTAGAGCGAGTGGGAGAAAACCGAACTTGACCATAAACGAGCTTTATCAGGCAGTCTTAAACGGCGAATCCTCCGCTGAGGAACGGATGTACGGGCAATTATCTGTAAGCTTCCGGCTGTTCGTTCAACACAGGATTTGGATAGAGGAGGACCGTGAAGAAATCGTTCAGGATGCCCTGGTAACGATTATGCAAAAATATAAGTCACTGACGATAGAGACGAGTTTTTCCGCCTGGGCTTATATGGTACTGAAGAATAAAATGCTCGATTATTTCAAGACTCGGAAGTTGCACGCCGCAAAGATGGATCAATACCAGCGCGAAAACCCCGGCGGTGTCTGGGAACCGGACCCCGAACTACAGGCCAAACTGAAGGACTGCTTTACGCGGATTCACAGACTCCATGACCGCCATGCCCGCGTCCTTAACCTGCATTACCAGGGGTATACGACGGACGAAATCTGCTCCCGGATGAATATTTCGCAGAGTAATCTCTATGTTATTTTGTCGCGGGCGCGGAAAATGCTGGAGTTGTGCCTTCGGGAAGGGGATATCGAACCATGAGTGATTGCCGGGACAAACAGATAGAACGGCTGCTCTACCCCTACGAATTGGGCATGTTGTCGGAACAAGAAGCCGAACGAGTGGAACTGCACATTCTCGACTGTGACAGCTGCCGGGAAAAAGTCGCCCATTTGAGCCGGGCAATGGAAGTCGTCAGACGCTCCGATGAATTAAAACAGCATATCCGTAAATTGGACGAGGCCGATACGGTTATCGAGAAGGCTCCTGTTTCCCGCTCCAATATCTGGCGCATCGCCGCACCCGTGGCGGCCGCGATTCTGCTTATCGTGTTTCTGCTCGATTGGCAGATCGATATCCGCCCGGGGCAAAAGGCCGTCGCCGCCCAAAATCGCCTGGTGATTCTCCCCTTCTCCAATGATGCCGACCCGGCGGATTCATCGCGTATCGGCGAAATCACCGCCAACCTTCTCATCACCGATTTTACGGAATCACGATTCATTCAGGTCGTCTCCCGCGAGCGGCTGTTCGATGTTCAGCGGCAACTGGAATTGTCCGACACGACGCGGCAATTCGAGGCGGACGCCTTGCGCATCGCCCGCGCCACTGATGCCCGCTGGGTGATGACCGGACGAATTCTCCAAACGACGCCGCAATTGATTGTCTCCGCACAAATCATCGATGTCGCCACCGGGGACACCTATATTTCCAAGCGCATTCAGGGTGCAAAGGATGATCAGATATTCGCTGTCGTCGATTCATTGTCGGCGCAGGTCAAATCGGAGCTGGCGCTGCCGGATGAGGCCGAACATGAATTCGACCCGGCGGTGGCGGATGTCACGACTCATTCGGCCGATGCCTATCGCCATTATGTCGAAGGCGTCAAAGATTACCTGAAATACTATTACGATGATGCCGTCAAAGACTTCGACAAGGCATTGCAATACGATTCGACATTCGCGATGGCCTACTATTATTTGTCGCAACTCAAGGATCGAAAACTGATTCAAAAGGCGCTGGATTACTCCGATCAGGCAAATTTCCGAGAGAAATTATATATTCGCGCCGCCTATGAATCAGTGAACAACAACGGCGAAGCCGTCATCCCGCTGTTGCGTCGATTAATCGAGCGCTATCCGGATGAAAAGGTCGCGCATTTCCGCATCGGCTATTATTTCTATATATTCCACGAGTATGATTCTTCGATCGCGCATATGCAGACGGCGCTCGATCTGGACCCGCATTTCGCCGCACCGCTCAATATTCTTGCCTATGTTTATGAAGTAAAGGACGAGACCGAGAAATCTCTCGAGGCGCTCGATCGATACATCAAACTCGTTCCCGAAGAGGCCACACCGTATTATTCGAAGGGAAATATACTGGCCCGACACGGTGATCTGGCGGGCGCAATCGAGACATATAAGATTTCTCTTGAGCGCAAGGCGGATTTTACGGCCGCAACCTACAGTATGGCGATGATGTATTTGTTCATTCCCGATTTCGACAGCTCCGCAGCTTATTGTCGACGCCTCATGTCGGCGGAACATCCGGTCGATCGGGCTTCCGGTCGCTATATTCTCTCATTGAATGAAATCTTCAAAGGCAACACTGCGGCGGCCCTGTCGATTCTCGATGATGCCATCGCTGCCGACAGACTCGAGGGATATACCGGCCATGAGCGCGAGGTCATCGCGCTGGCATGTCTCACCGAGGCATGGCTGTATGCCGAGCGAAATCAATTCGATGCGGCAATGACCGCGATGGATTCATGCGATGTGTATTCTCAACGGAGAGAGGAAAACGTCTATTTCAATCCTCACGTCGTGCGCGCGCTCCTGCTGATCGACAACGGTTTCTATGGCAAGGCCCAGACGGAAATCGATAATCTCAGGGAGTTATTCTCCATTACAGAAAAGGGATTCACGGCCGCAGATTTCTGCGAGGGGTATCTCGAATTAGCCAAAGGCAACGCCGATGAGGCGCTGCGCATTTTCGATTCGAATGAGGCCAGGATTCGCGACTTCATCCACGAGATCGTATCCGCTCGAGCGGAAATCGAAACCGGCAAGTATCCCGAGGCAATCAATCGACTCGAGCGTATCGAGCACACCTATACCCGCTGGCGAGCCTTCTGGTGGCCCTGGACGCAGCGCCTGCCTTATTATCTCGGACGCGCTTATGAGGCGAACGGTGATACCGAGCAGGCAATCGCGCAGTATCAGTATCTGATCGTCAACTGGGGACACACCGATATAACGATCGCCGATGTGGAAGATGCACGCCGACGATTGGATAAGCTGCAAAACAGATTATAATTCGGAAATTATCTTTCGGCGCTACGGGCACAATGGCTCGGGACCGCCTTTGAATATGTAAGACACCAGATATACCGCGTCGCCGATATTTACGCTGCCGTCGCCATTTTCATCCCCGGATAACAGAGGATCCGGAGCGGGCCCACCACCGAAGATGAAGTTGATCAGGTATACCGCATCACCGATATTGACCGATCCATCGCCGTTAGCATCGCCGCACAACTTTCTTGCCGTCCAGCATAAATCGCGGTTTAATTCGACATCCAGTACTTCGCCGCCGAAACCGACAAAGATGAAATCATTTGCCGGTGGGACATTACAGCTATCGACGCAGAATGTATATTGGCCGTCATCCGAAATCTCGGGGCGGAAATGAATGGAAATCATATGCTGCAATTCGCCCGGATAGAAACGACCGTTGAACGAGGCGCCGGCCATCCAGATCGTATCCGGTGAGATGGCATCCATGTCTACTTCGGTGATTAAAAAACCACCCAAATCCCAGACACTATTCGGCGGGTACATGCGGCAGCCGTTTTCGACCGTCACGCATGCTAACCCGGTTCCCTGTCCTTCCGGACCATAGCCGTTCGGTTGCGCCAGCCAGGTAACGGACACCGCGCTGTCGAAATCGAAGCGGAAATTCAGATTGATACCGCCCAGCAATTGTTCGTTTTTCAGCCAGGCGCGAATTTCATAATCGAATCCCGAAAATAGTGTCGTCACGGCCTGCGATTGACCGGCTCTGACGATATCCAGATACACCGAATCGCGCACCTCGCAGGCATTCCCGATGCCGTCGCCGTCCGTATCGAGCTGATCCGGATTCCATGTTTTGTGGCAGTTATCTTCATCGGCGCAGTATCCGTCGCCGTCGATATCGTTTTCAGCATCGAACATGCAGGCATCGCACGAGTCGCCGACTAAATCGCCATCGCTGTCTTCCTGGTCCGGGTTATAGGCATACGGACAGTTATCATCCTCGCATTCGTTGCCGGCGATATCCGGATCGCCATAGCCGTCGCCATCGCTGTCGTGACAAGTATCACAGGAATCCCCGATGCCATCGCCGTCGAGATCGGACTGATCGGGATTGAAGAACGAGGGACAATTATCATCGGGGCAGGTATTGGCTGCGAATCCCGGATCGCCATAGCCGTCATGATCGGTGTCGGTACACTCATCGCAAACATCGCCGATACCATCGCCGTCAGCATCCTCCTGCAGCGGATTATAGATATCGGGACAGATGTCTTCATCGGCGCACAAACTGTCGCCGTCGATGTCGTTGAATTCATCGAGCGGACACACGTCGCACAGATTACCCATGCCGTCGCCGTCATCGTCGGCTTGATCTTCGTTATCGACCTGCGGGCAATTGTCGCAAACGTCTCCATAGGAGTCCGCGTCGGAATTTGTCTGATTCACATTGGCCGTGTCGGGGCAGTTGTCGCAGGCATCACCGTAGGTGTCTCCGTCGTGATCGAGCTGCGTCGGATTGGCCGAATCGGGGCAGTTATCGCAGATGTTTCCGACATCGTCGCCGTCATCGTCTTCCTGCAATGGATTGGCCTGCTCGGGACAATTGTCGCTGTCATTGATGACGCCGTCGCTGTCGAGATCATAGTCGCACATGCGCGCGCGAATGAGAAAATTATAATCGGCGACCGCGACATCGCGAAGATGCGACCAGCCCATATTGCGCTTGATGGTGCTGCGCTCGGTTCCGCAATTCCCATTGTCGGTCGTAATCGCCAGGACGCCCAGCGGCGCATTGGTGCGATTGGTCGTGAAGCCGATATGGAAATCGCTGTGGAAGGACAGATTCGCCGCCTTGACATCGACCACGATCAGGTTGGGATGCCAGACGAGTTCCCCATAAGGAATATTGGTCTGGTACAGAATCGAATCCATGTTGGGAAAACCGGTGCCGTCATCGGGACAGATAAAAATGTCCAGCGAGGGCGTGTCTACCTTCTGCGGTTCATACAGTGACATGTAAATCGTCGACAGAGCCGTATCGTTTCCCGTGACCGAGAAGCGCATGAAGCAATAATTCGCCATGCCCGGAACGGTCCAGTAATAGCTGGGCTGGCAGTCATAGCGAATCAGGGAACACTCGCCATCGTAGCGATTGTCGAGCGTTAATTTATTGTCGTCGTCGTCATAGGGAGACGAAATATTACCGCCGCCATTGAAATCGAGGGGTGGAGGCTGGATATCGGCAAGGGTTAAAACAAAGCAAAAGAGTAATGACAGGCTGAGAACCGATAGTTTCATCATAGGTACGCGACTCCCTCCGGCGCAGTGAAACGGAGTAGACGTGAGGTATTCGATTGTACACAGGTATTATACATATAATTTACTGTCTGTCAAGGGCTTTGATTCCACGGCCGTGCCGCTGTACAAGTTATCGACGCAACCCCTTGTTTGATAAAGCGGATTCGTCCCAAAAACTATTGTACTTATAATTAAATAGCCCGTGCCCGGCAGACGTGCCCGACACACGTCCCCGGCTGCCGAGAATTGATTTACTCTTTGTAGGGCAGGTTTCCAAAAGAAACCTGCCAATTCATCTGTAAGGGCTGAGTCCCCCGGCCCGCGGGAATTGACCTCGGTACTTACCCACCCGTCATTCTGAGGAGTCCCGTCCCCAGGACGGTTCAATGTCCGGAAGGTTATTACTTCCTATGAAATAACTCGACACAAAATATCCTATTATAATTTATAAGTAACAACATGCATATTTAATTGCAATAAACGACAATATATATTATTTTAATGGATTATTGATAATAATCTGCGAGGAAATTTGTGATTGTCGTCTGTAATTCTCTGGTCTAAATTAAGGGATACTTTAATTATGGAAAGCACAATAATGAGTATGCAAACGAATCTTCGTGGCAGATTATCCAATACTTCGCTACCGATTAGGAATGGGCTTTGTCCGTTATATGAGGCAGTAGTCAATTCTATGCACGCAATAGAAGAGGCAAAAATTGGTACAGATAGCGGTGAGATTCGTGTTGAGATTTTAAGAGATAAGCAGCAGAAGTTAGATATAGAGAAAAACACTAAAAGACCCGGACCAGAGGCAGAGGCAAAAATATTTGGTTTCCGAGTTTCGGACAATGGGATTGGATTTAATGATGTGAACATGCAATCATTCCTAACTCTTGATAGCGAACATAAAAAAACAAAGGGAGGTCGCGGAGTAGGACGGTTGTTATGGCTAAAAGCATTTCAATTGGTAAAGATAAAAAGTATTTATTTCGACACAACAAATCGCCCAATAGAAAGAGAGTTTTCATTCAATTCTGCTATGGGTGTTCATAATGAAGTATCTAAGATTTTAGAGGGTGATATAGGCAGAAAGACAATCGTCGATTTGGTCAATTTTGATCCCAAGTATCAAGAGGCGAGTTATAAGACAACTCAATCGATCGCAAAAAGTTTATTTGAGCACTGCCTATGGTATTTTGTTCGTGCCGGTGGTGCCCCTCGAATTATTGTATATGATGAATTGAATACAATAGACCTAGAAAATATTTATGAAGAGCATATGCTAAAATCGGCGGTAAAAGAATCTGTAAAGATTAAAAATAAAGATTTTTATTTGACTCATATTAAGCTACGCGCTAATTCCACTCAATCACATAGTATTGCATATTGTGCTGCCAATCGACTTGTTAAAGAGGAAAGCATCAATGGAAAAGTCCCTGGATTATATGGAAATCTGAATGATGAATCGGGCGAATTCATTTATTCATGCTATGTTAGCTCACCTTACCTCGATGATAACGTGAGATCAGAAAGAACGGATTTTAATATTCAAGAAAGTGTAAATGGTCTATTTGCCGAATTTGAAATATCGTTAAGTGATATAAGAGAGAGCGTCTTAAACCAGGTTTCTTCCCATTTATCTGACTATTTGATTGAAAATAGAAAGAAAGGGCAAGATCGCTTAGAGACATTTGTCTCTAAAAAGGCCCCGCGTTATCGTCCCTTATTATCAAGGATTGCATCTACGAAAGTAGCAATTGATCCTACAATGTCTGATAGAGATCTTGAATTGACACTACATAAACAATTAGCTGAAGTCGAAGAGGAGTTACTAGTAGAGGGGCATGATATAATAGCATCTATTGATCAAGATTCATTCCCTGAATATCAGGCGAAGTTAGAAGCCTATTTAAAAAAGGCAGAAGATATAAAAAGATCGGACCTTGCAAGCTACATTTCCAAACGTAGGGTTATTTTGGATCTTTTGGAAAAAGCACTACAGAAAAACAATGACGGGAATTATGTCCATGAGGAAACAATACACAAATTAATTATGCCAATGCGAATCGATTCCAATCAAGTAATCTCGGATAGTTGTAATCTTTGGCTAATTGATGAAAGATTGGCTTTTCATGAATACCTAGCATCTGATAAGACTTTAGTGTCGATGCCAATTACTAATTCTAGAGAGACAAAGGAACCCGACCTGTGTGCACTTAAAGTTTTTAATAATCCAATGTTGACTTCAGAAAATAAAAGCATGCCTCTGGCCTCTATAGTTGTTGTTGAAATTAAACGACCAATGCGTAACGATGCTCGAGAAGGGGAAGACAAAGATCCAATTGAACAGGCACTTGGGTATCTTGAACGTATTAGAAAAGGTGGGGTACAAACACCCCAAGGGCGTCCAATTAAAGGTTCTGAGAATATTCCTGGATTCTGTTATGTGATCTGTGATTTAACAAACAGCATTGAAGATCGCTGCAGAATTCATGATGCCATAAATACTAGTGATGGACAAGGGTATTTTTTCTACAATAGAAGTTTTAATGCATATGTTGAAATAATATCTTTTGATGGGCTAATAAAGGCGGCAAAAGAGAGAAATAGAGCGTTTTTTGATAAACTGGGACTTCCCACCTCATAACCATTGACATGAATGCCCGGTACCCCAACCCTTCCTAGGGTTGGGATGAGACGTTCAACCTGATAATTGAAACCTGTGTACCCCACAACTCCTCCGTGGGATCAATCATTTTCACTCCAACTTCACTCCAGATTCCTACCTCATTCCTCTAAGTAAGAGGAGATTCTACCACTATGTCCGAAAACGCGAAAGTGCCGAAAAAAATTTTTCCTATCCGAGGGATAACCTCTTGTCCCCCAATGGCAGTTTATCCACAATTCGACCCCCAAAACGATAACCGCCTGTGCGACAACCACATAATAAAATATGCACTAAAAACATATTTATGTTGCAAGACAACGACTTATCCCTCCATCGCAATTGTTAGGAAATGCCCGATCGGTACCAAACCTGTATCGAAAACGCCAAAATAGCATCACCAAGCACCCCTCTGGATACTCGCTTTCGCGGGTATGACATTCGACGTGTGAGGCGAATAGAATATATTTTCGAGCACAAAAAAACCGCCGTCCGAAATATCGGATGGCGGTGATTGTTTGAGCATCGAATTCCCATGGCAGAGCCATAGGCTACCCGAAAGGCAGGTTTCTTTGGAAACCGGCCCTACAGATATCAACGCTTGGCGTCGATGCCATACTTTTTGATCTTGTCGAACAGCGTCGTGTAGTCGATCTGCAGAATCTTCGCGCAGCGGCGCTTATTGCCGCGCACCTGCTTGAGCACCCGTAGAATCGCCGCACGCTCGGCTCGCGTCTGCGCATGCATACCGATTTCCTTCAGACCGGCGCCTTCGCGGAGCTGAATATCATCGTTGCTGCGGAGACGAATCGCCATGTGTTCCGGCTTGATCTTCTTCCCTTCGCAGAGAATAATCGCGCGCTCGATGGTGTTTTCCAGTTCGCGGACGTTGCCCGGCCAGTGATATTTTTTCATAAGCTCGAGCGCTTCCTTTGCCAACGTTTTTGGCTTCTTGCTCATGTCGCGACAATAGCGGGCGATGAAATGATCGGCCAGCGCGTCGATGTCCTCCAGGCGCTCGCGGAGCGGCGGTATGACGATCGGAAACACCGACAGGCGATAGAAGAGGTCCTCGCGGAATTTCTTCTGCGCAATCAATTCCTTCAGGTCGGCGTTGGTGGCGGCGATGACGCGCGTGTCGACCTTGATGGGCCGGGTGCTGCCCAGCCGCTCGACCATGCGCTCCTGCAACACGCGGAGCAGTTTGGCCTGGAGGCCGATATCCATATCGCCGATTTCATCGAGGAAAATCGTGCCGCCGTCGGCGATTTCGAATTTACCGATTTTGCGGGTCACCGAACCGGTGAAAGCGCCGCGCTCGGAGCCGAACAGTTCATTCTCCAGCAAATCGCGCGGAATCGCTGCGCAGTTGATGGCGATGAACGGTCCCTTCTTGCGCGGAGATAAATTATGAATCGCTCGCGAAAACAGTTCTTTACCGGTACCGGATTCTCCCTGCAGGAGGACCGAGGTATCGGAGACGGCGACTTTGGAGACCAGCTTGAGGACGTCGGTCATCTTTTCGTTATCGCCGATGATTTCGCCCATGCCGAGGCGGTAGTCCAGTTCCTCGCGGAGCACCTCGTTCTCGGCGACGACGCGCTGAGATTTGAGCGCCTTGTCCACGAGCAGCAGCATGTGGTCGGAATCGAATGGTTTGGTCAGGAAATCATAGGCACCTTTTTTCATGGCGGAAACGGCGGTCTCGATAGTGCCGAAACCGGTCATGATGATGACGGCGGTATCTTCATTGATTTCCTTGATGTGGCTGAGAACATCCAGCCCGTCCATGTCCGGCATTTTCATGTCGGTGATAACCAGATCGAACGGGTGTTCCTTGGCCAGTTCGATGCCGGCGGGGCCGGAGTCGGCGGTGTCGACCAGATAGCCTTCCTCGGAAAGCGTCTGGGAAACCATTTTTCGCATGGAATCTTTATCGTCAATGACAAGAATCGAAGACATGTCAGGTACCACTCCCGCTAAATTTTTACATAGGCTAATAGCTCTTTATTACAAATATCGGCGTATCCCCATACTCCTGTATGGTTTCGGCTGTTCTAATTTAGAACAATTATTTGTGGGATAACGTATTAGCGGAATCGATGATATTTCATGCCCGGATCGGCGCCGGATGAAAAACTATTGCGGATAACCAATAGATAAGCCCGTCGGCAACTCGCTACTCCGGGTCGGCGCCGGCCTTGACCAGATCGGGATAATATTTTTTCATGCAATCGGGACAGATGCCATGGGTAAAACTGTGCTGGCCGTAATCGCTGAGGTACTCCTCGAAGCTGGTCCAGAAATTTTTATCGGTGCGGATGCTCTTGCACCAGGAGCAGATGGGGATGATTCCCTGCAGACGTTTGACCTGAGTGAGGGCGCTTTCCAGCTTTTCTATGTATTCGACGAGTTCGGTTTCCAGATTCATGATTCGTTCGCCGGCGGCGATGCGGGCGCGCAGTTCATTTTGGTTGAACGGCTTGCTCATGAAATCATCGGCCCCAGCGTCCAGCGCCTGGACGATATCTTCATTGGCGGCCTTGGCCGTCAGCATGACGACATAGATGCAGCGCTGGCTGGGATGTTTTTTCAATCGGCGGCAAACCTCGACACCGTCGACATTGGGCATCATCCAGTCGAGGATCGCCAGATGAATATAGGGATTGGCATCGAAAATCTCGATAGCCTGTTGTCCATCCTCGGCCAGGAACGCGGTATGGCCCCATTTGTTGAGATATGATTCAACCAGTTTGCGTGAAACGGCGTCATCCTCGGCAAATAATATATTCATTCAAATCCTCGCATGTTACCTAGATACATGTTCGATTACCGAATTTACTCGCAAATAATTCCGGCATCGAGAAGAGATTGCCGCTCCCGCCTCAGCCTATCGGCCAGGGCATGGCAGATGGACACGACCGAGCCGTGCAGGTCGTCCATCAGCATGATGTCCGAACATTCGGCGGCTTTTTCCATTCGCAGGGCCATTCCGGCGGCCACTTCCGCACCCATATTGAGGAGGGTGCCTTTTAGTTTATGGGAGATGCGGCGCACCCCGTCGTGATTATCGTCTGCAAGCGATGATGCCAATTCCTCGATCTGCTCCGGATATTGGCGCAGAAAAATGTCGATGAGATTACAGACGAGTTCCTGATCATCGGCCGCGATTGCATAGAGGCGACTGATATCGTAGGTATCAGTACCTGCCGATTCGTGCGCCTCGGCAGAGATATTTGTTCGGTCCGACTTGTTTGACAATACGCCCCACTTTTTTTCCGGTTGATAACATATCATGGCTGCAAAAACTCATTAGTACCGGTTTCTCCTCAAAGGCATTACGGCGTCCACCGCATCAAGCCGAGGTAGTCGCGCCCCCTGAGTCTTTCTATGTATCGGCCGTTTGGCCGATATCTTTGGCTCGGGATCGTAAAATCGAAGGAGAACACCTCTCAGCGTTTATAGTTGTCGCTATTGTAAAATTCGCACTGCATGCAATCGGCAAGTTTTGACGCAAAGGATCCCTGCACCTTGCCGCCACAAAATGTCCCGACGACACGGGCACAAGCATTACCGTTATTCGGATAGGCCGGGCAGATTCCCAATTCCGCCACTTTTGCTCCACCCTTTTCTCTGCCGCATTTTTTGAATTCCCAACAATTCATGAAAACCTCCAGTCAAATGAGAAAATTGGGTTATCGTATACAGGTATCGGCAGCACGAGGGGCGTAAAAGACTAATTTTATCTCGATTTGACTGATAACTTGCAATCTGTTCTATCGTTATACGAAAAACGCCGATTCAGGCTGATTTTTTAATTTTGCTCGGCGTTTTCTGATATTTAGCCAAATTCAGGATTGTATTACGGCAATTTACCGCCTGACAGCGGCACTGGTAGTAGCGGAGGAGTTCATCGGTGATTGGTTCGTCGACTTCGTAGCTGTAATCGAAGGTTAATTCGACGCCCGGCTGGATGTTTTTCAGGGCGTAGATAAAAATCCGGCCGTCCTCACAGACGGCCTCGCAATTCGGATCGCAGGAATGATTGATGAAGCGGGCATCATTGCCGTCGATCGCGCCGTCGATGGTCGTCCACGCGTCGACCTCGAATAAGAAGGTATGGTGGCGACCGTTGCTGGAGTCGCTGCACTGTTCGACTTCTTCATTGGTTAGGCGGCGACCGGTATATTCAATGATTCGAGCGCCACGGCGGATCCGCCTGCCGGCGAATACGCCTTTCCCCTGAATTCCTGAATTGCGGACTTCGATATTGTCTGATTTCGGATAGTCTTTCATAATTTCTCCCGTTGTTCTCACAAATACCGATGAGATTTTAAAGATTAAGCAAATCGTGTACCCGGTCGACTCGCGTCAGAGATTCCAGCGGACACGTTCGACGGATTTCATTGGCCATCGATAAGGTGTTTATAAATCGCGGGTTAGGAATATACGAATAGTGGACGAATTATTATCTGTCCGGACATCGTTCGTGAGCGGGAGAACAGGCAATGAAATGCCTTGCAGGAATTCGTACTTTATTATCAAGATGTTGTTTCATAGCTGTACCAAAATCGGCGAGGAATGCTCCTCGCCGATTGAATTTTTGCCATTACTTACTGGCCGAAATTGTGACGATAATTTTTGCCGAATCAATGACAAAGGTCGAGCCGACAGTGCCGGTGGTCGTGGCGTAATAATCGAACATTCCTTTTTTCGCCAGCGTTTTCAGTCGTTCGAGATTGGTCAGAATCGACAGTGATTGTTTGTAGGTAATTTTCGTTGTCCCGTTCGGAACGGTAAAGTCGGTGATGATTTTGCTCGCTGAAGTCGGGACCGTGATCGGATCCGGCCCGGTGGTGTAGTCATCAACATAGACGTTGAAGGTTACATCGGTTCCCTCGGTACTGGTAATATAGAATTCGGCGCCGACGGCATCGATGAAGTCGATATCGTCTTTATGATCCTGCCAGGTGGCGTCATCGGTGATATCGACGCGATGGAAATAGAAATCACCTGACGCGGTGAAGTCAAAATCGGCAACGATGACGAATGTACCTGATACAATACATCCGGCCACAATCGACACTATGGCCAGTCCGGCCAACAAACGTAAGAATGATTTTTGTCTCAGCATCATGACCTCCTTAATACCCGCCGCCGAAGTAATAGTTCAGGCCGCCGAGAATCCAGACTGCTTTCTTGGAGCCTTCTTCCTGTGGAGCTATCACGGCTTTGCCGCGAATATCGATATCGAGCAGTGGGCTGACGCCGATGAGGAATCCGAATCCGCCGGCGATGCCCAGCTTGCTTTCATCATAGGCGGTATCATCGTTTTTCACTTTGTAGGATGCGAATCCGACGAAGGCAAATGGTTTGAGCCCCTTCTTTCCGGGCATACCGCCGAGAGTGGCATCAATGCCGAATGATGTAATTTTCGAGCCGGCGATTTCCAGATTGACTCCGTCGATGGGATCCGGATCGCCCCATTTGCCGAACGATACGTGCGGTTCAGCAACGAGAAACGACGTCACTACCAGCCGCCCCTTGAGGCCGAAGACGGTGCCGCTTTTCTGATCATCCTGAACGATGGGGATATTGATGCCGCCGAATCCGCCGACGCCGAATTTCGGCGCCTCCGCATGCGACATCGATACTGTCAAAAACAGCACCCCAAGAACTAACAATGTCTTGCGCATGAGTAACCTCCAAAGATTATATGGAATTGCAACTCGTCTGACTTGTCATAGATAACAGATTGTATATAGTACGCCGCCAGTTCGTGCAGCAATTGATAAAAAGAACACTGTTGAGAGAAGAGGATAATCTTCTATTAGTTTTGATGCAAAATCAGATTGCCCGCGCCGATTCCCAATCCTCGCCCAAAAGAATCTGCGCCTCCTGCACGGCGTCCTCGAGAAACTGCTTCGGAACATAGATCTTGTAGTTGCCGCCTATCGGTGGATAGGTGGACATTCCCATCTGGCCGGTGATGCCGAAGTGCCCGGTTTCGGAATGCACGATGGCCGGGATATTCTTGGCCAGGAGTCCCTCGTGGCACATCGCGGCGGCGTATTGTGAATTGACGGCCGCCAGAAGCATCCAGTCATTATACTGTTCGGCCAGGTCATCGCCGTTCGATTCATCGCTTTCCTCGGGCAGTGATTCCACCAGCCGTTCGTCGCAATCGGGGCACATGCCGATGCCATACTCGTATTCGTATCTGCATTTGGGACAAAAAGGCATAACTCCTCCCTACACCCATAAAATACATAATTTACTCCATAAAAGGGAAACGAAATTTACATGATTTATGTAAACTCATCTCTCATGAGAGATATACTTTGGGGGTAGATTAATATTCAAAAAAAACGCCGCGAGAGAAATCCCGCGGCGTTAAGAATTACTATGCGATGTCGGTTATTTCGATTCCGCCGTCGTGGATTCTGCCGGAGCGTTCTTGACGTATTTCTCCAGCCAGTTATTGGTTTCATATAAGACATGCAGAATCGATTCGCGGGCGGTGTATCCGTGGCTCTCATTCGGCAGCATGACCAGACGGACGGTCGCACCGAGGCCTTTGAGGGCCGAGTAGAAACGTTCGCTCTGGAGCGGATAGGTACCGGAGTTATTGTCGGCTTCGCCGTGAATCATCAGAAGCGGTTCATTGATCTTCTCCGCGTGCATGAACGGCGACATTTCGAAATAAATTTCCGGAGCCTCCCAGAGGGTGCGATCCTCGGACTGGAAACCGAACGGGGTCAGGGTGCGATTATAGGCACCGCTACGGGCAATACCGAGCTTGAACAGGTCGGAGTGCGCCAGCAGATTGGCCGTCATGAAGGCACCATAGGAATGCCCGCCGACGGCGACTCGATTACGATCGACGACACCCCGGCGCGCGACTTCATCGATGGCAGCCTGCGCATTGGCGACTAGTTGTTCGCGGAAGGTATCATTCGGTTCCGCGTCTCCCTCACCGACAATTGGCATGGCCGCATCGTCGAGAACGGCGTAGCCCATGGCCAGCCAGATGATCGGCGACGACCAGTTGACGCGTACGAAGCGATAGGGAGAATCGGTCATCTGCCCTGCCGCATCGGCGTCTTTGTATTCCTGCGGGTATGCCCACATAACCATTGGCAGCGGACCGTCTTCTTTTTTGTATCCCTCGGGCAAGTACAGCGTTCCGGTCAGTTTGACACCGTCGTTGCGTTCATAGCGGATAACTTCCTTTTGAACGTTTTGTAGTTGCGGCGTCGGATGCGGGAATTGCGTCACCTGGGTCAGGTCTTTTTTCTTCAGGTCGCGGATGAAGTAGTTCGGCTGCTCGGTCACGGATTCGCGGCGCGTCAGCATGGTCAGTTTATCGACATCGAGCAGTACCTGCGGGTCTTCATAATAAGGGGCTTCACTGCGGAACAGCTCGGTCGTTTCTTTTGACTTCAGATCGAACTTGCGCAGGAACGGGCGGTCGCCCTCGGGGGAAGCGCCGTCGCCACGCATGAATAACGTTCGACCGTTGTCGGCGGTTTGCAGGACATAGCGGCCATATTTGTTGCGCTCGGTCAGGGGGCGACCGGGATCATTGTAGCGGTCTTCCCATGAGCGATCCTGCAATAATTCCGGTTCGGCGTCCGGTTTTCCGGGAGCGACTCGCCAGGCTTTTATGTTTCTTGTTTTCCACCACCAGCCGCCAACGATGGCGAGGTTATCGTCGCCCCAGGTGACACTGTCGAATCTGATAGGAAGTGTCATCAGGGAAACGGGTGTGCCGGTGAACGGCGCATCCAGCAGATAAACTTCGTCGCGGATGTCGGCTTCTTTTCCGGCATCGCCGTCATCGCGCGCCTCGGCCCATGACAACATGGCCGGGGTATCGGGGCGCCAGCCAATGGAGCGGCGTCCGGTGCGGACGGAGCCATACGGTATCGGGATATTATCGGCCAGCGGCAAATCTGCGATGGTTGCGATCTCTTTGCCTTTCGTATCCCAGATGGCGGTTTTCAGCGGGAAGCGATCATAGGGAACGGTGTATGAAAACGGCTCGTGCAGGGATTCGATGAGCAGGTATTTGCCGTCCGGTGACGGGATGTCATCGGTATACAGGGCGGGACTGCCGATTTTTTCAGTCTTGCCGTCGGTGGTTACGGTATAAAGCTGCGAGGTCGCATAGTAGGTGAATACGTCCTCGTCAAATTTATTTTTCAGCAAATCCTGATAAGTTCGGGCGGGCGCCACTTCGCCGAGATTCTCGCGAATAGTCGGGCCTTCCGGGACAAGCGGTTTAACCGGCGCAGCACCGCGGCCGGGTACCAGTGCGCGAATGATAAGTGTCTTGTTATCGATCCAGTTAGTCGGGTCGCCGAACACGCCATTGAGCGGCAGGTCGGATACCTGCCAGGCCTTGCGATCCTTGATCGAGATACACCACAGGGTAAGTTTCCCGTCGGCGGTATTGACGAATGAAATCAGGTCGCCTTTCGGGGAAAATGAAATGTGCATAATGTGCCGCTTATCCGGCAGGCCGGAGATTTCGTATTCGCTGCCATCGGCAATTTTTTTAAGGCCGAGTTCGGTCAGATACCACTCGCGGCTTTGACCGTTCGTGGCGGGATTCAATCGCAGGCCGCCGAGTCTGAGTTCCGGCTGCGAGACTTCCTCGATTGAAGGATAGCCCGGGTACTGGCGCAACAGCAGCCATTCGTGATCCGGACAGAGCGATATACGCGGCGTCCACGGGGCGTCAACGATATCGGCGACGGCTTTCGGCGGGACCTTATAGCCGCTTTCCTGGGCCAGAATAAGTGATGGTGTGAGAATGAGAAGGGTTAACGACAGGATTATCATCGTGCGCATTCTTGCCATAATAACAGAGTCTCCTTGTCTGTTTAATAAAGTGCGTTGTCAGTATACAATAGATTACGCGCGAGGACAAGATCGTGCGGATAAAAAGTGCTTAGGCGGCTAATTTCTGAGAATCCGTCGTATAGCCGTTTTTAGGCACCCGCAAGGCGAAGAGCATATCGATGAAAACGATAATCGCTCCGGCAATGAAGGTCGTTTTATAACCGAACATTTCCCATGCCACACCGCCGACAATCGGAATCACGACTGCCGTGATATGATTGGCGGTCATCCCGAATGACAGGCATCCGGTGAGATCCTCGGGCGTGGATATCTTTCGCAGGTACGATTTGAGGGCAATCGAGGAACCGAACATGACGTTATCGAACAGATAGAAGGCGATGAGGAGCGGCAAAAAGGTAATGTAGGCATACCCGCTGAAGATGAAGACGAGCACGAACGAGCATCCGACCAGTACGGCCCTCTCCCCTACCTTATCACTGAGATATCCCAGGTAGCGATTGGTGAAAAGCGTGATGACGTTATTGGAGAGCATCACTGCGGAGATGATCGTAATATCAAGGCCGTGATTTTTAACCAGGAGGAAAATGGCAAAGGTCGTAAAGATGTGCCTGCGACATCCGCGAAGGAATGACAGCGTATAGTAGAGCCAGTATTTTTTCTTGATGGTGACTTTGCGCTGTTCCGATCCGCCTCGGTTGGCGGGCAGCGCGATGGTCAGGTAGAAACCGACGAGGACGACGGCTCCGCCGATGATATAGAATGTCGTGCGGTAGTCGAGGAACAGGGTCATGCCCATGACAAGGGCGGCGCCGACCAGTCCGGCGGCTGATTCGAATGATTGCAGACGCCCCTGGGCTTTACCCAGCGCATTGGAATCTGACAGTAACAGTAATTGCGATGAATTCATCGGTTCGAAATAATGGAATCCGAATGACATGAGGAGCGTGGCGAGGCCGAGCATAACAATCGACGAGGATGCGCCGCAGAGAAGCAAACCGATACCCAGCGTGACAATCGACAATCCGGCAATCCTGGATTCGGCGAAGTAGAGCGCGAGGGCTCCGACGCCGAAGGCCATCAGGCCGGGGATTTCTCGTACCGCCTGAATGATGCCGACATCGGTCGGCGCGGCGCCGAACATGTCGACGGCGAAATTGTTGAACATGATGCGCCAGGTGTAGAACCCGATGTACATGGTGACCGACGATATGGTAATCGTCACGACCGAGATGCATTTGATACCGAGAGCCATAATCGGCACAAGATACGCAAATTCGGGCAATAGTCACGGGAATTTTATAATTCGGCAATACGTATGTGTTCGACGTATCCGGCGATTCGGGTCGGTTTGGGTCAATATATATTGTTGACTTGCGTATCATCTATTATCTTCATAAGAAGTGAATCGAAAATACCAACTATAAGGGATATATATGGATCTGTTAGGCAGCTTTTCAGGATTTCATCCCGTAATACAGGCCTTGTTCGGCACCCTCTTCACCTGGTTCATGACTGCGGCAGGCGCAGCCGGTGTGTTTCTGGCGAAGGAGCCGAAACAGAAGACCATGGATATTCTGCTCGGATTTGCATCCGGCGTCATGATTGCCGCCAGTTATTGGTCGCTGTTGGCTCCGGCAATCGAGATGTCCGAGGGGAAGGCACTTCCGGCGTGGGTGCCTGCGCTCGTCGGGTTTTTACTCGGTGCTGCTTGTCTGCGGCTCATTGATTTGATTCTTCCTCACCTGCATATCGGGATGAAGATGGACGACGCCGAGGGAATTCATACGAGCTGGCGGCGGAGTGTTCTTTTGGTGCTGGCGATTACGATCCATAATTTCCCCGAAGGATTGGCGGTCGGCGTGGCGTTCGGCGCGGTGGCGGCGGATTTACCGTCGGCGAGTCTGGCCGGAGCGATTGCGCTGGCTATCGGTATCGGGATTCAGAATTTCCCCGAGGGATTGGCCGTGTCGATGCCGCTACGGCGTGAAAAGATGTCGCGAGGCAAGGCATTCTGGTATGGGCAACTTTCCGGCGTCGTCGAGCCGATTGCCGGGGTTATCGGAGCCGGATTAGTGATTATTGCCGAACCGATTTTACCGTATGCGCTGGCGTTTGCGGCGGGTGCGATGATTTTTGTCGTGGTCGAGGAGTTGATTCCGGAATCGCAGACGCGGGGGCATTCGGATGCCGCGACGATGGGGGCGATATTGGGATTTGCTGTCATGATGACGCTGGATGTGGCGCTGGGGTGATAAGATTATTTTAAATGGCAGGTCCCTTTGGGGACCTGCCCTACAAGAGGTATCAAATAATATTGTAGGGGCATAATGGGGATTCCTGAGTTTCAGCGGAAGCAGATAGCGGAGGAGAAACCGTTTTCGGGGAAATGGTTTTTCAACTATACGCTCGTTATTATCGGGGCGGCTCTGATTGCCGTCGGCTATGTCTTTTTCCTTGTGCCGTACAATATTGTTCCCGGCGGGATGTTCGGGCTCGGAATGGTCCTCAATCATGTGACAGGCCTGCCTATCGGATTACTGACGCTGTTGTTGAATATTCCCCTCCTCGTCTGGGGTATTCGGTCATTTAATGTATCGTTCGGAGTCAAGTCGTTTCTGGCGATCATCGTCGCATCGCTGTCGGTCGATGTGCTGATGCATTTTTACGGGCGGCTGGCGTTGTCGGATGATATACTGGTGTCGTCAATCTTCGGCGGAGTTATCATCGGCGCGGCGTTGGCGATTATCCTGAAGGCGAATGCCACCAGCGGCGGGACGAACCTGTTGGCGAAGATGATATCGAAGTATACGAAGATTCAGGTCGGCCGCAATATGCTGATTATCGACGGATGCATTATCCTGTTGGGGATAATTGTTTTTGAGGATATTAATCTTGCGCCCTATGCGCTGATTGCAATCTTTTCGATTTCCAAGACCATCGATGCGGTGTTGACCGGTCTGGAAGATAAGAAAGCGGTGTTTATCATTTCCGACAAGCACGAGGAAATCCGCGAGATCATTTTGGATAAGCTCAATCGGGGCGGCACCTATTTGAATGCGACCGGGCTGTATTTCAAGGAGAATGAAAAGAAAGTCATTTTCTCGGCCCTTTCCCCTCGCGAGATGGCCAAGTTACAGCAATATATCAAGGCTGTTGATCCGGAGGCATTCATCACCGTTGTCGACACACACGAGATTATCGGATCGGGATTCAAGCCGTTCGAATGATTCTTGTCTTTATATCACACCCTGATTATATTTAAGATTATTCCACGATGCCTAATTGCGAGGTTGTCGTATGCGGCAGTATAGTTCGTATCAGAGCAATCCCATCCTGGCCGAGTTGTATGATTTGCTTCCTATGCATATCAATCGCCGCGATGTTCCCTTTTATGTCGAGGTGTGCCGACAGGCCAATGGCCCTATCGTCGAATTGGGTTGCGGCACCGGGCGGGTTCTCATTCCGGTCGCAGAAGCCGGTTGTAGTATCTTTGGCGTGGACAGTTCGGAGTCGATGCTCAGGCGGTGCAGGAAAAAAGTCGGGAAATTGACAACTGAACAGCAGGAGCGGATAACATTGATAGAGGCGAGCATGACCGCTTTTTCATTGCCGGAGCAGGCGGCGCTGGCGATTATCCCGTTTCGGGCGTTTCAGCATATCGTGAGCATGGATGATCAGATGGCCTGTCTGCGAGCGGTTCATGCCAACCTCTTGCCGGCGGGCAGACTAATCTTTGATCTGTTTCAAGTCGATCCCGCCAGGTTGCAGGCATCCCGGCATAAAACCGAGGTTGAAGATACGCCTGAGTTCGATTTGCCGGATGGGCGGAAACTTCGCCGCACCAATCGGCTGACGGACCTTCATATGGCCGAACAATGCAATGATGTGGAGCTGATTTATTATCTGACAGACATTGAAGATCGGACTGAGCGAATCGTGCAATCGTTTCCGATGCGGTACTTTTTTCGATTCGAGGTCGAGCATCTGCTTGCGCGGTGTGGGTTTGCAATCGATTGTATTTATGGAAATTTCGACCGGTCGGAACTGGCGGATAATTCGCCGGAGATGATATTTGTCGCCCGAAAGGCGTAAAGTCTCGGCAATTGTTATTTTTCCATGAGCGTCCCAGCTCAATATCACATTTACATGAGTATATGGAACTTCTTTTGGGATTTTTCGTTTACACAGTATAGCATTGCGGATTAATTTAGTCTACTTTTTCTAAGGTGAGGAAATCGTGAATATATCGAGATTGTCAAATAGCCTGTTACTGGTTCTGTTGCTTGCGGTTAGTTCGGTCGCTTCTGGACAGGGCATGGTTCTTGTCGAGACTGAACCGGTCGGCAGCCGGTCGTTTCATGATCAGATATCGCTGATCGGCCGTACATCGGCCAAAATCAGCAGTAATATCGTGTCCGAAATCTCCGGCCGGGTGGCCGAGATAAACAGCGACGAGGGCACCTGGGTGGCCAAAAACAGGCCGCTTATTTCTATCGATTCTCATAGACTGGCTCTCGCCTTGAAAGCGAAAGAAGCCGAGACTCAGCAGGCTCGCATTAATGCCGATTTGGCAAAATCGGATAAGGCGCGCGCGGTGGAATTGCGCAATCAAAATTTGATTTCCTCGACGGCGTTAGATTCGGCGGTGGCATGGGAGTCTATTCAGGTAGCCCGCTATGAGCAGCTTGAGGCCGAGCGTGGTCGGATGGCGTATGATTTCGATAATTCGGTTATTCGTGCGCCGTTCAGCGGTTATACCGGCCGCAAATTGATAGATGTCGGTGAGTGGGTCGAACCGGGTCAGGCAGTATATGAGATGGTTGACCTGTCGACGATCAAAGTCACGGTCGACCTGCCGGAAAAATACTTCGGGCATCTGCAAGCGGGGAGTTCGGCTATTGTTACCGTGACTAACGGTAAGCAAACGGAGATGACCGGTCGGGTGACCGGAATTTCGCCGAATGCATCGCAGGACACGCACACATTTCCGGTTATCATAGAGATTGATAATTCCACCGGTCGGTTGGCCGGAGGAATGCTCGTGCGGGCGACGCTGACATTGAACGAACAGTTTACATCTCTGGCGGTGTCCAAGGACGCCATCGTTCGCCAGGGCAATCAGACGATGGTCTATACCATCAATGAAGGCAAGGCGGCTCCGATACCTGTGACGGTCAAATCAGTCGACGGTGATATTTTGGCGGTCGAATCGCAGATGTTACAGGCCGGTATGCCGGTTGTCGTGCGCGGTAATGAAAGAATTTATCCGGGCGCGGCCGTCACTGACGGCAGTCAGCCTCCGGCGCCATCCGAAACCGCATCACTCGACAGCGAAGGCTAAAAACCTCAGTAATCAAGGAATCCAGCGCGTGAGTCTCATACAAACATCCATCAAATATCCGGTATCGGTTATCGTTGCCGTGGTCATCACGGTCATCGCCGGGTATATCGCCCTCAAATCAGTACCGGTGCAGTTGACTCCCGAGGTCGAGCGGCCGGTCATCAATGTTACGACTGTCTGGCCGGGGGCCTCGCCGAATGAGGTCGAGAAGGAAATCGTCGACAAACAGGAGAAGTACCTCAAGTCTATCGAGGGCGTTCTGAAGATGACGTCTTCTTCGGAGAGCGGTGTCGGGACAGTCACGCTTGAGTTTCCGGCCGGGACGGATATCGAGGGGGCGTTCATTCGCGTGTCCAATAAGTTAAACGAGGTGCCGTCGTATCCGGTGACATCGGAACAGCCGACGATTACGACATCGGGACCATTCGATAATGCTATCGCATGGTTTGTCATTAAGACGACCGACAGTACGCAGTATTTGCCGCATATCAAGACTTTTTTGGAGAATCAGGTAAAGCCGCGACTGGAGCGAATCGAGGGTATTTCATCGATTAATGTATTTGGCGGGCTCGAGGAAGAGCTCCATGTAACGTTTAATCCGGCGGCGCTGGCATCATCGGGCATAACGATCAATCAGTTGACCAATGCCCTGCAGTCGGAGAACCGGGATATTTCGGGCGGTGATTTTTCCGAGGGAAAGCGGCGGTATGTCGTCCGCACGGTGGCTCGGTATGAGTCAATCGAGGCGGTCGAGCAGACCGTCGTCGCAATGAAAAACAATGTCCCGATTCGAGTCAAGGATATTGCCGATGTGACACTGGCGTATGAAAAGCCGCAGGCATTGGTGCGGCATTTCGGAAAGACATCCATTGCATTCAATGCTCAGCGACAGGTCGGGGCGAATGTGATCGATGTCATGAATCGGCTGCTGGCCGAAGTGGAAAACGTGAATAAGGAATTGATGGCCTCGCGGAATATGCACATCGACAATGTGTATTCGCAGACGGTGTATATCAATTCGGCCATCGATTTAGTGTTTTCGAATATATATCTCGGCGGTTTTCTTGCGGTGCTGACGCTGTTTCTGTTTTTGCGATCGAAGTCGGCCATTGTCGTTATTGCAATGTCGATTCCGATTTCGATTATTGCTACATTTCTGGCGATGAAGCTGTTTGGACGATCGATCAATGTGATTTCGCTGGCAGGTATGGCCTTCGCGGTCGGTATGGTCGTCGATAGTTCAATTGTAGTGCTGGAGAATATTTACCGGCATCTCCAGATGGGAAAAAATAAATTTAAGGCGGCGCTGGATGCGGCGCAGGAAGTCTGGGGCGCGCTGTTGGCCTCGACAGTGACGACGATTGCAGTCTTTCTGCCCATTATGTTCATTCAGGAACGCGCCGGGCAGTTGTTTAAGGATATCGCCATCGCGATCAGTGCGGCTATCGGTATCTCGCTGTTGGTATCGATTACGGTTATCCCTTCGCTGTCGGCTCGAATATTGAATGTTTCAAAGAAACTGTCCGATGAGTCCAGAAAATCACTTCTCAATCGTCTGGCAGACAAGATTTCGCAGTTCGTCGACTTCATCAATCGGAACAATAAACGACGGCTGGTGACGCTCAGCGGTATCGTCATCGTGTCGATGGGTTTGACGGTGTTGCTTGTTCCGAATACGGAATATTTGCCGAACGGGAATCAGAATTTCGTGTTCGGGATGACCTTTCCTCCCCCGGGATATAATATCGACGAGGTGATTTCGATCGGGAGATCGGTCGAGAGTCAGCTCGAATACCTGTACAAGTCCGAAACGCCGGATGAGGATTTACCGGGCGGCGGCGTGGATAATTTCTTCTTCGTTTCGACACCGAATCAGGCATTCATGGGTTTGCGGTCAAAGGATCCGCAGCGGGCGAAGGAACTCGTTCCGGTAGCGAATAAGGCACTGCAGACGGTTCCGGGCGGATTTGGATTCGCCAATCAGGCCTCGATTTTCGGCGGCGGCTTCGCCGGTACCCGGTCAATTCAGATCGATGTCACCGGACCGGAATTCACGAAAATTATCAGCCTCGCGCAGGGGATGTTACAGTCGGTGCCTCAGGCATTGCCCGGCGCCTACCCATCCCCTGTGACTGCGATTGACCTGGGCAGTCCCGAGGTGCATGTCTATCCGGATCGCATTCGTGCAGCGGATGTGGGATTGACGGTTCGCGAAATCGGATCGGCGGTGAATGCTCTGGTCGATGGAGCGATTGTATCGGATTATTATCACAATGAAAACGAGATTGATGTCATCCTGCGGGCTGATAATTCCTGGTCGGCGCACACGCAGGATATCGCTCAGTTGCCGCTGTCGACACCGACCGGCGAATTGATTACGCTCGGTGATGTCGCGGATATCGTTCAGATGCAGGGACCGGTCAATATCAGCCATGTCGAGCGCCAGCGTGTGGTGTCGATTCAAACATCGGTGCCGGATGGTGTCGCCCTCGAAGAGGCGATGAATATTATTAATGACAAAGTCGTGCAGCCGCTGCGTGACCAGAATCAATTGGGATCGCTGTATGATGTGAAATTGTCCGGCGCGGCCGATGACTTGACGAAATTGCGTCGAGAGTTATTCACCGACTTTAATCTGGCGATTCTCTTGACCTATCTCCTGCTGGCCGCGCTGTTCCAGTCGTTCACCTATCCCCTCGTGGTTATGGTGACGGTACCGCTGGCGACATTCGGCGGAGTACTGGGGCTTGATATCATTCAGATGTTCGATTCGAATCAGCAGCTCGATATCCTGACGATGCTCGGTTTTGTCATATTGGTCGGTACCGTGATTAATAACTCGATTCTCATCGTGTACCATGCGATACAACTGATGCGCGAGGGTATGACATCGTACGATGCAGTAAAGGAATCCGTTCGTGTTCGCGTGAGGCCGATTTTCATGTCGACCTCGACCTCGGCTCTGGGTATGCTGCCGCTGATCGTCATGCCGGGAGCCGGTTCGGAATTGTACCGGGGACTCGGCGCGGTGGTTGTCGGCGGTCTGGCGGTTTCTACGATTATTACACTGGTGCTGACGCCACTCGTGTTCACCTATGCGATAGAATTCGTGGCGCGGTTGCGGTCGCTGTTCGGGATGCGGGTGTCGACGGTTGATAAGGTGCCGGAGGCATAAGACACAAGGGACCTGCCCTACAAAGATGGGTTCCCGCCCGTAATGAATCTGTTAACCTCCCCCTAGCCCCCTCCTTGGTAAGGAGGGGGGATAAGAAAACACGCCCCGTCCGCCCGGCAAAGATGGCAGATTTGGAGACAAATCTGCCCTACAATTTCCTGACCCCCTCCTTGATATGGAAGGGGTATAAGAAAACACACCCCGTCCGCCTAGGCGGAGCACCCCTCTAAAGAGGGGATGTTAATTCATCGTGCAAATAGACGATTGCATCATCTATGCTACTGAGATCACAATTATTTTGATTTCCCTGCGCTATTGAGATTAAACGATATTATATAAAGCTTGCCAGCCACCGGGCGTATTCCGTATTTTTCAATAGTCACAAATCCCGTATAGCGAGGTGTGTATGAGCGATCAGGTCGAATTTCCGCCTATTTATATCGTTTCCGGAGGGACTGGCGACAGCGGCATGCGATTAGTCGAGTCGGTGCTGGTTCAGTATCCCGGCGTCGAAATGCCGATTCACAAGCGTGTGCATGTATACAGCAAAGAGCAAATCGATACGGTCATCGCGGAGGCGCAGGCAACGAATGGGACTATCGTGCACACGCTGGTCAGCTATGAATTACGGAAATACCTGCGGGCGGCGGGGAAAAAACTTCATATCACCACAATTGACCTCATGCATGACCTGTTCATTCGATTAGATAAGGTACTGGACAGGAAGCCGATCGAGAAGCCGGGGTTGTATCGAGCCATGCGCCAGAGCTATTTCGACCGGATCGATGCCATCGATTTCACGCTCAAGCATGATGACGGCAAATATTTTCAGGAATTGCACGAGGCCGATATCGTCATCACCGGAGTTTCGCGAACCGGCAAGACGCCGCTCAGTATGTACCTCGCCGTTCAGGGCTGGAAAGTCGCCAATGTCCCGATAACGGTCGACACACCGGTGCCTGAGGAGATCGCGCTCATTGATCGTAAGCGAGTGTTCGGTTTGAATATCGACCTGGACCAGATTCTCGATTTCCGCCACAAGCGGCAGGAAAAGATGGGAATCGGGACCTCGTCGGATTACACCAACCCGAAGGCGGTGTACGAGGAACTCGAGTTTGCCTTGGGATTGTTCAAAAAATACCGCTTTTCGATTATCGATGTGACCAATAAACCGATCGAATCGAGCGCCGGGGAGATTATCGAGAGTATTACGAGGCGCCTGGAAGACTAATACAATTTATACCGCTAAAGGTAACAAGGCACATCCCGTATGACGGGCTTTTCCGATTTTTCCGAAATCGGACCTAAATGTATTGACAGGCCAGACAGGCTTTGGTACATTCTCATGGCGATAGTGCCGTTGGATTGTTTTTAGGGGTGTACGGTCATGCCGGATTTGCCTGTCGATAAGAGCAAGACAACATTCGACTACCTCCCTTTCAATGATAAGCATTATAGAGATTTTAAAAGAAAGAGTATAGTCAGGCTCTTGCTCACGTACCTGACACCGCTTATCGTCCTGTCGATCTACTTTTATTATCAGTACGACACGATGGTGACCGACAGCAGGAGTCTTCATCTTACGGCAACGGCCGAGAACCAGTCGAACACGTTTGATCTTTTCATTTCAGAGAGAATCGTCAATCTTTCCAATCTCATAAATGATCCCCGGTTTATTTTTCCTCCCAGCACACAAGACATGCAGGCGTACCTGCAGCGCCTGAGGAAAAACAGTGATGCCTTCACCGATATCGGGTACCTCAATGCCGAGGGAATCCAGGTTGCGTATACCGGCCCCTTCCCGGCCCTCGAATCTCAGGATTACAGCACCGAATCATGGTACATTGAACTGATGGACAGCGAGACTGATTTCATTATCACCGATATTTACCTCGGATTGAGGCAGCGCCCCCATTTTACGATTGCGAAGAAGCGGACTTTCGAAGACGGCACGGTGGTCCTCCGAACGTCTCTTGACCCCGAGCGGATGTACGAATATATCACGTCACTGGAAGGGGCGCATGAGGTATCGACATCGATCGTAAATAGTTCCGGGCAGTATCAGCTCGTTAAGCCGCAGGTCGGCAATCCACTGGATTCGTCTCCGTTTATACCGCCAAAGTCGCCCGAACAGGGCATTGCCCAGGCTATAGTCGGGGCGAATACCGTGATATATGCCTATGCGAGTCTGCAGAATACCGATTGGGCGTTGATTGTTCTGCCAATGGTCGAGCCCAGCGCCGGATTTCTATCGGGATATCGGTTGAAAATTCTGGGATTATCCGCAGGGCTCATCGCCATTATTACGTTCATGGTATTTTACCGGGCCAGACAATTAGTCGAGGCACAAAAGGATGCCGATCGGACGCGGGCGCAGCTCGAGCACGCCGCGAAGTTGGCCTCGATCGGAGAACTGGCCGCCGGTATCGCGCATGAGATAAATAACCCCCTGGCGATAATCAATGAAGAAGCAGGTTTGATGAAGGATTTGATGACGGCCCAATTCGGACCTCCGCCCGATACTACCGAGCAGTTGGAGCATCTGGAAAATATTCGCGAGGCGGTGTTCCGCTGCCGGGATGTGACGCGAAAACTGCTGGGGTTCGTCAGGAAATCGGATATGGATATCTCGCCGCACTTTATCCATGAGATGATCGATAAAGTCGTGGATGGGATTTTGGGCAAAGAGCTGGAAGTATCGAATATTCAAATCGTTCGCGACTATGCGAATGATATCCCGCAAATGCTCACGGATGCCAATCAACTCCAGCAGGTGCTATTGAACCTGCTGAATAATGCCATCGATGCACTCGAGGATAGGCCGGGTACGATTGCCATAACCACCCGCTATGACAAAAAGAAAATTCAGGTATCGATTGCCGACACGGGAATCGGGATGACGCGGGAACAGATAGAGAAAATCTTTTTACCGTTTTATACGACGAAAGAGGTCGGCAAGGGTACGGGGCTCGGATTATCGGTGAGTTACGGCATTATCAAGAATATGGGCGGGAAAATAGAAGCTGAAAGTACGCCCGGCGCGGGGAGTACCTTTACCCTGACATTGCCGGTACACTGTAAGCATTGAGATAGACAGACAGGTTGTTTCTGTACTCAGTATCTAAACAGGAGCAGGAATGAATAAAACGCGTGTCAAAGACATCATGGTCCCCCTCGACCGCTATGGGCTGGTCTCCAGTGACGCCACGCTTGTCGAAGCGGTACAGGTGTTGCAGGAAGCCCAGAAACGGCGGGATCGTGACCGCATGCCGTTTCGTGCCGTTTTGGTTATAGATGAAAACAAACAGGTTATCGGAAAACTCGGAGAACTCGCCTTTCTCAAGGCGTTAGAGCCGAGGCGGAGCGTACAGCAGGATGTTCGCCGGATGAAGGATGCCGGCGTCGGCGAGCATACCATGCAAACGCTGATTAGCCACTATCAGTTTTTTCAGGATGATTTGTCTACGCTGTGCATGCGGGCCAAGGATTACAAGGTCAAAGATGTCATGCATCCGATGACTGAAAATATAGACGCGGACGCCATGTTGTGCGAGGCTATCCCGAAGATGATCGCGTGGGATACGCTGTCCGTACTCGTCACCAGTAAAGGCAAATCGGTCGGGCTTTTGAGGATCTCGGATATTTGTCAGGAAATCGCAACCCAGATGATCGCGCTGTCGCAGGTCGAACCGGACAACAGGGAGTGAACGATGCCTAAAATTCTGCTTGTGGACGATGAAGACGTTTTCCGGACATCGATGGCGCAGCGTCTCCAGATGCGCGGTTTCGAGACGGTTGACGTAAACAACGGCGATGACGCCATTAAGCAGGTCCGCACCGACACGGATATCGATGTCGTCGTGCTGGATCGTAAAATGCCGCATATGGACGGCGAGGAAGTCCTGAAGGAAATCAGGAACTACCGCCCTGCCCTGCAGGTCATCATGCTGACCGCGCATGCCAGCATGGAATCGGCGATGGAGACAGGGAAGCTGGAGGCATATGCGTACCTCGAAAAGCCGTGCGAATTCGATGAGCTCGTCAAAGTCATCGAATCGGCTCGGCAGGATAAAGTCCATGTCATGGCCCGGCATGAAATTCCGCATGTCGAAAAGGGTTCCTTCTGGAACTGGCTGAAGGGGTCGCATAATTCTCGGCCCGGCATAATCCTGCTCGGTTTGTTTATTATGGCGACGTTGATTTTTATGCCGTCGCCACAGCGGCTGCTTGATTTACTCTCAGCGGAAAAAACCGGAAATCCGACGGATATAAACCTGGGATATTCCGGGTATTTGAAAATGAAGCCGGGAGAAACGATACCGGAACATTACAGCAGCAAGTACGGACTCGAGAAATCACAAAAGGACTCGGACGGCAAAAAGATAAAAACACCACTGACGGTGGAACAGACTGCGACTCGAGCCAAGGTGATGCTCGGTATTCTGGTCGTCGCAGCCTTATTCTGGGCGACGGGAGCGGTTCCAGTCGGTATAACGGCCTTATTGGTCGGCGTCGTGATGTATTTCCTGGGAGTTCTCCAGCCGGATGATATTGCACAGGCGTATGCCAAGGATGCCGTTATTTTTATTTTCGGCGTGCTGGCCATGTCGGTGGCCATAGGTAACACAGGTCTTGACCGGCGAATCGGTCTGCTGTTGCTGGGGCCGGCGAAAAATTTGAAGTTATTGCTGTTTCTGTTTTTGCCGATGCTGGGTGTCGCCTGTTCGTTCGTATCCGAGCATGCGTTGATTGCCTTCATTATGCCGCTGTTTATGGTCGTGTACGCGACGACAGTGCGGGCGGCCGGGGTGCGGCAAGATAAGGCGCTGGCCGGGATGTTCGTCCTGTCGCTGTGTTTTGTCGCCAACTGCGGCGGCCCCGGTTCACCTGCTGCGGGCGGCCGCAATGCCGTCATGCTGGGTATTTTATCCGACTACGGTAATGCGCCGACATTCGGCGAGTGGGTGCAGTACGGCCTCCCCTTCGTGCCGGTGATGGCGGTTGTGATCGGTCTATACTTCCTCATCGTGTTCGGACGCAGAATTAAAGTAAAATCGCTCAATGTTTCTTCAATCGTCAAGCAGTCGGCTGAGCGTATCGGTCCGATGAATAAAAAAGAATATATCACGGCTGCGATACTCGTCGGATTGATTCTCCTCTGGATAACATCCAGCGATATCTTCGGAATGGGCGGCCCGGTGATTCTTGCGCTGGTGGCGCTGAATTTGTTCCGGGTGCTCAGGTGGAAGGATATCGCCGGAATTCAATGGGAGGTCGTGGCGCTGTATGCCAGTGCGAGCGCTCTCGGTAAGGGGCTGGCGGTGACTGGGGCAGCGTTATATATTGCGGATGCTTTTGTGAGCATTTTGCCTGATTTCCTGACCAGCGGCGAGGGGCTGGCGATTGCAACGAGTCTGTTTACAGGGTTGACGACGAATTTCATGAGTGACGGCGCGACGGTATCGGCGATCGGTCCGATTGCGATCCCGATGGCCACGATATCCGGGACGCATCCGTGGATGGTCGGTTTGGCTACCGCTTTCGCATCGTCGTTTGCGCATATGCTGATTATAGGAACGCCGAACAATGCCATCGCTTATGCCATGGCCAAGGATCCGGTGACCGGAGAACAGCTCGTATCGCTGAGTGATTTCTTCAAACACGGCGCAGTGATTCTGGTACTCTCGTTTATCGTTCTCTGGTTCTGGACGATTATGGGATATTGGCGTTACATCGGATTTTAATTATTGACCATAGAGGTTCACATGTCTAAGAAAATCAAATTGCTCATCGTCGATGATGAAGTCAAATTCCTCGAATCGATCGCCAAGCGGCTCGAATTGCGGGATTTTGACGTGACTAAAGCCACCAATGGGCAGGAAGCCATCGAGGCGACGCGCATCGATAAATTCGACCTAGCGCTTCTTGATCTGAAAATGCCGGGAATGAACGGCAAGGAAGTGCTCGAGATTATCAAGAAGGAACACAAGTATCTTGAAGTGATCATCCTGACCGGGCATGGATCGATGGATTCGGCGGTCGAATGCACGAAACTCGGCGCTTTCAGTTATCTGCCGAAGCCATATGAGCTGGATAGTCTGATAGAGGTATTACAGCAGGCATACCAGGCGCGGCTGGAGAAGAAATTCCAGGCGGATCAGGCGCGTATGGACAAGCTGACCAAGCTGGCGACCGGCAACAGCCCGCTGGGAATATTGCGGGCCATGCGCGAGATCGACGACGACGTTAAATAGCTGTCACCACAGATATCATGAACAAAGGGGAGCTGTTTGCCTTCCGGTGGACGCTCCCTAATTATCCTCGACGGTAAATGTCACGGTCAAATATCCATCTTCGTCTTTAGGGGGAAAATTCGTTTTATAGTGATAGTCTTCTTCCCAGGCTTCATTTTTCCATTTTTTGTTATATTTTGTATTATAATTGAAATTGATCGTCGCATCATCCGATCCGTATTTGACAATACGCGCCATGGCGATATCATCCGGATGTTTGAAATAATTTCCATTCGTTGAAACGAGATAGTTTTTGCAATGCAACAAATCGAGCAGCTCTTTCGAGATGTTGGCCTTACTGCCATGATGCGGAATTTTAAAAGCATCCAGCTCCAGCGGATCTTCCGGCGTTGCCCCCAGTCGCTTCAACGATTCGATCAGTATGTCGATATGGGCATCACCGGATAATAATAATCTTCGGCCTTTGTATTCCAGCAGACAAGCGATGCTGGAGCCGTTGGCATCTGAGTTATCCTCGTCAGTTTCCTTTTCCGCCAATTCATCGATATCAATTGCGCCGAATACTTCGACATCTTTGGGTAATTCCTTATAATCCTCTACACCGTATCCCGGTGCGAGTCCGGCCTCCTGACACTCCTTTTCCCAGTCGTTGATGAGCGATTCGAGTCGTTTACGGTCCGGTGATAACAGGGTCAGTTTGATATCACCGATTTGTATTTCATTCTCCTGAGGATCATCGTCGATTTCAACTGCATGTCCGCCAAACGAGCCGTTCCAATGCCATCCTTTTTCGAGGATTTTCGTGCTGAGTTCTTCGCCCATTTTGGCGCCGAAGGTTTCGATGTCGTCGTCATTATCCGGCGTCTCGATAGCATTTCCCTGCAGATGGTCCCAGGTATTAAACCAGATTTCCCCGACATCAAGTTCTAAGTCATTGTCATCCAGTAATTCGACGACACCGTCGATGTGATCGCGGTCGATGTGAGTCGTGATGAACAATTCGAGCCTGTTAATTTCATTATCCTGTAGGTACGCTTTCAGAGCATTCTTATATGTCCATGCCCGGCCGCCGTCGATGAGGATATATTTTCTATCATCCTCTTCGCCGTAGGCAATGAGAAGGCAATCGCCTTCCTTGGCGGGAAGCATCGTTATTTGCAGTATATCACTCATATGAGTCCCCCGAACTGAGATTACGCTTTCCACTGCTGAGGAAAGGTTAGCGTTAAAAATATCTGGGACGGATCCGCCTGATATGCGATGCCCTCTAAGACCTTCAGGCGTTTTATTGCGTTCGCTTCACCTTCGCGGGCGAAATAGCGCATACAATCGATTAGTATCTGTAATCCAAAGGTAAAGAACGGCAAACCGCGGTCATAGGCTCGCATCAATGCCTCGAAGGCCGCCTTATTGTTGGTTTTTCCTAATTTAAAGAGTAATGCGGCGTTGAGTATTGCACCATCAGGCATCCATTCGAACCAGTGGTCGAGATTGTCGATCCAATCCTGCCAATTGTCCGATTTTTCAGAGTAACGATTCCGCTCAAACCCCATAATCAATAAATATCCGCCGACTGCCGCAGTAAGGGGATAGGATATTTTATCGAACAGCATTTTGCGTGCTTTACTGAATGTTATCAGGTTTGCGGCCTTTTGCACCGCTCCCATATTGATATATCCCAGAATCGTATTTATCATCGGATCGGTAATTGTGATGGAGATTCGCGGCACGCCGTAATCGAATTGCTTTTTCAGGAGCAACTCGACTTCCGCCTGACCACTCGGCGTCGACCACGGAGTCGGCATGCAAATCAGATTCGCCCCTGCCTCGCTGGATTGCAGGAGAAAATGGCGATCCAATGGTGTTCCCGGACCAAAGTAATAGTTATCCTGATCCTCTTCGCCCTGTCGCAGAAGGCCGCGATGTCCAAAGCGAAAGAGGGCATAATCATTATCCTCGAACGAAGGGTGATCTATCGTACCGTACGGAGTAAACCTGTCTAACGCCGAATCAAGATCAATATCCTCGCAGAACAGACCATATAGGTTATCGAACGTTTTATCCTCGGAGAAAATCGCCTTATCCGGCCACTCTTCCGGTTTTACTATCGCAAGTGAAAATCCCTGCCGCGGATGCATTGCCATATCGGCGTAAGTCCGAGGGGCATCCGCAGGCGCTCCGACAAAACCATTCGTTTCCACAATATCTTCAGCGGCCTTTACCGCTTCCTGCTTAAACTGGCCGGTCAGGGCATGGAGGCTTGTCCACTCGTGCGGGCCTTCATGCGGAAGGGTAATTTCCAATTCCGTCGTTTCACCTTCTTTAATATCGAATTGATCGTTTCTGATTTCACCGCTGGGCAGCCATGTCTGGAGTATATATTTTCCCGGTTTCGCATCGCGGAGTTCATCGATTTCTTTGGCGTTGTCGCTGGTATAATCATCCAGCGGCAGCGTAACATGGCTGACGAAGGCAACATTATTGTCTTCATCTATTCGAAAGACATCACCCGACAAACCGAAATCGGAGGCCTTTTTGTTCAGGAGGGCTTTTGCCAGTAATTTAACTTTCATGACACCACCTCGATTTCTACGTCCTGATAAGGAGGAAGAATAAAGTAACCCAGCCCTTCCCCTTTTTTCTCCGTGTCTACTCTCGCCTCAAAATCATACATCCCTCCGGGCGAGACGAAAACTTGCCAGTCCTCATCTTTGGGCTCACGACTCGAGTATAAGGCGTTGTTTTTCAAACATCGCAGCTCGACTTCTTTGTTTTTTGTTTTTGGTTTGCAATAAACCAGAGCCAGCGCCTGAGGTTCATTTTTGAGTTCATGAAACTCGAATATGGAATTGGTGGCCTCCGGCCTGCTGGAGGCTTCTCCTAACAGACTCAAACCTTTATTTATAGGCGTTAATAATTCGGCCGTACATATGCGCCATTTTTGCTCCGCGTTTCGTTTATTACTGGCCAGACCATTCAGGGCCTTAATAAGTTCTTCGGTGAAGAAGCTGGGCAGGTCTTTTCGCCCATAGGCGGCCTCTCCTTTTAATGCCGAGTGATAGACTGCGGTATTCCAGGGAGACGCATAGCGCCTGTTTTTATCGTCCTGTATGATCGGATTCCCGGTATCGGTCGTGCGAGCAGCGATATCGCACACTTTGCGGCAGGCATCGACGAAGTACACTTGTTGCGATGCCTTGCATTGAGCCATCCCCTGGAACATGGCCGCAAAATCGAGCGCCCCCTCCATCGGCTGGAGGTCGTCTTTGCCGTAGTCGGACAACAGAAGTGTCAGCCCGACAAGGCCCCGAGCAACGCCGTGTCCGCAGAAGAAAAATATGGTCATGTTTTCTTCGCTGTCGTTGCCGTATGTTATCCATTGGCGAACGGCGGATTTGACATTGTCAATCGTAGCTTCGCTCACTTCGACGGGCGCCGCAAGTTTTGCATGCTGATACGTCACTGGCCCGGCGACATCGGAAATGAGCATCGAAACGGTCGCCAGTGGTTTCTGGGGATTATTGAATTCATCCAGCAACCAGTCGGCGAATTTGCCGGCTGATATGGGAGGAGAAGATAATTGCCCGAGGCCTCCACTCAGTCTCGTTTCATTGCCGGCGCCGCCGACTAAGTGATCGTACTTGCCAATGCCGATGACAATGGCATGGGTAACCGGCTGGCCGGTATTCAGTACATCCTGATTTTTGTAAATAATATGTTCATCCATTGGCGTTCTCTCACGATAGACTTTGTTTACACGGCAGTTTTTCCGCGGCGGGGAGGCTGCCGTCAAAATACGAGCGAAGCGCCGCATCGGTCAAGCAGTATCCCCAATTGATTAATTTACCCTGTTCATCTTCATTAAACTTATTCAGGCGCGTGCGAATCCTTGCGATTGCCTGCGTCGTTGCGTTATACGTTGCGAGGGCCGGCGACAGATTGTTTTTGGCCAGCGGATATTCGTCGATATTGGTTCCGATCCCCCAGTAGGCGCCTTTTTTGACTTTATCCGCATAGTCCGCTATTAATGACACCATGCGGAGGGCTCGCACCTGCTCTGACATGATATCGAGGGTTCGCTTGGTGCGCATGATTTGACTCCAGCGACTGGCGAGCATTTTTCGGTCCGGTGAGAACGGGGCGCCGGCGTCGCTGACAAAAATGGTGTCGCACATTCTGACAAGGCGGGTCAATCCCAGATTATCGTATACGCCGCCGTCAACCAGCCACATCGTCGACTTGAGGTATTCATCATCGAAATAATCGGCGATGTCACTCTTTATCCATGCACCGGGATCGACTTTCAGTTTTACCGGACACAGCGGCGGCGGGAAGGCGCTCGATGCGGCCACCGCCACAGCCAGCGGTATTTTCGGGCTCTTAATAATGCCCAGATGATATTCTCCGAGATAGCCTCTCGTGAATCGCACGCTGGCGCCGGATTGCATGCTCGTGGAATAAATCGTGAATTTCGGCGTTCCCTCGGTTCCGGGCAAATCCTGCAGGGTGGCATTGCCGAAGAGGTGTTTCCGATATTTATTGATTAAAAGCTCACTCGGTCTTCGAAAGGGATTGATAATGCCGCCCAGAATCGTACCGACGTCTATCGTGCGACTGCAGAATTTCCTGACCGGTTCGACGATGACGGAATCATAATTGGCGGCGACGTTCTGATCGTTAAATTCCAGCGCATTCCATTTCAAACCCAAATAGGCCGAGAGAATCGACCCTCCGGATACGCTTGTAATTTCGTTGATTCCGCGCAATAGACCTAATTCATTGATTCGCATAATGGAGCCGACATGAAACAGTGTCGCCCGGAATCCGCCCCCGGATAATGCCAAACCAATCATGGGTTCCCCCTATAGCTATGATGTGACGAAATGACTTCGGCCCCGAAATACTGAGCCGGAGTCAACAGAATATATCAACCGGGGATTATGAGCATTTCAGGATAAAATCATGATGTTGATACGAAGCGGGAAATGTTCTCTCCCCCATCGGGATATGCCACAGACAATGTTAGGATGTCTTTTATATTATTACGACGATTTACGGAATATTGTCAAGAAATAATTGCAAAAAGTCGCTTCCGCCGGTATGAGCGCCTTTTCGCTGAAACTGAACTCCCACTATCGGTTTTTGATTGGGATTCCCGGAAAGCAATCCCAATCACATTATTACATTTACTTCAACAGCATCATCTTTTTCGTGCGTGAGCGGTCATCGAATGTGACTTGGTAGAAATAGACGCCCGACGCGACTTCCTTTCCGCTCGCATCACAGCCATCCCATTCGACCTGATGCTCTCCCGCCGGCTGCCGCTCGTCGATGAGTGCGGCAACTTGTTGCCCGAGTATATTCAAAATCGTTACCTTGACCGCCGAAAAATACGGCAATCGGTAAGATATCACGGTCGTCGGATTGAACGGGTTGGGGTAGTTTTGGGAAACGGCAAAAGTATTCGGCACAACCGGCGTCTCGCCATCGCCGACAGCGGTGCCGTGGTCATAGGGATCGAAGGCATACACACGATCGCTGCGCAGAACTACGGCCGTCTTTTCGGCAACCGCAAATGATCGGTGCGATCCGGCCGGTATCAATTCCACCCATCCCTCGTCAAGACCATTGAAAGCATAAAAGCGGGCATAATAATCGGCGGCAATCTGGCCGGTCGCCAAGCCTATTGAGCCGGTATCGTAGACAACATATGGGGCGGCATCGATTTTGACCTGTGACCAATTGCCCGAGTGCACGCTATAGCCATAGATCGTGCTGTCGGTTTCATCGAATGTCACCAGCGAATTTGCACCGAGACCAGAAGTCTGGAGCCGGAAATTCTTTTGGAAGATGGCCGCCCGAGTCGCATCGTGGATATATGAAAGATCATCGGTCGTCACATAGCCCAGATTATTCTTAATCCGAGCGCTGGGGAACACGCCGCCGGGAAACGGCACTTCAGAAAAGCCGTTTTGATAGCCGGAATAAAACAGGAAATTGTCGCCGACATCGGCGAGATACTGGTCGGCGGTGACATAATCGCTTCCGACCGGACCATCGACCGCATGCGATTGCCAGGTATCATCATCCGCATAATAAACGTAGACGGTGGCGGGATCGCTGCCGACATCGTATCTGGTGAGTGCGATCCAATTATGGCCTGCCCTGAAATTCTTTGTTTTGGAGTGCATCAGGGCCGTATATTTGCCGAGATTCGATTCTACATCGTATCCCCAGGCACGAGTACTGTCATAGACAGCCACGGCTCGCCCGGCAGTCGTGTAACCGCTCGTAGTGCTTTTATATGCGATGTCAGTATTTTGCTGCAGGTAGGTACCGGAATGCCCTCGATAAAACAGAAATCTCCAGTAATCGGTATCTCGCTCCAGCCAGTTGTCGACGCTGAAGCGGCCAGCGACAATGCCATTGCCGTAATAGAGATCGGCATCCCAATCGAATACAATGTAATCATCGGTCCAGTGGCCGAGATAGGTATCGTAGCCGTAGAACGTACAGGTAACGGTCACATACGGCGTAACCGGAATGCGGTGGCCGGTCAGGTAGGTCGTATATTCGTGGCAATTGTGATTTCCTATCCAGCCGCCGGTCATCGATTCGGTCACTTCATCGAGGTGGACGCTGAATGTGTCGAATTGATTATCAAAGGCGCTGTAGCCTATAAGGCAGTAATCTTCGCCGTTCCCCATATCTATCTGATGGGCATATCCGTGATCCTGTGCATCGCTGAAATAATACCCGCCCGGCGTCATCGTATTGAACGACTGCGTATGAGTGCTGTAAACGATGCTGGTATTCGGGTCGGGATATGTTTGATGCAGGATCGTCGCGAAATAGTCTTCCTTCGCCCAGGAGCGGCTGTAGGTGAATCCCACCGGGGGACTAAATCCGTACGAAACCCACTCCCCTACGGCCGCATCGAAGATATACACGTATTGGTCGGTGAGGAAATAGGCGATGCGGTCGCTGCACCCGAAGCCATCCTGCCCCGGCATGGCGCCGGAACCGAACGGCGTCCCGATATAGGTGAGCGTATCCCATTCCGCCAATTCGGCGCTGTATCCGAAGATGATATTGTCGGAAAAATACATCGCGATATCGCCTTTGATAAAGCGGTAATCGGTTTCCGAGTGGGTCTGCGGCGCTCCGAGGTCAATATCGAGCCATTCTCCGATATTGATGTCGAAGAGCAGAAGATGGCTTTTAGATGGGGCCGAAACGAGAATGAGGCCATCGCCTCGCTGGTACGACGGGACGGAAGAGGTAAAATCATCGAGGTCATGCTCAACCCATCGGCCGGCCTGCGCCAATATCGGCTGTGCGGTGAAAAAACACGCGCACAAACTCAGGAGCAAAATCGCCCGGTAAAGGTTCGATAGAGTTTTCATGACAAATAATCCGGATAAAGGTTAAATTACGAGCATTCTTCCCTTAGATATGATAATAATACACAATTTTGTCCAGATTCGCAACATAAGATTGGGCGGACAAGACATCTATTACATTGTTACTATAGTTACATAGGAATCCCGAGATCACTTTTAAATCATCGAATTCGCTTTTTATGTTTTCATATTCAAAGATTGTGTTTTAGATATTGACATTAGTCTCCAGTACCTGTTATATTATTTATATCATTTTTATTTACTATGCCTATAAAATAGGAGAGAATGTTATGGGAATTTATCCAAAGTCTTATTTTGAGGCTAATGATATTAAGACAATGCCGGGAAAATGCTTTATAATAATGCCATTTGGCGAGGAATATGATGAAATATATCATGAGATATTAAAGGAGTGTCTTGAGGAGTATAGTTTTAACTGCATTAGAGCCGATGAATTATATGGCTCAAAACCTATAATTGAAGATATCCTTGCTCAAATTGAATCATCTGATTTAGTAATTGCAGATCTAACGAACAAAAACCCCAACGTATTTTACGAATTGGGAATTACACATTCAAGAAAAGATAATGATCATGTCATTTTAATATCTCAAAAATTAGACGATGTCCCATTTGACTTAAGGCCTTATAGAATAATAATATACAACACATCTATATCTGGCATTAAAAGCTTCAGGACTCAATTACAATCAGCCTTATTAGAGTTTAGATTAAGACCACTACATTGGAGTGGTAGTAATTGGATTCCAATTTCTCCGATTTGGTATATTGAAGATAATAGCAGTCTGGCAACAAAAATCCCAGGACATAAGGAAATCCCACTAATTTTTTGCGCGGAGAAAATAAATCAGGAGGAGCTAGATATTTCATTGTCCGCAATATCAAATGGTCCTGAAATAAACATTATGTTTTTTTCAAATGGTAAAGAGAGATTTTCGGGATATCATTTGTGGTTCTGGCATTCAGGTGTTAAACTTCGCCGATTGGCCGATGAAGTTAAACTAAATCCTGAATTCAAAATGGCGAAAAATTGTCCATATCAAATTAGAATTAAATACAAGAGTGGTTTTATCAAAGTTGAAATTGACCATCATGCGGTTCTTGAATATCATGATGATGATCCTTTGCATCATAAGCGAGGCCTAGAATACATAGGTTTTAATACTTCTGGCTCTAAAGAAGATTGTGTGATATTTCAGTCTTTTGAGATTATTTAGGCTGTGCCCCATCCCAAAAAGGACGGAGCACTAATACACTACTGTCTATATCGTAAATTTGCCGTTGCGGTAGATGACCTTGCCGTCGGCCTTGATTTCGCTGTCTTTTTTCAGATTACAGACCATGTCCCAGTGAATCGAGCTCTTGTTCACACCGCCTGCTTCCGGAATCGAGGCCCCGACCGCAAGATGGCAGGTACCGCCGATTTTCTCGTCGAAGAGAATATTGCCGGTGTGGCGCGTGATATTGTAATTGGTGCCGATGGCGATTTCGCCGACGCGGCGGGCCTGCTTGTCGGTATTCAGAAGCGCCGTGAGGTAATCCTGATCCTTGTCGGCAGATTCCGTAACGACGAGTCCCTTCTTGAATTCCAGTCGCACATTTTCGACTCGGCGGCCGACATAAATTGCCGGATATGAGAAATTGATGACGCCCTCGGCGGTGTCCTCGATCGGGCTGGTGAAGATTTCACCATCGGGGAAATTTTCGGTGCCGTGGCAGGAAATCCACTTGCGGCCTTTGACGCGCATCTTGAGATCCGTGCCGGGGGCCTGAATGTGCAGATGATTGGTCCGGTTGAGAATCTTGACGATGCGCATCTGTTCCTTTTCGACGCTCTTCCAGTGTTTGACCGGATCGCGATCTTCCACATGCCCGGCGGAATAGACGAAGTTTTCGTATTCCGTCAGCGACATGTCGGCTTCCTGGGCATCGGCCGGGGTCGGATACTGCGTCCCGACCCAGCTGATTTCGCCATCACCGATTCGCTTGAAATAGCGCTGCATGAGCGGCTTGTAGGCGGCTCGCTGCATGGCGATCTGTTTGGGATCGACTCCGGCGAGGTAGCGCGTATTGTCGCTGGCCCAGACATTGAACAGGCAATCGATTTTATTGATTTCGGCTTTCGCGATCGGGTTGATGAATTCCAGCTGATGCTTCTTGCCTTGCTTATACAGGATTTCCTCGCATTGCGGGACACGCACCTGCATGTATGGATAGGCTTGCGCCTTGATGACTTCTTCGTAGATGGCGATCATCAGCGGCAGGCCGGGTTTTTCTCCCTGGATTTTGACCAGTTGGCCTTTTTTGACTTTTACCGAATAGTGCACCAGAATTTGCGCCAGTTTTTGAATCCGGGTATCCATGAGTGATCTTAGTCCTTTCTCGATAATCCCGCAATAGACTGCGGGCAATGTCATTATTAATGCGCTAAGATAATAAAATTCTCGCTCGGAGGAAATAAATAAAGCGAGATTGACATGAAGTCAATTGGCCGAGATTAACTGATGAAATATACCTCTTGTCAAAATATAGCCGATGTGGGTCATGAAATCGGATATACACATCACCAATGTCTATTTCAATTCATTGGGTCTTAGTCTGTCGATAATATCTGCTGAGACCCAATAGATATCATGATCGGCAGTGAAAAAGAGGTACCGACCATCCGGGGACATTATCGGAAATCCCTGTATCCAGAATGGCATAGGTTGTTGAAGAATTAGTTGGGGTTCGGTCCATGTGTCGTCAGGACGATGAAAACTGACCATAAGATCTCGTTGCTTTCCGGAACAAAACAGAATATAGCTTTCATCAGGTGCAATGAAAGGATATGTGCCTTCCAGGCCGGGAATGAGTTTCTCCGGTTTAGTAAATCCTCCATTTTCAGTGCGCAATCTGACGATGCCTGAGGCATATAAGGCGCCACTGCCGGATGCGCTCACTGATATCCCGGCATTGCTCATCTCAAATTCAACGTCCAGTGGCTTCGGCTCTCCCCATTGGCCGGAATCGGTTCTTTCGGATATCCAGATCGCAACCTCTCCGGGAGAATCGGCCCCTTGGCCGGGTCTTTTCGATTGAAAATAGAGAGTATTGCCATCAGGAGACATTTGCGGAAGACGGTCCATATATACTCCGGAAAAGGACACTATCTGTGGTGTCGTCCAAAAGCCATCCAGTTGACTGGTGTACATAATCGAGGGAATACCATTGAGTATTCTGGTGAAATAAAACTCTTTTCCATCGGGTGAGAATGTACAGCCGTGCTCATTGAGTTCTGACGATATCATTTCCGGCGCAAACAATACGGGCGATTCTCCCGGCGGCTCCTGGCCAAGATATGATCCGGTGAGTTTGAAAGTATCGTTCGCTTGCGCGAACAAATCAAAGGCGAAGATCAGTAAGATACTAATAGCAACTAGTACTTTTCCCACTAGATTTACTCCCAGTCTTTTTCGCGTATTAGAGATTGTTTCGTATTGTAAATCATCGTCCATTCCAGGTCTTATTGCCGTGATCGACACAAATTGAAGTCAGGCAATTATTCAGTACACTAAGATAATGAAATATCCAAACGCTGGAAATAACCAAATAGGATTGCGACTCAATACCGGCAACAATATTGGCCCGGTCACTCCCTTTTACTATCTGCGTAACCTTTTCACTATCGATACGTAATCAAGGCATAACCACTTCACATGGAGAATACTATGTCTATGTATTATCGCCCGATCGTATTCCTGATGCTTCTTGTATCGTTGACGCTTTTGACTTCTATAGGCTTATCGCAATCACAATCCTCCTCCGCTGCCTCGGACAACATGGGAACCCTTGTTTCAACCGGATGGCTCAGCCAGCACCTCAATGATCCGAATCTGGTCGTACTCGACTGCACCGTCCTCATGAAACCCGGGGAAAAGGGAGGCATGCGAGCCGAGAGCGGCCGCGCTGAATATGAGAAAAGCCACATTCCTTCGGCCGGCTTTGCCGACCTTTTGGGTGACCTCCGTGATGTCAACAGCCCGATGGGTTTTGCTCTACCGACACCGGAGCAGTTTTGCGCGGCGATGGGTGCATTAGGAGTCGGAAATGATTCCCGAGTCGTATTGTATGATGGATTCAATTCGGTTTGGGCGGCTCGTGTATGGTGGATGCTGCGATGGGTGGGATTTGATAATGCGGCAATACTGGATGGTGGAATGGCTGCATGGACTGCGGAGAAGCGACCGGTATCGGCAGAGCCGGTGAGTGTAAAGCCGAAACAACTGACGCCGCATGTTCGGCCGCAAGTTATTGCTTACAAAGATGAAGTGTTCAAGGCTATTAATGACAAGAAGGTACATCTCGTTGATGCGATGATGGAACCACATTATCGCGGAGAGATGGCCTTGTATGGTCGTCCCGGCCATATTCCCGGCGCGGTAAATGTCTCTGCATTGGGGCTTCTGGATACATCGATGCACTATAAACCGAAAGACGAACTTGGTGCAATGTTTACCTTTGATAAAAAGGAGCGAGCCATTACTTATTGTGGAGCGGGAGTCGCGGCGTCATCGGTCGCGTTCGCCATGTACCGCCTCGGATACACGGATGTTGCGGTCTATATGGCATCTTTGCAGGAGTGGGCTGCCGATCCGGCCAATCCGCTCGTGGTCGATTAGCATTTATTTTATCGATTGGATGGCCTATCAACTTGTGGTAGGCCCTCGATTTCATTACGACTATATAGGAAGTATCGATTACTCGATAAAGGTAATTACGACTTTTCCCCGAGCGTGTCCATCTTCGACATATTGGATCGCCTGAGGAGTCTCGGCCAGGGAGTATTTCCTGTCTATAACAGGCGTTACTTTACCGGTCTCTAACATTTCCCGGATAAAAACCAAATCTGCCTGATTGATATTCGCCATGAATGAAGTGACTGTTTTGTTTTTCATCTTTGCGATCAGTGGATTGAAAACCATCGCCTGCACAATGCTTCCGGTCGATGAGGAACCGCCGATTCCGACGTAAATGCCGCCTGTTTTCAGTGCGCGTAAGATTTTATTCATAGAGTAAAATGCGGCGTTGTCTACTATCAGATCGTACACCTGCCCGGTCAGCCAGAACTTGTCCTTCGTATAATCGATCACATGGTCGGCGCCGATCGATCGAACCATTTCCATGTTTTTTCCGCTGCATACTCCTGTTACCTGAGCTCCCAGCGCCTTGGCAATCTGTATCGCGAATGTACCCACGCCGCCGGATGCGCCGTTAATCAAGACATGTTGTCCAGCTTGCAGTCGCCCCTGATCGCGGAGTGCCTGCAATGCGGTAATGGCGGCAATCGGCACTGCTGCTGCCTGTTCAAAAGTCATAGATGCCGGTTTGAGAGTCACGCGGCTTTCATGAATGCGCATATATTCCGCGAAGCTTCCCATACCGGCTCCAAAAACCTCGTCTCCGACCTTGAATTGAGTAACATTCTTCCCAACTGCTTCGACCCGACCGCACAAATCGGCCCCGAGTATCGAGTGCTTTGGTGTCATGACACCAAAACCCATCAGGCGAACCAGAAAAGGCACTCCCCGCAGAACATGCCAATCAAGCGGGTTTACCGCCGCCGCACACACTTTGACCAGTACATCATTGTCACCCGGAACCGGCTTATCTAGTTCCTTCAGTTTGAGGATATCGGCTGACCCATACTTGGTGCGGAAGATTGCTTTCATTGGGCAACTCCAAATAGATTATTTCACGGGTTGTGGTTGTGGAATCACAAATCAATCGGAATCCAACACTATGCATCTACTACGGAGAGGGGGGCAAATAGTTGCATTGACGAGGATATGAGTGGTGGCAGAGAGCGGCAGATCGGCACAGAGTGCCTCAGAGTGTGCGGCGTATCGAATTACATTTTCCAAGGTATCGCTTCAAGGTATACAGATATCGTCACTCGTGTGTGCCTGTTGAATATATCCTGAGATTGCGACGCCCTAAGAAGGGCTCGCAATGACACGTGCTTGTAAATACTATATCAACATACTCGCCACCGAGGAATCCATCCATTTACTGACTGGTAAAAATACTTACTTGGGTAAAGGCAATAATGTGGAGGAGGTAGGATTTGATCCCGCGATCCTATATTTCACCGATGAATCAGAAAATTCTTATGAGGCCTCGAGTTCTTCATTGGCCAGCAGTTTGCCGACGAAGAGACACGAATTTTTTACGAAGAAGACTATCGGTAAATCGCCGACGAGAGATTCCAGGCGTTCGATATATTCCATTTCCTCACCGGCCTCGGGAATCGCTAATCCCAGAAACACGGCATCGGCCGAGGCGCTTCGCGATTGTATCAGTTCGCTGATACTGGCATCCTTCGGTTTGATAAAGACGTCACAGTCTGCCTCAATGCGGATATCTTTGAGCAATGCCTCCAGATACAGCCCGGTGTTTTTCTGCGCGAATTCATTGGATGCGGCGCAAAGGATTTTCAGATCGGAGCCTCGCCATTCAGGATTGCGAGTCAGCAAATAGGCCAGCAGGAGCATCAGATCGCTGTTTTGTTTCAGGCCTCCCCACCAGACATGAATCTCTCGCCGCACTTTGCGGACGGGGAAAACATGCTGCGGATTGATTTTTCCGATGATAACCGATTTTTGTATTTTTTCGAGTTTGCGTGCAGTGATGAGCAAATCCGATAACATGTTCGGATCCCTGGGCCACCCCAGCACGATCGTATTACTGGAAAATCCGGCGATTCCGTTAGCCTGAGATACATCGGCGATGCCATCGATGATATTGTCGACGACATCGACCTCGGCAAAGACAGTCAATTCCTCGTTTTTCAGGATATCCTGAATGGCGCCGAGTCTTTCATGGACATCGATCTCGTCGTGCAACAGGTTACCGACGACGAGTTCGCACACCGTGACTACTCCCCTGTTCTGGCTGAACCAGGAGGCGAATTTTATAAGATCCAGTTTTCGTCTGGCATCGTCAACGAAGACCAGAACGTGCGGCCTCCAATTGCGGGCGCTCATGCTGCGGTGCGACAGACGAATGAGGGCCCAGCGCAGCATTGCCTCATAGAGTCCTCGGCGGGCATCTCCCCAGGTGGCGCGCTGTTCCCTGCGGGAGAATATCAGCCAGAGGAGGATTTCTATAGATATAGCGATGATGCTTGCCACGGGGCTGATTAGGAACATTACCCAAATACAAGCGAGTCCGTTGGCGATGTTGAGCGCCCAGGGGATGCGAAAGCGTGGTCTCCATGAGGGGTCACCGCTTAAAGATTCCAATCCTGCTACGATATTGACGGTTCCATAAACCGTCAGGAAGAACATCGTCACGACCTGTGCGACAACATTCAGGTCTCCGAGGAAAACCGCGGCCAGGGCAATCAGGCTGGTCAGTATCAGGGCGACGCGAATGCCGTTTTCTCCGGAGACGAAGGCATTCAGGCGAGTGCCGGATATTTGATCGCGGCAGACGGCTTGCAGCGTTCGCGGCGCACCGAGTACGGAACCGACGGCTGACGAGAGTATGGCTCCCCACAATCCGGGCAATACCAGAAAGGCGCCGAATGGGGCTATTTTCAACCAGATCAATGAATCGGTCTGGAGTGAATAGGCATCAGTCGCGCGATCGAGAAGTACCGGAATCGCCAAATAAACAATAAAGCCGGTGACGGTTGCCAGAATCGCCCCGACAGGGATCGCTTTGCTTGGATTTTTCAAGTCACCGGACAGACTGAGGCCTGCCATGACGCCGGTAACGGCAGGGAAAAAGACTGCGAATCCGACCCAAAAACCGATGTCACTAACCTGAATAAGTGACGGATCTATTTCTGTCGGTTTGACTGCGGTCAGGGCACCGATCGCAAGCGCAGCTAACGATACAACAACCAAAACCAGTAGCGGAATCTGGGATTTCAGGGCGAATTTCGCACCGTAGATCGAACTGGCCGAGACAATCAATATAACCACAATACAAGTTGGCAGGAGAGGAACGTCAGGCCAGACAATTCTCATAGATTCGGCCAAACCGTAGGAATACAGTGTTACTGAGATGGCCTGCGAAAGAAATAGCGGAATCCCGATCGCCGCGCCGACCCCCAATCCGAGACTGCGGGAGATGATAAAATAGGCGCCGCCTCCCCCGACTTTCATATTTGTGGCCATCGATGAGAAGGACAGCGTCGTTATCAGTGTGATGGAATTGGCAATGATGACCACAAGGATGGTCTGGGTCAGTCCCATGTGGCCGACGACCCAGCCGAAGCGCAGGTACATGATCACGCCAAGGATAGTCAGAATCGTTGGCGTAAATACTCCCAAAAAGGCTCCGAGAGTCGGTTTCGATTGCTGTTCCAACACGTACTCCTTTACGATTGCCGGAGGACTTACACAGGCCGATGGCTACTCCGTTTTAGCATCGGTTTCACCCGAGAATACCGTATTAACCGGCCACAGATTCCAGTTATACGTATTACGTAATTAATAGTTGAGAATATCGCAGGGAGTAAAGAAAAAAACAGATTGGGTCGCCTCTTCGCCGGGCGGGCTATCCTTTATATACCGTCCGGTGCCCCTGCCCTTCCTACGGTTGGGATCAGATGCCCTGCCTACACATCCTGTCACTTCGCCAACCGTATTATTATAACACCCGGTAGCATGACCCTATAGGGTCGTGATCGCTCGCATCTTCTCATATACCGGATTGAATAGCTCTGCTATTCGGCAGGAGATTAACTAGTCAATGGATTTCGATTGCGCAAAGGTATCGGCTTAAAGTATATTTAAAGCAGCAATGACATATTCACATTGCTTCCACCATTTTTTACCGAGGAGATGTATATGAATTTCCGAATCGTGTCGCGACTTGTGTTTCTCGTCGCCATTTTTGCGTTTGGCACAGTCATGGTCGGGTGTTCGGATGATGATAAGAGCACGTGTCCTTCTTCGACGGGTCTATGGTCATGGGCAGCATTGGGGAGTGGGGCCAATAATTATGTTTGGACCTGCGAGATGTACAATAACAAGTTATTTGTTTCTGGTGATTTCGATTCCTGTGGAGGGGTTGCGGCCAATCACATTGCGGCTTTGAACGGTTCCGCCTGGGGACCGGTCGGAAGTGGACTTGATGCAACCGCAATTGATTTTTGTGTATACGATGGGAAGTTAATCGCGGGCGGATATTTTACGCATGCCGGCGGCGTGGCGGCCAATTACATTGCCGCCTGGGATGGCACAACATGGTCGCCGCTGGGGCAGGGCTTGAATAATGCAGTTTTTGATCTCTGCGTATATAATGGTATGCTGATTGCCGCCGGGCAATTCACTACCGCGGGCGGTGTCAGTGCCAATCGGATCGCGATGTGGAACGGATCTTCATGGTCCCCGATAGGAACCGGAATGAATGGCGCGATACATTCCCTGTTTGCCGATAGCACTATTCTCTTCGCCGGCGGATGGTTTACGACAGCCGGCGGCGCAACCGCGAATTATGTCGCATACTGGAACGGCTCATCGTGGAATGCCTTTGGAACCGGTGTATCCGGTGGCACCAACACCGGCGTATATTCAATGGCAATCTATGACAATAGACTAATTGTGGGCGGGAATTTCACCAGCGCCGGAGGTGTCAGCGCCAATCATATCGCCAGCACGGTAATCACTAATTGGTATCCCCTTGGTAGCGGTATGAGCGGAACATTTGGCGGCAATCCGGTGGTCCTTGGTCTGGAATTGTTTGACGACAAGTTGATCGCCTGCGGTCAATTTATTACGGCCGGGGGAATCGGCGTGAACGGAATCGCATCATGGGACGGCTCCGAATGGACACCCCTGAGTTCGGGTATGAATAATGTGGTTGAAGATATTGCGGTGACGAGCGACTGCATATATGCGGTTGGCATGTTCACCACGGCCGGCGGGGTTGCGGCCAATTATATCGCCGAGTGGAAGCAAAGATAACAACTCGCTATCCACCCAAAAAACTATTTGCAAGCGGCGTCGATGAGTAGACTCTCGGCGCCGCTTTTTATTTGCATAATAAAGGGAGAACATTCTTTGTCAACGGAGTTGAAAATCAGGTAATAATGAATTCAGAGTCGTTGACGGTTATGCGGGCTTCAGTCTTGACACTCCGGCGATGCTGTAATATATTGCCAATCGTTGTATAACAATCTGCTCTATGCCGTAATCTATACGGTCAACCGGAAAGGAGGTGATTCGATCATGCATTTGTACTATCAAAGGCGTCAAACTGCAGGAACGAGTCGGATTGCCTTCTCCAACCCCGGATAAGGTCAAGTTCGATTTCTCCCAATGTGACTCCAAACAACAATAAAAGATTTTAAGGAGTCATGAATGACCGAACTTAAAAACGAAAACGGAATCACTTGCGTCCGTCTCTTTGTAATTCAAGAGGATGGCGAGGCCTGGGCCGTTGTCGTTTCCTGGAAAAAGGGAGTCGATGGCGTACCGGACAGTCGTGCCTTCAATAATGCAATTGAATCATGCATCGGAGAATGTGAGAAGAGTGGTGCACTCTACATAGGCAGCCGTGTCGTCACTGCGACCAGGGGAGTTGATGAGGCATTAACAACCGCGAGGGCTGCTCTTCATCGCAATTCGCTCTCCTCACACGGTTTCAAGCGGGGCGAAGACCGTGTCGAATACTGCATGGATCTCGCCGATGCAATTACGGCACTCGATAGGGTAAAAAGTAAAACTGAACTTGACTGGAACTGCGTCGACACGAAGAATGAGTCGGAGCTCGAGCGGGCGGCCGATTTGCTTATTCGGGCAAGTGAGGGCGACCCGGCGTCCGATACCGGCGGAGACGCGTTGGGGTTTTTAAGGACTATGCTTGAGGAGAATGAAACAACCCAGGCGCCCGAACGCTTGCAGATCGGGATGTATAAGAACGAACCCGCGGCGGTTCTCGCGCTCAAGGTTTACCCCAGCGACGGATGGGCTACTATTTATTATCTTGGCGTGCTGCCAGTCTTTCGCAGGCGAGGATTCGGTGCCAGCGCCATGCTTCAGGCATTCAATTCACTAAAGGCCATGGGTGGGAAAATCTATCACGACGGAACCGCATCGGGGAATACCGCGGCACGGGCGCTTTTTGAGCGACTTGGGCAGCCTCCATTTCGAATCATGGAAGAATGGATTTTGAAAAAGTAGGGTGCGATTCAGTCAGTGGTAATAAGAAATCAGTATGTAATCCATAGCAAATAAGCCGCTGCATTGCAGCGGCTTTCAAATTTATGGCGGGCAAGCTGGGACAAGTTCAGAACTCTGGCAATCGGCCGAATATGATTTCGAAAGTCGAAGTTATAATCTTTGCAAATAAGGCGGATGAAACCGCGCCGGTCAAATTAAACTTACGACCACTGAAGATAGGTCAACCTACGCGACAGCCAAAAACCATATGATATATGGCGGAGAGGCTGGGATTCTCCGTACAGTATTTTCGCCAACTTCTTATACAACTGTAAATTAGCCGTATTCCGTTGCCATCCCTTGCGTTAACTTCCGTCGAGTTGGATCAAGTTGCATCGAGTTGCGTTAAGTTGCGTATAGTTCGTTGTTAGAAAATTGTTAGAAGGCAGGCATGAAAAATCGCCTTGACATGCCTGCTTCCAACTATACGATACTAAAACTTCCAGTATGGCGAAAGCCGTCCATAATACAGGTAATTAAATGGTCGGAAATACTTCCCTTCAAACAAGCCGTGGAAAATAAACCCTGCTCCACCGAGCCCCTGACTGGGCTAATAATTCGTATAAGCCTCATACCTGCGGTAATCCACACGCCATTTTCTTCATATTGAATACGCTTGAAATGGACAAAGTGGTCACGATGATGTTGAATTCTGGTAATGGCCCCTTCCGGTATTTCTCGCACTGGAGCTGTATTCATGACTGCCTAGTCACCATGATCCAATGTCCCGTCTCGGCATACTGTCTTCACACTCCTCTTGCCATCATCAATTATCCCATCCATTCGATCCGGATCAACAGAATGTCTTTTGTAATTTGCCTCGCCAAATTTCCCGTCTTCCCTCGGGAACTCTTTATATATTTGGACAGAAGGATCATCATCACCGCGAATAGCGATTTGAAGTCTGAAGGCATCTTTTGCAACCGCTCCCAAGGAGGTCAAATGGCTTAGCGATGCCAACGCGTCGGAACCATTACGAATACTCTGAAATGGATTTGCCCAATCAACCTTGCCCGTTTTGGTGTTAAAAACTCCAAATCCAAAATTAATTACAGTCGCCCCTTGACCTGAGAGCTCCGAAAAGGCTTTAGAGTTAATTGCGCTTGAGGCGGCTAACCCTCCGATCTCTGTATAAGCGGTACTGATGTAATCTCCGACATACGCGCTGGCGCCTCCTATTATCGCCCCTCCAAAAACATAGAGCATGAATTTTAGGCCATGAGCGTGTTTCATATTTGCTATATGAAAACCAGCGATAGCTCCAAAAACCGCCCCTACTAAAAATGCAAAATCTCCATCCTTATCATACCAAGTAACAGGATTGTTCCCACAGTAAGTGAATCCACTTGCAAATTGAGTAGCTTTATCAATGGTAGTGAATTGACCTATGGCCGGATCATAGTATCGCAACATGGGCCGACGGCCAATTGAGACGATAGAATAAGGAAAGAAGATCAGGAACGATAAACTGAATCAAAAAAAGGCCGTATAACAAACCGACCGAAGAGGCCTAAACTGTCCGGGAGGTCCTTGACTTTTACATATTATACTATTATGTAACAGTATAGTTCTTTTTATAATTTGTAATATATCTAATAATAGCTGGTGTGACCATCCAATATAACAGTGATCCAATTATCCCTAAACGAGGAGACAGTTTATTAAAGCAAATAACTATTATTATGGCACCTGCAATTACACAAATAAATGTTATTTTTAGTTTTATCTTCGATAAGATAATATATAAATATACTGTTAACATTATACCTAGCATTGCTCCCCAAATTAATGCAATGGGTAATATGGTTGGCACCATAAGAAATTTAATGTCAACTTTTCCAGTCATTGAAACAGTAAAAGTAATAACTGTTAGTACACTTCCAGTCATAGCAAACCCAAATATTTTCAATACCCGTCTAAGCACACCTCTCCTTCCTAGTGACCCAAGGAATAATTTACTTCAATAACAGATATACACCAACAAAAATCACGTTACCTAGGGGATGCCTAAAAATAACATCATATAGACACCAGCTTTTACTGCATTTTCCCCAGTTTCTGTCAGACAAGTTCCTGAACAATAGACCAACGTTGTCAATGGGACATCATATCTACTTGAAGCAGCAATATAACATTCCCGATGTGCAGTAGTCATATTAACGCCATTTTCATTCAAATAGTGAAGACAGGCTCTTACGGAATTAGCCCAATCACTATCGCCGGCACATTCACAAAATTCCTGCAAATACCAAGCCAGATATTCTTCGTCACCATAATCTTGACAGGCCGGATCATCACTGGTCATTGGTTCTTGGTCCATAGCTTCTTCTACAAGTTTTTCGATATCCTTCTCATTTTTATCCGTATTAAATTGATTTTCCGGTGGCTTTTTTGGATCATTATCTTGCTCACCTCCGTCGCCTTGATTGTTACCATCTCCTTCATTTGAACTACCTCCGGAATTAGAACCACCACCAGCACCGGTATTACCGCCGGAGCCACTGTGCTTACCACCGCTGCCACCTTTTCCGCCACCTCCTCCTGAACCATTTCCAAGATAATCACCTGGCATGTTGCTACCCACTATATCATCAATGATTCCATTGGCGCCATAGTCCGTGTCATAATATCCATATACATGAACGCAGGTAGCGCCTGATTGATTACCATCTACCCAAAAATCTGTAAAATAATACCCTATATATATTAATATTCTTCTATTCCCATCAGGATCAATACTGCTTATCGGGTTATTACCACAGTAGTTATACCCATCTGCAAATTGACCATAATTGTCTATTGTCGTAAAGCGACCCGTACCCGGTTCATAATATCTGGCGCCGAAATAGTCATAGTCAAACGCACCCAGGGCATCGCGTTCTTTGCCGGTGAATTTGAACTTCTCATTAAAGGACGACCAGGCCTTCGAAATATGTCCGAACGGGTGGTAATCGAGGTATTGTACGACAGTACCGGTGTCATCGACGACAACTCGCGTATTTCCTATCTGATCTTTCAGGAAATAATACCGCAGAGAATCCGCATTGTCCTTGTACACGGCCACCTTTCCGGTCGGTCCGTTCACATAGGCATGAGTCACATTATCGTTTTTGTCGAATACCGCCAGCAGGACCTTGCCATCGTATAAATAAAACTCTTCATCTATACCCCAGTTATAGCAAATCATTATTCCGATTCCCGGGCCGCCAAGCGTCGTGCCAAGAATACCGCCGCCATCGCCGCCCAGCAAATCGAGACCACCGCCTCCACCGACGGTATCGGTGGCGCTATCGCATCCGACCTGATAGGTATATTCATGTCTTTTTCTGATACGCTGCAATAATTCATCATACCAGAATTCAACGGTACTGGAATCGGCGCCCAACACACTAGGTTGAATGACCGCCTTGCTCAGTAAATTTCGATACTCATAATACTGAGATCCAATCCCGCTAAACGCATCAGAAGTTGTATTTCCAACCTCGTCATAGGTGCGATTCTGGAAAAGTCCGGAGTTTCCATTTATCAACTTTGCCGATGTGCTTGATTCATAAATATAATCGAGTTTTCCCGTCCCCATAGAAATGGATGATCGATTTCCCATAAAATTATACTCATATTGTCGATCCCAACCGGCTGTAAAACTCCCATCGGCATTGAAATCGGCCTTGGTCAGCCATCCGAGTTCATTGTATGTATATTCATAGGCATAGCTGATAACGCCGGTATCACTCGAGTGTGCGCTGGTTATCCGCGAAACCAGTCCATTGTAATATGAATTCGCGCCGGCGGCATCCGAATCGTAAGTAAGATTCATCCCGAAATGAATACTATCCGCTTTGAACCCTCCCATTGTCGCGGCTACCGATGTCGTATCATTGATGGAGGTCAATAATCCTCTCGGATTATATGAATATTCCATCGCCTGACTCGCAAATGGCACAATACCCGTGCTGTCATAGGCGCCTACTGATGATTGCGAGATTCTGCCGTCAGCAAGGTACTGATAAGTTATGTAATCTCGAGTATAATCATAAGTACCCGTTAAATGTCCCTCGCGCACGCTTTCCAGTCGCCCCAACCTGTTGTACATGTAATTATAAACACGGGCTCCATCTGTTGTTTCGAAGGGGAATACCTGCAATTCCTCGACTCGCCCTGAAATATCGTCATATTTGTGAACGATGGATTTTTTATCTCCGGAGACCATTGGCAATTCGACGACAACGGAGTCCTTATTCTCCAGCGGGTTGTAGTAAAACTCGCGATAATACGTGGTATCTTCATTGTTCGTTCTCAGGAGAGCCCCGTAAGTGACATACAAACTGTCCTTCTCCAGATAATCGAATTCGTATTCGTATTTCATCGTCTTTCCGGAGCCAATAAGCGAATCGTCAGGAAAATTCTGGTCCCTGGCAAACTCTTTGGTAAATACATTGATAGTATCAATCGTGGCGCTGCAAAGTCCTTCCTCAATGCGCCGTCCATAGGCATCATATTTGTAATAGACGAATCGATTATTCGCAGAATCCCTGTCGGTCTGCAAAAATCTCAATTGTCCTTTCAAATCATAGATTCGCCTGATAGTACCGAAGTCGTTGCGCCATTCATTGATAATCCTTCCGAGATCATCATATTCGTACTCGCGCAGTGTGACAGAATCGACGCCATCCTCAAGAGTTATAGATGTCAACTGGCGTTTCTCGTTGTAATGGCTCGTTTTAATTATATATGCGGTCGAATCCTGACCGAGTGAATCCTGAACAGTGTAAGTCGTTGAATCTATGGCATAGTATCCGCTGAAATCCACGGTTCTAATGACTGAATTCCCGTCCGGATCGGTAACGTGGACAACATTCGCCCTTGCCAAGGAGTCAATAGTGTATTGGTATTGCAGCGTATGCGTGGAGTTTAATCCCCATACCGTACTGTCACCCGGCTGAGATACTTGTTTAATTCGTCTCGAGATATCATCATAATATTCGAATTCGGCATAAGGTCTTTCATCGCAATCCGCGGCATAAGACCCATTGTAATAGGCGTTCAACTCAATGAGCGTACTGTCCTGAGGCGTATAATCGAATACTCCGCATGCTCCGATCATATCATAATACGGCTTGAACCGTTTAGTCGTCCGTTCCATGCCGTCCAATTCATCACCAAGCATAACCAATGTCGCCTCGCGAAGAGTATCGGCCTCAAGTATATAGTTGCTCATCCGCTGTTGTATTAAAAAGCCATGGCTGTCATAATACTTTGCGAGCGTAATCGTGCTGTCGTTATCGTTATAGGTGTGGATGATTGTGTTTTCCGGTTGATCCGGGTTGTAGACATAGCTGACAAACGTTACGCGGGCATTCAGAGAATCGGCACCGCCCAGTAAACAGCTTTTGTCTATTTGCAGAGTGATAGTATCTCCCTTGTCCAAGGTAATCGAGCCGGATACTCTTACCGAATCACTATATCCATCACAAAGTATACTATCGACTTTTGACCCGTTAACCGATATAAATGCCGTCGCACCCTCATCGCATAATGCATACAGAGAGTAATAAGCGGATTGGTCAATATTGACGACAAATGTGGTGTCAATAGTACCACAACTTCCGGACGACATAATTAGTTCGCCGGGAGTATCGATATCCCACACCTCGGCCCTGTTATATTCATAATCCTCAACCACATCGCCTTTGTAATCCTGTATGCCGACAACACGGTCATAATCGTCATACGTATAAATTGCGGGATAATTATTGGCATTGTTTTTGGCAATGAGATAACCATTGTCATTGTAAAGCGCGGTATTTACATGTGAACCCAGCGGATGAAACTGAATATCATCGACACAGACGACATTCGGATTCGTTATTCCGCCTTCCGCCATGGCCCATATTTGCAGGGAAGTGATTTCATTCCAATTAGCGAGTTCATTGATATTCACAACGAGTTCATAGCGAGTCCAGTCAGTTAATTGGCCTATTGTCTGGGCATTCGCGACGACAGAGTCTAAGCCGACTCCTCCACTGTAATATGCATATATATAAATTTTTCCCTGCCCGTTTGTTCGCATCCATGCCGACAGATAATAGAGTGAATCGGAAATCGAGCTCTGCGAAATCGTCTTGGTTGCTCCATAGGTATCAGTGGATACAGCCGCAATTCTATTGTAGCAGTTACCCGTTAGGGCGATTGTTGCATTGGTATCTATAACGGAGTTATAAAGACCCCAACCGTCCCAACTGCCGCCGAATTCAAATCCGTTTACGGCCAATTCATTCATGGTCATGCGGGTACCGGACGCGATAACACGATTTGTGCCCGGCTCATATTTCAAACGCAATGTATCGCCGTTCATGTTTACATACCCGGTAACGTTCCCGTTATCGTCCACACTGCAAACACGCTGGGTATAAATAGTATCGACTAAATCATAGAGATCCTCCCAGGTGTACGATTCATAGATACTCCACGTGTTCGTCTTATGAAATTCTCTGCGCTGTTTATCAATAATCGTTGTACTTGCTTCACTTGAATCGTAGAATACTGTTTCCGATCCCTGATACAACCCGATCGCATAATCATTGAAAATCGAATCGGCCCTATTTGCATACACCGTATCCTCAAATGCAAAAGAATACGTAGAGATTATCGAATCGCCTCCATATAGACCGGTCCGTTCCTGAGCTCTATGCCCATTTATCTTGTTGTATAAATAGTTTGTCGAGGTCTCATATCCTGAATTGCGTCTTTCCAATGAACCCAGAACATTTCGATACACATTTTCGACAATACTGGAATCGGAAGTTTTCTCGAACCGAAATGCGAGTTTTTCATAGTCTACATTTTCGCTCGTACCACTATCGGCGGAGAATCCGTATGACAAATAAGGGTTACCGTCCAATAAGTACCCGCCATTAGTGTATCCATAGATAGACTCACCGGTGCCTGTCGTATCATTGAAATCCGGTAGGAATACGCTATCAGCATAATGTCCATCGGCGAACCTATCTCCACTTATATCATTAAAGTAGTATGCGGCGAAATATCCTGTTGCCGAATCCCCCTTATAATGCGGTTGACTGGCGATTACTTTTGAAAACTCTGGCGTTCTTCCCAATGCATCAGAATGTCCCTTGAAATAAGAATATGTCTTTATAACCGGATTATCTTCCTCTGCGTATTGGTAATAAAACACTGTATCGACAACAATTAACGGGATTTTTCCTTTAAAGCTATTGTCCACCTTGGCGAAAGCCTTTTGCGTCATGTCTCCGGTACTTGAATTGTAGTAGTAGAGATACGCCGCATTATTTTTTGCAATCAGACTGTTACCGGCACCAAAATAGCTGCTGTCCGGTAATAGAATCATATCTTTGTATCCGGTGGATTCATTGAATCGATCTCGATAATATACACGAATATTGGTGGCGTTCGTATCCAGATATAATATATAGTTATCGGCAATTGATGGGGCTGTCTGTGAGTGCGAATAAACTACAGTATCAACCGGAGTCCATGAATTGTCGGCAAAATACTCAGAATACATCACCTTATAATTACTGATAGAGTCGATTTCTCTATAAACGATGGAATAATTATCATCAGAAAGAGCAAAGTACAATTCATCCATTTTTGCATAGTGGCCACCACCTGTATCGACCTGGTAAAAGCCCCAATCATCAAAAAATTCCCATCCGATATCGGTCGCTTCAAACCTTTTAATATTATAATCTGTACCATCCAAAAAATAATCGCACAAGACGGCCATCGTATGACTATTTAATTGTACTTGAGTAGGATATAAATATAGGCTGTCAATGACGTTAGTCTGGACATATATGCTGTCCTGAGAAAAACTTGCAATCCTAAAATAGGTATAGTTATTATTAGACCCCTTACCCCATATGATATTATTATTATACAACGATATGGAATTCGAGATCCCATATTCATCATAATTGTCAACTAAGTAACTTTCCCATGTGTCGCCCGTCCAATCATATATTGCTAACCCATTCCAACGATTGATATATGCGAAGAAACTATTACCGGTGGCTATTAAACAAGTATCTTCGAGGTTCGATGCTTTTTCCCACCAATCAGTTATGTAAAGAGAATCATAACACATGGAATCAGCCGCATAATTATAGGAACCATAAAATACTTTACCGTCCACAAAATCATAATAGCTGTTTTCGTGAACCGCTACCGTAAATGTATTATTACTAATCTGAACATTTTGGATAAATGGCATGTTGGCATTTGGAGTAAATAACTCCTGTAATTTCCATTGATCCTCTCGAGTATTATAATGATAGCAGCTTATTTTTTCGGCAGTTTCTTTCGTGAATGTGCTATCTCCGTTATTATAAGACGCCGAGCCCTTTGTAATAAACAGGAAACAATCATCCCCAGGGTACAATTCGACCGTATTGCTCGCATCAATCCCGGAGGGAGCCGCCTGCTTGTACGTCTGCCAAAAGCCTCCTTGCCAAACTTTTACCACCACGCTATCGATACTTCTTTGATAGTAAGCAATCCAACCCTCCGATGAAATGGCTGGAGTCTGCTTGAGCAAATCAGAACTTGTTACATTGATGGAATCTATGTTCCAGTAACCATCCCAAATACCGATCTTGGCACTATCGCCTTGCACACTATAAAACACGCGATCATTAGTTTTCAGATCATAGTTCGATGGTACTTCCATGGGATCATGCAGGCACGTATCCAAATCCGTGATATTTTCGGCGCCGCCAATATTCGAATAATGGTATTCTCTAATGGAACCCGATGGATAATATATTTCCTTTATAGATCCATATGCTATATCATAAAGATTGGTATAGTATGAAAATCTCGTAATGGATAGGGTGTCATCTTCATCTCCGTTCACGCGAAGAATATCCCTGAGCATAAGCTTATGGAATATTGAATCACTATGGGCGGTCAAATAATCATAATCGAATAACATGGCGGATTGCGTAGTGCCATCTTCATTTTTAATTTTGACTTTATCCAACTTTTTTGTCGAATAATAATCGAAGGCATGGACGTTTGGGTTGGCATAATAGTCGGTCCGATCCGAATAATCGAGCACGATACTGCGGCCATCAGAGAATTCGATTTCATCGATATATGAATATCGCATATAATTTGAAGAATTGACAAGGGTATCAGCATCACAATAGACTCTCAGCGTTCCAGTCTCATTAAGATAATGATAACTTATCCAATGCAAAGTATCCTGATCATGAACCATACGCAAATTCCATGAATATGGGTATGATTCCTCATCATCGGTCATCCCACACCCGATGTGATTACCATATCTGAAAGTATTCCATGTTGCATTGAAATCAGTTAAAGAAGTATCATTAAAATCGCCAAATCTAAAATACGTACCATCATCGGAGATGATTGTCCAACCGGTAATTATCGGTACATCAGTAATTGAATCATTAATTTGCCGGAATATTTTCCATGGCATACCATTTGAAGTAACGAATGTATCTACTGATAATTGCACCAAATCGTACATGCGACCGTTGAAATTCATTAAATACGTATCATCAGAGATATCAGCCGTTCCTTTATGATTAGAAATAATCGTTTGAGATTTAATTGAGAACCCAAGACCTACACATGAAGCTTGAATATCATAATTAGGAGAAGATACTATATTCTGGGCGTTTCCATTATATGTCAATGTAATATTAGCATTTACTCCATCATACCCATCCAAGCTGGCAATAGGAAATGATTCGGTATGCTGTCCCGTATACTTATCGATCGTATTTGCATAAACCGCATTACACAATAAAAATGAAAGAATTAGGACATCGACCAGACGATTAAAACGCATCTCACACCCTCCCGTTTTAGCTACGTTTTTTGATCAATAAGCATAGTATGTGATTAATCTATTATTATGTCAAATGAATATTAATTAATGATAAATTATTAATGTATATAGCTAATCCATATACTATAAATAATATAGCCTAATCCAATGGCCTGATTTCTTTTTCCAACCTTACAATACATTATAATGTGCGATATTAAATTCGATTATTGTCGCACACTATTATCGCACGACAGGTTTTGATCGATTACAATAGGCTACCCTATTGACTATAAGGAAAAGCTGGATTGTTAATCAATATACGACATTGATGGAACCGAAAACGCTATTACTCCACATGTGACTAACGATTCGCATTCATCAATAAATCCTGCCATTTCAAACATATCCAAACTTATCCATTGCAAATTTGTGGGGATTGGGGCCATATTTTTGGCATGATATCGCAAATCGCATGGGATAATATACGATGGCTCAGGAAAACCTTTTTCCGCCAACTCAATCATTTCGGTGGTCATATTTATTCAGTTGCCATTTTCCGGCCTATGTTATCGCAAGAATGGATAAATGGCCTCGACAAAAACGCAGCCCGATTGAATTTCCATCAGGAAGTGGCGAAATGGGCAAATAGGATTAGTGAAACAAGCCTGACGACGGAATTAAAAATGGATTACTGGGATAGGAGTATTCAAGTTGCCGCCGGAGGCAAAGAATATTCGTACTTGATCAATTTTCTTTTTCGTACGAGGTATAATCTGTATTGCCTTGTACACCATCGTAAAACCATAGAGGAATTGTCAATTGGTGCCTATGTTTATGCTGGCAAGGCTATAATCCTTAACAAGGAAATCGAAAAGGCTGCGCTGGCCGATTTCCGCAAATTAATGCGATTGAGTAATACATTTCTACTTGCTGAGTGGGTTCATGACATGATCGATAGGGCAATCTCAAATAATGATGAAACATTCTTTGTGATCCTTTCAAATGCGCTGAAAAAAAATATAATACTGGATAGTTCGCAAAGTTCAATCCAATGGTTATTGGTCTTGCTGCTCTGGTATATGGGTGGCAAAGACTACCCAATAAGGCGAGAATTTATTATCGATTTGAAGAAGAATGATATCCTGCCAAATTCGATTGACGAACAGACCTTTAATACCGAGATCTCAAGACTTGGCCTTACAATAAGTTAGATATAGCATAAAACGCCTCAATCCTTGCTTTTGACACTTATCCCAATGTAGACCTAATTGCGCCTAATGACCCAAAGGCGCAAGACAGATTTGAATGAGTTGACAAGGAGATTCTTCCAAGAGCAAACTGGCAGGGAGATATCTAAGTCCGAGGCCGAAGATCTTCGCCGGTCGCTCATTCGATATTGCCGAATATTGCTCGAAATTGATAGAGATTTACAGTCCGAGGGCAACAATGAACAATAGTCTAGTGTCGCTTTCACACAGCAACCTTGACAATAACTCGTGGAATCAACCCGATACAAGGCCGACCGGTTTTCCGGTGAATGGTCAGGTTCTCCCCGCGTCCTACTCGTCTACTTTTCCGCAGATTGGATAACCAAAAAGGCAAAAATATGCAAAAAACTCTCTTAGTTAACTTGAAACCGACAAATAAGTGGCCAACTTTTTATGAGACAACGATCTAATAAAATTTATCGCAATGTCGGTAATGCCTTTGATCGATATTCATCAATCGAGAAGGCCGAATTTCGAGGCAATGTCGCATTACAAATCAAGGAAATCGCCAATGGATACATGAATATTCGAGAATTTAATTACAGGCCCCTATTACATCGCGCAGCCAAACTTTATAGGCAGGCCGACAGGTATGCCGGATGCGGGACCGAATATGTGGTTCTCGGGTGTGGTGGTTGTGGAAGCGCATTAATTGGCCCCAAGAGGTGCGAAAGCCGCATTTGTGAGGATTGCGCAAGGAAATATGCTGCCCGTGTCCGCCGTAGGCAAATCGAAATAGTCAAGGCTCTCTCCAATAAAGGTAAAAGGCGCTTGATGTTTTTGACTCTAACAAAAAAAACAAGGCCAGGATTTACTCCTCAATCGTCAGACATACGGCAAATAATCAATGATGCCAGAAAGCTCTTTAATAATTTCTGGCCCCGCAAAAATGGATGTGGGGCTTTTGCAGTTGTCGAAATTGGAGGTCATCAGAACATTCATATTCATGCCTTGGTATATGGATTCTTTGTACCGCAGCCCCAAATTTCTGCCTTATGGCAGAAGATCACTGGCGACAGCTTTGTGGTTCATATTGAACAAGTAAGGCAACCGAAGAGATATATCGGATATTTGCTCAAGTATATCACAAAACCGCCGCACTCCCAAGATCCCAAAGAACTTGCCAATCATATTGACTTGATGATGGGAGTAAGACGAATTCGGACCTATGGTATTTTCTACAATTGCAGTCTACTTTGCAGGGAGTCATGCCCGTGTCCCTTTTGTGGCGGAAAATTTTACTTTTCTCGATTCGAGAGCGGGAAGTGTGTACAAATCCATGCTTTGTTCTATGGTGAAATGACTAAAGTCGCGGAAAACAAATAGAATTAGAAATGGCATGCAAACCAACATATCCAAAGTGAGGTATAAAATGACAAGTGATAGCAGGCAACTGATGACAAATGGGAGATTGGCCCGGCTATTGGGTATCAATCCAAAAACCCTTAGGAAATGGGCAAAGCGAGGAATCATCCCTTCGTTTGTTCATCCGCTAAATGGATATCGGTATTATTATAAGGCCGAAGTTCTGCAAGTGCTCAAGAGCCAGCCTGCAATATCCAAAAAGTCGATTGACCGCACTCGGCCAAAAAGGTAAATTGTGTGTATGATTCAAGCTGTAGCATATGCCAGGGTTTCGACTAAAGATCAGGAGCGAGAAGGATATTCTATCCCGGCGCAAGTTGAACTTCTACATCGATACGCCAAGACACATAAATTCATGATCGTCCATGAATTTATCGAATCCGAATCCGCTGGAGATTCAGGCCGTAGGCAATTTGGCGAAATGGTGGAATTGCTTAAGCATGACAGTTCAATAAAAGCTATTCTTGTAGAAAAAACCGATAGGCTTTATCGAAATTTCAAAGACCAGGTTTTATTAAATGATCTCGGTATTGAGATTCATTTTGTCAAGGATGGCCGAATCATAGGCAAGAATTCCAAATCCTCAGATCGATTCGTTCATGATATCGAAGTTGCCCAAGCCCGTTTTTACCTAAACAATTTATCTGAGGAAGTTAAGAAAGGCCAAAGACAAAAGGCCAAGCAGGGCAAATATCCTGGCGGGATTGTACCCTTGGGCTATATGCGAAATCCCATAGATAAATCGATTGAACTGGATCCTGTGCGAAGTCCGATCATCCGGCACCTTTTTGAGCTATATTCGCAAGGCCAATATTCCCTGACGGAAGTCCATGAAGTTGCCAAAAAGAATGGGCTCACATATCGAAAGACCGGCCGCCCCCTGGTTCGTTCAGCAATAGAGCGCATGCTTAAGACTTCCTTTTATTCGGGTAAATTTAAATGGAAAGGTACACTCTACCACGGCGATCACCCAGCCATTGTTGATCCAGTGCTTTTTGAGAAGGTCCAGGATGCCTTTAAGGCACGGACTAATTTCAAATCGGGTTCAAGGGGCTTTACCTTTAGCCGATTGGTCACATGCGGCGAGTGCGGCCATATGATCACTGCCGAATTGAAAAAGGGTCGCTATGTTTATTACCACTGCACTGGCTATGGGAATAAGCACAAGCCAATCTATATCCCAGAATCAAAAATGGATGCACAGTTTGCGAAAATCGTAGGCGAGGCAACCATCCCATTTGAGTTCTATGAATTTCTAAAGGTTTCGCTGGAAAGCGAGCTGGAAAGTCAAAAACTCCACATTGCGCGAGAGCGCGATAGACTTGAGACGGCAAGGGATAAATTGCAAGTGGATATGAAAAAGGCCTTTCAGGCGCATTTGGACGGCCTTATAGGCGATGATTTCTACAAAGAGGTACATAATGACTATCAAAATCAATTGGATGCGATAAGCTATAGGCTGGCCAATTTGCGGGAGTTAATTACAGAGAAATTCGATGATGCCCTAAAATCTATAGAACTCAGCCATCGGGCTGAATCACTTTATGTTAGGGCGAAATCAAATCAAAAGCGGGAACTTCTACTATCGGTACTATCGAGCTGTCAAATGAAAAACGGAACTCTTTATCCTACATACAATAATCTTATTGGAATATTGGTCGAAGGCAAGCAAACTGGTTTATGGCGGAGGAGGTAGGATTCGAACCCACGGTACCTTGCGGTACAACGGTTTTCAAGACCGCCGCTTTCGACCACTCAGCCACTCCTCCGTGTCGCCAATAATCGTAAAATCAGCCGGGCAAGTCAAGCCTATTTTCGAATCGGCATTTTTCCCTGAATGGTTGACATTGATTCGAGAAACTCCCCAATGTCGCTATGAAGTAAAACTGTAATAATCACCAGTCATTGCAAGAAGCGCGCCTGCCTAGGCCGCGGACGTATCAATCCGCTCTTGCCAGTATTGCACATGAGGATGAATGAGGCCGTTCAACCACCCCCCAACCCCCTCCTTGGAAAGGAGGGGGAGCCGCATCGATTTCATATATGGCATGATTCACCGATTGACGGATGTCCCCGTATGCCAACTCCTCTGGTAGCCGACCCAATTTGGTTTGCCGAAAGCATATTATGGTGATGGTCACTACCGACCCATCTTATGTCGTCGCTTTCTCAGGATGAAAGTATATTCTCGTACCGAAATATGTAATGCGGGAACCCACCCTTTTTTGCAGGGCCAAAAAAGGGATGGGCCACCCGTCAATTGGTTTGCCGAAAGCATATGATGGCACTGGTCATTGCCGATCCTTCTTGGGGCGTCGCATTTTCCAGGTATAAGTATGTTCTCGAAACATAATTTGTACAGAATTTTTGTAAGAATTCGGTTCAACCGGCAACTAGGTAATAGAGCATGGCATTTGAGGTCCGACTACGCTTCGAGTGCATGCGCTTTGGGAGTAACTAACCACGTTTCCAATCTTATCCGGTGATGCCCTATGAACCGGATATTTGACAGGTTACCGGCATAGATGTCGCGCCTGCGCATCCCTTGCCGTATCGTTCAAAGGAATCCCGCCCCCCTATCGTTCCTTTGAATATGCCGGAAACCGTAAATAAGGGCTCCTCCCCTAATGAGGAGCCCTTAAATTTTTTGGGTACGAAACCGGATAAATAGGCAGAACTAATTACCCGAGATGCGCCCGGCCATCAGTTCGGCGAAAAAGCGCGAGGATTCGAAACGCTGGCAGAGAATCTTTATCACAGCTGTGATCGGCGTCGCCAGAAACATGCCGACGATGCCCCAGATCATGCCGAAGAAAATCAAGGCAATGAGAATCGTAACGGGATGGAGATCGAGCGAATCCCCCATGATTTTCGGCTGGACGATATTGCCCATCGTGAATTGAACGCCGAGCGGAATGAGCAGCACCAGCAGTTTTGCGATAAATGACAGTTCCGGATTCAGAAGTGCGACCGGCAGCGGCAACAGGGTCGCGATGACCGAGCCGATGTTGGGAATGAAATTGAGCAGAAAGGCCAGCAGGCCGAAAATCCATGCGAATTCGACGCCCAGAATCCAGAGGGCCAGCCCGACACAAAAACCAGTCACGCCGGAAATCAGGACCATCGCAAGAATGTATTTTTTAATGCGGCGGTCGATTTCCGCCCAAATGCTGTTGGGATTGGCCGAACCGCTCCCCTGCCCGAGGATTAGAAACAGCATGAAGATAACGACCAGCATCCCATTGGATACAAGATTCATGATGCCGCCAAGTGTTTTGGAAATCATGCCGGTGACAGTATCGGGAGGAATCAAACCGATAACGGAATTTGTCAAATCATTCGGATCGATGCCGAAGCTTTCGACCGGCAGGATATCGATAGCTTTCTCAATAAGCCCGGTTATCTGCTGCTGATAGACATCGGAGCGTTCGGAGATTTCGCCGGCCGATGATGAAAACATCATCCCGATGAGGGTCAAGAGCCCGATGCCGATTAACAGGGTCGTGATAATCGCCAGCCAGCGGGGGAATCTGGCATATTTGACCTGTAGATCAATGATCGGCGTGAGGCAGAGGGTGAAGAAAACGGCGAGGACGAACGGGACGATGACCGGCTTGAGCCAGTATAAAGCTGCACCGGTAGCGACGACGGCGAGTATGATTAGACAGACCGTTTGAGTTTTTTGCTGGATCGAATGATCATTCATGGTATCCTCGCGGATTTGGCAGGTCCCTTTAGGGGACCTGCCCTACAGTTCTTTCTCATTCCGGATGGCAGGTCCCTTTAGGGGACCTGCCCTACAGTTCGTTATTTCAATGCGGACGTGCCGCCATACATGCCGAGATCCGACGGCGAGCCGTCGGTATCGGTTATTTCGCCGAATCCGGCATCGATGGCCGGGGAATTCGGCTGTAAATGGAAATCGTTTTCGCCGACAAAGAGCGGATCGGCCGAGATGTTGCCATTTTTACCGGTCTGATCTTTAATGTCTTTGTAGTTACCGGCAGTGTTATTCCACACGAGATTATTGTAGAATTCCCACTTGTCGGTACTGCCGTAATTCCAGACGCCGACGCAGGGGCAGACCCATTCATCGCGCCAGCCATTATTCACGATAATGTTATTGACGAAGCGGCCTCGGCACTCCTGCGACCACGGTGCGACGCCGCAGTTGCCGTTGTGATAGACGACATTGTTGGCGGCCTCGAGGTACGATTGCCCCGTGCCGATGATTCCCCAGCCGAGGTTCTCGTGTACAAGATTATTGTGTGCGATGACGACCGAAGTGCCGAAAGCGCCGATGCCCTTCCAGTATTCGGAGATATCATTGCGGCGTGCGACACAATAGGCGTCCCAGGTGACGCCAATTCCGGCGCCTCGCCCCTTGCGGATTTCGCAATCGCTGATGATGGCCGCGGCGCCTTTGTACAGGGCAATGCCGTCCCAACCATTGTTAACGATGGCGCTATGGCTGATATCAATTTCAGCCCCTTCCCTGCCGAACAGCCCGCCGATACCGACGACGACGCTGTCTTTGCGGTCGGTGTTATCGGAGAGCGAGCAATTTCGCACTGTCAGATTCGTCCCGCGAACGACAACGGCGGCATCGGTAGCAGCGCCGTCGAGGTCGCGAATGCCTCCGGTGACTTTCAGATGAAGCAGGTTGCTGTGTCCGGCGTTTTCGAAGTAAACGCCATAGCCTGCGCCGGTAACGAGAATCGTCGAGTCGCGGTGTTTGCCAATGATGGTGACGGACTTGTTCAGAATGCGAAAACCGGTCGAGGCGGTGACATCGGTGCGCGCCTCGAGACAATTACCGCAGAGATGCTCGATAAATTCCGAAGGAATTGCGATATAGACACCGGTTTGTAGATACAGTGTATCGCCGTCGGCGCAGTTTTCGATTGCCTGCTGGAGTGAAGAGACTGTCGGAATCGATACGGACTCGGGATTGTACTCGGCCAGTGTCATATCCGGAGGGATGATACCGGCAGAGCGATTCGAGAGCGTTTCGCAGGCATTAAGTGAGAGAAAAACCGCGCACAGCGCCAGAAGGATAAGGTATTTTCTCATAGTATCCATAGTATATCGAATTGAGTTGTGCGAAATCAACGATTTTTATCGCAGGCAAGGAAGCGGAAGGCGGCGGCCAGACCGAGGACGGTGATAGCGGCGCCGAGGAGTAAAAGCGCATTTTCGAAACCGGCTCGGTCGGCAAACATGCCGATGAACGGTGCGGTGATGATATACACGATGGAACTGCCGAATCCGGCTGCGGAGAGTACCGTGGCTCGCATATCCGAGGTGGCTTCGGTATTGATAACCTGGTTCATTTGCGGCCGGAGGGCACCCCAGACGAATTGATAACCGAGCGGAATTATGGCGCCGATAATATCCTGTCGCCAACCCAGATAGAGAATCGCCCCGCCGGAGAGAATCGGCAAAAGCAGGAAAAACGTCTTGCGGCCCAACAATGATTCGGATTTTTCCGAGAAGTTAGACGCCATTGCCGCACCGATCAACCAGACGAAATAGATCACACCGAACCAGGTTATAGGGATGTGGGCCGCTTGCAGATATGGCTGTGAGAATTTATGGCATACTAACAGGAGCCCATAGAGAATGGCTGAAAGGAATATAATACCTCGAATGCGGCAGTTGCCTCGAATCAGTGTCAGGGCATCAATGAATAACTGGCGATGGGTAATTCGTTTTTTTAATCGCGGGGGCTCCTCGCAAAATCCAATTATAAACAGCGCCATAAGCGAGGTAATGGCGGACAGGATGAATGGCATCTTCAGGCTCTGAGCCGCGATGAATCCGCCCAATAATCCGGCCGTTCCCCACCCGATGAGATTGTACATATAGGCACGGCCCTCGATTCGCTTGAACTCGTCGGCGCGACCGGCGGCGATGAGCGAATCGTAGATGAAAGCGGCGTCGGAGCCGGATGCGAACGCAAAAGCGATACCGAGACAGGCCATGCCGGGGACGAAGTAGTACACCGTATCGCCAAAGGCGATGAGGGCATAGCCGACCGATTGAATCAGTGCGGCGAGCATGAGTATCGGGCGGCGCCCCCAGCGGTCGGCGAGGACTCCGGACGGAAGTTCCATAAGCGTTTGCGAGCCGTTCAGAATGGCATAGAGGAGCAATATCGCGCCGTATGTGAGGCCGTGATCAAGAAAGAAAATGGCATAAATGGGGAGCCAAAAAGAGAGATTAATAAACAGGTGATAGGTGTAATATCCGTTGATGTTTTTTCCGGCCAGAAACGGCTTCTCATCGTCAGGCATCGTCACGATTCGCTGCCTTCTTCAGATTCTTTTTCAATATTAGTTTGAATCGTTCATCATAGCCGTTTTTAGAGCATTTGCCACAAGAAGCGAGGCGCAGGCGTTTCTGTCGGGGATATTCCGTACGGCAGTTCGGACACACGTAGAGATAGCGCGGGGGTTTGCGCAAATCAGGGTGATCATTGGCCCTGACTGAGGCTCCGATGCGCCGAGCCATCCGCTTGAAGGCGGCATCGTGCTTGAGGTGAATGATGTGAATCATCTCGTGCTTGAGCGTATCGTACACTTCATCGGGAAACAGCTTGTGATAGGGAATCGAGATGCGGATTTCTTTTTTATTAGGATAATAACAACCTGCCGCCAGGAGTCGCCGGGAATATTTTATCTTCACCAGAGGAAGTTTGCCGCCGAAATAGTGCGCGTTGTAGATATCGAACATCTCCTCCAGATTGGCTATGGTAGGCAAATCAGGAGAGATCACCCCGCTGGAGGGCGGGGTGTCAAATAAATCGAGGTTGGTCGGCGAAATCGGCTTGTGCGGCATAATATCGTACTCGATGAGCTCTTTCTATTCGGCCGATTTCATGGTGAGAGACTCGATCGTATTGCGGGCGGCCGGAAGGGTCAGAATAACCGAAAAGGCGCCTCGACTGTCCCCCTCGGCATATCCGGTGGCAACATCATCGGGATAAAGCTCGGCCAGTTTGGCCTTGAGGCCGTCCGAGAAATTCTGCGGGTCGCCGTGGCAATTCAGACAGAGTTTACCGGCTTTTATTTCCTTCATATAGCGAAAGGTTTGACCGCCGGCATTGTCCGATAATAATTCATGGTGTGCCTTCGGTTCGGCCGATTTCATGGATTCGAAAGTTTTGAGGACAATCGTTTCGAATTCATCCGGCACATAGCGGGCATTGCGCTGTCTGAGAGAAACACGGCGTATTTCGATACCGTCCAAGGCATTGTATGTACTCTCGATTTCCGCGGCTTTAGTATTGCAGACACCGATGGCGTTTTCCGGTCCGCCCTGCGACATGGCCGAGACCAGTTCGGCTTTGAGTTCGGACTGGAAATCGGCGATGATTTTCTCACACGCGGCGATGTCTTCATCGGTGGTTTTATTAACCGACGGCGATTCCGACGAGCAGGCCGCCAGTAACAGAGCCGCCGATACAAGGAATATCCATTTCATATCTACCTCCAATTGAGTACAAAATGCCCTTGAACCGAGGAAAAATCAAGCACATTGTTGGCTCGGGGGCATCGGGAGGGAAGCCCAGAATCGGGGTAAACAGTATTTGAATTGCCGGTCGACCTTTCGTATATTCTCGCATGGCTATTTATTTTGTATCGGATGCGCATCTCGGCGCCGAAGACGACAAAAACGAACAGGTTAAGCTGGAAAAGCTGTTCGGATTCCTCAAACTGGTAGAGGCGGACGGGCAGAAGTTGTATATCCTGGGAGATTTATTCGATTTCTGGTTCGAATACAAGCATGCCATTCCGAAACAGCATTTGAAGGCGGTATTCAAACTGGCCGCTCTGGCCGAGAGCGGGGTTGAAATTCATTATATCACGGGCAACCATGATTTCTGGCTGGGGGATTTTCTTCAGCGTGAAGTCGGGATTGCGATTCACCGGGATAAGCTGGAAATTACGGAAAACGGATTAAAGCTGTTTTTAATCCATGGCGACGGACTCTCCCCTGCCGACTGGAAGTACCGGGTTTTCGTGCGTGCGACGCTTCGGAACAGGGTTGCTATCGCATTGTACCGGCTGTTGCCGCCGGACTGGGCAATTCCGTTCGCGAAGAAAATGTCGTCGTCGTCGCGCAATCACACGTCGGGGCGCGAGGCTTCCTTCGTGAAGGATTATGAAGAGTATGCGAAGCGGAAACTGACCGAGGGATACGACGGTGTGTTGATCGGGCATGTGCATCAGCCGGCATATATCGAGTGTGACAAGGGTATTTATATTAATACAGGTGATTTTTATCATCATTTCTCGTATGCGAAATTAGAGGGAAAAACGCTCTCACTCGAGAAGTATTAGTTATTTTTTTTTATTAAATGTCGATATTTCCTACCAGGATGAGAAATATTAATTGAATCCCTTTTTTCTAAAGAATATAATTTGGATGTACAAAACCTGATAAATCCACTGGGAGGATTCATGAGAAATGCTATAGTGCGTTTATTACCTGTCATAGCCTGTGTGCTATGCCTAATAACTCCGCTGATCGCAAGCGGATATACATTTGAAGGTGATTTGTCATTACCGGCGGTTGATTGGCCGTATGGCATGAAGGCATTTGATATGCAGGGTGACGGCGGCCAGGATTTGCTCTTCATCGAGGCCGGCAACTATAATCCGATAGTCATATTAAATCGCCATGACAGTACATTCGCGATGGAAAAGATATACGAGATCACCGGCGTAGGCAATTATTATTGCCTGGGCACGGCGCATGGCGATGTCAACGGAGACTCATTTGAGGATTTGATTATCGGCGCGGATACGGATGTCCTGGACAATATCGTAATGATATGGCTCAATGACGGATCGGGCAATTATACATGGGACACTTCGTATAATGTTGCAAACTCTCCCAATGTCGTGTTATATGAGGATTTTAACGGGGACACCAACAAAGATATCATGATTTGCACGAGCAATGTTCTCAATTTGCTGCTCAACCTCGGAGACGGTACGTTCGATACGGCGATACCGATTACCGGAGGCGTCGGCTGGATTTATTGTATGGAAGCAATCGACGTCGACAATGACAATGATATGGATGTTGTGTACGGCCTCGACGATCGCGACAGCGTTCGCATCAAGTATAATGACGGTTCGGGGAATTTCGATTCGACGGTTACGTACCCCTGTGGAGATCGCCCCTACTATATGGCATCGGGGTATTTCAATGATGATCCCTATATGGATTTCGTCATCGGTCTCTACTATGAGAATTATATTTCAGTGTTTATAAACAACGGAGACGGTACGTTTGCCGATAGCGTCAAATATGCAAATGCCGTACCGGTTCGCAGTATTGACGTCGCTGATTTGGATAATGACGGTCGTCCCGAAATACTCACTTCTTCACGCAACAATCATGCGTACAGCATCTATCCGAACAATGGCGACGGTACATTCGGAACCCGGCAGGATTCGTATTTTTACTATCCGACGGAAATCTATGCCAACGATATGGACGGCGACGGCAACACGGATCTGCTCATCGGCTCAACGGAAGGATTTATCGTCCTCAAGTACGGCGACGGCACATTGAATATCGGACCGGACAATTCGGGTCTGACCGAAGCCAACTTCAATATCGCTGATGTACAGTCGGCGGATCTTGACGGCAACGGCTTCAATGATCTGGTTTCGGTTGGATTCGCCAGCAATAACGTCCTGGTACTACTCAATAATGAAGATTCCACGTTTGTTCCCGGCGGTTTGGTTTCGGTCGGCTCTGCTCCATTCAGAGCGGTGTTGGGTGATTTCGATCATGCCAATGGTATCGATATTGCGGTGGCGAATCAGCAGAGCGATAATATGACCGTCATTTTGAATAACGGTGGCGGATCATTCACCACGGGCACCAATTATGTCTGCGATGACTGGCCGGTTGATATCGCGACCGGTGATTTCAATAACGATACATATCTCGATTTGGCCGTTGTCACGAATCATTCCGACAGCCTATCAGTTTATCTGAATAACGGTGACGGATCATTTGCTGCCAAGGTCGATTATTTTGTACAGTACGGCCCCAATACAATGGATGCGATTGATATGAACGGCGATACGTATGTTGACATTATCGTCGGCTCGAATTACGGACTGCATATTTTCTTCAGTGATGGAAGCGGTGCCTTCGATGCACCGGTATTCCGACCGACCGAGAGTTCGATCATGGTGATCGGCGCGACCGATGTTGACGGCGATCTCGATAATGATATTGTTGCCTTCGTTGATGATTCTTTACTGTACATAACGTATCTCAACGATGGCAGCGGAGATATCGAGGATTCGATCACCGCTGAGAACTATGGAAACCGAGAGATCTCAACGCTGGATTTCGCGGATATCGATAAAGACGGCGATCTTGATCTCGCGTATGGGTATGAATCCGGTTATTACGTCACTGTCATGTCGAATCGGGGTAATGGAATGTTTGAATATTCGGTCAGTTACGCCATGCCGCATTATGCGGCCTCGGCCTGCCTGACCGATATTGATGGCGATACCTGGGTCGATTTGGTGACGGGAACATCGCATTACAGCAGTTCGGATGAGGATTCGATTTTCGTTTTCTGGAACAACCAACAGACGTTCCCGCTCGATATTGATGATGAACCAGCGAATTTACCGCTGCAATATTCGCTCAAGCAGAACCATCCGAACCCGTTTAATCCGACGACGGCAATCGAGTATTCTCTTGTTCGTAACACTCATGTGACCATCGAAGTGTACAACATTCTCGGACAAAGTCTGCGGACGCTCATTGACGAGGATAAACCGGCCGGCGACCACACCGTTTATTGGGACGGCAAGGATCGAACCGGTAGTTCGGTGGCGAGTGGCATCTATTTCTATCGGATGGTGACGAAGGGGTATAGCGAAACTCGTAAAATGTTGCTAATTAAGTAGTTATTGACTTGTAAGTAATTTTAGGCACCGCCGGGGTGATTCTCGGCGGTGTTTTTTTTTGCGGTTGAATCGAGGCATCTTGATTTTTTATAAAAGTGCTTGGATAAATCAACATTGACTGACATATTATAGTCAGAATACTTCTGTCACTTCTTTCTCGCGCCTTATACACTTATAAAGCTCTTGGGGAGGTACCTATGAGAAAATCACTTATTTTTCTATTTCTCATGGTTGTAATTGCGACGGCTGCATATGGTCAGGATTTAACCTCTTTGGCATTCAACTCGGCATTAAAAATGGATGATATGGAGTTGCGCGGCGATTACGCATTCTGTGCCATGGGATATGGGCTGCTGGTTCTTGATGTCTCAGACTTTGAAAATCCAACCGTCGTGGCGAATGTCTATGGTGATTTCGATGAGATACGGGAGATCGTTTTGGATGGGAATTACGCGTATACATTCTCAAATTATTACCTGTATATATACAATATCACCGATCCCATTAACCCGAGCTATGTCGGCAGTTATAAATTCACTTCCACGTTCCCCTTCCCCGTTATACAAGCGATCACGGCTCATGACGGTTATCTTTACTTATCAGAATATACCGGTTTAATCCAGGTTCTCAGCCTTGCCAATCCCGAGGCGCCTGTTTCTATTGCCAGTAAATTCGTCGGCAGTTCAATCCAGCGCACGGCAATCAGTGATACCGTACTCTTTGTTTCGGCGTCATCCGGGTTGTTTACATTCAGTATATCCGACCCTGCCGATCCGGATTCATTGGGATTCTTTCAATACGCACAGGGATTTTACGATGTCGCAGTCACCGGTACGACGGCCATCGTATCTGTCGGTTATGAATTTCTTCTTGTGATTGACGTTTCGAATCCTGCGTCGCCCCAGTATATCACGTCGTTCACGACGGGGATGTCTCCCTACCTTGTCGAAGCGAGTGGAAATTACTGTTATGTCGGAGATACCGAAAACGGCATCTATTGTTATGATATAACAAACCCTGCATCGCCGGTACAGACGGACGTAACGAGCTACTATGGATTTTTCGATATCGAAGGCGATGTGATGGCCGTCACTTGGAACGGCATCTATGGGGTGTTTTTCGATATGGCTGTGCCCGGCGATATCGGCGATTACAGCCGCTACAATTGCGGTGATTACTATGGGAGCCATGTCATCGTCGATGGCGATTATGCCTATACGGCCGGCCAGCATTTCATAGTATATGACATCACATATCCGGGCGACGGAATGGAATGTATCGGCGGGTTATATACTGAGAATGCCATCGGGCTGCAGGTGTCCGGCGATTACGCCTTTATCATCTGCTCCGACAGTACCGTTAAGTCGATTGATATCAGCGGAAAGACGGCACCGGAGTTCGCCGATGTTGCCATTATCCCCGATCGGCTGGGTGATCTGGCCTTATATGGTGATTACCTGTATGTATCGAGCAGCACGCTGATAACTATTCTGAATGTGTCTGATCCGACGTTTATGACGACTGCGAATACGATCTCACACTCGCATTATTTCAGTCCACTGGCGATTGAGGATACGCTTTTATATCATGGAACGGTCAATTTGTACAGTATCGCCGATCCGGTCAATCCGGATTTGCTACTGGATGACGTGGTGTTGACATTCATTGAGGACACGGATATCGAAGACGGTATCCTGTACGGCGCAATGGCCTATTCGGAACCATACATAGGGGCTCTGGGCAGAGTGGACTTTGCATCGCCTCTTGCCCCGGTCACATTGCCGTCATTTTACACGCCGACTGAACTGCTTGCGGTGGAAGCGGAGGCGCCTTATGTATACATGATCGATTTTACCGGAGCTATCAGGGTAGTCGATGTTTCAAATCCATTAGTACCGGATTCCGTCACGACATGGTCGCCGCTTTCATTTTGGAATAAATTCCAGGATATTGAAGTCCGTGGCGATGTGTCATTTGCCTGTTACACACTGGGATTGGCCGCATTTTCTACGTCCTGTCTGTGTGGGGACATCAATTCAGACGGTACTGTCAATATTGGCGATGTGACCTATGCCGTGAACTACATCTTTAAAGGCGGTCCGCCGCCATCGTGTTTTGAGGCAATGGACGTCAATTGTGACGGCGGCTATAATATCGGCGATGCGGTGTATTTGATCGTATATATTTTCCAGGGAGGCGCGCCGCCCTGCGCCGGTTGCGAGTAATCCGGATTGATTTTGTTCATAAAGATGTAAAAATAAACCCGCCGGGACGGGGGGAAAACCGCTCCGGCGGGTTCTGTAAATCGAGCATCGGGACGAATGAATCCGTCACGAGTCAATTCATAGAGGGATAAAATACATCAGGGTTTGTTTCCTATGCGTCTCTCCTTTCACTACAAACTACAAATCAGTTGTCATTCGATCCTGCGAATGACCGTTCTATCTCTTCCATTTTTCTTCTCAAGTATGCCGGAACCTCATAGTTATCCGTGTCCTTGAAGATGACTTCCTTTTGACGGCCGTTGCCGTTGTGCCCATTATTGCCGTTGCCATTGGATGGCATGGCCGGGCGTTCCGGTTCTCTCGATTCCTGGCGGATTTCCGGTTCCGGTTCCGGATCCATCCGATACTGAGGTTGCGGTTTCGGGCGAGCGGTCACGGTCGGCGCCGCCTTACGGGCGGGCTGCATTACCGTGTCGCGGCGAGGAATCGAGCTGAATAGGTCCGTCGGAACGGCCTCGTATTCTTCTTCCTCGGCTTCCTCTTCCATCGATGTCCCGCGGCCGAATCCGGTGGCGATAACCGTCACGCGAATGGTGTCTTTCAGTTCGGGGTCGATGACAGCGCCGACGATGACATTGGCATCTGCTCCGGCGGCATCGTAAATTTTCGAGGTTGCATCGTTGACATCGAACAGTGTCATGTCGGGACCGCCGGTGACATTGACCAGCACACCGCGGGCGCCGGCGATTGAGATATTTTCAAGCAGCGGCGATGAGATTGCCTGATGAGCGGCAGTTGCGGCTTTGTCCTCGCCGGTTGCCTCGCCGGTTCCCATCAACGCATCGCCCATTTCGAGCATAACGGTACGCACATCAGCAAAGTCGCAGTTGATGAGACCCGCGACCGTAATAAGATCGGAAATACCTTTTGTCGCCTGATACAGCACATCGTCGGCGATACCGAAGGCATCGGTCAACAGAGTGCTCTTATCGGCGATTGACAGCAGGCGCTGATTCGGAATGGTAATCAGCGTGTCGACATGTTTGCGGAGTTCATCGAGACCGTCATCGGCTCGTGTCATCCGCTTCTTGCCCTCGAAATCAAACGGTTTGGTGACGATGGCAACAGTCAGCGCACCCTGGGATTTGGCGATTTTCGCCGTGGTCGGAGCGGCTCCTGTTCCCGTTCCACCACCCATCCCGGCGGTGACGAAGATCATGTCCGCGCCATTGAGATGTCCGGCGACTTCATCGGCATCTTCTTCGATGGCTCTGCGCCCGACATCGGGATTGGCTCCGGCGCCGAGGCCTTTGGTCAGGCGCTTTCCGATTTGCACTTTCATTGTCGCCCGATTCTGGTCGAGAACCTGGGCGTCCGTATTCACGGCGATAAACTCCACACCCGTCAGTCCGTTGTCAATCATGCGATTGACGGCGTTGCCTCCGGCCCCGCCCACACCGATCACCTTGATCTTCGCGTGTGACTTCGGTTCCTCATCAAATTCAAACGGCATCACAACCTCCTGAATGATTTATTTTTGTTTTGTCTATATTTTCAAAAATGTTCGTTGAACCACTTTTCAATTTTCTTAAAGAGCCCCTGCGTCTTGCTCTTCTTTGCGACTTCGTCGCTGTGCCGCACGCCATATTGAATCAGTCCTATTCCGGTGGCGTGTATCGGCGAGTTGGCCATATCGGTCAGGCCATCGAAGCCGGTCGGTAATCCGATTCTGACCGGCATATCGAAAATCTGTTCAGCCATTACATCTGTTCCGGGGAGCAGAGCGCCGCCGCCAGTGAGGACAACGCCTGCGGCCAGCGTTTCCGGGAAATTGGCCTTTTTCACTTCGCGGTAGGCGAGCGAGAGAATCTCTTCCATGCGCGGCCCGATAATCGAGGCCAGCACGTTGCGGGAAATTTCGCGCGAGGCGCGGCTGCCGACTCCGGGAACGGAAATCATGTCGTTAGCGTCGACCATCGATGGGATGGCGGCGCCGTAGCCTTTTTTAATTTCCTCCGCCTGTTCGATCGGCGTGCGCAGGCCGATGGCGATGTCATTCGTGACACTGCGACCGCCCAGTGGGATAGCCGAGGTGTGGCGAATCGAGCCGTCGTAATAGACTGCGATGTCGGTCGTACCGCCGCCGAGGTCGATGACGGCGACGCCAAGCTCCTGTTCTTCGTCCGTCAGCAGAGCGTAACTCGAGGCGAGCGATTCGAGGACGATGGCCTCGACTTCCATTTCGCATCGACCGATAGCGCGGTAGATGTTGCGCACGGCTGTCGAGGCGGCGGTGACGATGTGGACTTCCGCTTCCAGTCGTACGCCGGACATACCGACCGGGACTTTGATGCCGGTCTGTTCGTCGATGACGAAATCCTGGGGGATGACATGGACGATTTCGCGGTCAGCCGGAATCGCGACAGCGCGGGCGGCATCGATAACGCGGTCGATATCGGTGGGCGTGATTTCGTTGTCACTGCGCGACACGGCAATAACTCCATGCGAATTGATCGACCGGATGTGATCGCCCGAAATACCGGCGATGACGGCATCGACATTGACGCCGGCCATCAGTTCGGCATCGGAGATGGCCTTGCCGATAGAGCGGACGGTTTTTTCCAGATCAACGACGACGCCTCGTCTGAGGCCGTCGGAGGGAACCATACCGAGTCCGACCAGGCGAGGGACTTCATCGCCTTCTTCCAGTTCGGCGATAATCGCCGATATTTTCGTGGTGCCGATATCGAGACCTACAATTGTCCGAAGCTGAGACATCCTGTCTTTTCCCCTACTGTTTTATGACCACGTCGTCATACGACAGATTGAATGTCGCGCCGTCGCCCGAGGCGACCACATCCCTTACGGCGCGCAGCTTACACAGCTGATTGGCGAAGTCCTGGCTCTTGGCCAGATAGACATTATTCCCCGTCGTGAGAAATACCTGTATATATACTTTGTCCGAAAAATCCAATTCGGCGATCTGATTGAACAACTCGGGAAACTCGCTGCAGATGACGAGCAACCCATTCAATGCTTCCGCGACCCGATAATCTTTGGGCACGGAAAACAGCTTGATCTTTTCCAGGCCGGTGAAGACCGGCAAGTTTTTTGTCTCCCATGCGGTATCGTACGGAATGATTCGGCACGTATAGTCGATGCCGTACAGCTTATCGGCCAAAGCGAGTGCCTTTGGTTCGAACCGGTTGATTTCCGCGTGAATACCGGAGGGGAGACTTAGGTGAAGCGTAACATTTTCAATCTGATCGAAGGCAAGCAGTTTCTGCGCAAACTCATCGGTGTCGGCCCAAAAGACATTATGACCATAGAGGGAACTGTCGGCAGTCAATTCCGGTAATCTTTCGGCAAGCGGTCCGCTCACTTCGCAATTCTGCAATGCAAAGACTGATGATATCTGGATGAATATCATCCCGGCGATTAAGAGCACGGCCGCCACCAGGAAATACCAGTATTTAGTCCTTACGCCCAGAAACATTACTTTTTCAGCGCCCTTATCAGTTTATCGTTGATGCGAAAAACGTCTCCCGCTCCCATAGTAATAACAATGTCACCCGGTTCGGCGAGACCCGCCGCGGTCTCGATCGCGTTTTCCTTCAGCCCGATGTAGCGAACGTTTTTATATCCGATCGACGCGGCATAGTCGGCAATCATTTCGGAGGTGATGCCGGGAATCGGTTTTTCGCGGGCCGGATAGATATCGACGACCAGCGCGATATCGGCCGCATGGAGTGCCTCGGCAAACTGCCGATAGAAATCGCGCGTACGGCTGAACAGGTGAGGTTGGAAAATGGCAATCGTTTTGCCCCGGCGTTTATCGGTCGATTCGTTGATACCGTTCAGGGTCGCCGATACTTCACTCGGGTGATGCGCATAATCGTCAATGATAGCAATGCCATTGACCTCGGCGATGTGCTCGAAGCGTCGTCCGACGCCTTTGAAGGCTCGCAGGCCTTCCTCTATAGCAGTAAACGGAATTTCGATTTCCAGCGCTGCTGCCGCGGCCGCCAGCGAGTTGGCGATATTGTAACGACCCGGTAAATGCAGTGTGATGTTGCCTTTTATCTCGCCTCGTACGACCAGCGTATATCGCGAGCCATTATCGGTATACTGGATATCCGCCGCGCGGACATCGGCGCCTTCGTCGAATCCGAATGTCACGACCGGGCGCTTGATATTGTCCTTGATGCGCAGCACATTGACATCGGCGAACGGAATGATAACTGAGCCGTAGAACGGCACTCGGTTGACATATTCGGTGAATGCACCGAGCAGATCATCCAGACCGGCGTAGATATCGAGATGGTCTTCTTCGATATTCGTAACGACAGCGATTGACGGATACATCTTTAGAAATGAGCGGTCGAATTCGTCCGCTTCGGCGACCATGATTTCACCTTTGCCCAGTTGGCCGCCGGAATCGAGTTCGATGGCACGGCCGCCGACCAGCACGGTCGGGTCCATTTTTGCCATCGTGAGAATCTTACCGACCATTGCGGTCGTCGTCGTTTTACCGTGGCATCCGGCGATGCCGATGGAGAATTTCAGGCGCATCAATTCGCCCAACATTTCAGCGCGCTTGATAACCGGAATGCCTCGCTGGAGCGCCTCGGCGACTTCCGGGTTTTCCTCATTCACGGCCGATGAGATGACTACCAAATCGGTGCCTTCCACCTGCTGTGCGACATGACCGGAATAGATGGTGATTCCCAGCGACTCCAGGTGGTCGGTTACTTCGGTCGGTGTGTTATCGGAGCCGGAGATAGTATAGCCGAGGTTGTGAAGGATTTTTGCCATCCCCGACATTCCCGCTCCGCCGATGCCGACGAAGTGCAGTTTTTTGTATTTCGAAAATATCATATGCGATCTCGTAAACTCCTGTCGTGTCAGCGTCCCGGTGTTAGTTGGCAAGTTTTTCTCCTTTAGCCAGTGCCAGAATATCTCGCGCGATCAGTTCAGCCGCATCGGGGCGGCCGATATTGGCGGCGGCCTGTTTCATGGCAGATAGCTTATCCGATTTCAAAATCTCCATCGCACGGGCGATGATGTCATGGTTTTCCAGTTCGTTGTCGGCAACCATTTCCGCGGCACCGGCATCGACGACCTCTTTGGCATTGTGCGTCTGGTGGTCCGCAGTCGCATGCGGATACGGCACAAGAATCGCGGGGATACCGCAGGCGGTCAGTTCGGCGATTGTCAAGGCGCCGGCGCGCGCCACGGCGAAATCCGCCGCAGCGTACACCGATGCCATATCATTTGAGAACGGGAAAAGGGATACCACAAAATCCTTTTTGTTGAGCCTTTCGGCCACTTCCGTGTAATCCCTTTTCCCGCATTGCCAGAGAATCTGGACGGTCGCATCGAGTTTATCCATACTCCGCAGTACCGCCTCGTTGAGGCGATGCGCTCCCTGCGAACCGCCTAAGATCAAAATCGTTTTTCTGTCTTCGCGCAGACCGAATTTCCTGAGCGCGTCAGCTCGATTGCCGGTCGTAACCGATCGGCGAATAGGATTGCCGAGGCGTTTGTGCCGTACTCCCTGCGGGAGGTATTGTTCGGCCCGTTTGTAGGCCAAAAACAGCATCGTCGTTTTGGCGGCCAGTTTGCGCGTGACGAGTCCGGGATAGCTGTTCTGCTCCTGTAGGACACTCGGAATGCCGAGTTTCGCAGCGGCCATAATCGGCGGCCCGGCGACATATCCTCCGGTGCCGACGACGATATCCGGCTTAAACGCCTGTATGAGTACCTTACACTGCCGCACCGCTTTCATGAGGCGGAAGGGGAATAGTAATAATCCCAGCGACAGTTTGCGCGGCATGCCTCGCATGGCGATTACATGCAGTTTGTATTCCAGTGTATCTTTCATTCTATATTCAATGCCGTATTCAGTACCGATGAATTCTATTTCGCTTGCGCCGTCCAATCGTTTGATCTCTTCGGCGATGGCGATGGCCGGGAACAGATGCCCGCCGGTTCCTCCTCCCGCAAACAACACGCGCATCAGACTTCCCTCACTCTCTGCTTTGACAAATTGAGGAGTAGTCCGACGGATGCCGCCGATACGACGAGTGATGAGCCGCCGTAGCTGAGGAACGGCAGTGTCAGGCCGGTGGTCGGAATCAATCCGAGAACAACCGCGATGTTGATGCAGATATTGACGGCCAGGCAAAGAATCAATCCGGATGCCAACAGGAAGCGGAAGCGATCCTTTTGCCTGATAGCGATGCGTATACCTCGCCAGATGATAGCGAAGAACAGTGTCAGCGTCACAAGCAATCCCCACATGCCGAGTTCTTCGCCGATTGATGCGAAGATGAAATCGGTGTGCGGTTCGGGCAGGAAAAACTGTTTAAATACTCCGTCGCCCAGGCCGGTTCCGAAAAATCCACCATTAGCCATGGCCAGGACGGCCTGTTTCACCTGATGCGGCGCCTGCATGGGATCGGTCAGCCAGGTGAAGAAATCGAGCACGCGAGTTTTTTTGTAGCCGGCGATGAACACAAGTAAGTAAACCGATATCGCTGAACCGCCGATTGCATATCCGATGTGATCCAGTCTCGCTCCGGCCAGATAGAGCAGGATAATAACCGTCGTGATCAGAACGAGGACAGATCCGAGATCGGGCTCGGCCACGATAAGGAGTGCACCGCCAAAGATAATTGGGCCATAGGGCCAGACGTATGGTTTGATTGAATCGAGCGAGCGGCCTTTTTGTGACAGCGAGTGTGCCAGATAAAAGATTAGCATATATTTAAACAGCTCCGAGGGCTGGAGGGTCATGAAGCCCAGACTCAACCAGCGGTGCGTGTCACGAATTTCCGGCGTGAAGAAGACGACGAGGAGTAAAAACAGGCTGCCAATGAGACCAATCGGGATGAACTTGCGCGCCTTGTCGACATTTATCTGCATGGCGACAAACATGCCGATATAGGCAAGCACGAGCCAGAGCACCTGCCGCTTCAAAAAGAAGGCATGGCTGGAGAACTTCCTGCCCGTTTCCGTCATGGCTCCCTGGGCAATGGCGCTCGAAGACGAGTATACCATGATGCTGCCCAGCAGGATCAGCGCCGAGACAATCAGGAACAGCGTGTAGTCTATTTTCTGGTCTTTAGACTTCAACCGTCGCCCCGTTACCCTTTCCGTTCTTCATCTTGCGGACGATTTGCTTGAAATCCTGTCCGCGCTCCTCGTAGTTGCGGTACATGTCGAAACTTGCGCAGCCGGGCGATAACAAAACCGTATCGCCGGGATGTGAGAGATCGAATGCCTTCTTGACCGCATCTTCCATAGTACTGGCCATGACGACAGGAATGTGTCGTCCGACCTGTTCAAAAATTTTGTTCTTCGCTTCGCCGATGAGTATGACATGTTCGACCTTGTTCATCGCCTCGGGCAATAGGCGAGTGAAGTCGCCTTCCTTGTCGCGGCCGCCCGCGATGAGGTGAATCTTTTTCGGGATGGATTTGAGCGCCACAACTACGGCATCGACATTGGTGCCTTTGGAATCGTTGACGAAGTGCACGCCGCCGATATCGGCGACGAATTCGAGGCGGTGTTCGACGCCGCCGAATTCGCGCAATACTTTGGCGATGACTTCCGGCTTGATGCCTGCCAACAGCGCCGCAGCCGAGGCGGCTGCCGCATTCGACAAATTGTGCGGACCGGGGATGCGAATCTCATCGACGCCGATGATATCGATTTCAGCCCCGGCCATCCGCCCAACAAGCCTCTGTCCCCTCTTGAAGACACCGTCGGGCGGATGGCCTCCATCCGTCAGGTCAGAGATAGTGAAACTCATGAGTTGGCTGCGATACGAGAATCCGCGCTGGCCCGTCACCGGGTCATCGGCATTGAGGACGGCATAGTGTTCGGCCGTCTGATTCTCAAACATTTTATATTTGGCATCGCAATAGCTTTCAAACGTGGGATACCTGTCCAGATGATCCGGCGTCAGATTCAGCAAAATACCGACATACGGCGCGAACTGTTCAATGCGCTCGAGCTGGAAGGACGAGACCTCGATGACCGCCAGGCCGTCTTCCGGGACATCGCGCGCAACGGACGAGAACGGCGTACCGATGTTGCCGCCCACGACAGTCGGGATACCGGAGGCTTTACAAATTTCACCCAGGAGCGTTGTCGTTGTCGTCTTGCCGTTCGAACCGGTGATGGCGAGAATTCTGCCGCGGCACACCCAGTAGGCCAGTTCAATTTCCGAGAAGATGGGAATGCCTGCCTGCGTCGCCTGCTGGAGGATGTCTAAGGAAGACGGGACGCCGGGTGAGCAGATCAGATAATCCGATTCCAGCAGTTTATCCGAATGACCGCCGCATTCGAACGGGATGTTATCGCGTTCAAGTTCGTCAATGATGTCTTTCAGTCGTTCGGCTGAGAGGATATCCGAGATGTACGGTTTTCCGCCGAGCTGTTTGACCAATCGGGCGGCCGCGACTCCCGAGCGGGCCATGCCGATTATACCGACTTTTCTTTCCTGTAATCTGTCAATTCTGTTCATCGTATCTTCAATGTGCTAAGGGTTAACAGAGCGCAAATTGCGCCGATTATCCAGAACCGAACGACAATCTTCGATTCGGCCCAGCCGAGCAGTTCGAAATGATGATGCAGCGGCGCCATTTTGAATATTCGTTTGCCTTTGAGGCGAAACGACGCCACTTGTAAAATCACCGATAGTGCTTCGGCCACGAAAACGCCGCCGACGATTGCCAGCAGAAGTTCCTGCTTGATGAGAATCGCAATAGCCCCCAGCACGCCTCCCAATGCCAGCGCACCGGTATCCCCCATGAATACCTGCGCCGGAGGCGCGTTAAACCACAAAAAGCCCATCGACGCCCCGATGACCGAGGCGCAATAGATTGCCAGTTCTCCCGAACCGGGCATATATTCAATTGCCAGATAATTCGAATAGTCCACACGCCCCGCGATATAGGTCAGGCCTGCGAAGGCGATAAAACAAAAGGCCGACAAGCCGATGGCCAGGCCGTCGAGGCCGTCGGTCAGGTTGACGGCATTCGATGTTCCCGTTATGATAAAAATGATAAACGGGATATAGAGCAGTCCCAGTCGCAGGATGTAATTTTTGAAAAACGGAATGTTCGTATGCGATGAAAACTCGCCGCTCGGCGGATAAAAATATAGCAGCACGCCGAACAGGAGTCCGCATAGTATCTGCCCGAACATTTTCTTGCGGCCGACTAGGCCGCGCGCCTGATGCTTCTTAGCCTTGAGATAGTCGTCCATGAATCCGATGGAACCCATCCAGACCGTCACCATGAGAATCAGGAGGATGAAGCGGTTGCTCAAGTCCGCCCACAGCAGGGTCGGAACGAGAACCGCAACCAGAATCAGGATACCACCCATGGTGGGCGTTCCGGCCTTAACTTTATGCGTGCTCGGTCCTTCTTCGCGAATTTTCTCTTTGACCTGGAAGCGATGCAGCATGCGCAGGAACATCGGGCCGAGAAAGACGGATATCAGCAGCGCTGTGACCGCTGCCGCTACCGCACGGGTCGTGATATACCGGAACAGGTTGAGTCCCGAGATATAATTGGTCAATTCCAAAAACAGATAATACAGCATATCAATTGTTCGTGAAGGCTGCGGCCTTCAGTCCGGTAACGATTGTTTCCAGTTTCATCCCTCGGGAGGCTTTGAATAACAGCAGGTCTCCCCGGGCGACGGTTTGTACGAGTTCGTGTAACAATTCCTGCGGATCCTCGAAATGCCGGACCGCCTTCGTGTCCATACCTTTGTCGATTGCGCCGACGGCAATACTCCGCGAGCGTGGCCCGAAACAAAACAGCGTATGCAATCCCGCTGATGCGGCGCGCTGCCCGATTTCGCGGTGTAAGGCATCGGATTGCGGACCGAGTTCAAGCATATCGCCGAGTATGGCGATTTTCCGGCCTTCGGTTTTCATCGTTTCGAGCGTTTCAAGCGCTGCCTTGACTGAGCCGGGATTGGCATTGTAGCAATCGAGGAGTAGCTGCAACCCATTGTGCGATTCCAGCGCCATACGAAGGTCGACCGGTTTGAATGCGCTCAGGCCTTTTTGCCAGTCTTCCGGTGTGCATCCCCATACCGATGATGCAGCGATAGCGGCAAGGGCGTTGTAGACATTGATGCGACCTAAGGCATTGAGCATTATCGTGTGGCCGTTGACGGTAAATTGCTGTTTGCCATCCGGAGTAATGTGTAAATCTTTCCCGGTGAAGTTCGTTGTAGTGTCGATACCGAAGCCGATGAATTCCAGATTGCGGTGCTTGGCCTCGGCCATGATATTTGCATCATCGGCATTGAGGACGATGACCGCGCCGACCGGGAGATTGTCTATCAGTTCGAATTTTGCCTTGACGACATTTTCAATCGATCCGAGTGTCTCAAGGTGTGCCGGACCGACGTTCAGGATGACGGCCAGTTCCGGTTTGATAACCGATGCGAGGCGAGACATTTCGCCGGGAACGGAGATGCCGAGTTCGAAGACGGCGAATTCGGTTTCGAGCGGCATCATGCCGAGCGAAATCGGGAGACCGTACAGGTTATTCAGGTTACCCGGCGAGCGGAACGATTTGTGCGATACGCCCGCTATAGAATGGAGCATTTCCTTAGTTGTCGTTTTACCATTCGACCCGGTAATGCCTGCGAAGGCGGCATCGATGTGGCGGCGAATATAGGCCGCGATTTCCAATAGTGCCTCGTGCGTATCCTCGACGATGAACAGCGGCCCGCAGGATGCCTTGTCGATTTTATCCAGGCCTGATTTATTGACGACGGCAATCGAGGCGCCCTTTTTGAAGGCATCGGCAACGTATTCGTGACCATCGTTGTTATCACCGACGATGGCGAAGAACACCTCGCCCGGCTTCACCGTACGGCTGTCTATTGACAGGCCGTCGAAGCGGGTCAATTCACGATTGCCGGGATTGAGGACATCCGATCCCAGAACACTCGTCAATATGTTGACATCCCATGCCGTCATTTACTTGTCGTATCCTAACGCCTTTATTTTTTCCAGGGCGATGGCCTTGTCCAGAAACTCATAGCGCACGCCTTTAATCTCCTGATAACTTTCCGCGCCTTTACCGGCCAGTAACACGATATCGCCTTCTTTTGCCTGCGCGATGATATGTTCAATCGCTTCCTTACGGTCGATGATGGTTACCATCTTGGCGCTCTTCACGCATCCGGGCAGGACATCATCGATGATTGTCTGCGGATCCTCCGAGCGAGGATTGTCCGAGGTTAAAACGCTGTAGTCGGAGGCCTCGGTGACGGCTTTGCCCATCAGTGGTCGTTTGCCGCTGTCGCGGTCGCCGCCGCATCCGAAGAGAGTCAGTATTCTGCCTTTACTCAGATCGCGGAGGGCCTCGATCGTACGGGTGAGCGCATCCGGTGTGTGGGCATAATCGACGAACACCGAAAACGGGGCATTGCTGGGGACGCGCTCGAGGCGCCCGGGGATAACCTGTGAGCTTTCCAGGCCAATCTTGACGGAATCGATATCGATTCCGGATGCCATAGCGCCGGTGGCGGCGGCCAGAGCATTGTAAAGGTTGAAGCGGCCCGGGAGTTTGTATTGAATGCTGCGGTTGCCCATCGGGGTGTGCAGTTCAAATGTCGAACCATCCGGGCGAAGGTCGAAGTGTTCGAGATAAACATCCGCGCCGGGATCCTTCAGCGAATAGGTCATGTGCGAGCCGGCAATGCGGTCTTTCAGTGACATAAATTCGGGACAATCGTAATTGATGATGGCCCATTTATTTTCAGCGGCAACGAAAGTGAGCAATTTTGCCTTGGCTTCGAGGTATTCTTCCATCGTCTGGTGGAAGTCGAGATGATCACGCGTGAAGTTCGTATAGACGGCCACCTGGATATCGAGATTTTTTACCCGGTCGAGCATCAGCGCATGCGATGAGATTTCGACGACGGCATTAGTACAGAAATTATTCTTCATGATATACAGAAGGCGGTGGATATCGAGCGATTCCGGTGTCGTTCGGGCGGCAGCGATCTGCTCTTTCGTCGTATCGTACACGAGTGAACAAATTAGTCCGGTTCGCTTGCTGCGAGCGAGCATCAGGTTGCGCAGGAGGAAGCATGTGGTTGTCTTGCCGTTCGTGCCGGTGACACCACAGATTTTGATGTTATTCTTCTCATAGGAATAGAAGCGGGCCGCGACATCGGCCAACGCCGAACGGGCATCCGGCACAACCACCATCGGAACGGTACATTCCTGTTCGCGATCGGTGATGATGGCTCGGGCGCCGCGCTCGATGGCATCACCGATATAGTCGTTGCCGTCGATTTTGAAGCCGCGAATGGCGACAAAAGCATAATCCGGCTTTATCATCCGCGAGTTGTATTCTATTCCTTTAATGTCGACGTCTTCGGTTCCGATGACGTATGCACCGTCTAGTCCCTGTGCGATCTCCTTGAGAAGAATAAGTCACGCTCCTTTACTGCGCTTGAATGTAATTTTGACCTCGTCTTTTTCGGTCAGTGTGCTTCCTGCATCGGGCGACTGCTTAATGGCACGCCCGGTGCCGCTATATGATGCCTCGATGCCGTAGGCATCGAGCAAAGCTATCGTCTCACGAATTGTCAGTCCTGTGACATCCGGCATGATGCGCTTTTCATCCGTTAAAGGAGTGAGAAAACAGCAGACTGTCGCGCCTGATTCGACCGCAGTCTCCGGACACGGATTGGTCGATACGACCTTGCGGCCGGTGCCGGAGAACCGGACATCAAGTCCGAGTTTTTCCAGTTTCTCTTTTGCGTCATCCTTGCTATCGCCGATCACATCCGGGATGCGGACAGAAATCGTGTCGAGTGTGGCATCCACGAGCGGTTCTTTTGCTTCCGCGGATGCAGGTTTTTGATTCGGTTGCGGCTGCGCGGTCGCGGTATTGTATTTGTCCAGCGCCGCAAACTTGATGGCGATGTTCTTGAATGCCGGGCCGGACGTATATCCACCGTAGTGAATCGGTTCCGGTTCATCGAGGACGACGATTCCGGCAACCAGCGGCGAGTCGGCCGGGAAATACCCTGCAAACGAGGCCATGAATTTGTTTTTGATGTACCCGCCCGTTTCCAGGTTCGGCTTCTCCGCCGTGCCGGTCTTGCCGGCGATGGCGAATGGGGCATCGGCTAACGGTTCGCCGGTTCCGCGGGAAACGACGCCGCGCATAAAGGAATCGAGCTCTTTGACGATTTTCTCATCGAGGATTTCGATGGGGTGGCATTCGTGCTCGTTGACGATCTGTCCGTCATCGTTTATACACCCCTTGACGATAAACGGCTGATATAATTTTCCGCCGGAGGCGATAGTCGCGAAGGCCTGGGCCATCTGCAGCGTCGTCACTGATACCCCGTGACCGATAGCAAAAGTTGAAGTGACGAATTGCGACCACCGCGGCGGGCGTTCCAGAATGCCGTTGCTTTCACCGTTGAGACCGCAGCGAGTCTTACGGCCGAAGCCCATCTTTCGGGCCATGGCCAAAACATCATCGCCGCCGACATCGTTGGCAATTTTCCCCATAACGATGTTCGAGGAGAGTTCGAAGGCGCTGCGGAATGACAGCGTATCGTGCTTGTGGTCATCGCGGAGAGTATGCCGCCCGAGACGCCAGCGTCCTTGCTCGGCGTCATAACTGTCGCTCGGTAGTACCTTTCCTGATTCGAGCGCAGCAGCGGCAGTGATAAGTTTGAAAATGGAACCCGGCTCGAAAGCCGAGGCGACGGCATTAAGCTTGACCGGCTTGTCATTGTCGACCTGATCCGGGAAATAATCGGCCGCCGCCAGAATGGCCCCGCTGTGGGGGTCCAGAAAGATCGCCATCCCACTTTTGGCATGATATTTTTTAACCGCCTTAGCCAGTTCTTCTTCGACGATCTGCTGCTTGTCCCAATCAATGGTCAACACAACCGCCTGGCCGGCCTCGGCTTCTTTTATCGGAATCTCCTGAATGTGATATTCGCGTCCTAATCCATCGCGCTGGATTACCGACCGGCCATTGTTACCGGTGAGGTACTCGTTCATGACAAGTTCGATACCGGATTTGCCGGTGTTGTCGAGATCGACAAAACCCAGAACCGCTCGGCCGATATCACCATAAGGATAATTCCTCGTCGGCTCTTCCTGAATAAACAGGCCAATACCGGAGGGACCGGCGTCGAAGCGGAGCGCTTCCTCAATAGTCAATCCGCGCTTGATCCAGCGGAATTTCTTCGGGCTGAGTTTGTATTCGCGACGCATGGCGCGCTCGCTGACGCGGAATATACGCGCCAGTTCGACATATGCCTTATTGACATCCTCGTCGGTCAGCGGATAGGCGAACATCGATTTGAAACTATCATTGAGGACGACTTTGCGGCCGCGAGTATCGAAGATTTCACCGCGCGCGGCGGGAACTTCGATCATCTGCAAATACTGGCGCTCGGCTTTCTCCCGGTATTGCGCGCCGTGGACGACCTGCACGAAGAACAGCCGTGTCACGAACAACACGAACAGCACAGCAAACGTGATGACTACGAGTCCGACTCGAACTTTGGAGTAGTGTGCTTTCATCAGTCCTCGAATAATTGGTTCGCCTCGGCCTCACTCGACGTGATAACCGGGATATTGCCTTTAATCTTTTCCAATGCTTTCAGTAAACCGGCATAGCGGTTGTCGTCCTGAATCATTTCAGGACGGATTACGAAATTTTGTGTCGGCAGGGTCGGTTGCAGGGCCAGCTTGAAATGTTCCAGAGATTGTTCGACCCCGGTCAGAGATGATGCCGCGACCCAATCGGTTTTCAGCGATGATAAATATTTGTCGATGCGCTCATTGTCCTCTTTCAGGACTTTGATTTCATCGTCCAGCGCCCTCACCCAGACGCGGAGGTAGATATAGGACGATGACAGGGCGACGATGACCAGGCTGAGCATAACAATCCGCAGATAGTTGCTCTCCGGGAGCAGCCGCTTGCGCAGATTCATTCCGCGCTTTTTGTAAACTCGCCGCCTCGCCATATTATATTTTCTCCAGCACGCGCAATTTCGCGGAGCGGGCGCGCGGGTTCTCTTTTATTTCCTCATCCGATGCTTCGATCGGTTTCTTCGTAATCAGTTGCGCAAACGGCGTGTAGTTGCCGTCGATACGCTCGGCGTCCTCGTCGAATTTCCCTCGAGCGGCAGCCTTCATGAACCGCTTGACGATACGGTCTTCCAGGCTGTGATATGACACGACGACCATGCGACCTTCGGGGGCGAGCAAATCGAATCCGGCGCGGAGGCCCTCCTGCAATTGCCGCAACTCGGCATTGACTTCGATGCGAATCGCCTGAAAACAGCGGGAGAGCGTTTTATTGACGAAGCGGGGATTCGTCACGGATGTAATCAACCGGGCCAGTTGGTCGGTCGTCTTGACCGGCTTAGCTTCTCGGCTCTTCACAATGGCCGAGGCGATTTTGCGCGAGTTCTTTTCCTCGCCCAATTCGAAGAGGAGATCGGCCAGCTGTTTTTCAGAATACTGATTGACGATTTCAGATGCGCTCGGGTGCGTCCGGCGATCCATGCGGAAATCGAGAGGCCCGTCTTCGCGATAGGAAAACCCTCGGGCGGCATCATCCAACTGATGTCCCGACACGCCGAGATCAAAGACGATTCCGTTCACTCCTGCCATCCCATGCGCCTGTGCCAATGTCCTTAGCTCTCCAAAAGCTCCGTGGATCACTTCCAGCAGCGGACCGTACTGTTTTAACCTTTCACTGGTAATTGCCACCGCGTCGTCGTCTCGATCAATGGCAAATACTTTTCCCGGAGAACTGAGCCGGGAAATAATTCGGTGTGTATAGCCCCCTCCGCCCGCCGTCGCGTCGATGTAGACGCCGTCGGGGCGGACATTCAATAGGTCGATCGCCTCGTCAGCCAGGACCGGCTGATGAAAGCTATCGATCCGGGTCATCCGTAAACAACCCCTCGGCCACCTCTTCCAGTGTCCGGCCGTAATTTTCCATGTATTCCCGGTACCGGTCCGGATTCCAAACTTCAATTGTCTGATTCGCGCCGATTACCAGAACATCCTTGCGTAAATCCGCCAACTTTCGTAGAATTTCCGGGATGAGAATTCGCCCGGAACGGTCGATTTTTTCTACGGAGGTAAACTGGTGTAACCGACGATTCAAATAGCGGAGATCTTTTTGGGTAAAAGATTTGGTTTCAAGGCGTTGTTGGACTTTTTCCCATTCCGACTCAGGATAGAGCGACAAGCAGCCGTCAAACCCCTGGGTGACAACCAACTTTTCGGCCGGAGGAATACCTTTTTGCTTCGAGGTTTCCTCGTCGCCCGGCCTGATCTTGGACGGAATGGACAGCCTGCCTTTGTCGTCTATCGTGCAGGAATATGCTCCACAAAACCCTAACAATTCACGCCCTTCGCCTGAAATTGTCCCATTTTATCCCACTGTGACCCAATATTACCCATTTTTAAGAAAAAAAGCAAGAAAAAAATTACTTTTTTCTTAGCTGTAATCAAATATCTGCCAATAAATAACAGTCGATTTTTATTGACTATTTTCTACCCTGCTCGGGCCCAAAAAGTAGGCGAAAATCGACCAATTTTTTTGTTATGACTTTTTTTGACTTGAAACGGCGCAACAGTGTATTGCCTGTCCCCCATATTTTCGGGCAGAAACTGGCCTGATCCTTTCTGAGAATAACGTCAATTGATCCGCGTAAGAAATTGATAATCAATTACTTGTATTTTTATTCCCGCTACAGTCTTTAAAGGCATCCCGCTTGCAATTCCCTGTCTGACCTGTTCTGAAACATCCATAGGGGGAAGACATGAAGATCGGGAGCATTGCACTGGCGGCTTGTCTGGCCTTTTGTACGGTCGCTGCCAACGCGGACTACAGAGATACACTGGAATTCAGCCTTGACGCCATCACCTACGATGCCGCGAACGGCTCGATTCATATAGACGGATTAGAAAATATCGATGAGGCGAACCGGCCTTCGGTTCCTGTTTTTTCTTATACCCTGTCGGCGAATTCAGCCTTTGACGGGAACGGTATTGTATGCCGAGTTCTTGAAGCCGACACGATTTCGCTGCCGGTGACGATTGCCAAGAATCTGCCGGACATTCCGACATCGGAGGCTCCGCTGGATATCGTGCAGCCGGAGATTTTGAAAAGTAATTCGACCGTGTATCCAGCTCAAACGTTCCTAAGCAATAATCAGAAAAATGCTGAATACACGATCTCGACAATTTCGATTTTTCCCGTGCAGTTCATGAGTGAATCAAAAATTATCGTCAATCGAAAAATCGAAGTCATTGCAAATGATAATACCGCTGCATTGACGCGCGGCGTTCCTGACCTGTCGGTCGGTACCGCGAAATCAGATGGACCGTCTCTCAGTTCGAGCGTATCCGGTGTCGGTGGATGCCCCGTCGGCATTGACTATGTCGTCGTGACGTCATCAAGTTTGAGCTCATCCTTCGACAGATTTATCGATCTGAAAAATCGCAGTGGTTTTTCGGCGGCGATCGCGGATATCGATTCCATCGTGTATTATTACCCGGGCCTCGATGATGCGGAATCTCTGCGCGAGTATCTCAAGGATTTCTATCAGTTCGGCGGTCGGTATGTGCTGCTGGGCGGTGACGAGCATGTCGTTCCGATTCGATATGCCTATTTTTATAACACGATATCTCAGCCTGCGCTGGCCGATTTGATGATTTGTGATCTCTATTTTGCCGACTTGACCGGAAATTGGGATACCGATTTCGATGGCGTCTATGGCGAGCCGACGCAGGATCAGCCGGATATGGGCATGGAATTGTTCGTCGGGCGTCTTCCCTTCTCTCGCCCGGAACAGGTAACCGCCTATACGAGTAAATTGGAAAGCTATCAGTTCAATCCCGGAAACGGCGATGCCGCTTATCTGGATAAATCAATCTTTTTCACCTCGGACCAGATGCGCGATTATTTCGAGGGCGGTCAGCAGTATGAAGTCGCCGCGGTATTTCCACAGAGTATTTCCACCGAGTGCGAGCTTCTGGCCGAGCATCCCAGCGGTGATGCCCCCTCCCCGACCGGACCGTTTTCATCCGATGCGGTGACGGCTCTCGATAACGGCTATGGCCTGGTAAATGTTTTGGCTCACGGTCGCGCTGACGGGTTTGTCGTGAGCTCGAATGAATATAATCAGTTTCCCAAGTCCTATTTGCTGACCGGCGAGAGTAATGCATCGGGAAATAATTTTTCGGATATCGCTCCGACCGGCAAGGCGGCATTTTATTATTCCATCTGCTGTTCGCAGGCGACGCTTGATCTGGAAACACTCTATGGTCAGACTGTTCCATCTGCCGTGGAGGAATTGGTCGCCATGAATAACGCCGGCGCCGTCGGCATGGTTGCCTTCTCGCGCTGGGGATGGGTCGGATCGAGTTACAAACTTATGCAGTCTTTTTACGCGCATCTGTTCGGCGATGCCGCCGGTAATCCGGTGCTGGCCATGCAGTATTCATGGCTCGATTATCCCTACTACCGGGATCAGATTTACGGGCAGGGATACTATGGCGATCCGTCTCTGATCGTGTATACGGCTCTGCCGAATCGTGTACAGATCGCATCCGATCCGGTATATCAACCGGGAACATATTTTGAAGTTACCGTTTCGGCCGGTAGTGCTGCTGTGGCCGGTCAGGCCGTGACTATTTCATCGAGCAAAGAATATATTACGGTGATAACGGATGATAACGGCGTTGCGGCTTTTACTGTTCCGCAGGACTGGAATAATGATATCAAGATCACCGTGTATGCCTCCGGTTCTATTTCGACGGTGGCGACCGTTCCGCAGTCGATTATCGCAGACGTCGATGATGACGAAAACCAATTGCCGTTGGAGTTCGCATTGAATCAGAATTATCCGAATCCGTTCAATCCGACCACGACGATTTCTTTCACGACGACGCAGGCGGGCGATGTGTCACTGCAGATATTTAACATTCTTGGTGAACTAGTCGCCGAGCCGGTCAACAAGCATCTCCCGGCCGGTGAACACGAGGCAATCTGGGCGGCCGTGGACAGAAACGGCAGTGGTGTCGCCAGCGGCATCTATTTCTATCGATTGGTTTCGGAAGAAGGTGTACAGACCCGCAAGATGACGCTGATTAAATAAATTTGCGGAGATAATGATACAAGGAGCGCGGCGTCGCATACAAGACAAGCGCTAATCCTGAGACCCACAGAAGAGGCCGTCGGAGGAATTTTATGATCTTCGACGGTCTTTTATTTTCTACTTTACGGAAATAGGCATAGAGTCCCATGTGTGACAGCCAGATCATTTTTGGCTTGTGCCTTTTTGTTGATCCACCCTGATAGTGCTCAATGACGGCATCGTAGCAGTAGTAGTTCGTGTATCCCGCCTCGATGAGCCGCTCGCAGTAGTCGACATCATTCATGAAAATAACAAACGATTCATCCATGAGGCCGATATCATCGATGCACGATCGGTGCAGAAGCATGGCCGCGCCCATTGGCTGCAGGACAGGGCGGGACGAGAGATGGTCGAAGTCGCCCATTTTCCAGCCGTTGAATACTCGCGATTTCGGGAATAACAGCGGCAATCCGAATACCTTGTATACCATGTGATGGATGCGAGGGAGTCGGCGGCAGAATTTTTGCAGTTGGCCATCGAAGCCGACCAGGCGCGGGCCGATGATGCCTGGGCGATCCAGTCTGGCGTGGCATTGCAATAGGGCGGCCAAACATCCCGGACGAATGCGAATATCCTGATTTAACAGCCAGATGTAGTCAAAGCGGCAGGCCTTGATTCCCTGATTGACAGCCGGGGCAAATCCGGTGTTCGTATCGTTCGTAATCAGGCGAATGTCCGGATGGTTTTCCTGTATGAATTCGACGGTGCCGTCGGTCGAGGCGTTGTCGACGACGATAATTTCGTGCGGGAAATCCTTGATATCTTCTTTGAGAGTCGCCAAACAATCAGGAATAAATTGCATGCCATGATAGGCAATGACGACTGCCGATATAGACGGTTTATTGTCCATCGAGCACCGTATCGAACAGGCGGGCGAACCTTTCGGCTGTGTATTGCCTTGTGACTTCATGCAGATTACGAAATGAAAAAGGTTGTTTCTTTTCAAAGATGCTAATCATTTCATCGGCGATGGCACTCGTGTCATCGGGAGAAACAGCGACGCCTGCATCGTGGCGTTGAATGAGCGCGGCGGCTTCGCCGTCGGGCGGGACGGTGGCCAGAATCGGTTTCCGCAGGGCCAGGTAGTCGAAGACTTTCCCGGTAAGGATATCCTTGTATTCTGATGGGGCACTGAGAAGAAATGCCGAGCATTCCGAAGCCTTTTGAACGGCCTCGCGATGCGGTAGATAATCCACTATATCCACGCGATCGGAAAAATCATACTGCATCAGGAGCGTATCGATATAGCCGGGATTATTGCGACCGATGATGCGAATGCGCGCCTTATCTCGAAAACCGGTGTGTTCGTTTCGGGCAGATTCGAACCCGGCCAGTATCGGTTCGATTGGATGCAACGTTCCGACGCTGCCGAGATAGCAGAAGGTGAAAGTATCGGATTCCGGCTTTGATACGATGCCGGTGAAATCATCCTCATCAAACCCGCCGGGAATGACAACGCCTGATGGAGATATTTTTTTCGCAATCATTTCATTGACGGCCGTAATAGCGGAGGCCTGATGGGCGATTTCATTGAGTAGTTTATATGATTTTTTAATTGTGTTTTCATCGTCATAGATCGCTTCCGGCGGATAGGATTCCCAGATGTCGCGAAAGTCGGCGATCCACGGCACCTTTGAAACTCGTGATAATTCGGCCGCGATGAGATGTCCCGTAATCGGTGGGGATGACGACAGGATGACATGAATATCATATTCGTCAATAATCGCCTTCCCTTTGCGGATAGCCTTATTGCGCCAGCCGATTTTGGAATCCGGCCACAGTCCTGCTTTATTTTTGGCGATTTTTTTCAGCGTCGGCGAGGAGCTCATCGGCAGATGTAACAATCGCGCCAGTCGGGTCGGGTCGGTCGAGCCGCTGCGGTGAATTACGACTTCAGGAGGCAGTTCATCGAGGAGGCTTTCATCGTAGGCAGGATAAGCCACCGGTTTGACGGTCAACACATGGACATCATAGCCGCATTGAGGCAGGTACTTGGCCAGCTTGTGCATGCGCTGCACGCCGCCAAGACCGAGCGGCGGGAAATAATAGGCGACGATAAGCACCCGGCGCTTCATACGACGATTCCCTCGATGAGCCGCTCCATGCGGGCCATATTTCTCTGCCAGATACCTTCCTTTTCAATAAGTTGTCTGTTCGCCGCCGCGACAGCGTCGAATGATTCGGATTGAGCGATTGCTCTTTGGATGGCATCAGCCAGCGTCTGAGGATTTTTCGTATCGAACAGCAAACCGTTCCTGCCATCAGTAATCCACTCGCGATTGCCGTCGATATCGGACACGATCGGATATAAGCCGAGCGCCATGGCTTCGAGCAGGGAAACCGAGGTTGAATCGGATAGTGAAGCTGATAGATAAATATCATGTGAGGCAAGCAGGCTAATGTAGTCGTCATGCGTCAGGCGCCGTTGAATCGTGATGATGTCCGATAATGATTTTTGGCAGATTATTTCCTCATAGCGCGCGGCGAGGTCGCCGTCGCCCCGGAGCGTTACTGCAAATTTCGATGGTTCCTGCAAAAGGCCGATGGCATCAATAATTGTCTTGGGGTCATAGACGTCCTGCAGTCCGCGCGGCGCAATAATACGAATCTTCCCATCATCCGATTGTTGTCCGGTTGTGCCAAGTAGCAGATTTTCGTCGACGCCCATAACGATACGATGAATTTTATCGGTCGGAACATATTTGCCGACTTCCTTGGCAAGACCTTTTCCATCGACGGTACACGCCGCCGCGATTGCCAGCGAGCGCTTGACTCGATTGCGGTGCAGCATAGACTTGTGAGGCAGTATTAGAACATCACTCCCCCACACTGTCGTAATGACCGGGCAGCCGTCGACATGCGATGCCAGCCATCCATATGATGCCGCAAAATGGGCATTGATGCAATTCGGTTTGAACTCCTCGACCACGCGATGAAAATGCTTGATCGCCAGCGAATAATCGATCAAGCCTCGGCCGGTGATGCGCTTTCCCTGAAATGTTCGTACCTGCGAGGAAATCGTAATCGGCTCGAGCGAAAACAGGGCGGTGATATATCCCTGCGATTCAAAATAATCGCACCACCGCTCGGTGTGCACCGAGCCGCCGTCTGACATAATGAGAAGTCGCACCGCTACCTGCCTATCAGTTTGCGGAAATTTGATTTATACTCGAATACGGCATATACTTTTTTAACACTTCCCCATCTTTTCTTGAAAAATACTAAGCCATGTGCATCATCGGGAGATGCCCCCATGTTCATCTCTCGTACGCCTCGCGATTGACCGCATTGAATCGCATTGTACAGCAGGCGATAATCGGTCCGATAATCGCGGCTTTCGTCGGCAGAGGCGGCCTGCCAGTAATACTGGCAATCGCCGTCAATGAAATGAATCTGCGCACCGAGCATCCGATCACCATCAAAGAGGCCGATCCAGTATAATTTAGGAGATGACAGAAGACTGCTCAAGAGCTTATTGAAGAACTCATGCGAGTACAGCAATTTCTTTCGCCCGTGGCGCGCCTCGGTATGCTTGTATAAGTCAAAATATGAATCGATTGCCGAGGCATCGTTCAGTTGACGGATTTCTCCACCGACTTGTTCGCCCTTTTTGATTTCGGTCATCGTTTTTTTATCGGGCCGATACGGTTCTCGCCCCAGGGATAATATTTGCGTGCTATGCCTGGATGTCGAGAAACCATCTATATTTAATGCGGAGAATGTGCCGGAATAATCCGCCACGTGCGCTTTGCCTATTGATTGATCGGTCAGAAAGTTAGCGAATCCCTCGCGAAATGCCTGTTGCTGTGCATCCGACGGAGCATCTCGCCACACGACGCCTCCGTATGTTCCAAACGGCATCGAGGCGAGTGTTTTCATGCCCAGGCGCGTCGTAATAATACCGGGAAAGCCGCCGATAAGTTTTTTACGATCTCGCAGTGTCAGTACAATCACGTCTCCGGACAGCGCATGGCTGCAGGCAAGGCTCCAGTCCCTGCTGCCGTAAAACGATGCGCCGAACGATAACTGCTCCCATTCCTGGGCACCAACGTTCGTGAAGGTTTCTATTTGAAATTTCATCGCTCTCGAATCAGAAAGATTTTCCCCTGCCCGACATCGCCGTCGGCATTCCGCAGCGTGAAGAAATAAAAACCGGATGCGACACTCTCTCCATTGCTGTTCGTGCCGTCCCATTCTCCGGTGACAGGGATTTCCTTTATCAATTCGCCCGCTGCCGTAAAGATTCGTACTTCCGCCTGGCCCGCATAGGTGAAGCGAACCGTCTCATCGCCGTTGCGGATTCTGTACGGATTCGGATAGGCCAGGACATTATCAATGTCATCGCTCGATTGGGCCGGGAGACTCAGCGTCGAAATGCCGTTCGATGTCGAAATCCAGAAACAGCGCGAGTTGGCATCGTAGTAAATATCGTTGATCACATCATCAACGAGACCGGAGTTACGACTGGTCAGATGTGCATATTCATTCGTCGCGATATCGCGAACGGCCAATCCGGTAATCGAACCGATGTACACGCTCCCCTGCGGATCGGTGCTGACGGCCGAAACCTCAGGGCCGAATCCTTCCGGGAGAGATTCATTGGTGAAAAAGACTTCACCCAGGGCCTGAAATGAAAGACCAAACGATGTGCCGACCCAGAGAGAATCGTAATCATCGATATACAGACTCGTAATGATGTCCGAGCCGAGGTTGGAGTTATCCGTATTGAAGCGCCAGGTGTAATCGTCGCCGGAATAAAACGGCGTGCCGTTGTACAATCGCGCATGGATACCGGCCTCGGCGGAACCGATATAGACGGTTTCCTGGCCGATGGCAATCGTTTCCACCCATTCGGCGGAACTTCCGCCGGTGATGATATAGCGCGCCCATTCATCGGTATCGTATGGATTGACGGCAACCAGTTCGCCGTTGCGACCTTTTAAATTAGCAAACCAGATGGCATTACCTGAACTTTGAATATCTCCGACGACGACAAATGTCGGCGCATCGGATAATCCGGATAAATATGAATTCGTCTCGTTGAAATGGTCGATTGTATTACCATTGATGCGATAGACGCCATTGCCCCAGGTGCCCGCCCAGAGTTCTCCCAGAGGTCCGACGCCGAGACTGACGAAGGCTCCGGTTACCGAATCGACTTTTGTCCAGATGCCGTCCTCATAATAGGCCAGCCCCTGACTCCAGAATGCGCCCCAGATTTTTCCCTGCGTATACACGGTTTGCTTGCATTCGCTGCCGGGCAATCCGCCGGAGGAAAATGATGCCAGTTCGCGGCCTTCCATGTGGTAAAGCCCGTAGACGAGGTTGCCTTCCCACAGCAAACCGAATTGATCAACCACCCCGCAGGTAATATTGGGAATCGGCATGTTTAAAGACGTTTGCTGGAGCAGCGAGCCATTGTCATAGATGAAGAGCCCGCGCGATGTATACAAAAACAGCGAATCGCCGGAGCGGTCACTGTTATAAATCACGGTAATATCCGACAGTCCGAGATCCGACAGCAAACCGGTTTCCCGGTCGAATGCATAGACGCCGTTAACACCGGATACATACAGAGTATCCTGTACAAAAACTAATCCTTGTATGGAATCAGTGCTCTGGCTCGTTAAATCGGTGAGTTTATATGATATCCAGCCGGTCGGGGCTTTAAGCTGGCGAACGTCGAAGCGTGAGCCGACAGCAAATCCGCCGTTCGTACCGACCCAGATACTGTCGCTGTCGACAGCGACCTTTTTGGCCGGTGTGTCACGGTCGATATCTCCGAAACGGCTGTAGGTGTCGAGGATCAAGCCATGACCTTGTGAATCACCGGGCAAGAAGATTGTCAGTCCCATGTCATTGGCAAGCCACAGCGTATCGCTCCCCGGCACACCGGCGATATCGCGAATGGAGATAAATTCGTTATCGCGGTCGGTGAAAAGATAGCCATCCGGATTGTCGGGATCGGTAAAATTTATCAGGCGCCCCTCGCCGCCGACCCAGAGGCGGTTTTGATCATCGACATAGAGACAGTAGAGGCGATTGGTTTCCAGGCCGTCTTCATTCGTGTAAACGGAATAGGCCAGTGTTGTCGGATTGACGCGTACCAGGCCGCCGGTGCTGGCGGACCAGATTTCATTGTTGTACAGAACCATATCCTGAGAAAACAGCCGGCAGGTATTGTTTTCCCAATTGTAGAGAGTCGCCGAGGCGGGTGTCGACATGATTATACCGACGAGTAAAGCGATTACTATATTTATGATGGCAGTCTTCGTTTTATCCATGCTATGCCCAATATACAACTCACGATGCCGATTATCAACAAACCTATTTGGCCGATTATCGGGCCGGTCCTGTTAAAAAGGGTTTTACCCTCGACCGGCTGAATATGTCCCGTAATATAGCCCTTTTTGAACAATCCCAGCTTATTATATATACGCCCGTAGCGGTCGGTAAAATATGAAAAACCGCTGTTTGTCGCGCGGGCGATACAGATTCGGTTTTCAATTGCCCGGAACGGCGCCATTCCGGCATGCTGATACGGTCCGGACGAGTAGCCGTACCAGGCGTCATTGGTAATATTGACGAGGAAATCGGCGCCTTGTCGAACGTATTCGTTGACGACTTCCGGGAATATCACCTCGTAACAAATCAGTGTTCCATAATTGCCGAAATCATTCTTGAATACGACGGGACCTCGGCCGTGGACAAAGTCCGACCAGCCCAGAGATAAATTGGCCAGCCAGGGAATGTAATTTCCATATGGGACGGTTTCCGCAAAGGGAACCAGTTTGCTTTTGTGGTATGGTTCGCGATAGCTGCCGTCAGGATCGAACTGGAATGCGGCATTGAATGTCTCGATTGAATCCGGCGGAATGCCGGTATAATCGAGAGTCCCGACCAGCATCGGCACGCCGATGCGCCGAGCCGTTCGTTTGACGAGGGCCGTCAGGCGATAGTTTTCAATCAAATATGCTGGAGCGGATGTCTCCGGCCAGGAAACGAAGCGGACTTTTCCTTCCGATGTATCATGCACCGCCGCCATCGCGAGGGAATCATAGAGAAAGAAATTGTAATCGCGGTTTTTCGGATCCCATTTTTCGTCGATTGTCAATCCGCCCTGGAGGAGCGCAATCGTGAGCGGTCCGGAATCAGGCTTATCTGCTTTATTCAGCACGATCGAACCGTAAATTACCGGTATGATGACGAGTAATCCGGCTGCTATGGCATAGACTGCCCGGCGCTGTTTCCATGTCTGCCAGAGTAATATGTTTATGACGACAATAAGGAATGACAGGCCGACATCGCCGACAAACTCGCAAATTTGTAACAGGGGCAAATAGCTGCCTTGCGTGTACGACAGGTTCGACCAGGGAAAGGCGATTTCCAATTGGGTGCGGAAATATTCCATGCCGACCCAGAGGAACGGGAGGGCAATAAGACCTGCGATTTTTTTCCATCTATAGACTGCCGCATAGAGACCGAAAATAAAAGCCGGATACAAGGATGTAATCGCGATTGCCGCCAGCGTACCCGGTACCGTCACCCAGGCGATCCAATAGAGGGAAAAACAAGCGTAAAAGAAGTAGAAGAAATATCCCTGCTTGAATCCTTTGCCGAAGGATTTGCCGGAGATAATATCGAGCGGTTTAATCAGCGCGATGTGTGCGAGGAAACCGAATGGGAGAGGCGGCCAGGCAAGCGCCAGCAGCGCCGCCGACAGGAACAGATAGAATCGCTCCTGCCTGAGCGTGACATCATCCGGCCAAAGGGATTTGGCAATGTAGGTTATAACGTTCGGCACCCGCTAAAGTAACAGCGATTGGCCGTCCATTTCAATTGGTTTTTCAATATTCAGCAATTGTAATATGGTCGGGGCGATATCGGCCAGTTTCCCGCCCGAGCGCATTTTCGCTCCGGCCGGGCCGTTGACGAGCTTGCACGGGACTAAATTCGTCGTATGGGCCGTATGCGGACCGTCGGATTCCGGGTCGTACATCATCTCGGCATTGCCGTGATCGGCCGTTAGAATTCCCATACCACCTTTGGCTTCGAGGGCGGAAAAGACTTTCCCAACTCCCTCATCGACGGCCTCGACCGCCTTGACGGCTGCATCGTACACACCTGAGTGTCCGACCATATCGCAATTGGCGAAGTTGAGAATAATCACATCGTATTTTTCGCTGTTGATGGCCTCGACTACTTTGTCGGCGACATTCGGGGCGGACATCTCCGGTTGCAGGTCGTACGTAGCCACTTTGGGGGACGGCACCATTTCGCGGTCTTCATTCTTGAACGGCGTCTCTTCCCCGCCATTGAAGAAGTAGGTTACATGCGCATATTTTTCGGTTTCGGCGATGCGGAGTTGGTGAAGGCCTTTATCGGCGATGACGCCGCCGAACAGGTTATTCATGGAAATCGGTGGGAAGGCTATTTTAGGCGTTTTCAGTTTTTCATCGTACAGGGTCATGTTGACAAGATTGACATGCAGGCCATTGGGGCCGTTTTTATCCTCGATCGTCGTGAGTGGCTGATTCCCCTCAAAGATATGGCACAATTGGCGAACGCGGTCGGCTCGAAAATTGAAGAATAAGGCAAGATCACCGGACCGGAGTTTACCGTCCTTATCACCGTCATTGAAGACGACCGGCTCCACAAATTCATCGGTCACGTTTTTGGCATAGGAATCTTTTATGGCCTGTACCGGATCGGAGCCTTTGGCGCCTTCGCCGTAGACGATAGCTTTGTAAGCCTTTTCGACGCGCTCCCAGCGCTTATCTCTGTCCATTCCCCAGTAGCGTCCACCAAGTGTCGCGACTGATCCGATGCCGTGTTTTTTGAACATTTCCAGTACCTGGGCCATGTATCCCGCGCCGGATTTGGGCGGCGTATCACGGCCGTCTAAAAAGGCATGCAGAAAAACGCGCTTTGCTTTTAACTCGGCGGCCATCTGCAACAGGGCGTCGAGGTGATTCATCGAACTATGAACGCAACCGTCGGAAACTAACCCGAACAGGTGGATTGCCTTGTTATCGGCGACAGCCTGTTTCATGGATGAAACGAGGACATCGTTTTTGAAAAACGATCCATCCTCGATGGAGGCATCGATGCGGCTGATATCCTGATACACGACGCGACCGGCACCAAGATTGAGGTGCCCGACCTCGCTGTTGCCCATCTGGCCGTCGGGAAGGCCGACCGCTCGGCCGGAGCCGTCAATCGGTTCGCCCGGACAGGTCGAGAGTATCTTATCTATATTGGGCTTTTTGGCGCCGGCAATGGCGTTAAATTTTGTATCGGTGCGCAGGCCGAAGCCATCGAGAATGCATAATAAAAACATAATCTGTCGTCACAATCCTTTGCTTTTTATCGTAAAACAGGCTCGAATCAGATAAGTTCCACCGACTTTTTCCCGGCCTCGATTTTGCCGATGATATACGACTGCTGCCCGGCAGAGGATAATAACGACTGGGCCTTCGGTGCATCCGAGGCCTTGACGACAACGACATACCCGATTCCCATATTGAAGGCATCATACATGTCAGGATCGGCGACATCTCCTGCCTTTTGCAGGAAATTGAAAATCGGCAGTTTCGGCCAGGTGGAGCAGTCGATGACAGCCTTGAGACCATCCGGGATTACTCGAATGAGATTCCCGGCGATACCGCCGCCGGTGATATGAGCCATGCCATCCGGTTGGACTTCTTTCATCATTGCCTGAATCGGTCGCAGATAACTGCGGTGGACGACCAGCAATTCTTTGCCGATAGGATTCTTAAGCCCATCGACCGGGCTATCGGGTTTCAGTCCGGCAATCTCGAAACAAATCTTGCGAGCGAGTGAATAGCCATTGGTGTGCAGACCGTCGGACGGCAAACCGATAACGATATCACCCTCAGTTATCGTCGAGCCATCGACGATTTTTTCCTTATCGACCATACCGATGATAGTCCCGGCCACATCATATTCGCCTTCGCTGTAGAAGCCCGGCATTTCGGCGGTCTCTCCACCCAACAGCGGCATGCCGTTTTCCTTGCACGCCTTACTCAGGCCGGAAATGATTTCTTTCATTACATGCGGCTTCAGGACGCCGACGCCGACATAATCGAGGAAAAACAGCGGCAGTGCTCCCTGCACGAGGATATCATTAACGCAGTGGTTGACAAGACATTGCCCGATGGTGTTATGCGTATCCGTCATGAAGGCCAGTTTCAGCTTGGTGCCGACTCCGTCAGTCGATGCAACCAACACGGGTTCTTTGAACTGCTCGATCGGAGGGCGAAACAGTCCGCCGAAGGCGCCGATATCCGAGAGAGTATTTTGGGTAAAGGTCGCACGGGCCAGTTTTTTTATTTCTTCGAGCGCCTCGTCGGCCGCCCGGAGGTTGACTCCGGCCGAGGCATAGTCGATTTTCGGTTTCTTTTCCATGATACCCGCCAAGGTAGTTTGGCGAAGGTTTAAAGTCAAGCCGCTTGCTATTTTTGGCGGAATCGCTATCTTACTTCGTTATTGCCTGCCGCCCTTCTCACTGCGCGGGAAATAATCTCACGCTGTCATCAAAAACGGACGTATTATACGAGTATATACATGATCGATCCACGTGCGTGTGAAAGGAGGATGGAATGAAGCACTTGCTGGCGCTTATATTCCTGTTTCTGCTGACGGCCATGCCGATGGCCGCTGATGAAGACATTCAACTCGACGTCAAGGAAAAGACGCTGTCGAATGGTATGCGGATTCTCGTTGTCGAGAATGATATCGCACCGGTCTTTTCGACCTATATCCGGTTTCGGGTCGGTTCCGCCGATGAGAATCTCGGTATCACCGGTACCTCGCATCTGCTCGAACATATGCTGTTCAAGGGCACCAAGATAATCGGTACGTCGGACTATGAGGCGGAGAAACCGCTCATGGCCAAGATAGACTCGCTGGCCGCTCTGCTCCGGCAGGAAAAAACCAAATTACAGAATTATCTGAAGGGCGGATCCGAGGAGCGCGTCAAGGCGCTGCGCGATGAGATCGCCGCCGTTCAGGCCGAGCAGACACAGTATGTTATTAAGGACGAACTCTGGGAAACCTACCTGAAAAACGGCGGTTCCGGATTGAACGCCTCGACCGGTAACGACGGTACCCAGTATTATGTATCGCTCCCCAATAATCGTCTGGAATTGTGGGCGTTTCTGGAATCAGACCGCATCGCCAATTTGCAGCTTCGCGAATTTTATTCCGAGCGCGATGTCGTGCGCGAAGAGCGCCGCCTGCGGACTGATACGCAGCCATGGGGTATGGTGTACGAAGCGCTCAACGCGACCGCTCACTGGGGCTCTCCGTATCACTGGGGAGTCATCGGCTGGGGTACCGACATCGAAAATGTCATGCGCGAGGAAGTCGCACAGTATTTCAAAACGTATTACCACCCCGGAAATGCCATTGCCTGTATCGTCGGAGATGTGAAGGCCGAGGAAGTATTCGATATCTGCGAGAAATATTTCGGAAAAATACCGGCCGGCCCGACACCGCCCCCGGTGTATACGTTCGATGATCCGCAATCCGGTGAACGTAAAGTCGAAGTAGAATTCGACGCCAACCCGGTCGGTGTGGTCGCCTGGCATATGCCGCAAGTGACTCATCCCGATGTCGCGCCGCTGGATGTCCTGTCCGACATTCTCAGCCGTGGACGCACCAGCCGTTTCTATAAGAAAATCACCGAAAAGCAGATCGGAAATGTCGGCGCGAGTATTTCATTCAGCCGCTATCCCGACCTGTTCGTTGCCCGCATCACTCCGATGGGTGATTACACGGTCGATGAAGTGATGGATTCGGTCTATGCCGAACTGGAGCTGTTGAAAGAGAATCCTGTCGAACAGTGGGAGATCGACAAGGTCCGCAATCAGGCCGACGCCGATTTCGTCCGCTCGCTGTCCTCGAACGGCGGTCTCGCCTATCGTATCGGCAACATGGAAGCGATGGTGGGCAACTGGCATTATCTCATCGATTACCGCAATGAACTCAAGGCAGTTACACCTGACGATATCCTGCGAGTCGCAAAAACATATTTCACCAAGGCTAATCGCACGGTCGTGACGCTGGTGAAAAAAGACCAACAACCACCTGCCGATAAAACCATGGGCACGACGCTGTAAGGAGGGATGCGAGAATGAAAAAGACACTGTTCGCGGTTATCGCGATTGCAATCGTCCTCTCCGGAGCGTGCTTTGCACAGCAGTCCGAGGGCTCGAAAATTATCGATGGCTTTACTTACGACAACATCGAATGGTCGGTGCCGCAGGTCGGGAAAGACGTTCAGCGCGAAGTGCTGGACAACGGCATCGTTCTCTATATGATGGAAGACCATCGCCTGCCGCTGTTCAATATCTCGGCAATTATTCGCTGCGGCGATGCTTATGTCCCCTTGGAAATGATGGCTGTTCCCGATTTCACCGGTTCGGTCATGCGCTCCGGCGGAACGGTTAATATCCCGGCTGATTCGTTGAATGCCATTCTGGAGCTCATTGGCGGCTCAATCGAGACACGTATCGGTGAAGAAGACGGTACTGCGCGACTCAATGTCATGTCCAAGGACACGGAACTGGGTATTAAGCTGTTCGCCGATGTCATGCGCAATCCGGCCTTCCCGCAGGATAAGATCGACCTGCTCAAATCTCAGAACAAGAACCGCATCAAACGCCGCAATGATAATCCCGGCGGGATATTGAGCCGTGAATGGTATCATGTCGTGTACGGCGATCATCCATATGGGCGGATTCTGGAGTGGGCATATGTCAAAGATATCACCACCGAAGATCTCAAGGCATATCATGACAAGTATTTCGCGCCGAATAACCTGATGCTCGGCATCACCGGTGATTTCGACCCGAAAAAGGTCAAGAAGCTGCTCAATAAATATTTCGGCGACTGGAAGAAAAAAGACATCCCGACAATGGAGATGCCCAAGGTGGCCGAGGAGCCGAAGCCGGGCGTGTACCAGTTATATAAAGATATCAACCAGGCCAACATCCGCTTCGGACATCTGGGCGTCACTCGGGACAATCCCGACCGGTATGCCATCGCTGTCATGAATTATATTCTGGGCGGCGGATCGTTTACGTCTCGCATGACGACGTCGGTGCGCTCGAACGAGGGTCTCGCCTATTCGGTGTACTCATCGTTTAACACGCGGAGTACCGAACCGGGGACGTTCAATGCCGGGACACAAACGAAGTCGGCGACGGCTCATAAGGCATTGGGCCTGATGATGGACGAGATCAATCGGATTCGGACGGCTCCGGTCGATGATGATGAACTCGAAGGCGCCAAGGACAGCTATATCAATCGGTATGTCTTCGAATTCGATACGCCGGGAGATATCGTCGAGCGCCTGATGCGGCTGGAATTCGACAATCGCCCGGCCGATGAACTGCAGAAGTATATCGAAAACATCCGGGCGGTCACGAAGGACGATGTCCTGCGGGTCGCCAAGGAATATCTGAAGCCGAAAGACATGACTATTATGGTTGTCGGCAAGCCGGATGATTTCGATGCACCGCTGGATGATTTCGGCACGATCACGACGCTGGAAATTACCGAGCCGGTATTGCAGTAGAGTTTTGCGCTTTGCAAGACGGGAGTCGATTGTCGGCTCCCGTTTTTTTTTGCTATTCGCCGGTTGCGCATCGGTCTTTATTCGATATATTTTCCGGAAACGAGGATACCGTATGTCTGATGATAAGAAACAGATTATTAAGGCCGACTCAATTGGGAAGACATTTACCCTACCGGAGATATATGATATTGCGTTTGATTTTCGGGATGTCGGCAAGGAAGTTAATTTCCTGCTGGATATGGCAAAGCAATATTCCGGACGGGATGTAAAGGCGGCTCTGGAGTTCGCCTGCGGGCCGGCGTATCATACGCGGGAGTTTGCTCGGCGGGGACTGATTTCCTATGGCCTCGATCTGGAACCGAAAATGGTCGAGTACACGCGAGGGTTGATTGATAAGGAATGCCTGAGTGCGACTATCGTGCAAGGAGACATGCGGACATATCAATCCGGGCAGAAGTTCGATCTCGTATATATGCTCATGGCCTCGTTCGCGCACCTGCATACGAATGATGATATTATCGCCAATCTGAATTGCGCGGCTGGTTTACTGGAGGACGGCGGTATCTATATTATTTCGACGGCACATCCGAGAGATTTCTATGGCGATGAGGGGCCATCGACGCAGACCAATTGGGAGATGACGCGCGGTGCGGTGACGGTCAAGACATCGTGGGGCGGCACGGAGGAAAAGTTCAATCCGATTACCGAGATCGATGATATCCTCGTATCGTATGAGGTCACCTCACCTGAGGGGACCGTACGGTATGAATTCCCTGACCGGTACCGGAGATGTTCGTATCAGTTGTTCGATGCTCTGGTGAAACTGTCCGGACGTTTTGAAATCGTAGATTACTATGGCGATTTCAATCGAGAGTTGAAGTTATCGAACGACCGATCAAGCTGGCGGTTTATCCCGGTGTTGCGGATGAAGGGATAGAAATCTTTCTTGTAGGGCAGACTTTTCCTAAAGTCTGCCAAAACGTAGGCAAATACCTGTGTGGTCTTAACGTCGCGCGAAGCGCGAAATAGCCAATTAAGGAACTATGAAAACAGCATTTATCATCGTTTATACTGCATTAGCCATCATTGCCGCAGTGTTTGTATATATATGGATTAGCTTGCCGGATTTATCACCCCATTATGAAAGTCAATATTTATTGAGTACATCCGGCGAAGATAAAATATATTTTAAGAAAATAGCTACCGGGATAACCCATGATTATATCACTCGCGTCATTTCACAACATCCGGGATTCGATAATATGCCCAACAATGATTCTGATTACGTATTTCCGGGAAGTGCGTGTATTCCATTTAAACGACAGGATGATACGATCATTGTTTACGTTCAACTTGCTGCTGAGAAACCTCGTTTCTGGAATTCGGAGATGACAATTAAACAAATCATTGTCGACAACCCAACGCTGCAGCGTATGCTTTATCCAATTCCTGCCGATACTATTGATGTTTTCGAATAATTAATAATGTCAAGACCGCAAGGGTCTTGACCTACGACGATGGTAAAGTTTCGCGCTTCGCGCAAATTGGCAGGTTTGAAGACAAACCTGCCCTACAATTCTGGTACACAATCCTTTTTTATAGTGGAACTAGCATATTTATCGGTGAATATCTAATCCCAAGCATATAAGGGGTTGGGGCATCGGCTCGCGCTTCGCGCGAATGGCAGGTTTGAAGACAAACCTGCCCTGCATTGGATTAATTCCCTACATCAGGAATCTGGCGTCAAGGGCATCTTTGACGGCCATTATATCATCCGGGAGGTCGGTTGTGACCGAAACTGTTTCGCCGGTGTGCGGATGTTCGAATTCGATTTCCTTGGCGTGGAGCGCCTGCCTGTCAATTAATGATAATATTTCCTGTCCGGCCTTGCGGAGGGTCGGGTCGATGCCGCGCAACCAGCGTTGGCGGCCGCCGTATTCGTCGTCGCCGAAAACTGGATGATTATAATGCGCCAGGTGAACGCGAATCTGATGCGTGCGGCCGGTTTCGAGGCGAATCTCGACATAGTCATTCATCCGATACCGCGACAGCACTTCGTAGTGCGTGATCGCCTCGCGCGAGTTGACATTGGTCACGATCATTTTCTTGCGGTCGCGGATCGAGCGGCCGATGGGCAGATCAATTGTGCCGGAATCCTCGGGCAGGTTGCCGCAGGTAATCGCATGATAGATTTTCATCACCGTCCGCTCGGCGAACTGATTGCGCAGTTTGTTGGCCGTTTTGTCATCCTTGGCGATAACAATGAGCCCTGAGGTATCTTTGTCGAGCCGATGGATGATTCCGGGGCGGAAGTCATCGCCGGTTTGTATCTGTCCGAAATGATACAGCACGGCATTTACCAGCGTGTGCGTCATATTGCCGGGCGCGGGGTGCACGACCAGCCCGGCCGGTTTGTTAATTACGGCGAGGAATTCATCTTCGAAGCGAATATCGAGCGGGATGTTTTCCGGTGTTAAATCGGGCAGAACCGGCGGCGGGATTTTCAGGTCGATTTTTTCACCGCCTTTGAGTTTGGTATTCTTGGATACCGCCTTGCCGTTGACCAGCACCTGCCCCTCGGTAATCATCGCTTGAATGAAGGCGCGCGACAATTCCAGATCTGGGTCATCGGCGAGGTATTTGTCCAGCCGCAGGGGTTCGTCCAGCGGCTCGACAATCAGAGATTTTTCTTCGAATGATGAATCCATAGAAAATAACATAGCCGACTTGGGGAAAAAAGACAAGGTGAAACCGAAGTCAGCGGGTCCTCTCAAAAATCGTAGAGGCCAGCTTAATGAACTGATCGAGACTCAGTTGCTCGGCGCGAATCTTACTCTCTCCCGTCAGATCGGTGACGATGGCTTCAATCTCGTCCTTAGGAATCGGATAGGCGGAATTGAGATTGTTGACGAGGCTCTTGCGCTTGCCGGAGAAGCAGAAGCGCACGAATTTCCGGAAGCGTTCGAAGTTCGGAATGTCATATTGCCGGCCGTGGCGAGTGAATTTGATGACGACTGAATCGACTTTGGGCGGCGGCGTAAATGATTCCGGCGGGACATCGCAGACTTTTTTGCAGTCGTAGTACAATTCGGTCAGCACCGATATGGTCGAGCGGGCCCTTTTGCCGGGCGGTGACGCGACGCGCTCGCCGACTTCCTTCTGCATCATGAACACGGCCCGATCGATGAGTTCATGATAGGTCAGCAGCCAATCCATGATGGGCGTCGTGATATTATATGGCAGGTTGCCGACGACGGAGAAGGCATCGAGGCCGAGTTTGCGCGGGTCGAGTGACAGAATGTCGGCCTCGAGCACCTGGAAATTTTCGCGCTCGTGGAATTCCTTTGCCAACTGAGGTGCGAGGCGCCGGTCGAGTTCGACCGCAAAGATGTTCGCCTCGGTATTTACCAGCGGCAGGGTCATCACACCTTCGCCGGGGCCGATTTCGACAATCGTCTCGCCCTTTTTCGGCGCAATAGCGGCGATGATATCGTTAACGATGAGCGGGTCGGACAGGAAATGCTGCCCGAGTGATTTTTTCGGTCTAACCATCAGCCGAACGTCTCGACCAACCGAAAGAGTTTTTCGGCGTTGCGGGTGGTGATTTTATCTACCTCTGCGACATCCATGTCGCGCAGTTGCGCCAGCTTTTCGCACACGAAGCGGACATAGGCCGGGCAGTTGCGCTTGCCGCGATGCGGCGCCGGAGTCAGGTACGGGCAGTCGGTTTCGACAAGAATCCATTCCAGCGGCACATCGCGACCGATGTTCGCCATTTTAGAATTTTTATAGGTCATAACACCGTTGACTGATACATGGAAGCCCATCATGATAACCTGTTCGGCCTGCTGAACCGTACCGGGGAAGCAGTGAAAGACGCCTCTGAGTCGGCCGATATAATCGCTGACGATATTCAGAGCGTCATCCATCGCCTCGCGGACATGAATGACAATCGGGTAGTCCAGTTCGGCGGCCAGGTCGAGCTGTTTGATGAATGCCTTTTTCTGGATATCGCGCGGTGACAGGTCGCGATAATAATCGAGGCCTATTTCACCGATGCCGACGACCTTTTTGTTATCGGTCATCGTTCTCATCTCGGACAGAAAATCATCGGTGAGCGTTTTGGCATCGTGCGGATGGACTCCGACCGTACAATAGATATTCTCGTACTCATTGGCCAGCTTGAAGGCTCGGCGGCTGGATGGAATATCCGCGCCGATATTAATGAGCCGGTCGACGCCGAATTCGGTCGCATTGACGATGACTTCCTCGCGGTCGTGGTCGAAGTCTTTGAAGTCTATGTGGCAGTGCGTATCTATCATGTCAGTATCAGCCGACCGATGCTCCCGGCGCAATGTCTTTCTCGACTGTTACAAGTGTCAGTTTACCGTCTTTTTTGGCGGCAAGGAGCATTCCCTTGGATTCGATGCCGCGAATCTTGGCCGGTTTGAGGTTGGCGACGACAATGATTTTCCTGCCGACGACGTCCTCGGGCGCATAATGCTCGGCAATACCGGCGATAATCTGGCGCTTTTCGGTGCCGATATCGATTTGCAATTTGAGCAGTTTATCGGCCTTTTCGACCTTTTCCGCCTGGAGGATTTCGGCGACGCGCAGTTCGACCTTGCCGACATCATCGATGGAAATGACGCCCGCACCGTCATCAGCTTTGTCATCCGATTTCGGGACATTGTTGGCGCCGACAAGAGTCGGGATATGTTTTGCATCCAGCCGCGGAAAGACCGAGTCCTTCAGATCGATTTTTATGCCGGAGTGGAGATCGAACCAGGTGCGGGCGGAGTTGAGCGTCAACGTTTCATCGGTCAAACCGAAGACGGAGCGGATTTCCCTCGTCTTACTCGGTATAATAGGATGGAGCAAGATCGTCGCGATGCGCACTAACTCGGCGGCAGTGTATAATACTCCGCCGACAATATCCATATGCCCTTCTTTGGCAAGTTTCCAGGGAGCGGCGTTTTCTATGAATTTATTAGTGGCGCGAATAAGATTCATCGCCTCGGATATGGCTTCGGTAATTTTGAACTTCGTCACCAGATTATAAACATGGTCGGCCAGGTCTTCTGCTTTATCCATCATCTCTTTCTGGCCGGGCACCTTTGCATTTGGTTCGGGAATGACTCCGTCGCAGTACTGGTTCATCATCTTGGCGACTCGCGATACCAAGTTACCGAGATCATTGGCGAGGTCGGAGTTATATTTAATGACGAATTCGTTCTCCTTGACGTCGCCGTCGGCTCCGAACGGATATTGATTGAGGAGCAGATAACGAGTGGCATCGACGCCGTAGATGTCAACCATCTTTTTCGGGTCGATCATGTTGCCGGCTGACTTGCCCATTTTTTCACCGTTGACGGTGAAATAGCCGTGGATGAATAGTTCATCCGGAAGCTTTTGTCCGGCAGCCATCAAAATCGCCGGCCAGTATACGGTGTGAAATTTCAGGATGTCCTTGGCCATAAGGTGAACGATCTCGGACTTGTTCCACCAGGTATCGAATTGTTCGTCATTGTCACCATAGCCGATGGCCGAGATGTAATTCGGGAGGGCATCGACCCAGACATAGGCGATTTGTTTGGGGTCAAACGGCAGCGGTATCCCCCACTTGACGGTTTCCCTCGAAATGGAAAAATCCGGGAGCTCGTGTTTAAGCAGACCGAGGACTTCTTTGCGCCGTTCCTCCGGAAGGATGACCAGTTCATTCTTCTCGACCTTATCTAACAAAATCGGAAGATAAGGTTGCAGGCGGAAGAAATAGTTGCGTTCTTTCAGTGGCGTTGCCGGGCGTTTATGGATCGGACAGTTACCGTTATCCAACTCGGTTTCAGTCAGGAATTTTTCGCATCCAATGCAATACATTCCTTCATAAACGCCTTCATAGATGACATCCTGACCGTCAGGTGTTTTGGCCTTCTTCAGGATTGTCAGTAATTTTTCGACAGCCTCGATGTGCCGTTGATCGGTGGTGCGAACGAAATAATCGTTGCGCAGACCGAGCGTTTTCCATGTTTCCTCGAAGTGGACTTTGACCTCGTCACAAAACTGCTGCGTTGTTTTTCCTGCAGCCTCGGCGGTCTCGGCGATTTTGGAGCCGTGTTCATCGGTACCGGTCAGGAAAAAGGTTTTCCTCTCCGCGAGGGCGTGGAAGCGCGCCAGAAAGTCGGCGGCGATAGATGTATAGGCATGGCCGATATGCGGCTTGTCATTTACATAATATATAGGTGTCGTGACATAGAAGTTTTTGAGCACGTGTTAATCCTTTTGTTTCTTTTGCTTGTCTCGCCAGTTTTTGAAAAATGATTTTTTATGCCGTTCCTTGAGTCGTATCTCGTTCAGGGTTACTTTCGAGATATCGCCATCGGTATGTCTTACGACCATGTAGTTTTCGAAAACATTAATGGTTTCGACGACTCCTTCGCCTTTATCGGTCGTATAGGGCTGGCCCTGTTCCGGGAATTTCTCAACCGATTCGCGATAGTGGTCTTTTTCATAGGCCAGGCAGCAAAGTAGTCGGCCGCAATTCCCCGAAATTTTCGTAGGATTGAGGGACAAGTTCTGTTCCCTTGCGAATTGAGTCGAAATCGGTTCGAATTTCTGAAGATGTGTCGTGCAGCACTGCATGAGGCCGCAGACTCCGAATCCGCCCAGACGGCGGGCGGCATCGCGTACGCCGATTTGGCGCAATTCAATACGAGTCTTATAGATAGCCGCCAAATCCCGAACCAGGGCGCGGAAATCGACGCGCTGATCGGCGGTAAAATAAAAGGTCAGTTTGTTGCGGTCATGCTGGTATTCGGAATCGATGAGCTTCATCGGTAAAGCATGTTTCCGAACCAGAATTTCACATTGTTTCAGGGCCGCATTTTCATCTCGACAGTTGTACTCACGGCTCGATACTTCTTCAGACGATGCCGGTCTGAGAATGGACAGCGGTTTTTCTTCGGCCGCGTACGTACTATTCTCCGGGATAACTTTGGAGACTTTACCCATATCTTCGCCCCGCTCGGCCTCAACTATAACGTGTTCACCGAGTTCCAGGCTATGATAATACGTATTATGATATAAGCCCCGCCGATATCCCTTGAATTCGACGATATATAAGTCAGGCATTGATTTCTCCACCAAAACAGACAAGATGTGACAATATGCACGCCTTGTCAACAGTAAATCATTAAATGGTTTACGTAAAAAAGAGGGAAAAAATGCAGGTTAGTTATCATTAACTATTGAAATGTGTCGACTTTTTGATTAGATTCTCGGTATAAGGGAATGGGTCGACAAACGACTCATTGGGAAGGTATTGAAAAGGAGTCTTACTATGCGCAAATCTCTGATTTCGATCCTGACGCTCGCGCTGTTTATTGCCGTAGCCTTTACGATGGCCGGTGATAAGGAAGTCAAGCATGAATATGTCGGGGCCGACAAGTGCAAAATCTGCCACAAGAAAGACGGCACGTATGAATCATGGCTGACCACTAAGCATGCCACCGCCTTTGATGGTTTATCCGACGCCGACAAGAAAAACCCGGAATTCATGAAGTACTACACGACCGGTACCGATGCCAAGGGTGAGTTGTTAACCGGTGTCCAGTGTGAAGCCTGTCATGGTGCAGGTGCGGATTATAAAAAGAAAGCCATTATGGAAAATCGCGAGGAAGCGATTGCCAATGGTATGATAATTCCGGATGAAAACACCTGCAAGGGATGTCATAATGAAAAGGCTCCGGGGGCTCTCGGCGCCAGCGCCAAGGAATTCGACTTTGCCAAGATGAAAGTCAAAGGTGTGCATGCCATGCCGGTGAAGGAAGAAAAGAAATAAGGCTTTTAGCCGAATTGATATAAACGCCTCCGCTGGGGGCGTTTTTTTTTACATATATATTGCAATCGTCCGTTGATGCGGCGCATCCGCCTGTCATCGGCTTGACTTTGGATGTAATATTGTTACTTTTCATCTGATCAAATAACCGCATTCAAACCGGGAGAACCATCGTGAGGTTTTTTCTCAGTCTTTTCGGATCACTACTCTTCTTGCTTTGCATACTCATTACTACCGGCGAGGGAAGTGATATTCAATATGCTCGATATCCCGCCCTCTCCCCTAACGGTATGACAATTGCCTTTTCATATCAGGGCGATTTATGGACGGTACCTGCTACAGGCGGTGAGGCCGTTCGACTAACGGTGCATGAGGCGGATGATATTCAGCCGCATTATTCTCCCGACGGGAAATCAATCCTGTTTTCATCGCGGCGATACGGAAATTATGATATTTTCGTCATGCCGAGTGATGGCGGCGTTCCGCGACAACTGACGGTGCACTCGGAAAATGATTTCGGATCGGGATGGTCTCCGGAGGGAGACACGGTTCTCTTTTATTCCTCGCGCGAAGGCTGGAATGATATTTATAAGGTGGCAATTACGGGTGGTACACCGATTAAGCTGACCGGGTATTATAAGTCGCATGAATCATTCGGGCGTATGACGTCCGATCATAATCTGATATTTCATTTCGGGGCCGGCGTGCGGCGCTGGTGGCGCAGGGATCTGCAATCGTCTCGCAACGGTGATATCTATTTGCAGGATCGCTCTAAGACGCCGTTTACATCGATGCGCCTCACCTTCAATGAAAGTCACGATGTTTGGCCGGTGCTTAATGAGGAGGCACATGAGTTGTACTTCGTTTCCTGCCGAGGCGACTGGGCGCAGGTTTGGAAAAAACCGATGAATGGCGGCGATGCGGTTGCATTAACCGATTTTACCGGGGATGGAGTGCAGTGGTTGAATGGAAATCCGCAGGGGACGATGCTCGTTTTCGAACAAGGATTTAAAATCTGGACGCTCAATCCGGCGACCGGGGAATTGAAGCAGGTGCCGATTGACATCAAATCGGATGAGCGCGATAATCTGATCGGGCCGAAATCATTCAATGGCGATGTGCAATGGTATGACCTCTCGCCCGACGAAAAGAAAATCGCGGTGACTGTTCATGGTGAGATATTCGTGATTCCAGCCGAGGACCCTGAGCGGGGATTTCGAGTCACCCATACGCCGGCTCGTGAATCGCATCCGGTGTGGGGTATGGATTCGCGAACACTGTATTATTCGTCCGACAGAAGCGGTAATGCCGATATTTATTCCGTCGATGTAACAACAGGAAATGAAAAGCAATTGACGTCAGATCAGGAGAACGAAACGAGGCCGTCTATCTCTCCGGATGGCAAGTATCTGATCTTCTATCGAGGTCTTGATAAACTCATCCGCTACGATATCGAGAATGAGTTTGAAGTCTTGTGGGTTGACGGGATGTTTATCGATTTTGCTCTGGAGCCAACAATCGAATTTGACTGGTCTCCGGATTCCAAGTGGCTGGCCTTTACGATGGGCGGCCCGACCTATGAAACGGATATCTATGTCGTCGATCTACACGGCGGCAGATACAATGTTTCTCAGTTTTCGGGATACAATTATCGCCCGCGTTTCTCGGCGGATGGAAAGAAGATTTATTTCTCGAGATCGAATGACGGCAAGACATCGACGTATGAAATCGCGCTGACGCATGAGCCTGAGGAGTATTACGAATCGGAATTCGACAGCCTCTTCATGGAACCGGCGGACGGCGATAAAGATGAAAAAGACGAGGCGCACAAAAAAGATACGGCTATTTCAGTCGAAATCGATTTCACACGTATCGATCAGCGGAGGAAACTCGCTTATTCGCTGACGGCCTCGAGTGATTATCCGCTCCTGGCACCGGATGGCGAGCAGTATGTGTTCGTTGCGAATATTCTCGATAAACCGGAAATCTGGACCGTGAAGACCGATGACAAGCCGGAGTTGACGCAGATAACGAAGGGCGGCGGCGGAAAGTCGAATCTTATTCTGAATAAGGATGGGAAGACGGTTTATTACTTAGAAGGCGGCAAGATAAAATCAGTCTCTATAGACGGTAAAGACTCCGAGACGTTGAGTTTTACGGCCGAGATGGATATCGACGAGCAATTGCTGAATCGGCAGAAATTCACCGAATCCTGGCAGATGCTCAATACCTACTTTTATGACGGCGATTTTCACGGAACGAATTGGGCCGCAGTGCGCGAAAAATACGAACCGATTGTTCCTTCGGTGCGTACCGAAACGGAATTCAATAATCTAATCAAAGAAATGCTGGGTGAATTGCGCGCGTCGCATCTTGACATTTTTTCCGATCTTGGCAGCCCGGACGGACAGATTGTCACCGGCGAAACCGGCATCCTGCTCGATTTTGAGTTATTGGATAAGGATGGGGTATTCAGAATCAAGGACATCGTTCCCGAATCGCCGGCACACCTGGGTGGACTGAAGACAGGCGATTATATTTTTGCGGTTAATGGTGAGTTGTTATCGCCGTCATCGAATTTCTTCTCGCTTATGGCGGGTTCTCAGGGGCGCCGCATGACATTCGAGATCGGCGACAAACCGAATGCGAAGATAGATAAAAGACGTGAGATAACGATAAAACCGATTTCGCGCGGAGATGCCGGAACGCTCATCTATAACGAATGGGTGGAACACAAACGGCGCATCGTCGATAGTTTGTCCCACGGGCGATTGGCGTATGTTCATATTCGCGCCATGTCAGGTCGATACTTGGAACAATTCAAAGATGAAATGGTCTCACTGGCCGAACATAAAGACGGCGTGATCATTGATGTCCGCGATAACGGCGGCGGCAATATTGCGGTGCATCTGTTAGGTATTCTGGTAAAGACACCGTATTTTTATCGGAATTTCCGCGATTTCCCACCGACGACCGAAAATAAGCTCCGGTCCGATGCCCTTGAAAAACCAACGGCGCTGTTGATAAACAGCTACTCGGCATCCAATAGCGAGATTTTCGCTGAGGGATTTCGGCAATTGCATTTGGGTAAAATCATCGGCGAGCCGACGGCGGGAGCGGTTATCGGGACCGGATCTTATACGCTGATCGATGGGACCCGCATCCGCAGGCCGTCGTGGGGAGCGATTACGATTGAGAACGAGGACACGGATAAAATTCGGCGTTATCCCGATATCGAGATTATTCTCGGTCCCGATGATTTCATCAATGATCGCGATTTACAGATTCAGCGAGCCGTGGAAGAATTGATGAAGGAATTGCAATAGGCGATTCACCTTTCGGTCTAAAAAGTAGAAGCCGATGAGAAGAGCACTGGACCCATCGGCTTCACAATCCCGATGGCTCGGGATAGTATTTAACAGGGATGGCTGACGGAGAGAGCACGGGCTCCATCAGCCGTTCGCCTGCCAAAACCTAGCCCCTTCCCCCTATAGCGAAAGTCATTGGCGGACTACCCTGCGTAGAGAAAAGTGATTTATCGCGGTGATTTAATTCACCGTTTTAGTATTCCCCTTCCTCCTCTGAGAGATAGCTTCCCAAATTGCTTGCTTTAGTGTATCTATATTCGGAGGTTTCTCGTACAGCCCATCGATGATAGATAAGTAATGCGTGCGATCGGTCAATTCCTTAGTAAACGAAGACAGAATCAGGACCGGTACGGCCGAAATAAACGAATCTCCATGTTGTTCCGTAATCGAATCCAGAAAGAAGATGCCTTCCATTTCGGGATTATCCCCAAGATATTCGGGCATATGCATATCGAGCAGGATACATTCAGGAGTCAGATCATTCAGTAACCGTTTGGCCTCGCGGGTGCCGGATGCGATATCGATTTCAAAATCCGATGATAGAAAAACCTTCATATCGGATGTAAAATCATGATCGTCGTCAACGATAAGGATGCGAGGTTTTGTGGAGGACGCATTTTTCATTGAACTGTCCATGGTTACGATTACTTATAGTATAGCAAGAACGCTGCCGAAACTGCCGGGTATGTGTCTGTCGGCACATTTGGCCGTATCGTGTTGTATTTCAATGCCGTGTTTGAAGTCCCGAATTTCGTCGCTGGAAGAAATCTTAAAGAAATCGGTGCGCAATGGAAACGGGAGTTACCCGGCATGACGAGAAATCATACAACTCATTGAATCAGAAGGCATATTAGATGGAAACATCTGTTGCAAGCAGTGGAACAGTAGTTGACAGGACCTGGCGTGCAAATCAGTTCAAATCGCATTCATCCATAATTTTTCGAAGTCCCTGCCGCGAAAGTCCCATTTGTTCGGCGGCTTGAGAAATATTGCCGTCGCATTTGGCAAGAATACCGGTGATATAACTGCGCTGGAATCTCCTCAGGACATCTTTCTTGGCTTCTTCATACGATTGGGGAACGGAGTGGTCTATGTATATTTGGCTGAAGTCCGATTCGTCCAGAGTCGGATTGGTCGCATTGACGATAGCCCGCTCGATACTGTTTTTCAAATCGCGGACATTGCCCGGCCATTGATATGCGCAAAGCAATGCCATAGCATTGTCGCTGATGCCTGTGACGTTTTTTTTCATTTCCTTGGCCAGGATGTGGAGGAAATAATGCGCCAGCAGTGGGATATCATCTCGTCGATCGGACAGCGGCGGGAGTTCTATGTGGACAACTTGCAATCGGTACAGCAGGTCCTCGCGCAGTTCATTATTTTTTACCGCCTCACTGATATTGCGATTGGATGATGCCAGAATGCGGCCGTGAAATTTAATAATGCGATTGCCGCCGACGCGTTCGAATTCGCGTTCCTGGAGAACTCGCAGGAGTTTCGATTGCAGATTCGGCCGGATTTCGGTTATTTCGTCGAGGAACAGCGTACCATTTCCGGTCAGCTCGAATTTACCGATACGGCGGCTGTGGGCATCGGTAAAGGCGCCTTTTTCATGACCGAATAATTCACTTTCCAATAGATTATGAGACAGGGCAGCGCAGTTGACGGCGATAAATGGTTCGTTTTTGCGCTTTGAGAGGCGGTGGATTTCCCGTGCGACCAATTCCTTGCCGGTACCGCTCTTACCGGTAATGAAGACGGTCGAGGGGACGTTCGAGAGATTCGAAATCTCTCGTTTGATTTTGCGCATCGGTTCGGAGTCACCGATGAGGTTTCCGATTTTGCTGTCCAATTCCGATTCGACGAAATCAAGTCGCTGCTGCAGATCATTGCGGCGAGTGGCCTGTTCGATAGATATTTTCAGTTTATCGAGGTTGGGAGATTTGCCGATGTAGTCGGATGCGCCCATTTGCATGGCTCGAACGATTGTACTGGTACTGTCATCGGCGGTAATCATAATAACCGGCAGGTACGAAAACTCCATCTTGAATCGTTGGAGAAGTTGCAGACCATCCTCGCCGGGACCGAGGTCGATATCAAGAAAGGCTACGTTGACATCATTATTCTGGACATATTCATACGCCTCGGCGGCTGTTGACACTGCGTCGCAGATAAGGCCTTCCGGCAACAGCAGCTTGAAATCCGCGACGAAATCGGGGTCATCATCGACCAACAAGACGTAAATATTCTCTCTATCCATTCGCCACCGCTTTCAGGGTCAGGATGACCGTCGCGCCGATACCGTCATCGTTATTGACGAGTTTAATCCGCCCTCCGAAACGTTCGATTTGCTGTCTGACATAATATAATCCAAACCCTCCGGATTCGTCTCGTTCGCTGTATCCGCGCTCGAGGGCAATCGCGGGATTTTCGCGTGGGAACCCGCATCCGGTATCCTGAATTTTCACGACAATAGCATCCTTATCCTCGCATACCATCATTTGCAGTTCCTTGACAGGGGAGGATTTCATAGCCCGGCAGGCATTCGACAGGAGTTCCTCTATGACGGCGGCAAATTCGGCCTCGGAAAAGAATATATGTTTCGTCAACAGTCCCGAACCGGAGAGTTTTTTCAGAATAACGCCCTCATCGCGCAGACGCCCGGAAAAAGCCGTCAGGACTTTAGGCACGCAGTCCAATAGGTCGACAGACAGGCGCGATGCGATAAACGATTTCAGTGAGCGGACAATACTCGATAATTCCTGTAGATGCCCCAGGATTTCCTTTACATTCTGTCCGGATTCGATTTTTGATATGGCGTTTTTATCTATCGTTGCAAAAATACCGGTCAACGCATTGTTGGCGCGCGCGATTTTCCTCATCGACGGCTTGAGTTCTTTTATTTTTCGTCCCAGTTGATAAATATTGTCCAGTTGTTTCGAGGTATAGGATTGATAGGCATCAATTGCGGAATAGAGGTTTTTTCCTATTTCATTCAGCTTTTGCAAATCCTGCGGCAGATTGGATAACAGGAAGAGTAATCTGTTGAGGTTTCTCGCGGCCATTTGACCGTGTTCGAATGTTATCAGGAGCGTGTGGAGATTTTGAAGTTGGACAATCCGGGATTTATCGATTCGCTTTTCTATCTCTACTCTGCTTTTCAGTGAATAACCGAGCAGGAATCCGACCGCGAGCAGAATCGCCGCGGCGATCCAGAGCTTAATGCCACTGATTCCCCAAACGTGAGCGATTGCCTCGGATGGCTTCATTTCATAGATATTCAGTTGTGTCACCTGGCTGTTATTCTGCGCAATTGCACTGATGATAGCGACATATTGATCGCCGAAGGGGGTCGTAAAATATCGTACGCGGCCTATCGTAGCGCTGGCGGCTTCCCCGAAAAGGGCTCGTAACGACAAGTCTTCCCATAGGATGTAGAGTGAATCGCGACAGGAATACAGCAATTCGGTGCCATTATCATTTTCGGGATCGATATCGACGACCTGGCGCAATCCGCAAATTTCGGAGAGATCGCCGGTCGTTTCTATCGTCAAATACTGGGCATTCAGGATAGTAGGGCGGTTATTCAGGAGAAGCTTAACGGGTCCGCCGGGATTGAATCGCACGGCGGCGATTTCGGAATAGCGGCTGCCGGCATCGAAGGAATGCTGCCGGATGAATTGATTATCCCTGGCGCGGTGTTTTTCGAGCACCATGACCTGTCGGTCGAATTCATCGGTGCGCATCAGCATAGTGTAGTAAATTTCCCATGTGCCGTCGGCATCACAGTCGCACACGAGCACATCGTGACTGGCGACATCGAAGCGATCTCCAAGAGGAACAGCCCAGAGAGAATCGCCTTTATAATCAAGAGCAAAGGCATAGGAGGAGTCATCGCTGCGGCCGTCCTGAACGGCGCCGTTGGAACAGGCCCAGGTTTTAAAGAAAATCTCCTGATAGCCGTCTCGGTTCACATCGGCCACCTCGATTTTCTGTGGATTGCCCGCCAGAGGAAACCACCACAACAGTTCGCCGGACGGAAACGCATAGGTATAAATGCCGCGAGGATACAGATCGAAGCCGACACTGACCGGTGCGATAATTTCATTGATTCCATCGGCATTAATATCGGAAATGACGATATTGTCGGCGGACGCTCCCCAGCCCCCGGAGAAGAAGTTATCCCGGTCGGAGATATCTTTGCCGATGACGGCTTGCGTTTTGCACAGGATATGCTTGGGATTATGGCCGTCGCAGACCTCTATCCAGAGGCTGTCGCCTGAAATGTCGCGCAGGGTCATGACTAACTCGCAGCCGGGGATCGAGTCGACTTCGGCGAACATAATCGATTCGATTTTGTGTGCCGTGTTGCCCTGATAAATGGCGGGACCCAATAGCCGTTCGCGGCTGAATCGACAGACTTGAAACCCTCGGCGGCTGGAAAACAGGCGCAGGAATTCCTCTTCTCCATCGGCATCGATGTCCCCGAAACAAAAGTCGGCGATATCTACAAAGTGCACGGCCCTTTTAAGGCGAAAGCCGGTTTCATCAGAAGCCGCAATTGCTTGTGTAGAGAAGAATCCTAATGTAATCAGGAATACACAGATGGTTGCAAGGAATTTTTTGCACGTACAAGAAGCCAAAGTAACCCCACCCCGGCGTATGGCCGGTCCCGTTTTTGCACCTGTATAGGGAAATATACACATTAGCGGTGAATTTGCAAGGGGCATTCGAAGCAAATTGGGCGGCACAGTTACAATATTGTGACTGTGCCGCCGCCTGAGCGTATAACAACGGAGAGGACGGTATTACTTTTGAGATAATTCGTTTTCGAAACTTCGTGCCTTTCGGATAAGGTCTTTGAACTCGGAGATTGCATTGTCGTCTTTCTCCCGATCGATTTCTCTGACAAGATTGAAGACATCTTCAAGATCCCCGTCTTTGGCCCAATAAGATTTGCGGAGAATTTCCGCGAATTCGGCCGCGGCTGCAGCCAGGCGAAAGTCCGGGGTGGCATCTTCGAAGCGGCGATTGAAGTCGTCGAAGGTCATATTTTCGCTGAATTCAGTGACCGCGAACGTCTCCGGGTCCTTATAGCGAATATATACCGTTCCAAAGAATCTCTGCGCATAGTGATTATGGAATTTAACTTCATACAAAGCGGTTACGGTATGACCCGCGCCGACCTCACCGCCGTCTTCTTTATCATCTCTGAATTTGTCGTCAGCCACATCTCGGTTTTCATATCCGAGCAGCCGGTAACTGCGAACGATATTGGGGTTAAAGTCGACCTGAATTTTGACATCGCGCGCGATGACCTGGAGATTACCGGTCAGGTTGTCCTTGAAAATCCGGCGCGCTTCGGTGATGTCGTCGACATAGGCATACATGCCATTTCCTTTATTCCCCAGTTTCTCCATCAGGACATCGTTATAATTGCCCATACCGAATCCGATGGTCGACAGGGTGATGCCCTCGTCGGCATATTTTTTAATCAATTCCAGAATCGCATCGGGACCGCTTCTGCCGACATTGGCAACACCGTCACTGCACAAGATCACTCGATTGATCTTTCCCTCCTCGAAGTGACGGTGCGCCATGTCGTATCCGAGAGTGATGCCTTCTTCGGCATTGGTAGATCCATTTGATTGTAACTCATCGATTTTCCGCTCGATATCGTGGCGGAAGCGAACCGAGGTCGGTTCCAGAATGATGCGCCCAACATTACCGTATACGACGATGCCGACTTTATCCTGTTCGTTCAACTGATCGAGCAATTCATAGAGTGAGCGTTTGACCAGGCCGAGACGGTTTTCCCTATCCATTGAGCCGGAGATATCGATGACGAAGATCAGATTGGCCGGTTTACGGTGTTCATCCGGAATTACCCTTCCCTTGAGGCCGATGCGGAGCAGGGAGCAGTTTTGACCGAATTTCGAGGGAGCGCCCTCGATATGAACTGAGAATGTCCTGTCATAGGGAGCGGTATAATCATAATCGAAGTGGTTGATGAATTCCTCGGTGCGAACGGCCTCGGTCGGCGGTAGTACATTGCGATCGAGATAGGAGCGCGTCAGGACGAACGAGGCATCGTCGACATCGGAGGCGAAGGTGGAGAGATGATCGTCTTCGGTATCGACAAACGGATTGACGCCATAATTTTTGAAGAACATGGCATCGAAGGCCTCATCATTGACGATATTGGTTCCACCGTGGGCGGGAGGAAACCCCAGTGGATCCGAAAAACTGACGCCATCCACAATACGACACGTCTCGCCCGCACGCCCGCCTCGAACGTGGATTTTGCCATTAGCATCTTTCGTTATACCAGTTTCCTTTGAGAGTAATTCATCGACAGTGGCGACCGGAGTTGGCTTAACAGCAGGTCTACCCTTGACCTGGATTTCCTTGTTTGTCATTACCGGTGCACAAATCCCTATACTACCCTGTATACTTATTGTCATTTCCAATTGAATTGCACATTCGGAAGTAGAGTCTTCTATGACTAAGACATCAGTAATTTTTATGGTCTTGAATCCCATGGCTTTAATAGTCAGACTATATGTTCCGGGTGGAACATGCATAATGACAAAGTTGCCATCGAAGTCAGTTCTGGCTCTTAAGGTTGTGCTGTCGATGGTTACTGTCACGCCACCGATCGGTTCTTTGGTCTTGACATCGGTTACGATGCCTTTGATTTTGCCGAATTGAGGGTTTGGTTCTTTGGCAATGTCTAATCGAGGTGTAGTATCGGGGTATTGCGGGCCTTCGGTTCGGGGACTACATGGATGATTTAATAAATCATCGACTGTCGCAACCGGGGCAGCTTTTATTTCCCCAATTATGCAAGGTCCCCCCGAATGTATATTGGGGTCATACTTTCCCCTTTTCCCCTTAACAACAGTAATCCCGGATGTATCAACAATTGTTGATTCGAGTTGGATGTTTCGTTCTGTTGTCTGATCGGCGACTACCTCGACATCAGTCATCTGGACTTTTTTACAGCCCAAAGCGGTGAAATTCAGGTTGTATGTTCCCGGGGGGACGCTTAAGATGACAAATTTGCCGTCGAAATCGGTCTTCGCTCCCCAGGCCGTGCCGTCGATAATGACAGACACGCCGCCGATAGGCTCACTTGTTTTATAGTCAGTGACAGTTCCCTTGATGCGACCAACATTTGCGGCAGCAATTGAGCCGGCCAGGAAGACTAATACTGCTATGATAATGGATAGACGGATAGACGCTGTTGACTTCATGGTACACCTCCCATACCCCCGATGTTACTCGGTTATTGCGTGATTTAATGAGATTACAGCGCAGGCTGGAAAATCTTCCCGGAAAAATCGGCATAAGCGTGATTTTCTGTTTTGCTCTGGTCGCACAGCCTTTTTGCTGCAGAAAACTCTTTTAGTTGATTTGGGTGTCTTTGCTGTCTACTATTGTTCCCATGACAAAATCGTCTCGGAAAGAGATATTGCGCGCTCAGGCGATGGAGCTCGGGGCATCGGCATTCGGTGTCTGCGAGGTCGGTGAGTTGGTGGAGAGATTTCATCCCGAGATTCGGGAAGTCGCTAAAACGCTGCCGTACGCCATATCTGTCGGTATCGCGTTGCAGAAAACGGTGCTGGATACGTTGACGAATCGCCCGAATGATTTATACAAATCTCATTATCGGGCAACCAATGTACGGCTGGACGGTATAAGTTACAGCCTCGCGCGCGCACTCGCAGATTTCGGCGCCCGGGTTATTCCGATTCCGGCGTCGATGATCGTCACTCGCTATCCCATGCTGGCCCATGTTAATCATCGGGAAATCGCCCACAAGGCAGGCCTCGGTTGGCGCGGCACGAATAATCTGCTGGTCTCCCCCACATTCGGCGGACGGCTCCGGTTAACAACGGTTTTGACCGATTGTGATCTGGAACCGAATACTATTGTCGAGCAGGATTGCGGAAAATGCCGCGAGTGTAAAAAGGCATGCCCGGCGAAGGCGATCGGTCAATCTCCCGAGGAGTTCGATTTGACGGCATGCAGTCAGCAGGTCAAGGCGTTTTGCAAGAAGGATAATTTCGGACAATTAATCTGCGGGCTGTGTCTCAATCGCTGCCCGCACGATGGAGGGGCTTGTGGGTAATATTCAGGAAGTCGCGCCGGTCAAACTGGTGTGCGGGCTTATTTACGGAGACGATGAGACATATCAGATCGTTCTGGAGAGACTGGAAAAGATGTATGGTCCGGTGGAGTTCGAATCGGAGCACAGCAGCTTTTCTCATACCGATTATTACACGAAGGAAATGGGCGCTGAATTGACGCGTACATTTATTTCGTTTGTCGAACCGGTACAGCCCGATAAATTGAACGCAATCAAACTTGCGACTAATACTATCGAACAGGAATACACGAATGAAGCAGGCGGGCGGCGCATCAACATCGATCCTGGTTATGTAACGATGGCGAATCTGGTGTTGGCCTCGACCAAGGATTTCTCCCACCGCATCTACATCGGAAACGGAATTTATGCCGAAATTACACTATTGTATGAAGACAAGGCGTTCCGGCCGCTCAAGTGGACCTACCCCGATTATCAAACCGACAGCACACTTTCGTTTTTGAAGCGTGTGCGCGAATCGTTGAAAGATTTTATCTCCGTTTCGCATGAAAAAGCCGTGTAGTGATACGACTTTTATTGGCACTTATTGTATAACCAAGTGTAGGATAAAAACATTTTATGGACAAATTCATCATTAACGGAGTTCGGCCGCTGGCCGGTTCCGTCACCGTGCAGGGAGCCAAAAACGCGGCGTTGCCGATAATTGCCGGCGCGCTGCTCATTGATTCCGGCGAAACAGTACTCAAAAACATCCCACCGCTTCGGGATATTTTCACGCTCAAGGCTATGCTGGAACATCTGGGGGCCACCGTCGAATATGACGACAAGAAATTCGTCATGACGATTAATGCCTCGAAGATGAACGAAAACACGGCCCCGTATGATTTGATGCGGAAAATGCGGGCATCGTTTTTAGTCCTCGGTCCTATCCTGCAACGGATGGGCGAGGCGCGCGTTTCCCTGCCCGGCGGATGCGCCCTGGGGCCTCGGCCGGTTGATTACCATATAAAAGGATTCGCGGGACTCGGCGCTGAAATTTCCGAAGATCAGGGATATGTCATCGCAAAGGCGAAGCGGCTGATTGGGAATACTATATATTTCGACCGTCCCAGTCATACCGGTACGGAGAACCTGCTCTTCGGCGCCGTGATGGCCAAGGGGACGACCCACATTATTAATGCGGCCTGTGATCCCGAAGTCATCGATGTCGCGAAGTTCTTGAATCGGGCCGGGGCGAAAATCAAAGGCGCCGGGACGCCTCTCATTAGTATCGAAGGTGTAACAAAGCTGAAGCCGGTTAAACATACGGTCATGGGCGACCGTCTTGAGGCCGGGACGTTTCTTATGGCGGCTATGGCGACTCGCGGCAGTGTCCTCGTTAAGGGCGCGGAAACATCTCATCTGGAAATCGTGTTAAAGAAATTACAGGAAGCCGGCGCGGTAATCTCGAATGGAAAAGAGGGAATTAAGTTAAAGGCTCCGAATAAATTAAGCCCGATCAGCGTTGTAACGTACCCGTTCCCCGGTTTTCCGACCGATTTGCAGGCCTGTATGACAGCCATGCTGACGACGGCCGAGGGGAGCAGTAAAATTCGTGAGACGATTTTTCAGGATGCGTTCACATATGTCATGGAGCTTCGTCGCCTGGGTGCCAACATCAGTGTAACTGCCGACGAGGCAACGATTAACGGCGTCAAGACCATGACCGGCGCGGCCGTTATGGCGCCTCATATTCGGGCCGGAGCCGGATTAGTTATTGCCGGATTGGCTTCAGAGGGAAGAACTGAGGTCCTTCGTGTGTACCATATAGATAGAGGATATAATCATCTTGAGGAAAAGTTAAAGGCGTTAGGAGCCGATATAACCAGAGTAAGCGCCTGATTCCGAAAGGATTAAAAAATGAGAGTGTTTTCAGTCGGCATTATTGCCGTGCTCTTCGTCTTTGTATCATTTGCCGGGGCCCAGGAGACATATTTCGGCAAGAACCAGGTCCAATATCGAAGTTTTGATTGGGATTATATACAAACCGATCATTTCGACGTGTATTTTTATGATAATGAGTACGACCTGGCCAAATTTGCCGCGGAAGAACTGGAAAAGGCCTATGCCATTTCCTCGGACCAATTGAACTATTATGTCACGCGGCGTGTCCCCGTCTTCGTCTATAGTTCACACAATGACTTTCAGCAAACTAATATCAGCGGTGGCAGCGAACCCTCCGAAGGGACGCAGGGATTCACCGAGGTCTTTAAAAACCGAATGGTTGTCCACTTTAACGGGTCATATGCGGAATTCAGGCACCTCTTACATCATGAATTAACCCATGCCATGGCATTCGACCTCCTGTATGGACAGTTTTTCAAATCGCTGTTGTCATCGAGCCGTTTGTTCGTACAGCCGCTTTGGCTGGCCGAAGGATTCGCCGAGTATTCATCCAATGGCGGATGGTCGGCAGAAGCGGATATGATAGTCCGGGACGCCACTATTAATGGTTATATGCGTCCCCCGGGATATATGAGCATTCTCGCCTACACCGAGGGGTTCGCTCTCGTCAAATACATCGTCGATAATTACGGAATCGAAAAACCGGGCGAGATATTGAAACGCGGTAAGGCGATGGTATCGATCGACAAGGCGCTGAAGTCATCGATCGGCCTCAACGTCGAAGAGCTCTATGAAAAGTTTACCAAGGAAATGAAGAAGCGCTATTGGCCGGATATCGCGCTTCGTGAGGATCCGAAAGAATTCGCCAAGCAATTGACGAAACATGGCGAGGACGGGTCCTTCTTCAATGAAAAGCCGGTTTTTGCGCCGGACGGCAAGAGTATTGCCATGTTCACCGATGTGAACGGTTATACGGAAATCTACCTCATATCACCGATCGACGGCAAGAAAATCGCTCGACTGGTCAAGGGCGAGCGGAATGCATCGCTCGAATCACTGCGCTGGTACACATCCGGTATTTCTTTTTCGCCGGACAGCAGGGATATCGTATTCGTGTCCAAGGCGAATGGCGAGGATGCGCTGAATTTCTTCAACATCAAAGACCGCGATCTGTATTTGCAGAAGAAGTTCGGCCTGAAATCGATCATCTCCCCCGCCTGGAGTCCGGACGGAAAAAATGTCGCGTTTACGGCGCTGATGGGCGCCAAGCGCAACCTGTATCTGTATAATATGGATACCGATGAAGTCAAACAGTTGACGGATGAATTATATGACGAAACCGATGTGGCCTGGTATCCCGACGGCAAGCGTATCATTTTCAGTTCCGATCGGCCGCATCCTGATAACGGCGTCGATATCACCGATGAAACATTCGTCTATGGCCATTATAACCTGCACCAGATGGATGTCGCCAGTAAGGCAATAACGCCGGTTATTGTCGGACCGGGGCCGAATTCCGAACCGGCCGTGTCTCAGGACGGTTCAAAGATCGCCTTTACGTCCGGTCGCAACGGAATCGATAACATCTATGTCCATTATATCGATTCCAGCCGCACAATCGCCGTTACCAATGCGCTGACCAATGCCAAGTCACCTTCCTGGGATGCCGATGGCGAACGTCTGGCGATCTCGACTTTCTATAAAGGCGGATATGACGTTTATCTCATGAACGATGTCAAGCCGAAGGGAGATAACGGGACTCTTCCGTTGACGGATTTCGCGCTTGGATTGTATGATAACAAAATCGAATGGGCGCGTTCGGCCAAACCGACCAAGGTTATCGCCGATAGTACCGCGCTGAGACAAGATATGGATTTACCGGTCGATCCGGAGCTCCCCGGCGCCGGTGTGGCCGACGAATCTCAATTCCTGGCCGGTACAATGGATGGTTCCGATACGACTGAAACCGGCGAGACGGAGGAAGCGTCGACAGTTGATACGACGGCTACTGAAGATCAGACCGAATCGGATTCCACAGCCACGGCAGATGTGGGTGAATATGACACGCATATCGATGGCGATGATGACGTATTCGTTTTTCGGGCTCCCGAGGATGAATCCGTATTCGAACCGACCGGTTCGATTGTAAATGACGAGGGCGAGGAATCATACCTCAATGAAAAGCCGGTCGACAGCCTTGCGACGGTGGCATTGGACAACACGACCGACGACGGCGAGTACAAAGTCAAACCGTATAAGACAAGATTTACTCCGGACATTATTTCCGGTGGCCTGCAATATGATACATTCTTCGGATTCCAAGGGCAGACGGTGTTTTTATTCTCCGATTACCTGGGAGACCATGAAATTATCATCGCAACGGATTTGGTCAATACGATCGATCAGTCGAATATCCAGGTTTCCTATCTGTACAAACGACATCGGATCAACTACGGCGTCGGTATCTTCCATACGAAGAACTATTATGTGAATGCCTATGATGAGTTGTTTTCGGATCGCTTTTACGGCATACAGGGGATCATGTCGATGCCCCGATCGAAGTTTACCCGCTTCGATTTGACCGGCGGCGTTTACCTGGTCGACCGAAAGAACTACGATACCTATATCCCCGAGGAAGAGAAGGCCAATGTCAGGATTTCGACCGGTGCATTGAGCTGGACGAACGATACCGTATTATGGGGTATTACCGGTCCGGTTAAGGGTCGTCGATTCAAAATGACGGTCGAAGGCGCTCTTCCGATTTTCGGCGCTGATGAGACGGTCGATTATTATGCTGGCGAACTGGACTACCGTCACTATTTCCCGCTTGGTCGTCCGTTCACGTTTGCCTTCCGCTATTCCGGCGGTTTCTCGAATGGATCATTCCCCAAGAATTATTATCTGGGCGGCAATGTCAACCGCATCGGATCGATATCGGTGGACAACTCGGTGTACAATATCGAGAATTTGTACTTCTCGAGCGTCATAACGCCTCTCCGCGGCTATGATTATTATGATCTGGTCGGAACGCGGTACAGCGTCGTCAACCTGGAAGTCCGATTCCCGTTTATCGATTATTTCATAATGCGCTATCCGCTGCGTCTGGGATTGGCTCAGATTACCGGCGCCTTGTTCCTCGATATGGGTGCTGCATGGAATGAAGGAGATACGGAATTCAAGGGTGGTACATCCGATGGCGGCAATCGCCTGGTGGGCATCAAATCAGGATTCGGTTTCGGCGCGCGGGCGAATTTAGGCTTTTTAGTGCTGCGATATGATATGGCGTGGCGCACCGATTTCAAGACAGTCGAGGCGCACACCAAGCACTACTTCTCATTGGGCGCCGATTTCTAAGATTGGAAACATACTGAGACAAAAAAAGCCTTCCCAACTATCGGGAAGGCTTTTTTAATTCCGAGGAATCATTTTTTTGCTTTTGCGGCTTTCTTTTTCGGGGCCGCTTTTTTCTTCGGAGCTGCTTTCTTTTTCGGAGCGGCTTTCTTCTTTGTCGTCACTTTCTTGGCGACTTTCTTCTTGGGAGCCGCTTTCTTTTTCGGAGCTGCTTTCTTTTTGGCAACCGCTTTTTTCTTCGGAGCGGCTTTTTTCTTCGTCGTCACTTTCTTGGCGACTTTCTTCTTCGGAGCCGCTTTCTTCTTCGCCGCAGCTTTCTTCTTGGCAGCCTTCTTCAGACCAAGAGCAACAGCCTTGGAACGAATCGAACTGACACTGCGTTTCAGTTTTTTGGCGATTTCCGAAGTAGACGTTGTTTTGTAAAGTGCTTTGAGCTCTTTCAAATCTGCCGCTGTCCACAGCTTGGCGCTCCCCGCCTTAGCCTTCTTGACGACTTTCTTCGCTACTTTTTTAACGGTGGTTTTTTTCTTGGGAGCAGCTTTTTTCTTTGCTGTTTTTCTCACGAAAAAACCTCCTCATGTTGCGCCCACAACCTACGCGTGTAAGCTGTGAACATGGTTAATGGTGTGTGAACTCGTTGCTTTTTCAAAAGTATGTTTTTTTTGAATGAAGTCAATACAAAAAAATCATCATTCAAATATTTTATCGACCGTTTGTCGGAATACATAACAGCCGCATCACAAAATAATAACGGCATATCCCCTCAATTGTTTGCATTGATGTGAGGCTGTCCTCCGGCATCACCGCCACCGGGATCATGTTGTGCATGCGATCCGGGGGCTTCTCAGGGTCTGATGTAATCCCGCCAGATGGCAGCAAGTTCATTCAGCCGCTTCTGTGCCCGATCATTGATGCTCCCCCGGTCAAAGGTGCCGTCATCGAGCAATTTCCCCGCAGGCACGCCGGTCAACAATTCAATCCCTTCATCGATAGTCGAGACCGAATACACATGGAATTTCCCCTCGCGAATGGCATCGACGACGGAATCCTTGAGCATTACGTCTGCTTCATTCTGCTTCGGAATCAGCACGCCTTGCTCACCGGTCAATCCGTTTATGGAGCAGACATCAAAGAATCCCTCGATCTTCTGATTGACACCGCCAATGGGTTGGATCTCGCCTTTTTGATTAACCGAACCGGTCACGGCGAGCGCCTGATTGATGGGGATATCGGTCAGGGCAGAGAGAAGCGCATAGATTTCGGTCGATGATGCACTGTCCCCATCGACACCCGAATATGACTGCTCGAAACAGAGCGAAGCCGTTAAAACGAGTGGTTTGTCTTTGCCGAAGCGGTTTCGCATGAAGCCGCTGAGAATCAGGACACCTTTATCGTGTGTCCGCCCCGACATGGCCGCTTCGCGTTCGATATTAATGACGCCGTCAGCGCCGGGAGAAACCGACGCCGTAATGCGTGTCGGGCGGCCGAAGGAGTGTTCTCCCAGATCATACACCGAAAGACCGTTTATCTGACCGACTTCATGGCCGGTGACATCGATGAGGTAGATTTCGCGCTCGTACATTTCCTGGATTTTAGTCTCGACTAGATCGACTCGCCGGCGCTGCATTTCAATTGTTTCTTTGATAATGTCGCGATTGACTACTGTCTTGTTCTTCTTCTCGGCCATCCAGGTTGCTTCTCGAACAACGTCTGCAATGCGGGTAAAACGAGTTGACAGGCGATCCTTGCGTCCCGCCAGTTGCGCCCCGTATTCGACCACCGCGGCAAGACCGGAATTATCCATCGGGAGCAATTCGTTTTCGGCGGTAATTTTCTTTATAAACTGGGCATATTGTTCGTTGCCGGCCTTATCATTCGTCATGACATTATCGAATTCGGCCTTGATTTTAAATACTTTCTTGAAATCGGCATCGGCCCGGAGCAGCGCGTCGTACACGATTCGGTCTCCGATAAGTATGACTTTGACATCGATGTCGATGACTTCCGGTTTTAGGCTGGTGCCGGACATCATTGACGATTCCGATCCGGTTATGGCCAGATGCCCCGTTCGGAGCGTCCGCTTGAGAGTCGGCCACATCCTTGGATCCGTAAAGAGGTCGACAGCATTGATAACGAGATATCCTCCGTCCGCCTGCAAGATGGAACCGCCGCGGATACGAGTAAAATCGGAGCGCCAACCTGAGCCTGATGTATAATATCGCTCGATTGTCCCGAACAGATTGTTGTAGGTCGGAAATTCTTCAATGACGATAGGGCGTTTCTTATTATCCGCATTATCCAGAATCAAATTGACGGAGAACTGCTCGAACAGCGCTCCCAAACGGGCCGCGCCGTCCTGTTCATCCTGTGCCTCCTGACCGGGACGGAATATATCGAGCTCCTGAATCAGGATTTCGTTCAGGTCCCGCAGATACTCCTTGATTTTCTCATCTTCATATCGATTGCGAAGCGTTTCGACCTTGCCGTTGATCAGCGGCACGACCATTGAGGTATCCAGTCGAGCCAATTCGTCTTCGAGATCTTCAGATATCTTGTGGCTGTTTCGTGAAATGTGTTTAAACTGAGCGGTCAGTTTTTCATGGAGTTCTTTGATTTCCTCGAGCTTCTCGGCGGGGAATTTTTCCTCGATAACCGCTTTCTCCAGTTCGCCGATAGATACCGGCTCGCCGTCGACGATGGGGTGCAAATCGGGCTTGACGACATTGCCGTATTGTAATTGGACCAGAGCGAATCCCTGCTCCTTGAGTGACTTTTCGAATTCGATGAAGAGCTCTTTCTGGCGGGAGTCGAATTCCTTAATGATGCGCTCGCGCTTCTGGCGATAGTTGTCGCCGGAAAAGATTTTCGGAATCACCATGACGAGTGAATCGATGAGGTAGTTGACCGCCTTCTGGAATTTACGTCCTTCTCCGGCCGGGAAGTACAGCGCCTGCGGGCTTTCCGGTGTCATGAAATTGTTGACATAGCAGACATCTTTCAGGACAACTTCTTCATCTCCGTTGGCGGCTTCCAAAAGCAATTTGACGGCAGTCGTGCGGCCTGTTCCGGGCATACCGGTCACGAATATATTGTAGCCGCTGGTATCGATCTCCAGTCCCTGTTCAACAGCGATCATGGCTCGATCCTGCCCAATGATTCCGCAACAGGGATCGATGTCTTCGAATGAGAAGTCCTTGAATGAATCCTCGCTGCATCGATACTGCAATTTATCGGGGGAAATTTCCAGTTTGCTCTTCAAATCAGACATACCATACTCCTTTTAGCAATCGCTCAATATAGGCAATTGCCGGGGTAACGCAAAATGATACGATGTCTTTCTTATACTGTTATAATGAGGTATCAGGCGAGATTTTGCCTCAGACCGATTCATCTTCTGCGGTTTTTTCTTCGATGAGATCGGCCAGAAAGGCAGCAAACGGAATATCGTCATTAAACGATTCCGTCCGAACGAATGTTTCGATACCCGCTTTGCGGGCGACCCGCTTCAGTTCGATATCGATGTGATAGAGCGTACCGAGATGATCGGAAACAAAGCTGACCGGTACGATAACCAGTTGCTCAATCCCTTGCGCGGCCAGTTGGGCGATGGTCGCTTCGGTATCCGGTGACACGATATCCTCGCTGTCATCCCATTTCTGGAACGTGAGAATATGATCGTATCCTTCCCCGGCCGCGCTCGCCGTCGCCCTCAGCTTCGTGAGATACGAGCTGTCATCCTCGATGACTTGCTCGGTTACGCTGTCGGCGACGAACAGCATTTTGTACGGTCGGGATTTATCGATCAACTCCATCGCCGATGCAATTCGTGATCTGAGAAAAGATATGAATTCGGGGCGATGCGCCCAGTTATCTATTATCGAAAAGGTAACGGTGCCGTCATAATCGTCGAGCCAGTCGACGACCGGTTCAAAGACAGCGCCGGTTATCGCTTTACTATAGTGCGGGTACATCGAAAAGAGAATGATGTGGCGACAGCCTTCGTCGAGGGCTGCCTCGAGTTCATCGGGAATGGTCGGCTCGCTGTAGCGCATACCGGCGAAAATTTCGACCTGGGGATAGCGCTTGCTCAATTCGCGTTTGACGTTGGAGGCGATAAGGCGCGTCCATCGGAGCAGAGGAGAGCCGCCGATAGCAGTGAACTGCTTCGCGATTTCCTCGGAACGGTGTGAGGATAAGATTTTGGCGAGTGGTTTCTGCAGAAGAATCGACAAGGGCTGTTCATTGATGCTGGTATCGGAATAGAGCTGATAGAGAAATTCCTCGACCTCATCAGGGTTTTCCGGGCCACCCCGGTTGAGGAATAACACACCCCATTTTTCCTCACCAAAATCGAATTGTTCGGCAGGTTTGGTCAGAACTCGCTTATCTGATCGCAATTCATCCATTTTCTTTTCCCGGCGAATAATTAAATGAATTCCGGCGGCAGACTCAAGCGAAATCGAACAACCGGGCGCAATTATTGTGGGGCGCCGTTTTGGGCCCGGGAGAAGGCATGGACGGTATTTACCAGCAAACGGACATTCTCGACCGGGGTCTGCGGAAGGATACCATGCCCCAGATTGAAAATAAAGCCATCGGTATCGGCCATCATTTCGAGGATTCGGGAGGTCTCCTCACATACGAGTTCGGCGGGACCGAAGAGCATCTGGGGATCGAAATTCCCCTGGAGCGCCTTGCCGTCCAGAATGGACTTGGCCCGCCGCAAGTCGGTTCTCCAGTCGACACCGATGACCTCGCAGTCCAATTCGGCCAGAAGTTCAAGATATGGGGCTGAATTGTTTAAATACAATATTCGCGGTATTCCATTCGTTTTGCAGATATCGAAGACGGTCTTTATGAATGGGAGCGAGAATTTTCTGTAATAATCCGGCGAGAGGATGCCGCCCCAGGAATCGAAGAGCTGTACCGCTTCGACTCCCGCGTCGATTTGGGCCTTCAGATATTTTCCTGTTAACTCGGCCAGATGCCCGAGCAGAGACAGTGCATCGTTGGGATAGGTGCAGATGAATTTTTTGATTTCATGGAAGTGCAGATTGCTTGTGCCCTCGATAAGATAGCAGGCCAGGGTAAAGGGTGAACCGCAGAAGCCAATCAGGGGGACTCTCCCCTGCAATCGATTTTTGATTTCTTTGATACCGGCCAGCACATAAGCCATTTCGTCGGCGGGGACGAATGTCTTGAGCCCTTTGACATCACCGGGAGTTCGGACCGGAGGAACTATCGTCGGGCCGCCGTTATCGTAGCTGACCTTGACTCCCATCGGTTCCAGCGGCAGAAGAATATCGGAAAACAGGATGGCGGCATCGAAACCGAAGATATCGATTGGCTGGAGGGTCACATCAGCCATGAGCTCAGCCGAGCGGCAGATATCCCAAAATGATGCCTTTTCGCGGACGGCGCGAAATTCCGGCAGATATCGCCCGGCCTGTCGCATGATCCAGACAGGGACTTTTTCGTGTGGCTGCCTAAGGGCGGCCTTGATGAATTCGAATTCGGACATGATTCGCCTGTTTTTATACCTGCATTGCGAGGCCGATGATCTCGGCCGCCTGTTTTAGCATCGCCTCGGTATGCGCCAGCGATACGAAGAGCACTTCATATCCCGATGGCGGCAGGTATACGCCCTGATCGAGGATACTGCGATGCACGAAATTGAATTTGTCTATTGCCGCGGAATCGATCTCATCCGCGCGGCGCGGCATGGTTCCCTGGTTGAGAATCCAGAGTATCGAACCGACGCGAGCGATCGAACAATCGATGCCGGAGAGGGCCCTTTTCAATTCGGATTCGAAGAAGGTGCCAAGTTTTTCCAGCTTCGCGAAGGCCTTCTGTTTTTCGAGGACATCCAGTGTCGCCAGTCCTGCGGCCATTGCAACCGGGTTGCCTGAGAGCGTTCCGGCTTGATACACCGGGCCATTCGGTGCGAGGATATCCATGATTTCACTGCGGCCGCCGAAGGCACCGACCGGCATGCCGCCGCCGATGACTTTGCCAAAGGTCATCAGGTCGGGTGTGATGCCATATAGTTCGGCTGCTCCACCCCATCCGACCCGGAATCCGGAGATGACTTCATCGAATAAAAGCAGCGCGCCGTGTCTGGCGGTAATGTCGCGCAGAAATGTCAGGAATTCTTTTCGCTGTATCAGTAATCCATTATTGGCGGGAATCGGTTCGATAACGACGCAGGCGATGTCATCGCCATATGTGTCGAAATACTGGCCGACCGCCTCTTCATCATCTAATTCAGCCGTCAATGTGTGTTTCGCGAAGTCAGCCGGGACGCCTCCCGAGGATGGCTCACCGAGAGTGGCGAGGCCGGAACCGGCCTTAACCAAAAGATAATCGGTATGGCCATGATAACAGCCGTTGAATTTAATAATCTTGTCTCGTTTCGTGAAACCTCTGGCAACCCTGATTGCCGACATAACGGCCTCGGTACCGGATGAGACGAACCGGACCTTATCGAGCGGTCCGACTTTGCCGACGACTTTTTCTGCCAATTCGACTTCGAGGGCTGTCGTTGCGCCGAAGCTGCTCCCGGATGCCGCCGTTTGCGTAATCGCATTCAGTACCTGCGGATGAGCATGCCCCAGAATCAGGGGGCCCCAACTGCAGCAGAAATCGATATAGCGATTACCGTCACAATCGATGAGTTCCGCGCCCTCGCCTTTGGCAATAAACGGCGGATTACCGCCGACGGCCTTGAAGGCCCGCACCGGTGAATTGACTCCGCCGGGAATGACTTGTAAGCCGCGCTTGAATAATGCTTCGGATTTTGACAGATTACTCACGCCAGCCTCCCTTCAGAGCATCACGAAGATGATAGGTCAGGATAATATCAGCGCCGGCGCGAGTGATAGCGGTCAGGTTTTCAAGCACCATGTCTTTTTCAGTCACGATGCCGTGTTGGGCCATCAGTTTGACCATGGTGTATTCGCCGGAAACATTGTAGGCCGCAACGGGGAGTTCGGTTTCCTTGCGGAAGTCTGAGATAATATCCAGATATGACAAGGCCGGTTTAACCATGACAATGTCGGCTCCTTCTTCGCCGTCCAGCATCAACTCATTGGATGCCTCGCGACGATTTCGCCAGTCCATCTGATAGCCTTTGCGGTCGCCTTTTCCGGGGGCGGAATCACAGGCATCGCGGAAGGGCCCGTACCAGGTCGATGCATACTTGGCAGTGTAGGCCATGATAATCGTATCGGTGTGGCCGTTATCCTCGAGCGCCTCGCGGATGGCATCGATGCGGCCATCCATCATGTCCGACGGTCCGACACAATCGCAACCCGCCTCGGCCAAAGATACTGCCATATCGGCAAGAATCGGAAGCGTGCGATCATTATCGACGTTGCCTTTGTGCATGAGGCCGCAATGGCCGCTGTCGGTGTAGGCGCACAGACAGACATCGGCTGAGACGAATAATTCGTCTCCGTATTTGTCCTTGAGTTTCTTCACGGTCAGCGTGGCGATGGAATCATCACCCAGCGCCGAGGATGCCTCGGCGTCTTTGTGTTCGGGAATGCCGAACAGCATGACGCGGCGAATACCGAGTTTATAGTCATCCTCAATGGTTTTCATCAGCATGTCGACTGATTCGCGGCAGATACCGGGCATCGATTCGATTTCCTGCCGTTTGCCTTTGCCTTCGATAACGAAGTACGGCTGAATCAGGCCATCCCAGTTGATTCGAGTTTGTGCGACCATATCGCGTATCAGTTTGGTCCGGCGCAGTCGCCGCGGTCGGTAGAGTATGTCACCCATGATAATCCTCCGCACATAAAGGCGGTTTGAATAGTCTTGAAAATTCACGCAGGTTCGGACAATTCCGCAAATGCCTTATCCACTATTTCCTGTACGTTTTCGCCGGATATGTCGGCGATTTTCAGCGCCACCCATTTGTTGAGATCGCGGATGCCGAGAGCGGCCTTCAGGCGCATAATGCCGCCATTCACTTCGGAATAGGCCCCCAATGGCAATTGACACCCCCCGTCGAATCGTTTCATGAGACCCCGTTCCAGATTAACCTGTGTCCGCGCATGCGGATCATCAAGTTGTTTGACGAGTTCATTCGTCGCGGCATCATCGGAGCGCGTTTGCAGGCCAAGGATCCCCTGCGCCGGAGCGGGGAGAAATTCGTCTCTGGATGCAATCAACAATTCAATATCCGACAAATCGAGTTCGAGCCGTTTAAGGCCTGCGTAGGCGATAACGATGCCGTCATAGAGTCCGTCGCGAAGTTTGTTGACACGAGTCGGTACGTTACCGCGCAGGTCTTTCAGATGCAGATCGGGCCTGATGTGGGCAATTTGCGATTGGCGGCGCACCGACGAACTGCCGATAATGCCGCCGAATTTGATTTTCAGCGAATGCGCGGAATCGTACGAATCGCGGCGAATCAGAATCGCCTCGCGGTTGTCCTCGCGGAACCCCACGGCCGTCAGGGCAAGACCCGGAGGCATCGTCGTCTGTAAATCTTTCAATGAGTGGACGGCAAGGTCGACGGAGCCATCAAGGAGGCTATCCTCGATTTCCTTCGTGAAAAAACCCTTCCCTTCCATTTTCTCAAATGACAGGTGCTGGATTTTATCGCCCTGGGTCTTGATGATTTTTATATCGACGGGTGTGGAGAGTCGTTCTTCGATGTGTCGCTTTATAAAATTGGCCTGCCACAGTGCGAGATCCGAACCGCGGGTGCCGATTGTCAGTTTCTTCACTCAGGCTCCTTTACGGAATGACCTGACCTGTTCCTCGTCAGAAAACTGAGACAATCCTTGGGGCGTCCCGTTGGGTGATTTCGCGATGCGATCGGCCAGTGTGCGGGCCGGTAAAAAGGTCGTATATCCGACCAGCTTTTCGACAAACCGGCTGATTTGAGCTCTGTCCTTATCGTCAATGTGGCCGAGATACTTGGCGAACAGCCGCTCGAGGCCGTCGTCGGCGTATTCTCTGGCTTCCTGATAGGACAGGTTGAACACCGGTTTCAATTCACTTTCGACGATACAGCGGCGATATTGGTCGATTTCATTCGATATAATCGCATTCGCCTTATCGACATCCCGAAATCTCTGACGACGATTCTTGTCAGATATTTTCTTTAAGTCGTCAATATTGTAGATTTCGAGTCCATTTTCAACCGATTTTTCTATTTCGACATCACACGGGATGGCCAAATCGATAAAAAGTAATTTTGAATTGACTCGAGCCAATTCGGCTACCGAATCATCAGTGAAGAGCGGTTCCGGGCTTCCGGTCGAAGTGCAGACAATCCGCACGGCCGGAGGGGTCGTCAAAAAGGCATCGAGTGACATTCCGGTTGCGTTCAATTCTTTTGCCAGAGCGGTGGCTTTATCCTCGGTGCGATTTACCACGGTGATGTTCGTAATGCCGCGACCGATGAGATATTTCGCCATCTTGCGGGTCATTTCCCCTACCCCGATCAGCGCCACCGGGATATTGCCTTCATCGGCGATGATATTCTGAATCAGCGAAGTCGCCAGTGAGACCATGGAAACCGATTTTTTGCCGAGTTCCGTTTCGGTGCGGACTTTTTTGGCGACTTTGAACACGCGCTGGAAAATGGCAGTGAGCTGCTCGCCGACCAGATTGTTTTCGCAGGCGAAGAAATATGCGTCCTTTATTTGGCCGAGAATCTGGGCTTCGCCGATAACCAACGAATCGAGAGCGCTGGCGACGGAAAACAGGTGGCGTCCGGCATGGATGCCTGATTTGGCATAAAAGTCATTGGGAGAGAAAGAAATACCCGGATTATCACGAAAGAAGAAATCGAGAATCCGGTTGCGAACATCGGTAATCGAGACGGATTCTTCGGCAGAAAAGACGAATTCGACGCGATTACAGGTGGCCAGATAGACGAGTTCATCAACTCCGAGATATTCTTTGAGTTTGGGCAGAAGATCATTACGCAGTTCCTGAGGGATCGTCAGCCGTCCAAGAAGCCTAACACCTTGACTTTCTTTCGTTTGTGAGTTGATATGGGTTCCGATAACGCCCAGTATCTGCATCGTTTCGTCCTCAGGTTAGCGAATGTTCACATACTCGAATGAAAGTAATATATATAGAGGGCAAGTTGTCACAGATTTGTCATAAACTCAGAAAAATCAGAGTTTTTTTCGAAAAAAGCTGGCTCTTTCAAGTGCGCCATAACTATTCGTTTATTATATCCTTATGCTATGCAGGGGGATAAAAACGAATTTAATTATCAAATCATAAGATATAGCGACATAATAGGTTACTAGGCCTTCCCAATTATCGCATTCTTTGATATTTTAAAATCCAATATTGACAAGGCTCGGAATCCTTCTATATTTGAGGCACCCTCCGAGTGGTTAATGGTGTGTGAACTCCACACGGAAGGACTGCCCGGATGCGAATCCGGGCCCAAATTTTCGGCGGTATCGTCTAGTGGACTAGGACGGGTGGTTCTCAGCCATCAAACCGGGGTTCGATTCCCCGTACCGCTGCCAAATTTTCTGAACGGGGAATTGGTATGATTTCAGTTCCCCGTTTTTATTTCTGATGTAGTATCACATGACACCGCTGCCTTTTTTCTATCACTGAAAAAAGATTGAGAATTGCAATCACCGGTAATGCAATATCGACAGGAACCGATGAATCGAAATTCTGAGGTTATTATATTCTGTTTGGAATTAATCGTCGGGTCATTTATACATATGTACGGTACTGCGCCAGGGAAATCGCTCGGAGATGATTAATCGTTCTTTATGGGGTTTTTATGGCGGGCATTGTTAAAAAGACCATTTTCATTTTCATCGGACTTGTACTCGCCTATTATTTTATTCATTCTCTCGGGATTGTCTGGAACAACGCGGCAGATACTCAGTGGGATTTAAAGATCTATTATTTTGCCGGAGAGGCCTATGCGCAGCACCTGAATCCGTACCTGCGCGAAAGCCTGTCGCAAGTCGCTCATGCGGAGTTCAATTTGACATTCACCTATCCCCCCGCGGCAATCCTCTTTTGTAAATTACTGACTGCATTCGATTATAACTCAGTACGCATAGCATGGCTTATTCTGAAAATCGTATCCCTGATTGCGCTCATAGTCTTATGGAAAAAGGAATTCCTGGCTGATGTTTCGATCGGTGTTATTATCATATTCACATTGTTTGCATTCAACGGTGCGGTATTCTGGGATATTAAAACAGGGAATGTTTCACTCTTCGAGCAATTGATAATGTGGTTCGCATTCCTGGCGTTTCTGAAAAAAAAAGACGCCATCTTTATCTCACTTATCATCATTGGATCATTATTAAAACTTTCGCCCATAGTGTTTCTTCTGCTTTTAGCCGTACGCGACAATAAGAACAAATGGATGTATATGGCGATGGGAGCAGGGGTTTTCGGAATATATCTCCTCTTCAATTATCTGGTGTATCATGATCTTTTTGTATCATTCTGGGCAAATGTCTCTGCCATAGATGAACGAGCGGATGACTACAATTACTCGCTTCTGGCCTTGTGGGACGATATTTCTCGGCTGGTATTCAATTCGGTATCGATCGGTTCCAGAAAATTATTCATGTACGCCATGTATGGCATTTCAGCGATAGCGATTTTATTCGTGTCTATCAAGAGTTATATAAGAGTATGCGGCAAGTCGGACAGACAGAAAATACTCTTCGGCATATTCATGTTCTGCTGCACATATGCGTTGATGATACCGAGGCTAAAGAGCTACTCGTTCATACTCCTCATCCCCGCGTGCCTTTATCTCATCTCATTATCCAATCTTCCGCGGACGAATTATGTTTTACTTATTTTCGGTCTGTTACCCGGAGTAACTCCTTTTTATGAGTCCGCGGCCATTGACAGGCTATTCTTGTATTATCCGTTGTACTTTCTCTTTATTATCTGGTTGTGTTTTGTATGGGTGTGTCAGACATTGCAGGAGATGCCTGAAAATCTCGAAAATGAAAATGCGAATTATGTTGTATCAGAGAATCAATGAAATCGCGGGGAGAATTGAGTCTCGAACAGGGGCCATCGGATTTACCATACTGGTTTCCATCGTACTGTTGATTGCCGCCGCGCTGTATGTCAGACCTGAATTATATTATGTCGGGGCCGGTATGTATTTTGAGAGGTTGGCAAATAATCCTTTCGATTTCAGTCAGAACAACCCATTCGCCTTTAGAATATTGACTCCGCTGATCAGCTATATCGTGGGACTGCGGGGAAAGCTGTTCATGGTCACGAACGGCATCATTACCCTGCTGTTCATCGGCTTTATCTACCGTCACTTTCGGGTGCTCAGCGGTCGAGCGGGCGATGCCTTGTGCGCCGCGGCTGTGATCACTTTTTCCTCGACGGTGCTGGTTACTATTGCCTATTCGGGATTCTGTGATATTCTATCTTACCTTGGAATATTCGCCATGTGGCACTGGCGGAAGCATTTCGTACTTTTTTCTCTCTTTTTCGCGGTTGCGCTCTTCAATCACGAGAACGTTCTCTTTTTAGTGCCGTGGCTGATAACCATCCGAATGCGCGATGAGTCTCAAAAGATGTGGTCATTCATCACGACGGTCCTTGGATTGGGTATTGTCCTCATCGGTTTTCATTTCTTTCGAGACTGGGTAACGGCGGAGCGACAGATAACACTCTCGCTGTCATACTATATCGAACCGCTCCTCGCCGACCCGTTCCATTGGATGCGCCAGCCGATTCAGTATTACGGGCTGGGCTTATTTACCGTATTCAAGGCATTCTGGCTGATTCCGATAGCAGTCGCAATACTGCTCTGGAAAGAGCGAAGGAAATTCGATATTATTGTCCTGATCCTTCCGGTTGTATTGGCATCAATACAGCTCATCATTGCCATAGACTCGACGCGCATGTTTACGCTGGGATTCATGACTATGATTCTGGCAATTGAGTATTTGCTGAGGGAGAATAAACTGGAATTGTTGCAATGGCTGCCCGCGCTGATTCTCGTAAATCTGTTCGTGCCGCAACTTTATACGGCATCTAATGTTATCGAAAACGTCCGATCGACACCAATGCACTTATTGCGAATGTGGCTCGAAAACAAACCGTGGTGGCCGTAGAATCGACTCTTGATTTTACCTGGGCTATCTTCAGAGATTTTGCCGCTAACTCAGCGCCTCAAGCTCTTGTTTGACGGCCCTCCCCAATCCATCGACCGTAAATGGTTTGCGGACATATTGTCCGGCGCCGAGTTGCTGCATTTTCTCGACTCGCTCGGTCGCAGAGTACCCGCTGATAATGATTGCCTTTTGTCCGGGATGGAGCCTTAATATTTCCTCGTAGGTATCGAGGCCGTCGAATCCCTGCTCCATGATCATATCAAGCACAACGATATCGACGCCTTTTGATTTGAGAAAAGTCAGCGCTTCATGGCCGTTCGAGGCCGTCGCGACTTGATACCCGAGGCTGATCAGGATTTCCTTCGCGATTTCTCGCTGCTCTTCGACATCATCAACGACCAGAATGGTACCCTGCCCGCCGAGGACATTATCCTCGACCGTTTCGTCCACCGCATCATGGGTGATGGGGAAATACAGTCTGAACTCCGTGCCTTTCCCGACTTCTGAATCGATCTGATGGCACCCCTTATGATCATTGACGATACCATAAACAACGGCCAATCCGAGACCGCTGCCGGAGGAACCCATTTTCTTCTTTGAATAATACGGTTCGAAAATTCGCTTGATATCATCAGGGGCGATACCTGTACCGGAATCTTTGACACTGACAACGGCATAATCGCCGCGGCCCAATTGCTGATCGAATCCGCTTGGTTGAAAATCGGATTTAACATATGAGGAAATTATCAAGTCACCGCCTTCGGGCATTGCATCAAAGGCGTTGACAATCAGGTTCATTATTACCTTCGACAGATGAGGGATGGAACCTGAGATAAGCGGAAGATCGTTGCCGAGACGATAGGCGACTTTGACCTGAGGGTAGTCTTCACATTTTTTCGCAAATGCCGCGGAATCTAAAAACTGATTAATGACGTCATTGAGAGAAATTGGCGACATTTCATATCGACCGCGGCGGGCAAGTGTCAACAGATCCTGAATAATATTGGCGGCGCTCTGCGCGCTGTTACCGATTTTTTCAATTTGCCTGCGATAGGGACTGTCCTCGGGCATTTTCCGAAGCAGTAATTCAGGATAGCCGACCAACGGTCCGAGCATATTATTGAGATCATGCGCGACGCCTCCGGCCAGGACGCCAATGGCTTCCATGCGCTCGGCGCGCTCAAGTTTATCCTTCATCTCCAATTCATGTCGTTCGGCGGTACGGCGCTTGAAATCCATCAGGATAACGGCGATTTGACTGGCAATTTCACCAACGAATTTTATTTCATCATTTTCCCAGCGACGAGGTATCCCCTCATGCTCAAGACAGATGACCCCGGCGACGGTACCGGAAACGCTAATCGCCGCATCGAGAAGTGATGATATTCCGCGTGGTATAAGCAGCTCGATTCCCGCCTTGTAGGTCCTCGGGTCTTCCAGAACGTCAGTACATGCAATAATGCGTTCGCTGTTTAAAGCGGAGAAATATTCTTGAAAATCATCTTTCCTGATTGTGCGGTTTTGTTCATGTTTGCCCGATGCTGAAATATAGTCATCGATACACTCCAATAGTGTAAACGATTCATCAAACAACCAGAGGTTGACATTGGTGACATTTGTGGCCTTCTGAATCAGTTCGGTAATTAACGGCGCGACACTCCTGAAACTATCATACGTGTCGGTGTTAATAGTCGCCATTGTCATAACAGCGCTTTTCTGGTGCTCAAGGCGCTCCATTAACCGCTTTTCCTTTTGTTCGGTTTCGCGGCGTTCGGTAATGTCACGCATCAAAATGCAAATATATTCTTCACCATCGAAGTTAATATATGTCGCGGCAATATCAACAGGTATGGTCCTGCCACAATCTAATTTAACTTCTGTCGTATCGATTATACTACCCTGCGCTTTAATGGACGCCCAATGCTTATGCCAGTGTTCGAGGTCGAACTCCGAACTGAGTACTTTTACCTCTGATCCCAGAATTTCATCTCTTGATTTCTGGTACAACCGGCAACAGGTCTCATTGACATACATGACAAAGCCCTGCTCGTTAATCCACAGGGCAGCATCCGAGGAGTGATCGATCGAATACTGGGTCAGATGAAGCGCTCGTTCAGCCTCTTTTCGTTCCGTGACATCGTCGAGAGTAATAATAAAATCGCGCTGAAAATCAGAATCACCGGTAATTCGCTTGATATACACGTCATAGAAATGAGTGGAATCGACTGCCGGCGCCATAATATCAGGCAGGAAATAGCTGTCATGCTCCGTAATCAGCTTCGTAAATCGACTATTCCAATCAGGAAAACTTTTTTGAGGGAAGATTTCCTCCAAGGGGCCGTTTATAAGCGTGATCGGATTCGCCAGATCGGGTCTATGCCGGGTAAGAATATCCTGGGCGACGGAATTTATTTTCTTCAGGCGAAAGTTATCGCCGAATGTCAGAACACCTTGTTTGACGTTATTCAGGATATCGAAATACCACGCGCCGAGCTTTTGGACTTCCCAGAACTGGTATGAGTTGGCGACTAACGGCGTAACGGTACTGATAATCGTTTCGAACAGACTCAGATCGCCTTTCCCGTATGGTTTGCCGGTGACTTTAGGACCAAGACCGATAATACCCAGCAGTTTATCATTGTAGACAAGCGGGCTGAGAAGTCTTACATCACATTCGCGGAGTATATTCCCATAGCTGCAACACTGATCCGGGAACGGTATGGATTCCAGATATGCGGGCTGGGGATTGCTTATAAAAAATTCACAGATATCGTTCGTCAGGATCAATGATGCCAATTGTTTATTGGTTGTATATCTGCCTGTCGCCAGATAGACTGTTCTCGCCTCAGATGATTCCGGTCGTTTGAAAACACCAAATGCACTGGTCACCGTCAATTGACCGGACAGGCTGAACAGCATTGTATGAATCAGCTGTTGAAATTCGGGCTTATTGACGAACTGCCTCATCAGCTTCGACAGTGCATCCAGAGCCAACTGCGGTTTATCAACAGCTAACAAGCCATGCCTCGAATCTTCTCTGAGCGGTTTATCCAAAGTGTTGATCCTCAGTTGTTATTTTCGGCCAAAACGTCCTGCGCCGCCTGAATGTCCGATGCAATCGTCATATATGTCGTCAAATCCAGGACATCGAGAATATGAAGAATACTCTCTCCGACATTGCACAAGACGATATCCCCACCGGCTCCACGCGATGCGTCAACGGTTCCAAGCAGAGAGCCGACTCCGGCCGATGAGAGGAATTCAAGTTCGTGCATATCGACAATGATCCGATTCATGCCCTCGGACTGCGCATTGGTTATCAATTCAAACATCTCATGCGCATTGTTATTATCCAAAACTTTTCCGGAATCGATGTGCAAAATCGAATTCCCCATAATTTCGGTGCGAAAGCCTCTTGCCAGCGTGCTCATTTTATACCTTTCTCGATAGTCAGTACATTTATGGAATCATGCAGGCGCCGATATGACAGGCCATCTGTCATCCGATGTATCATTTCCAGCCCGAATCCTCTTGATTGCCGAGAACGCGCCGCATGCTCGGGTACAAAGGAAGCGACCCGTTTCGTAAGGTCGAACGGTTTTCCCGAATCCGCAAAAACTAAGGTCAGCCGTTCATCATTCATACGAGACGTAAAAACGATCAGTTCGCCTTCTTTAATACCGGAATGCAGCCGGATATTCGTCGCAACTTCATAGAATACCGTGCCGAGTTCGATAGCAATGGCCTTATCGATATTCAACCCGTTGAGATATTGCCGGAATCTCTCCATCGCCGCGTTAATATTCTCACTGTCGGCCGGGAATTCATCCGCATAGGTACTGATATTTTCACTCGAAATAGAACGTACCACTTTTCTCATGCGGGTTCGAATCGTATCATCGTCGAAAGTAAACAATTCGTGCAGATCCAACAACTTCAGTACCCGCACCAACTGTTCGGTCGGCGATGAAATACAGACTTCGATACCGGCATCCTTACAGTACAGATAGGCCAGCCACAGCGCATTGACATGACTCGATGTCGCCTGGCCCAGATTCGAGCAGTCTATGGAGACCAGATGCGGCTTGTGCTCGACAAGATCCAGTATTTTGTTTTCGAACTCGCCGAGCACCTTGACCGAAATATCGCTCGGGAGTTCGACCGTATGTACTTTTGTGTCGTTAATTACCACCAGCTAATACTCCAATTTTTGATTCCGCATTTCGCTGCGCAGCGCCAAACCATTTCATCGCGACAAGTGTAATATCATCATACTGTTCCGCATCGGCGACGAATTGAGTAAGACCAGCGATAACCCGGTCGATTAACGTCTCGGGCTGCTCCTGCCTTGCCCGTTGTATCAATTCAAGAAATCTATCCATCCCGAACTCTTCCTTGGCCGCATTGTGTGCCTCGTTGATCCCATCCGTGTACTGGATCAGCCAGTCATTCGCACCGAGTACGATTTCACCCGTTTCAATACGTTTTGAGAATTGGTTGTTCGGCATCATCCCCAGAGGGAAGCCTTTTGTCTTCAAAAGAGAAACTTCGTCCTTGCGCGCATCATAGTACGCCAGAGGATTGTGTCCTGCGGAGGCAAACGTGAAATGCCCGGTGCGCGCATTCAGGATACCGTAGAACATCGTGACGAACATACCGCGCTTGATATTGCCGATCAAATCGCCATTTATTTTTGACATGAGGGCTTCCGGCTCCAGACCGGTTCGCGCATATTGCCTGACGATATCCCGGGTCAGCAACATGACGAGCATTCCCGGAAGTGATTTCCCGGATACATCGGCAACCAGAAATCCGATACGATCGGCATCGATTTCAATAAAGTCATAGTAATCGCCACCGACTTCCCGCGCGCTCGAATAATATCCCGAGAAATCGTATTTCGCTCCCGAGGGAAATGTCCGAGGCAGGATATTTTTCTGGATTTCGCTGGCAATTTCAAACTCACGCTGAATTCGCTCTCTTTCCAATTTATCTTTTTGAGCCGTGTTCAACCGATCCCCCATTACGTGCAGCGTTTCGGCCAGGTAGCCGAACTCATTCGAGGAACGCAGCGGAATATCGATATTGATATCATCGTAATTGACGGCTTGCAGGTTCTCGGTAATGATTTTGATCGGTTTGAGCTTATGATTGACCGCCAGAAGCGTCAGCGGCAGCCCAACAAGTATCATGATCAGAGTTATCGATACGACGGATAAAATCGATGCTTCTCGCGCGGCGATAATCTGTCTATTCGACGAGGCAATACCGAGATAGCCGACGGTCAGGTCGTTTTCCGTAATCGGCACGATGAGCAGCAGCGTATCTCCGCGGGCAGCGAAGACTTCACCCGCGCTTAGCAAATCTCTGTATTCATCGGTTTGTAACTCGGGCAAACTTTTTTGCGCAACAACCTGAGAGATGTCGGTGTGAGCCAAAAACTCGCGTCTTTTATCGGTGACGCCGGTCCATATGACATCAGCATTGTCGCGGTCGAGCTTTTTGCAGATATTATTCAGCATCAGAGCATCGGGGCCGTTGGCGCTGATGATATGCTTTCCGGCCGGACCGGAGTACGAACGAGCCTGAACGAGCAGTTTTTCGACGACATTGCGGGTCGTACTTTCGACGAATCGCTGCGTCAGGACATATCCCGTTACGAACATGAGCAGGAGAATAATGACTGAAACGAAGAGCGTGAACTCCAGACGAATTGATTTCTTAAACTGATTCGGCTGCGGCCATCCTTGTCGGTTCTGTTCCGGACTATCGGGCTTCATAAGAGAGCTCCTGTAATTTTGCAATTTCCGCCTCCGTGCGATTGATATAATCGATGATTTCCGGATTTTCCGGATCGAGAGCGGCTGCTTTGCGCCAGGTATCGATGGCATCCGCCAATTTATTCTGACCGTACAGGTCGACACCGACGAATTTATATGCATTTACTAAATACTGTCTAACCGAAAGATAATCAGGCGAGAGATACTCCACGCGCTCCCAATGAGAGATCGCCTCGGCGAGCCGTCCCTGCTTGAAGCTGTCTTGCCCATTGGCATATAAGGCAGCAACCTCGCGCTGCATTTCAGGAGTTAAGCGTACCACGGGAGCAGGTTCGGCGGCTTTAATACTTTGCCTGACCTCCGCCAGATTCTTTTTAATACGATCGCGCTCCAATTGACACCATTTGTGGCCCGGGAAAATCGCCGCGGCTGAATCAACAGCCTCGAGCGCCCGGCTATAACTACCGGCATCATAGAGTCGCAAAACCAGCGCTTTCCACCTCTCGAATGCGGATTTCTTGCGGGCAAGAATAACGGCAGAATTTTCAGGCGCCTCCTTATAGAGCTGATCGAGGAGCAATTGCGCTTCATCGAGTTTTCCGTAACTCAAGAGTGAGTCGGCCGCAAGAAGTTCGCGCTGAATTCGTTCGTCTCTGGAATACCGTGTTTGCAGAGAATCCGCCGCCGCGAATTTTATTTCCAGCGCCTCCTGCGCATTCCCGATTTCATTTAAAGCCAGCCCCGCGAAATATTTCGCAGAGAGATAATCTCCGCCGTCGAAGGCGATATTTGCCGAATCAACGTATGTGTTATAGCGCTTTAAGCGCATAATTTCATTTAGCTTGTCGGTGGTTTCACCGGCCAACCCTGCGATAGTCAGGGTATCCTGTCCGGAACTGCGCGCCAGGAACAGAGCGCGATCGAAATTAGTCTTCGCTTCGCTCAGTTTCCCCTCGTCGAAAAGTACTCGACCGTTATCGACCAGCTGCTGAATCAATGACTCATTGCGGTTGTTCATGCGCTGGTTCATCAGCGATTGGAATTCCTGCTCTCGATTTTTTTCTCGATTTTCGCGACGGGCAGAAATTGTACTGCCGAATCTCGTCGAAAGCGTAAACATATGGAGTGTACCGAGATCCCGTTCGACCAGCGCATAGTCGAAGGCGAAGCCTTTGTATTCCAGTCCCAGGCCGGCCGCCGGATGATCCCGGCGAATACCGCCCCGTAAATGGAGCATATTATCAATAGAGTATTCCAGGCCTGCGGCAATGCGCGGATCAACAAAATCATATTTCTCGAGACTCACTGAGAGCAATAATTGCTGATTCATCTGCGAGAATGTCTTGATTCCCAGGGATAGACCGGTTTCAAATCCGACCGGATATTTTGCCGTTTCATCTACGAGTTTATAACCTGCTCTAATGAGGTTGCGTCCGTTAAAGAACATATCTAATGATGAGACTTTTTTATCCGCAAAATCGAATCGTCTGCTCAGGGATAGATTGAGCCCGGGCGATGTCGAGGCACTGTAATCGGCCAGTTTATGGTGTTCCATATACAGCGACAATCCGACTGCGTACTTCGAAATGTATCGGGCATAGGACAGATAGACGGCCGTTCTGCTGTCACTGAAGCTATCCTCTAACAGGTTGGCATCGTCTCGCCCCTCGATATTGTTGATTCCGAGATAGAATACACCCAGGCCAAAGGCGCCGTAATCGAGTGTCGGCACGGCCAATCCGAAATATTGATAACTGACATCATCATCAAAAAGACGGGTTCGAAATGCGGTCAAAGAGTATTGCTGTGCAGAGGCAAGCCGCGATGCATTCCAATACATGGCTGCAGCCGGCTGGCAATATGCTCCGGCAGCCCCGGCCAGCGCCAGATCGCGACTCCCCGCGCCGAGACTGAAAGGCGAGCGTGTCCCGCCATCATCCTCTGCATGGAGAACGGAAATGAAAAACAACCCGAGTAGAATCAGTACTGTACGCTTCATCGTATCACCGCGATTTTCCGCTTATAAGATTCGGTCTTGCCCGAGATCGAACGGGCGGTTATCCGGCAGAAATAGGTGCCGGGGATGACTATTTGTCCGACACCGTTTTTGCCATTCCAGGTTTCACTTTGATGAGTACCGGCGCCCCTGAAAATATTGTCGGCCACGACGGCGACCGCCTCACCGGTAATCGTAAAGATTTCTATATCAACATATGAATCTTCCGACAGACTATATCCAATAGTCGTAGTCTCCCCTTGAGAAATATTAAACGGATTCGGGAAGTTCGTAAACGAGTGCTCGAGATCGGCCGAGACAACCGATATCTCCTCGGAATACAGTGGGTAACTCATGCCATTCACAATCGGATAGACCGGCGTCGCCAGGTTGCGATCGGCCATCGTCATAAAGGTCGAATCCGTGAAGGAAATCAGGTAATTACCTTCGGGAATATCATCCTGCAAATCGCACTCGATCCGAACGGCAAAATCATCCCCCAGGGAAAGTGTTACATCACCGTCTGCAGCCAATAAAAGCGATGATCCGCTCAGCGCAGTATCGGTGGCGGCGAGAATATCATTGATATACAGGCGGACGGCTGAAAATACTGCCGCGCCATCCTGTTGATGAAGTCCCGATGAGGTTCGGCTATAAATGTCTCCGGCCACTTGTTCGATTGAAATATCGCCCTGCGGCAGGTCATTTGAATAGGTCCACGAGCCGTCAAATATTCGAATGGCTGTCTGCCCCGGATGTACGATTCGGGTCTGAGGATCCAAAAATGAAACATGCGGTCGACCGGCCGGAAGGAACACCTTGGTTACCTCGGTTATATATGGGAATGTCAATGAACAATCATGGGCCGGAACAATACCCAGCGTATGGAGAGGTTCGCTCTGATCGGAGCAAATTATTAGCTGCGGTACGATCATTTGTAAGACAAAATTATCATAGGGGACATCGGATTCAATGTCTCCGACAAGTGTTATAAGCAAACTGTCGCCCGGTTGTAGATCGATAGCGGTATTATCGAAGTTGAATTTGACCGCACCGTTTTCAATTTCTATGAATGACTGATACGTAATTGCGCTGTTATTTAGCCTATATCCGATGCGGTCGAAAAGCGCATTCGGATCGAGCGGTATACCTGTCGAGTCGAGAACCTGCAATGACACCTGCTCAATGATGAGCGACGAATACGTCGATGAAACCGGGTATTTCAAGGCAACATCCAGCATTGCCAAGCCATCGACACCACTGACGATCGAGGCCGGTAATTGAGATACCAGGCATCCCTCCGGCGGCTGCGCCGGATTTTTCATCGTTATAACATCCGACATCATCGGAAATGCCGAGCCGGTGACAAGAGTCGTATCTGTTGCAATGGCCAGGAATGATCCGGAACTGAGATCCCGGACCTGAAATACTGAGCTGTCCGGGATTCGGATACTGAATCCATCGTGCAGCGATTCCTGTTTCAAAGACACCAGTATCTGTACGGAATCAACCTGTTGAGCGCTGAGGGTGACCGGTGTATTGAATTCAATCTCCGGTTGCGTCACGAACAAATCGCTCCCCGACACTTCGCCGATTATCAGTGATTGATACTGCAGACTCAACCTGCCAAGGATTTCGGACGGCAGTATGGTGGCCCCAAGATTATCCATCATTTCGAAACCGAATCCGGTGAACTGAATCTGCGAACTGCCGGTTTCGCCGGGGTGGCGCAGATGTAATTGCAGAACCGGGAGATTGTCCTGGCCATAATTGGCCGATCCGGAATGAATAGACTCTGCCGCCACGACCATTTCCGTCGATGGTAAATCAATTCGACAAGTTGCCGTCTGCAGCGGGAAGGTAATTGACGGATCCAGCGCTATGACATCTCCGGTGTTTTTATCTGTAACCGGAATTGCGCTTGCGTCGGATATCTTGAGCGCGAAATCGCCCACAGCCGCATCTCCGGCGATACTCACTAATAATGAGAAGGTTCTTGCCTCACCGGCTTCAATAAATACCGGTTCCGAGAAAACCATATTGACCGTCGGAGAGGCCGGCATCGCCGTGACAATAGTGAGGATTTGATATCCTGTTGCCAACAGCATGTTTGAAAATATATCAGCGGCCGACAATTCTGCACCATCACCGTCAATAACTGTGATCTCAAGGCTGTCAAGTCGCAAGGCCGAATAATCTGTAGAGGATTCCGGATGCATAATCGTTATGCTTAGCGGGAAAATATTAGCCTGCCCACGAGTTGCGGAATTCGGCATCGAATTTATAACGTCAACCGCAACATCAGTCGGAGGCGCCTGAATAGAGACTGTCTCGGACTGGACTACCGCCGAAGAATCGGGAACAGCATCGGTGAATGCTCGCATCTGCCAGGTTATCGTCCCGACCGCCGCAGCCGTGTAATAGATCGTAAATTCCTGAGTCCCGCCCGATGGGATTGAAACCGGTCCCGCGGAACTACTGTCAAATGTCACCAGCGTGGGAGCGCTGATATCGATAATCTCAGCCACGACATTATCTACAGAGGCTACATTTAAATTGGTAACACTCATACTGACGGCAATCGTCTGCCCGATTGAGTAATTCTCTCCCAGCGAGGCAAAATCGACTCTGAGCGGCGAGTTTGAAATCGTGTACCGGGAGGATGTAATAAGGGGTCCGTCAATAGGGCCATCATTAGCCGAGGCATACGTACAACCATTCACCGGAATTTGCGCCTGAAATGCGGCGCCGGGAGTAGCATCGGCCGATATATCCGCCAACACCATAAGCGGCGTCATTTCGGAATCCACGGCCAGTCCCGATAGTGAGATATTCCAGGTGGACCCGGAATAGGCAAATGTCCCGACAAGTGAATCGGTTTCCTGCCACAGAGCATCGCCATTAATGTCTTTCCAAAGGGTCAACAACGAAATATCGGATGTGTCGGCATCCAATGAATTGTCCAGGACAATCGCCTGCAGGGCATCGGTCTGATTGCCGTTGAAAGCCGGAATAAACGTATACAGCGTGATTGATGAGTCGCCGGGGCTGAGCGTCCGAGGCGGTGTCTCTATTATAGTATACTGTTCTTTGACCGAGCCGTTCAGGATGGCATATCCACCGCTCGTGAGGGGCAAATCGCCGTTAATATTTACGGTGTTTTCAAATCCAAAAGCCGATGGTGTCGAAATGGCCACGGCCAGGCTGTCCGAATCGATGCAAACCGGCGGGACATCATTGGCAACGAAGAAATACGACAATTCCTCGGGAGCGAGCGTCACATCGAGACCGGATAAATAGAGGATACTATCGGAAAAATAACCGGTCGCGATCAGTGAATCGTCGTCGAAGATACGATTGCCGTCGGCATCGAGATACAGATAAATCTGCCCGAGCTCATAGTCGGCATATTCCATATTGGACGCGCTGCGCGAGATATTTCTCAGTGACAGCGTTTTCAGGGTCTGTTCCTGCAGTGTATAGCCGTTGTACAGAGCAAATGTAAAAATCTTATTCCCGCTGCTGCCGGGCCTGATTTCACTCGATGCGGTTGGCACCGAAATGGCCGTAATTCGATTCGAGGGGAATACCAGAAATTCAGCATCATTCCCTACCGGGATGTCATCCGGTCCGGTCGTGCCCGATAAATAATCTATATAGTCCGTCGCGATTTCAAAATCGAGTGTACCGCCGATGAATTGGGTATTTTTCACGTCGACGGTCACACAGAATCGAGTCGTTACATTCGTGAGCGAATAATATAGATTGGCAAGTGTCCACACACCGCGGAAATAGAGGAATGAGCCATTGCCGACCAGGACATCATCATCGGTAAATCCGTCATTGCCGACATCGCGCCACAGGGTCACCTGAAGAGCAGCTGAATCTTTCACGGTCCCTACATTGCGCAGGCTGATTTGGTGCAGGCGAGCCGTGGAATATCCATCTCGCGGTAATTCGAAATCGAGTACCGGTCGATCCATCTGCCCGCCGAAGAGCGTCGTTCCCTCGATCTGATGGACGAGTATCGCCTCAGCAGGAAATGCATTGACGGCATGAGAGAGCGCATTATAGAGCGGCACACTGGCGCTGATAGAAACGGCATCCGTGAAGATATCCGTCATTTCATGAATCTCCGCGCGAATAATGTTATTATTCTTGGCGGTGCGAAGATTGGACTTTATGTAGCAGCCGATATATTCTGTTCCCCCGCCGCCCTCAATTGACAGATTTCCAAACGAAATCACATGAGACAGGGCCGAAACTTCGACTGCGCCCAGCAGCGAATCGGTACCGGAAATACCGGGGAAAAGCCCGTCAACCTCATGATACAGGTACAGGCTGTCTACCTGACTGAGGAGATCGGCGGCGGCATCCAGATTATTTCCGGGGAATGACAGTGTAATTCTGAGGCTGTCCAGAGATTTAGGCGTTGCATATCCATTCGTTGCCGAGAAAATTGTCAAAGCCGTCATACTGCCGGGGATGATTTCCTGCGCCGCAATTTCGGCTACATCCAAAATTACCGCCTCATTCGTGACAATAGTAATCGTATCCAGCGGTACCGGCCGGGTATCATACGGGCCATCATTTTCCAATCTCATTTCCAGACCGTTTGTGGCAATTGTCATAGCTATCGTGGCGCCATCTTCGGGATAAGATGAGAGATTAGCTGCAACATAGAACCGATTGGTCCAATTCAAAAGCGGTACGGAGAATCCGCTGCGAATCCAGTCGCTGCCGGTATTGATCAGTTTCCCGATTCTGACTTCGGTGCCGGGGCCGTCCCACACGCGGTTGCCATTGTCGACAAACAACACGAGGCTGTCAAAATCGTCAGACGATGCGGTTCCCTCGTTAACGATACCGAATGCAGTGAGTGTATCGTAGAAATAACCATTGCGCGGAATGTCCACTGCCATGACCGGATAGAGCGCATCAGAAGGATCGATTTCGGTCAAACCGACCGAAGTGTATTCCAACTGGGCGGCAACGAGTCCGTTGATGATGGCATATCCGAGCGAGTTAATACTGTCCGGGCCATCGATGATACTGCCGTCGGTCGCAATAATGTCCGTCGATGTATATAAAAATTGGTCGAGGCTGTCGCCATCGTGTGCAATTTTGCTTATATGTCCGCAGAAGAAGAATTTTTTACTATCGCCGGGATTAATCTCGAACGGGGTCTCCAGCATGATATTGATATCCTCGGCGTCGACGACCGAATGGCATATCAGGCTGTCATCTTCCGTCAGAACGGCATCATCATCGATATCATAGTACAGACCGATGGAGTCATAGTTGTACAGCAAATCATTACTATTTCCGGCTCCGCGGGAGATATCGTGTATGGTAAAGCTGGAGAGAGATTTCTGCACCGAATAGTAGTTTTCCAACTGCAAAGCCAACAGAGGAATATCGTCCTGCCCCGGTTTGGCCAGATAGGTCGATATCGGAATTGTGCTGGCGTACAACGCTTCAATAGTGATAGCGCCGCTGATATCGATATTGCCGAGATTATTCGTCACCATGACGCTGCACACGCCGGGAGCGTCGGCAATGAACAACCCATCAGACATGATATCACCGACCGAGCCCAGGACCTGCCAGTTCAACGTACCGGGTGATGTGGCGTTGCTATCGGAGTCCAGGGCAATGACCGAGAATTGAATCGAATCATGGACGCCAATCGTCGTGGTATTCGGCGAAATGCTAAACGATACGATACGGCCTGCAGTGACTGTTACAAAAGTCGTTGTATCGGCTATTCCGGGACCGGTGGCTACAATATCACCCGTTCCCGTTGTCGTCGGCGTAAATACTCCGGAGGCATTAATCGTTCCAATACCGCCCAGTACACTCCAGGTCGGAATGACGGCATATGCGCTGGTATTGCCGTCCGCATCATATGATGCACAGGTAAACTGCTTTGTCGAGTCGGAACTCACCGTCGCCGTATCGGGAGAAATCACGATTTGAGCGGGGGCTCCCGGTAAACACGTAATCGTGCCGGTCGAATCTTTGATACCTGATTCATGTTCGGCGACTACTTTACCGCTTCCGGGTGTATGCAAAACCAGAGTCGTCGTCGCCTCAGGACCGGCGTCGACTGAGCCGATACCGTCTACTCCGGACACCGACCAGGTGACCGATGTATTTCCGAGAAGATTATCGCCGGAATCGTATCCGCGACAATACAGGACAGTCGAATCGTTATCGGTTGAGAGGCTCGTATCCGAGACGACTGTTCCATCGGATAATTCGATTTGTATATAGGACAATGCACCGTTGCTGAAAACCGATACGGTACTTGAGTCATACATTGAGCCGCCATAGACAGCGATGACATAGTAAGATGGCGGAGAAATATTCGTTCCGGCCGTATATAATCCGGCCGCGTCAACTGATCCGGTCGGGTCAGTCGTCGACCAGGCCACGGCGCCGGTAACATCACCGACCAGGTTGGAGTCGGCATCAAATCCTGCCGCGGTAAATTGCTGCGTGGTGCTCTCTTCGACACTATTCGATTGCGGGGAAGTAATGATATAAGCAATGGTACCCGCAGTGACGAAAATCGAATCGGTCGTCGCCTCGATTTCGGCGCCGGCACTCGCTTTTATAAAACCGACTCCGACTTTTTTCGGAGTGAACAAACCTGACGCATCGATGTCGCCGATATTACCCTGCACATCCCAGGTAATCGTCCCGACACCGATAACCGTGTTACCGTTGGCGTCTTCGCCGGCCGCGGTGAATAGCTGCGTATCATCGGTTGTCAGAGTGTCTCTATTCGGCGAAATCGATAGTGTAGCCAATTCACCCGCCACGACTTCGAGCGTCCCTGTTGCATCAGAGAATCCAAGATCAGATTCCAGCGTAATTGTACCTGTCCCGGTATATTGCGGCGTAAACAATCCGTCCGCATCTATCGAACCGGAACCGAAGGTATGTCCCCAGGTCAGCGTGCCCGGATTGGCAGGATTGCCGTCCTCGTCTAGCGCCTCGAATTCGAACTGATACTGGGAATCGGCAAACAGTGAATCATAGCTATGGATAATCGTGAGAGAAACCACATCCTTGGTTTCGAATGCGCCCATATCCGGGGCCGTGCCACTATAGGAGTAGCCGAGATCCGTTCCTTTATCGATGGCCGGAGATAGATAACTCAGGCGATAATCGCCATTGGCAGGATCTATCATCAGGGGATCATCTATAAGACATCCCGCTCCCAGAATGACTCCTCCCTGGGTATTGCTGCCGAAGCCATCGAATATGCTATAGGTGACCGTTGCCGTTGCTTTAGCCTTGATGCAAATGTTGGAGGAAGCGCCGCCTTTGAAAAGACAGTTAGTGATGGCGACAATATCGCAACTGAAGGCATCGAGGGCCGTGTTTTTCGAATCGTAAAATGTCGAATTGTAGATTTTATTGTTATCATCATCAACCGCGATCCCGGAGACCAGATTTCCGCGGAATACACAATTGAGAACTGTATTGCCGGAGCCTGATTCAATGCGAATGCCGTTCTGCAGGCCTGATTTTATGGCGCAGTCCCGGATGATATTATTATTGCCGTTTATTTTCAGGATTGCGGAAGTCCCATTGACGAACATCACATCGTGAAAATTCGTATAATCTGCCGCAATCTCAACAATGGTCGGTTTGCCGGAGCCATCGAAAGATGTCGAATCTGCGACGCCGATGTAATGGATATAGTCATCCGCTCCGCCGTCGGCCGTCAGTGTCGATGCCGTGGTGTAGGTACCGGCAAGAACGAACACCGAATCGCCGGGAATGACTTTGGTATCCGCATGTTCGAGGGTTGCCCAGGCCGTGCCGGTCGTCAGCCCATTGTTATGATCATCTCCGATTGTGGAGACATAGTACACATTGAATTTTTCGTATGCGCCGATATCCGGAGCCGAACCGTTGTAGGGGAATCCGACATTCATACCGTTATTGATGGCGGGCGAGGTTGCCTTGATGATTAGATTACCATTGGCAGGGTCATAGAGTTGTGGGTCGGCTAAAACGCCCCCGGCGGAATCGGATATACCGTCATAGGCGAGGCTGCTGTAATCGTAAATGAGATTATGGGCGGCTTTGTGATACGAATACCCGTCGATTCCGATGGCCACTGATGAAATGATGTTGTTGACTGCGCGGCAATCGCCGACCGTCACTTCGATTTCAATTCCATCATTGACGCAGTCGTAAATCGTCGAATTATAGACTTGATAGTAGTTTCCGCCGCTTTTACAGTTGATGCCGTTATCCCCGGCGTTGTACACCGTATTGCCAAAGAGATACGCATAGCTGCCGTCGACGCGAATGCCGTCGTCTCCGGCATCATGGGCACAGCAATACAACAGGCGGTTATAACTTCCCTCAATGACAATAGCATCATCGGTAGAACCCATTACCGTGATGTTTTGCAGTTCGGTATAGCTGCCGGTAATTAAAATCGGATTCGCAATGGAGTTTTGACCATCCACGATGACACCGTTTCGCTCGGTGCCGTAATAGTAGATTCTATCCGTAACATTGCCACTCAGAGTCAGCGTTATTCCCGAAGAAAGCGGATATGTCCCCGGGAAAATATAGACGGTATCTCCCGGGTGTACCAGGCCAAGAGTATTGCCGCGGTCGACCGATTCCCAGGCCGTTTCGGGCGTTAATCCATTGTCGGCGTCATCACCATCCGGAGCGACATAATAGCCGGTCCCCAGCACCGATGCGGACGCAAGCATCGATATCAGTAGAAGTATAAGTGTTAGTCGCATAAGCCCTTTTTGTAATCCATCAGTATTCTATATTTCGGACTATTATTGTGATTCTTAAGCAGTTCTCAATTATTATGGCAAAAATCAATATTGGATAAATTGAGCCGGAAATTTTCTCGCGCATTGAGTCCACCCTGATTGAAAGACTGGATTTCCCTCCTTCAGGCACGCCCATATTTCCAATGTAAAAGACACTCAACGCCTTGAACCGAAACATATTACTTGACTCTTACACAAGAATAGGCAACATTCCGAATCATGAGCAGCGACTGGAAAAGAAGGATTACCGCCGATATTGGGCTGTTTTATTCGGCGGCTATCTGGGGATCGACGTTTTTCGTCGTCAAAGGCGCTCTGGATAATATCGATCCGGTCATGCTGGTGGCGTATCGGTTCCTACTGGCCGGTATCGTGTTGTTGCCGTTCATCTTAGCTACAAAACGGGACATTTTTCATCATTTAAAGCGCGGTCTCGTCCTGTCCATAATCCTGTGGCTGTTGTATGTCCCGCAAACAGTCGGCCTCGGCTACACAACGGCGTCGAATTCCGGGTTTATTACCGGGCTTTTTGTTTTGTTTGTCCCGATTTTCCAGCGGACCATTTTCAAGGCCAAACCGACGGTAACGGAAATAGTCGCGGCACTTGTCTCGCTGGCCGGGCTGTGGGTTCTCACCGGCGGGCTGCACGATATCAATGCCGGAGATATGCTGACGCTGCTCGCGGCGGTCACATATGCCCTGCATGTCCTGTATTCCGATAAGTATATTAAATCCGGTTCGGACGCCTTTGTCCTTAGCTGTCAACAGTTTATCATCATTGGATTGCTGTCGCTGATAACAGGAATTGTGTTTGATCTGCCATTTGCAACCGGGAATACCTCGGTCTGGTGGGTGATTCTCTTTTTGGCCCTCTTCCCGACGCTTTCGGCCTTCGTCATTCAGCTCATGGCTCAGAAAATTACCTCGCCGTTCAAAGTGTCGTTGATTTTTGCCCTCGAGCCGGTCTTTGCGGCCATTTTCGCCTGGACATTAGGGGGTGAAACGCCGATTCTCCACCGGGCACTTGGAGGATTGTTGATATTTGCGGCCCTCGTTATTGCCAGCCTTCCGGCTCCTCGGCGAAAAAAGCCGCCGCATATTACGCCATAGACATTATTGAGATCAAAAAATCCGATTGCCCTCGGCCTCGATTTCCCCTATCCTGAGATACTACTAAAAACTCATGACAATTTCGTGACAATTTTTGGCAGCTTTTTAATACTTTGTGCGCCAACGGCCTGAGATTGCGGAACCGGAGTGTTTCATTCCGGTTATAGTCGTGGGAAGACTGTTTTTCATGTGGAGTTACATGGCTCGACGCTCGAATAAAAGCCCGATTAAATTTGCTTTCATCGTCTTTATCGGTCTGATGATATTCTGCATTATTCAGATGACCTGGTGGATTGTCTTTCACATCGGCGAGGTCAAAGAAAAGGCCGAACTGGAAAAACAAATCGCCATGCTGCAATCCGACGATGGGAGCCTGCCCATCGAAAAGGCCGAGGAAATCAATCGGCGACAAGACAGGATGATATTCATGCTTGTTTCTGAGAGCAGCTTCTTCGTGCTGATTATTTTGATCGGGGCATTCCAGATTTATCGAACGCTGAAGCAGTCGGAAGAGCTCAAGCGGCGGCAGCTCAATTTCATTCATGCGGTAACTCACGAATTTCGAACGCCGATTACCTCCCTGCGCCTGTACCTGGAGACACTGGAATCGGCAAAACTCGATGAAAAGAAAAAGGCGGAATTATATCCGAAGATGATCGACGATGCCAACCGACTGGAGCATCTGGTAGATAATGTCCTGCAGGCCGGATTATTCGATCAGGACGGCTACCATCTCAATCTCACGGAGAGTGAAATCAGCCGGGATATTGAAGAGTATTTGAAATCGCACAAACCGTATCTTGACCGCCACGGGGTGAACATTGAAACCGACATCTCTCAAAATATTCTTGTAAAGACCGATCACAAATCGCTCGAGCGGGTGCTGGATTCATTGATTGACAATGCCATTAAGTATTCACCGAACGAAAAAAACATCAGCGTGCGACTACATGAGGATAATCAATCGGCCGTGTTAATAATCGCCGACCTTGGCGTCGGCATCTCGCAGTCGGAACAGAAAAAGATTTTCGAGCGGTTTTATCGGGTCGGTGATGAAAATACGCGCACGGTCAACGGCACCGGACTCGGCCTGTATTTGGCGAAAGAGATTATCGAAGCGCATGGCGGAAGTATTACCGTGCACTCGGATGGAATAAACAAAGGGACGGCATTCGAAATCCGACTGCCGCGCATCAATCATGGCTAAGAAGATTCTTATCGTCGAGGACGAAGAGCATATCGCTGACGGATTGAAGCTCAATCTCGATGCGGCCGGATTCGAAACCGACATTGCCCCCAATGGGTCGGTCGGCCTTGATAAATGGCGCACTCGCACATTCGATTTGATCCTGCTGGATATCATGCTTCCGGGATTGGATGGCCTGGAAGTCTGCCGCATTATCCGCAACGAGGGTGGCCGCATCCCGGTATTATTTCTGACAGCTCGCGGAACAGAGGATGACCGTATCGCCGGGCTGCAGGCGGGCGGTGATGATTACATCACGAAGCCGTTCAGCGTGAAGGAGTTGATGCTCAGAATCGAAGCCATGTTTCGCAGACAGGGCTGGTACGATGAAACCAAATTGGACTCGGATAGATTCACTTTCGCCGATTATTGGGTCGATTTCAAGACCTATCGTGCTTTGACGATCACTGGCGAGGTCGAACTATCGCAAAAAGAGTGCATGATCATGAAATTGCTGGCTGAACACGCTGATGAAGTTGTTACTCGCGATCAGATTCTCGACTCCGTCTGGGGATACGACGTCTATCCCTCCAATCGCACCGTCGACAATTTCCTCGTGCGGCTGAGAAAACTGTTCGAACCGGACTCGTCCAAACCGATTTACCTGCATACCGTGTGGGGGGCGGGTTATAAATTTACTCCTGAAGGGAGTGCGGATGCCTGAGCATTTGATGATCGAAGCCGCATACGGTCGCCCGCATGAAAGAATTCCGGCGTGGATTATGCGTCAGGCAGGTCGCTATATTCCTCAATATCAGGATATAAAGACCGAATACAGCTTCGCGGATATTTGCGCATCTCCGAAACTCATGGCCGAGGTAAGCATGCACCCGGTCCATATACTCGGGGTTGATGCCGCTATTATCTTCTCGGATATCCTCTTCCCACTCAAACCGATGGGGCTCGATTTAGCATTTACCGGCAAAGGGCCGGCCATTGCAAATCCGATTCGCACCGGCGAAGATGTGAAACGATTGCATACCTGTAATCCGGAAAAAGATCTCTCCCTTGTTCTACAGGGGATTCAGGAGTTGCGGAAGCAACTGGAAGAGAAAATTCCGCTCATCGGATTTGCCGGGTCTCCGTTTACTCTCGCCTGTTATGCTATCGAGGGGCGCGGTTCCACTGATGGCGATACGGCAAAGACATTCCTGCGCGAGCATCGCGATGCGGCGCATACGATGCTTGGCCTGCTGGCCGAAGTTATCGGTGCATATTTGAAGAGCCAAATTGCAGCGGGAGCACAATTGGTGCAGGTCTTCGACAGTCGCGGAAGTATTCTTACCACTGATGAATATGAGGAGTTTTCACTGCCCTATATTCAGCGAGTATGTGAAATCTGCCAAACGCCGGGTGTGCCGCGAATCGTTTTCAGTACGGACACATCTCCGTTTCTGGAATTATTAGCGAATCTGGATTGCGAAGTCGTCAGCATCGATTGGGGCACCGATATAGAACGGGCATTTGAGATTCTAGAGGGCAAAACGATTCAGGGGAACCTGAATCCAAAAATCATGCTGGGGACGGCGGATGAAATCCGAAAGGAACTGTCCGTACTCCTCGAAAAAGTCGGCGGGCGGGATAATTACATATTCAATCTCGGCCACGGCATTCCACCACAAACGCCGGTGGTAAACGCCCGTTTAGTTATTGAAACGGTGCAAAACTATACCAGGACGACAACATATGACAGATAAAGATATCAAAACACTGCTGCATAAATATGATAAGCCGGGGCCTCGGTACACAAGTTATCCCACAGTTCCCGAGTGGTCTGATGATTTTGGACATGATGATTATATCGAGGCATTGAAGCGGGCATCGCAATCGGATGAACCGCTGTCAATGTACATCCATATTCCGTTTTGTCGCATGCGCTGTTTCTATTGCGGCTGCAACACGACAATCACAAGCAATCCCGAGAAGCCGAAGGAATACCTCAAAGCGCTGGAGAAGGAAATCAATTTCGTCTCATCGCACCTCGGTAAGCGCAACCGTCTGGCGCAGATGCATTGGGGTGGCGGCACGCCGACCTATTTGACTACCGAGCAGATCGAGCAGTTATTCACGATAATAACCTCGAAATTCTCATTCACGGACGATGCCGAAATCGCATTAGAAGTAGACCCTCGCATTACGACGCCGGAACAACTTCGACTATTGCGAAAACTCGGATTCAATCGCATTTCCCTTGGCGTTCAGGATTTCAACACCGACGTCCAGAAGGCAATCGGCCGATATCAGACCGAGGATGAGACCGAAGGATTGTTCTCGTTCTGCCGTGAACTGGGATTTTCAGGTATCAATATCGACCTCATTTATGGTTTGCCGCTCCAGACGGTGAAGAACTTCTCTGCAACGATTCAACACGTCATTGATATGAAGGCCGATCGAGTCGCAGTATACAGTTATGCGCATTTGCCGAGTATTAAGGCGCATCAGCGGCGGATTTCGGATGATTTACTGCCGAAAGCCGACGAGAAATATACATTGTTCGCGACGGCAATCGAGAAATTCCTGGATGCCGGTTATGTGCAGATCGGGATGGATCATTTCGCCCGCCCCGACGACGAGTTGGCCCTGGCCGTCAAAAACGGCAGGCTGTATCGTAATTTCATGGGATATACATCCCGCCGCACACCGGATATGCTCGGTTTGGGCATGTCGGGAATCGGAGATATCGGCGGCGCCTATGCGCAGAATTATTCGAAGATTAAGACATATATGGATCCGATATCTGAAGGCAACAGCGCGGTGTTCCGCGGGTGCAGGCTTTCCGATGACGACAAAATTCGCCGTTGGACAATCGTATCCATCATGTGTAATGGCATCCTCGATTTCGCGGCATTGAAGGAAACATTCGGCGTCGAATATTCCGACTATTTTTCAATCGAGGACGGCGAATTGTCGGAGTTCATCAATGACGGCCTGTTGGAAAAGTCCGATTCCGGGCTGAAAATCACCCCGCGCGGGATGATATTCGTGCGGAATATCGCAATGGTTTTCGATGCCTATCTGCGCCGTAAAACCGATGGAAAAACGCCGCTCTTTTCACGGACGATATAATGTACAAATCAATGATAGATGAATTGAAGAAGTGCCGGGAGTATGTCTCGCCCGAAGACATCACAATCGATCCTGCCAAAGACACGTTCGGCATCATGCTCCTGAACATGGGCGGGCCGGATGGTCTCGATGATATCCAGCCATACCTGTATAATCTGTTCTGCGACCGGAATATCATTCAATTGCCGATGTCATTTCTCCTGCAGAAGCCGCTGGCCAAGCTCATTTCGTCGCGCCGGACTCCTGTTGTCCGCGAGCGGTATAAAATGATCGGCGGTGGATCGCCGCAATTGAAATGGACTCGCATTGAAGCTGATGGAATGATTGCCAATTTGCGGGATATCTATCCGGGGGTAAAGGCATATATCGGCATGCGCTACACACCGCCATTCATGGAGGATGCGTTCGAGCAGGCGATCACGGACGGTTGTCGGCATATGCTGCTGTTGCCGCTCTATCCACATTACACGCTGGCAACGACCGGGACATCGTTTGAGGTTGCATCTCAATGGTTGCGGCGGCATCATCCGAAAATGTCAGTATCAATAATCCCGCACTGGTATGATCATCCCGGTTATATCGCGCTCTTGCGCGACAAAATTACCGGGGCGTTTGAGAAGGTCAAAGATAAGGAAACCGCACAACTTCTCTTCTCAGCTCATTCGCTGCCGGCCAAACTCATCGCACAGGGCGACCCGTACGAGAAACAGATTAATGAGACGGCGAAACTGGCCGGTGAAGGATACGATTATTTGTTGTCGTATCAATCGCAGACCGGTCCGGTCAAGTGGTTGGGGCCACCGACGCCGGATGTTATTCGAGATTTGGCGGCCAAAGGCAAAAAGGAAATCATCATCGTGCCGGTGAGTTTCGTATCCGATCACATCGAAACACTCCATGAGATCGATGTCGAGTTCAAGGAATATGCAGACGAAGCGGGAATCGAAAACTTTATTCGCACCGAATCATTCAATGATGATCCGCGCTTCGGGAAATTGCTCGCGACGCTGGTGAAGGAACATTTCGGCGGAGAAAATCGATGAAGCGCGTTGCCATCATAGGCGGCGGGATTTCCGGTCTGTCCGCCCTGCATTTTCTCAAACATCGCTTCGGTAACACGTGCGAAGCCGTATTATTCGAAAAAGAACAGCGCCTCGGCGGGACAATCGGCACGGATAGAAAAGACGGCTTTGTCTCCGACTGGGGACCGAACGGATTCCTCGATAAAGTACCGCTGACTCTACAACTTGTTGCGGAACTCGGTGCCGATGATTTACTTGATCCGGCAAATCCCAAAGCGGATAAACGGTTCATCTATAGAAACAATCGCCTGCATGAAATCGGCGCCTCACCGCAGAAATTTTTGGCTTCCCCCCTGTTGTCCATCGGCGGGCGAATTCGAGTCTGTTCAGAGCCTGTAATTAAACAGCGTAGAAGCGAGGATGATGAATCCGTTTTCGATTTTGCCGCTCGGAGAATCGGGCGAGAAGCCGCTGAGACACTCATTGTTCCCATGGTATCGGGAATCTATGGCGGCGACGCGAAAAAATTATCACTCAAGGCCTGCTTTCCCATCATGCGACAAATGGAGGATCAGTACGGCTCGCTGTTCAAGGCGATGATGGCCAAGAAGAAAGAACGCAAATCAAACGGCGGTCCGGCTGGTCCGGGCGGCAGGCTGACATCGTTTAAGACCGGATTGTATCAGATCATAGAGCGAATTGAAGAGAAATACCGCGACAGCATCCGCACAGGAATAGAAGTAACGAGTATCGAAAAGGATGGCAGTCGATTTCGAATCGGTTTCAAGTTCAATGAGTCGGATATGTTCGATGCGGTTATCTGCGCCACGCCATCATTTGCCGCATCTGATCTGATAAAACAACTCGATGCCAGACTTGCAGACACTTTGAGTTTAATTCCCTATGCCTCAATCTCGGTCGTTTGCCTCGGATTTCACCGCGATGATATCCGGCATCCGCTGGATGGATTCGGCTTTTTGATTCCGCGCACCGAAGGCGTGCGGATACTCGGCTCTATCTGGACTTCGTCGATTTTCTCAGGCCGATCACCTCAGGGGATGCTCCAGCTTCGAACAATGATCGGCGGCGCAACCGACCCTGAAGCAGTTCATTTATCGGACAAGGAACTGGTTGCTATTACTCATGGTGAATTGACGAGAATACTCGGGATCTCAAAGGCGCCATCGTATGTGAACATATTCAAATGGCCGCAGGGTATTCCACAGTTTGTGATGGGACATCCCGACCGGGTGAAACAGATCGATAATTTCCAGCAGCAGTACCGCGGATTGTTTTTCACCGGTAATGCCTATGATGGCATCGGTCTCAATGACTGTGTCGTTCGCTCGGAAAAGGCTGTCACACAAATCAGCAACATTCTCGACCTGCATTAAAAAAGGCGGAGAGACCTCCGCCTTCTTCGTCTAAACAAAAAGCAAATAACATACAAGACCAACCGCATGCACAAAACACACGGTAATTTTCAGAAACATCGCTTTATCCAAATGCCGCCAGGAGAATCCCCGCACCGATTGCCGATCCGATAACACCGGCGACATTCGGCGCCATCGCATGCATAATCAGGAAATTGTTGGGATCTTCCTTTGCGCCGACCATCTGGCAAACGCGCGCCGAGTCGGGAACTGCCGACACGCCCGCCGCGCCGATAATCGGGTTTATCTTATCTTTGATGAAAATGTTCATCATCTTTGCGAAAATGACGCCTGCTGCCGTGGCAATACCGAAGGCCAGTGACCCGAGGATGAAAATCTTAATCGAGTCCGGTGTGATAAAGCGGCTGGCATCGGTCGATGCCCCGACGGTCAGGCCAAGCAGAATCGTGATCATATCGATGAAAGCCGTGCGAGCCGTGGCAGCCAATCTTTCGGTCACCAGGCTTTCCTTCAGCAGGTTTCCGAAGAAGAGAAATCCCAGCAGGTTCAATGCGCCCGGAGCGATAAACGCCGAAATAAGAAATGCGATAATCGGAAAGAGAATTCTCAACCGCTTTGAAACCGGCTTGGATGGTTTCATCCTGATGAGCCGCTCTTTTTTCGACGTCAACAGCTTGATGATCGGCGGTTGAATTACGGGAACCAGCGCCATATACGAATAGGCGGAAACCGCAATAGCTCCGAGAAGATCCGGCGCCAGCTTGGATGATAAAAAGATGGCGGTCGGGCCGTCGGCGCCGCCGATAATTCCGATCGCGGAGGCTTCGTTGTAGTTAAAGCCGAGCATGATCGCGCCGATGAATGTCAGGAAAATTCCTGCCTGTGCGGCCGCTCCCAGTAAAATCAATCTCGGATTGGCCAGCATGCAGGAGAAATCGGTCATCGCTCCGATACCCAGGAAAATCAGCGGCGGGTACCACCCCTGGGTGACGCCGGTATACAGAATCGACAAAACGGAGCCTTCTTCATAAATGCCGATTTTCATTCCGGCGGCCAGCGGGATATTGCCGACTAAGATGCCGAACCCGATCGGGACCAGCAGGAGCGGCTCATAATCTTTTGCAATCCCCAGGTACAGAAACACGCAGCCCACGATGAGCATGCTCAGATTTCCCCAGGTGAAATTATAGACCGCTCCGGAATGAAGAAAATTCAACAATAATTCCATTGTATGCTCCCCAGTGTCATCGAATCGGCTTACGCCAGTTCGACCAACACTTGCCCTTCTCGCACCGAATCACCGACAGCTATCGGTACATTTTTTACGGTGCCGTCGGTTGGGGCGGCAATGGACGTTTTCATTTTCATCGCTTCGATAACCAGAAGCACCTGGTCTTTCTTGACACCGTCTCCCGATTTGCATTTGATCTCGACGATCGTACCGGCTATCGGGGAGGTCACTGATCCGCCGTTCCCGCTGGGAATCGAGGGACCGGACGACGGGCGCGGCAGCGGGGCTGCGCCATCGCCTTCCCGTTGTGAGCGATTGCGGCGCGGCTGCGGAGCCTGGGGAAATCCTTCGCCCGCATCGAGTACTTCGACATCGACTTCATATGCTACGCCGTGGACTGTTATTTTCAGTTTCATTATCTATACTCCTGCCTAAAATCTATGTGATAAACGACCCTATCCCTTTTTCTCGCGGCCTTTTGCCAATACATGCGAACCGTGCAGAACGGCGCGCCCCTGAACCGACCAGGTGCTTCTATGCGCATCGTCTCGAATCAGGCGTCGCACTTTCCGTATATAAAATCGTCCCTGCACGATAGTCGCCGTGGCGGCCGCGATCAGGATCAGTGTCGTCATATCGATATTCTGTTCTTTGGTCAGAGCCTCGTCTTCGGCATGCTTTTCATGTTTTTGCCAACCGTCATCGGCCTTGCGTACCAGCCAAATGGCGGTACTGATCAGGGCCAGCGAGGCAAACACGATCGTGATACCGATTACTGCAAACTCTAAACTGAATCGTAGCGACTCAGACATGGTAATACCTCATCTATATTAAAGCGGGATGAGCCCGTGTTTTTTCTGCGGTCGAGTTTCGCGCTTCGCTCTCAAGACTTCAAGACAGGCCGCCAAAAATGGTCGTGTATCGGCCGGTTCGATAATTTCATCGACCAGACCGCGCGCCGCGGCAAAGTATGGATTGGCGAACATCTCTTTATATTCATCCAGTTTCGCCTTGCGCTCGGCATCGGGATCGGCCGCCTCAGTAATTTCCTTTCGATACAGCACATTCACTGCACCCTCGGCACCCATGACAGCGATTTCAGCCGTCGGCCAGGCGATGAGCGTATCCGCACCCATACTCTTGGCGCACATAGCCAGATAGGCGCCGCCGTATGCTTTTCGCACGACAACCGTCAGTTTTGGAACAGTCGTGGCAGCGTAGGCGAACAGCATTTTCGCGCCATGCCGAATAATGCCGCCATATTCCTGCTGCACGCCGGGCATAAAGCCGGGGACGTCGACGAAGGTGATGATCGGAATATTGAAGGCATTGCAGAAGCGGATAAAGCGCGAGGCCTTATCGGAGGAGTCGATATCCAACACACCCGCCTTGTACATCGGCTGATTGGCGACGATCCCGACCGGATAACCGGTGAGCCGTCCGAAACCAACGATTATATTAGGCGCGAAGTGCTTCATGACTTCGAGGAAACCATCATCATCGAGTACACCTTCGATGACCTCGTGCATATCATACGGTTCGCTCGGATCATCGGGAACGATATGATTCATTGCTTCGTCAGGAACGAGTTCGTCGTCGTGAAACTCCGGCATAAATGGCGGGTCCTCGGAGTTATTGCTTGGCAGATATGACAGGAGACGCTTGGTGATGGCGATAGCATCTTCATCATCCTCGGCAATAAAATGCACGACGCCGGAATAATGGGCATGGCTTTCCACGCCGCCCAATTGCTCGGCCGTGATTTCCTCACCGGTGACTTGTTTGATAACGAGCGGGCCGGTTATATATAACTGCCCCTCGTGACGCACCTGAATGATAAAGTCGGTCAGGGCCGGCGAATACGCCGCACCACCGGCGCATGGGCCGGCGATGATGCTGATCTGCGGCACGACCCCTGAGAGCAGCACATTGCGATAAAAGATACCGCCATAGCCGGAGAGGGAATCGACGCCTTCCTGAATTCGAGCGCCGCCGCTGTCATTGATCATAATGAGCGGATCGCCGGTTTTAAGGGCCGCATCCATCGCCTCCTGGATTTTGCGTCCGGTTGCCTCACCGACCGAACCGCCGGCGACGGTAAAGTCCTGACTCACGACGTAAGCGGGACGATTATCGATGATACCGTGTCCGGTAACGACGCCTTCGCCGGGAAACTCCTTGTCCTGCAATCCAAAAGATGTGCAGCGATGCTTCATAAACAGCAGAGACTCGCGAAATGTATTTTCCTCGAAGAGCAAATCGATACGCTCGCGAGCCGTCAGTTTACCCAGCTCGTGCTGCTTCTCGATTCGCTTTTCGCCACCTCCCTTAACAAGGGCGGCCCGTTTCTTTCGTAGTTGTTCTATCTTTGAATCAGCCATATGACCTCACTTAAAATCTGATTTTTGCGCTTGGCATGGTAGCAGGTTTCATTGAAAAATCAAGCCTTAAAACAGATTAAATGGAAATAAATCAGAGCCCCTGTTCCGGCACATTCGACTACTTCTCGTATCTTGTTAATATGCAAGAATATACGCATGCCCCCTGCGATTAATTAGGGACCTTTTTCGTCATTGTTTCGGCCCCGATTATTATATCGGCGAAAAAATAATCTTTATAATGTGGCGAGAAGGGCATTTTAGACGAGGGACAAGACACTCAGAGAATGAAGGGCCGCCTCTTAACACTGAGGCGGCGGACCTTGTCTGAATATATACACAATGAGATATACTGCATCACCGATATTAATCGCCCCGTCGCCGTTCGTATCGCCAACCGCAAGCGGTTCCGGAGGAGGTCCCCCTTGAAAAATGTGATTGATCAGGAAAACAGCATCGCCGATGTTCACGCTGACGTCACCATTTGCGTCGCCACAGAGTGATTCGGTATATGCAATAAATTGATTTGGCGATACTGCGGTATCAATATCAATCATGCCCGAGGGCCACTCGATAATCAGAGAATCGATGGATATCGCATCACCGAGTCCGAAGTGCACATTGAGGCTGTTCTGACCGCAGTATGTCGTCTGCGCGGATATCTGCCTCAGTTGCCAGGTGGAATTGCCGTCGATTGTAGACAGAATCCGTACCTTCGTACCAATTGCCGAGCGGTTGGAGTTCGTGCCGATGCATTGAATACTGATCCAACCATTGCCGTTGCCATTGTTGCGATAGAGAGCACCATTCCCTGCTCCATAGTAGGTAGAATAAATGTCCAAATCACCATCGCGGTCATAATCGCCGCAGGTGATGCCCATCGAGTTATCCCTATCAGTCACGACTTCATTAACCGTCGCCAACACAAAAGCGCCGCCTCCGAGGTTTTCATAGTAGAGATTCCGGTTATTCGTCCCTCCAGTCACGACGTATAAATCGAGATCGCCATCGTTATCGAAGTCTCCCCACGCAGCTCCATTGGAAACGCGCAGAGTATTGACAAATAGACTGTCAGTCACCGGCACTAATATGCCACCGCCTTGATTTTCATAGAGGAAATCTGGATAGGCTTCAATGCCGTCGGTGACGAACAGGTCAAAGTCGCCATCGTTATCATAATCACCCCAGACGCCGCCAAGGCTGTGCCGGGCATCGGTGACAACATGACCGGTGGCCGATGTGAATGTTTCGTCGCCATTGTTGAGATAACATTGATTGACGAGCGTTTCGAAGAAATTCGCATAGTGGACATCGGAGAAGCCATTTCCGTCGAAATCACACCAGGAGGCACAGTTCGAGCCGCCCTCGATAGTAACAATATCACCGCTCGTGATTTTCGCGAATCCTGTGTCGTCCTGTCGATAGAGGAAATTGCCGGCCATATGACTGGCGACGGAGAGGTCGAGAAGTCCGTCATTGTTAAAATCCACCCAGCTCGGTGAAATGGACATACTCAATTCATTGACATGGATACCACTCGTTATGCGCGTGAATGTGCCGTCGCCGTCATTGGAATAGAGATAATTGACGGCGCCGGACGGCTCCTTGAACGAAGCGATAAAAACATCCACATCTCCGTCATTGTCATAATCCGCCCATGACCCGTTGATTTCATGATCGCCGAAATAGTTATCGACGAGTCCGTTAGAGGTCACCTCGGTAAATCCCGTGCCGCCATCATTATGGAAAATCTGGCAACTTCGACCCAATTGCGCACGGTATAAATCCAGCCATCCATCATTATCGATATCGACCCAGGCGCATCCCCAGGCACTTTCGGAGCCGGCGGTTATGACCGGGTCATAGATGCGAGTAAATTGTCCGATAGTTAAATGGACGAAATCAACCGTATGCGAGTTGTAATTCGGGACGGCCAGGATATCATGTTCCGAATTGAAGCAAATATCCGCGGGGCCATCATGACCGCTCGATACGACTACCGGTGGTTCGGAAAACGATGGTTCGAATCTAAAAATGGAATTGGTCGGCCACTCCGATACATACCAGTTTCCCTCGTCATCTTTGACTATACCATCCAGACCATAGAATCCGGGATCAATGACCGTTGATACGGTTGAATCGGCCAGGCTCACCGCCTGAATCGGAACATGATTGGCCGATGAGACCAACAACAGTCGATTGTTGTCACTGTCGTAAGCAATACCGTTCGGATAAGACAAGCCCGAACTGACAAATGTCGAGTATGAGTGGTCACTTATTTTTACTTTGTAAATCCAGTCTCGCTCCCAGTCGGTAATGTACAGATATCCGGCGCCATCGGTCGTGATATCATTGAGGAATTGCATTCCCGGAATGGCCAGTGTCCACGCGGTCCCGCCCGTCGCCAGTGCATGCATGGAAACACCATGATCGCCGACAACGAAAAAGGCGCCGCCGATAATCAGGATTCCCCGGCAACTGGTCGACGGCGTGATGAAGACAGACGTATCCCCGGCATCCGTAATTTGAATGATATCGCCATTGCCGGTATTCGATATCAAGTACCGATTATAGGTGGCGTCATAAACGACGCTTTCCGGATTATTAAGGTAGTCTTGCGCCGATCCTGTCTGCGTCAATCCTGATATCAATAGTAGGCACACGTATAGAAGGCGAACTGTAAGCCGCATTTTTACCTCCATCCGCATCGATATAGGTTTTTTCTGTAACAGACAGATCGAATACACAACGACGGTTCTCGGGGCCGCCTTGATATAATCGGTTCGACAGATTACGGGAAGGATTTGCCTGCTTCTTTTGCCTCAATCAGAAGACGCGGAGGCTCATGGATTGTGCAAATGAAAATGGACGGGAATATATTTTTTTAGCATTCGCGCGGAAAAACAGCGGTAAAGGTCGTGCCTTTGCCTTCGAATGAGGTAAATGTAATTGTCCCGCCGTGCTCCTCAACAACTTTATTGGCCACCAGCAATCCCAGACCCGTCCCCTCGCGGCCCTTAGTCGAGAAAAAGTCGTCGAAGACTGCGGCACCGACCGATCCCGGAATCCCCGGTCCGGTATCGGCGACTTCCAGACGATAATTTTGCTGGTCGTCCATAAATATGCGGAGGGTAATAACATGGTCGTCGGTTCTGTTTTCCCGAGAATCGTTGATACAGGCATCGAGCGCATTCGTCACCATATTGGTCAGGAGTGAGTGCAGCGCCTCCTTGTCGAATTGCCCGGGAGGCACATTTGCGCCGATATCCGTCCGCAATTCGATATTGTGCTGTTTTGCTTTGTCTTTAAAAAGAGTGTGGACGCTGTTGATAACGCTGACAGGATCGACCTCCGCAAATTCCATCTCGCGCTCTTTCGAACAATACAATAAATCCTTGACGATATGCGAAACACTGGAAACGTTCCGCTCGATCATTTCCCAACCTTTTTTAATCGTATCCTGATCCTCGTCTTCAAACCCGGTGTTGACGACGAAAATGCCGCCTTCGAGGCCCATAAGAATATTCTTGATACGATGTGCCATAACGGCAATCGTCCGCCCCATGTACGTTAATTCGCGCTGAAGTTTTTTCACCTCGGTGATGTCGGTCGAGACTTCCATCACGGCGACGGTTTTGCCTTCGGGATCTTTGATCGGCGATGAATGGACAAGATTATAAGTCTTGGAACCGTCTCGGTGGACAACCGATTCTTCCCTGCTGTGCACTTCGCCATCTTCGAATGTCTTTATCACCGGGCATTCCGGGCAGGCATCGCTGCGTTTTTTATAAACTTCAAAACAACAGCGGCCTGGAGTATCACCAAAGGCGTCCTTAAAGCGCTGATTGCTGTCAATGACCTTCAGATCATTATCCTGAATCGAGATATAGCAAGGAACGCCTTCGAACAGTTGCCGGTAGCGGGCCTCGCTCTGTTTTATTTTCCTCTGAAGGAGTTTGATTTCGGTAATATCGGTCGCCATTTCCATGACGGAGATGATATTGCCGTCGTCGTCGAATATCGGTGACGAATACACCAGCAGGCGCGCCTCAGTGCCGTCGATTTTATTCACCGTCTTTTCGGTCTTATGAATCTTGCCGTCTTCGAACGTACGCGCGACATGGCAATCGGGACAGACATCCTCGCGATGATGATAGATGGAATAACACTGCTTGCCCGGCTCGCCGCCGAAGTCCTGCGCAAATAGCCTATTAACGCGCTGAATAGTATACGTCTTATCGATCACCGAGAGGTAACAGGGAACTTTGTCGAACAAGTCCTTGTATTCTTTTCGCCGGGCGTCGATTTCCTTCTGGAGTTGAGTGACTGCGGTGATGTTGGTAGACATTTCCATCACCCCGATAATATTACCCTGTTCGTCGTTAACCGGCGTGGTGTATACTATGACATTGGCCTCGCTGCCGTCCTTCGTAACGACTGTTTCCTGCATGCTGTGGGTCTGGCCGTCTTCAAACGTTTTCAACACCGGACAATTGGGGCATACCCTATCGGCGCCTTTGTACGCCTGATAACAGTAATCGCCTTCCTTGTAGTCGAAATCCTTGCGAAAGAGTTTGTTGGTGCGGATGATGCGGAGGTCTTTGTCCTGAATCGACAGATAACACGGGACGCGCTGGAAGAACCTGTCGACACCGGGATAATTGAGTGCTGCGCCCGAATTGCGAACCTGATAGGCGGCGATTAAAAAGGCTAGTGCCAGCACCGATGCGATCAGGGCTGTATAAAACGGGCCGAAATAATATCCGATGACAATTAAAACAGAGGCAAACAGCAGAGTCCCCGCGATAATTTTATATATCGAACTTATCGTCCAGATATAGGCAGGGAGTAAAATTCTGCTGCTCTGCCATTGCATAGGCTATTCTCCCAGTAATTTTTTCGCAGCCGCTAACAGATTATCCGGTTTGACCGGTTTTTCTATATGTTCGGTCGGCCCGACACGATCGTCATTCTCGAAAAATTCAGCGTGTCTCGTTACACCCGACAACACGATTATCGGGATCGATTGCAGTTTATCATCCTTACTAATAGCCTCGTAGAAGGACAGCCCACTCTTTTTCGGCATGAGAATGTCGAGCGTGATAAGATCGGGGCGGCCCTTGGCGATATGGCTCAGTGCTTCTTCGCCGTTCTCGGCAGTCTCAGTTTCATAGCCGCCTTTTTTAAAGAGAGTTTCGAGAAAAATCCGCATATCGAGTTCATCGTCGACGATTAGAATCTTTTTGGGCATACGTCTATCCTTCTTGCCGTTGGTCAAAGACAAGCCGTTTTATCTCGTGCTTGTCGAATTTATCCGCGTTCGACTATCTGCCGCGCTTCCGGATGATCTATCTCTTTTAATACCGCAAGGATGGCGTCCTGCAGCGGAGCCTTATCCATCAGTCGGATGAGATGCAAAATCTGTCCGGATTCCGTCATGGTTGCCAATTGCCGATGCGCCTCTGTACGGACGGCGCCATTGGCGTGTATCAGGCCATTGGCCAGACTTTCGATCGCCACGAATCCCGCTTCCTCGCCCCGCCGCATGATATCGCCGAGTGCATGCATGGCATTCGTACTGCCGCGGAATTTCCCGAGTCCCCTTGCCAGGCTGACGGCGCCGTATTTTTTAATAAGGTCATCGATTTCCTGGGGAGTCTTCGGCGCAGTTTTCGTACTTGTCGGCGCCATATCTTCAAGGAATGATTCGTCGGCATAGTTCTCGATGGCCATGCGGCGAGCCGACATATTGTATTCGGTATCGTAGGCGATGCGTTCGAGAACTTTCGTATCGGTAATACGAGAGAAACAGGCGCCCATCAACTGGAAGTTCTTGCGAGCCTTAATGATTTCTGCAAGAACATCCTGTGACTCGATGCGCTCGACCGCCGCGATGCGGGCGTCTATTTCCTTGCCGTCAAGGGCTACTTTTCTGAGTAGCTCCTGATCGGTGATTTTCTGTACGGCCGCCAGCCGTACCCTCGGGGACGAATCGAATTGCGCCAATTCGGTGAGCGCGTCTTGATCGGCCAGGCTTTCGACCGCTTTCAGGCGCACTTCCGGATTCGACGACCGATGTCCCGCTTTGAACAGGTCGGATAGTCCCACTGTGTCAACCCGCTTTAATGGAAATCATCCCATTCAATGAAGCCTTCCCTCACATCAGTCATGGCATTGACGATCAATTCGACCAGTCCGCCATACTGAAGTGTCATTCTCTCCCAGGCATCATAATGGTTGATGATATCCCTGATTTGGCCCTTACAGTTGGAGCAGGGAGCGCAGACATACTTGCGGACATCTTTACTCCGCTCTTCCTTCGTAAAGGCGTTAATTATCTGTTCGAATTTCTTTCTTCCCGATATGGACATTTTCCACTGCGGGAAGTTATGTGACTGCATTATAGCGAATCCGCTGCCTCCACCGCAACAGTAATTCGTACAACCATGCGGTGTCATTTCACGGAATTGCGGACATATTTTCTTGATAATATCCCGCTGCGGCTGAATAATGCCCATCGATCGGGTCAGGTTACACGGATCGTGCATCGTGACCGGGAAGTCATTTCGCGACGGGTCGAGCATGATTCGTTCGTTCATGATGATATCATGAAGCGTCGCCATGCAGGACTCGCGCGGGATATTCGATTCATCCAGCCAGACGCGGTCGCCGATGGCCATCAACGCCTTATGCGCATGGCCGCATTCGCCGACGACGACTTTCTTGACGCCGAGTTTCTTGGCCACTTCGGCATGCTTCAGGGTAACCCTGGCATACTGGGCATCATCATAAAACAGCCCGTAGTTGACCGAGTCATACCCGACCATTTCGCTCGACAGCGTCCAGCTCAGCCCGGCAGCCTCGAAAATAATCGTGAAGGCTTCCAGGTTTTCCGGCCAGGACAGAAATTCGCCGGCATTGTGAATCAGGAGAATATCGGCGCCCGATTTATCGAACGGGATTTTCATTTCCAGCCCGGTGCGGTCGGTTAAGTCTTCCTCGGCAAACTCCATTAGGTCCATAAGGGCGACGGGCGTCAAACCGGTAGAACTTCCTGTTTCCAATTGCTTTTCCGTGCCGTCACCGTGCAATTCCTTGGGATGGATTCCCAATTCCATACTAAACAGTTTTCGGATTTCCCGGGACAGCAATCCGTTATCGCAGCCCATCGGGCAGGTCTGCGCACAGCGGCGACAGAGGGTGCAGCGATAGGCCAACTGGGCCAGGCGCGCCAGCGTCTCGTAATTGACGTCGATATCGGAACCGGTAAATTTGGCCGCCAGCTTTCCGCCGGGCGTCAGATATTTGCGTGTAATCCGCCGGAGAATATCGGAGCGGAACAGCGGTCGATAGATTTCCGCACGGCCGGACGACTCGAAAATCGGGCATGCCTCGGCGCAGGTATTACACTTGACGCAGTTGTCCATCGTCAGCATCAGCGGCTTCAAAAACGTCCAGTTATTCTCCTTGGAGAACAGTTTGTGCAGGCCGGCCAGGAACTTGGCGACCATTTCCTCTTCCTGTTCCTTCGTTTCGATCTGGGGAAACGTTAAATTAACCGCACCATCGAGCGAGGTATTGTACATTGCTTTTTTCGCATCCGAAAGTTCGTCCATCGGCGCTTCTTCCCAGTCCTCGTACGGATATGGCAGTTTGGGAAACTTTAACGGATCCAGTGTAAAGAGGCGATCCAAATCTTTTCTATCTATATCCTGGGGGCGAATATTGTCCTTGCTCATTTTTTCGGCTCCTTCGTTTCGGTGATTACTTCACCCCATGTCTTACCGGTTTGAATATGCGGGGCACTCCAGCCGACTTTCTTCGATAACGATGCGATAATATGTGCTTCGATCTTGCTGCCGCGCTCGTTTGGTTCATCATTCCAGCGTACGGCGTGATAAAGGAAATACTTGGCTACGAAGTGCGACATACGCGTCAGCGGTATATAGGCCAGTAATATCGAACCGACAATGACTTCCGCCTTCATCGCGGCAGGCATCGGACCGGCGGCCGAAAATGAAATCAATGAAGCAAAATATCCTCGCAGAATCACAAAACCGGGGTCATTCGTGAGGTGATTGACCAGAGCGATGACAACGATGGCATCGAAAAAGAGCAGATTGAAATATTCGATCGGAGAGCTGTAGCTGCGCTGAAACTTGCTCCCCATTCGCCAGAAAAACAGACCCAGGGCCCCGATACCGGTCAGAATCATGGCGGCATAACCAAGGACGACGGTAAGGTAATGGACGATTGCCCCGAATCCTCCGGCCGCCGCATCGATGGCGACTCCATTCATCGACAATATGGCGCCGACGATCAACAGAACGAGCCAGCCGATACCGATATACATCCCGCCGTGAAACGGCAGCGACCACGTCCACACGGATTTGTTATGATGAAAGACGCCCTTGAGAAGAAGAATTTCCGAGGCCATCTCCTTGAGTTCGTTAAACATGTCGCTCTGGCGCGTTTTCGTCCACCAGTCGAGTTCCTCAAGATAGGAACCGCCGTACTCGGCGCGACCTTTTTCATGCGGTACCGGATATAATTCCCAGCGCATCGATTCCGGAGCCGACGCATACCGAAAAACTTTGACTGCCATGGCAATAATGCCTATGACAACCGCTGCGTAGGTGATGAGCTGAACAGCCTCCATTGATGTGTACTCCTTATCTCTTTATCTCTGAACTTCTTTTTTATCTCTGTAATGCGCACCCCGGCCCTTCGGACTCGTCCTTTTGGCGCATGAGGTTTTCGACAATCAGAAAACTCGATGATTGGTTTTCCTCCCGAACCCGCTTCATCCAGTTCTTGTCGATGAGATCGGCCAGTGAAAATTCCTCAAGCAATTCCTGAATTTTCTCCGATACCAAAACCCAAATCGTCCGCGCCTCGCAAAATTCGGCATTGAGACACTGATCGGGATTGGCAACGCAATCGGTGACCAGGATCGGCCCCTGAACGGCCCGAATAATCTGGCGGAGTGTTATCTCTTCCGGCGCCCGGGACAATTTATAACCGCCATTTTTTCCGGATACTCCGAGGAGCAATCCGTCGTCCTTTAACGAAATGGCGAGCTGGCCGAGATAATTATTGGAAAGTCCGGTGATTTTGGCGATTCGCTTTAATTGAACCAGGTTTTCCGACTGCTGGAGTCGGGCAAGTTCCACCATCATTCGTAATCCGTACCGTGCGCGCGTAGAAAATTTCATGAATTAACGGTCCTTCTTTGGCACCTGAATCGTAAAACCTACTAAATTGATAAGTTTATTAGGTCAAAAAGTCAAGTGAATTCTTTCACAATGTTATTTTTTTGGACATTTCGGCCCCTGTTATCGGTAATACGGACGTAATGTATTGCCTAACACAATATTAGGTCTTGTTATATAAATAAAAAAAGGGTCCCGATTCCTCGAGACCCTTTGATTGTTTATCACCAAAGACAGTTTAAGGCGTGCAATCGCACGGTGCAGCACCGCCTCTGAAGATATAGTTAATCATATATACGGCATCGCCGATGTTTACGGAACCATCGCAGTTAACCTCTCCGGCCGCTTCCGGATCAGGAGCCGGGCCGCCGTTGAAGATATATGCGATGATGTACACGGCATCACCGATATTGACACTGCTGTCACCGTTGGCATCGCCGCAAATGTAGGCGCAGGCGTCGCCAATACCGTCTTCGTCGGTATCAGTCTGATCGGTATTCGGCGTATCAGGACAGTTGTCGCAGCTATCCGGTACGGTATCGCTATCCGAATCGGCCAGATCATCGAATCCCGGGCAGATATCGCAGCCGTCCGGAACGGTATCGCCGTCGGCATCGAGATTATCATCATAGCCGGCGCAAATATCACAGGCGTCGCCGTTGCCGTCGCCATCGGTGTCTGCCTGATCTTCATTCGTCACGGTCGGGCAATTGTCGCAGACATTGCCATGGCTGTCGATATCGTCGTTTTCCTGACCGGCGTTCGGTGACGACGGGCAGTTATCATCGGCGTCGGGTACGGTATCGCCGTCGGAATCGAACAGCACGTCGCTAAAGTGGACGAAAATGCTGGTATCGGGATCACCGGCATTACGGTATTCCCAAATCGCCTTCAGCCCGTATTCGGACAGCGCTGCGTTCTTGTATTCGGAAACGACTTCATCATCCGGCACCAGGCTGATCGCCATCGGCGCACCCCAGGTCGCACCGGCATCGAGCGTCGTGACGCCCATCAGGGTATCGCCCTTGGTGTAAATGGCCGCGAAAATCGTCCCGTCGACGTGAACGACGCGCGGGAACCGCTCGTCATCGGTCGTGCCGGCAACAACGCTCGTTTCCAGTGTGGCGATACTGCCATCCGAATTCGGATTGTACCAGCAGAGAATATCGCGATCGTTCGGCGAGGCGTCATTATAGGTTTCCGTCAGGATGATCACGTTGCTGTCATACGCCGCAACATCCGGGTACATGACATGATCGGCGTTATCATCAAGTGCATGCGAAAACGCCTGGGTATAAATTTCATCATCCGGATCTCCGAACAGCTCGCGGCGAGTGAACAATTGCCACTGCGACGAATCGGGATCGTAATAATCGTAAATGGCATAGTACAACTTGGATGCCCGGTCGATATCGATCGATGTCGAGTTACAGTCATCCAGCCAGTACCAGCTGATAGTACCGATTGAGGATGAATCCGTCTGATAGAACAGGTGCGGACCATTGGTCACGCCATCCTGATATGTCGTGCTCTGGACAAAGGAAATAATACCGGCCCGAAATTCGCCGGGATGCCCCGGGAATTCCTGCGTGCTTTCGCAGCCGATATCGGCATCCTTCATATCATGCCAACCGTAGGAACCGAAGTTCCAGGTCGAGAAGCTCCAGGAACCGGTATTCGACGGGTCCGGGAACGTAATCAGCGGAATCGGAGCGCCGCTGCTCTGCGCCGCATCGGGTACGGCCGTGCCGTAGAAAATGGCATCTTCACCCCAATATGAAATCGCCGGATAATGATATATCCCGGTCCAGGAAGCGCCGGAGAAGTTATTGCCGTCATCTATCGAGCCCCACCAGAAGAGCCCGGTATCGGTGGCACTTTCTTCCCACGCCATGAGCATACCGCCCTGACCATTGTCGCCGATTGCCGGATGGAGCAAGGTCGAATCGGCAAGATCAATAAACGGCGTAAACGTACACTCGATTTCATATGCACCCGGCGAATCGCCGAGCAGATCGTCGCCGTCGACAACGATATAATATGTCGCATTGGAATCGAGAAGGATGTCAACCAGGGCCGCCCGCGGCGGTGTACCGCAGCTGGAATGGAACCGGTTGCAGGCAACCAGCGTATCCTCATTGCTGCGATAGAGCCACAGTCGAGTGAAATAACTCGAATTACAGGATGCAACATTCAACAAACCGCTATCGGGAGCGGTATATTGATACACGACATCCGGCCAGGCCTGCGCGCCTTCGCCGGCACAATCTTCTTCATAATCATCCGTATATCCTACAACCGTGCCGTTATCCGTGTACGGCATGGATGCAATGACAGTAGCGGACGCGATATTATCGCCACCCTGCCGGGCCTCGCCTTCAGTTACCCCACTTACGGAATTGCGGAATTCGACTTTCTCGGCAATTGCTGTAAGTGAAGAGGCAGGCGCGCCCATGTTTTTGGAACTCACCCCGCTCAATGTCAGCCCCTTGGGATTGTTTACTGACACCTGTTCCGTGGCGGTCAGTCCAACGACCAGAAGAGCAGTCGCAACAAAAACTACCCCGAGGATAATTTTGCAGTGCTTCATCAATCTACCTCCAGTTATCTAATCATTTTATCAAGCGGTGATGCATAGCGAATGTCGATTGTGTCCCGTCGTTACCTGTCGTCTCTCGAGAAGACATCCCACTTGTTGGCTCAGTACAAATGTTCTCTGTCAGGACACTGTAAGAAGTGAAGATACGAGAGAATATGCAACTATAATATTTGCACATTCGTGAGGGGGGTATTATCTCCGACTCAATATACGACAATCTCTCCGTTATACAAGCTGATTCTACTCGTTATGTATTCAGGAGTTACTTAATACCGGGTAATCCACGCGCTCAGTCAAGTTAACCGGTATTAATCGACCATACCCATGGGGTGGGGTACACGGGCACGGTCTATATTTATTATTGCACAGTTGCCTCTTTTCTGACGAAAAAACCGCCTAAAAGATTCAAGATTTTCAATGGAAAGAAAATATTTCTTTTGTATCAAAAAAAAACCGCCCGAAATCGGGCGGTTTCAAATGCTGTATTTTTTATGGACAGACGCCCGGCGCCGGGCCGCCGCTGAATATATATTTAACTAAATATACGCCATCGCCGATATTGACCGCGCCGTCGCAATTAACCTCGGAATTCCGCAAATCGATTGTCTCATTGCTGCCGTGGAAGATATAATTGATAAGCGAAACGACATCGCCGACATTGACGTTTCCATCGGCATTGACATCGCCGGAGGCATGACCAATCGTCGTAATTGTTCTCTCGAATATAAACGGCGTCTCATCCGTGTACTGGCCGGTGATTGCAAACGCCTGGCGAGTCGTATCCCAGAGGAGTTCATATGTGTTGATCAGGTCGGTCACCGGAAATTCGACCTTAAACATATCGAACGGGGATTCGGACGGCAAATTCGCGAAGGACATTGGCTCTAGAGACCCGTTGATTCGAATCGTCGAAACATCGATTTCCGCCGCCCCATGTTCTTCATCAACCATAGTTACGATACCATACCCGATCATCGGTTCTATCGCAAATGCATAGAATGCATAGAGCGGGTCGGGATAGACGACGATATTCCCTTCCTCGCACCCCGGGCTTAAAGAACCGATCAGCACGTCGCATTCATTATTGCCCGGTGCACACGGAGAAATCGGATCAATATTGAAGTTATTTGCCGCCGTATCGCAAAACAGCGGATCGCCTGAGAAATTGCCGTTAACGCCGGCGAAGGCCGCCATGTATCCGGTCCAGTCACCGAGAGGATTGCCGAAGACATCGGAACATGATATCGTCGGCGTTGCAGCGGAACCGACCACAACGAAGGCCTGATCGTTTTTGTTATAAGCAATAATATCATTTTCAAATTTGACCGGACATCCATTGGCGCTATTGCGCTCCTCAATGAAGAAAGCACCGGCGATTCCACCAGAATTATCAAAGGCCGTGCAATTCGTCACCACGGTAGAGCATCGGTCTTGAATAAATGCAACACCACCTTTTTGCGAGCAGTAATTTCGCAGAAAGGTACACCCGGTATACGAACCGCTGACGGCATAGTGCCCAAAGGCGCCGCCATGAATCGTCGCGTTCGACTCGAACCGGCAATCGACAATCTCCGGAGTTCCACCATGGGCAAAGAAGATGGCTCCGCCATAGCCTCCCGATGAATTATTCTTAAACGTGCAGTTTGTCGCATTGGCGGTCGCCTGCCAGGAGCCCAGCGCTCCGGCATAAGAAGCATAGAAAATGGCCTGATTCGCTTCAAAGTAGCAGTTCGTAAAATTCAAAGTTCCGCCGCTGGCACAATGAGCGGCTCCGCCCCAGTTCAAAGCGAAGTTTTCGATAAATCTGCAATTATTAAATGAGGCCGTCACGCCCTGACAGAAGACAGCGCCACCCTCAAGCGCTCCACCGAAACCGGTAATCGTAAATCCCTCGACATAGGCCCCGTTTCCGGTGCCGTCGAAATTGAATGCCTGCCTGATATCCATATCGGCGAAGCTGCCGTCAAGAATCGTCACATCCGGCCCATCGGTGGAAATCATGCTGATATTATCGTCGCTGAATACCAGATCGACATTATCCCAATCCGAATATGTACCGGGACGGACGAAAATCGTATCATTGGCGGAAACAGCTCCTATTGCCCCCTGAAGCGTGCCATAATCATCCGGCACAAAGACATTGGCAGCAAGTATAAAGCTTGATAGAAAAAGAAATGTGATAGTCAGAAAGATCGCTTTCATGGACTCCCCCAATCGTAAATTTATTGCCCGCGCTTTTAGAACCCAAGTAGACTATACTGATACATATAAGATATAATTTATAGTTCATTTGTCAACACTATCCTGTGTCATATCAAATGAAAACGGGGATTGTTTTGAAACAATCCCCGTTGAATAATGTCACAAATTTCTAATATCGGACTTATTCGCATCCGGTGCAGGGGCCGGGGCCGCCGTTGAAAATATAATTTACCAGATAGACGGCATCTCCGATATTCAGACTTCCGTCGCAGTTCGCATCACCGGCAACTTCAGGATCCGGCGCCGGGCCGCCCTTGAAGATATAGGTAATCAGGAATACCGCGTCACCGATATTAACGGTCGTATCACCATTGGCATCGCCGCAAACATAATCACAAGCGTCACCAACTCCGTTTTCGTTGCCGTCGAGCTGATCCGTATTGGAGACGGTGGGACAGTTATCGCAGCTATCCGGTACCGTGTCACCGTCGCCGTCGGCATTATCATCGAATCCGGCGCAAATGTCACAGCCGTCCGGTACGCCGTCGCTGTCGGAGTCGACACTGTCATCGTGTCCGGCACAGATATCGCAGCCGTCCGGAACGCCGTCGTTGTCGGCATCGGCATTGTCATCGAAACCGGCGCAGATATCGCAGCCGTTCGGAACGCCATCGGCATCGGAATCGTCGTTGTCATTGAATCCCGCGCACACATCACAGCCATCCGGAACACCGTCGCTGTCGGCATCGGCATGGTCATCGTGTCCGGCGCAGATATCGCAGCCATCCGGAACACCGTCGGTATCGGTATCGACATTGTCATCGAACCCCTCGCAGATATCGCAACCGTCCGGTACACCGTCGCCGTCGGCATCGGCATTGTCATCGAAGCCCACGCAAATATCGCAGCCATCCGGAACGCCGTCCAAATCCGAATCGACATTGTCATCGAAACCGGCACAGATATCGCAGCCGTCCGGTACACCGTCGCTGTCGGCATCGGCATTATCATCGAATCCGGGGCAAATATCGCAGGCGTTTCCGAGGCCGTCCCCATCATCGTCGGCCTGATCATTATTGGCGATGCCGGGGCAGTTATCGTCGGGACACAAGTTTTCCGGATGTCCCGGATCGCCGTACCCATCGCCGTCACTGTCAAATGGGCAGACGGCCTTAACCGGGAAACACAGCGGCGTATTGATATCAGGGATTATTGCCAACCCGGTGGCAGCATCTGCGAAAATCATATTACCGACCGGCGGGATAAAGGCGGAATCGATACAAATCGTCCCGATTTGGCCCGGATCGCCCTCACTCGTAGCGACAAAATGCATCGAAAACATATGTTCCAGGGAACCGACTGTCAGCCCGTTCAGATAGGCTACGCCACCGGGAAACAGCGTATCCGGGGATATCCCGTCGACATTTTTCTCGGCCACGATAAAATCCGTCAAATCCCAGACATCGGCCGTAGGATCCATTCGGCTGCCGGTCACGACAGTCGTATATTGGCCGCCGGTACCCGGACCGTCAGGCCCATAACCGCTGGGCTGAGTGACCCATTCCCAGGTTGCCCCGTCCGGGGATGTAATCTGGAGACCGAGTTGAAAACCGCCCAGCAGGACGTCGTTTTCAAGTGACACTTGGAATTCGTAGTTCCCACCAATGACAATCGTATCGGCGGCGCCGACTCCGGTTTCACCCAGAGCGATCGCGATTTGATTAGCCGCCTGAACCGATTGACCGGCAAAAATAGCGAGAACTAAAACTGCGAGAAAACAAAAGACTCTTGACTTACCTTGAAGTAATTGCCCACGTTGAAACATGACATTCTCCCTTGAAGTACAGTAGCAGGTATCTTCGGATAATATAAAGTAAACCCTTGATTTGTCAACAGATAAGGTGGCCCCGGTTTAAATTGTCTCAAAATGTATTGTATCAGATTTTCACAATTGGCCTTGCCCGTTGTTTTTTTTATCGACAAATCCGGCCACTCTTTCGTATTTATATATGTATAAATGATTTGGAAGCCCTCCACTATTTTTCGCTGCTCGGAACGTTTTTGAACTCTGCACTATAAATGACATCATAACCGGTACAGCGGTACCGATAAACACATTCAATTCCGGGGGGTAGTATGAAAGTTCGCGAACTACTGGAAACCAAACAACCGCCGGTCACGCTCAAGTACAACAGATGTATTGAAGAATGCATGCGCCTTCTGATCGATAACAAAATCGGGTCCGTGATCGTTACCGATGAGGAAACACGCCCGATCGGAATCATTACGGAGCGGGATATTTTCCATCTCGCCTTCCGCTATCGCGGCGACATGATGGATATGCGCGTGAAGGACATCATGTCATCAAAACTCATAATGGGCACGCCGGACGATGACCTGGATACAATCAGCGAAATGATTTCGAAAAATCGTATCCGCCATATCCCGATTATGGAAAACGAACGGTTGGTGGGAATAATCTCGATCAGGGATATTGTCAGAAATCGGGCAGAACAGTACATGATGGATCATACGAGAAACTGATTTTCTTAATCAGCCTTCGTAATAGTTCAACCGAGGATCCAAAATCCGGCTCAGATATCTTTGAAACGATATCCGACACCGCGCACGGTTTCGATATAGGCGCCGGCATCTCCCAGCTTCTTACGCAATCCGACCACTTGCACATCGACGGATCGATCGGTCACCGGGTAATCATCTCCATGAATGGCATCGACGATTTGATAGCGGGTAAATACCCAACCGGGGCGCCGGGCCAGCAATTGCAGGAGCCGGAACTCGGTTGAAGTCAGATCGATTCTATTATTCTGATACAATACTTCATGCCGCCCCGGATGTATCGTTAAATCGTGAGCCGTAAATGAAGTATTTTCGTCCGGCGGCTCCTCCGCCTGACGACGCAGGACGGCACGAACACGAGCGATGAGGACGCGAGGAGAAAACGGCTTGGTTACGTAGTCGTCGGCCCCGAGTTCCAATCCGGTCACGATATCGGATTCCTCCCCTTTCGCCGTCATCATGATAATAGGCGTGTTTTTCGTATCGGGGCGATTTTTAATAAAGCGGCAAACATCGAAACCATCCGCTCCCGGGAGCATGAGATCAAGCAGTACCAGGTCAGGCGTCGTATCCTTAATGGCGGTCATCGCCGCCTCGCCGGACTCCACGCCCCGTACCTGAAACCCTTCACGAGTCAGATTATACGTAACGAGTTCGAGAATGTCTTTTTCATCTTCCACTACCAGTACATTGGCTCGTGACATAGTATTGCTCCCCTAAAAATATCCTGTTGCCGCCATAATGATAATTCTATGTTAGAATAGTGTTAAGTCGTAAAAAAAATCCGAAAAAGTACACTCTATAAACATGTTGTCGGGCAAACATTTTCAGACTCGTTGACCTCGAAATATACAATATCGGTAGTATTTTCAGCAAAGTAAAAAGTTATACGGCTCGCCCGTTTATTTCCGCGTGTATAATACCGGTGAAATAGTATTGCCCCATAGAAATAAACCGCGTATATTTTCGCATGGCAGAGCAAATAGGCAATTACAACATACTGAAAAAAATCGGGGCCGGAGGTATGGCCCAGGTTTTTCTGGCCGTCCACAAAGACGTCCCCAACCTCAAAGTCGTTCTCAAAGTCCTCTCGGATCAACGACTGGTCGAGCGATTCAAGCAGGAGGCCGATAAACTGGCCCTGCTGGACGGTCACGGACATATTTGTCAAATAAAGCATTTCTTTAACCACGGCGACGATATCGTCATCGCCATGGAATACATCGACGGTTCCACGATCGAAGACATTATCAAAAACGAAGATAAGATGCCCATCGAGACCGCGACCCAAATTACCGCCAGCGTCCTCGATACCCTCGGTTTCGCCCATCAAAAGGGCATTTACCACCGAGATATCAAACCGGGTAATATCATGGTCGACAAGCGCGGGCATGTGAAGATTATTGATTTCGGTATCGCTAAGGGCGATAGTGATCCGAACCTGACAATCGCCGGCAGTTCCTGCGGAACCCCCGCCTATATGCCGCCGGAGCAGTTTAACCCAACCGAGGACATTAATTATGCCCTGACCGATGTCTACGCGGTCGGGACGACGCTCTTTTATATGCTCACCGGTAAATTGCCGTTTACGGCCGATAATGCCTTCGCCTTGCGCGACGCCAAGCTGTTCAATGATCCGGTGGCGCCCCGGAATATCAATCCCGATATCCCGAAGGAACTGGAAAAAATAATTCTCAAGTCCATCGACAAAGAGCCGGAGGCTCGCTATCAGTCGGTCGGCGAAATGAAGGCCGCCCTCGAGGGGTTGGGAATGGCCAAACAGCACGATTTGACGGAACATATCGTCAAGTCCGGTGGCCCGGTGACGCCTCCCCCACCGACGAAATCCGGCGGATCGAATAAAAAACTGATGCCTATCATTGCGGCGGGCGGACTTTTAGTTGTCCTTATTGTTGTCGGGTTTTTAATCTTTGGCGGTGGCGATGAGCCGATTGTCGTATCCGTTCCGAACCTGACTACCCCGATCGATAACGATACTCTCGATATCGCCACGCCGGTCTTTAATTGGCAGGGAAAAACCGGCAATACGTATGCACTCGAGATCGCAGACGACCCGTCGTTCACATCCGCCCAGCGAATCACCGGCCTGACCGATCCGCAACATGAAATAACAGTCGATATGGCCGATGGTCGCTATTACTGGCGTGTGACCGCCTACGATAAGGAAGGGAATGCGAGTAGTCCGAGTCAAGGCGCCACATTTGTCATCAAGTCGACCGAACCACTCGAACCGACCGAAACAACGGGCGTACTGGAACTATCGATTAAGCCGAACGGCACGATTTCCATCGATGATTCGACCTATGGACGAAACAAATCTTCGATGAATATCGAATTGTCGGAGGGCCGACACATCGTACGAGTCGAAAATAAATCTTCGATGCAAAAGCAATATGTCGACACGATATCAATCGTGGCCGGAGAGACATCGCGGCTGAGTCACACATTTACGATTCCGGCTGCTACACCGAATAAACAATACGGTGAAATCCGAGTCGGCTCAAAGCCTTATATCGGCGCGGTGGTCTTTATCGACGGCAAGGTTCAGGAACAGCGAACGAACACGACGTTTCGGGTGGAAACAGGGAAGCATACGGTCAAAGCAGTTCTGACCGTCGATGGAGTGGAAAAGGAAAAGACTGAAGTCGTTGAGGTCACCAAAAATGGCTCTCACAAATTGATATTTGACTTCACCAAATAAAAGTTTCTTTCGTTTAAAGTTATTGGGTTTGATCTTTAATCTGTAGAAAAGTTTGAACTATCCGGTTAAATCCGTGGAGGTAAGGATGAAAAAGGCGCGTTGGTTCTATTCCTGTCCTGTCGTATTTCTGGCAGTTTGTATGATACTCGTTATCTCGGGCCAGACAGTCAAGGCACAGGAAGGCGAAAAAGTCGCCGAGGTGTTATCCAAGGCATTTGAATATTACGGCGAGCTCGAATTCGACAAGGGAATCGCCATTTCCAAGGAATTGCTGAGTTCGGGAACGATTTCATCAAAAGACAGTGTCGCCGTTTATGCCGTCCTGAGCATGCTGACTTACGGCAAAGGGGAATCGTATTCACGGCAGTCCTATGATTACCTGGAACAGATGGCCAGTATCGGCCCGTGTAAGTTACACCTTCCCTACGACTTCTGGCCTCAGCAGCTTCGCGATCGCTGGTACAAGATCGTCAAGGAGAAAAACGCATTGGTCTGCCCGGAAGATACCGACGGCAAGCTCCAGACTATCGCCATTATGGCCTTCGATAATTTCTCGGTCGGCGAATACCAGGAAGAACTGGGTTTTTTGACTAAGGGAATCGCTGAATTCTTCGAATCCGATTTTTCCAAAATCAGCGAGTTGAAAGTCGTCGAGCGCGATAAAATCGACTTCCTGCTGAAGGAACTCGAACTTTCCAAATCCGGCGCCATCGAGGCCGCCACGGCGGCCAAAGTCGGCAAAATGCTCGGCGCGCAAATCATGGTCTTCGGCAGCATTACGCAGTTAGACAAGAATAACACCAAGATGCTGGTGAAAGCGGTCAATGTCGAGACATCCGAAATCATCACATCGGTCGAGCGCGACGGCAAGCCGGAATACTTCAAGATGGAAAAAGAACTCGTCAAGGAACTGGCCGAGAAGCTCAATATCAAGCTGAACAAGGAAACGGTCAACCTGCTCGACCAAGGCGGCACCGAATCGTACGATGCGGCAACGCTGTATTCCAAGGGTCTGTATCATATGGATCGCTACGAGTACAAAGAGGCTTATGATTACTTCAAGCAGGCGTACGAGAAGGATAATACGTTTACCGAGGCCAAGCGCAAAATGGACATTTATGGTCCGCTGGCGGCCTAATACAAATACGTAAATGAGGCACACATGCTGAAAAATCTGCTCATACTGGCGATGATCGTTTTCATCGCCGGTTGTTCACAGGGATTGTATAATCAGGGAAAACGGCTGTCCGATAAGGGCGAGTACGAAAAGGCGGTCGATGTCCTGTATCAGGAAATCTCGGCGAATCCGAAAAACGCCGATGCCTGGCGCGAGCTTGGCGTCGCCTTTTTCAAAAAAGGTGAAATCGCCAAAGCCGAGGAGGCGCTGCAACAGGCTAACAACATCCGCCCGGATGCCCGAACGAATCTCTTCCGCGGAATGATTCTGGAAAAGAACGGTCAGGTGAGCGATGCCATTACCGCCTATGGCGCGGCATTGGGATTGAACCTGAGTTCGGATACGCGGCGCTTGATTCAGGGGCGGCTCGATTACCTCATCAAAGAAAATATCAAGAGCGAAGTCAATTTCGCCCTCGACAACGAGGCGAAAATTTCGGCCGACACGATTCCGATAAACAGCATCGCGGTCGTCGATTTCGATAATTCGCATCTTCCGGCCGAGTTGGCTCCCATTAGTAAAGGGCTGGCCGAGTTTACGGCCCTTGATCTGGCGAAGGTTTCATCGCTCAAAGTCGTCGATCGGTTGAAAATCGATGAATTGCTTAAAGAGCTGCAATTAACTCAATCCGGGTATGTCGATCCCGGCAACGCACCTCGCGTCGGACGCTTGATCGGGAGCAGCCGCATTATCACCGGTTCGTTAGTCGGCTTAGGCGACGATGGTCTGCGTCTCGACGGCGCCATCGTTTCAACGCGCGACAGCCTTACGAAAATGACCGAACCGACCGAAGCCACAACCCAGGAATTCTTCAAGCTGCAAAAGGCATTCGTCTTCGATATCATCGATAATCTCGGGGTAACCCTGACGGCTGCCGAGCGCGATGCTATCGAGGAAGTCCCGACAGAATCATTTCTCGCTTTTATGGCTTTCTGCCGCGGACTGGATTACGAAAGCAAAGGGCAAATCCAGGACGCCAAACAGCAGTACACGATTGCGGCTCGCAATGATGTCGGTTTCAAACAGGCGGGTGAAAAGCGGACTGAAACAAACAGGCAGTTGTCCGCGAGCGACCCGGCCTTATCGGGTTCTGTCGAACAGTTCGAATCGGACGTGGTAAGTACGGAATCTTCGGAAATCGAAGGCGCGCTTGATCAATTCCAGACAATCAATCTGAATGTTTCGGGATTTCTGCGAGATATTACGGACTTCGGCGCGACACAATACTCTCCCCTGCGCAGCCTGATCGGTGAGAATGTAATCATTATTATTCGAGGAGATTTCGATGCGGCCAATTAATCTGTTTTTGATTTTATCGCTGGTCTGCCTCCTCGGAGCGGTGACTGTCGCGGAGGCGCAAATTATCTATGGCCAACCGGCATCGGGCGATCTGAAGATTACCTATACGAGTTGGAAATACACGAATGACGCCGACGAGGAAACGACCATCAGCCAATTCCTGATTCCGATAGGCGGTTTTATTCCCTTACAGGATAACATGGAACTGCGCTTTCAAGCAGCCAATACCACGCAAAAGGCCGAGTATGGCGATACTGAAAATAAATTGTCGGGCCTGACCGACCTGCGCTTACAGCTCAACAAATCGCTTTCGGATGATAAATACCTGCTCAGCCTTGGACTGAATCTCCCGACAGGTAAGAAAGAGTTGACGACGGACGATGAAGTCTTTGTCATGGCAGGATTGTCCGAGAATTACTTATCATTCCCGGTTCGCTTGCTTGGTGAGGGATTCGGTTTCAATATGCTGGCCGGCGGCGCCATGACGAGAGGGAACTCACGGCTCGGCGGTACGGTTATGTTCCAGTACAACGGCAAATACAAGGCCTATGAAAACGAAGGCGAATATGATCCCGGCGAAATGTTCAGTGTATCCGTAAACGCCGACACGAAATCAGAAAAGGCGTTGTATTCACTGAGCGCGGTGTTAACCCTGTATACCGATGACAAGCTGAATGATAATAAAATCCGCAAATCATCGACACAGGTTGATTTCCTCGCCGGCGCCCAATTCCCCGGTGAAAAACTAACGTTCGCTGGAAACGCCCGCTTACTCTTACGCGGACGCAATACCAGCTATGTTCCGAATACGGAAGAAATCGAGGAACAACTCCGCTTATATGGAAACGAACTGACGCTGGCGGCCGCACTGTCTTATCATCCAGCCAAAACCTGGTCATTTACTCCAAAGGCAGAGCTCCGCATGATTGGAGGAAACGAATACGAATCGACATCAACCCGGTACATGGATGCTTCGACGATATTCGGCCTCGGCGGCTCGTATGCCCGCAAACTCGGCGAAGATATCAACGGAACCGTCGGATTCAAATATTACACCGGCAGCGCCGACGGCGGCGATTATGATTTGAGCGGCTATCAGTTCACACTCGGCCTGCAGGCCGCATTTTAGGGATGAATACTATGCGTAAATTTACATACATGGAAAAACTCCTCATACTCGTCTGTATAGCCGTTATCGGCTACAGCATCAGCGGGTGTGCAAAGAAGATCGTCAATGATGCCGGTTCAACCCAATTGGCCCTCAGTGTACCGATTCAGGCTTCCAAACTGGCGGCAGCGACATCGTATGGAAGACTGACGGTGACGGCCCCGGATATCGATACTGCGATAGTCCGGGAGATGATGGTCATCGCCGGTAATCTCGTCCTGGTCGGCGATACGGTTTCGGTTCCCACCGGTTCGGCTCGGACCCTTCTCATTGAAGGATTCGCCAAAGACGAGATACTGCTATACAGCGGCTCAATAACGATCGATGTTACTCCCGGATTAACCATAGTAAATGTTCCACTGACTCCGGCTGTCCCCATGGTCAACATTTCGCCGCATTTTCAGGAGGCTACATTCCTGGTCAGCGATACCTTTGCCATTGACGTCTATGCGCACGGCATCGACAGCCTGCAGAGTATAAGCTTTAACATGGCTATCGGTGACGGGCCATTCAACAATTATGCAATTGAAAAGGGTGAAGGTTTACCCGATAGCGCAGAAATCTGGAATGAGGGAGCGCAAGCGTTTGGTCTGTATATGAGAGGCGAAACCAATGAAGTTTTAACTGATGCAAACGGTAATGCCCACCTGGCGACGCTAAGATTTTACACGTACAATGATTGGTCCGGTGATACGGCCCAGGTCAGGTTCATACCGAATATCAGCAGTATGTACACGCCGTCGGGCCTTGTATCCGAAACTGTCTATACCGATGATGCCGATATCTTGTTGTGGCGACCGTCTATACCAGTAGGGGCTGAATAAAAATAGAGAACAAGCGATGGGCGAAATTTCAATGAAGTCGGGGGCGATTTTGAGGACGCTGTATTTGTTAGGTCTCATTTCCATGTTGCTCCTAACGGCCTGCTCTGAGAAAATCATCAACGATTCGGCTGATACGATCATCATCGAAACATCGTTCAAACCCGGGATGTCCTCAGGACTGACCGGGTTTGTTTTAACCGTGTCGGCGAGCGACATGCGAACAATCACGACAACACTGAACCTCAGGGACGGTTATCTTGTCGGGCAAGTATCGGTTCCTCCCGGAAGAAACAGGCTTTTTCGAATCGAGGCGCTCGATGAAACCGACCGAGTTATCTATCGCGGAGAGAGCACTATCGATATCGCACGAGGGACGCCGGTTGAATTGTCCATCACGATGCAGCCGGTGACGCCGAGTTTATCCATGACGCCGCATTTCTCGGAAGCGACAATGGGTGACAATGCCGCGTTCGATATCTATGCCTGGAATATTCCGGACATGTATAATCTGTCGTTTTTTATCAATATCGGCGATCCGGAAAACCTGTTACTCTATGATTCGGTCCATGTCGGGGGTAATCTCTCCGGCAGCCCCAGTGTCAATATCACAGACAATACTAATTCACTGCTTGCATCGATCGGTCGTCTCGACGCCGTACTTCCATTCGTCGACAGTGTCGGCGATGGTCACCTGATGCGCGTCTTTTTCCACAGCCACTATGACACCCAACTTAATATCGATACGATTTCATTGTCTTTGCAGGTCGCGGCGATGGCCTTTTCACAGGCGTCTACTCTGACTGCCGACAGTGTGTTCGTCGATCAGGCGACTATCATCCTGTCAAAAGACTCAACGACCGGCGAACCGACGACCGGACCCGCATGGGTACGGACCTATACCAAAGAGGGTGATGATTGGGGAAATGCCGTCGCCGTGGCGCAGAACGGTAATATCATTGCAGTCGGCCAGCATAATGTGTCGGGAAGCGACTGGAATGCGACCATAATCGCAGTCGATTCCAACGGTGTGTATGTCAATGATGAATCAATCGGCGCCTCAGGTAACGATATCGCTGCGGATATCGTATCGGCCGGCATTACGAATTGGATGACCGGCTGGACGACAACCGCCGATGAGGGCGAAAACGTGCTGCTGGCGGAACTCGATAATGGCGGAGGCCTCATTCGACAGGTCGATTTCGGCGGCAGCGGAAATCAGCGAGCCAATGGAATAATCGCGGCATCGACGAATCATTTGTATCTGGTCGGAAGGACCGGGGCAAATACGTCGGATGTATTAATAATTAAGACAGATGCCGTCGGCGATACTGTCTGGACACGCACGTATGATTTTAATCCCTACGATGAAGGATTCGCCGCCGCGGAGGCCGCGAATGGCGATATCGTCATTGCGGGGGCCACCGGATTATACATCAATGACATTCTTGTCATGCGTATCAACAGCGACGGGCAATTGCTCTGGGACACGACGCTGGGCGGCGCGCAAATCGATTGGGCGGGTGCAATTGCCACCACCCAGGATAACGGATTTATTGTGTGCGGCTATACGTATTCAATGGGATTAGGCTCCGGCGATACCTATCTGGCCAAATTCTCCGCCGATAATATCTTCCTCTGGCAAACGACACTCGGCACGCCCACTCACGAACACGGCAATGATATCATTGCCACAAGTGACGGCAATTTTGTAATCGCCGGCCTGGCCGGTTCTCTCACATCCGGTAAAAGCACTGCCACGATTACCAAAGTGAATTCTTCCGGTCAAGTCGTCTGGCAGCGGGCTTACAGTGGTGGAAATAATAACGAAGCGTTCGGCGTCTCCGAAACAGCCGGCGGCTCATACATAATCACGGGTTCACTCGAGTCCTCGACGGCCAATGACTTCGATACATTTATTCTCAAAATGAGTTCTGACGGTAACTGGCAATAAAAAAACGGGATGCCAAACCGGCACCCCGCCTTCGAAATTATACTCTAAAAACTATTCACTCTGCAGAATGATGCTCTCGGCAACCTTGACCGTATAGACGGCATCAGTGTTGATTTCGCCCTGCGAACCTTTCAGGAAAATGACAAAGATCAGATAGGGAATAAATCCTTTGCCCTTGCCCGTGTTTTCGACATATCCGGACAGTTTAATCTTCGAACCATCGACCGATTTGTAGGCGCCTTTGGTCTCGAGTTCATTAAACGATACCTTGATGTATCCGCCTTTGCCGCCGCCGCCCGATTTCTTGACGTCAGTCACCGTGGCGGTTGCCTGCGCTCCGGCCTCGACGACGACAATATCACCGATTTTCACCGGTTCGGCCAGTGTGCACAGAATCGGCACTCCCTTGTCAAGCGTACCGGATGAAACCTTCATACCGGGATTAAACTTGACCTTTACATCGGTGCCTTTGGGCAACTGCAGCGTCGCGGCCGATGTCGGTGCAACAAAGACGAACAGGGCGAAGACAAGAAGGGTCGCACAGCTCACACATGTATTCCAGCGTTTAATTTTCATGTTCTCTCTCTCCTTGACTATATTTTTTACTTCAATTCCGGTACCTGTTCCATCAACCCGGGACTGAAACTGAAGGTCACTTTCTTTCCGATATTGTCGAACGATACTTCACCTTCCATATTGAAGATCGAATACTTATCACTCAAAACTTTTTTATCCGAGGCCTCTTTGCCCCAGTTTTCGGGAGCGCCGAGGGTATCGATGGCGATGTGAATGACATCGCCGATTTTCCACTTGATCTTATATTCGAAACCGCTTAACACCTGCGTTTGTTCAGACCAGGTCGGATCTTTTCCTTTTTCCGTCACCTCGACGTGCAAATGGCCGTCCGATGGAATGGCCAGCGCCTTGAACGTGAATGTCCGAGGCTCCCACCATTCCTTGGCCCGCGTGATATAGCGATTCACCTTGCGGATATCATCCTGACTGGCCAGCTGATCCTTGATACTGCGCAGTTCGCTCACGGCTTTATCGAGACGATATGACGGCGATGTATTGCCGTTGATTTTGTCTTCAAGATCACCCAGTTCGACGGCTGCCTTTTGTGCCACGACTGTCTTAGTCTTCTTGATCTTTCTCTCGGACAGGGCATCACCCAGAGCTGTCTCCTCTTTGGTCAATTCGGGGCCATAGAGCGACTTATCCGTTTGTACCTGCTGTTGAATCACCTGCCAAACAGCGGTATCATTCGGATTAACGACGCCCTTGGTAAACAATTCCCAATAGACCAGCGCACGGCCGCTTCGCTTGTACAATGCCGATGTTTCGTCACCGACATGGAAACCCTCCAGCGCCTGAACCAGATTGGTATGCTTCTCATTCAGAATGACTGTTTGATCACTCGGGTTGAGTCTCGGCCATTGCGTCGTATCTCTGACCATAACCGCGAACTCGGTCAGGATTCCGTTCAACTGTTTAATCGCCTCCTGCTGATTGGCATTGAGGTAGCCCTCTTTAATCCGCTGGGCAGGAGCCTGGAAGCGGTCGAAGAACCATTTGACGACCCACGAGCGCTCGTATTTATCATACGCCTGGATGATTTTGCGCCGCTCATTATCCGATGCATTATAGGCATTACCATTATACGCCGATACGACACTGTCCTCGATTCGCTCTGCCCGCGACATCAAATATTTAAAATGAATCAGATATGGCAGCGAGAACAGCAATATCCAGATGATGCCGAGCACTGTTGCAAATTTGGCAAACTTGCGGAGCACATTTATCTTTTTCGTTCGCTGAATCGAATGGAGTATCCAGTAGAACGGTTCTTTTACACCGATCGGCTGAATTTTGGCGGGAGGCGCATAAATCGACCGGCCGATATCGGTACCAATTTTTTCAGGCGTCCGGCCCGTGGCCGATATGAAAAAGACCTGAAAATCGAGAGTCCGCCCAAGAACGACGCGGAGGAAATCTTTCAGTCGCACCAGTACATTGCGTACTGATGAAGCCCATGTCGAGTTGGATTTGATATTGTTATCCGACAGCGTCTCTTCGAGGAATGTTTCAAAATCTTCAGAGGCCCGATATTCATCTTCGGGTTTAATCAATACTGTCTGTTCATCGCCGGAGAAGCCCGGTAAAATATCAGATTTAGTAATAACCAGCCCAACCGGAATGGGCAAGCGCGCCTTGAGCGGCGCCAATTGCTCGAGCATGTTCACGAATGCCGCGATATGAGCCTGGCTTTCAAGCTCCGCATGCAATAATTTAGGATCATAGAAGAACAACAGGCCGTCGCACTCGGACATAAAATCCATCACGTCTTCAGCTTGTTCATTCTGGCCGGTTATCGCGACTGCCTTACCGGCATAGTCGTATGTGACAACCGAAACCTTACTGCTCTTATCCAGAATGGCATTGAATTTGAGAATCTTGTCGCCGGACGTCGGTTCGGGGAATTTTTTCTCTCCCTGGAAGTCGACAACGGTACCAGCTTCGGTGGCCGTGCCGAGTCCCCAGATAGAGCGATAATTCGCGAGGAATTCACCGGCGGTGGCATTATCGGTGACGGAAATACCGAGCTTTTTGGAGATTTTACAATCCTCGTTCAAAACCGTGAAATAGACAGTCTTTCCCGAGTTCGTATGCCCGAAGACACCGATTTTCGTCCCCGAGGGCCACTGCGATGCCTTTTCGCCTTTGTTGCCCTTCTTGCCGGCCGCCTTGGCGCCCTTCTGGAATATTTTGAATACTTTACCGATCTTCATGTATTTTCACTTCGCATTTCTACCCGAATTTAACGACCGCCTTTTTGTACCTGAGTCGCCTTGGCGTTAAATTGTTCCAATTTCTCTTCGCTGTATGACATCCATTTCGTCGGAATATATATGGAAAGGAAAACAAACAACAAAATAATCGCGGTGTACATGAAATACGCCGCACCCCGTTGCGTTACGACCAGTTTGAAATAGGTGAAGCTCGCAAACGTTCCCTTGATTTTACCACCCAGTTCGCCCAGGAAATCGACCACGCGCGACCAGAATGTCGTCGTCTTGAGATATCCCCAGTCTTTCAGGAACTGCTCGGCCAAACGCCCCTTGCGAGCCATTTTCGCGAAACCTTCGACACGTTGGAGATGGAATTCGAGAGAGCTCCGGTCGGTCAGCAAATCCGGCCCCAGCGATAACCGGCGCCTGACCAGCTCCAAAAACTTGGCCGGTTCGGACAGAGCATCGAACGATTCCGGTGAGATTCCCGCATTGACACCGCGACCGAATTTATTGAGATATCTGCCGAGTTCGTTGAGGAAAAACGAAATCAGGCGATGATTGTTGTTCAAACAACCGTCGCGGAATAATAACGGCAGCAAGTGATCCTCGAAATAATCGATATCCCGCTTACTCGCTCTCAGATCGCGGCAATACAGATATGACTTGTTCGACTGGCCGTCGATATCGGCCTCCGATTCGAAAAACGTAATCATGATCTGGAGACTCAGTTGGCGTAGATCGGACGAGGTCAGCGGGGACTTTTGTATCCGCTCCAGAAAATACCGGTCGACCTCGATCGCCTTGTCGCGCTGTTGTCGCAACGCCTGAAAGACGGCATAAATACCGTTATAAGTCTGTAAATACGCCTCTGCCTCAAACTCGGCATAATTATTCTCGAACGTATCCAGATACTTGAACAGGTCGTCTATGTATGATTTGATATCCACGTACGTACTTCTTTCTTTCCTACTTGGTATACAGGATTAAATCCATTTGCCCCAGTCCATCCAGTTTGCCCGGATCGGGCGCACCGCGGAAAATCAGCGTCACCTGGCGCACCGAAGGTGATTCGAGCATATCCCGAGGATGCAGGGCGACCTTGTTGCCGAAGGCCGAGATGTCGATATCGACAGGATCGGTTTCACCGAGACCGCGAGCCTCATTGACGCCCAGACGCACCTGCATGTTGCTCCATTCGCCGTCGTTGTACAACGTTTTGGTAATCAGAATAACCGTATCCGACACCGGCGACGGGTTGGCGACCTCGACAACGAGATAGCACAGTTCACCGACTTGTTCGAGGCGGCTCCTGCCATATGCGAGATTCCGGTAGGTTTGGCCTCGATAGGTCAGCGTTTCGGTCGCAACAGCCTGTTCGCCCAACTCTTCCTTTTTCGTATGGGCCAGAAATGCCATCAAATCACGGAACTGATTCAGGATAATATTGATATCTCTGACGTGCCCGCCGATATTCTGGTGATTGTAATTGTTCAGGATAAACGAATCGATGGAGGCCAGATACGTCCCGATATCGGTCTTCAACTCCCGCGTAAAGAACTTTTCGTTCAGGTAATCCTTGAGCGCCGGATGCAGGTTCAGCAATGTCGAAACGACTCGGTACAGATTCTTGAAGAAAACGACCATTCCAATCGGGTGTCCGGCATTCGAGCCGGTTACAAAACTATCAATATTGGCTGCCAAATGCGAAACTATCTGACTGATCGTATGATTGAAAGCCACCTGCAGGGTCGTACTCTCGCCTTTCAGCGTACCCGAAGCGGTAATCGCACCATAGGCCCGCGAAGCCAGAGACAGGAGATTCTCCAGCCGGTTCTTAATATCCGTCACGGCGATAGTCAGGCGATCATCGGCAAACAGGGTCACACACGGCGGATAATAATCATCGGCCAGCGACACCTCGCTGCCGTTGATCTGCAATCTGGCAACTTGAATGAACTGCCCGTCCGGCAATTCAGGTGGCCGTCCGGCGTGAACGGAATAACTGTTGATCAGGTGAGGAATACGAGGCATGTCTTCGCCCGGATCCGGGTCGCCATATGGCCGCTTGGCAGCGACATCGACCGCGATATAGACCGGTACGACTGTCGTATTGACCTCAGTCTCACACCTGACGATATATTCGCCATCGATATGAATATAGTGTCCGGCCGGGGTTACCGCATGACAGCGCACGACCTCGATGCGCAACCGGTTGCCTGCCAGAGACATATTGAGAGACAATGCGCCCTGGCCCGATAACGATTTGCGAATGAGTCCATAGGTATCGGCAGCTTTCAGCGCATGCCATCTGATCAACTCCTCGAAGTACGCCTCCTGACCGGAGAGATGTTCCCGGCTGATAAGCATGCCATCTTGCCAGTTCACTGAGTATAATTTCATATCGCTCATTAGTTCGCCTCACCCTGATATGCCAAGTTATGCCCGACGTATAGTAAAGTCAAGTGCCTTCGCTTGCCCTTTTATCGAGCCGAAATTTATCTTACAAGCGGGTCGCATATCCCAGATATGCTCCCGTTTTCTTATCACCGATTTTTGTCCCGCGGCCGGTTGTCACGAAGCTGATGCGATATTCCATCTGCTCCGGAAGCATCAGCCGAAGAATTGTATCGAGATTTTTCCGTTTGGTCCGGCCAGGCAGAAATTCCGCCACCTCTTCCTGCTTCACTCCGTGAATTTGTACGCCGAACGAGGTATCGTACTCCTCGAATTTTCGTCCCAAAACCGTTTCATGTCCTAATCTGCCGGTTTTCGTTCCCAGCCGATAGTGCATATCTTCCGGGATGTCATAAATCGATTGAATATTCTCAACGAGTCGGAAGGTATATCCAAAAATCCGCTCCAGAATTTTCTCGACTTCCTTCGCATTGCCGGACCATGAGTGAAATCCCGGCATCAACGTCGCCCAGAGAGCCGAATCACCGCCGGTGGTTTCCTTTTCGACATTGAAATCGAAAAGACCCAAAAACCGCCGATTGAAGGCATCGTCGTTGATGCTGAAATTATATCTCAGAGCCATGAATCGCAGAAGTGCCTCATGGCGAATCACCGATGCATCGAACGGAGACATAAACTGACGGGCGGACATTTCCCAGCCCTCACCGCTGCGATGACCCTGTAGGCCGTAGAAAAACTGATACGGCATGATATCGACGGCACTTGAAAAACCGACTTCGAGCCGCACGGCCGTATCGCGCATCAGCGGCGTCCCCGGCTTCGGCGACTGCGTACGAATTTCACCCTTGTAATTTTCATATTCGCCGACGGCGAGAATATCGATCTTGTCAATATCCACTCCGCGATTCATCAGCATGATAATCGCCGTCGTGTAATGATACTGATTGCGTCGACTGCAAAAATCGGGCATGGTATGGGTGCGTTTCGCCTCCATCAGCGACTGATCTCCACCCGGTAATGCGTGTTAATCGGAGAGCGAGCCTTCAGAAATTCGGCCAGACGCAGTTTGAGCAGTTCTCGCTCATCATCGGAGAAAAACTCCTCTTTCTTAATCGTCAGCGTAATGACAATGCAGCGCCGCACCCCCCGCGCCATCCGTTCGACACCATTGCGACACTGGGCACCAAGGATCCGAGAATCAAATGTTCTTGCCCAGCGGACAATTCCGTCGAAACTGAGCGTGCGATCTCGGTTGCGGAGCCGCGCCGCGACTTCGGTCATAATCTGTTCATCGGATTTAGCCGGGATCGCCCCGCTCACCGGCAAAATATTAATGGCCGATGAAATGCCGGGATGATTCTCGTAGAGTTCTGTAATCTTGCCTGGCTCAATGCCATTGGCCGTCGTCCCTGCCGTAACAGCATAATTGACGGTAATTGAATCCGGCGGCAATTCGAGCTTCGATGAGAAGTCAAACCACAGAACCAAATGCCCTTCGCGCTCCTCGGGCGTATAAACCTGGTTCTTTGACGTTCCTGCCATATGCCGAGGAATATACTCGCGTCCGCTGGAATCGGTGACGCCGCTTATTTCCAGAATTGTATCGATATGCTCCGGCAATTCGACTTCAACAAGGCGATTTCCGCCGGTATGTTTGAACAGAGTCAGTTCGTTTTTATTGACGACGATGAAGCAATTGAAATTGATTTCGAATGACGACTGGAGCTTCGTCTTGTCACCGCCTTCCGGTAAATCCAGACGAATCCAATACAGGCGCTCGCTGTCGTCAATATTCAGCCCATCTTTTGTCGCGATTTCCTTCAGCGTCGAGTCAATCGGTCCCAGCTCCCAGGCGGACGAAAAGATTTCAGGCAACTCAACTATATGATTTTCGAGCGGTTTAAATAGCTCCGCGCTGGTTCTCAGACCGCCCCATTCGACATAGAGTTTTTCATCGGCAAAAAGATGCTCGATCCGGCTGGTCAGTCCGGGACAAAATCCGCAATCCTCCTGGGTTGATCCCATATTCGAACCGGGATACCAGTGGGCCCAGCGGAGTTGCTTCAGGACATCCTTATCACCCTTAAGAAATAACCGTGCGCCTGATAATTCCGATGGGGCGCCGCTATAGTCGACCCCGAGGTAAATCCGATAATTTTTCCCACCCGCGAACGTTGTCCGAATGCGCGATGTCGATGTCATGTCTTCCATCGATTGCGGCGACAGATCGATAACCGTATCGTCTATGCGCAGATACATCTTGACCGGTCGCGCATGAATCAGCTTTTCATTGCGGAGACTGGAAAAAAAGAATGTCTCGCCGCGGTCACGCTCTTCCTTATAAAAAAACTTGGTGTGCGGGTCGACGACGACGACCGGATCAACCGGTTCGCATTTTAGTATGGAATAAGCCGGTACCGGCCAGCGCATACTCTCGGGGCACATGGAACGAATTAACGCCTGCGTCGCGATGTCCCAGACATCATCGAGCCGTTTATCGATGCGCTCGAGCTGATGCGCATAAAGCTGCATGAGAATCCGCATGATCGGGTCCATGCGATCGGGAGACGCCGGCACTTCATTATTAAACGCCCGCAACTGACGGTGCATGTCAGCGAAAATTTCCGCCTGCGTCTTCGACTTGGATGTCACTGAATCTTTTATCATAGCGTTCTCGATTTATCCCAGAGTAAAGCTTTCCTCGAATCGCTGCTCCTCGCCGTTCTCCGAGTAATTGCCGACGACTTTGACGGCCATGCCGATGGCCTGATTCGACTCATCGGTCTTATTGATGAGCGACACCGAAACATTGTATAACCGCCTCTCATGGCGGTCTATGGCATTGCGGAGATCGGAGCGGATATCTGCCTTATTGGAAGTCAGGATATCGGAAAATTCCTTTTCCCAGATACCGCAACCGAAGTCGGATTCGAACGGCAGCGATCCCATACGCGTACAGAGAATCAGCCCGACGGAATACGAGAGAGAATCGTGCAGATTAGTGCGGTCGAGATATCCGTTTCTGAGTAGTAATGGCAGGGCTAAATATTCCATAATTAATTCAACTGAATCGGGTTCCCCTTCACGGTGACCATGGTGCCTTCGACCTTAGTCTCGATTCCACCCTTGATCCCCATATTCATGCTGCCCTCGGCCTTAAAGTCGCCGCTCGATGTCAGCTCGATACCATTGCCCTCGACGGCCACCTTGCCTTGCGCCTTAATCGTGATATTGTTGCCGTCAAGCGTGATATCACCTGTCGTCTTAACGGTGATAGAAGGATCTTTTGAATTCAAGACGACCTGCGTTCCGTCCTTGGCGGTGATGCTGATTTCCTCTTCGCCGTCCTTATCGTTGAGAATAATTTTATTGCCGCTTTTGGTAATGAATCCCTTTATCAGATTGTCTTGATCGACTACATCGCCCGATGGTTTGTCTTTTCCATTATACAGCGACCCGATTATGATCGGGCGATCCGGCGAGCCGTGTTCATATGCAACGAGGACTTCATCGTCGATTTCCGGGAGCGAATACCATCCTCGCTCGTTTCCCGCATAGGGGTTGGCAATGCGAAGCCAGACTGTATCATCGGAATCCAGCCAGGGGAATTTTACTTTGATGCGCCCCAGTTGATCGGGATCATTATTATCCACGACGATGGCGCTCTGTATTTCGGCGGCGCTGCGCCGCTTGGCCTGCAATTGTGAGTGGGCGACTTCGACCGGAGCACACGTGAATGTATTGTAATAGAGACCGTGATTGGTCTGCTTGTGAACGATTTTAAGAATCAGGTATTCGCCGTTGAAATCCCCGAACGCTTCTATACGCAATTTATGCCCGACTTTGAGACTCGGGACAATCGAAGTACCGGTACACACGATCATCCGTCCGAAAACACGCCCCTGAGTGACGGCGATGGTATCATCGATCGATTTCGCATCCTTTACGGTGCCGGTGACTTCCTGAAAACTTTCCTTCGGGTACAGCTTTTCAGACGCCTTTTTGGAAAAATCCGTGAGATTGGACATGGAAATACTGGTCGTCTTTTTGCTTGAACCTAATGTCTTTTTATCTTCATAATTTGAGGTCCCGGTTTGAACCCCAAACGGGCTGGTGCCCCACTTGAATTTAAAACTGCCGATCGATTCGCGAAATTTTGCCGTCACTGACGAAGTACCGCCCTTTTTCGTCACATGGAATTTTTCACCATCATAGAAGGCAAACATGCCGGCCCCGGTGGCCAACCGCGTAATGAAATCATAATCCGTTTCGCGATACTGAACACAGAATTTCATGGTCGAGCTCGTCGCATCGACCGTGCCGGGAGTGATTTGCGTACTGCGGACAATAGACGAGATGATATCCGATGCCTTCATATCCTTGAAGAATACGTTGCACTTCGCGCCGTCCATTTTAATCGTCGGGCTTTTGGCGATGATCGTAACGTATTCGAGTCCGCCGACACCGTTATCGATTTCGAGTTCCGCGATATCACCGACAAACGCAAGATTGCCATAATCGGCGGATTTGACCGAAAGCGACAGCGATTCACCGAGCATCTTGGAATAATTCGTAGCGTTTCCGGAAAAGTCCTGGCCCCGAGCCACTTCGCCGTGGCTGTAAATGTTCAGCCGCAGTTCATGATGGCCGTCTATCGGTTGCGAAAGCTCAAATCCGGCGACATCATTTTTCATTTCCTGTGAAATCGTCTGTCCGCTGATCTTAATCTCCGTCTCGACGGGTATCGCTATCGATTCGGGGGAATCATCCGACGATGAGGAACTGTCATCCCGGGGTTTGAGATATTCGGATTCGTCTATTGCCATTGTTATTATCCATTCAATTCAGCCGCCGGGCGCAATACGACACCCGGCGGCAGAAGGTTTGTTATACTATTCTTCCCAGCGGTTGTCGATTTCGGCATCACCGATGGTCAGCTTGTGACACGAGATTTCGAAATACTCATACACCTGGTCATCCGGATTATTTTTAACGTGCGGGATGACTTCATTGTAATGGGTAATGAAGCCTTCTTCCCAGGCCAGTTCCTTCATCGCGGCATCATCCGGATTTTTGAACTGCACTTTTCCGGCCTTCCAGTTCGGCTTACTGGAATCCATCGCCCAACGAGCGATATCGACATTCTCATCCGATTCGCGGGTGATTTTGATAACGCCTGCGTGGGCCCGATCCGAGGGGCGACCGGTTTCGTCTTTGGCCGTGTACAAATCGTATTCGACTTTGTATACGTTCTTATACACAACGCCATCAATCTCTAATACTGGTCTGCGTGCCATCTTGGCTCTCCTTACTTATGGTAGTTTCGCATATGCATTGGTTAATGAGTTCTACTTGTCCTTGACATTCGTCTGATTGTCCTCGTTCCAGGCCGTGAATTCGATATTGAATGTCCGGGCCGGGTACTTCGGATTGAGCGCAACCTTGATGTCGATCTCCTGGCGTTTGCGCATTTCATCGTCGGCAAAGATTTCCACCCGATAATCCTGAAGGATATTGTCGCCCCCGGAAATTGCCTTCATGAATTTGTCGATATCCCGACGCATCGTATCGATAAATTTCTGATCGATGACCGAGAATGTCTGCTTGTTCAAATAATTGCGAAGAGTCTTATACACATAGTCATAGGTCCGGCGAATCGAATAGACATTGAACGTATCCTTCGTAAACAGCGTCGCCGCCCCCATCGCTACCGCCGAACCCTCAAAGTTCACCAGCGGGTTGATGCCCTTTTCGTTGATCTTGGAGGCATCCGGCTGATTGGCCTTGAAGCGGAGGTATTTGGCGTCATTAATCTTGCCGTATTTGAATCCGGCCATCGGCTGCTGCATACCGACCGTCGTATCGCCCTGGTACATCTTACCGGCGACCGCTGCGGACGGCGGAATCCACATATCCTCGTCCTCGTACTCATTGGCTTCGCGGGCCATCAGGTAATTCGAGAAGACCGACAGATACTGCTTGTGCGCATCGATTCCCGCCAATGACGCATAGCTGGGATCGTCAAGCATATCCATGACTTCGTCGACGGATTCGAAATCCGGCAGATCGGTCATGATGTGCAGCTTATTGGGCAGACCGAGCTGACGAGCAAAAGTATCCATGTTCTCGACGCTGCCGAGATATCCCGGAATAACCGCCATTGAGAAACACTCTTTGATACTCCACTCACGATACAGATCGGCCACCGCCTTGGACATTTCCTCGAATTTCTCTTTATCATCAGGGTCGGACAATTGCTCGGCGCTGGCATTCACGAAATAAGCATTGACCTTCTCGTCGGCCTCCTGCTGTGCATTGGAAAAGAATTTGTCAATCGCCCGATAGGTCGTTTCGATTTCGCGACCGGCGCGATGAACCTTCTTCATATTCTTGACCAGGTTCTCTTCGAGCTTGGCCGATTCCTCGGACAATTTTTGCCGAGTCGCATCTTCGCTCTCGTCGGCAGCAAGGAATTTCACCCATGCTTCGAGTCGTTGCGCCAGCAGCTTGCGCTGATCGGCGAAATCTTTCTTATTTAAAAACTCTTTGCGCTGGAAACTCTTTTTCGGATCCAGCCATTCCACGCCGCGCACCAGATCGCCGTCGGCAGTCTTGAACGACGGTAACAACGCGGCCAGCTTTTTGTAATCACCGAAGTTCTCCCCGAGTAACGAGTTGAACTCCTCATCCGATATTAACTCAACGGCCTCCTTTGCAGGGGCCGCTTCCGCCGCCTCGGCTTGCGGCTGCAGTTCGTTTTTCTCTTCGTCAGCCATGTATTGTCACCTCGTTTATTCTTCGCTTAATAGATCGATGTAATAGCGCGCCAGTTTCAGGAGTGCATCTTTCTTCTGCGGGTCGGCGAGCGTCTTCTTCAGTGAATTGTTCTTTTTCAACTGTTTTTCGAGATCGTTCAGGATTTCCTTGCCGTAATAGACTTTCTGCAGGTAGTCGTTTTTCTCGATCAGCGACTTGCTGGAAAAATCCTTCATTGCCTTAATCTCGAACTCTGCATTAACCTGTTCACCTTCGACCGATTCCAGTTCGACATCGAACGAGGGTTTGAATTTCTCGAACACTTCCTTTAGATTGCCGCACTTGACCGGAGTCACATCGGCATCCTCGGAGTTGTTGAGTTTTGCGGCATACAATAGTTTGTTAGAGGGCAAAAGTTCGACCGGAATCGAGTCGTCGCGCTTGACCTTTTCCGTCGCCCCCAGAATAAACTTAGCCATTCTTTCCTCCGTTTATTAGGGCTTACTCTTGTGATTTTCTTGTGAATATGTATGTATTATCCTGTACGTCGATCAATACATCATCGCCGGGCGAAACGTCACCGGTGATGATATCCACGGACAGCTTGTTGATAATATCCCGCTCGATCGTCCGCTGAATCGGCCGCGCACCGAGTTCCGGCGTATAGCCATCCTCCGCCAGTTTGCTCAGGGCGGCTTCGGTCAGCTCGGCCGAAATATTCTGATCCTTAAGCAATACGCACAGTTGCTGGAATTCCAGAGCCGCGATTTTTTTCACCTGCTCCTGCGTAAACGAATGATACACGATGATATCATTCAGGCGGTTCAGCAACTCCGGCCGGAATTTGGAAAACAGGAACTGGCGAATTTCATCCATATCCAAATCGCGTCCCTCGCGATCAGCCTCGATAATTTTCTCGGCGGCAAAATTCGAGGTTAACACGACGATAGTATTAGAAAAGTCAACCGTCCGCCCCTGTCCATCGGTGAGGCGCCCGTCATCCATTAATTGCAGTAGGACATTGAAGACGTCCATGTGCGCCTTTTCGACCTCGTCCAACAAAACCACCGAAAACGGCTTACGCCGCACGGCTTCGGTTAACAAACCGCCGGCCTCATAACCGACATATCCAGGAGGCGCACCGATCATCTTGGCGACCGAGTGAGATTCCATAAATTCGGACATATCCAGCCGCACCATGGCGTTTTTATCATCGAATAAGAATTCAGCCAGAAGCTTCGGCAGATAGGTCTTCCCCGTTCCGGTCGGACCGAGGAATAAAAACGAACCGACAGGGCGATACGGCAGCTTCAATCCCGCCCGCGCCTTGCGGATGGCATTTGATATCGCCTTAATCGCATCCGTCTGCCCGATGATCTTCTTCGACAGGAACGATTCCATATTTATCAGGCGGTCTTTTTCCGCCGTCATCATCTTCGTAACCGGGATTCCGGTACGGCGAGCCACTACTGCGGCGATATCCGCATCCTCGACCTTATGCTCGAGGTTTTCGACAACCGGCTTGAGGGCTTTGAGAAGGCCGATATGCTTCTCGAAATCCGTCTTCATGTCTTTCAGATTAATCCGCTGTTCCATCAGGCTTTCTCTCCCTCGGCTATATCGACCCGGTGTCCCCAGTATCCGTATACCATATCAACTTTACGGGCGAATTCATCATACGTGGCACGCAGCGTCTCGAATGCCTCGGCATTATCCTCGGGCTTTTTACCCTCGCATGCGGCAAAAAGTTTCTCCAACTCGGGAATCTGTTTTTCGAGCTCCGGTATCTGCTTGCGCGCGAACTCTTCCTTGACACCAAATTCGGAACCGGCCTCGTCTATGATATCGAGTGCGATATCCGGCAGATTCCGCTCGCTCAGATAGCGCATAGCGAACTTGACCGCCCCGATAATCGCCTCGGGCGTATATTCGATCTTGTGGTGCTCCTGATACTTACCGGCAATGCCTCGGGCGATGCGAACTGCATCGTCGAAAATCGGCTCTTCCACAAGCACTTTTTCGAAGCGGCGCTCAAGCGCCTTGTCTTTTTCCAGATATTTCGTGTATTCTTCCTCAGTCGTTGCACCAATGAGGCGAATCTGACCCCGAGCCAATGCCGGCTTGAGCAAATTTGCGGCGTCGCTGCCGCCGGTGTTTCCGCCGGCGCCGACGATCATATGAACTTCGTCGATAAACAAGACGACATTACCGGCCGTTTTCACGACTTCCCCGATGAGGTTCTTCAGACGTTCCTCGAATTCGCCTTTATACTTGGCTCCGGCAATCATGGCGCCCATATCAAGCTCCATGACCTTGACATTCTTGAGCGCATCGACGACCTCGCCGTCGACGACCGCCTGCGCGAATCCCTCGACAATGGCCGTCTTACCGACACCGGGGCCACCGATAAGGACCGGGCTGTTTTTCCTGCGACGCAGGAGAATCTGCATAACCTGGCGAATCTCTTTATCCCGGCCGATGACCGGGTCAAACTGTCCGGCCGCCGCCTGATTGGTCAAATCGATACAATATTTTAACGTTCCGGAAACCTTCTTGCCCGAACCAGGCGCCTCGCCGCCCGCAGCGGCAGCTTTTGCCTCGGCACTGCTGGTTATATCCTCAATGGATTTACTGTCGGCGATCGCGCGATAGATAGTCTCTTTCGTGATATCGACCTTATCGCGGATATACGGTCCCAGTTGCGACTTGGGATCGAATGCCGCAATGAAAATATGCTCGGGTTCAACCAGCGCATCGTAAAGTTTTGCCTTTTCCTCTATCGCCTGCTGCAACACCTCCTGCAATCCGGGAGATACGGCAAGGTTTTCGCGAGCGGAACCGCGACTGGCCTGATCATTCAAATACGTTTCGATGACCGACTCAATCATCTTGGGGCTCTTGCCCAATGCATTCAGAATCGATTCAACCTGAGAACCTTCCTGACGCACAAGGGCGATGAGCATGTGTTCGATTTCTATTTCCGGATGGCGGAACGATTGAGCTATTTCCCGCGCATTTTTTATTGCCGCCCGGGAGTCGGAAGAATAGTTGGCAATATCCATATTTGCCCTTACGTTTTATGCTTTTGTCAGCTATACACGTAATATTGGACTTGTCAATCCGTGTCTCGTGTGATAACCTTTTAGTTTACATACCGGTACGTGGACTTGTCAAGTTTAATAAACCTTGCCTTCGGACATGTATTGGTTATACGAAGTATTGAGGAAGATGTGAAACCAAAATAGTCCTTTTTCATCCCAAATCCGGTAAAAGTTGTGTAACTCCGCAAGAAAATGATTGTATCCAATTTATCGGCCATTTGCGGGTAAGTTTAATCCATAATCGACCGCGGCATCAATGATTCTATGATCCTCTCAACCTCGACACCGATAGTCTTAATCGTTTTCTTTGAAAAGTTGGCTATGAAGATATATCCCTTGCCCTCATGGAGCATGCAGACGATTTTCTTGTATATAATATTGTCATCCGTCGGAATCCATTTAACCACGAATTCATAGACCGAGCGGCCATTCTCCAGGGTCCGCTGTTCTTCCTTGAGGATATCCGCACCCGGCATCGACTCCTTCGCCTGAGCGAAGAACTCCTGCGCATAATCATACAGATCCTCTTCATCAGGTGTCGGATCGATGCTCAGATTGAGCATATGCAAAACGCCGCTGTCTTCCGGTCCCATGAACTGATAGGTCGTGACATCTTTCCATTCCCCGGGAAGCTCAACCGAAAATTGATTCGAAAACTGCGGCATACCAAACTCTCCTTTATATCCATTACTGGATTTTTATCAGCTTTTCGCCCGAGGCAACGAAAATACAACCCTTGGCATCAATGACCGGCGGCGAGGTAAACTCATCGCCGTCCTCATCGATATATACCCATTCCTCTGCGCCTTCATCATCCAGACAGACGATACGACTGCCGTCAACGACGACAACATGGCCGTTAGCCGCCGCAGTAGCGCGAGCCATATCGGAGCCAACCGCCATCGCCCAGAGCCGCTCGGCCTTGCGATACACGGCCATATCCTCTTCGCCGATGAGGTAAACCAGTCCGGCATCCGAAACGACCGGCGGTTGGACAATCATGTCACTGACGCCGGAAATTTCCCAGCGCTTATCGCCGAAGGAATCGAATACGCGCAGAACAACATCATCATCGGTTTCCTGCACGGCATAGATCAATCCATCCGGTCCGATACTGCAACTAACCGGTTCACCGGGCGATTTTACCGTCTGGAGATCTCGCCCCTCCATATCGACGAAATGTATCTCATCAGTCATGAGCACGACGAATCGATTGTCTTTGCCATAAGGAGGAGCAACTGCGAGCGCCTGAAATTTACGCTCCCATTTGGCGTCAAATTCCTCGTACGGCGTCGCATGCAGAATAAAGGATACATTCTGCTGCTCCGGTGTTCCAAAGTGTAAAACCCCGCAAATAAACTGCTTTTCGCCGGGGACGAATGCAGTCAACTCAGATCGCTGCCCCAGCCAGGGAACGTAAGAATCCTTCGATTTAGTCTCCGGCATTTCCCCGGGCTGCTGCTTCTCTTCGTCTTCCTCGGTTTCCTCAGGTTCCACTTCAAGCAGTTTATAAAACTCGCTCCGCTGCAGGCGAAACGCATCAAAATAGAACAGCTTTAATCCATCGCCGAGGCGAATAAACGTGTTGGATGATTTATCCATACTCGCCACGGTATTCTTTTTATTGAAATCCACCGCGAAGAAGGCGCTGCCGCAGTCGATAATCCCTCGCGACTCATCCATGATATGCACGAACATCGCCTCGCCGGGATGTTCGATATCGTTGAAGGCGAACTTCCACGCCTTTACACCTTTGGCCGTTAACTCAACCGGCTGGAATGAATTCAGCCGCTCGTTGGCAAACGGTTGATAATACCTGCTATCCATGGTATTTTTTCCTTCGTGCTTGCCCTGATTCTCCGGTTCCGCCTGACACGAGACGAACAGAAACAGGGCGATGCCGCACAGTATGATAAATCGATACATCTATACTCACCGGCCTTCTGCGCCGTGGTTTATTTCTTATATACGGAATGCCGCGAGCCATTCCCTCGCTTGGTTTTCACCCACTCACCGAGAAACTTCAGATCACTGCTGCCGATGGTCATCTTGTCGACGCGAATCCTGTGCAGAGTGAACCCTATCATGACCGGAAACAGCTTATATGCTTTGAGCCCCAGTATATATCTGAAAACGCTGATGGGATCCTGCTGATGCCCTATTTTGAATGTCGTACTCGAGAAGTCCGAACCATTCGGCAATTTCTTGCGAATATCCGGCTCATAGTTACCCGTTGGATCCCGCAGAACCTTTATCGTGAAATGCGGACTGCCATACTTGTTCGTTGAAAAATCGCACTCATAATGCGGTACGAAATAGGCATAAATCAGCTTGTAGTACGAATCACTCGAATTCGTCAGATAAACCTTGCGCAGAGCCAGGTCGACTTTCGATTGGAAATTCCGCAAAAACGCCAGCTTCTGATTGGTATTGGCCCAGTTGTTGCCGCCGGCATTCTGGAATTCGAAATACAGTTTCGGCCGAATTAGCAGGATTCCGTTGAACTTCTTTTTCCCGGTCATGAGGACATCGGTCGTCTCATCCTGTCCAAGCTTATAGAGAAACAAATCCATCCGCCCGTGCGTGCCATTAGAATAACCGGTTTCGTGATACGAGTGTTTATAGTATAAACCAGGCTGTGGCGCGAGGACATCGTTCTTGCGATAATACTTATATGTGCCGCTGCTGCGCTTTCCCTCGACCCGGAATTCGGTGTTTTTCGTAAACGTCTTCACCCCGGCTGTATTACTCAACCAATAGCAATAGTACCAGTAATGGCGCAACCGAGGGGCCTTGTTGCCGACCATCATCGAGTTTTCGTCCCGTGAATACGGCATACCGTCATAGTATTGCTTGAAATTCGGCAGAGTCGGCGACCAGTTGTTATCTTCCTTCAATGATTCCAGATATTCATCGTCGAGACCGCAGGCATGGCCCAGCTCATGCGACATCGTGAAGTATTTGAAAGATTTTCCGACCTCGGTCAGGGCCGCCCCAGACGGCTTATACGTATGCGCGACAAAATTGCCGTTAGTAATACCCATATCGGAACGGCTTTGAGCGCCGCCGGTCGGATGGATTTTTACCGTACACTTCTTCGGGTTGGATGTCCGCCCCTCGAAAAAGAAAATCGGGATGATTGTAAGCTTTTGATTATTGGGATCATTCTCGGGGACGAATTTGTATCCCTTCAACTCCCAGCGCTGCTTGGCATACTTCGTGCCATATTTATAAAACTTATTGACGGCCGCCTGGCTGACACCATTCCGGGTAAACTCAGCCGACCAGTACACGAGCAGATACGGTGTCGGTTTGAATGTCTTATCGTCGGACGTCCGCTCGAGACAATCATGGAAATAATGCAGTTCCAGGTTACCCGCGCCGTTCACATACGGATTCTGCATCGCCTCGTGGCAATGAAAGTCGGCATCCTCGAGCACCGCTGCGCGGGCCCCGACAACATCGCCGCCTTTGATGCTCCGCTTGAATGCCACATCATAAAACTTCCCATTGCATGCGACAACTCGTGTTCTTATCGGAACGAATTCGGCGGGAATACAATTTACCAATGACTTATGCTTCGACCAATGCGGATTATTCGCACTCGGTAGAAACATCCGCATTCGATAATCGAAGATCGTAAATCGGTTGTTGGCATTCCATGCGATGCTCTTAAGATCACTCCCGGTCAGCGTTATCGAATCGAGGTAAAACGTCAGTGGCTTATCCGCAGCATACCCCTTATTAGTTACCGAGGCGATACGTTTCCATCCCTCGCAGTTCACCTGCCAGTTATCGGATATCCACAGAGGCGGCAGATCGAAAAATCCGAATTTCTCCTTGAGCGGTTTCTTTTTGAAATCTTCTGCTTTTATGAAGACAATTTTCTTTTTCTTCGTATCGACGAACACATCTTCGGTTTTGAATCCGAAAGTAATCTTCGTTTTATCGCGGGTCGCTGCGAAATTCTTGCGCAGGAACCATGGAATCAGAATATTATTTTTGTGCAGGATATTCGACCGCACCTCAGGCGTGACCGCGCTGACCGCGCGATTATAACCGGAAATCGTCAGATATTGCGGAACGACCTGTTCATCTTCCTTCTCGCCGTTGCGGAACTTGAAACACAGATACTGCCATTCAGGTTTTAGCGTAACCTGCAGATGTCCCTTGTCTCCCTTAAGCGGTTTCTTTTTGGGAACCTTGAACATGAATTTACCGGCTTCATAGAAATCATGCTTGATTTCCCAGCGGCAATTCTTGAGTGTGACCTCCTGCGGAAGCAGGAAAATCTGATTTTTCGCTAAAAACTCTTTATCCTTCTTAATCTCTTTCTTGATGTCGTCGATATGTTGCAGCTTTTTCTTGGTGATATTGTAATAGGTCTCTTCTTTATACTTGATGCCGAAGGAGATATATTTAAACTCTTCATTCTCTTCATATAGTTTGAGCTTAAACGAGACCTTGCCGCTCGTCCCCTTGATTTTGGCGACACCGTCGACTCGAGCCGTCACCGCTCCGGCATCATTGTGATAAAAGACAGTTACCTCGGTATCTTTGGGGAACGGCACAGGCTTATCTTTTATTGCATCATGATATTGAAGATGCAAATAGGCCAGGTTCGGCCTGATTCGCTTGAAGATGTTTTTAACTTTGAATTTCGCGCGTTTTTTTGCGGCGTTTCCTGCCATACCCTGCAATCAATCCATGTTAATGTTTCGCACGATATAAAACTGTATTATGATTCCGAGCCGACTTCGTCCTCGTCGTCGAATTCAACTCGAACCTTGCCCGGCCGGATATTTTCAACCTTGGCATACCCGTTGCCGTCGAGTTTTCCCTTTTTCACTTCGCCATTCGGCATATAGACGCGATATCCGGCGTTGGCAACCGGCTTATCCTCTTCATCTGTCAATTCGAGCTCGATGAAATCCTTATAGTCGAGCATCCCCGACCGCTGCTGGACGCCCTCCATCCTGACAATGAAGAAAAACTGCGGGGCCGAATACGCATCGGCCTGGACATCGTCCTCATCGAAATCTTCCTCGCCGAAATCGTATGTCCACTCTGCCTCGGCCTTACCGCCGCTGACGGAAATATCCTTGATCTCGCCGACCATCGCCTCGGCCTTACCGATATCCTTCTTCCAAATTTCAAAATCGGCCTTGGCTCCGGACGACATCCCTACCGCCTCGACCTGCATCTTGACTTTATCGCCATTGCGAGCCTCTTTGGCCGACCAGGCCGCCTTGACAATCGACCGTAATTCAATATCCGTACTTCCCTCGGGAAGCCCGCTTCTCTTAATCTGCCCGGCCAGATTCCCCTCGGATGTTTTGCCGTCAGGGGTTTTCACCTTGTACTGTACGCCGGTAATCGGTTTACCCGATTTATCTTTGAACTTCACGTCAATGAAGTGGGTTTCCTGGGTCTCAGTACCTGCGGTCGAGTCTGAGGTGGATTTGGCCGATCCGCCGGAACCTGCACCGCCGCCTCCGCCGCCTCCGGCACCGATAAGAACGGTGGCACAGCCGTTTACGATAGTGGCAGGCGGCCCCGTGCAAATGGCCGTATCCCCAACCGTGGCAGCCGGCTTGCCCCCGATAAGCACCAAAACGCCGGTGGCGATAATCGGTCCACCGACATGCGGTATAGGCGGCGTCCCCGGCGTCTGCATCGGACAGACATGCTGGTCACCCATAACGCAGGCAGGCATACCGCCGATTAATACCGTGGCACAGCCGGGACCGCTGATGGTTCCGCCGTGAGCCGTCGGATCACCTACTCGAGCCGCCGGTTTTCCGGGCATAGACATATTCCTTTGAAAACGGTGATATCGCTGTCACATGTATTTTATTGTTATACGCGAATCAAGTCAACCATTTGTTATTATTTGACATGTATATTTCTCATCGGCTCATTCTTTTACAAGATTACCCTTTATAGATTTTCTATGATTTACCGAAAAAATAAAAAAGACTTGCGGTTTAATTAGTTAATCGTCTACATTTGGCTGGATGAGGGAACTCTATCGTGCGCCTTCGCACATTCACAAGGATTGTCATCGGGGCAAGGGGCGACTTGTGTTCTCGCAACAGCTTAACACACCAGGGATGGAGTCACAATGGCTGCAGATAATGAAACCGTCCGAGATGACGGCGGGGGATCATCTCCGGATCCGCTCGGTATAATCGGCTGGGTCATCGGCGGCAAATATAAAATCGAAGCATATATTTCCGGAGGCGGATTCGGCGAGGTCTATGCCGGATACAATCAGCACCTGCCGGAACAACGCGTCGTTGTCAAGTTTTTCAAACGCGTGCAATCGCGGGAAAAATTCGATAAAGAGGCGCGCATTCTGTGCCAGCTCGACCATCCCAATATCAGCCGCGTTATCGACTATCTGCCCGATGAAGGCGCTGCCGTTGTTGCCTTTATTGACGGCGAAGACGGCGGCAATTATCTGAAAACGAAAGGCGCCCTTCCCGAGAACCTCTATCTCAATGTCGCACGCAGTATGTCCAAGGCTATCGCCTATGCGCACGAAAAAAAAATCGCACATCGCGATTTGAAACCGGGCAATATCCTCATCGATAAAAACGGCCAGGTTTTCCTCATCGATTTCGGCATCGCCAAGGAAATCGGCGGAGATGCGACAAAGACAGCCTATACTGCCCTGACACCGATGTTTGCTGCCCCGGAACGACAGGCCGGCGATAAGGATTATAATCCGTTCCTATCGGACATCTATGAAATGGGCGTCACCCTGTTTAACTTTGCGACGAATTCCCTGCCCTATCGCAATCCGGTCAACCCCAATTTTGGTGAATGGGGCGGTAAGGCCAGCGAGGTGCTGTCCCCCGATCTGAGAAAGATTCTCCTTAAGGCAACACACCCTGATCCTGACAGGCGCTATATCTCCGCCAAGGAAATGGCTGACGATTTCGACAAACTGAAACATGCTTATAAAACCAAGGGATCATCCCCGCTCAAGTATATTCTGATAGTCATACTTATCGCCGTGTTAGGTTTTGCGGGATATGAATATCGTGACGAGATTATGTCTCAGTATGAACGCCTGACCGCATCGACCAAACGAACCGATAAACCGGAAAAACCTAAAGATCAACCGACAATGAAAGATTCAATTGCCGGCGGCGAGATGTCGGCGGTCCAGGATTCCGCCCAGGTAACGGCGGATAATTCCGCGCAAATCGTTGCATCCGTACAGGATACGTCACAAGAAGCGGCTCCGGTCGTCGAGCCGCCGAAAACCGAACCCAAAAAGGAAGAGCCGGTTCAGCCGAAACCAAAAGAAGAGGAAAAACCTGCACCTCCTCCCGAACCTGAAGATTCGGAAATCCTCATCATGGTGTCGCCGTTCGAAAATTCAACCCTTTTAGTGAATAATCGTCCCTGGACCTCGGGCAGCAGCAAAGTACTGCCCCAGGGGACATATGCGATAACGGTCATCAATCCGGACTACCCCATCTATTCCGAAAAACTGACGGCCCGAAAAAAGAACGAGAATATCAACATCGTCCTGGCCCAAAAATTCAGAAGTCTTAAACTGGTCGATATACAGGTGGCCCTCGCACCTCATTCAGACAGACATTTTTTGGATATATCATTCAACGGAAAAGAGCACAAAATTTCCCGATTCCCGGCCCTGGACCTGCGCAAAGGCGCAGGCAAATGGCAGGTGGGTCTCTCTCTCAATTTATTAGGAGACGCATCCGGACAATCGCAACCCAAAATCGATTCCTGTGTGACCTTCCCCTATGGCGGGGGGCCCAGGTCGGTCATCAAAGGCGATTCAGGCACTCTGACACTGGAAACCGACAAGTCATCGGAAGGCGGGCCGGTTCCTATGGTCATCTTTTGGTCGGAGGAGAAATAGCGCCATCTGGCAATAAGAAATATACATAGGAGGTACTATGAAAAAACACGGATTTGCCAAACAGGCAATCGCGCAGGTTGTGCTGTTGTGTTTCGTGCAAATGCTGTTTTTTCCTGTCGTCGGATTCTCCCAGCCACTCGAATGTCAATTTGATAAAAGCAATCCAACACTCGAAAACGCACGTCTCAGCTTTCGCACGCTGAACTATGCCTGCGCCGAAGAAGAGATCGAGGCGTTTCTCAAGCTGGAAGATATCACTATCGAGGAAAAAGCGGATGCCCACGTCCTGCTTGCCGCAGTCTATTATGCCAAGCTGAAAAACGACGAGGAAAAACGCAATCAGGTCGTCAGCCAATTCAAACAGGCCTTCCAAGCCTATCGCGCATGGAAAGGCGATCTCGACATCAGCTCGACTGAATTTTTCGAGATGATGCAGGAGGCGCAGGCACAGGTGGATGAAGAGGCCGAACAGACCGTTATCGAAGAGGAAACGCCCGCCATTGTCGAACAACCGGCAACAGCGAGCGAACCAAAGATCGAAGAGGTAGAACAACCGGCCAAAGTCGAAGACGAACAACCGGCTGTCGCATCGATGCCTGCCTACGAGGGAGGGAGTGTCAAGGAATCCAAGCCCTGGTACAAAAAATGGTGGGCCATCGGACTCGGCGTCGGCCTCATTGCCGGTGTGGTCGTTCTCGCCGGAGGTGGCGGCAGCGATGACGGCGGGGGATCTACCGATACGACCCTGCCCGACTTCCCGGACCCGCCGCCCGCAGGGAAAAACAATCCGAATTCGAAAATAAAAAAATAACGATAAAGGAGTCATAGGATGAAAGGGAAAATCGTTAACGTGTGCTGGATGACGCTCTTCGTTATCCTCTTTGTAACATCCCTGACCCTGGCACAGGTAGAAGCCAACACGATTTTATATCAAGGGAAATTGTCTGATAATGACGGCGCACCGATTACGACCGCAACAAGTATCACATTCACTTTCTGGACGGCATTGACAAGCGGCACCAACCTTTATGATACGACAACTTCCGTCACTCCCGACGACAATGGTCTGTTTACTATTGAATTGGGGCCGTTTCCCCCATCCGTAAGCAATGGTGACAAACGATATTTGGGCCTGACTATTGCCGGTGGCAGCGAAATGACGCCACGGCAATTACTAACCTCTGCCCCGACAGCGCTGACGGCTCTTACCTCGACAGATGCCCCCGGAATAACTTACGGCTCAGCTGCGGATGGAAACACAATTTATTCTTTGGCCGATACGGGATTAGCATATGCCTCGGCAGTTCTTTATGCCCCCGCAGACGGATATGCAGTAATAACAGCTAATGCCCTTGCATGGATTAATCATACAAACGGCAGCTGGGATAATATAATTTTCAAAGTTTCTGAGTCCGCAAATGATGTCTCGGGCATAGGTTTTAACAAGAGTGTCGTTCGCATTCCGCGAGATTACCCAAACTGCACGGAAAACATTATCATTCCAACCAGCATTACCACTACCGTTCCGGTCTCGGCGGGTCTCACTACTTTTTATTTTAATGCTTATGAATCAACCGGCACCGGCGATGATTACATATACAAGCCAATAATACATGTCTTGTATGTACCATATTATCGCAGCCTCATCATTACGAAATCGCCGGAAAAGACTGAGGAAACTGATAATTCAATCATGCTGGAAACTGAAAATATAATCCCGGAGCAAAATAAATAACCCGATGTGTAATCGAGATGGAGAAATCTATTATGATTTTGTACCAGAAATCAACGAAAGAGAGTCCTTCGGTTAAACGAGTCGGGTTTAAAGGTGCGCAATCCGCCATACTCTGCCTTGTGCTGCTTTTGGCAATTGCGTCATCCGCATCGGCACAAGGAATCAGCATTGACGGCGGCGCCGTAGGCGGCGGCGGGAGCTCCTCGACCACCGGATATATGATAACCGGCGATGTGCCGCTTATGCCCGGAGGCGTTTCAATGGGCGGCGGCTATCGGGCCGTCGGAGGAACAATCTCTCATCTGGCCGCAGATGCTCTGATGCTGGAATATGCGGCCGGTTCGGTAGAAACAATCTCTATGGCCGACAGGACTATTTCTGTCGCATATTCACGAGGAGACGGTACGGCGGTCAGTGGAACGTTCCTGTATCGTCCAGGAGGCGCATCTGCCTATTCGCAATCGCCCATGACCGATAATGGCGCAGGAACGCTGTCATATTCACTCAGCACCGGCCAGCTTAGTGTACGCGGTCTGGAATATTACATTGTAGTCGAACAGGGATCCTACTCTACATCAGTAGGGACCAGCGCCCAACCATATGTTTTTCGGGTGACATTTACCAATGCCCAGGGGCAGCGTCCTGAAGCATTACCCAATGCATCATATCGAATTGTCAGTCTCCCGGTCTTGGCCAATTCGACGAACGCTTCGACAGTCTTCCTCGATGATCTGGGAACAGCCGATGCAACACAATGGCGATTAGGTGCATACAATGGCACTACCGGTAATGTCGATGAGTTTCCGTCAGTCCCGGCTGCGATTCCAGGCCAGGGATATTGGCTTATTGCACGAGGCGGAATGACCTACGGCTCCGCCGGAACATCAATACGACCCAATTATACCTACGGTGGAAATCAGTATTTTGAAGTCGCGCTCGACTCCGGCTGGAATATGTTTGCCAATCCGCTGCCGTTCGATATCTCATTCGCCGCGATGTATCTCGATACCGGCGGCGTTGTTGTCGCGAGTCATCCTGCTGCCATTATCGATAATGCGGCTTATTACTATAACGGAACCGGGTACAGCAATGTCACGACTATCCCCGCCTGGGAAGGTGTATTTCTTCACGCCAATCGCTCCGGCGCAAGTGCCTTGGTGCGATACAGTGAAATCACCGGCGGCACGGTCTCAACAAAACCGCTTGTCGACTACGGCGAGGATGGCGAATGGAGTCTCGAGATTATTCTGAAAGCAGGCGATAAAATCGATGCCGGAAATCTCATCGGTGTGAAATACGATGCGCTCGAATCAGCCGATGAATACGATTTCCATGAACCGCCGCCGGCTCCGGATGGACCATATGTCGGATTGAAAATTCCCGGCGATGAACAAAGCCTTCGCATGACGGATTTCCGGCCGGAATTCGAACACGGCGCCGTATGGGCAATGGAAATCTCACCGGGCAAAAACCGCACGCTTTCCCTGCGCGGTCTGGCAGAGCTGCAAGGCTGGGAAGTCGCACTGGAGTTTGACAATGCGACTATGATCTATCCATCCGATGAACAGGTAATTGCGGTGCCGGACAAAGTCACGTCGGCCCGGCTGATCATTGGTAATAGAACGTTCTTGGCCGGAGAACAGGCCGGATTGCCTGAAAACTTTGCGCTTGATCAGAATTACCCGAACCCATTTAACCCGATGACGACTATTCGCTTTGTCGTCCCGATTCAAACACATGTGCGCCTCGATATTCACAATATCCTCGGCCAACGAGTTAAATCACTCGTGGACGAAGAGTTACCGAGAGGCGAATACACTGTCACTTGGTATGGGACCGACGATAATGAAAAGTCAGTCGCCACCGGAATCTATTTTTACCGCATCCAGACGGAACAGTTTTCACAGTGCCGTAAGATGGTACTCCTGAAATAGTTACCCATAAGCCGAGGGGGCCGATTTCGGCTCCCCGGCTTCCTTCCAATTTCACTCAATACATAATCCAAAAATATCCCATTCAGGATAAGATTTATCTAAAACAAAGTAACACATTCATTCGTCTCTATACCAAAAAGCCCTTGTCGGACAAAGAAAAGCGGTTGCGTAAAAAACTTTTTCATATATATTACCGATGAGCATGAGCGTAGGGACAAGTGACAGGAGTCTGTCGATTTCTTGTCTTGCTTCCAAGGTCCTCTACTTTAGTTGCAACACTTTAGTTACCTATCCGAAAGGAGATCCAAATGGCTAGGAGATTCTCAGCACTACTTCTCCTCTCCTTTTTGTTCTTAACCCTTCTGGGAAGCACCACGGTTTTCGCGCTTGATAAACCGTACGTCGCTTCTCATCTGAGCAAAACCCGGGTGGCTCCCGCGGCGATTCAGTATTATCGCTCAGACAATCCACCCGCAAATCCGATGGGCGGCAAGGACGTCGTCGCACTGAATGCGACCGACCATGCCAACAACATCATCGGTTACACCACGTATGACTATCAGAACAACGCGCTGATGCGCCGTCAGGTAGAACACCGTGGTACCGGCTATATTCACTTCGCGTGGATGTGGATGGAAGTGCAGGATGCGGCCTCAGAAACCCGTGACCTGCGTTATTATGGCTATAACCTGTCATCGTGCTTCCCGACCGCCGGCGCCACTGGTACCGGTATGGGCGCGGGTCGCGCCGGATATGTCGCACTCGACGTGTACTATCCGACAGCCTTCCCGATTCCTTCGGCTCACCTTTCCGGTGCGTCCGAAGTTATCCCGACGGCCTATTATGACTTTGGTTGGTCAACCGGTTCGCCGATCGGTCTGTATGAAACCGATCAGCCGACTGATGTCTTCGGTTACGGCGCCAAAGGTGCGCAGGGCACTGGCCCGGGCAACACCAACATTTGGCCGTACATCGAAATGGACATTGGTACGGAAACCGTACTGCACATGGCTTGTTCCGAGTCGATCCCGACCGGTGACGACAGCACCACGATTACCACGATTTCCTACTATCGTCGTGTAGGCGCCTATGGTTTCACCAGCGGCACCTCAAATGGTGTTTGGTCCGACCAGCGTGTCATCGACTCCAACAACATGGGTGACCCGATCATCGTTCAAGATCCGAACTCCGATCGCGTTGCTCTCGTCTGGATGGCCCCGTGCGCATTCAACCGTGGTGTCGATGAAGAAAACTCGTTCGATAACGACGTGTATTATGCCTTCTCCGATAACCAGGGTGCCGACTGGGCGTCCAAGACCTTCCCGTCCATCAGCGATGATGTTGAAAACAGCGTCCTCGAGGGTGGAAACATCACGAACTATACCGATCCGGGCGCGCCGGAAAACTGGCACCTCCAGGAATTCGGCTACTCAGAAGTCCAGGGTCTGTTCGACGGTGATGGAAATCTACACGTTGTCTGGGCAACGCGCGCATACGCCTCTGACAATGAACACGTCACCTTCCGTGACGGTGGTCTCTACCACTGGTCGGAAGTCAACACAACGCCAAGCATCGTTTACAAGTGGCCGACCCGCTATGGAACCATTGGTAACGCTTGCGTCACTCTGCCCGACTGGATGCAGGAAGCCGGTAAGACGTCTCTGTCGATGTGTACCGACGGAACTCTGTATGTTTCCTTCACCAAGTTTGGTCATGATGGCCTGTGCGACACCGAAGAGTGCGACGGCCTCTGCACGAACTTTGACCAGGTAAACTCCGGTGACCAGGGTGGTCATGCGGTTGGTTACCTGTATACAGTTGCCTCCGATGACGGCGGCGTCCTGTGGGATGCCCCGCAGCGCGTAACCGGTCGTACCACGACCGAATTGACCGGCTGCTATCCGGATACGGCCGATGCCTCCCTGCAGTGCCACAGTGAAATGTGGGGCTCAATGGCTCGCTACAGCCGTATCGAAACCTGCGGCGACTCGGTCGGATCCGAAGTCCTCGACGTCGTCTACATCGACGACTTGGCTCCGGGCGGCGTAGTCCGCGGTACCGGCGCCATGTGGACCACCAACCCGGTTACCTGGCAGGTCACCTCTTGCCGCGAAGTCGTCTATATTCCTGAATATGATGACGATGCCGGCAACGGTCTTGGTATTTGCTATACCAACGAACTGCTCTATGTTGCACCGAGCGGAAATACGACAGCCACATTCCATATGACAAACCGCGGTCTTCTTGACAATAACTACAGTATCGGCGTCAATTATACCGATGGTAGCGGCTGGATTTCCCCGTCGCCCTCCTCCGGAGTAATTGGCCGTAACAATGAAGACACGGTTGCCGTCGACCTGAACATCACGGCCCCGGCAGGCGCCGCTGATCCGTCGACCTGGCTGGCTACCGTCGTCGTTACGCACGATGCCACCAATAGCCCGCGCGAAATTCCGGTCTGTTTGACCGTCACCAGCACCGTGTTCACTCTGGATACGGCCACTCTGGCGACCACCTGCAAACAGCTCTTCGTCGATAACGTCGCTCGCCTGGGTAACAATACCCCGGATGCGGCGCTCGACTATTTCGACGATTGCGATACGTTTACGACCCAAACCGACCCGACCTCGTACCTGTACGACGGTTCCCCGGTTATCGCCTTCATCAGCGGTGCCGATACGCTCCGCTATATGTCATACTCATCGAACAGCATCTATGATGATGATGCATTCATTCCGATGAGTGATCTGATTGTCGATGAAGTCACGTATGCCGGTTCATATACGTTCGCAACCGCCGAATACACGACGGCTGACACCAACATCGGCTGCATCGTCGAATATTACATTCCGACGACCGCCGATTCCTGCGAATTCATCATCCAGCGCCTTAAAGTCTTCAGCTTTGACGGCGGCACCTATAATGGTGTTCTGGTTGGTGAAATGATCGACTGGGATGTCCCGTCCGATTCGGGTTCCGACAACACGTCCGGTTATTCGAACTCCGACAATGCCATCTGGATGGTCGGTTACGAATACGATGATATCACCAATGGTGACTGCGGTCAGCTCGAAGACGATCGCTTCGGCGGCGTCCGCGTGCTTGAACCTGCGACCATGAAGAATGGTATGACGTTCGACAATGCCACGTATGTTTACACCAGTGGCCCGTATGGTACTGCCGCTCCGCTTCCGGCGGGTGTCGCCTACCAGCTGATGAAGAACGAAGAAGGTCTCAGTGTCTACAGCTCGACCGATCCTGATTCGGTTGCTACCGACTTGTCGATGCTCGTCACCTTTAATTCATACGATATCGGCCCGACCGATACGTTCACGATCGTCATGGTTCTGGCTACCGGTAAGGACGGCGAGGCTGCCTTCTTACAGAGCCTGGCTGATGGCGCTGACTGGGCCGACGACAAGGGTCTGTATAGTGCAGACTGCTGCGTCGTGGCCGGTGACGCCAACAATGACGGCGGTCTGAACATCGGTGACGCGGTATTCCTGATTAACCACATCTTCAAGGGCGGCCCGGCTCCCGTTTGTATGAACGCGGCTGACGCCAACCACGACTGTGGTCTGAACATCGGTGATGCGGTATACCTGATCAACCACATCTTTAAGGGTGGTGCGGCTCCGCAGTGCGGATGTATCAACTAGGAAATATCGAATATAATCGGCGATGTACTCCACCTTTCCCGGAGTCATCGCGATGATGATAAGAACACCGCGCCGAATTTTCGGCGCGGTGTTTTTTTATTCGGACATCCCTGAGTTTTTTCGTTGCCGCCGATACGAAAAGAGTTGCATTTTATCTCAATTCATAGTAATTAGTGAGTAGGGATTCGAAGGCGAGAGACTGGTTTGATTTGCTTAGACGAAACCCGCTTACGATTCTGTTCGCCCACACTATTCTTGGACAGATTGAAGTAAGATTGATGGATTATCCCTTGGAGTGGAATATGTCTTTTTCATTGAACTATACGATAGATATCGATGAACCCCGGCGCACGATGGTCGTGAAAATCTACGGCGTCTGGAAACGGGAAACCGCTCGATCCTACCATGAGGATTTTAAGCAAATCGTCCAGCCGTTGCTGGGTCAGGAATGGGCGAAAATTATCAATTTGACGAATTGGAAATCCTCTTATCCCGAAATGATTAAGGTTATCGGCGAACATATGCGATGGTCTCAGGAAAACGGCAACACCGTCGCCGTATATATTATTGAGAATCCGATTACGAAAAATCAATTGAAGAAAATGTTCTCGGCGGGCTCGACGAAATCCATCAGCAGGATGGTCCGCTCTCCCGAGGAGGCGGACCGTATCCTGGCCGAATTTGGATTCAGTTGAATCAAATTCTGTTATTTCAGATAACGCTTAAACCACTTTAAAATCCATTCCAACCGGGCAATGCGCCGATCCGGGCGACCGTGGCGAGACAATCCATGCGGTTCCTCCGGAAATCGAACGAATTCGACTGTCCGCTTCAGTAGTTTCAGGCGCACGAATAACTGCTCAGCCTGTTCGATCGAACAGCGCAAATCCTGCTCGGAATGAATGATTAACAGCGGTGTTTTGATATTATTTGCATAGGTCATCGGAGAACATCGCTCATAGGTTTCGGGATCGGACCACGGTGTGCCCAGAAACTCCTGTTTCAAATCATAGCCGATATCCGATGAGCCAAAGAAACTTTTCAGATCGACGACCGATCGCTGCGTAACCGCAGCCTTAAAACGATTCGTATGGCCGACGATCCAGTTCGTCATATATCCGCCATATGAACCGCCCGTGACGCCCATTCTCTTCCCGTTGACATACGGCAGCTTTTCCAGATAATCTGCCGCCGCCATACAGTCGGAATAATCAATTGTTCCCCAGTCGCCGACGATCGTTCCCGCGAATGTTTCGCCCCTTCCCTGTCCCCCACGCGGATTGGTATAAAATACCACAAATCCCTGCGATGCCAAATACAGCATTTCATGATAAAACGTAAAGCCGTATTGTGCCCGAGGCCCGCCGTGAATCTCCAGTAATCCCGGATACTTTTTGGTCTTACTGAAATTCGGCGGAGTGACCAGCCATCCCTGCAACTCGGTACCGTCATACGCACCGAACCGGATTTCCTTCACCGCAGGCATATTGATCTCTGCCAGTAATTCCTTACTCGGCGCTGCCAGGAGTTTCGCTTTTTTATCTCCGTCATACACCGCAGGCATCACATACACTTCGCCCGGTGTCGCCAGCGTCGAGACAACCGCCACCAGTGTCCTTCGCGATTTCCCGAAGGAAAAATCCTTCACATGGCAATTCTTTTTGGTTATTCTCGTCGGCAATCCACCCTTCGATGGAACTGAAAAGATATGCGTACTCCCCAAATCCGACGCGCTGAAAAATATCTTTTTACCGTCCGACGTCCACACCGGGGCCGCGACGCCAAATCCCTCTCCCATGTCACCGATTGTCGAATCGAGCGTCGAGCGATCGAACTTGGGAATGAGATCCTTCGCCGCCGGCTTACCTGAAATACCTACCGTCCAGACATGGAAATTCGTGACGCCCCAGGCATCATCGGTATTCGTATGACCGACATATGCTATCCGTTTGCTGTCCGGGGAAAAAGACGGCGCCGCCTTAGGACCGTCCGGTGCCGGGACTTTTTTCTCGCGACCGCCGTTTATCGGCATAACGAAAAGCGTGTCATTCAGACTTTCAAGATCGGGATCCTTCGTGCGATTGGACACGAAACAGATTAATTTGCCATCCGGGGAAACCGCAGGGGCGGCTTCATCATATTTCCCCTTTGTGAGCTGCGTGGCTTTCCCTGATTCCACATCCACTTTCCAGATATGAAATCTGTCTTTGGGCAAGAATCCCGAACCATCGAGACGATAAAACAAACGGGTAATATGTCGGTACACCGGAGCTTCTTTTTTCTTCTTTTCGTCTTTAATCTCGTGTGAATCATTGTAGCGGAACTGAAAAACGATTTCCTTGCCAGTGGGAGTCCAACGAAGCGATGCGATCGCACCATCCATCTCCAGCAGCAACCGCTCAGCGCCGCCGCTGACCGGCATCAGATAAATGCCCGCCTTTTTGTCTCGAGTCGAAATGAATGCGAACTGTGTGCCGTCGGGAGCCCAGGCGATACCGCGATCGTAAACTTCGCCATGAGTATATTCCCGCGATTCGCTACCGTCGACTCCCGCAACATGAATCGTCGAAAAATATTTTCGCTTATCCTCGGAAACTCGCTCGACTGTAAAGGCTGCCTTCTTTTCATCAGGAGACAGCGCGACCGAGGTCGCCAATTTCAGACGACACACATCTTCCGCCTCGACAAACCGTTTCTTACTTTTTCTGGCGCTTGCCATAATACCCTCACTTGTTCGGGGATTGCCTCGAATTCTTTTCACATATAATTAAATACTATACGATGATGTGAGGAATAAAGTTATTCGATAATTCGAAGTTTGTCAATGATTCTCTATTCGGCGATATCGACGGTATTCTTTTCGAATGTCACCGCGCCATCTAGAGAATCGACGTAGAAATAATTCTCCGGGTGAAACGGCGCATAAAACAATCGGACATCTTCCGTCTGACTGGCGAACTCGCTCGCTTTCACGCCGGGATTTTTTTCCAACTGCGAACAATAGAGTATGGCCTCGGCCATGATTTCCGCCTCATTCAATCCCATTGTCACGGGCAAAAAGGCAGGAGAATATTCAAGGATGGGCGATAGCTCATATCCTTGAACGACCGATGTGATGCGGCGACTGAGGCGGCGCATGGCATCGAAGTTTCCCATATGAAATCCGGGAACGATCAAGCGATCGCCGGGACCATCGAGTGAAACCGGCGTCACCAATCGAGATATAATCTGGGGAGATAGCTTGAATGACCAGAACGGGAATAATTTATCCGCCTGCGAGCGCATCGAGCCGCCTTTGACAATCAAAACACCATTGCTCAAGGTATAATCCTGATCGATGGAAATTGCCTGGCTGCAATTGCGGCACACATACACACTTGATTTATCCGCGGGCAAATCAATCCCGCAATTACGACAACGATGCAGCTTCACGTTTATCTGCCCGAAGTCGGGTGACGGTATCGATGTTTCCTCGGGGAAATCGCTGACTTCTTCTATTTCATTCATGTGCAGAATACGGCCGGTGATGCCGTCGAACACAAAACGATAAGCACCGCCTGATGTCCCCACTTCCGCAATGAGAAACGGAAAATAGACTATCGATCCTTCCGGCCGGAACAACTCCGAACGATTATATTTCCCGCTGTTATATGCGCGGCCGCGCATCTCGATAGATTTCTGCAAACCCGCTTTGACATCATTCCAATTCGCTGAAACCGGGATAAAATCCGCATCCTCCTGACCATCTTCAGGCGTCAACGGTTTGATTTTAATGTATTCTGCCCGCATCCCGATTGAATTCGGTACGCCCGTCATGTACGGAGATGCAGCAATCGTGGTCATGTACGGTTTGAGGTTCACATTGATTTTCGATTCCGGCATTGATGTCGCAGGTCCGGTCAGAGCCGACCCCAATGCCCTGCCCCACTGAAAATTTCCGCCATGATCGATATTTGTCGTAAATGGATTATTCGTATGTCCCGGTTCGTGTTCGACCGTCTGCTGGGTAACCTGGAGTTGAATCGCCTCGACTTTCCAGAACGGAAAATACTGTTTGCGAATCGCCAGCTCGCCTCGACTCAGCGGCAGCTTTTGTTCCTTCAGATGCCGGTCGATCTTGAATCGAATCTCATTTTTCCGCTGCTTGCAGTCGACGAAATAAGCGGGCGGCGCCTCGGGCATCACGACCCGAAGCACCGATCCGCAATATTTACACTCCAGCGAGAAAAAATCGCGCTGTAATTCGAGCTCACCGCCGCAGCCGGGACAAGTGACATCGATATAAAAGCCGCTCTTTTTCTGGGGCTTATTCATTGCCCGAAACCCGCTTTCCGCACTCGCCGCAGAACTTCGAACCGGCAATCAACTCGGCCCGACAATGCGGACAGGAAATCTTGGCATCGAGCTTATGCCCGCAGGCAAAGCAGAAATTCGCCTCGGTCGGCAACGCGGCATTGCAGGACGGACAGGTATTCAGTTTCACCATGGCGTGGCCACAGCGGTAACAGAAGCGCGACTGCTCCGGCGTATCTGTATGACAGGCCGGACACGTCACTGTCGCGACGGACTCCCGGCGCAGTTCAGTCTGTTCGGGAGAAAACACTTTCTGCATCATTCCCGGCATCATAATACCGACACCGGCGCCCATACCGATTCCGGCTCCCGCACCGGCCGGACCACCCGGCGTACCGAGCCCCTTGGCCATTTCATACTTGAGAAACTTATCGAGGTCACCGACCGCTTCCATGCCCGAGCGCTGATCGATCATTTTGGATACATCTTCAGGCGGCGTAATCGACGAGATATAAAAGTCCACCAGTTCCAAACCATACTTCGTGAATTCATCGGAAACGATTCCCTTGAACTCCTCGGCTAACTCGGTATAAATCGCCGGTAATTCCAGAATCGTATTCAGCTTTTCACCGAGTAGATCATTCATCCGCGCAATGATAACATCGCGCAGATAGTCCTGGATTTCATCGGTCGAGAATCGCGACTGGCGACCGACGATGGAATTGAGAAACAGCGCCGGCTCGGCGATGCGCATCGTAAAGGCGCCATGTCCGCGCAGGCGAATCAATCCCAGTTTGTTATCCTTGAATGTCACGGGATGCTTCGTTCCCCATTTCAGATTCGTGAACGTCTTGAGATTGATAAAATACACTTCCGCCCGAAACGGAGAATTGAATCCATATGGAAACGCCAGCAGACGCGTCAAAATCGGGACGTTGAGTGTCGACAGCGTATGACGACCGGTCGTAAATGAATCGGCCGCATGACCACTCTTAAAGAAGATAGCCATCTGGCTGTCGCGAACGATTAACTGGGCCCCCAGCTTAAAATCGGCAGAACCTTCCTGAGGAATCCGATGAATCATCTCGTCCCCGGTCGGGTCTATCCATTCGATAATTTCCATGAGTACTGACATATCGTCTCCCGGTTAAATATCCATACATGTATAGTCAGTATGTCGTCAATTATTCACTTTTCCCCACCGGGAGCATCTAAGTAACTATCATACAGGAAGATATGCGGAATAATCAATCATAATATCCACGATTGCGATACCGGTAACCGATTGGCGATGAATCAATTAAACGAGATGTCCAATAATTAAACAATATACCCGCATGGCGTAGACAAAGCGCTACTGCCTCGGCACAGTGGTTGGTGTACGACCTCATACACCAACAAATGGGATTAATAGAGCCGGCAGGCAGGGAAGTCCGCCAGCCATAAGAATTCTCTACACTCGTCAGAGCATTAAGTTGTGGTGCAACTCTGAACATCAAGGATACTAAGGAATAGTATGAGGCTCCACGTACTCCTCTCGTATATTTAATGTATTTGGAGAAACCTCGCTTAGAATAAGCCCTACACCCTTCTTCATTAACTCAGATTCTATAACCCTAACATTTCTGTGAAATTCGGCCGGAATACGCTGGACGTCATATTCCACATCACCACTTCCGTAGAGAGCTATAGTTGACATTTTTATCTGACTTTTTGTAACGGCTGTCTTCTCGACAAACATCAGAGCATAGTTCTTGCTCATCTTCTTATCAGAGCCACTTTCGGACGCCGGAATTGTATAAGCTACCCCAGCGCCCCAAACATGGAAATACTTATCCGTATTGATGGCCCGCTGTAAGGTGTGATCATATAGTTGAGGACAGGCGGGCTTATTATCATAACCATCAAGCTCCAACAGCCCTACGAATGTCACTGGTTCATAACCGCTGGGCACCAATTCACTGTCGCCAAAAGTCCTGTACTCAACTTCTCCTTTTGTCTGACGATACCATATCCTTCGTTGCGAATCAGGGTCCATTGCTACATTATACACCAAAGTATAATCCTGCTTGTCTACAGTTGCGTATATCTGATATAACTTGACCCCTGTCAGCAAGCGTGTGAGTTCGCCCCTCATGGAGATACTGTCTATTTGCGAAACGAATTCACGGCCTTCTATCGAGTAAACATAACCGCATGCATTCGTGTTGCCTCTTCTTAGTCTGTCCTGTTCATTGATAAAAGACCTCGCCATTCCGATTTTCAAATACTCTTTGCCTTTGTAGCGTAGGTCGTAGTTGTCATCGAACGCTGAAACGCAAAACACCCAGGTTACTTTCATGCCATAATCGCTGTACTGCGGTACAATGGTAAGGGTAGGCGATTGCTGACCTATGGCCCCCGTTGATGAGAAAAGGTTCAAAACTAAGACAAGGACAGGAACCCTATACAGCTGCCGCATGGAATTCCAGGACACAATTTCCTCCTTTCGTATTGATTCAACCAGTTATCAGTGATTTTCTATATGTATATTTTAGAAACACGGTTTGCCCCATTCAGCATTAATGTGATTGGTATACGCCCTCGTGCACCAATAAAAAGATATCATGCAAAATATTTACAAGGCGCTACTGCCTCGGCTTGATAATCACGCCCTCGCTCCGGTGTCCATTCATCTTTATCTTCAGAGCCTTTTTCAACCGAATATGTCGCGTCATCCCCTTATCGCTGACCGGTTCATGCTGCTCCAGCCATTTCCAGTCGAGACACTCGCGCTCCAGATTTGAATTGACGGTAAAATACCCGACCTTAAAAGCATTGAGATTCTGGAAAAAATGCGTCCCCTGAGACGGCGTAACGACCATATCCTTAAATCCGCTCTCGACAATAACCAGGGCGCCGGAGATTTCATCCCAGGTGACCGGTATACCGAGCCACGGATCTGCCGATCCCCATCGACCGACACCGATAAGCAGGTACGGCCGCTTTTCGGCCTTCAGTTCAAGATTATACTGCCCCACTTCTCGCGCCACATCAATACTCTTCGCCCGATCGAATCTTTCCTTGTCGACAACAATGATATCCCTGATTCCATCAAGCACACCGTTGCCCATCACCTGATAACTGCGGCACAACACACGATCATCGGATACATCCTCGATATTCAATTCCGACTGTTCATGATAGAGTACCATCGGGCGCATCTGCAGCAGTCGAAATTCCTTCGGCTGTCCCGGCGCCACGGAAAGATTTACTGAAAACTCAATCTCGACCGGCGAGCTCATTCCCTTCCGCCCCAGTTCCATCAGTAATTGCAGAATCTCCGGCAATGGGAAAATCCCGGTTTTGAGAATCCCCGAAAAACTGATCAGCCGCACCCCGGCTCGGGATATTCCATCATAGAGGGCATTGTTTTCCGGACTGAAGGTCGAACCGAGCGGCCCCAGGACATTATCCTTCTCGGCGACATCGAGGCGCAAACAGGCCAGATCGAACGGAGTAACATCATCATAGAGCGCCGTCGAACCCGGTAAATTCAACGCATAAAATTCCTTCTGGGAATGATTGAGTGCATCCTTAATCGTCGAGAACTGAATCAGATGCTTCGGAAACTTGGGGCAAAATCGCAGTGTCGTACCGCCTTCAACGACCATGGCGCCCAAACCGAGAGCCACCGATGCAATCCCGTCGCCGGACTTCATCGGTTCGATCGGATAAAAATTGTGTGATCGCAACACACCGGAAAAATCCGGATAGAAATTGCTGCCATGCTCCCGCCCGACAAGCTTCTGTATGATGACCGCCATCTTTTCTTCTTCGAGCCGATACGGAGTCGCGTCGATATAGGCCTTGGCATGATTAGAAAATGTCGACATATACACGCGTTTGATGGCCGACAACAATTGTGTCAATCGCCGCTCGATATTCTGGCAATTGTTGGGCAGCATATACGTTTCATATACACCCGCAAACGGCTGATACTGCGAATCCTCGAGAAGGCTGGACGACCGAACGGCAAGCGGATAGGTGACCTTCTGCAGATATTCACGCATCAGGCGCTCGAATTTGACCGGAAACTTCGCTTCGATAAATCGCCTCTCGAGCACATCCTCGTTCGCTCCATTGAGAGCAATATCCCACAAGTCATTTGCAGTCATAAAGGCATCGAAAATATCGGTCGAAATGATGACCGACGGCGGCACGGTAATGTGCACACCCGAAAACCTCTTCATGATCCCGTATGTATTTATCAGCATACTCGCGAAGGCGAGGCCGCGCCCCTTGCCGCCGAGCGATCCGTTACCGACGCGCGCAAAACTCTCTTCAGGATCAAACGTATCGGGGTCGAAATCGACGATCGTCCCGCGCCGCTGACTGACGCGATATTCCTGGAGATAGGAAATCAGAGCCTGGCGGAGTCCATCGGTATTCTTATAATCGGAAATCTTCCGCGGCCGCAGTTTGTGAGCGAGGAAAAACTCCGTGCGAGCCTTCAACCAGTTGGAAAAATGATTCCGCTCGGCGTGAAACAGCAGGCTTTCATCCGGAATCGTCTGCAGTTTTTTCCGTAATTCACGTAAATCCGCTGCCTCGTCTACAGTATGACCATCGGGCAATTTGAATACGAAATTACCGAAGCTGAAATATTCCTGCATGAACGACTGCACCTGCTGCAACAGCGTCGGCGAATTTTTCAATAAAAACGATGCACCGTATTTATACGCCTCGGGCTCGCGCTCAGGATCGAACGATTGCAGCAGGACCGGAATATCGGGATGCCGCTTCTTGACGGCCTTCGTGAACAACACACCTGCCCTCGGATCGGATATCCCCTTGCGAGGAAACTGAACATCTGAAATCACTCCGAGAACCGATTCGTGAAATTCCTTGAAATAACTCCAGGCCTCTTCATAGTCATTACACAGCAATATCTTCGGCCGCGCGCGCATACGCATGATTTTATGCGCAAGATTTAATCCCTCGGCGATAACCCGTTGCGATTGCAGCAATAATTCCCGATAAATAATAGGCAGGTACGACGAATAAAATTTGACATTGTCCTCGATCAGAATTATCGACTGCACACCGACCAGATCCGTATCGTGCTTGACATTCAGGATATCTTCGATACACTTGATAATCGCCAGCAGAATATTGAAATTCCCCTGCCACATAAACACTTTATCAAAACAGGAGACATCATGATTCGCCACCAGGTCGTTCAATTCGCGATTATCATATGTCAATAAGACGAGTGGTGTTGAGATTCCTTCCTTGCGGAGCTTTCTCGCGAACTCGAGAACATGCATATCATCGAGGCGCAGGGTCGTAATAACCAGATCATAATGGACCTCGGAGTTTTTTAATATTTTCAACGCCTTCTTGCCGCTGGAGACACGATTCAATCCCGGCGTATGAGACAGATTCAAACCGATGTACTCACTCAGAAGCATCTCGTACAACTGACCGTCTTCACCAAGAATAAACGAATCGTACAGGCTGGAGACCAATAATACATTGTGAATCCGGTAGCGCATCAAGTCCTGGAAGCGGGTAAACCGGTTCGCCTTATTTAGCTCGAAATCATCAATATCGAAAGCTTTCATTGTCCGTCCCGAAAAAGGTCCATTTTCAATTCATCGACATCTTTGCCGTCTCTGTAACCCCAAAAATATAACAACGAGGCGGCAAAATCCACTGGAGAATACACTCTTCGAAAAATACTGTCGCGGCGCCGCTGTACATATTATAATTACGCAACATTCGACTCAGAAACCTGCAGGAGATACGGCGGCATGGAAAAACTCGACTACTCCCTCGACGAAAATAAGGAATTCGCCATAATCGCGAAAAAAGCCCTCGTGGGATACCTTGGCATTCTCACGCCCGATGGTTATCCTCGTGTCGTCCCCATGAATTTCGCCGCCGACGGTACGACAATATATATTCACGGCGAAAAGCGAGGCGAAACATTCGAGGCGCTGTCGCGGGGGCAGCGTGTTACCTTCAGTATTGACCTGCAATTTTCATTCATTCCTTCCTATTGGACCTCACAGATAAATGCCTGCGCCACGACCATGCTGTATAAATCCGCTCTTATCAAAGGAACGGGACGACTGATCGATGATCCGCAGGATTCCCTGAAAGGCCTTCATCTTCTCATGGACAAATATCAGCCCGAAGGCGGCTATGTTCCGATGGAACCGGGGGAGCGGACATATAAAGGGTTGTACAAATCAACAGCCGTCTACAAAATCGTCCCCGACATCGTTACCGTCAAAGTCAATTTTCGGCAAAAAAAGAGTATCGAATATAATCGCATGCTGGTTGAAAAGCTCGAAGAGCGCGCCAAGGGCCCCGATATTGAAACCGCCCGAGAAATCAGGAAAATGTTAGGCGAGCAGGCAAAAAAAGACTCATAACGTCCTGTATCTCATGAATTAATAACAATTATTAGCAAAAATAAGGCAACAAATTCGCATCTCATTCGTCATAAAAAGTGCGTATTCGAGAGCATGAAAGGAAGTACGGAAGAAAGCTTATTATTCCAAATACAAAGTGATGCACGGGCAATTAGGCGATTGAATCCCTGATATTGCATCAAGGCTTTGCGCGACGGCGCAATACTCCTCACTGGCTAACAAATCCTCTCCGGACGCTGCTCAGGTTTCATTGGCTGCCTGGCGAGCGTTTTCGAGCGAGAAGACCTGCCTTTACTCACATTGCTGAAAGAGGTAACTTCTCAGGTTGCTTATAGGGGCCGGAACCCAACCGGCCCTTTTTTTACATGACGAACCTGCCGGCCATACCATTTAAGCCGTCATCGTTTCTTGCCTATTTCTTATTGAGAATCTGGTTCAGCTTAATATCCTCGGAATCGATTTTAAGCTGTATCCACAACGGCAAATGATCCGACAGTTGATAGGTGAACTCCGTTTTCGTCATACTCCTGCCCGGAAACAACGGCTTATGATCGCTCCCATAAAAATCAACGACGCCGCCAAACTCGGTAAAAAGCGACTCATGCATCGGCGTATGCAGGATCTGATCATACCGTTTGTCTTTGGCCAAATTCGAGCCGAACTCTTTTTTCAGCAATCCCTTCGGCATATGTAGCCCCTTCGACGTCACTGCCTTGTACAACTTATGATTGATACTCGGGATATTAAAATCCCCCATCACGATAAAATCGTTATCATACACGTTGCGGGATTTACAGCGCTTGTACACCCATTCGGCCAGCATCTTGAGAGGTTTCAATCGCTCATCCTCTTTGGAACCCCAGCGAATATGAGCGCTCAACATAATAAAATCGAAATGCCCCGCTCGAAACGATGCCATATAGGGACTGCGCCACCAGGTGATTTCCGGGAGATACTCCTGCGTCTTTTTATCCTTCTTTCTCGGTCCATCCGGTTCGGCGGCCAATCCGGTGAACACGGCTGCCCGTTTGTCGTACAGATAGGCGATTCTCTCAAGGTTGCCGCCCCGATCGGCCGTGTAATCGGATACGACAACTTTCCAGTACCGGCCAAGAATCTGCATAACCTTTTCCAGGTCGCGCAGATTATCCCGTAGCTCGACGATGGCAACAATATCGAATTGATTGATGATCTCAGCGATGTAATGAATCGATGAACTTAAGCGCGCCTTTTTACCGAATTCCCGGATGTTCCAGGTCGCGATATTCAGCGTTTCATCCAGTTTCGATGAAGGAATTTTCGCCTTGGCGATACGCTCTCGAAGTACTTTCAGCCCCTTGGCGGTAGTCTTGTCCAATGCCCCATGATTCATGACAATAACCTCCTCAGATTACGGACTATGATTCTATGTTTTTCGAAGAAGTAAAAAAACCTGATCACATCGATAAGCGAGTATCGAATATAGATAATACGCGTTTAATCGTCAATGTTTGTATTAATAGTTACTATACGAAGTTATTCACGATAAAAAAAGAGCGGCCGTGCGGCCGCTCTTCAAGGTGCGTAGTAATCTTCTCGGATATTCGGATTAACCGAAGATACCCTGGTCGATCATCGAATTGGCGACTTTGACAAAGCCGGCAATGTTGGCGCCGACAACGTAGTTGCCCGGAGCACCATAGGCTTCGGAAGCCTGGATACAAGCTTTGTGAATGCTCTTCATGATGTTGTGCAGCTTGTTATCGACTTCTTCGCGCGACCAGCTGTAGCGCATGCTGTTCTGCGACATCTCGAGACCGGAAACGGCGACGCCACCGGCGTTCGCAGCCTTGCCCGGACCATAGAGAATCTTGTTTGACAAGAAGACATCGACACCTTCCGGAACCGTCGGCATGTTGGCGCCTTCGGAAACAACGTATACGCCGTTGTTGATGAGGTTTTCGGCGTCTTTCTTGTTGACTTCGTTCTGCGTCGCAGACGGGAAGGCGCAATCGGCCTTGTGATTCCACAGCGGGTTGAAGTCTTTGCCCGGGTCGACCGGAATGTAGGTCGCCGAGGAGAACTTGTCGGCATATTCGCTGATACGGCCGCGGCGGACATTCTTCAGATCCATGACCCACGCCAGTTTTTCGCGATCGATACCGGCCGGATCGTGAATGTAACCACCGGAATCGGACAGAGTGATTACCTTACCGCCGAGATCCAGAACCTTCTCGGTCGTGTACTGAGCGACGTTACCGGAACCGGAGACCAAACAGGTCTTGCCTTCCAGCGTTTCACCGCGAGTACCCAGCATTTCAGCCGCGAAATAAACCGCACCATAACCGGTGGCTTCCGGACGAATCAGGGAGCCGCCCCAGTTCAGGCCTTTACCGGTCAACACACCGGTGAACTCATCGCGGATTTTCTTGTAGGTACCGAAGAGATAACCGATTTCACGACCGCCGACACCAATGTCACCAGCCGGGACGTCCGTGTTCGGACCGATGTGACGGAACAGTTCCATCATGAAGCTGGTGCAGAAGCGCATTACTTCATTGTCACTTTTACCCTTAGGATCGAAATCCGTACCACCCTTACCACCGCCCATCGGCAACGTGGTCAGGCTGTTTTTGAAAACCTGCTCGAACGCCAAGAATTTCAAAATGCCGAGGTTGACCGACGGATGGAAACGAAGACCGCCTTTGTACGGGCCAATGGCGCTGTTCATTTCAATACGGAAACCACGGTTGACCTGAACATTACCCTGGTCATCCATCCACGGGACACGGAACATGATAACGCGCTCCGGCTCGGCAATACGTTCCATGATTTTATTGTTACGATATTCCGGATGCTTATCCAGAACCAACGAAACAGACTCGACTACTTCCTGCACCGCCTGGTGGAATTCAGGCTGCGCCGGATTCTTGGCCTTCAGTTGGGCCATAAAATCAGCAACATAATTGGACATGAGTTACTCCTTAGTTGAATCTAACCTTATTCGGTTATCTGACAATTTTCTTTTCTATTTCAATCTCCCCGCCCTACCGTCGTTTATTTCCCCTAAGTAATCTTCCCCGTACGACATAGGCCGGATTTACTTTTAAAACCGACTGAATATACTATTAGTGAATTTTTTCACAATAGGTAATTCCACCTAATACAGTAATAGAAAGTACTTATTTTAATTCTGATAAGTATCTATTTAATGCTGAGATATTGCTAGGGTGTGGTGATGTTGTTGCGAATACAGAACTTAACGATATCCGTCACGTTCTTTGCATGCAGCTTTTTCATGATCGCCGCACGATGCACCTCGGCAGTCTTTACGCTGATATTCATAAAATCCGCCGCCTCTTTCGATGAATACCCGTCAGCCAGCAACCGCGCCAGTTCCATCTCACGTTTTGTCATTCCGGAGACCGACATTTCTTCATTAGGTGTTGGATTAATATATTCATCGACCAAATTACGCCCGGCGGGTCCGGATAAGTAATACTCGCCGACCGATGCCTTTCGAATAGCAAACACTAACTCGCGAAAATCGCAATCCTGCTGCAAATACGATTTCGCCCCCAGCGCAAATGCCTCGCGCATCTGCGGCTCTGAATGAATAGTCGTAATAAACACAAGTTCCGGATTAACCGGTAGATTACGCAATCGCCGGGCGACTCCCAAGCCGTCTAATCTAGGCATCCTGGTATTGAGCAGAACGATATCCGGCTTCTTCTCCTGCACCAGATCGACCGTCTCCAATCCATCACCCGAATCCCCGACGACCAAAATACCCAGCTCGGTCGTAAAAAGCGCAATGAGCCCCTGGCGCAGAAGCTTTCGCTCGTCGGCGATAAATAATCTGGTTTCCGATTGGTACACCGGACCTTTGGATAACGGACTGATAGGGCGCCTCCTGTTTGGACCTAAAAACAGAATATAACAATTTTAGGGAAAATGTAAACTATCAACCGAAGGTAACTAAAAGCGACCCGATCATGGCCAGTCCGATCCCCAGAACGCGAATACTGTTAATCGGTTCCTTCAGGAACATCGCCGCGAAAACGAAAATAAACACCGTCGACGTCTGATTAAGTACCGAGGCAATCGATGCCTGCGTATATTTCATGCCCGCCAGCCAGAGGATCATCGCCAGATATGCCCCGATCACCGACCCTGAAACTGTAAATTTCCAGCTGTTCGTCGCATTCAATGAAGCGAGTATTTTTCGGCGGTCTTTTCGGAATAACAGCGCCAGCGCCAAAACTGCCATTCCGCCGACCAGTCGTACCTCGACTACCCAAAGCAAAGGCGCACGCTCGAGCAACGGCTTGATCATTACGATACCGATGGCGTTGGACAGCATGGCCAGCGCACCAAGGACTATTCCGATCAGCAGGGTTTTGCGAGTCAGATGCGCACTGCCTTTTTTACTGGCCGCCGTTAGAACGGCGGAAATAACCAGCATCGCCCCTATAATTTGCAATATCCCCATCGATTCATGCAAAAACATGAACGATAAAATGATGATATAAGTACTGTACAGACAATCAACAATCGCCGTCAGGCCGGCTCCAAGCGAGTTCAGGCATTTGAAAAACAGAGTATCCGATATACCGATTCCCAACACGCCGGATATCAGCAACAGGCCATAATCCTTCCACGGTGCATCGGGAAACGGCGAACCGCCGATGATAATAATCGTCGGGATAAATAACACAACGGCCAATGTATTTTTAAAAAGATTGAGTGCAACGGGGTGAACTGATTCGCCGCTCTTCTTAAAAAAGATGACGGCAATCGCCCAGGCGACTGCGGTAACGAGGGCGAGAATCTCGCCCATATATGGTATTGTCAAATTCGTCTATCTCGCCAACAGAAATGTTTATCGCTTTCAGTCCGAGACTATTAATTCAATTTCCCCACCGTCGTCAAGACATAATTTTGCGTGTCGAAGTATTTTTGCAGCGCCTCGGTTACCTGCGCCAGTGTCACGGCACGCATTTTTTCGTTTATCTTGTCATAATAATTATAGCCAAGCCCGAGGTACTCGTTGACGCCCATATAATACGCCTGATTGATGCGCGACAATTGCCGGGTCAACATCGATCCCCAATAGCTATTCTTGGCGATTTCCAGTTCCTCGGCGGTAGGGCCGTCTTTTTTCAAAATCGTAATTTCATTCAAAATGCCGTCGCGAGCCGTGATGAAGTTACTCGCCCCTGTTCCCATCGTGCAGGCATACCAGCCGAATTCCTTATCAAAACCGACACCGGCACCGACGGAATAGGCCAGCCCCTGCTCCTCGCGCAAATGTTTCCCCAGTCGATCCGACAAAATCGAACCGGCCAGCATGATCGCCAGCGCATCAGGATGTTTCGCTCCCGGCACCGTATTGCCGAGAAAAATATATACCTGTTCCTTGTCCATTTCCTGGTGAGCCATCTTTACACCGACTATCGGTGCAATATCCCCACCGGCCAGCGTCGGGGTGGGGACGTCACCGGACATATCCCTGAAAATATTCGTCAGCATCGCCATCATGGTATCGGCATCGAAATTCGTTCCGACGGTGATAATCATATTATGCGGCGAATAGAACGAATGATGATAATCGACTAAGTCCTGCCGCGTAATTGTCCCAACGGTTCGCGGTGAACCGTTGATCGACCGGGCAAGACCATTCCCCTCAAACAAATTGGCGTAGAACAAGTCGCGGCAGGCATCGAGTGTCGAACCGGACTGGCGCCCGAGTACTCCCATCAGCATGCCCCGCACCTGCTCGATATCCGCCTCGGCAAACGCCGGATTCATAATCATATCGGCAAACAGCGCAACACCCTGTTCGGTGAACTCATCGATAGTCTCGAACTTCATGAATGAAAATTGCCGCGTCGTATATCTGTCATCATAGGGTATCCACGGATTGTCATTCAGTGTCACCTTGGCGCCGATGGATTCAAGCCTTTTCGACAATTCCTCGCCCGGATATGTCGTCGTCCCCTTATTGATCATCCTGTTTACGAAATCGGTAATCCCGATTTTTCCGGCCGGTTCCGACAGAGACCGATTTTTCCCGATGACATTCATCGCGAACACGCGGCTGTCCGGATTCGATTTCACGATAAGCGTCAGTCCGTTGTCCAACACCTGTTTTTTATAGACAGTATACGATTTTTCCTCTTCCTGCTCAGCCGACATTTCCTTCGGATGATACACCGTCGCGACATAACTCAGATTATCCAGCCAGCGATCGGCCGCTCGAACCATCATCGTCGGATTAACTTTTTCAATAACCTCGAGGTACGAGTCCAGAAAATCATAGCCGGTAGTCACAAGAAGCGGCGCCACGGTGAAACCATAATAGTGCAGTTTCTCTTCCATGAAGATTTCGTCGGCCTTCTTAGAAATAATAATCCCGTCCAGAATCTCCGGTGACGGTTTATATTTATCGAAATGCTGCAGGACATTTTCGATACCGGCGATTATCGGCTCGGCCTTCGCCTTGTCATCGGTGATGACGTCGATAAGCAGTCGCGAAAATTCCTCCTGCGTTTCCAGAGAAACCGAGAATGTCTGGAACAGCGGGGTACCGGCTGTGTCGGACATGGCGGCAATCAACGGCGAGTAGGCGTTCGAGGATAAATATTCACTCATCAAATCGAACGAATACCAATCCGGGTCGGTGAAATGCGGAGCCTCGATTCCGATGTTGATATAAGTCTGTTTGGTGTTGCCGCCCTTCTTCTCGACATGTTTCCCTTTCGGCGGCGTATAGCTGACCTCGGGTGGCGCAGGCAGATCGACTGGCGGAATCACGCCGTAAATCGACCGATACTGCTCAATCATCTCTTCCATATCGAAATCGCCGATGACCAGCGCGATCATATTATTGGGTGCATAGAACTGCTTCCAGTAGCGAATGATTTGCTCACGAGGGATGGAATTGATGATATTCTTGTAACCGAGAACCGACCGGGAATATGCCGAACCGGCCATTGAAATTTTGTTGAAGAAATCATACGCGCGGTCAGCTTCGTTATCGTTGTCCTTCTGGATCTCCTCGATAACGACTTTCCGCTCCTTCGGCAGCTCTTCTTCGGGAAAGATGGAATTGAACAACTGGTCGGCTTGAATTTCGAGTCCATATTCGATGTGTTCTTTCGGCATTAATACCAGATAAGCCGTCAAATCCTTACGAGTAAAGGCGTTGATATAGCCGCCCTTATTTTCGACTCCTTCTGAAATCTCGAGGCGCGAGCGGGATTTCGTGCCATCGAATAGCAGGTGCTCCAGGAAATGCGTGATTCCGTTATTGAATTCATTTTCATATTTGGCCCCGGCCCGAATAAAAACGATCGACGTAATCATGGGACTCGAGTGATTCTCCTTGAAAATCACCTCCATCCCGTTCTTGAACGTCACGCGCTTGGTTTCGGCCGCCAGGTTTGATACAATACAAAACACTAATAATAAGACAAAAAAGACAGAGGCTATTTGTCCAAACTTCCCCATCACACCATCTCCTCGATTATGTATTCTACATCGTATAATACGTAATAGTGAGTAAGCTATTGGCATTTCATCGAAATGTCAACAAGACAATGTGGATTTGTCGATTGACCGGAGACAGGGAAAAAGACGGTTATGACGTCGGCCAGAGTATAATCGGAATATGTAAAACCGCCCACAGAGCAAACCGCCAGGCGGTAGCCGTCCGAGCCGTCTTAGCCAGAAACCCGAAATAGATGCCCTTAATAATCGTGTTGCTCATCATGGCGACGATCACTGCCGTTACGATCAGCATCTTGTACTCATCGACGTGTTCAACCAGTGAAAGAATAAACGGATCGATATCGGTCACACCGGTGATAAACGCCAGGGCAATCATACCGGCATGCCCGTAGAACTGCGTAACAAGACTCGTAATTACAGACATAATCACGAACATGACGGCAAAAATAAGAGCCGGCCGGATTTCAAACGGGTTATTCAGCGATTCGACGCGATGTTCTTTTCTGTTATTCGGCTGCTTCCTGACACTGAAGGACAGGATAAGGCCAACCACAGCAAGAATCATCAACTTTGCCCAGAAATACCTTGTCATTTCCGGCGCTAAAATCCAAATCAGTATTAACACCCGAATATACATGACGCTGCTCGCCATCAGCGAAGCCTGAAGCGCATTGATTGTTCGCTCCGGTGCATTTTGAGCAATTCGCCCGCAGGCAATACTGACCGCAGTACTCGACACAATTCCACCCAACAGCCCGGACAACCACAAGCCGACTTTACTTCCGTACCGTTTGGACAGGAAATAACCGACAAATCCGACCGCGGAAACGAGCACGACGATTTGCCAGATTTTACGAGGATTGAGACGATACTCCGTGAAATCCTGATTCGGCAAAACCGGCAAGATAATGATTGTCACTAACAGGAATTTCAAGACGGCGAGAAATTCCGTTTCATCCAGACGCTTGACGAATTTCTCGAGATTTGCCTTTTCCGACAGTAAAAATGTCGCGACAATTCCCAGAGCCATCGGCACCCAGATTTCGGCAACCATACTGAGAACACCAACGATAAATGTCAATAAGGCCGCGACTTCAGACGTCCAGCCGGGATGAGTCTCTTTTAATTTTGCCAGATAATTAATAATAATAAGTACCGTGACGGAAATCATTCCGATCGGCAAAACCCACTGGAAATCATTGTGATACAGCCAGGCGCACCCGAACCCGTAGACACCGATAAGTGAATAGGTACGGACTCCCGCAAATATCTTCGGTTTGCGGGTAATCATTGCGCTTTCCCGCTCGAGACCGACGAGGAACGACACCGCCAGCGCCAGGAAAAAACGCAATGGCAACGGCCAATCAAAATTTACGAATGACTCGTTCATAGAACTCAGACTACTCCCGGTAACAAAAAGTCATATACGGGTTTTCGGCAGATTTTGCAGTTGGTTCAGTGCCGGAAATTCATGAAATACGCGGCTTCCCTGCCGATTTCCCGCAAATACAGATATTGTTTTCAGGCCATTTACGCGAAAAAAAACTGCTGATTCCATGCCTCCACGCGGCCCGCCAAACCGTCGACAATCCTTTGGTAACCTGTAATTAATAAAAGGCTTATCTTTTAAGAAAGAAAGTGAAAAGGCAGCAATCCGCGTTTTAAAACAATTGACATATGCGCAGATTATCGTATATTGCCAGACTATTATAGAAGCCGTTCTCTAAATATTGCGAAAAGGAAGTTGACCCAAAATGAACAGATTACAGATGTGGCGCATTTTAATCACAATAATTGTGCTTATTGTCGCCATCTACTACTGCTGGCCAACGGTGAAGTATTGGACGACACCGGACACGGAAAAACAGCATCTGAGTGAAACCGATCCTGCGACGCTGATTCAGATGAAGCAGGAAGCCATTCGGTTGGGACTGGATTTGCAGGGCGGACTGCACATCGTACTGCGCGTTCAGATGGAAAAGCTTGAAGAAGCCGCCAGTAAGGATGCGCTTGATCGCACCGAGGCCATTATTCGCAATCGTATCGACCAGTTTGGTGTTACTGAACCGATCATTCAAAAATCAGGCGATGATCGCCTCATCGTTGATCTCCCGGGCTATACCGATATTCATCGCGCCCGAAAACTGATCGGCGAAATGGCTCGCCTCGAGTTCAAACTCCAGGAATCATTCGAGAACGCGCAGTTGCTTCTGTCGAAAATCGACGAAGCCATGATTGAAACCGGAATTCGCATCGACAATACGAAAGTCGATGAAGATGCCGCCGACAAAAAAGATGAATCTCAGCCGGAAACGGCCGCCAATGACAGCGTCGACGTTCTCGCCGATCTGCTCGGACAGGAAAGTTCGGACTCCCTCGAAATCGAGGCCGCACTGGCAGCAGAGGAATCTAAGGCTCCGTTCTCGATCTATCTCGAACCCGTACCGAGTGCGCTGGGACCGCAGTGGTATGTCGAAACGGATCTCGTCCCCAATGTGAAGATGATTCTGGATAAGCCGGAAATCAAAAAACTCATTCCCAATGATGTCGAATTTTCATGGGCGATTCATACGGAAGTGGCCGAGGCTACCGGCATGCGCGATATGACGCGCCTGTATCTGCTGAGAAGCCAGGTTCAGATGTCCGGTGATCACCTCATCGAAGCGACACCGCGCAACGACCAGTACGGCAAACCGGTTGTCGATTTCAAACTGGATCGTAAGGGCGGACAGATTTTCTCGCGCGTTACCGGACCAAACATCGGTAAACCGCTCGCAATCGTTTTGGACGGCAAGGTTGAATCCGCCCCGCGGCTCAACGACAGAATTCGCGACCAGGGAACCATTACTCTGGGTGGCGGCAATTTCGAAGATGCCCGCGACCTTTCAATCGTTCTCAAGGCCGGTGCACTTCCGACAGACGTCGAAGTCATCGAAAGCAGTGTCGTCGGCCCGTCTCTCGGTCATGACTCGATTAGTCGCGGCCTGACATCGACCTGGATCGCTCTGGTGCTGGTGCTAATTTTCATCGCGATTTACTACCGCTTGTCGGGCGTCATCGCCGACCTCGCACTCATCCTGAATCTCTTCTGCCTCCTGGCCGCTATGGCCGCACTCAGCGCCACGCTGACGATGCCCGGTATCGCAGGTATCATCCTGACTATCGGTATCGCGGTTGACTCCAACGTGCTTATTTTCGAGCGAATGAGAGAGGAACTCCGCACCGGAAAAACGGTTCGGGCCGCCATCGACGCCGGTTACGACCGCGCCTTCATCACCATCGTCGACAGTCATGTCACGACGCTGATTACGGCCGCCATCCTGTTTATCTTCGGATCCGGAGCCGTCAAGGGATTCGCCGTCTCACTCTTTATCGGTGTGACCCTGTCACTGTTCACCGCATTCTTTGTCACGAAGACGATTTTTGATATCCGCAAGGGTTACAAATCGATTTCCATATAGGTTGTGAGGAGTTAGGATACAATGTTTAAGATAATAGGAAAAACAAACATCGACTTCATCGGCATGAGGAAGGTCTCATTCATCCTCTCGACTATTCTGATCATCCTCGGAATCGTTGCGTTCGTGAATATCCTCTTGGGCACCGCCAACATGGGTATCGATTTCACCGGCGGTACGATGATTCAAGGGAATTTTCAAAAGCCTATCGATATTGAAAACCTGAGACTGTCCCTTACGGAGGGCGGCTTCCCCGAAGCGACGATTCAGGCTTTGCATACCGAAGGCGTAGAAAACTCCTATCTTATCCGTGTTAAGACTCTCGATGAGGACGCTACACCATCCGGCGAATCGACGATGGATAAGATTCTCAACACGGTTGCCAAAGACAACCGCTTCGAAGGCAATCCTTTCCAGATGGATTCTCATCAGTCAATCGGAGCAATCGTCGGGAAGGAACTGCGCAAAGATGCGACGTGGGCTGTCCTCCTGGCCGTTGTCGGGATTTTGCTGTACATTTCGATTCGTTTTGATTTTCGGTTCGGCGTTGCGGCCACGATTGCAACCTTCCACGACGTGTTGGCCGTACTGGGATTGTTCTGGATTTTCGGTATCGAAATCGATTTGCTGGTCATAACAGCACTGCTGACCCTGGGAGGCTACTCGCTCACCGACACGGTAGTCGTCTTCGACCGAATTCGCGAAAACCTCAAAATGTTCCGCAAAAAAGGCGACTTCGTTGCCACGATTAACGCCAGTATCAACGAAGTTATTTCCCGTACGATTATCACCTCAATGACCACGTTAATGGTCGTTGTCATTCTTCTGTTCTTCGGCGGTCAGGTCTTGTTTACCTTTGCTCTCGCCCTGACAATCGGTGTTATCGTCGGAACGTACAGCTCGGTATTCGTCGCCAGCCCGATCGTTGTCGAATGGGAAGCACGCAGCCCCAAGCGGTTCAAATAAATTTCTTTTCGCAAACAAAAAACCCCCGAAAAATCGGGGGTTTTTTTTATGTCTTGTCCAGTCGATTACAGGTACTTCTCGAAATCCAGAACGATCTTTCTCTCCGTTATCTGCGTCATCGGCAGAGGCTTGAGCAGTACTCCCGCCAGTCGAAACATCCGCTTCGCCGCAACGAATTTATCATCGTCGGGATATTTATCAGACAAATAAACCACTTGCTTAATCCCCGCCTGAATAATCAACTTGGCGCACTCATTACAGGGAAACAAACTGACATACATACGGCAATTATTCATCCGTCCGAAATCGCTGTTGAGAATCGCATTCATTTCTGCGTGGCAGACATACGGGTACTTCGTATCCAGGTATTCTCCCTGTCTTCCCCACGGCAATTCCTCATCGCTGCAGCCGGCCGGAAATCCATTATACCCGATACCGACAATTCGATTTTCCTCATTGACTATACAGGCGCCGACCTGGGTATTCGGATCTTTGCTCCGCATCGCGGACAACAACGCCAGCGCCATGAAATACTCATCCCAGCCCAGATAGTCATCCCGCCGGGTCTTCTTATCCTCAAGAGCCGTTTTATCCATGAATCTCCCTCTATGCGGTTTGCGATATGTAGAGCAATTTGACATAGTATAATCGCCCGGTTTTCCCCTGTCAACCTCGCCGGAACACAATTAATACGTTATTTTGTTCGCATTCGATAGCCCGGATTATATATTGTATCCGAATTACACTGTCGGAAAGACACACTATGAATTTACTCTTTATCTGCGCCGGAAACGCGGTCCGCTCGCAAATGGCCGAGGGGTGGGCAAGAGCCCTCGCCGATGGCCGACACGAAGTAACATCGGCCGGAATCGATGCCGGCGGCGTGCATCCCCGAGCCGTGGAAACGATGCGACAGGCAGGAATCGATATTTCTCAACATGGAACACGGCGCATCAGCGATGATTTGTTTCACTGGGCCGACTACATCATTACGCTGGCCGATTCCGTCAAACCGTACAGCGTCTATTTCCCGGAATCTGCTGCGCATCTCCACTGGTCGATTCCGAATCCTGATGCTATGTATGCTCCCGGGCTCTCTGTCGACGATGCCTATGCCGAAGTGCGCGACGACATCAAACGCCGAATCGAGAAGTTACTGACTTCACTTACAATATAAAAAAAGCCCCGGAAATCCAGGGCTTTGAAAGTTCTATCACTATCTGTTTATGGCTTTTGATTCAGCTCGACCAGGATGCCCCCTGTCGATTTGGGATGAATAAACGCCACCAGCATCCCCTCGGCGCCCTTTCGAGGTTTCTCATCGATGAGGCGAAATCCCTCATCTTTCAGGCGCTGTAATTCATCTTCGAGATTGTCGACCCGGATACACATATGATGAATTCCCGGGCCTTTTTTCTCGATGAATTTCGTTATCGGGCTGTCGGGAGCGGTTCCCTCAAGCAGTTCTACGCGGCTCTCACCGGCGCCGAAAATCGCCGTTTTTACTTTTTGCTCGGCGACTTCTTCAAAGCAGTCCGGCTCTTTATCGAAAAGCTTCACATAAGCCGGCACGGCCTCGGCCAGACTTTCGACCGCGATGCCGATATGTGCTAATGTACGGCTCATAGGCTGTCTCCTTGTTCTTCCTGTTTCTTTTCACGAGCCTTCATTGCCTCAACCGCTTCCCAGTAAATTCTCATCTCTTCCTCAAACAACAATTGATTCTTGTAATCGGAACGAGACGGTTTTATCCATTCATCGTCGATATACCAATACCGCAGGTTAATACTTGTCGAGGTGTATGTGCTGTCGGGATGAATGTATTCCAGCTTCATGTGAACATAAGCCGTATCATCCCAGACGGTCACGGAATCGAGTTCCACGGCGACGAGCGTATCCGGATTGTACGATTTCAGGTAGGGGTCATCCATAAATTCTTCGAAATCGATTTTCTCGCGCAGATACGGAAACTCGTTTTCGTAGATGACGGCATAATCACCGACCTTGACGCGAAGGAATAAATTTTCGCATTTTGACATGATTAATTCCTGTTCCGGCGAGAGCGGTTTTTGCGTCTCACAACCGCCCAGCACTGCGAGCAGGCATCCTACCAAAATCACAATCTTTATACTGCCGTATCGTTTCATATCTATTTCTCCCATCCGGGTTGATCTCTATCTTTTTTACCCGGCCGACGTTATTCGGACGAAACCGGCGTCATTTTTTCTTCGACCGGTTCGAGGTTTGGCTTGAAGGCAATTTCTCACCAATTTACCGCGAGTAATTAATGGAAAAATAATGGCCGGTCAAGCATCCTATCGGAAAAAATGACGTTTCTCTGTCAGGCGAATTCCACCAAGACCTGGCCTTTTTCGACACCGTCCCCCTCGGACACTGAAATTGACTTAATTTTCCCCTCGATCGGCGACTTGATGTCATTCTCCATTTTCATGGCTTCCATGACCAACAGCGGCTGATTCTTGGCGACGGCATCCCCCTCGGCACAATTAATCTTTACGATCAATCCCGGCATCGGGGCGGTAATATTGAGCTGTTTGACGCTGTCGCTGATACCGGCTTTTTTCTTGATCCTGGCCAGTTCGAAATCCTCGACCAGGAATTGGCTCGACCTCGCCCCGTTAAAAATCCGATATCCGTCAAATGATCCGTCAACACCGATTTCATGAGAGTGCCCGTTGATAATCAGCGAATACCGATTCGGGCCAAGGCGAATCAGGTCGACCGGAGACTCGGTTCCATCCGAGGTAATATACAATTGCCCGTCGTCTTCCCGCATGACGAATTCCCAGGATTTTTCGGCCCCGGTTACAAGTACTTTCTTCATCGCTCACCAGACCTTTCTCAGACCGCTCATCCGTCCGGACAGCTTCCAGGCATTCTTTTGTACACTCGGTTGTGTTGCAGTCGCAGTAATCTTGGAGTGCTCCCGAAAGTCGACAATTGCCGCGGCCATCGCCGACAGCGTTAAATCCTCATCCGAATACGCCAGACTCGTCGACAGTTCCGGGAATTCATCTTCAATAAAGTGCGTCGACAATTTGCCCGCCCGGAAACTCTCGTTGCGCATGACAAGTAAATTGAACGGAATCGTCGTGTCGACGCCGTGGACGATGTATTCTTTTAATGCCCGCTCCATGCGCGAGATTGCCGCCTCACGAGTCCGCCCGGTTGTAATCAATTTGGCAATTTGCGGATCATAGAATACCGGTATCGTATCACCGGCCAGATATCCTGAATCGACGCGCACTCCCGGCCCCGCCGGCTCCTGATATGCCGCTAATTTTCCCGTACTCGGCACGAATCCCGACGCCGCGTCCTCGGCATAAATTCGGCACTCGATGGCGTGCCCCTTTTGGACAATATCCTGCTGCGTGAATGATAATTTTTGCCCTCGTGCAACGCGAATCTGCTCCTTGACCAGATCCAGTCCCGTCACCATCTCCGTGACCGGATGTTCGACCTGGAGTCGAGTATTCACTTCGAGGAAATAGAAATTCAGGTTTTCATCGACGAGGAATTCCACCGTTCCGGCACCGACATAGCCGGTCGCCTTGGCAATGGCAATCGCAGCCGCGCCCATCCGCTCGCGCAATTCCGGCGTCATAATCGCCGATGGCGATTCCTCAATAACTTTCTGATGCCGCCGCTGAATCGAACACTCGCGCTCACAAATATGCACAACATTTCCATGCGTATCAGCCATGATTTGTATTTCAATATGCCGCGGACGAGCAATGTATTTTTCGATGTACACACGACTGTCGCCGAATGCCGAATTAGCTTCGGATGCCGCCATCTTGAGTGCTGCCTCGAACGACTCCTCATCATGGACGATGCGCATTCCCTTACCGCCGCCGCCTGCGGCAGCTTTGATCAGCACCGGATATCCGATTTTTCCGGCCTCTTCTTTCGCCTTGGGAATATCGCTGATATCCTGCGTGCTCGCCGGAGCGAGCGGCAGGCCGGCCTTGATGGCCGCGGCGCGAGCCTCCAGTTTATCGCCGAGCAGTTTGATAACCTCGGGTGACGGCCCGATAAAAATCAATCCATTGTCGGCACAACGCTGTGCGAACGATGAATTTTCGGCCAGAAAACCGTACCCCGGATGAATCGCATCGGCCTTACACTTCTTTGCGATATCGATAATTTTATTTTGCACCAGGTATGTCTCGGCCGATGTCCTGCCGCGCAGCGGATAGGCTTCATCGGCAACGCGCACATGAAATGCAGCACGGTCGGGATCGGAATAAACGGCCACAGCGGTGATTCCGCAGTTGTGGCATCCGCGCGCGACACGCACGGCGATTTCGCCGCGATTGGCAATCAATATTTTTCGAATCTCATTCATAGTCAGTCTTCCACAAAGTAATCGGAATCAAGTTTTTTAACCTCATATTTTGCAATGGTAGACACACCAAGATCATGATCAATCATTAGCTTGGCAAGCATCTCGCCATCGACCAAGACTATACTCTTGTCGATATTATTGGCATAGTCAATGGCATCTTTTGTGAAGCGAGATGTTGTAATAAGAATGCCACGTTTTGCACGAACACCGTCCAGACTACCGGCAAATGATTGGACAATTGGTCTGCCAACAACGCCTTCCCAGCGCTTGGCCTGTATGTATATTACATCTAATCCAAGTTTATCTTCTTTGATAATGCCGTCTATGCCACCGTCTCCTGAACGCCCAACTGCTTTACCCGCATCCTTTCGCGATCCTCCATACCCCATTTTTATCAATAAATCAATAACCAATCTTTCGAAAAACTGTGGGCTTTCGCTTTTAATTCTATCCAGTAAATCACTACTTAGAGTATCAATTAGCTCCTGGTAACTTTCTTCAAGTAAATCTTCAGGTGTTTTATTCCCTAATTCCTTATTCGCTTCAATCACGGACTCTTCTGACTGCTTTTTTTTCTTCTGAAATTCCAAAAATTCTGGAAATTGCCTTAGAAATACATTGTCTATTTTATTGGGCTTTGATGCCAATACTTCATTTCCCCTTTGAGTGATTTTAATAAATCCTCTTTGAGGTGATTCGAGTAGCCTCGCCTTTTTTAAATAGGTTCTTGCCCATCCAACCCGATTGGCAAACTTATGATTTTGTCCGCTTGGCAATAATTCTTTTAAATCCCTTTCAGAAAGCCCTAAAATTACAGCCAATTTTTCGATTGCTTCCGATATTGATAACTCTATTTCGCGTGAAGTAAGCTCCAATAATGGAAGCATTATTGATTGATAATCTGGAATTGCCATAAGTCTCTCCTACAGCGGAATATTGCCGTGCTTCTTCGGCGGATTGTTGTAGCGCTTATTCTCCAGCATCTTGAGCGCCTTGATCAACCGTGTCCTCGTCCGCTTCGGCTCGATGACATCATCGACATATCCTCGCTCCGCGGCGATAAACGGATTGGCGAACTTGCGCGTGAACTCCTCGACTTTTTCGTCAATCGCCTTTTCTTTATCCTCCGCCGCCTCGATATCCTTCTTGAAAATAATCTCGACTGCGCCTTTCGGCCCCATGACCGCGATCTCGGCCGTCGGCCAGGCATAGTTCATATCGCCGAGCACATGTTTGGAATTCATGACATCATACGCCCCGCCATACGCCTTGCGCGTGATGACGGTGATTTTCGGTACCGTTGCCTCACAATAGGCAAACAGCAGCTTCGCACCGTTGACGATAATTCCATTGTGTTCCTGATCCGTCCCCGGCAGAAATCCCGGTACATCTTCGAAAGTAATTATGGGAATATTGAACGCATCGCAGAATCTGATAAACCGCCCGGCCTTGCGCGATGAATTGATATCCAGCACACCAGCCAATACCGCCGGTTGATTGGCGATGATGCCGACCGAATAGCCGCCTAACCGAGCGAATCCAACGATGATATTCCCGGCGAAATCGGCGTGAATTTCCAAAAATCGTCCTTCATCCACGACCCGGGTGATGATTTCCTTCATGTCATACGGCTTGTTCGGATTATCGGGAATAATCGAATTCAGATCTTCATCCTCGCGGCTGATCGGATCATCCGTTTCGACGAACGGAGGATCTTCCATATTATTCAATGGCAGATAACTCATCAATGCGCGCACGAAGCGAATCGCATCGGGCTCGTTTTCAGCCGCATAATGCGCCACCCCGGATTTCGATGCGTGCGTGTCGGCGCCGCCTAAATCTTCGAATGACACTGTCTCATGCGTCACCGTTTTGACGACATTCGGACCGGTCACGAACATGTGACTCAGCTTTTTCACCATGATGGTGAAATCGGTAATTGCCGGGCTGTATACTGCGCCACCCGCACAGGGGCCGAGAATAATCGATATCTGCGGCACGACGCCCGATGCCTGCGTATTGCGCAGGAAAATATCGGCGTAGCCGCCGAGCGACACGACGCCTTCCTGAATTCGAGCGCCGCCGGAATCATTGAGGCCGATAACCGGCGCGCCGACCTTCATCGCCATATCCATGATTTTGCAAATTTTTTCGGCATGCGCCTCGGCCAAAGATCCGCCGAATACGGTAAAATCCTGTGAGAAGACGAACACCTGGCGGCCATCGACTGTTCCCACACCGGTGACGACGCCGTCACCGAGAATCTTCTGTTTGTCCAGACCGAAATCCCGGCTGCGATGGGTCACGAACATGTCGAACTCTTCGAAACTGCCCTTATCCAAAAAAAGCTCCAGCCGCTCGCGAGCGGTGAGCTTCCCCTTGGCATGCTGTGCGTCAATCTTGGCCTGGCCTCCGCCCAGACGGGCCTCGGCGCGCTTCCTATCCAGTTCCTTCAATTTGTCTTCTAATGACATGACAATGCCCTCGCTATGGTGGTCCGCCGTCAATACAGCGGCTTGATTACGGTCTTAACCCCCTCTTCAAAGGCCCGGCCCACCGGCACCTCGACATCATGGTCGAAGGCAATGGCGATTTCCCCGGCCAGCGCTCGCTTAGTCAGCGACCGCTTCACTTTCATCGTCTCCAGCGGCATCAGATCGACCGATGCGACATACGGCACCTTGAAATGATGCACCGACGGGATAATATCGGCATAATAGACAATTGTCTCACCGCCGGATGAAAACTCGATTCCCGCATGCCCCGGCGTGTGACCGCCCGTCTTGACGATTTTGACACCCGGCAATATCTCCTTCGTACCGTCGATAAATTCAATCTGTCCCGATTGCTCCAACGCTTTCATCCGCTCTGCCACATACACGGCACCGGTGCGTTCGTTGGGATGAATGGCATCATCCCATTCATCTTTTTGTATAAGATACTTCGCATTGGCGAATCGCGGAATCAGCTTGCCGTTTTCCTCTTTCAAAGCCCCGCCGACATGATCGGTGTGCAGATGCGACAGAAACACGATATCAATGTCATCACACGATATTCCGTGCTTCTCGAGTCCCGATTCGATGGCCGATTCGCGCGACGTCGCATAAATTTTCTTCTCTTTTTCCGTCAGGACAGTGCCCAGCCCGGTATCGCACAGGATTTTCTTTTCGCCGGTATTGACGACAAACAGATTCGTCTGCATGCGAATCAGGTTTTCGTCATCGGCATCGACCATCTTCCCCCAGATCTTCTTGGGGACGACGCCGAACATGGCGCCGCCGTCGAGTTTGAATTCCTGCTCTACGATGTGAAAGATAGAAAATTCACCGAATGTGTACACGGTCAGCCTTTATAAAACGAGGGACCTCTCCAGTGGGAGGTCCCTCGAAGTAGTCATAAAAATATTACAGAGCGCGCAGGTAGGTGCCGCCGATGATCAGACGCTGAACTTCGGACGTACCTTCGTAGATTTCGATAACGCGCTGGTCGCGGTACAGTTTCTCGATAATCGAGAACTCACCGATATAACCATACCCGGAGTGAATCTGCATGGCGCGATCGACACAGAATCCGGCCGCTTCGGCAGCGAACAATTTCGCCTGGGCCGCTTCGGTCGAGAACCTGACGCCTTTATCCTGCAACTGGGCCGCTTTGTACGTCATCACACGAGCCGCTTCCAGCTTCGTCGCCATGTCTGCGATCATCCACTGAATAGCCTGCAGCTTGGCGATCGGAGCGCCGAATGCGATACGTTTGTTGGCGAACTTGACCGCTTCTTCGACCGCACGCTGGGCAATACCGACGCCCTGCGCCGCAACGCCGACACGCGCGCCGTCGAGCGTATTCATCGCATATTTGAATCCGGAGCCTTCTTCACCCATCAGATTCGATTTCGGAACCGTGACATCCTTGAGGTAAATTCGGCCGGTCGTGGCGGCTTTCATACCCATCTTGTACTGCAGCGTTTCGCCTTTGAAACCGGGCGTGCTGGCATCGACGAGAATCGCCGAAATGCTCGGGCGCTTGGCTTCCTTCTGGTCACCGATTTTGCAGAACAGAACGGCAAAGTCACACACGTCGCCGTGCATGATGAAGTGCTTTTTGCCGTTAATGACATAATTATTGCCGTTTTCAATTGCCGTCGTGCTCTGGTTGGCTGCGTCGGAACCGGCGTTTTCTTCGGTCAATGCGAAAGCCGGGATCAATTCGCCCTTGGCCGCCTTCGGAATATATTTCTTCTTCTGCTCTTCGTTGCCGAAGGTGAAGACCGGATATGAGGCCAACTGTGGGACCGCCGTCAGCAGTGACGTCGGGGCATCCCAGAAAGCCAATTCTTCGATCATGGTTGCATACTCGAGAGCCGTGCAGCCGCCGCCGCCGTATTCCTTCGGCATTGAATAGCCGATAAATCCCTGAGCGGCAATCTTCTTATAATAGTCTTTCGGAAACACCTGCGGTTCCGGACGACGATCCAATTCGATAAAGATCTTCGAAATTTCCTTTTCACCGAATGCATGCACTCTATCGCGAACAGCCTGCTGGCTGTCATCGACATTGAATCTTTTCATCATGTCCACGAAAACCTCCCTATGGTTTTATCTTCCAATTTTACATAATTTTCTCATCGGACTTGTTATTCTTCACGGCCTCGCGCAGCCAATCAACGATATCCGTCGTCGCCGCACCCGGCGTGAATATCCTGGCGATGCCGACCTTTTCCAATTCAGCGATCTCTTCATCGGGAATGATACCGCCGCCGAACAGAAGGATATCATCGCCGCCGGCCTCGCGCAGCCGCTTCAAAATCGCCGGAAACAGCGTCATATGGGCCCCCGATAAAATCGATACACCCACCGCGTCGACATCTTCCTGAATCGCCGCTGTGACGATCTGATCCGGCGTCTGCCGCAATCCCGTATAAATGACTTCGAATCCCGCATCCCGAAAGGCTGCCGCAATCACCTTGATGCCGCGATCGTGCCCGTCCAGACCGGGTTTTGCCAGAAGTACTCGAATCTTGTCTGCCATGTCATTCTATCCCGTGAAATCTATTAAAACATCGGTGGCTCGTTGTATTCGCCGAACACCGGACGCATGGCGTCACAGATTTCCTCCTCGGTCGCATACACACGAACACACTCCAGAATTGCTTTCATCGTATTGCCGGTGCCGCGAGCGCACTCGGTTAATTCCGCAAGCGTCCGCTTCGCCTTATCGTTATCTCGCGTTTCTTTGGTCTTCTTCAAATTACTGATTTGCTCTTCCGCGATACCTTCGTCGATTTTCAGAATCGGAATGTCAATATCCTCATCCATCACATAGCCGTTGACGCCGACGATAATCCGCTCGCCCCGCTCGATTTCCTTCTGGTAGCGATAGGCCGACTTTGCCAGTTCGCGCTGGAAGTATCCCTCTTCGATACACTTCAGCACGCCGCCGCGCCGCTCGATTTCATCGAAGTATTCCTCGGCCTCGGCTTCAATTTTATCGGTCAGATATTCGACATAATATGAACCGGCCAGCGGATCGATCGTGTTCGTCACGCCGGTTTCATTCATGATGATCTGCTGTGTGCGGAGAGCCAGCAGCACGGCTTTTTCCGAGGGCAAAGCCAGCGTTTCATCCATCGAGTTGGTATGCAGCGATTGCGTACCGCCCAACACACCAGACAGCGCTTCGAACGCCGTGCGCATCAGGTTATTTTCCGGCTGCTGAGCCGTCAGGGAACATCCCGCCGTCTGCGTATGGAAGCGGAGCAACCAGTTGCGCTCCTGTTTCGCGCCGTATTTATACCGCATCCGCTTGGCCCAGATACGCCGCGCCGCGCGATACTTCGCGATTTCCTCGAAGAAATCCTGATGAGCATTGAAGAAGAACGACAGGCGCTTGGAGAATACATCAATATCCTGCCCGGCCGCCATTGCCGATTCCACATATTGGAAGCCATCGGCCAACGTAAAGGCCAGTTCCTGGGCCGCCGTTGCACCGGCCTCTCGAATATGATACCCCGAAATCGAAATCGTATTCCACATCGGGACATGCTCCGAACAGAATGCCATCATATCGGTGATTAACCGAATCGACGGCTCCGGCGGATAAATCCATTCCTTCTGCGCAATGTACTCTTTCAGAATATCATTCTGAAGGGTGCCGCGAAGTTTATGCGAAGAAACGCCTTTGTTCTCGGACAGCGCAATATACATGGCCAGCAGAATCGAGGCCGGCGCGTTTATCGTCATCGATGTCGATATTTTCGATGTATCGATACCGTCAAAAATCGTTTCCATATCGGCCAGCGTATCTACGGCAACGCCGCATTTGCCGACCTCACCGAGTGACCGATCGCTGTCGGAATCGTATCCCATCAGTGTCGGCAGATCGAATGCAACCGACAGGCCGTTCGTACCTTCCTTCAGCAGATAGTGATAGCGCTCGTTAGTCTGCTTCGGTGTGCCCATGCCGGAGAACTGTCGCATTGTCCACATTTTTCCGCGGTACATCGTCTTATGGACACCCCGCGTATACGGGAATTCACCCGGAAAGCCGATTTTGTCCAAATATTTGTCCATGTTGACCGATTCGGGGCCATACAGGATATTTACATCGTCACCGGACACGGTCATATATCGAGGGCGTGCGTCCTGCGGCATCTTGGCCACATCGGCATCCCATTTTTTTCTATATTCCTTCAGATTCTCCAAAAAGGTCTTGTCAAACATGAACCATCCTCGTTGCTGGTTTTGAATCGTTCAAAGGCATTGCAAGCGATAAATATACCCCATTGGTGGGAAAAATCAAGAGCCTAATTTAAATCGGTCGTACAGGTGTCGACCGGCCGTATACGGGTCGTCCTCGCCCCTGAGGATTTTCTCGGCCGCCTCTTCCAGCACTCCGTTCGCCAGGACCGATTTTTTTAAATCCTGCTGTATCAGCCGCCCGATGACGGCCTCAATTTTACGCTGTAATTGATAGCCCCGCTTCTTACGCATTTTTCCGGTCGATTCCAGATACTGGCGATGTTTGAGAATAAACTCGCGAAGTTCATCGATATTTTTATTATGGAGCGCCTGGGTCAAAATTACCGGGACGTCCCATGTGCGCTTTTCCGTGCGCATCTCCATGGCAGACAACAGGTCATACTTCATCTGTTCCGCCCCATGTCGGTCGGCTTTGTTTACTACGAAAATATCGGCTATTTCCATGAGACCGGCCTTGAGTGCCTGAATCGCATCGCCGGATTCGGGTACCAGCGTTACGACGACCGTGTCGCAGGCGTCGATAATATCCAGTTCCATCTGCCCGACGCCGACCGTTTCGATAATCAGCGTGTCGAAACCGAAGGCATCCAGCGCCACCGTCACATTCGACGTCGCCCCTGCCAGCCCGCCGGAAGAACCGCGGCTGCCCATCGATCGAATAAAAACACCCTTGTCTTTCGGGATGTCCTGCATCCGCAGGCGATCGCCCAACAGCGCTCCGCCGGTAAAGGGAGAACTGGGGTCGACGCAGATAATGGCGACCTTGTGCCCCAGATTAACCAGTTGTCCGGCCAAACGATTGACGAGAGACGATTTGCCTGCTCCCGGCGGCCCTGTCAGGCCGATGCGATAAATACCGGTCGTGCGGCGATACAACAGGGACAGCAAATCCTGATACCCATTGCCGAAGTCTTCAATGTGGCTGATGATTCGGGATAGCGCTATGACGGAACCGTCCAGAAATTTTTCGTAGAGCGACATAGCTTACTGCGGTCTTCCTCTTGGTATATGCCCGGCATCGAATTTTATGTCTTTAACTCGCAGTTGAATTCGTGTCACACCGTTCCAGTGGTTATATTCGACGACATATGCCATGTCAATCGTTCCGGCCCGCATCGAGAGCGGCCGTACCATATCCCCGAAGCCGAACCCGATGACATCGAACTCATGATCGCCTTTTCGGACTCGCATCTTGAGATGGTTCTTGCCGACCAGATATGGATTGCCCACTACTTCCAGATTTCGTGTCAGGAAAATCGGTCGCATATTCATCGGCCCGAACGGCGAGAATGTCTCCAGCACATCGAGGAAATGATTGTCGATATGATCCAGTTCGACTTCAGCGTCGATTTGCAGCTTCGGTACCAAATCGTTCTCGGTCAAACGCCGATTCGATACCGCAATCATCAATTTACGGAATTCCTCGACATTCTCCGGCAAAATAGTCAACCCAGCCGCATACTTGTGCCCACCGTAGCGAATCAGCGTATGTTCGCATTCTTTCAGAGCCTCGGTCAGGTGGAAACCGGGAATTGATCGAGCCGATCCTTTTCCCTCGCCATGGTCGATGGCGATGAGAATCGTCGGCAGATGGAATCGCTCGACTAATCGCGATGCGACAATCCCGATAACACCCTGATGCCATCCCTCGGAACACAGCACGATAGCTTTGTCGTGTTCGAGATCACAGTGTTCATCTATTTGCCCCAGGGCTTCGTTCAGCGTTGCTTCATCGATATTTTTCCGTCGCTTATTCTCGCTGTCGAGTTTACGGGCAATCTGCGAGGCGATTTTTTCATCGCGCGTCGTGAGCAGTTTCACCGCTTGTTCGGCATCGCCCAGACGGCCGATGGCATTGATGCGAGGGGCCAGTACGAACACGACCTGCCCGGTGCCTATCTCCTTGCCCATCAGACCGGACACGAATGTCAGCGATTTCAGTCCCGGCTTGGTCGTGCGGACAATTTGTCTGAATCCGAACTTCGTCAGCGTCCTGTTTTCACCGAGGAGCGGGACGATATCGGCAGAAGTTCCGAGCGCCACCAGATCGAGGTGCTCCTCGACTTCGGACATTTCCTGCCCCAGTTTGACATACAGCGCCTGGGCAAGCTTATAGGCAACGCCGACGCCGGCCAGTTCCGCCAGATCATAGCTGCAATCGGATTGTTTCGGATTGACAATCGCCTCGGCTTTCGGAATCAAATCGCCCGGCTCATGATGATCGGTAATAATACAGTCGATCCCATGCCGCTTGGCGAATGCAACTTCACCCGCCGCCGTGATACCCGTATCAACCGTGACGATAAGCCTGACGCCACGCTCTTTGGCCGACAGTATGCCGTCCTCGGACAGACCATACCCCTCGGTCAACCGGTTCGGCAGATAGTATTCAACCTGTGCGCCGAGTCGATTCAGGACAAGAAACAACAGCGATGTCGACGTGATGCCATCCACGTCATAATCGCCGTAAATCATAATCTTTTCATTGCGCCGAAAGGCATCGATGATGCGATTGACGGCATCTTCCATCCCCTTGAGCATAAAGGGGTCGGTCAGATTCTCCAGTCTCGGATCGATAAATCCTTTAACTTTTTCGGTAGTATCGATGCCGCGGTTGATAAGCACTTTAACAACCGGAACCGGTAAGTCCGTATTGGAGACAATTTCATCGACCAACTCGCCGGAAGGTTGCTCGGCGAGAATCCACTGATGGGTTACGGTACGTTCACCCCAGGCCATATGCCGATGATCCTTTGTATGTAGCAGTAAGCAGAGAATAAGCCGGGTTCTGTCTACCTTAGTAGCTAAGGCGAACGATCATCTATCTGGGAGCACGGTTTCCCGTACCCTCAAGCAGCCTACCCGGGAGTCAAACGAGACGGGCCAGCCTCATCCTCCCCTATTTGGCCTTGCTCCGGGTGGGGTTTATCCGACCGCACCGTTACCGGCGCGGCCCGTGGTCTCTTACACCGCGTTTTCACCTTTGCCGCTCTACCCGTACGGATAGAGGTAGGCCGTTATTTTCTGCGACACTTTCCGTCGAATCGCTTCGCCCCCGTGTTACGGGGCACCCCGGCCCTGTGGAGCCCGGACTTTCCTCATCTTCTGACTAAGTCATAGACGCGATCGTTTTCCCTGCTTTCTACTACGGTTTATATATACACAAAACAACTTTTCAAACCTAAAAGCGTCGCTGATAATTCGGCGCCTCTTTGGAAATCGCCACCCCATGCGGGTGAGATTCCGCGACTCCCGCTGCAGTAATTCTAATAAATTGAGCTTTCTTGCGCAATTCTTTAAGATTGGCTGCCCCGACAATTCCCATTCCGGCCCTGACGCCGCCGATAAGCTGATGAATACTGTCGACCAGCGGCCCCTTATACGGGACTCGCCCTTCGATACCCTCGGGAACGAATTTCGCAGCCTCCTGCGTATGTTCCTGGAAATATCGATCACTGCTTCCCCGTTTCATCGCCTCGACCGATCCCATGCCGCGATATTCTTTGTACGTGCGCCCCTCATACAGGATTTTTTCACCCGGGGACTCATCCGTACCGGCAAACAGGGACCCGATCATGACGGATTCGGCGCCGGCGGCTAACGCCTTGGCGATATCGCCGGAATATTTGACGCCTCCGTCCGCGATAATGGGAATATCTTTCGGCGCGGCAACCGACACGCAATCCATCACCGCAGTCAACTGCGGCACACCGGCGCCGGTCACGACTCGAGTCGTACAAATCGAGCCGGGACCGATACCGACCTTAACGGCATCCACGCCCGCCTTTATCAATGATTCCGCACCCGCAGATGTGGCAACATTGCCGCCGATAACCGGAATCTTCGGGTAATCGGATTTTATCTTTTCTACGGTTCGTAAAACGCCGGCCGAATGTCCATGCGAGGAATCGACACAGAGAAAATCGACACCGGCTTCTATCAGTTTTTCGAGGCGGAAATCGAGGTCTTTCGACACGCCGACCGCGGCGCCGACGCGAAGCCGACCGCGCTCGTCTTTGCATGCATTCGGGAACTGAATTCGCTTGGCAATATCCTTGACCGTGATCATGCCTTTGAGATTGTAGTCATCATCGACAATAAGCAATTTCTCGATTCTGTTTTCATGGAGGATGCCGCGGGCATCATCGAGGTTAGTACCTTCCGGCACCGTGACCAGCTTATCCTTCGTCATGACATCGGCGATACTCTTGGTCATATCGGTCTGGAAGCGAAGGTCGCGGTTCGTGATAATACCAACCAGTTTTCCCTGCTCGGTAATCGGAATGCCCGAAATGGAAAAGCGCTGCATAACCTCGAGCGCCTCGGCGAGACTCTTGCCGGGCGGCATCGTAATCGGATTAACAATCATGCCTGATTCCGACCGCTTGACTTTATCGACTTCCCCGGCCTGTCGCTCGGGAGAAAGATTCTTGTGAACGACGCCCACACCACCCAGGCGTGCTATGGCTATGGCCAGACTGTATTCCGTCACCGTATCCATCGCCGCAGATACCAGCGGCAGATTCAGGGTAATGTCGCGCGTCAGTCTGGTCGTCACATCCACATCAACCGGCAGCACTTCGCTGTATCCCGGTATCAGCAGTACATCGTCAAACGTCAAACCATCGTCTTTTTTAATCTCAGCCATGATTCGAATCCAACCAATTAATTGTTACTGTCTTCGGTCCAGATGAGCATTCGCCCGCAGCTATCGCAGGTAATCAGTTGTTCGCCTTTGCGAATTTCCTGAATCTTCTGCGGCGGGAGCGCTTTGTAGCAGGCGCCGCAGGCGCGCTTCTTGACGGCTACGACCGCTGCGCCGCCTTTACCTTTGCGAATCCTCTCATAGACGGACCGGGCGCGCTTGCCGACCTGGTCGGCCAGTTCTTCGCGCTCTTTTTGTTTGTTACTAATCTTAGCACCAACCGAATCGATTTGTTCCTGCAGACTGTTGAGCTGCTCGCCGTTTACTTTCTCGATGCTCTCGAGCTGTTCCTGCAGACCGTTAATCTCCTTCTCGTGACTCTCGATTTTTTCCAGTAATTCGAGTCCTCGGGAGTCGAGCTGCGAGATATCGTCTTTGAGTTTGTCGATCTCCGCCACCAGCGCATCGTATTCCTTGTTGGTCTTGATCGCCATCATATGGCCCTGCAGCTCTTTGAGCCGCTCCTGTTTCTGCTGCACCGTCAGATCGATGTCCTTCTGTTCGACCTTGGCCGACGACAATTCGCTCTGCAGCGTGTCAAATCGACTCTTGGAATCTTCAACTTCCTTGCGCAGGTTTTCCATCATATCCGGGATGTATTCTTTCGATCGTTCGAGTTCCCCCAGATCATAATCGATGTTCTGCAGCTTCAGCAGTAATTCCAGATCGCCGTTCATTTAAAGCTCCTTCTCACGCATGAAAAACGGGAAAAAAAAAGTGCCCACCTGTAAAAGGCGAGCACATTCGTTTTTTATCATGTCGTTTACCGGCGTACGATTCTCGGACTTTCTCTGACACCCCACGCCGGGCATGCAATATTTCTCGTTTACGTACCAAACCACTTCTTCAATGGTGGGCAATACTGGACTCGAACCAGTGACCTCTCGGATGTGAACCGAACGCTCTAACCAGCTGAGCTAATTGCCCATTTTCTAAATGCTTCAAAGATCAAATTAACTGGGCCCACCAGGGCTCGAACCTGGGACCCGCTGATTATGAGTCAGCTGCTCTAACCGACTGAGCTATGGGCCCAAAATCAAGTTAAGACAACTATTATACGCCAAATCCCAAGCCCGGTCAAGATTTTTTATTGAGGTTGCCCCTATTATATTTATCGGAAAACCGCCGCCTGACTTTGATTTACTGCAATAAAAAGTCCTCCGCCCCGGCGCTCTTAACCGGGACGGAGGCAGGGGAGGGAGTATACCATCAGAAGCCCAGATTTACGTACACGTGCGGGGTTCGGACTCGGATGTCGGTGTGGCGAGGGGTATGACAGACTTCTACCGTTTTCTTACGAGGAGCCGCGCTGTACACCGGCTTGTAAACATCGATTCTGGTTCCGTTGTCGTAGGTCTCAATCGTCGCAATGCGGTTGTTGCAGTCGTTCGTACGATAAATCCAGTCACCATCCTTTCTTCCGTGGACATACTGCCCTGTCACGATAACACGGCCGCGTATCTTTTCCGTGAACTCACCATGCCTGACCCAGTCGCCGTGGCGGTTGCGATATTCGAAGAAGACGATCGTGTGTTTCGCGCCGATATGTTCGACTCGCTTCACGATCCGGATCGGGCGGTCATGTTTTTTCACCTCGTTGCTTGCGTCGGCCGAAGCCGAGAACATCATCGCGAAGGCCATTATCGCGATTGTCGCTGTCGTCATGATTCTCTTCATGGCTTTGCTCCTTGTTTGTAGTTTCTGGATAGATATAATACAAGAAGCGTGCCAAATCATGTATTGCGTTGTTTAGTACTGAGTTGTGGAAGTTACTCAAAAAGAACGATTTGAAAATGCACTATTTTTGTGCGTTTTGAGGTGTACTGTGCCCTGATTGGTACGCGTCTTCCCCCAATCCTAAGAAAGGTTGGGGCACCGGGGGAAGGAGGGGGAGTAAAAAGAGAACACACCCCGTCCGCCCAGGCGGAGCACCCCTCTCAAGAGAGAATGCAGAGGTAAAGTTTTTTGGTCGGTGTACGTCCTCGTGCACCAACAATCCATTTATCGCGGGAACCCACCCCTTTTGCAGGGTCAAAAAGGGATGGGCCGCCCGTCAAAATGTCATTCCCGCGCAGGCGGGAATCCAGAGAGAATTTTATCAGGCACTGTTCTGGATTCCCGACTCGGTCGTCTAAGAAGCCTCCCTCTCGGGAATGACAGATAAGCGACTGTAGATTTAAGTCAACATCGCAATACTTGACTAATATCCATCAACCACCCCCTGGCCCCCTCCTTGTGAGGGCTTGTTGAAAAACCTATAACGAGTACCGGTCATCGCGAGCCCTTCTTAGGGCGTCGCGATCTCAGGATCTCTGCGACAAGCACTTACAAATGATGTAATCTGTGTACCCCAAGGCTCTGCCTTGGGGAAAAGACTTTTTCAACAAGCCCGTGAAGGAGGGGGAATATCCGTGCCCGGCAGATGTCCGCATCTGCCGGGATCCGATTGAATTCTATTAAAACTCGTATTCGAGACCGAGGACAGGGAGGATGCCCCATTGGTACATCGTGTCTTCTTTCTGCTCGACCTCGTTCCAGTATACCTGGGCGACGTTTTTATGACTATAGACATTCCAGAATGACAGATACGCCACCAGCGATGAGCTCTTGAAATTGAAGCGCCGCTCGGCCCGGATATTCAGCGAATGATAGGCCGAGTACCGCTCGCTGTTGATGCGGGAATCATCGCGGACAGTATGATTGATTGCGGCGCTGGCCGCGGCATCGATCGGCGTGAACGGCACACCGCCGCCGATGACCCAGCGAGTCGAAAACTCCCACTTGTTGTTCGGCTGCCAGCCCCCTTCGCAGGTAAAGACAAAGCGGTTGTCGAACATCCGAGGTCGCCAGACGCCGTCGAGCGCCTTGTATTCCGAGCGCGTCCACCCGCCACTGGCCAAGCCATAGATGCCCTCGGTCAGTTTTTTCTGAACGGTCAATTCGACTCCATACGAGCGGCCCTTGCCTTCACTCACCAAATTATTGAACGGCACGCCGGAGAATTGATAGGTGACCTCATCAATCAGGAAGTAATTCGGCTGATCGGTATCGATCGGGTAATTTTTATACTGCTTGTAGTATCCCTCGATCGTTAACTGTGTGTTCGCCGTCAGCAGATGCTTGATGCCGGCGACATAATGCTGTGCTTCGAGGTCTTTCAGGTTTTTATATTCTTCTCGCTTCATCAGAATTGCGAACGGTAATTGCTGGTAATACAATCCTGTCGCCAGATTGAATGATGTCCTGTCCGATAATTGATAACTGAGCGCAAATCTCGGCGCGACATGCGAGCGCTCGCTGTAATCATAGTAGTCAAGTCGTGCGCCGGCGGTGGCCGTCAGGCGTCCGAACAGCGTCGCGGAATAACTAAAAAACGCTCCGACCGTTGTCTCATCGATAGTCGTATCGATATCCTCGACCTCGGTCGAATCACCGTTCAGGTTCGTATAGTCGGCCATGTAGTAATCGTAATCGTTTTCATAATAGTGCGCCTCGATGCCAAATTCGGTCTTGTGATTGCCGCCGAGACGAAGTGTATTCACATTGCGAAACTGAATGGCGCTTTCGACAGATTCATTGTTGAGCATCTCGCGGTCGGATTTGTATTCTTTGTAGAATCCGCCGAAGCGTATCCGGCGGTATGACAGCGATGTGTTCGAGTATCCATGCGCATTCCAGAGCGACCGCCAGTTGATGCCTCCTGCATAGAGCGAGCCCTCGGTGATGCCGTACATGTCGTTGCCGTCATCGCCTGCTGTTTCCTTGTCATAATCGATCCAGTCATCGCCGCCCATACCGATGATGGAGATGCGATTGGAGGGCGAGAGATCATAGACGATTTTCGCCTGGCCGTCGGTCATGCGAGGGGCAACTCCGATGCTTGAGATTTTCGTCAGCAGATCGATATAACTGCGGCGCAGAGAAATCAGGTATGAACCTTTCCCTTTGCCCAGCGGGCCCTCCAGAACACTTCCTATTCCCATCATGCCGAAGTCGAGCTGTGCCGCGAATTTGTCGCGGTTACCCTCGCGAAGACTCAATGACATGATCGATGACAGGCGGTCGCCATAGGCGGCGGAGAATCCACCGGCCGAGAAATCGACATCGCGGATGAGATCGATTTGAATCATTCCCAGTCCGCCGCCGGTACTGCCAAAGACGGCGAAATGATTGATGTTCGGGACTTCTATGTTGTCGAGATAGAATCCGTTTTCCATCGGTGAGCCGCCTCTGACGGCAAGACCATTGCTCTCGCCGCTGACTTTGGCTACCGAAGGCAGTGAGCGCACGATGCGGTTGACGTCTCCGGCCACACCGGGTGCGCGGCGGACTTCTTCGGATGAGAAGGTTATCGATGAGGTCGGCTCGTCGGTGTTCTGCTGGAAGTATCCGGTTTTGACGGTGACTTCTTTTCCCTCGACGGTCGACATATGCAATTCGATTTCGACGGTCGTGTTCTTGCCGGACTTGACGACGACATCAGTTTCGATAGCCGGCGTGTAGCCCATGCTGCGGACATTGAGCGAGTATGCGCCGACGGGGACATTCCTAATCATGAAGCGCCCATCAAGATCGGCGGCGGCGCCTTTGTCCGAATCGACGATTTGCACCGAGGCACCGACCAGCGGCGTTTGTGTTTCCGCATCTATAACTGTTCCGGAAATGGTTCCGGTATGATTGACATCCTGTGCCGCGAGGGATGATATCAGGAGTAAAGACAGTGCGACATATAGTATCGTTTTCATTGCTCGTATCCTCATTCAATCTATGGTTAATCCGCCGCGAGACTTCACGGGCGGAGAGATTTCCTCATGTCAGTGAAAAACTCCTCGGTCATGGCCATGGTGTCGACGCCATAGAGCTTCTCCAGAATTTCACCTCGTGATGCCATCAGATGCAGAAATCCGTTGCTGGTCGACCAGACGGTCAGACCGGTACGGAGCGGATCTCGATCCGGTGCAATCGTGCCATCCTGCATGCCGAGGATGATGGCATCGAGCAGCACCTTCTGGACGCCTTCGATGACTTTCTGGAAATCGATAAAGACCGGTTCGTCCTTCACCTTTTCGATATCCGAGATCGGGATCGATTCGATAATCGTCTTCATCTGGAAATAGAGCGGATAGGTGAAGGCGTACTCGAAATAGGCGCGTCCGATGGCGATGACCTTATCGAGACCGTTGGCAGCGGAGGCGGAGGCTTTTTCAAACATCTTTTTCTCGATTTTTGAACCGCGCCAGTCGAGGCCCAGATAGATGAGTTCCTTGAATCGGAAATAGAGATAGACGGTCGATTTGCCCAATTCGGCTTTGGCGGCGATGTCTTCCATGGTCGCCTCGCGGATGCCTTTTTCGGCGAAGACGGTCTCGGCGGCATCGAGGATTTCATTTCGACGGCGTAGTTTTTCTCGTTCTTTTCGTTCTTCGGTTCCCATTTGGGGCCTCATTCTGGATATCTATCCAATGACTGACCATCAGTCATTTTTTGGATATATACTCATTTTCGGCCAAAAGGCAAGAGAAATTTACATGTAGGGCAGATTTTTCTTAAAATCTGCCTATGGCCTATTTCCCCAACTACCCGCTGTCATTCTGAGTGGCCTTCTTGGGCCAACGTGAGAATCTGCTCTTGCCTTCCCCGACCCTGAAGGGTCGGGCTACCCGACTATGGCAGGAACCCACCCTCGCCCCGCAGGCGGGGCATCGGATTGGCCACCCGGTCAGCGGCAGATGTGGACATCTGCCGTGCACAAGTATCTGTTAATGACCATATCCCCTAACCACCCCCTAACCCCCCATCCTTGGGAAGGAGGGGGAAAATGAGAGAACACACCCCGTCCGCCTAGGCGGAGCACCCCTCTCTAGAGCAACTGTGTAGTTTGTCAAGCGTTATTCGGTTGTAGGTTCCACGTTGTTTGGTGTTTGACCATTGAATTCAGAATAACGAGCATTTTCCTCATACATGCAGTTATTGCCACTTTCGGCGGTTTACCGGAATGCATCAGGCGTTCATGAAACGTCTTGATCTGTGGATTGTGGCGTATGGCTGACAAGGCCGCCATATAGAGGACCGTACGCAGATATCGGCGACCTCCAAAGATTGCGCGTCGACCTCGATATCGGCCACTATCGCGATTGTATGGACACACGCCAACCAAAGCACTTACTTTCCGACGTGAGAGACTTCCTAACTCTGGCAGAGAACTGATGAGTATGGTCGATAATACGGGACCAACTCCAACAAAACTCTGTATCAGGGTCGCTTTCTGATGCCAGATAGGTGTCGACTTAATGAGATGAGATAGATCACCGTCAATATCCTGTAAACGCTTTTGCAACCACGAAATGTGATCGAGAATATCCTGACGTATGGACTGAGGGGATGAACTCAGACGATTCTTCTCACTCACGATCATCTCAAGTATCTGACGACGACGACGAACCAAAGCCTCTAACTCCCGCGTCTGTTGGTCCTTAAGGGGACGCGGAGAAGGACTAATCACTTGGGCGAAGTGTCCAAGCACGAGGGAATCAATCTTATCCGTCTTTGCCAAACGTCCCGTCGCTCTGGCAAAGTCACGTACCTGACGAGGATTCACGACAGCAACAGGAAGACCTACTGCGGCCAGCTCACTGGCAATCGCCATCTCAAGCCCACCGGTCGATTCAAGAACAATCAATTGAATCTGTTGTCCCCGGAGCCATGAGATTATCTTGCGGCTCCCTGTGCTATCATTTGAATATCGACGACTCTCACCGGTCGGCAATACTCCAACATCCAAATGATTACTACTGACATCAATCCCTACATACACACCATTACTCATAAACAATACTCCCTGCCTTGCAAATACGGACTCGACATAGGCGGCCCTGGCAACTGTCCGGGTTGAATTGCTTTCTGATGCAGCGTACCACGCTCTAGAACGGGCTATCTATACCCTGAGGGGAATCGTACTACTGCATCGATCGAAATCTAGGATAATATCCTTAATCTTTCAATATCCTAAACATACAAGGGGATGCAAAAGCGGGGCTATTCGTCGTTGATTATGACGGTTTTGGAACAAAACTGGTACCGATCGGGCGTTTTCTAACAATTGCGATGGAGGGATAAGTTGTTGTCCGGCAACACAAATATGTTTTTCGGGCGTGTTTTATTATATCGTTGTCGTTCAGGCGGTTATCGTTTCGGGGGTTGGATTGTGGATAACTTGCCGTTGGGAGACAAGGAGTTATCCCTCGGACAGGAAAAATTTTTTTCGGCGTTTTCGCAATTTCGGACATACTGGTAGAATCTCCTTTTGCGTAGGCGGATGGGTTATGAATCTGGAACGGAGTTGGGGTGAAAGTGATTTATCCCACGGCATAGCCGTGGGGTACACGGTATCGATTTATCGGGTAGGACGTCTTATTCCAACCCTAAGGGCACCGGAGTGGGACATCGGATGGGTCAAACATTCAACCGATCTTTAATATATTCCTTCGGCGGATATTAAATTGCTTTTGAAAATTGCTTTCTGTATCTATAGACTCAATGGCCTTGATAATTCGTTCAAATCTTAAAGGTGCTTTATGATTATCAATAAAAGTATAGAATATTTAATAAGTCTTGTTAGAGAATTAACTAACTTACCAATGGAAACTGAATGGGTTGAATTCAAACACAATAATAGTAATCCTGACAGTATTGGCGAATATATCTCATCCCTGGCAAATTCGGCCGCCATTAATGTAAAGGCACATGCATATCTTATTTGGGGTATTGATAATAATAGTCATGAAATTATGGGGACATCATTTGATCCAAAACTGGAAAAAGTCGGAAATGAAGAATTAGAGAACTGGTTATTAAAATTATTGACTCCTAAAATCGATTTTCATTTTTATAGATTTAATATTGATGACAAACAAGTTGTTCTACTTGAAATATCACGTGCCTACAGACATCCAGTGCAATTCAAAGGAGCAGAATATATACGCGTTGGAAGCTATCAAAAGAGACTTAAGGATCATCCCGAAAGAGAGCGGAAGCTTTGGCGTATTTTCGATGAGACTCCTTTTGAAAATATGTGCGCTTGCGAAGAGCTACAAAGCGAAGATGTTATTCAGTTATTAGATTATCCTTCATATTTCGATCTATTAGGTTACCCTCTTCCAGAAACAAGAACCGGAATACTTGAATTCCTTGAAGCTGATTCAATGATCGAAGCTTCAGAAACTGGCAGATGGAATATCACAAATCTTGGAGCCGTTTTATTCGCCAAAAGCCTAAAAGATTTTGGATCATTGAAAAGAAAGGCGGTCCGTGTTATTTCATATAAGGGGGAAAGCCGAATCGATACGAAAAAGGAACAAGAAGGCAATAAAGGATATGCAAGTGGTTATAAGGGATTGATCGGTTATATTAATAGTCTACTACCATCAAATGAAATCATCGAGCAAGCACTCAGGAAAACTGTACCAATGTATCCCGAACTTGCAGTACGCGAAGCAGTCGTTAACGCACTCATTCACCAAGACTTTTTTATCACTGGCTCGGGTCCAATGATAGAGATTTTTCAGGATCGAATGGAAATTACAAATCCAGGACAACCTCTTGTTGATACAGCGCGATTTTTGGATACTCCGCCACGATCACGTAACGATACTTTGGCATCCCTTATGAGAAGAATAGGTATTTGTGAGGAGAGAGGAAGTGGTATCGATAAAATAGTATCTCAAACGGAGAATTACCAATTGCCAGCCCCCCTTTTTGAAGTTGCGGGCCAAAACACCAAAGTAGTCCTATTTGCGCATAAGGATTTTAATGAAATGGAAAAGGAAGATAGAATTAGGGCTTGTTACTTACATGCATGCCTTAAATTTGTAAATCGACAAAATATGACTAATGCAACACTAAGAGATCGGTTTGGAATTGAAGCCAGGAATAGCGCAATAGCCTCAAGAATTTTAAAGGAGACTATTGAGGCAGGAAAAATCAAACCCTATGATGAATCCGCATCGCGAAAATATATGAAGTATGTTCCATATTGGGCCTAATGAATAGTGATATTGATTTCCGTTTTTTATTTGACAATAATCTCCAATTATCTTCACCGATTATTCCACAATCGCATAAACCATTTACTATCAATGTCTTGCAAAGAGCTTTCTTATTTGATGGTTATTTGATCCTGCCCAAATAATACTGCAATACTTTGCACACAACAAATAAAAACATAGTGATTAATACATCTACTTCTCCATCTACCTACGCCATCCAGAGGCTGCGGTCAAGGGATCGGTAGCCTATTGCTTCCGCTATGTGCGGCGTGTCTATCCGCTCCGAGCCCTCCAAATCCGCTACCGTGCGGGCGACCTTCAGGATTCTGTCATAGGCCCGCGCCGATAATCCCTGCTGCGTAATCGCCATTTTTAACAATGCCTGTCCCCTGTCGTCCACGCGGCAAATCTCGCGAATCATATGCGACTCCATGTGCGCATTGCAAAATAATCCGTTGTGCCCATCGAAGCGCTTGAGCTGCGCCTTACGCGCGGTATTGACTCGCTTGCGGATGAATTCCGACCGCTCGCCGCAGGTGTCCGATGACAGCTCCTTGAAATTGACGGTCGGCACCTCGATGTGGATATCGATGCGATCCATCAGCGGTCCGGACAGTTTAGACATATACCGCTGAATCTGAGCCGGTGAGCAGTTGCAGTCGTGCGAATTGTCGCCGTGATAGCCGCACGGGCAGGGATTCATGGCGGCGGCCAGCATGAAATTGGCGGGATAGGTCAGCGACGTCGCCGCTCTTGAAATTGTAACTTTACCGTCCTCGAGCGGCTGGCGCATGACCTCGAGCACCTCGCGGCGGAACTCGGCGATTTCATCCAGGAACAGCACGCCATAGTGCGCCAGCGAGACCTCGCCCGGTTTCGGGAATGTCCCGCCGCCTATCAGTCCGGCGTTGGAAATCGTGTGGTGGGGATCGCGGAAGGGCCGGGTGGCAATGAGGGCGCAGTCTTTGGGGAGTTTGCCTGCGACCGAGTGAATCTTGGTCGTTTCCAGCGCCTCTTCGAGGGTCATGTTGGGTAGAATCGTCGGCATGCGCCGGGCGAGCATGGTTTTGCCCGAACCGGGCGGTCCGACCATGATGATATTGTGTCCGCCGGCGGCGGCGACTTCCAATGCCCGCTTGGCAGCCTCCTGTCCCCGGACATCGGCGAAGTCGACATCGTACTGGCGGGATTCCTCGAACACGGAATCGATATCGATGGTGAACGGGTCGATATCTTTGGCGCCTTCGAGGAAGGAGATGGTATCGTTGAGGGATTCGACGGGATAGACCTCGAGCCCCTGGGCCATGGCGGCTTCTTTGGCGTTTTCGACCGGGACGATCATTTTGGTGGCCTTGGTCGAGGAAGCGTGAATGGCCATCGGCAGGACGCCGTGAATCGGCCGGATGGCGCCGTCGAGCGCCAGTTCGCCGACGATGATGAATTCGTGATAGTCGTCGCGGAGAATCTGGCCGGTGGCGGCGAGGATCCCGACGGCGATGGGGAGATCGAAGCCGGAGCCTTCTTTTTTGATGTCGGCCGGGGCCAGGTTGATGGTGATTTTCTTGGCCGGAAAGACGAAGTCGGAATTTTTGATGGCCGACTGGACGCGCTCCTTGGACTCCTTGACGGCGGCGTCGGGCAGTCCGACCGTTGCGAAGTGCGGCAGCATTTGCTGGACATCGGCCTCGACATCGACGGAATAGGCGTCGATACCTGCGGTGGCGGTGGAGATAATCTTTGCAAGCATATTGTGTTTTTTATGTTTAAGGTTGTTCAATTATAACAAACAGAATCAAAAAAACAAATCACTTTACCATTATTCCATCACATTTTTTGGAAAAGTGAATGGCAGGTCCCTTTAGAGGGGCCATACTTCTGTCGAATATTGCGGAATAAGTAAATGGCAGGTCCCTTTAGGGGGGCCATACTTCTGTCGAATATTGCGGAGTTAGTAAATGGCAGGTCCCTTTAGGGGACCTGCCCTACTTTCTTGGAGAGGAATGTAACGGTTTTGAGGCGAATTGAGATAGGCCTTGCAATTCGGCCGGAATCGGCGTATTTTGCGATGTTTTTATAGGCTCGAAAATCAAAGTGAGTGTATAACAGGATATGATGAAAAACGGAATTCTCAGCATTCGGAAGCTCGCGGCGGCCTTGGGGCTTGCCATCTTTATTTTGGCGGTTATGGGCGGTTGCGAAGATCCCGGTCCGACGGGGCAGACGTATATCTATGATAACCATGTCGAGGTTATCCCGAAAAACGAGGCCCCGCCGATGAACGACCCGCTGGATGACATCTGGGACGATGTCCCGGTGACGATTTTAACCATCGCGCGGGATACGGCAGAGTATGAGAACGATATTGAGAGCATGACACTGCGCCTGAGTTCGATCAGGACATCGGACCGGATATATGTCCGCGCCTTGTGGGGATACGATGCGACGAACAGCAATAAACCGCAGTACAGTGCATTCTCGCGGACGTTTAATTATCCTCACATAGATACTCTGACGACGTTTGAATATGCCTATGCAGACTCGCACTACTATTATCCGGCGGTTGATGATAGTATTCTGGTCAGAGACTATGCTCTGATTGAAAACACCTTCGATTATTTCCCTGTTTCCTCGACCGGCGATACGATCTTCCAAAATATAACCCTATGTACTCCGGTGCCTGACTCGGTCGATACCGTTGTTGTTGCCACCGATGCGATATGGGCTCTCTATCCGGCTTTTACCTGCAGCACCTGGGTTGATACGCTGCTGTATACATCGATCTCGGAAAACTGGACACAGAAATCGGCCTATAACTTCGTTAAAACATTTTATGATTCCGCTACAGTTACTATAGATGGAAAAGATACAACGATACTCCTTTATACATACAAAAACACAGATGCTTATGATCAAGACCATATTGCGATCATGTGGGATATGGGCAACAATGGCGTAGAAGGCGCCAATTGTATGAGCATGTGTCACGCCGAGGGTATGGAATCGACGCGCGGTCAGCGCATGTACACCACCGGAGGCGGGACGGTCGATGTCTGGCATTGGCAGTCGGCGCTGTCCAGTCCTCTCTATCTGGCTATCGATGAACTGTGGGCCGACAGTGGGCATACGGCCGATGACGGGTCGTCGATGATTTACGAATCGAATTGGGATGATGTGAACGACCGGCCGATTTATATGCATCTGACGGATTCGGCGTATCATTTTCCATACCTGTTGAGTGGCGAAACCGCACCGTTCAATACGGCATTGAATTTCTGGCCCGACGGGTATACGATGCCATCGTTCGTTCTCAATGAAATGGCGACCGGTTCAGCAACCGATGTCTCCGGCTTTGCCTGGTATACCTCGCTGTATACCTGGTATGTACTCATGAGCCGCAGCCTGTCCACCGGCAATGGCGATGATGTCAATTTATCGGCAATTCCCAAGGGCGACTCGGTCATGACCTCGGTTGCGGTCATGGACAATGTTTCCCCGGTGCACATGTACGTCACCGAGCCGATATACTTCATCTTCAAATAGCAGGCAATGATTTTGCAAAAAGGCGGATGGAAGCATCCGCCTTTTTTGTTTATTCCGATGCGGAATTCGTAGAAATACGAGAGTCTGCAAAATGACCCATATTTGTTTCGATTTTCCGATTAAATTAGTCTACTCCGTCGGTGTTTCTTGATTATCAACCGCCCGATATGTATATTAATGGAAATCAAAACTTCAACTCGCTTCGTTTCCGGCGAAGCCCTCGCTTCCGGGAGGAAAAATGGCTCTCAAGACGAAAGAAGAATATAAAGAATCCCTTCGCAAGATGCGCCCGAATATCTATAAGTTCGGCGAGCTTATCGAAGATGTCACTACGCACAAATTCACGAAGAATACGGTCGAGGGGCACGGTAATTTGTTTGCCTCGGCTCAGGACGAAAAGTTGAAAGATCTCCTGACAACGACATCGCATCTGACCGGCGAGCCGGTCAGCCGCTATTTGTCGATTATTCAAACGGCCGAGGACATGATCAACAACTGCAAAATGAAGCGGTACGGCTTCCAGCACACCGGCACCTGCACCGGCGGCCGCTGTGTTGGGTTTACTTCGCTCAATGCCATGTTCGCGGCGACCTGGGACTGCGATCAGGAATTAGGCACGGATTATCATCAGCGGCTTATTAGCTGGCTGAAAGACGCGCAGGCTCGCGATATTACCCTCGCCGGCGCCCTGACCGATCCCAAGGGTGATCGCATGAAAACGCCGTCGCAGCAGGATGACCCCGATATGAATCTGCACCTGGTGGAAAAGCGGGCCGACGGTATCGTCGTGCGCGGCGCCAAGGTCATGATTTGCGGCGTCGCCGCGGCTAACGAGATTTTCGTTCTGCCGGGCAGTGCGTATCGTGAAGAGGATAAGGATTATGCCATCTCGTTCGTGATTCCTCGTGATATCGAAGGATTGACGATTGTCGAGGCGACGCATCCGAGTGACGGTCGCGAAGGCAAGGAAGGTTTCGATATTCCGAACTCCTGCGGCGGTATTACGCAGGCCTATCTGTTCTTCGAGGATGTATTCGTGCCGAATAATCGCGTCTTCATGTGCGGCGAGACCAAGTTCACCAAGAATGCCATTTTCAATTTCATCGGCGCATATCGGTCGGCGATCGGCGGTTGTGTCGCCGGACAGGGCGATGTGAAAATCGGCGCGGCGATTCTGACGGCTCGGGCCAATGGTTTGTCGGCGAAGGTATTCAAGGACAAATTGTCGCAGATGTATGTCAATAACGAGACGACCTTTGCGGTCGGCGTGGCGGCATCGGCTCTGGGCAAGAAGCACCCCTCGGGTGCATGGCAGCCCGATCTTCTGCTGGCCAATGTCAACAAGGTGCATGTGGCGACTCTCCCCTATGAGACGAACCGTATCGCGCAGGATATTTCGGGCGGTATCGCCGAGACCGGCTGTATGCCGTCGTATGCGGATTTCCAGAGTGAAAAGTACGGCCATCTGGTCAAGAAATATATGAAGGCGGTCGCATCCGGCGAGAGTCGTGCGCGGGCGGCTCGGTTGGTCGAATGGGCGACAATCGGTGCGGGTGTGCCGGGTTGTATGCACGGCGGCGGATCGCCAGACGGCGCGAAGCTGGTCGTATCGATGATGTCGGATCTGGAGACGAAGGTGGAGAATGCCAAGCGTCTGGCGGGCATCACCGAGGACATCCCGGAACCGGCGAAGAAGCGGTGATGTTTCCTCTTTTTACTGTCGCGCGGTTGACCGGGTGACTTTGCTCATGAACAAAATCATTGGTGCAGGTCCCGCAATGGGACCTGCCACCCTTTAGGTCAAAGGCCTTGTGCCCTAGACATTCAAATCAAACATGAAATTTATCAGAAAAATACATTTGGATGATTTCCAAGCTGTCAGCGATCTGCTGTGCGATTGCTATCGATGGATGGGGGAGCGCGAGGGGTTCTCACAGGCGAATATTGATTTTCTTGTAACGAAGCGCGGTTCGGTCGAGACAATCGAGCGGGAATCGGCCGAGCAATCCTATTTCGTCGCCCAAGACGGTGATATCATCGTCGGGATGGTCTCGGTGCTCAATAATGAGATTACGAAATTGTACGTCTCCCCTGCCCGGCATCGCGAGGGGATTGGGCGGATGTTGTTTGAATATGCCGAGCGTCTAATTCGCGAGGCGGGATATGATAGTATCAGTTTGGGAGCATTAGGACAAGCTCCGGTGCCGTTTTATAAATCGATGGGGATGAAAATCACGGCGACGAAGCTTTGCAAGCTGGGCGATGAGACCGCCAGAGAAGTGTTTGTGATGGAGATGAAATTATAATTTTGCATGTTGTCATTAATTTCGATTCGCAATCTGGCATCCTGAGATTGCGACGCCCTAAGAAGGGCTCGCAATGACGGGTAGTTCTAATAAGTTACCAGGAGGCATATGGCCGTGGCAGGGTGCCCCACAGCTTGCCGCGAGAGGATAACTTTATAATTATTGGCATAGTCCAAGAATCTTTGACAGAATTTACTCCGAAGGATGACCGGCAATTCCCACCCAGTGGGTGGGCTACAGACTGGGCGATGAGACCGCCAGAGAAGTGTTTGTGATGGAGATGAAATTATAACGTTGGCGGAAACCCACCCTTTTTTGCAAAGCCAAAAAAGGGATGGGCCACCTGAATCCCATAATGTGGCGGTATATCTGGCATCCTGAGATTGCGACGTCGCTGGTCCGCCGAGGCGGACGCGCTCCTCGCAATGACCGGTGCTTCTAATTAGATTCTCAAAACTCCATGAAGCCATAGGGTAATTTTATCCAATCTGGATAATTGTCCCAAGGCATAGCCTTGCGGTACACAATATTCGCTTGGTACATTTCCTCAAGGCTGAAGCCTTGAGGTACCGGTCGAATAAACCAGTGGGCATTGAGTTTTGGCCAACTTCGCAATGTCACAAATCCGAAACAATGCTTGACTTTTTTCATTTCCGCCCTACATTCGCCGGACAAATCCGGCCGGCGTGCCGATGAATAGAAGGGCCAAAAAAAAGGTTCCCATTGGCCGATATCATGGTATATTGGCCTGACAGGATTATAAAACCGATGAGCGAACTGTTTGACAGATTGAACGACTCTCACAAGTCGATGGAAAGCCTCACCTTGATGGCCAAGGCGGCGCATCTGCTCAATTCATCCATCGAATACGAAGTCGTTCTCAACAATGTGCTCCAGCTTCTGGCCAAGGCGGTCAATGCCGAGGGCGCCATGGTCTATCGCTATGACCCCGGGAACGATGAACTGCGCGGTCGGTTCTTCTACGGTAATGAAGACCCGCAGCAGATGATTTTCAAAAAGGGTCAGGGGTTCGTCGGCTGGGTGGCGGAGAATCTGAAACCGGTCATCTCCAATGATCCGAAGAACGATTCGCGCTATATCGAGCTTGAGGAGACCGGCAGTTTTACGCTCAAGTCGATCCTCTGCTATCCCCTGATGCTCCGCGGGGAATTCTTCGGCGTGATCGAGGCGCTCAATGCTCGCGGCGGATGTTTTGACCAGTCGGACCTTGATACATTCGATATCCTGTCGGATCAGATCGCGCTGGCCGTACACAATGCTCGCCTCTATCATCGCGCCAAGCGGCAGGCGATTCAGACCAATACCCTGTTTCAGGTCTCGGCCGACATCATGTCGTCGCTAAACCTGGACGAGGTGCTCAATCAGATTCTCAATGCGCTGAAAAACGTCGTGGAATACCATGCCGGCGGCGTGTATCTCATCAATGAAAAATCGGATGATGTCGAATCCATCACCTCAGTCGGTTATGATACGCTGCTGACGCCGGATTTGCACCTGAAGATCGGCGAGGGTATCGTCGGCACGGTGGCTCACACCGGTATTGCCGAGAATGTTATCGATGTCAATAAAGACGACCGCTATATCAACGCTCGTCCCGAGACGAACTCCGAGATTGTCGTCCCGATTATGCTCGATAAAAAAATGGTCGGTATCCTGAATCTCGAGCACAATAACCTCAGCGGATTTACGACACAGGATCGCGACATACTGATGAAATTCGCCAGCCTGGCGGCTCTGTCCATCGAACGCGCTCGATTGCACAAGTTCATGCTGGAGCAGAAAAAGATCGACGAGCAGTTATCGATTGCGCGGGCGATTCAGAAGTCGTTTTTGCCGAAATTCGTCCCGAATTTCAGCGATTTCGATATCTGGGGATCGAATATACCATCCGGTGAGGTCGGCGGCGATTATTATGATTTTATCCGCATCGTCGACAATCAGCTTGGTATCGCGATCGCGGATGTCTCCGGCAAGGGAATTCCCGCGGCGCTTATTATGGCCTCGTTCCGGGCGTCGCTGATAGCGGAAATAAGAAATAACTACGCCATCCGTACGATTTGCCGCAAGGTGAACAATCTGCTTTGTGAATCGCTGGAGCCGGAAAATTTCGTGACGGCGATTTACGGCGTACTGGACACGAAAAATTCGATATTCACATTCGCCAACTGCGGGCATAATCCCGGTTTATTGATTCGCGCCGATGACTCGATCGAAGAATTGACCGAGGGCGGTATTATACTGGGGATTCGACCGGATTCACGCTATGAAGAGCGGCCGATTTATATGAAATCGGGGGACATCCTGTGTCTGTTCACGGATGGGGTGACCGAGGCGGAGAATAATGCAGACGAGCAGTTTGAGACCGAGCGTATCATCAAGATTATCAAGCGGCATCGCGCCGATTCCGCGCAGGAGATCGGCGAGACGATTATAGCATCGGTCAACTCGTTCGCGCGTCGCGATTTAATCATGGATGACATTACCCTGCTCATCGTGAAAAGAAAGTAACGTGCTTGACAAATCGGCGAAATTCTCTATGTTAATCATATAAACAAGCATCCAGGCCTTTCCTTCAAATCGGAGGCGATTCAACAATGAGAAATCTTTTTATTTTATTTTTGGCCGCTATCGGTATCGGTCTTATGTTCGGTTGCGGAGGCGATGACGGCGGCGGCGGCACCGGGCCGACTCCCGTACCGGATCCTCGGTTAGTGGTTGAAGTTCATCAGGATCCCGGTCTGGCATCGGTCGACCATGCCGTATGGGATTCAATAGATGCCGTTACGGTCGCACTGGGAACGGACAACGATTACAATGCAGGTGTCTCGACAATAGAGAATTTAAATACCAATCTTCAAGCACTCAGGACAGCCAGTTACCTTTACATAAAAGCCGAGTGGAACGACAATAGCAAAAATACTCGGTTTAATGAGTTTAAATCTTACTATCGTAATAACATCAATCAATGGGAAGTCGTTGATACGACATTGTACAGTAATGAGGATCGGTTTTATTTCCTCTTTGATAATGGCGGTACCAATGGGGCCAATTGCGCGGCATTGTGTCATACCACGGCGAACGGATCCGGCCGCAAGTTTTACGGTGCTGCCGGTGATAATGCCGACGTTTGGCATTGGAAGGCGGCAAGAACAGGCCTGGCCGGCTTTGCCGAGGACATGCTGTTGACGACTACGACGATAGCCGCTGATCCGCAGGATGCGTCAAATGACAGTCTTTATTTCCGAAACTGGAATTTCATGGGATACCCGCAATTCATGCACCCCGATACATTAGACTATACCGGCGATGCTCTTCTGGAAGGGACATATATAACATTTGATAATACTCTTCCCTGGGTACAAGGATTACCGAATGATTCTATAAGTTTATATGTTCCGGGATATTATCTTAATCAACTCTCCGGTGCCGATGGTTCGCGCTGGGATATTAATGTCGTACAAGAACATGACGGGGCCAACTGGACGGTTGTTTTCCGCCGGGCGCTCAATACCGGCGACGGCGACGATATCAATCTGACATCGGTCGACTCGATTTCGATATCCATTGCGGTAGGTAACAACAGCGGCGTGAAACACTGGGGCGCCGAGCCGTTCTATATGGTTTTTGAATAAGATTAAGACATTTCGCACAGAGCCTTTTCGGCGCCGTTCAGGGGCTGAAGAGGCTTTTTTTGCCTGCGATTTTCCTCCGATGTGATGTTCATAATAGAATGCGGGTCATAGACAGGATTAATATAGTCCAGTTATCGATATCGCATATGTCCGTGATGTTTGAAAACTGCTTGACAATTTGCGCCGAAATGTTTAATTGAAGATGGAAGTTTGTCGCCATCCCACAGGTTCTCCCCTGGGGACCTTCCCCCTCTGTCCCTAGTGAACCCCTTGGCCGGCAAGCTTCCATTTTTTTTGCTACTGAATCGCTTTCAATAATACAAATAATAAAAAAAAAGGCGCGGAATGACCGCGCCCGGAAAATTTTTCCTCTGTTGATAACTTACTCTTTTGGGGTTGCCTTAAACGTGTAGATTTTCCACTGTTCCTGAATGCGGCGAAGGCCGAAATAAGTCAGATATTGTTTGTTGATATCTTTGTTGATAAAGCTGACCTCGACTAAAGCGCTGTCGTTATTTTGGGTTGCATTTCCTACGATCCGCTGGTAGGAAAACCACCGTTGTTTGGTCAATCCGCCGTCAACGAGGTCGTGCAGGATATCCTGCGGCGCATTGAAAACGCGCGGCGCATCGGTTGTGGATAACGCATAATCGACGCCCGCCGAATTCATCATGGTGCGAAAGTCAATGTAGTGAGCCAGTGAGGCGGTATCGTTATCGCTCATAGCGTTGAAAAATTGGACGACAGTCTGACGAGGATCATCAGACGTATTCACGGCCGTTGAACAGGCCACCAGTCCCCCGATAATGCACAGGACGGCCAGTACGACTAATTTTCGCATTAAAACTCCCCTGTAATAGTAACCCGATGACTGGAACCGAGGTCAAGATACGGCATAAATGCATAGGAAACCTGGTATGTTTTCCAGTCCAGCCCAAAACCGAATGAGGTTCCGCCGAATCCATCCGAATCGGAACCGGTTTTGTAATTTTGCCCGAAGGTCGAATACCCGACCCGCAAGTATAACGGTTGTATTTTATAAAACTCGATACCGGCACTGACATAGGGGTCGTTGTCATTGGGCAAAACGCCGTCGAGTGAAACAATCAACGGGAGTTCGCGAAGCGAATGGGAAACACCGGCCCGCACGTACATCGGCAGTTTGTCTTTGTGATCAACGTCGGAATTATCCGAAAAGCCTGACAGGACTCCGCCGAGATTAAAGGCCGACAGGCCGACTCTGGTCAGGGAATCGCTGTGCGTGTACATGAGACCCAGATCGACGGCCATTGCCTGGGCCGAAAAACCATCGGCGAATTCGGACATGAATTTGACGTTAATGCCTGCGGCGACGGCCTTGTGTAATTTGCGGGAAAAATTCAGACCGAACAGGAAATCGCCGCCCGAGAATGTCGGATCGGATTCGTCTACCAGGCCATTTGCGTCGGTACGGGTAAAATCGCCGTAATTCATATATTCGATAAAGACACCGCCGTGGCCATAGTTTTTAATCGGCATAGTGGCCGCCAGGAATCCGGACTGGACATCGAGGACATAGTTGTGGTATCCGATCAGGAAATCCTTGCCGTCCATAAAGATAGTGCCGGACGGGTTGTAATGAATCGTCGACGCGTCGCCAATGAGGGCGGTGTGTGCGCCGCCCAGCGCGACGGCTCGAGCACCGACTCCCAGCTTGAGGAATGAGAACCCGGTCGTCCCGGCGTTTTTATTAATACTCCCTGCCGACGCAGAAGCGCTCAACATCAGAGTACACGCCAACACGGCCAAAAACGTAATCGTGAATATCGCTCGTATGTTCTGAGAATTCATAGAATTGTTAATCCTTCCTCAAGCAAAAGACGGGTCGGTACTTAGACGAGCGTACCTGCCTCTTTATACAAAGGATATCGGCCAAAAGGCTACCAACTTTTCGTGGTTTTGTCCAAAATATCGGCCGTAATTTTATCTATCACCCGCTGTTGCCCCTCCTCGGTTTCCGATTCGGAGTTCGCGTCATATATCCCCTCGGCGTAAAAATCCTCTTCCCAGATAACATCTTCGGAGGCGGCTTTCACGACTTTGACGTGAAACGTCACCTTAACGGCATACTGAGAGACGGCGTCCTGGGCATCATAATTATACGGATCGCGGCGGTAACTTGTGAGGTTTCCCGTCATCACGGCCTCGGCGCTGGTGGCGTCGAGTACCTGCACGGTATTATCCTGAATGAATGTTTCTATGACGGCGTCATACAGGCGGTCGGTCAGCTCATATTCAATCGTCTGGTTTTCGAACGAGACGACGTTAATCGATTTGAAGGCAAGTTTCCCCGAGGCGGAAAACGAATACGGCCCGCACCCGACAGCCAGAAATACAGATAGAAAAATCGCTATCCGGACGGACCATACCTTCATCGCTCGATCACAACCTTACCGTTTTTAATGACTTTTTCTACAAGGTTTACCCCGTAGTGGTACGGCAGTTCCCGATAATCCTTCATATCCCAGATGACGATATCGGCGGGCAAATCTTCTTCGAGCCGCCCGAGGCTGTCTCCTTTGCCGATAGCGCAGGCGGCATTGACGGTCACGGCAGATAATGACTCTGCGGCCGTCATTTTCAATTTCAGCGCGGCGAGCGTAATGATCATCGGCATCGATTCGGTCATCGATGAGCCGGGATTACAATCGGTCGACAGCGCGACGGCGACGCCTTTTTCGATCATTTTCCGAGCCGGCGCCGTGTCTTTCAGGTCAAGGGCAAAGGCCGTTCCCGGCAGGAGCACGGCAATCGTGTCGGAGTCGGCCAGCATATCGATTCCCTTGTCGGAGATGCAACCGAGATGATCGGCTGAAATGGCGCCGATTTCGACGGCCAGTTCCGCGCCGCCGGTCGATTTGATTTCGTCGGCATGGAGTTTGGCAATCATTCCGGCCTTTTGTGCCGCCTGCAGGATTCTCCTCGATTCGTCGACCGTAAACACTCCTTCTTCGCAGAATACATCACAGAATAAGGCCAGGTCTTTTTCCGCCACCGACGGAATCATGTCGTTGATTACGAGGTCGATATATTCATCTCGGCGATCGCGATATTCATCCGGCACCTCGTGGGCACCAAGAAACGTCGGATATAAATCCATTGTTTCCTGCTCGTTCAATCTCTTGATAATCTCGAGCATTTTCAGTTCGGCCTCGGTCGACAGTCCATAGCCGGATTTTGCTTCCATCGAGGTTACGCCGAAGCGCATCATCGTTTCGATGGTCTTGCGCGCATTGGCATAGAGCTTGTCGTCGTCCATCTCGCGGAGGTGCCGCACCGATGAGCGGATACCGCCGCCTGCCGCCGCGATTTCCATATAGGTTTTCCCGGCGAGGCGCATCTCGAATTCGAGTTCTCTCGTCCGGGCGAAAACCGGGTGTGTATGCGGATCGATAAGGCCCGGAGTGACGACTTTGTTTTCCGCCGAGATAACGGTGCAGTGTTCGGCCGGGTCGACCTTGCCGGTCATATCCTCCATGCGACCGATAACTGCAATATCTGCTCCCGAAACGGCGACGAAGGCATTTTCAATGAGGCCGATATCGGCCATTTGCAAGCCGCGCCGAGGCACCGGTCCCTGCATCGTCACTAACTGGCCGATATTTTCTATTAGCAGTGTTGTCTTGAGTGTCTTCTTCTTAGCCATCGAGTCTTATTTCAACATGGGTATTTTGATGTCTTTTTCCTTGGCGAATGTAACTGCTTCCTTATACCCGGCGTCGGCGTGCCGCATAATCCCGGTCCCGGGGTCATTCGTCAGCACACGATTGAGCCGCTTCTTCATCATCTGGCTGCCATCGGCACAAATGACCAATCCGGCGTGGATCGAGTTGCCGATACCGACACCGCCGCCGTGATGAATGGAAACCCAACTGGCACCCGAGGCGGTATTCAACAGGCCATTGAGCAGCGGCCAGTCGGCGATGGCATCGGAGCCGTCCAGCATCGCCTCGGTTTCACGATATGGACTGGCGACCGAGCCGCAATCCAGGTGATCGCGCCCGATAACGACCGGAGCGGAGATTTTCCCCTTTTTCACATACGTATTCAGAATATCGCCGAAATGCGCCCGCTCGCCGTATCCCAGCCAGCAGATGCGCGCCGGGAGCCCCTGGAACGGAATCTTCTCCTGAGCCAGGCGAATCCAACGCATGAGCGATTCGTTATGCTTGAATTCTTTCATGATGATGTCATCGGTAACGGCGATATCTTTGGGATCGCCCGAGAGGGCCGCCCAGCGGAATGGGCCGCGGCCTTCGCAGAACAGCGGGCGAATGTATTCGGGAACGAATCCGGGATAGTCGAAAGCATGTTTGAGGCCGCCTTTTTTGGCCTGCCCGCGGAGATTGTTGCCGTAATCGAAAACGATGGAACCGGCCTGCTGGAAGCGCAGCATGGACTCGCAATGGCGAACCATCGAATCGTACGATCGCTTCATATAGTCGGTAGGATTTTTCTTGCGCAACTTGAGCGCCTCGCTCATGGTCAGCCCTTCCGGCACGTACCCGTTCAGCTCATCGTGAGCCGATGTCTGGTCGGTGACGATATCGGGGATCATTCCGCGGCGGAAGATTTCCGGGAAGATCTCGGCGCAGTTGCCGACGAGACCGATGGATACCGGTTTTTTCATCGTCGTGTGCTCTTTGATAAGCTTCAACGCCTTATCGAGTGTTTTTACTTTCACATCGCAGAGATTTGTCTTGACCCGGCGATTAATACGGGCTTCGTCGACTTCGACGATAAGAATCGAGGCGTTATTCATGGTACCGGCCAGAGGCTGGGCTGCTCCCATCCCTCCCATGCCGCCGGTGAGAATCCAGCGCCCGCTGAGGTCGCCGTTGAAGTGTTTGTTGGCCAGCGAGGCAAATGTTTCGTAGGTGCCCTGAATAATGCCCTGGGCACCGATATATATCCAACTTCCGGCTGTCATCTGGCCGAACATGATAAGTCCGAGTTTATCGAGTTGGCGGAATTTCTCCCAGGTTGCCCAGTGCGGAACCAGATGGCTGTTGGCGATGAGAACGCGCGGGGCATAATCGTGGGTTTTGAAAATCCCGACCGGCTTTCCCGACTGAACGAGAAGTGTTTCATCGTCTTCCAGTGTTTTCAGGGACTCTATAATGGCATGAAAACAGGGCCAGTTGCGGGCAGCCTTGCCGGAACCGCCATAAATAATAAGGTTTTTCGAGTCTTCGGCGACTTCCGGGTCAAGGTTGTTTTGAATCATCCGGAAGGCGGCTTCCTGCTGCCAGCTTTTACAGGTAATTTTCGTACCGCGAGGGGCCTTTACGGGCGTATACTTCATTTTCAACCTACCTCATCAAAAAATAATGCAAGGGTATAAGGTAAAATTCCCTCCCGCAGAAGTCAATCAAATTCCTGTCCCGATTGGGATTCGCGACTGCGCAATGAGGAAAAGGCGGCACGGCGGCAAGAATAATGATACTATTGATAGCGCAATAGACTAAATATTATTGTTTTGCTTGACATATTTATAATTAATCTTATATTTGAGACAGGGTGTCAATCAATTATCAGCTTCGAAATCATCAATAATCTACGGGAGGGATTCCATATGTCTGCCGGAAAACGGAGTTTTGTATCGACTATTGTATACATGTGTATTGGCGGCGGGATAATTTTCGCTGCGGTCTTTTTCGGTGTTCGCGCCGGTTTGGCAGTGCGAACGAGCGGTGTGCTGGGAATAGATCCGAATAATCTGACCAACAACACGCAGCTGGTCATCGGTCAAAAACTGCCGGAGATCCAGGTCTTCTCGAACACTACTCCCGAACGGCCGCTACACGAATTATATCAGAATACAAACACCGTCGTAGCGTTCCTGATGCCGGGGTGCGGCCCCTGCGCCGAGCTTCTCACCCGTTGGCGGTTGAAACAGCTCAGTAAAAAGGCCGAGGGCTATCAGGTGATTCTGGTTGCCGCGACATCGGCAGATCTTAATGATATATCGGAAATAACGGAATTGGGCGGTGAATTTCCGATTTATATGTGTGATTTCGTCAGTCTCAATATGGCGACGGGAATCGAAACGTTTCCGACGATTTTCGGAATAAAAAGGGATGGTTCGATAGTCTTTATTTCCAGCGGGTACAATCAATACATTGAAAACGATTTCTTTCGCGAGACATTTGACCGGTAAAAAATCTTCTTATCGCGCGCATAGAAGATAGTCGTTCCTAATCTTCACTCTTTTCATGGAGGAAATGCTATGAAAAAAGCAGTCATTTTCTCATCGCTGTTCGCGATTACATTCTCGCTGGCGCTGGGAATCACGGTGATGCTGACCACGGATAATGCACATGCCATCTGGCAGTGTTCGTGGGAGTGCACGTACAGAACCTGGGCCTCAAGTGATCCCGGCGACGGAGTCATTTGCCCGGTGGACGCCTATTATGTGTACAAGCAATCGACCTGCGCCGGGGGACCGCTCAACTGCGAGAACCACAAATGGATCGTGGGCTGTGCCTGGCCCGGCGTACCGTTCTGGCGAGTCGTTTTCCCGCCGGTCCTCATCTGGTAATGCAATAGTGATTGAAAAAGGAGAATTTTCCAATGAAGAAAGCTGTCCTCTTCTCTACGCTGTTCGTGTTCACGTTCTCGTTGGCGCTGGGCATTACGGTCATGCTAACGACCGATGATGCGGTCGCCATCGGATTGTGCTCATTTGAGTGTTTGTATAAATACACGGAATCGAACGATCCGGGAGACGGATCAATCTGCCCGGTTGGTTCCTATTATGTGTATAAGCAGTCCAAATGCGTCGGCGGTCCATTGAATTGTGAAAATCACAAATGGATCGTCGGCTGCTGGTGGCCCGGTATACCATTCTGGGAAGCCGTTCGGCCGCCCGTCCTTATTTGGTAAACAGCGATCCTCTACTATCCCCCCCGGTTTGCTCCCCGCGAACCGGGGTATTTTTATAACTTCCGAATTCAAAAGAGTTTATATCGTCGGCGGCGGCTCAGAAAATTGACTTTCCGGCTAAAACGCGCCGAGAATCTGTCGATTTATACGAATAGATATCTATTTTGGGCCCCAAACGATTTGAGGGAAGCGCACAGGTATGTTAATTATTGTCGGATTCATCGTCGTCATCGTTTCAGTCGTCGGCGGTTATGTCATGGAAGGCGGAGCCATTATGGCTCTGTATCAGCCTCTCGAACTGCTTATAATCGGCGGTGCGGCCCTGGGATCGCTTATTGTTATGTCGCCGATGCCGGTGTTGAAAGACATGATTAGGCAGATTCTGGGCACCCTCGGATCGACTTACGGGAAGAAGGACTACACTGACCTTATGGTCATGTTGTATGAAATCTTCAATATTGCCCGTCGCGAAGGTCTGGTCGGACTCGAGTCACATATCGAAAAGCCGCACGACTCCGAGGTTATCAAGGCATACCCGTCATTTTTGAAAAACCATCATGCGGTCGATTTCATGGCCGATACTATGCGTTTGATTATTACCGGTTCGGTCCAGCCGCACGAGTTGGAAGCGCTGCTCGACGTCGACCTTGAAACGCACCACGAGGAAATCAATCATGCCCCGCATATCCTGGGAACGGTGGCAGACTCATTTCCCGGTCTCGGTATAGTGGCAGCGGTGCTTGGCGTCGTCATCACGATGGCCGCAATCGGCGGCCCGCCGGAGGAAATCGGTCACAAGGTCGGTGCTGCGCTGGTCGGTACGTTTTTGGGTATTTTGCTTTGTTATGGCTTCGTGGGGCCATTGGCCAAGAGTATGCAGCATAAAAATGATGCCGACGGCATGTATATGGTTTGCCTGAAGCAATGCCTGCTGGCTTTTTGCAAAGGTTTCCCGCCTTCGATCGCCGTGGAATACGGTCGCAGGTCGATTCCGAATGAAGTCAGGGCGTCCTTCACCGATCTCGAAGAAGCCTGTAAGAATACCAGAAAGAGTTAAGAGCGATGGCCGACGACAAAAAAGATCAACCGATAATAATCGTCAAGAAAACCATCAAAGGCGGTGGTCATCATGGCGGCGCATGGAAAGTCGCGCTCGCCGATTTCATGACGGCCATGTTCGCGCTCTTTCTCGTGATGTGGCTGGTTAATCAATCCGATTCCGTCAAGCAGGCCGTACAGGGGTATTTTCAGGATCCGGTCGGCTATACCAAGGCCGCCAAGATGGGTTTATTGAAAGGCGGCAAAGGTGTCCTTATCGGGCAACCGCCGGGCCGAGGCAACGGCGACGATCAGTTGACTCCGGAAGAGATGATGCAGAAGGAAATGGAGCAGTTGGCGGCGCAGATTCGCCAGGCAATCAGCGAGATGCCCGGCCTCGACGTGCTGCGCAATTATATCGAACTCGAGGTGACGCGCGAGGGCCTGCGCATTCAGCTCATTGAAGGCTCGGCCGATGTTGCCTTTTTCAAACCGGGTTCGTCGACTCTCAGTCTCAAAGGCGAATTGATCCTCAAGACCATCGCTATGGAACTGCAGAAACTGTCCAACCAGCTCGTCATCGAGGGGCACACCGACGCCGCGGACTATTCTCGTTCCGAGGATTATACGAACTGGGAGTTGTCGGCGGATCGAGCCAATGCGGCGCGGCGAGCGATGGAAACGAAACTGAATCCCGGCCAGGTATATCAGGTGCGCGGATATGCCGACAAGAAACCGCGCTTCAAAGATGATCCGTTCGATCCGCGCAATCGGCGCATCACGATTCTGGTTCTCAATCGCCAGATCGGGACCGAGCATCCGGGCGATTCTTACGATTCGCCGATTATCATGTCCCAGAGCAAGTAATCGATTTTTACGACAATCACGAATTGCCAAATCCGTTCCGACATCGTACTATATGTCGGAACGGATTTTTTATTTGAGGTACCGTATGAAAGCGAACAGCATCTTCGTTGCATCCGATAATGAGGAAATTGCGGTCACGACATATACGCCCGACGCCGGATCGATTGTCGGAACGATCATCTATGCCCATGGATTCAAAGGATTCAAGGACTGGGGATTCGTGCCGCATATCGGCGAGTACTTATCGAAGCGAGGATTCGTCACCGTCACGTTTAATTTTTCGCACAACGGCATCGGTCCCAATCCACTCGAATTCACGGAGGAGGATAAATTCTCCCGCAATACTTTCTCGCGAGAGATTCGCGAGTTGTCGGAAATTATCGCGGCTTGCGGGCAAGGAGAATTCGGCGCTTCCGGAGATATAGGCGTTTTGGGGCATAGCCGAGGCGGCGGCATTGCATTGTTGACGGCGGTGAATGAGCCGACGGTAAAGGCGGTCGTGACCTGGTCGGCGGTGTCGACATTCAATCGCTATTCGGATCAGATGAAAAGGGCATGGCGCGAGAAGGGATACTTCGAGGTCGCGAACAAGCGCACCGGGCAGATCATGCGGTTGAATACGACGCTCCTCGATGATATCGAAGCACATGGCAATTCGACGCTGAGTATTGAAAAGGCCGTCACCGGCCTGAAGAAACCGCTGTTAATCATACACGGTGGTGAGGATGAGGCGGTACCCTTCGCGGATGCCGAGCGGCTGCGCAATTGGGCGGATGATTCATTGACCGAATTTTTGTGCGTTGAAAAAACAGGACATACGTTCGGTGCGGTACATCCATTTACCGGCAGCAATGAGAAGCTGGAGGCGACTCTTTCGAAGACAGTCGAGTTTTTCACGAAGCACATATAAAAAAAGCGCCCTATGAGGGGCGCCTTTGTCACTAGATTCCCGATGGTTTCTCAAACATTGTCTTATCGATATCGATGTCCAGCCTATATGAAATATCGGTAATCGTCACCGTCTGTCCGCCGACTTTCTGCTCGATGCGAGACGGCAAGCTCACGCCGCCGAATTCCTTGTAATCGAGCAGTGCGATCGAAACGGTCGTCGGCCCCATGGCCGATAATGTTTCCTGTTTCATGCCGATAATTCTGTATGACGCGGTATCGAGGAAGATCGAATACGTTTCCGATTCGTTCAACACTACTTCGATACGCAGCGCTTTTTGACCATCGAAATCACTCATTCCTTTGAATGCAACAATGAGATCCTTGTCATCGACATGCATCAACAGGTAGAACTGGTCGCGCTTCATCTGGTCGGCCATCATATCGGCCTGCGTCGGAGGCATCGGTTTGGCCGTCCCGGCCAATACGGTCCATCCGTCCGAACCGTTATAATACATTTCCTGCGTGACGCTGGGCGTTTTTACGAATTGCGCCATCTTATCGGGAAACACTTTCACTTCCCGGTATTGCATCGACCCCTGTTTCGAAGAATTGACGGTGCAGGTCATTTCGTAGTTTTTTGTCTTTTTAAATGTTGTGATGCCGCCGCAGGCATCGACGGATTTCATCAAGTAATCGCGCCCCTCGGATATCTCCTTCTCGGAATACACGGCGGTCTTTTTGGCCTGCATTCCTCCGGTTTCATCCTGCGGCGCCCCCTTTGCCCCCACGAACAGAAACAGTCCAATACATGCGGTCGATATGAAAACGCGCATTATTGATGTGCCGGGCATGTGTGCTCTCCTTTTCTTTCAAATCTTGCAGTATGTTCTCCGACTCGTGCTAATTGGTTTATACGAACAGCGCAGCGGAAAAGCCAGAAAAAAAAGGCGCCGGAAAACCGGCGCCTTATTTACAGCATGCTGCGTGTATTAAATACCTTCGGGCTTCACGAAAATCGATTCGTCAATCTTCCCGTTGATGGTCACGGCAGTCAATTCCGTTTCGAGGACCATCGGACCGACATCGCGGCGCTGTTTCACAGGCACCTTAACGCCGGAATACGGTTTGAACTCATTGAACGTGGTGACGATTTCACCGGGTCCCATCGGGGTCGATCCCGTATACTTCTGTCCTACGGGCAGCGAGGATTCCGGATTCACAAACATCGTGAATTGCGCACCGAGTTCAGTGAGGAAATCAAGCCGGACGACCGGATTGTCGTTGAACGTATCGTCGCCGCGGAACGCCACTTTGTATGTCGGCTTATCGGCGCCGGCACAGATGGTGTAATAATCGCGCGACATATCTTTTTTCTGTTCTTCCAGATCATCCGCGGATTTCAGCATCGTCTGGCCCATACTCTTGGCCCAGCCGTCGACACCGTTGTACACATCGTATTGTGTGTCCATCGGCGTTTTGATAATCGTCGCGACTTTGTTCGGCATGACGTTAATTTCTGAGACTTCCACCGTCATGGAACCCTGCGGCATGGTCAGCGTCAGTTTACCCTTCTGTTCCAGGGTTTTGATCTTTTTAAAATTGTCGACACCGCCGAGTGCCGCGACCATCTTGCCGAGCCACACCATACCCTCGGCCAGTTCTTCATCGGTGGCTTCGAATTCCTCTACTTCGGGACTCGGAATCGTGATATCGATTTCCTCGACTTCGCCGAATTCCGACAGCGGGCCGTCAAACCTCGAGGCATCACCGGTGACGAGAATGTGCATGTTATCCGGATTAAGTTTCCGCTTGGCAACATCGACGACATCCTGCGGCGTAACTTTTTCAACCTGCTCTTTAAGCTGCTGCAGATAATCCGACGGCATACCGTAGTAGTCGTAGGTCATCATACGACCGAGGACTTCATTCTTGGTATCGAAGTTGAACACATAGGAATTAAGCCAGCCGTCTTTCGCCTTCTTCATTTCATCTTCGGTCGGCGGGACGGTTTGCATCGATTCGATCTGTTCCTTGATGACGCGGATGGCATCGATCGTGCTTTCCAGCTTGGTGCCGGCATAGGCATAGAAGAATCCCGGGCGATCATAATTGAACGTATAGCTGGCCTGCGCCGCATAGGCATAGCCTTTCTTGGTACGGACATTGTCCGTAATGCGGCTGCCGAAACTTCCGCCGAGAACCGAGTTCATGACGATCGTGGCCGGATAGTCCGGATCACCCATCTTGCCGCCGATGTGTCCGACGAGTACATTCGATTGCGTAACGTCGGTCTTTTCGGCATAGTGAACGCCGGGTTTGAATTCGTATTCGACATCCGGCGGGTTCGGAATATCCATTGTCCCGGCCGGCCAGTCGCCGAACTTTTCCTTCAGCAGTGCAATCATTTCGTCTTTATTGAAATCGCCGACTACACCGATCTGAATGTTATTCGGCTGCACGAGAAGCTGGTGGAACATGACGATATCGTTTTTCTTGACGGCATCGATCGTGGCATATTCCGGATATCGCGCATAGGGCGAATCATCGCCGTAAATCACTTTGCGATACTCACGAATCGTGACGCCCATCGGATCGTCGTTGCGACGGGAGATGGTCGATTTCTGATTCGAGCGAGCCAGGTCGATTTTATCATCGGCGAAAACCGGGTTGCGCAGGACATCGGCGAGAATACCGATGATTTTATCTTTATATTCGGACAAACCGCCGGCTCCGGCAAAACCGGATACAACGTCGATACCGGTCTCGACATAGGCGCCGATGGCTTCGAGTTCGGCGTCGATTTCATCGCCGGTCATCGAGGTTGTTCCGCCGGTGCGCATCACTTCGCCGGTCATATCGGCGAGGCCAAGTTTGCCCGGGGGTTCCAGGTAGCTGCCGCATTTGTTCAGCGATACCGTCACATTGAAGCGCGGCAGCGTGTGATCTTCAAGTAAGTAAATGGTCATGCCGTTATCGAGCACGACTTTATCCGGCTGCGGGACTTCTATTTTCCCCAGTTCCGGAAAATTCATATCCTTCATCTTGCTCTGAGCCGGCGACACCATGAAAACAACCATAGCGCACAGACACAGAAACAGCAGAGTTTTCGTATATTTCATCGTCCTTACCTCTTATTCTTCTACGGTTTCAATCGACGCTACGGTCAGGTTCTTTACGGAGAACATGTTTTTGGCCACACGCTGAATATCTTCGGCGGTGATGGCATTGACCTTGTCGAGCGATTTAAACAACTCGCGCCAATCACCGAACAGCGTCTGATATGATGCCAGTGACTGAGCCATTCCATTGCGAGAACCGAGAGTATTGATGAGGTTGGCTTTCGCCCGCGCCTTGATGTTTTCCAGCTCTTCGGCGGGGATTTCTTCATTGATCAGCTTGTCGATCTGATTGAGGACTTCCTTTTCGCACTCCTCGGCCGTGACATCCTTGGCCGGAATAACAAAGATACCGAATGCGGTCGGATATTTATTACCGGGGAACGAGGCAAATGCCGAGGCATTCGTTGCGATTTTCATGTCGTTTACGAGGCTCTTGTACAGAAGCGACGTTCTGCCCTGGCCGAGATAATCGGCGATGGCATCGTATACGGCATCCTCGGGATCCGTCGCGGCGGGACGATGATAACCCATGATCAGCATCGGCTGACTGGTTTCGGGAATCACGACGCGGCGCGTCGCCTTCTGTTCCGGTTCCACGATAATCAGATTATCGGGTTTGTCCACCTTGGGGAGTTTGCCGAAGTATTTTTCGGCATATGTCTTGACTTCCTTCGGATCGACATCACCGGCCATGACGGCAACCATGTTGGATGCGACATAGTATGTCCGGAAGTGATTCAGCATATCTTCTTTGGTATAATGTTTGATTTCGCTCATCTCCCCGACCAGCGCCTGGCCGTACGGATGGGCGCGGAATGCGGCATGAAGGAATTCATCGACCATGCGGCCGGACGGATTCGATTCGACGCGCATGCGGCGTTCTTCGGTGATGACATCCCGCTCTTTATAAAACTGGCGGAATACCGGATCGGTAAAGCGGCTCGATTCGAGATAGAACCACAGTTCGAGTTTATTCGACGGGAAGGAATAATAGTAGGTCGTGTTGTCATAGCCGGTACCGGCATTGAGTCCGACGCCGCCTTCCTGTTCGACGATTGTCGAAAATTCATTGATATTGGCGAATGATTCGGCTTCTTCCTGCGCCGCCTTGAAATTTTCCGTCAGCGTCTGCAGTTTTACGGAATCAGCCTTGGCGCCTTTGCTCTGTTCGGCGCGAAGCTCGGCATAGATATTATCCAGCTTCTCTATCGCCTTGCGCTCTTTCTTTATGTCCTTGGTGCCGATTTCGGACGTACCCTTGAACGCCATGTGTTCCCAGAAATGGGACAACCCCATCGCTTCCTTGGGATCATTGACGCCGCCGACGTCGGCCTGTAAAACAAACGAGACCACGGGTGCGCTGTGGTCCTCCATCACGATAAATTTCATTCCATTGTCGAGCGTGAACTCAGTGATTTTATCCTCCACCGAGGTAAAATCGAATGCGAGAGCGCTTTCACCCATAACTCCCAGACAAACGACGACCGTCGCAGTCACAAGAGCCTTCTTCCAATAGCTCATTGTTCCTCCATACGCATATGTTCTATGTTGTGACATGTGTGTAATCTAAATCTTTATTCCGCGCAATCAAGAGATGTACGTCTATAAATGCAAAAATGTTTAAATGTATAGACCTACCTACTCTACCAGAATATCATACGGTATGCGATAGAAAATGTTTCCGCCGGAGGGCTCTTTCAGGACATTTTCCACCGGCGAACCGGGCGTGACCCAGTCCTGTATTTTCGTTCGCAAATAGGGGGGGATATCGAATGGGTTGCGGAATAGATAGTATTTTTCGGGCAGGAATTTCAACTCAATATTATTTTTATCTAATCCCATATCACCCAGAAGGTTACCGAGCGCGTCCCACATCCCGCCCAGATTGTCGGTCAATCCGTTGGACGCGGCTTCAATGCCGGTCCAGACTTGACCGCGACCGAGGGCATTTACGGAATCCGACGAAATCGGTCGGACACCGGCCACTTTATCGACGAAATGGTCATAAAACAGCCATAACTGCGATTTCATTTTTTCGCGCTGTTCCTCGGTGTAAGGCTGAGACGATGAAAAAAACGCCGCATTTTTGCCGCGCTCGATGGTCTCGGTATAGATTCCGATTTTGTCGTACAATTCGGCGAAATTCACTTTGCCGCCGTACACTCCGATTGAACCGGTCAGGGAATTTTTATCCGCATATATCGGGCTGTTTATGGCTGCGATATAATAGCCGCCGGAAGCGGCAATATTTCCTATCGATATCACGACCGGTTTTTTCTGCGCCAGTTTTTCGATCTCGTGCCAGAGTAAATCCGCGGCGAGGGCATCGCCGCCGGGTGAATTGATGCGCAACAGCACGCCGTCGATATTCCTGTCGAAATAACAGCGGCGAACCGCGCCGATCATTTCATGCTCGCCGACTTTGGCGCCGCCCGATTGTCCGGCGGTTATACCGCCATCGGCAATAATAACTCCGATGGTATGTTTTTCATCCCATGAATCATCGACGAAGGTTTCGGTACAATATGAATAGAACGATTTTTGGCGTGACCAGTAGGAGTTTGGATTCTCGGCAAAGGCTTGCAGCGCCTCGTCAAGATACATCAGACTGTCGACTAAACCGAATTCGCGCGCCTCAAGCGAGGTCAGCGGCCCGCGGTCGATAATCGCTCTGACGGAATCATCGAACAGTCCGCGATTCGAGGCAATAACGGCCACGAAGTCATTGAACATGACATCGAGCCAGCGATTGACCTGTTGCCGGTTTTCATCGGTCGGTTTGTCGAAGATATATGGTTCGGCAGCACTCTTGTATTCATCGACGCGCAGCAGTTCCAGTTCCACGCCGAGTTTATCCATGAGGCCTTTGTACATCATCAGTTCCACGCGCAGGCCGGTCAGTTTAACCGAGGACACGGGTGGAATGAAAACACTGTCTGCGATGCTTGCGACGAGATAGCTCAGGTTATTCGGCGCCGATAAGAAAGCGTAAATCGGTTTGTTTTTGGATTTGAAGTAATCCAGCGCATCAAGGAGCTCTTCCGCCTTAGCCATACCGCAGCGGAGAGTTTTTATATGCAGGAACAATCTGTCAATTTCATCGTCATCGGCCGCCCGACGAATTCCGTCAATGTAATCGAAAAACCTCAGGGGCCGTTGTCCAAAAAAAGGTCTGTCCGGATTCTCGGGGAGTGTCCCGTCCAGTCCGACAGACAGAGTCTTGCGCTGCGGTTTGATAACCGATGCCTGGCGACCTTTGACCGTGCCGACATACGATGTCGACAGGTAGGTCTTGCCGTCGCGCTGGAATTCCGTGCGATTCCCGACATAGGTATTGAAAATATTGACGCGGAATCCGAGGTTGAACCGGGAATGATTATCGAAGTCGGCATAGACGAACATGCCGGGTATCGGCCGCACCTCGATGCCGGTGCGATAATCGGCCGATCGGAATGTTTCATTCTGCGTCATATCGACATCGAACGACAGCGTCACGAGGTCCCGATAAGCCCGCATGGCGACACCGTAGACGAAGCGCATATCGCTGCGCTCGCCGTTGATGCGGCTGCGGTTGAGATTTTCCGCCCGTCCTGCGATGGAGAAATTCTTCGTTTGCCGCACAAGCAGCGATACTGTCCAGAGATGGCGATGATGGAGATATCCGACGCTTTTTTTCATATAGCGATACGATATGCCGAATCCGGTGCGTCGGCCGCCGCCGAGGGCAAAGATAATTTCCTGGTGATCGTCGCCGTCGTAATTCAAGTGCCGATAGCCGATCCCCATCGCCCTGGTTGTCGTCACCGAGCCATAATCCCTGATGAGGCGATTTTGCCGGTGCGTAAATAACAAAACCGATCCCAACTGCCGCTGTCCCAATGCGGCGGGATTGGTCCACACGACATTCGGCCCGCTGGCCGAGGCAATCGGCGTATAATAGAAAATTTCCTCGGGAAGAACGACTTCCTCGGCGCGAAGACATTCGGCTGCGAATCCCATACAACTCAGGATAGCGATTCCGAACAGAAGCATGAATCGGGATTTCACGATGATTCCTTTCTTTCGTGTCATTACCTATTGGGGCCGAGAATGATAATGTTTCCATCTCCTCGAGCCGTGAGGCGCACCTCTGCCTTGGCCGTGCCGACATCGAACTCGAGCCGGTCGTCATACACCAGCGTCGGTTCCATTTCAAACCCCTCGGCGTTTATCGTACTCTCCTCGCCTATTTTACAGATAAAGGCCGCATCGACCTCCCCCTTGCACTCCACATGTATCGGGCCGTAATGGTTATTGACGCGCAGTCGGCCGTCGGTGAGGGAATCGAACATCAGTGTAATCGGCGCCGATACGTTTTTAATGCGGTTGCGCGACCCGGTCAGGGTCAACCGTTCGGCAATAATCTCGCTGTAGCTGGTACTGACTTCGAGTTCTCCGATAAATCCGTCCATCTGGATATCGCCGTTGTCGTTGAGGATCGTCGCCGTCTCCTCTCCTGTTTTGATATTGTGCAATTTGATCCGGCCGTATTTATTCGTCGCCGAAAGTTTTCCGACGAGATTTCGCACGATGAGCGGCCGATTCGAGACTTTGATGTCGGCCGAACCGACGACATTGTCGACGGAGACCTGACTCAGCGATTCGGTAACATTGAATTCGCGAAACGGCCCGAAGGCTTCGATATCGAAATAGGCCGTGGCGATCGAGATTGCGCTGTTATCGGGTACCGTCAGGGTGACCAAAAGAGAAACGGAATTGTTGGTACCGCTCCACGGTGCGCCGGCCGGTGCGCGCAGAGACACGACTACTTCGCCGTTGCGGCGATCGCACTCGACGGTAACAAGTCCGGCATAGCTTTTCGCCTCGGCTTCCGATGATGTCTTGATCCTTTTGACGTACTCGGTAGTGCACATATCGCCGCCGGTGACGATTTTTATCTGCCCGCTCAGCGTCCCTGCGGCATTGACGACGATACGTTCGGTTTCGGATACGGCAATAGATACCGCCTCGGAACCGGACGTGTACACATCATTGTCTTTGCGCAGGACATTATCGCCCGACACGAATGCCGTACTCAAAAGACATATCACGAGCAACGTCATGAGTTGTTTTTTCATGCCCCAGCCTTTCCTTTTGCATGAATCCAGAACATCAGCACCGTCCCGGCCATGGCGGCGTTTAAAGACTCTACCTTCTCCGACATCGGTATTTTCAATATCGTATCGGCGGTCTTCATAAACTCGGCCGATACGCCGTCGGCCTCGGAACCGACAACGAGGGCGACTTTTTCGGGTACCGCGGTTGAATCTCCGATTTCCCGCCCGGAGGCGTCCGCCACACACAGCGAGTGGCCGGTTTCGCGCACGATATCCGCGATTCGATCGGCCGCGATATCCTCAATAAATTCAACCGAGAAAAACGCTCCCATGCTGGCGCGAATCGTCTTGGGATTCGTCATTTCGGCCGCGTTCGGCGTCATGAGAATCAGGGTAAATCCGAATGCCGCCGCCGAGCGCATGAGCGTTCCGATATTGCCGGGATCGCCGATATTGTCGCATATAAGAATTCTACGATGCCGGGTAAGCGTTTGTTGCTCAAGAGTCGGGGTCGGTTTTTTATAAATCGCGGCGATTCCCTGCGACGATTTGGTATCGGATATCCGCTCGATGTCTTTCGCCGAGACCTCGTCGATGCGAAAACCGCGCTTGTTGAAGTCAGTGATAAGAGCCTTTCCCCGCTCGGAGATGACCGCAGGCGAAAAAACGACCTGTTCGGGGCGATATGAGGACAGGAGCGACTCTTCGAGCAGCCGTATCCCCTCGCACAGAAATAAACCGCGCTCGGCGCGCCGTTTTTTCTGCTTCAGCTCAATTATTTCCTTAATTTCCGTCTTTGTCAAAGCCACGCAAACTTTATCCTTGAAATTTAGGTATAATCTGACAATATATCAAGGAATCGAATTTGCACTCGGGGAGCAAGTGAAAACTGCGCGAATATACATACTCATTCTATTGATCTGTAGCGCCTCAATTGCGGCGGCCGATGACATCGTACCCGATTCATCGCGGCTTCAGACGATTGAAATCGTACGCGACACGCTGGAATCCCGGGATTTTCGGCCGTGGAAGAAGTTCTATCCGCACAAATTCGGGCTGGCGCTATCGGGCGGCGGCGCACGCGGTTTATCTCAAATCGGTATCCTGAAGGCCTTCGACGAGGCCGGGCTTGAGGTATCCTACATCGCGGGAACGTCGATGGGAAGTATCATCGGCGGATTATATGCCTCGGGGTATCGCGCTGTCGAAATCGAGGATATCGTCGCCGATATCGATTTCGGTCAGTTGTTTTCCGATTCCCGGCAGCGGCAATCCATGTTTTTCACCCAGCGCGAGGAGCGCGATCGTTATCTGCTCCTGATTCGCTTCGACGGCATCAAGCCGTATATTCCGCAGGCGTTGGCGGCCGGTCAGCGGCTGACTTCGTTGTTGACGGATTTGACGATTCGGGCCAATTATATTTCCGATGGAGATTTCAATAAACTTCCGATTCCCTACTGCGCTATGGCGACCGATATCGGTGACGGCACCGCAGTGATTATCGATAACGGCAATATCGCCAATGCCATGCGTGCATCGATGGCGTTTCCTCTGGCCTTTACCGCAATAGAATTGGAAGATCGCCACCTGATGGACGGCGGAATCAGGACACCCATCCCGGTCGATGTGTGCCGGAACATGGGGGCGGATTATGTCATCGCGGTCAATACGGCCTCGGACCTGCTCCCGGTCGATGAAATCAATGATCCGGTCGACGTTGCGAATCAAGTGACATCCATTATGCAACAGGAGGCGCTGGAAGAACAGCTCAGCCACGCCGATTTTGTCATTGCGCCGGGTATCGATGGCATCGCCAATTTCAACATGGATTTACAGGACACGCTGATCGCGCTCGGCTATCAGACGGGCCGTCGGGCAGTGAAAGATATTCTTACTGATATTTACGACAACAACAGCGAGCAGCTGGTCGAACTGGCAAGTTTGTCGGTTAATACAGACATCCCGCAATTGAATACGATAAAGGCCAATTTCCCGATTCAGATCGATGACCGCATGCGATTGGCGACGATTCCCGAGGCGCTCCGCTATGCCGACCGGCAGAAAATATTCTATCGCCTGTCGGCCGAGGTGCGCGCCCATGATTCCACGATCGATTTGTATCTCGATGGTCAGCTCAATCGGCGAAACGACGAAATCAGTTATATCTTCACGGGAAATTCGGTCATTGACGACTCGACGATACTCAATTATTTCCCCGATGATACGGCAGAGGTCCTGTCGCTGGTGAAAGTGCGTGAGGCGACCGACCTGATCATCAATGCCTATCGCAAATCCGGCTTCGACCTGGCCCATGTCAAGAACATCATCTATGACCACGCCAATGCGACCGTGACGGTGGAATTCGACGAGGGACTCCTGAAATATGTCGACATTCGCGGCAATGATCGGACGCGAAGCTGGATCATCAAGGCGAACTATCCCCTGCGGCCCGGTGAGCCGTTCGATACGAAGAAATCCGAGGAAGGAATCGACAACATTTATGCGACCGGGTTTTTCGATCGGGTAAGTCTTTATATGCAACCGGAAGCCGATGGTGTCGGCTTAACGATAAACGTCAAAGAGAAGAAATTTACGCAACTGCGGTTGGGCAGCCACTGGGATGATGAATACCAGGCGGAGATGTTCGCGGAGATGCTGGACGATAACATTTTCGGCGCGGGCATTCAGGCCATGGCGCATGCCATGCTCTCATCGCGACGACACAACTACACACTGTCATTCAAGGCAGACCGCCTTTCTCGGACGCTGTTGACGGCGCGCACCGAGTTCTATTTTTCGCGCTTGCGCAGGCGTCTCTTCCAACCTTTCGGCGCGCCGGACGGCTTTCGAGTCGAGGATCGTCTGGGCTGGTCCATTATGGCAGGACAACAGATTTCACGACTGGGGACGATAAATTTCAGGTACCGGCTTGAGAACATCACGACCGAACTGACCAAATCGGGCCTGACCGAAGATCATGTCCTGTCCACGTTTGCCATTCAATCCACGGTCGAGACCTATAATAAATTCCCCTACCCCGATTATGGACATCGCCAGGATTTGACGATAGAATTTTCCGGCAAGTGGCTGGGCGGCACCTTCGAGGAGTATACGAAATTGTCCAGTTCCATCGAGGCCTTCTGGCCACTGGGCAATTACATCAATTTACATCCCAAGTTTTCGCTGGGTATATCGACTGCCGATTTACCGAGTATCGAAAAATTCCGCATCGGCGGTATGTACGATTTCTCCGGATTTCGCACCGAGCAATTGGCGGGTGATAAATACTTCGTTTCCAATCTACAGGTCAGGGTCAGGCTGCCGTATCGGCTGTATTTCCTCGGTAATTTCGATTACGGGAATATTTACAACGACTTCGAAAATATCAAAATTAAGGACTTCCGCCGCGGCTGGGGCGCTGCGATATCATTGGATAGTCCTATCGGTCCTTGCGAATTCGGATACGGCAAGGCCGACGATAATCCCTATCGCTTATACTTGAATATCGGATTGCGTTTCTGATTAATCGTTGAATGATTCGATGAGGCGTTTATTATAGACGGTCATCATATCATCGCGGCGCAGTACGGCGATAATCTTGTTGCTTCCCTTGGATTCGACGACCGGCACTACCTGCAAATCCTGCATACTGATTTTCTTGCGGACTTCATCGAGCGTTTCCTGGGGCGTGACCGTGATAATATCGGTGTGCGCGATGTCATCGGCAATGATCAGGTCTTGCAAGTAGCCGCGCGAAATAATTTCCCGCAAATCCTGCAGCGAAATGATTCCATGCAAATTGCTCTTGTCATCGACGACCATATAATAAGTTTCTTTGGTCGTCTCGATCTTCTGGATAATCTGGCGCAGCGGCGTCGTGAGCGAAATCGTTTCGAAATTGCGATCCATCACTTCATATACCTGCAGCGACCGGAGAATCATGACATCTTTGCCGCCTTTGAGGAAGATGCCGCGAGCGGCCAGTTTGACCGTATATATCGAATACTGGAACAGGTTTCGCGAAACCAGTGTCGAAATCGTAACCGCCACCATGAGCGGCAAGATAATACGATAGTCGCTGGTCATTTCGAAGATAATCAGGATAGCCGTCATCGGCGCATGCGTCGTGCCGCCGACCAATGCCGCCATACCGACCAGCGCATAGGCGCCGGGGGAAGCCGTCACGCCGGGGAAAAAAGTATGAGCCAGGCTGCCGAATGCTCCGCCGACCATCGCTCCCATGAACAATGACGGAGCGAAAATCCCGCCCGAATTGCCCGATCCCAGTGTTAATGAAGTACCGATGATTTTGACGAACACCAGAATCGCCATCAGTCCAAGGGCCATTTTGCCATACAGTGCCAGGTGAATCGTGTTATAGCCGTCGGCGAAGACCTGCGGGAAAAACACACCGACGACGCCCAGTAAGGCGCCGCCCATGGCCGGTTTGGAAATCTCCGGGATCTTCAGACTATCGAAAAACGACTCGGACCAGGACAACACCCGCGTGAAGACAACAGCGAATCCGCCGGCGACAATCCCTAACAGGACATACAGCGGCATTTCCCAGGCCGAAACCAATTCATAAGCAGGAACTTCAAAGGCAGGGTGATTCCCGAGCACCGATCTTGTAATAACCGATGCAATGACCGATGATAGCAGCACCGGGGCAAATGTCTTGACGGCAAAATCGCCCAGGATAATCTCAAGCGAGAAGATGATGCCCGCAATCGGGGCATTAAACACCGCCGAAATACCGGCTGCCGCGCCGCAGCCAACGAGAATTTTCACACGGTTGCCGGACATTTTGAACACCTGCCCGATGGTCGAGCCGATGGCTGAGCCGATTTGAATAATCGGACCTTCGCGACCGGCCGAACCGCCCGATCCTATACACACGGCCGACGCAATCGCCTTAATAGCAGCGACTTGCGGGCGGATAATGCCGCCCTTACGGGCGACCGCATCCATCACTTCAGGAACGCCGTGCCCCTTGGCTTCCTTGGCAAAATAATGAATGATTGGGCCGGCGATCATACCGCCGATGGCCGGAATGATAATGATCCACCATTTATAGCCGCCGTCATCCGCCTGGAGCAGAGTAGACAGGGCATCGGCGGAAAATCCGAAGAAAATTTCGCGGGCGTATTCAATCAGGGTAATAAACAGAAGTGCGCCATACCCGGTGCCGGATCCTACGACTAAGGCCAAAAAGATGAGGATGTTCGTTTCGGAAAACGAGAACACCCTGGCCATTTTTTTCAACAAAACCATTTGCATTGGTTACTACCCTGAGGCGGTCAACAATGTATGAAAATTAGCCTCGATTTCAAGGAAATAATTATTTTTATATCTATTTGGGCCAACTCTCTCCATTTCCCCCTTATCCTTTTGTATCGGCTTGATTTCGCTTGACTTTGGGCGGACTCGGTATAAATTGCTGTCGTGAAAATATTCACTTGCTTAAATTGGTTCGAATTATGAAGACAAATTACGACGCGATAATAATAGGCGGCGGTATCGCCGGACTGGCAACTGCCTTTAACCTTGCCAAAATGAACTTCGGCGACGTTTTGATTCTCGAAAAAGAGATTTTCGTCGGTTCCGGCGCAACGGCTAAATGTGCCGGCGGAATCCGCGCCCAGTTCTCATCGAAGGTCAATATAGAAATCTCTTCGGCCTCAATCGATGTGTTTGAGAACTTCGAGCAAATCACCGGCGAGCCGGCCTTTTACGATCAGGTCGGTTATACCTTCTTGTTGACTGAAGAATCGACTGTTAAGGCGTATCTTGAGGCGGCGGAGCTGCAGAAATCGCTGGGACTGGATATAAAAATCCTTGATGCCGATGATGTTAAGAAACTCGCCCCGCCGGTTCGAACCGACGATATCATCAAGGCGACCTTCCACAAACGGGATGGTCTGGGCGATCCGCATGAATTTCTTCAGGGATATTTCCGCGCCTCCAAACGGCTCGGCGTCGATATCCTGACGGAAGCCCCCGCGACCGCGATTACAGTCGAAAGCGGCCAGGTGAGTAAGGTGATTACTCCCAAGGGCGAATTTTCAACGCCATTGGTCATCAATGCCGCTGGTCCCTACGCCAAATTAATCGGCGATATGGTCGGCATCAAGATTCCGATCGAACCCTATCGCCGCCAGATCGTCACCTCCGGCGAGCTCGATTTCATTCCGCCGACCATGCCGATGGTCGTCGATGTGTCATCCGGGCTGTATTGCCACAAGGAATCCAAGGGCTTGCTCATGGGCTGGGCGGACAAAGACGTCCCGCCGGGCTTCGACGAGTCACAGGATCCCGATTACAACGACAATATCCTCATGAAGGCTTTAGATAGAATACCGCAAATGGAAACCGCGACCGTCGCCAACAGCTGGGCCGGTCTTTATGAAACGACTCCCGATCATCATGCCATTATCGGGTTTCACACAGAGGTCGATGGTTTCTTCACGATTGCCGGATTTTCCGGACACGGATTCATGCATGCTCCCGGTGCGGGAATTGTCGTTGCAGAAATCCTGACCGGCAAGGAGCCGTCGATAAATATCGACCGCCTTGCCCCGGAACGTTTCTCTAACGGGAACTTTGAAGAAGAGATAAACGTTATCTGACGGAAGTTCGGTTTGCTCATGCCGGGGATGATTGTATCCTCGGACGCTTTTTTGTTGATCTGTAAATTGAGAATAGATATACAGTGCTATGGTAAAAGACATACTGAAATTGACACTTATTGGATTAAGCCTCTTTGCTGCCGGCTTTCTCCTTAAATCCGTCGGTCTGGTGCAAAGCAGCGCCAATGCCTCCGACGATGTACACCTGATGTTCACGACTTCTGACGGGCTCGTTCTGCATGCCTGGGAGAATGAGGCGGTCGCGGATTCCCTGAAAACGGCCAAGCCGAAACTTGCGTTTTTGCTGCCGATGATGGCTAAGACGCACGAATCGTATGAACCGTTCCGCGAGCGGCTGAATCAGATCGGCTATGCGACAATCGCCTTTGACCTGCGCGGGCACGGCATGTCGAATAAGTTACACGATTCGACGATATCGTTTTCGGATATGCCGGATGATGCATTCGGCAGGATTCCGAATGACATCGCAGAATTTTTCGCCGATTTCAGAGCCAAGCACCCGGATGACTATGATTATGACAACGTGATTGTTATCGGCGCATCAATCGGCGCTAATACGGCCGGGATACTCCTCGGAAACATGTGGGTCAGCCGCTCGGTACTGCTCTCACCGGGAGCCGATTATCGCGGTTTGCAGCCGGGGAACGTCATGCTTGATGAGAAACGGGCGCTGATCAAGCCGATCTATATCGCCTCGTCCAACAATGATACCTATTCCGCCGAATCGAGCAAGTGGTTGTTCGAGAACTATGCCGGGCGCAAGGTGATGAAAAAATATCCCGGCGATGCCCACGGCACGGACATCCTCCATTCGGTTGTGGATGCCGACTCCGAACTGCTTGACTGGTTATTGAATCTCCCGAAGGATAAATAAATTCGCAATAAAAAAGCCCTCCCTGCTTCCGAGGAGGGCTTTTTTTTGTGTCTGATAAGTAACTTACATATAGGGATTGATGCCGGCCGAATGATCGGTGACATCGATAACTTCCTCGATAGTCGGAATCCGCTCGCGCAATATCCGCTCGATTCCGTAGCGGAGCGTCTGTGAAGCCGATGCGCACCCCTGACAGCCGCCGGACAGCGTAATAAACACTGTGTTGCCCTTGGCGTCGATTACTTCGGCGCTGCCGCCGTGTGAGGCCAGTCCGGGATTGATCTCCTCGTCGAAGACCTCCTGCACCTGCGCCTTCAATTCGGGATTGACGGGCAGGTCTTTATTCAGGCTTTCCTCGTCGATGAGCTTGCCGCCGGCGGTGATTTTTTCGCGTATCACCGTGCCGATTTCCTTGCCGATCTGATGCCATTCGAGAGTGCTTTTCTTGGCGATCGTAACAGTGGAACCGGCCACCATGACTTCGCGAATACCGCTGATAGCGAAGAGCCCTTCCATTAATGGCGAGCCCTCGGCCATCTTCTCGTTTTTGCACGTCACCAGCCCGTTGTAGACGGGTCGGTCGACGATAAACCGGCAGACATTAGGATCCATCTGCGGTTCAGCCATAATCTGTATGTTGTTGGCGTCTCCCATGAGCCACCTCCTGTTGAATTCTAAAGAGTACTACACTTCAAACGAAGAATCCGCCGCATCTTTTTGCTTTTTTTGCATGGCGCGGAGTTTATCGTATTTGTAAATGCCGGTCTCGTGGCCGTCCGAAAACGCCACCGTGATGGCATAGTTTCCGATCCGCTGGAACGCGCCTATGGAAATATCCAGCGGTATCGATTTGGGATCGAGAATCTTCTCCCCGGTTTCCTCGCTGACGCACAGGGCGCAGGGGCAATTCACGCGCATATCATAGGCGCTATAGACGACTTTCTCGCCATCCGGCCAGGTGATTTCTATGTTGCCGTCGCCGGATTTCTTTATTTCACTCGGTTCCGGGGCTTTCTGAACGCCTTTATCCATAATCGCCTTGAACAGGTTGCTGATACCGTGGAAGGCGACTTTGGCCGGAGAGTCGAATGACCGGGTCATGAGCGGTTTGCCGTCATCGCCTGCCGACATTAATTTGGGATCGAGAGGAATGCCGCCGAGGAAATCGATATTCAGGCGTTTGGCCAGGTCCTCCCCGCCGCCGGTCTTGAAAATCGGCGTATTCTCGCCGCACTTGGGGCAGGTGAACCCGCTCATGTTTTCGATGATACCGAGAATCGGCACATTGACATGGCGGAACATTTCGAGCCCCTTCTGTGCGACACCGAGCGCCACATGCTGCGGCGTCGTGACGATAATCGCGCCGGTGAGCGCGGCATGCTGAGCCAGTGTAATCTGGACATCGCCGGATCCCGGCGGCAGGTCGACGATCAGATAATCCAGATCGCCCCACATGACATTGCCGAGGAATTGCTGGATCATGCGCGATGCCATCGGGCCGCGCCAGATGACCGGTTGCTCCGGATCGAGCAACAAGCCGATCGACATAAATTTGATACCGTGCGCCTCGAGGGGCATGAGGAAGTCGCCGCGGACTTCCGGCTGTTTTTTCAAACCGAGCATTTCCGGCTGAGAGGGGCCGTAAATATCGGCATCCAGCAGACCGACTTTGGCTCCGGTTTTGGCCAGGGCAATGGCAAAGTTGGTCGATACGGTCGATTTGCCGACCCCGCCTTTACCGCTGCCGACTGCGATTATATTACTAATCCGGGCCATACCCCGGGGAATTTCCTGATGCGGCCGTCTGGCCTTGCTCTGTTCAGCCATTTCTAATACCTGCTTTCTCTATTCTCATGTGTTACTGATACATCCGTCTTATTTTACCTGGTCTTGATAGCAAACTTTTCCCAAAAACGCAATAGCTTGGGCTTAATTAATCTACAACAGATAATCCCGGCGCTTGTTCACGGTTCGCGATTATTTCCGCAAAAGTTATTATATTAGAGGCTGATTATTTCTGCTTTCCAATATTGTCATATCATTCTTGATTTAAATCTTTACAAATCGTTATAAATAGGCGAGATTATAGTTGGCGCATCGGTAACCCTTCTCGTTTACGTTCATGGAACAACGGGAGGTTCTGTATGAAACAATCTGTAATGATATGTCTGTCCCTGTGTCTTTTTATTGCTCCGCTTTTAGCTGAGCCATATATGGAGGCAAAAGACACGGACGGTGCACTGCGCCTATCCGCCGACAACACGACGTACATCGACGCGAACAACATTCTCATGTTCGTGACGAATCGCGGCATCATCGGCCGTGACCTGGAGGATGTCTTCGGATGCGATGCCGGAACGTTTTATCCCTTCGATGGGGACACCGCGAATGTCAATTGCAGTAATCCGACATCGACACCATGCCCCCTCTACTCCGCCGCATTGTGGTTAGTCGGAGTCGATGCAGCCACCGGTGATACCCTGGCCGCCTTGGCTGAATACGCCAGTGAATTCACGCCCGGCCCGATGGCCGGAGGAACATTCCAGACCGATGCACCCGAATTCCGCGTCTACAAACTCTACAGTGACAGCCTGGCCGCCAATCCCAATACTGATTACACGGAGTATTTGCAGTTTGCGGTCGGGCAGGGCGCTCCTATCGAGGTGAACGGCTCCGATACGATTCCGGCCATGATCGGCGATCAAATGCTCTGGTCGGTATACAATGACGCTGATACGACGCGACACACGTTGAATTCCTCATCAACGAATCCGATGGGAGTCGAAATCCGCCAGACGACTTTTGCCCTGAATGCAGCCGGCGCACAGGATGATATCGTGTATCTGCGCTGGAGAGTTTACAATAAGGGCGGAAATTCATTTACCAACCTGTATCTCTCGGTCTGGATTGATCCGGATCTCGGATTCGCCTCCGATGACAAATCCGGTTGCGATACGCTGGAACAACTTGGCTTCTGTTACAACATGGATAATGACGACACGCAGTACGGCACTGCGCCGCCCTGTATCGGCGGCATACTCCTGCAAAGTCCGGCAGTGTTTACCGGAGTCAACACCGACACGGCCTGCACTTTCGGCTACAAAGTACCCGGTTTTATCAATGCCCCGATGTCATCGTTGCGCGTCTATATCGGCGGCACCGATCCGGCTGATTTCCGGGAGACGTACAATCTGATGCATGGCCTCAGTCAGGGCGGTTTCCCGTATGTCTACAATAATGATACGCTCGATTTCATGTACAGCGGCGACCCGGTAACCGGTACCGGAGATATCGTGGCGACTGCGACCGATCAGCGCTTCATGTTGAATATGGGGCCGCTGACACTGGCGGCGGATGATTCGACCGAAGTGATAGCCGCTATCGTTATGGGACAGGGAGCGGATAATCTTGCATCGATAACGCAAATGCGCGCCAATGCGGCCGAGGCCGTTACTTATTATGAAAGCCTGATTCAATCGCCGCTGGCGGCGGATGATGCAAACCCGGCTTTGCCCGCGCTGTTATCCCTGAAACAAAACTACCCGAACCCGTTTAACCCGGAGACGACAATCGAGTACACGCTGGCCAGGAGTTCTCACGCGACGCTGACCGTGTACAATATTCTCGGCGAGGAAATCGCTCGGCCGGTCGATGGATTTCAGACTGCGGGAGACCATACCTGTACATGGGATGGCAAAGATAGAAATGGCGCGGCGGTTTCATCGGGAATTTATTTCTATAAATTGACGGTCGAGGGAGGGGCGGAAACAAGGCGGATGATTCTTATTAAATAGGAGTAATATAACAAACGATTGACAATTTTTCCGTTTTGGCTATTTTATAATAGTATCATTGCCAAAGCGGAGGGTTATCTAGTGAAGTATAACTATGTGATTTTACTTGTGAGTGCCCTTGTTCTTCTGGTCGCCTGTGGCAAAGAAACGAATATTGTATCGGGAGGCGACTTATCGGATACCGTCGAATTATCGGGCTACATCAATGGGTTTGCATCCCCCTATGATGATTTGAATGGCCCGTATACGACTAAAACGGGGTTTACTGCTACCATAGATGTCTTTGATGATGGGCAGTTAATCGCGCAGACTCAAACTGACAGCAACTCGTACTATTCCATTAGTGTAACCCCGGGTATATACACGCTGCAGGTATCGGGTGCACACTGCCATTCCATTCGTGTGGATAGTTTGTCTTTGCATAATAGCCAAACACGAGATTTTACATTTTTGTTTGATTATCTCAGCGGCAATACAATTGAAGCCAAGTTTACTTTTAATCCAATTGATGATTCACTTACAATGGCAGAAGAAATTGAACAATTGAGTGCCTTGAATACTATTGCCGGCGGAATGTTTGACCTGGAGAATATCACCAGGAATAAATATGAAATAATTCAAAATTCTTACTGGATTGGGCCGAGTTACAAAGTAGTTAACTATACAATTACTCTTCGTCCTGACAAATATCCTTGGCAGGTGAAAGATATTTATATCCCATTGTTAAACGAAAATCGGGATAATTTTCACAGCAGTTTATCGCTGTATACACTGCCGATAGATGAAATTGATTCGGATTAAAAAATGGAAAAGGCCGGGGGGCAACCGGCCTTTTCAGGGTGAGAGAGGAGGGTATATAGAAAGGGTTGGCAAATCTTGGCTATCAACCCTCCTCGTCTCCTCTATCGTGGTGTGATGAGTCGTCTTCGTCTTCTTCCCCGACATCGGATTTCTTCTTGGAATCACCGAGTAAATCGGTCATCCGAGTTCCGTTGACATATTCGGTTGAGTCGGCTTCCGATATCGACATCAACCGCTTGGTCACTTCACTGATCTGCCGGGCCGATTCTTCGATAATCGTCAACCGGCGCAGAATATCTTCCGGCAATTCCTGATGTTTGAGGCTTAAAAGCTGCAGGTTTCCCAGAAGCGCTGTCAGGGGGTTGTTGATATAATGATTGACCGCAACGGCGATTTCTTCCTGCGCCGCGATGCGCTCTTCGGCAATTTTCTGTTCGATTTCTTCGGCGCTCAATTCGCCGTCCGCGCGACGCCCGGATGACAGAGCCAGGGCGGCTGCCAGCGAGCGGATAAATTCGTCATATTCATGCAGACGAGCACGGCCGTACCTGATACCGACCAGGGCGCCGAATTGTTTTCCCTTGATTTCGACCGGGACGCTGAAGACCGATTTGAATTGATCGCCGCCCAGTTCGAAATAGGCCGTTCCCAAAAGATATTGAGTTCGGAGGGTGTACAGGATGGAATCCTCGGTTTCCATGAGGATGTCTCGATCGGCATCGGAAATCGCCTCGACCGCCTTGACGGTGACATTTTTATTGTCATCCCAGAGCAGAAGCGCGCCAGCGGCCAGTTCCAGGTACTCGATAGCGGCCGTTAGCCCTTTACCGGCAACGGCTTCGATACCGAGGCCAGCGGTTCCGGCTAATACGACCGCGGATAAGGCTCGATACTGGAGCATTTCTTTTGGATTCCCGTTTTCCATACTGAAAGTCAATTGAGCAAAACGTATGCCTTGATCTGAAAATAGCGTTGGTAAATTGACGTGTACCCACCCCGCGTGCCCCGCAGGGCTGAGGACTCCTTAACCGTTGTTTTGCATTATACTTACGAACCGGCCGGCAATTCAAGTGAATTTTGGCAATTGTTCAAAAAAGTGACAGCTTGAAAACTGTGAATTGGATTTCATATTTATTGCACCGTAATATGTCGCCTCAGCACTTGACAGACACACAAATTTAGCGTAAAATTAATGTTTTTTCGGATAGGGAAACGACACATGGCCGAAGATATGATTCACGACAAGTGCGGCGTATTTGGTATTTACGGCGCGCGCAAGGCAGCCGAGTTGACCTATTTCGGACTCTATGCCTTGCAGCACCGCGGGCAGGAATCTGCCGGTATCGTTACGTCTCACAAGGGGAAGCTGCACCTGTACAAGGGCATGGGGCAGGTTTCCGATGTTTTCTCGGATGAGCAATTGTTCGATGAACTCAAGGGCTCCGTCGCGGTCGGGCATACCCGTTATTCCACGACCGGCGCCAGCTCGATTACGAATATACAGCCGTTTCTGATTACTAACCGCGACAAGATGCTCGCTGTGGCTCACAACGGTAATTTGACCAATTCTATCGAGCTGAAAACGCGCCTCGAAAATCAGGGATCGATTTTCCAGACGACTTCCGATACTGAAATCGTCCTGCATCTGGTTGCCAAATCGAAGGCCAAGGGTACGTTCGGGAAAGTCTGTGAAGCGGTTAAAAAACTCCGCGGCGCATTTTGCTATCTTTTCTGCGCCGAGGACAGTATCATTGCCGCCCGTGACCCGTGGGGATTCCGCCCCCTCGCGCTGGGCAAATTGAACGGCCATTGGGTGGTCGCGTCGGAAACGTGCGCTTTCGATATCATCGGCGCAAAATATGTCCGAGACATCGAGCCGGGTGAGGTCCTGGAAATTTCCAAAGACGGCCTCCGATCCGAATTGCCTAAAATTAACAAGCACAAATCATTTTGTATTTTTGAATACATTTACTTTTCTCGCCCGGACTCGATTGTCTTCGGCGAAAACGTCGATAAGGTCCGCCGCCGCCTTGGCAGGCTGCTGGCCCGAGAGCATCCGGTCGATGCCGATATCGTTATCGCCATCCCCGACTCGGCCAACACGGCAGCATTGGGGTATTCCGAGCAATCCGGCATTAAATTCGAAATCGGTCTGATTAGAAATCACTATGTCGGACGGTCGTTCATCGACCCGGAACAGACAATTCGCGACCTCGACGTCAAGGTTAAGTTCAATCCGGTCAAAGGCGTCCTCAAGGGCAAGCGTGTCGTCCTGGTTGACGATTCTATCGTCAGAGGAACGACATCGCGCAAGCTCGTCCAGTTGGTGCGAAGCGCAGGGGCCAAGGAAATCCATTTCCGGGTCTCCAGCCCGCCGATTATCGCCCCGTGTTTCTTCGGCATCGATATGCCCTCGCGGAAACAGTTTATCGCCAATCAGAAGACGATCGAGGAAATCCGCAAGTATATCAAGGTGGAATCATTGGGCTACTTGTCGGTCGAGGGGATGCTGGCCATGCCATCTCTACCCCACTCCGATTTCTGTGTCGGCTGTTTTACGAACAAATATCCGATTCAGGTCGACACCTCGGACGGGCAGAAAAATAAGCTCCGCCTGGGCTAAAAAGCGCCAATAAATCGCGCCATAAACCGATATATATGCAAAAGACAAGTGATTGACAAATCGCGGCCTCGAAGTATATTTAAACGAGTACCTGTCGCTTGTCTCACCTATTGCGGAGCATTGCATGAAAAGCCGGTTTTTGCGACTTTCATTCTTTTTAATTATGTTCGTGGCTCTGGCCGGAGTCGTATCGGCCGAGCGTATTTCTAACTCCGCAGAGGAATCGGCATCTACCCGGCAAACGCTTATCCCTCGACAAATTATCGAAAAACCGCTATCAATTGCAGTCAGCGGCTCCGCCGACATCGATCATATCGTTGTTAAATTCAAAGAGGGCCTGCGAACTCGCCTGACCGACGGCCGTATTCATACAGTTGAGAATAAACAGCTCATTTCCGTGAATGAACTATTAAGCGCCAAGAGTATTTCGAGTATCCGCCGTTTGTTGCCGGATAATCCGGCAACACTGGAGCGCAGGCAGTTTGTCCTCGAAGAAAAATCACGCTATCAGTTGGCCGATTTCAATACTTATTTTATCATCGATGTTTCGTCGCCATCCGAGGCCGAGGCGCTGGTTTACGAGCTCAACGCCCTGCCGGAGGTCGAAATTGCCTATATTCGCCCGAAATCATACCCGGCGGTCGATATCGATCCGCCGACTTCCTCGTTTGTCGACAGCCAGGTGTATCTCGGTGAGGCGCCCGAGGGAATCGACGCCTATTATGCCTGGACACAGACCGGCGGCGACGGCAGCGGTATTACGATTGCCGATATCGAGGGCTCGTGGAAGTTCGATCATGAAGATCTGGAAATCCCGACCGAGGCGGTTATCGGCGGCGATCCGAATCTACCCATCGAATGGCGCAATCATGGCTCGGCCGTTGTCGGGATGCTCATTGCCGGTGACAATGGCTATGGCGTCACGGGCATTGTCCATGGTGCCGATATCGCTCTGTCGTCTCACAATGGCTCATCGGATGCGGGAGCCGTCATGACGGCCGCTGACAGCCTTGAGGCGGGGGATGTCATTCTCATCGAGATTCAAACGCCCGGCCCGCGCTACGATTTCGCCTATCGCACGGATCAGCTCGGTTATGTCCCCATCGAATATTTCCAGGCGGAATTCGATGCCATCCAGTATGCCTGGGCCAAGGGGATTATCGTCGTCGAGGCGGCGGCCAATGGCGCCGAGAACCTCAGCGATGCTATCTATGAAAACCGCTTCGATACGACATACAGGAATTCGCACGCGATATTTGTCGGAGCCGGCGCGCCGCCATCGGGTACCTATGGTGTCGACAGAAAAGTTTTGGATTTCTCGAATTATGGCGCGCGCGTTAACCTTCAAGGCTACGGCCGCGAAGTCGTCACTTGCGGCTACGGTGATTTATTCAACGGCGGTCTGGATGAGCGGCAGTATTATACGCGCCAGTTCGGCGGTACATCCGGCGCGGCCCCGATGATTGCCGGAGCCGTTGCGGCGCTACAGGGGATTTACAAGAATCGCTTTGGCACGACAATTAATGCCGACCGCCTGCGCGATGTCCTCGTCGCCACCGGTTCGCCGCAGCAGGGATTCCCGACCTCGCACATTGGCCCCCGGCCGGATATCGAGGCCGCCGATTCGGCACTGCCCGAACCGTTTGTGCTTGCCCCGCATCCGGGATATATCGATACGACCATGGCGCCGGGAGATGTCATTTCGATTCCGGTTTCCATCGTGAATTCGTCTCCGAGCGCATCCATAGATTTTGATATTAGTATCCCGGACAGCTTGTTGAAAAATTCGCAGAGCACCTGGCTGTCGGTTTCATCGTCCGGCGGCACGGTTCTGCCATCTGACTCGGTGTCGATAGACGTCACGCTCGATGCATCAGTATTGGATGACCGCACGACGATTTACAAAGGCATATTGGAAATTTCGTTCGGAGAATCCGGCGGGTCGCTCGATGAACTGATATATCTGCCGGTCTTTCTGGATGTCCCCTGCGCCGATACGATGTATGCGGTGAGTACATCATCGGATATCGGCGGCCCGGCATTCTTATGGTATGACCTCACGACAGTTGGGCTCAAGATTCCTGCCTATTCCTGGTACAACGACGCCGTTTCCGAAGATACCCTTGATGACGGAACGGCCGGGCCTTATACATTCGGATTCGATTTCCCGTTTTATGATACGGTGTATTCCAGTGTCTACATCGGCGCCAACGGCGCGGTGTCATTTACCGAGACCGATATTAACATCGAAGGCCTGTTCAATGACATCAATATCCCCAATCCCCCCTTCTCGACGCTCGTGGCGCCTTTCTGGAACGATTTAACGCTGGAACCGGACGACGGGCACGGCGATGTCTATTTTTATCGCATGCCGCTCAAGGAGGGCTTTATCGTCGAATATCATCAGGTCGGCAATTTCAATTCGGCCGATGATACCCTGACGACATTCCAGGTAATCCTCTATCGCAACGGTAATATCAAATTCCAGTATTTGTCGACCGGGACATCCGGCCTGGCCGATTCGGCGGTCATCGGCATTGCCGATTATGATTGTAAATCGGTGTCTCATGTCGCCCGAGGTATTCCATCGGAAAATATCGTGACCGATTCATCGGCGATTCTGTTCGATTATGCGGGAATTATCTGGGAGATGTCGGGCGATATCAATTCGGACAACTCAGTAAATATCGGCGATGCGGTCTTCATGATCAGTTATATTTTCAAGGGCGGCAGCGCACCTCAGAAATTGCAGGAAGCGGATACGAACTGCGACGGCAGCGCCAACATCGGTGATGCGGTGTATTTGATCTCATACATCTTCAAGGGCGGCCCCGCGCCATGCATGTACGAGCTGTAGCAGTCTTCACATTTGGGATACGGCCAAAAGAAATGGGTTGTATTACCATTTGTATTTAGTACTGATAATCCCTTTGAGCCATTCCACACGAGGGTCAAGGGATTTCTGGATTTCATAATGCATATAGAATCCATCCGGACGATCCGGATATAAAATATCAGGTTTTAGATAATTAGTTGGACTAATATCCGTCACAAATTGCAGCCCCCCCGTATTCGTCTCATAGAAATAGATATTATGATTGGTAATAGCTTCCGGGTAACCCATAAAAATGCCGTCCTTCTTGCCAGAGTCGGGATTCGATGCCGTAAAGCGTATTGAGATTCTATTGTATCTTTCCCGAAGTGCATTGAATTTCATACTAAACAGAACTGTATCCGACTCAAGGACTAATTCTTTATCACAATTGATGATATCTTTATACAGTATATCTCCGTTATCACGGATCTTCATTTCAATCTTAGATGGATAATCGTGATAAGGACTGACATAGTAATTCACTTTACGAAAGCCTTCTTCGTCAGGCGCCAAATACACTACCGCCTTTATTGCAAAATAAGTATACAGGTATGTTTTTGAATATCGAATGCGTGTCAATTCGTTTTCCTCTTTCGGGTCTCGTAAAAACATAATCGAATCCTGCAACAATTCGGGATTCGGCCCAAGGAATGTTGAGTAATACGGACATGCAAAATCAGTATTAAGAGCAAGTGTCTCGCCGTCAATACCGAGTACCAGCAATGTCGTTAATTGATCGCGTGGGAGCGCCTCATATTGCTTTCCAAAGTAATCGTATGGTTTGTTCTCATAAATCCGAAAGTCAAGCCGATAGAATCCCACAATCTGAGGAATGAACGTCACCTCGGCGTGGAGCGTGTCTCCCGCTTTAATTCCCTGATGCCAGTAAAAGCGCTCAGGAATTATCGTCTCGGCGGCCGTTTGGTTCTTTAATTGAACAAAAGCGCCTTTCTCACAGTCGAACTGCGCGACGTATGTGAGTTTGACAATACAGGGCTGTCGATAGACCGGTAGCGATTCGAAAAATATACTCCCGATATATAGAGAATCCGACAGCATCGCCATCCGTCGAGATTTTTCATAACAATCCGTCGGATTTTTGATATAACTGTCATTTGCGATAATTAACTCCGCCAACCCTATTATAAAAATCATCGCTATGTAAAAAACTCGTTTATACATTCCACATCCTCTATTCTCTTTTACTTATGAAGGACAGCATGGTTCAGGGTCGCGTTTGAAAACATAATTGGTCAAGTATGCAATATCAATAACATTTGCGTGGCAGTCAACCCATTGGATAGTTTTTAAGTAATCATCTCGCCGCAAACTTTCAATCTTATTATTCCGCGAAACTTGTATTGTTTTTGGAGTCATTCCGAAGGAGGCCTTCAAAAGCCGACTGAGGAATCTACTTTTGTCTTCATTGCATCTTGCGCGAATGGCAGGAGCACAGGGCTCCTGCCCTACTACAAAAAAAGGCGGCGAATGATAACATTCGCCGCTTCAAGAATTTTTATATATACTATTCAGCTAAATCATCATCAGTCCCGATGCCGCCGCCAGCTTCAGGAAATAGCTCGGGAGTAATCCCAGCCCCAGCGCACCGATCGATGTGATAATGATCGCGACCACCATCATCGGGCCAAATACCAACTGCGTCGCCGTCGACTGCTCGCCCTCGACCGTATCGAAGAACGCCGCCTTGACCGGCCGCAGATAATAGTACACCGAGATCAAACTGTTGATGACCGCCGCAACGACCAGCCAGACCAGCCCGGCATTGACGGCCGCTGAGAACACATAGAACTTGCCCATAAATCCGGCTGTCGGCGGGAATCCCGCCAGCGAGAACATGAACAGGGCTAAAAAGATCGCCAGCCACGGATGCCGCTTGGCGAGGCCCTTGTATGAATCGATCGAGTTCGTCTCGTGTTTATTTTCGACGATCGTCACGATGGCGAATGCGCCCATGTTAAAGAAGCTATAGGCCAGCAGATAATACAGCGCCGCGGACACGGCCTCGCCGCCGCCTGCGGTCACTGCCACCAGCAAATATCCGGCATGGGCGATTGAGCTATACGCCAGCATCCGTTTGACGTCGCTCTGCATGACGGCCATGATATTACCGATGGTCATCGTGAAGAAGGCCAGCACCCAGAACAGTAGTTCGAATGTCCCGAAGATGCCGCCGAATCCAATGACGAAAATACGCAGCAGTGTCACGACACCGGCCGCTTTAGGTCCAATTGAGAAGAATGCGGTCACCGGAGTCGGCGCGCCCTGATAGACATCCGGCACCCACATGTGGAACGGGAATGCCGCAATCTTGAATGCGAACCCGATCAGCACCATTGCAGCGCCGATGATGAGGAACAATTCGTGCTTTTGCATCGCGATACCGGTCGACATGAAAATCTGTTTCAGATCGGTCGTGCCGGTTCCGCCGTAAACGAGCGCGATTCCATAGAGTAAAAAGGCCGATGCAAACGCGCCCATAAAGAAATACTTGGCCGCCGCCTCGGTCGATTTCAATTCGGCCCGGAAGTATCCGGCCAGCACATACAGCGGCAGCGACATGATTTCCAGCCCGATGAAGATCACCATCAGGTTGCTGGAGGAGACCATGAACATCATTCCGGCCGTGGAAATCAGCATCATCGCATAATATTCCGGCCGCTCCATGCCCCGGCGCACCAGGTAATCGCGCGACAGCAGCACGGCACCGGTGCAGGTCAGCAGGAAGATAACTTTGGCGAACAGGCAGAAGTTATCGCAGGTGACCATATTGAAATAGCCGGTCTGCTGCTGATTCCACATGGTGCAGATGAAGAAAAACGACGCGACCACCGAAATCAATGACAGCAGAGGCGATACCGTCCGCTGGCGGGTCAAAGGAATCACGGTCAATAGCAGAAACGCCGCCGCCAGGAGGGAAATCTCCGGCAACAGAATTTCCAGATTAATAGCAGCATTCAACTGCGGCATAGCCTTCTCCGAGTCTTTTCAGACGGTGACGACTCACGGTCGTCGCATATTTAAAAGCCTCAACCGCCGCCCCAGCCGATTTTCACCTCTCCGCTGTCGACTATCACCGGTACGATTTTCTCGCCCCGGGAGAGCTCAAGCAGCTCCTTCTGGGCGGACGGATTACCGATCACATTGATTTCCTCGAAATCGATACCGTTACCGCGATAGTGCTCCTTGGCGGCGGCGCAATACGGGCAGCCGGGCTTGGTATACATTTTAACGTGTGACACTACTCGCTCTCTCCCTGTTGTTCCGCATCGGCACTCGAGATAACGACCTCGGTCGGTGCGGCGTCTTTTGCGGCTCGATAGGCCTCATACTCGGCCCGCCCCGATTCGACCTGCGCCATCACCGCCTTGACCGACGGCTCCAGCAACTGGAAGAACGGCTTGGGATAGATGCCTATCCAGAATATCATGACAACAAGTGGTACGAGTACAACTTTCTCGCGAAGTGATAAATCCACCAGCTTCTGATTGGCCGGGTTCTCCACTTTGCCGTAGAATACCCGCTGGTACATCCAGAGCATATAGCAGGCGGCGAAGATAACGCCACTTGCGGCCAGGATCGCATAGACCTTATTGAAGCTCCAGGTACCGAGCAGAATCAGGAATTCACCGACGAATCCGTTCGTTCCAGGAACGCCGATCGACGACAGCAGCACGATCATAAAGAAGGTGCTGTACACCGGCATCTGCGACGCCAGCCCGCCGTATTCCGAAATCAATCTCGTGTGGCGGCGCTCATAGATCATGCCGACCAGAAGGAACAGCGCGCCCGTGGACACGCCGTGATTTATCATTTGCAGGATGGATCCCTGCACACCCTGGAGATTCAGCGTCACCAGCCCGAGCATCACGAAGCCCATGTGCGAGACCGACGAGAATGCCACCAGGGATTTAATATCTTTTTGTACCATGGCGACCAGCGCGCCATAGATGATGCCGATCACCGACAGCACCGCGATGACGGGAATAAACTCGAATGTCGCGATCGGGAACATCGGCATACAGAAGCGAATGAAACCGTAGGTGCCCATCTTCAGGAGCACACCGGCCAGAATCACCGAACCGGCGGTGGGGGCCTCGACGTGCGCATCAGGTAACCAGGTGTGGAACGGCCACATCGGAACCTTAATCACGAATGCCAGTCCGAATGCCGCGAACAGCCAGAACTGCAAGTTCTGCGCAATCGGCATTCCGACGAGCTTGGTCAGATCGGTCGTGTATTCGCCATACAATCCAAAATAGTGGAAATAAATCACCAAAATCGCAACCAGCATCAGAAGCGAACCGATCATGGTGAAGAGGACGAACTTGATCGCCGCATAAATGCGCCGGACGCCACCCCAGATACCGATCAGGAAATACATCGGTACCAGCATGACTTCCCAGAATACGTAGAACAGGAACAGGTCGAGCGTCGAGAAAACACCGAGCATGCCGCATTCGAGAAGCAAAATCGATATATAGAAACCGCGATGCGAGTGCGCAACGGCATTAAACGTCGACAGCACCGCGATGGCGGTCAAAAATGTCGTCAGGAGAATCAGGAGAAGTGAAATACTGTCGATGCCCAGATGATAGCCGATTCCGAACTGCTCAATCCACGGGATATTGACCTCGAACTGCATCCCCGTCGCCACCGCGTCGAAGCGGAACAACAGGCACAGCGATGCGAGGAAGGTTATCAGCGAGAAAAACAGCGTCGTGTGTTTGATCGAGGCCACCTGCTCCTTCGGTATAAGGAGAATACCGATACAACCGAGCACCGGCAGGAAGGTAACTAACGTGAGAATCCAACTATCCATCTCTTACCTCACCACCAAATAGCCAACAAGAATAACGACACCGACAACGAAAATCGCCATATAGGCTCGAACGAGCCCCGTCTGCATCCGCTTGACCATAGTCGACATATCCTGCACCAGGAAGGCAAGACCGTTGGCGATTCCATCGATGATTAACACATCGACCACTTTCCAAAGGAAAATCGAGCCGTTGACGATGGGGCGAACGATTGTCGCGCCGTAGAATTCATCGACCCAGTATTTATTGTAGAGCATCGTGTGAATGCCGGACAGGGACGCCTTGAGCGACGTGACCTTGGCGATGTTTTTCCGATAGAAGTAGCGAGCCAGCATCCATGCAATTGCGAAGATGGCAATGGCAATGCCCATCAAAACATATTCCATCGTCATGTCATGATGTCCGCCGTGTGCGGCTTCGCCGGGAATCTCGGCCATAACCGGTTCGAGGAATTTCTCGAACCATGCCCCGCCTCCCAAAGCATGCGGGACGCCGACGAATCCGCCGATGATCGACAGCGCCGCCAGAACGACCAGCGGCATCGTCATGACTTTCGGTGATTCATGCAGATGCTCGGCCGTATGCTTGTCATAGCGGCCCTCGCCGAAGAACGTCAGGTACACCAGACGGAACATATAAAATGTCGTCAGCCCTGCCGTCACGACACCGATCAGCCAGAATATCCAGTGACCGTGGCCGGAGGAGAAAGCTTTCCAGAGGATTTCATCCTTCGAGAAGAAGCCCGACATGAACGGGAACCCGGCGATCGCGAGTGTACCGACGAGCATCGTCTTATACGTAATCGGGATGTTTTTTCGCAGGCCACCCATCTTGCGCATATCCTGCTCGTTCGACATCGAGTGAATCACCGCGCCGGAGCCGAGGAACAGCAAAGCTTTGAAGAACGCATGGGTCATCAGGTGGAAGATACCGGCCGTGAAGGCGGCAACGCCGCAGGCCATCATCATGTATCCCAATTGTGACACCGTCGAATAGGCCAGCACGCGCTTGATATCATTCTGCGCCAGACCGATTGTCGCGGCTACGAAAGCCGTCGCTGCGCCGACGATGGCGACGACCAGCATTGTCGTCGGGGCCATCACGAAGAGGAAGTTCAATCGGACGATCATGTACACACCGGCGGTGACCATCGTCGCGGCATGAATGAGTGCCGAGACCGGCGTGGGACCTTCCATCGCATCGGGAAGCCAGATATACAGCGGAATCTGGGCCGATTTACCCGTCGCGCCGAAAAACAAAAACAGCGTCGCCAGGGTGATCATCGAACCGCCGACGACGAACACGCTGTCGGCTACCGCACGCAGCTCGTTAAACTGAAGCGTTCCGGCCGTCCAGAAGATGATGAATGCGCCGATGAGGAATCCGAAATCACCGACTCGGTTAACGATAAATGCCTTCTTACCGGCATCGGAGGCCGATTTCTTCTCGAACCAGAATCCGATGAGCAGGTAACTGCACAGTCCGACGCCTTCCCAACCGATGAACAGCAGAATCAGGTTATCGCCCAACACCAGCGTGAGCATGGCGAACATAAACAGGTTCAGGTAGCAGAAGAACCGCTTGACATCGGGGTCGTGCGCCATGTAACCGATGGAATAAACATGAATGAGAAAGCCGACTCCCGTGACGATCAGAATCATCACGGCCGACAGCGGATCGAGCAGATAGGCGAAGTTCAATTGTAAATCGCCGACCGGTATCCAGGAGAAGAGCAGGTTCGTATACGAGCGGCTCTCGAGGCCGAGCAGTTCGAAGAAGAGGATGACCGACAGGATAAACGACAGCCCAACCGATCCGACCGCCAGCGTCTGGACGACGCCCTTGGACAGTTTCGTCCTGAACAGCCCGTTTATGATAAACGCTGCCAGGGGGAGAAGCGGCACTATGAAAATATAGTCTAACATACCTCTACCATTTCATCAAGTTGAGCGCGTCGGCGTTTACGGTTTCCCGGTTCTTGAACACGGCAATGATAATCGCCAGTCCGACCGCTGCCTCGGCGGCCGCCACGGCCATGACCAGAAACACGAACACATGTCCGTCCATGTTTTTCAAGTAGCGGGAAAAAGCCATCATCGCGAGGTTGGCGGCATTGAGCATGATTTCCACCGACATGAACATGACGATCAGGTTGCGGGAAATCACGACGCCGATGACGCCGACCACGAACAAAAAGGCCGACAAAATAATATAATAATCTAACGGTACCGTCATGACAGCGTCCTCTTAGCCATAATCACGGCTCCGATAATCGCAGCCAGCAACAGAATTGATGTCAATTCGAACGGGAAGACGAACTTGCCGTACAGCAATCGTGCAACCTCCGGCACCGATCCGAAATCCTCGGCCACCAGCGACAGACGCGCCTTGGCGCTCATTGCCACCCATACCGTCTCGGCCAGCAACACGATGCCGAAAATCCATGCGAATGACTTTATCATCGGGGCATTATCGGGTCCCATGTCGGAATGCCTGATATTGAGCAGCATGATGACGAACAGGAATAAAACCAGAATCGCTCCGCCATACACAAGCACTAAAAATGCCGCCACGAACAGCCCGCCCAATTGGACATACAATACCGATTGCGCCAGAAGCGACAGAATGAGGTACAGGACCGATCCGACGGGATTGCGTACCGTAATGACCATCACAGCCGATGCCAACGCGACAATTGCGGCCGCGATAAATAGAATTAATTCGACTGTCAGAACAACCTCCTCGTCACCCTTAATAATACCTGCGCGTCCGCCGGTAAATTTTCTTGTACGGCTTATCTTTGCGCGGATGTTCTACCAACATATCATCTTTCGAGTAGATGAACTTGTCGCGATCATCGTCGGCCAGTTCGAACTCATGCCCCAGGAAAATCGCTTCTTCCGGACAGGCTTCTTCGCAGAAACCGCAGAAGATACAGCGAATCATGTTAATCTCATAGACCTTGGCGAACCGCTCGCCCTTCTCGTTTTCGCTCGGCTCCATATAAATGGCGTCGGCGGGACAGGCGGCGGCGCACAGGCCGCAACAGACGCAGCGCTCGGTGCCGTCGTCGTATCGCTCGAGGTAATGCAGTCCCCGGTACCGGGGCATCATCTCCGATTTGGCCCGGGGATATTTCTTCGTCACCGGTTTGCGGAACAGATGCTTGAAGGTCGAATAGAATCCGACCGGGAACGCAATGACCGTCGTTTTAATTATATCCCAAAATTTCTTCAGCATATCAAACCAAATGCATTATAAGCCCGGTTACCAGTACATTCAACAGCGCTATCGGGAAGAGCACCTTCCAGCCGAAATTCATCAACTGGTCGTAGCGCACACGCGGCAGGGTGCCGCGAATCCAGATATAGAACGCCATGAAACACACAACTTTTATTACCAGCCACCACGGCCCGGATGCGACCGGCCCGTGCCAGCCTCCCAAAAACATCGTAGACACCACAGCCGAGGCGGTTAACATATTGGCATATTCGCCCACAAAGAACATGGAAAAGCGCATCGACGAATATTCGGTGTGATATCCGCCGACCAGTTCACTCTCCGCTTCCGGCATATCGAACGGCGAGCGGTTCGTTTCGGCGACAGCGCAAATCCAGAAGATTATAAACGCGATCGGATTTTTGAAGACGAACCAGTTACCGAATCCCATAAATCCGCCGGCCTGCTGGGCTACGATTTCCTGCAGCGACAGCGTGCTGGAAATCATCAGGATCGGAACCAGCGACAGGCCGTAGGCGACTTCATATGAAATCATCTGCGCCGATGAACGAATACCGCCCAACAGCGAATACTTTGACCCGGAGGCCCAGCCCCCGAGTGCGATACCGTACACGCCCAGTGATGTCGTCGCCAGGATGAACAGGATACCGATATTCAAATCGGAAATCGACAGCGGCACCGTATAACCGAACAATTCGATCGGCGGGCCGATGGGAATGACGGCAAACGCCATAAAGCCGGGGATAAAGGCGATAATCGGTGAAATGGCGAAGATCACTCGCTCCGAACCCGACAGGACGACATCTTCCTTGAACAACAGTTTGAGACCGTCGGCCAGCGGCTGTAACAGCCCGAACGGCCCGACATAGGTCGGTCCCATTCTGTTTTGCAGGCGTCCGAGGAGTTTGCGCTCCAGCCAGGTCGCATATGCGCAGCCGCTTATCACCGCAATGAAGATAACGGCAACCTTGGCAATAATAATCGCTATGAACGTAAAATCGGCCATTACTTATCGTCCAGTTTTTCTATCTTCACCCAGCCGCCGCCCTCTCGGGAGATCAGGCTGTTTACTTCCGTCGCGGCAAAGTTATTGGGGATGAAGAGCACCTCGCCCTCGAAATGCTCGGACAATTTCGCCTTTAACACTAACTTACCGGTCGTCGACTCGACCCGCACCAGCGTATCGTTCTCGATACCCAGCCTCTCCGCCAGATTGGGAGAAATTTCCAGGTACGGTTCCGGTGTAAAGCGCATCAGCGACGGACAATGTTCGGTCACATAGCCGAAGTGATGCAGATCGTTACCGATCATCAATCGATACGGGTACTCCTGATGCTCCGGAATCTGCGCCTGCCGCACCTCGAAGAATTTATTCACATCGCGCGGAATGCGTACGAATCCGTCGACAATATCTTTCGCTTCCTTGGTCAGCTCGGCAGTATTCAATCCCAGCGGCAGCTCCATTGCATCGGCAATCGCATTGATGATGTCGATTCCGGTCTTGATGCCCGGTCCTGAAGGCAGCGCCTTGTCAAACCGCTGATAGCGGCCTTCCAGGTTGACGAATGCGCCGGACTGTTCGGACCATCCGGCCAGCGGCAGAACGACATCGGCCTTGAGACTGGTTGCCGTTTCGAACAGGTCGGCTACGACAAGGAAGTCGAGTTTATCCAGCGCCGAATTGACAAACGGGCCATCGGGATATCGCATCGCCGGATTGGCGCCCAGAACGAAGACAGCGTCTATTTCCTCATCGAGAATATTCTTAAAAATCTGTGATGTATTCGAACCGGCCGATTCGGGTACCGCCTCGCCCCATTTCTCTTCCAGCGTCTTCGTCAGATTGGGCGATAAATTCGGTCGAACGCCGACTCGGTCGGCGCCCAATGAATTCGCCTGCGAGGCGAGAATGGCGGCATTGGTATCCGGGATACCGAGTAAATTCGCGATATTGTAAAGCCCATTCGCCGTCCGATGCCGTTTGGTAGAGGCCATCAGATAGTCACCGGCCAGAATAAACGGATATTTCGCCTCGGCCAGTTTCTTCGCCAGCGCAACGAAACGATTTTCCTCGATACCGCACATCCGAGCCGCCTCGGCCAATGATTCCGGCGTCAGTTTCGATTTGATTTCGGATGCTTTGGCAGCATCGATATTTTTGTACAGCTTATTGTCGATAATCGCATGGATCATTCCGGCGACAAAGGCCGTTTCCATATCCGGCGCATACACCATTTCATCGATCGAAATATCGGCCGACTTGGTTTCGACCGGGTTGACCGTATACACCTGCGTCCCGAACTTGCGATATGCCTTACGCAGCCGCAGGTTGACGCTCGGATGATCCTTTATAAAATTCGAGGCGAACACGAGAACGACATCGGCCTTTTCCAGATCGGCGATTTTGAACTGCGCGCGATACAGGCAATTGTACGATTCGTTTTCGTCGCTGCCTTTGAGGTCGATGTATTCGAGGCGATAATCGAGATTATTCGTTTTCAGTTTATTGCGGAAAAACTTGTTGAACAGATAGGCCGTTTCAACCGATTGATTGCCGCCCAGCAGCCCGGCCAGACAGACCGAACCCTTTTTTTCCTTGATTTCTTTAAACCGTCTTGCGATAAGATCAATCGCCTCGTCCCACGATGCCGGAACCTGCTTACCTTCTTTCTTAATGAGCGGCTGTTTCAGGCGATCCGGGGAATTGATATACTGATATCCATATCGGGCGATATTGCACAGCCATCCCTCGTCGACAGCATCATTGCGGCGCGATGTCGTGCGCCACAACTGTCGCTGGTCGTACCAGAGGGTGATATTCTGGCCATCGGCATCATGACTGCAAACCGAATCCGCCTTCTTTGCCACCCAGTTGCGGACTTTGTAGCGCCAGTCGGTATTAGTCAATGCCCCGACGGGACAGATTTCCACGACATTACCGGAATAGAAGTTATCGATCTGCTCGCCGGGAGGCGCATCGATGACCGTATGATTGCCGCGCTCATAGGCGCCGAGGTCATACTCGCCCGCGATTTCTTTGTTGAAGCGAACGCACTTGTAACAGGTTACACAGCGGTTCATATTGCGTATAACTTCCGGTCCGATGCGCTTGTCATCGAAGGTCGTGTGCGTATCCTCGTCGATCACCCGGTGCCGCGTGAATGTCTGTCGCGATTTGTCGATTCCGAAGTGGAAGACATTGTCCTGCAAATCGCACTCGCCGCCTTTGTCACAGGTCGGGCAATCGAGCGGATGATTGAGCAGGAGGAATTCGAGCACTCCCCGGCGCGCCTTGACGATGTCATCGGTGTTCGTTTTGACGATCATATCCGGCATCACTTCGGTAGCACAGGCGACGGCCGGTTTGGGGAATTTTTCGACCGCGACCAGGCACATACGGCAGGCGCCGATGGAATCGAGCTTGGGATGCCAGCAAAACGTCGGGATATGAATCCCGATCTGTCCGGCGGCTTCCAGAACCGTCGTCCCCTTGTCAACGGTCACCGATTGGCCGTCGATGGTCAGGGTAATCTGTTCTTTTTCTTTTCCGTTATCCGACATATTTTTATACAAACGGGTAATCCGTTTTTACCTTGCACGTCTTATGCTCAATGTGGTATTCGAACTCATCCCGGAAATGCTTGATGAACGAGCGCGTCGGCATCACCGCTGCATCGCCCAGCGGACAGATGGTCCGGCCAATGATATTGTCGCAGGCATCCAGAATCAATTCGATATCGCCCTGCTGCCCTTCGCCGTTCTCGATGCGGTTAATCAACTGCTTGAGCCAGGCGGTGCCTTCGCGGCACGGGGTGCAGCGACCGCACGATTCGTGGGCATAGAAATTAATCAGTTTCATCAGCGCCCAGACCATGCAGCAGCGCTCATCGATGACGATAATCGCGCCCGAACCGAGCATCGATCCGGCCGCCGCCATCGATTCATAATCCAGCGGCGTGTCGATCTGATCCGGCATGAGAAGCGGCGTCGATGACCCGCCGGGAATAATCGCTTTTAATTTATGTCCGTCCTGCATACCGCCGCCGAGTTCATTGATGACATACGACAGCGGCGTTCCCAGGTCGACTTCATAGTTGCCCGGTTTATTGACATTACCCGAGAGCGAGAAGATTTTCGTGCCCGGAGATTTTTCCGTGCCGTGCGAGCGGTACCATTCGATACCGTTGTTGAAAATGCTCGGCAGCGACGACAGCGTCTCGACATTGTTGATGACCGTCGGACATTTATACAAACCCGATACGGCCGGGAACGGCGGACGGATGCGCGAGTTGCCGCGCGAACCTTCCAGCGAAGACAGCAGAGCCGTTTCTTCGCCGCAGATGTAGGCGCCGCCTCCGGTATGCACGACGACATCGAGATCAAAACCGGAGTTGAAGATGTTTTTACCGAGGTACCCCTTAGCGTAGGCCTCGTTGACGGCTCCCTCGACGCGAGCCGCCGGGAAAGCGAACTCGCCGCGAATATAAATAAACGCATGATGCGCATTGATGGCATAGCAGCAAATCATGATGCCTTCGATGAGCATATGCGGGTCGTTTTCCATGATAACGCGGTCTTTGCATGTGCCGGGCTCTGATTCATCGCCGTTGCAGGCCAGATAAATCGGCTTGCCGGTATTCTGCGGCACGAAACTCCACTTGAGCCCCGCCGGGAAACCCGCGCCGCCGCGACCGCGCACGCCCGATTCTTTCACCTTTGCGATGACATCCGGCGGTTTGAAGTCTTTTAAAACCTTCTGAATCGCCTGATACCCGCCGTGTTCGATATAGGTATCGATCTTGTGCTGATTCGGATCGTCGATGTATTTGAAGAAGACCAGTTCCTGAGCCATCTTATTTGCCCTCCTCGTCCGCTTTGGCGCGAAGGTCGGCCAGGATGTTGTCTATTTTTTCACGAGTCAGGTCTTCGTAGTAGTCTTGATTGATCTGCATCATCGGCGCCGCCGAGCAACCACCCAGGCATTCCACCGATATCAGCGTAAACAGGTTGTCCGGAGTCGTCTCGCCCATCTTGATCCCCAGCTTTTCCTGGAGATACAACAGCATGTTATCCGCGCCGCGCAGCGAGCAGGAAATGTTGTGACATACCTGAATGAGGTATTTCCCGACTTCATGCTTGGGAAACATCGTGTAGAATGTCGCCGCTTCGGCGATTTCCACATACGGTATTTCTATCACGCGCGATATTTCTTTGTAGACGGCGTTATTGAGATGACCGACCTGCCGATACGCCGCCGTCAACGCCGGCAAAATCGCCGACCGCCGCGACGGATAGCGCACCATCCGGGTTTTAATCTCTTTTATCGTTGACTCTTTGAGTATCATCGATCAACCTCACCCAGAACGATATCTATCGAGCCGATGCAGGTGATGACGTCGGCGATAAGACCGCCCACCACCATCGGGTTCAATGCCTGCAAATTGATATATGACGGCGGCCGTACTCGCATCCGGTACGGTTTGGTGCCGCCATCGGAAACCATGTAATATCCGATTTCACCCTTGGGACTCTCGATCGCCTGATAATACGATCCGGCCGGAACCTTGAATCCCTCGGTGATGAGTTTGAAATGGAAAATCATCGCTTCCATTTCAGTCAGAACTTTTTGTTTATCCGGCAATACGATACCCGGCGCATCGGCCTTGTAGGGCCCTTCGGGCATACCGTCGAGCGCCTGCTTTATGATGCGAAGTGACTGCCGCATTTCGGCGATACGCACCAGATAGCGGTCGAAACAATCGCCCTTGGTGCCGACCGGAACTTCGAAATCGAAGTTTTCATATCCCGAATAGGGATGATCCTTGCGCACGTCATATTTTACGCCGGTCGACCGAAGCAATGGTCCGGTCAGCGATAAATCCAGCGCCTGTTCTTTTGACAGAACACCGACATTCGTGAGACGATCGATCCAGATGCGGTTGTTCGTCAAAAGGTTTTCATACAGGTCGATCCGCTCGGGTAAAATATCGAGAATTTTCTGAATGCGCTGATCGAAATCGGCCGGCAAATCCTTGGCCAGCCCACCGACGCGGAAATAGGTCGACATCATGCGCGCGCCGGCAACGGCCTCGTACACTTCGAGAACCAATTCGCGTTCGCGGAATGCATACAGCACCATCGACATAGCGCCGACGTCGAGTGCGTGCGTACCGATCCACACCAGGTGGGAATTCAATCTGGTGATCTCGGCCAACAGCGCGCGCGCCCATTTGACTTTTTCCGGGACTTCCAGCCCCAGCATTTTTTCCACCGCCAGGACATAGCCAAGATTGTTCGACATCGGGGCCAGATAGTCCATGCGGTCGGTCATCGGAATGACTTTGTACCAGAGTTTATCCTCGGCCGTCTTCTCGATACCGGTGTGCAGATACCCCAGGTACGGGGTCGCTTTGAGGACGGTTTCGCCGTCGAGATCCAGCATCACGCGCAAAACGCCGTGGGTCGCCGGATGCTGCGGCCCCAGGTTGATGGTCATCGTCTTGGACGAAGTCGCGGTCGTCATTTGATAATCTCCGGCGGATTGTCTTTGTTGTGGCTGAACTGCGGCGCCTCATAGGTGAGCGGGAAATCCTTGCGATGCGGCCAGCCTTCCAGCCCCTCGGGCGTGATGATGCGGCGCAGGTCGGGGTGTCCGTCGAATTCGATGCCCAGCATGTCGTAGACTTCGCGCTCGAGCCAGTCGGCGCCGCTGTACACGGGCTGTACCGATTGAATCGACGGCGCGTCGGAATCCGCTATCGTCGTCTTAACCAGGATCCGCAGTTTCTTCGGAATATTATAGAAGTTGTAAACCAGCTCAAATCGCTGTTTGGGACAGTTAATCCAGTCGACCCCGCAGATATCCGAGAGTAAATCGAACTGCGTGCGCTCGTCCTCTTTCATGAAGCGGGCTAAATCGAAGATAGTATCGGCGGCGACGAAAATCGACAACTGGTCGGCAAATTTATCATGCCCCAGTATCTTCTCGCCGAAGCGCTCGGTCAGCGCCGCCAGCACATCTTTTTCAATTTGTAATAATTCGGATTGTCCCATTTTTCACAAACTCAACCAAAAAATTTTCAACGCCTTATTTACTGATCCCCTGCGGCTTTTTGTCGCGGGAATCGCGAATCGACTCTTTCATGACCTTGGCATGCAGTTTCATGATGCCGTCGATGAGCTGTTCGGGGCGAGGCGGGCAGCCGGGTATATAAATATCAACCGGGATGATGCGATCGACACCCTGCAGGATGGCATAGTTATTAAATATCCCGCCGCACGATGCGCACGCACCCATGGAAATCACCCATTTGGGATTCGGCATCTGGTCGTACAACCGCTTGACCACCGGCGCCATCTTGTTCGATACGCGCCCGGCGACGATCATCAAATCCGCCTGCCGCGGAGACGGCCGCATGACCTCCATCCCGAATCGGGACAGGTCAAAATGAGGAGAAAACGCCGAGATCATTTCGATAGCGCAGCAAGCCAACCCGAATCCGAACGGCCACATCGATGATTTACGCGACCAGTTGACGAAAAAGTCGACTGTCGATAGAATTACCCCGTCAGGTATTTTTTCTTCTAATCCCATTTCAACGCTCCCGCGCGGAGTACATAGATATAGGCAACGACCAGAATCCCGATGAAGACAGCCATCTCAATCAAGCCGAACAGCGCCAACTCATCGTAAATAACCGCCCATGGATACAGGAAGACAACCTCAAGATCGAACACGATAAACAGAATCGCGATGAGGTAGAATTTCACGGAGAAACGGTCGCGGGTGTCGCCGGTCGGTACGATACCGCTTTCATACGGTTCGGCCTTGACGTCCCCTTTTACCCGCTTTCCCAAAATGAAGGAAAGGGAAAACATAATTAGCGCTGTTCCGCCCGCCAGGGCGAGGAGCACCGCTATTGGAAAGAAAGTCTCAAACATATCAGTCCAATCTCATTATATAGTCTGGCATGGTAATACCATATCGCATCCGTGTCAATATTAATTTAGCACTTTCCACGGCTATTGAGGCGCACAATACGAGTGGGGGACTCACATTTAAATCCCCCCATCAATCCGTCTTGCAACGCCTTACAAAATCATGGACTATCTTAAGTTTTACGATTGGATAAAAAATCAGATTGAGCGAAAACCCGCGCCGATTAAGCGTCCGCTCCGACGCGGATATGATTGGAAAATATCCAGCCCTTGCGGCCGTGATAAATCTCCACCCGGTACACCCCGGGAGAATCTATGGCCAAATCGAGCTTTTGTGAATTTTTTTCGGCCACTATTTTTCCATTACCGATCAGACGGATTTTGCCTTTTAAGGGCGCCGAGACCCGGGCCGTCGTTTGAGGGCCAAACGACACTTCTCCCCCTATATAGGCGATGTCATTATTCGACTCGATACTGAAGCGGAAGTCCTTCGCCTCGCCCCAGCGATAGTTTGATCCGAACACCCGGCATTTCCGGATGGCCTCGAATACCTGCTTCCGGGCAGTCGCCACATCCTTCGAGAGTGGTTCGGTCAGCATCAAATGTGAGCGGAGCGTTTTGAACTGGACCTTATATGGGAAAATCGTCAGTTTGAGCGGTCCGGCTTTATAGAGGAAGCCGTGCGCATCGACTGATACGATACCAACGACCGGCCTTTTTTGGCTCAGTTCATCCCATTTGCGTAAAATCCGGTCGGTGGGCGCGCGGAGGAACTTCCTGGGCGAGAACAACATCCGAATTTGATTGTAGTATTTCAGGTTTTCCATCCACTCGGACATTTGATTCCATATCTCAATACCGTCGAACTCGGTCACCGACCAGTCGGTCCAGGGATAGGAGCGAAACCGGGCATCCCGCCCCCGAATTTCGTCCGGATGCGCCATGATTCCCAGCATCCCCTTGTCCGCCGTGGCCTTAACGTACTCGGCCGCCTTCATGGACGCCGGGAAAACCTCATCACCGTCGAATATCAGATAGTGATTGTTGTCATCGAGATCATTGTGCTCATAACCGATGATTACCAATACTTTACCGTAATATCCCTCTTTTCCGTCATAATATGATTGCAGGGTCATATGATCGGAAAACATGACAAAATCCAGTCCTGCTTCACCGGCGATGGCGGCGACTTCCTCGTGGGTTTTCGTTCCGTCCGAATCGGTCGTGTGGACATGAATCGCGCCGGTTGCAATATGATATGGAAAATCGGTCATCGTTCCTTCTACGCCAGAGTCACACAAACGGCCCAGTAATACTTTCGGAAGTAGAAATCGGTGATTTCACCCCAATCCGAGAAAATTGACTTCAGTTCGTCAGCCTCGAAGTAATTCTTTAGAATCGTATACTCTTCGCCGTTTTCAAGAATTCTCTTCTTGTACGTGTTGATTCCTTCCTCATCCGGGATGAGCTCTGGCTTCACCTCGCATATAAGATTGTTGTCGCAGAAGAAGATAGGCGAACCGGGCGGAACATGCCGGGCGATTGTCTCCTTCAGTGCCCCATAATCCTGCCTCTTTATATGTGACATGACGAACGTCGCCAACAGCCCGTTCACCTTTTTGGGGAGCTGCCCGATATTCAAAAAATCACCCTCGATAAAATCGACGGGACACCGATACGTTTTCTCGCGTGCGACCTCAAGCGTCCCGCTGTTGATATCCAGGCCGATAACTGATTGCACCGCATCGGAAACGATACGGGTCCAGAATCCCGTCCCGCAGGCGATATCGAGGATATCGCGGCCGACCAACACTCGCCGCGACAGGGCATATAAATAGTGTATTTCCGCCTGCCGCAGTGAATCGTTGCGGAAATATATTTTATCGTATTCGCGAGCGCGCTTCTGGTAATATTCTATCGTTTGATCATTGTTCATGCTGATATTGTCTCCGGGGTACCTTCCGGTAAATTAACAGACCTACCGCCATCATCATGGCTAGTGATAATACGGCCAATCGATACGGAAGTTTTTCAGATTCTTCTACGGATAAACCGAGCAGAGTCGCAACAGAATCTCCCAAAATTCTTCCCGGTGTAAATAAATACACAACCGCTCCCCACAATAGCGGGCCACAAACCGCAGCGGCCCTGCCTGAGATCGAGAATAATCCGAAAAATTCGCCCAACTTTTCCTTCGGCGACAATAACATAAGAAGCGGCCGCGAAACCGCCCAGACCCCGCCTAAAAACATCCCGACAATCGGACCGCAGATCCAGAAAATAATCGGAATACTGTTAACGGCAAAGACCAATAATACGGCAATCCAGCCCGCCACAATCCACCCCAAAACGACTTTCGGCGCGAATCTGTCGGCCAACCATCCGAAAATAAACGAACCGATAACTGCAAACACCGTCGACGAAATCAGAAACAGGGTCAAATCATCGGAACGAATTCCCAGTACCCGCTCGGAAAAAACAGCCATAAAAATAATGACTGTCGCAATCGCATCCTCGAAACAATAGTCGGCGATGAGAAACCGCAACACCCCGGGATACTTTTCAGTCGATTTTATCGATGTCCAGATTTCCTTGTAGGCTGTTTTTATATCACTTGAGACCGCGTTTGGAATGGGCTGTTCGACCTGCTTCTCGCGCACCAGTATAAAAATCGGGATTGCGAAGAAGGCATATAAGACCGCCGTCGGGATAAATGCCCCGGATTTGCCGGCGCCTTCAATCCAGGGGATATTGAGCCCGAAAATGTTGCCCGAAACGAACGGCAGGACCAGTATCATGCCGACAATCGATCCCACATAGCCCATCGCCACACCGAACCCGGAAACCGTACCGGCATTTTGCGGTGTCGAGACCGAATCAAGCAGCGCATTGTAAAAGACAATCCCGCCTTCATAGAAGAAATTCGACAAGGCGAACAGGATTAAAATCACCCAAATCATAGCGACCGGCAAGACAGAGAATGCCAGCACCGACACGATTGTCCCGGCGGTGAAGATACCCAATAAGACGATTCTCTTCTGATCGATTTTGCCACCCCGACGGTCGGAATACCAGCCAAAGGCCGGCATCAGAATCGCCGCCAATAACATCGAGGCCGAATAGGCATATGAATAATGAATATCCTCGTACTTCAGATCGATAACCAGCCAACTCGCGAAATACAGCGACAGGATGTTCATGGAGTACATCGTGTTCGCGAAATCATACAGCGCCCAGGCCAGGATATCTTTTCGCCAGATTGTTTTCTTGCCGGTCATAGTATTGCCAGTATAGCGATAAAACGAATTCCGGCAAAGCAGGAAATACGCGGCCCCCCAAAATGCGATATCCGGCCGGACTCCCGACCTGCAACTTTTTTTCGGCTTACCCGTCTAATATAGCGCAGGAGTTCTTTTCTATTCGGATGGGAGTTATCACATGAAACGGTTGTCTATTCTCGTTGTTATTCTGACTGCTCTTCTCATCATTCCGGCCGGAGCCCTGGCCGAAGAAAGCTATTCCTATTCGCCGTTTGAGGGACACACCTTCCAGGTCGATGAAATCTCGGTCAACATTGACGACGGTGACATCCTCCTCTATAATGAGGTTACCGACGATGATGTAATGATTAACGAGGAGTATGAGCTGTTCGTCAACGGCACAAAAATCCCGCTGACACCCGAACAGCAGGTCGAAGTCCAGCTCTTCCACGAACAGACGCACAAGGTTATTGCCGAGGCCATCAATATCGGTATCGAAGGCGGTAAAATCGGTCTCGCGGGCGCAGGACTTGGTCTCAAGGCAGTCGCTGGAGTCTTCAAACTATTGTTACCGGGATATGACGGGGACGACCTCGAGGAAGACATGGAGCGCGAGGCGGAGAAACTTGAGAAAAAAGCCGAGGTGCTCGAAAGCCGCGCCGACAAGCTCGAAGAACTGGCCCAGGATGCCGAGGATACGTTCAACAACATGCTGGAAGATATCCCGGCGCTGGCCGAATTAAACTGGGATTAATTTCGGGGTCACAGGGGCACGACCATCATACGGCGGATTGCCATAATCCGCCGTCTATTAACATCTGATAATCGGGCAACGGTTTGCCCCAACATTTCATCATAGCTGTAGAATCTATTCGAAGGCAAACGAAGGAGTACTCGGCTATGAAAAAGTATCTGGTTTTAACCCTCATTTGTCTGTTAGCCCTCCCTCTCAGCGGCAATGCCCGCAAGAAATATCGCTCCGATAAAAAATCAAGGCATGCACCGACCGTTATCTCTATCGACGAGCCTCACGGCGACTACCGTTATCGGTCATACAGTGATGTTCACTGTATTTATCACCGCGACCACATGTGTGTCGATATGGATGACGGCTCCCTCTTCATCTTCAACCTCGATTCCGACGATGAAGTCGAAATCACCGAAACCTACGAATTGCTCCTCAATGGTGACCCGATTGAAATTTCGGAAAAGCAAAAGGCGCTGCTGAAGGAGTTCACCGCGCAGACACTCAGGCTTGACTCACTGACCGATGACATGGACACAAGAACCGAAGGCATTGTTGATATCGAACGGGCAGTGAAATACCGCGCCGCTCAACACGCCTATATCGCCACGCGAAGTCTTCCCAGCATCGTCTATCTTGATGATGACATGCGGGAAGATCTGGTTGAGGATATCGAGGAACTTCTCGAAGATATCGAGGAAGACCGCGAAGAGAGCACCCTTGATGCCGAAGAGCTCGAAGAACTTATCGATAACCTGACCAAGAATGCCCGCGAGGTTGAACGAGAGGCTAAGTTATTGGAAGACAAATTCGTCGATATCCTGGACGCCATTCCCGAACTCGACGACATCGACTGGTATTAAACTGTAAGCTGTTACTACTGTACTACTTATCAACGTTGCCTGTCATTGCGAGCCCCACTTGTGGGGCGTCGCAATCTCAGGATATTTGAATCCCACCCGGTATAATTTCTTGAAAGTCGAACTTTCTCAGCCAACCCCTCACCCGCCCCGTGCATCTAATAGGCAAGAACGTACAAAGCGGAAAAGGAGCGCCCTCATGAAAAAATGTATCATCTTACTGTTAATCTGTCTCCTGGCTCTGCCTGCCCTCTCGATAGCCCGCAAGAAATACCGGAGCGCCGAAGATGACGGTCCTCACTACATCTCGCACAGCAGCAACCATTACCGGAATGTCTGTAATATCATCGACGATGCCTTTGTGACTTTCGAAGACGACAAGATTTACATCTTCAGCGATTATTTCGACGAGGAAATCAAAGTCACTGAAGATGCCGGGTTGTATATCGACGGCGATGAAGTCAGCCTAACTGAAAAGCAGAAACAGCTTGTGTCAACCTTCTATGCGGAATCCAAGGACGTGATGGAACTCGGCGCAAAGATGGGCGAACTGGGTGGCAAAATGGGCGCTATCGGCGGCCGGATGGGCACGATCGGAGCCATGATCGGTACACGAGCCGCATTTCAGGCCCGCGCCAGCCTCGCAGCCAGCCTCTCGGAGTACTATGACGATGACGATGATGAGAAATACGAGGAATACGAAGAAGCGTACGAAGAATACATGGACAAGCTCGAAGAAAAGATGGATAGGCTGGAAGAACAAATGGAGGAGTCCGAGGACAAGATGGACGCCCTGTCCGATCGCATGGACGATTTAGGCGATAAGATGGAAGAGCTGGGCGACCAGATGGAAGAAGAAACCGATCAGATGGAAGATGCGTTCGACGCTATGCGCGACGGCATCCCGTCCCTCGAAAAGTTGGACTGGTAAATCGGAAATTTCTCAGTCAATTGTAGGGCAGGTTTGTCTTCAAACCTGCCATTCGCCGCGAAGCGGCGAGAGAAAACATTAGAAGTAGGACAGGTCCCCGATTGGGACCTGCCATTCGCCGCGAAGCGGCGAGAAGAAAGCACCATTTCCTATTCAGGTTGCATACCCTGACCAAGGGCGGGTTCCTCACCCGCCTTTTTTATTCCAAAGTATCAATTATATCTTCGGGGATAGCGCATTTTTTTTGAAACTCGGATAGATCTTGAGAATTTTTAATACGTTTATAAATTTCTAACAAACACTCTTTAGGTATTTGAAATCTATATTCCAATTTTATAGAATTATCATTTGCAAGAAATCGCCTTTCAAGAATATGATAAGGTTGCCTTTTTAAATCTCTAATACAGATGGCTGTTTCTTTCCTAAATTCCGGCACTTTATCCTCCGAAAAAATGTAAAGTTGTCTTAATAGATATGGGATTTCTTGAAATTTATCTAATTGCGAAGTTGGAAGAAAAAAAACGCTGTTATTATTGAAATCACAACTTTTAAGAATGAGTATGTACTTATTTTTTTGTGAATTATCTGGAAATTTATAGTTCTTGCAATAGAATACAGAACCAGGTACTGCGACCGTTCGAAAATCACAAATTTTATCTTTGATGTCTTTGGGAATATCTATCATTAGTAATACTAATATTATAAGTCATCAACAAAATCTCGATTTTCCTGTTCAAAAAGCATGATGTTAAATGAGTCTATATATTTTTCCTTTTCTTCAGCAAAAAACAGCCTATAATCAATTTCAGATTTTTGCTCGGTATTAGTCCAAGCCTTATGTGTATGAGTCAAATCAATCAATGAACGACCATCAATATCTCTATACTTCTCAATAATCTCATTAATGCAATTCTGTTCATTTTTTGAAAAGAAATCCCAGTTTTCTCCGATTGTACTTTTAAATGTTGGGTGGTTCCCGGGAGAACAAATTGAACTATCTAACTGAATTGGACTTTCTATGACTCCATCCCTGATATATTTCATTTGATCATACGCACGTGAGGGCACAGGACCAAAAGACATACATATATACCGATCACCTAAAACAGGTCTACCTGTTTTAAGTAAACATTCTCGATCAATAAGATAGAACATTTTTGCGGCTTTCAATATATCCAACCATTTTACCTGATGGCTTAGAATATTGAGCAATGCATTAAATTTGCGTAAATCGAAATCGAATTTTATGTCCATAGTGAAAATCCTCCTTTCAATATTGAAAGGTCCCACTCACTATATCGGAATTCAAACTTGAAAACTTGAAATGGTCTTTTCGTCGGCTGCTCTCCATCTGAAATATTATACAAATCGTTAACCCATTTAACAATCACAAAATATAAAATAATTATAAATTGCTATTTTCTCCCTCCAGACATAGTCGCATAAAATAAAACAACAGCAATTTAGTAGACAATTTGAAAAGACAAAATCCATATATATAAATTTAAGCCTTTTTCAGCCTCACAACTCCAGCACATCCCCGATGCGCATCATGCCGTCTTTTATCAGGTTCAGGAAATCCGGCAGTTCCAAGCCCAGATTCGAACAGGCCGCGATATTCTCCCGAGTCGCCCCCGCCGCGAACCGCTTCTCCCCGAATCGCCGTAGCATGAATTCGGTATCGACTCCCGCAAGCCGCTTGCCCGGATGCATCAAGGCGCACGCCACGATAAATCCCGTGGTCGGGTCGGTCGCATACAGCGCCCAGTCCATGCGCGATTCGCATGGCTCATGTCCCGGATGACAGCGGATCGCGCGAATCATCTCGGCAGGTAGATTGTACGGCTTCAGCCAATCTTCGGTAATAAACGTGTGCTTGCTCGGTTTCTTGACGGTCTTATCATAATCGAGATCATGCAATAGACCCGTCAGCCCCCACAGCTCGGTATCCTCGCCGAAATGCTCGGCCAGCCGCACCATCCCCGCCTCGACGGCGTAGATATGCTTGCGCAGATTTATATTTTTAATTTTGGATTCCATGAGTTCGGCGGCGGAAGCTCGGTCAATCATCTGCTCCTCCTTCGGCGGTCGCGATTATCTCAATCGAGGAATTTCCAGTTGATGCCCCAACTGTAATACCAGGTCGACGGCCCGTACCCGGTCGGGTTCTCATTGTAGTTATTCAGGGCGTTGTGCATCTGATAATAGAACGTGAAGGACTGCATCGAGGCGTTAATCCCCCATGTCACCAGCGCCCCGGTGAACAACTCGTCCAGTTTATAATTCAGCGGCGTGTCATAATAGGTCATTTCGACAAACGCCCGCGTGTAAATGTCATAGCGCGTGATGTAATATTTGAGGCCCGCCTGCCCGAATGTCTGCCAGCGAGGCGAATAGGGCGGACGATTGCCGTAGCGGTCACTGTCGACCTTGCGATATGTCCCCGACAGCACTCCGAAAAACGGCCCGATATCCGACAATCGCGCAGTCAGGTTAGCATCGGCGAATTTTATATTGTCATTGGCGGGAAACACTTCTCCCGGCGGATATCCCAGATATCGATGGTCATAATAAATCGCATCGTCGATTTTTCCGGCGTTTAGCGAGAATGAAATATCGCCTTTGGATATTTCCTGTGTCAAAGTCAAATTGCCGTACAACCGTGTCTCCGGCTGCAGACCGGTATTGGAATGCTCGTAATAATAATTCGCCAGACTGCCGGAATTGCCCAGCAGTCCCGTGCGAGCCGGGCCATAGCGATCGACGATGTTCGGAAAATTCGTCGTGCGGCCGACCGAAACGATTGCCTTTGATTTCTCAGACATCTGCCGCGATAGCCCGGCGACGGCATCGTACGCCGGATGATCATACTCGATATTTTTTACTCGCCCCAGCGCGAATAATTTCCCGCCTGCGAAATCCTTTAGCACATTGCCGGTGAATGATGCTGATTCCCTGTTCAGGAAGACATCATTGATGTCGTAGGTTTCCTTGCCGATTCCCGCGACGATTTCGAAGATCGTCCCTTCCACCGCCTTGAGATAGGATACATTGAAATCATAAAAATGCGGCCGCACTGTGCGATAGAAGGTCGTCGAGAACGATGTATACTGCGAGCGCGACGACTGATAATCGAACCGAGCCGTCAGTTCTCCGCCCGCAATATTGTGCTGAGTGACAGTGGCAACGAATTGCTGATCCCGCCGGAATCGATTAAAGACAAACCCGCCAGAATCCGGCATAATCTGGAAATCACCGTCGCGGCGATAGACATTCAGATTCATATCGACCGTCGTCGCGCGGAACGGTTTGATTATAACGCGCGACTTGACATAATAGCTGTTGTCCTCGGCATTGTACCGGAACCCCTCGCCGTTGCGATAATCGGTCGAGAATGCAATCTTGAGTTTTTCCGAAAACGCCCGGGCGAATCGGCCGCGCGTGTATGCATACCCATATGCCCCGCGCTCGACGATAAATTGAGACGTCGCCGGGCCCTCGGGAATCTCGAACGGCTCCAGATACAGTGTGCTGACACCCGAATTGAGATTATCGTATGCCGACAGCGGCCCCTCGATAAGGCCTGCCTGTCCGACATCGCCGGTGGCGATATCATTGAAATCGGTTCTCCCATCGACCGGGATGACTCGGTCATAGGGCCGGAGCAATACCCCGCCCGATCGAACGGACATTTGCGCCCCGGTCAATCCGAACGGCGCAACAATCGTTCGCTGCGGGGTCTCCTGATAGGTCTGTGCGAAATACGATGCGCTGTGATAGACGAATCCGGCCGCCTCGCGAGGATATACATCATTTTGCTGGATATCGAATGTCTGCCAGTTACGCACGAATGCCGATGCCACGCTGTCGATCAAGCGTACCGGCGGCGGCAGCGGCGGCAATTGTTCCTTTGCAGGCTGCTGAGCGAACAAACTGTCGGCGAAGGCGAGTGAATCGGAAATCATGGTGGAATCATGCACGGTGGAATCCGGAGGCGGCGGTGGCGGCATTACTTCCTGCGCCGACGCAATCGCCGACAGACAAATAAACAATCCGCATATGAAGAGAACTCTCTTCACCGGGCCGACTCCTTTTTGACCAGTTGCACGATCACGGGGTAAAATACGGGAAAAATTACTGCGTTGGAAACAATATTCAGCAGTGCGAATCCCAAACCCGAAATTAAATATTCCCAGAATGGCCCGTATAGCCAGGCATCCGTGCCGTTGAGAATCACTTGAAATATGAATCCCGCGGTCAGGCCAAGCAGCGCATAGATGATGACTCCCTGAACGGAGACCGTCCGTGCGAATTTAGATTTATAAAGCAATGCCCCGAGCGCTCCGACCAGCATCATCGCGATAATCTGTGCAATCGTCGTCGTCACCGGCGCCATACCGAGGGGGTTGAACACCGTCCAGATAAATTCGCCGATGCCGCTGATCATCAATGCAATGCGAGCGCCATACACGACTCCGGCAGCAAAGAACACGATATAAATCAAACTGACATTGGGAATAAAAACACTGGCGTAGGCTAACACATACGCCAGGGCGGCGAACAACGCCACCCTGGCGACTATCTGACTGCGGTTCATCATCGCAGAACCATGAATTTTTTCACCGTCGTTTGACCGTTGAGTTCAATAACGGCCAGATACGGGCCGGCGGCGACTAACTCACCATCGTTGTTCTTGAAATCCCACTCGACGATTAATTCGCCAACCCCTGACACACTCGGCAGCATATCATTGATCTTTTCGCCGGTCAGATTTAAAATCGTCACTTTCATGGTCGGGTCTTCGGCGGTCGCCTCGACAATAGCCTTGAACGAAACTGCGTCGATCATGTGCATCCAGGCCGGATTGGGATATGGGTCTTTCGCAATCGTGCCCTCGGGTACCAGAATCGAAAACATTCCGGACGTATCCGCGATATTCGAATTCTCGGCATCGACGATGCGAACGAAACACTGATTCGACGGCGTTGTCGGGATCAGCCAGTCATAATTGTATTGCTGATTGGGCACGCGGTGGATGTTTGTCCACGTCGAACCGCTATCGGTAGAATACTCGATATCGATGGCCAGCGTCGAATCCGCCAGCATCCATGAAATACGATGTGTTTCTCCGGCATACCATCGCTCGCCACCTGCAGGTGAGAAGACGCCGTCACCCAGCGGAGAAACGACCATCGAATAATAGACGGTCGAATCATTGCTGTTCACGACGGCGGGAATCAGGACGATTTGTTCGAAATCCGCCGCGTTCGGAATAGGAATAATCTGATTATCGGCTGTATATAAATTCGGATCGATCCAAACGGAATCGTTCGCCGGATCTGCCGGCAGCCCCACTATCTGAAGCGTCCAATAATATGCCTCATTCGGACTGAATGTTACCTGTAATCCACTCAATTGTTCTGAAACATTTTCCAGGAATATATAATTGGCGCCCAAATTATCAGGGCGATAAAAGAGTGGCACTTCTACGGTAGTAGGATACGATGTGACCGTTGCCGCCTTCTCTACTACTCTATCAAATGCGGCCGCTTCCTCGAAATACTCGCCGATTCGCGCGCGAGTATCTGTGAAGAGGTTCCAAATTGCGAACTCGGAAAATATCGTTGCCAGACTATCTGTGCCGCCGGTCCGACTTTTAATGATATTATTCGTTGAACGAAGCCAGTTAAAACCATGCTCTACTCGGCAGCTGTCCCAGATTTCTCTGATAATAGATTCATCGATGGCTGACGGGAATCTCGCATTCAGAAATAACGGCCAGACGACACAACCATACATGTGAAAATTACGATCAAGCAAAATTCCTGATGTTGCATAGGTACCGAAACGCAGCGACCATTGTGGGTAATCGTAGAAATACGGCAGGTACAGCAAGTAGTCATTTATATTATCATAATGCATTTCTTCCATAAAAACGGCCGACATCTCGCCCCAGCTGTAATTGATACTGCCGGGAGTCGTCTCGGCTTCGCCGATATCATATCCGAATTGAATGGCGTGGAAGAATTCATGCGCAAATGTCACGCGCACCGGGTCCAATCGGTCGGCATAGCCGAATCCCTGATAGTCATTATCGAGTATCATATACGCGGATGCCGTGCTATCCGTGATTAGATTACCATCAGTGTAGGTAATCCCATAGGCCACCGTACCGAGGTTATACAGGTAGATGTCGAATCTGCCATCGCCGCCATTCGGATTCTGACCGGCATCCGATAAAGGCGGATCATAACCCATCGTCAGATAATCCAGCAGAGCCTTCTCGGCGATAAGTCCAGTGTTGTAGACAAAATTCGGCACACCGGCAACGCTGTCCTGTTCATCAAATAAGTAGGGTCGATGCGAACCGGTATCAGCATAATGAATAGTAAAATTCGCCGTGTTGTACGTCGTATTCTGGACAGTCGTATACACGGCGCGCGCCTCGATATCGACGAGCGCCTTTGGCATGCTGTTCTGAAGCTCCATTACCCATGGCGTCAGGCACTTAATCGGCAACGCCTCGCCTCGATCCACGGCCGCCTGATGCTCGATTAAGAAGTTGTCGAACTCTTGTTTCTTCTTATTCCACTCCTCAACCGATAATTCGGCAGTAGAAGCGAAAGCTCCGCACAGAAAGAACACCCCTACCAAAACAACGATATATTTCAAAACGCTCTCCTCACAAACTCTCAGTTCCGGCGATTCTGCCAGACCGATCTCATTACATCAAGGTATTCACCGGGCACACTCTGATCCCCGATGTCACCATACCGTCCTTTACGATTGTGTGAGTCTGAACCTCCTGTGCAGACAAGTCCCAACTTCTCGGCCATACGGCGATACCGCTTCCGGTCGACGGCCTTGTGGGTCGGATGAAATATCTCGATTCCGTCAAGTCCGGCCGCAGCCATTTCTTCTATCATTCCATCTTCGTTCGTCAATCCCGGATGCGCCATGACGGCGATACCGCCCGCACGATGCAACAGGCTGATTGCCTCGGCGGGAGTAATCTTAGCCTTCGGAACATACACCGGGCCGTTCAACCCGAGATACTTCCGAAACGCTTCATTGTAATTCGAAATGAACCCTCCCTCAACGAGGGCTTCAGCCAAATGAGGCCTCCCGATGGCGGCTTTACCGGCCCGCCGGACGATATCGTCGAAATCGAACTTGATATCGATCGCGGCCAGACGCTCCACCATCTTTTTACCCCGCTCGTGGCGGATTCGCCGAAATCTTTCTATCGTCCGGCACAGCTCGTCATGGTACGGATCGAAGAAATACCCCAGGATGTGTACGTCTTCGTTCTCTTTCGAGGCTGACAGCTCGATTCCGGTGACGACCTCGATATTTTTATCCGCGGCATATTTCTGCGCCGCAATCGAACCGGTCACTACATCGTGATCGGTAATCGCTATCGCTCTCAGTCCCAGATTCAGCCCGGAGTCTACCGCCTCCTCGGGGGTTTGCAGCCCGTCGGAATGATCCGTATGTATGTGCAAGTCAACGAAATCAGGCATTCAGTATTTTTTGTTCGACAATCCTCGCGATCTCATCCGCGAGCGCCTCTCCTCTTGCCTTATAACCCTCGATTTCCCCCGTAAGTTTCTTCACGAAGTCTTTATCTGCCAGTCCCGACAAATTAATTCGGACATTCAAAATCGCACCGTCCATGGCCGCCTTGGCCATTAAGGCTCCGACGCCGGCATCGGTTATCGAATTGGAATTGCCTTTCTCGGCAACGACTTTGACTAACGATAAGACTTCCAACGATTTTTCGGCTACCTTCAGCGGCACCAGCGCGGCGCCCTTGGTGGCGGCCTCGATATGATTCGCCCGATCTCGGACCATCTCCTCGGAATCCTTCGGCAGCTTAAACGCCTCCATGACCCGGTCGAACGCCTCTTTATCCTTAACGATCAGGTCGGACAGTTCTTTGCGCAAAATCTCGGACTGGGCCAGAATCGCGCTGATTTCATCGTGCACTTCTTTATATTTTTTCTTCGAAATCGTCAGGCGGCTGACCATCGAGGTCAATGCCGCACCGAGCGCTCCTGCTGCCGAGGCGACTGACCCGCCGCCCGGAGCCGGGGTCGAGGCCGCGACTTCATTGAAGAATTCCTCGCCCGAACGCTTCTGCGCCTCTTCCGATGCCCGCAGTTTCTCCTCGAATATCTGTGCATTGGAGAAATTCTCGAGCTGCAGATAATAATCGGCTGCCATGACCAGCGCCTCGTTCGGGACTAATCCGACGATTTCCGTCGTGGTCACGGTCACACCATAGCGAGCCGCTTCACACTTGATCGTTTCCAGGACACGATGCACCGGCGTTTTTTTGTAATTCACCAGATTCATCGATACCTGCACGCAATGGCGATCCTCGATTTCAAAACCGAGCGCCTTGCAGTACATGTATCCGCCCGAGCGGGAACGGATGGCCTTGGCGATTTTATTGGCGATATTGATATCGTTCGTATTCAGATAGGCATTGAATGCCACGAGGAACATGCGTACGCCGATGGCTGTGGCGCCGGCCTTCGGATTCATTTTTTCCGGACCATAATCGGGTTTCTTTTTCGGGTTCGTTCCGATTTCCTCGCTCAGGCCTTCATACTCGCCTTTGCGCACCTTGGCCAGATCCTTGCGGCGCGGCTCGGTCGCGGCTTCTTCATACATGAAAACCGGAATCTGCAGTTTTTCGCCGACATCCTTGGCCAGTTCATTGGCCAGCAGGACGCATTCTTTTATCGTAATATCAGAAATCGGAATAAACGGGCAGACATCAGTCGCGCCCATGCGCGGATGCTCGCCGTGATGCTCGCGCATATCGATAAGCTCGGATGCTTTTTTGATGGCCCGGAAAGCCGCTTCTTTGGCTTCCATCGGCGGACCGACAAATGTCACTACGGCGCGGTTATGACTGGCATCCATTTCTTTATCCAAAAGCGTTATGCCGTCGACGGAAGTGATTTCCCGGATGATTTCATCGATGATTTCGGGGCGTCTGCCCTCGGAAAAATTCGGTACGCATTCGACTAACTGTGCCATAACTCTAACTCCGCTTCCCGGCTGAGCGCGCTGTGCGCCCGCCTGATTTTTTCAATAATGCTTTCAGTCCCCAGGCCAACAGAGGTATCATGATCTCATGGTGGCCCACGAAATTGTATCCTGTCCCGCCGTGCAGCGTGGGCCTGTGCACCACGTTGGTCGCCGGGCGGTAATGGGTGATCATATCAAAATTGGCGGTGACGATCTTCTTCGGTTTCCCATAGATGTTTCGCGCCACCGTCAATGCCTTGAGAAACACTTCCGGCAGAATCACGGCCGATCCGATGTTGATAAACACGCCGCCGTTCTCGCCGCGCGATATTTCCTGCGCCAGAAGTTTGAAATCGTGATGGCTCGCATCGGCCGCAGCAGCCGCATCATAATTCGGATGCTGACACACGATATCGGTATCGACCGCAATGTGCACCATCGCAGGCAAACCCAATCGATGGCAGGATGCCAACAACGATTGTTTTCTGTATTTTGCTTTTTTCTTTTCCAATATAACGCCGGTCGCCTGTCCTAATCCGATGCCATGCTCTTTGGCGCAGGCAACGATTTCGGCATATAAGGCCGCCGTTGCAGCCGACATCCCGAAACTTCCATCGCCGATTCCGGCCGCGACATCTTCCGACGTCTGACCGATCAGAGCGATTTCGCTGTCATGAATAATTCCGGATCCATTGAGGCATAGCCCGGTAACAAGGCCGCTCTGCATGAGATCGATGAGAATCGGCGCCAGCCCGACCTTGATGACATGCCCGCCGCCCATGACGATAACCGGCTTATTCTTTTTCCGCGCCGCGATTATCGCCGCCGTAAGCGATTTGAAATCATTCGCCTTGAGGAATCCGGGCAGGCTGTCGAAAAAGGCATCGGCCCCCGCAATGGATGGAATCCGAGCCAGATTCGATGCTCGAGCCAGAGATTTGCGCTTCTTCAGATTAATCGTCTTGATGCGGCGCAAATCGATTGTCTCGAATCGCTTCATCAAAACTCCTCCAGCTCACCCAGTGTATAGTCGGTCAGTTCCGCGGATATGGAACCGACCAGGACCTTCGATTTCATCAGCACCGGCATGCGCACCCGATCATCGGTGAGCCACACGGTCAATTTGCCTTCATGTTTGAACACACCGGCTGACTGCATCAGCGGCTCGACGACCAGGCAATCGAATTTCCCGGCTTCGGTCTTGATCGTCTCCTTGCGATGGACTTTAACTTCGAGCGCAAATTTCTTTCCGTCGGTGAAATTATCGATGTACACCGATTCGCCGACTTTCAGCGGCTGAGTGCGGATATAATACAGAGCCGACAGGGCATCCTGTACGTACGGTTCGAGGGCAATCGTATCCTGTTCATACACAACCGAATGATTGATCTGGTCGATCTCGTATTGCCGATTGGCCCGGTACTTTCCCTCGCGCAGTTCTTTCTCGAACCGCCAGGAAAACATGCCGACTGCATCCATGATCGATTCGACGCGGTCCTTGACGGGATAAAACGAGGAAAAGAATTTATTCGAATTGGCCGTCGTCACGATTTGATACGCCGGACGGCCATTGTAATCGATCAGGTCGGCGACTTCCATCGTCGCCGTTCCGGCATTGATAAAGCCGTAATTGATATCGAAGGTCAGCTTTTCGCCGACGCCGAACGCGATATTCTCCACGAAGCGGCCGATTTCTTTTTCCTCCTGCGATTGCACCTCCACCTTACCGCTGTCGGGTACTACCTGAGCCGCACCGTACTGCACCCGGATAAAATATGCCAGCGGCGCCACACCGCAGAATATCAAAATCGCTACGATAGAATTCTTACAGAACGTTTTCACCATTATCCGATGACTATCCCTTTTTCTTTGCCATATCCAGAATGTCAGGCAAGATGCGTCCCAGCTCTTCACCGATTTCCAAAAATGTCTGATTGTACAAATCCAGCGGTCCGCCGATCGGGTCGGCGACCCCTTCTCCGTCAGCGCCCGGGTCAGGATACTTTTTCAAAAGGAATGTTTTCGAGGCCGCGTCAGCAGAGTATCCAATCACATCATGATAATGCCCCGGTGTCATCACCAGAATCAGATCCGCCTCTTCGATCAGTTCTGCGGAAAGCGGCCGCGAGCGATGGCCGGTAATGTCGGCATGCCATGTCTTGGCTGCCTCGATGGCATTGAGTGTCGCCTGACACCCCGGTAAGGCGCCGGTACCGGCCGAAATCACATCAACATTATCTACCCGCCCCTCGAGTAATACTCGCAGCGCCCCCTCGGCCATGGCCGACCGACACGTGTTCCCGGTACAGACTAACAGAACCTTCAGTCGGCCCATTTATCGCATTCCTTTCTGCAATGCGGCTGCAATTTCCCTCTCGGGTATCGCTCCATGCCGCAAAATTTCCATATCATCGTTTACCTTCACGACTGTCGATGGAACGATTCCTCGACTGGGACCGCCATCAACATATAAATCCACCGTATCACCCAGATCTTTTTTAATCTCGTCAACCGTCGCCGGTGTAATCTTTCCCGATTGATTGGCCGACGTCGCGGTAATCGGAAATGCAACGGCATCCATGACCGCCTTGACGAGTGGCGACGATGAGATGCGAATCCCTACTCCCTGCTCCGAAATAAAATCGGCCGAGATCACCCTCTGCCCGCTAATAGCGGGGAGAACCAGGGTTATCGGACCCGGCAAAAACTGCTCGGCCAGCAGTCGCGCCGCGGACGATATGTGACAAAACGTCTCTGCCATCTTCAAGTCTTTTACAAACAAAGCGGGGCGCAGGTTTGCATCTCGCTTCTTTATCTCACAAATTCGTGTAAGGGCATTAGCCCTGTCCGCCCGTACGGCCAACCCGTACTGCGTTTCCGTCGGCATGACAACTGCACCGCCCTCGGTCAATACTCGCGCTATTTCTGCAACAACCTCAGTGTCCGGTGCGGATGAGAGACACTTACTCGTCCGACTCACCGGACTCCTCCAGCCCCGTCGTATCAGGCACTTCCGGTTCCACGTACACCGTGTCGATTATTTCCGATGGTAAAATCGGATTGTCACGCTCATCGAATGTCGGGGCCTGCCGGACTTTTAAGACGACTCGCGCTACCCAGGCCCCGCGATACCCGATGGTCTTGATTTCCGGCACCATTCCCTCGGCCTCCTCGCGCGTCGAGAAATCGCCGACGCGGAGTTTGTAATACGGCACTTCATAATCGAGGTGTACCGGTTGATTGAAAATTTCATTGGCGATTGCCATCTCACGAGCCGCCTCGGTGTACAGGCGAGTCGTAAAAATTTGCACCCGATATACCTCGGTCGGATTCACCTGCGATTGTGTAGAATCGAAGACATTGTAGCTTTGCTGCTGCGGTTCGATCAGCGAATCACCGGCATCGCCGCCCGGCTCCAAATAAACCGGATAGACTTCGGGAACGACTTCCCGATCGGTGCTTGATGCCAGCGGATCCAGCGTCCGCCTGCTGTCGTCCGCGGGCTCTTCCGTCACCGTCGGTCGTATTGCCTTACCGCATGATACGAACAGCATCAATGCCGACAGGCAGAGTATCGACAGACAAAATCTCAACTGTTTGGGCATTATAAATACTTTTCCAGTGTATCATCGCCGTCCATCTTGGCCAGCAAATCCTTTATTTTCCCCAATTGCGTCTTGTGCGCAACCATCACGACATTACCGGTGTTGACAACAACGACATCGGCCATCCCCAGCGTTGCAACCAGGCCGGTTCCCTTATTCACAATCGTCGATTCGAACGTGTCGTGCGTCACTACATTACCGATAATCACATTGTTCTCGCGGTCGATATCCTTGAATCGCTGAAGCGCAAGCCAGCTTCCGACATCATCCCAGGAGAAATTCCCTTTGAGCACCACAACGTTATTGGCCTGTTCCAGAATCGCGAAATCGATTGATATCGGCTCCGCCTCCTGATACAGCCTTATACACGCCGCTTCCTCATTCGATGTCCCGATCGATTCCGCATACTCCATCAACTGCTCATACATTTCCGGCATATACTTCTCGAATGCTTCCAGAATCGTCTTGGTCGACCAGATAAACATTCCGGAATTCCACAGATGCTTGCGGCCGTGATAATACTGCTGGGCGGTCGTAGGACGAGGCTTCTCTTTGAACGCCCGGACATTGCAAACGGTGATGCCGTCGACATCCCATTGCTCGTCGGTCAATTCTATATAGCCGTATCCGGTTTCGGCGCGCGTCGGCACGATACCGATCGTCACCAGCTTATCCTGTTCGGAGGCAACCTTGACCCCGGCCTTAATCGTTTTGACCAGCATATCGGCCGGCTCAATGAGATGATCGGCGGATAATACGACCATGACCGCTTCGGGGTCTCGCTTTTGCAGATGAATTGCCGTATACCCGATTGCCAGACAGGTGTTTCTGCCGAACGGCTCGCACAGGAGCATATTCTCTTCAACCAGTTGACAACCGTCGATAATGGCCCGCTCGATGTTTTTTCCCGCCACGACGACCGTCCGCTCCGGCGGAATGTAGCCGTCCAGGCGATCGATTGTGACGCACAGCATGCTTCTATCTTCCGTCAGGGCAAGGAGTTGCTTGGGTCTGTCCTTGCTCGACAAAGGCCAGAATCGCTCCCCTTTTCCACCGGCCATTATCACGCCAAATACCACCGCTTGTTTTCTCCCGATTTGAGGTGCCGGACTACTGTAATCTCTGATAATACGCCCCCCAAAATTCAAAGTCAAGCATTGATTATATGATTAAACGATTACAAGTTACAGAAAATAGACTATTTCCGCTCCCCCGCCGATTTTTGCCTAAAATCTGTCCAACGAATGGACAAAACCTTTCCACTTGATGTCACGCATCCCAAGGTTTATATTCATTTCAAATGAGGGAGGGTTCTATGATTCGAATGCTATTCTCTCTTCTTCTCGTATCATTCATGTTCACTCAAACCGGATTAGCCGCGGATGGGACCGAACTGCGTACCGCATTCGACCACATTCTCAAGGCTGAATTGGAGGGTACATCATTCCCTGTGGTCGATATTTCTCTTTCACACAAGGACTTCGTCCTGCATCTCGATTCCGGCAGCTTGTCCTTTGCCGAACCGGTACGCATTGACGGCGCTGATGTTTATTTTGCCGCCTACTTTATCGGTGATGGCAGTTTTACGATCGCCCCGACAGAAATCCACGCCAGAAAACAAATCGAGAATGCCTTTGACGAACAGGAATACAGCGGCACGATTAAAAAGGCGCTGCTGGTATTCTCGCAACCGATTTATGAGCAATTGAAGGCCGTACGATCTCAACCGCAGGTGAAATTTAAAAAACGAGAGCGCGGTCACTTCCGCAATGATTGGAAACAGTTCAATAAAAAAGAAGATTACTACTTCGTCTATGAAACACTGCGAAATATCTATGAACCCTCCGATGAACCGTTTCTCTTCGTGAATCTGCAAAAAAACTCTATCGGCGGCAGCGAATACTACCTGTACAATCCGCTCGATGCCGAGGAAATTAAAGTATATAAAAATAAAGTCACCGGGCCGATGTTCCGCGAGTTCGTCAAAACAATCAGCAGTTATTCCTGTCTGTTGGATTCCACCGGCCGCAAATGCCGCGTCGTATCCGAACCGCAAGTGAAAACACTACACAATGACATGCACATCGACATCTCCGATCTTGGCATCATGACGTCTCAGGTAACGATATCATATGAAGTCCTCAAACCGCCCGCGCAAATGCTATGGATGTCCCTACACCAGGACATGATTGTCGATTCGATCATAGATGACAACGGAAAGCCGGTCGCCTTTATCCGCTATGAGGATTCAGGGAATAAATCGTTCGCTCTTTATTTGTTTCTCAATCAACCGGGCGAATTAGGCGACACGCTGAATCTCACCTTATTCTATCATGGGCAGATCCTCGAATTCAGCGGCCGCGATATCATCAACCAATCCGGCATGGATTGGTACCCGACATATATCGAGCGGGATTCGGCGCTATCGAATATTGTCTACTCCGTGCCGCACTATGATGATATGCGCTTCAAATCAACCGGAGTGCGCAAAAGTGACACCATCGAGGGGCACACCGAGACATCCGTCTGGTCCGTCGATACTCCAGAGCCATATATATATTTCGATTTTATCGAGAGATAATTCGCGCACGAATTGTATAATGGGGGAGCCATGGAACACATCAATCTCATCGCAGGCTGGACTAGCATCCTTGCCGGATTCATTGCCGGTGCCGCAATCGGATTGTTCTTCTACAAGGAAAACTGGCTGGGCGGATATTCCGACTGGCAGCGCCGCATGACGCGACTCGGACACATCTCGTTTTTCGGTATCGGCATCATCAATGTCGCCTATGCCCTCAGCGCACCCCGCATCGTGACTGCGCCATTCGAATCAATCATTTCAACACTGCTATTGATCGGTTTAGTATCAATGCCGCTGGTTTGTTTCCTTTCCGCATATAAGATGTTTTTCCGGCACTTGTTTCCGATTCCGGTGATAAGCCTCATCGTGGGCATCGGGCTATTCATATACAAAGGATTGTGATATGAAAATCGCACTCATCGCCATGAGCGGCATTCGCTGCTGCGATCAGGAACTGATGGATATGGGACTGACCCTTCCGGGATTCGTCGACCGGAGTAAAATCATTGCCGCCCTGCCGAGTCTCGGATTGCTCACGCTGGCCGGTATGACGCCCAATGAACATCAGGTCGACTATATCGAGATCTTCGATATCAAAGACACGAAGGCAGCCGATTCCATTCCGCAGGGATATGACCTCGTCGCTATTTCGAGCTACGGTGCGCAGATCGCCGAGGCCTACGAATTGGGCGATATCTATAAAGCATCAGGTATGATGGTCGTTCAGGGAGGCCTGCATGTCTCAGCCTGTCCGGAGGAAGCGATCCTCCATGCCGATGCGGTCGCCATCGGCGAAGGCGAACCGGTGTGGGCGGACATCCTCAAAGATGCGGAAAGGCGAAACCTGAGAAAATTCTACAAATCCGATCCCAGGGCATTCAGCCTCGACGATGCTCCGATGCCCGCCTATGAGCTCCTCGATATCGATAAATACAATCGCCTGACGATTCAAACCAGCCGCGGCTGTCCCCGCTCATGCGAATTCTGCGCCAGTTCGGTGCTGCTGACCAATACCTACAAGCAAAAACCGGCCGACAAAGTCCTGGCGGAAATCGATCGTATCTGCGACATCTGGCAAAAACCATTTATCGAATTCGCCGATGATAATACATTCGTCAACGCATCATACTGGGAGGATATCCTGCCGAAAATGGAATCGCGGAAACTCCGCTGGTTCACCGAAACCGACATCTCCATCGCCAAACACCCGGAACTCCTGCGCCTGATGCGCAAGAGCGGCTGCGCGCAAATTCTCATCGGGCTCGAAAGCCCCCTGGAAAAACCATTGGACGGCATCGAGAAAAACAACAACTGGAAACTGAAACAATGGCCCGATTATAAAAAAGCCATCGAAACGATTCAATCGTACGGCATCAGCGTCAATGGATGCTTCGTCATCGGCCTCGACGGTCAGACGCCGGACATATTCGATGCGATATACGACTTCGTCTGCGAAACGGAATTGCACGAGGTCCAGATTACCCTGCAAACGGCATTTCCCGGCACGAAATTGTATGATCGATTGCGCGCCGAGAAGCGGCTCATCGACGAGACCGCCTGGGAAAAGCTCACCCTATTCGATGTCAATTTCATCCCCAGCCACATGACGCAGGACGAACTGCGCAAAGGTTTTTATTCCCTCGCGGAAAAAATGTACAGCGAGGAATTCACGAGCCTCCGCAAGCAGAAATTCATGGAGAAAATTCGCGCCTACCAGCGAAAAATAAAGGAAAACTAAGACCGCTATAAAAAGGAGAGGGCTATGAATGCGACAAAGATTGCGAAACCCCTGTTTAATATCGCAGGGTTGTATGACGGCATCCTCGGATTAATCTTCCTCATTTTCGGTATGCACCTCTTCACCTGGCTTGACATCACCCCGCCGAATCATGTCGGCTATATCCAGTTTCCCGCCGCGCTGCTCATCATTTTCGGCCTGCTGTTTTTCGGCATCGCCAAGGACCCGAAGGGAAGAAGCTACATGATTCTCTACGGCATCCTGCTGAAATGCTCATACTGCGCCATTGTGTTTTCGCATTGGATAATCAGCGGCCTTCCCTGGATTTGGAAACCGTTCGCAATCATCGATGCCGTCTTTTTGGTATTGTTTATCTGGATGAAATCGAGTCTGGAGAAATCCTGATCAGTGAATCAGCGCATCGAACGCCGACGACAGGAACTCGATTACATCACCGGCTATAAGACTCCGCGGGTTGATATGCTCGATCGCCATATCGCCCGCCAGCCCATGAATAAATACACCGCAGCCTGCCGCCCGGAGCGGCTCCAACCCCTGCGCCAGCATCGTCACGATGATGCCGGTTAACACGTCGCCCGATCCGCCGGTCGCCATCCCGAAGTTCCCGGTCGAATTCATGTAGACCTCGCCCTCCGGCGTCCCGATAATCGTCGGCGATCCCTTGAGGACAATCACGGCGTTGAATGTCTTGGCCCATTTGGCGACTAATTCGAAATTATCGAGCGGGTGTGCGCTCGGCGTTTCCCCGGTCAACCGAGCGAACTCGCCCGGATGGGGTGTCAACACCAGCGGGCCATGCTGTTGGAGAAGCGGCGAATCCTCGCCGGATAATGGATACAATCCATCGGCATCGATCACGCAGGGACAGGTGATATCGCCGATCAATCTGCGAATCAATTCCCCCGTCTCATGATGCCGCCCGATTCCGGGCCCGATGGCAATCGCATCTTTGCCCTTGATGTGTTGTCTGATTTCTCCCTTACCGCGAAGTGCCAGCACCGATCGTTTACCGACTTCGGGCAGCGGCACCGTCATGACTTCGGTCAGTTTCATCTCGAGAATCGGGTTCAGGGATTTCGGTACACCGACGGTCACTAATCCGGCGCCGGACCGGGCCGCCGCCAGTCCCGACAAATAGGCGGCACCGGTCAATCCCGGCGAACCGGCCAGAATAAATACTTTCCCGAAATCGCCTTTATGCCCGTCAGGTTTGGGCTGCGGAAGCGTATGCGCTACCTTATGATCGTTAATGAGATATTTCTGTATGCCGAACGATTCCACGACTTCCTGAGGAATTCCGATAGGAATAATTGCCACGAATCCGGCAAACTCTCGGCCCGGCGACACATATAATCCCGGCTTCGGCAATGCCAGCGTCGTCGTGAAATCGGCCATGACCGCCATTGTCTCTGCTTTGCCCGTTGACACATCCAGCCCCGACGGCGCATCGACCGACACGATATGCGCGTGTGATGCATTGATATGATCTATCAGTTTCGCAGAAATTCCTCGCGGTGCGCCGGAGAAACCGGTTCCGAATATCGCATCGATGATTAAATCGAATTCATGCAGATCCGGTATATCGCGCTCCTTCGTCACCTGGACGACTTCATATCCGGCGGCTATGACCTTGTCATAATTGACGCGGCAGTCATCGGATAATTTTTCGTCCGTCCCGGCCAGAAGAAACACGACATCATAGCCGGCCTCAAACAGATACCGGCCGACGACGAATCCGTCGCCGCCGTTGTTGCCGCGCCCGCACACGATGGCTATCGCGGGCTCTTCTTCAATTTCAGGGGCAACGACTTCTTCGATATAGTGAAATATCCCCCGGCCGGCATTTTCCATCAGTTCCAGCGAGGGGATTTTATAGTCATTGATTGCGCGGCTGTCAATCGCGCGCATCTCATCGGCTGTTACCAGAATCATGTATTCTACTTTTTCTTCGCGGGCTCCAGTGCGAATTTGAGAACATCCCAGGCGTTGTCGGTGTACTTGAACTTGAGGTTCTTCTTCAGCTCGGCCGGAATTTCAATCAAATCCTTTTTATTATCCGCCGGCAATATAACCGTTTTTATACCGTAGCGATAGGCCGCAAGTAGTTTTTCCTTCAATCCACCGATTGCCAGGACCTGACCGCGGAGCGTTATCTCGCCCGTCATGGCCAGACTATCCTTAACCGGTCGTCCGGTCGCCACCGATGCCAACGCCGTTGCCATCGAAATACCCGCCGACGGGCCATCCTTCGGCGTCGCACCGGCCGGGACATGCACATGCACCTCATGTTTGGCGAAGAATTCCGGATCGATACCCAGTTTATCCGACACCGACCGCACGTATGATTGCGCCGCCTTGACGGACTCCTTCATGACCTCACCCAGATGTCCGGTCAGTGTGAGTTCCTTCTGCCCCGGCATGGCGGTCGCTTCGATCTTCAAGACCTCGCCGCCGAATGCAGTCCATGCTAATCCAGCCACCTCGCCAACTCGATCCTTGCTGAACCGGGTATCGGATGTGAACCGAGGCGGTCCCAGGTACTTGGCTATTTCCTTTTCGGAGATGACATGTTTCTTGCGGCTGCCACCGGCGACTTTTGCCGCCACCTTACGACAAACATTTGCCAGTTCCCGCTCCAGATTTCGCAACCCCGACTCGCGCGTATATTCATTGATGATGCACTGAATCGCATCCTTCTGGAATGAGATATTCGCCTTCTTCAGGCCATGATTTTCCATCTGCTTCGGGATAAGATGCCGCTCGCTGATTTCCGTCTTCTCGATATCGGTGTATCCCGGAATACGAATCACTTCCATACGGTCGCGGAGGACCGCCGGTATGGGATCGAGCATATTCGCGGTCGTGATGAACATGACATGCGACAGATCGAAATCCACTTCCAGATAATGATCCGAGAAGCTGTTATTTTGTTCCGGGTCCAGGACTTCCAACAGCGCCGATGCCGGATCGCCGCGGAAGTCGGAGCCGAGCTTATCTATCTCATCAAGCATGAATACCGGATTATTGGCGCCGGTGCGTTTGAGCCCCTGAATGACCCGCCCCGGCATGGCGCCGATGTATGTCCGGCGATGTCCGCGGATTTCGGCTTCGTCACGCATGCCGCCGAGTGATAACCGATAAAACTCGCGCCCCATCGCCCGCGCAATAGACCGCCCTAATGATGTTTTTCCGACACCCGGAGGCCCCACGAAACATAGAATCGGTCCTTTGATATCGGGATTCAATTTGCGCACCGCGAGAAACTCGATGATGCGCTCTTTGACCTTATCCAGATCGTAATGATCCTCGTCGAGGACTTTGCGGGCCTTCTTCACATCCAGAATATCCTTCGTCGCCTTATTCCACGGCACCGACACCAGCCAATCGACATACGTGCGGCTGACCGTGTATTCGGCCGATGACGGATTCATCTCGGATAGCCGCTCGACTTCCTTCTCGGCCGCCTCGCGCGCCTGTTGCGACATCCCGGATTCCTCAATGCGCTTTTTCATCTCGGCGATTTCCGGGCGCACTTCACCTTCGCCGAGTTCGCGATGAATCGCCTTTATCTGTTCGCGCAGGATATACTCGCGCTGCATCTTGCCCAGCTCATTGGCCGCCTCGGTCTGGATTTTCTTGGACAATTCCAGTACCGCGACCTCGCGCGTAATGTGGCTGAGGAGATTCTCCATTCGCTTTTGCACATTCGGCTCGGCGACCAGTTTCTGTTTTTCGCCGATGGAGACATTCAGATTCGACGCCACCAGATCCGATAACTGCCCCGGCGTATCCTGATTCATCGCCGACACATAAAATTCCTCGGACAGATACGGCGCCAGATCGACGAGGTCCTTTAGCTTTTCCAGCAGGTTTCGCGAGAAGGCCTCGGTCTTGACCGAATCGCCATACACATCGGGGACTTCCTCGATTTCACCGGACAAATACGGTTCGGTACCGAGGTTCTTGACCAGCTTGATTCGCGACAAACCCTGAACGAGAAAACGAACGGATCCATCCGGGAATCTGAGCATCTTCAGAATATTGCAGGCCGTTCCAAAACGATAAATATCATTGAACCCGGCATTGCTGATATCCTGTGATTTTGTATTGAAAATACCGATTGTTTTGCCCTGCATCAGCGCCTCATCGACGAGCCGCGTGTGGGTTTTCTCGGTAATAATCAGCGGTATGACCAGAAAAGGAAAAACAACGACTCCCTTAACCGGCAAAATCGGCATTTCTCGAGGCAATACTTCGTTGGGTTTCTGTTCTCTGGTGATAGTGAATTCCAAGTCGACACTCCTTTGTCTGTCTGCCTATAAATGTCCATACAATCCGTAGAGACATCGTAAGCCTATATAATTTAGCGCCGAAACGCAATACCAAACCGCCTCGGCATGCATCGGTTTAAACTTAATCCGACCGGCATAAGTTCCGCCGAGGCAAAAACCCGCTATTCCGGTTATCGGCAATCGAGTTCGTATGGTTAGCTATGAAGTCCCCCAATCCGCTCGTGCCATTCCCTCTAAAGTACGGGCAAACCTCGTCATTGCGAGGAGCGAGTCTTCTTGGGCGAGCGACGTGGCAATCCGCTCTTGTCATCCTCTCTTGAGAGGGGTGCCCGAGTCTTCGAGGGCGGGGTGTGTTCTCATGTCTTCGTGACCGCCACATGCCCCCCATCCGCCTGCGTTTCAATTACCTATCCATCTTAATCATTTTTTACTCTTGACTCGGGCGCGCTGACGTATATTTTCTGTGTTAATACAAAAGGAGATACAACAATGGTCGAATCCACCGACGATCCGATTGAGGCATTGAAACTCGCCATCAAGCGAGAAGAAGCCGCATATCAGTTCTATAAAAAACATGCCGAGGTCTTCAAAAACCAGGCGACCAGGCAAATGTTCGAGCGACTGGCCGATGAGGAAATCAAGCACAAAGAACGTCTGCAGCGGGAACTCGACGATCACTATTACACCGAAATGTAATCAGAAAACGAGGATAGATATATGGCAGCGGTAAATCACAAAGTATTGGACGCACTCAACTGGGGCATCTCATCCGAAATCAAAAGTTATGTCTTTTATCTGGAAGCCGCCAAGAAGGCCGACAACAAGGAATTCAAGGATACCCTTCTGAAACTGGCCAACGAGGAAAAAGAACACTATCAAGTACTCGAACGCCAGCATCACCACTTGATAACGTCTGAACAATGGGTGACATATAACGACATCCTGAAACAAAAGGGCCTCCCGCAGATCGACGAAAACATGGCCCGGCGACATCAGGAGCTTATCGACCAGGTGCACAATGCGCCGGATATGCGCGCCATCCTGGATATCGCCCTCCTGCTCGAAAAAGAGGCCAATCAGATGTTCACCAGGGCCGCCGGTGACGCCACCGATGCGGAACAGAAAAAGAGCTTTGAATTTCTGGCCAAGTTCGAAATGGGCCATGTCAAGCTCATCCAGGGCATGATCGATTCCCTGTAAATTCAAACCTTGCCCGACCATTATAAAACTGGTAGATTGCGCGAGAACAAAAAAAACTCGCGCAATTTTTTATGGATACGAAACCGCTCAACAGAATAGAACTCAGCCGCTCGGCCCTGCTGAATAATATCGCACACCTTCGCGATATCGCCGGCCCCGAGACCGCCATCGCCGCCCCGATCAAGGCCAATGCCTATGGTCATGGACTGCGCGAAATGACGCACATCCTCGCCGAGACGAAAATCCCATATATTGCGGTGCACTCGGTATCCGAGGCCGATACCGCCCGGCAGGCCGGTTGGACGCGCGACATCATGCTGGTCGGCCCGGTCGCGCCACATGACATCGATGCCGTTTTTCGCCTCGACATCGAGCCGGTTATCATTGAACCGACAATCATTTCCAAACTGGGCGCATTTTGCCGGCGCTCGAAACAGAAGGCTCGCATTCACCTCAAACTCGAAACCGGCACCAATCGTCAGGGAATGACACCTGATGAGTTGAATAAAGCTATCACTAATCTGAAAAAGTATCCCGAGTTAATCGTCAAAGGCGTCTCGACACATTTCGCCAACATCGAAGATACGACCGATCACAGCTATGCCAAGCAGCAGTTGCAGGCTTTCAAGAATCATCTGGCCCATCTGAAAAAGGCCGGCATAAAACCGCAACTGCGCCACACCGCATGTTCGGCCGCGCTTCTTGTGTTCAAGGAAACTTATTTCGATCTGGCCCGGCCGGGTATTTCGATGTACGGCTACTGGCCGTCGAAAGAGACATATGTATCGTATCGCCTCGGCGGCGGGGAAAACTCCATATTGTCCCCTGTCCTGTCGATGTATTCGACCATAACGCAAATCAAAACCGTCGCGGCCGACAGTTTTATCGGCTATGGTTGTACTTATCGTACGACGGCCAAAACGAAAATCGCCGTCCTGCCGATCGGCTATTCCGACGGCCTTGACCGCCGTCTGTCGAATCTCGGCTATGTCCTCATCAAGGGCCGCCGCGCACCGATTCGAGGCCGCATCTGCATGAACCTGACGATGGTTGATATCACCGATATTCCCGGCGTCAAATTATATGACACCGCCACCATCATCGGGCGCGACGGCGATGAATCCATCACGGCCGATACTCATGCCGGATGGTGCCGCACGATCAACTATGACATCCTCGCCGGATTATCGCCGCTCATCCCGAGAAAAATCATCTGAATAATTTCTCCTCTTATGAGTATATCAATCGGCTCGTGATACATACTTGGTATTTTGTTGCCATTGGTTTGTGAAATCTTTACTATTCTGAAAACCCAGGGGTAGGTCAGTATCATGGAAATCGGATTTCCGCAAATCATTGCATTCTTATTCGTGCTGATCGGCTTTGCGCTGCTTTATAGCAGTTTTGGCACATATAAAAACTTCCGCCTGATAAAGGACATCCCGCGCTCGACCGTCCGGGCGATGGCCATGGGTATCGTCGAACTGCACGGCAAGGTCAAGCCGCTCGAGCTGCTCATCTCACCGTTCGCCAAAAAAGATTGCGTCTATTTCAAATACACGATCGAGGAGCTCCGCCAGACCGGCAGCGGAAAGAACCGCTCGACCAAATGGGTCACCATCAAACGCGACGAACGCTATCTGCCGTTCTTTGCGCTGGATGAAACCGGCGAAGTACTCGTCACACCTGCGGGCGCCGAGTTCAACATCGATCTCAAGCATGAGTATCGCCAGAAGCGAGGACTCTTCGGCGGCCTCAAGAGCCTGCTCGATACTTTCACCAATCTCGGTGACAGATCGGAAACGCACGGCCTCGATATCGCGCAGTACAACCTCGAGGAAATCCGAGCGGACAAATTCTTCAAAATTTATTCGACCGGCGACCGGCGCTATCGCGAATATTATCTGGCGCCGGACAATATACTCTTTGTCATCGGTACGGCTGCTCGCGAAACCGAAGGCGCCGACCGCGTCGTCATCCGCAAGGGGCAGAACAACCCGACCTTTATTATCGCGGATAAGACCGAGGGCGGCGTGTTGAAGAAACTACGAAATGACATAATCGCCAAAGTCATCATCTCGGTGATCTTTGTCGTCGGCGGATTGTTTTTTATACTGAAACTCAACGGCTCATTATAAAGAGGATCCACTATGGGAATAGCAATCATCATCGGCGCAGTCGTCTTGATCGGCGCCATCATCATCATCGGATACTTTATATCCGTGTACAACAGCCTCGTCCGGCTGAAGAACAACATCGAGAAGGCCTGGAGCAATATCGATGTGCTCCTCAAGCAGCGACACGATGAGCTGGATAAACTGCTCAAGACCGTCAAGGGATACATGAAATACGAGGAGCGGGTCCTCAAGGAGGTCACCGCAGCGCGCACGGCCTTCCTCGATGCCAGGACAGTCTCCGACAAGGCTCAGGCCGACGGCATGATGGCCGGGGCGCTCAAGTCTCTCTTCGCAGTTGCCGAAAACTATCCTGAGCTGAAGGCGAATACGAATTTCATTCAGTTTCAGGGCCGGATATCCGAACTCGAGGGCCAGATCGCCGACCGCCGCGAGTTCTATAATGACTCGGTCAACACGTATAATATTCGGATAGAGCAGATCCCGGACGTATTTATCGCCCGGATGCTGGGCTACACGAAGAAGGATTTGTTCAAGGTCGCCGAGTCGGATCGGCAGGATGTCGACATCAATTTCGAATAGACAACCGGACTTAGTGAGACGTCCTGATATGACAGGGCAAAGTTGCGATTTTCGGCACGGGCGTAATCGGCGTTTTGACAATAGCTTGTGCCAATCGTCACAAAATGGGAGGTGGTTTATAAATTATAAGACTAATATTGTCTTGCATTAACCGCCTGTTATACAAGAATTAAAGAGATTTTTACAAAATAACGGCAAAAAACTGCTTGACTGTCGACGTACATTTCTATTATCTTTTGTGAAACTATTCACATAGTTTGAGTGTACGAGAAGCTGGGAATTTTTCTGTAGATGGCTAAAAAAGAAACCGGAAAAAAGAAAATTTCAGAGTCGACTATCCGACGCCTGTCATTGTACTACCGCGCCCTGTCGCTTCTGGAAAAAGAGAATTACGAGACGATCTCGTCCAAGGAACTGGCCAAGCGCGAAAAGCTGACGCCTGCCCAGGTTCGCAAGGATTTATCGTTTTTCGGTTCCTTCGGTACCCGGGGGCTCGGCTATCCCGTGACCGAACTCAAGCATCGCATCGCGAAAATTCTCGGCATCGATCGCGTCTGGAATGTGGCCATGGTCGGCGTCGGTAACATTGGTTCAGCATTGGTGTCATACAAGGAATTCCAGAAGCAGGGGTTCGCCATCAAACTCGTCTTCGACAACGACCAGCGCAAGATCGGATCGAACCACAAGGGCCTCATCGTCTCTGATATCAAAGACATGCCGCGGTTGTTACGCGAGCATAAAATCGAGATGGTGATTCTGGCCGTCCCGGCAATCGTCGCGCAGTATATCATCGATGATGTCGTCGGCGCGGGTATCAAGGCGATTTTGAACTTCGCCCCGATCAATTTACAGGTCCCGGACGATGTGTTCCTGCGCAACGAGAACATGTCGATGGAGTTGGAGTATTTGTCGTTCGCCATCTCCAATCATTACAAGCCGGACCAGAAATAAAAATTATTCGCAACACCCCCCCATCTCTGATTTCCGCCCATCCCTGTGATGGGTTTTTTATGCATATATTTTGTAGGTCAAAACCCCTGCCCGTGATTCCGAGCTTGTGAGGAATCGAGGGTGCCGAGTATGCGAGGCAGGTTTTGACATTCGCGCATTGCGAAATGGCAGGCCGCTGAAGAGAATGGGTTTCCCTGTAAAAATGGCTTTTTGCGCGTGAAAGCCATTTTATGTTCGAGATACTATCATACAGTCCATCATGCATTTACGCGTATCACGCTGCTTGAAAATGGGTTCGTTTTGCGTATTTAAGGGGGGTAGGGGTATCTCATAGTTATCCACAATCACAATCCTGAAAATTCCGCATAATGCTTATCCCGGCATGGCCTTACGGCGAATTGGGTTCGTTTGCTCATTTTTAGGGGTCCCATTTATTACGAGTCCTTCCCGGCAGATGTGGATCCGCCTAGGCGGACCGGGCACATGGTATGGGATGTGAACTGAGAATAGATATCTTCACAAGGCAATAGATATGAGACCTCTTATTAATAAAAGTAACTGCTTCATAATCAAGAGTATTGTTGTAGTTATTTGGTTGAAAGGAACACCGATACTGTCGCTGCGGATTGCCTAAACGACTAATTACTCGTTAACAGCATGTTGAAAAATATTGAGGAAACATATATACATGTAATACGATATAAATTTACATGTATTATATTTGTATTGACAATAAATATCCATCATATATACTATTGTTAAGTGTGCGCACTTTTTTACTAACCACAATCATAACCTGGAGGTGATATGGATTTATCGTCTCTCAAAGCGGGTATGAATAATGCCGGCTTACTGAATAACACTCAAGAACAAGGTTTGGCAATAACCCTAAGTGCTTCAGGATGTGGAGGCCCATGCGCGGTATTATGTATGGCTTGCACATTGATGCTATTTCAATATTAGCCTAACATTTAATAGGTGTTGCCCGCGCAACACCTATTTAGAAAGGAATATATGCTAGCACTTCATCCTGAATATAAATTAAGGAAAACAAAAACAAATATTCTATTATACCGATTTGATTATGACACCATGGATTTAGCTGATCAAAAGGCATTGCATCCAAATGCAGCTATTTTGTTATCATTGTTTGATGGAAAAAACAGTATTGATGATATACACTGTGCTATAAAATATCTTTTTGAGTATTCAACTGATGAAGCATCAAAAATATTGAATAATTTTATTGATGAATGGAAGAAATATTTAACAGATACTTCAAAAAGAATACGGTACGACAAACCTAATGACTTTATTATTGACTCAAATCAGGTGAATCAAGAGATAATTTTATGTGAGTCACCATTATATATCGGTTTAAACATAACACAGCAATGCAATAGAAACTGCATTTACTGCTACGCAGAAAATTCCTCAATTAGGGAATTTCCTGAAATGACAATTGCACATTTGGAAAACATTGTAAATCAGATAATAGAATGTGAAATGGAGTTTGTTATTCTATCAGGTGGTGATCCTTTTTTAAGGCACGAAATGTTTAATATTTTAGAAATGCTAAATTCGGCCAACATTCCAGTTCAATTATCCACAAAACAATTTCTAAACAAGGGAACAATTAATAGACTAAGGCATTGTGGGATCGAACATATCCAGTTAAGCATCGATTCATTAGACGACAACATAGCCTATAAAATGATTGGTGTTCATAATTATGCATCTAAAATGATTGATACTTTGGTAGAATTATTGAATAGTGGATTCAAAGTTTCAACGAATACGGTTGTGTGTAGTATAAACTATGGCTCACTTAAAAATCTTGTTGAGAAATTCATCGAATGCGGAGTAAGTAACATTAGATTAAGTCAATATATACGATCCGCTTACAGGCATAATGATAATCTATTTATTACCGACAAACAAGCTCAGGAACTAATGGAGTATGTAATTGAATTAAGACAAAATAAAATATATAGTAATGTTACTTTCGGGAATGCCATATCTGATAAGAAGGCACCAATTGAAAAACGTATAGAAAAGTTTGTAGATAGATCGATTTGCAGTGCCGGAAGAATGAGCATGGTGATTATGCCAAATGGAATGGTAATTCCATGTGAGCAACTTCCTTGTCGTAGCGAATTTATTGTAGGTGACGCCACTAAGCAAACGATTATGGAAATATGGAATTCCGAGAAGTTTTATAGTTTTATAATGCCAGACAGGGAAAGAATGCGAAATACTATTTGTTTTAACTGCAAATTCTATGATAAATGTATAAATGTTAAGGGATTATGCATGAGGGACTCATGGAAAGCCTTTAATACACCGTTTCAAATTAACCCATTTTGTCCCAACGCCGAAAGTGTAAATGGATTAAGGTTGTCATGAATGTAATATGCACGAATAGTCTTTGTAAGGAATACCACGGCAGGCAAGCCATTGTTAGTTTGAACTTGGCGGTTAAAGCCGGCGAAATTTACACTATCCTCGGCCCGAATGGCGCCGGAAAATCGACAACGATTAATATACTTACAACATTAATGCCGGCATCCTCTGGTACTGCCACGATTCTTGGTTATGATATAAACCGGGATAAGAAAAAAATTCGCCGCAACATCGAACTGATGCCGCAGGGGCCAGCACTCGATCCTTTTCTTAGTGTTATTGATAACCTGAAATTTTACGCCAAACTAAATGGATCAATGACAAAACATTGGCATAGTCGGGCATTGGGGCTATTGGAATCCCTCGAATTGGCTGACCGGGAAAAACATTCGGTCATGGCGCTATCCGGCGGCCAATTCAGACGCGTTCAACTGGCCAGATTGCTACTTTCTGATGCCAAAATAGTATTCCTGGACGAACCGACATTGGGTGTTGATGTCTCAGGAAAGTCTCAGATTTGGAATTTATTAAAGCCATGGTGCAAAGACAACAATCGTACCATTCTGCTCACAACAAACGATATGGCTGAAGCGGAAGCATTATCGGATCGCGTGATGTTCATATTCAAAGGTATGGTCCATAAAGAAGGTTTTCCTCATGAATTAAAAAAACAATTAAGTGTAAATAAACTAACGATTGAATTTAATGAGCCAATTTCCAGTTCTTCCGTTCTATCCGATTCTGAATTCGAAAAAATTGATAAGACTACAATTAGCGTCAGTGTTGAGAACTCCGACCATGGTATCAACGAACTACTGTCACGCATTGATTCGAATTTGAGTATAAAGAGAATCAATACCGATGTAATGACACTGGCTGATGTTTTTGAAGATTTACGGAGTAAATCATGAAGGCGATAATCTGGCGAGAAATACGAGTGTCGATTCAAAATATATTCAGCTTGGTCAGTCAATTCATTGTACCGATTTTCTTTTTAGTCTTTTTCGCAACAATCTTCGCATCGAATTTCGGACGACTTTCTTTTGGCGGTTTGGAAGTCGATTACATTCGCTTTTTCGCCCCCGGTTTGTTCGGTTATGTTACATTTCTTCTTTTCGCATTAAGCTTTACTTACATCAAAATTGATAAACAAACCGGCATGATGGCAATAATAACTCTTTCGAAATCTTCCTTAGAAGGATATTTCTTCGGCAAACTACTAGTACAGATATTCCTAAGCTTTTGCAAAATCATCGTATTAGTATCTTTGACTATCATACTGTCGGGTGTATTTCCGACAATGGCACCGGTCTGCATTGTGGTTTTTTGTGTAACGTTAACACTTGGGACTATTATATGGTTTTCCCTTGGTCTGATAGGTGGTGTATACATTCAACGGGATGACATACGTGAAGTACTCATGCTGCTGATAACACTACCAATTACTTTTGCCAGTTCTATGTACTATGATGTGAATAAGGCACACTCTTTCATTCAAAATATCGCGACGGTTAACCCATTGACATATATATGTAATCTATTGAGAGGCAGCTATCTTGATCGACTGCCGCCAGATTATCTTTACCAGTTACTTTTTTTGGCCGGATTAAGTTGTTTCCTATTATTTCTTGGTGTTTACTCAATTAGGCGAGTAAAACTCTGACGTCAGTTCATATTCTGGTTAGTCTGTTACCCCCTAAATACCCCTTGCCTCTGGGCGGAATTGCGATATATTCAAAGCCTATGGCCAAGCGGAAAATATATAGCGATGAGGTTAAGCCTAAAAGCACCAAGGCAAAAAAGTCGCAGGGCGGCGACTTACTCGGCGCCCACATGTCGATTGCCGGTGGCGTCTATAATGCCCCGCAGTTCGGGCTCGAGGCCACCTGCTCAGTCATCCAGATTTTCACCAAATCAAACAATCAATGGAATGCTAAACCGCTGACCGACGAGGACATACAAAAATTCCACGATGCCCAGACCGAAACCGGCGTCACCGTCGCCTGCGCCCACGACAGCTATCTGATAAACCTCGCCTCGCCCAAAGACGACCTGTTCGCCAAATCCCGCGATGCTTTCGCCGACGAGATGAAGCGCTGCGATGCCCTCGGTATCGAAAACCTCGTCATGCACCCCGGCTCGCATGTCGGCGAGGGAGAACAATTCGGCCTTCAGCGCGTCGCCGACGCCTTCAATGAAATCATCGACGCCGATCCTGACGGCAAAGTCACGATCTGCATCGAAACCACCGCCGGGCAGGGCACGAATCTGGGCAGCACCTTCGAGCATATCGCCGCGATAATCGACAAGGTCGAGGCCAAGGACCGCCTCGGCGTGTGCCTCGATACCTGCCACATATTCGCGGCGGGATACCCCTTCGCCACCGAAAAAGAATACAAGAAAACAATGCAAGCATTCGACGATATCATCGGCCTCGACCGGCTGAAAATCATTCACATGAACGATTCCAAGAAGGAATCCGGCAGCCGCGTCGACCGCCACGAGCATATCGGGCAGGGCTGTATCGGCGCCGGGCCGTTCGGATTTTTCCTGAACGACCGCCGGTTACAACATGTCCCGAAGATTCTGGAGACGCCGAAAACATCGGCCGCCGAGGATATCGCAAACCTGAACGTCCTGCGTTCACTTATCAAGAAAAGAGCTGCACAGTGAAGATCGGAATTATCGGCCTGCCGCAGTCGGGCAAAACGACCGTATTTAACGCCGCATCCGGCAAATCGGAAGCCGTCGGCGATTTCTCCAAAGCATCGCATCGCGCGGTGATCAAGGTCCCCGACGAGCGGCTGGATAAACTCGCCGCGCTGGTCAATCCCAAGAAGACGACCTATGCCGAAATCGACTATCTGGACATATCGGCCTTCTCCGGCAAGGGGAAGGAATCCGATTCCAAGTCGATGGACATCCCGGACGATCTCCGCTATGCCGATGCCCTCATCGTGGTGCTCAACTGTTTCACCGATGACTGCACGCCGCAGAAAAACTTCAATCTCTTTCTGGAAGAGATGATTCTATCCGATCAGGTTATTATCGAGCGCAATATCGAGAAAAAAGAGCGCACCGCAAAACTGACCGGCGACAAGACTATGGCCGGTGAGGTGGCGGTACTCCGCAAATGCCTTGATGCGCTGGAGAGTGAGAAACCGATCGCCGAGGTCGACCTCGATGAGAACGAACTGAAACAGCTCCGAGGATTCCGATTCCTGTCACAGAAGCCGCTGCTGGTCGTGCTCAACTACGGCGAGAACGATATCGGCAATGCCGATAAATGGCTGGATTTATTCAAAGATAAGGGAGTCCCCGGCGTTCGCGAATTCGTCGCGATCTGCGGTAAGATCGAGATGGAGCTGGCGGCGCTGGAATCCGATGACCGGGCCGTATTCCTTTCCGACTTGGGCATCGAGCGCCCGGCGATGGAGGTGCTGATTCAGAAATCATACGCTCTGCTGGGGTTGATTTCCTATTTCACGGTCGGCGAACCGGATGCGCACGCCTGGACGATCAAGGCCGGCACGAACGCTCGCAAGGGCGCCGGAGCGGTGCACTCGGATATCGAGCGAGGTTTCATCCGCGCCGAAGTTATCACGTACGATGATTTCATCGCCCACGGATCGACAGCGGCCTGCAAGGATGTGGGTAAGTATCGCGTCGAGGGTAAGGACTACCTCATTCAGGACGGCGACATTATCCTGTTCCGGTTTAATATTTAGGCGCACCCGGGCGATTCGTGAATCGCCCCCCAATCGGTCGTCTAAACCTGTTACATAATTTTACTGCCGCCCATCTTGACTTTTAATGACAATACCTGTATAGATTAATCCATATTACTCGGCACGAACATCTGTTGCCGTGCGAGAATCATCGCATGGCATCAAACAGACACATCATTGCGTTCTTTGAGGAGGAAGGGGTTCATCCATATGAAGACGAAAGCCTTGTTCGGTATATTCGGGGCATTAATAATCGCCATGCTGTCGTTTCCGGTGCCTACCTGCCTGGCAGGCAGTACCTGGGATGTGACCATCGACGGCGAACCGGATCTGTGCAAAATCATCGATGACACGCACGGCATCGTCAGTACGAACTCATCGATATACGGCATCGATTTGACATCGGGCGCCGTCAGCTGGGAGATTAAAGACTGGACCTGCAAATCGGCCCGGCACTTCGGCGCAATTCCCAACACGACGCTGGCTGTATCCATCAATGTCGTCGTCAACGAGGTGCGCAACACGATGACCAAGGCGCTGGATGTCTTCAAGCACAACGAAATCGGGGTCATCGATTATGCGACCGGTGACATGCTGTGGGCGAAAGATACGATTGATTTTCTCTCGTGTGTCGGTTTCACGCTCCTGCCCAAAGGCAATGCTCTGATGTTGTGCGTTCGCGACTCCAGCGACAATTACTGGATGTTGTCGGTCGACGTGAAAACCGGCAATGTCATCTGGGAAAACAAGGACTTCTTCGGCGGGGATAAGCCGGAGACGTTTTATATGCCCGATTCGGACCGCATGATCGACGGCAATCAGGCGCCGGTATTCGATTCCGACACCACGATGATAGCGCTGTATCGTAAAAACCAACTGCAAAAATGGAATCTGTCGACCGGCGAGATGATCTGGCAGTCGCCGCTGGAAACGAAGAGCCTCCCGGTACTCGCGGATGGCATCATGCCGATGATGCTGACTCCCGACGGCGCCGAGTTATGGGTGCCGTGTAAGAAGAGTCTGCAAACCGTCAGCACGATTGACGGCAGGGTCAAATGGAGTGTGGCTCCGGAATTCAAAGGAGAGGTGCTCCAGATTATTCCGCTCGAGAACCAAATCATCGTCAAGGGCGGCCCCAAGGCCGACGGCAAAGGCGGCGGCGCATTCATCACCCTCATCGATCGCGCGACCGGCGAGCGGGTATGGAAGGAAGATTTCAAAAAGCTGCGCATCCCGAAAGTCTCCCCGGCTCTGCTGTCCGGCGACAGCATCTATGTGTATTCGAATAAGAATATTTTCGGTATCAGCCTGGCCGACGGCGGCTATGCCGAGCTGGCCAAGGATCTCGATTTCGAAGGCGGCGAAAAACCGGAATATTTCGGCAAACTGAACGATAACTACCTGATGATTTCCGCGCAGAACATGATGATGCTCTCGCCGACCCTTCAGCCTGTCTATCACAGTTATAATAAGGCGCCGGGAACATCGTTTTTCCTGAAGGCGCTGTCAATAACGGCGCAGATCGCCATCAACACGGTGAGCGCGATGTATTTCTCGATTCCGATTTACAGCGGCGGCGGATACACCCTGTTCATGTACCCCGCGCTTCGCTTCGGCTGGCCGAAATACGGCAATTCGATCAGTTCCGATGATCACATGTTCGTGCTGACTAAAGTCGAATACGATGAAGGTGACAAGCAAATCGAAGGCTGGGGAATTAAAGCAATCAGTAAAGCCGACGGCAGTGTCGATTTCCAGACCATGATCGGTGATAAATCTCCGGAATACGATGTCGCCCCGAGCGGCAAGGCGATGATGTACCTGGGGGCGGATAATACGGTCTGTTACCGGAGCATGTAGTCGGATAGTCCTAAAAAGGGGAAATTAGACAATTCGACCGGTCATCTTTGAGCGGGAACCCACCCTTTTTAGGGAAAAAGGGATGGGCCACCTCTCCGACAAAGAATTGACGCGTGAATAAACTTCACGCATTCACGATTCCCCCTCCTTCCCAAGGAGGGGGGCAGGGGGTGGTTGAGAAGGACTTGCGACTACTCCTATAAAATCTTCAAAGCATGACAAAACTATTCAACGTTCGGTGCCCCACGGCTCGCGATTGGATTTTGTCGGGGCGGTAAAATAATACTTCCATTGACAGACCGAAATCTTTTGCTTTATTGCAGAAAACAATCACCCGCGGAGGCGGTAAAAACGGGAGTTGAATACCATGAAAGCATTTTTAATAGCATCCCCTGACGGCGTAACGTATTCGCCCGCGTGCGAATCGACTATCGCCGATGTTGAATATATGCATGTATTGGGAATCGGATTCGGCGAGGACTACAAGTCGGCACTGAAGACATTCCTCAAAGATAATCCCGACATGAAGAATCAGGGCTACGAATTTTTCTGCGTGTACACGCTTGAAAAGGAATCCCCCGCTCACGTCCACCTGCGGGACATGTAACGGTTTCTTCTTAGTATATTATACCGTGTGAGAGTTGACACGGCAGAAGATGTCTATTTATTATAGTTTTATGCTATAAGTAACATAGGATCATTTCGGGAGGGCATGTATCTCATGCGAAAATCTACTATCATTTTTCTGCTCTTTAGTATCAGCCTGATACTCACTCACTCGTCGGCGCGAGGGTGGTTTCTGGAATCAGATGAACCGGTACTCATGTGTCGCATTATTGACAGTACGCGCTGCGTTTACAGCACTGAAAATAATTTTTGGGCCATCGATGTTCGAACCGGCGATATCGCATGGACGCTCCCCGACTGGAATTGCAATGCGCCCGAGCAGATCGGCATCGTTCCGGGGACATCAATCATTCTCGTATATGACATAATAAGAATCAGCGAGCGAAACTCCATGACTCGCGAAAGAAAAATACAGCGGCTGAATACGATTGCGGCGATTGATTTGAAATACGGCGACATGTTATGGAAGAGCGATACGGCCGATTTCGCATCATGCGCCGGGTACTACCTTCTCCCCGGAGGTAAATCGCTGTTAATGTGCGTGCGGAATATGGAGGACACATATTGGATGAGGGCTGTCGATCTGACAAGCGGCGCCGTTATCTGGGAAAACCGCGAGTTCTTCGAAGGAGAAAAGCCGGAAACATTCAGCGCCCGAGGGGCTGATAAAAACATCCTCGGCAATCAATCTCCCGTCTTCGATTCCGATTCGACGATGATAACGATGTACCGGGCTGACGGTCTCGCGAAGTGGAATATCAAAACCGGCGAACAACTGTGGCGCTCCGAATTGAACGCGGGATGCATTCCTTTCCGATCGGATGGATATTTGACCCCACTCCTGAGCGAAGATGGTAGCGAACTCTGGGTTCCCTGCGACAAGGGGCTTCAGGCGGTCGCGACGATTGACGGCAGCCTGAAATGGGATACGACCAAGGTTTTTCCGGGAATAGTGCATCGTATTGTTCCCGAAGAATCGGGGTTATATATTATCGGCGGTCCAAAAAGCGGTGGCGGCGGTGGAGATCAGTTCATTACACTCCTGAATCGGGCCACCGGATCCAGAGAGTGGGAATTCGACTTTTTGGAGTGTAAGGGCGGCAAAACTTCACCGACGATTATATCCGACGACAGCCTGTATGTGTGGTCGAATAAAAAAATCTATGCCGTCTCAAAAAGGGATGGATCATTTACGATAATTGACAAGGAAATTAAACTCGAAAACGGTGAAACACCGAATTATTTCGGTCTGCGCGGCGGGAATTATTTGTTAATCTCCAGTCAGAATATGATAATGCTGGATCATTCGCTCAGACAGGTGTACAGCCTCTATTTCAAGCCGCCGAATCCCAAAAAGAATTTCTGGCAGAAACTGGACAATGCGCTGTTCTATGCCGGGGCGATTGCCTCTATCGCTTCCATGGATCTCGACCGGTTTGCAACGCAATATGCTTATGCCTTCGTGCCGGGTGTGGATTATGGATTACCTAAATATGGATTATCGGTTGTCACCAAAGACTACATGTTCGTCGTTGGTGAATCCGACAAGAAGACGGCGCATCTTGATGAAGGGGGCTGGGGATTGTTCAAGATCAATAAATCAAATGGTGCTATCGTATCGCGCGTAGGGCTTGGCGAACTGGTACCTCTGTTCGAAGTATCACCTGATGGCGACGGCGTCCTTTTTATTGGGGCGAAAAACGAAATCATTTACCGGAAAATGTAGAAAATCCGTACTGAAATCCGGTAACGACTCCCTATTGAGGATATCATAAATATATCTTGTCTGACATGTGAACCGGAGCCTGACTTCAGGCTCCGCTTTCGCCACGCTTCTTACGATACTCATCCAGCAGTTTGGCGCTTTTCTGACCCTGCTCCCGAGTTAGCGCCGCGACTTCCGACATCCGTTGATTCGGCCGCAGCGGCAGGCCGCAAAGCTTCTGCAAATCCATCACCTCGTTGCGCTCCGGCTCACGAATCTTCAACAGCATGATGCGCGATTCCAGCAGGAACTTCTCGCGGTCGTCTTTGGGCCAGAAAATATCCCACAAATCCTCGGGGATGTTTTCGAACATCTCCATCACATTGGGGTAATTTTTCAGTCTTTGCCTGACTTTTTCCGTCATAGTCCTCTCACTTTCCGAGGGCGCTCGTAAAAATCCTATTTCTCGGCTCGCAATACTTTCTATTATAGATAACAATTATCCGGTATCGTCGGTTCCGAGGGAGGGACTAGTTTTTATGGACATGACAGAAATAATATATATGGTTGTCCAGTAACCTGAAAGAACACACCTCGTCCGCCTAGGCGGAGCACCCCTCTCAAGAGGGGACAATATTGAAAATTTAGGAGTAATATCCCATCACGGTAGCTCGACCCTTCGGGGTCGGGAATTATTGTAGGTCGAAACCCCTGCCCAAGAAAACCGCGGAGCGGATTTTCGAGGGGCATTCGCTTTAGCGAATGAGGTTTCGACACTTTTCAACGGAATCACATATTGTCAAAACCTTCCTCGCACGGCTCGGAACCCTTGGTCTTTCGCTTCGCGAAATGCCTCGGACAGGGGTTTTGACCTACAATGTCGAAAACTGATTAATTGGGTATGACACGACTACATCATATTCATCGGATCGACATCGAATATGGCGCGGATTTTGGCCGGCAGGCCAAAACCCGGCTTCTCGCGCTCCCATTGCCGGAAGCGAGCGACGACTTTTTTTACGCCGGTGCACTTTATTAAAAATCTTCTCCGGAATTGTCCGCGCAGTTTGTACAGCGGTGCCTTGGCCGGACCGAGCAGCACGAAATTGTCAAGACCCGACAGGTGCTCCTCCATCTTGAAGCGAAAGGCGATCGCCTCGGTCTCCAGCCGCTTCTCGTCCTCGGATTGCAGAATCACCGATATCAGCCGCGAAAATGGCGGATAAAACAGCGCCCGCCGCTCGATTATCACGCGATCATAGAATCCACGATATTCGCCCGAGGCAATATGCTCGATCACCGGATGGTCGTTATAATACGTTTGTATCATAACCAGACCGTCGCGGTCGCCACGACCGGCGCGACCGGCAACTTGTAATAATCGCGCGTAGGTTTTTTCCGCCGCTCGAAAGTCCGGCATATCCAACCCGATATCGGCGGCCAGCACACCGACCAGCGTCACATTGGGGAAATCGAGCCCCTTTGTGACCATCTGTGTCCCCAGCAGCAAGTTGAATTTCTCCTCGGCGAAATCACCGAGTATCAGCTTACCCGACTTCGATGCCGCCTTGTCCGAATCAATCCGCTCGGCCTTTACATCCTTGAACAACCGCGCCAGATTCTCCTCGACCCGCTGCGTCCCGACACCGATATAGATAAATTCTTTCCCATTGCAGCGAGGACACCGCTGCGGAACTTCCTCGACATGATCGCAGAAATGGCACTTGATAACATTCTCGGCGCGATGATAGGTGTAGGTAATACCGCAGTCGTCGCACGTCGGCACCTCGCCACAGTGGCGGCATTTGATGCGCGGCGAGAATCCCCGGCGGTTGAGGTAATAAATGATCTGTCCGCCCTCAGCGATGTGCTTGTCAGTCTCCTGCTTGAGCTTATAAGATAAAAACGAGCATTCGCCGTGGATCTTCTCGGTCTTCATATCCAGCGTCACGATATGCGGCATGCGATAGCCCGATTTCGGGCGCTGATCGAGGGTAATCATCCGGTATCGCCGCGACTCGGCATTGTAAAACGATTCCACCGACGGCGATGCCGACCCGAGAATCACCGGGCACGATGCCATCTTGCCCAGCATAACTGCCGCATCGCGGCCATTGTACCGAGGCGCCGGATCGTCCTGCTTATACGACGAATCGTGCTCCTCATCAACGATAATGAGTCCGGGGTTTTTAAGCGGCGCGAAGATGGCCGAGCGCGGTCCGATGACGACTTTGATATCGCCCGATAAAATCTTTTGCCGAATTGCCAATCGCTGTGACGATGTCAATCCCGAGTGCATCACGGCAACCTTGTCGCCGAAAAACGCCGCGAATGACGAAAGCAGCAATCCCGACAGTGCAATCTCGGGAACCATCACCAGCACCGACTTCCCGGCCTCGACTGCCTTTTTTGCGGCATGGCAATAGACCAGAGTCTTGCCCGAACCGGTGACGCCGAAGAGTAAAAACGGCACGAATTCATTTTGCTCGATTGGAGAAATCAGCGCATCGAGTGCTTGTTTTTGACCTTCGAGAAGCGTCAGCCCCGGCAGATCGTAGCGGATGGGATAGGATGATATATCGGTGACACCGCTTTCATCGAATACTTTTTCGAAGATATCGCTTTTGAATAACTTTTGAATGCGGTAATCGGTAAAGCCGAGTTTTTCCAGTAACTCATCGCGAGAATAGATATTATCGGGGCGAAGGCAATTGATGAGCGCTCCTTCTTTGTCTTCGGCCGTCGGTATCGGGGTCTCCTTCAGGCGATAGCCGAGGACTTTCTGTCGCACTGATTTCACGCGATAGCGCGATCCGACGATGCCGTCCTTCATCCAGGATTCGATAATACCAAGGGCATCGGCGTCTTTTGCGATATTCTCTTCCTTGATTGCACCAAAGCGAAGCAGGTGCGCGGCCTGCGCATACTCCGGTCTGTCGGATGCGATGGATTTGAGATATTCCTGATTGATCGGATAAATATCGAGCTTTGGTTTCTTGCGTCCGGTACCGGGCAGCGCGGCGGCCAGCGTCTCCCCCAGACCGGAGTAGTAATACTCCGATATCCATTTGCACAGCCGAAACAGGTTTTCCGGAAACGGCGAAAAGGTATCGATGCGCTGTTTGACATATTTCAGGCGGTACTCGACCGGCTCGGTCTGTTCCTCGATATAAAAACCGACCGTCACTGACTGACCGAACGGCACCAGGAAACGGCAACCGGGCGTGAGGTTGAGACAATCGGCCGGTTTCACCCTATAGGTGTACAGGTTTGTGTAGGGGCCGACAACGGCCAGATTAATCAGAGTATCCGCCATACATTAAAAAAGGGCAGCCGACGGCTGCCCTCCAATCACAAATTTACGCCGTTTAAGTATTACAGCTTATTTATTTCTTCAGCTTTGGCGCGAGCGGCCTTCGATTTGTCCATCATCTGATTATATTCGTACAAATCGCCCAGCCTCTCCCAGATGTCACCGCGCCCGGGATCGTTATCGACAATCATCTCATACGGCTTGATCGCCGCCTTGGAATCGCCGCTCATGATATAAGCGCGTCCCAGGAAGTCAAGCACATCGTTGTCATTCGGATTAACGGCAATAAATTTCTCCAGAGCATCGATAGCACCCTGCGGATTCTGCCCGAGCAGGTTCAAAATACCCAATTGGCGCAGAGCATCGACGTCGGTCGGATCGATTTCGGCGATACGCTCGAAATAGCCCGACGCCTTTTCCATGCACTCGTTGGCTTTGCCTTCAAAATATGCACGTTTGGTCTTGGCATCCGGCATATCATCTTTAATTCTCGACAGACTGTCGGCGTATTCCTGCATCTTCACGAACCAGTGCTGACCGGCATTGAACAGGAATTGCGTATTATCAGGCTGAAGTATCAGTACTCGATCGTTGTATTCCAGTGCCTTGTCGGTGTTGTTAATATTCGAGTAGGCCACGAACAGGTTGATCAACGCATTGACATCCTCAGGTGTGACGACGATGAGTTTCTCGAACCATTCAATAGCCTTTTCCCAATCCGGTATATAAATATACGCATAGGCGATTTTTCCCAGGATTTCGGCATCCGCTTTTTGCTCACCGCCCTTCAGATTCATCACCTTCTTGTAATAATCGATCGCTTCCAGATTGCGGTTTTCACGCTGCAGCAGCACGCCGATACTCTCGATCGTCCGAGGATCATTCGGCTTGGCCAGATCGGCATTCTTGAAATCTTCCATCGCCGTTTCAAAGGCCAGCGTCGCGAGGCTGTCGAGAACATGCACCGAGTCCTCGGCTAATCCTTCCGCGGCAGCCATATCCTTGGCGGCATCATACTGATTCATGAATTCGATCGCGCCGTTATATGACCGCTCCCAGTAGTCCTGGCGCAGCTTGTCCATCTTATCGATCCACTTGTCGCCCTTGTAGCAGTTCTTGCGGTCTTTCTTGTCGATCGATTCATCATCGCACATCGCGACGACGGTGTCGAAATAGGCCACGACGGTGTCGATGGCGTTAATTTCGGCATAGAACGTTCCCAGGTAATAGTAAAACTCCGGCTTATTCGGAAAACGCGATGCGCCTTCCTTGAGCAGGTCAATACAGTGGTACAGATCGTTGCGGAGCTTCCCCTGCGCCTGGTATACGTGTTTGTAATGAATTTTCGCCGACTGAATATAGGTACTGGCCGACCACAGGTGGTGATCATCGTCCTTATCCTGTGCAAACACCGGCACGGTGAATGTCAGAATGATCAATACGGCAATTGCTATGTTAACCTTTTTCACCTTTTCCTCCCGATTGTTATCGAAAAAATCGGTTCAATTTATGACATGGCCGACTAAAAGTCAACCGCTGTTTCCCTTTTATCATCGATACGTCACGCGCATCGTAAAGTCAACCACGCCTTTACCTTCGGCCGGGATATCCAGTGTCCATTCGACCTTGGTCGATGATTTCTTCACGAAGTCGACGCTGGTATTGGTTATTTCCCAGAATCCGCCCATCATCTTTTCGATGATGACCCGAGCGGCATCTTCCTTTTGATTTCGGATTTCTATCCGGTAATCGAATTCGGTCACTTTGTCCGATATTCTCCGCCGCGACACCTCGGTCGTCTCGCCAACGATATCGAAAGCGTCGCCGATTTTGATTTTGACTTCCTCATTCCGAGGCGTATGGTCGATCTGATCCTCGCCGAGTAAAATCAGTGATTCGTCGCTGTCGGCCTTGAATACCCGCACGCGCCCGGCCGGGAGCGGCATACCCAGTCCGACCTTTTCCGAATTGGTCATCACCAGCGATATATTAACTTTGTCGTTTCCCGGGTTGGCGTTATAGCGGAGTTCTTTTTCAACGTTTGTCGTGGCCGGTTCGAACATCGAAATCTGTTTGGTTTCATTATTGGCGACCGTCGCCTTGCGCGGCAGCGTATACAGATGATACTCGAAGAATGCTTTTTCCTCGAATCCGGCCGCCTTCGGAGCCATCGCCATCGTCCGCATCGATTCACCATATACCATATCGGCCATCGGCTGGCTGACGCGATTAATGTCACCCGCGACGACCTTGAGCGTTGCATCTTTATATGATTTGCCGCTTCGGTTATCGATCGACACCCAGCCGGTCAAATCAAGGGACTTCTCATTATCGCTCAGGACGCCGACATATTCGGCGTGCCAGTTAATGCCGGTCGTCTGATATCCGACTTTGGCCATAGCAGTTCCGGCGAAATCGGACTGGTATTTCCAGAACAGCGTCGGGCGGGTAATCAAACCTTCCGGCAATTCCGGGAACGTCACATCGCGGACGGCCGAGGTCAGTATCGAGCGAATCTTGCCGTCGGGCTGTTCGATGACAAGATATCCGCCGGAAAACGACAACAACTTGCCCGAAAACAACTCGCCTTTTTCACTGATAATTTCAATTGTATGGTCAATAAATTTACTGTAGATCTTGTCCGGGCTGACCAGATCATAGGCATAGTTCTGTTCGAGGATATCGACCGATTTGGATGCATCGGCCAATTCGAATGTAACAGATGTGGCATCGATTTGCGACGGGACATCGGTGAACCCGATTCGCCCGGCGCCTTTTTCAAAAGTCAGGTCTCGTTTTTCCAGTACGACGCCCAGGTTGGAATTGTACACGGTCAGCGAAACATCGTCAGCGGATACCGGAATCGCGCACAGGCATACGAGTACAATCGTTGCAGCAACAATTTTCATTTCCAATTTCATGTCGTCCTCCACTTTCTTATACAAACTCAGTCTACCAATGCTCCCGGTTAATTTCAACAAATACTTTCCGGAGCATGATTCGTCCTATTTACTGAGGAGTACAAAAAAGAGTGAGTTTTCTTCCCGGATGTCAGTAAATTCATCCCTTGCCCTGCCTGCGCCGCTGTTGTAACTTACTACCGTGTACTGATATGACGAAAGCAAACAAAAAGACATCAAAAAGAAAATCCGGCTGTACGGTAACAATCAAACCGGGCCAGATTTGCCCTCATTGCGGATTCGCGAAATTGCAATTGGAACCGGGGAATATCATAAAATGCCCGGTTTGCGGATTCGGCCCCAACCGACGATTTACGTGATAGAAAAACAATATCTCCGGTTCGGAGGTGTGATATCAAACCAAAATCGTAATCAAGACTCACTTTATCATTTATTATAATATTATCCATTGTTTTATTCAATAAATGTGTTGAATTCAACGGCCGACGGCGTATGTTTAAATAACAGTGAGAGAGATTCGAATACGCTGTTCACATCTTAACTGGGAGGCATTGCTATGGCAAAGGCACCAAAAGAAGGATGCACGACCCCGGCCGGGGGCGTGATTTCATCCGAAGTCGATACTCCCGTCGAACCAACCGTTAAACAAAATGAGGGACCGAAGATGACGGCAAAAGTAGGAAAAAAGGCCCCCGATTTCGAAGCGAATGGATATTTCAAGGGCGGCTTTCAGAATTTTAAATTATCCGATTACAAGGACCAGTGGGTACTACTCTGCTTCTACCCCGGTGATTTCACCTTCGTCTGACCGACCGAATTAGCGGCAGTTGCCGCTTCGGCGAATGAACTCAAGAAACTCAAAGTCCAGGTTCTGTCGATGTCCACCGACAGCCGATTCTCACACAAAATTTGGCAGGATGAAGAGCTCTCCAAAATGGTCAAGGGCGGATTCCCCTTCCCGATGCTCTCCGATCAGGGCGGCGGTATCGGCACCGCATACGGAGTGTACTCACCCGAGGAAGGCGTCGACATCCGCGGACGCTTCATTATCGATCCCGACGGCATCATCCAGGCGGCGGAAATCATGACGCCCCCGGTGGGCCGCAATGTCACCGAACTGATTCGCCAGATCAAGGCGTATCAGCATGTGCGCAAGACCGGCGAGGTGACTCCGGCCGGTTGGCAGCCCGGCAAACCGACCCTGAAACCCGGTCCCGCATTGGCCGGCGCAGTCTGGAAAGAGTGGAAGGTAGAAAACGCATTCGATAAATAAATCAGAAATCTCATCATACAAAAAAGCCGCCTTTGTAGGCGGCTTTTTTATTGGCCTGATTTCTCTATAGAGTATACATGACTTCGAATCGAATCCAGTTGTAGCGGTCGGCGGACGATTTATAGAATCTATTCGGCAGAAACGTTTCCCAGAGGAAATGCCCGGACCAATGGTCTGAGTATTTCATCTTGACTTGAGCGATAATGAGATCACCGCGATTCTTACTTTTCCCCGATATCATCTTGTTATTATTGAAAATGTGCCATCCGCCCTCAGGTGCGATGAGATGATGATAGTCAACGATCAGTTGTGAATTTAAGGGCAATTCAATGCTCGTCTTCAGGAATATCGATTGAATATTCGTCCAGTATGCCACTCCCATTTCATTGATCTGAGTATAGATGTAAGACTCGGACCATTTCGGCCAGCGACCAAAAACCGGTTCCCACCCCTCCCATCTGCTGGAAGCCTGATGATCTCCCGAATAGTAAAATGTACCGGGAGAGAATGACACGAGTTTATTCATTAAGCGAGGTTTAATTGTCATGTAAAAATAACCTGCATACGCCTCTCGCTTGTTGTGGCGCCCGATTGACAGGATGCTTAAGCGAGAATCGATTATATTTCCCCACTGATATGCAAACTCGGATGTGATCGAGACGTACTTTGAGATGGGGATAAATGTTCTTATTCCGGTGGTTGAAATATCCGAACGATTATCGGTCAGGGCGCCATTATTTATTTTTTTATAGATATAGTAGTGCTCTAATGTCAGTGGCTTGAGGGTATGAGTAAAGTAAAGGCAAAATGCGTCTTCCGGCTGCTCGGTCAGGTACTGATGTTGATCGTTGATGCGAGGCAATTCTCGATCAAGTTCGCGCTGCTTGGAATAGAAGGCGGTCAGTTTCGATGACTTACTAATTGTGAAATCCATCCGAACAGCATTGAAGTAGATCGTCCGTGAACCATCCAGTGGGTGCCCTTCAAGGATAACGAATCCTTCTCCTAGAATAATATTCTGTCGCCCTATCGTGACCGTCATCGGAAGATCGAAGGGGTTGATTATTTTCGCAAAAAGCTGATCGAAGACAATCTCATTCGGTTCCCACTCGGACTGCGTCGGCTTGGAGTAGAGGCGGAATTCGTTAGTCAGTTTCACCAGAAATGAGAGATGCGGTGAGACATCTAAATTCAGGCCTGCACTGGTTCGATGTCGTGTGAATGCTCTTTCCGCGTTCGCGGCATCGCTGAGAGATATCGCATTATCCCAGTAAACGATCCGGAACCGCTCGGAGAATTCCGGCCTGATATACGGATATGTCTTTGCTGCATCCGTGGATTCGGAGGCACACAATAATCCTGAGCCGATGAGAAGGATGCCAATAAGCACGATGAGTCTATTCATTCCGCCTTGCCTGTTGAGTGTTAAACCGAGACAAACATATGCTTTTTTGTCCCGGTTGACAAGGGGGGATTGTCTGATTTACTCCCGGCCATTGTACGCCAACGCCTTGAGGCGCTTCATGCTGTATGAATTACCGGACCACCCGACCAGCAGCCGCAATGAGACGGCGTCATTGCCGAAATTCTGGTTACCGTGCCGTTCATAATTCATGACGTTATAAACTGCCTCAACTCCGATATAAGATAGCGAATATTCATGAAGAAACATTTTATACGTCAGACCCACATTGGCATTGACGGCATGTACTTTGAATTTCTCATCGAGGCGGTTCGTATATTCGAAGCCATCGAAACCGAAACCGACTCTGACGAGAAGCTCGCGACGCAGATCTCGATAGATATCCTTGCCAATATCCGCACCCACGAAGTATCCGACAAGTTGATTCGTCGTATCATTGACATTGCCCCGGGCAATAATGAAATCATCTTTCGCGTTAAGCAACCGCACCTCGGATGAGATATTAAAAGCAAACCCCTGGCTGTTGCCGCCCATAACGATTCCGAGCACCGGATGATTTCCCAGCGAATTGTTTTTCATCGGACTCCAGAGCCCCGTATAAAAAGCGAAATTCGCCTCCTCTCGTTCATCGAGTATCCGATGGATTTCATCGCGGCGGTACTTCGCCAGCCGGGTGTGACTGTAGGCCGGTTGACTGACCTCTTGGAACAACTCATCGCAATCGCCGGCGAAACACTCGCATAACAGCCGCTCTTCCGAGCTATCCGGCGTCTCGGGAAGTGCATCCTGCGCGATCCGCCGGGCGAATTCGGTCATCGTCTCATCGTATTCGACATATCGCAGAAACCAGTAATAGCCGCCTGGCCAATCGGGATTTCCCTGGAATTCCAGAATATTGTCGATTATGTCCCGGTCATAGGAAAACTGATTGAATGTTCCGTCCTTAATATCCAATAGCAGCCGCACTCTGTCGACATCCGGCGGCGAGCCGCACTGGTCCGTCCAATATGTAAGGGCCGCACGCGCCGAATCAATACTCTCATTACTGTAATAATTTCTCACCAATTGCCGCCCGGCTTGTCTTACTTGCTGACACGGCCGACCATTAACGTCATCAAACGGGCTGTACATTGCAATCTTACTGCCGCCGCATCCGGTCATTGAAAAAACAAGCAGAAACCAAAATAATCCGCAGACTGCTCCCTTTAGCACAGTTCGCATACACTGCTCCTTTGCCATATGTTACCGTGATTGATATTTTGCGGCCGAGAATGTGTAGATGTTCCCAGTCGAGCGCTATACGATTACCGATGCTGTAATCGCGTGATAGACTTTATAACCGGGAGCTCACAATTGGATCCGAGATTTATTGATCTTTGTGAGACAAGTATTTCGATACGCGCAGGATCGCCAGTTCGCTCATAGCCGAAAGGGAGTCTGGTTTAATATGGGCCGGTAGGCCTTCCAATTGTGGTTCAATCAGCAGCCACTCAGCCCCTTCATCACCGATGCGCAGTAACTTTCCATATTCGGTATACCACGCGGCATCATGAATGACCAGCATGGCCGTGAAATCGATTCGGTTCGTGAGCGCCTCGATTCCGAACCCGGTCACGACAAATTCCGCAGCGCCGGAATTGAGCAGCTCGCACATTGCTCTGATCGGCTCCAGACTTTGAATTTCATTCATGGACGACTGATGCAGTATTGTGGGACTTTCATATCCAAACAGTTCCTCAGCCGTCTCCTTCAAAGCACAATTCAAAAAGCTGAAATCATCATCATGGAATGTATCATCGGGATGTTCCGGCTGGAATGACCCGGCCGGAATCGTCTGCCACAGCCCCTGCGACTCTGAGACGCTCGAAGAGCGCTTCATCAGCGGCAGCACATATCCTCTGTCAACCGTCTTCATAACAATTGGCGTCACGACGCCGCACTTGATATATGTCCAGCGAGGATTATCATGAATCATCTCCCGTGCAGGAAGTAATGGGCGCAGTATTTCAATAGTTTCCTCTGAAATATTCTCTGAATCGATTCCCGCTTCAACAACCGCAGCCGCCAGCTCGAACGCCATATACTCGCCGGTAATCAGATAATCACAATACGTCTTGAGGTGACAGGTCACGCGAATAGTATTCATTTCTCCGTGCGATTCGAGAACAGGAAATGATGAGAACGAATAGATCGGCGCCTGCCAGAACCGCTGGCCTAACGACGACAACCGAATAAGAAATGAACAGTTTTCCAACCGGTCATTCGATGGAAACGGATTGTCCTCGAATTCAAGATCAACATTCGGAATACGCCCGGAGAACAGCACATCTTGCTTCGGAATGATTTGATAGTTGGATGCAATCTCTGAATTAACTACAACCCAATCCCCTGGCGGCGGATTCAGCAGCGCGCTCAATTGCCTGAGAAATTTCTGATGAGTGATTTTATAATTAAAAATATGCGAGAATTGATTATCGGACAGCGACTCCATCCGCCGTTCGATTACCGCTATCAATTCATCTCGGAGTTTCATACAACTGGTACCCCACCCAACGGGCGGGTCTATTTTGATTATCCTGCTATTTCATAATTCTACAAAAGTCAGATTTTCATCTATAAATTCTTATGGCACACCGGGCAGCTCTTGTCCAGCAGCAGAATATCGCTCATCTGATCATGAATGCGCCCATTGGACGCCAAAATCGTATTGTTGTAAATCGAATACTCGCTGCCGTCAATCTGGGTCACCTTCCCACCGGCTTCCTCGACGATAACCAGTCCCGCCGCCGTATCCCAGGGATGCAGTTTCAGTTCCCAGAATCCGTCGAATCGCCCGCAGGCCAGATAACACAAATCGAGCGCCGCCGATCCGCCGCGGCGGATACCGCGCGAATGCTTATACATCCGCCCGAAGTTTTCCAGATTATCGATCCGCGATTCCGCGATATCATAAGGGAATCCGGTCGCCAGAAGCGAGTGCAGCAGCTTTTTCTCTGTTGAAACGGATATCCTCTTGCGATTCAGAAACGCGCCCTGCCCTCGATGCGCGTAAAACAGCTCATCATGCACAGGGTCATAAATCGCACCCAGTGTCATCTTCCCGTCAACGGCCAGCGCAATGGAAATACAAAACGCCGGATAGCCATGCGCATAATTGGTCGTGCCGTCGATCGGATCGATAATCCACAGAAACGGTGACTGCTTGATCGACTCGCCACTCTCCTCGGCCAGAATGGAATGACCGGGATATGCCTTTTTAATCTGCGACGTAATAAATTTTTCGGCCTGCACATCGACTTGCGTCACAAGGTCGACTTTCCCTTTGTATGTTACGCGACGCTTTGATTTCAATCCACGTCGCAGGATGTCTCCCGTCGCGACGGCCATATCTTTGGCCAGCTTCCACTCTTTACGATAGACTGACATATTATTTCACTCCGTTGGCAAAAGCGAACTGCGTCTCATAGAGCGTATGATAAATTCCCTTCTGCTCCAGCAATTCACGATGCGTACCACTCTCGCGCAGTCGTCCCTTGTGCATAACCAGAATCCTGTCGGCCTTCTCGATAGTCGACAACCGGTGGGCGATAATAATCGACGTGCGCCCCTTCATCAGTTTATCCAGCGCCGATTGAATGAGCATCTCCGTTTCCGTATCCACCGAACTGGTCGCCTCATCGAGAATCAAAATCCTCGGATCATAGGCCAGGGCCCGTGCGAACGACAATAATTGCTTCTGCCCCGTCGAGAGCGTCGCGCCCCGCTCCTCGACCTTGGTCGCGAATCTATCCGGCTGTCGATCGATAAACTCGCCGATACCGACCTGTTTCGCAGCCTCGGCAATCTGTTCGGGAGTAATTTCTCCGTTGTGCAAATTGATGTTGTTCGAGAAATCACCAGAGAAGATAAATACATCCTGCAACACCAGTCCCATATGCGACCGGATATATTCGGGATCCATATCCTTGAGCGGCACGCCGTCGATTTTAATACTGCCTTTCTGTACATCATAAAACCGCAACAGCAGCGACATGAGCGATGTCTTCCCGGCGCCGGTCGAACCGACGATGGCGACCTTTTCACCCGGATTCACGGTGAAGTTGACATCCTGCAGGATATAGTCCGGTTCATTATAAGCGAACGACACATTCTCGAATTCTATCTTGCCTTTGAACTGTTCGATGACCTTCGGTTGTTCCGGCGCCGAAATCGCCGGAGATTCATCCATCATCTTGAAGATGCGCTCGGATGAGGCCATCGACGACTGCATGATATCATATTTTTCCGCCAGGTCGCGCAGTGGCCGGAAGAATCGCTCGACCAGGTGAATAAACGCGACCAGTTCGCCAAAGGTCAATAAATCGGTGTGTATGCGAATGCCGCCGAAATAAATTAGCAGCACTACGGCCGCGACTTCAATAAGCTCCACGGTCGGGAAGAAGATGGCATAGCAGTAAATCGAGCGGAAATGCTGATTCCGCAGTGACTGGTTGATGTTGTCAAAATCATAAAACACGCGTTTCTGCTGATTGAACAACTGCACGACCGACATGCCGGTCAAATGCTCCTGCAAAAACGCATTGATGCGCGCCAACCGGGCTCGCACTTCGCGGTAAATCTTGCGAACAACCGTTCTGAAGATACCGACCACAAGCGCCATAAACGGGATGACGGCAAACGCGATCAGCGTCAACTGCCAGCTGTAATACAACATCGCGGCGACGATGCCGATCAAAGTCAGAATATCACCGACAACCGATACGACTCCTGACGAAAATAATTCGTTCAGGACATTGATATCATTCGTAACGCGAGTCACCAGCCGCCCGACCGGATTTTTGTCGAAAAAGGCCAGGTGCATCTTCTGCAGGTGCTTGAACGCCTGCATGCGGATATCATACATCACCGACTGGCCGATCACTTGCATACTGTAAAACTGGATATAGCCGAGAACAAACGAGGCGATGAGGATTCCCAGGAAGAGCAGTGATATGCGCGTGAGGCCGTCATAATCGCCGACCTCGATATATTTATCGATGGCGATCTGCATCAGAATCGGTCCGGCCAGTTGCAGGGCCGTCACGATAAGCAGAAGCACGGTCGACCAGAACACCCTCATCCTATATGGACGAAGGTAGGTCAGCAGGCGGCGCATCAATTTGGAATCGTACGCCTTCCCCAGTACTTCCTCTTCGTGATATGAGTCGGCCTTCGCCATGCCTTACATCGACTCCAGTTTATCTTCCATCATCTGGCGGTGATACAGCGCAGCATAGGCGCCGTTTTTCGCCACCAATTCATCGTGTGAACCTTCTTCAATAATTTCGCCGTTTTCCAGGTACACGATCTTATCGCAGTCTTTCAAACTCGCCACGCGATGCGAGATAATAATCGACGTCCGCCCCGGCAATACGCGCTCGAGGTTGGTGAAAATCTCCTGTTCGGTCTCCGTATCCACCGAACTGGTAGCATCATCGAGAATAATAATCGATGGGGACTTGAGAATCGCTCGAGCCAGCGCCGTGCGCTGCTTCTGTCCTCCGGACAGCGTGATGCCCCGCTCGCCGAGAATCGTATCGTACTTGGCCGGGAACCCCTCGACATCATCATGCAATGCGGCCAGTTTGGAAATATCGGCGATACGCCCCAGGGCGACATCGTCCTTGGCGAAATTGATATTCGCTTCCAGCGTATCCGAGAATAAGAACGTCTCCTGCGGCACGAAGCCGATGGCGTCGCGCAATTTACTCAATGACCACTCAGTACTGTCGATGCCGTCAATCGACAACATCCCCGGTTTCACCGGATACATTCTCGGTATGAGCGCCACCAGCGACGTCTTGCCCGAACCGGTCGGCCCGGTTATTCCCAGCCGCGAACCGGGGTCGATGGTCAGGTTGATATTTTTGAGCACCGGGTTATCATCATCCCCCTCGGCGGTAGCATACGAAAACGTCAGATTCTTAAATTCGATTTTGCCCGAGACTTCCATCGGGTCCACGCCTGCACGAACCGGATGTCTGACGCGCGTTTCCGTATCCAGAATCTTATTGATGCGCTTCAGCGATGCCGTACCGCGCTGATAGAGCGAGATGACCCAGCCCAGCGCCATCATCGGCCAGACCAGCCAGCCGAGATATCCATAGAACGCCACCAGCGTACCCAGCGTAATCGATTTATCCATTACCTGATGCCCGCCGACCCACAGCACCAGCAGAGTAACGCCTCCGGCAATGGCATATACCAACGGCTGAAACAGGCCGTTGATTTTCATCATGTCAAGATTCATCCTGGCATAGGTTTGAGAACTTTCGGCGAAACGGTCGATTTCCGAGGCCTCGCGATTGTAGGCGCGAATGACTCGCACCCCGGCCAGGTTTTCCTGCACCTGTGAGGTTAAATACGAGAAGTGCTGCTGTATGGCCATGAACCGTTTGTGCACTAATTGACCGAGGAAGTTATAAGACAATCCCAGCAGAAGAAGAGGCAGCACCGTCGCCAGCGTCAGTTTAATCGACAGCGATGACATAAAGGCAATAGAGACGACCGTCGAGGCAATCGTGTTCATCACATGCATGATGGCCGGGCCGGTCAACATCCGAACGGCTTCGATATCGTTCGTGGCATGAGCCATCAAATCGCCGGTGCGGGTGCGGTCGAAATAGGTGGCATCGAGATCCAACCACTTGGCAAAGAGGGTATTCCGAAGATCGTATTCGGCCTTGCGGGAAGCCCAGATGACTGTCCGGCGCATACCGAACCGAGCGATGCCTCCGACGATTGTCAGGATCAGCATATACAGGCACAGTTGTAAAATATACGATGCCGGTTTGCCGCTTTCGATGCCATCGAAGGCCAGCTTAATCAGGTAGGGATTGATAAGCACAAGGCCGTTGGAGATGACGGTTAACACCGCCCCCAGCCAAATGTAGCGCGAGTGCCTCTTTAATATAGGAGTCAGGTGAGCAAACAGCCCACCGTTATTTGTTGCCATACCCAAAATTCAATAAATTCGTCAGTAAATGAATTGCCTCAATATCGAGTCCGGCGGCCATATCCAACAGCGGCAGGCCGCAATAAATAATTCGTCCGTCACCAATAGTTGAAACCTGCAAATAACTGCCGTGTTCCCCGGCCGATATTATTTGTACTCCGTCGTCTATCAGCGCCGACCAGCTCGGTTTATCCTTCGGCAATCCGGCCAATAACTGGTCGGTCTTAATCTTATACGGTACCGTCAGTGTTGTATGATTGCCGTCTTTTACTTTCGCGGCAACCGGTCCGCTGTTTTTGGAGGAATAAACGGGAAAGGAAAAGATATCCTGCGGCCACCCGAACGATTGTCCAAGAATCAGCACATCGCCGCCGTTATTCACGAACTGCCGCAGGCGGCTGTTGACGCTTCGGAGAACGCCATAATACTCGGCTGCATCTTCACCGATTATGATTAAATCATATGCCTCCAGCGATGCCCGCACAAGGCTGTGCTTCGTGAACGGTTTAAATGAAACATTCGCCATCCGCAAAAAGTCTTCCAGCTTGCCTGATTCATCAGGAATAAACGCAATATCCCTCGTCTCGGGCACTTGCGTGCGCACGATTCTCACATCGGCAGTCGTACTGGCGATAGTCTTGCCGTTTTGACTGAGTCGAGCCGTCACTTTTTCGACATCGTAGCCAATCGACCGCCCGGCGGCGAGGTAAATATCTCGATACTCGGTCGTGACCCCGGCAGGAATTTCAATATCCTTTTTATAACTCCCCACGACGATGGCATCCGGGATATCCATTTCCAGACGGCCCTGAAAATCCATATCATACGGCTTGGTAATCTTTAACTGCCAGTCAAATGTCTGGGCCAGCGAGGTGATATCCCCTTCCTTAAACGGTGCGAGGATCGCATACCCCGGCAACCATTCGACGGTGATATCCTCGTTGCCGGTTTCGGCATGGGACACAAAGAGATCCATCGACAGCCCTTCGATTACCAGCTCAACGGAAAATGCCCCGGAATCACTCTCGGCCTCAGCCATATTGACTTGTGCAAGACTGATCGGGTACTTCCGAAACAGCTTCTGATGCGGCTGGATAACAGTTGAGATGGAATCGATGATAATCGGCCGGGCATTTTTGGGATGAAACTTGAAAAAGGACAATTCCACCGGCAGCGGCCCGGATAAGTCGAGTTCCAGATTCAATTTGCCGCTTTTACCGAACGGCGTATCCTGGACCACCAAATTTCCCGACCAGTCGATACCGACCGCCTCGCTGACTGCTTGCGAGGTCTTGTATTTTATCATCTGTGCCCGATACAACACGCGCGTATCGGCCAGATTCCCCGTCCCCGATTGTATCATCTGAATCAGCCGAGTAATCTCGGCATAGGCTGACAAAATCAGCCGCAGCTTTTCCGCCGCGCCGAGCCGAGGACTGTACGATGCCCGAATATACGACCGAAATCGATTCAGCCGGTCCAGCAGATTTTTCCGCTCCGGGCCGTCAATGGTCAAATTCGAAATAATTTCCGGCAATCGAAACGAATCGATACCGGAGAGAAAATCTGTTCGGCCGGATGTCCCGGCGGCATTGACATCATAATACCAGCGAAATCGCTGGGGCATATAGGCAACGCTACCCAGAATCGGAATCGATTTCGCGATTTCGTCGGCCCGGTCTTTGTACTCGCGGAATAATTCGGCGTCATTCAGGACGACATCAGCCGCCGCGCCGCTCGCGCCGAAATAATACACTCGCTCAAGCCCGGTCAGGGCAATGACATCGCGGCGAGCCGCCGTTTGCATAGCCTCGAGAATTGCCGCTATTTCAGCCGAATCCGAAGAATTCTCGGCCGCAAAGATGGCGATATCGGGATATCCGCCATTGAACAGACAATCGGAAATGGAATCGGCAAAATCGGCAAAAGTCCCCTCCATCGGCCTCCCCAGTGTCGCCACCCGGAACTGGCCGTCTTTGGAGCTATACGCCTCGCACCCGAACGCCTGAGACGGCTGAATGAGGCCGATATAAATCTCGGCGCCGTCGCGCTTATTGAGGTGCAGAAGGGCCGACCACTGTATTTGATCGATGGATTTGGCCAGACAAAAGACTTTTATGTCCGTCTCGGCAGCCCGGACTTTACCCTCTATATCGCTTCCCTGCGCCGGTGAGGCGCTCAGCAGGAGAAGTATCCCCGCCGCAACCAGAATGATATCCCGTATTTTCATAGCGAAAAAATAGAGGTTTTAATTTTTTAAGTCAATTTTGAATTAGAGTCGGACCAAATTAAACTTGCGCTAACTCTTTTAAACCGTATAGATTTCAATTCTATAACACTGAATTTACAAAAGGAGTTATCATGTCGGATTTTCTCTATATATCGGCGCGTCAGATCCTCGATTCCCGAGGCACGCCGACGGTTGAAGTCGATGTTATGCTCGACGACGGCACCCTTGGCCGCGCGGCCGTTCCCTCCGGCGCCTCGACCGGCGCCCACGAGGCGGTCGAACTGCGCGATGGCGATAAAAATATTTATTTCGGCAAAGGCGTGTCCAAAGCCGTTAACAACGTCAATACGGTTATTGCCCCGGCGATTCTGGAGGCCGACCTCGATCCCTTCGATCAGGTACGCCTCGATAATTTCCTGATCGCCCTGGACGGCACGGAATCCAAATCGAAGCTCGGCGCCAACGCCGTCCTGGGCGTCTCCCTCGCTACGGCGAAGGCCTGCGCTGAATCATCAGGCCGCTTCCTCTACGAATACATCGGCGGCTGTAATACCAAGCTGATGCCGGTTCCGATGATGAACATCCTAAACGGCGGCAAACACGCCGACAACAATGTCGACCTGCAGGAATTCATGATTATGCCGGTCGGTGCGGAGTCATTCTCCGAGGCGCTCCGGATGGGCGTCGAAGTATTCGGCAGCCTGAAAAAAGTACTCAAAGGCCAGGGCTATAATACCGCCGTCGGCGATGAAGGCGGCTTCGCCCCCGACCTGAAATCCAATGCCCAGGCGCTGGAAATCATCAGTGAAGCGGTCGATAAATCCGGATACAAGCTGGGCAAAGACATCATGTTTGCCCTCGACCCGGCCTCGACCGAATTCTACGATGAGAAAAAAGGCAAGTACATTCTCTCTTCCGAGGGCCGCGAATTGTCATCGGAAGAAATGGTCGACTACTATGCCGAACTCGTAAAGAAGTATCCGATTATTTCCATCGAGGACGGTCTGGCCGAGGACGACTGGGACGGCTGGAAACTGATGACGAAAAAGCTCGGCAACAAAATCCAGATCGTCGGTGACGACCTGTTCGTCACCAACCCGAAACGCCTCTGGCGCGGCATCACCGAAAGCGCCGCTAATTCAATCTTGATTAAATTGAACCAGATCGGTACGTTGACGGAAACGCTGGATACTATCGAGATGGCGAAAAAGGCCGGCTTTACGGCTGTCGTCTCGCATCGCTCCGGCGAAACGGAAGACGCAACGATTGCCGACGTCGTCGTGGCCACCGGGGCCGGTCAAATCAAGACCGGATCTCTCTGCCGCAGCGACCGCATCGCCAAGTACAATCAGCTCCTGCGCATCGAGGAGATGCTCGATGACATGGCTGAGTATCGCGGCAAGGACGTCTTCTACAACATTAAGAAATAGTATCGATTACAGGTATGGCCGAGGAAAAACTGACAAAGAAGGTCACCCGGCAGCTCATCAGTCGGCTGGCCGAATATGAACACGGGTTCAAGCGCAAAACCTCGCGCATCGTCGTGTGCCTCGGCGTTCTCTACCTGATGTATCTGTTTTTAGCCGGTGATTACGGATTGCTCCGTATTCACCGGCAAATAGACGAGCGCGACCATCTCAAGGAGCGCTTCACCCAGCAAGTGGCCGAGGCCGCCGATTACAAGTATCGCCTGACGCGCATCAAGACCGATCCGCACTATATCGAATGGCTGGCCCGCACCCGGTACGGCTACTCCCGACCCGGCGAAATCATCTACCACCTCGACTACAAATCCCGCTGATATGGCCATCCATAAAACCGAGGGAGTCATCCTCTCAAGCGTCGACTGGTCGGAATCATCGCAGACAATCACCGTTTTTACTCCCGACTGCGGCAAAATCGCCCTGACGATTAAGGGCTCGAAAAACATCAACGGTAAACGAGGCCGGGCGCTCCGCTTCGCGCGGCTGGAATTCTCCTGTTATATCCGAGGTGAAAAGGCCAGCGGGTATTTATCCGATGTCGATCCGGTCGAGGTGTTCATGTTCGAGAAGGACGGCCAGCTCGGCCGCCTGACGTTTGCCTCGGCCGCGCTGGAGCTTTTGAACAATCTCCTCGATGACGGCGATCCCCAATCGGTGTGTTACCAGATAACGCTGTCATTTCTAAGGATGGTCGATTCCATCGAGAAAAAGCGGTTGCCGGGATTGTTCGCCGGATATATATTGCGCATTGTCTCGCTGCTGGGGTTTCGCCCCAATCTCGTCGGCTGCTCCGGATGCGGCCATCCGGTCCGGGAATCGGCCGGCGATGCACTGGAAGAACAGGTTCTCTTGTTGAGTGTCGAGCGCGGCGGTATGATATGCCCTAATTGTCGGCGAGATATGCCCGGAGAAAACAGCCTGATCGGACTCAAACCCGAGTTCCACGGCAAACTGATCCGGCTTATGGAAGCCTCGCTGGTGGAAGCGTCGAAAATACCGATCAGCCTGAACGATTTGAACCTGCTGGTCGAGCTGCTCACCTCGCTTTTGAAATACCATGCGGGAACAATGAAGAATTTGAAATCGTTCGGGTTTCTGGATAAACTGCAAAAGGCGGTTAAAACCTACGGAGGATAACGACTCGTGGCCAAGAACAAACAAGTCAAAGACGAATTCATGGATAAACTGGTATCGCTCTGCAAACGACGCGGCTTTATCTTCCCCTCGTCCGAAATCTACGGCGGCATCAACGCCTGCTGGGACTACGGCCCCCTCGGCGCCGAACTCAAGCGCAACATCAAAGACTTCTGGTGGAAAGAGATGGTGCACAAGCGCGCGGATATCGAAGGCCTCGACGCGGCTATCCTCATGCACCCGCAGGTCTGGGTGACCTCGGGCCATGTCGGCGAATTCTCCGATCCGCTGGTCGACTGCAAAAAATGCAAATCCCGCTTCCGGGCCGATGAACTCACTACCGAGGCCTGCCCCAACTGCGGCGGAGAACTGACCGAACCGCGTCAGTTCAATCTAATGTTCAAGACCTTCATGGGACCGGTCGAATCCGACGCTAATATCGTGTATCTGCGACCGGAAACGGCCCAGGGCATCTATGTCAACTTCCTGAATGTGCAAGGCCCCTCGCGGCAGAAAATCCCGTTCGGTATCGCGCAGATCGGTAAAGCCTTCCGCAATGAAATCACGCCGGGCAATTTCATCTTCCGCACCCGCGAATTCGAACAGATGGAAATGCAGTTCTTCGTCAAGCCGGGCGAGGATGAAAAATGGTTCGAGTACTGGCAGGAAAAACGCTGGCAGTATTATCTCGATTTGGGCATCAACGAAAAGAAGCTGCGCTGGGCGCCGCACGGCCCGAAAGACCTGGCCCACTATGCCAAAGCGGCTACCGATATCGAATACGAATTCTCCTTCGGCTGGAAAGAACTCGAAGGCGTCCACAACCGGACGGACTTTGATTTGTCGCGCCACAAAGAGGCCACCGGCAAAGACCTCCGCTACTATGATGAAGAGACGAAAGAGAAATATATACCCTATATCATCGAGACCTCGGCCGGATGCGACCGCACGCTGTTAACCTGCCTTGTCGATGCCTATCACGAGGAAGAGGTCAAGGGAGAGGTGCGCGTCACACTGAATCTGTCACCGAAGATTGCGCCGTTCAAGGCGGCGGTGTTCCCGCTGGTCAAGAAAGACGGTATGCCCGAGGTGGCGCACAAGATTCACGATGAGTTGCAGACGCGCTTCAAAGTATTCTATGATGAATCTGGCGCTGTCGGCCGCCGCTACCGCCGCCAGGATGAGATCGGAACGCCGTATTGCATCACGGTGGATGGTGAGACGCTGGAAAACGAGACGGTGACGCTCCGCGACCGCACGACGATGGAACAATCGCGCGTCAAGATCGCTGACCTGATGGATATTTTGGATAAGAAGGTCAACGGCTGACGAGGGAATCCACCCCGTATTACGGAAATTTAGGCGCCCCGCCTCTTTTGAGGTGGGATTCTTCTGTAGGGGCCGGGTCCTCCGGCCCGCAGGGATGAACCTCTCTGCAAATCGAAAATCAATAGGCCGGTGTTACTACCGGCCTTTTTTATTGTAAGGCAGGTATGTCTTCAAACCCGCCAGTCTTGTATGGGCATATATTGGCGGATTTTATGAAAAATCCGCCCTACATTTTTTGCTGCTGTACTCCGCAGCCGTACCAAAGGATTTCTATTTCCAATCCCGAATCCGGAGAAACGAAATCGTGTGATTATCTGCATTTGTGCCATAAAGGTAAAGCCTTCCGACGGTAGAGTTATAGAGAAGTACTATTTCATCATCTAGACTTTTATCATCCAGGATAATCGCACCATGTTTAATGTTCACATATGAATTATCCATTTCAAATAGAGTTTTATCTCTTTTCAAGTCTGTAGGAAACCGGATAGATTTATATAGTGATATCTCAGGGGAATTGCCATTATCCAAAGTAATTATGAAATAATCGCCGTCCTTCTTTATTACCGAGTATCCACCACTGATATATTTATTGATCGGGGCAAGATATTGAGAACTTTCCGACCAATTTAGATATGTCCAAAACTCCCAGGTTTGCAAAAAGCTACCATTCGGAATCCTGGCTACACAAGCTCCTCGTCCAAAAAGAAGGGACTCAGTCCCAAATATAAATGTATAGATGGAGTCGGCAAAAATATCCACGCCGAAAGGGAAATTAAAGCTAATAAACTTCGGAGTTCTATCAATTAATTCAAAATTCGGGAGCAAGTATCGTACGATTTCCGTACCCTTAACTTCGTTATCTCCGTACAATATATCTTGCTGCGGACAAACAGAACATATAATCTCCAGCGTATCTCCGATCACTTGACCACTAAGTGGAATATAAAAATAACTCGAATCCTCGTGTGGTATCATCGGCAGAGGATCTTCCGGCGTTCCTTTATGGAGTGTTTCGAAGTCGCTGCCATCGGTGATCACGAAGCAGTTACGGACATACTTCGCATCAGCAGGCCTCGTGCGATCGGAATAGACCGTATCGAGAAACGACGTCCCGAATAACCATAGTGTTCGCCCATCGGGAAGCGGAATAGAATAGCCGCCATTTCCGCCGGTCCATCCGCCTCCGTAGCGTGTGAATAATTCATTCAATTCTCTATACTCGAAAACCGTCGCATAGGTTTTATTGTCGAAATTCTCCAGCGGGAAATCGCAATCATCGCAACAACCTGATAACATTATGCTCAAGACAAGCAATACCAGAGATACAAATATGTAGAAAAGGTGATATCGCATCAATTCGTCCAGTCTATCATGCGACGCAATTCAAAGTGTATCAATTGTGTCTTTGTGCAATAATATGTCGGGAAATGTTTGTCCAGATTCATTGTCTTATTTGTCATTCCCACAATGATGTAGTTATTTTCACCCGCCTCGAATCCGAATCCGGCCTTATAAAACGGATAGGTGAAGGTATCCTCATCTTCGGCGATAATCGAGTTGATGTCTAATTCAGTATAGAAATATTGTGATTTCCCGAAGTAGTATTTCAATTCGGCATAAGCGGTAACACCGTCCACAAAACGTTTGTGATACTCTGCGAAAACCGCCCATTGGCTGAACGACCTGTCGAATAACTCAAGGGGGTATAATTGATCTCCGGCATAATTGAAAATGTCGTATCGATTGGTTTCGCGGTAGTGTGTCGAGCGTTCCTCCTTGAGTTGATAGTTAAAAATGCCGCCATAATGCCTAAATTCAAACCTGCCGGAATAGTTAAATCTGCCTGCTTGTCCTTCGAATGTCCCCCCAATGAGCGCTGCCAGTTTCAATTTCGTTTCATAATCACCGTTATAATAACGATAGGCCACCTGCCCATAATAACGAATACCTTCTGTTAATTGCACCCCTGCTGAGACATTCAATACGTCGACAGGCTTGCCGCCATTATTGGACCCAGTATTGTGGGTATAATCGGCAAAGTCGGTAAGCCCGAATCGAATATCTGCCATTATACCTTTTCCTAGATTGAGGCTTTCCACGGAAATCATATAATCGAGTAAATCATCGATATCCAGACCAATGCCATATTTCAGATCACCGATATGCAAATGAGACAGGCGAAACCGCCCCAATTGAACAAACATATAGACTGCCTGGAAATCAATATTGTACAGCAACAACCCTTCATAATATCGCAATTTTTGAAAAGTCCCGGCACTCATGCGAAACTGACCTCCGGCATCCCATATTTTGAATGGGTTGTCATCGCTCACTGTATGATAATCAATCATATACTTGGGATAGACGATTATCATGTTCTCATTGTAGGTTCCGCCGGAAAATCCTCGGTGTTCGACGGTCATTGAAGTTGAAATAGTTAGTTCAGTACCTCGTCTGATATTTCCTGCAAATTCCAGATATGATGCGGCATGCAATAACGGATTGTCGGTCAGCCTGTCTCCATCCAGATACCACTGATCCTGTAAATAGGATTCCAGCCTTCTGCGCTCTGATAAATACTCCGGCCGAAGAATCAATATCCCCTCATCCGGTATATTAATATGAGGTTGATATATTACCCCCCCGCCAACATCAAACGACACGCTGTCGAACAGATCCGACAGCGACAAATCATCCGCCCGGCAATCGGTCGCGCAATACAATACACTTTGAATCACGATTGACAATGATATGATTAAAACACGACTCAGCGAATGCTTGCGATTTCTCCTGATGTCCGAGAACTTCATTGTGAACACACCCCTCCCGGCACGCGCGCGAGCGAACGATTATGTTAATAAAGTATATAGTATTAGCGAGGATGTCAAGCGGTGGCGATTTGTTTTCTGCAGTGATTACACATTCCGAATGAATTTCTTCTCGATAAATTGAATGATGTGTCAAAAATTAGATATTTCAGGCCCTGCTTCATTCGCATACGCAGAAATAACAGAGGTTTCATATTCGGCAGACGTCCCCGTCTGCCGGGTAATCGATATCGCAAAAGACTAGCCTATTTCAGCACCGGTATCGACTTGCCGTTCCAGCGGAAATTTATCGCCGGGATGAAATCCGTCAGCCTCGTCAGCCCCTTTTCATACTGCGTCCGCAATCCTAATTCGACCGCAATGGTTTTCGACATCTTGATATTTCCACCGTATGCGAGCGTATGATACTTCTTCTCCTCCGTCGGACTGAAAAGATACTCGAAGAAAAACGATTGCTTGCGACTACCGATCATCACCGATGCCCCGTACTCGTCGAGCTTCACTCCGGACATCAGCGAATGCTTATACATCACATTCGCCTTCACCTTCTTATGGGGGCCGAAACTCGACGTCAGCCAATAAGCAAACCCCTCCTGCTTCAATTTCAGGCTATCGACATGAGGACTGTCGTACGACCACATGTATCCATAGGCCGCATCGACCGTAAATGCATTCCAATGAGCATCGGCCAGACTGTCGGCCACCTTTTTCAACAGTCTGTCGCGTTTTTTATTTTCAGCCTTCAGTTTATTGTCGAGTTTCGTCTGGAGGGTCTCATTCTGTTTCTGCAATTCAGGTACCGCCAGCTTCTTGAAATGCGCATTGATGTCTTTTGTCTCCACATCAGTATACGCCCGCTTCAGACCGCCAAGCGTGACGAAATAATTGAGAAGCGAGTCGGACTCTCGGAGCTGTTGCGAAACGTTTATATATACGGGAAGGTTTTTGTAGTCGATAGGCTGCGGCGACTGATCCTCAGCCCAGTACCGATATTTCGTCACGACGTCTCCGAATTGCAGGCGAAGACTATCCGTCTGCCCTTCCAAAACCGGGATAATCTCTTTAATCTTAAGCGGGTAGCATGCATCGCAGCCAATCAGTACTTCATTGGCCGAGATTGTATTACCTATTTGCGTTTCCTCTTGTGACATTACCGGCGAAATCAACTCGATAATCTTTTGATCGTATATGAGATCATACTCCTGAAATAAATTAACCCGGCTGCCGACTGCCAGGAACTTGGTCGAATCCTTCTCCGCCGTTCCCAGAGACAGCTTCATTGATTGAAAGACGCGGTTAATATCATATCCGCGCTTTTTACTGATTGAATAGGTCGGGGCCAATCCGTTCAACCCATCGAGATAATTCTGTTTCTGTTTCCTCAACAGCGTCTCATATCGCCCGTGATATAAAAGCGAATGAAGCGGCTGGACCTCGATTGCGGCATTCGAAACGATTTTATCATCTTTGATAATCACGTCGAGCTTGAGATCCTTGATATCCATCCCCGATTCCGGAATCGATTTCGGAGAGACATCCAACAAAATAAATGCCGGCGATGAGGGGGCCGTCAAATCAGTCGCCTCGACAAGCGCCGCAGCAGATGTCGTATCCTTCTCAGAATTATCATCGCCGGAGTTATCCTCCGCCCACACAACTGCCGGCAATAAAAGCAAAAAGGCTATCAAAAAAACAAACCGAGAGTTTACTGTATTCATATGTTATTTCTCCTTCGGTTTGAATTCTATAGTGCGGCGATAGTACCTTACGTCATCATTGTCGACCTTTTCATCGATAACCAGCGACTGGCTGACTTCATCCTGAATGACTTCATACTTTACATATAGTTCGGAATTACCGGGATGCGGGGCATATTTACCCTGAATCAGAACGACAAACTTGTGAAGATCATTAGTCGCCAATGGAATCGTAAACATATCAAGCTCGGAATCGTCGATCCGCTTCTTCCCGACCCCAAACTCCTCGAACCGTATCTCTTCATTGTCAGACATGTCCGCATAAAACAGGGCAAAACTGCCGAGTGTGTTATATTTGGCCTCGATCGAGAGCAACACTGGAAGATCCGGCACATAATGAAATACCAGCTTTTTAGCGCTCCCCGCTTTACTATCCTTTTTAGAATCTGCCATTTTGCCTCCTGTCAAATCACCGCATGTTTTGTATAGGGCTCGCGAACATGATTGAGCCCAACCATCGGCTGGCACACGAGATTGAATTGTGAGATTTCAAAAAAGCTATGACCGTCTCTGAGCTTCTTTAAGAGTAGAAAACTATCGAACGAAAGTCAAGGACATTATTAATCTCTATAGTAGAAATTATCAATTTGTTATTATTAATAATACTGTACTGTAATTACTTTAAATTATTTGCGGCAAAACGGCGCCACGGCCGCATTGTCTATCACGATCGTCTTCCAGACATCGCCCGTGATGTACGGCTCGGAATCCAGCCATTCCTTTTGCAACTTCTCGCGGGATTCGAAATCACAGATTATCATCGAACCGATCATCCTGCCATCGTCATCCAGAAGCCCCGCAGCATAGAGCCATTTGCCGGCTTTGTATAAAGCCTCGCCGTTCTTCAGATGCTCCGCGCGCGCAGCCATGCGCCGCTCGAGGGCATGCTCATCAGTTCCATCATACGCCAATACCATAAACTGCATCTATTCGTCTCCTGAATGAGAATTGATATTTTCAATTACTGCAGAATATACTGCGTTTCGGTCGTGTCAAAGCGAAGCGGTTCATCGATGTCGAAGAACTTCAGGCACGCCTCTTTCAATTCCACCGCCGTGAAAATCGTATCGATCTGCACCGCCCGGTCGCCTTCTTTCAAAATATATCCGCAATACTCGAACACCGTATCGAGCGACAGCGTGTCGATCTCATGGCGCGCGAAAAACGGCCCCAGCTTATCGACGCTGCCGTACAGGTCGGCCACCCGGTTGACATCCTGACAGTCATTGAGTATCATCACCTGCTTCTTGTCGGTACATCCGGACAATGCGATTGAGACAAGTATGCCAAGCACTATATAATAAACGAATCTTCGCATTCGATTTTCCTGTCGTTTGTATCTTGTACAACTCCTCCCAATATACGGTTTCGTGCCATTCGCGCCAGAGAATACGCAAGAAAAAAACCCTCGCTGCGCCGCGAGGGTTTCCTTCAATTACTCAAGCAAAGAGAAAAAATTTTAGTATGCGCGATCGATATTCGACCATTCGGCATCTTCCAACCACTGATGCGGGCGGTCGATGAAATTCACGACATTGTCCATGGCGATATAATGCTTGCGCTCTTCCTCGGCGATCATCAGCCAGGTTTCCTTCTCATCCTTATCTTTGGTCTTTTCGGCCTGATTCCGATAGAATTCCTCGGCATTGTCCTCGATATCGCGAGCCTTCACCCAGGCATCCCGGACACTCTTCGGGTATTCGAGGATTTCGGAATTGGAATCCTTGAGCTGCTGGAAGACATTCTTCGTCGTCTTCAGGATATCGGTTTTGAATGCGGCCTTGAGATCGGCCTTTTCGCCATCGAGCAGCGCCTTGAAAATGGCATAGTGGCGCTGTTCATCGGCAGCCAGTTCTTCATAGATTTTCTTCAGCGTCGGGTCGGTCATCTGGCCGGCCTGTTCGAGATAAAAATCGCGGCCTTCTTTTTCCATGTTCATTGCATATTCGTACGGGTTCATCGAAAAACTCCTCGCTTAATTATAAAACTTTTTCTTCATTTACGATCTAAACGGCCTCGTACTGCTACAGTCACGCGCCGTGATTATATTCATGTCAGGTTGTGCATCCTCCCGGGAAATGCGAAAGCGCCCCGGTGCCTTTGGTAGATAAAACCGACCCATATTGTCAAAAGTTCCGACCTCCGGCAAAAAATAGAGAAAGTTATCGACGGTCAGACTGGTCGGTCAGGTTCAGCGTACACCGCTTTTTGTACCACCCGGTACAATCCGGCACCTGACCAACAAACTCGAATTCTCATAACTTACCATTATAAAACAACATAGGTTTTTAAGGCCGATCGGCACAAGGTTTGATTTCCTATTTGCAGTTCACTTGTTTCACAAACCACTAAGGAGTATGGAAGAATGAAGAGAAATCTTATTTTACTCGGATTACTGGCCGTCATTGCATTCGCACTCGGCGCCTGCTCATCGAACACGACTGAACCGGCCGATACCGGCACGACGCTGGAGGACTTCGGTTCATACAAACCGACCGATGAGGAACCGAATTTCGGCGATGAAGCCGTTGCCGAACTCACGACCGAGGCCGAGGAGGCCGATTTTGCCGATCCGGTTGCTCTCTCACCTGTTGTGGACTCTGTTGAAAATCAGGATTATCCGGATATTTTCGCCATGCGCATCGTGTGGGGAAATCTGGAACAGGACAGCGGCGTCACCGAACTGACCGACTGGTCCGGTACGCTCACTCTCAGCCGTGGCGCTATCGTCGTCAAGCGGACGATCCGCTTCGAACCGGGACAGGATTATATCCTGCCTCGCTATAATGATTCCGGCGTTTATATCCCTGAAGAATTATCATATGTCTCGCAGACCTCATGGCATTTCGACGGCCTGCGTCTGAACCTCTACATTCCTCCGTCCGTCACCGATGAAGTCGTGACCCTGACATATGAATCCCCTCAATTGTCAATCACCTTCACGATGGACGAACTCGAAGACCTCGATACCCTCATCAACATCGGCTTCGGGAATGCAATTTCCTTCCAGGCCATGCGCTTCGATCCCGCATCACTGACGCACGGCGGCCTGACGGGTCGCTGGGGTCGCGATGAAGAAGGCAACGGCATCTTCTACGGCACCTGGATGTCCTCGACCGGCGAACTCATGGGTACGCTCATGGGCGACTGGGGCGTCGATGAAGATGGTAAACCGGTCTTCGCGGGCAAGTATATCGATATCAACGGCCAATTCGAAGGGCTCATTAAAGGACAGTGGCGCATTAACGGATTAGGAGAAAACGCGACGGGTCATTTCGCCGGTCGCATCTACAATGCCGATCTTGAGCCGATCGGCAAGCTGTTCGGTCACTTCAAACGCGGCACCGTTCGCAAATCCGGCTACTTCGCCGGGCGCTGGTGCGTGGGATGCCCGAACATCGTCACGGACGAAACGCTCTAAAAATAACCTCTTCGACTCTCAACGGTTACCCCTGTCTCTGAGAGCGAAAACCGGTCGGATCTGTTCCGGCCGATTTTTTTATTTGTCCGGATTGATTTCGAGGATGATCCGACCCATTAGTAATCACGGACGTAGGGCAGATTTTTCTTAAAATCTGCCAATTTGGTTTTGTGATTGGCGTACGTCCTCGTGCGCCAATTCTCTCCGGCAGACGGGGACGTCTGCCGGGCACGGAACTTTCGATGAGTAACTTTTACTGTCTGCTGCCGGTATCTCTTGTAGGGGCTGACTACGTCAGCCCGCGGGTCGACAGAGTCGACCCCTACGAAGATTCTTTTGTGCGTGGTCCGCCTCGGCCGGCGGATCCACATCTGCCGTTGGATTAATCTCTCGCTAAAACGAGCCGAGATTCCGCAACAGCGTATCGACCCCCAAAAACGTCGGATCAATGGAATAGACATGACGATACGCCTCGATCGCGCCGGTCGTATCTCCTTTGGATGAGAGAATATTACCGAGCCCATACCAGCCGGGCATAAAATCGGGATACATGACCGTCACCTGACCGTAAATTTCCTCGGCCTTATTGAATTTCTCAACCGTGGCATAACACATTCCCAGATTCACCAGTATTTCCAACTGATCCGGCACCAGGTCATCCAGATGCTCGAAGACAACAATCGCCGAATCGGCTTTACCAATGGCCAGTAAACCCGAACCGAGGGTAAACAATACACTTTGGTTTTCGGGGTCATACTCGACGATATCGCGACAGACACTGACTGCCATGCCGGGATTCCCCTTTATCAGATTCAATTGTGCGATTTCCGGCAGATACGGCTTGCGATCCCGCCCGATATATCCGAGCTGACTGAGCGCCCAGAGCATTTGATCATAGTCTTTGATCTGTTTCGCGACTTTATATAGTAATTGATACCCGGAGGGATCCCCCGAATAGAGATTGGCATATTTTTTCGCGCACGAGAGGGCCGAATCATACTGCTCGTATTCGAAGTACAACCGGGCACCCATCATCAACACGACGGCATCGGTCGGGCGCTCATCTTTCAGGCCTTTGTAATATTCCATGGCCTCGGGGTATTCACCGGAGTCGGTGAGTCGTTTCAGGCGACTGATTCGCTGTTCCGGCGTCAGGCTCTCACCGCAGGCGGCCAGCAGAAAACCGCACAGTATAAATAGGATCACAAGTCTGTTCATGACGGCAATATACGCAAATCTATGAGTGGAGCAAGAAACGAAATGATAATTTTGAAATCCAGTTTGCCGGTTGCCAAACGGCTCGCGCTTTCGTAGATTCCGGCTATGGATTATGTCAATCAATTCAGTACCGAGGCCAAAATCCTTGCCCTGCGCATTACCGGCATGGTCGGGCCACGGACTTTTGAAATGCTTTTGGCGCACTTCAAAACCGTCGATGCCATTTTCGAGGCCGACGAGGAAGAACTGCGCCATATAGACGGCATCGGCAAGAAACGCTCGCTGGAAATATTCGAGGCCCGAGACAATCTCGAAAAAGCGCAGAAGATTATCGACAATCTCGGCGCTTTCGACGCCAAAACCGTTATCTACTCGCAGCCGGAATACCCGGTTATTCTGAATGAGATAAATGACCCGCCGCCGCTGCTCTTCTATCGCGGACATCTCCCCGAAGAACAGGAAAAGCGAGTCGCCATTATCGGTTCGCAGGATGTCTCGGCCGAAGGTATCGGCGACGCCGTGGAACTGGCGAGTCGACTGGTTGAGAATAATGTCTCTATTGTGGGCGGGCTGGCCCGAGGTATCGACACTGCCGGGCATATCGGCGCCCTCAAAGCCGGCGGTCGCACCTATGCCGTCCTTCCCTGCGGAATCGACACTATCTATCCCTCTGAGAACGAGGCGATCACCAAGGAAATCACTGAACACGGCGGATTGATAAGCGAATATTTACCGGGCACGCAGCCGAGCGCCGGGCATTTGATCAATCGTAATCGGTTGATCGTCGGGCTGTCTCAAGCCGTTGTCATCGGCGAAATGTCGGCCGAATCGGTCGGGACACTCGATGCCGCCCAGTGCTGTCATGAACTGGGAAAACTGCTCTTTGCCGTCATCGGCACGACTAATCCGCACTATGAAAAATTGCTGGAATACGGAGCCATCCCCCTGACGAATATCGCCGAATACGAACTGATTCTCAAATCCCTGGTGTAGCGACTCATGGCGGAACCGATCACAGACAGCTACCTGACGATTGATGCCCCGGCCGAGGCCGAGATTAAAATCAAGGGCTCTCGCTTCATCGGTCTCGGATTTCCCGCCGAATCGGTCGATGAGGCGCAGGCTCTTCTGGAATCGGTGCGCAAAAAGGAGTTTTCAGCCACCCATCATTGCTCGGCCTGGACGGTCGGCCTTGTAGACGAATCATTTAAATACTCCGACGACGGCGAACCGACCGGTACGGCCGGACTGCCTATCTATCGCGTCATCACCGGCCGAAATTTGAAAAACATCATCGCTATCGTCGTCCGCTATTTCGGCGGCACCAAGCTGGGAACCGGCGGACTAACAAGGGCCTATTCGGACGCCACGATGGCCATGCTCGAAAATGCCAAAATTGTCGAGCGGCTGATCTGCGACAGGGTATCGTTTACGCTGCCGTTCACCTATTATGACCGGCTGATGCGTATCATCGATGCCGATAAATTCGCGATTGTGAAACAGGACTTCGCCGAGGATGTCTCGATGAGCCTCGAAATCCGCAAATCGAAAACCGACGGCTTCGTCAGCCGCATGATTGAACTGACCGGAGGAAAATTTGCCTTCGAAAAAAACGGTTGACCTGCTCGGCCTCGGCATCGCCCCGGTCGACTTTTTCGTGTCAATGGATAAGCACCCTTCGGTGGGATTAAAGATCGACGGCATCCCCGGCAGTTCTCTTGTGGCCGGAGGCGGCCCCGTGCCGACGGCCTGCTGTACGTTTTCGAATTTCGGTGGTAAGGCCGCCGTTATCACTTCTCTTGGAGATGACCGCTGGGGACAATTCGCCAGAGAGGAACTTGAATCATTCGGCGTCGATCACTCTCACTGTATCATCCGAAAAAACTGCCGCTCGGCTCTCGCTTTTGCCTGGATAGAGATCGGAACCGGCGACCGGACGATCGTCCTCGATATGGACAAGCGCCTGTTCATCAAACCGGCAGACATTAAACTGAATTCTCTCCCGATTCCGAAACTGATTCACCTCGACGGCCGCCATGTCGATGCCTGCGCCAAACTGGCCCGGTGGGGACAACAGGTCGGCGCCAAAATCATGCTGGATGTCGGCTCGATCAGAAACCGCGTCGATGCCCTCTTCCCCCATATTGATTATCTGATTTGCGCCGATCAGTTCGCGCTTCATTATTGGAAAACAAAATCGATAGAAAAGGCCGCGCAGGAATTCAAGAAAATCGGCATCCCCGAGGTCATCGTCACATCTGGCATCAAGGGTTCTTATGGTATCGATGCCGAGGGCAACGAATGCTTCCAGCGGGCGTATAAGATACAAGCCGTCGATGTCACCGGCGCGGGCGATGTCTATCATGGATCGCATTTATACGGCCTGCACCAAGGCTGGGATATCGCCAGGCGGATGAAATTCGCCGCGGCGGCCGCGGCCTTGAAATGTACCAAACCCGGAGCCAGGATGGGCATCCCGACCTATCGCAAGGCGCTCACCTTCATGAACCGGCACAGGAGTTTCCATGCTTGATTGGCTGTTACAGATCGATACCGATCTGTTTTTCTTCATCAATCAGACGCTGGCCAATCCGGTCACCGATTTCATCATGCCGATAATCACGAACGAGAATTTCCTGCGGATTTTCTACGGCACCCTGATTCTTTCGCTGTTGATATTCGGGAAAAAGCGATTCATCTGGATAATCGTCTTCTCGATCATCGTCGTCGCCCTGTCGGACCAGATTTCGAGTTCATTTCTGAAGCCGCTCATAGGGAGACTGAGACCCTGCAAGGAATTGGCCGTTCATTTACTGGTTAATTGCGGGGCCGGAAAATCCTTCCCCTCCTCGCATGCGGCCAATTTATTCGGGCAGGCGGTCTTTTTCGGCTTGCTTTTTCGGAAAATTCGCTGGTATTTTATACTGTTTGCGTTTCTGGTCGCGATCTCGCGAATTTTCGTGGGCGTCCATTATCCGCTGGATATGCTTGGCGGCATTGTCGTCGGGTCGATGTGCGGGGGGGCAATGGCATTTGCGGTCATCAAACTAAAAGGCCATAACAAACTGACACCTGAGCCGTATATAGATACGACAAAAAAAATTATATAAGACATTGGACTTTATTGCATCGGGCTCCGATATACAAGACATAACCTGAAAAAGAAAGGAATCCTCTCGCGAGGCAGACCATGAAAGTGAAAATCTATGCCGGTGATATCACCGACGCCTCTACCGACGCTATTGTCAATGCCGCCAACAATGAACTCTGGATGGGATCCGGCGTAGCCGGCGCTATCAAGCGCCTCGGCGGCACGATTATCGAAGAAGAAGCCATGGCCCAGGGACCGATTGAAGTCGGTGAAGCAGTCTCGACGACGGCCGGCGATCTGCCCCACACCTACATCATCCATGCGGCCGGAATGGCTGCGGGTGAACCGACCAACGACGAGAATGTCTATCTCGCCACCCTGAACAGCCTCTATGAGGCCGACGATCTGGGATTGCACTCTGTTGCCTTCCCTGCTATCGGAGCGGGAGTCGGCGGGTTGACAATCGAGGAGTGCGCGCAGGCGATGCACAAGGCGGTCGAGGAGTTTGCCGAAGAGGAGATCCAGTCTCTCGAGGAAGTCCATATCGTGATATTCAACAGAGCCGACGTGGACAAATTCAAAGCCGCATTTAAGTGAGGGGATGAACCCTCTTTTTGGCTGTCGCGCAGACAACCTAACATTTCAAACCCCTAGTGTTCTATAGGAAATTGATATATGAAACTCATAGTTTCTATTGCTGTTGCTTTTCTGTGCCTGAGCATTGCAGTTGCCGACGATGAAGTCGAAAACCAACCACTATTTCAGATCATCGCATCTGATACATGTATAAGTGGCTATTTTCTAACCCCAATTTCACTGAATCCTTTTGATCAGACCTATGACATTAAATTTAATTTACCTGATACGTCATATGTCTCTATTTTTATAACTGACACTTTGGGGATTGATACAGTCTGGTGTACCCAACGAAAAATTCTTTCTCCCGGTTATTATCGGATTCTTCATGATCCAATAATGGAAGTACTTGTGTCATTAAAGATTCAGCATGGGGATTTGCACTTTATGGCAGAGCGTTATTATAGTTCATATTTGGGAGACATGGAATATCAATTTATTGCGACAGGAAGATTATAGCCATAGCCCACCTACCAGGTAGAATTGCCGCCCATTCTTCGTGATCAATTCACATCTCATCCCAACCCTAAGAAGGGTTGGGGCACCGGGGCTGCCAGCTATGGCGTATCTTTCTCCTTTAATTTTGTGATGCCTAAGCTGTCGCTTCGTGTTGCGTCTTCAGTCGGCATTATAGATCCATGAGCCAGTAAATACTCTATAACTTCCGTGTGATCATGATTCATTGCTTTCTCTATAGGAGTTTCTCCCAGGCTATCGCAAAGGTTCGGATTGGCGCCCATTGATACCAGATATTCTACTATTTCCATATTTCCAGTCGAGGCGGAAATGTGAAGGGCAGTTTTTCCATCGTAAGGGTTAGGAACATTAATAGCAACTCCATTGGAAATGAGTACTTTGATTGTTTTCAAATCATCCCAACAAGCGGCATGGTTGATAAATTCTATGGCATGGGGACTATTAGCGATTTCCTCTGCAAATTGACGTTGCCAAAAACTATAAGGTAGACTACCAATTATCCAAAGCATAATAGCAAGGCATATTGCGATCACTGCATTTATCGATACCCGTTTTCTCTTTATTACATTTTTGATTACATAAAAAACAATTATGCCGCTTGATAAAATGAGCAAAAATGGAAAAATAAGTAGCCCTGCTCCACTGCCATGAACTAAAGAGAATCCAACGTTTTGCGGTCCAAATTCCCAGCTCAGAAACGTCATTTCATGGATAAAAATGCCCGATAGAATGGCTGTCCCAATCAAGCTAATCGTGTGCAGAATCGTAACCCATAAGGGCAACTTTGCAGCGTATTTTTTACTCACACATGACTCCTCGATTATTATCAACCTCTGGCATCTCATCCCAACCCTAAGAAGGGTTGGGGCACCGGTGCATCGGCGCTCTCTTTATCCATTATAAAACACATTATATGCCTTGCGGCATAATTTCTCGAGATCCTTTAGTTTCCACTCGCCATGGTCGTGCAGTTTATCGAGGACATGCTGTGCCAGTGCCGCCTTGCCGTTATACGCACCACTGATGGCGCCCGTAATCGCTCCGGTCGTATCGACATCGCCTCCCACCGCAATTGCCGTCCAGACTGATGTGTAATAATCATCGGGACTCCTGAGGAATGCATAGAGACTCCACAGCACCGTCCCGATGACGAATGGCGAAATACCCGGCCATGAATCTCCCATACCGGGGTCCATACCGACCCGGCTCATCCATTTGACTGCAACCTCCGGAGGCATGTCCAGATATTGCGGCAGCCCCTCGACATACGCCGCGAATTCCTTATGCGCACACGACATCCATCCGGCCAGTGTCTTGCAGAATTCATCCGGCTCGCATTTTCCCTGCAGCGCCAGTGCAACGGCTCCGGCAATGGCGATCGAACCGGCATCGCAGCGCAAATCCTGATGCGTGATGCGGCCTTGTATGCGAGCGATTTTTATTATTGTCTCGGGATAATTACAGTAGCACATGCCGACCGGAGCGGTTCGCATGGCGGTGCCATTACCGGCTTTCGGTGGCGGGCTCCCGGCTTCTTCCCAGGGGACTCCGGCCTCGATCTGTTTGATGGCAAACATGCAGGCAAGTCCCGGGCCGACTATTGTGCGGGATTGAAAGAGCGGAAGTAAGCGCTCGATATAATCATGCGGATCGAATTGCGGATGGTCGCTGAGGCTGGCCAGCAGTTCGCGAGCCATCTGCGAATCATCGGTATATTGCCCGAATAAGAATTCTATTTTGGATTTTCCCGATTTCCACAGCGGCTCGAAATGTTCTTGTAAATACTCGGTGCAGATCGCTCCGGTGTGCCCCTCGACGGGAAACCCGACCGCATCGCCGATACACTGCCCCAACAGACAGCCCGCGAATTTGTCATATGAAATTGACATAAAGAATCCCTCGACAAGAATAATACTATAATCAGAATATACTCGATAGATTATGCGATACCAAATGCATTGAAAGGATTCATCCGGAATACCCGATATTGCTTCGTATTATCACTCCAATCTCGCTCCAAATTCCCGACTCGCCTCTATAAGTAAAAGGAGATTCTATCAGTATGCGCAAATACGCAAAAACACCGAAAAAATTTTTCCTGTCCGAGGGATAACTCATTGTCCCACAACAGGCGTTTTTCTACAAAACAACGACAAAAATTGCCAACCATATATCCAACAACGAGTTGTTTTACCCAAACAAGAAAATCGTCTTAGCATTGAACAACAACGACTTATCACTCTATCGCAATTGTTAGGAAATCGCGTTTCGCATCAGATTCTGTATCGAAAATGCCAAAATCGACCGGAAAACAAACCCTCGCGGCAGATGTGGATCCGCCGAGGCGGACCGCGCACAAAACCAGGCATAAAAATGTTCAAACCAGACATGGGTAACAGATTAAACCGGTCACATGGGTAACAGTATCTTGGTAGTTATTTTGTTATTTGTTACGTTCATATCGCTTCTTTGTTTTCCTAAGATGAATGATTTTACATTCGGCAACATCAAGCTGTGCCAGGCGGATAGGCCCGAAGTAAATATCCAGGCGTTGTTCCGTCACCTGCCGCAGCCTGTAGCCCACCCACTGGGTGGGGATTGGCGGTCATCCTTCGGGATCAATTCAGCCGAAGATTCTTGGGCCATGTGAATTATGAAACGAACCAATATTCATTACAATATCAAACATCTCAGGTGAATCCGAAAATCCCACCCAATGGGAGTGTTGAATAAGTCGTTTTTCCAAAACAAAGATACGGAGTATAAAGGTAACATCAATAGCAAGTGTTTGTCGCATAAATCCTGAGATTGCGACGCCCTAAGAAGGGCTCGCAATGACCGCTGCTTGTCATAGGTTTTTCAATCATTCCCAAGCTATGGGGCACCATACTAATGTCAATTATCATCCCACAGTCCGCCGCGGCGGATGGGGCACCCTGCGATCCTATTTTGAAAACAATGTCAAACATCTCAGGTGAATCCGAAAATCCCACCCAATGAGTGGGCTACAACTTTAGCTACCCGCTCGCCGACCCTGAAGGATCGGCCTACCCGGATATATATCTCGTGGTCATGTAATTTTGAGAGTAACGCGCTCAGTGAGGTTTGGCGCGGAAGGATCCATCCAGCTTCAATGACTGGCTGCGGGTATTGCGATACGTGCCCTCGATCGACCCGAACACCTCTTCTCCGCGCAACGAGTCGATGACGACATGTCCCGACTGGCAGGTGAACAGGTTTTCGCCGACGCCATAGTTGACACTGCCCATCAGTTCGCAAATCGATTTGAATCCGGTGTCATAGCGGCCGGGCTTGATGCTCCGCGGCAGCGTAAAATAAAAGCGGGCTGTCTTCGCGAGCTTCAACTCGGCCACTGCACTCTCCGAAACCGCCTCGCCGGTCGATTCTCCCTCGACATAGAGCACAACACTGTCGCTTGGGATAAGCTGGTATTTTCCCTGGGTGAGGACGATCGATTTGCCCATCGTATACCAGGTCGTCTTGGTCGTATAGCGAATGCCGACGTTGTCGTGGACTTCTTCGGCAATCGTGAAATGAGTTTTCTTACAGGATGTGGCCAAAAAGAGAATCAGTCCCGAGAGTAAAAAAAGCGCGATGTTTTTTTTCATGTTACACCTGCATACCGTACACGCGGTATTTTTTGTATAGTGTTCCGCCCATCAGCTCGGCCTGACGGACCATGGCGAAATTGTCTTCGAGTATCCAGCTCATTTCGCCCCATGTATAGCCCTTAGTAGTACCGACGTCGTAAATCTTGATATAAAAAATATTATCCAGGCCCCGCTTCTGAAATTCCGGTATCAAACCCAGCGTGAGGATGCGGACCGAATCGACTTTGTTCTTGATTTTCGTATGCCAGAGCAGCTTGATCAGCCCGGTCGGAAAGAGCCGGCCGTTTGTTTTTATCAATGCCTGATTGATATTGGGCAGCGTAAGGCTGAATCCCACCGGTTTGCCCTGCACCTCGGCGATGAACACCAGGTCGGGATCGAGAATCTGTTTCATGTCGTGGGCCATGTGGCGGAATTCTTCCCGCGACATCGGCACGAAACCCCAGTTTTTCGCCCACGCCTGATTGTACACATCGATAATGCGGTCGATCTCGCCGTCGAAATCGCGCATATTCAACGACCGCACATTTATACCCTCGCGCTCCTGCAGCCGCTCGGCGAGCTTGCGCATGCGAGGATCGAAATTCGAACCGACCTCGATTTTGAAGGCGACCAGGTCTTTGGCCTTGCGGAGCCCGAACTGCTCGGCGAAATCATTATAGTACGGCTTGTTGTAGGCCATCATGAGCATCGGCGGTATGTCGTAGTTTTCGATCAGCATCCCGAGCTCGTGATTGGTCGAGAAATTCGCCGGACCCATCATCCGATCCATGCCCTCTTTCTTCACCGTGATGAGGGCAATCTTGAACAGGAGCTCGGCCACCTCGTATTCATTCACGCAATCGAAGAAGCCGAAAAAGCCGGTCTTCTCCTCGTGATATTCATTGTGATTGTAATTGATGCAGGTGGCGATGCGCCCGATGTATTCACCGTTTCGCCTCGCGACGAACAGGCGCGTCTTGGCCGCACGGTAGAAGGGATTCTTCTTTTTGTTGAAGAACTCCAGGCGTTCGGAAATCAGCGGCGGCACCCAGTTAGGGTCGTCGGCATAGATAGCGAACGGTACTTTGATAAAGGCCTTGAGGTCCGAATTGTTTTCGACCTCAAGGATATCAATATCGTTTTTAGTTGTGACTGTATCCAAATTTAGAGTACGCCGTATTTTTTGCCCAGCCGCGCGAATGTTTCGAGTACGCGGTCGAGTTGTTTATCGGTATGCGTGGCCGTATAACTGGTCCGAATCAGCGACATCTTCGGCGCAACGGCAGGCGGCACGACGGCGTTGGCGAAGATGCCCTCATCGCTCAAGTCTTTCCACAGCCGGAAACAGGTCATATCGTCGCCGATCATGATGGGAACGACCGGCGTTTCGGTGTTGCCGATATCGTAACCCAGGTCGCGCAAACCTTTGTGCATTTTATGCGTGTTTTTCCACAAGTTTTCGCGCCGCTCCGGTTCGGCCTCGATAATTTCCAGCGCTTTGACAACCGCGGCCGCGGCTCCCGGCGGAATAGAGGCAGAAAATATCAGTTCGCGCGCGAAGTGCTTAACATAGTGAAGCGTGTCCTCGTCACCGGCGATAAAGCCGCCGAGCGAGGCAAACGATTTGGAGAATGTGCCCATGGTCAGATCGACGCGGTCGATGAGCCCGAAATGCTCGGCCGTCCCGCGACCGCCCTCGCCCAGCACGCCGATGGAGTGCGCATCGTCGACTAGCACGCGTGCGCCGTATTCCTCGGCAAGCTCGACCATGGCGGGAAGATTCGCAATATCACCCTCCATGGAGAAAACACCGTCCGTGATAATCAGGATACCGCCGCGCAGACCGTTGCCGCGGGCGATTTCGAGAACTCGGCGGAGATCGTCCATGTCGTTGTGGGTATACTTCATCGTCTTGCCGTAGGCGAGGCGGCAACCGTCGACGATCGAGGCGTGATTGCTGCGGTCGCACATAATCACATCGTCTTTGCCGACAAGGCTGGAAATGGTGCCCAAATTAGTTTGAAAACCGGTCGAAAAGACCAGCGCGGCCTCGCGTTTCATAAATGTGGCCAGTTTATGTTCGAGCTCGACATGCAGATCGAGGGTCCCGTTCAAAAAGCGTGAACCGGTGCAGCCCGATCCGTATTTCAGGCTGGCGTTGGCGGCGGCTTCTTTGACCCGAGGGTCGCCGACGAGACCGAGATAATTGTTTGACCCGATCATAATCATGTCTTTGCCATTGACGACGACTTCGTCGCCAAGGGCAGAGGAAATCGGACGAAAATAGGGGTAATAGCCGGCTGCCATGACTTCCTTGGCGGCGGTCCATTCGCGGCATTTGGCAAACAGGTCGACGGCTTTTTCAGACACTTTTTTCGGTTCTGGCTGCAAAATCTCTCTCTCCATATATTAAGAATAGCAAATTAACCTATAGTTCAAAGGGTTGTCAAGGTAAATAGTACCCTAATAGTTGAGCAGATGAGAGGGGAAAAAGTTCCTGTCGGCGGCGCGGATTTTGAAAGGCTTTTTGGGGCGGTTTTAACTAAGTGTTTTCACGCCAAAAGGTAATGAAATTTTTTGCTTGACAAAAATCTAACATATTCTATATTGAGCTTGCAACGGAAAGTGTTGCAGTAGTGGATTCTTCCTAACATCGTCATCCCAGGCAGGTGCGCTCCTGTCTGGGATATTTATTTGGGGCTAATTTCACCCGCCAATATTAGGAAATCGTGAACGTTGTATTGTATATTTGCACAATCCACTTCGCATGCGACACGGAGCCGTTTCTGCCGTAATCACTACTTGACAGTCCGAGGTATTTGCCGTACCTTTTTTGCCTGATTATGGAGCGCGAATGAACACACCCAATAAGTTGACACTATCGAGGATCATCCTTTCCCCGATCTTCATGGTATTTTTCCTGATGGAAAATGTCTATTGCCGGGTGTTGTCATTGGTGATTTTTATTATTGCGGCCCTGACTGATTTGTGGGACGGATACCTCGCTCGCAAGTACGGCATCGTCACCGGATTCGGAAAATTCATGGATCCATTGGCTGACAAAATTCTTACGTCAACGGCATTCGTGTCGTTTCTTGCATTGGGATATGTCAAGGCATGGATGATTATGCTGATTATCATCCGCGAATTCTCCATCACCGGTTTGCGTTCTCTGGCCGCTTATCGCGGGATGGTCATCTCCCCGACCATGTCGGCTAAGCTCAAGACAGTCTTCCAGATGGTCACCATCGCCTCCATTCTTCTCTATATCAATGCCAAAACGGTATTCGAGGCATCCGGCTATACCGGCACATTTTTCGAGTCGACGCTGGTGATTCAGGTGTTCGACTGGATGATGCTGATAACGACAGTCATAACGGTCGTGACGGGTATCGACTACCTTATCAAAAACGGTTCGATTATCAAGGCGGTTCTCAAATAAATGAAGCAACTGGTTAACGCGGTAGCCACCGGATTGTATTCGGGATACTTCCCGATCGTACCGGGTAGTATTGGGACGATTCCAGCCTGGATCATCGCCTGGTTCTGGCTCGGCAAAAGCGATCTTGTTCTCGGTATCGCGGCGGTCGTGACGACTGTGATATCGGTCTGGGCATCATCGGAAGCCGAGAAATTTCTGGGGCACGACGCGAAGAAAATCGTTATCGATGAGTGGGCGGGAATGTTCATCTCGCTCCTGTTTCTCCCCTATCGCCTGGATGTGTATATCGCCGCATTCGTGCTGTTCCGATTTTATGATGTCATCAAGCCGTATCCGGCGGGCCGATGCGAAAAATTGCCGGGCGGCTGGGGCATCACGTTCGATGATGTCTTCGCCGGCGTGTATACTAATGTCACCTGCTGGGCTTGTATTCTTATCCTGCGGAAACTGGAGTGGTTTGGCTTTTAGAGGGTTGGGCGCACTATGATAGCTGAAATCATAACGATCGGCGACGAACTGTTGTATGGAGCGCGCATCGATACGAACTCTGCCTTTATCGGTAATCGCCTGGATAGCATCGGTATTGAAGTCCGCTACATGACCTCGACCGGCGACAATATGGACTTGATGATCGAAGCCATCACGCTGGCTTTGCGCCGGGCCGACATCGTCCTGACGACCGGGGGGCTGGGACCGACCGATGATGACATTACCAAGAACGCCGTCTGCAAGGTCTTCAAGCGCAACCTGATCTTCCACGAGGAAATCCTCGAAAGCCTGCAATTACGCTATACCGAGCGGGGACTCGACATGCCCGCCATAAATCAAAATCAGGCATTACTGCCGCAGGGGGCCAGATTTCTGGCCAATAAAACCGGGTCGGCCTTGGGGATATTGATCGAGGAACGCGGCAAGCTGTTTTGCGCCATGCCGGGTGTTCCGAGCGAAATGCGCCCGATGGTCGATGAGGAATTGTTGCCGGTATTGACAAGCAAGCTCGGCGACAAAGTGATCATCAGGAAAAAGCTGCGGACTATCGGCATTACCGAGGCGGTATTGGCTGAGAAAATCCGTCCGACATTGAAATTCGCCGAGGGCGTTTCGCTGGCCTATCTCCCCTCGTATCGCGGCGTCGATCTGTGCATTAAAGGAATCGGTACGGTGGCAGCCGAAGTCGAATCCGGAGTCGATCTACTCGCTGCAGGTATTCGTGACAAAGCAGGCAAATATATCTTCACGGAGGATGATCGGGAGATCGAGGAAGTCGTCGGCGCTTTGCTTATCGAGCGCGGCCAGACGCTGGCCGTGGCTGAATCGTGCACCGGCGGGCTTTTGGGCGGCCGGTTAACGAGTACCCCCGGTTCTTCGGATTACTTTCTGGGTGGGATCATTGCCTACTCCAATGAAGTCAAAATCAGACGGCTCGGCGTTTCATCAGAAATAATCGAGCGGTATGGAGCAGTTTCGGCCGAGTGCGCCAAGGCGATGGCGTCGGGCGTGATCGAGGCAATTGGCTCCGATATCGGCATTTCGATTACCGGAGTCGCCGGACCGGATGGCGGCACACCGGAAAAGCCGGTCGGGACGGTATTTATGGGGTTGGCGACGACCCGGGGAGCGATTCATCGCAAGTTTACTCTCGGAACCGATCGCGAAATCAACCGCGAGCGGGCGGTTTCGGCGGCATTGAACATGATTCGCCGGGAATTACTCGGTATCGCCTGAAACGGGCGAAAAATGTGATAGTGCCCTTCTTTTGATTTTCTTATACTACTAATCCGAACGCATTGGAGGCGGAACGAGTATGTTGCGGTTGTTTATCGCATTGCATTTCCCGGATGGTATCAAACGCCAATTGGGGGACATAATCGAACAGGCGCGCAGGAAAGCCGACGGTATCAAGTGGGTCGAGCCGCATAATATGCACCTGACGCTCAAGTTCCTGGGCGACACGCCGAAAAATATGGTGTCACCGATCATCGGCGGAATCGAATCGGCCATCGCCGGCGCATCGGCCTGCCGGATAACGGTCGACGGATTCGGCGGATTTCCCAATCTGCGAAAGCCTCGCGTCATCTGGGCCGGGATGAACGGCGCCGGGCCGATTGTTAAAATGGCCGGGGCGATAAATTCGGAACTGGCCGGTATCGGGATCGAGAAGGATTCGAAGCGATTTTCTCCACATATCACATTGGGCCGGGTGAAACAGCCGGGGAATTATGGGGCACTGGCAGATTTTCTCCAGGACTTGAATTTCTCATCGGAGCCGCTTATATTGGATAGTCTGGCCCTGGTACAATCGACATTAACTCCAAGCGGTCCGATCTATGAAAACGTACATAAATGTAAACTCAAACATACGTAAGGTGTAGTTATGGCGATTCAGCAACCTGATAAAAAGAAGGCGCTCGATGCGGCCGTAAGCCAAATCGAAAAACAATTCGGGAAAGGTTCGATCATGAAGCTCGGGTCGGACACTGTCCTTCCCGGGATGGAGTTCATCCCGTCCGGGTCGCTCGGACTCGACATTGCTCTTGGCATCGGCGGCTATCCGCGGGGACGTGTCGTGGAGATATTCGGGCCGGAATCATCGGGTAAAACGACATTGGCGCTGCATGCCATCGCCGAGGCACAAAAAACCGGCGGAGTGGCTGCATTCGTTGATGCGGAGCACGCCATTGATCCGAAATACGCTAAGGCCTTAGGCGTTGATCTCGACAATCTGCTTATCTCTCAACCGGATACGGGCGAGCAGGCGCTTGAAATCGTCGAGACGCTCATTCGTTCCGGCGCCATCGATATTATCGTCGTCGACTCGGTCGCGGCCCTCGTACCTCGTGCCGAAATCGAAGGCGAAATGGGCGATTCTCACATGGGTCTCCAGGCACGCCTTATGTCACAGGCGCTTCGCAAACTGACCGGTGTCGTCTCAAAATCCCGCTGTTGCCTGGTATTCATCAACCAGATTCGTATGAAAATCGGCGTCATGTTCGGCAATCCGGAAACCACGACCGGCGGCCGCGCACTGAAGTTTTACGCCTCGGTTCGCCTCGATATCCGCAAGATTGCGGCAATTAAGGATGGCGATGAAGTTATCGGCAGTCGGACCCGCGTGAGGGTCGTCAAGAACAAGGTTGCCCCGCCGTTCCGCGAGACCGAGTTCGATATCAATTATGGTCAGGGCGTGTCGCGTATCGGAGAGCTCTTGGATATCGGCGTTCGCGAGGATATCGTAAATAAATCCGGCGCCTGGTTCTCATATGGCGAAGAGCGTTTGGGGCAGGGCCGCGAGCGGGTCAAGCAATTCCTCGATGAAAACTCGGATTTGAGTGAGAGAATCGAACACGATATCAAGGTCAAATTGGGATTGATTGAAGGCAGTGACGATGAGCCCAAAAAGAAAGAGCCCGAGGAAGTCAATTCATAATCGACCTCGACTAGTTATCATGGGAGCCGGAATACAGGATGTTTCGGCTCCTTTTTATTAAACCTCACACTATTTTCACCGATAATCTCAATACGGCCTTTAATTGAAAAGGGGACAGGTTGTGGCTATACAGGCAGATAATATTACTGTCGAATTCGACGCTGAAAACAGAGTCATTATCGTCAGTTCCACATCGATTATACATGCCACGAAACAGCAAGATTGTCTGGATGTGATTCGTACTGTCCATGACCTCATCATTCCTTTACTAAAGGGCGAAAAAGGCTATCTGATATTGGATTATGGCCGGATTTGGATTGAGCCGGAAGATCTTTCCGCGTATGCCGAGGTACTCTATGCGGAACTCGGAGATCACATTTATCCCGGCGGTTATGCCCGCTATGGACTCGGTATCAGCAGGGTCACATCGAAGAGAATGAGCAAGTATATGGAAGACCGTGCGCCGATTCCGCTGTTTTACACTCGTGAAGAGGCGGAAGAATATATTTATGATCTGGCTGCCAAGAACAAGGCACTGATTGCTCATCTCAATTCTTCTCAGATTTCGGACAAGTAAACGGCGAATGCCGACGCCGTTCCGTACCGGATCATCGCGATTTTCCGTCAGCAAATCTTTTCCTGGGCTATAAAGCCGTCATTTTACTTGTCGATATACAATTATATAGATTTATCCATATTTTTTGAGGGCGTAAAGGCTCATGGACATGCTTTCATCCGTGCGTGTAGACTTCGATAAACAGAAAAACATCATCCATATCGGTTTTGGAGAAGAAGTCACGATTCATACGGAAAACGAACTGTATGCCATGTATGGGAAATTCGAACAATATCTGAAATCTCTGGGGTCCGATCGCCGGTATTACCTTGTTATCGATATGTCGAATCTGATCATCAATCAGAATCTCGCTCATCAATATGCAATGGAAATATCCAGATTATCCAAAAAGTATTTACATGATGACGGCATTGCCCGCTATGGGTATCAAATGACTCGAATCGTCGTCAAGCGTGCTCATGAAGAGTATTTGAATAAAGATCCGCGATTATTCGGGAATAAGAAAGAAGCCTACGATTATATTGAATCATTGATTGAGCCCGAAGAGCGTCCGGAATGGATCGAAACAACCTCATTGATGAGCACACGCTCGTTCTGATACCGGCTATTTCTTCTTTTTGATTTGATCGATTTCCCGATTCAGATTTTCCACTACTCGTCGCGCCGCCTTGGCAAAGTCTTCCTTATCCGATGCATAGAGCACGGATCGTGAGACATTAATAATGGCCGGTTTGGTAAAACCGGAGGTTCCGCCTAAAACGGCTTTTTCCAGATCGCCACCCTGCGCTCCGACTCCCGGAATTAGAATCGGCATATCCTGCGCGGTAGTCCGGATATCGGTGAGTTGTTCGGGATAGGTGGCGCCGACGACTAATCCGCAGTTGTTGTTTTCGTTCCAGGATGCCGTTTTTTCGGCGACATGCATATAGAGCGGTTTCCCGTCGAATTCGAGGCGTTGAAAATCCCTGGCTCCGGCATTGGAGGTCAGACAGAGCACGAAAATACCATTGTCTTTGAACTCCGTGAATGGGCGAATAGAATCATAACCCATATAGGGGCTGATAGTCGTCCAGTCGGCATTGAATGTCTCGAAGCAGGCGCGCGCATAGAATTCGCCGGTATTGCCGATATCTCCTCGCTTGCCGTCGAGAATAATCGTGTTACCTTCGGGAATGCGGCTGGTAACGAGCTTAAGAAGCGACAAACCTTCCGGCCCCAGGGCCTCGTAGAATGCCATATTCGGTTTATAGGCAGCAACGATATCCGAGGTCGCCTCGATAATATCGAGTACGAACCGGCACAGTCCCTTAATACTGTCATCGCATCCCTGCGGCAGTCTTCCCGGATCGATATCCAGTCCCACGCACAGCATGGAGTTTTTCGTCTCGATACTCTGGGTCAACTTCTTCAATGCACTCATAGATTACATCCTGACCTTGCCGACAAGGTCGTTAATGGATTCGATGTTATGGCCGGACAAATATGTCTGCAATCCTTTGATAATGTGCATGGTGGCATCCGGCTGAATGAAGTTCGCGGTTCCAACCTGAAGCCCCAGTGCGCCGACCAAATGAAATTCGACGGCATCGCGCCAGTCGGAGATTCCGCCGATGCCGATAATCGGGATATTGATTTCCTTATATACTTTATGCACCATCGCGATCGCGACCGGCTTGATAGCCGGACCGGAGAGTCCGCCGGTACCATTCGTGAGACACGGTTTGCGCGTCTCGATATCGACGGCCATCCCGACGAGCGTGTTGATCAATGAAACCGCTGCGGCCCCTCCCTGCTGCGCCGCCTTCGCGATCGTCGCAATGGATGTCACATTGGGGGATAATTTCGCGATAACCGGTCTTGTCGTCACGTCCCTGACTGCGGCAATCACTTTGATCATGGCATCCGGATCGGTGCCGAATTCCATGCCCCCCCTGTCGACATTGGGACAGGAGACGTTTAATTCGATCATATCGAATCCACCTGCTTTTTCGAGCATGCGGCAGACTTCGACATATTCATCAAGCGATGAACCGGCGACATTGACGATAATGACCGTCTTCAGCTTTTTCAAGAAGGGAATTTTTTCGTCGATAAATCGTTCGATGCCGACGTTGGCCAGCCCGATGGCATTGAGCATTCCGGCTGACGTTTCATGGGTACGCGGAGGCGGATGCCCGGGGCGTTCCTTGCGGGTAATCGATTTCGTCACGATACCGCCGAGGGCGTCGAGATCGATCAGGTGTTCGAATTCCTCGGCATATCCGAATGTCCCGGATGCTACGGTGACCGGGTTTTTGAAGCGGACTCCGGCAATTTCTATCTCAAGATTCGGCTTCACAGTTTCACCTCACCGATTTTAAATACCGGGCCCTCGTAGCAGACGCGCACATAGCTGTTCGGCTTATCAAGGCGCGGCTTAATACATCCCAGACAGACACCGACACCGCATGGCATCGGGGCTTCCAGAGAAATTTCCCCGTTGAGCGAATGGTCCATTGCGAGTCGCTGCAGGGCCGCGAGCATCGGTTCCGGGCCGCATCCGTAGATCGAAGTTTTATCGCACTCCAGCTTGGACAGATTCGCCTCGATAGCCTCGGTAATGAGCCCATGAAATCCGAACGATCCGTCATCGGTGCAGGGATAAAACGGGATACCGAGTTTCTTGATTTCTTTCCGCTTGAGCAGATCATCTTTCGTTCGCCCGCCATAGAAGAATAAGATTTTATCGGCCGGGTGTTTTTTCGATAAGAGATACTCGGCGAAATATAGCAGCGGCGGCAGGCCGACGCCGCCTGCGGCGATGACAACGGTCTGTTTTTTATCGGGGACTGAGAAAAAATTCCCCAACGGGCCGATGATATCGACGGTGTCGTCTTTTTGCAGCTGTCCGAGCAGCGCGGTGCCTTTGCCGACTATTTTGTAGATAATCGAAATTCGGTTTTCTGAATCGACACCGGCGATGGAAAAAGCGCGCCGGAAAAACGGATCAAGCCCGGCGCCGGTTTTTATGTGCACGAAGTGCCCCGGAAAAATCTTTTTCGTCTTATGTCCCAGCTCAAGGGTCAGTTCGTAATATGAGCCCTTCGTATCAAGTCGGCGATTGTTTATTACCCTGCAAATCTGTGGAATCGTTTTCTTCATTATTGTCTCAATTCCGCCGGTACCCTGACTTCAAAGATGTAATAGAACCATGTGTCGTATAGTTCCGGAGGTATCCGGCCGGGATCGAATTTCGAGCGTTTTACCGTTTCGATAGCTTGTTCATTGAGTTCGGGCGAATCGGTCTTATTTTTCAGAACGACCTCATCCACCTCGCCGTTAAAGTCGATTCGTATCTGGAAGTACAGGTCGGCATCGATCTGCAGCGACACGGCCTCCAGCGGATACTTGAATGTATATTCGGAGCGGACAAAATACTCATTCGCCTTTTTCATCTCATTGCCGTCTTCATCGGTGATGAAGCTGTATTCGGGTGTTCCGTAGAGATCGGAAGTGCTTGTCGTATCCTCGACCTGCTCGTTACTTTGTTCCGGTGTTTCGCCCTTTAGTGCATCCTCGGTTTTTTTCTGGTCTTCTCGTTGTTGTCTCAGGACATTCGCCGAAGGCCGAATTTTATATTCGTCGGCGATAAAGGCGGTGTATGGAGAAGCCGGGAAGGAATCGACAAACGCCGAGTAGAGATCGATGAGCGCCGAATCGCCGGGGGCGAAATATTTATCATATGTCCAGAGCAACAGATATCTGGCTTGAATGCTGTATTCGGAGTGCGGGAACGAATCGACGACATATTGATAATAATACCGTGCCGAATCAATGAGTGAGAGCGCCGCATAGTACTTGTCGGTCCGGGCTACCGTGTCAACGGGCAGGTCAGGATCGACCCAATCGGAGTCGAGGCTGTCGACCGCGAGTGAATCGATTAATGCGAGATTACTCGCGGTGTCTGTTGGTATAGCCACGCTGTCAGTTGACACATTTTTCCGTGTGGCGAAGATAGAGTCGATTACTTCCGGGGGAAGCCCCTCGGGCAGCGAATCGATAACGATGCCGGCGGTGTCGGTCTGCTCATTAAGTGAATCGAGACTGGGTGGCGTATCGCCTCGCAGTAAATCGGTCAACCGAATCGGTTCCTCGCTTTGGCCGCCGCCAAGGAGGTTTTGACCGGCTTGATGGTTAGTCGAATCGGCTACCTCTCCTTCATCGTCGTCTTCTTCATCGTCCGCATTGGTATCGCCGCCCCGGTCTCCCTCCATGGCCATTATTTCATCTCTGCGCGTATTTCGTTTTGAGGCCGTGGAATCTTGTGCCTGTTCAGGATCAATCGTGCGACCGACAGATTCGATCTGGGTATTTACTTTGGTTTCCTGTTCCTGCGCCGGGACTACATCAATCCGAGCGGTATCCGGTACGAAGACGGAACTCGCTGTTTGCTCCTCCGGTGACTCATCGGCATGTTCTTCCGCAATGACATCCGATGCGGTCTCGTCTTCGATGACCGGGGTCGTATCCACCGGCGGTTCGTAGCGGACTTCGAATGGGAAATACCATTGGCGGTCGAGGTTTTGGAAACGATTCAGAAACGTTTCGGCCTTCCTGAAAACGATGGCCGCATAGCCGGTATCGGCAATCGTGCCGGACAATCCCAAAACATCAATTACTTCTTCAGCCTCATCATAGTGTGCATATTCCTTGAGAATTCTGCGCAGGAGGCTGTCCGATCTAGCCGTGTCGGCGAATTCGTTTTTGTATATATAGGCCATTGCCATCAAGGCTTGCGGCGCATGGGATGATTGCGGGAAATGATTCAGCAATTCCTGATATGCATTGAGGGCCGAGTCGGGTTTATCAAGGTCCAGATAAAACAATTCTCCGAGCAAAAGATGATTTTCGCTCATTTTCTCGATTTCATCAGGATCAAGTTGTTCCGTCGAATCGGGCAGATTTTCCAGTTCCGTCGATTCGGTAAATTGTTCGAGCATGACGAGTCGCGACGCACGCTTGGTGGCGTCTTCCTTGACCGGAGAATTTCCGCGTTTCTCATCGCGGGCCTTGATATAGAATTCGCGCGCCTTGGCCAGATCCTCGAAATCATATTGATAGATAAGACCTAGTTCATAGTAGGCCTGTGCCGCAACATCGCGCCCCGGGTTTTCGACCGTGATTCGTTCATAGGTACTAATGGCCTCTTCCATCCGGCCTTCCCATTCGAAGCCTTCGGCCATTTTCATACGAATGGAAGCCAGGGAATCATAGAATAGCTGGTTTTCGGATAATTTTTGCAGGCGTTCGAGGCCTCGCTCGATATCAAACAGGAAGTAGTCACATTCCGCAAGGCGGTATTTGATCGTATATTCCTGTAGCGTGTCGGGGTTGTGTTTCAGTGCCTTTTCATAATTATCAAGAGCTGAGGAGAAGTTGAATCGTTCATAATACCCGTCGGCGACATACATGTATGCGCGCAGCTTATCGCGATCCTCGCCGAGCGAATCGATGAGCGAGAGGAAGTATGTATTGGCGTTATCGTAATTGCCGAGTTCGAAGTAGTACTCTCCGAGTGACCGCGCCGCCTCGGCCTTCATTTCTTTTTTCTTTGCCTTCTCGAAGATTTCCTCGAACAGGACAATGGCCTCGGTTTCCTCTTTGAGTTTCAATTTACTCTTAGCCAACAGCAGACGCGATTCGGGGACAAATTCGGACTGCGGGTAATTGGCCAGCAGCTCTTTGAATTTGCGCGAGGCTTTGCTGTAATCCTCGAGGTAATAGTAGGAGGCGCCTATGATATACAGGGCATCATCGACCCAGCTGGAATTGGGATGCCGTTCGAGGACACGGGCGGCCTTATCGATGGCATCGTTATATTGCTTGGTTTCGCCGCCGCGGGCGATATCGCGGCCGTCTTTAGTGCGCGATTTTTCGGCGGCATAGAAATTTTTGCGGATATTGTGAAATGTGTTGAAATAGATACAGGTACAGGAGCTGAACAGCATAAGTAGTGTGATGACGATGAAAATAGGAAGGGTTCGTTTGGGCACGCGGATTACCTCATTTCCTGTACAAAACCGTTTGCTAACCCAGCATTATAGAACATCTTGACAGCCTTGTCAAACTCGTCTTTTGTGATTTTCCTGTCCAGGCCAGGCGTGTCGACGGCCTTATATGCCGGGAAGTATTGACTCATCAGGCTCACATGAATGTCGGGCGATATCTCCTCCGCCAGAAATCGGAAAATGTCCTCAGAACCGGAGCGATTATCGGGCAGGACGAGGTGTCTCACGATGACGCCTTTGACGGCGATCCCGTCGTCATCGACGATCAGGTTGCCGACCTGCCGGAACATTTCTTTGATGGCCGTCCGGTTCACTTCCTTATACTGCTTAGCGCCGGAACAGTTGCGCGCAATTTCGTCGTTCGAATAGCGCATATCGGCAAGATAGACATCGATGACGCCGTCGAGCAACTGAAGAATTTCCAGTTTCTGATAGCCGGAACTGTTACAGACCAGCGGGATTGTCAGGCCGTCCCGGCGAGCCATCCCAAGCGCCTTGACAATGTGCCCGAAATAATGATCCGGGGTAACGAGGTTGATATTGTGGGCGCCCCGTTTCTGCAATTTCAGCATTTTTTGGGCCAGTTCCTCGATGGTCAGATCGGAGCCGACCATTTGCTGGCTGATGGGGTAATTCTGGCAGTACAGGCAATTGAGGCTGCACCCGGAGAAGAAGATGGTCCCGGAGCCTCGTTCGCCTGAAATCGGCGGTTCCTCGCCGAAGTGCAGGTTGGCGCTGGCGACGCGGACGGAGTCCGTGGCTTTGCAATGCCCTTTTTTGCCGTCTGTCCGGTCGACGACGCACTCGCGCGGACACAAATCGCAGGCAATTAGCCGTTCGAGTAATGTGTCGCCCAGGGCAATGAGTTCTTCGGGTGTCTTAGCCATCGCGGGAAGATATTCTGCGGGGTCGAAAAAGACAAGACGGATATTGATCCGGGCATAAAAAAACCCGCCAGTAGGCGGGTTTTTTAGCAGTTTCATACTGTTACAATTTCACGACTTTGCCGGAGTCGGTTTTGACCTTGGATGTGGCATTGCGCGTATCGAAAATCTGCTGGGCATTTTCGACAATCCACTCGTAATTGAAATCCATGTGGTCGGTCAGGATAATGACCATATCGGCCTTGGCGATTCGGTCGGCCGTCAGGCGGGCCGATTTCATCGTCTTGTTATCCCACTTGATCGCCGGCACATACGGGTCGCTGTAGCTGAGCTTGGCGCCGAGGCGATCGAGGAGTTTAAGGACATCAAGGGCCGGGGATTCGCGGATATCCTGGATGTTTTTCTTGTAGGCAACACCCAGAATCAGCAATTTAGAATTTTTCACCGACATGCCGCGTTCGTTCAGCAGCGAGGTCACGCGCTCGATGACCCATTCCGGCATATGAGAGTTGACATCGCCGGCCAGTTCGATGAAGCGGGCGAAATAATTCAGCGTTTTCAGCTTCCACGACAGGTAGTGCGGATCGATCGGAATACAGTGGCCGCCCAGTCCGGGGCCGGGATAGAACGGCATAAAGCCGAACGGCTTGGAGGCCGCGGCATCGATGATTTCCCAGACGTCGAGGCCAAGGCGGTGGCACATCAGCGCGACTTCATTGACCAGACCGATGTTCACCGAGCGAAAGGTGTTTTCCAGCAATTTGACCATTTCGGCGGCTCGTGTCGAGGACACCGCAAAGATGCTGGGAATGACCTGCTCATAGCAGGTTTTTGCGATTTCGGTGCATTTGTCGGTAATGCCGCCGACGACGCGCGGAGTATTTTTCGTCGTATACTTGGCATTGCCGGGATCGACGCGCTCCGGCGAAAACGCCAGATAAAAATCTTTGCCGGCGACCAGGCCGCTTTCTTCGAGGCGTGGTTTGATGACTTCATCGGTCGTACCGGGATAGGTGGTCGATTCGAGCACAACCAGCATATCCTTATGCAGATGCTTGACGACGGCATCGCACGCCGACAAAATGTAGCTGATATCCGGATCTTTGGTTTTGGACAGCGGGGTCGGGACGCAGATAAACACGCAGTCCATCTGGGCAAGCACTTTGGCGTCCGAGGTCGCCTTGAGATACCCCGACTTCACGAGCGGCGCAACCTGTTTGTCCTGGATATCATCGATATCGGATCGGCCGCTGTTGATCAATTTTACTTTCGCATCCCACACATCATAGCCGGACACCTTGAAACCGTTTTCCGCGAATTCCACGGCCAGAGGTAATCCCACGTAGCCCAAACCGATGATACCGATTTTGGCGCTACGATCTTTGATTCTGTCTAAGAGCATCTTTTTCACATGCACTCTCCTGCTAATTTATTGCGACCGCCAGAATGTCAGACAATCCCGCAGTGTGTGGTCAATCGTAATTTCCGGTTTCCACCCGAGTTCTGTTCTGGTTTTATGAAAACTGCCCCGCAAAACAGGGATATCCGTTTTACGGAAAAGCTTTCTATCTTTTTGAATCCTTATCGGGATATCGGAGAATTCTATCAGTTTGTTTAGTATATCGCCGATCCTTCGGGCCTTTCCCGAGCATAAATGATAGATTTCCCCCGGCGTGCCTTTCTCGGCAATCAACCGATACCCTCGGACAATATCGCGCACATCGGAGATATCTCGATATACGTCAAGATTACCGACACCCATGACTTTTTTTCCGCCCGGTTTGCCTGCTGCAAGGATTTTTTTGCAGAATGACGGAATAACGAAGTTGTCGTTTTGTCCCGGTCCGGTATGGTTGAATGGCCGGACAATAGAGACCGGGATACCGTATTGGTCCGCGTAGAGCCCGACGAGATATTCGGCGGCGACTTTGCTCTTGGCATATGGCGACACGGGATTGGGAAGCTGGGTCGGCTTCAGCGGCAGGTCGTCGGGTTTGACACGGCCATAGATATCGGATGAGCTGACGCAGAGAAAGCGCTGCAGGCCTTTATTCCCTTTTATTGCTTCCAGGATATTTCGAGTACCATTGACGTTAATATCGAAGGTCTGCGTGGCGATTCCGAATGACTGCCCGACCGATGCGATGGCCGCCAGATGAAAGAGATACTCGGGTTTCTGCCGCGCGAAAACTCTCCGGCAGGCAGACTCGTCCGTGATATCGAATCGATCTATGTTGACCTGTGATTTGATTCGATTGAGGAGCTTATCCGATTCACCCGGCAGGGCGGCTCCGCGAACGGTATATCCTCGGGAAATCAGTTCGGCCGCCAGCCAGGAGCCGGCGAAACCGCAGATACCCGTGATATAAGCTTTAGCGTTTTTGCTCATTCAGCAATTTAATATCGGACTCGACCATTAATTTGACGAGTCCGTTGAAATCGTACTCCGGCACCCAGCCGAGAATATTCTTTGCTTTAGAGGCGTCGCCGACGAGGAAATCGACCTCGGCGGGGCGCATAAAGCGAGGATCCTGAGTCACGTATTTCTTCCAGTCGAGATCCGCGGCGGAAAAGGCCGCCTCGACGAACTCCTTGACCGAGTGCGCTTCGCCGGTGGCGATGACGAAATCTTCGGGGGTATCCTGCTGGAGCATCAGCCACATGGCTTTGATATAATCGCCAGCGAATCCCCAGTCGCGCTTGGCATCGAGGTTACCGAGGGCCAGATTATCGGCCAGTCCCAGCTTGATTTTGGCGACGCCGAAAGAGATTTTCCGGGTAACGAATTCGAGTCCGCGGCGCGGCGATTCATGATTGAACAGAATACCGCTGGTGGCGTGCAAATTGTAGCTTTCCCGGTAATTGATGGTAATCCAGTGGCCGTACACCTTGGCGACACCATAGGGTGAGCGCGGGTACAGCGGTGTATTTTCTGTTTGCGGAGTTTCGCGGACTTTGCCGAACATTTCCGAGGACGATGCCTGGTAGAAGCGGATTTTCTTGTTTACCAGGCGAATGGCCTCGAGTACTTTCGTGACGCCGAGGGCATCGAATTCGCCGGTGAGGACCGGCTGATCCCAGGAAGTCGGGACAAACGACTGCGCGGCAAGATTATAGACTTCATCCGGCTTGGCTTCCTCGATGACGTTGATAATCGAGAGTTGATCGAGAAGATCGGCTTGAACGAGATTGACTTTATCTTTGATATGGTTAATCCGCTCGAATGATTCGGTCGACGCGCGTCGAACAACTCCATACACGTCATAGCCTTTGGAGAGGAGGAATTCGGCCAGATAAGAGCCGTCCTGTCCGGTAATGCCGGTGATTAAGGCGCGCATAGTACTTCCCTTTCCCGAATTGGATTGATTTTCGAATATAGGGGTATACACATCGCGGGTCAAATAGTTTGTTAGATAATAAGATAATGTTTTACAGGGGCGAATGGGGCGGTTTCGGGAAAGGGTTTCAGTTTTTAAGGCATTTACCGATAATTAATTAGTAGGGAAAACAGAGGGTTTTCGAGAAGGGCAATGCAACAATGAATCAAGCGGTTACGGATGAAACCCGACGAATTGCAGCACTTGAAAATGATGTCGTGAAATTCGCGTCGCTATTTGCGCACGATCTTGACGGTCCACTGGTATCAATGCGGGCAGTACTGAAATTGATAGACCAGGGCCGATTGGATATGAAAAACGAGTCGCACCGGTCGCTGGTTAAGTCGAGTAAACTGGCGATAGAGCGGGCTCAGGCGATTATACAGGACATGCTGAAGGCGGCCAAGATCGGCGCTGATGAGTTCAGCATGGAGAAAAAGACTTGTAATTTATCCGAATTGATCGCAAACAGTTGTCACCTGGCGCACCCTGCGGCATCAGAGCAAAATATAAAAATCATTTATCGACTGCCGAAGGACAATATCATTGTCCAGGCCGACTCGCTTCTCATCAATCGGGTCGTCGATAACTTGATTTATAATGCCATTCGGCACACGCCGCCGCATGGCACCATTACCGTGACGGGCAGTGTCGAAGGGAGCATGGCTGTCGTGTCGATTCAGGACAGCGGTTTGGGATTGCAGGGCGTGAACCCGGAAGAGTTGTTTACTGTGTTCAAGCAGATGGGTCATCGGACCAAAGGAAAACATCGCGGTGTGGGTATCGGATTATATTTTTGCCGCCGGGCATTGGAGAAAATGGGCGGAACGATAAGCGCATCAGAGGGCAAGGAAAAGGGGTCAATTTTCCGGTTTACACTGCCGGTCGGAGGTTAAGAGATGAAATACGAAGCGGAATCTTACCTGAAAAGCGGTTCGAATGAGGTCAGGATATTAGAGTACCGAGTCGGTGAGGCATCGTTCGGTATCAATATTCTGAAAGTGAATAAGATCATTTCCAAGGTTCCCATTCAAACGAAAACGCCGCATTCACATCCGGCGATCAAGGGTGTTTTCGAAGACCGCGGCAAGGTCATTCCGATCATAGACCTGGCGGAATTTCTGGGTATTTCCAAAGTGGAAACCGATAAAGATACAAAGATAATTATTACCGAGTTTTTCGAGCAGTCCAATGGTTTTCTGGTTAACCGGGTCGACTGGATTCATCATTTCAGGTGGGCCGATGTTATCGACGCCGACAGCGTGATGGGGCGTCTGGATCACCGATATATTCTGGGTATCGTCAAGCCGAGTGAGGATCATATCGTGTTGCTGCTCGATTATGAGACGATCATATTGGATTTGTGTCCCGAATTGCAGACGCGCCAGATCGAGAAGGCTCGGACTATCGACAAGTGCGGCGAGGGTCGGCGGGTGCTGGTGGCTGAGGATTCGTCGTCGGTGCGCGTGATGCTTGAAACGGAACTGTCCGAAATGGGATTCGAAGTTATGGCGGTTACCGATGGTATCGAGGCGCTCAATACGCTCAAGCTCGATCCCGATTTCGATATCGTGATTTCCGACGTTGAAATGCCGCGCATGGATGGTCTGGCACTGACGTGTGCGATTCGCGAAGGAAAGGCGAAGTGCGCGAGTAATATGCCGGTCGTCGTGTATTCGTCAATCGGTGATATCGGCATGAAGGCGCGAGCCGAATTTCTGCGCGCAGATGCGCATGTCACGAAATTAAATGTGGAAGAACTTCTCGAAAAAGTCCATGCGCTTATGGAAGCGAAAGACGCCGGTACGCTGGGGAGCAAGCCGGTAGGAGAAGTTGAAATGGAAGTCGAAGAAGAAGTCGTCGCGGAATAATGCGCGAATGGAAAAATGAAAAGCCGCTCGAGGAGTTTCTCGGGCGGCTTTTTTTTATTTGGAATAATTACTTGCGTACATGGCGAACCAGGTCGCGAATCGAGATTATGCCGACCAGTTTTTTATCTCCGCCGGTAATAGGAATATGGCGGATGTGTTTTTCCAGCATTATGCCGACGATTTTATCGAGATCGTCATCGGGGGATCCCAGAATCAGATTTTTCGTCATATTGTCTCCGACGAGCATATCCATCATATCGCCTCGGAAACGATAGGCAAGATTGAAAATATCATGTTCGGTAATAATGCCGGTCGGCGTATCGGTATCATCGACCACGACCAGAGAACCGATTTTATTGTCGATGAGCAGTCGCATCGCATCTTGTAAATGCTTTTCGGCGTGAATCGTCACTGGCTTCGGCTTCTTTTCGAGTAATTCTTTGACTTTCATAGTCGGTACATCCTCTGTTAATGCTTGTATAATAAGTTATTAGAATATTGGAGTATAACACTTTTTCCATCCGGGCGCAAATTATATGGTGTGCGTTTTGAGTGTGATGCGAAGTTTCAGATGTTAATTCCAACCACCCCCCTGTTCAAACCAGACATGGGTAACAGATTAAACCGGTCACATGGGTAACAGTATCTTGGTAGTTATTTTGTTATTTGTTACGTTCATATCGCTTCTTTGTTTTCCTAAGATGAATGATTTTACATTCGGCAACATCAAGCTGTGCCAGGCGGATAGGCCCGAAGTAAATATCCAGGCGTTGTTCCGTCACCTGCCGCAGTCCGATTGTCTGTCCGGCCAGAATTTCAGTCAGGTAAAGATGTTTTCCCTTCCATTTGATATCTCCCTGATGATGTACCTTTCGAGTCACCATATCATCGGGGTAGCCCATCTCCGGCAGAATCTCGGGATAGGGTCGCGGTGAGCTTTGATACAATTCAGCCGGGAACCGCTGGTCGATGGATTCATGTGGCCGTTCGTGATTAAACTCATAACAGAATTGATCGAAGACTGCCTGTTGACGCTCCCACGTTGATTGCGGCGGTTTACACGTGTCGTGTTTCAATGTCCGATGCATACGCTCATGTCGCGGGTTCTGCTGCGGTTTCCCCGGCATAATCCGTTCCGGAATAATGCCTAAGCGAATCCACCATACCGATAACCGAGACAATCCGCCAACGGCTGTCGTCGCGAACGGTGCTCCATTGTCGGTCCGAATTGCTACCGGCACCCCAAACTCACGAAAGGCATGCTCAAAAACGGGCTGCATGGAGTGGTGAGTCGCCGGACGAACCAATTGGCACCGCAGGATATAGCGGCTGTAGTTGTCGGTTATCGTCAGGGGATCACAGCGGTCACCGTTCCGGGTCAAAAACCATCCCTTTAAATCGGCGCTCCAGACGGCATTGGGATAATCACACCCGGCCAGCGGATATTCGTATGGAGGGCTCTTCCGACGCCGCTTCCGAGGAACAACCAGCCCATGTCGTTTTAAGATAGCGCCTATCGTACTGACGGCCGGCCAGGCAATAGCCGGGTCGGTCAGTTCCAAAATGCGGCGCACTTTCTTCGGTCCTTTCTTGACCAAACCGCTTCGAGCCGCTGCCAAAATTGCGGCCTCTATCTCCGGCGGTGTCTTACGTGCCTGATGATATGGTGCCCGAGAACGCTCATTGAGACCTTCCGCTCCTTCGCTCCTGTAGCGATTGAGCCATTTGTATCCGGTTTTGCGGCTGATGCCAAAATGCAGGCAAAGAGTAGTCATTGTATACACTTCTTCCAGATACATGCCAATAAATTTAATCCGTTCGTCCATTGGTCTACAGTCCATCCACGGCATAATCTCTCCTCTCATGATTATGCCATCTAAAACTGTTACCTATGTCTCCGGTTCAAACTGTTACCTATGTGACCGGTTTGTACCCCCCACCCCCCTCCTTGGTAAGGAGGGGGAGCAAGCCGTATGAGCAACCCCGGTTGTGGTGAGAAATATTACAGTGGTGTCTTGACGCGGAGTACGGCAATTGCTATGTTGAAATATGGCAGACATTCCCAAAGAAGTTATCGAGCGCCTGAGGCGCGCGCGGCGGGTGGCCGTTTCCACCGGGGCCGGGGTATCGGCCGAATCGGGTGTGCCGACATTTCGCGGCGAAAACGGGATATGGAAAAAGATGAATCCGGAAGAGCTGGCATCAGTCAACGGCTTTATGTCAAATCCCGACCTCGTCTGGGAGTGGTATCAGCATCGGCGGACGATCATGAGCGAGGTGCAGCCGAATCCGGGGCATTTGGCGATTGCTGCGTTTCAAAAGCTGTTCGATGAGTTTACGCTTATCACACAGAATGTCGACGGATTGCATGCGCGGGCCGGGTCGAAGGATATCATCGAGCTGCACGGCAACATCACCCGCAATAAATGCTTCACCTGCAATGCACCTTATGATGACGAGATCGATCTCGATGCGGAGTTACCTCATTGCTCATGCGGCGGGATGATTCGGCCGGATGTAGTGTGGTTCGGCGAAATGCTGCCGGAACAGGCGATTCGCGGGGCCATGCGGGCGGCCGAAACGGCCGAGGTGTTTTTCTCGGTCGGGACATCGGCGCTGGTTCAGCCTGCGGCATCGCTGCCGTATATTGCGAGGCAGAACGGCAGTTTCATCATTGAGGTCAATCTCGAGCCCACTCCCCTGACTTCGTTTGCCGATGTGTTCCTGCAGGGGAAATCGGGCGAGGTGTTGCCGGTTATCGTCGAGCAGCTGTCTCAGAAATAATCCCACAAGTTTTGCGTTGCCTTTAGCAGTCAGGCGTTGTTGATTGTACGGTATGCGTACCGGAAAAACATCGTCTAAGCGAGCCGAAAACAATCGCACGGTAAGTCTGACGACGGCAGATAAGAGACGCCTGCGCGATCGTCTCGTCTCCCCCGATGATCTTTTCGGTATGCAGTCGCATCACAATATCCTTATACATGGCGATATCGCAAATGCTGTCAGGCATCTTGAGAGACACAGTATCGATTTGATGGTACTGGACCCTCCGTATAACCTGACGAAGCGTTTCAACGGGCGGACATTTTCTAAGACCAGCCGCCAGAATTATTCTCAATGGCTGGAGGGATATCTGCGGATGTTATTGCCGTTGTTGAAGCCCACCGCATCGGTGTATATTTGCGGCGACTGGCGCAGTTCGGTGTCGATTTATGATGTGGCGTCGGAGCATCTTATCGTGCGCAATCGCATTACCTGGGAGCGGGAAAAGGGTCGCGGCGCAAAGGCGAATTGGAAAAACGCCAGCGAAGATATCTGGTTCTGTACGGTGTCCGATTCATACACGTTCAATCTCGACGCGGTGAAGCTGCGGCGCAAGGTATTGGCTCCGTACCGAGGCGGCGATGGTTCGCCGAAGGATTGGTTCGAGGCCGACGGCGGGAGTTTCCGTGATACCGCACCGTCCAATATCTGGACCGATATCACGATTCCCTTCTGGTCGATGCCTGAAAATACTGATCATCCGACGCAAAAGAGCGAAAAGCTGATTGCCAAACTGATTCTGGCGTCGAGCAAACCCGAAGATGTCGTCTTCGATCCATTTGCCGGGAGCGGCACATCGGCAGTGACAGCCAAAAAGCTGGGGCGCACATACATAGCCGTGGAAATCGACGAAGAATATTGTCTGCTGGCAGCTCGGCGGCTGGAATTGGCCGAATCGGAGCAATCGGTGCAGGGACTCGTCGACGGCGTGTTCTGGGAGCGCAACACGCACCGCCTGCAAAAAAAGTCATAACCGCATAAACAATTCCGTATCACTTGACTCCCGGGCAGAATCGGGTTACTATCACGACGTTGGATATTAATGCACGCAAAGGAGTTTCTGCAATGAGTACAGATACGATCAGTATGCGCTGGGATCTGGAATCCGTATTTCCCGGCGGATCATCGTCGCCGCAGTATACCGAGTTCCGAAAGGCGATTGCCTCAGATTTGGCCAAGGCCGAACAGACATTTGCCGAGCTTCCGGAAAAACTCGATGCCAATACAGTCGATACCTGGGCCGATTTTCTTTGTTCCATACAGAGTATTGTCGAGCGAATCAGTCATGCTATCAGTTTTGCCGGGTGTCTTGGCGCGCAAGATGTCGCTGATGAGCAGGCACAGGTGATCGAGGATGAAGTCACGGGCATGTCGGCCGACTGGCAGAAGATTGTCACCGGTATCGAGGAGCGGGCGGTTGCTTTTGATGATGCCGCCTGGAAAAACCTGATGGCTCATGACAAGGTCAAGGGCGCCGCATTTTATTGGAATGAGACTCGAAATCAGGCTCGTCTGAAAATGGATCCGACTCGCGAGCGGTTGGTGCTCGAATTGTCCGTGAACGGATATCACGGCTGGAATCGGCTGTATTCAAAGTTGGCCGGAGATTTGAAAGCTGAATTCGAAGAGGATGGCAAAAAGACGATGCTCTCGATGGGGCAGTTGGCCACCAAGATGGCCTCGCCGGATAGAGGTCTGCGGAAGCAGGCGTTCGAGAAACTCGAACAGGCCTGGGGTGGGGTCGACGGTATCGCGTCGATGGTACTCAATTCGCAGGCCGGATATCGCCTCAGTTTATATAAGAATCGCAACTGGCAGTCGCCTGTGTTCGAGCCCCTGTTATTGGGGCGGGTAAAACAGGAGACCCTCGATGCTATGTGGTCGGCAGTGGCGCGCGGCGGCAAAGCGATGAAGAAGTATGTCGATGCCAAAAAGAAATTACTTGGGATAGATAATTTTCGCTGGTACGATCAGTTCGCTCCGGTCGGCGAGGCGACCAAAACGTACTCCTATTCCGAGGCGTGCGACTTTGTCGTCAAGCATCTCAGTTCGTTCTCGGATGAGATGGGGAAATTTGCTCGTAATGCTATCGATAAGCGCTGGATCGAGGCGGAAAACAGGCCGGGTAAGCGGGCCGGCGGATTCTGCACCGGGTTGGATGTGATCAAGGAATCGCGGATATTCATGACGTTTTCTGGCAACTATGATGAAATGATGACGCTGGCGCATGAGCTGGGTCATGCCTATCACAGTCATGTTCTCAAGAATCATGATTTCCTGGCTCGCGAGTATCCGATGAATCTGGCCGAGACAGCGTCGACGTTTAATGAATTACTGGTAACCGATGCGGCCCTGGCCGAGACGACCGACGATGCGGAAAAGCCGGTACTGCTGGAACAGAAGATTCAGCAGGGTTTTACGATGTTCTGCAACATCTATGCACGGTATTTGTTCGATATCGCTTTCTATACCGAGCGCAAAGGCGGTACGGTATCGAAGGATCGTTTGAACGAATTGATGACCGAGGCGCAGAAACAGGCATTCGGAGGAATCCTTGCCGACGACGGGTATCACAAGCTGTTCTGGGCGTCCAAGTTGCACTTCTTCGAGACCGAGATGCCGTTTTATAATTTTCCGTATACGTTCGGATTCCTGTTCGCGGGCGGCATCTATGATCGGGCGCAGAAGGAAGGCGCGGGTTTCCACAAGGCCTATCGGGCGCTTTTGGCCGATACCGGATCGATGACGACTGAGGATGTTGCGAGGAACCATCTGGGTATTGATTTGACGAAAGATGATTTCTGGAATGCGGCGGTCGAGCGAGTGTTGTCGGATATTGATCCGTTTACGAAACTCGCAGCCAAGATCGGCTAATACGACGTAACGAATAGTCGGACAATGCGTTGCCCCGCTCGCACGGCGGGGCAACAAAAAAGGTTGGGCGGGCTAAAAACGCCTTGACCCCTCATTGTCTTGACGCTATATTGCGGCGCCTAAAATAACTGGGAATTGATAGGGTAAAGATTGCATCACAGCCGTAGACAATTTTATGAAGAGACATCAACGCATTTAGGCGTTTATGCTCGCAAACTTGGATTAACGCCTAACTTCTTCACGGCCATCTCGCTGTTGTGCGCTATCGCGTCCGGCTATTTCTTCTGGAAGGGGCAAATCTGGTACGGCGTCATCATGATTTTGGCGACGTCACTGACGGATATGCTCGATGGCGCAACGGCTCGTGCCGGCAAAATGAGCACGGTATTCGGCGGCATATTAGACCATGTCTCCGACCGATACGGCGAATTTTTTATTTTGCTGGGTATCGGTATTTCCGATGCGGTGCACTCGGGCTGGGCGATATTCGCTTTGTTCGGAATGTTGATTGCGTCGTACACCCGGGCGGCGGCCGAATCGATCGGAAATCTTCCGACCTGCGCGGTCGGGATGATGGGCCGATTGGAGAAGTTTATCCTTATCATGTTAGGCTCGATATTGGAATACTATTTCCCGGGCCATCATATTTTAACCATTGCCCTGATAATCGTCGGTGCGACATCGGTAATCACATCGGTTCAGCGGTTGTTGTTCGCCAAAAAGGAACTTAAGGGCAGACAGAGCTAAGAAATTTTCACATGATCCTTGCACTCGGTAATCCCGTTTACGATTACATCGAAACGAAGAAGATAAAAACGGAAGGGCGTGTCCTTTCCGGATGTTCCACCAACGCGGCGCTGGCCCTGTCTCGATTCGGCCGTGCTGTGACGCTGAGTGGAGCAGTCGGGCCGGATTTTGCGGCCAATTTCGACTCGGAATTGAAAAAATACAACATAACTCCGGTGTTGCTTCCCTCAAAGGAAACCGGCGGGTTTTCGTTGATTTACTATGATGATTTCGGCAATCGCCATCTCGATTTACTCGGGCGGGCGGATACGATCGAGCAGGTGGACGATGGCCTGCTCGAGAGCGCCGAGGCGGTTTTGATCGGGCCGATTTTGAAGGAGATTTCCTTCGAATTGATTCGAGACATTCGCAGACGATTTGACGGCCTGTTGTTCTGTGATCCGCAGGGACTGCTCCGCGGCGCAGGCGATGATGGCCGGATTTATCATAAGAAGCCGGACGGTATTGAAGATATCCTTGGCCTATTTGATATCGTCAAACCGAATGAGCTCGAGGGAGAGGTTTTGACCGGCATCGATTGCCGAAAGGATCCGTTCGAGGCGGCTCGGATCATAAAAAGCTGGGGCCCGAAAATCGTCGTCGTGACCTTGGCCGAATTGGGTTCGGTCATTTATGACGGCATTGAATTTATTCAGATTCCACCTCACCCGGTCAATTTATTGGATTCAACCGGCGCCGGTGATACCTATATGGCGGGATTTACGCATGCCTATTTGAACGGCGAATCACTGAGAAGCTGCGGCACGTACGCGTCGTGCACCTCGTCCTATATGATTGAGCAGGTTGGACCGGATTTCGTCATGACCGAGGCAGCGGTTCGAGAGCGGCAGAAAACATTACTGGCTCAAACGGAATTCACGATTGAGTTGAAAAAATAGACGTATCAGTTTTACACAGCCCACACGCTCGGGCTCTACGATAACTTTGTAAGTATAAGGAGAATCATACCATGAAAGTTATGATACAAATTGACGGAGCGTACCTTGAGAGGATGTTGTCCGAGGAGCACAGTTCCCCGGCCATCGACTATTCCAAACTGGCGACGAAGCTGGTGAATACCGTCATTACGACGTCGGAAGCCGACCTGTATTTGATGCGGTCATATTACTATCATGCCCTGCCGTGGATCGGTAAAAATCCCAATGATCAGGAACAGGAAATGTTCAAGAAGAAACAGGGATTTTTCACCCGGTTGGAGCATCTGCCTCGATTCGATGTCTATCTCGGCCGTACCCAGCGGATCCTCAATGAGGACGGCACCTACACGTATCAGCAAAAGGGTGTCGATGTTCTGCTGGCGACGCACATGATTTCGATGGCGGCGCGCGGATTGATATCGCACCTGATATTGCTGGCCCCGGACGGCGATTATGTTCCGGCAGTCCAGGCCGTCAAGGCGATGGGGGTTGTGGTTCATCTGGCTCACGGACAAAAACCGCAAGCATCGTCGGAGCTGATTAAATCCGCCGATGAGCGTATCGAATTGACGTCTGACTTTTTAATCGACTGCATGAGGTCGGTGTACTGATAACAGAGGATTTTGAATATAGACAGCTTTGCAGACGGTGCCCGACCGAGACATCGTTATTGAGAAGCTCTTAAAACCTCCGAAAGGGAGCATATATGTTAAGGCAACTACTTTTCACCCTCGTATTAATCTGCGCATTGTCGCTTCACGTCGGTTGCGCCAACGAACCGGTCGCCAAAGATGGTGATACGGTTAAAGTACATTATACCGGTACTCATGAAGACGGCAGTGAGTTCGATTCCTCCCGCGGCGGCGAACCGCTCGAATTCGTATTAGGCAAGCCCGGCATTATCGGCGGATTTCAGGACGCCGTCAGAGGTATGAAGGCCGGCGAAGTCAAGACCGTGACCTTCCCACCGGAAAATGCGTATGGAATGCCGCGCCCGGAAATGATTCATACTTACCCGCTGTCTGAATTGCCGGATAACATCGAGCCCAAGGTCGGCGAAAGCCTGACGTTGACGGCTCAGAACGGCCAGATGCTCCAGGTAACGATTACCGAATTGACCGATTCGACGATTACGCTGGACGCCAACCACCCGCTGGCAGGCAAGACGCTGACCTTTGAACTGGAACTGGTGGAAATCATTCCCCCGACCGATTCGGCTGCAGAAGGCCAATAGACAGTGAGAGACTTGTAAGGGCGGGATTTCCCGCCCTTTTTTTTTGGGCCGGAATCGGGCGTTTTTTCGAAAATCGGGAAAAGAGCCTGCTTGACCTTCGCTGCAATTCTATATATACTCCTGTCAACCGAAAAGAGACAATACAAGTACCTGTTTTGGAGGATACAATGGGTTTTTATAATATTCCGGAACCGAAAAACGAGCCGGTCAAATCATATGCCCCGGGCAGCCCGGAGCGGGCCGATCTGAAGCGGGCCCTGGCCGACCTGAAGTCGAGGAAGCTCGAAGTCCCGATGATAATCGGCGGCAAAGAAATAAAGACGAATGAAACGGTAAAGATGGTCTGTCCGCATGACCATGCTCACGAACTGGGTCATTATTATCGCGGCAGCGCCAAGGAAATCGACATGGCGATCGAGGCCGCGATGAACGCCAAGGCTGATTGGGAAGCTCTGCAGTGGGAACAGCGCGCGGCCATATTCCTGAAGGCGGCTGATTTGATTGCCGGTCCGTACCGGGCCCTGATTAATGCGGCGACGATGTTGGCGCACAGCAAAAATATTTTCCAGGCGGAAATCGATGCCGTGTGCGAGCTGGCGGATTTCTTCCGCTTCAACGCCTACTATATGCAGGAAATCTATCGGATGCAGCCGTCATCGGCTCCTCAGACCTGGAACTATGTCGATTATCGCCCGTTGGAGGGTTTTGTATTTGCGGTGACACCGTTCAACTTCGTGTCGATCGCGGGTAACCTGCCGACGGCACCGGCGTTGATGGGCAATGTCAGCCTGTGGAAACCGGCCTCATCGGTCGTTTACACGGCGCACTTTATCATGAAGATTTTGAAAGAAGCCGGATTGCCGGATGGTGTCATTAACCTTGTCACAGCCAAAGGCAAGGATGTCGGCGAGAAGATCATGAAGAATCCGCATTTGTCAGGTATTCATTTTACCGGATCGACTGCGGTCTTCCAGGGAATGTGGAAAACGGTCGGCGAGAATATCGCATCGTACAAGAGTTATCCTCGAATCGTCGGCGAAACCGGCGGTAAGGATTTCGTGTTCGTACACAAATCGGCCTCACCGATTGAAGTATCGACGGCTCTGCTGCGCGGCGCATTTGAATATCAGGGGCAGAAGTGTTCGGCTGCGTCACGGGCGTACATTCCCGATTCCATGTGGGATGATGTCAAGGCTCTGCTGGTTAAGAATGTCGGCGAGTTGAAGATGGGAACGCCTGAGGACTTTACGAATTTCGTGAATGCCGTCATCGATAAGAGCGCCTTCCGGGACATCACCGGATACATCGACTATGCCAAAGGCAGTAAGGATTGTGAAATTCTGCTGGGCGGCAATTACGATGATTCCAAGGGCTATTTTATCGAGCCGACGGTTGTCGTGACGACCGATCCTCACTTCAAACTGATGGAAGAGGAAATCTTCGGCCCGGTGCTGACGATATATGTATATCCGGCGGATGAATTCGAGAAGACGCTGCATATATGCAATAGGACATCGCCGTATGCGCTGACCGGCGCTATCTTCAGCCGCGACCGGTATGCCGTTGCTATCGCGAACAAGATTCTGCGTCAGGCGGCCGGTAACTACTATATCAACGATAAACCGACCGGTGCGGTCGTCGGGCAGCAGCCGTTCGGCGGTTCTCGCGCATCGGGTACGAATGACAAGGCCGGATCGCTTCTGAATATGATTCGCTGGACATCGCCGCGGACAATCAAGGAGACACTCGTGCCGCCGACGGATTACAAGTATCCGTTCCTGGCGAATGATTAATAATTCGAGGATTGATTTTCAGGCCGGACAGGGAGATATCCTGTCCGGCTTTTTTTATGGAGTTTTTGTCAGACGAGTGATGCGCTGTTTGGCATCGATTAATTCCGGTCTGGTATAATCGGAATCCCGCCACTTCTCGACGAATATACGATATTGCTCGACGGCTCGGTCGGTCCAGTTCGATTCCTCGTATGCCCGGCCTAGGAAATAGAACGACAGCGTGTGATAGATGCCGAAGTAGAGTTCGATGCTGCCGCATCGCCTCGTTATTTTTTCGAACTCACGCACTGCATCGGCCAGTCGGTTATTGTCGAGTAGTATTTTCGCTGCGAAATACTTGCGATGCAGATTCGGATCGATATCGAATTCATTCAGATATGCATCGACATAGAGCCGGGCAGAATCGTCCAGACCCCGGCAGTGGGCAATGACGGCTGCGGCATACCAGAATTTGGCCAATGACTGATGCGAGGCCGCCAGATCGTTTTTAAGTTTTGCGGCCCGTTCCTGTGCCTCATCGATGCGACCATTTTGCGCCAGCACCTGAATGAAGACGTCGCGATAAATCGTTTTATCGTCCGGTCGATATTCTTCGACGTTTTCGATGGCCTGTCTCATGATGGTCAGGGCCGAGTCTTCCCTTCCCGTTTCCAGCAGAATCAGTGACTGCAACTGCAGAGAATGTGAATGAATTCGGAACAGGTGCGCATTGGCATCAAAGCGTTTGGATTGCTCGACGAGTTGCAGCGCCCGTTCGAATTTTCCCTGATACAGCGGGATGTATATTTCATGGTTATAGCCGCGTGTTTGCACAATCGGATCGCTCCAATTTTCAAGCAGGCGATAACAGCTGTCGGCGACAGCGAACTCCTCCAGAAAGATGTGCATGTGGCCGTATTTTTCGAGCGATGCAAAAAAATCGGGCTTGATGTCCAATGCCTGCCGATACGAAGCGATGGCTTCGTGGATTTTGCCATTTGAGGCATACAGATCGCCTCGGGAATCGTAGGGATTCGATTCATTCGGCGCAAGATCGATGTATTTATTAATGGCCCAGATCGAGCTGTCAGGCAAATCAAGGTCCCGGAATAAATAGGCCATTTGATTGTAGCAGATCTTATCCAGCGGGTCCAGCCGATTGATTCGTTCGAGCCAGTGCAATGATTTTCGCTTATCGCCTCGATCGCTGTAAATTGCGCCAAGGTATTCCATGGCGAATTTATCTTCGGGATCGCGGTCTATCAGGTGTTGTAACTCGGCGATGGCGGACGTGAAGTCATAGTGTTTCAGGCTGTATTTTGCCCGGATAAGTGCACGATCTCGCTCAGAAATATTCTCGGAATATTGAACCGCCTTGTCGATAAAGCCGGAATCCTCCAGATCGGCCAGATAGAAGTATGCCATGGCAAGGCCTGTATCGATGATGATGGCTTGTCTGAAGCTCGCCTTTGCCTCCTCTATATAATACTTGTCCAGATACTCTATCCCCTCGAGATAATAGCGATATGCCAGCAACGAGTTCGTCGTCAATTCGGTGACATGCCTGTCGGTAAATTGGGAGGCCGATTCTGAAGGGAACAGGTCGCGTCTCGTCAGGGTTGCCATACTGTCGACAATTCCATAAATATCGAGTAGATTGCTGCCGGATATTCTATGGCTGGTGATTGTCTGCCCGGAAGGGTATTCTATCAATTGACATGAAGCTACCAGGTACGGCTTGGTTTGCAGGATATTTCCAGTCAGGAGCCATTTTGCATTCGTCCATTCTGCAATTTCGCGAAACATCGTCGTCGATGTGTGGATAGTTTGGTCCTGGGATAACTCGTTCCGGATATCTCGGAGCCTTTCGGCGGAGACAGTGTGGAAATTGTCGGAAATCGACAAGTCGGTGATAAGCAGGTTCGTAAACATTTCCGCGGTTAAATCGGAATCGGATGGATCGACAAGGTTTTCGAAGAAGGCGACGGCGATTCTGTTTTCAACCGCTCTGGCATCTTTGGAGGGGCCAATTTCAATGTGCCACGGTTTTAGCACCAGAAGAATAATAACTGCGGCGGTGACAAGCAGGAGCGAAAACGCGAGAGCGGGGCGCTTTCCCGGTTGTCTGTCTTGATCCGGAACTGCTTGTTCGCGAATGCCTTGATTCTGTGATTCGGCCAGGTCACTTAAGGTCTGCCAGAACCGGTCGCTTTTTCGCATGATACCGGAGGCGTTCCGGAATTCCATGTATTCATTAAAGCAGTTGTCGCAATCGAGGAGATGGCGTTCGACTCGATCGCGGTCATCATCCGATAACAGGTTCAGTTCATACAAGTGGAGCAACCCGCCGATTTGCTTATCGCTACATTGGCTCATTTCGATTCACCGCCTCGCTCCAGACAGGCCTTGAGCATCGATCGGGCCCGGGAGAGAATAACATAGACATGATTTTGTGATACATTAAGTTTATTACAAACATCCCCGGTTGAGAATCCCTGATAGAACAGGTTCAAGGCCCTGGCATAATAGATATTATGCGCGGAGATTTTTCTCAGGCAGTATATTAATCGGGATTCCAGCATGGGATCGGTAGATTTCGGTTTTTTTCCGGATTTGATATGCAGATAATTCAATTCATTGATGCCTTTTTGCTTTCTATCGCGGTAATAGTTCAACAGCCTATATGCCAGTACCTTATGCGCCCAGGCGGAAAAGCTGATCTGAATATCGATTGTATCGAATTGCTCGGCTATGGTCATGATTGCAGTCTGCACGATATCCTTTCCGTCCTCGGTGTCGCCAATTCTTTGGGATACAATGGCAGAAAATCTTACAGACAGGGACGCAAATAATTGCTCCTGCGCCCCTTTCTGACCTTTTTTTGCTGCATCGAACAGCCGGTTGATACTCACTCGCGACCTCGAAATCCTCAATTGCCAAACTTGCCGTACGTTTCAACTATGTGCCATGACCTGGGATATTCCCTACCTCTTATTTGCATTTAGGTGTGATTTCTTGTAAGAAAAAGTCGCCGGGCGCTCCTATAGGATAAAGTAATGAAACATTTCCGGGAGAGAGCGACTTGCATCGGATAGTTCTATATTTATGCCTGGGCGTTATTGCCTTAGCAATTACCGGTTCGGACGTGGTAGCCCAGAATTTATTAGATGGCCCCGAGTGCGTGGCTTTCGATTCGGTTCGAAATCGATATCTCGTTTCCAATGTATACAGCGGAAACATCGTGGCCTTCGACAGTCTCGGCAATCAGTCCTTGTGGGGGAATTACTTCAATCAGGGAATGGCGCTCGGAAACATCATCGACGGCAACACATTTTATGTGTCGATGGGCACGGATGATATCATCGCTCTCGATCTGGAAACCGGCGAACAAGTCTGGTCATTTTTCGTGCCGGGGTATGAATTCGGTGTTGACGGTTTGGCTGTCGATACATCGGGCTATTTATATGTCGTCGGTCGACTCAGCGGTAAAATAATGAAAATCAACCTCAGTGATACTACCGGCGTCGTACTGGTCAGTTCGGGATTGCCGATGTATCCCCAGGAATTGTATTTCGACGCGAAGTACAATCGCCTGCTGGTGGGGTCATGGACGACCAACGCTCCGATAGTCGCGGTCGATGTCAACACCGGCGCCATAACAACGCTTGTCTACAGTACGGTCGGCTTCACCGATGGTATCACGATGGATCCCCAGCGCAATGTTTATATCGCCAGTGAGGAGTATGGCGTCGTGACAATGTACGACAGCGCGTTTACCGAGCCGCCGGTGACAATTATCAGCGGATTGCAGGGCCCCTCGGGGCTCGAATTCAACTGGCAGAAACGGGTATTATCCATCCCGGTGACCGATGTCGATACAGTCGTGTTTCTTGACATGGCCGACAATGACAGCGACGGAACATCGGATATAATTGACAATTGCCTGGGGCTGGCCAATGAAGACCAGGCGGACACGGACGGAGATTCGGTCGGGGATGCCTGCGATAACTGTCCCGGGGCCGAGAATACCGAGCAGATCGACAGTGATGGGGATGGTTTCGGAGATGCCTGTGATCTGTGTCCCGGATTCGATGATTCCATAGATGAAAACGAAAACGGCATACCGGACGGATGCGACTATATATGCGGAGATGCCAATGCCGATGCAACCATCAATGTCGGCGATGCCGTGTTCATGATTCGATATATATTCAGCGGCGGTCCGGCTCCCGATCCGATTTGTTCCGGTGATGCGAATGGCGACGGCAATGCCAATATTGGCGACGCGGTTTATTTGATCACGTTTATTTTCAAGGGAGGGCCGGCGCCGGTTGTCAATTGTTGTCGCTAAAATTGTCTAATGGAAAGCAAATCTGTCAATAGCTTGTTAATAAAGGCATACAACTCCTTTACCTGGGGGAAGGCATGTATCGAGGTCAGCGTATTTTGGTATCACTATTAATTGTGGTTTTCTGTCTATTCAGCAATCTCTTGATGGCACAGAATCTTCTGAGCGTTCCGGAGTGTATCGCGTTCGATTCGCTTAGTAACAGGTATTTCGTCTCCAATGGTGGCGATGGTCTTATTGTAGAGATAGACAGTACCGGCGCCCAGGCGTATTGGGGTAATTTCATTTCGCAGGGATTGGCGGCGGGGAGTATTATTGACGGCGATGTCATTTATGTCTCGCTCGGGATGCAGGATGTGGTCGGATTCGATTTGGCAACAGGCGAGCAGGTGTGGTCATATACGGTGCCCGGATTCAATTTCGGCGTAGACGGCCTGGCAATCGATACATCCGGATATCTATATGTCGTCGGTCGAACCAGCGGCCGGATTATGAAAATTCGTCTCAGTGATATGACGGGCACGGAACTGGTCAGCAGCGGCCTGCATCAGTATTCGCAGGAATTGGTGTATGATGCAAAATACCACAGACTGCTGGTCGTCGCATATGCACCTAATTCACCCATTTATGCGGTTGACGCCAATTCCGGCGCGATTTCGATAGTCGTATCAGCGACGGTCGGACAACTGGATGGGCTCACGATTGATCCGCAGCGCAACGTCTACATTGCAAGCGGGCAATATGGCGTCGTTCATATGTACGACAGCACGTTTACCAAGCCGCCAGTGATTATCATCAGCGGCCTTGCCGGGCCGTCGGGTCTGGAGTTTTCGTGGTCGAACCGCATTCTTGCTATCCCACTTGTCGATGCCGATTCCATTGTGTATATCGATATGGCCGATAATGACAGCGACGGGACTTCGGATATAATCGATAACTGCCCGGCTCATGCCAATGCAGATCAAGCCGATTCGGATGGAGATACCGTCGGGGATGCCTGCGATAACTGTCCCGAGGCGGAGAATACCGAGCAGATCGATAGTGACGGAGATGGCTTCGGCGATGCCTGTGATCTGTGTCCCGGATTCGATGACTCCATCGATGAAAACGAGAACGGCGTACCGGACGGATGCGACTATATATGTGGAGATGCCAACGCCGATGCGACGATTAATGTCGGCGATGCCGTGTTCATGATTCGATATATTTTCAGCGGTGGTCCGGCTCCCGATCCGGTCTGTTCCGGGGATGCGAACGGCGACGGCAATGCCAATATCGGCGACGCTGTCTATCTGATCACCTTTATCTTCAAGGGTGGCCCAGAACCGACGGAAAGTTGCTGCTTTTAAGAATTGGGGGACCGTATCACCACAAAACGATGCCCGCTTTGCGGTGTGGTCCCCCATCAACTTTTCCGAGAAATATAAACTCGCCGATATAAATTTGCGATCAGGAAGATTGATGCCAGCTTCATTATTAGCGCTTGTATAAAGTATTTCCGTATAGTATCATATACTAATTACTCTATTTTCCCAACATACTTTATCAATGAGGAAATCGTATGCGGCGCTGCCATATCTCCCCAGTACCCGCCTTAATTATGACAATTCTGCTGACATTGATAGTTGGTACCCTGGGTTTCGGTCAGGATGTAACGCTCACTGATGTGACATTCAGCCAATTAGACTGGTATAGTCCTGAATATACCCTGGCTGTTGAAAATTCGATGTGGGGACAGCTCAATTTCAGTTATGTTTCCGACACGACGACGACTTATTATCTTAATTTGGCCATTGAGGCACAGGATTTCACGGTACAGTGGATGGTTGGTAATTTACCTCTCTTTCCTTCCCTTACGGAAATGAGTAAAGACGAGTCGGTGAATTTTGATTTGACGCAACTGGGGTATGCCGAGGGTGATGATGTGATCGCCGTAACGTATGCATTGGTCGTGACTTCTTATCCATTGGAATCCATGCCCACAGAGCCGATGATCGATGGGGCCGTCTTTAGCGAAATACGGTATGCGTGGATGTTTCCGCAAAGCGGTGACACGCCATTGGCGGTACGTTTCCCGACAAATGTAGATCTTCCGGATTCGGCGAGGCAGGTCGGAGCGGATCGAGTAATTAATCGGGTTGAAGAAGCTGCGGCGCATTGTTATGCCGGAGCGATGGCGCGGAGTATCGATTGGTTGAACCGGACGCATCATCTGGGAATGGATGCCGGGGCACAGGAAATTTACGACAGTCTGGTCGGTCGGGGTCTCAGTAATAGTACCGACGGCAGTAGTCCTTCGGACTGGCTGAATCGTAAAGAAGGTTTTGCGATTTCTCACTCAGGCGGCAAAATTACAACAAAAACATGGACACACGATTCGACAATGAATTTTATCGATTGGCTCAAGCGGGAGATCAAAACCGAAGATGTCGAGATTTGGTTTGACCATACGGACACAACGTTCGGGCATATCGTAACGGTTGTCGATGTTTTCCAGGACTCGAACGGTGACATTTACGTAAAGTACAAGGATGACGGCCGGCAGGGCGATGATACAAGTGGGAACCGAACAAAAACCGTCAAGATCACTTTTGGCGGCGACGGGAAATATCGGTTTGGTTCTGATGGATGTCCTATCGTACAGTGCGTATCAGAATCTGTTCGGTCTCAATCGAGTGCCGGAATCACCCATGGGCGCCGAAAACTCAGGCGAGTTTTCAATCAGCATCAAAACCAATACCATAATCCTCGTGCAGCCACGGATTTACACTTCTCAATTGGTGTCTTTGATTCAATCGATGGCTGGTCAATTACAATGCCGGGGTTCGGGACTGTTGAGGGAACTCAGAACGGACCATTTCAATTCAGAGTCGACGCCAATTATGGGGCAGTGCCATATTGTACGTATCTGAAAATTCCAATATCCGTATTCGTCAAACCGGGGAGGGATTGGGACTACATCATCCTGAACGATATCCAATGGACGTATGAATCCGGTTCAAAGAGCACCGACAGCGCGGTGGGCGGCCCCGGTTATTCGTATAGTATTGCCGAGCCGGTGAATGCCGGGCCGGACGGGTATGCCATCACTATCACACTAAGCAATATCAATGATACCGCGACGATCGTCTTTTCGGATGTCGGCGCATTCGCATCGGATGTGTATTACGATGATATTACAATAATCGATTATCCGGCCATAATCGATACCGTGACGCTGGCGCCGGGTGAATCGGTCGGCTTCGATATCTACTCTCCGGACAATTCAATTAAGCATATATATGGATATTTCGGGATCAATTATGCGGGGAGTGATGAGGAAAACGCCGAGTGGTTCGATGCACCGATGATTGTGTATCTGTGCGGCGACGCTAATGGGGATACGTCGATGAATATCGGTGATGCCGTATATCTCATCAACTATATCTTTAAAGGCGGTCCGGCGCCTGATCCGGAGTGTGTCGGCGATGCCAATGGCGATGGCTCGACCAATATCGGCGACGCGGTGTATCTGATTCAATATATATTCAGCGGCGGCCCGTCACCGGTAGACGATTGTTGCGATTAGAAAATAAGCCCTGCATATGATTGTGCAGGGCTTTACTTGTTTGTACATTAGGTGGTACTGCGATTAATCCTTAACCGGTGAATTGCGCCGGACGGTTTATGCTTCAAAGGGTCTTGAGATGAAACGAGTAATCATCGCTTTTGTTTTCTTAGTGTTTTTCCTTTTCACGTCTTCAAAGATAGGGGCCTCGCCGGTAGTTGTTTCCGGAGGTTCCGCCAACGATTATGAATCCTGGATTGAGCGGTTGAACGACGGGCGTATCATGCTGGTATTCTGCCGCAATCCCGACTGGGCGTCCGGTGATTTATACGTCACATTTTCCTCGGATGATGGCGTATCCTGGGCGGGGCCTCAGGCGATAATCACCGATGCAGGAGATCAGGCGACATTGAGTTTCGTACAGCTTCCCGGAGATACGCTCAAGTTATTTTATGCCTCGAACGAAACCGGGAGTTATGGCATTCATTCGGCGTACTCGATGGACGGGATCACCTGGGTGAAGGAAGGGAAACTGAATCTGGGATGGTCGTCATCGACAACCTGGTATGATCCGACCGTGATCGTGGAGTCGGATGGTTCGCTGACCATGAGTTATGTCGTGTCGGGCAGCGGCGTCTATATCGCTCATAAACCGGCCGGCGGTTCATGGGATACGGACAAGACAAACGTATCGACATCCGGGTATCGGGCTCGGGTGATGAAGCACAGTAATGGAACCTACCTGTATGCATATCATATGCGGACCGGTACGACCTCCCAGTATGACGTATTTATCACAACGTCAACCGATCGGGGGCACTGGACCGCGCCTGTCCAGTTGACGACAAATAAAAACTCGCATGATCCATTCGGCGGTGAAATGGCTGACGGTTCGTTTATGGTATATTATGCCAAATATGAATCGGGATCGTATAAGCTCTATCGCCGCAATTCCTTTGATGCCGTGACATGGGAGCCTGAAGAAGTCGTCGTGTCGAATCCGACGAATGACACCCAGCCGCATTTTTTCTGTGAATCCGATCGATTGTATTTGGTCTGGGCTCATGCCGTCCTCTACCCCGACGATCACGATGTTTATTTTGAGTCCTTCGAGTTGCCGATCGAATATCTCTGCGGGGACACGAATGGAGATACAGCCGTAAATATCGGTGATGCCGTGTATCTTATCACCTACATTTTCAAGGGCGGACCGGGGCCCGATCCCGAGTGTGTCGGCGATGCCAACGGCGACGGTTCGACCAACATCGGTGACGCCGTGTATTTGATTCAGTTTATTTTCAGCGGAGGGCCATCGCCGGTCGATGATTGTTGTAACTGATTTGAAAAAGCCCCGATAAACATCGGGGCTCTTTTTATTGCTTAGAATTTTTTCTGATAGGCATGGCAATAGGGTACGCCGTGCTTATTCATGTAATAGTCCTGATGATAATCCTCGGCGACCCAGAACGGCCCGGCCTTGGTGACCTCGGTCACGACCGCATAGCCTTTGCCCTTGAGGATGTTAATCAGCTTCTCGGTGACCTCTTTTTGCTCGTCGTTTTTATAGAAAACAGCCGAGCGGTATTGATCGCCGTAATCCGGCCCCTGATGATTGAGCTGGGTCGGATCGTGCGTTTCGAAGAACAGTTTGGCCAGGGCCTCGAAGGTAACTTTCTTCGGATCATAGACGACTTCCAGCGTTTCAGCATGGCCGGTGTTTTCGTAGCATACTTCCTTGTAGGTCGGATGGTCGGTCTTGCCGCCCATGTAGCCAACTGTTGTTGCGACGACGCCGTCAAGCTGCTGAAGGTGATACTCGACTCCCCAGAAACAGCCGCCTGCAAAATAGGCGGTATCGAGTGTGTTTTCGGTTTTGGCGGTCATCTGGTCGGCCGAGACGAAATTCATCGATATCGAGTTGACGCAGTGGCGCGTGTTTTTGTCGGTGAAGCCCTCGCCTATGAAGACATGTCCGAGGTGTGCGCCGCAGTTGGCACAGAGAATTTCGGTGCGTCGGCCGTCGGCGTCAGTCTGGCGTTTTACGGCGCCGGGGATTTCATCGTCGAAGCTGGGCCATCCGCATCCGGCATCGAATTTATCATCCGAGTTGTACAGCGGGGCATCACAGCGTTTACAAACATAGGTACCTTTTTCGTTGAAGGTATAGAACTTGCCGGTAAACGGTCGCTCGGTGCCTTTGTTGATGATGACCGCCTCTTCTTCGGGCGTCAGCTTGTTGTACTTGCCGCCGGTGTCTTGGGACATAACAGGTTCTTTCATGTTAAACATCAGGGCGAATGTGCCTACGATGATGAGGACGACAATTCCAACCCTGAATAAGCCGTTTATTGCGTTTTGTGTTTTCATATCACCGTAAACAAGATACGTAATATCGAGGTTCCCGGATGGGCGGGTGACGATCAATTTCCGCGAAATGGCCTAAGTTGAATTCGAACAAAGGATTAGTTCAGAGATTGAATAATTAGTCCGGAAGTGTTATATATTTGTAATAGATTTGTGATAATTTGGGGCGTGGAGGGATGAAATGCTGAAGAGAAATATCGCCGTACATATCGTGACATTTTTTGCGGCTCTTCCGGTCTTGGAGTTTATCTTCCCCGAAGCCTGGTACATTTTTCCGAGTTTTCCATATTCTATTCCAATGCATTCATATCATCCTTTCATGCCTAATGTTTATTTCATTATAAATAAAGTACTTCCCTATTTAAGTCTTGTGTTTGTGGCGACAATTGCGTTGAGTCATAACCAGGTTACTAAATATCTCCGCAGATATATCTGGGTATATATAGCATATTTTTCCACCTGTGCAATTTCGAGAATATACAGTTATCTGAAGATGTTATTCGACAGCACGGTTAATCGTGAATTTCTGCTGGATCATCAGGTAATTATTCCAATAATTTCAGCTATCGTTCTCCTTGCTATTGCTATTTGGGCATATATCGTGCTGCGAAAACACCCAAGGGTTGAGAAAACCATATCGACTAGGTATTGGCATTTCGTCGGACCGGGCCTTGTTCTTATATTAGTGTCATATGCGGTATATTTGAATCACTACTCTCCGCTAAACGATGCCATCACAGCCGGTCAGTATGATGAAGTCAAACAACTTTTGGCAGACAATCCGGAACTGATAAATACGCGTGACATAAAATATAAAGCAGTGCCATTATCAGTAGCAATCGGGACAAATGATACCAGCATGGCAAGGCTATTGATAGACGCAGGCGCCGAAATAACCAATAATAGTGTACCCGGATTTTGCCCGTTGAACAAGGCGGTTTACATGGATAATTCGGATATGATTGAATTGTTACTGGAAAATGGCGCACCCATCGAAGAGTGCAATATGGAGACACCGCTTACGATCGCAACCCAGTATAACAAAAGTCATGCCTTTTATACATTACTTGCGCACAATGCCAATGTTCACGAGTCAATCTCATACGAAAATCTTTATAATCCGGATAGAGCGATTGTGAAGTCCCCGTTAAAACTCGCGGCAAAGGGTGGTAATGTCGAATTCGTTCGGGTTTTATTAGAACATGGAGCGGCAATTGGGGCAATAGAGCCGGACAGTAATCAGGTGATTCACGACGCCTGTCTGGCATATTGGGCGGAACCCGAAGATATTATTACCGTATTGGGGCTTTTATTAGATGCCGGGGCGGATGTCAATGCGAAGGGAAACTGCAATCGCACACCGCTGCATCTCATTGCTATCAGTGATCCGTATTATGATCCGGCGGAAGACCCAAGCTTCCTGTATCCAATGGATACGAGTATCGTAAATTACCTGCTATCCAAAGGAGGTGACAAGACGGCGGTAGATGCATTTGGAAAAACGCCGCTGGATTATGCCCGGGAGTGCGGGCATAATGATATAGCGGCGATATTGGAGCGAGAGTCATTATAGTATTATGGCATGATTAACTCCACTGCAGGAGGCGTGTTGAGAGGGTCATTTTTTCAAAGCGCCGCCTGGGGCATACAGATAAGATCAACAGAATTTGCTTATCGCATATATCCTGAGATTGCGACGCCCTAAGAAGGGCCCGCAATGACCCGAGCTTGTAATAGGTTATTCAGTATCCTCCAGAGCCGCGGGGTACCGCGTTTAGTTCTTTACTGGCAGACGGTTAACGGTCAGGCCAACCGCCAATATCCGTAAGTCATTGAAAAATAATATCTTTTTGCCTTGACATTACTATTTCGTGCCGTAATATTTAGTACACTAAATAATTTGAGGACTATGAAAACAGAAACCACGACTATCGATGATGTATTGATTGCCTTACGGCGAATCAGCCGGGCAATTGATCTGCATTCGCGCCATTTGATGCGCACCTGCCGTCTCACCGGGCCGCAACTCGTTGTCTTGACGGAGATTACCAGGTCATCCCCGCTTACGCTGGGAGAACTGGCGAAAAAGGTGACGCTCAGTAATGCCACTATTACCGGTATAATAGATCGCCTGCAGATTCGCGGGTTGGTCAAGCGAACTCGGGCCGACAATGATCGCCGCCGGATAATAATCTCGATCACGGATGCCGGCCGGGAAATTATCGCGTCTTCCCCGCCGCTGTTGCAGGAGGAATTTGTCGAGAATATCGAGCGGTTACCGGAGGCCGACAGGCACCGAATGCTCGATTCATTGCGCCTGGTGGCTCGGATGATGGGCGCGGATGATCTGGATGCATCGCCGATATTGGCCGGTCATGCCCTCGGTGCAACGGATCAGGATATGTCCCGATATTTTAACGCTCAGCCGAACGGGAGTGAGCAGAAAAAAGGAGAACTTCACATGGAGGTTGCAGACACAGAATTACTAATGCACGAAATTCACGGACTGGATCAGTTTCCGGAGCATATTTCTCCTGAGACATTCGCCGAATTCATGTATGAATCGCTGAAGCCGTATGAGGACCCGCTGCCGGAGGTCCGACAGGCAATAAACGACGCCTTTGTTCAGCGAGGCGAGAGAACGGGCTATATCATTCTCGCGGAGCAGAACAGGAAACCGGTCGGCGGAGTCATCATGCTGAGTACCGGTATGAAGGGATATATTCCCGAAATTTTCCTGGTCATGGTTGCGGTCGATCCGTCGATGCGCGGCAAAGGGCTCGGCGGGAAAATCATCAAGCGGGCGCTCGATATCGCGGGGTGCCCTGTCAAACTGCATGTCGAATATGAGAATCCGGCCAAGCGATTATACGAGCGGATCGGGTTTTCTTCCAAGTACGCTGAGATGAGGTATCAGAAATGAATCGGGTCATTATAAACCTGAATGCCCTGAGTCACAACCTGCATGCTATCGGCGACATCATGAACAATCATGGGGCTAATTGGACGGTCGTGACCAAAGTGTTGTGCGGTCACACCGATACATTAACGGCGTTACAATACCTGGGTGTCCGCTCGATGGGCGATTCACGTTTGGATAATTTGGCAGCCATCGAGCGAATCAATCCTGATTTCGAGTCGTGGTATCTGCGCGTACCGGATAAATCGTCGATTAAAGATGTCGTCCATCTGGCGGACGTGAGCCTTAACAGCGAAATCGAAATCATTCAGATGCTAAATGATGAGGCGCGGCGCGCGGACAAGATGCATCGCATCATCATCATGATCGAGGTCGGCGACTTGCGTGAAGGGATTCTGCCGGGGTCGTTGATCAGATTTTACCAGGATGTTTTTAAGTTATCGAATATTCAGGTTTTGGGGATCGGCGCCAATATCGGCTGTCTGGCCGGGGCCGTTCCCAACATCGATCAGTTCACGCAACTTATATTGTATCGGGAATTGCTGGAGCTGAAATTCCAGCGGCGGCTACAGACAATTTCGGCGGGTTCGACGATTGTTTTGCCGATGGTGCAGGACACATCACTGCCTCGGGCGGTGAATCATTTTCGTATCGGCGAGGCGATATTCCTCGGTACCGACCTCATCAACGGCGGGACACTAAAGGGTCTGCGCGATGATGTCATCCTGTTGGAGGCGGAGATTGCGGAGATCAAGGAAAAGGGACTGAAGCCGCTGGGCGAGACGGCGTCGGTTCAGCCATTCCACACGGACATGGAGGATGAAACGGCTCCCGGTCAGCGCGGATATCGAGCCTTAGTCAGCGTCGGGCAACTCGATTCCGACATATCGGGATTGACGCCGGTCAATCCGAATTATCGCATCGCAGGGGCGTCGAGCGATATCACTGTCGTCAATTTGGGGGTCAATCCCGAGCAATTGCAGGTCGGCGACACTATAAAATTCCGAGTCAACTATTCGGCCCTGCTGCGCCTTATGAGCGGCAAATATGTCCCGAAAGAAGTGTATCCATCATTGGATAAGTTCCGACAGAAAATCGGCGACGAGCAGGTTCGGGGCGAGGAATTCGAGGTCGAGCGAGTCATTGAAAGCCTGAGCGATTCGGAATAGTCTCATTCTTTTTTTGCATGCCAAACAGAAAGCGGTTGTGTCATGAGCGAACGATTCATCCTCTGGGGCATCGTTATTGCCTACATGATTTTCATTTTTTTCAAGGGCGTATCGAAGGCCAGGCATATCGGGACGACTGATGATTTCCTTGTGGCAGGCCGCAATGTTCGCTGGTTTTTGCTGTTCTGTACGATGGGTGCGACGGTTATCGGGGGCGGGTATTCCATCGGGGCGATAGCCAAAACATACGAGTGGGGAATTCTCATGCTGCTGGTCTCGACCGGCGGATATCTGCATTTCATATTTTCCGGACTGGTCGTTGCTCCGCAATTTCGCGAGGCGAAACTTTATACCGTGGCGGGATATTTCGGATATCGCTATGGAGAAGGACCTCGGTTTTTAGTCCTGATATTATCCCTGTTGTTTTCCGTTTTCATCGTGGCTGCACAGATGGCGGCATTCGGCACGGTACTGGCTGCGATTTTGCCCGATGTTGCCGATTCGGCTACTATGCTCAGGTGGGCGATCCTTATCGGCGGTATGATGGTAGTTATTTACAGCACGGCCGGAGGACTACTGGCCGTCATTCACACCGACCTGTTTCAGTTTTTAGTACTCCTGGCGGGATTCGTTATTACGCTCGCGTTTTGTATTCCCGATATTGCCAGTTCGTATAACAGCGAAACGCACAAGTTTATTCCGAGCCGATTCGGGCGATCGGATATTGTGCGGGCAGAGAGTCTGGCTCTTGAATGGCGCGATGGGGCGGATTCGCTGGCGGCATATGTCAGGTCTCAGATGTCGGCTGAAGATGCGGCGATATTGAATCAGTTCGATATGACCGGTTCTGCCCCCGACAGCCTAAAGCGGGTTCTGGTTGGCAATTTGAACCGGATGCTCTCGAATTCGGCATTGTATACGCCCGAGCGGTTTGCGGGTGTGGTGCTGTCGCCACAGTCAACTGCCGATATCGGAATCGATCATGACGAGCGGTCGCTTAGGCGATTCAACTTGTCGTTATTTCAGGATGCGTATCCGGAGGATATCAGTAAAAATCGGATAATATCGGCAGACTTTTTCAAACTGGAAGGCGGCAAGGGATGGTTATTTCTTATCACGACATTTTTGGCATTTTTATTGGGTGAGACATTTGCGCCGGGATACGCGACTCGCTATTGCGTCGGGAAAAACATTCGGGAGACAAAACTCGGTATCGCCGGAGTCGGATTTTTCCTGGCGATGACATTTCCGGTGATACTCTTTTTCATCGCCTTATATGCGCGGATTCATTATCCCGATATCGATCCGCAGCAGGCGCTGCCGATGGTGGTTCGGGAGTTGCACAGTCCGGTCATCGGCGGGTTGATTATCGGCGCGGTTTTGATGGCTGTCATGTCATCGGCCGACTCGGCCCTCAATTCCTCGACGGCGATTTTCGTTAAGGACTTGTTCGAACATCAGCTTGGATGGAAAGATGCGGGCGACGGGAAGATGTTGCGTCTGGCGCGAATTTGCACGGCGGCTTTGGGGGTAGCGGCGATTCTTATCGCGGTGCTCTGGTCGGATATTATCGGGTTATTGTTGTTTACTTATCATGTGTGGGCGCCGGCGATTATATTACCGGTTGTCGTCGGGGCGCTATATCGCAAGCGGTCCCGACAAATGAATCGAAATATTTTTATCACTATGGCGGTGGCGACGGCGGCGGCCCTGCTATATCGCGGAATCAATACGCTTCATACGACGTTTGACACTTCCCTGTTCAGCGATTCGGTGTATGAGTGGATGAGTAAGATCGATACGGCGGTCTTCGGTGTGGCGGTGTCAATTGTTGTCTTTGCCATCCTGTCACTTGTCAATCGAGCAAAGGTTGAATGATAGTTTTATGAATTTATAGTTCCAGCATCGTAACACCCTGAAAGTAAGTGCAGAGTCGACCGACCGGTTGATTGTTGTCGTTTTTATTTCGTATAGAATTGTATATTATATTAATTGCACGAGTATCGCGCCGCGCAGATATTATAGTGTATTTTAATTGGGGAGAGATTCCAATTCTCATAGCCGGAGGGCTTTTGCAATGCATAAACGAATCAGCCGGGCATCCAAAAAACTGGGGCTCAAGCCGGGAAGCGTGATTTATGTCGGGCGTGACAGGTCGGAAGACGCCGGGATCGATATCATTGATTTTTCCGATGTTGAGCATTTAGCGAAGCGGGTGGCATCGGTCGAGGAGTGCTTTCCGTACAAAGACAGCCCGACGATGACCTGGATCAATTTTGACGGGATTCATGATGCCGAAAAGGTAGAAAAACTGGGGAGACATTTCGGTCTGCATGAACTGGCACTTGAGGATATTGTTAACACCGGCCACCGTCCAACGCTTGATTACACTGACGATTATATTTTGATCGTGTTGAAAATGCTGTATCGGGATAAGCAGGATAATACACTGATTTCTGAGCAGGTGAGTGTCGCTTTCAGCAAAAACTGGGTCATTACGTTTCAGGAGACCGGCGAAGATGTCTTCGATGCAGTACGCAAGCGTATTGAAAAAACCGTACCGCGCGTAAAGTTTCTCACGTCCGATTATCTGGCGCATGCATTGATCGATGCGGTCGTTGACCATTACTTCATTGAATTGGAAAGACTGGGCGAGGAAATCGAGATATTGGATGATGACGTGTCGGAACGGCCGAAACCGGAACATCTGGATCGGATTCGCGATCTGAAGAAAAAACTAATCAGGGTTCGTAAGGCGGTGTGGCCTCTGCGGGAAGTTATCGGCGGGCTGGAGCGGTCGGATTCGAAGCTCATACATGAGCCGACGATACCGTACCTGCGTGATTTATACGAACACACGATTCAGGTGATCGATACGGTCGAAACGTATCGAGATATGGTTGCAGGGCTGCTTGATTTGTATCACACCGGCGTATCCAATCACATGAACGAAATTATGAAGGTGCTGACGATTTTCGCCACGATATTTATACCGCTGGGTTTTTTGGCCGGCGTGTACGGTATGAATTTCGATACGGGCATCAGTCCTTTCAATTTGCCGGAACTGGGAATGCGCTTCGGATATCCCTTTTTCTGGGCAATCGTTATCTCAGTCGCCGGGAGCCTGCTCTGGTATTTTCGGCGAAAAGACTGGTTATAACATATAAGTAATGGTTCGTCTCGGTTCGGAATTTGGTGATAGATGCGAAAGCTGAGAAACATAGCCTTAATTTGCGCCGCCGCAATCATTGGACTGATTGTCGTTGCGATTATCTTCTTTTCGACGTCTCCCGGTGAGGGGCTCGTTAAGGGATGGATCGAGGAGTTTCTCGGCAAAGAGACCGGGCTTTCGGTGCGGATAGAGAAATTCGAGACGAATCTCTGGTCGCGCGTACACATCGATGGCCTGTCGGTCAACACCGTTTCCGACACGACATCTCCTCTGATTTATATCGCACGTATACACACCGAATACTCCCTGAATGATTTTCTGACCGGTGATATTGCGCTGGAATTGGTGGCAGTTGATAGTATCGAACTGGCGGTAGCAATTGACAGTTTGGGGAATCTGGGGATACCGATGCTGGATGCCCCGGCGGATACCGCGGCTGTTGAGCAGGAGGCGTCCGATTTTGCAATCAGTGTGGACAGTATTTCCGTCACCGGGGTGAATGCAGTGCTTTCCGATAAGCGGATTCCGATAACGGTTTATCTGAATACCGGTGATTTTATTGCCCGGCAAATTGATGACAATGAGTATGAAGGGAGATTGACGGTTTCCGATATTTTCTGTGTGTATGATTCCCTGCGTCTCACATTAAAGTCAATCGCGGTGGATGGTGGTTTCGCCGATGAATCGGTATCGATAGCGAAGGCATCGGCGAATGCGGAAGGACTTGGCGTCGAGTTTACCGGCAGTGTCGGAATCGGTGATACACAGAACATTTCCGGTGAGTTAGTTCTCGATGGTTCGGTGGATAGTATTCTGACGCGCATTCAGCGTTACTATGCTCTGCCGGAAGTTTCAGTCGGGGATGTATTTGCCAACGTGCAGATAGAGGGACAACTCGCCGAACCGGGAGTCAGCGCAGATGTGACCGTCAGGGATGCGATTGTTAGCGATATTTCCATACCGACGACTCGTATTCAGGCCAGTTATTCGGGCGATGTGGTAACTCTCGATTCGCTGACTATCGCCATGATGGACGGATTGATAAGCTGCGGCGGCCTTATAGCGATCGATTCGACGGCGGAATCCTCTGTCGATGTTGATATATCGGCAGTCAGTCTGGCATCGATATGGCGGGTGGCGTATAAGGAGGCATCGCCGTATACGGGATTGATCGACGGTCATATTCGGGCATCAGGCAGAACCAATGATTTATTGAGCATAACGGCTCTTGCTAATCTTACCGGTCGGGATTTGACCTACAACAGGCGCAATATTCCTCGGTTGGACTTGTTGTTGACGCATGATTCGGGGACAACGGACTTTTCATTGATTCATGGCGCGGATACGATTGCGGCGAATATTGCCTTTTCATCCGACAGCCTACGAGGGACATTCGAAATTGTGGTGCCAAATGTTGCGGCGCTGGCCAGATTTGCCGATCAGCCGGACCTGAGCGGTAAAATAGAGGCGCATGGCAGAATCAACGGCGCATATGAAAATCCCCATATCATGGGAGAGGTTTCCGGTAGGGATATCGCATATCGGAATTTTCCGGTCGATTCGTTGTCTGGTCGAATCGAACTGTTGGATAGTCTGCTGCGAGTCGACGATTTTTACTTCGCAGGAGCAATTGATTCTATCGAGAGCAGACCTCCTCTCTTCGATATCGATTCGCTGGGCGGGTCATTATCGTACAGAGGCAGCGTAAAAGGATCGCTCGATGCATTGACCGGCGCATTCGACGCCACGATGATTCACCCGCGATACGGTTCATTCGGCATTGATTCCGTTGCCATGAAGGCCACTATAGATAAGTCTATCATTGAGGTTTCGGAATTGCGGGCCGACTATCGGGGTATTGCGGCTCGGTTGCAGGCTCGCTTCGATACGACGACGGCAGAAGGATCGTATGAATTCGGGTTGTCTCCCCTGCCGGAATTTTTTAGTGCGCAGGGTGATTCGGCAAAGGATGCGATTGGGACCGAAGAGGATTTCGGTATTGCAGAAGGAGAATTTAAACTCACATCGGATACAACGCTGACGGCATCGATGCATGGATCGGGGTTTTGGCTGGGATTATTACCGGGATTGATTCAGGACTCAACTATTACAAATGGAACGATCGATTTCGATATCGCGATTAATGGAGCGTTTTTGGCGCCGACCATAGTCTTAGAGTCAACAATACGGGACATGGTGGCATCTCAGTACACGATTGATTCCATTGTTACGAGTGCGGCACTCGGTCGCGGCGGACTGATGATTGATTCATTACATGCCTACGCCCGCAGACAATCACTGAAGGCCACCGGGCAGGTGGGATTGGCTGTGTCACCGGAGGGAGCATATACATTGCCTGATGATGCTCCGGTGGAGGCGCGGCTGGAGTCGAGCGGGTTCGATTTATCGGCATTCGAGGATGTCCTGATGCCGACAGGGGAATTATCCGGTACGCTGGCGACGCTATTGCGCGTGAGCGGCACTATCGATAATCCGCATGTCGATGGTTGGCTTAATATCGAACATGGTCGTATTCAGATAAAGGATTCTCTCTCATCCCTCAATGGGATGAATCTGTTTACTACATTCGCAGACTCGATAGTGACGATTGACTCTGCCTTTGGATCGATATCCGATATGCCGATTTCGCTGACCGGTTCGGTCGTGAAATCGGCGTTTTCATCGGTCGCGTTTGACCTGAATATGCAAGTTGGGACACTCGGTACAATGCGGGCATCGGGGGCGCTGGCGGATACGACGATACGATTGACGGTTCAATCGGATAGTCTCAATCTTGCGATGTTTGAACCGTTCGTACCGATGGTTGATTCTCTGCGCGGCCGATTAGGGTGCGATGTGGCTATTAATGGTTTCATCGCTGCACCAGAGATAACCGGTTCGCTGTCGATTCAATCTCTGTCGGTTCGCGCTGACGAGTATCATGCCCGCATATCGGATGGTGCGGCTCGGATTCGATTCGATAGGAATAAGGTTTACATTGATACCGCATCGGCGGGCGTCAATGACGGGAAGGTTTCGTTATCGGGGATGGTCGCGCACGAAAACGGCGTCCCGGTTGATGTCAACTTACAGTTGCAAGCCATACAGGTGTTGATGTCGGAGCCTGATGTTTACACCGCGATGTTGGACAGCGCTGTCATGCGATATGGCAAGGAAAAGGAAAATTACGTCCTCGACGGCGATATTGTCCTTGGCGAAGTTCGTGTGATAATGGGATTGAGGCCGACCATGGTACTTCCCTGGGTACAATCGCTTGAAACGGTAGAAGCGGAATACCCCGATTTGATCGCGCGCTCGCGTCTGAATGTTCGCATTCGTGAGAGCAATAAAATCTGGATCGATAATAATCTCGCCAATTTGCGCCTGCGCGCAGAGATCGGCGTCATCGGCACGCCGCTCCGACCGAACTTTACCGGGATGGTGCGTGTGGAAGAGGGATACCTTTTATATCTCGACCGCCGTTTCGATGTCAGGCAGGGTACTGTCTTTTTCAATGATCCGGCCCGATTCAACCCCGATATCCTATTGGATGCCGACTCGAAGGTGACCGTGTATCGGCGCATGGAGTCGAAACAGTATACGGTATATATAAAGGCTGAAGGTCTTCTCGATAATCTGCAATATGGCCTCTTCTCCGACCCGCCGCTGGATAAGCCGGATATCGTCGCGCTGTTGACGCTTGGCGCGACGCGGACGGAACTGGCCGGGAGCAGTAATGGAGACGGAAGTACTTCCAACGGCATTACCGATATTATAAAAGAGCGGGCGGCGGCGATTACAAGTTCACAGATTGCCGGATTCATGTCGCGCAAGGCCGGGACAATGTTTGGGTTCGATGAATTCACCATCCAGGGAAATCTGTTCGAGTTCAGCGAAAACTGGGGACCGCAGCTGGTAGCCTCAAAACAAGTTACTGAACGGGTACACCTCACATATTCGACAACGGTAGGGCATTTGAATGATCAGTCGATTCGTCTCGGCTATAAACTGACGCCGCATTTCGTGCTCCAGGGTGAAACCGACCGCCAGGGCCGATCGGGGCTCGATATCAAATATGGGATTACGTTCAAATGAGAATACTGGTCTTCATAGTGAGCGTAATCGTGTCGAGCATGGCGCTGTTCGGCGTCGCTCCAGCCGCTGAGGCGAAAAAGATCAAGGTACATCATGTCGTGTTTTCCGGAAATCAGGCATATGACGAGATGCGCCTGGAAGGACTGATGCTCACGCGACCCTCGAAATTTTTGGCAACGAAGGAGTATCATGAGGAAGTATTCCTGGATGATTTGGAGACATTGACGACATTTTACCGGCAAAACGGGTATTTGCAGGCGCATATCAGTGATACGAGTGTCGTAATCGACAGCATGCTGAAGACGGTTGATATCGCTATCGGAATTTACGAGGGCGAGCGGACATATATCGAGGGAATTTCGCTGTTCGAGAACCGATTCTTTCCGGATTCGACACTCATGTCATACATTCAGATGAAGGCGGGCGATCCGTTGTTGCGACCGCACATCGAGGATGCCGTAGTAGCGCTCTTGTCATTGTACGCTGAGAACGGTTTTTTAGATGCATCGGTGACACCGACGGTTCATGTCAATGATTCTGCCCATCTCGCATTGATCGACTTCACCGTTTCCGAGGGAATCAGTAGTCGAGTCGGGTCGATAGATATTTCAGGAGCGGACAGGACCCATGACAATGTCATCTTGCGGGAGTCATCGTTTGCGCAGGGAGATACGATTCAGTATTCGGAACTGATCGAGACGCAGCGCAGATTGTATATGACGGGATTGTTCGAGAGCGTCTTCGTGCGACCGGTCGCCTCGCAAAGCAGTTTTTCTCCCAATCGCAATGTGTTGATTGAAATTAAGGAGAAACCTTCGAGCGAACTGGGATTTTCTCTCGGGTATGGGACGGTGGAGAAAATTCGCGGGCGGATCGAACTGAGTACGATTAATCTCGCGGGTACGGCTCGCGGCGCAGGGATATCCATAGAAGGCAATTATATTCGCCAGGGTACGACGCTGTCGTTTTCGGAACCGTGGACGCTGGGAACGCGCTGGAAAACCGATTTGTCGCTGTTTGGGCAATTCAGGCAGGAGCCGGGGTATCACGCGCGGGTATTGGGTGGAAAAGTGACGCTGGGTCGCAATATCGGCCGTGAAACGACAATTTCGGCAACTTACCGTATGGAGAATACGACGCTCTCTAAGGTTGATCCAAAAACGGTTACGGAGGAACTCGATCCTCGCATCCGAAGCCTGACGTTTTCGATCAATCATGATACGCGCGATAACCTGTTCAATCCGTCGCATGGATGGTTTTTCAACTGGGCAAATGAATTGGCGGGTAGTTTTTTACAGGGGTCCAATACATTCGCGAAGACGGTCGCAACGCTGAAGAGATTCGAATCGGTAAGTCGTAGCTGTGTGATCGGTTCGGCGCTGGAAGTCGGCTGGATGGGTCCGTTCGATGTGAGCAACGAGGTGCCGGTCAGTGAATTGTTTTACACCGGTGGCCCGACGTCATTACGCGGTTTCGGGTATCAACTGGTAGGCCCGCTCAATGATGACGGCGAACCGGCGGGTGGTGAGTTCAAAGTTGTCTGGAATGTGCTTGAGGTCAGGCAATCGATATTCCGCATTTTCGGCGGAGTTTTATTCGTTGAATGCGGTAACGTCTGGCCGAAAGTCGAGATGGCTCGCCTGAGCGAATTGCGAATCGATGCCGGTATCGGTCTGCGAATGAATTCGCCGCTGGGTATTCTCAGACTTGATTACGGCGTCAATCTGGATGCACACCCCGGAGAACCGGGAAAAAAGATTTTCGTCAGCATGGGCCAGGCATTTTAATCTTTCATCGACAACTATTCGTTTACCATACAGGAGGCGAACGAAGAACGATCCGGCATATTGTGAGGTTGCCATCAAATTAGGAGGACACCGATGTTTTCCTTGAGAAAAAACATATCGGCGGGATTGCTGGCTGCCATCCCGCTGTGGGTTACCTGGTTGGTTATCGCATTTATTCTCGGACTTGTCATCGATCTTGTGGGGCCGATCGGGGATTGGCTGGTCGCACATTCGAGGTCGACATTTCCGCTGTTCGCGGATGTACTCGAACTGAAGGCCGTGCGATATCTCATTTCCATCGTATTGCTGCTTGGCGTTTTGTATTTATTGGGGTGGTTGACGACACATTTTATCGGTCGCCGGCTGCTTCAGTATCTTGACAAAGTCCTGGAGAAAATACCATTTGCCGGGAAGATCTATTCCGGAACAAAGCAGGTTCTGGAGGCGTTCAAAAGTAAACCGGATCATGCGGAGCAGGTAGTTCTGATCGAGTATCCGCATCCGGGGATGAAGACAATTGGGATTGTCACCAAGACGATGACCGACAGTAAGACCAAACAACCGTTGTTGGCGGTTTATGTGCCGACGACGCCGAATCCGACATCGGGATTTCTTGAGATTGTCCCGGCGGAGCGGGCGGTAGCGACTGACTGGAGCGTGAACGATGCGATCTCGTTTGTCGTCTCCGGAGGGTCGGTGGGACCGACGGCGATTGATTTTACATTGCCATCAAGTGAACTCTCAAAGAACTGATAATTCGCGGGGGGAATATGAATGCAACGACTCAGAAACTGCGACCGATAGAGAAACTCACCCGGCCGCTGATTTCGTTTTTACATATTGAATCAGCCAGCGGCATCGTGTTGCTCGCGGCGACCGCGGTCGCACTGGCGATTGCCAATACCTCGGGCTACACATTCTATAATGACTTCTGGAATCTGAAATTCACGATCGGCGTCGGCGAGTGGGCGCTGTCGTATCCCTTGTGGTATTGGGTCAATGACGGACTGATGGCCATCTTTTTCTTTTTAGTCGGACTGGAAATCAAGCGTGAAATCGTTTGCGGTGAACTGCGCGAAGTGCGCCGGGTTGTGGCTCCGGCCGTGGCGGCATTCGGTGGGGCTATCGTGCCGGCCTTGATCTTTATTTATATTCTGGGCGATAACGCCGGCAGTGAGGGATGGGCAATTCCAATGGCGACGGATATCGCTTTCGTCGTCGGGACGATTGCATTGCTCGGTAAACGGGTACCGCATGGACTGAAAGTTTTCTTACTGACGCTGGCGATTATCGATGATATTATCGCGGTACTGGTGATTGCATTGTTTTATTCGAGTAAACTGAGTTTTGCCTGGTTGGCGGCCGCAGCCGGAGGAATCATTGTTGTCGTTATCATGAATCGATTCGGTGTCCGGACGGTGATGGGGTACTTGTTAGTCGGCGCCGGTGTGTGGTTGTGCACGCTGAAGTCGGGAATTCATCCGACGATTGCCGGAGTCGTGCTCGGTCTGCTTACCCCCGCCATGCCGCTGTTTTCGAAATCGGAAGTGCGGAAGGGTCTCGGTGAAGCCCGGCAGGCAATTGATGCGGCGAGTGACATGAACGTGAAGAAGAAGGATGTGCTTCGCGAGGCCGAATTTATCTCGCGCGAGGGATTGTCGCCGTTGGAGCGGTTCGAATCGGATGTGCATCCCTGGGCTGCATTCATTATCATGCCGATCTTCGCATTGGCCAATGCCGGTGTGCCGTTTCATGTAGAAGCTCTGGCATCTCCGATGGCCCTGGCGGTGGCATTCGGGTTATTTTTGGGCAAGCCAATCGGTATTGTTCTCAGCCTGTTACTCGTAGTGAAGACTCGATTAGGCGTCATGCCGGGCGGTACGACCTGGGGCGCGATGATCGGTGCGGGAAGCCTTGCGGGAATCGGGTTTACGATGTCGTTGTTCGTAGCATCGCTGAGTCTCGAGGGCGGATTATTGAACGAGGCTAAGACGGGGATATTGACGGCGTCGGCGGTGAATGGGATAGTCGGGTATTTGTTATTGCTGTTTTTCCTTCGCAAATCGGGCGAAGCGCATTCCTGAAAAATAAGAGAGATGCACCAACAGGTGCATCTCTGGCAGTTTCTAAATACTAATCATCATTTATAATAATCAATTTCCTCAAGCGTAACGGATACAGAAGTTGTTCCGGAGAAACCGGTTACTTCGCCGGACATCAGGTAGGTCTTCTGGTGGTCGAAATCATTTTCGTAGACGGTGTGGAGATATATCGGACCGAATGAGGACAGGCCATCACTGCAATAATCAATCTCGTTTATGGGCGTGAAATCCAGGCGGATTTCATCGCCCGGCTCCGCCCAGAAGGGACAATACAGACCATAACTTTTTCCCTCGCCTATTTCCTTTTCCGTAATGAACTGACCTCGGAAATAGAATTGCAGAAGTACGCAGGATGCGTCGAATGAGCCTTGCGTGGTGGGGCCGGTTACATCGGAACTGTTGCCGTTTACCCAGAAGCTCATTTTCTGACCGAAATTGACATAGGCGGCTCGTGATTCCGCCTGGTCCGCCGTATTGAAAGCATGAATTTCCGCGAGGCAGGCGGCATCACTGGTCAACTGGAGAATCACCTGGCCGTTGGCATCGGTCGTGCCTGAGGTTATCCCTCCGACAAAGGTTCCGCAGGAGGCATCGAATTCGACCAGTTTGTCGACTACGGGATCGCCGGTCGGTTCCGTGAGGTCTCCTTCGTTCCAGCCTTTTACCGTGGCGGTAATTGTGGCATAACTGCTGCCGTCGGGGGCGACGCTGTGCGGTGTTGCCTCAAGCAGAATAGCGTAGACGGTAATATCGATCGTGACGATGTTTTGACCGCCTTCGACGGTAGCGGCAACAGTTGTCGCTCCTTGTGATGACCCGTATTGATCGAACGCCTCGACTGAGAGATACACTGTTTCACCGGTTTCGAAGCCGAACATGTTTTTCGAGGAATCGACGGAAAATGAAACCGGGCTCGGTGCATTGGCGCCTCCACTGTCGACCGTCACCGTGAGTGTCGTGACGCCGTCGATCATATCCCCTGCTTCGAGGGTCAGCCAGCCATAGCAGATGGCGACATCGGAGCTGTTGCAGTTCAAATCGAGGGTATCGGTGGATGTCGCCAGAATGGTTGCGTCATCATAGGCGACAGTAGTCATGATTGCATTCAGTGGAATCAGATCGGTAATCGTCGGAATACTAGTGGGAGGATAACTGCCGATGACGGGGTCGATGGTCGGGTCGTTATAAGTGATCGTATATTCGATATTGTCGACCGTGCCGTCTGCTTCACTCGGATAATAGGTTACGGCTCCGGCCAGTTCAGTCTCACAGGTTGCGATAGTGATTTCGTTGAGGCCGCTTGTGATTTCCTCCGAATTGTTTCCCGCGCCGATAGTGTTATTCGACGCATCTCTGGCGATAACCGTAACAGTCGTCTCGCCCGGGATTAAACCTTCGACTTCGATTGTTTCTCCGGGTGTCATGACAAATGAGAGAGATTCGGCCGGGCAATCATCGTATGAGAATCGTACACTGATTTGATTTGTCCCCGGCGGGAAGTTACCGGTATTCGCCGTTATTGTCCCCCAGCCGGGAAGATAGAAATCGCCTGTGATATCGGTGGCCTTAAAATAAGTATCTTCACCATGATGTCCGGTACTGGTGCCATAGCCATCGGTGTACACCTGGGCAAGTGCACCGACATCTGTTCTGGTTATGCCTCCTGCCATATTATACAGTAACGATCTGAGGCTCAGAGTTGCATCATAGGCGTTGGTACATCCATCCCAGGATAGTACGGCACCTGTTTCCCGGGCAGATAGTTCATCGTCCAGCTGCCAGGAATTACAGGACATGAACGATATAAATACTCCGGAGTCAATTTGCAGCTGTTCACCGAACAAATCATCGCGAATGTATACTTCCTTGATAAGTTGGGAGTCTGGGTCGGCATATGAATACGCGGTAACCAGACGATGTTCGTTTCGATACCATTGCTTGTATAGTTCCCAGCGTTCCTCGGTGACATAGTCAGCAAAACCGTCCTCGTATTTGCCGCCTTTGAAACATTGCATGTGGAAATGCCTGAGACCATCGTTGAGACCTTCCCAGATGCCTCCGTGAGCCACATAGATAATCAGACCATATCCTTGTGTTAACAGCATATCATCGGGGATAAAGCTTTTATCATCCAGGCCTTTGCGCTCTTTTATTTCTATTTCACTATCCGGCCAACCCAGATAAATGAGTGCCTGCCTAATTTCTTCGATATAATTGCTGAACACGGGATTGGTCGCGCCGGCAGCATTAACTATTTTGACCTTTTTGCCTACCGGCATCACGATATCTCCGCATGACACGCCGTGAAGTATTTTTTGGGCGACCGTCCGTTCCGGAGATGATTCCGTTTTTCTCAAATCGTCCAAGACCGACCCACCCCCTTGTGGAGCAGGTTCCTGTCCAAAGAGTTCTTCGGTAAAAATCATGGCGGTTGCGCCGTCGGTAAACTCAATACATACCGTTGTGCTATCGGGGCCCAGTTTTACCCAATCGATGGCATCGAATCGATCCGGCAAATAGTCAACCAGTCGATATCGGGCCGCGGTGATTTCCAGGCTGTCGAGCAATCCTATAAATATAGCTCCTGAGGAATCGAGAGCCGCATCATCGATTTCTGGAAGGCCGAGCGCATTTTCCGGCCAGTTAGGTTCGACGGTATCGCCGGGTCCGGTCGGGTTGTCCGAATCCGAGCTGCAACTGAATATGCCGAATGCCAGGATTATGAGTATCAGTGAGGCCGATAGAGAGAGTGAGAAGCGTTGCATGCGAAATCCTCCGCGTTGTCATTGCCCCCCGGTTGAACGGTTGTAGAACTAGAGCCAAAAGATTGGACAAGTTTACCCAATATCCGCCATGATGTCAAGATTCGGGACGAAGAAGGATACAAAATCTTAAACCGGATGCCGTTAGTATACATTTTAAAGGAGTATCTATTTTATAAATAGTGCTACCGATTGGCGATAATTCTCTTATCTTATGGCCATGAAATGCGCCTTTGTCACAGACCTGCATGGATTCGAGGGGCGGTATCGGAAACTCTTTGAATTCCTGCTATCCAATCCGGTGGAAGCCCTGTTTATCGGCGGGGATATTCTGCCTAATGGCCAGGCGCTGTCGCAGTCGCTCAATTTTTCACATATCGATTTCATAAATGACTTTTTGCGGCCGCGTTTTTTGCAATTGAAAGAGGCGCTGGGTGAGCGCTACCCGGCCGTGTTTATCATTCTGGGAAATGATGACGGTAGACTGAAAGAGATTGCGCTGATCGATGCCGGTCGAGATGGCCTGTGGCATTATCTGCATGATCGCCGGATGGAAATCGGCGGGCACAGTGTTTTAGGGTATTCGTATATTCCGCCATCGCCGTTTCTTTTGAAGGACTGGGAGCGATATGATGTTTCGCGATATGTCGATCCCGGATCGGTATCTCCGGAAGAGGGGTATTATTCTATTCCGGTGTCTGAAAGCCAGAGGAAATTCGCGACAATCAAGGATGATCTGGAGAATCTGGCCGGCGATGTGTCCGTAAACACATCGATATTTCTCTTTCATGCGCCGCCGTATAAGACGAATCTTGATCGGGCGGCTCTCGACGGTAAGATGATCGATAGCGTGCCGTTTGATGTACATGTCGGGTCGATAGCGGTCCAGCGGTTCATCGAGCAAAGGCAGCCATTGATTACGCTGCATGGGCATGTACACGAATCGTCGTCGATTACCGGTTCATGGCAGGATAGAATCGGAGAAACATACTGCTTTTCGGCCGCATACGACGGTCCGGAGTTGGCCGTTGTATTATTCGACAGTGAACACCCCGAATCTGCCGAACGATTGCTTCTTTAGCACTTACCGATCGGCACTTCAATGGCCGCATCGGTCACGGCGTTAATTTTCACCGCATAACTCGTTTTCCTCTCGATATCCGAATCGGTGATGATGTGGGTATCGAGTAAGCCGTCGCAATTATAACCGGTGCGCATGTAATTGATTTCCGCCAGACATTGGCTCCATCCGGTCAGCCAGAGGTTCAGTTCCTCTCGCTGTTCCGGTGTTCCCCGGAAGTGGATGAGCAAATCGATATCGGAGCCGGGACCGGCTGAGGCGTTTTTCGTGCTGCCGAACAGATACATCTTGACGACACCGAAGCGATCGGCATCGATATCGCGAGCCATGCGGTTCACCATATCGTGTCGCCAGCGCCAGTATTCGCTCAGATCGCGGGAAGGACTTTGCTGCTGGAGTACTTTCTTCTTTATGTTGACTTCCAGATTACCCAACACCGCCACCGCCTCGTCAAGATCGGCGCTCATGAGGATATTCAGGACCTGGCCGTCATAGCTTTGCGGTACATCGATCACTTTGACAATATCCGCATACTTCTGCATTTCAGGAAGAAGTTTGGCCAGCAGGTTCGGTGATTTCCTGAAAAAGATTTCATTGAAAACGATTCCTTCATCATCCGGATAAAGCGGAATATAGCGGATTCCTGCCTCGACCAGATCCTGGAAGAAGTGCGTACCGAATGACAGATCGGGCAGATAGTTGCCTTTTTGACGTGCGACTTCGACAAGGGCCGAACAATTATTGATATCGGAGTAGGTGACTTGTACGCCGAGTTTGATATCGCCGCGGCTTCCCCATCGTCCCGGGCCAATCAGGATGAAGCGGCGCTTGGGCAACAACTTATTCAGACTGCTGACGCATTTGCCGATGTTGATTAACTCACGGCGGTCGGATACGTGCGAATAGGCCTCGGGATCGACGTAGACGATGTGAGTCTGATTCGGCAGATATCCGTTCGAAATGTATTTATTGGCGGTGAATATTTTCTTGTGTCGAGGGATATCGCGGGGAATCGGCACCGGCGCCATTTCCTCGGAAAAACTCTGCGATCGGCACTGCAATAAATAGAGATTGCGGCCGTCGTGGGCGAATTCGATATCGACCGGATGCTGATATGTTTCCTCCAGCAGACTCAGAATCGCCTTAATTTTCTCGACGAAATCGGTATCTTTTATCAATCCGTCGAAGGTGGCGATGATTTCTGCATCGTTGATATCGGTGCGGATGCCGATACCCTTGCGGATGTGATTTTCCTTGTAGGTCGAGACGATGCGGTTGAATCCCGGGACTTTTCCGCCGAACATCTTGACGAACTCCTGAAAATCGATGGTTTCGAATTTGTTCGTTTCGAGGTTAATGACATCCATTTTCTTCGGCGTATAGCGGTAAATTTCCTCGGGTTGGACATTGACGCGGAGATTCGGCTGGCCCGGTGATACGAGCACCGGGTAATCGTCGCTCAGTCTATCGACGGCGCGCGTGCCGAGACCGGGTACGAGGCGCAGGAGACCGTCGTCGCGATTAATGCGAGGCGACCAGCGAAATTCGTTTTTGCTGAAGGCGACACCGGCGAAGGCAGGCAGGAAATATTTGCCGACTTTCTGTCCGACGACTTCCTGAATAATTATCCCCATTTCCTCGCCGAAATCCAGCAGTCCCCGCTCGGCGCGATACTCGATCGGGTCGGGGCTGAAGGTCGAGGCGTATACTTCGGCGATGGCATCCGTGAGAGCTTTCAGGCGTTTCTTTTTCGATCCGCGGTTGGCAAGAAACAGGCTTTTGTACTTTCCCGAGAAGGCGGCGCCGATGCGGTCTTCAAGAAGTGACGACGAGCGAACGATGAGCGGTTTATCTTTGAAATCATCCAGAACCATGGACAATCCCTGGGCGATATCCGGCGGAAACGGCGCCTTTTTGAATGTATCGACGATGTGCGGATATTCCATCCGCACCTGATTGATATCTTTATATTTCTGCTCGACGACCTCCTCGAAATTATTGTAGCTCATGAAGTGCAGGAGGATGTCGGATGTCAGGTGCCAGGTTTTCGGTATTTTCACATTTTCCAGAAGCGGAAGGCGATCGCGGTTTTTCTTCACGATTTGTGATGCCAGATATAATCCGGCACTTTTGCCGCCGATGTGGCCATGACTGTCGGAGCTGTATATGACGCGCTTGAGGAGATGATAGAAATCTTTTATCTCCATATGATGCTTGATGACATTGATGTAGTGAAGCTGGTCGGAGAGCATGCGGCGAATGAGGGAAACGAGAATTCCCTTTTCATTGGGAGATTTGCCGCCGGTATCGGCGAGATGATAATACCGCCTTATCGCATCGGCGACTTCAGGCAGATTCAGATTGCGATTGACGACCTGAACCAAAAAGCTGAGTTTATCCTCCTGCACCCATTTCTTGATATTCGCCAGAATCTCTTCCCTGTCCAGGTTTTCGGAGGCAATTTCGAAGACGGTTTTCGACAGTCCGGAGGGAGCGGTTATATGATGATTGACAAGAGGCTGATTCCAGGTTTCCGGTTTATCCGAGGCATCGAGTAAATCCTCGGAGTACAGTTTTTGCAGGAGTTCCTCGGCCGGTGAGATACCTCGCCAGCAAAGATAGTTGAGCATCTTGCGCGTGACGGCTCGATAGAGGCTCGTATCGGTCTGCCGCAGCATGCGGATAACGATCTTCCACTCTTCCTCGGTGCTGTCGGCATCTGTCTTGTTTTGCTTCCACTCCGAGATAATCTCATTCATTTTTTGATGCGCGATGAAATGCCCGAGACGTTCGGCGATCGTGTGAATCAGTTTCGTTTCTTCCTTCAGAAACGGACCGAGATCGGCGGGCGCCGTCTGTGACAGATAGTACACGGATAATTTGCCGACGACGATTTCGTTGGCGATAATATCAGCGCTCTGCACCCATTCGGTTTCGGCGAACTCATCGGCGTAGTATTCTTTATCGTCGACGACGATTTTCGCCTTGCAGATATCGGGATACTGCCATCCCGGCGGGATGGCCGCGATGATTTGCCGGCAGACGTGCTCGATTGAAGTCGACAGATTACTGAGGATTTCCTCGATGCGATAGATGCAATTGAGCTCCTTTGCCCGCTCCTGCAGCGAGAATAACAGTTTGTCAATGGATTCGTCTTTCATGCCTGAATGACCCCCAATCCGCTGCGGCCGTCAACTTTTGCCTTCAGCGGTTTATCCAATTCTATGAGGCGAATGAATTGCGTTTTCTCGGTGACGGGTTGTCCCTTCAGCCAATCCCAGTCGATTCCTTTCGGTTCATTGAAATCAACCTGCAAATAGAATTTCCTGAAGCTCGATAGATTGTGGAAGAAGTGCGAACCCTGGCTGAGTTCGACGTTCATCGTCGGCAGGGTCGCCTCGATAATGACCTCGGCGCCGGAAATGTCGCTCCACTCGACTGGAATCCCGAGCCAGGAATCGGAGGAGCCCCATCGTCCGAAACCGATGAGTAAATAGGATTCGTTTTTGTCGAGTAGTTTTCTGTTCATACGACTAATTTCGCCTGCGATTAATCGCGTGTCCTTGGCTGAGAATGTATCGGGATCGACCATAACGATGCGTGTCAATCCGTCTATGATACCGTTGCCGAGGGCTCGATTAGTAACGATGATTGAATGATCGGATTGCATTTCCTTGTCGGTGACGGTTACCTGTTCTCTGCTCACGACCATTGGGCGAATCTGGAGAAGGGAAAATGTCGGCGGACCATCGCCCTCGATATCTACCGCGAATTCGATCTCGACATCCTGGCGATTCTCGTACTCGCTGTGAATGAGGAGCGAGATTAACAGCTCATTCAGCGGAAAGAGATGATGCTTGAGAATCGGAGAGAAATCGAGGATGCGAGGGCCCTTGTGTCCCAATCCGGAAACGATACGATCATTCTGGGCATTGTAGGTCGAGGCGATGCAATCGAGAGCGCCGTCGTATTCCGCCTGTGATAAATCCAGTTGGACGAGATATTCGGTTTCGGCAAAAGGATTATACTCGGGCGGTGCACCCATGTTGATGGCCCATACTTTCGTCTGTGTCCGATCCAGTAACTCTCGGACATCGGAATAGGGCGGCGCCACGGTCGGGAAAGCGGGTGAGTAGCTCCAGGAGCGGCCGCCGTCGACAATCGTTTTGCCCAAGCCGCAGGCGAGATTGACGATGCCGTTTTCCGGTTTCGCATTGCCGATGGGATAGAAATTATATGAGCGGGCGACGCCGGATATGGCCGGATAGAAGCTGTTGTTGTATTTCTGGCCAACGACTTCCTGAATAATGACGGCCATGCGTTCGATAGATGTGTCTTTGCCGACCAATTCATGATATTCCCGCGCATGCCTGAAATAGGTCGAGGCGAACACGAATTTAATCGCTTCGACGAGTTTATTGAAGCGAGTGTCGACATCCGGTTGATTGTTCGGAATCATCTTGGTGGCATAGACGCCGGCGAAGGGTTCGTACAGGGCATCCTCGAGCAACGATGATGAGCGTATCGCCAATGGTGTGTTGATGTTCGTGACCAGAGCGCGCAGATCGCCGACGATTTCGACCGGCAAATGGGCGCTGAGGAATTTCCGGGCGATAGCTTCATCGGAGATATTCGGTTCATCCAGTAGTGTACCAAGGTTGTTTCGCTCGATGAACTTCTCATAAATATCGGTCGCCAGCACCGCCATTTTGGGGATTCCGACGGCAATGTTATCATACTTGCCGCCGGAAAACTTCTCTTGCAGAGTATGCTGAATCATGGCCAGCCCGGCGGCTTTGCCGCCGATCTCGCCCTGCCCGATCTTACCGATGATGCTTCGGGACTTGAAGAAGTCCCGGGAGAACACCTCGATCGGATCATCTGATTTATATGACTGCGTCGTACTCATTTGGCAATACCAATCCCGACTCGAATGGGTCGGTTTCTATTATTATACCCAGCCGCGCTCTCTACAGGCCTGTGCGACTCGGTCGATTGCGATCATGTATGCGGCATCGCGCATATAGACGTCATGCCGCAGGGAGATATCGTGCACGGCCTGAAATGCCGAGGTCATTTTGACATCCAATTTACCGAGGACTTCGTCTTTTGGCCAATAGTAATTCATATTACTTTGCACCTGTTCGAAATAGCTGCAGGTTACACCGCCTGCGTTGGCCAGAAAATCCGGCAATAAGAATATGTTCTTGCCTTTCATGATGTCATCGGCTTCCGGAGTAGTCGGACCGTTGGCGCCTTCGGCGACAATCTTGACTCGCGGACTGATGCGTTGGGCCGTTTCGTCGGTAATCTGGTTTTCAAGCGCGGCCGGAATCAGGATATCGACATCCTGTTCGATCCAGGCATCGCCGGGGAGAATTTCATAACCGAGGTCTCTGGCCTTGTTTTTATCGATACCACCGAATCGGTCAGTGATGGACTGCAGGTCCTTGAGGGAAACGCCGTCTTTTTTCAAATAAGAATATGCTGTTTGTTCGGCCTGATCCCAGCAGGAGACACAGACAATCTTGCCGCCCATTTGTTCGTACAGTTGACCCGCATGCTGGGCGACATTGCCGAAGCCCTGTATCGAGGCTGTTGTATTTTCGGGGCGAATGCCGAGGACTCGCAGGGCCTCGCGCACGAGGTAAATCACACCATAGCCAGTCGCTTCGGTGCGACCGAGTGAACCGCCCATACCGACCGGTTTGCCGGTAATGAAACCGGGATATCGGCCGCCGTGAATGGCTTCGTATTCATCGAGCATCCAGAGCATATGCTGAGCGTTCGTCATGACATCGGGGGCCGGGATATCCGACACGGGGCCGACGTTCTTGGATAGCTGGCGCACCCAGCCGCGACAGAGCCGCTCCTGTTCATGCTCGCTCAGGTTGTGCGGATCGCAGACGACACCGCCTTTGCCGCCGCCCAGCGGGATATCGACGACGGCGCATTTCCAGGTCATCCACATAGACAGGGCGCGCACGGTATCGATTGTTTCCATCGGGTGAAAGCGGATGCCGCCTTTGGATGGTCCGCGGGAGTCATTGTGTTGAACGCGAAAGCCTCGGAAAATCTGGACCGAGCCATCGTCCATGCGAACCGGGATAGTGAATTGGTATTCTCGGATGGGCGTGCGCAACAGTGTTCTTGTCGCCGTGTCCAGTTCCAGCATTTCAGCAACTTTATCGAACTGCCGCTGGGCAGTTTGAAACGGATTGTACGTTTCTTTTATCGTAGTCGCCGTGGTTGTCATTGTCTTCTCCTTTGAAATAGACGGCCACCGTCTTTATTTTCAGGCTGGCGGGGATTTTCCGCCGACCGTTTTTTCGTTATTCCGGCCAGTTTCGGGCCAATTGTCATGAAATCGGGTAGTAACAATCGTGCCAATTTTGAAAAAACCAGAGGGGATAGGCGGCTATTTCAGGTTAAAAGCGTCGCAATATATTAAGTGACAAGGAGATAATAAAATACTTCTAACTCCTGATTTGTTTTGAATCACAAGAACAAAGAAGTAATGAGTTGAAAGAAAAGGCTTGCGAATTCTTAAAACTATTCTATTTTGGAATAATAATTCATTCAATATGAAAGACCTTTGCCATGAATGCTGATGATCTGGAACGGAACGAATTGATACGAATGGGTGGTGATACAATCGAGTTTCTCGGCCGCCGATTGATGATCTTGTCTCAGCATGCGCTGGAGCATCTTATTAATGATTTATCGGCCGAATGCGATAGCAAAACAACGGAACGGCTCGTTTTTCGATTCGCCTATTTCTGGGGATATGCGGATGCATCTGCTCTGCGGCGGTCATTCTCATGGGAATCGACGAACGACTTTCTGCGGGCCGGCTGCCGCCTAATGGAAATCGCCGGGATTGCGTCGACATCCATTCCTGTTCTGAGCATTCATGAGGAAACTAACACGATTGATATTCAATTGGAGTGGCGCGGTCGGAAAGCGGATGGTTTCGGCGCTTCGGAGACTGAACCCTCTGATGATTTGATTGACCGAATCGTCTCGGCATATATGAGTGGTTTCGCGTCGTTTGGCTTCGATCGAGAAATTCTATTCGTCCCGGATAATGCTCTCGGTAGTGCGGAATCGAGAAAAGCATCGGGAAAAAGTATCGAATCGTGGGGCGACGGGCAGGTGACTATTTACGAAACCGATGATATCCGAGAAAGAATATCTAAGTTGGCCGGAGGACTGAAAGAGGAAATCGAGGATCGCAGGCGCAGGCGCGCTGAGGCTGCCGTTATGTCGACTGAGATGAAGCCGTATTTCATGGAATTCCGCAGCCGTCAATTGCAGAGTGTGCTGTACATGGCAGATCGTGTCGCCCGCTTCAATACATCGGTGCTGATTACCGGCGAAAGCGGCGTCGGCAAAGAGGTGTTATCATTATATATTCACAAGAAATCGCCTCGTGAAAAGGCGCCTTTCGTGACGGTGAATTGCAGTGCGTTGCCGGAGACACTGCTCGAGAGTGAGTTATTCGGTCATAAGGCGGGTTCGTTCACCGGTGCGGTGAAAGATCGGATTGGTCTGTTCGAGAATGCCGCCAATGGAACGATTTTCCTCGATGAAATCGGCGACATCACGCCGGCGACACAGTTGAAACTGCTCCGCGTGTTACAGGAGAAGGAGATTGTTCGGGTCGGTGAGAATACGCCGAGGAAGGTCGACGTTCGCATCATTGCGGCAACGAACAAGGATCTCGACACTGCGATTACCGAGGGGACATTCCGGGATGATTTATTGTATCGACTCCGGGTCGTGGAAATCGAAATACCTCCGCTTCGCGAGCGTCGTGAGGATATCCTGCCTCTCGCCCGCTTCATCACGCGCCGTCTGGCGCAGAAAATGGAAATCGATAATTTACTCCTGGCTTCTCAGTGTATCGATTATTTGAATCGTTATTCATGGCCGGGAAATGTGCGGGAATTGGAGAACGCCATCGAGCGGGCGGCCGTCTTTTGCGAAAACGGCACAATTCGTCCAGAGGATCTGCCGTCACATGTCACTCGGGGTACAACACTCCCCGATCAATCCTCGGATGCCTCGGCAAAATCATTATCGGATATCGAGCGGGCACATATTATAGAAGTTCTCGATGCCAACAACTGGAATAAATCTCGTACGGCAGCGATTCTGGCAGTCAGCCCATCGACACTGTGGCGTAAGATGCGAGAATATGATATCCGGAAATGACTTTTAGACGCCATGCGGATAAGAGACGCTAATACTTCCAAGACATCTCATTAATTCGGATCGCCTGTAAGGATAAAACCGCCCCACAGGATAGGATGAGCGAAGCCGCGATTATCGCGGGCTTTTTTCATCATGGCCAGGGATGCATCTCTCAAGGCCGATCGCTTGGATTGACCGGACAGCCAATTGGAATAAAACAGTGACATCAATTCGGCCGACTCCTCATCCGGCACCTTCCAGAGGCTGGTAATGAGCGAGCGCGCTCCCGCATGCCGGAATGATCGACTGAGACCGAAGACACCTTCGGTGCCGATGACGCCTCCGACGCCTGTTTCACACGCAGACAGCGTAACCAGTTCGGTGTTCATTAAATTCAACTGCGATGCCTCAAGGGCGGTCAGGATACCGTCCTCGGTATAGGAGTCAGCATCACTATATATTTGGCGATCGTGATAGACATTGGCGCCGGCGAAAACCAATCCCGACCGCAGGAGGGGATTGATCGTTTCACGGACATCGGTCAGTGTATCCGCCCCGCAGAAAAAGCCGTGCGTTGAAATATGAAGAATAAACGGAGGATCGGGAATCGATTTTACTCTGGCTTCTTCGGCATCAATGCCGACATACTCGGAGATATCAAACTTATTCGTCCGGCGCAGAGTACGTCTTATTTCATCCGCCTCATTGCGGCTGTAAGAAAGACGCCGGTGATTCGTATTGAGGCAATCGCTCGATCTGAACATTGCCAATCGGTCTTCCCTGATCCTGGCGTCGATGTCGGCTATATTATCTGCGACGGTGGCCGTATCCGTCAGAGGGATATTATCAAAATCCGGATCGGCGAACACATAAACTGAAGCATTTTGATCCGAAGGCGGCCGTTGCCGGAGTAGTTCCCTGCCGGAGCCGAGATAGCTGATGGCATAGCGCTCAATGCAGTATTCTCCATTATCATTTGTCAATATCTCGAACGGAAGTAGTGACAGCATATCATCGGGGGAAATATATATCTGAGAATCATCCGGGTTGGCGTCGGCAACAGGGGCCACGATGAGTCTATACAATTCATGTGTAACATCATTCAACTCCCGCTCATAAACGGATGCGTTTTCGGAGAATAAATAGGCGTACGAGGCATCGATTTTTCGGCGAATGAGGGTTACCAGGCTGTCGATCGGTCGGGCATCTCCGAGGTTATACAAGGAAATCGTTCCCTGGCTGTCCAGGCGCATGGCCATATAGGCAGGAGCGCCGAGATGGGCGTTGCGATTTCCGACAATCGAATGGTCATATGGTTCGAATTTGAAGTATTCCCAGAGGGCATCGGATTCGCCGAGAGCATTGCTGATATCAGAAATGCCAAAATTTCTCTCTTTGACATTATCTCTAATTGACTGACTTTGTTCGCTCAGTTGTCCCTCGAGAGATTCGATCTCAGCAGTCAATTGGTTGAATTTCTCTTGTTTGCCCTCATCGACGCTTTCGATATTGGCAAGATACAAATTCGCGGCTTCCGTACGCTTTGATTGCAGGCTGTCGAATAAGGCACTCACTTCCGGATCATCGGATTGCAGGAGCGATGTTTTCTCCGACAAGGATACATCGATAACAATTGATTTGCACTTCAGAATCGTTTCTGCGACGAGATTTCGATATCCCGGTGTATCGTGTTCAAGTGCGGTCGTGAATAAGGTTTTCGAGAAAAGCGGATAATAATTCACCCAGAGTAGTTTTTGGTTTTCGGAGGAAAACGAAAACACATAGTTCAGGAATATTTGTCGGTTATCGAACAGTTTGGAAAAACACACCAGTGCGCTGTCATATTGGCCGATGGCACAGTAATCATTTCCCAGACTTTCCAGGGCATCGACGGACTCGGGATGGGTTGGAGAAAACAATTGTTCCTGCATTGCGAGAGCTTTGATGTCGTTGTCAATCGCTTCTCGATATTTCCCCTGAGCGTAGAGATTGATGCCGATGCCTTCGATGGTATTGACGGTGGCCGGATGAATGCTGTCGCCGACGGCCAGCATGTGGTCATAGACGCTTCGATAGCACGCCTCGGCTTCCGCGTAGCGCCCCATGAGATACAGAATATTGGCAATTGTCGTTTTCGTATAGTATACGGGAGTGCCTTCGGGGCCGTACAGATGTTCTCTGATGGCCTGCGCCTTTTCACAGTATTGTAATGCCTTCTCGAAATCGTGTCTTTCACCGGCGGTATTGGCCAGTCCGATGTAGCACAGGGCCACTTGCGGGTGATCTTCGGGGACTGTCTGCCGAAGGATATCGAGGGCCTGCAGGTGCATGGAATCTGCCTCATCGAAGCGTCCCATGTCTTTATACAAGGTGCCGATCATGGAGAGGGTCTGGGCATTATCCTGATGCAGCTCGCCGAATGCTTTCCGTGAAATTTCGAGGGACGTTTGCAGACACTTAATCGCCTCCGAGAACCGTCCCATTTTATTATAAAGGAGTCCGGTATTAAACAGCGTCACGGCGACATTGGGGTGTTCGGGGCCGAGAATCCGCCTGAAGATATCCAGTGATTCGAGGTACGGTGATTCGGCTTCCTCCAATCGGTATTGCTCGTTGTAAATACTCGCCAGGCCTGCCTTCGCCATCGCCATTTCCATCGTCTGCAATTCGCCGCGTTCCATGAGAATCTCGATGATCCGCTGATACACTCGAACGGCTTCGGGGTATCGATTGGCATAATTATACAAAGCGCCGATATTGGTCAGTATGTGGCAAATCTCAATGCTTTTCTCGCCGAACTGCCGCAAATATATCTCATACACCTTATTGTACAATTCCTCGCATTTTGAATATTCGTGCCTGTACAGGTAAACATTGGCCAGATTGCTTGAAGTAATGGCGATGAGCGTATCATCTTCCGGGACATGCTGTTTTTGAATATCCAGGGCCTGGATATGATAATCCTCTGCTCCATTCAGATCGCCCTGGCGAAACCGGAGTATACCCAGGCTGTTGAGGATTTGTGAAATGGACAAATGATTATCGCCGACTTCCTTGCGCTTAATATCGAGGACAATTGCCAAAAGGGAATCGGCTTTGTCAAAAATACCGATGCTGGAATACACATTGCTCATCCGATACAGGTTAATGGCGCTTTTCGGATCATCGGGACCGAAAACCGCGCTTCGGATATCGAACGCTTTCTGGTGGAAATAAAGGGACGAATCATATTCGCGCATCGCATTGAACAGCATTCCCAGATTGGTATAATTAAAGGCGACCAGTTCATGCATTTCGCTGTAGAGGGCAATTCGAATGCGCAGGGCTTCGGCCAGGCAGGCGCGGGATTCGGCTGTTTTTCCCAGATAGAAATCGGCCATCGCTTTATTCGTATACATTTCGGCGGTAAGAGAATCGCCGTCCGGCGATGTTTCGAGTTCGCCTAAGGCATAGGTGAGTATGGAATCGGCCTGCGCATGGTCCTGCATCTCATGGCAGACAATGGCATATTCATTTGCCAGGATCCTGCGTCCATAAGCTTCGCAATTATCGGCATCAAGAGCGTTCCGTAATAATGCCAGGCATGAATCGCGATTACCGGTCTCTTTCAATTCATAAACGTGCGTAATAACAGTATCGCATGGTAATCCGGTTTCGATTTCTGCAAGTAGTAAACCGGTAATGATGAACAAACAGGCCATGATGCAGAGAATAGCGAATAAGCGAGTATGCGCCACAGATAGAGTTTTCATTGTCCATCCCTTTTTTGTATTATGATACCGACCGATTATGGTCCGGCGAAATAGCTATTGAACGACGGTAAAATCGTATGTTTTGAGAATACTCCGCTCGCCCTCGCGGTATTGTGATATCGTCAGGGTATATTCACCTGCGATCATGTTCTCTTTCGGAAACAGTAAGTACCCGGTACCGAGTACATTGAATCCATCGAAATGTTCTATATGCACGACGGTTTTCCCGTGTGTGTCTGAAATAGCAATATCATATTTCTGATTGGGCAGCGCTTTGCTGAAAACGATGACAATGACTCCGTCCAGCCCTTCCGCCGCGGAAAATGCCATTTGTCCATTTCCCGACCGCAAGTCCACAAGGTGTATTGTCTGGAGCCTTGAATCCTTTTCTCCGCGAGTCGGAATAAGGGTACTGACTGCCGGAATCAGCAACATGATAATGACCGCATACAAAAATGCGGGTTTGAAAGGGAGAGATGCCTTTGGCCACAGGCGTGCCCAGATACTATTCTGCGATTGCTCTCCCCCGCTTGCAGTCTCCGCCAATGTCTGGGTGACGATATCCACTGCTTCGGCATCATCGCGCAGGACGGGTGCGAGATCCTGAAAGCGGCGGACTTTTTCCAGGCAGGCCTCACAGACCATGAGATGCTCTTCAAACTGCTGCATCTCTTTCTCGTTTAGCGCCTTGAGCTCATAGCCATGGAGCAGCCGGCCTAATTCATTATTCGAACACTGTGCCGTAATCGTTCTACTCCTTCGTTTCCAGACACTGATTGAGCATTTTCCGCCCGCGGCTTAAAATCATGTAGAAATTGCCGCGTTTGATGTCAAGTCGCTCACAGATTTCATCGGAAGTATACCCGAGTTGAATCAGGTTCATAACCCGGGCGTAGCGGAGAAATGATTTACTGATCTCTTTCAGGCAGTCTAACAGAGCCCGCCGTTTATCGACGCTAATAGCCTGATTCACAGGGGACGCTCCCGTGACATCAATGTCTATATTACTTTTTGACCGCCGGACGATTTCGCGATGCTGGTAGTAATTGCCTATCTTGTATCGCAAAATCTGATAGGCCCATGACTCGAAATTTTCATGCGGAGCGGCCGTTTTATATTTTTCGATGACGGTAAGGCATGCCTCCTGCGCCACATCGCGCGCATCCTCGCCGTCAATACGTTGTTTGGCAATAACATTAAATCTAACGGCGAGATAGTGAAAAATCCGTTCTTCGGCGGATTTATCCCCGGATTTGGCCGTATTGACTATTTCCTGTAAAGAATTACTCAATGACATGGCGCTCAGTATCCCTTATAAAAAAGATATACGTTGCTGCGAAGCATGTCAACGGATATTCGATAAATATTAATCATCTTCACATTCCCCTGTTGGATCGAGAGTTCAGGACAAACAACCACATTGGCACGTTTCAAGGATTCATGCTTTTCACTGTTCAGAAAAATTTAAACAAATCATCGGATAGCGGAGGAATGCGTATGGTAAGACGCCTGCAAAAGGGGGCAATAATTAACGGTATTGTCACAACCTTCAATTGACAGGAGAATGTATGAGAAGAAGGGAATTACCAGTTATCGGATTACTGTGTGTTCTTCTCTCCATACTCTGCGCGGGTTCCGCGTGGGGTGGGCAGATCGACCCGGCTCTTCAGGAAGAATTCAATCAGCTCGCAACCGGCGAATCGGTTACGGCGCTTATTTATATGACTGATCAGGTTGACCTGCAGGCGCTCAATCAGACATTCGAGGCGAATCGGATTGGGCTTGATGAGCGGCATGAAATAATCGTGACGGAATTACAGGCATTGGCGACTTCGAGCCAGGCGAATCTGATCACATATCTGAACACGCAATTAAGTATCGGCGGAGTTGATAGTTATGAGACCTATTGGGTTTCAAACACGATTTCAGTCACCGGTATACAGTCCGTTATCGAGACAATAGCGGCCAGAGCCGATGTGGCGATGGTCTACTATAATTATGAGGTCGAGGGAATCGCACCTACAGAAAGCGGCACGCCGGAAGCGGGTGGTGCGACAGCGCCGGAAAACGGCCTGGTGGCCGTTCGGGCTCCCGAAGTCTGGGCGCTCGGTTATACCGGTACCGGCGTTTTAGTGGCCAATTTCGATACCGGTGTCGAGGGGACGCACGATGCGCTGGAAACGCGTTGGGCCGGCGCAGCGGACTCTCGATATGCCGGACATCCCGAGTGGGCCTGGTTTGATCCGTATACCCACAATAATAGTTTCCCGTTTGAAGGCGGAAACGGCCATGGAACGCATACGATGGGGACGATATGCGGCGGTGCGCCAGGCGATCAGGTCGGCGTGGCTCCGGGGGCATTGTGGATAGCCGCAGCGTCAATCGATCGCGGCGGTTCTATCAGCGAGACAGTAAATGACATTCTTGAATCGTTCCAATGGGTGATTGATCCGGATGGGAATCCCGCCACGAATTGGGATGTTCCTGACGTTTTATCGAATTCATGGGGATTGCGTACGGCTCACGGGTATGCGCCGTGCGATGACCTGTTCTGGTCATACATCGACGTATGTGAGGCCGCCGGCATTGCGGTCGTTTTTGCGGCCGGCAATTCGGGCTTTACGGAAATGGGGCGGCCTGCCGACCGGGCATGGAATGATTATCAGACATGCGCGGTGGCAGCGGTTGACGGTAACACGACCGGCTGGCCGATTGCGTCATTCTCATCGCGTGGTCCCACGTATTGCACACCGACCGGTGTCGCGGCCATAAAGCCGGAGATCGCCGCGCCGGGCGTGAGTGTTCGTTCGTCTTTCCCCGGGAATCAATATACGACAATGAGCGGCACGTCGATGGCGACTCCTCATATTGCCGGCGTTATCGCTCTTATACGGGAGGCTAACCCGTATTTGCCGGTCAATGATATTAAGCAGATCATTTACAATACGGCATATGATCTCGGCACAACCGGAAAAGATAACAATTACGGCTATGGTATGGTCGATGCGTATGAGGCCGTTCAGCAGGCGCTGGCGCTGCTCCCGGACGATACTGATGGGGATGGAATATTCGATGACGGCGACTTCAGTGGTACCGTCGGAGATAATCCCTGCACAGCCGGGGCAACCAACAACTGCGACGACAACTGTCTCACTGTCCCGAATCCGTATCAGGAGGACTCGGACGGCGACGGTATCGGTGATGCCTGTGACGGGTATGTCGTTCGTAATGTGCCCGGTCAGTATCCCAATATTCAGGCTGCGATAAATGCGGCGCAAAACGGCGATCATGTCGTTGTCGGAATAGGTACGTTTTACGGACCCGGAAATGTCAACGTCGATTTCCTGGGTAAGGAAATTACCGTACGATCGGTTCTCGGTCCCGACTATACGACAATCGATTGCGGCGGTATCGGAAGTCAGAATCGCGGCTTCGTTTTCGTGAACGATGAAACCAGCGATGCGGTACTTCAGGGCTTTACAATTCAAAACGGCGATGCCCGCGGTCGACCGGATTATGAATTGTACAAGAGCGATGAACATGGCGGCGCGATCAGAATCAGGTCGGCGTCTCCGACAATCATCAACTGCCGGCTAAAGAACAATTATGGTCATATCGGCGGAGCAATTCACTGCATGAAAGTCGTCGGTGAACCGGACAATGTCTATCCGACGTTCATAAACTGCGTTTTCGAAGGCAACGTCGCCAATCATCCGACACTACAGCAGGATAACGGCGGTGCGATTATGTTTATCAATTCGCACCCGACCTTTACGAACTGCCAGTTCATCGACAATGATGCGAACGAATACGGCGGAGCCGTTTATGCCATGACCAGTACCGGTACATTTACCAATTGTACATTTGACGGCAACCAGTCCGCGTACGTCCACGGCGGCGCCGTTCTCGGTTCGGCATCCGATCTGGATTTCAATCGGTGTATTATTTCCAATACACCCGCCGGATACGGTATCAGTATCTGGAATGGGTCGGTTGTCGACTTCACCTGCGGCGATTTTTGGAATAACACGCCCTCCAATTACTCCTCGAACAGCAGCACAATGAATGTCGATGCGAATACGATTTTCGAGGATCCGATATATTGCGATCCTGCCAATAACGACTTTACGCTTTACGATGTCTCACCCTGTCTGGCTGAAAACAGTCCATGCGAATTGACGATCGGCGCACTCGGTGAGGGATGCGAATCGCCGGTATTGGCGAATGTCATACCGCAATCATATGTTGTCGGCGCGGTACCGACGATGGAAGTGATCGTGATGGCCGATCAGCCGATGGACCCGACTTCATTTAACAGCAACACGTTCAAGGTGTTTTCGCGCACCAGCGGACGTGAATCGGGAACATACCATTATGCCACCTCGCCGTATTGGTACTGGTTTGAGCCGGATGGGAATTATCGGGCCGGCGAAATTATCAATTATGTCCTGACGACCGGTATTACCGATGCAACGGGACATCAGATCAAACAGCCGTTTGTCGGCACCTTCATGGTGCGGGCCAGCACCGAATCGTATGGATATTTGGGCAACCAAACATTCCTGACGACCGGCAATAAGCCCGATGGCGCGTTTCCTGCCGATCTTGACGGCGACGGTGATATCGATCTCGCCATTCCCAACCACGATTCGCATACCATTTCACTGTTCATGAACAATGGAGATGGAACATTTGCGAGTCAGGTGACAATCGCTGCCGGCGGCAACAATCCGTGGGATGTCACGGCTCGGGATTTCGATAGCGACGGAGATCTCGATCTGGCAACCTCGAATTACGGGACGAACAACGTTTCCGTCTATTTGAATAACGGAAGCGGATCATTTACGATTTCGGCGAGTTATGCCGCCGGGACACGCCCCCATCCGATTCTGTCCGAAGATATCGATGGAGATGGTGATTTCGATCTGATCGCCGCCAACCTGCTTTCTGATGATATCTCCGTGTACTTCAATAATGGGAACGGCACGTTCACCGCTCAGACGAATGTCTATGTCGGTGACGGGCCTATCGGTCTGGCCGGTACGGATTATGACCGCGACGGCGATATCGATATATTCACGGCGAACTACTATGGTAGTACTATCGGTATGCTCGTGAATAATGGAGATGGAACTTTCGAGGAGTCCGTTCAGTTGCCGATGGGCGCATATGGACCGTTTAATGTCATTGCGATCGATCTCAATGGCGACGGCCTGGCAGATCTCGCTACGGCTAACCGCGGCTCTAATGATGTTTCCGTCTTATTGCAGGATTACTATCACGACTTCTCCGTATCGGGCGTTTACGATGCCGGTACCGACCCATATTATGTTTGCGGGGTCGATTTGAACGGTGATCACCGCCTTGAATTGGTCTCGGCAAACCTGAATTCGGATGATATTTCGGTCTTTACGAATAATGGTTCCGGAGTATTCGGTACGCAGACGCGATATCCCGTGGGAGACGGACCGCTCTGGGTATGCGCGGCAGATTTCAATGCCGATCAGATGATGGATATTGCGGTGGCCAACGCCTTCAATAATACCGTATCGGTCTATTACAATACCGAACCAGGGCCGGCTCTGACGTCGCCATCAAATGGCTATTCGACGACCAGTCATACGATCACGCTCAATTGGGAGGATTACTCCGGCGCGATTACATATGACGTAGTCGTCGACGCGGATCCTGCCTTCGGATCGATCGATCGGCAAATGACCGGTCTGACGGTATCGCAATGGCTGATTTCTCCGAGTCTCGGTCACGGCACGTTCTATTGGAAAGTCAGGGCTCAGACCGCGGGCGGACCGTCGAATTGGTCGCAGACGTGGAAATTTACGATTCGTGACATACCGACATCATGTCCGGTCCTGTTCACGCATGACGGTGCGAATTTCATCAAGGACAATCCGTTGATGACGGCGTGTGAGGCGTCCGGTTATGCCGATATCGTCACAGACTATTATCATGTGTCGCAGCCGGTCGTCGCCGATAACGGCATTGTTACCTTCCAGCTAAAAGAAATGGAAGATGAGATTACCTACCTGTACGATCTCGAACTGATGGTCGCAGATCACGGTGCGGATTCTCGCATCGCCTGTTCGCCCACCGGAGAGATATCGACTTATGCTTCGACACTCATTCCGGTGTCGGCAATCGACAATGAGGGCCGGAATCAGCTCGAGGCTATCGTATCGAACGATGGGGTGAAGTTCGAGGCCACGGGATCAGGGTATATCGATCTGGTATTTGAAACCGGGACGGATGAACCGCTGGCGGGCGGCATCATCATCGATGCGCCGCCGAAACAGGTCTGCCCCTGGCCGGATCCGGAGGAAAACGGCGGATTAACCAAGGCTTCACCGACGACGGATGCACCTTCAGAAAACGTCGATGTCACCGTGTCATATCAGACGAGTAAAGGCGAGTGGCAAGAACTACCGTCATTGCCTCCTCGGGCAATGATCGGCAGTGAGGCGCTCCCGACACCGATCGAATCGAATACATTGACGATTCGCGTTGCCTGGGACGGCTCGTACTCGACTGATATCATTCAATATTTCGTCACGGGCGCAGATGCACCGACCGTAACGACGCATCGTATCGCGGACGGCAATACCATGCTGGATAAGACATCCAGTCCGTGGACAGGATTCAGAGACAGCGAACCGCTCATCCTGCGCAAGGGTGATGTCTTCGAATTCACGTTCGCTGTCGGCGATGAAGCGGAAGATGGATTGGCGCGCGATTATATCATTCGGGCGGTCGGAAGATATCAGCCCGATTACTCGATATTCGCGAGTCACCGTCCGGCGCAGCCGCAGCTCCACGGTAACTTCCCGAACCCGTTTAACCCGACGACGACGATCTCTTATGATTTGTCCGTGGATGGGGCGGTCAAGCTGGAAGTCTTCAATGTACTCGGCCAGCAGGTCAGAGAATTGGTCAATGCCACTCAGCCTGCAGGTAGTTACACGGTAACATGGGACAGCAGAGATAATAACAATCAGCCGGTTTCGAGCGGTATTTATTTCTATCGCCTCACAACTGCTGATTTCACTCAATCCAAGAAGATGCTGCTTCTGAAGTAGTATCAGCGTGCTCGTAACCCAAAAAAAGGCGGCCGCCCGGCCGCCTTTTTTATTAGAAGGACTTTCTCCAAATGTATAGTTATTATGAAGGAGAAATACCATGGTCATAACATATTGGCATTACAGCCGGTAAAGGCATGCGATAAAAGGACTCACCTATGGACATGGTTTTCATGGTACGCGGAATAGATAGCCGAACAGAATAAGTAGTTTGCGGTTCTGGTTGGCGAACAGGAAATTGCAGCTTGAATAATACTGACAAAATGTCATGACTGGATACTGCCACAATAAAAAAGCTCCCCCGGCTGGACTCGAACCAGCGGCCCGCTGATTAACAGTCAGGTGAATAGCCCGCAACCCTATCAAGTTGTTATTCAATAAGTTACTGGTTGGCGTTGGAGTATTTTAATTAACTATCAGGTGTCCTAAATGTTTTCCCCTAAAAACTTCTTACTCTTTTTGTGTTTTATTGCCAAATACTTTTTGACAATATATCTATATAATACTCAAGAACCGCGAATTCAATAAGAAAATCAGAACTAGAAATCAAACACTTCCTTCACTTATTTAATGAACAAGTATAGGGGCTTTGCCAATCAACAACAATTGTGGCATAACACTAAAGGAGTATTAAAAAACAAAATAGCAGTTGACTTTTTTAATTTTTGGGTATATTTTCACAACAATAAGCAATTATTAGTAACAATACTCAACAATGACCATCAATATGTCAATATGAGTTACGTTGTGTATATAAAGGAGTACTGTCATAGGTATTTTGGATTCACTTAGAATATCAGGCCATATGACTGCTTATCACAAGGCCTTATTTGATAGAATATACGAGGTTTCAAAGGTGCCAAAGTCTGAATTGTATAGGCGAGCCTTTGACATGTATTTGATATTGCACAAAGAAGAATTACTAAAGGCTGGCATTGAACTACCTACCGAGTTGGCCAACAGGGATATAAATTCAGTCATGACTCCATTGCCTTCACTTCAAAATCCTAAGGGAAAAAAGAGAGGGAATTAGGTTGTCCGATTTAAGATTTATTGCATTGTCTAAAGCATTGTTGCATGTCAGCAATATCTTAGAGTATAGGTATCCGAAAGAATTTAATTCAATATTACCTGCAAAAATGGAGGCATATTTAAATAAAATATATATCGAAACTCTAAAGGCTACTTGTTCATTTCTTACACATCGTCAGAACAACTGTGATTCAGCCGCATTAATCAAAACATACGTTCCCAATAACAAATGCGTCGTCAGGGCATCTTATGGAATAATCGGTAAAACCTCATCTGATTTAGACACCAATTTACTACCTTCTGTTGGAATTATAAACAATACCTTAGAGGCCCGTAAAATTATTGTTAAGAATGATCCTGAAGATTCCGACGTTATTTTGAGGCTAGGAGACATAGAAATCGACTACATTGAGGGAAAGAAGCCAAAATCGGTAATGTGTATTCCGGCCATGTTTGACAGGCTTAAATTGGGCGTGATATTATTACAATCAGGAGAAAGAAATTATTTTTCTGAGGCTGACTTATATGAGTACTGGCACATCGGTACACTTTTAGCAAATGTGTTTAAACATGATCCCTATTGGAAAATAGTATGTTCTATATAAACGCCTAGGAGGCTAAGATGAAACAGGCAAAAGGGAATTTCCCAGAGCCAGAAACTGGTCCAATCCCAGAACCATTAAGGTTGACGAATAGTCCCGATTTTTGTAGCGAAGAACTGGCTATCATCCATTTTGTAAATGGAGAACGGACTATGGAAGAGTTTCTTAATGAAATTGACCAGTCCTTTAATAATTTCTCATCATAATTAGAACAAAGAAACTATATTATGATGAAACTTGTCGGGCACTCAAAAGAGTGCCCTTTTTTTTATTCGTTACACCTACCAAATTTCCATAATGCCTTTACTGCCTCTTTGTAAGAGTTTCGGATCACTACCTATCTTATTCATTAAATCCTCAACAGATTTTACAACTGCGTGGTGAACAATGGTTACCCAAGCGCTCAGGTCCTGGTGTATTAGAATATTCTTTGGAGCAGATAATGCCTCGGCCGAACCGGTCAACTTTTCAGAAGCCCACTTTTTCAGGAAATTCGGCTCCACCGTCAGGAATCGACAACAATCCAGATGGACACCAAAGTCTCGAATACCTATATACATGTGATAGTCCCTAAACTGCTCCAGAGTTACTATCAAGAACTCACGCCTAACTTTCGAGAAGAACCCTGAACTCTGAACTTCTTCAATTGACCAAACACAATTGCCCGGGATTTCTGACTGCTGTAATCGATTTTGAATTCCTTCCAATACAGTTGGTGCGTTTCCGGCGGCGTTATCCAATACCATTGACCATTCATTAAGAATCGATTCTTCTTTCAACTTGATAGACATATCATTACTCCTTGTTAAACGAACAATTATCCGATCTGATAGGAGTTGGAATCTGTGTGATCTATCGATTTCCAGACCGGGTCAAAAACACCATTATTTTCGACTGACTCAAAGGTTGTTATCCATTGAAATTGCTTTGCTTTTTGAGAGATTTGTATGGCATCAGATGCTTGCCTGATATTTTCAATCCGGCTTTCTGAGGTCGTTACAAACAGGCTTCGGAAACCCTTAAATGACTCAATACTAAAGTCCTCACAATAGTGCTGATAGCCTCCCTGAATTAAGTAGTTTACATAGAACCATATTGCCTTTAGCACTCCTCTCTTTATGTTTGAGACGACCTCTGTACCCATATCGATTTCAAGAAAAAACAAGGCGAATTTGCCGTCCCTTTCCAGAGCAAACACACCATCAGGGGTATGCGATGTCCTTTTATGCTGTGCCTGAAAGTCGCTCACTGTATCACGAATATACTTAGTGGGTGAACCTTTGTTTGATTTGCCACCATAATACTCTGGGATGAATTTGACCAAATTAATATCCGAATCATTGCAGGCTTTTGATAGGTTGATTCGGAAATCATTGATAGCCAAAAAGTGATTCATAAAAAGGCTGTTTTTCGGTTTGGTGTTTATATTCCTCCAATCAATGCTTTCTCCCTCTGTCTTTATTAAATCCACTACATTGTCAAATCCCTTCTTGGTCACAAAAAATATAGACTCGTGAATTTCCGGCACCGGTATCGTGTCGATTAGTTTTTGATCACGCAATATCTTCATCCTGCGATATGCCGTCTGTAGAGACGGAAAAAACAGCAGTTCAATCTGTGAAATAGACAGATATCTGTATTCGTACAGTGTCTGGAGAATCAAGTAATCCCTGTCTGTCATCTTAAATGCCTTATCACTCAATTGAATACCTCTCCAGGGTCAATACCGTCCAAAGGATCATCCAAGGCGCGATTACTACTTGATATTTCATCATCCGAATTAAAATCTCTCGGAATCCCATAGCTGTGCCGTGAAGCTGATATCACCCGTTTGGCCAATGCGAAATCAGGTCTGTCTGCCATTTTGGGTACCGTCATAGGAAAGGAATTTTTGCCAATCCGGCAAAAGGTCTGACCAATTGGCAAACGTAATAACTCATCCGCTGGCAAAGAGAGTATTTCATTATTGTATTGAGATATGAACTCGCGGGAAATCTTGACTGCATCCGCCTGTGACACATTAAAGCTGACAATAGTCGACACATTTCCCAATATCTCTCGAAGCAATTCAATGGGAATTTGCCCGGTCTGCTGATGTGCCAGTATCATACCAAGCCTATATTTCCTGGCTCTCGAAAGAATTTTCTCATACGACTTCGAAGCCAGTCCACAGAAGTTTTGGAATTCATCCAGATACAAATAGAATGGTCTGCGTTTGCCTTTGGCGGTATCTGCACGACTCATTGTGGCGGTCTGAAACTTAGAAACGATCAACTGCCCTATTAGCTGGCTGGCGACCTCACCCAGAATTCCATCAGAGAGATTAAAGAGTAAAACCTTACCCTCATCCATGGCCCTTCGAATATTCAATAATTTTCGGGATATTTCCCTATCATCCAAGTTGGTATTTTCCGGTGGACACAGGCAGTTTCTGACATTTTTGGCTCTGATAACTCTTCCGATGCGATTGATAATCGGCAGGTGTGAATCCCTTGGCAATTGCTCATAGGTACTGCCAAAAAACTCTCGAGTTTGTGTATCATTTGTGGTACGAACTATCTCATTGCGAAAGGTACTATCGAATCGATCCAGTAAAGGCGCGAAATCAAGCAAGGTTGTGTTGGGCCGTTCCACTAAGGCATATAAGGACTGGCGAAATATCTCATCCATCCGGGGGCCGCCTTCGCCCAATATTCTCCGAAAGATTGTAAATAATTCATCTACATGAAGATCAATATCCTCGTCGTCATCGATATGGAGTGGATTGAGAACTACCGGTGAATCTTGGTCGGCCGGATTAAAGTAAATTACATCATCAATACGATTTTCCGGGATGTATGGCAGAATCTCGTCACTGAGCATTTCAAACTCCGGTGCCAGAACCCCGATACCATTGCCCAACTGCAAATCCTGATAGATCAGGTATCTAAGGAAATTTGTTTTGCCATATCCGGATTTGCCAATTACATAGATATGTTTGTCCCTGTACTGATTGGGCAAGATGACCGGGAAATTGACATACTCTGTCGGCTGATCACCTAAAAACAAACCTTCGGCTTCAGCTATTCTTTCCAGAATAAAATCACATAAATCCTCGGCCATAATGCCTTGATTAATCTTTCCTTCCAGTTCTGCCCGTGAAACGACCGACCGCGCAATATAGCCGTGATAATTGGCAAAGTACTGAACGACTCCGTAGCAGTCAGAGAGACGTTTATCCTCGGCAAGCCTTGCCTGACGAATCTTCGCATTTCTAATGTCAGTCAGCTTTGGATAAATTTTATATGCGATGTACAGGGCAACAACTATCAGGAAACCAAGAGATGTCAGAAAATCTCTTTCCAAGTGGTTATCCTATGTATCTAATTCCCTTATATACTAATTGTATATCGGCTGTATAATGGGAATCTACACCTTAAATGCCGTAAATTACTGATATATAATGCGATAATAACCGTCTAATTCTCCAACTATATACTACTTTTGAGTAATATACAGTCCCGGCCCCGCAATTCGACGATGAGATTTCCTATGAGGGTGGAGGCTTTCTCAACCGGGGCGACACTACCACCAATAGCGCCTCCCGATTTCTACATGACAGCTTGGTCAATGGCGAGAAATGCCGAATTAAACGGGACCAAGGCTGAATTCTACTCAATAATACTTATAGGATCGTCGGGGATTTTGGGGGAAATCCAGATATATGAGAACACACTATTTGGGCTTTCCAAACTTAATTTAGAAGGGGTTGTCAGAAGAAATAGCGATTTGGAAGTATAGGTCTGATTATTAGATAATAGCTCGTGTAGAATATTCGATATACGTCCGGATATAGTTGTATTATCAAGAATCTCCCCAGGAGTGACAATCAGTACTTGAAAGCCGTTTATATTGCCAAGCTGTACTTGCGATAACTTTTTTGATGTATAATATGCTTGATAGGCTAAGAGTTTTCTTCTGATATTGGCTCTTTTTGAATGTGTTATTATCGGCTCTGTTCCACGGTCGATTTCCAAAAAGAAATGCCTGTTTTTTTTATTAGATATTTGCAGTCCAAAGAAGGCATCCGGATAGACAGTAAGTTTCTCTTTTTTACCCTTTATATTATAGCCATAGACTGTTGCTCCAATACTCCTTCCCTGTTCCCAGAAAAGTAGTGCTATCCTGCCATTAGATTTCCGACAGGCCAGCTCTACGATCACTCGGAATGTGGCTAATTCTAAAGCATGCCGCAAAAAAGGATTTTTAATCCTATTTGCAGTGACCATCCGCCTCACATCCTGCGCAGGTATTCCCTCGACCTCTTGAAGTATTGCGGCTGATTGCTTGCCTAATCCATAGATGGCTCTGGGGTGTCCATATCCCCGGCCAAATGGCAAATCAGTCAGATAGTGACGCTCGACATAGCCATTTGCGTATAGCCTTCTCAGACGCTTATACAAAGCCTGACGACCAAAACCGTATTTAGATGGTCTCTTCCCTGCTGTGTGAAATGCAGAGTTAGTCTGGCTTCCATAAGTTATCAAGTGCCACAGAAGCTCAGCATTGAGAAATCGATAATCATAAAGATATCTGAGGATATCACAGTCTTTCGTATTCAATTTTATTTTTGTTTTTAACATAAATTTGGAAAATCATTTTCGGCGAAGCCGGACTCCTTGTCCTACGCCCCCTCGTCGGAGGCCGAACTCGTCCCAAAATCAGAATCCGCAGGATGCGGGATTTTGGATGACGATTCGCGCCGGCCGACTACTTTAAGCCCCAATCTGCCCCGCAACACTTTTTAAGATGTGGGCAGATTCGAGAATGAAAATGCCCGGGCGTTTTCTTCGAAGCCGAAACCTCTGGGTACCTGGCCTGCTTCGATGTAGTAATTAGTAGATGGGTATTCTGGGGTGTTAGAAGCAGGCAAGGCAGAGGTTGAGGGGGGCTTAAAGTAGTCGGGCGGTGAACAAGTGGACTATCCCCTGCAATTACGGCGTATTTGCTCCCCAAAAAGTAAATCTAATAGGACTTAGATTTTACTTTTTTAATAGAAGTATTGAATACTTCTATTAAAAATATGGGGATAGAACGCGCAGAGAAACCGACAGACGAGGGGGCGTATTACCGCGGCTGCGCGACAAGCGGCCGCAATTCAATCTGTCGGATTGAATACTCTCTTATTCTTTATCGTACTTCTTTAACAAGTGGAAAAAAAGTGCTGATCTGGATTTCTTAATCCTATCGTTTGGCACCTTCATGGTTTCATCAAGCGCCTTGTTTATTGCAGACTCTTTGTAGTGGTTAACTGTATATTCATACAGCTTGATGCTATCTTCTTCCTTGAATAGTTTGGCTATTTTTCGAGCCAGTCGTTCTTTCTTGTCTTTCGCTTTTGACATACTTTTTTGGATTAATGATTATTTTATATTGAAATGCAATTGCCGTCGCTGACTAATCTCTTTTCGTATTTGGTTGAACTGCTCAAGAAAAAGTATTTCTATTGGGCATTTAAGAAAGGCAGATAGTTTTAGGGCGTTTGTCAAACTTGGTTTTACTTTACCGGATTCCCAACGGTAATACTGATTGGATTGATCTACCCCAAAGAATTCAGCAATATCTTTTTTGTTTAGAGATCGTTTCAAACGATAGTGTTTTAATAGGTTGTTCTTTTTGGTTTCTGTTTTTGAATTCATAAATGATTTATCATGTACAAGAATTCTACTATGAAACTGCAATGGGAAAAATATACAAAACTACAGCGCAATGTGGATAACCGAATGAAAAATGGTTGTCGCTCTGTATAGCAAGATGTCATTGCTGTGAAGTATAAGCTATTCTGATGAGAACTGATCGCAACCCAATCCCCGAACCGATTTGATGAAAAGGAAATAGGAACAACCATTGGTTATTCCTATTACCCTATTAGCTTTGCACTTTTTACAAAGAATCAACTTTTATACATCGCACAGCCTGCCCGTGTTTTCTTTGGGCGTCATAGATTCTGTTGATGTTTTTAGAATTATAAAGCAGTACCAAATAGCTACCGACTGTATCATTAAATACACCCTCGACGGCCAATGATGAACTCCAAAAGTAGGCATAAGAGCCAATTCCGGTAAAGTAGTCCTCATGATGTAAACCACCGGATGGCAATGCCGTAAATCCGCTTTCATTTGTCGCCCCGGTGTTTGGCTCCAGCCAATTATCATACCCGGCTTCTTTCATTTTGGCTCCGGCGATATGCTCTCCGCCAAGATATCCTATCATAGTCTGCCAATCTGAATCTTTAGGGACACGCCAGCCTTCCGGTGCGATATTCCTGCTATCCGTCACGGCATAATTATTATACAATAGTCCCATAACGGCGCTGTTCCCGTAATCATTATTATAGCTACAACGCGCTCCAGTTGTCAGACTACTCCAGTCCTCTATCATCACATTTGGAATTAGGTCTCCATTGCGATAATGAGTGACCTTAAGGTTTTCAGCCATCCATACCTGGTTGCCGATTGTCACCGTGCGATAGCTGTTGCCGTCGATATCAGTAACAGTGCTCGATGTATCGCTCGAACCATTGGAACCATTTGGAGTGGTTGGACTATTATCATCTGAACATCCACAGATCAATGACAGCACGCATCCAATGACCAGCACTAAGAAAAACACTCTCGTTATAGATTTCATACCTTCCTCCAGTCCTTTTTTAGCTTATAAGGCCATATGTCTATTCACCAAACATCTTTTTAATCGTTTGATTGTAGTTTTCCCGAATATCCTCAATACTTTCGCGGCCATAGACATCCCAAGTCGTGCGAACTGATTGATGTCCCATAATGACTGATAAGGATTCAATACTTCCCTGTTTGGCCTTCCACAAACGGGCAAATGTATGCCGGAATAGATGACAAGTAATATTTTTATATTTGGGATTGGGATTTTCAACTTGGGCCCTTTGCCCGGCTTTGGCCACGATTCGATTTATTTGCCGCAGACTCAGTGAGCCACCTTTTTTACTTTCAAAGATGAAACCAGTTGGCCTTGATCCGAGTATTTCACGAAAGCCATTCAACAGTTTTGTAGGAAGCGGGACAAATCTCTGTTTATCACCCTTACCATGCCTGATGTGAAGTAATCCTTTCTTCCACAGGATATCGTCTACAGTGAGGCCAGCGACCTCTGCCCGCCTTATTCCTGTAAAGGCTAATGTCTCAATCAGCACTCTATCCCGAACCTGTGTGCAGGCATCGATTATTTTCAGAACATCAGCATGCATTAAATAATACCCGGCATTTGATATGACTCTCCTTTTCCTCCTGAATGCAGGATCAGTCTTCATAAGCCCCGTTTTTGCCAAATCAAAAAACCGTTGAATTGATTCAACGATATATGTCTGAAGTCCCGGTCTTTCTAAAACGGGACGTTTGGCACTTACATTGAAATGTCTTTGGGAACGACTCTTAGGCATTATATGACAGGTTAATATTGAGTTATGATCTCTTTAGGAAATGTGATTTGCCAGGCGGCCAATAGTATGGTAGGATCACATTAGAATCGCGAGATTCCCGTATTTTATTGGGATTTAAGACATTAAGGTGGGCTAACGAAGTCCCATATTAGAAAATATAGGACATTAGTCGTATCTTGTCAATCAATATTGTCACTACCTTTCCACAATTCGCTGTAGTTTTTCATATTTATAGAGAGGATTTTTTCTGCTACGGTAATGGGTATGGAAATCTCACAACAGGCCAAAAATGAATTAAGGAATATTCACTTAAACCAAACCGGTGAAAACCTATCCGACGATGAAATTGAGGCAATGGCCCGAGACTTTTTCTATCTCTTCGATGTAATATACCGTCCCCTACCCAATAAGAATGATCAAAGTAATAAAAGGATATGATAGCATATTTCATTTATGCGCGAAAGTCGACCGAATCGGAAGATCGACAGGCATTATCAATTAATGCCCAAATTAGTGAACTGGAGTCCTTGGCTCAAAAGGATAATCTAAAGATTGCCAAGATATTCACTGAATCAAAATCCGCCAGACAATCCGGCAGGCCGGTTTTTAATTCTATGTTAAAGGAACTAAGGCGAAATAAAGCCTCAGGAATTTTATGTTGGAAGCTGGATCGCTTGACCCGAAATCTATTAGATGGTGCTACAATTTCGGACTTAATGGAAAACGGTTTTATCGCAGAAATTCGAACTCCCCTACAGACCTATAGAAACAATAGCGTGGATAGATTAATGAGTGGGATTGATATGCTTTTTGCCAGAAAATACGTCGATGATCTGTCTGAGAATGTTATCAGAGGACTAAATACCAAAGTTGCGCAGGGGTGGAGACCTAATCTGGCACCAATGGGTTATCTCAATAAATGCACTGAAAAGGGACAGGCCAAAATCGTTATCGATCCTAAAAGATTTAAGCTCATACGTAAAATGTGGGATTTAATGTTGTCCGGGAGGTATTCAGTCCCCGAAATCTTAGATATCGCAAATGATCAATGGGGATACAAAACCAGAATAACCAAGAGGACAGGTGGCACGCCATTATCTCGCACATCACTATATAGAATATTTAACGATCCCTTCTACTACGGTAAATTCTATTTTGGCGGTGAATTGCACCGGGGAAAACATAGACCGATGGTTACTTTTGAAGAGTTCTCGCAAGTCCAAAGGATATTAAATAGCAGATGCAAGACAAAACCCGAGAAGCGCACATTCGCATTTTCCGGGCTATTTCGTTGTGGTCGCTGTGGAGCAATGATAACTGCCGAAAAGAAAATCCAATACCGTAAATCGCTTAGAAAAAAGAAGGAATACATCTATTACCATTGTACCTACAGTAAAGACCCTCAATGTCCGCGGCAATCGATTACAGAGGAAGACTTAATCGAGCAGGTGTGTAATCACCTGGAATCAATTTCCATTCCAAAGGCGTATTTGAATTGGATTTTCAAATATTACGATTCTGTCATGGCTAAAGAACAGAGTAAGCAAGATTGCGAGAAGAAGAATATTCAAGAACAATTGGTCATCATTGATAAAAAACTAAAGAATCTGATGAACCTAAAAATATCCCCGGAAAACGAGAATAATCAACTACTGTCAGACACAGAATTTTTAGAGCAAAAGAGACAGCTATCTCGCGAGAAAGATCGGCTTGAAGAATCAATAAACGCCTATAGTATCGATAGCGACGCAATGCGTAAATTATTCCGGGAGACCTTTGAACTCAGTGTCTATGCCAAAAAGTGGTTTCAAAAAGGTGATATAAAAACCAAGAAAACAATACTGACGAAAATATATTCGAAGAGAATTATTATCGATAAAAAGGTAGTAATGTCAGCCAAAATACCGTTTGAGATAATATCTAATCTGAAATTTCCTCCTGGTGCCCAAAATGGTATGTTCGAAGAAAGAAATCACAGCCTAACTAAAGGAGGAAATGCGAATTTAGACAGCTTGAATCCCGACTGGCGGAGAGGTTGGGACGAACTCGAACGAGAAATTAGGAGTATGAGCATTGATTGTTCCTAATTTATTGATGAATATGTATTTCGGATTTATTCGAACATTTGACTACAAAAATAGCATGTTCATAATTACCGGGGATAATAAATAATCCCTTCTACATATAGTATTGTCTGTGTTTTTTATACGCATCTTATTATACTATATAATGCATAGACAAGATATTTGGACAAGAATAAGTCCCTACCTCAAGGGTTTTCTCGATAAGTATATCCTAGTTATTATCGCCATTATACTAATATGGACGATAGTCAGAACTCTCTTTATTCTAAGTAATACTAAAGCAGATGAATCTGAAGATAATACGTTTCTTCAATCATTTCTGCAATTGTATTTTAAGAAGTATGGAAAGCTCTTGTTTCTTCTTACTTTGTTTCTTGTAACATTGGCTATTATCCATTTTACATTCGCTAGTTGATGCATTGTTTTATAGTAATTAGGCAAATAGCTTCTGACTTAATGGATATAAAGTGTTTATAACTTTAATTACGATAGGATATACTATTTTCAATACAATATTCTCAGACTGAGAACATTCGTGAATAAATATTATATAAAGCCATAGAACGATAAAATAATTTAGGATGGTTAAATATAGTAATCTACTGCCACTTCTCTTTTCAGCTATTTTTTCCTTCTTGTTCTTATATATGGCATTAACGATGGCATAAACTATGATCGCCATTAATGTTATTGATAACGCTATAAGAATAAATCCCCACATCCCTTCGATATTTATACCCAAAATAAATAATAGGCATATTGGTATTCCCGCTATGATAGTGAATTTTAATATTTCATATATATTGACTATTATGCGAATAAACCATTTTTCCAAGAACTTAATTACTTGTCCTAAGACTGAAACAATACTATCAAGTACTGATTCAATTATCTCGTCAATTCTGGCCATATAAGCTCCCTTGACAATATTTTACACTTATGATATAGTATTATGTCTAATATAGTAATTTTTCTACATCACATTGTAATTTAATCCAATCATCATAAATAATCAAGGAGAATGCTATTATGTTCACTCTACTACAAGATATGCTAATCCCCTCAACAATCTCAAAGGGTGATAGAGTATCAACAATGATACACCACTGTTTATTGTTGATAATATGTGTAGGACTTTTGGTATTTGCAATATTAGCTGCAGTACAAAAATACACTGACCTTTCCTTCGACATCCTTAATTGGATGATGATACCATAAGAGTGGGACCATTAAATAAAGAACTCATTAATTTGAGTTCTTTTTTTCATTTCCATATTTTTCTACTTTGATCTAATATAGCTTGCTCAAAATATTCGAACAGCTATTAGGCCTATGCTTGCTATATAAACCTTATTATTTACCAATAATTTATCATATGGGTAGGAGGATGGGACGTTCTCAGAATTTTTTTTATATTTTTGCCAATATTCGCTAAAATATTATTTCATTGCGTGCGCAATGGCGGAGAGGTTGGGACGAACTCGGAAGAGAAATTAGGGAATTCGCCAAGTCATAGCATTATAATTAGTACATATTCTGTATTACCAATCATGCAAACAATGAATCTTTTTTAAATAATATTACCTCCAGGCAATAAGTTTTGAGTATTCCGTAAAAAATTATAAAAATAAACCAAATATGGCCGATACTAAATATTGGTGATATTAAAAGCCTCACCTATGAGATTAGAATTGATTTTGAAAATATGGATTTTCAAGTCACCAAATATCAACTAATCTGCATAGATGAGGACGTACAGAACTATACATATATTCATACTATCATATTCATGCTGAGATGTCAATAGCATGGAGTACTCTCTAAGTAAATACCTATTGCTTATTATTTATTCAAAAAACAATCTTACAATTTCAGTTTTTTATTGCCAATTATCCAAACATGACCTATAGTTTGATAGGTGGCTTGGAAATCCTTCAAAAAAATGCAAGTTTGGAGGATTTTATGGATTACTTAATTTCAGCTTTTGGCATCTTAGTGACATTTGTCTCAATATATGTATCAATTCGAAAATCAAAATCAAAATCAAAATCAAAAGTAAGTGGAAATAGGCAGAAAGTTGTTATTGAAGGAAAAATCATATTTGAAAAACACAAGAAAGTGAAATGAAGAATAATATTTATGAGAATTAAACAGACATATGTTTTGTTTTAGTTTCTTAGTTTCGCCCCAAAATGTTATATTTTTTTGGATTTAGAAGGATTTGATTTACTCGGAAGAGAAATCAGAAAAATGACGTATTAAAACGGTAAAAAATCTTGAATTTTCCCTTCTGAAAAACTCCTACCTATAAAATCCTTGGCTTTTTCGAGAATATTCTTCTCCCGACCTGAAAAGGTTAGAACACAGTAGTCGCTTTCACCGACCTTATATTTACTCATTTTTTTATTATCTTCCTCAATGGAGACAGTTATGCTTCCCTGAAATTCAAGCCGATCGCGGTCATAAATATGCATCAAGATAATTTGTAAATCTTTTGTCAATTTCTTATTTTCAACGACTACGATCCAAACCGGAAAATCATCAGGAGATTCAAGTTCCGCCAAGACCTTAGTGATTAAATCAATCTTTGGATTTTTCTTCTTAGGCATGATTTATAATACAGAAACAAAATTGGAAACACAAATGAAAACGCGAATAATGAACGCAGTACTACAATAATGAATCGAGATATATAGACCTAATCACTGACATCCGAATTGAATTGCAAATATTATCGCGCTATTTTTCAACCTGATCTTTTAACGCATAATGGGCGCCATCCCATTTGTAAATATCATAGCTCTCTGTTTTTCCTTCAGATGGTTTTCGATCAACAACAATCTCAAAAACGCCATCTTTATCAAAATCCTTGGTGTGCACCCAACCTACAAGCGCAAAGAAACTTATATCGCCGTCGGCTTTCTCTATAAATGATAGGGTATCATTCTTCAAGCTCAGGAAGTAAGCATATGATCCATGTGCGCCACCGCTGGCATAAATCGTTATTTCATCATATCCATCCTTGTTTAAATCGAGAACTTTCCCAATTCTAACATGCATTCCTGGAACATTTATCTTTCTAGATAAGATGTTTTCCTTGCTTCCAGATGAGTCTATTAGTATTAACTCGCCAAATCCACCTGTAGCAATGATTAATACTGTATACTCTTTCCCGTTAATTTCAGCTTTCGTATTCTCTTTGATTTCCAAATTCGAATGGAACTCCCATTCACCATCCTTGTTTCGTTCTTGAAACGCAACTAACTGAGAATCACATTTGTTTCTTAGATCCTCGGATGCATACTCTAATAATCTAGATTGATTCTCTCCGCCGGCAAGGAGATTTTGTGAGAAACAAAGCAACATCACGATTATCAAGAACTGAAGCATATATTCGTTTTTCATATTGGCTCCATTCATTCACTTCTCAGTGGTTGATATAAGTTAATAAATCCAAGTACCGTTTGCACATAGTTTTCCACATCACTATTTAAAAACATACCGTATGTTTCCTGTGCATGTACACCACCATTGTATTTCCCAATTGCTGTCCTCCAACGAGTATCCCACTCATAATATTCAGATGTTTCGTTGAAGTAAATATAGCTAAAGTAGCTTACCCCCCAATAGACGGCCAAGTTTTCACTTTCTAATAGTGATTGCGGATTACTATCTTTGAAACTAACAAAATCAATTAGCGATACATGCATAGGCTGCATTAAACCATATGAACTATTTATGATTATCTGAGCAACAAAATTACTATCATGCTGGCTAAAACGGGTATTTAACAGGACCAGCTCATTTCCCGTTATCAAGGAATCCCTGACTGTGTCACAAACAATTACTTCCGGGTTTAGAGAATAACTCCTCAGGACATTGTAAGGGTCAGCCAGTAATTCTGCAACATTTTCCCCCTGAGAGACAGAATCTCCTTTTTTATCAAATCCATGTCGCGAAGCCGTACGCGCCGAATCGGCCAAAAGGAATAATTTATAGTAACTTTTACTGTCTACGTCCGGTTGAAAATAGAAGTAGTCGAAATTCAGTTCATATCTATACTTTAGATTATCAAAATATGTTTCCTTTCGAATAATTGATTTTATAATTTGTGGAGGAATGGCAAATTTATTACCCCAATAACATATAAGTGAATCAAAGTCATTGTCAAAATTCCCAAGTTTTGTAGGCCTTCTTACAACAATTTCTGCAATTACCGTATCATCTAAATTATAGATATTTGTAGCCTTCAAAACCCATCGAAGGTCATTTTTGGAATCCGACACCTTTAATGGAAAGTATAGTCCGCTATCAGCCAATTGAACAAACCAATGTTCATCGAGTGAGTCATTGTTTAACAACATTTGCCAGGAGTAGCCAGATACAGTTTGTCCCGAATCATTAATAAATATTGTCTTATCTCCCCAGGAATCTACTTCAACAGAAAACAAAATACTATCCCCTAGAGTCGCCTCAATACAGACCGGACCTTTCACTTGACTATAACTTAGTTCAAAATTTTGTGGCCCAGATGATAAAAGGCGATCATTTATATTTCCTATTGAGGAGGAATCTTGTGAGAAGAATACATAGTATTTGTACTGCCCTTCCGGTATTTGCATCGGATTAATACTCATCCAAATAACACTTTGCGAAAAATCACCTGAATCAATAAAAAAACCATTACTACTAATACATATTGTATCATTTAATTCAAGCGCTGACCATAAGTAGCCCGGTGTACTTGTATGGCCCGTTATCGGGGAAGCCTTTATAGCAATATCACCCATGCAGTTCTCTTCTCCCCAAACCGCAGGGATAGGATCAATAAGATTTTGGGGATTTTGTCGAGGGAGTACACAGCTTACTAAAAAAATAGGCAAAATTATAACTAGCGGCGTTACAATTTGCCATAATGAAGTAATCCATTGCTTTACCGCCAAGGCAATACTCATTTCTTTCTCATTTTATCCATATCAAAGGGTCCTGTCGTTTCAAAATACCCGACTCCAGTCATCGCATCAATACAACTCATCATATTTCGTCCGATTGGGTTATTTTTATTCCCATGTGAAGTAGGCACTTGTTCGTCCATACCGCGATGAATAATAAGCCAGGCATAAGGATAATGAGTTTCCCCTGTCGAGAAATCCCAATAATATGCCTTAATTATCTTAGAAGATGATGGGCTTGCAATTCTTACTTTTTGAAGCGCTTCCCAAAATGAAACTTCGCATAATGAATCGGGGATTCCATTGAATTTGTATTTTCTCGCTACAAAGTAATTTTCAGCAGCGACTTTTGAAGGCTGCGGCAGTGTATCTGAACTACCCTCTTTCTCAGAAATTGAGTATATCATTAAGAGTTTGCCAGATTGACGATCCAATAGTACTTCAAAATCTCGAAAAGTTGTCCTTGTTGTTTGCTGACCGACGGGCACATTTTTGAAATTAACTTGCCAAACCTCCGAATTTAAAACCCTATCCGAGGCGAATGGGATATTAATATCCTGGATCCTTTTTATTTCCACAGTTACGTTTTTCGATTTAGAAAATCCATCCGCCTTATCGAAGCCAGAGAATTTTATTGCAAGTTCTATGGCTTCATTTTCACTTGTAATTGATGACAATGCATCATATTCAATCGGCTTTTGGCTTAGTGCATGTACAGAGAATTTAAGAAATAGCAATTCCATACATACAATAGCGAGAATCAGTATTTTTCGCATTATAGGCTCCTTTTTTGCGATGATACCTTACCAAGGTAATGGATATTTATCCCAAACGTATATACTATCGACGTACTTCGTTGTCGTTATTGTGTCCCAAGAAAATCCCCATTCATTTTCATTATCACTCCCCCAATGATCAATTTGCGAATTATAAACCATTTTCTTCGAATAATTATCATTTTTAAGCATATACCGCATGTCAGAAAACACCATTGGATTATTGGCATCTCCTGGCATATCATTTTCCACATGTGACACTTCTCCAGATAGCGTAATTTTCGTTCCACCATCATCCCAAATCACTGACGGAATAAATCCAGGTTTTAATGAATCACCATCAACTCTAAAACACCACTCCCCACACGAAGTATTGAGACTACATAAATATACATGATCTTCGTTAACTAACGGTGAATCATTTATCAATGCTGGATCTAAATAGGCAAACCATTGATTTACTCCATACTCATCATTGACCTCACAATAATATGAAGGGTAAACATATATACGGTCCCTTGGTCTTGTTAAGGTATATCCAACTTGCCCCCACTTAGTCTCTCCAAGAACCTCCTTTCCAATTGAGCAGTATGCAAAGGATGATGACATTTCATCAGAACCCTCGGCTGGTGGAGGTAGCCAACCACACAAGTGCCCATACTGAGTACTTATCCTTGTCTCTATTGATGATGCATTATCGACAAAATGTACAAATTGTGAATAATTAAGCCCTTCTGTACAACATTTTATATCACAGGAGTCATCCGGCCCCCAGGCAGTCAAATCAGAAAATTTAAATTCCAGTGATTTGCCATATAGATTATAACTATTTGTATCCCCTATTTTATCCGGTGCATTACAGCGATATACATAGGCGCTATAATATTCATGTACGTTTATATGGTATCCTGTTTTAATAAATGATCCCAGTAGCAAATCAATATAATTAGAATTACCATCACCTTGTTTACCGCTATCCGACAGAAATACCCATTTATCTTCTGTTTCATTCTTTAATCCAAGCCAATAGTAATTCGATAGATTTCTATCTGATGAAGAATCTTTTACGTAGGTAACGTAAAAATCCTCACAAATCAATCCAGGGATATCATACACTCTATAGGGAATATCTACTGCCAACATAACAGATGGATCCTTCGGTTTTCCGCATCCTGTCAATATAATAAACAAGAAGATGGCCATGAAATTCAATAAATTCTTTTTCATTTCAACACCTCCAATTTTCGAGATGCAGTGTATTCGCCTGCCGTGAATCGGGCGAAGTACACGCCACTGGCTACCTGATCCCCTCGTGAGTCCTTGCTATCCCAAATAATTTCATAGCGCCCGGCAGACAATTCATTGTCTTGCAATACAATTACTCGTTGGCCGAGTATATTAAACACTTCCAACTTTACCCATTGCGTAGAAGGAATTGAAAAACTGAATGTTGTCGTTGGATTGAATGGGTTAGGGTAGTTATGACCAAATTCCGGTTTCTCGCTTACGGCATCAAATCCGTGCTTTTTTTCATACTTCCCCTGTGAGGCAAACAGAAGCAGTTGCCGATTCCCATCCGTTGGATTATTTCCCTCAAAAACGACATCGATGTATTGTCCTTCTTCCAGCGTAATGTCTGAAGAACCGGATGAAGAAAATACATTTGTAACATCTCCACATTTGTTATGCCTGACCGATTCGAGTCGTAGATACACAGGTGTTGCTTCAATAGACTTATAAAATCGATACGGGGTATAATCAAGCTGGATATTGTTGCCGTACTCAATCTTAATAACAAGACGCCCGTCCTGAATATAATCTGAGAGCTCAACCGGTCTTTGGTCATCAAAATATCTGGGAAATGCCTTGCCTGCGGACAGCCAACTTCCGTCTTTTTTCATCACGAATAAGGAATTCTCGCACACCGGATCATCCCCTGGTCTTATCACCGGTTTCAGGAAATTTTTATTCGCCGGAGGAAAACCAGGGCCTCCCGTGCTGTGAATAGCCCCCAATTCCGATGATAAATCAAACGAGTATTCTATCGTAACAGAACCCGAATTATCATCCGTAAATAGGCGATTATCTTGAGCCATCAGTAACTCAGTAATATCATTTCCCAAGGCGTCAGTGGCATATGTCGGTTTGATTTCTATCGTATCAAGAGAATACAGCTCATTATCCGCAGTAAAAATGATATTCTCGGAGTTTGGATAGTTAATGACAGTCGCCCGAATTGATTTCAAAGTCGTGATTTCATCCTCAGTTTCTTCAGCTATTCTTAGATGAAATTCTCCATTATTCTGAGACGAAAGATATAGCGGATAAATTTCATTTACGTATTCATTCGCTCGTTGCGGGTCTTCAGACTCGGCGAGTATGTTGTTGACTACTTTCCACTCACCATTTTCCTCAATATATAATATCGGGCATCCAACCTTCGGTGTATCAGGCTCAGGATCAGGATCGCAAGTATTAGTACCAAGGCCAAAAGGCAAATCTCCCTCAGTAAACCGTCGCTCGGTCCACCCACCGTGAGGATCCTGAACTTTTACAGAAAAGATTAGGTCCGGAACCGCAAGGACATTTGCAGGTACTTTTATTTCAGGTAGTGATGGACAGGAAGGCGGATTAGGGAGTGCCCCTTTATCCGGGACGAGTAGTACCCTATTGCAATGTGTTACAACGGAGTCGGTATAAAAGGGAAATGGATTACTTGCTGAATCCGGATGTCTAAATAAACCAATTCTCTTCTCCTCATCGCACCACTCAGTTACGAATGTATATAATAAATCCTGAGTTGAGTCATCAGGATCAATTACATCAACACCGCATTCATATGGAGGCCAGACATTGTACATAAAACAAGAGTCATTACCTGTTATAAATGGCCCGCTTACTATTGTTGGAGGATAATTACAATCACCGTGATCATAGGGGCCTGAACTTGTTTCGTGTTGAACTATTTCCCCTGTATACTCGGAGATAAGGTAAATATCGACGGTGTATGTACCGGTTTGAGGTATATCAGGTGGTAGTCCGAAATTCCTGCCATGATCTCCCGGAATGAATAGACTTGAATAGTCAACTGCGGTACCATAATTCGAAATCGAGAGTATTATTCTAACTGTCGCATAGTCTGCCTGATACCAATCAACGGTCACATAATTGCCTATCAGGGTATCGTAATCGCAATTCCTTGGAATGTACGATGTCACAAAATCAGCCATTTCATTATTCATGACAAAACGTTTTAGCCCGGTTGTTTCAGTAAAACTTTCGGTGACTAGAATCTCCCCCATTCTCTTAGGAACAAGCACAATGTCGTCACACTCAGCAACATATTCATTTTCCCAACCTCGTGTGATGGCAAATCGATTTGGATAGTACATGCTATTGACATCAGCGCCGATCTGTCCCCATGTTGCAATAAGATTTAGGTCTTCATCGAATTTATAGATTTTGCCATTATACGTATCGAGTGCATATACCTGGCCAAAGCCATCGACATCTACTGAATTTATAGATGCGTCGGCGGAAAAAACCGTGTCGTCTGTTTCGATAAAAGAATCATAGTCGCCAAAAGTGCTACTTTCAAATTTAACAATCCGCTTGTTTCCGTCGTCGGCAACATATATATTATGTGTTTGCCACCCAGTTTGCCAGTCACGAGCAAAGGCGACAGACGTTGGATGTCGTAATTTGAAATCACCAACTCCGTATTCGCCAACCACAGCCTCGATGCCGCCTTGAAAACTGGTAATGACGATGCGATTATTTAGCTGATCGCAAATTGCCACCCAGTTATGGAAGTTGCAGTTGTAATTCTCAGGCAAATATAATGGAATATGTGCGGCATCGACATCGACAGGCTTGTTTAGTGGAATCCCATCATAGTCTATTCCTCCAATAGCATATTCGTTATCAAGAGAAGGCGTATTAAGATTAATATAATATCTGCTTACAAGGTCATGCAGAGGATTACATATATATAAATCTTGGTCGGTCAATAATGATACCCCTAATGGATAACGAATAGCATATTGAGATGTGTCAAATTGCGGCGCTTCATATTCAGTTTTTGCAAAAACAGCCGGCATGCCGGAATAGCCCTGTTCAGCAAATGCCACGAATCTATCCCAACTTGCATCGGATGATATCATCCCCCAATAATCTCCCAAATCATCATCAAATACGATACTTTCCAAGATGTCATAGGGGCGACTAAAAATGCTATTACCATCGAATTGCGCCTGAGCTACTGTTCTGTTAAAGACATCAATGGTCGTACTTTTGTTCGCACTATAATAGAATGCTTTATGAGAAAAGAGAGATGATAAATCCTTGCTTGATTTCGTAATGCTCTTATTTAGTAAAATCTGAAGTGTGGTATCAATTGGTTGGTTTTGCAGTGTTTTGGAAACAGCCTCTAATTGATCAAGTAAATCATCGCTGTTGACCAGATAAAGCCTCTTCATTTTTTCGACGAATTTTAGGGTTACGTCCTGCGATGCTGTATGATTGTCATATTCGCTTTCCATCAGTACGGAGTAATAAAGCGTGTCGTCTTGTATAACGGGATTTTGTGTCAATAATAAATGGATTTTATGCATTATTGATTTATCGCTTTCGCCATCCGTCTTCAAGCTTGAAATGATATTTATAATTTGAGATTTAAGTGTCAGTTTATTTCCCTCATCATCAATGCTGTTTTTATCCAATATTGCGAACGCTTTTTCAATGTTTGATTCGTTCAAGGCCTTATCCAGGCGTTGGATTATTATAGTCGCCTTATCCACATTGGATATTTCCGCATAAATATGATGTCTATCAGTTGCCCTCCCATGTACTTGCACTACTGCCAACATAAGGACCAGAATTAGTATATATTTTTTATACAGTCCGTACATTTCTCCCTCCGAATTTATTTACAAATTTAATGATCAATTCTTCCATACCAAATAGATCTGGCTACCGGCCGGAGGTAGAGCGCAGGGGGTTATCCCTGTTCCTGGCTGCCGTGCACGTCGCCTCAACACCGATTGCCAGTGAGGATCAATGCGAGCCAACCTTCAGGTGGAGTCCTCCGGCCAGTTACCTTAGATAAACGAGGGATACGTGCCCTCAATACACGCGCTACACCCCTTCACACAAAGAGAGGGAGGTCTTTCATTACTTCAAGGAGGATTCCATCAGCAACTTAGAAAACTTGTATTACAACAATCGTGCCAAATGTGAAAGTTTTTATAAGTATTTACACAGTGTATTGTATTACAATGGGATGCGAATGGCATGCGATAGGACAGGATGTGATATATATTCATTTATAATGAGTATGTACTTCTTATCCGAAGACTTAAAATTACGAATTTCGTAATCGATTATAAACCTTGTTATATAGCAATAGCTTACGAGGCATCAACATTACGAATTTGATTACGAAATTCGTAACAGCCGCTATAATGTGTTGTGTGATTTATCATTACAGATTACGAATTGCCCATTGAAACAATAAAAGTGGCGGTCGATCAGTAATATAATTATTGGAAGAGGGGATTTAATTACAGAAGCTTGAATTTACGTATGCGATGGCGAATTGTGCCTTCGGTTAATCCTAACTCTTGGGCTACCCTTGAGCGATTCCAGTTATATTTTTCCAACAGGGACCGTAATTGCTCCTTTTGGTACTCATCATCAGTCGGTAAGGAATCGAAAAGTTTGTTGATATTCCTGCCCGATAATAATGCCAGTTTTTCGATCTCGGCCTTCAATTCACGGACATTTCCCGACCAAAGATGCGACTCGAATCGTGATGCGATGGCTTGCGCCTGAGATTCATCACACTCCATACCGGTATTTGTCAGGAAGAACCTGATAAGCGCAGGAATGTCATCCGGACGTTCCAGGAGCGACGGCAGGGCAATCTCAACCTGTTTTATTCGATGATAGAAGTCGGCTCGGAATTCATTTCTCCGAATCAATTCCTCCAGCTCATGATTTGTCGCCGAGATAAGCCGGAATGAAACATCACGCCAGATATTTTCACCCAACCTGCGGATTTTACGTCGCTCAAGGACATCGAGCAGTTTCGCCTGAATGGCAGGAGGCGTTGAATTGACCTCATTGAGATAAAACGTACCATTGTGCGCCATTTCCAACAGACCTGCCCTCGCATGCGACGCACCCGTGAAAGCCCCTTTGCGATGGCCAAATAGCTCGCCTTCAATCATCGATTCGGGAATCCCTGCTATATTGACCGCTACAAACGGTCCTTTACAACCCGAGCAGTCATGGATGTACTGCGCCAGTAAATCTTTGCCGGTGCCTGTATCACCGGTAAGCAGAATCGTCATATCCGCCTGAGACACGATCTCCGCCAACTCGACGGCTTTTTTCATTTCGGCAGAGGCAGCAATGACAACAGGAGCATTTTGGGGCGGTTTTACGGGTTTGCTATCCTGGAGACTTTTCTGAAACTCATCGTCTATCTTCTTAACATAATGCCGGACATCTTCGGATGCGAAGTACTCTCTCGCCAGGTATAGCATCGCCCTTCGTTCGCCATTGTGATACAATCCTGTTGTGGCGGCAACATGGCGAGTGACAGCTAAATCATAGTTCGATTCAATCATGGAGAACAGTTCAATAGACTTTGTGAACCACTCGCGCGCGGATTCCTCCTTGCCCGCAATGGCGTCGAGTTGTCCATATACTCGCCAACAGGCGGCAATTTCGACGCGTTCATTTAGATTCTCAGACACTTGAAGCGCCTCATCGGCAAATTGTTTTGACTTGTCGTATTGTCTGAGACCGAAATAAACATCGGCTATGCGACGTTTGATTTGTGAGACAAGATCTGATTTTGGTGCAATTTCAAGAGAGATGCTAAGTCCCTGTTGGAGAGCCTCAAGCGCGGGTTGATACTCCCCTGCCAACAAGTGAATCCACCCGAGATACTCGTAGTATATAGCCGCTTGACGAGTATCATTCACCTTTTTAATTTTAAAAGACTTCATCTGTATAATAGCCGTTGCAAATTCGCCAAAATGCGCCTTACTTAGCGCAATATTGAAGGAAATATTAATGGGCATTAAGTCAAAATGATCGTTTCCTACTATTTCCTTCAATACACACTCTGCTTCTTTTAATTTGCCATGCGTATAATACAAAGTATGAATATTTTTTAGTATAGACAGCTCGTTTTTATAATCATTAATTTCTACATATATTTGACGACTCTGCGTTAACTGTTGAATAGCAGTTTGCAAGTTCCCTGATTTAAATGAAATATATGCAAGTCTGCTTAATACCCGTGCTTGTTCGGCATCTAAATTACACCTTTTAAAGTACACACGGGATTCAGTAAAGTATTCCTGCGCCTTCAATAATTCACCCTGCTCAAGATACATCCAACCGCAAAGATATTTCGCCATGGCATAATGGTCATGTTGGTTTGTTTTTTCAAAATATGAAAGGGCGAATTCTAATTGAGTTTTCTTTTGAATATTTCCAAGACTGAGATTTACATTTACAAATGCAAGATCAAGAAGTGCTTTCTCATTCTCGGTAAGTTGCGAAGTATTCATCGAATTAATTGCAATTAAGGCACTTTCATACTCCCGATTAAGTATAAGAGACCGAATTCTAAGCAAATCTTTGGCGGTTTCAGTGATCATAATTAGTTAATCCCATATTTTAGAAAAATATGAAGGATTGGGGTCGTGATTAACTTTATTATAGAAATACCTTCTGGCTCCAACGATATTTCATCCTGCTCGGCCTCCAATGTTAAAGTACTATCATCTTGAGGGAAAATAATGGATGTTTGTGGTTCGTCCCAATCTGATCCTTCATTGGTATCATCTGGGATTCCATTAACGGGTCGAGTAGCTTCGGTCGGGCTTGGAGGACCGCCTCCGGCATAGATCGGGGAAATGCATAATAGCAAAAACACTATTAATGAAGCAAAGATTGACTTTTTCATGATACACCTGCCTCTCATGCGCTCTGTTCCCCACTACATCGCCTGAGACGTCGACTTTCTTGTTAATTCGTGAGTAGCGGTATTGTTTTATGAGACGTGAAGTTAGTGTACCCCTGACTCACTCTCTTTGTGTATTACAAAATACGAATATCTAAGTATCTCTGTCAAGTCAATTTATGACCGCCACTGACAGATTGTGTCAGTCACACATGACTATTTCAAGATTTCATGGATGAATCGCATAAAATCTAAATTATACGTCATTAAATCCCACATTCTAATATTGATACAATGACCTATTATGGCTATACTTCGGTATGTATTCACTGTTTCCCAAAAAACAATGGTATCTGTATGATACTACAAATGGCAGAGTTGTATTAAAACACCCATTTCATAAAAACATGGAAGTCCCTTGTCCTTACTGCGGCTCATTGCTGAAAGTAATAGAGTATAAGGCAAATTGTTGTGGTAACCTCTTTACAACTGGATTTGGAGAAATTCGTCAAAAGGAACCGATTGGGTATCATAAAAGGAAGTCTGGAAGGGGTTGGAAAAGTCTAAGACCATTCAATTCCAGTTTAGATTTGTTTCAGGATTATTAATCGCTCAATATTACTTTCTAAAAGGGCTTTATAAAAGCCCTGTTAGAATTCGACCAGAGACATCTTTGATTCGCTGGATTGAATTGATAAGCGTATCCTTGTCTCCTTTGTAAAGCTGTATATAGTCGCTGAACGCGGTGTTAGTGTCCAAACCAATAGATTGGCAAACCACATAGGCCACGGCTTCAGCTTCTGTTTCTCTGTGTGTTTTGGAAAGTTTTTCTCCTGTGTGATGCAAGAACTCATGAGCTAACTCATGGACTTTGACGCTGAAATCTTGAGCCGGAGATAAACCGGATCGGATGACGATTTTCCCTTTCGTTGAAACCCCATCAGCTTGTAAAGTATCTGAATACTCGAGAGTAATATAGTTATCAGTGATAAAACTATTGAGCTTTTCCTGATAACAGGACGGATCGCCTTGAACGGAAGTGAACTCTGGAAGATCATCACCGTCTGTTTGACTAATGTCAAAGACATATACGCCTTTGAAACCGTTTATCTCTGTGACATTGGAACGGTTGTCATCTTCTTCTGCCGATTCTTTTTTATATACCAATGGAGCGATGATAACAATACCAGTTTCTCCTTTCCTGACGAACCGTCCAAGTTTCTTCCAAGTGTGATAACCGGCGACATGAGTTGCACTCGGCTTTTGAAGGGCTATGAGCATAACATTTCGTAAACTGTACTGATGAAATCTGCTTATAGTCTGAAAATAGCGTTTTAGTTCATCACTCTGGCCAGCTTCAAGAGACTCAGTCAATGAGGTGAGAGCGTTTTCAATCAATTGTTTTGCTTTGTTGTTTTTCATAATGTTCTCCTTCGCTAAACGGGTTTTTGGTTCCTTCACCCAAAGCAGAGGAATCCAAAAAGCCGTAGAGGGAGAACATCCCTACGGGGACAACAAAGCTGATGTGATATTAGACTTAATCATTAAATGATTTAGGTTGCTAGATTACGAAATAGAGATATGAGATATATTGAGAAATACCACTCCTCTTTCACAATTCAAAAATGTTTCAATACATACAAGTGATGATATAAATCACTTGTAACTCCAAATTGAATAATGAGCAAGAATTGTATCTAGAAATAAAGCTGGTAATGGTATGATTATTGTTAATACATAAGTTTGTACAGAATGTGTCATATTCCAATTTGCACCATTAAATAGATATGTTAGACTCAAAACACATATGTAACAGATGCAAATTAGCATATTGTTCTGGCTACGACTATAGAAATATAGCTTGAAATTATTTGGTTGAAGTGCCTTGTTAAGTACCCATATCCTCCAACTAATTTCATGTTTTATCGCATTATGAGTATCAAATTTCTGAATATCATAAACCAGATTTTCATCAAGTCTGTAGTACACTTTTATTCTTAGAGTTTTTAATGCATAAAATCCTGATTTTAATAACAAAATTATCGCCGAAATAAATAAAAAGTGTCGCAAGGTTATATCTGAAAATCCATTTACACTATTAAACTTATCAGCAAAATAGAACATAGCTCCCGATAGAATGGTCAATAATGAAAATACTATAGAAGTCCTTTTCTCGGCCACATCACCACGTTTCTGTTCACTTATAAGTAATTCTTTTGTTATTTTAAGTGATTGCTCAAGGATATCAGAATTATCAGATGATAAATTCTGCAAGATTTTATTTTGTTTTAAGTCGCTCATTGATCAAAATGAAAGGCGTTTATCAAACTATCTCTAATCGGATAACCGACTTTCCCCTCTATCCAAGCCCACTGACCATTTGGATTAAGTTCAAGAAAATAGAATGTACCATCTGTTGATTTCACTAAATCTATGGCAGAATACTTCAATTGATACAGCTTAGTCAATTGGACACATTTTTTCTCAATATTGGGAGGTAATGTAATTTTCGCATGCTCTAAATCCACGTCTTCCAGTACATCCCAAGTTCGCCAGTCTACTGCAGTTGATTTATATTCTTGTGAATATATTGCCGTAGCAAAGACTTGATCCTCAATAACTATTACCCTAATATCATATTCCTTTTCTATTTCATTTTGATATGTCATTGGTACAGCACTATATCTGTCTATATGCTCCATAAAATCAGTGCCGATTCTTTTTGTAAAGGCAAGCTGTACTTTTGAACCATCGTTATAAAATCCATGTTTAACAGCTTTAGCAATACAATGCCCATTCTGGGAAAGTATAAACTCTTTAATTTTTTCAGAATCAGTGGACACCAGAGTATTGGGAACATCAAATCCTATAGAAATTGCATTCTTGATCTGGTCCAACTTATTAGATGCAAGAAACATATTCCTGGGATCGTTTAACCACTTACCCTCAGGAATTAACCGCCATAAGGATCTTAAAACCTCCATTGATTCCCTTTGAACGAATTTTATTTGGTTTGGAATAAATGTATTTTCAATTTGTGGAACAAGTGGTTGTCTAAAATACACAGCTGAGATATTCGATAAACTTAGGCATCCGTGAATATTTGAATTTATATTGCCATCAAGTATATTGTCTTTAACAAAGAATTCTATGAAAAAGTCATGACCAAAATCTTCCGTATTTATTCGAAAAAAAATAAATCCTCTTTCCTCTAATCGAAGGATTAAATAATCGACTGCCAAATCGGATTTATTGGTAATTATTAATAACATCTTTCATCATCTGGATCGTCATCGCCGGGCGCTGCCATCGTTTTTGATTGAGTCGGGGGATATCGATCAACTAAAGCAATTGGACATTCGATTGAATCTATAGTCACCATGTTTATCTGTCTAACCGGATCATAATGACTTTTTTGACTTGATAGTACTAAATGAGGAGATTCCTCCAATATATACACAGTGTGTTTTGCCATTCTCTCCCTCAAAGTTTAAAGTATAGACAATGAATATTCCGTAATCATTTGGCATTATAACATAATAACTGAGCCAAGATTAAACAAGCCTAATTGTAAACTGATACTCACTGTTATGTGCCATTTTTTAATCAATCTTGCTTGTATAAAAAGATGTGGCTTCTCTTAAAAATCCCATACGCCTAAACACAGTCTTGGTGTTCATATAATAGTCTCTACAAACAGCCAGCAGGTGAAAACCTATCATAAGCCGCCTGCATATCCTCCGTAGAAAGATGGACGTATCGTTGTGTGACGGTAAGAGATGAATGCCCAAGAACCTTCTGCAAAATGGCAATACTTCCGCCAGACCTGGCAAACTGCGACGCCGCTGAATGTCTGACCAAATGAGGATAAACATACAGACCGACCTTTTTTCCGGATTGTGCAAAGATATTGTGAGCCCTACGGTATTTAATTTTCTCTCCGTTCTGCATCGGGAATAGATAATCGAAATTTATCCCTTTCCGGAATTTAATCAGATAGGTATGGAGTGACCTGGCGGTCTTATCTGAAAACGGTACAAAACGGTCCTTTCTTCCCTTTCCATGGATTTTGACAATTTTCTCGGCAAGATTGATTTCATCGAGTTTTATAGATAATAACTCGTTAAGTCGGAGCATTGAGTCATATGTCAGAAGAATCATACAGTAATTTCGGGCTCCGTGGAAAGACCTCCTGTTTATTTTGGATAGGATTAGCCCCATTTCCTCTGCGCTTAATACAGGCTTGATCTTCTTTTCTTGTTTGATAAGGTTTAGTCGAGAAGCAGGATTTTCATCAATTAATCCTTCTTCCAATAGGTGTTTGAAAAACAACCTATAAACCCTGATTCGCCCGTTTACAGTTGCAGAACTTACCTTATCAACGATTGACAGTACATATCGCTGTAAATCTTTGTAAGTGATCTCGTCGATGTCTTTATTGATTTCTTGTCCGTAACGAACCAGATACGATAGACGTTCAGCATATCCGTCTAAAGTTGATGTCGTTAGGTTTTTTGTTCTGCAGGCGAAGTAAAAACTTTCAAGCAATTCGCCGGCCATTTTATTTCTATCGGCCAGCTGTACTAATTCTTTGAATCCAATTCTGCTCATCAGGTGTCCTTTCAGTCCTTTTTTTAGTCCTTGTTGGATGCACCTGATGGCCTAATCGATTGTTAGGCAATAAAAAAGCTCCCCCGGCTGGACTCGAACCAGCGGCCCGCTGATTAACAGTCAGCTGCTCTACCACTGAGCTACAGGGGAGTATAGTCTTTCATACTATGTCTTTTCCAAGGCCTCTGTCGCCTCAATTCCAAGAGCTCGTCGCAACTCCATACCGGCCTTACACCTCAATATGAAAACTGCCGCTCTCGAAGTCTTGCAATATACTATCGGATTTGCATTTGTCAAGCTTTAGATTTTCCAAAATCCGTCATTTTTCCCATCCAATACCGGAATATCCCCGGGAATACACGCCTTGGCTTCATCGCCAGCCTCAATATGGGACCAAAAGGGATAAGTATCTAATTATCATCGGGTTAAACTTTTTTCATTTTCTGCATTTCAAGCATTGCCAAATAAAAATACCTCGTATATTATTGGAAGGTTTTGCCCGGGAAAATAACTTTTCGGGCAGATATAAAACATACGGGATAGGTCTTATGAATTCTTCACATACACAGCAAGACGATTCAGCAGAAAACGATCAGTCGTTTTTTGCCGAATTCTCTGCGTCATCATATGATGAATGGCGCAGGGAAGTCGAGCGCCTCCTCAAAGGCGCCCCATTCGATAAGAAAATGATAACCAAAACCGACGAAGGCATCATGCTCCAGCCGCTCTATCGGCAAGAGGATATCAATGGGCTGCCGCATGTATCATCTTTCCCCGGTTTTGCACCGTTTGTACGCGGTAGTAAAAGTAGTAAGGATTCGGGAAACGGCTGGGCTATCGCCCAGGAGATTAATTACCCGAATGCCATACAATTTAACACAGCCTTGCGCCATGATTTTAAACGGGGTCTGACAGTGGTGAATCTCCCCCTTGATTTTGCGTCCCGCACCGGCTGCGATCCCGACACTGCCAAAATCGGCGATGTCGGATATCATGGCGTTTCCATTGCTACTGCAGATGAACTTGCAGATACATTGGCTGGAATAGAGCTCGATAAAACACCGGTATTCATTCACGCCGGATCGAGCGGTCTTCCCTTCCTGGGATTCCTCATTGCCCTGGCGAAACAGAACAATTGCAGACCGGAAACATTATCGGGCGCAATCGCCGCCGATCCGATCGGAGAACTGGCAGCCTACGGCAAACTGCCTGCGCTTATCGATCAAATTATCTATGAAATGGCAGCCACGACCGCATGGGCTATTGATCATGCGCCGAAGCTGGGAACCGTCTGGGTGCATGGCGAGAAGTTTCATAACTCCGGGGCCAATGCGGTTCAGGAGCTGGCAGTTTCATTTGCGACAGCGGTGTATTACTTGCGGCAGCTCGAGAGTAAAAGCATCGCTCCCGAATCTGCCGTCTCTCATTTTCGATTCAGCCTTGCTTCGGGGTCTCATGTGTTCATGGAAATCTCCAAATTCCGAGCGGCTCGGATACTCTGGAATCGCATCACCGAGGCGTGCGGCATTCCGGAGAACAAGCGAGGTATGTGGTTGCACGTCGAATCGTCTCATTATAATAAGACGAGTTATGACCCATACGTCAACATGCTGCGGACGACGACTGAAGCATTCGCCGGCGCAATCGGCGGAGCCGACAGCATGCACGTCGCACCGTTCGATGATTGTCTACGGGCGGCGGATGAATTTTCGCGCCGGACGGCCCGCAATACGCAGGTTATTTTGAGCGAGGAATCGCATCTGTCTCATACCATCGATCCGGCCGGCGGATCCTGGTATGTGGAAAAGCTGACCGCCGAAATCGTTGACAAAGCATGGGAATTATTCTGTGAGATAGATAACAAAGGCGGCATCTATCAGGCGCTGAAGGATGGTTTCATCCAAGAGATGGTAAATGAATCATCGCGGAGTAAGGCCGACGCGATGGCATCGCGAAGGAAGATCGCTATCGGCACAAATATCTATGCCAATCCAACCGAGCAACCGCTGGAACCTCGCGATTTCGATTTCGAATCCTTCCACGAGCAGCGCTCGAAGGAGATAGCGGAATTGAGAAGGAATAATTCTGCCTCGATCAATGCGGCGAATTATAGGGACTTGTTAAAATCCACTCCGGCTAAGTTAGTTTCGGAATTGATCACCGATGCCTCCAAAGGCGCGACCCTTGGTGATATTCTCGCTGCAGTACGCGGGTCAAATGCCATCCGTGTAGAAATGATACCGCTGCCGTCTCAAAGGCAGAGCGTATCGTTTGAAATGCTGCGGCGCAAGGTTGAAGCGTTTCGAAATGATGGTAGGAACACCAAAGTATTTCTGGCGACTCTCGGCCCCGTGCGCAAGTACATGCCAAGGCTTGATTTCGCGGCATCATTCTTCGAGGTCGGCGGCTTCGAAGTGATTCGCACGACCGGATTCGGTACAATTGATGAGGCTGCCAAAGAGGCGCTGGCATCCGGCGCCAACGCAATCGTTATTTGTGGTATGGATGAATCGTATGAAACGGATGCGGATAAGGTCGCATCAAAAATAAAGGCACAGAATAAAGACGCACTCATAATCCTTGCCGGAAAACCGGCCAGTGACGATCTGCAGCAGCGACTGGAAAAGGCAGGCATCTCCAAATTCATTCACATCAAGTCGAATGTGCTGCGTGAACTCAAAGAAGTCGCGGCCGGATTGGGGGTGCAGTCATGAGTAAAATTCCAAATTTCGCTGAGATGAATGTCTCGTCCGCCAAAACGACGACAACCGCGGGATATGCAGATTGGAAGGCATCGGTCGAGCAACGGACCGGGCAGCCAATTGAAGACCTTATGTGGAAGACGATGGAGCATATTGATGTCAAGCCGTTGTATACGGCGGACGACATCAAAAATTGCCGGCATCTCGAATTTACGGCGGGACTTCCCCCCTTCCTGCGCGGACCATATGCGACGATGTATGTAATTCGCCCCTGGACGGTGCGGCAGTATGCCGGATTCTCGACAGCCGAGGAATCGAATGCCTTCTATCGCCGCAATATCGCGGCGGGACAAAAGGGTCTGTCGGTTGCATTCGATCTGGCGACTCATCGCGGTTATGATTCGGATCATCAGCGCGTCGTCGGCGATGTCGGCAAGGCAGGCGTAGCAATCGATTCGATTCTCGATATGGAAGTGTTGTTCGATAATATCCCGCTGGATAAGATGTCGGTGTCGATGACGATGAACGGTGCAGTACTGCCGGTGATGGCGTTTTACATCGTGGCCGGACTCGAACAGGGCGCAACACTGGAGCAACTCAGCGGTACGATTCAGAACGACATCCTCAAAGAATACATGGTGCGAAACACCTACATTTACCCGCCCAAGCATTCGATGAGAATCATCGGTGACATCATCGCGTTTACGGCTCAGAAGATGCCGAAGTTTAACAGTATCTCGATATCCGGCTATCATATGCAGGAAGCCGGAGCAACGGCCGATTTGGAGATGGCTTATACGATCGCCGACGGTCTCGAATATGTCCGCACCGGGCTCGATTCCGGATTGACAATCGACCAGTTCGCGCCGCGTCTGTCCTTCTTCTGGGCTATCGGGATGAATTACTTTATGGAAGTGGCCAAGATGCGCGCCGCGCGGATGCTCTGGGCCAAACTTATGAAACAGTTCAATCCCAAAGATCCGAAATCGATGATGTTGCGCACTCATTCGCAGACATCCGGATGGAGTCTGACCGAACAGGATCCGTTTAACAATGTCGTCCGCACATGCATCGAGGCAATGGCTGCGGGCTTAGGACATACGCAGAGCCTGCATACCAATGCGCTCGATGAAGCTATTGCGCTGCCGACCGATTTTTCGGCTCGCATCGCCCGCAACACGCAATTGTATTTACAGGAAGAGACCGGCATCTGCAGCGTCATCGACCCATGGGGCGGCTCCTATTACGTTGAGGCTCTCACCGATGCGTTGATCAACAAGGCATGGGCGCACATTCAGGAAATTGAGAGTCTCGGCGGTATGGCCAAGGCCATCGAGAGTGGATTGCCGAAGATGCGAATCGAAGAAGCTGCCGCTCGGCGGCAGGCGCGAATCGATTCCCGGTCGGAGACAATCACCGGTGTGAATAAATACCGCTTGGAAAAAGAGGCGCCGATTGATATCCTTGAGGTTGATAACCAGGAAGTGCGGCGTCAGCAAATCGCGCGGCTCGAACAATTGAAGAAGAATCGTGATAATGATGCCGTTAAGCAGGCTTTGAATGCACTGACGGCCTGCGCCGAATCGAGTAAAGGTAACTTGCTCGAATTGTCTGTTGAGGCCGCCAAAGTCCGGTGTAGTCTTGGCGAAATCAGTTTTGCCCTGGAGAAAGTCTGGGGTCGCCACAAAGCCGAGCAGCGCATGATAACCGGCGTCTATAGTAGTGAGTTTATGGGTTCAGACGAAATTCAGGACGTCCGAAAGATGACCGACGAGTTCGAGGCGGCCGAAGGCCGGAGGCCTCGTATACTCATCGCCAAGATGGGACAGGACGGTCATGATCGCGGCGCGAAAGTCATCGCGACGGCATTCGCCGATCTCGGTTTCGATGTCGATGTCGGACCGCTGTTCCAGACGCCGGGGGAAACAGCCAAGCAGGCAGTCGAAAACGATGTCCATATCGTCGGGATGAGCTCGCTGGCGGCGGGCCATAAGACGCTGCTGCCGCAGTTGGTCGAGGAACTTGAGAAACTCGGCCGATCGGACATTCTCGTAGTTATCGGCGGTATCATTCCGGCGCAGGATTATGAATTTCTGTATGAACACGGCGCGGCGGCGATTTTCGGTCCCGGTACCGTAATCCCGGTTGCGGCGAAAAAGATTCTGCAAAAACTTCGTGAATAGCCGTTTGCGACCGATTATATTAGAATATGGCCGAAGGCAAGTCACGAAAAGACAGTAAGAAAAAACCACCCTCCGCCCTGCATGTCGTGCAGGGCGTCGAGGGCGGTCATGACGGTATGCCGGGAAGTGAATCGAAGGCATTCCGCCCCGCCAGGCGCAATAATAATCACCTGACAACAAACGAGTATGTCGACGGCATACTGGCCGGCGATCGGACGATTATCGGGCGGGCCATTACGCTCATTGAATCAAATGCCCGACAGCATCAGGAGCAGGCTCAGGAACTGCTGAAGGAGATTCTACCGCACAGTGGCAATTCTATCCGAGTCGGTATAACCGGCGTTCCCGGAGCAGGCAAGAGTACTTTTATCGAGGCGCTCGGTTGTCAATTGACGGACGCAGGTAATAAAGTTGCCGTGATGGCCGTTGATCCGTCAAGCAGCCTGACGAAGGGCAGTATTCTCGGTGACAAAACGCGCATGGAGCAATTGTCTCGCGATCCGAATGCCTTTATCCGGCCGAGTCCCTCGGGTGGGACACTTGGCGGCGTAGCTCGAAAAACCCGAGAAACGATTATCGTATTCGAGGCCGCGGGTTTCAATGTCGTTCTGGTCGAGACAATCGGTGTCGGGCAGAATGAAATTACGGTCCGGTCGATGGTCGACTTTTTCCTGTTGATTCTCATTGCCGGAGCCGGTGATGAATTGCAGGGTATCAAGCGCGGCGTCATGGAAATCGCCGATGCCATAATCATTAATAAGGCGGACGGGGATAATATCAAAGCCGCTAAACTGGCCCGCGCCGAATATGAGCGGGCGATTCATTATTTACAGCCGGCAACCAAGGGATGGAATACGGGAGTCCATACGGCTTCCGCCATACACGGCGATGGCATTAAAGAGATCTGGGATATTATAACCGAATATCGTGCGGCGACGAAAGCCAGCGGCGTATTCGATGAGCGTCGTCGAGAACAGTCTCGCCTGTGGCTGCACAGTATGCTGGAAGAGCGTATAAAGGAAATGTTTTATTCTCAGCCTGATGTCGTTTCTGCCCTGCCCAAAATAGAACGGGCCGTTATGGACGGTTCACTCCCTGCCGCGCAGGCAGCCTGGGAAATTCTGAATCTATTGGATAAATCATAATTTCCATAAAGCGGCGCAAGTAGTCTATTTTTCATAACTTCCTGTAATGTAATCCGTTCATCGACCGATATTTCAGCATAGGCTTTAGACTTCTTAGAGAGGAAGAGGGGAGGATCTGCTATGTTCCGCATGAAGATCGGGGCTAAATTAATCACTGTGTTTCTGCTTGTCGGTATTGTACCCGTCGGTATTGTCGGTATATTTTCATTGAATCAATCCCAGACAGCCCTTCAGGAGCGCGCAGTAGATCAACTTCGCTCAGTCCGGGAATTAAAGGCCACGCAAATCGAAGATTACTTCCAGGAACTTCGTTCTCAAATTATTACTCTTTCCGATGATCGGATGATTGTCGAAGCGGCGAAGGATTTTCGCACCGCTTTCAATCTCGTCAAGGATGAGGTGAACAACGGCGCCCCGATAGATGATGCAACTGTCGATTCGTATCGGTCGTTATTGGCACAGTATTATACGCAAGATTACAGCGAAGAGTACAAGTCGCGTAATCAGGGTATGGCTCCCAGAGTCGATAGCTACCTGCGAAATCTGGACAATGAATCCGTCATCCTCCAGTATTTATATATCAGGCACAACAGCAATCCGTTGGGCTCAAAAGACAGATTAAACAGCGCCAATGACGGGTCAGAGTGGTCGCGGTTGCACAACACGTATCATCCCAGTATTCGTCATTTTCTGAGCGAATTCGGATATTATGATATCTTTATCTGTGATCCGCAGACCGGAGATATCGTCTATACGGTGTTCAAGGAACTCGACTTCACGACGTCCCTGAAAAATGGCTCATTTGCGCAGACCGGTATCGGGCGCGTATTTCAGCAGGCAAATGCGGCATCTGATCCTGATTTCGTCGCGATCGATGATTTCTGTCCTTATGGGCCGTCGTATGAGGATCAGGCCGGCTTTATTGCCTCGCCGATTTTCGACGGATCGGAAAAGGTGGGCGTTCTTATTTTCCAGATGCCTATCGACCGCATCAATAATGTCATGGTATCGGGACAGCGCTGGAAGGAAATCGGTCTCGGCGAATCCGGCGAATCATATGTCGTCGGTAACGATAATCGTTGCCGTTCCAACAGCAGGTTCCTGCTCGAGGACAAGCCGAATTATCTGGCGGCGCTGCGAGATGCGGGAGTCGATAATTCCGTCGTAAACCTCATCGATGCCAAGAATACATCCATCGGATTACAGGAAGTCAAGTCCGAAAGCGTGGCTCGAGCCCGCTCGGGGCAAACCGGTGTCGATGTAGTAAAAGATTACCGCGGTGTGCCGGTATTGTCGGCCTATGAACCTCTCAATATTGAAGGCCTCGACTGGGTCCTGTTGGCTGAAATCGATGAGGCCGAGGCGTTTCATGCCGTTTCGACACTTCGCTATGCGATTATTTTTCTCACGCTCTGCATTGCAGGTATTGTCACTTTTGTCGGGTGGTATTTTGCACGCAAGATATCTCGGCCGATATCGAATATCGCAATGGTTGCGGAGAAAGTTGCTATCGGCGACATCAATCATGATATCGAAGTCAAATCAAATGACGAGATCGGAGTTCTCGGGCAGTCGTTCCGCGGGCTCATTGCCTATATGAAGGAAATGTCCGGCGCGGCCGAAAGTATCGCCAATAATAATTTGCGAGTCGATATAGTACCGAAGTCGACCGATGACATTCTCGGCAATTCATTCAAAAAGATGTTATTAAATCTTAATCAGATGATCGGACAATTGCGCAACAATGCTACCGAGTTGGTATCCGCATCTACTGAAATCGCATCTGCTTCGGAGCAAATGTCGAAAGGCGCCCAGACGCAGACGGAGCAATCCATGCAGGTCGCCAGCGCTATCGAAGAGATGACGGCGACAATCATCGAATCATCCAAGAACGCCAATGAAGCCCGTCAGGCATCAGAATCGACGTCGTCGAATGCGGGCGACGGAAGCCGAATAGTCGGTGAAACTATTTCAGGCATGTCTCGGATCGCACAGTCGGCTCAGGATTCCGGAAAGATTATACATGAGTTGGCGCAGGCCTCGGATAAAATCGGCGAAATTATCGCCGTTATCGACGACATCGCCGACCAGACCAACCTGTTGGCATTGAATGCCGCGATTGAGGCGGCGCGAGCCGGTGAGCAGGGTCGCGGTTTTGCCGTGGTGGCCGACGAAGTCCGTAAACTTGCCGAACGAACCGGTAAGGCGACCGGCGAAATCACCGAGATGATTAAGGGCATACAATCCGACTCATCGCGAGCGGTGGCATCTATGGAAGAGGCCGGCAAGTTAGTCGAAGAAGGCACAACACTGGCGGATCAGGCAGGTAACAGCCTGAACACGATAAACACAATGTCGCAGCAGGTCTCTGATATGATAACACGGATTGCCACGGCAGCGGACCAACAATCGGCGGCGGCTGAAGAGATATCGAAATTCATGGAGCAGATTTCATCGATTTCGAGGCAAACATCGGCTGGCGCCGAACAGTCGGCCTCGGCGGCAGAGGAACTCAATCGCCAGGCTGAGGGACTGCGCGAGATGGTAAATGTCTTTCAGACTAAGGACAGTCTGTAAAAATACCACTCCTGAACGAATAGCGGGAGGCTGCAAAGCCTCCCGTTTTTTATACCTCCCCCTCCCCTCTGTACGGCCCCCGAAAAGCGTTGATTTTAGAGACCAAATAGCGTATTATGTGCCGCGTAACAGATTGCGAAAGTGGCGGAAATGGTAGACGCGCTGGATTTAGGATCCAGTCCTTCGCCGGGTGGGGGTTCGAGTCCCCCCTTTCGCATTTATTTTTTATACCTCGGAGGATAGGGTGAAAGTCGATGTAATTGAAAAAGAAGGTCTCAAACGCGAAATGACCGTAGAAATACCGGCGGAAATTGTTGATGCCGCGTATGCCAAAATATACAATCAGCTGAAGAAGAATGCGAAATTAGACGGCTTTCGGCCGGGCAAAACACCACTTTCAGTGATCAAACAGAAATTTAAACCGGAAGCAACCGCCGAGGTTGTTGACGAACTGATCAAAGAATACTACGGTGAGGCGATTGCCGAGGCGAAACTCGAACCGGTCGGCACGCCCATTCTCTCCAATGTCGATATCGATGAGGGGAAACCGATGTCCTTTACGCTTGGTATCGAAATCATGCCCCAGATCGATACGGTCAGGGTCGAAAATCTAAAATTGACCAAGGTCGAAGGCACGGTTGAGGATAAACAGGTCGACGACCTTCTGACCCAGATTCAAAAAGAACAGGCAACGCTTCGCGCAGTCGACCGTGCGGCAACGGAAGCGGATATCGTCTTCGTCGATTTGAAACCGATCAGCGGCGCCGTCGAGGCACTCGGCAACACCCCTCTCGATAACCAGGAAATCGTCATGGACGGCGAAAACACGGTCAAGGAATTTAAGGACGGGCTGCTCGGCGCCAAACGGGATGATACGCGGGAAATTACCCTTAAATATCCGGAAGATTTTCAGGATAAAAAATATGCCGGTCAGGCCGTGACATTCGAGACTACAGTGAAGGAAGTCAAGGAGCGAATTCTGCCTGAATTGAATGATGATTTCGCCAAGCAGACCACTATGGCGGAGACGCTGCTCGAATTGAAGTTGAAGATTCGCAAGAATCTTGAGAAGGAAAAAGAGAGTGAAGTCGCCCGGACGCGCAAAAAAGAATTGGTCGACCAGATGGTCGAATTAAACAGTTTCGACGTTCCTGACACAATGGTCGATTCGTATCTTAATGGCGTCGTCAAGGAACATCAGCAGCACAACCCGAAGGCCAATGAAAAGGACATTCGCGAGAAGTATCGGCAGACCGGTATCAATACCGTCCGCTGGTATTTAATTTATCATCGCCTCGCAGTACAGGAAAAGATTGAAGTTTCGTCCGAGGATACCGAAAAATGGATAAAGAACTTCGCCGATACGTATCATATGGATACGGGCAAGGCGAAGGAGATTTTGGCCAAAACCGGGCGGGCCGATGACATTAAGGACGGTCTCCTGGAAGAAAAAGTGCTCGATTTCCTGGCCGACAAAGCAGGAAAATAAGCGAGCCGGGTAAAAACTAAGGAAGGTATACCATGACACTGATTCCGATGGTAGTCGAAACAACCGGGCGAGGCGAGCGCGCCTATGATATTTATTCACGGCTTCTCAAGGACCGCATTATCTTCATCGGCACGCCTATCGACGACAACGTCGCCAACCTTGTCATCGCCCAAATGCTGTTTTTGGACGCGGAAGATCCGGGTAAAGATATATTTCTCTATATCAATTCGCCGGGTGGTTCGGTCACGGCCGGTATGGCAATCTATGACACGATGCAGTTCATCAAACCGGATATCGTTACGACCTGTATGGGTATGGCCGCCTCCATGGGAGCGTTTCTGCTTACCGCCGGTACGGCCGGAAAACGAACCGCGCTGCCGAACTCGCGTATAATGATACACCAGCCGTTAGCCGGTACCCAGGGTCAGGTTTCCGATATCGAAATCATGACCAGAGAGTTTCTGGGAACAAAAAAGCGGTTAAATGACTTGTTAGCTATGCACACCGGTCAACCGCTGTCGCGTATTGAAGAGGACACGGACCGGAATTATTTTATGTCGGCTCATGAGGCGAAAGAGTACGGTATCATAGACAAGGTCTATGAGTTTAAGATAAAGACGAAGGATAACAAAGAAGAGAAATAATGCCAGACGATCCGAAAATCCCCGGTCCCTCTGAGCGATGTTCGTTCTGCGGGAAAAAGGCCGAGCAGGTCAAGCGGCTGTATTCGGGATATAATGCATTTATCTGCAATGACTGCGTCACCCTGTGTCATGACTTGATGAAATCGGAGCCGCAGTTGCCGGACAATCGGGAGGAGTTCGATCTTCCCGCCCCGTCCGAAATCAAGGCCTTCCTGGATCAATATGTCATCGACCAGGAGGAATCCAAGCGCACCGTTTCGGTGGCGGTGTATAATCATTACAAGCGGATTCAGGCCAAGCCGACTTCTGATGATGTCGAGCTGGAGAAATCAAACATTCTCCTGCTCGGCCCGACCGGAACCGGCAAGACGCTTTTGGCGCGGACGCTGGCCAAATTTCTCAAGGTGCCGTTCACGATTGCCGATGCCACGGTGTTGACCGAGGCGGGCTATGTCGGCGAGGATGTTGAGAATATTCTCGTGCGGCTCTTTCATGCCGCCAATTATGATGCGCGCAAAACCGAGCGCGGTATTATCTACATTGATGAAATCGACAAGATTTCCCGCACCGATGGTAACCCGTCTATCACCCGGGATGTGTCCGGTGAAGGCGTGCAGCAGGCATTGTTGAAGATTTTGGAAGGGACGATTGCGAACATTCCCCCCAAGGGTGGACGCAAGCATCCGGAACAGGCGTTTGTGGCGATCGATACGTCGAATATCCTGTTTATCTGCGGCGGCGCATTTGAAGGGCTTGAAAAAATCATTGCCCGCCGTGTCGGTAAAAAGACCGTCGGATTCGAATCCAAGCGGGTCAATGTCGAGGAAGACAAATCGATGTTACTCTCTCAGGTCGAACCGCCGGATCTTCTGGAATACGGCCTGATTCCTGAGCTCATCGGCCGACTGCCGGTAGCGACTGCTCTTAAGCCGCTCACCGAGAGTGCCCTGCTGGCGATATTGACCGAACCAAAGAATGCCCTCGTTAAGCAATATCAGCGACTGTTCGAAATCGACGGCATTAAACTGAGTTTCGAGCCATCGGCATTGCATGCGGCAGTTGCCAAGGCGGTTCGTCGGAAAACCGGCGCGCGCTCATTGCGTTCCATCTTCGAATCGACTATGCTTGATGTCATGTATGAGGCGCCGACTATCGCCAACCTCGAGGAAGTCGTCATTAATGAGCAGGTTATAAATAAAACGGGTAAACCGGAGTATAAGTATAAAAAAGGTAAGAAATCGGCCTGATCGACGATAAAATTTCTCCGAATTTCAAGGCGGGATTTGGTTTAATCCCGCCTTTTTATTTCATATCAGTTCAAAAATCAAACAGGAATCATCAATAATAATAAAATATTGTTTACATTCTCCAGTTTAAGAGAATTAGACCGATACATGTACCAACAACCGAGATAAACAACTATAGAAACTGGGGGAAATTCATGAACCGAGTAGTTTTGACAATCTCTTTATTTGTATTATCCGCTTTTGTTTTATTTTTTGTCGGCTGTAGCGATGACGACAGCAATCCGACGACACCGGGAACCGGTGGGACGACTGCCGATACTCTGGAGGCCAGTCTGGTAGATGTTACTGATGTCATTCGTGCGGCTGCTCCGCCTATTTTCACCGCACCGACGGCGGCGCCTGCCATCGACTCATTCCAGGTCTGGACGGAAGGCGAATATCCGCTTCTGGAAAAGGTTTTCGGTGAGGATGATCCGCAGACACTGCACCGTAATGTCAGTGATTTTGAAATGTTCATGGACATCCTTGCAAGTTGTCTTTATGTCGATGAGAACGGCGATATTATCGAAGGCACGTTCGTTGACTCCTCCACCGAGGATATCGGCGGCCAGATGATGACTATGCATGTCACCGGATCCGTCTCCGCGCTGGAAAGCGCCACGGCCATCCCGACAGCATATCAGTCCATTTTCGGCGCTTCCATTGATTTGGACTATCTTGTACAGATTACCGTCGAGGAAATCGAAGGCGGCCTTCTTCAGTTCGGCGTGAAACTGTCCGATACCGAACAGAATCTCCTCGTCTTCCAGCAGAATATGAGCGGCGATCCGGAATCCACCGAAGCATCGCTCGTTTATTCGACGCTGACGCTTGCCGATTCATCCTTCGAATTTTCCGGCATTATGCACAGTGAGGATTCACAGGGCGAATTCGATGTCACGTACATCATGACGGCTGATGCATCGAATGATTTCAGCTACCGCATGAGCTGGTTCTCCGATGATATCCCGGCGCCTGATTATACTCTCCTGGGCTGCATCATCGGCGGCGGTAACAAAGATACCGAGTTCGCGCTGAAGTATCGCCAGTACACTCCGGCCGACGCAGCGAGTATCGATTCCGAATGGAGCTTCGATGAAGTCTTCGGGCCGAATTATACCAACGGCACAGGTCTGATTACCGACTATTCCGATTTCGTAAACGAAGAACTCATCATCGGTTATGCCTCGGTGCCGACGACGGCGATCACCAGTCCGTGGGCGGTTGTTCGTTAAAAGACAATAGCTTTAGCAGGACTGTATAGATTTACACGAGAAGGCCTCCGGATACGGAGGCCTTTTTTAATTCTCCCATTCCCTTTTTGCCCCCGCCTGCTCTTGACATCACGGCGATAAAACATAACATTGTCGGCAATGAAGCTGACGACCGACAAAGCGGGCCTGTATCGGCATTTCCAAAAGAATCCTGTGCTCTATTCGTATCTCATCGGCGATCTGGATGATTTTTACTTTCCACTCTGCACCTGGCCGGTAATTGAGAATGAAGAGGGCGATATTGAAGACGCCGTTTTATTGTATAACAATCCGCGCTTCGTATGTGTGCAGGCGTTCGGCCAAACGGATCGATTCGAACAGCTTCTAACTGAAACTCTCCCCCATCTTCCGGATAGATTCTATTGTCATTATCTAAAACCATATCGAGACCTGTTCCGGCAATCATTCGAAGAGAAGCCACTCAGCACGCATATAAAAATGAAGCTGAAAAACTTTACGCCGCATCATAGCGAAGATGAAAACCTTCGACGATTGTCGATGGATGATTTCGATGCCATAATCGATTTATACGAGGCAGCCTATCCTGACAGGTATTTCGACGAGCGCCTGCTTGCCACGGGAAAGTTTTTCGGTATTTCTGCGGGCCCGGCCATCATCGCTGTCGCCGGTGTACATGTCTATTCGAAGGAATACGATATTGCGGTCCTTGGAAGTATTGCGACGCATCCCGATTATCGCGGTCGCGGTCTGGCGACACGAGTGACTTCGCGGTTGATTCAGGAATTGCAGCAATCGGTCGGGCTGATAGCGCTCAATGTCCAGCACCATAATGTCCCGGCAATCCGCTGTTATGAGAAATTGGGATTTATTAAGCACTGTGAATATGAGGAGGCGCTGTTCGAGCGTCGGATACCATAAATTAGTCCGTAAGGAGTCATCAGATGGCTGAAGGTACATTCGCCACCGCGATTAATTGCATGGACGGCCGTGTCCAATTACCAATTATTGAGTGGATGAAAAATCGATTTCATGTCGACTACATCGACACCATTACTGAGCCGGGACCGGATAAGATACTGGCGGAATGCCAGACCCCGCTCGTCGAATCCATTAAGAATCGTGTGAAAATTTCTGTAGAAAAGCACGGTTCGAAAGTTGTTGTCATTACGGGCCACGCCGATTGCGCAGGAAATCCGGTTTCCAAAGAAAAACATATTGAACATGTGAAAAAGGCGATGAAGGAAATCGCCGGCTGGAAGCTGCCGGTTTCTATCTGCGGCGTCTGGATGGATACCGACTGGAAGCCGGAAATTATCGATATCATCGAATAGCGTCAGCGGACTTTGCAGACGACAACCCGATCGATATCGGCCAGGTCCTTTAACAGCGAACAGCGCACATAGCGGTCATCCGACTCGACGCGCTCGAATATCAAATCGGCCTGATCGTACCCGATCTCGAATGCAAGGGTGCCGGATGGGTTCAGATAATCGGGCGCCTGTTTCAACAGCCGATCAATAATTTCCATCCCTTGTTTGCCGCCAAGCAGCGACAGTGTCGGGTCGGCCTTGACCTCGGGCGGCAGCGTATCGTAGTCATCGGAATTGATGTACGGCGGATTCGAGGCGATAATATCGAATGTCATACCAGCATCAATGTTTTCGAATAAATCAGACTCCACCCAGCGAATCTTTTCAAGAACACCAAACCGCCCGGCATTTTTCTGCGCCACGGCCAGGGCATCGGGCGAAATATCCGATGCCGTCACATCGAGGTCGGGGTTCTCCAATTTACTGGAAACCGAAACAACTCCCGAGCCGGTACCGATATCCAGCAGGCGCACCGGATTGGAGTTGCTAAGCCGAGCCGAGCGCAGAACGGATTCTAAAAGTAATTCCGTCTCCGGACACGGCACCATGACACTTTCATTGACAACGAATTTACGACCGTAGAAATAAGCCGAACCGAGAATATATTGCAGCGGATATCGAGTGAGGCGTTTTTCGACAATCTGATTGAAGCGGTCGATAATCTCGGGCGTTATCATTGTGTGACCGTCGAGATAGAGTTTCAGCCGCTCACAATCGAGCAGTTCGCACAGGATGATTTCGGCCTCTGCCTTACCGGCATCGATTCCTGCGGCGAGGAGCTTTTTCTCGGCCTCGGTGATGAGCTCATTGATGTTCGTATCCGGCAATTAAAACTCCTCGGGAAGAACGGCGCCGCCTCCGGCCCAGATATCGGTTATTTCGGGTCGGAAGGCGCACCCGGATTTGGCATGGCCATGAAAGCGATACAGGGGCACTTCCTTGGGCATTCGATTATCAATCGGTTCGATTGCCAGAACACTGTCGACGCCAGTCAGGGTAATAGTCGCCCCAGCCGCCAGTATCGCGGATAATATCATAAATTCGCGGCGGTCTAACATGAGCCCTCCCATTCTTCCTTCGTTTCCTGCACCAGGTTGAAATTGTTGATCTTCATCGCCGGAACATACATGAGCGACGCATACTGCGGATACACGATGCGATCTTTCGACATCATCTCGACATTGGAGAACGCCTCAAGGATTGACTGATTCGTGCGCATGTTTTTGATTGCCGGGCCGATTTGACCGTTTTCAATCAGGAAGGTGCCATCGAACGTCGTGCCGGTGATCATCGTGCGCATCGGATTGAGATAGTTGATGTACCAGAAATGCGAAATCAAAACGCCTTTTTCCGTCGATGCGATCATTTCATCGAATGTCTTGTCGCCGGGCTGCATGACGAGGTTTTTCGGATATGGTCCAAAACCGTTATTCGGCTGGACCGAATGGCCCGTCGGAGCCGTACCCATCATTGCGGCATAATAGCTGTCGAAGGCCCCCTCGCCTGCCTTACCATTCTGAATCGGAACGATACGTTTTTTGGAAACGCCTTCGTAGTCGAATAACAATGATCCGAAGATCGGGTTTTCCGCTTCGTCCGATATTGTGATGTTTTCGCCCGTGATAATTTCGCCGGTTTTGTTCGACAAGAATGACCGTTGCTGAGCCAGCGTGCGGCCGCCGAATCCGAGGAAACTGAGAAACAGCAATAACTGTCCGACTGCCGCCGGTTCCAGAATCACGGTATACTGCCCGTCGGGCAGTACAATGGGATTGATATTTTTTTCTGCCTTCGAAATGGCGGCCTCGGCGGCTCGTTTGTAGTCGATGCTCGCAGGATCGGGACTGAATGCGATACCGAATCCGGATTGTTCACCCTCGCCGACTATTGTCAGTGATAATTCTGCCTTCCCATTTCGCCCGAACTGTTCGACACCGAGCGAGTTCGCTATCGCGACCGTATTGATATCATGCCGAAAGGCTCCGGATGCGGCCAGATTCTTCGCCTTGGTCATCTTCACCACAGCCTCAACCGTGCCCGCCATATCATTCGGGGTGAAATTGAGATTCGTCTCGACAGTCGCGGTTTTATCCAGCTTCGGAGCCATAGTCGTATCGGGAAATGACTGAAAGCGCGCATCGGGTTTTTGCAGTTTGCTGATTTGATTGGCCTTCGCCACCGCTTCCGCTATTCCGTCATCGGATAAATCGTTAGTTGTCGCAATACCGACCTTTTGTTCATTGACTGCCGTGATAACCAGTGTCGTTTCCTCTTGTGAGATATTCTGTGTAATTGTCGATTCGGCGAAACGCGTCAGGTCGGTTTTCTCACCCATCAGTACGACTTCGGTCTGATCGGCGGATGATTGCTTTAGGGCCTTATGCAAAACTTCCATTGCTTTCGATTCGGTCATTATGCCTGCCCTCCTACCTGAATATCGACGAAGCGGGTCGGCGATGCGCCTTCACCCGTCCGCGCATTCTGTCCCGGTTGCCCCTTGCCGCAGTTTGGTGTTCCCTGAATCACGAACTGCGAGGCATCACCGATGGCATTGCAATTGTTCCAGAACTGTGTCGTGCAGCCGGAAAAGGTCGGATTCTTGATGGCGCTGCCGATTTTGCCACCCTTGATTTCCCAGCCGATTTCGCATCCGAATTGGAAGTTTTTGCGCAGGTCATCGATCGACCAGGAAGTCGGACCGCTCATGAAGATGCCGTCGTCGACTTCGCCGATCAAATCGGCGAATGATTTATCTCCCGGTTGAAGTAGCGTATTCGACATGCGGATAATCGGGATGTTCTTCCACCCCTCGGCTCTCAGATTGGCCGTCGAGGTGCGGTTGACTCTCCCCGCCAGTTCGCGCGAGGACAAATAGTTTTTCAATCTGCCGTTTTCAATCAACAGTGTACAGCCTGCGGCGACGCCCTCGTCGTCCCAGCCATAGGAACCGAGCGCGTGCTTGGCGGTTGCATCCACCGCGAAATTGACGATGTCGGAGCCGTACTGCAGACTATCCAGATTCTCCGGTGTCGCGAAAGACATGCCGGAAAAGTTTCGCTCCATCCCGAAGACGCGGTCGAGTTCCAGCGCATGCCCGACGGATTCATGAATGACCAGCGAGGTAATATTGCCGTCGAGCACGAGTGTCGTCGTTTTGGCGGGACAGTCGATGGCTGTCTCCAGTTGCTTGATGTCCTCGACCAATCTGGGTATCTGCGCCTTGAAATCCAATTCTTTCAGTAGTTCATATCCCTTTAGTTCATATTGCCCGGCCGGTTTCGGATAGCTGCGCTCGTATCGCTCGCGTCGGGAAACCGATTTGCCCATGCTGATTCCTGCGCCGGATTGAATCAGGATTTGATGCAGTTCGCTGCCCTCGGATGAAAAGAAATACTTGTCGTATTTACGAAACGATGCGAAACAGCTCCGGGAATTGATTCCCTCGTGTGCACCCATGGCCGCATCGAGGTCGGCGAGGAAGGCGATTTTGTCTTCCAGCGGTACGGTGAATGGATCTGTTTGATACGGCGAGATAAATTCGCCAACCTGTATCTGGGCCGGAGTCAGTTTTACGCGTTCTGCCATCACTTTTCCGGAGGCTTTGGCGACAGCCGCGGCCATATCGGTGAGAGCCTTGATCGACAGGGTGGGATCATCGGATGATGCGAATCCCCAGGCGCCGTCAATAAGCAAACGGACGGCCCAGCCGGCCGAAACCGAAGTTTCAATAGGTTCCGGTTCGCCGTCGGAATAGGCCAGGTTTTCGTCGCGGATGACTTCATAGCGGATATCGCAATAGGACGCCTTGTGCGCCGATGCGGCCACGAGTCCATCCATGGCGATAGATTTAATATCCATATTACCTCGCAGGCGATTGTTATGAACAATAATACGATAATGTAGGTAATTTCATGGGAGGAGTCAAAAGCAAATACGCCGAGACTTCACTGTTCGATGCGACGGTCGAGCCAGATGACCTCGGTTTGCACGAAATCATTGGCGTCGAAAAACTCCTGCGCGCCGATGTTTTTGCGATGCGTGATGCCGTAGATGGCGATATAGCCGTTTTCCTTCGCCCATTCGATCATATACGCCAGCATCGACCGGCCGATTCCTCGGTTGCGGCAATCGCTCTTGATGTGGATTTCATTGAGCCACAGATACCGTCCGCCGCTTTCCAGTCCAATAGCAGTATTGAAAAAGCAAAAGCCGGTAACATCGCTGCACTCCTCATCGACCGAGGCTATGAAATGCGCGCGGGAGTCTTCTTCGAGGACGATATCAATCGTGTGTTCGACTCTGGATTTGGACGTTTCCGTCCCGAGGACATGCATGTGAGCGAGGACCAGCCGCACCAGCGCCGGTCGGTATGATTCAATATTGTCGCGAGTTATTTCGACTATAGCCATGCCGCAATTTACACATCTAATTCGGCCGCCGCAAGTAAATCTTCCTGTTCGCGATTGGTCAGGGCCTCGATCAATTCATCCAGATCGCCGTTTAATATCGCCTGGAGCCTGTACAGAGTCAGGTTAATGCGATGATCCGTGACGCGCCCCTGTGGGAAATTATAGGTGCGAATTTTGGCCGACCTGTCCCCAGACCCGACCATGGATTTACGCTCGGCGGCGATTTTACTTTGTTGCTCCTGCATGGCTTTATCGAGCAGCCGTGCACGGAGCACTTTGAGCGCTTTGGTCTTGTTCTTTAACTGTGATTTTTCATCCTGACAGGTCACAACCAGCCCGGTCGGGAGGTGTGTGATACGCACGGCCGAATCGGTCGTGTTGACCGACTGACCGCCCGGGCCCGATGAACGGTAAACGTCGATTTTCAATTCGTTCTCATTGATGGCGATATCGACTTCCTCCGCTTCGGGCAGCACTGCCACCGATGAGGCCGATGTATGAATGCGGCCGGAACTCTCCGTTTCCGGTACTCTCTGAACGCGGTGAACACCTGACTCGAATTTCAGGCGTGAATATGCCCCTGCCCCGACAATACTGAAGATAATTTCCTTGAGGCCGCCGATACCGGTTGGGTTGGTAGACAGTGTTTCGACTTTCCATCCCTGCTCCTCGGCAAAATGGCAGTACATACGATAGAGGTCGGCCGCGAAAAGCGCTGCCTCTTCGCCTCCCGTACCGGCGCGGATTTCCACGACAACGTCTTTATCGTCGTTCGGGTCGCGCGGGAGGAGCATGACGCGGAGACTGTTTTCTACATCGTCGATTGTTTCGTTCGCTTCATCCAGTTCGGCATGAGCCATTTCAACCAGATCGGGATCCTCGTTCAGACGAATGATTTCCTTCGCCTCATCGATATTCTTGAGAAGTTTGCGGTATTCGTCGGCGACCCGTTTCACTTCTTCCAAGTGCCTGTGCTCGCGCGAGAGCTGCTTGAGCTTATTGGGATTACTCAAATTCTCGGGAAGCGTCAGTTTCTCGGAGATGTCATTATAGCGGTCGTCTATTTTCGCCAGTAAATCAAGCATAGGTTCCTCTCAGAATGAATCGGAATATAGCTGTCGCCGGTTCGGCAGGCAAGCATTTAAGAGCGACTTGAAATGTCGGAAGTGGAATTCGCTAAGTTGCGGGGACTCGTTTGACGGACAGTTTGGAATTCTCCGTAATATCCATCGCCGATTCCAGAGCCACAATGGCTACCTCGATCTGATCGAGGCTCGGCTCTTTGGTCGTAATGGTTTGCAGCCACAGTCCGGGGGCGATGAGCAACTGGGTAATTTTTGAATCACGGGTCCGCCCCGAGAGTTTCAAGAGCTCATATGAGCCGCCGGCGACGAGCGGGAGAAGCGAGAAATGAATACCGAAGCGAACCAGAAGTGTCGGGGCCTCGCCGGTCACGATTGCAAAAATCGTATCTGAAATGGAATAGATGAGAATCGCGAACAAGGCGACGATTAATATAAAACTGGTTCCGCAGCGAGGATGGCGGCGCGGATAATTCGACACTTCTTCGGGGACCATTCTGGCCCCGGATTCGAAGGCAAAAATCGATTTATGCTCGGCGCCGTGATAGGCGAAGACGCGCTTGAAATCGCCGATAAAGGAAATGCCCCAGACATAGGCGAGGAATAACACGACGCGAATAACCCCGGCAACGAGGTTGAAAGCGAGGGCATCCTTGTTGATATTCAGAAACGTGGAAATGGCAAGGGGCAGGAAAAAGAATACGGTGATACCGAGGGCCAGGGCAAAAACGACCGTCCCGGCCAGCATGACCGAATTAGTTTTCTTCTTCTCTTTTTCCTTGTATACTTCGCCGTTCTTTGCGGCTTCTTCCTTCTCGATTTCAACGACCGCGATATCGGCGGAGAAATTGAGAGATTTGATGCCGATGACCAGCATCTCCAGGAAAGAAACGGCCCCCCGGATTACCGGCAGGCCGAGAACTTTATATTTCTTGGTTAACGAGATAAACTCGTCGGTTTTCACTTTTATTTCGCCGGATGGGACTCTGACGGCTGTTGCGATACGATCGTCCGACCGCATCATCACGCCCTCAATCACTGCTTGTCCGCCCACTGCCAGATCGGGCATGGTGTCTCCCACGCATCTTGTTAATGAACGTTTACCTTAACATACTACATTTACTAATAGTACGAAAGGACGGCGGCGAATGGTGAGAAGAAACTATTTCTTTTTCTTATCGAGATTGTATTTCTGGCGGAACCGTTCGACGCGACCAGCGGTGTCGACCAGTTTCTGCTTACCGGTGAAGAACGGATGGCAGTTCGCGCAGATTTCAACCTTGATGTCTTTCGATGTCGAGCGAGTTTCGATGACACTTCCACAGGCGCAGGTTATCGTCGTCGGCTCGTATTTCGGATGAATCTTTTCTTTCATGCTCCAAAACCTTCTTTCTAACTTCCATTGTGCAAAGCTTTTACGCAAATGCAGACGGACAATATAATACTTTTCGACAAAAAGACAAGCAAATTGACGATCCCCCATTGTTAAAAATTCAGGAACATCAGGGGGCTGCTTGCGGTGAAGTGATTAGCGTATCGCCTTATAAATCAATCGGTTATGAGGACCGACGGCTATTTGTGATGTCTGGGATCGAATTATTTCTTATATTTCATGAAATGGAGACATGTCTATGCTGACGAATTCATCCCGGTATTTTCGACGAATCAGAAACTGGTGCCTGAAACAGGAAATGGTAACGGAGGAGTATCCCTGGGAGTGTATCGTCTATAAAGTCAATGGCAAGGTGTTCGCCATTTGCAGTTCCGAGACACCGCTTGGAATCACCCTCAAACCGGAAAAGGAGCATCTGGACGGATATCTCTATCATCCCGACGTCGACATCGCCAGTCATGTCGGACGGTTCGGGTGGATTACCGTCACGGTGCATGATAAGGCGTCGGCCGATTTGGCATTTGCATTGATACAGGAGAGTTATGCCGTCGTCGTAAAAAAACACTTCAGAAAACTGTATCGAAAGCTCTTTGCCGAGTAGAATAATGCTATCGGTACATCGCGAATGTAATAATCGCTTGCAAGATTTTCTATCCTCGTCTATATTATGATAATTACAGGAAGAGGTTCCCCTGTAATCCCTCACCTCGCACAGGTGTATTGATTTTCGCATCGCCGCAATCATGCAGTTCGTTATTTCACATTATCCTTGCAAGCGCATGTTTTAGGAGGGGAGCTATGTCTCACAAGCTTATCGTATTTCTCGTGGTAACGTTGTTATTAGTCGCTTTCGCCGGAGATATTTCGGCCAAGGCTCTCGCCCGCTGGGTCGGTCCGATCGCCTATACGGGGGCTCACACTCGTGTCATCGGTGTAAAGTTCTGCGACGATGAGGAAATTTACCCGTTCACGACATCGAATCTCCCGATTCAGGCCTACTGTGAAAGTATACGACCGGATTGGAAACAAGGCGGAGCCGTGGCGTATGCGTATTGTGATACGACCGCGACCGGGCGCAAAATTCAATGGGCATTCGCGCATTCCTGGGGCGTACTGGCCTGGGCAGGCAAATCGGCCGGCGATACGACGCGCTGTAGTACTCAGGTGATCTCATCAATCGACGCGGGACATCTTAGTATGGATGTTTACGGTTCATTGTCATCGGTTGATCAGAAGCAAGGGGCTATTTTGCGACTCGATGTCACAGCCGGCGCGGATACTATTTTCAGCGGCCGAGCGGAATTGCGCGGCGCACCTGACGAATTGACCGCAAGTGGCGATTTCACCGTAGGCGATTTTTCCGTTGTCGGAAACGCGGTTGAAATGGAGCGAACATTTGCGGGCATTGACGTATCCGCTTACAACCCGGATGATATTCAAATAGAGATAACCTCGGATGCGCAATCGTATATGCGGGTTCCTTCGACGACACCGTATGGGTTACTCATTCTCATCGGCCTGCTTGCCCTCACGGCGGCCTTCCTGGTGTTGAGGAGGTATCGCATCGCACGAATATAAACCGACGCGCCCTGACTGAATGGGGTGTCGCCGGAGCTTAATCAATCCCACGACATCGCCGCCGCCCGAGTAAATCGGGCGGCGGTTTTATATTTGTGGGCGGCAGATGTCCACATCTGCCAACTCTTGACCTAAGCATAGCCTGCACCGTGAACGTTTTATATCATTATAAGTAGCACAATATAATATTAATAAATGCTTGCATATTTCTTTATATATATGTATGATACGAATGTCGAACACAAACATCTTTGCCATTCCCAGCCTCACACAATACAACACTACGTTCAAACCGCCGCTTAATATAGTGCAGTAATTTTTACGCACTTGACACAGGCATGAAACATCGAGGAGGAGCCGTATGTTTAAGAAGTTCTCAGCAATTTTATTCTGTTGCTTTTTACTATTCGTCATTGCAGGCAATATACAGGCCGGTGCCAAAGCCACATGGATCGGCCCAAACGCGGATGTTGAAGTTGACGCATCGGCATTAGGACAGAAGTTATGTGTCGATGCGGATTCCTATCCCGATCCCAATCCGGGTTTACCGATTACCGCCGAATGTGAAGTGAATCGCCCGGCGCCTCAATTCGGTGGGGCGCTATCATTTGCCCGTTGTAATGAAACGTCTCCCCGAAAACAATTATTTGCCGTTGCGAAGGCATGGGGATTTCGCACTTCAGCCGACAAGTCTTTAACCGACACAACCAGTTGTAGCACATATGTGTCATATGAGATAATCGGTGGAATACTTAACATGGATGTAGTCGGTTATTTGTATTCAATAGACCCGCAACAAACTGCCATCATTCGACTAACAGTTTCATCCCAGGGAAATTCCATATTTAATGGATTGGCAACGCTAAGGGGTTCTACTGATAATTTGACTACGAATGGGGATTTTACAAATGCACACTTTATTCTGATAGCCGACTCGGCCCTGATCGGTGTTCCCTTTAATGGAATAGACGTATCCGCATATAACGTGGAGACGATTAAGGTGGAATTGACCGTAAATGCCCACTCCTACATCAAAACTCCATCATCATCCTATTACGGGAAAATCGCGCTAATACTTTTAATGGCGCTCACGGCAGTTTTTTTAGTTTTCCGAAAATACAGGATAGCTGCTTGATTACAAAAGGGCGACTGGCCTGACTAACCGGCGGTGAGTCAGGAATCGAGCAGTTTCCAGAGGGAGCCGTTGACCGACGCCAGTCGGTCGGCGGCTTCTTGTTTTGAGAGGCTCAGGCGATGCATCGCGATCGCCGTTTTGACCGATCCACCGGATGATTCGATCAGGGCGTCCGCGGCCTCGAAATCGATATCCAACAATTCCATCAAAATCTTGCGCGACCGGGCGACTAATTTATCCGAGGTCGCCTTGAGGTCGACCATCAGATTGCCATAGCATTTCCCGAGCAGAATCATCGCGGTCGTCGAAATCATATTGAGCGTCATCTTCTGGGCGGTACCGGATTTCATGCGCGTCGAGCCGGTAATAACCTCGGATCCGACCAGCAATTCGATTAGATAATCCGGTCGAACCGCAAGGTCATCTGCCTTGTTGCAGACGATCATTGCCGTTTTCGCGCCGATTCGTTTGGCATACTCGATACCGGCCAGCGTATACGGCGTGCGAATGGAAGCCGCCAGACCGATGAGAAAATCCTCGCTGCTGAATGCAAATTTTTTCAAATCATGCGGCGCCTCGTCGGCCCGGTCTTCTATCCCCTCTTTGGATAACACCAGTGTATCCCGTCCGCCGGCGATAACACCGGTGACGAGAGCTGGATCGGCGCCGAAGGTCGGCGGTATTTCCGATGCATCCAGGACACCCAGACGCCCGGATGTGCCTGCTCCGATATAAAATAACCGCCCGCCGTTTCGCATAACGGCAGCAACCGCCTCGGCCGTTGCGGCAATGTTATCGATTTGTCGCTCGACAGCGGCGGCAACGGTTTTGTCCTCATCGTTGATGATGCGGCAAATATCGACCGCCGCCAGGCGGTCGATATGCAGACTTTTTGGATTGGGGCTTTCCGTGGAAAGCCGATTGAGGTGCCCGAGGAGTTCTTTTGCCTTCGCTTTGTCGCTCATGGATTTGATACGGATATGGAATCCGGTAGTCCGATAACGATGCCGGCCGCTCGACCGGAAATATTCGACCCGGAAATATTATCACCCGGAATCAGGAGTTTCGGCAGGTCGAACGGAATGAATGTATTGGCAATCGGTGCGCCGTTATATGCGGCGACATAAATCATGTGCATGCCGATAATGCGATCGTTGACACCCAACTCGAACGCCTCACTCGGAATCGTGCCGTTATTAACCGCCACGTATGCACTGTACCCGGTATCGACCGATGCGCTCGCGGGCGGCATCGTGGCCAGGATAAATCCATCGGCATTGGCGCCGCCGGTCCAGCTGACTGCCTCGGCGCTGCCGGTGTAAAACCGGAATCCGGTATTGGTAATAATCGGCGCTCCGGCCAATCGAATACTTATGGCTCTATCCAATAATGTCGAATCGACCAGCGACAGCGTATAGACGGCATTAACCGGAATCGTTCCGGCGCCATACGTCTGGTAATATCCGATGGTATTCGTTTCGAGGGTATCGTTATTGAGCGCCACGGTAGCGGTCGTAATTGTGTCGCCGTTTCGAGTCAGCAAAACATCGATTCTGGCGGTGTCCGTCTGGACATTCTTCACCAGCGTGGCATAGACGACGTACGTATCTTTTGTTCCGCCGCCGGTCAAATCGCCGCCACAACCGACCAGCCCGAGAATGAGGGCCAGAATCGGTATCACGAAGAGAACTGTTTTCTTTTCCATACTCATAGTATCGGAAGCCGTCCCTGCTCAGTTTACCTTTTTATACTACAGAGTTAACGCCTTAATTGCAAACAAATTACTCTCCGCTATTCTTTTTTATTGCTCGGATTGCGCCGGGCCGTTACTTTATCGAATTATGACTAAACAAACCAAAGAAACCATCAAGACTTCCGCGGTTATTGTCATTGTACTGCTGGGGGTCTTTTTCCTCTGGATTTATCCGCTCAATCAGGCCGGAAAAATAATTGAGCGCCCCGAGGAATCTTCTTCTCTTATTGATCTCTCCGAACACGGACTCATCGGTGAGGATTTTAAGATTCTGACCGAGGATAACCTCAGCATGTCGGGGTTTTATATTCAGGCGAATCTCGATTCGGCAGCGGCCCAACCGGCGGGAACCGTTGTTTTACTCCATGGGTTGTTCTCAGACATGTCATCGCAAATCGATAAGGCCAAAGTACTGGCCGACCTCGGATATAACTGCGCCATCTACGACCAGCGAGGATTCGGACAGAGCGACGGTGAATTCCGCTCCGGAGGCTATTACGAGGCCAATGATTTGCACACGCTGCTGACTCGTATGGAACTGGAGGACCGCCTTGTTCACCCAATCGTCTTATGGGGCGAGGATCACGGCGGGACGGCCGCAATTCGTACCGCAAATGAATTATCGAATGTCGATTTCTGTATCGCCGAGAATCCGGTTGTCGACGGTATTGACTGGGAGAAACGCGTAATAAAGGCCCGCGATATGTCCGCGCCCGATTTCTATCTTTCATTCATCTGGTGGTGGATGAAGCAGACTTCCAGCTATGAAATCAGTCTCGACGAATCGGATGTGTCGGATGCCTTCGGCATGGTGACTGAGAAAAAACCGAACGGATTGCTAATCATCGCCGCCGGCGCCGGCAATACGCCGATCAATGAGAAACTGGCGGAACTGCAGGGCCTCGGTGGAAACTGGCTGGTCGTGCCTGCAGGCGATAATCTGTTTACTGAAAACCAGGAAGTTGTCATGGATCGTTTTGTGACCATGATGAAACCGAGTGAAACGCCGGTAGAGTAAGCAACCTGCCGGCGACAGGCCATTTATCTATTCGATAAACAGGAGCGCTACGCCTGCGATGGCGACAATGGCTCCGACAACCGACCGCATGGTCGGTTTTTCTTTGTGGACAATCATAGTTAGCGGTATCACGATAATCGGAAAAGTCGACATGATCGTTGCAGCTATTCCGGCATGAGTATGCTTGACGGCGACAAGCGACATCCAGACACCGATAGTCGGCCCGACAAACGCCGCGCCCATCAGAGTAAACAGCGCCTTTTTATCCGTCAGGTGTGTCATTGTCGTCACGATTTCCCGCCGAAAGGCGGCGATAATCCAGATCCCGAGTGATGAGGCTACCATGCGAATAAATGTCGCCGACAGTGGATCGAACGAATCGCCCATCGCCTCCTTGGCAATAATCAATCCGAATGATTGCCCGGCTGCTCCGAATACTCCCATGAGGACACCGAAGGCCTTGGAGCCCTCCCGGTTATCCATCCTGTCGTCTTTTTTATCCGTAGTCACCCAAGCGACACCGGCGAGCGTGATGATGAGTCCGAGAATGGCGAGCAGTCCGAGTCGCTCATCGAGAAAAAAGAATGCGGCTATCGCTGTAATCGGCGGCGACAGCGATTCCAATAGGGCGCCTCGGCGGGGCCCAAGAATCACCAGGCAGCGGAAATAACAGGTATCGCCGATGATGAGGCCGATAATGCCGGAGAGGGTCAACAGGATCGTGGTGCGGCTGTCTATCCCGGTCGGAAAAAAACTGCCGTGCATGACAAGCAGGAGCGTCCCCAGAAAAACGGCCGACATCGGAATGCGCAGCTTATTGACATTGTACGACCCGATTCGCCTGCCGGCTGCGGCAAAGAGGAGTGTGCCGCCTCCCCAGCAAAAGGCCGTGGTCAATGCAGCCATTTCACCAAGCAGTTCCACCGTATCTTGCTCCCTGCCTTATGAAAGGGCCGCCGATTCGAGCCCCTCGATGAGGCGAGCGATATCGTCGAAATTGTTGAAAACGTGGACCGATACGCGAATCGAACCCTCGCGCAAAGCGATCATGATTTTCATCTTCTGTAGATGGGTGAATACCGAGCGGATATCGCCGGATGTTGTCGTAAAGGTCAGAATACCGCTGCGCGCGGCCGGTGTTAAATCGCTCGTTATTGTATAGGCGGGATTTGATTCCAAATAAGTAATCAGTCTGTCCAGCAGGGCATGATTGTGCGCCTGTATGTTCTCGGTTCCTATCTCAGTCAGGAATTTGATCGATTCATCCATGCCGAGCATAATCGGTACCGGATATGTCCCAAGCTCGAACTGCCGAGCTGTTTTCGGGTATGCCCTTCCATAATCATTCAGGTTAGTCCAGTCGCACTTCCAATCGATGCTGAGCCAGCTCCGCCACGGCGGTCGAATAACTGATTGCATCTCTTTTGAAATAAAATATAATCCTGTCCCCTGCGAGGACAGTAGCCACTTCTGCGCTCCGGCCGATGCGATATCGACACCCCACTCGTTCAATCTCAACGGTTCTACACCGGCGCCCTGTATGGCATCGACGACGAAATACATGCCGTTGGCCTTGCAGATTTCGCCGATGGCCTTGAGATCACTTTTGTAGCCATTGAAGAATTGCACGAATGACACCGAAAGGCATTTCGTATTTTTCGTGATGGCCTTCCGTAGTTCATCGATAGAAAAACAGCGATTAATGCTTTTGATAAACTTTACATTGATGCCCCGATTGCGCAGTTCCAGCCAGGGATAGACATTTGTCGGAAAATCGACATCGGAGAGCAGCACTTCGTCCCCGGCTTCCAATGGCAATCCGAATGCCGCGAGGTTAATTCCGAATGTCGTGTTGAATCCGAATCCGACTTCATCGGGAGAACAGCCGAAAATCCTTGCTCCGTTGGCGCTGATCGATGTGAGTGATTCGAAAACGTTTTCCTGCGCACCGATCATGGCATGCCGCGATGTCGACAGGCTGCCATTTAATACCTCATATGCGCGATTCGGCATCGGACCGTTCGAGGCGACATTGAAATACGTGCGCTCTGTCGTATGCGGAAATTGTGCGCGGAGTTCGGTGGTACCGAGCATGGCGACTCCTTATAAAATATATAAATACCCGATGATGCCGTATATCAGAAGCAATTTGAGCAGATACCCGGCCAGTTGAAACAGAATATATGAGACGGGAAGTTTGACCCGCATGAGTATCGCCACCGTGAATGGCATGATACCAAGGATAAACAGAACCAGGGCCACCGCCATACCGGCGCGAATGCCATAGAATGGAATCATGACATAAAACCAGCTGTATGCGGCGGTCGGCACGATGACGATAAAGGCGAACTGCATGATGAATTTGGATATAAAATAGCCGAGACCGGTTTCCTCAAGAAGCTCTTCCGGGAGCTTGTTGAGCAGGTTGAGTCGCTTCTCCAGTTGATACCAGATGACCTCGAAGATAAACAGCGCACCTCCGGCCCAGATGAGCGAGGTTATCAGCAGTTGCAAACTTATCATTTCAACCAGCCTTCCCGGCGATACCAATCAATAGTTTGAGCGGCTCCGGTCTTAAAATCGACCGCGGCCTCGAATCCGAGCTCATCCTTTGCCCGGCTAACATCCAATTCCCAATTCGTCGTCAACTCGCGCACCTTTTCCCGCGAAAAATGCGGCGTGTGTCCAATGAGCCTGAAAAACAATTCCGACAGCAGCGCGATACAATTCAACAGCCATCCCGGTATGGTGATGCCGATACCTTTTTTCCCCAGCAATTCGCCGATACCATTTAGCATATCCCGCGATGAATGCGCTTCGGCATGGGCAATCTGATATGCCCGCCCGCGGCTCTTCGGTGTTTCCATGGCCAGTTTTATCGCCATGGCGAGATCATCGACATAGACTAACTGAATCTTGTTATGGCCGCCCTTCATATACGGCCGGAATCCCTTATTGACGATATCGAACAGCGTGAAAATTTCGGTATCACCCGGGCCATACACGCCGGGAGGCCTCAGTACCGTAATCGGGATGATATCGGAATATGACTGTATTGATTCTTCACCCGCCAGTTTACTTCGACCATAGGTCGTCAGAGGATTCGGTGCATCATCCTCTTTTCGCGGCCGGTCGTCCGATGGCCCGAATGCCGCCAGCGATGATATTAACACGAATTTCTTGAGCGATAGATTGCAGTTTTTGACTGCATTGAGCAAGTTGACCGTTCCACCTTGATTGACGCGGAAGTAATCATCGGCAGTTTTGGCCTTGACCAGTCCTGCGAGGTGTACGATGTAATCCGTATTTTCTACCGCGGCGTGAAGCGAATCGGGATCGGTGATATCGGCAAAGATTTTCGTGTACGGGATGTCGGCCAGCTGCGTCAGATCGGATGTTTTACGGCACACAATGCGAATTGCGTAGCCGTTGGCCGCCAGCAAACGGCAGACGCGACTGCCGATGAAGCCGTTCGCGCCGGTAATCGTAACTGTTTGTACATCCGCCCGCTGCATTGGCGCAATGTACCGGATTGCCGGGTGTTTTTCAAGATAAAGTTGGGGGACTATTCGCGCGGCAAAAGATGCACCAGTGCCAATACCGAAACATACTTAGCCCCTGCCGCCCGCATTAATTCCGCGGCCTCATTCATGCTCTGCCCGGTGGCATAAATATCATCGAAAATGAGGACATGCTTGCCGGAAACGGATTCGGGAGATGTCAGACGATACCTGAGTGTCCGGTCCCCTTTTCTCTCAGTCCACGATCGGTTCTTCTGCGGCTTGCCGATCTTCGCCGGGATAATCAGGTCGTCCAAGAATGGCCAACCGAGTCGCTCGCAGAAACAGGAGGTTATGGCCGCTACGGTCGGATACGAACGTGGTCGCGAATCGGGGATAATGGTCACGATATCGGGCGGATTATCCAGAGGATTTTCTAAAAAGAAATCGGATACGGCAGTAACAAATATTGATCTGGCCTGTTCGGAGTTCTCGTTTTTCAACTCCCGAATCAATCCTCCAACTACCGATGATCGGTGAAAATCGTCAAATTCCTGCCGCCAGAGACATAACGAACCGTCGAAGGGCCCGGGGAGTTCTTCCAAGTCTTTACCAGGCAATTGATTCAAAGCCTCCTGGCGTTGTTCAGACCTAAAAAATGAGAAGATATATCTATCAAAAAAATCTCGAACCGCCATGGGGAAAATATGCGCAAAAACTCCTGTAATGGCAATCACTTACTTAATTCCCTTTTCATGGATTGACAGGGAAATAAATAATAGAAAACCTTTGGAACAAAGCGGAAACCTGCCGTGTTTAATTGGGTAATTAAACAGGACAAAAACTCTACCTTTTCTTGACTGTTTGTGAACGGAAAAATTTTTAATTAACGCTACATCTTAGGAGGATTAAGTGAAGAAGCAGTTACTGACAGCAATGACCGTTGTATTGACCGTATTATTCGTCTTCAGCGGTTCCGTATTTGCCGGTTCCTGCAGCGGCGGCGCCACGAAGAGCGCGTCGGCCTGTACCGGCACCAAGGCTTCTGTTGACGCGATGAAAACCGCAGCCACGACAACCGATGGCAGCACGGTTGTTCTGACCGTCTCTAAGATGACCTGTGGAAGTTGCGTCAAGCATGTCACCCAGACCCTGACCGCTATCGACGGCGTCCAGAAGGTCGACGTGAGCCTCGAAAAAGGCACCGCGACGGTGGCATACGACAAGACCAAGAAAGTCGACGAATCAATGCTCGTGGCCGCTTTGGTAAAAGCCGGTTATCCGACCAAGCTTGCCAATGCCACGACTGCCGATGCGAAGACGGACAAAGCAGGATGCGATCCGGCCGCCTGTGCCGACAAGAAAGGCTGTGACCCGGCCGCTTGCGCTGCCAAGCCCGGCTGCGATCCGGCTGCATGCACCGGTAAAAAATAACCAAGCGCTGAAAAGCGATTGAAGTCTGATCAAGGCGGGAGACTTTTTCCCGCCTTTTTTATTGCCGGGACGTAGAAGATATACCTATATTGAGCCGTCATGAGAAAACTATTCGAATATATTGTCTTAATTATCTGCCTGTTCGGAGCATCTGCGCAGGCTACGAAATATGCCGGCGAACCATTCTCACTCGGTGTCGGCGCGAACGCGCTCGGTATGGGCGGCGCTGTCGTCGCAGGGCCGTACAATGCAACGGCGGGCTACTGGAATCCGGCCGGACTGGCCTTTACCGCTCCCGGCAAGCAGCTCTATACCATGCACTCCGAAACATTCGGATCGCTTTTAAATCAGGATTATATCGGATTCTCTTCTCATAATGGTCGCACGACCGGCCTCACCAGTTTCGGTCTCTATCTCTATTACCTCGGCGGCGGCGGTATTAAAATCACCGGCTTCGACACGGACTCCCAGTATCCGTATGTCATCCGCGAGGAAAACCATTTCGATATCCAATTCGGAGCCTCTTTGGCAGGGCGAGCACGAGATAATATCAGTTATGGTATTACCGCCAAAGTAATTTATCGGGATATTGCGGTCGAGACCGCCTATGGGTTGGGGCTCGATGCAGGAGTCGTCTACAAAGTCGATACCATGATCACTGCGGCTCTTGCCGTAACCGATATCACCTCGACATTCCTCGCCTATTCCAACGATAATACCGAAACGATTTATCCCGCGGTCAAACCGGGTCTGTCGATTCGCTTCGCCCGCCCGCATGTTTCCATTCTGCTGTCCGGACAGTCGATCATCCGCTTTGAAGGTCGGAAGCAGAATGCCGAATTATGGCAGGGAGAAATCTCGGCCGATTTCCAGGCCGGGATGGAGGTCGCCTATCGCGGTGTTGCCTTCGGACGCGTCGGTTATGATCAGGATCGTCTGACGGCCGGTCTCGGCGCAATCATAAACAGGTATGTTATAGATTTGGCGTATCTGCATCACAATGACCTGGATGAAACATTCCGCATCTCGGCCGGCGTAAATTTCTAATTGAAACACCCGCCCAATTCAAATTTCATACCCATCGGCAACGAATAGTATTACTATCGTACTAATTTTCCTCATACGGGGATAAAATCGTTATTTTCCCCCAATATTCGACATGCCGATTTCCTCTCCGGAAAATAGAATGTTCAAAGAAGAAACTTTCCTCACAAGGAGGGGTAACGGCTGAAGATTTTTATAAATTTCGCCGCGATTTCTCTCGACAATGATAATATGTAACAGAGGATTGGGTTTCTGTCGCAACACCCTTCAGCGAGGTCACCCCTCGCGCTAATCCAGTAAATAATTAACCCAGATAAACCAGAGAGAGGAACGTTTATGATCTATCGACTTTATTCCGGCGCGGTATTGCTGGCCATCATCGGACTGCTCGGCCTGTTTGGCTGCTCCGATAATACCTTCAGCTCTTCGACAACGCAAGTCAGCGAAGATGCTCCGGCCAGCGCCTATGTTCCGCTGAATCAGGGGTGGCGCATCAGCTATGTTCAGATGGAGCCGGAAGTCGCATATTATAATATCGAAGTTACCGACCCCGTTAACATCTCCGGACATGCCGGATATGTTATCCGGAGGACGAATACATCGACCAATCAGGTAACATATAATTACCGATATGCCGCCGATAATGCCGTTTTTGAAAGTTATTCCACGGCCGATCCGGGCGTTCGAATCCTTGACGGCCCATTTGCAGTCGGCCACTCCTGGAATCGATATAACACGACCGTTGGCGGCGGAACCAATGATGGCGATACCGATACAACCACTTCCGGAGACGATCCGCAGCTCGGGTCGATCCCCGGTGACGATTATCAGACGATGTCGATCGTGGCGATAGAATCGGTGGCCGCAATGGACGGTCATACATACGGCAATTGCATAAAGGTCGCATGGCAGATTGGCGAATATGCATATAACTATTACTGGTATGCCGCCGGTATCGGCCTCGTGAAATTCGAGAGCGTTACTAATGCGCTTGCCGCCGACGATAGTGATGTTCTCACTATTATGAGCGATTACGCGGATATTCAATATTAACCTCCTGAAAACCCAAACCGAGCCGACCGATGCATATCGGTCGGCTTTTTTGTTTTTTATCATGATGTAATACATCCTACTTTTCACTTGCGACCCGCGATTGCGTTGCGTACTTTTTCCTAACATCAATTAAAGCTTCACTCCAACCGCCCGCCTGAGCGGTGAAACATAATTTGCGCCGATTGGAGGCCCCGTGGAATTTATCAACAGTATTTTCAGCACTCTCGGCTCCTACATCTGGGAATTTCCCGAAGAATTCCCCCTGATGCTTATTATCCTGCTGGGAACCGGATTGTTTGTGTCGTTCCGCCTCGGATGGATACAGTTGCGTCGCGTCAAGCACGCCATAGACATCACACGAGGGAAATACGACAATCCGGAACACGAAGGGGATATTTCACATTTTCAGGCGCTCTCCACGGCCCTCTCGGCAACTATCGGTATCGGCAACATTGCCGGAGTCGCAACAGCCATCCACTATGGCGGTCCGGGCGCCTTGTTCTGGATGTGGGTGACCGGAATCCTCGGAACGTCTCTTAAATATGCCGAGTGCACGCTGTCGATGAAATACCGCAAAATCAACCCCGACGGTTCGGCATCCGGCGGACCGATGTATTATATCGAACATGCCCTTGGATGGAAGTGGCTGGCTATCATATTTGCGGCGGCCGCCTCGATGTGCGCGCTGGCCACCGGCAATGCGGTTCAAGCCAATACCGTCGCAGATCAGCTCAAGTCCGATTTCGGCATCAGCGTCTATGTTACCGGCGCCGTCATCGCAGTTCTCGTCGCCATGGTCATTCTGGGCGGCATTAAGCGCATTGGCAGAGTTACCTCGATACTCTCACCATTGATGACCGTCATCTATGTCATCGGGGCGCTGTCCATCCTCATCATACACATCGATCAGGTTCCCGGAGCATTCGCCACGATTTTTTCCTCTGCCTTCTCCGCCGAAGGGGCAACGGCAGGATTTGCCGGAGCGACATTTATGCACTGTCTCATCTGGGGCGTCAAACGAGGATTATTCTCCAACGAGGCCGGGCAGGGATCGGCGCCTATCGCGCATGCCGCCGCTAAAACCGATGAACCGGTTCGCGAGGGCACTGTCGCCATGATGGGACCATACATTGACACCATTACGATCTGCTCGCTGACCGGACTCGTCATCGTTATTACCGGAGCATGGAATGCCGTCGATGCCGCAGGTAATGGTCTTTTTCTGAATGGATCTCCCCTGACCTCGTATGCATTTTCCCAGGGATTGGCTGTAATTGGCGGATGGGGTGGATACATCGTCACCGCGGCGGTTTTATTATTCGCGACATCCACTATTATTTCCTGGTCGTACTATGGCGACCGGTCGATTCAATATCTCTTCGGAGATAAGGTCATTTTCCCGTATCGCATACTGTTTTGCATTATGATTTTCTGGGGAGCGGTAAGCCGCCTGGAAGTTGCCTGGGCCTTCGGCGATTTCGGCCTTGGATTGATGGCGCTGCCGAACCTCATCGCACTCGTTGCCCTCTCGGGCGTTGTCGTCAAACTGACGAACGATTACTATTCGCGCGAACACATCCCGTACAAATAATTCCGAATGACATAAAAAAAACCGGATGATCGACGGTCCTTGTCGGTCATCCGGTAACGTGAAGTCCAGTTGTCAAAGCGAGAGTGTCTAGCTTAAGTGACCGCTGATAAGCTTGGTCATCTCGAACATATTGACTTTTTTCTTCTTGCCGAAGACTGCGAGCAGTTTATCGTCAGCAATGATTTCCCGTTTGTTTTCCGGGTTCTGCAATTTGTTCTTCTTGATGTAGTCCCAAACTTTCTTGGTGACTTCAGTCCGAGGAAGCGGCTTTGAACCGACGATGGCGGCAAGCTCGGCAGACGGCGTCATCGGTTTCATGAAGGCCGCATTCGGTTTGCGCTTTGTCGCTGTTTTTTTTGTCGTCTTCTTCATAGTTTTTTTTGGTGCTTTCTTAGCTACTTTCTTAGTGGTTTTCTTGGCGGCCGGTTTCTTGGCCACTTTCTTCTTCGGAGCGGCTTTCTTCTTGGCGGCCGGTTTCTTCTTCGGAGCTGCCTTCTTCGCCGTTGTCTTCTTCGTCACTTTCTTCTTCGTTGTTACTTTCTTCGTCACTTTCTTTTTAGTGGTTGCTTTCTTGGCGGCGGGTTTCTTGGCTGCCGGTTTCTTAGCCGTTTTCTTGGCGGCGGGTTTCTTCTTTGCAGTTGCCATTGATCAACTCCTTATTCATGTGTTACTCTATTCAACTCTATTCTTATCGTCCGGCTTTTTGAAGTCTTCACCTCTGAAGCAATACAACCAGTACATGCAAATGTGCATTATTTTTTATTTCATAGGCAACTAAAAAAACCTCGAAAGATTCATTTTTTTCAGGGGGATAATCCGCACCAGTTTTGAGTCATGAAATGCCCATTCGCAGCCGGCACCCCGGGGTACCGGCTGTGACCGGTGGCAATGCCCTACCCCTCTAATTCCTCAAGGAGGTCTTTGGTCCCCTGATGTTCGGGATTAATCTCCAGTGCCTTCTTCAGACATCGGATGGCCTCCTTCTTGTTCCCTGCTTCCTTATATGCAATCCCCATGGACCGATAGCAGAATCCGGCATAATCCCCCTCGGGATACTCCTCGACCGAGATACTGAAGAATTTGACGGCATCCATCTTCTTATCATTTGAATACAACTTGTACCCAATGATGAGAGAGGTCACCTCATCGAAGCCATACTCCTCGGATTCGGTCGCCTTCAGTTTATGATACAGTGCCACGGCAGCGTCGATGCCTTCGTCCCGATAGGCATAATATATCGGTCTGTAGATATCCTTCGTCTCCGCCTTGGGGTGTTGGGCATCCTCTATTCCATCGGCAATGCACGTCAACCAATGATCTCTGGACGTATAACTACCGTCATAGGACTCGAATTGCTTCAGGGCATCTTCCTCCTGTAGAGTAGCCTTATCCTTTCCCGAGGCCAATCCTTCGCGCACGATGTCCTCCGACGTACTGAGCATATGGAGAAACTTGCGGGCGTCGTCCATCGTGCAATCGGCTCCGTGTCCGGGGATTATTTTTACGTCCTCGGGAAGTATCGCCAACAGCCGGGCTACCGTCTCCGGATACTCCAGGACATTCCCGGTTTTACCGTCGACCGAGGGAAAATGAAACCCATTGAGGATGGCTCCGACAAAAACGATTTTCGACTGGACAAACCAGATGATAATATCGCTGTTGTCGTGGGCTCCGCCGAAATACATCATGCGAATATCTTCATCGTTAAACCGCAGATTCAAGGAGTCGTCGAATTCGAGTTCAGGCAGGGCCTCTGAAGGAAACTCGTCGAACAGATAGCTGCCGCTCATGAGCCTCGACCGGACATTGCGATGCCCGATAATAAGGGGCTCTCGCCCGAAAGCCATATTGCCGCCCGTGTGCTCAATATGAGAATGACTGCTGATAATGATTTTCGGATTGCCATAGCCGAGTTGCGCCAGCTGTTTTTTGAGCGCCTCGCCGGCCTCCTTTTCGCCGGCATCAACAATGAGCAACCCATCGGGACCGACCAAGGCCAATACCTTGACAGTATAGCCGCCGCCATCCGTTTCGAACTTATAGATATTTTCCGATAGTTTACTCACGGAATAGACCGAATCATCCTGTGCCCCCACAAGACCGGAACAGGTGTAGCATGCCAAAATCAGCACGATGTACCATTTCATGGATTTCATACTTTTCCCTTCCTTCCTACCGCATGCATCAAAGAACAAAGCCAAATTAGTCTATTTTGAGTATTGTCCGGTCGGGATAATTCTTGCAGGGAAAAGCGTGATAAAAAAAATATGGCCGTGGACTTATTGCCTCTCGGTCTAAATTAGTTCGGGTATTTCCCGAAAATATGTATATCGCTCGCTAAAGCGTTTTATTGACAGAATGGCGCAGGTCGCCTATATTGCGAATAGAGAATCTACTATCTCGGAGAGCACGTGAAAACTACCGCCGGCATTATCAGTATTATCCTGTGTCTTGTCGCAGTACTTTCTGCCAATCCATCCGTGCATATCGAACGTTTCGTTACGACAAACCCCTCGGAACCGATAACTCTGGCCATAACGCTCGAAAACCAATCCGGATTCCAAACCGGCGGCTTCGACCTTGTCATAGACGTAGACAATACCTTCTCTATCGAATCGGTAACGGCCGGAGACATCCTCGGCCTCTGCGAGTGGGAAGCGTTTACTTACGAATTGTTGCCGGATAGCAGCATTCATATCACCGCAATGGCGGAGACCGCTAATGGCCCCTATCACCCGGACTGTTTTCTCGATACATCCGGAGTATTGGCATATATCACTCTCGAAACCAATGCCAACTTTACATTTTGCGAGTTTTTCCCGATTCGCTGGAAATGGTATGACTGTGGAGATAACGCCTTCAGCTCTCGTCTCGGCGATACGTTATATGTATCAGACGAGGTTTATGATTACAACGGACATGCCGATATCCCCATCGCCAGGGATACGACATTTCCGACAATATATGGTGCTCCTGAATCCTGCATGCCTCTTCCTCGCGAAATTGATTTTTATAACGGCGGCATCTGGGTTGTCATAAATGATTATACGCCGCCTGTCATCGACTGTCAGGATGATACGACTGTTTACAGTGACCCTGGCGTTTGCGGAGCGGTTGTTGAATTCACTCTTAATGGGTGGGATGACTGCGGCGGCATTGAATTATCCAGTAGTCCGCCGAGCGGCGCGACATTCCAGATTGGCGAATCACCGGTCTTTTGTCTGGCCCGAGATGCCCTGGGAAATGTCGATACCTGTTGGTTTACGATAACCGTTATCGACACACAGTCCCCGCAAGTCGTCTGTCCCGCCGACACGATCGTAGCGAGCCGTCCGGGCGCCTGCAGCGCGATTGTTCAATATGTTGCTGATGTTATCGATAACTGCCCGGAAACCTATGCCTGGTGTAATCCTGCGCCGGGTTACAATTTCCCCATCGGAGAAACGACCGTTCATTGCACGGCGACCGATGCCGCAGGGAATACCGATACCGGCTCATTTACCGTCACTGTGGTCGACGCTGAGCCACCGACAATTGACTGCCCGGGGGATATCCTGATTAACAACGAAACCGGTTTGTGCGGTGGGTATCTATCATATGAACCGACCATTTCGGATAATTGCTCCGGAGTATCATATACGATGACTCCGGCCTCGGGAAGTTACCTAACGATAGGAGAACACCCGGTACAAATCATCGCTGCGGATGCGGCCGGGCTTGCAGATACCTGCTCGTTCCTGGCCATCGTAGTAGATGCCGAACGCCCAGTCATCACTTGCCCGGATACGATACGAGCGACAGCCGCAGCCGGTGAATGCGGATCTCTTGTCTCGTTTTCAGCAGACGCCGAAGATAATTGTCAGGGAATCAATTTTATCTATTCTCCTCCGGCGGGTTCATATTTCCCCGTTGGGACATCTCCTGTTCGGGCTATCGCCGTCGACACCTACGGTAATGCCGACACCTGCATGTTTACGGTCATTGTTGCCGATACCGTCGCTCCGGTGATAACTGTCCCGGATCTGGCCTATGGCCCGGCCGACAGCGGCCAGTGCGGAGCGGTGATTACATTTGACATCACGGCTGAAGATAATTGTACAGCGACGCAAATTACCGCAGAACCGCCATCGGGTTCATATTTCGAAATCGGAGAAACAACCGTTGTGGCCACGGCGTCAGATGCCTTCGGTAACAGCGTGAGCGACTCGTTTACCGTATTCGTCTATGATATTCAAAAACCGATTGTGACCTGCCCCGGTGAGACATCACTCCTTAGCGACTCCGGTTATTACGGCGCCTTCCTGTCATTCGATTTCGATGTGACCGATAACTGCGACAGCGTCTATGCCATCGCCGAGCCTCCTTCCGGGAGCCTCTTCCTTGCCGGAGTGACCGAGGTTCATGTTATCGGTATCGATAAAACGAACAATCGCGATACCTGTTCGTTCCTCGTCACCGTGACCCTTGTGGATGCAGACAACGATAGTATTCCTGATTGGGATGATAATTGCCCGTTCGATTCGAATCATGATCAGAACGACGCCGACGGTGACGGCATCGGAGATGTCTGTGACTGGCGCCACGGTGATGCCAATGGAGACGACTCCTTCAATATCGGCGACGCCGTATTTCTTATCTCGTATATCTTCAAAGGCGGCCCGGCTCCCTTCCCGCTCCTGGCAGGCGATGCCAACTGCGACGGCAGCGTGAATATCGGTGACGCCGTCTACCTCGTCGATTATATCTTCAACGCAGGCCCCCCTCCTCCCTGCCCATAATCCGATTCGCCGGCGAAAACATATTGCGACCGGCTGTCTCCTGTTCGTATTATTAATATAAAGGAGAACAACTCAATGTCGCTTGCGCCGCCCAATTCCAATGTTGCCGTGTTAGGAGCATCCCCGAAAGAGGAGCGCTATTCATTTAAGGCCGTTCACATGCTCAAGGAGCACGGTCATTCCCCGATACCGGTCCACCCGGCCGGACATGCCGTCGATGGCATTCCGGGTGTCAAATCCCTCCAGGAAATCGAGGTCGATATCGATACGCTGACCGTGTATGTCAACGAGAAAATATCGAGTGAGCAATTCGATTCCATCATCGGACTCAAACCGCGGCGGGTTATTTTTAATCCGGGTGCGGAAAACGAGGATCTGGCCGACAAACTCGGGGCTGCCGGTATAGAAGTCGTTCGTGCCTGCACACTGGTTATGCTTCGCACAGGGCAGTTTTAAAAATAAAAAGGCGCACCGTTGTCGGATGCGCCTTCAATCAGTGAATATCCGTCTTATGATTTGGAGGGCAAGTTACCTTTATCGGTAGCTTTCTTTGCTGCCATTTCATCTTCATTCAGAGATAAACCTATTTTACCAAGCAGTCCCTTCACATCAATACCGGCCGCCTCAGCCTGTTCGATGAGCTGGAACAGCATCAGCGGTCCTGTCTTAGCGAAGCGATTCAACGCGCCGGAACCATCCTTACCGGTTCCGCCATTGCCGCCGCTGTCGACGACGACCAGTTTATCGATATTGCCCATCGGCGCGGAGATGGCGCCGAATACCGTACCGACCGATTCGATCGCCGGCGGCAACGCCTTGACCAATTCGAGAATCAACGCCTTATCGTTGAAGTTGCCATAGGCATCGGAAACTTTGAGCAATGCCTCGGCTCGAGCCAAACCCTGTTGTTTGATAACTTCGGCCTCGGCCAGACCCTGTTCGCGAATCACCTTCGCCTGTGCAAGACCTTTGGCCTCGATCGCCATAGCCTCACCGGTACCTTCCACTTCACGTTTGTGGTTTTCGGCGTCGGCTCGCGCGATGATATCGTATTTATCACCGTCGGCGCGGGCCAGTTTGGCCTGTTTATACCCTTCGGCCTCCCTGATCTGTGCATCGGCTTTGGCCTTTGCGGGAACGACGATAACCGCCTCCTGGGCCTTTTGCTCTCTGAGGATGTTTTGCTCTTCCACAGCAATCTGCGCACGAGACTGTTCTTCCTCAATCTTGACTTCGGCGACGATAACTTTCTGCCGTTCCTGGGCGGTCGACAGCGGTCCCGCCTGCTCGGTCTTCGCAGCCTCGCGTGCGACTTCGGCGTAGTAGGTCTGCTTGGCGACATCGGCGTTTTTGCGCGCCTCGGCCATCAACTTTTCGTTGCTCTGCGCAACAACTTCCGCCGCTCGCTCAGCATCGGTCGATTTCTTCTTCGCTTCCGCCAGCGCCTCGGCCTCACCAATGGATGCGTCTCGTTTGACTTCGGCCGTCTTTGTCTTACCCAGCGCATGGATATACCCCTGCTCGTCGGTAATCGACTGCGGGTTAAAGACGTCGATCTGCATACCGAGCCGGGTCAGGTCATCGCCGGCCTCGCCGAGAACCTGCTGTCTGAATTTATCGCGGTCTTTAATAAGCTCGTCAACCGTCAGCGTACCGACGACGCCTCGGAGGTTCGCCTCCAGCGTCTCGCGAGCAGTCGATACGATATTGTCTCGCTGCATACCGAGGAACCGGGCGCCGGCGGCAAGGAGTGATTCGCCATCATCCTTAAATCGAATATTGGCAACTGCCTCGACCGTGACAAGAACGCCGTCGATGTTCGGCATGTTTTCCACGCGAATCTGAGGGAGGGTGATTTCCGACAAATCAAGAAACTGTACTTCCTCGATGATCGGCTTTCGGATGCGACCGCCGCCGGTAACGACAACCGTTCCGGGAGGCAGTACTTTCACCTGGTCACCAGTTTCTTGTCTGAGCGTTTGTATTTTGCGATGGCCGCTTCGGGCGCCATAAAAGAAGGCTGCCTTGTTCGGGGGAACCCGAACATAGAATGCGGACAGGGTTTTGACAAGGACAAAAAAGGCCACGACTATGGCTAAGCCGATAACTGGCCAGGTCAGGTTTTCTACGAGGAAATCCATCAGTTATACCTCCCTATGGATGTTGCACAACACACTATTCTACAGTTTCTGCACTTTCACGGAATTGCCGATTCTGGACACGATTTTCACGGGCGTACTTTTCGGGATTGCCTCGCCGTCCTCGACATTCATCGCGACAAATGTCACTTCGCGCCCCTGAATAATACAGGCAACCTGGCCACGGCCACCGGCCGGAACGGCATCTATGAGTGTGCCGCTGGCGCCGATGATATCCTGATTGCCGATTGTCGAATTGGCCTGGCTCATATACATGGCCCGGATAATCAAATATCCGATGATTCCGACGACAATGGCGCCGCCGATGCCGGACATTGAGGCAATGAACATAGTGGCATCCGTGGTCGCTCGAATACCGAACGCCATGGCGCCGAAACCGACCATCAACAACGATATCATCTTCAGGCTGAATATGCTCGGTCCATGATCGAAACCATGATCGAAGTCGCCGTCGACATCGGCATCGACATCATCGCCTCCGAAAATGAGACTCGATATGAGCAGTAAAAAACCAACGCCGAAAATAGTTGCGAACAGTATCATGGCCTCTACCTCCCGCTAAAAGTCACTCTCAGGTCATATACCGATGACAGAAACATATATTCAAAAAAACCAGAGACCCCATGGCCGAATTCATATTGAATCTTTGCGCTGTCGAGACACGAGATGATCGGCTCACGGGACCGGATTTAGTGTCGCCTGAAAAACATTCATGCTCAGGATAAGAATGTTTAAATATAAAAGGCAATGGCGAAAACCGAGAGACCAATTGACCTAAGTCAAGGAAATCATCGGGCCCGAAGTCGATATTAGTACCGGTAACCGAGTTCACCTAATTATTGACTTTTTTATTGCGGGAGCCGCCAATGCGCAATATCATGAAATACGGGCTGGAATCTTCGACCACATCATCCATGACATGCGCTCATTCACATCAGACTTATATCAATGTTCATGATAGAGATAAGGGGAGTATAATCATGAAGCGGATGGGTATCCTGGCGAGCCTGTTGCTCGCACTGTTTTTAGTATCGGCGCTTCAGGCCGACAATGCCGAGATTGCCGGAAAATGTATGACCTGTCACAAGGAGAAATCGCCGGGACTGTACAAACAATGGTATATGTCCGAGCATGCCAATCACAAGGTCACCTGTTATGACTGCCATCAGGCTCAGAGCGGCGACGCCGATGCGTTCATGCACGAAGGCGCCCTCATTGCCACACTCGTGACGCCGAAGGACTGCGGTAAGTGTCACCAGAAGGAGATGACCGAGGTCAGCAATTCCTACCATGCGACCGCCGGAGAAATCCTGGAATCGGCCGATGCCTATCTGGCCCATGTTGCGGCCGGTGAGCCGGTTGCCATTACGGGATGCGAAAACTGCCACGGAGGTAAAATTAAAATCGACCCCGCATCACCGAACAAGTTATCATCGAAATCCTGGCCGAACTCGGGAATCGGTCGCCTGAATCCGGACGGCTCCAAGGGTTCCTGCAATGCCTGTCACACTCGGCATTCGTTCTCAAAAGCTCAGGCGCGTCAGCCGGAGGCCTGTTCCAAATGTCACCTCGGTCCGGACCATCCGCAAAAAGAGGTCTATGAGGAGTCCAAACACGGTAATGCCTACTATACACATATTGACCAGATGAATCTTAAATCCGACTCTTGGGTCGTCGGCGTCGACTATTTCGAGGCCCCGACCTGCGCCACCTGTCATATGTCGGCAACGACTCAATCCGGTGTGACGCATGATGTCGGCAATCGCATCTCCTGGACGCTCCGTCCGCCGATTTCCAAGCATAAGGAAAACTGGCAGGAAAAACGCAATAATATGAAGATGGTGTGCACATCCTGTCACGGCCAGACATTCGCTGATGGCCATTACTATCAATTCGACGCTGTCGTCGAACTGTATAATGAGAAATTCGCCAAACCGGCTACCGAGATGATGAAGATTATCCGCGATAATAAGCTCATGGAAAACCCGGCCAGTTTCAGCAACAAGGTCGAATGGACCTACTGGGAGCTGTGGCACCATGAAGGTCGCCGCGCCCGCCACGGCGCTGCAATGATGGGACCGGACTATACCTGGTGGCACGGTCTGTATGAAGTCGCCCAGCATTTCTATTTCAAGATGATTCCCGAGGCGCGCGAGTTCAACAATCCCGAACTGAACGCCTACATCGATAAAGTACTCGCCGATCCTATGCACGAATGGATGAGCACCGACACCAATTCACTCAAGGAAGCCATCCGTTCCGGAAAGATGCAAAAAGTGTACGAAGAGATGTTCGACAAAAAATAGGGGTCGACCGTGCTTGATAAATATATCAATTTCGTTCGCGGCGTTTCGGTGAACATTGTGGGAAAGATTGGGGTCGTCCTGACGACCTCGTCTTTTTTCACGTTCGTCCTGCTGGAAGTCGCCCGCATAGCGGGGCTTCTGACCAACGCCTATATCGGGCTGATAACCTATCTCCTCCTGCCGGCCCTGTTTATCATCGGACTATTGCTTATCCCAATTGGCTGGCGGATGTGGAAAAAACAGACCGGGAAAACGACTCAACAATTGCTTTCTGAGCGGTTCGATGATACCGACATCAAGGGTGGGCTGTTCGGTTCCCGATTATTTCTGTCGGTTGGCATATTCACGGTTATCAATATTATCTTTCTCGTCGGCGCCAGTTCACGAATGCTCACCTTTATGGACGGCCCGGAATTCTGCGGTACGGCCTGTCACACCGTTATGAATCCTGAATGGGTGACCTATCAGCAATCTCCCCATGCGCGCGTCGATTGCGTCGATTGCCATGTCGGCGAGGGAGTCGATGCCCTGATTAACAGTAAACTCAACGGCACCTGGCAGATGATTTCGGTGACGTTCGATTTGCTGGACCGCCCCATTCCGACGCCGGTGCACCAACTTCGGCCCGCTCGAGAGACATGTGAAAAATGCCACTGGCCGGACAAATTCTATGGGAGCCGCCTGAAAACGATTACGCACTATGACTCTGACGAACAGTCCACCCGTAAGTTTACGACCCTGAACCTCAAAATCGATGCCGGGACCGGCGCCAAAAAATCCGGCATTCACTGGCACGTCGCGGCAGAAAACCTTGTTCGCTACGCCTCGGTCGATGATGAGCGCAAGGAAATGATCTGGGTCGAGGTTTTAGAGCCTGACTGGTCATTCAAGAGATATACCAACAGGCGCCTTAAGGATGTCGATCCTTCGCACGAGAGTATCCGGGTTCTCGATTGCGTCGACTGCCACAACAGAGCAACCCATATTTATGAGTACCCATCCGATGCTATTGACAGCCGTATTGCGGCAGAGATGATCGACCATTCTCTACCCTATATCAAGCGCGAGGCGCTCAAGGCGGTATCGGCCCACTATGTCGATACGGCGGCCGCTCGTGAGGGCATCGCCAATAGTATCGCCTCTTTTTATCGTACAACATATCCCGAGGTCGCACGCTCTAAGTTCGATGCCATCGATAAATCCATTGCGGCTGCGCAGGCGGTGTATGCCCGAAACATTCATCCGTATATGAATATCACCTGGGGAAGTTATCCGAACTTTCTGGGACATCGTGGCAATTCCGGTTGTTTCCGCTGTCATAATGATAACATGGTCGATGATGCGGGAACTCCGATTTCGTCGGACTGCGCACTCTGCCATTCGATTCTGGCCTACGGCAGCGAGCAGGCATTCGAATATCTCAATCCAGCCGACACGGCCTCGAAGGACTACCTGATGCACGAATACTTGCGGCAGGAATTTCTGGATTATATTAAGAAGTAAATTCCGGAAGACCATAAGGCAGATTTTTCCAAAAATCTGCCTTTTCTATTCACTTATTTCGTAAGAACCATCTGCATTGATACGAACATCCGGCAGCCGGTGTGTCGTCTCGAAATGATTATAAATCGGCAACAATTCATCCCAGAATGATTTCAGTCCCACATTGTCTTTGGAGAATCCTGCCATCATGTCGATTTTGGTACTGTCGGTCATACGGCAGGGGAACATATGAACCGGAATCGTTTTCTGCCCATTGCTTTTGGCATCGACAACAATAAGGTACAATTCCTTGATCGCATTATTGCCGATCGGGATACAGCCTATTGTCACCCTGTTTCCATGAATAAAGATATCTCCCCCGGGATCGGCGCCGGACTTTCGTATTCTGTCCGACTTGTTCGGATAATCGACGCTGAACGACAAGTGATAACTGCTCGCCGGATTGAACCGGTCAATCGAATAAACCCCTTCCGGGATTTGCAGATCTCCCTGCCTGCGTTTCGGACCGAGTGTTCCGGAAAATGCCGTGAAGGGATATGCCTTTATCAATCGGAACGTATCGGCCGAATCGCTTTTTGCCCATAATTCCAGAGATTTCTCGAACTTCAGCGCTCGAATAAAAATCTCGGCCGGCGGATAGGCAACACCGGCCGAGTCAAATATCTGTTTGATGGATGATTCTTTTTCGGCTCTGGCTTGTCGCACTCGGGGAAATTTCTGTTGCGATTCGGCGAAGTTTTCGGCAAGTGACAATCCCGCCAATCCAAGAAGGCACAAACCGAAAACAGCAATTATCCGAAACACGATACCCCTTAGTGTTATGCCGACCTGAGGGAATCGACAATATTCAGATACGCCGCCCGGATGGCCGGCAGTACCCCGCCGACGAATCCCATCACCAGTGCAAAAACCACCGCCGCGATGACGATATTCGTATTCAGGCTGAATCGAAATGCCACATCGGTGAAGGTACTCCAGTTCGTCGTAGACACCTCGACCAATTGCAAAAAGTACGATCCAACAATTCCGAATACGCCGCCCAGTAGCGATAGGACAACTGCTTCGAGTAGGAACGATGTTAATATTGCGAATCGGCCGAACCCGAGTGTCCGCAGTGTTCCGATTTCTCTTGTCCGGTTGGCCACTGCAGCATACATGGTAATCATCGCACCGACGATTGCGCCCAGACTGAAGATGACGCTGATGATCATTCCCGTGATGCCCATAAAGGTGGAAAACATCTCGGATTGCTCCGCATAATACACTTTCTCTTTTTTGACATCCAGCGGAAGCCTCCGGTCGTCCTCGATGCGCTGTTTCAGAGCCGCAAACTGCGTCGTATCGGCCATGCGAAAGGTCAGCGAGGAATAGATTGGTCGTCTGAAGGCATCGGCCATTTGCTGATACTCACCCCAGACTTCTGATTCGAACCCGGAGTCTTCTCCCTCAAAAACTCCGACTATCGTCCAGTTGCGAGCGCCGAAGCGGACTGTCTCGCCGAGACCGCATCCCTTGAATTTCTCCGCGATCTTGCGACCGGCGATAATTTCGGATCCGGGATCCTGCCACATCCGCCCCTCGACGATTTTAACATCCGGGCGCAACTCAAATGATTTTTCGGTGATACCCCGGACCGTAACATTGCCGTCCTCATTCGTCGCGCGAGTCGGAACCGTAATCAGAACAAAAACCTCGTGCGTGATCAGAGGCGTTCCATCCTTGGCCTTGGCGATTTCCGGGAAGGTCTGAACTATTTGTCCCTGTTCCAGATTTATAATCGACATGACTTCCGATTGTGATGCCTTGCGGATACAAATGACATTATCGTCATTGCCGGTACTGACCAGCGTCTCGGTCATGCCGTTCGTGAGCATCTGTGACCCGCAGAATACGAAAACGACCAGGGCGATACCGAAAATCGTCAAACCTGATGTCACCTTGCGGTTCAGGATATTTCTGAATGTATAGCTTGGAGGAATCATGATTCGTCCCTTTTAATCCACTACTCGCAAACCGTCAACGATTCTTATGCGCAGCGCCCGCTGTATCGGGAAAATCGCCGCAATGAGACCGACAATGACAGCCGTTATCAAACAGACTATAAACGTTGTCGGTTCGACCGTAAATCCCGGGAAGAACTGCTTGAGTCCCTCCTTCGCGACATTCGCGGCCATTTCCAACAGTCCCATTCCGATAACACCGCCGATGATGGCAATCAACAGTGATTCACCCAGAATCAGACCTGCCAGATGATAGCCTCGGAAACCGAGTGTCTTCATAAACGCATTTTCAGAAATTCGCTCGCGAGCCGTCATCGTCATAGTGTTAACGAGCACCATCAGAATAACACCAATGATGAGGTACGATACGATTCGCAGGCCGAGAATAATCGCACTCGACAATTCGATAAAGCTCATCTGAAATTCCTTTTCCGTCTCGGTTCTGGTCTCGGCCCAAGAGTTATCGAATTGTTTATCGACTGCGGCACTTATTTGCGCGGAACGACTCGGATCATCGATTTGTAATGCGTACCAACCAACCTCACCGGCTCGTCCCGGTGACTGCTGTCGCATCGTCTCGTCAAGATAATCGTGGCGCATATAAAAAATCGTCTCATCCGTATCCGTCCGGGCGCCGGTGTAAATTCCTCGGATGATAAAATCCCAGTCCCCCGGATACACCGTTCCGATAAGCGTCACTTTATCGCCGATCGACCATCCGAACCGGTCGGCCAGCCCCTGTCCGACAATTACCGCTTTCCGCTCATTCTTAAATGCCTCGAACTGCTCCGGGGAAATTAAAAATTCCGGGAAGATATCGAAATAATTCGTGTGATCGATACAGAACTGCGGAAAGAAATTCGACGGATCCACATAGAAACCGCCGAACCAGTTGGCGTATGTCACCGCCTTGACGCCTTCGACCTTCAACAGTCGCTCTTTATACGACATGGGAAGTGTAAAAACGATGGAAACAGCGTGGCGGGTAATTAGTCTGTCGGGCGCCGCTGCCCTCGCCCCGGCATACCAGGCGGAAATGAATGTCTTGATGAGCCCGAAGGCCATCACCGCGAGGGCAATGCCGAGAATCGTCAAGAACGTCCGCAGCTTATGCCGAAAGGCGTTTTTATAAACCAATTTAAAGACTTTCATCGGTCCAGCACTCCCTTGTTCAAATGGCGAATCAGTTCGGCCTTTTCGGCCGCACTCGGATCGTGCGTAACCATGATAATCGTCTTATTAAATTCCTTATTGAGCCGTCCCAGCAGCGTCATAATTTCCTCGGCCGACTGCTTATCCAGATCACCGGTCGGCTCATCGGCGAGAATAATTGACGGATCGGATACGATGGCCCGCGCAATCGCAACGCGCTGTTCCTGACCGCCGGACAATTGCCGGGGATAATGTTTCATCCTGTCACCCAATCCGACTATTGATAGGGCCGTCTCGACATGCTGGCGGCGCTCCTTTCCAGACAGATTGGTCAATAATAGCGGCAATTCGACGTTCTCGTATGCCGTGAGAACCGGGAGCAGATTATAAAATTGAAAGACAAATCCGATATGCCGGGATCGCCACTTGGCCATATCGCCATCGGATAAGCGGGAAATATCCTCTCCGGCCACGGATAAATGGCCCGCCGTCGGTTGATCAATACCGGCAAGCAGATTCAATAGTGTTGTTTTACCCGACCCGGATGGTCCCATCAGGGCCAAGAATTGCCCGGTCGGTACATCCAGATCGATTCCGTGCAAAACGGGTATTTCCATCGCCCCGCGAAAATATGATTTCGTCACACCGGAGAGCTTAACCATTGTCTCAGACATACACATCTATCCCTTATTGAGAAATTTCTATTTTGTCGCCAGATTTCAGGCCACCCGGGGGAGACAGCACAACAGTCTGTCCCGCCGACAGTCCCGATACGATTTCGGTTTCATCTCCCATCCGACGACCGATAGTGATCGCCTGCTGCGAGACATATTCGCCGTCGACGACAAATGCCACCGTCTGGCCGTCTCGGGATGTAATCGCACCATGATCCACGACTAATACGGGCTCGACATATTGATCCTCGCCGGATTTCTCCGGAAGGAAATTCACGCGCGCCGACATTTCCGGCAATACCTTGTCATCCAGATTGGAAAACGCAACTTTGACCATCACGGTCGCCCGCGAGCGATCCGCAGTAGGAACAATTTTCTTGACGAATCCGGCATAAGTCACATCCGGATAGGCGTCTAAAATGATTTCACACGGCGCGCCGATCTTAACCTTTTGAATATTCGACTCGGACACATCGGCCTCGACCTCCAGTGACCGCATATCCGCAATCGTTACGACTGCGCCCCGGGAAGATGCCGACGATGCAAATGGCGCGACCATTTCACCGACATCGGCATTTTTTGTCAGGACTGTTCCATCAAACGGCGCCTTGATAATTGTGTACTCAAGGTCCACTTCGGCGGCTCGCACAGCCGCCCGCGACGCCTTTACGGATGCCGCCGCCTTGGCAAACGCGGCAGTGGCTGCTTCCACGACTTCAGCAGTCGTATAATCGGATTCCCTGAGTTTTATCTGCCGCCGCAGGTTGAGCTCCGTCTCGATCGAATCGGCCAGGGACAAGCTCAGATTCGCCTCGGCAATTGCAAGCTGCGCCTTGATATCTTCGTTGTACAACTCGGCCAGTACTTCATCTTTCGTGACGACATCGCCCTCTTCGACGTTGAGGACCCGCAGTCGCCCGGTCGCTTTCGATGCGACCGCCGCCTTTACCTGGGCGACGACATAGCCGGTCGCCACCAACTCCGCTGTAGCATTACTGCCGGTAATCGTATAGGCCGTGGCCGTCCGAACCTTCAGTGACGGGCGGATTTCTCGAATCGATGCCTGATAGGCAAAATATCCGATAATGATCACCGGAACCCAGAGAAGGTGGAGCCATCGCTTCCATCGGCCGGGGGGTTTTGTTTTTTTTGAGCGGTCTATTTTCAATGCGGATAAATCCGCACCATGAGCATTCGAATCCGTCATACATTCACCTGAAGTCTAAAGCTGCGCGTGTGCTGCCCTATTATACATAAAATGGCGACCATCGCCATCACATATTCTCTCAACCTACGAATCAGGGCAGAAAAGGTTGCCGCCGAAACGACGGCCACATTATTCGCTCGTAAGTATACTATTTTCTTATTGTTAATGCAATACTCCGCCGGCGTATCTTATCCGGCGGAGTTTTGTTCTGATATTTTGACTTGTGCCGATTAATCTGAATTGACGAACCAGTGCGATGCCAGCCGCTCGGTCACCTCGACGATTTCCTTATTCCGCTCGCTTAAGGCATCGCGCTCGATCAAGCCATGGATCGCATTATGCAATAATACCATTTTATCGCGAACCGGTATCAACGCCGGATAATACTCATTGTTGAAGAAAATCCGGAACCGCTCGGATAAAAATTCATCATCCAGCATGCCGCCGATGACTTTCTCCAAATCGCCGCCTTCGAGGTCGTACAGTTGCTCCTTGGGCGGAACCATGAGACCAATCGAATACTGGAGACTCTGCTTGGCCTTGAATTCCATCGACCAGCACTGCATGATGCCAAGAGATGTGATGACGACGACTGTTACTTTCACCGTACGGCCTTCGTGATTTGCCTGCACCCCCTTGGCCATCGGAACATAATAATTATCGGTGATGGATCCGAAGGCGCTGATGCCGCCGGCAAACGGGTCTTCCATGATATCGAAGATCGTGAAGTACGGTTTGCGCTCGAACCTGGCATCCTGAATCGTCATGAACTCTTCTTCGGTAAAATGGAATCGCTCTTTCCATCTCTCATCCGGTGTCAAATTCGGATTGGTCAACACCGTCTGGCTGGTTAACATGCCCAGCGCCTGGCCGCCTCGCCAGACCAATGGCAGTGCGCCCAGCGCCCACTCAGCGCTGCCGCCGATTTCACCGATCATCGAGTTCAATTCACGTCCGTCCGGGAAGTGTAAACCATCCAGCCCTAACACTAATCCCGGCATCAGGTCACCGTCCTGATCGAACGGCGTCGCGATTCCGGCCTTATGCAGTTTTTCGAACGCCGGTGTGTGACGAGGGCGATCCAGGAAAAAGGCGCTCAAGTCCTCTATTTGCTTGGCCGGATGATAGGATTCCGCTATAATCTTGGCGGCACCCAACAGTCCCTCTTCGCGCGGATTAAATTCCTTGAAATACCCACCGCTGGCCCAGCGTTGGACATAAATATCCGGAAGATGTCGTTTGACACCCGATTCGGTCACGAACAGTGCGGTCATACTGGAGTGAATTCCCTTGACCGATTTCGTCGTTCCCTCGACAACGTCACTGCCCATGGACAACAACGTAACATTCTGCGGCATGGCCAAGCCATACTGTGACCGGTGGCGTTCCTTGCCGAAGACGGCGCCGACCGCAATCGTCGGATTGCCGCCCGGCTCCTTACCCGGCTTGGCTCGCGCGCCTTCCGTGATCGTCGATTCGATGAGCACTTCCTCGCCGACGGGCAGCGTCTCCGTCGTCGTCTGTAAAACTTCGGATATCACCTGAGCCGCTGTTCTGTCATTGGCGCGCTTGAGTTTATTGGTCAATTCTTTTGTGACATGCTCTTTCGGGACTTTGTTCAGGCTTCCGCACCCGTGCAGGCCGACGGCGATTGCGGATAAGGCGGCAGAGAGAATAACCGACTGCCGCAACTGCCGATTGCGAAGCGCCCCCAGGTTGGACTTTTCATTTACCTTATCGCTGAGCGTGTAAATCGTGCAGGTTTTCAGCTCCATATCATAATTACCGAGAGCCGCTTTGTGCCGATGATTGAATTCGACGATTTGATCCGCCGTAAATTTGTCTTCTGCACTGGGCCCCTCGTATACCAGCCGCTTGTCGGCAATATTGAACAATAAATCACTCATGGGTAACTTCCGCCTCACTGTCCTATGCTATCAGTTTAATATCAAAGATATTTTCATCTTTATTGCCAAGAGTACGAAATGATATTCAGCTATCGCAACAGAAAAAAGTATCGTCCGGTTCCTCAAACTATAAAAGATACGAAAGCCCGAGAACCAGCGCAAATACTATCAACGTGGCCCATATCAGTCCCAGAATGAGTCTCCGAATTGACGTACGGAAAAACTCACATGTCACCACCACACAGGGGTGTGCAGGCGACATGATATACCCGAAATACACGCCGACATACAACAGGGCAAAAATCCCTGGCGAAATCGAATTCCCCGACCCTAAATAGATCGGAATGATAATCGAGGCCGGTAATTGCACACGCCCGGTAAATAATCCTAACAGGAATCCTGCCGTCACCGAGAGCGGTAGAAGCGGCAGCGGCAATTGCGCAATCGCCTCGCCCGCATTCGTTTGCTCGAATATGTGCTGATACAGAAACATCCCGATGATAATCAGCGAAAAATTCCACGGCTTCGCCTTTTTTATAAGCGGCACGATATCACATCGCTTCTTGCTGAATGCTAATGAAAGAACTATAGCCGTCACAACGCCTATAAGGGTTGCAACCGCGCCCATGTCGATCCCTTTTTTCAGCGAAAAATCCAAAATCGGCGCAATCGTGATAATGATAAGCGGCACGAACAACTTCCGGGCGGAAAACTCGCCGACAAACCGAGGCGTCCCGGTCACACGGCGCAGGAAAAACCAATATCCTAATATAGCTGCCAGCACCGCAAACGGGACGATATAGAGAATAGCAACATAAATATCGAGGTTGGACATCCTTGTGGCGACTATCAACGCCGGTTCCAGCGGATAAATCAGAATAAACAGGTGCCGGTACCAGACATTGATGAGCGCCTTCAACTCACCGGAGACGCCCTCGCCGGCCCGGTCGACAATCGGCGCCGATAGCAGCGCTCCGCCGGGCATTGGCAACAATCCCATGAGGGCTGCCGAGAATGGTAAAACGAATCGCCGAGAAAAGCGCACATTGTTTATCAGGTCATCGATCTGGCCGCTCTGCTTCATAGTCCCGCCCAGGAGCGGAATCAATCCCATCGCTACGGCCAGTATTAATATCGTCGGATTCAATACCGTCAGCCGAATCTGCTCGATCACGGCTGATATCGGAATCGCAAACAATCCCAGGACGACCGCCCCGAAAATCAGTCCCAGCGGCAGGTTTTTCCGCGATATCAGCAGAATCACCGCCAGGGATAATACAAACCCGGCCCATAGCATAGTCATGGCCGTAGTATTGTGCAAACAAGGCCGGAAATCAATGCCTGACACAAAGATAATTACTTATTTGCCTTTGGGAGAAAATGCCGTATGTTTATGTATAAAGACCAATAAGAGCATTGACTGAAATCCAGGAGTTTTTCCAATATGACGCGCTTCATCCTGCCGGTGCTGACCTGTATTATCTTCCTCTTTTCGACTATTCAATCCATCGAACTAATCGAGACACTCGACGAGGCGAAATCCCTGTCGGCCGCCTCCGGCAAGCCGATATTGATTGAATTCTATCGCGAGGACTGTGAATACTGCGCCAAGGCGGCCGAGGAGGAACAGCGCAATACCGATATACAGGACGCGCTCAAGGATTTTCTCTATGTCAAACTCTGTGTCCAATACGGCGAAGGCGAGGCGCTCGTCGATACCTACAAGGTCGGCAGCACATTCCCCCTGTACATAGTCGCCAATGCCCGCGGCGAGGTCATCTCGCGATGGGCCGGATTCGGCGGGGCCCAGCGGCAAATCAGTTCGCTGAAAACGGCATTGCGCGATCAGACTTCGGTTGAGGAACGCACGGCGCGCTTCCAGTCCGCCCCGAACTTCCGCGACGCCCTCGTGCTCGCGAAATATTATTCCGACTCCCAGCAAAATGAGGACGCCGTCAAATATTACCGGTTGGCCGAGAAATACAGCAAGGGCGGCCGCGCCGATTACTCCTATCAGATATTCTCAAACACCGCGAATCTCGTCTGGTACGATACCTGGTCGTTCGATTCGGTGCTTAAAGCCGCCGATGCCGTCATGGAGAACAAACTTAATACGAAGGATATTATAAACTGCGTCACCGTCCTCTGCCGTGTGGCTCGGCGCGCCGATAAAACCGACGAATTAAAGCCGTATATGTACGCGGCCCTTGAAGCAACCAACGGTACAACCGATGAAAGCCTCCGCGCCAAACATTATGAGCTGGCCATCGACACTATCCTATACATCACCAAAGATATCGGAGCGGCCCTTCGCGTCAAAGAAGCGACCCTCGGTGACAATTGGCAAAACGATCCGAAGAAATTTTATCCTTACACGCGCTGGTGCCTGGAGCGCGAGATTAATCTTGTTAAGGCGGAACAGTTCGCCCGCACGGCCGTCGACCGGGTTAACCCGGGAGCTTTCAAGGCGCAGGTACTTCACACACTGGCCTGTATATTGGATATTCGAGGCAAATACGATGAAGCCGTCCGATTTATCGAGCTGGCGACTCAGGAGGACCCGGCCAACTCATTCTACGCCTCGGAATACGACCGCATTCTGGCCGACTGGTCAACCGCCGAGAGCAAAAAATAATCATCGACCTTTTATTCCTTGATTGAACCCGAATCGTTTCTTACCATGTAAGAAATCTGTTGCGTTGTGAACACTTTTTTCTTCGATTACGGCTGTGATGCGTAATACAGGAAGGAACGCTTAACTATTTTGGAGATACAATAATGCCTGAAATGGATGAACTCTACCGCATGCTGTTGCTTTCAGTAGGTGAGGATCCCAACCGGGACGGCCTCAGAAAAACGCCCCAAAGAGCCGCCCGCGCCTTTCAGTTTCTGACCAAGGGTTATAAAGAAGACATCGGTCAACTGATCAATGACGCGCTGTTCGAATCGGAAAACAAGGAAATGGTCGTCGTGAAAAACATCGAGCTGTATTCGATGTGCGAACACCACCTTCTGCCGTTTATCGGCAAGGCGCATGTCGGCTATATTCCGAACGGCAAAGTCCTTGGGCTATCGAAAATCGCCCGTCTGGTCGATGCCTTCGGCCGCCGCCTGCAAATTCAGGAAAATCTGACCAAGCAGATCGCCGAGACGATTCAGGAGTATACCGGAGCCCTCGGCGTGGCCGTCGTTGTCGAGGCCCAGCATCTCTGTATGATGATGCGCGGGGTAGAAAAACAGAATTCGGTCATGACGACCTCCTGCCTGCTCGGCGAACTTCATGACGACCCGGCGACCAGATCCGAATTCCTGCATCTTATCGATAAATAGGCGGATGCACGATGCGGCTGACGATCAGCAAAAAATTTGAAATCTCGCTCTCCTATCGCCTGTACAACCCGGCCTGGACCGAGGGAAAAAATCGGGAAGTCTATGGTCAAAAAGTCGGGACCACTCACGGCTTCGGCGGGAATTTCAATCTATATACGGTCTTCGACGGCCCCGTCGATCCGAAGACAGGGATGCTGATTAATGTCGTCATCGTGAAAGAGAGGATCAAACGCCTGCTTGCCGAACGCTACGACCATAAATTTCTCAATCGAGATACGCAGCCGTTCGATACGATTGTCCCTACTCCAGAGAATATCATTAGGCAGATATTCAAGGAATCTGCGCCATTGTTTGCCGGTGAATCGGCCAATCTCACGGCCTGTCATCTGACGCTGTCACCATGGGATGAGGCCACGGCCTATGCCAATGGAACGATCGAGAGGCATTATCTGGCCGATTTCTCCGCCGCCCGCAGAACCTATTCCCCGCATTTAGGCGACGAGGAAAACTCACGCCTTTTCGGTATCGCCGCCTCGCCATCCGGTCATGGACATCATTACACGCTGCGCGTGACTCTGGCTGATTCGGTAAATGCTGAAACCGGCATGCTCACCGACGATGTAATTGCGCGACGGACAATCAACGACATCGTAGCCGAATTCGATCATCGCAACATTACGACCGATATTCCGGAATTCAAGTCAATCCCCAACACGACCGAATGTCTGGCGAGATATTTCTATGATCGGCTAAGCGAAACTCTCCCTGTTACTCGTGTGAAGTTACATGAGAATCCCTGGTTTTACTGTGAATACACCGGCAACAATCATGCCGTCATGGGAATAGAAACCAACTTCAATGCCGCTCATCGTTTGCATAGCCCTAAATTATCGGACTCAGAAAACTGTGACATTTACGGCAAATGTAACAATCCGGCCGGACACGGTCATCGCTATCGAGTCGAGGCGGCCTTCGACGGGCAAATTGACAGGAAGACTGGCATGCTCTATCCGTTGGATATTATCGTTAAAAGCATGTCCGACATCCTAAAAGACTGGAATTACAAACATCTCGATGCCGATACCGGGGATTTTACCGACATCCCCAGCACCGGCGAAAACATTATCACAATTTTGCAGAATAAGATAAACGAGCGAATAGATTATCCCATGTATCGCCTGCGCCTCTGGGAGACACCCAACAATCGTTTTACTCTGCGACGCTAATGATAACCGGAAAGGACATTAATCATGAGAACTATTCTTATCACAGGAGCCAGCGGCGATATCGGTCGCGCCATCGCGGAACGCCTGGCCGACCGTGACACGACTCTTATTCTCCACGGTCGCAATATCACCAAACTGGAAAAAACATGTTCCGCGGCCCGCGAAAAGGACGCCAAAATCATCGCCTTCCCCGGCGATTTCCATCGCGAGAAAGACCTGAATAAATTTATCGCTCGCGCCGCCAAGGAGCAGATCGATGTAATCATTCACAGCACCGGACTGGCCATTGTTGAGCCGTTCGAGAAGATTGCTCTCGATGCATGGAACAAGGCCCTGCACCTCAATGTGACCGTCCCGTTTTATATCACCCAGCAGCTCATCGAACATCTCACGGACAATGGCATGATCGTCAACATCATGTCCGTTGCCGCCAAAACGGGATTTCCCGGCTGGACCAGTTACTGCACCGGTAAATTCGCCCTCGACGGATTTTCGAAAAGCCTCCGCGAAGAACTCCGGGCGAAAAAAATCCGCGTCAGCAATATCTATCCGGCCGCGACCGATACCGGGCTCTGGGATAGCATTGACGGCGATTGGAATCGCGATAAGATGATGAAACCGACCGATGTCGCAGAGGCTGTCGCCTTCGCCATTGCCCAACCTCCGCACGTGTCAGTCGATGCCATTGAGGTCAATAATACCGGCGGTAATCTCTAAAGCATATAAAGAGATACGACCATATTTCGATGAACCTTTTCATGGAATTTGCCGTCTTATAACTATTCTTTGCCGGAAATGTCGGGATGGGGCAATACTGAAGTAGAGACAAAACCGACAATCCGACAGGTTTTCTATGTGGGAGGCAAACCATGTTACAGCGGGCTAATGTCGCAATATTCATCTCGATCTGCCTTGTCATTCTTCTCAGTTCGTATTCTCTTTCTCTTGCCACGATGCCGAATAATGCCTATGAACCGAGATTCAAACCGGAAGTCACAATTTCCCAAAAGACCGGCGACATAAAAATCGACGGACACCTTCATGATCCCGGATGGGCCGGGGCTGCCATGATCGATCACTTCGTGGAAAACGAACCGGGCGACCAAATTAAACCGCCGGTGGATACGAAGGCATATCTGACGTATGATAAAGACTATCTGTACGTCTCAATTGTCTGCTATGACAACCCGGAAGATATCCGCGCAACGCTATGCGAACGAGATCAGATGTATTCCGATGACAACGTCGGTTTCTTTTTCGACACCTACGGCGACGCTTCCTGGGCATATACCATGAATGTCAACCCATACGGGGTGCAGGCCGACGCCATCTGGACGAATGGATTCGGCGAGGACAGTAAATACGATTTGGTGTGGGAATCGGCCGGGCAGATTACGGATTCAGGTTATCAGGTGGAAATAGCCATACCCTTCTCGACGCTTCGCTTTCCCAACAAACCGGAACAAAACTGGCGCATCGAATTCTGGCGCCACCACTACCGCGATGTCCACTACAACCTCTCATGGTGCGCTTATGACAGAAATGAACCATGCTGGGCGTGTCAATGGGGTTATCTGAAAGGCATCAAAGACGTCCAGCCGGGCAAAGGTATCGAAATCATTCCCGCATTCGTGGGATATCAATCCGGCTTCGCAACCGAGTTGGATGCCGGCACCCCCAATATCGTCGATTCCATCGGATTCGAGAATGAAGATGCCGACGGTGAAATCGCACTGAATATCAAGTACTCACCCGTTTCCAATATCACGATCGAGGGCTCGTACAATCCGGACTTCTCGCAGGTCGAGGCCGATGCCGACCAGATTGACGTCAACACGACCACGGCACTGTGGTTTCCTGAAAAACGACCGTTCTTCCAGGAAGGCAGCGACTTATTCAAGACTATTTTCGATGCCGTCTATACGCGCACGATCAATGATCCTGATTTCGCCTCGAAATTCACGGCCAGAATCAATCGCACCAGTATTGCCGTTTTGAGCGCTCACGATGAGCATACACCTATCCTCATGCCGTTCGAGGAGCGCAGCAAAACTTTCACTATCGGCAAATCATACAACAACTTCGTTCGAATCAGGCAGGCATTCGGAGAAAACTCGCAATTCGGAGCATTGATTACCGATCGACGCTATGAAGGCGGCGGTTCGGGTTCGGCATTCAGTCTAGACGGATCATTCCGGCTCAGCCAGAAATTCCGCCTGATGGTACAGTCAATTGCCAGTTATACCGAGGAACCGGATGACAGCCTTTTAACATCTGGACTTTCAATTTATGATAAGACCGTAGACTCTTCGGTCGCATTCAATCAGTTTTACTACGATGCCGACCGGAACCATACGGCCGGATTCGATGGCGAATCATTCTGGGGACACTCCTTTATCGCCCTGCTCGATTACAGTATCAGAGACCTTTATATCAGCAGCCGGTTGTCGGAAATAAGTGAAAACTTCCGTGCGGAAAACGGGTATCTGCCTCGCAATGATCGCCGTCAGGCAAGTATTGTCATATCTAAGGACTTTCGCGCCGACCATGGATTGATAAAGACAATCAGTCCGCAGTTCTTCGCAGCCCGCATCTGGAACATGGATGGACAGATTAAGGACGAATGGATAAACATTGAATTGCCGACATACTTCAGAAAATGGCAGTCCTATATGCACCTCAACTTGCTCCTCAGCCGCGAGAACTATGGCGGCAGACAATTCGATAACATCTGGGGAATACACAACTGTTTCCAGGTACAGGGGTTGAGCAAAAACATCCAATTCGGCGGTTCGGTCGACTATGGCAATCGCATTGCCCGAAATGACTTTGTCATGGGCAGGGAACTGCAACTGTCCGGCTGGGTCGACGTGCGGCTGTTCAGTCGCCTGTTATCGGAGTTTAATTATTCATATATCCAAAGCCGCAACAGTGATACCGACGACTTGCTCTATCTGGGCTACATTCTCAGAAATAAAATTAGTCTGCAGCTCAATCGCGAGTTATCAATTCGCCTTGTTACGCAGTTCAATCAATTCAACAATGCATGGGATATTGACCCGCTGATCACGTATCGCCTGAGCCCCTTCTCTCTGTTCTATATCGGCACAACATACGATTATATACGCTATGACAATTATCAGACGATCGATAACAGCACCTATAAACTGGCGGCGCGCCAGTTCTTCATGAAACTCCAGTACATGTTCCAGATATAAATTTCAAAATTTCAGCGACATAAAAAAAGGGCCGCGTTGTGAAACGGCCCTTTTTTCAAGTGCAAACAGGTATGTATGTGCACAAGAGAGGATTCGTGGGTGGCGTATGTCCCCGTGCGCCATCAATAACTTATTCGTACCGCAATGCTTCGATCGGGTCGACTCGCGTCGCACGCCAGGCCGGATACAATCCCGCGATGACTCCCGTTCCGATCGAGACAGCCATCCCGATCACCGTCCACAGTGGCGACAGATAATAATGCCACTCCAACGATGTTGTGACAATCAACCCGACGATAGCTCCGAACACGATACCGACGACACCCCCCATCCCGGTCAGCGTCCCGGCCTCGACTAAAAACTGGAAGAGAATATTTTTCTTGCGCGCTCCGAGCGCCTTGCGCACCCCGATCTCTCTCGTCCGCTGCGTTACCGCCACCAGCATGATGTTCATGACACCGATAACGCCCACCAAGAGCCCAACGCAGGCAACGGACACGGCGACCAGCCGAGCTATCCCGGTAATCTCGCCGACTTCATCCCGCAGGGAGTCCTGTGTTTCAATACCGAAATTGTTTTCCTCACTCGGGCGCAATTGCCGCACTCGCCGAAGGGCATTGACGACCTGATCCATCGCCTCGCCGAACTGTGTTCGCGAAACCGCGCTGACCAGCAGATACACGCGCTCAACATCAGGATACAACCGCTCGAATGTCGTCATCGGGATGTAGATAAAATCATTTTCGCTTATCCCGAACAGATCATCAATCTCCTCCTGCACGCCGATAACGGTGAACTCCCAGCCGTTTACTCGGATCACCTTGTTGATGGCATCGGCTCGGTCCCCGAACAGTTCATCCGCTACCGCCGGTCCGATGACAGTCACCCGAGCGCCTCGGCGCAAATCGTTGTCATCGATAAAGCGCCCGTGCGAGACATCGCGATTCGTGACGATCGCCTGTTCCGGCCAGCAGCCTCGAAAATCATCGGGATTGCGAATTTCCTTATCACCATATTTCGCGACATTGCGCCAGGATTTTTTCTCGGGTGATACCGCTTTAACCAGCGGACACATATCCCGGATCGCATAGGCTTCGTCCATCGTGATATTCTTGCGCTTGCGCTGTTCTTCGGTCAGATTATCGAAATCGGTATTCTCATCCCACTTGGATATGTACATGACATTCTTGCCGATTTTTTCGATGGAATATTCGACATACTGATTGAATCCGTCCATGATGGTATTGACGATAATCACCGCGCCGACACCGATCATAACGCCCAGGATCGTCATAAACGACCGGAATTTATTCGAGCGCACGGCATCCATGGCCAGCAGGATGCCCTCTTTCATCTCGTCCGTCGAATGAAACAGTTTATTCATAGGTCAATGCCTTTATCGGATCGAGTTTCGCCGCTTTACGCGCCGGATAAATACCGAAAAATATCCCTACGCCCGACGATATCCCCAATCCCAGGATAATCGCCAATGTCGTCGGAGCGATATAAATATCCATAACACTGTTGAGTATGTACGCACCAAGTTTGACGCCCAACGCCAGGCCGATAACGCCTCCGCAAAACGACAGGATCACCGATTCGTACAAAAACTGCATCATGATCTTTCCGCGGCTGGCTCCGAGAGATTTACGAATCCCGATTTCCCGCGTCCGCTCGGTCACCGATATCATCATGATGTTCATGATGACGATACCGCCGATAATGATTGACAACAGCGGCAGAGAAATCATGATAACCCGGAATGCCGCCGTGATATCATTGATGAAGCTGAGAACATTGTCAGGAGTGAAAATGATAAAATCATCCTTCGCCTCGTATGGGACATGCCGCATCGAGCGCAGGACGACACGGACCTGGTCCATCGCGGCTTCGCGGCGTTCCAGCGTCTTGGCGCTGATGACCAAAACGACAGGATCTCCCGGCTGCTTAAACACTTTTTGATGAGTCGATATCGGAATAATAATGCACTCATCGATGCCGTTCACGATTTCGTTATCGAGTTTCTCAATGACGCCGATAACGGTAAACTCATGGGGACCGACGCGGATTTGCTTACCCAATGGATCCTCATCCCGAGACTGAAAAAACTTATCGTATACCTTGTACCCGATAATCGCCACATGCTTTCGCATGGCATCATCGGTTTCGGTGATGCCGCGCCCCATAATGAGGTCCAGTTTGCGGGTACTTAACAAATTCGGTGTTTCGCCCCGAATTTCCACCCACCGCATCCGCTGATCACCGTATTTCAGATGGTCATTTTCAAATGCCTCGGCGCCGACCTGGTCGCAGTCGGGACAACCTCGCTTGATCGGTTCGATTAAGTCGACGGTCAGCTTCTTACGCTTCAGCAGGCGAAGATAATCATCCCAGGAAACATTGAATCCGAAACGGCTGACGATAAACGATCGCGGGCCCATGGTCTCGAAGATATTTTCTATCGATGACTGCATCCCCTCGACCGAGGACACGATCGCGATCACCGATGTCACTCCCATGACCATACCAAGGACCGTCAAAAACGACCGCAGACGGTTGGCCCACAGAGCGCCGAAAGCCTCAGGAATGATGGACAACAATACTCTCATACCTGCTCCGCCGCCCTACAAGGATATCGATTCGATTTGTTCGGCGATTCGCTTACCGGAGTTTTCGTCAATCGAAACGGCTTCTCCTTCGGCAAGACGCCGGAGCGTCTGATACGAACCGGAGATAACCGTATCGGTCGGCTGAATTCCATCCAATACTGCAATGTTGCGCTCATCGGCAATACCGGTCATAACCTGTTTAAAGACGGCTTTGCCCTCTTTAATGACAAAAACGCCATCCAATTCGACCATCGTACGTTTTTTGCCGATTGTCTTTTCAGCCGAGGTATTCGAGCCGACACTCGACGCTACAGCAAAAGATGCATTGATGCCGCCTGCTTGAGCCGTCTCGACCGGCGCCTCTACACCCTCGGGCAGAGAATCGACATCGAATTCCCGCATCACTACCGCCGCATATGGAATCAAAAGCGCATCCGGTGAATACGCGGTCGTAATATCGGTCGTCGCCGACATACCCGGTCGTATGCCATCGATTGATTTGTCGAAGCGCACCTTCACGAGGAAATTCGTCGAATAGTCCTCGCTCCCTTCGCCGATCACGCGAGCCGAGTTTCCGATTTCGACGACCGTGCCGGCAAACGAAGTGTCGCGGAAAGCATCGACACGGATTTTTGCCATCTGGCCGAGAAATACCTTGGCGATTTCGGTCTCGTCGATATCGACTTCAACCTCGAACACCGATAAATCGGCGATCGTCATCAGTCGTTTTCCCTGCGTATACGAGGTCTGCGCCTGAGCGATTTCACCGGCTTCCGCATTCAAAAACGTGACGAATCCGTCCATCGGTGAGCGAATCGTTGTCTTGGTCAGATTATCCGCGGCCTTATCAAGAATGGCGCTGTTGATGTTAACCTGCGCCAGCCAGGCATCGTAATTGGCCTTGGATGATTCATAGATATAAGTTGCATCGGCATACTCGGTTTCGGAAATCAACTTGCCGTTGAACAATCGCGTCTGCCGTTCGAATTCCCGCTCGTCCTTGTCGAACTGGGCTCGGGCCGCCGCGAGACGCGCCTTTGTCTCATCGAGCGAAAACTGCGCCTGATGCAAATCGGATTGCAACTGGACGGTATCCAGCGTCATCAGAAGCTGTCCTTTGTCGACGAAATCCCCCTCATTGACATGCAATCCGACAATTTCCGCCGACACCTCGGCGGAGATATCGACTTTCGTCTGCGGCTGGATGCGCCCGGAAGCCGTCACCGTTTCGGCGATATCATCGATATATGCCAAATCGGCCTGTACCAATGTTTTTGTATCGCCATTCTGCTGTAGGCTTACGACAGCAATCACCGCAACGACAACGACAATCGCGCCGCCGATCCACAACCATTTTTTCTTTCTTTTTTTTGCCATGACACACCCTATCTGTTTGCACTAAAGGTACATATAACGTTTGAGAAGGAATCGGCAGTTTGAAGGCCGCGATCGGGTACCCAATTGTATTGGACTGGCTTTGCAAATAAAAGTTGCAAAAAACTCGAAAAAGACCCAGTTTTATACTGGATTCCGGAATCGAAAATATACACCTTGCACTACCCGTACTGCTGACGTATCATATGAAGACACAGGATTGGACTTTAGGGAGGATTTCATGAAAAGGCTTTCACTGCTGCTGGTTCTGACGATAATTTCGGCCGTGTTTTTAACAATTGCCTGTGACGACGAAGCCGACAAGAGCTATCTCAATCCCTTTACGCCCGATCCGAATGACATAGATCCGCCCACCGTCTCAATCGTATCCCCCGCCGACAGCTCGGTTGTCCCCAGAGACGACAGCGTCCTCATTACCATCAACGCCAGTGATGATACCGGGATTCGCCGCATCTATCTGTCGATAAATGATGTACTTGTCTATGACCAGGTGGATGCTCCATATGAATATTATTGGGATACCAGAACCCTAAGCCCCGGGGTAGGATATAAGCTTTGCGCCTATGCGCACGATAACGGCGGCAAAGTGACTGAAACCTGTAATACTGCGATCATTGAACTGAAATAGAGCGCCGAGATCACGGACCGATACTACGTAAAGACATCACAATAAAAAAAATTCCCCACGGCGCGTTTATTATTGCCTTTTAGACCCATTTTTTAGTATCTATGCCGTGCACTATATGTGAAAGGATGAAGTCATGAAACGATTTTTAATAACAACCTGCCTGCTCTGCCTCCTCGTACCGGCCCTGATGGCCCAATCCGACGAGGAAAAAGTCCAGGCTGTCATGCATGCGGATGCGATCGACTGGAACAGTCTGGCCGATTGTCTTCCGGATGAAGCCGACGATATGGATGTAAGCGATGTCGACGGCGGCACCATGTCGATGGCCGACCCCACTAATCCGGGCAGCAAATTCAGCTATTCATTTGCCGAGCGTACCTACACGAAGGGAGATAACGGTATTATTCTCCGTATCACCGATACCGGCTACAGCCAGTTTCTCACGATGCCGTATATGATGGCATTCGAAATGGATACACCCGACGCGACAATCAAAAGCGTAAAAGTCGGCGACCGCGACGCCAAATTCATCCAGAATAAGGAAAAAGGTAAGGTAATCTCCACGCAATACCTGATTCTTATCTCCGAGCGTGTTCTGGTCATGGCGGAAAATGACGGCGGGGCATCTAAGGACGAAATCGAATCGATGTTGAAGAAAATCGATTTCGAAAAACTCACGAAACTCGCCGCAAAGTAAGAAAAAACAAATCGTAAAAGGGCGCGATCGAATCTCGGATCGCGCCCTTTTTTGTTTAATAACTCTCTTTTTTAACAAGAATATCGCACTTCCTCATCTGCTTTGACCTGAGTCAATTCTTTTTCCCCCGATTCTTCATACACTCCTGCCACAATGAACAAACAGACAATGACAACGAACGAAGGGAAATGACTATGTTTTGCTATCAGTGCGAACAATCCGCCAAAGGCACCGGCTGTACCGCTATCGGTCAGTGCGGAAAAGACCCCGAAACTGCTGCGCTCCAGGATATCCTGGTTTGGTCGGCCCAGAGAATTTCTCTGTACGCCAACCACTTACATAAACTCAATAAACGCGACAAAGAATTGGATATTTTTGTCGTCGAAGCCCTCTTTACGACCGTGACCAACGTCAACTTTGACCCCGCGCGTCTGAAATCCCTCATCGAAAAAGCCGACACCTTACGCAAAAAAGCACGAGACCTGTATGAGACTGCCTGTAAGGAAACGGGCACGACTCCTGTAAACATTAAGGACACCGGCACCTTCGATCCGCTCGCGGCACTTCTTAACCCGACCAAATCATCACTGCCCGTCGGCATTGAAACCCGCCGCGCGGCCTTCGGCGATGATATCGCCGGCCTTCGCGAACTCGTTATGTACGGTCTGAAAGGCATGGCCGCCTATGCCGATCATGCATTGGTTCTCGGCCGGGAGGATGATGCCGTTTATGCCTTTATCCATGAAGCTCTGGATACCCTGACCAATGTCGACCTGACCGCCGACGAACTCACCGCCCTCGCCTTGAAAACAGGCGAAGTCAACATCCGTGTCATGGAATTACTCGATGATGCCAATACCGGTACGTATGGCCATCCGGAACCGACTCGGGCTCTGGTTACAGTCAAAAAAGGCAGGGCGATTCTAGTGTCGGGGCATGACCTGAAAGACCTCGAGACATTGTTGAAGCAGACTGAAGGAAAAGATATCAACATATACACGCATGGCGAGATGCTCCCTGCCCTGGCCTACCCGGAACTGAAAAAGTATCCGCACCTTGTCGGCAATTATGGCGGCGCATGGCAGGATCAGCAGAAGGAATTCGAGAATTTCCCCGGTGCCGTATTGATGACGACCAACTGTATTCAAAAGCCGCGCTCATCATATGCTGGTCGAATTTTCACAACCGGCCTGGTCGCCTGGCCGGGTGTGATGCATGTGCCGAATGACGATTTTACACCAGTCATCGACGCTGCACTCGCAGCCGATGGATTCACCGAGGACGAACCGGAACGGTACATCACAATCGGATTCGCCCGCAATGCCGTCCTGCAGGTGGCCGACAAAGTCATCGATGCAGTGAAGGCAGGGGCGATCAAACATTTCTTCCTGGTCGGTGGATGCGACGGCGCCAAACCGGGACGGAATTACTATACCGATTTCGCCAAAATGGTACCCGAAGATTGCGTTATCCTGACGCTGGCCTGCGGTAAATTCAGATTCAATAAGCTGCCGTTCGGAGATATCGGCGGCATTCCGCGCCTGCTGGATGTCGGCCAGTGCAATGATGCCTACTCTGCAGTCAAAATCGCCCTGGCGCTCGCCGATGCCTTCGGCACCGATATCAATGGACTCCCGTTATCGCTCATTCTCTCATGGTACGAGCAAAAGGCCGTCGTTATCCTGCTCAGTCTCCTTCATCTTGGTGTGAAAGATATCCGCCTCGGCCCGTCATTACCGGCATTTATCTCGCCGAATGTATTGAAAGTATTGGTGTCCGCATTCAACATCAAGCCCGTTGGCACGGCTGAAGGAGATCTAAAAGATATTCTCCCGAATGCCCGAATCCAGTCGGTATCGGTATAGACTTGGATCGAAGTGACATAACTACTATGCGGTAAAAAACACCCAAGGATAAAAACAATAAAGGCTCAAAAGGCATTCTTTTGAGCCTTCATAGTATCGTTCATCGATCATTTCGTTTTCTAAGCCGAGTCCCACATCGGCAGTCAAACGAATTATCCGATCGCCTTTTTCACTGCCGCCATGAGTTCTTCTCGGTCTATCGGCTTGTCGAACACCGCCACCGGCTGTCTCACCGCCAGATGTCGACCCGGTACACCACTGATGATGATGACAGGTATTTTCCCCAGCGTTTCGTTGCGATGCATCTTGCGATAAAAATCGGTTCCGGTGTTGTTCGGCATTTGTAAGTCGAGCGTGATTAAATCGGGAGATTCTGCCTCCAGTTTCTTCAGCCCTTCCACTCCGTCAACGGCGGTAACCGTTTCATAGCCTTCACTTTTGAACAATGTCTCGAGATAATTTCTGATATCAAGTTCATCATCGATGATGAGGATTTTTTTCGGCATATTTCTCTCCCAGATCCAGATAGTTGAGCCGCGCGGCGCGGATATCGCCGTTCCGCAACCGGCATAAACAAAAATACATCTCCACTTATGCAATGGCAAGTGCTTTCCACGGATTATTCATGATCCGGAAGCGAAAATTCAATTTGGGTGGCGGGGATTAGGCGCCGTGCGACCACCCGATAACCCGCTGTCATCAAACCGATAAGACAAATTTTATTTCCCAAAGAAGATAAGTTTTTTGCGCCTCTCGCCGATAATATACAACAACAGAGGAACTGATCTCAGGGAATTGACGGATGTGTTTTCCGACACATCGAAATGAGATTTCGTCACGGAATGACAACCTTTGCCGAAGGAAATAGGAAAGCATGAAAAAACGGCATTATGACAATCCCTCACAACCTGTTCGTCAGAATATGCATTATTCGGCGACATAAAAACAAACGCTTTAATTTCGGGGTTTGGCGACGTATTATGTTTGCGGCGATTAAATGGATTGTACCTCTGCCTCGACAGTCGCACTGGGAGAAAAAAGGACTTCATGCCGGATGCCTCAGCGGAACGGACCGATGGACGGGACGAATACTGATCAGGCGCCACATCCCCAAATTAAATCGGCGATGCCGTTAATTCATTGAATGAAGAAAATTTAGAGTCAGGAAAAACATCCATATTTTTTGTTGACTTTAATAGTGATTATTCCTGATTTTCTTATTGGACGACTACGGTCAGGAGAGGACTGGTATGTCTGTAATCATGGATGATGATTAAATGGAATACATAGAATAAATATACCTGTTAAAAAATGTCATGGATAGGTGAGAAAGGAGTTACGCCTATGGACAAATTTGTTAAAGTGATAACTCAAAGGGAAACTTGTCAATACCACTGACAAAGGAGGAGTATTCTAGCATGAAGCCAAAAGTTCTAATCGTGGCGTGTTTCGTAGCATGCTTAATGGCAGGCCCGATTCTTGCAGCCGTCACCGGTTCTATTACGGGAACCGTGATCGACTCGCAGACCAAAGAGCCGCTGGTCGGTGTCTCGGTCAGCATCGAAGGTACAAGAATGGGCGCCAAAACCGATGATGAAGGACGTTACAATATTCTTAATGTCCCCGTCGGCACGTACAAACTCATGTTCAGTTCCATCGGTTATGCCAAGGTGGAAGTCTCCAACGTTCGCGTCTCTGCGGACCTTGCGACATTCCAAAACCGGGAACTGCAGCAGGAAACGACTGAAACGGGAAAGGTTATTACCGTAACCGCTGAACGCCCGATGGTCATCAAAGATAAGACCACGTCCGTCAACATTGTTGATCGTGAACAGTTGTTGGCGATGCCGACCCGCGGATTCGAGCAGGTCGTCGGTATTCAGAACTCGGTCGTTCGTATGAATTCGAACGTTGACGTGCGCCAGCGCGGCGGTCGTGAATCACTCGCCACCGCTCCGGAAATCAACCTCCGCGGCGGTCGTCCCTCGGAAGTCGCCTACTATGTCGACGGCTTCTCACAGCAGGACCCGCTCTCAGGTCTTTCGACGGCGAATATCAACAACAACGCCATTAAAGAAGTCTCGGTATTATCCGGCGCCTTCTCTGCCGAATATGGTCACGTCGCTTCCGGTATCGTGAATGTAACGACCAATTCCGGATCAAAGGATTATCATGGAAACTTCGAAGTCGTCAGCGATAATATCGCTTCGCCATTCGGCTATGACAGCTTCGACCAGAACTGGTACTCCGGTGATGTTTCCGGTCCCGTTCCGGGCCTGGAGAATGCCTATTTCTTCTTCTCCGGCGAACGCCGCTTCCTTCGCGATCGTTCTCCGTCTATCAAAACCAAGGAAATCTACGAAAAGTTCAATATTGCCGATCGCTATGACGAACCGCAGCGACTGCCCTATAACTCAGTCAGCGGTTGGTCCTATCAGGGTAAATTGAACTTCGATTTGACCTCGAATATCAAATTAATGGTCAATGGTAATGGCTCCGTCGATAAATGGCAGGAGTATCGCCATTATATGCAGAACCCGGTCTATGCATCTCAAATTGCCCACTCGCCGAAATACGACGACCGCAACCTGGGCATCAACGCCAAGATAACGCATACGATCAGCCCCGAGACGTTCTATAACCTGTCCGTCTCGTATTTCAGCACCGAGCGCTATCGTGGCGACGGCGTTCTGTTCGATAGTTACAATTCCTACTATCGCACCATCTCCGGCTATGGCGAGCTGGCCAACCCGGAATACGATTACTACAACCTGTTCCGCGAACCGGATAGTGTCTATGCCGGTGACCTTGATGAAACGCTGCGCGGTACCGACGACGATACGCTCATCGGAATCTATGATTCCTACTGGGCCAACTATCTGAAGCGGAAATCGACCTATATCGGGTTCAAGGGAGACCTGACGCATCAGTTCAACTCCCATAACACGATTAAGGTTGGTTTTGACTTCCAGCGCCATTCGCTTCGCTATTTCGAAAACCTGGATGCCACAAAGGTCCAGGATTCCACACTGACCGCCCTCGTCAACCGCTTGAATCGGTACGGGTACGGTTTCGACACACAGGAAGCGGATAATCTCACCTTCTTGAACGATACGAAACACCCGATCAACATCGGTATCTTCGTTCAGGATCGTTTTGACTGGCGCGGATTCATCGTCAATGCCGGTCTCCGGTATGACTATTTCGACTATAAAGCCTTGAGATTTAAAGACCTCAGCAATCCGTTCGACCCCGATCTGACCGGCGACCCGAATCTGGATCGCAGCGATCTCACGGAATCGGAGAAATTCAGCCGCGTCTCGCCGCGACTGGGTATTTCATTCCCGGTGTCTGAGGAAACGCAGATTTACATCAACTTTGGTAAGTTCTATCAGCGGCCCGACCTGCGCCGTCTCTACGTCGGCTATGACTTCTTCGAGCAGCGCGTCGATGGCGGTTCGTACTATCCGACCGGTTCACCGAACCTCGAACCGGAAAAGACGACTCAGTACGAATTCGGTATGACGCATCAGTTGTCCGACAATATCGCATTCGATATTGCCGCCTATTACAAAGACGTGACGGATCTGACGCAGATCTTCCATCTGGCCGCGAATCCGAACTCATATGACATCTATTCCAATACGGACTATGGCACAATCAAGGGCTTCGACTTCAGCCTGAACATGCGCCGCACCAGGAACATGAGCATGAGTCTGAAATACTCGCTCAGCTATGCCACCGGTACCGGTTCGTATGCCAATACGGCCTATAACATTGCCTGGAAGAACACCAGCGGTTATCCGAAACAAACCTTCCCGCTTGATTACGATCAGCGGCACAGTCTTATCGGTATGTTCGATTTCCGCACCGGCAAGGGCGAAGGTCCGAAGTTCGGCGACACATACATTTTCGAAAACACCGGTATCAATGCCATTGTGCAGATTGCCAGCGGTACCCCGTACACGCCGACGCTGCCGTATGATGGTGTAACCGTCAACTCATCAGTCCAGCAGATACCGACCGGCCCGATTAACTCGGCCAATCTCCCCTGGACATTTGTCGTCGATTTGAAGATCGAACGAGTCGTTACGATCAACAAGATCAATCTGACGCCGTATGTCTGGGTGCGCAATCTCCTGGATACGGAAAACATTCTGGGCGTATACGAAGGCACCGGTAAGGCCGATGTCTCCGGTTACCTCACAACTGACGAAGGTCAGGTGCGGGCTTCCGAAACGACTCTGGCCTCGACCGGGCGGACGCGCGGCGAAGAGTTCGTGTACCGCTATGATTTCGGCCAGTCGAATCCTAAAAACTATTCTAATCCCAGGATGATTCTTGTCGGACTTAGGATGTCATTCTAAAAGATGAGGACACGTAAGATGAAAATAAAACTGCTAGTCTGTTGTTTGCTGGTCCTCCTTTTTACGCTGCCATTGACGGCGGCGCCGCCGAAAGGAAAAACCAGCAATTATGCTCAGACCATTGAAAATACGACATGGATTGATGCTAACAAAATCCTCATGTTCGTAACCAACCACGGTAATTTCGGACGCGACCTTTCGGACTACTTCGGCTATGACTACGGTACATTCTATCCGTATGCCGGAGATCCTGACCCGATCGCCGATGGTGTAGCCGACGCTGTTCGCTCACCGCTTTATGCCGCGGGTCTCTGGGCCGGCGGTCGTGATTCGGCGACCAACGAAGTCCGCGTTATTATCTCTGAGTATAATGACGAATATGTCCCCGGTAATATGGAAGGCGGCACATTCGTCCCCGATAATCCTGATTTCAAGATATTCAAAATGACGCCGAACATGGATCCGACGTCACAGATGTATCTTGACTATATGAGCATCGCCGTCCCGCTGGGCGCCCCGACGAAGGAAGTCAACGGCGAAACGGTTCCGGATATTACCGGCAGCCAGATGCTCTGGGCTGTCTATAACGACGCCAACCCGGCCCAGCACACCAATAACTCAGGTGAAACCAACCCGATGGGTATCGAAGTTCGCCAGAGCACGTTCGGTTTCGACCGCGAAGACGCGCTCGGCGAAATCGTGTTCCTGAAATGGCAGATATTCAATAAAGGCGGCAATACGCTGCAGGATTGCTATTTCTCGGTCTGGTCGGATCCTGATCTTGGTGGCTCGGGCGATGACCTCGTCGGTATCGACACCCTGCTGTCACTGGGCTTTTGCTATAACGCTAATAACAATGACCAGTATTATGCATCAACGCCTCCGGCCATCGGATTCGACTTCTTCCAGGGTCCGAAGGTCTTCACCGGAGACGATGCCGATACAGCCAAGGAATTCGGTACGTATTGGCCGCAGTACAAAACGCTTCCGGCGGCCTCGTTCAATAAATACATCAACGGTACAGACCCGGACAACTTCGGTGAGACCTACAACTATATGCGCGGCTTACAGGCAGACGGTAACCCGTATGAATACAACGGCACTGAGCTGCTGTTCCAGGTCAGCGGTGACCCGGTGGCCGGAACGGGTGATCTTGATATCGCTCCCGACGACCGCCGTATGATGATCAGCACCGGTCCGATTACCTTCCGCCCCGGCGACTCGACCGAAATCGTTGCCGCTATCGTAGTCGCGATGGGCGGTGACCGCCTGTCATCGATCTCCCTGTTGAAGTACTATGACGAATTCGCACAGGCGGCATATGATGCCGACTTCGTCGTTCCCGATCCGCCGGCCTCGCCGATCGTCACGATCAATCAGCTTGATCAGACGATCGTTCTGAACTGGACGGACACTTCCGAAGTCGACCATGGTACCTATGACTTCCAGGGCTATACCATTTACCAGGGCGAATCCAGCACTGGTCCTTGGACGCGTATCGCAAACTATGACGTCGTCGACGGTGTCGCGCTTATTCTGGATGATGTCTACAATGTCGATGTCGGTTCTCTCGAAAACGTCGTCGTGAAAAAAGGTTCGGATAACGGCCTGACTCACTACTACATCATTGACGAAGACAAACTGTTGGGCGGCGATCTCAACAATGTTTCTGAATATTACTTCCGCGTCGAAGCTTATTCATATGACGCCAATGCATTACCGAAGACACTCACATCGGCAAATAAAACCCCGATCGCGGTACGCCCTCGCGGACCGCTGGCCGGGTTCTCCTCGATGTATGATGTCGCCGATACGCTGTTCGCTACGCATAGCGAAGGTACAGGCGACGGCTCCGCCTTCGCGCTCATACTTAATCCGTATGACCTGACCGGTGATGATTACCGCGTCACGTTCGATATGGACGGAATGGGTGCAATCTTCTGGACGCTGGCCAACACTTCGACCGGCGATACGCTGCTGACCGACCAGTACAATCAATCGGGCGATGATACATACATACCGCTGGATGGTTTTGTGCTGAAAGTCAACGGTCCGCCGCTGGAAGGTAAATCATATGCCTATGCCAGCGCCAGCCCGGCGAATCTGAGCCCCGTGGCAACGGCTGAGGATCCGGAATACACCGGCGGACGCTGGTTCACCGGCGGTCAGCACGGCGGCGAACTGTTCTTCGGCGGTGTCTTCATGGAACCGAACTTCTGGGGATTAACCTCATTGGCGGTCGATGAATATCCGATCGTGGAACTTCGTTTCCGCCCCATGGCTTCCTATACCGATCTGAACGGCGACGGTTCCTATACAATCGGCGAACCATATGTCGTCGATGATCCGGGTGAAACTCAAGGTGCATTCATGTACACAGGTTTCAGCGCAGGCGCATATGAAGGATTCTTTAATGTTCCGTTTACGGCCTGGGATGTAACCGATCCGGCCAATCCGCGCCAGCTGAACGTTGCTGTTCGCGATCGCGACGGTAATCATCAGTGGGATTTACATATTCTGCATGATCCGGCCACGACCGATACGACCGGATTGCCGAGAAGTGGTGATATCCAGTTTAACTACTGCTGGATTCTCAACACAACCTATGACCCGACCGGTACCTATTATGGCGATGGCACGGGTGGCACAGTCGATTTCTGGAGCTATGACGGTGGCGCTGGTGTTTGGGATGCCGCCTGGACTCTCTGGGTTGACGACCGTCACAACGGCGGTATGCTCGCTGAAGAGTGTACCTTCACGCTGACGCCGAACTTCGTTAACTCGTCAGCCGATGTGTTCACTTTCACTCCTGAAGCCGCAACGCAGGTTACGGCCGAGGCGTCGCTTGATGATATCAAGGCGGTTCCGAACCCATTCTACCTGTATGGCAGCTACGACCCGTCACCGGGCAGCAAGCGTCTGGCGTTCCATCATCTGCCGGCAACGTGCACCATTCGCATTTACAACATCGCAGGTGATTTGATCAGGACGATCGAGAAAGACGATGCCAGCACTCCGATCGCTTTCTGGGATATGCTCACGGATCGTCAGCTTCCCATTGCCTCCGGTATTTATGTCTATGTCGTGGATGCTCCGGGCTACGGACATAAAGTCGGCAAGGTTGCTGTCTTCACCGAGACGGAAGTCTTGAAGATTTACTAAACAAGGAGGATGACATTAAAATGAAATATAAACTGTTCGTAATCTTGATGGTTCTCCTTGTAGTAAGCCTAAACATGGCTTACGCGGGGAATGACCGGCGCTTAGGGACGGCGGGTGCACAGGAACTGCGCATCCCGATCGGCGCGCGCAGTGTCGCCTTGGGCGGAGCGGTGGTTGCCGATGTATCCGGCGTTGAGGCCATATATTGGAACCCCGCCGGTCTGGCCAAGCTCAGCGGCACTGAGGCGATGTTCTCGCATCAGCCCTACTTCGCCGATATCGACATTAATTTCGTCGGTGTCGCAACCAGTATCGAGGACTTCGGCACGATTGCCGCGGCAGCCAAGATCGTTTCCATCGGCGATATGGAAGAAACGACCATTGACCAGCCTGACGGCACCGGCCGTGTCTTCTCGCCGACCCTGTCGGTGTTGTCTCTGTCGTATGCCAAAATCCTGACCAGCAATGTCTCGTTCGGATTTAATACGATGTTCATCAACGAGAAGATCTTCGAAGTCACCGCCAATGGCCTGGCCTTCGATGTCGGTATCCACTTCGACCCGAATTGGAACGGCGTTACTATGGGTATGGTCATTAAGAACTATGGCCCGGAAATGAGCTTCAGCGGCCGTGGTTTCGATGTGTCCGACGGTGATCGTCCGGTTCGCGGCACCAACGCGAATTTCGATCTCCCGAGTTCACTGAACATAGGCGTAACCTATAATTTCCTGAATCAGGATAAGAATTATGCCTCGATCAGCGGTAATTACATCTCGAATAACTTCTCACTCGATGTGTACAACGGCGGTATGGAATATGTATTCGACGACATGTTCTCCCTCCGGGCCGGTTACAACTACTCCAACCAGGATGATTACATGTACGGATTGTCTCTCGGCGGCGGACTGAAGTACAACTTCGGCTCCACCACCATGAGCCTTGAATACACCTGGATGGACACCGACGAAGCTGCGTTCGATGCCAACCAGTTCTTCACGCTGAAAATGCTCTTCTAATACCGAAGAGCCGATAATACGAACCGGGTATGCAATGCATACCCGGTTTTTTTATGCCCTGACTCGATCAAATCTCACAATAACATGTACCCGATAGATGTCACGACAGATGTCCCCCTATGCCCTACTTGTGCCCGGCAGATGTCCACTAAGTGCCCGCCAGATGTCCCCCCTTGTGCCCGGCAGATGTCCACATCTGCCGGGAAATTATTTTGCGTCAACGAATAAACCGGGAAGTGATCGGCGTACCACCCTGGTCCCATGCCGGATCTCCCTGCAATGGCAGTGGCATCTCTTGCCGATAGGCACAAAAAAACCCGGTAGTCCCCAAAACTACCGGGTTTTCACTTACACCCTGTCGCCCGTAGGCGGACCGGGGCACCCCCTTATTCCCCCTACGGAGTGATGCGTTTCTCCTCGACTCTCAACATCCCCCTCTGTCCCCAGTTTTTTGACGCATCGCCGGTAGTCCATAACGGATCAGATACCGGCGACGCTATCCGCTTCTGTCTCCTACTTCAACAGAATCATCTTCTTGGCCTGCGTATGCGTACCGGCCTCGAGCTTATACAGGTACACACCGGTTGCATAATGGTCGGCATTCCAGGTGACCTCATACTGACCCGCTTCATCCCTGCCGTTCCATGTCTCGACAACCTGTCCGAGAATATTGTATACGGTCAGTTTCCAGTTCGATGCCTCGGGCAATGAGAACCTGATCGTCGTCGTCGGGTTGAACGGGTTCGGGTAGTTTTGATTCAAGGCGAATACCTTCGGAATATTGACTGCGCTGGCATTGAGCGGTCGGCCATAATAATCCGCTGCTTCGACCTCGACCAATTCAGCCGTCCCCTTAACCGGAATCGTCATCAATCGGCCCGATCCTGCAGGTACGAAGCCTGTTCCGATATCATGCACCAGGATACGCATCTGGTCATTATCGATATTATAATCGTAATTCACATCTGATGCGGCCTCGGCAAGAATCGGAGCATCGGCCGTGCCGTTGAGCTTGAATACCAGGAGAACCGCACCGATGTTATCCGAGGCGTCGTAATCGATGGTAACCGTTTGACCATCCGCAAATGAGTGCACCGTCAGATAACAATTGGGAACCGGCTTGGCATACGGCACCGCATCACCGATGATAATTCGTGTCAGGTATACCAGGTCCGCAATCGTCAGGGCCGTACCATCGGCATTGACATCCGAGGCGGCTATCGATCCTTCCACATGATCGCCGAATGCGGATGTGCCGAAGATGAAGAAATTGGTGAGCATCACCGCATCTGCGATTTCATTCGGAATACCGTTCAGGTTAATATCACCGCGATCATCGATCGAGTCGGGATGGATAATGTCGACACCACCGTTAGTGAAGTCGATACAGCGCTCCGGCCGAGGCTTGCCATCGCCGCCGCCATCCAGACAGTAATCGGGCACACCATATTTACCCGGGAAGCCGTACGTGTTATCCGTGATATTGTTCCACTCCAGATCATATACGACGCGAGATACCCACAGGGTATCGCCGAGAACGCTGGAGAAGGAGTTGTCGGAGCAATCGAGCCAGAAGAACTCGACCGGCGCATACTGTCCGCCCATCGTATAGTCGGATGTGACATAGAAATTGATATTGGCGATCGTACCGATCTCGCCCTGCCAGTCGCAGGTCGGGTGATATGCGCCGTTCGTTGTTTCCGCCAGTCCGACAATACGCATCAATCCGGTCGGGCATCCCTCACAATTTCCACCCGCTCCGAATCGATAGGTGAAGTATTCCCAGTCGCAATCCGTGAACAACGCCCCGGGAACCGCATTGGCCGGGATCAACGCCGAGGGATCATACGTAATAAGCAGGTCGAATCCGCCCAGTTTCTTACCCGAACCATTCAGCGTAATTGCCAGTTGCGTATAGTGTCCCTGAAGTATTCCATGCGATTTCTCGATCTGTACGAAGAGACACTCATCGATATCGACCGTCACGACAACCGTATCCACGGCCACGGCGCCGCACGAATCGGTCGCAGTGACAACGATTTCGTATGTCCCGACCGTATCGGCATCAAAACAGATTTCCCCGGTCATCGCATCGTACATACCGACCGGCGATACCGTGAAGCCTGCCAGATTGCCGTCGTTATCGGAGATATCCGCCTCGAAGCAGATTTCGCTCATTCCGAGTACCAGCGTCTGGAAATCACTCGGTAAGTCGATCGTTGGCGGTTCGTTGAATTCCACTGTCAACCACGAAGTATCGCGAGCCGTTAATCCGCAGGAATCGGTCGCCTCCATAATGAAGGCATATGACTTCTCGATTCCGCTGGAGACATAGAAGCAAATCTCGCCGGCATCATACTCGCCGTAACTCGATATCAACTCGCATGATTGTAAATTATTATCAGGGTCACTGCATGTTGCCGGCCAGCACACCGTCTCACCAGGTTCACAGAAATACCTTGTCATATTATCACCGGCATTGACAACCGGCTTCTGATTCAGAATGAACGTGGCGATAAAGCTGTCCCCACACGTTGCGCCGCACGAATCGACGGCCTGAATCATTACGGTATCGACTTCATCTCCGGTCGGCGTATGCTGCCATGTACCCGATACAATCGCACCGGGACCATCGACCAGTACCCAATGCGAGAAGTTGTTATCGGCGTCGGTTACACCAAGAGGCAGTGATACCAGAGTCGGCGTACACTGGAATAGCGTCGTATCACCCGGAATCGTGCACACCGGTGCGTCATTGAATGTCGCAGTTACCAATACGGTATCATAATCGCTGAGGCCGCAGATATCGACGGCCGCAATAACTATTTCAGTAGTTCCTTCACCGGTAGGCGTAAAGCATACCTGTCCTCCACTGAGAATACCCGATCCGGATGCCACATAGCAGGTATCCAGATTGTTATCAATGTCGGAACAACTGACCGGGAAGCAGATTTCGCTGGCGCCGCAAACGAACGTACTGAAATCATTGCCCGCATTGGCCACCGGTGCGCTGTTGAAGACGACCGTGACATTTATCGTATCGGTAATAGCCGCCTTTGCTTCGCCGCAGGCGTCTTTCACTCCAACCACGAACTGCCAGACTCCGGCCATTGTCGGGGTAAAGCATACGGTATTGGCCGCCGTATCGATAACGCCGCCGCCACTGATTAATTCCTCGAGAACGATATTATCGTCCGCATCGGAGACGGTGTATCCGAAACAATACTCGCCTGCATTACACAGGAAGAAGGTTGTGTCCGGGGGCAGTGTAATAATCGGATCCGTATTGAATACGACATTATAACTCAGCGAAACGGTATCCGCCCGCCCACACGAATCGGCGACTCGTGCGGCAACCGAATAGGTACCTGCTGCCGTCGGGGTGAAGCACCACAAGCCGTTAACATCAATTGTGCCGGCGCCGGACAAACGATTCCACACCAGTGAACCGCCGTCAGTATCAGTAGCTGTAAACTGATGACAGATTTGTGCCGAGGCACACAGGAACGTATCGACCGGCGTCGTCGGTTCATCAGCCACCGGCGGCGAATCTATCGTCACGGTCACCTGAATATTGCAGGATTCATCACCGCACACCGAATGCGCCGTTACGGTCAGTGTATATACGCCGCTCGTATCGGCATCGAAACAAACTTCGCCACTATTATACGTACCGATCGGCGAGACGGAAACCAGAGTGTCAGGTGTTACTGTTACCGGGCGACACACCTGACCGGCCTCGCACAGGTACACCGCGGTATCTGCCGCGCAAGTAATCTGTGCGGGAACGCCGAAGGCGACTGTAATATTGATGACATCCTGTCCGGATGCGCCGCAGGCATCGGTCGCCTTAACTACAAATTGATAGTTTCCTGCCGCCGTCGGCGTGAAACACACCTGATTGGCAACAGTATCGATCGTTCCCGGACCGCTCAGTAATTCCTCGAGATTCTCATTTCCATCGGGATCCATCACTGTATAATCGAAGCAATACGAGGCGCCGTTACACAGGAAAATCGAGGTATCTGCGGGAAGCCCAACCGTCGGGGCGGTATTGGCAATGATGACATAGGTCATCGATATCGTATCAGTCGCCCCGCATTCATCAGCCACTTCCGCAAACACGGTTTTGCTGCCGGTTATGGATGCGTTGATACACCACAATCCGGTATCATTTACCGTACCGTCACCGGAAACTTTCGTCCAGCTCAGGACGCCGCCATTGACATCAGACGCCGTCAGCAGGTAACAGAACTGAGTCGCTCCGCAAATGAATTCCTCGATCGGTTCGGTAATCTGATCACCAATCGGCGGTGAATTAAGCGTCACATCGACTGCGAAGGAGCAGTTAGCAGAACCGCAGATCGATTCGGCATTCACCGTCAGCACATAGTGTCCGCTCGTATCCGGCGTAAAGCATACCTGACCGTTATCATAATAGCCGGTCGGCAATACCGTTACCAGGCTATCGTTTGAAATCGTTACCGGCAGACATATCTCGGTCGATGCGCACAGGAATATCGCTGTATCATCCGGGCAATTGATCGTCAGGGCTTCGCCGACATTGACAGTAATCGTAATGGCATCCTCGTGATATGCGCCGCAGGCGTCCGTCGCCCGAAGGGTGAAGGCATATGCGCCCGATGTCGTCGGGGTGAAACAGATCGTTCCACTTTGAATATCAACGGTACCGCTTCCGCTCACCAGTTCGATCAGTGAAATATTGGCATCACCGTCACTTACGGTAAACGGGATACAATATTCGCTGCTCTGGCAAACGAACACGGTCGTATCGGCCGGAAGTGTCACAACCGGCGCCGCATTGATATCGACGTTATACGTCATTGTCACGGTATCGGCCGCACCGCAGCTGTCGGTTACTTTTGCGACTATTGAATAATTGTTGTCTCCGGCAGTATTGAAGCACCAATTGCCTGATGTCGAGACGGCGCCATTACCGCTCAACTTTGTCCAGACCAATGCCCCGCCGTCGACATCCGTCGCCGAGAACTGATAACACACCTGCGCATTGGCGCACATGAATGTATCCACCGGCGTAGTCGGATCGCTCGCAACCGGAGCCGAATTGATGACGATATCCGCGATAATATCGCAGGTATCCGCGCCGCAATCGGTCGCGGCAATAACATTTATCTCATAATGGCCGGACGTATCCGCCGCGAAGCAGATAGTGCCGGCATTATATGTTCCAATCGGTGAAATCGTGAAGGTCGCCTCCGGCGTCACAACGGAAATCGGAATGCACACCTGTCCCGGCTCACAAATAAAGATGTTCTGTGTTCCCGGACAGACGATTTCGGCCGCCTGACCGATATCGACATTATACACCAACTGGCAAGTGTCCGCTCCGCACGATGCGCTCGCGATCACTTCCACAATATATGTACCGGATGTATCCGGCGTGAAACAGTGCTGACCACCCGCATACGTACCGTAGGAAACACTTACGGTTGCCGATGCCGGGGTGATATTCAGCATCCTGCAAACTTCAACAGTGTCGCACAGCGAAACCGAAATCGGCTCGGTCGGACAATCGATAACTGCGAATTGGCCAAACGATACCGTAACGACGACCGTGTCGACATCCTCCGCGCCGCAGGCATCCGTCACACCGAGGATAAACTCGTATGTACCCGCCACCGTCGGCGTGAAACAAACCTCATTCGTCGAGGTGTTCAGCGCTCCGTAACCCGATATCATCGTCTCGACCAGGGTCGGAACCTGAGCCGCATCGACATCCGACACGTCGTACGATACGCAAATCTCCTGAGCCGCGCACAGGAACAGCGACGTATCTGCCTGAGCCGTCATCACCGGAGCCGTGTTCTCGGTCACCGTGACTGTCACCGTATCATAATCTTCTGCGCCGCAGACGTCCGTTGCCTTCAATATGAAGTCATAGGCGCCGCTGCCCGTCGGTGTGAACGATATCTGCGAACCGTTATACGACCCGACACCGCTCACCAGCTCACACGTCGACAGATTACCGTCGACATCACTGCAACTTGCATTCCAACTGATCGCCGCAGGCGAACACTGGAAGACGCTCTGATCAGCACCCGCATTCGCTACCGGTGCCGTGTTGAACGTCACATTGAATGTCACCGTGCACGTATCCGATCCGCAGCTCTCATCGGCAATCACTTCGATATTATAAGTACCGGCTGACGAGGCCAGGAATCTCAGCGCACCACCGGCATAGATACCCTCCGACACCGTCACTGTCGCACCGGTTGGCGTAATCGTCAAAGGCTGGATGATCGAATCCGCCGCACACAAAAACTTATTGTACGCCGATCCCGGACAGGTGATCGACGCGAACTTGCCGAACGACACCGTCACGACGACAGTGTCGACATCCTCTGCACCGCAGGCATCCGTCACACCGAGGATAAACTCGTATGTACCGGCAACCGTCGGCGTGAAACAGACCTCATTCGTTGAGGTGTTCAACGCTCCGTAACCCGAGATCATCGTCTCGACCAGCGTCGGGATCTGAGCCGCATCGACATCAGACACGTCATACGATACACAAATCTCCTGAGCCGCACACAGGAACAGCGACGTATCAGCCTGAGCCGTCATCACCGGTGCCGTGTTCTCAGTCACAGTTATCGTCACCGTATCATAATCTTCTGCACCGCAGGCGTCAGTCGCCTTCAATATGAAATCATAGGCCCCGCTGCCCGTCGGCGTGAACGATAGCTGCGAGCCGTTATACGATCCCACTCCGCTCACCAACTCACACGTCGACAGATTGCCATTGACATCGCTGCAATTGGCGTTCCAACTGATCGCCGCAGGCGAACACTGGAAGACGCTCTGATCAGCTCCCGCATTCGCCACCGGCGCCGTGTTGAACGTCACATTGAACGTCACCGTACAGGTATCCGAGCCGCAACTCTCGTCGGCGATCACTTCGATATTATAAGTACCCGCCGATGACGCCAGGAATCTCAACGCACCATTGGCATAGATTCCCTCGGATACCGTCACTGTCGCACTCGCCGGTGTAATCGTCAACGGCTGAATGATCGAATCCGCCGCACACAAAAACTTATTGTACGCCGAACCCGGACAGGTTATCGACGCAAACTTACCGAATGATACCGTCACGACGACAGTGTCGACATCCTCCGCGCCGCACGCATCCGTCACACCGAGGATAAACTCGTACGTTCCGGCAACCGTCGGCGTGAAACAGACCTCATTCGTTGAGGTGTTCAACGCTCCGTAGCCCGAGATCATCGTCTCGACCAGCGTCGGAACCTGAGCCGCATCGACATCAGATACGTCGTACGAAACACAAATCTCCTGAGCCGCGCACAGGAACAGCGACGTATCAGCCTGAGCCGTCATCACCGGAGCCGTGTTCTCAGTCACAGTTATCGTCACCGTATCATAATCTTCTGCACCGCAGGCGTCCGTCGCCTTCAATATGAAATCATAGGCTCCGCTGCCCGTCGGAGTGAACGATATCTGAGAGCCGTTATACGATCCCACTCCGCTCACCAGCTCACACGTCGACAGATTACCGTCGACATCACTGCAACTCGCATTCCAGCTGATCGCCGCAGGCGAACACTGGAAGATGCTCTGATCAGCTCCCGCATTCGCTACCGGTGCCGTATTAGTGGCAAATGTTACAAAAATCGTATCGACATCAAATGCGCCGCAGGGATCCATCGATTGGACAACTATAGCCAAATCACCGGGGACATCCGGCGAAATGCAAATTTCATGCGTTGCACTATTGATCCAGGCGAAAGCAGTGGAACTGAATTCGTTCGTCGTCTGTCCCGCATCGGGATCACTCACGGTGTACGGCAGGCAAACTTCCTGGGGGCTGCACTGGAATATCGTCGTATCATTGGGCAATGTCAGCGTCGGTGCCTGATTCAGGTCAAACGTAACCGTAAACGAGGATTCACAATAGGCATTACAGCTATCTGTGCACTTGAGCGTTACCGTTACGGCCTGATCGCCGCTCGGCGTATAACACCAATTGCCGCCGACCAATGATCCAGGTCCGGAAATAATCTGACAATTCTTGAAATTGCCGTCGACATCGCTGGCCGAATACGGCAGACTCACCTGAGCCGCCGTGCACTGGAATATCGTCGTATCATTCGGCACCGAACAGACCGGCGCGGTATTGAGCGAAACCGTCACGAATGCGGTATCGGCATCGGTCGCGCCGCAATCATCGGTCGCCACCAGAATAAAGCGATACACACCGGAAGTATCCGGCGTGAAACAAATCTGTGAACCGTTATATGTGCCCGTGCCTGCAATCAAATTACAGCTCGTCAAATTGCCGCCGGCATCGGTACACGACGCCGCCCAGCAAATCTCAGTAGGCGTGCATTGGAAGTAACTCTGATCCGGCCCGGCATTGGCAACCGGCGCCTGATTGAGCGTATAGTACACAACAACGGTGTCATATGCCGCTAGTCCGCAACTGTCGACCGCCTTGAGGACAAATTCGTAATTGAGCGTTCCGGTCGGCGTGAAGCAAATCTGCGAACCGTCAAATGTACCCGGCCCGGCGATCTTGGTAACCGTCTCAAGATTACCGTCGACATCACCATAACTGACCGCCCAGCAGATTTCCGCGGCGGTACACTGGTTGATTGTCTGATCGGAACCGGCATTTACCGTCGGCGCATGGTTTTCACACACCGGGAAAGCATGATGACTCGTCGGCGCCATCGGGGGCGATGACACCGTAACGCGCGAATCGGATGCCGTCACATAATATTGAATACTATCGGTCTCGCAGGTCAACTCGCTGCCCGGAATTGTATAACAATACATGCTATCCGTACGAGTCATGGTAACCGATGTATAGCCAACCGAATCGGCATTACGATAGAATAACTGAACCGTTAAATCTCCCTGCGGGGTATCGAGATCGGTTACCCACGCGCACACCTGGACATCCTCATCCCACCGCTGGCAGGTGGCATCGAGACCTATCGTTGCAGGCGTCCGGACGATGACCGGAGGCGCGACTTCCTGACAGGAAGCCGAATCGCACTGACCGGTGCAGGAGCCGGTCGAATCTTTGCGACAAATCTGAAGCGTGTGCCAATCGCCGTTCTGAACCGTATCGGGGCTGTCATAACAGATCAGGTAGCGGCTGCACAACCGTGTCTTAATCGTAAGATAAATATCGTCGATATCATCGCCGGTCGGCGCATGATAATATTCGCCGCCCGTACCGCCGGCAAAACTGATAAGGTACTGCGGATCGAAATCGCTGCCGAGACTGATCGTGTAAATCGGGATACCGGCGCCGGTTGCGAGATTGCAGATGAGCGTCGAATCATCGGCGAAATTATGGTCCTGCAAACCATCAGGGGTTCCCCAGCCGCCGCACCACTGGCTGTAGTTTTCCATACCGTCGGTAATGGCGATAACCGCTTTGCTGCCCAATTCGGTGGTCGTTATGTCGACACCCTTCCAGATACCGTCAAACGCGGCAGTGTAGCCATTGGCCGAAAGTGTATTAATTTTACTGTGCAACAGCGTCTTATTACTGGTAAATGTCTGGACGACATTGTAGCAGTTGGAAAACGTTACGATCGCCACGCGATCGTACACATCCATGTTATCGACCAGAGTATGCGCCGCATTGCGAGCCGCGGCTATCTTGTTGTTCGTGTTCATACTGCCGCTGAGATCGATCACCAGACAGATCGATGTCGCACACGAATCTCCGGTCAATTCCTCTACTGTGAACCCGGTTATCGGAGTACCGTCTTGATACACGCAAAAGCTGTCGGCTGTCATACCGCTCATGGGAATCCCCATCGAGTTCAACACGTCGACATAGCTGCACATGTATGGGAACATACCGCAGTCGAACTGCGATATCTGAAGCGCATCTACCGTATAGGAACCGAAAATCCCGGTTCCGGGCAGCGTCCCCGAAATCTCATCCGGTTCCGGATCATGGCTGATCGTACTATCGACCTCGTACGGATCATCCTCCGGCCCGATTATGACCTGTCCAACGGCCTGGGAAACGAAAACTAACGCAACAACAAAGAGAATACTTAGCCAGCGTTTCATATTCTTGCCCCTTCCAATACCTCATCGACGGCAATCGAACTACCGGTATCGGGAAAAGATTAATACTGTTTGATATCAAGCAGAGAAGAATGCGGGAACAACAGCGTACGCACGAATCAATGTCGCCCCCTGTGATTATTCAATTGTGCGGATAGTTAGCATTATGCCGATTGATGTGACACAACCGGAAAGCATGCCGTTACCGATTCTTCCAGGCTCGTCCTCCTGCAAACCCCTGTACATGCCTTGCTTGTGCGCTCAAGCAAATGTCACGTATCGCCAATTACCCATTTGAATCAGTGTTACATCACAAAACATGTAACCAGGGTAGTAAATCCCAATGCTCTTGATATAAAATCAAAGATCATTATTAACTGGGGTGTGCTCAACCTCGCGCCTTTTACGACGTATTACAATATAAGCAATTCACTCGGCGAGTCAATTCTTTTTTAGCGAATTAGTGGCTCTAACCAATTATTTTTCAATAACTAAACAGGATATAACACTCCACGGTTCGTATAATAAACCAACCCCTTTTTGCCCCGTTTTTATCGCTACTTCGTCTTTCAGAGGATGTGAATAATCTATTCCTGTTTCTTTCGCAGCTTCAAAAGCCTCGTCAAATGCTCACATCGCCCCTTTAGATGCCCCTTCTCAGCCTCGAATTGCTGCCGCTTCACATCCGATGTCGCCTCCTTTATCCGGGCATCGACGGCATCGATTTGAGCCATCGCATCAGTCAACATCTGCTCCAGATTCTCCAGCGACTCCGCCTCATCGGCCTTATCAAAGGCAACCGATTCGACTTCGGCCTGCCTCTCCGGCTCCTTAGTTAAGATTTTATCTGACAAGGGGATAAACTTCTCGGACGAGGTCAAGGGGCGAGTGTTCATAAAGGTCGGCGAGACGATTTCCACTCCGCCATCGTGCAGGACATCCAGCATTTTTTCACGCAACCGAGAGCGACCGGACAGGAACTGCTTCGCTTCTCCCAGTAATCCCGCGACACGATACGTTACCGAGAAATCCCCTAATTCCATGACATGAACGAACGGTTCGGTTAGTTCGGCGTTTTCAGCCGCCTCTAACAGCAGTTTTTTAATTTTGGCTCGCGGTATGTCATACCCCAGGGATACCGTCGCCGAAATAATGGTACCGCTCGACCGCAGGACTTCCACCGGATGCGAGGCCACAAATAAGTTCGGCAGCGTAATGAGGTCTCGCTCTTCGTTTTGAATCTCGACGTGAAACAGACCTCGCTCGGATACCCTGCCGAAATGCTCTCCGACCGATATAAAATCCCCCGCCCGGAAATTCCGCACGGCGCGAAGCATGAGACCGGCCATGATATTTCCGACCAACGTCGTCGACGACAGCGCAATGGCTGCCGTAATCAGGATGCCGATAAGTGACAGCAACTGCCCCCGCGAGGCATCACTCAGTGGCGCTATCATAACGATCAGAATCAGGCCCGCGAACAGAAGAGCGACATTTATGACTTGTCGTCGAAATTGATGACCCGGCCGATCCGCAAAGCGCTTGTCGAGAATCAACCGTGCGACATACAGAACGATAATGACTAACAGGATGCCGACTGTCGATGGAATGTACTCCCGGATATATTCATATATATTGCTGATGTATTCCATACTATATGGGTACGATTTTACGCATGGCGCATCAACAACAATTTGAACCAATTGGGCAAATACGCTTGACTCGAATCAACCGAATAACTATCGTACCGTGTGCTTTAAAATCTCTGGGAGGAAATCATGAATAAAATTATCACCATAGCGGTACTAGCTGTTTTTTCATTTCTAGTTCTGTATAGCTGCTCCGATGACGATTCCCCGACATCGTCAGGCGGGACGAGTACGACTCAGGGCAGCATCGGCCCCGAAGGCGGTACGATTTCGATTGCCGGCAAAGTGACCTTTACTATTCCGGCCGGCGCCCTGGCCGATACCGTCGATTTTTCGATTGCAACGAATGCATCACCCGACACGCTCCCCGGTCCTCTCGGCCCGGCATCCACCTGCTACACTATCGACCCTTCCGGTACGGTGTTCAGTACCCCCGCGACAATCATAATAAATTACGATCCGACCACAGTTGCCGACGCCGGTGAACACACCGTCGGCCTGTATACTAATGAAGGGGCCGGATGGGTGTTGCTAACCACAGTCCGGGACACAGTCAACAATACGGTAGCCGGACCGGTTTCGCATCTCTCCGATTTCATTATAGCCGGAGACACAACTCGAATCGATGATGCCATTGGCGTTTTTGCCGAACTGATCGCCGGAAGGATGTTGTACACCGGTCCGATTTCCATAATGATGGATAACTATTCGGCGCGCCTGGACAGCGCCTATGCTCCATGCGATCCCGTACAGCCGATCGGAGGCGCCACTATTACCTGCGAGGGTAATACACTGGTATGGTCACCGGAAATCGAAATGTATTATTATTCAGGAATGAGCATGATTTCTCCCGGCGCGATATATACATTCAATATCGCCGCCGGGAACGGAGTTCCGGCCCTTGAGGATAGCATAGCATTCCCGACGTCTCAACCGCAACTGGCCTCACCGACTGCCGGTCAATTGATATCGCCGACATCCAATGTGAATGTCACCTGGACCGGCTCATCAGGCGGCGGAATGATTGACATCATCATTCTGAATGATGCAGGAGACTCGGTCTTCTACATTCAAACCGAGAATGACGGCGCATACCTCATCGAAAATGACCAGATGACGGCACCGATTGGCGATTGTTCGATGATGCTGAGTTATTACAATCGCAAAACGATTACCGCTACCGGTTATGATCCGCGGAGTTTCATCGCCGGAAGATTCATGCACAGCATCGATATCTATTTCGTCGACGACAGCAAATAATTGGAAAAAGGCCTCCCGCCAACGGGAGGCCTTTTCGACCTGGAAGTACGAATCCATTTTATAGCTACATATATTTCTCAAAGCCTATCCTTACATAAGAAAACATAAACTTGACTACTCCGTCAACAATCCGTATTATCGCTCGTCGACAACAGGAATCAAGAACTAACAAGGAGTCTCTCTATGCACACCATCCGTCTTTTCTTAGCGGTAATAATAATATTCTCATTTTTTCTGATCGGCTGTTCCGATGATGACGATCCCGTCGGATCAGGCGGTTCCGGCGCTCCGGCGGCGCCGCTCCTCCGCCCCGTCGATTGTCCGGCCGGATTGGCGGCATCGACCAACCCATACGCTACCTATGCCGAAAATTACCTGTCATACATCAACGCAATTACCGCCTTCGAATCATATCTCACACCGGCCGCCAATGCGACGGTAACAACGACCGGTACAACCCCGGACACGACAATCGCCAACTGGACGATCGACTCGCTGACTTATGATTTGCACTACAGTGACAATGGCAGCTTCAAAAACTGGTTCGTATACCTCGATGGATATGACGGCTCCCTCCTCTTCGATGATCGGATATTTATCCATACGAACCTCGAACCGGCCGATGATTCCGCCGGCCTCTTTCTCGCCTATCCGAATCCCGATAACATTTCCACGGTTCTGACATGGAACTGGACGACAAAAGATACCGTCTACACGATAACCTACGATAACGGTACCGCAAATTCCTATCGGGCGGTTCTCAACCCGGACGGCTCCGGCTCCGTCACCTATCGCGTCAGCGGCGCCAACAATATCATCGTAACCTGGGTCGCGGACGGTAACAGTGGCACCTGGCAAAACGTTATTAGCAGCCAATCAGGCACCTGGAATGTTATTGTAAAATAATTATCCGCCAAAATCACAAAACCGGCCTCGGTGGGGCCGGTTTTTTTATTTTGTGCTTTGCATCTGCCCCGAATTTTCCCCACATTATATCATGACAGGCTATTACGAGGAAAATCTATCCGCCGACAAACTCCGTCGCTGCTACGACATCGCCGACGAGCGAATCAGGCAATACCTTCAGACGGAAATCAATTTCCTGCTGGAACAGGTGGCGGCAGGCGATGCCGTCCTCGAACTCGGCTGCGGGTACGGTCGCGCTCTTGAATTCATCGCGCAAAAAACCGAAAACGCATGCGGTATCGATACCTCATTCACCAGTCTGAAAAGCGCAAAACAATATCTAACTCGATACCCAACGACGCAATTGATTCTGTCCGATGCATCCGCCCTGTCGATAGCCGATAATACCTTTGATATTGTCGCCAGTATACAAAACGGCCTGTCAGCCTTTCATAAGGACCGCCTGACAGTTGTTCGAGAATCCCTCCGCGTCCTCCGCCCCGGCGGTCGATTGATTATGTCGAGTTATGCCGATAAATTCTGGCCGCACCGCCTCCGCTGGTTCGAGGCCCAGTCCCGCGAGGGACTCTTGGGTGAAATCGATTATAATCGCACCGGCAACGGGAAAATAATCTGCAAAGACGGCTTCCGGGCCGACACGATTACACCTCAGGAATTCTCATCTCTGGCCGAAAGTATGTCGCGAAATCCGGATATCATCGAGGTCGATGAATCCAGCCTGTTCTGCATTTTGACAAAATGAATGTGATATCGATTACCGGTATGGTATAATGCCGCGACATCTCCTTGCCAATAGGAGTGTCTCCCCTCTGCTAAGTCAAATTATAGTAATGCACTTGCAATAAATAAGCGGTATACTAATAAAATAATGATTAAATACTATAATCAAAATGGAGCGAACGGTCGATACAATTCAATAGAATAGTTGGCCCTTCCCCCGAAGCAAACAGAGGATCTCCCGGTGCGTCCCGTCCGGGCGATTCGAACGACAAAAGGAGTGCAATCTCGGTTTACGAACGAGCCAATTGAGTCCCGGGCAATAAGATACTTTTCCCGTGATTCCATGAAAACTGTCGGCATTGATGTAACGCCTTCATTCCTAGCAGGAGGTCGCAAAGAGACACCATGAGCGCGTCGACAATTTTAGTTATTGATGATGAAGCGACTGCTCGCGAGTTTGCGCAAACCCATCTCGAAAACGAAGGATATAATGTCCTGATGGCCGATTCGGTCAATAGGGCAATTGAAATATTATCCACGAACAAGCACCTGTCCCTGGTTATTTGCGATATCAATATGCCCGACAAGGACGGGTTCGACTTTCTCAATTACCTGAATACCGACCTTCGCTACGCCTGTATCCCGCTAATCTTCAGTACCGGGCGAGCCGACGCGCAGAGCGTTCGCCGGGCCAAGGCAATGGGCGCTCGCGGATTTTTAGCCAAACCGTTCCTGGGTGAGGATCTGCTCAAGCGCGTCAAGTACACTCTTAAATCCGGCAAAGGCGTCGTTCTGCTGGTCTCGCAGGACCAGCTCAGTCTCAACAACATCGCCCGCCATATCTTCGTCGCTCACTATATGCCCCTGATGGCGACCAGAGTGGAAGATGCGCACGAGCTCATGAAAAGCCGGCAAATAGATTTCCTCGTTACCGACTTGTATGTCGGAGCAGCCTCAGGTATGGACCTCGTTGTCGATGCCAAAGCTTCCTTTTTCAAGGTCTGCGCCCTGGTCGTCAAAGGCTCGCAGGATACGATCAGTGAGGAGGAATTGATCTCGGCGGGAGCCGATGTCGTTCTCCAGAAACCGCTGCGTAATATCGATATCATCCGCAAACTCGAACAGGCAATGCTGAAATACAAAGCGGCAGCCGTGAAAGAGTATAAAGAAGCCACTAATGCAAAATAACAAACCGCTACTTATCCTGTACCGATCATCAAGCAGTCAGCTGTACAAATGAGGTTTTTCTCATCCTCTGATATCCGAAAAATCTATGCCCCTATTTGCCGTTGCATCGCAGCAATTTATTGGCGATATTGCCGCCATGCTGATCCTGTGCGACAATCCGACATACGCCGGTTCCTATTTCTCGGGCAACCGGTTAGATGATGCTTCAATAGATTCAAACCTTACTCCATTATCACAGGAACTTTTTGGCGAAATCAAGCCGCATGGTATAAATTGTCTCGATCTCGCCGGGTGGAAATACGGCTTCATCAGCGAGCAAGCCCTGCGGTCCCAATATGATATCGTCTGCGATCTGGCTCGACAGAACATCACGATTCCCGATGGCACATTCTGCGCCGCAGGCTCCGGCGCTAAATTTCACGGGCAGCGCAATCGATCCTGGCTGTCTCCCCCGGGAAACATCTACCTGACGACTCATTTCGCGCCTCATAGAAAAATCGAGGGATTTGGCGTCGCCTTTCCAATTCTCGCCGCCGTGTCGGTTGTCGAGACAATAGACACAATCCCCGGCCTTGCCGGTCGCGCCGGCATCAAATGGGTCAATGATATTTTTCTGGAGGATAACAAAGTCTCCGGATTTCTCGCCTGCAATCACAATGTGGATAGCGTCGTCTCATCTGTCACTCTCGGTATCGGCCTCAATGTGCAAACCGCACCGGATATTGAACCCACTCCATTCGTTCCCGGCGCCACCTGTCTGCAAAAATATTTTCGCCGCGAACAGGCCGTTTCACCCCAGCAAGTCCTTCCGGTATTACTAAAAACTCTGTGGCGAAATTATGAATTGATTCTGGCTGGGCATTACCGACAATTACTCAATATCTATCGGAAGCGCTCGATCATTATCGGCCGCGACGTTGAAGTCATTTCCGACCCGCACGACTCGAATACGACCGGCGATGTCATTGCATCCGGTCGCATAGTTCGCATTGGAGATAACCTTGAATTGTATCTCGAAAATCAAACCGAACCGATTATCCACGGCCGCCTGATCCTGAAAGACAAATCCTGATTCTGAAAACTAATTATGTGCCCGGCAGACGTCCCCGTCTGCCGGATCACAAGCATAAACTTATTTCTTCGGGAACGTAATAAACGATATAGCTGCCCCGGTCGGATCCATTGCCGCACAGAATCTCCCGACGCCCGGTATATCCATCGGACCGTGCATTACCTGGCCACCCAGCTTAGGGATATTCGCAGCGACGGCATCGACATCATCGACGGTAATATATGACATCCAGTGAGACGGTACTTCCTTCGGAATCTCCGGCGGCATCTGCATCATCCCGCCCTGATCCTTATCGTCTTTTTTCAGCAAGAGATAATTCATCCCCGGCATGCCGCTGTCCGTAGGCTCCCAACCGACCAGTTCCTTATAAAACTTTTTCGCCGCCTCGACGTCCCAGGTCATGAGTTCATTCCAGCAAAACGTCCCGTGCTTCGGCATTTCGTTCGCCATGATTGGATCTCCTTCTCTATACAATTATGGGTTGATGTGTCTCTGCCGTTAAGAAGATGTATTTTGTACGGATTTCCAATCACAAGGTTGTATTAATTTTTAATTTGTGATATGGAAAAACGATAGAGAAGGCGCATACCATTACTGAGGCACACGCAACTGTTTTAATTTATCAGTCGGAAAATAGCGGACTTCCCGACCGACTTTTTTTGAATGCAAGTATCCGGCTGCCGATAATAGTTCCAAGTCTTTTCTCGCAGTTACTCTGCTTACTTTATAAATTGTGGAATGTGTTTTAATCGTCGTAAATGAACCTGGATTTTTAAATAGGTGAATAACTAATTGCGTTTGCCTTTCGTTAAATTCGGATTGCGAGCCAACCGTCGTTGAAATGCGATCCTCCATTATTTTTTGTTTTTCAATATATTCATCCAGGCTCTTCTTCGCCTCATACATCTTGCGAATGTTGTAATCGATGAAGTACGTCAGGTCATTATCATCCTGCTCAGAATAAACATACGCCATGCCATACTGCTTTGATGATTTTCTAATCATCACCGATATAGGCAACACCGTTATCGCCCAATAGCCATGCTTCAGTAAATACCAATGAAACAGCGCTCTCGCCAGCCGTCCATTGCCGTCGACGAATGGATGTAAATATCCCATCCAGAAATGAAGTATTATAGCCTTGATAACCGGTCGAATATAGCCATCATCTGTTATCTCATCATTGGCATACGCCAGAAGCCGGTCAACCTCCTCCAGCATAAAGGCTTCTTTGGGCGGGATATGATAAATCGTTCCATCGTTATCATCAAAAATCATAATGTTTTCGGAATCATTGCGGAAGCGACCGATTGCATCTTTTTTAATATCAGTATCTCGAACCAGCATTTCGTGCAATTGAAATAATGCTGTCCGATCCAGATTGACATCTTTGAAATCCTGTTCCAGCGCCAGCATTGTCTTATAATTATTCACGATCATTCGCTCGGAATTGTTCTTAGGCTTGCGATTCTCCCGCAGGATTTTCTTTGCGGCGTCAAGAGTCGTATGCGCCCCTTCGAGCTGAGCCGAAGTAATCGACTCTTCCATCAACCACTTTGTTTTGATGATTCTGCTTTTATATTCATCGAATTGACTGGCGGGCGACATTCCACCGGCCAACGCCCGCTCAAACTCGTCACATTTATAATGATAATGCTCCAGCATATTCCAGTGAAAAAACTCGCCATCCTCGTTTCTCAATAACGATCGTTTTGTTGTAAATGGCAGATTGCGAAACCCTTTTAGAAAGCCCCAGAATTTCAATGGTTCTATGCCTTCTGGATAATTGAAAAACTTTATTTTATCCCAATACAGATATTTGGGTTGATTTGCCTTTATCGCCAATTCTGAAAGTGTGAGATAGTATTCATGATTTGCATAGTCTTCAATCGTTAATCCATGTTCTGAAATATCCGGCTTTTCCAGCTTATAAACACTCATAATACTCTCCAAAAAACATGTAAAGTCTTTGCACTTCCTTTACATATTCTTTACATATCGGTCAATATATGTAAACCTTTATATAAAAATATACATATATTTGTCTATTGTCAAGCATAATATGTAAACTCTTTACATGTACTTTACACATTCTTTACATGTTTTGCCGCCAGTTTACGCAAAATTCCTCAATTCCCCCCTTTTCCCGAACTTTCCCGCCCTTCCCGCGTACAATTCCCTTTACCGGGCCGAGAACGGCAAGAATATCAAATAAAGGATTTCCGTGAATAACAAAGACTTCATCGAAGAGAAAATCAACCTGTACTTCTGTACTCTGGATCACAATTGTGCCGAAACCGTACTGGAAATGCTGTCGGAAAAATTCGACTTCCCCCTCGATAAACAGGTTATCTACGCTGCCGCGGCACACAACGGCCTCGGGCAATATCGAGCCCAGTGCGGCCTCATAACCGGCGCCGTCATGTTTATCGGGATCGTTGCCCAATCGCAGGGCCGCGATAAGGATTACATTAACGCGATAACGTATGGATTGGCTGAGATATTCGATAAATCCTTCGGCGCCCTCGACTGCCGCACGCTCCGCCCTGCCGGATTTAAAGAGGACAATCCGCCGAATATCTGCAAACCGCTGGCAATCGATGCTCTCGCTCTCATCATTGATTACATAGAGAATTCCGATTTGTTTTAATCGGGCGACTCACGACACCGGTAATTTGCGAAATAGAAAATATGCCGCGCCGACCAGACACAGACCTGCCCAGAGATAATCGAGCGATAGCTTCTGCTTCATGTACAGCGTGCAAAAACCGGCGAAGACGACCATCGTGATAATTTCCTGCATGATCTTGAGCTGCGGCAGTGTATAGAAACCGCTCCCGATCCGATTTGCCGGCACCTGCAGACAATACTCGAAAAATGCCACCCCCCAACTTATGATGATTACCCAGAACAAGGGCCTCGATCGCAAATCCTTTAAATGCCCATACCAGGCATACGTCATAAAGAGATTCGATCCGACAAGCAACAACACCGGCACGATTTTCGACATAAGTTATTCTCACTGAAGATTTTTGGAAGGTGATACGGAATCGCGACCGATTCCGGCTGTTGAAATACTGGCATTCGGGCGGAGGCGATTAATAAACTCTCCGCCCGAAATACTCTTTTCCTATTTCTGGGTCGATTCGATTTCCATTTTACCCTGACCGGTAACCACTTCGCCCGTATGCTCGGGTCCTACAATCCGAATCGAAAAATGCCCGTTATCCGACTTCTGCCCGACCTTGACATATCGGGAATCGGCATTGTCCGGTAAATAGACGATGGCATTACCCTTGCCCTCCCGAACCCGCAGTCCGGTATCGATACCGGTCCCGGCGCCCGAGAAATTCCCGTACCATTCACCATTGGCATGAATCTCGCAATACCAGCGGCCGCTGTACCCATCCTTGTACGTCCAATTGGCATTTTCGAAAACTTCGCCATATGTCCCGTATTTATATCCGCCGCAGCCGACTACGCTCAGGCATACCAACCCGAGCAACATCAATAACACTGTGTAGCGCATCTGCCCTCTCCCGTCATTGCAAAAAAGACTTAATGTTTTGAATTATCTGCCACATTGTACGCGGATGGATGTATTGAGGCAATGATTTATTTCGCCGGTAATCTGAGTCTGAGGACAAAATAAAATGCCGGCGAGGTATTCTCGCCCTCGCCGACAATTATCTCCGGCCGGTCAATCATAGATCGGCAGCGTACACTCGTACTGATGCCAGACGCAAATCTCCTCGAACGGGTAGATTTTGCTGATACAACAGAAATGCCAGTCCTGATTGATGCACCTATACGTACAGGCACCGGGCGTCACTGCCGCGGCAGGCGAAACCATAGCGCCGATAAAAAATGATGCGGCGAACAAAACGATAAAGCCAAAACCGATAAGCTTTCTCATGGAATCCTCCGATTTGATGATGATCAGTTGCCAAAGGAGTCGGTTCACGGGAGTATTACTGTTTAGGCGATTACGAAACGTGATAAACGAACAGGCGGAACCGGATCCTTGCTCCGCCCGTTCGCATTCATGGCCTGTGCTACCGAAATCAATCGTAAATCGGGAATGTACACTCATACTGATGCCAGACACAAATCTCGGTCGGGACACCCTCAATCATGTAAATACAGCACTTGTGCCAGTCCTGATTGATGCAGCGATATGTGCAGGGAATCGGATTCTTCGCCTGAGCCTGGTCGATCATGGCGCCGGCAAAGAACGAAAGCGCGAACAGCGCGATAAGTCCTAATCCGATGATTTTACGCATAGTATCACCTCCTTATGACGGTTACAAATTACTCAACGGGAATGCCGAGCCGTACATTTGTACTGCCGCATTCCCGATGGCGCAGATCAATCTTCTGCAATAGCTTTCCACATTCACATTTCCTGTCGCCGCCCCGCGCGCATGAAGGCGACACAAAAAGCCGACGACAAAATGTTTCCTAAAAAGCGACACAATGAGGATATGATCAGTCATAGATCGGGTACGTGCACAAATACTGATGCCAGACACACACTTCTTCCCAGGTTTGTCCGAACAGGAAATAACAGCATTTGTGCCAATCGCCGTTGATACAGCGATAAGTGCACGGTGTCGGCGGCGGAACCGGCTTTGCTTCGGCTCGGTCGATCATAACACCGGCAAAAAATGACAGCGCGAATATCGCGATAAGCCCTAATCCGATGATTTTACGCATAGTATCACCTCCTTATGACGGTTAGGCGTTGCTCAAGGTGTATCCTGTATCGCATACCTGCGACAGGATGGTGTCAATCGCATTGACCGGTCTCAAGCGATAAATTAGCGAGATTGTATGAGTTCCATGGCGTCCTGCGGTGTAAAACCCGCGAATACACCTGGCCCCAAAAACGCAATTGTGCCATTTTGAGAAATTCCCATGATACTCGGGAATTGATTCATATCATAATTCAGAGGCAAACTGTGATCCGCATCACAATACACGGGGTACGGCATTTTTGTTTCTGCAATATATTCGGAAACACCCGTGCAATCGCCATTATTGATGCCAATCACATGTAAATCAGGCGGTAGATCATCCTTGAAATCACGCCACCGCTCGACGGCATCGGTACAGGGGTCGCATCCAATCGATAACAAAAGGATGACAGTATTTTTCCCTGCCACAATATCCCGCAATGAAACGACATTTCCATCGAGATCGGTCAATTCGACCGCCGGCGGTTGCATGCCCTTCCGCAACGTTCCCAGACGATCGAAATGCTTGCTGAAAATCTCCGCCTCATCGGCCTCGGCCCGCCATCCGACAAACCAGTTTCCCAGCAACACACCGGTGATGGCCACGATGATCGCACCAAGCGCAATACCCAGCAATGCCTTTTTGGTCACACGAATATCTCCGGACATAGTCCTCCCCATAACGGATACATTGAACCATCCTGTGACTAAACACAGGATTCCGCTTCTTCAAATATGTAATATCCTTGTAACTTCGGAGACTGTGCCTTACACAATCTACACTCAGGCCCCTAAACCTGATTTGCCTATGTACACACAGTTAAGAATGCTCACACCAGAGCATATGATGATAGTAATATACTGAAACAGCCGATTGTTGGCAACAGATATATTCGTGCTATATTAATTTTATTATTTACAATATTGCGATTAATACGATACCAAAAGAATAAATATTTTGACTACTCCACGCGCTTCGAGAAGCGCATCCACGCAAATGTGAATATCGACAGACTGAATACGACCAGCGACCCGATGTCCCGATACAGCTCGAGAACACCTGCTCCCTTCATCATAATCCCGCGCACGATCGCCATGAAGTATCTGAGCGGATTCAGATATGTCAAATACTGCACACTCTCCGGCATATTCGAAATCGGGTTGAAAAATCCGGAAGTCAGAATCGCAAAAATCGAAAAGAACCATGCGAAAAACATTGCCTGCTGCTGGGTGCCGGTCACGGTCGAAATGAACATCCCCACACCGAGCGTCGTAAAAAGAAAAACGAATGCCACACCGTACAATAACAGCCACGACCCGGCGAACGGGATATTGAACCAGAGAATCCCGAAAGCCAGTGCGATCGACATCTCGATATACCCCAAAATCGCAAATGGAATCGTCTTGCCCAGAATAAACGCGGGCGTCGAAATCGGAGTTACCATGAGCTGCTCCAGCGTACCCATTTCCCGCTCGCGCACAATAGCCATAGACGTCAACATAACCGTTATCATCGTCAGCAACACCGCGACGATTCCCGGCACCATATAATACACCGACTCGGCTTCCGGGTTATACAAAAGTCGCTGCCGCATTGTAATCGGGCTGGCCAGGGCCGAATAATCACTGTTAAACCGAGCCGTAATCAATCCGGCATATCCCATCGAGATGGCGGCTGAATTCGCATTCGTCGCATCGACAATCATACCTGCGGTCACTCCCTGACCGGTATAGATATTTTCTGAAAAATCCTCCGGAATGATTATTGCCGCATCGAATCGATTTTCGGTAAATGCTTCGTTGACGTCCGGTAACGGAATATCCGAGGCCGTCGTGATGAAATACCCGCCCGACGAGAAATCCCGAATATATTCGCGGGAGAGCGAACTGTTGTCATAATCATAGAACGCCGTTCGAATATTCTTCACATCGACATTGATGGCATAACCGAGTATCAGCAACTGAATCATCGGCATCAGGAATATCATCCGCAGCATATTGCGATCACGAAATACCTGATAGAACTCCTTACGCACTAATGCCAGAATCGTCCGCATTCCCTATCCAATCTTCATCTTAAACTTCTTGGCTGCTATTCCCAATAACACGAGCGTCATCACGATCAACACTGCCGCCTGAGGCCACAATACTTCGATTCCCGATCCTTTGAGCATGATACCTCGTATAATCAGAATAAAATATTTGGCCGGAATGATACTCGTCACCCATTGCAGAAACAGCGGCATGTTCTTTATCTCGAACACGAATCCGGACAGCATTACCGAGGGCAACATCGTGACCGTCAACGCCGCCATCATGGCCAGTTGCTGGGTTTTGACAAGCGTCGATATGAGCACCCCGATCGACAGCGCCGCGATGACATAAATAACTCCAAATACGAACAAGAGAAGATTCGATCCCGTCATCGGCACATGGAAGTGTAAAATGGCAAAACCATATACCAGTAACCCGTCAAACAGCGCCAGTCCGATATATGGCAAAACCTTGCCGATAATGATTTGCCTCGGCGTAACCGGAGACGTCAAAAGCTGCTCCAGCGTTCCTGTCTCCTTCTCACGCGCAATCGTAATCGATGTCAACAGCGCGGAAATCATCATCAGGATGACGCCGACCAATCCCGGCACGAAGAAATGCGACGACTTTAAATCCGGATTGTACAACACCTGATGCGACATCGTCACACCCGGTAGTTCCATCCCCGGAGGGAGCATACTCACTAAATACTGGTTGAAAACCGCCGCGGCATAATTTCCTGCTGCCGCCGCCAGATTCGCATCCGCGCCATCTAATAGCAATCCAACCTGATACTCGGTGCGATTCGCCAGCGCCTCGGCAAAGCCGGGCTTGATAACCAGCACGACATGCGCATCTGTCAACTTGAGAACCCGCTCCGGATCATCCAATTGCACCTGTGATTCTGCTGGGATAAAATAACCCGAGGAAAAATACTTCGTGACCAGCTCACGAGACTCGACCGATTTGTCGAAATCCAACACGCCAAGCTTGATGTTTTTGATATCGAGATTAATTGCATAGCCATAAAGGAATGTCATCAGAAGCGGCATCAGTATCGCGATAAACAGCGACCGGACATCGCGGCGGATATGCATGATTTCTTTTCGAGCGATATGTATGATCTTATGCATTATTCGCTTCCGCCGATATGAGACTGATAAAGGTTTCCTGCAAATCCGGCTGCCCGTGTTTTTTAATGAGTTCCTTCGGATTACCCAGTTCGACGATTTCCCCCCGGTGCATGATGGAAATCCGCCCGCAAAATTCCGCCTCGTCCATATAATGCGTCGTCACAAATAGCGTCGTCCCGGCCTCCGCTAATCTATAAAGCATCTCCCAGAATCTCCGCCGAAACACCGGATCGACACCGCCGGTCGGTTCATCAAGGAACAAAATCTTCGGCTCGTGTAAAATGGCTGCACCCAGTGCCAGCCTCTGTCGCCAGCCAACCGGCAATGCCATCGACGGCCGGTCAATAAAATCGGCCAGGCTCAATGTCTCGATCACCTTGTCAATCCGATCTTTCAACTGCTTCCGAGGAATGCGATACACTGACCCATAAAACGTCAAATTTTCCATCCCGGTCAGATCCGGATACAATGAGAATTTCTGCGACATATACCCGATGCTGTGTTTTATTTTTTCATTTTCCTTGTATATATCGTATCCCGCAACAGTCCCACTGCCGGACGTCGGCAACAATAACCCGCACAGCATACGAATCGCCGTCGTCTTCCCTGCGCCGTTGGCGCCGAGAAATCCGAATATCTCGCCGGTCTCGACCGACAAACTGATAGAGTTCACGGCCGTAAAATCACCGAACTTCTTCGTCAAATCGACTACATCAACCGCGCGACTCATTCAGTCTCCCATCAATTGAATAAACACGTCTTCCAACTCCGGCGAAATGCGCTCGATGTGCGCCTGCTGCCAATCGTGCTGCCTCAGCAAACCCTCCAGCTCGGCTTCTCCCATATCCGATGGTGTATACACATGTACCGATGCCCCGAACCGCCGGGCCGAGATCCTTTCCAATGCATTAATCCGCTCCATCATCGCATATGACGGCTCGACCGAAACCGCATACACCGCCCCGTCATACAGCTTTGTCAATTCCTTCGGGGTCCCCTCGGCCAACTTCCTGCCTCGATGCATGAATGCCGCTGAATCGGCTAACTCGACCTCGTCCATGTAGGGTGTTGATACAATGATACACGACCCTTTATCGCGCAGGTCTCTTAAAATCTGCCAAAACTGCCGCCGCGACAGCGGATCGACTCCCGTCGTCGGTTCATCCAAAATCAATACCTTCGGATCATGTATCAATGCGCAGCTCAATGCCAGCTTTTGCTTCATACCTCCGGATAATTTCGCCGCCCGCCGCTTGCGAAACGATCCAAGGCCGGAAAATGCATACAGCGGTTCTCTTTTTTCCTCGAACGCCTTCCCATTAATCTCGAATAATCCGGCATAAAAGCGCAGGTTCTCTTCAACCGTCAAATCCGGATACAGAGAGAAGTTCTGCGGCATATATCCAAGGATATCCTTCACCGCCGTAAAGTTCGATACCAGATCGAATCCGCCGATCTCGACTCGCCCCTCGGCAAAATCAAGCAGTCCGCACATCGACCGAAACAATGAAGTCTTCCCGGCGCCATCGGGCCCGACCAATGCAAATATCCGGCCGCGGTCGCACGAGAAACTCACATCATCGACCGCCGTCAGATCACCATAGCGCTTGACGATATGTTCGACAATCACGTCACTCATGGAATCGTCACCAGCACCGGCATGCCTATTTTCAAATCATTATTCGGATTGGGGATCCGCACCTTCACGGCATAGACCAAATCGGCCCGCGCCTCTTTCGTCTGAACATTCTTCGGTGTAAACTCGGCCTTCGGCGAAATCCACACGACGCGACCACTCAACGGCGCCTCGCGCCCGTCCTCCGGATCGACATCAGCCTTGTCGCCGATATGAATCTCTGTCAAATCATTCGGCGGAACATAAATATCTACCTCGACCGTATCCAGTCGCGCAATGCGCACCATCGCCTTACCCGGCGCGACCAGTTCGCCGACCTCGACATAGGTGTCGATGACTGTACCGGTTAACGGCGACACTGGTCGGCAATCCTGCAAACGCTTTTTCAACAAGGCAATCTCTGCATTGATCCGAGATATCTCCGCCTGAGTCGCCGTCCGTGCCGTCCGAGCGGTCGATAACCCCAACTCCGCCTGCCGTAAAGCATTGTCGACATTATCGAACTGCTGTTGATTGGCCGACCCGGACTTGAGCAGCGTCTGGATGCGCTTGTATTCCTTCTCGGCCAAACTCACTGTCAACTCAGCGCGCGAAATAGCCAGGCCATCCGCTGACAGTTTCACTTGTGCACTCTCCAGCACCGCCTCGGCCTGAGCTAATTGCAGGGCCGGTGTTGTCGTATCGATAAGCGCCAGCGCCTGGTCGATTTCAATATCCATTCCCTTCTCGGCGTACAATTCCTCTATCCGACCCGATGCCTCCGCCGAAACCATCACTTCCGTCGCCTCGATCATTCCCGATCCGCCCGGCAAACCGTTATCCGAACTGCATGCCGCCAAAAAAGACAGCAGCAGCAAAGCCAAACCTATTCTCACTTTCATTGTACTCCTCCGAACAGTCTCTCCGATCCGATGGCGAACAGGAATTCCGCCTGCGCCGTATAAAACGCGGCAATAGCCGCATCGCTTTTCTTTTCCACAGCCGTCAATTCAGCCTCGATTTCCAGTAATCTATTCACCGACAACACGCCGGATGCTCGCTTCTCCTCGGCCAAGGCATACTTTCTCTGCGCGATATGCATCTCGCGCGACACGATTTCACACTCATTATATGCCTGCTGCATTTTATTTAAAGCCGTACGTGCAGTGAGCAGCAATGCCTCTTCGACATCATTGCGCTCGGCCACGGTCCGATGTACTGCAGCCTGTGCTTCCCCGACCGTATGTCGCGTTTGCCCGCCGAGATTAAAACTCCATGACAATAACACGCCGGCGCTGAAATAATCATTCCACGATTTATCGAACATGTCCTGATTTGGCATGCCATAAGAATATCCGGCAAAGGCGCTGATATCCGGAAAATAACCGGCGCGAATCGCCGATACCGCATCCTGCGCGGCCGATTCGAGATACGCCAACTGCTGCAACTCCGGCCGCTTCATCAGTGCTGCAATGTCCGCCTCTGCAACGTGCGGTGCCTTCGGATAAAACAGAGTATCCAACTTCTGCATGTGCATGTCAAATTCACCGATTAGCTTCTTCAACGCTTCTGCTGCATTATCGCGATTCGTCTCCGCCGCGGCGATTTGTAGTTTAATTTCTTCGCGAGCCAAATCGGTCTCCAGCACATCCAGCGAATCGGCCATCCCGGCAGCATGCAAATTTGTCACATCTTCGGTTACGACATCGATACGCTTCTGCGAGGCGGCGACCGCCTCGCGCTGCGCCTGAGCTGCAAGGAGTGCAAAATACGCCCGCCGGCACCGATACGCCGCCTCCAGACGCTTCGCCTGCCAGGCCATATCCACGGCGCGATACTGATTACCCGCCATGTCAATACGACTCCCGATTTTGCCGCCGGTATATACCGGCATGGAAATTGTCGCATCGAACTGATAGGTTTCCTTCGATCCGATTTCCTTCGAAAACAACGGCGTCGATATCGACTGAAGCTCGTCGATGAAACGCGCTTTGGCATTGAGCGAAATAACCGGATAACGATTGCTGGCCGCCTGCTTCATGCGAAATTCTGCAGAACTCCGCTCGAATCCTACGGCCTTCAATCCAGCGTCAGTGTCCAGCGCCCTGGCAATCGCTGTTTCCAGTGTCAACGGCGACACCGCCTGCGCACACACCGCACCCGCCAGCAACAGCGCCGACAGGAACATGACAAAGTTACGACTCTTCATGCTTCTCAATACCCTTAAGAAACAAGCGAACCATCTCGGCCGGGCGCTCCCGGCGAAACGTCTCTTCATCTTCTATCTCCCAAACTTGATTGACTAACGGCGAGGATACGATATAAAAAAAGTTCATCCCGATGAATGCGATTATCGCCTGCCTGGCGTCGAACCGCCGATATTTCCCTTCGTCCATTCCCTTTTCCAGAACTTGCATGAGACGCCGAGGGATGCTCTGGTGCTGCATGATTTCGGCAAACGATGTCCTCATATATTTTGCCCCCGATGCCATCTCATGTAAAAAGATTTGCCGGATCCGAGGCTCCGCCGCCAGGTGGATATTATAAAACTGAGACAACGTCAACAGAACCGATTCGATCCCCTCGTCAGAATCGATCTTGGTCTTGATCACCTTCGACAATTCGGTAATCTTTTCGGTCAGAATCGAAACGTACAGATTCTCCTTCGACGAATAGTGATAATAAATCATCGCCTTGTTGACACCGGCCCGCCGAGCGATTCTGTCGACTCGAGCCCCCGTTAATCCAAATTCGGCAAACTCCGTCGTCGCCGCATCATTGATCTTCCGGAGGCTTTCGCTGTTTATTTCCTTTGGTCGTGCCATCAACTAACCTTTTAGTTAAAAAATCTGGTTAACAGATACCATATTTCTATCGGCCTGTCAAGCCCTTTTCTTAACCTTTTAGTTAAACAATATCAACGAGGGTAGGAGAGAAATTGTAACTCATTACTAACTAAAATTTTATTCCGAAAAAATAAATTCCAATCGCCGGTTCCTGGCACGTCCCTCGGCCGTCTGATTCGACGCGATAAAGTTCGTCTCGCCCTTACCGACCGCCGTCATCCGCTCCGTCGCGATCCCCTGCGTCACCAGCCAATCGCGCATCCGATTGGCCCGCCGCTGAGACACCGTCTGATTAGCCTCGGCCGGGCCGATATTATCCGTATACCCGTTTATTGTAATCTTTACATGTGTCAAAATAAGCAATTTCTTGATCAGTGGCTGCAGGCGTTCCTTAGTCCGGGCATCGATTTCGAATGACCCCGGCTCATAATCGACATTTACGATAATCGATTTGCGAATAAAGCTCACATCGATACAACCGCGCGCATCGACATCGACTCCCGGCTGTGTATCCGGGCAGTCATCGAGTCCATCAAAGATTCCGTCGCCGTCAGTATCGAGCGGACAGCCGAACTCATCGACCAGCGCCCCCTCGGGACCATCCTTACATTGATCCTCAAAATCAGGTACGCCATCGAAATCGGAATCGATTGGACAGCCGTAAATATCGACAAAACCGATTGCCGATCGAGGCGTCTGCGGGCAATCATCCAGACCGTTCAAAATACCGTCGCCATCCGAATCCGTCGGGCAACCATCCTGATTGACATACGCCCCCGTCGGCGTATTGGGGCAATCATCATAGCGGTCATTGACGCCGTCGCCGTCTGAATCTCGCTCCGCCGGTTTCGGTTTTGCCTCATCGGCATCCTGCGTTTCCCAGGTTTCGGTCGATGGCCACGCCGGTGGAAGCGGTTCACGCCGCCGCCCTGCTTCCCCGAATAAATACGAGAACGTCACCCCTGCCCGCATAATCGAACGACCGCGATTGTTATTCGTCTCGTCATTGAATGATGTCCCGATACCGGTCAGATAATCAATCGACGTTCGCAGTGTCACGGCGGTCTTCTCCGAGGGCCGCACTTCCAGCCCCAAGGCCCCGCCGATAAACATTTCAGCCGCGCTCAGGTCCACAAGATTATCGTTTTCATCCAATCCCCGCAATACCGTATCGGCAATGGGATCTTTAATTTTCCAGATCAAATACCCCAGCCCGGTCCCGATAAACGGCCTGAATGTACCCCGCGACTTCAATCGTATGTCTAAATCAAAACCGGCCCGCACCGAAGAAAAAGATACTTCGGCCGCGCTCTTGTCGGCGAAAAATCCAAAATTCCCGGACGCCGAACTGTCACTGTAATTCTTAAGCGCCAACAGGCTGAATGACAATAAGACATGCCTGCCGTCCAGTCCTGCACTCAACCCGAATGAATGATTGAAGGTAAATTTCGGAGATTCCGGAGCGCTGATATTCCCGACTCCATAAGAAATCCCGAAACGATAGCGAGGCTCTCCGCTCTCGGCCGCCTCGACAGCCGACAGTCCGAAAAGCAAAACACAGATGATGACAACGAATTTTCGCATTGCTATAGTTTGCCGTATTGCTCTCTTGAAATCAATTAAAATATATGCCCCGAAATTATCCGTTTATCCGACTCAATGCAAACTCTCCGGCTCCATATAACGGCGCCTCCGTATCGATGATTATGTGAATCGGATACGCCTCCAGTATCTTCCGATGCGCCCCTTTGTCCGCAAACAACCGGGCGAACCGCTCGCAGTCCAAAATCGGCAACAGTCGAGGAATAATCCCCCCGCCGATAAAAACGCCGCCCGCCGGCAGCACCTTTAGCGCCACATTACCGGCCTCCGCAGCGAGGACATCAAGGAAAACCTCCAGTGTCTTAACAGCCAATGGGTCCGATGCGCCAAGCCCCCGGTCGACAATGATACCGCCGGGATGCGCCGACAGAATAATCGCCTCATCAATTTCTCCGGCCGCCTCATAAGCCAGAAACGAATAAATAGCAAACAATCCCGGCCCGGACAGAATATCCTCCACCGAAACCCGAGGCCTCAGCCTCCGAGTATATTCCCACAACCGGTGCGTCAAACCGTCGAACGGCGCAAAATCGACATGTCCGCCTTCACCAGCAATCGGAACCGGATTTCCATCGACGAAATGAATAATCGACTCGCCCAACCCCGTCCCCGGCGATACGACAATCTGATTGGCGTCTTCCTGAGGGATACCGCTGTGCACTGTTTCGAGTGAATCTTCACCAAGGCAATTGACCCCATAGGCCGCCGCCATCAAATCATTGATAATAAAAACGCGACCAATGTGTCCATCCGCTTCCAGTGCCGGCCCGTCTACGGTCCAATTGATGTTTGTCAGTTGGCAAATATTGCCTGCAACGATTCCCGCCGCCGCCACGACCAGTGTCTGTACCGGTCCGAACGATACTTCCTGTATGTATGCATCGAGTGCATCTTTGAATGACACAAACTCGGCGTTTTCATACCGCTTGACCGAAGACAGGAGTATTCCTCCCGGTTCTCCGGATACCGAGGCAAACACCGTTTTCGTACCGCCGACATCGGCCACGAGATTCATTGCGCTCCTCCATGTGCGAAAGTCACCTCAAAAGAAAATCCGCCTGAGCGGCGGAATCAAGTTTAATATGGCATGATACCGGAATACATCCATTTAAAACACTATCAGCCCCATTTGGGGCTGATAGGAAAGTCATATATTTTGCCACACGCTGCCGGATTATTTGGCAATGAGATTGATAAAATTCCTGATTCCGGATGCCGGATCACTGCCGAGCGACACCGACATCAGCGGCCGCTTCCGCTTGCGCAGGGCCTGCATATCACCCTTCGCCTGAGCCTTAATCAGGCGATCGAAGGTAATGCGCATCATCGGGACTTCATAATCGGTCTCGAATTCCTGCTCGAAGAAAATAAAATGCCCCTTCTGAGCGCCGCCTTTGTACAACTGCCCGATTGAGTGCAAATAACGAGGACCGTATCCCCGCAGGCATGTCAAACCATACTTGAGACTCACGATCTTGCGCAATTCGGCAATCTGCTTTTCAACCTGTGGTGTCATTTCCGTATACGAAAGGAAAGCCAGATAATCGGTCGGCTTGACATTCGTCAGAAACTGTGAAACGACCTCATCAGCAGTAACACTCTTGTTGGCAGAAACGCCGTTTACGCCTTCTATTGACATAATAGAAGCATTCTCGAACTGGCAAAGCGGTTCCGGAACGACAACTTTGCGAGGACCACGCGGGCCGACAAGTAACTTCGATGTATTTTCCTTGCTCTCCGTAACATTCGGTTCATCGAACGGATTCACTTTCATGATTGCCGACGCCACGGCGGTGGCCATTTCCCACTTCAGCATCTCCGCACCCAAATCATGCGTATTCGCGATGTTAATGCTGACATACGGAGCCGACGAAGATCGTTTTACTCCCGCCGGGAGCGCATCATTCATTGTGTAATAGACAAAAAGCGTATCCTTGCCCCGGTTTGCCTCCGCGCCGCTCTCATCTCCCTCAATGGGAATAATGCCTTTGCCCTCTTTACCGGTCGATTCCGCAACTAACTGCTCGATCCAGGGAATAAATGCCGCCGCCTTCTTCGACGCGACGAACCGGAGCTTATCGACTCCCTTCAGAGTCGCCACCCCCATGATAGTTCCAAGCGCCAGGGCATCATTATCAAGCGGATTCTCTTCCATATCGGCAAGAAACGCTGTCGCTTCCGAAAGGAGACGTTCCGGGCTCATCTTCGTAAACGCACCCGGTACCAATCCGAAGAAGGACAGCGCGGAATACCGACCGCCGATATCTTCTGGATTACAGAATGTCTCTACAAATCTGTTTCGCCTCGCCATCCGATGGAGTTCTGAATACTCGTCGGTAATTGCGGCGAAGTAATTACCGGTTTTCAGCGGACGCTTATCCTTCAACAGACGGAAAAAGAAACGAAACTGAGACATCGTTTCAATCGTCGAGCCTGACTTCGATGCAACGATAAAAAAAGTCTCCGTCAACTCGGAATTCGCCAGCACTTGCTCAATATGTTTGGGGGCGGTTGTATCTATTATGGTGTAAGACTGCAGCCATGGCTGCTTGCCGAAAACTTTTCCAAAGACCTCAGGGCACAGGGATGAACCGCCCATACCCATAACGACGACATGTTTGAAACCGGAGTCTTTTACATGCGCAACCAGGCGTTCGATTTGCGGCAATTGGTTCGACATTGTCCGGACGACATCGATCCAACCGAGACGGTTGAGAATCTTGTCGGTGACTGCCTTCCCCTTTTTCCCGAATACCGATGCATCCCGGTTGAGAATACGGCTGACCAGCTTGCTCGACTGCGCCTTCTTCTCCTGCTCTGCAAATGCAGTCTTCAACATACCGGGTTGAATTAACTGCTCTGATTTCTTCGCCATTTTTTAGTCCCCTTTGGATATATTTATATGTATCAGCATATATTTAACCAATATGGACTCTTAAAGTCAAGATATAAGTTATTTCTCAGTTAGTATATTTATATTGTTCCTTATTTGCAAACATAAAATGCAAAACTCCACCCCATGTTCGAGGAACAGCATCAATGTGCTTCCTGATTCTTATTTCGTTTTTACGAGATCAAATTTTCACTATCGACGGTTTGTGCTCTTTTTCCGCTAATGCAGTCCTTGTACCAGAATGACCGAATCCTCGGAACCCCACGAATTTCTTGTATAATCGTCTGCATCCGGGTCATTCCACCAAATACCGTCAATCAGGTACTTAAATGTGTACTTCCCCGGCGGAATATCTAGCTCCAGTTCGAAACCCCGACCATGCCTCTTGCGCATCGGTAACGAACTTTCGTCCCACTTGTTAAAATCGCCTACCAAATACACTCGATGAGCGGTGCTGTCGGGCCAGATAAATTTGACCTTCCCATTGTCCAATCGCTGATACATCAGGTGACCCCCTGATAATTTCCTTTGTCAAAAAGACCTTTGATAAAAATCAGCGCTGAAACGTCCGCACTCGGATTTACTTGTCTTGCGGCAATCGGATTGAAGTCTGTCTCGCTATAATATACGACAAGTTTTAAGGGGAAGCGATTATTTAATTGTCTTATTTAAAAAAAGTGAGGACTATGCCGACCGATATTGTTTATTTTTTTTCGACCGCCTTCAATGTCCGCACAAGATCACCTGGATCGCCATCGCCGAAAAACGCAGATCCCATGACCAGTACATCAACGCCGCTCTCTATCACACCCGGAGCCGTCGTGCGATTGACGCCACCGTCTATTTGCAGTTGGCAGGACAACCCATTCTCCCGTATATGGTTCTTAATCTTCGCCGCCCGCTCCAGAGACTCGGGAATGAATTTCTGCCCGCCATACCCGGGAAACACCGACATCAACAACACCAAATCGACCATATGCACATACGGCAAAACGGCTTCCACGGACATATCCGGATTTAATGACAATCCAACCTGACAACCCAAATCCCGCACTTGCCTAATCCTCTCCGTCGGATCCGGCGCCACCTCAATGTGAAACGTCAACAAATCCGCTCCGGCCTTATAAAACGATTCGAAAAAGTGTTCCGGATTCGTAACCATCAGATGCACATCGCGAAACAACCCGCACGACTTCTTCACTGCCTTGACCATATCCGGGCCCATCGTGAGGTTGGGGACGAAATGTCCGTCCATAATGTCTATATGCAGCCAGTCTGCTCCGGCCTCTTCGGCCATGCGGACCTGCTCGCCCATGCGCGCGAAGTCCGCTCCTAATATCGAAGGCGCTATTGTAATCATACCGAACAACATAACACCTCACACCGCCGGACTCAACAGATTTTTCACCGCCTCAATTGACTTCCGCCGAAAACAGGATACATTGTATCTGAGAAAAGAAATGGGCCGCAACATGCGTATATAATGGGTAGGAGTTTTTGCGGGCACAGAAAACATATGATCAAGACACTTCTGAATATAGCGACAACTCTGATTCTCCTTTGCGCATCTCAACTCGATGCCCGACCGGATTTTCTTTTTCCCCAAACTGGGAAAACACCGCCGCCTCCGCCCAAAGCCTTATTCGATTATCCCAATTCCGGCTTTGAAATACACAAAATCAACCGCCTCGGCCTGACCATCACCAACAGCGGCTTTTTCGGTAACGGCTATTTGGCCACGTCTGTCGACCCGGAAACCGGCGATCATATTTTCGGTTGCGAATACCCTCGCAACTCCAATGTCGAGTTCCTCTGGGTCGGCGGTATCTGGATAGGCGCCGTCGTCGGCCGCGATACCCTGGTATCGACCGCTGCCGAGGGGTATTATAACATCGTCGAATTCTGGCCCGATGCCGGAGCCGCAGGACAAATGATTCGCCGCTCATCGCAGCCGTTCTCGAACGATTATTCTCCCGATGCCATCTCCGAGGAAGACATCATTTGCACTTTCACCGATACCTTCACCCACCCCTCGATCGTCAACACCGACCCGATCGACAACCGCCCGCACCAGCCGCTCAATATCGAAATTACCCAGCGCACCTATGCCTGGAGCTACCCCTACGCTGATGATTTCGTCCTGTTCGATTTCTCCATCCGCAATATCGGCGTTTATCCTCTCAAGCAGGCCTATATCGGAATTGTCAATGATGCCGACGCATATCACATCTCAAAATCATCGGGCACCGACAGCTGGCTGGACGACATTTGCGGCTTCAAAAAAACGATCCCCTCACCGATCTGGCCGGGATACGAGGACAGCATCATGGTCGCGTGGGTGGCCGACAACGACGGCGATCCGAACGGTACGACCTTCGACTTCTCCTCTACTACCGGTGTCACAGCCTCGCGCGTCATCCGCACCCCGTCGGACAGCCTCGAGTATTCGTTCAACTGGTGGGTAACACAATACTCCCCGACCGGCGACTGGGGACCGCGCCAGGTCACCGATAATAAACCCTACCGCGATTTCGGTTCCAATTTCGGCACGCCCCTCGGCGACAAGAATAAATACTACATGCTCAGCACCCGTGAATTCGACTACGATCAGCTCGAATGCGCCCTATCACACACCGGCGGCGGGTGGATGGCCCCCGACAAAGATGCCGAGGATTTCGCCAACGGTCACAACTCGATTTATCTCTTCAGTTTCGGCCCGTTTGATTTGCCTCCCGACTCCACTCTGCCGGTAACGCTCGCATACATCGGTGGCGAGGATCTCCACCATGACCCGACCGCATTCGAAAACCTGTACAATCCGTACAATCCGGGACCGTTTCAGAATCAGCTCGATTTTTCCAATCTCGGGTTAAACGCCATCTGGGCCGAGTGGATTTATGACAATCCCGGCTACGATACCGACGGCGATAATGACTCAGGCCTCGCCCGCTGGTTCGTCAACGACGCCGGCACCGATTCGGCCTATGCTTTTTTTAAGGGTGATGGTGTCCCCGATTTCCGAGGCGCCGCACCGCCTCCCTCTCCGAAACTGACGGTCATCCCCGCATTCGGAAAACTTATTCTGCGCTGGAATGGCCAGGTGTCGGAGAATACGATCGATGTGTTCTCCAAAGAGAAGGACTTCGAGGGATACAAAGTCTATTTTTCGGAGAGCGACCAATACGCCGATTTCGTCCTCGCCGCAACCTACGACAAACGCGATTACAACATCCACTCGTGGAATGATATCCTGCGCCGCTGGGAGATTTCCTCCTCGCCCATTTCCTACGATTCTATTGTTGCCATCTATGGCATCGGTATCGAGCCGGACGAGTACACCGAGGACAATCCGCTACCGCCAAACTCGTCGCTCAATCCGACCGGCCGATACACGTACTTCACGGCGCAGTTCTGGAATGAATCCGATTTGTCGAATCCGTACGGCATTCACCGCGTCTATCCCGATTCCGATCCCGACGATATCTCCGACACCACCGACGACGGTTTTCGGCGCTGGTATGAATACGAGTTTATCCTCGATAATATCTCGCCGTCGGTGCCGCTGTATATTTCCGTAACCGCATTCGATTACGGCAGCCGCTCGCATCAGTTGTCCGAACTGGAAAGCTCGAGGCTCGAAAACGCGACGCTTTCGTATCCGCTGGCATCGGTCGATGAAGTCGAGGAGGAGGGCTTAAACGTCATCGTCTACCCCAATCCGTATCGCATCGACGGCGGGTATGCGCGAGCCGGTTATGAGAATCGCGACCGTATCAAGTCGGCCGAGCGGGCGCGCGCGATTAATTTCGCGAATCTGCCGAGGATTTGCACGATTCGCATTTACACCATCAGCGGCGACCTCGTGAAGGAGATCAAGCATTATCGCCCGGACGGCGGCCCGGATGCGCAGGTCGAGACGTGGAATATGCTGTCGCGCAATACGCAGGTCATCACGAGCGGCATCTACATCTGGTCGGTCGACTCGGAGATGGGGGAGCAACTCGGCAAACTGGTAATCATTAAGTAATCGTTTCCCCAATCACAAAATTTCCCTCCTTTCATTCTGAGGAGTCCCGTCCGCAGGACGACGTGAGAATCTGCTCTTGCCTCTTCTTCAGTAGGGGCCGGGTCCTCCGGCCCGCAAGCATCATCCTGCCAAAATTAATTCAGCCTGTCACACCTGCGTAGGCAGGTGTCCATGCAGTACTTCGAAATTACCGCGGCATGGATTCCCGACTCGCACAGTCTAAGAAGTCTGTGCTCTCGGGAATGACATAATTAGTTTTAGGGTCAAAGGCATTTTTGAACTGCAGTAGTATTAAAAAAACGAAGGGGAACCCGGGCGATTGAGCGGTCGCGCAATCCCCGGATTCCCCGCTTGCAAGAGAGAGAGATCTGTACTAACGATTGTCTTCCCTGTTACATCTTAAATCTATTCACCAACTGTTGCATCGACGTCGCCTGCGCATTGAGCTGCTCGGCCGCCTGCGCGGCTTCCTTGGCGCCGTCCGCCGAGGATCTCGATATCGCGGCGATACCTTCCATATTCTTCGATATTTCCTCGACCGCCGTCGACTGTTCGGCCGATGCGGCTGCGAGCTGCGCGATCATCTCGTTGACGCGCTGCGATATATTACTGATTTCGATCAGGCTCTTGCCCGCATCATCGGCCCGCGCACGACCGGCCTCGACCAGTTCAGTTGCCTCTTCCACCGAGGATACCGCGCGGCCGGAATTCGCCTGAATACTCGTCACCATATTCGTAATCTCACCGGTCGCCTTGGCCGTACGCTCGGCCAGCTTGCGCACCTCATCGGCGACAACTGCGAATCCGCGCCCCTGTTCGCCGGCCCGAGCCGCCTCGATGGCCGCATTCAGCGCCAGCAGATTGGTCTGATCGGCGATATCTTCGATCACTTCGGTAATCTGTCCGATCTGCACCGATGCATCGGCCAGTTCCTTGATAACCTGTCCCGAGTGCCCGGATGATTCGGCGATTTTTGACAGCCCATCGATAGTCTCGCCGACAACGGTCTGGCCGGCTCCGGCGGTGTTCGATGCCTCATCGGCCATTTTGCGGGCATCATTGGCATTAGTCGAGGCCTGTACGATATTGGCCGACATCTGTTCGATGGCCGCAGAAATCTGTGATGACCGCTCTTCCTGCATAACGGCTCCGTCAACCATCGACTCCGAGGTACGGGTAATCTGTTCGGCCGCAGAAACCAATTGTCCGGCATTTTCCGCGAGCTGTCCGGCGATATCTTTGAGGTTTACCATCATCTGCTTAAACGACTGGCCGAGAATATCGCGCTCGGATTTCGGCTCGAACCGCATGGTCAAATCATTGTCCGCGATTTTTTCGGAAACGCCGGCAAGCGTTTTCATGTAATCGAACACATTCCGGACAGATGACAGCAGATCGCCGATTTCATCTTGCGATTTTACTTTTATATTCTGATTCACTTCACCGACAGAGGCAAATTGCAGTTTTTCTCCGACTTCTTTGAGAGGCTTGAAAATCTTTCGGCGCATGACGAATGTGATATTTGCTATCAGTAAAACAACGGCGATAACCGCTATAATGATATTGACCTCAAAATTCGATGCCAGGGCTTCGGCGCTCTGTTGTTCCGAGCGGATTATTTTTAGCCCGCCCAGTACTTCGCCCTCTCCTTTATCATGGCAGTCAGTACAGGCGGAGCTGTTTACTAAGGCCCGATACGAAACTTGATAGGCGATATCGTCTATCAAAGTATCCAGCATGATATCCTGCTTGGTCTTGAAAACCTGAAGCCAATAGGTATCACGAGACTGCGAACCGACGGATTCTGCATCCGAGGCACGCCTGATGACTGCTGCATCGTCGACGACGGTCAGATCGGAAAATATTCCTAATTCATGCCCTTCCTGGGCCATCTCCTGAATTTTCTCGTTTTCACCAATGAGCATATAATCATTGATTTCACGGGTGAGACTCCAGTTGATATTCCTCGAGTTTTGATTATTAAGCTCGGAAAGCGATGATTCCAACTGCATGTGGTTGATTACTACTATTGCCGTAAATACAAACGTTAATAAACCGAGGCAGACGAGTGGAATTTTAAATGTAAGAGATGAAAGCTTCAATATAACCCCCTAGATATTGAACACAGTGCTTACTCCAGTATTCGTCAAAAATGCGGATGAATTTAGGTCAATTTATGGCGTAGAGCGGATAGCGGAATCATGTTGACAAACAACGGCTTACGAACCTTGGACCGAGCCTGCAAACGGCGGCAACTTAGTCCAATTTTGAAATTGCGGGGAATTATGTAATTGTATTAATACACAAACGCCCCGACTCCCGTCGGGGCGTTTGGCGGCCGCCAAAATTTATTCTTTGTAAACCACCAACTCTTTCGGGTTTTACAACTCGGCTGACGGCTCGTGCATTATATGATACGAACCATTTGCAGAATATTGGCGGTTATTTCGAAAAAAATCGCCAAAAATGTCTATAATGAAGCTAACGACTCCACGAATCATTACTTACCCATATAGAGCGTTTCGAACTCTGTAATCGCCGTATTGAGTTTCGTAACATTCGCTAAGTCAGTGGTTTGCTTGCACTTCATCGCATAGACGATGATCAAATGCAGCTTCTCCAATTTTTTTGCATAAGCCGCCGCCGCGGCCGCATCACTGCCGTCGACCGGCTTAATGCGTTGCGCCAGAAAGTAATTGGCCGCCATATCGATAATCTTGTCCGCATGCTCATCCTTGTTGTTGACCCAGCGGACGATCTGGTTGAAATCCTTGTCGCCCGCGGCCGACAATTCGACGATTTGCTTCATCGACTTCTCGATAGTCTGAGTATCTTCCTTGAGGAGTGTGAAGCGCGTGTCGTCACCGTAAATACCGCAGGGAATTTGACAGTGAGCAAAAGCGGTCGATGCCGCCAGTGCCAGAATGGCGATAACAGTCAAAAATATTTTCAGTTTCATATACGTCACCTTTTTATAAGCAGGGTTTTAGTTTTCGTTCACAGTGTATACGTAAAATGGGCGAAGATAGAAGTGAGAATCAGGCCAGCGGCCATGATTGGATGCGACCGAGCGTATCGACATCGATAAGCGTGACACGTTCGATTCGGCAGGTTTGCGGCAGATGCCCCTGGTTGGCTTTTTCCAGCGCACTGCAGATGCGGGACGAGTCGATACCGAGACACAGCGTCACATGGGGGACAATTATATCCGGCATATACAGGTCGACAATGCCCTCGATATGCGGCTCCATTGTGTCATGGCACAATTTGTGGAAAGCGAGGAATTCCTCAGTCACCGTCGGGCCGTAATACACGACATTCATGATCGAGGTGAACAACCCGATATGCGACAGGACGATATCGAATGACTTCGTTTGCAGGGCGAGAGATTCCAGCGCCGGGAGGAGCGATTCGCGATTGATATTCTCGCAGGCGGCGATGGTGATATGCGGTTTGACATCCGATCCCAGCAGTTCAGCCTTGATGCCGCAGTTGGATAGTTTTTGCCAGATATCGGTCAGCCATGCATTGGATGTGTCGTCGAATGTCGCGATGAGCGCATATTTCATGATACTCCGGTCCCTCGATAATATTCAGATTATTGATTAATGCCACACAATGCCGGTTTATGCAAGGATATTATTACGGGTAGATGAGAGTCCGCAACGGCGAGATGGACCTGTATAACAAACAGAACCTGTCATTCTGAAGGAGTCCGCCTGGGCGGACGACTGAAGAATCTGCTCTTGTCATCCCCCCTTGAGAGGGGTGCCCGAGTTTGTAGGTCGAAACCCCTGTTCGAGGGAATTGCGAAGCAATTGCCGAGAATCCCGAGCATGTGAGGGAGGTTTCGACAATCTTCAATAATATTTATATGTCATTCCGAGAAGCGCAGGGCGGAGCACAAGCGACGAGGAATCTGCTCTTGTCATCCCCCCTTGAGAGGGGTGCCCGAGTTTGTAGGTCGAAACCCCTGTTCGAGGGAATTGCGAAGCAATTGCCGAGAATCCCGAGCATGTGAGGGAGGTTTCGACAATCTTCAATAATATTTATATGTCATTCCGAGAAGCGCAGGGCGGAGCACAAGCGACGAGGAATCTGCTCTTGTCATCCCCCCTTGAGAGGGGTGCCCGAGTTTGTAGGTCGAAACCCCTGTTCGAGGGAATTGCGAAGCAATTGCCGAGAATCCCGAGCATGTGAGGGAGGTTTCGACAATCTTCAATAATATTTATATGTCATTCCGAGAAGCGCAAGGCGGAGCACAAGCGACGAGGAATCTGCTCTTGTCATCCCCCCTTGAGAGGGGTGCCCGAGTCTTGGTACAAACCGGTCACATAGGTAACAGTTTGAACCGGAGACATAGGTAACAGTTTTAGATGGCATAATCATGAGAGGAGAGATTATGCCGTGGATGGACTGTAGACCAATGGACGAACGGATTAAATTTATTGGCATGTATCTGGAAGAAGTGTATACAATGACTACTCTTTGCCTGCATTTTGGCATCAGCCGCAAAACCGGATACAAATGGCTCAATCGCTACAGGAGCGAAGGAGCGGAAGGTCTCAATGAGCGTTCTCGGGCACCATATCATCAGGCACGTAAGACACCGCCGGAGATAGAGGCCGCAATTTTGGCAGCGGCTCGAAGCGGTTTGGTCAAGAAAGGACCGAAGAAAGTGCGCCGCATTTTGGAACTGACCGACCCGGCTATTGCCTGGCCGGCCGTCAGTACGATAGGCGCTATCTTAAAACGACATGGGCTGGTTGTTCCTCGGAAGCGGCGTCGGAAGAGCCCTCCATACGAATATCCGCTGGCCGGGTGTGATTATCCCAATGCCGTCTGGAGCGCCGATTTAAAGGGATGGTTTTTGACCCGGAACGGTGACCGCTGTGATCCCCTGACGATAACCGACAACTACAGCCGCTATATCCTGCGGTGCCAATTGGTTCGTCCGGCGACTCACCACTCCATGCAGCCCGTTTTTGAGCATGCCTTTCGTGAGTTTGGGGTGCCGGTAGCAATTCGGACCGACAATGGAGCACCGTTCGCGACGACAGCCGTTGGCGGATTGTCTCGGTTATCGGTATGGTGGATTCGCTTAGGCATTATTCCGGAACGGATTATGCCGGGGAAACCGCAGCAGAACCCGCGACATGAGCGTATGCATCGGACATTGAAACACGATACGTGTAAACCGCCGCAATCAACGTGGGAGCGTCAACAGGCAGTCTTCGATCAATTCTGTTATGAGTTTAATCACGAACGGCCACATGAATCCATCGACCAGCGGTTCCCGGCTGAATTGTATCAAAGCTCACCGCGACCCTATCCCGAGATTCTGCCGGAGATGGGCTACCCCGATGATATGGTGACTCGAAAGGTACATCATCAGGGAGATATCAAATGGAAGGGAAAACATCTCTACCTGACTGAAATTCTGGCCGGACAGACAATCGGACTGCGGCAGGTGACGGAACAACGCCTGGATATTTACTTCGGGCCTATCCGCCTGGCACAGCTTGATGTTGCCGAATGTAAAATCATTCATCTTAGGAAAACAAAGAAGCGATATGAACGTAACAAATAACAAAATAACTACCAAGATACTGTTACCCATGTGACCGGTTTAATCTGTTACCCATGTCTGGTTTGAACATCTTCGAGGGCGGAGTGTGTTCCTCGTGCTTCGCGCGATGGCAGGAGCGCAGGGCTCCTGCCCTACTCTGAAATCAAGGCCACAAAAGTTTCGACCGACAAAAAAAGGCAGGTCCCATGTGGGGACCTGCCCTACTTATAAATTAATCATTACTTACTTCTTCGGGCCGATCATGTTTTCCGGGCGAACCTTCTGATCGAACTCTTCCGCCGTCAACAGACCCAGCGCTACCGCCGCTTCCTTCAGCGTCGTGCCTTCCTTGTGCGCCTTTTTGGCGATCTTGGCCGCATTATCATACCCGATGTGCGGGTTGAGCGCCGTCACCAGCATCAGCGTATTCTCTTTGTGCTTGCGGATGGTATCCACATTCGGCTCGATACCGACCAGGCACTTGTCGACGAAGCAATTAATCGTGCCGGCAAGGATGCGCACTGAGTGCAGCAGATTGTGAATCATCACCGGTTTGAACACGTTCAGCTCGAAATTACCCGAGCTGCCGCCGACATTCACCGCGACATCATTGCCCATGACCTGCGCACAAACCATCGTCATGGCCTCGGACTGCGTCGGGTTGACCTTGCCGGGCATAATCGATGAACCGGGCTCGTTGGCTGGAAGCGCCAGTTCGCCGAGACCGCAGCGCGGGCCGGAGCCCAGCCAGCGGACATCGTTGGCGATTTTCATCAGCGAACAGGCCAGCGTCTTGAGCGCGCCGTGCGCATAGACGACCGCATCGTGGCACGCCAGCGCCTCGAATTTGTTCGGAGCCGTCTGGAAATCGATACCGGTCAGCTTGGCGATATTGGCCGCAACCTTGACCGCGAATTCCGGATGCGTATTCAAGCCAGTGCCGACGGCGGTGCCGCCCTGTGCCAACAGCTTGAGATATTTCAGCGAATCTTTCACCCGCTCGATAGCATATTCTATCTGCATGCGATAGCCCGAGAACTCCTGCCCCAGCGTCAGCGGCGTGGCATCCATCAGGTGCGTGCGACCGACCTTGATAATGTCCTTAAAAGCATCTTCTTTGACCTTCAATTCCTTATGCATTTTCTCAAGCGCCGGAATCAGCGTGTGCGTGATTTCCTCAGTCGCGGCAATGTGCATCGCGGTCGGGAACACGTCGTTGGACGACTGGCTCTTGTTGACATCGTCGTTGGGGTGAATCGGTTTTTTCGAACCCATCGTACCGCCGGCCATTTCGATGGCGCGGTTGGAGATAACCTCGTTGGAGTTCATATTCGACTGGGTGCCGGAACCGGTCTGCCAGACGACGAGCGGGAAATGCTCATCGAGTTTCCCCTGGATAACCTCGTCGGCCGCCTTGCAAATCAAATCCGCCTTATCCTTGGGCAGAACGCCCAGTTCGGAATTGGTGATGGCGGCGGCTTTTTTGAGGATACCGAAGGCGCGGATGATTTCGCGCGGCATGCGGTCGTACCCGATTTTGAAATTCATGAATGAGCGCTGCGTCTGCGCGCCCCAGTATTTGTCGGCGGGAACCTGGACTTCGCCGATACTGTCGACTTCTATGCGAACATTGTCTGCCATGATTTTACCTCCCTATGACAGGTCAGAATATACATATAGGGTGGAAAATATAGCACGGACGCGGCGTTGTCAATTTGTAGCGCGAATTATATTGAAAATTGTCATGGTCCCCCACGGCAAAGGATCTATTTTATAGCCTATTAAAGCACGGGTCATTGCGAGGAGCGCGCCTTCTTAGGCCAGCGACGTCGCAATCTCAGGATATATGCAATAAGCACTAACGATTGATGTTATTTTATCCGTTTTAAGGAGTATTGACATTGATCAACTTTTTTATCAAGTCCCTAGCTGTAGGGCACCGGTGCAATGACAGAGGTGATTGCCGATTTCAATGGAATTACAAGATCATGGAAACATAGCCGGATAATCCGGAAGCGCCCACCCGATGGGTGGGGTACCGAGGTATATTGGCGATTTCAATGGAATTACATGATTATGGAAACATAGCCGCCAAATCCGGAAGAACCCACCCAATGGGTGGGGTACCGAGGTTTAAAAAATTAATTATCCCAAGGCAGAGCCTTGGGGTACCCGGGGAAATTCCCGGCAGATGTGGATCCGCCGCGGCGGACCGGACACGGCTTTTTATTTACCCGCCCAGCTCCTGTTTCAGAAACTGCCCGGTGTACGAGCCTTTCACCTTCGCCACCTCTTCCGGCGTGCCGGTCGCCACGATCGTGCCGCCATCGTCGCCCCCCTCGGGACCGAGGTCGATAATATGGTCGGCCGCCTTGATGACATCCAGATTGTGCTCGATCACCAGCACCGTATTGCCGCGGTCGACCAACTCCTGTAACACCTCCAGCAGCATGCTGATATCCTCGAAATGCAGACCGGTCGTCGGCTCATCGAGAATATATATCGTCTTGCCGGTAGCGACCTTGGAAAGCTCGGTCGACAGCTTCACACGCTGCGCTTCGCCGCCCGACAGCGTGGTCGCCTGTTGGCCGAGACCGATATATCCGAGCCCCACTGCCTGAAGAGTCGACAATTTGCGGCGAATCAGCGGAATATTCTTGAAGAAATCGGAGGCATCGTTGACCGTCATGCTCAGCACATCGGAAATGTTCTTGCCCTTGTAGGTGATTTCGAGCGTTTCCTTGTTGTAGCGCTTCCCCTTACACTCCTCGCACGGGACATAGACATCCGGCAAAAAATGCATTTCGATTTTCTTGATGCCGTCACCCTGGCAGGATTCGCACCGGCCGCCCTTGACATTGAACGAGAAGCGCCCCGGCTGATAGCCGCGCGCCTTCGATTCCGGCAAATTCGAAAACAACTCGCGAATCGGTGTGAAGACGCCGGTATACGTCGCCGGATTCGAGCGAGGTGTGCGGCCGATCGGTGACTGGTCGATATCGATAACCTTGTCGATATGTTCGAGCCCCTTGACGGACTGATACGACAGCGGCGCCTGCCGCGAATTGAAAAAGTGGCGGGACAGGATGCGATAGAGCGTTTCATTAATCAGCGTCGATTTTCCCGAGCCGGATACACCGGTGACGCAGATAAACAGCCCGAGTGGGATGTCGACATCAATATCCTTCAAATTATTGCCGGCCGCCTTTACCAGTTTGAGCCGCTTGCCATTGCCTTTGCGCCGCTTCTCGGGAACGGGCAAAACCCTCTTGCCCGACAGATACAGCCCGGTCAACGATTTTTCGTTGGCCATGATCTCCTTCGGTTTCCCCTCGGCGACAACTTCGCCGCCCTTGCGACCAGCGCCGGGTCCGAGGTCGAGTACATAGTCCGCGGCCAGAATAGTATCGCGGTCATGCTCGACAACCAGCACCGTGTTGCCCAGATCGCGCAACTCGGTAAGAGTTGACAGCAGGCGATGATTATCGCGCTGATGTAATCCGATGGACGGCTCATCCAGAATATATAACACACCAACCAGTCGCGAACCGATTTGCGTCGCGAGGCGAATGCGCTGCGCCTCACCTCCGGACAGCGTCGATGCCGCGCGCGACAGCGTCAGATAATCCAATCCGACATTGACGAGAAAACCAAGCCGATCCTTGACTTCCTTCAGAATCTGCTTTGAGATAATCTGTTCTGTCTTGGATAACGGCATTGTATCGAAAAACTGCGTCGCCTCCTTGATGGACATGCGCGTGACTTCATCGATGTTGCGGCCATTGATGAGAATCGACAGCGCCTCGCGCCGCAACCTCGTCCCATGACACGACGGGCACGGCGAAATGGACATGAAATTTTCTATCCAACTGCGAATCCCTTCGGATTCGGTCTGTTTGTACCGCCGCTCCAAATGCGGCACGACGCCTTCGAATGATGACTCATACTGGCCGCTTCGCTTGCCGTTGGACAATTCGTATTTGAAATTAATCGTATCCTTGCCCGATCCGTGCATGAGGATATCCTGGACCTTTTTCGGCAGCTTACCGTACGGCGCGGTGAGTTTGAATCCATAGTGGTCGGCCAGCCCTTTGAGCATGTTGCGATACCAGTTGGCGGTATCGGACGCCCACGGCAGAATCGCTCCATCGAGCAACGACTTGTCTTTATCCGGTACGATCAATTCCGGATCGACTTCCATACGTGTGCCGAGACCTCCGCAGGTGGGGCAGGCGCCATAGGGCGAATTGAACGAGAACATGCGCGGAGCGGGCTCTTCGTACGAGATGTTACAATCGAGACAGGCATACTGTTCGCTGAACAAATATTCCTTACCGTTGGCCTCGATAATGACGGTCCCCTGCGCGATTTTAAGCGCGGTCTCTATGGAATCTGACAGGCGGCGGCGCGAGCGCTCGCGCACGACCAATCGGTCAACGACGGCCTCGATGGCATGCTTTTTCTTTTTATCGAGACTGATCTCATCCTCGACCTCGAATACCTGGCCATCTATGCGCAGGCGGATAAATCCCTGCTTGCGCGCTTCGTCGATAATCTCCTTGTGTTCGCCCTTGCGACCTCGCACGAGCGGCGCGAGGATGACGATTTTCGTTCCTTCATCGAAGGCCATGACGGCATCGACGATCTGACTGGCAGATTGCTGCGTAATCGGTTTACCGCAGCTAAAACAGTGCGGGATACCTATGCGAGCGAATAAAAGTCGCAGATAATCATAGACTTCAGTGACCGTACCGACAGTCGACCGAGGATTCCTGCCGGACGTCCGCTGTTCGATGGATATCGCAGGCGAGAGTCCCTCGATGTATTCCACATCCGGCTTCTCCATGAGCCCGAGGAATTGCCGGGCATAGGCCGACAGCGATTCGACATAGCGGCGCTGGCCCTCGGCATAGATGGTATCGAACGCCAGCGATGATTTGCCGGAACCGGATAGACCGGTAATGACACACAGTTGATTGCGGGGAATGCTGACGGTAATATTTTTCAGATTGTGTTCCCGCGCGCCCTTTATGTATAAAAACTCGGAATTAGCCATGTCGCTTCCTTCTCATGCTCGATGCCCGTTTTTCACGACTCTTTGTATAACCGGCTGTCGGCCGGACTTGTTTCGCCAAATCGGTCGAGGGCAATCAGGTAATATACGCAAATGCGCGCCACCGGGCAAAATTTTCTTGGTGAGCAATATGAGGAAATGATAAGTTTTTAACTATCACATATTGAAATGAAATTAGATACAAAACCCCGGCTGAAACCGGGGTTTTTTGAAAAAAATTTGGTTTTTGCTAGAAAGAGAAATTAATATCGCCGGCTGGGCCGCTCCGGTACCGTCTCGCGCCGCGGCGGCCGCTTTGGCTCCGCTTCGGCGTCCTTTTTCTTTCCCGCGAAATCGATTCGAAGGTTGCGCCCCTCGAATTCCTTCCCGTCCAGCTCCTCTCGCGCCTTGGCAGCCTCATTTTGGCGTGCGAATTCAACGAAGCCGTAGCCGCGGCCGTCGAGGAGATTGAGGTGGCAGATTTCGCCGAATTGTTCGAACAATTTCGTCAATTGCTCGATGGTGACCGAATAGTTCACATTACCGACGTATAGCTTGCTTCCGGGCTCCCCTTTTTTTCTCGGCGGATTGGCCGATGCGACCTTAATATTCCGTCCGCCGAAAAGCTGACCATCGAGTGCTTCCAGAGCATTCGAGGCCTGTTCCGCATTGGCAAACTCAACGAAACCGAATCCCTTGCCAGTAATCACATTGGCATTGACGACCTCTCCGAATTCCTCGAAGATAGTAATCACCTGTTCAACGGTCGCAGTATAGCTGAGATTGCCCACGTACAGCTTCTTCCCCTGCATGCGTGCTCCTTCGTTGCAATCAGGCCGAATAACGTTCCGGGATTTTCATACTCGCGGGGTTACCCGCATGGGAAACATTATCAGACATGTGCTCATTTACTATCTAAACTACGTGCTCGCCTCATCTTGTCAAGCGAAAAAGGACACGAGTATCTATCTTTGCCGTTATTATTATAATAACGGGAAAAATATTTCCGAAATATAAGACAGTTTGTTCGTTTGCGCCAGTACTTATTGTATACTATTTAATCCGTTGAGCGCCGCTACTTTATATGCCTCGGACATCGTCGGGAAATTAAATACGGTATCGATGAAATACTCCAGTGTCGCACCGAATGATATCGCCGCCTGTCCGACATGGATTAAATCGGCAGCACCCTCGCCGATAATATGTACGCCGTATATTTTCTTCGTATTAGGACAAAATATTAATTTCAGGATGCCATCATGATCGCCCGATATCTGACCGCGGGCCAATTCATAAAAGCGTGCGACTCCTGTCTCGTACGGGAGCCCCTTCTTCGTCAGGCTCTCCTCCGTCTCGCCCACGATGGACACTTCCGGAATCGTATAGATACCATAGGGTAATAACATGTTGAGCTTGGATTGGCTGTGACCATAGGCATGGCGAGCCGCCAGGCGTCCCTGGTCCATGGACACCGATGCGAGAGACGGAAATCCGATCACATCACCGACCGCATAGATCTTGCCGATGCCGGTGTGAAAATTCTCATCGACCTCGATAAGGCCTCGCTTGGTGATTCGCACGCCGAGCTTTTCCAATCCCAGCCCGGCCGTATTACCCGTGCGCCCCATAGTAAACAGCGCCTTGTCGGCCACGATCTTCCGCCCCGACTCCGTTCGCAGTGTTACCTTGGCATCGATAATATTCAATGATTCCATTTTATCACCCAGGATAACTTTGGTGCGGTTCTTGCGCATGAGATAGGTCAGCGTATCCGAGACCTCGTGATCGAGATACGGCATGAGCCGATCCTTACCTTCAAGGAGGGTCACTTTGACCCCGAGATTCGCGAAGATACACGCATATTCGCATCCGATTACCCCGCCGCCGACGACAATCATCGATTTTGGGATCTGGTCCAGCTTCAGAATCGTCTCACCGTCGAATATATAAGTATCATCGAAGTGTAAATTGGGATCACGATGCGGGCGTGATCCGGTTGCAATAATGATTACATCCGCGCCGATTTTACGTTCTTGTCCGGGCTCATTTATAACCGTCACTTCATTTATGCCTGAGACAGTGCCACGCCCCGGTACAATAGTGATTCCGTTTCGAGTCAGTTTATTCTGGATGACTTCGAGTTCGTTCTGAATCACATGTTCCGTGCGATACATGAGCTCGCCGACCGAGACATTTGTTTTCAGTGAGCAGACAACGCCATAGACCGACCGCTGACGAATACCCGCCAGATAGAGAACGGTTTCTCGCAGCGTCTTTGACGGGAGGGTCCCGGTATGGACACAGACTCCGCCGACAACGCCGCGCGACTCGACGACCGCGACCTTTTTTCTCAGTTTGGCGGCCTGAATCGCGGCCTTCTCTCCGGCCGGTCCGGAGCCGATAACGACCATATCAAAGGTTTCCATGTGCATCCCTCTAGTCAATCGGCGATGGCGGTCGGCCGCACGAATCGACGAGTTCCAATAACATCCTATGCCCTATTGATTTAACACTGGCACCGACTCTATATAATAGCCCGCGGCAGGCGACCTGTCAATCCTCAATATCAAACAATTAAGATTAATACGCCCTGTGGCCGAATGAGTTTGCCACTTCCGGCTTTGCATTGGTTTAAAATTAACCTATATTGGCGTTGAATATTTCCAATGACGCCGGGTATAAGAGATAACCTTCTCACAGTCTTTTTAATTGACAGATTCATTCATTATAGGTAGTTAGGCACTATGGATTACGGTAAAATAATCACGACCGGGTTTAAACAGGCCTGGAAATACAAATCGCTGTGGATCCTCGGCTTCCTTGTCGGCTCCGGAGGAGGATTCAATTCCAGTGGCAATTTTAACAGTGGTGGTGGAGACTTCGGCGGTTTCGGCGGATATGGCAAATACGAAATCCAGCAGTTCTTTCATCAATATCTGCCAATCATAATCCTCGTCGGCCTTGCGCTCTTGCTGCTCGTTCTTGTCTTCTGGATTCTCGGCACCATCGCCAACGGTGCCTTGATCGATGCGGCGCGCTGCTTCAAGAACAAAGAAGAGTATCGACTGGGCAAATCCTGGTCGGCGGGCGCCCGAAAATTCTGGCCACTATTCGGCCTGGGCCTTCTCGGATTCGTTGTCATCTTTTCAATGGTTATCATCTTGATAGGTATCGCCGTCGGATGCTTCTTCATACACGTCGGAATAGGCATAATTTCACTCGTGTTTGTTATCCCCCTGTTCATCATCGTCTTATTCGTCGCCGAAGTAACGATTGCTATCGCGAAACGAATGATTGTCCTCGATGATAAACCGGTATTCGATGCCATCGGAGATGCCATTTCGCTGTGGAAATCGAGACTTGGGCCGACCCTGTTATACAGCCTGATTTATGCCGGTATTAGTTTGGGTGTCGGCATCGGAATGTTCATTATACTTATCCCGGTAGCCATTCCTCTCGTCGCGATCGGATTCATGAATATCTGGGCCGCGCTGATCATCGGCATCCCGATTGTCCTGCTAATCCTGCTCGTCGTGAGCGGTTATACCGGCGCATCGATGCATCTGATGACGACAGAATTTTATTTCCAGTTGATCGGATATGAAGGTGCCCAGCCGGTACATGCCGAACCGATTCCGGGCATATATCCGCCGATGCCGCAAGCGCCGACTGATCACGATGGTAATCCACTGCCGCCGGCGCCGCCCGAGCAGCAGGAATATCAGGCTCCGGCTCCGCCGCTGCCACCGGCTCCGCCGGCGATGGACGGTGGCGACACGACATCTGATTCACAGGATAACCGGCCGCCGGAAGAGCCGCGGCCGTAATCGAGGGTTTCGTATGCAACGCTTGCGCAGTATCGTATTCACCATAGTGCTGGCATCACTGCTCTTTGCTCTGCCGACGCCGGGTCTTTCGCAATCGACCGACCTGCCCGATGTCGATATGGTCATTGACAATTATGATTACATGATTTCACTGTTTCCCGACGACTATCCGAATCGTCGCGAAGCCGTACGCGCATGCTCCACGATAACCACCGAGGCCGAGGAGCTCAAGGCATTCTGGGAGGAGCAGGGCGACATCGTCTTGTATTACCTCTCATACTATGCCGGGATCAATTGGGTCGAACCCGATTTCAAGATACATATCGTCAAATACTATCCCGATTATGCAAATGAAGATCCGATGACGATTCCGCTGGCCGGGAAGAAAAACGGCAATCAGATCATTGCCGTCCCCGGCGGCCTCTCTCACTACATCACGCTGTTTCAACAATTGTCGAAACGTCTGCTGGAGCAGACGCAGTATCCGGGCGCGACTCAATATTTTATCTCCGGTCATCCGTTGATGCGCAAATCGCCGCGACGGTTCGATAACCTGGCGAATCTGCTGGCCCTGCGCACGCTGTCCGATTTTACGAATGTCGATTCGGTCATGACCGTCTTCAAATCAGCTCACTGGAAAAAACGCGAACCGGGACAGGAAGTTTTATTCGATTATTTCTGGGACAATTGGAATCTGTCGGCCGATTCGACGCTCGCCGCATACATCGCGTCCGAGCCGTACGGTTCGCGCCTCGTAGCGCTGACCCGCCCGCCGGTCCAGCGCCCACAGCAGGCGGTGAACTGGGGCGATCATCAACTCCAGGCTCCCCCGGCCGGACGTCTCGGCTTTTCAGTCGCCAAAGACCGCTCCGGATTTTACAAAGTCGTCGATGTCGATACCTTCAAGCTCGCCTTCGCCTCCGGTCTCAGGTCTGACGACCTGATTCGCAATGTCGACGGCACGGGGCCTCGCAATATCAAGCAGTTGTACGAATCCATCCTCGAAAAACTTGATCAGGGCGCACATATTAATATCGTGCGCAACGGAGAACCGGACGCTGTCATTATCTACCCATGGAGTGACCTGCCCTCTCAGGAGGAATATTACGAACCGGTCGAACAATATCCGGTCGAGGATTCCACCGACAGCAATTGATTTCAACGCCCGCTCCGGCGGGCGTTTTTTTATCCCTGTTAAATAATCATCGATACAGCATAATCTATGAATCAATGCCCGGCCGGGCAGATAGACGAATTTTTATCCCGAGATTTAAATATACGTTAAAAAACATATGCCGGAACCGATAATGGTAATAGTTACTTCAAGTATGGAGACACATGTGAAATGACAGCCATGATATCATTAGTTGAACGCAAGAAATTCGATGCCCGGCAGGTTTACACCGTCGCCAGCAATATTTGGTGGGTCGGTTTTAAGGACAATGAAAACACCTGCTCGCACAACCCGTACCTGCTCGTGGATGGACACGAGTCGCTTCTTATCAATCCGGGTTCACGGGCCGACAAGCATTATCAACTCGTAAAAGAAAAAATCGAATCTATTACCAAAACATCCGAAATCGAACACATCGTCGTCATGCACAACGACCCCGAGAGGTGCGCATCAGTCTCTTTGTTCGAAAAACTTGCCGACCGCAATGTGCGGATTTATGCCCCGGTCGACATCGCCGAATCGATTAAATTTTTCGGCTGCAATCATCCCATTATCGGTCTCGAAGGCGGAGACAGCATCATCCTGAAATCAGGACGGACGCTGACATTCTATGAAACACCGCAGTTGAACTTCGCGGGTTCCGGCATGCTCTTCGATGATACGACCGGGACACTGTTTTCGGGAAACCTATTCAAATGCCCCAGCGATGATTGGGAGCTGTATGCCAAAGCCGAGGGCTGGAACGATATTCGCCTGTATCATCCCGACAAGATCGTGTCGAAGAAGGCGTTCCATCAGACGCTGAATAAAATCGACCACTTGTCACCCCAGCGGATCTGCCCGCACCGAGGGCAAATTATCGAGGAAAACATCGATAAATTCCTCACCGCGGCAAGAGAAATTTCCTTTGAGAATTAGGATCAGAGGGTTCATTCACCCGCCTCAATCGAGGCGGGTTTTTTTATTGTCCCGTAAACAGTGAAATCCTCACCCCAACCTGATTGATCGGTTCGGAGACGAATGTCCCGTAAATCCGCTGATAATTAAGCGAAACCGACTTGTACACCGGTTTGACGACGGATAATTCGAGGTAATAATCTCGGTCTTCGAAATAATCCATGTCCCAGTTGAAATCCCCGGTGAACTCGAAAATGAAATTTGTACCTATTGTAAACTCATTTATCGAAATAATCTGCAGTGTCGTGCCCCGATCTTTTCCTAAATCATCAACATTTTTAAAGTAGGACAATTCATTAGTAATCGGCGTAACCGATTGACTACATACCGGTTGTACCAATACTGCCAGAACTAAAACAAGCAATATCGCCCCGAGACTTTTCTTCATTGATAACCACCTTTTTGATTGAAAACTGCCTTATTGAGCCCGGTCAAGATACGGCGAAGAGGGAGGAATGGCAAGCGGGAAATACCGGGCAAAAAAGGTCAACTTGTCTCATTTTACCAAAAATCGCGGTGTTTCCCATGAAGATTTTTATATCCCCTGCCGATTCTAAGTATAAGAAATAGAAATCTATCAGCATTTAAGGGGGACGGAGAATACACATGGCAGAAAAAGATAACATTAAGAACGTTGCCGCGGACGAGCTTCTTCAGTTAGTCAGCTTCAAGATCGGCTCCGAAGAATATGGTATCGATATTCTAAAGGTGCAGGAAATCAACCGGATGCCGGAGATTACCAAAGTCCCGCAGGCGCCTCACTACGTCGATGGCGTTATCAATCTGCGCGGTAAAGTGATTCCGATTATCAACACCCGGCGCAAATTCTCTCTCGAGGAAAAAGAACACGACAAAGACACGCGCATCGTCGTCGTCGACATCAACGGTGAGGTTATCGGCCTGATCGTCGACTCCGTCAACGAAGTTTTGCGCATCCCTAATTCGATCGTGGAACCGCCGCCGAACGTGACCGTCGACGCGGGCGCCGATTATATCACCGGCGTTGCCCGGTTGGAAGATCGCCTGCTCATCCTGCTCGATTTGGGCAAGCTGGTCGGCGACACGGTAAATCAGATGTCGGACGTCACGGAAGAAGTCCTGGCGTAAGAATCAAATTCGATTATGAAAAGCCCCGCCTGCAATCGGGGCTTTTTTTATTGTCATCGCCGCCAATAGCATGTTTTTTACCGAATAGGCGAACGAGTCGCCGCGTATTGCCGATATGGTATATAACACGGATGTTTTAACATGGCCACGAAGCATAAACACATAACAGTCACCGGCGCCGCCGGATTTATCGGGTCGCATGTCACCGAACAGCTCCTGCAGGCAGGACACTCGGTTACCGCGTTCGTTCGGTATACCTCGACCGGTTCGGCCGGATTCATCGATTCATTCGATCAAGCGCTCTGTAAAAATCTAAACATTATCTCGGGAGACATTCGAAACCGCGATGATGTCCGCCGCGCCCTGGCGAACAGCGATGTCGTCATCCACCTCGCGGCCCAGATCGCCATTCCGTATTCGTATCTGGCTCCGGATGATTTTCTCCGCGTGAACGCCGGAGGTACGATGAATGTATTACAAACCGTCAATGATTTAAAGATTTCGCGGGCCGTCATATTATCCACATCCGAGGTGTATGGGTCGGCCCAGTACACGCCAATCGATGAGAAACATCCGCAGGTCGCGCAGTCGCCTTATTCGGCATCGAAGATCGCCGCCGATAAAATCGGCGAATCATTCTACCGATCATTCGGCACACCGGTCGTTATTGCTCGACCGTTCAACACCTATGGCCCACGGCAATCGGCCCGAGCCGTCGTGCCGACGATCATCCTGCAGGCGCTCCGTGGCAATACAATAAAGTTGGGAAATATCGACACGCGCCGGGATTTGAACTATGTCAAGGATACCGCCGCCGCCCTAATAAAAATAGCTCTGTCAAACAAAGGTATCGGCGAGGAAGTAAATATTTGCTCCGGCGTCGATATCTCGATTGCCGATATTGTCGAAAAAGTCGGCGACATTCTCGGCAAAAAACTGACGATCAAAACGGACAAGCGCCGCGTCAGACCGACCAAATCGGAAGTATCGCGGCTGCTTGGCGATGGCACGAAGGCGGAAAAGCTATTCCATTTGCCGAAAAAAACATCTATCGAGGAAGGCCTAAAACAGACAATCGCCTATTTCGAATCTCATCTCGAGACAATGAAAAAAGAGGATTTCCAACTCTGATGAAAGCAGTCATTCTGGCCGGAGGAAAAGGCTCGCGACTCGAGCCGTTCACGCACGTCTTCCCCAAGCCGCTCATGCCGCTGGGGAATCGTCCGATTCTGGACGTTGTATTAGAGCAATTGAGCCGCGCGGGCGTCGATGAAGCGGTGATTACCGTCGGACATCAGGCGGCAAAGTTTATCAAGATGGTCACGGCGGCCGGTGATTTCACAATAAACATCCGCTATTCGGAAGAGAAAAAGCCACTCGGAACAGCCGGGCCGCTGAAGAAAATCCGCGGGCTGGGCGACCATTTCATCGTCATGAACGGCGATATTCTCAGCGATATCGACTTCAAGAAGTTCATTGCTTTTCATAAAAAATCGGGAGCCATCGCGACGATTGCCTCGTTCGAGCGCTCCATGCCGATCGACTTCGGCGTTATCGAGACCGAAGGCAATACCGTCACTGACTATATCGAAAAACCGACCGTCAATTACCTGGTTTCCATGGGCGTTTATGCTTTCCGGCGGGACGTTCTAAAGTATATCCCGGCCGACAAACGGTTCGATTTCCCTGATCTGGTCAAGGTCTTATTAAGGCACAACCTCCCGCCGGCCGTCTATCGGCACGCGGGAGAATGGCTCGATATCGGCCGCCCCGACGATTACCGGGAGGCGGTCGAATTATTCTTTAAAAAAAGCAAACAATTTCTCCCGACGAGCGGTAAATCATTCAATCGTCGAAGTCGATAATCAGAAAAACGTACTGATTCTGCAACTTGTGCTAAAAATAAGGTGTCCGGCATGAACTATCTTATCACCGGCGGCGCCGGGTTTATCGGTTCCAACATTGCGCATACGCTTCTGAAAAATGGAGAGTCCGTCCGCATTCTGGATAATTTCTCCAGCGGCCGCAAGGCCAATATCGAGTCGATCATGGATAAAATCGAGGTTATCGAGGGCGATATCCGAGATACCTGGACGGTTAACGAGGCAATGCGGGATATCGACTTTGTCTTTCATCATGCCGCCATGCCCTCGGTTATCAAGACCGTACAGAATCCGCTGACCTCTCACGCCATCAACGCCACCGGTACCCTGAATGTACTCGAGGCGGCTCGGCAGGCCAAAGTCAGACGCGTCGTGTTCGCGTGCTCGTCGGCAATTTACGGTGATTCCGAGATACTTCCGAAAGATGAAATAATGAAGCCGGAGCCCATGTCTCCGTATGCCATTCATAAATTATCCGGCGAACAATACTGCCAGATTTATCACAGCCTGTATGGTCTTGAAACGGTCTCCCTGCGTTATTTCAATGTCTTCGGACCGCGGCAGGATCCGACCAGCCAGTATTCGGCGGTCATCCCGCTGTTTATCAAGGCGGTCCTGAACGACAAACCGCCGACGATTTTCGGCGATGGCGAACAGACCAGAGATTTCGTTTTCATCGACAATGTCGTATCGGCGAACCTGAAAGCCTGTACCGCGCCCAATGCTCCGGGCGGGTCGTTCAATATCGGTTGCGGCAAGCGGTTGACGCTCAATGAAACGCTGATGATTATCAGCGATATTATGGGCAAGGATATTCGCGCAAATTATGTCGATCCTCGCCCCGGCGACATCCGCCATTCGGGCGCGGATATATCGGCCGCGGAGCAAACACTCGGGTATACCGTCGATTTTGATTTTAAGGCGGGATTGAAAGAGACTATCAACTGGTTTTCATCTATCTTTTTATCGAACACTCCGGTCGGCGGCATCAAGATATAATCGAGAAGGTAGATAACAAATAAAAGGGAGGCGATGCCTCCCTTTTTTATTAGTAGCCAGCCCTGCTTAACTCTAATTTTAGTCTTAGCTCGATTTCATCATTCCAGTTTCCGTAGGACTCTTCGACATCCTGTCGAATCTTCATGCCTAACGACATCCATTTCTGTCCAATTGACGATTCGAAAAATGCAATCAGATCCTTAATCTCCTGGTGTGTATAATGTTTAGCGAAAACCGGCACGACCTTAAATAAAAATTCGTCAAACTGAATATCGATGAAATTCCGCCACAGTTCATCGGGTACATTTGGATTTTGCGCCTTGTATGGAATAAGCCACGATTCCACACCTTCTTTAACAGTCCGCTCGCGCCCAGTCACCTTAAGATATTTCACAATGTCGGCCTTAAATGCCGGATCGATTGGATGTTCCGGCGACTTAGTATCCTGCCCCGCAGACAGCCCGGTGAATAGAATACAAGCAAAGACAATGGTTAGTAACCGCTTCATAGTCCCTCCTGGATTAATATTTACATGATTAGCTACCTATGGATATCTTACAATAAATGTCACTTTTGGTTCCTGTGAGATTAAAAAAGCAACCGTGCATCCTTTTCGGTTGTCTATCGTATACAAAATACAGCGATACACCACAGGGGGAAACTATGGTTGTTTTGGAAGATAAACTGGGAACGATATCCGGCGGCAGAGTACTGGACATTGCCACCGGCGAAGGCGGATTCATTCTCATGCTCAAGGAGTCGCTCCGCGATTTCGAACAGTTCGTCGGGATAGATATCACCGACAGCAAATTCAATAAGGCCCGCGAAAAATTCGAGGGAGAAAATATCAGCTTCGCCAAAATGGACGGCGCGAAACTTGCCTTTTCCAATGATTGCTTCGATACTGTTACCGTATGCAATTCGCTCCACCATCTGGGCGATATCCCTTCGACCCTGCAGGAAATGAAGCGAGTCCTCCGGCCGGGCGGAAATTTCCTGATCTTCGAGATGTTCAGCGACAATCAGTCGCCGCAGCAGATCAATCACGTTGACCTGCATCACTGGTGGGCGGCGGTCAATCGTCTGGAAGGCATCCCGCACAATCCGACAATGAGAAAGGCTGAAATCATCGACTTCGTCAATCAACTGAACTTGCACAAAGTTGAATTTGTCGAGCACCTGATGTCCGATGAAGACCGGGAAGACGAGGAAACGCTTGAGTTTTTATTCAAAACCATCGATGAGTTTCTGAAAAAACTGGAATCGATACCGGACTCGGAAAAGCTCATGTCCGAGGGGCGCGAACTGCGCCGCAGAATCGAAATCGATGGTTTTGCCTGGGCCACCGAACTTGTCGCCATTGGGAAAAAATAACCGAGATTCTTATTCTCCACTGCCCATCGATTGCGTATATACCTCTGATGACGGCAGTGACGACACGACAGATCGCGGCATTCCGCCGAAAAATATGGCGATTCTATAAAACCCATTGCCGCGACCTCCCATTCAGAAATACAACCGATCCGTATCATATCACCGTATCCGAGCTGATGCTGCAACAGACGCAGGTCGAGCGGGTCATCCCGAAGTACCTGGCCTGGATCAAAAAATGGCCGAACTGGGCCTCGCTGGCGAACGCCTCGACGAAGGCGATCCTTGCCGCCTGGTCGGGTTTGGGGTATAATCGCCGGGCGCTGCACCTACATAAGTTGGCAAGAGTTGTTACTGATGACTTCGGCGGGCAATTGCCGACGGAACGGGATGCACTCCAGAAACTGCCCGGCATCGGCCCCTACACGGCCGGAGCGATTTTAATATTCGCATATAATAAGAATATTGTTACGATTGATACGAACATCAGACGCGTATTGTTATATGAACTGAAATTGCCGGTCACACTGCCCAAACGCGAACTGGAGCAAGTCGCGCTGACAGTACTGCCACACGGGCGGTCTCGTGACTGGCACAACGCATTAATGGATTATGGTGCACTGGCACTACCGAGGAATATGAACGATATCCCGCCTGAGAGCAAACAGTCGAAATTCGAGGGATCGCTTCGGCAGATCCGAGGCGAAATCGTCCGCCGCCTCACTGAAATCGACCAGATCGATATGCGGAGCGTCGCCGGATCGATGGACCGGTCGCTCGAGGATGTACAAAAGGCCGCCCTGGCCTTGGCCAAAGACGGCCTCGTGGAGGTCACTGATTATAAAATCAGGCTTGTCAAATAGGCCGGAGGGGAAGGGTAACCCCTTCCCTCACCGACTCCCCCCAGGCATCCCCATCAGGGACAACAACGCAGGAGTGCGTGATCGCGGAAAATGTAATTGATTATCACGACAGCGTCGCTGATATTAACTACTCCATCGCAATTCACATCCGCCCGGTATGCTACCGCCGGTGGCGGCCCTCCCATAAAGACATACCGTATCAGATAAATCGCATCTCCCAGATTGACTGACCCATCGTTATTGGCATCGCCGCAATAAACGTCAATACCAAGGTCATTGAGCGCCTGAAGTAATGCGTAGTAATTTCCGTCTTCCAGCATCGCCGTCAGCGGAAAATTAAAAAACACGAACTGGTAATCCTCGCCCAGATATTTGATGCCGTTCACCTGTCCCTGATTCGATGTATCCGCGACAGATGAATTGTAGGCATAGATTGTCTCGACCCCGGGTTGCGGATACATATATCCACTGGCCGGAATGAATTCATTCATCGGAATCGGCATGGACATCAGTTGCATCGTATCGGCCTCTAGGACAGGGTAGTCCGGATCCACCGGCGTGCACCCCTGCAAATCGCCATCCATAACCTCGTCGATGATAAAGCCGTAATTCTCTACCGCGCTGTCTAATTTAAATACATCATACATGATATCGCCCGGCTCGAAAGTGATTTTGCGCGGTTCACGCGTGTTGTTGACGAGAAATTGAACGGCCGAGAAATCCGGAGACGGCGAGATAAAGAGCCCCCGCCCGCCGTTCGACAAATACAATCCAATGGCATCTAATGATAGATGCGAAGTTGGTTCCGTTAAATCCGCAAATCGGTCCTCGGCAAATACGACGATGTGTGAATATTCGGACATCTGTTTGAAAGTCACCGGAGTAACCGCATCGGGCTGAAGTATTACATGTCTGGTCACAGGTAATCGCGACGACAGTTTTTTGTACAAATCCTCATATGAATTTAGATCATATAATATCGAGGTAATATTCATTCTGCTGGCATCAATGAACAGGATTCCCCTATCCAGCGCCATGGGAATACCGGTTACTTTTTCCGACGGCCCGGATTCACTGCCGTTTTCATTAGTAGCCGTAATATAATAACTATATTGCACACCTGATTCTGTCGTGTTATCGACGAGATAGTCTCCGGCCGTCGAATCGAATTTCTCGAATTCCCCTCCCCAAATGGAACGATAGATGGTATACTGAAGAATATCGTCATCGGGATGAATATCCCATTGCAGCGCAATATACAATCCCTGCACCAACAGTTCGACACCAGTCACGAGATGCGGTGCATTCGGCACGATACTGACGGTCTCCGAAAACGCCGACTCCCTCCAATCGGTCGTCACGGCAGAGACGGCGAATTCATGCAAGTGCAGAGGTTCTGCGATTGATACACTAAAGGTCGTATCGGCCACCGGTGTTATATTTACCTGATACCAGATATTGTCGCCTTCGGTATCGCGATAATACACATTGTACCCGCCAATATCGGGTCGATCACACGCATCCCAGACCAAATCGACGAATGCATCATCGAATTCCGATATCTCCAGCCCGACCGGCGGTCCGGGATTGGGAAGTGTGTACCCTGACAAATACACCTCGCGCGCCCGCTGATGGTGCAGAATCAGTTCCGAGAAATCCAGTGTGTTATAGAATGCAAACGGATTATAGGCATCGAAAAGATCGTCGAAATCCGACGCATTGACATGCACATTATCCCCCGCAACGATGGCCAGGGAAAATATCATGGAATCTCCGAGCGCCAGATCGAACGGACCGAACGACAGCAAAAATCTCGTATCATATCCGGTCGCAAAATCAACAGCCACTGACGGGATCGGCGGCGGCAACCACCCATCGCCGCTTTGATCGACCGCGGTGGACAATTGATCATAATCGACTTCGGGATGCGACAGGACATAGTACTTTTCCTTATCCAGAGTCGGCGTCCCGAGCTGTCCCCGACTGAAACTGTAAAAAGGATCCTCCGGAGTTCCCGCGCGCCTCGGCCCGAAATCAAGAGTCGGCGTTCCGTTGGAAATCCACCAGTTGAAATTAATATGCTCGGGTGTGAAGCCGGCCCCCAGTAACTGCATCGATATCGCCCCCCGAGGAGACAGCGCACTCCACTGAGGCGTCTCATCGGGATCACCATCCGTGTCGAAACTGTATGGAATCAGCGTTTGACTGGACGGATTCGATTCATCGAGCTGCACATCCAGTACACCGGAACAGTCATCCTCATACCCTTGATAATTAGACAGATGATACAAATCACCGTCAAGAAATACGCCGACCCAGCAATCAGTGATATCATTATCTCCAATATTCGATACCGTGTAGTCTATAATGATGAAATCATCATAGAGCGAATCCGCCCAACTGTATGATTTCTGCGTCACTTTGAGATTCAGCGGAGTCGCATTATACGTCGAGTTCGTATCAGTGACGACCGTGACGAACTCGTCATCGGCAAAATCGCCCGTGCGAATGACGCCACCGGCATTCAAATCATCCGGGAACATCTCATCTTCGCGGCTCCAGCCGTCAACGAGACACGAGGTTAATGTGTCACCGTTGACGATACCGCCGACCCAAATTCCGCCCGTAAAAATGCACTGCAATTCCGAGCCGCTCGGGTAAATCGGCGGATACAGCATATCCCCGGTTTCCGGATCGAAGTAATTTTCATTGCGAGCCACTTTCCCATCTTCGATTGGAGCATATAAATTCCCGACATCATGAACTGCAACATGTCGCAGATCACTCGGCATAATCGCTGATGATTGAGTTTCGGAAAGAGAAGAGACTGGACTCTCGATACTCATTCCTCGGGCCGACACAATGCTCCCGAGAAACAGGCAGAGAGATAAAACGAGAAAAAGCGTTTGACAGCGTCTCATGGCGCCCTCCCCACTTCGTTGCGCGACAGCTTTGTCCCCTAAGAATGCGCTCGTGATTGACCGCTGCCGCAAAGTTACGCTCAGGCATGTCAGGGCATATATCTTCATATACCCGACATACGTGTATTCGATTCAAATTTTTTTCGAGGGGTCCTGTATCCCTTTGCCTGAACCTAAGACGCACATCGCATGCGATTGTTTAAAAAAGAATCTGAGTAGTATAAAAACATATAAAGGGAAATATAAAGAGAGGTGTCCCTACCGCAAATACAGCATGGCGTAAATAATAATACCCGATACCGAGACGAATATCCACACCGGCCAGACCCAGCGAACCAGCCGCAGGTGCTTGTCGAACTTCTGCTTCAGTGCGAAATATAATGCCAGCAGGATAAACGGCGACATCACTCCGGCCAGAATCACATGAGGAATTAAAATGATAAAATAGACCGGCCGCGTCCAGTCATGATGCGGGTACGGCACCGATCCCACAGCATAATGATATATCAAATATGTCGTCAGGAAAGCAATCGACGAAACGAATGCTCCCAGCATAATCTTGCGATGCCGATCGCGATTATTCCGCTTTATCGCAACCCGCCCGAGGATTAACAATATGGCTGAAATTGAATTCAGAATCGCATTGACGGTCGGGAGATCAGTGACGCTCATGACTCCTCCCGCGCAATCAACCTGATATGGTCGCGAAGAACCCGCAAACTTGTCTCATCGAGCCCATCGTAGTAGCCTCGGATACGACCTTTGGTATCGATCAGCGTCAGGCGAAAAGTATGCCCATCGGGCAAATCCTCGGCGCCGATCATGAATCCTTCTTCGCTCAGTTTGACGACACTGTCGATTGGCGCCCACAGAAACACCCAGCGATTGTCCGTCACACCCAATGATTCGGCATAATCCCAGAGCACGGGAAGGCTGTCGCGAGACGGGTCAACGGTAATGGTCACAAATTGAATTTCCGGCGAGTCTGCGAATTCATTATACATTTCGAATATATAACCGTTCATCGTCGGGCATACGCTGGGGCAGCTCGTGAATCCCCAACTTACGATGCTGATTTTATCGTTCAGATTATTGCGCCCGAATGAATCACCGCTCCGCTCGGTGAAAGAAAAATGAGGAATTGTCCCCAACACCGGCAACTCCCCGGTGGAAATATTAGCCCACCAGATCGTCGCAAAACCGAGAAATATCAACACCACCACGATCGGTAATATCCATCGCAACTGAGAAATAAAACCTCGCGAACCCATTTATCTATTCCTCCGCATATTTCAACCCTGAAAACATCAGCACCAGTATTCCCATGTACAACGCCGACAGTACGAGGTGCAGCAACTGCATGAGCTGAGGCGCTCCGAACATAATCGTCACCGGCCCGATAACGAGCTGTAATGATGCCGTGACCATCGCGCCGATTGTCGCCTGTCCCACCGCCGATTTGCGGCTGGCGATCGATTTCATGATATGCGCCCCGATCTTCCAGGTCAGCAGCACGACTGCGATACCCAGCACGGTATGGACATATTGCACGGCTCCGATTTTTGTCAAAACTTCGGCATCGGATAACAGCGGAAAAGCCAGCGCGGCCCACTCTATCGCCTCGCGGAGCATCGCACCGCTGACTACCTGCACCATCGACACGACTGCCAAACCTATAACAAACCAGCGCAGTCTGGAAAAGACCGGTGAATCCGTTGCGGCCGCCTGCTTGTGAATATAATATGCCTGCTGCGTCGTATACATCATCAGCATGGCGATGATAAACGCCAGTCCCATGTGAATCGACACGATGGTCGAATCCAATTGCGATTCGATAATATGACTGCCCTGCCATCCCTGATACGCGACCAGCAAACCGGCCAGGCCGGACGAGATTATCACGCGTATTTGCTTGCGATAGGCAAACAGCGCCCAGATAGCGGTGGCGCCGATAAGCAGCCCCACCGACATCCCGATCAACCGATTGATGTACTCGATCCAGGCGAGTGCGAAATTAAACTGGCTGGGGTCGATATTCGCCGGCAACTGGCTGATATCGGTCGGAGGTATCCAGCGCCCGAAACACCTGGGCCAGTCGGGACACCCCAATCCAGCGCCGGAGACTCGCACCAGACCACCGACGAAAATCAGGATATAGGTCGCGGCGGTAGCCGCAAAGGAAAAGCGTGTGAACCTGTTCATCATTTTACCGCTTTGTTCTATTCACAGGTCTGTTTATCCATAAACATATCTGTTTTATCGAGTCGTTTGCCACTATAATATTATTCGTGTCCGGATTGTTCCTTGGAAACAGTGCTATCGATCGCATTCGCCATTGAATCGACAGACATGCTGTCCGCAGCAACGGCCGCGGGCATCTGGTAAATCCTCGCCGCCGGGTTGATTGGATGTCGCACTTCGCTGCCCAACTCACCCCTGGTCATCGTATCGAACATCGTGAAGATGATGAATATCGCCAAAAAGGCCAGCGCTCCGACAAAAACGACCGCCAGAATCTTTTTCTCATACCGCAGGTGCATAAAGATGAGCGCTACCAGCGATCCCTTAGTCGCCGCAACCAGCAGCGCCACGACCATATTCCAGCTTCCCAGGTGCACCGATGCCACCCACACGGTTACAATCGTGAGGATAAACAGCGCCGTCGCGACCGAGAAATACGTGCTCAGCGGAACGATGTGGTGTTTGTGTTCGTGTGCCGTCATAGTCTCATCCTCAACCTATTAAGTACAAGAGCGGGAACAGGAAAATCCAGATCAAGTCGACCAGGTGCCAGTACAGCCCGGTCATTTCCATCGGCGTATAATAATCGGCGGAAAACTCATTATTGAGCGTCCGCTTGAGCACCCAGCCGATAGCAATCATCCCGGCGATAACATGAATTCCGTGCAGGCCGGTCATCGCGAAGTAAATGCTGAAAAAGATATGCGGGTTGGTGCCCTCGACACCCTGGAACGTATAATACTCACCCGGCAGTTGACCGAGGTGGAATTTGTGACTGTATTCGAAATACTTCACGACAAGGAAGATCGCTGCGAACATCAGTGTCAGCCAGAGATTGATAACGGCTTTGCTCTTATCACCTACTTGCATGAAGCGAATCGCCAGCGCCATCGTCAGCGATGAGGTAATCAGCACGAACGTATTAAGCGTCCCCATCGGGATGCTCAGGTACTGGTGCGCATTATAAAACATGTCGGGATTCCAGGCCCGGAAGATGGCATAGGCGACGAACAGACCGCCGAAGAGCAGGATTTCCGTCAACAGGAAAATCCACATCCCCAGCTTGGCCGAATCCTGCTGCTGTTCGACATCGCTGAAATGATGGGCCAGATGGGCCGGATGTGCATCGTGACTCGTCATAATTCTTCTCTACCCTCTCTCCACCAGGACTTTGTCATAATCGTACGGCCCATGCGTCAGCACCGGATTGCCCGGAAAATTCTCAGGAATCGGCGGTGATTGCGTCTCCCACTCCATCGTCAGCGATCCCCACGGATTAGCCGGCGCCTTCTTGCCGTTCTTCAACGACATCAGCAAATAAATGACCATCACCAGAAAACCGAGTCCTAAAATCCATGAGCCGATTGACGAGAAGGCATGCAGGGGCTGATACTGATCGAGATAATTGTAATAGCGCCGAGGCATCCCCTTGGAACCAAGAATAAACTGTGTGAAGAATGTCATATTGAAGCCGACAAAGATAAGCGCGACGGATATCTTCGCCCACGCCTCGCTGTACATGCGCCCGAACATCTTCGGCCACCAGAAATGAATGCCGCCGAGAAACGCCATCACCGTGCCGCCCATCATTACATAATGAAAATGCGCCACGATGAAATATGTGTCATGCAGATGCACATCGACGGCCAGCGCACCGAGGAATATGCCGGTCAGTCCGCCGATCGTGAACAGAAACAAAAACGACAGGGCATAGAGCATTGGAGTATCGAGCCGAATCTGACCTTTGTACATCGTTGCCAGCCAGTTGAAGACTTTAATTCCCGACGGAATACCGACCATGAAGGTCAAAAACGAAAATATCGTCGCGGCCAGTTCTGACTGCCCCGACGTAAACATGTGATGGCCCCAGACCAGAAAACTGACCAGGGCAATCGCCAGCGATGAAAAGGCAATGGCTTTATAGCCGAAAATCTTTTTGTGCGAGAATGTCGAAATCAGCTCGGAGATAATTCCCATCCCCGGCAAAATCATGATATACACCGCGGGATGCGAATAGAACCAGAAGAAGTGCTGATATAGTACCGGATCGCCGCCCATAGCCGGATCGAATATACCGATTCCGAATGCCCGTTCCATAATCAGCAAGACCAGCGTTATCGCCAGCACCGGCGTAGCCAGTACCTGAATAATAGCCGTCGCATACAATCCCCAGACAAACAGCGGCATTTTATACCAGGTCATCCCCGGCGCGCGCAATTTGTGGATCGTGACGATGAAGTTCATGCCGGTAAAAATCGACGAAAACCCGAGAATAAACACACCCAGCGTCATTGAAATGACCGCTGTCTGCGACTCCGTACTATACGGAGTGTAAAATGTCCAGCCGGTATCGACCGCTTTCGAAAATATCGAATAGAGGGCAAACAACGAACCGAGAATATACACGTACCACGATGCCAGATTCAATCGCGGGAAGGCAACATCTTTCGCGCCGAGCATCTGCGGCAGGACGAAATTCCCCAGCGCGGCCGGAATCGACGGGATAATAAACAGGAAGATCATGATGGCGCCGTGCAGCGTAAACATCTGATTATAAGTATCCGCGCCGATAAAATCCTCGCCCGGCGTGAACAACTCGAGCCGAATAATCATCGCCAGCAGGCCGCCGAGAAGGAAGAACGCCATAATCGCCGCCAGGTACATGATACCGATTCGCTTGTGGTCCAGCGTGAACAACCAGCTCTTCAGCCCTTTGGGATATTGTAAATAGTTAGCCTGTGCCGTACTCATGACGAGCGCCTCACTTCTTCTCTAATGATTTGATGTACGCCACCAGCGCATCGATCTGGCGGTCGTTTAAGATGCCCTGGAATGTCGGCATCACGGGCTGATATCCGGCGACGATTTTCGCCTGCGGATTCAGTATCGACTCGCGAATGTAGTTTTCGTCACTCAGGACAAGCGAACCATCGGCCATGTTGATCTTTACATTGTAAATGCCATTGAGCGGCGGGCCGGTGTGCGCCTTACCATTAATATTGTGGCAGGTTACGCAGGCCTTCTGCGTAAACAACTGTTCGCCATAATCCTCGAGACTCAATCCCTCGCCGAAACTCGCGCTCGATTCCAGCCAGTCATTGAATTCCCGCTCGCCGAGAACATTAACCCGCCCGATCATCCCGGAGTGCGATGTCCCGCAATACTCGGCGCAGAACAAATTATGCCCGCCCGGTTCCGGCGCCTCGAACCACGTCACCGTGTAGCGATTCGGCAGCGCATCCATCTTGATGCGGAAATCGGGAATATAGAAACTGTGAATGACATCCTTCGATGATATCAACAGCTTGACCGGTTTGCCGCGCGGGACATTCAATTCACCGATCGTCGTCGCGCCGTTGGGATAATCGAACACCCATGACCAGCGCTGGCCGGTCACCTTTATTTCATAGGCATCCCGAGGCGGCACGTACATTTTCAAATAAACGCGAAATCCCCAGAAGAAAACGATAATCACCAGTATCGTCGGGATAATCGACCAGAGGAGTTCCAGCTTCAGATTATGCGAAACGCCGGAAGTCAGCTTGTCCTTTTCCTTCGCCCGGTATTTGACGACGAAGTAAATCATCCCGATGACGACGATGAGAAACAGCACCGTACTGCCATACAGAATGAAATTAAACAGCGAGTCGACGTCGGATGCGATTGTCGATTTGCCCGGAGGCATGAATAAAGTTCCGGTCGTGTCCATCAGTTCAATCTAAACCTTCCCTTAAGCGGTTGATTCACCCTGCCGTAGTTTTCGTTTGCGCCATTCGCGAAGCCAGAAGAGACCAAGCAGGCCGCCGAGAATCACCAGCGTCACGACGCCGCCGAGTTTCATGATATTCGTCGCCAGCACCACATACCCGCCCGCGGCGGGATCATAGTGATAGCAGTACAGGAGTATACGGTCGAACGTGTTACCGATTCTGCCTTCGGATGCCTCGAGCAGCGCCAGCTTCAAATCGCGCGGTTTGAATTCGATACCGTACAGGTACCGGGAAATTTTCCCATCGGGAGTCAAGACGAAGATACACGCGGCATGCGCATATTGCTCTTTCTCTTCATCATAATAGTACTTGAATCCGACAGCATCAGCCAGCCTGCGCGATTCGGTTGAATCGCCGGTAAAAAACGTCCAGCCCTCGGCCGCCGCAGGCATGCCCATCGAGGTGATGTAGTTCTCCTTCTTGGCGCGAGCCAGCGAGAATCCCTCGGTCGGGTCGATACTCACCGTCATGATGCGATACTGATCGCCGGGAATCCAATCGAGCTGTTTCCCCCCGTCGGCGACGCCATTAAGAACGAGATTACAGAGCATCGGGCAGGAATAATATGCCATAATAAGAATGACCGGCTTCTCTCCGTCGAAATACTCACCGATCGTCGTCTGCTTCCCATCGTCATTAAACAGAACGACATCCATCGGTATCGAATCGCCCGGACGCTCGACGATATCGATATTCCGGAGTTGCGGGTCATTCTCGCGGATCTCCTGCGCGGCAACAGGGACAACAAAATAGGTCATAATTGTCGCTATTATCGCCAAAAAAAATGTCCGCATTGTTATATGTCGGATATATCTGCCCATAATTCCCATATTTCCAGTAACCGCGAAAAACCTATTTAGTTCTCTTTTTATAAGCCTGTTCCGCGATTATTTCCATCGCCCGGTCGATCGGAACCCGGTAAGTTCCTGCCTTCTCGTCAATTACGGCGAATGAGCCAAGCAGCTCAGCCTCGCGGGCGCGCAGGTCGCGCAGGGCCGCCGATTCCGGTTTGAGCTGCGCTTCATAAATCGCCTGCTCTTTGGCCACCGAAAACCAGTTGTAAACCAAAACGACGAAGACGACTAACAGGGCGATTCCACCGGCCCCATAAAGGAGAATCTTGGTAATATTGACGTCTTTCGTCTCATATCCGGGTGAATTTGTCGGTTCTGTACTCATATGATACCTGCTGAACAATCACTTAATGATTTACAAAGTTGATGGACGCATCCAGCCTCGGATCGCCGACCGGTACGACCGGGCGCGACGCGAATCGGTTCCAGAATATCCAGAAGAATATCCCGCCGATACCGATTACGGGCGCAAAATCAATCCAACCGATGTGCACGCCGTGTTTATGCAACGTCGGCATAACCAGCCAGTGCATATCGACCAGGTGCATAAGAAGCAGCCAGTAAGCCAGCAGCTTGAGTGACCCCAGTCTTCTCTTGGCCCCGCGCGTAATCATGATTAAAAACGGCACGACGAAATGCCCGAACACCAACGTCAGTGTTACGACTTTCCACGACCCTTCCCAGCGATGCAAAAACCATATGGTTTCCTCGGGGATGTTGCCGTACCAGATGAGAAAATACTGCGAAAATGCCATGTAGCCCCAGAAAATCATGAAGGCGAACGCCAGCTTTCCCAAATCGTGATAATGCTCGACCGTCACGACGGTGTCCATCACTCCCTGCTTGCGCATCCCCATCAGGAGAACGATCAGCAGCGAGAACATGGCGCAAATGCCGCCCGCGAATACATACACGCCGAAAATCGTCGAATACCAGTGCGGATCGAGAGACATCAGCCAGTCAAAGGCCGCAAAGGTCAGCGTCAGGGCAAACAATATCATCCCCGGCGCGCTGGTGCGGACGAATTTCAACCGCAGCGCCTCACTGTGGCCGCTGTCCTGATTTCTAGAAAGCTTTGCGAGTATCAGCGCCAAACCGGTCCACACGACAAAATAAATCACCAGCCGCGTGATAAAGAACCCCATATTGAGAAACGGCTCTTTTCCCTTAAGCAGCGCATCTTCGGCGACTGCTTCATGGTGCGTCCAGTGATACAAATCGTGCATGCCGAACAGAATCGGGATGAAGAAGATCGCCATGAACGGGAGCACCCACATCAGGCTTTCGGCCACCCGCCGCAGCACGACACTCCAGGTCGCCCCGGTCAGGTGATGCAGCATCGTCAAAAACAGGCCGCCCGCCGCGAGTGTAAACCAGAAGGCAAATGCGGTCAGATAGGAGAAGAAAAGCTGCTCGCTGTCCGCCATGTACCCGCCGGCGCTTGCCGCCAGTCCGATAATCCCGATGACGAGACTTATCGTTCCGAAATTACCCTTGTCGGTTATCGTATATGTTTTGCTGTCCCACTTCATTAGTTCGTTCCCTGCCTGACTTTGTCCCGTAATTCTTCCGGTATATCTTCCAAACTGGCATTCTGACTCTTCTGAAGGGCGCGGATGTAGGCAATAATCGCCCAGCGATCCTTGACCGGCACCTGATGCGCATACGGCGGCATATTCCTGATGCCATGCGTTATCGTGTTGAAAATCTCCCCGTCGGGCATGGTGCGGATGCGGTCGTCATGGAAATTCGGCGGCGGGATGTATCCCTTCTGGATCATAATCCCCTTGCCGTCGCCGACTCGGCTGTGACACGGCGAACAATAAATATTGAATCGCTCCTGCCCGCGCTCCAGCAGAGACATATTGACTTCCACCGGCATCTGTTTGAGGAAATTACCCCTGGCGTCTTTCCCCTGATAGAAGGCGACATCCGCGCGCAATTGCTCGCGCGCCACCGTCCCCTCGACCGGAGACTGCATCGCCTTACCGTCTTCGAAGAAGGCCGATACCCCCTGCGGCTTATACTTCGGCTGATCGTCCATGTTGGGGTTCAGATGAATCGGCGTCCGCGTGGACGGCGTCTCGCGAGTGCAACCGCTTAATGACAGCATCGCGACGATGGCGATACACATCGCCAGGACGGCCAACCGTGTATATGTTTCTCGCTTACCCATCATCCTCAGCCTTCCAATACTTCTATGTCATTGCCGCCGATAGACCGCAGGAAATTCCCCGTTTCGGCCTTGTCGAATTTCGGGTCATCCGACAACACGCTGATGAAAAACCCGTCATCGCTGGCCTTTTTAAATGAATCCGAATAAAACACCGGGTGGTGCAGCCGCGGCAGGCGGTTGACCATCAGCATACCGATCGATGCCCCGATCGCGCTGAACAATACCGCCAGCGCAAAGGTAACGAAAATATATGCCTGAAAACTGAAATGCGGTTTGCCGGAGATGATAATCGGATAATCGATGGTACTCGTCCACCACTGGAGGGCCAGGCCAATCGTACCGCCGGTAATCGCCATGGCGCCGACGATCCAGCCCATGGGCGAGCGTTTCAGGCCCATGGCATCGTCCATCCCGTGAATCGGGAAAGGCGAATGACAATCGAAATTTTTATATCCCGCATCACGGACTTTTTCCGCCGCGTGAATCAATGAGGCCGGGTCTTCATAACGGGCGAGGACGCCATGGATAGCGCTGCTACTCATGCGCACCTCCCTTCTCCGCGTGATGCGCACCGTGGTGCGGATCCGCTTCAGGCAGAACGCCCTTCACCTCGGACATCGCAATAATCGGTACGAACCGGACGAAGAGCAAAAACAGCGTGAAGAAAAGTCCGAACGAACCGACGAACGTGCTGATATCCCAGAACGTCGGGCTGTAATAATCCCAACTCGACGGGAGGAAATCGTTGGCCAGCGACGAGACTACAATCACGAACCGCTCGAACCACATACCGACGTTAATCAGAATCGAGGCAATGAACATAACGACGATATGATTGCGCAGCTTCTTGAACCAGAACAACTGCGGCACGACGACGTTGCAGGTAATCATCGTCCAATATGCCCAGGCGTACGGCCCGGTGGCGCGGTTGATGAACACGAACTGCTCGTATATATTACCACTGTACCAGGCGATGAAGAACTCCATCGAATAGGCATAGCCGACCATCATACCGGTGAGCAGCATGATCTTGTTCATGCGCTCGAGGTGCCGCACCGTAATCAAATCCTCGACGTGGAATATCTTGCGCACGATAATCGCCAGCGTCATCACCATGGCAAAGCCGGAGAAAATGGCACCCGCCACGAAGTACGGCGGGAAAATCGTCGTGTGCCACCCCGGCAGAATACTGACGGCAAAGTCGGTCGCCACGACCGAGTGCACCGACAGCACCAGCGGTGTCGAAACACCCGCCAGGATCAGATAGGCCAGTTCATAATGCTTCCACTGGCGGTTGCCGCCTCGCCAGCCGACTGAGAATATCCCCAGCACAAACTTGCGCAGTTTGGTCTTGGCCCGGTCGCGCATCGTCGCCAGGTCGGGGATTAATCCCACATACCAGAACAACAGCGACACCGTGAAATATGTCCCAACCGCAAATACATCCCACAACAGCGGGCTGCGGAAGTTGGGCCACATACTCATCTGATTGGGAAGCGGGAACAGATAATAGGCTACCCACATACGCCCGACGTGAATGCCGGGAAAGATCAGTGCGCAGGAGACGGCAAACAAGGTCATCGCCTCGGCGAATCGGTTAATCGACGTCCGCCATTTCTGACGAAGCAGGAACAGAATTGCCGAAATAAGCGTACCGGCATGACCGATACCGACCCAGAAGACGAAATTAATAATCGCCCATCCCCAGCTGACCGGGTTGTTCAGTCCCCAGATACCGACGCCCTCCCACACCAGGTAGCCGATCGACACGAACAGCAGAAGTGTCAGCGACCCGGATGCGGTAATAGCCGCATACCACAGCGGACCGACCTTCTGCTCGGCGATCTTACTGACCGACGAGGAGATGCTGCCGAATGTCTGTGTACCGCCCAACAGCGGTTCTTCTACATAAGCTTCGGAGCTTTTCACAAAAACTACTCTTGCCTCAATTTTATATCTACTCTAACCGTTTTTCGGACTGTATTCTTTCAATTCCGGGTGCGGGTTGCGCACGATAGCCAAAAACGAGGTGCGCGGCTTGGTATTGAATTCACCCAGCAATTCATAATTGACTTCGCGCGCCTTGGCCTTGATGACCCGGCTTTCATTTTCATTAATGTTGCCGAACACGATGGCATCGGCCGGGCAGGCCTGCTGGCAGGCAACCTGGAATTCGCCGTCGCGAACCGTGCGCCCCTCGAGTCTTGCCGTCTGCTTGGCCCGGTTGATGCGCTGCGTGCAATAGGTACATTTTTCCATGACACCGCGCGAGCGCACCGTCACATCCGGATTCATCGCCATCTTGACGATCTCCGGCGTATCCTTGGTGAAATTGAAATAATTGAACCGCCGCACCTTGTACGGGCAGTTGTTGCTGCAATAGCGCGTCCCGACGCAGCGGTTATAGGTCATCACATTGAGACCCTCGCGGTCATGCGACGTCGCCTGCACCGGACAAACTTCCTCGCACGGCGCATTCTCGCAATGCTGACAATTCACCGGTTGGAAGCGCGCATCGGGATTATCCGTATCGCCGACATAATAGCGGTCGAGGCGAATCCAGTGCATCTCGCGACCGTTACCGACCTGCTCCTTGCCCACGACCGGAATGTTATTTTCGCTGGTGCAGGCAATCGTGCAGGCGTTACAGCCGATGCACTTGTTCAAATCAATGGTCATTCCCCACTGATAGCCCTGCGAATAATCATGCTCGGGATAAATCCCGCGCAGCGGCGGATGATCGACCGCTTCCTTGGCGAATTCGGGATGCGCCGCGAATCCGGCCACATCGGTCTCGCGAATTATCGGACGCCCGGCCATACTGCCATGATCCTGCGTCGAAACCAGATTGTACGTGCGACCGGTTTTAGTGATTTCGAAATTCACGAAGTACGGCACGGAACCATCATTTATCAGCGGATATAAATCGACGCCGACCTTATTGCCGACGCGCCCCGCATGAGTGCGTCCATACCCGAGCGTTAGCGAAATCACATCATCGGCCATACCGGGAATAATCCAGACCGGTAATTGCGCCTCGCCGTTTTTGACTTTTATCGAAACGACATCGCCGTTTTTCACATGGAGTCGCTCGGCGGTTTTATTACTCACGATCGCCGCATTGTCCCAGGTCAATTTCGACATCGGATGCGGCAGTTCCTGCATCCAGGCATTGTTAGCATAGCGGCCATCGTAAAGAGTCGGCGACAGGTTAATGGTCAGCTCCATGTCGCTCTTGCGATTGGCATAGCCGTGCAGCCAGTTGAAATCGCCGCCCTTGGTCAGATTCCTCGGCGCGAACGATTTGACATTTTTATTTTCATAGACGCCGTCATGCAATGCCCGGCGCCATTCCTTTTCGAAATCGCCGGATGTTTTCTTCTGCCACGTAGCTCGCACGATATCATATCCGCGATCATCATTACCGGTGGCGATGAAATTTAAAACCTCGCAATCCGATTTGCCGTTGAACAGCGGAGCAATCAACGGCTGTATCGTGGCATAGTGACCATTCACCGCCCGCGTATCGCCCCAGCTCTCCAGGAAATGCGCCCGGTTAATATGCCAGTCGGCATGCTGCGTCGTTTCATCGACATGCGTGCTCACATGAATCGCCGTCTCGACCTTGCGCATGGCGCGAGCGAAGTTTAACCCCGATGCCGTATATGCCGGGTTCGTACCGAATAAGAACAGCGTCGTGATGTTGCCGGCAACCATCTCATCGACAAGAGTTTTAAACGCCTCACGCTTCGGCGCCAGCGCCTCATCCAATTCATACAGTTCGACGGTCGTACCGAGATTCCCCAGCGCATGATTGATGCGCGTGATCAGCTCGTGCGCCTCGGCCGGGAGGACCCGTCCGCCGACCACAATGCTTTTCCCCTTGTTGGCGATCAAATCCGAGGCAACGACTTTCAGCCATTTCTGATCGAACTGGATCGGCGATGTCGCCAGATTATCCGCAACCCCGAGTTTCACTCCCTGCGTGCGCAGTTCATTGGCGAGAGCGATAACGAACGCCGACACGATACGCCGCGGCATTTTATAGCGATGCTCCGCCGATGCCCCGGTCGAGGTGAAATCTGATTCGACGACATACAGGCGATTCAGATTGCTCGCATCGCCGTTCTCCATCTCGCGGCGCGAGGCGAATCCTTTGGCGGCCGCGATATTTTCCGTTTCCATATTGAGGAAATCGGACTCGAGCGCCAGCACGACATCGGCCTTATCATAATGATAGACCGGGAAATAGTTTCGGTCGCCGCCGACTGCCTGTCTGATACCGGCGATAATATTTTCGTCGCTGACCGGCTCATAGGCAACGAATGTTGCCCGAGGAAATCTCTTCGTAAACTCGTTTTTCAGCCGCGCCATCGTCGGCGAAGCAAACGGCTCGGTTATAACCGCCAGCCCCTCGCCGCGATTGGCATCATATACCGCCAGCTTTTCGCGCCAGAACTCGACGAATTTGTCCCAGTCGGACTGCGCGCCCTTATTCATTATATATTGTGAGCGGTCCGGGTCGTACAGATTGAGGATTTCCGCCTGTAAGAAGACATTCGATCCGCCCAGCGAGGACGAATGCAGCTTATTGCCTTCGATCTTTGTCGGCCGTCCCTCATGGCTTTCAACGACCAGACCATGCGATGACAATCCCCACGGCATCGATGTCGCGAAATGCTCGGCGATACCCGGAATCACTTCCTCGGGTTGAACGACATACGGGACAATCTTTTCAACGGGGCGGCGACACCCGGCCAGACCGGCCAGGGCCAATGAAGCTCCCATGATGCTCAAGAACTTACGCCGCGACAGCGCGCTGTTCATCTCGGGCAGCAAATCCGGGAATTCCGCCTCGACATACTTTTTAAACTCGGGCGAATCGGCTAACTGCTCGAAACTCCGCCAGTATTCTTTTCCCTGTAATTCGGCCGGTAATTTTCTCATCGGTGGCACCCCGAACAGTCAACTGGAGGATTGATTTGCATCTCTTGTATTTTCTGCGCCGCGAATTCGGCCTGATCGGCCGGCGGCGTCCACTTCATATTGGTAATTTCTGATTTCGGCCGCAGGCTCGGTCCCGGATTACGATGGCAATCCAGACACCAGCCCATCGACAGCGGCTGCACCTGCATGACCTCTTCCATCTCAGCCACATTGCCATGGCACGATACGCAGCCGACGCCCGCATTCAAATGCGCCGCATGATTGAAATAGGCATAGTCAGGTAAATCATGAACGCGAATCCATTCGATCGGCTGCTTCGAAGCCCAACTCTCGCGCACCTTCAGCAGCTTCTCGGATTCCGGCAAAATCATCGTGTGGCAGTTCATGCAGGTCTGCGTCGGCGGGACATTCGCCTTGGCCGACACCTCGACATTCGAGTGGCAGTAGCGGCAATCTATTCCCAGATCGCCCGCGTGCAGCTTATGGCTGTACGGCACCGGCTGATGCGGCCGATAGCCGACATCGGTGTACTTCGGCGATCCATAATACCAGAAAAATCCCACGACCGCCGCGCCGACGATAAGGGCGGCAATAGCCGCGAGCGTCGGCAGTTTATTTGTCCATTCAGGAAATATCTGAGCCAATGTTTTTCCCCAATTAGCTGGCCATCAAAAAAGAGACGAACTTGTCGCCAATCATCGCCAAAAACAGTCCAAATAAATATATTATTGAAAAGCCAAAAAGCCTCCAAAGAGAGCCTTTGTCAAGTGTCTTTCGCGCTTTTACCGTACTTTTTAGCAATAACGCCCCCAAAACAAGCGCTGAAACACCGTATACGATCCCGCCTCCGAAGAAAAGATATGCGAAGCTGGTTGCGATGAGAACGATCGTATATCCCACTATCTGCCGCATGGTCGAGCGCTCGCCTTTAATGACCGGCATCATCGGCAGATTTGCCTTTTCATAGTCACCCTTATAACACAAGGCTAATGACCAAAAATGCGGCGGCGTCCATAAAAAAACAATTAAAAACAGGATAATCGGTGTGAATGTCACCGTGCCGGTCGCAGCCGTCCATGCTCCAATCGGCGCCATTGCCCCCGCGATACCTCCGATAACGATATTTTGCGGCGTATTCGGCTTGAGATACAATGTATAAAACAGACTATAAAACAACAGCGTCGCCAGCGATATTCCCGCCGTCAGCAGATTAAACATAACCCCCAGCAAAATCACGCCGGTGCCGCCGAGAATAATCGAGAATGTGACCGCCTCGGCCGGTGAAATGAATCCCATCGGCAGCGGGCGGCGCTTCATCGTGCGTTTCATGCGCGCGTCGATTTCCCGCTCGAAATACTGATTGAAGGCATTAGCCGCACCACCGGTCATATACAAACCGAGTAAGAACACAATAAATTTCAGCGGCTGTGTCAGGAAACTGCCTTCCAGTATCAATGCCGTCCCGCCGGTGATCAGCACCAGCAGCATGATGGTCGGTTTAGTCAACTGAAGATAACAGCGAAGCCGCGCGCCGATACCGTCCGATGCACGCATCCCTACCGCTGTTGATGTATACCCCGAATTGGAAACGTTTATTGCCTCTGCCGATTTCGAATTATCCACTGTATCTGTAATCCAATCTCTGTCGGTTTCTCATTCCTATTGCGGATATAGATATATACTTCCACAATACAGTAAATTACGACCAATCCGGTCAATTATTTGCCGGATTCTTGCCGTCTTGCAATAAGAGAGTGATCATATTGGGTCAATTTTGCCTTGTTTAACTTACTTAAATTGCCCTGCATTTGGAAATAAAAAACCCCGAAACAATCGAAATTGTTCCGGGGTCGGTGTAGAAGTAGGGTGATTTTCTACGGCGTCGAATCGGTGTTACTCGTTTGATTCGGCATGGTGCCGTTATAATTCGGATTACTCTTTCGCATGATGCTGTCGATCGAATAGAAGCTGAGAAGCCCGATTCCCGCGGCCAACAACAGTATCGCAAAGACCACTTCACCGTCGATTCGAATATCAGCAAATTGCATGATTAACAGCGCTCCGCCAACCAGGGTAAAAATAATTCCCCATTTCAACGATGACGGCCGGGCGCCGCCCATCGCACTGACATTCAGCAGCTTTATCCGCTCGTCGACCATTCCCCTCTCAATGAGCTTCGATTTCAATCGGTACTCCATCCACCACTTCATCACCAGCGCAAAGACACCGAATATCACTATTAACGCAACTTTCTCCGTATCCACAAGGGCCTCCTTTGGTCGGTTCAACGTATCTTCTATTGCATATGACAGGCGGTTACCGGAAAAGTTGCTGTTTTTTTACTGTTATTTTTCTGCAACTTTCGGTTCTTACTCCTGTCTATTTAAAGTAAGGATGTATGGCAGAACAGAGAGCGCTTGTCGAGAAAATTCTGGCCGGCGACAAGGCGGCCTTCAAGACGTTAGTCATTGAGAACCAACGGCTTGTCAGCCATGTCGTGTTCCGGATGGTCTCCGCGGCGCCGGATCGAGAAGATGTCTGCCAGGAGGTATTCGTCAAGGTGTATCAGAATCTCGGGAATTTCAGATTCGATTCCAAGCTGTCTACCTGGATTGCCCGAATCGCCTATACCACCTGTCTGAACTTCATCGACAAGAAAAAACTGCCGCTCTATGACGACCTCGGCGACGAGGATAAAAACTTCGAGCCGGTCGGCGACGAGGCCGATCGCCCGGATAATCGCTTTGCCGACAGCGCATTGACCGATATATTGAAGACGGAGATAGACAACATCCCGCCGGTATATCGGACGATTGTAACGCTGTATCATCTCGATGACATGAGCTATGCTGAAATCGCCGGAATCATGAAAATGCCGGAAGGCACGGTGAAAAGCTATCTCTTCAGGGCCCGCCGGCTGCTCAAGGAGCGTCTGCTGGCCAAATATACACGGGAGGAATTGTGAGCCACCTGACCGACGAACAACTACAGGCCTTTTTAGACGGTACCGCGGCCGATGCCGCCGCCGTACAGGAACACCTCGATTCCTGCCCCAACTGCCGCCTCGCGCTCGATGAATACAAGGCGCTCTTTTCGAGACTCGATTCCGAACCGGAATTCCCGCTCTCGGCTTCTTTTGCCGATTTGGTCATGGAAAAACTGCCGGATATCGAATTCGTTCCGGTCAATGAATCGCCGCTCGTTAGCGACAAAATCATCATGTTCGCCACGGTTGCGGTGATGATCGCCGTCGGACTGTACTTTTTAGATGTCGCTTCGCTTATCAAGCCGCTGTTCGGCTGGGTCGAGGCCAAAGACGCGCAGGCCGTCCAGACCTACAACTCTCTCAGACAGCAAGCCTCAGGCATGGGAAATCTTCCGATGATGATTTTCATGACGGTGTTAACCATCGCCTGTATCGCCGGTGTCGACAAGCTGATAAAGGCGCGCCGCCAACACTCCGGTTTCCGCACCTTCGTAGCCTAAAAGACCTATCAGTTTAAAATGAAAAACGGCGGGAGTGGTCCAGACTCCCGCCGTTTCCTTCGTGAGTAAAGAGAACTTACGCTTCGTTCGCTTTCGGAACAGCCTTCTCATCGACATCATTCGCTGTAAATCGGAACAATGCCCTGAAATTTCCATGCGCCAAATCATCGAAATATGTGTACACGACCGGAATGACCAGCAGGGTTAAAAATGTCGACGACACCATACCGCCGATAACGGCCCGGGCAATCGGAGCGCGAAGTTCCGCGCCCGATCCCAGCGCCAAGGCCAGTGGCAGCACACCGAGAATCGTCGACAGCGCCGTCATCATAATAGGACGGAACCGAATCGGTCCCGCTTCCTGAAGCGCCACGCTGCGAGGCATCCCTTCGGCTCGCCGCTGCTTGGTGAAGTCAATCAGCAAGATGGCGTTCTTTGTCACCAACCCCATCAAGAGGATGATACCGATCAGCGACATAATCGAAAACGGCGTGTTAAAGAACCACAAACTGATCATCGCACCGATAATCGCCAGCGGCTGCGACACCATGATCGACAGCGGATCGACGAAACTGTCATACTGCGACGCCAACACCAGGTAGATAAAAATTACGGCCAGCAGCAGCGCCATACCGATTTCACGGAAGGATTCCTCCATGAACTCGGCCTCGCCAACGGCCCCAATGTTATAACCCGGGTCGAAGGACATCGAATCGATCACCAGTTGAATATCACTTCTGATATCACCGGTCGGACGGTCGGCATTGCCGCCGGAGACACGGATTTCCCTGATTCGGTCATACCGCTTAATCTCCGAGGGGCCCGATGAGGTTTCGATATCGGCCAACTGCGACAGCGGCACGGTGAATCGATCACGGCCCGGAATCTCCTTATCCGACGGGACACCCAGCATACCCAGATAATCGATTTCATGGCGATACTTTTCGGCGATCTGCAGGCGAATATCGTACTCATCGTCGCCTTCTTTATAGCGACTCACTCGCTCGCCGTCGATATACGTCCGCAGCGTCATCGCCACATCCGCGACATTGACTTTCAAATCGGATATCAAATCGCGATTCAGGTTGACCTTCAATTCAGGCTTTCCCTGGTCCTCGGATGACTTCAAATCGACCAGCCCGGGAACATCCTTAATCTTGGCCATGAATTCATTCGCATACTCATTGAGCTTTTCACGGTCAAAGCCGGATATCGAATACATAATCGGCTGTTCCTCATGGCCGCCTCCGCCTTCGCCTTTACTGACGGAGAAGAAGTAGCCCGGAATCACCTGCAGCTCCTCGCGAATCATCTTGACCAGCGTGTCAGCGCCGAGTTCTCGCTCTGACAGATCTTTCAGTCGCACACTGATCGCCCCTTCACTCACCGGGTCGGAGCCGGCGCCGATTGACGACAGCACCGCCGTCACTTCGGGGTGACTCATGATAATTTGCTCGACCTGCTCGATATCCTCGATGGTCGTATCCAGACGATTCCCGACACGCCCCTCGAAACTGACCGAGATTATCCCCTGGTCGGTCTGCGGCATAAATTCGGCGCCGATAAAGAACGCCGCGATCGCCAGACTGCCGAAAAACGCCAGCGTCGCCGCCAGCATCGTCAGGAACCGATACCGCAGACAATATTTCAACATCGGTGAATAATAATCTCGCTCCAGCTTCTTCCAGAAATTATTCCAGCCGCGCAGGAGTTTATATGTCGTCGATTTCTCGACCTCAGCCTGAGGCTTCAGGAACCTGGATGACATCATCGGCGTCAGTGTAAACGCAATGAACAGTGAAACCAGAATCGAAAACGCGACCGTCATTCCGAAGGAATAGAAAAACTGTCCGACGATGCCGCTCATGAATGCGACCGGAATAAACACGACCATAATCGAAAAGGTCGTCGCCGAAACCGCCAGACCGATTTCGTTGGTCGCATCCTTAGCCGCCTGAAATGGTTTCTTTCCCATCTCCATGTGGCGATAGATATTTTCAATCACCACGATGGCATCATCGATGAGCAAGCCGACCGCCAGCGACAATCCCAACAGGGTCATGAAGTTGATGGTAAACCCGAGCAGCCGCATCAGGGTAAAGGTTGCGATAATCGAGGTCGGAATCGCAATACCGCTGATGAATGTCGCACGGCCATTGGCCAGAAACAGGAAAATAACCAGAATCGCCAGCGTACCGCCATAGACGATATTCACCAGCACGTCATCGATAGACTCTTCGATAAATACCGATGCGTCGGTCGCGACGATAATCTCCATTCCGGCCGGGAGATGTTCGGAAATCTTGTCGATTTCATCTTTAATGCCTGCTGCCACATCAACCGTATTGGCGCCGGACTGTCTCCGGATGTCGACGCCGACACACGGAATTCCATTCAACCGAGACGCCGTTTCGGCTTCCTCTTCCGTATCGATGACATCGGCGACTTCATCCAGTCGCACCAGTCGTCCATGCGGCGTCAGAATGACCATATCACGAATCTGCTGCACTGAACTGAACCGTCCCATCGTGCGCAGGATCCACTCGCGACTGCCGTCGACCATCCGACCGGCAGGCAATTCGATATTCGCCTGCTGCATCTTCATTGCAATCAGCGACGGCGTAATATCCAGCGCGCGCATCCGCTCCGGATATAAACGCACCTGAATTTCCCGCTTCGCGCCGCCGACGATATCCGCAGCGCCGACGCCGGAAATATTCTCCAGCCGCGGCTTGATAAAATCATCGACATAATCGGTCAGATCGCGAAGCGACTGCGGACCGGATATGGCCATTGAAATAATCGGCTGCGATGTCGGGTCGTATCTTTGAATCACCGGCTCATCGATATCTTCCGGTAAATCCCCTCGAATCGTGGCGATTTTATCGCGCACTTCTGCGGCAGCATCGAGCGGATCGGTTTCCAGTGTGAACTGAATTACCGAAAATGTATACCCCTCCAGTGCCGTCGATTCTATATGCTTAATGCCGCCCAGCGTATTGACCGCATCCTCGATCTTTTTCGTAATTTCCGTCTCAACCGATTCCGCACTCGCGCCCGGATACGTCACCGAAACGACGACGAACGGGAAGTCGACATCGGGAAACAGGTCGACCGACAACGCGAGATATGATGAGACGCCCAGCACCATCAGCGCCAGCGTCATCATCGTCGCGAAAACCGGGCGTTTAATGGATATCTCTGATAATATCATTACTTATCCGCCTCCCGCACTTTCGTTCCCGGCGTCAGGTTTTTCTGTCCGACGACCACGACGCGCTGCGCAGTCGTCAACTGCCCCTGCACCGCAGACATCGAATCACCCTCGGCCAGAACCTCGACCGCAATCATCGCCACCGTATCCGATCCGATACTGTACAGATAGGTCTTCCCTGATCGGTACATCAGCGCATCATTCGACACCAGCAGCGCATCGCTCAGCATATTCGTCTGAATCAGCGCAACCACATACACACCCGGCGCGAATCCGCGCGAAGCATTCTCGAAGCGGCATTCCACTTCGAAACTGCGCGTATCCATGTTCGCCGCATCGGCAATACTGACGACAGTTCCGGTCATTTCCGTGCCGTCCTCGAGAGGCGATGCTACCTTTACTATCTGCCCCTTGCGCAACTGCCCGACCTGAGTGGTCGGCACATCGAGAATCAGACGCAGCGCACCGACATTGGCGATCTCGACAACCTTGTTCCCCTGCGTTACCTCATCGCCTACCCGCACCGGGATATCGACGACCATACCGTTAAAAGGAGCCTTAATCAGCACCGCCTGACTGGCATTCTCAAAGGATGCCTGCGCGACCAGATATTCCGTTTCTGCGGCATCGAGTTGCGCCTGAGATATCGCCCCGGCCTCGAACAACGATTTCATTCGACTATATTGCTTCGAGGCATTCTGGTACACGGCTTCCGCCTGATGATACTGCGACTGAACACTGCCCGGGTCCAACTTCACCAGAATATCATTTTTCTTCACCAACTGTCCGACACGAACCGGGATTTCAAGTGCGGTACTGGTGACCTTCGCCAGTATCGAGCTTTGAAAGTCACCGCGCAGCGTTCCGCCGACCTTGACGGTCTGCGGGAAATCTCCCTGTGTGACCGCTTCAGTGACCACCGCGACTGCCGGTGTCTCGACCTGTGCTTTCTCTTCCTGCTCCAAACATCCTGCCAAAACCAAAATGGACAGACAGGCCATACAGATATATAGTTTTCGCATCTTCATCGTCCTTACCATTTAGCGTCCCACTCGCGACCGACCGCACGGCGTAATTCCGTCACGGCCACGGCCAAATCGTGCAGCGCATTGATTTTATTGACGCGAGCCTGCGTCAATGCTACCTGCGCATCCTGAACTTCCAGCTGCGTTCCGATACCGTTCTGATACCGCACCTGGCTGATGTCATAGCCCCGCTTCGCCTGATCGACGGTCTCACCGAGCGCTTCGACGCGCTGCTTCGCCTCTTTCACTTTACCGACCGCATCGCGAACCTCAAGCCGAATCTGGCGATTCAACTGGCTGTTCTGCAACCGGCTTTGATTGTAGTCGACCCTGGCCTGCTGAATTTTCCCCTTGGTCTCAAAACCGGTGAAAATCGGCACGCTGAATGACACGCCGACATTCCAGCTCCGCGTCCAACCCTTGAGTCTCGTGCTGCTGAACTTCGGATAATACCCGTCCCACTGCATGCTGCTGCTGAGACCGATCGTCGGCTTGTGCCCGCCCTTTTCTATAGATATCAATTTCTTGTTTATCTTCATCATCTGTTCGCTCTGGCGCAATTCCGGCCGATTCTGCAACGCCTCATCAATGAGCGCATCCAGATTCAATTCCGGTACCGCCACCTGCGCAACCGATTCCTCTAATGTAATGTCAGTCTCTTTCGGCAGCGCCAATACGACGCGCAGATAATCCAGGGCCAGACGGGCGCCATTCTCTGCCGCAATACGCGCCGGTCTTGTATTCGCTGCCTGAACCTGCGCTCGCAGGAAATCATACTCCGATGCCTGCCCCTGTTTAAATAGCTGTTCGACTACCGCCATATTGGAATCGGCTAACTGCTCGGCCTCGATAAAAACCAGCTGCGCCTCGCGCGCCGCAACGGCATCCAAATACGCTCGATCCGCCAGCGTCACGACATCATGGCGAGCGGCCCGGATACCTTCATCGGCATACGAAAATCCATACTTGGCTATCTGAATCGCCGCGCCGACTTTGCCCGCGACATACAGCGGCTGATACAGCGTAAATCCCGCCGAATAACTATGCGGCTCACCGAACTGCAATCGACTCGTCGTCGTCTCCCCGGTGCTCTCATCGGTCACCGAAAAGACCGTCGTCTGTTTATCAATAGTGCGCAGATATCCGGCATCGAATGTCAGACGAGGAAACGCACCGGCACGGGCTTCCAGATACTGACCCTGCACACGATCTTTTTCCATCTGGGCCGCCTGATATGACTCGTTTTGCTCGACCGCCATCGACACGGCCTTGGCCCGAGTCAGAACCACGGTTTCCGCCGACACCGCCCCCGCGAGTATCAGCAAAGCCCCCAGTCCCATCCAAAACTTCATATTTATTTCTCCACACTGAACGCCCGCGTCAAAAACCGGGCGAAATTTTCGATTTCGTTTTTGGGAATGTCCGTCTGTCCATCACAGGAGCAATCGCTGAAAATAATCCGAATCGTCCCCAGAATGAGCCGCGCAGCGGAATCATTCTCTTCCTTATTCAGATGCGCGACCTCGGGAAACTCTCTCAGCATTCCGGCATAAACCTCCGTCGCCTTCTCCCGCTGCTCTTTCCACTCCGTCAGTATGCGAGCGCACTCCTGCTGTGGCAGATGAACTCCCGCGCTCATGACCATCCTCATCATGTAGCGATGTTGCTCGACTTTCTGCAGAAACATTTCCAATGAATGCCGAATGAACTCCTCAAGTGATTTCTGCTCCGGCAGCAAGTCCTCAATCGTCCCCAGGATTTCCAAATGACCGCGGCGAATCAGCGATACGAACATATCCTGCTTGTCCTTGAAGTACAAATACAGCGTCCCCTTGGCCAACTCGGCCTCGGACGCGATTTCATCAAGGGTCGCGTCAGGATAACTTTTTCGGGAAAACACACGGGCCGCGGCATCCAGAATCAATGCGCGCCGGGCTTCCTTTTCTCGCTCTTTTCTTGCGGCCATCTCCCCTTCCTTTGACTTTGAGTCATTAAATGACCCGTTAGTCATTGTGTATACGGCCAGTATCATAAAAAGTTCTAAAAAAGTCTATCATTTTGTTACTTTTTTCACATATTTTTTTCGAAGGACACGCCTAATCTTTTATTGCATAAGCAATTAGGTGTATTTTGAGCGGGTGAAAACGTGCAGTTTCGCGGCTGTTTCTTGCCTAAATTCAGGATGTTACCAAAAAAAATACCAAAAAAAAACGGGCTTTCGAATAAAAGGAGGGATACTCGAAAGCCCGCTTATTGCCTAAAGGCAGGAATCTATCAGACTTTTACTTTAAACCGTCCGATGATACTCTGCATGCCTTCCGCCTGGCGATTGAGCTCTTCGGCGGCGGCGGCTGACTGCTGGGCGCCAGCGGCAGTTTCCTTGGTCACATTGGCGATGTGTTCCATATTCTTGGAAATCTGTTCGGCGGCGGCCGACTGTTCATCGGCGGCGGTGGCGATCTGAATAATCATATCCATAACCTGGGCGGACATATTATTGATTTCGCTCAGGCTGCCACCGGCCCGATCAGCCAGTTCCTTACCTTCTTCGACCAGCTTGCCGGCCTCTTCCATCGAGGATACGGCTCGGGCTGAATCATTCTGAATACCTTTAATCATTTCGGTGATTTCACCGGTCGCCTTACCGGTCCGCTCGGCAAGCTTGCGAACTTCATCGGCAACGACGGCAAATCCGCGTCCCTGCTCACCGGCGCGAGCCGCCTCAATCGCAGCATTCAGCGCCAGGAGATTGGTCTGGTCCGCGATATCATCAATCACGCTGATGATTTCACCGATCTTATCCGACGCAGTCGCCAGTTCGTTTACGATTCGACCGGAATCGGAGGCTGAATCGGCAATCTTGACCATGCCGCTGATCGTATCGCCCACGATTGTCTGCCCGGAGTTCGCCGTGGTCGCGGCGCTTTCGGACATGTTCTTGGCTTCATTGGCATTCTTCGATGATTGCAGAATCGTCGCCGTCATCTCTTCGATAGCGGTTGAAATCTGACCGGCCTGTTCGGTCTGGTCATTGGCGCCCCGAGCCATTTCCTCGGCGGCCGAGGAAATCTCGGTGGCGGCCGAAGCCAACTGATCCGAGTTCTCTTTCAACTGCGCTATCATTTCATTCAAATTGAAACTCATCTGCTTGAACGCATTGCCGAGAGTATCCTTCTCCGAGCGCGGCTTGACATCGGCAGTCAAATCATTGTCCGCAATACTCTCCGCAACCACCGCCATCGACTTCAAATAGGACATCATGTCACGGAACGATCCGGCCAGCATACCGACTTCGTCCTGGCTCTTGACCTCGATTTCACTTGTTATGTCTCCCAGCGATACCGCTTCCGCGACACCGACCAACTTAACGATCGGCTGCACGATTGTGCGGGCGAGATAGAATCCGATACCCAGCGAGACTAACAGACAGATGATCGATGCAATTAAAATCGCGTTCCGCAAATTATTTACCGGTGCGGTAAATTCATCGAGATAGCTGCCGACGCCGATAATCCAATCCCATTCCGGGAAATAGACATAGGCAAGAATCTTATCGGCGAGCACGCCATCGCGTTCCCACGGATACTCGATCCAGCCGGTTTCGTTTCTTCCCAGTTTCGGACCCTTTGAAATGACTTCGCGAATAAAGTCATAGTTCGAAATATTCTTCCCCTCCGACGTGGGGTGTATTCGAAGTAATCCCTCGCTGTCGATTGTATAAATGTAGCCGGTTTGACCAACTTTCAATGAGAGTATCGCCTCACGAAGCAGCTTGGAATCTTCGGGATAGGCCGTTGATAAAATACCGATATCTTCGCCGTTAACATCATGAATCGGCTCATAGGCGGTGGAGTAGAATTCCCCCAGCACTTCCGCGCGACCATAAAACGCCTGCCCCCTATTGACGACCGTATTATAGACATCGTCTGATATGTATGTTCCTACAGCGCGACCACCCGATTCCGTTTTTACGCTCGTTGCAATGCGTCGGGAACGGCCGTTTTCATTGAGGAAAATCGTACACACGGCGCCGGTGCTCTGGCTGACTTTGTCAACGAGCTCCGTATGGTTATTCAGAACAATCCGGGCGCCGTTCGGATCGGCAATCATTTGCCCGTTTTCGATGATCATCTCATCATTGGAATATTTACTGAGATATGCGCCTGCTTGAGAAAGACTGATTTTTGCCTGAGCAACAGCTGATTCCGCTGCCAATTCGCACATCCCCCTGGTTAACTCCGCCGCGTGGCGTAAATCATCTTTCGCGACATTCGTAATATAGTTCGTCGCCTTTGTCGTACTGATGATCGTAATCGTCGAGATGGAAACCACCAGCACCAACGCGATCATGGCCATAATTTTATGGGTTAACTTCATTTGAAACTTGAGCTTCACGTCTGCCTCCTTTTATCGTCCGAACCTCGTATGCAGCGTCAACACGGATTCGCCCCTTCCCAGTTACAAATATTAATTTACATCGTCACTGTATAGTTTATCGTCGCTCCGGGCGGCCTATCAAGGCCCATATTTGGCGCATACACCAACCCCGAGCAACAATCCGGCTTAACTCCTTAGAGAATCAGCAACTCGTTATCTGCCATTGCGTTCTACTATCCCACCGGCCTGTAAATAAGTCGCCAGATTTACGCGCTTTCGCTTAATCCCCAGTTTCTTTCGGATATTTCGCCGATGCTGTCTGACCGTTGCCTCGGAGCAGTTAATAAAACCCCCGATTTCCTTGGAACTGAATCCGCCCTTGACCATCTGGCAGATCTCAATCTCCCGAGGAGTCAGGGAATTGAAAAACTCTTTATGGGATAGGCCGATTTCCCCGATGACCGCCTTGAGACTACTCTCGATAAGACCGATATATTCACTTTCATTCTGATCGGCGCGAGCCTTCAGCCTCTCAAACATCGGCAGAACGAACGCCTCGATATTCGAGCGCAGAAAAACAGCCAGTCGTTCCTTTTCCTCATTAATCTGACCAAGCAGTTCCTGTAAAGTCTGATTCTTTTCCTGTAACGCTTCACGCTCGATAACCAAATGCCGAGCCGCCATCTGCAGGTTTTGCTCGGCTTTCCGCTGTGCCGTCATGTCGACACCGATCATAAAATGTCGATCTTTCGGGAGAGTATCGGCTTTCGGCAGGCTCGACCAGCGAAAATATTTTATATCACCGCCCTTGGATTTGAATTCCGTCTCGAAATCGGTGAAGACAAAATGCCTCTGTCGCCAGGAGTGTAAAATCGCTTCCGATTTCTCCCAATCGGGACAAAGCCGATGCAGCGGCTTCGACTGGTCGCACATTTCGTCCGACGAATACCCCATTATCTGCTCGCAATGCGCATTCCAAAAAACAACGTTCAAATCGGACGTAATTCCTATGATACACGCCGGTAGCTCGCTTAAAAACTTATAGGCGTTTTTCGCCATCGTCTCCGTGATATTTTCAGGAGAATAAAGCGTATTCGTCGATTGTACCGACAGTATGTCATCCACAGTCATGCGGGATGCATTTTTCTTAATTGTAACTGTACCCAAACTATACCCCCTTACGGTATTTATTATATCGACCTTTTTTTCAAGATATTAACCGGATTGCCTCGCGCCGGAACGGCTGGTGAACTCACAAAAAAAAGGCGCCAATCGGTCGATTGACGCCTTCGGTAAGGAAATATGACGAGATTTATAACTTGAACATACTCACCATTTCACGCATTGACTCCGCCTGGCGGTTCAGTTCCTCAGCCGCCGAGGCTGACTGCTCGGCTCCCGCCGATGTCTGACGCGTAATACTGCTGATATATTCCATATTTTTGGAAATCTGTTCGGCCGCGGCTGACTGCTGATCGGAGGCCGTGGCAATCTGGACGATCATATCCATGACCCGAGACGACATGCTGTTGATCTCCTGAAGGCTGTTACCCGCTTTGTCCGCAAGTTCCTGCCCCTCGCTGACCAATTTTGAAGCGTTTTCCATGGATTCGACGGCTCGCGTTGAATCGCGCTGAATGCCGTTGATCATCTCGGTGATTTCCCCAGTCGCCTTGCCCGTGCGCTCGGCCAGTTTCCGAACTTCATCCGCGACGACGGCAAATCCGCGTCCCTGCTCACCGGCACGAGCCGCTTCTATCGCTGCATTGAGCGCCAGCAGATTCGTCTGATCGGCGATGTCATCAATCACGCTGATAATCTCACCGATTCGATCCGCCGCCTGAGCCAGTTCGCTGACGATTGTGGTCGATTCGCCGGCCGCGCCCGCGATGTTTATCATTCCCGAGACAGTATTCTGGACAATGCCCTGACCCTCATTGGCCGTCTTCGAGGAATCTTCAGAAATCTCTTTTGCGGTATTGGCATTCTGAGACGATTGCACAATCGTCGCTGCCATTTCCTCTATAGCGCTGGCAATCTGAGTCGCCTGCTCGGTCTGATTGCGAGCCCCTTTGGCCATCTCGGCCGAGGTCGAGGCAATCTCATTCGCCGCGGCGACCAATTCGCCGGATCCCGCATTGAGCTGCGAGATGATATTGCGGAGATTCGTCGACATCGTTTTGAAGGAGTTACCGAGTATATCATTTTCGGATTTCGGAGTGATCTCGACACGCAAATCGTTATTGGCGATCTTTTCTGCGCCTTGCGCTATATTGCGCATATACCCGATTAGATTCTGAAACGCATGCGCCAACATTCCGACTTCGTCTTTCGAACGCACTTCGATTTCATGATTGATTTCGCCCATGGCGATTTCATTCGCGACATCGGAAATCCTGCCGATCGGACGAGCAATACCGCGCGTAATCACATAGGCAGCCAGCGCGCCGATGATAATGCCGACAATGGTAATCGCCGTCATCATCGTAATCGAACTGTTCACCTGCCCGACCATTTCCGCCTCGGCATGTTTCGATTGATCGGAAAAATGATCTTTCAACTGCGACAAAATATGCTTCGTCTGCGAAAGATGATTATTCGTCTCTTTCTTAAAAACTTCATACGCCTCGGCGACGTCGTCATTCTTGTACAATTGGTCAATTGTCTTGGCCGACTCATGAAGGTGCCTGTGCGGGGCCTCAATCTCTTTCAGCAATTGCGCCAATTCGGGATCGTTTGCGGCAAGCTGCTTCGTCTCATCAGAAAGTAACCATTTACCCAATCCGCACTGAGTTGGATCCATTTGAACCTGTACCGAACGGACATCGTCATTCAGGAAAATCTCACGCAATCCGATGACCCAGTTCAAGTGATCGACTTCTTTTTCAATCGAAAATGCCTTGTTCGCATTTGCCTCGCGAGAAACCTGCATTTCATCGCTGACTGTCGTCAAGTTATTGTAATTCAAAAAACTCGCGACAGCAAACAGGATAAGAATTGTCCCGAATCCGAATGCCAGTTTCTTGCCGATCTTAAGGTCTTTCCAGCCCATGTTAGCCCTCCAGCCAATAAGTGCCGTCCGTGCCCCCCTTAAGGACAAAAACTATTTAATTGTTTGAAAGTAGTGAATGTTGGCAGTCCACAGTAGTTGACCCCGTAACCTGGAATACCAAACTCGCCTTCCCCTGTTGCAATTATTCCATATGTTCTGTACTATTTTTCGGTAATAGCGGCGACGCCTTGAGAACCTGTAACAATTTATCCACTATTTTTTTCATTGAATGAATTTACTATATATTACCGTCAAAATAAATATTAACAGACTATCTCACAATACCTTACATAGAATTTCACGAAAATGTGATATTCCCTGATAGCGGGACCGAGCTAAATGGACTATATTTGGCGTATGGATATTTTCGATGAGACCGATAATCGACACGCATCAGGCGCAGTAAATTCAGGCAGCCCGCTCGCAGACAGGATGCGCCCTCGCACTCTCGAAGAATATGTCGGGCAGGAAAAAATCATCGCCCCCGGTACGCCGCTGCGACGAGCCATCGAAAAGGGTAAATCCGGCTCGCTCATCTTCTGGGGTCCCCCCGGATCGGGTAAAACGACGCTGGCATTCCTCATCGCCCGCTCCTGCAACGGAGAATTCCTGAAATACTCGGCCGTCATATCCTCTATTAAAGAATTAAAACAGGTCATCGCCGAGGCGCGCAATCGCAAAAAAATGTACAGTACCTCGACCTATCTCTTCATCGATGAAATCCATCGCTTCAACAAGGCCCAACAGGATGCCTTCCTGCCCTATGTCGAAGACGGCTCGATCTATCTCATCGGCGCCACGACAGAGAATCCCTCATTCGAGATCAATACGCCGCTCCTCTCCCGCGTCCGCGTATACGTTCTTGAACGCCTGACGCAGGACAACATTAAAACCCTCATCCAACGCTCCCTGACCGATACCGAGCAGGGACTCGGGAAGCGCAAACTAACCATCGAGGACAAGGCGCTCGAATTCCTCGCCGAGACTGCCGACGGCGATGCCCGCCGTGCACTGTCCATCATCGAAGCCGCCGCCGAGGACAGCCCCGATGACAGCGTCATCCGGTATCAACTGCTCAAGGACATCATCGGCCGCCGAAACATCATCTATGATAAATCCGCCGAGGAGCACTATAATCTCATCTCGGCTCTGCATAAATCGATGCGCGGCGGCGACCCCGATGCCGCCATCTACTGGCTGGCCCGAATGCTGGCCGGCGGCGAGGATCCCCTCTATATATTGCGGCGCATCGTCCGCTTTGCCTCCGAGGACGTCGGCCTGGCCGATCCCTTCGCGCTGACCTTTTGCATGTCGGCCACCGAATCATTTCGCTTCCTCGGCCCCCCCGAGGGGGAACTGGCCATCGCGCAGGCCGTCATATATCTGGCGACCGCACCGAAATCTGTCTCGGCATACAAAGCCTATGGCGCCGTCCGGCGCGAAGTACAGGATACGGAGAACCTGCCCGTACCACTGCACATCCGCAATGCCCCGACCAAGTTGATGCAGGAACTGGGCTATGGCGATGGATACATCTATCCGCCTGATATGGACACGCCGTTCGTCAACCAGACATTCCTGCCCGACAACATCGCGGATAAGAAATTCTATTTCCCGACTGACAAGGGGCGCGAAAAGAAAATCGCGGCCTACATGCACGCCTTCCGCGAATACCGCAGAAAAGCAGCCAAAAAATAATGTCCTACGATAACGCCTATAAAAAGACATCCAGCTACTTCGGCGACGACCCGACCGACATCCTCCGCGACCATTACATGAAAATCGATACATCCCGCCGCATCCTCGACATCGGCGCCGGCCAGGGGCGCAACGCCCTCTTTCTGGCCCGCAACGGCTTTGCCGTCGATGCCATCGATCCCGCTGCCGAGGGCCTCCGCCAAATACAGGAAATAGCCACTAAAGAAAGTCTGAAAATAGAAACGATTGTCACCGGCTTCCGCGAATTCACCGCCGACAATGCCCCCTACTCGGCCATCCTCCTCTTCGGCATCATCCAAATCCTGTCCTGGCCCGACATCCATGACCTGATTGCTCGCATCAATAATTGGACACAACCGGATTCACTGTTATTCATCAGCGCCTTTTCTACTGCTGACCCGGCCTTCGCTAAGGGTATAAAGGAACACCCCTCGGATGGGAACAACTCGTACATTATCAAGAACGGCGAAAGGCGGACATTTTTGGAACCGAATGAAATCCTGACCCTCTTCCCGAATTTCACAGTCATCGAACACACCGAGGAATTAGGCCCCATGCACAACCACGGCGACGGCGACGAACACCGACACGGCCTGATTCATTTCGTCGGGAAAAAATCCAAAGAGTGAAAACTCCTGCCAACCGCCGACGTATAAGATATATTCGAAATAACAAACGAGGCAAATACATGAAGACACTCGCGGTTACACTGTCAGTTCTCTTTTGTCTGGCGCTTACTCAGGTCGCATCAGCGGCCATGCTGCTGATTCCGATGGATGAAACCCAGACTGATCATCTCAAAGCCTATGGCGTCGTCTACAATTGCCTCAAGCGCGACCAGCAGGCAGAGTGGCTGCTGAACTACAAATACGGCTCCTTCCTCATCAAGGACACCCCCAACAACCGCGACCTCTGCCTTATCCGAGGAATCCTGTTTCAGCCGATTACCAACTCCGAGGCTTCCGACATCTACCGCACCATCGAATCCGAGAACATGGAGCGAGTGATGCTGGAAAAGCCGCCCAAAATCGCGGTCTATTCGCCGGCGACCCTCCAGCCCTGGGACGATGCCGTCCGTCTGGCCCTCGAATACGCCGAAATCGACTATGATATGCTGTGGGATAAAGAAGTGCTCGAGGGGAAACTCGAGGAATACGACTGGCTGCACCTGCACCACGAAGACTTTACCGGTCAGTACGGAAAATTCCTGGCCAGCCAGCGCAACCAACTTTGGTATCAGCAGGACGTCATCGCCAATGAAAATATGGCCCGCGCGCTCGGATACAATAAAGTCTCCGAATGCAAAAAAGCCGTCGCCCGCGAAATCAAGGACTATGTCCTGCGCGGCGGATTCTTATTCGCCATGTGCTCGGCCGCCGAAACACTGGATATCGCTCTTGCCGCGGAAAACACCGATATCGTACCCGCCGAATTCGACGGCGACCCACCTGATGTCGATTGCAACGAACGGCTCGAATACGACAAATGCCTCGCCTTTACCGATTTCACCGTCTCGCTGAACTCAATGGAATACCGCCACTCTGACATTGACACATATCCGGCGCGCATCGAACGCTTCATGACACCCGATGATGATTTGTTTTATCTGTTCGAATTTTCCGCCAAACTCGATCCCGTCCCGACCATGCTCGTCCAGGATCATATCCCGGTCGTCGACGGCTTCATGGGCCAGACAACCGGCCTCCGCAAATCACTACTGAAAAAATTCGTTATCGTACTCGGGGAACCGCTGGAATACGACGAGGTGCGCTATGTGCACGGTAACGCAGGCAAAGGAACATTTACATTTTATTCCGGCCACGATCCCGAGGATTATCAGCACATGCTCAACGATCCCCCGACCGATTTGCAGGTACACAAGAATTCTGCCGGCTACCGCCTGATCCTGAACAATGTCCTCTTCCCCGCCGCCAAGAAAAAAGAACGCAAAACCTGATCGTATTATCAATATCTATGGATTCCCGGGGCCCCAACCCTTCTTAGGGTTGGGATTTGATGTTTGCTGATAATTATGGTTGATCTACTATTGTACCCCACACAATGCGATTGTTGAAAATGCCAGTCATTGCGAGGAGCGCGTCCGCCTAGGCGGACCAGCGACGTCGCAATCTCAGGATATATGCGATAAGCACCTACGATTGATATTACCCGTGTACCCCGGTGCCCTAACCCTTCTTAAGGTTAGGATAAAATACCTATAAAAACAGAATCTACATCCATTCTTGAGAGGGGTGCCCGACAGGGCGAGGGGTGTTACCTTTCTTCTCCCCCTCCTTCCCAAGGAGGGGGTTGGGGG